>NZ_JBBOTB010000001.1:0-4800000 GCF_038005345.1 Paenibacillus sp. FSL H8-0122 | reverse complement strand
TTGAAGTAAGAGGCATACGTGTACAATTTAAGTATATAGTTCTCGCAGAAACGGATGCCGTCCCTTATAGGACGGTATAGCCGTTTTTGCTTGATGCAAGGCGGAGGGTTAGCGGAAATGACGAAAATTACCGCCAGACAGCGCCAGATCCTGTGGCTTCTGCTTGAAGCGACCGGAGAGATTACCGCTGTAAAAATTGCCGAGGCTACCGGGGTCAGCGTAAGAACCGTACACCGGGAGATGGAGGATATAGAGTCCGCGCTTGAGGACTTTGGTCTTGATCTGATCAAAAAATCAGGCAAAGGAATTGGGCTGAGCGGCCCGGAGGCCGGTCTTGCGGAGCTGCGCCTGTTCCTGCGGGAAGAGAAGCCGGCGGATTATTCCGGCGAAGACCGCAAGGTATTTGAGCTCTGCGTGCTGCTGGAGGCAGAAGAGCCGGTGAAGCTGTTCACACTTGCGCATTCCCTCAAGGTTACAGTTGCTTCTATTAGCTATGATCTGGATGAACTGGAGCATTGGGTCCGTAAGTTCGGCCTGGAGCTGGTCCGCAGACGGGGCTACGGCGTAGAAATCACCGGCAGCGAGATCGACAAGCGCCGGGCGATTGGCCGGTTAGCCGCAGAGCATCTGGATTTGTCTGATCTGGTCGGCCATGGTTCTCTGGCTGAGAGCAATCCGGCTTTTCGTTTTCTATTAACTACAGTTGGAAAGTCCAACCTTATGGAAGTAGAGAATACCCTGTGGGATATGGAATGGAAATGGACCGCGGAGCTGCCCGAAATTGTCTATATGGAGATGCTCCTGGCCCTTGCTGTCACTACCCGGCGGATTGAGCTTAACCGGAGCATCGACAGCGGGGCGGAAGCGGGCTATTCCAGGGTGTCCGATCACCGGAACATTGCCGGAGCCGAGCGGTTTGTGGGGCAGCTCGCTGAGGTGCTTAAGCTGAAGATCCCCCGGGTAGAGATTCTGTATATCGCCGGGCTGTTCGACCGGGTCCAGGATTCCTTCTCCTCGTCGGGCTACGCCTATGGCGATATTGAATTAATGGAGATTGTCTACAAGCTGACGGAGAGTGTGGTCAAGCGGACAGGGCTGCCCTTCCAGAGTGACCGTTCCCTGCGCGAGGGGCTGCTGGAGCATATTGATCCGGCGCTGAAGCGGATCCGGGAAGGCACACGCATCCGCAACCCGCTGCTCGGCCCGATCCGCAGGGATTACGAATATCTGTTCAACATCATCCGCGCAGCCGTGGAGGATATGGAGCTGGAGCTTGAGATTCCGGATGAAGAAATCGGATTTCTGGTCATGCATTTCGGAGCTTCTGCAGAGCGGCTGAACCAGCTAAGGCGCAACGTAAGAGCCATTCTGGTCTGTGCCAGCGGCCTCAGCTCTTCCCGTCTGCTCGCCACCCGTCTGACCAAGGAAATGCCGCAGATTGAGATTCTCGGCAACATCTCCTGGTATGAAGCGGCACGCCTGCCGGATGAAGATTACGATCTGATTATATCTACCATTGATCTGCCGATTGATAAGGAGCGTTACATTAAGATCAGTCCCCTGCTCACAGCGGAGGAGATTGAGAAGCTGCTGAATTACATCCAGAATACTACCCTGCGGGAACGAGGGAAGGGGATGTCCGGTGAACCGGAACATGCGGCACGGGAGGAAGCCTCGCTTGAACGGCTCAGGAGCTACAAGGGCATTCTGGATGAGATCGTCAGCCTGCTGGAGCGGTTCCGCTTCCATCCGATTGATAATAAGGGGATGGATCTGTCAGCGACGATAGTGGAGATGCTGGAGACACTGAATGGAAACGGTGTGGTCGGGGATGCCGGTATTGTGCTGGAGCGTCTGCTCGAACGGGAGCGGATGACCAGCCAGGTGATCCCGGATACCGCATTGGCGCTGTTCCATACCAGAAGCAGCCATATTCACCTGTCCTCGCTGACCCTGTACCGGCTCGATCAGCCCGTAATTCTGGAGGGGGATACAGAGGTCAGAGTCATTCTGCTCATGCTGGCTCCGCGCAGACTCTCCAAGGAGAGCCTGGAGGTGCTCAGCGAGATCAGTGCACTGCTGCTGAACTCCGAGCTTGTTCAATTGCTGGAAGAGCGTTCAGAGTCAGAGATCCGGGGGTATTTGTCCTCGGAGCTGCTTCATTTTTTCCAAAATAAAAGTTGAAAGCGGGAGAAACCATATGAGTATACTGTCAGAAAATAAAGTGATTATGCACGGTGCAGCAAACGATAAATACGAAGCCATCAAGATGGCGGGCAAGCTGCTGGTTGATGCAGGGCATGTAACGGAAGAATATGTTCCCAAGATGCTGGAGCGCGAGGAAGTGGTGTCCACTTATATGGGCGGCGGATTGGCTATTCCGCATGGTACCAAGGAAGCGCGGCCTTTTATTAAGTCAACCGGATTGTCGATCATCCGTTTTCCGGACGGGGTGGATTTCGGCGGCGATGAGCCGGCGTTTGTTGTCATCGGCATTGC
Source organism: Paenibacillus sp. FSL H8-0122 (assembly GCF_038005345.1). NCBI lineage: Bacteria > Bacillati > Bacillota > Bacilli > Caryophanales > Paenibacillaceae > Paenibacillus > Paenibacillus sp. FSL H8-0122. The sequence continues at coordinate 4,797,501 of NZ_JBBOTB010000001.1, read as the reverse complement.
AGCCGCAGGTGACGGGCATATGGAGGTTCTGACGAACGTGGCGATGATATTCACCGAGGATGATGCCATTGACCGCGTCATGAACGCCCCTACGGCTGCTGATGTTATCGCAATCTTCGAAGGGGGACTGGAGTAATGAAGGCGGTCCATTTCGGCGCGGGCAATATCGGCAGGGGCTTCATCGGGCTGTTGCTGTCGCAGGCGGGCTATGAAGTTACTTTTGTGGATGTGAATGAGGCCTTTGTTACCCAGCTTAAGGAGCGCGGCGAGTATCCGGTCACGCTGGCCAGCGACGGTCAGGAAACGGTCATCGTGAAGAATGTAACGGCTCTTAGCAGTGTCACGCATGCGGATGAAGTGGCGGCCGCCATTGCTGAAGCCGATCTAGTTACAACTGCAGTCGGCGTGTCCATTCTGAAGCATATTGCCGGTACTGTGGCAGAGGGTATCCGCAGAAGATTGGCTGTCTCCTCCGCGCCGCTGCATGTGATCGCCTGCGAGAATGCCATAGGCGGCAGTGCACAGCTCAAGGAGCTGGTATATGCGAAGCTGGATGATGAGACCCGTGCGAAGGCTGAATCTTCGGTTGCTTTTCCAAACGCGGCTGTGGACCGGATCGTTCCGCTCCAGCAGCATGAGGATATTCTGAAGGTGGTCGTGGAGCCGTTCTATGAATGGGTGGTGGACGCCTCGCAGATGATCCCGGGCTATACGCCGGTTGAAGGTGTGCATTATGTAGAGAATCTGGAGCCGTATATTGAACGCAAGCTCTTCACTGTGAACACGGGGCACTGCTCTGCGGCGTACCTTGGCTATCTGCAGGGCTACGAGACCATACAGCAGGCTATGGCGGATGAGGCGTTAACGGCGAAGGTTCGCGAGGTACTTGAGGAGACCGGCGCGGTGCTGGTCCAGAAGCACGGCTTCGATGAAGCGGAGCATAGTAAGTATATCGATAAAATCCTGGAGCGCTTCCGCAATCCGGCGCTGACCGATGAGGTGTCCCGTGTAGGCCGTTCGCCGCTGCGCAAGCTGTCGCCAAATGACCGTCTGGTATCTCCTGCAACGCAGGCGTATGACAGAGGGCTGAGCTACAAGGCGTTGACACGTTCCATGGCCGGTGCGCTGCTGTTCAAGGCGGGGGATGACCCGGAAGCGGTGGAGCTGGGGGCCGCAATCGCGGAGCTTGGAGCAGAAGCAGCGCTGACGAAGTACACCGGGCTTGCTGCTGACCATCCGATCCATCAGTCTGCGATGGAGCAATACGCGATTTTGAGATGAGAACATAAAAGTACAGCCGCAGGGAAAGCCTATAAGCTTATCCCTGCGGCTGTTTGCGTTAATGTGTGACTCTTAAAAGTCTGGGGTCCCCGCAAAGAACCTGAATAGGCTTCGGAGCTAAAGCCTCACTTTGCGGGGAGATTGATTAGCTGTTCTCCAGAATCGTCTGCAGTGTCGTGCGGTCCAGTCCTTGCACCAGTTTGATCAGCAGCTCCTTGGCTGCCGCATAATCATCACTGTGGATGATTGAGGTTGCCGTGTGGATGTAACGGGAGCAGATCCCGATCACCGCTGAAGGAATACCGATTCCGCTGAGATGCACCTGACCCGCATCCGTTCCTCCCTGGGAGACGAAATACTGGTATTTGATCTTATGGGTATCAGCTGTATCCTGCACATATTCAATCAGTCCCCGGTGGGTAATCATCGTCGGGTCAAAAATACGCAGCAGCGCGCCCTGGCCCAGATGGCCGAAGGCCTGGCGGTCGCCGGTCATATCGGCAGCGGCGCTGGCATCCAGCCCGAAGAAAATATCCGGTGCCAGCAGATTTGCAGCTGTCCGGGCACCGCGCAGCCCGACCTCTTCCTGAACGGTAGCCCCGCAGTAGAGCGTATTCGGCAAGGCTTGCCCGTGCAGTTCCTTCATTAATTCAATAGCCAGTCCAACGCCATAGCGGTTGTCCCAGGCTTTGGCCATAATCTTCTTCGGATTGGCGAGTGGTGTGAACGGGCAGACCGGCACGACCTGCTGTCCTGGAGCTACACCGAAGCTCTGCGCCTCTTCCCGGCTGTCTGCGCCGATATCGATGTACATCTTGCTGATCTCCCCGGCTTTGCCGCGTTCATCCGCGCTCAGCAGATGGATAGGTGTACTGCCGACCACGCCGTTCAGCGTACCCTTCGGCGTAATAATCTGCAGGCGCTGTGAGGCCACGGCCGAAGCCAGCCATCCGCCCAGCGGTGTGAAGCGGATCATCCCGTTGTCTGTAATGCCGGTAACCATGAAGCCTACCTCATCGAAATGGCCGGCCACCATAATCTTGGGACCGTTAGCTTCACCGCGCACCACACCGAACAGGCTGCCCAGCCGGTCCTGTACGAATTCGTCCGTATAAGGCGTCATAGCCTCCTTGACATAAGCGCGCAGCTCGCGCTCGAAGCCGGAGGCTGAGGGGAATTCTGTTAATGTTTTGAACAATTCAAGTGTGTCTGTATTCATACATATATCGCTCCTTTATGTTATGACATCTAGTATGAACATTCTTACTCCGCTTGTCCATGCCGGGAGGGCAAATGAACACAGAGACTCCCTGTGCGAATACTATACCGTAAGGGCTCTGCAGGCAGGAGCCGGAGAAAGGAAGCGAGGAGAATGTGGCTCTCGGGGAGCGTAGCCCAGGCAGGCAGCCGGAGCGGATTCCGGAAAGTGCCGGCCCGCAGGCAGGGCTTGCCCAGGCGGTACCGCCGCCGGTACGGGCGGGAGAATGAGGCAGTGCTGATCCTGGTGCTGTTTCTGCTGCTGATTGTTGTGCTGTTTTATTTTTCCTGAGCAGGAGGGACATAACGGGGCCGCCTGAAGTGAACAATAAGGAAAACTTAATTCCGCACAGCACGAAGGGACGGGACTACAGCACAGCTTACCCGCTGCCCGTTCCCTTTCGTATCCAACAGTTCAGGGGGTGTCTGCATTGCCGGCAAAAACAAAAAAGTCAGGCGTCAAGCTGAACCTTGACGGTCTGACCCCGAAGTCTTATCAGGAATTGGCCAAGCCTTATGTACCCTCCCGTCCGATATTCAAGAATTGTATACGTGCCTTCCTGTCGGGAGGCTTGATCTGTGTGCTGGGACAAGGCATCCAGGAAGCGTTCATGGCGATATTCGATATGACCTCCCGGGAGGCGGCAAGCCCGACAGTTGCCATTCTGATTCTGCTCTCCGTCATACTGACCAGCTTCGGGGTGTATGATAAGCTCGCCCAGTGGTGCGGTGCCGGCACAGCGGTTCCGGTCACAGGATTCGCCAACAGTATGTGCTCCGCCGCACTGGAGCACCGGGCTGAAGGGCTGGTGCTGGGTGTGGGGGGGAACATGTTCAAGCTGGCCGGGTCGGTTATTGTGTTCGGTGTCGTTGCCGCTTTTATCGTGGGTGTAGTGTATGCCGTTATGGGCTGGGGAGGTGCACATTAAACGATGAAGCAGCTCGGCAGTCAGACCTGGGAATTTACGAACCGTCCGGTGATCCTTGGGACCTCCGCTGTGGTGGGACCTGAAGAAGGGGAAGGGCCGCTGGCCTCAAGCTTCGACTTCATCTATGATTCGCTGGAGATGGGCGAGAAGACATGGGAGAAGGCAGAACGCGCTCTGTTCGAAAAAGCCGCCAAGCTCGCCCTGATGAATGCGAATCTGGAGCAGGATAAGCTGGAATTCTTCGTCGGCGGGGATCTGATGAATCAGATCATCAGCAGCTCCTTCGCCGCGCGGAAGCTCGGCGTGCCTTACTTGGGAGTGTTCGGTGCCTGTTCCACCTCGATGGAGAGCCTCGCCATCGCCTCCATGATTGTGGATTCCGGCGGCGGCAAGTATGCGCTGGCCGGTACATCCAGCCATAACTGTACAGTTGAGAAGCAGTTCCGCTACCCGACAGAGTATGGCTCGCAGAAGCCGCCCACCGCCCAATATACCGTTACAGGCTCCGGCTGCGCAGTGGTAGGAGTGAACGATGGGGCGGTTCAAGGGCCGCAAGTGGTGTACGCAACTCTTGGGCGCATCATGGATCTGGGGCTGAAAGATCCATTCAATATGGGAACTGCTATGGCCCCGGCAGCCGCCGATACCATCACGGCACATTTCCGCGATACGGGGCTGTCGCCCGGTCACTATGATCTGATTGTTACGGGCGATCTGGCTTCCGTCGGCTTGCCGATTGCCAAGGATCTGCTGGCCAAGGAAGGCATCCCGATGGAGGAGACGGTCTTCAATGACTGCGGACTCATGATGTACGACCTGGACAAGCAGAAGTATGTCATTGCCGGGGGAAGCGGCGCGGGCTGCTCCGCCACGGTAACCTACGGGCATATTATCGGCCGGATGAAGAAGGGGGAGTTGAAACGGGTATTGATCGTGGCGACTGGAGCGCTGCTCTCGCCGCTGTCTTATCAGCAAGGGGAGAGTATTCCGTGCGTAGCCCATGCGGTAGCCCTGGAGATCGGAGGTGAGGGAGCATGATTTATTTATGGGCTTTTCTGGTCGGGGGTGCGATATGCGTGATCGGCCAGCTGATGTTCGATGTGCTGAAGCTGACTCCGGCCCATACCATGAGTACGCTGGTGGTGCTTGGTGCGGCTGCCGATGCTTTTGGCATCTACGATCCGCTCGTGAAATTCGCCGGAGCCGGGGCCAGCGTGCCCATTACCAGCTTCGGGAATTCTCTGGTCCACGGCGCGCTGACTGAGCTGGAACGCGATGGCTGGGTCGGTGTCGTCACCGGGATCTTCGATGTGACCAGCGCCGGGATTTCCTCGGCGATTGTCTTCTCTTTCCTGGCGGCGCTGGTGGTCCGGCCGAAGGGGTAACTGACGGTAGATGGAGCGTATACAGATATGTTAATTCCGGGATCGCCCATGGCGGTCCCTTTTTATATGAAGGGGGTGTACGACGCCGGATGCGGGTTTCTTTTAGACAAATCTAGCATGCCGCTCTATAAATTCACTTGGCCTAACATGTACTTTCGGTACTCCTATCATGTAAAATGTATATATTACTGCTTATTCTGATATAGGAGGGTTTAACATACATGCCCGTACGTCAAGAATCCACGCAAATTATGAACGCTGTCCGCACTAATCTGGAATCCTGTATTCTCGGTAAAAGCTTTGAAATAGAACTGCTGCTGACTGCACTGTTAGCGGGCGGACATGTCCTGATTGAGGATGTTCCGGGGACTGGCAAAACCCAGCTGATCCGCGCGCTCTCCCGGTCGATGTCCGGCGAATACCGGCGCATCCAGTGTAACCCGGATATTCTTCCGAGTGATATTACCGGCGTATCCGTCTATCATCCGCGTGATGAGATGTTCCACTTCCGTCCGGGTCCGGTGATGACCAATATCCTGCTGGCCGATGAGATCAACCGGGCGACCACCAAGACCCAGTCCGCACTGCTTGAGGTAATGGAAGAACGCAATGTTACGGTCGATGGAGAGACCTATCCCCTTCCGCATCCGTTCATGCTCTGTGCGACCCAGAATCCGATAGATTTCGAGGGAACCTATACCCTTCCCGAAGCTCAGCTGGACCGCTTCATGCTGCGCATCAGCCTGGGCTACCCCGATGCCGATACCGAGAAGAACCTGCTGCTAACCCATCAGCAGGGCCAGCCGGTGGACAGGCTGGCTCCCGTAACCAGCATGGAGACGATTGCTGCCATTCAGGAGGAGATCCGTGATGTGTTCATCAGCGAGCCGGTGCTGAACTACCTGCTGGATGTGGTCCGCCAGACGCGGGTACATCCGCTGGTGATGCTGGGCGCAAGCCCCCGGGCATCCTTATCGTTCATGATGGCCTGCAAGGCCTACGCTTTTCTCCAGGAACGGGATTATGTGCTGCCTGACGATGTGAAGACCCTGACCCCGTATACACTGGGACACCGGATCCTGCTGCGGCCGGAATCACGCCTGGACAACGTCAGCATGGACTCCCTGCTGCAGAAGCTGCTTCAGAGCATTAATGTGCCTGTAACCATGAGGCAATAAGATGAGGGCCTTACTTACGCGGGCTGCCGCTGCGGTTCAGCTGAGGAAGTTCACGGGCGTTCTGGCAATTTGGGTCATTACACTCTTCTACGTGCTGTTTCAGGGCGGCAAAACCTCGTTCATGCTGTTCATCATGGTCTCTGTTCTTTTTCTGTATCTGTTCATTGGCGGTCTTGAAGGGGTCCGGCGGGCCAGAGGTGCACGCAGCTTCTATTCCGAACAGGATAAGCCGGATCTGCTCTATGCCGGGGGTTTTCTCAAGGTGAAGCTGGAAGTGACCATTCCGGGATTTCTGCCTTTGCCCTACGTGGTTGTAAGAGAAATTCTGAAGCGCCATAACGGAGAGTCCTGGGTGTTCGAGGAGAGCCTGATTCCGAACATGGGCGGACGGGGCGAGCTGCTGTTCCAGACGCCGCTGCTGGAGCGGGGCCGTTATTCTTTTGAGAATACGGATATTCTCAGCGAGGATATCTTCGGTCTGATGGAGCATAAGGGGACCTTCAAGGCAGAAGGCCAATTCCGGGTGATGCCACGGGCCGTCGTAGTGCCGCGCTGGCAGCTGTATGAGCGAAAGGCGCGCCTGTCGGGGCCGCAGGTATCACTGCTTCAGTCCAGGCGCGAGACCACGCAGATCAACGGTGTCCGTGATTATGTCTACGGGGACCGGCTGACGCGCATTCACTGGAATGCAACGGCGAAGACCGGCGAGTGGAAGTCGAAGGAATTCGAGCATGAATCCGTTCCCAGAACCATTCTGGTGCTGGACGGAACCTCCAGCGGCTATTATAACTCTGCACAATTCGAGCTGGCAGTCTCGGTCACGGCTTCTCTCCTCGGCTTCGGCATCCGGGAGCGGATCGGCATCGGCCTGTGCTGTCTGGATAAGCATAATAAGGTGTTCAGTCCGGCGGAAGGCAATGCCGAGCGGCAAAAGATGATTCAGTATCTGATTGACATCAACGCAGAAGGCAAGGGGCCGCTGATTGACAGGCTGGAGAGTGTCCAGCGGCTGTTCCCCAAGGGGTCGTATTTCGTACTGATCAGTCCGCAGAGCGGCAGAGTGGTACTGGATACGCTGCGCTGGGCGGAGAACCGGGGGATGACCCCTTCCCATATTCATGTTCTGCATCCTTCCGGGAAATACCGGGCCGGAGAGTGGCAGAATATTCTGCACTCGCATGGCGTTACCGGACATAGCATCAGCACACTTCAGGAGCTTCCTGCGGTACTTGGAGGTGATTCTGTCCGATGAAGCACTGGTTCCAGGCGATACGTTCCTCATGGCATCACGGGCTGACGCTGCTATGGCTGAGCATTATCGCCATGCAGTGGGTGTCCTATACGGTGCCCTTCTGGCTGCAGGAGACCACCGTTTCTGTGGCGCTAACCCTGCTGGCTGTTACAGCTATTGAAATCATTTTTCCGTTCAAAAGAGTGTACCGCATGCTGCTGGAAGGCGCGGCAGTGGTATTAATTGTATACAACGTGATTATCAGCTACGGGATTTACATTCCCGATCCTCTGCTGCCGGCATTTCTTGACCGGCTGCCCGGGATAGCGGTATCGATGATTCCGTACATGTGGTTTGTGCTGGGGGCTTGGGCGCTGCTGCTTATGTCCGCTTGGTGGGTGAACGGCAAGGCGCGGATTCTGATGTTCATCGCGGCGAATATCACGGCCTTCGCCGCGCTGGATTCATTCACGACAGCGGTAATGTGGCAGGAGGTAGCCTGGACGGTCTTTGCCGGGATGGGCTGGCTGGTCACCCGGCATCTGAGGAATTTCCAGCTGCATTATCCGCGCGGCTGGACCTATATGCTGAGGTATCCGATGAAGGTTGCCTTGAATATAGCGATAGTTTTCTCACTGGTCATCCTTGCCGGGGTGAATATGCCGGGCGTGCGTCCCACCTTGACCGACCCTTATACCGCCTGGCAAAAGTGGAATGGGAACTCCGTCTCTTCCAGACCCTCCTCCGGGAGCGGGGACGCTGCAAGCGGCGGGTCAGCGGCGAACGGGACGACCTCGGGCTACAGCCTGAACGATGACAATCTGGGCGGGGGCTTCAACTTCGATTATTCGCCGGTCATGCAAGTGACCTCCGATCTGCGCACCTATATGCGCGGCGAGATCCGCAGCGTGTATTCGGGCAAAGGCTGGACAGACGATGATACCTCCGGCCGGGGAACGCATAACGAGGTGCAGGTGGGCGAGCCGCTGGAACGTGCTGCCGCCTCCAAGACAGAGACGCGTACGCTCAAGCAGACTGTCAAGCTGCTCGGAGGGAACAGTTATCCGGTTCTGTTCGGCGGCTATTCGATCTCGGGGGTAGACTCGGTGGACGGGCAGGAACAGAGCACCGGCTTGTCCTGGCGGAGTGAAGACAGTGAGCTGCTGTGGAATCCCGGAGGCAAAACAAGAGCTTATCCGCAGACCTATGTGGTAACCTCGGAGGTGCCGGTGGTTCCCCTTCAGGAGTTAAGCAAGCAGACCTTCGAGCAGCTCTATGGGAACAAGAATATCGACCCGCAGTATCTTCAGCTCCCGGATAACTATCCCGAGCGGGTGAGCGCGCTGGCCAAGGAGATTACGGACAGAGCACAGACGCCTTACGAGAAGACGATCCTGCTGCAGCAATACCTGCAAGCAACCTTTCCCTACACGAATCAGCCGGATACCTCACGGGCCAGAAGCAAGGACATGGTCGAGAGCTTCCTGTTTGAGATCAGGGAAGGATACTGCGACTACTATTCCACGGCGCTTGTCACCATGGCGAGGTCACTGGATATACCGGCCCGCTGGGTGAAGGGATATGCTCCCGGGGAGCAGGCCGAGATTCCGGATAGCGTAATGCTTCAGCAGGGTGCTGCCGGTTATGTAAATAACAATTACACGATTACCAATGCAGACGCCCACTCCTGGGCCGAGATCTATTTCGGCGATTACGGATGGGTTCCTGTTGAGGCAACGCCAGGATTCGATGTTCCGGTGCTGACGCAGAGTGAGCAGGATAATCCGGACCAACCTGAGGTAGAGGTAGAGGAGCCTGAAGAGCTTGAACCGGCGGCAGCGGGCCAGACGGACAAGTCTTCCGGATTCCATCCCGGCACCTGGGCCGTGGCTGGAGCAGCGGCTGTACTCCTGCTCTGGACCCTATTCCTGATCTGGCAGCGCCGGCTGAGCCTGCGCTTCCTGATTACCCGTATCCGCCTCGGCGGCCAGCCCACTCCGGCGCAAAAAGTTGCCGCAGAAACGGAGCGCTGGGTAAGGTATATGCGCAGGAAGGGTATGCTGAAGAAAGAGCATGAAACCCTGCGCGAATCCGTGGCACGGTGGAGCGTGGAACGCCCGCAAGCTGCAGGCAGTCTTGCTGCACTGCTGAAGATGTTCGAGCGGGCGAATTACAGCCCTGAGGTTATTGAAGACAAAGACTGGCACAGCGTGTATACTGAAGCTTTGCGGCTGCGAAAAATCATGAAGTCCGGCAAGTAATGCCCACTGGTGGTGAAATGCTGCCGGACCCTGGGATTTTTGCAGTCCTATAGAGCCGGGTTACAAGTTTCCTGTATGAAAATGAGGTGAATGTATTGTTTGAAAGATTAGTCCCCAAGCTCCGGGTCAACACGGTGTTTGATATCGCTCTGGAGGAGCTGTACCGCCAAGGCTACCGGGGAATTATTACGGATCTGGATAATACGCTGGTCGGCGCCAAGGCGCCGCTGGCTACTCCTGAGCTGCTGCTCTGGTTCGCCAAGGTGAAGGAGCTGGGCTTCAAGCTTGTGATCGTATCCAACAACAATATGGACCGGGTGTCGCGTTTTGCCACCCCGCTGAATATTGAATTTGTACATCAGGCCAAGAAGCCCAGCAATTCCCCGTTCCTGCGGGCGATGAAGCTGATGGAGCTGGGACCGGAGCAGACAATTGTGGTTGGCGACCAGATGCTTACGGATGTATATGGCGGCAACCGGCTGGGTCTGTTCACGGTACTCGTGCTGCCGATCTCCGTCAAGGATGAAGGAATAGGAACAAGAATTAACCGCAGAGTGGAGCAGATAGCCTTGACCCGTCTGCGTAAGCAAGGATTGTGGCAAGAGGAGGATAAATCTTAATGAATGCAATGAACGATGGAACAGCGCGGCCTGAGAAATGCAGCGGCTGCGGCATTAAGCTACAGAGCGTAGACAAGGAGCTCCCCGGCTATATTCCGGAGGTCGCCTTCGAACGGGAGCCGGTAATTTGCCAGCGCTGCTTCCGGATCAAGAATTACAATGAAGCCTCTTCCGTATCGGTGAACCAGGATGAATTCCTGAAGCTGTTAAGCGGAGTAGGCGAGAAGAATGCACTGGTAATCCATATTGTGGATCTGTTCGATTTCGAGGGCAGTCTGATTTCCGGGCTGCAGCGGTTTGTCGGCAATAATCAGGTCATTCTGGCAGTGAACAAGATTGATCTGCTGCCGAAGGTGACCAACTGGAACCGATTGCGCAACTGGATGCAGCAGCGCTGCAAGGAAGAGGGACTGCGCACGGCGGAGATTGTCCTGGTCAGCGCGAAGCGTAATCAGGGCTTCGACCGTCTGCTGGAGGCCGTTACCGAGCTGCGCGGCCAGCGTGATGTATACGTTGTCGGGGCTACCAATGTAGGCAAGTCCACCTTGATTAACCGGCTGATCTCCGATTACAGTGACCTGGAAGAGGAGCTGACGACCTCCCGTTATCCGGGCACTACCCTCGATATGGTCAAAATCCCGCTGGATGACGGCCATTCCATCATTGATACGCCGGGAATCGTGTACCCGTGGCGGTACAGCGAGCTGGTCGAGCGCAAGGATCTGGGCGCAGTGATGCCCGAGAATCCGCTCAAGCCTGCGGTCTATCAGCTGAATGAAGGCCAGTCGCTGTTCTTCGGCGGACTGGGACGCTTCGACTTCATTCAGGGGGAACGCCAGTCCTTCACCTGCTTCATCAGCGGCACACTGAAGATTCACCGCACGAAGCTGGAGCGTGCAGATTCTCTGTATCAAGACCACCGGGGCGAGCTGCTGTCTCCGCCGGGAACGGCCGACATGGATAAGCTGCCGCAGTGGCAGCGCCATGAATTCCGTATCGCCAGGAATAGTGAGACCGACCTGTTCATCTCCGGTCTGGGCTGGATCAAAGTGAACGGTACAGCCGGAGCGGTAGTAGCTGTCCATGTGCCGCGCGGCGTCAAGGTGCTTACCCGTCCTTCGCTGATCTAATTGTACAGGAGGAAGGCGACATGACTGAGACAAACAGGAACACGCAGAGTCACGGGGAGCTGCTGCTGGGCGTGATGGGTGACCCGATTGCCCAGTCCAAATCCCCGCTGATGCACGGGGCGGCGCTCCAGGCGCTCGGTCTCTCCGGGGCTTATGTGCCGCTGCACATTACGCCTGACAAGCTGGGCGATGCGGTGCAGGCGATACGGACGCTTGGCTTCCGGGGCGTGAATGTAACGATCCCCCATAAGGTTGCCGTGATGGAGTATCTGGACCGGCTGGATTCAAGTGCGGTGGATGTCGGCGCAGTCAATACCATCGTCAACGACAATGGCATACTGACCGGCTTCAATACGGATGGCATCGGTTATGTCCGCTCACTGAAGACAGAGGCTGCGCCGGATCTTACCGGCGCCCGCATCCTCGTGATTGGAGCCGGCGGTGCGGCCAGAGGGATTGTCTCGGCGCTGCTGAAGGAGCAGCCGGCAATGATCCTGATTGTGAACCGAAATGAGGAACGGGCCCGTCAGCTGGCAGACAGCTTCAGCAGCCGGGGCAGCTTAACCGGAGCAGGGATGGATGCCGTTCCCGGCGTGCTGGGCAGCATGGATATTGTAATTAATACGACATCCGTAGGCATGTATCCGCATATGGAGGACATGCCGATCGATCCGGCGGGGCTGCACGAAGGGATGATCGTCAGCGATCTGATCTATAATCCGCTGCATACCCGGCTGCTTACAGAGAGCCTGAAGCGCGGCTGCACCGTTCACGGCGGGCTGGGCATGTTCGTCTACCAGGGAGCTTACGCCCTGGAGTATTGGACGGGGCTTACGGCTCCCGCAGCGATTATGCGGCAGACTATTGCGGATTGTCTCGGCCAGGTGCCGGGCAAATGATTTTCACTGAACAGGGTAATAATATATGTTAATTAAGGAGTTTTCACATTTATGTTAACAGGCAAACAAAAACGTTATTTGCGCTCTTTGGCTCATCATCTGGATGCTGTATTCCAGGTTGGCAAAGGCGGCGTAAACGATCATCTGATCCGTCACATTGAAGAAGCTATTGAGAAACGCGAGCTGATGAAGATCAGTGTACTGAATAACAACGCTGATGATCCCAAGGAAATTGGTGCCGCGCTTGCCGAGCAGTCCGGTTCGGAGCTTGTTCAGGTTATCGGCAAGACTATCGTTCTGTACAAGGAATCACGCGACAACAAAACGATTGAGCTTCCAAGATAGGAGGTTGACCTCTTGAGAGTAGGCATAATGGGAGGGACCTTCGATCCTCTGCATATCGGCCATATGATGGCCGCTGAGACGGCGCGCGAGAGCTACGGTCTGCAGGAGGTCTGGTTCATGCCTTCGCATATTCCGCCTCATAAGCATGAGGCCGGGGCAACCGGTGAAGAGCGGCTGGCAATGGTGGAGGGAGCGGTGAAGAATCACCCTTCCTTTGGCATTCTTGACTGGGAAATCGTGCGGGGCGGAGTATCCTATACGCTGGAGACGGTGATTAGTCTGCAGGAGGAATATCCGCAGCATGAGTTCTTTTTCATCGTGGGTGCGGATATGGTTCAGTATCTGCCCAAGTGGCAGGGGATCGAAGAGCTGGTGCAGCGGCTGACCTTCATCGGTGTCGGACGTCCGGGCACTCCGCTGGATCTGGGACTGCTGCCGGAGTTCATTGCCGGTAAAGTGCTGCTGGCGGATATGCCGCTGGTCGATCTCTCCTCCACCATGCTCAGAGCCCGGGCCGCCGAAGGAAAGTCGATCCGCTATATGGTTCCGGATGCTGTATATGAATATGTTCAAAGGAGTGGATTGTATGGAGTACAGCCGTGAAGCGCTGATTGAGGCGGTATCCGGCCAGATGCCGGACAAACGCTGGAAGCATACACTCGGTGTGATGGAGTCTGCTGTGAAGCTGGCGCAGCGGTATGGCGCTGACCCGCAGCGGGCCGAGACCGCTGCCATCCTGCATGATGTGGCCAAATATTGGCCGGTGGAACGGATGCGGGAGATCATTGAACAGAATGGATTATCCGCTGAGCTTTTGAAATATGACAAGCAGCTATGGCATGCTGAGGTTGGTGCTTATACCGCCGAGCATGATTATGGCATTACGGATTCGGAGGTACTGGATGCGATCCGTTACCATACCTCGGGCCGGGAGAACATGAGTCTGCTGGAGCGGATCGTCTGTCTGGCTGATTATATTGAGCCTGGACGGGACTTCCCCGGTGTGGAGGAGATCCGCAGGCTATCGAAGGTCAGCCTGGAGGAAGGGCTGATTGCCGGACTGGATTCCACTATACGAGTGCTGCTGGAGAAGCGCCGGGTCGTATTTCCGCTTACGGTGCTGGCGCGCAACGATTTAGTTAGAACATTGGAGGATAAACTATGAGTGTACAATCAAACAAGCTGTTTGAGCTGGCGTTACACGCCGTTCAGGATAAAAAAGCAATGAATGTGGTGGCTCTCGATCTGCGCAGTGTGTCGCCGATCAGCGATTATTTCATCATCTGCCACGGTAATTCCGATACCCAGGTTCAGGCAATTGCCACTGAGGTGCGCAAGGTTGTTCATGAAGCTGGCGGAATGATCAAAGGCATTGAGGGGATGGATGCAGCACGCTGGGTACTGATGGACCTTGGCGATGTGATCGTCCATGTCTTCCACCGCGATGAACGTGAATATTACAATATTGAGCGTCTGTGGTCGGATGCCAAGGTCGTGGAGACGGTATGAGTCTGATTGCAGGAACTAAGGTTACGCTTGAAGTGATGCGGGAGGTATCCCCTTACGGGTACTTCCTGAGCGCAGGCGACCAGGATATCATGCTTCATTACACCGAGCTTGTGGGCAGCAAGCCGAAGATCGGCGACAAGGTGGAGGTATTCCTCTTCTTCGATACCGAGGACCGTCCTGCGGCGACGATGAAGAAGCCGTATCTGACGCTTGGCGAGATGGCGCTGCTGGAAGTGGCGGATATCCATCCGCGGCTGGGCTGCTTCCTGGAGATGGGGCTTGGACGGCAGCTGCTGCTGCCGCTCAGCGAGCTTCCCGAGCTGGTGGAGCTGCGTCCGCAGATTGGCGACAAGGTCTTCGCAATTATGGAGCATGACAAGCAGGGACGTCTCCGTGCCAAGCTGGCCGGAGAGCAGGAGCTTGCGCCGCTGGCCTTGCCTGCACCGGAATCGTGGCAGGGGCAGACGGTCACAGCTCGGGTATACAAGCCGCTGCAGATGGGCACCTTCGTGCTTGTAGATGCTGGTGTGCTCGGCTTCGGCATCATCGGTATGGTCCACTCCTCTGAACGCGTTCGCTTGCTGCGTCTGGGTGAAGTGATTGAAGCGCGCGTGGCCCATATCCGTGAGGATGGCCGCGTCAACCTCAGCATGGGCCACCGCAAGGAAGTGGGCCGTGATGTGGATTCGGCGGCTCTGTTAGATTTTCTGGCTTCCCGTCCGGGCGGCGGAATGCCATATTCGGATGCTACGCCTCCCGATATTATCAAGCAGCGCTTCGGCATCAGCAAATCAGCGTTCAAGCGCGCGCTGGGCAAGCTGATGAAGGAAGGGCTGGTTGTCCAGAAGGAGAACTGGACCTATCTGGCTTCCCGCGAAGAGGAACAGGCCGGACCGGACAGCGATTCTGACAACCAATAGTATAGAGAAAGCGGTGTACGCAGTGTCTTCCTATGGCAAATTTGCTTATGTATACGATGCGCTTATGGCGGATATGCCGTATCCGGATTGGCTGGCCTTTGCCGAGACGGCATGGGGCAAATACGGCAAGCCGCGCACGGTAGCCGAACTCGGCTGTGGTACCGGCAGCCTGACGATTCCGCTGGCGGGGGCAGGGTATCACATGACGGGGATTGATCTTTCTTCGGACATGCTGTCCGTTGCCCAGCGTAAGCTGGAGCAGCAGCCGCAGGGACGGCGCTTTTTGCGGGAGGGCAGTGTGCAGTGGGTTCAGCAGAACATGAAGGAATGGGAGCTGCCGGAGCCGGTGGATTCCGTGATTTCCTTCTGCGACTGCCTGAATTATGTGCTGGAGGAGCAGGACATCCGGAAGGTATTCTCCTGCACGTATGGCGGGCTTAAGCCAGGCGGGACCTTCCTGTTCGATGTGCATCATCCGAACACGCTGATCCGCTATGAGGAAGAGCAGCCCTTCGTGCTGGATGAGCCGGATGTATCCTACATCTGGACCTGTGAGCTGGATGTGCCGCGCCGGGAGATTGAGCATCACCTGTCCATCTTCGCCCGCGAGGAGGGCCGCTCAGACACGTACCGGCGCTTCGAAGAGACTCATACCCAGCGTGCCTATGACCCGGAGTGGATGAAGCAGGAGCTGCTTGCCGCCGGATTCAGCGAGGTGTCGGTGTATGCGGACTTCGAGTGGGTGGCGGCAGATGATTCGGCGCAGCGGCTGTTCTATGTGGCTGTGAAATGAAGCTACAAAAGGAACCTTGAAGCGTAATCGTCACTGCGGAGAACATTTGGACTTCTAGAGCACATAAGAACTTTAAGCGTAAATCGTCACTGCGGAGAACATTTGGACTTACGGCCGCTGTTGTCTGCAGATTTCATGATCTAATACCGCTGTTCGCGGTAGAAATCCGCAGACAAAGGCGGACGCTACCGCTCCTACAGTTCCAAATTTCCCCTCCGTTCCTTTTTGCTTCTCGTTAAATTCTTTAGAGCTTCATATATGGTTGAGGTAGTATGGAGGTCCTTACCCGAAATTGGGTAAGGGCCTTCTTTGATCTTGATATGGACCAAATGTATGCGGAAAACCGAACACAATCGGCGCTGCTTAGGTGCATAGACCAAATGTATGCGAAAAACAGCATACAATCGGCGCTGCTGAGGTACATGGACCAAATGTATGTGAAAAACAGCATACAATCGGCGCTACTGGGTCACATGGACCAAATGTATGTGAAAAACAGCATACAATCGGCGCAACTGAGGCCGCGTGGAGCAAATGTATGTGGAAAACAGCATACAATTGGCGCAACTGAGGCCGCGTGGAGCAAATGTATGTGGAAAACAGCATACAATCGGCGCAATGTGCTGGTGCGAGGGCGAGTGAGGCAGATGTACAAGTACCATCTGTACAAAAGGACGCATCAGCCGTTCTAATCTGCATGACATAGCAAACCGGGCCGTATCTTCAGATACGGCCCGGCCATCTTCCAAGCAGGCTTACCGGTGTTCGAACAAATCGATGGTGCCGAGTACAATATGCGCCAGACCAAATCCAAGAATGCCGGTTGCCGCGATCTTATATCTGCTCCCCAGAAAAGCTGCACTCGAAGCAGTAACTACGGTCCCCAGTACGGCGGGTATCATCCCTTCACGCATTCGAAACACTCCCTCACGGTAGTTTGAAAGACATTCGTTAGTGTGGGTTAAGGCCCGGACAATTATACTTCGAGTTTATGCCAGCGGCGGCAGGGAAGCGGCTGTCTGTTATAAACGGTCAATCTGCCACTCCTGCTGTGGTCACCCGGCCGGAAGGGTCTTCGACCTCATGCACATTGTAGAGCACGCGCGCCAGCAGATCCTGGCTGTAATTGCCGAAATGCTTACCGTAGATCGTCAAGCCGCGCTTGTTCACCGGTTTGTCGGTGACGGCAATGCGGAAGGTCAGCTCGCTTTTGTAATCCAGCTTGATGTCGTCAAGGGTAATGTCTGAGATGCGGCAGCCGTCAATGAAGCTGCCCTCCTGATTGATGCGGATCAGCTTCAGCATGCCGTACTGGTTGAGGTGGGGAGGCCACCAGTCCGGGTTGAAGGTGCCGCGCGCATCGCCGAAGTCACCGGGGCTGGTCCAGAAGCCGATCTCGATGCCGTTCACATAGAAATACAGATCCGAGGGATAATTGTCGCTGAACCCGGGAGCCTCGGAGCCAATCTCCATGGAGAACTGGATTTCCCGGAAGGTCTGGTTGGCTTTGAGATAGTTAGGGATGCGGTATTCCAGGAAGCCTTCGGCCATCCAGATGATCTCGGAGTCGATCCGCTGGGGATCGGCGAAGTAACGCGGCTCGTCGAAGTCCCCGATAATGCTGTCCTTGGTGGCCAGTCCGCAGGTCGGAACAGCCTGATAATTACTGTAATGGCCCACCTGAATCTCGACCTCGTACAGATTATCGACATCCTTGCTGCGCAGATCCACCATCAGCTTATCTTTATTCAGGTAGCAGACCTTCTGAATTCCGTGCTTGCCTACGGCCGTATTAATCTCAATTAAGCCGCTCTCCTCCAGCTTCTTGATATGCATGGTAATAGCCCCGTTGCTGAGATTCAGCTTCTTGGCAATTTCGTTGAGATTCAGGGCCTGATTGGTCGCCAGCAGCTCAAGAATCTGGATGCGGATTTCCGAGCTGAGCGCCTTGAAGATATCAATCCCGCTCATCAGATCTTTAATATAAATCATATTTAGAGTACCTTCTTCCACTGAGGTCATGAGAATCGAAACTATTTTATAAAATTATAAACTAACCGACCCTAAAAGGAAAGTATTCTGCCTTTATTTGTAGAAATCGATTAAATTTAAGCTAAAAGTAAAAGTTAAAGGCTGTTTGTTTTATATAATTATGAATACTTAATGCGCGGTTAAGTCAATATTAAATGATTTTTTTCAGTAAAAAGACAATAAACAACGTTTAGTTTGAATGTATTTAAAAAGATTTAAACTTTTATATTTACACTCCACTTTATATATGCTATTTTATACCTGTAAGCGAATACATTCAATTGAATTTCAATTATTTAATTAAAGAGTGAAACATAATGCGTCATGCGGTAGCTTGAACTAACAGAGCCGGTGAGGTTCCCTAGTTCTTCTATATAGATTGTATCAATCGAATTGCTCAGCAAATCCTAGGAGGGGTTACAGTGTTAAAGAAAAAGGGCTGGTTCACACTGCTGTCGTTGGTTCTGATGGTATCGGTTGTACTTACAGGCTGCGGCGGGAAGAACAATGCATCGTCCGGGGGCAATAGCGGAAGCGAAGCTACGGCGAATGCCGGCAGCAAGGATTCCAAGGAAACCAAGAATCTCACCTTTATGTTCCGCGGGGGAACCGATGAGCAGAAGGCCTATGAGGGTGTTGTGAAAAAATATGAAGCCGATCATCCGAACGTCAAGGTTAAGATCGTTGTGACTGCGGCGGATCAATATGCGACTAAGCTGAAAGCCTCTATTACGGGGAACAGCGTTCCGGACGTTTTCTATTTTGAATCCGGTGACCTGAAGGCTTATGTGAACAGCGGCGTGCTGCTGGACCTGACCAGCTATGTGGAGAAGAACCCTAACATTGATTTGAATAACATCTGGAAATATGGCGTGGATCTGTACCGTTACGACGGCACCATGGCCGGGCAAGGCAATCTGTACGGGATGCCTAAGGACGTAGGCCCTTTTGCACTCGGCTATAACAAGACCATGTTCGAAGCTGCGGGTATCCCGCTGCCGGACAAAGACAAACCGTACACCTGGGATGAATTCATCAAAGTCGCTCAGCAGCTGACGATTGACAAGGACGGGGACGGCAAGCTGGATCAATTCGGCGCAGGCTTCAACGTACAGTGGGCCTTGCCTTCCTTCGTCTGGAGCAACGGGGCGGACTGGCTGGATGCGACCAAGACCAAGGTTACCATTGATGATCCGAAATTCATCGAAGCCCTGCAATTCTTCACTGACATGCAGCTTAAATACGGCATTACGCCGTCTACAGAACAAGCACAGACTCTGGATACCTACCAGCGCTGGATGAAAGGTGAAATGGCCTTCTTCCCTGTAGGTCCGTGGGATATGAGCACTTACGAGAAGCTTCCCTTCGATTATGACCTGATTCCATATCCTGCCGGCTCCACAGGCAAATCCGCCACATGGACCGGCTCACTCGGCATCGGTGCTTCCGCCAAAACCAAGCATCCCGATGAAGCCGTGGATCTGATCAACTATCTGACGGCCTCCAAGGAGGGAATGGAAGCGCTGGTGAAGGCTAAGGTGCAAATTCCGAACCTGATGGATATGGCTAAGGAATGGGCTGCTGATACTACGACCAAACCGGCGAACAAGGAAGAATTCCTCCAGGTCGTGAATGAATACGGACGGGTGCTGCCTGGCCACTACACGTACAATGCTGAATGGTATAACCTGTTCTACACGGACATCCAGCCAGTGCTTGACGGCAAGGTTACCCCTGAGGAGTACGTGAAGACGGAACAGCCGAAGATGCAGAAGCTGCTGGATAAAGCGGTTGAGCAAGAGGCGAAATCTAAGAAATAAGCGGTACACATCGTTCTTATCCAGCATAACAAGTGATGTCCGGTCTCCTGTAACAGCGGGCCGGCATCACTTTGTTGCTGGACCATCCGAATTTGAGGTGATTCTAATGAACACTAAGCTGGGTCTGTACCGCAAGGAGAAAATCTACGGATTTCTGTTTATCCTGCCTCCGCTGCTGGGACTGCTGATTTTTACGCTGTATCCGATGATCTATTCGATCTATGGCTCATTCACGGATTGGGATGGGCTCGGCCAGATGAACTTCATCGGCCTCGGCAACTTCAAGGATCTGTGGTCGGATGAGCTGTTCCATAAGGCCTTATTCAATACTTTGTTTATGATGCTTGGCATTCCGATCGGCATTACGCTGGCGCTGCTGCTGGCGCTTGGGCTTAACCGGGGGGTGCCCGGGACTACAGCGTTCCGGGTCATCTATTATGTTCCGGTCATTTCTTCTCTGGCCGCAGTATCGATCATGTGGAACTGGGCCTATAACGGTGATTATGGTCTCGTCAACCAGTTCCTTGATCTCTTCGGAATCAGCGGGCCGAACTGGATGGCGAATAAATATACGGTCAAGCCGGCGCTGATCATTATGGCGGTATGGAAAGGCCTCGGGTATACGATGCTGCTCTATCTGGCGGCGCTGCAGAGTGTCTCCAGATCTTATTATGAAGCGGCGGAGCTGGACGGAGCCAGCGGCTTCAAGTCCTTCTGGCATATCACCTGGCCGATGGTGCGCCCGGTAACCTTTTTCATCATCGTGACCAACATTATTGGAGGATCGCAAATTTTTACCGAGATGAACATTATGACCCCTACAGGCGGGCCTGAATATGCTTCAGCCTCCGTGGTGTTCTACATTTGGCAAAAAGCCTTCGGCAACTTCCAGATGGGCTATGCCTCTGCTATGGCGGTATTCCTCGGCGTGTTCATATTTGTTGTGACTCTTATCCAATTCCGAATGAACGAGAAGCAATCGTTCGATGTCGATTAACTGAAGAGGGAGGAGACCATAAATATGACGAGCAGAAGAAGAGTTACCCATAGCATTATCTTTGTTCTACTTTTAATCGGCGCGGTGTTCATGATCGGCCCGCTGCTCTGGATGCTGTCCACCTCATTCAAGGATAAGCAGGATGTGTTCGCCCTGCCTCCGGTGTGGATTCCGCGGCCGTTCCATTTCGATAAATACAGTGAGATCTGGACGGCGGGTCCGCTGCTAAGCGGGATCAGGAACAGCTTGATCATCGCGGTGACGGTGACGATTGTAGGTACGTTCACCTCCAGCCTTGCGGCGTTTTCCTTTGCTAAATTGCGGTTTCCGGGTAAAAATAAAATATTCCTGCTGATGCTGTCATCCCTGATGATTCCGTATCCGGCAGTCATGATTCCGCAGTTCTTCATGTTCTCGAAGCTGGGCTGGATTGATACGCTGCTGCCGCTGATCGTGCCGGGCCTGTTCGGCAATATCGTCATGATCTTCTTCCTGCGGCAGTATCTGAGCAGTGTGCCCAATGCCATTATCGAAGCGGCCAAAATCGACGGAAGCTCGTACTTCCGCCTGTACAGCTCGATTACCTTCCCGCTGATCAAGCCGGCGGTGGCAGCGCAGCTGATCCTGTGGTTCATGGGTATCTGGAACGACTACCTGTCTCCGATTATCTATCTGAATTCACCGGAGAAGCAGACCCTCCAGCTGGTTATCGCCAACTTCAATGCGACCTATGCGATCCAGACAGACTATCCGCTGATTATGGCGGCTTCGATTATTGCCCTGCTGCCGATGCTGATTATCTTCCTTGTATTCCAAAAGCAAATTATTGAATCTGTTGCCATCTCCGGAGTGAAGGGCTGACCCTTCCTTCGGAATACCGAATTACCGGCTGAGCACCGCCAGCCACCAGTTCAAGACCAAAGGAGAAACCATAATGAATACAAATAGAGAGTACACTAACCCGCTTGTCGAACAGCGTGCAGATCCCTGGGTATACAAGCATACCGACGGCTATTACTATTTCACTGCTTCTGTGCCGGAATATGACCGGATTGAAGTACGCAGAGCGTTAACGATTGAGGGGCTTCGGGAAGCACAGCCGGTAGTCGCCTGGCGCAAATATGAGAGCGGCCCGCTCAGCGCCAATATCTGGGCACCCGAAATCCATTATATTGATAGCAAATGGTATATTTACTTCGCGGCGGCCCGCACCACGGAGACGAAGGAAGGGCTGTTCGACCATCGGATGTACGCCCTGGAGAATACTTCAGCGAACCCGCTGGAAGGGGAGTGGACCGAGAAGGGGCAGGTGAGAACCGCCTGGGAATCCTTCGCCCTGGACGCTACGACGTTCGAGCATAAGGGCGTGCATTACTATGTATGGGCGCAAAAGGACCCTAAGATTGACGGCAACTCCAATCTGTATATCTCAGCCATGGAGAACGGCTGGACGCTCAAGGGTCCGCAGACGATGATCTCTTCGCCGGAGTATCCTTGGGAGGTCATCGGCTTCAAGGTAAACGAGGGTGCTGCCGTACTGAAGCGGGGCGGCCGGATCTTCGTGAGCTTCTCGGCCAGCGCCACCGATCACAACTATTGTATGGGGCTGCTCACTGCATCGGAGGACAGCGATCTGCTGGACGCCGTATCCTGGACCAAGCATCCTGAACCAGTGTTCCAGACCAGTGAGGAGAACGGGCAGTACGGCCCGGGACATAACAGCTTCACGGTGGACGAGCACGGCGGGGATGTTCTGATCTACCATGCCCGCAGCTATAAGGAGATCACCGGAGACCCGCTCTACGACCCGAACCGCCACACCCGTGCGCAGCGCCTGCGCTGGAACGCGGACGGCACGCCGGATTTCGGCGTGCCGGTGAGGGATGGCGTGAAGTAGGGCAGAGTTCAGTCGGGAAGAGAGTAGGATAGCACGCAGAACTGCGGAGTTCCGTTGAAGTGCATTTCGCAGGCGGGCTACCGGCTGCAATAATGGAACAGGACAGGAATAGCTGTATTGCCTGTACCCGATAAAATGCAAAGAGTCCCGCAACCCTTTGGAGGGGAGCGGGACTCTTTGTGCTGAGCCTCTGGATTAGCCAATGGTCTGGTGGCAGAGCGCCCTGGTAAGGCATCTGCCGTTGCATTTTATGCAGGATTTCCGCACAGGCCGCTCTTATTGGGCTACATTGTTGCATTTTATGCAGGATTTCCGCACAGGCCGCTCTTATTGGGCTACATTGTTGCATTTTATGCAGGATTTTTCTGAATTTGTTACTGTCTGTGGCACATTGTTGCACTTTATGCAGGCGTGTTGATTACCCATATTATGGGATGACAAAAACACCTAGATGATCTTTATGCCGTAGCATCCCCCACTGAACCTGCCACTCCAGCGGAAGATTAAATATACGCCAATGCTGCATAAATTCCCAAAGAGTCAGTTCGGCAAAGACCGGTACCTTCGGATGAATTTCATCAAAAATGTACTTCAAAAGCACATACACAGCAAGGGCCACAAACAATTGGTTATATACTGCATTTTCGGTGGTTCCAAATAAACAAGGGACATTCAGATGCTGCTTCATCCAGCGGAAAAAGACTTCAATCTTCCAGCGTGCTTTGTAGATTTCAGCAATCACCTGAGCAGACTCTTTTCTCAAATCGGTCACGACTCGCACCACTTCACCCCGGTCGTTTTCAAATTCAACGACGCGGTGGCGCTGGGTAGATTGATGTTTCCCTTGACCAATATAACAAGTGATATCGCGTACAATTTGGGTGTCTCCCTCTGCCGGTCGCTGAAGCTTTCGCGGCTTTACCAAATGGAGATTGTCTTTTAGACGAATCACAAAAGACTGACCTTGCTGCACATATTGATCCAATCGACCGATTTTTCCATACGCTCGATCCTGAACTAAAATGTAGTCCTTATGGGCCAAGACTTCTCCAAATGGAGCGTCATTGCGCCGGGCAATCGATTCGACCACCTTCAAGGGGGAATGCTGGCCATGCGAATGAGCGACATGCAGCTTCAGGCCCCCTCTGAATTTTTTATACGGAGCCCAAGACATGCGGGAGTTCGCCGCCGTAACCGTCGTCGAGTCAATCAGCAGCAGATCTTTAGGCAGATTCAGGTGACGCCGGGTTTGCCGGTTACATTTCTGGACAAGCAGTTGAAACAAACGTTTGAAGATATCGTAAGGAACTTCACCGGCTTTGCCCGAAAGAGTGGAGTAATGAACCTTAGGCAAATCGAAGTTCGAGCCCACGCGGGCACTTTGACGAAAGCCATCCCATTGGTGGTAGCAGGCTTGGACAAAGTAGTCGAACAACACACCAACGGTCATTTTGGTTCCGGTATCCTCGTAGTCCTCGGTTTGCCCGGTCACCATTTCAACTTCTTCTGGAGTTAATACTTGTTTGAATACGGCTAAGAATGGGGTATTATTATTCATGAGGTCGCCTCATTTCGGTTTGGTTTGGTCGTACTTACCATTACCCGAAATGACGGCCTTTTTTGTCCCTTTTATTGGGAAATCAACACGCTTGCACTTTATGCAGGAATTCCAGCAGTTTGGTGCTGATTTAAGTTGTAATGTTGCATTGTGTGCAGGATTTCCGCACGGGCCGCTCTTATTGGGCTACATTGTTGCATTTAGTGCAGGATTTTCTCATAGCCGGTTCTATTGAGCCGCATTGTTGTATTCCGTGCAGGATTGTCGTGCTAACTGGTCGCCGTGCTTTATTCTGCGCAAACACCCTTATTTGTCCCCTAGAGGAACCGGAACAGTCTGTCTATAGAACTTAATATAGTGGAAGCCATCCATCATCAGGAATTCCGGCTTCTCCGTGGTCTGGAAGGAATATGTGCGTTCCCACAGGATATTGCCGTTCTTGAGATCCCACGGGCGGGAATCGGATATCGAACTGACGGGAACGGCGGCTCCTCCGGCTTGAACAGCCAAAGTGTCCTTGTCCAGCATAGTGAACTGCTTCCCGGCAATCACGATATCATAGCCGTTAGCAGTCCTAGTGACACTGCGAATCCAGAGCTTCTCCTCGCCGACCAGAACCGACCGGTCCGAAGGCAAGGCCAGAGAGATCGGCTCTTCAACGTTCTGGTATCCGCTGAAATTATCCAGTACAAGTTCAACACTCTGCGGCTTGTCTGTCGGCAGCACATCGTATTCTATGATAAATTCCGGGGCTCCCTTTTTACTGGAATTCGTACCCCGCATCGACCGGAAATCAACCTCAGTCCCATTCACATATAGTTTGGTTACAGCAGAGAATCTTGGATTTTCGCCATTATCCATCTTATAATGTCCTTTTACGATGGTTGACGTAGGAGAAGCCGTAATCGTGTCATAGTAGACGGTTCCCTGATCCACCGGTACAGCCTGGTCAATATCTGCGACGAGCAGGCTTTTCATGGCAAGGTTCGGGTCATATTTGAAGGAGATAGGATAGTGTGCCACTTTCCCGTTCTCCAGCAGTTCGCTGAAGGTAACGGTCAATGTTCTGGAGAAGGGGCTGGCCGGCTCGAATTTGTATACTCCTTCGAAGCGGCTACTGTCCTTGCTGCCGCCGCCGCTCCCCCCCAGCGGATCTGAATCCGTCATGAACCCTTCCAGTTTATCTACTCCGTAACGGAGTGAATAGTTGCCGTCAGGGAAGTCGCCGGTATATATACTGCCTGAAGCCGGATCAATGCTGTAATACATCGTCAGGGCATTGTCGTCTGCAATTACCCCGTTAATGGTAATCACCGTTCCGTCACCTAATGTTTTGCTTTTATTGACGCTTTGACCGTATCCATGGTCCGCCAATTCAGAAAAGGCCATGGTATTCAGCTCAGTCTGACTGAACAGCTTCCCGCCGTAATAGGCCAGCGCAGGATACTGATAGACGCCCACTGTCAGTAACATGGCTGCTGCGGCTGTGGCGACCCAGGACCGTGCCCGTCCAGCCCGTGATTTCCGTCTAACCGGAGCCTGCTCCAGCGCCTTCCGCAATCTGCCTTCAAGTTCTGACGGCGTCTTGATCTGCTGATGTTTCTGTAATCTCTCCTCGATCGTTCTCATAACGGTCACCTCCAATCATAGCTTTTAGTTTCTGTATCCCCTGCGAGATTCTGGACTTGATCGTGCCGACCGGCGCTTCGGTGATATCGGCAATGGTCTGATACGGCAGATCGTGGACATAACGCAGCTCAATCGCCTCCCGCTGCCGGGGATTCAAATGTGCGAGCAGAACGGACAGATCCATTTCAGACTCGGTATCGCGGTACGGGTTAGTTGCAGTCCATGCCTCCATTGCAGGCTCCGGCGCCTCGTCCTCCTCCAGGGGAACGAACCGGTTCTGGTTGCGGAGGACCGTTTTGCAGCGGTTAACCAGAATGGTTTTGCTCCAGCTGTAGAAGGCCTCGCTCTTCTTCAGTTGCGCAAGCTTCTCATAGAGCGTGACGATCATGTCCTCCATTACATCCATCGCGTCATGCTCATTCCTCATGTAGCTATAGGCAAGACGGTAATAAGCGTCCTGTTCGGCTAGGATCAGTTCTAATAATGCTTCTTTGTTGCCGCGCTGTGCGGCTCTGACAAGACGGCTTATATTCATGTGCTCACCCCTTTCACAGATAAGAGTGCGTAGCAGCCCGGAAAGTTCATTATGCTCTCAAAAAAATATCCACAGCCTATTCCAGAGGAATTCTTAGTCTCTGGAGGGCTGTGGAGGGAGCGAGGAAGAGGCAGGAGCTGGCGGATGCTCTCACGCTCATTCGTAGAACAGCAGGCGCTTGGCATAAGCGTTGCGGAACTCGGTGGGAGTGAGGCCGACAATTTTTTTGAACGATTTCATGAAATTATGGCAATCCTTATAGCCTAGCTGCAGTGAGACTTCGCTGACATTCTGGTTGGTGTCGGTCAGCAGGAATTTCGCCAGCTCCATCTTCTGCTGCAGAATATATTGCTTCAGGGAGATCCCGGAGATGACGGTGAACAGATGGGAGAGATACTTCTCGTTATAGCCGAAATAGGCGGCGATCTGGGATACCTTAATATGCTCGCTGCGGCTCCATTTAATGTAGTCCACAATATCGTGGTAGAGCTGCTCCTGCTTCGTTCTTTTGAACGGATCGGCATCGGTTGGCAGGGTCTGGCTATACAGCTCGCACAGAATAACGGTAGACATATAGTTGCCCAGCACCGTCTGATTGTAGCTCCGCACCGAGTCCTGGAGCTGCTTCATCATGACGATGATTTTCTCGACATTCCGCAGGGTTCCGTATTGGGGCAGGTGAATAACGTATTCTTCCTTGTCGCCGTTTGACGGAGGGGGGGCCGCAGTCTGACTACCGTTCGCAGCATGAAAATGCAGCCAATAAAAGCTACAGTCCGAAGACTTGTACCCGTATTGTCTGGTAAGCGGAGGCAGGAGCAGGAACTCGCCTTTGGAGACCACGAACTGCTCGTTGTCACCCGCCAGATAGAGCACGCCTTCGGTCATAACAATCAGCTCATAATCCTGTAAAATCCGGCTTAAGTGAATCCACTCCGCCGAGGGGGCCACGAATTTGCCGGTCATCTCCAGATGTACCGGCTTATCTACCAGCAGTGTGAATGCAGTCATGTTATCATCCCCCTCGGTGTGGAAATAGTCTTATCCTATTACCATATCAAATAAGGGCTATCTTGCATACAGCAGAAGCTGCATCCGAGATAACCCTTGTGTGGAACAGTGTGTTGCATTATGCCAATGGTTATTCTTTCACAATCTGAAGCTTATATTCCTGCACGGTGACATGATCCTCCGCCTTGACCGTGAGCTTCACCTCAGTGCGGCTATGCGGCAGCTTGATCTCGCGCGGGAGTGAATCCTCGATCAGAATCCCGTCTGCATAGACCAGGGCATTGTGATGGTGTGGTGTAACGTTCAGTTGTACCTGGCTTGCCGCTTGCGGAACGCTCAGGCTATACGTGGTTATGCCGCTGCTGAAGGAGGTAGACAGCGTTCCTTCACTGAAGGCAAGCTGGCGCAGTCCGGCATTGTGATCATAACCGGTCATCATGCGCAGCAGGTCGAAGATGCCATTTTCCTTCTCAGGAACCACGAATTTGACTTCCACCTCAGTCTTGCCGCCAATTGCTTCAGCAGGAATCAGATAACTCCGCTCGTAGAAGCTGCGGGCTTCATCCGTATGCAGCACCTCGCTCGCAATCAGCTCCCCGTCTACATAAATCGCTATTTTCTTACCATTATTTCCTGAGAAATAAGTGACCGAGAGGTAGTTGTCCGTGCGCGGTGCCACCTTCATCCGGTAGCTGAACCAGCCGCCGTTCTCCGCTTTGCGGATGTTATATCCGTCCCAGGTGGCTACAGAGGTGTTCTCTCCCTCAATGCCATGCTCCAGCTCATACTGGTCATTGCCGACAGGCAGGCTGTCCAGTGTAGCGTCCTGCACACGCTGCCGGATTTTGCCCTGTAAAATATGCTTCTGCAGCTCAGCCGAATCCGCCTCGACCAGACGCCAGTAGATGCCGTAACGCTCACTATGCTGCTTATAATGCGGGGTGAAGACCAGCCGCTGATCCTCATCCGTTCCCCGCAGCGCAAAGGCCAGTTCTTCCTGCTCCAGCCGGACTACACGGTCCGCAAGCTGCTCCAGCCACTCCTGCGGGCTCTCGTTCACCGTCGTGATGAAGTCCTTCACCAGCATGTTGCGGGTCGGCACACTGACAGCAACCCCTGTAGCGGATACGGACAGGTCACTCTGGCCCAGAGCGGCGCTCAGCACCACCGGCCCATACTTGAACGCGACCACCTGGCGGGCATCCGGCAGGCTGAAGTGCGTCAGCTTCACCGGCAGCTTGAGCTGAAGCATGTCGCCGTCTTCCCATACTCTGCTAGTCACGATGTAATTTCCGCTGACCGCTGAGTTCACAGGCTGCCCGTTCAATAGAAGCTCAGGTTCTCCGGCCAGCCAATCCGGCAGACGAAGCTTCAGCGTGGTGGACTGAGCCTGAGGCTGTATCACTGAGATCTTGAACTCTACAGTATCACTATAAGGCAGATTGGCCGACTGGATCAGCATCAGGCCGTGCGCGGCAGAATCCAGGGTAGAGCTAAGGTACTGGTTGACCACTATGCTGTCCGCATCGTAGAAATACAGGCTGTCATTCAGCTTGGTGAAACTCTCCATGCCGGTTCCCGTACAGCACCAGAAATGCTCGAACGGCGAGCTGTACACCTTGAAATACCCGGTCGCCATAGGCTGGAAATACATCGTCATCCCGGTAAGCGGGTGCTGTGAGGACACAATAGCATTCAGATACGTGTTCTCGTAGAAGTCGGCGTAACGGGTATCTCCCGTGAGTTTGAACAGCTCGCGGGTCAGCTTGAGCATATTGTAGGTGTTGCAGGTCTCCGCTGTGAAGTTGGAGCGTTCCCGGTCCAGCATATCCGGATCACCGAAGTGCTCCCATTCGCTGTTCCCTCCGGTGATGTAGCTGTGATGATGGACAACCATCTCCCAGAACTGCACCGCCGCTTCCAGATAAAAGGCTTCACTCTCCCCAAGTGTCCGGTAACGGTTCAGCGCACCGAGGAATTTCGGAATCGTGGTATTAGCGTGCTTGCCCTTGAGAATATCCCTGCCCTCATGGACAGGAGTGAAGAGAGTCAGCTCGTCGAAGCTGTGTGCGGCGCTTAAATGGTCTGCTTTTCCGGTGATTCTGTACAGGTCGTAGAGGCAGTCATTCATCCCGCCGTATTCCACCGATAATACACGCTGATGGACCTCTTCAGACCAGGAGGCTGTGCGGCGGTATACCCAGTCACCGAGCTTATCCGCCAGGGCATAGGCCGTCTTGCTGCCGGTGGCAGAGTAGGACGCTGTGAGTCCGGCGATGATTTTGTGCATCGTATACCAGGGGACCCAGGCCGGCTGCTTGTTCTCCACATGATCGAAAAGGCGTTCCTCGAATGCGGACAAGTAACCGCTCTCATGCTGACACAGGGCCAGCTCTTCCAGGAGATAGTTCAATCTGAGCGCCAGCCCGTCATCCCGCGTACAGGCATAGGCCTGGGACAGCGCCGACAGATAGTGGCCCAGCGTGTGTCCGCGGATCTCTGTGTTCTCCCAGCCGGGATATTTGTCGGCACGCTTCGGCAGTCCCCGGTTCTCGCGGAAGCCCGCCAGCAGACGGTCTGGATCATAGCTGGTCAGATAATCAATCTCCTTGGCAAAGGCGTTCGCGATATACGGATCGGACACACGGACCTGGTCCATGCGGTATTCCTCGTACAAAGGCTTACCCTGAATCGGGGCCGCAAGCGGCTGATGGGGTGTAATTGTCATTTTGTATCCTCATTCCTATAGGTTCTGTAGGGTTACTGCTGGATGAATATCCTATATTTAAGCTTATAGATAAAGGGCTGGTGGGTAAATAGTGATTGGATTGAATATGTGTGAAAAGGTTAGATTAGTGGAGGGAGACGCAAAAAAGCCACAACCGCTGCTGGGCAACAGGCTGTGGCTTAAGGTTTGTGAAAGGTAAGGGATTAAGGAGGTAGGAGCTCCTTATGGAGTGTACTGCTGCACGATCGATACAATCTGGCCATCCTGAATCGTGAGGTGATAAGGCGAACCGCTTAGATCGAATATATCCGTCTTGGCGAATTCATGAATGAACTGCTTCAGCGTGAGCGATTCGTTCCAGTTAATGTCCAAGTCTTCGAGCTTGCCGGTGCGGTCATAGATCTGCATGGTGACCTTGGCATCCGGGGCTACCGTATAAGTGGTCAGCGTGTCGCTGTCATTCACGATATAGTAACCGTCCGGGGCACCGCCGATTTCGGCTGCGGATTCCGGCTCCCGCTGAGCGAAGACCGCGTCGGCTGCCGCGCCTTCATACCATTCGATTTCATCTCCGGTGAGCGTCGTCTGACCGTTATGGTTCTCTAAGGAATGTATATACACTGTCAGATGCTGGGCCAACCCCTCACTCTTGGCATCTGCGGTTTTTATGGTTGTGCTCGCCGTAGTCACGAGGGAAAGAAACAACAGGACCAGTACAGGAAGCAGGTAGACGTTTTTGTTTTTTAACATTATGAATTTCCCCCTTGGCGTAATCTTGCGCGGCATGAGTCTACACTCCTTATTTACCCTGCCGGAATATTCTCAAACTTGTTTATACCCTAATAAACGTTGGTTCAGCAGAAATGTTGCAAAAGATTTTTTAACTGGGTATATATAACAAATATTCCGTCTTTGTCAACCTCTTTTGAACCGTTCAAACCAGATTGACCTGCCTAATTAAGGGATTTATGATATAGGAATATCTGGATTTTTACTAGAATATCTGGTTCTTGAGGGGCGGTATTGGTTTGCAACAGCACACTACAATTCAAACAGAACTGGCTGCTTTTCTTAGAAAAGAAGGCCAGACAATCAATCAGTTCGCAGGAATCTCCGGTGTCAATTCGGGAACGCTCAGCAGCATTATTAATGGTAACCGTCCTATTGCCATGCAGCAGCTGGACCGGATTACCGCCGGAATGGGGCTTCCTGAAGGAGCATTTTATGAGTTATATATAGATGAATGTGTCGTACATTCCGCACCCGACTGGCGGCGGCTGGGACCCTTCCTGCACCGCTGTGCGGAGCTGGACAAGCTGGAGTGTATCCGGCAGGTGGTTCAAATCATCATGGACAATATTACATATGCCCCGCTACTGTTCGATACGGCGGAGGAATTCTACGGGCAAGGCAAGCTTCAGGCAGCGGCTCTGCTGTATGAAGGGGTAGCCGACACTGAGAAATATCAGCATTCGGAGCGGCTGGCCCTGTGTCAGTACCGGCTGTTCACGATCCGGATCGGCCAGAGCCCGGAGGCGGATTTCCGTGCGGCGACCCGGTTTGAATATTTTGTAGAGCGCCTGGAGGAAATAGACCAGCTGGAAGCGCTTCGGCAGCTGGCGGATATCTATATAGCTCTACAGCACTGGGAGAAGGCCAGACTACTGGCAGAGGAGCTGCGTCATAAGACATCTATCCAGTACGAAATCAGATTCTACAAAACGAAAAAGAAGAAGGAGCTGAGGCAGGCGCCCAGACCTCTTTGCTTCTATATATTGTATGCTTACTGGCTGCAATCCAAGGTATGCGAGGAATCCGGTGAATATGAGCGGGCGCTGGAATATGTGGGCCTTTACACTGAAATGAGCTGGATTGTCGAGGAATCAGAAGAGGTTCAGCAGATCCGGGCGCAGTTCAGCAGGCTGGGGACAGTCTGCAAGTCTCTATACCGTCTGATGTGCGGTGAGCTTGAGGCTCTACCCGAGGTGATGGAATCTATCGGCACCCCCGGGCTTGGACTGCTGGACGGGCTGCTTAAGACAGTTCAAGCAGCTAACCGTTATGGCTGGGAAGTGGACGGGCTTATCAGCCGCTTCCAGCCGCTGCTTACACCGGAGGGAGCAGCCTTCGGGCAAGCCGAAGGAACTCCGGGCAGGGAGACGCCGGAGCAATATCCGGTACTGCTCTATGAGCTGGCGCTGTACTCTCTCAAAGCAGAGAAGATAGAGCAGGGGATACGTTATATCTTCGGGAGCCTGGAGGCTTCCGCCGCACTTGGCAGCATAGCCTGTGTGATCCGCTGTGTAAGATTATTCGAGCAATTCCGGCCGCATGCTTCAGCAGAAGCTCAGGATCGGTATAAGCAGCTTATTAATAGGGTGCAGATTGCTCATGCAGAGCAGACGGTTAAGACACAAGACCAGTTGTAGTATGCCATAGTTCGTATGCAAGGAAGCCCCTTCCGGGATGGAGGGGGCTTCTTAGGATGGACCGAATGTATGCGGAAAACCGAACACATTGCGTCAGGTGGTGGTATGCGGGCGTAATGTAATCGAAAAACCGATCACATTGCGCCGGGTGGTGGTGTGCGGTCCGAATGTAATCGAAAAACCGATTACATTACGCTGGGCGGTGGCGTGCGGTCCGAATGTAATCGAAAAACCGACTACATTGCGCCGGGTGGTGGTGTGCGGGCGTAATGTAATCGAAAAACCGATTACATTGCGCCGGGTGGTGGCGTGCGGTCCGAATGTAATCGAAAAACCGACTACATTGCGCCGGGTTGGTGGTGTGCGGGCCGAATGTAATCGAAAAACCGACTACATTCCGCCGGCCGCCAAGCCATTTCCACTCCATCTCGCCCTTACCACGCCCCGGCCCCACCACGCCCCGGCCCCACCACGCCCCGGCGCCACCACGCCCCGGCCCCACCACGCCCCGGCCCCACCACGCCCTTGCCCTACCCTCCCACTCGCCCCGGCCCTATCGCGCCGGTGCGAAGCCGGCGACCTCGCTGAGGATCGCATCGATCGCCTTCAGTGTATCCGGCTGAAGCTCAGCCTCCACGGCCTGCGAATTCTCCCGCACCTGCTCCGGTCTGCTGGCGCCGATCAGCGCCGAGCTTACGCCGGGCTGGCGCAGTACCCAGGCCAGGGCAAGCTGGGAGAGCTTCAGGTCCAGCTCACCGGCAAGCGCATCCAGCTTGCCAACAACCTCCAGCACATCATCTCGCAGGTAGCTGCGGATGACGCCGTTCACGGACGCATCCGCGCCGCGCGTACCGGCCGGGGGCTGTTGGCCCGGCTTGTATTTGCCGGTCAGAATGCCCTGGGCCAGCGGGGAGAAGACCACTTGTCCCAGGCCTTCCTGCGCCGATACTTCCAGCACCTCGTCCTCGATATACCGCTCGAACATGTTATAGATCGGCTGGTTAGCAGCCAGCGGACGCAGATTCAGCCTGCGGCTGATGCCAGCCGCCTGGGAGATCTGGGCGGCGCTCCATTCGCTGACGGAGGAGTAGAGGATTTTTCCCTGGGCCGTGAGGTCGTCAAGAGCGCGGAGTGTCTCCTCCACAGGCGTATCCTGATCGAAGCGGTGGCAGAAGTACACATCGATATAATCCGTGCCCAGCCGGCGCAGGCTGGCTTCGCATTGCTCCATAATATGCTTGCGCGATAACCCGCGGTCATTCACCCCGTCCCCCATCGGAAAATACACCTTGGTGCTAAGGACATAATCGGAGCGCTTGTACGCGCGGAGTGCAGCACCCATGGCTTTTTCGCCTTCGCCCCGGTTGTAGGCATTGGCCGTATCGAAGAGATTGATACCGCATTCAAAAGCAGCGGCAATACACTCATCCGCCGCCTTCTGCTCGGCAGCCGTGCCGTATGTAAGCCAGCTCCCCAGGCCAATCTCGCTAATCTTAAGTCCGGTGTTGCCCAGTCTTCTGTATTTCATATTATATTCATTCCTTCCATAGAAGATTATGATGAAGAACGATCCCGTCTATCGTATCATATCCGCCGCGTCAAGCGAATGCACACCGGGTTATTCCCCCTTTTGCTGGAGGGCGTGCACGTTTTCCTTGTAGATAAGCCTGTACATATGTCAGCACATACGTCTGTACATACGGTAGATCCATCGTCCGCATACGGTGAATCTACTTTTTCATCTGCTGTGTATTGTCGGAGCGGACGTTCAGGTGACATAATCGAAGAGCAGAGCATCTGCACACAGGAAGGCGTGAAGGACTTGAACTATTTCCGGAAGCAATCATTCAGCAGCAAACTAAAAACCGCATTCTTGGCCGTGATCCTCCTCTCCGTACTGATGACCGGGGGATTGTCGTATTCCATCTCGGCGGCGACTCTGGAGAAGAATGCGCTGAAGCTTACCCAGGATAACGTTGTCAAATCGGCGCAGATTATCGACGAGAAGCTGAACAAGCTGATGCTGATTATGATGACCTTTATGATCAGTCAGCCCTTTCACGATATGATGAGGGATGTCGTCACCGGGGACACGGGCCGGTATTATACTCACCTGAATGATCTTGATAACGTTTTCTCACAAGCGCGGATTGCGGAGCCGCTGATCCATTCGATCTATGTGTCCACGCCGATCGGGGAGTTCTACCCTTCCTCGATGAACCGGAACCGTCTGACGGAGTTCAAGGATACCTTACTATATGAGCGGATCGAACAGGAGAAGAAGAATACATGGGTGGAAGGCCATGAGGACATGCTCTTCTCCGGGAAGGAACGGGTGATTTCACTGATTCTGGAGCCTATCTTTGATACAGCGGTCCGCGGGGTCTATATTATCGTCAACATCCGTGAAGACGGCTTCCGCAAGCTGGTGAGCGGGGACACCGGCGGAGGGGCGCGCAGCTTCCTGCTGAACGCGGCAGGCAGTCCCGTCTATTCTGTGAAGGACCCGCTCGTTCTGCAGGCGGTGGAGGGGAGTGATCTGACCGGAATGATCAGCAGCAGCCGGGATCTCAGCAATACCTTCAAGCTGGGAGGCGAATCGTATCTGCTGAACTATGCCCATCTGGGCATTGCCGATTGGACGATGACCACGATTCAGTCCAAGGCCGGCGTGCTGAAGGATATGATCTATGTGAAATGGCTGCTCGTGGTGGTAGCCCTCTTCGCCTTCACGGTTACAATGATGGTATCAGGAGCCTTTACCCGTTATCTGCTGCGTCCGCTGCAAGGTCTGATGAAGGTGATGAGGCGGGTGGAGAGCAATGATCTGACTGCCAGATTCGAGAGCGGGAGCGGGGACGAGCTGGCCCAGGTCGGGATGCGGTTCAACCAGATGCTGGAGCAGATTGTAGTGCTGATCGGAGAGGTCACACAGGCGCAGACCAATAAGCGCTCGGCAGAGATCAAGGCCTTGTCGGCCCAGATGGACCCCCATTTCCTGTACAACACGCTGAATACGATCTACTGGAAGCTCAATCTGCAGCAGGTGAAGCAGTCGCAGAGCATGGTCATGTCGCTGTCCCGGCTGTTCCAGCTCGGGCTGAACAAGGGGCAGGAGATCACTACGCTGTCTAAGGAACTGGAGCATGTCCGCATGTATCTGGAGCTGCAATGCAGCTGCTATGAAGGGTTATTCCGTTATGAGATCTTTGTCGAGAATGAAGCGCTGGTTACCCTCCCGATTCCGCGCATTCTGCTGCAGCCGCTGGTCGAGAACAGCATTCTGCATGGCTTCCGCAACCGGGAGAGCGGGGGGCAGATCGATATCGAAGTCTTCGATGAGGGAGCACGCTGGTGTCTTAAGGTCAGTGACAATGGAGCTGGTATGGACGAGGAGGCGGTCCGTGCGCTGTTCCGGCGGGAATCGGAGAAGGGCTATGCCGTATCCAATCTGATCCGCAGGCTGCAGCTCTATTATGGGGACAGTGCAGCATTACGGGTGGACAGCGGCCTTGGCCGGGGGACGGCGGTTATCATATCTTTACCCAAACGGGAGGAGCATCAGGATGGACGATCATAGTGTAACCCTGTGTATCATTGATGATATTAAAAGCGTCGTGGAAGGTCTGACCTGCATGAATTGGGCGGAACACGGCATCCGGGTGGCAGGAACGGCGGCTAACGGTGAGGATGGGCTGGACCTGATCGCGAAGCAGCAGCCGGATCTGGTCATTACGGATATCCGTATGCCGAGGATGGACGGGCTGGCCATGCTGCGTGCCGTACTGGAATACCACCGGAACTGTAAAATCATTCTGGTCAGCGGGTATGCCGACTTTGAATATGCGCAGCAGGCGGTACAGCTCGGCGCGTTCGACTTCGTGGTCAAGCCGTTCACGGAAGAGGAGATTATGAAGGCGGTGCTGCGGGCGAAGTCGGAGATTATGGAGGCGCGTTCCAGACAGGATACCCTACGGGAGATGGAGAACAAGCTGCGGGAGAGTCTGCCGGTGCTGCGGCAGGAATATTTCGCTCTGCTGGTCAGCCACAGAACGTCGTGGGAGCAGGCGAAGGCGCGCTGGGAATTCTTAGGCATCGATCTGAACCCCAAGGGGTTCGTGGTGATGCTGCTGGAGATCGATCACTTTCAGGAGCGGGCAGCAGAGCTGTCCATCCGCGAGGTGGAGCTGATCCGCTTCTCCCTGCTGAATATCACCCAGGAGACTATTGCCGGGCATACGCGCTGCGTGGTGTTCCGGGCCAAGCATAACCGCTATCTTGCGGTGATGAATGACTGTGGTCCGGCCAGTGCAGTGGAGATTGCCGAACGCTGCTGCAAGAACATTGAACGGTATACCAAGTTCACGGTATCGGCCGGGGTCGGAGGCCGGGTGGAAGAGACCAGCGAGCTGCCGGATTCCTACCGCCAAGCGCACCGGGCGCTGGCCCATCATCTGTTCACCGGAGGCAATGCGGCCATTATGTATACAGATGTTCACCAGAACGGAAGCCAGGAGCCGCTGGCGCTGGAATATAAGGACGAGCTGCTGCTGGCGCTGCGCTCCGGCAATGTCAGCCGGACTGGCGCGATCCTCGCAGCGATCTCAGAATCGCTGCAGAATCTGAGCTCCGGGCACAATCCCGATTATTTGCTCGCTCTGTATGAGGAGCTGGCCGCATCAGCGATCCGCACCTTCTATGAGCTGGTCCCGTACGGGGAGATTCAGCCGCTGATCCAGCGGTTCCGGGCGGTGCAGGGAACAGCGGGACTGCCGCTTGCCACTCTTCAGCGGCTGCTGCTGGAGCTGTGTACAGAAGGGGCCGCCCTGGTGCGCAGAAGCAGCTTGTCCGAAGGGCAGAAGGTGATCTATGAAGCGGTAGAGTATATCAAAGGCCGTTTGTCCGAGGACATCACGGTCGGGGAATGTGCGGCACATGTTCATCTCAGCCCCAGCTATTTCTCCAGCCTGTTCAAGAAGGTGAACGGAGTGACCGTTACCCAGTATATTACCGCAGAGCGTATTCACCGGGCCAAGCTGCTGCTGGTGGAAGGGGCGCAGGTGCAGGAGGTGGCTGCCGCTGTGGGGTATGAGGAGCGCAGATATTTCAGCGAGATGTTCAAGAAAATCACCGGCCAGACGCCGTCGGAATTCAGGGCGGGGTACCACCCGGACCGCCACGAGGAGTCCTACCCGTGACAGCGTCCGATCCGCAACGGTGCAGCGTCCTGTATGCCAATTACTTCACACACACGCAGCCTCACTCCGTTCAGTATCAGGACGGGTTATCCTTCTATCTCTTCAGACTTCAGATGGAAGGGACCTGCCGTGCGCTGGTAGGAGGAGTGTACGAGACGATCATCCCCGGCGATCTGCTGATCTATGCTCCGGATCAGCCGTACGAGCTGATCGTACAGCCCCGCAGCTATCCAGGCTCTGGCGGAGTTCAGCCCGCCTCGGATTATTTCCTGATCGCCAGCGGCGAGTGGCTGGACTCGTGGTGGCAGGACCGCAGGCTGCCGGCCCGGACGAATATCGGCTTCGATGATACGGTCATTACCCTATGGAAGCATATTGCCGGCGAGAAGAGGAAGGTGATGCGGCATCAGGAGGAGCTGCTGGATTATTTGCTTAGAACGTTCTGCCTGACGCTGGAGCAGGTGATCCAGGCACGGCGGCGCACTAAAGGGGCGGAGACTGCCTACAAGCTGAAGCAGTTCATTGACAATCATGCCCATGAACCGCTCAGCCTGGAGCAGATCTCCGCCTCCGTAGGGTTAAGCATCTCCCGTGCTTCCAGTCTGTTCAAAGCTGCTTTTGGCCAATCGCCATTCGCCTACTGCATTGATGTCAGGCTGAAGTCTGCCGAGCAGCAGGTGCTCTACAGTACACTCTCACTGGAGCAGGTTGCCGACAATACGGGCTTCCAGAGCTACGCCCATTTCTGCCGGATGTTCCGGGAACGGTATGGCGCTCCCCCGGGAGAGTACCGGCGCAGCTTCGGCTTCCGGTTCAATCCCGGGTGAGTCCGGTGGTGTAGAGCACCTGATTGGACGCAAGGAGTAAGGCTTGCAGCCGCTCATACTCCACATCCTGAACCACGCCGTCCGCCTCAAGCGCCAGTACAGCAGCGGCGGCCGCCGATTGTCCCAGAATCATGAAGACCGGCTCCATCCGGATGGAGCCGTAGGCCGCATGAGTGGCCGACAAGCATACCGGTACGATCAGGTTGGTGCATTCGCTGCGTTTCGGCACCATCGCCCGGTAGCTGATCGGATAAGGCTCGTCCAGCCGGATGTAGAATCCGCCCTCTGTGCTGACATGCCCGTCTTCGTTCACATAGTATTGCGTATGGTGCGAGTCCATGGCGAAGGAGCCCATCCCGGCGGAATCCGGCACCGGGTGCTCCCGCCTTACATCATGCTCCGTCACCACATAATCTCCGCTCATTCTGCGGGATTCCCTGATGTAGAGCTGGGAAGGCCAGTGGCCGCTGTCCGTGAATTCATCGAGCGGCAGGCCCCACGGCTTATAGGCTTCCCGGATCTCCTCCGGCACCCGCGGATGGTTCTGGATCGTCCAGACATATCCCTGCTGGTAGATGCGGTGGGCCTCCCATATCTGTTCCCGCGCCGCATAATCCGCCTCTGGATAGCAGTGGTTCATCCCGTTGTAATCTGTTGATATACCGCTGTTGTTATTGGAATCGGTCTTGTCCGAAGTGACCCGGTTCAGCTTGAAGAAGCGTGAGCGCTGCCCCTGCTCAATGGCCCGGAACAGAATCTCATAATCGGCTTCGTGATAGCCCTCAGGCTTGCCGACCATCATCCGGTTGCCCGGATTGTCTGTCAGACACATACGGAAGTTATAGGCTTGCAGCTTACGGTCCCCCTCGCCGGCATCGCCGCCGCGGCCCGCATTAACACGCGAGAGTAATCCGCTCGAAGGCACTCCTTTAATGACATAGGGGTCAATTCCCGGAGGGAGTTCGTTCAGTTCAGGTCCGGGCTGAATGCCGTTTAACGTCTCCCCGTACTGTGCGTTCGGCTCACGGCCGACCACATAGGACACGCCGGAATGGCCCATCAGGTCTCCCTCGTAAGAGGCGTCAATGAACATTTTACCGTGATAGACCTTCCCGGATTCCATAGTAATGGAGGTGATTCTTGCGCCTTGCCGGGTTACCCCATTCTTAAGCTCCAGCCTTTCCCCGCAGACGACTTCAAGATGATGCTCCGCCACCCAGTCCTGCAGCACCTCAAGCGCAACCTTGGGCTCGAACAGCCAGCACGCCCCGTCCTGCGCATATTTCTGCGCAATCCGCTGATAGAATTCCAGAGACAGACCGCCGACTGCCTCTTTCATTCCCACATCCGTATCACCCAGCCCTCCGGTGGTCATGCCGCCGATCCTCCGGCTCTGCTCGATGACTACCGCACTTTTGCCCATGATAGCTGCCTGGACAGCCGCTGTAATGCCTGCAGCCGTTCCGCCGTATATGACAAGATCATACTGTTTCATCCGGCTCATCCTCCTTCGTGGTAACGATTTTGCCTGCAAAAATGATTATAAGCCGCTGCCCGGACCCGCGTGAATGATGGATCTTCCTGATTCAGTTGACGGATCTTACTGTTTTGTCCGAAAGCCCGTTTTCAGGGAAAAAGTCTTTTGAATTCGCGGATGGCCTATGATAAGTTGTTTGCTGAAAAACGGAATATGCCCCTGCTTCAGGAGGCAGACCAGGAGGAACTATGAAACCACAATTTCGCTATTTGAGCAAACCGGCGCTTGAACCTGTACCAGGCTGTGACTGGGCGGACAAAATGGTGTTGAATCCGGCGATCATTCAGGACCCTGACTCGGATGACATTCATATGCTGTTTCGGGCAACGGGCCCGTGGCCGCAGAAGAGAAGAGAGGGCTGTCATGATCCCTATCCGATTTTTTTGGGCTATGCGCGGAGCAGGGATCGGGGAGAGACCTGGGAGGCAGATTTTTCAAGACCAGCTCTGGCTCCGGCCCTCGGGTATGAAGAGGATGAATTGTACATTACGGACATTTACGGAAAAAGAGTGCGGAATTATGCCAACGGTTGCGTGGAGGACCCCCGTATCTTTTATATCGGGAACGAGCTGTATGTCACGGTGGCCTGCCGGGCCTTTCCCCCTGGCCCCTACTGGCTTAGCAGCCAGCAGCCTCCGGTCCAGACGCGCTTTGAATATGTGCCCGATTGGATCTTCGCGGGAGAGAGCCCAGACCCGTTCATTCAATCGGCCCGGGCGAATGATACGGTCAGCGTTCTGTTCAAGCTGGATTTAGCCAAGCTGAAGGAGGGAAAATATGAAGACGCTTTCGGGTACGTAGGCCCGCTTACCGAGGGGCATGTCAGCGATAACCGTGATGTGTTCCTGTTTCCTGAGAAGATGAGGATTGCAGGTAAATGGCAATATCTGATGCTGCACCGGCCGATGAATGTCCTTCCCTTTGCAGGCGGGGAGCAGGCGGGCAAGCCTTCCATCTATCTGGCGGCGGCAGAATCGATTGCGGATTTCGCTTCACCTGCGGCAGTCCACCGGCTGCTGGCCAGTCCGCTGTTCGATTGGGAGGAGAACCGTGTGGGGGCAAGCTGGCCGCCGGTCGCCCTGGGAAATCAGGAGTGGCTGGTGGCTTATCACGCGAAGAAGAATGTACAGTTTGGCTATACGCAGTCCTTTATGATCCTTAAGGAGCAGGAGAACGATTTTCCGGTTATTATTCACCGGTGCTCTGACCGCCTGATGTACGCTGAGCGGGATTGGGAGATGCCGGAGGATTACCCTACGCCCTGCCTGTTTACCACGGGAGGCATTGTTATGGGGGAGGATTTAATCATGTCTTATGGCGCTGCGGATCAGAAGGTTGGCATCGCCTGGGTTCATTTTGCGGAATTATTGGAGTATATCCGGACATTTGATGAGAACGGCATCCTGCTGTAACGGGAGAGCCCGGCCGCTGCCGCCTGCCGCAAAGAATAGAATTCTGTCCCTCAAGAGTGAGTCTGCCGCACTCCTTTTGCGGGAGGGGTGGCCTATAATAGAGAACGAGCTCACAATACAAATGTCAATCAAAGGGGTAGAACGTATGCAGAAAAAATGGTTGGGCCTCAGCCTGAGCCTCATGCTGGCCGCCGGAATCGCCGGCTGCGGCGGGAACGGGAACAATAACAAGAGCGGCGGTGCGGCAGAGGGAACACCCGGAGCGGCAACAGCGAGTCCGACAGCTTCGGCCGCAGCAGAAACAGGCGAGCCGGTACAGCTTAAGTACTGGACGGATGACCGTCATGACCAGGAATATATCAAGGAACTGATCAACAAGTTCAATGAGACGAACGGCGAGAATATCCAGGTGGAACTGACAGTCATGTCTGAGAATTACGCGCAGAGCGTTGACATTGCCTTCACCAGCAACCAAGCACCGGATATCCTGCGTCTGAAGAGCGGCAACACCCCCGAATTTGTCAAAAAAGGCTATCTGGCTCCGATTGACGATTACCTGACCGACGAGATCAAAACGAAATTCGGCAGCTTGCTAATCGACAATG
The DNA here is from genome assembly GCF_038005345.1 of Paenibacillus sp. FSL H8-0122. Lineage (NCBI taxonomy): Bacteria > Bacillati > Bacillota > Bacilli > Caryophanales > Paenibacillaceae > Paenibacillus > Paenibacillus sp. FSL H8-0122. Next base: position 4,755,549 of record NZ_JBBOTB010000001.1, on the reverse strand, counting down.
TCAACCGTTTTGACGGCAAGGTGTATTCGTTGGCCAACACCGGCCTGACCCTGCGTCTGATCTACAATAAGGATCTCTTTGACAAAGCAGGCATCGCGAATCCTCCGGTATCGTTGCAGGAAATGGTCGATGACGCCAAAAAAATCACTGAAGCCGGCAAAGCCGAGGGCATATACGGCTTCGCGCTGAACTTCAAAAGCCCGAAGGCGGCCTTCGACCGTTCGATCCGCGAGATTCTCTCCTTGAGCGGCTACCAGGGCCTTGGCTTTGACCTGAAGACAGGCCAGTTCGACTTCGCGCCTTACTCTCAGGTTATCGAGTATTTCAAGCAGATGTACGAAGACAGAAGTATTCTGCCGGGGGCGGAGACACTGGATATCGACCCGCTGCGCGCCCAATTTGCCGCAGGCAAAATCGGCATGTACCTCAGCTTCTCGACGGAGCCGGGCGTATACCAGGACCAGTTCCCGACAGAGATCAACTGGGCAGGTGCGCTGGCCCCTACGCTGGACGGGCAGATTAAGGGAACCTCGGAGATCGTATCCGCCGGCACCTGGCTCGGGATCAGCGCGAAATCGGCGCATCAGGAGGCCGCCTGGAAATTCATGCAGTACATGTACGGCGACGATATTCTGAAGACGTATCATGAGAAGGGCTTCGGGATTGCTGTAGTGCCGAGTATTGTGGAGCAGGCTCAGAAGCCGGAAATTGGCGGTATGGAAGGCTTCCTGGTCGGTGAGCATGACTCGCTCTGGCCTGCTGTGCCGAACGTCACGCCGGAAGGCTCTACCTATGCGGATGCTTTCTTCAAGTATATGCTCTCGGGCGGGGATGCCAAGGCCATTGCTGCTGATCTGAATACAAGATACAATGACGCATTGTCCAAAGCAGTGGAGAAGGGTGAGGTTACCGTTACACCGGACCCGGCCTTTGATCCAATGAAGCCGCAGGGAGAATAACGGGTTACACAGGGGCTTGTACGGGATTCCCGGATCAGCCCCTTTGCTTTCCCTGAAGGAGACTAATTATGATTTACAAATGGAAAAGACTTGGGGAGAATTCCCTGTTCCTGGCACCGAGCATCATTCTGACACTCACGCTCGGCATCTATCCTCTGATCTGGATGCTGCGCTATATGTTCTATGATTATGCCGGATACGGCGAGGCGCTGTTTACCGGGCTGGACAATTTCAGCCGGCTGCTGCGGGATACCCTGTTCTGGGAATCGGTCGGCAATACCTTCATTTTTGCCGGAGGGAAGCTGCTGCTGACCCTGCCGCTGTCCCTGCTGCTGGCTGTTATTCTCAACGGCAGACTGCGCGGGTCGAATCTGCTCCGGGGCATTTATTTCATGCCGACGGTTATAAGTACCGCAGTGATCTCTGTTGTTTTTTATAACATCTTCAATTCCTATAACGGGATGGTTAACACAGTTCTGATGAAGCTGCATCTGGTCTCCCAGCCGGTCGACTGGCTTGGTCCGAAGCACGCCATGCTGACGGTTATTCTTGTGGCCGTATGGGGTGCCGTAGGGAACTATATGCTGCTCTTTCTCGCCGGGCTGCAGAGCATTCCGCAGGACCTGTACGAGAGCGCGTCCATCGACGGAGCGAACGCCGGAAGATGCTTCTGGAATATTACGCTTCCGATGCTGGCTCCGGTAGCCCAGATGGTCATTATGCTGGCGATTATCGCTTCGCTGAAGGGCTATGAGAGCATCATGGTCATCACCGAAGGCGGACCGATCGGCAAAACGGAAGTCATGTATCTCTATCTCTACAAGCTGCTATTCCCTGTATCCACCGGTTCACCGGTAACGCAGCAGCTCGGTTACGGCAGCGCCGTGGGCTTCGCCACCGCTGTGATTGTCGGAGCGGTAACCGGCCTGTACTTCTTCTTCAGCCGCAAAATGAACAAGGTGTATTAGGAGGCTTATCCAAATGAACGAATCTGTGATATCCAAGCAGCCCGCAGGGCGGCCGCAGACGGCTGGCCGGACGCCCGGTTTTGCCGGAAGAATCGTGACCCGGACCGTGATGTGGCTTTTCCTGCTGGCAACGGCGGTCCTGACCCTGTTTCCGCTGCTGATGACGCTGACCGGTTCCTTGAAGACCGGGGCAGAGATGATGACTGGCGGAACCCTGTTTCCCGCCAAGCTGCAATTCAATAATTATGCTGAAGCCTGGAAACAGGCCAATTTCGCCCGCTATACCTGGAACAGCGCTTTTATGAGTGTGATGGTGACGGTGGGGACGCTGCTGGTGGCCTCGATGGCTGCTTATGTGGTGGACCGGCGTGATTTTCCGGGGAAAAGAATCTATGTCACAGTGCAGGCGTCCATGATGTTCATCTCGGTCGGGGCCATCGTCCTGCGCCCGCAGTTCGATCTGATGGTTGCGCTGCATCTGAATACGACGCTGTGGGGGGTTATTCTGATTCTGGTCAGCGCCCATTCCAGCACCTTCTTCATGCTGCAGGGCTTTTTCAAGGCGATTCCCCGGGAGCTTGACGAGGCGGCCATGGTGGACGGTTCCGGCTTCATCCGTACGTTCTTCCGCATCATTCTCCCGCTGCTGAGTCCGGGGCTTGGCGTGGCTGGATTATTCGCCTTCCGCCATGCCTGGAACGAATACATTCTGCCGCTGGTCTTCACGATGACCAATCCGCAGCTGCAGACGCTGACCGTCGGGCTGGCTAATCTCCGCTACGGCTCATCGGCTGCGATGCAGATTCATCTGATGATGGCCGGGGCTTGCCTGTCCATTCTGCCGATGCTGCTGGCGTATGTATTAGCCAACAAGACCTTCATCCAGGTGACGGCCGGGTCGGTGAAGGGGTAATAAATCTAAAGTCATAGCGTATAGGAGGATAAAGATGAATTACGGACATATTACAGTGCCGCAGGCAGAGGTGCCGGTCTCCTGCGAGGTGGATGTGCTGGTTATCGGCGGCGGGGCGGCAGGGATTGCCGCCGCGATCTCCGCTGCCGAAGGCGGAGCAAGCACCATGATCGTGGAGCAGCGCGGGTATCTGGGCGGAATGGGCACCGTGGCGCTGGTGCCTGCCTTCTGTCCCTATACGGACAAGGTTAAGCCGATTATCCGCGGCCTCGGCCTGAAGCTGATGGAGCGGATGAAGCAGGCTTGTGATCCGGGCTATCAGGAGGAATACCGCGAGCAGCTGGACTGGGTGCCGATTGATCCTGAAGTGTTGAAGCGCGTCTATGACAGCGCTGTGCTGGAGAGCGGTGTGACGCCGCTGTTCCACACCTTTGTTTACGATGTGGTGCGGTCTCCCGATGGGCAGACGGTAGAGGGTGTACTGATTGTCAACAAATCCGGGAGGTCCTTCATCCGCTGCCGTTATATCATCGACTGCACCGGCGACGGCGACATTGCTGCCCTGTCGGGCGTGCCTTTCCAGAAGGGCGGCGATGACGGAGAGCTTCAGCCGGGTAGCATGTGTTATCTGCTGGCGAATGTAGACCGTCCCAGCTTCAGCCGCTTCCTGGCGGAGACGGGAGATACAGGTCAATTGCACCGGACCGTGGAGCAGGCCATCCTGGAAGGAGCGCTGCCGGAAGGCCGCAAATCGATCTCCGGCCTGGCCTGGGTGAGCGATCAGCTGGTCGGCGTGAACTTCGGCCATGTGTTCGGGGTGGACGGAACGAAGGCCGAGGACCTTACTCGCGGAGCCATTGAGGGCCGCCGGACGGTGCTGCGGCAGCTTGAATTCTTCCAGAGGCATGTGCCCGGCTTCGAACAGGCGCATCTGGTGGCAAGCGGAGAGCAGCTTGGGATCAGAGAGACGCGGCGCATCCAGGGCGATTATACGCTGACTGTGGACGACTTCGTGGCCGCGCGTTCTTTCCCCGACGATATCGCCCGCAATGCCTACTACATTGATATCCACTTGGCGACCAGCAAAAGTGATATGACCTTCAATCATCTGCCGCCGGGCGTCTCCCACGGGGTGCCTTACCGGGTGATGCTTCCGGTAGGCATCCGCAATCTGTGGGTAGCGGGACGTTCCGTGTCCTCGGACCGGGCGGTGCAAGGCTCGCTGCGCGTCATGCCGAACTGCTTCTCGATGGGCCAGGCCTGCGGGACGGCAGCAACGCTTGCGCTCCGGGACGGCACGGATTCCCGCAGCATCTCGGTTCCTGAGCTTCAGCAGCGCCTGCTGGAGCAGGATGTGTGGCTCGGGGAGAATTTCACTTCCGGGGCAGCGGCTCAGGATGCGGAGCAGGCGCAGTGAGCAGTGTGAAGAATGTGAAGAGCGAGAAGGGCGAGAAGAGTGTGAAGAGCGCGGAGAGTGAGAAGAGCGCGGAGAGTGAGAAGAGCGTGAAGAATGTGGAGAGCGCGGAGAGTGTGAAGAGCGTGAAGAGCGCGGAGAACGTGGAGAGCGTGGAACACGAGAAAAGTGTGAAGAATGTGAGGAGCCTTCCTTTGCGGGAGGAGTGGTTTCATGGGGCGGTCTCGCTGGAGCACCGGCAGGAGGGCATCAAGCCCTGGCGGATTCCCTTCCGGGACTACGACCTGTATCCGCCGGATGGGATCGGCGGCAAGGCGGAGATCTGCTCCGGTATCCGGCTGCGGCTGGCATCCGGCTCGGAGACCCTCCTCCTCTGGTTTGAGCCGCTGGCGGAGGACGCTTCGCTGGATTGCCTTGCTGACGGCCGGCTGGTTCAGACGCTCACGCTTGCTGCGGGAGCTGCGGAGGCCCGCTTCACCCGGCTTCCCCCAGGTATGAAGGGGCTGGAAATCTATCTGCCGCAGAACACCGGTATGACGATCAGCGGTCTTGCAATTGATGATGACGCTGTTGCTGAACCGCTGGCGGACCTGAGGCCGCGCTGGGTGACGTATGGAAGCTCGATTACCCAGTGCGTGGCAGCTTCTAGCCCGTCGCGCACCTGGCCGGTGATCGCCGCCGGGGAAATCGGCTATCACCTGACCAATCTCGGCTTCTCCGGCAACTGCCTGATGGAGCCGATGATAGGCCGGCTGATCCGGGATCTGCCGGCTGACCTGATTACCCTGTGCGTTGGCGTGAACATCTATGGCGCAGCGTCCTCCAACCCGCGGATGTTCAAGCCGCTGCTGATCGGTCTGCTGGAGACCATCCGGGAGAAGCATACAGAGACCCCGTTGGTGGTCATCTCGCCTATCTACGGAACGGAGCGGGAGACGGAGGAGAATCCGCTCGGCTTCACCCTGCCGCTGATGCGCGGGGAGATCGCTGAGACAGTGGAGCTGCTGCGGGCGCGTGGAGACCGTCATCTGCATTACCTGGATGGTCTGGAGTGGTTCGGCCCGGCGGACGGGAACCTGCTGACCGACGGCCTGCACCCCGGCCCCGAAGGCTATGAGCTGCTGGGCAGCCGCTTCGGAAGCAGGCTGGCGGCTGCGCTTCGGGGCGAAATGCTGGATTAGTACAGCATCAGATTTAGAACTGTAAGAATGAACCTCAGGGGTGTTAAAGTCTGAGTATGAACATCGAGCTAGTATTAGGCTGAACCTGCACCCGTTGCCGACTTTTAACTTTTACATTTAAGTATCTGATTGTATTTCCTGCAATAGAAAATGGTTTACAGACCGTAAAATGAGATTCTATTGTATTTCATACAGTAGAATGTTGTGTTTTGGGTGAAAAATGGCCTTTGTTCAACATTCAATTGTACCGAATACAATAGATTCTATTACGAAGCCTTTTTTACAGTATTCCATTGTACAAAATGCAGTTACTATCGTTCCAGCGCCTACAGCATCCGAATGACTGCTGTGCGAATGAGACGCTGGCTCGTTAAGGTCTGGTAATGGTCATATTCACAATATCAGCTCTGATGCGCTACTAGCTGAAAATGGAAGATTTCATGTGAACATTCTATAGATTAACTATGCAATATGATGCATAATAGGGATGAAAAGTCACTGGTTGCGCTTTCATCTATTAACTTACAGAGGGGAATCTGCACAATGAACGATCTGACAACAGGCACGCTGACTTCAAGTCCGGTAATGGTCCGGCATCCGCTTAACCCGATTCTGAAGCCTTCTGATGTACCCTATGGACCGGCCATGGTATTCAACGCCGGGGTGACAAAATTCAAGGGCAGATATGTCATGGTGTTCCGCAATGATTATGGCGATGAGAGCAAGGGAATCGTGGCTCCCCATCATACGACCAATCTGGGCCTGGCCTTCAGCGATGACGGCGTAAGCTGGGAGGTACAGCCGGAGCCCTGCTGGTCCTGGCATGATGAAGAGGTGGTCCGGGTGTATGACCCGCGCCTGAGTGTCGTTGGAGACCGCTGTTATATGTGCTTCGCAGTTGATACGCGTCACGGGTTGCGCGGCGGGATCGCTGTCACTGACGATTTCCGTTCGTTTGAAGTATTAAGCCTGTCGCTGCCTGATAACCGCAACATGGTGCTCTTCCCGGAGATGATCGGAGGCAAGTATGTAAGACTGGAGCGCCCGCTTCCGGTCTACAGCCGGGGCGGCCGCGACCGCTTCGATATGTGGATGAGCGATTCCCCGGATTTGAAGTACTGGGGGAATCATAAGCTGCTGCTGGCCGTTGAGCAAGTGGCTTATGCCAATGACAAGGTAGGTCCCGGTGCGCCGCCGGTGAAGACGGACAAGGGCTGGCTGACCACCTTCCATGCGGTGGACCTCGACCCTGCCCGGGGTAAGAACGGCTGGGAGGACAGCTGGAAGAAGCGCTACACCGCCGGCATTATGCTGCTGGATCTCGAAGATCCCAGCAAGATTATCGGCCGGGCGGAAGCTCCGCTGCTGGTGCCGGAGGCGGTGTACGAAACGGCAGGCGGCTTCCGCAACGATGTGATTTTCCCCGGGGGGATGATTCTGGAGGACACCGGAGAGGTCAAAATCTATTACGGTGCGGCCGATACTGTGGAATGCCTGGCGACGGCCCATGTGGACGATCTGCTCCGGCTCTGCCTGGACCCACAGAGATAATTAGACCGGTTGTATAGGCAGGGGGACTTCCGTTATGCGGAGGGCTTCCTGCCTTTTTCATTAATAAGGAAATTATGATGCATCGGCAGGATGACTATATTCTGGATCAGTAACAGGAATGACTTCACTGATTTCACCGGACACATGGACAGCGCGTGGTCATCTGGGCCGAATGTGGTCGGAAAACCGACTACATTCGGTGCGACAGAGGTGTGTGAGCCAGATATGGTCGAAAAACCGACTACATTCGGTGCGGCAGAGATGTGTGAGCTGGATATGGTCGGAAAACCGACCACATTCGGTGCGGCGGAGGTGTGAGGGCGGGATGTAGTCGAAAAACCGATCACAATGGGGATGCTGCAGGCGTTTTGTTCTAATTATCATAACCTGTCTTGACGCCGGACCGGAGCAGCCGTATGGTACAAGTGACAAGAACCGACAACCCAAGGGAGGTACAAGGTACATGCTTCAGAAGGAAAAGCTATGAATACATTCACAGCCTATGTCCGGCAGCTCCGGCGGCAGATCGCCGGCAGGTATTACCGGATATCCATCAAACAGAGGATTCTGTTCTCGTTCATCGTGCTGATCACGCTGTCCATCAGTGCAATGGGCACCTTCTCGTATTGGATTGCCGCGCAGGAGATCGAGGATAATGCTTACGCCGGCAGCCGGGAGACCGTAAGCAAGACGGCCCAGCTGCTGGATTCCCGCCTGAATGATGTGGCGCTGTCCGTGCAGTCCCTGATGCTGAGCGATGCGTACCGCAAGATGATGCTCGATGTGTTCAGCCACGATGTGTCCAATTACTATGTACATTTGTCGGATCTGCAATATGTGCTCTCCCAGGCAATGTTCAATCAGCCGATCATTGAGAGTGTGCTAATCGTAACCCCGATTGGCGATTTCTATCCCACTACGCAGATCCGGGCGCAGGACAATTCGTTCTACGGCTCGGAATTATATGATCTGAGCAAGGAGCAGCCGGGCGGCTACTGGGCCAAAGGACATTATGACCGGTTGTTTACAGGCAGCCAGCGGGTGGTCTCCTTCATAGTCCGGGGAATTTATGAATACCCTTACACGCCGATCAGCAATGTATTTATTGTGGTCAATATCAGGGAGAGCCGGATCGATGAGCTGCTGAATCAAGGCGGAGAACAAGCAGGGAGGAATTATTATCTGGTGAGCGGGGAAGGAGAGGCGGTGTTGGAGTCCCGCTGGCCGTTCCGGGGCAGATTCCCCTGGAAGCCGGTGCTCGCCGGAGCCGGAAAAGCGGCCGATCCGCAGGATCACTACTACAGCTATGGCGGCAAGGAATATTTGGTGAATTATACAAGCTCAGCCGCATCACCCGACTGGATCATCTCCGGCATGCAGTCGCGGGACCAGCTGCTGGGCAAGCTGCAGCGGGTGCAGCGCATTACCTTCTATGTCATCGTTGTCTTCCTGCTGATCACCTGGCTGATCTCCAATCAGCTGACATCTGTGTTGCTGAAGCCCCTGTTTAAGCTCAGGCGGCTAATGCGCAGAGTCGAAGAGAACCAGCTCAGCGTGGTGTATGAGAGCCGTTATGAGGACGAGGTTGCCCAGGTCGGCTTTCAGTTCAACCGGATGATGTTGGAGATTCAGGCGCTGATCGCGGATGTGAAGACCAAGGAGGAGGACAAGCGGCATGCCGAGATCCGTGCCCTTACGGCGCAGATGGAGCCGCACTTTCTGTACAATACGCTCAATACCATCTATTGCAAATCGGTCATGGGCGAGAATGACGATGTGAATGAGATGATCCTGTCCTTGTCGCAGATGTTCCAGCTCGGGCTCAGCGGCGGCAAGGATATGATTCCCCTTGGGGATGAGCTGTCCCACATGCGGCAGTATTTCGCCATTCAGCAGAAATGCTATGAAGGATTGTTTGAATACACGGTGACGGTGGAGGATGAGTCACTGCTTACTTGTCTGTTGCCCAAAATTATCCTGCAGCCGGTGGTGGAGAACAGCATCCAGCACGGATTCAGTGACCGGACTATAGGAGGCAGGATAGACATCACGGTCAGCCGGGAGCAGGGGCTGCTGCATATTTGCATTACCGACAATGGACGGGGGCTTGACGCTGCACGGGTCAAGCAGGGGATGGCCTCGGCTCCGCAGTCGAGGAAAGGCTATGCCCTGTTCAACATCAGGCACCGGCTGGCCCTGTATTACGGGGACGAAGCCCGTATGGATGTGGGCGGCGAGCCAGGTAAGGGATCACAGACGGATCTGTGGATTCCGCCTAGGGAGGAGAGATGAAGGATGGACCGGAAGCAGGAGCCGGAAAGATTCAAATTATGTGTAATTGACGATATCAAAAGTGTGGTGGAGATGGTCTCGCGCAAGCCGCCGTGGCAGGAGCACGGTATTGAGGTCGCCGGTACGGCGCTTGACGGTGAAGCGGGGCTGCAGATCATCCGCGAGACCCGGCCCGACATTGTGCTGACGGATATCCGGATGCCAAGAATGGACGGCCTGCAGATGACCCGGGCGATTCTGGAGGTGCTGCCGGATTGTAAGATTATTATCCTCAGCGCCTACTCGGAGTTCTCTTATGCCCAGGAAGCCATCCGGCTGGGGGCGCTTGATTTCGTGAAGAAGCCCTTTTCCCTGGAAGAGATTGTGAATGCAGTGCTGAAGGCCAGGGAGCTGTGCCGGGAGGAGCGTCAGGAGACCGCCAGACTTGCTGTGATGGAATCCAAAATCAAGGAAAGTCTGCCTATCCTCCGCCAGGAATACCTCACCTTCCTGCTGCACCACCAGACGACAGAGGCGGATGCCCGTTCCCGCTGGGCCTATCTCGATATCCCGCTGGACCAGCATGATTTCTTCGTGTTTGTCGCTGAGATTGATCATTTCGCGGAAAAGCTGAGCGGGCAGCCTGTGCAGGAGGTCGAGCTGCTAAGGTTCAGCCTGCACAATATTCTCGAAGAGACGATTTCCGCCTGGACCCGCGGCGTTATTATCCGGGAGTCGACAGACCGGTACGTCTGCATCATGAACGGCTCGGACCCGGAGACCGCCGCGCTGATTACCGAGGCCTGCTGCATGAATGTCAGCCGCTTCTCGCGTCATACCATTTCTATTGGCGTGGGTCTGGGTACGGTGGCGATTCAGGAGCTGGGCACGGCGTACAGGCAGGCGCTCAGCGCGCTGGGGTATCATTTCTATACCGGCGGCAACGGGGTCTATCATTATAGCAATATTGAGAACAAACCACTCTCGCTTCACAGCTATTCCGCTGCCGCCGAGCAGGAGCTGCTGTTCGCCCTGCGTTCCGGTAATTCTGTCAAAAGCCTGCAGATGCTGGACCAGCTATTCTCGGAGCTGCTGGACAGCGGGCTTTTGCCTGAGCCGCGTTATGTTGAAAGTGTCGGCTATGAGCTGGGCTCCAGGATCTGCCGGGTCCTGCTGGAGCAGTTCCCTTACGGGCAGGTGGAGCCGCTGGAACTCCGAATTGCCGCCATGAAGAACCAGGTGCATCCATCCCTGCAGGATATCCGGGAACTGCTGTCCTGGCTGTGCCGGGAGGCCTGTGCGCTGGTGGAGGAAGCCCGTTCTCAGGAATCCACGCGGATTATCCGTCAGGCCGTCGAATACATCCATAGTCATCTGGATACGGGGCTGTCGCTGGAGCAGGTGGCGAAGCAGATTAACCTCAGCCAGGGATATTTCTCCAATCTGTTCAAGAAGGTGCAGGGGATTTCGTTCCAGCAGTATGTGATGCATGAGAAGATGGAGAAGGCCAAGGCGATGCTGATCGGCGGCCGGCAGGTTCAGGAGATCGCCCAGGATCTCGGGTATGAGCACAGGCGTTATTTCAGCGAGGTGTTCAAGAAATATACCGGCATGACCCCGTCCGAGTTCAAATTGCATTATCTTGGAAAAGAATAGAAATCAGCAGGGGAGGAATTTCCGCGGGGCGGAGATGACCTCCCTTAACTCTATCTAACTCCTGCAGAAACCTGCCCTTAATGTGGGCTTACCCGCCTTATCCGTTGTGCCCAATCCATCTATAATCAGGTTGTAAGTGAATACAGCAGGGATATATAAGGGGGAACTACCAATGATGAAGCGTACGCTAATAACATCTCTGAGCCTGGTCCTGGCACTTGGCCTGACAGCCTGCGGCAACGGCAACGGTAACGGCGGCAACGCAGTTGAAGGCAAGGGAGAAGGGGCGAAGGCTGGTTCGGGAGAAAAAACTAAAATCAGCTACTGGACAGGCGACCGCCATGACGCGGATTTCATAAAGGAGAAGGTAGCCGAGTTTAACGCATCCAATCCTGACGGGATCGAGGTGGAGCTGGTCGTTAAGGGAGACGACTTCGATACCGCACTTGATCTGTCCTTCCAGACCTCCGATGCGCCGGATGTGATCCGGGTGAAGGAGAATACCATCCAGACCTTTTACAAAAAAGGCTTTCTCGCTCCCATTGACGAGTTCCTCACCGATGAGGTGAAGACGAAATTCCCGGCTATGCCGGATTTGAATGAATTTGACGGCAAGCGTTACAGCCTGCCTAACTTCGGAACGACCATGCGTCTGGTATACAACAAGGATCTGTTCGCCAAAGCAGGCATTGAGCATCCGCCGACCACTCTGCAGGAGCTGGTGGATACAGCCAAGAAACTGACAGCAGCCGGCAAGGCGGATGGTGCTTACGGCTTCGCCCTGAACTTCAAGAACCCCGGCAGTGCGTTCGCACGTTCGGCGCGGGTGGTTGCAGAGATGAGCGGCTATGGCGGCTTCGGGTATGATTTCAAAACGGCCCGCTTCGACTTCAGCGGCTTCGAGCCGATCATCAATGCCTTTAAGCAGATCAAGGATGACGGCAGTATGCTGCCGGGTGTAGAATCGCTGGATATTGACCCGCTGCGGGCGCAGTTTGCGGAAGGCAAGATCGGAATGTACATGTCCTACTCCTCGGAGCCGGGCGTCTACAAGAATCAGTTCCCGGCCAAGATTGACTGGGCGGCCGCTCCGGTTCCGACCATCGACGGCAATGTGAAGGGGGCTTCCGGCTTCCTCGGGGGCCAATGGCTGGCGCTCAGCTCGAAATCAGAGCACAAAGAAGCAGCCTGGAAGTTCATGGAGTTCATGTACGGCGATCAGGTGCTGACGGATTATCAGGAAAAAGGCTTCGGCATCTCCATGGTTCCATCCGTCAGCGCAGCCGCCAAGACACCGGATGTGAACGGCATTGAAGGCTTCCTGCCGAACAAGCACGATGGAGTGTGGCCGGTCTATCCGTCTGTAGCCCCGGAAGGAATGAAATCGGATGACGCCTTCTTCAAATATATGCTGAACGGCGGCGACCTGAAGGCGATTATCGCTGATCTGAACAAACGCTATAATGCTGCACTGGACAGCGTGATTGCGAATGACGGCGTGAAGGCCGAGCCGGATGCCGGCTTTGATCCCGCCGCGCTGGGCGGCAAGTTCGCCAAGTAGATCGAAGGTTAGGGATAGAGATACAGGCCGGGATAGCGGGGGATGAGGGAGCAACTCTCTCATCCCTCTGCTCTGGCCGTAAGGGAGAGGAGCCGGAAGAAACCAGATGAACAAAACAAAACATGCCTTATTTTCATATAGCTTTATCTTTCCAAGTGCCTTGCTCACTGTGGTCCTTGGAATTTACCCGATTGCCTGGGCGTTCCGCTATATGTTCTATGATTACAAAGGGTTCGGAACGGCCCGGTTTACCGGTCTGGCTAATTTCAGCCGCATTCTGAAGGACACCCAGTTCTGGGATTCGGTGGTGAACACATTTGTCTATGCAGGCGGCAAGCTGCTGATCACCATTCCGCTGGCCCTGCTGCTGGCAGCCATATTGAACCGGGGGCTGCGGGGCAGACAGCTGCTGCGGGGGATTTTCTTCATGCCGACCGTTATCAGTACAGCCGTAATGGCCGTAGTCTTCTTCACGATTTTCAACTCGTATAACGGAATTCTCAACCAGTTCCTGATCCGCTTGGGCCTCACAGATTCCGGCGTGGACTGGCTGGGGCCGAAATATGCCATGCTCACCGTCATTCTGGTTGCGGCCTGGGGCGCGGTCGGCAATTATATGCTGCTCTTCCTCGCCGGTCTGCAGAATATTCCCGAGGATGTGTATGAGGCCTCTTCTCTGGACGGGGCAGGGAAAATTCAGCAGTTCCGCTATGTCACTCTGCCGATGCTCGGGCCTGTCATGCAGATGGTTATTATGCTGGCGATCATTACAGCTCTGAAGGGCTACGAGAGCATCATGGTTCTGACCGAAGGCGGTCCTGTAGGCAAGACGGAGGTCATGTTCCTGTATTTATACAAATTATTCTTCCCTGTCGGCGGGGGCAGCGCGGCGGTTCAGGTCCAGGAGTTCGGATACGGCAGTGCGGTTGCCTTTGTGTCTGCGGTCATCGTAGGGATGATATCACTCATTTATTTCTACGCATCCAGACGCATGAATCAGACCGATTGAGGAGAGAGGCTATTATGAGACTAAGAACCATACTGGGCAAAACAATCCTGTGGACTTTTTTGCTGTCGTTTGCTTTTATCACCCTGATTCCTGTTGTGATCACTATTCTCGGCTCCTTCAAGACGAATGCCGAGCTGACTGCGGGAGCGACCTTCCTGCCGGATAGCTGGCACTTCTCGAACTATGCCGAAGCCTGGTCGCAGGCGAATTTCTCCAGATATACGCTGAACAGTCTGCTGGTCTCTCTGGCGGCAGTGGTCGGCACGCTGCTGGTCTCCTCCATGGCGGCTTATGTGGTGGACCGGATGGATTTTGCCGGCAAAAAATTGTATATCGGACTGCAGTCCTTCACCATGTTCGTGGCTGTAGGGGCGGTCGTGCTGCGTCCGCAGTTCGATCTGATGGTTAAGCTTCATCTGCACAGCAGCCTGTGGGGGGTTATATTGATTCTGATCTCTGCCCATGCTTCGATCTTCTTCATTCTGTTCAGCTTCATGAAGGGGATTCCCCGCGAGCTGGACGAGGCGGCGCTGATAGACGGCTGCTCCCCCGGCCGGACCTTCTGGCGGATTATTCTGCCGCTGCTCGGACCCGGACTGGGCGTAGGCGCCCTGTTCACCTTCCGCGGCGCGTGGAATGAATATCTGCTGCCGCTCGTGTTCACGATGACGAAGCCGGAGCTGCAGACGCTGACCGTCGGGCTGGCGAACCTGAAATACGGGATTTCGGCCGCTTCCCAGACCCACTATATGATGGCGGGCGCTTGTTTATCCATTCTGCCGATTCTCGTCGCCTACCTGTTTGCGAACAAATCCTTCATGCAGATGACGGCCGGTTCCCTGAAGGGGTAGCTGTCTGGCTCTGCACATAACACTCAACATTCAACATTCAACACACAACATTCCACATTCAATATTCAAGGAGGTACACCCCATGACTCAACACGTTTCGGCGATTCTGCAATCCGCCCCTTTCATCCGGCGGTATCACGGCAATCCGGTGCTGGATGCAGCGAAGGTTCCTTACCCCACCGCACTGGTATTCAATGCCGGTGTAACGAAATTTAACGGCAAATATGTGATGATCTTCCGCAACGATTACGGCTCACTGGACTATCAGACGCTGGAGCCGCACCACACTACGGATCTCGGCATTGCTTACAGTGACGACGGTCTGAGCTGGACCGCCGGCCCGAAGCCGGTGTTCAAAATGCATGACGAGGAAATTATCCGCGCCTATGATCCGCGCCTGACCGTGCTCGGCGGCCGCTGTTACATGTGTTTTGCCGTGGATACGCGCCATGGCATCCGCGGCGGCATTGCCGTTACCGATGATCTGGAACACTTCGAGGTGCTCAGCCTGTCTACACCGGACCTGCGCAATATGGTACTGTTCCCCGAGACCATCGGCGGCAAGTATGTCCGGCTGGAGCGTCCCTTCACGGTGTACAGCCGCGGCGGCCGGGACCGCTTCGATGCCTGGATCTCCGAGTCGCCGGACCTCGTGCATTGGGGCAACTCCAACCTGCTGCTCGCTGTCGAGCAGGTGCCGTTTGCTAATGATAAGGTCGGTCCGGCTGCACCTCCGGTCCGGACAGACAAGGGCTGGCTGACCACCTTCCATGCGGTGGATGTGGACCCGGCCAGAGGCAAGCACGGCTGGGAGGACACCTGGAAGAAGCGCTATACCGCCGGAATTATGCTGCTGGATCTGGAGGACCCCCGCAAGGTGATCGGCATGAGCAGGCAGCCGCTGCTGGCACCGGAGACAGATTATGAGATTGGCGGGGGCTTCCGTAATCATGTGATTTTCCCCGGCGGGATGATTCTGGAGGATGACGGCGAGGTCAAGATCTATTACGGCTCTGCGGATACGGTGGAATGCCTGGCCACGGCCCATGTGGACGATCTGCTCCAGCTCTGTCTGGAGCCAGGGGAATAAATAAGATGGAAGCTAGCTGAAGGCTGAAAGGTGGAACAACATTGGGGCCATGTGCCATGATTGGAGCGGCGTGCGCGGAGATTGTGCATGAAGTGCAACAATGCCGGCTCAATAGGAGTGACTGTGGGGAGATCGCACAAAGTGTAACAATGCTAGCTCAATAGGAGCGGCCGTGAGGAGATTGTGCATGAAGTGCAACAATTAGCTACATAGGAGCCGCCAGCGCAGGAATCCTGCACAAATTGCAACAATCCAGCACAATAGGAGCCGCCAGCGCGGAAATCCTGCACAAAATGCAACAATGTAGTTCAATAGGAGCCGCTAACGCGTAAATCCTGCACAAATTGCAACAATACAGCTCAAATTAGCACCGGTTCGCCGAAATTCCTGCAAAAGTTGCAACAATAGCTCCACAGCCAGTAACCAATTTAGAGAAATCCTGCAAAAGGTGCAACAATGCCGGAGACAACCGGCACCGTAAGCGGGCTGAAGTGTACAAATGCACCTGATTCGGCCGGAAGCAGGCGCAGGGCGGAAATGAGGTGTATAAATACACCAGATTCAGCCGGAAGCAGGCGCAGGGCGGAAATGAGGTGTATAAATACACCAGATTCAGCCGAAAGCGGGCGCAGGGCGGAAATGAGGTGTATAAATACACCAGATTCAGCCGAAAGCAGGCGCAGGGCGGGAATGAGGTGTATAAATACACCAGATCCAGCCGAAAGCGGACATTAGGCGGAAATAAGGTGTATAAATGCACCACAGCGGGAGCGGCTGGCATCCGGTCAGCCCGTCAACTGCTGGAGCAACATGTGCAGCACCCTCAGCTCGTCAACTGGTGCAGCACCAGCGCGCATGCGCCTGTTGCAACTGCGCGCTCGCCCAGGCTGCTCCGGGTGAAGCGGACGTTATATTGTCCGCGGTAGTAGGTCCGCTCCAGGGCGATCCGCGTGGCTGTCTCGTAGAAATCTGCCGCTAGGAACAGCGGGCCGCCGAGAATAACCTCCTCGGGATGCAAAATATTGATCAGATTCGCCAGCCCGATGCCGCAGGCTACCGCCATCTCTTCGAATAACCTGATCATCACTGGATCGCGCTCCTGGAGCGCTTCCAGCAGATGGACGAATTCTAAAGCCTCCGCATGCTCTGCCAGAGCACGGAGGCTTGTGCTGCTGCCCAGCCGCCAGGCCTCGCGGGCCTGCCCCTCCAGCGTCCGCACCGACACATAGCTCTCCCAGGCCCCGGCGTTGCCGCCGGGAATCTGCGGAGGCACTCCCGCGCGGTCAATGATCATCTGCCCGACCGCTCCCTCGGTATCGATTATGCCGTAGAGCAGCCGCCCATCGTTCATAATAGCGGAGCGCAGGCCGATTCCGGCATGGAGATAGAGAAGGTGCTGCTGCATCCGGTTGCTGCCGGCCCAGTACTCGCCGAGCAGTGCAGTATTGGCTCCATTATCCAGATAGACAGGCACCCCCAGGCGCTGCTCCAGCTGTTCCTTGATATGTACTTGTGACCAGCCCTCTGCAGGAAAGCGGGCCGGATTCAGGATGACTCCGGCTGTACGATCCAGCGGACCAACCGCACCGATGCCAAGACCGGCGACCCGGCTGAGCTGGACAGAGGCTGCGTCAAGCATCTGTAAGCCCTGTCTGTGGAGCGACTCCATTAGAAGCTCAGGGGTAAGCCCTGCATCCATGCTCCAGGTATGCTCGCCCAGCAAGCGCAGATGAAAGTCCGTCAGCACAAGCTTGGCATGGGTCCGGGAGATCTCCAGTCCGAGCAGATAAGCGTATGATGGATTCGTCTCATAAAGGGTAGGGCGGCGTCCTCCGGTGGATTCGCCGAAGCCGACTTCAACCAGAAGCTCCTGGGACAACAGCTCATCCAGGATGCGTGTTAACGTGCTTATGGTCAGCCCGCTTTCGTCCAGCAGGGTCTGCTTGGAGACGGTACCGTGTTTTCTGACCGTGAAATAGATCTCTTTGGCTTTGGGATTGGCGATGATTTCATGAATAGGCAGCACAGATGGTTCTCTCCTTATGAAAAGACTATACCTGACGAATGGACTACATCTGCTTCAACAATGACATAAAAAGCAGGGTGCCGCAACTATCATAAGGAGAGCGTAAGCGCCATTTCGAACTTGTAGCCGCTGCCGGGGAGAGACGCTGGACGGTCAGGCAGCACATGAGGATAAGTAGGCGCTAGTGGAGGGGATTGTTCATCCTAGAGCAGCGCCTTGAAGGAATGGCGGATCACATCGCCGCGGCTGATGATGCCGACCAGCACACGGTTCCGTTCAACGGGAACCTTTTTGATCTGCTTTTTGCCGAGGATGGTGGCGATGGCTTCAATATCTTCTTCGGCATGCACAGTGATGACCTTCTTCTTGGCGATAGCCATTACGTTCAGACCCAGCAGCTTCTGCGCCCGTTCCTCGAACAGATCATTATCCCCGACGAACACATTAATCTGGAAAAAAGAATCCACAATCAGATCCTCATGCCTGCCGATATAGCGCATAATATCCCCGTCGCTGAGGTAGGCGACAATCTCATTCCGGTCATTCACTACAGGCATGCCGCTGATCCGGTGGGCAATACATTTCTCAATAAAAGTCCGTACGGTGTCTTCCTGCTTCACCTTGTACACCTGACGGACCATGAATTCATGGGCTTTCATACCGGTTCCCCCTGAAAATTAGCTTTTGCAGAAATAAGTTGTATCATGAAAGTATATACTTGTATTATACAAGTGGAAAGAGTAAAGTCAATGAATAAAAGAGAAGAGGGGCAACCGGCATGGACAAACATTCAATTGAGACAATAGAGCTGGAAATGGCGGTTCTGTTCCGCCGTCTCACTTCAATTACCACGTTCAAAAAAATCGGCAATCTGGATCGTGCGGCCTACCTGCTGCTGCATCACATTGCATCTCGTGAAGGAACTGCCGGGATCAAGGCAATCTCCGATGAGTTTCAGCTGGATATTTCTACGGTCAGCCGGCAGGCTGCCTCACTGGAGAGTAAGGGGTACATCACCCGGGTACCAGACCCTGTGGACGGGCGGGCTTATTCGCTGCAGATTACGGAGACGGGCCAAGCGAGTCTGGAAGAGAACCGGCAGGTCCGGCAGGAGATGATCGAACAACTGCTAAAGGACTGGTCGGAGGAGGAGGGACAGCTGTTCGGGGAGCTGCTGCGGAAGTTCAATGCAACTTTTCTGGAAGAGGGCTGATGGGTCCCGGAAGTCTCTGGAAGCCCACTGCAGACATCACAGCAAAAGGGCCGTCCGCAGCGTTACTTCACGCTGCGGACGGCCCTTTGCATAGTATTCAGGGAAGCGGAACAGGTCTCAAGCAAAGCCTGCATTCCCGCTCATCCCTACCCACAGCGGGGATTGCTCCAGAGCCGCGGCGAGCTGGAGCAGCAGGTCCTCGCGCCCTTTGGAGGCCATGACCTGGACGCCGATCGGCATTCCTTCGGCCGTAAGATGCACCGGCACGCTCATGGCGGGCTGGCCGGTCAGGTTGGCTAGCTGGGTGAAGGGCGTGTAGGTCAGGCTCGGCTCGAACATCTCATAGATCATCCGCCGCTGCGCATCCTTCGGCAGCCCGCTGACCTGCATCAGCTCCTCTGTCTCCGCCGTGGTCTGGGTCAGCTCTCCGACCTTCGGGGCGGAGTCTGCATTAGCCGGAGTAATATACAGATCGAAGCGGTCCATCAGCGCGGCCATTTGCGCAGCGGCTACATCCCATTCGTGCAGACTGTGCACGAATTCTGCCGCCGAGACCTGCTTCCCGGCTTCGGCCAGCACCCAGGTGACAATATCCACTTCCTCTGCCTTAATTGCACGGCCCATGGCGCTCTCAAGCGACAGGAACATGGCGGATACTTCCCCGGCGTTCATCGTATAGTAGTTGTCCATCAGCCGCACCCCGTTGACCGGGCTCAGCTTCTCTTCCACCTCATAGCCCTCGGACTCCAGCCACTTGACCGTCTTCAGCACGGCCTCTACCGCCTCAGCGGATACCGGTGTTCCCACCGGCGAAGCGGTGGTGAAGGCGATCCGCAGCTTCCGCTGCGCAGGCTTCAGCAGATCGTCCAGGTAGACGCCCGGATACAGCGGCGTCTGAAAAGCCGCTTCCGGCTGCACCACCTGCAGCAGATCCAGCATCGCGGCGCTGTCCCGCACCGAGCGCGTCAGCGCAAAATCAATCGACGCGCCCTGCCACTGGCGGCCGATCCCCGGGCCGACCGGCGTGCGCCCGCGCGTCGGCTTCAGCCCGAACAGGCCGGTGAACGAGGCCGGTATGCGGATGGAGCCGCCGCCGTCACTGGCTCCGGCGGCCGGGACGATCCCGGCGGCAACCGCTGCCGCCGCACCGCCACTGGAGCCGCCGGGTGAACAGGCGGGGTTCCAGGGGTTGCGGGCCGGGCCGTGGAGCAGGGGCTCGGTGATATTTTTGAGCCCGAATTCCGGCGTATTCGTATGGCCCAGCGGAATGAAGCCGCCGCGCCGGATACGGGCCACATAGTTGGAGTCCCGCTTCGCGATATTGTCCTTCATCAGCAGAGCGCCCGAGGTCAGCGGTTCGCCGCCAATCGCCTGCGAGATATCCTTCAGCAGGAAGGGGACTCCGGCGAACGGACGGGGGGTATCCCCGGCCCCGGAATCAAGGGGCATCTCCGCAGCCTCCTTCAGCGCAGCCTCCCGGCGGGTGCGCACCACCGCATTCAGCAGCGGATTCACCTCATCCATCCGGGCATAGGCGGCTTCCACAAGCTCACGCGCCGAGACCTCCCGTGCCTTAACTAGGGCGGCAAGCCCCAGCGCATCATAACCGGAATAAGCAGACAACGACATAGGTATAACCTCTTTCTGCAGGAACAGGCAGGCTACTTAGCGGTCAGGCTATAGCTGCAGTCTCGCGCATAGTATATTGCGTTATAAGGAGGGCAGAGACTTTTCAAGTGCGCTCATCTGTAAGATATTGTTTCACTGGAGGCGGCGTGTACTCTGCGAACTGCTGCAGAATGCCCTCCGGCGTGGTAGCGTTCAGCATGATGGAATGATGCTTCTCCTGCATGAATTGTTCCCGGGCCATGTTGCTGAACAGGGTAATCAGCGGATCATAATAATGATTTACATTAAGCAGTCCGCAGGGCTTCTGATGCAGGCCGAGCTGAGCCCAGGTGAAGATCTCGAAATACTCCTCCATCGTGCCCGGGCCGCCCGGCATAGCAATGAATCCGTCCGCCAGCTCAGACATCTTAAGCTTCCGTTCGTGCATAGAGTCTACCATGATCAGCTCCGTCAGACGGGTGTGCTCGATCTCCCTTTGCTTCAGAAAATGCGGCAGCACCCCGATCACCTGACCTCCGGCCTGCATCACACTATCTGCAATAGCGCCCATCAAGCCTACAGTAGCTCCGCCATAGATCAGCGTAATGTTACGTGCGGCAAGCTCCTTGCCGAGTAGAATAGCGGATTCCTTGTATACGGGCGAAGTCCCTTCACTGGAACCGCAGAACACTGCGATACTCTTCATAAGCTGCTGACTCTCCTTTATCTTAAGATAATGTAATGTGCTTTGAAGAACGGTTGTTTCCTCTACCTAATGTATCACGGATTCAGGTGCATGTAACATTTTTCTCGCTGCCGGAGCAGGCGGTTTACTTGCGGTAGTGCGCCGCATTGACAACCTTTTGCGGAGCGGCTATACTTTCTGTAATCTTATAGTTGGTATACGTTGAACGAGCCAGTAGCAGCCTTGTCCCTGTTCCCAGAGAGCCGGGGGTCGATGGAACCCGGTACACACAAGCGGACTGCGAATTACGCCTCGGGAGTATCTTGGGTAATGCCAAGCGGAGCTAAGCGAACGATAACTCGCCTGAGAGTGGTATGGACCTGCGTGCATCATCAGGTCTGTGCAATTTGGGTGGTAACACGGTTAATGATAATCGTCCCTGTGTCTGAATAGACAAGGGGCGATTTTTTGTTGTCTGTGCGGATTTGCTGGCTGGGTGCGTGGCGGGCATAAGCTTCAGAGGCTGATGCGGTATGGCTGCTGTTTTTTTGACGGATACCAAGGGATATAGAACAATCACTTACACAAAAGGGGCTGTACATGTTGAACATTATCGACGAGCTATTGTGGCGCGATGCCATTAACCAGCAGACAGATGCGGACGGACTGCGTGAATTGACGGAGAGTAAGGCGGTATCGCTGTATTGCGGCGTGGACCCGACGGGCAATAGTATGCATATCGGCCACCTGATTCCATTCATGATGCTGCGGCGCTTCCAGCTGGCCGGTCACCGTCCGGTGATTCTGATCGGGGGGGCTACGGGAACGATCGGCGATCCGAGCGGACGCCAGAGCGAGCGCTCTTTGCAGACGATGGAGCAAGTGCAGGAGAATGTGGAGGCGCTGAGCGCCCAGATGAAGAAGCTGTTCATTACCGATGGCGACAATCAGGTGCGGATGGTGAACAACTACGACTGGACCAAGGATATGAACGTCATTGATTTCCTGCGTGATTTCGGCAAAAACTTCAGCATCAACACGATGCTCGCCAAGGATGTAGTCGCCAGCCGCCTGGACAGCGGCATCTCGTTCACGGAGTTCGCTTACCAGATTCTGCAGTCCATTGACTACCTGCATCTGTACCAGAATGAGGATGTGCAGCTCCAGATCGGCGGCTCGGACCAATGGGGGAATATTACGAGTGGCCTCGATCTGATCCGTAAAAAAGAAGGCAACGAAGCCAAAGCCTTCGGCCTGACCATTCCGCTCATGCTGAAAGCAGACGGTACGAAGTTCGGCAAAACCGCCGGCGGCGCCATCTGGCTCGATCCGAAGCAGACCACCCCTTATGAGTTCTACCAGTTCTGGGCGAACACTGATGACCGGGATGTGGTTAAATACCTGAAGTACTTCACCTTCCTGAGCAAGGAAGAGATTGAGGCGCTTGAGGGGAAGGTAGCCACTGAGCCGCATAAACGCGAAGCGCAAAAAGCACTGGCCGAGGAAATGACCCGCTTCGTGCACAGCGAGGAGCTGCTGGAGCAGGCTAAACGCATCAGCGCGGCACTGTTCAGCGGCGATATCCGCTCCCTGACTGCGGACGAAATTGAGGAAGGCTTCAAGGAAATGCCGACCTTCACAGCGGGCACTGAGACCAAGAACATTGTAGACTGGCTCGTGGACCTGGGAGTGGAGCCGTCCAAACGCCAGGCGCGCGAGGATATTACTAAGGGCGCAATCTCGATCAACGGGGAGCGTGTGAATGAGCTGGAGACGGAGATAACAGCTGACGATGCGATCGGCGGCAAGTTCATCATCGTCCGCAAGGGCAAGAAGAATTACAGCCTGGTGAAGCTAGTCTAAGCGCAAGCTGCCGGGTGATGGTTTGCGGAAGGCGAGTAGCGCGGGCCGGATGTTGAGCCAGATCTGGAGCGTTGTTAGGCTGGAACAAGGCTGAGGGTGAACTGGAACGAGGTTGATGGTGTTTAGGGTGAGGTAGATGAGTGAGGCTGAGCAAGGTGAGCTAGAATGAGGCAACTGAGTGAGGCTGAGCAAATTGAGCTAGAATAAGGCAGCTGAGTGAGGCTTAGCAAGGTGAGCTAGAATGAGGCAGCTGAGTGAGGCTGAGCAAGGGGAGCTAGAATGAGGCAACTGAGTGAGGCTGTGCTAGGTGAGCTAGAATGAGAATGGTGTGAAGTAACTGAGTGATTGGGCTATCCACTGTCAGCAATGACGGGGATAGCCTTTTGTGGTGGTCGCGGAAGGTGAGACGGTCTCCCGCCTTCCTCCCCTGATCACCGTAGGCCGGAAGTGTAGCTGGATATGATGAGATTAGCGGGATAAATCCCTCTGATTTTGCTGGAAGTAGGCTGAATGAGGAAATCAAGTGTATAAATCCCTCTAATCTTGCTGGAAGTGGGCTGAATGAGAGAATCAAGTGTATAAATTCCTCTAATAGCTGCCGGGTGGGAAGAGGGGGCCGATGAGGAGCACAAGTGCACCAGAATTTGGCGCAAACGGCCGAAATGAGCAAATCAGGTGCATTAGTGCCCTTGATTTCGCCGAAAGTGGGCTAGAGTAAGGGAATCAGGAGCATAAGTGCACCCGAATTCAGCCGAAGAGGCCGAAACGAGCAAATGAAGTGCATTAGTGCACCTCACCCGTCCAGCCCGCCATCAGGCGGGCGAGTCAGGCTTCAAAACAAATAGAAAACAATGCCTTTACCAGCAGCGACAGTCTGGCTGTAGAACCGCTTGATCTCGGTGAAGAACTGGAGCAGGTAGGCAAAGAACGCATCCGCGTCATCGTCAGACACCGTATCAGGGTCCAGCGGGTAGACCTCCTCCTCAGCCATGGTCCGGAAATCATATTGCTGGCGCAGCTGCGCTTCATCCAGTCCGGAGATGGCGTCAAGCGCTTCGGCCACTTGTCCGGCACGCAGGCAGAATGCCCCGTATGACCCGAACTCAATACCTTGGTCTGAATGCAGCGGGACCACATATCCGAGCGGCGCTGGCCCATCCGATATATCACCGCAGAGCAGGTAGTGAATCGCCTCCCAGGTACGGTCGATATCCAGCCCCGGGTACTTGTCTATGTTCAAGCTCGCCAGCGGGGTGCTGCCTGCGGCAATTTGCTGCACCAGTTCATCATCCATTGCAAAGTAATATCCGCGTATCGCCATTCTATCAGCCTTCCTTCCATCGTTGGGATAGAGTAGTTGTACTTAATCCTCAAGCAGCGCAAGCTTGTCTTCGAGTTCAGCAATCTTAAGCCGGATAGCTTCTGCCCGGGGCTCGTCCTGTGCTTTCACCGCGACTGCCAATTCATCGGTAGCTATACCGATCTGATATTCCAGATACGTGTAGTCGGATGCGGCAGCGGGGTGGGTGGAGCGTTGGGAATAGGTCATATGCCGAAGCCTCTTTTCTGTGATCTGTGATATATTCATGATACTGGGTTTGCAGGAAGAGCTCAACCTCGTTCCAGGGAAACTCGGCACAGGTTGCGACATTGTTCACAGACAATGAACCCGGTTCTGGTTTTACAGAAGTTAATCGCGAAAGCCCACTCCTTTAGGGGGGATGAATCGTCTTTGTTTAAGGAACATCCTTATGTTGTAAAAATTGTACTAAATGAGCGCGTGTTCTTGTAGTAGTTAAATTGTTTAAATGCTACAATTTAGGTATGAGACAATCCTACAGAAATACCAAAACAACCGTATCATTCATTAACTATCATTTTGTTTTTTTGCTCTAGATACAGACGTAAAGTGCTAGTCGATCAAGTGGTGATTCAGTTTAAGCAAATCGTTATAGAGATATGTGCCGAACAGGATTGGCAGCTACTCGCAATGGAAGTAAAGCCTGATCATGTGTATATTTTTCTAAACGCACTGCCCACCGATTCTCCCGCAGAACTTATGGCGAAACTGAAAAGAATCACTTCACTTCCCGGTGCCTCCGTGAACAATTTAAGCACTTGAACCACTTGCCTTCCCTCTGGACTCGTTCCTACTTGGTCAGTACCGCAGGGAACGTTTCAAGCAAAACGATCAAACAATATGTTGAAGAACAAAAAAAGAGGGGGTGAAACCCTGCAAACCGTAACGATTCAAATCCGCATTTTTCCAACCCATCCGTCTGTATTGGTGGATATGGGGGGCGAATACATTCGAACCGTCAACAAATTAACGGAGCAAGCCGAACGGTCTGGAACGTTTCCCAAACTAACTTCAAAAACCATTAATGCCAATCTACCCTCTGCCGTAAAGAATCAAGTGATTCGAGACGCCAAAAGCCTATTTCAGCGGTTCAAGAAAACGAAAAAGCGGCCTCTTCTCCAAAAGAGGGTGTACTACGTGAACAATCAAAATTATACGATTTTGGGCAACCACATTTCTTTCCCCGTGATCCTGGATGGAAAAGTACAACGGTTTGTTGTTCCTGTGCTTCTGCCGGATCGGGAGCGAGACATGCTTTCAAATGGGAAGCCTGGACTTCTGCGCGTGGTTCAAAAGTCAGCGAAATGGTTTGTTCAAATTTCAATCGAACGCCCTACTGAGCCAGCCGAGGGTCATGAAGTGATGGGGATTGATTTAGGCTTGAAAGTGCCTGCTGTTGTCGTGACTTCTAGAAGCTGACGGATATTCGTAAGACGACAAGAACAAGTCGTAAAAACGCTAAAAACCTGCATCATTGGTCGTTCTATCAGTTGCAAATGTTCATCGGATATAAGGCGACACTCGCTGGAATCCAAGTGGTTGAAGTGAATCCGGCATACACTTCGCAAACCTGTCCCTCTTGTGGAGAGCGGAACAAAGCAAAGGATCGAACGTATCAGTGCGACTGCGGTTATACAGCGCATCGGGATCGGGTCGGTGCCATCAACATCATGCGTCAACCTGTGGCAGATGGTAACAGTCTGCCAGCCTAGATAGCTATACGCTCTGATCTAGGATGGGCGAATGAACTCGCCCTTAACTTAGCAGTAGGGCAAAGCGGAAACGTATGCGCCCGTTAACTAGCTAAGAATCCTACCCTTTTAAGGGTGTGGAGGTTCAACATGAGTAGTATTGAAAATTATAACTTAATTTTTCAGTAACAGCATGCGGGAGGAAGTTCCGTAAAGGAAGGTTTGGTATACATAATGATAGCTGTATCTTTTAACACCTTGGACGAGGCCAGGCACCATCTGGAGGAGCTGGATGTGAACCGTGGGCTGGTGCTGTTCGCTGCGGCTGCGGCTGTCCGGGAATTATCCCGTCATGCGCCTTCACGGGCTGTTTTGTGCTCAACCAAGGGGGAATATACTCCGCAGGGCTACCGCAGTGGCGTAATTACAGGTTTTGAATACGAAGCCGGTATAGCAGATATTGTGGAGATTCTGCATCCTCCCGTGCTTAGCGCAAGTACGCTGGAGATTGCTTACCGCAAGGCCTGTGGCAATCCGAATGCTTTTCTGATGCTGCTCTGTGACGGCACAGGCGGGATGGAAGAGATGCTGCTCTCCTCGCTGTATTTTATGGACCCGCAATTCAAGGTGATTGGCGGCAGTGCGGCTGACGATGAGCGCGGCGAGACTTACCTCTATATAGGAACCCGCCGGGTGCGGAACCTGGGGATTTATTTCAATATGGCTGCCCGCATAGCCCTGGTCAAAGAGAATATATATCTCCCGTCCGGGAAGACGCTGCTGGTGACAGAAGCCGATGTGTTCGGCAGAAGGGTGTATTCCTTCAACGGGCGGCCTGCGGCCGGGGAATACGCGCGTGTCCTGGGCGTGCCGGAGAAGGAGCTGGCAGAGCATTTTCTGAGCAGCCCGCTGGGCAAAAGATACGAGGATGATCTGATCATTGCCTCCCCGAAGGCGGTTCATCCGGATGGCTCTGTCACCTTTTACAGCCAGATGATGTCTAGTACTTATGTGGAGCTGCTGAGTTCAGCCGATCCGCTGGCAGTGCTGGAGGAGACGCTGGGCGGCAGTCCGTTCCAGCCTTCGTTTGTGCTCAATATTAACTGTACGCTGCGGGACCAGCTGTTTACACGGGACGGTCTTTGGGGAGCTTTTGACCAGAGGATGCTTGGGTTCTGCGGCAACACTACAGGCTTCATCAGCTATGGAGAGCAATATTATACTAAGCATGCCAATCAGACTATGATTCTGCTGCTGGTTGAATAAGGGAGAGTTGAAATCGGATGGAGTGGTTAAGCAAACTGCGCACAGCTTGGGGGAGAACCCCCTCTGCTGAAGGCGTTCAAAGTCACAGTAATACAAGCGGGTTAGCGGAGAAAGCCATGGCAGAGCGTGTGATCGCAGCTAAGGATACAGTCGCATCAACAGAAACGGTTATATCAGAGGGAAAAGTCGCAGTAAAGGAAAGGGGTGCTAGCGCACCTGTACCTCTAAGCGGTAAAGATAGCGTAGAACCGTCTGCACACGCTTCAGGCACGGCGTCTTACGGCGAACATGCCTATGCCCTGGCGGAGCAGATCCGCCTTGAGACTGGAGCTATCCTGAAGGAAGAGGCCCGACTGGTGGAGGACTTCGAGGCCTTGCGGGCAGGCGGCGGGGAGATGATCGGCCAAATCGCCGGGACTCAGCGGCTCCTGGAGCATTTGAAGGCCAACAACGGACAGACTGAAGATCTGATTAATGAAATGTACGGCAGCCTGTCCTATTCCTCCAACAAGATCGAATTTGCCAAGGAAGCCAATATCCAGATCTCTGCGGAAATGCAGAAGGCCTCGGAGGTATTTACTGAGTTCGTTGCTTTGAATGAGGATCTGCGGGAGCATTTCCACAGCATTGAGCAGCTGGCCAAGATCATCACGGATATTGCCGAGCAGACGAATCTGCTCTCGCTGAATGCGGCGATTGAGGCGGCGCGGGCTGGTGAGCATGGACGCGGCTTCGCCGTTGTCTCTACGGAGATCCGTAAGCTTGCTGACGGTACCCGCAGCCATGTGAAGGAGATTATGGGTTCACTCTCAGGAATGACCCGCGTCATGGAGCAGATCCACAGCAAGTCCGGGGACGGGATGCTCGCGATGAACGAGACCACGGCGAAGATCGGTGAGTCCACCGTATATATGAATGAAATCGTAGTCGCCGAGGAGCAGGTCTTCGAGCATCTGGAGAAAATCCAGGAGTCCCAGGAGAGCAGCATGGAGGATGTGGAGCAGATCAACAGCGACCTGCTGCGCATTCTGGAAAAATCGGGCCAGGACACAGACCAGTTCCGTAAGCTGGTTCTTACCGTCCAGAAGAAGGCCGACCATTACCAGCAACTGCTGAATCATCTGCATCAGATCGGGCTGCTCCAGCAGGCGGAAGAAGCAGAGAAGACTAACGTATAAGCAGATATGGTAAAAGGAAACCACCCGGCAGTGGGACATGCTGCCGGGTGGTTTTGTGTGCAATGCACGCTTGGCTTGCGCAGGTAAACAAAGATCACACGGGCCGGTGCAGCTCTGTCTGCAAAAGGAGCCGATCCAGCGTATGCCACGCCCCGCCGGTAATCCGGTGCGCTGAGAGCTTACCAACCTCAGGTTATGGTGCATGCAGTAATACTTTATTGCACTTTGTACAACTAAAGCGTCTGATGTATCACCAATCATCGGTTTAGTTGTATTTCGTACATTTAATTCGCCCTCTGTATCTAGGTTCTCACCTATTCGTGAAGATTAGCTGTACAGAATACAGTTAGAAGAGCAATAACGTTCTTTTTGCTGTTTTTAATTGTACAGACTACAATTATCCGCGATTGCCCGCCTCGGATGAAAACTTATACTTTGCTCCAAGAGTGATGGGACGAATTCAATGCATAAGCTCCGATGCTTTGCGCCGCTAATGAGCCCCCAATCAGGCCTACAGGGCAATCAGCCTGTATTCATAAGCGCCAATGGACAGTGGACCGGCGGGTATGGCTGCGCCGGTCAACACATCCTGCCCGCTGCGCGGCAGGGTGACGCTGCCGCCCAGCCCGTCCATGTTGACGAGCGTCCACAGCTCTCCGGCAGTGCCGCGTCTGGGGCAGACGATGGTGCCCGGGGTGACATCACTGCGCCGGGTGACCCCGGCGCGGGAGGCGTAATACTCAATCAGCGCGCACAGCTGCTTGTCGCCCTCGCCGCCTGCGGGCAGCGAGCCGAGCATCACGATGGCTCCCCGGCCATAGGGCTGCTCGGTCACGTAGGCCCGGCCCGGCGTCCGGCCTTCGGTAATGACGCCGACCACAGAAGCTCCTCCCGGCAGCGGCTCGAAGACCGCGCTCCACAGGGACAGCGGCGCGGAGTGGCCGAAGGCCTCCCCGATGCTGCCGGTCCCTTCCATGGGGTAGACGAAGGTGGTCTTCACTCCGGCGTAGCGCTCCAGTTCCCCCAGCGCCGCATCTGTATGCAGCGTATGCTCGGCGGTGCGGCCTCCGCTAAGCGGGCCGGCGATCCAGATGCCGCCGGCTTCAGCGAAGGCGAGTGCCTTCTCCATGTATTCCGGTGACAGATAATGGACAAAAGGCGTGAACAGCAGCTTATAGCCGCTTAAATCGCCGCCTTCCGGCAACAGGTCACGGTGAATCCCCAGATCGAGAATCCGTCTGTAAAAGTCCCCCAGCAGGGAACGGTAGTTCAGCTGCCGGTGCGGCTCCGTGGCCAGGAACGCCTTGGCCCGGTCCGAATAAGTAATCGCCACCTCGGCCTTGAGCGGCCGGGTATTCAGCATGTGCGGCTCGATCCGCAGCCTGGCGGCGGAAGCTGCGCGCACATTGTCATAGCCGAGCGCAGGCTGGCCCCAGGCGCTGATAATCGAGCTGTGCGTCTGCTCGCTGCCCGTGCGCTGCTGCCGCCACAGCCAGTAGCAGAACGCTCCTGCCCCCAGCGCGTAGGCTGCCACGGCTTCGGCGGTGAGATAGCCGTCCGGGTGCGGATCGCCGTAGCTCGTGAGCGAAGCGGCATAGGCCGGGCTGGTCTCCATCAGCCAGAAATCCTGCCCGGACTTGAACCCGCGCCATAGGTCACAATTCAACAGATAAGCGTGCCTGTTCGCCTGAGAGGCGTAGGTGTCGAACGAAGCGAAATCAAGCTCCCGGAACAGCTGCTCATTGTCCAGATGAAAAGGGACATTGCTGTTGTGCGTGATCGGAGCCGCCGAATAGCGGCGGATGATCGCCGCCTGTTCCCCCACGAACTCTGCGACCTTCTCCATCTGGAACAGCCGGTACTGGGTGACGAGCGATGAATTATGCAGGAAAGGCGTAGCTACCGGCTGCGGCACCTGGTCGAACCGCTGGTAGGTCTGGCTCCAGACGCCGGTTCCCCAGGCATCATTGAGCTCAAGGGTGTTGCCGTAGCGGTGCTTCAGCCACTCGTGCCACAGGGAGCGGCAGGACCCGCACATGCATTCCGCCACATGTGCCTTCAGCTCGTTGTCGAGCTGCCAGGCGACTAGGCCGGGGAGCGGCCCCAGCACCCGGGCCAGCTCTTCCGTGATCAGCGCAGCACGCTGCCGGAAATAAGGGTTATTCGTGCAGACATGCTGTCTGGACCCGTGGCTCATGACCGCGCCGTCTGCCCGGATGTGCAGACGCTCCGGGCGCCCGTGGGTCAGCCAGACCGGCGGGGTCGCGGTCGGCGTACACATGACTGTATCGATGCCGTAATCATGCAACTTAACGATATGCTCAGCGAACGGCCTGACATCGATGGAGTCTTCCTCCGGCTCCAGCAGCGACCAGATGAACTCGCCCATACGTACCAGGTTAATGCCGGTCTCCTGCATGAGCCGAAGATCCTGCTGCCGCTCAGCCTCCCCCCATAGCTCGGGGTACCACGCGGCGCCGTAATATAGCTTTTGCTTCATTCTTTTAACCTCCTGGAAAAAGCCCGCACGGGCTCTGTATGATTTTATCTTTCTATTCCCCATCCCTAAGCTATATAGTTTGAACTTGAAAACATAAATTTTGGGAGGAGTGGCGGAGGGGGATTTTGGAGCTGTAGGAGCGGTAGCGTCCGCCTGAAAGCTTTCCGCAGGAAAGCTCGCATCGGAAGCATAGGCTTTATGCGGATTTCTACCGCGAACAGCGGTCTAATCAAAGAAATCTGCAGAAGGGCAGCGGCCGGAAGCCCAAAACTTCTCTGGAGTCACGGCTATCCCATACTGAGTACTTACAAGGTTCAATTTATATAGTGTCCGCCCCCCACATGCAATAGTAAAGTTTTGCCGGTTTTGGACTTTATTGCGGAAGCGGCGCTGAAGCCATACCGGGCGCTGTCCAAAAAGTCCGATTGCCGGAAAAACACCCGCCTACCATAATAGAAAGCGCAACCAAAGCAGTGCAGTGCGAAGGCTGCTTATCCATACGGAGGTGAATGTCAATGAAGCAAGGAGCGGCAATGGAGGCAGCAGAGATCAGCGCGGGTACAAGCTTCCGCCGCAGCAGGCGCGAGCAGCGCTTCAGACGTCTGAAGCGGGACAAATGGCTCTATATTCTGCTCAGCCCCGGACTCCTGTATTTCCTGCTGTTCAAATATGTGCCGATGTGGGGAGTGCTGCTCGCCTTTAAGGATTATCAGCCATTTCTGGGCTTCTGGAAGAGCGGCTGGGTCGGCTTGGAGCATTTCCGTACGTTCTTCCAGAACCCTGATTTCTTCATGCTGCTGCGCAATACGCTGGTGCTGTCGCTGTATAACCTGGTTTTCTTTTTCCCGGCACCGATTATCCTGGCCCTGCTGCTGAATGAGATCCGGCTGTCCTTCTACAAAAGGACGATTCAGACGCTGATTTATGTAC
The DNA here is from genome assembly GCF_038005345.1 of Paenibacillus sp. FSL H8-0122. Lineage (NCBI taxonomy): Bacteria > Bacillati > Bacillota > Bacilli > Caryophanales > Paenibacillaceae > Paenibacillus > Paenibacillus sp. FSL H8-0122. The sequence goes on along the minus strand of NZ_JBBOTB010000001.1, from coordinate 4,723,805 downwards.
CCCATTTCATCTCCATGGTCATCGTCGCCAGTATCTCCTACGTGTTCCTTACGACACAGGGCGGTGCGGTCAACGAATTCCTGTTCGCGGTCACCGGGCGCAAAATTGATTTTCTCGCCAGTCCCGACTGGTTCCGCCCGATGATTATTCTGCAGACCATTTGGAAGGAATGCGGCTGGGGGACGATTATCTTCCTCGCTGCCCTGGCCGGTGTCGATGTGGAGCAGTATGAAGCAGCCGTGGTGGACGGGGCCAGCCGCTGGCGCCAGACCTGGCATATTACACTGCCCGCGATCCGCAGCACGATTGTCATTCTGCTCATTCTGCGGATGGGCACGATTCTGGATAACGGGTTCGAGCAGATCTATCTGATGATGAATGCGCTGAACCGTGAGGTGGCCGAGGTCTTCGATACCTATGTGTACGCGCTGGGGATCACCCAGGGAGCGTTCAGCTACAGCACCGCCGTCGGCTTGTTCAAATCGGTCATCGGGGTCGTGCTGGTGCTCGGCACCAACTGGCTCGCCAAGAAGTCAGGCGAATCCGGATTATATTGAAAAGGAGGCCAAGAGTGTGGCTAAACGTTACCGCAGCGCCGGAGAAATCACCTTTGACGTGTTTAATTACGTGGTGCTGGGCATCATCGGGATCGCGGCCATCCTGCCGTTCCTGTTTGTAGTCGCCGGTTCCTTCGCCACCGAGGCGGAAATTACGAAGCGCGCTGTCTTTTTGATTCCGACGACGATCTCGCTGGACGCTTACCGGTTTATTTTCTCCACAGATACCATTGTCCGCAGCATCGGGGTCTCACTGTACGTGACGGTGATCGGTACGGCAGTTAATTTGTTCTTCACGGTTACCATGGCCTACCCGATGGCGAAGCGGTACCTGATGGGCCGCAATCTGATCCTCAATCTGGTCATCTTCACCATGCTGTTCGGGGGCGGGATGATTCCCACCTATCTGGTGATCCGCGAGCTGCATCTGCTCGATACGCTGAATGCCCTGATTCTTCCGGGGGCGATCAGCGCCTTCAACCTGATTATCGTCAAGAACTTCTTCCAGGAGCTTCCGGCTGAGATGGAGGAGGCGGCACGCATTGACGGCTGTACCGAGCTGGGGCTGTTATGGAGGATTGTGCTGCCGCTGTCGAAGCCTGTGCTGGCGACATTCACGCTCTTTTATGCGGTCGGACATTGGAATAACTTCTTCTCGGCGCTGCTCTACATTAATGATCCATCCAAGTGGCCGCTGCAGGTGATGCTGCGCCAGATCGTCATGCTGTCCCAGTCGGCAGCGGGGGATCTCAGCTCCATGGACCCGAATTTCGTGCAGCCGCCGGAACAGTCAATCAAAATGGCCGTCATCGTGGTCGGCACCCTGCCGATTATGTGCGTCTATCCGTTTCTGCAGAAGCATTTTGCCAAAGGGGTGATGCTGGGTTCAGTCAAAGGGTAACCGGTTAGTCAACATATAAAGGGAGGCCAAGTGATGATGAAGATGAAGCGGAGCCAAGGTTCACGGTCTGCGAAAAAAGGGTTGTTCATGCTGCTGGCTATGATTATGATTCTAAGTGTATTGTCCGGCTGCGGCGGGAATGGGGAGAATGCGGGAGCGGGACAGAAGGAGCCTGCCGGGGATAGCGGGAAGGCGGATGGCACAGCCAAGGCTGAGGAGCCGCTTGCGCTGACATTGATGCTGCCGATTTTCAAAACCAATTATCCGAAGGACGGCAGTCCGGTCGCCGCCAAGCTGGAGGAGCTGACGAACACCAAGATTCATTTCGAATGGGTGCCGAATGCGTCCTATGCCGACAAATTCAACATTACGCTGGCTTCCGGCAAGCTGCCTGATATTATGTATGTAGGTGATGTGAAGGCCTCCAGCTTCGTGAATGCAGCGAGATCCGGCGCGTTCTGGGAGGTGGGTCCGTATCTCAAGGATTATCCGAATCTCAGCGGGGCGAAGGAGGTCATTCTGAATAACTCGGCCATCGACGGCAAGAATTACGGAATCTACAGAGGCCGGGCGCTGGGACGTAACGGCGTGGTGTTCCGCAAGGACTGGATGGAGAAGGTAGGGCTCGCGGAACCGAAGACCGTAGATGATTTCTATAATATGCTAAAAGCGTTCAAGGAGCAGGACCCGGACGGCAACGGCCAGGCGGATACGTACGGCATGGTGCTGGTCAAGTGGACCGGCCAGTGGGCCAGCGGCTTCGATACGATGAAGCTGTGGTTCGGTTCTCCGAACAAGTGGGGCGTTCAGGAAGGGAAGCTCGTGCCTGAGCATGAATATCCCGGTTATTTGGAAGCGCTTAAATTCATGAAAAAGCTGTACGATGAGCAGCTGATCAACGCCGACTTCGCGGTAATGGACAGCTCCAAATGGAATGATCCGGTCGTCAACAACAAGGCCGGCGTCATTGTCGATGTGGTCGATAACGCGGCCCGGCTGGATGACAAGATTCATGCCGCCCTCCAAAAGGAAGGCAAAGATGAGCCGGAACGCCATTATATGGATGTCATCGGCGGTGTGACTGGAGCAGACGGCGCGCTGCATACCCTCCCGACCTCGGGCTTCTCCGGCATGCTGGCCATTCCGAAGTCTTCGGTCAAAACCGAGGAGGAGCTGAAGCAGGTCCTGGCCTTCCTGGACCGGCTGAATGATGAGGATCTGCAGACGATGCTGAACTATGGTATTGAAGGCGTGCATTACAAGCTGGTGGACGGATATATCGAACGCTCCAGCGATACCGTTCTGCTGGAATCGGAAGTGGAAGGCCTGAACCAGATGCTGCCGTTCATCCCTGAGGACAAGGCGAAGCAAGTGAAGCAGACGCCGCTGCGGCTGAAGCAGACCGAGGTGCAGAAGACGAATGAAACGACAATTGTGACCAATCCGGCGGAAGCGCTGATCTCGGCAGTCTATACGCAAAAAGGCTCACAGCTGGATAACGTAATCAACGATGCACGTATCAAATTCATTGTCGGCCAGATGGATGAGGCCGGGTTGAAGTCCGCTTTTGAGGTATGGCGGAAGACCGGCGGAGATGAGCTGGTGAAGGAAATGAATGAATTGTACGCCTCAGCGGGCAAGTAAAATCCGGTCCTGCTCCAGTCTCCGGCCGGTCTGTGCCCGCTGCGGCTGCATAGCTGCAACTCTAAACTAAGGATTCGGCTGGTGAATGCAATGGAGAATGAAGGGGCAGGAGCACGGAACAGGTATACGCGAGGCCGGGCGGGACGCAAGGGCCGTTATTACCGCCATAATCTCATTATTGTGCTGATCGTCTCGTCCATTCCCGGGCTGATCATCGGGCTGCTGGTCTATTTTATGGCCGGGGGAAATCTTGAGAAGGAGCTGCTCCGGATGCATAACCGGCAGATTGAGCAGCGGGCGGACAACATTAATGATCAATTGTCCAATCTGGAGCTGATGCTGGCCCACTGGGCCTTCGATCCGAAGTTCGACTATGGGCTGAGCAACATGGATTTCATCCGCAATCATGAGCGGGCCTGGGATATTACGAAGACGCTGGTAGTCATGCAGGGCTCGAATTCCATGGTGCGGCAGGTTGAGCTGTATCTGGCCGGTAATCAGCCGGTGCGCTTCGGCACGGAGTACGGGACACTGGCTGCGGAGGAGGAAGCGCTGTACTCGAAGCTGCTGAAGCAGGAGCGGAGCACGTACTGGACGGAATGGGCTTTTGATCCGGTGAACCCGGAGCAGAAGGAGCTGACGCTGGTGCACCATATCCCCGGCGGCAGCCGGGAGCCCTTCGGGGCGCTGCTGCTGCGGATGGATACAGAGAAGGTATCCGCGATGCTGCGGACCATGACCCCATACAACACGGGGGAGGTGTTCATGGAGCAGAAATCCGGCGGACTGTTCATCTCGGGGGGCGGGATGGATGCACCCGCGCCGCTGGTTACGGCGCTGCGGACTGCGATTAAAGCCAAAGGCAGCCAGGATAGCGGATCATTTCTGTATGACTGGAATGGGGTTACTTATGCGGTGACCTATGGTGACTTCTCGCGGATTGCCAGTGAATGGCGGTATGTGTCGGCTTCGCCGATCTCCAGCGTAACCTCTCCAGTAGTCTGGCTGTCCCGGATGATTATCCTGGTCAGCCTGTGCGCCTTACTGCTGGCGGCGGTCTTGTCCTGGATTGCTTCCCGCAGAATCTATTCGCCGGTCCGCCGCCTGCTTCAGACGCTGCTCCCTGAGCATGCGGCCTCCGGGGACCGGGTGGATGAGCTGACGCTGATCGAGCGGCACTGGCAGAACCTGCACGGACAGCAGCACGCCCTCCAGTACACGCTCTCGGAGCAGCTTCCGCATGTGCAACAGAGCTTCCTGCACCAGTTGTTCCAGGGGTATCTGTATGCCTATTCCGAACAGGATCTCCAGAGCCGGATGAAGCAGTATAAGTGGGAAGTGGAGAACTGTACGTTCGTGGTCCTGTATATCCAGCTGACCGGCATCTCCAGCCTGGAGGCCAAGTTCCGCAGCGGCGACGAGAGTCTGGTGTCGTTCGCGGCCGTCAATATTACCTTGGAGCTTGCCCGTGAGCATTTCGGCCGGGCGGAGACGGTCAATCTGCATGACCTTACCTCCGGTGTGCTGCTGATGGAACCGGGAAGCGGCCCCGATCCGGCCCGCGTAGGCGCCTTCGGTGAAGAGCTGGCGGCTACCTTGAGCCGGATGCTTAAGCTTCAGGCCACGGTGGCGTACAGTGCAAGGATCGGGAGCATCTCTGCGATTCCGAGGTCGTTCGAGGCGGCGAAGCAGGCGGCCAGCCACAGCAGGTACGGGGGCGGGAACCAGATCATCAGCCTGGAGCAGCTGGAGAGGGAGGGGCAGGGCACTCCCTTGCCGCAGTATTCCTTCGCGCTGGAGCGCGGGCTGATTCAGGCGCTGCGGACCGGAGAAGCAGAGGAGGCAGACCGGCTGCTGGAGGAATTCCTGGAGACGCTCTCCGCAGGCGGCGCGAAGGTGATCGACGTACAGCAGGGCATGCTGCATCTGCTCGGCGCGATCCTTCATGCGGTGCTGGAGGCCGGGATGGCCCAGAGCCAGCTATTGCGCGGCAGGAATCTGTATGCCAGTCTCTCGCAGATTCATGAGCCGGGCCTGATTCTCTCCTGGTTCCGTACGCAGGTCATCGCCCCCTTCCTGAAGGAGCTGTGTGAACGATCGGACGCCGGAATAAGACGGACGATTGATCAGGCGATGCTGTACATTCAGCAGCATTATATGGACAATATCTCGCTGGATAGCTGTGCAGATGTTACAGGCACCAGCCCTTTTCTGCTCAGCAAGTCGTTCAAGCGGGTCACCGGGCAGAATTTCATCGATTATCTGACGGAGCTTCGGCTCACCAAGGCGAAGGAGCTGCTGCGGGACACGGATCTGAAGATGAACGATGTCGCCTTGCAGGTCGGCTATCAGCAGAGCTATTTCAACCGGATTTTCAAAAAACAGGAGGACATCACGCCGACACGTTACCGTGAACTGAGCCGGAAGGAGGGCGATAAGGAGAACGGGACCCGGTAAGCGGGAACCAGGTGAGAATGATAGCGGCTCACTTCCCGTGATCCCCCTGTCCGCAGGCCTCCTGCTCTGGGAACGGTTCATTCGTCCGGGTGATGTCTCATAAAGGAGATGACAGAAGATGACCTCTTTATCTTCGGCCCTGCCGGTCCAGTTACGGTGGCTGAACCCGCCTGCTGCGGCTGCGGGGGTGACCTGGGGAGTTCCCTGGTCCAAGGGCGATCTGAAGCGCGGAGAATTGGCTGCGCTATGTCTGAAAGGAGCGGCAGAAGATTTCAGTCTGCCGCTGCAGAGCCGCCCGGCTGCGTATTGGCCGGACGGCAGCATTAAATGGTCTTTGCATTCTGCCGTATGCCCTGAAGGGAATACGGCAGGATACAGGCTGGAACGCTCTGCCGGGCAGAGCGCTGTGTCCGCAGCCTTCCAGGTATCCTTGGAAGAGACGGAAGAAGCTTATATTGTCGATACCGGCAGTATTCGTTGCACCGTGGTCAAGCGTGGTGCAGGTGTGATCTCCCGGATTATCCGCCGGGACACGGCGGAATCCGGGGGACCGGACGACGATCATGGATATTATGGAGCTGTGGAGGCGTGGTTAGGATCAGGCTCGGGTAAGCTGGTGTGCAACGGAAGCGAGTTGGTCTGTCTCCGCGAGCAGCGGGACATCCTCAGCGGGGAGCTGACGATGCGGCAGGAGCGGTTCACCGGAGTGACGCTGAAGGCCAGTCTGGAGGAGCGGGGACCGGTGCGTGCCGTGATCCGGCTGGACGGGCGGCATAGAAGCACAAGGGGAGCCAGGGAATGGCTTCCTTATACTTTGCGGCTCTATTTCTATGCTGGGCTTGCGTCCATCCGGCTGGTGCATACCTTCCATTATGACGGCAACCCGCAGCAGGATTTCATCAAGGGGCTGGGCCTGCTGTTCAAGGTGCCGCTCAGCGGTCCGCTGTATAACCGCCATGTCCGGCTGGCGGGCAGCGGGGGAATCTTCAGCGAATCCCCCAAGACGCTCCAGACCCGCAGAACCCGGGGCAAATATGCCGATAGGTTCGCCGCGCAGCTTGAGGGGCAGAGCCAGGAATTTGATCCTGTGGAGGATGCCTATTTCACCAGCCTGCTCCAGGACTCGGCAGTATGGGATGACTTCCGGCTGGTGCAGGATTCGTCTGAGCATTATGCCGTGCATAAGCGGACCGGACCGGACTGCACCTGGATTAAAGGGGCGGAAGGCCGGAGGGCCGGAGGACTGGGCTATATCGGCTGTGACGGCGGAGGACTGGCTGCCGGAGTGAAGGATTTCTGGCAGAAGCATCCGTCCGGGCTGGAGATCAGCGGCACCTCCGGCGCGGAAGCGGCGTTAACCGTCTGGTTCTGGACGCCGGAGGCGCAGGCCATGGACCTGCGCCATTATGATACGAAGACGCATGTCGAATCCTCCTATGAAGGCGCGGAGGAGCTGCGGGCAACCCCTTACGGCATCGCCAATACGAACGAGCTGACCTTGTGGTGTACCTTGCGGACGCCGGATTCCGGGCAGCTCCGGCAGATGCAGCGGCAGGCGGATGAACCGCCGCTGCTGGTCTGTGAACCCCGATATTTTCACCGGACCCGGGCGTTTGGACTCTGGAGCCTGCCGGACCGGAGCACCCCGGCCAAGGCGTATCTGGAGGACCGTCTAGACGGGATTATCAGCTTTTACCAGAAGGAAATTGAGCAGCGGAAGTGGTACGGCCTGTGGGATTATGGCGACTTCATGCACAGCTATGATCCGGTCCGCCATGTCTGGAATTATGATCTGGGCGGCTGTGCGTGGCAGAACGCCGAGCTGGTGCCGAATATGTGGCTGTGGGTGAGCTTCCTGCGGACCGGACGCGCGGATATTTACCGGATGGCTGAAGCGATGACCCGGCACACGAGTGAGGTGGATATGTATCATTTCGGGGAATATGCGGGTCTTGGCTCCCGGCATAATGTCGTGCATTGGGGCTGCGGATGCAAGGAAGCGCGGATTGCTATGGCGGGTTTGCACCGCTACTACTATTATCTGACCGGTGATGAGCGGACCGGCGACATCATGGACAGTGTGAAGGATGCGGATTATTCCACGGTGACGCTGGACCCGATGAGGGCTTATTTTCCGAAGGATGAATTCGAGACGCATGTGCGGGTGGGACCGGACTGGGCCGCGTTCAGCTCCAATTGGATGACCCGCTGGGAACGTTATGAGGATACGGCCTACCGCGACAAAATCCTAACCGGCATCGACTGCATCAAAGCGGCCAATCTGCGGCTGATCTCCGGTCCAACCTATGGATACGATCCCGCAACGGGCATTCTCAGCCCAATGGGCGATGACAACTGGGGACGGCATCTGGCGATCTGCATGGGTGGTCCGCAGGTGTGGTTCGAGCTGGCGATGATGCTGGAGGACCCGGAGTGGGAGGACATGCTTGCTGAGTTCGGTGTCTTCTATAACTTGCCGGAGGAAGAGCAGCTGCTTAGATCCGGAGGTGCGATTACAGGCAAGCTGCGCTTCGAGCATCCGGTGCTGAGTGTGGCTATTGCCGCCTACGGCGCTTGGGTCAAGGATGACCGGGCTACGGCGGAACGCTGCTGGAGCATTCTGCTTGAGAATCCGTTTGGCATCGTCAATCTTCAAGCGGAGCTGAAGCAGGTGACTTATACGGAAGCGCTGAATGAGATCGACTGGATGAATACGAATGAAGCCTCGCAGTGGTCGCTGAATACGATCATTGCGCTGGAACTGATTGCCGAAGCTCTGCCTGCGCGGGAAGAAGGTTCCGGGGGAGAAGCCGGAGCCGCTGGAGCTGGAGCTAGTGCAAGAACTGGTGCGGAAACTGAAGCTAGTGCTGGTGAAGAAGGCTATGCGGAAGCTGGAGCCGCTGCAGAAGCTGCAGAAGCTGATACAAAAGCGGGTGCAGAAGCTGGCGCAGGAACTGGTGATAAAGCGGGTGCAGGAACTGATCCCGTAGCTGGGGGTAGTGCACAGGCAGGAGCTAGTGACGGTGCAGGTCGCGGGAAGGGAGCGGATGTCCGATGACGGTGCAGCAGGACTTAGCAATGATTCCGGAAGGCTGGCGCAAGATTTACCGCAATACCCTGGAAGGACCCGCACAGGTGGAAGGCTTCCGTATGGAAGGCGACGGAGCAGTTTCGTTTCCGCAGGGACGGCTGCGGCTGGAGAGCACCCGGGGGGCTGAGGAAGGGCAGAAGGCGAATGTGGTCTTTTGGTGCCCGGAGGTCTTCCCGGCGGAGATTGCCGTATCCTGGAGGTTCCGCCCGCTGCGCGAGCCGGGGCTGGCTATTCTGTTCTTCGCGGCTGCCGGTGCCGGGGGCAAGGATCTGTTCGACCCGTCCCTGCCGGTCCGCACGGGCGAATATGACCAGTACCATCATGGGGAGATGGATGCCTATCATATCTCTTATTTTCGCCGGATGTGGGAGGAGGAGCGGGCTTTTCATACCTGTAATCTGCGCAAAAGCTACGGCTTCCACCTTGTCGCCCAAGGGGCTGATCCGCTCCCGGATACCGCCGATATGACTGCGGACTACCGGATGCTGGTGGTGAAGCGGGGGACTGCTGTGACTTTTGCCATCAATGAATTGCCGGTGCTGTACTGGGAGGATGACGGCTCGTCCTTCGGTCCGTTGCTGGGCGGAGGCCGGATCGGCTTCCGGCAAATGGCACCGCTGATAGCGGAATATAGCGATCTGACCGTGTATGCTCCTTGAAGCATGGAGAGGTGGCTGGAGTCACGGCTATCCCATAACAAAAAATATACAAGTTCAATTTATATAGGGACTGACGATTATGAAGGAGGCTTAACTGCAATGCCGGGAGTCTATTACTGCTACCCGCAAGGCCGTCATAAGGCGCTGACGATGAGCTATGATGACGGACGGCGGGCGGATGAACGTCTGGTGGGCCTGTTCAACCAGCACGGGATCAAGGGCAGCTTCCATCTGAATTCAGGGCTGCTTGGTGAAGGGGACCGCATCAGGGCAGATGAGGTTGCGGCTCTTTATCACGGACATGAGGTCAGCGTACATACGCGGAGTCATCCGACGCTGGCGCGTTGCCCGCAGGAGTCAGTCGTGGAGGAGATTATGGAGGACCGCAGGGTGCTGGAGGGGCTGGTCCGCCAGCCTGTGCGCGGTATGTCTTACCCGAACGGCTCCTATACGCAGGAGATCAAGGCGCTGCTGCCGCATCTGGGCATTGAATATGCCCGGACGGTACAGACCACCGGGGGCTTCGCCCTGCCGGAGGACTGGCTGGAGTGGCAGGCGACCTGCCATCATAACCGGGAGCTGCTTGCTCTTGGGGAGGCTTTTGTGGGGCTGCATAAGCGGCAGTATCTGTACTTGATGTATGTGTGGGGGCATAGCTACGAGTTCGACAATGACAACAACTGGGAGCTGATGGAGCGCTTCTGCGCCATGGCGGGCGGACGCGGGGACATCTGGTATGCGACCAATCTGGAGCTGGTGCATTACATGAAGGCTTGCCGGGGGCTGCTGTTCTCGGCGGCAAGGGACTTTGTTTATAATCCGGGAGCGGCTGCTGTCTGGCTGGAGGTTGGCGGTGCGGTGGTCGAGGTGCCTGGGGGACAGACTGTGGATCTGGGCTGATACAGAACAGGGATAGAGTGAAGGAGGATGTATGGTGAATCATATGGATCATAGTCAAAAGCTGCACCGGCTGGCCGGGTTGGATATCTCTGCCGCCGGTCCAAGATGTAAAATGCTGCTCGGCGATCTGGACGGGGACGGCCGGGCTGAGCTGCTGCTGGTGCAGCCGGATAACCGTCAGGATGTCCGTTATATTCCGCACCAAGTGCGGTGCCTGACGGCTTATAATCTCGATGGCCGTCTGCTGTGGCAGAGGGGAACGCCGGATTCGAACGCGGGCAGCCAAGGCTCCGATTATCCGGCGCAGATTGCCGATATCGACGGTGACGGGGCGCTGGAGGTGCTGTGTGTGATGAAGGACCAGCTGCATATTCTGGAGGGGGCGACAGGCAAGGTCAAAGCGGTTCACCCGCTGCCGGCGAAGGAGGCTCATGACTGCATCATTATTGCCAACCTGTCAGGCGGCGATTATCCTTCCGACATCATTCTCAAAGACCGCTACCATCAGCTGTGGGCGCTGGACCGGGACTTCCGGCTGCTCTGGACCCATCAGGGCAATGTGGGGCACTATCCTTGGGTGTACGATCTGGACGGTGACGGGCGCGATGAGGTGATGGCCGGATATGATCTGCTGGATGCGGACGGAAATAAGCTGTGGAGCTGCCATGATCTGGACGATCATGCCGATTGCCTGTGGGTCGGCGATGTGAACGGGGACGGGGTGCCGGAGCTGGTCATCGGCGGCAGTGTGACGGTGATGTACGACCGCAACGGGCACGAGCTGTGGCGGTACGAAGGCTCTGTCGAGTCGCAGCATCTGGCGCTCGGGCGGTTTCGCCCGGACCTGCCCGGCCTGCAGATTGCCGGTCTTGACCGTATGGTCCGCGAGGATGACGGCAAGGGTCTGCGGGGCAAGGATGCCATGTTCCTGCTGGACTGCTCCGGCCGCGAGCTGTGGAAGGAAGAGCGTACCACTGACGGCTGGCTGACCATTGTCGAAGCCGTCAGCCGATTTTGGCCGGGTGCACCCGACTATATTCTGGCGTACCGCCGGGGCGAAGCGGTGCTTCCCGCACTCTATGACGGCCATATGAATATCGTAGCCGAATTCGCCGAACAGGGCTACGCCGTGCACGGGGATCTGCTGGGCAGTGGAAGTGAGCAGGTCATTATTTATACGGATGAGCTGGCCGCTGTCTATGCCGGTGAAGCACTCCCGCTGCAAGCGGCACACCCCGGGCAACAGCTGCCCCAGCCCAAACGGCTGTACAGCTCCACCCTGTACCCCGGCGGTGAGGTGACGTTGTGATGGGGGGAGGGGAAGGGAATGCAGTGGTGAGCGCAGAGGAAGGACATGGGGTGATAGGTGATGCGGTGCAGGATGGTACTTTGGGGGGGCACGCCGTGAAGGGTGCTGCTATACAGGATAGTGCCTTGGGAGGGGATGCGGTGAAGGGTGATGCCGGGCAGGCCAATGTTCCCGTCTACTTTCATCCGAGTCATTCCATCGTCCGCACAGCCGGAGAGCATACGGAAGCGATGCTTGCCATCATAGCGAACCGCTATATCGGTGCAAATCCGCCGCAGCCTCCGGTCTACCGCGTTCATCTGGAGAACAGCTTCCCGCGCCTGCCGGATTGCCGGTATGAGATGAATCTGAAAGAACGGCTGCCTGAGCTGCGGGACGGGGAATTTGTCTATGCCTGGGGGAAGCTGTGGAGCGATACGGACAGCGAAATACCGCTCGCGCTCAGCTGCTTCGGTCCGGTGACAGTCTATGTTGGCGGCGTTGCCGTTTTCGCTTCCAATCTGAACGATGATGTGTTCCCGGACCGCAAGGCGTTCTTTCGTACCGGGCTGAAGGCAGGCTGGAATCACTTCCTGCTGGAATGTACCGCTGTCGGCACCGGCTGCGGCGGTATTTTTGGCACCGGGAGCGTGAAGGGCGCGCCGCTACATTTTCTGGCCCCGACTGCGGAGCGCAGCGGCTGTGAGGGTTGGATCTACAGCGCGCCGCAGCAGAGCAGATGGACGCTGCAGCCGGAGGGCGGCGGCGTTCCTGAGGGAGAGGCTGCGGCGCACCGCGCGGAGCCTTCGCAGCGCGGAAGTGTCCGCTGCGGCGAAGCCGCGGAGGCCGCCGAAGCTGCGCTGGCGGCCCGCTGTGCGTGGTATCCGGCGGCCGGATGGCCGGATGACAAGGCGCAGGGCGGGAGCCTCGCGCGCGTGCTCGGCGCGGTGCCCGGCGCGGCGGCGCTGGCCTGGAGCCGGCTGGCGGTGACGGCGCCGGGCGGAGCGGACGCGCGGCTGCTTATCCGCAGCCGGGATGTAGCGGCACTCAAGGTCTTTGTAGATGGCAGGCTTGCCGCCATCCAGCCCGAAGCGAGTGCCGGCCTTGAGTGTGTGCTGCCGCTGGACTTCGGCAGCCATGACCTGCTGGTCGAGGCCGTGTGCGGCGGGCCCGGCTGGGGCTTCCGCCTGGAAGCGGCAGAGGCTGGGAACACATCAGAAGTACAGGTGGAAGCGGAGTGTAGCGCGGCTCTTGCGGAAGCTTCACCCTGCTGCTCTCCGCAGGGAACCTTGAATAAGGGAGCTGGCGCCAGTGGAGTCCACGGCACAGTGAAGCTGGTGAGTCCTTGCCCGGTGGAAGGGCAGACCGGTCCATGGCTGTACCTTGGTCCGTTTCTGCAATCGGCGGCACCGCTGCCTGCGGAAGCGGCTTCTATGGATGCTCCCTTCGGTGAAGGGGCGGAGGAATGCTTTTGGCGGGTGGACCGTCCTGGTGGGGCAGTCAGGCCATATCTGGAGAGTGCGCTGTACGGACGCTGGAATTATCCGCTGGGGGTGACCCTCTATGGTCTGCTGCGTACCGGTCAGGCTCTGGGCGATCCTCATTATTCCGCTTATGCCAGAGGACATATTGAGCAGTGCACCCGGCTTCATACGTATTCGCTCTGGGACCGCAGCCGCTATGGTGCTCCGGGTATTAACCAGCAGCTGGCGCTTATGGACTCTCTGGACGACTGCGGCTCCTTCGGTGCGGTGATGCTCGCCGCTCATGCCGAGCAGCCGCTGCATGGAGCGCCCGAAACAGCGGCGTATATCGCCCGGTATATTCAAAATACGCAGTCCCGCGATGAAGATGGGGCGCTCTACCGTACACGGGGCACCACCGAGTTCATGCAGGGAACGATGTGGTGCGATGATCTGTATATGAGCACTCCGTTCCTGAGCCGGTATTATCTGTTGACGGGAGATACCGCTTATCTGGATGATGCAGTGTCACAGTTTCTTCATTACCGTAATCGGCTGTTCCAGCCGGAGCTTGGCATAATGCATCATGTGTATGACTACAAATTCGGCAAGCCGAATGGGGTAGCCTGGGGCAGAGGCAACGGCTGGGTGCTGTTCTCGCTGACTGAGCTGCTGGAGGTACTGCCGGAGCAGCATCCGCAGCGGGAAGAACTGCTGGACTATTACCGGACGCTGTGCGAAGGATATATACGGCTGCAGGACGCCGCAGGATTATGGCATCAGGTTCTGACCGATCCCGGATCTTATGCGGAGGCATCGTGTTCTTCGATGTTCGTATATGCCTTTGCGCGCGGTGTGCGCAGAGGTTGGCTGACAGAGCCGTATCCATATGCCGATGCAGCGCTGCGCGGCTGGATGGCGCTGGCCGAATACTGCATCGACCATCAGGGGAATGTCTACGGCGTCTGCCGGGGATCGGGCTATTCCTTCAACAAACTGTATTACAAAGAACAGCTCACCTGGCAGCTCAACGATACTCACGGAATCGGCATTGTGCTGCTGGCCGGTATTGAAGCGCTTGAGCTCACACGGGAGCTGGAGGCGCAGCGTATATAAGAGTTATATTGTGGAATTTCTGCCGAAAAGAGTAATTTGTCAATCAGAGGCTATTGCTGCTCATGCAGAGTTATCTTCAATCTGCTTGAGTTCGATAGCCTCTTCTTCATGTAGCCGTACAGCCGCAGAACCCGAGAATCGCGCGTATACAGAATACAGGATTGTTGATCGATATAGTGAGAAAAGTAAATTTGATCTTGCTGGGAGCGAAAGTAACGGGAAAGCGGGCCGTGTGTAGGGTGGTAGGCCCAAATGAAAGGGATAAATCCCATTAATACGGCTAACAGTGGATGATAAGCTGAAATGAAAGGGAAAAATCCCATTGATTCAGCTAAAAGTGGATGATCAGTCAAAATGAAAGGGAAAAATCCCATTGATTCAGCTGAAAATGGGCGGTGAGCGAAAATGAGAGGGATAAATCCCTCTGAGCCGTCAGAATGAAGAGCAGAAGTGCACCTGAATTCGCCGAAAGCGGGCGGACAGCGTAAATGAAGAGCAGAAGTGCACCTGAATTCGTGAATAGTTGGCTGAGCGAGCGAATGAGGTGCATTAGTGCACCTGAATTCGCCGAAAGCGGGCGGACAGCGTAAACGAAGAGCACAAATGCCCCTGAATCCCCCATAGGCACGCAAAAAAACCGCAGGCGGAAATTCGCTGCCTGCGGTTTTTTTGCGCGGAGTGCCTTACGGGTATGTAGCACAGGCAGGCTGTGCGGTTAATCCTTATCGATCAGCTCCAGCTTTTCAAGGATCTTAAGGGTGGTAACGGCGGACAATTTCACAGCTAGTTGAATGCTGGCTTGGCTGTTTCCACTCTGCTCCAAGGCAGCTTGGTTCTCGGCTAACACTTCTTCCGTCACCTGCTGGATCAGACTTTTAACGATCTCATTGTTCATAACAGGCTCCTCCTTCCGAATGTAAATACTCTCATTCTATATTTCGGCCGGACCCAGGATTTTACTTAGGGAGCAGGGAATGTTATCCGGTAATCTGAACGAATTCCACTCTTAACACAGACTTGAAGCGGAATCTGTAGTAAACTGGAAGGAATGTATAGTACGCCTGCAATTATTCTACAGAAAAGAATGTGATCAATGTATGCAGCTTCAAGCTCCTCAACCGGCCAAGAAATGGCTGGAAAAATATCTGTCCGGAGACAGCATGGATTACCGGCAAATTATCGCTTTGTTTATCCCGATTCTGATTGACCAGGCCTTCATTATCGGGCTGAACCTGGTCAACACCGCAATGATCAGCTCGTCGGGTATGGCGGCAGTCAGTGCGGTGAATATGGTGGATTCCCTGAATATTTTTCTGATCAATGTATTTGTGGCGATTGCGACCGGGGGGACGGTGGTGGTTGCGCAGTATAAAGGAAGCGGGAATGACCGCATGGTCTCCCAGGCCACGGCCGGATCGGTTACCTCGGTCTCGCTGCTTGCGGTGGGAATCGGTCTGCTGCTGATGTCCTTCCATACGCCAATTCTGAATTTGCTGTTCGGGACGGCCTCCGCCGATGTGCTGGATAATGCCCGGGTCTATATGATCGGCAGCAGCATTTCGTATCTGGGGATTGCCGTGGTTCAGGCTGTATGCGGTGCGCTGCGGGGCGTGGGCCGGACGCGGGCTTCGCTGATGCTGTCGCTGATTATGAACGTGCTGTACGTTATCCTCAACGTTGTCTTTATTAACCTGCTGGACATGGGTGTGCTGGGCATGACACTTGCGGTCAACATTGCGCGTTATGTGGGGATGGCCTGTGCCTTGATCTATCTGTTCAAGTTCGATTCGGTGCTGCGTGTGCAGTTCCGCGACCTGTTCCATGTACCACTTACGATGCTGCGCAAAATCATGTTCATCGGCGTACCGTTCGCCGCAGAGCAGATGTTCTTCAACGGCGGCAAGCTGCTGACGCAGATCTTCATTGTCAGTCTGGGCACGTATGCCATCGCCACCAATGCGATTGCCGGATCGCTGGCGATGGTCTTTCAGATTCCGGCCAGTGCGCTGTCGCTGACGATTGTAACCGTGGTCGGCCAGTGTATCGGACGGGGGGATGTAGCGGATGCCCGGAAGTTCATCAAGTCCTTCCTGTGGATCGGTTCCGCCTCTTACGCCCTGGTGGCCTTGATCCTGATGCCGCTGTTCCATCCGCTGGTGTCGATCTTCTCTCCGCCTGCGGAGATCATCGATGATCTGTTTGTGGTACTGCTGGTCAATGCGATTGCCCAGATTCCGCTGTGGGCCTTCAGCTTCATTCTGCCGTCTGCCCTGCGGGCAGCGGGAGATTCCCGCTTCACCTCAATTGCTTCAATGCTGACCATGTGGCTGTTCCGGGTGGTCTTCGGTTATATTCTCGGGATCGTGCTGGGCTATGGAGTACTGGGTGTATGGCTGGCGATGAACTGCGAATGGGCAGTGCGCGGAGCGGTGTTCCTGTGGCGCTTCAGGGGCAAGAAGTGGTATGCGCACAAGCTGATATAGATCCTGCCGGTTAGAAGACTCCTAATTCAGGGGTCTTCTTTGCTATGCAGTCAGCCGGAATCATCTATAAAAAGCACGGTACAACCTTTAGTTTCAGGTAAGACGCACTTTGGTCCATATGCTACGATTTGGGTGGTGAAGGGGGAGGCTTCCACATTAGCTGTAAGCGCTTAACTCATTGAAACCCAAATTCATACAGAGGAGTGCAACGCATGAAGAGAATAATCAAGCAAGTCTCTCTGGTGCTGCTGGCAGCCCTTCTGCTTCTTCCGGCAGGCGGATATCTTCCGGCTGCTCAGGCAGCCGAGGCACAGACCACGGTATATCACGAGACGTTTGCGAATGGTGCAGGCAAGGCAGTTCAGTCGGGAGGCGCCAAGCTGGAGGCGGTGAAGGAGGTTCCTTTTGCAGGGAATGCCGATGGTGCAGCATTATACGTAAACAACCGGAAGGATAACTGGGATGGAGTTGATTTCAAGTTCACCGATCTCGGTCTCCAGCATGGAAAAACGTACACGGTAACGGCAGTTGTCTACGTTGATGCGAAGGTGACGCTCCCAGAGGGAGCAGAGGCAGCGCTGCAGACTGTGAACAGCTACGGGAATTATGCAGCAATACCCTATGTGGCAGGGCAATCGGTCACACTGACGAAGACATTTACTGTGGACACCAGTGCCGCGGATTCTACTAAGAGAGACCATTCTTTGCGCATCAACTCCAACGATAAGGGAGCCACAGTACCCTTCTACCTTGGCGATCTTCTGATAACGACAGAGTCCACTCCGGGCGGCGGGGAAGAGCCTGTGCGTGAACCGGCTTTGCCGTTCAGTACAGTGACTTTTGAAGATCAGCAAGAGGGCGGCTTCACCGGCAGAGCCGGAACCGAGACGCTGACCGTAACGAATGAAGCGAATCATACCGAGGGCGGTTCGTATTCCCTGAAGGTCGAGGGCAGAAGCAATACCTGGCACGGGCCTTCCCTGCGTGTGGAGAAGTACGTGGACAAGGGCAGCGAATATACCCTTTCTGCCTGGGTGAAGCTGATCGAACCGGCGAGCGCACAGCTCCAGCTGTCTACGCAAGTAGGCACAGACAGCAGTGCAAGTTATGTGACCCTGTCCCCTAAGACGATCAGTACAGCTGACGGCTGGGTGAAATATGAGGGCAGCTACCGCTATAACAGCGTGGGCGGCGAATACCTGACCTTGTATATTGAAAGTTCCAATAATGCAACCGCTTCCTTCTATATCGATGATATTAATTTCGAGCATACAGGTACCGCGCCGGTGGATATTCAGAGAGATCTGATTCCGCTAAAAACAGCCTATCAAAATGACTTCCTGATCGGCAACGCGCTATCCGCCGAGGATCTGGAAGGCGTACGGCTGGACCTGCTGAAGATGCATCACAACGTTGCTACCGCAGGTAATGCCATGAAGCCGGATGCGCTGCAGCCGGCCAAAGGCAATTTCACTTTTACAGCAGCGGATGCGATGGTGAACAAGGTGCTGGCTGAAGGGATGAAGATGCATGGGCATGTACTGGTATGGTATCAGCAATCGCCTGACTGGATGAACTTGACCACGGATGCAGCAGGCAAAAGCGTTCCCCTGGGGCGTGACGAAGCACTCGCTAACCTGAGAGCCCACATCAAGGGAGTCATGGAACATTTCGGAGACCGGGTCATCTCCTGGGATGTGGTCAACGAGGCAATGAATGATAACCCGTCCAATCCTTCGGACTGGCAAGCGGCGCTGCGCAAGGCTCCGTGGTATGAAGCCATCGGTCCGGATTATCTGGAGCAGGCATTCCTGGCGGCCAGAGAAGTGCTGGACCAGCATCCGGAATGGGATATCAAGCTGTATTACAATGATTACAATGACGATAACCAGAACAAGGCCCAGGCCATCTACAGTATGGTCAAGGAACTGAATGACAAGTACGCGCTGACTCATCCCGGCAAGCTGTTGATTGATGGTGTAGGGATGCAGGCGCATTACAATATCAATACAAATCCAGATAACGTCAAGCTGTCGCTGGAGAGGTTCATCTCCCTTGGCGTAGAGGTCAGCATTACCGAACTGGATATTCAGGCCGGCAGCCAGAATACGCAGACAGAGAAGGAACGGATTGCCCAAGGCTATCTGTATGCGAGGCTGATGGATCTCTACAAGGCCCATGCCGACCATATTGCGCGGGTAACCTTCTGGGGCATGGATGACCGCACAAGCTGGAGAGCGGAGTCAAGCCCGCTGCTGTTCGACAGGGATTTGCAGGCGAAGCCGGCTTACTACGCGGTCATTGATCCGGCCAAATTCATGGCTGAGAATGAGCCGAATACGGCAGAAGCTAACGTGTCAGAGGCGGTCTACGGCACGCCGGTTATTGACGGGACAGCGGATGGAATCTGGGCCTCTGCGCCTGAGATGGCTGTGAACCGTTATCAGATGGCCTGGCAGGGCGCAAGCGGAACCACGCGTACCCTGTGGGATGACCAGAATCTGTATGTGCTGGTTCAGGTCAGTGACGCCCAGTTGGACAAGAGTAATGTGAATGCATGGGAGCAGGACTCTGTCGAGATTTTCGTGGATGAGAATTTCGGCCGCACGACCTTCTATGAGAGTGATGACGGACAATACCGGGTCAATTACGACAATGAAGCCTCGTTCAGTCCGGCAGCCATTGGTGCAGGCTTCGAGTCGGTAACCAAGGTTAACGGAACCAACTATACGCTTGAAATGAAGATTCCGTTCAAAAAGATTACGCCAGCCGGCGGCACCAAGGTCGGCTTCGACACCCAGATCAACGATGCCAAGAACGGCGTCCGGCAAAGTGTGGCCGCCTGGAATGATACCACCGGCAACGGCTATCAGGACACCTCCGTCTTCGGCGTGCTGACGCTTAAGGCCAAAGACGGCGGCGAGCCGTCAACGGAGCCGACGCCAACGCCGACTCCGGAACCAACACCTGCGCCAACGCCAACATCGGCACCGGATTCCGGCGGCACCAGCTATACCAGCAGCAGCACACCTGCGCCTAAGCCTGCACAGTTTGATGTCAAGGACGGCGTAGTGACGATCAGACCTGAGGTGAAGACCGAAGGCACAGCGGCCAAAGCCACTGTGACGGGCGAGCTGTGGCAGCAAGCCTTGAAGCAGGCGGCCCCGGCAGCAGACGGGCGGAAGCAGATCATCATCGATCTGGCGAACCAGACAGGTGTGGCCTCCTATGAAGCCCAGTTGCCGCTTCAAGGCCTGAAGACGCAGGAGAAGTTCCTGCTTGTCCTCCAGAACGGCTTTGCTACGCTGTCCATTCCAAGTGAGCAGCTCGCAGGGATTACAGCAACCACTGAATATGTCAGCATCCGGGTCAAGCATTTCACAGCCGAAGGCCTGAATGCCGCTGCTCTTCAGCAGACCGGCAGCCGTCCGGTGGTGGAGCTGAGTCTGCTTGCAGGCGGGCAGAAGGTAGCCTTGTCTGGCAGCGGCACGATAACCGTCTCTATTCCTTACAAAGCGTCAGCAGCAGAGCTTGGCAGCCTGGAGTCCCTTCTGGTCCGTTCGCTCACCGGCAGCGGCGCGTGGTCTGCTGTGGTGAACAGCCGTTATGATGCAGTGAAGGAAGCGCTGGTGTTCCGTATTACAGAGCTCGGCACTTTTGCCGCAGCCTTCGCTCCGCCAGCCTTTACAGATCTCGGCAGCCTGTCATGGGCGAAGCAAGCAGCCGCTGCAATGGTGGCCCGCGGCGTCCTCCCGGATGGGAACAGCTTCTCTCCTGCGGCTCCTATGAATAGAGCAGACTTCACCGCTTCTCTGGTGAAGGTGCTGGAGCTTAAGGCTGCTGCTGAAGCAGTTGCAGGCTTCAGCGATGTCCAGAACAACGCGGCATACAGCAAGGAGCTTGCGGCCGCGAAGCAGCTCGGTATCGTCACAGGCTATGCGGACAATACCTTCAAGCCAGCGGGCATCATCACCCGCCAGGAGATGATGGTAATTGCGGCGCGTGCCCTGAAGGCGGCCGGAATCATCGCTGAAGGCAGCGGATCGATAGCATCTTACACCGATGCCGGTCAAATCTCCGCCTATGCCAAGGACAGCATATCCGCCCTGCTGAAATACGGCGTAGTGAACGGTAAGAACAATAAGCTTGCTCCGGGGGACACCCTCTCACGCGCGGAAGCAGCGGTGATTCTGTACCGGATCTGGAAGTTGTAGCCTGAGTGAGAGGCTGAAATTATTGAAGAAAGTAACTGGACAGCGGTGCACCCACTACGGGGGCACCGCTGTTTCGCATTACGCCCAGCGCCCAATGTAATCGAAAAACCGAATGCAATCTGGTTGGTTTCCAGAGCAAGAACACCCCGTTGCAGCGTGCCGCCTGGCGTAAGCTATTACTTAGATAAAGAGTTACGAACGTCAATTTTTTGGGTAAACAATATGGTTATATTGTAAAGAAACATAGAGGACCCCCGCGCAGAAGTTTGGCGTCAGGGTCTTGAAGGAGGGACACAACATGGGCTATCCGCCGTATAACGATGGAGGTTACCAGCCGTTCGTAGTGGAGGCCTCCCGGGTGAAGCAGCTTTTGCTGTTCACGGGATCGCTGCTTTTTATGCTCTTGGGGGTCCTGCTGCTCAAAACGTCCGGGGAGGTGACGCAAGATCCTGCCATCCTTCTGCGGACGCTGGGAATCGTCTTCACCGTGCTGTTCGGCCTGGGGGTAGTGGTCTATCTCTTCATGCTGCTGCGCCGTTCACCGCTGCTTGTGGCAGATGCCCAGGGCATCGATGACCGCTCTTCTGCAATTCCCGGAGGACGGATCATGTGGGAGGACATTAAGGATATTCGCCTGATCCGCTTCTCCGGACAAAAAAACATCTGCGTCTACCTTGCTGATCCCAAAGCGTATCTGGCCCGGCAACGCGGAGTGAAGCGGTGGCTGATGGCTATCAACCTCCGTCTCGTCGGCACTCCCGTAAATATTGCGAGTCAGGCCATGCGGCTGCCGCTGGAGCGGGTATATGAAGAGCTGGAGCTGAGAAGACGGCTGTGGGCTGGGCAGTAGAGCGGTTCGGGGGCCGGAGAACGTGGCTGTTCTCACTGTGCATGTTCTTCCTCGGCTCGGTGCTGTGTGTTCCTGCCGGTTATGGCTTCAGCCTATGTGGGCCTGACTTCCGGGCAGATTCCCCATGCCAGCAGCACCACCCGGATTATGCAGCAGATCGGCGGCGCTTTTGGTGTTTCGGTGATCGCAGTTATTTTGCAGAAACAGCTTCATGCTGTGCTGTCGCATGAGCGGGCTGCTACGGTTATTGCCTTCGACCATACGTTAATGTGGACGATTGCCTTCTCTGCGGTAGCATTGATCCCGGCGGCGCTCCTGCCCGGAAGAAGAAGCTCATAGCTCAGGTGTCCGGATGAAGCAGGAGATCCCGAAGGCGGCAAGCAGAAGTGCAGCCAATGCTTCAAAAGCCGTCAGGCCGCCGCCTGCGTGCATAAGGCTCAGTGCCGCCTGCGGACCAGCAGAGGCCCCGGTGAACAGCATCAGCGAATATATGGTGATAGCCGGCCCGCGCCGCTCCCCTGCAAGGAGGCCGATCAGTGAGATCAGCACCGGAATCAGGATGGAGATTCCCGCAATATACACAATGCTCATCCCGACCAGCAGAGGCAGGGTACTGCTTAATCCTGCGGCGGCAAGGCCTGCGGCGGCGAGCAGAAGGCCGGCCTGGAGCATCCGCTTGGAGCCGAACCTGGCGGAGAGAAGTCCCGCGAACGGCGACAGGATCATCCCCGCGAGTCCTGCGGCTCTTACCTGCATAAGCTGGGCGGCAGTCAGAGCAAAGGGGGGCTTCGTCAACTCCTCCTGAAAGATTGTGTACATCCCGACAAAAGACAGGAGAATCGTCAGGCAGATCAGATAACACAGCACCAGCCGTTTGTTCAGGAATTGTGCGGGCAGCTGTCTGTAGAGTGCGGCCAGGCTTGCCCGGGTCCGCACCGTTTTGCCTCTTGGAACGAAGAGGCCGGTCAGCAGTGTAGCCGCCAGGCATAGGCCTCCGTGAATATAGAAGACATAACGCCAATCCCAATATCCGCTAACTGTGCTGCTGAACAATTGTCCGGCGATGGCCGAGACGAGAAATCCGGTGCTGATAAGTCCCATGGCCGCCACCCTGCGCTGCGGCGGGAAGCTCTCGGTGATGTAGATCATCACCGTCGGTGCGAAGGTTGCTGCGGCCAGTCCCTGTACGGCGCGGAGCGCAATAAGAATAGAGAGATCCTGTGCCAGTCCCAGCAGAGGGGTTATGAGGCCTAACGCAAGCAGTCCCCAGAACATGACCGGCCAGCGGCCGAGACGCTCGGAGAGCGGGGAGAACAGCAGGAAGCCCAAGGCGTAAGCCAATGTAAAAGCGCTGCTTGCCCATGCTGCCCGGGCTGGTGATGCCTGAAAGGCATCAGCTAACAGGGAGCCTAACGGCAGCGTCACATAAATGCCTGATACAACAACAAGCGAGCATAGGACCAGAACGGCGGTTATCACGGAATATTGTGAAGTGAACGTACTAGGTTGCTGAACAGGTTCTGCCATTCGAATCCTCCATTCTTCTCAGTTATTCGTTGCAAAAATATGGATCACGGTTAAGGTCGGCCAGAAGCGCCGGATGTACAGGCTGCCAGCCGAGCAGCGCCCGGGTTTTATCGCTCGAAGCCGGGATATCCAGGGAGACAAAATGCGCCAGCCAGCCGAAATGCTCCGCAGCTTCCTTAACGGGAATGCTGGCGGCCGGCAGTCCGAGCCGGCGGGCAATCACACCGGCGATCTCAACAAGCGGCACTCCTTCGTCGCCGGTCGCATGAAGTATGGTCCCGGCAGGGGCTCCTTCAAGTGCCAGACGGTACAGACGCGCAGCGTCCAGCCGGTGCACAGCAGGCCAGCGGTTTAAGCCATTTCCTACGTATGCAGATATGCCTGTGCGGCGGGCAAGCTGGATTAGGCCCGGAACAAATCCGGTATCGCCATCCCCATGCACCGACAGCGGAAGCCGCAGCACGGATACCCGGACGCCCTGGCTGGCGAGTGCAAGCGCAGCTTCTTCAGAACCGGCGCGGTGCTTGACTGAAGCATCCGGATCGGGTGCCGTATCCTCCGTGGCCAACTGCCCCGGGGTAAGATGCCCGATGACGGAGGTTACGACCAGCGATCGGCCGGACCCCGCGAGCTCGGCACCCATAGCCCCGATTGCCAGCCGGTCTGTCTCGCCCGCAGCAGTGAGATCCGCATAGTTATGGATGAAGGCGGCATGAATCACGCCATCCGCTGCCGCCGCTCCCCGGCGCAGGCTGTCCGGATCATCCAGAGCGCCGCGGTGTACAGCGGCTCCTGCCGCCATAAGTGCTGCTGCGGCCTGATCCGAACGGGCCAGGCCGGTGACCATATGCCCCGCGTCTATCAATTCCCGTACTACAGCCGAGCCGACAAAACCGCTCGCCCCTGTGACAAATACATGCATAATCATTCCTCCTCTATCGATTACATTCATTATAATTTGCGCGGCGGCAGTAGCTTTGCCTGTTCCTGTTCGCTTTTTGCCCGATCCTGCAAGAATTGCCGCGGGTCCATGGACGACGAAGATTCACTGCACACGTAAACAAGCCCGCAAGCCGTGACGGCTGCGGGCGTTCAATTGATGCTTATGGTGTACTTTGGGCCGGCTGGCGCAATCTGGCGATATCCCTGCTGGGCGGACAGCCGAAGAACCGGCTGTAATCCCGGCTGAACTGGGAATCGCTCACATAGCCGACAAGCCGGCAGGCTGCTGCTGCATCCATGGAGGAGTTCAACATCAGCCGCCTTGCTTCATGAAGACGCAGCGCCTTCTGGTATTGCAGCGGACTCATGGAGGTGACCGATTTGAAATGCACATGAAACGAAGAAGCGCTCATATGTGCCAATTCAGCCAGTTCGGCCACCTTGACCTGCTGGGAGAAATGCTTCTGCAGCCAGGTAATTACCTTCGTCACCCGCTGAACATCCGACGCAGCGAGGCAGGTCAGGGCCAGCCGGGCACCGACCGGACTGCGCAGAATCCGCAGCAGGAGCTCATCTGTTACCAGCGGAGCAAGCAGTTCCACATCAGCGGGATGCTGGAGACATTCGAGCAGCCGGACCACAGCATTCAGAATCGCCGGATTGGCATCAGTCATGTACGGGTTGTCCGTCTGACTTACCGCTGGGAGTCCCCGGGGATACAGCTTCAAGACCCAATCGCCAATCTTCTGCGGATCAAGCTCCAGCTTAACGCCCAGGTAAGGCTCAGACGGGCTGGCTTCCGTAAGCCGCATGGCCACCGGCAGGGCAACAGGCAGCAGGATCATCTGTGTTTTGTCAAAATCATAAAGCTTCTGCCCGATCATGATCCGCTTTGCCCCTTGGACTACGATTATCAGTGAGGCGGAATAGAACGTTTTGATCGTGTCTGCATCTGCTGATGAATAGCGGCTGACATACACACCGGGGATGGGCTGGCTATATATGCCGTCGCCAGGAGCAAGAGCAGAGATCAGGCGCACCAGCCTGGCCTGCTCAGCCTTCAGCGCTTCACCTGCATATTGCTCTTGAATTGTGTTCATCAGGCCACGGCTCCTTAGATAGTCAAATGCGAAAAACAGCAACCCTCCAACATAGGAGAATCACTGCTCTGCTTGAATGTATGGTAGACTTTAGGTTTAACAGAATATGGTCGAGACGACAGGATTCGAACCTGCGGCCTCTTACTCCCGAAGCAAGCGCTCTACCAAGCTGAGCTACGTCTCGACACTATGAATAATGTAAATTATACGCCTGTCTGTAAGCGCTGTAAATATACTTTTTCGCACAGGCTATCCGCCTTGTCCATCAATTTCCCGGTACTTGATTGACAGATATCCACCCACTGGCTATACTTGAAATGTTAAAAAGCAAATCGGACAAAGCGTTGATGAAAACAAGTACGCCGGAGAATGCTTCATCAGAGAACAGGTTCCTTTGCGGATGGTCCGCATCGGGTGTGAGAACCTGGAAGACAGACCGGCCGAAAGCTGATTTCGGAGTGCGGGGACAATCCCGCCGGGGGCACCCGTTAACAGCCGCACAAGGCGATCGTCTGCAGTTGTCCGTGATTCACGGATCAAGGCGATAACCAGGGTGGTACCGCGATAATCATCGTCCCTGAATATATATTCAGGGGCGTTTTTTGTTTTTGATTTTTCGTGTAACGGTTACGGCAAGAATGTGTTTTCCGGCCAGCGTGCCGCATTTTAATGAAGAGACGGGAGCTGTACATGATGAAAGCAAGTGAAATCCGTTCGAAATGGCTGCAGTTTTTTGAGAGCAAGAACCACCGAATTGAGCCGAGCGCCTCGCTCGTGCCCCACAATGACCCTTCGCTGCTGTGGATTAACGCAGGGATGGCGCCGCTGAAGGCCTACTTCGACGGCCGGGAGATTCCGGAGAATCCCCGCCTGACGAACTCGCAGAAATGTATCCGCACCAATGATATTGAGAATGTGGGCAAGACGCGCCGCCACCATACATTCTTTGAGATGCTGGGCAACTTCTCCATCGGGGATTATTTCAAGGAAGAGGCCATCACCTGGGCTTGGGAATTCCTGACCGGCAAGGAGTGGATCGGCTTCGACGGCGACCGGATCTCCGTTACCGTGTATGCTGAGGACGAAGAAGCGTTCAAGCTGTGGAATGAGAAGGTCGGCCTGCCCGCAGAACGCATCATCAAGCTGGGCGACGAGAACTTCTGGGATATCGGCGAAGGCCCGTGCGGCCCGTGCTCGGAGATTTTCTATGACCGCGGTGAAGCGTACGGCAGTGATATGAGTGATCCGGAGATGTATCCGGGCGGTGAGAATGAGCGCTGGCTGGAGGTCTGGAACCTCGTATTCTCGCAGTTCAACCATAATAAGGACGGCAGCTATACGCCGCTTCCCAACAAGAATATTGATACCGGCGCAGGCCTGGAGCGCTTCGCTTCCATTCTCCAGGATGTGGATTCCAACTTCGATACCGATCTGTTCCAGCCGATTATCCAGAAGACCGCCGGGCTTGCCGGTGTAACCTACAAGGATAATGTTGAACAGGATATCGCGTTAAAAGTTATCGCCGACCATGTGCGTACCGTTACATTTGCAGTCGGGGACGGCGTGCTTCCTTCCAATGAAGGACGCGGCTATATCATCCGCCGTCTGCTCCGCCGCGCCGTACGCTACGGCAAGACGCTGGGACTGGACCGCCCGTTCCTGCATGAGCTGACTGAGACGGTTGGAGAGATTATGGGCGTATATTATCCTTCCGTGGTCGAGAACCGTGAATATATCGCCAAAATCATCCGTCTGGAAGAGGAACGCTTCCACGAGACGCTGTCCGATGGTCTGGCGATCCTCGGCGAGATCAGTGCCAAAGCCAAAGCGGACGGCCTGAGCACCATTGCCGGTGCCGATGCGTTCAAGCTCTATGACACCTATGGCTTCCCGTTTGACCTGACCGAGGACTTCGCGTCCGAGCAGGGGCTTGCCGTTGACCGCGCCGGCTTCGATGCCGCGATGCAGGAGCAGCGTGAGCGGGCCAGAGCTGCCCGTCAGGACAGCGCCAGCATGAAGATTCAGGGCGGTGCCCTCGCCGAGCTGACGGTTAAAAGTGAATTTGTTGGATATAATGACACGGTAACAGAGTCCAAGGTGCTGGCAATTGTGGTAGACGGTGCGCTTCAGGATACAGTAAGCGAAGGCGCCGAGTGCCAGGTGATCCTGGAGACAACACCGTTCTATGCAGAGAGCGGCGGCCAAGTCAGCGACACCGGTGTTCTGACCGGCGGATCGGTGACCGCTAAGGTAACTGGGCTATTTAAAGCACCGCACGGACAGCATGTTCATCTGGTTACGGTGGAAGCAGGCGATCTGAAGGTCGGCGATACCGTCCGTGCCGAAGTGAACCGGGCGGAGCGCGAGGATATCGTGAAGAACCACACGGCCACTCACTTGCTGCACAAGGCGCTGAAGGAAGTGCTTGGCAGCCATGTGAATCAGGCAGGTTCTTTAGTAGAAGGCTCACGCCTGCGGTTTGACTTCTCGCATTTTGGAGCCATCACTCCAGAGGAGCTCAGCGATATCGAGCAGCGGGTGAATGCCCAGATCTGGCGCAGCCTTCCTGTAGTCATTGAGAATAAGCCGATAGATGAAGCCAAAGCCATGGGAGCGATGGCCCTCTTCGGAGAGAAATACGGCAATGTTGTCCGTGTCGTTCAAGTCGGCGACTATAGCCTGGAGCTGTGCGGCGGATGCCATGTGTCTAATACAGCGCAGATCGGAATCTTCAAGCTGCTCAGCGAGAGCGGCATCGGTTCCGGGGTGCGCCGGATTGAAGCTGTGACTGGCCGTTACGCCTATCAGTTCACGGAGAGTCAGCTGGACCTGCTGAAGCAATCGGCAGCCCTGCTGAAATCGTCGCTGACCGATGTGCCGAAGCGGATCGAGGCGCTGCATGCCCAGGTACGCGAGCTGGGCCGCGAGAATGAATCGCTTCAGTCCAAGCTGAGCGCAACCTTCGCAGCAGAGCTGACCAGCAGTGTAGTCACAGTAGGCGGAGGAACGCAGCTTCTTGCGGTTTCTGTGCAAGCCGGCAATATTGATGCTTTGCGCTCGACAGCGGACGAACTGAAGTCCAAGCTCCCGGATGCCATACTGGTGCTCGGTGCTGCAATGGAGGACAAGGTGAACTTCGTGGTCGCCGTGCCTCAGGAGCTGGTGAAGAAGGGCTTCCACGCCGGCAAGCTGGTGAAGGAGATCGCTGCCGTCTGCGGCGGCGGCGGCGGCGGACGTCCGGATATGGCGCAGGCCGGAGGCAAGGACGCTTCCAAGCTGGGCGAAGCCCTGAAGAAGGCAGAGGAACTGGTAGCAGCACAGGCTTAAGCAGTATGCAGTAATTCTTGTCTGTAAGAAACTGTGGATTTCTATCAAGGGTTGGGAAGCAGCGGTGCTGAGGGCAATTTCTCGGTGCCGCTGCTTTATTCACACAATGTATATTTTTTGGGGTTATTCATTATTGACCCAGGGCTTGCAATAGCTTAAAACCCAAAAAAACATCTGGTTTTGTAGACAAAATGCCAAAAAAAGCGCTTTAACCAAGGCAGGATTTCCTCGTTGGGGCATGAATATGTTATGATGAGGGCAGCAAGTGAGCTGTACAGCAGCAACTTTGCGAAGCCGCCCGAATCAGGGTGATTTTGCAGAAGGAAGGTGTCACCACATGGACTCCATGGACAAAACGGTCAAATTCAATGTGAAGGGCGACGAAAAGGAAGCCTCTCCCCAGGAAATACTGCTCGCCGTGTACGACGCGCTGGTGGAGAAAGAATATCATCCGATCAATCAGATCGTAGGGTATCTTCTTTCAGGAGATCCGGCTTACATTCCCCGCCACAACAATGCGAGAAGTTTGGTCCGGAGGAAAGAGCGTGATGAGCTGATCGAAGAACTGGTCCGTTTCTATCTGGCCAATCATCGGGTGGACCAGCCCAAATGATGAAGAAGCTGGGACTGGATTACGGCGACCGCAGAATCGGTGTCGCCACAAGCGATATTTTCGGATGGACAGCACAATCTCTGGAGACTATTGAGCGGCGCGGAAACGGCAATGAATTCGAACGTATCCGTGAACTGGTCAAGGAGTACGAAATCGGCGAGATTGTTGTCGGGCTGCCGAAGAACATGAACGGCTCCGTAGGACCCCGTGGTGAAATTTGCATCGAATTCGCAGATAAGCTGCGGGAGCAACTCGATTTACCCGTACACCTTTGGGATGAGCGTCTGACGACGGTATCTGCTGAGCGGGTGCTGATAGACGGGGACGTCAGCCGGAAGAAACGCAAGGGGCTGGTGGACAAAATGGCCGCAGCGCTGATTTTGCAAAATTTTTTGGATGCTAACAGTAAAAGGTGAGGGGTGTGCGGATATGACAAACGAACAGATCGGCCAAGAAGAGGAACCGGAAATTATCTATATTCCCGATGAGGAAGGTAATGAAGAGGAATTCGAGGTCATCATGAAGTTTGAAGTGGACGGATCGGATGCCAAGTATATGATGGTGGTTCCGCTTGATTCCGAGGATGAGGAGACAGATGAGGTCTACGCGTTCCGCTATGAGGAAGACGGCGACGATCTGCAGCTCTTCATGATTGAGAACGACGAGGAGTGGGCCATCGTAGAGGAGACCTTCAATACCTTGGTTGACGAGCTGGATGGAGGAGCAGAGAATGACTGATTTTTCCGCTGATCAGGCGGTATGGACTTCTAAGCTCAAGGAAGTATATGGAGAAACAGTAGAACTGGAGGATGAGCAGGGCAAGTCTTCCGTTTACGATATTATTGCAGAATTTGCTGTGGGTGACCGTGCTTATGCCGTTCTGGCCGGATCGGGAAGAGCTGCGGAGCAGGAAATTCTGCGCATCGTAGTTTCTCCGGACGGACTTCCGGAACTGGAGAGCATTATGGACGATGAAGAGTGGGAGGATATTTCCGAGCTGTACGATGAGCTCACCTTCCCTGCGGATAGCGAGTAGGCGTCTGTGGCAACTTCATGTATGGCAGATACGGAAGAGGGCGGAATTTTTCCGCGCTCTTTTTGCTTATGAGGAGCGGAAGGATCTTTCCGTTTGCCTGAAAAAAGCTTATGCTATAAAAATAGGTTGAATTTTGGACAATACAATTTTATACTTTATAGTCGGAAAGTGAGGCGTAACATTTGAAAGCCGTGATCCGCACTGTGCTTATCTTAATTCTGGTCCTGGCAGCAGCTGCAGGAGGAGGAGCATGGTACATCTGGAATGGAATGCAGCCGGTCAAGCCCGCAGGGCCGGCCGTAACGGTTACGATAGAGAAGGGTATGGGAAGCTCGCAAATCGCCGACCTGCTTGAGCAAGAGGGCATTATCAAGCACAGCCTGTTCTTCAAAGGCTATCTGAAATGGGTCCAGGAGGGCTCCAGCTTCAAGGCCGGCACGTATCAGGTAAGCCCCGGCGACTCCTACGATACGCTGATCAGCCGGTTGAATGCCGGAGATGTTGTGAAGGAAGCTACCGTTACTTTTACAATTCCTGAAGGGTATACTGCGGTCCAGGTGGCAGAGAAGCTGGCCGCTGCATGGAATCAGAAGCCGGAGGTCTTCCTTGCGCTGATTGATTCCGGTAAGGGCATGGAAGCCGTAAGCAAGCTGGAGATTCCGGACAATCCGCTGCTGCGCCACCGGCTGGAGGGGTATCTTTTCCCGGAGACCTATGAACTGGCTAAGGACAGCACCCCGCAGGAAGTCATCGGGGCGATGCTGGAGCAGCTGGTGAAGAAGCTGGATACGATTCCTGAGTGGAAGGCCAAGCTGGCGAACCGCGGGCTCTCCCTGCATGAGCTGCTGACCGTAGCTTCACTGGTGGAGCGTGAGGTGGTCGTAGACAAGGAACGTCCGCTGGTGGCCGGTATTATCTATAACAGACTGGATAAAGGGCAGAAGCTGGAGATCGACGCTACCGTCCAGTACTTACTGGACAAGCAGAAAGAGCGGTTGTATGAGAAGGATCTGAAGGTAGATAGTCCTTATAATACGTATAAGCAGGCAGGCTTGCCGCCTGGACCGATCAGCAGCCCCGGGCTGGCATCGATTGAAGCAGCAATGACGCCGGAGGTCTCGGATTATTTCTTCTATGTCACTAAGAAGGACGGCTCACAGGGGCATTTATTTGCCAGAACCTACAAGGAACATTTAGCCAATATTCAAAAAAGCAAACAAAATCCGTAAGAACCCGCTACAATAGTAAGGATGAGCAATGCACAGGAGGTAACACGATGAATAACACACCGGAGCTGCTGGCGACAGCGGCTTCTCTGGAAGAAGCTGCAGCGCTGCTGGATGCAGGAGCGAGTGCGCTGCTGGTTGGCGATGACCGCTTTGGTATGCGTCTTGCCGGACATTTTACACTTGAAGATACCGCCGCAGTAGTTAAGCTGGCACATGCACGGGGCGGTAAGGTATATGTAAGCATCAATGGATTGATTCCCAATACGATGCTGGAGGAGCTTCCGGCTTATGTGAAGGCGATCGGCGGGCTCGGTGTGGATGGGATAGAGTTCGGTGATCCCGCCGTACTGGCGGCCGTCAAAGCCGAAGCGCCGGGAATGAAGCTGCACTGGAATGCGGAAATGACCTCGACCAACTATGCTACAGCCAATTACTGGGGCCGCAAGGGAGCCACGCGGGTCGTTCTGGCCCGTGAGCTCAATATGGATGAGATGACCGAAATGGTTCCTAACCTTGAGGTGGAAGCCCAGGTCCAGGTGCACGGCATGACGAATATCTATCATTCCAAGCGCAAGCTGGTTGCAAGCTATATGTCCCACCAGGGCCGTCCAAGCGATGGCGGAAGCCTGGGTAAGGAGCGCGGGCTGTTCCTGATTGAAGCGGAGCGTCCGAATGAGAAGTTCCCGATCTATGAAGACGAGAACGGCACGCATATTATGAGCTCAGATGATATTTGCATTCTGGAGGATCTTCACTTCTTGTTAAAAGCTGGCGTACACAGCCTGAAGATCGAGGGTCTGCTGAAGCCGGTGGCTTATAACGTGGCTGTCGTTAAGGCTTACCGTCATGCTATGGACGTCTACGCCGCTGATCCCGCTGAATATGCATTCGAGGAGTCTTGGCTGGAGGAGGTCCGGTCTTTGCAGGACCCTGAGCGTGAACTGTCGTTCGGCTTCTTCTACAAAGAGCAGGTCTATTAATATAAAAAAATCTTTGCTGTTCTAAAAGAGAACTTAAAGCTTTACCTTAAAGATGAAGTAACGGAGGGAAGGTTTGGAACTGTAGGAGCGGTAGCGACCGCCTTTGTCTCCGGATGTTATCCGCTCAGCGGAGTAATCAAAAAAACATCTGGAGACAACAGCGGCCGGAAGTCCAAACGCTTTCCGCAGTTACGTGCTATCTGATAGGAAGTTTTAGGTGGGTTTTTGACAGCAAAGACAACGAAAGGAGAACAGGAATGGGAACCATGACCAAGCCCCAGTTCAAGGGCAAGCGTTACCGTCTGGACAGACCGGAGCTCCTGGCTCCGGCAGGAAACCTAGAGAAATTGAAATTCGCCGTGCATTATGGCGCGGATGCAGTCTATATCGGAGGGCAGAAATACGGTCTGCGCTCGGGAGCGGATAACTTTACCTTCGAGGAAATGCGCGAGGGTGTTGAATTTGCCAAGAAATATGGTGCCAAAGTATTCGTGGCCACCAATATCTATGCTCACAATGAAGATGTCGCGGGGATTGAAGAATACCTGCGTAATTTATATGAGGCCGGAATTGCAGCGATTATCGTAGCCGATCCGGTGATTGTCGATACTGCCCTGCGCCTGGTGCCGGGTCTTGAGGTGCACCTAAGCACCCAGCAGTCCACACTCAACTGGCAGGCAGTATCCTATTGGAAGGAGGAAGGTCTGCCGCGCGTAGTATTGGGCCGGGAGACTAGCCTGGAGGAGATCGTCGAGATCAAGCAGCATGTGGACATTGAGATCGAGAGCTTCATCCATGGCGCTATGTGCTCCTCGTACTCCGGACGCTGTGTATTATCCAACCACTTCACCGACCGCGACTCCAACCGCGGGGGCTGCTGCCAATCCTGCCGCTGGAAGTATGATCTGTTCGAAGACGCCCGTCCCGAAGGGAACTGGGTATCCGAAGAGGAGCAAGCTGAGGCGCCTCAGGCCTTGCAGCCCGGAATTACCCAGCTGCCGCTGCATCAGCCCGAGGACAACCCGTTCACTATGGGATCGAAAGACCTGTGCATGCTGGAGAGTATTCCCGACCTGATTGAAGCCGGGATCGACAGCTTCAAGATCGAGGGCCGGATGAAATCGATTCACTATGTGGCGACCGTAGTGAATGCCTACCGCAAAGCCATAGATGCTTACATGGCCGACCCGGAAGGGTATGTGCTGAAGCCCGAATGGCTGGAGGAGCTGCAGAAGGCGGCTAACCGTCCGCTGAATACAGGCTTCTTCTACGACACACCGGACCATGAGGACCACATCTATGAACCGGAAGAGAAGGCGGCTCCGTATGATTTCGCGGGACTGGTGCTGGAGTATGATGCAGAGAGCGGGATGGCGCTCGTTCAGCAGCGCAATAACTTCAAGCCGGGACAGGAAGTGGAGTTCTTCGGCCCGGATGACACCTTCTTCAAGCAGACCGTAGGAGAGCTGTGGGATGAGGCCGGCAATCCGCTGGATGTGGCCCGTCACCCGCTTCAGCGTGTGCGGATGAAGGTAGATCAGCCTGTTGCGTATTTTGATATGATGCGCAAGCGAAAATAATGGCTTTACAAACTAAGGAATGCCCGTTTACACAAGGGCATTCCTTTTTTTTGCATGCTAAAAAAGGAGGTGTTTTGGGGCCCCCGTAAAGTACCTGAGTAAACATCGATGCTAAAGCTCCACTTTGTGGGGTTATTATATGCCAAATTGCTTATGCAATTCGACAAAAATATATGAGTATTGAAGCAATTTGCAAATAATGCTAAGAAAAATGAGACTTTGTGCCGATATATAGGGCAGGTAACGCTTACATACGTCTTCCAATCTAAGGGATGGGCAGGTGATGGTTATGGGAGCTCCCAATCCGGACAACAAGACAGATAAACCGAAGGAGAGTAGGATAAAAGTGGCGAAAAACAGTAAAAAGCCAAAGAGCACACAAAAGGCTAAGGCCCAGAAGACAGAAGCTTCACAGATAACAAGCAACACGGCAGAGAAGAGAAATTACAAGACAGTATTGAACGGCTCGCTACGCCAGGTGAAAAGGGTGAACCCGACCAAATCCGTAGGGGTGAAGCTGTTCCTGATCTTCTTATCTTCTATCGTGGTGGTGGTCCTGTTCTTAGGACTTCTGTCTTACAACAAAGCGAAGAATACCATTAAAGATAATGTGTCTGAAGCGAACAGGCAGACGATTATTCAGACCTCAGAGAAGCTGGACATTACCTTGAAGCAGTATGAGAGTCTCGCACTTCAGTTATATTTTGATACACAGATGCAGGCGAATCTGACAGAGCTGTCTTCGGCGAAGAGCAGCTACGATAAGTTCGTGGCTACGGATGCGATCAGTAAGAAGCTGTCCAGCCAGACTACAACAGATGCCAATATCGTCGCAATATCACTCATTCCGGAGGACCCTGAGATGGGGATCGTCTCCAGCGGAAGCACCGGTCTCGCGGGCGAGGATGTGAGAGCGCAGGAATGGTACAAGACCGTGGTCAAGAATTCAAGCTCTTATGAGCCTTATTATACGGCAGAAGCCAAATCCGCCCAGAACTACTGGTTCCCTACTGCCATTGAAGGCAGCGGCGGCAAGAATCTGGCGATGGTCAGAACGCTTAAGAATCTGGGCTCCAATGCCTCATATGTAGTCATGCTGGAGCTGAAGAGCACCCTGCTGGAAGAAGCCTTCAAGAGCGTAGAGCTTGGCGATGGCTCGCGGATTCAACTCGTTGCCCCGGATGGAACGGTAGTAGCTTCCTCGCAGCCTGAAGAGGACGGCAAAGCCACCGCACTGAATTTCATCAAGGACAGCAAGGTGAACAATGAAAGCACGGAAGCGAAGGATGAGAACGGCAAGGATATCCTTGCTGTATACAACCCGATGCAGAAGGCAGACTGGAAGCTTGCCGGTGTAGTTCCTACGGGAGAACTGGTTCAAGCTGCCACGCCGATTCTGTTTACCACCTTCCTTGCTGCCGGAGCAGCAGCCCTGCTTGCCATGATTGTCGGCTTCTGGATGGTCCAGATGATCGCCAAGCCGCTGGCACGCCTCAAGGACCTGATGCTGGAGGGAGCCGAAGGCAACCTGAGTGTCCGCACGCAGTATGTCTCGAAGGATGAGATCGGCCAGCTGTCGGCCTCCTTCAATATGATGATGGGTAAGATTACGGAGCTGGTAGCCCAGACTACAGATACAGCCCGCGAAGTCCTTGAGACTGCGGGTGAGCTGGGGGATGCCTCGCGCAAGACGGCGATCTCCGCCAAGGAGATTGCTGCGGCCACGGAAGAGATTGCCGGCGGTGCCGGAAGTCTGGCCCAGGAAGCCGAGCGCGGCAATGAGCTGACTGACCTGATTGCTACGCAGATGCAGAGTGTTATTGCAGCCAACTCTGAGATGGATCAGGCAGCCCGTGGAGTTGGGGAAGCCAGCGGACAGGGTGCTGTCCAGCTGGAAGAGCTGCTGGATCAGACCGGACGCACAGGTGAAATGACCTCTGCTCTGGTGGATAGAGTCAATAACCTCAAGGAAACGGTATATTCCGTAATCAAGGTGCTGGATGTGATGAAGAATATTACCCAGCAGACGAACATTCTGTCTCTGAATGCAACGATTGAAGCAGCGAGAGCAGGCGAAGCCGGCCGTGGCTTCATGGTAGTCGCAGGGGAGGTCCGGCAGCTTGCCGACCAATCCAAGCAATCCATTGCTCTGGTCGCCGGAATTACAGATAAGATCGTAGCGGAGATGGATGAGACGGTTGCTGTCCTGTCTGAAGTGGCTCCGCTGTTCAAGCAGCAGATGGTGTCCGTGAAGAGTACCAGTGAGATCTTCGTATCCGTGAAGGGTCAGATGGAAGACTTCATTATGAGTCTGGAGTCTGTAACAGGGGCCATCGACAGTCTGAACCATTCGCAGGGTGTGCTGTCCGATGCTATGGGGAATGTGAGTGCGGTAGCGCAGCAATCCTCGGCAACCTCGGAAGAGGTGGCATCCCTCAGCAGTGAGCAGCAGAATGTCAGTGACCATCTGGTAGCCTTGTCGAACAAGCTGCAAGGGGCATCCACCCAGCTGGAGAGCAAGCTGTCGCTGTTTACGATCAAATAATGTCAGAGCTGTTCTGATTCAAGGGCGTCACGCAAGCCGCATTCGGCTGCGTGACGCCCTTTTTTAGTTGATGTTTAGGAATGCTGCGCCGATAGATGGGCCTCATGCTTCACAGCTGTAACATTTATAAAGGAATCCTGCAAAAAGTGCAACAATGCTGCCCCTTACAAGCGACCGGTGAGAGAAGGCTCACCTTGGTCGGGGATCGAAGATACAACGTATGCTGTCTTCATTGCTGGAAATGTTTTTCTAAATTCAAGGGAGCCACCAAACTTTCCTGCCCGTTGGCTTATAGAAACTTATTTTCTTCTGACAGTACCTCCTTCCTTGTACATCCTTAAGCGAATGCGTATAATGGTTTTGTTAGGTTTTTGTTATTGTTGTTTGCTGGATTAGTTATGTAATTTGAACCAGGGAGAAGGCCGAATGAGAGCAGCACGCAATCACAACTGGTGGTCTTATATCGAGGACATGTCCATGGAGCGCAAGCTGTTCCTGGTATTTCTGGTCATTATTACGCTCCCGCTGTCCTTCATCAGTGTGATCAGCTTCAAGAGCTATTCCGAATCCATCCAGGCGAACACGATTGCCTATTCCGAGAAGCTGATTGATCAAATGATGGATTCCATCGATGATTACATAGAAGATATGAAACGGATTTCTTCCATGCCCGCCTACGTCAATGAGATTAAGCAGAACCTGATCCGCTCGAACCGCTATTATGAGCAAAAGCAGATGATGGAAGGCAAGCAGGACACGGCTCAGGTGGCTCCCGGCGATTTGGATCTCCTGCTGTCCATTCAGCGCGGCATCGAAGAGAATATATCATTTATTAACAATATTAAGCGGGGAACCAATTCGGTCTATATTTTTGATGCCTACGGGAATGGTTATTATTCTGCCAAGGATGGGGGAGTCCGGCTGGATTTGCAGCAGAGCTACAGGTTCTGGAGCGAGCAGGTAAAGGGCTCCGGCGGAGAAGCGACCCTGCTGGGAACACAGGCATATACAAGCAATTTGCAGAGTACCCGATATGCCTTTACGGTGGTGCGTCCCATTCTGGACGGGCTATGGAAGCCAGCCGGCCTGATCGCGGTGGAGGCTAACTTCAGTAATCTGGAGAATCAGGTGGCGGAGCTGGACAAGGTGACCCGGGGGAAATCTATCCTTGTGGATCAAGCGGGCAAAGTCATCTATGACAGTGAGCAGAAGCTGCTGACTGCGGATATTTCCCGGTCCTCCTTATTCCGTGCTGCGCAAGGGAGCTCCGGGAGCTTTTATGACACCGTATCCGGCAAAGACCGGCTTAATATTTATTCAAGCTCAACCAAGACGAACTGGAAGGTGATTATTTCCATACCGGTGGACGAATTGACCCGTGGAGTGAAGCTGACCCGCAATGCAACTATAGGCGCTACTCTAATCATCATTGTGCTGGCCCTCATCATCTCGCTCATTCTGTCGTTTGCCCTGACCAAGCCGCTGACCCAAATGATCCAGTTGATGAAAAAAGTGCAGGGCGGCGATCTCGATGTGACCTTCCGCATTAAACGCCGTGACGAGATTGGTCTCCTGGGGCATCAATTCAACCGTATGCTGGCCCGAATTCGTCAATTGATCCAGGATATTTACCGGATTGAGGAACAGAAGAAGGAGGCAGAGCTGCAGGCGCTTCAGAGCCAGATCAATCCGCATTTTATCTATAACACGCTTGAAACCATCCGGATGACCGCAGAGATTAATGATGATGTGGAAGCCGCTGACATGATCTCTATCCTGGGGAAGCTGCTGCGCTACAGCACCAGTGACTTGAGCGGCTGGGCGACGATGAAGCAAGAGCTGCTGTATGTGCGTAACTACGTGGAGCTGCTGGGCAGCCGGTATCCTGGCAGATTTGAGCTGACGATTGATGTTCCCGAGGCGCTTGACAGCTATTCCATGATTAAGCTGGTGTTTCAGCCGATTATTGAGAATGCTGCTTATCACGGGCTGGATGATACCAAGTCCCGGATGCAGCTGAGCATCAAGTGTGAGTATACAGAGCAGAAGCTTCTGTTCCATATCCGTGATAACGGCTGCGGAATGGATCAGGTTACACTAGATAAGCTAAGGGAGCGGCTCCGGCACGAGCTCCCCCCGAAGAAGGGCATTAATGGAGGGATTGGCATGGCCAATGTACACCAGCGCCTTCAGCTTCATTACGGTCCGGCCTATGGGATTGAGGTGTTCAGCAAGCCGGGCGAGGGTACGGATGTAATCTTGTCATTGCCGCTGCCGGGGCTTGCCGCCGGGAATGGAAGGGAAGATCCTTTTAAGGAGGAATGAGCTTGAGACGGAGGATTGTACGCTTTCCGGTGTATGCTGTACTGCTGCTAATGCTGCTCCTGCTGGCAAACGGCTGTAACAGCCGGAGCAGCATAGGGCTGGAATCGGTCCCGGCCGCTTCTGCCGGAGAGGAAGCGGTTTCCGGGCTGTCCGGGACCATCGTGATGCTGACGAACCGGATTGACCTGATTGAGAATGGGACCTTCAGGGACTACGCGGATGAATTCAGGAAGCGGTATCCTGAGGCGCATGTGGAATTCGAGGGGCTGTCTAACTATGCCACGGATATCCTGGTTCGCTTGTCCACCAAGGATACAGGGGATGTCCTGTTGCTGCCGGTCAATCTGCCTGCGAAGGAGCTGGAGCTTTTCTTCGAGCCTTTGAGCGGGGAACTGGCGGCGCAGGAGCGATTCACAACCTTTGCAACCTTTGGCGGCAAGCGATACGGTCTGTCTACAGGTACGACTACGAGCGGAATCGTCTACAACAAGAAGGCTTTTGAGCAGGCGGGAATTGAGCAGGTACCGCAGACGCTGGATGAGTTCTACGCGGCCTGTGCCAAGCTGAAGCAGGCGGGCATTATCCCGCTGTATATGAATTACGGGGCAGTCTGGCCGCTGCGGGAGTGGGGCAATAACCTGGTTAATTATATGACGGGTAACCCTGATTATTTGAATGATATGGTCCATGAGGACAGCCCCTGGCAGATCGGTAACGAATGGGGGCAGGCTCTGGGAATTGCCAGGACGATGCTGGCCAAGGGCTATGTCGAGGAACAGCTATTCTCCAACAGCTGGGAGATCTCCAAAGCCAGGCTGGCCAAAGGAGAAGCGGGCATGTATCTCCAGGGGAACTGGACCATCCGGCAGATTATGGATGCAGGTGCTTCACCGGAGGATATCGGCTTCTTTCCTTTTCCCTATGATAATCACCAGGTCCACTATGCTGCGCTGAATCCCGACTGGTTCATGGGGGTCAGCAGGTACAGCCGCAATAAAGAGCTTGCGATGGCTTGGCTGGAGTATTTCATTACAGAAACGCCGTATGCGAGAGACTGGGGGTTTCTTCCGGCGAAGGGTTCGGACGAACCCGCTTTACAGCAATACAGCGAGTTCCTCTCCTATCATCCGAAGCTGGTTGAGGCTACGGTGCAGACGGATGCGTTCATCGATTTGGCGAACCGGACGAAGCTGAGCTTCTGGTCGGGCGATTATATTCAAGATGTGCTCGCGGCACCGGATCTGCAGAAGTCCTTTGACCAGTTGAATGCGAAATGGAAGGAAGCGCGTATGAGTCAGCAGTCTGCTCCGTAACCGCCGGGGGCTGCGAACAAGCAAGATCAAATTCTGGAGGTAGTGTTGTGGCCAAAAAAGTAACGATGCAAAAAATAGCCGATCATCTTGGAGTCTCCAAGTTCGTCGTATCCAAATCGCTCTCCGGCAAGGACGGGGTCAATGAGACCACCCGTGAGCGGGTCATTCAAGCCGCCTCTCAGCTTGGATATTTCACCCAAAAAAACGCCTATGTGCAAAGTCCCAAGCGCCGTTCCCTGTCTGGAGAGCAAGACCGCAATAAGCAGTCCGTGCTGGTGCTGATGCCCAATATCCGCTCTCAGACCCAGGATTCACTATATTGGGGCAAGATCGTCGATGGCATTGCGCTGGCGCTGGATCAGGAGGGGCTGGGCATGGTGATTATTTCAGAGCACCGGGCTGATAATTTCGTTAATGTGCTCAATCCTGACGGCCTGCTCGGTCTGATCGGAGTAGGGCAGATCTCCACCTCACTCCTGCTCGAAGTGCACCGGATCGGGCTTCCGCTGGTCATGATCGACCATGAGGATGCTTTAATTCCGTGTGATACTGTATTTGCGAATAACATCGATTCGATGACCCGGCTCGTCAATCATCTGATAGGCACCGGACATTCTCTATTTCACTTTATCGGCAATATCCGTTACTCCCGCAGCTTCCGTGACCGCTGGATCGGGTTCCGCAGCGCCTTGGAGGAGAATCATCTGAGGGTCCCGGCCATAGGTGACGAACTGCTGCTGGAGGGAATGGATGACCAAATGCTCCGCGACGAATTCAGACGCTGGGTAGCCACCCGGAAAGAATCGGATACGCTGCCTACGGCAATTGTGTGTGCGAACGACTTTACAGCCCTCGACGTCAGTGAAATGCTGCGGGAAGCCGGACTTAGTATTCCCGCTGATATTTCGGTCACAGGCTTTGACAATATCGAGGATTCCCTGCGGGGGGTTACTCCGCTTACAACCGTGCATGTTCCTAAGGAGGCTATGGGCCGGGCAGCTGTAGAGAAGCTGCTGAAGCGTATCCAGAATCCCGCTGTACCGCTGGAGAAAATTCTGATCTCGGCAGATATCGTCCACCGGGACTCTGTAGGCAAACCCCGGTCTTGAAGCAACAAAATAACCCCGCAAAGTGGAGCTTTAGCTGAAATATAAGAATTTATATGTTGCACACGATAACTTATCCTTCTATTTCTCGCTAAAACGGTACCGTCCTCTAAAAGGACGGTACCGTTTCCGCTTGTTTGCGTTATTTCAATTGTAAATTCCGGTCGATCAAAGCGATGCGCTGCTGAACGCAAGCATAGGAACGAAGCGGATCTTCAGGAGTATTCATGACATAATCGAGCAGTTGGTCTACGGTGGTGGTAGCTACATGGATACGGGTATCGGAGGAGGCGTAGTAAATGAATACCTCTCCGTTCTCACGGGCGATTACACCGTTGCAAAAGACAACGTTAGATACGTCACCGACGCGTTCTTCGCCGTCCGGAGCAATGAAATGCCCGCCTGGGGCATGAGTTACGCGGTTAGGCTCCGCAAGGTCAGACAAGAAGGCATACAGCACATAGCGCAGTCCGGCAGCAGTGCCCCGGACACCATGGGCGATGTGCAGCCAGCCGAGCGGAGTTCTGATCGGGGCCGGGCCTTGGCCGTTCTTCACTTCTTTGATGGTATGGTAGTACCGCTGGTCTATAATCGTCTCACGGGTGATAACAGCATTCTCAATCTGCTCCGATAAGCCCCAGCCGATGCCGCCGCCGGAACCGGCGTCGATGAACCCGTCCTGCGGGCGCGTGTAGAAGGCGTACTTGCCGTCAACGAACTCTGGATGCAGGACCACGTTGCGCTGCTGGGCGGAGCCGGTCTTAAGATCGGCGAGACGCTCCCAGGTCTTGAGATCCTTGGTGCGAGCAATCCCGCACTGGGCAACTGCGCTGGACAAATCACCAGGGGGAGCGTCTGGGTCCTTGCGTTCGCTGCAGAACAGGCCGTAGATCCAGCCGTCTTCATGCTGCACAAGGCGCATATCGTAGACGTTAATATCCGGGTCTGCGGTCTCGGGAAGCACTACCGGGTGATCCCAGAAGCGGAAGCCGTCCACCCCGCTGCTGCTCTCGGCAACAGCGAAGAAGGATTTGCGGTCATTGCCTTCCACACGGGCTACGATGTAGAATTTGCCGTTCAGCTCAATGGCGCCGGGATTGAATACGCCGTTCACTCCGATTCTCTCTGCGAAATAAGGGTTGCTCTCTTCATTGAAGTCGTAACGCCAGATCAGGGGGGCGTGCTCCGCAGTGAGCAGGGGATATCTGTAGCGGTCATAAATACCGTTGCCGTAAGGCAGCTTCTCATTGGTGCGGCCGATGAGCGCTTCATAGCGCTGCGTCAACGCCTGCTTCCGTTGTTCAAAGATTGTGCTCATTCAATAATCTCCTCTACATGTAATGGTTCGCCAAGCCGTCTAATCATCTCGAAGCAGGCCCGGCTGTTATGATAGGGACATTTCCAGGCGCTCACCTTAGGTGCATGGGCCAGCGGCTGCAGGGATTCATCCACACCCCAGTGCCATTCGCCCAGCTTATGATCTATAATATATTTCTCTGTGAAGCTCCATGAGTTCTCAGCGGCTTCCAGGAACCGCGAATCTCCGGTTAACTG
This sequence comes from Paenibacillus sp. FSL H8-0122, assembly GCF_038005345.1. Taxonomy (NCBI): domain Bacteria; kingdom Bacillati; phylum Bacillota; class Bacilli; order Caryophanales; family Paenibacillaceae; genus Paenibacillus; species Paenibacillus sp. FSL H8-0122. Next base: position 4,681,005 of record NZ_JBBOTB010000001.1, on the reverse strand, counting down.
ATACGCATTGTAGAATCCGACCATGGCTTCAGCCTGCGGCCACCAGTCTCTGGACTCATGGGCTTTATCGATGAAGCCGCTACGATCGGCCTCATTCCAGATTCCGCCATCCACTTCAATCCCCTCTGCCAGCGCGGCTTCGGCCATCGACAGGGATGCCTTATGCACACGCCCAAGCAGTTCCTCGTCCCCAAGGGTCTCTGCAGCTTCATAGAGCAGCCAGCTTCCTTCTATGTCGTGGCCGAAAGAGATAAGCTCTGACTTCACCCGCCACTCTTCATCCATGAACAGATGGAAGTGCTTGCCGTCCGAATCCAGGATATGCTCCAGCATGGTTTCGATCAGCTCAGCGAGCTTGTGTCCCAGCACTTCTGATTTCCATACCCGGTACAAACCGGTGTACCCTTCCAGCACATGCAAATGCGTATTCATGGATTTCTTCTCATTCATGTCCTTCGAACTGAGGCTTAGGGAGTCGGTCATCTCCCACTCCCGTGACAAGGCTTCGATATACCCTGTGTGAAGAGGGTCATAACCGTGCTTCTCAATTAAATGGAACAATTGGGTGGCTTGGCGCAGGACGTCTTCCCGGCCGGTGGCATGATGGTACTCAGCCAAGGCATAGATGACAAAAGCAAGTCCGTAGATTTGCTTCTTAGGCTGGGAAGCAGCACCGTGTTCATCCACCATCCAGAAGAATCCGCCAAATTCGGGATCTGTGAAATGCTGAATGAGATAATCATAGGCGCGTTCCGCCATAGTCAAATATTCTGCCGTTCCATAGATTCTGTAAGCACTTGCAAATGTCCAGAGAATCCTTGCATTCAGTACAAGGCTTTTGTCTGCACCGGGTATCACCTGCAGCTTGTTGTCCATCTCACCGATAAAGCCGCCATGAGTTTCGTCGACAGTCTGCTTCATCCAGAAGCCAAGAATGTTGTCTTTCAGCTCTGCTTCCAGCCGGGTGCGCCACACTTCGGTTGCATTGTTCATCCTGTTCTGTTCACTCCTTAATATTGCTTGCTGGTATGGGAGTTGTCTTTTTTATAATTGTTATGATTATATTAGTATATAATAATAACTATATATAACCATGTTATAACCCTTTTCGGGCTGGAATTCAAGCGGGAAATGGATGAAGTAAATTGAAGACTATAAAAGTGGATATGGACACATTTTCTATTGGATCTGTAAAGTTTATAATTAATGATAACGCTATCATTGCGGATAAAATGACGGGGGCGATAGGGTGGTAATCCGGATCATGATTGCGGATGATGAGGAAGTGATCCGCCGCGGGCTTGAGAAGATTGCTTCCAGAATGGATGTGGAAGTCAGGGTAATCGGCTCATACGGCAACGGGCTTGAGGCCTGGAACCATCTGCAGGAGCTAAGCCTGGAAGAGATCGATCTTCTTATTACAGATATCAAGATGCCGAGAATGGATGGATTCAAGCTGATTGAAGAGGCGAGAGCGCATCTCAAGCAGCTGCCAATAGCTGTACTGAGCGGCTTCAGTGAATTCGACTACGCCCGTAAGGCGATGCGCTTCGGGGTACTTGATTATCTGCTGAAGCCCATTGATAAGGCACAATTATATGATCTGCTCAAAAGTGTAGAGGCCACCCGGCAGACGCCTGCGGCTGCTCTCCCGGATGAAGTGCTGCATCAGCCTTCTGAAGGCGGGGAGCATTATGTGGTAGAGCAGATGAAGAGTATTCTTCAGCTGGAATACGGGCTTAATTTCGAGCTTGAGCGGCTGGCTGAGGCCGTGGGAATGAATGCGAGCTATATCAGCAGGCTGTTCAGGCATAAGACAGGGCAGACCATTACGGACTACCTGATCGGCATCCGCATTGTGGAGGCCAAGAAGATGCTGCTCCATCATCCGGACCTGAAGAATTATGAGATTGCTGACAAAGTCGGCTACAGTGATCCGGTCTATTTCAATAAGCTGTTCAAAAAGATGTGCGGCATGACGCCCAAGGAGTATAAAGGCCGGTACAGATCATGATATGCGCCTCTTAGAATGATACGAACACATTTGCACTGCCCTTCACCTCCCCAGAGGTGATTGAGCAGTGTTTTTCTTTATTTTATTTTTTTATATAACAAAAATAACAAATTGAAGACCAGAAAAAGCAATTTAAACCATCGTTTTAAGCATTATAACGGTCTATAATGGCAATGTAAGCGATAACAACATGCAATTTAAGTGTATTTTGGAATGGTTAGGGTTCTATTTGTTGGGTGGATCATTATGTTGTTATTGTTTTGTTATTGTTCTATGACGTTCCAAATGAAGAGAGGGGTCAGAAATATGATGAAAAAAACCAAAGCAGTTACCGGGTTGGCAGCGCTGACACTGATGGCCGGGCTGTTCTCCGGCTGTGCATCTGACAACAATAATACCACTAATGCGGCAGCAACCAATGCAGGCGGCAACACGGGTACCACTGCGGAGGCAACAGCCGCTCCAGAGGGAGATGCCGCGAAGGAGCTCAAGGGTGATATTACAGTGATTACGCAGCGGACGGATATCGTGGATACCGTGTTCAAAGACTACGCCGCCAAGTTCAATGAGAAATATCCAAATATTAAAGTGAATTTCGAAGCCTTATCCAACTATGAGGATCAGATCAAAATCCGCATGAGCACCAGTGATTACGGGGATGTTCTGCTGCTGCCTACCAGCGTAGCGATCAAGGATCTGCCGGACTTCTTCGAGCCGCTGGGTAAAAAGTCTGACCTGGAGCAGCAATATACAGGCCTGGAAGAGCGGACAGTAGACGGGATTTCCTACGGCATTCCGATTACGGTTAATTTCTCCGGCGTGATCTACAACAAGCAGGTCTTCAAGGATGCCGGAGTGACCGAGGTTCCAAGAACCTTTGACCAGTTCTCCGCCGCACTGAAGAGCATCAAGGAGAAGACGGATGCGGTCCCTCTCTACACGAACTATGCTGCGGGCTGGACGCTGACCCAGTGGGAAGCGGATCTGGCTACCGTTGCCGGAGACCGTGAATATGTCAACATCGGCCAGGTGGCCTCCGACGATAACTTCGTTCCAGGCCAGCCGCACTACGAGCTGTATAAGGTAATGTACGATGCAGCCAAAGACGGTCTGATCGAAGAGGACCCGACGACTACAGACTGGGAATCCTCCAAGGCAGATCTGGCGAACGGTAAAATCGGTACGATGATGCTTGGCTCCTGGGCCATCGGTCAGATTAAAGGGCTGGCTGCCAGCCCGGATGATATAGGCTTCATGCCATTCCCTACCAACGCCGACAAGATCCTGGTGCCTCTGTCTGACGACTATAATCTGGGGGTTAGCCTTCACAGTAAAAACAAAGAGGCCGCCAGAGCCTGGGTAGACTGGTTCATCAATGAATCCGGTTACCCGACTACTGAAGGCGGGGGCATGAGCCCTGTAAAAGGAGCGGAATTGCCGGAAATTCTCAAGCAATTTGCAGGCACAGACATTACCTTTGACACGCTTGCTCCAGCCAAAGCCGGTGAAGAGGGCTGGGTGGATGCCATTGATAAAGAAGCTGAAATCGGTCTCTGGCAGCCTGACTTCAAGAAAGTAATCATCGAGGCGGCGATTGGCAACCGCAAGCAATCCTATGATGACATTATGAAAGAACTGAATGATAAATGGAAAGCAGCCAGAGCCAAAATTGTGACTGCCAAGTAAATTAAAGAACAAAGGAAAGGGGAGATGCCGGTAACGGCATAATCCCCTTCACTTTTGCAGGGATGGAAGCGGACTTAAGAGCAGTAAGTTTTCTGGAGGTGTGGAGAGTGCCCAAATTGTCTAACCTGAGCTATAAAAATCAACGGATTTTGATCATCTTTTTATTTTCGCTAGTACCTGTAGTTCTGCTGCTGACATTCTCCTATTTACCTGTGCTCAAAATGTTTCAGTACAGCTTCACCAGCTGGAACGGGCTAAGCAAAAATATGGAGTATATCGGCTTCGATAACTATAAGACGATCTTTACCAAGCCGGAGTACTTCGCCGTATTCAAGGTCAGCTTGTATTACTTTTTTGCCACCTTTGTCCAGATGGGGCTGGCGCTTTATTTTGCCACGATTCTGAGCTTCAATGTCCGGATGAAGAACTGGTTCAAGGGGATTCTGTTCTTTCCGACCTTGCTGAACGGTGTGGCGATCGGGTTCATCTTCCTGTTCTTCTTCAAGCCGGAAGGCACTCTTAATACCATTCTTGATCTGCTTGGCCTCGGGGCGCTGCAACAGAAATGGCTGCTGAATCCGCAGCTCATTAACATCTCTCTCGCTTTTGCCTCGGTATGGAGGTATATGGGGATGAACTTTATTATCTTCCTGGGCGCAATCTCCTCGATCGGCAGCGATATCTATGAAGCCTCGGAGATAGACGGCGCTAACCGCTGGCATCAGTTCCGGCATATTATCATCCCAAGCATCAAGCGTATCCTCCAGCTCAATCTGATCCTCGCGGTCAGCGGGGCGATCGGGGTGTTTGAAATTCCGTACGTTATGACCGGCGGCTCTAACGGCAGCGGCACTTTTGTCATCCAGACCGTCGATGTGGCCTTCAAATACAGTAAGCTGGGGCTGGCTTCGGCAATGGCTGTGGTCCTGCTGGGCATCGTTGTTCTGGTTACCATTCTGCAGCGCATTCTGATCAAGGAGGAGAAATAGAGCGATGCATACCTTGAAATACAATCTGGCGGCCTTCTTCAAATATCTCTCCCTGGTGCTGGGTGCGCTGATGGCGCTGATCCCGATTGTCGTTGTCTTCTTCGCCTCCTTGAAGACCAATGCTGAGTACGCTTCAACCGGTCCGCTGACCCTGCCGGAGAACTGGCTGAATTTCGCCAACTACACCAAAGCCTTCGTAGACGGGAACATGCTGCTCGGCTTCATGAACACGATTATTATTGTGTTGATCTCCATCGCCGGCGCCACACTTACCGGTTCGATGATGGCTTACATTCTGGCCCGGTTCAAATTCAGAGGCAGCAAGGCGCTGATGGGGGCTTTTCTGCTGGCTACGCTGATTCCCGGAGTAACTACCCAAGTAGCAACTTTTCAGATTATCAATGCTCTGGATTTGTTCAATACCCGCTGGGCGCCGATTCTGATGTATCTGGGGACCGATATTATCGCTGTCTATATCTTCATGCAGTTCCTGGACTCGATCTCTGAATCGCTGGATGAATCCGCAATGCTGGATGGTGCCTCCTACTGGACGATCTACTGGAGAATCATTCTTCCGCTGCTGAGTCCGGCCATTGTGACGGTGATCATCGTGAAGGGTGTTAATATCTACAATGACTTCTACACCCCGTTCCTGTATATGCCAAAAAGCAGCCTGCAGGTCGTATCTACCGCACTGTTCAAATTCAAAGGACCCTATGGCTCCCAGTGGGAGGTTATCTGCGCCGCGATTATGATCGCCATCATTCCGACGCTGATTGCGTTCGTAGCGCTGCAAAAATACATTTATAACGGCTTCGCCCAAGGGTCGGTCAAATAAAACGGATGCCGTACACTACACTTATCCGCAGCGACTGCTGTATTTAACATTTGGAGGGATTCTATTATGAGAGAAGTAAAGCTGACTGGCAGCCACAGCCTGCCGAATATACCATGGCAGGACAGACCTGCCGGGAATGATAATCCGGTCTGGAGGCATAGCGATAACCCGGTGATCAGGCGCAATCCGGCCAAAGGGGCCGCCCGTATCTTCAACAGCGCCGTGATTGCTTATGAAGGCAGCTTCCTGGGAGTCTTCCGCGTGGAAGATCACACGACCCGCCCCCATCTGCGGATGGGCCGCAGCGTGAACGGCCTGGATTGGGTCATTGATGAGCAGCCGATCCAATTCACAGACGAGACAGGTAACCCTTACATGCCTCGTTACGCGTACGATCCCCGTCTGGTGAAGGTGGAGGATACGTATTACATCATCTGGTGCACAGACTTCTATGGAGCAGCCATCGGTGTAGCGAAGACACAGGATTTCAAGCATTTCATCAGCCTGGAGAATCCGTTCCTGCCGTTCAACCGCAACGGCGTGCTGTTCCCGAAGAAAATAGGCGGCAATTTCGTCATGCTCTCCCGTCCAAGCGACAGCGGACATACGCCGTTCGGTGATGTCTTCCTGAGCGAGAGCCCTGACTTCGTATACTGGGGCAAACACCGTCATGTCATGACCAAGGGCGGACAAGGCTGGTGGCAGAGCACCAAGATCGGCGGCGGACCTGCGCCCATTGAGACCTCGGAAGGCTGGCTGATGTTCTATCACGGGGTTACAGGGACCTGCAACGGTCTCGTCTACAGCATGGGCGCTGTGATTCTGGATGCGGATGAGCCTTCGAGAGTGAAATACCGCTCCCGGAACTTCGTGCTGACCCCGGAAGAGTGGTATGAAGAAAGAGGGTTTGTCAACAACGTGCTCTTCCCTTGTGCTGCGCTGAACGATGCGGATACCGGCCGGATTGCCATCTATTACGGGGCTGCGGATACCTATGTTGGTGTTGCCTACACTACTGTCCAAGAGATTGTTAACTACGTAATCGATACTCATGAAGAGGTTGGCGATGATGCCGGTCCTGGTAAGATCTAGACCTGTCCGCCATCCGACGCAATTTGCTGCATACAACAAAATCACAGCCACCAAGGAGCTGATGGTATATCATGAATAGGATCATGAATATCAAGAATACATAGAATCTGGCGGTGGTTTTTTGAGCAGTTCAACAGTTCGCAGTAGCTCTATTCTTTCTCGGCTGCATCCCTCCAAGTCTCTGGGGATGCGGCTCTTTCTGGTTTTTTTCATCGCGACCATGGGTATTGTGCTGTCTCTGGGGTATATTTCCTACGCTGTGGCGAGACACACGATTGAGAACAATGCATTGTCCGCTAATCAGCAGACCGTGGAGCAGACGGCAGAGAAGCTGGATGTGAGTCTGCTGCGCTATGAAGATAATCTGGGTCAGCTGTTCTACAATGAGGATATTCAGCAGGCTATTGCCTTGGAAGGTCTTGCTGCCGCGGATTCAGCGAAGCGCACGGAGCTGTCCGAGACGATTAACGGGGAGCTCGATCAATGGCTCTCGGCCGTGCCTGGGGTGCAGGCAGTGTATCTGGTTCCGCTGGATGAAGCGTTGCCCGCTGCCGGAGCCGGTGAAGTGGACAATGATTTCCTGGCGGCTATCCGTGATGCAGCATGGTACAAGCAGCTGCAGGAGAAGCCGCAGAGCCAGTGGATTACTGAAGCGTTGAAGCAGGGAGAGGCCGCAGGAGTAGTGCGTTTCGCTAAGTCTGTGGCGGCGGAAGCGGGTCACACCGGTTATCTGGCGGTCTGCGATATTAAGACTACAGAGCTTGACAGCCAGCTGAAAATGGTTGATCTGGGCCAGGGTTCCTATATCCAGCTGCTGACGTCCTCAGATGAGCTGATCGCCTCTTCCCAGCAAGAGGAGACGGACACCTATCTGCGTCTGGGCGGCACTCTGTTCAAGGGCTTAAGCGACACCTCCGGCTCTCTGCCGACCAAAGATGAGCAGGGCAAATCCATTCTTGCGGTCTACGGCACGCTGCATACCTCCGGCTGGAGGCTGCTCGGTGTGGTGCCTTCCGGCAATCTGACCAAGGACGCGGGACGGATTCTTAACACGACCTACCTGGCGGTGGCCGCCGCTGCCGCCGTTGCCGTGCTGATTGGACTCTGGATGGTACGGATGGTCTCGCGTCCGCTCTCACGGCTGCGGGATCTGATGGTTAAGGGGGCAGACGGGGATCTGCGCGTACGCACTGATGTCGTCACCCGTGATGAGATAGGCCAGCTGTCCGGCTCCTTCAACCTGATGATGGAGCAGATTACAGAGCTGGTCGTCCACACCAATGAGACCGCGCGTGAGGTTACGGAAGCAGCGGAAGCCCTTGGCAATGCCTCGCGGGACACAGCGGTGGCAGCGAAGGATATTGCCGCAGCCACGGAAGAGATTGCCGGCGGTGCCGGCAGCCTCTCACTGGAGGCGGACCGGGGGAATGAGATGACGGCTCAGATCTCGGAGAAGATGGAAGCTGTCATTGCAGTAGCCCATGAGATTGGCGGAACTGCGCATAGTGTGGAGCAAGCGAGTGCAGAGGGGGTAGTCAAGCTGCAGGAGCTGCTGGGCAGAACGCAAGAGACTGGCGACAGGACAGGCAAGCTGGTCCTTAAGGTGAATGAGCTTAAGGATACTGCCTCATCGGTCATTCAGGTGCTGGAGGTCATGCAGAGCATCACCCAGCAGACCAATATCCTGTCGCTGAACGCCACTATTGAAGCGGCGCGGGCAGGCGAAGCGGGCAAGGGCTTCACGGTTGTCGCTGATGAAATCCGCCAGCTGGCGGAGCAGTCCAAGCGTTCCATTGCCGTGGTGGGCGAGATTACGGACCGGATCATGCGGGATATGCATGAGACGGTAGACGCCTTGTCCGAGGTTGCGCCGCTGTTCGGGGAGCAGATGGACTATGTTCAGAACACCAGTGAGATCTTCATTAGTGTGCAGGGGCAGATGCATCAGCTGATCACCAGGCTGGATTCGGTATCTTCTTCGATTGACGGCCTGAACCACTCACAGCAGGTCTTGTCAGAGACGATAGGCAATGTCAGCTCCTTCGCCGAAGAATCCTCGGCCGCCTCTGAAGAGGTAGCCTCCCTGACCGGAGAACAGGAGAATGTCAGCGAATATCTGGTTACGCTCTCCGGTAAGCTGGAGAATGCTTCCTCCAGACTGCGGGAGCGATTATCCAAGTTCAACGTGTGATCTGTTCATCAGCGCCGCCTTTCCCTAGAGGGAAGGCGGTTTTTTGGCATGTAAGCTAAAAACCGAATACAGTGTGCTGGGCTCCTCCCAAAAGTGCAACATTACCATTACTGCTCCTTAAAAGCGGCCGTAGAGAGAGGCATTAGCATCGTTCACCCGCAGGGTTATTTTGCTTCATGAGGTGGGCATAATATTAGCCATGGTTCTGCAGCCCACTGGATGGAGGAATAGCAATTGCACAAGCTGATTCATAGACGTATCTTTTGGGGATGCCTGATCCTGTGTATGCTGCTGGCGGGCCTGATGATCAGGCTGGCCTGGGTACAGCTGCTGCTGAAGGATAGTGTAGTAAGCGGCACCCGTTACACAGTAGCTCAGATGGCAGAGCTGCAAAGTGAGCGGGAGACGGTGCTGGACAGCGGAAGAGGACGGCTGTATGACAAACACGGAAGGGCGCTGGCTGGAGAGACGGTGTGGACCGCTGCGCTGTTCCCGCCGGAGGAAGAGCTTCACCGGCATCATGGTGCCGGTGAATATAACGATGACCAGCAGCTTCACCGTCTGGCGGAGATTCTTGGCGTCAGCTACAGCCAGCTGCAGGCAAGACGGCTGGGGCTGAAGGAGCCGCTGCTCTGGCCTTCCGGCCAAGGCACGGGACCGCTGGCCTTGACTCTGCCGCAAGCCAGAGAAGTGGAGGCGCTTGCGATCGAAGGTGTCCGGGCGCTGCCTTTTGCCCGCAGATATAACGGGTCTGCATCCGGCCGACAGTGGCTCGGTTATCTGTCTGAAGCTTCAGGCGAAGCTGTCACTCAATCCCCTACAGGGCTGAGAATTCCAAGAACCGGTACAGACGGGCTGGAGAAGACGCTGGAGCCGCTGCTGCAGGGCGTGGGGCACACGGAGGCTGTTGCCCAGGTAGACGCGCGCGGCAAACGGGTTCCGGGAAGCCCGATCACAGTCAAGGCGCCGGGCAACCCCTATTATCCGTTGTCTCTATATACCACAATTGATCTGAAGCTTCAGGAGAGCATTGAGCAGCTGGCGGCGGAAGCCGGGGTGAAGGAAGGGGCGGTTGTGGTAATGGACAGCCGGAGCGGTGATATCGCAGCGATGGTCTCCTTGCCGTTCTACAATCCTCAGCAGGTCTCACCGCAAGGTGGAGAATGGAACAACCGTGCTCTTCAAGCGGCCGCCCCGGGCTCCATCTTCAAAATTGTGACGGCCGCTGCCGCACTTGAAGCCGGGCTGACCACACCGGAGGAGCCCTTCTTCTGTGCTGGAGCATATGGGAAATACGGATTGTCCTGTCCCCACGGCAAAGGACACGGCGCCCTTACGCTTAAGCAAGGGTTCGCCGTGTCCTGTAATACTGTATTTGCTACGCTGGCCGAGCGGCTGAGCGGTGTGAAGCTTCAAGCTACCGCCCTTGCCCTTGGACTGGGCCGGAGCATCGGGTGGCAGGCGGAGAATACGCTCGGTCTGCCGTTGCTCCGGCCGCTGGCCGGAGAGCAGCCGGGTACCATCTTCACCACGCTCCTGCCGGATGACGGCGGGGCGAGAGTCCAGACGGCGATCGGCCAGCGCGATGTGCGGATCACTCCGCTGCAGGCGGCGAATCTGGTCGTCACCCTGCTGCATGGCGGTGAGGTGAGAGCGCCGCGGATTCTGGAACGGGTTGCTTTTGCCAATGGACAGACGCTTAAGGAGCTTCCGGGACATCTGGCGCCAGCGCCGGAGGGCCGGATCGCTCCGGCCACTGCCCGTGTGCTGCTGGGTATGATGCGCAGCGTAGTCACAGAGGGCACAGGCCGGATGCTGAAGCCTTCCGCTTGGCCGCTCGCCGGCAAATCAGGCACGGCCCAGACGCTGGTGCATGGCACGCCGCGCAACAATCAATGGTTCATCGGCTATGGTCCGGTTGACCATCCGAAATATGCGGTGTCTGTGGCGATAGAGAATGTGGCTCCAGACAGTCCGCAGGCCGCCACCCGCCTGTTCGGTCAGGTGTTCGAGCTGTTGTCGGGACTGGAAGGCGGATCAACCGGGGCCTGAGGGCCTGGACCGGCAGGCTGCGCATTAGACTCGGCATTCCCGGCTGGACTGCCGCTTACGGGACCGCCTGCCGTAGAGGTCCCCGAGGCCGCGAAGGGCGAGACGACGAACTCTTCCTGCGGCAGATAGATCCACTGCTGGAGATATCCCTGCTGGAGCAGCTCCTTGAGCAGAATCAGCAGAATCGGCGACAGAATGAGTCCTGCTATCCCGAACAGGGAGGAGGACAGAATCACGAAGGAGAGCATCAGGAAGGCAGAGGAGACACCGATCGAATTCCCTGTGATTTTGGGCTCCAGCAGCTGTCTAACTACCATTACTACAGCCAGCAGAACGATGAGCCCGATAGCAAGCGAAGTATTTCCGACAATGAACAGATAGATGATCCAAGGGATCAGCACCGCAGGTACTCCAAGCAGCGGCAGCAGATCGACCACGGCGCAGACCAGCGCGATGGTGAGTACATTGCCCGTCCGAAGAATCAGCAGGCCAGCAAGAATAATGACGAAGGTGATGCTGATCAGGATCATCTGTGCTTTGATATAAGAACCGATAGCCTTGAACACATTGCCCTGCAGGAAGGCATAGGCGGTCTTGAACGTCTTCGGCAGCTTCTCATGGGCAATTCGGCGCCAGTCCTTAATCTCCATGCTGAGGAAGAAGGCGAGAATGATCGCAATCCCGAAATTAGCCATAAAGGAAGAGAAGGAGCCAAGCACTCCGACCATATACTTGAAGAAGGCGACCATCCACTTCGAGAGAATATTGGTGGCATCTGTGAAATAACCGTTCAGCTTATCCGTCACATCGGATGGAAGCGAATCGATTTTGTGCTGAAGATAGGTCGTAGTCTCTGCGAAATGCTGCTGGACCACGTATGTATATTTGGGCAGATTATTCTGAAGGTGAATCGCCTGGGTCGTAATCAGCAGTCCGGCACCAAACAGGACGCCCAGCAGAATGACCAGGAAGAGCACCACGGAGATCGCGGAGGCGAAGGGCTTGGCCATTCCCTTGCGGTTCAGGAAGCGGGCCAGCGGCTCAATCAGCAGAAATACAAAAAAGGACAGGAACACCGGCGCAGCCAGCTCGTACAATTTACTGAAGCCGAGCATCACTAAATATACGGTCAGAACAAGCAGCCCAATGTCGAAAAAGGTGCGCCAATATTTTTTGTACAGCGGCAGCATAGATTTAAACGACCCCTTTGTGAAGATGAATTTGTAACCTGCACTTCAACTCATTGTACACGATTTTAATAAAAAACGTCTATTTCTTTGGCAGCTGTGTTAAACTAGGAGGTGATGTTTTTTAAAGCTGTCGCTTCTACTTACTCTACTTGGCCGTATCACATCGATCTCTTAACAGACGTAAGGCGAGCCAAAGTCAACTCTGGAAAAGCGGTGATTGTACATGCAGACTTTGCTGCTCTGGCTATTTTATATCTCTACCTTTTATGCTTTTATTCCCGGTATGATCAGCCGTTTATTTGGTTATCGTGTCTTCCGCAAAGGAATCGGGCGTACGGATTACGGCCTGACCTTTGATGACGGGCCAGACCCGCATTATACACCGCTGCTGCTGGATCTGCTTAAACGCTACCATGCGAAGGCGACCTTTTTTGTCGTTGGCTCGCACGCGGAGCAGCACCCCGAGATCATCAAGCGAATGCATGACGAAGGGCATTTGATCGGAATTCATAATTATGTGCACAAGACGAACTGGCTGATGCGTCCCGCCACGGTGAGGAAGCAGATTGACCGGACGGACGAGATCATCTTCTCCATTACCGGCGAGCGCAGCACTTATTACCGTCCTCCTTGGGGAATCGTGAACCTGTTCGACTTCTCCAAACGCCGTCAGGTGCAGATTGTGCTGTGGTCGGCAATGTTCGGCGACTGGAAGGAGAAGCTTGGAGCGGAGAAGCTGACCGAGAAGCTCATTGCGAAGCTCGGCCCGGGTGAGGTGCTGCTGCTGCATGACTGCGGGAAGACGATCGGCGCTGATCCGAATGCACCGGAGCATATGCTGATTGCGCTGGAGCGGATGCTGGCCGAGGCCGAGCGGCGCGGACTGCACAGCGTCCGGATTGACGAGATGATCAAGGCGGTGCAGCGCTCCCCGATCACGCATCTGTCCTTCGGCAAGCGGCTGCTTGTCGGATTGTGGCTGGCGTGGGAGAAGCTGTTCCAGCTAATGTTCCAGCTCAAGACGATAACGCCTGCAGATCCGTTCCTTCATTACCGTCTGCGCAAGTATCAGGGTAATACAGTGCTGATGGACAACGGCGAGACCTTGAGCAAAGGCGACAAGGTCATTGAGCTGCATATCGACAACAGGCAGCTGTTCGAGCTGGGGATTCATTCCCGTTCTCCGGCCCAGCTGGCGATCCGCATGATCCGCCGGATGGAGAAGGATCTGCCCCTGCTCGCAGTGCAGATTGCCGGTGAACTCGAGCTGGCCGAAGCGAAGGCGCTCTACGGCGTGAGTATGATCAACCGCGGGCCGGAGAAATTCGGCTTCATGGTGGTGGATCTGCCCAGCGGCATGTTCGCCCGCTCGACCAAATTCTACCTTAGTGTTCTGCTGAGCGTCATCCACCCCTCGGGCGGGGCAAGGCTCAAGGTACGCAGCGAGGTACTGGTGCCCAAGATGATGCTGATGCCGGTGTCTCAGCTGCTGAACCAGATGAACCAGCGGCGTCCGCATAAGCATGTGGAGCGGGTACACGAAGAGGAACTGACGCTTGAAGCTGAGCTGCCCGGAGCAACGGTAGTTCATTGAAGAGGAAGCCTAAGCAGTTTAATGCACTTATATTGATTATAATCTCCGCTGGCCTATCTGGGCTGGCGGTTTTTTGGTGCGCCTCAAAGCTGCAATTCCATGCAACAAAAAGAGCAGCTCCGGCCGCATTCGCGGTTGGAACTGCTCTTCATCATTACATTTGCTTAAGGCTGCGGCTCTGACGATTAGATCTTCAGCACGCCGCCCTTGCTTGCATTGGTAACCAGCTTGGAGTAACGGGCCAGATAACCGGTCTTCACCTTCGGCTCGAATTCTTTCCAGCCCTGGCGGCGGACAGCCAGTACTTCTTCTTCCACCAGCAGCTCAATCTTGCGGTTAATCAGATCCAGTTCGATGATGTCGCCATCCTCTACAAAAGCAATCGGTCCGCCCTCAGCCGCTTCCGGCGAGATATGGCCGATGCTGATGCCGCGGGACGCTCCGGAGAAGCGGCCGTCGGTGATCAGACCGACCTTGGCGCCAAGACCCATACCGACGATCTGTGAAGTCGGTGCCAGCATTTCCGGCATCCCCGGTCCGCCCTTCGGACCTTCATACCGGATAACTACGACATGGCCTTCTTTGACCTTGCCGTTCGCAATCCCTTCCAGCGCCTGTTCCTGGGAGTCGAAGCAGATGGCAGGCCCTTTGTGGTAGCCGCCAACGGAAGCATCTACGGCACCCACCTTGATGATGGAGCCTTCGGGAGCCAGGTTGCCGTAGAGTACAGCCAAACCGCCAACTTGGGAATAGGGGTTGTCGATGGTATGGATAACAGATGTATCCTGGATCTCATGGCCGGTTACATTCTCGGCCAGTGTCTTGCCGGTAACCGTCATGCAATCGCCGAAGATTGCGCCCGGCTTCTTCAGTAATTCGTTCAGCACGGCGCTTACGCCGCCCGCCCGGTCCACATCTTCGATGAAGATATCGGAGGCCGGAGCCAGCTTGGCCAGGTAAGGAACGCGGTTGGCTACTTCATTAATCCGTTCCAGCGGATAATCGATTTCGGCTTCCTGAGCCAGTGCCAGGGTATGCAGTACGGTGTTGGTCGAGCCGCCCATCGCCATATCCAGCGCGAAGGCATTGTCCAGCGATTCCTGGGTTACGATATCACGCGGCTTCAGGTCCAGCTTGATCAGCTCCATGAGCTGGGTTGCTGATTTGCGGACGAAGTCTCTGCGTTCTTCGGCTACGGCCAGGATGGTGCCGTTGCCCGGAAGCGCAAGGCCCATAGCTTCGGCCAGACAGTTCATGGAGTTGGCAGTGAACATGCCGGAGCATGAACCGCAGGTAGGACAGCCGAATTGTTCGAGTTCAAGCAGCTCGGCGTCATTGATTTTACCGACCTGATGCGCACCAACGCCTTCGAAGACGGAGGTCAGGGAGAGCTTCTTGCCTTTGCTGTCTACGCCGGCCTTCATCGGCCCGCCGCTGACGAAGATCGTCGGGATGTTGACGCGCAGTGCGCCCATCATCATGCCCGGGGTGATTTTATCACAGTTGGGAATGCACACCATGCCGTCGAACCAGTGCGCGGATACTACCGTTTCCAGAGAGTCGGCAATGATCTCGCGGCTTGGCAGCGAATAACGCATACCGATATGACCCATGGCAATTCCGTCATCTACGCCGATCGTATTGAATTCAAACGGAACCCCGCCGGCTTCACGGATGGCTTCCTTCACGATCTTGCCGAATTCCTGCAGATGTACATGACCCGGTACAATATCGATATAGGAATTGCAGACCGCGATGAACGGTTTGCCGAAATCCTCTTCTTTAACGCCTGCTGCCCGCAGAAGGCTGCGGTGAGGAGCGCGGTCGAAGCCTTTTTTGATCATATCTGATCGCATTTTCTTGTTTGCCATGATGACTTTTCCCCCTAACAGTATTGGTGAAGCGAATATAGTGCCGCATTAACGCAATGCAATCCCGAAATATACGTACTCTGCGGTGATTGGTTACGAACGTTAATAGAGAGTCTATCACAAAAAAGCTCTTTTTTCTACCGGACAATGTGAAGTTTGTCGGCGGGTTACGCATGTAAAGTCTGGGCTAATATACAGAAAGAAGCCTATTCCGTAAAGGATAGACTTCAGTAAATTGATATAGCGTGGCAGCTTCATTCTATAGAGAGCGCCGGATGGCGGCACGCTGCAGGGAGATCATCCAGTCTACGGACGGCTCCACGAGCGGGTTCAGCAGACGTCTGACCGCAGGCTGGGCGAGCAGCACCGTACATCCTACTGCACCGGCGAGCAGCAATGCTGCTCCGGCAGGATTACTGATATAGGTATACAATCCGGAAATCACCGCCGTGCGGACCACAAAGCCATGCAGCAGAAAAACATAGAGGGTCCGGCGTCCCAGGCCGGTCATGCGGCTTAACCCGTAAGGCACCAGACCCAAAAATGCCAGGGAAGCGATGAATTGCAGGCCATAGACCGCGAGCCGGAACAGACCCGCGTACCATTCATGGGCGCCAAGCTGCATATAAGTCATACTGCCGTATAGCCAGCCTATGGGGAGATTACCGTCAAGCAGGCTGAGAGCAAGGAGCAGCAGGAGCGAAGCGGCGGCGGCAATGCTTTTGACATACCGCTGATACAGCTTCACGAATGCCCCGAAGGAGAAATGGTATCCGATCACAAAAAAGGGCAGATACACAAAGGTGCGGCTGATGCTGAACCAGATCCCGTCCAGTTGCAGATAACCTACGGCCACCCCTGCGGTAACAGCGAAGGCCAGCTGGGCGCTGACGGTCCAGCGGCTCATGCCCAGCATCAGCAGGCGCCAGCAGATGTGGCTGGCCAGGAACCAGAGCAGCAGATAGGGAGCGAAGAACGAATGCTGTATATTATTGACATGAAACAGGGAGGCGTCAAGTAGGGAGTAGAGGCTCTGAAAAATAACATATTGCAGGGCAATCTGCAGCAGGACTTTGCGTCCTGGCGCTCCATGTAAGCTTGAACGGGCGAAGTATCCGGTCACCAGCACAAACAGCGGCATATGAAAACTGAAGATCCACTGGTAAAGAGTGTGAAGTCCGCTCATTTCTTGAATCAGGGGTTCGATCGCATTGGCCACAAAGACAGTTACAATAAGCATGAAGCGCAGATTAAGAAAAAATGTCTCTCCGCGCGTGTTAAGCGGGCTTTCCCGGGTCATGACGTAACCTCCAATGAAATTAGGGTTTGCGCAGGGTACGATACTTTAATTTTAAAATACATGATTTCCGGACAATAAATTGTGAAATACATCACAATAGTAAGCGCTATCATTGGAAATGGATAGGGCCAGATGTGGCGAAGTCTTGAAGGTTGTTTGAAATCAACGATTCCCTTATAATTTTCAGTATGCAGGAATCGGGAGTGAACACTAATGAAAAAGAATATAACCAGACGCCGTGTGCTTATTGGAGTGGTATTGGTTCTGTTGACGGCGGGGGTGTTTATATGGAGATATCTGACTCCGTATACACCGGAGGCACGGGCGGAAACGGCTCTGATCTCTGCCGGGGGAGTCTCTGTCGAGCAGAATGACAACTGGATCTCGTTCGACCCTTCAGTGGTGCTCGGCACCTCCGTAATTTTTTATCCGGGAGCACTGGTCAAGGCAGAAGCATATGCGCCGCTGGCCCGTAAAGTTGCCGCTGCCGGTCACCCGTTCTATATTGCCAGAATGCCGCTTAATCTGGCTGTAATCAAAGGGGATGCCGCCGAAGAGATTATCCGCGTGCATCCGAAGCAGTCCTTCGTCCTGGGCGGACATTCGCTCGGCGGCGTAATGGCTTCACGCTTCGCTGCGGATCATGCCGGCCAGCTGGAAGGCGTTTTTTTTCTGGCCTCGTATCCCGATGAGAAAGGCAGCCTGAAGGACACCACGCTATCCGTCTTGTCTGTGCTGGGGACGCAGGATGAAGTCGTAGACCAGAAGAGCTATAACAAAGGGCGTTCCTATTTACCGGGCAATACCGTATATGTGTCGGTTGACGGCGGTAACCATGCCCAATTTGGCAGTTATGGAGCGCAAAAGGGTGACGGTACCGCTACGATTACCGAAGAAGAACAGCAGACACGGACCGCCCGGGCGATGCTGGACTGGCTGGGGAATCTGCGCCAGAGCAAATAGATACGAATACCTGAAGTAATATAACTTATGCGGAAGGAGCGCTGGAATGCCTGTATTGCACATCAATGAACTCTCTGTTCCCGTAAGCGGCCTCCTGTTCGATAAGGACGGCACGCTGCTTGATCTCCTGGCCACCTGGGGCAGCTGGGCTGAGCTGGTGCTGGAGGGGCTGGGCAGCCAGCTGACTTTAATGGGCAGCAGACCTGTAACGGGAGCAAATTTGGCCCCGGTGCTGGGGACGACGCATGATGCTTCCGGACGAATTACCGGTTATGATCCTGCCGGTCCCCTCTCCATGGCAACGGCTGAGGAATCCACCGGGATTCTGGCCTGGCAGCTCTATACAGCGGGTGTCCCCTGGAATGAAGCGGTGACGCGAGTGAATGCCATCTCCAAGGAGGCCATGAATGAGCTTCGCCGCCGCCGTACGGCTGTGCCCATGCCGGGATTATTGCCATTCCTGGAGCAGTGTGCCGCCGCCTCCCTGAAGCTTGGCGTTGTGACCTCCGACAATCTGTCCACCACCCGCGAGCATCTGGAATGGCTGGGCATCTCCGGGTACTTCGGGGCGGTGGTTACCCGCGACCGGGTAAAGTACGGCAAGCCTGCACCGGAGATGGCCGAGAAGGCCTGCCGGGAGCTGGAGCTGCGGCCTGAAGAGACGGTTATCATAGGTGACAGCAATGCGGATATGCAGCTGGGCCGGGGGGCGGGGCTGCATCTTGCGGTCGGGATCTCCCCGGACGGAAGTACAGACCATCTGCTGGATGCGGATATTGTGGTAACCGGCTATCCGGCGCTCCGCTTAACGAACTGAATTCATTACGATTTACGTACAGAGAGGACAGGTGTAGATTATGGAACAATTACAGCTACTGGCTTCCTGGATACAAGACAGCAACAATATTGTGTTTTTCGGCGGTGCCGGAACATCGACAGAGAGCGGCATCCCGGACTTCCGTTCGGCAGCCGGTCTGTACCAGACCCAGCACAACTCTCCCTATCCGCCTGAGGTGATGCTCAGCCGCAGCTTTTTTATGTCCTCGCCGGACATTTTTTTTGATTTCTACCGCAGCAAGATGATTCATCCCGGAGCGAAGCCGAACGGGGCCCACCGGCTGCTTGCGGAGCTGGAGGATAGCGGCAGGCTGAAGGCGGTCATTACGCAAAATATCGACGGACTTCATCAGATTGCCGGAAGCCGCCGGGTTCTGGAGCTGCACGGCTCTATCCACCGCAATTACTGCATGGGCTGCCAGCGCTATTACGGCCTGGAGGAATGGCTGGAGCAGGAAGGCTCTGTGCCGCGCTGCGAGGACTGCGGGGGGATCATCAAGCCGGATGTGGTGCTCTATGAGGAAGCACTCGATCATGAGGTGCTTGTTGAGGCCGTGGATGCCATTGCAGCGGCGGATCTGCTGATCATCGGCGGTACCTCGCTTACCGTTCATCCTGCCGCAAGCCTGGTCACTTACTTCAGGGGGCGGCATACTGTACTGATTAACGGCGAGCCTACCCCGTATGATGATCAGGCAGACCTGATTATTACAGAACGGATCGGAGATGTGCTGGGCAGAGTGCAGGGACTGCTGGGCTAACGCCCAGTCAGTCTTTTTTTGTAGAACAAGATTACTTATGAAGCCGTGAGTTTATAGAAGGGTATTCACACATGAGATACGAGAGGCAGGGATATAACATGGTATATGTGGCTAGTGATGAACGGTATGAAGGAATGCGTTACAACCGCACCGGCAGGTCAGGTCTCAAGCTTCCGGCCATCTCACTGGGCCTGTGGCATAATTTTGGCGGCATTGATGCCTTTGAGAACGGACGTGAGATGATTACCCGCGCCTTTGATCTCGGAATTACCCACTTCGACCTGGCGAATAACTACGGGCCTCCGGCCGGATCGGCGGAGGAGCTGTTCGGCAAGGTACTGGCCCGGGATCTCGCGCCGTACCGTGACGAGCTGGTAATCTCCACCAAGGCGGGATATACGATGTGGCCCGGCCCTTACGGGGACTGGGGTTCACGTAAATATATCCTGTCGAGTCTGGACCAGAGCCTGAAGCGGCTGGGGCTGGACTATGTGGATATCTTCTACTCCCACCGTCCGGACCCGGACACGCCTATGGAAGAAACGATGGGAGCGCTGGATCATGCTGTACGCTCAGGCAAGGCACTGTACATCGGCTTGTCCAACTATACGGCAGAGCAGACGCAGCAGGCTATTGCGATCCTGAAGGAGCTGGGCACCCCGCTGCTGATTCATCAGCCGAGGTATTCCATGCTGGACCGCTGGATTGAAGGCGGGCTTCAGGATGTACTGGAGGAGCATGGGGTGGGCAGCATCGCCTTCACTCCGCTGGCGCAGGGCCTGCTGACGAATAAATATCTGAACGGCATCCCCGAAGATTCCCGGGCAGCCGGACCTTCGGCTGCGCTGAATGAGAGCCGGATTACGCCGGAGGTGCTGCGCAGAATCCACGCGCTGAACCAGATGGCCGTAGCGCGCGGCCAGAGTCTGGCCCAGTTCGCCCTGCTCTGGACGCTGCGCGGCGGCCGGATCACCTCGGCGCTGATCGGCGCCAGCCGGGTCAGCCAGATCGAGGAGAATATCGCCGCGCTGTCCCACAGTGACTTCACGCAGGAGGAGCTGGACCGGATCGAAACGATCCTTAAGACAGAGGAGTGAAGCCTAAGAGTTGCCATAAGGTCCGGCTTCCATAGATAACCATGCAAGCAGCCCGCTTCCTGTTCAGGAGACGGGCTGTTGCTCTAGGCGATAGGGCTATTTCTCTCCAGGGTTCACCGTGGCCTGGCGGTAAGCGGAGGGGGATTGGCGGTAGAAGCGCTTGAACTGCCGGGAGAAATACAGGGCATCAGTCAGTCCGACCGATGCCGCAACCTGCTCCACGGACAGCTCGGGACGTTCACGCAGCAGCTGGCGGGATTTCTCTACCCGCAGCTTGAGCAGGTAAGTGACCGGAGAGAGCCCCGTCTCCTGCTTGAAGATGCGGGAGAGATAAGCGCGGTTATATCCCAGAGAGCCGCACATCTGTTCAATTGAGACCGGATGGGCATACTGGGAAGCCATGTAGTGAATCATCTGCTTCACCGTCCGCTTGATCTGTGATTCCGCACCCGGCAGCCGGGAGGATGAGACCAGCAGCTCTGCTGCCTCCCCTGCAATGAGGTACAGATATCCCAGAGAGGTCAGGGCGGCGCTCTCCTTATTGGCATAGAAGGCGGACATCATCCCGGCAAGCGCTCCGGGAATGACACTGCCGCCTGTGGTAGACAGCACCGGGGCTAGGGGAGCGAAGCCCGCCTGCTGCGCAAGCTGCCCGGCGTCAGCGCCGGTGAAGGCCGCCCAGCGGTAACGCCAGGGCTGCTGCTGATCCGAGATGTAGCTGACCAGCTGGCCCGGATGGATCAGGAAGCAGTCTCCTGCTCCCAGCTCATACGTGTGCTCCTCTGTCCGGAAGACCCCGGCGCCTGATTCAATATAATGGAGCAGATAGTAATCGTAGATCTTGGGACCCGCCTGATGCAGCGGGAGGGTCTGGCTCTCTCCCGCAAAGAGTACATGCAGCAGCTGCTTATCGTAATATACAGGATTTGATCCTACTGAATAGGTATGTTGCACTGCAAGCCGCCCTTCTTGAAGAGAACGCTCCTATAGCTAAGTGTATAAGGAGCGCCCGTTCACTTTTCTTCTTACTGAGTATAGTCTCTTCAGAGACGAAAGTCACATTTGTCCATATATTGCACACATGATTGCATTATCAGGGCAAGTCTGATTTTATTATAATGTAAGCATGAAGGACGCAAGCTATAATCCACAGTCCCAGCACAAGCAGCGAAAGGATGGAGTGTCAATAATGAGCATACAGGAACTTAACAGTACATTTATCAAGAAGTACGGGGAGAGCGGGGAAGCCGCGCGGGTATTCTACGCACCGGGCCGCGTGAATCTGATCGGCGAGCATCTGGACTACAACGGAGGTTATGTTTTCCCGGCCGCCCTGGACTTCGGAACCACCCTGATCGTGCGCCCGCGTACAGACGGCAAGGTTCAATTCGCATCCACGAATTTCCCTTATGAAGCTTCCATCGACTTCCGCGACATCGGCGCAGCCAAGACCGGCGAATGGGTGGACTACCCGGTCGGCGTAATGGTGGAGCTGGCTAAGAAGGGTCACCCGGTATCCGGGGGCTACGATCTTTTGTTCCATGGTGAGATTCCTAACGGCTCCGGCTTGTCCTCTTCCGCTTCGATTGAGGTTGTGACCGGCTATGCCTTCCTGACGCTGCTTGGCGGTGACACAGATACGGTGGAGATCGCTCTGTTGTCCCAGCGTGCGGAGAACCAGTATGTCGGCGTGAATTCCGGGATCATGGACCAGTTCGCAGTAGCCAACGGCAAGCGCGACCACGCGATTCTGCTAATGTGTGACACGCTGGAGTACAGCCTGGTCCCATTCGTGACGGGCAGCTATAAGCTGGTCATCGGCAACACGAACAAGAAGCGCGGTCTGGTGGACTCGAAGTATAATGAGCGCCGCAGCCAATGTGAAGAGGCACTCGCTATTCTGAAGCAGGAGGTTCCATCCCTGTCCTATCTGGCTGAGATGAAGCCTGAGCAGTTCGAGCTTCACCAGGATAAAATCGCTGACGAGACCGTCAGACGCCGGGCCCGCCATGTGGTGGAGGAGAATCAGCGTGTGCTTGACTCGGTGGAGGTGCTGAAGAACAATGATCTGAAGCAATTCGGACTCTATATGAATGACTCGCACGTATCCCTGCGCGATCTGTATGAAGTCAGCTGCGAGGAGCTGGATGTGATGGTGGAAGAAGCGCAGCGCATTCCTGGCACACTGGGCTCACGGATGACCGGCGCAGGATTCGGGGGATGTACGGTATCTCTGGTACACGAGGATGATGTGCAACGTTTCATAACAGAAGTTGGAGAAGCTTACAAGAACAGAACCGGCCTGACCGGCGAATTCTATGTATGCGGCATCGGCAACGGCGTGGAAGAATTGAAAGGAGTGAAATAAGATGGCGATTCTGGTAACGGGCGGCGCAGGATACATCGGTTCACACACAGTAGCAGAGCTGCTGGACCGCGGTGAAGAGGTTGTGGTGATTGACAATCTGCTGACAGGGCACCGGGAGGCGCTGCTGGGCGGCAAGCTGTACGAGGGCGACCTGCGCGACAAGGCGCTGCTGGCGAAGCTGTTCTCCGAGAATGAGATCGAAGCGGTGATTCACTTCGCAGCCAGCTCCCTGGTGGGCGAGAGCATGAAGGACCCGGTTAAATACTACGACAATAATGTGTATGGAACGCAGTGTCTTCTAGAAGCCATGCAGCATGCCGGTGTGGATAAAATCGTCTTCTCCTCCACAGCCGCCACCTACGGCGAACCGGAAAAGGTACCTATCGAAGAGACCGACCGCACCGAGCCTGCGAATGTCTACGGTGAGACCAAGCTGACCATGGAACGCATGATGGCCTGGTTCGACAAAGTGCTCGGCATCAAATATGTGGCGCTGCGCTACTTCAATGCCGCAGGCGCACACGCCAGCGGCAAGATCGGCGAAGACCACCGTCCGGAGAGCCATCTGATTCCGCTGGTGCTCCAGGCTGCGCTGAAGCAGCGCGAGAATATCGCAGTGTTCGGGGAAGACTATCCGACAGAGGACGGAACCTGCGTACGCGACTACATCCATGTCAGCGATCTGGCGGATGCGCATGTCCGTGCAGTCACTTATCTGCGCAGCGGCAGTGCAAGCAATATCTTCAACCTTGGCAACGGCCTGGGCTTCTCAGTGAAGCAGGTCATTGAGACGGCGAAGAAGGTTACCGGCCTGGACATTCCGGTTGTGGTTCAGGAACGCCGCGCCGGAGATCCGGCAGTGCTCGTCGCTTCCTCTGACAAAGCCCGCAAGGTTCTGGGCTGGGACCCGCAGCATGCCGACCTGGAAGGCATTATTCAGAGCGCCTGGAGCTGGCACTCTGCCAATCCGCAAGGGTACGGGGAGTAAGTAGCAATTCTGCTTGTTGCCCGAAGGTGAAATAGACAGAATGCAAAGCGCCGCATAAGGCACCATAGAAGGAGAAATGAAATGCAGAACGATAATAGTACGGCTTCTGCCGCTGAGAAGGCGCTGTATGCGATTGAACAGCTGGTTCTGTTTGCCGGACATACGGGACTGATCCAGCCAGCAGATGTGGATTACAGCCGCAATGAACTTCTGGACCAGTTCGGCTTCAGCGAGCCGTATCCTGGCGAGTTCACTGAAGGTCCGCTGGACAGTCCGCAGGCCCCGCTGGACCAGCTGATTGATTACGGGTTCAGTCTCGGGCTGATCCCGGAGAATACCGATACGTACCGCGACCTGCTGGATGCGAAGATTATGGGCCTTCTGATGGCCCGCCCGTCTGAGGTCAATGCGGAGTTCGCCGCGATCCAGGCGGCACAGGGCATTCAGGCGGCAACGGACCGCTTTTATA
Source organism: Paenibacillus sp. FSL H8-0122 (assembly GCF_038005345.1). Classification (NCBI taxonomy): domain Bacteria; kingdom Bacillati; phylum Bacillota; class Bacilli; order Caryophanales; family Paenibacillaceae; genus Paenibacillus; species Paenibacillus sp. FSL H8-0122. The sequence goes on along the minus strand of NZ_JBBOTB010000001.1, from coordinate 4,656,705 downwards.
AGCTGAGCATTGATTCCAACTATATCCGTATGGACCGTGTAGCGAAGAATGTGTATTGGCTTCAGGAGTCGCCGTACGGGGATATTGAGATGACGATCAACCTCTCCAAGCCGGAGAAAAGTCCGAAGGAAATCGCCATGGCCCGGCTGCTTCCGCCTCCGGTCTATCCGAAGTGCCAGCTCTGCCGCGAGAATGTCGGCTATGCCGGCCGGGTCAATCACCCGCCGCGTCAGAACCTGCGCGTGATCCCGCTCCCGATGAACAACGAGAAGTGGTTCTTCCAGTACTCGCCGTATGTCTACTATAACGAGCATTGCATCGTGTTCCACCACGATCATGTGCCGATGAAGCTGACAAAGGATACGCTGAAGCGTCTGCTTAGCTTCGTGGAAGCCTTCCCGCATTATTTCATCGGCTCGAATGCCGATCTGCCGATTGTCGGCGGCTCCATTCTGACGCATGACCACTTCCAGGGCGGACGGCATACGTTCCCGATCCAGAAGGCACCCAAAGAGGATACCTTCACGCATGCCTCGTATCCCGGTGTCAGCTTAAGCACTGTGAAGTGGCCGATGTCCGTGCTGCGGATGCATGCGGAAGATCCGGCGGTGCTGCTGGAGGCAGGCAACCATATCTACGAGTCCTGGAAAAGGTATAGCGATCCGGCCGCCGAAGTGCTGGCGTTCAGTGAAGAGGACGGAGAGAGCGTTCCGCACAACACTGTTACCCCTATCGTGCGCCGGGCAGAGGACGGCGGCTATGAGATGGATCTGGTGCTGCGCAACAACCGGACCAGCGAAGAATATCCCGAAGGGATCTTCCACCCGCACCGGGAGATGCACCATATCAAGAAGGAGAACATCGGCCTGATTGAAGTGATGGGCCTGGCTATTCTGCCGGGACGGCTCAAGGAAGAGCTTGACGCCATCGCTGGCATACTGGCGGGCGATACTGCGCTTCTCGGAGCTGTCCAGAGCGAGGGCAAGGATCATCCGCTGGCGCTGCATGCTTCCTGGATTGTAGAGCTGGTAAGCCGCTTCAGTACCTCCCTGAACCGCGAAGAAGCGGTGAAGGCCGTGCAGAATGAGGTGGGCACAAAGTTCACTCACATTCTGGAGCATGCCGGAGTCTACAAACGCACGCCGGAAGGGCAGGCGGCCTTCCGCCGGTTCCTGAACAGCAGTGGTTTTAACTGAGAGCATACTTACTTAATTTAATGATCGCAAAATTTACTGTCTCTGCCGGATTCGGCGGGGGCATTTTTTATCATTGGGAAATGATGATATTCGCCTCTATTGTGGATTAATTACTGCTGCCTGCGGATGAAACGGACTGAGAAGACGTTATATCCCTCAGAAACTAATAAATGAGGATGTAACGGACTGAGAAGCGCTTATCTTGTTCATTTGAGCGTAATATGACGGATATCAGGACGCTTAACGGAATCTCAGTCCGTTTATCCTGTCATCTGATCAGATTTGCCAACATAACGGAATCTCAGTCCAACTTACGGGTAGAGGAGTAAAGTATGCCTGTCTCTGTCCGGGCCATTTGAATGCGCCAAGCCGGAGGACTATAATAGACAGGTGCTTCACATTCACATACTCATGGAGGTTTACACATATGCGCAAGTTTGAATTTTATAACCCGACCAAGCTTATTTTCGGACAGGGAACATTGCAGGCACTCCGTACCGAGGTGCCGAAATACGGTAAGAACGTACTGCTGATGTACGGCGGCGGCAGCATCAAGCGCAGCGGCCTGTACGACAACGTCATCGCTGAGCTGGCAGCGGTTGGTGCCGTAGTTACCGAGCTTGCCGGAGTGGAGCCGAATCCGCGTCTCTCGACGGTACATAAGGGTGTAGCGTTATGCCGCGAGAATAATATCGACCTGATTCTTGCCGTCGGCGGCGGCAGTGTGCTTGATTGTGCCAAGGCGGTGGCCGTCGGAGCGAAATATGAAGGGGATATGTGGGACTTCGTAGAACGCAAGGCCGCACCTCAAGGTGCGCTTCCGCTTGGAACGGTGCTGACAATGGCAGCCACCGGCTCCGAAATGAACAACGGCTCGGTGATCACCAACGAAGTGACCAAGGAGAAAATGGGCTGGGGCAGCATCCATGCCTATCCGGCATTCTCGATTCTTGACCCGGAGAACACCTTCTCCCTGCCGCGTGACCAGACAGTCTACGGTATGGTGGACATCATGTCCCATACGCTGGAGCATTATTTCCATACTGACAGCAATACGCCTTTACAGGACGGCTTCTTGGAGAGTCTGCTTCGCACCGTGATTGAGACGGCTCCCAAGCTGATTGAGGATCTGAACAACTACGAGCTGCGCGAGACCATTATGTACTGCGGGACGATGGCGCTGAACGGAATGGTCAGCATGGGCTTTGCCGGTGACTGGGCTACGCACAACATTGAGCATGCCGTATCCGCTGTGTATGATATTCCCCACGGCGGCGGCCTGGCGATTCTCTTCCCGCAGTGGATGAGATATAACCTCAGCACGAATCCTGCCCGCTTCCGCCAGCTGGCTGTGAACGTGTTCGGCATTGACCCTGCCGGCAAAACCGATGAACAGACCGGCCTCGAAGGCATTGAAGCGCTCCGCCGCTTCTGGGATTCCATTGGCGCTCCGAAGACGCTCGGCGATTACGACATCGACGACAGCGAAATCGTCAGCATGGCCGACAAGGCGGTCCGCTTCGGTCCGTTCGGCAACTTCCGCAAGCTGGAGCGTCAGGACGTAGTTGAAATTTATAAGCTGGCTTTGTAAGTTAGCCATCGGCAGTACAGCCGCTTCCCATCTACGGGGGCGGCTTCTTTGGTCTGTTAATTTTCCCGATTCCGGCATACATTAATGAGAGCAATACCCAACTTTGTGAAACCAAGGGCATGACAGTTGCGTTTATACTAGTATGACAGTCCGGAAGTAATGACGGGAGGAGACTAACATGCAAACGCTGTATTTGGGCTGTTTGGCGCTGGGTATTCTTTTTGCTGTAGTCAGTGTAGTGGTAGGCGACCTGATTGGGAGCGCTCTGGACGGGATTTTTGACATCGTATCCTTTGATTTCCTGAATCCTACCCTATTGGCAGGAGGGATCACTGTATTCGGTGGAGCAGGTATGCTGCTGGGCCGCTACAGCGGACTGGAAGATGGCGTGATTCTCGCCTTGTCCCTGTTGGTTGCGGCATTCATGGGCGTATTGATGCATTTGGTGGTAGTGAAGCCAATGAGGAACAGCGAAATGTCGAACGGCTTCTCCATGAGTGAACTGCCGGGGAGAATCGGTGAGGTTACCGTCCCGGTCCCTGGCACAGGCTACGGTGAGATTATGGTGAAGTTCGGTGCAGGCAACAGCCTGCATACGGCGGCCAGCTTCGAGCAGCATGCACTGCCGGCCGGAATCAAGGTTGTAGTAGTTGAGGTACGTGAGGGTGTAGCACTTGTGTCTGAATTCGAAGAGAGAAAAGGAGTGGACTTATGATGCTAGAGAATATTCCAGAATCCCTATTTATACCTGCGATAGTCATCGCTGTACTGCTTGTCCTCGGACTCGCCTTCTGGGCGCGTTACAAGACGGTTGGCCCGGATGAAGGCATGATCGTCACCGGTTCCTTCCTGGGCAACAATCATATATCAGATGATGGCTCCGGCCGCAAAATCAAAATCGTCCGCGGCGGCGGTGCATTCATACTGCCTGTCTTCCAGAAAGCGGAATTCATGTCTCTGCTCTCCCATAAGCTCGATGTGACGACCCCGGAGGTCTATACGGAGCAAGGCGTGCCGGTCATTGCCGACGGGGTCGCCATCATCAAGGTAGGCAGCTCTACAGAAGATGTGGCAACGGCAGCCGAGCAGTTCATGGGCAAGCCGATTGAATCCCTGAAGAGCGAAGCGCAGGAAGTGCTGGAAGGACATCTGCGAGCGATTCTTGGTACGATGACCGTAGAAGAGGTCTACCGCAACCGGGACCGCTTCGCCCAGGAGGTTCAGGGCGTTGCCGCCCGTGACCTCAAGAAGATGGGACTCCAGATTGTCTCATTTACCATCAAGGACGTACGCGATAAGCACGGATACCTGGAAGCGCTGGGTAAACCGCGGATTGCCGCAGTAAAACGGGATGCGGAGATTGCGGAAGCGGAAGCTGTCCGTGACGCGCGGATTCAGAAGGCCAATGCCGAGGAGCAGGGGCAGAAGGCGGAGCTGCTGCGGGATACCAACATCGCCGAAGCATCGAAGGAGAACCAGCTCAAGGTCGCAGCGTTCAAGCGCGATCAGGATACTGCCAAGGCGGAAGCCGATCAGGCGTACCACATTCAGGAGGCGCGTGCCAAGCAGACCGTGGTGGAAGAGCAGATGAAGGTTGAGCTGGTCCGCAAGGAACGCGAAATCGATATTCAGGCGAAGGAAATCCAGGTACGCGAGAAGCAGTATGATGCTGAAGTGAAGAAGAAAGCGGAAGCAGACCGTTATGCGGTGGAGCAGGCGGCGGAAGCCGACAAGGCCAAGCGGATGCGCGAAGCCGATGCGCTGCAATACAGCATTGAGAAGCAGGCACAGGCGACCTCCGAGCAGAAGCGGCTGGAAGGCCAGGCGATTGCCGATGCAGAGCTGGCCAAAGGTAAAGCAGAGTCTGAAGTTATCCGTCTGCGCGGTCTGGCCGAAGCGGAAGCCAAGGAGAAGCTGGCAGAAGCCTTCCAGAAATTCGGCGAAGCGGCGGTTCTCGATATTATCGTCAAAATGCTGCCTGAGCTGGCCGGGAAGATTGCCGAGCCGCTGGCATCTATCGACAAGCTGACTGTGGTGGATACCGGCAACGGTGAAGGAGCTGCGCGGGTCAGTAATTATGTGACCCAACTGATGTCCACAGCCCCTGAGATGCTCAAAAGTGTGTCCGGTATTGACGTCGAGGCGCTGATCAAAGGGCTGACCAAGGGCAAGTCTGAACAGAAGGATGTTGTCAGACACACAGCAGCACCCATAACCTCTGTGGTCTCAAGACCGGCCCCGGCTGCTCCGGTCCCTCCGGCACAACCGGTGGAACCTTCAGAACACCCTGAAGGATAAGAGCAGAGCAAGCCACCAAGGTATGGCAGGCAGCAGTAACGCCAGCCATACCTTTTTTGTAAGTAATCCGCGCAACAGAGATTCCTTATCTTTCACGCTGAAACGGAGGCAGAGGCATGGAGCTTATACTGGATAATATACGCAAGAGCTTTGACGGCAGAGAGGTGCTGAAGGGAATTGACTTCACCTTCGAGCAAGGCAAGATATACGGTCTGCTGGGCCGCAACGGGGCCGGCAAAACCTCGTTATTCAACTGCCTGAGCGGAGAGATCCAAATGGATAGCGGCGGGGCTTTTCTGCGCAGAGATGAAGTGAGTCTTCCGCTGCTTGAGGAGGAGATCGGCTACGTCTTCTCCTTGCCGATTCTGCCTGACTTCCTGACCGGTTATGAGTTTGTGAAGTTCTACATGGACATCAATAAAGGGAAGATCCAAGCGGACCGGACCATTGAGGAATATTTCGATATCATCCGTTTCGAGGAGGCGGACAGGCACCGTCTGATCAAGGGCTATTCCCACGGGATGAAGAACAAAATTCAGATGCTGTGCTTTATCATTTCCCGTCCGCCGCTGATCCTGCTGGATGAGCCGTTAACCTCGTTCGATGTGGTAGTTGCGCTGGAGATCAAGAAGCTGCTGCGGGAGATGAAGCAGGATCATATCATTATTTTCTCCACTCATATTCTGCAGCTGGCCGCCGATCTCTGCGATGAGCTGGTGATTCTGAATAACGGCACACTGCGGGAGATTCCGGCGGAGACCCTGCACAGTCCGGAATTTGAAGAGCAGATTATTGCCCTGCTGAAGGATGAGGATCATGATTAGGACGCTGAAGGCGATTCTGGAAGTGCGGGGGATGTCCGGCGCTAATCGGCTGATGTTCTATGCCCGTAAGCTCCCTGTGCTGGGCAAGCTGATCCCGGCCTCGGTCTATTCGGAAACTACGCTGAAGCGGACCTTATCTGTTATCGTGCATATCCTCAAGGTACTTATGGCCTTTGTGACGAAGTTCGCTTATCTTGGGATCATGATCTATCTGCCGGTGAAGTTCATCGGTAATGATATCGCCTTATCTCTTTCTGTTCAGTACCAGCTTTATTTGCAGATGCTGCTATGTATAAGCTTCCTTACGGCCGGGGTTTCCAGCGCGGTTATTCTGGAGCCGAAGCGGGATAAATACATATTCGTGAAGCTGATGAGGCTGCCGGCAGAGCGGTATATGCGGACCACACTGACCTTGCGCGGGATCAGCTTCCTGGTTACTTTTATGCCGGCGATGCTGGTCTTCGGGAATCTTCTCGGTGCTCCGCTGTGGCATGGGGCGGTTCTTACGCTGCTGCTGACGTTCTGGCGTACGGCTTGCGAGGCGCTGCATCTGCGGGTGTATGACCGCTACGGCATCGTTATTGTCAAAAAAACAAGCTGGATCTGGACCGCCATCGGCGCTGGCTACCTGCTGGCCTATCTTCCGCTGCTCCCCGGATTTGCGGTAGTAGAGAGCGGAATGCTGTTCAATCTGCCTGTGGTGCTTGGCGTGCTGGTGCTGGGAACCTTAAGTGCGGTCTATATCGCCCGTTATAAGGACTATACGAATGCCGTCGATGCCGTCACCAAAATCGATGATCCGCTGCTCGACATGGGACGGATGATGAAAGAAGCACGGGTGAAGGATGTGGCCACCCAAGATCAGCACTACTCGGCGGAACAACAGAATCAAGGCCAGTTCGAGGGGAAAAGCGGGTACGCTTACCTGAATGCAATCTTTTTCTCACGTCACCGGCGGCTAATCACCAGTCCGATAGAGCGCAGGCTGGTCATCATTGGCTCGCTTTTTGCCGCTGCTTTGCTGACGATGCTGTTGTCCCAATCCGCTTTTACCAAACTGACTCATTATCTGATTACCGCATTGCCGACCTTCCTGATCATTATGAACTATACGTCCATTGGCGAACGCCTCTGCAAGGCGATGTTCTATAACTGTGATCTCAGCCTGCTGCGCTACGGATTCTACCGTGAACAATCGGCGATTCTAAGCAACTTCCGCATCCGGCTGCTGCGTATCAGCGTGCTTAATCTGATCCCGGCTGCCGCGATCTGTCTGGCGGTGAACGTGCTGCTGCTGCTGTCAGCGGAGAACTGGGGGGCGGGGGATGCTGCACTCTTTTGCGTGACGATTGTGGCACTGTCCCTGTTCTTCTCGGTACATCATCTGTTCATGTACTATATCTTCCAGCCGTACAGCACAGAGCTCAATGTGAAGAATCCGTTCTTTACGATTGTGAACAGTGTGGTGCTGGGGGTAGGATTCATCGCCATGCAGTTCAAGAGTGAGCTTGGTATGTTTGCCATGATCGTAGTGCTCTCTGCTGTGGTGTATATGCTGGCTGCCCTGATTATGGTATACAGGTTCTCGGGCCGGACGTTTCGGGTGAAATGAAGGGAGCCTGCGGGCGGGTTGCGGCACACTTCTAATTTGAGATTCTTGATGTTATGATAGGAGCTTAAGGGAACGAATCACACACGTTGAACCATGTATCGTGCTGCTGGAATAGATCAGGATTCAGAAGTAAAAGAGGTGTCGCAAGTGAGCAGCATTACCGTGGGCAAGGTGCTTAACAATAACGTGATCATTGCCGAGCATCCCCAGTATGCCGAGGTTGTGGTTATCGGCAAGGGGATCGGCTTCAACCGTAAGACGCGGGACCGGATCAATCTGTCCTCGGTAGAGAAGATGTTCATCCTGCGCAGCCAGGAGGAGCAGGAGCAATACAAGCAGCTGGTGCCGCAGGTAGACGAGAAACTGATTGAGGTGGTCCAGGAGATTGTGCTGCATATTATGCAGAGCAGCCGCCAGACGCTGAATGAGCATATCCATATTGCCCTTACCGACCATATTTCCTTTGCGATCCGCAGAAGCGAACAGCATATGGCTATTCATAATCCGTTTCTGTACGAGACCCGGGAGATTTATCCGGAGGAATACAGTCTGGCGGAATATGCGGTGGAGCGGATCAATGAGGCGATGAAGGTGACGCTGCCGCCGGATGAGATCGGCTTCGTGGCTCTGCATATTGTCAGTGCGCTTAGCAACCGCCATATCTCCGAGGTGAAGCAGCATTCCCAGCTTATCGGGGATATGGTGGGGCTGGTGGAGGATAATCTGGAATACCGTATTCCGCGGGATTCGCTGGATTATTCAAGGCTGGTGACCCATTTGCGGTTCGTTCTGGAACGTCTGCGCCGGGGAGAGACTGTGCGCGAGACCTCGTCCCTGGATGGACTAATGAAGCGGGAGTATCCCGAGATGTACATGCTTGCCTGGAAGCTGACGAAGGTGATTGAGCAGCGGGTGCGCATTCCGGTATATCCGGCCGAGGTCAGCTATCTGACGATTCATCTGCAGCGTATCGCCCAGAAGAAGGAAGATGAGCCGGAGCTGGACCTGTAGCCGATTTTAGGGGTTGCAACTTCAAATCAATGGTGCTACAATGATCCCTGTTATGAACTACAACAGAATACCTACGTGTAACTGATACGATCAGGCATGAGTGATTTACAGTATTATGGTTGTCCAGCCCCATCTCGGGGTACTCTAACGTTAGCGTTAGCCGGGCAATCTGCGTGCTGTATTGCTCATGCCTTTTTTGGCTTCTGTTGAAAGAAATTAAGGATTAGGAAGTGACCCGAATGTTTAAAAAATTATTTGGCGTTCTGCAGAGAGTCGGTAAGGCGCTTATGCTGCCAGTGGCCATTCTGCCTGCGGCGGGCCTGCTGCTTGGAATCGGGAACATGCTGGTTAACCCGGACTTCCTGCAATATGTGCCTGCACTGGAGAACCATACTGTCCAGGCGATAGCCACAGTGCTTATGAATTCCGGGCAAATCGTATTCGATAACCTCTCCCTGCTCTTTGCAGTCGGCGTAGCCATCGGGCTGGCCGGAGGAGAAGGCGTAGCCGGGCTTGCAGCGATTATCGGCTTCCTGGTGATGAACGTAACCATGGGTACGGTAGTGGGCGTCAATGCTTACGTGCTGACCTGGAAAGATTTCTCGTATTCCAGCGTGCTGGGGATACCCACCTTGCAGACTGGGGTGTTCGGTGGTATCCTGGTCGGGATCCTGGCTGCATCCATGTACAAAAGGTTCTTCCGTATAGAATTGCCGTCGTACTTAGGCTTCTTCGCGGGTAAACGGTTCGTACCGATTATGACGGCGGTGACCTCCCTGATGCTTGGTCTTGCGCTCACGATTGTGTGGCCGCCGATCCAGCACGGTCTGAACTATGTGTCACAGAGTATGATTAATACCAACCTGACGCTGTCGGCCTTTATCTTCGGGGTCATCGAGCGTTCCCTGATTCCGTTCGGCCTGCACCATATCTTCTATTCACCGTTCTGGTATGAATTCGGAAGCTATATTGACAAGGCGGGCGATCTGGTCCGCGGCGACCAGCGGATCTTCATGCAGCAGCTCCGTGACGGTGTGGAGTTCACAGCGGGTACATTTACAACCGGTAAATATCCGTTCATGATGTTCGGTCTTCCGGCTGCAGCCCTTGCGATCTACCATGAGTCGAAGCCTGAGAACAGACGGATTGTCGGAAGCTTGATGATCTCCGCAGCGCTGACCTCGTTCCTGACGGGGATTACCGAGCCGCTGGAATTCTCATTCCTGTTCGTAGCTCCGCTGCTGTTCGCCGTCCATGCCGTGTTCGCCGGTCTGTCCTTCATGACCATGCACATCCTTGATGTCAAAATCGGCATGACCTTCTCCGGCGGGTTCATCGACTATGTGCTGTTCGGCGTCATTCCTAACCGTACCGCCTGGTGGCTGGTTATCCCGGTAGGTCTGGTATTGGCCGTGATCTATTACTTCGGGTTCCGCTTCGTCATCCGTAAGTTTAACCTTAAGACTCCGGGCCGTGAGGATGATTCCGGGGATGAGGATGAAGTAAGCACGGAGAGCGTGTCCAAGACGGGCGACGATCTGCCGCGCAACATTCTGTCCGCCCTGGGCGGCAAAGAGAACATCACCCATCTGGATGCCTGCATCACGCGTCTGCGGGTCGAAGTGAAGGACAAAGCAGGCGTAGACAAGAACCGTCTGAAGAAACTGGGTGCTTCTGGTGTTCTCGAAGTGGGTAACAACGTACAAGCGATCTTCGGCACACGTTCGGACACGATCAAGTCACAGATTCAGGATGTGATGAACGGCAGAACACCGGCTGCAGCCCCTGCTGCTCCGAAGCCGGAGCTTGAACAACAGGCCGGCGAGCAGGGCGATGCTATTATCCCTGAGGATATCGTATCTCCGGTAAACGGCCAGCTGATGGATATTACAGAGGTTCCTGATGCGGTCTTCTCGCAGAAAATGACCGGTGACGGCTTCGCCTTCTTATCCGAAGACGGCAAGATTGCTTCGCCGGTATACGGCAAGGTATTCAACGTGTTCCCTAGTAAGCATGCCATTGGCATCATGTCAGACGGCGGCAAGGAGGTCCTTGTGCATATCGGGGTCAACACCGTTAAGCTTAAGGGCCAGGGCTTCACGGTTCTGGTGGAGGAAGGCGATCTGGTAGCTGCCGGACAGCCGATTATGGAAGTGGATCTGGAGTATGTGAAGGCGAATGCACCTTCTGTCATCTCTCCGGTCATCTTCTCCAACCTGCCTGAAGGCTCCTCTGTTACGCTGAAGAAGCCCGGCAAAGTAGTTATCGGCGACAAGGATATCATCACCATTCAGTAAAATGTGCAATGGCGAAGCGCTTCCATTATAATGAAGGGGAGCGCAAGCCTTCACTATAATTCACCATCCCAAATTAACAGAAAGCGAGTTGGATTATATTATGCAAACAACTTTCAGAATTATTGACGAAGACGGAATTCACGCACGCCCGGCAACAGCGCTGGTAAATACAGCTACAAAATTTAAAGGCACTGAAGCTTTTGCAGAAGCTAAAGGCAAAAAAGTTACCCTTAAATCCATCCTGGGCGTTCTATCCCTGGGCCTTGAAGCAGGAGATACCCTGACTCTTATTACTGAAGGCAGTGAAGAAGCAGAAGCATTGAACGCGCTGCAGGAGGTTATGGTTAAAGAAGGGCTGGGAGAAGTTCATGAATAAAATTTCAGGAATCGCGGCTTCCGCAGGTATTGCAGTAGCCCGTGCCTTTATCCTGGAACACCCGGACTATACCATTACCAAAACAGCGGTCACGGATGTGGACGCTGAGCTTGCGAAGCTGAAGGATGCCCTGGACAAATCCAGAGGCGAACTTCAGACCATCAAAGAGCGTACCCTGGCTGAGCTTGGCGAGAAGAAGGCGGAGATTTTCGAATCACATCTGCTGATCCTTGATGACCCTGAGCTCATTACCCCTGTAATGGACAAAATCCGTGAGGAATCGGTAAATGCGGACTACGCACTGAATGAAGTAGCTACTCAATTCGTGGAAATGTTCCAGAACATGAAGAGCGCATACCTGCAGGAACGTGCAGCGGATATGCGTGACGTAACCAAACGTGTGCTGAACCACCTGCTTGGCATTCACTATGTGAGCCCGGCTGAGATCAGTGAAGAGGTTATCGTTATTGCACTGGATCTGACCCCATCGGATACAGCACAGCTTAACCGCAACTTCGTCAAAGGCTTCACCACCAATATCGGCGGACGGACTTCCCATTCGGCCATTATGGCCCGTTCCCTGGAGATTCCGGCGGTTGTGGGCACGAAGAACGTGATGTCCCTGGTCAAAGCAGGCGATCTGGTTATCGTGGATGGTCTGAGCGGCGATGTACTGATCAACCCTTCGGAAGCTGAAGTGGCCGAATATACAGCGAAGCAGGAAGCTTACAATCTTCAGATTGCGGAATGGAAAAAGCTCCGCGACGAGCCAACGGTATCTGCCGACGGCAAGCATGTAGAGCTGGCAGCCAACATCGGGACTCCGAATGATGTGACTGGCGTGATTGAGAACGGCGGCGAAGGTGTAGGTCTGTACCGCACCGAGTTTCTCTATATGGGCCGCGACAAGCTGCCTTCCGAAGAGATCCAGTATAATGCCTACAAGACAGTGCTTGAGAATATGCAAGGCAAGCCGGTAGTAGTGCGTACGCTAGATATCGGCGGAGACAAGGAGCTGCCTTATCTGGAGCTGCCGAAGGAAATGAACCCGTTCCTCGGCTACCGTGCGATCCGTCTCTGTCTGGACCGTCAGGATATCTTCCGCACCCAGCTGCGTGCCTTGCTCAGAGCAAGTGCCCACGGCGACCTGCGCATTATGTTCCCGATGATCGCTACCCTTGGTGAATTCCGTGCAGCCCGTGATCTGCTGCTGGAAGAGAAGGCCAAGCTGCGTGAAGAAGGCAAAGAAGTGTCCGACAGCATCCAGCTGGGCATCATGGTAGAGATTCCTTCTACGGCTGTACTAGCGGATCAGTTCGCCAAGGAAGTGGATTTCTTCAGTATCGGAACCAACGACCTTATCCAATATACAATGGCTGCGGACCGTATGAATGAACAGGTAGCCTACCTGTATCAGCCATACAACCCGGCAATTCTGCGACTGGTCAAAATCGTCATTGATGCTGCACACGCCGAAGGCAAGTGGACCGGGATGTGCGGAGAAATGGCGGGGGATGCCACGGCTATTCCTCTGCTGCTCGGTCTTGGTCTCGATGAATTCAGCATGAGCGCTACCTCTATCCTGCCAGCACGCAGCCAGATCTCGAAGCTGTCTGCGGCCGACATGAAGGAAATGGCTGCCCAGGCCCTGCAGCTCGGCACGGCCGAGGAAGTAGCCGCACTGGTGCAATCCCGCGTGAATTAATTCTTTACTCAAGCATTGGTTATAACTCCAACTACTTTGCGGCCTCCTTTACAGGGGGCTTTTTTTTGCGGTTATTTGAATTTCAGCAAATCTGGAACCGCCCGCCCGGGCCTTATTTTATATAATGAGTCCATTACTTTCGGAGGGTGGAACCTTTGTGCAGAGATTCAGTGCTTCACAGATTTATTTGTTTATCGTATTTATGATGTCTTTGGCGGCCAGTACTATATTTACAACCTACAGTATTTACTATGTAACGGAGCTTGGGCTGAATCCGCTCCAGCTTGTGCTGGTGGGAACCGTTGTGGAGCTCACCGTGCTTGTGTTCGAGGGAATCACCGGAGTGGTCGCTGATACCTATAGCCGCAGACTGTCCGTCATTATTGCCGTGTTCGTTCTGGGGAGTGCCTTTGTTCTGGAAGGGAGTATTGTCTGGATCATACATCCGGCTTCCCTGTTGCCTGCCTTCGGCTGGCTGCTGATCTCCCAGATACTGTACGGGATCGGCTGGACCTTCCTGAGCGGAGCGGATACCGCATGGATCGTGGACGAGCTTGGAGAAGAACATACAGGAAGCCTCTTCATGCGCTCCAAAATATTCGGCTTAAGCGCTTCCCTGTTAGGCATTGCGGTCAGCGTAGGTTTATCCCAGGTTGCGTCCAATCTCCCTTTTCTGGCGGGCGGAGCCATCTATTTCGTCTTGGGGTTCATATTGATCCGGTACATGAAGGAGACGGGGTTCATACGCCGGGAGCGTGCGCCGCATTCCTCTGCTATCCGTGAGCTGGGCAAGACCTGGGTCAGCGGTGCGGCTATTCTGAGGCATCATCCGCTGCTCCTGCTGCTGACGGTTGTAACTTTATTCAGCGGTGCTGCGTCTGAGGGATATGATCGTCTGTGGCCAGTCTTTCTTATGAATGAAATCGGGTTCCCGGAGATTGGAGTCTCGATGGCGGCTAGCTTCGGGCTGATCAGTGCGGCGACTACTCTGCTGGGTGTGCTGGCTGTCTATATGGCCGGGAAAATCATTGATTTGCAAAAGGAACGTCAAGTAGCGGCCGCCTTGTTCCTCCTGACCTCCGTCCGTGCCGGCTGCATTATACTGGTGGCGCTTGCGCCTAATTTCTACTGGGCGATCGGGGCGGTACTGCTCCTGGGGGTGGTCGCTTCGGTCAGCGACCCGATCTATACCAGCTGGCTGAACACGAAGCTGCCATCCCAGAACCGGGCTACGCTCTTGTCGATGATCAGCCAGTCCGATGCCCTGGGCCAGAGCGCAGGCGGTCCGGTTGTAGGTTATATCGGCAGCCGGATCTCTATCAGAGCTTCGCTGCTGTCGGCGGGCTTCCTGCTGGTACCTGTGATTGCGTTATACGGCAGGGTGCTGCGGAAGCGGTCATGATGTTCTGGAACTTCATTAGCTTCAATCCCCGGCGATCCCTGCCGATATAGGATATATCCGGTGACATAATTCAACCCTTAACCCAGACCTGTGAACATAGTGTTACATATTATATAATGAACCCTATGTAGCAAATCCGGCGTCATCCGCTTGCAGAGCTGTGCAAGTACAAAGTATTAGTTAAGGAGAATGTGGACATAGCTTGATAGTAATAGAATGATAGTTCTCCGGGAGTATTACGGATGAGCGTAGGGATGGTGAATAGCAATGAGCAGCAATTATATACAAGCAGAACAAGAAATCGATACCTATCAAGGCAATGACCTCGGGTTAACCTACACGGCGGAATATAGTGTATTCAAGGTCTGGGCGCCAACAGCCTTCACAGTGTCGCTCGTATTATATGCAACAGGCGGAAACGGGTTGACCCCGCAGACCGCAGATTACAAGGACAGCGGCAAAATTCTTAGTATGGAGCGCGCTGAGGGCGGAGTATGGACGATCCAGGTTCCCGGTAACCTGAAGGGGAAGTATTATATGTACCGCGCCGTATTTGCTGACGGTTCGATTAATGAAGCGGCCGATCCTTATGCAGTAGCTGTATCGGCCAATGGAACACGGACAGCCATCGTGGATTTGTCCGAGACAGACCCGGACGGCTGGGAGAGCGATGCCTCTCCGGTGCTGCCGCATCCGGCAGATGCTGTAATCTATGAGCTGCATGTCCGTGATTTCTCGGCGGACCAGAGCTCCGGTATGACGTATAAGGGGAAATTCAAGGCCTTCACCGAGACTGGCCTGCGGGATGAGGCGGGTCATCTGCTGGGCATTGATCATCTGGCCGAGCTGGGCATCACGCATGTTCATCTGCTGCCGGTGTTCGATTATCAGACGGTGGATGAGCTGGGCAAGCCAGGGGAAGAACCGGCATCCTCCATCTTCACAGACTATAACTGGGGCTACGACCCCCAGCACTATAATGTGCCGGAAGGCTCCTATAGCACAGACCCGGCTAACCCGCTAACCCGTATCCGGGAATTCAAGGAGCTGGTTCAGGCGCTGCACAGCCGCGGCATCTCGGTGATTATGGATGTGGTCTACAATCATACCTATGGCTTCCAGAAGGGACCCTTCCAGCCGCTGGTGCCGGACTATTACTACCGGCATGATCAGAGCGGCCGGCTCTCTAACGGCTCGGGCGTCGGCAATGAGCTGGCTACAGAACGGCCGATGGTCCGCAAGTATATCAAGGATTCCCTGTCCTACTGGGCTAAGGAGTACCATATTGACGGGTTCCGCTTCGATCTGATGGGGCTGATGGACAGCGTGACCATGCGCGAGATTACCGAGGAGCTGCGGCTGGAGATTAATCCGGGGCTGCTGCTCTACGGTGAGCCGTGGACAGGCGGCGACTCCCCGCTTGCCGCCAAGACGCTGAAGGGCGTACAGCGCGGCAAAGGCTACGCCGTCTTCAACGACAACTTCCGTGCGGCCATCAAGGGAGACAGCGACGGCTGGGGCAAAGGCTTCGTGACCGGGGAATACGGCAAGGAAGGTGCGATCGCGTCCGGGGTGAGCGGGGCGATTCATGAATTCACCGATGCGCCTACAGAGACTGTGAACTATGTAACCGCACATGATAATCTCAACCTGTGGGACAAAATTCTGGCGACCCAAGGACTTCGCGGGGAAGCCGGGCTGCCGGAGCTTGAAGGCGGCAAGCTGCGGAGCGGCGGGAATCTGAAGGCCGCACTAGAGCAGGCGAATCCGTATGTGGGAGTAGATCCCGAGAATGTGCTGGACCATGAGACGGTACGCCGTTCGTTGCTGGCTAACGGAATCATTCTGACCTCGCAGGGGATTCCGTTCCTCCATGCCGGGGATGAGCTCCTGCGCAGCAAATACGGAGATCATAACAGCTACCGCAGCCCGGACTGTATCAATGCGATCCGGTGGGAGAACAAAAGCAAATTCCTTGCAGTATTTCAATATTACAAAGGGCTGATTGAGCTGCGCCGGACACATCCGGCCTTCCGCCTGCACGGGCGCCAGGAGATTGAGCGCAGTCTGGAGTTCCTGCGCTGTGATGGCGGAGTCGTTGCCTATAGACTGAAGGATCACGCCGGCGGAGATACATGGAATAATATCGTGGTGATCTACAATGCCAATATGGAGCCGGTCACCCAGTGTCTCCCGGAGACCTCCGGCTGCTGGAACATCGTAGTCGATCATACCCATGCCGGACCTGAGGCCTTCCGGCAGACGGAGAACGGCAGTGTAGAGGTGGCCGGACTGTCGATGATGGTACTCTATGATAAATACGGGGAGCCTGAGCCGAGATCGAAGATTGTAGAAGTTCATTATGACCGTCCGGACGGCGATTACCGGGGCTGGAATCTCTGGGTGTGGGGTACAGGCATTCAGGATGGACAACGGGACTTCCAGTATATGGAGGGAGATCATGCCGTAGCACGGATTGAAGTGCTGCCGGGGACCTCCACGATAGGCTACATCCTCCGGCTGAACGACTGGGAGGAGAAGGACGGCACCGCTGACCGCTTCATCGACTGCTCGGGCAGCGGGGAGCAGGTTATCAAGGTGACGGTTCGGGAGCGTAGTCCGGAGCATAGCACCGAACTGGCTGATCCGCTGCAGCGGACCAGCTAGAACATTAGAAGAGCTGATTAGTTCCATCTCCTTGGGGGAGGGGAGCTAATCAGCTCTTTTTGGCTAGGAGATATGTATAGGAAGTCAGCTTCTGCCCTGTGCTAGTTCCGCTGATCGCTGTACTTCTTATCCACATGCTCGCTGTACAGATTAGCCTCATTGCCACCATGGTTCTTGGAGCGGTACATCGCAAGATCGGCGGCACGAAGCAGCTCGTTGATACTGCTGCCGTGCTGCGGGTACAGAGCCACGCCAATGCTGGCAGAGGTGTGAAAGCTGGAGCCCTGATTGACGGACCAGGATTTGTTGAACAGCTGGAGCAGACGGTTCAGCAGCTCGTCCAGCATTTGCGGGCTGGTGAACCGGTGCAGCACCACCGCGAATTCATCTCCGCCGATCCGGAAGGCCTGGCCGGAGCCCTTTACGGTCTGCTGCAGCTCCCGGGAGAGCAGCTGCAGGAACTCATCTCCGGCCAGATGGCCGAGTGTATCATTGAGCTGCTTGAACCGGTCGCAGTCCAGCAGCGCCACGGCGATCTCCTGCCGGCGCTCCTCAGGCTGGTTGATCAGGTTCTCCATGTACATTTTGAAATGGGCACGGTTGGGAATCGCGGTCAGATGATCATAGAAGGCCAGCTTGTGCAGGCGCTCCTCATATTGCTTGCGCTGGGTAATCTCACGCGAGACCAGCATGAACTGTGCCGGGAAATTGCGGCTGCCCGCAATAGGGGTAACCTTGGTCTCCAGCCACACCCAGTGCCCTTCGGCCGAACGCATGCGCAGCTCGGATATTCTCGGTGAAGACTGCACCACGCTCTTGAGCTTGGCCCAGGAGATTTCGGCTTCACGGATATAGTTGGAGAGCGGCGCCCCTTTGCTTGGCACATAGCCCAGTGCAGCTGCATGGGAAGGCGAGGCATACAGGATCAGACCGTTCGGATCTGTCAGCACAATGAAGTCGGACATCGTCTCACCGATCAGCTGGTAGAGCGATTGCTCGTCCTGCATTTCGTTCTGCAGGGAGATCAGTCTGCGGCTGAGATAGATGATGACCATAACCAGCAGGAACAGAAATACAGAGTAGACGGCGAACAGGGAGCTTTTGAGATTATTGAACTCTGTCATCACTTGGCTTGCATAGGTGTCAATCTTGTCCTCTGCCTGATTCAAGCTTTCCCGTACTTCATTCAGCTCGGTATGTATGGTAAGGGCAGAATAAGAGGCGGGATTCCAGCTCTTCTGAACCCGCTGCGAGATCAGCTCCCGGCCGTTATCCCTCCACGCGGTAAGCGTGGTTCCGAAGTGATCCAGCTCGTTCCTCAGCTCGTCCAGCAGCAGCTCGCTCTGCTTCATTCCATTGAACGGGCTCTTCACAGCATCCAGATTGTAGCGGGCGGTATTGACCCGCTGCAGCGCCTGGGCATTATTGTCCTCGAATTCCTGCGACAGCGTACTGCGCTGCGCGCTGGTCAGCGCCCCGCCGACTGTGGTCTGAAGCGCAAGGGCTGCCTGATAGAGATCGCGGTCGGCATTCAGAATGAGCTCGGAATTCTGGTAGACGTCACTGTATAGGGAGTCGGATAATTTGTTCATCGTATGATTCAGAATCAGCAGGGAGGCCACACTGATCCCAACCAGAAGAACGGTGATGGACGTGAATAATATAATCAGTCTGCGTGTACTTGTGTTTTCCGAAAAAACTGCCACTGTCATCCTCTCCCCGCGCAGAACTTTTGCAAATCTCATGGGTGTAGCTTTGGTGCATGCGAAACTTATCCTTATGCGGAATATGGCTTCATGCAGGCATGTAAGAGAGTATACATTAGCGAGTCCTAGAGAGCAGGGGAAGAAAGAGGCAATAGAAAGAATAACTTCCGGTTAGATCGCGGTTTCTTTTCACCAGTATATAGGACATCCCTTAAGCAGAGCAATTGCTGAAAAAATAATAAGCCCGTCAGCTTCCGCTGCGGATGCACAGGCCGTGAAGCACATCCTGGAGCCGGAGTGGAAACAGTGGAGACATATCCGTTACAGCCGATACAAAGAACTATTATGTATACCCTACTACTATGTAAAAGGTATTCTGACCTTTGAGTCCTATTACCCACTTTTGCTGCAAACGATACCCCTTTGGTATCAATTGTGCATTAAAAATAAAACAGAAAAATCCGCCAGCCCGGGAATCTGAGACTGGCGGATGGAACAGCAGATTACAAACTGCAGCATCTAGGAGGACGCTACTCGTTGCGCAGCGCATGAATAGGGCGCATTCTTGCAGCCTTGCTTGCAGGAATCATTCCGAATACGACACCGATGATCAAGGAGAAGGAAAAGGAGATCAGGACCATATTCCAGGAGGGCGCCACATTCAAGGCGGTATAATGACCGACAGCCCAGCTGGCGCCAAGTCCCAGTGCGACTCCGATCAGGCCCCCGGTGCCGCTTAAGACCACGGACTCGATCATGAACTGCAGCATAATATTCTTTTTTTTGGCCCCGATGGCCTTGCGGATGCCTATCTCTCTGGTTCGCTCATTGACCGAGACAATCATAATGTTCATAATCCCTATCCCGCCTACAAATAACGAGATACCGGCGATACCGCCGAGGGCCAAGGACAGAGTGGCGCTGGTCTCATTTACCGTTTCCAGCATCTCCCGGGAATCAAAAACAGAGTAGGCATTCTCGGCTGCACTGAATTTGGCAGTAAGGCTGGCCTCCAGCTTGGTTTTGACATCATCCACATTGTCATTTGAAGTAGTTGTGAGGGTAATGGAGCGGACTCCCTTGCTCTGCAGGAACCGTTCGGCTGTAGAGATGGGGATCAGCAGCTTCTCGTCGCTTGAGCCGACGCTGGTGGAGCCTTTACTCTCCAGCAGCCCGACGATCTTGAAGCTGCTTCCGTTGATCTGTACCTTTTGGCCTACAGGATTATCTGTACCGAATAGATCCTCCGCTGTATCTGATCCGATTAACGCAACCTTCTGCCGGTATTCTGTATCCATCTCAAGCAGGAATCTTCCGGATTGCACGTGGAAATCCTGAACCTCTTCGTAGGCAGGTGTAATGCCTTCTACGGATACGGAAACGTTCTCGGTACCGTGCTTGGCGGTAACGTTCCCGGAGATTACCGGGGATACATTGTCCACCCCTTCAATCTCACCCAGGGCCAGGGCCTCCTCGTAGGTTAGCGAAGTGGTGGCTCCGCGGCCCATAATGTTGACGGTCAGCTGGTTGGTTCCCAGGGAGCTTAGGGACTCTGTAATCTGTGAGGTGGTGCCCTGGCCCACAGCGACAAGTGCAATAACGGAGGATACCCCGATAATGATGCCCAGCATGGTAAGAAAGGCTCTTATTTTACTGCTGAGGATACTTTTGAAGGCCATTTTCATACTCTGGTACAGCATCATGAATGCGCCACCTTCCGATCCTCTACAAGATCCCCGTCCTGAATCCGGATCACCCGTTTGGCCTGCTCGGCAATCTCCAGGTCATGCGTGATCAGAATAATGGTATGCCCCTGTGCGTTAAGCTCCTTAATCATCTCCAGAACTTCCTTGCCTGTCTTGGAGTCCAGCGCTCCGGTTGGCTCATCGGCAAGAAGAATAGGGGGGGTTCCGGCAAGGGCGCGGGCAATAGCCACACGCTGCTGCTGGCCTCCGGACAGCTCGGAGGGACGATGATTCATTCTGCTCTCCAGGCCTACCCGGACCAGGGCACTGCGGGCAATCTCTCTGCGCTCCCTATGGGACATTCCACGATAGATCAAGGGCAGCTCTACATTCTCTACCGCTGATAATTTCGGCAATAGATTAAAGTTTTGAAATATAAAGCCAATCTTTTCGTTGCGGATCTGGGCCAGCCTGTTGTCAGAAAGCCTGCGGATCTCCTGGCCGTCCAGGAAATAATCGCCTTCATTAGCCACATCCAGGCAGCCCAGCATGTTCATCAGGGTGGACTTGCCTGAACCTGACGGGCCGATGATCGCAACGAATTCACCGTGATGAATGTTGAAGCTCAGGCTTCTCAGAACCGTCATCGATTCTCCGGCCATCGTGTAGCTGTGCTGCATCTTCTCAACCCGGATCAGCGGCTCTGGTGAGGTCATCGTCCGCCACCGCCTCCACTGAAGCCACCGCCGCTGCCACCACCGCCGAAGCCGCCCGTCCCGCCGCCAGCACCTCCACCGGTACCACCTCCGCCACCGAAGCCGCCCATACCGCCCATGCCGCCTTGCTGCGGAAGCTGCGGGGAGGTAGCATTGCCTGAGGAGATCACGGTCGGGAGGATCACTTCATCCCCTTCACTTAAGCCGCTGACGATTTCGATGCTGCTCTCATTGTGGATACCGACCTCAACAGCTATCCGTTTCATGCCTGAGGCGAGACCGGCTGGACCTCTGCTTCCGGCTGCTCTGCCGGGGAACTCCGCGCCAGCAGAGGGCTTGGTTTCAGCAGCACCTCTGTCCGCCCTGCCGGATTCTTCGTCCCCGGTCCCCGGCACATTGACGAAGGATTTCCCGTTTATCTTCGTTACAGCTTCGATGGGAACGATCAGAATATCCTTCTTCTCTTCGATTGTAATCGCCACCTCCGCAGACATGCCGATAAGCACACCCTCTGAGTCATTTAATCCTACAGTGACGTTGAACAGGGAGACACCATTAGAGGAGGTCCCTTCTTTGGCGATATCTATGACCTTACCGGTAAAAGACTTGTCCTCAAGGGCATCCAGTGTAATGGCCGAGGCTTGATTCAGCTTGATTTGGGGGATATCCAGCTCATCTACCTGTACGGTTACGCTTAGATTCACGTAGTCGGTCATAGTGAACAGCTCTGTGCCATTCTGGGCCTGTTCGCCGTCCGTAATATTCACGGCAGTGATCGTTCCATCGATAGGAGCGGTCAGCGGATCAGGCGGAGCCATATCTTCATGGATGGCAGCGATGGATTCCTGCCCGTCCACGATATCGCTATTGGCTTTATCAATAGCTTTTTTTGCCGATTCCAGCTCCTCCTCTGTCGCGTTATTCATAGCCAGCGTCTTGTAGCTCTCCTGTTTATTCTTAAGCTCTGTCTTGAGATTCTCCAGTGACTTTGTCGCTTCCTTCAGCTTATCGTCCAGATCGCCCGCAACAAACGTGATCAGCACAGCACCTTTTTTAACAACATCGCCTTTCTTAACCATGACCGTATCTACCTTCCCGGCTTCTTTGGTACGGATGCTCTCGCTGTTGATCGCCGATACTGCACCTGAACCCGAGACACCCACCAGGATATCCCCCTTACTGGCAACTGCCGTATTCAGCGGAGCGGCATTGATCTGCCGGTTCTGATCCGGCCAGAGCCTATAGCCCGCAATCCCTGCAATAGCAACGAGGACTATCGCTGAAGCGATAATGATGATCTTCTTCTTATTCATTGTGCAGCTCCTTCGGGGGAAGAGGTGGTTGCTTTGGCGGTAACCTCAAGGGAATAGGCCTGGCTGGCGAGCTCTGTCCGCACTCCCTGGAATTCATCGTAGAATTTAAGGGCATAGGTGCCGGAGCTCAGATTTTTGAACAGGACGCTGGTAAGGGGCGTAGAATAAGAATTGTTTGTTCCCAGGGTCAAGTCGGTGCCAAGCATCAGTGCTTTCTCATGAGACTGTCCATAAGGATCTATAACCTGAAGGATGAGCTTATGCTGGTAAGCGCCTGTCTGATAGGTAGTATCCTGATTGAGATTGTAATTGAACGTCACTGCAATGCTGCTTGCACCCTTGGTGAGTTCCCCTGTAGAGCTGGTAACTGCCAGTGTATAAGGGAAGAGGGGGACAGAAGCCAGATTGGTCAAAGGGGTAACCTCTGCCGGTGTCAGTGTCAGCGCTGCCGTATTCACGTATCCCGTCGCAGCCGTTCCTGCGGCAGTCAGCTTGCCATCCGCAATCGCCTGGCTGATATACAGCTGAAGACCTGCGGTGTCCAGGGTGGCCGGGACTTTCGCCCAGAAGGTAACCAGTGTTTTGCCTTCAGGGCTGGTCGACAGCTCGGACTGGTTGGCGGTTGCTTCAAAATATTGCCCGTCAGCAGTCCTGAACTGCCCGTACAGACGGGCCAGATCTGCCTGCCGGACTTCGTCGCTGTTCATTTCCACTTCGCTGTACACCAGGTTCGAGCCGGTTCCTGTATACAGGAGGGTGGAACGTTCCTTCACGGTGGCTTTTTTGCCGGTGGCTGTGATCTTGAAGGCTTCCCCTGCAGCCAGCGGAGCTACACTCTTAACGGTACTGTCGCTTGTACTGAGAGAGAGGAATTGCGACACTTCTGTACCCTTGGTCTCCTGGAGGATGAGCTTGACTAGCCTGAAATCCAGGGTGTATGGAATATGGCCTTGAACCGTTATTTGAGTGCTGGCACCAGGGGCAAGGACTGAAGAGCTGTTGTCCGTATAAGTCTGCGAAGAGGAGCTGAGATCCTTCTGATCCACCAGGAGTATTCCTGTAAAAGCAGGCAAAGTAATGGTCTTGGACGTTGCATTGCGTATCGTTAGTACAGCCTGTACCAGATCCTCGCTGCCCCAAGGCAGACGCAGCAGGGAGTCCAGAGAGACAGCGAAGGTACCATAGGTATTGGTTACGCTGGTCTCGGCAGCGAGATGAATCTGGCTCTCCGGCGTGTAAGGGATGCGGAAATAGGCCACAGGCAGCGTTACTTTATCCGCGCTGGCCGCAGGAGCAATCATTTGCAGCTCCAGAGAATTCTGAGCCAGCTCCAGCGGAACATTCGCGCTCAGCTCAATCAGCTTCTCTTCCAGCGGCTTCAGGGTCAGGCTGCTCAAGGCAGTGGCCGTCACCGGGAAGCTATAGCCTTCCGCCGACTTGACGTTAAGCTCATAAGCAGGCAAAGTGACCGCTGTGCTGCCGGTATTCTTCACCCGGAGCTGATAGCTCCAGACACCGTTCCCGTTATCCGCATGCACATTTGCCTTCAGCAGCTGCATGTCCACCGTATTGCTGCCGATGGAGACCTTCTTGGTGTAGCCCGCCGCTACGGTGAAATCTGCGGTTACTGCAGCCGGAAGTGCGTAGGAAGAGACAGGCAGGTACAGCTTGAGTTCTTCATCCAGCTTGGCGATCTGTAGCGTCAGCTTGCTGACATTCATGTAAGAAGGGATCTCGGTCATATAATAGAGCGTCCTCTTCTCCTGAGGCTGGAGCTTGAATTCGGGGCTGCTGTCATCCAGCGTAAGCGTGAAGACAGAGCCGCCCGAGGATTTCAGGTACAAGGTATAGCCCGGATCTGTAAGCACTTTGTTACCTAGATTGGTTAGGCTAAGCCCGACCTTGGCATAGACTTTGCTGTTATATTTGTAGATTTGCACGGATTCGGCTTTGGTGCCGGCTGTAATACCGCCGAGTTCAACCTTTCGGGTCTCCCCTGTAAGCGAGGACAGAGAATAATTGGAAGGAATCGTGAACGTGCCTATACGCTGTTCATAATTAGAGGCGCTGAAATTCCAGCCGTATATGTTGATTTTGAGTCCTTTGACTGAGGCGGCAGTTCCAATATTCGCATAGTATGTAAGACTGGTGCTTTGTTTAGCAGGGATTTTCTTGACCGCACTGTCTGCGCTGACCGGAATTCCTTTAATGATGCTGCCGCCCGCAGTTACAACTTTGGAGAAATAGTCCGCCAGATTGACGCTGCTGCCGGCAGTGTTGGTATAGGTAAGCGTGTAGGTGAGAATATTACCGCCGGTTTGGCTCTGAATCCCTACATGGCTCAGCTTCACCTGAAGCGCGGTGCCGAGCTTGAGCGCACTTAGACCGTTAAGTGTGGAGACTTCCGTGACCGCGCTTGCTGCTGTGGCAGCCGTTGAACCGGATGAAGCGGCATAGGCCGTGGTTCCCGGGCTGCCTGCGGTTTGACTTGCGGCAAATGTGCTGAGCAGCAGCAGAACAAATGCTTTTTTTCGTGTAAGCATGTAATTTCCTCCTTGTATGATCTCTTAAGGGAAAATATCAACATTGACTGAATGTCCGCTGAAAAAAAAGCCGTCAAACCGCGCTGAAGCTTAAAGGGAGCTTAAAAGAAGATAAAAAATAAGCGGAAGTTGCGCGGCTTGTCAAACGGGCTGTTTTTGCATATAATAGATGGGCATATCTTCCCAAGTGGAGGATCGAAGTGCAGAGGTTATAATCCGCATACATGCAATGATGGAGAAGAGTACGCAGTGCCTGGCTTACAGGGAGGAAGCGCCGCAGATTGAGAGCGTTTCTAAGAGAGCAGAGCTGCCGAAGTTCACTCCGGAGCAGTTCCCTGAATGTGCTTGAAGAGCGCTAGTAGGGGGGACCGGCCGCAGACCGTTATTTCTGTATAAAGTGAGACAGGTCTTTGCCGCACCGAAAGAGGGAATATTGCTCTTAAGGGAAGCGTACGGCCGTCTAACAAGGGTGGTACCACGGTCTTTTCGTCCCTTTACCGGGAGGAAAGGCCTTTTTTTGTTGAACAATATGAGATTTGAGGGGGCAGTACAAGCCATGAAAGACAAATTGGAAGCACTGAAGGCTGAGGCGCTGACGAAGCTGCAGGCGGTAAACGATCCGCAGATTCTGAATGACCTTCGTGTCAAATACCTTGGCAAAAAAGGCGAGCTGACAGAGGTTCTGCGCGGTATGGGCGGACTAAGCGCAGAGGAGCGTCCGGTGATCGGCCAGGTGGCCAATCTGGTGCGCAGCGCCATTGAAGAGGTGATCGGCGCCAAGCAGGAGCTGTTCCAGCAGCAGGAGACAGAGAGCCGTCTGAATGCGGAGAAGGTCGATGTAACCCTGCCGGGCCGCGGCATGCCGCAGGGCGGCATTCATCCGCTGAGCCGGGTGATCCAGGAGATCGAGGATATTTTCATCGGCATGGGCTTCCAGGTTGCAGAAGGACCGGAAGTGGAGACGGATTATTATAACTTCGAGGCGCTGAACCTTCCGAAGAACCATCCGGCCCGCGACATGCAGGATTCCTTCTATATCACGGAAGATATTCTGATGCGTACCCAGACCTCGCCGGTACAGGTGCGTACCATGCAGGCCATGAACGGGGAGAGTCCGGTCAAGGTCATCTGTCCGGGCAAGGTGTTCCGCCGTGACGACGACGATGCGACCCACTCCTTCCAGTTCCACCAGATTGAAGGCCTGGTGATCGGCCGCAATATCCGCATGAGTGACCTGAAGGGTACCCTGCAGCAGTTCACCAAGGAGATGTTCGGGCCTGCGGCGGGCATCCGCCTGCGCCCAAGCTTCTTCCCGTTCACCGAGCCTAGCGTTGAGGTGGATGTAAGCTGCTTCAAATGCGGCGGCGAAGGCTGCCGTCTCTGCAAGCAGAGCGGCTGGCTGGAGATTCTCGGTGCCGGTATGGTGCACCCGAATGTGCTGCGGATGGGCGGATATGATCCAGAAGAATACAGCGGCTTCGCGTTCGGCATGGGCGCTGAGCGGATCGCGATGCTGAAATATGGTATTGATGACATCCGTTACTTCTACACGAATGATATGGGCTTTGTGAAGCAATTCAAGGGTATTTAGGGATTTGGCGGGTGTGTGCGGGGGCGGGACGGATATTGTTAAGCCGGAGGGATGACGGCAGTGCTAATTAAATGACTGCGATTGAAGGACCGGAGGGGAATTTTGGAACTGGAGGAGCGGTAGCGTCCGCCTTTAGGATTGGATTTCTACTGCGGCCAGCAGTGTAATCAGGAAATTCAATCCTAACAGCGGCCGGAAGTCCAAAACTTCTCTGTAGGAACACTGCAATGCAGAATTTTGTTGCGCGAAGTTGACGTGGGCTTGTTTATATCCGCTTCCGCGCCCCGGCGCAGGCCGGCATGGAGATCAATACATCTGAAACAAAAAGGAAGTGTGCGATTATGAAAGTATCAACCGCCTGGCTGGCCGATTATATATCGCTGGAAGGGGTGACCGCAGATGAGCTGGCGGATAAAATCACCACCGCCGGCATTGAGATTGACGGAGTAGAACGCCGCAACAAAGGGATTTCCGGGATTGTGACCGGCTACGTGAAATCCAAGGAGAAGCACCCGGACGCCGATAAACTGAATATCTGTATCGTCGATGCAGGGCAGGGTGAGGATCTGCAGATTGTCTGCGGAGCTAAGAATGTCGCAGCGGGCCAGAAGGTTCCGGTCGCGCTGGTAGGCGCCAAGCTGCCGGGCCTGGAGATCAAAAAAGCCAAGCTGCGCGGCGTGCTGTCGCAGGGGATGATCTGCTCGGCCAAGGAGCTGGGCCTGAACGACAAGCTGCTGCCCAAAGAGCTGCAGGAGGGCATTCTCGTGCTGCCGGAGCAGACCGAGGTGGGCCAGGATATTCTCAAGCTGCTGGGTCTGAATGACGAAATCCTTGATTTCGACCTGACGCCGAACCGTTCCGACTGCCTGAGCATGATCGGTGCCGCTTATGAAGTAAGCGCAGTGCTGGGCCGTGAGCTGAAGCTGTCTGATCCGGCGGCAGAGCTCGTGGAAACGGGCGGGAAGGCTGCGGACTCCATCACGGTTACCATTGAGGACGAGGCATTCTGCAGCCATTACGCCGTGCGTTATATTGCCGGAGTGAAGACCGCGCCGTCCCCGCTGTGGATTCAGAACCGCCTGATGGCGGCCGGGGTACGTCCGATTAACAATATCGTAGACATCACCAACTATGTGATGCTGGAATACGGACAGCCGCTGCATGCATTTGACGGCGGGCAGGTCCAGGGCGGAACCATCGGTGTACGGTTTGCCCATGAAGGGGAAGGACTGGTTACCCTTGACGGACAAGAGCGCAAGCTGGAGCCGCAGATGCTGGTGATTGCAGATGGCTCAGGTGCCATTGGCCTGGCCGGAGTGATGGGCGGACTGTCTACAGAGGTTACCGCAGACACCGTTAATATCGTACTGGAATCAGCCAGATTCGATGGCGGAACAGTACGCAAGACCTCGCGTCAGCTGGGTCTGCGCTCGGAAGCATCCCAGCGGTTCGAGAAGGAAGTTGACCCGAATGCGGTCATCCCTGCACTTAACCGTGCGGCTGCACTGATTGCCCGGTATGCCGGAGGAATGGTGCATGAAGGAATTGTTCAGGCCGGCAGTATCGCTGGTCAGGAGAAGGTGCTGCACTTATCGCTGGAGAAGCTGAACCGCTATCTCGGTACGGAGCTGTCGCTGCTGGAAGTGAAAACCCTGTTCGGACGTCTGCACTTCAAGTGCGGTGATGCCGCCCAGGGAATCGTCGAGGTCGAGGTTCCGACACGGCGCGGAGATATTACCCAGGATGTGGATCTGATAGAAGAGATCGCCCGCTTGTACGGCTACGACAACATTCCGACCACCCTGATCGAAGGCACTACGACGCCGGGCGCGCTTACCAGACAGCAGTCTCTGCGCCGTGAACTGCGACGCCTGCTCTCGCTCGGCGGGTATCAGGAGGTTATGGGCTATTCCTTCATCCAGCCGGAGCAGACCAAGCTCTTCCCGATCCTGGCGGAAGGCAGGCAGTCTGTGAAGCTGGCGATGCCGATGAGCGAGGAGCGCAGCGTGCTGCGTACCAGCCTGCTGCCGCAGCTGCTGGAGATTGCCCTCTACAATACGAACCGCCGCCAAGGCGATCTGGCGTTATTCGAAATCGGCAACGTCTTCTTCACGGAGGAAGAAGTCCTTACCCGCCAGCCGAGTGAGCTGCCGGTACTGGGACTGCTGCTGAGCGGTACGCGTGCAGCCAAGCAGTGGAACGTGACTGCTGAGCCGGTGGATTTCTTCGACCTTAAGGGTGCGCTGGAGACTGTATTTGCGCATCTGGGCCTTACGGATCGCGTAGTCTACGAAGGGGATGCGCCTGAAGGCTATCATCCGGGACGCTCCGCTTCCATCTATCTGCTTCAGGCAGAGGGCCGTGTGAAGATCGGTTCGATGGGGCAGCTTCATCCTGAGCTGCAGCGCCGGATGGATCTGGAGGATACGTACGTATCTGAAGTTCTGCTGCAGCCTCTCTATGATGCGGCACGCGCCCAGCTGCAGTACAGCGAGCTTCACCGCTTCCCGGGCATGGAGCGGGACATTGCGGTGGTAGTGGATGACGCGGTTCCGGCAGGCGACCTGATCGCGGCGATCCGTGAGCATGGCGGCACATTGCTGCAGAATGTGCAGGTATTCGATATCTACACAGGAGGCAAAATGGAGGCGGGCAAGAAGAGTGTTGCCCTGTCGCTCCTGTACCGCCATACCGAGCATACGCTGACAGACGAAGAAGTTGTGGAAGTGCATGACAAAGTGGTCTCTGCGCTTGAACAAACTTTTGGTGCAGAATTAAGAAAATAGCAGGAATTGTGCAAAGCCGCAGCGAATCCATTTAGAAACAGAGATTCGCTGCGGCTTTTCTGTACCCTTGTGAAGTGCGGAGGAACATGCAAATAAATGCAGTGGACGCGTGCTTTTGCCAAAGGTCAGGAAATCACGCTACAATAGGAGTAAGAGCAAAGAAACCAACTTAGAATCCGCACACATACAAAGGAGGGCACAACTGTGGCTATGGACCGGACCCGTGTCGCCGTGGAGATATACGGAACTTCCTACAAGCTTGTCGGAAGCAGCACAGAATATATGAAGCAGGTCGCCCGTCATGTCGATGAGCATATGCGTGCAATATCGAAATCACATTCCAGACTGGATACGCCGCGGATTGCGGTGCTTACAGCTGTACATATGGCAGAGCAGGCAATCCAGGTTCAGGATTTCAAGAATGAGCTGAATATGCTGACCGGTGAACGCACCGAGCTGCGAGTGGAGGTGTCACGCCTTCAGGATGCGCAGCGTGAACAGCAGGAAGAATATGAGAAGCTGGAAGCGGCAGCGAAGGAAGAGGCGGCGCGGCTGATTGCCGCTGCCGAAGAAGAACGCTCAAGGCATCTGGAGCAGCAGGAGCAGGAGCGGCAGCTGCAAGCCCAGCTGCTGGAGGAAGAGAAGCAGGCTGCGGCTGCCGCCCGCGAGCAGCTGGTGCAGGAGCTGAAGGCACGCGAGGAAGAGCTTAAGGCGCTGCGCCAAGGTCATGAAGCAGAACAGGCTGCAAGCCGTGAGGCGGCGCGGCAGGAGCTGGAAGCCGCAGAAGCCATGCGGCTGCAGCAGCTGGAAGAGTTGAAGTCTGCCCATCAGCAGGAACTGGAGCAGCTGCGCGAGACGCTGATCCGCGAGAAGACAGAGACGTTGTCTGCCCTGGAGCAGGAGCTGCATGAGACGCGGGAGTCGATGGGCAGCGAGATCGTGGAGATCCGCTCCACGCTCAGCAAGGAGCTGGCTGATACCAAGGCCGCACTCACGAGTGAGCTTACCGGGGAACGGGAAGCGCTCGAGAAGGAGCTGGCCAAGAACAAGGAGCTGCGGCAGTCCCAGGGGACGCAGGAGCACCGGCACAAGCAGCAGCTTCAGGAGCTGGAGAAGCAGCTTGGCGAGCTGCGCGGCGGAACCGGGCAGCTCCAGTCCCGGCTGCGTGCGGCGGAAGCCGGGCTGAAGGGCGAACGCGATGCGCGGCTGACGCTGCTGGCGCAGTACGAAGCTGTGCTGAAGCGGGAGGAGCAGCTCGGGGAGGATCTGCGGCTCGCGGCAGAGGGGGCGCAGCAGCATAGCGCCGAGCTGGAGGAAGCTCGCCAGCGCTATGGGGCTGTAGAGAGCGAAGCGGCAGAGCTGCGCGGCGCGCTGCAGGAGACGGCGGACAAGCTGAGCACGGCGCTTGAGGAGCTGCACACCGCTACGGAGCTTGGCAATCTGCTGAACGATGAGCTGGAAGGGCTGCGCCAGCGTTATGAGCTGACGCAGGAAGAAGCGGGAGCACTGCGCAAATCTCTGCGGGAGACGGCGGACAAGCTGAGCACGGCGCTTGAGGAGCTGCACACCGCTACGGAGCTGGGCAATCAGCTGAACGATGAGCTGGAAGGGCTGCGCCAGCGTTATGAGCTGACGCAGGAAGAAGCGGGAGCACTACGCACATCGCTGCGGGAGACCGCGGACCAGCTCAGCCGGACGCAGGTCGAATTCGACCGGACGGCCGAGGAGGCTGCTTCCTGGCAGGAGCGTGCGAACAAGCATATGGAGGATATCGGCGAGCTGGAGATGAAGCTTCTGGAAGAAGGGGAGAAGTCGGCAGCACTGCAGCGCGAAGTGGAGACCCTGCGCGGACAGGCAGACGGCATGGTTCAGCAGCTTGATCAGGAAGCGCGGCTTCGTGCCGAAGCGGAGCAGGAGCTTACCGTTCAGCAGGAGGCGGCAGAAGCAGCCCGCAAGGAACTGGCAGCGCTGCGCGGCCGTTACGAGGAGCTGATCGCCCAGTACGACGAGATTCTGCAGGACGGGGAGCAGCTGAAGGAACGCTGCGAGCTGCTGGAAGCTGAAGGCGAGGAAGCTGTGCGGCGAATGGAAGAGCTATACGAGGCAGGCCGTGAAGCTGCCGCTGCGGCGGCGGAGCAGCAGGAAGCACTCCGTGAGACCCGGGAGTACGAAGCTACCTGGAAGCAGAAAGTTGAGGAGCTTCAGCAGCGCGAGCAGCAGTGGAACGAGCAGGAGGCACAGCTGCGAGAGGAGATTGAGATCTGGCAGCAGGAGGCCGGGGAAGCCGAGGCTCAGGCGGAAGCAGTCAGCCGCTCGCGCACTGAGGCGGCGCAGCAGCTGGATGAAATCGGCGAGAGCTATGAGATGGTCCAAGGCCAGCTGCGGCTCGTTCAGGCCCAGTTCGAGCTGCAGCAGGGGGAGCTGGAGAAGCTGTCCCAGGAGCATCGCAGCTTGCAGGCGGAATATGCCAAGCTGCAGAGTGAATATAATGAATGGATTCAACTGATCGAACAGGACAGTTGAATGGCGGATGCATCACAGGAAGAGCTGTTGTAAGCAGGAATGCTTAGAACGGCTTTTTCTGCTGTACAGGGACAGGGGGCGGCCTCCTATTAGGGGGACTGCAAGGGAGGGCTGCTGCTCTAAAGTTGGCTGAAGTGAAGTATTGCACCAATCCTGCACTAAATACAACATTTGTACCTCTGAGGCAGCAAATTGCGGGAAATCCTGCCCAGAATGCAACATATCTTAGGCAATGACCCGCTCCACCGGTAACATTCCTGCAAAATATGCAACATTAGGCGTTCTCAAGCTGCAATCCGCTAGGAATCCTGCAAAATGTGCAACACTTGGCGAGCCCAGGCTGCAATGAAGAGCACAAGTGCCCTTGACATAATAAGTATTGCAACCGGTTACAACCCGGGGTAGGATGTTGGTTGAGGTGAACGGGATGGATAAGAAATGGGTTAGCGGCGCTGGGGTTATTGTGCTTTTTATACTGTTGTCATATTTGTTTATAGGCTTCGCGCGCCATTCTGCCCGGATGGGCAATATCGTCAAGGAATTAAGCGGCCAGCCCAGTCAGGACAAGCCCGGATATCATATTGTGCTGATCGAGCAGGAGCGGTACCACCCGTACTGGGAAATGGTCGAGAAGGGGGCGGCGGAGGCCGCAGCGAAATACGGGATAGAGATCGAATTTACGGGACCGGTGCGCAATAACATGGAGGAGCAGATCAGCCTGCTGGAAAAAGCGATTGCCGCCCAGGTGGATGCCATCATCGTCCAGGGGCTCAACGATGAGAAGTTCACGCCGGTGATTGATAAGGCCGTGAACCGGGGGATTCCGGTGATCACGATTGACACGGATGCTCCGGCCAGCCGGAGACTGGCCTATGTGGGCACTGACAATGTAGCTGCCGGTGAGGCGCTGGGGCGCATGGTAGTGAAGACGACCGGCGGAAAAGGCAAAATAGGCGTAATCATCGGCAGCGAGCTGGCCAAGAACCAGCTTCAGCGTCTGGACGGGCTGAAGAACATCGTGAAGGACTACGGCGGCATGGAGATTGTCGATGTCCGCAGCTCCAACATCTCGCATATGGAGGCGATCCAGCAGGCGGCAGATATGCTGCGGTATCATCCGGAGATCGATGTCATGGTCGGGACCAGTTCAACGGACGCGCTGGGAGTCTTGCAGGCATCGAGGAGCCTGAAGCGCGGGCCGCTGACCATTATCGGCTTCGATAATCAGGCGGAGACGCTGGATGCCATCAGCCGGGGAGCGATCACAGCGACTGTTGCGCAGCAGCCCTACCTGATGGGGAATATGGCGGTCCGGCTGCTCCATGAGCATTTTAATGGTGCTGAGTTACAGCCCCGGTACTATACCGGTGTGAAGGTGCTGGATAAGACCAATGTGCAGGAGGGAGAGAGCCTATGAGTATCCGCCTGAAGCTGCTGATCTGCATTCCGCTGCTGGTGCTGCTGATGAGCTCGGTCTCCTTCGTACTGTTCCAGAGCGGGAAGAATGTGCAGGAGAGCTACCACCTGATGATGAACCGGATCATGCTGTATAAGGAGGTATCCTATGAGGTCGGCGAGAATATGCGCTCCTTGAACCGCTTCATTATGCAGGTGGATACCGACAGCTTCCCGGAGGTGGAGAAGCATCTGGGCGCGGTGCTGGAGCTGCGCAGCAGGCTGGACGGGATGAATACCATCGGGGGCAGCGGCCTTCCGCTGATGAACTACAGCCACCTCATTGATACTTTTGTCGAGCAGGCGGGCCAGATGATCACGGAGATTGACGGACAGGATGCGAATTCGCTGGCAGGTGCCTATATCGAGGCGGAGCAGACACAAAGGTTCATCCGCGAGGAGGCCCAGGAGCTGGTCGATCTGGAGCTGGACCAATATAAGCCGATCTACGCCGAGATTATGTCCACGACAGCGAAGCTGAACCGGATGGGCAGTCTGCTGGTGATTACCGCGGCGCTGCTTAGCATCTGTATGGCGGTCTGGCTGTCCGGCAGTATTACCGGACCGATCCGCCGCCTGGTGGCAACGGCCAAGCAAATCTCGAAGGGACGGATGGATACCAAGGCGCCGGAGAGCGCGGGTAACGATGAGATCAGCATACTGTGCCGCGCTTTTAACGGGATGATCGATAATATCCAGGAGCTGATGAAGGAGAACATCAAGAGTGCGGAGAAGGACCGGCTGGTCAAGGAGCTGGAGCTGAAAATGCTGCAGAGCCAGATCAATCCGCATTTCCTGTTCAACACACTGAATTCCATCGCCAAGCTTGCGTATCTTGAAGGGGCGGCGAGAACCAGTGATCTGACCGTATCCGTCTCGCGTCTGCTCCGCTATAATCTGCAAAAGCTGGACCAGGCCGTTCCGCTGCGCGAGGAGGTCGAGCATGTGAACGAGTATATCAACATCCAGCGGGCCCGCTTCCGGGACCGGATTGCTTTTGAGATGGAGATTGATGAGCAGGCGATGGACGGGATGGTGCCTTGTCTGACGCTGCAGCCGATCTTCGAGAATGCCTTCGTTCACGGTCTGGAGCAGATGGAGAAGGGGGCTATACTTACGCTGTCCATCCGTTACCGCAGCGGGCAGGTGGAGATTGTGATCAGCGATAACGGAGCGGGTATGAACCGCGAGACGGTAGCCCGGCTGATGGGATCGATTCAGCAGGAGGCGCCGCATTCCAGCGGCAAGGGCCAGTCTACCGGGCTTGGGACACATAATGTTTTTAAAAGACTGCATTTATTCTTCGACGGCCAGCAGCTCATCGAGATCAACAGCAGTGAAGGGCAGGGGACGGCGGTGCTGTTCCGGCTGCCCTTCCGGACCTCGGCCTAGAGGCACTCACCTGAAGTGAAGGGGGAAGCGATAACGATGTACAAGCTGCTGATCGCAGATGATGAAGCACTGGAGCGGGAGGGGCTGGAGCTGATGATCCGGCATCTGATCCCGGACAAATTCGAGTTCCTGCATGCGGGGAACGGGCGGAAGGCGATTCAGCTGGCGGAGGAGCACCGGCCGGATATGATTTTCATGGATATTAAGATGCCCGGGATTCAGGGGCTGGAGGCGGTGCGGCAGATCAGGGAGAAGCTACCGGCGGCGCAGATTGTGATGATTACGGCCCATGACTACTTCGCGTATGCCAAGGAGGGGCTGCTGCTGGGGGTGCGCGACTATCTGCTGAAGCCGGCCCGGCGGGAAGAGGTTGCGGAGGTGCTGAGGAAGCTGATGGCGGTCATAGAGGAGGCGCGGGCGCGCAGGAATGAACAGCTGGAGCTCCAGGAAAAGCTGGCCCATCTGCTGCCGCTGGCCGAGAATGAGCTGACCCTGATGCTCATGCTGGAGCATGTGCAGGATCTGGAGCCGGAGCAGCTGGCCGGGCTGCTGGAGCTGCACTTCAGCAAGGGCTACGCAATGGTCCTGTCATTCCCCCGGCATGGGGAGACGGGCTGGGAGACATTCCGGCAGTCCAAGCGGGAGATCTATGAGGCGGTCAAGCAGTTTGCCAAAACAGGACTGGGCTGCCTCGCCGGACCGCTGGCCGGGCATCAGCTGGCGCTGTTCATTCCCTTGCCGCCGGGGAGGACCGGATATTCCCAGCGCGTCAGCTCGCTGGACTGGGGAGAGCGGCTCCGCAACTATACCCGGGAGCGCTTCGGCCTGCCCCTTGGCATCGGGATCGGCTCGATCCGTGAAGGCTGGGACGGGCTTAGCCGTTCCTACCGCGAAGCCGTCCGGGTATGTGCGGACCACCAGCATTCATTCGGTGTGCACCATTACGATGATATGATCCAGAGCTCGGGGCAGACGGCGGTCTCGCTGGATGAAGAGAAGAAGCTGCTTACCGCCCTGCTCCAGCGCAGCAAGCAGGAGGCCGCCCAGCGCTTCAGCCTGCTGTATGACTCCTTCGAGCAGGGAGGGGAGCAGCCGCTGTCCGCCGTGCGCGGGGAGGTAACCGGCCTGCTGCTGTTCCTGGCCAGAGGCGTTCACTCCACGGCCGGTGCGGAGCTGCTGGCTTCGCTGAATGCAGCGGAAGATCCGCATGCTCTGCGGTTAAGCGCGGAGGCCTGGCTGGAGCGGCTGATCGATGGCCTGGAGGAGGAGCAGGAGCATCACCGGTCCCATGTGCATCAGCGGGCGCTGCTCTATATCAGCCAGAAGTACAAAGAGGATATCTCGATGGAGCAGACGGCTGAATACGTGAACCTGAGCCCGCACTATTTCAGCAAATTATTCCGGCAGCATGAAGGAGAGACCTTCATCGACTATGTCACACGGCTGCGGATGAATGAAGCGAAACGCCTGATCTCTGAGGATCAGCTGAACCTGAAGGAAATCTGCTATGAAGTAGGCTATAAGGACCCGAATTATTTCAGCCGGGTCTTCAAGAAGGCTGCGGGGATGACGCCAAGCGAATTCCGCCAGCAGCAGGAGAAGCCGGGTCCTTGCTGAGCGCAGCAAGGACTTTTTTGTGCTGTTGCCCCGGTTTATCCTATGAAAGCCGGGGCGGAGAATTACATTACAGCAGGCAAGACGAAGAATGCGGGTGGAGGGCAAATAAGTGCAGGGAATCGCTGCTCCCGGGGCGGTTTTTCCATGCTACACTTTTTTTGTAAGCGCAATCAAAAATAGGGCTGACGAAAAGGGGCGTAGCAATCGTGAGAAAATACGGAAGAATAGTTTCCCTCGGGCTGGCGGCGATGGTGCTGGCGGCATCGGTGGCGGGCTGCGGTGTGGTCTCAAACGGTGACAACGAGAAGAAGGAGTCTGCGGGAGCGGCCAAGGACGGGGACAAAATTGTCATCGGCATGTCCATGGATACCTTGAAGGAGGAGCGCTGGCAGAAGGACCGGGATATTTTCACAGCAAAAGTACAGGAGCTTGGCGGTGAAGTGAAGGTGCTGGCCGCGAACGGGGATGATGCTACCCAGCTAAGCCAGGCGGAGCAACTGATCTCCCAGGGTGTGGATGTGCTCGTGGTCATTGCCCATAATGCGGAGGCTACGGCTCCCATCGTGGATAAGGCGCATAAGGAAGGCATCAAGGTCATTGCCTATGACCGGCTGATTAACAATTCCGAGGTGGATTATTACATCTCCTTCGATAATGTGCGTGTCGGGGAATTCCAGGCTCAGGCGGTCATCGACAAGGCTCCGAAGGGCAATATCGTTTACATCGGCGGCGCGGATACCGACAACAACGCCC
This sequence comes from Paenibacillus sp. FSL H8-0122, assembly GCF_038005345.1. Taxonomy (NCBI): domain Bacteria; kingdom Bacillati; phylum Bacillota; class Bacilli; order Caryophanales; family Paenibacillaceae; genus Paenibacillus; species Paenibacillus sp. FSL H8-0122. The sequence goes on along the minus strand of NZ_JBBOTB010000001.1, from coordinate 4,619,646 downwards.
ACATGTTCAAGGAAGGTGCGATGAATATTCTGAAGCCGCTGGAGGAGAAGGGCGATATCAAAATCGTCTACGACCAGTTCTCCAAGGACTGGAAGCCGGAAGAAGCGCTGAAGAATATGGAGAATGCGCTGACCGCGAACAATAATGATGTACAGGGCGTGGTAGCTGCGAATGACGGAACAGCGGGCGGCTCGATTCAGGCGCTTACGGCACAGGGCATGGCGGGCAAAATTCCGGTATCCGGCCAGGATGCTGACCTTGCCGCTGTACAGCGCATCGCCGAAGGCACGCAGCTGATGACGGTCTACAAGCCGATCAACGCGATTGCCACGAAGGCGGCGGAAATGGCGGTGGCGGCTGCCAAGGGCGAGACAATTTCAACTGATAAGACTGTTAACAACGGTAAAATTGATGTTCCATCCGTGCTGCTTGATCCGCTTGCCGTCAACAAGGATAACCTGGATGTGCTGATCAAGGACGGCTTCCACAAGCTGGAGGATGTATATAAGAACGTTCCGAAGGACCAGTGGCCGAAACAATAAGGGCAGCCTGTACGGCAAGCAGATGCGGCGCCAGTGGCGAACCCGCATCTGCTTGCTGCTTGAGGGCGGGAAGGAGGACCGGCAGGCATGAATGTACTTGAAATGGTAGAGATCAGCAAGAGCTTCCCCGGCGTGAAGGCACTGGACCATGTGAACTTCAAGGTGAAGCAAGGAGAGATTCACGCCTTGTGCGGAGAGAACGGCGCAGGCAAATCCACGCTGATGAAGGTGCTGAGCGGACTGTACCCTGCGGGGACCTATGAAGGCGAAATCCGCATCGGCGGGGAGAAGAAGGCATTCCACCAAATTACCGATGCCGAGCAGGCCGGTATTGCGATTATCCATCAGGAGCTGGCGCTCGTGAAGGAGATGACGGTCGGCGAGAATATTTTTCTGGGGGCAGAGCCGGTGAAGCGCGGGGCCATCCAGTGGAATGAGCTGTACCATCAGGCTTCGCTGTGGCTGAAGAAGGTGGGGCTGAACCTGTCGCCGGATACGAAGATCGGCAATCTGGGCATCGGCCAGCAGCAGCTCGTAGAGATTGCCAAGGCGCTCTCCAAGCATACCCGGATTCTCATTCTGGATGAACCGACAGCGGCGCTGACCGAGAGCGAGGTGTCCATCCTGATGGGCATCCTGAACCAGCTGCGGCGCGAAGGGGTTACCTGTGTCTATATCTCCCACAAAATGCCCGAGGTGTTCGCACTGGCCGATTCGATTACCGTGCTGCGCGACGGGCGGACGGTGGCAACCCTGGAGCGCCAGGCGACGAACGACGACCAGGTGGTATCGCTGATGGTCGGCCGTGAGCTGACCGAGCGCTATCCGCGCGTCCCGCATTCCCCCGGGGACAAGGTGCTTGAGGTCGCAGACTATAATGTCTGGCACCCGGAGAAGCGTCAGCAGAAGGTGCTTAGAGATATTGGATTTACGCTCCGCCAGGGCGAAATTCTGGGCATTGCCGGGCTGATGGGGGCCGGACGGACAGAGCTGGTCAGCAGCCTGTTCGGTGCGTATGGCGGAAGAAGCGAAGGCACGGTTCTGATCGAAGGCAAGGCCGTTAAGATCCGTTCCATTGCCGAAGCGATCAAGGCCGGGATTGCCCTGGTCACGGAAGACCGCAAGCGCCAGGGGCTGGTCATGGGGATGGATGTCAAGCGCAATACGACGCTGGCTACACTCGGCAAGGTCTCAAGGCTCGGAGTGATCAATGAGAATGAGGAGATCAAGTGGTCTGAGCAGTACGTGAAGGATCTGAAGACGAAGACTGCTTCGCTGGAGACACTGGTCGGCACACTCTCCGGGGGGAACCAGCAGAAGGTAGTTATCGGCAAATGGCTGATGAGTGACCCCAAGATTCTGATTATGGACGAACCCACCCGGGGCATCGATGTCGGGGCGAAGTATGAAATCTATAATCTGATGAACAAGCTGGTAGAGCAGGGAGTAGCTATTATAATGATCTCCTCGGAGCTTCCGGAGGTGCTCGGGATGAGCGACCGGATTCTGGTGATGTGCGAAGGACAACTGGTACGGGAATATGACTGGCGCGAGGCAACGCAGGAGAATATTATGCTGGCCGCCACAGGAGGCAGATAGAGATGCAGCTGCAAAAAGAGCTTAAGGAACCTGAAGCGGTTCCGGCCGCCGGAGGATCGCGCTTGCGTACCCTGTTCGGCAAAATGGATATGCGTGCCTATACGATGATTGGCGCATTAATTCTGATCTGGGTCCTGTTCGGCGCGTTGAATCCGACCTTCCTGACCTCGCGGAACCTGTCCAATCTGTTCACACAGATGTCGGTGACCTCTATACTGGCCATTGGCATGGTGCTGGTTATCGTGGCGGGCCATATCGATCTGTCCGTCGGCTCCATCGTCGGCTTGACCGGCGGGATGGCTGCGATTCTCAGCAACTGGCTGGAGCTGCCCGCTATCGTGGTCATTCTTGGTACCGTGGCCGCAGGTGCGGTGCTGGGTCTGGTTCAGGGCTGGCTGGTCGCCTATAAAATGATCCCCGCCTTCATCGTTACCCTCGGCGGGATGATGGTGTTCCGCGGGGTGCTGATGGGCGTGACTGAATCAATGACCATTCCGGTATCTGATCCGGTGCTGGCGCTGCTCGGCAATGCCTACTTTGCCTCAGGCTTCGGAATCATTCTGGGTGTACTCGCTGTGGCTCTGCTGCTGTATAGCGCGTTCACGAAGCGGCGCTCCCGCAAGAAATACGGGTTCACTGTCGCCCCGCTCGGCATGGATATCGCGAAGGTAACAGGACTGTCCCTGCTCGTAGTAGTCTTCGTGGCCTTGATGAACAATTACAAAGGGATTCCGTTCCCGATCATCTTCGTCATTGTGCTGGCGGCCATCTTCTACTTCCTGTCCACCAAGACGACCTTCGGCCGCCATATCTATGCCATAGGCGGTAATATTGAGGCAGCGCGGCTCTCCGGGATCAACATCAAGCGCAAGACGATGCTGGTCTTCATCCTCAGCGGCCTGCTCGGCTCCATCGCCGCCATCGTGCTGACCTCCCGCCTGGCCTCGGCGACCATTACCGCAGGCAATATGGCCGAGATGGACGCCATTGCCGCCTGTGTCATCGGCGGCACCTCGCTGATGGGCGGAGCCGGAACGGTCATCGGCGCTCTGATCGGAGCGCTGGTCATGACCTCGCTCGATAACGGCATGTCGCTGATGGGACTGGAGTCGTTCTGGCAGTATGTGGTCAAGGGCTCGATCCTGGTCATCGCCGTCTGGCTGGACATTTCAGGCCGCAGCAAGGGTGTGAAGTAAGAGGAGGGGCTGTAGCAGCCCCTTAAGCATACAGAGCAAATAAGCCGGCAGGGATGTTGTCCCTTCCGGCTTATTTGCTGACTAGAAAATCATTATTTTCGTCCGATATGTTGTGCGCGTAGGTGCGAGAATCGAATGTAATCGAAAAACCGATCACATTGGGCACGGCGGAGGCGAGAGGGCCGGATAAGGTCGGAAAACCGTTTACATTCGGCGCTGCGGAGGTGTGTGAGCCGAATAAGGTCGAAAAACCGATTACATTGGGCGCGGCGGAGGCGAGCGGGCCGGATAAGGTCGAAAAACCGATTACATTGGGCGTGGCGGAGGCGAGCGGGCGGGATGTATGCGGAAAACCGAACACAATGTGTCGTACGGGGGTGGGGGAGCCGAATGTATGCGGAAAACCGAACACAATGTGCCAATACTGAGGTGAAGGGTCGGGTGCAGGCCAAACGAGCTAATGAGGTGCACTAGTGCTGCACAATTGCCCTTGAGTCACTGGAAAGTTGACCAACTGAGCGAATGAAGGAAATGAAAGGGATAAATCCCTCTGAATCCGCCGAATGCGGGCGTACGGATCAAACGAAAGGGATAAATCCCTCTGAATCCGCCGAAAGTGAGCGGACGGATCAAATAAAAGGGATAAATCCCTCTAAATTCGCCGAAAGTGGGCGGACGGATCAAACGAAAGGGATAAATCCCTCTGATTCCGCCGAAAGTGGTCGGACGGAGGAAATGAAAGGGATAAATCCCTCTGAATCCGCCGGAAGCTGGGTTATTCCACTCTGTTAATCCCCCCTTTACTCCACAATAATCTTGGCAGTCATTGCGCTGTGGCCGGAGCCGCACATGATGGCACAGGTCATCTCGAAGGTTCCGGCTTCCTCGGGCAGCACCACCTGCGAGGCGTTCTTGGCGTCCAGCCGCAGCTTTATCTCCGGGATCAGAATGCCGTGATTGCCGCTCTCATTTTCAAAGATGATTTTGACAGGGACGCCCTTCTTCAAATGGTACTCCGGCTGGTCAAAGCTATAATTGGTGGCCGTAATGACGAGTTCTTCCTCCGCCGTCAGATTGCTCCCGGCAGCTGCGTTGTTTGCGCTATCAGAATTGCTGCTGTTCCCTCCGCAGGCCGTTAGCAAAAGCACTAAAAGAATAGAACAAAGAATAGCCGACTTCCTGATCATATGCATCCTCCTCATCTACTTGGGCAGTTGACCTTAGCATAGCCTAAATCGGTCAAGTTGTCTTGATCAATCTATGAAAAATACTCTATCCACCGTTATTCAACGCAGCTGCAAACTTTGTCGAATTTTGCAAAAATATGATGCAAAATAGTTTAAAATTAATTATAATTAAGCCTAATATAATTAAAGCTTCATATTATTCCACTAGAAGCAGGGGAGTCAGATCATTATAGATTACGCGTTGCAAAGTGCAGAGAGATGGCACCGGAGAATATTGTATGGCTACTGGATCATCGTACTCTGTCTGCTGCTCGCCCAGTTCCTGTATATGCTGTACTCCCGTTCTGCCCAGATGCAGACGATTTTTAGTCCCGGCAAAGGCCATGTGTTCATAGTCTGCAACCTGATGATTGTCCTGACAATGGCTTCTGCCGAGGTCTGGCTGCGGCGCTCGTTCCGTTATCATAAGCAGGCGGTTGTAGTCTGCAGCTTTATGGTTTCCTATCTGATGTATTTTGTGCTTGAGCCTTATGTAGACGGTGCCCAGATGACGCTGATGATGCCGATTATGCTGGCCCTCATCTATTTCGACCAGCGGTTGCTGTATTCGCTTGGAGCGTTTAGCATTGTATTCTACGGGGGGATCTATTTCGGGCTTGAACGGCCGCTGCTTGGTAAGCCGCTGCTGGAGTTTGTGCTGGTGGAGTGTGTGTATGTTGTTTTTGCCCTGATGGCGCAGGCTGTGATCCTCCGTGGCCGCGAGACGCGCGAATATCTGGAGCAGCTCACCAAGTCGGAGCAGGAGCTGATGGTAGAGCGGGCGATTTCGGACAAGCTGCTGAAGATGGATGCGTTAACCGGCCTATATAATCACAAGACGTTCCATGAGTATCTGGATTCGCTGCTGGAGCAGTGTGAGAGCAACGGACTGAGGCTGCAGCTTGCGCTGCTGGACATCGATAATTTCAAGCAGGTCAATGACAGATACGGACACTGGGTGGGCGATCTTGTGCTGAAAGAGGTGGCGGCCAAGATGGGCAGCCTGATCGGGTTGAATGACTTCGCGGCAAGGTATGGCGGGGAAGAATTCGCAGTGATTTTTACGGATAAAAGCTTCCAGGAAGCCTACGCTGCTGTCGAACAAATGCGTATCAGCATTGCCGCCATGTGCCATCCGTATGCCGGGAACAAGCCCATTACTGTCAGTATCGGACTATGTCACTACCAGCTTGGAGACGGCAAGGAGCTGTTGTTCCGCAAGACGGACGATTCGCTCTATACAGCCAAGCGCAGCGGGAAAAATGCTGTGGTGACCTCTGCGGTTACTTCCGGTGAAGAACATAAATTTACAGAAAACCCCCAAGTTCCGATATAAACCGGGAGCTGGGGGTTTCATTGTCTGCACGGGCCTGGCGTAAGTTATTTGCCTGCTTCGAACGGAGTGGATACCGGCAGGAAGAGGTCGATGATCCCGATGACCAGTGCGGCAAGCAAGGCACCAAGTACCGAGACACTGACTCCGCTGACGACAAACTGGGCAATCCAGATAACCAGAGCGCTGACCAGGAAGCCGACGATACCGCGGCCGAAGGGCGTTGTTTTTTTGCCGAAAATGCCTTCAACGACCCAGCCGAGCAGCGCGATCACCAGAGCAAGCATGAATGCGCTCCAGAATCCCCCGACCGTGAACTGCGGAACAATCCAGCCGACCACCATCAGCACGATTGCAGCGACTATGAACCGTACTACATGAGCTAAGAATCTCAATGAACTAACCTCCTTTGGCGTTCGCTTAAGGATATGTGCGTTGTTATTGTGGCCCGAAGCCGGTTTTCTATGCCCAGAAATCATACCCAAATAGCGAAAATGGGCTAAATTAGGTATAATGGTTCCATCTATGAAGGGAGCTGTGACAGTAATTGGACGACAAAATTTTGCATACGCTTGAATATCGCAAGATTTTAAATAAATTGATGCAGTATACGCAGACGCCGATGGGACGGCTGACCGCCGAGCTCCTGAAGCCTTCCGGTGATTTCGAAGGGGTGAAGAAGCTCCTGCAGGCAACGGATGAGGCGGTAAATGTTGACCGGTTGAAGGGAATTCCTTCATTCGGTGGCATAACCGATATCCGTCCTGCGCTGAAGCGTGCATCAATTGGCGGGATGCTCGGCACAGCAGAGCTGCTTGCGGTAGGCAACACGATTGGCGGGGCCCGCCGGGTCAAGCGGTTCCTGAATGCCATGCATGACGATGAGGGCATTCCTGCGCTCTTCGCGCAGAGTGATCTGCTGTCGGAGCAGAAGCATGTAGAGGATGCCATCCGCATGTGTATTGACGAGAACGCCGATGTAATGGATTCGGCGAGCACGGAGCTTGCTTCCATCCGCCGCGAGCTGCGCGGGGGAGAGACACGCATCCGTGAGAAGCTGGATTCGATGATCCGCTCGTCTTCGGTCTCGAAGATGCTGCAGGATCAGCTCGTGACGATCCGTGGTGACCGGTTCGTCATTCCGGTCAAGGCAGAGTACCGCGCCCACTTCGGCGGTATCGTGCATGACCAGTCGGGCTCAGGAGCCACGCTGTTCATCGAGCCGGAATCCATTGTGGCGATGAACAACAAGCTGCGGGAGACGCGGCTGCGTGAAGAACGCGAGATCGAGATCATCCTGCACCGGCTGACTGCGCTGGTAGGCGATATTGCCGAGGAGATGGCTTATGATATCGACATTCTCGGCGAGCTGGACTTCATCTTCGCCAAGGCGCGGCTTGCACGCGACCTGAAGGCTACCCAGCCGCGGATGAATGACCGCGGATACCTGCGCCTGCGCAAGGGCCGCCATCCGCTAATTCCGGCGGAGCAGGTTGTGCCTCTGGATGTGGAACTGGGCAATGATTACCGCTCCATCATCGTGACTGGACCGAATACGGGCGGAAAGACTGTGACCCTGAAGACGATAGGCCTGCTCAGCCTGATGGCCATGTCCGGTCTATTCATTCCGGCCGAGGAAGGCAGCCAGCTGTGTGTCTTCGATGCGATCTACGCTGACATCGGCGATGAGCAGAGCATTGAGCAGAGCCTCAGTACCTTCTCCAGCCATATGACGAATATTATATCCATTCTGAAGCGGATGACACCGAAGAGTCTGATTCTGCTCGATGAGGTCGGGGCAGGAACAGATCCGGCTGAAGGCTCTGCGCTCGCGATAGCGATTCTGGAGAATATTCACCGGACGGAATCCCGGATGGTTGCTACTACACATTACAGTGAATTGAAGGCATATGCTTATGAACGGGCAGGGGTTATTAACGCCAGTATGGAATTCGATGTGCAGAGCCTGAGTCCTACTTACCGGCTGCTGGTCGGTGTACCTGGACGAAGCAATGCGTTCGCTATTGCTGAACGCCTCGGGATGCCAAGTGCGATCCTTGAGCATGCGCGCGGCGAAGTGAAGGAAGAAGATATGCGCGTTGAGCATATGATTGCATCCCTTGAAGAGAACCGCCTCACCGCGGAGAACGAACGCGTGCGGGCGGAAGAGATTCGCCGCGAAGCGGAGGAATTCCGCAAGCGGCAGCAGCAGGAGCTGGAGAAGCTCGAAGGCTCACGCGACAAACGTCTGGAGAAGGCAGAGAAGGATGCCAGCGATCTTCTGGCCAAGGCGCGCAAGGAAGCTGAGGAGATTATCAGTGACCTCCGCCGCCTGGCGCTGGAGGAAGGCGCGTCCGTCAAGGAGCATAAGCTGATCGAAGCGCGCCGCCGGCTGGATGAAGCAGAGCCTGCCCCGCGTAAGAAGGCTGTGCCGCGCAGCACGGTCAAGGCGCCGCGCAAGATTCAGCCAGGGGATGAAGTTAAGGTAGCGAATGTGAATCAGAAGGGCCTTGTGGTTGAGCTGAGCGGCACCAAGGAAGCTGTTGTTCAATTCGGCATCATGAAGATGAAGGTCAATCTAAGTGATCTGGAGTTCCTGGCTTCCGCACCGGATGCTCCTCCGCCGGCTCTGCGCAGGGCGACAACGGTCAAGCGTACACGCGATGAGAATATCCGTAATGAGCTTGATTTGCGCGGAGCGAACCTGGAGGAGGCGATAATGGAGACCGACCGCTTCATCGACGAAGCTTTTCTCGGCAATTTGGGGCAGATCTCCATTATCCACGGCAAGGGGACGGGAGTCCTGCGGACAGGAATACAGGAATACCTCCGCAAGCACAAGCATGTCAAAAGCTATCGGCTCGGGAATTACAATGAAGGCGGCGCGGGTGTGACGGTAGCTGAACTGGAGTAGCGCCCATAGTCCGGCAGGGAAGAGGGAAAAGTGTGCAGGATAATATTGATCTTTTGCTGGAACATCCGCTGGGGGCGCTGCTAGGCTACTTCACTGTCGCCATATTGGGGCTGGTCGTATTTTTGTCCTTCTTCGAAATGGTAACGAAATACAACTGCTGGGAAGAGATCCGCAAGGGGAATGTGGCCGTAGCCATGGCAACCGGAGGCAAAATCTTCGGAATCTGCAACATCTTACGCTTCAGCATTGAAGCGGGGGCATCAATCTATGAGACGATGAAATGGTCGGTTGTAGGCTTTTTGCTGCTGCTGCTGGCTTACTTCCTGTTCGAGTTTTTTACTCCGGTCTTTTCAATTGATGAAGAGATTGCTGCGGATAACCGGGCCGTAGGACTGACAGCTATGCTGCTCTCCATATCCTTGTCCTATGTTATCGGCGCGGCCATATTCTGAATAGGGGGCAGGAATGATGAAGATTCTGGTTCGGATTTTGTTTATTTCCGCCCTGGCTTTTCTAGCGGCCGGCATTATATATTTAACGGTAAATTGAACCGAATGTGAGGAACGAAGGAGATTATACAGATGGAGACAACAGTTTGCCCATGGTGCCATACCGAGATAGTATGGGATGAGGAGTTTGGACCCGAAGATACCTGTCCGCATTGCAACAACGAGCTGAGCGGCTACCGCACAGTGACGATAGGTGCAGAGGATCTGGAGGATGAAGAGCCGGATACACAGGAAGCTTCCGGGGAGGAAGAGATCAGCGACGATAATTTGTGGGATGACGACGACAAGGATAGCGTGGTGCCTGTATGGGGTACGCTGGGCCAGTTCGGCGATGACTATGATCTGAAGCGTTATGAGGACAAGGTCTCCGCTATTCTGGCTGCCCAGCTGGAAGCGCCGGAATGTCCGCAATGCCATGAGCTGATGCTTCACTCCGGTACGCAGCAGGTGGACGGGTTCACCCCGGCAACGCCGGAAGCGCTGGGCGGTGCAGCTGTGCTGAAGCCTCCTTTTGCGCTGAATCTGTACGTCTGTCCTTCCTGCTTCCATGTGCAGCACAGCCTGGCGCAGGAAGACCGCATCCAGCTTGTCCGCAATCTCAGCACCTCAGCCGAATAAAGATCGGATTCATGCTTTCCCTGCCGTTTGGACATGATATGGATAGATGAAGTGTCTAAGGACGAGCAGGGAGGGCTAAGCATGAGAGGTTCAGAACGGGGACAGGCGGCGCTGCTGCTGGCTGTAGGCGGGCTATACCTTCTGGCTACAGTGCTTGCAGGAACGTTCCTCAACGTATATCTGTGGAAAAGCCGGCAGAACTTCGCCATGATCGGCTGGTTCACCGTGGCCCAGCAGCTTGCCGTGGGTCTCAGCTTTTGGCTGGGCGGCAAGTGGGTGAAAGAGCGTAACAAAATGAATGCCCTACGGCTGGGAATTGCCGTATCGGGCTTTTTTTATTTGCTGGTGCTGTGGCTGCGGGGCGACGCGATTCATTACATTTGGCCGCTGGGCGGGGTCCTCGGGCTATCCATCGGGCTGTACTGGCTGGCGTTCAATATTGTTTTCTTCGAGATTACGGATGCCAAGAACCGCGATTACTATAACGGGTGGATGGGCCTGCTGGGTTCCCTGACGGGAATAGCCGGACCCTGGGTGTCCGGCTGGATGATCTCCCGTTGGCATGGCGGGCAGGGATACCGCATGGTTTTCATACTGTCGCTCTGTATTTACGGGGTTGCTGCTGTACTCAGCTTCGGCCTGCGCAAGCGGCCGCGCGGCGAAGCCTATCTCTGGCTGGAGCCCTGGCGCGAGCTTACCCGCAGACGCAGCTCTTGGCGTCCAGTGGCGGCAGCGCTAGTGTTCCAGGGCATCCGGGAAGGCGTATTCTCCTTCCTGATTGGTCTGCTCGTCTACATTGCAGCACAGGAGGAGAGCAAGCTGGGACAGTTCGCCCTGCTGACCTCCGCCGTCTCCCTGATCAGCTATTATGCGGCCGGCAGATGGTTCAAGCCCCGTGCCCGGCTCAGCGGTATGCTGGCAGGCAGTCTGCTGCTCATCGCCTTCCTTCTTCCGCTGCTGTGGAAGGTGAGCTTCACCACCCTCCTAATCATGGGAATCGGGACCTCGCTCTGCCTGCCGCTCTACATGCTGCCGATGCTGTCCACCAGCTTCGACCTGATGGGAGTGTCCGAGCAGAGCGCCGGCAAACGTGTGGAACTGGTAGTGCTCAGGGAGCTTAGCCTGATGAGCGGCCGCCTCCTCGGCCTGCTGATCTTCATCGCCGTACTGTCGCTGGACCAGTCCCCGCAGACGATTACTCTGCTCATGCTGCTGCTGGGTGCCGCGCCGCTTGGGAGCTGGGTGGCGGTGCGGGGGTTGCTGGGGCAAAGGGGGAGGGTTTGATAGTTTTCATCAAATATCTAGGAAGCGGGTGAGAAGATGTACGAGTTTCATGGCTGGGCTACGATCCGGGAGACGTTTGAAGAAGATTCTGGAAATTTAGAATTGGTGTTCAAAAATATACAAAACTTTATCTTAGAGTTGGGTTGGAGTGCTGGACTCCTAAAAGTCTATCCCGCAAATGGGACGTATCATCTTGCTGTAGGAGGGTTTTTGAATCACAAAAGTTTCGAGGCCGGGGAGATTATTGAGCTATATCAATTCATCGCAGACCAAGCACCGGGTTCTTATGGCTTACTCTATACAAGAGATGATGAGGATATCGAAGGCTATGATAACAAATTCAAAGTATTCGTACTAGCCCGCGGAACTTTAAGGCGGCAAGAGGATACGTGGTTATCGCCGTTTGTTCCGGTCGTGGAGGATGGCATATTACAGTGACCAAACAGGAGAGGATTCAAATGTTTGCAATGAGTACATAAGAAGTTTTACTTTTTACCTAAATGCTATTCCCTTTAATTAAACACGTCGATTATGAAAAAATGAAGATCAACAAGAAATCCCAAACAAAATACAATATAACTTTATTTCGGATGTGGATTACGATAATTATCATGGAAGTATTGATGCAGAAGATTTATATCAAGAAATGAACATGTTTTTTTAATGTTCTGATTACGGAAGGCTTTGGGTATTTTGGGACGGTTTTGGTGAAAAGCCAAGTGAGTATGTCCAAGTGAAAGATTAAAGTAAGATAAAATCTTCATAGAACCTTGATTAGCTAATGCGCAGAGACTGTACGAACAGGAAGTAATAGGTTCTTCAGAGGCCTGGGGATATTTTGAATCAAACTGGTGTAGCGACACCTGGCCAACAAGGATTGTTAGATGCAGGGCACTGGAGTGCTTCTTAAAGAAGAGAGGGCTTAAATGAAAAACTCTTTTAGCGACATCAAGCAGGGGGATTATGGTAAGTCAGTGGGCAACAAGTAATACATAAGGAGTGTGAATGGAATTATAATTTACAGCATAGCAAATGAACCCATACAGCTAAATGTTGATTCTCTTGAACAATCAAACTTGGATAATCTAAACCTGCATAGAGCTATACTAAATAAAGAGATTTTATGCGGAGCAAGTTTAATCGGAACAAATTTACGTGGTGCTGAGTTAAGAGAGGCAAATTTAAGCAGAGCGAATCTAACAAGTGCTTTATTAATGGTGGCGATACTTGAAAATTCTAATTTGGAGTCTTCAAACCTTACAAACGCAAAGCTAACAGGAGCTATCTTAAGTAATGCTAACTTAAATAACGCTATTTTAGTCGGAACTGATGTATGGAAGACTGATTTTAAAGGTGCAAAATTAATGGGAGCTAATATGATGTGTGAAAGGATGCAAGATTGCCTTTTAGAAGGTGCGCTATTCGATGATAACACCGTATGGCCATTAGGGTTTGACCCTTTGGAATACGGAGCAATTAAGGCGCAGAATTAAACCCAAGGCCATTGCTATAAATGATTAGTACACTTTGGTTAATACTACCTCTCAAGGTTTTCTTCAGAACAGGAGTGATCCGATGGCAAAATTCCAATTCTCTAGTCTGATGAACTGTGAGGGGCTGCTTCTTGCAACAGCCTAAATTCATTTCTATAAAACTCAATCAAGCCGTCCCGCTTCATCCATGCCAGCTCTCTGGACAGGGCGCTGCGGTCTACGTCGAGATACTCGGCCATCGCTTCCCGGTCAAAGGGAATCGTAAAAGTTTCTGTTCCAGCTTCACGCCTAACTCTTGTTAAATAAGTTAAAACCTTATCGCGAATAGTCGGCATGATCAGACAATCATTCCGGTCATGCAGTTCTAAAGCCCGTTCTGAAATACTATCGAAAAGATTGCCAAGTAATTGTTCGTGACCCGTACATAGCTTCGTACAACGGCTCAATATGTTTTGGATCGGAATAAACAGCACCTCAAGCGGTTCTATGGCCTGTACTGACATCGGGCATCTTCTTCCACGGCTGGCTGCTGTGAGAACAGCGGTATATCCACCTGGATGATGGAGGGATACAATAATTTGTTTTCCTTTGACGTTCAATTTCGTACTTTGAGCGAGGCCCTGCAATATGATGCCGACATCATCAACGTAATCGCCCTCACGGACAACCATCTCATCTTTTACATATTCTTTCCGTGTAGCTGACAGACATTTTAGCATTTGGGGAATATCATCAGGGGAAATCCCTGAAAATAAACGTGATTGACATATGGACTCTAAGTTATTCTGAGCGGCTTCGCGTTGCATGTGCAACATCCTTTTTATTTCCACTATACTATATTAATCATACATACACACGAAGTTTAGCCACCTTGTCTAACGTCAGAACGGAGGAAGAGCAATGCAAACGAAAGAAGATTCAATCAAAGCGAGAAACCGGCTGTTAGCCTCCAAGGTTATGAAAAATCTGCAAAGCAGAAAATTTGAGGCCTATTACTGTGACAACGCCATAGAAGCTGCGGAAAAGGCGCTATCCTTAATTCCGGAACAGTCTTCGGTATCTTGGGGCGGTTCAGTCACGCTTGAGGAAATCGGGCTTCTTGACCGGGTACGCCAAAGCAACTATGCAGTCATTGATCGTGATACAGCGCAGACAATGGAGGAACGTTATGACCTCATGCGCCAATCTCTTTTGTGCGACACCTATTTAACCAGCTTCAACGCGGTTAGTGAAGATGGGATACTGGTCAATATCGACAGTGTGGGCAATCGGGCGGCAGCGGTTACTTTTGGACCGAGAAGTGTGGTTGCTGTCGTCGGGATGAATAAGGTGTGCAAGACCGCTGAAGATGCAGTGATCAGAGCCAGAACCTATGCCGCTCCCATTAACGCAAACCGTCTTTCGAGTTCGTCCAGCCCATTTTTACATTCACCGCAAAAAACGCCCTGCCTAATCAATGGTGCTTGTGCAGATTGTAAATCAGAGGATTGTATCTGTTCTTACATCGTCGAAACAAGAATGTGTAAAACAGCGGGGAGAATAAAGGTTATCCTCGTTGGTGAATCTTTGGGATTTTAATTTTTTCGGCACCGCTCGGGTAATTTCTCGAATTGGTGTCTTTTTGTTAGTTTTGATTCTATGTCTCAGCACACCTCCCTCCAAAATTCCCCGCCGCAATGTTATATTAGTTGTAGTTATAGTTGCACAAAAGACAAGGAGAACCCATGAACATTAAAGTACTAATCGTTGAAGATGACCCGATGGTGGCGAAGTTTAACCGCCATTATCTGGAGCAGGTTGCGGGCTTTGAGTATGCGGGCTGGGCGGCGACGGGGGATGAGGCGTTGATTCTGCTGGAGAAACAGCAGGTGGATCTGATTCTTCTGGATATTTATATGCCGCGTGTCAGCGGGCTGCAGCTGCTCTCTGCACTGCGGGAGCAGGGGAGCAAGGTGGATATCATTGTGATCTCCGCCGCCAGTGACAATGCCAGCATCCGCAAAGCGCTGCAGAACGGGGCCGTGGATTATTTGATCAAGCCGTTTGAGTTTGCCCGCTTTCAGGCGGCCTTGTCGGCGTATCGTGAGGATTATAAGCTGATGCACAAGGAGCATCTCAGCCAGGAGCAGCTGGATAAGCTGCTACGGCATTCGCTCGGGACGGAAGAGGAGAAGACTGCTGCCCTGCCGCTGCCCAAGGGACTTGCCGAAGGCACACTGGAGAGCATCTGGAGCACGATTAACCGGCTGGAGAGCCCGGTGTTCTCCACGGAGGATATCAGCAGCCATGCGCCCATCTCGCGGATCTCGGTCCGCAAATATCTGGCTTTTCTGACGGAGGCAGGGATTCTGGAAATGGAGCTTAGCTACGGGGCGGTAGGCAGGCCGGTGTATATGTATAAGGTGAGACATGAAGGGCATGAACTTATCTGTAAATATTTGTGAGTGTTCTCTTTAAATAAAACGGAGTCACGGTTGCCTCAAGGCTGCCCCAGGCGTTCCATGACTCCATATAGCCGTCACAGTAGCTGTGAAGGTTAATTAAGCTATTAAGCTATGCCATACATAAGCGTGTGCAGCATCACTCGAAGGCCTGCTGCAGAGCCAGCGGACTGAACTCGTTAATGATTTTATAGGCTACCAGGTGCGGGTTGTTCATGTCATTGTCATAGATAATCATGTGATGCTTGCCCTTCAAAATAATGTCGAACCGCTGCTTCCGGTCGGCCTGGACAATGGTAATGTAATAGCTGTACTTGTTGTCTGTGCTCACATTGCGGGCGGATTTCATCAGGCGGACGCCGGAGAAATCATCGTAGATCTGCTTAATCGCTTCCGGCTCAGTAAGCACAACGTCCTTCTGTTCACCGGGAACAGAAGACAGGCGGGTAATTTCCAGAGCGGCGATATCTTCCAGACGGACGGTTCGGGTAACTACTCTTTTGAATGAAGTATAGCGGCTCGCGGTGTAGCTCATCAGGGAGACACCGGCTGCTGCCAGAACAGCACCGGCCAGCCAATATTTTTCGCTTTTTTCCATAGTTTCTGCTCCTCCTAGTGATACGGTTGTATAAGCTCCAATTATAAATCTATAAACACATTCAAGCAAATTCACTACCTTTATTTACTTTATCATTTCTTTAATTACTAAATATTCTTGTCAGGGCTCCTTCAGGTTATGATGATTGTGAAAATATGCACAATTACAATTGGAGGAGAACAGAATGAACAGAAAGAGATGGGGAAGCCTGCTGGGCAAGGGGCTGCTGCTGGCAAGTCTGGTGGTATTGCCTGCATGTAACAGCACCAAAGGGGAGTCTACGGACATCGTAATTATCGGCGGCGGCGGCGCGGGAATGACTGCTGCCATTGAAGCGCATAATCAGGGAGCCAAGGTGATACTAGTCGAAAAAATGCCTATGCTTGGAGGAAACACCGTCCGTGCGGAAGGCGGATTGAATGCGGCAGGAACACCTTATCAGGAGGCTGCCGGAATCAAGGACAGTCCGGAGCTGCATTTCGAGGATACCATGAAGGGCGGCAAGAACCTTAACAACCCGGATCTGGTCAGAACGCTTACGAACGGCGCGGCGGCTTCGGTGGAGTGGCTGAAGGAGAATGGAGCCGAGCTGTCTGAGGTGGGACGCGCAGGCGGGGCAAGCGTGAACCGGATTCACCGTCCGGCAGGCGGAGAAGCGGCAGGGAATTTCATCGTAGTCGCGCTGAAGAAGAAGCTGGAGGAGTACAAAATTGATGTGCGCCTGCGGACGACTGCCGATGAGATCGTCAAGAATAAGGACGGCGTGGTTACCGGAGTGAAGGTGACGGATAAGGATGGCAAGCAGTACACGATCAGTGCGAATTCCGTTATTCTGGCGGCCGGCGGTTTTGGAGCCAATATGGACATGATCAAGGGGTACCAGCCGAAGCTGGAAGGGTTCTCCACCACTAACCATCCGGGCGCAACCGGCGATGGTACAACGATGGCAGAGAAGATCGGTGCCAAGCTGGTAGACATGAAGGAGATTCAGATTCATCCGACCACCATTCCGAATCAAGGCGTGCTGATCACAGAAGGGGTACGCGGAGACGGTGCAATTCTGGTCAATAGCGAAGGCAAGCGCTTCACGAATGAACTGCTGACCCGCGATGTTGTGTCCCAGAATATTCTGGCCCAGTCCGGCAAAGTAGCTTATCTGATCTTCAATGATGAGCTGCGTGCGAACCTGAAGGCAACCGAGGTTTATTTTGGAATGGATCTGGTCAAAGAAGCGGCAACACCTGAAGAATTGGCGGCACAGATCGGTGTAGACGGCAAAGCACTGGCAGATACACTGAATACGTATAATGGCTTCGTTGCTTCCGGTAAGGATACAGAGTTTGAACGGCCGGATCTTGAGCTGTCTTTTGAAAAGGGTAAGTACTATGCGATTCAGGTAACACCGGGAATTCACCATACCATGGGCGGAGTAGCGATTAACACTCAGGCTCAGGTACTGGATACCAAGGATCAGGTCATTGCCGGGCTGTATGCTGCGGGCGAAGTAACCGGCGGAGTACACGGCGCGAACCGTCTGGGCGGTAATGCACTGGCAGACATCACTACCTTCGGGCGGATTGCAGCGGATGAAGCTGTGAAGGCACTTAAGAAATAGGAACTTTCAGAAGGAGGAATTACTCATGCACAAGTGGACAAAAACCTTGCTGTTCTCTGCCCTCGCGGCTGCAACAGTACTAACGGCGGGCTGCTCTTCAGCTTCCGGCAAGTATGTGGACGGGACATATGATGGTACAGGCAAAGGGGTCAAGAGTGATATTAAAGTGGCGGTAGAGATCAAGGATGAGAAGATCGACGCTATTACCGTAGAGGAGCATAAGGAGACGCAGGCGATGATCGATGCGGCCGTGGAGAATACGATTCCTGAAATTATTGAAAAGCAAACCACAGAAGGCGTAGACGCCCTCTCCGGTGCTTCCGGCTCCAGCGGCGGAATTATTGAAGCGGTGACCCAGGCGCTGGAACAGGCCAAGAAGCAGTAAGTCATCATTCAATTGCTTATAAAAGAGTTGTGGTCATATCACCCGAGCAAGCCCAGCCCTCCTGTCTCCGGCAGAACGGCTGGGCTTGCTGCATAGTTCCATCCCCAGGAAGCGATTCCCGGGAGTAGCTTTACAAATTCAGGTTCAACTAATATAGTTCGAATGGTATAGGAACATGGGACATGAAGGGAGGTCTTCGCACCAGTGGCCAGGAAAAAAAGCTACAGTCTGCGCACAATGATTGCCGTCATGGCGTCTGCCGTTGTCCTGCTGGTATTGCTGATTTTATATTTTATTTTCCGCAATCAGATTATTCCGCAGACCCGGCAGGCACTGGAGGATAAGGCGATTACGATTGCCCGTACCATCGCCCTGATTCCGCTGGTCTCGGAGGGACTCAGTGAAGGCAACAGCAAGGAGATTCAGGACTACACCTCAAGAATCGCCCGCCGTAATGATATTATGTTCGTGGTAGTGACAGATATGAAGGGAATCCGCTATTCCCATCCGGATGCCTCGCTGGTCGGTCTGCCCTTTGCAGGAGGCGGTCAGGAGATATCGCTGCGCGGAGGGGAGAGTATCTCCGAAGGGGCCGGGCCGCTCGGCAGATCCCTGCGCGGCTTCGTGCCGGTCTATAACAACCGGGGGCATCAGGTGGGAGTGGTCATTGCCGGTCTGTCCCTGGAGCGGGTCGAGCGGCTGGTCCTGATGAATGAGTGGACGATTATTGCGATTCTGGTCTCGGGAGCCTTGCTTGGAGCGGGAGGAGCATTCATCCTCGCAGCCCGGATCAAGCGGATGGTG
Organism: Paenibacillus sp. FSL H8-0122; assembly: GCF_038005345.1. NCBI lineage: Bacteria > Bacillati > Bacillota > Bacilli > Caryophanales > Paenibacillaceae > Paenibacillus > Paenibacillus sp. FSL H8-0122. The sequence continues at coordinate 4,601,089 of NZ_JBBOTB010000001.1, read as the reverse complement.
TTCGGGATGGAGCCGGAGGACATCTCCAAGCTGCTCCAGGAACGCAGTGCGATGCTGGAATCCACGCGCGAGGGAATTATTGCCGTAGATCAGGAGGCGCGGATCACCATCCTTAATATGGAGGCGCAGCGGCTTCTGAGGGCAGCGGGGATTGGCGGGAGCGCCATGAACCGGCAGATTGCCGAGTATTGGCCGGAGCTGGGTCTGGAGCGGGTATTGGCTGAGGGAGAAGGAATACAGGACCGGGAGCTGGAGCTGGGAGACAGCTCTCTATTGGTGAACAGCCTTCCTGTCCGTGTTAACGGTAATATTGTTGGCGCGATTGCCACCTTCCGGGATGAGACTGAGCTGGCTGTGCTGGCGGAGAAGCTGTCGGGAGTCTCGGTCTATGCAGAAGCGCTGCGCTCCGGTGCCCATGAGTTCATGAACAAGCTGCACGTGATAATGGGCATGACACATATGGGCCTGTATGATGAGCTGCAGCAATATATTCTGGGGACGGTAAGCAACTACCAGAAGGAGATCGGGGCGATTACGAGACAGATCAAGGACCCGGTGATGGCCGGATTTCTGCTGGGGAAGCTGAGCCGGGCGCGCGAAGCGGGAATCGAGCTGCTGTTGACCGGGGACAGCTATCTGCCGGAGCCGGCCGATCCGCAGGTGATTCATGAGCTGATTACGATTGCCGGCAATCTGCTGGATAATGCTCTGGAGGCGCTGGGGGAGCTCCGCGAGCAACCCGTGAAGCGCGTGGAGCTTGCTTTTCAATATGAAGAAGGGCGGCTGCTATGCGAGGTTAGCGATAACGGTCCGGGAATTCCGGCAGGCCTGAAGGAGAAAATCTTCGTTCAGGGCTACTCCTCCAAGGGTGAACAGCGGGGGATCGGCCTATATCTGGTGAAGAAAAGTGTGGACAAACTCAAGGGCCATCTTGAGCTTGCCGCCGGCTGCGGGCCGGGAGCGCATTTTATCGTGGATGTGCCTTATGAGGTGAAGGAGGAGGAGGGGATGTGAACATTTAAGGTCCATATGCCCGCTTACTTTAGTTACAAAACTCTTTAATAATTTACGGAAGGTTCCACAAACCGCTTCTTTGACGCTATGATAATTGTGAAAATATGCACAAGGGGGCACAACTCACATGAATAAGAGATTAACAGCGGCGCTTATCCTCGTTCTCTCCGTTATGCTTGTTATTGCAGGCTGCGGAAACAACAATGCGGGCAGCAGCAAGAATGAGAGCAAGGGAACAAGCAGCGCGACCACAGAGCCTGCAGCAACGGCTGCACCTAAAGAGACAGCAGAGGCCGTGTCGGGAGCATCCGAAGCGAGCTATACTCCGTACGATCAGTTAAAAGATAAATATGATATCGTCATCGTCGGTGCGGGCGGTGCGGGAATGTCTGCTGCACTGGAAGCCAAAGCGGCCGGCATGAACCCGGTCATTCTGGAGAAGATGCCGGTAGCTGGCGGCAATACTACGAAATCCTCCTCGGGAATGAATGCATCGCAGACCAAGTTCCAGAAGGAGCAGGGCATCGAAGACAGCAACGAACTGTTCTATGAAGAGACCCTTAAGGGCGGACATGATACGAACAATAAGGAGCTGCTGCACTTCTTCGTGGATCAATCCGCAGGGGCCATTGACTGGCTCGATTCCATCGGAATCCGCTTGAACAATATTACGATTACCGGCGGAATGAAGGAGAAGCGTACGCACCGTCCTGAAGACGGCTCGGCAGTGGGACAATATCTTGTAGCAGGCCTCGTCCGCAATGTTCAGGAGCAGGGAATTCCGCTGTTCGTCAATGCGGATGTGAAGGAGCTTACGGTACAGGACGGTAAGGTGAACGGCGTGAAGGTGCTGTTCAACCAGGCCGACGACAAAACGATCAGCGCAGCAGCAGTTATCGTAACCACCGGCGGTTTCGGTGCCAACAAGGAGCTGATCTCCAAAGTCAGACCGGACCTGGAAGGCCTGGTCACCACTAACCAGATTGGCAGCACGGGCGACGGTATCGCCATGATCGAGAAGGTCGGCGGAACTACCGTAGACCTGGATCAGATTCAGGTTCACCCGACCGTACAGCAGGAGAAATCCTACCTGATCGGTGAAGCGGTCCGGGGCGAAGGGGCTATTCTCGTATCTGCTGAGGGCAAGCGCTTCGGCAACGAGATGGACACCCGTGACAAGGTAACAGCTTCAATTAATACGCTTCCTGAGAAATCCGCTTATCTCGTGTTCGATGCCGGAGTGAAATCCCGTGTCAAAGCAGTGGATCAATACATCAAGATGGGTGTGGTCAAGACCGCAGATACCATCGAGGCATTGGCGGATCAGATGAAGGTTCCGGCTGCTGCACTTAAGACTACCGTGGATACTTGGAACGGTGCGGTGAAAAGTAAGTCGGATGCCGAGTTCGGCAGAGCTACCGGTATGGATAATGATCTGTCCGCTGCTCCCTATTATGCCATCCAGATCGGCCCTGGGATTCACTATACGATGGGCGGAGTGGTGATCAACACCAACACAGAAGTCTTGAACAAAGAGGGCAAGGCGATTACCGGCCTGTTCGCGGCAGGAGAAGTGGTTGGCGGGCTGCACGGCGAGAACCGTATCGGCGGCAACTCGGTAGCCGAGATTATTATCTTCGGACGTCAGGCCGGGATCAAGTCGGCTGAATTTGTAAAAGCGCAATAAGCTATTATTTCATATTGTTGTCATGTAAAAGGGATGCCCCGCAGCCGTCACAGACTGTTGCAGGCATCCCTTTTTGATCCTCTTGCCGCACTATACCGTTTAAGCCTCTATAGCCGGGGAGGGCGCAGGCTTCGCCGAACGGGTCAGCGAGAACAGCTCCAGCTCCGGGCGGCTTTTGCCGGACAGTGTATCTGCAAGCAGCTCGGCGGCAATCATGCTGTAGACCGTACCGTTTCCGCCATAGCCTTCAATGAAGTAGCAATGCGGGAACTCCGGGTGCGGTCCCATATAAGGCAGTCCGTCATGGGTGGAGCCGAAGACCGCTCCCCAGGAATATTCGGCCTTGATTCCTTGCAGTTCCGGGAACAGGGCCGTAAGCTCCTCGACCAGACGCTCACACTGGGAGAGGACCCTTACCTCACGCCGCTCCACGCTGGTAAGCTGCTCATCCTTGCCGCCGGCGATAATCCGTCCTTCAGGTGTAGTCCGGAAATACAGATAAGGCCGGGCCGTTTCCCAGAGCAGGCTCTGCTCATGCCATTTTGGAAGATGCGGCAGAGGCTTGGTCATAATAGCATAGGTGTTAATCAGCTCTGCCCCCCGGTCCTTCTTCATCTCCTGGGTCTCATACCCCATAGCAAACACTACCTTCTTGGCGAAGATCCGGCCGTTTGCAGTATGACAGATGACCCCGTCGGCATTGTAATCATAATGAAGGGCTTCGGTCTGCTCATAGACCCGGACTCCGCCGGAGTGCGCTTTATGAATCAGGCTGTGTACGGTGCGCAGCGGATTAGTCTCCGCATCTCCCTTAGCATACAGCGCACCTGGTTTGGAGAAGGCGTAATGGGCACGGATATTCTCCTCCTCCCAGAATTCCGAATCGAAGCCGTGCTTGATCAGATTCTCATTCTCCAGCTTCAGCATAGCTACATCTTCCGGCGTACTGGCATATAGCAGACTGCTGCGCTCAATAATCTGCGGATCGATGTCCAGCTTGCCGGGCAGGGCAAGAATCGCACGCATGGCCTGCTGGCACAGCTTGTAGAACAACACGCCATTCTCTTCCCCAAAAGTATTCATGCAAGCTGTCAGCGACTTGTCATTGGCGATCTGCAGCAGTCCCGTATTGGCGTGGGAGCTTCCGGTGCCGATGGTTCTTTTATCGATGAGGACAGTATCTGCTCCGCTAAGAGACATGCGGTACGACATCATTGCTCCGCCCATCCCGCCGCCTACAATGAGACAGTCGCAGGTTATATCTTCCTCAAGCACCGGATATGCCGGAGGCTCAGGCAGTGTGTGTTCCCAGGGCAGTTGCCCGCTGACGAGTTTCATAGATCTGTTCGCTCCTTTATGTCATTCAGAGTAGTATTATTTGCACTATTGAAGAGTCTCATGCGTCAAGACCTTAAGGATTATTCATCAAGTGTGAGCTTGCTTAATGTACCTTCCGGCACATAAACAGCCTTTCCCGGAAGCATACTAAGGAACGCTTGAACAACCAGAAGGAGGGAATACCGAACATGCAATCTAACCAAATGCAGGCACTAAGCGGAAAAGAATTGGAGTATATCGCCGATTCTATTTCCAATGAGGATTTGCTGATTAAGCAGCTCGCGGCTACAGCCGGAACCACTCAGAACTCGGCCGTGCAGGGGATCTGCATCCAGCAGATTCAGAGTCATACCCATCATATGGATATGCTGGTCCAGCTGCTCCATCAGCATCAGCAGTACGCACCATCGCAGCCGCAATAACAGGGATAACCCACAAATTCTAAAGGAGGTTTTACTGTGTACGCACAGAATGGAACGCCGTTTATGGCGGATGAAGATTTACTCTACACGATTTTGGCCGATCTGAAGCGGACAGTCCGCGAGTACACCACAGCAGCAACAGAATCGAACTGTCCCGCTGTAAGACGGGTATTCAATGATTTGACCATGGATACCCTCAGAATTCAGGGGGAATTGTACATGAAGATGTCGCAAATGAACATGTACACCGTTCCGGGCAAGGCACTGCGCCAGGATGTGGACAAGCAGATTCAGAGTGCCCAGCAGACCCAGCAGAAGCTGCAGCAGTTCGTGCGTGAGAAAACAGGCGGGGCAGGAGCCTATAACCAGGCTTCGAATGTTCAGCAGCACCAGCCGAACGTCCAGCAGCATCATAACGGTTCCTATTATATGTAACCCTGGCGATGGTCCTGTGAAGCATTAGAGCGCTTCCCCGGCCATGCAAGAGAAAATACAAAGGGAATGAAGTCATATAGCCCCGCCTCGGCGGGGTTATTTTGTTTGCAGAACGGTACTTTTCATGTCATATTAATACTAAACTCTTTTTTGCAGGAGGCCCTAAGAATGAATGAATTGAAGAGGAAAGTGCTGGAACTGCTCAAGGAGGACGCGCGAAGCTCAACGGCATTAATGGCGACCCTGCTTGGTGCGGAGGAAGAAGATGTCAAGACCGTGATCGCCGAAATGGAGCAGGATCATGTCATTGTGAAATACGCGACGGTTGTCAATTGGGACAAAGTCGATGATGAACGGGTGACTGCCCTGATCGAGGTACAGATCACCCCGGAACGGGGCCGCGGCTTCGAGGGCATCGCCGAACGCATCTATCTGTATCCGCAGGTTAAATCCGTCTATCTGATGTCCGGCGCTTACGATCTGCTGGTGGAAGTGGAAGGCCGCAATCTGCGCGAGGTTGCTAATTTTGTGTCCGAGAAGCTGTCACCGATTGATGCTGTGCTCTCTACCAAGACCAACTTTACGCTCAAAAAATACAAACAGGACGGTATCATCTTTGAAGAGCATGAGGAAGACAACCGTCTGATGATATCTCCGTGAAGGATGTAATGTCATGATCATTAATAACGCTCAGCATACAGGAGATAAAGGCAAGTCGATGAACTCTTATTTGGCCCCGCTGGTCCAGCAGATTCAGCCTTCGGGCATCCGCAAGTTTTTTGATCTGGCGGCAGGCAGCAAGGATATTATCTCGCTCGGTGTCGGCGAGCCGGACTTCAAGACACCTTGGCATGTCAGAGAGGCCTGCGTCTATTCACTCGAACGCGGCTTCACCGGTTACACCTCCAATGCCGGAATGCCTGAGCTGCGCGAGGGTATTGCCCAGTACCTGGAGACCCGCTTCGCCGTGAAGTATGATCCGGCGAACCAGATTATTGCCACGGTTGGCGGCAGCGAAGCCATTGATTTGGCCCTGCGTGCCCTGATCTCTCCGGGAGACGAGATTCTGATTCCCGAGCCTTGTTATATTTCTTATTCTCCGATTACGGCCATCGGCGGCGGTATTCCGGTGGGCATTGAGACCTTCGGGAAGAATAACTTCAAGCTGACTGCCGAAGATCTGGAAGCTAAGATTACCCCCCGTTCCAAGATTCTGATTCTCTGCTATCCAAGCAATCCGACCGGCGCAATCATGAGCCGTGAAGATTGGGAGCCGATTGCCAAGGTGGTCGAGAAGCATGATCTTATTGTCATTTCAGATGAGATATACGCCGAGCTTACGTATGGAAGCAATCATGTCAGCTTCGCTTCGCTGCCGGGGATGCTTGACCGGACGATCCTGGTCAGCGGGTTCTCCAAGGCCTTCGCCATGACCGGCTGGCGGATGGGCTATGCCTGCGGCCACCCGGACCTGATCTCCGCCATGCTGAAGATTCACCAGTATACCGTCATGTGCGCGCCTTCGATGGGCCAGGTGGCTGCGCTGGAGGCACTCACCAACGGAATGGAAGAGAAGGACCGCATGACAGACTCGTATAACCAGCGCCGCCGGCTGATTGTCAAAGGACTCCGGGAGGCGGGACTTGAGTGTCATGAGCCGCAGGGTGCCTTCTATGCATTCCCGAGTATCCAGGCCACCGGGCTGACCTCCGACCAGTTCGCCCAGCGTCTGCTGCTTGAATATAAGGTCGCTGCTGTTCCGGGAAGTGTCTTCGGTCTGGGCGGGGAAGGCTATCTGCGCTGCTCCTATGCCACCTCGGTGTCCCAGTTGAATGAAGCGGTTGAGCGAATTGGGGCATTGGTCTCACAGCTGGCCCGGGAAGGGGCCTGACAAGGCTCGACAAAGAAGTAAATAGAACTATAGCCGATCACCTTCTGATATGGTATTATTTTACTCTAAGGACAAGAAACACCTGTAATACACTTACAAGGCCCTCTTATTCCGGGAATAAAGGCGCTTCATATCTGGTCGCATAGAACTGCACGGTTCTAATCCGGATGATGCGCGATACTTTTATCAGGAAGGGTGATTGTGCTGAGCGCAGATTATTACTTATCCTCCTATGGCGGGAAATGTGGTTCCGGAAGCGGGCAACCTCCTGCCAGAGGAGATGCGAATGCACGCAGGCTCTCGCTGGAAGATGAAATCCAGATGCTCCGCAGCAGAATGGAACAGCTCTTTATGCAGGAGAATTCCTTTACCTCGGATAATGTAATAGCAATCAGCAGCTTGCTGGATCTCAAGATTAATGAGTATATGAGAGGCCGTCACCGCAAGAGCAATTAATACGGCAGATGTATATGAAGCGGATGTCTTCCTTTGGGGAGATGTCCGTTTTTTTTTGAAAATAATTATAAGCTTTACGCTATAAAATTATCGATCTATTTCTAGTTGAGGGCTTACCGTGCCCCGATCAGTGTGCAAGGGGGAGGTTTATTAGGCTTAACTGCAATTTGTACAACTAAATCGCCGGATGTGCCGCCGAATCTCTGTTTAGATGTATTTCATACAATTAAAATGCCTTTATAACTGGTTTTTCGCTCATTAGGGGATTTTTAGTTGTACAGATTACAGTTAGAAGTGAAAAACCTTACGTTTCACTCTTTTTAGTTGTACAGATTACACTTATCTCTGGTGATTTACTACGAACGAAGCTTTACACCTTGCTGCATTTATGGAATGAAATCACTTGTTTAGTTCTGATAGTTTATTAAAGGGGAAGTCTGAAATGATTAAGGTATTTAAAAGCGGGGCCGGCAAAGAACAGGTTCTAAGGTCCTATAACCAGCTTCTTGAAGCGTGGGGGACGGAATATCAGGAGCTTGATGTGGAGACTCCTTATGGGACAACCCATTGTATAACAGCGGGAGAGCCGGAGTTACCGCCGTTGCTCCTGTTCCACGGGGTAGGCGATAATTCGGCCGTGATGTGGCTGCTGAATATGAAGGAGCTGTCCCGGCACTTCTACTGCATTGCAGTAGATACGCTGGGCGGACCGGGAAAGAGTGTTCCAGGTGAGTTGTTCGATAAACGGACCTTTAACCAGGTGGATTGGATTAACAAGGTTGCTGACGGGCTGAAGCTTGAACAATTCTACGTGGCAGGTGTATCGAATGGAGCGTATATGGTCTTCAATTACACGGTGAACGGACCGGGACGAGTGCTTAGGGCTGTCTGTATGGAGGGAGGAATGGTCACTGCTCCAATTAAAAGCATGATACATACGCTGATGATGATGTTCCCGGAGATTCTTGTTCCTACGCGCAGTAATCTGCTCAAGGCAGCCCGCAAGCTCAGCTCCCCGGCCTCAGGCCTGTTCGACAAGCATCCCGAAGTCGGGGAGCATCTGGTGCTGCTAATGCAGAATCATAACCAGCAGGCGATGTTCGCCCATAAGCTTCAGCCCTACGAACAAGAGAAAGCGGTTACGTTCCGGGATCAGCTATACTTCCTGCTGGGAGATTATAAGCTGAAGCAGAAGCGGGAGCTCACTAGTACACTGGACGCTGGCGGGTTCCGCTCCACGGTTATCCCGGACGCCGGTCACGGCGTGAATCATGAGCAGCCGGAGCGGGTGAACCGGGAGCTGGTGGCTTTTTTGAAGGGGAGTGAAGGGAGTGAGGGGGGTGAATCTATATAAATAACCCCCTGTGCTGGTCCGGAGACCTATCAGGGGGTTGTTAGAACTGCCTCTCTGTTAGTTTACCTTGAACGTGGCCACTGCCTGCTGCAGCCCATCGGCCATCTTCGCCAGCTCGGTAGAGGCTGCGGCTACTTCCTCCATGGAGGCGAGCTGCTCCTCGGAGGCCGCGGCAGCGCTCTGTGAACGCTCTGCGGCCTGTTTCGCCACTTCAGCCATCTCCTCCACCGAAGAGGTCAGCTCCTCGGTTCCGGCCAGCAGCTGCTCGGAGGAAGCAGACATCTCATGAACCTGGGTGTTAATCTCGCCGATGCCGCCGAGAATATCCGTGAACAGACGCCCGGCCTCGCCTACCATCCGCGAGCCTTCCTGAACGGCGCCGGCATTCGCCAGCACCGCATCTGAGGCTGCCCGGTTGCCTTGCTGGATCTCGAGAATCAGGGTGCTGATAGACCCGGCGGCTTCGGCCGTCTGCTCGGACAGCTTCTTCACCTCACCGGCCACCACGGAGAAGCCCCGCCCGTATTCGCCTGCTCTGGCGGCCTCAATCGCCGCGTTTAAGGCCAGCATGCCGGTCTGGTCGCTGATGCCTTTGATCAGACCAATGATGTTGCCGATCTGCTGGGACTGTGCGCTAAGAGAGGTAATCATGCTGGAAGCATCTGCGGCGGTCCGCTCCATCTCTTCCATCCGGTCCACCGCCTCCGTAATGACGGAATACCCGTTCTGCGCCTGGCCTGCCGCCCGCCCGGCAGCTGCGGCAGTGTCCATCGAGGCCTCCGCGATCCGCTGCACACCGGCGGCCATCTCCTCCATCGCCCTTGCAGACTCGCGGGTGGACTGCATCTGCTGATCCGCTCCGGCTGAGAGATCCTGAATATTCTCCACAATGGCCTCTGTGGTGTGATTGGTCTGAGTGGCGCTAGACATTAATTCTTCTGAGGTCGAGGCGACTTGCAGGGAGTGATCGGCAATCGTCCCCAGGAGTCTGCTCAGATTGGTAATCATCTGGTTCAGATGCCCGGCCATTTTGCCGAATTCATCCTCACTGTCCACCTCCAGCTTCCCGGTGAAGTCTCCGGCGGCCATCTGCCGGGACATCTCATTGACACGGGTCAGTTTACGGGTAATATAGCGGCTGTATAGATATACGGCTGCTACCGTCAGGATAAGACCCGCTAAGCTTACCAGCAGAATAGACCTTAGCAGCCCTTTAAGCGGCGCGTACAGCTCTTGCTCCGGCATGGCGAGACCAACGGTCCAGCCGGTATCCGGCAGCTTTTCATAATACATCTGAATGGTCCCGCCCGAATCGGCATAGGTTACCATGCCCTGATTCTGCTGAAGCATTTCCGCTCCTGCTGCGGCCAGGCTTGCGTTTGGTTCGTCGTTTATTTTCAGCTGCATATTCTTCTCGGCATCCGGTCCGGCAATGTAATTCCCCTGCTTGTCCAGCAGGAACGCCCAGCCTGTATTCCCCACCTTGGTCTGTTCGATCCTGCTCTGCAGCGTCTTGAGATCGATATCGCCGGCCATGACACCCAGCAAGGTATTCGTGGTATCCCGGAAAGGAACAGTAAACGTAGCCATCGTTGTCCCTGTAATTGTGTCATAGAATGGATCTGTAAACGCTGCATGCTCCCTGCCAATCGTGTACCAGCTCTGCCCGTGATAATTATAATCGGGGTCATTATACTGCTCGGTAGTCACAATCTTGTCGCCGTCACGGTGGGCATAGGTGGAGAAGTACTTCAGCTTGCTGTCATACCGTCCGGGTTCAAAATAAATACCCACACCATAGGTATCCGGATTGGCCTTCAGCGCACTGGACAGCATGGTACGGTATTGATCCAGTGTGAATTCAGCAGCGTGGCTCTCCAGCGTACGTGCCAGAACCTCGGGAACCTTGCTGTGCACACTTAAGTTCGCATTAATTTCGTTAGAAATATCTGATATCTGCACATTCATTTTTTGCTTAACCTCGCGCTGGATAATGCTTTTGGAATACATGTACGATAACAGAGCGACCAGCACCAGCGTGATCAGAAAGATGGGCAGGATGAATGCAAATGTTCTCATACGTATGCTTTTGAACCGGAGCCTGGAAATTGCCTTGTGAACAACATTAGCCATGTGAATCCCCCCATTATATAGTGAAGCTATTTATACTTATATTGAATATCATCGGCTGGAGAACTGATTTTGTTGTTACTTTTTGTCGAAAAAAATAAAAAAATGTCGTGGATCTAAGTCTGCGGGGTACGACCAAAGGCGGAGACGGCGGCAGACCCGGGACTGATGTCCGCTTCCAATTGTAGGCATATAATAAATATTCACGAACATCACAAAGTATGGGCTTGAACCGTACTGCGTCAGGAGAGGAAGATATTCATGCTACATGATCAGCTGTTGAGGGACCCGAATACATATGAAGAGCTTAAGCTGGTTAGTACGGGGGCGGTCAATCCGGCAAATGGACGGCAGTACCCGTGGAAGCACGGGTATTTGGCTTTTATGGAGGAAGCGGATGCCGCAGGCAGTAACCGGAAGTACCTGGAGCTTTACAACCGGATTGCCCGTTTCTACCGGCTGTCCAACAAGCTGTATTTCGTGCTGAAGTTCGGCGGAGAACGCAGCTATAGAGAGCAGTTCCTGTCTGCGCTTGAGCTGGGCGGCGGTCAGCGTGTGCTGGAGACCTCGGTGGGCAGCGGCGATAATTTCCCGTACCTTAACATGAAGGCCAAGAACGCGCAGGCCGAGCTGTACGGGCTGGATATTTCCAGCGGAATGCTGAAGCAGGCGGTGCGCAATCTGCGGCGGTGGAAGCTGGAGGCACATCTGTTCCAGGGGACTGCTGAGCGGCTGCCTTTTCAGGACAACAGCTTTGACTGCGTGTACCATGTCGGCGGAATCAACTGTTTCAGTGATCCGCATGCTGCGGTACTGGAGATGATCCGGGTAGCGAAGCCGGGCACAAGGCTGATGATTGCCGATGAGACGCAGAAGCTGGTGAAGGGAACGTACGGGAAGGTACCGGTGGTTAAGGGGTATTTTGCAGAGGGAGCGGACTTGCCGGAGATGCTTGGACTGATTCCGCAGGAGATGCTGGAGGTAGAGCACAAGGAGGTGTGCAAGGGCCTGATGTATTGCATTACTTTTCGTAAGCCATGAGGCAGGTTGAGCAGGGAGACAATTAAGGCTTCCTCTTAAGGGAGTTATTTACATAATGAAAAAGTTGATCTTTGTTTGCCACCCTACCTAAGAACGATTACACTATTACTATGTGATTTGCAACTTAGGAGGGAAGTATCGTGGCGATCTATACGCGTACGGGGGATAAGGGCGAGACCTCGGTGATTGGCGGCCGGGTAGGCAAGGACGATGTCCGCGTCGAGGCTTACGGCACCATTGACGAGCTGAACTGCTTCGTTGGCCAGGCACGGAGCCTGATGGAGGACGAGCGGTTTCTAGATGTCCGCGAGCAACTGCTGGAGATTCAGCATGAGCTGTTCGACTGCGGATCGGATCTGGCATTCGTGAAGCTGAGCGAGAACCGCTATAAGGTAAAAAGCGAGATGGCCACGCGCCTGGAAGGCTGGATCGATGCGCTTCAGGCCGAGAATCCGGTGCTGGAGCGCTTCATTCTGCCGGGCGGAAGCCAGCTGTCCTCGGTGCTGCATGTCTGCCGGACGGTCTGCCGCCGGGCCGAGCGCCGGGCAGTGACGCTGGGCCGCAGTGCGGAGATTAATCCTGAGGCGGTAATCTATCTGAACCGGCTGTCCGACTATTTCTTCGCTCTGGCCCGTGCCGCCAACACCCGGCTGGAGATTGCTGAAGTAGAATATCTGCGCAGCAAAAAGGTGTTCCGGAACAAATGACCAGCTATTATCCGCCCATCTCCTATACAGTGCCGCCGCTTGAAGACGGCTGGCTGCTCAAAACCATCCTGCAGAAGCGGATGGATGTCTCCCGCAAGCTGCTCTCCCGGCTCAAAATGACGGACCTCGGCATTACACTGAACGGAGAGCGTGTCTATATCAGCGTTAAGGTTAGCACCGGCGATCTAGTACAGATCCGGATGGAGGAGGAGACCTCAGAGGATATTTTGCCGCAGCCGATTCCCTTCGAGATTCTGTATGAGGACGGGCATCTGCTTGTGGTAAGCAAGGCCGCAGGAATGATTGTCCATCCGACCCACGGCCATTATACCGAGACCCTGGCGAACGGAGTGGTCCATTACTGGGCAGAGAAGGGCGAGCGGGTCCGCTTCCGCCCCGTCCACCGGCTGGACCAGGAGACCTCCGGGGTGCTGGTGATTGCCAAGAACCCGTACAGCCATCAGCACATCTCCGAGCAGATGATCGCCGGAACGGTGGACAAGCGGTATACCGCGTTCGTGCACGGTGTTCCTGCTCTGCCAAGCGGCGATATCGACGGTCCGATCGACCGCGACCCGCTGGAGCCGCACCGGCGGATTGTGACGCCGGACGGCTATCCCTCCTTGACCCGGTATGAGGTCAAGGAGGTCTATGGCAGCGCCGCTTCACGCGTCGAGCTGAAGCTGGAGAGCGGGCGCACCCACCAGATCCGGGTGCATATGGGGTCGGTCGGCTGCCCGCTGATCGGTGACGGGATGTACCGTCACCCGCTGTATGGGCAGGCGGCTGGCAGCCGGGCGGAGGCGTTAGCGCCTGGCGAGGAGCGGCGTACGGGCGAGCTGGCGGTGACCGCAGACGGCGAGGAGCGGCAGGTGCAAGAGCAGGCGGTGACCGCAGGCGGCGAGCAGCAGCAGGTGCAAGAGCAGGCGGTGACCACAGGCGGCGAGGAGCGGCAGGTGCAAGAGCAGGCGGTGACCGCAGGCGGCGAGCAGCAGCAGGTGCAAGAGCAGGCGGTGACCACAGGCGGCGAGCAGCAGCAGGTGCGAGAGCAGGCGGTGACCACAGGCGGCGAGCAGCAGCAGGTGCGAGAGCAGGCGCTGTCGCCGGGCGAAGCCGCCCGGCTCTCGCAGATCGCGGAGCTGGACGCGGCCATTCCGCGCCAGGCGCTGCATGCGGTGCGGCTGGCCTTCCGGCATCCGGTGACACATGCCGAGCTGGTGTTCGAGGCTCCGCTGCCGCCGGATATGGCGCTGCTGCAGGAGAAGCTCCGGCAGTCGGCGCGGTAAAGCAAGCGCCGGATATGTTCTGGCTGCAGCTGTCAGCAGCAGCAGTATGCAGCTTGGCTGCTACAGCCGGAGGAATGTGCTAAGCAGCATGCAGCATTTTACATGCTCCGCCCGCTCATACAGTAACCTTCCTGACGCCGCTGGAGCACAACAGCAGGTAAATAAGTGCCAGGGTGCACTTATTTTCAGCTATATGACGGCTCCGCAGCAAGCAAGTGGAAAAAGTACAACTAAAATTGCCCCATATCCGAAAAGTAACAATTTTTCCCGATTTAAATGTCGGAAATCCAACTATTTCCTCCTGCGATGCGAATTTGGAAGGAATAGTTGTACAATTTCCACCTACTGAGGTCGGTCGTGATGTCAATCGTATTGCCGGTCGGGAAAAGCCACCGTTATGCAGACGACCCAATCAACCATATAAGCAGCAGTGACGACCTGTAGGACTAGCATCACTGCTGCACTTTATAATAGAAGGAGAACCCGATGAGTAACCTCAAGGTATATCAATATCCGAAATGCAGTACCTGCCGCAGCGCAGTGAAATGGCTGAAGGAAGCAGGGCATGAGCTGGAGCTGAAGCATATCGCCGAGCAGCCGCCGACTGTAGAGGAGCTGCGCGTGCTGGTGAAGCACAGCGGCCTGCCGTTGAAGAAGTTTTTTAATACAAGTGGTGAGATCTACCGGGAGCTTGGCCTGAAGGATAAGCTTGCAGACTTAAGCGAAGACGAGCAGCTTGGACTGCTGTCCACACATGGGATGCTGATCAAGCGTCCGGTAGTTACTGACGGCAAGAAGGTCACCGTAGGCTACAAGGAAGACCAGTACGCCGAAGCTTGGGGCAACGCCTAAATTATGGAATACAAGGAGAGGTTACACATGAGCACAGCAACAGAAATGAAGGGCCGGGTCATGATCGTCGATGGAATGGCTCTGCTGTTCCGCGCTTTTTATGCTACCTCTTATGGTGGATATATCCGCAAGACCCGCGCCGGGCTGCCGACGAATGCGGTGTATGGATTTTTGCAGTATTTTTTCGATGCGGTAAGTACATTTGAGCCTTCACATGTCGTCTGCTGCTGGGATATGGGCAAGGGCACGTTCCGCTCGGAGAAGTATGAAGGCTACAAATCGAACCGGATTGACGCTCCGCTGGAGCTGATCCCGCAGTTCGACCTCGTGAAGGAGGTTGTGGCTGAGCTGGGCGTGCCGAATATCGGTCTGGTTGGTTATGAGGCAGATGACTGCATCGGCACACTGGCTTCGTGCTACAGCGGGGAGTCGGAGGTCTATATTCTTACGGGCGACCACGACATGCTCCAGCTGGTGAATGACAGCGTCAAGGTCGTGATTATGAAAAAAGGCCGCTCCAACTATAAAGTGTATGATCCGGCTGAGCTTTTGGCAGAACGGGGCCTCACTCCTGCGCAGGTGATCGACCTGAAGGGCTTCATGGGTGACACCAGCGATAATTATCCCGGCGTGAAGGGCATCGGCGAGAAGACCGCCACCAAGCTGCTGACGGAATACGGTACTGTGGAAGGGGTCATCGAGAACCTGCATCTGCTGCCTAAGGGCGTGCGGGCTAAGATTGAAGCGGACCTCGACATGTTGCATCTCTCACGGGAGCTGGCGGAAATCCGCTGTGATGTGCCGGTGGTCTGCGAGCTGGCCGAATGTCTCTGGGAACTGCAGCGGGATAACGCCGCACGCAAGTTCAATGAGCTGGAGTTCGGCAGCTTGATGCATCTGATCGGCGGGATCGCCGAGGAACGGGATGACCGGGGAATCGTGCAGATTGAGCTGGGAGATCTGGGCTGAGGCCGGAATAGACTGCAATGAAAACAAGACAGTATGTACTCACCTATCGTGAGCGTGTACTGTCTTGTTTGCGTGTGAAGAGATAGACCGCATTGTCCTTGGAGGGCGGCACAAGCAGGCGGGATAATTCCTCATTCAGCTCCATGCTGAAATGCTTAGCCTGATCATACGCGTCGAAGTCACCGGTGATCGCCGGGTCTCTTGTGCCGATTACTATATACAACTCTACAGAATCCGTATTAAAAACATGCTTCTCATACGGGTTGCCGGGCACCGGCCAGGAACAAAGTACAACCTTAGGAGCGTATTTGCTCAGGGCGGCTTTGGCATCGGCTTTTTCCACAAAATCCGGGTAGGTGATATAATGCGCCCAGCTATAATCATCGGTTGCCCGGCAGGCTGTGCCGTTATCGTTAAGGAATCTCGTCAAGGTACCGTCACCCGCACCGATCTCCAGGCACTCCTTATCCCCAATCAGAGCGGACAGCCGCTTAATTAACGTACGGGAATAGAAGCAGTAGATCCCTTGTTTATTGACAAGCGGCATCAGCGTTTTGGGGCGGATAATCAGCTTCCAGCATACCCGGAACAGAGGGAGCGATACGGGCTTCCGTACAAGCTTTTCCTTGAACAGGAGCTTCTGCAGAATATAACCGTCCCAGAGATTGAACCGGACAGGACCGGAGGCTGATTCGGTAGACACCGTGAGTTGCAGCTGTTCAATCAGATAAATGGCGAAGCGGGCTTTAATAATATTAGGAAGAAAAGCGTTAATGGTGGTTTGATTAAAGCCACTTTTGACAATTTTGCTCTTCGCTATTTTGGCGCTGCTTGTATAGCTGGCGAGTAAATGTTGGATCAGCTTGGCGCGTTTTTGGCTCGATAGGGCATTGATCTCAAGCAGCACTTCTTCTTTGTAGTCCGGATATTCTGACAAAAGCGTGCGGGTATCGGTCTCATTCCTCAGAATTTGCTCGGCGGCCGTCTTACTGAAGGTTAGCGCTCTCAGGTCCCGGCTCAAATGACAATACCCTCGCAGTGATCCACCTCATGCTGGATAACCTGCGCTGTAAATCCGGTAAAGCTATCCCGGTGCTTCTTAAAATTATAATCGAGGTATTCTACCTCAATGTAGTCGTACCGTTTCGTTGGGCGTACGCCTTCAAGCGACAGGCAGCCTTCCTCAGTGTCATAAGGACGGGCGCGCTTGACGATCACCGGATTGATCATCGAAATGGTCAGCTGCTGCTCTACACGGACGGCAATGATGCGTTTGTTGACACCAATCATGTCCGCAGCCATGCCGACGCACCGGTCGGAGTTGGCGTTCAGAGTCTCCACAAGATCCATTAACACGGGCAGATCCTTTTCCGTGGCCGGAGCAGATTTCTGGCTAAGAAGCGATATATCTTTATTGATAGGTCTAATCATCATACTCTCCAATTATGCTGTATTTGTGTGTCCATAATATCATTTTTGGCGGGGAAGTGAAATGCGGGAATACGAGAGATATGCGGTTAAGATAAAGATTGACGAACCGGAGGAAGCATGATTATAATGTTAATATAAGTATTAAATGATTAACAAATATATTAACTTAAAGAGGAGCGTTAACTTCCCATGGCAGAACGCATTGTACTGAACACCGACATCCGCAAAGGTAAGATTGACCGCAACATCTACGGACATTTCGCTGAGCATCTTGGACGCTGTATCTATGAAGGCATCTGGGTGGGCGAAGATTCCCCAATT
Organism: Paenibacillus sp. FSL H8-0122; assembly: GCF_038005345.1. Taxonomy (NCBI): domain Bacteria; kingdom Bacillati; phylum Bacillota; class Bacilli; order Caryophanales; family Paenibacillaceae; genus Paenibacillus; species Paenibacillus sp. FSL H8-0122. Next base: position 4,583,755 of record NZ_JBBOTB010000001.1, on the reverse strand, counting down.
CCGAACACTAAGGGTATCCGCAACGACGTAGTGGAAGCGCTTAAGGAAATGAAGATTCCGGTACTTCGCTGGCCGGGCGGCTGCTTCGCCGATGAATACCACTGGAAGGACGGCATCGGCCCGAGCGAAGAGCGCAAGCGGATGATCAACACACACTGGGGCGGTGCGGTAGAGAACAACCATTTCGGTACGCATGAATTCATGCTCCTCTGCGAGATGCTGGGCTGCGAGCCGTACATCAACGGTAACGTAGGCAGCGGAACTGTTCAAGAGATGTCCGAGTGGGTTGAGTATTTGACCTTCAACGGAGTCTCGCCAATGGCTGAGCTGCGTCAGAAGAACGGCCAGGAAGATGCCTGGAGTGTCAAGTATTTCGGCGTGGGCAACGAGAACTGGGGCTGCGGCGGTAACATGCGTCCTGAATTTTATGCTGACCTGTACCGCCAATATCAGACCTATGTGCGTAACTACGGTGACAACAAGATCCACCGGATCGCCTGCGGTGCGAATGCGGATGATTATAACTGGACGGAAGTGCTGATGCGCGAAGCTACCCGCTTCATGGATTCGATTACCCTGCACTATTACACCCTGCCTACTTCGGACTGGAATCATAAAGGCGCGGCTACAGGCTTCGGAACAGACGAATACTTCACAACGTTGAAGAAAGCACTGTTCATGGATGAACTGGTTACCCGCCATATTGCGATTATGGACAAATACGATCCGGAGAAAAGAGTAGGCCTGATCGTTGACGAGTGGGGCACCTGGTATGATGTTGAGCCGGGGACGAACCCGGGCTTCCTTTACCAGCAGAACACGATCCGCGATGCGCTGGTTGCCGGCCTGACCCTGAATATTTTCCACAAGCACAGTGACCGTGTACGGATGGCGAACATTGCCCAGACCGTGAACGTGCTGCAGGCAGTTATTCTGACTGAAGGCGAGAAAATGCTCCTGACTCCTACTTACCATGTATTCAACATGTACAAAGTGCATCAGGATGCAGAACTGCTGGAGCTCACTGTTGACAGTCCGGTATACAGCTATGATGGCGTAGAGATTCCTGAAGTATCGGCTTCGGCTTCGGTCAATGCTGAGGGCATCATTCATGTCAGCCTGTGTAACCTGAATCACGCGTCATCGGCAGTGTTGCCGCTTGCCCTGCGCGGTTTGGCTGGTCAAGCATCCGTAAGCGGAACGACGCTGGCCGGAGCTTCCATCGATGCCCACAATAGCTTTGAGCAGCCGGAAGCTGTAACACCACAGGCATTCAGCGCCTTCAAGCTTGAAGGGGATACGCTGACTGTAGAGCTGCCGCCAATGTCGGTAACGGTACTGGCTATCACTCCACAAGCCTAAGGAGAGAACCGCATGACAACCACTTCAGCCTGCAAAGGATGCCGGGAGGAGTACAAGGTCACGGAAGCACAGATTGCCCGCATTCTGGCCTCCTCCATGTTCAATCCCGGCAATTCGGCTTCCAATGAGGTCTATGCCGAGCGGCTTGCGCTTTGCGGGGCTTGCCCCAAGCTGCAGGATGGCGTGACCTGTACCGCCTGCGGCTGTATCATCCCTGTCGTGGCCCGGCTGAAGGCCCGCAGCTGTCCGCTGCCGGGCGGCGGAAAGTGGCAGCCGGTGGCGGAATGACGGCCCACGCCTAACGGCAAGGGGCCAGGCGAAAAGATAGGCTAGAAGCCGCTCTTGCCATAAGAGACGGACCGATCACCGATAGCCCCTCCAACCTGCACAATGCGGCGGTTGGAGGGGCTTTTTTTGCGTTGTGGAGGAGAGGGGGCTGGATGAGGAAAAGAGAGGGATAAATCCCTCTAATGCGGCGGAAAGCGGGCTGGAGGAGGAAAAGAGAGGGATAAATCCCTCTAATGCGGCGGAAAGCGGGCTGGAGGAGGAAAAGAGAGGGATAAATCCCTCTGGTGTGGCGGGAAATGGGCTGGAGGAGGAAAAGAGAGGGATAAATCCCTCTGGTGCGGCGGGAAGTGGGCTGGGTGAGGAAAAGAAAGGGATAAATCCCTCAAATGCGGCGGAAAGTGGGCAGCTGAGCGGAAATGAGTAGCATTAGTGCACCTGAGTCGGCGGAAAGTGGGCAGCTGAGCGGAAATGAGGAGCATTAGTGCCAATGTCATTAAGATAAGTTCAAAGATAAGTTTGGAATTAATAAAGAGAATCCAAAACGGTATGGGGAAACGTCCTATGCCGTTTGTTTTTGGTGTAAGGAAGGAAAAAAGCGCATAGCAAACAAAGCGGATGGAAGATCCACTTAAAAAAATGTTCATGCGAACCGAATTATGCTACTCTGTAGACGAAGCTAATGGCGGATTTGCTACGTATTCTGCGTGTATTCCTTTGCCCAGGACGGGTGAGACGAATCGGCAAAATATTTTTGCGAATCAAAGCTTCCACATCAGGCGGGGGTCCATCGCCCTTGGAGCGCAGGAAATGTCTACAGACGTGAACGGCCACCGTGAAGTTGACTTGGTAGAGGTGCCGTTTATCCTTTTGGGAAATGACTACGTGCGAGGTAATCATTTCAGCGAAATTGTAGAGGATCATTCTTGCGAATATCTCTTGGGTAATGGACTCTTGCTTCTTTGCGTGAAAATGGGTCAGACCGATGGTGTATTTTAAGGCCCGGAAAGAGGTCTCAATCCCCCATCGCAGGTGATACAGTTCCCGGAGTTCATCCGGTGAGAATTCAGCAGCCGGTAGATTGGTAATGACGGTTTCATAATCGCCACTGGGCAGGAGGAAACGAACCACCCGAAAGGAAATCGGGTAAAACAGGTTCTTTTGCATGTCCAGAAAATCAAAGCTAGAGGTGGCCGGAAGAATTTTATAGATTTCGGGGTGATCCCTGAACGCTTTCGTTCGTTTTTTAGTCAGCGTCAGGTGAATCTCCTGATCAAACGCCCCTTCAAAGGTCAAGTGCAAGCCCGAAAGAATGCCATTCGAATGCAAATCCTTGACCCGTATGACGTACTTCCATCCTTTCCGTTCCAGATGCGCGAACGTATTGTAGCTTTCCAATCCTCGATCCGCCAACACAATGACGTTCCCCTGAATAGGGGACCGATCCACCATCGTGGACAGCGCCCTTCCTTCGTTGCGCAGCTTTCGAGGTTGAAGGATGGCGTCCACGTAAAGCCGGTTACAGAGGTCATAAGCAGCGTTCAAGTGCAGAAGGTTAAAGCCTTTCGAGTGGGGCTGACTTTGAGAATAGGTCAACGGGTCCGCAGGATCTGTTGCAATATGCAGATCGGAACCGTCAATGGCCAATAATCGATAGCCTCGATAATCCTTGAATTCCGTATGGGACGCGGTAAAGGTGTGAAACAAAGATTCGACCGCAGACGGCAAAATTTTATTTCTTTGCTGAACAAAAGCAGAAGAAGTTGCGGTGTTAACGTCATAGCCCTGCGATTCCAACAGTTCCTTATAGAGGCTGTTGCCGCCCATAAAGATCAGGGTTTGCATAACCATTTCAAAGGGTAGTTTTTTCGTTCGGGTAAAATCCTTTCCCGGGTTTCTGACGTAAGGCGCGGGGGCAGCCGCCATCTCACGGATGAGAGATGTCAGTCTGTCTTTCAGCGAATTTGCATAAGCATTCATTGGCGTAACCTCCTCGTTTTTTCAAGGGGCTTCGCCACACGTTTTCTACGGATTGTCAAGATTTTTTTGTGCAAAAAAAGAGCAGGCTATCTTTTCGATAACCTGCCTTTTTCTTGTTTTTGGCTCTATATCTTAACTTAATGACATTGGCACAAATGCACCTGATTCGGCCGAAAGTGAGCTATGAGCGGAAATGAGGAGCACTAATGCACCTGAGTCGGCCGAAAGTGGGCGTTAAGCAGAAATGAGGAGCATTAGCTCCAAAAGTAGCTGAATCGAAAACTAACCTAATTAGTCTAACTAATCTATCTCCACTACCTACCTACCTACCTACCTACCTACCTACCTACCTACCTACCTACCTACCTACCTACCTACCTACCTACCTACCTTCTACACACCCTAATCTGGATTTCATATAGAACCCGGCAAATCTGCCACGCCATCTGTATAAAACAACTCAAACACAAGGTCCTCGTTGTAATTGCCGAAGCCTTTACCGAACAGGGTGAGGCCGCCGATGTGCTCGGCATCCTCCTCGACAGAGAGCCGGAAGGTCCATTGTTTGTTGCGGATGCCTACCTGATCCAGGGTGACCTCCGACAGCTTTTGCCCATCCATGAAAGTGCCCGTCTGAGTAATCCGCAGCTGCTTGAGCAGGCCGTATTGATTGGTGAGTGCAGGCCACCAGGCCGGGGTGTATTTTCCCGGATTATCTCCGTAGTCACCGGGGCTGGTCCAGAAGCCAAGCGATTGTCCGTTCAGTGTGAAGGTAATATCCGACGGCCAGTTGTTGTTGACCGACGGGGCTTCGGAGGCGATCTCCATCGTGATGGCAAGCTCCTCCGGCTGCTGGCTCGACAGCAGGAAATTCGGGATTTTATACTCGACGAACCCCTTGCCGAACCAGAGAATCCCGGCGTTCACGCGCTCCTGGTCCCAGAAATAACGGGGATCGTCAAAGTGCCCGATGACCCTCTCTGTCGTAGACAGTCCACAGGTAGGCTCAATCTGGAAGTCGGAATAATGCCCCACCGGAATGTCCTTGCGGTACCCCCTGCGCGGAGTCCGGGCTTGTCCCGGAAAAACAATCTCAGCCCCGTCGGCGGCCAGTGTACAGATCTTCTGCAGACCGCTTTTGCCGGGAGCCATATGGCTGCGGATCAGCCCGGCGGCTTCGAGCTTGCGCACATGCATGGTCATAATCGCACTGCTGAGCTTGAGGGCTGCGGCCAGCTCCTTCACGTTCATGGGCTTCTCGGACAGCAGCCGCAGCATATGCAGGCGCACGGTACTGGACAGGGCCTCGTACACGGGCAGGGATTGTTCGGTTAGATCAAGTTTCATCGGATGCCTCCACGTTCAGGTTATATAGTTAATAATTATATTACTCAAATAAAATTTCTACAAGCCATGATTGGCTTCAGGACAGCTTTTCCAATTTATATCACAGACACGCTAAGCCCGGTCCGCTATGATGTGAGATGAATTAGCGATGAAACAAGGTGCTCTTGCCGGAAGCGGCAAGGGATAACAGGGAATCGGGTGCAACTCCCGAGCGGTCCCGCCACTGTATGGAAGAGCTGCACTTCATGAGGTCACTCGGGAAGCCCCGGGGAAGACGAAGTCTGCGGCGCCTGTATTCCAAGCCAGGAGACCTACCTTGTCGACGCACACCACGACTCTACGCGGATAGGAGCGGTGTACGGATAGGTTAATGAGAAGAGGCGTTCTGCCCTGATGGACCGGAGGAATCTTGGAATCTTAGAGATGACCCCCGGCTTACAGCTGCGGGATACAAGGACACGGCCCATAGTGATGGGACGATGAGAAGCACCTTGTTTCGCTTGGCTGCGTGCAGCGCGCTCTATCGAACTTGCCTGCGTACATACACTCCCACCCTTTAGGGTGGGTTTTTTGGAATATAAGGATTTTTATGCTTCACGCTATAAATCATCCTTATATTCCTCGCTGAAACGTACCGTCCTATAAAAGGACGGCAAAGATGTTTCCACTTGGGCTTTAAGATCTGTAATGGGAAAACAACAAACATGGAGGGTGACAAATGAAAAAGCACAGATGGTGGAGCTTTGCGGCACTGGTTGCCGGATTTACGGTGTACTTTATGCTGAATGAACCGGGGACGGCCCGGGCAATGCACATTATGGAAGGATTCCTGCCGGTAGGCTGGGCGGTGTTCTGGTGGGCGGCGTTTATCCCGTTTTTTGTGCTCGGAATCTTCAAGCTGAAATCCATGACAAGGGAGAATCCGGAGCTGAAGCTGCTGCTGGGTCTGGCCGGGGCGTTTACCTTCGTACTGTCTGCGCTCAAAATGCCTTCCGTGACCGGAAGCAGCTCCCACCCCACGGGTACCGGACTTGGTGCTGTTATGCTGGGGCCGCTGCCTATGAGCGTAATCGGCTCGATTGTCCTGCTGTTTCAAGCGCTGCTGCTGGCGCACGGAGGGATTACTACGCTCGGGGCGAATGCGTTCTCAATGGCGGTGGCGGGTCCTTTTGCCGGATATGCAGTGTATAAGCTGATGATGAAGCGGCCGGACCGTGAGAAGCTGGCGTTGTTCTGTGCGGCTGCGGTGGCTGATCTGAGTACGTATGTAGTGACTTCCTTTCAGCTGGCGGTGGCTTTTCCGGCGGCGGATGGCGGCGTGCTGGCTTCTTTTCTCAAATTCGGGGGCATCTTTGCCGTGACGCAAATCCCGCTGGCCATCAGTGAAGGGCTGTTGACGGTACTGCTCTGGAACTGGCTGAAATCGTATAGTCCGAATGAATTGTCGCTTCTGAAACGCAAGGTGAACGGAGGAAGAGCCTAATGAGCAATAAATGGAAAAATGGGTTGATGCTGCTGGTTGTTATTCTGCTGGTTATTCTGCCGCTGCTGCTGGTCAATGGGGAATTCGGCGGGGCCGATGATGCGGCTGAAGGTGTGATTACCGAGATGAATCCTGACTATAAGCCGTGGTTCAAGCCGCTGACCGAGCTGCCGGGTGAGACGGAGAGTATGCTGTTTGCATTGCAGGCAGCGATTGGTGCCGGTGTGATCGGTTATACCTTGGGGCTGCTCAAGGGCAAGCAGGGCGGGACGAAGCAGCATAACAGCAAGTGATTCGGAGGATTGACGTTCTCTCCTACAATAATGCTCTGCGCCAGTTATCCCCGATGTGGAAAAGCTCGTTCGCAGCCCTGATGCTCCTGCTCTCTTACACTGTACATCCGGTACTACAGGCTGCAATCACCCTATGGATGATGTCCTGGTGTGTATTGCAGGCCCGTATTCCCTTGCGTGCTTATGGCATGCTGTTCGGCACAGCGCTGCTGTTCTATGCGCTTAGCGTACCGGCGCTGCTCGTGGAATTCGGGCATCCTGCTGCGGGAGAGGCAGGAATATTCCCGCTTCCGGGACTGAATCTGCCGGTATATGTCACAGCGGCGGGACTTCAGCGGGCAGGGGAGCTGCTGGCCAGAATCTCTGCCTGTATGAGCTGTTTCTTTTTCCTGATGTTCACTACTCCGTTCAGTGAGCTTTTGCAGGTGCTGCGCAGGCTGCGGATGCCGCAGATTGTTCTGGAGCTGATGCTGATTATGTACCGCTTCTTATTCCTGCTGAGTGATGCAGCGCATGGGCTGCTGCTGGCCCGCAGGCTGCGCGGAGGCCGTAGAGGCTATAAGGCGAAGCTGCGTGAGACAGCGGCTATGGCAGGAGCGCTGTTCGGCAACACGATGCACCGGTATAACGGACTATCGCAGGGGCTGCTGGCCCGCGGATTCACCGATGAGATTATTCTCCCGCCTTATACGGCGCGTCCTGTGCCGCGGCGCTATGCTGTCCAGGCGTATGCCGGGATAGCAGTGCTGGTGCTGGCGCAGCTCTGGCTGTGGACGCGGGGGTGAAATCATGCGCAAAGTACAACAACTTCCGATCGGCCAAATCATATTAGAGGAGCAAGTGATGGATATGGAATATAGTCTGGCTTGTGACGGAGTGGTGTTCCATTACCCGGATACGAGGGAGCCTGCACTGCATGAACTGACGTTATCCATCCCCGCAGGAAGCAAGACGGCGGTGCTCGGTCATAACGGTTCGGGCAAATCGACGCTGTTCCTGCATGCCGTCGGCATTCTGCGCCCGCAGCAGGGGACGGTTATGCAAGGAGGGAAGGCGTTATCCTACTCCAAAAAAGAGCTGGCCGCTCTGCGGCGGAAAGTGGGCCTGGTCTTCCAGGACCCCGAGCAGCAGCTGATCCTCAGCACTCCGCTGGAGGATGTGTCTTTCGGGCTGCGCGGCAGCGGCATGGCTGAACCGGCTATCGCTGCGCGCTGCCGGGAGGTCATGGAGCTGCTGAATCTGACTGATCTGGGCGATAAACCGATTCACCAGCTTAGTCTGGGCCAGAAGAAACGCACGGCACTCGCCGGTGTACTGGCTATGGAGCCGGAGCTGATTCTGCTGGATGAGCCGACCTCGTATCTGGACCCGTTATCGGAGCAGCAGATGCTGAAAGGGCTTGAAGCCATACATGATAAAGGGACAACCGTAGTTATGGCTACGCATGATATGGACCTGGCCTACCGCTGGGCGGACTGGATTATTGTGCTGGAGCATGGAAGATGCCGGGCGGCGGGGACGCCGCAGGAGATTTTTGCGGGACGGGAGGAGCTATTGTCCATCGGGCTGGGATTGCCGCTGCTGGCTGATCTATGGTTCAGCCTGCCAGCCAGCCTGACCGCAGGGCAGAGCGCTCCCCGCACCGCCGGAGAATTCCAGGTGCAGCTGCGTAAGCTGCTTGCGCTTGACCACAGCTATTCATGAACGGGGGAAGAAGAATGAAGAAACAAGGAAAGCTGCTGATTATCGGCTTCGGCCCCGGAGCGCTGGAGCATATTACCGGCCGCGCACTGGCTGCGCTGGATGAGAGTGAGGCGGTCATCGGCTATACCACTTATGTAGATCTGATCAGGCCGCTGCTGCGGCACCAGGAGATCGTCGGCACGGGGATGACCGAGGAGGTCAGCCGGGCCCAGGAGGCCGTCCGCAGAGCAGAAGAAGGACAGAGCATTGCGGTAATCTCCAGCGGCGATGCCGGTGTCTACGGAATGGCCGGGCTGGTCTACGAGGTGCTGATCGAACGCGGCTGGAGCCGCTCAGAGGGGGTACAAGTGGAGGTGATCCCGGGAATATCGGCGATCCAGTCCTGTTCCTCACTGCTGGGGGCCCCGATTATGCACGATTCCTGCACGATCAGCCTGAGTGATCATCTAACACCCTGGGAGAGCATTGCTGCACGTGTGGAAGCGGCGGGGGCTGCGGATTTCGTTATCGCTTTCTACAATCCGCGCAGTGGCAGACGAACACGGCAGATTGAAGAAGCGCGGGGCATTCTGTTGCGTTACCGTGACCCGGCTACACCGGTAGGCATTGTCAAAAGCGCCTACCGTGACCGTCAGCAGACGATCGTAACAACGCTGCAGGATATGCTGGAGCATGAGATCGGCATGCTCTCGACCGTGGTAGTAGGCAACTCTGCTACCGTTGTCTATGAGGACCTTATGATTACGCCGCGCGGATATGAGCGCAAGTACAATCTCGGATCACAGGCGCAGACGCTGAAGCCGCACGAGCGGCTGCGCACGGCAGCAGAGCCTTGGTCGCTGGCTGCGGCGGAGTCCGGGCAGGCAGAGGGGGCAGCCGGAGCAAGAGCGGCACAAGCTGTGGATGCGGGGAGAGAAGCTGCTATCGCAGGAAGAGAAGCGGAATCAGGGCGGGCGGAAGAAGCGGCTGTGCAGAGTCTGGCTGCTGCTCCGCAGGTGGAGCGGCTACGTAGCTTGTCCGATCGCCTGACGGCATCAACCGATTCTTCCTTCGAGCTGGAGATTGCTCCCGTAATCGGCAGCCGCAGCTTCAGCGGCGATCAGATGAAGCTGCTGGCTGAGCTTGCAGGCAGCGATGGGCAATTGGTCTATACGAAGGACGGGTATTTCCTGCTGCGCGGCAGCCGGAGTGAAGAGGCAGAGGCAGGAGCAGGAGCAAGGCTGCTGGAGGCCGGACTGAATGTAAGTACGCCTGGAGATTACGTGAAGGTGAAGACCTGCGGGTTCTGTGAGCTGCGCAGAAGCGGGGCGTTAAGTACGGCTGTCCGCCTGCATGAGCTGTTGCACGGGCTTGCCGTGCCGAGAGAGCTGCACATCAGTGTAGCCGGCTGCGGGATGGCTTGCAGCTCCGCTGTGCTGGATGATATCGGACTGGTAATGTCGCGCGGCAGCTATGAGTTGTATCTCGGCGGCAAGAAGTCCGGGCGGGGTGCCCATGCAGGGATTTTGGTGAGTGAAGGGATGGACGAAAAGCAAGCGGTAGCCGCGGTAGCTGCGGCAGTTGAGGATTACAGGGTCCATGGCCGGGAGCAGGAGCGTTATTATGCGTTCCGGGAACGGATGGACAGAACCAAAGGTGATGCAGCCCTTACATCCGACAACAATAACAGCATAGAAGGAGTGCAGACGATGAGAACGGTATTACTGGTGGGACACGGGAGCCGGGTTCAAGCGGGCAATGAGGAGCTGCTGGAATTCACCAGCCTGCTCGCGGCCCGGAAGCCGGAGCTGAAGGTCGAGACCTGCTTCATAGAGCTGGCCTCGCCTTCCATCGCTGGCGGAATTGCCAGATGTATCGAGGGCGGTGCGGCGGAGATATACGTTGTGCCGATTATTTTGTTCGCGGCGGGGCATTCCAAGCTCGATATTCCACTGGCCATTGATGAAGCCAAGCGGAGATATCCCGGGGTGAAGTTCATCTATGGACGTCCGCTGGGGGTGCAGGACCGTGCCGTCGATATTCTGCTGGAGCGGATTCAGGAAGCAGAACAACCTCCATTGGCGCAGGAGAAGGCGGCTGGCGGAATGGGGCTGGACCTGCACGGGAACAGTGCATCCACGATAGAGGATAAGGACACCATCGTGCTGCTGATGGGACGCGGGGGCAGTGACCCGGATGCCAACAGCGATCTGTATAAAATAAGCCGGCTGCTCTGGGAGAGAACAGGCTACGGCAGCGTGGAAAGCTGCTTCATTGCCATCGCCAAGCCTTCGCTGCCGGACGGGCTTGAACGCTGCCTTGCACTGGGGGCGCGCAGAATTATCGTTCTCCCGTACCTGCTGTTCACCGGAGTGCTGATGCAGCAGTTCACTAAGAGAGTCGCACAATTCGCAGCCGCACATCCAGAGCTTGAAGTGGAGATCGGCGGCACACTGGGCGCACATCCGCTGCTGGTGGATATGCTGACAGAGCGGATCGAGGAGACGCTGGAAGGCCGTGCCTTCAGCAACTGCGATAACTGCAAATACCGCGATGCAGCCTCTGTGCATCATCATCACCATCATGGTGAGGAGGGGCACGGGGAGCATGGGCATGGACATCACGGGCATGGGCATCACAGTCATGAAGGACATGGACATTGCAGCCACGGGGAACATGGGCATCACAGCCACGGGGAGCACGGGCAACACAGACACGGGGAACATGGGCATCACAGCCACTGCCAGCATGGGCAACACAGCCACGGGGAGCGTGGACATCACAGCCACTGCCAGCATGGACATCACAGCCATGGGGAGCGTGGACATCACAGCCATGGGGAGCGTGGACATCACAGCCATGGGGAGCATGGACATCACAGCCACTGCCAGCACGGGCATCACAGTCAAGGTGAACATGAGCAACGAAAGCATGAGCATCACAGCCATGTCCATCATGGGCAGCATGGGCGGCATGATGTAACGGAGGCGGCGGCTCCGGCAGACGATCAGGCGCTTCGCCAGCCGCGATGATCTTCATGTTATGCGGCACCAGCGACGCCCGGGAGCTGGCACAGAGTCTGATGCGCCAAGGTCTGCCGCTGCAGGCCAGCGTGGTGACGCCCAGCGGGGCTGAACGCCTTATGGCTGCTGGCATCCGCACCCGCACCGGCAGACTGGACCGCACGGCGATGATCGCTTTGCTGCAAGCGGGCGGGTACCGTGCCGTGGTGGACGGCAGCCATCCTTTTGCGCTGGAGGCCCATGCTAATGCAATGGAAGCCGCAGCAGCGCTGGGATTGCCTTACTTCCGCTACGAGCGGCAGAGCCTTATCTATAACAGCCATCCCCGGCTGTTGCTTGTGCATTCCTATGAAGAGGCTGCGCGCAAGGCTAAGGAGCTGAAGGGCTCTGTGATGCTGACTACCGGCGGCAAAACGCTGGAGATTTTTGCGGAGGAGCTGCTGGGAGATCCAGATATTAGGCTGACCGTAAGGCTGCTGCCTTGTCTGGAGAATCTGGAGAAGTGCCTGGCTCTTGGGATAGAGCAGCGGAATATTATTGCGCTTCAGGGCCCTTTTAGCAGAGAGATGAATGAGGCCTTGTACCGGCAGTACGGCACCCGGGTGATGATTACCAAGGAGAGCGGAGCTGAGGGGTCGGTGGATGAGAAGCTGCATGCTGCGCTGGATATGGGATTATATGTGATTTTGATTATGCGGCCGGGGCTGTCCTTCGGGGATGGCGGAACGGTGTTTGATTCTTTTGACGAGATTACGGCTGCTGTGAAGAATGCGCTGCTAATGACCAGGGAAGAGGGATGAATGTGGATTTCGGGACAGAGTTCAAGCCGGTGACCGTACAGCCGCAGGAGATAGAGGGTCTAAGCTTTCAGATGATTACGGAGGAGCTGGGTGAACATTCGTTTAGTGCACTCGAGTACCCGATTGTACAGCGGATTATTCATGCTTCGGCTGATTTTGAGCTGGGACGCAGCCTGGTGTTCCATCCGGGGGCGATTGAGGCGGGGATTCACGCGATTCTGCAGGGCAAGCCGATTATAGCGGATGTGCGGATGGTAGAGGCGGGCATTGCCAAGGAGCGGATTCAGCGGTACGGCGGCGAGGTCCGGGTACATATTTCAGATCCTGATGTGGTGGATGAGGCGAAGGCGCTGGGAACCACAAGGGCGATTATCGCAACGCGCAAGGCCTGCGCCCAGGCACCGGGGGGCATCTATGTCATCGGCAACGCGCCGACTGCCCTGCTGGAGCTGATCCGTCTGGTAAAAGAGGGCACAGCGCAGCCGGGCCTTGTCATCGGCATGCCGGTAGGCTTCGTCTCGGCGGCGGAATCCAAGGATGAGCTGCGCAAGCTGGATATTCCCTACATCACCAATATCGGCCGCAAAGGCGGCAGTACAATCGTGGTCGCCGCAGTCAACGCGCTAAGTCTGCTGGCAGTCCGCCGGGCAGCGGGCGAGCCGGGTTAGCGGATTAGAGAAGCAGATGCTTGGAGCGTAGGGCTGTGAGTTGTCATATCCCGATTAAGTTGTAAGCGGTAAGTTTAATCGCACTCTGTACAACTAAATGCTCTGATGTACGATCGAATATCCATTTTAGCTATATTACGTGCAATTAAACTTTTCTCTAATCGGTGTTCTCCCTCTTTTTGGGCAGATATAGTTGTACAGATTACAGTTAGATGAGGGAATCCTTCCTTTTTGCGGGGTTTAAATGTACAGAATACAGCTATCTCAAATTATTTACTTCTTTAGTTCTAACAGTCTGGCAGTTGAAGTTTGTGGCTGGAGCATTCTCACCGATGACCGGGTTAATGTGCTTAATGTACGGGGTTGCGGTAGCGTGTAGGCTCACTAATTGTATTCTCTGCAACAGAATTCGTAATTTTATAGTTGAAATCCGGTTCTGTTGCAGTTCGTACACTTGATTTTTGAAAAAGGGCTCCACAACAGCTCCCTCACCAAATTCTAATGTACAAAATGCAGAAGATTCACTTTTTTGGCGGATATGGGGTTTAACTAATGTACAAAATGCAGTGGAGCTAGAAAGACTAGAAAAATTTGTATAAAAATCTCCTGATTTGCTTAGAAGCAGCAGTATAATCAGGTTATATAGAGAGTAAGACAGGTTACCTGCCAAGGACGAACGCTCAGAGGATAAGCTTCAGCTATGTGCAGATTGTTCAGATTGTGAGGATTCATTCTTAGACCATCAGCAAAGAGGGATTGCCATGACCAAGGAAATACCCGGTCACGCCATCAGGCAGAACCGGAGCCAAGAAAGCGGGAAGGCAGGGGAGGGGCAAGCCAAACAGCCTGCCGGACCCGCATTCAAGCAGTTACAGGAGCAGTCGTCACAAGCGGATGGTACTGCATTCGAGCGGTTACCGGAGCAGTCGGCGCAAGCGACCGGACCCGCATTCGAGCGGTTACCGGAGCAGTCGGCGCAAGCGACCGGACCCGCATTCGAGCAGTTACCGGAGCAGTCGGCACAAGCGGATGGTACTGCATTCGAGCAGTTACCGGAGCAGTCGGCGCAAGCGGCCCGTCCTGCAAGGCCCGATCCCTCCGGAGAGGCAACCCCTGCTCCCCCGCTGCGCAGGGGCTACACGACAGGGGCCTGTGCCGCAGCGGCAGCCGCAGGTGCGGCCACCCTGCTCATTACAGGGGAGAGCCTGCCTGCGGTAGAGATTGATCTGCCGGCCGGCTTCCGTCATACCTTTGAGCTGACCGGCTGGCAGCGTACAGGATCACACACGGCAAGCTGTGCCACCGTCAAGGACGCCGGAGACGACCCGGATGCGACGCATCTGGCGTGGATCGAAGCGGCGGTGAGCTGGCAGGATCAGCCGGGCGTGGAGATTGACGGGGGCCGCGGTGTCGGCCGGGTGACGAAGCCGGGCCTGCCGGTAGGCGTGGGAGAAGCGGCGATTAACCCGGTCCCCCGGAGGATGATTCAGGAGGCGGTAACCGCCGTGCTGGAGGAGCACGGTGCAGCGCGGGGCCTTAGGGTAGTCATCAGCGTGCCGGAAGGCGAGAGCATCGCTCTTAAGACGCTGAATCCCCGGCTGGGTATTCTGGGCGGCATTTCCATCCTGGGCACGCGGGGTGTGGTGACGCCTTTCTCCACCGAAGCCTATAAGGCGAGCGTGGTTCAGGCCATCTCGGTGGCGGCTGCGGCGGGGAACCGGCAGATCGTGCTTACCACAGGCGGCAGCAGTGAGAAATACGCTATCGCGATGTTCGCGGAGCTTCGGGAGGAAGCTTTTATCCAGATGGGGGAATATGTAGGCTTCTCGCTGGAGCATGCGAAGGCTTACGGGATTGGGAAGGTTACCTTCGTCGGGATGGCCGGTAAATTCTCCAAGGTAGCTCAGGGGGCCATGCTGATTCACTCCAAGAACGCGCCCGTAGATTTCGGATTTCTGGCCTCCGTTGCGGCTGGTGCGGGAGCAACCCCGGAGCAGGTGCAGGAGATTGCTGCCGCCAACACAGCCTCACAGGTCGTGGACATGATGACTGAGGCGGGGAATCACGTTTTTTTCGAGCAGCTGTGCAGGCATGCCTGTGAACAGAGTCTGGCGCATATGAACGGAGGCATGATTGTGGAGATGGTGCTCATTACAATGAAGGGCCGGGTGCTGGGAAGGGCGGAGATTCATGGATAACCTGATTTATGTGATCGGGATCGGTGAGGATGGCGCCGGCGGCCTGACACCGGATAGCTTAAGCATAGTGAACAACAGCGAGGTGCTGCTGGGCGGCGAGCGGCAATTGAATTTTTTCAGCAGGTACAGAGGGGAGAAAATCGTCCTGCAAGGCGGCCTGAAGCCTTTTACAGACAAGCTGGAGAAGGTGTGGCGTGAGCGGCGGACGGTGGTGCTGGCCTCGGGGGACCCGTTCTTTTTTGGGATTGCCGGGTATCTCGTCCGCAGGTTCGGGCCGGAGCATGTGGAGGTGATCCCCCATTATAGCAGTGTGCAGCTTGCGTTTGCACGGCTTGGGGACAGCTGGCAGGATGCGGAGCTGATCAGTCTGCACGGGCGTCCCATTCAGGGACTGGCCCAGCGTATCGACGGCAAGCACAAAATTGCCCTGCTGACAGACGAGAACAACACCCCTGCGGTCATTGCCGCTTATCTGCAGGAGTTCGGGATGATGGAATATGAGGCGTTTATCTGTGAGCGGCTTGGCGGGGCGGAGGAAGTCTGCCGGTTCTGGACGCTGGAGGAGATGGTGACCAGGGAGTTCGCAGCGCTTAATGTCGTGATCCTGCGCCGTAAGCAGGAGGTCACTGCTCCTGTGCGGCGCGGCTTCGCCTATCCGGATGAGGAGTTCCGGCAGCGCAAGCCGGAGAAAGGCCTGATTACGAAGCGCGAGGTCCGCGCTCTGGTGCTGTCGGAGCTGAACCTGTCCGAGGATGCAGTCGTGTGGGACATCGGCTCCGGTTCGGGTGCGGTGGCTGCGGAATGCGCGCGGATCGCCAGACTCGGGAAGGTCTACGCGCTGGAGAAAAGTGCCGAGAACCTGCCCAACATGGCTGCGAACCGTCTGAAGTTCCGGGCGGATTTCCAGATCATTCAGGAGAAGGCGCCGCAGGGCCTGGCCGCTCTGCCTGACCCGGATGCCGTCTTCATCGGCGGCAGCGGGGGGGAGCTGGCGAACATTATTGCGCACAGCGCCGCCAGACTGCGCCCGGAGGGCCGGATTGTGGTGGGGGCGATCACGGTGGAGACGCTGCATGGCAGCATGGAGGCGCTTAAGGCCGCAGGACTGGCCTGCGAGGTGACGATGCTACAGGCGTCACGCGGCAAGCCGATTCTCGGCATGACCCGGTTCGACGGAATGAATCCCGTCTACGTGGTCAGCGGCCGGAGGCTTCATTAATCATCAGACAATAACGAAGGAGGAACCCGCAATGAAGACCAATGTAACTTCGCCGCGTGAGCAGGCTGCGGACGGACAGGAAATATCGTCAGGAGAAGCGGCCGGAACGCTGTGGACAGAAGCAGCGATGCAGGCGGCAAGTGCGTTATTTGACCCGCTGGATGCAGAAGAGCCGGAGCTGGAGGAACGGCTGACTCCCCGGGCGCTCGGAACGTTATACGGCGTAGGCGTTGGCCCCGGCGACCCGGAGCTGATTACGCTTAAGGCTTGCCGTCTGCTGCGGGAATGTCCGGTGATTGCCTACCCGGCAACCAAGAAGGGCGGCAAATCCTACGCCTATGAAATCATTGAGCTGCATGTAGACCCGCAGGACAAAATCATGCTCGGACTGGTCTTTCCGATGACGAAGGACCCGGAGCTGCTGGCCAGCGGCTGGACCCGTACGGTAGAGCTGTGCTGGGGAGAGCTGAGACAGGGCCGGGATGTGGCTTTTGTGACGGAAGGCGATCCTAATCTCTACAGCACCTTCATTCATCTGGCCCGGCTGATGCAGGAGCTGCATCCCGGTGTGCCGGTCATCTCGGTTCCGGGAATATCCTCGGTGCTGGGCGCGGCGGCTGCGCTGGAGCAGCCCCTGGCGGACGGCAATCAGCGGGTGGGGATCATCCCGGCTACGGACGACAGGGAGGCGCTTAGAGAAGCGCTGCTGCATCATGATACGGTGGTGTTCCTTAAGGTGGCCAAGGTGCTGGATGTGGTGCTGGATGTGCTGGAGGAGCTGGGCTTGTCCGGCCGCGCCTCGGTGGTGACCAAGGTCACCTCCCCCTATGAGACTGTCTGGCGCGATGCACGGGACCTGCGGGGCAAGGAAGTGGAGTACCTGAGTCTGATGGTGGTGAGCAAATGACGAATAAGCTGTTGGAGCCAAAAGTATATATTGTCGGTGCCGGACCCGGCGATCCCGAGCTAATTACGGTAAAAGGCAGCCGAATCTTGCGCTCCGCTGATCTGGTGCTCTATGCGGATTCGCTGGTCAGCGAGGAGCTGATCCGCAGCGCCAAGCCCGGTGCGCAGGTGCTTCAGAGCTCGGGCATGGATCTGGAGCAGCAGGTGGAGCTGATGACGCTTGCCGTGCAGTCCGGTCAAAGCGTAGCCCGCGTCCACACCGGAGACCCCGCCATGTACGGCGCGATTCTGGAGCAGATGTCGCTGCTGAAGCTCTGCGGCGTAAGCTATGAAATCGTGCCGGGCGTAAGCTCGGTTTTTGCCTCGGCGGCGGCGGTTGGCGCAGAGCTGACCGTGCCGGAGCTGACGCAGACGGTCATTCTGACCCGTGCGGAAGGGCGCACACCCGTGCCGGAGCGCGAGCAGCTGCGCAAGCTGGCGGAGCATCACTGCACGGTGGCGCTGTTTCTGAGTGCATCACTGGCCGGTCATGTGAGCAGTGAATTCCTGGCCGCAGGCTGGAGCCCGGAGACCCCGGTGGCGGTCGTGAAGCGGGCCACTTGGCCGGATCAGCAGATTCTGCGGACCACGGTTGAGAAGCTGGAGGCGGACCTGCAACAGGCTGGCATCACCATGCATGCCATGATCCTGGCCGGCTGGGCGCTGGACCCCGGACTGACGGACCGCGATCAGCACCGTTCCAAGCTGTATGACAAGACCTTCACCCACGGCTGCCGGGAAGGAATCGGCTCCGGTGAGTAAGCGGTATGCGGCTGTTGCCATTACGCGCAACGGGATAGAGCTGGCTGTGAAGCTTGGCGGGCGGCTTGGCGGGACTGAGGTCTTTGTCTATGCCAAGTATAGCGGCGGGCTGGAGGCGCGGAGCGGGGAGATCACTGTTTTTGACGGACCGGTCAGAGGGTTGCTGCCTAGGCTCTTCGGGAGCTATGAGGCGGTCATTCTGTTCTTCTCGCTGGGGGCGGCAGTCCGGCTGACGGCTCCGCTGCTGCGGGATAAAAGAACCGATCCTGCCGTCATCGTCATCGATGAGCGCGGGGAGCATGTCATCAGCATGCTCTCCGGCCATCTCGGCGGAGCGAATAAGCTGACACTGGAGATTGCGGAGCTGCTGGGCAGCCATCCGGTGATCACCACGGCTTCGGATGTGCAGGGCACCTTCGCTGTTGACCTGCTGGGCCGGGAGTACGGCTGGCGCGCGGACAGCTTCACCCCCATGAAGGGGGTTAGTGCTGCGCTCGTTAACGGGGAGCCGGTGGCCTGGGTGCAGGAGAGCGGGGAACGTGACTGGCTGCCGCCGGGTGCTGAGGTGCCGGAGCATGTCTCTATGTTCGCAAGCAGAGCTGAGCTTCGGCATAGCGGACGCAGCTTCAGTGCAGCGATTGTGGTAAGCGACCGGCTGGCGGAGGAACCGGAGGAGGACGCACCGGCAGGTACTACTCTGGCCGAGCACACTGTAGTGTATCGCCCGCGCAGTCTGGTGCTTGGACTCGGCTGTAACCGCGGGACGTCTGCGGAAGAGCTGGAAGCCGTGGTCCTGAACACGCTGAATGAGCTTCATCTGTCGCTCCATAGTGTGCGGAATGTGGCGACGGCCGGAATCAAGGGGGATGAAGCAGGGCTCTTGGCCTTGTGCGCCAAATACAGCTGGGAGCTGGTTCTGTACACCCCGGAGCAGCTCAACACAGTAGAACTGGACCATCCGTCTGAGGTGGTATTCAGGGCAACGGGGGCTTACGGTGTCTGTGAACCTGCTGCGCTGCTGTCTTCAGGTGCGCATTCGCTTCTGCAGCCTAAGCTCAAGAGCGGTAATGTCACCATTGCTGTAGCCCGGATTGACTATCCCGGAGAGAAGGAGGGGAAGAGCAGTGAATGAGCCAGGGAATGCAGCCGGATATGAAAAAGAGCCTGGATCAGCCCCCCGTGAGCCGCAGGCGCGTCCCCGCCTGGTCATCGCAGGCACAGGCAGCGGCTCGGGCAAAACAACGGTCACGCTGGGGCTGATGTGCGCTTTTGCCCGGCGGGGCCTGAAGGTTCAGGGCTTCAAATGCGGCCCTGACTATATCGATCCCGCCTATCACACTGCGGTCACAGGCTCTCCCTCGCGCAATCTGGACTCCTGGATGACTTCAAGCGCTTATCTGCAGGAGTATTTCCTGCAAGCCTCGGCACAGGCGGACCTGTCCGTCATTGAGGGCGTGATGGGGCTGTATGACGGTAAGGAGGATACGGCACTGACGGGATCAACGGCGGAGATCGCCATCCTGACCGCCAGCCCTGTGCTGCTGGTGGTCGATGTCCGCAGCATGGGGCGCAGTGCGGCGGCGATAGTGCTGGGCTTCCGGCAGTTGGAGCCGCAGGTGCGGATTGCCGCCGTTCTGGTGAACCGCTGCGGAAGCGAGGGTCACTACCGGTTAGTTAAGGCGGCCATTGAAGCAGCCTGCGGGATTCCCGTGGTCGGCTGGCTCCCCCGCGACAGCGGGCTGGACATCCCGGAGCGGCATCTGGGCCTGCTGCCCGCCGTGGAGCGCGGGGAGCTTGCGCCCTTGTTTGACCGTGCTGCCGACCTGCTGGAGCAAGGCACGGATCTGGAGCGGATGCTGGAGCTTGCTGCTGCCGCTCCTGCTGTGCCTGCCTGCGAGCAGACGCCGGACCAGCAAGTTCGCCCAGTTCCATATGATGCTGAACTTTGTAAATCCGCTGCGCCGATGATACATAAGACACAGGCAGGCCCGGCGGAGCCTGCCCCGGTCATTGCTGTAGCCCGGGACGCGGCATTTAATTTCTACTACGCCGATAATCTGGAGCTGCTTGCATGTGAAGGTGCGAGGCTGGTGTACTTCAGTCCGCTCAGCGGTGAAGGCATTCCGCCGGAAGCTGACGGCATCTATATCGGCGGCGGATTCCCTGAAGAATTCGCGGCGGTGATTGCCGCGAACCAGTTGTTCCTCGGCGGCCTGAGGACTGCCGCAGCCGCCGGAATGCCGCTGTATGCGGAGTGCGGCGGCTACATGGTGCTGGCCCGCAGTCTGACCGACCGCACCGGCATGGTGCATGAGATGGCCGGAATCATTCCGGCACACACCGTGATGCAGGAACGCCGGGTGGCGCTTGGGTACCGTGAAGTCACGGCACTTCACGACTGTCTGCTGCTTAGGCAGGGAGAGCGCCTGCGCGGCCATGAATTTCATTACTCCGTCATGAGCTATCCTGAGGGGGCAGCCTGGACCTATGCCTACGAGAGTATGGGCAGAGGGGGCTGCCAGCCTGAAGGCTACATCAGAGGAAGCATCATGGCTGCTTATGCGCATATCCATCTGGCCTCCCATCTCCCGGCAGCAGCCCGGCTTGTAGCAGCCTGCCGGGCCTATCGTGACCGCAAACAGACTGTGCAGCAGCATGATTCCGATTCCTGCAACCAACAAATGGAATAATGTATCTTAATTTATTGATTGTAACGGTGTACTCGGTAACAAGTGGAAAAACAACAGCTGATCATGTTACTTTTGGCTACTTGGGCTAAAATGGGCGGAATTAAGTGTTGTTTTTCCAAATGTTGTCCCAGCATCGGCCATTCGTTCATTAGCAGGTGTACAAAATCCAACGATCTCCCGTTCCCATTCAATCCAGCCTAAGCCTCATCAGCAAATCACTTGTTTAACCTGTATGTCAACCGCTTGTCATACATATAAGAGCCACGTATAATAGGATAAGAGAACGCTTTATCATTGCGCTGTGCCGGTCAACCGGCATATTTGTATCACGGAAATCTGTAGCTGTGCTAGAGAAATCTATCGCCGCCGTACTTAGAGAAATCTATCGTATCCGTGAGAGCGATCATCGTGTTAGGCAAATCTATTGAAGTTATGAGAAGCAACAGCATATGGATGCATCTGGAGAAGGGGGAACGCTGCAGTGAAATTGTTGGGAGCGATTGAAGCAGGGGGAACGAAGTTTGTATGCGGTATCGGGAATGAGGACGGGACGATTATCGACCGGGTGAGCTTTCCGACAGCCACTCCTCAGGAGACTATGGGCCAGGTAATGGATTATTTCAGCGGAAAATCAGTGGAGGCTATCGGGATCGGTTCCTTCGGACCGATTGATCCTGTTATCGGCAGCCCCACCTATGGATATATTACAACCACACCTAAGCCGCATTGGGGCGGGTATAATCTGGTGGGAGCCGTGGAGGAGCAATTCCAGGTTCCTATCGGCTTTGATACCGATGTGAACGGTGCAGCGCTGGGCGAGTACACCTGGGGAGCAGCGCAAGGGCTGGACAGTTGTCTCTATATCACGGTGGGCACCGGGATTGGTGCCGGTGCTGTGGTAGGCGGGAAGCTTGTTCACGGGCTGTCCCACCCGGAGATGGGCCATATTCTGGTCCGTCGTCATCCCGAGGACCACTACGAAGGCTTCTGCCCTTATCACGGCGATTGTCTGGAGGGTCTGGCGGCAGGTCCAGCCATCGGCAAGCGCTGGGGTAAGCCGGCGGGCGAGCTGCCTGCGGATCATCCGGCCTGGGCGATGGAGGCCCACTATCTGGCCCATGCTCTTATGAACTATGTGCTGATCCTCTCGCCGCAGAAGATCGTAATGGGCGGCGGTGTGATGAAGCAGAGCCAGCTCTTCCCGCTGATCCATGCCAAGCTGCAGGAGCTGCTCGGCGGATATGTGCAGCATCCGGCGCTCAATGAAGAGATTGGCAGCTATATTGTGCCTCCGCAGCTTGGAGATAACGCCGGTCTGTCGGGCGCACTGGGTCTGGCCAAGCTGGCTTTGGACCGCAAGTAGGATCTTCTGTCAAAAAGACATTGACTGTTACGTAATATATGGTATTCTAGTTTCTAACAGTATAGCATTTAAGAGGAAGCACCTCTTTCACGAATGTCGTGGGAGAGGTGCTTTTTTGCGTTCAAATATATCATGCGTACTGTAAGACGACGAAAGTAGGGATTTATATGCAAATCGTATTTATGAACCGTTTGTGCAAAAGATCAGGAGTGGACGAAGAGATTTTTGCTCAGCTATGGATTGGAGAGGAAGAGGGGCAGTGGCGTCTGGGCTGGCGCGATTTCTCCGGGGAACAGGAGACGGACGACAGCCTGTGGTATGAAGGCGGATCATGGAATGAGATGCTGTGTGTATACCGGCACGAGCTTGCCGTGAAGATGGGGGAAGGCTACCGCCCGCTGATTGACGGGGTATTTCATGACGAGGATAACCTCAGCAGCCGCAGCCAGGAGCAGCTTAAGCTGCAGTATTTCAGTGAGCAATACGGGAATGAAGCCATCTTCGAGGAGCTGTGCTCCTGGCGCAGGGGGAAGGCTTCCAGTGAACGGAAGGCGCCTTATATCCTGGCCAGCAACCGTCTGCTGCGCATGATCAGCGCATTTCTTCCCCGTACGGAGGAGGAGCTGCTGCAGCTTCCGGGTGTGGGTGAAGGCAAAGTTTCACAGTATGGTGCAGACTGGCTTAGCATCACCGCGGCGGCTGAGCGTGAGCATGATTTTCCGCTAAGCTGGGTGAATCATGCAATAGACGAAGAGAGCTTCGTATCCTGGCACTATAAGCAGAAGGAGCTTAAGTACAAGAAGCAGCTGGAGCGGCTGAGACTGCGGCGCGTTCTATTACAGGGGATCGAGGAGGGGCAAGGGATGGAGCAGCTCAGGGCACTTAGCGGAGTTTCCCGCCGTGAAGTGCTTGAAGTATTGGAAGAGCTGGAGAAGGACGGCTACTCGGCCGAGAAGCTCATTGCCCTGGAGCTGAGTGAAGTGAGCCCCGAAGAACAGAACAATATTTGGACAGCCTATGAACTGATCGGCGACAACTTCCTGAAGCCTGTCCTCTACAAAGCCTACGGTGACAACTTCGTACCTGCTGACGGACTTGATCTGTATTATGAACGCCTGCGGCTGATCCGCATCCGCTTCCGGCGGGAGCATCCGGCGGCGCTTGGAATGGCTGCCCCTTTGTAAGAGGGTGACTGACGGCCTGCATCACTCCCAATCTGCGGTCCTGGTAACCGGAGCTCCTGATCGGCGCAGACGCATTACATACTGGTGACATACCAAAAAGACGAAGGCTCTCCGAGTCCCGGTAGCCGGGTATACGGTGCCTTCGTCCTTCGTATTCGTCCGCTCTGCTTCATAGCCACTCCTTTTTACGGAAGATAATGAGCATTCCGCAGCCTAGCGTCACCATGACGGCAATGACGCCATAGTAGCCGTACTCGGTGTGGATCTCCGGGATATTGTCAAAGTTCATGCCGTAGATCCCGGTAATCACGGTCAGCGGCATGAATATAGTGGTAATCGCCGTAAATACACGCATGATTTCATTGGCGCGGTTCGCAATACTGGACTGATAAGCTTCGCGCAAGTTGCCCATGAGATCGCGGTATGTTTCGAAGGTCTCAGAGATCTTGACCGCATTCTCATAGATATCGCTGAAATACTTCTGCAGCTGATCGTCGATCAGACGAAGATCCTTTTTGTTGAGCGTGTTGATAACTTCCTTCTGCGGGCCGAGCATCTTCTTCAGCCAGAGAATCTCACTGCGCAGACCGATGATCTCGCTCAGATGCGATTTCTTGGTATGCATGAGGATGTCTTCCTCGAGCTTCTCGATCCGCGCTTCAATCCGGTCACCGACCGAGAAGAAGTTGTCGACAACGAGGTCGATCAGCAGATACAGGAAGCGGTCAGGCGTACTGACCTCCTGCTCCCACAGTACGGGCTTCAGGACACGCAGCTCATGGATCTTCTGCTTCGTAACGGTAATAATATAATGTCTGCCAAGGAATACGTTGAGCGCACGGAGGAAGATTTCCTCATCATCGAACCGGATGCTGTTCACCACGATGAAATAATGACTCTCATAAATCTCCAGCTTCGGACGCTGATCCTCTTCACTCAGACAGTCTTCCACAGCCAGATCATGCAGGCCGTATATAGGCTGAAGCTCTACAAGGTCCTCCACATCCGCATCAATCCAGTAGAACCCCTCGGCAGGGGCGGTTAAAGTTTCTTCAATATTGTCAATAGGCGTAAAAACCCCTGCATTCACCAGCCGGATTTTCATCTGATTCACTCCTTATGTCCCTGGTCTTCTCCAGGGGTATGCTAATTTCAGCACACGGAAAAAATCAGCTTGGCCGGTGGTACAATCATGGATGAAGGCCAAAAGACGGTCCGAGAGCATGAAGAAAAAGGGCTCCCGCCGCCGGCAAGCTGATGTTAATCCTGTGTGGTTGTTCATTCTGCACGCTTATTCGCGAGCCCGGGTCGCCTTCCATTGTTCTCTCACCTCTTCTTTTCGCCGTTTTTGGGTTTGAAACACTTGTCTAGTATAACGCCGGGATATGGCTCTTACAAGAGAAATTGTTTTCTGTCATAAGGCCCCTTCAGCATTGTATGGACTTGACGAAAAGGAGGTTCATGATTTAAAGTGAAATTTAAGAAAAAGCATCGTTCAGATGCTTAAGGTTATTCAACTGAATACAGCTAAATCTTATCAAGAGCAGGTGGAGGGACTAGCCCGATGAAACCCGGCAACCGGCGTGTGAACGCACGGTGCTAATTCTTGCGGAAGCTTTGCAGGGCGTTATTCGTCCGGCGGAAGTTCTCTGGCAGATGAGAGAGGCGCATATGACTGCATGATATGACCTTTCTCGCCCGGGAAAGGTCTTTTTTCGCTACCCTGCCTCAGGTTGAACCACCAAGTGGAACCCCATTTCAGTTAAGGAGTGAACAGCAATGCCTATCAAAATTCCCGACAGCCTGCCGGCCAAAGAAGTGTTATCCGGTGAGAATATTTTTGTAATGGATGAAAGCCAGGCCTTCCATCAGGATATCCGTCCTCTGCGGATCGCCATCCTGAATCTGATGCCTACCAAAGAAACTACTGAGACCCAGCTGCTGCGCCTTATCGGGAATTCCCCGCTTCAGGTGGATGTTGTTCTGCTTCATCCCAGCTCCCATACGTCGAAGAATACTTCGGCTGAGCATTTGAAGAGCTTTTACAAAACCTTTGATGAGATCAGCCACCGCCGGTTCGACGGCTTGATTGTAACAGGCGCTCCCGTAGAACAGCTGGAGTTCGAGGATGTGAACTACTGGGAGGAGCTGAAAGTGATTTTTGAGTGGAGCAAGCAGAATGTAACCTCGACCATGCACATCTGTTGGGCGGCACAGGCAGGACTGTACCATCACTTCGGCGTGCGCAAGGTGAGTCTGCCGGACAAATGCTTCGGAGTGTTTCCGCATACAATGAGCCATAATAATGTCAAGCTGCTGCGCGGCTTCGATGAAGTGTTCCATGTTCCGCATTCCCGCCATACCGACGTCTCCCGTGAAGATATTGAGCAGAACCCGGAGCTGCAGATTCTGGCAGAATCCGAGGAAGCCGGGGTGTACCTGGTGGCTACGCATGACGGGAAGCAGATTTTTGTCACCGGACATTCGGAATATGATCCCTTCTCTCTGAAATGGGAGTATGACCGGGATATCGCCAAGGGGATGGAGGTTGCCCTGCCGAAGCACTATTATCCCAAGGATGATCCGACGCGTACTCCGCCGGCAGTCTGGCGCGCCCATGCCAACTTATTATTCGCTAATTGGCTCAATTACTATGTATACCAGGAGACTCCTTACGATATCGGGGCATTTATCTGAGAGGTTGACTTATTCTTAATAGAAGTAATTAATCAGGAGGCAATGGAGATGGATGAGAAACTGAGAATTGAGAGCAGACTGGCACAGATTGGTTCGATGGAGGACCCCGCCACCGGGGCCATTAATTACCCGATTTATCATGCGACGGCTTTCCGTCACCCTAGACTTGGGCAGAGTACAGGCTTTGACTACATCCGCACCAAAAATCCTACCCGCTCTGTCCTCGAAGAAGCGGCAGCGGCCCTGGAATCCGGGGATGCCGGCTTCGCCTGCGCTTCCGGTATGGCTGCACTGACTACGGTGTTCACCTTGTTTGGACAAGGGGACCATCTCATTGTATCGCTGGACTTGTACGGCGGTACTTACCGGCTGCTGGAACGGATTCTCTCCAAATACGGCATCAGCGCCTCCTATGTAGATACGAATGATCTGGATGGACTGGAAGCGGCCCGCCAGCCGGGCACGAAGGCTGTATTCATTGAGACGCCGACCAACCCGCTGATGATGATAACGGATGTCGAAGCCGTATGTACCTGGGCCCGCCGTCACGGGCTGCTCACGATTGTAGACAATACGCTGCTGACTCCGTTCTTCCAGCGCCCGCTGGAGCTTGGAGCAGATATCGTGGTTCACAGTGCGACTAAGTACCTGGGCGGGCATAACGATGTGCTGGCGGGTCTGATCGTGACCAAGGGAGCAGAATTGTCGGCTGAAATGGCTGTCCTGCATAACTCCCTGGGAGCGGTTCTCGCGCCGAATGACAGCTACCAGCTGATGAAGGGGATGAAGACCCTCGCGCTGCGCATGGAGCGGCATGAGAGCAACGCTCTGGCTATTGCCCGTTATCTGCAGGAGCATCCGGCGATTGCCGAGGTCTTCCACCCGGGCCTGCCTGATCATCCGGGCTATGCCATCCAGAACCGCCAGTCCTCCGGCAACACGGGAATCTTCTCCTTCAAGGTAAAAGAGGCCAGCTATGTGGAGCCGCTGCTCCGCCATATCCGGCTGATCGCCTTCGCCGAGAGTCTGGGCGGTGTTGAATCGCTGATGACCTATCCGGCGATACAGACCCACGCCGATATTCCGGCTGAAATCCGCGATGCGGTCGGTGTGGATGACCGGCTGCTGCGCTTCTCTGTCGGCATAGAGCATGTAGATGATCTGATCGCTGATCTGGGACAGGCCCTGGAGGCCGCCCGGAGCGAGCTGGAATAAGGCACCGCCGGACCCGCCAGGCTGTGCAGCAACCGCAGAACGTACAAGCAGCAGTGCCTTCGGGCGCTGCTGTTTAATTTTGTATGGGACAAGGGAAATTATCCGTCCTGCGATGCGAAACATTTTTCAAGAACAGCCGATTGTGATACGATGGGAGAACGGACTATTTTTATTTCAAATTGTATTTATCTCATAGACTTCATAGATGAAGAGGAGGCCGTCAACAGTGAGTGCAGTCGATCTTATACTGGATAAGGCACTGAAAGGTGAACGTCTTCAGTTGGAAGATACGGTCACATTGTTCGAGAGCAATGAAATTGAGAAAATGGGCGCTGCCGCAGATATTATTATGAAGCGCTGGCACCCGGAGCCGGTGACGACATTCGTCATCGGCCGCAATATTAACTACACCAATGTATGTGATGTCTATTGCCGCTTCTGCGCCTTCTACCGCAGACCCGGTTCGGAGGAAGGCTATGTGCTTCCCGATGAGACAATCTATCAGAAGATTGCTGAGACCATGAGCGTGAACGGAACTGAGATTCTGATGCAGGGCGGTACGAATCCCAACCTGCCGTTCAGCTATTATACGGATATTCTGCGCGGCATCAAGCAGCGGTTCCCGGAGATTACCATGCATTCCTTCTCACCAGCTGAGATTATGAAAATGGTTGAGGTCTCCGGCCTGCCGCTGGAACAGGTCATGCGTGAGATTCATGCTGCAGGCCTCGATTCCCTGCCCGGCGGTGGCGCAGAGATTCTCGATGACCGCACCCGCCGCAAGATCAGCCGGCTCAAGGGCTCCTGGCGTGAGTGGATGGACGTCATGCAGACCGCACACCGGATCGGTATGAATACAACGGCCACGATGGTCATTGGTCTGGGTGAGACTATGGAAGAACGGGCGCTGCATCTGCTTCGTGTCCGTGAAGCCCAGGACGAATGCATTGCGAACAAATATGATTCCGAAGGCTTCCTGGCGTTCATCTCCTGGACCTTCCAGCCGGATAATACGAACCTGAAGCTGGACCGCCAGACCCCTGAGGAATACCTGAAGACCGTAGCCATCAGCCGCCTGGTGCTGGACAATATTAAGAACTTCCAGTCCTCCTGGGTAACGATGGGTCCTGAAGTAGGCAAGCTCTCCCTGCAATACGGCTGCAATGACTTCGGCAGCACGATGATTGAGGAGAACGTAGTCTCCTCGGCGGGCGCGACCTACAAGGTCAACATCGAGTCGATCACCCAGCTCATCCGTGAAGCGGGCAAGATCCCGGCGCAGCGCAACACGCGCTATGACATCCTGCGGACGTTCGAGGATGCGAATGCCAAGATTGACAATGATTTTGTGATGCAGAATTAGAATATAGCTATTACCAACAGATCAATAACGGGGCTGTGCTACCTATAGGTAGCACAGCCCCGTTATGTTTTTTGGAAACTATTGTTTCCTCCAGTTCCGAACAAGAAGTATATCAATGCTAAAACTACGCGAAAACCGAATAGCAATCGTTACAGCGTCATGTAGCTAATGTATACGAAAAACAGCATACATTGTGTTCACTTGCAGGCATATGACCGAATGTATGCGGAAAACAACATACATTGTGCTTGCTCACAGGCATATGGCCCTAATGTATGCGGAAAACAGCATACATTGTGCTCGCACGCAGGCGCATAACCCGAATGTATGTGAAAAACAGCATATATTGAGCTGGATTTCCAGGTAATCCCATTGTATTGGATTTTCGTTGTTTTTGTCATAGAGTTGTAAAATTTAATCGGTATATTTTACAAAATTCGCTGAATTAATGTGAGATTTTACACAACAATTTATAAGAGTTAATGGAATTTGATAGATTCATAGGGAAGGCTATGATACAATTTTTCGGACAGTGGTAGAATAATCTAGCAATCACAGGGAGGAAATTAGATTTATGGGAGAGAGAAGATGGAACAAGCCGATAGCTTCTTTATTGGCTACCACAGTTCTGGCAGCACAGATGCTGGGCGGAGTATTCAATGTTCCTGTGCTGGCGGCAGGAAAGGCTGAGGCTTCTCCGGTGATTAATCCGGGAACCATTAATTTACGCTTGATGAGCACCACTGATGTTCATACGAACGTATATGGATGGGACTATTTCAAGGGTGCCGCCTCTGCGACTGTAGGTCTGGACCGTACTTCAACCTTGGTAAAGGCTGCACGCAATGATCCAGAGGGCGAGTACAACCTTTTGCTGGATAATGGCGATTTGATTCAAGGGACACCACTGGGAACGTATATGGCCCAAGTGTCTGATTTCAAGACCAGTGAAGACCAGATTCATCCGATCATAGCAGCTATGAACCTCATGGGTTATGATGCAGCAACCTTCGGCAATCATGAATTCAATTATGGATTGGATTATCTGGACCGGACCGTTAAAGGCAATGTAAACAGCGCAACTTATAAGGAGTCTACGGGAGCGAAGTTCCCTTATGTGAATGCAAATATTTATAATGTGTCCGATAATAATAATACATTTGAACCTTATAAAATCATCGATAAAGAGGTAAAGGACAGCAACGGCAACACCGTTACCATTAAAGTCGGCCTCCTGGGTCTGGTTACTCCGCAGATCATGGAGTGGGACAAGGTGAACCTGGAGCAAAAGGTTATTGCCAAAGATATTGTGGAAACGGCGAAGAAGTTTGTTCCTGAAATGAAGACGGCTGGTGCGGACGTTATCGTCGCCATGACTCATTCCGGGTTCGACGCTGCTGCCGCAGAAGGAACCGGAGCAGAGAATGTCATTAACCTGCTGAGCAAGGTTCCCGGCATTGATGCCATTACCTTCTCGCATACCCACAAGGTATTCCCGACGAACGGCGTTGACAGCGCGCTGGATGCTTCCTTCAAAGATCCGTCCACCAAGAAACCTTACAATAATGATGTAGCTAAGGTAGATAACGTTAACGGACACATCAATGGGACTCCGGCAGTACAAGCAGGCTATGGCGGTGGTTACCTGGGCCTTATCGATCTGAAAATCGCCCAGAACAGCAGCGGCAAGTGGACAGTAGACAAAGCAGCTTCCAAGGCTTCTACGCGCTCTATTGCTGGCGCAGCCATTGACACTGCTATTGACGATCTTGCCGGAGCAGCACATCAAGCTACGATTGATTATGTGAATCAACCGCTTGGTGTAACATTTGCGCCGATGAACAGCTATTTTGCTATGGTGCAGGATGATCCGACAGTCCAGATCGTAACCTATGCCCAGCAGCAGTATGTATCTAACTTGATTCATACGAACGAGAATCTGGCCGGGTATAGAAACCTGCCGATCCTGAGCGTTGGTGCGCCATTCAAGGCTGGACGCAACGGACCTGAGGAGTATACAGACATCAAGAAAGGCAACCTTACGATTGCCAGTGCAAGCGATCTGTATCTGTATGACAACACGCTGAAGGCGATTGTAGTGAAAGGTTCGACCGTCAAAGAATGGGTAGAGATGAGCGCAGGAGCGTTCAACCGCATTAAGCCGACCATCTCCACGCCTCAGCCGCTTTTGAATTCAGCATTTGCTGTGTTCAATTTCGATGTGATTGACGGCATCCAATATACACTTGATGTCACACGCAATGCGAAGTACAAACCCGATGGCAGCATCAACGATCAGTCCTCCAGCCGGGTAACCTCCATTACTTATGGCGACAAGCCACTGGATCTGGATCAGGACTTCGTGGTCGTTACCAACAACTACCGTGCAAGCGGCGGAGGAAACTTCCCGGGTGTCAAAGGCGCTAACATGATCATTGATTCCCAGATGGAGAACCGCCAGGTGCTGATGGATTACATCAAGGAAGCGGGAACCGTTGATCCTACCGCAGACAACAACTGGTCGATTGCACCTATTGAAGGCAATGTTACTGTAACATTCCCGTCTTCACCCAAAGCAGCAGCAGTCGCTCCTGCAAACATTACTGCTACGGGAACTCAAGATGTCAATAAATTTGAAATCTACAACCTTGATTTGAAAAAAGCTCCTCCAGTCCCAACAGGAGATGTTGAAGTCCATCTGCTGGGCATTAATGACTTCCACGGCCAACTGGACACTACCTCGGTGGTGAATGGGGAAGCAGTAGGCACAGCGGCTACACTTGCGGCTTATTTGAAGGAAGCCCGTGCCAAATATGAGCACTCGCTGCTGTTCCATAACGGCGACTCTGTGGGCGCATCCGCTCCGGTATCTTCGCTGGAACGCGACAAGCCTACAATGGAATGGATGAACCTCATGAAGTTCGACGTCGGCACCCTGGGCAACCATGAATTTGACCAAGGTGTTGAGGCGATGAAGGCTCAAATCTATGGCGGTAAAGACCCTAAGAACGAGAAAGTCGTCCATAACGGCGCAGATTTCGATTATATCAATGCCAACGCAGTAGACAGTACTACTGGCAAACCTATTATCACCCCTTATGTTGTAAAAGAAGTTGGCGGCGTGAAGATCGGCTTCATCGGAGTTGTGACCAAAGCAACGCCAAGCAAAGTATCGCCAGCCGGTACAGCCGGTGTGAAGTTCCTGAGTGCTGAGGAAGAGGTCGCGGCGATTGAGAAATATGCGGCCGAGCTGAATGCTCAAGGCGTCAAGACGATCGTGGTGCTTGCCCATGATCCGGCAACAACCAAGACTGATCCGGTTACCAAAAAGAATGTATCCACCGGCGAAGCTGTAGATCTGGCTAATGCGCTTCCTGCCAATTCCCCGGTTGATGTGATCGTAGCCGGAGACAATCATGGCTATGCCAATGATACAGTGAACGGTAAGCTGATCGTTCAGGCTTACTCTTACGGAACAGCTTTCGAAGACATTAAGCTGGTGATTGACGGAGCTACAGGTACAGTGAAGAGTAAAACAGCTACTGTAACGAACACGGTTCAGAGTAAAATCGCACCGGATGCCGAAACTAAGGCGTTGGTGGACTACTATTTGAATCTTCACCCTGAGCTGACTCAGCCTGTAGGAACTACTGACGGTACAATTACCCGTACAGATGCCTACACTAAGGAATCAGCATTGGGTAATCTGATTGCAGATGCGATGCGCAGCGCTGATTTCGAAGACGGTTCTACGGTTCCTGCTGATTTCGCCTTCATGAACCCGGGCGGTATCCGTGCGGATCTTCCGAAGGGTAATGTAGCGTTCGGCGATCTGGCGAAGATTCAGCCATTCGGCAACACGCTGGTGAAGCTGACGCTGACCGGTCAGCAGATCAAGACTCTGCTGCAGCAGCAATGGGCGGTTAAGGCTGACGGCACCGCAGACACGAAGACACTGCAAATCTCAGGTCTGAAATATACAGCCAACATGTATCTGCCGGTTGCAGAGCGTGTGGCTAACCTGACCAAGACAGACGGAACACCTATTGAAATGTCGAAGAGCTACACGGCTGTAGTCAATAACTTCATGGCTGCGGGCGGCGATAATTACAAGGTATTGACTGAGGCGAGCGCTTCGCTGGCCGGACCGATTGACCTGAATGTATTCTATGAATATATCGTCAAAACATTCAACGGCGGTGCGATCACGG
Source organism: Paenibacillus sp. FSL H8-0122 (assembly GCF_038005345.1). Taxonomy (NCBI): domain Bacteria; kingdom Bacillati; phylum Bacillota; class Bacilli; order Caryophanales; family Paenibacillaceae; genus Paenibacillus; species Paenibacillus sp. FSL H8-0122. Next base: position 4,550,984 of record NZ_JBBOTB010000001.1, on the reverse strand, counting down.
CTGCCATTGAAGGCCGGATCACTAATGTGGAGAAAGACCCTGGAACAGCTACTCCAAGTCCTAGTCCTAGCTCTACCCCTGGTACTGGATATAACCCGGGACCGGTTGTAACAGCAACGCCTAAGCCGACAGCTACACCATCGGCTACGCCAGCAGCCTCTGCTACACCAGCTCCTGTGGCTACACCGGCACCTACAGCAACTCCTGCTGTACCTGTTGTAGCCTTCAAGGATCTGGGCAAGGTAGCCTGGGCCGCAGATGCCATTAATGTATTGGCAGCCAAAGGCATTATCAAAGGAATGGACGGCACAAACTTTGCACCCATGAAAAGTGTAACCCGTGCAGAATTCGTAACCATGCTGGTTCGTTCACTTGATTTGAGCAATTCGGCTTCACCTGCGAAATTCAGCGATGTGAAGCAGGGAGTCTGGTACTCGGGTACGATTGCTGCGGCTGTCAATGCAGGTCTTGTAAAAGGCTCCGGCAACGGTAAATTCGAGCCGGGCCGTGAGATTACCCGCGAGGAAATGGCGATTATGATCGCGAATGCCCTTAAGGGTCAGCTGCAGCCGGTTGATGCTGCAACGTTGAATAAATTCACGGATAAGGGCAAGATTGCCCCTTACGCTCAGCAGGCAGTGGCACAGCTGACTCAGATGGGTATCGTCAACGGTGTGGATGCCAAGCAGTTCGCACCGAAGAGCATGGCCAACCGTGCTCAGGCTGCGGTCATTATCTTCCGTATGCTGGAGAACAAAGCTTCATAAGTTAAAGTTTCATGATCATGTGATCATGAAATGATAATCAATCAGAGGAAGGCCCGTGCTGAAATAGCACGGGCCCTTTTCTGGCCTGAGGACGGGCAGCTGTTTTGCGCTTGACGGAAGATAAGCTGAGATTTATAATTGCCTTAATTCATGTTATCAGCGTTGACAAAGATATGAACCGTTTGCTTTGGACCGTTTCAGAGAGAGGAAGCCTCAGGCTGCAACTTCCTCCGGTACCGGTATTGGTTTACCCCTTTGTAGCTGCGGTTATGAACTCCTGAGAGTTTCCATATTATGGAATCTTAATGGATAGTAAGAACCGCCGGTTCATGACCGTTATCCCCATGCTAACGAAGGATTATATTCTGCAGTGAAGCTGAAGCATAGGCAGCAATTGCAAGGATAGATCGAATTTGGGTGGAATCACGGGTGCAATCACTCGTCCCTTTGCGGGACGGGTGTTTTTTGTGTGAAGAGTTCAGCGAAGTATAGCCCAACAAACCTTAGGAGGAAGTAATCATGTCAGTAAATATTAAGCTTCCGGACGGATCGGTCCGGGAATACGCAGACGGCAGCAGCATTGAGGATGTAGCCGCCTCTATCAGCAGCGGACTGCGCAAGAACGCCGCAGCAGGCAAGCTCAACGGGATTGTCGTAGACCTGTCAACACCGCTGCAGGAAGGCGATCTGGTAGAGATAGTAACTCTGGATTCGCCGGAAGGTCTCGAAGTGATGCGCCACAGTACAGCTCACCTGATGGCGCAGGCAGTAAGACGCCTGTTCGGCACCAAGGAAGTGAAGCTTGGAGTAGGTCCTGTAATCGAAGACGGCTTCTATTATGATATGGACCTGGAGCATCCGCTCAATCCCGAGGATCTGCTGAAGATCGAGAAGGAAATGGACCGCATCGTCTCGGAGAATCTGCCGATTGTCCGCCATGAGGTCAGCCGGGGGGAAGCACTGGAGCGCTTCGGCGAGCTGGGTGATCCTTACAAGCTGGAGCTGATTGAAGCTCTGCCGGAAGACAGTGTCATCACTATCTATGAGCAGGGCGAATTCTTTGACCTCTGCCGTGGGCCGCATTTGCCGTCTACGGCCAAGATCAAGGTATTCAAACTGATGAATGTGGCCGGGGCTTACTGGCGCGGGGACAGCAAGAACAAGATGCTGCAGCGTGTCTACGGCACAGCCTGGATCAAGAAGGCACAGCTGGATGAGCATCTGCGCCTGCTGGAGGAAGCGAAGAAGCGCGACCACCGGAAGCTGGGCAAGGAGCTGGAGATTTTCACCTTCAACCAGTTAGTTGGACAGGGCCTGCCGATCTGGCTGCCTAAGGGTGCGAAGCTGCGCAGTATTCTGGAGCGTTATATTGTCGATCTGGAAGCAAGCCTCGGATACCAGCATGTCTACACTCCTGTACTCGGGAACGTAGAGCTGTACAAGACTTCCGGCCACTGGGAGCACTACCAGGAAGATATGTTCCCTAAGATGACTATCGATAACGAAGAGTTCGTGCTGCGCCCGATGAACTGCCCGCATCATATGATGATCTACAAGAGCTCGATGCACAGCTACCGCGATCTGCCGATCCGTATTGCCGAGCTCGGGATTCAGCACCGTTATGAAATGTCGGGAGCCTTGACAGGTCTGCACCGTGTGCGTTCCATGACGCTGAATGATTCGCATATTTTCTGCCGTCTGGACCAGATCAAGAGCGAGTTCATCCGCGTGCTGGAATTAATTAAGCAGGTATACAGTGACTTCGGGATTGAAGATTACCGGTTCCGCCTCTCTTACCGTGATCCTAAGGATACTGAGAAATATTATGCCAACGACGAGATGTGGGAGACGGCACAGCGTATGCTGCGTGAGGTAGTCGAAGAAGCCGGTCTGCCGTTCTACGAAGCCGAAGGCGAAGCGGCCTTCTATGGTCCGAAGCTTGATGTGCAGATTAAGACTGTACTCGGTAAAGAAGAGACACTCTCGACCGTACAGATTGACTTCCTGCTGCCGGAGCGCTTTGAGCTGGAATATGTCGGCGACGACGGCCAGAAGCACCGCCCGGTGGTCCTGCACCGCGGGATTCTGGGAACGATGGAACGGTTCGTAGCCTTCCTGCTGGAGAACTTTGCCGGTTCACTGCCGCTGTGGCTGTCTCCGCAGCAGGTGAAGATTATCCCGGTCTCGTCAGCCTTCGATGAATATGCGAAGGAAGTAGAAGCGAAGCTGCTGAAGAGCGGCATCCGTGCGGAAGTGGACTTACGCAATGAGAAGATGGGCTACAAGATCCGTGAAGCTCAGCTCGAGAAGCTGCCATACATGTTCGTTGTCGGCGAGAACGAGATGAATGCGGGCAGCGTATCGATCCGCAAACGCGGCGAAGGCGACATCGGCGCCCGTCCGCTGCAGGAAGCCATTGATTCGCTTGCCCAGGAAATTGCCGGACGTGTAATCTAATTCATTCTGCTCACTGAACCTCTGTTATAAGCCTCATGAGACCGCTATGGCGCGGTGTCATGTATAAAGTTTTGTGAATCGGGAAACCCTCGTACTATGGGGAGGGTTTAACTAATGAACAAAATGGGCTTATACCAGAGGTTTTGGTGTCTTTTCGTCACGATCGTCCTTATGCTGACCGCTGCCGGGATCTTCCCGGACTACGCGCGGAAGTCAGTCCAGGCGAGAGGGATGGAGGACACTGCAGGGCAGCATGGAAGCAGCATACAGAAGCAGTCACCCGTTGATCGTCAGCAGACAGGCTCAGCATCCCGTCTTGGAGGCTCTTCAAGAGCCGCACAGCCGGATGCCGCAGACAAAGCTGCTAAGCCAGAGGTACAGGCAGCTAAGCCTAAGAATGCTGTCAAAGCACCCGGCTCGGTACCGGTAGCCGCTCCGGCTCCAGAGCAGATTATCACCTCGCTGAAAGTAATGGCGACCGGCTATACAGCCGGATACGAATCCACAGGCAAGACCGCGAAGCATCCGGAGTACGGGATTACGTATTCAGGAGTGAAGGTACGGCGGGACAAGAATGCGGTATCCACGATTGCAGCGGACCCGAAGGTACTGCCGCTGGGAAGTATTTTATATATACCGGGTTACGGATATGGCATTGTGGCCGATACCGGATCGGCAATCAAAGGGCGCAAGATCGATCTCTACTTCAGCACCACCAAGCAGGTCTACAAAGAATGGGGCAAGAAGTCAGTCGTGGTTCAAGTGATTAAGCGCGGCGACGGCAAATGCACAGAAAGTATGCTGAAGAGCCTTGGCCACGCCATTCAGACTTATAATGCGGTTCCGCAATATTTGCTGGAAGAAGCTATTTAGAGGTTGCTCACGCCGGTCAAACCGGAGTTTGAATTTATTTTCACGTGAGCATGCATAATACAGCGGTCTGCTTCCCATAATATCGACTGGAGCAAATACTTGCTTCTTCCGATACAATAGGGAGGTGATTCTCGTGGCTAATTCCAAGAAACCAAAGGTACAAGAAAATTTCAAAACACCAAATGAAAAATACAATGCAGAGTTCGCTGTTGAAAATGACGGTGCTACTAAGCAAAGCAGCAATTCTATGACCAAACCGGCTCAGAAACCGCAGCAGTAATGCTGGGTTCCCGGTAAGCTCCTGAAGCAACAAGCTGTCCTGCCATGTCCGGATTACGGGCTGGAGGGCAGCTTTTTTAATAGAATTTATATATTTTGGGTTATTTTATACAGCTACAATCTTACTTAATATTCCAGCTCTCTCGGTCTGGAGACGGAGATACGGTTCCTTCTTACGCCGCTGTTCTCCGCCGCATTCTTCCTGTAGACTAAGGTTATAAATGTTTACTAAGGAAGAGTTGTATTTACGACAAGGGGGATGACATTATGAAACGAAGGTTCACCAGCCAGGTACTCGGAGGCCTGCTCCTTATCGGTCTTGGGGGAATGTTCCTGCTCCGGCAAATGGGCTACACGGATTTCAGTCTGGGTTCACTGATCTCCACCTATTGGCCGGTTATTCTGATCGTGATGGGAATCAAACGGTTTTTGGCTCCGGATGAGGAGCACTCCAGATTCTCGGCAACACTCGGCGGGTTCATCTATCTGGCCATCGGGGTGTTTTTCCTGGGAAGGAATTTAGACTGGTTTTACTACTCGGCAAGCGATTTCTTCAAAATGCTGATTCCGCTCATGCTGATCGGCGGCGGATTATCCGTCATCTTCAGGCCGCGGCCGGGTACTCCGCCTATACCTCCGGCACCGCCTTCACCGCCGGGCTACTACCCGCCTGGACCCGGCAAGAGTCCGCTGGATACAACGCCGCCCGCTCCGCTGGAATCTACGCTCGATCAGCAGTTCGAGCAGAAATTCGGCAAGCCCGCTGGCAGCGAGGACCGGAACTGGAACGATTATCTGCATAAGGGTGAGGAGGACTCAGACGGTAACCCGCTGCATGCCTCGTCAGATACCCGCTGGCAGGAGAAGCAAGAGCGGCAGGAGCGCAGACGCCAGGAGCGTCAGGAACGGCATGCCCGCCGTCACGGCGAATGGCATGAGGAGTTTCAGGATTCCGGGCATGATAAGGATGCGACGAACCGTTCGGCTTTTATCGGCGATGTGCATATGGGCAAGGAACATTTTCAACTGAAGCGGACCAACATTTCGCAGTTCATCGGGGATACGGTGCTGGATCTGACCAATGCGCAGATTCCTTACGGCGAGACCAAGATTAATATCTCTGCTTTTGTCGGCGATATTAAAGTGTACATTCCAGACGATATGGATCTGGGTGTGGCTGTGACCGGCAGCTCGTTCATCGGTGACATGCAGGTGCTGGAGCAGTCGCGCAGCGGGTTCATGAGCAATGTACAATGCAAGACACCATATTACAAGGAATCCGGCAAGAAGGTCCGTATCAATGTCAGCTGCTTCATCGGCGACGTTAAAGTGAAAACGGTGGGTTAAATGGGGATCTTCAGTAATACCAAGTGGATGCTGCTGGTGTATTTCCTGCTGAGCGGCGGGGTAACGGCGGGGCTGATGTATGCCGGGACATGTCTGGGCTATATTCAGGTGGTGGATACCCGGATGTGGATCTACCTGTGTCTGGGCATTGTATTGTTCACAGTCATCATCGGCTACATCGCCGGTCAGCGGATTCAGCGGCGGATCGATCATCTGGATCTGAATATGCTGCAGGTGGCCAAGGGGAATATGTCGGTGCGGATGCCGGAGAGCGAGGACCAGTCTTTCGCACGTGTCTACCACGAGTTCAACATCATGATGGATACGGTGGAGAAGAAGATGAAGCGGCTCCAGCAGCTCGGAGAGCAGGAAGTGATCGAGAAGGAACAGGCAGCGGAGAGCGCGGTACTGGAAGAGCGCAGGCGTATGGCCCGGGATCTGCATGATACGGTGAGCCAGCAGCTGTTCGCTATTCACATGTCAGCCTCTTCGCTGCCTAAAGTGCTTGAGCGCAGCGCAGAGCACGGGCAGACGGTGATGGATCAGCTGATCAGCATGTCCCAGATGGCACAGAAGCAGATGAGGGCGCTGATCGCACAGCTGCGTCCGGTGGAGCTGGAGGGGCGCAATCTGTTCGAGGCACTGGAGAAGTGGTTCCCGGATTACTGCCGTCAGAACGGGCTCAAAGGGGTGAAGGAGCTCGAGCTTCAGGGTGAGCTGTCCGAAGCGATTGAGCATCAGCTGTTCCTGATTATTCAGGAGTCGATGGCGAATATCGTGAAGCATGCCGGTGCACGGGTGGTCAGTCTGTCCCTGCGGGAGGTGCCGCGCCAGGTGGTGCTGAGCATCAGCGATGACGGTCAGGGCTTCGAGCATGTGCAGCACAAGCAAGGCTCCTACGGGCTCACGACCATGCGTGAGCGTGCCGAGAAGCTCGGCGGTCAGGTCGAGATTATCAGCCGCAGGGGAGCGGGAACGACGATCCGTGTACATATTCCAAAGTTTGTCCAAGAGACTGAGGCCGATTCTGAAGAGGCTTGATGTGCTCTTGCTGTGATGAAGCCGGGGCCGAATCATGCTTACACAATATTAGGGGGAGTACAGAATGAGTCTCGTAAAAGTACTGCTTGTAGATGATCACGATATGGTGAGGATGGGCCTCAAAACCTATCTGATGCTGGAGCCGATGTTTGAAGTGATTGGAGAAGCAGCCAACGGGCATGAAGCGCTGGCGATGCTGCGTGAGCTGGGACAGGAGGCGCTGCCGGATCTGGTGCTGATGGATCTGATGATGCCGGTAATGAACGGGGCTGAGACTACCCGCGCGGTCCTGGCCGAATTCCCCGGGCTCAAAATTGTCATCCTTACCAGCTTCCTGGAGGACGATCTGGTGGTTGATGCGATTGAAGCCGGGGCTGTCAGCTATGTGCTCAAGACGGTCTCGGCAGAAGAGCTGATCTACGCACTGCAAGGCGCCTATCGCGGCATGCCGGTGATGACCGGTGATGTGTCGCAGGCGCTGACGCGCGGTATCCGCCAGCGCACGGTCCAGGGCGACTCCTCCGGCTTGACCGAGCGGGAGAAGGAAGTGCTGCTGCTGATCGCTGAGGGCAAGACGAATAAGGATATCGGCGAGGAGCTGCATATCAGCATCAAGACCGTGAAGACCCATGTCAGCAACCTGCTGATGAAATGTGAGCTGGACGACCGCACCCAGCTGGCGATCTACGCCCACCGCAAGGGCTGGGCGCAGGGGTAGCATTTGCAGGCTTTTTGACTGAATCTAATGATCTATTGAACCGATAAGGAGGCTATCCGAATAGCAAACGCTAATTTGATGAAGGAAATTAACCTGAATCATGTGCGCCAGGTGATGAAACGTATGGAGACGGCTACAAAACCCCAGCTGGCTGCACGGACCAAGCTAAGCGTAGTAACTGTGAACTCATTAGTTAAGGAGCTGTCCGAGTTAGGGGAGTTGTTTGAAGACTTGGTGGTGCCTTCCAACGGGGGAAGACCCGCACAGACCTATCGCTTTAATTACGATTTCAGCCTCGCGTTGGTGATGTACGTGACAGAAAAAGCGGGAAAGGTCCTGATCTCCGCCACAGTTATCAATTTGAAGGACGATATTCTGATGAAGGATGAGCATATCATCCCGGTTTTCGAAAGAGATTATTGCTATACAATCATTGAACATGCCCTGAGCCAGTACCCTTCCATCAAGGTCATTGGCATAGGTATTCCGGGACAGGCGGTAAACGGTGAAATTAAAGTCAGCAGTCTCCGGGAACTGACGGGCTCCAGGTTGATAGAAGAGATTGAATCCCGGTTTGGACTGCCTATCCTGGTGGAGAATGATGTGAATGCTGCGATCAGCGGATATTGCATGAAGCATAGCGAAGGCGAAGAGCAATATTTACTGGGTCTCTACTTTCCGAACGGGTACCCGCCGGGTATGGGGATCTACCTGCACGGCAGCATCCTGAAAGGAAATCAGGGGATGTCAGGAGAGGTAAAGTTCCTTCCCGATATGCCTGAGTGGAGCCTGGAGATGACCCCGGACATATTCATAGCTGCAACCTGCAGGATCTTACAGACGGTGAATGCTGTTCTGGCCCCGGATAGAATTGTCATCTATCAGGACAGAGTGGAGGATTCCGTCTGGACATCGGCCTGGACAGCCTATCAGCTTCAGCACCCCATGCCTGTTTATCCGGAAGTCGTCTTACAGCATACCTTTCAGGAAGATTTCGAGAACGGTTTGCGCAGGCTGACCCTGAAGGAGCTAGAGCCGGAGCCCGTTTAGACCTAACGTGCGAAGAACCCTTGTTAACTACAGGGGTTTTTTGTTGTTTTCTGGATATGTAAAACCGCTTCTTGACAACAAACAAGAGAGAGAACATACTTAGTATATATACTTTATAAAGTTTATTTATTAAGTGGTTTTAGGAGGAGAATCTTTGTCTATGTATTTTTTAATTATTATTTATCTGGCTTTTATTAGTCTGGGACTTCCCGATTCTTTACTTGGCTCTGCGTGGCCTGTGATCTGGCCGGAGATGGGTTCATCGCTTGGATCGGCGGGAATCATCTCGATGATTATTGCCGGAGGGACCATCGTGTCCAGTCTGTTCAGTAATATAATAGTCAAGCGCTTGGGGACAGGACGAATAACTCTTGTCAGTTGCCTCGTAACCGCCGCTTCATTGTTCGGATTCTCCATGTCGCCATCCGTGTTGTGGTTCATAGTAATGGCCGTTCCGCTAGGTCTTGGGGCAGGTGCAGTGGACGCGGCACTGAATCATTATGTGGCCGAACATTACAAGGCTCATCATATGAGCTGGCTGCACTGCTTCTGGGGCGTAGGCGCGACACTGGGACCCATGATTATGGCAGTCAATCTCGTACACGCCCAGTCCTGGAGAGGGGGATATGCGGTTGTGGCCTTCATTCAGTTCGGGTTCGCCTTGATTCTGTTAGTGACGCTTCCGTTATGGAACAAGGTTGCTGCCACGCGGGAGCCTCAGCTTCCCGCAGCGCTTAGCGGCAAGCTTCCGGATGAAGCAGCTGTGAATCTTAAGCCGCAGGCGAACACCATCCGCTTGCGGGGCGTTAAGCCTACCCTGTTGACGTTCTTGTTGTACTGCGGAATAGAAGCAATGGTTGGACTGTGGGGCGCCAGTTATCTGGTAGGCGCAAGGGGAGTGGCGCCAGATACAGCAGCGGCTTGGATCTCCGTATACTACGCGGGCATTACAGTTGGCAGGCTGATTACCGGCTTCATCACGTTAAAAGTCCATAACCGCCTTCTTATCCGTTACGGTCAATTGGTGACCATCGCAGGCGGGGCTGTTCTTGTATTGCCGTTCGATCCGGCCCTCTCACTTGCAGGAATGATATTGATTGGTCTGGGCCTCGCACCGATTTATCCGGGTCTCCTGCATGAGACGCCGGCCCGGTTCGGCAAGGAGAATTCAGCCCGCTTAATCGGGTATCAGATGGCGGTAGCCTACACGGGGACAACGTTAATTCCGCCGTTATTCGGGCTTTTATCCGTGCGCACCAGCATTGCCGTATTCCCCTTTGCTGTACTTGCGCTACTGATCTTCATGTTCTGCAGTGCAGAGCGGGTGAACCGGCTGCTGGGCCAATCCATTTTAGGGAGGGAATAAACTGATGGCTTATATTCTTATATGCGCAATCATCTGGCTGGCCGCCTACTTTCATATGGCAGCATTCAAAGAACCTATGGAAGTGAAGCCTATCCGTACGGTAGAAGATCTGTTTGATTAATCAACTATTTATCATCGTCTGGGTATCTTTTATCTCCGCTTAAATTGTTTTTAATGTGACCTTAAGGTTTACAGTACAAAATAAGGACATCAAAACAAATAACACTTTGCCTGACACGGCAAGGCGCGGGAGGAAAGTAAACATGGACGATAACAAAAACAACTTCAATCGTGAGAACAACTACAATCGTGATCATGAACCGGGACCGGATCGTGAATGGGACAATAATCATAATGATACTGATAACAGCACTAATTCATCCGCAGAAGGCGGCTCCTACTACTATTCTTACGGACCTTTCAAATCGATGAACAATGATGAGATGAACGGCAATGACCCGCAGCATTATAACCGCCGCGAACCCGAACGGGTAGAGGTTACGCCGCCACAGCCGGTGAAGTCCTTACCGTATAACACATCGCTCCGCACTACCGGCAATGACGGGAACGGCGGACGCGGCGGCAATCCTCCAGAGGGGGGCAACGGCTGGCAGTATAACCGTAAACCGAAGAAGCCGGTGAAAGCGGTACTGGTATCTTTTCTCGCCGGAATGGTGGTCTTATCAGGCTCCATGTTCATGGCAGACCGGGGGAACTGGTTCACCGGAGGCCAGGAGGCAGCCACGGTTGCAACGAATCCGGCAGGGAAGACGGCTAGCGGCAATGCCAACATTACACCTTCCACTTCTGCAGCGGCGCTGGTTACCGGCTCAGGAGATGTATCCGGCGTAGTTGAAGGGGTAGGGCCGGCAGTCGTCAAAATTGAGACACTGGTGAAATCAAATAACTCGCGGAATAGAAGCAGCAGCCCGAATATGAGTGATCCGTTCTCACAGTTCTTCTTCGGGGATCAATTCGGCGGAGGAGGTTCCGGCTCGAATAATTCGGAATCCCAGCAGGGCTCGAATAATTCTTCTCCGCAGCTTACACCTTACGGTATTGGTACAGGCTTCATCTATGATTCGAACGGTTATATACTGACCAACCAGCACGTGGTAGATGGTGCCGATGTCATTCAGGTTACCGTAGACGGCACCTCCAAGACTTATGAAGCGAAGCTGCTGGGCTCCAGCAAGGATCTCGATCTCGCCGTACTGAAGATTGAAGGCTCGGACTTCCCGTCTGTGGCGCTTGGCGATTCCGACAGCATCAAGGTCGGCTCAGAGGTCGTGGCGATCGGGAACCCGCAGGGCTTCGACCATACGGTGACAACCGGAGTGCTTAGCGCCAGAGGCCGCAGCATCGATATCAACGAAGAAGACGGCAGCGGCGTGAAGACCTACAAAAATCTGCTGCAGACTGACGCCTCCATTAACCCGGGGAACTCCGGCGGACCGCTGCTCAACATGAACGGCCAGGTCATTGGTATGAACGTTGCAGTAAGCAGAGACGCTCAGGGTATCGGCTTTGCCATTCCGGTAAATACCATAAAAGGCGTAGTAGATAAGCTTGAAGCCAATCAGGAAATTCCGAAGGAACCGGTACCATTCATTGGGGCTACTCTGATGACAATTACCGATGAAGTTGCCAAGCAAATGGGAACCACGATTAAAGAAGGATCTGTAGTAGCTGAAATTGTCTTTAAATCTCCTGCTTATACAGCGGATCTGCGTCCTTACGATATCATTACAGGAATTGACGGAAAGAGCTACGCTACCAGCCAGGATCTGATCACTTACATCCAGACGCTTAAAGTAGGCGATAAGGCGACACTGAATGTGGTCCGTGACGGTAAGAAGCTGGATCTGCCGGTAACGATCGGCAACAAGAATGATTTCGAGACCACGCAGACTCAGAAGCAATAAGCACATCATGCGGTGGGCGTTAGAGCGGAAGGGGCAACCCTTCCGCTCTGTGCTGTTCGTGTACGGATGCGGAGAGACGGGTGCATCTGATACAATAGAGATATATGAATGAGACAATGGGGGCTGCCGGATGCGACCGAATATACTGATAATTGATGATGATGAGAAAATAACCTCTATGCTCCGCCGGGGGCTGGCTTTTGAGGGCTATGATGTCAAGACCGCGTCCAACGGGGCAGACGGGCTGCGTGCCGTTCTGAACAGTGATCCCGATGTGGTCATTCTGGACGTTATGATGCCCCAGGTCGACGGGTTCGAGGTCTGCCGCCGTCTGCGGGAGGGCGGAAGCAGTGTTCCAGTGCTGATGCTGACGGCCAAGGATGAAATCGAGCACCGGGTGAAGGGGCTGGACCTCGGCGCGGATGACTATCTGGTGAAGCCGTTTGCCCTGGAGGAGCTGCTGGCCAGAGTCCGGGCGCTGCTCCGGCGCAAAAGCGAGCAGGGCGGAAGCCCGGATCAGGCGGTCACCTATGAGGATATTACGCTGGATGTGGATTCCCGGGAAGTGACCCGCGCCGGACGGCGTCTGGAGCTGACGGCGAAGGAATTCGAGCTGCTGCATCTGTTCATGCAGAATCCGAAGCGGGTGCTCTCCCGCGATCTCATCATGGATAAGATCTGGGGCTACGATTACAGCGGGGAATCGAATGTCCTGGAGGTATATATTGCCATGCTGCGCCAGAAGACGGAGGAGCATGGCGGCAAACGACTGATTCAGACGATCCGGGGAGCCGGTTACATCCTAAGAGGTGACTAATATGTCCATACGACTGCGGCTGACTGCCTGGTACTCGGGGATTCTTGCCGTTATGCTGCTGGTCTTGTCCGGCGTGATCTACGCGTTTGTCTATATTAATACGTACGGCGATTTGAAAAGCCGGCTCCTGAGCCAGTCTCATCAGGTTGAACTGAAGCAGGGGCTGACCTCTGACGGTACGCTGCAGCCGATTTTAGGCGGACCTGCGGGCCAAAGCCTGTTCGCCCAGATGTACATCTATGATCTGGACAGACTGATCCCCAGTCCGAACATGACCGAGATCAGCTTGAAGTTCAAGGTTCCCGCCAAGGAGGATCTCCCCGGACAGGAGGGATTCCTGCAAGCCAGCTATGGCGGCAATCCTTTTCTGATTTATCAGAAGGGCTTTGACATTAATCTTAATAACAGCAGTTTTCCTGCTGTCCTTCAGGTTGCTGTGTATACGGGTGAGCAGGTCACCCTGCTGAACCGGCTGAAGAATATTCTGCTGGCCGGCTCCTTCGCTACATTGCTCGCAGCCTTCACCTTCGGCCTCTTCCTGGCCCGTAAGGCGATGAGTCCGATTGGCAAGGTCATTGAAGCTGCGAACGGGATACAGACGGGAACTGACCTCAGCTCGCGGATCGTATATGACGGTCCGCAGGATGAGATCGGGCGGCTGATTGAGACGGTGAACAGTATGCTTGGGCGCATGGAGGGCTTCTATACAGGGCTGGAGGAGGCCTACGCCACGCAGCGCCGCTTTGTCTCGGATGCTTCGCATGAGCTGCGGACACCGCTTACAACCATCCGCGGGAATATCGATCTGCTGCAAAAGGTCTGGGAGATGAAGCCGGATGACAGCCGGATGTCCGAGGCGGATATCCGCCAGCTCTCGCTTGAATCGGTGAAGGATATCGCTGATGAAGCGGCACGCATGAGCCGTCTGGTAGCGGATATGCTCTCCCTGGCCCGGGCGGATACCGGCCGGACCTTCGAGATCGAGCCGGTGGCGCTGGAGCCGATGATGACTGAGGTAGCCCGCCGGGCGTCCTTCCTGACGCGCGAAGCGGAGTGGTCTGTCGGTGAGATGGGCCATCTGAACGGTAAGTATATCCTGGGTAATAAGGATTATCTGCAGCAGATGATGTTCATTTTCATTGACAATGCTTTCAAATACACCCCGGCCGGTGAGGTAGCGCTGGATGCCTTACTGTATCAGAATCAGGTGGGAATCCGCATTGCCGATACGGGAATCGGGATGGACAAAGATGAGGTGCCGCATATCTTCGACCGCTTCTACCGCGCAGATGAATCCAGAGGAATTACGGAAGGCATCGGGCTCGGACTGTCCATTGCCAAATGGATTATTGAGGAGCACGGAGGCTCTGTTGAGGTGGTTACCCGTCAGGGGGAAGGGACGACCTTTGTGATCTGGCTGCCGCTTCTCTTTGCCCCGCCGCTGGAATAGGGTATAATTGAGTAGCTCCTATTACAGCAGTCATTGACAGCAGAAAGCGGTGAATTCATGGAAGTCATCAAAATCTCTCCCCGGGGTTATTGCTATGGCGTCGTCGATGCTATGGTAATGGCACGGCAGGCTGCGCAGAATCTGGATCTGCCCCGGCCGATTTATATACTGGGCATGATTGTGCATAACAGCCATGTCACGAACTCCTTTGAGGACGACGGAATTATTACGCTGGACGGGCATAACCGTCTGGATATTCTAGATAAGGTGGACAAGGGCACAGTTATTTTCACTGCGCACGGCGTATCTCCCGAGGTACGCAAGATGGCACGGGCCAAAGGGCTGACTACGGTGGATGCTACCTGTCCGGATGTAACGAAGACGCATGACCTCATCAAGGAGAAGGTTGAAGAGGGCTGTGAGATTATTTATATCGGCAAGAAAGGCCATCCCGAGCCGGAGGGGGCGGTGGGCATTGCTCCTGAGCATGTCCATCTGATTGAGAAGGAGGAGGACATTGCCGGCCTGAGAATTCCTCCTTCACGTATTGTCATTACGAACCAGACTACTATGAGCCAGTGGGATATCAAGCATATTATGCGCAAGCTGCTGGAGACCTTCCCTGGTGCCGAAGTTCATAATGAGATTTGTATGGCTACGCAAGTGCGGCAGGAAGCTGTCGCTGAGCAGGCGGGCCAGTGTGAGCTGGTTATTGTGGTCGGTGATCCGCGCAGCAATAACTCCAACCGCTTGGCGCAGGTATCAGAGGAGATCGCGGGAGTTACGGCTTACCGGATCGCTGACGTCTCCGAGTTGAATACGGAGTGGCTGAAGGGAATTACCAAGGTAGGCGTGACTTCCGGCGCTTCTACGCCGACGCCGATCACCAAGGAAGTCATTAATTATCTGGAGCAGTATGACGAAGCGAAGCCGGAGACCTGGGAGATCAAGCGCACGGTCAATATGGCGAAGCTTCTGCCGCCGGTGAAGAATAAGACGGCCAGCACCAGCTGACAGGTCTGAATAACAATAACGATGAACTCATAGCGGTTACCCGGCAGTGCGGCCTGAGAGGGCTGTGCTGCTTTTTTGTAGTGTGGACTGGATACAATTTACATAAAACGGGGGAATAACGGTTGACGGAAAGGGGAATATGCGTTAAAATCACTTTAGTGCTTAAAAGCGTACACGCGTCGTAGCGAGATAGTATATCAGAGGATTAGCAGTGTGCCGGTCTATCTTACAACACTAATACGGGTCCAAAAGGGGAGCTATAATATGATCGTTATTACATCCAACCAAACACCTCAGGAACAGGTGAATGAGATTATTGCCGTGATTGAGAAGGAAGGCTTGCAGGTCCATCTCTCTGTAGGCGCTGACCATACCGTAATCGGACTGATCGGGGGCGTCACTCCGAAGCTTGCCGAGCATCTTCGTCAGATGAAGGGCGTGGAGAATGTAGTTAAGATTACCAAATCCTATAAGCTGGCGAGCCGCGACTTCCATCCAGAAGATACGGTTATCGATATCCGCGGAGTAAAGATCGGCGGAGAGAATATGGTCATTATGGGCGGTCCGTGTGCCGTGGAATCTCCGGAGCAGATCGATGAGATTGCCCGGCTGGTTAAGGCTTCCGGCGGCCAGGTACTGCGCGGAGGTGCCTTCAAGCCGCGTACCGGACCTTACAGCTTCCAAGGGGTTGGCGTGGAAGGGCTGACAATGATGGCTGAAGCCGGCAAACGTCACGGCCTGCTGACTATTACTGAGGTCATGACGCCGGAATACGTGGATATCTGTGCCGAGCATGCGGATATTCTGCAGGTAGGTACACGCAACATGCAGAACTTTGACCTGCTGCGCAAGCTGGGGACTTGCGGCCGTCCTGTGCTGCTGAAGCGCGGGTTCAGTGCGACCTATGATGAGCTGCTGAATGCGGCAGAATACATTCTCGCCGGGGGCAACCGGGATGTCATGCTGTGCGAGCGCGGCATCCGTACCTTCGAGACTTACACGCGTAATACGCTGGATCTGTCGGCCATTCCTGTGCTGCAGAATCTCAGCCATCTTCCTGTGATCTCTGACCCGAGCCACGGTACTGGACGCCGTGAACTGGTAGCCCCTATGGCCAAGGCCTCGGTTGCTGCCGGAGCCAACGGTCTGATCATCGAGATGCATACCGACCCCGATAACTCCATGACCGGTGACGGCGTTCAGTCCCTGTTCCCTGAGCAATTCGACAGCCTGCTGCGGGATCTGGAGAAGCTGGCACCGCTGGTGGGCCGCAAGTTCTCTCCGTCACTGGAGGCTGCGCCTGTAGTATGAGTGTCAACGTATAAATGACTATTGAACAGCTCTCTTCTCCCGTTTCAGGATGGGGGATGAGGGCTGTTTTTGCTGCATTTTTATTGAACATGGGACAAAGGTGACATGGAATCCGGATGAATTTGGTATTTTCACCAAAGCGTCAGAATATCTTACATTGTCGCAAGAAATACCTGACATAAGCATTGACGATGTTAGGTATGCGATTTATAATGACGACAGCAAAAAAATAAAAACAAGAACATTTGATACGATGAGCGGCCTAATGTTCGGAATCTGGGGAGGAATTAAGCATGTCGGTTGAAAAAGTATTGCAGACGATCAAGGAAAACAATATCGAGTGGGTGGATTTCCGGTTTGTAGATTTGGGTGGACGTGCTCACCATATCTCTTTGCCAGCATCCGCAGTTGAAGAAGAAACATTTGTAAATGGAGTAGCATTCGATGGTTCTTCCATTACAGGCTTCCGGGGGATTGAAGAGTCGGATATGGTAATGATGCCTGATCCAAGCACCACTTACATTGACCCGTTCACTGCTCACCCGACACTGAACATTATGTGCGACATTTTCACACCTGATGGCGAACGTTATGAGCGCGACCCGCGCGGGATCGCAGTGAAGGCTGAAGAATTCCTGCAATCCAGCGGTGTAGGTACAGCAGCATTCTTCGCACCTGAATCCGAGTTCTTCATCTTCGACGATGTACGTTACGAGAGCGGAATGAATACTTCCTCCTTCTACGTAGATTCCGAAGAAGCAGCATGGAACACAGGCCGCAAGGAAGAAGGCGGCAACATGGCATTCAAGGTTGGCGTGAAGGGCGGATACGTGCCTGTAGCTCCAGTGGATTCCCAGCAGGATATCCGCAGTGAAATGTGCCGTTTGCTTGGTGAAGCCGGACTCGAAATCGAGCGTCATCACCATGAAGTAGCAACAGCAGGCCAAGCGGAAATCAACTTCCGTTTCGACACCTTGAAGAAAACAGCTGATAATCTCCTCACTTACAAATACATTGTGCAGAACACTGCACGCCAATACGGCAAGGTAGCCACCTTCATGCCAAAACCGCTGTTCGGCGATAACGGTAGCGGAATGCACGTTCACCAATCGATTTTCAACGGCGATGCCCCATTGTTCTACGAAAAAGGCGCCTATGCCAACCTGAGTGAAATGGCGCTGCACTACATCGGCGGTATCCTGTATCATGCTCCTGCATTGATCGCGCTGACGAACCCAAGCACCAACTCGTTCAAACGTCTGGTTCCCGGCTATGAAGCACCGGTCAACCTGGTATATTCTAAGGGTAACCGTTCCGCTGCAGTCCGTATCCCGGTAGCTGCTGTGACACCTAAGGGCTGTCGTATCGAATTCCGTACACCGGACTCCACGGCTAACCCATACCTGGCCTTCTCCGCTATGCTGATGGCTGGTCTGGACGGAATCAAGAAGAAGATCAACCCTGAAGAAATGGGCTACGGTCCGCTGGACAAGAATATCTACGAATTGTCTGATGCAGACAAAGAGAAGATCCGCAGCGTTCCGGGTACCCTGGACGAAGCTCTGGATGCACTGGAAGCTGACTTCGAATTCCTGACAGAGGGCGGCGTATTCACCAAAGACTTCATCGATAACTATATCGCCCTGAAGCGTTCCGAAGCTCAAGCCGTTGCCATCCGCGTTCATCCGCATGAATACTCCCTGTACTTCGACGTATAAGATAAGCTAATCTATTGTAATATAGTAGGACAGAAAAGCCCCTGGAATCATTGATTCCGGGGGCTTTTTGCATTTATCGTGTAAACAAACTTCGGTGGCGGCTGATCGTGCTGGAGGGCGAGGTGAATGGTGGAAGGTGAAAGGGATAAATCCCTCTGATTTAGCGGGGAGTTGGCTGGAAGGTGAGATGAAGGGGATAAATCCCTCAGAATTAGCTGGAAGTTGGCAAATGAGTGAAATAAAAGGGATAAATCCCTCAGATTCAGCGAAAAGTTGGCTGGAAGCTAAAATGAAAGGGATAATTCCCTCTGTTGCTGCTGCTGATGATTAAAGCTGAGGGAGAGTAATGATGAAGAGCACTAGTGCACCTGAATTCAGCAATAGTGGGCAAATGAGCTAAATGAGGAGCACTAGTGCACCTGAATCCGGCAAAAGTAGGCAAATAAGCTAAATGAGGAGCACTAGTACACCTGAATTCGGCAAAAGTAGGCAAATGGGCTAAATTGGGAGCACTAGTGCACCTGAATTCGGGGAAGTTGTGTGCTAGTTGGGCAAATGTGGAGGCCTGTTCTCATTTGTCGCAAATAGCTTAATATTGTGGTTTCGTTAAGTTTCGTTACTAAAATACTATTAATGTAATAAAGTTACAATAATATGTGGTGATCTGAGTTTTGGAGTATTAATTGTGCACATTAATCTCTGCTCATAAGTCACAATTAACGCTTTACAAAGGGAATTAACGGTGTGATAATGAAACCGAAACCGATTTCGGAAAGCGGTATCGGGCATTGCGATTAAGTGTTCATGCAACTAAGTGGTTATGCAACTATGTATTAATCAATTATGTGGTTATCCAATTATGTGGTCATCGCAAACAAGAAGATATCTACTGTTAGGGAACAGGGAGGATGAATGTATTGAAGGAGCAATCAAAGGTGTCAAGATCAGGATGGAGCTTCACCGGAAATAACGGGGACTTTCGGCTGGAGCAGCCGGACCGGAGCAGCTTTTTATATTTTCCGCTAGTGAATGAAGGGGGCATGATGTCCTCGGTCAGTCCCAAGCTGCATGGTCAGGCCACTTCGGGCCATAATACCTTTCTGACACCGCCAATCTCCGTGGAGGATATGCATAATTCCCGCGCATCGCGCAATTTCTGGGTGTACATTGAAGGCAAGGGCGCCTGGTCAGCTGCGGGTAATTCTGCACGGCAGAATGCGGCGTTCTATGGCGAAGCAGCAGATGAATCCTTGCTGGAGGCAGGACTTCTGTGGCATCGGGTGACGCGGGAGAGTAAGGAGCTGGGGCTGAGGGCGGAGATCACAAGCTTCGTACCCTGCGGCAGCGACAAGGTTGAGCTGATGAAGGTGGTACTTACGAACAGCGGCACGGAGGCGCTTACGCTGACATCTACTGCGGCTATTCCGTTGTATGCGCGTTCTGCGGATGATCTGCGCGATCACCGGCATGTCACCTCGCTGTTGAACCGGATCTATACTTCGGCGTATGGCGTAGAGGTGCAGCCTGCGCTGTCGTTCGACGAACGCGGCCATCGGGTGAATCACACTTCGTACGGGGTATTCGGGGCTGGTGAGGGCGGAGCGCTGCCAACCGGATTATTCCCGGTGCAGGAGGAATTCATCGGTGAGGGCGGAAGTCTGGACTGGCCGGAAGCGGTTGTGAACAATCTGGCTCCGTCGATTGGGGAAGATGGCGGAGTGCCTTGGGAAGGGTATGAGGCACTGGGAGGCCTGCGGTTCGCCGCGATTACTCTGGAGCCGGGTCAGAGTCATTCTTATGTCGTAGTCATGGCGATTGACAATGATAGAATCGATGTGCAGGCGCTAATGGCCAAATATGGCTCGGCTGCGGCTTTTGACGCGTTGCTTGATGAGAATAAACGCTTCTGGGCGGATAAAGTCAATACGGTAGAATTCCATACTGGAGATCATGCCGCCGACGAATGGATGAAATGGGTCACATTGCAGCCAGTGCTGCGTAGACTATACGGCAACTCGTTCCTGCCTTACCACGATTATGGCAGAGGGGGACGCGGCTGGCGCGATCTTTGGCAGGATTGCCTGGCTCTATTGATTATGGAGCCTGCGGATGTGCGCAGCCTGCTGCTGAACAACTATGCCGGAGTGCGAATTGACGGCAGCAATGCGACGATCATCGGGCAGCAGCCGGGCGAATTCATTGCCGACCGCAACAATATTCCCCGGGTCTGGATGGACCATGGAGCGTGGCCGTTCCTGACCACCATGCTATACCTGGATCAGAGCGGGGATCTGGACTTCCTGCTGCAGGAGCAGACCTACTTCCGTGATACCTTCATGAACCGCTGTAAGGACCGCGATGCCTCCTGGGAGCCGGTTGCAGGAAGTAGTCTGCGGACGAATGCGGGCGAAGTCTATACAGGTACTATTCTGGAGCATATCCTGCTGCAGAATCTGATTCCATTCTTCAATGTGGGTGAGCATAACAACATCCTGCTGGAAGGAGCGGACTGGAACGATGGCCTCGATATGGCAGCGCAGCGGGGCGAAAGTGTTACATTCACAGCCTTCTATGCCAGCAACCTGCTCGATCTGTCCAAACTGCTGGTTACCCTGAAGGAACGGACTGGCGGACATACGCTGGAGCTGGCCGAAGAGATGGTGCTGCTGCTTGACTCGCTCGGCCAAGCTGTCGATTATGAATCGGTTACGGCCAAGCATGAGCTGCTCAACCGCTTCTATGCTGCCGCACCGAATAAGGTGAGCGGGGTAAGAGCCGTTCTGAAGCTTGAAGAGGTTGCAGCAGATCTTGCCCGTAAGGCGGAATGGATATTCAATCACCTGCGCCGCAATGAATGGGTAGAGAGCGGACACGGCGACGGCTGGTTCAACGGCTATTATAATAATGACGGTGAGCGCGTAGAAGGGGAATGGGCTGAGAGTACACGGATGACGCTTACCGGACAGGTCTTCCCGCTCCTGGGACACGCGGCTGCTCCAGAGCAGATTCCTGCGATCATCTCTGCGGTAGAGCGCAATCTGTACGATGAGAAGATCGGCTACCGTCTGAACAGCAACTTCGGCGGCATTCAGCAGAATCTGGGCCGGGCGTTCGGCTTCGCCTTCGGACACAAGGAGAACGGGGCCATGTTCAGCCACATGACCGTTATGTACGGCAATGCGCTGTATAAGCGCGGATACGTCAAAGAAGGCCGCAAAGTACTGGATTCACTGTATAACCTGAGTGCGAACTTCGAGGTCAGCCGGATGTATCCCGGAATTCCGGAATATATCAACGAGCAGGGCAGAGGAATGTACACGTATCTGACAGGCTCGGCAAGCTGGCTGCTCCTGACGATGGTAACTGAAGTATTTGGCGTCAAAGGCAAGCTTGGCGACCTGCTGCTGCAGCCGAAGCTGGTGAATGAACAGTTTGACGGCGATAAGAGCGCCTCAATCAAGACTATCTTTGCCGGACGTGAGCTGAAAGTCGTCTATATGGCCTCTGGAAGCACGGAATACGGAGAGTATCAAATACACGCAGCCCGCTTGAACGGAGCTGAGGTAACGCTTCAGCGCGTCTCAGAGGGTGCTGTGATCCCGCGCAGTCTGTTGACAGACCTGCCAGAAGGAGAAATTCATCTGCTGGAGGTAGAACTGGCCTAAAGCCGGAGCTGCTGAATTCTACGCCTGCTCTGCCGGTCTGCGCGGAGCAGGCATTTTAATATCCAAATATCCGGTATAGAATGGCCCAGGAAATGCTATGATAGGATGTGCTGCGTCCAACCAGGACAGAAAGGAAAGAGATCAATGACACGTATATTATCCAACGGAGTACTGACCGTAGAGATTGCTGATGTAGGGGCATACGGAGGCACCCGTTTTGACTGGACGGGATTTATTACAGGAGTGAAGCTGGAGCAGGGAGGACATACCTTTTGCGTTCCGGAAAGTCTGGTGCCTGGGCAGGGTACGGGAGGGATAGGCCTCTGCAATGAGTTTGGCATTTCCCGGGCAATTGGCTATGAAGATGCTGCTCCTGGGGAATGGTTCCCCAAGCCCGGCATCGGGCTGCTGCAGAAGCAAAGTGATGAGCCTTATTCATTCGTCGGGGAGTATCCGCTTAAGCGATTCCCGATCACAGAAGAGTGGAGCGAAGACTCGGTTACATACACTGTGCAGCCGCTGGAATGCCGGGGCTACAGCATGCGGCTGGTCAAGACATTGAAGCTTGAAAATAACCGGCTGGATATTTCCTACATGATAGAGAATACAGGGACCGAAGCGCTGCGGATTGAAGAGTATATTCATAATTTTGTCGGCATTGATGGGGCGCTCGTAGGGACGGATTATGAGCTTAGGCTGCCGGGAACGCCGCAGATCGTGGCCCCGGAATCGGCGTATACGGAGAATTTGCTCAGCATAGACGGGAATAGCCTGACATGGGCCGGGGAAACGGACCGCCAATTCTATTGCAGACTCGAAGGCTGGGAGCAGGCGGAGGCGGACTATTACTGGGAGCTGATCCATAAGCCTACTGGAGCCTGCATCAGAGAGAGCGGAGATTTCGCTGCTGAGCGGATTGCGCTGTGGGGAGACAAGCATGTGATTTCACCTGAGGTTTTTGCTGACATCACTATTTTACCGCGTCACAGCAAGGGGTGGAGCCGCAGTTACCTGTTTTCAGCCTTCTGATTGCGGTCTAGCTTACCTCATATGTGAATAATTATACTTGCTGGTGTTTATCGTTATCTGCTATCATAGCGATATCCATATTCATAGGAGAGAAAGGGTGGGAGTTATTTTGAGCAAGAGAGCATACAATTTTAATGCCGGTCCGGCAGCATTGCCGCTGGCAGTATTGGAACGTGCACAGGCGGAGTTCGTTGAATTCCGGGAGAGCGGAATGTCCATTATGGAGATGTCGCACCGCGGGGCGATATACGAATCCGTGCATAATGAAGCTCAGGAACGCCTGCTTTCGCTCCTCGGCAATCCGCAGGGCTACAAGGTATTGTTCATCCAGGGCGGAGCAAGCACACAGTTCGCCATGGTTCCGATGAACCTTATCGCTGAAGGCCAGGTCGGCAGCTATGTCATGACAGGAAGCTGGGCGGACAAAGCCCTGAAGGAAGCCAAGCTGACAGGCGGCGGCCATGTAGCCGCATCCTCCGCAGACAAGAAATTCCTGGCTATTCCCGAGCTTAGCAGCATCAAGGCTGCGGACAATGCGGCTTACCTGCATATCACCTCGAATGAGACGATTGAAGGCACACAGTATGCACAGTATCCTGATGCCGGTAACATTCCGCTGGTTGCCGATATGTCCAGTGATATTCTGAGCCGCGACTTCGATGTGAACCAATTCGGCCTGATCTATGCCGGTGCACAGAAGAATCTCGGACCGTCGGGCGTTACCGTAGTGATTGCCAAGGAAGAGCTGATCGCAAGTTCTCCGGCGAATATTCCGACGATTCTGCGGTATGATACTCATTACAAGAACAACTCTCTCTACAATACGCCGCCATCCTTCTCTGTATATATGGTTAACGAAGTGTTAAAATGGATTGAGGAACAGGGCGGGCTTGCCGGCACTGAAGCCAAGAACCGTGACAAAGCAGGTCTCCTGTATGATTATATCGACGGCAGCGACGGCTTCTACCGCGGAGTTGCGGAAGAAGGCAGCCGTTCCATCATGAATGTAACGTTCCGGATGCAATCGGAGGAGCTGGAGAAGCAGTTCATCAAAGCTTCCGAAGCCGAAGGCTTTGTCGGCCTCAAGGGACACCGCAGCGTAGGCGGCTTACGGGCTTCGATCTACAACGCCGTTCCGCATGAGAGCGTGAAGGCACTGGCTGATTTCATGAAGCATTTCCGGCAAACTCAAGGGTAATCTAAGAACGTTCCTGACCTTCCGCCTGGCAGCGGAAGGTTTCTTCTTGCCCGCAGCCAGGATCATTGAGTCCGGCCTGTGTCCGGCCTGTGTCCGGCCTGTGTCCGGCCTGTAACTGCAAGCAGCATCAAGAATACATCACAGGGCCATGGAAGGCACTGCGGATACTTACGCCGCCGCACTCCTTAAGACCCTACAGAGAGGAAGCATCAGACTTATGGCATTACACATTGTGCTGGTGGAACCGGAAATACCGGCGAATACCGGCAATATCGCCCGTACCTGTGCGGCCACAGGAACCCATCTCCATCTCGTGCACCCGCTGGGCTTCCGCACAGACGATGCTACACTGAAGCGTGCCGGACTCGATTATTGGCATGCCGTGAATATTGAATATCATAATTCCTTCAGTGAAGTACTGGAGAAGTATCAGGAAGGGCGGTTCTTCTACGCGACTACCAAGGCCAAGAAGCGCTATAGCGATTTCGCCTTCCGGGATGGAGACTTCTTCGTGTTCGGGAAAGAAACCAAGGGGTTGCCGGCAGAGATCCTGGAGGCTGGGCAGGAAACGGCGATGCGGATGCCGATGAGCGAGGCGGTCAGATCGCTTAATTTGTCCAATTCGGCAGCGATTGTGGTCTATGAAGCGCTCCGGCAGCTCGATTTCCCACAACTTTTCTAAAAGTTGACATCATTTTTTATTTTTTTCAGCAGGATTCGACATTTTAGTAACGAAATAGTTGATTAGTGCCGAAGAAAGTAATAGGGTACGTGAACTTGGATGTCAGAAATGGCACTACTAATCATAAGTTGAACAGGAGAGTGTAAGTTAGATATGAAACCTGCTGGCGTTGTACGTAAAGTAGATCAGCTGGGTAGAATCGTTCTGCCTAAGTCTCTGCGTAAAAGGTATCAAATGAATGAAGGGGATCCTGTAGAAATTCTTGTTCAGGGTGACCACATTATTCTGGAGCGTTACCGTCCGAAGTGTGTCTTCTGCGGATCGATGGAAGGCGTAAGCGAGTATAAAGACCGTTACATTTGTTCAAGCTGCCTTACCGAGATGACCCAACTGCCAAAACACGCGTAAGCGTAGAGCGCATCAATTATCTACATAGGGTAAAACGCGTAAGCGCGTCTTATAACATGGATGCTGGTTGGACTCGGCTTCAGTGAATAGTGAAGAACACAAAAAGAGCGCCGCACACATCAGTGCGGTGCTCCTTTTTGTGGTATACGTCCATCAGATTGTTCGCGGAGGGCGTGTCACAGCCCCTTAGTCTTGTCGTCGTTGTAGGAAGAAGTAAGAATACCAGCCAGAAACAGTACAAATACCAGGGTCACGATCCAAAAAGTCAGGGAGAACGACATGCAGGCACCTCCATTATTGACTATCTTCGTTACCCTGAGTATACCCTTTTAATCTGTAAAAATAAATGAAAATGTGATATTTAGCATTGACGGTTATACTCGGAATTACTTGAAGAACAAGAAGTTGGTTGGGACGCGGCGCAAATTGCCGTCGGAAGGTCTGTTAATGACCTTGCCGCGGAAAATCATGGACGATGAGCCGCCGCCATCCAGGTTATAAGCATCGATGACGCCGAGATTGTACAGCTTATCCTGCAGCTCAGCCAGTGTAGCTCCCGAGTTACCGTTCTCGTTATATCCGTCAGCGACCAGAATCAGCAGCTGATTATCCTTGTAGTTACCGATGATGGTCCGCGGTGCCCGCTTCGGGGCCAGCTGCCATTTCAGCGGAATGGCTGTCTTGCTCTGATTCTTCAGCAGCACAGGGACGAAGGTTGCTCCGAATACCGGCTCCAGCTGATCGAGCTGGTCACGGCTGGTGAATTTGCCGCCGATCAGCTGGCCGGATTTGTTCAGGCCGACGAAGCTGAGATCCTTGTAGCTGGGCTCGAAGCCGTACAGATATTCTCCGCCGACGATGGTGGTCGAGAGCGGATAACGCTTGCCGTTCTGGTCAGCGAAGCCGCCGGCATTAATACCGGCCGAGGCACCGTAGCGGTTCACGGCCTGCAGTGTGGTCTCGGAAGCGCCCGTGCCGTCACCGGCCAGGCTCATCTTCATGGCTGAGGTATCCTTCAGCTTAATCTTCATTGCGTATGCTGTATAATTGCCGGGGTTCAGCCGGTATAATTCAATGGTAATCCGGTCGCTGCTGATCACATCGGCAGGAATGCCGAGCCGGGAACTAATCCGGCGGTTGTAGATCCGCTCAGGACGGGAGGTCTGGGCCGTTGCTGTGCTGACCAGTGCGTTCATAGCGTTCGTGGTCTGCTTGTAGAGCTGTGCGCTGGTGCCGATAGAGTCTATGGTGTAAGCGGCATAGCTCTTGGCCACAGCCAGGTCCTGCTTCAATTGTGCGGTTTCATTCACGGGTCCGGGGTCAGCTGCGAAGGGGGCGGTATTCAGCTTAAGCTCAAGCGGAGGCTGGTACAGCCACAGACAGAGCAGCAGTCCGAACAATGGAGCGGTCAGGAGCATGAAGAACCGGTTCACTCTTTTGACAGGAGTCATCATTTCAGCAGATCCATCTCTTTCTTGAGCGTATCAAGCTGTTTCTTGACCTCGCTTAATTGCGTGTACAGCTTGTTGCTGTTGTCCGTCTTGTTACTGGCATTATCCTTGGTGAAGGTCAGCAGCTCGTTGAATGTCTGCACGGTGCTCTGAAGCTCCTTCACTTGTTCTGACAGGACGGCGATCTTCGACTCGTAGTCGGTCTTCAAAACGGTAAGCTGCTGCTGGCTTTGAGATCCAAGCTCGCTCAGCACCTGATCCTTCAGATGATTGGTGTAGCTGTACACGGCGTATACGCCGGCTGTGATCATCAGAATCCAGAACAGTAGAAACCATTTGACGGACGAGCCGCTTCTCTCTGCACTCCGGCGAGAGTGTACCCGGGTCGATTCCGCTAGCGGTTGCATTTCATCACCTCAAGCCATATTTTTCAAGATAAGAATTTACATGTTTCGGGGTCCCCGCAAAGTATCTGAGTAAACATTGAAGCCAAAGCCTCACTTTGTGGGGTTATTTTTCAAGTCCTCATTCTATCAGACTTTCAGGTTTTTCGCAAAAGTGAAAGAGCCGCGCAGAAACGACAAAAAGTAATTGCATCCTGTTAAACTACTGCGATACAATTTCTATAGATTGGAATATCTGATGGACGTATTCAAGGTAAAAGTAGGAAGAATAGACTTATGACAGCATAGATCCTTGCTTGCGTGTTGACGGGAAACGCTTACAGCGCTTTCCATTCTGGAAAATTATATAGATAGCAGGAGGTCTGGGCATTAATGACGAAGGTCTGGCAGGTGGTCATCGTGGGATGTCATCCCACAAGTATGCTGGGAACAAAATTAATTCTGGAAGATGAGGAGGGACTGACGGTAGACGGCATGTTCGCTACCTGGGAAGAATGTCTCGCGGGCATGGAGGAATTAAGGCCTGATCTGGTGCTGAGTGATTATCAGATGCACGATGGAACCGTAGAACAGGTGCTGCCGGACATGAAAAAAAGCTCACCTTGCTCCCACATTATTATCATGACGGAGGAGAACGATAAGGAGATATTCCTGCCCCTGATTGAACTGGGAGCGAGCGGGGTATTGTCGAAGGGAGCCACTCCGGGTCAGCTTCTGCAGATGATCCGCGGTATCCGCGAAGGGTTCCTCTCCATTCCGCTGGAATGGATTGAAAAGGGCTTCCGTCCGGTAGCCTCCTCCAGAGGGCTGGAAGGCGTCTTGCAGCTGACACAAACGGAGATGTTCATCATGGAACGCATTGTGCAAGGAATTACATACGACAAAATCGCACTTGAAATTGAAGTCAGCCGCCGTTCGATTGATAACTACCTGCGCAAGATTTATGTGAAGCTGGAAGTATCGACAAGAGCGCAGGCGATTGAGAAGTTCGCGCTTTTCTCAAGACAGAACAAGCAAATCTACGCATAATCCCTGTATTACGACATAATAGCATCAGGACTGGAATATTCTTAAACCAGATAAAGGGGGGAAGCGTATGAAGTATGAGTTTTCATCGCGCGCACATACATTGTTATCTTCACCGCTGCTGAGTATCCGTAAGGAGACACGCCGGGGTACGCTGATCTCGCTGGCCGAGGAGCTCCCGGCTGAAGAATTATTTCCGCTGTCACTGCTGTCTGAGGCGGCATCCACCGTAATCTCCACAGATGCAAGTGCGCTGCAGTACGGGGAGCCTGAAGGGTATGGCCCGCTCCGCGAATGGCTGACCGGAGACTGGCTCCGCAGCAAAGGAGTGGCGGTAGCCGATGGCGGAGTGCTGCTGACAACGGGCAGCCAGCAGGCCATTGACCTGCTGTGCAGGGTATACATTGATCCCGGGGATCATGTGCTGGTTGAGAATCCGACTTCACCCGGTATTCTGCAGGCGCTGCGGATGCAGGGAGCCGTCATTATTCCGGTCCAGGGGGATGGGGACGGCCTGCTGCCGGATCATCTGCGCCGAACGATCCGCAGCTATAGGCCCAAGATGCTGTTCGCTGCGCCAAGCTTCACCAATCCCAGCGGAGTGCTCTGGAGTCTTGCCCGGCGGCAAGAGATTCTGGAGCTGTGCATCTCACATAATGTGCTGATCGTGGAGGATGATTCGTATGGCGATCTGCACTTCCAGCGGAGTGAGGGCCATCCCTCCAAGAAATATCCTACTCTATACGCGCTGGAGAATGTCAGCGAAGGCGGGCATGTGCTATACATCGGCTCCTTCAGCAAGACGGTCGCGCCAGCGCTGCGGACGGGCTGGGCGGCGGGAAGCCGCGAGCTAATCGGCATGATGGCTGCCGCCAAGCAGATGGCGGACTGGCAGTCCAGCTCGCTGAACCAGCGGCTGCTGCATCATCTGCTCAGTGTGTCGGCCTTTGATCTAAGGGAGCATATCGCTCTGCTGAACCGCGAATACAATACCCGCCTGAAGCTGATGGCGGAGCTGCTTAAGCGTCCGGCCTGGAAGAACAGCGTCTACGACATGCCGGCCGGCGGCATGTTCCTCTGGGTATCGCTGCCTGAAGGCCTGGACGCGATGGCTCTGCTGCGTGCTTCGCTATCCAAGGGGGTAGCCTTCCTGCCTGGTCCGCTCTGCAGTGTAAGCGGAGGCTCGGACCGCATCCGGCTCAACTTCAGCCATCCCGGCCGTGATGAGCTGCTGCTGGGAATGAACCTGATGAGTGAAGCGGTGACCGAGTTCACGGCGCGCAGCTAGGCGAGAAGGAACGGGCGCAAATATGGCTTCACGGAAATTGAGCGGATTTTCATTTGAATTTTACCGGATGCTATGTTAGGCTGGAGTCAATTAAATCTTCCATAAACACATCGTTTACTGGATTGTTACTGGCCGTGCCAGGCAAAACCTAAACTGATGGTGACTGATTTGAACCCGTTCGCCGGGCTCGATGATCTTGCCATAGGTTTAGGTTTTTCTGTTATATAGGCCATGCAGAAAGATCATAATGAAAAGGGGTAAGGACTATGGCTACAGTACTTAACGGATTTCCTGAGCATTTCTTATGGGGCGGCGCAACCGCTGCCAATCAGCTGGAGGGCGCTTTTGATCAGGGGGGCAAAGGGCTGTCTACGGCAGATATGATCGCCTTCGTGCCCAAGGATAAGCGCACAGGGGATCATTCCATGGAGATCTCTTCGGAGCGTATCGCCCGGATTCTTGCCGGAGAGACGGATGACTGGTTCCCGAAACGCGAAGGCGTTGACTTCTATCACCGCTACAAGGAGGACATTGCTCTATTCGCCGAAATGGGCTTCAAGGTGTTCCGGCTGTCGATTAACTGGGCACGGATTTTCCCGAACGGCGATGATGCCGAGCCTAACGAGCAGGGGCTGCAATTCTACGACGATGTATTTGATGAACTGTTGAAATACGGCATTGAGCCGCTGGTTACTCTCTCGCACTATGAGACTCCGCTCGGTCTTACACAGAAGTATAATGGCTGGGCCAGCCGTGAAGTGATTGGCTTCTATGTGAAGTATGCTGAGACTGTATTTACACGTTACCGGAAAAAAGTGAAGTACTGGCTGACCTTCAACGAGATCAATGTCATGCTGTTTAGCCCGTATACCGGAGGCGGTATTCTTACAGACTGCGTGGAGAACAAGCTGCAAGCGGTCTTTCAGGGGCTGCACCATCAGTTTGTAGCAAGCGCCCTGGTCACCAGACTGGGACATGAGATTATTCCAGGCTCGCAGATCGGCTGTATGCTGGCCCGTATGGAAAGCTACGCGAATACCTGCAATCCGGCGGACGTACGTAAGAGACAGCAGGAGGACCAGCTGAATCTGTTCTTCACGGATGTGCATGCGCGCGGCAAGTACCCGCGTTATATGAATCGTTATTTTGCCGAGAACCAGATTGAGATTGTCCGTGAGCCGGGGGATGATGAGCTTCTTGCTGCGAATACAGTAGATTTCATCTCGTTCAGCTATTATATGACGCTTACGGTGTCCGCAGGTCCGGAGGGTGAGGCGACTGAAGGAAATCTGCTGGGCGGTATCAAGAACCCGTATCTGAAAGCCTCTGATTGGGGCTGGCAGATTGATCCTATGGGTCTGCGCATTACCCTGAACAACCTGTACGACCGTTACCAGAAGCCGTTGTTCATCGTAGAGAACGGGCTGGGTGCCTATGACAAGGTGGAGGAAGACGGATCGATCCATGACCATTACCGGATTGATTATTTGCGGGAACACATCAAGGAGATGAAGGAAGCGCTTAAGGACGGCGTGGAGCTGATGGGCTATACGGCCTGGGGTCCGATTGACCTGGTGAGCATGTCGACCTCGGAAATGTCCAAGCGCTACGGCTTCATCTACGTAGACCTGGACGACACGGGAAGCGGCACGCTGAACCGCAGCAAGAAGGATTCGTTTGAGTGGTACAAGCAGGTGATTTCGTCGAACGGTGAAATATTGTAGGTGAAATGGGGCAAGCTTAAGAAGCACAGACCTTAATAAAACGTTTTCATAAAAGTGTTGTCATATTAACAATGATATGCTAAGATGCTGCTACAGGTAGAATAACTGGATTGTTACTGTTCATTCAGGCAAAACCAGAAACGGGCACTCTTTTGATGCCGTTTTGGTTTTGCCTTTTTTAACACAATAATGTTGTATCCCCGCGCCTGCGGGAGATTATATTACTCTGACGGTGTAAGGTGATGGAATGAAAATTGCTAAGGTGCTCAACAACAATGTGGTCACCGTACTCGATGCCAGCGGGAAGGAACGGGTCGTAATGGGCCGTGGTATCGCCTTCAAGAAGCAGGCCGGGGATGCTGTTGAAGATGCTCAGGTCGAGAAGGTATTCGCCCTGGAGAATAAAGAAGGTTCACAGAAGCTGATGTCGCTTCTCTCGGAGATCCCGCTGGAATATGTGGAATGCACCGATGAAGTGATCCGTTATGCCGAGACGGTGCTCGGGGAGAAGCTGCATGACAGCATCTATATCTCACTGACGGACCATATCCATTTCGCCATCGACCGCCACCGTCAGGGGCTTCAAATCAAGAATGCACTGCTGTGGGAAATCAAACGGATGTACCGCAAGGAGTTCTCCATTGGACTCAAGGCGCTGCAAATTATCGAGGAACGGCTTGGGGTTCTGCTGCCGGAGGACGAGTGCGCTTTCATCGCGATGCATCTGGTTAATGCGCAGATGAACAGTGAGATGCGGGAGACGGTAAGCATCACAAATATCGTGAAGGACATCTTGAATATTGTCCGGCGGAGCTTCCTCATCGAGCTGGATGAAGAATCACTCGGGTATTACCGCTTCCTGACCCATCTGAAGTTCTTTGCGCAGCGGGTGGTTCAGGGCACTCCGATGGAGGAGCGGGACCAGGATCATGCGCTGCATGATCTGGTCATGAAGCAGTACCCGGCTGCCCATGCGGTTGCGGTGAAGATAGCGGACTATTCCCGCAAGATATACAAACGGGTCTTGTCCAAGGAAGAAATATTGTATCTGACCATTCATATTGAACGGATTATCCGTAGTGGGGATATAACAGAATAATGTGGTGCAGGATTGCTACTCGATACAGAGGCAAAACCTAAACCCGGACAGTGCTGGAGGCAGAAGACTGCTTTTCCCCGCTGATCGGCGTTTAGGTTTTTTTAAATATAAAAATTTATATGTTTCACGCTATAAATTATCCTTCTATTTCTCGCTGAAACGGTACCGTCCTTTAAAAGGACGGCGAAGCCGTTTCTGCTTGTGCGGAAAACATACTACATCTAAGGAGCAACATCTTATGAATACAAAAGAGCTGTCCAAAGAAATATTGAAGCTTGTTGGCGGAGAAGACAATATCGATCAGGTAACCCACTGTATGACCCGTCTGCGCTTCAACCTGAATGACAACAACCGTGCGGACAAAGCGGCCCTGCAGAAGACGGACGGGGTTATGGGCGTGATGATTAACGGCGGGCAATTCCAGGTCATTATCGGCAATGATGTCCCGGTGGTCTACAATGAGCTGATTGGCAATATGTCCGTTTCTCCTGAGAAGAAGGCTTCCGGTGACAAGGTGGAGAAAAAGCAGCAGAATCCGCTCAGCAAGCTGTTTGACTTCATCTCGGGCATCTTCACACCGATCCTGCCGGCCATTACCGGTGCGGGGATGATCAAGGGGATTGTCGCCCTGCTTGTCGCAGTAGGCTGGATGGGAACGGAGAACTCCACGTATATCATACTATCGGCAATCGGGGACGGCGCCTTCTACTTCCTGCCGATTGTTCTGGCCATCAGCGCTGCCCGTAAGCTGGGAAGCAATATGTACATCGCTGCTGCGATAGGGGCGGCCATTCTGCATCCGACTGTCACCACACTGCTGGGGTCCGGAGAGCCTGTTACTTTCGCTTCACTGCCGGTGGTAGCTGCAACCTACGCTTCGTCCGTCATTCCGGTTGTAATTGCAGTATGGCTGGCCTCCTATGTGGAAAAAGCCGTTGATAAAGTAACCCATGCTTCCCTGAAGCTGATTATCGTTCCGACGGTTACGCTGCTGGTCATTGTACCGCTTACCCTGATTGCTGTAGGCCCGCTGGGAGTAATTATCGGGGATGGCCTGACTGGAGGGATCAGCTGGCTGTTCGAGAATACGGGATTGTTCGCAGGCCTGCTGCTGGGCGGAACCATGTCGCTGCTGATCATTACCGGGATGCACTATGCCCTGATTCCAATCATGATCGCATCTATTGCGCAGCTTGGTTATGACTATATGATTCAGATTATGATGGTAGCGAACTTCGCCCAGGCGGGCAGTGCGCTTGGTGTCTCTCTGAGAACGAAGAACAGCAAGCTGAAGTCCCTCTCCCTGTCCACAAGTATCACGGCCTTCATGGGGATTACAGAACCGGCTATGTACGGTGTGAATATGCGTCTTAAGAAACCGTTCATCTCTGCCCTGATCGGCGGAGCCGCCGGTGGTGCGTTCCTCAGCTTGTTCAAGGTAAAAGCGTATGTCATCGGCGGACTCGCCGGACTCTCCGGCATTCCGATGGTTCTCGGTGCGACCTTTGTCTATTCGGTCATCGGCTTCGCCATCGGGGCGGCAGTTGCTGCGATTGTCACTTATATTCTCGGTTTCGAGGATGAGCCGGGAGCTGCTGCTGCGCCTGCGGTGACTCCTGCCGAGCCTGTAGTATCTGCCGCTAACACTACTGTAATGGGCGCTGCTGCTGAGTCTACGATGGTGAATCAAGAGGTATTCAGTCCGATTGCCGGAGCGGTGAAGCCGCTCAGCGAAGTGAGCGACCCGGCCTTCTCGGAGGAGATCATGGGTAAGGGGTATGCGATTCAGCCGTCCGAAGGCCGCGTAGTCTCGCCGGTCCAGGGAACGGTGTTCTCGCTCTCGAAGAGCGGACATGCCATTGGTCTGGTCAGCGACAGCGGAGCGGAAATGCTGATCCATATCGGCATCGACACGGTGAAGCTAAAGGGCCTGCATTTCTCGCCCAAGGTAACCGCCGGAACCCGGGTGGCTGTCGGCGATCTCCTGATGGAATTCGATCTGGCCCAGATCGAGAAGGCGGGCTATAGCACGATTACGCCGGTTATTATTACGAACATCCAGCAGTACCAGTCCATCCAGTCTGCTGGCGCCACCTCGGTTAAGGAGAAGGAGCTGCTGTATACGGTGCTTGCTTAGGGCGAGCCATGAGCGAATAAGCGAAGGGCTGGGGGCTTGGAGTGAATGAGCGAAGAGCAAGGTATAAACCAGTAGGACATTCTAGAGTATAGATCAGGTAAGTGGATAGAGAAGGTACAAAGGAGTTGTCGCTCGCAGCAGGTCTGCGTGCGGACAACTCCTTTTTGGCTTGTATAATTGCCGGAAGGGAAGGGAAGTAGGCCGGATGGGTGTGGAAAACTGAGTACAATGTGATGGGACGAGGGTAAGCGGGCCGGATGTGTATGAAAAACCGAATATAATGTGTTGGCGTCTGTCCAGTAACCTTGTTCTGTGGAGATAGGTGGAAAAAGAGCAGCTAATTTGACTGGATTCCTGAGAGTTGGGACTTTAGTTGGAAAAAGTACATTTATTCAGCTGAAATAGGCTACTTGAGACAAAATGGTGGAAAAGAAGTGTTGTTTATCCAACTAATCTTTTACGACGGGAAAAACTCAACAAATTAAGTGTTGAATTTCCAACTATTGGCTGGGTGGTGGAGCGCGAACGCCTCATGGTTGCGTGAATGCCTATGTAAGGCGCGCGGGCCTACAGCTTGCCCGCGCTAATCTCCGCGATCGCCGCATACTCGATCAGCGCCGCTTGTCCGGCGGCCGTGAGCGTGTAGCGGCCGCGCTGCACCCGGAAGAACCACGCATAGTAGTTCTTCTGCAGGATCGCAGCGGCGCCGGGCACACCGCTGCGCTTCCGCAGCGCGGCGGGCGTGACGCCGCGCGCGCTCTCCGCCCGGCTGTGCGCAGCAGCCGGGCCCGCAGCAGCAGCGTCCCCCGCCGCTGCTGCCGTACCTGCGGCCGCCGTCTCCCCGGCGGCCAGGGCAGTGCCCGGCGCGCCGCTTAGCGCCGCGCGCCCTCCGCCGAGGCCGGCCGCTCCGGCGGCTTCGGCCTCCAGGGCCTGCAGCGCGAGTGCTACGCGCAGCGCCTTTTCGCGGTAGGCCGTCACGAGCTTGACGCGCGTGCTGCCGCCGGTGTTGTAGTCCCCGCTGCGTTCGCGGAACTCGTAGAGCAGCCGCTCGCGGCGGCGGACGGCGCTGCGGGCCTGCGGCGGCGCGTCGCCCGGCTCCGCGAGCACCTCGACGAGCGGGGCCTTCGTCTTGTAAAAGACGACGGTGATCAGCCCCAGGCCGAGCCGGCGGCACAGTCCGGTGAGCTCGCCCCAGCGCTGGTTGACCGCGCCCTTCTTCTCCCTGACGCGTTCAACCGCGAGGTAGACGTTAGGGCTGAGCCGCAGCCGTTCAATCCCCTGCAGCAGCAGGGCGAGATTGAACGATTTTTTCATCTCCACAATGAGCGGCTGCGCCTCGTCCTCCCGGATGCCCACCAGATCACAGGTCCGCACCTCACCCTTGATGTCATAGCCTTGCCGCTCAAAAAAACTCTTCAAAGGAGCATACAGCTCCGTCTCCTGCTTGATCGCCATTCTGTATTCACTCCTGCCCTGAATTGCAGCGTAA
The DNA here is from genome assembly GCF_038005345.1 of Paenibacillus sp. FSL H8-0122. Lineage (NCBI taxonomy): Bacteria > Bacillati > Bacillota > Bacilli > Caryophanales > Paenibacillaceae > Paenibacillus > Paenibacillus sp. FSL H8-0122. Next base: position 4,515,251 of record NZ_JBBOTB010000001.1, on the reverse strand, counting down.
TTATTCTATAGAAATCATGATTCTCTATTATAGCACAGCAAAAAAGAGGTCAACTATTCCGGGCTCGCCGCATAGGTATGTAATACACTTTCTAAGCTTGGTGGAGCAAGTAGGAGCGCAAGAGGAGGCAGCGAGCCATGGATATTTTTGAGCGTATAGCAACGCATCGGGCTGAGAACAACCGTTTGGCGTGGAGCGGCACTTTCAAGGACTATATAGAACTGCTTAAAGTAGACCCTTCTCCCGCCAAAACGGCTCATTCCCGCGTATACGACATGATCAAGTCACACGGCGTCGAGGACATTAACGGACGTAAACGGTATAAGTTTTTTGAACAGGAGATCTTTGGACTGGATCGTGCGGTGGAAAAGCTGGTGGAGGAATACTTCCATTCCGCAGCCCGGAGGCTGGATGTACGTAAACGGATTCTGCTGCTGATGGGACCGGTCAGTGGAGGAAAGTCCACCCTGGTCACGCTGCTGAAGCGCGGCCTGGAGCAATATTCTCGCACGGATGCGGGTGCGGTGTATGCCATTGAGGGCTGCCCGATGCATGAGGACCCGCTGCATCTGATTCCGCTGGAGCTGCGGCCTGAGATCGAACGCGAGCTGGATGTACGGATTGAAGGCAATCTCTGCCCGTCCTGCCAGATGCGGCTGAAGAATGACTACCAAGGGGATATTGAACGTGTGGCGGTTACCCGGGTGCTGTTGTCCGAAGAGGAGCGGGTAGGGATTGGTACATTCAGCCCTTCCGATCCGAAGTCGCAGGATATCGCGGATCTGACCGGCAGCATCGACTTCTCCACCATTACCGAATTCGGCTCGGAATCCGATCCGCGGGCCTACCGCTTCGACGGGGAGCTGAACAAGGCCAACCGCGGGATCATGGAATTCCAGGAAATGCTGAAATGTGACGAGAAGTTCCTGTGGAATCTGCTGTCGCTGACTCAGGAGGGCAACTTCAAGGCCGGACGGTTTGCGTTAATTTCGGCGGATGAGATGATTATTGCCCACACGAATGAGACTGAATATAAATCCTTCATCTCCAATAAAAAGAACGAAGCGCTCCAGTCCCGCATGATCGTCATGCCGGTTCCCTATAATCTGCGCGTCTCTGAAGAGGAAAAGATCTACGCCAAGCTGATCGGCCAGAGCGATATGAAGCATGTTCATATTGCCCCTCACGCGCTGCGCGCGGCGGCGATCTTCTCGATCCTGACCCGGCTCAAGGAGAGCAAGAAGCAGGGGATGGATCTGATCAAGAAGCTGCGCATGTACGACGGCGAAGAGGTCGAGGGCTACAAGGAAGCGGATCTGAAGGAGATGCAGACCGAATACTTAGATGAAGGCATGTCCGGCATCGACCCGCGTTATGTCATTAACCGCATCTCCAGCGCCCTGATCAAAGGCGATCTGCAGTGCATGAACGCGCTGGATGTGCTGCGGGCAATCAAGGACGGTCTGGATCAGCATCCCTCGATTACGAAGGAGGAGCGTGAGCGTTATCTGAACTTTATTTCCATTGCCCGCAAGGAATACGATATTCTTGCCAAAAGCGAAGTGCAGAAGGCCTTCGTTTACTCTTTTGAAGAATCCGCCAAAACGCTGTTCGAGAATTATCTCGACAATATCGAAGCCTTCTGCAACTGGTCCAAAATCCGCGACCCGCTCACCGATGAGGAGATGGAACCGGATGAGCGGCTGATGCGCTCCATTGAAGAGCAGATCGGCATCTCGGAGAATGCGAAGAAGGCCTTCCGCGAGGAGATCCTGATCCGTATTTCCTCCTACTCCCGCAAGGGCAAAAAGTTCGAGTACAACAATCACGACCGGCTGCGGGAAGCCATCGAGAAGAAGCTGTTCACGGATCTCAAGGATATCGTCAAAATCACCACTTCCTCCAAGACACCGGATGAAAGCCAGCTCAAACGGATCAACGAGGTCAGCCGCCGCCTGATCGACGAGCATAACTACTGCCCGATCTGTGCCAATGAGCTGCTGAAATACGTCGGAAGCCTGCTGAACCGCTGACGGAGGCGGCTTCACGGATACTGGGGACCGGGGACTGCCATCAGGCAGTCCTCTTGTCTGTCCCGGAGTTAATTAAGACTTGTACGCTCAGCCAAAAGGGAATATCCCAGGCCATGTTGATGGCTTAGGGATATTCCCTTTAGTCTAGCGAAGTGCCTGATTGGCGAATCCGTGCGGACTGGATAACCGGCAGTGTCAGGGGATTCTTTATCATCCTGAAGAACGCTAATTCTCCTAATCCTCCTGAGAGTCCTTAGGCTCCTGCTCCTTACCGCCAATCTTGAAGCTGAATTGGCCTTTATATTTGCCGAGCTGCCCGCCCACGCCGATGCCTGCGCCTTCGCCGCCGCCGAACTGGGCCTTGGCCTCAGCCCCGACCCCCTTGTTGCCGCCTAGCTGAACATGGGAGTCAAAACCGGCGCCTTGACTGAGACCCAGATGAGCACCCGCATCTGCATCTAGCCCGTGGTCACCGCCGGCCTGCGCCCCCATGTGAACATCGGCTCCCTGCCCGCCGCCGAGCTGGGCCTTGCCCTGCGCGGCGACGCCGTATTTGCCGAAGGCTTGGGCTCCGGCGCTCACTCCGAGGCCCTGCCCGTTACCTAAATGGGAATCACCTTGCGCTTCAATGCCATAGGAGGGGCTGCCAATATGGCCGCCTGCCTGAAGATCAGCGCCGCTGTAGGCCAGATTCCCGCCGGCATGTAAGCCAATGCCGTGTTCGCCCCCGATTTCGCCTCCCGTATCGATATGAATTCCATTTGCTTCAGTCTGACTTGGTCCGGGATGGCCGTCCACCGCCTTATTCGCGGCAGCCGGATGTCCGCTTTCCACGACCTTTTGCGGCTTGCTGGCACTCTGAAGCTGCTGCCAGCCGTCCATTTTGTCCTCCGCAGGGTCATTCTCAAGCTTACTTGGAGCGGCCGGGGGTTCGGAAGCCCTGACAGCTTGAGTATTCCCGGCAGCTGCAGACTTCTGAGCAATTCTCTGAGGGGTCTCCTCAGCGGTCTCTGAATGTACCAGGTAGTGGTAATGCGAATAAGGATAGGGCTGCGGCAGATGCCGATAGCCTGACGAATGGGCTGAACTGCTTGAATCTTCGTTCCTGTAATTCATGCGGGAACCCTCCATTCTTGATTTCATTACAATAGCCTATTCGTCGAAATGGGAAGTGATTCGTATCAGACCAATATAAAAGTACATTGTAATGGCTGCATGGCTGTGCTACATTGTGTGAATGAATTGAAAACGATTCACTCAGGCATGGAGGGCTTATAGATGGAAGATAAGAAGGCAGAGATTTTCAGATGCGGTACCGAGCTGTTCAGCTCCAAGGGCTTCAAGGACACTAATGTGTCCGACATCACCAAGCTGTGCGGATATGCCGTAGGCACGTTCTATAATTATTACGCCTCCAAAGAGAAGCTGTTCATAGAGATCTACCTGCGGGAGAATGAGGAGCTGAAGCGGAGCATGATGGCTAAGGTCGATGTGGATGATGAGCCAGCCAAGGTGCTTAAGCAGATGATGGAGCTTAATTACAGGGGAATGAATGAGCACCCTATCCTGAAGGAATGGTACAATAAAGCACTCTTCAGCAAGCTGGAGAAGGAATTCTATGCCCATGGCGGGATAGAGGGTATTCATGAGATGATGAACAGCGGCATGCTGGAGCTAATCCGGCTCTGGAAGTCCAAGGGGAAAATCAGAACGGATCTTGCGGACGGGATGATTCTCGCTTTGTTCAACTCTATTCCGTATATCGACATTCACAAGGAAGAGATCGGGGCAAGCCATTTTCCGCAGCTTCTGGATTATATGGTGGAATTCATCATGAAAGGCTTGACGGATACGCAGCGCTGATAATATAGCAAGACTGGAACGGTGCCGCATGCCGCTGTCTGCTATAATGTTTTCACCTATGTGTACTGAAAGGCCGGTGAAGTCAATGAATTACAGCAGAGAGATCGGGCAGACGATTGATTATATTGAGGAGCATCTCAAGGACCCGCTGACAGCGGAGCAGATTGCGGCGTATGCGGGTTATTCGCTGTACCATTTCTGCCGGATGTTCAGCCAGTCGCAGGATATGCCGGTCATGGAATATGTGCGCACCCGGAGATTGTCGCGGGCTGCCGTTGAATTGTTCAACGGGCGGAGAATTACGGAGATTGCGCTGGAATATGGCTTCGAGACACCCGGGGGCTTCGCCAAAGCCTTCCGCAAGACCTACGGCTACAGTCCCTCCCAGTATGCGGCGCGGATGAGCGGGTATCTGCGGGACAGGTTGGAGTATGAGATTAAGGCGTATATGGCAGAGCCGGTGAGGGTAGAGCGGCCTGCTTTTAACGTAGCGGGTTACGGGATTGAGACGAATGTGGAGGCGGGGAATGCTACGCAGGATGTCGCTTCTTTCTGGTATCATTACGAGGGCGACAATCTGGAGGACCAAATGTATGCGAAGCTGAATCCGCCGAAGCACGGGGAGGTCGGCTTATGTATACCGTCAGACGCTGGCGGTAATGCTGTGTATCTGCTGGGGGTTATTGTGGAGGACTTCAGTAAGGCCACTCCTGACATGCTTACGGCTGTTGTGCCTGCGGCACAGTATGCGGTATTTACGACACCACCGGTAGACGCTACCGATGAGGCGGGACCGGAGACTTTTGCTGAGGTGGTCAAGAGTACCTGGAGATATATCTTCGAGGACTGGTTCCCAGGCAGCGGCTACATGCATGACGAAGATAAACTGAACTTTGAGTTCTACGACGAACGCTGTCACGCCCGCGTGGATTCCGTGATGGAGATTTATGTCCCTGTACGGGAGCGGGTTTCATGAAATCACTAACCGTTTAATTGTAATATGTGGAAAAATAGTATGAAGGAGCTAACCATGGTCAAACAACGCAAGATTCTACTAACAGTAACCGTATTGTACACGCTGCTTGTGCTTTATTTTATGTTCTTTGCTTTCGGCAGAGGAGAGGCTTCGGATCATACCGTTTACACCTTTATTTTCATGCCTGAAAACTTCATTTTGATGCCGACTCCGTCTGATCTTTTTCCTCCCACCCTGATGGATTTGGTGGGTTTCGGGAACACGCTTGCGTTTGTTCCTTTCGGTATATTGATTCCATGGTTGTACCGGGTCAGCTTCGTCCGGTTCATCACCTTGTTCTTCATCGCGATTCTTGTGCTTGAAACGCTTCAGGCCCTTACCTTCCTGGGCAGCTTCGATATCAATGATGCTCTTCAGAATTCGGTTGGTGCAGCCCTCGGTTTCGGGGCGTACAAGCTTGGCTTCCGTTACCGGAGCCTCGGGCGCAATCTGGCGGCAACGGCTATAGCGGGGTTGGTCCTTTTTATAGCTTTATGGGGACTAGGCGCAGCGGTAAACAAAATAATAACTAAAGTAGAGGGTCCGTTCACAGCGATCACGGAATGGACGGACACCTCGGGCAATTCATCCGCAGACAAACCGGACAGCATTCAAATCAACGGACAGCAGATACCGCTCCGCTATAACCTGTATGGCGCTGAAGGCGGAGATTCCAGAACATTCACGTACAAGGCTGAGGGTCAGACGACTTTCTGCTTCACTTTCGGAAACCCCGAACCAACGGATTATTCCGGTGAGATCAGTATTACCCGGGATGGCCAGGAATTCTTGAATTATACTGGAGATTTTCAGCGTACTAATCCTGAACAGTACCCTGTAGTATACGAGATGCCGGTTGAGCCAGGGCAAGAGCTGAAGATCACGATTAAGGGCGAATTGAAAATATGGGATGTCGGGTATAAGAAGATGCAGTATATTTGGAACTGAGTGCTTAATCTTCCATTAGGAGAGGATAGGTGACAGTAATGAGAATGGCGTTTGTTCTGTTTGACGGCATGACCAGCATGGATTTTGTCGGGTTCTATGAAGCAGTGAGCTGGGTAGCGATCCTGAAGGCGAAGGAGAACGTATCCTGGACCTTCTGCGCTAACAAGGCGGAGGTGAGTGATGACCGGGGGTTGAATATCAAGGCTAATGAGATACTGCCTGATCTGGGGACATTCGAACTGGTGTTTCTCCCGGGCGGCCATGTGACCCGGACGCTCCGCTACGATGAGGACTTCATAAGCTGGATACGGACGGCAGAAGGCGCACGTTATAAGGTCTCGGTCTGCACAGGTGCATTGTTGTTAGGTGCGGCAGGATTCCTGGAGGGGAAAAAAGCGACCACGAACTCGTCTGCCTACGATTTGCTTGCCCCTTACTGCGGGGAAGTCATTAAAGCCCGGGTGGTCCGGGACGGTGATACCTTCACCGGAGGCGGAGTGACGGCTTCAATCGACCTTGGCCTGTACCTGATCGAGTGCTTAGTAAATACAGACACTGCGCGACAGGTGCAACAAAAACTGGAGTACCCCTATTATCAGGCAGGTAACCTGAGCGATATTTACTATCCGTATGAAGAGGAATAATGAGGGTTCAGCAAAAAAAGGCAAGCCCCGTAGCAGGGGGTTGCCTTTTTTTGTCCGTTATAGCTGGGCTGCGGCGTCCAGTTGAACCGCCACGTAGCTTCCTAACTCCACCATGCCTGCACTATCCAGCTTAGTGGCATCGTGTTGCTTGATGACCTCGGCGGTTTTCTGCATCAGCTCCGAGCTGTCGGTATTGCCCAGAACGCGCAGAACTACCAGCGTCTCGCCTTTCTTCAGCTGTTCGGCCAGCTTGGTCTTGTAGGCTTCCAGGGAATCTACTTCAAGTCCTTGCGTCACATAATAATCGTAGGCATTGCTGGTGGCCTTGAACAGAGGCAGCTCATGGTCCAGCCAGTAGGCCTTGTCCATCACATACTCTACATAGGAGGCTGTAGCGTCATTGGAGTTATAGAGCAGATAAGGAAGTCCGGTATTGGTGGCGTTATTGGTCGGGTCAACGTTGACCCATTCGTCGCCGATCTTCACCTTGTTCCAGGCGTGATTCACGCCGCTCATGGTTCCTGTGACGACCATCGAAGGGACCTGGACGAGATCCGAGAGCAGCTGGAAGGTATGGGCATAGCTCATGCATACGCCGACTTTTTTAACCAGAATGCCATAGGTATTGAAAGAATCGTTATACTTCGCATCTACTGTCTTGAACTCCTGCTCCATGGCATTCTCCAGAGCAGCATCGTCATAGGCGGTGTTATCATTCAGATAATCGTAGATTGCCATCTGCTTCTCATCCGCGCTCATGCCTTCCTTGATCACAGCAGCGATTACTTTATCTGCCTCGGCAAGGATCTCCTTCTGCTTGGAGCGGATGGTCTCGGCAGAATCATCGTACTTCACAATCAGCGTCAGCTTCTCATAATCGTAGCCATAGCCGCGGAAGCCGAGAATGAGCGGGTTCTGGTAGACTACCTTCTCAATTACATCGACCAGGGTACGGGCATTCTGCGCCTCCGGGAAGGCTTGCAGCGAGATTTCGGTGTCGCCGTTCATCAGCGTCAATGCGAGATATTCCTCCAGCGCAGAGTCGGCATGAATCAGGTCTGCCCGGATCGTAGTGCCCGGTACCGCCTGTTTGTTGCCTTCCTCTACCTTGCTCTTCGTATTTTCTTTTTGCTGGTCGATGACATTATCTCCAGGTACACTGGCGTTCCCGTTATCGTTGTCGATGATGGTCGGTACGTCCGGTGCAGGCACATAATCCGTGTTATTCTGCGGCTCCACATACCCGGGATTCGCCTTGTTACTCTGGGCGGCGGCAAGACTGGAAATATCCGCTGCCGTCAATTGTGCAACCTGAACATATCCCTTGAGCGCAGTACCTTGAAGCGTGTAGGGGACATCAGTTGGACCGGAAGCCTTAAGAGTCACAGCTCCGGTGTCGTACATCACTGTTACTGAGGCTTTGGAGCCGTCAATGAACTGGACCGGAACGGTCTTGGGCAGCTCTTTGGCATTCTTGTACAATTTCAGGTTGATGTTATCCTCAGGAGCCACAGTGCGCGGCAGACGTTTGGATAACGCTACGGTATCTGCCGAACGGCTGAACCGGGATTCTTTGTCCCCCTGAACGGCAGTGACGTAATATTCCCCTTGGACATTATTATTCTGTACGCTCGTAATCATCTCATCTACTACACCGAGCGCACCGCGTCCGTCCTTCATGAAATCGTTATACGAAGTGCCCTTCACGGTTGCAATCAGCAGCGGACGCTGATCCGCATAGCCCTGCTCGGCGCCGCTGAGCGGCTCATTGATGTTCTCCATTGTAATATGGGAGGCGCTGTAAATATTGTAGCTCTCCGCGCCCGGAACTTCATTCCACACCAGAGTCAGTCTTCCGTCAGGACTGATGTCGGCTTGCAGCGTCGGCGTGGGCAGATCCGATTTCACCGTAAACGGAATAATCACCGGCTGCTTCAGCAGAGTAGGCGACTTGGCATCCAGGTCATAGTTGAGCCGGATGTAGTAGACAGGCGCGTTCCCCCAGGAGCTGGCTCCAGTAGCGCGCAGGGAATCGGAGGGAAGGACGCCGAAGCCGAGTGGCTTGATGGAGTACACGCTTTTGCCGTCAACAAGCTGTGAATCCTCAAGGGTCCCGACCTTACTCTCCGGCAGTGCCTTGATATCGGTATGTACGGATAACGTCTTGCCAATGGCTTCGGAGCCAAGATCGGTATTGAATCTGAAGATGAATTCCATATCCTGCTCCACATTATACATAGGCATGATGCCTGGGCTGTGATCTGCTTCGTCCGAATCATACTTCTGTTTCAGATCGTACACGGTCTGTGAAGCGTCCGGCGGAGGGTTCCCCGAAGTGTTCTTCGTCTCGGCAGTTGCCGTGGCGGCCGGGCTGGATGAAGGCGCTGGACTTCCTTCTTTGCTGCCCCCCATGCAGCCTGTCAGAATCACACACATGATGAGCAGCAGTATTGCCATTTGTTTCACTTTCACTAACGTCCTCTCCCGTCTGGTTTCTGTATGAGAGTAATCATGGACCATCCAGAATTACCCATTATAAATCACAGGAGATATATAACCCATTGGGATACTATTAAAACAAAATTGGGATAATTTATATTTAAGTATTTTTTGCAGCAGGGGATATGGGGGAGGGGGCGCTGAGTAATGGCGGTGATTCATGTTATAATTCACTTACACGTAATCCGCTAGGAAGCGAAGGAGGCAGATCCAAGTGTCGAATCCGGATGAGCAGAGGCAGCATTCGTATCAGGATTGGTTGTCATGGGACGGTGTATGGGAATTAATTAACGGCAAAGCCTATAATATGTCTCCAGCGCCTACAGCCCTGCACCAGTATGTTGTAGGAGAGCTATATTTTGCATTGCGTACGCACCTGGAAAATAAGAGCTGTCATGTGTTTGTCGCTCCGTTCGATGTGTTCTTCAGCGAGGATGATTCTGCTGCAATGCCCGATCATGTCGTCCAGCCCGATCTGTCTGTGGTCTGCTCTAAGGATCAGATTACGAAGAATGGCTGTCACGGCGCGCCCACAATGATTATCGAAGTGTTATCGCCGTCAACAGCTCTCAAGGACTTCAATGAGAAGTTCAATCTGTACCAGAAGTATGGCGTCCAGGAATATTGGATCGTCGATCCCGGCAACCGCACGGTTCATGTATATGCGCTGCAGGATGGCGTGTATCAGGTGAGGGACTTATATTCGGAGCAGGATAGTGTGCGGTCAAATGTGTTTAAGGATTTTCAGCTGCCGCTGGGTAAACTGTTTGACCTCCAAATCTGATACCATTCAAAAACAAGCCGCAGCGTAATTGCACTTAGCAACTACACTGCGGCTTATTGTGCGAAACCATACGTTTCTTTACATAAACTTCCGCTGCACCTTCTTGCCGTCATAGGTGAACAGGGCGTTTTTGTCCTCCACAACGGTCTGCAGATGCACGGTCCGGCCCCAGAGGGCGTAGATATGCGGGAGCGTGCGCTCCAGGTATTTCAGATCCAGCTCGATGCTCTCATAGCGATGGGCAATCAAGAGTTCGCCGTTCCGCTCATAATCGGCATCCTGGACGACGAGGTACGGAGAGCCGCCGTTCACCCGGGCCAGCACCAGCTGGTCGCGCACATTCTCCCAGGCTTTATCGGTGATTTTCCATTCCGGGCCTTTTTTCTCGAAAACATAGAGGTCGAGGTCATTCACCAGTTCTTTCGACAGATAACTGCGGATGAAGGAGAGGTCGGAATCCAGTTCGCGCACCTCGAACATTTTGTCCCGGTCCCAGCGCTTCTCAATGTCCTCGAAAATCTTCAGGCCTAGGTAATACGGGTTCAGGCTCTGGCGGGAGGGCTGCACCACCGATGAATTCAGCTTGGCGTATTCGACCGTCTCTTCGGCAGTCAGGTCCAGCTCGCGCATAATCCGCTGATGCCAGTAGGAGGCCCAGCCTTCATTCATGATCTTGGTCTCCATCTGCGGCCAGAAATAGAGCATTTCGTCATGCAGCATCGTCATGATGTCGCGCTGCCAGTCTTCTAGAGCGGTGGAATACTGCTGAATGAACCAGACGATATCCTTTTCCGGCTCCGGGGGGAAGGTGCGCTTACCGGCGGTTTCGGGCTCTGGCGGGACGTCAGTACTCTTCTCCAGATCCCACAGTTCGCTGTAGGCATTAGGCGGACCAGATCCGCCGGGCGGGGCGTCCTTGCGCTCCTTCATTTTGGCTTCGAGCAGATGAGTCTTGCCCAGCTTGCGCGGCTGGATCAGGCTGGGATCGATATGCTCCTGGATCGCCAGCACGGAATCGATGAAGCTCTCAACGGTGTCTGTGCCATAAGTGACGGAATAATCGTTGATCCGGTCGGCGGTAGCAGCCATGCTCTCGACCATATCCCGGTTGGACATGGAGAAGCGCATATTGTTCTTGAAGAAGTCGCAGTGCGCCAGTACATGCGCCACAATCAGCTTGTTCTGCACCAGGGAGTTGCCGTCCAGCAGGAAGGCGTAGCACGGGTTAGAGTTGATGACCAGCTCATAAATTTTGCTCAGGCCAAAATCGTATTGAGCCTTCATTTTATGAAAAGTCTTGCCAAAGCTCCAGTGCCCGAACCGGGTAGGCATCCCGTACGCACCGAAGGTATAAATAATATCCGCCGGACATATCTCATAACGCATCGGATAAAAATCGAGCCCAAACCCGGAAGCAATCTCCGTGATCTCGGCAATCGACCGCTCCAGCGCTTTAATCTCATCATCACCGGGCATGCATCCATCTCTCCTTCCAGCTTGTAAACCGTTCTTCCTATGTATATGGGGGGAGGGGTGGGAGTATGATGGGGGATGCGCACGGCGGGAGAGGCAAAAGAGTTATTGTACAAAAAACAGCCTAACCACAGTGAATACGCTAAGAGGTCAGGCTATTCTTCATCTGGATCAATACCCCAAAATACATAATGAGACAGTCCAGTATTAGCAAAGTAACAAGCATCGACATACACTTTACGAAGATCCTCGTCAATCCTGTAAATAATGATCACATTACCGATTAAAACCCAGTAGTATCCGTTAAATTCAAAGCCAGGGAAGTCCGATACTCCATCAGCTTTGTATTTCGGCTCATCATTCAAAACGCTTATAGAACGCTTAAAAACGTTTGCTGAATTTACTTTGAACTTCCCCATACGGGCAAGAGCTACCCGCGCATATGTGGTCCACAGAACATTGTAGCGGTCATTGTTCATTCTGGACCTCTTTCAGTAACTGGGCAAACTCTTCTTCGCTGTTGCTATATGTGGAGATTCCATTCTCACGGTCATTTTTGGCTTTGCGAAGCTGTGAAAGAACGTCCTCATCTTTAAAAATGACGGTACTCATTCTCTTCTTCTGGTCTTCCGTAAATTTGGGGTGATCTTCTTTTCTTTGCAATGTAACGTTGAATCCAAAGTTTTCTTCAATTAGCTGGACCAGGTCTTTAAGGTCTACGTAAGATTTTCCTTGAAAGCTCTGTTCCAATTGTTCCTTGGAAATGGACATTCTGCTCACCTTCCTTTTGCTCATTATATCATAAACCAATAGCAATCTTGATGTGTTAAGATTACATTTATTAACACTTGGAAAACGGATTTTGTAGATCAAAAGGGGGTCAATCTATATGTGCCAACACTGTTGTATATTGCATGAGATCGTTAATAAAATGATTCGACATCATTTTCCCTTCGAGGACAACCTCATCCCCAGTAATGGGGTCTATCTGCTCTTTGAAACAGGGGAATGCGGGCATGACGCAGATCGGATTGTTCGAGTTGGTACCCACACAGGCCCTAATCAACTCAGGTCGCGTTTGAAGCAGCATTTTGTTCAGGAGAATAAGGATAGAAGTATTTTTCGTAAGAACATAGGCAGGTGCTTGCTGAACCGAGACAAAGATCCATACGCAAGTGTATGGGAACTCGATTTTACAACTAGGGAAGCTAAGCTTAAAAATGGTCATTTAATAGATTCAGCATATCAGTCAACTATCGAGGGCAAGGTTAGTAATTATATTCAGAAACATTTCTCATTTTGTGTGCTGGCTATAGAAGATAAAACAGAGCGCTTATCCTTGAAATCCAGGCTTATATCTACGTTATCATTATGTGATGAATGCGCTCCTTCTGTTCAATGGCTTGGGATGTCATCACCCCATGAAAAAATAAGAAGTAGTGGACTTTGGCAAGTGAATGAGTTGTATAAAGAACCATTGAATATCCAAGATTTTGACAGAATCGAGGTGCTTGCCAGTGAATCGAGATAAATCGCTTTGTATTATTCCCTGCGGTGCCGCGAAGATATGGGATAAACAGCCTTCATTGGGACCTGTAGAAGCGCAGAATGTTTATACTGGTGTTTTTGCGGTTGCCTGTCAAAGGTATGCTACAACCTTCTTCAATCAATGGGTGATTCTGTCTGCAAAATATGGCTTTCTATATCCTCAGGATATCATTCCAGAGGACTATAACGTGTCCTTCATTAAGCCTTCCAGTGAGACTATTCTTATCTCAGAATTGAAAGAGCAGGCTAAAAGCAAGGGATTATTTAGTTTTAAGGAGATTACAGTACTGGGCGGCAAGCATTATGCGGATCGAGCTAAGACTGTATTTAATCAAGGACAGGAATTGTTCTTTCCTCTAAGCGATTGTAGGGGGATTGGCTATATGCTGCAAAAATTGACCCGAGCGCTGGAAGGGCGGGAGGCGATGTCTGTTGATTCACTGGAGTCACCGTCTGAAGTTATTGTTCGGCCTACTTTGAAAAAACATAGGGATCAGCCAAAGAAACTTACGGAGAATAACGTTGGAAAATATAGTTCACTTTATCGATATTTGCTGAGTACTAAAAGCAAGCAAGTGATTATGACCATAGATCAAATTGAAGCGGTACTAGGTTTCATACTGCCTGCATCTGCGAGAAAATATCGTCCGTGGTGGGCTAATGCGCTAACGAATACACAAGCTAAGTCATGGCTGCACGCTGGTTGGGAAGTGGATTCAGTTAAGCTTGGAGAAAAAACTGCATTCAGAAAAACAGGTGATGAGGTGTAGCACTGTTGAAAATAGAAATCGGAGAATCCTTGATGCTCTCATGGCTGAGACATGCAAAGAATTGTCAGCTTGTTCAGTTGAACTGGAAGCCATCGGTGAAGTCGTGGGAAATTCATAACGAAGCTGTCGTCGAGAGTATGATGAAAGATGCAGACCTATATTTTAAAGAGAAATATAGCCTTGATTTGTTTAAGCAGAACAGTTCATTCTCCCAACTACTCCAACAGGCGGAGATTGATGCTCTGGGCTTAGAAGTAGGAGGGGAGAATGGTGTTCAAAACATATATGGTATTGATGTAGCTTTTCATGAGAATGGCTTGAATTACGGCTCCAAGGAAGAAACGATATCCAGAGTACTGAAGAAAATGATTCGCACTGCTATGGCGATCCATGGCTACTTCAATTTGAATGTTGGAAATATTATATTTGCTGCTCCAAAAATATATGGTGCAATATGTGAGCCGCTGCAACTCTACATAGCCGAACTCCAGGATCTGTTCCATGCAAAAGGTCTAGATTTTCGTTTTGAGCTTCTGTGCAATGAAGACTTCAAGGAGAAAATCTTCAATGTGGTTACAGCCTTATCCAATTCTGTGTCTGATACTTCGGAGCTGTTTATGCGAAGTATACAAATGTATAATCTTTTTGCAGATGATAAGCAGCCAGTAGGCCTACCGAAATCGCCAGTAAAAGTAAAGAAATTACCTGCTGATTTTAAAGGATCTGAGGAAATAAAAATTGGTGCTTTGGTCAGATCCAGTTTTGAGCGACTGATTGCAGATGATCTATTAACAGAGCGCGAAGTTGAGCGGTTGCAGCGACTGGACTACGCCAAGAGGACATTTAATATCACTTATCCTGTATTGAAAAAAGTCGACCCTACCCTTTCTTTAATCGAACAACGAAATATTAACGGACGGCCGAGATTTTACAGTGATCCATATTCGATCTATGGTTATGATTATCTATTATGTAATCATTGGGTGGAGAACCTCAGCAGAAGTTATTTCGATGCTTGGCTAAGACGTATAGATGAAACAAATGTAGGGGACTCAATTTGAGTCCTCATTTTTTTATACTCCCATTGTATATAGACATGCTATTATGAACTTAGGAATATTTTCCTATGAATCATTTTACATTTTACGAATAAAGCATCCAGAGGTGAATGGAGTAAGGAAGATGTTACTCAAGATATATATTTAAGAAGGGATCACTGAAGAATAAAGGGATTTTTTAGTCTGGATATGCAACAAGTCCATAGAACTAAATTCAAACTGGATTGTCGTAGTGATCATTGTGAACCATTTACGATAGTTAGTAATATACATAACCACTTTTAATAAGAACTTCATAATATTCATCCAGGTGAAATCAGAGGGAAAGGATTGAGCACATGGCAAAGAGAGATTTATCTGAAGAAGATATCAAAGCCAGATATATCACACCAGCAATTACTAACGCAGGATGGGAATTAAAAAAACAAATTCGAATGGAATATCCTTTTACGGACGGAAGAATCATTCTGCGTGGAAATATCACTACCAGAGGCAAGCGGAAACGGGCAGATTATGTTCTGTTCTATAAGAACAACTTTCCTCTGGCGGTCATTGAAGCAAAAGATAATAATCATCCAGTTGGTGCGGGGCTGCAGCAGGCCATTAGCTATGCAAAAGCACTTGACATCTATTATGTTTATGCTTCCAACGGGGATGGATTTGTTGAACAAAATTTAATCACTGGTGAAGTAAGTGAACTAAGGCTTGAGGAGTTCCCCTCGCCAGAGGATTTATATAGAAGATACCTAAAGGATAAGAATGTAACTGATGCAGAAGAAAAAGTGCTTCTTGAACCTTATTATTATGTGCCGAATTACAAGACCCCTAGATATTATCAGCGTGTAGCTATTAATCGAACTGTGGATGCAGTAGCAAAGGGACAAGATCGAGTATTATTGGTATGTGCCACTGGAACAGGTAAAACCTTCATGTCATTTCAAATTATATACAGACTTTGGAAAGCTGGCTTAAAGAAAAAGATATTATTTTTAGCGGACCGAAATGTATTGGTTGACCAAACGATATCTGGTGATTTCAAGCCATTTGGCGGTAAGATGACAAAGGTTGAAAACAGAACTCTAGACAGTTCTTATGAGATTTATCTTGCCTTATACCAGCAGCTTTCAGGGGATGACGGACAAGAAGCCTACCTGCAATTCCAACCGAATTTCTTCGATCTGATTGTTATAGACGAGTGTCATAGAGGCAGCGCGAAAGAGGATTCTGCATGGAGAAAAATCCTGGATTACTTTTCATCAGCCACACATGTAGGGTGTACTGCCACTCCTGTTGAAACGAAGGTAGCCTCAAGCCAAACTTACTTTGGTGAGCCTATTTATGAGTATTCTTTAAAGCAGGGGATTGATGATGGCTTCTTAGCACCATATAAAGTGATAAGAATTGGCCTTGATAAAGACCTTGAAGGCTATCGGCCAGAGATTGGAAAAGTCGATAAACATGGATATGAAATCCAGGATAGAGAATATAATGTCAAGGATTACGACAGAACCTTGGTTATTGACGACAGGACGAGGGTGATTGCAGCCAAGATTACTGAGTTTTTAAAGAAGACAGACAGATTTAGCAAAACTATTGTTTTCTGTGTGGATATTGAACACGCGGAGCGAATGCGACAAGCTCTGATTAATGCAAACAAGGATTTGTATGCTGCAAATAATAAATATATCATGCGTATAACAGGGGATAATGATGAAGGGAAAGCGCAACTGGAATATTTCATTGACGAAGAAAGTACATACCCTGTTATTGCAGTTACCAGCAAATTAATGACCACTGGTGTGGATGCGAAAATGTGTAAATTGATTGTGCTGGACAACAATTTTGGTGATAATGGAATGACCGAGTTTAAACAAATTATCGGAAGAGGAACAAGGCTTCTCGAAGAATACGGGAAGACCTATTTCACGATCATGGATTTTCGTAATGCCAGCAGATTATTTGCTGATCCATCATTTGATGGGAAGCCAGAAGTCGTATTGGAGATTAATGGCGATGAGCCAGTAATCGAGCCAATTGAAGAATTTTTTTATGAAACAGATAGTTACAATAATGCAGGTGGCGTCATTGAAACAGAAGGGGATTACAACACAGACGGTTTTGATGATAAATACAAACCTAAAAAGTATTATATTGGTGATGTTGTCGTAAAGGTCCTTTCAGAAAGGGTTCAATATCTGGATAAGGATGGTAAGCTTATTACCGAGAGTCTTATAGATTATACTAAGAAAAATATCCTGCAACAATACGCAAGGCTAGATGATTTTCTTAGAAAATGGACAGAAGCGCAAAAAAAACAAGCTATCATTGACGAATTAAAAGATGAAGGCGTTTTGCTGGATGCGGTAAGAGAAGAATTGGGCAAAACAGAACTGGATGATTTCGATTTGATTTGTCATTTAGCCTATGATAAACCACCTCTAACCAAAGCTGAAAGAGCAAACAACGTAAAAAAACGTCATTATCTTTATAAGTATTCTGAATTAGCACAGCAAGTATTAGAAACATTGCTTGATAAGTATGCCGATGAAGGCATCAAGGAAATTGAAGAAACCAAAGTGCTCCAACTCAAGGAATTCTCCAAATTCGGAAGTCCTATGAAGATAGTCAAGGCCTTCGGTGGAAAAGATGCGTACCAGAAGGCGGTTCAGGAATTAGAGAATGAGATTTATTACGCATAACACCATAAACCAACACGACGAGGCAGGTAAACAAGAATGGCAGTAACTAATTTTGTTAAAAGAATTCAAGACGTTATGAGAAATGATGCAGGGATTAATGGCGATGCTCAACGGATTGAACAAATCGTCTGGATTCTATTTCTAAAAATTTTTGATGCAAAAGAAGAGGCATGGGAACTGTACGATGATAATTACAAATCAATCATTCCCGAGGGCTTAAAGTGGAGAGATTGGGCTGTAGATGAGAAAGATGGTCAAGCACTTACTGGCGATTCTTTATTAACCTTTGTTAACAACACGCTCTTCCCGACCCTTAAAAATCTTGAAATTGATGATGAAACACCTATGAACCAGGTCATTGTGAAATATGCATTTGAAGATGCCAACAACTATCAAAAGGATGGCGTGTTGCTGCGGCAAGTTATAAATATCATTGGTGAGATTGATTTTACAGAATACGAAGAACGCCATACTTTTGGTACGATTTACGAATCTTTCTTAAAAGATTTGCAAAGTGCAGGTAACGCAGGGGAGTTCTATACTCCAAGAGCGGTAACCGATTTTATGGTAGAAGTGATTAAGCCGATTCTAGGCGAAAGAATTGGGGACTTTGCTTGTGGTACAGGTGGATTCTTAGTTTCTGCTCTAAATGACCTAGAGAAGCAGGTTGGCAACTCCCTTGAAAACAGGGAGATTTACAATAACTCTGTTTATGGAGTGGAGAAGAAAGCACTACCACACATTCTATGTGTTACCAACATGCTGCTGCATGATATTGACAACCCAAACATCATTCATGGCAATACGTTAGAAACGGATTACAAGGAATACAGGAAGATGGAGCAGTTTGATGTAGTCCTTATGAATCCGCCTTATGGTGGCAATGAAAAGGATAGCGTAAAAGTCAATTTCCCATCAGACCTTAGAAGCTCTGAGACTGCCGACTTATTCATCAACATCATCATGTACAGGCTTAAGAAAAACGGAAGATGTGCCATCATTCTTCCAGACGGATTCCTGTTTGGAACGGATAATGCCAAAATCAATATTAAAAAGAAATTAATTGGGGAGTTCAATCTCCACACTGTTGTGAGGTTACCTCATAGTGTATTTGCTCCCTATACGTCGATCACAACGAATATTTTGTTCTTCGACAACACGCATCCAACAAAAGAGACTTGGTTTTATCGCCTGGATATGCCAGAAGGTTATAAGAACTTCTCGAAGACAAAACCGATGAAGCTGGAGCATTTTGAACCAGCCTTATCTTGGTGGGTCGCACGAGAAGAAATCCAAGTTGATGGGTTCCCAAAGGCTAAGAAATATACAGTTAATGAGATAGCCGCCTTAAACTATAACATTGACTTGTGCGGATTTCCCCATGAGGAAGAAATTATTTTAGAGCCAATGGATTTGATCCATCAGTATCAAGAAAAAAGAGCTTCACTCAATGCTGAAATCGATCATGTGCTAGAGCAGATTACTTCTATGCTTGGAGGTAATTAGGATGAATGCACAGGATTTGAAAAATAGTATTCTCCAATTGGCGATTCAAGGAAAGCTTGTTGAGCAAAGAGAAGAAGAGGGAACTGCGAAAGAACTGCTAAAACAGATTAATGCAGAAAAAGAGCAGTTGATAAAAAGGGGAAAGCCAATACCAGGAATCACAGAGAATGACATACCGTTTGACATTCCTGAAAGTTGGGAATGGGTGAGGTTAGGGGAAGTTATATTATTAACATCAGGTCAAGATATGACACCAAATAACTATAAGGATACAAAAGTGGGTGTTCCATATTTGACAGGGGCTAGTAACATAGTTGATGGTAGACTAGTTATTAATAGATGGACAAATGAACCAAAGTCTATTGCATTGAAAGGTGACTTATTATTAACATGTAAAGGAACTGTTGGGACTACAACAATTTTACAAGAAGAAGAAGTTCATATCGCCAGACAGATCATGTCTTTAAGAACATTTATTATGGATATTGAATATATACATATATTCATTAAAAGTTATGTAAATACGTTAAAGGCTAAAGCTAAAAGTATGATACCTGGAATCGAAAGAAAAAATGTGCTTGAGGCTGTGATTCCTATTCCCCCACTAGAAGAACAAAAGCGAATCGTTGCCAAGATTGAAGCATTAATGCCTTATGTTGAAAAATACGGTGAAGCCCATTCAAAATTAGAGGTGTTTAATAAGAAGTTTCCAGAGGATATGCAGAAATCCATTTTGCAATATGCTATCCAGGGGAAATTGGTTGAACAACGAGAAGAAGAGGGTACTGCCGAAGCATTGTATCAGCATATTCAAGAAGAAAAAGTTAAGCTGATTAAGGAAAACAAGATTAAGAAGGAAAAGCCACTGCCAGTAATAACAGAGGATGAGATACCTTTCGAAATTCCAGAGAGTTGGAAGTGGGTGAGATTACAACAAATTGGAGAATTGAGCCGAGGAAAATCAAAACACAGACCTAGGAACGATGTTAAGATATTTGAAAATGGTACATTCCCTATGATACAAACTGGAGATGTTGCTAGAGCCGATGAAATTATTACTCAGTACACTACTATGTATAACGAATTAGGTGTTGCACAGAGTAGGGTATGGCAAAAAGGAACAGTTTGTTTGACGATTGCAGCTAATATTGGCGATGTTGCAATTTTGGGATTTGATGCATGTTTTCCTGATAGTGTTGTAGGGTTTAATGCATACCACCCTATTGACACGAATATGTATTTCTTATACGTGTTAATGTGTTATAAAGATATACTTGATAAAATGTCACGTTCAACGGCGCAAAAAAATATTAATATTGAAATTCTTTCAAAGGTAGCATTCCCATTACCGCCACTTGCTGAACAGAAAAGGATAGTTGAAAAAATTAAAGAAATGATGCCATATTGTAAGCAAGTTAATAAATAGTTTGCTTGATATTCGATTTTCCAAAGCTCCAATGATGACTTGATAAACAGATGCCAATCATCAGGCCTCTGTTTATTTCTTTAGGACTCAATACAGATCAGATTCATAAGGATTTTCAACATAACTTTTATATTCTTGATTACATCGAATGTATTCTTATTACAAGAAAGAACTTCATAAAATACATCAAATCCTTTGAAGTCCTTTTTTAAGTATAGAATACATGAGTTCTATCACTGTACCCAAATAAGGTTTATCTTCATTCAGTATTAATTTACACTAAGAATAAATCAGTTGCTCAGAGCCGAAAGTTTACACATTTAGGAATAAAACTGGAGGTACAAGGAAGTGGATAAACGGGATTATTTAGTTAAAACTTTATCGCGAACTAAGAGAAAGGATTATGAAAACTACATTATCAATGCGATTTGGCATAAGCTTGATAATATGGAGTTGAAACCTGTAAGTCAACAATATGTAAAGCGTAAAGATGGTGGACATGCTCTAATGGATATCTACTTTCCACAACTCCAGGTAGCGATAGAAGTGGATGAATCGTATCACAAAAATAATCAAGAGGCAGACAAATTACGTATGGATGACATAATTGCCGCAGTTAATGAAAATGAAAATACTGATTTTATCTGCTTAAGAATCGATGCATCGCAGCCAATAGAAGCGATTAATAAACGAATTATTGAAGTCGTTTCAATTATTAAAAACAAAGCGTCAAAGATACAATTAAAGTGGTTGACATATGAAGAAGAACTGAGCCAAATCAAACAGCAAGAGTACTTATCTGTTTATGATAATGTGTCGTTTAAACAAATAACAGATATAGCCAACAATGTTTTTGATAAAGGTTATATAGGGTTTCAAAGAAGTGGTTTCCGAGTGTCCAATACACTATGGGTT
The DNA here is from genome assembly GCF_038005345.1 of Paenibacillus sp. FSL H8-0122. Taxonomy (NCBI): domain Bacteria; kingdom Bacillati; phylum Bacillota; class Bacilli; order Caryophanales; family Paenibacillaceae; genus Paenibacillus; species Paenibacillus sp. FSL H8-0122. Next base: position 4,494,070 of record NZ_JBBOTB010000001.1, on the reverse strand, counting down.
TGGTGTCCAAAGCTATCTGTTATTGTTGATGAAGATGCTAAGTCCGCTGCAAGAGGATGGTTAAATTTTTTATCTGATGATTGGACTTATATTGATGAGTCACATGAAAATCAAACTGAAGACGAAAGAATGGCTCTCATTAAAGATGACTTCAGGTTAAATAAGGAAAGGGCAGTTTTTGCAAATTATAGAGATAGTTTAGGTATAAAACGTTACAGATTTGTCGGGATATTCAAATGTTCAGGCTTGTCACCTGATAACAAAAATTATATAAGATATAGCCGTATCGACGATAAAACTAAAGTCTTTAGGGCAGGAGCATTACGTGAAGAACATGGCACAAATTAACCAAATGATTAACTAGTTCAGAGCTTGTCCCTTATAAATCAAGGTCAGGGACGTTTGCAGCAACCCATCCACATATTCAATTTTCATGCTGCACGACTCTCCGCAACCCACGAAGAGTACGAATCTCAACCTTCAGTTGTTGTTTGCGGTATGCGACACAATCAACCATCCTTAGACTGCAGCAATTCTTTTGTCGCTTCTTTCGGGTCCTGAAGAGCACGAATCAGTGCGACTTCATCAACACACTTGGTGTTACCTCCGTTATGTGAGGCAAGGATTTGCAGCTTTACGTATTGATCGAGATAGATCTGCCGAACTTCTTCCCATTACATTACTGGTACCTAAAATCGGGCTTGTCCTTTTATTGTATCAGATTATTTGCCATTAAAAAGCTCTCCAAAACGATGAATATCGTTCACGGAGAGCCTTTTTTCGTAAGCACCTTGGAGATACGAGGCCCAGCCTTCGTTCATGATCTTCGTCTCCATCTGCGGCCAGAAATACAGCATCTCGTCATGCAGCATCGTCATGATGTCGCGCTGCCAGTCCTCCAGAGCGGTGGAGTATTGCTGGATGTACCAGACGATATCTTTTTCCGGCTCCGGGGGAAAAGCACGCTTACCAGCGGCCTCCGGCGCAGGGTCCTCAGTTTCCTTTTTCTCCAAATCCCACAGCTCGCTGTAGGCACTAGTCGGTGATGAATTGCCAGGATGGGCGTCCTTGCGTTCCTTCATTTTGGCTTCAAGCAGATGGGTCTTGCCCAGCTTGCGCGGCTGGATCAGGCTGGGATCGATATGCTCCTGGATCGCCAGCACGGAATCAATGAAGCTCTCAACGGTGTCTGTGCCATAGGTGACGGAGTAATCATTGATGCGGTCGGCGGTGGCTGACATGCTCTCAACCATATCCCGGTTGGACATGGAGAAGCGCATATTGTTCTTGAAGAAGTCGCAGTGCGCCAGCACATGCGCGACAATCAGCTTATTCTGCACCAGGGAGTTGCCGTCCAACAGGAAGGCGTAGCACGGGTTAGAGTTGATGACCAGCTCATAAATTTTGCTCAGGCCGAAATCGTATTGAGCCTTCATTTTATGAAAAGTCTTGCCAAAGCTCCAGTGCCCGAACCGGGTAGGCATCCCGTACGCACCGAAGGTATAAATAATATCCGCCGGACATATCTCATAACGCATCGGATAAAAATCGAGCCCAAACCCGGAAGCAATCTCCGTAATCTCGGCAATCGACCGCTCCAGCGCTTTAATCTCATCATCACCGGGCATGCATCCATCTCTCCTTCCAGCTTGTGAACCGTTCTTCCTATGTATATGGGGGGAGGGGAGGGAGTATGATGGGGAAGAATGCGGCATGAGAGGGCAGATGAGTTATTGTACAAAAACAGCCTAACCCGCAGCGAATATGCTAAGGGGTTAGACTATTTATTCGTTCTGGATATTGTTCAGTAACTGAGCAAACTCCTCTTCGCTGTCACTGTAAGTGGAAATTCCATCTCTGCTATCCTTTTGAGCTTGTTGAAGTTGAGAGAGGACACCTTCATCTTTGAAGATAACCGAGGTCATTTGTTTCTTTTGTTTGTCTGTAAGTGTCCTAGTCATTCGAGCGGCTCTAGGTCTTCTAAAGGCACGAATCTCAACATTCAGTTCTTCGTTTGCAGTATGCGACACAATCACACCATCCTTAGCCTGCAGCAATTCTTTGGTAGCTTCTTTCGGGTCATGGATAGCACGGATCAGTGCGACTTCATCAACATACTTAGTGTTTCCTTCGGTATGTGATGCAAGGATTTGCAACTTGACGTATTGATCAGGATAAATCCTACGAACCTCTTCCCATTGCACGGCTGGCACCTCCAATTAGGCTTGTCATTTTATTGTACCAGAATATGATCTATAAAAAAGCTCTCCAAAACGATCCTGCATCGTTCATGGAGAGCTTTTTTACGTAAACATCTTGGCGGTTCAAGCCCGCCCTAAATCCCTCACTCCGCTTCCGTATAGAATAGCTTAAGCAGAATATTCTGCGGATAATTTCCAAAGTGCTCCCCGAAGATGGTAAGTCCGCCTTTGTTTGTAGAATTCCCATCAATCCCAATCCTCAGCTTGATGAAGGGAGAGTCTTCGATCTTTAGCTCAGCGAGGGTGACCGATGATATTTTTTGACCGTCTATTCCAGTATCCTTCTTGGTGACTCTTAAATGCTTCAAAAGTCCATACTGGCTTAGTTCGTTATCCCACCAGTTTGGTGTTAATTTCCCGCGCACATCTGAAAAATTACCCGGAGCCGTCCAGGTGCCTAAAAAAACATCGTTGATATAAAAGGCGATATCACTTGGCCAATTATTGTTGGACCCAGGAAACTCTGAAGATAGCTCCAAGGATAACTCTAATAATTCTGCAGTAAAATTTCGGTTAAAATCATTCGGAATCATATATTCAACGAAGCCTTCCGCAAACCAAACTAAAGAAGCATCGATCCGGTCATTGGAAACGAAGGTCCGTTGATCATCTAACTTTCCGATGACTTTAGTCTGGCTGGCTAATCCACAGGTAGGGGTGACTGAAAAGTTAGAATAGTATCCCAGCTTGATTTCATTCGTAATGACTTTAAAAGGAAGATGGAGCTTTTGGGGTAAGTTGAGGGCAATATGATCAACGGCAAGCACAAAACTCTTCTTTCTGTTATCGGTACTCTCTAAGTTGTCCTGGAGCTTGATGATCTTGGCGTCCTCCAGTAACCGGATATGGCGTGAGACGATCGCTTTGCTTAAGTTAAGCTTTGTGGCGAGCTCACTGACCGTAAGCGGTGTATGTAACAATAGTCTGAGAATCGAAGCTCTGGTGTCAGATGCCAGTGCTTTCAAAACAGCAATGCCATGATCATCGAGTTCTAAGAACATATGGACCTCCAATTGTTAACTTTTTGGTTTACAATAAACGATCTGGTTAAGCGCTGATTTTATTTAGTATACCACAAAGTTGAAAATCAGGAATAACGCTGATATAGCCTTGAAAGAACGCTTTCATCATGATAGTATTTGCTTGCTTGCGGGGGAGATTTATTGCGATAACCACAAATAAGTTAACTTTTATTGTTGTGGACTACTAAGATGGGAGCTGAAGCTAAATGACACACAGGATGGAATATCCGCGTCCGCAGTTCGTCAGAGACGCATGGCTTAACTTAAATGGAACCTGGCAATTTGAATTTGATGACAGCAATGAGGGAGCCGCGCAGCGATGGTTTGATCCAGGTGAGAGCTTCAGCCAGACCATTCAAGTTCCCTTTGCTTTTCAGACCCCTGCCAGCGGAATACACGATACTACTTTTCATGACTATGTCTGGTATAAGCGTAATTTCACACTCGATCCGGACTGGTATCAGAAGCGTGTGATATTACATTTTGGAGCGGTAGATTATCGGGCATGGGTGTATGTGAATGGTCGTTATATCGGCGTGCATGAGGGTGGACACACTTCATTTTCTTTTGATATTACGCATGCCTTAACCGGTCAGGAGGAGCAGGTCACTGTTCATGTGGAGGACCCTTCAACGGATGAGACTATCCCTCGGGGCAAACAGTTCTGGCTTGAGAAGCCCGAAAGCATCTGGTATACCCGCACGAGCGGAATTTGGCAGACCGTGTGGCTGGAGGCGGTCAACCCTGTGCATATTCAGCAGGTGAAATTTACGCCTGATCTGGATCAAGGAAGTGTTGGAATTGAAGTGAAGTCTGAGGGGCATGGATCAGAAGAATTAGATTTGGAACTTCGTATTTCTTTTGGCGGAGAACTGGTTATTCAGGACCGGGTACGATTGTTACAGCCTATAACACGCAGAATGGTAGATCTGTTTGGTCTGAAAATATTCCGCACAAACTTTCACCGCGCCGGCTGGACATGGAGCCCGGAAGCTCCTAATTTGTTCGATGTGGAAATGAAGCTGTACGATCACGGGGTTGAGGTGGACTCTATAGAGTCGTATTTCGGCATGCGGAAGGTTCATACAGAGGATGGTATGGTCTATCTGAATAACAAACCTTATTATCAAAAGCTTGTACTAGACCAAGGGTATTGGCAGGAAGGACTGCTTACAGCGCCAACGGATGAACACCTGAGGAAAGATATTGAATTAGCCAAAGAATTAGGGTTCAACGGTTGCCGTAAGCATCAAAAGGTCGAGGACCCGCGGTTTTTATACTGGGCAGATCAGATAGGGTTTCTTGTATGGGGAGAATGTGCGGCGAACGCCTCTTACAATAATGATGCTGTAGCCCGGTTAACCAAAGAATGGATTGAGATTATTGACCGTGATTTCAATCATCCCTCTATTGTGGCATGGGTTCCGCTTAACGAAAGCTGGGGCATTCCCATGGTGAAATCGGATAAGCAGCAGCAGTATCACAGCGTAGCCATGTATAGTCTGATTCATTCCTTGGATGATACCCGGTTAGTGATATCGAATGACGGATGGGAAATGACGCTGACGGACATTTGTGCGGTTCACAATTATCAGCATGGCCGGGCAGATGAGCCCGATAAGTATGAAGAGTTCAAGCGGATTCTTTCTACAAAAGATACCATGCTTGCTTCCAAGCCATCGGCCCGCAGTGTATATGCAGACGGATATGAGCATCGGGGCGAGCCCATCTTGTTGACTGAATTCGGCGGGATTAGCTATAAGGCTGGCGCGGACGATGGCTGGGGATATACCAGTGCACAATCTGCAGAGGATCTTGTTCTGGAATACGGAAGAATTATGAAAGCGGTATACGCGTCGAAGATTATTTACGGATATTGTTATACACAGTTAACAGATGTGGAGCAGGAGATTAACGGCCTGGTAGCCTATGACCGGACACCCAAATGCGACCTGTCGTTAATTAAAGAAATTAACGATCAATGGCATCTGCGGACCATTTAACCGGGCTTATTTAATAATAAGGAGCTGATGGAATGATGACAAACGAACTATTGCTTCAAAAGATCGGTCTGGTCGTAGACAGGCTTATGAACCTGGGCGGCAGCGACTATGAAAAGGATAAAACCGTGGTTCAGGCCGATACCAGGGTAGGGATTGTGCAACGTGATTTCGGAATTGAAGAATGGGATTGGCCTCAGGGCGTAGGTCTTTATGGTCTTTATAAGCTGCAGAACTACTACGGCGATACGCGTTATATGGAATTTTTTCAGAATTGGGTTTCCCGTAATCTGGAGGCGGGATTGCCTTCCAAAAATATCAATACGACAGCTCCCTATTTGCCTTTGGTGCTGCTCCTGGATCAGCTTGAGCCTTCCAGCGAACTGGAAGAGCTATGCCGGGAGCATGCGGATTGGCTCATTCATGAGCTGCCCAAAACCAAAGAAGGCGGCTTCCAGCATACGGTCACTGCGATTGGCAACCGGGATGGAATTCACCTGCACAATGGACAGCTATGGATTGATACGCTCTTTATGGCGGTTCTGTTTCTGAACCAGGCGGGGCTCAAGTTCAACCGGCCGGACTGGGGGCATGAGGCTGAACACCAGATTTTGCTGCATATCAAGTATTTGTTCGACAAACATACCGGTCTGTTCTTCCACGGCTGGAGCTTCGAACGCAATGATAATTTCGGCAGTATCTTCTGGTGCCGCGGCAACTCCTGGTTCACCTATGGGATCGTCGATTACCTGGAAGCTTGCCAGGATTCGATTAGTCCGGGTTTCCGGCAGTTTCTGGTTGATACGTATACAGCCCAGGTCAATGCCCTGGTATCCCTCCAGGCAGCTTCCGGTCTGTGGCATACAGTCCTGCAGGACCCGTCCAGCTATGAAGAGGTATCGGGATCGGCCGCAATCGCCGCAGGGATTATCAAAGGGATTAAAGCCGGTATTCTGGATGCCTCCTATCAGGCTGCGGCAGACAAGGCCATTCAGTCGGTATGTCAAAATATTAGCGCAGACGGCACCGTGCTGAATGTGTCGGCCGGAACCGGCATGGGGATGGATAAGGAGCATTACAAGAACATTGCCCTCCGACCTATGGCGTACGGACAGTCCTTGGCTCTTATCGCTTTATATGAAGCGTTAAATTAAACAGCAGAAAGCCTGATCCTTGAGCATTTACGCCAGAGGATTAGGCTTTTTTTCACAATAAATTATGTTAAGATTACGTTAATTAACACTTGGAAATCGACGAACGGGGAGAGAGAAGTAATGACTGACTTTACAGCGATTCGGGACCTGTTCCACATTACGGAACCGTGCGGATTCGATAATGAATCGTTAACACCGTGGCTGGAACGCTACGGGCATATTCCTCAGGTGTTGCGGGCTTATTATACTGAGCTTGGGGCCCACTCTGCATTGAACGCAACTCAGGATTTTCTGGTTCCGCCTCACAAATTTCCGCGTTATATGGAAGAAGACTACTGCATCTTTTATACCGAAAATCAGGAAGCCTGCGTCTGGGGAATCCGTGCAGCGGATATGAAGCTTGATAATCCTCCCGTTTATGTGCGCAGCGGAGAAGAATGGGAGCGCCTGCGTTCGACTGTCAAGGAATTTTTGCTGGCCATGGCCCATATGCAGGCAGTGCTGGCGATGGAGTATAGCAGCGAAGAATATTGGGAGATCGATGAGGCTGTTGCGGAGCGGATTGAGCAGAACTTTCCATCCCGTCAAGCGGATTCAGATTTGTACACGGGGGTTCGTTTTTTTGGCCGGCCGGGTGAATTGATTATGATTATGAACAACAACGGGGGCCATCTGCTAATGTTCGCGGCCGAAGACGAGGAACGCCTTGATGAATTGTACAACCTCTTTGAGCAGTGGACGGATCAATAGCTCTTTCCGCGTCAAAAGGGCCTGACCGCAGTCAGGCCCCGCTCAACATACATCAAACAGCTTTCATTCCATTTGAACTGGAACCAAGTTAAATTTGCAACTGTGGAGGAATCTGACTTCACAAAAGTAACATATAACGTATGGGTTCCTACCGCTGTTCCAGCATTGATCGGGATATTCTTAACTGACCATGTCTGCCATCCATACTTGTTTTAGCTGTACTACTGAAGTCCACATTTTAAATGCTATAGCCTTCCGCTTCAAATTTCAATGTGTTAAATTTAGTCCGCTCCCTTAACCATATACCCGCACTTCAATAATCTCCGCATACTCACTGCCGTTGGTCTCAAGCACTACCACGCGAAGGCGGCCTGTTCTCACAGCTTCGTTCAGCGTGTGCACCCGCTTGCGCTTGTGGTTGTCACGTTCCCCGGCAACTGTGGTCCATTTGCCGTCCAGGTAAGCTTCAATACGATACTCCTTAACGAGTGTTGGCAGGATGTCGTAAGGCGTAATATGATGATGCAGGTTGATCAGATCCTCGTTGACATCGTCATTGAAGGTGATGTGTACCTGACGGATGGTAACCGGCTCGTTCCAGGCCAACTCCAGCCACTCCGGCTGGCCGGAGGACATCCGGTCAGAGGACCACAAGTGCGGACCGCCGTACGGGCGGAGGTAGCCGTCGATAACTTTATCCGCAGCGAAGGCACTCGTTATCCCGGACAGACGGAGGCATGGAGCTTTGTGGTCAAATTTCTTTTTGTCCCACTGCACTACGGGCTGTGCAGGCGGATTCTCGCCGAAATCCCGCGAGGCTGCGGGGGTCTCATTATGCCCGTAGGCGAGCATACCCGAAGCTGGCTCATCCGCCATATGCAGCGACAGTGCAGGATTGGCCTTCAAGATCAGGAACGCGTTGCGCGGTGACTCCGGCTGCCACTGAACCGGGAGCTTCACCCACTGGGCGGCTCCGGCCTGAACGGGAGCTGACGCGGACTGAATCAGCGTATGGGGAACATAGTTCTCGGGACGTCCGGTCTCCCATAGCTCGACCGTCAGCTCTGCGGCTTCGGCCGCATCGATCAGCAGCTCAATTCCGTCCAGCCCCGGATCGGCCGCAACGGTGATGCCGATGTTCGCTGTGAGCGGGACGCTGAACGCGGATTGCTCTACGCCGAACCGGGTCCGCTCGCTGGAAGCGCTAAGCGCAGCCTTCAGCGCCAGATCGGCATCATCCTCGTTGCGTAGCCCGAGGACGGAAGCATCCTGGCGCAGCATCGTCTGCTGCAGCTCGTTCAGGTGAGCCGCATGGAGTTCGCGCGGCGATATTCTCTTGGCGGCGCAGAGTGCCGCGCCGGTACCAGCCGCTTCGCCAATGACCGCGCAGGTGGCCATGACGCGGGTCGTGCCGAACGCTACATGTGAAGCGCTGATGTCGCGGCCGGCCATCAGCAGATTGCCGACGTTCACCGAATACAGCGAACGGAACGGGATGTGATAGCTGCCGTCCGAATACATATGCTTCGAGCCTGACTCTGTAGCGTATACTCCCTGCGGCGGATGCAGGTCAATGGACCAGCCGCCGAACGCCACACGGTCCGGGAATTCGCGCTGGGCCAGGATATCGTTCTGATTCAGGACATAATCGCCAATGAACCGGCGGTACTCCCGCTTGCCCGGAGTCGAACCGACCCATTCCAGCGTCATGTTGTCAGCGTCGAATTTGCCGGAGTTCTTAATATAGTCCCAGATCCCGTAGATCACAGACCACAGCTCGTCGCGGATGGCCTCATTGTCGTGAACAGTGTCCTGCTCGCCGCCGAATTCGATCCACCAGTAGGCGCAGCCGTTGTCGCCGCTGCGGATGATGCGGCGCTCGGCAATAGAGGTTTGTGTAATATCCTTTGCCATGGCTGGAGCGATATATTTGACCGGATGACCTGCGTCCTTGGTATAGAAGAGCAGTGTGCTGCCGAGCGTAATATCATCTGCGATTAACGGTGCCCATTCCTCATTATATTCTTCGCGTGCTTCACGGCCCAGCCGGTACTCTGCCCCTGCCAGGAAGCCTACCAGGCCATCTCCCGTACAGTCCAGAAAGACCGCGCTTTCAAAAGTAATTCTCCGCTCCGACCCCATCATCCACCCGGTCACGGACCGGAGGCTCCGCTGGCCGCTGCCATCCTCGTAAGCATCGACCTCATGAACATCCGTGTTCAGAAACAGCTGAATGTTCGGTTCGGCCTTAACCGCTTCCAGCACAACCATATCCCAGAGATACGGATTGCCGTCTTTGTTGCGGTACTGGTTCTCCACAAACAGCTCGCCCATAATCCCCGTCTCACGGGCATACCGGTGGATACCGTGCGAGGTTGCGCCGCATACCCATACCCGCACCTCACTGCTGGAGTTACCGCCGAGCACCGGACGGTTATTAATCAGCGCCACACGCTGGCCCAGACGGGCTGCCGCAATCGCCGCGCATCCCCCTGCCAGTCCGCCGCCTACCACAGTTACATCCGTGTTGACCGTTTCACTACGCATTGTTGAACCTCTCCTTTGGTATGTGTTAATATATCCGTAGTTTCATGATAGGATAATCTATAATCAAATGACATGCATATAATTTCTTGATTTATACACTTTATTTCATTGAATAATGCATCTAAGGAGCGTCAGACATGCGCATGAATTGGTCGGTTCGTCCGGCAGTCTATCTGTATTGGGAGCAGAAAAAACAGTTCCTGCTGGAGCACGACACCTACCCCGTGTGGACCTTATTTGCGGTGGAGCAGGGACAATTCGCTTACCGCTTCGGAGACCACGAAGGGGAAGGCGGGTCCGGGGATATCATTGTATGTCCGCCGGGGACAACCTTTTACCGGAGAACACTTAGTCCGTTGACCTTTCATTTCATACAATTCGAATGGGAGGAAGAGGAGGGACCGGAGGACGCCGCAACGCTTGGAGGCAGATGGACTGTCCGGGATGTGGAGCGCCTGATGTCTACCTGCCGCTATATGCGGAGTATCGGAAGAGGGATTCAGGAGGAGCCGGGCTATAGCCGGATGAAGCATATGCTGGAGGATCTGTGGAGGCTGCTTGAAATTGAGCGCAGCAGTGCATCCGAGGAGCTGCGCTCTGGAGAGACAAGCCCGGGCCCGCTGATGCAGCAGGCTAAGCAATGGCTGCTGGAGCATGCCTGTACACCTATGACCCTGCAGGAGCTGGCTGCTACCCTTGATATTACACCGGTACAATTAACGCGGCGTTTCCGTGCAGCCTATGGGACGGCCCCTTCAGATTTCGTGACCGGACTCCGGCTCAGAAGGGCCTGCCAGCTCTTGGAGGATTCAAGGTTGCCCATTGAAGGGATCGCCCAGCAGTGCGGTTACGAGAACGGCTTCTACCTGAGCCGGGTGTTCACGGCGAAGCTGGGCTTAACGCCATCCCGGTACCGTAAGCTGCACCGCGTATAATAATAACAATTGTATGGATCAACGAATTATATTATCATGTAATTAGCTGTTTATCTAATTTGTTGTAAACCATACTGTTTTCTCTAGAAAGGAACGTTTTGAAATGATCGAGAACGAAGCTTCTGCCATCGCGGCAAGAAATATAATGGATGCTGATCAAGATAACACTTTTCCCACATTTGCGTATTCGGTATTAGACCGTTACATTGCCGGGGACATCATCATCGATAAGTCTTCGGCGCTGATCGGTACTTCTTCAGGCATTTATGCAGTGATGGGGGATGAGACTAATGATGATTTTGCACTCATGCTTATGCACGAATTCAAGCGCAGAGAGAAGCTTAATCAGAGGTTTACGTTATTTTCATCCTCTGAACGATGGGATCGAAGAATTAATGAGCTTTTAGGGGCGAAGTTGCAGCGGATGCAGAGGTATTCTTTTACATTCAATGAGCATCGTTTCATGCAATCGGGAAGAGCGGGTATACCGGATGGCTTCCGGCTGAACAGGACAAATGAGGAATCGCTTGAGGGACATAGAGAGTTCGATGCAGCGTACATCCGGAAATATTGGGGATCGGTGGAGCGTTTTGCGGACAAGGGCTTCGGTTTCTTTGTTACGGAACACGAAGTTTTTGCAGGAGAGTGTGTCTCTATATTCTCGTCTGATCAGTATGCGGAGATTGATATTGTGACGAATCCTTTGTATAGGGGAAGGGGCGTGGCGGGGTGTGTTGCCGAAGCTTTTATCCTGGAGAGCTTAGAACGTCAGATAACGCCAAGATGGGACTGTGACCTTCACAATACGGCCTCCATGCGATTGGCGCAGAAACTACATTTTGCCGCTCCAGAGACCTATTCGCTCTATGTGAGGAAGTAAGGCTGAATTATTGTTGTAATATATTCATACAGCGACAGCCAGAGACGTTATCCGTCCTCTGCTGTCGCTGTTTCTATTTGCAGGACAAGAAAGTATAAAAAACAAGAAAAAGAACATAGAAAGCGCAAGAAAATTAAACTTATACGAACTATAATGGGTTATGCTTACCTATCGTTGATTGAGTGTTTGTACATAATGCCCGTGTGAAGGAGGACTTCCGAATTTGAGAACATTCCGTAATCCGGTGCTGCCGGGCTTCTATCCAGATCCTTCGGCCATCCGTGTAGGAGAGGACTATTATCTGGTCACTTCAAGCTTTGAATTCTACCCCGGGGTTCCGATTTTCCACAGCAGGGATCTTGTCCACTGGCGCCAGCTGGGCCATGTGCTGGACCGTCCGTCCCAGCTCAATCTGGACGGGATTCTCCCGTCGAGGGGGATTTGGGCGCCGACCCTCCGGTATCATCAAGGTCTCTTTTATATGATCACAACGTTCGTAGATAATCACAAGGACCCGCATAATTTTTATGTCACATCCGCCGATCCGGCGGGAGACTGGTCAGATCCGGTCTGGCTGGAGGATGCGCCCGGCATTGATCCTTCCCTGTTCTTCGATGAGGACGGCAAGGTCTACTACACCGGTAACCGGGTGCCTCCCGGAGGCCAGGATTATCCGAAGCATATGGACATCTGGCTGCAGGAGATTGATCTGGCGCAGGGCAGGCTTACCGGTCCGAAGCACAGTCTCTGGCAAGGTGCGCTGAAGACTGCCCATGCCCAGGAAGGGCCGCATCTGTATTCCATAGGAGGATGGTATTATCTGCTGATCGCCGAGGGCGGCACCGGCCATACCCATGCGGTAACGGTTGCCAGAAGCCGGAACGTGACAGGGCCTTATGAGGGGCACCGGGCCAATCCAATCCTGACCCACCGCCATCTCGGCAGGGAGTACCCCATCGTGAATACGGGTCACGGGGAGCTTGTGGAGACGCAGCACGGGGATTGGTGGATGCTCTGCCTGGCCTCCCGGACCTGCGGGGGATATTACCGCAATCTGGGCCGGGAGACCTTCCTGACTCCAGTCAAATGGGAGGACGAATGGCCGGTAGTCAATCCCGGCAAGGGCGTACTTGAGCTGGAGGGGCCAGCGCCGGATCTGCCGGTGACGCAGTGGCCGCTGCTGCCGGTGCGGGATGATTTCGATGCCAGGGAGCTTAGCCCCGTCTGGAACTTCCTGTGCACGCCGCGCGGTGAATTCTGGAGCCTCAGCGAGCATCCCGGATATCTGCGGCTGCGGCTGAAGCCGGAGGGGCTGGCGGATACCGGCAATCCGGCTTATGTCGGAAGACGGCAGCAGCATCTCAGCTTCAGAGCCGCAGCGGAGATGCGCTTCCAGCCGGAGGCCGCAGGCGAGAGCGCCGGACTGGCCCTGATCCAGAATGCGGACAACCACTTCCGCTATGAACGGGCGCTGGAGGATGGCAGCCAGCTGCTGAAGCTGACCGTGCGCAGCAGAGGAGCTGAGCAATTGTTGGCCTCTGCGCCGTATCCGCTGGATACCGTACAGCTTAAGGTAGAAGCCAGGGGGCAGGATTACAGCTTTTATTATAGAGCTTCAGTATCAGATACCTGGACCGCACTGCATGAACAGGCTGACGGCCGGGTGCTGAGCACGGATTGGGCCGGTGGTTTTACAGGGGCCTATATCGGAATGTATGCCAGTGCGGGCGGAGAACGGAGCAGCAATGTTGCGGATTACGGCTGGTTCAGCTATGAAGAGCTTGAATAGATCTTGATTAGACAGAGATGGAGGAATACGATGAATAATAAATATGATTCCGAAGTTTATCCAATCCCGGAGCTGCCGCAGATTCCGCAGCGGACCTTCTGTATTACAGACTATGGGGCAGAAGCTGAAGGGCTGCTCTGTACATCTGCTATACAGGATACCCTGGATGCCTGCGCAGCTGCGGGAGGAGGAACGGTGATCATCCCGCCGGGAATCTGGCGTACCGGGCCGCTGACGCTGCACAGCCGGATCAATCTGTGTGCCGAGCGGGGGGCACTGGTACGCTTTGAACCCGAGTATAATCTGTATCCGCTGCTGTTCTCCCATTACGAAGGGACCGCCGGCTGGCGGTGCCAGGCTCCGCTGGACGGTGAGGATCTGAGCGATGTAGCCATTACCGGTGAAGGCATCTTCGATGGCAGCGGTGAGGCCTGGCGTCCGGTGAAGCGCTTCAAGCGGACGGAACTGGAGTGGAATAGCCTGCTTGCCTCCGGGGGAGCCTTGGATGAACAGGGTGAGATCTGGTGGCCTTCCAAGGAAGCGCTTACGGGAGAAGCTTATGTTCTGAAGCTGAAGGAAGGCGGCGAGACAGCAATGGAAGCCTACCTTCCTGCCCGGGCGTATCTGCGTCCAGCGCTGCTGAGCCTGCGGAATTGCCGCAGAGTGCTGCTGGAGGGGCCGACCTTTCAGAATTCTCCTGCCTGGTGTCTGCACCCCATGGGCTGTGAGCAGGTTACAATCAGACATATTCAAGTGCGCAATCCATGGTACTCCCAGAACGGGGACGGGCTGGATCTGGAGTCCTGTACACATGCGCTGGTCGAGCGCTGCGGGTTCGATGTAGGCGACGATGCCATCTGTCTGAAATCGGGCAAGGATGAGGAGGGCCGCCGGGCAGGAAGAGCTTGCCGGTACATTACGATCCGTCATTGTACGGTCTATCACGGGCATGGCGGGGTAGTGATCGGCAGTGAAATGTCGGGCGGTGTATATGCGGTCCGGGTGAACGACTGCGTGTTCATGGGTACGGACATCGGGCTGCGCTTCAAGAGTACCCGGGGAAGAGGCGGCGTAGTAGAGGATATCCGGGTAGAAAATATACAAATGTCAGGCATCGTCCATGAAGCGGTATCCTTCCACCTGTTCTATGCCGGGGTTGAGGGGTCTGAGGGCTATGACGAGCAAGAGGTTCCGGTCACGGAGGAGACTCCTCAGTTCCGTAACATTACGCTGCGGAATATGGCCTGCCACGGGGCGGCAACCGCGCTGCTGGTGAACGGGCTGCCGGAAATGCCGCTTGCTGCGCTTACGGTGGAGAACTTCAGCGCCATAAGCAAGCGGGGGATCATCCTGCGCCATGCAGCAGGTCTGAAGCTGGACCGGATCAGGCTGCAGACGCAGGAGGAGCCGCAGGTACAGATGCATAAGTGCAGTGATGTTGAGCTTGTCCGTTCAGGAGAGCTGGCCATCACGGAGCTTTAAGCAGAGGTGCGGGGCGGACCGGATATTACCCTCCGGACTCCGGTGCAGCCTGTGCTCCCGCTTCCTTACGGTATTGGAGCGGGGTCAGGCCGGTTGATTTTTTGAAAGTTTTATTGAAATGGGACAGATGCTCGAAGCCGACTGCCCCGGCAATCTCCTGGATTCTGGCGGGGGTCCCGGCCAGCAGACGCTGGGCCTCGCGGACCCGGATATGGACGATATATTCCCGGAAATGAAAGCCGGTCAGACGATGAAATACCCGGCTCAAATAAGAGGGACTGATGAAAAAGTCCTTGGCGGTCTCTTCCAGCGTAAGCGCTTCCCGGTAATGGGTGCGTATATAGGTGGCGACATCTGTTACCAGATGGTGCAGCGGATGGCGGGTGCCGCCAGCCTGGGCCGTACTCTCCGAACGCTGGAGCAGAATCATCAGCTCGGTCAATAGCGCGGTGACACAGGCTTCGTACAAGGGCCGCCGGATGCGGGATTCCTCCAGCATGCGGTTCAGCAGGGACTCCGCTTCATTCTGCTCACGCAGGGTCAGCCTGAACAAGCGGTAGCGGCGGCTCTGGAACCACTGCTGCTCGTCCCTCAGCACCGGAGGCAGTAGCAGCGGGTCATAATTGATCAGAATCCGCTCGAACTCGGCCTTCTCGGAGCTTGCCGTGGAATGGAGCTCGCGGCCGGGAATCAGAATCAGCTCGCCTTTGTGAACCGTAACCACCCGGTCGTCCACAAAATATACACGCTCCCCGTCCGTCAGATAATACAGCTCCGTCCATTCATGGCTGTGGGGGCGCGGCATCGCAGTGATGCCTTTGCGCTTCATATGCTGGATGCTGAAGCGTCCGTCTTCAAGATAATATTTGGGATTAGGGCCAGATACGCTGTTCATACATCTCCTCTTCTCCTGGAAGCTGTTACAGTTATTATAGAATACATTCAGGTTGCTGTGAAAGGAGCCGTCCATGTTAATTATAGTCTCGAAGAATGCCGGAGAAGGATTCAGCAGTCTGCAGGAGGCGCTGGATTCCATTCCGCCGGGGGAGATGCAAGCCGTAACTATACGGATTAAGCCAGGGATCTATGAGGAAAAGGTTACGATCGCCCGCGAAGCCCCGCCCATCCTGCTGCTGGGAGAGGATCAGCATTCCACCATTATCTCGTGGAATGATAATGCCCATACGCTCGGCGCGGACGGTGAACCGCTGCGCACCTTCCGTACCGGGACGCTGAATGTGTTCGCAGAAGGCTTCACTGCCGAGAATCTGACCATCCGCAACACTTCCGGCCCGGGAACAGGACAGGCGGTCGCGGCGTTCGTGGATGCCGGGCAGGCTGTGTTCCGTCGTGTACGTCTGTTAGGGGATCAGGATACCCTGTATACCGGGCCGGGGCGGCAATATTATGATGATTGCTACATTGAGGGGGATGTGGATTATATTTTTGGTCCGGCCACCGCGATGTTTGACCGCTGCCATCTCCATAACAAGCGCTCGAGAGGGTATATCACAGCGGCTTCAACGCCGGAGGGAGCCGCCTTCGGTTATGTGTTCCTGGATTGCCGGATTACCGGCGGCGAAGGGGTAAGTGAGTGCTATCTCGGACGCCCTTGGCGCCCTTACGCGCATGTCGCCTTCATCCGCACGGTGATGGACGGCTCGGTGACCGGCGAAGGCTGGCATAACTGGGGGCAGCCGGACCGGGAGCAGACCAGCCGCTATGAAGAGTATGGCAGCAGCGGCCCGGGCGCTTGCCCCGAAGGCCGGGTGGCGTGGTCACGCCATTTAACTGCGGAGGAAGCCGCACAGTACCGGATTCTGTCTGTGCTGGACGGCTGGCATCCCGAGGGCTATTAATCGCTTGGACCATGGTTCATCCTTACCCAGTAACAGGATTGGAGGATTCCCTGATGGAATCACTTGAACAATATATCAATCAACTGACGGCTTCTGCACCGCGCAGCTCTGCCTTCAGGGCAGACCTTCCATTCCGACAATGGCGGGCATCCCTTGCCGCAGGATTCATAGTGCGGCTGGGCGGATTCCCTGCTCAGAGGGCGGCGCTTGAACCGGTACAGCTGGAGCGGACAGTCTGTCCCGGCTATATCCGCGAACGGGTCGGGATTACCACCTATGAAGGACTGCGAATGGCAATGTATCTTCTGCTCCCGGAGCAGCCGCTGTCTTCGCCCTGCCCGGCTGTGCTGGCTATTCACGGGCATGGCTACGGCAGCCGCGAGATCACCGGCTTGAGCCCGGACGGGTCGGAGCGGACAGGGGACCCGGGTCTGCATAAGGATTTTGCCGTCTCCCTGGTGAAGCAAGGCTTCGTCGTTGCGGCTCCCGAGGTACTCGGTTTCGGAGACAGGCGTCTGGCTGAGGATCTGAAGAGCGGCGAGCCTGGACGTAATTCCTGCTTCCGCCTGTCCGCAGCGCTGCTGATGACAGGGCAGACGATGGCAGGCTGCCGCATCTATGAGACGATGCGGGCGCTGGATTATCTGCAGCAGCGGGATGAGGTTGACGGTGAGCGGATCGGCATTATGGGCATCTCCGGCGGCGGGCTGGTGGCAGGCTTCACGGCTGCACTGGATGAACGGATCAGCAGTGCGGTGGTCAGCGGCTACGCCAATACGTTCCAAGACAGCATTCTCACGCGGAATCATTGTCTGGACAATTATATTCCGGGCATTCTGCTGGAAGCGGAGATGCCGGACCTGCTGGGCCTGATTGCACCGCGCGGGCTGTTCCTGGAGGCGGGGGACGCAGACCATCTGTTTGGTCCCGCCGGCGCGAGGGATGCTCTGGAGCGGCTGGAGCAAATCTATGCCGCAGAGGGTCATGGCGGGCAGCTTGCGGCGGATTTTTTCACAGGGGGTCATGAGATTCACGGGGAACCGGCGTATGCCTGGCTGCTTAAGCAGCTTGCCGGTCCGCAGGAGTAGGGTAACAGGTAGCGCAAATGACAGGAGGAATAGAGATGTCTATATCAGAAGCAGTAAGCACAGGCTTATCCCGCAGAATTGCGGATACATTCATCGGTCAATGCAATGAACAAGGGGAGCATGAGTATGTGATGGAGCGCTGGGCGTATGTTCCCGGCATGCTACTGATGTCAGTAGCCCGGGCCGGGATGCAGCATAGCGAGCCTGAGTACCTCTCCTTCATGCAGCGGCATATGGACAGCTTCATCGGGGAGGACGGGGCCATCCGCTCCTATTCGCTGGAGGAATATAACCTGGATCAGATCAATCAGGGTAAGAATCTGTTCTGGCTGTACCATCAGACGGGCGAGCAGCGCTATGCGGAAGCCGCCCATCTGCTGGCAGCGCAGCTCATCGGACAGCCCCGGACCTCCGAAGGCGGCTTCTGGCATAAGAAAATATATCCCTTCCAGATGTGGCTGGACGGATTATACATGGCTTCGCCGTTCCTGGCCGAATACGGGGCGGTCTTCGGGCGTCCGGAGCTGATCGATGAAGCCGCCCGTCAGCTGCTGCTGATTGAGCGCAGAACCCGTGATCCGCGGACCGGCCTGTTCTATCACGGCTGGGATGAATCCAGGGAGCAGGAGTGGGCGGATTCCTCCACCGGATTGTCCGCCCACTTCTGGAGCCGGGCGATGGGTTGGTACGCGATGGCTGCCGTGGACTGCCTGGAGCACTTTCCGCTGACCCATCCGCAGCGGGGTACGGTGATGGGGATTTTTCAGCGGATGTGCGGTGCGCTGGTCGAGGTGCAGGATCAGGAGACCGGCCTCTGGTATCAGGTGCTGGATCAGGCGGGACGCAAAGGCAACTACCTCGAAGCGACAGGCTCCTGCATGTTCGTCTATGCGATGGCCAAAGCCCTGCGGCTGCGTTATCTGGAGCCTTCCTTCAAGGCAGCGATGCTTCGGGGCTACGAGGGAATCCTTAAGCATCTGGTTACCGAAGACGAACAAGGTGTTCATCTGCACCAGATCTGCCACGGGGCAGGTCTCAGCAAGGACCGCAACGGCTCCTACGATTACTACATTTCCGAAGCGGTTGTATCAGATGTGCCCATGGGTGTAGCGCCCCTGCTGCTGGCATCTCTTGAAGTGGAGAGGTACGTTGCCGGGCAATAGACAGACGGTGGAATAAGCTTCACCGTTGCCGGAATTTTGCTGGAAGGGCAGCAGCTTCCCGGGCCGCATTGTATGATAGTATAAGATGTTATTACATCTATCAAGGATATGCGGAGGACACAGGCCAATGGAACAGGAATTACAGAGAATCGTCAAGTGGATCAGCGGTCAGACCGGGAGGGTTATCATAGGGATTTCGGGTCACGGAGCATCGGGAAAGACGACGTTTGCCAGTCATCTGATCAGCCTGCTCGGGCAGGAGAATGTGAATCTTTTGAATACAGACCCTTACATTATCGGTTCTAGTCTCAGGAAGTACGCGATGATTGACTATGAATACCACAATGAACAATACCGTGATAAAATGACGGCGTGCCACCTGCTGGCCCATAACGTTGCCGCGCTGGAGCGGGATATCCGTATGCTGAGGGACGGCCTCGGCCTGTATACGATGGATACCCATTACACCAAGAGTACGCTGTTATCTTCGCGCAACAAGATTAATATTGTCGAAGGCATGAGTGTTGCTTTTACCGATCCGGGGCTGTATGACCTCAAAGTATACCTGCACACGGATGGGGAGACCGAGCTGAGGCGCAGGGGAATCCGGGATGTGGCCGAGCGGGGCACGGATATCGGATACTTAATGAAGTCCCATGAACAGCGTAGAATTCAGTATGAATTATTCATGCATCCGTATCATGAGAAGTTCGAGATTGTGATTAGGAATCAGGAAGCTTAGTTTCTGACCACAAGTAGGTTGAAAAGCTGCGGCTCCATCTATCCAGATTTCAGTGGACAGACGGGGTCGCAGTTTTATGATTTAGGGACCGCAACTGATGCTGCATATTTCTCTATCTGCTTCTTATGATGCTTGTCGTGGGAGATGAAATCTCTCAGATACCTGCGGATGTTGAATTTCTTGCCGTCCCCATCGGGATGATTCTGTTCCAGCGCCGCATCGCTGAAAGAGGCCGCAAGCCCGGTAATCTTGGTCCGGTACAGGACGAATTGCCGGATGGCTTCCTGCCGGGTCACAGTTCTGGCGTATAGAACCGCATTGGCATTGAATGCATTGAAGTCCAGATGCGCAGCTGTCAGCGGCAGGCCTTCTTGGATTTTGACCAGGGCCTCTTCATAAAAGTATTTGTCCCACAGCATGATGTGGCAGAGGACATCCTGCAGGGACCATTTTCCGGCCTCCAGCGGAGCCTCCCAGTCTGCATCTTCCAAGCGGTCCAGCGATTGAATATAGGTGATGAACGATTCAAATTCAAGGATGAGCTGCTTATTGGTTTTGGCTGCCATGATCATTCCGCCTTTTCTGTCAGATTGAATAAGAGATTATATCACTCATTATAATATGAGAAACTGGACGACAGCCTGTCAGGTTCACAGAATTCATAGACCGGATGATAAATCAGTCATTAGGAGGTTTTTTTCACTTTCCCGGTTAGAAAATAAAATCCGGAAATATACCAATCTTTTACCGGAATCATGCTATAATTTTAACGGATTCATAGGGCTTAAGGATTAGATAGAGCAAGGGAATTTATAATTTGTATGCTTTTATAACTACATAGTCGGGGGAATCAGTTTGTTTATCACGAGAAGTGTAAGAAAAAAAGTAATAGCTGGAGCACTCGCCATATGTCTTGCGATATTGCCGGCTGTCTCAGCTTTTGCGGGCAATGTATCCGATCTCGGTGGTAATTGGGCGAAGAATCAAATCAGTAAATGGATGGATCAAGGTCTGATCGCCGGCTACCCTGATGGTGAATTCAAGCCGAATAACCCGGTGACTCGGGCGGAATTAACGGTTTTGATTAATAGGGCTTTTGGATTCACTGAAACGAAAAAAGCTAATTTTAGCGATATCTCCAGCAGTAAATGGTATTATTCAAGTATTTTGCAGGCTAATGCTGCGGGCTATGTTCAGGGCTACGAGGATGGGACCTTTAAGCCTGATCAGAAGATCAACCGTCAGGAGCTGGCTGTGATCATTAGCAAGCTGCTCAAGCTGACAGCACCGGCTGCGGCTCCTGAGTTCAGGGATATTACTAAGAGTGCAGCTTGGAGCAAAGGTGCTATCGGGGCTGTAAGCGAACAAGGTATCATGACGGGTTCCGGTGATGGGAACTTTCGGCCCCTCGCTTATGCAACCCGGGCAGAGACAGTAGTCATTTTGGACAGGGCGCTATCCTTGCTAAATGCAGATTCCGATGAATATGTAATCATCTATGAAACACCAGGTATCTATGGTCCGTTGTCAGGAATGTCGGAAGTAGACAGTGATGTAGTGGTCAGCGTGCCAGGTATCACACTCCGTAATATGAATATCACTGGAGATCTGCTGCTGGGCGAAGGCATAGCTGAAGGCGATGTGCGGCTCCAGAATGTAACAGTAAGAGGAAATACCGCAATTGAGGGCGGCGGGGCTAACAGTATTCATCTTGCGGATTCCACACTGGGTTCTGTGCGTGTTGACAAGGAAGAGGGCAGTGTAAGAGTGGTTGCTGAAGGAAAGACCCAAATCCATAACCTTCAGATTCAGTCCGCTGCTGCCGTTGAATCCCTCACCGGTGCTGAGATCAGTACCCTTACGTTATCACCTGAAATTCCAGCCGATGCCCGCATTCTGTTGACCGGCAGCTTCAAGGCTGTAAATATTCTTGCATCACGCCTTAACATTGAACTCAGCGGGGGCACTGTCGAGACAGTCAACGTTGATAAGACAGCGGGCAGTAATAAATTGGCCAATAGCAGCAATATCAAATCTATGACAATGAACGCCGGAATACAAGTATCGGGTAAAGGCAACATCGGGAATGCGGTAGTCAACGCTTCGGGCATTACAATAGAGAATGCTCCAGGTAATCTTACGATCGGCACAGATGTTCCGGCAGATGTGAAAGTGAATATAGCTGGTTCTGATAAAACAGTAGCTGCGTCTTCTACAGTTCCTACAGCGGCCGTGTTAGTTGGAGGCGGAGGGGGAGGAACTGGTGGAGGCGGCAGTACGGCAGAAACTCCGGTGCCAGCAGCGACACCAACAGCAGCACCAACGGAGGAGCCAACAGCAACGCCAATACCAACAGCGGAACCGACGGCAACGCCGACACCAATAGCAACGCCAGAACCGACGGCAACGCCGACACCAATAGCAACGCCAGAACCGACGGCAACGCCGACACCAGCGGCGACAGCGAAGCCAACGGCGGTAACTTCACCATCACCATCACCATCACCGTTAGCGACACCAACGGCGGTAACTTCACCATCACCGTCCCCATCCTCGTGGCCGGAAGTAACACCGACGCCCACACCTTGGTCAACGGCAACGGCAGCTCCAACACCGCCTAATATTAATCTTAGTCTTATAAAAGGGGTCATTGAGCATGCAGACGGGAAGGTTGTAGATACAGGCACTATATACGTAGAACGGGATAACGATCATACGATTTACATCGCTGGAGTGATGAACGGGCAATTCTTGATGAATTTACCGGATGGGACGTACAGAATTTACTCCATGCGTTCTACAACTACACAAGAGAATATTTCACTCTACTATATGTTTTACGTTATGAATGGCAAGGCTGACCGGGAAGTGCATATTCTCATTCCTGAGCAGCAGGCAGGCATGATACAGTATTCGGACGGGACAATAGTTGAGGATGGAGAAATTTTTGTACAGCGCCTGGACAGCGGGCCGATTGGCTGGTATAGTGCCAAAATCCAAGCAGGCAGGTTCAACTTTAATTTACCCGACGGTCATTATAACGTAGAAATGTTAATCTATGGCGAAACTAACAATCAATTAAGAATTAATTATTTATTTGAGGTCATTGACGGGAAGAGTAATCTGAATATAAAATTGCCTCCAAAAATTGAAGGAAGCATTACCTTCGCGGACGGCTCCCCGATTGACGACGGATGGCTGGAAATTAGAGAAATGAATGCTCAGAATTTCGGGGTTTATACGGTCAATGTGGTTGCAGGTAAGTTTGATCTTTATTTACCGGATGGCGCTTATAACATACAGATGCTGAACATTAAGAATTCAGAAAGTATACCCTTACGTACACAGATAACAATTGTCAATGGTGAACCTGCCGCCGGACCGGTTGATATCAAGGTACCTTTAGCAATATCAGGCAAGATCTATAATGAGGATGGAACTCCACATGCTAATGGAGTGCTAATGATTACTGAGGCCGGTACGGATTCTCCGCTTTCCTATGCAGCAACAGTTACCAATGGCAATTTTGATTTTTATCTGCCGGATGGGGAATACGATGTATATTTCTATTGGGATGCTGAGCATCAGAAGAGAATCGATATAAATCGTAAATTTAAAGTTAAAGAGGGCCGGCTTGTTGATCCCCTGGATATTACTTTGGCTAAGGAATAATAACCAAATACAGCAGATTATCAGAAATAACAGAGCAGCGCTTCTCCCGTTACTTGGAGAGCCGCTGCTTTGTTGCATATTGTTCTGGCGGTATCAGCGGGTAATATGCAGTCAACCCAGAGTTAAGCTGCTGAGCAGTGATGCTGTATTTGAATAATGTTGCAGATATTACAACTTGGTTCTGTAAATAGCTTTTGTTCGGAGGGGGTTGTTGCACGAAATGCAAGAATTTTTCTATTAATCCGCCTGTAGGTGGAGAAATGCTGCATTTCCTACAACAATTCTAATTTATGGACGCTTTTATGAGCAGAATGTTGTATTATGGGCATGATTTAAAAAAAAGAAGCGGCGTACCCTCTACCCCATACTGTAAGCTAATTGAGAGCTTGTTGCGGCAACGGCAGTTGGAAGTTCTATCAGTAATTATGGTGAAATCCGGAAGTATGTTACTAACTTAAGTTCCGAGTGTAGAGATAGCTCTTTTTAGTAGAATCGCGTCCGCAGCATTGGTATACTTTAACAAAAGCTCCATCCGATCATGGTATTGTCATTGAAATCAACGATTTTTGCTTGTCGCAGATCTATATACTCGGGCTTGTAGAAGCCGGCGTTAGTTTGTTATAGCTGCCTGTTACTACATGCGATGTTAAATAGAAGTACAGGAGGTTCATTATGCAACAGAGGGTGCTGCTGATCGAGGATGATGAAGCGATCAGCGAAATGGTCCATTCTTATCTGACCAAAGAGGGCTATGAGGTGGAGATCGCATATGACGGGGACATGGCAGTGAGCAAGTTCATGGGCGGCCATGCTTACGATCTCGTGCTGCTGGATTTGATGCTGCCGAAGCGCAGCGGCACGGATGTGCTGCAGATCATCCGCAGCGGCAGCCTTGTGCCGGTGCTGATCATGTCGGCGAAGGATAGCGATGTGGACAAGGCGCTGGGGCTGGGCTTCGGCGCGGATGATTATATTACGAAGCCGTTCTCGATGATTGAGCTGGCGGCCCGGGTGAAGGCGGCAATCCGCAGGGCGGGGTATGCTGCATCTGGAAGCCAGGCTGCTGCCGGGAGCGGATCGCAGGGCAGCGGGGAGTCTCAGCCAGAGAAGCCGAAGGGCATCGAGCTACGCGGACTGAGCGTGGACCTGGATAACTTCTCCGTGCGGAAGAACGGGCAAGACCTGAAGCTGACCGCCAAGGAGTTCCACATCCTCAAGCTGTTCGTGAGCAGTCCGGGCCGGGTATTCACCAAGGCGCAGATTTACAGCCAAGTCTGGGAAGAGGATTATTTTGGCGATGAGAACGTAATTAATGTACATATGCGCAGATTGCGCGAGAAAATTGAGGATGATCCCTCCCGTCCAGAGTATATCAAGACGCTGTGGGGGATCGGCTACAAGCTGGGGGATGTCCTATTATGATCATCCTGTTGCTGGTTCTGCTTGTGCTGCTGCTTGTGATCACTACGCTGCAGTTCCTGAATTCACGGCAGCATGCCCGCCAATTGGACTACATTCACTATAAACTGGAGAGCATCATAGAAGGCGGATCGCATGAGCGGCTGCTGCTGATGAGCAGCAGTCCGCAGGTGCAGCAGCTGCTGACCGATCTGAACCGGCTGCTCGATGTCAATCATCAGGGAGCGGCCAAGCAGAGTAAGCTGGAGCAATCCATGCGCGGAATGCTGGCGAATGTGTCGCATGATCTGAAGACGCCCCTGACGGTGGTGCTGGGCTATATTGAGACGCTGCTGCATGATGAGGCGATATCCAAGGAAGAGCAGGAACGGATGCTGCGGACGATTCATAACAAGGCTGGTGAGGTCATTGTGCTGATGAACCGGTTCTTTGATCTGGCGAAGCTGGAGTCCGGGGACCGGGATATCCCGCTCTCGCGGGTAGAACTGGGCGAGGTCTGCCGCCGGAATATTCTGGCCTTCTATGATCTGCTTAGTGAGAGCGGCACGGATGTGCAGATCGAGATCCCGGAAGAGCCGCTTCATATCATGGGCAACGATGAGGCGCTGGACCGGATTCTGACGAACCTGCTCTCTAACGCGATTACCTACGGTAATGCAGGGGGAGTGCTGGGGCTGAAGCTGTACCCGGACGCCGGACGGGTCTGCATAGAAGTGTGGGACCGGGGCAAGGGCATTGCCGAAGGCCACGAGGATAAAGTATTCGAGCGGCTGTACACCCTGGAGGATTCGCGCAACCGCGACTACCAGGGCAGCGGCCTGGGGCTGACGATTACGAAGCGGCTGACCGAGCAGATGAACGGCACCATTTCCCTGAGCAGCCAGCCACACGTGCGTACGGCGTTTACGCTTTCTTTTCCCAGACAGTCCTTCTGAAGCTTCTTAAGAATTAAGTAAGATTTCAGTAAGAAAAAAGCAAATTCCGCCCTGTAGAATAAATACCAGGAAGAACAAGACGAGGCTAAAGGGGATAACGGAAAATGACAACGATACTCCGGACATGGGATCTGACCAAGGTCTATGAGGATAAGGAAATTGTAAGCAGTGTGAATATGGAGATTAAGCAGGGTGAAATTTACGGATTCCTGGGGCCGAACGGCGCGGGCAAAACAACGGTGATGAAAATGATCACGAATCTGGTGAAGCCGACGGCGGGCGAGATTGAATTTGCCGGGGAGAAGATGACCCACCGCTCTTACGACATGCTGAAGCGCATGGGCAGCATTATTGAATACCCGGTGTTCTACGACAAGCTGAGTGCCCGCGAGAACCTGGCGCTGCATGGGGAGTATATGGGTTTTTATGATACCAACGCGATAGAGGAAGCACTCGAATTGGTGAAGCTGAGAGCGGTGGACAGCAAGCCGGTGAAGAATTTCTCCCTGGGGATGAAGCAGCGGCTGGGCATTGCCAGAGCGGTCATGACCAAGCCGGAGCTGCTGATCCTCGATGAACCGATCAACGGGCTGGACCCGCTTGGAATCAAGGAGCTGCGCGAGGTGTTCCGTATGCTGAGCCGTGATTATGGCATGACCCTGCTGATCTCCAGCCACATTCTGGGCGAAATCGAGCAGATTGCCGACACGATCGGCGTAATCCGTGAAGGGGTGCTGGTAGAGCAGGTGGCTATGGATACGATCCGAAATCAGCAAACTCAGTATATCGAACTGGTGACTAGCGAGTGCACGAAGGCCGTCTTCATCCTGGAGGGGAAGCTGGGCATCCGCAATTACAAGGTGCTTGACCCGCGGACCATTCGTGTCTATGAAGATATCCCGCAGCTAGAGCTGAGCCGGGCCCTGTCCGCAGCAGAGGTGGAGCTGGAGAGTATGAGCAAGAAGCATCATTCGCTGGAGGATCATTTTGTGGAACTGATGGGGGGCGTCAACCATGCTTAAGTTAATCCGTTTGGAGCTGCGCAAGAGTAAATTCACTTTTCTTAAGGGCGTGCTGATTGCGGATCTGGCCATTTTGGTCCTTATGCTTCTTCTAGCCTTTACCGGGATGGATGATGGGGAATTCGGAACGTATGGCGATTTATTTCAAGGGGTGTCTGTTTTTGTAAAAGCGACCTATATCATCTTCGCCTCCGTTCTGATCAGCAAGCTGGTCATCGACGAGTATAAGAATAATACAATCACAGTGCTGTTCATGTACCCTGTACCGCGTAAAATGCTCATGGCGGCCAAGCTGATCATTGTCTTCCTGTTCACCTTCTTAAGTATTTGGCTGTCTAATATTGTGATTAGCGGTATTCTTGCAGGTGTCGGTTATTTCCTGCCTAATGTTATTCAAGGCGCGCTGACACAGAAGCTGCTGCTTACCCACCTGATAACAGCCGGAACAGATGCGCTCTACGCGGCAGGCATCGGACTGATTCCGTTATACTTCGGGATGCGCCGCAAATCTGTATCGGCTACGATTGTCTCCGCCGTGCTGATCGTCATGCTGATCTCCTCAGGCTTCGGGAACTTCCGCATGGGTAACCTGCTCGGGATCTTGGTTAGCCTGGCCCTGGCCGGGGTGGCGATTGCCTACCTCTCCATCCGCAAGATCGAGCATCAGGATATAAGCTGACATCGCCGGAATTCAAGCCTGTCCTCTCATAGAAATGCAGTGAACAGTGCGGTCCTTCTACAGGACTTGCACTGTTTCTGTCGTTGTACAGTCTGCCCCGGTGCCATGTTTTTCTGGCGACCGTTAACGTTTTTTTTGCTATAATAGGAACTAATTCAGAGAGTTCTACATAATCAGAGCGTTTATACAGTCTTCGGACGCTAACTATAGCAGGGTTGAAGGAGCAGCGGAGGAGGTGGGCTATGCTTAAAGACTGGGCTTCTATTCTGGACAACGCGCTGTCTGGTGAAAGTGTTTATAGGGCGTTGTTCGATCATCATCCGGACCTCATCATTGTGCTGGACAGGCAGGGAAGGTACAGGGACAGTAACCGGATGTTAAGTGCCGAGGAGGCAGGCATATTGAACGATTGCCGGATGCATCCGCCCGGTGAGGCTCATTTCGCAGCGGCCCTGGCCGGGATTACATCGGGCTTCGAGCTGGCCATGGAAGCCTCGAAAGGACATGAAGAGACGGGGAGAGGGGCCGGCGGTGCTGAGTCTGGGGGAAATTATGGTGCTGGAAGTGCGGGAAATACTAGTGCTGTAAATGTGGTAAGTACTGGTGTTGGAACTACTGAGAGTGCTGAGAGTGCTGGGAATTCTGGAAGTGCCAAGGGTACGGGAAGTGCTTGCGGTGCGGGGGTTACGGTACGCTATGTGCCGCTTCACACAGACGAAGGCATTGCCGGTGTATTCGCTATCCTCCATGATCCCGGGAACCAGCCCCTGTCCAGTCTGCTGCATAGCTGGGTGAGCATGAGCAGCAGTCATGCAGCAGGTGCTGAGCGGAATGTGCAGGCAGGAGACGGGTATTCTGCGTATGCGGATGAAGTGGCCGCCGCGAAGGATGACGAGGAGCTGCCGCAGGCCGAATTCGTGTTCGAGATGGCCGAGGACAAACGGCTTAGCCTCATTCTGAACTCCGTCTCTGCCGGAATCTTCGGCCTGGACAACCTCGGACGGACCATCTTCATTAACCGTGAAGGGGCAGAGATGCTGGGCTACGAGCCGTCAGAGCTGACCGGGCTGCCGATGATGGAGATGATCCATTACATGCATGGAGGCGCGCCCCGCCATTCTCCGCTGGAGTGCCCCATCGTGCTTACCCTGCAAGACGGAGTTACCCGCAGCAAGGCGGATGATGTCTTCTGGCGCAAGGATGGAACCAGCTTCTTCGTGAATTACCGGATCGCTCCGCTGCTGGACAGAGGCGTGATCTGCGGTGTGGTTATTTCGTTCAGCGATATTACGAACGAGCGGGAGATCCTCCGCGCCAAGGAATCAGCAGAGCAGGCTGCACAGGCCAAGTCGGATTTCCTGGCGATGATGAGCCATGAGATCCGTACGCCGATGAACGGAATGATCGGCATGGCCGACCTGCTGCTGGAGACCGAGCTTGGGGAGGAGCAGCGCAGCTACGCCGAGATTCTGCGCAGCAGCAGCTACAGCCTGCTGCAGATTCTTAATGACATCCTCGATTTCAGCAAGATGGAGGCCGGCAAGATGCCGCTGCAATCCGAACGCTTCGATCTGCGGGAGATGCTGGAGGGCATTATTGATCTGTTCACTCCAAAGGCGGAGGAGAAGAAGCTCTCCCTGCGCTGGTGGGCAGATACCAGTGTGCCGGACATTGTCACGACCGATCCGAGCCGGCTGCGCCAGATTATCGTTAATCTGGTCGGCAACGCGCTGAAATTCACCGATCGGGGCAGTGTCACCTTGTCAGTCAAGAACATCCCGCTGCCCGCTTCAACGGAATATCTGCTGGAGTTCTCGGTCCGTGATACCGGTGTAGGCATTGCCGACAGCAAGCTGAATCTGCTCTTTCAGTCCTTCTCCCAGCTGCATCCGTCCATTAACCGCAAATACGGCGGAACCGGGCTGGGACTTGCCATCTGCAAGCAGCTCGTGGAGCTGATGGGCGGAACGATCTTCGTGGAGAGCGAGGAGGACCGGGGATCGATCTTCCGGTTTATGCTGCCTTTTATGAAGGAAGAGGCGGAGGCGGAGCCCGAGCCTGAGTTACTCTCCTGAGGGGTAACCCGAGCCGAGTGCTGACGTTCATTTGTGTTCTCGTATATCGAGGACAATCACCTGTTCTCAACTATCAAGCCAGACAACCCGTTCCCCAAGATACAGTGGGAGCGGGTTGTTTCTGTCTGTTATATCCACTCTAACGCTTGGGCAGCGTAAACAATTGTATGTTCTCCACTTGCTCACCTTCGATTGGCTCTTAACGGGACACAGTAAAAATGCTTGTTGCATTGTAAGCGGATTATAGTAGAATCAGAAAGTGCCATTTCCAAATTCTTCTTACAAGGGGGAGTAACATGCAGGAGCAGATGTCGCGTGCGAATAAGGCGGCTTGGGAGACGAAAGCGTATCAGGCTTGGACACAGTACCATGGTTCACCTGAGGAGCTTGCAGTGCGGCTGCAACAGGACCCCGCACATACGCTGCGGTATTGGCTCAAGTACACGGGCGATCCGTCAGGCTTGAAGGTGCTGAATCTGCTCGGCTCTCACGGCAGGAAGGCCATTTGCTTCGCTGTGCTGGGAGCAGAGGTCACCGTTGTGGATATTTCTGAAGAGAACCGTTTATATGCCTGCGAGGTAGCGGAAGCAGCGGGAGTGAAGCTGGATTACATCTGTGCAGACGTCATGAATATCCCCGATGAAGAAGCTTTGGGAACGTTCGACGTAGTGCTGATGGAGTTTGGTATTTTACATTATTTCACTGATTTGAATGCGGTGTTTGCCTTGGTCCGCAGACGGCTGAAGGCAGACGGACGACTCCTGCTAACCGACTTCCACCCGTTCGCCAGGGCATGGCTGACCACGAAGACGCTTCAGCATCCCACCGGTAATTATTTTGACGATACGCTTAGAGAAGGTGAAGTTGCATTCGCCAAGCTGCTTCCTGAAGAGGAGCGCTCCGGCCTAGGACAAGTGGTGGTGCGGAGCTGGACGCTGGGGGATATCCTGACCTCTGTCGCTTCGCAAGGGTTATATATCCGTACCTTCGAAGAAATCAAGAGTGCCGAGCACCCGGGATTCCCCGAATTCTACACGCTGGTTGCCGATGCTGTTGAGGGTCCGCTGAGCCCGTTATATCCCGATACGACAACTTAATTCAATCCCATACACAAGAAAAACAGCAGGTCCCCTCGGAGGGCCTGCTGTTTCTTGTTGGCAGAATGTAATCGAAAAACCGATCACATTGCGCTACCGTCAGGCAAGTGGGTCAAATGTAATCGAAAAACCGATCACAATGGGCTGGCGCGGGGCCTATGGACGAAATGTTATCGAAAAACCGATTACATTGGGCCGCGAGGCAAGTGAGCCCAATGTAATCGAAAAACCGATCACATTGTGCTACCGTGAGGCGAGAGAGCCCAATGTAATCGAAAAACCGACCACAATAGGAGCCGCGACAGCACATCGGCCAAATATGGTCGAAAAACCGATCACAATGGGCGGCGCGGAGGCACGTGAGTCAAATGTAATCGAAAAACCGATCACATTACGCTACCGCGAGGCAAGTGAGTCAAATGTAATCGAAAAACACTGCCTGACCTGATGCCTGCTGCGGGGCTCACCCGCTCTAGCGCATATACATCAGACCCACCGTTGCAGGTCCGCAGTGACTCCCGATGACACAGCCGGCATGAATGACGGCGATCTCCTCAACACTGGTCTGCGCGCGCAGCGCGGTCTCCAGAATCTTGGCATCCTCTTCAGCCAGCGTATGGGCAATAATGAGCAGCTCCTTGTCCATATTGGCGGCATTCGCCAGCGCATGGTGGAGCATCTGCTCCACGGCCTTCTCCTTCTTGCCGCGGATGCGGGCAACGGGGACAATGGCTCCGTCTACCAGCCGGAGGACCGGACGGATCTTCAGCAGGCTGCCGATAAAGTTCTGCATCCCAGAACAACGGCCGCCCATGTATAAGTAGTCCAGCGTATCGACCACGAATTCCGATTCTACCCGGTTACGGGCTTCGGTAATCATTGCTGCGATGTTGGCAGCGCTCTCGCCTTTGGCTGCGGCACGTGCAGCCTTCATGACCAGCAACGCGATTCCGCCGCATAAGGTCTCAGAATCTACGACATGCACCCGGCCTTCGGGGAATTCACCCGCTGCCAGGAGTGCATTCTGATATGTAGAAGATAAAGAAGAGGACAGACTGATATAGACAATATCATGGCCGCTGCTGATCACTGGCTGGAACGCGGCGATGAAATCAGCAGGGGAAGGCGCAGCAGTCTTAGGCAGGGCGCCGCCTGCAGCAACGCGGCGGTAGACCTCTTCAGGGGTGATTTCGACCCCGTCCTTGAAGGTACCATCTCCAAAAACAACATATAACGGCACAATACCGATATCATATGTGTCCTTCCAGCCTTGCGGCAAATCGGAAGTGCTGTCTGAAAAGATTTTTACGATAGACATGAATATCTCCTTCACCGTTCTTGGATGAGAATACACTAGATTAAGAAAACTATAATCTGTTTATTATACCAAGCTTGGGAAGAATCTCAAAACAAAAAAAACAGCTCCACCGTCCATACAGACAGGCGAAGCCGTTCCCGCATTACATGTAACCCTTGATTCTTATTTCTTCATCACCGGAATCCAGACTTCACACACATAATCCTCAGCTGACGTATCGCCGGGCGGGTATAGCTCAATCTCAGGTCCGCCGGTATGCTCATAGCCGGTTCCCGGGAACCATTCCTGATAGATCCGCTGCCAAACCCCTTGAATCGCATGCGGCAAAGCACCCTCGGACCGGAATACGGCCCAGCTGGCAGCCGGAATGACAGTGGTCTCATAACCTTGAGCATCTGTCTGCGGAGTACCTTCGACACCGATCCAATAGGTAAGCTGTTCCTTTTTCATATCCATATCCGTGCAGATGCCAAGCCATTCGCGGGAGGCACTAAGCTCAATCAGCTTGTCGGAAGTGCCGTCCTCATTGCATTCGTCCCAGAACTGCGGGATTCTGCGGAAATTCTCCCCGTCACGGGTAGTTACCTCCATTGATTTGCCGATAACGGTAAAAGCTGGTTTATCCACGATTTTGTAGTCCATATCCTGATCTCCCTTCAATGATAGGTGGAACGAGATGCGGGGGAAAGCTTTGAGCTGGACGCCAGACTTACGCGCTGCTGAAGGGGTAATCCCATGGGCTTTGCGGAA
The DNA here is from genome assembly GCF_038005345.1 of Paenibacillus sp. FSL H8-0122. Classification (NCBI taxonomy): domain Bacteria; kingdom Bacillati; phylum Bacillota; class Bacilli; order Caryophanales; family Paenibacillaceae; genus Paenibacillus; species Paenibacillus sp. FSL H8-0122. The sequence goes on along the minus strand of NZ_JBBOTB010000001.1, from coordinate 4,461,431 downwards.
CGCCTTGGCGAAGGACTCCGGCGAGTCATATCCGTATTTCAGCGCCACATCCAGTACACGGATATTGGATACCGCCAGCTCCTGGGCGGCCAGCGTCAATCTGCGTTTGCGGATATAGTCGGCTACCGTGAAGCCAGTCAGCATACTGAACATGCGCTGGAAGTGGAACGGTGAGACATAAGCTACCTCAGCCACATCCTCGATACGCAGAGTTTCAGTCATTTTCAGCTCCATATAGTCCAGTGCATGCTTCATTCGAATCAGCCATTCCAAAGCTCCCCATCTCCTTCTGAGTTCATCCTAACATGCCACCGCACAGATGTTCCTGTTATTCTCTGCTCATTAATGACAGGTCATGCGTTCTATCCACCTATGATGTCATATTCGAAGGGATTTGTCAGCTTTCGTTACGCTACCCGATCCGGCAGACTCTGGCCTCGTAAGGGCGGAGGGTGCTGCGGTCCATGGCTGCGGGCTCCTCCGGATAATTGCTGATGATCGTTCCGGTGACGGCGTTCAGTTCATCTGTAAGCTCTACAGTCTGCGGGGTATCACCGAAATTGAGCAGGATGAGCCACTTTTCATCGTCCAAGGTGCGGGTATAGGCATAGATATATTCATGCTCCGGCAGCAGCAGCTCATACTCGCCATAGACCATAATGGGATGCTGCTTACGCAGACGAATCAATTCCTGATAATAGTAAAATACAGAGTCCGGATCAGCCAGCGCCTGCTCCACATTAATCTCGGTGTAGCGCGGATTGAGCTTCAGCCACGGGGTTCCGGTGGTGAAGCCGGCGTTGCTTGAGGCATTCCACTGCATCGGAGTGCGGGCATTGTCGCGGCCTTTGGAATGAATCGCCTGGAGAATGGTGTCGTGGTCTGCGCCGCCTTCGGTCACCTTTTCCCGGTACATATTGAGAATCTCGATATCCTTATAATCCTCCAGCGCGGGGAACTTCACATTGGTCATGCCAATTTCCTCGCCCTGATAGATGTAAGGCGTGCCTTTGAGCGTGTGCAGCAGGGTAGCCAGCATTTTGGCCGATTGTACGCGGTACTTGCCGTCATCTCCAAACCGTGAGACCATCCGCGGCTGATCGTGGTTGTTGAGATAGAGACTGTTCCAGCCCTTGTCTGCCAGACCCACCTGCCATTTATGCAAAATATCCCGCAGCCCCTTCAGCGTCCACGGCACCACATTCCATTTGCCGCCCGGGCCGGAATCTACGTCCATATGCTCGAACTGGAACACCATTTGCAGCTCATGGCGGTCTTCGTCTGTATAGAGAATGGCATCCTCTACGGTGGCTCCCGGCGTCTCCCCGACAGTCATTACGTCGTATTTGGAGAGAACTTCACGGTTCATCTCCTGCAGATACTCATGAACCCTGGGTCCATTCATATAGTATTCGCCGCCGCCGGCAAGCTCGCCCGGGGCCAGGTCCTCATGCTGGACGGAAGGCAGGCCGTCCACCTTGGAAATCAGGTTAATGACATCCATCCGCAGCCCGTCCACACCCTTGTCGAGCCAGAAGGCCATCATCTTGTAGAGCGCCTCCCGCAGCCGGGGGTTCTCCCAGTTCAGATCCGGCTGCTTGCGCGAGAACAGGTGGAGATAATATTCGCCGGTAGCCTCATCCCGCTCCCAGGCGGGTCCGCTGAAGATGGAGCTCCAGTTGTTCGGCAGTGCGCCGTCCGGTCCGCCGGGACGCCAGATGTAATAATCGCGGTAGGGATTATCCTTGGAGGAACGGGATTCTACGAACCAGGCATGCTCGTCCGAGGAATGGTTAATGACGAGGTCCATCATCAGCTTGATGCCGCGTTCATGCAGTCCAGCGAGCAGCTCCTCCCAGTCCCGCAATGTGCCGAACTCATCCATAATATCCTCGTAGTCGCTGATGTCATAACCGTTGTCATCGTTCGGTGATTTGTAGACCGGTGACAGCCAGACGACAGTAACGCCCAGCTTCTGCAGATAATCCAGCCGGGAGAGGATGCCCTGCAGGTCGCCGATACCGTCTCCGTTGCTGTCCTGGAAGCTGCGCGGGTAGATCTGGTAGACTACGGCTTCTTTCCAAAAGGTTCTTTTCATTAATGTAGCTCCTTTACCATGGTATATTAGGTTTATAGGTTACAAGGGAATGGAGGGATTGGATTGTCAATCCAAGCGGTTCTTTTTGATTTGGATGGAACATTGCTGGACCGGGATACATCTCTGTTAAAGTTCGTACAAGATCAATACAGGCGTTACCCGGAGCTTCAGATTGTTGATCATGATTTGTTTGTTCAGCGCTTTATCGAACTTGATAATCACGGCTACCTGTGGAAGGATAAAGTATATCAACAGATCCTACAAGAGTTCTCTATTTCAAAGCTGGACTGGAGCTTGCTATTGGATGATTACTTATACAACTTCCAGCAACACTGTACAGGCTTCCCGAATTTGTTAACTATGCTTACTGAACTGAAGAATCATGATCTGAAGATTGCGTTAATCTCGAACGGTTATGGTCAATTTCAATACGATAATTTCAAGGCCTTGAACATCGGGCATTTATTCGATGAGGTGCTTATCTCCGAATGGGAGGGACTCCGTAAACCAGATCCGGCCATCTTTCATCGTGCATTAACAAGATTAGGTGTAGATGCGGGCAATGCTCTTTTTGTTGGCGATCATCCGGATAACGATATTCGGGCAAGCCGCGAAGCGGGAATGAAGGCCGTCTGGAAACGGAATGAACAGTTTGTCACAGCGGCGGAAGCGGATGCTGTTATTGATGATTTGGGAGAATTAGTAGATCTCTTATTGAAAAAAGCCCCGAAGAAGCCATACATCTTCGGGGCTGATAAGCTTACACCGTAACAGAAGTGCCCCCGGCGCTGACAGTGCCCAGTCCGTTCACCGTATACTCCTTGCCGTGAATGGTGAGGGAGGCTGGAACCTCGGTTTCGTTGCTGACGGTAACCTGTGCATCGGTCACGGTCACTTTTAGCCGGGAGCCGCGGAACATGATTTTGAACGAATAGGAGGTCCAGTGTCCCGGGTTAGACGGGTTCAGAACCAGCCGGTCGTTCAGAACGCGAAGTCCGCCGAAGCCATGAACAACGGACATCCATGTACCCGCCATGCTGGTGGTATGGCAGCCGTCCTCCGTATCGTTATTGTAATTGTCGAGATCCAGGCGTGAGGTCCGCAGGTACATCTCATACGCCTTCTCCTTGTAGCCCAGCTCACTGGCCAGAATGGAATGGATGCAAGGGGAGAGGGAGGACTCATGCACGGTGATCGGCTCGTAAAAGTCGAAGTTGCGCTTCTTGGTCTCCAGATCATAGCGGTCGCCGAGGAAGTAGAGTCCCTGAAGCACATCTGCCTGCTTGATGAAGCATGAGCGCAGAATCCGGTCCCATGACCATTTCTGGTTCAGCGGCAGGTTCTCCGGCAGCACATCCTTGACCTGAATGATCTCCTTGTCAAGGAAGCCGTCCTGCTGGAGGAAGATGCCGCGTTCCTCGTCAGCCGGATAGTACATTTTGGCGATAATCTCACTCCACTTGGCCGTTTCGCTCTCCAGCAGCTCCAGCTTGTCGGCCAGCTCAGCGTAACGCGAAGCCTCATTCTCCTGCACATAGGCCAGAGCCTCAAGCGTGTATTCCATCGTCCAGGCGGCCATCCGGTTCGTGTACCAGTTGTTATTGACGTTATTCTCGTATTCATTCGGGCCGGTGACGCCCAGCATCACGTATTTGTCCTTATGCGCCACATAGTTCACACGCTCCTCCCAGAAGCGCGCAATCTCCACCAGCACCTCCAGGCCGTATTGGCCCAGATAAGCCTTGTCGCCGGTATAGTTCACATAGTTATAATTAGCATAGGCAATCGCGCCGTTGCGGTGAATCTCCTCGAACGTAATCTCCCACTCGTTGTGGCATTCCTCGCCGTTCATTGTGACCATCGGGTAGAGCGCGCCTTTGCCGTAGCCAAGCTTGCGGGCGTTCTCCTTGGCCTTCTCCAGATGCTTGTAGCGGTAGATCAGCAGATTGCGGGCAATCGCGGAGTCGGCGGTACTGAGATAGAACGGCACACAATAAGCTTCCGTATCCCAGTAGGTGCTGCCGCCGTATTTTTCCCCGGTGAAGCCCTTCGGTCCGATGTTGAGCCGGTCATCCTCGCCCGTATACGTCTGATTCAGCTGGAAAATATTGAACCGGATCGCCTGCTGCGCCGACACATCGCCTTCAATAATAATGTCGCTCTCTTTCCACTTGTCGCCCCAAGCCGCAGCCTGTTCCGCCAAAAGCGCCACAAAACCCGCCTCCCGCGCACTCTGAAGTGCAGCCGATGCGGCATCCACGAGCTGTCCCAGCCCGTAATTGCGGGAGGTGACATTCGCAGCATACTTATAAATAACCAGCTGATTGCCGGATTCTACCGGAACGTTCACTGTACTGCCCACATATTTGTCCTGCTCCAGCACCTCTGCTTCGGCCGCAACCGGCTCCCCATTCAGCAGAATGTCGAAGGCGAAGGCGGAGGTGACATGGAAATCAAGCTTTTTGGTCTTCAGGGTCAAATGTCCGCCTTCTGGTCCTGCCTTCTTCTCCACTTCGTTCCAGAACTTCTCGTCATAGTTGGAATCCTTGTTCTTGATATCGCCGTCCAGGTAGGGGGTTACGGTAATATTCCCTGCAAAATTGAGCGGAGTGAGCGAATAGCGGATCGCCCCGATCTCCTGACGGACCATGCTGACGATGCGGATGCTCTCTACCTTGACTTCTTTGCCTTCCTGGGTGGTTGCGGTGAAGCTGCGGGAGAGGGTGCCTTCCTTCATATTAAGTACCCGGCGGAACTCACTGACCGTACAGTTGGCCAGGTCCAGCGGCGTCCCGTCCAGCTCAATGTTAATCCCGATCCAGTTGGTGCTGTTCAGCACTTTGGCAAAATACTCCGGGTACCCGTTCTTCCACCAGCCGACCCGTGTCTTGTCAGGATAATAGACCCCGGCCATGTAGCTGCCTTGCAGGCTGTGCCCGCTGTACTGCTCCTCGAAGTTGGCTCTCCCGCCCATGTATCCGTTCCCGATACTAAATACGCTTTCGGATATCTCCTGGGTCTGCGGATCAAAGGACTCTTCGATAATGGACCATTCGTTGATTGTTAAGTATTGTTTCATGATTTTGGCTCCTTTAAGGGGGGATGTGAAATGAACTGAACCTCGTAATAAAATTATGGGGACTACATCGCCACTGCGCGAAAGATTTGGGCTTCCGGCCGCTGTTATAATCAGATTTCTTTATTGAAGTGGTTCTCAGCGGATGAAATCTGATTATAAAGGCGGTCGCTAACGCTCCTACAGCTCCAAACTTTCACTCCGCAGCTTCATCCCCATGAGTTTAATAACTACCTTCAGTTCTTTTACTGATGGTAGGGTAGAAGATGCAAGTGCAGCATTCGCTCTGACTGATGAACTTGAACTGATGAACTGAACTAATAAGTGCATAGAGTAATTGACGCTTTCTGCACCCGGAGTGAAGCGCAAAGGTTCAGACTTAGAGTTAGTTGTATTCTGTGCATTTAAAAGGTGCGATTAGAGGGACTTGAGCCGTATAACTGTAGTCTGTACAACTAAATCTGCCCTAAAAGGTCATATCAGCCTAAAAGTGATTGCATAATTGTACAATGTACAACTAAGCGGATGATCGGGGGGCTAATGGCTGAATAGTTGTACAAAGTGCAGTAAGGCTGTCCGGCCGACTAGAGATTCCGTTCAACGGAAGGTCTCGCGTTCCGGCTCCTGTACTGTTACTATTCGTCATACAGTGGCAAAAGATTCCTTTAGCGTGGCAACACTAAGCTGCCGCAGTGAAGGGACAACTAGCGTCGCTTCGCCTAGCGTCTCGGGTGAGCCTATGCCCACGCTGCGCATACCGGCACGGGAAGCGGCCAGGATACCGGCAGCGGCATCCTCGAAGACAACGCATTGTGCGGGAGCGGTGTCCAGAGCCTTCGCACCCAGCAGGAAGACCTCCGGGTCAGGCTTGGCCGCGCTGGTATGCGTGCCGTCGATGATGGCATCGAAGTATGGGGTCAGGCCGGTATTGTTCAGGATGGTCATCGCGTTCTTGCTGGCGGAGCCGAGGGCTACCTTGATGCCGGCTGTCCGGCATTCCTGCAGAAAGTCCAGGGCGCCGGGCAGAATCTCCGAGCTGTCCATCTTGGCGATATACTCGACATAGCGGTTATTCTTCTGCTCGGCCAGCCGGGCTTTCTCGTCTTCGCCAAGTGTGATGCCGCCGATCTCCAGCAGAATATTCAGCGAAGCGGCCCGGCTGACCCCCTTGAGCCGCTCGTTATCCTGCTCTGTGAAGACAAATCCAAGCTCTTCGGCCAGCTCCCTCCAAGCAATATAGTGGTACCGGGCAGTGTCTACGAGAACGCCGTCCAGATCGAACAGGCAGGCTTTGATATCTGACATGTTGAACCTCCTAAAATGATTAGTGAACAAATAGATATGGGCAACCCGCCAAATGGGCGGAATTCCTGCAAAAGGTGCAACATTCCTGTGCGGAACAAGTCCCGCTGGCGGAAATCCTGCATAAAGTACAACAATCGGTGAGAGTTGCGCGCCAAATGGGCGAGAATCCTGCAAAACATGCAACATTTGTCTGCGAATCGTACCCTTGGTGGCTGAAATCCTGCAAAAGGTGCAACATTTCTCTGCACAGGAGGGAAGGCTTTAGAGTAGTATCGAACATCCCAAAGTGTGTATTAGCCCCGAAGCTCCAGCCTCCGTATGAGCGCCGCCATCAGTTCCGGGCTCGATCACCAGTATCAACACCAACTTCAGTCCCGGGCTCGATCACCAGCATCAGTATCAGTCCCGCCGCCAGCACTTGTACCAGCACTAACGTCAGCCCCAGCTCGATCACCAGCCCTCGTTATGAGCGCCGCCACAAGTTCCGGGCTCCCACCAGCCTCCATATGAGCGCCGCCATCAGCCTCAGCGCCACTTTAGCACAGGGGAAATGCCGCTGCCGGCAACATTCTTATATATTAGCGCAAACGTTTGAACAATGCTCCAAAAAATAAATGAAGCGAAGGTCTGCTTCATTCATTTTCTTGTACATGCCTTACAATTTCTTCTACACGCCCTGATTTCCCGGAGCATGCATAGAGGACTCCCGTACGATTAGACGGTGGGGAATGACAAAACGATTCGTATATCCGTCCTGATTATCCGGCTTCTGGATGTTCTGGATCAGTACCTGTGAGGCCGTATAACCAAGATGATAAATCCCGATATCAATACTGCTGATCGGAGGACTGGACAGCTCGGACAGCGGGATGTTGTTGAAGCTGACTATCGCCAGATCCTCGGGGACCTTGTACTTCAGCTCGTTCAATCCGCGGAGTACCCCGAAGGAGACCATATCATCCACCGCGACAAGTGCTGTCGGACGGTTCGGAAGATTCATGAAGAAGGACATCGCCCTATAGCCGCTGTCCTGCAGGAATTCGCCTTCAACGATCCATTCTTCCTTCATCGTAAGCCCCTTACCTTGCATGGCCTTGCGGTAACCCTCCAGACGGTCGCTTGAGACGATGAGGTTCGGCGGGCCGCTGACGAAGCCGATGCGTTCATGTCCCATGGAGATGAGATGATTCGTCGCATCATAGGCGGCCATGATATTATCATTGTCCACTGACAGAATATCCTCGTAGCGGTCGCTTCGTCCTACCAGGACAAAGGGATAACCGCCCGACTGCAGGAAATCGATCACCGCATCGTCTTTACGGGAATACAGCAGAATAACGCCGTCCACACGGCGTCCCTTGAGCAGACGGGAGACAGCTTCAAGCTCCTCCTTCTCGTTCGCTCCAGAGCTGATCAGCACATCATAGCCCGAACGGCTGGACTGAGTGACGATCCCGCGGATTAATTCCATAAAAAACAAATTGGAGAACAGCTCTTCGGCCGGTTTCGGAAGAATGATGCAGATACTGTTAGTGGTCTTGGATACCAGACTTTTGGCCATCATGTTCGGGGTGTAGCCCATTTCTTCCATAATCACTTTGACCTTACGGGAAGTTTCTAAGCTGATTCTGGGATGGCCTGACAACACCCGGGACACCGTGGAGGGAGAGACTCCCGCTTTCTTGGCAACGTCCTTAATGGTAACTGTCATAGAAACCTCCTAATGGAACCGTTTGCTTTACACAGTAATATTAATCGAAGTGGGGATGATTGTAAATAGTGAAACCTCGCATAGGGCGTAATCCCCGTGGCTTCTACGTTCTGAGCACCACACAGCGATACGGCTTAAGCTATTGTGAATCTGGAAGTGGAGCAGAGGTGTATGCAAATCTGTGCAATTAACAAGGGGATTTTGTGCACAATTAGTGCAAGTGGAGTAGAGTTTGTCTTATCCATCTCTAAAAAATAAGTAGTTGAACATTACTTTTCCGGAAGATTAGCAGGTTCAAAATTTCAACCGACACCTATAAATACTGATTATATAGAGGACACAACAGAATTGATTCTATTGTGTCCTGTACTAAGCAGTAGCTCTGTTTCATTCTACAAACGTTTGCGCCAAAATGTTCTGAATCAGCTTATAAGAGAACGAGCAGAGATTAGGACAAGCTCGCCTGAAGCACGGCGAAGCCGTATGCAGGCAGTCTCAGTGACAGCTTGCCGCGTTCGGCATGGATCGCTTCGCCAGTCCACAGATTCTCCCAATTGCGTTCCTGGACGTCCAGCCGGAAGGTCTGCACCGTCTCCTCCGTATTAATCAGCACGATGATCAGATCATCGCCCAGACTGCGCTCATAGGCCAGCTTGCTGCCCCCGGCTCCGGCTTCAAGGAAGGTGAAGCGTCCGGTGCGCAGCGCCGGATGGCTGCCGCGGATCTCAATCAGCTTACGGTAAAAGTTGAATAAATCGCGATCCTGCCGCTCCAGGTCCCACTCCATGCATTTACGGCAGTCCGGGTCGCCTGCGCCATCCATTCCGATCTCGTCCCCGTAGTAAATGCAGGGCGTGCCCATGAAGGTGAACTGGAACAGTGCAGCCAGCTTCATGACGTTCTTATCGCCCTCGGCTACAGTCAGCAGACGCGCAGTATCATGGCTGTCGAGGAGATTGAAGGCGACCTCACTGGCCTGGAGCGGATACCGGGACAGCTGTCTGCCGATTGAATGGGCGAAGCCTTCCGCATCCAGCGTTCCGTAGACGAAGAAGTCAAGCACCGCGTCTGTGAACGGGTAGTTCATGACGGCATCGAATTTGTCGCCTTCCAGCCAAGGGGCTGATTCATGCCAGATCTCGCCCAGAATGTAAGCCTCGGGATTGGCACGCTTCACGACTTTGCGGAAATCACGCCAGAATTCGTGATCCACCTCGTTGGCCACATCCAGACGCCAGCCGTCGATGCCGACCTCCTTGATCCAATACTCGGCGACCTTCAGCAGATACTCCTTCACCTCAGGATGCTCCGTGTTCAGCTTCGGCATCAGCGGCTCGAAGGCGAAGGCATCGTAAGTCGGGATATTGTTCACTACCTGGAGCGGATATTCCCGGATATGGAACCAGTTCTTATACTCCGAATCCTCGCCCTTCTCCAGTACATCCACGAACGGGGCGAAGGTACGGCCCGCATGGTTGAAGACTGCGTCCAGCAGCACACGGATGCCGCGCTCATGACAAGCATCGACCAATCTTTTCAGCGTGTCCACATCACCGAAATGCGGATCGACCTGCATATAGTCCTCCGTGTCATATTTGTGATTGGTGGTGGCAGTGAAGACCGGTGTGAAATAAATGCCCGTAATGCCCAGCTCCGTCAGATGGTCCAGATGATCTATGACACCCTGCAGATCTCCGCCGAAGAAATTATCCGGCCGGGGGGTTCCGCCCCAAGGCTCCACATTAGCAGGGCTTATGCCGGGATTGCCGTTAGCGAACCGCTCCGGGAAAATCTGATAAAACACCGCATCCTTGACCCAGGCCGGAGGCGTGAAGACATCACCGCGGCTTATGTAGGGGAATTCAAACAGCCGGTTGGGGTTCGCGGGACGCTCCTTCTGGAAATCACTCTCTGTCATCCAGATGCGCTCTTTGCCCTGCTGCAGCAGGAAGCCGTATTTCAGCCTGCGGTAGAGCGGAACCGATTCGCATTCCCAGTAATCGAACATCGCATCGGAAGTGAACAGGGTCATCGGGATCAATTCCTTGGTGGTGTCCCAGGCATATTTATCGCCCGCCCAGGCGAAGACCTCAGTCAGATCCCCCTTCTTGGCCCGCAGCCGCAGGTGGATGGTATTGTGATCATAGGCATACGACCAGTTCAGACGGGGACGGTGATACACGGCTTCTAATAACATATTAATTCCTCCTAGATTTAGATTAGATAAGAAGCACTAAAGACATTAATAAAAAGCAAAAAGAAGCGGAGGGGAAATTTGGAACTGGAGGAGCGGTAGCGTCTGCCTTTGTATTTGGATTTCTACCGCGAGGAGCGGTTTTCATCAGGAAATCCAAATTGGGCAGCGGCCGGAGGGCCAAATGTTCACCGCAGCGACGACAATGCTTCAAGTTGAATTCTTAAGTGCATCTTATCTTGCTAGATTACGCACCCGATTCTGCACATGACAAATAGGCACAACCGCCGGGTAGATTACGCCGAGGTTGTACCTGATAAGGGACAGTGCCTTTAGATTAGTGAAGAATGGGTGTTTCATAATGGTTTGGATTATAGCATGGAATAAAATGAGGTTCAAGAGGTTTGTACAAACAGTTGCACAAAGTTTTAGGAAGGGGAAACCGATTTCCAAAGTCTGTAAATTGATAATATTTAGCAATTATACAACAATATTCGTCTAAATACGACAAAAAATGCAGAAATGAATTTTGAAACTGAAGTAAATTCAAGTTATTTAAAGAAATCATGTGATAAATAGAGTAAATGAAACATTATCCATTATAAACGGCTGAATTTTATTGATTTTAGTATGTGCAAACGTTTTTACATCTGCGAGCCTGCTGATGTATTATGGATTCAGGAATGAAGCGCTTTCTAAACAGGGTATAACGTATTCGGAAGAGGCAATTGGAGAAAGAAGAATTTTTTTTGAATCCTCTGAAATCGTTTGCGCAAAGTGGGAAGCACGATCGTCAAATGAAGCACCATCGTCAAATCAAGTGATATACACACAGGAGGGGTTAAAAGGAATGGATCTCAAAAAACTTATGGTTCTCACCGCAGCGTGTTCGATGGCAATCTCAATTACGGCGTGCGGCTCAAACAACAATGCCGGGGGAAATGCAGCGGCGACGAATGCTCCTGCAGATAGTGCAGCAGCAACGGATAATGCGGGGGCAGGCAGCGACAACGCACCGGCAGCGGGTGAGATCGTCCCGGAAGAGGGCGCTTCCCTTGTGATCTGGGAGAGTAAGGAAGAAAGACAGTTCGCCGAAGAGGTCGCCAAGCAGTTCACTGCCAAGTATAATGTTCCAGTCAAAATCGAAGAGGTAGCCCCGCCGGATCAAGTCGGCAAGCTTACCCAGGATGGACCTTCCGGCCTGGCAGCTGATGTCATCGTCATTCCTCATGATAATCTCGGTAAGGCGGCCAGCGCGAGTCTGCTGCTCCCAAATGATATCTTCGGAGAAGAGACCAAGGCGGAGAACACCGAGGCTTCCATCGTGGGTTCATCCTATGACGGCGAGCTGTACGGCTATCCGAGAGCGGCAGAGACCTATGCGCTGTTCTACAACAAGTCTCTGGTCAAAGAAGCCCCGAAATCCTTCGATGACGTCATTGCCTTCAGCAAAACGTTCACGGATAAAGCTAAGAACCGTTACGGTATTATGTGGGAAGTCGGCAATATGTACTTCAACTATCCGTTCATCGCCACTACAGGAGGTTACCTGTTCGGCAAAGACGGTACCGACAAGGACGATATCGGCCTGAACAATGAAGGTGCGATCAAAGGCCTGACTGAATTTGCGAAGCTGAAGGAAGTCTTGCCGATCAAGAGCGGCGACATTAACCCGGACATCAAGCGCAGTCTGTTCAACAGCGGCGATGTAGCCATGGATATCACAGGGCCATGGGAGCTTGCCGGATATAAAGAAGCGCTGGGCGACAACCTGGGAATCGCTCCGGTTCCTACCATTGACGGCAAGACTGCCATTACCTTCTCCGGGATCAAAATCTTTACCGTCAACGCCTATACGCAATATCCGAATGCTGCTAAGCTCTATGCCCACTTTGCTTCCGGCAAAGATTCGCAGCTGACACTCAACAAGCTGATCGGCTCCGTACCGACGAACAATGAAGCCCTGCAGGACCCGCAGATTACGGGTGATCCGTTCGTATCCGCATTTGCAGAACAAGCGAAGAACTCCCAGCCGATGCCTTCGATTCCTGAGATGGGGAACGTATGGAGCCCGGTGAATGCAGCACTTCCGGCCATCTGGGATAACAATACAGATCCGAAGGCAGCCATGGACAAAGCCGTAGAGCAGATTAAAGACCTGAACAACGGGGCTTCTGCCCAGTAACTACACAATCATCAGCTTACCGTGGAATTAGAGTTGCCCGCCGCATAGCCTGCGGCGGGCAGTTTCCTTGAATTCCGCACGGAGAGGAGAACGGAAGGGAAATGCAGCGACACAAAGCGAGAGCTGGAATACTGTCGGCCATTTTTATGGGACTCGGGCAAATATATAACCGCCAATTCATCAAAGGGCTTATTTTCATAGCTGTAGAGGCTGTGGCACTTATCTATTTCATTAGCAATCTGGGAAGAGCCTTCTGGGGGATCACCACACTCGGGGAATCGCCAAGCCGGCTGGAGAAGGTTAAAGGCATTGCCAAAATGGTTCCCGGGGACCATTCCATCGTCATTCTGATTGAAAGCCTGATCACCCTGCTATTCTTTGTGTTATTCCTGATTCTCTGGTACATGAATATTAGGGATGCCTATAAAATCGGAGCAGAACGCGAAAACGGCCGTCCATCGCATACATTTACACAATCCGTACGTTATATTCTGGATTACAAATTCGCCCAGAGCTTCTTGCTGCTCCCGGGTATGGGCATTCTGTTCTTCACCATTATGCCGATTATCTTTATGATCATGCTGGCTTTTACCAACTATGCTGCACCGAACCACATTCCTCCGGCCAAGCTTGTAGACTGGGTTGGATTCGAGACCTTCCGCAATCTGCTGGTGCTGAAATCCTGGAGCCATACCTTTTACGGTGTACTTACCTGGACGATTATCTGGGCGGTTCTTTCGACTGTAACTACTTATTTCGGCGGGATGCTGGTTGCCCTGCTGATTAACCAAAAAGGTATCCGCTTCAAGGGCATGTGGAGAATGCTCCTGATCATCCCTTATGCCATTCCGCAGATGATCTCGCTCCTCTTGATGCGCAATCTGTTCAACGGGCAGTTCGGCCCGATCAACCAGTATCTTGGGTTTTTCGGACTGCATGGCCTACCTTGGCTGACTGATCCGTTCTGGGCTAAGGTTACGGTTATTGTCGTGAACATGTGGGTCGGTATTCCGGTATCCATGCTGCTGATCATGGGGGTATTGACTACGATTCCGCGTGATATGTATGAGGCGGCTGAGGTGGACGGTGCAACCAACTATCAGAAATTCCGCATCGTCACCCTGCCGATGATTCTTTTCTCTACCGCACCTACGCTGATTATGCAGTTCGCCGGTAACATCAACAACTTCAATGCGATCTTCCTGCTGACGGGAGGGAACCCGGTGAACGGGAACTACCAGTATGCGGGTTCAACGGATCTGCTCGTTACCTGGCTGTATAAGCTGACGCTGGATCAGAACAAGAATAATATGGCGTCGGCGATCGGCATCATTCTGTTCATCATTGTTGCCGGGTTCTCCCTGTACAATTACCGCCGGACCAAATCGTTCCAAGAGGAGGATATGATTCAATGATTATCGGACGCAAAGCTGCGAACTTTATTCGCCTCTGCTTAAGCTATATTGTTCTCGTTGCCCTGGCGGTCGCTGCAATCTATCCGGCACTCTGGATCCTGCTTGCATCCTTCCGTCCGGGTAAATCCCTGTACAGCAAGACGCTGATTCCCGAGACATTCACCCTCGCCCACTATAAGGAGCTGTTCACCTCACCAGTCTATATGTTTGGAACCTGGTATGGGAATACGCTTAAGATTGCGGTGTTCTCGATGCTGATCGGGGTGGTGCTGACGCTGTTGACCAGCTATGCCTTATCCCGGTTCCGGTTCAAAAGCCGCAAGACCACCATGTCCACACTGCTGATTCTCGGGATGTTCCCGGGCTTCATGAGCATGATTGCCATCTATCTGCTGCTGAAGGAGTTCAATTTGCTGGATACTCATCTGGCGCTTATTATCGTATATGCAGCCGGAGCACCGCTCGGAGGGACACTGATCGCCAAGGGCTTCCTGGACACGATTCCGCGTTCGCTGGATGAAGCCGCGCGGATTGACGGGGCGAGCAACTTCGGGATTTTTACCCGGATTATTCTGCCTTTATCCCGTCCGATGATCACTTATATCGCGCTGACCCTGTTTGTCGGCCCGTGGGTCGATTTCATCTTCGCCAAGCTGATTCTGCGGACCAAGGAGAACTGGACGGTCGCCGTGGGGATGTGGGATATGGTCAATACGATGCAGAATTCCAACTTCACCCTGTTCGCGGCGGGAGCCGTGCTGATCTCTGTACCAATTATGATTCTCTTCGCCTTCCTGCAGCGTCTGCTGGTTGACGGTCTGACGGCGGGGGCAAGTAAGGGTTAGGAATTCAGGAAGTTAGAAATATAGGAAGTTGTCCATGTTTGTACGAATAACAGGTGCGGCCTTGAAGCAGTTCTGAGGGGCTGCACCTTTCTTTTGTCGGGAAATCGTGATCTGGATGATAAGGGGAGAATGTAATGCAACGGTGGCGATTCATTAATTTCAGCTCGGTTGGCGTCAAGTTATTCGTAATTCTGTTCTGTACTATTGTCCTGTTGTCCTCAGTTCTAGGCTTAACCTCCTATTATGCGGCAAAAGGGATCATTACCGATGAGGTGGCAGCAGCCTCCTCACAGTCTATTGTCCAGGCGGCGGACAAGCTGGATTTCCTGTTCGCTGAATATGAAGCGCTCTCCAGGCAATTCGCTGTAGATCCGGCGCTAAAGGCTGATATGGAGACGGTTAATCTTCCAACCGCCGGTACGGTTGCGCGGGCAGCCGCAGAGGACCGGATACGCCGCAAGCTGGACTCCGTCAGAGGATCGGATGAGCGGCTGCTTGGTGTCCGGCTGGTCGCAAGAAGCATGGTGGACGCCGAATCCTACAAATCGACGGGCATTAGCGGTGTGCGCAGTGATGAGGGCATCCTTGCCCGGATGAAGGAGATCGATAACGGTAAAGGCAATCCCGTCTGGTTCCCCGTCCGGGCTAGAGGCTTCTTCGACGCGTACAGCGAGTCCGCTATGACGATGGGCCGTCTGCTGCGGAATATTCAGAATCCGGCGGCAGAGTATTACATGCTGATTGAGGTGAAGGGCCGGGCGCTGACGGATGTGCTGTCCAACCTGCATATCGGGCTGGGTGGGGAGATCCGCATCCTCGATTCTTCGGGCCGGGTTGCATACAGTGCTGACGATGCACTGCTCGGGCAGGCTTCTTACATACATAGCGGAGAGTTGAAGTCCGGAACGCAGAAGGGTGAGGAGCAGAAGCTGCCGGGGGCAGGGAAGAGTGAGGAGCAGGAAATGACCGGGCAACGGGAGAATGAGGGACAAGAGCCGGCCGGAGCACCGCAGGGGGAGAGCGGGAAGCGGTCCTTCACGGCCGGGGATGAGCAGGGGAGTCCGCAGCTGGTAGTCTACCAGCCGCTGAGCACAGCGAACTGGACGCTGCTGGGCTATGCGCCGGTGAGTGATTTTACCAAATCTGCCGACAGGCTTCTCTACATAACCTTGCTGGTAGTCTTGGCTGCAGCCTTGATTGCTCTCATCATCGGCTATGTTCTGGTGCGGCTGATCGGCCGTCCGCTTGGCAAGCTGGCCCGGCTGATGGAAGAGGGCGAGCGGGGCAATCTGCAGGTGCGGACCAGCTTCAAGGGCCGGGATGAGATCGGGCGGGTGGGTCACAGCTTCAACCGGATGATGGAGCAGATCTCCCGGATGGCCGGGCAGAGCAGCAGTTCGGCTGCGGAGGTGCTGGCGACCTCGGAGCAGCTCGTTGCCGCTTCCGGCACGATTAGCGGCCAGGCCAGTGAGGTCGCAACTGCCACCGGTGAAATTGCCGGGGGAGCCGCCAGTCTGGCGGCCGAGGCCGAGAGCAGCAATACCAAGGTGGAGCTGATGGGCGGCAAGACCAGTGAAGTAGCGGAGAAGAATGCAGTCATGGCTGCTTCCGCAGAGAAGGTCATGGAGGTCAGTGACCAGGGAGCGGAGCGGATGAAGAAGCTGGTATCGCAGAGTGAGGGTGTGCTGAAGCTGATGGACCTGATTCAGGAGAATTCAGCCATGCTGCGGGATAGCACAGTGCTGATCCGCAGCATCCTCTCCCCGATGATTGCGATGAATAAGCAGACGAATATTCTGGCGCTGAATGCTTCAATTGAAGCCGTGCGCGCTGGCGCCGCCGGGAGAGGCTTCATTGTCATTGCCAATGAGATCAGAGGGCTGGCCAACCAGTCGAGCGAATCGATTGCCTCCGTCTCCAGAATTACTGAGGAGATCGGCAGCCACATCGAGAACACGGTTAAGGTTGTGGGTGAAGCTGCGCCGATGTTTGGCAGCCAGCTGGCCTCGGTCCGGGAATCCTCGCTGATCTTCGAGAGCGTACGGGCCGAGATGGAGGTCTTCAGCGGATACCTGGGCCAGTCCTCGGCGGCTGTCTCGGAGCTGGCCGAATACCAGCAGCAGCTGGGACAATCCATGGCAAGTGTGATCTCGGTAGTGCAGCAGACCAGCGCCTCCACGGAGGAGGTGGCGTCCATGTCCTCACAGCAATTCACGGTCAGCAGGGAGCTGGTCGCCCTCTCGGGCAAGCTGGAGGAGCTGGCGGAGCAGCTGAAGCAGTCGATGATTTCTTTTCAGGGTTAAGGGCTGAAGGGGGATAAAAGGATGAAGGGAGAGTGGTTGTGGAAGCGTATTGCGGGAACCTGCGCTTTTCTATAAGATGGATGAGGTTAGATGCAGGATATCTTGAATACTGAAGGTGATGTCATGGACAAGCATTTATTTCTGAACGGCGGCGGTCCGCCGTTTACCCGTGGTCTGGCACGGAGATTCGTAAGCGTGATGGCAGCAGGACCAGTCGCTGTATTATTTGAAGAAGGTGAAGACTGGCCGGACTATATGGCTGCTTGCATGCAGCCACTGGTTGACGCGGGGATATCCGAGATCCGTTATTTGCCGCTGAAATCCACTGGGGTGAGTACTGCTATAGAGTGCCTCCGGACCTGCGGCGGAATCATCATCGGGGGCGGGGATACGGATCTGTATGCCGACCTGATTGTGGATACCCCTATCGGTGAGGTGATCCGGCAGCGTTATGAGGCGGGAATACCGGTTGCGGGATTCTCGGCAGGAGCGTTGATTAGCCCGGAGCGGTGTGTAATTTCCGCCAAGGATAATGAGAGCAGACAATTCAAACACCGCAAGGGTCTCCATCTGATTCCTGATCTGCTGCTATCCGTCCATTTCACCCAGTGGGATGAGGAGGAGCATTTACGGACAGCGGTCCGTACCCTCGGCGAGCTGCCGAATTACGGAATAGACGAAGAGACCGGCATCTACCTGCTGAACGGACAGCCCGAAGAGATAGAGGGCGGCGGGGTGTATAGTCTGGTGAATGGAATATTGACAAGAATCCACTGAGGATGATGAGCGGGAGCAGAGGGCGCGGGCCTTCTGCTCTTGTTTTTTGCGCCGGGATAAAATGGATAGGTCAGGGGTGTGTGCCGAATGTAATCGGAAACTGATCACAATCGGCTGGCGAGGGGTGCGTGGGCGGAATGTAATCGAAAAACCGATCACAATCGGCTGGCGAGGGGAGTGGTGGCAAAATGTAATCGAAAAACCGATCACATTTTGCTGGTGGTGCGCCGCGTCGGCCAAATGTAATCGAAAAACCGATCACATTTTGCTGGTGAGGGGAGCGTGGGCGAAATGTAATCGAAAAACCGATCACATTTTGCTGGTGAGGGGAGCGTAGGCGGAATGTAATCGGAAAACCGATCACAATGTGTTGGGAGGAGGCATCCGGGCCGGAGGGGTTAACCCGCTGCTTGTCCTGCCTGCGCTCAAGCGATACACTTGTGCTATCGATACTGGCAGAGGGGAGGCGGGCGATGTGGCAGAGATGAACGGGAGTCTTTTTGAGCAGGGATTGCTGGAGAGGGATTACAGTCCGCACTTTCTGGCTTATTACTATAGGCAATGGAGCAATTACGCGATGCCTTACCATCATCACAACTCCACGGAGATCATGTATCTCATCTCAGGCAGCTGTGTAGTGGAGGTGCGGGATGAAGCGGGCGGCGATACGCCCTTCCGGCTGAAGCGGGGAGAGATGATTCTGCTGGATGCGGAGGTGCCGCACCGGCTGATTGTGGAAGAGGGCTCCTCCTGCCGGATGCTAAACGTGGAATTTGCTTTTACCGAATATGGGGGCGTAGTTCCGTCCATTGGCAGCTTGGCCCGGGAGGAAGAGGTGCTGGCAGAGCTGCTTCGGCATCCGTTCGATAGTCTGGTGCTGTCAGATCAGGAGGAGGTCTTCCATGTGCTGAAGGCGCTGGTGCTGGAGCTGGATCAGCGCGGGCGGAAGGGGAGCAGCATGGTGCATCTGCTCTTCGCAGAGCTGCTGCTGCGTCTGGCCCGGCTGCGCATGGAGTCGCTCCCGTCCAGCCAGCAGCCCTCACAGCTCTATGTGCGGCGGGCGATCGAGTTCCTGCATCAGAATTATGACCGGAGCATTCAGGTTAAGGAGGTTGCGCTCTCCGTGAATGTTCACCCGGGTTATCTGCACCGCATCTTCAGGACGCACACGGGGCAGACCCTGACGGACTACTTGAACCAGCTGCGTATGGAGAAGGCCCGGATGCTGCTGGGTCAGGGGGAGATTCCGGTAGCGGAGATTGCCGACTATGTGGGGATCAGCAGCAGGCAGTATTTTCATCTGCTATTCAAGAAGTATTCAGGCTGTACTCCTATCGAATACCGCAACGCTATCGAACGCCACTACTGGAGTGAAGGATAGTTTCGTGTTCAACCCTGGAGGGGTATGGTATGGAGAAAGTTAGGATTGTTGACAGGTTACCCGCAAAATGGTCATGATATTGGTTACGCTTCCGGCAGTCCCCTTGTTACAATGGACAGGAGTCAATAATTCATTGCCGGAGGATGATTATTATGTCTTTTAAAGTAACTTTTATCGGGGCGGGCAGTATCGGATTCACCCGCGGACTGCTGCGTGACCTGCTGACTGTGCCGGAATTCCGTAATATCGAAGTTTCGTTCATGGATATAAACAGCCATAACCTGGACATGGTCACTGAGCTGTGCCAGCGGGATATTAAGGAGAATGGTCTGGATATCACTATCTCTTCCACGACGGACCGCAGGGAAGCGCTCAAGGATGCCAAGTACGTATTTTGTACTATCCGTATGGGGGGCTTGGAGGCCTTCGCTACCGATGTGGATATTCCACTTAAGTATGGCGTGGATCAGTGTGTAGGAGATACGCTGTGTGCAGGCGGGATTATGTACGGGCAGCGCGGGATTGCGGAGATGCTGGAGATCTGCCGTGATATCCGTGAGACAGCTGCTCCGGATGTGCTTCTGCTGAATTACTCGAACCCGATGGCTATGCTGACCTGGGCCTGCAATAAATACGGCGGGGTGCAGACCATCGGGCTGTGCCATGGCGTGCAGCATGGGCATTCGCAGATCGCTCAGGTGTACGGCCTGGAGAAGTCGCAGGTGGATATTATCTGTGCCGGAATCAATCACCAGACCTGGTACATCTCTGCGAAGCATGAGGGCAAGGATCTGACGGCGGGTCTGCTTGAGGCCTTCGAGAAGCATCCCGAGTACAGCCGCACCGAGAAGGTGCGGATCGATATGCTCCGCCGCTTCGGCTATTACAGCACGGAATCGAACGGACACCTGAGCGAATATGTGCCCTGGTACCGCAAGCGCCCGAGCGAGATCATGGACTGGATCGATCTGGGCGTATGGATCAACGGGGAGACGGGCGGCTACCTGCGGGTCTGTACGGAAGGCCGCAACTGGTTCGAGACGGATTTCCCGAACTGGATGAAGGACCCGGCGCTGGAGTACATCCCGGAGAAGCGGGGAGAGGAGCACGGCTCGTATATCATCGAAGGGCTGGAGACAGGACGCGTCTACAGAGGTCACTTCAACATGGTGAATAACGGCGTCATCTCCAATCTGCCGGATGATGCCATTATTGAAGCGCCGGGCTACGTGGACCGTAACGGCATCTCGATGCCGCTGGTCGGCGACCTGCCGCTCGGCCTGGCGGCCGTCTGCAACGTCAGCATTTCCGTGCAGCGCCTGGCGGTGGAAGCGGCTGTGCATGGCGACGACAAGCTGCTGCGCCAGGCGTTCATGATGGACCCGCTGGTCGGCGCCGTCTGCAATCCGAAGGAAATCTGGCAGATGGTTGACGAGATGCTGGTGGCCGGAGAACAGTGGCTGCCGCAGTACGGTTCAGCCATTGCTGAAGCGAAGGAACGCCTTGCCTCCGGTGATCTGATCCCGACGAATGCCGGCAACGAAGGTGCGGCCCGACTGAAGGTGAAGACGGTAGACGAGATGATGCAGGACCGCGAGGCCGCGAACAAGAACGCCGGGGAATCCGACAAGGGCAAGGACAGGGAGAAGGTGCAGTAAGCGGAGGAGACATAAGTCTGGGCGGAGCGGAGAAATATTGGAATGAGGGCTGTCCCAAAAGTCATGATGACTGCTTGGGATAGCCCTTTTTTGGGTAGAGTTGGAAGTGTGCATGAGCGCGTAGGGCCCAGTGTGTGTATGCGAAAAACCGAACACAATTTACTCAGCGTAGGCGCTTGAGTCAGATGTATGCGAAAAACAGCATCCTTTCCCTTAATGGGGGAAATAGGCAGGTGTAACCCCTCACTCCCGAATCAGCTTCTCCTGCTGCAGACGGAGGATCTTGCGGCGGACGGGTATGCTGAGCCAGACGAAGAACAGGCCCAGAATGATAACAGACACTCCCACGATGAGGTTGATTTTGTAGATGTTAGATGAAGTATTCAGCGTAATCAGCATGATATTTAAGGAGCCGATGATCAGCTCCATGAACGCGAGGGACAGATAGACTTTATAGATTCTCTGATAGTGCTTGATCTTGGAGTCTGCATCGGTATAGATCTGGAAGGGGCCTTCTGAGGCCTTCCTTCTGAAGAACACCCAGCGTTGGTTCATAAAGGCACGATTGGCCTTGTTAGGGGTCCCGGACGGCACCCGCTCGGCTCCGGTCTCCTCCATGAATTGCAAGTAGCCTGCCGCCTCCTTCGGGTCCTTCTCCAGCAGCTCAATCCGGTAAATATACTCCCCCTTAGCGCTCTCTTCGAACACATAACGGGCCCAAGAATGCTCCACCAGGGCCAATCCCTTGGCCGACATTTGATTCAGCCACGCTTCTTCCTTCTCGTAATCCATGAAAAATTTGCGCACCACCTTACTCATTACGCTTCGCCTCCCATTAGCTTTCTTCCATTGGTGAGCAACTCGTCAAGCCGGGTCATTTCACTCCGGACTATCGATTTGCCCAGCTCTGTAATCTGATACTCCTTCTTGCGGGAATCTTCTCCGCCAGCCAGCAGCGTGATCCATCCTCGTTCCACAAGTGTGCTTAACGCCCCGTATAACGTGCCTGCACCCAGCTCCACACGCTGATTGCTCAGCAGCTTCACGTTCTGCATAATCCCGTAGCCGTGCATCGGGGTGAGCAGTGACAAGAGGATATAATAGACGCCTTCGGTCAGCGCCCCGTATTCATTGTTGCCGGACAATGCCATCACCTTCCTTATCGCGCATCTTTAAATCTCATTTCACAGACCGGAAATTTCCTTTGTATCATTCGGCGTTATAGCATCTGACGTTATACCATCCATCGTTATATCGTCAACCGATACACTTAGTATATCGGCTGACGATATAATAGTCAATAGACTTTTGCGGCACAATTGGATTCCACATCAAAAATCCCCCGCCCGCCGTTCGCACGGTTTGCAGGGGATCGTCATTACAATATGAATCTGCGCGTAACGCTCGCTCTACGGTCAGTCCGGAGAGCAGGCGCTCAGGCTTCGATTGCCTTTTTGCCGAAAAAAGCCTTCAGCGCCAGATACACTTCCTTCTTATCCTTAATCACATAATGCATGAACTGCTCCTGCTTCAGGTGGCGGTAGGCGGACATCAGGGTGCTGCTGCGGTTGTACTGGTTCACCTCGCCGTAGCCGAACATGTTGCTGCGCTTCAGCAGCTCGCCGATCAGCTTGACGCAGCGCTCATTGTCGGAGGTCAGATTGTCGCCATCCGAGAAGTGGAAGGGATAGATGTTGTACTTGGCAGGCGGATAGCGGCTGTCGATAATCTCCAGTGCTTTCTGATACGCCGAGGAGCAGATCGTCCCCCCGCTCTCGCCCCGGGTGAAGAAGTCATGCTCGCTGACCTCCTTAGCTTCCGTATGATGGGCCAGGAACACAATATCCACCTTCTCATACTGGCGGCGCAGGAAGCGGGTCATCCAGAAGAAGAAGCTGCGGGCGCAGTATTTTTCAAAAGTGCCCATACTGCCCGAGGTGTCCATCATGGCAATAATCACGGCATTCGAGTGAGGGACCGTGATGTCATCCCAGGTTTTGTAACGCAGATCATCGGGGCTGATGCTGTGTATTCCAGGGTTGCCGCTGCTGGCATTGCGCCGCAAATTCTCAAGTAACGTACGTTTTTTGTCGATGTTCGACATCATGCCTTTTTTGCGGATATCGTTGAAGACAATCGATTTGACCTCAATCTCTTCCTTATCCTTCGGCTTCAGATGGGGAAGCTCCATGTCCTGGAACAGTATATCCTCCAGATCCTCCAGATCGACTTCGGCCTCAACGGTATCTGCGCCGGGCTGATCCCCCGCTTTATCCCCTTTGCCCGGCTGGGCCGACTGGGAATCGCGGCCAAGTACATCCCCCACCTGGCTGTCCCCGTCCCCCTGGCCGACATGCTTCTGCTTGCGGAAATTATAGATAATCCGGTATTCATCCAGACTGCGGATCGGCACCTTCACAATCTGCTTGCCGCCCGACAAAATAATATTCTCTTCAGTAACCAGATCGGGCAGGTTGCCCTTGATGGCTTCTCTGACCTTTTGCTGGTGACGCTCCTGATCCTGATGGCCTTTGCGGTGAAGGGACCAGTCTTCTTTGGATACGACAAATGCGTATGGACCGGACGGCTGGGACAAGGATGACCACCTCCCATGGACTGTATTCTTCGGTATTGTCACTACGGAGACTGAGACGAAGCAGCAGGTTGTAACTAAAGTATATTCAGGGAGATGGGGGATATGTGAGCAGTATTATTCACTGATTTCTTCAATGAGCAGCCGATAGCTGTTAGAACGGGCTTCACCGGAGTACCGGCGTCCGTCGATGGTGAACAGATACAGGGCGGCCGTAGAGCCTTGAAGATCCTTGCCCATATAATCCGCATTTATTCTGACAAAATAAGTGAGTGTGACGGTCTGCCCCGCTTCCAGCGTTCCCAGAGCAACTGTTCCGCTATACGGCGTACCGGGCACGGCGATAGCGCTTATGGTAACGATATCGGGATCAATGACGGTACCCTGCGGTACAATTCGGATCACCGAGACCTCAGCCGGATAATTCCCGCTGTTGGACACGTAAATGTTGAATTCAGCTATGCCTCCAGCCTCGACAACGGGCGGCTCTCCCTGAATCTGAATGGAAATGATGGGCGTGAACAGCAACGTGGTCACCGCATTGGAGCGGGAGAGCTGCCCGACATTGCGCCCGTCCGGCAGGGAGAACGTATACTGGACCACTCCCTGATTCTGAATGGCCGGCGTCTGGCGGATATCGGTGGCACCTGGAATAGATACGAGAAAATCTACTGCCACAACAGCACCTGCCCGTAAGGTGCCCAGCGGAATTCCGTCCCCGGGGCGAACGCCCCTCTGGGGAACCCCGTCAATACGGACGCTGTCCCAGACGAACAGTACGCTTGGCGGAATGGCGTCCGTCAGCAGCGCGTTCACCGCCAGATTGCCGCTGTTCTGTACAGTGAACTCGTACCGCAGGTTGTCGCCGGGCGCTGCGCTGTAGAGATCAACCTTCAGCGTTACCGATAATCCGGGCTGGATGACCGTAATCTGAACCGTGTTGCTTGTGGTGGAGGTTCTGTTGTCGTTAGCCTCATAAGAGATCTGTGCATTCGCCAGAATCACCGATCCTGGAGGATTCGAGGTCACCCTAGCGCGGTAGGAGACCTCGGCGGCTGCGCCTGCTGGGAGCGAACCCAGCCCGATGCCTGAAGCCGGGTCGGCCTCAGGCTGATAAATCCCGGCTGCAGTAACACTTCCGGGAAGGAATGAGGTGCCTTCCGGCAGGGGGAGCACAGCAAGGACTCCGGTCAGCGGCAGGGTGCCTTCATTCCTGAGCTGAAGGGTATAGGTGACGACATCCCCAATGAAGGTAGTGGGAGTGCTGGCCGAGAGCAGTGAGGATAACTGGTAAGACAGCAGGGAGACACTGACCGGATTGGAGCGGATCTCCCCGTTCACCGTTCTTCCTTCAGGTGTACTGAAGGAATACGTGCCAACCGCCCTGTTATGCAGCGCGAGTGAAGGCGGAAGCGAGATGACAATGACCTGGAAGGCGATACTGACTCCCGAATGGGGGGCGAGTAGGCCCAGAGGAATGCCGGAAGACGGAGTGACCCCCGGAAGGGGGACTCCGTCTCTAAGCACACTATTGGCAATGAACGAGACGCCTGGGGGAAGCACATCCGTGATGGTGACAACCGCCCCGGTATTGCCGCTATTCCTGGCGGTCACAGTGTAGACGAGCGTCTCTCCCAGGGAGGCGCTCAGGCGGTCTGCTTGCTTCTGCAGCGATAGTACCGGACCTACGACAAGCGTATAGACGGTATTGGAATAGGTAACCGATTCAGTGCCCTCTGCCGAGCTGTACAGAACCATGGACTGATTACTTACGACAGGCTGGAGCCGTGAGCCGTCTGTCATATGACGATGACCTGAACCTGGAAGGTTACCGTTGTGGTCGCTCCCGGGGCGATCGTTCCGATCACGATACCGGTGCCCGGATTGGCTCCGGGACGCGGAGTGCCGTCCACAGTTACGCTGCCAGCAACGAATTGGCTTCCGGCCGGGATCGGGTCAACAAGGACCACATTGTTGACGGGAACAATGCCGTTGTTGGTTACGGCAATCGTATAGGTGATGATATCGCCGACAACCGCGTCGACAGCTGGTGTGCTCTTCACTGCTGTTACATCCGGTGAGGAGACCGGGATGACGAGTGTATTCGATAGTGTAGAGCCTGAGAGCAGACGTCCATCAGGCGGCGTGAAGGTGAAGGTTGCCGCCGCCTGGTTCACCAGCTGCTGCGGTGAAGGCAGGGAAGCGACAGTTACCTGCAGGGTGACTGTCATGGTGACGGTAGCTCCGGCTGCAACGGTGCCAAGATTGATGCCGGTAGTCGGATCTGCACCCGGAACAGGCTGGCCGTTGATCAGGACGCTGTTCGGAATGAATACAGCTCCTGCCGGAATGGAGTCTGTTAAGGTAACAACCGCTGCAAGATTGCCCGTATTCGTCACACTGAGGAAATAAGTGACGGTATCTCCAACTGTGGCATTAGTAGTATCAGCAGATTTCAGGACACCGATAATCGGCTGGAATACCGGGGTAATCAGATTATTGGAATAAGAGGCGCCGGAGAATGCCCCGGAGGTGAAGCTGACCGAAGCCTGATTGTTGAGTGTGGCCGGATTAGGAAGACTGTTGACGAGAATATTGAAGGTGACCTGGACCACTGCGCCAGGGGCGATAGTGCCGAGCGAGATCCCGTTCGCAGGGTTCCCTCCCGGCAGCGGAGTGCCGTCCACGACCACGCTACCGGCTACAAAGGAAGAACCGGCCGGAATCGGATCACTCAGCACCACATTGCTGACCGGGGCAATGCCGCTGTTGGTAACTGTAATACTATACGGAACGGTATCGGTCACTACGGCATCGGTAACAGTGGTGCTCTTGACCACAAGTACATTCGGCGAAGATACGGAAATCTGGTTGATGTTCGAGCTGGCCGACTGGTTGAAGACGCGTCCGTCAGGCAGCGTATAGTTGAAGGCGATAATGGCCTGATTGCTGAGCTGCTGGCTGGCTGGCAGCGTGTCGATCACCACAGAGAATAGTACGGCCAGTGATGCACCGGCTGCAACACTGCCCAGAGGGATTCCGGTAGCGGGATCTGCACCCGGAGCAGGGAAGCCGTTAATCAGCACACTGTTCGGAACCAGAGTTGTACCTGCGGGAATGGTATCAGTCAGCGTGGCCGATGCCGCATAGTTCCCTGAATTGCTGACATTGACGGTATAGACAATGGTATCGCCTACCGTTGCATTCTGAGAGCTGGAGCTCTTGGCTGCAGCGATAACCGGCTGGAAGACCGGAGTGGTCACAATGTTCGAGAAGGCTACACTGGACAGGGCGCCGGAAGTGAAGCTGACGGATGACTGATTGTTCAGTACACCTGAAGCCGGCAGAGAAGTAACCGTTACGTTAAAAGCCACCGTTACAGAAGCGCCCGGAGCGATGCTGCCTATGGTCACCCCGGTAGCCGGTGAAGAAGCAGGTCGGGACACGCCGTCTACGAGCACACTGCCCGGAACAAAGGAGGTACCGGCAGGCAGAGCATCTGTGAATACCACATTATTAACCGTAGCAATACCGTTATTGGTCAGGGTTACGGAATAAGTGATGGTGTCGCCCACATGGGTTGCGGTGGTTGCGGTGGTTTTGACGACAGCCAGATTCGGGTTCGAGACAGGGATGGTCAGGGTGTTGGTGAGCACCGACCCTCCCAGGGTTCTTCCGTCAGGCAAGGTGAAGCTGTAAGCAACCGTTCCCTGATTCACCAGCAGCTGCGGCGATGGCAGTGAAGTGATCACCACCGAGAACGAGACAGCTACAGTCGCCCCCGGAGCGATAGTTCCGGCAGCAATTCCTGTGGAGGGATTAGCCTGCGGCAGAGGCAGCCCGCCAATCAGCACGCTATTGTCTACAAAGGTGGTGCCGGCCGGAATATTGTCCGTAACCGTCAGGCTTGCTCCATAGTTGCCTGTATTGGTGACATTTATGGTGTAGGTTACGGTATCGCCGACCGTTGCATTTGCAGTATTTGCAGTTTTGGAAGCGGCGATATTCGGCTGGAAGACAGGGACTGAGACCGGATTCGAGAAGGTGGAGCCGGTAAAGACACCGGAGGTGTAGGTGACAGTCGCCTGATTATCGATCGCGGCATCCAGAGGCACCGAGGTTACGGTAACGCTGTAGGAGACCACCGTAGAAGCGCCGGAGGCAAGTGTGCCGATAGTGATCCCCGAGGCCGGATTGGCACCCGGGAACAGCACACCGTTCACCGATACACTGCCCGGTACGAAGGCAGCCCCGTCCGGTGTTGGATCACTGAGCACGACATTGTTGACAGGGTCCATCCCGTTATTAGTGATGTTCACGGAGTAGGAAATCGTATCCCCAAGGGCAACGGAAGTGGAGGTTGTGCTCTTCACCACCGCCAGATTGGGGGCGGAGACTGCGATGGTTACGGTGTTGGAGACGGCGCTGCCGCTCAGCAGCCGTCCGTCGTGCGGAGTGAAGGTATAGGTAGAAGCGGCCTGATTGACAAGCTGCTGCGGTGAAGGCAGAGATACGATGAAGACGGTGAAGCTGACGGATACACTTGCCCCGGGAGCGACGGTTCCGACTGTGATTCCGGTATCCGGTGCAGCCCCCGGCTGAGGAAAACCGCCGACAATGACGCTGTTGGGGTCAAAGGTGGTACCGGCCGGAATATTGTCGGTTAACGTGACATTGGCCGCAACATTACCGGTATTGCTGACCAGAATGGTATATATGACCGTATCACCGACTGTAGCGTTCAGGTCATTGGCGCTTTTGACAAGGGAGATCTGCGGCTGTGTGACTGGTGTGGTGGTGACGTTGGACGATGAAGAGCCGGAGAAGACCCCGGAGGTGAAGCTGACGGTGGACTGGTTATTCACCTGTGAAGGAATCGGCATGGTTATTCTCACCTCGAATGTGACGGCAACGGAGGCTCCAGGCCCCAGGCTGCCGATTGGGATGCCGGCGGACGGAACTGACAACGGCTGGGAGACGCCGCCGACAATTACGGTTCCGGGAAGGAAAGCTGTATTCTCTGGCAAGGGATCGCTGAGAATGATGTTGCTGACAGAAGTAATACTGTTATTCGTCAGCACAGAGGTGAAGGTAAGAATGTCTCCGGTGACCGCATCAACGGCATTGACGCTTTTGACAACACTGACATTCGGAGCCGAGACGGGAAACGTAAGTGTGTTCGACACTGTGTTACCCCCGAGCTGACGGCCATCCGGCAGTGTGAAGGTGAATGAGGCGGCGGCCGAATTAAGCAGCTGCTGGTTTGGGGGAAGCGAAGTAACCGTAACAAGGAAGCTGACTACGACACTGTCTCCGGGAGCAAGCGGCCCCACCGGAATGCCAGTTAATGGGCTATACCCGGGCAGGGGGGTCCCGCCTATACTTACGCTGTTGGTCTCGAATACCGTCTGCGGCGGCAGGGCATCGGTCAGATTCAGCATTGCCGCGATATTGCCAGTGTTGCTGGCCAGGATGGAGAAGGAGAGCAGACTGCCGACAGAGGCCTGCGCAGGGCTAGAGCTTTTGACAAGTCCAATGACTGGAATGAAGACCGGGGTAGACACTGTATTGGACAGGGCTGCTCCGCTGAATGATCCGGCCGTAAAGGATGCGCTGGCCCGGTTGCTCAGTTGAGGCGGGCTTGGAATAGAGTTCGCATTAACCTGAAAGGCAACGATGCTTGTGGCGCCCGCAGCAAGTGTTCCGAGAGCAATCCCGGCATTTGGATTGGCAGAGGGTACGGCCGTTCCGTTCACCGTAACAGTTCCTGCTACAAAGGCACTGCCTGCCGGAGCCGGATCAGACAGCACTACATTGTTAACAGCTACGCCGCTGGGGTTGGATACAGAGACGGTGTAGGTAAGATATTCGCCTACAGCCACTGAGGTGAGATTGGCATTTTTGAGAATCGTGATGTTGGGGGCAGAGACTGGAATAGTCACCGTATTGGATACACTTCCGCCGGACAGAGAGCGTCCGCTGGGCAACTGATAGGTATAGCTGCTGCTGCCCTGGTCCGTCAAGGTTGCCGGAGACGGCAGGGATTGGACAGCGGTCAGGAAGGTTACGGTCAAGGCGGCTCCCGGTGCTGCAGACCCGAGCGGGATTCCGCTTACCGGAGAATCTGACGGACGGACCACACCGTTTACGGTGACGCTTCCGGCGACGAAGGCAGACCCGGCAGGGATCGTGTCAGTTAAGGTTACCGTTGCCGCGAGGTTGCCAGTATTTTGTACTTGCAGGGTATACAGAACATTTCCTCCAACCGTGGCGCTGCTTGGGCTGGAGCTTTTGACGATACCGATTATTGGCTGGTACACAGGAGTGAGGATTGTATTGGACTGTGTGATGGCGTTAAAAGTCCCCGAGCTGTAAGAGACCGATGACTGGTTGGCGAGCTGGCCGTTTCCCGGCACAGAGGTGACACTAACCTGGAAGGTTACCGTTACGCTGGTGCCCGGAGCGATAGTACCCACAGATATCCCTGAAGCCGGATCAGCCGAAGGCCGGGCGGTACCCGCCACCACCACGCTTCCGGGCACTAGAGTGCAGCCTGCGGGTATCGGATCAGAGAGCACAACGTTCGTGATGGCGACGATTCCGTTATTAGTAACCACAGACGTATACTGCAGGGTATCGCCTACGGCGGCATCCGGGAAGCTGGCGCTTTTGACAAGGGCAACATTCGGCAGTCTGACCGGTATGGTGAGCGTATTGGAGGCAGCCGTACCGTTCACGGTCCGCCCGTCAGGAACCTGGAAGGTATAGGCGGCTGTAGCCTGGTCCACCAGTTGCGGGGGAGAAGGCAGACTGTTCACCAGTACACGGAACTGGACCGTAGAGCTTCCTCCCGCCGCGATGGTGCCGATGGCGATCCCGGCGGCGGGATTACCCGCCACAGGCGTGCCGTTTACCGTGAAGCTTCCCGGAATATAGGAGCTGCCGGCAGGAATGTTATCCGTGAGCGTAGTAGTGGCGCCGATATTACCGGTGTTGGAGATTTGCAGGGTGTAGAGAATCTGGTCTCCGACCGTTGCGTTGGTCGTATTGGCGCTTTTGACAATGCCGAGAACGGGAGAATATACCGGCAGTGATTGTGTATTGGATGGAATGACTCCGCTGACAATCGGGCCTCCGGCTACACTCTGGAAGGTGAAGGCAGCGTTAGCCGTGTTGGGCACAAATTGCGGATTCGGCAAGGAAGTCACCCTGGCTTGATAAGTCACCGTTATGGAAGTGCCCAGAGCAAGTGAACCCAGCGGGATGCCGGAGGTTATATCATAAGTCGGTCTGGCAACACCGGCTACCACCACGCTTCCTGTGACAAAAGTAAGGCCTGCCGGTAATGCGTCCGACAATACAACACTGGCTGCGCTTGCCGTACCGGTATTGTTGACCGTTACAGTGTAGGTGACCAGATCACCAACGATGGTACCGGCGACATTTGCGCTTTTGGTCAAGGAGATCTTGGGCGCATTGATATCTATTTGCAGCCCGTTGGCGTTAACGACATACGCATCGCCCGATGTAGTCAAGGTCAGGAGAGCAGAGGACTGGTTATTGACCAGGCGTGCAGAGACATCCACATTTGTAATATCCCAGCCCTGCCGCCCGCCGATAATGTTGGAGCCCGGACTGCCGTTGGTCTGGTTACGGGTGCCGAACGTGCCGGTCGTATTCAGATTGCCGGTATCATTGTTAATCTGCGAGGCGAAGAAGTTGCCCGCAAAATTGTTAGGCCCGGAGAGGGCGACTTGAGTGGTGGAGGTAGGGCCGAATAGTGCCTGGTCGCCCGAGCGGTTGGCATCTCCTTCCTGGGCGCTGAACTGGATACGTCCGCCCAGCGCACCGGTGACGGGGGTGGCGAACCCGGTAATCGTCGTAACTACCGGTGCCGAGGAGGCTTGGACAAGGACAGCACCTGCGCGCAGAGACATGTTGCGGAAGGGCAGCGACGGATTCTGGTAGATAACGGCAAGTGTCCAGCCGGCATGGTTGGCAGTGGAATCACCGGGAATTACGATAGTCCCAACTACACCGCCAGTGACATAGGTTCCGGCACCGGAGGCTTGAATGGTGCTGGTGACATTGGCGGAACGGACATATGCGAGTGCACCGCCGCCCAGATCCACCGAATTGGCTGTGGCTGAATCGGGGGTTACAATGACCGTGTTCCCGAGCGGTGTAGTGAAGGATACAGGGTTGTTGATTGCCGCAGTGAGATTGACGGTACCGTTAACATAGGAGCCGCCCCAGATCAGCTCGGCATACAGAACTGTGCTTCCGGCAGGGAGAACCAGAATGGCTGCTGAACTATTGTTCTGATATAGACTGGTAGTGCCGGCAGGGTAAGTGCCGTATACAGAAGCTGTATTAATCGTAGAGAAGCCTCCGATACTGTCCTGTGTACCCGGTACACCGGCAGTTTCAGAGCGGCTTAGTCCCAGCGTGTTGCCAGTGAAAGTGATGGCGCCTGTTGCATTAACCGTAGACCGAACGACTAGAGGAATAATTTTCACCTCCTTTTGAGTAGAAGCTCAGACAGTCAAAAAAAAGCAGACCGGCTCCTGTGTGAGCCGATATGCCATCTTGCTTGTGTTGTATTAGCCTATGTTCCGTTTTGGGCAATCTTGTATGTCCACCCCGAATTTTATAACATATATTTCCTGTTCTGCAGCCGGAGCCGGCGCTCTAGCAGTGCCTGTGGTTCAGGCAGCACCTTCCGGCTCATCGCCTCCAGTTCCTCATCGGTAATCTCCCGCTTAATGACGGCGAAGTGGTACATAATTTCGTGAATGACATTGGACTGCAGCGTCTTCAGAACCTCGAGCTCTTCCGCATCATACAGGTTGTCGTCATACGGATATTGATAGAACAGCTCCATCCGCAGCAGTCTGAAGTCAAACGGCGGCAGCGGCACGGGATAATCCGGGATCTCCGGGCACAGCGGGCTTTGATAGGGCTGGAAGAAGCAGCCGGTGAAATACCGTGGGGTATACTCATCGAACTTTTGCTTAAACATAGGGTTGGAGGCATGCGGGAAGCTATGGGCATAGGGTGAGAGAATACACACGACCGCTTGGTGCGTGCTTATTCTATAAATCTCTGACATCGCTGCAAACAGATCGTTCACGTAAGGCATCACCCGGCTGGCCATAACGAATTCAGCCGT
The DNA here is from genome assembly GCF_038005345.1 of Paenibacillus sp. FSL H8-0122. Classification (NCBI taxonomy): domain Bacteria; kingdom Bacillati; phylum Bacillota; class Bacilli; order Caryophanales; family Paenibacillaceae; genus Paenibacillus; species Paenibacillus sp. FSL H8-0122. The sequence goes on along the minus strand of NZ_JBBOTB010000001.1, from coordinate 4,428,718 downwards.
ATTGTCGGGCAGGGGGATTCCTTCGCAAATATCGCAGACGATATCCACTCCGGGGTACTGGGTGCGGTCGATTCCCAGATACCCGGACTCTTTGCCGGGGCCGCAGCCGATATCGATTCTCAAGGATACCACTCCTTCAAATGCTGAATAAGGCTCTTCATGTATTGTATTAGTCCGGCGCTTCTGTGCGTACGGCTGATGCCCAGCCCGTAACGGCAAGTTTACACTACCCGGCTTGCTGGGTAATCCTTAGGTAAGGTAAGCAGCACACCACCAACAGAGGAGGTACACATCATGAGACTAGAGCGTACGCTACCCGCTATGACAGCAATCGCTGTATTGATGCTCACCCTGACGGCTTGCGGCGGAAACAGCCCTGCGGAAGCCCCCGGAGAATCGTCCTCAGCAGGCTCATCGGGAATCCCTGTACAGACAGCGGCGGTACCTCTCGCCAGTCCGGTGCTGAAGCCTGGTCCTTCCGCAGCCGCAGAGTCAGAGAAGATCCAGGGCTCAGGCACTTATGTCGGGCAGATGGATACCCATTCCGTGGAGATTGTGACAGAAGAAGGGCCGACGGCCTTTGAACTCGGTGCAGGCACAGCGGATGCACCGGAAGGGCTTGAGATGGATGATCCTGTAGTATTTACTTATGTGGAAAAAATAGTCGGAAAAGATCCTCTAGTGATTCAGCGGGTATTGTCCAGTCTGACAAAAGCGGACTGATTCGGCAGAGTGCCCTGAACCGGACCCGGGCTGCAACAGGCGGAATCCTCCCTGCTGCAGTCTTTTTGCCGCCTTTGGATTTGTCTCCAAAGGTTATTTTTTTGTAACCGGTTCAGAGAGAAACTTTTTCCGCCCGGCTTGCGTCAAAGAGATAGAAATTGAGAATGGTTTCCTATCCGGGAGGGTGAGCTTGTGAAAAAGTTATGGATTTCGATTGTAGCAGGATTATTGGTGTTCCCGATGTTGTTTCAGGCTCCGGCCCAGGCAGCAGCAAAACCCATCAGAGTTATTATTGACGGAGTGACCTTGTCCACTGACCAGCCGCCGGTAATGGTGAACGGACGGACCATGGTTCCGCTGCGGGCTATCTTTGAAGCCTTCAATGCCGACATCAAGTGGAATCAGAAGACACAGACAGTAACAGCTTCCCAGAACGATACAACGATTGTACTGAAGATTGGCTCCAAGATCGCAACCATCAACAACAAGGCAGTCAGTCTGGATGTGCCGGGCCAGAATCTGAAGGGCCGCACAATGGTGCCTACCCGGTTCGTAAGTGAAGCGCTCGGCCGCGAGGTCGGCTGGAATCCGGCTGCGCAGATTGTAACGATCACCACTCCGGTTCCGGTTGGCGGGAATGCGGCTCCGGTATCGGGAGTAGCCGCCCAGGATATCGGCGATTATGGAGACGGCCGGGATCTGCAGGTCAGCTTCAACCGTGCAGCTGACGAGTCGCTGGTGGATCACTACCGCGTACTTATCGCCAAGAGCGGTACCACACTGAATCTGTCGTCTGCACTGGCAGTAGGTTCCTCTAACTATTCCGTTGCTCTGGTAACAGGAGCCAATCCTGTTGTGAAGCTGAACGCTGCCGCCAGAACGATCGACGGTGACCTGATTAAGAATAATCAGGGATATAGCGTATATGTAGTGACAGTCGGCAAAGGCAATAATACCAGTGCCCTCTCCAGTGCAGCTGCCGTTATTACATTGCAGAATAAGGCAGTTCCGGCACTGGGCACCGTCCAGGCAACGGATACCAGTGATTACGGGGATGGCCGGGATCTCTCTGTCAGCTTCAACAAGCTGGCCGATGAGAGTAAGATAAGCTCCTACCGGATCTTCGTAGTCAAAGCGTCCAATTCCACGGTGTTTGACCTGGGCAGAGCCAATGCGGTCTCCATCAGCAATTACACCCAGATCAACAAGACGGGGAACAACATCAGTATGAACCTCTCCTCCGGCTCCAGAGATACAGATGGAGCGCTGATCAAGACGGGTGTCAGCTACCGGGTATACGTACTGGCGGTTGACAGCAGCAATGCTGCGAATAATGTGCTGTCACCTGCTTCGGCGGCCCTTACACTGGCCAATGCAGGGGTATCCAACCTGAATGTGACCGATGTGAACGATTATAATGACGGGCGGGACTTGAAGGTTACCTTCAACCATGCCTCAGACGAGACCAATATCAGCCAGTACCGCATTCTGGTTGTGCCAACGAACTTTTACAGCAGCTTCAGCTTAAATGATGCGAATAATGTATCCAGTGCGAATTATACGGCGGTAAACACATCAGGAACCTATACCGAGCAGATCCTGAATTCCTCCAGCAGAGATGTGCGCGGTTCCCTGATCAGGAACGGAACCAGCTACAAATTGTATGTGCTCGCGGCAGGCAACTGGAACAATTCGGGCTCGAATGTGCTTTCCGCTGCTTCTCCGGCGATTACGCTGGTGAATACCTCCGGCCTCAGTGCTATATCGAATCTAAGTGTGAGTGATGTGAACGATTATGGAGACGGCCGTGATCTGAGAGTATCGTTCAATCATGCCGGAGACGAATCCTACATCAGCCATTACCGGATTCTGGTGGTGCCTATGAATTATTACAACAGCTTCAGCTTGTCGGATGCGAATAATGCGGGGAATTATACAACCGCAGGTACATCCGGGGACAGCACCAATCAGGTGCTCGATGCTTCAGCCAAAGACGTACGCGGTGCAGCCATCAAGCCGGGAGTCAGCTACCGGGTATATGTATTGACGGTCAGAAACGGCAGCTATCAGGGAGCTAATGTATTATCGGAGGGATCGGCAGCCATTACCTTATCGGCTAAGCTTCCCGTCACCTCCGTGACGAATGTGACCTACGGCATGGATAACGGCAAACTTGCGGTTAACTTCACCAAGTCTGCCCGTGAGTCGAATATTTCCGAATACCGGGTATTCGTTGTCCCTTCCAAGCAGAGCTTCGGTACTGCAGAAGCCCTTAGCGTGCAATCGTCTTACTACAGATCAGCAGTCCCTAACGGAAGCAATCTCTCGATAGCGGCTGCAGCCAGAGATATTAACGGTAACCCGATAGTAAAAGGAACCAAGTATAAGGTATACGTGCTTGCGGTAGCCAACAGCTCTGGAGTGCAGAACGGCGGACTGTCCGATTCAAGCGAAGAGTTCGAGATCTAAGCGTCCAGCTCTGTATATAAGGCTCCACAACAAAACACAGCATGTCCCGGTTAGGGGATATGCTGTGTTTGCTGTAGAGCGGGCTATCAGGACGCTCCGGCATTCACCAGAACAACGGATAGCAGAAGCATGAACAGAAGCAGGAAGCCGGCGTTGATGATGGTGCCAATGACAGCAAAAACCTTGCGCCTTCTTCGCAGGGTCAGACCGATAATACCGGTAACCGCCCCGATGATATTCACTGCGACCAGGATCAGCATCGTCAGGCCCAGATACATGATCGTTTCTGCCGAACCGGCAATCAGCATTTTATTCTCATTCATTAGAGAAGCTGCTTGGGCTCCTACATACACGAAAGTAATGGCGTAACAGATCAAGGTAATCAGAGCGATTACGAACGAAGCGATACCGGGGCCCGAGTGTTTATAATCGCGTTTGTTCTCCTGGTAAGCATAATCCGGGTTCATGTCTTGTTCCGAAGAGCCCCATCTTGCAGGCTCGGTTGCTGCGGTGTCCGGTTTGGGAGGTGAATGATAGTCCATTTGGCTGCACTCCTTGGGGTGTAATAGGTTATTACTACCACTTCATCATAACAGCGCTCTAAATGCAAGTCCTCAGGACATACAGCTACAGAATGATGCGGCTGGCAAAAGGCGAAGCTGATTGTTAAGATAGGAGAAGTTCAACTCAGGGAAGGAGCTGTATATCCATGCAACGAAGATGGGTAGGCTGGGGAGCCTTGCTGGGTATGCTGTCTGTTGCCATTGGCGCGTTCGGATCGCATATCCTTAAGCCTGTAATCAGTGAGCACTATCTGCAGGTGTACGAGACGGGCGTACAGTATCATATGTTTCATGCGCTGGCCCTGATACTTATCGGGCTTACCGCTGGGCAGTGGGGCGAAAGTGTCCGTCTGCGCTGGGCAGGGCGGCTGATGGTTGCCGGGGTTGTCCTGTTCTCGGGCAGCCTGTACATCCTCAGTATTTCCGGTGTTAAGGTTCTCGGAGCAATCACTCCGCTGGGAGGCGTATGCTTCATTGCGGGCTGGATCTGCCTGGCCTTGGAGGCCTTCTCGCGCAAGAAGTGAAGTGCGGCAAGAGCTGCGTATTCGCCAAAATAATCGTAAGAGAAAGAAGCACCCGCCCCCGGAACCCGGAGCGGGTGCTTCTGTGTCTTACAGAAATTCATCGATTTCATTAAGCTTGAACGTGTAGACCTGCTTCTCGTCTACATGGTATACACTCAGCGAATTCTCCGTTTCGTCTAAGTTCAGAATACGGCAGGGCATGGATACCTGTTTGCCATGCCGGTTCGCACGCAGCCGGACGAGCTGGTTATTCTGAATGTACTGTCTGATTTTGCCGAATACATCTGCTGGAGTTTCTGCCGGTGCTGCTACAGGCTTCTTAGCTGCGGGCTTCTCCGCAGGCTTGGCTGCCTGAGGGTCTGCCGGCTTCTCCGGCAATTTCACTGGCACCGGAGCAGCTGTGAAGCTGTCATTCTTCAGAGCCATTTTTGCGGACTTCAGCAGATGATCAATGGCTCTTCCAAGCTCCAGCCCGGAGTTGATGTTGAAATCAGTGACTTTGTCGCTTGAATTCAACATTTCAAGCAGGAACTGCAGCGCAAGCGGGTTGGTGCGGGCATTAATCAGGATGTCGACATTGAAAAGATAATTGCCGTCGGTGTGTTGTAGTTTCTTATCCATTAATCCCCCAGCTTAATCGTTAGTCACGATTTCTTTAATTTAAATTAGTGTATAAACTATACCACTAAATAAGCGGAAATTATATACCCTCCTGCATAGAAATAAGGACTTCTGACCCTCCGATTTCTCCATGAACTAGGACCATCGTCCACACGCGCTCCGAAATGAAAGCATAACCTACAACGTGAGTGTGAAAAGAAGGAGGTGCTGCAAATGGTAACGTTAGAGCCTATGCAGGTCGGCGGTCATGTCCTGGTGGGAGTTGAGGTGAAGCTGCCCAAAACTACGCTGCTCAGCATAAGTACAGACAAGGGGTATATCATGTGCGGGGCGCTGGATATAGGACTGCTGAACGAGGTGCTGAGCGACCGGCAGATTATTGCGGCAAGGGCTGTCGGGGTGCGCACGCTTCAACAGCTGCTGGCCGCGCCGCTGGAGTCTGTAACTATAGAAGCAGAGAAGCTGGGAATCGTTCCGGGCATGTCCGGTGCAGAGGCCCTGCTGCTAATGATGTAAGGCGCATAGCGATGTGTAGTCAGCCAAGGAGCTTCCCGGCTCCTTGGCTGACTTTATTCTGTCTTGAACCGCCTCATTTAGCATAACCGGCGCTTGCTTGGTTCATCCTACGGGTGAAGACACAAGCTTGCAGCCAGCGGGCGGGGAAGAGGGCTTGTCCGGGGTCAGACTTGTTTCGCTCTCCAGGCAAAAGGGTAAATGGAGAATAGACAACTGCAAGGCCGGACAATGGACAAGCAGCCGGCTAAATTCAATGGATAAGGAAGGGATCATCTCATGGCTAAAGCATCAAACAAAGTGAACACCGCTTCATTGGAACAGGTACTGAACCGTCAGGTTGCCAACCTGAACGTATTGTATGTGAAGGTGCATAACTATCACTGGTATGTGAAGGGTGAGCAGTTCTTCGCCTTGCATGTGAAGTTCGAAGAGCTGTACGATGATATTACACTCAAAATGGACGAGGTGGCTGAGCGCCTGCTGAGCATCAAAGGCAGTCCTGCAGCAACTATGAAAGAATATCTGGAGCTGGCTACCATTCAGGAAGCCACAGGCAAAGAAGATGCCCGCGGTATGGTTCAGGCGCTGATTGAAGACTTCGCTACAGTGGCTGAAGAACTGACAGAGGGCATCGAGCTGGCGGAAGAAATCAGCGACCAGCCGACAGCAGACCTTTTCATCAAGATCCGCACGGATCTGGAGAAGAACCAGTGGATGCTGCGCGCTTTCCTGGGCTGATTGCCGGATAAATAGCACAATGAATTGAATATAGGAATAAAGTCTCCCTTCGGGAGGCTTTATTTATTTTTCAAAATATAAGGATTCATGTGCTTCATACACACCCCTTTAAAAAGACAGCGTAGCCGTTTTTACTTGTCGAATTGACTAAGATTTAAGGGAAGCATTGTATTCTCATCAATCATCGTTTGAATGAATTTCAGTGAAGCCTGCAGCTCCGGTTCCGAGAATTCACCCATTTTCTCGATGAATTTCTCCTCCAGGTTCTCGTGCATCCGCGCGTGGAGTTCAAAGAGCTGTCTGCCTTTAGGAGTAAGGCTGAAGTAGATTTCTTTCTTGTTGTCATTCATCCGGCTCCGCTTAATGCAGCCATCCTGGAGAAGCTTGGTGCTGATCTTAGTGATGCTCGCCTTGGACAATTTCATGGCCTCCGCGATGGTGGTGCTGTTGACAGGCTCTTGATGGCCGATGCAGTCGATGACATGAATACTGGTCAAGCTGGTTGAAGTGAGAGTAATCCCGTATTTCCGTGTGAGATCAGTAAATACATCCATTTCGGTTGCAAAAGTCTCTTCAACTAAATGGGATAGATGGAGAAAACGGTCATACAGCAGCCGCTTAAGTCCTTCAGAGGAATGCATAGGGGTTAGCATCTCCTTTCTGCAAAGTACCTTTATTCTAACTTAAAATTATTAACGTGTAAACTAACTGTTCAGATAAGTTATTTATAATAAATTACTGATATTAAATTTAATAATACAGATTGACATCGTGTTTCTTTCAAAATATAGTTAACTGGTAAACAATATTAATTATTGATTGCCAAACGATATTTTGGGGGGGGATGAAGATGAAGGATGTGTTCACAACGGTTAGAGAACGGCGGACCATTCGGAGATTCAGCGCTGCACCGGTTGAACAAGAACGGATTATTTCGTTGGTGAATGAGGCAGCTGGCTTATACGAAGCCAAAGGAAGCCCGCACTGGCGCTGTCTTTACTTTGGCACTCCCGAGTCCCGTGAAGAGCTGGCTGAATCCATGATGGCGAAGGTGACGGGAACACGGCTCGGGAAGCTCCTTCCTGCTCCAATGACAGATCTTCTAAAAAAGCAAATCACGGGTACTCCCGCTCATATGATCTTCATTGCCGAGTCTGCCGGTACGGAGCTGGAGCGGGACGAGAATTACGCCGCGGTCTGCAGCATCATGCAAACGGTACAACTTCTGGGCTGGGAACAAGGGCTGGGGATGCTGTGGTTCTCAGATCCCATGATTCTGAGCGAATCGTTCTATGAGCTTATCGGTTGGCGTGAAGGTGAGAGGTTTGCCGGAATGCTGGAAATCGGCTACTTTGACAAAGCACCGCGAGGACGAAAAAGAACACCGGCAGAACGAAAATGGACGATTATCGGCGAAGACAACAGCCAGCTTGCGGATGCCGCCCCTTTCTCCGCATACAATGTCCTGAGGCTGCTGAACGAGGCGGTCTGGGCGCCGAATGACGGCATGCGGGAGCCTTGGCGGTTCATCTATGTGACGGGCGATCAGACAGAGGCCTCAGGCAAACGTCGGTTCTCTGAAGAGGCACCTTCTCCGCCGTTCCTTCTAGTCGTAGCCAGAGAAGAGACAGACCCGCACAAGCAGAACGAGGATTATGCCGCGGTGTGCAGCTTGATACAGAATTTTCAACTGCTGGCCCAGTCCGAAGGGCGGCACATTCGCCGCAGGATTCCGGGATGGGTCTATGACCGGAAGCAGTGTGAGTCCTTCGGGCTTCGTCCGCTGGAGAGGATCGTCGCAGTGCTTGAAGCGGGGGAACCTAAGCGATATTCAAATTCCGGGTTTCGTTCTCCCGCAGTGAAGATAACCATTAATTAATTTGATAAAAAAGGGCCGTTGTAATAAAATTAGTGAGAATCATTGATAATCATCCTGATTCACTTTATAATAATTATAATGTGATATAAAATCTAATTGCTTGTAATCAGGGTTAACCTGTGACAATACAACTTTCTGATTTCGCAAATCGATCAATGGAGGGAATATTAATTATGGCAGCAGAATTTGTCATTGAGGGACTGAAAGCGACGATTGAAGGAAAAGAAATTCTGAAGGGGATCAACCTTCAGATGAAGGGCGGGGAAATTCACGCCGTAATGGGACCGAACGGTACTGGTAAAAGTACTCTGGCCTCCGCGTTGATGGGTCACCCGAAATATGTTGTTACAGAAGGCACAGCTGTGCTTGAAGGTGAGGATCTGCTGGAGATGGCCGTGGATGAACGTGCCCGTGCCGGACTATTCCTGGGGATGCAATATCCAAGCGAAATCAGCGGAGTGACCAACTCCGACTTCCTGCGCAGTGCGATTAATTCCCGCCGTGAAGAGGGCAGTGAAATCTCGCTGATCAAGTTCATCCGTCTGATGGAAGCCAAGATGAAGGAGCTGGATATGAACCCTGAATTCCTGCACCGTTATCTGAATGAAGGCTTCTCCGGCGGGGAGAAGAAACGTAATGAAATCCTGCAAATGATGATGCTGGACCCTAAGATCGTCATCCTTGACGAGATTGACTCGGGCCTTGACATTGATGCGCTCAAAATTGTCGCCGATGGTGTGAACTCCATGCGCAGCCCGGAACGCGGCTTCCTGGTTATTACCCACTATCAGCGTTTGTTGAATTATATCAAGCCTGACTATGTTCATGTCATGATGCAGGGACGGATTGTGAAATCGGGCGGTCCTGAGCTGGCACAGAAACTGGAAGCAGAAGGCTACGAATGGATCAAGGAAGAGCTCGGCATTGAAGACGAAACCGTAGGACAAGACGCTTAGAAACGCTGGAAGGAGGAAACCACTTATGACGACGCAAACCATACTTCCCGTGGACGCCCAGCAGCTCAGCGCACAGTCGCAGAGTAGCGGCGAACCGGGCTGGCTGAAGGACAGCCGCTTGAAGGCACTGGAGCTTGCTGCTGAGCTTGAACTGCCGAAGCTGGAGAAGACACGGATCGACCGCTGGAATATCAACAACTATGGCGAATTTAAGGCGAGCCAGGCGCTGGCCTCCCTTAACGAGGCTCCTGCCTCTATCGCCGGACTGATCAAGGGCCAGGAGGAAGGCAGCCTGATTATTCAACGCAATTCAGGGGCAGTGTATGCCCGCCTGGCTCCGGAGCTGGCTGCGCAAGGCGTAATCTTCACTGATTTGCAGAGTGCTGTCAAAGAGCATGGAGACCTGGTCCAGCGTTATCTGCACAAGGCAGTCTTGCCGCAAGAGCACTCGATTGCAGCACTGCATGCAGCGCTGTGGAACGGCGGGGTGTTCCTCTATGTTCCGAAGAATGTGGTCATTGAGACTCCGCTGCAGGCGGTGCTGCTCGCTGATGACGCCGAAGCTGCTTTTGCTCCGCATATTCTGATTGTGGCTGATTCTAACAGCTCTGTAACCTATGTAGACAACTATGTATCTGATAAATCCGAAGCGGGGCTGCACAACGGAGCCGTTGAAGTATTCGTCGGCGCTGGTGCGACGGTGCGTTACGCCACTGTACATCAACTGGGACAGGATACAACGGATGTGACTTACCGCCGTGCCGTTGTGGAGAATGACGGTACTATCGAATGGATCATCGGTGAGATGAACTATGGAGATACAGCCAGCGATACCAAATCAGTGCTCAAAGGCAACGGTTCAAGCTCAGATGCGAAGGTCATTGCTGTAGGCTCCGGCTCGCAGAAGCTGAGCTACACTACACAGGCGCAGCATTTCGGACGGAATACACCGAGTGACATGATCACCCGTGCTGTTATGCGGGATTCAGCAACCTCGATTATTAACGGAATTACGAAGATTGAGAAGGGCGCTACCAGAGCTGACGGACAGCAGACAGAGAAGGTTCTGATGCTAAGCCCCAAAGCACGCGGAGACGCCAACCCGATCCTCCTTATAGATGAAGATGATGTAACCGCAGGCCATGCCGCTTCCGTAGGACAGGTCAATTACGAGCAGGTCTATTACCTGATGTCCCGGGGATTATCGCGGCATGACGCAGAAACACTGATCATATACGGCTTCCTTGCACCTGTTGTGTCGCAAATTCCACTGGAGGGACTGCGCAATCAGCTCCAATCTCTTGTGGAAAGGAAGTTAGGCCAATGATTAGCAGTCAGATCCGGGAGCAGTTTCCCATCCTGAACCAGAAGATCAACGGCCATCCGCTGGTCTACCTGGACAGTGCGGCAACTTCCCAGAAGCCGCGTCAAGTCATTGAGGCGGTCAAGTCTTACTACGAATGGGATAATGCCAATGTACACCGCGGGGTGCATACCCTGGGGAGCCGGGCAACCGATGCGTATGAAGGCGCCCGCGAGAAGCTGAAGAACTTCATTAATGCCCGCAGTGTGAAGGAAATTATCTACACACGCGGGACAACGACCGCGCTCAATATTGTAGCTTCCTCTTACGGTCCTTCCGTCCTGAAGGAAGGGGATGAGATCGTGATTACCCAGATGGAGCATCACAGCAATTTCATTCCCTGGCAGCAGCTGGCCAAGAACACCGGGGCTACCCTGAAATTCCTGCCGCTGCAGAAGGACGGTACGATCACGCTGGAGGATGCCGAGCAGACGATTACTGCCCGGACCAAGATCGTAGCCATAGCATATGTATCTAATGTCATGGGCGTTACTCATCCTATCAAAGAGCTTGCAGCGATTGCCCACCGGAACGGTGCAGTAATCGTGGTGGACGGTGCACAGAGCACTCCGCATCTGAAGGTGGATGTGCAGGACCTGGATTGCGATTTCTACGCCTTGTCCGGGCACAAGATGCTTGCGCCTACTGGTATTGGTGCTCTCTACGGCAAGAAGGCGCTGCTGGAAGCTATGGAGCCGGTTGAATTCGGCGGCGAGATGATCGATGACGTCGGGCTGTATGAGTCTACCTGGAAGGAGCTGCCATGGAAGTTCGAAGGCGGAACACCGATTATTGCAGGTGCCGTCGGCTTAGGAGCAGCGATTGATTTCCTGCAGGAGGTCGGGATGGATGAGATCCACCGCCACGAAATGCAGCTTGCAGCATATGCGGAACAGCGGCTGTCGGAGGTCAGTGATCTGACGATCTATGGTCCCCGCAACCGTCAGGTGGGGGTAGTCACCTTCAACCTGGGTGATGTTCATCCGCATGATGTGGCCACCGTGCTGGATGCGGAAGGCGTGGCTGTCCGCGCGGGGCATCATTGCTGCCAGCCGCTCATGCGCTGGCTGGAGGTTAGCTCCACCGCCCGGGCGAGCTTCTACCTGTACAACACTGAACAGGATGTAGATGCGCTGGTGCAAGCCTTAATTAAGGCAAAGGAGTATTTCAGCTATGAACTTGGATGATTTATATAGACGAGTAATTATGGATCATTACAAAAATCCCCGGAATCGCGGCTCATTTGAAGATGACGCACTTAAGATTGAGCTCAATAACCCTACCTGCGGCGACCGCATTACGCTTCAGCTTAAGGTGGAGGACGGCGTCGTCCAGGACGCCCGTTTCAGCGGCGAAGGCTGTTCAATCAGCATGTCGTCGGCTTCGATGATGACGGAAGCGGTCAAAGGCCAATCGATAGCGCATGCGCTTGAGATGGCTGACAGCTTCTCCTCTCTAATGAAGGGTGAGGAAGCAGATTTCGGTGACTACGAAGATATTGAAGCCCTGTCCGGTGTTAATAAATTTCCGGCGCGGATCAAATGTGCCACTCTGGCCTGGAACGCGCTGCGCAAAGGCATAGATACGCAAAGAAGCTTATAAAATAATATTACACTCAAGGAGGCTGACACCATGGCTAAGAAAGCGCCTGATATGGAGGAATACCAGTACGGATTCCGTGACGAGCACAAGTCGATATTTCAGTCTGGTAAAGGACTCACGGAAGAAATCGTCCGGGAAATCTCCGCAATCAAAAACGAGCCGGATTGGATGCTGGAATTCCGGCTGAAATCCCTGGAGCAGTTCCGTAAGATGCCAATGCCGAAGTGGGGCGGCAATCTGGATGATCTGGATTTCGAGGATATCCAATATTATGTTAGACCTTCCGAGAAGCAGGGCAAGACTTGGGAGGAGGTTCCTTCCGAGATCAAAGAGACCTTCGACAAGCTGGGAATTCCGGAAGCGGAGCAGAAGTTCCTTGCCGGTGTCTCTGCACAGTATGAATCTGAGGTAGTCTATCACAGCATGCAGCAGAACCTGGAGGATCAGGGTGTGATCTTCACAGATACGGATTCCGCACTGCGTGATCATCCTGAGCTGTTCAAGAAGTTCTTCGGCACAATCATTCCGCCTGCTGACAACAAGTTCGCCGCACTTAACAGTGCCGTTTGGTCAGGAGGCAGCTTCATCTATGTTCCGAAGGGTGTGAAGTGTGAAGTTCCTTTGCAGGCCTACTTCCGCATCAACTCCGAGAATATGGGACAATTCGAGCGTACGCTGATTCTGGCAGACGAAGACAGCTTCGTGCATTACGTTGAAGGCTGTACTGCCCCGATCTACAGCACGAACTCTCTGCATAGTGCAGTGGTTGAGATTCTCTGCATGAAGAACGCCCGTGTCCGTTATACCACCATTCAGAACTGGGCACCGAACATCTATAACCTCGTTACCAAACGTGCGGTTGCCGAAGAGAATGCTACGATGGAATGGGTAGACGGCAACATCGGCTCCAAGCTGACTATGAAATATCCGGCGGTTGTTCTTAAAGGCCGTGGAGCCAAGGGTTCTGTATTGTCCATCGCGGTAGCGGGCAAGAATCAGCATCAGGATGCAGGCGCCAAAATGATCCACCTGGCACCGGATACCACCTCAACCATCGTATCCAAGTCGATCAGCAAGCACGGCGGCAAGGTCACTTACCGTGGACTCGCTTCCTTCGGCCGCAAGGCAGAAGGCGCGAAATCCAATATCAAATGCGATACGCTCATTCTGGATAACGAGTCCACCTCGGACACGATTCCTTACAATGAGATCATGAACGATAACATTGTGCTTGAGCACGAAGCGACGGTCTCCAAGGTATCTGAGGAGCAGCTATTCTACCTCATGAGCCGCGGTCTTTCCGAAGCTGATGCCACACAGATGATTATCATGGGCTTCATCGAGCCGTTCACCAAAGAGCTGCCGATGGAATATGCGGTCGAGATGAATCGTCTCATTAAGTTTGAAATGGAAGGGTCAATCGGTTAACCCGAAACCTCATCCATGAGCCAGGCAATAACCTAGACGTGTTCCTTGAATCTTAATGGCCTAAGGCCGGAGATTCGGGGGCACGTTTTTTTGTATGGGGACTCAGAAGCGCTTATTTCATCATAAGAGCTGCAATTGGTGTTGGGAATAATACATAAAATTCCTATTATCAGGCTGGCAAAAAGCCCCTTCGCCCAGTTGAATCTTGCTATATCTTAATTGAGCAGTATTTGCGAGGAAATAGCAGCATTTAAAACGACGGGCGTCCTTTAGCCCCTGCTTAAGCCCGGTTTATTCCGGAAAAAGAGGGAAAACGGTGGTTTCTCCCCTTTGCCGCATTAAATTAGGGATGATAAACTGCTTAAAGTCACTAAATTGGAAGCGCTAAAAAAACTAGCTTACGGTGCGATATTTAGAGACCAAGTTCTTGCTTACGGGGCAGGTTACTTCGTAAAGCTAAGTTTATGCTTACGGAGCCAGCTTTACTTCGTAAAGCTTTAAGGAGGAGAGATATGGATGTTCTCAGGCAACTGCGGGGCTTTTATCGGGAGAAGCTGCACTATCTGATTCTGTCGATTGTATGTTTGGCGGCCGCAACTGCAGTGGGGCTTATTACCCCCAATTTGTTAAGGAGATTGATCGATGATGTTATTGTTCCCCTAAAGTTTACTGAGGTGCCCGTACTCGCTCTCAGTGTGCTTGCTGTCATTATTGTCAAGGCGTGCCTGCAGTTTGCCCATGGATTTTTCGGCGGACGGCTGGGGAATTTCCTGGCCTACCGGCTGCGCAATGCCTGCTATGAGAAGCTGCAATTCCTGTCCTTCCGTTATTATGATACGGCGAAGACAGGTGACCTGATGTCCCGGCTGACCGGGGATTTGGAAGCAATCCGGATGTTCATCGGCTTCGGATTTGCCCAATTGCTGAATGTGTTCTTCATGGTTCTGTTCGGCTCCATTATGATGTTCACCATCAATTGGCAGCTGACGCTGGTTACTCTGATCACAATGCCGTTTCTGGCGGTAGTCGCACTCAGATTTGAATCCAAGATTCATCCGGCCTTTCAGGAGATGCGCCTGGCGTTAAGTTCCCTGACAACGGCTGTACAGGAGAATGTCACCGGGGTAAGAACGGTCAAATCGTTTGCCAGAGAGGCCTACGAAGTTGATAAATTCTCACACCGTAATGAACGTTATAAAGATAATCAGATTTTTGCAGCGGAGCTGTGGAGTAAATTCTTCCCGTTCATGGAGCTGCTGGCTTCGGTCAGTGTAGCGATCCTGCTGGGTGTCGGCGGTACGCTGGTGATCAACGGGAAGATGTCACTGGGTGAGCTGGTTGCGTTCTTCAGCCTGATCTGGTACATCATCGGTCCGGTATGGGGGCTAGGGTTCCACATCAACAACTATACCCAGTCCAAGGCCTCTGGCGAACGTGTGCTGGAAGTGCTGAATCAGCAGATTGATGTCCGGGATAAAGAGAATGCCCGCGAGCTTGCAGCGGCTGAAGTGAAAGGGGAGGTCGAGTTCGATCATGTGACCTTCGCTTACGGCAACAAAATGCCGGCAGTCAAGGATATTCATTTCCATGCCGAGCCCGGCGCGGTCATTGGCTTCCTTGGCGGAACAGGGTCCGGTAAATCCACGATTACCCAGCTGATGATGCGTGCTTATGATGTGAATCAGGGCAGTATTAAGCTCGACGGTGTGGATATCCGCGAGTTCCAGGTCCGCAGTCTGCGTTCACAAATATCGACGGTATTCCAGGAGACCTTCCTGTTCTCCTCATCGATCCGCAATAATATCTCTTATGGACTGAAGAATGTCAGCATGGATGAGATCATCCGTGCCGCCGAGCTGGCGAAGGCGCATGACTTCATTATGGAGATGCCGGAAGGCTATGATACCGTAGTCGGTGAGCGGGGAATGGGTCTCTCGGGCGGCCAAAAGCAGCGGATTGCCATTGCCCGCGCACTGCTCAAGAATCCGCGGATTCTTATTCTGGATGATGCCACCAGTGCGGTGGACATGGAGACGGAGCATGAGATTCAGGCCGGGTTCCAGGAGGTTATGCGCGGACGGACCACCCTGATTATTGCCCACCGGATCTCCTCCCTGCGTCATGCCGATCAGATCATTGTCATGAATGAAGGGAGAATGATCCAGCAAGGCACCCATCAGGAACTGATCGCGGTCCCTGGACCTTATCAGGATGTATACCGGATTCAGTACGCCGATTATTTATCCAGGGATAACAAGCGAGAGGCGGGTGATCCGGCATGAGTCTTGAGACCTCCAAGCAGACCGCTGAAGGCGTATTAAATACCGACAACAGTAAGGTTGAAGAACAGACGCTTGAAGAACGTTTTATCTATAAAGACGATGATGTGATCGACAAGGCTTTTGACTGGAAGCAGTTCACCCGCTTGTTCGGCTACATGAAGCCTTATGCTAAGCAGATGCTGCCGCTGGTCTCGATCATGATGATTCTGGGCACGATTACCAAGCTGACGGTTCCATTCCTGACCAGTATGGCGATTGATAAAGCGATTGCTCCAAAAGAGGGAAGCACCAGCCTGACGCTGCTCTACACGCTCACAGCCAGTGTAATCGTGCTGTATCTGATTCAATGGATCGCCGGCGTATACCGGATCAAATATACGAATGTGATCGGCCAACGGGTGATCTATGACCTGCGCTCGGACCTGTTCCGGCATATCCAGAAGCTGTCCTTCAACTTCTTCGATAAACGTCCGGCCGGATCAGTCCTTGTCCGGGTGACCAATGATATCAACTCGCTGCAGGATTTGTTCACCAACGGGGTCGTCAATCTGATGATTGACTGTGTGCAGCTGCTGGGCATTATGATTATTCTGCTGCTGATCAACTGGAAGCTGGGGCTGGCGGTGATGATTACCGTTCCAATCATGTTCCTGATCTCTACCAAGCTGCGGCAGAGAATCCGTATCGCCTGGCAGGATGTGCGCATGAAGAATTCCCGGATCAACTCCCATCTAAATGAGTCGATACAGGGGATTCGCGTCACCCAGGCCTACACACAGGAAGAAGAGAACATGCATTATTTCGATGCCATGAATATGGACAGCCGGAAGTCGTGGAACAAGGCCTCAGCCATGAACCAGGCATTCGGTCCGATCATTGAAGTCACCGGCGGCTTCGGGACGATGATTCTCTTCTGGTTCGGGGCTTACCTGATCCAGTCTGGAGAGCTTACGGTCGGCTTCCTGGTCGCCTTCAGCAGTTATGTCAGCAACTTCTGGGACCCGATCAACCGGCTGGGACAGATGTACAATCAGCTGCTGGTGGCGATGGCTTCCTCCGAGCGGATCTTCGAGTATCTCGACGAACAGCCTGCGGTGCAGGATAAGCCGGGAGCAACGCCGCTGTCCAAGATTCAAGGGGATATTCACTTTAATAACGTAGTGTTTGAATATGAGAAAGGCCGTGCGGCACTCAAAGGCATTAACCTGGATGTCAAAGCAGGCCAGTCCATCGCCCTTGTAGGACATACCGGCTCCGGCAAAAGCACGATCATCAACCTGATCGGCCGGTTCTATGATATCAAGAGCGGCGGCATTACCATTGATGGACGGGATATCCGCGAGGTTACACTCCAGAGTCTGCGCGAACAGATCGGGATTGTACTGCAGGATACCTTCATCTTCTCGGGAACGATCCGTGACAACATCCGCTTCGGGCGGCTGGACGCCACGGACGAAGAGATTGAAGCGGCTGCCAAGGCCGTAGACGCCCATGATTTCATCATCAAGCTGCCTGCCGGCTATGATACCGAGGTGGAGGAGCGGGGAAGCGCACTGTCCATGGGACAGCGCCAGCTGCTGTCCTTCGCCCGGGCGCTGCTGGCCGATCCGCGGATTCTGATTCTGGATGAAGCGACCGCCAGCATTGATACGGAGACGGAGATCAAGATTCAGGAAGCGCTGAAGCTGCTGCTTCAGGGCCGGACCTCCTTCATCGTCGCCCACCGCCTCTCGACCATCCGCCACGCGGATAAGATCGTGGTGCTGGATCACGGCGAGATCAAGGAAGAAGGCAACCATGCCGAGCTGACCAAGCACGACGGTATTTATAACGGATTAATAGAAGCACAGTTCCGCTTCTTATAGAAGCACACGCAGCAGCCTGGCCCCGATGTGAGGGAGAGGCTGCTGTTTTTTGCGTTTGGAATAATAAGGGGAAATGTAGAGTTCCTTCCCGTTAAGGCCGTTTCCCCGGCTTCCCGCTTACCCGGACCTCCAGCAGCTGCACACTGATCTCCTGCTGCCATCCGGTATCTTGAGTACCCTCTGCCAACAGAGCTTCGATATGGAGGCGGGCCATTTCCCAGCAGTAGACGGTGTTGACATGCAGGCAGTGCTGAAGCTCGTCTTGCTCCGCCGGAGCCAGCGGACGCTTCAGACTAAGGGTATATAGCTCGGCAAGGCGCTGATGAACCGCAAGCATCCTATCTCCTCCTTGTATTACTGTCTTCTATTAGCGTGACCCTGGAGGTGCGGTTTCAAACCGGAATGAAGCCTAATATGAATATTCAGATCTTTAGAATAAAAAAGTTCTTGAAATCGCTTTTATTTATGCTACAATAACAGTAATACAGGATTGTGACCGGTAACGCGGGCAATGCCTAAGCTGATGCGAGTATCATTTTATGAATGATATTGGGATCAACTTAGGCTTTTTTTGTACAAACTATGCGTCAGGAGGTGAAATTGAGATGATTATCGAGAAGGTGCTGAACAATAATGTGCTCCTGACCAAGAACCAGAAGGGCAAGGAGGTTATTGTGATGGGCAGAGGAATTTCCTTCAATAAGGTGGCGGGTGATTATGTGGACCCTGCCAAGGTGGATAAGATTTTTCTGCTGAATGAGAATGAATTCACTGCCCGGCTGACTGAACTGCTGAATGATATTCCGGTAGCTCACCTGGAGCTGGCCAGCGGCATCGTCACCTACGCGAGTGGAGTGCTGCACACAGAGCTGAACGATAATCTCTATCTGACGCTGACGGATCATATTCATTTCGCGCTGGAGCGTTTTGAGAAGGGGATTCAGCTGAAGAATGCGATGCTGTTTGAGATCAAGCGCTTTTACCCGAAGGAATTCGGAATCGGGCTGGATGCCCTGAAGATGATTGAACAGACCACCGGCCTCTCGCTGGGTGAGGATGAAGCCGGCTTCATTGCCCTTCACCTGGTCAACGCCAGAATGGATGGCACGGAGGTAAGATCGACGATCAAGATGACGGAGATCGTTCAGAATATCCTGAACATCGTTACCTATCATTATAAGGTTGTGCTGGACGAGACCTCGCTTAATTATTCGCGGTTCTTGACCCATCTGCAGTATTTTTCCATGCGGGTGCTGAAGAAGGAGACCAACAACAGCGGGGAAGAGTTCCTGTACAATCAGGTGAGGCTAACCTATGTCAAGGCTTTCGAATGCGTAGGCAAGATTAATGAATATCTGGAGAAATCCCATGGCCAGAGCCTCAGCAAGGATGAATATGTCTATTTGACGATTCACATTCAGCGTGTAACTGAACGCAATAACCTGGAGTAACACTTAACATTACGTTAGACTACAATATTTCATATATTTTATATCATCTGTCAGGGTGTAACTGGTCATGCAGGCAAAACCTGAACTGATGGCAAAATAGCGTGTGTTCTACGCCTTTTTTGCCTTGAGTTCAGGTTTTTCTTGTTTGCAGAGGGGAAAGATAGAAGGGCTGGCACAACTCCCCTCTGCAGCGATGCTTATATTACAGATTTCAAAAGGAGCAAACCCAAATGAGCAATAAAGACTTATCCAAACAAATTATCACACTCGTTGGCGGAGAAGAGAATGTGAATTCCGTCTTCCATTGTGCCACGCGCTTAAGATTCAAGCTGAAGGATAACAGCAAAGCCAATAAAGCAGCGCTGGAGAAGACTCCGGGAGTCATCACAGTTGTTGAGAACAGCGGACAATTTCAGGTGGTCATCGGCAACAATGTCAGCCAGGTGTTCGAGCAGATTATGAAGGAAACCTCGCTTCAGGATGCGGAGAAAAGCGGCAGTGACGAAAGCTCGGAAAGCACCGGAGTTCTGGGTAAAGCGGTGGACATCATTTCGAGTATTTTCTCGCCGATTCTGGGTGCACTGGCTGGGGCCGGGATTCTCAAGGGCTTGCTGGCCCTGATTCTGTCACTGGACTGGATTAGTGCTGCCAGCGGCACCTACATGATCCTCAATGCGGCTGCCGACAGCGTGTTCTATTTCCTGCCTGTCTTCCTGGCGGTTACGGCAGCGCGCAAATTCAAGGCAAATCAATTTGTGTCCATTGCCATAGCCGGAGCCTTGATCTATCCCGCAGTCATTGCGGCTGTAGGCTCACCTGACCCGCTGCACTTCCTGGGGATCAAGATCGTACTGATCAACTATTCCTCCAGCGTGATCCCGATTATTCTGGCGGTATGGGTGCAGTCGTATGTGGAACGCTGGTTCCGTTCCTTCATTCATGAGTCCGTGCGGAATATTCTTGTTCCCATGTTCGCACTGCTCATTGTTATTCCGCTTACGTTCCTGGCCTTCGGACCTGTCGGCTCCCTGATCAGTGACGGCTTGGCCTCTGGCTATACCTGGCTCTACAATCTAAGTCCGCTTGTGGCCGGAGCCATAGCCGGGGCGTTCTGGCAAGTGTTCGTAATCTTCGGTGTACACTGGGGCTTCGTACCGATCATGCTCAGCAATATTGCTACACTGGGACAGGATACCATGCTGCCTATTCTCAGTGCAGCCGTTCTGTCGCAGGCCGGGGCTGTATTCGGTGTATTCCTGAAATCGCGGAACCCTCAGCTTAAGGCACTCGCCGGTTCTTCTACACTATCTGCGGTCTTCGGGATTACTGAACCAACCATTTATGGAGTCACCCTGAAGCTCAAAAAACCGTTCATCTATGCGTGTATCTCCGGCGCTATCGGCGGTGCAATTATTGCAACAGGCGGCGCAAGAGCATTATCCTTCTCACTGCCGGGTCTGCTGGCGCTGCCGACCTATTTCGGCACCGGATTTGTCTGGGTAGTCATTGGTATACTGGTAGCATTTGTACTGGCCGCTGTACTGGTGCTGGTGTTTGGCTACGAGGAGCCTGAGACAGATGCTGCGGCATCAGTTAACTTAAGTGCAACCTCGGGTACGACTACACCGACGCTGATTGATAAAGAACTGGTTGTAAGCCCGCTGGCAGGAACGCTGCAGCCGCTTGACACCCTGCCTGACGAAGCTTTTGCTTCCGGCGCCATGGGCAAGGGCATTGTAATCGAGCCTTCTTCCGGCATCTTAACCAGCCCTGTGAACGGAACGGTAACTACTGTATTCCCGACAGGACATGCCATCGGCATCACTTCGGAGGGCGGTGCGGAGCTGCTGATTCATGTCGGTGTCAATACTGTGAAGCTTAAGGGTCAGCATTTTACCAAAAAAGTGAAGGAAGGCGAGAAGGTGGTCAAGGGTCAGCTATTGCTTGAATTTGACCTCGAAGCCATCCGTGCAGCCGGATTTGTAACCGCGACACCGGTGATTGTCACCAACTCGGCACAATACCTTGATGTGCTTAAGAGCACAGGGACAGAAGTGCCTAGCGGCGAGATACTGTTTACACTTATTCGATAAAAGGATAGCCTCCCCCGGCCGGGGGAGGCTATCTAGTTGGTATTCAACTTCAAGCAGCACTTCTGCGGCAACGCAGGGGGCTGCTTGATTTATTTTGCGTAGAGGAAATCTCTCTACTCCATGTAAATCTCAACGACGGCAATTGTGCGTTCGCGGGACAGGTCAAGGAACTTGCCATCGCTCTGTACAAGCGGACGGAAGACATCCAGCGGGTTGTTCATCACGATAACACCCATATCACCGGTGCTCAGCAGAACACGCTTGCCGATAAAGTTCGGCATCAGGTGATTGATGAAGGCCTGAACCGGTTTGCCGTTCAGCTTCCCGAAGCTGAGGGAGTTGATCTCACGCAGAACGGAAATCAGCTCCTGCTTGGACTGGTAGACCCGGTGAGTGGTCATGGCGCTGTAAATATCCGCAACGGCTGCAATCTGGGCGTAAGGATGAATGTCTGTCTTGGTCAGCTGCTTGGGATAACCGGAGCCGTCCTCGCGTTCATGATGCTGCAGGGCAACCAGAGCTGTGAAAGGATCGTTCATGGAATTCTGTATGATTTCGTACCCGTAAACCGTATGTAATTTGATCTCTTCGTATTCATCAGGGGTTAACTTGCCGGGCTTGTTCAGAATCGCGGGGGAGATGCGGCATTTGCCGATATCGATCAGGTATCCCGCACGCCCGATCTCATAGCACTCTGTCTTGGAGTATCCAAGCCAAGAGGCAAGATAATAGGAGAGCATGCCTACCTGCAGGGAATGGTTGTAGGTATAATTATCTTCCCGGTCCAGCAGCAGCAGGAGTGTTACTACGTCCTTATGTTTGTCCAGCGTGGACAAGGTCGGCTGAAGAATATCATCCACTACGGACTGATTGAAGCTGCCTTTGCTGAGCGCTTCCATATATAGAGACTCAAAACCGTCAATCGTGGTATCGAAGCTGCTGGCTGCTGCCTGAATGATTGAGGTGCGGCTGGAAGGGGCAGGCTCTTCCTGTACCGTTTCAATATCTACATAATCAACGCCGTGCTGTATCAGCTTGGCGATTTCCTCCAGTTGCAGCCGTGATCCCTTAGGGAGTACATGCAGCCCGCGGGAGCTGAAGGTATCCATCCGCAGATGATCACCCGGTTTAAGATCCATCACGTGTACTCTCAATGAATAGGCCACCTTACTATAGCAATTTTTTACAGCATAGCAACAAAGTCTGCAATATTCAATGGTGTAAGAGTACTGATTGTAGCTTGCAGATTGTGCAAACCGCTGGTCCTACCCTGTTGTGTATCTGTGCAGATTCGCGGAAGGGAAACGGTCCGGTTAACCGCCGGACACGGGCGGAATGAAGGCCACCTCTGAGCCTTCGGTAATATCCGTATCATCGGGCGCATATTCCTGATCAACGGCTACCAGGGATACACCGATCTGCGGCGCGGCGTCAGGATAGGAGGCGGAGAGGAGTTCCTTCAGCCGGCCTGCTGTCACAGGGGACTCATGGGCGTGGAAGACCAGCGTGGAGGAGCCGATGATTTCGGCCAGACCGGCGAACAGCCGGATGGAGATATGCATGCTTTCTTCACCCTTTCTGGACTTAAGCTTAGGACAGCTTATAATGATTACAATATACCATATTGAGTCTGAAAATGTTATGCTAACTCTAGAACTGAACAAGCCTGCCGCTTACTTTATAAACGGCTGTACAAGTGGGAGGGAAGCCAGCTTATGAAGCCTGGGCCGCAAAGATTAACCATTATTCATACCAATGATATACATAGCCACTTTGAAATGATGAGTCCGCTCGCGGCAGTGATATCCGCGATGAAGGCAGAGGCGGGCGGGGAGCCGGTACTGCTGCTTGATATCGGCGATCATATGGACCGCGCTGCTGTAGAGACGGAAGGCACGATGGGTCAGGCCAACATAGACATTATGAATCTGACCGGATACGATGCGGTTACCATCGGCAACAACGAGGGTCTCACCTTCTCCAAGGAGATGCTCTCAGCCATATTTACAGGTATCCAGTGTCCTGTGGTATGCTGCAATTTCCTGGAGTCCGCCACCGGTGAGCCGCCGCACTGGATGCAGCGCCGCGCGGTTCTGGAGAAGGATGGCATCAAGATTGGGCTGACCGGTGCGACGGCGGCATTCACCTCCTTCTATTCCTTGCTCGGCTGGGATGTGCTGGACCCGGAAGAGGCGCTGCGCGAGCAGGTTCAGCTGCTTGCCCCGCAGGTGGATATCGTGATCATTCTGTCTCATCTGGGGCTGCCCGCAGACCAGAGACTGGCAGAGAAGCTGGAAGGCGTGCATGCCATTCTGGGCGGGCATACCCACCATATGCTGGAGCAGCCGCAGATGATTAACGGGACAGCCGTATGCGGCGCCGGCAAATTCGGCAGGTACGTCGGACGGCTGGTCTTCGAGCGGGAGCAGCCGGACGGAGTATTTCACTTGGCCGAAGGAGGCTGCACGGAAGTTGATCCTGCCTTGACAGAGGAGCTTATTGCTCCGGCGGCAGCGATCCATCTGCAGCGCGGGCGTGAGGCCCTGGAGGAGACGGTTGCCATCAGCGACCGCATGCTGCCGCTGGATCTGCAGGGGGAGTCTCCTTTTGGCAACCTGCTGGCTCAGGCGGTCCGCCAGTTCACTGGCAGTCCCATCTCGCTCGTTAATACAGGCCAGCTGCTCGGCCCGCTGCCGGAGGGTAACATTACCGCAGGCATGCTGCATGCCTTATGTCCTTCTCCGATTAATCCCTGTATTGTACAGCTGACAGGCAAGGATATCCGCACTGCACTGGAACAGAGTCTGATGGCAGAGTTCCGGAATAAGGTCATCTACGGATATGGCTTCCGGGGAGAGGTACTGGGCACCCTGGCCGTGGACGGATTAAAAATCTTGTACGATCCAAGGGTCATGCCTTATGATAACGGTATTGCGATTTTTTCCGGCGGGGAGCAGCTGGAGGATACCAAGGTATATAGTGTCGGCACGCTGGATATGTTTACATTCCGTACAGGCTACGAGAGTATAGCTAATGGCCGGGAGGCGGTATATTTGCTGCCTCATTTCCTCCGCGATCTGCTGCGGATGGAGCTGCAGCGGCCGGGGAGTCTGGATGAGTGTGAAGCGGTTCGCTGGGAGAGGCAATCCACCTGATGATCCACACCATTTTTTGTCAAATTGATAGTTCACGCAGTACCAGGTTTCATTGACTAGATCAGGAGGAGTAATATGGATACAATTACAGCCATTATTCTGGCAATTGTGGAAGGAATCACGGAGTTCATTCCGGTTTCTTCGACGGGACACATGATTCTAACGACTAAGCTTCTGGGATTCAATGAGCAGGATTCGATTATGAAGACGTATGAAATTGTGATTCAGCTGGGGGCTATACTGGCGATTGCGCTGGTCTACCGCCAGCGGATTGTGGATCTGCTCGGATTCGGCCGCAGAGACAGAGGGGGCGTAATGCCGGCAGCCCGATTGAACCTGATTCATGTGCTGCTGGGTATCGTGCCTGCGCTCGCTGTAGCTTTTTTTGCCCGGGACTTCATCAAAAGCCTCTTCGGGGCATCCACCGTCCTCTGGGCGCTGGTCGCAGGCGGTATTCTGATGATCATTGCCGAATGGGTTAACAAACGCAAGATCCGCGTGACAGCGCATGATCTGGATGATCTGTCCTACGGGCAGGCACTCTCGATCGGACTGTTCCAGATTATTTCCGTCCTCTGGCCCGGGTTCTCCCGCTCCGGCTCGACGATTTCCGGGGGGATGCTGAGCGGGGTGAGCTACAAGGCCTCGGCCGACTTCTCCTTCCTCATCGCAATTCCGATTATGTGCGCGGCCTCGGGGTATGAGCTGCTGGATTCCTACAAGAATTTCACGAGTGAGACGATCGGATATTTTGTCATCGGCTTCATTATTTCCTTCATCGTGGCTTATGTGGTGGTGGTTCTGTTCATGAGAATGATCCAGAAGATCAGACCGACGCATTTTGCTATCTACCGCTTTATCCTTGCAGCCGTCTTCTGGCTGTTTATTATGCGTTGATTCTCAGCTTGGCATCACAGCAAAGCAATTTTACCGTTAAAGGCAGGAGTGAGCCAAGGTGCGTCTAGTATCCGTTAACCGGCTTCAGGCGGGAATGAAGCTGGGTAAAAAAATATATAATGATGAAGGGCTGGTTCTGCTTGCGGACGGAGTGGAGCTTACCGATTCCCTGATCAAGCGGCTCGCCAGAATCGATATCGGCTATATCTATATTGAGGATTCGCTCACGGAGGATATTGTGATCCCCGGAATGCTGCAGGATGAGACGCGTAATCAGGCGCTCAAGGTGATCCGGAACCAGTTCCAGCAGATGTCCGGTGCCTCGGGGATCACCAAAGGCTTTTATCATCTGGATAAGAAGTTCTCCAAGGTGATGGACTCCATCCTCGACGACATGTCCCTGCAGGAGGACCCGATGATCATGCTGCTTGACATGCACACGGCTGACAATTACCTGTACGTCCATTCCCTGAACGTATGCCTGTATACGCTGGTGCTGGGCATTGCCCATGGCTACAGCAAAGAAGAGCTGCGGGTCATCGGGCTTGGTGCGCTGCTGCATGATATCGGCAAGACGCAGATTCCTGTCAAAATTGTTCAAAAGCCCGGCATGCTCAGCGAGGAGGAGTTCCGGCATATGCAGGCGCATACCGAGATCGGATACCGCATTCTTAAGGAAGAGCCGAATATTCCTCTGCTGGCGGCCCACTGTGCCCTGCAGCATCATGAACGGATTGACGGCTCCGGCTATCCGCGCGGACTGACCGGCCCGCAGATCCATGAATATGCGAAATGGCTGGGGGTCGCAGATTCCTATGATGCGATGACCTCCAACCGGATCTACAAAAAAGCCATGCTGCCCCATCAGGCGGTAGAAGCGCTGTATGTCGGCTCTGGAACTCTGTACGAGCAGAAGCAGCTGGAGTTATTCAGAGACCGTGTGGCCATCTATCCGCTGGGGCTTACGGTGAAGCTCAGCTCCGGCGAGAGCGGTGTGGTGGTCAAGATTGATCCCAGCACACCGCATCGGCCTGTTGTCCGGGTGCTGAATGGACCCGAAGGCGAAACGGTTACCCCCTATGAGCGTGATCTCAGCAAAGCCCTCTCTGTAGTCATTGTGGATGTGACGGACGGGGGAGAACCTGTAGTGAAAAGTACCGGATAGGAGTTCTGCGCAGCGAGGAGAGAATAGGGTATCTGCAGGAATTGCGGAGCTGTATTCTCCGCCTTGCTGTTTTTTTGAGTAGTCGTGGTATGATATAGCTTAAGTTATCGTTCTTTTTCTTTTGTTTTGGGTTAATAATAAGGAATAAGCATTAAAGGAGCATTAAGAAATGAGTATATTAGAGCCATCATCTATAATTCCTGTAAAAGAGCTGTCGCCGGAGTATGATCCGTGGGACCCGATTACTTCACTCCGCGAGTACGGACAGCATGTGCTGACCAGTGTAGAGATGACGGTCACGAATCTATGCAACATGCGCTGTGAGCATTGCGCCGTCGGCGACAGTCTTACGATGAAAGAGGGGGAACTGCTGCCTTTAACCAAGATGCTGAAGCGTCTGGACGAGGTAGAGCACCTGCAGACTATCAGCATTACGGGCGGGGAGCCGATGTTCCGTGCCGGGACGGTGGAGAATACCATCGTACCGCTGCTGAAATATGCACGGGAGCGCGGCATCCGTTCACAGATCAACTCGAATCTGACCATGCCGTATTCCCGTTATGAGCAGCTGCTCCCTTACCTGGACGTCATGCATATCTCGTTCAATTATGTGAACGGCGATGATTTCCACGAGGTGGGCTTCGCGAACAGCGGGCACCCGGTCTCGAAGGAGGCCGCCTACCGGCTCTACGACACGATGCTGGAGAATTCCCGCCGGCTGAGCAGCGACGGTATGCTGATCTCTGCCGAGTCGATGATCAACTACCGTACACACACCAAGCTTCCCGAGATTCACCGGCTGATTGGGGACATGGGGGCAAGACGGCATGAGGTACACCCGATGTACGCATCCAGCTTCGCCTCGAAGCTGCCTGTGCTGTCGCTCCGGGAGATGAATACTGCCATTCATTCCTTGCTGGATCATCGTGACCCGGAGATGTGGATGCTGTTCGGCACGCTGCCGTTCTTCGCCTGCAGCTTCCTGGAGGAAGACCAGAAGCTGCTGGGCAGACTGCGCAGCGAGAAGAATGTAACGCTGCGCAATGATCCGGACGGAAGAAACCGGGTCAATGTCAACCTGTTCACGGGCGATGTCTTTGTAACGGACTTCGCCGATATATCCGCTTTTGGCAATATCAGCGACGCGAAGCTGGATGACATTTTCACTGAGTGGCAGACTAAGCATCCCTTGAATCAGCAAGTGAACTGTTATTGTGATGCAGCAGGCTGTTGCGGGCCTAACCTGCTCGTGGC
The DNA here is from genome assembly GCF_038005345.1 of Paenibacillus sp. FSL H8-0122. Lineage (NCBI taxonomy): Bacteria > Bacillati > Bacillota > Bacilli > Caryophanales > Paenibacillaceae > Paenibacillus > Paenibacillus sp. FSL H8-0122. The sequence goes on along the minus strand of NZ_JBBOTB010000001.1, from coordinate 4,401,174 downwards.
CGATATGTATTATCCCGGGGTCGATTTCAAAACCAGAAAAGCGATCACCTTGTAGAAATGGGGCGTTATTATAGTGCATACGGAATTTGAAATAGGAAGATTAGTGCTTAATCTTTTGCTCGTTCTGGTGCTCGTATTATTAAATGGTGTATTTGTTGCGGCGGAATTCTCGCTGGTTAAGGTCAGACAGTCCCGTCTGACCCAGCTGGTCAGCGAAGGGAACAAAATGGCGGGATATGCGCTAAAGGTCAACAAGCGGCTGGATTCGTATCTGTCGGCCACCCAGTTCGGGATCACACTCGCTTCCCTTGGACTCGGCTGGGTCGGGGAACCGGCGATCTCGGAGCTGCTGGTGGAGCCTCTGATGTACCAGATCGGTGTTACTGACCAGACGCTAATCTCAACGGTATCTGTGATTATCGGCTTCTCGATTATTACCTTTTTACATATTGTGCTGGGGGAACTGGCACCGAAATCTCTGGCTATTCAAAAAACAGAAGGCTCAGCACTGCTGCTGTCCGCTCCGCTGATGTTCTTCTATAATCTGTTTCTGCCCTTCATCTGGGTGCTGAATGCATCAGCGAACGCTCTGCTGAGACTATTCGGCGTGGAGCCGGCCAGTGAAGCCGAGGCTGCCCATTCGGAGGAGGAAATCCGCATTCTGATGAATCAGAGCGCGAAGAGCGGGGTAATCGATCAGGATGAGATGAAGCTGATGGATAACATCTTCGAATTCTCGGACCTGCTGGCCCGTGAGGTCATGCTGCCGCGTACGGATATGGATGTACTCTACAGCAATCTTCCGCTGGAGGAGAACATGCGGATCATCACGGAAACGAAGCATTCGCGTTATCCGGTGGCCTTCGAGGACAAGGACCGGATTATCGGCTTCATCCATATCACGGATCTGCTGTTCGCCCCGCCGGAGCAGCAGAATGATCTGGCTTCCCTGGTCCGGCCGATTCTGAACGTGCCGGAATCGATGGAGATCAGCCATGCGCTGCGGCTGATGCAGAAGAACAAGGCCCAGCTGACACTGGTCGTTGACGAGTACGGCGGAACGGCGGGGCTGCTGACCGCTGAAGAGATTCTGGAGGAGATCGTCGGCGATCTGCATGACGAGTTCGAGGATGAACGCCCCAGCGTAGAGCGTAACGGGGATTACATCTCCGTGGAAGGCCGGATGCTGATTGAAGACGTCAACGATCTCACAGGCGTCGTGATTGAGGATGACGAGGTAGATTCCATCGGCGGCTGGCTGTTCAAGGAGCTGGAGGGCAACCCGTCCAAGGGCAAGAAAGTTGTGGTTGGCGATGTCACCTTCGAGGTGGAGGAGTCCACCCGGCTGCGGATTACCCGGATCAACATCCACCGCGAGCCCGCGCCAGAGCCTGAAGAGGATGCGGAAGGCGGGGAAGAGGAGAAGGAGTAAATGTAGTGAGTGGAAGGGGAAGCGTAAGATAAGCGGGATGCTTAAGCGAATGCGGCTATCCCCCGCCCTTATATTTTCCAATATAGCAGGGTACTTCAGAAGCCGGTTTACAAGGTTTTTGGGGTCCCTGTTTTTTTGTTGTGCAGGAATGATGATTATCGGCGGCGATTTTATTGGGCTGTTGTTCTTTTCCACCCTTGGACCGTCATAAGTTAGTTACGAAGGTAATGATCAGAGATCTGGACATCCATCAGGCAATACTGTCAAACCCAAAGAGGAGGAATGATCATTGAACTCCCAGGATCGCGTATGGACACCGTACAGGGGACCGTTTGATCCTTGTCCGCCAGTGCCGTTCAAGACGTATGTTGTGCCGCCGAACCAATTCGTCACGTTTCAGCCCCCGAATCTGCCGCAGTTCTCCCTGCCGGAGGCGCTTAAGCATGGAACGTTATGGCCATCGCTATACAGCCCTTATGAATCCAAGTTCAAAGGAGGGAAGTAGGCTATGGAAGCTAATCCTTGCGAGCCCCGTTATTACGAGATGCTGGAGCAGCTGCAGGTACTTGATTTTGCACTCGTAGAGCTGAATCTGTACCTGGACACTCATCCGCAGGATGTGAAGGCGATTGAGCAGTTCAATCAGCTGACGTATGAGCGCACCAAGCTGGCGAACCAGTTCCAGGAGCTATACGGACCGCTGCAGAATTTCGGCCGCGCCTATTCCAAGGCTCCATGGCAATGGAGCGAGAGTCCCTGGCCTTGGCAAGTCTAAGGCATGAAGCCGAGAATGAAATAAGTCTTAAGGAGGGGGAAGTTCACGAATGTGGATCTATGAGAAAAAGCTGCAATACCCGGTGCGTGTCGGCAAATGTGATGTGCGGATGGCCCGGTATCTGATGGAGCAATACGGCGGTGCGGACGGCGAGCTGGCTGCGGCGCTGCGCTATATGAACCAGCGGTATGCAATACCCGATAAGGTAATTGGTGTACTTACAGATATTTCCACTGAGGAATTCGCCCACTTGGAAATGATTGCCACCATGATCTACAAGCTGACCAAGGACGCCTCGGTGCAGGAGCTGGAAGCCGCAGGCTTAGGCCCGAACTATGCGCAGCGGGATCATGCGTTGTTCTACAACAACTCTGCCGGTGTTCCGTTCACAGCTGCCTACATCGCTGCGAAGGGAGATCCGATCGCTGACCTGTATGAAGACATCGCCGCAGAAGAGAAAGCCCGGGCTACATACCAGTGGCTGATTGACATGACCGACGATGTGGATCTGCAGGACAGCCTCAAGTTCCTGCGCGAGCGGGAGATCATTCATGCGATCCGGTTCAAGGAATCGGTGCAGATTTTGATTGAGGAGAAGGATAAGAAGCGGGTGTTTTGAGCGCTGATGCATATACAAATAGTTTAAAAAGAAGAGCCACAGGAGCAACATCTGCGGCTCTTCTTGCATTGAATGCGAACATGTGTGCTTTTTGTTATATTGAATTCCACTAAAATGGAATATACTCACAAGAAACAGGCAGGATATAACAGGAGGCGACTAAAATACCCTTACCACATGATGAGGCTTTTAAGAAGCTGCTGGAGACGTTTTTTCAGGAATTTATTGAGTTGTTTTTTCCTGAGCTTGATTCCATGCTGGACTATAGTGAAACCCGGTTCCTCATGCAGGAATTGCTGGTGGATATTGTTGGCGAGGAAGCGCGGGAGCTGGATCTGCTGCTAGAAATCCGTTACAGAGGGTTGGACGGTTATATTCTGATACACCTGGAGCCGCAGTCGTATAGAGATACACGGTTCCATGAACGGATGTTTATTTACTTCAGCCGTCTGTTTGAGCGCTACCGCAAAGAGCATAAGCTGATTATTCCGATTGCCATCTTCACTTCAGATGAGATCAGGGAAGAGCAGGACACCTTGGAGATGGTTATTCCTGAGCATCAGATCCTGCGCTTCCAGTTTCTCAAGGTAGAATTGCGTAAGCAGAACTGGCGCCGGTTTATTGATTCGGATAATGCAGTAGCTGCTGCGTTACTAGCCAAGATGGGGTATACTACAAGAGAAGCGAGAGATGTGCGCCGGGAGTTTCTGCGCATGTTCATGAAGCTGAAGACACGACTCGATCAAGGTCGGCTGGCGCTTGTGATGTCAGTGGCAGATTTATATTTCCAGCCGGACCGGGCCCAGGATGAAGAGATTATACAAGAATTGATGATACAATACCCGGAGGAGGGTGAAGCGATTATGGAACTCATGCCAGCCTGGAAGCGTTGGGGATATGAAGAGGGTGTAGCTGAAGGAATAGAACAAGGCATAGAAAAGGGCCAAGCCGAGATTATCCGTAAGTTACTGCTTCATGGATTTACCCCGGAAGAGGTGTCCAAAGCCGTGGAGTTACCGGTGGACGAGATTAAGAAGCTGGTGTAAGCAGGGCTGCTTCAAATAACGGAATATTATGCTAAGAGAGCTGCAAAAAACGCCTCCAGACCCAAGTAAGGGCCGGAGGCGTTTTAAATATGAACTCTTTTGGTATGTTTTCATGGGTTTTTCTGAAATAACCATTAATAACCAGAATATCAAAGGAAATGATAGCATGACCTTGTTGGGGGAGTGTACAAGGGCCTAGAGGTATTCGTATGTAAAATTATGTAATAATACCAATGTTGAGCAAAAGGGAATTTAGACTTACACTAAATATGTAAATAAATTACAAATATTCAGATGGAGGAAGGCGATCAAGGTGGCTAATCCGATCAAGCCGTTACGCATACTCTCTCATACATCGTGATCATACCCGCACGTAAGTCCCAATACCATCAGAAAGGAATGTGAAATTTTGTGAACAGAGTTGCATTGGTTAGTCCCTTACGGACAGCAGTTGGTTCATTTAACAACGGACTTTCGACACTAAGTGCTACAGAATTAGGAGCAAAGGTGATGACGGCCTGTCTTCAGCAAAGCCATATAGAGCCTGCGCTAGTGGAGCAGATCTATCTGGGCAATGTCCTACAGGCGGGTGAGGGTCAGAATCCTGCCAGACAGGCGGCACTGCAAGCCGGTATCCCTATTGAAGTCCCTGCAACAACCATTAACACCGTTTGCGGTTCAGGGCTTCATGCGGTCGCTTTAGCTTACAACTCTATTCGGGCTGAACAAGGGAGTGTCCTTCTGGCCGGGGGGATGGAGAGCATGTCGAATGCCCCATATGTGCTGAGGAATGCAAGAAACGGCTACAAGCTTGGGAACAGCGAGCTGATTGATACCGTGGTGGCTGACGGCCTGACCTGTCCTATTAATAAATATCATATGGGCATTACTGCCGAGAACATTGCCGAGAAATATCATATTTCACGACTGGAGCAGGATGAATTTTCCTATGACAGCCAGATCAAGGCCGCCGAAGCTAAACGGAACCAGGTTTTTGCAGAGCAGATTGTGCCCGTGATGACTAAAATCAAAAAAGAGACAGTCTGGTTTGCGGAGGACGAGCATGTAAGAGGAGAGGTCAGCAAAGAGAAGCTTGCTCATCTGAAGCCTGCTTTTAAAGAAAACGGGTCGGTTACTGCCGGAAATGCCTCGGGGATCAATGATGGAGCGGCGGCTGTGCTGGTCATGTCGGAAGACAAATGCAAGGAGCATGAGGTAGAGCCTGTAGCCTATATTAAGGGTTATTCACTGGTTGGCGTAGATCCTGCCTACATGGGAATGGGTCCGGTAAGAGCTATTAAGTCGCTGCTTAAGAACCAGGATATCCCTCTAGAAGCTATCGATCTGTTCGAGATTAATGAAGCCTTCGCGGCACAAGCCATAGCGGTATTGCATGAGCTGGAGATTAACCCGGAGAAGGTGAATGTCAATGGCGGCGCGATTGCGATTGGACATCCTGTCGGGGCAAGCGGAGCCAGGGTACTTGTTACGCTGGTCCATGAAATGGTCCGAAGCTCTAAGCATTACGGTATAGCCAGCTTGTGCATCGGAACGGGGATGGGCATTGCCATGCTGGTTGAGAACGCACACTATTAACACAACGCTGACAGAAAGGGAGTTTAAGATCATTATGAATGCAAATGACGTGCTATCGCTGCAATCCATGCCTGCGGCCAGTCCGGGTTACGGGCGTCCGCCTTACCGCTTCATTGACCGTGAATTTATGATCATCACTTATGAATCTGACCCTGCTGCGATCAGACAGGCAGTCCCGGAACCCTTACAGCCGGATGGAAGCAATACCGTGTCTTATGAATGGATCAAGATGCCCGATTCGTCGGGCCTGGGAAGCTATGAGGAGAGCGGGATCGTGATTCCGTGTACCTTTCAGGGGGAGCCGTGCAATTTTGTAGCCCAGATGTATCTGGATAATGCGCCTGCCATTCTGGGGGGACGGGAAATCTGGGGGTTCCCCAAAAAGTGGGCCTCTCCCCGCCTGACCGTCGCAGGCACAGAGACGCTGACCGGTACGCTACATTATAACGATGTCCTAGTGGCTGTAGGAACGATGCCTTACAAGCATAACCTGCTGGATACAGAGGACACTGCTAGAGCTATCGCCAAAACCCAAGTGAATCTGAAGCTCATTCCTGATGTGGATGGGACCCCTAAGATTGCGCAGCTGGTTGCCTACACTCTTGAAGATGTTCATGTGAAAGGCGCTTGGACCGGGCCAGCCCGCTTAAGCCTGATTCCCCATGTGAATGCCCCTGTGGCCGATTTGCCGGTGAAGACGTACCTCGGGGGAAAGCATTTTATTGCCGATCTAACACTGCCCTATGGCCAAGTCATTCATGATTATCTCCAGTAACCAGCTTTTCTCCAAATAATGAACAAGGAGCCTGAAATCTATGATAAACAAATTAATCTCCGCCGAAGACGCCGTGAAGAGGGTGAAGGATGGAGATACCGTGATGGTCGGCGGTTTTCTGGCTGGAGGCCACCCCGAAGAACTGGTGCGTGCGCTTGTCGAGACGCAGTCAGCCGGTCAGCTCACGCTTATTTCCAATGATACGGGCACCCCGGAATTATCTATCTATAAGCTGGTCAAAAGCGGCCGGGTCAAGCGGATCTATGCTTCTTATATCGGCGCAAACCCGGAAACCGGAAGACTGCTGATGACCAGAGAAGCTGAGGTGAATCTCTATCCGCAGGGCACGTTAGCTGAGAAAATCCGGGCCGGTGGAGCGGGGCTGGGCGGTGTGTTAACCCCTGTAGGGGTAGGGACGATTGTCGAGGAAGGGAAGAGGAAGCTCGATATTGAAGGAAGGGAATATCTGCTTGAGCTGCCCCTTCATGCAAATGTGGCGCTGATCCGGGCCCATAAGGCGGACGAAGCGGGGAATCTGGTGATCGACGGCTCTTCCCGGAACTTCAATTTTGTAATGGCGATGGCGGCGGATTATGTAGTAGCTGAGGTAGATACTTATGTGAAGCTTGGGGAGATTGATCCCAATCATGTCAACGTCCCGGGGATTTTGATCGATGCCATTGTAAAGGTGGGGAATACGCATGAATAACCGGGAATTTATTGTCAGAAGAATCGCCCAGGAGTTCAGAGACGGCGATGTAGTGAATCTGGGGATCGGTATGCCGACCCTGGCGGTAGACTATATTCCTGATCATGTCCAGATTATGCTACAGGCGGAGAACGGAATACTTGGAGTCGGCCCCAAAGCGGCGAAGTCAGAAGAAAACATCGATTGTATAGATTCTGGCGGCAGCTTCGTGACCACGATGGCCGGAGCCTGCTATTTTGACAGCGCGGTCTCCTTCTCGATCATCCGTGGCGGGCATGTGGACATCACTGTGCTGGGCGCGCTTGAAGTCGATGAGCAGGGCAATCTGGCAAGCTGGATGATTCCGGGGAAAAAAGTACCGGGCATGGGCGGAGCTATGGATCTGGTAGTCGGGGCTAAACGGGTCATTATCGCCATGGATCATGTGAGCAAGGACGGGCAGCCGAAAATAGTGAAAGACTGCAAGCTCCCCCTGACGGCGGTACATGTCGTAAATACGATTGTCACTGAAATGGCGGTCATCGAGGTGATCCCGGGCCAGGGGCTGATGCTGATGGAAATCGCACCGGGTCTGACGGTGGAAGAGGTTCAGCAGGCAACGGGGGCCGAGCTATGGATCTCCCCGGACCTTAAGGCGATTGCTGTCTAATACAATAAAATTTAATATGCTTACATTGCGATGATTCTACGAACATATTACGCCGTTATGCTGTCTACTAGAACAGACAACAAGGAGCGTGAAAGTTCGTGAGTAATCATCCATTTGTAAAGAGAGTCTTGAGCGGAATTCTGGCAGTAACAGTTCTGCTTCCGCTCATGCCACCCTCTCTATCCCAGTCACCCACCGTCTATGGAGAAGCAGGGGAACCTAGCGGGGTCGTGAAGGTAGAGGATTTTGAACAGGTACGCTTAGCGGATCTAACCTTTGACAGTGCCCGCATTCATAGCGGTAGTATGGCGCTTGAGACGAATCCGAAATACGTACATAGCGGAGCGAAGTCCCTGCGGATTGATTATGACTTCATTGGCATCACCGATAACCCCTCTCAGGTTGCCGTGGGTCCGGCGACTCAGCTCCCCTTGACAGACCGAACCCCTAAAAGAATCGGGATGTGGGTATATGCCAATCAGGAAGGCCATGGCCTGACCTCCAAGTTCTACGTGTCTTCCACCGGCAAATCCAAAACGTATGAAATCAGGAGTGAAGAGACCGGGATCGACTGGAGCGGCTGGAAGTATGTGGAGGCTGAAATAGGGTCAGATCTGACCATGCCGGGTACACTGGCCTTCTACTTCCAGATGAAAGAAAGACAAATGAGCAAAAAAAATAAAGGTTCCATATGGATTGATGACGTCAGGCTGATCTATGATGAGCCGGTTAATGAAGATATGGATGTACCTGTGCTGACTCCAGCGGCACCAGCTCCTAATCAAACCTTGAGCGCCCCTGTCTCTGACATTATTCTATCAGCAGAGGATGCCAAGTCGGGCATTGACCCGGATTCCATCCGGTTAACGGTGGATGGTCAGCCTGCGGCACCTTCAACTTATGCCTATGATCTGAATCATAAGCAGATTACCTATCACCCGGAGCTTCCGCTGGCTGGAGGTTATCATCAAGTGCTGGCAGAAGTGAAGGATAGGGCCGGCAATCCGGCAGCGGCAGAATATGCTTTTCAGATTGAGCATGGAGCCAGATTTACCATGGAAGCCCCGGAGGAGGCTGTCAGTAATGAGACCTACCGGCTGAAGCTGAAGGCAACGGATGTAGGAGAGGCTAAGAGCTTCCATGCCAGAATCAAGTTCGATCCAGAGACATTGCAGGCCAATGTGATTACTGCACGCTCCGGCCTCAGCCATGTGCAGACAGTCCTCGATAATACAGGCGGCTATGTTGAAGTCAGTGCCGAGGGATTGCAAGGGGATCAGGCGGATGCGCTGGCAAGTATTGATTTTGAGGTGGACCGGTCTGCGAAAATGGAACGCGGCGAGACAGCTAAGCAGATGGCTATGGTGGAAGGCAGTTTCGGGTATGAAAGCGGGACGCCAGTTCGTTCCTTCGCCTCTCCGTTAAGTTATAAGATCGGGTTTCCTTACAAGCTCAGCATCAAGGGATCAGCGCTGCACACTCAGAGTATCATCACGGTTACCTCTCGCGCAGGAGCGCCGGTGGAAGGAGCCGGGATTGATTTTAGCGATACCAGCGGTCCTCAGACTTATGTGCGTGTAACCGCCGACGGGTCCATAGTATATGCCAAAGCTGATCCATCATCCGCAGTGCTCTTTAATGCAGAGAAAAACGCGCAGATGTTCGCCACAGCAGGCAGTGCTTCCGGATTCGTCAAGGTGTATTTGCCGGATGGCAGCAAGGCAGGGTACATCTCATCCGCTGATGTGGAGCAGAGTGATCTTACCACAGGAATGGGCTTGACGGATGCCAAGGGAGAGATTCATACGACCCTGACTAACCTTGCCATTGGCACTTGGAGCGTTCAGGCTGTCAAGGATGGCGGTACCAGTGAGAGTATCCGTATGAATGTTGTAGCTCCGTTTGGCGGGGCAGATCCGCAATATGTGCAGACCTTTGTGACCGAAGATATGAAGACGATGATGAGCGTAGGGTGGCAGAGCGCGCCAACTGTTCAAGAAGCTTACATCCAGTACATGAAAGATAGTGATTGGGCGGACAGTGACCTGACGAATGCGCCGGCAAAAGCAGCTATGCAGCGTGCACTCTCCGAGGTGGAGGTTATTCCTGAGGTGGCAGGCGGACCTATGGGCGAAATCAAGTTTCATAACGCATTAGTCACGGGTCTTGAGCCAGGTACGGGCTATCGTTACAGAGTTGGCTACGAAGGCCATTGGAGCGATTGGTCCAATTATAAGACGGTGGAGGCTGCGCCGGACAAGCCCGTTTCTTTTGTATTTGTAACCGATTCGCATACCAAAGGGGATAACGGGCTGGAGACCTATCAACAATTGATCAAGAATGCGCTCACTAATTATCCCGATACCCAGTTCGTTATGCATGGCGGTGATATGGTCGATGATGGGGCGGTTTTGAATGAATGGAACCAGTTCTGGCAAGCCTCCTCGGTCTATTCCTCCTCTGTTCCTTCAGCGTATGCCATGGGGAATCATGATGTAAAAGGGGGAGGAAAGTACATTTTCGCCAAAGGATTGGGGCTTCCTAATAATGGGCCAGAGCTCCAGAAGGAGTATGCTTATTCGTTCGATTCAGGAGAGGTGCATTTCGTGGTGCTGAACTCTGAAGCAGACGAAGTCACGATGGGCAAGCAAGCAGAGTGGCTGCGGGAGGATCTTCTGAGCAGTAATAAAAAATGGAAGATTGTCATGTTCCACAAACCTGCTTATCATACCGAAGATGGACGCGGCAATCTGATTGAATACACACAGACTTATTTTGCCCCTATTCTCGAAGAATTGAAGGTCGATCTGGTGCTGGAAGGCCATGACCATGTATATGCACGCACCTATCCGATGAGCAAAGGCAAGCCACTGCCAAGCGGGGAGCAAGGAACAGTCTATCTGGACGGCGGGGCGTCGGGCTGGAAGTTCTATGATGGAAGCAAATACGAGTATCTTGATTTCATGTTTGACGAGGATGTTCCCGTCTATTCTGCCATTCAGGTAAGCCATGATAAGATCATCATCCAAGCCCGCACTACGCAGAGCGCCGAATTAATTGACAACTATACGATTATGAAAAAGGATGAGCGGACAGTGACTTCCGTGGCCGTAGCCCCGGCCGAATTGAAGCTGAATGTCGGCGACACGCACGCGACGGTGCTTACGGCTACCTATAGCGATAACTCCACTGCCGATGTCACGAATCAAGCGGTATGGACATCTTCTAATGAGCGGGCAGCTACGGTAGACGCCCAGGGTATCATTCATGCCGTTGAAGTGGGAGAAGCTACCATCCAGGCGAACTACGGTAACATGCCGCCGGTGAAGCTATCGGTAACGGTTCAGACAGAAGGTACGGTGCCTAGTCTGCTGAAGCTGACCGCCGAGCCTGGCACACACACCTTACAGGTGAACAAGCAAGCGGCTTCCGTGATTACAGCGGTATATGACAATGGAGCAAATATAGTGGTTACGGATCAGGTTCGTTGGACAACTTCAGATCCTGCGGTCGCCTCGGTGTCGGACAAGGGGATCATTACGGGTATTGCAGCGGGGGACGGGGTAACGATTACTGCTTCCTTCGGCGGCTTAACCATTGCGATTCCCATCGTGGTTGAGGGCGGAACGGTACCGGTGGCAACGCCGACGCCGACACCAACACCAACGCCACAATCGGGAGGAACACCGGCAGCAACGCCAACACCAAAGCCGGCGGTAACACCGACGGCAACACCGTCACCAACAGCAACGTCGACACCGGTACCAACACCAGCTATAACTGCCGGTCCCGCAAAGCCAACGGTAACCAGGCCTGTCCTGAAAGACACCTTGGACTTAGATGTGCTTAAATCTATCGTTGCAAAAGGCCGGACGGCTGCAGTTGTCAAGTTCCAGGATGTACCTGCCGTTCTGTGGAGTGCATCATTCATTGATCGTGCAACCCGGATGGGGATGATAACGGGTTACGCGGATGGTTCATTCCATCCTGAAGCCAAAGTAACACGCGCCGAGTTTGCTGCCATGCTTGCAAAAGCTTTTGGCCTGACGGGCTCGCAAGGGGCCGGATTCTCCGATACACAGGGGCATTGGGTTTCGGAGGCGCTTGCGGCGCTTAAAGAGCATGGTGTGATCCAGGGCTACGCCGATGGTTCCTTCCACCCCAAGCAGGAAATCACCCGTGCGGAAGCTGTTGCTATGCTGGCGCGTCTTACGAGCTATGTGCCCGGTACACCGGCGCTATTCTCCGATCTCCCGGCAAGCTGGGCTGCGGAGCCGATCAATGCCTTCGCTAATGCGGGGATTATCTCAGGGAAAGGCAACGGAGCCTTTAAACCGGAGGAATCTGCTTCCCGCGCTGAAGCCGTAGTGATGATTATCCGGCTCATGGATAAGCTTGTTGAACCGGGTGAGGAGTAGGATAAGTAGACAAAGCTAAAGCTTCTGAGCAGACAAGGGCAGCCCCATTTAATCGGGGCTGCTCTTTTTTTACGACCGAAATAGGAACGCATGTGCGTTTTATTATACCGAATTCCATTGAAATGGAATATACTCACAAGAAATAGGCAGGATATAACAGGAGGCGACTAAAATACCCTTACCACATGATGAGGCTTTTAAGAAGCTGCTGGAGACGTTCTTTCAGGAATTTATTGAGTTGTTTTTTCCTGAGCTTGATTCCATGCTGGATTATAGTGAGACCCGGTTTCTGATGCAGGAATTGCTGGTGGATATTGTTGGCGAGGAAGCGCGGGAGCTGGATCTGCTGTTGGAAATCCGCTATAAAGGACTGGACGGTTATATTTTGATTCACCTGGAACCGCAGTCGTATCGGGATTCACGGTTTCATGAGCGGATGTTTATTTACTTCAGCCGTCTGTTTGAACGCTACCGTAAAGAGCATAAGCTGATTATTCCGATTGCCATCTTCACTTCAGATGAGATCAGGGAAGAGCAGGACACCTTGGAGATGGTTATTCCTGAGCATCAGATCCTGCGCTTTCAGTTTCTTAAGGTAGAATTGCGTAAGCAGAACTGGAGAAGATTTATTGATTCAGACAATGCAGTGGCTGCTGCGTTACTGGCCAAGATGGGGTATACTACAAGAGAAGCGAGAGATGTGCGCCGGGAGTTCCTGCGCATGTTCATGAAGCTGAAGACACGGCTCGATCAAGGACGGCTGGCACTTGTGATGTCAGTGGCGGATTTATATTTCCAGCCGGACCGCGCCCAGGATGAAGAGATTATAAAGGAATTGATGATACAATACCCGGAGGAGGGTGAAGCGATTATGGAACTCATGCCAGCCTGGAAGCGTTGGGGATATGAAGAGGGCATAGCTGAAGGAATAGAACAGGGAATTGAGAAAGGCATAGAACAAGGAATAGAACGAGGAATTGAACAAGGAGTAGAAAAAGGCCAGGCGGAGATTATCCGCAAGTTACTGCTTCACGGATTCACTCCGGAAGAGGTGTCCAAAGCGGTGGAGTTACCGGTGGAAAAGATTAAGAAGCTGATGTAAGCAGGCTTTCTTCAAATAACGCATACGCCCAAAGTAGACCGTCTACCCTAAGACGGTCTCTTTGGTGCGTTCTGATCCAAATCTTTTATTCAATATAGCCCTTAGTCGCCTCATACATCTGGGCTGCATATTCGTCAATCCGGTCCCGTGACATGCGCAGCCGTTCCACCGAACTGCCGTAGCCGATCTCTTGAAGTCCGTCAGCGAGTCCCTGAAAGATCCCATCCGTGAACGCAGCTAACGGCTCGCCATGGACATGAAGCCCTGATCCGCCGAGATCTGTAATTACGGCTGGCGGGGCAACCTCGATAACTTCAACGCGGGTCCCGGACAGCTGGAGCCTTAGACTCATGGTGAACGAATGAAGGGCAGCCTTCGTTGCTGAATAGATGGGTGCGATGGCAAACGGAGTAAAGGCTAGGCCGGAGGTCACGTTAATGATGGTTGCGGCCTCCTGGCTTGCGAAGAATGGAGCAAACAGCATAGCCAGATGAAGAGGGGCTTCAAGGTTGGTGGTGATTTCCTGATTGAATTCAGCCCAATGGTTCCTTACATCCGCTGTCTGTACATTGAAGCGCTGCTGAATCCCGGCATTGTTCACCAGGACGTTGACTCCGGGATAGTTTGCAGTTACCCAGTCGAACAAAGCGAGACGTTCAGACTCTGCTTTTAAATCACATATATGGGTAATTAGATTTGGGAATCTGTCCTGTGCAGCCTGCAATACCTGCTCACGCCGTCCGGTAATGATGACTGTGTTCCCCATACGGATGAACCGTTCCGCCATAGCCAGTCCGATGCCGGAGCCACCGCCTGTAATCAGAAGAGTGTTTCCTGAGAGCTTCATGATAAAACCTCTTTCCCGTTAGTCTCTAAATAATTCGTATAACGTTCTATTTTCTTCTCAATACCCTGCAAGGCTTCGGTCATGAGCGCGATTTGTGCCAATACAGCCTGCTTATGTTCTTGAAACATGGCTAGCCGCAATGCAATCGTGTTGTCTCCCTCCGCCATCCAGTCTACATATTGCCTGATCTGGCTTATGGGCATCTGTGTATTTTTCAGATAGAGAATGATCTTAAGGAAAACCAGGTAATCCTCCGTGAAAATCCGCCTGCCCGCTTCATCGCGCTCCATCCGGGGCAATAGCCCCTTCTTCTCATAATAACGTATGGTAGATTCCGGAATCCCTAACCGCTTTGCAGCTTCGCCAATGGAATAATAGTTCATCTGGAGGCCTCCAAGTGATTGTTTAGGTGTCGACAGTTATAGGATACGACTTAAACCAAGGTTTAAGTCAAGATACCTTTTAGATTGAAGTATAGATGAAACGTAAATCCGACAAAATCCTTATATCTAAATTCTTTTCGACAAAAAAACATGACTAAGGAACTATAACTTTCTCCTCTGTTAACTTTAATAGAGTAAAGATAAAAAACGTCTATAAGGGATCAATGAACTATTTTAGCAGAAAATGTTATGTAAAATATAAACTATTTACTTGATGATCCGATAAAAAATAAAGCCTGTCCCAATTTAATGAAAATATACAATAATTGTTTAAAAATTAAATTATCTTCTTCGTAATCCAAAATTCCTATCCAGTGGTGATGAAAAAATGAACATTCAAGAAATGACAACCAATCAGGTACAAAGAACCCCCCGGATTAAACCAAACTACCCGGTAGGAGTGCTGGAGCTGGAAGATCCCGCCAGGCCTTCGGAGAAACCTTCCTTCTCCTGGTTAACCATTATCGTCCCGCCGCTGGGAATGCTGATCATATCTATTTTTATGTCAACCCTGACCCGATCCTATATTATGCTTGTCTCCACGATGGGGATGACAGCGCTCACGGTTATGGTCTCGATCATGAATTATAGAGCCAGTGTGAACAAGCACCAGGAGCACAACAAGAAATTAGAAAAGAAATATCTCAATTATTTATTTCAGGTTCGCAATGATCTGCAAGGAGCTGCCAGCACGCAGCGTGAGGCCCATACATATATTCATCCAAGCATTCAAAGCTGTACAGAAATTGCCCGTAGCCGGAGTAAACAGCTCTGGGAGAGAACAGCTATTGAGGACGATTTTTTACACATACGGATTGGTGTCGGGGTTCAGCCGATCTCTCTCGTACCTACATACACCCCGACTACCAAGGCTATAGATGATGAGAATCCGCTCGAAGAGATTGCCAGTAAGATCTGCGAGGAGATGTATTACGTAAAAGATATCCCGGTCTATATCCCGCTAAGCAGCATCAGCACGCTCGGGTTATACGGTAAACGGCCGGAGGTTCGCAATTTCCTGAATGCTGCAATCGTTCATCTCACCACACACCAGGGATACGATGATATAAGGATCGTGTGTGTCATGCAGCCCGAAGATCTGGAGCACTGGGAGTGGCTGAAATGGCTGCCGCATACCTGGAATAAGGACCGGAGTCAAAGAACTCTGGCCACGACAGCCTACGAGGCTTCTGCGATTGCCGATGAGCTGCTGGCGGATCTCAGGAAGAGAGAAGAGGGTAACAAAGGAAGCTATGGCCTGCAGAATTTGCAGACACCGCATTATGTTTTTTTGGTTTTTGCTCCTGAACTGTGGGACAGTACGGAAATGATGAAATACTTGCTGTCAGGTGATTCGATGCTTGGAATGACAAGTATTTTTATATCGGAGAAAATCGACGTTGCTTTGCCGCTGAATTGCCAGGTCATTCTGGAGATTAAGGACGGGCAAGGACTGGTCCGTAAGGATACTCATAATCTGCTGGGCCATTTGGCTGATTTTTTCACAACAGATTCAATGGATAACACTCAAGCAGAGTATTTCGCCCGGTCTTTGGCACCGCTCCGCATTAAGGCCGCACAGAATAACAGCTACATTCCGCCTATGGTTACTTTTCTGGAGAGCTTTGAGGTGGAGCAGGTCGAGGAGCTGAAGATACTGGAACGCTGGTCCAGAAACCAGGCTAACCGTACGCTGTCCACTCCCCTTGGGCTGGGTGCAGGCGGAAAGTCTCTTGTCTTCGATATGCATGAGACAAGCTATGGTCCCCATGGACTGGTAGCCGGTACAACCGGATCCGGGAAAAGTGAGCTGCTTCAATCTCTGCTGCTCGGTCTGGCGGTGAATTATCATCCGCATGAAATTGCGTTTGTGCTGATTGACTATAAGGGTGGCGGGATGGCCAATGCCTTCACAGGACTTCCGCATCTGGTGGGAACGATCACCAACCTGGGCGGCAATCAGATTAACCGGGCGCTGGCCTCCATCAAAAGCGAGCTGATGCGCAGGCAGAGACTCTTCAGTGAAGCCGGTGTGACCAGTATTGACAGCTATATTGTTCTTTACCGCAATAAGGAAGCTCGGCTTCCCCTGCCGCATTTAATCATCGTGGTTGATGAGTTCGCCGAGCTGAAATCGGATCAGCCGGAGTTCATGAAGGAGCTGGTCAGTGCGGCGCGGGTCGGAAGAAGCTTGGGCATTCACTTAATATTGGCAACTCAGAAGCCATCCGGAGTGGTGGACGATCAAATCTGGAGTAACTCCAGATTCAAGCTGTGCTTGAAGGTGCAGACTCCCTCGGACAGTAATGAGATGCTGAAACGTCCGGAGGCTGCCGAGATCAAAGAAAAAGGCCGCGGCTATCTGCAGGTGGGCAATAATGAGCTGTTCACCTTGTTCCAGTCTTCCTGGAGCGGAGCGCCCTACCATTCAGGTGAAGCTGAAGGTGAGGGGATGCCTAAGCTGGACATCGTTTCATTAAGCGGGGAGCGCAGAGCGCTGCTTCCGAAGCAGCAACAGGGTGACAATGACTTGGCCTTAAGTGAACTGCAGGCTGTAGTACAACACATTGCCGAACTTTCAGCAAAGGAATCCATTGGAGAGGCCTTCCAGCTGTGGCTTCCTCCGCTTCCGGAGACTTTGGCGCTGTCGGAAGTGCTTCATCAGGAACAGATATGGGATGGACAACAGTGGCAGGAGCCAAGGGATCAGCTGGTGGCAAGCGTTGGGCGTGTAGACAATCCTTCAGATCAGGAGCAGTACAATCTGGACATTAATTTTAATCTGAATGGACATTTGCTGGTCTATGGAGCGCCTAGCAGCGGGAAGACCACTCTACTGAAAACAATGATCATGTCGCTTGCCATGAAGTATGATCCGGGGTATGTGAATTTTTATATTCTGGATTTCGGTACAAGAACCTTGGGCGTCTATCATGAGCTTCCGCATTTAGGGGATGTCATTTATCCGGAGGATGAACAAAAGCTCGGGAAGCTGATTAGCTGGCTGCTTGCCCAATTAAATGAGCGTAAACACAAATTTTCTCAGCTTGGCATCAGCAATCTGGTCTCCTACTGTAACGCAACTGGAGAAAAGGTCCCTTATATCGTTATTATGCTGGATAATTTCACAGGCTTCGCAGAGGCGTACGATGACTATGTTATGGATCTGGCTAAGCTTGTGCGAGAAGGGGGCGGCTACGGAATTTACTTTGTGTTTACAGCCAATACGGTCAGCTCCTATCCTTACCGGATTAGCCAGAATATTAAGCAGTCGCTTGTATTTCAAATGTCTGACAGGCTGGATTACTCCAGCGTTCTGGGAAGGACAGATGGAATGGAGCCAACCTATACCGTAGGCCGTGGCTTGCTCAAAGATAGCCGGATTCTGGAATTCCATATTGCGCAGCCGGCCGAAGGCGGCTCGGATGATCAAATAGCGGCCTCCATCCGCCGGATCAGCTCAGAGATGAGGGCGGTAGCAGGAGACACTAGTCCTGCCGAGATTTCAGTAATACCGGATAAGCTTTCACTTGCAGAGCTTCTGGAGCGTGCAGTGAAGAACCGGCCGGAAGGAACCGGGGGAACGCTGGTGCCGCTTGGACTGGAACAGGACACGACGCTGCCGGTAGAACTCAATCTGAAGGAAATCAGCAGCTTTGTAGTCTCTAATACCGGGCAACAAGATGCAGAGCTAGTGATTACTTCGATCCTGAAGGCGTTTGAAGCCTCTGCCGATTCCATAACCAAGGAGCTGTATGTATTCGACAGCAGCGCTGCTAAATGGGCAGGCCTGAGATCCATTTCCGCTCTTACGGTTACGGATACAGCAGAGGAGTTTTTGCAGCTCACCCACTCCTTCATAGAGCAATTGCAGCTTAGAAAAAACGATGCCCGTCAAGCTTTGGCTAACAGCTCCACACCTGGAGAATTTGATGAAACGGATTATATTTTGTCCAAGTATCCGCTCCTTGTCATGGTCATGCCGCATTTCAAGTCGGCCTTTGACCGGATGGAGAATGATTCACTGGATCACCTGGAGCGGATAGCCCGCTTTGGCGGCGGGCTTGGCGTGCTGCTCATGGTTGGCAGTGATGTGCATGAGCTTAACCAGCTGCAGCTAATCACGAACCTGGCCGGTGAGATGATCAATAGCGGCAACGCGCTGCTGACCGGCGGAAGGTTGAGCGATCATATGGCTTATGCCCACTTACTGGAGAGTATGGAGTATAACGAGCTTAATCAAATGATGGAGCCGGCTGAGGCGATGCTGCTTATTGCAGGCTCCAGAACGCAAATTAGAATGGCAACAGAATGATAGATGGCAGGTGAATGAAGCGATGGAACCGGCACGAGAGAGTTTTGAATTACAGGCTCTAGAGATTATATATTTAGCTGCATTAACCGGGGAGACGGGTTTTCCGGGGTTAGCCGTAGATTTGGAAGCAGAAACGGAGAGCAGGCAGCGTGCCTTGATGAATGCCCAGATGAGGACGCTCGAAGCGAAGGGATATCTGGAGATCGACTTCATGGGGGTTGCCAAAGTAAATGAAGTGCTTCATCAATGTATTGCCGCAGGTGCCAATAGTACTTCTTACCTCTGCCAGCTTGTACAGAACGGGGATATCCCTTCTACAATCTATTATTTTCATCAGGGGAACAAGCGGTTTCAGTTGGAGCATCTGCCTGAGACCAATACATATATTCTGCAGGAACTCTATGCACAGCATGAAATGATGTTCCAGGTTATAGAGCGGATTCCACTGCTCCAGAGCCTGGAGGACGAAGGCAATGTTGAACAAGCATTCTTCGATGAACCGGACCTTAAGCATTGGACAGAGGGACTTCTTCAAGCTGGAGCATCGCTATACGCATTGGCGGAAATTGGGTGCATCGACAAGGAAGCTCAGGTCATGCGTGAACTGAACCTAGTGATTCATAAGGATCTGATGTGGGTGCTGAAGCGTGAACCGGAAGAGGAAATTACTAGAGACAGAGTAACATTGTCAGCGGCTATGGAGGAGTTATGCCTATGGCTGCAAGCCGTGTAATGATCAGGGGGATCAGGAGATGTCAACAGCGGTTACCACAGTAATATTTAATGGAGCGCACAAGAAAACAATGGATTTGGATATCACCCTATCAATGACCGCAGGGCAATGTCTTGAATGGCTGAAGCAGGCGGGCTGGCTCCCCGGTGACTGGGAATTCAAATGTGAGGTTAGCAGCACTGGAGAAGAGTGGACAGAGCTTGGCCACCAAGTGGTATTGGCGGATGTGATTCAGGGGGACGGGGCGCTTATCCGGATTTGGCCCTATTGAACGGGAGGATTATAGAGGAGGTTACATATGAAAAGCGTACATCTGGTCTGCTCGCCTGATCTCATCATGCTTTTGTCACGGTCACTGGAGCATGAAGGGTATGTGATCTCAGGCAAACATTCTACACTTCACAGCTTTATACGGGGCTTCAGCAGTAAAGAGGTAGATTCTTCTTCCATAGTCATTATAGAAGGCGGAGCAGGTCTTAGCACACCTGTGAAGTCAGCCGAAATTGCCTCGCTCATGACACTGATCCGGAAGTATCTCAAAACTACCCGGCTGATTGTTCAATTAGATCCGGCGCTGAAAACGGATATTGAGTTCATCCGGACGATGGTCAATATGAATATTCACGATTTGCAGTTCACCACGGAATTCCGGGGCGAGGAGCTTCTGAACTGGATCAGGGAGAAAAAAACGACAAGAGATTATTATAGCATCCTTGGCAAAAAGAAGCGCCTGTTCTCATTCAAGGGCTCAACCGCAGCCCCTGCTCCTGTTCAGCCTGTGGAAGAATCTGAACAAGCTGCTGCAAGAACCGTAGATTCGCTTGCCCGTCCACAGCCGGCTGCAAGTCCAAGAACAGCAGCGGCACCGGCTGGTGTCAGGCAGGCTCCTTCCTCAGGCGCTGGCGGAGGAGGGGTAACTCCCCGGCCGAGACCATCAGCCAGGACTGAAGCACCGGCAACTGATGCTGGAACGTTAGAGAGTCTGGAACGGTCTATACCAGTAGAAAGCCAGCAACAACCTTCCTTAGCAGGGAATGAGAGAATACTAGGCAGCCATGTGCCGCTGGTGATTGGCATCTGCGGTGCCGGGGGAGAAGAAGATGTTGGTGCTGCGGCCTTTTTGCTGGCTGCTGGTCTGGCAGATCTCGGCTGGAAGCCGCTGGTATGCGGAGATAACCGGCCGGAGATCAGTTCGCTGGAGCAGATTGTATTTGAGGGCGAGCAAGAGGATTCCACATCGACCATGTTTGAATATGAGGGGGTTACCTTCTATCGCAGGGGTTATACGTGGGATATCTCAGAGCTCTTGGCCAGTGAGTTCACCCATATTATTCTATGGCTGGATATTCATCAGGAGCGTAAGGGAATTAGCGGACTGGAGCTGTGGTGGAATTCGCAGATTCCCATCCTGATCGGTAATGGAGCCATGTGGAAATACGAGCTGCTCAAAGAGAAGCTGAACACGCTTAACCCGTATGAACGCAAGCGCTGCAGACTGCTGCTGGAGAACGGGCATCAGGAGGTGCTGCACATGCTGAAGAAGGACCTCCCGGAGATCCAGGCGATGCTGATGCCTGCACATCAAGATCCGCTATACCCGGATAAGGCGGCTGTGGAATGGGTCATGAAGCTGCTGAGTGTCCAGAAAAAACTCATCCGCAAGCAAACCATGCTCTGGGCCATTGCAGGCACTGTTCTGCTTGTGACTTTACTATTAATAGGCATTGGATTTTCGTTTGTTCCGCAGAGCCGCTAGATTTGCAACAGCAGGATACCTTACCAACTTATAAGGAGGCTGAATATGGATTCAGGTACGGTTAGAGGGCTCGCATTCAATTGTCACCGGCTGTTGTCTCCTGCCCAGGAATGCAAGGATAAAATGACCGCTGCCATAACCGGACTTCCGGGTTATTGGGTGGATCTGGGCGGGGAAGAGTTCAAGAATCATTGCACAGATTGGATCAGAAAGATGGAGACCTTCAAGCAGGCGATTAGCAGCCTGGAGACGGATATGCTGAGATATGCGGATACCCTTCAGGCAGAAGAAAAGGCCGCTGCTGACAGGGCTAAAGAAGCCGCAACAAAGATGACGGGGAAAATGAAATAGCCTTAGAAAAGAGGTCATGAAGTGGCAGTACGCAAACGCAAAAAGATTCTACGATACACGATGATTTCAGGTTCTCTTGTTGCCGTTATTACATCGGGCGTATGGTTTGCAACCTATCGCCACTATAATGCCAAGCTGATTGATGAACGGGCCGCTTATGAGCAGCAGCTGCTGGATAAGGATCAGGTCTTGCAGCGTTACATGGATCAGTCCCAGACCGCTTACGTGCTGATGACCCCTAAGCTGGCGGGTGAAGTTATTGCTGAGGAGGATGTCATCCAGGAGAAGCTTCCGAAGTTCTCCTCGCCCGATAATCTGATCAGTGAGTCCAAAGCGATTGTCGGTAAATATCTCAGGATTGATGTGATGCCGGGCACAGCCGTAACGACAGAGATGGTTCGTGATGAGGCGAGACTCGACCCGTCAGAGCGTAAAGAAGAGACGGAATATATTAAGCTTCCGCTCCGCCTGACGAAGAAGGATGTCGTTGATATCCGGATTGTATTTCCTAACGGTGAAGATTACATAGTAGTGGGCAAGAAGTCGCTGAAGGACGTTGACTTGGCGAATCAGTACACCTTCTTCAATGACAATGAAGAAGAGGCACAATTGCTTAATTCTGCTCTGGTAGATGCTTATATTAACAATGCAGAGCTGTATATGAAGCAGTATGTAGAGCCGGAGCTCCAGCCTGAACCCGTGATTAACTATGTGCCCAATCTGCATGTACTGGGCGTGATCAAGAGTAATCCGTCCATTATTGAACAGGCCAAGTGGGGACTTGCCGAGAAGCTTCGTACAGAGCTGGATAAACGCCTTAAGGCTATTGACGATGGCAACCGAATCCGTATAGGTGCACAGGAACCAAGCGGAAGCGGAGTCAGCAAGCGGAAGTCTGAGCAGGGAGCGGCACTGGAGCAGGCTGCGCCAGTAGATAACTCTCAGTCGGTGAACGGAATTATAGATCAGACCCATCAGGCGCCAATCGACTCAAGTACAGATCAGAATTCAGTGGGCTTAACGGAGGATGCACCGGCAACTGAGAATCAACTGCTCGAAGGAGAGTGACAGCTTTGAATATCGTTGTGGCAGGAGATTGTGAGAAGCATGATTTCATACTTGCAGCAGCAATGCTGCTGAAGAATTATTTTAACAATGAGGTTATGATCATCACGGATAACAACAGGCATTATCAGTATTTAGATGGAGAGGCGTCCGGTATAACGATCACAGATTCCTCTGTTACCGAGAAGCCGGATATTGTGCTGTATGACTGGCATCAGGGTTACCCGGAAGGACTGGTGGATGAGGTTACTGTCTTTGCCACCACATATGAACGTCACGCTATGGAGAACGTAGATACGCTGCTTAATCAGAAGCATGTCCCGGTTGTATTGCTGGTTATTGAAGAAGAATGCGGGCTTGGCCTGAAGTATATAGATCATTACTATCCGGTGATTACTTCAAAGATTAGCTACATTAGCAGCCCAGGCCGAAGAATTGACTGGATTCATGATGGAAGAGTGAACCTGAAGGTTGATAAGGATTTCGCTGAGGCTGTAAATGACTTCTTGATTGAAGTTTGTAATATTCCAAAGCATGAGATTAAGAAGCTGTGGCAGTATGCACGGAAACGGGGGTAGTTCATTGTGCTTGTAGCTTTCTGGGGACCTGCCCAAGGGCAGGGGAGAACGACCTCGAATATGGTCGCTGTTGCGGCAACCATCGCGCTGGATCATCATATCCGGGTGTTGATGACCCATACAGATTCCGAACAAGGCATGCTGGAGTATGTCTTCTCACAGACAAGGTCCCTTGGCCAGACTGTAAGCAGCTCGGGCGGGCTGGATGCGATTCAGCGGCTGGTGCAGTGCGGGATGCTTACTCCTGAAGGAATACGGGATCATGCAGAATCTATTCTTAAGAACCGCCTGGAGCTACTAAGAGGGTCGGTGGGTACGGAGAAGCATGAGCCGGAGCTGTTGCTGCCGCATATTTTTAAAGACTATAGACGCTTTTATGATTTGCTGTTTGTAGAGATTGCTACCGGTGAAGACCCGGAGGTGGCTCAGATGGTTATGAAGCAGGCAGATTTAATTGTAGTGAATCTGAATCAGAGCCAGTCCAGTCTGAATGCCTACTTCACGCAGAAGGGCAAAGCTCCAGTGCCAGACAACAAACCGGTCCTTTATTGTCTGGGTTCTTATGAGCGTAAAGCCAGATTGAATAAAGAAAAAATTATAAAGCAATACGGATTACATAAAAATGAAGTCGGCTTTATTCCACATCATATCAATTATATGGATGCTCTGAACGAACAACGCATCATTCAGTTCCTGCTCAAGACGCGGGAAGCCAGGAAGCGGTTCCTGGACTTCAACGAGGATGTCTACTTCAATGATGCGGCACGTCAAATGGGGAAGCTGATCCTGCAGACCCTCGAGATATTCCCTGTAATGGAATTGGACGCTGCTAATGATTAATATCATCCTGATCATTGTTGTGTTGGCAGCTATTGGAGTATTCCTGTACTTGTGGGTAGGCAAAAGCAAAAAATCAGCGCCGCCTGCCGTTCAATTGAAATATGATATGAACGAAATTGTGCAGTTTCTGAGGAGAGCCTTCGAGGAGATTATTGCTTCTTCCCTCTACGAAGGAAGCCCGAGTGAGGAAGAATACAACCGCCGTAAGGCACGGCGCAGAGAATTACAGAAGGCGCTGCGCTCTTGTATGCACGGGGATTTATCGGCGAAGAGATATGTGAAGCTCTATATGAAGGATCTGCTTTTGCAGACCTATGGGCTGGATGAAGGGAACGCGGATAAAATAATCCCCTTCGGTCATGCCAACCGGCTCACTTCTCAGGACTGCTTCGACATTCTGCTCTATACCTTCAAGAAAGACTATGGGCAGGATGCCTTCAATGAAATGGTTGGCAAATACAATCTGGATACGCTGCATAGATTGCCTGATGGTTCTAAGGGCTACAAGGTCACCGAAGAGCAAATTCGCAGCATCTACAGCGCAGAGCAGCCGGGATTGTCCTTTCAGGACAAGGTTGAGGTCATTGTACAGAGAGCGTACCAAATCTATAAGGGTCTGGGTGTAATCGATGAGCTGCGGGACCAGAATATTGACGGTGTCAACGGGGGGACAAGCGGGATGCCGCCGGATGTTGTCCAGACGACAGACTTTCTGGAGTATACGAAGCAGCAGCATTTCCTTCCGCAATCCTATGATGCTGTCTGGACCTTCTACCGCGGAAAGTCACTCCATCTGGAATTCTTAAGCTTCGGTTCGGAGAAGGAGCTCAAACGGGTCTGTCAGAATATTTACGGCTTCGGAAATCCGGGACAGCTGAACGAATCCAAGGGTTACATTATTAATGACATGGCGGATGGAAGCAGAGTGGTGGTGGTCCGCCCCAAAATGGCGGAGAGCTGGGCTTTTTTTGTCCGCAAATTCAATGATTCCCTGGTAGAACTGGAGCAGCAGATTACAGATGAAGGGGCGCCGCTGGCTATAGAAATGCTGGAATTTCTGATTCTGGGTCACCAGGTTACTGCGATTACCGGCAGGCAGGGCTCGGGGAAAACAACACTGCTGAAGGCTCTGATCAAATATATTGATGCGAAGAACATCCGGATTCAGGAGACATCCTTTGAGATCTGGGCGAGAAAAATGTATCCGGGCAAAAATATTCTGTCCTTCCGGGAGACTCCTTCTGTCAGCGGACAGGACGGGCTGGATGTGCAGAAGAAAACCGATGGTGCGGTGAATATCGTTGGTGAAGCGGCCACGCACAGCGTTGTCAGTTATGTCATTCAGGCAGCCCAGGTGGCTTCCGAATATACGCTCTTTACGCATCACGGCAAAACATTACCCAATCTGATCAGCGCTTTGCGCAACAGTCTTGTCGCTTCGGGAGCCTTCAGCAATGAGAAGATTGCCGAGGTCCAGGTCGTTGAGGCGCTCGGCTTCAATGTTCATCTGGTATTGCGTGCCGGCAAACGGTATATCGAGCGCATTACTGAGATCATTCCGGCAGATTCACAGTACGAGTATCCTCAGGAATATAAGAACCAGGAGACTCCTATGGAGAAGCTGGATGCATTCATGGATACCATGTCCGAATATTTCGGACGGATGACGGACCGGCGTGCTTACAGCTATACAGATATTATCGTATGGGAAGCCGGGGAGTACGTAGCGAAGCAACCGATCAGCAGCCGGAAAAGGGAAGAGATGCTGAAGAATATGGATAAAGATGAGGCGGGACGTTTCGAAGCCTTCATCGAACAATATTGGGGGCAGTCTGCATGAATCTGCAAATGGTAATGCCCATTGTCCTGATCTCGCTGGGCCTTCTGCTGGCTATTCTGCTTATTCTGCTCAGTATCGTGCAGCGCAAATTAAAAGGAACACAGTATCAGGAGCAAAGACGCCTGAAGGCACTGCTGCCAACACGAACCAAGGAGAAAAAATGGCTCGAGCAAGCACATAAAGCCTATCCGGTATTGGATGAGCTGCCGGTGGTGAAGAAGCTTCTGCACCGGATCCGTTCACGCCTGATGATCATCCATGCCGGGAATGAGATCATGGTCAGAAGCCGTTCGGCTGCATTGACGGTCATGATCCTTGCCTGCATCCTGCTGATCTCGCTGCTGTCCTTCTTCTGGACTACCTCTTGGGTAAGCCGGGTGACCATTATGCTGGTCTCCATCTACATGGGAGGGATACTGAGTGATCTCTTCATCGGACGGTTAGTGAAGCAGATGCTGTATGACCAGTCCTCGATGATTCTGGACATCCGGCATGAATATCATCAGACGCATATGGTACAAGTCAGCCTGGAGAATTCGGCGGAGCGTTCTAAGCCGATGGTTGCTGTTCACGCCCGGCAGATTGCCGGAATTCTCGCGGCAGTAGACCCGGAGGATGAGCTGCAGAAATATTATGAAGTGGCGCCGAACCGGTACATGAAGCAATTGGCCGGAGTCAGCTACAAGATAGGCGAATACGGCGATGCGGATATTCATAAAGGAGAACGTTCCATTTACTTATCCATGCTCGGTAACATCAGAGAAGAGATCCATATGGATATTAACCGCCGGGAGCGGATTGACCGGCTGCTGTACGGCA
Organism: Paenibacillus sp. FSL H8-0122; assembly: GCF_038005345.1. Classification (NCBI taxonomy): domain Bacteria; kingdom Bacillati; phylum Bacillota; class Bacilli; order Caryophanales; family Paenibacillaceae; genus Paenibacillus; species Paenibacillus sp. FSL H8-0122. Next base: position 4,374,466 of record NZ_JBBOTB010000001.1, on the reverse strand, counting down.
TCGTATTTGTGGCGATTTCACCAGTCTTCATGCTGGACCCGATCCGTAACTGGGCGGAGAATATGTTTCCGGTGGTATCTAATTACTATAATTCTGCGTGGGGGCTGTACTCATTAATCCTGCTGTATATCACTTTTATTGTATCTTTTATTGCATTGCGGATTCTCAAAGGTGTGGATGAAGATACCCAGGCGATCAAGGATGAAGGGAAATGGCTGAACCGGCTGCTGAAACGGAAATGGGTCTTCCGGGCAGCAGACCGCATTACTCCGGCAGAGCATGAGCCCGTTCATTTCAAGGTTGCCCGGCGATTGAAGGATGCCAACTCGGGGTTGTCCCAGCATACGTATTATCTGCAGAAAAGCTTAACGGCAGCAGCGGTTTTCCTGCTGGTTCTGGTGCTTCAATTCTCTATTCATGGAAACATCAGGCATAACCTTCTGCATCCTAATGTGCAGATTACGACAGGCGGCAATCAGACCGAATCGCAAAGGATGCTCAGCGAGGAACGGTATGCTTTTGAACAATCATTAATGGGCGAGCTGATAGCAAAGGATATTACACCGGATGAGATGCTGATCTATATTCAGGAGAAAGCGGACAACAAGCATTTTTTGCAGTTCAATACGGATCAGAATGCGTATGCGCAGCAATTGATTCATCGGGTAGACCAATATCATCAGGAATATTTCAAATGGTATGAGCTTCTGCTGGCTTTTTCACTGGCCTTTGCCGGCTTCTACGTGCCCGATCTGTTCCTGCTCATCCGCACACAGCTTCGGAAATGGGAAATGCAGAATGAGGTAGACGGCTTCAATACCCTCTCCATGATGTTATCCCAATTTCCCAATATCAGCGTGTATGAAATGATAGAGTGGCTACACCGGTACAGCTATATATTTGAACGGCAGCTGCTAAGGTGCATGCTGGATTATGAGGCTGGTGGCTGGGATGCCATAGACCGGCTGAAGGAGGATGCACGGTTCGTACCCCTCGAACGACTGGCCGACCGCTTGCAGGTTGCTGCAGATCTGATTCCGGTGAAGAAGGCTTTCGATGACATGGATGCAGAGCGGGCGTTCGCCATGGATCAGCGCAAGGAGCACTATGAGAAGGTAATCAGCAGGAAAAACACACTGGGTAAAATGTTCGGGTTCTTGCCGATGCAGGCAACGTTCACCTTATATTTACTGCTTCCCTTCGTCTATATGGCCTTCCAGCAGCTGGGTGACCTGACTGTTGTAACTGGCAAAATGTGAAGGAGATACAGGCATGGAGAATATAGCAAGCTTCTTGAAGACCACGATATCCATTCTGATTACACTAGCCATCATCTCAGCGGGGCTGTTCCTCTGGGGGAAGACACAGCCTGTAGTCGAGCTGGCCAACAGCCAGGCAGCCGCACAGGCCAGGGAGCTCTCAGAGCAGCAATATGCCGCCTTCGATAATCAGCTGGTCAGCGGATCACAGATTCTGACCGCTTATCGGCGGTATGAATCGGAGCAGAACTTCTGTCTATATGTGGAGCGGCCTTATGTCTATGGTCAGCCTGATTCTAATAGATACATTAGTATGAATCCAAGCGGAGACGGCTATTGCCGTGCCTTTGATTATTCGGCAGAAGCTTTTAAAGAAGGAACGGGGAATGATTCTAACACAGTGAATGACAAGATGATTACGGATGCTTCTGGAGGATTCTATATCAGTCCCCAGTCCAGGTTCAGGGCGACGCTAATCAAAGACCACAATGAGCGGATTGCCGCTATCTACTTCAGGGCTAATTAAAGGGAGGGCACTATGGAAAATATCTCAACAGGACTTAAATGGGTCATCGGGATCATCGTTACCATTCTGATTATCGCAGCCGGAGTCAGTATCTATCTGGTTATTAACAACTACTTCATCCGCGCCCAAGAGCAGACGCTGGCTCAGACCCAGATGATTAACCAAGCGGAATTCAACAGCTATGATAACAAGGATGTCTCCGGCCAGGATGTAATTAATGCGGCGATGCGTTATAAGGGGCGGCCGCAGTTCTCGATCAAGATATATACAGGAGAGAATAAGACAGGGTTCTATGCTGAGAATACGTACGATGTTAATTACAAAGATCTTAGTTCTGGAGTGGTGGATTTGAATGATAAGGGAAGTGAGGCGAGCAAAACTGTTTCTCAAATGCTGGATATAAAAAATGATGATTGTAACGTGAATACGCTGGGACGCTTCCACGCTCAAGTATACAGAGACAAGAACCAAGAAGTCAGACTCATTGTATTTAGACAGCCTTAAAATAACGTGAGAGGAGAGCAACTATGGAGAATATATCAACCGGACTTAAATGGGTGATTGGAATTATAGTAACTATTCTAATTGTTGCGGCGGGTGTAAGTATTTACCTGGTGATTAATAATTATTTCATCCGCGCCCAGGAGCAGACGCTGGCCCAGACCCAGATGATCAATCAGGCAGAGTTCAACAGCTATGATAATAAGGTGGTTTCCGGCCAGGATGTAATTAATGCAGCGATGAAGTTTAGAGGACGTCCGCAATTTTCCATTCTAATTAAAACAGGAGTGAATTTGGAGGGATTCTACGCAGAGAATACTTATGCAACTTATTATAGTATTCCAGCAAAACCAGGGACCACCCCCACCCCCACAGGTACCTCCACCGTTGGTTTTGTAAATAATAATTCGAGTGATCATTATAGTGTCTCCCAAATGCTGGATCAGAGTAAAGAATTAGATGATGAAGATAATTACAATGTAAATACACTTTCACTTTTTAAGGCCACCGTATATAGAGACAAGAATGATGAGGTCAGATTAATCGTATTTGATCAAAATGGAATCAATGAAAAGTAGCACCCAGTTCCTCCTAACCCTCTTTGCCTGGATTTTGTTCGCTATGGGCGGCTTTACGTTTCTGCGGCTGGAAGGGGAGAACTCTGCTGCGGAACTCCGGCAGCCGGAGCAGCGAACAGTTGCATCCGCGCTTTACAGGGGAACAGGTGATTTGAAGCGAATAAGCGGAGAGCAAGTGCTGGGCATGATCCCTGCGGCGCTCGAGGGGGACTATATTTTATATATCGACGGCACGGTTATTAATGAAGCTACAGATCTCACAGCAATTGATTTACGTGGAGTGCCGGGTGCGGCTTATCGGTTAGAGGTTACCCGGACGGATGAGATGATTAAGCAAATCTCTGCCACCCGTTGAGAAAGGAGAGCCTGTATGGCAGATGCACTTAAAGGTGTAATTATCGTAATTCTACTGGCTTTCGTGTTCGGGGTGTATCCGGCATTCCGCCAATCCGAAGTCGTCGAGAGGAATACTAAGCTTGCAGCCAATGCAGCGGTGGTGGAATTCGTCGATACGGTTCGCAGCAAAGGGTATGTGGACGTAGGCGATTATGAGCTGTTCCTTCATTCGTTGGATGCCTCCTACGGTGTATTTGACGTCAAGCTGGAATATTACAAAAAGAACCTGCAGCCCTTATACGGTAATCCGGACGATTACTCCACATTCCAGAACAGCTTCAGTGTACGGTTCGATGGCTATTTCAACAAAGATATACTGAATGTCTTGTATCCGGCTTCAAGCGATTCCATTCCAGCGGATAATCCCCAGAGAAGATTCACTATGCATGTGGGCGACTTATTCAATGTCCGGCTGGAATCCGCAGGAACAACGCTGGCCTCACGGATGCGCTCTCTGCTGTTTCATAGTGAACTGATTCCGGTCAATCTGAAGTACGGGGGGATGGTACGTAGTGAAGCCCCTTAGTGTGGTGCTTATTTTTCTGATTCTGATCATTCCGCTGGTACTTATGAATGACACGCGGGCGGAGCTTCAGTTATCCAATCAGGAGATGTACAAACGCTACTCGGATGACTTTCAGTCTGCGGTGGATGATGCGGGCGGTTATCTGGCACGGCTGGAGAAGCAGCCAACCACCACAGCGGTGCATTACGGGAGGGAACGGCAGCTGCAGATGGATCAGGATGTGCTGAGTGTATTTTACAGCAATCTGGCAATGAAGTTTGGACTGGAGAACAATCAGAGCGCAATCAATAATCTAAAAATACATATACCTGCACTGGTGCTGTTCGGTTATAACGGATATACCTTAGTGACTCTGGACGACACAGCCAGCTACAGCGGAGATAAAGAGCTTACACCCGTCTGTTGGCCTGAGCGGCCCTATTACTATATGCTCCGGAACGGTAATTTGCTCTATTTTACTTTGGATGATCACGCACGGGTGTATGATACCGGGTCTAATGAATTCTATGAGGGGGAGTATGCAGCACTGACTGCGGAGACCAATCTTGACCCGCTTACTTCGATCGATAAATTTCGTGAGGTGAGGCAGAGTACGATCACTTCACTGGTGGAAAAGGATTTGGCCACAGCCATTAACAGGCATCTGGAATTGGTGAGACGGATGGGATTATCCGTGCAGTTCACCCTCCCGCGCGGCTTACACGAGCAGTCCATACAGGACACCGGTATTATGGCATTTATCCAGGGATATCCGCTTCCGGGCGGAGAGCTGCTGGATGCTTACTCTTTGGGCAGCGGGGCGGTCATGCAGCGGAAGGGTCTGGTCGGAACCCGGAATAATGCAGGCAGGCATATCGCTTACGGAGAGAGCTGCGTACCAGCCGGAGCTACTGTGATAGAAAGCCTATTCGACCCTGAGGAGGCTGTGCGGAAGGGGTATTTTATAGAGGATTGTTCGGTTAGGTGAGTCTAATATTTTTTGAAACGAGAGGGTGTTATCTATGAATAATAATCTAGTGAAAAGCATCAAAAAAATAATGCTGGTTCTCGTACTGCTGGCTACAGGCCTAGCTTCATTCCCAGCCTCCGGAGTAAGGGCGGATTCTGTTCCATTTAGTGATATTCCGGCTAATCATTGGGCGAAAGGCGGAATTGACTCAGCAGTAAAAAAAGGCATTGTAGTTGGATATCCCAGCGGACTATTTATGCCGAACGCGAATGTAAGCCGTGCAGAATTTATTAAGATGATCGTGACTGCCACTGGTCAAAATGTGGAGACGACGGAAGGTAAATGGTATGAAGGCTACGTTAATGCTGCGGAACAGGCCAAGCTGTACGTTACCAGTGATTTTGCTAATTCGGAGCTGGAATGGAATGCGAAAATAACTCGCAAGGAGATGGCACGTATTGCTGCCCGTGCGACTGGATTAGAGACAAAAGAAGATGACAAGTGGATGTATCTGGCTACGAAGACGGGCTTAATCTCTGGACTGGGCTCAGGCAAGCTTGGAGAAAAGGAAAATACAACTAGAGCCCAAGCAGTAGTTACTGTGGAGCGCGTATTGACTGTTAAAGGCGGAGGTAAGCTGCCTATAGATAAGTACGCCGTGGGAAGCGCAGAATTGGTCTGGCACAAAACGAATATTTTTACGGTCATGCCGGAGATTATGACGACTGGTGATCCTGTGAAGGATTTAAGTGCAGCCGATCTTTGGAAAGAAGATAAGATGAAAATCACTTCTAAGGATGGTCTTTATAGCGCCGAACTAGATGAACTGCTTGTCATAGACTTAGCTGATAAAAATGATCCGAATTTAGCTCAAATTCCTGATGTAGCTACTTTAAAATGGAAAAATACTACTGATAATACACCGGATGGGATAAAAATTGCTGGGGAATATTTGAATAGTTACTTGCTCTATTCTAAAGGCCATGTAAACTTCAATAATGATACTAAACGTTATTCACCAATGGGTGATTTTACAGCCGAATTCTCAGGTCTTGATAATTATTATGAGCGAGTGGCTTTTGTCAATGGACATTTAAATGCTCAAGCACTTGTATTTCAAAAAATACCTTTCGATTTACCAATGACTATTTTACCTAAAAGTGGGTGGAAGAATACTTCAGGCATATATATTCGTGTGGCCGTTCCGTCTTATTCTGCCTTCTATTCCTTACGAAATGAAATCTTAAAAATAGCAGGCCCTAATCGTACTCAGTATTAAGAGAGGTGGAGAAGCATTGATATTAAAACGATCAAAAATCATAACAATGATAAATATAATATTGTTTATCCACGTTATTTTTTTGATCTTGTTCCTACAATTCAAACCGGTACAAATGAATGCTGCGGGTACGGGCGAAGTTTTGTTTCAAACAAAGGATCTGCAGTATCAGGCGAATAATGAAAATCTGAAACGTGCCTATCAATCCGTGTTCCATAATAATAAAGAACTAAAAACAGTTCCATTCACGCTTAATGTAGGAGCAGGCAAAATAATCACAAAGATTATACTAAAAAAAGATAATCAGGTCTTACAAACTGTTAATGTTAATGCTCAATCTTATAATCAAACTCTAACATTGAACGGAGAACCCGTTGCAGTAAAATCTGAAGGAAATATAGCCAATGGGAGTTGGTTTGCTTGGAGTAGAAGTATTGCTGGAACATCCTGGGTTCCAGGTTTAGGCGGGTCTTGGCATTATGACACACCAGAGAATAGTACTAAAGGTGAGGAAGAAATTGGGGGTATCGTAAGAGATAAATGGCCCGGAAAACGGATTGTCATGGATAATGTCCCCTTTCAGAGAAATAAAGCCTTCAATAGTGTTGGTGCAGTAGATTACGGAAGTTTTGCTACCTCATTAATAGATAATGATGCGGATAGGCTTAAAGCAGCTAATCCTATGAGTATAGGAAATAATGTTAAAATATATAATTTAAGTAAGGTGAAGGGGCCTGATATAGAGGGGTTTACTGATATTAGTACTGTGATCAAAGGTTACAAAGTGACAGATTTAGAGCATGGGCTCGTAACCTATTCGCAAGATTTTGGCCATGAGGGATACAGAGTTAATATTGCCAGCAATGGCTCCTCGGCCATGATGTATTATTTCGCGAATTATGAATTTGATATCAAATCCTTTACTTACCGTTACCCTAATATCTTTGAAGTATATGTGAAGGAGGGACCTGCAACATCGCCTACCCCTACACCGGGGCCAACCCCTGGTAACTCGTCAGTAAATTGCACTGAACCTGTTCCAGCCTCAGTCATTCCGGGTGAGTATCTAGAACCTGGAGTGACTGCCGAGATCCGGGCGGATCAGCGCGGGAATGAGCAGTTTGATGTTCTGCAGGGTATTCCAAGCTCAGAAAGTTTGTATGGGCACACTTCTACCCGAGATTATCTGTATAAGAATAACTTTGTTCAGATGAAAGGAACATGTACTTATGAAATTAAAATCAAAAAAACATATACCTTAAAATGGGACCCGACTAAACCTGCTCCTTCCGGGACAGGGACTGTACCTGCTCCAACAAGTGAACCGAAGGAAGTTGAATACTCCTACAGCATCAATCGTCCGTACTCGTATTGGACAATTGATACTCTGGAAGTCTACTCTCTGGCCAAAGCGGTATTAATGAATGATGCATTTTCCGGCGGGAAAATCATTTTGGAGCCTAATGGCTATACTGCTCCGGTTTTTTCAACGGAAACTACAGGCAAGTATTTTCCTCCAGAGGTCCCCGCGGCTATTTCTTTACCAGGCTCTACTGTGGATGGGGGGACTACCCGGCCGCAACCAAATGATGAAAAAGAAACATTCCGGTCAAAAGCCGAGGAAGCTGCAAAGAAAATCAAAGTGAAAAATGACAGTCTTATCTTCACCGGTCAAACAATAATGAATGGAAACGAAGCTGTTGAAGAGGGGACTCCGCCTACGACGATCCCGAACCCTCTGCCTATTGGGGACAATGTGTTATTTAGTCCAGGACACATCATTGAGCCCACTCATTTGAATGCTCCGTATCTTAGCAGTTCGGGGGAAGTAACCTACACTCCAATGAACGGGAATATTAAGGGCGGGACTGAGGATAAGGTATATTCCATTAGTGGCATTAACTCCGTGACAGTCCATACCCCAGTCGTCAATTACTCACAGCTTCCTGATGATAACCGGCCGTTCGACCAGCGGATGGTGCCGGACATGACACGGACGGTGCTGATTCTGGACCGGCCCTTCACTGTATATTTTACGGAGAGCGGTCAGCATCTGGGGATTCCGGGGTATGGAAACCGGGACTACAGTAAATATACGAAGGACAAACGCATTCAATTTCCGTTCGGGGTTTTTCAGGGCAGTCAATACTATCCGGACAATACCTGGATATCCATCCCGGTGGGCACTCCCGCTATGACTTTTACCCTGCCGACCTGGGTGAATGAAGGGGACTATACGGTGCGTACTCAGTCCTGGGCGATTAATGCCCCGTCAGACGGTGAGTATCTGTGTCAACAGAACCTGAATGGAGATCTTGTCAATTACTGTGCAGCGGAAAGCTTCAATGTGGGTGTGGTGGGCCGGCTGTTTGATTTTAGAATCTGGGATATTGGAGATTTCCGGTTTGAAAAGGTATTTCGCACCGGAACAGGCACTCTTGCGCATAGTACTGCAATGTACTACACCGGCGGCAATGATGAGAATGGAATTCCCACAGCTTTGAGCGGACAGCCACAATGGCAGCTGCCGATCCGCAAGGGTTCTCATCCCACGGAGCAATTAACGGTACCGCATAACGGGTATTCCTTGCTGTTTGATTTTCGGACCATCGGGAATCTGTGGCAGCCGGGCGAGGGGATAAGGATTGAACCCAGCTTCTACTTCATCCCCAAGAACGGAGGTGCTGCGGCCCCTGTAGATCTGTACTATGACATTTCCGGGTCTCAGAATAAGATGATTGGGGTGGGCTCTGCTAAGGACAAGCTTAGCTATAGCCGTACTTACCGCCTGGCAGATGGCTTACGAAATATTGCGGATGGTGAGCTATCCACTTCAGCCAGCTACGAGTATAACTATATACTCACTCAGGAGGAGCGGGAGAAGAGGCCGTGGATCAAATTCTACCCGCAATATCTGAAGCGCAAAACTAACATTGGAGCAGGCTATAATCTCGAAGTGTTGTCCTTCAAATCCCGTACCCTGGTGGGTCCAACGGACATCCCGGCAGTCGTAGATCCAATCACGGCTGTCCGTAGTGTTCAGCATTGGTATGGCGAGTATAACCTGCCCATTGCCCCATATATCCTTCCGAAAGGAACGAATCTGCTCAATCTTGCGAATCAATATGGGGGTTCACTGGACGGACATGAGCCAGAATTCATTACCGGCGGCTATATTCTTGTGAAGTTTGAAATCTACACCCTCAAGAACGGAGATGCAGATACGCGGATTCTGGGCTACAAGGCGCCGATTGCGAATATGTGGGCAATAGAGGGACAGATGACAGGCGCAACAGATGAACAGGGACAGTCCTTTTACTTTTCATCCGGGGATATTATGCTCTTCGAATCGGATTTCTCGGTGCGGAATGACTACCTGGGGCAGGGTAGATAAGTGATTCAATTAATTTCCTCAGTAGTTAAAAATAATATTTAAAGGGATTATATATAAGTTATTTGAGTCCATTGACCGATAATAATAGAAGAGCAAACTGATGCTATATTAATGAATTTGGAATTTCTCATAGACTTACAGGACTTTCCGAATTCATTTTTATATAAAACATTTATTCAAAGGAGCGGTTAATGATGGCAAGCCCTAAAGTAACATTGGACTATGAAGGATTGAAGAAGCAGGCAAGCGTTATCCTGAAGCAAAAGGCGGATTTCGACACCTTAATTAAAAACGTAAAAACTACCACGCAGAATCTTAATCAGGTATGGGATGACGCTGCTGCCAAGAATTTCACAGAAAAGGTTAATGCTATGGACAAAACGTTCAAGCAATTCTCCGAGGCACTGAAGGGTTTGGGAGATCACATGAACAATGTATCCGATAAGTACAAAGAGCTGTCGCAGGCAGTTATTAAGGCACAATCCGGCTTCTAAAAGGTTTCGTTACTACCCATACTCCATGAGCTTTACTACATAAGAAGGCAATTAGCTATGCAGAACGCTGCATAGCTAATTTTATGAGCTGCAATTGGGGAGGAAGCATATGGCTTCAGCAAAGCTTATATTTGATACAGAGCAAGTACGGCGGCTTCAGACGAAAATAGGACAGGTGAGCCAAGATACGAACCGGCTGTATCTGCAGATGAAAGGCCAGGCGGGAAGTTGGAGCGGTATTCCGGTGGGTGACCAACTAATGAAAGCTCAGATGCTGATGAACGAATTAACCGCAGAGGCAGAGAAGCTGGAGGATATCATCCGAACTGCCCTTAAAGGAGTCGAAGGACTCCAGGCGGAGAATGCACGAAATGCGGACCTGTGGGCTCAGCAATTCAGTGCATTCGCAGGGATGCTCGGGAATTATGGGACACAAGAGGTTGTCGGACAGACTCCAATCCCGCCTTTTGCACAAAAGGTAGTTACAAATCTTATTCATTCGTTTGCCTTCCTGCCGGGACGGGATGAGCTGGATAGCGATCCTGCGGTGAAGCAGCTCGGGCTGACCATCCAAACCTCAGGGCCGGGAAGCCTCGGAGCTATTGCTGCTGAGAGTAAGCTACAGGATATCTTTACAGCGTGGGATCAGATTGCGAAGGCACAAATGGCTTATAAAGTATACGAGAGCTTTGGAAACAAGAGTCAGATGAATGCGGTGCATCTGAAGGCAGATGAAGCGCGCCAGACACTGGCTTCGCTGGGGATAGAAGAAGTGCATTATACAGCGGGTAAAGACCTGAGTATGTACTTCAAGCAACCGGCGCTTCAGGCATGTGACTATGATCCATCCATCTTAACAAGGAATGTGCCGTTGCCGAAGAATGAATCCTATCTGCTGCTGCTGCGGATGGCTATGGAGCCTGGAGATAAAGGCGGGTGGGCGAAAGGGCAACTGCAGACTATTCATGCAGGAGGTATCAACCTTCTGATTATGAATCCAAGCGTGGAGGCGTGGCGGGACATCGTGAACAAGGCTTCGGTAAGGCAAGAGGTCCCAGCAGAACAGGGCAGGCCAGATTTGGCGGATTGGGAGAGCCAGCCGGCCAAAAAGGATTTTATCGATAAATACCTGGTGGATCCGCTCATTGAACTATTCACGGGAGAGAAGCCGCAGCCCAAGACGCAACTGGAGCAAGTGCTCTCCGCCCAATTCTATGGTATGCAAATCGAGCAGCAATTCGTACTCAGTGATCTCTCCAGCGAGTTCGAGTCTACCTTGCGCGGAGCAGCCAGTGCAGACCGGATCAGTGAAGTCTTCGGAACGGGAACCGTTAATGTGAAGACCGGAACGCCAAAGAACAGACAAATAGAGCCTGAGGCTGGAATAACTGGAAACTCTTTTGGTAAGATAAAAGCGTTGGATGAGTTAGAAGTTAAAAACCCCGCGAAATCTTTGCTGGATGATTTCGATCCTGGGTTTAAAGGGGTTGGGGATTTTGCTTACGTTCAAAAAGTTGAACTGTTCCAAGTGAGAACACAGGCAATTCGAAATACATTGTCAAATAAATATAAGAATTACGGTAATGTTGCGGTGGCGGATGTGAATATAACCGGGCTTAAAACAGAGTTTAAAGCACATAGTAGGATTCATCAGGATAATCATGATGGATTTTCTTCAGTAACAGGGGAAGGCCAATTTCCTGCAAAATCAGTGAACCAAAAAGGAGAAGTAGACGGGGAAGGAGCTTTTCCAAGGAATAATGATACAGAGCGAAAAATTTTAGAAGATATAGCACATCAATTAGGGAATAACAAGCAAGCTAAAGGTCAAATTGATTTATACACAGAATTACCAGCTTGTAGAAGTTGTTCCGATATTATTATAAAATTCAGACAAGAGTACCCTAATATTAAATTGAATGTTTACTCTGGTGAATTTATAAATTAGATGGGGAGCGGGATCGATGTTAAGTAATTATAAAGAACTTGAACAGTTTATTACAGAAGATTTTGAAGAATTTTTGGAGGAAGGTTTATCATTATCGCAAGTAACAGAAAAATTGCTTGTTGAATATCATCGTGGAATCGTAAGGAGTAACGTTGAAAAACTAGTTGTTTATTTGACAGTTGCTCTTCTTTCTCTTGAAAAAAATTATCTTAGAGAAGATATACAAAGTGAATTAAATAGTATTATTGATATTTCCTCCACAACATTAAAGCAAGAATTAGCAACTGAGGATGCTAAGAAGGTTTTGCAGGATATCGAAAAATATAAACAGAGATCGATGAATGGGTAGAGGAAGGGAAACACATGAAAGATTGGAGTTACAAAGAACTCAGAGAATACATTTGGAAATTTATGTAATCAAAGTTGGTGATAATCTTACAAGCGGTTACCCAACAGGCAAGATAAAAGCATCACGCCCATCAGGTTTTTAATTTATAAATTAATTGGAGACATCAAAATGTACAAAGAACTAGATAACCTTTTATGTGCTGATACAACAGTAGATTCTTGGTACGATGATGGCTGTGTCATTACAAGCGAGATACTCTCGGATTTTGATCCAAGGGATTGGGATGAATTGTCTAATCAAGTGCTTAGTAAACCAATAGATTGGCAGAGGAAATTAGCATACTGTTTGGATAATGAATGCAATGTATATGAACTTAATATTCTACTGTCATTGCTCGCTATAAATGATGAGGAATTATTCGAGATATGCATTGATACACTGCGGAGTTATACAGATCAAGACGGTAAAAAAATGATATTGGATAACCAGGAGATATTTAAACGGGTGAACGATCTATTACTCACTGCTAACCTACCAGTAAAAAAAATCCTTCAAGATTTTCTTGCAAAAATTCATTTGTGATTTTATGATAATCTGCCTATTTTTGTTGTCTTTGCAATAATCGCCTCCCAGCAAGATCACAAGCTATTTAAATTCTATGTGAAGAATTATTAATCAAATACAATCCCAATGAGTTATCAGGATTGGTCAAGAGGAGGTTCAATAGTTATCCGCTTTAAAATTTGTAAATGAGCGAGGTGACGTTAGGTGGGGGAACTACTCAATTATGCTGTAAACCGTATATCCTTAATCGACTTTGATAAGGCAGGGAATAAATTTTGTGAATCGCATCACGTATTAATTAGTGAATATTTTAGAAGGATTAATGTAGTGCTAGATACATTATCTATTAGTACTGATAACTACCCATTAATTCGTATTGCTAGCGTTCTTCAAAAAAGCATTCATATCGATATAATGAAAGCTTGTCCAATTCTCGAAGACATTAATAATTTGTACATAAAAACAATATGTTATTACCATTTGGAAATATGTTCATTAGTAGATGAGGGTGTTGATGAAGCGAACGAATATAGGGATTTGTACGAGCCGATGTTAAAATTGCTAGAACGAGGAGGGAGTTTTTATATTCGACAAGGTGAAATGCTGGTTGGTACATCGTCATATCCTCTAAAGTATTGGCGTGAGTTAGAGGTGAACTAAAGTGAAGTCTTTAATCTTATCAAAAGAAATAAGAGAAGGTAAATTAAACGATAAAGAAATTATTAAGTGTTTAGATATTCAACATAATCAGGTTTTAGTCAGTGCAATAAGTCAGATTATCAGCAGAAAGCGGTGCAATGAAGAGATTATATCTAAGCTTACTTGTATCAGCAAATTCAGAGACCCAAATGTAAATAAACTTTTTGGAATTGACACTATAGGACATTATAGTATAGCGGCACTTTTTGCTTTGGATACTCTGGAATCAAAAAGAAAATATGAGGAATTGATGGCTGATCTTGATGACTGGGATAAGGAAATTGTGAAAAGAATTGTAGAAGGAGTAGCACTTTATGGACAATTGGGAATATGAAGAGTTATTTGAAGCAGTGAATAGAAATTACAAAAATTATCTTGAACAAAGTTTAAGTGATCAACTTGCCCTTGCAAGAACATCCTATGATTTTGAGACAGTTCGAAAAGAAGGGATATTAGAGGATATTATAGTTTCTACAGCGATGGGTGAGATGATTTTGTCGCACCAAAAAGTTTTTATCGGCTATTTAAATTCTATTGAGGAATTATTAATCAAATATAATCCCAATGAGTTATCAGGACTTATATCGATTGAAGATCTTACTGATTTGACTACAAGAATTAATAATGTGTTAATTTCACTTAAAGAATTGCAAGTTGATTATAATTCAAAGATTGAGAGTTAAAGATATGCTTGAGAGTAAGACTTTGAGGTGGAAAATTTGAAAACCAATCTTGAACAAGCCAAAGAAAGAATTTTGGGAATTTACTGGAAAATTGTGTCAGTAGATAAACCGTCACATGTGATCCTGGTAACGGAATTTATCAGAAGAGGTAATATGTTTTTGGATTTTAACTCCAAAGATAATAATAGACGTGCTGTATTTAATGCTTCCGAAATCATTGATTTTAGGATGCCTGATAGCATAAAAGAGGAAAATAGTAGATTGTTAAGTGTTCAGTTAGACTGGACTACAGAATATCTTTGCGATTTTTACCTTGAATGGGCATATGCGATGGACAAAGAAGTACTTATCGCTCATCAATTTCATGATCTTTATGACCCAATTATTAAGTTGTTTGAGAGAGGGGGAAGAATTAGTTATCATCATAATGAGTTAATATGTGGAAATCATGCATGGGGGCGTAGCTCTGGAGCAATAACGCGGGATATTCCTCCACAAGACATAAGTGATGAAGCTTTAGACAGAATTGACGATGATAACGGTGAACATATGAAAGAATGGAATTATACAGAACTTAGTGAATACATACGTGAAGTTTTTAATAATTCAATAAGTGATGGACTAAATACTCTCCAAGCAGGAGGGAGATGCTTGTATGAGTTATCCAATGTTATAGAGGAGGGAGAAGTTGAGAAAATTATATTTTATGTTTGCCTAGCAGATTTACAAATTGATAAAGGTGTAGTCTCACAACGAATCCTCGATGAAGTGAATAATATTATTAAGGATTTTAATATTGATAAATTCGCCAATGAGTTAGAGACGGAAGATATTGAGGATTTGAGCAGACTTGCTCATAAAGTGAAGGGTAAGCTATGTATTTAATTGATGCAAAAAAACGAATAAATAGTATAAACTAGGATTTAGCTTAGGATAGAAATATAATAGAAATATATTTTGAATTTCCCAAAAACAGGAGGACTACCAAATGACCAAGACTGATTTCGCAACGTATCAATGGATGAATGAGGGGAACATCCGGTTTGAGGATGACAGTATTATATTACAAGCCACTGCTAACAGTGATTTTTTCTGTAACAACGGGGCGGTTGCTGAAGAAGGGCTGACGCCTGAGAGTCTGACCAATGCGCCGTTCTTCTATACTGAAGTATCCGGGGATTTCGTGCTGCGGGTGAAGGTGAGTCATGACTTCCGGGACACGTACGATTCTTCTTCCATTATGGTGATGCAGGATCTGTCGGTCTGGGCGAAGGCCTGCTTCGAGCTGACAGATTTCGATACCCATGCGGTGGTCAGCGTAGTTACGAACCAGACCTCGGATGATGCGAATGGCTGTAACATTGACGGCAATGAGGTATGGCTGCAGGCCGCCAGGTCCGGGAATGCCTTTGCTTTTCATTATTCGATTGACGGCGTACGGTTTGACATGATGCGGTTCTTTACTCTTCCGGTGGGAGACACAGTCAAGGTTGGGTTATTGGCGCAGGCCCCTACTGGCGATGGCGGGGATAGAATCTACAAGCATTTCTCACTGGAACAGCGGACGGTGAAAAATATAAGAGCCGGCGTATAAGCCGGCTTTCTTCCGTTGAACCAGCCGCTCCGGCCGGAGCTTAGCTCGAACCTTTGGCCTGTCTGGGCCAGATGAAATAGGTAACAGTGATGATCAGGTCAATACCGACCACCACGGACCATACGGTCAGGATACTTAACAGCGCCTCCGTGCGGGCGGCATCGTCGATCCACAATATCAATCCATACAGAATACCAGCAGCGAGCACAAAAGAGAGCAAGTGCTTCACCCAGCTCTTGAAATAATGCCTGGCATGGTCCATGCCGTAACGCTTGGCCGGCTTCGCCCCTTGCTTGGTAACATAGTAGCGGAAGCGTTCGTCGGCCCAGGCGATCATGCTTTTACCGAATACAAGAGACACAGAAATATACACAGCCGCAAGCGCATGTGCTGTCGTAGCGGTAGCGCCCCGTGCCAAATCCACGCCGGAGATCATTAACAGCAGGATATCGAGGACCGGAGTCATCGCCAGAAAAATCAGTCCCAGCGTAGGGCGCTTGAAGATATAACGTGCTGTAAAGCCTGCAAGAATGACCACCCAGAACAAGACCTCACAGGTAACAATTGCCCATGCAACCAGATTCATATCGCACCCCTTGTTATAGTTGATAGTAAGTATAGTCTAGTCGAAGTATAACAGCGGATTTTAAATAATACAACCGTATTATTTAAATTGTGCTTATCATTTCCGGTATGCTACAATATGGTCATGCCAAAAATTGTAGATCATTCCGAACGAAAATCGAATATTGCCGAAGCCACCTGGCGGGTCATTATCCGGCAGGGAATCAAAGGGGCTACGGTGCGTAATATTGCTGCCGAGGCGGGGGTTTCCTTGGGGGCGCTGCGCCATTATTTCTCTACCCAGCAGGAATTGCTGGAGTTTGCTATGAATCTGGTGAAGGAGCGCGTAACAGCGAGGATTGTGGACATAATGCAGTCGGAGCTTCCTCCACGGGAGCAGATTTTGAAGGTGCTGCTGGAGCTGCTCCCTACAGATGACAGCAGCATGGCTGAGATGGAGGTATGGTTCGCTTTTACCTTCCACCTCAAGACTGCCGGGGAGAAGCCTGCAGAGCTTAATGATGCGATCTATCCGCTGATTGTGCAAATTATTGACTACCTGGATCAGCATGAACTCTTCAAGCAGGGGCTGGATAAGGACGATGAAGCCGAACGGCTGTATGCTCTGGTTGACGGCCTGGCCCTTCATGCCATGCTTGAGCCTGACAGGATGAATAAACAACGTGTGACCCGGGTGCTGAATGTTCACCTGGACTCTATCAGCACAAGTGGAGTGGAACGGTAGATCCGTCCGCTCCGCTTTCTATTTCTACCAAATTGTTCTAGAATGAATAGGTGCATATAGCAACCGGTTGGCGGGACCCGCCGGATTCGGAGAGGAGCAAGGGATTAATGAAATACCGCAGATTAGGTGGAACCGGACTTAAGGTCAGTGAGATCAGCCTGGGAAGCTGGTTGACCTACGGAGGTTATGTGGAGCAGGACAATGCCGTTAAGGCCATTGAAACCGCTTACTCCCTGGGCATTAATTTTTTTGATACCGCGAATGTCTATGAGAAAGGGGCGGCGGAAAAGGTGCTGGGAGCTACCCTAAGCAGCTATCCGCGCGAATCCTACGTGCTGGCGACCAAGGTGTTCGGGGTAATGGGTGACGGTCCCAATGACCGCGGCCTGTCCCGGAAGCATATTACCGAGCAATGCCATGCCAGCCTGAAGCGGCTGGGTGCTGAATATGTAGATTTGCTCTACTGTCACCGGTATGATCCGGAGACCCCGATCGAAGAGACACTGCGGGCGCTGGATGATCTGGTCCGTCAGGGCAAGGTGCTCTATGTGGGAGTCAGTGAATGGACGGCGGCGCAGATGACCGAAGCTCTTGCGGTTGCCGACCGGTATCTGCTGGATCATATCGTGGTCAATCAGCCGGTCTATAATATGTTTGAACGTTATATCGAGAAGGAGATTATCCCGCTTGGGCAGCGCAAGGGAATCGGACAAGTCGTATTCTCCCCTCTTGCTCAAGGTCTGCTGACCGGCAAATACAGCTCGGTCTCCGAGATTCCGGCAGACAGCCGGGCTGCCCGGCTCGACTGGATGCGCAAAGGAATTACGGAGGAGAAGCTTACGAAGGTTCAGGAGCTGGGCAAGATTGCGGCTGAACTGGATATCTCTGTAGGCAATCTGGCGCTGGCCTGGATTCTGCGCCAGCCTAATGTATCCAGTGCCCTGGTCGGTGCGAGCCGCCCTGAGCAGGTGGAGGAGAATGTTAAGGCTTCCGGCATTGAGCTGAATGAGGATATACTGGCACGAATTGATGAAATTATCGGTTAAGAGAGAGGGAGGATACAGATGAAGGTTCTATTTATCGGAGGAACGGGGCTTATCAGTCAGGCGGTTTCCCGGCTGGCAGTGGAACGGGGAATAGAACTGTATCTGTTCAACCGTGGAGAGCGCAGCAGCTTCGTGCCGCAGGGCGCACAGGTGATACACGGTGATATCCGTGACAAGGAGCAGGCAGCGGAGGCGTTGAAGGGGTATGATTTCGATGTTGTAGTCGACTGGATTGCCTTTACGCCGGAGCATGTGCAGACGGATATTGACCTGTTTACAGGCAAGACGCGGCAATATATCTATATCAGCTCGGCTTCCGCGTATCAGAAGCCGCAGCGTAACTATCTGATTACCGAAGAGACTCCGCTGGTGAACCCCTACTGGCAGTATTCCCGGGACAAGATTGCTTCCGAGGAACTGCTTCTGGAAGCGTACCAGAGCAGCGGCTTCCCGGTGACGATTGTCCGTCCCTCCCATACTTACGGAGATACAGCCATTCCGGCGGCGCTGACCAGCTGGAGCCATCCATGGTCCCTGGTAGAACGCATCCGCAAGGGCCAGCCGCTCGTCATTCATGGCGATGGCACCTCGCTTTGGACATTGACGCATAATACGGATTTTGCCAAAGGCTTCGTTGGTTTGCTGGGGCTCCAGGAGGCGATTGGAGAAGCGGTTCATATTACCTCGGATGAGGTGCTGAACTGGAATCAGATCTATGCGGCCATCGGGGAGGCCGCAGGCCGTGAGCCGAAGGTTGTACACATGTCTACGGATTTCATCGCTGCGAATACTCCGGCGGGAACCGCAGACGGGCTGATCGGGGATCAGGCAGTCAGCAGTGTGTTCGACAACAGCAAGATCAAGCGTCTGGTGCCTGACTTCCAGGCTACCCTGACGTTTGCGGAAGGGGTGAAGCGGTCGGTGGCCTGGTTCGAAGCCCGGCCGGAACGCTGCACCTCAGACCATGACTGGTCCAAGATGCTGGACGGATTGATTGCTAAGCACGGAGTTGATGCGAAGCTGCTCAGCTATTATGTATAAGTAGACATTATAGATACAAGTCCTATAGATTACGCTGAGCAGGTGCTGTCCGTTAACGGATAGCGCCTGTTTCGTTTGCGGATCAATCAACCCTGAATCTTGGGGGTTGAGTAGGACGTTACGTCACAGTTTATAATAAAAAACACGGTGCTTATAAATCTGGAGCAGTAATACCTGGGGGGATTATATGGAGCTTACGGTGGGCAAATTCGCCAGCGCAGTCAACACGACGATAAGGACACTAAGATATTATGAGAAAATCGGGCTTCTTGTTCCTGGAAAGAAAAACGACGCTAATCAGAAAATTTATGCCAGAGATGACCTCAAGAAATTCTATAACATACAGTTGCTCAAGAGTATGGGCTGGCCGCTAATCGAAATCAAACAAATGCTTGAAGAGACCACATATTCTTTTGGAGAAATGGTTGAAATGCAGGAGGCTGTGCTTCTGGATAAGCGAAATACAATAAACGAATCCTTGAAAATGATAGCCCGAATTAAGAAAGTAATGAATGAAACGGGCGATTTGAGCAATGAAGATCTGATGTTGCTCATGAATACGATCCGGTTAGAAGAAGATCAAAGAATGATTTTACAACAATACTTCTCTGCAACCACGGTAGATAGAATCATGCCCCAAAACAAACGGCAACAGCTGGCATTCGATCGATTAAACAAGAGGTTATTGTCTTTTTTTCAGGCTTCCATTCACAGCGGACTGCGTCCTGATAGTCAAGAGGTACAACGAGAGCTAGAGGAACTGTTTGCCCTTATTCCGGTATCTAGGAACGAGCTATTTCATTTAGACCGGCCCTTGGACAAACCATCGGAGATTTTGAAGGCTTTGTTGCCTGATGATATGGCTGAATTTTTCGGTGAAGCGATTCAGGTCTTTTATAACAACCAGTTTGAAGGAAGGGGGGAATAGAAATTGGGTGAATTCAATGCCCGGCAGCATAATCAATGGTTGGTCCAAATGGTGTTAGGGTTAGTGCCATTTCTGGTTTTAGGCGCAACACTCATTGCAATTTTCCGGTGGGGTGAAATAACTCCCTATATAAAATCCTTATTTGTTCCAAGCGGGATGTCTTTTCTTGAAGTTACCTTGCTGGGTCTGATCGTCGGTACAATTGTAGTGCTTATCTCTGTGGGGCTTATCATAAAAACCAAAACGGTGCTTCCTCAGTCGGAAAGTACGGAGCTTATACGTAATATCATGAGAACTCCAAGCGGCATTGCCGTCAGTTCACTGGGGGGAGGAATGGTTGAAGAGTTTTTCTTCAGAGGAGTATTAATCGGATTGTTTATCGGTTATAGTCCTATCCTTGATGGAATTGTGATCTGTATAAGTACTTTTTTATTTTGGGTTATTCATGTCCCGCAGTATAAAGGAGTGTATTTGGCTTACGGATTAGTATTTATCAATGGCCTAGTATTTGCTGTATTGTTCTATTTTACGGATTCATTGATTTCTTCCATCCTCGCCCATGCTATTTATAATCTGGGTATAGGGATCTACTTTACGCAGCTTACCAAATAATCTGTATGTCAGGCTGCTGCGAGGTTATAGCATGAAACCGGGATTCGTGAATATACTCTGACTACCGAAATCCCCACGAGTAAAGGAGTCCTGGCCATGCCGACACATCCTTACGTCTCCCGTTTTTTTGTGAATACCGATGCACGCCGTGACAAGCTGGTTTATGATTTGCCGGAAGCCTGGTGGAGCCGTCCGTATGAATACGAATGGTGTACCCATTTCATCTCACCGCATGATGTGGTACTGGACGCAGCCTGCGGAATTTCACACCCGCTCAAATTCTATCTTGCCGAGCATAGCGCTGAGGTCTATGCCTGTGATAAGGATGCCCGGATTCTGTCGCATGAAGCGATGATGCAGAATATCGCCGAGGATATCGGAGCAGCTGCAGCCCGTCAGGTGGAGGCCGGACCTGTGAACAGGCTACACTTGGCCCAGGCTGATCTGACCTCACTGCCTTATGAGGATGAGAGCTTTGATACGGTTTTTTGTATCTCGGTGCTGGAGCATCTGTCTGTGCAGGAAGCGGTCCTGGCCGTCCGTGAGTTTCATAGAACGCTTAACGGAGAAGGACTGCTGGTGCTGACCTTTGATCATCCGACGGTCAACCTGCCGCGGATGAATGAGATTCTGCTCCAGGCTGGATTTCAGTATTGGGGCGAGACGGATTTCAATCTTCCGGCAGATGCCGTGCGTACAGACCAGTGGGGCGGCCTGAGCTGCTTCCGGGCAGTGCTGAAGAAGGCGCAAATCTAGCAAAATTCATCCATCATTTGGTTGTTTCCTTCCCTTGTAGTAGAATAGCTTCAAGGCAGAAGAAAGAAGGAGACAATCTCATGGGGATGATCGGCAATTACCTGGCTGTACATGCTGAATTGCTTCAGTCGATCCGGACGGAAGAAGTGAGCCTGCACGAAATCGGGCCCAAGCTGGATATCGATAAGTCCTGGCAAGCCCTGCATTATATACTGAATGGCGGACAGGAAGGCAATTCTTCGCCCCTGGGCGCTGCTGTCCCTCTGACCAGTCATTATATCGGTCACTATTCGGATGCCGAGGTGTTCGCCCTGGAACCGGATGAGGTGAAGCTGACTGCAGAGGCTCTGGAGGGAATAGAAGAAGCCTGGCTAAGGGAACACTACCCTTTCCGGCAGATGATGGAGGAAGGAGTCTACCCCCTTATGGAGGAGGATGAGGAGGAAGAATTCTTCGATTATATCTATACGTATTTCAAGGCCATCCGGGAGTTCTACCAGCAGGCAAGCGCGAGTGCATCCTGCGTTGTGTTCTATATTTCCTAGTCACAGTCATTATTATATTACATTAGAAAAAGGAGCTAGAGAACTTTGCGCAGATATGCTGTTATATTCATGATTCTGCTTCTGTTGGTCCCTGCCGCGGGGATCAGCGCCAAGGGGGCTGCCCCGCAGGAGGAGATCCGCCTTACGTTTGCCGGGGATATTCTGCTGGACGGCTTTGTCGGCGACCAGATTGCCAAGTATGGCGTGGATTTCCCGTTCGCCAAGGTAGCACCTGTGCTGCAGAAGGCCGATCTTGCTTTTGCCAATCTGGAGACTCCAGTCTCGGTGCGCGGGACTGCAGCCAGCAAGACGTTCGCCTTCCGTTCCAAGCCGGCAGCACTTGCTGGGTTAAGTAGAGCAGGGATCGACGGTGTTACCGTAGCTAATAACCATATTCTGGATTATGGACGGACCGCGATGCTGGACACGCTGATTCATCTGGATAAGAACAATATTGGACACACCGGTGCGGGTGCCAATATCGCTGAAGCCTTCAAACCGTATGTCAAGACCGTCAAGGGCAAGCGGATCGCCGTTCTGGGTACAAGCCGTGTGCTGTCTGACCCTTCCTGGTATGCAGGCAAGAACAGCCCGGGAGCAGCCTCAGCCTATACGGCGGAGCCGCTGCTCAGTGCGATTAAGAAGTCTGCCAAGGATAATGATTATACGGTTGTATATATTCACTGGAATCAGGAATTCAAGGATTACCCGGAAGCGTATGCCCGGAAGCTGGCCAAGCAGATGATCGACAGCGGGGCGGATATCATCCTTGGCGCGCATAGTCATTGTCTGATGGGTATTGAATATTACAAGCATAAGCCGATCTATTATTCACTGGGCAACTTTGTATTCAACCGTTCTACACGGGGCGGAGACAAGACCCTGCATTCCATGCTGGTTAATTTCACCATTAACCCGTCAGGGGTGACCAGCAGCATTACTCCGGTCAAAATCATTGGCGGCCAGCCGAATTTCATGGGGGATGCCTACAATAAAGAGACCATCAAGAAGCTGAACCAGCTCTCCTTCAATGCGAAGATTGCAGTGAACGGGGCAGTCAGTGAGAAGCTGTGAAATAAGCCGGCGTAACAGTTCTTATCAATGAATCTGTATGATCGATCTCTTACAGCCCGGGGAGCCGCTTCCTAATCCTCCCCGGGCTGTTTTTCGTTTTTCCGGTATTCTTCATTTTGTGCTATTCATTCTTAGCATTGTGCTAACAGCGCGGAGTGAATCTGCTCTACAATATGAATATTAGTTCTGCCAAGGGGGATGACGCAGAAGTGGTGCTGCGGTCCGTTTCGGAATAGAATAGCTATAACGAATTCCATGCAGAGGATGTCCAGTGAATGATGCCCAAGCTTAAGAAGTACATGCCTTTCACCTATAAAATGATGATTCCTTATCTGCTGCTGGTTCTCCTCACGGATGTGTTCATCGGCTATATCTCCTATTCCATGCTGACGGATTCCAGGACAGAGATGGCCGAGTCCAACATCCGCACAGGCATGGAGCAGTCGAGGAACAATATCCGCTATCAGATGGATGAAATACAGCGGATGTCGGACAACCTGTTCGGCAGCCAGCCGTTCCAGCGTGCGCTTGAGCTGAAGGGGACACCGTTTGAGATCTATCTGACGATGCTTGACGAGATTATACCCCAGATTACCGCGCCGCTGCAGTTGTTCGGGAACAAGATCCGCTTCATGCTCTACACCCCGAACCCAGATCTGAACATTGTGTCCGGGGATAATCTGGATGAGCCGATCATTACCAGCGATTACTATATACTGCCACTGGATGATATTGCCGGCAGTGAATGGTACCGGTCGCTCAAGGATTCCAAGCGTGATAATCTGTGGCTGCAGATTGATACGGACCAGAAGCTGGGCAACCTCTCACATGTGCGCAGACTCGTCAACTTCAGTGATTACAAGTCGCTGATCGGTTATGTGCGGATTACGGTATCGCTGGAGGACCTGTTCGGCGGCTTCGACACCTTCCCGCTGGAGGAAGGAATTACGCTGCGGCTGGTGGAGGAGACCACCGGGGACGTTCTGTTCCAGCGGGGGCCTGCCAATAAGAGCAGCGGAGAGGAGAATTTCCTAAGGCTGCAGGAACAGATTCCGGGCAGTAACTTCATGATTGAAGCAATGGTTCCGCATAAATATCTAACCCAGGATGCCGGACGCCTGCGCCGTGTGATTATCGCGGTCTGCAGTCTGAGCTTCCTGGTGATGACCTTGATTGGTTATGTGGTGGCACGGATATCGGGACGCAAAATGAGCCGGATCGTAGGCCTGGTGCGCTCCTTCCAGGACGGGAACTTCCAAAAGCGCATCCGCTTCTCCGGCAATGATGAATTCGTGCAGATCGCAGATTCCTTCAATGATATGGCCTCCAACATTCAGGGGCTGATCAACAGCGTGTATGTGCAGGGAATCCAGAAGAAGCAGGCGGAGCTGGAAGCCCTGCAGGCACAGATCAATCCGCATTTTCTATATAATACGCTCTCTACGATCAGCAGCCTTGCCAATCTGGGCGAGATCGGCAAGGTCACGGAGATGGTCCAGGGGCTGTCCCGGTTCTACCGGCTGACGCTCAATCAGGGCAATGTCTATATTGAACTGGAGAAGGAGCTGGACCAGGTGGCTACTTACTTGGAGATCCAGCGGGTCAAATATGCGGATGCCTTCACGCTGCACGTGGATGTGGACGAGGAGATTTTGCACATGCAGGTGATTAAGCTGCTGCTTCAGCCTTTTGTCGAGAATATATTCAAGCACGCCTGGTTCGGTGAGACCATCGCCATCCGGCTGACCGGCAAGCGGGTAGGGGACAATATTGAGCTCAAGGTAATCGATAACGGGATTGGCATGCGTCCTGAAGTGGTTAAGCGTATGATGCAGGGGCCGAGCCAGTCAGGCGGTTACGGTGTGAAAAATGTGGATGAGCGGATCAAGCTCAGATACGGCGATGCTTACGGGGTGAGCATTGCCAGCTTCTATGGAGGCGGGACAACCGTGCGGCTGCTGCTTCCCGCCGGACTTCAGGGACATGAAGAGCTGTAAGACAGACGCTGTATAAGTACAGGAGGACAAGATTGCGATGAGTATCAATGTATTGCTGGTTGACGATGAAGCGATTGATCTGGAATGGCTGCGGCGCAGAGTGCTGGCCAGCCCGCTGGATCTTGCAGTGGTAGGAACGGCGAACAGCGGCTTCAATGCGCTTAAGATCATGGAACAGGAGCGGGTGGATATCATCCTGTCCGATATACGGATGCCCATTATGACGGGGACGGAATTCGCGCGCCGGGCGAAGGTAATCCATCCAAAGGTCAAAATTGTCTTCATCAGCGGCCATGAGGATTTCAGCTATGCCAAGGAAGCGATTGAGATCAATGCCTCAGGTTATTTATTGAAGCCTGTGGAAGACAAGGATCTCTACGACATGCTGGAATCTCTGTCTGCTGCTCTGGAGCAGGAACGGGAGAAGAACCGCTCCTTCACAGAGGCACTGTCTCTGGTGAACAAGGAGCTGATTCTGCGCTGGTTCGAGGATGCATCACCTGAGCCGGCGGAGCAGCATCTGCGCAGTGCCCTGAATCCGCTGCTCATGAAGGGGGCGGCTGCAGCAATTATTGAGATCGATGATCTGGAATGGAAAATGCGAGACCTGTCTGAGGAGGATGCGCGTGTCAAGACGCGGCAGATGGCCGGACTGATTAGAGCATTCGTAGAGAGCACCCAGCTGGGAACACTGATCCCCGTCCATCATCACCGGTTCGTCATTCTGTGCAGCCTTCCGCAGGACAGCTTCCTCAGTCTGCTGGACGAGCTGATTAAGCAGATGGCCGGGAGCTCACCCTGCACCTTAACCATCGGGGTCGGGCGTTACGCCCAGGATGAGGCGGGGCTGCATGAATCCTATCAGCAGGCAACGGCTGCACTCAGTGCGAAGTGGCTGCTGGGCAAGAACCGGCTGATCCGCGATAATCTGGAGTCCTCCCCGCGCGGGACGCCGGGGGCAAGGATTGAACAGACCGTTGTGCAGCTGCTGGAGGCTATCATCCAGTACGATCTGGTGGCGATTGACGATCATCTGCTGGAGCTGTTCACGAATGCCGGCAAGAAGGATGTCTATGAGCTGATTATCCGGATCACCTCCAAGCTGCATGCGGACCTGCAGCAGCAGAATGAGAATCTGTATGAGCTGCTCCAGTGGGAGTCCCATCAGCCGGACATCCTGTTCCAGTTCGAGACAATTCACGATATCCTGTCGTGGATGAGGCGGAGATTCTTCGAGCTGTCGGAGCTGCTGTATGTGAAGCGGCAGCGGCAGAAGCGCAAGCTGATCGACGAGATTATGAATTATGTGGAGGAGAATCTGGAGAAGAAGATCACGCTGAAGGAGGTAGCCGCCCACTTCGACTTCACCCCGAATTATCTGGGCTTCCTGTTCAAGGAAGAGTATGGGGTTCCCTTCAGCGAGTATGTTAACGAACGCAAGACAGGCAGAGTGTTCGAGCTGCTCGGTGATCCAACGCTTAAGATCTATGAGATAGCCGAACGGATGGGCTATAAGAATATTATCTATTTCAACCGGCAGTTCAAGCAGATCACCGGCATGACGCCGGGGGAATACCGCAAGAAGCAGAAAATCTAAGTTGATGATTACCAAACGTTGCCAGTCCTGATTTCCAAATCAGAGGCAACGTTTTTTGTTTTTTTGGAAAGTATATATTTAAACGGATCGTTGAAAAAGTATTACTTTTAGTTGATAGCCCTAATCCACACCGGAAGGACGCTTATTTATAATAAGGCTATAGAGAAATGGGAATGGGAAAGGGGATTCAAGATGAAACAGAAACAACACGGATTCTGGGATGACGTCAAGAAATACAGATCCTTGCTTCTTATGCTGACACCGGCAGTATTGTTCTTTCTGCTATTTGCTTATCTGCCCATGTCGGGCATAGTGCTGGCATTCAAGCAATTTGATTATACGGGCGGGGTATTCGGCAGTCCGTGGAACGGGCTGGATAACTTCAAATTCTTCATAGATTCCGGTGACGCCTGGCGCGTAACCCGAAATACAGCGCTATATAATATCGCATTCATCGTTGTGAACAACGTGCTTCAGATCTTCGCAGCGATCCTGCTGTTCGAGGTAGCGGGCAAATGGTTCCGCAAGCTGACCCAAACGGTATTGTTCCTGCCTTATTTCATCTCCTGGGTTGTTGTGGGCGCGATTGCGTACAATCTGTTCAACTTCGATGTAGGTACGGTCAATGTGCTGCTGAAGGGACTGGGGATGCAGCCAATCGATATTTATAATACGGCAGCCTACTGGCCGTTCATTCTGGTCGTCGTATCTGCGTGGAAGACACTGGGTTACGGAACGATCATGTATCTGGCCGCGATTACCAGCATTGACACCGAGATGTATGAAGCCGCTGAAATTGACGGCGCGAATATATTCCAGCGTATTATGAAAATTACGGTTCCGAACCTGATGCCGACCGTCATCATTCTGGTGCTGCTGGCGATCGGTAATATCTTCCGCGGAGACTTCGGGATGTTCTACAATATGGTCGGCAACAACGGCCTGCTGTTCTCATCCACAGACGTAATCGACACCTTCGTCTTCCGCTCGCTGACCACATCCAATGAAATCGGAATGTCTGCGGCAGCCGGCTTCTACCAATCTCTGCTCGGCTTCGCAACTATCATGCTGGCCAACTATGCAGTACGCCGATACGACAAGGATCGCGCTCTATTCTAGGACAAGGAGGTAATGCCCGATGAGTTCAACCACTGCTAATATTCAATCACCGGAAGTACGCAGAAAGTCTGCAGGCCGGGACAAAATGGTACTATCCATAATCGGATACGTAACCCTAACGGTACTGGCTATCTTCTGTATCTTCCCGTTCATTCTGGTGATCTCTTCCTCTCTGAGTGAAGAGAGCGCGATTATCGAGAAAGGGTTCCAGATCTTCCCGACCGCCTTCTCGACAGAGGCGTACAGCCTGCTGTTCAAGTATCCGGCTGAGATGCTCAGAGCGTATGGCGTGACGATCTCCGTTACAGCCATCGGTACTATTGTCGGATTGTTCCTGACGTCAATGACAGCCTACGTGCTGTCCCGGAGAGATTTCAAATGGCGCAGCCGCTTCTCCTTCTTCTTCTTCTTCACTACATTGTTCAGCGGCGGTCTGGTTCCATGGTATCTGATGATCATCAACTATCTGCATCTGAAGGATACGCTTCTGGTACTGATTCTGCCGATGATGATGAACGTCTTCTATATTATTGTCATGAAGTCCTTCATGAGCAGCATCCCGGATGCGATTACAGAATCCGCCAAAATTGACGGAGCCGGCGATTTCCGGATCTTCATGCAGCTGATTGTACCGTTGTCCAAGCCCGCCCTGGCGACCATTGGTCTGTTCATTGCCTTGGCCTACTGGAATGACTGGTATAACGCATTGCTCTTCATCTCCAAGTCGGAGCTGATGCCGCTGCAGTATTATCTCTACAAAATGTTAGGCAATATGGATGGAATGCGTAAGGCGATGATGGCTTCCGGTGCGGTGGTCAACACGGACCTGCCAACCGAAAGTCTGAAGATGGCCATGACGATTGTGGCTACAGGGCCGATCCTGCTGGCGTATCCGTTCATCCAGAAGTATTTTGTAACAGGACTTACGATTGGTGCAGTCAAAGGATGATCACAGGGTAACCTGGTTATCAATAAAAGACTTAAGCAACTATTACTTAAGGGGGAAATACAAGTCATGATGAACAAGAAAAAGAAACTTACAGTAACGCTTGCAACGATGATGGCATTAGGGACGGTCCTCAGTGCCTGCGGCGGCAATAATAACGCTAACACAGGAGCGGAGGCCACTAAGGCTCCGGCGGCATCGGAAGGCGCAACAAATTCCGGCGCTCCGGACACCTCCAAAGAAGTGAAGCTCAAAATGATTCTGCTTGGGCCACAGCCCGGGGATTATGACAAGGTCTTCGGAGAGCTGAACACCAAGCTCAAGGAAAAAATCAATGCTACTGTAGAAACCGAATTCCTCGACTGGTCTGACTGGACCCAGAAATACCCGCTGAAATTCGCAGCGAATGAAGACTTCGATCTCGTATATACAGCGAACTGGGCCTTCTATAACGATCAGGCGCTGAAGGGCGGATTCCTGGAGCTAACGGATGATATGCTGACCAAATACATGCCACAGACCTGGGAAGCGATGCCGAAAGTGAACTGGCAACAAGCCAAGGTGGACGGCAAGCTCTACATGGTTCCTAACAACAATGTTGAAGTTACCGACAAAGTGGTGCTGTACCGTGAGGATCTGCGCAAAAAGCATAACTTGCCGGAAATCAACAGCCCTGAATCGTACGCGACTTACCTGAAGGCGATTGCCAAGGACGAAAAAGGGATTACTGCCTATGGAGCCAAGCCGGCGGACGGCTGGAAATTCCATGAGCTGGATCAGACGCTGCTGGAGCAGAACAACAACTTCAACCTGGTAGATGCAAGTCTGCTGCCGCTGGCGTACAAGCTGGATGATGCATCCGGTAAAGTCTTCAATATCTATGACACACCGGAATTCACTTCCCTGCTTCAATATTACAAAGACCTGGCCGATAACGGTGCGTGGTCGAAGAACGTAGTCAGCAACAAAAACGATGTATGGCAGGATGTGAAAGCAGGCAAGGTATCCTCCTATGCACACAATCTGGGTACTGTAGCTGCTAACCTGGCTGAAATGCGCCGTGACAAACCGGATGTGGAGCTGGGCATTGCCGACCTTACGCCGGACAAGAAGAAAATTGCTGCGATCTCGACGCAGAATGGGATGTCGGTTCATGCAACCTCCAAGAATCCTGAGCGCGCACTGATGCTGCTCGATCTGCTGCAGAATGACAAGGAAATTCACGACTTGACTATGTACGGCATCGCCGGAAGCAACTACAATCCGGAAGGTGACAAGAAGTTCACCGCAGGTCCTGCTGCCGCTAACTACACGGGCTTCTCGAACTGGGGCTGGAACTCCCCGTTGAACCGTCAGGATGCAGCGTATCCTAAGGAAGCGGACGATATGTTCAACACTTGGCAGTCCAGCATCTATCACTTCCCGCTGGAAACCTTCGTCTTCGACACTACGCCAGTGAAGAACGAAGTGGCTAACATCGGTAACGTAATGCTGCGTTATGCGATTCCGCTGGAATACGGCTTAATCGATGATCTGGCGAAAGGCCAGGCAGACCTGATCAAGCAGCTTAAATCAGCTGGTCTGGATAAGGTGCAGACTGAAATGCAGAAACAAATCGATGCTTTCCTTGCAGCGCAAAAATAACAGAATAAGCTTACGGGCTGCTCCAAAGCAATAGCTTTGGGGCAGTTTTTGTGAAAATATAAGTATAGGTTGTACACGGAGTATACAATATTGCAAAGGAGCAATTCTCATGAAATATACGATACAGGCCCTAAGGGCCGCCAAAGAGATCTACCCGTCCACCCTGCGGCTGGGCGGGAGCAATCCCCAAGGGGATGAGATCCGCTTCACGAATTATTATATGGAGATCAGCGGCAAGCCTTATTTCGCCATCTGCGGGGAATTCCATTATTCACGGTATCCCGAAGCGGATTGGGGGAGTGAAATCGCCAAGATGAAGCTGTCCGGCATCAATGTGGTGGCGACCTATATCTTCTGGAATCATCATGAAGAGGTGGAAGGAGCGTTCGAATGGGCAGGCAACCGCAATCTCCGGAGATTTGTGGAGCTGTGCCGGGATAATGGCCTATACGTCATCCTGCGTGTCGGTCCGTTCTGTCATGGCGAGGTCCGTAACGGCGGACTGCCGGACTGGCTGTTCGGCCGGGAATTCGATGTGCGATCCAATGACGAGGGCTACCTGAAGTATGTGAACCGCCTGTTCAAGGAGATCGGCAATCAGGCCGATGGGCTGATGTTCAAGGATGGCGGACCGGTGATCGGGATTCAGCTGGAGAATGAGCTGAATGCTGCGGCCGCTCTCTGGGAAGAGACCGCCAAGCAGGGTGACGAGTATCTCAGCGGCGGAGCGAGCGGTGAAGCGGGATCTGAGCATATGCGTCTGCTTAAGCAGTATGCGGTGGATTCCGGTCTGATCGCTCCTATCTATACCAGCACGGGCTGGGGCGAGGCGCCGTTCCTGGAGGATGAGGTGCTTCCGCTCTACGGAGGGTATGCCTATACTCCGTGGAGCATCAGTGACCCGAATCAGGTCCAGAAGCCGACGCCGGAATACGTATTCGTGAACTTCCATGATGACAAGGCGCCGGGCGGCGAATTCAATCCGCCGTATGCGCGGACGAAATACCCGTTCGCCTGCTGTGAGATGGGCGGCGGGATGCAGACCTGGTATCTGTCCCGGTTCCAGGTGGAGCCGGAAAGTGTCATCGCCATGACCTTAATGAAGCTTGCCGGAGGCTGCAACTTCATCGGGTATTATATGTTCCATGGCGGAACCAATCCGGTGGGAAGAACGGGATACCTGAATGAGAGCACTACGCCGAAGCTGACCTATGATTTCCAGGCGCCAATTGGTGAATTCGGCCAGATCCGTGAGTCGAATCACCTGCTTCGTCCGCTTCATTATTTCCTGCGCCGGTTCGCAGACCGGCTTGCACCGATGGCAACTGTGCTTCCTGAAGGGGCAGAAGCAGTTACGCCGGAGGATGCGCACACACTGCGTTATGCAGTCCGCACGGACGGCAAGGCTGGCTTCCTGTTCGTCAATAATTATCAGGACCATGTGGAGATGGATACGCACGAGGAGGTTGTGTTTGCGGTAGAACTGGGAGAGGAGACGCTTCGCTTCCCGCAGCGCAGCAAGCTGACGGTTCAGCCCAAGGCTTCCTTCCTGCTGCCGTTCAACTTCGCGCTGGATGGTCTTAATCTTAAGGCAGCTACGGCCCAGCCTGTTACGGCTATTGAAACGGAGGAAGCAGCCACCTACTTCTTCTCTATGCCAGAGGGTGTCGACGCTGAGTTCCAGATTGACGCAGATGCCGGTATTCTGGAGGTGAGCGCGGAGACCGGGGACGTAGCAGAGAATGGCGGCTATAGTGTACTGATTCCGCATCACCAATCTTCTATGATTGTGATCCGGCGGGAGGGAGCCAGAGAAGTCCGTATCTACGCAATGAGTGCCTCTGAAGCCGCGACCCTGTGGGAGCTTGAGGAGAACGGCTGCAGCCGCATCATCTTCTCACCGGCTCCTCCGGTTCAGACCGTAGGCGGAATTGAATTCATCAGCCAGGGACATCATGCATTCACATTCCGTGAATACACAGGCGGAGCAGAGACGGCAACGCAGTGGAATACGGCACAGGCTGATGCTACGGTCAGCGGACGACAGGATGGCTGGTTCCAGGCTTATGAGGTACAGGTACCGCAGAAGGAAATCACGGTTACGATGCGCCGGATTCAGGACCACAAGGTTGTCCTCCAGTTACCTGAGGAAATCCTGGAGAGCACGGAAGAAGTCCTGCTGAGCATTGATTATACAGGGAATGTGGGCTATGCCTTCGCTGCCGGGAAGCTGTTCCACGACCATTTCTATAACGGCTTGCCGTGGGAGATCGGCCTATCCCGGTTCCGGGAGGAACTGCGCCGGGGCGAGATCGTTCTGGAAACGACACCTCGCCGGACAGGTGCTGTTAAGCTGGCCGACGATGCCGCCATGGCTGTGGAGAAGGTATTCGAGGGCGAAGCCGTTGCCGTGTTCCATAGTGTGACCGCTACGCCGGTGTACCGGATCGGGCTTAGACGGTAAAGAAGTAACTAAGTAACTTCATCGTCCCATGGACCCTCTGCTCCCGTCGACCATCGTCCCATGGACATCGCCCCATTGCTTTCGCAGGGAGGCTGGTGCGGTACTTCGCGGTTCTATGCGGACTGGGAGGCCCTTATTAGTCCTGAAAGGGCTGGATTCGCCGAACTTGCGGACTCAGAAGACCTTAAGCTGCTTATTTGCAGTCATTGCGGGCCCGAAATTGCAAAATAAGTGCTTCTGAGTCCGCAGGCGCGAAAAACAGGGCAATATCAGCGAAATAAGGTCATCTGAGTCCGCATCTCCTGGGGGAATCCGGGATGGGTGGCAGGTGGTGCGTAGATTTTGCTAATTCAGAAGTGACTGCGAACGTCTAATTTTTAAGTTGGTTGGAAATTTTTTTGAATTTGGTTGTGAACTACTTATTGTTTTATAAAACGATTCAAGGGTGAAGGAGCGGAGGGGATTTTGGAACTGGAGGAGCGAATAGCGTCCGCCTTTAGGTTTGGATTTCTACTGCGGCCAGCAGTTTGAATCGGGAAATCCAAACCTAACAGCGGCCGGAAGTCCAAAATCACCGCAGTGACGATTAGACCCGTAATCAAAACTGAAACAGGCACGGCCCAAGCAAATTTGCTCAGGCCGTGCCTTTCTTTATTTCCAGCTGGTAAAAGAGAAGGGAGAGGCGCAGGTTAGCGTCACCCCTTAACCGCCCCAGCTACAACGCCCTTCACAATGTATTTCTGCAGGAAGATGAATACCACGATCGATGGAAGCACTGCCATTACCATAGCGGTCATGGCATACTGCCAGTCCGAAGTATATTGGCCCACGAAGGTATAAGCCGCCAGCGTTAACGTCTTCGTCTCCGGCGAACCATTGACCATCAATAGCGGGAGCAGGAAGTCATTCCAGATCCACATGACATCGATGATGATAATGGTCGTGGTGACCGATTTCAGCAGCGGGAAGATCACGCTGAAGAACAGGCGGAAGCCGGAAGCGCCGTCAATCGTCGCACTCTCGTCAATCTCTGTCGGGATACCCTTCACGAAGCCGTGATAGATGAACACCGCCAGCGGAGCGCCGAAGCCCCAATACAGGAGACCCAGTCCCCAGGTGCTCTCCGACAGGTTGAGATTCTTGGCGGTCTGGAGGACCGTCAGCATGATCGACTGGAACGGGATCAGCATCGGCATAATGCACAGGAAGTACAGGACACCGCTCCATCTGGTTTTGGTCCGGGCCAGCTTATAGGCGGCGATGGAGGAGATGAATACAATACCGAGCAGGCCGACACCGGTAATGATGAAGTTGTTCAGGAACAGCCGCGGATAGTTGATGAACTCCCAGACGTAGGAGTAGTTGCTGAAGGTCAGCTTCTGCGGGAGGGCGATGACATCGGTCATGACCTCGCCGAAGCTTTTGAGCGAATTGATTATGGTTAGAAACAGCGGATACAGGAACAGCAGAGACAAGAGGACCAGAATAACCTCCAGGATGATCTTGCCTGCCTTGTTGTGTTTGGTTGTCATTAGGCCTCTACCTCTCTCCGTTTGAAGACGGTCAGCTGGATGATCGTCACGACAAGCACAGCCAGGAACAGGATAAGCGCTTTCGCCGTGCCGTAGCCGTACAGATTGTTCTGGAACGTATCCCTGTAGATATCATAAGCAATACTGTAAGTAGTTCCGCCGGGACCGCCGCCGGTCAGCGACAGGATGACGTCGAACACCTTGATTGAATTGGTGAGCGCCATGAACACAGAGATCGTGATCGATGGGGCAAGCAGCGGCAGCGTAATGCTGAAGAATCGTCTCATCGGTCCGGCACCGTCTACTGTAGCGGCTTCCTTGAGATCCTCAGGCACAGACTGCAGACCGGCAATGTAGATGACCAGATAGAACCCGATCGACTGCCAGATGGATACACCCAGGATGGAGATGAAGGCCAGTCCCGGTGTCCCGAGCCAGCTTAAGTCGAAGATTGCCCAGCCGGTACTCTCGCCCAGCGAGTTGAAGCCCTGCATGAAGATGAACTTCCAGATGAAGCCGACAATGACCAGACTGAGGATATAAGGGATGAAGAAGGCCGCTCTCAGCCAGGAGGTGCTTCTCAGCTTCATGTCCAGCAGCACGGCCAGCAGAATCGCCAGCACATTGACTATGACAATGTAGAGTACTGCATATTTAATCGTGAACCAGGCGGCATCGGAGAAGTTGGTATCGCCCGAGAAGATCTGCTTGAAATTATCCAGCCCGACGAACTTGGGGTGCTTGGAGATCCCGTTCCATTTGGTCATCGAATAGCGGATGGTCATGGCGAAGGGGATATAGAAGGCAACAGCGATACAGATCAGAACCGGGAGAGTAAAGATACCGAATTCGAATTTCTCGCGCCATTGTTTTCCGAGTGTTTTTAACATGGATGCACCTCTTCTTGAGTTATAGGGTGGGAGTATTAGGCCTGGCTTGCCACACTTAACCATTCCGGTTAGTCTATATTGTGTATTATAGAGCAGACCCGGATCGTCAAAAATGGATTTAAGAGTACAGTTAAGGGTAAAAAGGTGAACGGACTGCGGAGGCCGGAAAAGTCCCCAAACCGGCAGCGGGGAGAGCGGAGAGCATCATGAGAAAAGTGTGGAGTAAGCTGATAGAGCCACTGCTTGCGCGGGTATCCCGCCGTCTGGCTAACAAGCTGATTCTGTTGTTTACGATTATTATCATCCTGGTGGTCAGTTCACTCACCTACATATCCTATAGCATGCTGCAGCGGGAATCGGTCGATAACAGCATTGCCAGTACGGGCAATAACCTGCTCCTGGTCGGACGGAATCTGGAGAGCTACCTGAGCGGGGTTGAGCAATTGTCTCTGCCGCAGATCTCCTACGATGAGTTCAATTATGCGCTTCTGCATGAATCAGAAGATTACAGCTCCCGGATGTACGTGGAGGATTATCTGCGGAATTTGTATTTTTCGCGCAATGATCTGGAGGCTGTATATCTCTATGTAATCAAGGAGCAGAAATATTATTATGTCACCAAGGAGAACTATAACATCACCGTCCGGGTATCCGAGCATCCGCCTATTGATGACCTGCCGTGGTATAAGCGGGCGCTGAAGAGTCCGTATAACCGTTCCTATCAGTCGTTCGTGGAGGAGCAGACGGCCAGCGTGAACAGCGCCGATTACCCTGTTAACCATAACAATGTGTTCATGGGCTACCACCGGCTGATCCGCTCCATCGTGTCACGCGAGCCGCAGGCGGTATTATCGCTATATTTGAACGCTTCTGTGACCGATGAGATTATGCGGGATATCCCGTTCAGCACCGGAGAGCATCTGATGTATATCAGCCCGGACGGGGAGCCTTTCAAGGTGGATGACAAGGAATTCTACCGGGAGAGCAAGGAGGCGGGACTGGCGAAGCTGCTGACACCGGAGCAGAAGGGGCGCGTAACCTGGTCTGATCAGGGGCAGAAGTACCTGGTAATCTATGATATCAGCCAAAAGGAGGGCTGGAAGCTCGTCAAGCCGATTCCCTACACTCAAATCTATGAAGCAGCTACAACGACGCGTACGTTAAGTGTGGCGATTGGCCTGCTGTTCCTGATCGTCTCTGTGGTGCTGGTCAGCTTCACCTCGAACCGGATTACCCATCCGCTGAAGAATCTGTCGCTCCAGATGCAGCGGTTCAGTACCGGGAGCTTCGATGCGCAGGCTTATGTTGCAGGCAAGGATGAGATCGCCTACCTGTCGCGCCATTTCAACAAGATGGTTGAGAAGACGAATGAGCTGATCAATGAACGCTATAAAATGAAAATCGTTGAAAAGAACGCCGTCCTTAAGGCCCTGGAGGCTGAAATTAATCCCCATTTCCTGTACAATGCGCTCCAGGCGATCTCTACCAAGGCACTCAAGAACAACAATGACGATATTGTCGAGATGGTGGACAACCTGGCCCTGACCCTGCGCTACTGCATTAGCGGCAAGGATGTTGTGCAGGCAAGGGAGGAGCTGCGGCATATTGAGCGGTATCTGGCGCTGCAGAAGGCGCGGTTCGGGAGCCGGATGCAGGTGGTGTACGACTGGGATGAGAGCCTGATGGAGCTGCGGATTCCCAAGCTGTCGATCCAGACACTGGTGGAGAACTGCATCAAGCATGCGCTGGAAAAGGTATCGAGTACGGTTACCATCACCATTGAGGCGCGTATCACCGGCACACACAGCGTCATCTCTGTGCTGGACGATGGTCCGGGCATCAGCGGAGAACGGCTGGAGCAGGTGCTGAGCTCCCTTCAGATGCAGTGGGAGGACCGGGCAGCGGACACGGCCGAAGAGGACGGTATGGAGAGTATCGGGCTGAAGAATCTGAATACCCGGCTGAAGCTTTTGTATGGAGAAGAGTCGGGTCTGGTCATTCATAGCACAGAGCAGGGAACACGAATGGATATGCGGCTGCCGCGGGGAGGAGTAGGACAACATGTATAGAGTGCTGATTATTGATGATGAGGAGCCGCTGCGCGAAGCGATTCACATTCTGGGGGATTGGGAGGGTCTCGGGGTCAGCGAGGTGCGGGAGGCGACAGACGGGAAGGCGGGACTTGAGCTGCTGCGCCGTGAGCGGTTCGATCTGGTGCTGGTGGATATGAAAATGCCGGAGCTGAGCGGAGCCGAGCTGCTGCAGATTGCCGAGCAGGAATTCCCGGACCTGCTGCTGATTGTGATCAGCGGCTATAATGATTTCGAGTATACGCGCCAGGCCATCCGCTCGAAGGTGGTGGATTACCTGCTGAAGCCGGTGAACCGCACAGATCTTAACCATGCGCTGCGCAAGGCGGTGGGGGTGCTGGAGGCCAAGCGGAAGCGGGAGAGCGAGTTCATAAGCCGCAATATTACACTCAATATGTCGCTGCCGAAGCTGAAGGAGAAGATGTATCTGTCCATCATTGACCGGAGCTTCAAGACCCAGTCCAATGAGGCTTTTCTCCCGCTGATCGGGGCGGACGGGGCGGCCAGCCACTTCGCTGTCGGCCTGCTGCGGATGCTTAATCTGGAGCAGGTGCGTAAGGAAAGATTCCATGGGGACCGGGATCTGCTGCATTTTGCCGTAACGAATGTGATGAACGAGAACACGGACGGGCAGTTCGAGTCGTTCAGCTTCGCCAGCCCCAAGGGGGAGCGCGAGTTCATTGCCATCTTCACCATGAAGGGCGGGTATGAAGCGGATGCAGCCTTCCTGTCGCTGCACCATATGAAGAAAGCAGCCTCTACCTTGAAGGAGCTGTTCGGGATCATCTGTGCAGGCGGAATCGGGGAGCCTTACAGTGATTCGCTCAGCATTGCCGCTTCTTATGAGCAGGCCAAAGCATCACTGGATACGATTGACCTGCTCAGCCTGAGGGGCAGTCTGATTGTGCAGGGCATCGTGATGAATCCCGCAGCGAAGGATATTCCCTCCCTGACCGGGCGGATGCCGCAGATCCGCAGTGCGCTGGAGGGCGGGAATGTGAATCATGCCCGCAGCATCCTCAGCGAATTCATCCGCAACTGCCAGGAGACGGAAGGGTTCACGCTCGGGGAAGCGGACCGGACCCTGCAGGGCTTTCTCTTGCTGCTGGGCGAGATTGCTGCCCAGCTGGATGCCATGCCGCCGCAGATCCGCAGCGGGAAGGACAGCAGCCTGGCATCTCTGGGCATCCTCAGCGACTTCTCTTCCTTTGAGCAGTTTGCGGGCGTGCTTAACAATATCTTCGACCGTTATGCGGGCGAGATCAGCCGGACAGTGGCCGGAGACCGCAGCAGCGTGCTGGAGAATATTAAGGCGTATATTGATAACCATTATTTCGAGGACATTAAAATATCGATGTTCACGGAACAATATTTCCTCAGCAGAGAGTATCTGATGAAGCTGTTCAAGGGACAATACGGCTACGGCATTCACGAGTATGTGCAAAAGGTAAGGATGGACAAGGCCAAAGCGCTGCTACGCGACCCTGCCCTCAAAATTCAGGATATCTCTGAAATGCTGGGATACAAGGACAAGAACTATTTCAGCAAGGCTTTCCGCAATTACTATGATTGCTCCCCTTCTGAATTCCGGCTGCAGCTGCCAGGGGTAGAAAAGTGAAACGGTTACATGGACACTTTTTTACCCTCATCAGTTCACTTATGTACATTCTTATCCTTTTTCTTTTTATTTAGAATGATGAGCAAGACCACAAGATGCATAAGGAAAAAGGGGGCAACATCATGTTAAAACGATTCATGGCATTATCTGCGAGTCTGCTGCTGGTGGGCGGACTGCTGGCCGGCTGCGGCGGAAATAACACCAATAATGCCGCTAACAACACGGGTGGAGCAGCAGGTTCAGGCAATACACCAACGGATTCTGCTAAGCCCGTCACGATTAATATGTTCACCGCCTCTCCCGAATACACGGATGCCTTCAATGCTTATATTGCGGAATACAAGAAGGTTAAGCCGAATGTTACGATCAATCTGGAAATCATGCAGGCAGACTACAATACGGTGCTGAAGTCCAAAATTGCCGCCGGCAGCACACCGGATGTGTTCCAGACCACGGCGGGCGGGGATATCGATACTTTTGCCGAATACAGTGCCGATCTTACCAATGAACCGCTGGCCGCAGCGATGACGGATGCCGTCCGCTCCAACATGAGCTCTACCGATGGCAAAGTCCTCGGACTGCCGGTGAAGGGCAACCTGTTCGTCCTGATGTACAACAAGAAGCTGCTGGCCGATGCCGGCATCACTGAAGTGCCTAAGACAACTGCTGAAATGGACGATGCGATTACCAAGCTTGAAGCCAAGGGCATCACCCCCTTCGCCAACGCCTACAAAGAGTGGTGGGTATGGAAGCATATCTTCCAGCACTTCGTAGACGCCGCAGCGACCGATGCCGGAACGGATGCCAAGACGCTTGTAGCGGACTTCATCGCCGGGAAGACGACCTTCAAGGATCATCCGGTGCTGAGCGATAACTTCTTCAGCTTCATTGATACAACGGTTAAACACGGAACAGACAAGCCGCTTGAACGCGACAGCAATGCTGAGGTCAGTGATTTTGCTCTGGGCAAAACAGCCTTCATGACCGGTAAAGGCGCGTGGGATGAAGAAGCGATTAAGAAAATCACCCCTGACTTTGACCTCGGCATCGCCGGGTATCCTGTCAGTGACAAACCGGAGCAGTCCCAGATCATCACTGGTGCTGACCAGGCACTGCGGATCAACAAGGATTCTGCGGTAGCGGCAGAGACGATTGAGTTCTTCAACTGGCTGTATACTTCCGACTACGGGAAGAGCTGGTTCTCTAACGTAGCCAAGGTCATTCCTCCAATCAAGGATGCGCCGATGCCTGACCTGCAAATGCCTAAGGAAATGGAAGAAATCCTGAAGACGGAGAAATCCGGCGACCTGTCGGTCAACTACTCGCTGGATACGTTCCACCAGAAATTCGGTGAGCTGATGCAGGCTTATATCGGCGGCAGCAAGACGAAGGATCAGGCGATGGATGAAATTCAGAAGGCCTGGATTCAATTCGGGTCTGCGGAATAAAATTAAGGATTAAAGATGGCCTCTGAGGATTGCTGAGAGGCCATCTTTCTATGTAACACGGATTATTCGGCGGGGGAGGGGGGAGTGGCTGGACGTAACTGCAGGAGCTTTGGATTTCCGGCCGCTGTTATGTTTGGATTTCCCGATTTAAACTGCTGGCCGCAGTAGAAATCCAAACATAAAGGCGGTCGCTGCCGCTCCTCCAATTCCAAACCTCCCTCCGTTACTTCGCCACTTACACGAGAAACGCAGGGAAATAAGGAGTTACGAATAGAAGAGAAGGTCTCCTAATCAGGGGAGGCAGAAAAAGAGGAAACCAGGAAAGCAAGGACAACATCCTTTATAAGGAGGG
The DNA here is from genome assembly GCF_038005345.1 of Paenibacillus sp. FSL H8-0122. NCBI lineage: Bacteria > Bacillati > Bacillota > Bacilli > Caryophanales > Paenibacillaceae > Paenibacillus > Paenibacillus sp. FSL H8-0122. The sequence goes on along the minus strand of NZ_JBBOTB010000001.1, from coordinate 4,333,719 downwards.
TAAATCAGATATGCAGAGCAGGCTAATAGACATAGCCGAGAACGGGCTTTATCTTACAATAGAAATTACAGCGGAGCAGGATGTGCGGCTGCTGCATTTTGGCGCAGCGCCGCTGGAAGCAGGGAGCATAGAAGACCAGCACAAGGCAAGCTTCCGGCTGCTGGAGCTGCAGCTGTCGGGGGAAGACCGGGCGGAATATCACGGGCGGACGCACCGTGCATCTTATCCGGGATTGCGCATGGTGTATGACGGGCACAGGGACACGGTGAATCCGCTGGGACGGAAGCTGGAGCTTACGCTGGCTGACCCGCTGACGGGTGTGAAGGCAGTACAGCATTATCAGTTCTATACTGGTGTGCAGATTGTCCGTTCCTGGACAGTGGTTCGAAATGAAGGCGGTGCGGAAGCGGCTGTGGAGTATATCTCTTCATTCGCACTCACTGGGGTGGACAAAGAGGGCAGCGGAGACCGCAATGACAAAATCGAAGTGAGTATTGCTCACAGCGGGTGGCAGAGTGAGCTGCAGTGGAAAAGCTACAGCCTGCCCGAGCTGGGCATGTCCCATCTCGCCGATCGTGGCTCGAAGCGGGTTGCCGCCAGCAATACCGGCTCCTGGTCGGCGGCTGAGCTGTTGCCAATGGCCGTGCTGCGCAACAAGGAGAGCAGAAGCAGCCTGTTCTGGCAGATTGAACATAACGGCTCCTGGCACTGGGAGCTGACAGATCAGGCAGATCAGCTTACGCTGCTGGTCAGCGGGCCTACGGAGCATGACAATCACTGGTGGCGGAGGCTCGCCCCCGGCGAAGCATTCACCTCCGTGCCGGTGGCCGCAGGTGTAGTAGAGGGCGGGTTCGGAGAGGCGGCAGAGCAGCTTACCGCATACCGACGGCTGATCCGCAGACCGAATGAGGATAATGAGCTGCTGCGGGTGATTTTCAACGACTACATGAACTGCCTGTGGGGAAGCCCTACAACGGAGAAGTTGCTGCCGCTGATTGCTGCTGCTGCCGAAGTCGGCTGTGAATACTTCTGCATCGACGCGGGCTGGTATGCTCCCGGCGAGTGGTGGGACGGGGTCGGGGAATGGGAGCCTTCGGCTGAACGCTTCCCGGAAGGCATCAAATACGTGCTGGATGTGATCCGCAGCAAGGGGATGATCCCCGGCCTGTGGCTGGAGCTGGAGGTGATGGGCATCAACAGCCCGAAGCTTGCGGAGACCGATGACAGCTGGTTCTTCATGCGCCACGGCAAGCGGGTCAAGGACCGCAGCCGCTATCAGCTCGATTACCGTAATCCTGCGGTTATTAAGCATGCCGACAGCGTGATTGCCCGGCTGGTCGGGGAATACGGCGCCGGGTATATCAAGATGGACTATAATATCAATGCAGGCATTGGCACGGAGACGGCGGCGGACAGCTTCGGGGACGGTCTATTGCAGCATAACCGCGCTTATCTGGCCTGGCTGGACAGCATCTTCGCCCGTTATCCGCAGCTCGTCATCGAGAACTGCTCCAGCGGCGGGATGCGGATGGATTACGCCATGCTCAGCCGCCACAGCATCCAGTCTACCAGTGACCAGGAGGATTATGTGAAGTATGCTGCCATTGCTGCAGGCTCTCCGGCTGCACTGACTCCCGAGCAATCGGCGGTCTGGTCGTATCCGCTGCGCGAGGGTGACGATGAAGAGGTCATCTTCAATATGGTTAACTCGCTGCTGCTTCGCGTTCATCAGAGCGGCCATCTGGCCGAGCTGACGCCAAGACGCCGGGCGCTGGTGAAGGAGGCGCTGGATTATTACAAGTCTATCCGCGCCTGTATTCCGCAAGCCTTCGCCTTCTGGCCGCTCGGTCTGCCTGACAGTGGAGGGGAATGGGTCAGCTTCGGCCTCCGTCATGGAGACATCCGCTATATTGCTGTATGGCGGATTGCCGGAGAAGCGGCTGCGGTTACGCTGCCCGTTCCTGAGCTGAGGGGCCGCGAGGCGGAGGCCCGGTGTGCGTATCCTGAGGCGCACGGGTCGAAGTGGGGCTGGGACGCTGTGAAAGGCAGCTTGACCGTTACGCTGCCCGCTGGCAAGATTGCCAGGCTCTTTGAGCTTCGTTCATAGGGACAGCTTCGCACATCTGGAAGAGGCTGAACAGCTGATACGGAGTGATTCGCATACAAACAGGGGTATTTCTGCACCGGAGAATGGCTGCTGAAATACCCCTTTTTTGCTACTTGTTTAGGAAATTATGATTTTCTTCTGATGTGGATAAGTGGCACATAGGCGCATGGCCCGAATGTATGCGAAAAACAGCATACATTTGCTGGCACGCAGGCGCATGGCCCGAATGTATGTGAAAAACAGCATACATTTGCTGGCGCGCAGGCTTGTGGCCCGAATGTATGCGAAAAACAGCATACATTTGCTGGTACGCAGGCAAGTGGCCCGAATGTATGCGAAAAACAGCATACATTTGCTGGCACGCAGGCATGTGGCCCGAATGTATGAGAAAAACAGCATACATTTGCTGGCGCGCAGGCTTGTGGCCCGAATGTATGCGAAAAACAGCATACATTTGCTGACGCGCAGGCTTGTGGCCCGAATGTATGCGAAAAACAGCATACATTTGCTGGTACGCAGGCATGTGGCCCGAATGTATGCGAAAAACAGCATACATTTGCTGGCGCGCAGGCAAGTGGCCCGAATGTATGCGGAAAACAGCATACATTTGCTGGTACGCAAGTAATCTTATTCACCCGTAAGGGTGATTTGGCTACCTGATGAAGCTTAGGCTTTTCAGCAGCAAACGGCGGGTGTAATAAAAGGATAAGAGAAGGAGGAAAGCGAGAACTAGGCTGAAGGGCAAGCTGAGAAAGACCGGGACCGAATAGGACGGGGTCAGATTCATCCCTATGGCACTGACTCCGAAGGTCCGCAGCAAGCCGGCTATCGGAGCGATGATGGCACAGATGAGGCTCCCGGCCACCCAGACGCCCAGCACGGGCAATGCAAAGAGGATGACGAATCCTTTTGCCAGATAGTTCAGCAGTATAGGCATTGCACCAGAAGAAGATTTCATGTCGAGTACCTCCATCGTTATGTATTCATCTGAATAATCTTGCCTACCTGGGAATGTGGATGAATCGTCAGCGTCTCCCGGTAACGGATCTCCCGGATGGAGCATCCCGGCCCGAGCGTAACATTCTGTCCGCACACAAGGTCTGCCTGCGTCCGGTATAGGGTAAGGTCAGCCCCTTCAATGATCCCGCAGCGCAGCTTGCGGAAAGGGCTCAGCGGAATAGGGAGCAGCCTGGAGGAGGGCGACACGATAATATCACCTTCTGAGGTCATGTGCCTGATCTTGCACAAGGCCCCCGGCTTGATGCGGATGGTTCCCGTGCAGGACAAGCGGTCTATACGTACGCAGCCCTCAGCTTTGAATTCTTCTGCGGCAACCTCACCGGTAACAGACAGGTATCCATTGGCCGTGATGCTCACGCCCCTGAGTTCAGGAACGCGCAGACTGCCGAAGCTGCTGAGCTCCTGCGTATTGCAAGATACCCCTATGGAGCATTCTCCTCTAAGCCTCAGGCGTGCTGTGGTTAAGCTCCCGCTGACATGCAGGTGGCCCAGCACCTCCACTTGGGAGGCGTTCATATCCCCCCGGCAGATCCGGGAGCCGTTGATTTTAAGAGGTGTATTGGCCGCAGGTGTCGGGTTCAGTGCAGGCATAGGTTCATTCACCGCCGTTTTATACTATTTTAGTAACTATAATATATATTAAATGAAATATTTAATCAATAGATGTTCTTCAACAAAAAAACTGCACTCCCCGATGGGAAATGCAGTCTGTGCTTAAAGGATAGCCGTTGATGCTACTGTAACATTCCGCCCATCAGCTCATCGATCCTCTGCAGGGCTGCCGATATGTTGTCAAGGTCAGTCAATGCAAAGGTGTCGAAGAGAGAAAGGATGTGCTGCTTGCCTGATCCGGTGAGAACAATATTGACGACTCTGCGGTCTTCCTTCGTGCGCACTCTCTCGATGTATCCCAGATCCTCCAGCTTATCGCACATGAACGAAGCGGCTCCCGGCGTAATGACTAGCCGCTCTGAGATATCCGTAATGTTAAGCGAGCCGGTGAGCTGCAGCAGGAACAACAGCATGATCTGATTCTGCGAGAGTGACCCTTTTTTCGTAATCCGGTCTATGAACGCCTGTGACTTCTGCTGCACGCTGGCCATATGCTCCATGACGGTATAGACGGCTTGCTCTTTCTCAGCTTCTTTGCTCATGGAAACACTCCAATATAGTATATTACGTAAAATATATAGATTGTATATCTTTCTTGTCAAGTAAAGGAAGAGCATAGTTCCTAAGGAGCAGCCGTAAGTTAAGGGGAGAACTGCTTCAACCATACCCCTACAGCATTACGGGCAAAAATTGAATGAAAAGAATAAAATGGATATAAAACGGTTTCGGTTATAGTTTTGTCGAAAAAACTCTAAACTTTGTCGAATTTTTTGTCGATAAATATCAAAAGATGTAGAAATAAAATTGACAGGAAAGAAATAGCACTTTACAATGCAATTATAGAGTAATCATTTCTACTTATTAGAAGCTTTGATAGCTTTTAACACGCAATGATGATCCAAGTGTTATTTCAAGGGAGGATGCATAATGATGAAAGCAACTGGCATAGTAAGAAAAGTAGATGAACTGGGACGTATTGTGATTCCGATTGAGCTGCGCAGAACAATGGGAATTGACATAAAGGATCCGCTCGAAATTTTTGTGGACGGCGAAAAGATCATTCTCAGAAAATATGAACCTACTTGCATCTTCTCCGGAAGCTCCGAGAACCTGATCAACTTCAAGGGTAAAATGGTCAGCAAAGATGTTCTTGATGAACTGATCTCAAGCTTCGACAACGTATAAGTTAAGGCTCTGAGGCAGTAGGCAGTATGAACAGAAGGGACCGCAGTGTAAGCACGCTATGTGTTTGCACTGCGGTCCCTTTCTGTAATTAGGGGTTCGTAGACAACATCTGCTGCTTCCTATATCATTAGGGCGTGTGACCGAAGAACAATTGGGAAGGGATGATTCACCTCATGAGCAACGAAGAACAGACACAGGCGGGGAACAGACCGCTGCCGAACTTAAGCCAGCCGGAAGCCATCGTATTTGATATGGATGGTACGCTGTTTCAGACAGAGAGCCTGTTATTGCCCGCCTATCATAAAATGTTTGATATTCTGCGGGAAGAAGGCCTGCATTCCGGCCCGACTCCGCCGGAGGAGCGCATTCTGGGCAGTCTAGGCATGCTGCTTGCGGATATCTGGAAGAACGTAATGCCGGAAGCGGATGAGGCGGTACACCGCCGGGCGGATGAACTGCTCCTGCAGCTGGAGATTGAGGGGCTGGAGGCCGGAGGGACAGTCCTGTACCCTAAGGTAGTCGAGACGCTGCGTGCGCTGCACGCGCGCGGAGTGAAGCTGTTCGTAGCCAGCAACGGGCTAGAGGATTACATCCATAGCATCGTAGTCGTGCACGAACTGAAGGACCTGTTCGAGGGGCTGTACAGCGCGGGCGGCTCGGGCACGGCAACGAAGACCGAGCTGCTCGGCCTGCTGCTGGACAATCACAAGATCGGCAGCGCCTGGATGGTCGGGGACCGTTCCTCCGATGTACAGGCGGGCAAGGGCAACGGACAGACCGTTATCGGCTGCGCCTATGCCGGCTTCGGGCGGCAGGATGAGCTGAAGGGCTCGGATGTCATTATCTCATCATTCGATGAATTGATTGCGCTGTATGATAACAGCACAGCGCAAAGCCTGTAATCAGCCAGGCCAGAAGCGGGCTGTGTATATACAAGCAAGCAGAACCGGATGTCATTTCCGCCGTACTACAGGCGTGAAGGGCATCCGGTTTCATATCTTGCGGAGCGCAAGCGGATACATCTCGAAATTTCATACCTTTTCTCGAATGAGGACCGTTTCATTGAAGGTGCTCAAATTTTATACTGGTACTGTAAGCGTTTCACCAGGAATGAGCCTCAGAAGCCTGGCGAAGCGCAGCGGCGGCCAGATGCTGTATTTGGAGGGATAGGGTTGCACAAGCTGTTTCTGGTTGAGGATGAAGCCCTGATCCGTGCGGGCCTCAAGCATTTGATTGAGGAGGTCATCGGCGGCTTTCAGGTGGTGGGTGAGGCAGAGAACGGAAGAATTGCACTGGAGGCACTCAAGAGTGTGAAGCCTGATGTCCTGATCTCGGATATACGGATGAATGAAATGAACGGCCTGGAAATGATCCGGCGGGTTCGTGACCAGTACCCTGAATTGTATATCCTGATTCTGAGCGGGTATGCCGACTTCGAATATGCAAAGCAGGCCATCAAATACGGCATCAGCGACTATCTCCTGAAGCCGGTTGACCGCACGGAGCTGGCCCAGGCCTTAGGGGAGTTCAAGCGCAAGCATGGAGCCCGGAATGCTCTGCCTGGCCAGCCGGAAGAGGGGGAGACCGACCAGAAGGGCAGGCAACTGATCCGTAAAGTGAAAGAATTGGTGGCCCAGCGGCTGGATCAGGAAATTTCGCTGCAATATATGGCGGAGCAGGTGCATCTGAATCACCAGTACCTGTCGGTGCTGTTCAAGACGGAGACCGGACAGAACTTTACGGATTATGTCTCCCGGTGCCGGATGAACCGGGCCAAGCAGCTGCTGAAGGAGACGAATCTCAAAATCTATGAGGTTGCCAAATTATCCGGCTACCTAAGCTCGAAGCATTTCATGGCGGTATTCAAGGACTATACCGGCTGCACCCCAACGCAATACAGGGAGCAGCAGTAATGTAACCGTTCACTTTAGAAGAAGAAGGAGGAGCAAGGATGCGGAAATATGAAGTGATTGTGGCGGGAGGCGGGGTGTCCGGCTCCATCGCGGCTATCGCAGCAGCAAGAGCAGGCGCCCGGACGCTGATTATCGAGGCGGGGGGGTTCCTGGGCGGGACCCTGACTGCTGCGGGCGTAGGACCGATGATGACTTTTCACGCGGGGGATAAGCAGGCTATCCAGGGAATCACCGATGAGCTGATTCAGCGGCTCCGGGCGCTCGGCAAATCGCCGGGGCATATCCCGGATGCGACGAATTACACCTATTCGGTGACACCGTTCGATGCCGAAGCGATGAAATACGAGCTGGATCTGATGCTGCAGGAGAGCGGAGGCGAGGTGCTGTATCATACGATGCTGGCCGGTGCTGAAGTCTCCGGCAGACGCATTACATCGCTAACCTTGTGCAATAAAGCCGGGCTTAGCAGGGTCTCGGCGGATGTATTCATTGATGCTACGGGGGATGGTGATCTGGCGGCCTGGTCCGGCGTCCCGTTCACCAAAGGGCGCGAATCCGACGAGCAGTCGCAGCCGATGACCCTAAAGATGAAGATGAGGGGAGTGGACACGGAGAAGATCAAGGCGTATATCCGGGAGCACCGTGAGGACTTTCCGCGCATGAATCTGGATATTACGGTGATGGACTCGGCGGCCAGACTCTCTGTCGTCGGCTTCGACAAGCAATTCCGTGAAGCGAAGGCGCGCGGTGAGATCAGTATTCCGAGAGAGGATGTGCTATTCTTCGAGACGAGCAATCCCGGTGAGATTATCATGAATACAACGCGCATTCTCGGCAAGGACAGCACAGACCCGTGGAGCCTCAGCGAGGCCGAGATTGAGGGCCGCAAGCAGTGCCGGGAGCTGGAGCTTTTTCTGAAAAAGTATATTCCCGGCTTTGAAGAATCAGTGGTCGTCTCCACAGGCCCGTCCATCGGCGTACGCGGCTCCCGTCAGATCAAAGGAGTGTATACACTGACTGCGCAGGATATTCTCTCCGTGAAGCCCTTCGAGGATGTGATTGCCCACTCCGGGTATCCGATTGATATTCACAGCCCGGACGGCGAAGGAACGGCAACGGATCATCTGGAGTGGGGCGCGATGTACGGCATCCCTTACCGCTGCCTGATCACCAGCGAGATCGACAACCTGATCGTGGTCGGACGATGCCTCTCGGCTACCTTTGAAGCCCAGGCGGCTGTGCGGACTACACCGACGGTAGGCGCAATCGGGCAGGCGGGCGGTACGGCGGCGGCGCTGGCTGTCCGGGAAGGAGTTCCAGTGCAGCAGGTGGATTATAAGAGCTTGCAGGAGATGCTTGTGGCGCACGGTGCTTATCTGGAGGTGTAAATTAATTCGTATAACAACGATAATCAGAGTAATTGTAGCAGGGAATATTCATTGATTTAGGATGTATCACTCACACGATTTTAGGAGGAATTGGTTTGGAAACCGTGCAAATTATCGGGATTTTACTTGTATTCATTGTGTTTGTGGGCCTGATGATGACCCGCAAGCTGACCACGCTGCTGGCTTTGCCGATGATGGCAATTCTGCTGGCGGCGATCGCGGGTATCCCGCTCCTGTCTGATAACCCGGATACCTTCACCATCACGAAGGGTGTGCTTGCAGGCGGAGCCATGAAGCTGTCCACCGCCATCGCCGGACTGATCTTCGGCGCCTGGTTCGGCCAGATTCTCAGCAAGGTCGGCATCACGAAGACCATTATCCGCAAGGCAGCAGAGCTGGCGGGGGATAAGCCGCTGGCGATTGCCATTATCTTTTTCCTCGCCGCCTCTGTAATCTTCTCGGCTGCGAATGGCCTGGGTATGGTTATTCTGGTCGGGACCATCGCTATCCCTATTATGCTGACAGCCGGGCTTAAGCCCTTTGTAAGCGGCCTGGTAGTATTGCTGGCCAATGCGGTCGGCGTGGTGTTCAACGTCTCCACCTGGGCGATCTATACCGATGTGCTTAAGGTACCGACGAACACGATTGCTTCTTATTCGCTGGTCTGTGCTGTCCCGCTGATTGTGATTGCCCTGATTATGATCGTCTATTATACCCGCAAAGACGGCAAGGTCCGCCGTGCCTGGGCGATGCCGCTCAAGCCGGAATTCCAGGCTCAGGACAACAAGAATGTAAGAGCGGTTGCGCTCATCAGTCCGCTTGTTCCGGTGCTGCTCGTGTTTTTCCTGAAGGTGGATATTGTCTCGGCGGTCTTCATGGGGGCTCTGGTCACCCTGCTGCTCGCCACCCCTAAGCGTCCATTCCATGTGTTGTCGAGTGCGCTGGTAGAAGGCATTCAGGATGTAGCCGGTGCGCTGGGTCTGATGATCGGCATCGGGATGCTGCTCAGTGCGGTAACCGCACCTCAAGTGGCTTCATTGATTCAGCCGCTGATCGAAGGCATCATTCCAACCAGTCCGCTGATGTATATTCTCATCTTCACCCTGTTGTCTCCGCTGGCGATTTACCGTGGACCGCTCAACGTATGGGGACTGGGCAGCGGTATCGCGGCATTGATCGTGGCTGGTGGCATGGCCCCTGTGGCAGCGATGCTCGCACTGCGTATTGTGAGCAATCTGCAGGCCGTCAGTGATCCGACCAACTCGCATAATGTCTGGATCGCCGATTACACGAAGACGGATATTATTGAAACGCTGCGCAAGACGCTGCCATGGATGTTCGTTGCGGTGATGATCTCGATGATTATTGCGGGAATGATTGCCTTTTAGAGACTCTTAGAGACCTAAGCTTCATGGAGAGGAGAACCTGCTATGAGCAATAAACAGATCAGAATCGGCATCGATGTCGGAGGAACCTTCACGGATGCCGTGGCGATAGATAACGAGACCTTTGAGGTGCTGTCCAAGGTCAAAATGCCCACCACGCACCACGATGAACGCGGGGTAGCCAGCGGGATTGTCCAGATTATCCAGCGGATTATGAGCGAGAACGGGATTCTTCCCGGCGATATCAAGTTCATCGCCCACGGGACGACGCAGGCTACCAACGCGCTGCTGGAAGGCGATGTTGCCCGTGTCGGCATTGTAGGGATGGGGACAGGGATGGATGCCCGCAGTGCCCGCTCGGAGACCAATGTGGCGGATATCGAACTGGCTGCGGGTAAATACCTGACCACGTATCACAAGTTCATCGACTCCAAAGAACTTACCGCAGAAGCCATTGATGTTGCCATTGATGAGCTGCTGGCCCAGGGGGCAGAGGTTATTGTAGCCTCGGAAGCTTACAGCGTCGATGATCCGGCCAATGAGCTGAGAGTGATGGAAGCGGCGCGCAGCCGGGGCGTGTACGCCACCGGCGGACATGAAATCTCCCAGCTCTACGGGCTGAAGACCCGCACCCGCACAGCGGTCGTCAATGCGAGCCTGATCCCCAAGATGATGGAGACGGCCAATATGACCGAGCAGGCGGTCAAAGAGGCGGGGATTACCTCCCAGCTGATGATCATGCGCTGTGACGGCGGGGTCATGAGCATCGACGAGGTGCGCAAGCGCCCGATCCTGACCATGCTGTCGGGGCTGGCGGCCGGCGTGGCTGGTGCCCTGATGTATGAGAAGATCTCGGACGGCATCTTCTTCGAGGTCGGAGGCACCAGTGTAGATATTTCTGTGATCAAGAACGGTAAGGTCATGATTGAGAACGCCCAGGTCGGCGGACACAAGACCTATCTGCGCTCGCTGGATGTGCGGACGCTGGCCGTTGCCGGAGGCAGCATGATCCAGATCGGCGGGGGCAAGATCACGGATGTCGGCCCGCGCAGTGCGCATATTGCAGGACTGGAATACGAGTGCTTCACCGGCAAGGAGAACCTGGAGCAGCCGTCTATCGGCCTTGTCCGTCCGCGCGAGGGAGACCCGGATTATGTCACGGTCCGCAGCGCCGGAGGACAGGAATATGCACTGACACTGGCGGGAGCGGCGAATCTGCTGAACCATGTGCCGGAGACGGATTATGCGCGCGGGAATCTGGAGAGCACCCGGATCGCCTGGCAGGCACTGGGTTCCCATCTGGGGATGTCTGCGGAAGAGGCGGCCAGGGCAGCGATGGATATTGCCATCCGTAAGGTAATGGCTGTGGTAAACCAGATGATCAGCGATTATGAGCTGGACGCCGGATTCATTACGCTGGTGGGCGGCGGCGGAAGCGGAGCGGTTCTGGTCCCGGCCATGGCGGCGAAGGAGGGCTTCAAGCACCAGATTGCCAACAATGCGCCATATATCTCCACGATTGGCGTCGGGATGGCGATGGTCCGTGAGCAGATCGAGAAGACTGTAGTGGGCGCGACAGAGCATGACATCAAGCTGATCCGGGCGGAGATTATGGAGAAAATCGTCCAGTCCGGGGCGAATGAAGCCACAGTCGATGTCACGATCGAGATTGACTCCCAGCGCAATATTCTGCGGGCGATCGCCACCGGCTCCACCGAGCTGCGCTCGAAGGATCTGGCCAGCCGTGAGGTGCCGGTGAACGAGCTGATGCAGACGGCAGCGGAGGCGCTGGGACAGCCCGCGGACAAGACGGAGCTGAAGGCGGCCTCCGGCAGATGGTATCTGTTCGAATCCAGCGAGATTAAGAAGTCGATGTTCGGGCTGGTGAAGAAGAAGCTCAGCCATGTCGGTGTGCTGGACCGCGAGGGTGTGGTGCGCTTCAAGAAGAGCAATGCGTATCATCTGGCTTTTTTGAAGAAAAATATGGCCGACCGGTTCGCCTCCTTCCTGGAGGAGAATACGATCTATTCGGACGCCAATGCCACGATCCCCAAGACTTTCATCTTCTATAAGGAAAAAATGCTCGATCTGACCGGGATGCAGACCAAGGAGCAGCTGTTCTCCATTCTTGAAGTGGAGACGCAATTGCTTGAGGACAACAGCGAAATGCTCGCCGTCGTCTATCAGTAGGAGGTGGACAGGAGAATGAAGACGGCTGTAAAGACAGTGCCCGGCGATCATGTACTGGGGTATGCCGAGCTGAAGAACGACCTGTTATTTCACAGAATACCGCACAGCAAACGGCGTTATTATGTGGAGCAGCCGCTTGCCATTGGCAGGGAGCAGGCACTGGCCTTCAAGGCCCGTTATGGCACGGATGTCGGAGCCATCTGCAGGGACAGGGACATCCAGGTGAACCTCAATGAACGGCAGGGCACCATCGGGCAGATCCGCTTCCGCGCCCAGATTGAGCTGTCGGCCAAGGAACGCGTCATTACGCTGTACCGCTCCTCCATGGAGGAGCTGCGGCAATGTGCCGGTGTGCTGCTTCCCGGCTGTTCCTTCAGCCTCAAGGAGGTTACAGACATTCATCTTGCCCATGAGCTGTTCCATGATCTGGAGTTCACGGAGCTGGGCTACACCAATAAGCGGCTGGATGACATCAGCAGCCTCTCCCTGGGGCCGCTGCGCATCCGGGCGGGCGTAACGAAGACCTCGGAGATCGCCGCGCATGCGTTCAGCCGTTATCTGCTGGACCTGCCCTGCTTGCCGAATCTGCTGGATTACGCATATATGATTCACAGCGGGACACTGACAGCCGCCGAATTCTGGAGGCAGACGGAGGTCTGGTCAAGCGAGCTTGAGAATAGCTGAGCCGGAATCTCCGGGCAGCTGCCTTTTGCCAGTAAATACCCATGGTGAACTCCTCTGACTTGATACTCAAATTATGCTATCTTTGTGTAAGAAACCAGAGTCCGGGAGGCTGTTCCGCATGTTATCCGGTAAAAGATTCAACCGGTCCGCTTATGTGCCGCTGCGCACGAAGTTTATCATTTTATTCTGCCTGCTGATTACCATTCCGTTCCTGATCATCGGCACTATCAGCTATAGAAAATATATTGCCGGAGTAGAACGCAGCACGGTGGAGCTGTCCAATCAGGTCGTCAGCCAGATTAATATTAATCTGGAGCATTATATTAAAGAGCTGGACCGTCTGACGCTTGCACCTCTGTATGATGAGGATATGATGCACATTCTCCGCAAGCACAGGGACCCGGAGAAGCCCGGCACCTATCTGAGCACGGATGAGACGCTGAAGATGAACCTGTTTATCTCTTCGCTGGCTTTTGACAGGGGGGAAATCGAGAGCATTCTGGTATTCACCAATGACGGCGGAATCTTCAGTAATCTGGACCAGAGTGTGAGGAAGCGGTGGGACCGCAGCACGGCAGAGTGGATGGAGACCGTAAAGCAGGCGGATGGCGGGCTGGCCATTCTTCCGCCGCATAGTGCAGCTTACTACACAGAGGCGAAGCAGGGGATCATCTCCGTGGCCAGAGTCATCCGTGAACCGTACACCCATGCTATGCTGGGGATAGTCAAGGTGGATCTGACGGCGCGAGGGTTCGGTTCGATTGTATCTACGGTACGTTCCAGTGGGAGCGGTCTGCTGCAGATTACAGGCAAGGATCAGGTGGTTCTATACTCCGGGGCCGGCAAGCTTCCTGATTCAGGCGAATCTTATATTACTGCCTCTGCGCAATCAACGTACACAGGACTTAAGGTCACCTCGCTGATGCCGCGGGCGCAGCTCCGGGAGGATGCCCGTGAATTAACCAATTCTACGCTGGTGGTGTCCATTATTGCCTTGATGGCGGCTTATGCGGCAGCTATTCTGCTGTCCAGCCGACTGATTAAGCCGATTGCCCATCTCCAGTCGAAGATGAGGCAGGTGAAGCGGGGGCTGTTCCTGGAACGTGCGACAGTCACCACCAGCGATGAAATCGGGCAGCTGACCGAAGGGTTCAATACGATGATCGGCGAGATCGACCGTCTGGTCAAAGAGGTCTATGAGACCCGGCTGAAAGAACGGGAGGCGGAGCTGCTGGCGCTGCAGAGCCAGATTCATCCGCATTTTCTGTACAATACGCTGGAGATGGTGAATATGCTGGCCCTTCAGGGCAATACCCGGGAGCTCTCCGGTGTGGTAACCAGTCTCGGCAAGCTGCTGCGTTATACCGTAGGCCACCGGGAACAGATGGTGTATGTGCTGGATGAGGTGAAATTCGTGGAAGCGTACCTGCGCATTCAGGGCATGCGCCTGGGGGACAAGCTGCAAGCCGTAATTCACATTGATTCTTCCTTCGATTACTGTATGGTGCCGAAGCTGATTCTGCAGCCGCTGATCGAGAATGTCATTGAACATGCGATGGGACCGGATACGCTGCATCTTACCTTGGCCGCTTCTGTGGACGAAGAGGATCTGGTCCTGTCAGTCAAGGATGACGGCCTTGGCATCGACGGCGCACGGATGCTGGAGCTTGAAGAACAGCTATATGGCCGTCAGCCCCGGGCCGCAGCCGATGCGGAGCAGGGAGGATTTGGCCGGATACTCAAGGGGTTCGCGCTGCGCAATGTCCATCAGCGGCTGCGTCTGCTCTATGGAGAGCCTTACGGCCTGACACTGGATAACACGGCAGAGCGCGGTGTAACGGTCTCGCTGCGGCTGCCGATGAACTGGGAAGCGATGAACAATACCGGCCCTGCCGGGGACAGACAGGAGGAGGCATAAGGATGCGGACAAGGCTGCTAGGTCTGATTGCTGCAGTGCTGCTGGCTACAGGGTGCTCCTCAGGTGCAGGAAGCGGAGCGGTTGACGGGAAAGCGGGGGATGGGGAAGGAGGGACGGTGACGGCTGCTGTGCAGGAGCCTGTGAAGCTGAAGTTCAGCATCTGGGGCAATGATGCGCAGAAGGCGATGGTCGAGGAGCTGGTGGATGAATTTGAACAGCTTCATTCCGGGATCGAGGTGGAGATTATGACGATTCCTTTTGCTGACTACCAGCAAAAGCTGTCGATTATGATGGCCTCCCGTACCGCGCCGGATGCCGGCTGGCTGGCGGAGCGGATGATTCCGCAGCTCCTGGAATCGGGCCAGCTGGTGGATATTGCAGCGGAGGTGAAGGAAGACGCCGGATATCAGTATGAGGATATCTATCCTTCTACGCTCGACATCTTCAAGCGTGGAGACCAGTTATACGGCATCCCGTTCTCCACGCCCCCGGTGCTGATCTATTACAATAAGGATCTGTTCCTGAAGAACGGCCTGAAGACGCCAACGGAGCTGTACGAGGAAGGGAAATGGAACTATGAGGAGTTCCTCAAGGCGGCGCGAAGCCTCACCGACCCGCAGCGCGGCATCTACGGCGTGAAGCTGGTCCGCGACTGGAACAATTGGTCGGATGCGCTGCTGCCGCTGCTCTGGTCGCATGGGGCAGAGCTGTTCGACAGCAGCGGAGCATCGTTTGCGCTGAATTCCCCCGCAGGGAAGGAAGCGCTGCAGCTCTATAGCGATATGATGTTCAAGAACAAGGTTCACCCGCTGCCCGGGGATGAGATTGCCTTCGACAGCGGCCGGCTTGGCATGTATACGGACCGTTACAGCTATACGTCGAAGGCCCGCGCAGTTACCGATTTCGCCTGGGACATCGCTCCGATGCCGTCAGGCATTAAGGGGACAGGGACTTCCCTCGGCTATGCGGGAGTGTCTGTCTTCGAGACCAGTCATCCGGCAGAGGCTGCAGAATTCCTCAAGTTCATCACCAATGCTGAGTCGATGAGCATCACCGCGCAATATTTCGTCCCGTCACGCAAGTCTGTTCTGGAATCCGATGTCTTCCTGCGGGCAGCCTCCGAGCCTTCACCGGAGAGCATTCAGCGGGCGGTTCTCGATCAGATCGCCACGGCGCGGATCGCGCCCGGGCATAAGAACTGGCAGCAGATAGATACGAAGATCCAGCTGTTAATGGACGGTCTCTACACGCAAACGTCCACCGTTGACGAGTTGCTCGGGCAAATGGAGCTTGAAGTTACCCCGCTTATGAAATAAGCGGGGTGTTCCTCTGTGCTTGTGCTTGTAACTATTCGCTGAGCCATCCCCTGCTGATTTGGAGGTGGAGGCGGCAGCGCAATTACAATTCCTGCACATAATGCAACATTGCCTCTCATTAAGGGTCCATAATCAGAAAATGTTGCACAAAAAGCAGGAATACACCGCACTTAAGTAACTTCACGTTAAGATTCCTGCATTTCCTGCAACAATTCTCCCGCACACCCCAGTATCTAGATAGCTAAGTTGCAATATCTGCAACATTATTAAGGCTGCTAGCCTGTCAAACCGCTACAATCCCCGCCAAATTGCATACTGTAGATTTACTCATGAAGCTTACCTATGCTCAGAGCGGTTCACCCAAGACTAGTCATCAGCACTTACTGATACAAATCAGGCAATCCCTGCACAGGCTCATAATAACAAATGTATCTGTTTTGTATGACCGGGCGCAGCAGTCCTTTATGGACCAGCTCCTGAAGCTGTTTGCGTGCTGTCCTAAAGCTCATATTGTACTGGAGCATCAGGTCTTTGGGCCGTAACCCCTTTTTTTGACTCAAGGAGAGTCTCACAATCTCTCTTTCCCTCGGTGAAAGTGAGGGTCCTATCGGAACACGGAGCAAAGAAGGGGAAATGACCATTTGCAGCAGCATGCGGCAGATTTCCGGACGATTCTGCACATCATCGAAGGAGAAATGTATAATCCTCCAGCCCAGTCCGTTCAGATAATTCTCCCGATTCAGCGAGTAGCTGAACCTTTCGCGGTCCATATCCTTCACATGGCTCTGGTAACCGTCACATTCCAGGCCGAATTTTCCGTACGACGGAAGAAAAGCAACATCCAGAAATTGCGATTTACGGTTCCAGTCGTAGACCTCATACTCCGGATGCAGATCATCCAGATTGCCAAACAGCGGCCACCAGACATTACGCAGCAGCAGCTTCTCTGCATACGGATGCCCCCGTGACAGCCGGCCTCTGCGCTCTCCTGTTCTGATCGACAAATGATGGTCCAAGAGCAGCTGATGCGCTTTTTCAAAATCCATTTCCATTCCCTCCATCTCTCCTTTACGCAAAAAAAGAACGCCCCTCTGCCAGCGATGGCTTGGGACGTTCTTCGTCTGAGCTAATTATACGCCAGCACACGGGCGAGCGGCAATAAATGGTTTATCGATGTCCGTACATTAACCTTTTGTATGAAATCTATAGCAGCCGCCAAGAGGATATTTCCTCCCAGATCGTTTATACTGAGTTTACATACATAACGTAATTTAGTACCTACACAAGCAAGTGTAGAGATGGAGGTTTGTACGATTGGAATTATTTGAGTATATTTTGTTGATGCTGGCAGCCGTGTCGCTGTCAAATCTGGTGAACCGGTTCATCCCCTCGCTCTCCGTGCCGATCATTCAGATTGCACTGGGTATGGCCTTGACCTGGCTGCCCCTGCATTTCGAGCTGGAGCTGAACCCGGAGCTGTTCCTGCTGTTATTCATTGCTCCCTTGCTGTTCAATGACGGCAGGCTTGCCGATAAAGTGGCCTTATGGAAGCTGAAAAAGCCGATTTTGCTGTTGGCGTTGGGACTGGTTTTTCTAACGGTAGGGGTGCTGGGCTATTTCCTGCACTGGCTGCTGCCGGTACTGCCTCTGGCGGCTGCGTTTGCGCTGGCGGCGGCACTGGCCCCTACGGATGCGATCGCTGTAGGCGCACTGGAGCAAAAGGTGAAAATTCCCCATCAGACGATGCAAATTCTCGAAGGAGAATCTTTGATTAACGACGCATCGGGTCTGGTCTCCTTTCAATTTGCAGTCGCAGCTATGGTCACAGGCGCATTCTCTTTTAAAACGGCCAGTCTGAGCTTTATCTCCATTTCTCTTGGCGGTGTGGTGCTGGGCCTTGTGCTGACATTCATTAAATACGGGATCGTCCGCTGGCTGCGCAGGCTAGGGATGGAGAATGTGACGCTACATATGCTGATTGAGATCCTGACGCCATTTGCTATTTTTATGGCCGCCGAGGAATTGGGGGTCAATGGAATTCTGGCGGTTGTGAGCGCCGGGATTGCCCATTCCTTCGGATATAAGCAGATGAATCCTGAGGTAGCCAAGCTGAATATCGTGTCCAAAAGCACCTGGTCCGTCATTATCTTCGTCCTGAACGGACTGGTCTTCCTGCTGCTGGGCACCCAATTGCCGGAGATCATACAAACGGTCTGGAACAACCCGGATATAGGGAATGTCCAGGTTATCCTGTATACCCTCCTATTAACCGCTGCTGTCCTCGGTCTGAGGCTGATCTGGATGCTGGTTATGGATATCCCCGAAGGGGAGGAGCCGCGCGGACCCTGGAAGCTGGAGTTCAAGAAGGCACTGATTCTCACGCTGTCAGGAGTGCGCGGTACGATTACCCTGGCGAGTACGATGTCACTGCCGTTTTTCCTGGATGACGGCTCTTACTTTCCGGCGAGAGACCTTATTATTTTCCTGGCGGCGGGTGTCATTCTGTGGACCCTGCTGGCGTCTAACTTTCTGTTGCCGCTGCTGCTTGGCTCAGATCATGAAGCGGAGCATAGCGCCGAGGAAGCCCAGGCCCGGATCGAAATTCTGCGCAGCGTGGTTGCGGGGCTAAATGAGCAGGCTACAGACCAGTCCCGCCTGGCTTTGAACCATCTAACCGGCATCTATAACACACGAATCCGCATGCTGAAGAAGAATGAAGAGGCCGAGGAAATGGAACGGAAGCTTGGAGTGAAGGCGCTCAAGTGGCAAAGAGAATACACGATGCTTGCGCTTAAGCAGCACGAGGTGAACCCGTATACGGCATACCGTTATCTGAACCGGCTGAACCGGCAGTTGTTCATCTACACCCGTGATCCGCAGTACAAGAATGATCTGATTCCGTTCAAAAGCTGGGAAGAAATCACCGGTGTCATCCAGCAGGTCCGCTTAAGCGCGCAGGAGCGGCGTGAGGAATCGAACCGGCTGCAATCCGGGATTTTCGCGTACGTTCTTGAGAAGCTGAGAGAGCTGCAAAATACGGGGGAGATGGAGCCTGAAGTGATCAGCGCCCTGATTCTGCGCTATGAGCGGGGAAGAATGCGGTTAACCCGTCCGGAGTCCATCTCTGCTACGAAGCGGGAGTTCGAAGAGTCGCTGCATGAGCTGTCCCGCGCGGGCATTCAGCTAGAGCGTGATAACATTCAACTTATGTTCGAGGCCGGACGGATTTCTAGAGCTAGCATGAAGGAAATGAAACGTGATATCCTGTTCATGGAACATGATTTGCGGGAAGAGATGGGCTATTGAGCCCTATTCTATATGAAGCATTACATTCCATAAGGAGATGAATATTCGGAGTATGAGAAAACAAATCGTGGCGGGTACCTGTGCAGTCATTGTGGCAGTCGGAATCTTTTGGTATGCAGGAAACGAGGGGCGTAAGACGGCTGATAACCGGGAAGTAGCGGTCAGCACCCAGCCGGACTCTCAGGCAGCATCCAGTCAAAATATCAAGCAAATGGTGGCAGATTACAGCTCGCGCACCTTGACGGCAGATTCCGCTTCGATTACCTCCACCCAGCTTATCGTGGACAGCGGAGGTCCAAACGAAGCAGCTTATGAGCTTCCGGAGGATGAATTTTTCCTGTCCGTGGCCCCCTATGTGGAGAAGACGCATCCCTGCGCAACGCACAGCCTGACGGGCTGCCAAGGGGAACTGACTGACCAGGAATTTGACGTATACATCGAAGACGCCGAAGGCAAGGAAGTGATGAACAAGTCCGTGAAATCCCAGTCTAACGGCTTCATCGACCTCTGGCTCCCGCGCGACCAGAACTACCGGATGACAATCTCCCAAGAGGGCAGAAAGGCCCAGTCCGAGATTTCTACCTTTGAGAGCGATGATACTTGCCTGACTACTATGCAATTAACAGCTAATTAGTGCAAATTGATTTAATCCTGATTGTTATATCTCTTACAGCTATATTTAGATTATGGTACAAGAAAAGCGCCCAGTGAGGCGCTTTTTCTTGCAAAAGCCGTCCCGCTGGGCGTGCAGCATTTTTCCCAACTCGCTCATTTTACGGATTTAAAGTTTCTATAATCAAATGAACCACTCGCAACAGGAATAGTCCCAGTACGTATCCATTCAATAGCCTGCAATACGAGGGGTGATGAATTGTTAGAAGTTACTTCATCAAGAGGCAGCCAAATAGCCCCGTTTGAATCTTGTCCTTCAAACGATTCAATGGTATTAGGTCTCTCTTCTGAATCAACGTTAACTTCATATACAATTGCAATATGATGTAAATTTTCTACTGTGTTATCTTGTAATGTCCATATCACAGAAAAATCACAAACCCCAATATTTTTAAGTTTTCGAACTGTATGACCTGTTTCTTCACGGAATTCTCTTGTGATTCCTTGCTCTAAGGATTCCATCTTTTCTAACCGGCCACCAGGTAAATCATATTTTCCTGTGTAGGGACCTAAGATTTTTCGAATAACCAAAATACAGTTATCAACCACGCAAATTCCATAAACCCCCATATGTCGATAAAAATTGTCGTTGATATCAAGCATTTTGCCCTTCCCCCCAACTATCTCAAATTCCTTGCTATTCAAGTAGCTGAACCAAGCCAAGTAATATTGCAGATACTTCGTTGCTACTTTCAAAAAAACATTCTAACACAACCCCACATCCGGCGGTAATCCCACCTTTGCCCGCCAATCTAAGAGAGGGTGAAGGTTGTCTCACGCTGAAGCTTGGAAATCCTGCACATATTGCAACATTCTACTCATTAAAAGAGCCGTAATCCGGAAATGTTGTACAAAAGTCAATATTTTACCCTCATCCAAGCGGCTGTGCAAGTAGATTCTTGCATTTCCTGCAACATTTCTCCCGTACCCCCAAGTCTCTATGAACCAAAGTTGCAAAATCTGCAATATTACGGGTATGCCTTGACCATTTGGAAGCAGCGGAGGATGAAGCCGTACATGGCCTACCGTTATTTGCAGCGGCTGACCATGCAGCTTACTGCAAATTAAGC
Organism: Paenibacillus sp. FSL H8-0122; assembly: GCF_038005345.1. Taxonomy (NCBI): domain Bacteria; kingdom Bacillati; phylum Bacillota; class Bacilli; order Caryophanales; family Paenibacillaceae; genus Paenibacillus; species Paenibacillus sp. FSL H8-0122. The sequence goes on along the minus strand of NZ_JBBOTB010000001.1, from coordinate 4,312,953 downwards.
TGAACCCACTTGTGTAGCCCAGGGACGCATGCCTGAAATGAAAAATCCGGAAGAACTTCCATACAGGGGAGCCTTCCGGATTTTTTTATACATTAATTCAAATACTAATCCTGTCCGAAGTCCTGAAAATCATAGTTGATAGCGTTGTTAACGTTCCATTCACACTACTCTGATAATCTCTATAAGTGTTAGGCGGAGGAAAATTATATATAAGATGATGCGGAGGGTAATCATGTTAACACCTAAGAAAAAATGGCGGGACGCTGCTCTGGCAATATTGGCTGTGATGGGATTAAGTGCGGGCCTTATATTTCCCGGGAAACATGCCAGTGCGGAGACAGGGCAAGCTGCTTCACCGGATTCCCGGATTGAATCTCCTGCCAATCTTGAGGATACGGCAAGTCTGACAGCCTTCGTGGATGGAATGATGGAAGAGTATATGAATCGGCTGCAAATTCCCGGCGCGGTGGTCTCTATCGTCAAGGACGGCAAGATTATTCTGGGCAAAGGGTATGGCAGCTCGAATCTGGAGCAAGCGGCTCCGGTTGACCCTGCAACCAGCATGTTCCGAATCGCTTCTACGACCAAGCTGTTTACCTGGACGGCTGTGATGCAACTGGTGGAGCAGGGCAAGATTGATCTGGACACGGACATTAACACCTACCTGAAATCTGTGAAGATTCCTGCCACTTATCCTGAACCCATCACCATGCGCCATTTGATGACCCATACCGCAGGCTTTGAAGAGGGCGGAGTTGGTTATCAGATCGTTACTGATCCTGCCGGATTGCCCGGTTCCATCTCGGAGACACTCAATAAACATATGCTCGCCCGGATCAGACCGCCCGGTGAGATGAGTGCCTATTCTAACTATGGAGCCACGCTTGCAGGGATGATCGTGGAGGATGTCAGCGGTATTCCTTATAATGATTATATTCAGAAGTATATCTTCGATCCGCTGGACATGAAGCATTCAACGGTAGTTGAGCCTTTGCCGGAGTCATTCATCCCTTACCAGGTGGTAGGGTATAATAGCGGGAACGGCAGCTTTATTCCTGGCACACCTACATTCGAGGGCGGATTTCGTCCTGCCGGCTCGGGTACTGTATCTGCAATAGACATGGCACATTTCATGATCGCGCATCTGCAGAACGGGAAATATGGCAACGGGCAGATTCTGAAGCCTGAGACGGCTGCATTCATGCATTCAACGGCATTCCAGCTCGATAAGCGCCTGCCGGGAGTAGCTCTCGGATTCGCAGAGAAGCGGGTGAACGGGGTGAGATTAATCTCTCATGGCGGCTCCGATCCCATGTTTAATACGGAATTGTATCTCGCACCAGCCAAGCAACTGGGGATTTTCTTATCCTACAATGGCGGTCAAGGCAGCGAAGCTGCGACCCATCTGGTCCAGGCCTTGTTCAACCGGTACTATCCCGCTCCTGAAGTGAAGCAGCCGGAGTTCTCCGCTTCCGCGGAATCCGTACAGCAATATGCCGGCTCCTATCAATTTACACGCCGCAACATAAGTGATATTGACAAGTTCTTTAACTTTTTTGCCCAACTGAATGTTACGATTGTGGATAACAAAATATCCTTGGGAAGCGGCAGTGAACAACAGCTGTACAGAGCAGTCGCTCCTAACCTGTTTCAGCTGGAGGAAGGGACCGATCAGATCGGCTTCCTTACGGATGAGTCAGGCACAGTAACACATATGCTCCTGGACATGGCTCCGGAGATGCCGCTGGAGCGTACGCCGCTTTTGGATCAGAGTAAGTTTTGGCTTATCCTCCTTGGTGTCTCAGGATTCATTTTCATCACGGCTTTGCCCGGCCCCCTCTTCTTCAGACGCAGGTTCAAGGCGATGACGCTCCCGGAAAAGCGGGCTATCCGATTATCTGCGGGAACTGCCGTTTGGGCGCTGCTATCATTTATGACTCTGTTTATGGTTATTATGTCCATGGACATTATGCAGAAGCTCAGCAGTATCAGCCCTTTACTGTCTGTCAGCTTGGTTATGCCAATCATTATGGCGGGCTTGACCTTAGCAATGCTGGTCTCGGCTATACTGGTATGGAAGAATAAATATTGGACCGCCCTCAGGCGGGTGCATTACACATTAGTGACGCTTTCGGCTGCCCAACTGACGTTCTTCTTCTACTATTGGAATCTGCTCGGCTGGCAGTTTGGATAACGCTTAAGAGAGAAGGATGATCGTGGCTACTATACTGATCGCGGATGATGATGACAATATCCGGAAGCTGATGTCTCTATATCTGCGCAAGGAAGGGTTCGGCCTCGAAGAAGCCGGGGATGGTACCAAGGCGATGTCCATCATTGAGAACTCGCATGTCGATCTTGTGATTCTGGATATTATGATGCCGGGACTGAACGGCTGGGAGCTGTGCCGGGAAATCCGGCGTACGGATGCCAACCTGCCCCTTCTCATGGTGACGGCCAAAGCGGAATCGGCCCACAAAGTGAAAGGATTTCAGCTCGGAACGGACGATTACCTGACCAAGCCCTTTGATCCGGTTGAGCTGGTCATGCGGGTAAAAGCGCTGCTCAAACGCTCACTGGTTGTCACTTCCCAGTCCGTGCAGCTTGGCAATGTGGTGCTTAACCGCCGGACCTTTCAGGTTACACGCGGTGGAATGCCGGTCACGTTACCTTTGAAGGAATTTGATCTTCTATTTCTGCTGGTCAGCCACCCCAGGCAGATCTTCACCAGAGAACAGCTGATTCAGCAAATCTGGGGACTCAATTATGAAGGGGACGGCCGGACTGTGGATGTGCATGTCAGCCGGCTGAGAGAGAAATTCAGCGGCAATGGCGAGGGTTTTCATATCGAAACTGCCCGCGGTCTGGGCTACCGCCTGATCCCTGAGTCATGATCAAGACACTGTATGTTCGGGTCATTCTCACATTTCTCGGCATTATTGTCTTTAGTCTGATCTGTTCCTTTTTCATCGGCTTGTATGTATTTCAGAAGCAAATAAGCTATGAGGGACAGAACGAGATGATTACAGTGGGCAGGGAGATCATTCACCGCTATGATGACGCCAGGCCTGAAGATACGGACGAGTTCCTGAATAGTATGGTTAAGGTATCGGCGCATCCTATCCATCTGTACGACCAGTCGGGGGAACATACTTTTTACGGGCTCGCGGATAGTCCGGCTGTTACCATCACTCCCGGGGCTGTCCGGCAAGTATTGCAGGGGAAGGTCTATCGTTCTTCCACGGAAGATAATGATACGTTTATTGGAATGCCCTTTATGCTCAAGGGAGAGTGGCGTGCGATGTTCTTGCAGTACTCAGCCGAGAACGAACATATTGTCAACCGTCTGGTACTCTTTGTGCTGCTGCTCGTGCTTGTGCTGGGAAGCGGTTGTATTGTTGTGGCTGCCAGATACCTGGTGGAGCCGATCAAGGCTTTGACGAATGCCACCAGAAGACTGGCCAAGGGTGACTTTGAGGTAGATCTTAAGATGAACCGTGTAGACGAGATCGGAGAGCTGACACAGAGCTATGTGGAGATGGCGGGGGAATTGAAGCAGCTGGAGCAGATGAGGCAGGATTTCGTCTCTAATGTCTCCCATGAAATCCAGACACCGCTTACCTCCATTTCGGGTTTTGCCAAGGCGCTGCAGAACAATGATTTGATTGCGGAAGAGGAGCGTAAGGACTATCTGGATATCATCATTGCGGAGAGTGGACGTCTGTCACGGCTGAGTGATAATCTGCTGAAGCTGGCTTCCCTGGATTCCGAGCATCACCCCTTCTCGGCAGTCTCCTTCCGGCTTGATGAGCAGATTAGAACCATCGTGGTGACCTGTGAGCCGCAATGGGCAGCCCGAAGCATCGTTATCGATCTGGAGCTGCCGGAAGCGGTCTATATCATTGGCGATGAAGATCAGCTTAAGCAGGTGTGGATGAATCTGCTGGGCAACAGCATCAAGTTCACGCCCGAAGGCGGGAAGATCCGCATCCGTATAGACCACAGTGCAGCAGAAGTTGCGGTCACGATCAGCGATAATGGCATCGGGATCTCCCCGGAAGAGTGGGGTGCCGTATTCCAAAGATTCTATACCATAGACAAGTCGCGGAATGGAAGGAATAACGGGAACGGTCTGGGACTGGCCATTGTCTCAAAAATCGTCTCCCTGCATCAGGGCAGTATTGAGCTGGACGGTGCGGCAAAAGAGGGAACAACGATTATCGTCAGGTTGCCCGCACGCCAGCCATAATGAAATCCTTGAATTGCCGGTCCGCTGCCCGGTCTTCCTCCGTAACGGAACCGCCCCGCTGATGAGACAGAATAACGGCTTTTTGTAAATACATGAAATACAGGTGGGTGGACTTCTGCAGAAGATCCAGCCACTTTTTTTGATACTCTGGAGCCACCGCTGCTGTCTCAAGGTTTATGTACCGGGAATACCAGACCTCCATAGCTCTCTTGAAATCAGGCAGCTCCGCCGGATTCTTGGACAGGGTGCTGTAGTAGACTCCAAAAATGGCATCATAATAGATCAGTGCCTCGTGATGATCTTTTAATGCCAGATATTGATCCAGAATCTTCTCCAGGGAGGGAACAGGCCGGGCAAAATCAAAATCAAACAGCAGCTGTCCAAACATCCGCTCCAGATTATCCACATAGAGCTTAGCGGCTAAATCTTCCTTGTCCTTATAATGAAGGTACAACGTGCGGCGGGAGACACCGGCTTGTCCGGCGATCTGTGCCATATCCGTGCGTTCGATCCCCTGAGTACAGAATAGGTCCAGCGCGGCCTTCTTAATGAGCTCTTTGGTCATTTGCATTTGCTTTTCACGTAAATTCAATGATCTTCTCTCCTGTCTTCCTGCGAAAATACCGCTGCTGCAGGAGCTACTCCTGAGCAGGTGCTGACGTCCCCAAGAACTTGCTGCCTACCGAATAGCGCTTCTGCTGATTGACCGCATCCCCCAGCCACTTCACAAGCTTCACACCATCCTGCTCTGCCTGATAGAAGGTCTCCCGGGTGGAAAAAGTGTGCGGGGTTGTCCCGTTCTCAGCGTTCAGCCCGTAATCAGTCAGATAGTAATAATAATTAGGAACTGTGGCCGCTAGAGCTGCTACCGATTGCCGCATTTCCTCTGACCATTCCTTAATGAGCTTCTGGTCCAGTGGCCCGTTGTAATCGTTAATTTTGTTCTGGAAGTGGATCAGAATCTCATCATATACCGAGTAGGATTGTAAAAGCACCGTACCTGCAGGCAGCAGCCGGCCATTCGCCCGAAAGGCAGCCCCGATGATATCTGCCTCCGGCGCATACCCGAAGGTTGCAGTGAAATCCGAGTCCCATTCCTGCTTCATCACCTGCGGCCACTTGTCTGACTTCAGGAAGGAGCTGTCCGCATATTGGAAAATCTCAGAATCCCGGTAATGTGAAGTAATCTCGGGCGCCCAGAAGGCTGACCCGAATCCGCCGGCGCTCTCGCCTGCGATCAGCAGCTTCCCGGGCTTAGCCACGTTCGCATAGATCCAGTCAAGGCTGCTGCGCACATTAGTACGCCCGTTATACCGCATGGTGAAGGTGCTGCCGTCCTCTCGCGGATACGTAGCGGTGCGGTTCCCAATGTGGAAGTCACCTGTTGAATAAGGGAGGTAGACCACATTCCAGCCGTGAAAAGGATTATCCGGGTTGTCTGTATCCATCATCCCGCCCAGCAAAGTCAGCATATAAAACGGAATGTCAGCGAAATAGTTGCCTGTATCTCCACCTTTAATAAAGTTCATGAGCTTAATAGGATGTGCAGCGCTCCGGGCATCCCAGCTGACCCCGCCGCCGGAAAAAAAGATGATCCAGTTGTTGCTCTCACCGGTTTTGGTCCATATGAAATACTCTGATCCATCACTGGAAAGGGTATTCCCGCCCAGCTTGACCTTATTCCACTCGTAGGGCTTCGCTTCCGTGATTACGGGAGTAGAGGTCACCGGCCGTTGGATTACGAAGGCGTAGACCGCAACAATGGCAATGACAACAACGCTCAACAATCCAATACCCGTAAATATCGTGATTTTCTTCATTCTGCTCATCTCATCGCCCCCTTAATAGAAGTATACGTCTAGTTAACTCATTGCACAAGGTGTATACTTTTTCCCCTGGCGTAATTCAACTTACTCCTTAATTTTTGGTTTTTCATAAATTACGATATAATTATCCCTAAGATTACCAGTGGAATGATAAGGACCTGGAGGGATTGTATGACACTATCCAAATGCCTCAAGTTTTCAGTGACATTGTTATTTCTCTTAATGTTCAGTACAGCCTGCCAAAGTCATAAGGAGCTAGGAACAAGCGGCTATATTTCGTTAAATGAATTAGAGAGCTTAGTGGACAATGGAGCCGCACTGAATTGGAGCGATTTTGACAAGTATCCGTATGAGGATATCGGTTCAGGAGTGTATATCAGAAAGTACCAGATCGAAGGGGAAGGACAGTTGTTAGTTAGGGGAAAAAGTCTGGAAAATCCGCCTGAGCAAATTTCTGTGGTTGATGCAGAGGGTAAAGAGCGGGAATTTAATCCTGAGAATTTGAGTGAATTCCTTAAGTAAGTGAAAAGCTCAACGAAGGGCGATGAAAGATGAAAGCGTTACAAACGATACTCCAAGCCATTCTCTACGTACTGCTGGTTATTGGACTACACTTAGTCCTGATTTATTTTCTAGAGATAAGAATGGAGAGATGGGGAACAGCGCTATTAGAAGAAACCATTAGGGTGTACATCATACCGCTGATATTATGCATTGTAAATGCTATTATAATTTCACGCAATCGGAGGATAAAGTACAAAATCAACTGGTTTTTAATAACTATGTTTTCAAGTCTACTACTTCTTTTATTCTTCACAGCCGTGCAAAATCACGGAGATCCTTATGAGGGAGGGTTCGTAACTATTGAATTTTTCCCGAAGTATCAATTGGAGATGCTCTTTATTCTTCCTTGGAGTATCGCAATTATACAGTTTATCTTAACGCTCTATTATCTGTTTAAAATGAGAAAAGAGGATTAATATAGATCGGTAGGTGAATTAATGTGGAATCTCATATGCTCCTCGCTGCGCAAGGTTTAGCTGATGTACTAGGGCCAGGAAAGGTCCTTCATTTGAAGCAAGGGTCCATGACAGAAGACGAACGCGGATGGTCTGGGGTGGAGGTGCGCCGCGTAGAAATTACTTATGCAGATGGTCAAAGGGGAAGTATGATCTTTAAAGAAGCGGCCTTGAAAGAACGCCTGGCGATGGAACGGTTAACTGACCAGGGACACCGGAACACGCCAGCAGCTTTTTCACCGGATATCGAGACAGATGAGCCTAAGTGGATGGCGATGGAGGACTTGGGGAGAATCAAGACACCTCCGCCTGGCCCAAATTGGACATCAAGGGGTGCAGAAGCACTGGCAAAAATCCATGCCCGTAATCTGCGTAGAGGTTCTGAGATGCCGTGGCTTCCCCACGCTGACCGTAAGTATTGGGAGGATTATTTGGTTACCCAATTGACTGTGGACCATTTTGAAGCATGTGCTGAGCAAAACCCGGATTTTCGCCAGGAATTTGGCGCTTATCTGCCATTATTGCGTGAGAAAGCCAACATTTTTGCCCGTGATATGGCTTCTTTGTACAGTGAGAAGAACAGTCTGACTCTTACGCATGGGGATTTACAATCGGTGGATGGTTCACATGTCCATTATTATAAGGGAGAGCCGTATATTATTGATTTCGGCTTCTGTCATTACGCCCCTTTTTATATAGATCTGGTCGGTTATTTCAACCATGAGGATGCCAAAATGTATTACAACGAACTTATCGCAAACGGTGTCTCCCTCAGCTATGCTGATTTTTATGAAAGATTGAGGGCTGCCTTTCGTTACAGCGGGTTGATCTATCTATACCCCAGTATCAGACAATGGTCTTCCGGGCCTACGGAATTAACGGGCAAGCGTCTGCTTCAGATGTTGAAAATTATACTTACTGGCGATTTTCCTGAACGTAAGATAGATTACTCCAACCCCCTTTTCTCAAAGCTGCTTAAGGAGCATAATAGCGGTACACTTCATCTATGCAGTCATGCGGATTAAACTCCTTATTTCATTAATTCATCAGGATAACCAGGAACGGGAGTGTTTTTAAGCTCAGCTTCTGTTCCTACGAAAAAGCTCTGCACCGTAGGTTCCCTCGATTGTACCGGAACTGCTAACCGACTCGCCGTCTCCTATAGTGTGGCCATGGATCATTTGATCGACATCTAATTTTTGCTGCTTATTTTGTTCATCATAGTAGTAAAATTCTTCGAAAGATATCCCATATTCAACATCTGGAGCGGATGTTTTTAATACTCCAGATTCAGGAATGGTAAAAATGTTTCTCCCATGATCCTGTTTGATAGCGTTAAACCCCTCTTGATTATAAATAATCTGTACACAGCCCACATAATTATTTGGAATAAGATATGTATTTAGATTGCTTTTATTAGAGTTGCAGGATGCAAGGAGCAGCACCAAAGGAACGAATAGTAATAGTAACTTTTTCATGTGCTATAACCTCCGTGAATTTAAATTGAAATATGTAGCCTGCGAAGGATGTAACATCACAATACAATATAGATATCATAAGGGGGTCAAATTATAAAAAAGTAAAGTCGGGTGTTGACTGGAACTAGAGAAATGAGCTGCTCCGGATGCCGCATCAGTATAGTAGGGCTCAATATTCCAGTACGAATCGTCAAGTTGATAGCGGAAAAGACAGCCGCTCTCCACAAGGCAGGGACGGCTGTCTTATCTATATATTACCCTACTCCTCAACCACCTTAGAAGAACTAGGCGTGTTCTTATTCTTATACACCCACATCGCGTACTCCAGCGGGCGGACCAGCGCTTTGCGGTAGGTGCTGTTGTCGCCGGAGCGGGCGAAGACCTCGCGGGCGGGCTTAGGGTTGACTTCCAGCACGTAGATCCGGCCCTCGCGGTCAATGGCCAGATCCAGGGCCAGCTCACAGAGGGCGCCGAAGCTGTCTTCGAGATAGGCGGCAGCCTCGATCCCCAGCTTCTCGGCAGTGCGCATGGCCTTGTCGGCCCGATCTTCGCTGCCGAGCCACTGCTTCAGCAGCGTCTCGGCCTTCATGGCATGCCCGCCGCCATGAAGGTTCGAGGTGACGCTGCGGGCGGCGCCCACCCGGCCGGCCATGCCGGTGAACTCCCAGTCGCCCTGGCCGTTCTTCTGCACCAGCATCCGGTAATCGTGGAACCGGCCGCTGGGCAACCGCAGCGGGATGCCCTGCTGCACGAGGAATTTACCGCTGATGCACCACTGGCGGACGATGGTCTCCAGCCGGTTCAGCGACACCTTGCGCGGGGCGATGATCTGGCGGCTCTGGCGGCGTCCCTGGATATCGAAGAGGGACTTGCCTTCACGCTGGCGTTCGATCCGCAGGATGCCGCGCCCCCCGGTGCCGTTAATCGGCTTGACGTAGACGACGGGGCTTACTTTCAGCATCCGGTGCAGATCGGCAGAGGACTGGTAGAGCAGCGTCTCCGGCATATGGGTCCGGAAGCGGCTCCGCTGGGAGAAGGTCTGATGCACCGTCCATTTATTGCGCAGCGGGCGGTTCAGGAAGGTCAGATGGTCGTACCGCGCACGGAAGCGCAGCAGCTGCTGGAAGCGCTGGCTGCGCTGAATCCGGCAGCGGTCATAGATCATATTCGGGAAGGAACGCCATTTGCGCGACCATACTCCGCTTTTGACATCATAGACCATGGCATTGATCAGGTCCTTGCTGACATGTACATCTGCCGGGGTGAACACAAAGACATCCAATCCAATCCGGCTGCCTTCGATAATCATCCTCCGGTATACACTCTTCTCTTCGAGCTGCTTGGCGTCGTTCATATACAGGGTGAGGATGCCTAGGACGGGCTCTGGCACAGGAGTTCACCTCCTTGCGGGAGAATGGCGGGATCAGCTGCGCTCCTCGGGGAACGCAAGAGCAGGGTGGGCTTGCCTGTAGGTCCGGTGACCAGATCAACAGCGGAAAGGCCGATGTTGAAGCACATCTTGAGGCTGGCTGCATTGTCGCAGGCGACTTGGCATTCCAGCTGCCCGAGGCGCTCCAGCTGTGCAGCAAGCAGGGCTGTGCCCGTATGCCTGTTCCGGTACAGGGGATGGACGGCGACTACACAGGCCTCCTTGCCGAAGCCGGACACGAAGCTGACGCCTGCGAGCTGGCGGCCGTTCTGACCCCGCACCGTGGCAACGAGCAGGGAGACCCCCGGCAGGGCAAGCTGATCCGTTGTCAGCCGGGCCAGCCTCCTGCATCCGCGAAGTGTAATCCGCTGCTCCCCATACTCCCTCAGGAACTCAAGCAATCCGTTTCGCCTGGATTCCCACTGTACGGGATTGCTGTCGTAGAGTGAGGATATCTGCATGGTGTCACTTCCTTTGACGGGTAATGGATTATTTGGATTGTCGGGACAGATGATTGCCGTATTGGAAAATGCGTTCGAGCGACAGCTTGCGGATGGCCGGCTCGTCGAATTTCATCGGGCGGGAATTGGCTTCAAAAAACCATACTCCGCCTTCTTCATCGACCCCGAGGTCCATCGACATCTCGCCCAGCATGCTGGATGAAGCCCGCTCAATCTGCCGGGCCACCAGCAGCGCCGTGGTAGAGACATTCTTCAGGATAACCTCTGCCTGCTCGGGCCCGAAGGTTCCCTCCAGCATGCTGGAGGGGTCTTCAATGCTGCCGCCGCGCGGCACATGGGTGGTGATGCTGCGGGCCCCGGCCAGCCGGGCGCCGATGCCGGTTACCGCCCAGGCGCCCCGGCCGTTCTTCTGCAGCAGCACCCGCAGATCGAAGGGGCGGCCGCGGTGTCCGGCAAGCACGATGGCTTGCTGGACAATATAGCGGGCGGACCCTTTTTCCCGGCCGATCCGGGCCCATAGCCGTTCGACAGACGCGGCTTTGTAGGTGGTGTTTTTTTTGCCGCTCTGAATCTGCAGCCGGTAAGGAAGGAGAGTGTCCGGCCGGTATCCCAGCCGCATGATGCCTTTGCCCGCCTTGCCCTTCTCCGGCTTGAGATAGAGGCTCTCGTGATTCTTCAGCATCGCGGTAAGGGTCGCTGCGCTGCGCAGGCGCCGGGTTTTGGGCACATGCCTCGAGGTTGCTTTGGATTCCTTGAGCCACTCGAAGAGATTCCATTTATTGAAGAAGCTCGGATTGTACAGTGAGATTTCGGGATGCTCCAGACACTCGGCAATTTTGCGCGCGACCGGTGCCTTCTCCTCCTCCTCGCGGTTGGGAATCCGGTTATAGATGACCTGCGGCAGCGGAACAGGAATGGCATACCAGAGCCTTCCGCTGGCGGAGGGCACGTAGCCGGTCACGGTCTGTTCATTCAGCTTCAGGTCACGGACCGTGATGACATAGACCATATAGCCCATTTCTCTGCCGGTACGGATAATGTCGCGAAAATTATTGCGGTTACCGCGGAACTGCTTAAGCCGGTCACTGGTGGTCAGAATGGCGATTACGGGCTTGCTGGGATCGGGTATCCGGCTGTTCACAAGTCATCCCTCCTGCGGAATTTGCTGAGATACAGACAATGCTCCAGGATGTGCTCAATGGAAGCTTTGCCCTCAGCGCGCAGGGAGGGGTGGCGGAAGATAGAGCGTCCCGGTTTGGCATTGGCCTCGAACATCCAGATATCCTCATCCTGGTCAATGCCGAGGTCGAACCCGATCTCGCCGAGCAGATGGCGGTGCTGGATCTCCAGAGATTCTGCCAGCTTGACGGCAGTGGTCTTGGCGCGCTGGAGGACTTCATCTGATCTGGCCCCGAACACACGGCCGAGGGCCTGCTGCGGGGTCAATAGCGCTCCGCCGTTCTTCAGATGGGTGGTGACACTGCCCCGTCCGGCTTTTTTGGCCCCGATTCCGACGACGACCCATTGATTGCTGCCGTTCTTGTGCATGTGGAAGCGGAAATCAATCGGGCAGTTGTCAATCTCAATAAGGCGGATACCCTGCTGGACCACATAGTTCTGCATGCTCTGCCCATGGCGTCCCCGCAGCATACGCATCAGGCTGTCGAAGCTGGTGAAGCGCAGCAGCACATTCTTGCCGTTCCTGCGGTACCGGGCGAAATACCCTTTCTTCGGCAGGTAGGTCAGGCGGTAGATGCCGTGTCCCAGGCTGCCGGCCGAGGGTTTGTAATAGACGAAGTGGTGACGGTCGAGCATATCCCGCATTTGTTCGGAGCTGGGGTTACTGTGCGTTTCAGGCACGAAGCGGTTCGCTGCCCCGTCATTCTCCAGCAGCCGGTAGACATCCGATTTGTTGAAGAAGCTCCAGTTGAAGTACGGAATCTTCTTGCGTCCGAAGCGCTCGCGCAGCTGGTTGATGTAAGGGGAGGTCTCAGCTCTGCGGCTGGGCAGGCGGTTATAGACTACATCCGGCAGGGGCACCAGCTTGCGCTCGAAGCGGCCGGTTGCCGTCAGGAAATATCCGTTGACCTGTTCCTGTTGCCAGTCGATATCGCGCGGCATGAAGGCGAAAATGTAGCATTTGTTGCTGCCTTCGCGCAGCAGCTGCTTGATGAAGCCGGTGCGGGAGCCGAAGGGCTGCGCAGCAGAAGAGGGTCCGTCTGAGAGCACACCGACCAGCGGTCCGAGCTGCACCTCGTCATTCTGCAGATTGCGCAGGTAGATGCCGCCGGACTTCGGGACCTTGATGGCGCTTTTGACGCCCGAGGCCAGGAAGAGGTGCTTGCCGGCACGCTTGATCGGTTTGATCGTGGCCGGAATGGCATCTTTTCCGAGGCGCAGGCGGATATTTTTCTTGCCGGATAATTTCAGGCTTCTCATCAGTTCACCCGAGACATATACTACTCGATCAGGCTGCTTGGTGAAATGTACATTGCAAAAAGTGAGACCCATTTATGAATCCTCCTTTGGAACCATAGATATCATTCTCCCGTGTGAACGGAGCTGCCCGGGAGGCAGCTTGTGATGGCTGCTTGAGGTAAGCAGCAGATGGCGCGCATAGCGCAGCGGGTTCTCGGCGGCGAGTCTAGCAGCCCGGCGGTCGCCCGTCAGCCGGAACACCGTGCGCCCTGGCTTGGAATTGGCTTCCAGCAGATAGATTCTTCCTCCGGCATCGATACCAAAATCCAGGCCCAGCTCTCCGAGTCTGCCGCAGGATTCTTCCAGCAGCGGAGGCAGGAGCGCAGACGCCAGGGTCAGCTCCTCCAGCAGGTCTCTTCCTCCCGCGCCGTATTCGTCCAGCAGGAAGGGGAGAACAGGAACGGCCGTGCCTCCGCCGTGCAGATTGGAGGTCAGTGATCCACGGGTGCCGAGCCGGACGGCCATGCCGGTCAGGGTCCAGGCACCAGTGCCGTTCTTCTGCATCAGAACACGTACATCGAACGGCTGTCCTTCACTGCCGGTGAGATGCAGGTAAGGCTGTATGATATAGCGGTGCTGGCCGATGAAGCGGCCGATCCATTCCAGACCTTCGTCCAGCGTACCGAAAACATATTGAAAAGGTTTGTTATCCCGGTCTCTGCCCCGCACCTTCACTCCGCCGCCTTCGCTTCTGCCGAGCAGTACAGCGTGCAGGGTGCGCTTGCCGTGGGAGCCGGTCCGGGGCTTCAGAAAGACACCGTATTCCCTTCCGGCGAGCATATTGCCAAGCGCTTCGCGGCTGCTGTATAGCTCAGTTTCCGGCAGCAGGGGGGCGGCAGCGGGGCTGCGCCGCAGAATCTCGTAGACTCCCCATTTATCAGGAAGCCCGCGTGACCAGGGCAGACAGCGGGTCAATACAGACAGGGCAGCCGCTGCTGCTCTTTTCTCCTCCGGTGTCCGGTAGAAGCAGCGGTTATAGAGAATGTCGGGCGCCGGAGCCTGCACAGGCTCCCATTGTCCGTTCTGCCACTCATATCCGCGGACATAGGAGCCGTCTGCAGCCACACCCTCCGGATGAAAGATCAGGACCTTCAACTCATACAGCGGGGCCGCACGGCAGAGATGACTGCAGAACTCCGGCTCTGCGATGGGAGGAATCCCGTGGCGACGGCCTGTCATAATGCCAAGGAACCCCATTGCTGTTGTGGTCATGATGTCCTCCTTATAACCCGGCCAGATAACGGCAGTATAGAATCATTTGTTTGACTGAGGGTCTGATTTTCTGATCATTCAGGGGGGTGTTGTCGTTCTTGGACGGCTTGGAGTTGACCTCCAGCAGCCAGATCCGGCCGGATTGGTCAAGTGCGAGGTCGATGCCGAGTTCCCCGAAATGGGCGGGAATGTAGGTCTCAACCCCTCTTGCAATGGCCAGCGCTGCTCTGGGCAGCTGAATCTGGGTGCTCTCTTTGACACCGGCCGGAAGACTGCTTTTGCTGACGGCCTCCTTGACCGTACTGAGCGTACCGCCACGGGCAAGATTGGAGACGAAATGATTACTTCCGGCGGTCCGGGCCACGATGGAGGTGACGCCCCATTTGCCGGTGCCGTTCTTCTGTACCAGTGCCCGGAAATCGACCGGCCGCCGTCCAAGCTCCATCAGGGAGAGACCCTGCTGGATCTGGAAGCGGGTGGTTTTCATCTTGGGGGCAATGGACTGAAATAGCTTCGCCAGGCTGGAATAGCTCTGCTTGCGTGTACCCATCGGAGTGGTGGACAGCAGCCGGTAGCCGCCGCCTTCCTCCTTGGAAATGCGCAGAATGCCCTTGCCCAGGCTGCCGCGTACCGGCTTCAGGAACACGCTGGGGTAGCTGCTGCACATTTTTTTGAGTATGGCGAAGCCGTTCAGGGCATGCGATTCGGGCAAGTACCGCTGCAGGGCGGGGTCCAGAGCCAGCGCCTCGAATACCTCCGTCTTGTCTAGGAACTTTTCGTTGAAGAAGTGAGTTCCGTAGCGGGATTTTACATCTGCCAAAAAATGCTGTACGCTAGGTTTATTCTCTACCTTTCGCGTGGTCAGCCGATTGTTGATCACATCGGCAACAGGAAGACTCAGCTTCCGCCAGCCCTCATCGTAGACCCAGCCCTGGATGGTAGTGGTGCGTGATTCCAGCGCTTCCGGGGTGAAGAAATAGACATAAGCGCCTTGTGCATGGCAGGCATGAGTCAGCTCCCGGCAGAACATGGTGATCTGGCCGAAGACCCGCTCCGGCTGTTCGGGATGGTCCCGGCTCACCAGGACGCCAATCATCGGCCCCAGACGCAGAATGCGGCTGCCGGTGCTGTAGGAAGCGTTAAGCGTCAAGCGCTGTCTTAAGCCAAGCCGCCGGGCGAGTGCCTCGCTAACGCGCAGACTGTCGGATTTGGGAACAGGAATTACGGTAACCTCCTGCCGGAAAGAGCCGAAGTTCAGCTGAATGGTTCCGTGCGCCGGTATTTTGAGCCTCTTCATGGATTTGTCGCCTAGCATTACAGCATTTTCCTGCAGGATGCCCGAGTGGACCGTTTGAACCGGGATCTTTAGCTTAGACATCGTGAATCTCCTTCCGGTAGGCAAGCATGGTGCCGGCAATATGAATCTTGAGGGTTACATATCATTCATCATATGGAGACATCTGACCCTTGGTGATTGACCTATTCCCGAAAAAGCCGTGCCGGGCGGATTAATATCGCCGGCAGCCAGGGGGCTGGCAGGCGCGCCCTGGACCGGAGGGCGGGAGCACAGAAGGAAGTAGGCTTGCCCGGTCGGAACTTGCGCGGCTGTCAAATTTGGGCGCAGACAGCCCCTGGGCTGGCTGCTGAACAGGCATAGATCCGCTGCCTGCTGAATGAGCGGGGGCTTTGGAAGCGAAGCAGAGACGAACATTATTTGGAGGAGGAAATAGAATGAACGTGATTGATAAGGCGCATGAATTGGCGCGTGCCATTAAAGACAGCAGTGAGGTATCTGATATTACCAGTGCAATGAAGGTGATCGAAGCAGATCCGGAGAGCAAGGCGATGCTCGACAACTTCCGCCAGAGCCAGATTGAGCTGCAGCAGCGGATGATGAGCGGGGACATGCCTCCACAGGAGGACATGGAGAAGATGGAGAAGCTCTTTGAGGTGCTTAACCTGAACCTGGGCATCCGCCGTCTGTTCGACGCAGAACGCCGCCTCAGTGTAGTCATCGAAGATGTGAACAAAATCATCACAGACAGCCTGTCCCAAATGTACGGCGCACAATAAGCACCGGCAGCGCATCGGGGATTCTCTGATACAGAAAAAGGGTGATTTCAGGGCCATATGGCTCTGGAATCACCCTTTTTGTCATATTCCGTTAATCCTGCTTGCCCTCTACCAGACACAGTAGAATAGCAGCGGCCATCCCGAGACGGCGGTCCAGCTTGCCGTGGGTGTCCTTTGAGAAATCGGCAGTGATTTTGGTGACAAACGGGTTGAAGTTGTACCGGAAGGCAGGAATCACCATTCCCCCGATCTCCAAGTTATATTTCAGCGGAATGATGGCAACCGCACGGCGCAGCAAAGCGAGCAAGGCGTTATCCTCCTTAATGGTGCCTATCTCGTTATCCTGCGTGTCCAGGATGGCCCATTCGTCCTTGATGAGAGACTTCAGGCCTTTGCGGCGGAGTGCGCCCACCGTTTCACCGGTCTCCATATCATACACATCATAGGTTGAGCTGATATCAAGAATCTTGCGCGCTTTGATCCGCAGCAGCTCCCTCCCCATTGTCTCGTCAGGGTACAGTGTAATGTCCTCTCTCAGCCGGAACGCTTTCATTTCCGAGAACAGCAGCAGCTCCCCCGAATCACCCAAGATATGTAGCTTTCCGCCCGGCGCAGAGAATATTTTTTTGCGGGCGATGTACCGGGTCTGGTTATAAATGGGATTCAAGGTCATTCCCTCCTTCGCTATATAACATCTCATACCCGAGCCATGCAGGATAGAATCTGCTAACAAGGTGTGATCAGCCTGCTGAAAAATTACGCAGCTTGTCTCATATTTCAGGCCGCAGGTTCATAGAATAGAGATATAGATTCATTCTAACAATCCTGTAGAGCGAAGGAGCGGTCCTGCAATGAGAAAAAGAAGTAAATTCAAACATTCCGTGTATCTGCTGGTTGCCCTGGCCATGCTGTTATACGCGCTGCCGAAGCTGTCTTTTCAGAATGGTTCCGGCTGGGTGCTGGGCTTCGGTCTGGTCTGGTGTGTCTTCGCGTTCCTGGTTATTGCCTCACATCTGCATTTTATTATCGGAGTGGATGAAGAGAAGCAGAAGCGCCTGGATGCCGTCCGCAAGGCCAAGCTTGCACAGTGGCAGGGCCAGTGGAACGAAGAAGGCCGGGTGTCGCAGAGATCATAGTTCCGGGATTAAGCTAACGGTGCAAAAGTACCCCCTGTTTGCCTGTGCGGCGGACTGGGGGTTACCTGTGCATGCCACTCCTGCTGGAAGTAAGGTGTGCGGTGTTATATATATATTCCCGGCTGTACTCATTGATGTCAATCCTGGGAAGGCCCGTTCTTTCCGCATATCTCCCATACATTTATAGCTGCTTGTCATAGAGCTGTCATAACTTTTGAAAGATACAGTGTAACCTGTTGTACTCCGGTGTGCCCAGCATGTATAATGGGTACAGAATAGTACAGATCGGGGTATGGGGGTGTAACAGTTGGAAGGTCAAGGCGATAATATCACAAAGCATGAACAACTGCTGCAGCACATTGAAAGTCTGAAGGTGGGAACCAAGATCTCCGTCCGCAAGCTGGCGAAGGAGATGGGGGTCAGCGAAGGTACGGCTTACCGTGCAGTGAAGGAAGCGGAGAACCTGGGAATCGTCATCACCAAGGAACGGATTGGCACGGTCCGGGTGGAGAAGAAGCCGCGCAATATTTCCGAACAGCTTACCTTCGCGGATGTGGTGGATATCGTCGAGGGGCATGTGCTTGGCGGAGCAGAGGGGCTGAACAAGCATCTTCATAAATATGTGATCGGTGCGATGAAGGTCGATGCCATGATCCGGTACATCGATGCGGACAGTCTGCTGATCGTAGGGAACCGCGATGATGTGCACTCGCTTGCACTGGAGCAGGGGGCAGGCGTCCTTGTAACGGGGGGCTTCGGCACGAGCCGCGAGGTCAAAGCGCTGGCCGATGCGCTGGACCTGCCGGTCATCTCGTCCAGACATGATACGTTTACCGTGGCTTCGATGATTAACCGCGCGATCTTTGACCGGCTGATCAAGAAGAAGATCATGCTGGTCGAGGATATCGTGGAGGGCAAGCTGCGCCTGAATACACTCAAAATCTCCAGCACCGTAGGAGAGCTGCGTGAACTGTCGCAGGCCAGCGGCGAGCAGCGGTTCCCGGTCACGGATGAGTGGAACCGGGTCATCGGGATAATAGGCCGGCGTGATGTGGAGGATCTCAGCGAAGGGCAAATTATTGAAAAGGCGATGGTGCGCAGTCCGGTCACCGCTGCACTCCAGACCTCGCTGGCTTCGGCGGCGCAGATTATGATGTGGGAGGGAATCGATTTTCTGCCCATTGTGGACCGCAACCGCAAGCTGGTAGGGTCGGTCACCCGGCGTGAAGTGTTGCAGAGCCTGCGCGACGCCAGCAATCAGCCGCAGCTTGGAGAGACGTTCGATCATCTGATCTGGAACGGGTTCGCGGATGAGCGGGATGAGGAGGGAAGATTATTCTTCCACGGCTTCATTACCCCGCAGATGGCAACTGATCTGGGGACGATCTCGGAAGGGGTTCTGTCCACCCTGATGACCCTGTCCGCCTTCAAAGCAGCCAAGGACATCACCGGGAACGACTATGTACTGGACAATATGTCCACCTATTTCATCCGTCCGGTACAGATCGAGCATTCCATCACCGTCATGCCGAAGCTGCTGGAGATCAGCCGCCGCACCTGCAAGCTGGAGATCGAGATCAGCTATATGGATACCATTGTAGCCAAGGCCGTTCTGATGCTCCAGTCGATTGACCATGGCTAGCGGGGATGAGCGGCTGACGATGAGCGGGTAATGCTGGGCGAATAACGATGAGAGTGACGATGAACGAGGATTCATTTTCGGGAAAAATTAATTAGACCAGGGCTGTCCTGCAGGCGATCAGGAGGGGCAACTGGTCTATTTGTATGGGCGGCGGCTGAACCCTCAGCTTCCGCTGCGCATCCGGCTGTAGTAGCTGAAGCTGCGCAGTCCCGAGAAGATATTGAACAGGCCCAGTAGCAGGAAAGCAGCCTCAATGACCACGTTAAGCGTCGAGCCGCGGAAGATGAACATCGACATGAGTGAAAGCGTGACCAGCATTCCGCCCAGCAGCATATTCATGATCGAGCGCCTGGTGCCTTGTATGAGCGGGTCGGCGGTTCTGCGGGAAGAGATGCTGTACGCGGCGGCGCATACCATGAAGATAACGAGCAGGGCAAACAGCAGATACTTAATGAACATAATCATGAACGGACAGCTCCTTTGTGGAAGACCGGGCAGTCAGCGTAGCCTCAGCCGGGCACTCTGTATCCTGTGATTGTGATTTGTCCACTATTGTATCATGATTTGCGCCTCAGCTGCGCTTATAAGGGCTGATTTCCACCCAGATTTGCAGCACGCCCTCCATCACCAGCATGGTGCGGATTTTGACGGTGTATTCCTTCTCGCGGGCCAGATAGATTTTGCTGTCCAGCAGCAGGCGCGCCAGCTTGCCGTCGGAATCGATATCGAACATGCTGCGCCCGCGCAGCGGCTCCAGATCGCCCGACAGCTTGCTGAGGACCTCCTTGGCTATCACCGGGTCCAGCGCCGCCGTATTGTCCTTGGCCTTGCTGCCCTCGGTACGCACCTTAATCTCACGGATGACGGTGGAGGTGTTGTTGTATTTTTTGAGCGTCAGAATGTCTTTCCGGTTCTGTTCAATCTCCAGCCGTAGAGCCTGGTTATTGACCCAGAGTATGTTATAGCCCATATGATAAATGGCGTTGTACAGGGCGGCTCCCACAATCATCCCCAGCACAAACACAGCAGCAATCTGCGAGAAACGGCGGTAGCGGTCAAACGGCGGAAGTCGCATGTATCTTTTCACCCCTTGATCTATAGGCATTTGGTTGGAGGCGTGATGGTTCTACTTGCCGCAGACCCACTTGACCAGCTCACTGCCCATATGAGCGCCCAGGAAGGCGAACACCAGATAGAGAATCTGCTTGATCGCCGGGGAGAGATTGCCTCCCAGCATATTGCTCTCAATGACCCTCATCGGGTCGATGGTTCCGCCTACAGCAGCAGCCAGTGCCCATATCTTAATCCGGTCTGCGATTTCCACCATGGTATCGGTTGGCGGCTGAAGAGAGACGACGGCTCCAATTCCGCCCAGCATCGCTCCGCCCAGCACTATGCCGAAGGCGATGAAGAAGTCGAGGACGGCCTTGCTTAAGAAAATATCCATAAAAAGCTCCCTCCTTAGATCAGGCGGCGGCCTGGCTTTTGCCTGTCCATATGCTCTTAATCCATTCTATGGGCGGCTCCCCCTCTAATATGATAAAATAGTTTCATCTTATGTTTTGATTTGGAGCTGAAGGGAAGTGGGGAATATGAGCCCATTCGTGCATTTGCATGTGCACAGCGAATACAGTTTACTGGACGGGGCGGCGCGCATTACAGATCTCGTGCGCCGGGCCGGCGAATACGGCATGACATCGCTGGCGCTGACGGATCATGGTGTGATGTACGGGGCCATCCCTTTCTATAAAGCCTGCCGGGCGCAGGGAATCAAGCCGATTATCGGCTGTGAGGCTTATTTGACCGCAGGCTCGCGCCGTGAGCGGGGGAGCCGTAAGGATCAGCCGATCTATCATCTGATTCTGCTGGCGAAGAAT
Source organism: Paenibacillus sp. FSL H8-0122 (assembly GCF_038005345.1). Classification (NCBI taxonomy): domain Bacteria; kingdom Bacillati; phylum Bacillota; class Bacilli; order Caryophanales; family Paenibacillaceae; genus Paenibacillus; species Paenibacillus sp. FSL H8-0122. The sequence continues at coordinate 4,292,073 of NZ_JBBOTB010000001.1, read as the reverse complement.
ATGACCGGCTACCGGAATCTGATGAAGCTGATCTCCATCGGCCATCTGGAGGGCCAGCATTACAAGCCGCGCATCGATATGGAGGCGCTGGCAGCACATGCCGAAGGTATTATCTGCCTCAGTGCCTGCCTGGGCGGTGAGGTACCGCAGCATCTGTTGCACGGTAGGGAGGATGAGGCGCGTAAGGCGGCGCTGCGGTATAAGGAGATTTTTGGAAGCGACTTCTATCTGGAGCTGCAGGATCACGGGATTGCCGAGCAGAAGCGGGTGAATCCGCAGCTGATAGCACTTGCTGAAGAGCTCGATATTCCGCTGGTGGTGACCAATGATGTCCACTATATGGACAAGGAGGATGCCGAGGTCCAGGATGTGCTGATCTGCATCGGCACGGGCAAATCCGTAGACGATGAGGACCGGCTGAAGATCGGGACGGACCAGCTGTTCTTCAAAAGCGGAGAGCAGATGGCTGTGCTGTTTCCGCATGTGCCGCAGGCGATAGAGAACACGCAGCGGATCGCTGAAGCGTGCAATCTGGAGCTGACGTTCGGCCATCATATTCTCCCGGAATTCTCGCCTCTGCCGGAAGGGCTGGATGCCGCTGCTTATCTGCGCGAGCTGTGCCGCAGCGGACTTGCGCAGCGTTATGCGGATACGCCGCTCTGGGAATCGCCGGAGCAGAAGGAGACGGCCGAGAAGCGGCTAGACTACGAGCTGGGAGTCATTGAGAGCATGGGGTTCAGCGATTACTTCCTGATCGTGTGGGATTTTATCGCTTTTTGTCACCGCAGCGGTATTGTTACAGGTCCGGGCCGTGGTTCCTCCGCAGGGAGTCTTACCGCGTACACGCTGAAGATTACCGATGTGGACCCGCTGAAATATAATCTGCTGTTTGAGCGGTTCCTGAACCCTGAGCGGATCACTATGCCCGATATTGATATCGACTTCAGCGACGAACGCCGCGATGAGGTGATTGCATATGTGGTGGACAAGTACGGTAAGGAGCATGTGGCGCAGATCATCACTTTCGGTACGATGGCGGCCAGGGCTGCTGTCCGTGATGTGGGCCGGGCGCTGAATCTGCCGTATAACGAGGTGGACAAGGCGGCGAAGCTGATTCCGGGCCAGCTCGGCATCAGCATCACCCGGGCGCTGGAGAGTACGCCTGAGCTGAAGGCGCTGTATGAGAGTAATCCGAAGACCAGAACGCTGCTGGATACGGCCATGAAGGTGGAGGGCATGCCGCGCCATGCTTCAACACATGCGGCTGGCGTGGTCATCTCCAAGGGGCCGCTGACAGACGCGGTTCCGCTACAGGCTGGTAATGAGAGCACGGCGCTGACCCAGTACTCCATGGAGCATCTGGAGAGCGTAGGGCTGCTCAAGATGGACTTCCTCGGGCTGCGGACCTTGTCGATTATTGAACGCTGCATGAAATGGGTGAAGGAGATGACCGGGAGCGTACCGGATTTCCGCTTCATCCCGGATCATGATCCGCTCACCTATGAGATGCTGGGAGCAGGCGAGACCACCGGCGTATTCCAGCTGGAATCGGCAGGCGTACGGCGGGTGCTGAAGGACCTGAAGCCGAGCGGGTTCGAGGATATTGTCTCGGTGGTAGCGCTATACCGTCCGGGTCCGATGGAATTCATCCCGAAATTCATCGGGGGCAAGCACGGGGAGTTCGAGGTCGTCTATCCGCATGCGGATCTGCAGCCGATTCTGGCCGATACGTACGGCATTATCGTCTACCAGGAGCAGATCATGCAGATTGCCTCCCTGATGGCCGGCTTCTCGCTTGGCGAAGCAGATCTGCTGCGCCGTGCAGTATCCAAGAAGAAGCGGGAGACACTCGATCAGGAGCGCAGCCACTTCGTGGAGGGCAGTCTGAAGCAGGGCTACAGCGAAGCGGATGCCCATGCGGTCTATGATATGATCGTGCGGTTCGCCAACTACGGCTTCCCGCGCGCCCATGCGGCTGCTTACGGGGTGCTGGCCTTCCAGACCGCTTATCTTAAGGCACATTATCCGGTGCAGTTCATGGCCGCTATGCTGACTGCTGTGATGGGGAGCCACCGCAAGGTGGCGGAATATGTCCTGGAATGCCGCCGGTCCGGGATTGGCGTACTGCCGCCGGATGTCAACGAGAGCGGGGTGCTGTTCACTCCGGTGCCCGGCGAAGGCCGCGGGCATATCCGCTTCGGTCTGGCTGCGGTGAAGAATGTCGGCACGCAGGCTGTAGAGAATATTATAGCAGTCCGCAAGGAGCGGCCGTTCGACAGTCTGCTCGATTTCTGCCGCCGGGTCGATCTGCGGGTCTGCAACAAGCGCGTGATCGAATCGCTGCTGCAGACCGGAGCTTTCGATGCGCTGCCCGGACACCGGGCGCAGCTGCTGGCGATGCTGGATGAGACGGTGGATGCGGCGGCCAAATGGCGCAAGGAGCGCGATGAGCTGCAGATCCAGCTGTTCGATGACCTCATTGAGACGCCGAACTGGGAGATCCGCTACCCGGATATTCCGAGGTTCAGCGGAACCCAGCAGCTGGAGCTGGAGCGAGAGCTGCTCGGGCTCTATCTCTCCGGCCACCCGCTGGATGACCATGCGGGGCTGCTGGAGGAGCCGGGAGTTCAGAAGCTGATGGATCTTGGCGAAGCAGCGGATGAGAGTATGACCGTGACGGCCGGTATGGTCGTGTCGCTGAAGGAGATCACGACCAAAGCCGGTAAGGCGATGGCTTTTGTGGAGTGGGAAGACCAGATCGAGCGCTGCGAGGTCGTACTCTTCCCGGAGGTGTGGAAACGCAGCCGCGCCCTGATTGAGAAGGGCGCGCTGCTGGCCCTGCGCGCCAAGGTGCAGCAGGAGGACGAGGGCTTCAAGCTGCTGGCCGAGGAGGTAGCTCCGCTCACCTCGGACAGCGTGCGCGGCCTGCTGCAGCGCCGCAGCGCCGGGTCCCGGCCCGCCTACGGCGCGGGCCGCAGTGCCCCCGCAGGAGCGCCTGCGGCCGCTCCTGCAGCCCGCACGGGGCAGGCCCCAGCCGCTGAGCGCGCCGCAGGCTCAGCGGCAGGCGCCCAGCGTGTCTTCATCAAGATCACGCCGGGCGCTGAGCTGAAGGGTCTGCTGCCGCGCCTTCAGGCGCTGCTGCAGACCCATCCGGGACCCGCAGCGACGCTGCTGTTCTACGAGCGTAACCAGAAGGTGCTGGCGCTGAGCGACAGCTACCGGATCGAGCCCTCGGAGGAGCTGTTCGCAGCCATTGAGGAGATGCTGGGTGCCGGAACCGTCCGCCTCAGATAGGAGCAGCCCGACTAGCCTAGTGCAACGTCAGAATTTAATTTATATGGGTTGGATTAGTAAAACGATACCACCTACAAATGTGTTCGGTTTTTCGCATACAATGGGCCTGATTACCTTGCGCTATCGAAATGTGTTCGGTTTTCCGCATACATTTGTCCCAAGCAATGCACTCTTTTAGTCGTTCAGGCCTCATCATGCCGACCCGCTATTTTTAATCTGATGCGCTACAGGAGCTTGTTCAAAGTGGACATTCAGATAGATGTATTATGAGCAATTAAAAACCGTGAGCAGGACGGCTTTCCTCTCCTAACTGTAGTCTGTACAACTAAATCTGCCCGAAAGGGTGAGAACCCGCATATAGAGGCAGTTTAATTGTATCAATTACAGCTAAAAGTATATTCGGCGGTAAATCAGACGATCTAGTTGTACAGATTGCACTTAAGCATACCCAATGCACCATAATCGGGGCATGGCAACACTGATCTTTTTAGCACATTTGCCCCCTCTTCCGCATACATTAGGGAACCAATAGAGTGAACTTATGAATCTGTCAGGCTTCACTCTCAAGTTCAGCTAAATCATAGCGGGGCATTGTCCCGTGCGGAAGGGGAATGACATCATGTCCTATCAAATGGCGGAGGATCTGCTGGAGCGCCGGGGAGTATCACTGGATTCGATCGCAGAGATCGTCTATATCCTGCAATCGGTCTATTATCCCAGCTTAACGCAGGAGGAGTGCCTGAGCAGCGTCAAGTCGGTCCTGAACAAAAGAGAGGTCCAGTATACGCTCATGACGGGGATTGCGCTGGATGAGCTGGCCGAGAAGAAGCTGCTGCCCCAGCCGTTTCAGGCGGTAATGGAAGCGGATGAGTCGCTCTATGGGGCGGACGAGACTCTTGCGCTGGGTATCACGAGCGTGTATGGAATGATCGGTCTGACCAGCTTCGGCTACCTCGATAAAATAAAGCTTGGAATTATCGGCAAATTGAATGATGATAAGGGGAGCATTCATGTATTTCTGGATGATCTTGTGGCCGGAATTGCAGCTGCAGCTTCAGCCCGGATCGCCCACGGGCATGAGGGTGCGAAGGTCTATCCCCATGTGACCGGGACCGAATAACGGCTGCTCCTGATGCGCTGCGATCGGCCTCCCGGGCCTGAGTCCTTCCTGCCGGGCTTGCTTGCGGGAAAAAAGAAAACTGTGTTATCATAATTTCATTATATTCAGGATACGGCTGGATTCGAGATTAGGGAGGCCTTGCAGGGCATGTGGACGGTAATCTATATAGCGCCGACCGCCAAAGTGGCGGAGATGATCGAGAGGAAGCTTACGGAAGAAGGATTTCTGATTAAATGCCGTCCCATCAATATGTCCAAGCAGCAGTTTGAGATTCTGGTTCCTTCGGGAGAGCTTGAAGAAGTGCAGGAGGTCCTCAATCTGATCCTGCATCCCTGAAGAGTATGGCGTAGAGATTCAAGAGCATTCATCACAGCGGCAAGCTGCTATTTACGCAAATAAACGGCTGAAGAGGTGCGACCCTTGTTCAAAGATTTATTTCAGAAAAAACGGAAGTACGCGACTATTCCTTCAGAGCGTCTGGAGCGAAGCGGCGGACCAGCAGAAGGCGAGCGCCCCAAGCGGGAGATTCCCGAAGGCCTAATGAGCAAGTGTGCCAAATGCGGAACGATCCAGTACAGCAAGGAACTGGAGAAGAATTTGAAAGTATGCCCGTCCTGCGGCTATCATATGCGTCTGAATGCGACCGAACGGATTGCGATGATACTGGATCCGGAAGGGTTCATTGAGTTCGACAGCGAGATGGCGTCCATTGATCCGCTGAAGTTCCCCGGCTATGCCTCCAAGCTGGAACAGCAGCAGTCCAAAACCGGACAGGTTGAGGCTGTAATCACCGGCCAGGGCAGCATCGGCGGACATGCGGTTATTGTAGCCGTGATGAACTTTGAGTTCTTCACCGGCAGTATGGGGTCCGTGGTTGGCGAGAAAATTACAAGAGCGGTGGAAGAAGCGACAGAGCGGGGACTGCCGATGCTGATCTTCTCTACCTCCGGCGGAGCCAGGATGCAGGAGAGCATTCTCAGTCTTATGCAAATGGCGAAGACAAGTGCCGCGCTGGCCCGGTTCAGTGAAGCGGGCGGCCTGTACATCTCCGTCATTACTGATCCGACCACCGGCGGGGTATCGGCGAGCTTTGCCAGCCTGGGCGATATTATTATTGCCGAGCCCGGAGCGGTCTTCGGCTTTGCCGGACGGATTGTCATCGAGCAGACGATCCGCCAGAAGCTGCCGGAGGATTTCCAGACGGCAGAGTTCAATCTGCAGCACGGACAGCTGGATCTGGTCGTGCACCGTAAGGAAATGCGCTCCACACTCACGAAGCTGCTGGAGCTGCATGATGTGAAAGGGGGATTTTAGGTTGGCAGGAGAGTTGCCTTTTGAAATGCCTCTGGTAGAAATGCGCAAAAAAATCGCCGAGCTCAAGCAGTTCGGCGAAGAGAAGGGCATTGATTTCAGCGATGAGGTAGCCCGGCTTGAGGAGCGCTACAGCGAGCTGGAGAATGAGATCTATTCCAATATATCCCCGGCCCAGAAGATGCATCTGGCCCGGCATCACGTACGCCCGACCTCGCTGGATCTGATCGGGCTTATCTTCACGGACTTTATCGAGCTGCATGGTGACCGCCTGTACGGTGACGATCTTGCTGTAGTCGGCGGAATCGCCAAGCTGAACGGCCGGCCTGTAACTGTCATCGGTCAACAGCGCGGCAAGGATACGAAGGAGAATATTCTGCGCTTCTTCGGCAGCGCCCATCCGGAAGGCTTCCGCAAGTCACTGCGCCTGATGAAGCAGGCGGAGAAGTTCGGCCGTCCGATCATCACCTTTGTGGACACCAAGGGGGCTTACCCCGGCAATACCGCAGAGGAACGCGGACAATCGGAAGCGATTGCCCGCAATTTGTTCGAGATGTCCCAACTGGCCGTGCCGGTCATCTGCGTGATTATCGGCGAGGGCGGCAGCGGCGGAGCTTTAGCGATGGCCGTGGGCAACCGTGTGCTGATGCTGGAGAATGCGATCTATTCGGCGATCTCTCCTAACGGTGCAGCTTCTATTCTGTGGAAGGATGCCACCAAGGCGGAGCAGGCCGCAGAGGCCATGAAGATCACGGCCACCGATCTGCTGGAGATGGAAGTGATCGAGGAGATTATTCCGGAGCCCAGAGGCGGTGCGCACCGGGATTACGAGGCTGCGGCGGAGGCGGTTAAGGACACAGTCTGGCGTCACCTGCAGGAGCTGTCCGGCATGGATGCAGCAGCGCTGAAGGAAGACCGTTACCTGAAATTCCGCAAAATCGGCGAGTTCTCCGAGTCGGTACTGGAGCAGGATGCCGATCAGGATGAAGCGCAAATTGTGGAGTAAGCGGGAGATTCTCTCCGGGGAATTAGCGGCAATGCCGGTACCGCCGGTTTGCACTTTTTAGCATATTCCAGCTGATTCCAGGCCGCGAACTGGACAAGACTCATAATACATTTATTCCCATTCTAATCATCCTGCACTTCTTGCGGGATGGTTTTTCTTTTATCGGCCATCCTATATTATTCGACTTTAATTTACAGCAAAAACAGCCACTAACATTGATTTTGTGTTCAACATGCAGTAATATTCATAAGGGCGCAATAAAACGTGCATGTCTTTACATGTGATAAAGTTCCTATACAAAGAGCAAGCCTTATAGTAGATTTTGTAGTTGGAAAAGATGAGACAGAGAGAACGAAAAAACGGAGGAAAACCTAATGCGGAAAAGTAAAATTGTATGTACGATCGGACCTGCAAGTGAATCGTTGGAGAATATCAAAAAATTGATTTTGGCTGGTATGAATGTGGCCCGTCTGAACTTCTCCCACGGCGATTTTGATGAGCATGGAGCCCGGATCAACACGATCCGTCAAGCATCCAAGGAACTTGGCAAGACTGTTGCCATCCTGCTCGACACCAAAGGACCGGAGATTCGTACAGGCAAGCTGGAAGTAGAACCGATTGAACTGGTTCAGGATGAGTATCTGACATTGACTACGGAAGAGATCCTTGGCGACCACAACCGTATTTCCATCACTTACAACAACCTGCCTAACGATGTTCAAGTAGGATCGACGATCCTGATCGACGACGGCCTGATCGGCCTTACAGTTGTCGACATTCAAGGCACCGAAATCAAGACCCGTATTGTTAACGGCGGTACGATCAAGAGCAAGAAGGGTGTTAACGTACCAGGAGTATCCATCTCCCTGCCGGGTATTACGGAAAAAGATACCAATGATATCATTTTTGGGATCGGACAGGACATTGATTTTATTGCCGCTTCTTTCGTACGCAAAGCCAGCGACGTTCAGGAAATCCGTGAACTGCTTGCGAAGCATGATGCTTCCCACATCCAGATCATCTCCAAGATCGAGAACCAGGAAGGTGTCGATAACCTGGATGAAATCCTGGCAGTATCCGACGGCCTGATGGTTGCCCGTGGCGACCTTGGTGTAGAAATCCCTGCTGAAGATGTACCTTTGGCACAGAAGCTGATGATTCAGAAATGTAACATCGCCGGCAAACCGGTAATCACAGCTACCCAAATGCTGGATTCCATGCAGCGCAACCCGCGCCCAACCCGCGCTGAAGCAAGTGACGTAGCGAACGCAATCTTCGACGGAACCGATGCAATCATGCTGTCCGGTGAGACTGCTGCCGGGAAATATCCGGTTGAATCCGTACTGACTATGTCCCGTATTGCTGAGAAAGCAGAATCTGCTCTGAACCACCGTGAGATCTTCATGAAGCAGCAGATTGCTCAAGAAACTACTGTAACTGAAGCGATCAGCCAATCCGTAGCGATCTCCGCTCTGGATCTGAATGCTAAAGCGATCATTTCTTCAACGGTAACTGGCCACACTGCACGCGTGGTTTCCAAATATCGTCCTAAATCACAGATCATTGCTGTAACCACCCAGGAAAGAACCATGCGTCAGCTGGCGCTGGTATGGGGCGTAACTCCTGTATTCGGCCCTGAAGCTCATTCTACTGACGAATTGCTGGAAACAGCTCTTAACGGCGGTAAAGCTTCCGGTCTGGTTAAAGCCGGCGATCTTGTAGTCATCACTGCAGGTATCCCGCTTGGACGTTCCGGTTCCACTAACCTGGTGAAGGTAGATACGATTCCAGCCGACTAGGATTTGGAAGAGCTTCTGCAGCACGAATAAGATATAATGATAAGAGCAGTGGCGCTTGATTGCCGCTGCTCTTTTTTGATATCGATCATGCAAATGGATATATTGGACCTGAGTGTCTGGAACAGGACGGCAGGTCAGGGAGTCGTATAAATAGGGTTCCTGGAATACACAGCAGGAGGACTTTTATGATAGATTCGTCTGACCGAAAAGGCGCTTCCGCAAGAGCGCGGAGGAGAAGGCACGGCCAGCAGCTTCTTATTCTGGATCATAATGCCGCCGTCTGAGACCTTTAGTCTGGGGCTGCGTCCATTGACTTGGCAACAGGTGAAGCAGACTGTGGAAAACTTGGACAGCGGAGCGATATCGAACCCCACCTGCGGCGCTTCGACAATCCATTCGGCAGAGCTTTGCGGTCCGTTATAGCGCTGTACGGTACGGAAGACCCAGCATTTGCTGAGATTGCGCAGGGTGATGCACCATTTGCCGGGACTCAGCTTCACGATGGAAGCACGCATATGGTTGCCGGGAGAGACGGGAAGAGGAATTACGGTTTCGGAGGCGGGGAGAATCTCCCACCAGGCATAATACCGGACTTTTCCGTTCACCGACTCATGGCCGGTGCCCGTCTGAATCAGGCTGCTGTTCTTGAAGCCGTCGATGCCGATCCAGGCCGAGGAGAACGTAGGTTTTACCGTAGGCTTTACATAAGGGACGATCCAGTCGGCGGATATCTGCCGGTAGCTGCCTTTTTTGCCGGAAATGGCATAACCGCTCCAGTTGCTTGATGTCCAGCCGAAGCCTGAACTGGCGGCTCTGCCCGTATTAAGTTTATCCTTCAGACAGGGTTTGCTCCGTGTTAATCTATTGACTTGGCCCACTTGTCCACCGCCTCATAATAGGTTGTGCTCTATTTAATGCAGCAGGCGGCTATGAAGGTTGGGTATTCTGTTAAAAAGAATGAGAGAGGACTTGTAATCCCCATGGAAAAAATAACAAAGCTGCGCGGGTTCTATCTGTTTCTGGGACTGGCCGGGGGCTCCTTCGGCTCCTACCTCTCGCTGCTGCTGAAATCGAACGGACTTGAAGTCAGCCAGATCGGCGTGCTGATGGCTATGGGTACGCTGATCGCGATCTGTGTCCAGCCCTTATGGGGAATGGTCTCCGACCGGTATAACCAGGCGCGGCTGGTGCTGATTCTGAGCGTGGCGGTTCCGGCGGTGCTTGCGGTTCTGTACCGTTCGGAATATTTCATCGTGCTGATGCTGGTGTATACCGTGTCCACGATCTTCTCCTCTACACAGGCGCCTATAGCCGACTCGTACGCCATAGCGGCTGCGAACAGGGCCGGAGCCACTTACGGCAGCATCCGCATGATGATGAGCATAGGCGCCGCCGTAGGGGCCATTGCGGGGGGGCAGTATGTATCCAAGTTCTCTGTATCGACCATCTGGCTGCCGTTTCTGCTGCTGAATAGCGTCGCTGTAGTGATTGCCTTCACTCTTCCCAAGCAGGCGGAGGAGAATCATATGATGAGCCAGTCTTTCTCCCAGGGGATCAAAAAACTGCTCGGCAACCGCATCTTCCTGGCCTTCTTAGGCGGAAGCTTTCTGGTCAACCAGACGATGACGGCCTTCGGGACCTATTTTGTCATTGCCTTCCAGTCGGTGGGCGGATCGACCGGCACTGCCGGAATCGCCCTGTTCCTGGCCTCGATTACCAATGTGCCTTCTATGTTCTTCGCCTCCAAGGTGATACGCAGAATGGGGATGGAGCGGACGCTGCTGCTCGGTGCGCTAATCTATGTGCTGCGCTGGGGCATCCAGGTGGCCTTCCCGTACCCTTCCGTCATGATCGGCGTACAGGTGCTTCACGGCCTCTCCTTCGGGTTCTTTTATATCGCTGCGGTTGAATATGTATCGAAGATTACCTCAGCGGAGATGCAGGCGACCGGACAAAGTGTGTTTAACATCGTATTCTCCGGGTTAGCCGGGATTCTGGGCAATTTGTTGAACGGGATGCTGCTCAATCAGGGCGGGGTCGGACTGATGAACCTCTCCTGTATGATTAGTGCAGCTGCGGGCGCAGCCCTTCTGTTCTATGTTGCCCGAAGCTCCCGCCGTAAGCTGCCGCTGAAGTCTGCTTCCGGCGGTGTTGGCGCGTAGCGGACTGCTGGCTGCCGGGCAGACTGTATTTTAGAAAGGAGCATGAATATGAATATGAATCCGCATCAACCGGGATGGGCCAGCCGCTGGCATAGTACCTCTATCCGTGTACGTTATCAGGAGACCGACCAGATGGGCGTCGTCTATCATGCCAACTATTTGATTTGGTTTGAGTGCGGCCGTACGGAGATGTTCCGTGAGCTGGGCTTCGACTACAAGAGGCTGGAGGGCCTTGGTCTGCTGCTGCCGGTAACCTCTGCAGATTTGCAATTTAAAAGCCCCGCGCGATATGATGATCTTATTACCGTGTATGCGCGGTTAACCACCTTCTCGGCTCTGAGGGTTGTGTATGAATATGAAATCCGCCGGATGGCGGGGGGTCAGGAAGGGCAGGAGCGGACCGCAGGCGAGCTTCTGGTCAGCGGCTCGACGAGTCATGTCTGGCTGAACGGGGAATGGAGGCCGGTGCGGATCGACAGGGCACAGCCTGAGCTGTTCCATGCCATCCTGGCTGCGCTGAAGGAAGAAGAATAGCGTTAACGTAAAGAAGAAGGAGGAGCAGTATGATCAGGAACAAATGGCTGTGGGCCGCCCTATTTGCAGTCCCGGCCGTGGAATTATTCGGTTTCATCTATGTCTCAAGTTTTCTTGGAGCGCCCAAGACGCTGCTGATCATGCTGGCTACTTCAGTCATCGGTTTGCTAATGATGCGGTTCGAAGGCAAGAAAGTGCTGCAGGACAGCAGAACACATATGCAGGAGGGCCGGGTGCCCGGACGGACCATGCTGGACGGCTTATGTATTTTCTTCGGCGGTCTGCTGCTGATTCTGCCGGGGTTTGTCACGGATCTGATCGGCTTTACTCTGGTATTTCCGCTGACCCGGCCGCTTTACCGGGTTTTTCTGCTGAAATGGATCGAAAAGAAGATGAAGAACGGCACGTTCACCTTCTACCGCAGGTAAGCGGGTAGAGATGCAGAGCAGGCGGGCGGTTGCTGGCGTTAATAAGGAGTTGTAAGGATCGCTTAGGAGTACTATGGAGTAATCAGGCTTGCCAAAAGGTGTTCAGTTGCAGGGTGCTGCGGCTGGATGCCTTTTTGGCTTCAGGGAGTGGTGTGGAGCAAAGTTGTTTCGGACGCCCCTAATGCAGCCTGCCGCTGAGGATATAAGTGCGCAGGGCGCGGAATACGCCGGCGCGGGCGAACGCGTCGAGAATAACGAGCAGCACCGGGCCGAGGATCAGGCCGAGCATGCCCATTAGCTGAAGGCCGGCAAACATGCCGATCAGCATGGCGAGCGGATCGACGCCGATGCTGCTGGCGAGTACCTTGGGCTCCAGTACCTGGCGGGTGATCAGGATGATGCCGTAGAGCACCAGCAGCCCGATGGCCAGCGCCATGTTCCCGGTCATGTATGAATACAAGGCCCAGGGCAGAATGACGATACCGACACCCAGATAAGGAATCAGGTCGACAATGCCGATGGTCAGGCCGATGGCGAAGGCTGAGCTGACCCCTAGCAGCAGCAGGCCGATGATCACAATTACCGCCGTTACGGAGATCAGCACCAGCTGGGCGCGGATGTAGCCGAACAGCGCCTTGCGGAGATCCTTCCAGATCTCCGACACCGGTCTCAGCAGCGGGGCCGGGAGCAAGGCGGTCAGCTTGGCATTATGCCGTTCCCAGCCGGTGCTGAGGAAGAAGGCGGCCAATACGATGACAATCAGAATGGTGCCAAGGCTCGGCAGCGAGGAGATCAGCTTCAGGATGATATTGAAGAATCCGGTAATCATCTGTGTCACAGCTTGGCCGACCGTTTCAGTAGTCCGGTTGATATTGCTGTCAATGGTGGCGTGATAGCCCGGGTTGTCGTGGTAAAACTGGTTGATTTGGTTAATAATATTCTGAATGCTGGCATTGCGGCTCAGGGACAGCAGCAGCTCCCGCCACTGACCGGTATGAATATCGAAGGTCTGGAGCAATCCGATCAGCTCTTTGACCAGCCGCGTGATTAGAGCGGTCAGTACAAGTGCGATGCCTCCGATGTAGAACAGCAGCGAGAGGGATACGGCGAGCCAGCCGGGGAGCTTCAGCCCCTTAAGAATCAGGACCAGCGGATGCATGAAATAAGCCAGCAGCCAGGCGATCAGCAGGGGGTACAGGAGCGGCAGCAGTACATATACAGCCAGCAGAATCAGGGCGGCGGCAAGCACGACCCAGAGGCCGCGCAGCATTCTTTTCAGCACAAGTGTATCGATCTTACGTCCCTCCTACTCTGGCGTGATTCCAGTAATAACGGCTCGTCTTATATATATTCATAGGGGGTGTGAAAAGACTAGCAGCGCCAGAAAAGGGCAGACAGCGGGCATATCCATAACCTGGAAGCGCGTTCATGAATCAGGTTTTGCGTTCGTTTTTTTCTATCCCTCCGATAAAATCATTTGATGTCCTGTAAAGCTTCCACGTTGTTCACATAACCGTCAAAATCCGGTATGATAATTAAAGGTTAAAGAGCAGAAATTTAGTTGCAATCTTCTGAGCCGGTCCTGAAGCTTTTTTCAGAGAGAGTTGAAATACTTGGAAATGTAAATGTTTACATGAGATTTGAAGCGGCACTATACACTCTTGTTGGCAAAGGAGAGAGATACTATGACAGCTACTAAAGGACTTGAAGGCATTGTTGCAACGACTTCCTCAATCAGCTCTATCGTAGATGGAGTGCTCACTTACCGCGGCTATGATATTGACGATCTTGCGGACCATGCCACATTTGAGGAGACCGCTTATTTGCTGTGGTTCGGCAGTCTGCCGACGGTGCCGGAGCTTGAAGCTCTGCGGCGCGACCTCAGCGCTCACGCTCCGATCCCGGAGCAGGTGCTCACTCAAATGAAGCTGTATCCCAAGGAAGCCAACACCATGGCCGCTTTGCGCTCTGCCGTATCAAGTCTGGCGCTGTACGATGAAGCCGCCGATGATATGAGCAAGGAAGCGAACCAGACCAAGGCGCTGAAGCTGCAGGCGCAGATTCCGACCGTAGTTGCCGCACTGGCACGCATCCGCAAAGGCCTGGAGCCGGTAGCTCCCAAGGAAGGCTTGACCATCGCCGAGAACTTCCTCTACATGCTGTGGGGAAAAGAGCCGGATGCGGTATCCGTCAAGGCGCTGGATACCGCGCTTGTGCTGCATGCCGACCATGAGCTGAATGCTTCGACTTTTGCCGGACGGGTAACGGTTGCGACCTTGTCTGACATCTATTCCGGTGTGACCTCAGCGATCGGGGCGCTTAAGGGGCCGCTGCATGGCGGGGCGAATGAAGCTGTAATGAAGATGCTTGAGGAGATCGGCAGCCTGGACGCGGTGGAGCCGTATATCCAGGGCAAGCTGGAGCGCCGCGAGAAGATTATGGGCTTCGGACACCGTGTCTACAAGAACGGCGACCCGCGCGCCAAGCACCTGATGAAGATGTCCAGCGAGCTGGGCACGATGAAGAATGACACCAGTCTCTATGACATGTCGGTCAAGGTGGAAGAGCTGATCACCAGCCAAAAGGGGCTGAAACCAAACGTCGACTTTTATTCGGCATCGGTCTACACACAGCTGGGGATTGAACGGGAGCTGTTCACCCCGATCTTCGCGATCAGCCGCACTTCGGGCTGGACGGCGCACATTCTGGAGCAGTACGAAGACAACCGTATCATCCGTCCGCGTGCGGAATATACAGGCATGTCCGACATGAAGTACGTCCCTGTAGACGAGCGATAACAGGACGGCAGGGAGGGCGGCCCTTGCGGGCTGCTCTACCCCTTTAGTACAATGAATGATATGAATGCTTATACATCATACTTTTAGGAGGAATATCTACCAATGTTGAAACTGGAACAATACGATCTGCCCACAGAAGGCGAACAAATTACAATCGAAGACGGCAAGCTGCTGGTTCCGGATCAGCCGATCATTCCATTCATCGAGGGTGACGGGACAGGCCGTGACATTTGGAAAGCCTCCAAGCGGGTGCTGGATGCAGCTGTAGAGAAAGCTTACGGCGGTGAGAAGAAAATTGCGTGGTACGAAGTGTTTGCCGGCGAGAAGGCCTTCAATACATATGGTGAATGGCTGCCGAACGACACGCTGGAAGCGATCCGTGAGTACATTGTGGCCATCAAGGGCCCGCTGACCACTCCGATTGGAGGAGGTATCCGCTCCCTGAACGTAGCGCTGCGCCAGGAGCTTGACCTGTACGTATGTCTGCGCCCTGTGCGCTACTTCGACGGCGTTCCTTCTCCGGTGAAGCATCCTGAGCTGGTGGATATGGTTATTTTCCGTGAGAACACTGAGGATATCTATGCCGGTATTGAATATCAGGAAGGCTCTGACGAAGTGAAGAAGGTGATCGAATTCCTGCAGAAGGAAATGGGCGTGAACAAAATCCGCTTCCCGGAAACATCCGGTATCGGTATTAAGCCTGTATCCGAGGAAGGCTCGAAACGCCTTGTTCGTTCAGCAGTAGAGTATGCGATCAAGCACGGACGCAAGAGCGTGACCCTGGTACACAAAGGCAACATCATGAAGTTCACTGAAGGCGCCTTTAAGAACTGGGGCTATGAAGTGGCTGAACAGGAGTTCGGCGATAAGGTCTTCACCTGGAACCAGTACGATGTCATCAAGGAACGCGACGGTGAAGCGGCTGCGAATGCTGCCCAGAAGGAAGCCGAAGCAGCAGGCAAGATCATCGTGAAGGATGCCATTGCCGACATTGCGCTCCAGCAGGTATTGACACGCCCGACAGACTTCGATGTCATTGCGACGCTGAACCTGAACGGTGACTATCTCTCCGACGCACTGGCTGCCCAGATTGGCGGCATCGGTATCGCTCCGGGAGCGAATATTAACTATATTACGGGACATGCTATTTTCGAAGCTACACATGGTACGGCACCTAAGTATGCTGACAAGGATGTAGTGAATCCGGGCTCTGTTATTCTCTCCGGCGTTATGCTGCTTGAGCATCTGGGCTGGCAGGAAGCGGCTGACCTGATCTACAAGGGAATGAGTACGGCGATTAACAACAAGACGGTTACTTACGATTTTGCCCGCCAGATGGAAGGCGCGACTGAGCTGAAATGCTCTGCTTTTGCTGACGAGATCATCAACCATCTGTAAGCAGGCCGGGCCGGTAAATACTACAGATATAAGCTGCACATCCGTGTAGCTTATATCTATGTAGGCCGCCTTCAGACTATCATCAGGTTAGGAGGGCTACCGTGGCGATCAAACGTTCAAAAATCACTGTCGTAGGTGCCGGATTCACCGGCGCGACCACGGCGCTTATGCTTGCCCAGAAGGAGCTTGGCAATGTAGTGCTGCTTGACATTCCTCAGCTTGAGAATCCGACCAAGGGCAAGGTGCTGGATATGCTCCAAGCGGGCCCCGTGCAGAATTTCGATGCTCAAATTACCGGAACCTCCAGCTATGAGGACGCAGCGGATTCTGACATTGTGATTATTACCGCAGGGATTGCCCGGAAGCCCGGCATGAGCCGTGAGGATCTTGTCAATACCAATGCGAACATCGTCAGATCGGTCTGTGAGAATGTGAAGCGCGTGGCTCCAGAGTCCATTGTGATCATACTGAGCAATCCGGTGGATGCCATGACATACGTGGCCTATCATGCGCTTGGCTTCCCCAAGAACCGCGTCATCGGGCAATCCGGGGTGCTGGATACGGCCCGCTACTGCACCTTCATCGCTCAGGAGCTGAATGTATCGGTAGAGGATGTGCGCGGCTTCGTGCTGGGCGGCCATGGCGACGATATGGTGCCGTTAGTGCGTTATTCCAGCGTAGGCGGTATTCCGATCGAGACGCTTATCCCGGCAGAGCGCATCGCAGAGATTGTGCAGCGTACCCGTGTCGGCGGCGGTGAGATTGTCGGCCTGCTTGGGAACGGCAGCGCGTATTATGCTCCGGCAGCATCCCTGGTTCAGATGGCGGAGGCTATTCTCAAGGACAAGAAACGGATCATACCGGTAATCGCTCTGCTTGAGGGTGAATACGGCTATGAGAACCTGTTCATGGGAGTTCCTGCGCTTTTGGGAGCGGAGGGCATTGAGCGGATTTTTGAACTGGAGCTTACGGCGGAGGAACAGGCGGCGCTTGACCAGTCCGCTGATTCGGTCCGGGCGGTGACTTCTTCGGTAACAATGTAACCCCGGCAATCTGCCGGAGCCCCGCAAATTGAAATTGGAGGAGATTATGATGGGTCATGTTTTCTTTTTTCTGCATATGATCGGGACACTGGCACTTGGCTTCTATCTGGTGCTGCCGTTTATCTTAAGCGGGACGGCTAAGCTGTCCTCCCCGGCGAAGGAAGGCACGCTCAGTGCAATCGGCGGATTCAACCGTTTTGCCCAATACGGGCTGGTAATTCAGCTGCTGACCGGCGGCTACATGATGACTAAGGGTGAGTATTCTGTACCCTGGATGATCATTGTTACGGTGCTGCTGCTGGCTATGTTCGCGTTCGGCGGGATTATGACCAAGCCTCTGCGCCTTGCTGCGGCAGGCATGAGAGAGAACCGCGATGTCTCTGCGGAGACTGCCAAGATCCGTACCATGAGTCTGCTGCTGATGGTCTCGCTGGTCGTCATGATCTTTTTCATGGTCTACAACACAATTATCTAAATAACCTGCTGCCGGATCGGCGGTGTGGTAACAGCTCTGGAAGCTCCGGCTTCCAGGGCTGTTTCCTATGTCTGGATGCACATGGTTGGATATTGTTCCCAACGGCTGTGTATTCCGCTACACTATGATTAGGTGCTTGGTTCATTTGGCATCACATACATACTTAGGAGTGAGCGCAGTAATGATAGGAAGAAAATTAGTAACGGTCGGGCTGAGTCTGGGCTTGCTGCTGGGTTCAGCCGGGCATATGTCTGCGGCAGCCGATTATGAAGGACACTGGGCGCAGAAGCAGATGAGCCGCTGGCTGGAACAGGGATGGCTGAAGGGATTCGCGGACGGGTCAGTCCGGCCGGATCAGGCGATCACTAGAGCGGAATTTATCGCGTTAATCAACCAGTTGGCCGGGCTGACGGCTGAGAGCAAGGTGAAGGCTGATTTCAGCGATCTGCCTAAGACGAGCTGGGCATACGAAGAAATCTCGAAAGCGCTGGAAGTGGGCATCATCAAGGGTTACGGAGGCACGATTCGTCCGGGCGATCCCGTTATGCGCCAGGAGGCGGCGATTATGGTGAGCAGAATGATGTATTTTGAGACGGGAAGCACGGAGGTATTATCCATGTTCAGCGATAAGGATCAGATTGCAGGCTGGAGTGAAGCCGATGTCGCTGCACTGATCAATGACGGAGGAATGAAGGGGTACCCGGACGGGCGGTTTGCTCCAGAACAGGCGATGACCCGGGCCGAAGCGATTGCTCTGCTGGATTACTACAATGTCACAAGCGGCGGCTTGCAGAGTGTAACTATCAGCCATTCTGAGGGGCTTGGAAGCTTTGAACCAGGAGCCATCAAATACTATAACAATGTCACTGTATCCGGCTATGATGTGCTGCTGCAGAATCTGAAGATTTTTGGAGACCTGGTCCTGGAGGAAGGAATCGGCAACGGAGAGGTGAACTTGGACAGTGTTGAAGTACTAGGCAAGGTCATCATACAGGGCAGCGGAGATCCCTCAGTGCAGCTAAAGAACACAACCATGAACCAAGTGATTGTGCAGAAGAATAGTGGAACTGCCCGCCTGGTCACCGAAGGTACAACCTGGGTGAAGGCAATGTCGGTACAGTCCGGTGTAAATCTGGAAGAGGGGGAGGGTACCGGAGAAGGGTTCACAGAAATTGATCTGCCATCCGGCCTTGCAGCCGGGATCGTAGTGACGCTTAACGGCAATTTCGGAGATGTGAACATTGAAGCCAAAGGACCCGTCCTCCACCTGCAAAAAGGCTCCATACGCACGCTTAAGACCGCTGCCTCTGCAACAGGGGTTAAGATAGAGCTAGATGAAGGGACAACGGTGACGCAGGCGATTCTGAATACGTCAACGAAGGTTATGGGTGCGGGTAAGGTTCAGGATGCAATTGTGAAGGAAGATGAATAGAGTTCTGGAAATAAGGCCGCTATCCCAAGGAGTGAGGTCTTGTCATGAGGGGCGATGTATTGCTATGAAGAGAAATCGACCCGATGTATGCGAAAACAAACCGCGTAGGCCGAATGTAATCGAAAAACCGAACACAATTGAGCCGGGCGCACCGCGTAGGCCGTACGTTTATCGTATCCCGGTAATCGCCCGGTACTCCCGGTCCAGTATCGCATAAAAGTATTGGTTCACCCACTGGTTGTTCCAGTGTATTTCCTCCCGGAATACGCCTTCGCGGACCATGCCTAGCCTGTCTAGTACCTTGATAGATGAGGTATTGTATTCATTGCACATAGCCACGACTCTGTGGGCCTTCCATTCTTCAAAAGCAAGCTTCAAGGCCAGCTGCGCCGCTTCGGTGCAGTAGCCTTGCCCCCGGTATTCTGGGAAAAGGCTGTAGCCCAGCTCCCAGCTTTCGCGCTCTTTTACATACCAATGTATACTCAGTTCCCCTACAAGGGTTGCCTCCGGGGAAGCCAGCCTTATCAGGAATTGTCTATGCCAATCGCTATGGATTCGTTCCGTCACAGTCTTCCGGACTGCATCCTTGTCGGTTGGAAGCATATCCTCGAAGGGCCAGAGTGAAGCGCTCATTTCCAGATCTGTGATGAAATCGATATCGTCCCGGGTGACCGGAGATAGTGTGACTCTTGCATTCATTGTGTGATACCCTCCTGCTAGTATGATTTCGATACGATCTTGCCGTTGTTCCCCACAAAGTATAGGACATTCCCCCTAGCGGATATAGATAATATTCTTTTTGGAAACGTTCGTTGCTTACCGTACTATCGTTCCGCTATAGGTGCAGGCGAATCAAGATTGGTTGTTTGGGCGGCTGCCAAGTGTGGTAAGTAACATAACGTACAGCCAAGCAGGCACACTGCCTGATGCATAAACACCAGACCTTAAGCCATGCTAACATGATTGATCAACAATACTGTGGACAGCGAAAGGAGAATGGATTATGCCAGACACTAGCAAGCAACCTGTCAAAACTTTACCACCGCAGGTGCAGGATCAGCGCCCCGGAATTGAGAGTGAGATGAACCCGCTTCCGGAGTTTGAGACACCGGCGTACAAGGCAGCAGGCAAGCTGCTGGGCAAGGCTGCGCTCATTACCGGAGGCGACAGCGGGATCGGGCGTGCGGTTGCCGTTCATTTTGCCAAGGAGGGCGCGGATGTGGTGATCTCCTACTTGAACGAGCATGAGGATGCGGAAGAGACCAAACGCCAGGTGGAGCAGGAGGGCAGAACGTGTATTCTGATCGCCGGGGATATCGGGGACGAATGCTTCTGTCAGAGCTTGATTCGTCAAACCGTTGAAGGACTCGGCAAGCTTGACATCCTGATTAACAATGCGGCGGAGCAGCATCCGCAGGATCATATTGAGGACATTACGGCGGAGCAGCTGGAGCGTACGTTCCGGACGAATATTTTCTCCATGTTCTATCTGACCAAGGCCGCCATGCCTCATCTGAAAAAAGGTGCTACGATCATTAACACCACCTCCATCACGGCGTATCGCGGCAGCCCGCAGCTGCTGGACTATTCGTCCACCAAGGGAGCCATTCTCAGCTTCACCCGGTCACTGTCGATGAATCTGGCGGATAAGGGTATCCGCGTGAATGCGGTAGCGCCCGGACCGATCTGGACCCCGCTGATCCCGTCAACCTTTGACGCTAAGAAGGTCAGTGAGTTCGGCGGCACTCAGCCGATGAAGCGCCCGGGACAGCCTGAAGAGCTGGCACCGGCGTATGTGTACCTGGCCTCGGACGATTCCTCCTATGTGAGCGGACAGGTGATGCATGTGAACGGCGGCGAGGTTGTGAACGGATGATGGGTGCAGAATAAGATCTGGATGCAGATTCGTGTGCAACATATAAATTCTATTTTAAAAAAGCCTAACCGCTTGCCGGCAGGCTTTTTTTCAGCGCTTGTAACTATTACAATATATTTCCGTCTATTTAGATAATTTGATATGAAAGGGGATTGGGATGCTTAGAAAAAAAGGATTCATTCTATCTGCAGCGGGGATTTTAGTTTTTCTGGTAGTGTTCATTTATTTGACTCCTTTTGCAGGGAGACTTGTGGCAAATACAAGATTGGAAGGAAATGCAAAAAGCATTGGGATTAGAATTACACAGGAATCGCCACCGCTACCCCTTGTTACTTCCGGAAAAACCCAAATTCCGGTTACCCAAGGCAGCTATTGCTGGGGAAAATTAGGATGTGCGGATTATACAGGAGGACAATCCATGGTACAGGGGGTTACTCCCACTGTTATAGCCCCTGAGGGGAGGATTGATGTTGCTTTTACTTATAAACCGGCACCCGGCGGATTAACCGTTCAGCAATTTGTCGATGATAAAGAAGTGCAAATTCCATTGAAGAACGGCTCTTTTAATGCTCCAAAAGAACATGGCGTTTATTACTACGGCATATCAGCATTCTGGACAACCGAGGATGGTAAATTTTCAGAAGGGAGTTCATCCGTGGTTTTTGTAATTGAAGTAAAATCTACGAAAGAATAGCCCTAACAGAAATAATATGCTAATATACAACAAGCAAGACGAAACAACCGCATAGAACGATCACTAGGGGTGCCGCAAGGCTGAGACGGGCGTAGTTGTCCGGACCCTTTGAACCTGATCTGGTTTATACCAGCGTAGGGAAGTGGAGAACGAATAATGCAGCGGGGGTATACGGCTAATCACGGTATTCCTGCTTTTATTCCAGACTGCTTCCTTTACGGGGAGCGGTCTTTTTTGTGTTGCGGGGTGGTGCAGAGCGGGCTTGGAGCAGACGGGAGGCGAAAGAGTGTTGTATGAGATTCATGCGGTCTCGGACGGGCGGCTGCCGCCTGAAGCGCTCGCCGAATGGGCCGTGGCGGTACATTCTATAGTGGATTATATCCACCTCCGCGAAAAAGCCATGCCCGCCCGGGAACTGCTGGCGGCGGCGCAGCAGATGCTTCAGGCCGGGGTTCCGCCTTCGAAGCTGGTCATTAATGACCGGATCGATGTTGCCCTGGCTGCAGGGGCAGGCGGTGTACAGTTAGCCTGGCACAGTCTTCCTCCAGCCGCAGTGCGCGGCCTTGCGCCGGACCTGCGGATCGGCAGATCGGTACACTCGCGGGAAGAGGCGGCGGAGGCTGGAAGGCAGGGAGCAGACTTCTGCCTCTACGGGCATGTGTTCCCGACGGCCTGTAAGCCGGGACAGCAGGCACGCGGACTTGCGCAGCTGGCAGAGGCCGTCCGCTGGAGCTGCATCCCGCTGATTGCCATCGGCGGCATAACACCGGGCAATGCCGGAGCGGTTCTGGCTGCGGGGGCAGCCGGCATTGCTGTCATGTCGGGGATCTGCGGAGCCCCGGACCCGGTGGCAGCGGCCCGGGCGTACAGGGAAGCGGTCCACAGGGCAGCAGAGCTGGCTGAAGCGCTGGATATGGCTCAAGCACAGGGTACAGCAGGAGGTGAACAGGCATGAATGTGACCGTTAACGGGAAGAGGCAAAGAATTGAAGAGAGCTGCCGGACACTGGAGGATCTGCTGTCCCGGCCCGAGTGGGCCGGTAAGCTGGTGATTGTCGAGCTGAACGGTGAGCTTGCCGGCAGAGAGGTTTATGGAGAGACACTGCTCAGCGAGGGGGACCGGGTGGAGCTGGTTCATTTTGTAGGCGGAGGCTAAACAAGAAGACTTATTCCAGGAGGCGTTAACATGCAAGACTCATTGATGATTGGCGGAGTGACTCTAACCAGCAGACTGTTCATTGGCACCGGAAAATACAGCCGCAACACCCTCATTCCCGAGGTGATTACGCGATCAGGCTCACAGGTCATTACCGTTGCTCTGCGCCGGGTGGACCCGGAGAGCAGTGACAATATTGTCAGCCATATTCCTTCCCACATGACCTTGCTGCCTAATACCTCCGGTGCGCGCACCGCAGAGGAAGCAGTACGGATTGCCCGGCTGGCGAGATCGGCGGGGCTGGGGGACTGGGTGAAGATTGAGGTCATCAACGACCAGAAATATCTGCTGCCGGATAATACCGAGACCATCCGGGCGACCGAGATTCTTGCAGCTGAGGGCTTCGTGGTGCTGCCGTATATGAGTCCTGACCTGTCCGCCGCCCTGCGGCTGAAGGCAGCGGGGGCTGCGGCCGTGATGCCGCTGGGAGCGCCGATCGGGTCCAACCGCGGACTGCAGACCAAGGAACTGATCCGCATTCTAATCTCCGAGACGGAGCTGCCGGTGATCGTGGATGCCGGAATCGGCAGACCGTCCGAGGCGGCTGAGGCGATGGAGATGGGGGCCGCAGCGGTGCTGCTTAATACAGCGATTGCCACCGCCTCAGATCCGCTGCTGATGGCAGAAGCCTTCCGTGACGCGGTAGCTGCAGGGCGCAAGGCTTATCTCGCTGGACTAGGGCCCGTAGAGGAGACGGCGGCAGCCTCTTCACCGTTGACCGGGTTCTTGGCCTGACAGATGGAATAGGGAGGAGAGAACGGTTATGAGCTTTTATGAGACGATGACCCGGCTGGAGCAGCTTCCTTACGGAACGCTATGGAGCCGCTATACGGCAGAGGAGGTGAAGCGTGCGCTTCGTGCAGAGCGGGTCGATGAAGAGGGGCTGATGGCCCTGCTGTCACCGGCAGCGGAGCCTTATCTGGAGGAGATGGCGCAGAAGGCGCACCGGTTAACGCGTACGCATTTCGGCCATGTGATGCAGCTGTTTACACCGATGTATCTGGCTGATTTTTGCGTGAATCACTGCACGTATTGCAGCTTCAGTTCTATCTATGATTTTCCGCGCAAAAAGCTGACGCTGGAGCAGGTCGCCCGGGAAGCAGAGATCATCGCAGCCACGGGCCTGCGCCACATTCTGATCCTGACCGGAGAATCCCGGAGTGACAGTCCGGCCGGTTATGTGAGGGACTGCGTGAACGTGCTGCGCCGCTATTTCTCTTCCGTCAGCATTGAAGTGAATCCGCTCTCGACAGCCGAATATGCTGAGCTCAGAGAAGCCGGTGTGGACGGTCTGACGCTCTATCAGGAGGTCTACCATCAGGAGACTTATCGTGCGCTGCATATCAAAGGACCCAAACGCGTCTACCGCAACCGGCTGGATGCTCCCGAGCGGGGCTGCCAGGCGGGCTTCCGTTCGGTAAATATCGGGGCTCTGCTCGGCATGTACGAATGGCGCCAGGAGGCGCTGGCAACTGCGCTGCATGCGAGGTATTTACAGGATAAGTACCCGGAATGCGAAATCGGGCTGTCGACTCCCCGATTCCGGCCGTACTTAGGCGAATTCAACCCGGCAAGCGATGTTACCGACCGTGCGTTGGTGCAGATCATCCTGGCGTACCGCCTGTTCCTGCCGCGCTCCGGCATCTCATTGTCCACACGCGAGCCTGCCGCTCTGCGCGATCATCTGGTCCAGCTCGGCATCACGAAGATGTCCGCCGGGGTATCCACCGAAGTGGGCGGACATTCCCTGGAAGGGGGAACGCCGCAGTTTGAAATCTCGGACAACCGCAGCGTGAACGAGATGGCCGAGATGCTGCGCTCGCAAGGACTCCAGCCGGTATTCAAGGACTGGGATATCCTGTCCGAGCCGCTTGGGTTGAGGTAGGCAAGCTGAATCTGGTTGAGAGCCTGATGTGACCAAACCGGGTGCAACTTAAACTGATCAGGTATATCGAATCAGCTTGACCTGAACAGCCAAACTGAATGAACTTAGACTGACTTGACTAATCGTGCTTAACTTAACTTGACTAGACTAACCGTGTCTAACTTAACCTGATCATATGCAAATAACCCGCTTCATGGCGGGTTATTTGCATTGTATATGGGTTGTAGGCTGCTCACGCTGACTTCTCCTTCTACCACGAAAGCTCGTGGGCAGGATGTATGCGAAAAACCGAATACAATCGCTAGCGCGAAGGCTGATGGGCCAAATGTATGTGTGTACTCTATCTACTCTATAGATTCAGGCTGTCCGGCAGACTGTCCCTGACTCGCACTGGAAGTCAGCTCGTCCAGCGACATCTCGAAGCCCGGAGCCATGTGTTTAAGGAAATACTCCATCTCAGGCATCTCCAGTACATGCAGCTTCGCGGCAGTCTGCTCTCTGGCAGCGGCGAATTCGCGGTTGCCTGCGGCGACCTCCCAGACGCATTTCAGGTAAGCGTCCAGCACATCCGCTGCCTTGACGTAGCGGAGCAGTCCGGCATCCTCGGAGCCGGGCGGGCTGGTGTGCGGCTGCAGGAGCGGCGCATAGACTGCGCTCAGCTCCGGCGGGATCATGGCCGCCAGCCGGTCGGCGGCCACCTGCTCCATCTCGCGGAAGCTGGACAGCAGACGCGAGTTGTTATGCTTCACCGGCGTAGCGATGTCGCCGGTGAAGACCTCGGTGGCGTCGTGGAACAGCGCCATCGTGGATGCGCGGTCGGCGTTCAGCGACCGGCCGAAATGGGCATTGCCGATGGTGCACAGCATGTGCGCCAGCAGGGCGACCTGGAACGAATGCTGCGCCACGTTCTCCGGGGCGGTGCTGCGCATGAGGCTCCAGCGCTGGATATATTGCAGCCGGTAGAGATAGGCGGAGAAATGGTAGTTCAATTTTGAAGTAACCCCTTTCATGAGCAGCTTAATGTGCTATTATAGTAACTAATTGTACCAGAGTTAGGGCCGCTTGAACCAGATGGAGAGGAGACTGAATGAAGATGCAGCATTTTGAAGAGAGCATTTATAATTTGATTGTAGAGACCTCCACGAACCTGCCGGGCGATGTGCGCCGGGCAGTGGCCAGAGGGCGGGCGCTGGAAGACCGGGCGACACGCTCCGGACTGGCACTAACCACGATAGCGCAGAATATCGGAATGGCGGAGCAGCAAATATCGCCGATCTGCCAGGATACGGGGATGCCGACTTTTATAATTCATACGCCGGTGGGCGTGAATCAGATAGAGATGAAGAAGGATATTCACAGCGCAATTATCCGCGCTACGAAGAACGGGAAGCTGCGGCCCAATTCCGTAGATTCGCTAACCGGCGAGAACAGCGGGGATAATCTGGGGGCAGGCACTCCGGTGATTCACTTCGAGCAGTGGGAGGAAGAGAGCATTGATGTCCGGCTGATTCTGAAGGGCGGCGGCTGCGAGAATAAGAACATCCAGTACAGCCTTCCGGCAGAGCTGGAGGGACTCGGCAAAGCCGGACGCGACCTCGACGGTATCCGCAAGTGCATCCTGCATTCCGTGTACCAGGCGCAGGGCCAAGGCTGTAGCGCAGGATTCATTGGTGTAGGCATTGGCGGCGACCGTACCACGGGCTATGAGCTGGCGAAGAAGCAGCTGTTCCGCAAGGTTGAGGATGTGAATCCTAATGAAGATTTGGGCAAGCTGGAGCATTACATTATGGAGAATGCCAACAAGCTCGGAATCGGCACGATGGGCTTCGGCGGTGAAGTGACGCTGCTGGGCTGCAAAATCGGAGTAATGAACCGGCTGCCAGCCAGCTTCTTTGTCTCCGTAGCCTATAACTGCTGGGCCTTCCGCCGTCAGGGCATTCTGGTTCATCCGGCTACCGGTGACATTCAGGATTGGCTGTATGAGAGCGGCACCGGGATATCTGTTGAGGGGGAAGCGGCACCGCAGCCTGTTGCTGAACCTGTGGGTGTAGCTGCGGCAGAACGGACAGCTTCCGGCGTGGTGCCAGAGGATGCTACGATTCCTGCGGCACCGGCTATTGTATCCGGGACGGGTGAAGCAGCTTCGGATGCGGCCGTCTCAGGGAATGGGGCAGCATCTGAACCGGCTGCGGCAGCTTCCGCCGGCTCAGGCGGCTCGCGCGAGATCCGCCTGACCACACCGATCAGTGAGGAGGATATCCGCAGCCTGCGCGTCGGCGATGTGGTGATCCTCTCCGGCGAGATGCACACCGGCCGCGATGCCCTGCACAAATACCTCATGGATCACGATACCCCTGTCGATCTCAACGGTGCTGTCATCTATCACTGTGGCCCGGTCATGCTGAAGGATGATGAAGGCTGGCATGTGAAGGCGGCTGGCCCGACGACCAGTATCCGCGAGGAGCCGTATCAGGGCGATATTATCAAGAAGTTCGGTATCCGCGCCGTAATCGGCAAAGGCGGTATGGGACCCAAGACCCTTAAGGCCTTAGGGGAGCACGGCGCGGTCTACCTCAATGCCATCGGCGGTGCAGCGCAGTATTACGCAGAATGTATCAAGAAGGTCAACGCGGTAGACTTCATGGAATTCGGTATTCCTGAAGCGATGTGGCATTTACAGGTGGACGGCTTCGCAGCGATAGTGACTATGGATGCGCACGGCAACAGCCTGCATGCCGATGTCGAGAAGGATTCCGCCGCCAAGCTGGCCCAGTTCCGGGAACCGGTGTTTAAGTAACCCATAAAAGAAACAGCGGCAGTTAAGGACGAGAAATTGAAGTCCGGACTGCCGCTTTTTTTTATTGAATGAATGCTCTGCACCTTCCTAAAGGGCATTTTGTTCAATCTCAAAGCCCAAGTCCTCAATCATTTGATGATCAGCCGATATGTCTTGGCCTGTTGTCGTTAGATAATCACCTACAAAGAGTGAATTTGCAGCGAACAGAGATAAAGGCTGCAGCGTACGGAGGCTGATCTCCCGGCCGCCAGCCACGCGGATTTCTTTAGACGGACAAATGAAACGGAACAGGGCGAGTACCTTCAACGCTTTAGTCGACGGCGTGCGGCCAGCGTGCTGCAAGGGTGTTCCCGGTATGGAATTCAGGAAATTGATTGGAATCGAATCCGCATCCAGTTCGCGGAGCGCATAGGCCATTTCAACAATTTCTTGATTGGTTTCGCCCATACCGATAATGACACCAGAGCAGGGGGACATGCCGTGTGCTTTTACCTTCTCCACAGTTTCAATACGTTGATCAAAGGTATGGGTCGTCGAGATGGAAGGATAATTGGCTCTACTGGTGTTCAAGTTGTGGTTGTACCGATGTACGCCGGCTTCAGCAAGACGTCTGGCTTGATCATCCCTGAGAATGCCCAGACATGCGCAAATTTTTAGCGGCATTGTCTTGCGGATTTCTCTAACCGCGTCCGCCACTTGGTCTAGCTCCTTGTCTGTCGGCCCTTTTCCGGATGCTACAATGCAATAGGTCCCGGCTTTGCGTGCTATAGCTTCACGTGCGCCTGAGAGCAAGGTGTCTTTATCTAGCAAGGGGTATTTTTTAACCGGAGCCGTCGACACAATAGATTGCGAGCAGTAGCCGCAGTCCTCGGGGCAAAGGCCGCTTTTGGCGTTGATGATCATATTGAGCTTGACTTTTTTACTGTAAAAATGCTTTCGCACCTTAAACGCTGCATGCATGAGCAGAAGCAGCTCATCGTCGTTGGCTTCGAGTACAGCATGTCCTTCCTCTAATGTTAAACATTCTCCACGTAGTGCTTTATCGGCAAGCAGTTGCCATTCCATCTCCGCTCCCATTGTGGTCATTTCAATCATCCTCCCATAGGTTGAACAGCCAATTAAGCTCGAATTGTATTGTTTTTGGTACGCTGAAGTATTAGAGCGCCGTATATTTCTATTGTAGACCTAATAACTAATTTAGGTTTACAATTAGCTTTGGATATTCTAGCAGACCTGAACATCTCTGTAAAGGGAATTTTAAGAGCTGTGCTGAATAATGATTTTTTCATGTTTTGCAGAGTCGGCAGCCCATATAGGAACCCGCTTGCGGAAGTCATAAATTATTATGTCTTGACAGCGCATACAGGGACATGTTAATTTTTAGTGGGGAAACCGGTTTCCCCGATGTTTAGTTAGACTCAAGTTATTGACGGCAAGAGTATCCGCTGGCTCCAAAGTGTTGCATTCGGTTTTACATGAGAGGGAGATGAGGAATGAAAAGAAAACGTAACCGCCTGCTTGTTCCCGTTCTAATCACATCCATTGTATTGTCGGTCATGATGAATCTGTTTGTCCTGCCGCAAGCTAAGGTGGAAGCAGCCAGTATTGGCACCGTAACCGAGAATGACACGATTTATCAGATTATGGTTGACCGCTTCCATGACGGGGATTCTTCCAATAATGCAACAGGTGCGGCTATCCGCTTCGGGGAGAACTCCGAGGAGGACTTCCGTTATATGAAGGGCGGCGACTGGCAGGGGGTCATTGACAAGCTCCCGTATATTCACAATATGGGCTATACCGCGATCTGGATCTCACCGGTAGCCGAGCCGCAGATGACTAACCGCGAGAACAACGGCACAGGCAAGAACACGGCCTACCACGGCTACAATGTCAAAGATCCAAACAAGGCCAACCCTTACTTCGGCACCAAAGAAAAGCTGAAAGAGCTCGTAGACTCCGCGCATGCGCTCGGAATTAAGGTGATCATCGATGTCGTTCCCAACCACATCGGCGATTACATGCTGGGCACCCAGGCTTATTATGATATCCCTTCCTTGCAGCCTGCCGCTCCATTCAATAATCCGGCCTGGTATCACCACAACGGTGACATTAACTGGTCGCTTGCCGATGGACGCTACGATCAGTGGGCCCAGGATTATCTGGAGAATCATGATCTGGGCGGTCTGGATGATATCGACTTCGATGTTCCTGCTGCCAAGCAGGCCATCTTCAGCTCAATTAAGGGCTGGTTTGATTATACGGGGGCAGACGGCGCCCGGGTCGATGCGGCCAAGCTGATGAAGCCGACCGATATCGGCGAGCTGCAGAATTTACTGGGCGTGAATACTTTTGGGGAGAATTTCGACGGCAATGCCGAATTCGTCTCCCGCTGGGTCGGTACCAATAAGGAGTGGGGGATGCTCGACTTCCCGTTGTTCTTCTCCGTGCTGAACAGCTTCGCGTACGGGCAGTCTTTTGACGCGAAGATTAAAGGCACCCTGGCTCAAGATTCCTACTACGGCGGCAACGCTAACCATATGGTAACCTTCATCGACAATCATGACCGCAACCGCTTCCTGACCGAGGCCGGGGGCAGTGTAGAGAAGCTGCAGAATGCTTTGTCCTTTATCTTCACCGTGCGCGGAACGCCTGTGGTCTTCCAGGGAACCGAGCAGAACAAGGGCAACGGCAACGGGCAGATTATGACGGGCGGAATCGCGGATACGTGGAACCGCTGGTCGATGGTGAAGCGGGATGCAAACGGCAATGTACTGGAGAATTATTTCAATGAGAATGCCAGTACCTTCAAGCATGTAGCCAAGCTGAACGAGATCCGTAAAAACAACCCGGCCCTGCGCACCGGCACCCAGCGCGAAATGTGGTCCGCACAGAATCTGTACGCCTTCTCCCGGCGGATTGATACAGGCACGAATGTCGGCCAGGAAGTGATCTCCGCATTCAGTAATGCGTCTGGGGGATCACAGACAGTGACGCTGCCGCTGCGCGCCGAAAGCACGCTTACCGCAGGTACGGTTCTGGTGAATCAGCTGAACCCCTCCGATACTGTGACCGTGCAGGCAGGCGGTGTCACTGGTAAGCAAATTACAGTTACCCTGGGCGCCAATTCGGCCAAAATCTACTCCAAAACCCAGCCGGTAACCGATACGCAGGCACCAAGTGTTCCGGGGAATGTAACGGCCACCGTACAGAATGCCTCCAGCGCGCTGGTATCCTGGTCAGCTTCCACTGATAATGTCGGGGTTACCGGCTACGAGATTTACCGCAACGGGGTGAAGATCGGGACTTCGGCAACGACCTCTTTTACAGATAACGGACTTGTAGGCAGCACTAATTATTCTTATACGGTAAAAGCGTATGACGCCGCCATGAATCTGTCGGCCTTCAGCGCAGCCGCTCTGATCGTTACCCCTGCCGGTAACAGTGTGACGATCTACTACAAGCAGGGTTACACCAATCCATATATTCATTACCGCCCGGTGGGCGGGACTTGGACGACATCTCCGGGGGTAGCCATTCCAGCCGCCGAAGTAGCAGGCTATAACAAAATCACGATTAACATTGGCGCAGCCACCCAGCTCGAAGCCTGCTTCAATAACGGCAGCGGCACTTGGGACAGCAACGGCGGCAGCAATTACCTGTTCGGCACAGGCACTTGGACCTATACGCCTACAGGCAATATCCAGGCAGGTGGTCCAGTGACGCCAACGGCTACGCCGACCGCGACACCGACCGCGACACCGACGGTAGCACCAACAGCGACACCAACCGTGACGCCAACACCAACCGTAGCACCAACAGCGACACCAACTGTAGCGCCGACGGCAACACCTACACCGACTGTAGCGCCAACGGCGACACCTGTGCCAACCGCTACTCCGGCGGGCAACACGGCGACGATCTATTACAAGAATACGGCCTTCAGCAATTCGTATATCCATTACAAGCTGGACGGGGCAACCACCTGGACGACTTCACCGGGAGTGCCTATGCAGGCCTCAACCTTCAGCGGCTATAAGTCCATTACCATTCCGCTCGGCACTGCCACAGGACTAACCGCAGCTTTCAATAACGGCAGCGGCACCTGGGATAACAATGGCGGGAATAACTATCATTTTGGTACCGGCAGCTCCAGTCTGGTTGGAGGAAGCTTGACCTCCGGGGAACCGCAGGCGGACAGCGTCACCTTCCGGGTGAGCGTTCCGGGCTCGACTCCAGCGAATGCTCCGGTCTATCTGACGGGTTCATTCAATAGCTGGAATGCGGCTGATCCCGCCTACCTGCTGACCCGTGGCAGTGACGGCGTCTATTCCATCACCTTGAGCCTTCCGGCAGGCAGCGCCGTGACGTATAAGCTGACGCGCGGGAGCTGGGCCACGGTAGAGACCGCGTCCAACGGTACAGATATCGCGAACCGGACGCTTACACCGGCAGGCGGAGCACAGACAGTGACGCTAAGTGTGCAGCGCTGGAAGGATCAGTAAGCAGCTTGAGGGGGTGAGGGATAGATGTCCGTCGCCCCCGTTTTTTTTGACAAAGAATGAACCCGATCAGAAGGAGTTGACCAATGACCAAGCAATCCAGGTACCTGCGCAAAATTACAGCCCTGCTCCTGGGCGGGCTTCTGACCGTTCCGGCATTAGTGTCCCCTGTCTCGGCAGATATTGCCGCTACGCATGTCTATCATAATCATATGCCGAATTTCTGGGCTTACTATGATCTGAACACTTATAATTCCACGCCTGTAGGCAGCCCGATCCGTTATACCTACGATGGTGAAGTCATCCAGCTGAAGCAGAATCCGCCCGCGGGATATCCCTATTATCTGCCGAATGGATCTCCCATGCCCCACGATGACCTGGTCTCTTACTATTCCCATCACGCCAAGACAGGCGCGTATTTAACCTGGCCCTGGAGTGTGGCGAACACGCTGCAAAGCAATCATCCCCAGGCACAGATGCATGTCACCATGTCGGGGTCAGTAGTGAACAATGTGAACAGTATTATTCAACAAGGAAATGTAAGCGGATACAATAATTCGGCCTGGGGAACCCCTTGGAAGAACGCTGTGAATCAGCTTCGGACCACAGGCGGCGACAACATGCTCGACCTGATACATTTCTCCGGACACCATTCTATGGGACCTCTGGTCGGCAACGATTATTTGCTCAAGGATATGATCTATCATGGAGCTACGATGGCTCAGCCTTATTTCCTGAGCAGCAGCTATAAGTCATCGAAGGGATTTTTTCCGACAGAGCTGGGGTTCTCAGAGCGGATCATCCCGGTGCTGAATAAGCTCGGCATCCAGTGGTCCGTGATCGGCAATAACCATTTCTCCCGCACACTTAAGGATTATCCGCTGCTGGACAGTCCAGGCACAGATACGATGATCTCACCGCCCAACCGCAGCGATCTGCAGAATGTAAGCACGGCCGGGGCCTGGGTGAGTGAACCGATGTTCAATGAACAGCAGGTGGTTCACAATAAATATCCTTTTGCCTCAACGGCCCATTGGGTCCGTTATGTGGACCCGGCAACCGGGGCAGAATCGAGAGTGGTTGGTGTGCCTGTTGCCCAGGCGCAGTCCTGGGAAGAAGGATATCTGGGCCAGGTAAAAGCAGATGCGCTTAAGCCGTATGAGAATCTGGTTGCGCAGAAGCAGATTTTTGTCGTGGCCCATGACGGGGATAATTCTTCGGGCCGGGCTGGCTCCGAGGAGACCTGGCGCAATGCCGGGAATGTCACCTATGCCAGCAGCGGTGTGACTGGAATGGGGATCGATGAGTATCTGCGCAGCAATACACCGGCCGCTTCCGATGTGGTCCATGTGCAGGACGGCTCCTGGATCGATACCCGGGATTCGTCCTCCGATCCAACCTGGTACCACTGGCATCTGCCGTTTGGGATCTGGAAAGGCCAGTTCGCGGCCTTCAATCAGGTGAACGGGACTGCTTACGCCCCGAAGAAGAATCTGGCGGGTGCCGAGGAAGGCATGACGGTATCCTTCGAGAAGGGCTATCATTATCTGGAGCGTAATTTCGCGTTATTACAAGCTTCCCTGAACTATGCCAAGACCGCCGAGCAGATCTGGCTGGAGGAGCATCCGAATTACTGGAAGCCGGCGAACCCGCTGGACCGTGAGGTGACCTACGAAGGCAACCAATTGAATCCGTGGATGCTTTCTTATCCTGTGAAGGGGAACGCTGCGAATGATTACGCCGGAGGTGCCAATCCCGCTGAGCTGGCCTGGTATTTCCTGCTGCCTGCGATGGACTCGGGGTTCGGCTATTACGATGAGAATGTGGATGACAGTGTGAAGCCGGCGTTGTCCTTCAATCAATCGCTGTATTTCTCGAAGCCCTATGTGTCGCAAAAGCTGGCCAAAGACAAAACCGGCCCCTCCGTCTGGTGGCCCCAGCGTTACCCGTACAATCCGGGCAGCGCCAATGTCAGCAAGGCAGAGGGCTGGACCCTGCAGCATTACAATAATGCTTTTGCCATCTATACGTATGCCTTCGACACCAGCGGAATCAGCGAGATCAAGGTAAAGGTCCGGCCACACCGCGATAAGACGGCAGACGCAGCGGATAATACTTTCAAAGTATATGATCCCGCAGGTCTGTCCGCAGCAGGAGTACCTGATATTGATCCCGCCAAGGTTGGTGCGTGGACAGAATACCCGATGAATGTCCGTGACCTGAGCGCCGATATCAACGGTGTCGACTGGCAGCCGAGCAGCAAGACGATTATGCAGAAGGTTCCGGCCACGGATATCGGGAACCTGTATTTCTCCTACATCTCCGATTACCGGGATCAGCTGTTAGACTACTATATTGAAGCCAAGGATGCCAAAGGCAATGTGACCAAAAGTGATATCCAGCAGGTCTATGTCGGCGCCGGCAAATATAAGCTGGAGAACGGCAAATATAAGGAGAGCATGCAAGGTACTATTGAAGGAACGCATCCGTTCATCACAGATGTGCCCGCTGTCCCGGATACTGAAGCTCCGGCTGTTCCAGGTAATTTTCAGGCCACAGTGGTTAATGCTTCCTCTATCGGGCTGACCTGGAATGCCGCTACAGATAATATCCGTGTCACCGGCTATGAAATCTACCGCAATGGCGTCCGAATCGGAACAACAACTTCTACCTCATATACAGACAGCGGCTTGTCAGCCAATACAGCATATGAATACAGAGTTAAAGCCTATGATGCCTCCGGCAATCTCTCCGGCTTCAGTGCGGCAGCAACTGCCACCACACCGGCGGGCAATAATGTAACGCTCTATTATAAGCAGGGTTATTCGACTCCGTACATCCATTACCGCCCGGCTGGGGGGACTTGGACGACAGCCCCTGGCGTAGCGATTCCGGCGGCGCAAGTGGCAGGCTATCACAAAATCACCATTAATATCGGCGCAGCCAGCCAGCTCGAAGCCTGCTTCAACAACGGCAGCGGCACCTGGGACAGCAACGGCGGCAGCAATTATCTGTTCGGCACCGGTACCTGGACCTACACCGGGTCTGGTAAAATCCAGCCGGGCCCCCCGGCTGAGTCAACGGCAACGCCGAGTGTTACGCCCACTGTAGCTCCGACAGCTACACCAACCGTAGCACCAACAGCGACAGTTAAGCCAAGTGCAACGCCTGTTGTAACACCGACCGCAACACCGACCGCAACACCGACCATGGCGCCTACTCCAACACCAACGGCAACGCCAACGGTGGCACCGACAGTTAAACCAAGTGCAACGCCTATTGCAACGCCAACAGCTACACCAACTGTATCGCCGACCGCCACACCGACTGTAGCACCAACGGTAGCACCGAGCGCAACACCAACCATAGCACCAACACCGACCCCTGTGCCAACCGCCACTCCGGCGGGCAACACCGCGACGATCTATTACAAGAATACGGCATTCAGTAACTCATACATTCATTACAAGCTGGATGGAGTGACAACCTGGACTACTTCACCAGGTGTGCAGATGCAGGCCTCAACCTTCAGCGGCTATAAGTCCATTACCATTCCACTCGGCACTGCCACCGGATTGACCGCAGCTTTCAATAATGGCAGCGGGACCTGGGATAACAATGGCGGGAATAACTATCATTTTGGTACCGGCAGCTCCAGTCTGACGGGAGGCCACCTGATTACCAGCGAACCGCAGGCGGATAGCGTAACCTTCCGGGTCAGCGTTCCCGGGTCCACTCCGGCGAATGCTCCGGTCTATCTGACGGGTTCATTCAATAGCTGGAATGCGGCAGATCCGGCCTACCTGCTGACCCGTGGCAGTGACGGCGTCTATTCCGTCACCTTGAGCCTTCCGGCAGGCAGCGTCGTGACGTATAAGCTGACGCGCGGAAGCTGGGGCACGGTAGAGACCGCATCCAGCGGTGCAGATATTGCGAACCGCACGCTCACGCCGGCAGGCGGTGCACAGACAGTGACGTTAAGCGTGCAGCGCTGGAAGGACCAATAGCGCTTGTAGCTTGTAAGTAACAAGCAGTAACGCCTTTTCTAAATGGTGCGGTCGCCATTTAGGAGGGCGTTTTCTGGTTGGTGAGGTAAGCGGATCAAATGTAATCGAAAAACCGATCACAATGCGCAGCGGCAGGGTGAGCGAGCCAAATGTAATCGAAAAAACGATTACAATGCGCCGGTCTGGGGTAAGCGAGCCAAATGTAATCGAAAAACCGATTACAATGCGCAGCGTCGGGGTAAGCGGACCCAATGTAATCGGAAAACCGATTACAATGCGCCGGTCGGGGGTGAGCGGATCAAATGTAATCGAGAAACCGATTACAATGCGCTGGAGCGAGGATGCACGAGCTAAATGTATGCGGGGGGTTGAGGTATACAGGGTTTACTGTAACTCCCACTCTCAAACAGCGTAGCGGGCGGACTGATTGTGGAGAAGCGGTAGCGTTCGCCTTTGTGTCCGGATTTTCACCGATCAGGTAAAAATAATAAAAATCTGGACACAACAGCGATCGGAACAACGGTCCGTTTGCGGAGCGTCCATTAGAACTCCCACAACGGTCCGTTTGCGGAGCGTCCATTATAGATCCCACAGCGCTCCATCCTCGGCCCAGGCTCTTGGATCTCAGATACCGCTCCTCCCTCAACTTAATATCCCAATCCTCCCTGGCGCTTCCTCCCAGCCCCCGCATCCCGCTGAGCACACATTTTACACCCCGTTGATAATCGCCGCCGGAACTGGTATTTTGCCGAAAATGAAGGTAGAGTGTTCTCATGGACATAAACACGAGGGAAGAGGACCGCCGCCGATGAAACCATTCCGCATTCGACTTACCATCATACTTATGGCATTGATAGGAATATCAATGACCGGGGCCGGGATCACCATGGCTCAGCTGTTCAAGGATTCGCATATTTCCGTGCTGGAAGAGAACATGTCCCGGGAAATAAAGCTGCTCTCCGGCACCTTCTCATTCATGGATACCAGCAGCCCGGATGCCCTGAACTACTATACAGAACAGGCAGAGAGGATATCCGTCTTGACCGGATCACGCGTCACCTTCATTACGAAGCAAGGCCGGGTCATTGGGGACTCGGAGAAGAATCCGCGTGAGATGGACAACCACTCTACCCGCGAAGAGGAGCTGCTGGCCGCGAAGGAAGGGATTGGCCGGGCGATCCGTTACAGCGATACATTAGACCGTGAAATGATGTATGTGGCGGGTTCCGTGTCCTCGGATCAGGGCTTTGACGGGTATATACGGCTGTCTATGGGGCTGGATACCGTATCCGAAGGACTGAACCGGGCGTGGATGATCATGGCAGGGGGGCTGGTGCTGCTGTTCATTGCCGCAACCTTGGTGAGCTACAAGGTGGCTTCCAGTATGACCTCACCGCTGGAGCAGATCACCAGAGTGGCGCGGCGGATTACCGATCTCGATTACGATGCCCGGGTGCCCATGAAGCGCAAGGATGAGATCGGCCAGCTGGCTACAGCCATCAACGCGATGGCCGACAGTCTCCAGGCCCAGCTGAAAACCATCCGCGACAATGAGGACCTGCTGCAGAGCGTACTCGACAATATGACCGGCGGTATCGTGATGATCAACGCTGAAGGGGAGATTGCTCTGCTCAACCGGGCCGCCGAACGGCTGCTCGATGTGAAGCACAGCGAGATGACTGGACATTCCTATAAGGAGATTAAGCATCATTATGAGCTTACCCGGCTGATTGATGATGGAGTGTCCGCAGGTGTACCTATTCACGAGGAGCGCAGCATTTATAATCCGGTGGAGCGGATTGTGCGTCTGGACGGGGTGCCGATGATTCAGGACGGCTGCTCCCGGGGCATGCTGTTCCTGCTTCAGGAGGTTACAGAGATTCGTAGGCTTGAGAAAATGCGCAGCGAATTCGTCGCCAATGTCTCCCACGAGCTGAAGACCCCTGTCGCTGCGGTAAAAGGCTTCGCCGAGACCCTCCTCGGGGGTGGCGTTACGGATGAGAAGACGGCGCGTTCGTTCCTGCAGATTATTTACGATGAGAACGAACGGCTGAACCGCCTGATCGGCGACATCCTGGAGCTGTCCAAAATCGAATCCAAACGCGTTCAGCTGGAATGCTCCCCGGTTCATCTGATCGAGTTCTTCGACTCCGTGCTGGAAACGCTCAGCAAGGTAGCGGAGAAGAAGAAGATTACGCTCAGCTCGGATGTGCCTGCGGAGTTATTCATTGAGGGAGATGAAGACAAGCTTCGCCAGATCTTCATGAATCTGCTCTCCAATGCGATCAACTACACCCAGGACGGGGGCAATGTCAGAGTCACCGCAGTGAGCATCCAGAAGAAGGATGGCACCGAGAGCGTGCGCTTTACAGTCAGTGATACGGGGATGGGAATTCCGCGCAAGGATCTGCCCCGGATCTTTGAACGCTTTTACCGGGTGGACAAAGCCCGCTCCAGAAGCTCCGGCGGAACCGGCCTCGGTCTATCCATCGTGAAGCATCTGGTCGAGCTGCACCGCGGGTCCATTAACGTTGAGAGCGATCTGGGCATCGGCAGCTCGTTCATCCTTGAACTGCCGTTGCTGCAGGAAGAGAATCTATAACCCTTCAGATCATAGCGGATCATCATAGAGAATAAATTTATGATTTTACACCAAGTTAACATTGTGGTGCTATGATGTGCATGTGTGCAGTTTTGTAAAATTAATAACCTATGAAAAGACGGGGGAACCTATGGCACAACGATTGCTTGTCATTGAAGACGAACCGACACTGGCCCGGCTGCTGTCTTATAACCTGACACAGGAAGGCTACGAGGTGACGGTGGAGGATCATGGAACGGCAGGATATGACCGTGCGACTAGAGAACCTTTTGACTTGATCGTACTGGATCTGATGCTGCCCGGCATGAACGGCATTGACATTCTGGATAAATTGCGTGGACAAGGCATCCGCACACCGGTTATAGTGCTGACGGCCAAGAATGCGGAAGAGGATGTCGTCCGCGGACTGAAGTCCGGGGCGGATGACTATATTACGAAGCCCTTCGGCGTATCCGAGCTGCTGGCGCGGGTCAGCGCTGTACTGCGGCGGATCTCAGGTATTGCCGAAGAAGCTCCGCCCGAGACGGCGGTGTCTGCATCGACGATTATTCTCGGACAGCTGGAGATCTACCCCGAGCGTTATGAAGTCTCGCTGGGCGGACAGAGCATCAATCTGCGGCCGAAGGAATTTGAAGTGCTGCTGTATCTGGCCCGCAAGCCGGGCGTCGTCCTGACACGGGATGATCTGATGAATGCGGTCTGGGGCTTCGACTATATCGGAGGCCAGCGTACCGTCGATGTGCATGTCAGCTCCCTGCGCAAGAAGCTGGAGCTTGACCCTGAATCCGTGCATATTGATTCCATCCGCGGCGTGGGCTACAAGCTGGTCGTCAACAAGAAGAGAACACCGGTCATTTAACATGACGGTGTTCTTTTCTCACAAGAAAAGCATCTTCTCCTCCGGTATTGTCTAACTGTACAAGGATTTTTACACTGCGTTAACAATTCTCTGGAGCTCTATTTACACTGAAAGCTTATCATGGGGAACGAAGATGATGAGAAGGAGACAACAGAAACTAATGAAATCCATCATTGACATAGAGAAGCTAGATCTCTACTATGAGTCATTCCATGCCCTGAAGAAGGTGGATTTGCAGATTCCGGAGAAGCAGGTGACTGCGTTTATCGGACCCTCCGGCTGCGGGAAATCCACATTGCTGCGTACCCTTAACCGTATGAACGACATGATTCCCGGAACACGTATTGAAGGTAAAGTGAATATCGGCGGCAAAAACATCTACAGCGACGAGATCGAAGTGGAGAGTCTGCGCAAGCAGGTGGGGATGGTGTTCCAGCAGCCCAATCCTTTTCCCAAGTCGATCTATGATAACGTGGCTTATGGCCCGCGCCTGCACGGTGTGAAGAGCAAAGCCGAGCTGGATGTCCTGGTAGAGCAAAGCCTGCGCCAGTCTGCACTCTGGGAGGAAGTGAAGGATTTCCTCAAGAAGTCTGCCTTAAGTCTGTCCGGAGGCCAGCAGCAGCGTCTCTGTATTGCCAGAGCCCTTGCCGTACAGCCGGATATTCTGCTGATGGATGAGGCGACTTCAGCGCTCGACCCGGTGTCCACACTCAAGATTGAAGAGCTGGTCCAGGAGCTGCGGGATAAGTATACCATTGTAATGGTCACGCATAATATGCATCAGGCCGCCCGGGTATCGGGACGCACTGTATTTTTCCTGAACGGTGTTATTGTGGAGGCTGCGGACACGGAGCTGCTGTTCTCGAACCCTAAGGATTCCCGCACAGAAGACTATATTTCCGGCCGCTTCGGCTAAGAATGGCTGATTCGTAAGTCTAAGGTTCACTCTTGTTCACCCGATATGACCAAATGTTTGTGAGGAGGATCACTTTCGATATGATTCGCAGAAAAGAATTCGATAAAGATCTGGAAGAACTGCGCTCCCTGCTGCAGCAGATGGGCGAGCATGTAACGGATGCACTCGACGGTGCGATACTGGCCCTGCAGACCCTTGATACGGTACGGGCGCAGGAGATTGTCAAAGCGGACCTGCGGCTGAACGCCATGGAAGACCGGATTATGGAGATCGGCTCACGGCTGATCATCACCCAGCAGCCGGTGGCGAAGGATCTGCGCCGCATTATTGTAGCCTTCAAAATCTCCAGCGATCTGGAGCGGATGGGTGATCTGGCACTGGATGTAGCCAAGGTAACGATGCGCATTCAGGGACAGCAGCTGATTAAGCCGCTTGTGGATATTCCGCGCATGGCTGAGCTTGTCACGATCATGACCACAGAGGCTATTCAGTCTTATCTGGACGAGAATACGGATCTGGCCTACAAAATGGCGCAGGATGACGATCAGGTCGATGGCCTGTACAGCGCGATGATTAACGAACTGTACACTTATATGGTTCAGAAGCCTGAAACAGTGAATCAGGCGATGCTGCTCACACTGGTTGGCCGTTACATTGAGCGGATTGCCGATCATGCCACGAATATTGGCGAGAGTGTAGTGTATCTGGTTACAGGTAAACGTCCGGATTTGAATCAATAAAAGCACAGCGTACGACAGCAAGCCTTCATTCCCGGGGGCTTGCTTTTTTTTGTGCAAGGCGATTTCAACTTGGTGCGGAGCATATGTTACTATGTAAGGAGAAAGCAAGAAAAAGGCGAGGTGCTAGTGTGGACAAGCTGATACTCATTGATGGAAATAATATCATTTACCGGGCGTTCTTCGCCATGCCGCCGCTGACGAATACAGCGGGACAACAGACGAATGCGGTATACGGTTTCACGACGATGCTGCTGCGTCTGCTGGAGGAGCATAAACCGACACATATGATTGTGGCCTTCGACGCGGGGAAGATTACCTTCCGGCATGAAGGCTATGAGGAGTATAAGGGCGGGCGCCAGAAGACCCCGCCGGAGCTGTCCGAGCAGTTCCCGCTGCTCAAGGAGCTGCTGAAGGGTCTGGGGGTTCCGCAATTCGAGATTGCAGGCTACGAGGCTGACGATATTATCGGCACCATCTCCAGGGAAGCGGATGCCGCCGGCCGTCAGGTGATGATTGTGTCCGGGGATAAGGATATGCTGCAGCTGGCTTCCGAGCATAGCACCATAGCGCTGGTGCGCAAGGGAGTTACGGAAGTGGAGCTCTACGGACCTAAGCAGATCCGTGACAAATATGATCTCACCCCTGAGCAGATCATTGAT
Source organism: Paenibacillus sp. FSL H8-0122 (assembly GCF_038005345.1). Classification (NCBI taxonomy): domain Bacteria; kingdom Bacillati; phylum Bacillota; class Bacilli; order Caryophanales; family Paenibacillaceae; genus Paenibacillus; species Paenibacillus sp. FSL H8-0122. The sequence continues at coordinate 4,250,521 of NZ_JBBOTB010000001.1, read as the reverse complement.
CTGAAGGGGCTGATGGGCGATGCCAGCGACAATATTCCCGGGGTGCCGGGAGTCGGAGAGAAGACAGCGCTTAAGCTGCTCCAGCAGTTCGGATCGGTGGAGGGCGTGCTGGCCGGAACCGGTGAGCTGAAGGGGAAGATGAAGGAGAAGCTGGAAGAACACGCGGACAGCGCCGTCATGAGCAAAAAGCTGGCGACGATCTACCGCGAGGTTCCGCTTGAGCATACGTGGGAGGATATGGTGTTCAGCGGGATTAACACGGACACGGCTGGGCCTGCGCTCGCCAAGCTAGAATTCCGCTCGCTGCTGGAACGCCTGTCGCTGAGCGCCTATTCGCATGCGGCGGACGGCGGTCTGTCCGGCCCCGCAGCGGTGGAAGCGGCAGAGCTTACGATTACGATCGTTGAAGAAGCCGGCATAGGCGGGCTGGTTCAGGCACTGCCGGGCATCTCCGCCCTGCATGTGGAATCTAACGGGGAGAACCCGCACCGTTCCGAAGTGATCGGCCTCGGGCTGTCTTCGCCGGAGCAGCATTATTTTGTGCCTTTTGCCCTGCTGAAGAGTAAGGCTGCGGCACCTCTGCTGGACTGGCTCGGTGACGAGCAGGCGCCGAAGAGCGGGTATGATCTGCACCGTGCCGATCTGGCGCTGCATTGGCAGGGGATTGCTTTTGCCGGAGCCGCTAACGATGTTCAGCTTGCCGCTTACCTGCTGGACCCGACCGAAGCGAGCCAGAATCTGAATGACCTGACCACGAAATACGGCCTGCCCCGCTTGTCGCCGGATGAGGATGTCTTCGGTAAAGGGGCCAAATATAGAATTCCTGAGCTTAAGATTCTTGGTGAGCATGTCGCCCGTAAGAGTGCGACCGTGCTAGGCATTGTGCAGAAGCAGCAGGTGGAGCTGGACAAGACGGACATGACCGGTCTGTTCCAGGACCTGGAGATGCCGCTGTCACGGATTCTCGCCGATATGGAGAAGCAGGGCATTGCTGTAAACAAGGATGATCTCGTCCAGCTCGGTAAGGAATTTGAAGCCCAAATCTCCCGGCTGGTCACTGAGATCTACTCTGCCTGCGGAACCGAATTCAATCTTAATTCTCCGAAGCAGCTGGGCGAGGTTCTGTTCGTGAAGCTGGGTCTGCCGGTCGTGAAGAAGACGAAGACCGGGTATTCGACGGATGCCGAGGTACTGGAAAAGCTTGCGCCTTATCATGACGCCGTGCGCCTGATCCTGCAATACCGATCCATTGCCAAGCTGCAATCCACGTATGTGGAAGGTCTGATGAAGGAAATCTCGCCGGAGACCGGCAAGGTACACACCTTCTACCGGCAGACGATTGCCGCCACGGGCCGGCTAAGCAGCCAGTTCCCGAACCTGCAGAATATTCCGATCCGGCTCGAAGAGGGCCGCAAGATCCGTAAGGTATTCGTCCCCTCCGAGCCGGGCTGGTCGATTCTGGCGGCGGATTACTCGCAGATCGAGCTGCGTGTGCTGGCGCATATCTCGGGTGATGAGCGGATGAAGGAAGCTTTTGTAGAGGATATGGATATCCATACCAAGACAGCTATGGACGTATTCGGCGTTCCTGCCGAGAGTGTGGACAGCAATATGCGCCGCTCCGCCAAAGCGGTTAACTTCGGCATTGTGTACGGCATCAGCGATTACGGCCTGTCGCAGAACCTGAACATTCCCCGTAAGGAAGCTGCCCGGTTCATTGAACAGTATTTCGACGTGTTCCAGGGTGTGCGCCGTTACATGGATGATATTGTGGTCGAGGCCCGTAAGCAGGGGTATGTGACTACGCTGCTGGAGCGCCGCCGTTATCTGCCGGAGATTAATGCGAAGAACTTCAATCTGCGTTCCTTCGCAGAACGTACGGCGATGAATACGCCGATCCAGGGAACCGCTGCGGATATTATCAAGCTGGCCATGGTCCATATGGATAAGGCGCTGCATGAGCGCGGCCTGAAGAGCCGGATGCTGCTCCAGGTACACGATGAGTTAGTGTTCGAGGTGCCGGAGGAGGAGCTGGAAGAGATGAAGCAGCTGCTGCCTGAGGTGATGGCCGGAGCGCTGCAGCTGTCTGTTCCGCTGAAGGCAGAGGTAAGTTATGGCAGCAACTGGTACGAAGCGAAATAGGCTCCCCGCACATGGCAGATATCCGGTATAATGGAGTAGAGGTGAGCCATGATGCCGGAATTGCCGGAAGTCGAAACAGTCAGAAGAACACTTAATGAGTTAATTACAGGTAAGCAGATAGAGCATGTCACCGTCCGGCTGCCGCGGATTATTCAGCGCCCGGATGATATTCAGGCCTTTGCCCATATGCTGGCCGGCCATAGTGTGGTTACAGTTGAACGCAGAGGCAAGTTTCTGCGGTTCGTCTTTGACGGGCTGGTGATGGTCTCCCATCTGCGGATGGAGGGCCGTTACGGAGTGTACCGTGAGGGCGAACTGCTGGACAAGCATACGCATGTTATTTTCCATTTCACAGATGGGACGGAGCTGCGTTATACGGATGTGCGCCAATTCGGGACGATGCATCTGTTCCAGCCGGGAGAGGATCTGCAGCTGAAGCCGCTGAACAAGCTGGGGCAGGAGCCGCTGGATGCCGATTTCACGCTGGAGCGGTTCAAGGAGATTGTCGCCAAGCGGAGCACCAAGATCAAGCCGCTGCTGCTCAATCAGGAATATATAGTAGGTATCGGCAATATTTATGTAGATGAGTCCCTGCACCGTGCAGGCATCCACCCGGAGGAGACCGCGAAATCCCTCACGGAGGATCAGTTGGCCAGACTGCACCATGCTATCGTCGCAACGCTGACGGAAGCGGTGAATGCCGGAGGCTCCTCGGTGAAGTCGTATGTCAACGGCCAGGGGGAGAGCGGAAGCTACCAGGATCAGCACAAGATCTACGGACGCAAGGATCAGCCGTGTGCCACCTGCGGCACGCTGATTGAGAAGAGCGTGGTCGGCGGACGGGGAACGCATTATTGTCCCCGCTGCCAGCCGGTACCTGTATTGATTCTATGATTTTTATTTAGAGTCAGCGCTGCATTTACAGCCCGTTTCCGGATTAGTTACACCTGAGTTACAACCGTTATGTATAAAGGCAGGCACTTCCTGCCCGTCCCGCCCATATAATGTGTGAAGATTGCTGATTATGGCGAAACGGAGATCCGGCTTGGATACTTAATCCACCGGCTCCGGTTCTTCACGGGAGGGATTGCGGGTGCTTAGCCCATTGTTGTCACTGCTGTTGCTTGCGTTTGCGCTTAGTCTGGATGGATTTGGTGTAGGCATTACATATGGACTGCGTAAAATGAAAATTCCCCTGCTCTCCATTATCATTATCTCGCTCTGTTCAGGGGTCGTCATTTATGGTTCTATGCAGGTCGGCGTGCTGCTGGCCAAGGTAGTCTCCCCGAATGCCGCTTCCAGTGTCGGAGCGGTTATTCTCGTCTTAATGGGCTGCTGGTCCCTGTTCCAGATGCTGACGCAGAAGGAGAAGGAGCAGGAAGAGCCTGCGCCGGCAGCCGATAAAGGCTATTCGGGGCAGGAGACCAGGCAGGAGACGGCTGCTGCCGCACAACTTGCTGAGACAGAGCTGAAGCCGGCCGTATTCTCGCTGGAGCTTCGCCATCTGGGCGTGGTTATACAGATTCTCCGCACACCATCTTCTGCGGATATGGATGCCTCGGGGAGCATCTCCTCCATGGAAGCCATGATTCTGGGGATTGCGTTGTCGCTGGATGCCTTCGGAGCCGGTCTTGGTGCAGCGTTGCTCGGATTCAGCCCGTGGTCCACCTCGCTGATGATCGCTGTATTCAGCGGGACCTTTCTGCTGATGGGGATGAAGACAGGACTGAGATTATCAGGCAGCTACTGGATGAAGCATGCGGCTGCGCTGCCCGCGATATTATTAATTGTAATGGGTATAATGAAGTTATTATGAGGTGAGTACATGATTATAGGCTTAACCGGAGGCATCGCTTCGGGAAAAAGCACCGTGTCTGCACTGTTTGTCCGCAAGGGAGCTGCGCTGGTGGATGCTGATGTCATCGCCCGAGAGGTGATGCTCCCCGGACACCCGGTACTGGCGGCAGCGGTGGAGGCTTTTGGAGACCGCATCCTGCTGCCTGACGGTTCGCTGGACCGGGCAGGTCTTGGCGAGATTGTCTTCCGGGACCCGGAGGCGCTTAAGACACTGAATAACCTGACCCATCCGGCAATCCGCAGGGAGATCACGGACAGGATGTATGCGCTTGAACAGGAGAATCCGCAACGGCTGGTCATTGTGGATATTCCGCTGCTCTTCGAATCAGAGCTGGATTCCTTGTTTGATCAGATTATTGTGGTCTATGTTCCGAGGAGGGTGCAGTTAGCCCGCCTCATGGAGCGCAGCGGAATGAAGCTGGAACAGGCGGAGGACCGGCTGCGGTCCCAGATGGATATTGAACTGAAGCGCAGGAAAGCAACATTTGTGATCGACAATAGCGGTGATCTGGAGTCTGCAGAGCTTCAGGTTGCCCGGCTCTGGGACAGGCTGGGCCTGATATGATGAAGTGGCTGCGTAAAAAAAGAGTTCTGCTGCTGCTGTTCATCGGCTTCACCGCGATCCTGTTTCTTGGCTCCAACTGGATGTCATGGTTTTATCCTATTCATTATAAAGCAGAGATCCGCCAGCACAGCCAGACGTATGAGATGGACCCGTTTCTGGTGGCGTCCATCATCCGTGTGGAGACCAATTATAAGACCGGCCGCGAATCCAAAAAAGGCGCACTGGGGCTCATGCAGCTCATGCCGGATACCGCCAAGTGGGCGCTCGAAAAGGCCAAGCTCCCCGACGTGTCGCTGGAGCGGCTGAAGCAAGAGCCCTCCTCCAATATTGAACTGGGCACCTGGTATTTGTCTACGCTGTCCAAGCAGTTCGACGGCAACCGTATAGCGGTCATAGCCGCCTATAATGCCGGGCCCGGTAAGGTGCAGAGCTGGTTGGATGAAGGGCAATGGGACGGAACAGAAGCCTCTGTGAAGGACATTCCGTTCGGTGAGACGCGTCACTACGTGCAGCGTGTAATTTATTATTATGATCAATACACCGAGCTCTACAGTGAGTTCTAGGGTGCTTGTTACTTCTGCTGCTGTTATGTAAAAAGAAGCATCAAACGGCCGGAGGCCGTTCGATACTTCTTAGGCAAGCTCATGTCGCGCTTAGCAGGTTATTATTTGTACTGACCTGCCAATTGCTGTTCAGCCAGGGTTACAAGACGTTTAGTGATGTAACCACCGATCGAACCGTTTTCGTAAGAAGTTTTATTGCCTTGGTATCCGTCTGGGGAGAGGGTGATACCTAGTTCCTGGGCAACTTCATATTTCAGTTGTTCCAAGGCACCGCGTGAGTTTGGAGCTACCAGGTTATTGGAGTTGTTATTTTGGCTCATTGCTGTTCACCTCCTATCGGTTGGTAACTGTATTATGTGCCGGACATGTCAGATTCATAACAACAAATAAACGGTGTTTTCTGGAAATTAAATTAATCCCGCATAGCCCTTGTGTATCAAGGGGCGGGGCCTGACCATTCTAATGATGAGGAAGTGAAGAAGCTTATGAAATGTCCTTACTGCGACCACACCAATACCAAAGTCCTGGACTCGCGCCCGGCCAATGAGAATAAGTCCATCCGCCGCAGGCGGGAATGCGAGCTGTGCAGCCGCCGTTTCACCACCTTCGAGATGATTGAAGAGACCCCCCTGATTGTGATCAAAAAAGGCGGCAGCCGTGAAGAGTTCAGCCGTGACAAAATCCTCCGTGGCCTGATCCGTGCCTGCGAGAAGCGTCCGGTCCCTGTTGAGCGCCTGGAGGTCATCGTATCCGAGGTGGAAAAAAGCCTGCGCGGCATCGCCCTCGCCGAGATCGAGAGCCGCCAGATCGGCGAGCTGGTCATGGAGCAGCTCTACCCTGTCGACGAGGTAGCCTACGTCCGCTTCGCGTCCGTGTACCGCCAGTTCAAGGACATTAACATGTTCATGAAGGAACTGAAGGGACTGCTGTCCAAGAACACGGAGGAGCTGGACGGGCTGTAAGCGGTTTAGGGAGTAGAGGGGTTTGATTGGGGTAGCGGGGCTGGCTCTGGGGTTATAGGGCCAGTTCCCGGGTAGGGCGTTTGTCCTCAAAAATAATTTCGAAAAAGTGTTGACACTGAAAGCAGATTTCTGTATTATATAGAAGTCGCCTACGAAACACATTGATGAATAAGCGGCTTGAGCTTATCACTAAGGTTAGATTTTAGAATACATAATGTAATTCTAAATTGGCAAAATTGTAAAATTATGGGGCCATAGCTCAGCTGGGAGAGCGCATCGCTGGCAGCGATGAGGTCAGGGGTTCGATCCCCCTTGGCTCCACCAATTTCATACGGACTCTTAGCTCAGTTGGTAGAGCAGTAGACTCTTAATCTATTTGTCCAGGGTTCGAGCCCCTGAGAGTCCATCACATGAAGAACGGCAGAGATGCTGTTCTTTTGCTGTTTCAGGGGATGCGGATGATTAAGTGGGGGAACAGCAAGGGCTTGAGATCCATTCCCGAACCGTGAACCCCCGAACCTCAACTGCGAAGTATGGTTTCCGTCTATATCCTTCGGTTCTAAATGTGTCTAAAGGACTGCTACGGACTCCACAGCCCTTATTTTCTCTATTCAACATAATTAAAAGGGCTAACGGACCTTATCGCGCTTATTGTTTCATCACCATCCATATATGAGATGAAATCTAGTAAATAGCGCCATCTGAGTCCGTAAGCTTGGTGAAATTGTGCTTTTTGTAGAAATAGGCGCGCCTCGGTCCGTTACAGCTGATTGATACCTCTACTTCTCACGCTCACAGCCACGGAATTCAAGTGTTTTTACCATATCAGCTTTATAATTATGCTCCTAAACATACGTTACACTCTAAGCTGATATGTCCGGTTGCGCTGCTGTCCTCCAGCGACATCCAGTAACTGTTGTTCGACCAAATGATGCAGAATTCGTCTGGAGTGCCTGTCCGTTACCCTGAGATGCTTAGCAAGCTCCAAAGGTGTGAATGCCCTGAGCAGACGTCTTGCGTAACGAAGGGTCTCCGCTTCGAGCCAAGTTAAGGTGGAAGCAACATCCGTCGCAATGAATTTGCCGATAAAAGACAACACCAACTGTTGACATTGCTTGGGTTCTTCGATAATCGAAGCCTTGAATCTCAATCCCGCCTTTTGCACCTCCAGGCATATAAGCTAAGTCCAGATAGCGGTACCCGTTATTGAAATCACGCACTTCCCATTCTGGAAACAAATGATCGAAATTGCCTATTGCCGGAAACCATACCTTGCGGAGAAATTCAACTGTTCCGTGGCCTAATCCTTTGCCAAGTAGCTCCTTTCGCCTGTGGTTGCTCTCATTCTTAAGATTGCTAACTAACCATTCCTCGTACTGCTGCTCAAATCGCGGCATCCGTACTCCTCCTCGAACGCTCAACTTAGTGTTTATTTTTCCCGCAAAAAAGCCGCCTCAATACTCAACCCTCTCCAAGAAACTAACTCGGAAGGGGCAAAGCATTACAAGCGGCGTGTGCTTCACAACCTATGTTTCTTATTATAGCGCTACAAATCCAGGAATCAATAAGTTATACTACCCTTAAGTCCTCATAGGAGGCTGAAATCAGACATGCTTGTGCCAAAAAGAATGGAAAAACAAACAACTAATGGGCTAGCTGAAGATGACTATTCAATTGACGATATTCTTGAATCTGAAGGTATACTGACGCCTAATGAAGCAAAAGAACTGTACAATGAGATTCGGAGAATGCGTGAGGAAGAGTGGAATTGATAAAAGGGGAGAGTCTGATGACTAAGAATGAACAAGCCAGATTATTCAAAGTAACCTTAAGCGACTGGAACGGTGCGGTGCGTGGACGGCCGAACCGGAGGATTGCAATATCTGCAAAGGCATCGCTGTAGGATCTTGCGGCAGTTACGAATACCCCCAAACATAAGCTGCTCCTCTTATTCGATTATGGCGATGAGTGGAGAATGATTATTCAATATCTGGGAGAGACAGAAGTGAAGCCGGGACAAAAGCTGCCTATGATTACGGAGATCGAGGGAGAGGCACCGGATCAACATGGAGATTTTGATGATGCTGAAGACGAAGAGGATGAAGAGGCATAACTGGATATAAGATCCAGATCGGACAGGTATTAAAATCACGGGTGCGGTAGTCGGAGAAATGATGGAGGAATTAATCCACGTTATCCGGAACATTCCGAGCCTTTTTTTATTTACACACCAATTTACAAACCGACGGTCGGTATGTATAATCAACAGTAATCATATCCTAATTTAATCTAATCTTAACTATGCCAGGCAGAAGAGGAGAATAGCGATGAAGAACGCAGACCGGCGGGAGCAGACGATCCGGCAGCTGCTGGAGGCTACCAAGCAGCTGCTGCGGGATAAGAGCTGTCATGCCATCACTTTGAAGGACATTATGGAGCAATCGCAATTGTCGAAGGGGGCTATATTTCATTACGTGAAGAGTAAGGATGAGATTTTTGCCTGGGTGCTGGAGGAGCGGCTTGACGCTGTGAATAATCGTTTTGAGGAGGAGGTGGCAGGCAGTCCGGATAAAGCTTTTGACGGGCCGATGCTGGCCATTGCCAGAAGTCTGGCTGGTCTTGAGGACAGCCATGAAGCGACCAACAAGGTGCTCCTATATCTGCTGGGCAAGGAGAATGAACCGGCGGTAGCGGAGGTACTTGAGCATTTTCATGAGCGGTCGGTGTCAGTCTCCAGACAGTGGATTATCACGGGGCAAAAATACGGGGTGATCAAAGACAGCGTTAATCCTGATGAGACGGCGGAGCTGTTCGTCCTGCTGTCGCTGGGTCTGCGGGTACGCACCTCCATGCGCGCCTCTCCCGAGTCCCTGTCAGCGAAAGAGGTAGCCGGCTTTATGGCGGGTATCCTGAAGAATTAATGGTGAAGGAGGAGTATACAATGGTTCCTTTTATCGCGCTTATCGCATCCTTTTTGCTGTTCCGGGGGATGGGTCTCCTGGGCTTGACATATTGGAATGACTGGCAAACCGCCCTTCAGTGGGCCGTAGCCATTATGCTGCTTCTGGGTGCTTCGGCTCACTGGGGACGGCGGCGGGCTGATCTGGTCAGAATGGTACCGCCCCTTTTTCCAAGGAAGGAATGGATTGTTACGGTTACCGGAATGCTGGAGATCGCCGGGGCTATTGGATTATTGCTGCCAGCTGTTTCCTTGGCCGCTGCCGTGTGCCTGATTGTGCTGCTGATTGCCATGCTCCCCGCCAATATCTATGCAGCACGCACTCGGTTGACGATTGGCGGCAAGCCGGTCCCGAAATTACCGGTCCGCATAGGGATTCAGCTCGTTTTTATCACTGCAGTGCTGCTCGCATCCCCGTTACTCTACCTGCCTTAATCGTGGACAGGACTCCAGCTCCTCTTTTACAAATTGCATTAAAAGCTTCTTGGATGAGGAATGATACTCAACGTTGCGTGATTGCAGCAGGCCTACGGGAATGGCGGCGTTCTTCAGCTCAACATGAAGTCTTACGACATTCGGCGGTAACGGCGTAGATTCGAGGACGGCTCCGATAGAAGGGATTTGCCGGACGAAGCCCGCAATGGCGGAGATTTGACTTACTGTATGCAGAAAAGGAGTGTCGGTGTACCGGGAGAAATGCTTCGCTAATTGGGAATGATATAGACAGGTAGCTCCCCCGGCAATGATTGGATAACCAAGCAATTCCTCGAAAGCGATCTCATCTTTTGCGGCCAAAGGGTGGTTGTTCCCTGCGATAAAAGATATCCGCTCCTGATACAAGGGTTCGAAGTGATACGAAGATAGGTCAACAGGCTCTCCACAGATGGCAAAATCCAATTGATTCTGAAGCAGTGCATGCGAGAGTGAAGCGGTGTTACCGATCACAAAATGGCAGGATACATTAGGCTTATGCTCCATGAAGCGAAGAAGCGACTTTGGCAGTACATGCTCCGTCAACGTTTCCAGCCCGCCGATACTAAGCGTACCGATCTCTTCTTTTTGCAGAGCCTTGGCCTGACCCGCAACATAGGTCCAATGTCGAATCAGACTATCGATCTCAGCGGCAAATATCCGCCCCGAAGCTGTAAGCTCAGAGTCCCAGCCCCGTTTGAACAGCTTGATGCCCAGTTCCTTCTCCAGACGTTGAACCTGATTGGTGATTGTGGACTGCGCGTAGTTCAGTTTGGCGGCGGCTTTAGAGAAGTTTCCTTCTTGCAGGATGGTTTGAAATGTAGTTAGTTCTTTTAGGTCCATTAGCAGATATCTCCATCGAATAAATTGAATTTTTATATCATTTAATTCAATTATACAGAATGAGAGGCGGAGAGTACAATGAAGTTACACCAGTAAAGGAGTGAAGTGACATGCCTTTTGTCAGAGTCAGTTACTTGGAGAACAAATATGATGACCAACAGCTGCCCATCATTAGCCGTGAAATTATGAGTGCTCTCGTGGAGCATTTTAACGTGCCGCCAGATGATTTCTTTCAGGTATTTCATGCCCATAAAGCAAGCGGATTTTATTACAGCCCGAATTACTTAAACATAGAGCGGAGTGATGGGTTGCTCTTTATTCAAATTACGCTGAAATCCGGGAGAAGCAAGGAGCAGAAAAGGGGCTTTTACAGCAAGCTGGCTGAGACGTTGTCGAGCACACTGGGCATCAGGAAAGAAGACGTCTTCGTCGTACTGGTCGATACAGAATTCGAGGATTGGACGTTTGGCAATGGCATCGCTCAGATGATTGAATGAATGATCCTTGAAGGAAATGGAGGTTTTGGAATGAAGCATCGGAAAATTGCATCGAATGCCCATGAGGCCTTCGGAGATATTGCTCCTTCGTTCGCGCGTTATTCGGAGGAGGTGCTCTTCGGGGAGGTATGGAGAAGGGAACAGTTATCGCTTCGGGAACGCAGTCTCCTGACGATATCGGCCCTGGTTGCCGGCGGGCTTACCGGACAGTTACCCTTTCATATCCGTCTGGCCCTGGACAACGGTCTATCCGAGGAAGAATTGATCGAGGCCATGACTCATCTCGCCTTTTATGCAGGCTGGCCGCGTGCCGCATCGGCGATACTGGTTGCCAAGGGGATTTTCGAGGAAATATAACCACAATTGCGCATGTGAGCGAAAGCTCCGTGCGCTTTTTTTGGTTTAGACAATTTTTTTGATAAGTGGTTAGAAAATCGCTGTTTTTTCATTTTTTTTAGAGCTATACCCCAATTAGGTCCTGGTGAATCGGTTTTTGTCGAGAATTGTTAAGAGTTTGTTTAGAGCTGTCTGCTAGAATGGAGCCCAGATATGAATTTTCTAAGGGGGCAGGTGCTACACTCCAGCAGAATTTGCAATATAGCACAGGATGAATGAACAAGGGGGAGCGATACATTGTTTAAGGGTAAGGGATTGAAAAAATATTTCTCGTTGTTACTCGTGATCAGCTTAGTTTGGACCGGAGCCTTTCCGGTATATGCGGGTTCGACAGACAATGGTGCGGCAAGCTGGTTGTCTCTCGATACGGCGCCAGGCGGAATTACATTAAATGCAGTAGCAATAGGCACCGGTACAGTAATGGTGGGCAATGGAGGAGAAATTGGTGCATTAAGCAGCTCCATGACCTGGACAGACCGCGAATCAGGTGTGACCGAGAATTTGAACGATATTATCCATACGGGTACAGATGGCGAATATGTTGCAGTCGGTGACTATGGGATAGTCCTAACGTCAACAGATGGCGTGTCCTGGACACCCTCCGATGGATCCGCCGGTTTTAACTGGAATGGAGTCAGTTACGGTGATGAAAAATTAGTTCTAGTCGGCGATTCAGGATTTATCATGATAAAAAATGACAACGGCACTGACTGGGATATACGATACTCAGACACTACTGAGAATCTGAACGCTGTGGCTTACGGCAACGGTACGTTTGTAGCAGTGGGCGATAACGGTACGGTGGTAATTTCCGAGGATGGACTTGAGTGGACCCCGGTAACACGTAAAACAACCGAAAATTTAAAGGGCATCAGCTTCGGCGGTGGCATGTTCATGGCTGTCGGGGCGTCGGGAACCATTATTATCTCTCCGGAAAGTAAAAAAGGCGTTGAGCAGACCCTGGATTCTAAAGTGAATCTGAACGGAGTGGCTTCCGGGAACGGGGTATTTATGGCCGCAGGAGACGGCGGTAAGGTTTTCTCTACTAGTGATATGGGGCAGAATTGGAAGCCTGAAAATACAGGTGTGACTACAACCCTTAATGGAATTGCATTTAATCAGAACCATAACCGCTTTATCGCTGTGGGTGTAACGGGTGTGATCATTGAGTCCAATGCCGTTCCAAACATTCCGCGGGTGCTCAGTCTGACTCCGGGAAATGATGAGACCGATGTAGCAGTAGATGCAAACCTGCAGCTGATGTTTAATCAGCCGGTGACGGCAGCCACTGGAGACGACTTTAATATTAAAATATTCAAGGCTGCGGATCTGTCCGCTCCGGTTGAAATCATCCCGGCGGATGACACCAGCAGAGTAACGGTAAATCCAGCTACCAATACGGTAACGGTTAATCCGGGTAAGAATTTCGATCAAGGTACGAAATATGCTGTAACAATTGACGCGGATGCTTTCACTAACGGTGACAGCGGCAATGCAGCTATCGCAGCGGGTGATTGGAGCTTCACGACTGTTGCTGGACCAGGAGATGAGACCGCTCCAACCGTTATCGATTATTCTCCTGTGCCAGGGGCGACAGGGGTTGATATTGAATCGAATCTGACGCTTACGTTCGATGAGCCTGTGACGAAGGATAGCGGCAACATTGAGATTTACAAAAGTACGGATGAAGTTAATCCGGTAGAAGTCATTCAGCTTGATGATGTTACAGTTCTTGATAAGGTGGTAACGATTGATCCTTATGCAAAACTGGAATATGGTACAACCTACTATGTAATCATTAGTGACGGAGCTTTCAAAGATCTGGCAGAAAACTCTAACTCTTATACAGGTATCTCGGATAAGGAAACCTGGCAGTTCACAACAGAAGAAGCTCCCGATACAACACCGCCGGTGGCAAGCGGGTTTACTCCTGAGAATGGAGCAAAGAATGTAGAGATTGGCACCAATCTGAGCTTTATTTTCAACGAGGATGTACAGAGATCGGAAGGCAGTATTAAAATTTACAACAGCACGAACAGCAGTGCTCCACCGGTCACGATTCCTGCCGATTCTATGCAAGTCATTATTGACGCCAACGTAGTAACGATCAATCTGGAGGCTGACCTTGATTACAGTACAACCTACTATGTACAGATTGAGAACAATGCATTTGCGGATATGGCGGGCAACAGCTATGCGGGCATCACTAACGATACAACCTGGCGCTTTAGTACCACCAGCGAACCCGATAAGACGGCACCCATCGTAAGCACATACTCGCCTGAGAATGGGGCAACAGAGGTAGCTATCGGAGCTAACCTGGAGCTTGCTTTCAGCGAGAATGTAGTGGCAGGGGAAGGCAGCATTAAGATCTACAGCCCTGACTCCGACAAAGCGGTAGCTACTATTGCTGCCAGTGATGCAATCATTCTGAACAATAAAGCAACAATCCATCTGGCTCAACATCTGGAGTATGGTACAAGCTACTATGTAAGAATTACAGGCGATGCTTTCGCAGATCTATCCGGTAACTTCTACTCTGGTATCGCAGACGATACTACCTGGCAGTTCACCACCCCGGCTGCGCCGGATACAACTGCACCTGTGTTAAACGCGTACTCACCTGCGAATGGTGCAACGGGTGTAGCTATTGGGACTAATCTGGAACTTACCTTCAGCGAGAATGTAAAAGCAGGGGAAGGCAATATCGTAATCTACAATAGTGCGAATCATGCACCGGCAGCGACGATTCCTGCGGCTTCCGGAAATGTAAGCATCCAGAGCAATGTGGTGACGATTAATCCTACGGATGATCTGAAGTACGGTGCGAGCTACTATGTACAGATTGGAGCCGGGGCATTTACTGATCTCGCAGGCAACAGCTATGCCGGCAATGCGGAGAGCACAATCTGGCAATTCACAACCACAGATGCACCGGATCGGATCTCGCCTACGGTGATTACGTATTCGCCGGAGCCGTGGGCCACCGAAGTGGCAGTGAATGCGAATCTGGTCCTGACCTTCAGCGAAAATGTACGGGCGGCAGCGGGTACCATTGAGATTTTCCGCAGCACCGATGACATTCATCCGGTCGTGACGATTCCTGCCCTTTCGGACATGATAACGATCCTGAACAATGTCGTAACCATCAATCCGGCGGATAACCTGGAGCATGGGACGAGTTACTTTGTACGTATTTCCGAAGGATCATTTACAGATCTCGCAGGCAACAGCTATACCGGCATTGCAGGCATTAACGCCTGGCGGTTTGTGACCACCAGTGCGCCAGATACAGCAGCCCCGGTAGTAACATCTTACAGTCCGGCAGGTAATGCAACGCATGTACCTGTATCTACTGCACTCATATTGACCTTTAACGAGAATGTGCTTGCTGGAAATGCCAATATTGAGCTTGTTAATGCAGAGAATGGTGAGGTCGTTAAGTCGATTAAAGCGGACGATAAGACGCTGGTTTCGATTGCGAACTCAACCGTCAGCATCAACACGAACGGCCTGCTTAAGCAGGGCGGCAGCTATTATGTGTTGATTCAGGCAGGTGCTTTTACAGATGAATCAGGTAACAGCTATGCAGGACTTGCGGATAGTAAGGTCTGGAGCTTCTCGGCAGTTCCTGTTCCGGTCACGCCAACTGATCCTCCTACACCGGCACCGGGCGGCGGCTCAGGATCAGGGGGAGGAGCACCGGCTCCGGTTCCAACACCCAGTCCTCAGACAGAAAGTATTAACGCAAACGTTGAAAACGGGGCTGCTCAAGGCTCCATGGTATCCTCCGTTATCATTACCCGCACCAAGGATGCGAACGGTGTGAAGAGTGATACCCTTACGTTCACATTGGAACAAGCCATCCGCGCGGTTAATGAGCTTAAGGCTGCGGGTTCGAGTATTGCCAGAATCATCGTGCCGGATCAGAAGGATGAGGTCGCCGGAACCAGATTGACCATTCCGGCAGCTTCCAGCAAGCAATTTGCTGATAATCAGATCACGCTGGATCTATTCACAGTGAATGCTGAGGTGAAGGTGCCGGGCAGCTCAATGGCTGGATTCGGTACAGATATTTATTTCAACCTCGTTCCACTGAAGACATCGCAGCAGAGCGCAGAGGTAGAAGCGCTTGCCAAAGCACAGGTGCAGAGTGTATCCCGCGGTGCTACAGTTACGCTGGTAAGCCGTCCGGTAACGATTGAAACCAATCTGCAGAGCCGTCCGGTTACCCTGGTATTGCCGCTTAGCAACAGTTCGTTAACAGCGGAGCAACTGAAGGCACTGGCGGTCTTTATCCAGCACAGCGACGGCACCAAAGAATTGGTCAAGGGTGAGATCGTACCTTTCGGCCAGACCGGAAAGTCAGGTATTCAATTCAGTATCAGCAAATTCAGTACATTTACAGTTGTTTTTGCACAAGATCCAGCGGCACAACTGAAGGCGTATATGACGGGGTATACCGATGGCACCTTCAAGCCGGGGAATAGCATCACCCGGGCAGAAGCGGCCAGCATCATTGCCCGCACCTTCAGCCAGTCCGCAGTCACTGCTGGTGTTGCGTATTCCGATGTTCCTGCCGGACACTGGGCTGCAGATGCAATCGGTCAAGTAACGCGAAGCGGCATCATGAAAGGTTATGGGGGCGGCAGCTTCAAGCCTAACCAGACGATTACAAGAGCTGAAATGGCGACGATCTTGTCCCGCTTGATTACAAGCGCTCAAACCCAAGCGGCCGGCTTCAGTGATATTGCCGGACACTGGGCTCAGGCAGCTGTTGAGCAGTTGTCCCAGGCAGGCATCATCACCGGCTACGAAGACGGCACGTTCCGTCCAGACCAGACGTTAACGCGTGCGGAAGCCGTAACCATCGTTAACCGTGCCCTTGGGATCGCTCCGCTGACCAGCGCAGTCCAGAAATGGACAGATGTTCCGGCTGGCTACTGGGCATTCGGCAGCATCCAGGCAGCTTCTGTAGATCATCCTGCAGAATAAAATAATTACAGCAAAACAGCCCTTACATCCGTTTTTGACGGGGAAGGGCTGTTTTGCGTGCGGCTGAGGCTATAGGCTGCCACGAGAGCACGTGGGCCCAATGTAATCGAAAAACCGACCACATTGGGCCAGCGTGGAGCGAGTGGGTCCAATGTAATCGAAAAACCGACCACATTGGTCTGGCGTGGAGCGAGTGAGCCCAATGTAATCGAAAAACCGACCACATTGGTCCGGCGTGGAGCGAGTGGGCGGAATGTAATCGAAAAACCGACCACATTGGTCTGGCGTGGAGCGAGTGAGCCCAATGTAATCGAAAAACCGACCACATTGGTCTGGCAGAAGGTGGCTCAGCGCTATCGGCGGTAACACCCGCCCGCCAGGGGACGTTGTTCCTGATCGTGCTGGCCGCTACTTGCTGCCTACTTGCCCCCTACTTACTCCCCAACTCCCACCGCAGATTCCAGTGGTAACGCTGGTCCAGCTCCTCGTGCCCGCTGAAATACTCTACAAGCCGTTCCACGCTGAAGCTGCCGTCCTGCTGGCTGCGAAGCATGGCGATGGCGCACATTCCCTTATCGTTGTTATGCTCGTCCAGCTGCACCTTGATCGCCGGCCCGCCCTGCTGGCTGATGGTTATAACGGCGCCGGCTTGTGACCAGTTCGTAACGCCTTCATAGATAAAAGCAAAGATGACGATCCGGCTGATCTCGGACAGGTGATGGCCGTTAATCCGCAGGTTCTCGCCAGTGGCGATGGAGCCGGTACGGTCATCCCCGTCTAGGAGGATGTAAGGCGGGCGGTTCAAGCTGCCGAACGATTCGCCGAGCGCCTGGACCGTACCCTTAAGGCCGTTCTTCAACTCGAACAGGCAGCCCAGATCCAGGTCAATGCCTCTGCTCCCGAACCAGCCGGAGGATGGAGTCTGAAGCCAGTTAAGATTGATAAGAATCTCTCCTGAGGCTCCTGCTCCCTGCTGGAGACGGAGGGTCTCCCCGTGCCGCTTGAGAACGATGGTGTCCGGGTTCAAGGGCGAAGCGGAAGGAGCGGGTGGTGCTGCGGGAGGCAATGAATCGACTGGCTTAGGCCGTGACCGCAGCTCCGGAAGAACAAAGGGGGAGTTGCGGGCGGGTTCGGGTGCTCTGGAAGCTTGAACAACAGGCAGGATGTCCTTGACCTGTATTCCGTAGCTGTGGCAGAGCGCGGCTAAGCCTCCCGCATAACCGGAGCCGACCGCGCTGAATTTCCATTCGTTCTGATATCTGTAGATCTCCCCTGCCACAATGGCAGTCTCCACGGAATAACCGCCGCCCAGGCGGTACTGGAGGAGCTCCGTTCCATCCGCAGCGTTCATAATGCGCAGATAGGGATCGGAGAGCAGCGAGAAGCTCTGCTGTCTTGATTCCGCCTCATAGATCGTCAGGGCGAAGGCAATCCGCTCAACCTCCGCAGGAATTAGACTAAGCTCTATAGCAATTTGTGTATCGTCAGCGGGTCCGCTATGGACTCGTTGCGCGGGCGGCAATATCACTACAGACTGGTCCGGGGCCGCAGGATTGCCATAGAAAATAAGATCCTTCTCTGTTGCAACCTTCTGCGACGCGGTAAGTAAAAATACGGAGAAATCAATCTCGACCCCAGCCCTTGCTTCATTCCAGCCCATGCCTACGATGATGCGGCCGAGGAGAGGATTGTCTTTGGTTAAGCTGCATTTTTGCCCCTTGATAAGCTCAAGTGTCATGAGAACCAGCCTTTCCTATGAGTAGTTCAAGCTTGTATAAGTGCGGGTGGCAGACTCAGAATCTGCCCCGGCTTCCGGCATCCAGATTGGGACCATTCAGATCCGTCAGGCGCTCCAGGGATTGCTCGTAGATCCGTACAATATCCTGTATCTTCTGGAACTCGGGGTCCGAGGGGCCCAGGTTGTCCATGAACATGCGCTGTAGAATTTCTTGGTAAAAGGAGATACGGCTCCCCACCAGCTTGCATTCGTAGTCAATGACCTCTTCAATCGAGTGCTGCTGAACGAATTCCATCAGATCGTCTGCAGGATTACCGCGTGACTCGCGTTCATTGCGTGCGGCAACCGGCGCGCTGACATTATCCAGATTGACGGTGGAGCGTATGTCAGTGAACAGAATCCCTTCCTTGGCCAGCATCACCTGAAAAGGCTTGTGCTTGAACAGCTCCTGCGCAACCAGCGTACACATTGCCTGATTCCTCAGCAGCATCCCGTCAAACGGATGCAGCACCCACCCGCTGTCATCCCGGAACAGGTTGAATGTAAAATATTCACCCCCATACTCATATCTCAAGTTGATAGCTGTCTCAGATGTAAGCTCGTATTGAAATGCATCCATTCTATTGCGCGCCTCCTGCTTCTACTTTGGATTTCTATTAGCATAGCAGAAAATGGGGAATCTTGGAGAGAGGATTTTAGCCTAAATGAAAGAACCTCTTGCGCCGCAAGAGGCTCTTCCATTCGCTGTCAATCCGTCTTCACGCCAAAGGGGGAAAACGCAGGGTGGCCCGCAGTCCGTGGCCGGCGCTGCTCTCCAGAACAAGCTTGCCCTTATGGGCTTCGGCAATGCGGGCGACCATCGGAAGGCCAAGCCCGTGGCCCTGCCGGACGGGGCGGGTCCGCTTCCCGGAGTACGGCAGCAGGACCAGCTCCGGCAAAAGCTCTGACGGAACACCCTGACCATTGTCCGATACGGACAAGGCGAGACAGGAGTCTTCCTCGCTGCGGAGGATGCTAACCACAATCCGGCACCCATCCGGGTTATGCCGGATGCTGTTCTGGACCAGATTGCTTACTGCACGGTACAGCAGCTTCTCATCTCCCATCACCTTCAGGCTCTCATCAGTAAGGCAGAGGTCAATCGTATACCGCTCCTCCAGGCCGTTATTCATGAAGTCGGATACCACGGTCCGGGCCAGAGCGGATAAGCGTACCGGCTTAAGCTGCAACGGTTGCATGTCATACTCCAGCATAGAGACGAGGTTCAAGTCGCTCACCAGCGACCTTAGCTGCTCGCCTTGGCGGCGGATAATGGCAGCCTGCTGGCGTTGCTCTCCGGTCAGGTTATCTTGTTCCTCCAGATTGCTCGCGTAGCCAAGGATCATCGAGAGCGGGGTGCGGATGTCATGGGAGATCCCGGCGATCCAGTTGGAGCGGGCTTCATCCCGTGATTTCAGCTGCGCGCTCCGGGTCTGCAGGGTAGCGGAAGCCGAATTAATGCTCTCGGACAAATCACTGAAGAGTCCGGCAGTCTCCAGGTTAACCGGCTTGTCTTTGGCCAGGGCATGAATGCTGTTGATCAGGGGCCGGATATTGCGGATCAGCCGGGTGCCGATGAACAAGGAGAGGGCCACGGCCAGTACCGCATTGCAGATCAGGAGCAGCAGCACTCTTAAGGGAAGGGAGCGCAGCCAGTCCGTCAGGTATCCGAGCTGATATTTTTCATATGAATATTTAGGATAGCCTACGACAATAAGTCCTTCTGGATGCTCCCACATATACACAGGATATTCCAGCAAGTAGTAGCGTGAGAACTTCGCCACCTCTACGATGTTGTAAGCGCGCGGAACCTCCGGCGGCAGCTGCTCACTCCACGTTACCTTGCCTCCGGCATCCAGCAGCATGGCCCAGGCCCGGTTCTGCTGAAGCAGCGCGGCCGCCTTGGGATTCAGGGAGTACTTGCCGTCTGACCCTTGCAGATCTGAGGATATTTCCCTTACGACCTTCTCCGGCGAAGCCTCCTGATGGGTCTCCTTGAAGATTAGCAAGCCGAGCAGAATCAGATTGAACAGGAGCAGGAGCGCAGAGACCAGCAGGGTGGAGCCTACGAATTTGCGTAAAATCCGGACCGCACTGTCCATTAGAGCGCCTCCTGTACAATGAGCTTATAGCCCAGCCCTCTGACCGTCAGCAATTGCACCGGCTTCGAAGGGTCGGCTTCGATCTTCTCGCGGATACGCCGGATATGTACCATTAAGGTATTCTCATACCCGTAGCTGTCATCTCCCCATACCGCCAGGCAGAGAGCATCGCTGGTCACAATCCGGCCGCGGTTCTCATAGAGCTTGACCAGAATGGCGTGCTCCTTAGCCGTCAGGGGCAGCTCCTGGCCGTCTCTTCGTACCACAGCGCTGTCCAGATCCACCACCTGCTCCCCCGACCTGAAGACAGGAAGCCGCTCCGGAACGGAGGGCGCATACACCCGCTTCAGCACAGCCGTCAGACGCAGCATTAGCTCCCTCGGCAGAAAAGGCTTGACGATATAATCGTCGGCCCCAAGGCCCAGTCCCAGCAGGCGGTCCTCATCTTCGCCGCGTGCCGACACGAAGAGTACCGGCATATCGGAGAAGGTTCGTATGGCGGAGAGAAGCGAGAACCCGTCCCCGTCCGGCAGCATCACATCAAGAATGGCGATATCCGGTTTTTCCTGGCGGCACATGGCGAGGGCACTGCTATAATCTCCAGACGCATATATGCGGTAATACCCTTCTTTTCTTAAAAAAAGCTCGATCATCTCACGTATTTTTGGCTCGTCCTCAACGATCATTATTTTGCGGTTCTTCATGTTATTCAATCGTCATCACCCATAAATTAGTATACACGATTAGGCGGTGAAGAATGGGAGGTGCCGGTGTATTTAAGGTAGGCGTAAGGTTATCTTCAGCCTGGAGCAAGGGAAGGCCTCTATGCTAGGAAGCAAGAGCCGACTTGAGAGAAATGGAGCTGAAATGGAACCTATGAACATTCAACCAATTATCGAGACACAGCAATTGACCAAAACCTATGGGGGAACGCCCCGGGTGGATCAGGTAAATCTGAAGGTGCAGCAGGGAGAGATTTTTGGCTTCCTTGGTCCGAACGGAGCAGGGAAGACGACTGCGCTTAAGATGCTGCTGGGACTGGTGCAACCCACCCAAGGAACCGTTAAGCTGTTCGGGCAAGAGCTGCGGAACCACCGGCTGGAGATTCTGAACCGGACGGGTTCGCTGATTGAGTCGCCTTCCTATTACGGACATCTGACGGGCCTTGAGAATCTGAGAGTCATGCAGCGGCTGCGCAGCCTGCCTGCCAAAAATATTGATAAGGTACTGCAGATTGTCCGGCTGGACAATCACCGGCACAAGCCTGCCGGGCAGTATTCACTCGGAATGAAGCAGCGTCTGGGTCTGGCTATGGCCTTGCTGGCTTTCCCGAGTCTGCTGATTCTGGACGAGCCTACGAATGGACTCGATCCTGCGGGGATCGGAGAGATCCGGGAGCTGATTAAATCCTTGCCTGCCCAGTATGACATGACGATTGTGGTATCCAGCCACCTGTTGTCGGAGATTGAGCAGACTGCTACATCGGTTGGCATCATCAGTGACGGCAAGCTGCTGTTCCAGGGGGCGATGGCTGCACTTCAGGCGCAGAACCGGGCGGCCGTTCACTTTCGGGTCGGTGATCCCGTCCGGGCAGTCCGGATACTGTCGGAGCACGGGTATAGGCCTAGAATGCAGGAGCAGCAGCTGGTGTTCAGCGCCATGCCGGACGCTGAGGTGGCCCGGGTCAATGAGATTCTGGTGTCCGGGCAGATTGCTGTGAGCCGGATCGTGGAATTCAAGCAGAGTCTGGAGGATATCTTCCTGGATCTCACCGGAAAGGAGCGGAGCCTGTGATGAAGGTCTTGTTGCTCGAATATTACAAAATCCGGCGGAGAAAGGTATGGGCGATGCTGACGCTCTTTCTGGCCGCCGAGCTGGGGTGGGCGGCCATGTCCATGAGCATCTCGATCTCGCGGAGTGCGGACAATGCCACCTGGGAAGCGCTGATTTTCAGCCTCTCGTCCATGAACGGGCTGTTCCTGCCGATTCTGTCGGCGATTGTGGTATCAAGGATTTGCGACATGGAGCATAAAGGGGATACCTGGAAAATGCTGATGACCACTTCTGTCGGACGCCAGGCGGTCTATGCCGCCAAATTCGTCTGTGCCGGAAGTCTGATCCTCTACGGCATTCTGGCCCAGGTTGTTTTTATTGCCGGCTTCGGCATGTTCCATAGACTCACAGAACCGCTTCCGGCAGGCCTGCTGCTGCAGTTCACTGCGGGTACTCTGATTGCCAGTCTGCTGATTATTGCGATGCAGCAATGGATATCGCTGGCGGTGAAGAATCAGGCATTTGCCCTGTGTCTTGGCATGCTGGGCGGGTTCCTGGGGACGACCGCAAGCTTGTTCCCTGCCGCTGTCCGGCAGTTGGTCGTCTGGTCCTATTATCTGGATCTCAGTCCGGTGACTTATGTGTATAAGGCTTCATCAGGAACTTATGTTACAGGAAGCATGCCTCTGATTCAGTTAAGTGCAGCTCTGATACTGACACTGGTTCTGTATGTTGCCGGGAATACCCATGTCTCCAAACAATCGGTCTAAGGAGGAGAACTTATGCTTAGAAGTGTTGCTGCCGAATGGCCCAAGCTGCGCCGCTCGCGGATGGGACTGGTGCTGGTCAGTCTGCCTGTGGTCAGCCTGATGATCGGCTGTGCTAATTTTGTGATGAACCGGGAGGCCTTGCAGGGAGAGTGGTATAGTCTATGGACTCAGGTAAGCTTATTTTATGGAGAGTTCTTCCTGCCGATTCTGATTGCCATCTGCTGCGCCTTTGTCTGCAGGCTGGAGCATGTGAACCGGAACTGGAACATGATCCTGGCTGCTCCAGTATCCATAACCAGTCTCTTTATAGCCAAGCTTGTTATTGTCGGCGTGCTGATTGCGGGAGCGCAGGGCATGTTTCTGTTATTGTACTGGACTGCTGGGCAGATGCTCTCCTTTAGCGGGCCTTTTCCGCCGGAAATGGTGATCTGGACCCTTCGCGGCTGGGTAGCTTCGCTGAGCATTGCCGCTCTGCAGCTCGGGTTGTCCATCCGTATCCGCAGCTTTGCGACACCGGTCGGAATCAGCCTGTGTGCGGTTTTTGTGGGGCTGGGTCTATATGTGCTGAAGCTGGGGCTGCTGTTCCCATATTCGCTGCTGACCATTGGCATGGGCGTGCTTACCCAGCGCGGACTGACGGCTATGGAGAATCTGCTATTCTTCCTGATGAATGGAGTGTACCTCGTAGTTCTATCGGTCTGGTCGATCCGCAGATTGAGATATAAGGATGTAGGCTGATGCGTGGAGGGCAGGTGTAGAAGCATTAAGCAGCAGTAAGCGGAGGCCGGGGGCCTCCGCTTATCTTTTGTTGTCTTATTTGCTCATATCGTAATCCGGCATTCCAATGGTAGAGAACCACTGACGGATCTGCTCCTGGTCCTTGGAGAAGGTAAGACCCAGCTGAAGCAGGATTCTTGCCTTTTGCGGGAGTAAATCGCCTGCACCGATGATACCTTTGGCTCCGGTGTCGTATACTGCCCCTGAGCCTGCTCGCGTAGCGCTTACGAATAGAACGCCCTTCTCGATAGCTGCTGTACGGGCTGCCTGCTGTGCGGTGGAGATGCCTCCGGCACCGTGACCCGCAGTTACGATCCCCTTAACCCCTTCATCAGCCAAGGCAGTAATGGGGGTTGCGGAGGCTTCCGTATAGCTGTATACAACATCAACCTTAGCCAGATCCTCCGGCTGGATCGTACTGAGATCAAAAGGAGTTTTCCACTTCTCGGTTCCGGCATCCTTGACGCGGGCCGGTGCACGAACCGCACGAATCCGGTTCTCATCTACCGTCCCCAGAGCGCCGTAGCGGCCCCCGCCGAAGGTATCCAGACGCAGCGCATCCGTCTTGGTAACTTCTCTGGCTGCAAAGAACTCATCATTCATCATCAGAACTGTACCATAGTAAGTGGTTTTCTGACTTGCAGCCAGCCGGATGGCATTCAGCAGATTAGCTTCTCCGTCGAAGGAGATCGTATTGGACTGTCGCATGGACCCGGTGAAGATAACAGGCTTGGGACTGCGGACAGTGAGATCAGTCCAGTAAGCCAGCTCTTCCATGATGTTGGTGCCGGTAGTAACAACTACAGCATGAACAGCCGGGTTGGCCAGTTCCTTGTCGATAGCGATGGTAAGGTTGTATAAGTCCTTGGAGGTGGTTTGCGCAGAGCTGATATTGCTTAGCTCTGTACTGGTGACATTGGCTATTTTGGATAGCTCGGGCTGTAGTCTTTGGATAATATCATTAATGGGTACCTTTGGCGTGCCGTAAGTCTGAAACAGCTCTCTGGAAGGAGAAGTGGAGGTAATGGTTCCTCCGACACCGACGACTACGACATTGGGAATGATTCTCCCGGGTGTGGTGACTTCGGCGGCCTTCGTAATAGATGGGAAGGATAACATGGTGAAGAGAACCAACAGAGCGGTAAAGAGACTTAGACTTCTTTTGTGCATAAGATTCATAAGTGACCTCCTCTTAATTTGATCTCTGTGTAAGTATATATGACATTTTTCATAATTGTCAAAATGATAATTTTACTTTTATGTAAAATAAATTCATAAATATGCATAAAAATTTAATTAAAATTAATTTTATGTGATTATACAATACATATAAATTACACATACATAACATATAAGTTCGTAACGATGAGCGATCGCCCATCAGGTGTATAGAGGGGATTTCATCTGGAGCTGCAATTAATCTGTCAAAAGCCTGGTAAAGATCCAGCTTCTCTTCCAGTGGAACTGCATGCTCATCACTGGTATCGCTCTGCGATTGATCCTCCATGTAAGTCACCCGTTTGTTTCGGTTAAGATGGTCAATAGCGATGTTGATGACAATCCGGGACATCCGGGCCTCGAAATACTGCGGGTTTCAGTATCCGGCAAAAAGTTATAAAACGATTTCCATTTTGTTTTAATGTCAGTTAACATAACGCAAATCGTTATTTTAGTTGCGCATTTTAGATGATTCTGTCGAATAATAGGATTTTAATGAAATTTCAAGCTGCTAAAATAGACCTATATCCAAATAAGGGGTGAATGAAAATGAAAAAGTGGTTGAAGGTGTCACTTATTGTGACAATGATGGTGGTTGTGCTCTCGGCGTGCGGAGGAAACAAAGCGAATGAAGGCGCGGCGGGCGGCAGCACGAATAAGCTGGTAGTCTATACCCCTAATAGTGAAGCGATGATTAACGCACTTATTCCGGCCTTTGAGAAGCAGACAGGCGTTACCGTAGAGCTGGTATCGGCGGGCAGCGGTGAGCTGATCAAGCGGATTCAGTCAGAGAAAACAAACCCGTACGCGGACGTTATGTTCGGCGGAGCTTTCGCCCTGTTCAATGATAATGCGGACCTGTTCGAGGAATATGTCTCTTCTAATGATAAGGATCTGTTGCAGGGACACACGAATACGACAGGGATCATGACCTCTTATGTCTCTGACGGAAGTGTGCTGCTGGTGAATACGAATCTGGCAGGCGACATTCCGATTAAGGGCTATGCGGATCTGCTTAATCCGGCGCTGAAGGGCAAGATTGCCATGGCGGACCCGGCCAACTCCAGCTCGGCATTTGCCCAATTGACGAATATGCTCAGAGCGATGGGCGGCGACTATACCTCAGAGGCAGGCTGGGAGTATGTAGCTAAGCTGCTGGAGAATCTGGATGGCAAAATTGCAGGCGGCTCCAGTAAAGCGCACAAGAGCGTCGCAGACGGCGAATATGTGGTGGCTTTGACATACGAAGATCCGGCAGTCAGCTATGTCAGAGACGGTGCCCCGGTCAAGGTCGTGTACCCCGAAGAGGGCGCGGTATTTCTGGATGCGGTAGCGGGAGTGGTCAAGGGCTCGCCGAATCAGGAGAACGCCAAGAAGTTCATTGACTTCCTCATTTCCAAAGAAGGACAGGATGCACTGGGACAAGAGACCACGAACCGTCCGTTACGCTCGGATGCGGTAATCGCAGACTTCATGACACCGATGGACCAGATCAAGGTAATCGATGAGGATGTGGCTTATGTTGCTGAGAATAAGGCGGCGATTGTGGAACGTTATAACGAGTTGTTTACGAGTATTGCTAAATAATCCAAGCTACTGAGCAGCTAAATAGAGAGAAAGCGGGTGTGCAACATGAGCGTCGCAATATCCTTCAAGAATATTGTCAAAAAATATGGCGACACCACCGTAATCCCCGAGCTGTCCCTGAACATCCAGAAGGGTGAGTTCTTCACCCTCTTGGGTCCTTCAGGCTGCGGGAAGACGACACTGCTGCGGATGGTGGCTGGCTTCAACAGTATTGAAGGCGGGGATCTCGGCTTCAACGATAAAGTCATGAACAACGTCCCTCCGGGCAAACGGAACATCGGAATGGTCTTTCAGAATTACGCCATTTTTCCCCATCTAAGCGTGTCGGAGAATGTAGCCTTCGGGCTGGAGAACCGTAAAGTGGGCAAGGAGGAGCGGCAGCGCAGAGTCGCAGAGATTCTGGATACGGTGCAGATTGAAATTTACAAGCACAGAATGCCCAAAAATCTGTCAGGCGGTCAGCAGCAGCGCGTAGCCCTTGCCCGTGCTATCGTCATTAATCCCGATGTGCTGCTGATGGATGAGCCGCTGTCCAATCTGGATGCGCAGCTCCGCGTGGATATGCGTAACGCTATCAAGCGTATCCAGCGTGAGGTGGGAATTACGACAGTCTACGTCACGCATGATCAGGAAGAGGCGATGGCGGTATCCGACCGGATCGCGGTGATGAAGTCCGGTACCATCCAGCAGGTGGGAACACCGCGGGATATCTATCAGCGTCCGGCCAATCTGTTCGTCGCCACCTTCATCGGGCGGACCAATGTTATTGCAGCGAAGCTGGAGAGGGGAGCCGGAGGCAACGCAGTTCTTCATATGGGCAGCAGCTATTCACTGGAAATCCCGGGGCTTCAAGAGGAATTAATATCCGCTGCAACGGCAGAGGTGAAGCTCTCGGTCCGGCCGGAGGAATTCGTACTGGCTGAAGACGGAACAGGTCTCACGGGAACTGTGGTGAACAATGTATTCCTGGGGCTGAACACCCACCTGGTGGTGGCGCTTGAGAACGGGCAGGAGGTGGAGATCATCCAGCAGTCAGCCTCCACTCAGGCGGTGGAGATCGGACAGCAGGTGACGCTTGCCATTCTCCCTGGAACGGTCAATGTCTATGATGAAGCCGGGGAACGCAATCTGAACCGGGGGATTCGGCTATGAGCGGCCGGATGAAGCGCTGGGACATCTGGTCGCTGATTACCTTTGTTATTTTTGCCGGATATCTGGTATTCCTGGCTCTGCCCTTGTTCATGCTATTGATAAAAAGCTTCTTCGACGGTAACACCGGAGAGTTCTCACTCGCCTACTTCCATAAATTCTTCAGCAAGGCTTATTATATGAACGCAGTGTGGAACAGCATCAAGGTTACAGTAAGTGTTACCCTGCTGTCTATCCTGGTTGCTGGGCCGCTGGCCTACATTATGACGATTGCCAGAATCAAAGGCAGCGCTGCGGTGCGGATTCTGATTCTGATCTCCTCCATGTCCGCTCCGTTTATCGGGGCGTATGCCTGGATTCTGCTGCTCGGACGCAGCGGGGTGATCACTGCCTTCATGTCCCGGGTCTTCGGGTTCACGATGCCAGATATTTACGGTTTCTCCGGCATTCTGCTGGTGCTGACGCTTCAGTTGTCTCCGCTGATCTTCATGTATGTATCAGGGGCGCTGAAGAATGTGGACAACTCCCTGATGGAAGCGGCGGAGAGTATGAACTGTACGGGGCTGCGCAAAATGTGGAAAATCCTCGTGCCCCTGATTACGCCGACCCTTCTCGCCGGAGGACTGCTTGTCTTCATGCGGGCGTTCGCGGATTTCGGCACACCGATGCTGATCGGTGAAGGGTACCGGACGGTGCCTGTCCTGATTTTCAACGAATTCATCAGTGAAGTCGGGGGAGATGACGGCTTTGCTGCGGCAATCAGTGTGATTGTTGTGTTGTTCGCGGTCGCAGTATTCCTGCTCCAGAAGTACGTGGCGAACCGGAAGTCGTACAGCATGAGTGCGCTGAATCCGATTGAACCGAAGAAGCTGAAGGGTGCGGCCAATCTGGCGGCCCACGCCTATGTGTATCTGTTCACGTTACTGGCGCTGATGCCTCAGGTCTATGTTGCCTATACCTCCTTTCTGAAGACCTCCGGCAAAATATTCGTCGACGGGTATTCGCTGGACAGCTACCGGGCGGCCTTCTCCAAAGTGGGAGATGCGATCTACAACACCTTCATGATGGCCAGTATCACGATTGTGATCATTACGCTGGCAGCGGTGCTGATCGCCTATGTAACGGTGAAACGCAAAGGTGCGGCAGCGAATGTTCTCGATACCTTCACGATGCTGCCTTATATCGTACCGGGCTCGATTCTGGGGATAGCCCTGCTCGTGACCTTCAATAAAGAACCACTGGTGCTGAGCGGCACCGCCGTGATTCTGATTGCTGCTTTTGTCATCCGGCGTCTGCCTTATACGATCCGCTCCAGTGCTGCTGTGCTCCATCAGGTGAATGACAGCATAGAGGAGGCGGCGATCAGTCTCGGAGCCTCTACCTTGCGGACGTTCTTCAAGATTACAGTGCCGATGATGATCTCCGGGGTATTCGCCGGGGCAATTATCAGCTGGATCAGCATTATTACAGAGCTTAGCACCTCGATTATTCTGTATACAGGGAAGACCCGGACGATGACAGTAGCGGTCTACACTGAAGTAGTACGCGGCAATTATGGTGTAGCTGCTGCCTTATCGACACTGCTGACGGCGATCACTGTACTGTCCCTGCTGCTGTTCTTCAAGCTCTCCGGCAAAAAAGAAGTAACCATGTAGCTGTAGTCCGGGCCCGCGCCAGCGGGTACCGGGCTTTGCTGCATCCTGATGTATAATAGCAGGACGAATAGGAGGAGAAGGCATGGGGGCAAAAAGGAGCTTCAAGGACTCGCTGCGCAGACTGTTTTTGCTGCATACGCTTGTGCCGATTTCCATTCTGTTTGTGCTGTTCCTGATGTTCATGATGATCAATTCGCGGTTCCTGCTCATCAATCAGACGACAGAAGCGGGCAAAAAAATCAAGCTGGCGATGGAGGAGGTCTACAGCTCCTACGTTAAGGAAATGAATGAAGCTTCGGCGCTGGATTCCGTTAGGGCGTTCACAAGTGTGCAGTTCCGAGGTCCTGAGGTGTTCGAGCGGTTCTATGCCTTCAATAACCGGCAGCGGGTGAAGAGTATTATGTATATCATGGGTACAGACGGAGACATTCTGGCCTCCTCTGCCAACTATGGCTCTGATTCCTCTGACCTTGCGCTGCAGGCTATCGCCCGGCGGATGCACACTCAGGGCCTGACGGAATTGGCCGAGACCAACCCTATCCGCTTCTCGCATGACCGCTATACTGCTTATACGTTTGCCAAGGCAATTACCGGCAGCGGGGGAGTGCAAGGGTATCTGATCTATCAATTGTACGAGCTGGATCTGCAGAAGCTGCTCTTTGTGCAGAATAACGAAATTGCCGTAGTCACCGATCCCTACCGGACCATCATTGCCACAACCAATAATCTGACTCAAGGCCTGATGAACAAATACAGCCTGACCACTGATTCCAAGGGCTACGTATGGATCGATAACGGAAAATATTACAGTAAGGAAACGTACCTCCCGTTGTCGCAATGGCGCATTTACACGTTAAGTGCCGCCGAAGGGAACCGGAGCGCCTATTTATCTCTGGCTGTATTTTTTGTGATGGCAAGTCTGCTGCTCTGGATTGTCATTTGGTATTCGGCCCGCATTATCTCCACGCGCCAATCGAGGGCGATCGATAAGCTGATCTATGCCGTCAGAGAGCTGCAATCCGGCAATATGGATTCTTACGTGTACATCGGAACCGGTGACGAGTTCGAGACGCTGGCGAATCAGTATAACCAGATGCTTCAGCGCCTGAATGAGCTTGTCGCCCAGAATACAGAACTGTCTGATCTGCGCAGAGTCATTGAAGTGAAGCATCTGCAATCGCAGTTTCATCCGCATTTCATATTCAATGTACTGGAGACGCTCCGTTACGCCATTATCGTGGATAATCGGCTTGCCCAGGATATGGTGCTTACGTTGTCCCGCCATCTGCGCTACAGTATAGGCAACGAGCAGGATCATGTGGTGCTCGGGAATGATCTGGAATATATAGCAGGCTATATGAAGCTTCAGCAGATCCGCTTCAAGGACAGGCTCCATTACCACGAGGAGGTGGATCAGGCGGCCCGGACGGCGCTCGTTCCCCGGCTGATGCTCCAGCCCGTGATTGAGAATACCATTAAATACGGCTACCGCCAGCGTCAATCGGTTGCGGTTACGGTGCTGGGCTGGGTAGAGGGGACGGATCTCATTCTTGAAGTGAAGGATGATGCCGGAGGAATGAGCAGGGAGCGGCTTGCGGAGGTACGGGACATCATGCATTCACAGGATAACCGTGCCCCGCATATCGGGCTGCATAATCTGCACCGGCGGCTGGTGCTGATGTACGGCGACCGTTACGGGATTGAGCTGGACAGCACGCAGGGAGAAGGCACCGTCGTTACATTCAGATTGCCATACCGGAAGGAGGAGACAGATGTTCAAGGTGCTGCTGGTAGAGGATGAGGAGATGATCCGCAAGGGGCTGCGTTTCACCTTCGATTGGATGGGGGCAGGCTGTGTCGTGGTAGGGGAAGCCGAGAATGGCGAGGACGGACTGCGTCAGATCGCCGAGCTCCGGCCTGATATCGTCATTGTTGATGTGAATATGCCGCTGCTGGACGGAATTGGCATGATTGAGCAGAGCGTAGAAGAGGCCGATTGCAGTTACATTATCCTATCGGGCTACGATGAGTTCAGACTGGCCAAGGATGCCATCCGGCTTGGCGTGACCGAGTACCTGTTGAAGCCACTGGAGCAGGAGCAGCTATTGGCTGCACTGGAGCGGGCCAAGGGGCAGCTGGCGATGAAGCGGCAGTACTCGGCTATGCTGACATCAGGTGGTACTAACGGGGAAGCGCTACAAGCTTCTGTCGTTAAGCTCCCCGGGAAATCGTCCCGTTACGTGTCGAGGATGATCCGGTATGTTCAGGAGCATTATGCGGAGAAAATCGGGATTAAGGATCTCGTGGAAAGCCTGGGAGTAAGCGCCACCTACTTGAATCAGAAATTCAAAAGTGAAACGACCTATACCTTCAACGATTTCTTGAACCGTTACCGTATCCAGAAGGCGATGGATCTGCTGCGCAGCGGCGAGGACAAGGTGTATGCCATTGCCGCCGATGTCGGCTATAAGGACTATAAATATTTCATTGCAATCTTCAAGAAATATGCAGGCTGCACACCCAGCTACTACCAGGAGCGGTACGGCCTTGGACAGAACAGCAGGGAAGCGGCAAGAGACAGTCATACGAAACAGGCAGACTAAGGGGCGGCGGTAAGCGCCGCCGCTTCTTAGTCTGCCTAAGTGTAACGTGTCATTAAGCTGATAGTTACCTTGTCTCCAGATAGGCAATGCCCAGCGCCCCGGTGACCGGATTGCGGTAGGTCTCGCACTCCACATCGAAGACCTCGCGGATTAATTCCTTCGTTAGAATATCCTCAGGGACTCCGCTGGCCGCGACCCGGCCTTCCTTCATCACATACAGATAGTCGCAGTATTCGGCGGCCAGGGTGAGATCGTGGAGGGCGGCGAGAATGCCGATATCCAGCTTTCGGACGATATTCAGAATCTGCAGCTGGTATTTGATATCCAGATGGTTGGTCGGTTCGTCCAGGATCATGAATTCCGGCTGCTGGGCCAGCACACGCGCCAGAATGACACGCTGCTTCTCGCCCCCGGATAAGGAGTTATAGCTGCGGCCTGTGTGCCCCTCCAGATTAACCTTGCGGAGTGCAGCCGATACAATGTCAGCGTCCTGCTGGCTGTCGGTTTCCAGCATCCCCTTGTGGGGCGTCCGGCCCATCGCCACCATCTCACGAACGGTGAAGTCGAAGCTCAGCTCGTTGAACTGGCCGACTACGCCCAGCTTACGGGCCACAAGCTTCGGGCTGGCCTTGATCACATTAAGCTCCGAGAGGAAGACTTCTCCCTGACGGGGCTTGATGACCTTGTAGATGCTTTTGAGCAGCGTCGATTTGCCGCAGCCGTTCGGGCCGATCAGGCCGACGAATTGCTTATTTTGAACCCTTAGAGAGACCTCCTGTACAATCTTCGCCTCGCCGAAAGAGACGCTTAGCCGTTCAACATTCAGATTCATCAGCTTTTCCCTCCGAAGGCGTAGCCTTTTCTAATCAGCATGTACATGAACATTGGCGCTCCAATCAGGGCGGTAATGATCCCGATCGGCAGCTCCACATTCGGAACGATGGTCCGGGCAATGACATCCGTCCAGATCAGGAAGATGGCCCCGAACAGAATCGACGCCGGCAGCAGCCTGCGGTGGTCCGAGCCTACAAGTCCCCGCACCAGATGGGGGATAATCAGTCCCACGAAGCCGATCATCCCGCAGCTTGCTACCATAACGCCGGTAATCAGCGCTGTGAGAATCATGTAGACTCTGCGGTAGGCACCCAGATGAATGCCCAGCGTAACCGCCGCCTCATCTCCGAGCAGCATGGTATTCAGCACACGGAACTGCGAGAGGAACAGGATAACGGCGAGCAGGACGGTGACCGAGATCAGCGGCAGCTTGTCCCAGCTTGCGGCTGCCAGGCTGCCCATCGTCCAGAAGGTAACCGTCTTGATGCCTTCGGCATTGTTGGCGAAATAGACGATAAAGTTGGCAAAAGCGGTACATAGAGCGTTAATGACCATCCCGGCGAGCACCAGCTTGACGGAGGTCATTTTGCCGCCCGCACTGGCAAGTGTGAGCACCAGCAGAGAAGCGCCAACCGCCCCTGCAAAAGCCCAGAAAGCGACTCCCGACTGGCCGAGTAGCCCCATCGAGCCGAAGCCGATCAGGATGGCGAAGGTTGCGCCCAGCGAAGCGCCGGAGGAAATACCGAGTATGTATGGATCAGCCAGGGGATTCTGTACCGCCGCCTGCATGATCGTCCCGCATAGCGTAAGTCCGGCGCCGATGAACATCGCCATCAGGACACGCGGAAAGCGGATTTTCCAGATAATATCCACGAAAGAACCGTTCGTCAGCTCCTGCATATCTCCAATCTGGATGCCTGTGATGTGGTGCAGCAGAATCCGGTAGGATTGGGAGACAGGAATGTCCACCTGGCCGAAGGAGACCGCAGCTCCGGCAGACAGCAGGGTAATAATGAACAGGACGCCTATAACAGCCATGAAGCCGTAACGGGAATGAATGAGAGATTGCTTAGGCTGTGAGGGTACGGCTATTTCGGTATGCATGTCAGTAATAAAGCTCCTTCATTGAAAGAATAAGAACACACAGCAGCATGCGTTTGGGCCGAATGTACGTGAAAAACCGAATACAATGTGCCAGATACAAGGCAGCGCTAGTACGCAGCGGGAGGGTCTTTTTTAATATAAGGCACACTGAGAACGATTGTCAATGATAATAATTCTCATTGACATGCTGTCCAACTTTCTATATTCTACGGAGGTATCCCCTGCAAGGCTATGGGCTTAATGCCATACCCGCAGGATCAATAACATACATACAGAAAAGGGGACTTAAGAGAATGAAGAAAATATTCAAACGATATGTACCGCTGCTGGCGGTTCTGGTGATGGCGGTTATGCTGGCGGCTTGTTCTTCCGCTACAGGCAATGAGAAGGACGCGGCGGCAACGGCTGCACCTGCATCGGCCAGTCCTGCACCGGCGGAGACTGCACAGGCTGCGAAGACTGTATATCCGCTCACGATAGAAAACCATACGAATAATGGGGAAGGCACCGAATGGACGGCTAAAGCGCAGACCTTCGATAAGGCTCCCGAGAAGGTAGTAGCGAATACCCAAGGTGCGGCGGAGCTGCTGATTAAGCTGGGGCTTACCGACAAAATGGTCGGGGTTGCGGCTCTCTACGGTGCAGGCGATCCGGCGGTTCAGGAAGAGTTCAAGAAGATTCCAGTCATCTCCCAGGATTATGCAAGCAAAGAGCTGGTTGTGGGCAGAGGCCCGGATCTGGTGATGGGCCGCGGCGGCCTGTTCGCAGATGCGGATTGGGGAGTAGGGACGGTAGGCGGACTCAATGAGCTGGGCATCAAGACCTTCGTGCAGAGCACCAGTCTGCAAGGGGCAACGCTAGACAGCCTGTATAAGGATATTGAACAGCTTGGCCAGATCTTTGATGTGCAAGAGAAGGCTACTGCATATATTGCAGAGCTGAAGGAGCGTGCAGCGAAGCTGAAGGAAGGGGCAGCAGCAGGAGGGAAGACCTTTGCTTACGTCTCTGACGGGGGCAACGGCGCGATCGCTGTCTATAGCGGGAACGTGGATACTTTTGCGGGAGATGTGCTGGGACTGCTTGGACTGACCAACAGCTACGCGGATGTGACCGGTGAGATCAGCAAGGAGCAATTGATCGCGACCAACCCGGATGTCCTGCTGATCTCGGTGTACACAGGCGGTATTGATGCTGACCAGTCGATACAGGCGTTCTATGCCGATCCGTCACTGCAGAGTCTGAAGGCGATCCAGAACAAAGCGATCCATAAGATTGATTTCAACCAGTTCTGGGGCTACAGCTATTCCATCTTTGACGGGGCGGAGAAGCTTGCGTCTGAGCTTGCTGCTGCGAAGTAAGCCGGAGCTAATATTAATCTGTCAAAAAAAGCAGCCTGAGCTGTCACTCCAACGGGTGACGGTTCAGGCTGCTTTTGGCATTCTCATAGATATTCATAACCACCTGCTGGATCGGCAGCTCCTTGACGGAAATATCCGAGAAGGCATGCTTCCGGGAGATATTCTCCAGGAAATCGCTGATGGAGATCCGGGCGGTGTCTACCTCAAGCGTAATCTGTAAGTCGGAGGGGCGTTCCATAACCTTGGTCCAGTCGTTGTCGAAAAGGGTGTTCCGCACAGACTCGTTAAACGTAAAGCTCACGCGCTTCTTCTCTCCGAGGAACAGCTTCAGCCGCTGCAGCGAGTCATCAAACACCTTCTCGCCGTGGTTAATGACAATCACCCGGTGGGCTAACTCCTCTACATCCTCCAGATCATGGGTGGTGAGAATACAGGTCATGTTCTGCTGCTTGTTCATCTGGCGGATGAACTCACGGATTTTGAGCTTGGCAATCACATCCAGCCCGATGGTCGGCTCATCCAGGAACAGGATGTCCGGCCGGTGCAGCATCGCCATGACGAATTCGCATTTCATGCGTTCGCCAAGCGACAGCACCCGGGTGGGCTTCTCCATCACTCCAGCGATATCCAGCAGCGTTGCCAGCTCGTCCAGACGGTTGCTGAAATCCGTGGCCGAGATACCGTAGATTGCTTTGTTCATCTTGAAGCTGTCGATGGGCGGGATATCCCAGATGAGCTGGGATTTCTGGCCGAAGACGGCCCCGATGGTGCGGACATAATGCTTCCGGTCCCGGGCCGGGGAATAACCGAGTACTTCGATCTCCCCGCTGGTCGGGTAGAGGGCGCCGCAGAGCATTTTGATCGCAGTGGATTTGCCTGCCCCGTTCGGACCCAGCATCCCGCAGATTTCGCCTTGCTCGATGGCGAAGCTGATATCGTTCACGGCCTGGACAGAGACGGCTTCACGCCGGAAAAAGCTCGTGAAGGTCTGCTTCATGCCTGCGCCTCGCTTATAGGTGGTATAGGACTTCGTTAAATGCTTGACATCAATCACCGGCATCAGCCGCCAACCCCCTCATATAATCTGATCATGTGCCGGTATACCCAAATGCCTGCCCAGAGAAAGACAAAGCAGGGTAGAATAGCGATGAAATCACCGGCCTGTACCCGGCCAAGCAGTGCGGAGGCCGGGAGGTAGCCGACCATCCCCACGGGAATGATCAGCGTAGCTGCCGCCTGCACCGCCTTCGGGAAGATCGGAAGCGGATATTTGCCGACATGCAGCACACTGTCCGCCAGCTCGGAAATCCGCGAATTACCGACCCATTTGAAGGACATCGCCGCCATCATCAGCGATAATCCGGCGAGTACAGCCGTCCCGGCCAGGAACATTCCGGCGAATTGCAGCCAGGCGAGGGCGGAGATAGCGCCAATATGCATAGCGGAGAAGATGAATAATGCAGCCCCGCCAAGGAATAATCCGACACTCTCTACAGAGAAGGTAGTGGCTACAATGTAGAACAGCGGATTCAGCGGCCTCAGCAGAATGACCTCGAAGCTCCCCTCCCGCACATGCGACATCGTTGTCCATAACAATCCTCCGAAGACGAGACTGGAGAGACCGCTGGACATGGTGAATATAGACTGGATCAACAGCACCTCGTATAAGCTCCAGCCGGGAAAGCTGGTGCCCGCCCGGTAGATTAACAGCGTCACCAGCGGAAACAGAATGTTGCCGATGAGTGTAATCAGACTGCTGACGATGAAGTTCATCCGGTAGGCCGAAGCCGTCTGGATAGCAGAGTACATGCACTGCTTGTATACATCCACATATTTTTTCATAACAGGACCGTTCCTTTCCCTCCGGGTATTCATGCGCCGACCGCCGTGAACTGCTTCATGGCCCGGCGGCGGACGAGCTCATTGCAGCCGAACATCACTAGCACAGCAGCGGCCTGCATACCTACGGCTTCGGGAAGGGATAGCTCAAGACCGCCAAGTGAATAATGCCCGGTGAACACCATGGCAGGCATATAAGCAATGTACTGAAAAGGCAGGAACAGCTGAGTGACCTGAAGCCAGTGCGGGAAGAAATCAAGCGGAATCAGCGCCCCCGAGAAAATACCCGACACGAGCAGGAAGGCGCTGCGAATCCCGCCGGATTGCACCAGCCAGAAGGAGGTCAGGCCAATCGTATAATTGACATAGAAATTCATGAGAAAGGCAAGCAGCACAGACACCAATGTCCACGGGAGGCTTGCCGGCCGCATATCGATCCCGAAGATGAAGATAAAGATCAGGAGACACGGCAGGAACTCAAACAAGAAGCCAAGCATCCGGTGCCCCAGCTTCTGGAACAAGGCGAAGGAACGGTGATCCACCGGACGCAGATGGAAGGTCAGGAATTTGCCGGTGCGGACCAGCATCGACAGGTTCCAGTCGGCGAAATCCATAATCAGATACCCGATCAGCGCCGTGGCCCCGAAATAGCGGATCATCTGCTGGAGATCAAGCCCGCCGAGCGTAGTCTGCCCGCCATAGACTGCGGTCCAGATGAAATATTGCACCATGAAATACACCGGGCCGACAATAACAGAGACCAAGGAATGGGTGCGGTAGGCACTCCATTCCTTGTAGGTAACCTCTGCAACGGCCCGGCATATGAGCCAGTTATGCCTGAGACGGTTCATTACATCAGTCCTGACCAGATCACATTGGTTACATTGAACAGGGCTTCCGCATGCCAGTTATCATCCGTGAAGGGCACGAACCATACCGCGGTGAGCTGCTCCACCGGATCGATTACCATACAGCAGGCGCCGGCACCTTCATGAAAATAACTGCCCTCGGAATAGAGAAATGCGGGGCCTCTCCGCATATCCAGCCCAATGCCATAGCTCCGGTCTTTGACATTGTTGCCCCAGCAGTAATCAGGCGTGCCATAGAGCGTGCGGGTGGTGAGCTTCTCAACGGCTTTACGGCCCACAATGCGGGTGCCGTCCAAGGTACCCATGCCGAGCAGCATATTGGCGAAGCGGATAAGGTCGGCCGGGGTAGAGGAGAGTCCTCCCCCTGTACTGGATACGTTGTCCCACAGCTTCTCACCCGGCGGAATTTCAGCAGGGTTCTCCGCGATCAGGTCATGGAGCTGCTTTTCTTTGCGTTCATTTCTAATAATGAAGCGCTTCGCCAATTCGGGAGTCGGCTCCCACCGGGTATCATTCATACCAAGCGGCTTCAGAATCTGCTCCTCTATGTACTGTTCAGCGGACATGCCTGTAACCTTCTTAATGATCTCACCAAGAATACAGAAGCCGAAGGAGCAGTATTGCCATTCCTCACCGACCGGTTTGTTGATCCCGCAGCTCAGTGCAGCTGTGATCCAGTCTAGCTCCCCGTCCTCCGGATTGTACTTGTCGAAATATTCGCCAATCAGCTGCCAGTAGGACTTATGATAAGGAATCATGCTGCTGGCGCAGTCCGGGAACAGGCCGGAGGTATGAGTCAGCAGGCTGTAGATGTCGATTTTATTGAACGGATCTGCGTTAAACGGTTCCAGAAAGGCACCAACGGGAAGGTCAAACCGGAGAATGCCGTCCTCCACGAGCTTGGCAATAGCCACCGAG
This sequence comes from Paenibacillus sp. FSL H8-0122, assembly GCF_038005345.1. Lineage (NCBI taxonomy): Bacteria > Bacillati > Bacillota > Bacilli > Caryophanales > Paenibacillaceae > Paenibacillus > Paenibacillus sp. FSL H8-0122. Next base: position 4,211,938 of record NZ_JBBOTB010000001.1, on the reverse strand, counting down.
GTAACCGCTTTGGTAATGGAAGCAATCTGATGAACCGATGTCGGCAGCAGCGGGTCCGCAGGGTCTTGACGGTAGGAACGGGGACCGATCGCGCCGTGCATGAACGTCTTGCCGTATCTGGATACGCAGTACGCCGCAGCCTGAATCTTGTGGTCGTCGATTAGCTGTTGAAGGTGGTTATGCAGCACATCGATTCTTGAAGCGTCGTATTGGACCTCTGCCGGTGAGCAGTCGGTAATGCCTGGAGTGTACAGCATAAAGATATATGCCTCCTCGAAGGATAGTGGCGCTGAGCGAACCAGCTATGCCCAGGGAAATGCGCCCAGGCTTCAGTATATCTTCCATATAGTGTTAGTTACAATGGGAAGTTTGGTTTATAACCAATTTCTCCGGCTCAAAAAGAGGGGTGAACAGGACAAATAGAGAAATAAAAGCATGATAAATATTTCACAGAACGGAAGGACAATGAATCGCATCATGACAACAAAGCCGTTAACCAAAAGTATTACGTTCCTGCAAGCCCTGGCCCTAGTGGTCGGGATGATTATCGGATCGGGGATTTTTTTGAAGCCCGGAATTGTATTGGACAATGCGGGCAGCCCGTGGCTCAGTATTCTTGCCTGGGGCGTTGGAGGGATCATTACCCTGGCTTCGGCGCTGAGCGTGGCGGAGATTGCAGCCGCCATTCCGAAGTCGGGAGGTCTATATACTTATTTAAGTGAATTGTACGGCGGGGTATTCGGATATCTGCTTGGCTGGGTGCAGGCGGTGATTTCCTACCCTGCTTCTGTGGCGGCGCTGGCTATTGCTTTTGCAACCTATTCCGGTTACTTCCTGCCGCTGAATGCATGGCAGCAAAAGCTGCTTGCAGTAGGCATTCTGGCCTTCATTCTGCTGATGAATGTCATCGCGACGAAGTTCGGCGGGATCATTCAGACGGTGGCCACGGTCGGGAAGCTGATTCCGGTAGCGGGCATTGTGGGCGTCGGGCTGTTCTCAGATCTGGCTCCCGGCTTCGGCGGCATCGGTATAGCGGCTGCGGGTGCAGGCTTTGGGGCTGCGGTGCTCGGCACACTCTGGGCCTATGATGGGTGGATCAGCGTGACCAATATGGCGGGAGAGATCAAAGACCCGGCCAGGACGCTGCCGAAAGTCATTTCGATCGGTGTTATTTTTGTCATCGCCGTATATGTATTGTTCAATATTGCGGTGTTTCAGGCGCTGCCCTATGACCAGATTGTGTCGTCCCAGACTCCGGGAGCCGATACGGCTGAAGCGCTGTTCGGCAGCGGCGGCGGAGCCTTTATTACGGCAGGCATTATCGTCTCCGTGCTGGGAGCGCTGAATGGTTATCTCATGACCGCAGCACGGGTGCCGCAGGCAATGGGGGAGCGGGGACAGCTTCCGTTCTCGCGGGTGCTGAGCAGCATTCATCCGAAGTTCCAGACACCGGCGAATGCGCTTGTTTTTCAGAGTGTGCTGGCGGTAGTCTACATCTTCTCGGGAACCTTCAATACGCTGACGGATCTGCTGGTGTTTGTGCTGTGGATCTTCTTCACCATGGGCGTGTTCGGCGTATTCCTTCTGCGCAGGAAGCTGCCGCGCGAGCAGGGCCGCTACCGTGTGCCGCTCTATCCGTTCACCCCGATTCTTGGCGTAGCAGGGGGGCTCTATATTCTGGCCAGCACGATCATCAGTGATCCGCTGCGCTCGCTTATAGGGATTGGCATCACGCTGGCCGGACTCCCCGTGTATGTGCTGATGATGCGGAAGAATCGCGTGTAGACAGCTGTTCATAGCCAGGAGTGAGAAAGTTTTAATAAAACAGTTGACAGCGCCCGCTCAAAAAAGTATACTATGAAAGTACTTTTGAGCGGGCGCAGTCAGCTTAGAGATTATCGTCTAGAGAATCATACATAGACACCATACGGACTCTTAGCTCAGTTGGTAGAGCAGTAGACTCTTAATCTATTTGTCCAGGGTTCGAGCCCCTGAGAGTCCATCCCTTAAGAAACGGCAGAAATGCCGTTTTTTTGCTGTTTTGGATAAGTGGCGCGCAGGTATGGTGGCCCGGATGAGGTACACAAGTGCACCTGAATCGCCCGAACACGGGCTAAGCGAGCGGATGTGGGGTGTCGCAAAAGCAGATACTCTACGGGTGGAAATAAATCCCGTACTCCATCTTAAAAGCTTAAATTGTAAGAAAGGAGCGATTCTCCGTTATTCGTGGATCGCTCCTTTGCGTTTTATGTTCCTCCACCTGCTTGCTTCAGCAGGTTGTGGAGCGAGAGCCAACCAGCCCCTAGCGTCACTTTTTCAAAATCGCGAAATTACTGATTGCATGTTCATATAAAAACGGCTTGATTTCCCTCATATCGTTTGTCGCAGCCAAGATGATGGGTAATAGATAAAATGTACAAAACCATACATAACCCTTAAGAGGTGATACGGATTGACGGAAATGAATCAGCTTCACACATTAGCGGCGGAGATCATGGCTGCTGTGGCGGAATGGCTGCAGGAGAGTGAGGAGGAGAAGGGGAAAGCGATCCAGGAAGCGGTTAACCGCACTTCGCTGCAGGCCGGCATCCATGACTTGGTTTATATGCAGGTGGAGCAAGGGGAATTTAAGCTGTCTACCTGGATCAGCGACTATGGCTCGCCGGAATTTGAACGGCCCATCCATCCGCCGGACCCGCCCATTACCCGGCAGCAAGCCGAGACAGTGTTGATTCCGTTGCTGGCGGAGGGAATTGGTGGAATACTGCAAGGCTATGCGGACAATCCTCTGATAGATTATCATCTTCAGGTAAGCCTTGAGCTTGATGATTTTGGGATTCTTCCGGTTCTGCATACGATTAATGAGCGCAAACGCGGTCTGCTGCTGGAGCGCATCCAAACGTATATCGCTAAGCTGGAGAATCATGCTTACCCAACCGATCCGCTGGAAAGCTTCTTTTTGGCGCAGCACCTGGTTGATCCACTGCTGTTCCCGGAGCTTAATTCCGCTTTTGTGTTGCGCATCTATGAGCTGGTGATAGAACGCAATCGGGACAATCCGGCCAAGCTGAAGGAGCACCGCGGCAACTTTATCCGCGCTTTTACCGTGTGGGTAGAGGAAGAATTTCTGCCGGCCTATTATCATCGGATCAAGCCAAAGTGGGGAGTGGTGGAATATACGCTTAAAGCGGATGTGGATAAGGCGTCGATCGATCAAGAGCATCTGGAACTTGTGCTGCAAACGGCCATCTTGATCATCAAATACGAACCGAACTACAGCCGGCAGAGAGGACTCGATTTGCTGGCTCGTTTGCAGGAACTGGGTTATGCGAAGGCGGCGCGGGTGATCAAGGAGGGCAGCGGCACGCTCCCTGCCGATGCAATTCACTATAAGGATCAGCAGCTTGAGTGCCAGGCACATGATGTGTTCTCCACGATCACCATTCGCATCAAAGAAGAGTGTGCGGACAGCTACGGCAAAGGGCTGGATTATATCTCGAACCTGCACACGCTGGGATTCTTCCGCAGCTACCAAATCAAGCTGAAATCTTCGGTTAAGCAGGCAGTGGACGTTCCCGGTCTGGCCAAATCGCAAACACACCGTTTTTTTGCCAACGCGTTGCAATACGAGGAACTGCATCCCAAGCTTGAGGCATACGCAAGGCTGGCGATGGTCGAATTTGAGTGGTATGAGGATACCGAGGGGGAGAAAAATTGTATGCCCGGCACCTATGCTGTGTTTGGCCTTGGGCTAACGGACCCGCGCTATTATCCGCTGGTACAGGAATATATGAAGGTGGTGGACAGTGAGCATCAATCGGTGCAAGCGGCCTTCACTGCGGCTTTTATCCACCGGTTCGGTGTTGATGAAGCCAGCCTGCCGACGATAACGGCTTGTCTGCTCGCCTGCGAGGATGGCAAGTTCACCAAGCATGGACCGGCATTTGAAACAGCAAGCAATCTGCACGCGCTCGCCGGGATTCTGGCAACCCTTGAGCCGTACGAGGCCCGTCATATTGTCGAATTGGTCTGGGGAAGCACAGCGAAGCTGGAGAAGAAAGCGAAAGCGGCAAAAGGCGAGCTTACGGAAGGCTTCGCGCGGGTGCGCGATGCAGTGAACCAACAATAATCAGAGCAGAGGAGAAGGATGATGACGACACGACTTTAAGTACACACCCGCTTCTCCACGTCCGTACGTTACTTTATCCCATCCGAACGCCGCTACATATGCTCCGCAAGCTGGACCTCGAAGCCGTCGGGGTCCAGAATGTAGAAGAAGCGCAGGCTGGGATTCGGCGCGATGGGGCCGCGGGCTACCGGGATTCCTTCCTTGCTAAGCTCCGCCATAGCCTCGTCCAGCGACCTGACCTCGAACCCTACAGACACTCCGCACTCCGGCTTCACTGGCGGGTCACTTCCTTCTATCAACTCAAGCTTGGGCTGCCCCTCTATCCCCAGCATGACGATCTGCTTCCCTCTGCTCTCGAATCTGCGCTCCACCGGAAGCCCTAGAATTCTGTGATAGAAATCAAGGGAAGCCTCCAGATTCCGTACTCTGAGTGTCATCCAATTCATACTAAGCTTCATCATTATCCATCCTTTGCTGTACAATTCAGTTGCTGCTGTTATAAGCTATCCGCATATTTTAACATATTCGATCAGGAGGTTATAACCATGAACATAACAACTATAGAAGCTGGAGGCACGATTATCGCTGTAGTGAGCGGCAACGAAGCCGTGGTGGGGGATGTCCAGAGCGCACTGGATCTTATGGCAACGGTCCGCTATGAGACGGACTGCGACCGGATCGTGATCCATAAGGCGCTGCTGAGCGAGGAGTTCTTCGACCTCAAGACTCGGCTGGCCGGTGAGATTCTGCAGAAGTTCATTAATTATCAGGTGAAGGCTGCAATAGTCGGGGACTTCAGTGGCTATACCAGCCGCAGTATGCGCGATTTCATCTATGAATGCAACCAGGGGAAGGATATATTTTTCGTAGCGGATGAACAGCAGGCGGTTGAGCGGCTCATCCGGGTCTAGATTCTCGCAGCGTTAGAGCTAAGGGCTTGCAACGTTAGCCTGGTCCTCTATGCAGCTCATACTGGAACCGGAAACCCCGGATATGATAAGCTCATGGAATCAGGGCAGCCCTGAACCAAGGAGGGAAAAGTTATGAGCAGCTTAATAGCAGGTGAAGTTTATTCCGGGTTTGAAGTCATACGTAAGGAGTACATACGGGAAATCGAATCCTCCGTATACACGCTGGAGCATCAGCAGAGCGGCGCACGGCTGCTCTATGTACAAAATCAGGATGACAATAAGGTGTTCAGTGTCACGTTCCGGACTCCGCCTGCGGACAGCACGGGAGTGTTTCATATTCTGGAGCATTCGGTCCTCTGCGGCTCCGGCAAATTCCCGGTGAAGGAACCGTTCGTGGAGCTGCTGAAGGGCTCGATGAAGACGTTCCTGAACGCTTTTACCTTTGGCGACAAAACGATGTATCCGGTAGCCAGCCAGAATGACCAGGATTTTGCCAATCTGATGGAGGTCTATCTGGACAGCGTCTTTCAGCCGAATATTTACAGTCAGCCGGAGATCTTCGAGCAGGAGGGCTGGCATTATGAGCTCCCGCACTCCGGGGATGAGCTGATCTACAAGGGCGTTGTCTATAATGAGATGAAGGGCTCGTACTCCTCGCCGGTGACGGTGCTGATTGACCGGATCAAAAAATCGCTCTACCCGGGTACGATCTACCGTCACTCCTCCGGCGGTGATCCGCAGCATATCCCTGCCTTGACCTATGAGCAGTTTCTGGAGGCGCACCGGAATTATTATCACCCCTCGAACAGTTATTTCTATCTCTATGGCGATCTGAATATCGAGGCACGGCTGCAGTTTATCCATGAGGAATACCTCAGCCGCTATACCCGCAAGTCTATGGATACTTCGATTGCACTACAGGCACCGACCGGCATGACCCAGCTTACGGCGGAGTATCCCATTCTGGAGACGGAAACGGCTGCCGACAAGACATACTTGAGCCTGAATTATGTAATGGGCACCTCTGTGGACCGGGTGCTGAATCTGGCCTTTGCCATTCTGAAAAGCATGCTGATGGACAGCAACGCCGCCCCGCTGAAGCAAGCGCTGCTGGAGAGCGGCCTTGGCAAGGATGTGGTTGCCTTTTATTCGGATAGCATGGCTCAGCCTATGCTGGGTATTGCCTTGACGCATTCCAACCCCGGTGCCAAGGAAGAATTCGTGAATCTCGTCAGAACAACCTTAAGCCGCCTGGCAGCGGACGGACTGGACGAGAAGCTGGTGCTGGCTGCGGTGAACAGCAAGGAATTTGAACTGCGGGAAGCCGATTTCAGCCAATATCCGAAGGGTCTCACCTACAACATGGAAGTGATGAAGGCCTGGCTGTATGACGGCTTGCCGTCCACCTATCTGGAGTACGAAGCGGCGATTACGGCGATCCGTGAGCAAAGTGGCGAGCGGTATTTCGAGCGCCTGATTGAGACCTACCTGCTGAACAGTAACCACTGCAGTGTCGTTGTCCTCCAGCCCTCTCAGACTCTGGCGCGGGAAAAGGATGCGGCGGTCCGCAGCCGTCTGGCGTCATACAAAGCGTCTTTGGACCCGGCACAGCTGGATGAGCTGGTGCTTAGCACGCAGAAGCTGCTGGCCCGGCAGAACACTCCAGACCCCGCAGAGGAGCTGGAGAAGCTGCCGAAGCTGACCTTGCAGGACATTAACCCTGTCGCCCCGGCCGGGGTACCCACAGTGGAGGTTGCGCTGGACGGGATTAAGGTGCTCCATCATGAAGTGGCTGCCGGGGCCATCGCCTATATCAAGCTGTACTGGGACACCAGCGTGCTTGCCGGGCAGCAGATTCCTTATCTGGAGCTGCTGGCGAGAGTGCTTGGACAGCTGGAGACGGAAGCCTACAGTATCGAGGAGCTGACCAGTGAGATCGGGATCACGACCGGGGGCATCCGTTTTCAGAATGAGGTGTTCGGAGCCGGGAAGTCTGCGCAAGGAAGCTATCAGGCCAAGTTCAGCGCGCGGATCAAGGTCATGCAGGGCAACATCGGCGGTTCTCTGAAGCTGCTGCATGAGCTGCTCTACGGCAGCAATCTGGATAACCTGTCCAAGCTGCAGGAGATTGTCCGCCGGGAAGCCTCCGGGATGGAAGCGATGCTGACCCAGAAGGGCAATGAGATTGCAGCCAGCCGGGTGCTGTCCTATTTCTCGGACCGGGGGATGTACGAAGAGCAGCTTAGCGGCGTGGCGTATTACCGCTTCATCAAGGAGCTGGCCCGCACCATTGACCAGCAGGCTGAGGGACTTGCGGATACCTTGAAGGAAATCTGCGGGCTGTTGTTCAATACGCAGAATCTGACGCTCTCGCTCACTGGTACGGCGGATTCGTATGCAGAATTCGCCGCACATGTGAAGGAGCTGGACCTGAGCAGACGGGTAGTAGACTCCCAGCCGCTCTTATCAGCACAGGGGCAGGCGGTCAACGAAGGCTTCATGTCCGCGAGCCAGGTGCAGTATGTAGTCAAAGGTTATGACTACAAGAAGCTGGGCTTCGCCTATTCCGGCAAGCTGCAGGTGCTCAAGAAGATCCTCAGCCTGACCTACCTGTGGAATACGGTCCGGGTCAAGGGCGGTGCGTATGGCGGCAATCTGCTCCTGCGCCGCGACGGGGTAATCCTGTTCACTTCCTACCGCGACCCGAACCTGCTGGAGACGCTGGAGATCTATGACCGGGCCTCTCAGTTTGCCGGAGAATATTCGGCAGATGAAGCGGAGATGGAGAGGGCAATTATCGGGACTCTGGCCATGCTTGACCAACCGCTTAGCCCCGGCGCGCAAGGCCGTCAGGCGGACCGGCATTATTTTGAGCAGATTACGGCGGAAGACCTTCAGCAGGAGCGTAATGAAATCCTGTCGGCCACAGCTGGGGATATGAGAAGCTATGCGGGTCTGCTTAGGGCGGTAACGCAGCAGAATTACTTCTGTGTGGTCGGAGGCGAATCCAAGCTGAAATCAGCTTCCGGTGCCTTTGGCAGTCTGGAGGAGCTGGTGAAATAAGCGGAAGCGGCTGCGATTAACCAGCTAACACACAATTGGGTGCCTCAGGAGCTGTTGACACAGCCGGGGCACCCTGTTTGCTGAGGGTAGAAGTTTTCTTTGAATATTTGACTATTTAGTTTTAGAATATAAAGATTACTGACTTCTAGGAGGAACAATACGTGGAACTTGGAATAAGCACCTTTGTCGAGACAACACCTGATGTGAATACCGGAGTGACGCTAAGCCATGCGGAGCGGCTGCGCGAAGTGGTAGAGGAGATCGTGCTTGCGGATCAGGTGGGACTGGATGTATACGGCGTGGGTGAGCATCACCGGCCTGATTTTGCAGCTTCATCGCCTGCTGTGCTGATGGCGGCCGCTGTACCGCTGACGACCCGCATCCGCCTGACCAGTGCGGTCATGATTCTGTCCTCAGCCGATCCGGTGCGGGTATTTCAGGATTTCGCGACATTGGACGGAATATCGGGCGGCCGTGCCGAGATTATGGTGGGCCGGGGCTCGTTCACCGAGTCGTTTCCTCTATTCGGCTATGATCTGAAGGACTACGAAGAGCTATTTGACGAGAAGCTGGACCTGCTGCTCAAGCTGCGTGAGCCCGGCAAGGTGAACTGGAGCGGCAAGCACCGTCCGGCTATAACGAATCTGGAGATCTATCCGCGCCCGGAGCAGAATCCGCTACCGGTATGGATTGCGAGTGCGGGAACTCCGGAGTCTGCGGTACGTGCGGGTACCCTGGGACTACCCTTTGCCCTGGCGATTATAGGCAATGTGAACCCTTCAGATTATGCCATGCATGTACGGCTCTACAAGGAAGCAGCGGCCAAGGCCGGTCATGATGTGTCCAAGCTTCCGATTGCCTCACACTCTCATGGTTATGTTGCGGAGACGGAGGAGCTTGCGGTAGAGGGCTTCTTCCCGTCCACACATGCGCGGACGAATATCCGGGCGGTGGAGAAAGGACTGCCTTCGTATCAACGTGCGGATTACGATGCTGCCCGCAGCTTTGACGGTGCTCTATATGTGGGTGACCCGGACACAGTTGCCCACAAAATCATCCACCTCTACGAGCATGTAGGGATCACCCGCTTCCTGCTACATGTCCCGCACGGCTCCATGCCGCATGCCCAGGTAATACAGGCCATCCGTCTCTTCGGGACAGAGGTAGCGCCTAGAGTGCGGGAGGGAATTAAGCGGTTGAAGGAAGCCTAACTGCCGTTACGAGCTTAGACAACAGTGAACAGCCCCCGTGCCTTATGGCCCGGGGGCTTAAGTCTGCAAATCTATGAAACCAGAGAACAGGCAGCCAGAGGGCTTAAGTAATCGAAGCCTCATAGATGGCCTGGATCGACGCAGCGAGGGTGCTGTTAAATTCATCTTCCGTCTGCTGATCGCTGAGACCCTGGGACAAAGCGCGGGAGAAGCTGGCAATCACTCCATGCTGCCGGGCCAGCTTCTCGTTGGCTTCAGCCTGGGTATACCCTCCTGAGAGGGCTACGATCCGAACCACATGGGGATCTGCGGCGAGCTCGCTGTATAAATTATCCTCCGTCGGGATCGACAGCTTGAGCATGACCTTCACGCCATCTGCCAGCTCAGACAAGCGGGCGGCCAGTTCACGCTTCAGCAATTGCTCTGACGCCTGCTTGTCCTTACTGAGGATGTCTACTTCCGGTTCAATAATCGGAACGAGTCCGAAGGCGGCGATCTGCTTGGCCAGCTCGAACTGCTGTTCCACTACCTGCCGGATACCCTCCGGGTTCGCCTCATGGATCACGGAGCGCATCTTGGTGCCGAAGATATGCTTGCTGACTGCCCGCTTCAGCAGGTCATCGAGGGCCGGGATAGGCTTCATGAGCTGGACTCCGTGCTGAGGAGCGGCCAGTCCCTGGTCAATTTTGAGAAAAGGCACGACGCCCTTCTGCTCCCACAGGTAATCGGCGGTATATTGCCCGTCTATGAGGCGGTCCATCGTGTTCTCGAATAGAATTGCACCGAGAATATGCTCGCCTGTAAAGGCAGGACTCTGAATAATGCGTGTTCTCATGCTGTGAACCATGGTGTACATCTCTTCGTCTCCGGAATAACGGTCTTCCTTAATACCGTATTGCAGCAGCGCTTTGGGGGTGCTTCCTCCGCTCTGATCCAGAGCAGCTATAAAGCCTTGGCCAGTGTGAATCCGGTCCAATTGTTCAGTATTCATGGTTAGGTTCATTCCCTTCTGCAAAATGAGATGGTTAGTGTACCCTGTCTAGTATAGCACTTGCACATAAGGACATACATGCGGGTCCGGCAGAGCTTTCCATTTGAGTTGAGAGATATGGTATGTTACCTTGTTCAATAGGATGGTATGATAGAAAGTGGGGTGAATTTAATTATGACAAACGAAACAACCAATGAGACCACGAATGAGCCGGTCAACGGTGAGGCGGAAGCTGCCGAGCAGGCCATGACCGAAGAGAACTGGAATGAGCTGCTCAAGGCTGTTTTTCATAACGGCATTGTAGCGCTCAAAATGAGCTTCAGCGATGTGGAAGGACAGGTGCTGAACCTGGACAACTACGGCCCGGTATATGTATTCCGTGTGAAGGATAAAGATAACGCTGATTATTACTGCGGCTTCTTCCTTCGTGAGCTGGCTGCCCGGTTCCAGTCCGGCAACAGTCCGGAGATCTGGATGGCCTCTTTCTTCCACGAACTGATGAAGACCAAGGGAGGCAACTCCATGCCTAAGCCGCTCGCCAGTGAAGAGGAAGCCAAGGCCGCTGTCGATAATGTGCTGGTTCCGATGTGTATCGCCGCTGTAACGGAGGAGTTCGCACCGGAGCAGGTGCATGCCGGACTGGCCTGGAACGAGGAGCATGGACCGGTCTTTGAAGCAGGCTTCCCTGCAATTACGGACGGAAATAACGTATGCGCTATCCCGCTCCATCTGTTACTGACCCATCTGCAGCTTAACCGTGATCCTTCGGAGCTGCTCGTGCAAGGGATGTACAAGATCCGCGAAGAGCACGGACTCGAGTAGTACGGCAATCAAGGTATCATCTTTGCAAAAGCATGAACCGCCTCCTTTGGAGAGCGGTTTTTTGCTGTGGCTGGGCTTGATGAGGCAGTGTCTTCCGAAAGGACGGCCCTTACTTTCCGCCGGGTTCGCTGAATTGTCAAATTTCTGGTTCTTCCGGGAAGCAAAAACGATATATATGGGATGTAGCAGAAGAAGGCGCTGCCAATATCCATATCCGAAACCGGTTGGGTAAGGTTTCAACTGCACGAACGTACGCGTGCATTGAAATAAGGCTGGCAATTTTGAAAGGCAAAAGAGGAGGACGAAGATGGTTAGAAGAGGTAAAGTCTTAAGCTTGTTCATGCTGTTCACGTTATTAATCGCACTGGTCCCTGCGGGGAGTGCAAGCGCAGCAACCTGGAATCTGGCCTGGAGCGATGAGTTCGACGGCTCCTCGCTGAACACCGCCAACTGGACGGCTGAGACGGGCACAGGCAGCGGCGGCTGGGGCAACAATGAACTGCAATACTATACGAACCGTTCACAGAACCTGAAGGTAACCGGCGGGAACTTGGTCATCACGGCGCAGAAAGAATCCTATGAAGGCATGAATTATACCTCGGCACGGATTAAGACACAGGGACTCAAGAATTTCACCTATGGCAAAATCGAAGCCAGAATCAAACTGCCTTCCGGCCAGGGATTATGGCCTGCGTTCTGGATGCTCGGCTCCAATATCAACACCCCGCCCGGCTGGCCGGCCTGCGGAGAGATCGATATTATGGAGCGGGTAAATAATAACGCTGCTGTCAACGGTACGGTGCACTGGGATGCAGGCGGCCATGCCGAATTCGGAAGGGTATCCGGTAATCTGGACTTCTCCCAATACCATGTATACAGTGTGGAATGGGATTCGAAGTACATCAGATGGTTCGTCGACGGCAACCAGTTCAATGAATTCTATATTGAGAACGGAACCGGCAATACGGAGGAATTCCAGAAGCCGTTCTTCCTGCTGCTGAACCTCGCGGTAGGCGGTAACTGGCCGGGCGCTCCGAACAGCTCCACCCCCTTCCCGGCGCAGATGCTTGTGGATTATGTACGGGTGTATCAGGCGGGTGCGCCTTCGACCGGCATTGTCAGCGGCGGGGTCTACACCTTAATGAACAAGGCAAGCGGCAAGGTAGTGGATGTGAAGGATGTGTCTACGGCAGACGGAGCGAAGCTGCATCAGTGGACCAATTATACCGCAGCCAATCAGCAATTCAGAGTGGAGAGTACAGGAGACGGCTTCTACAAGCTTACAGCGATGCATAGCGGCAAACTGCTGGATGTGCCGAATGCCTCCACGGCAAGCGGAGTCCAGCTCCAGCAAGCGAATGACAATGGAAGCAATGCCCAGCGGTGGAGCATCATCGATGTGGGCGGCGGATATTATAAGCTGATCTCCAAAGCCAGCGGGCTGGCCATGGATGTCTCTAACTCCTCTACCGCAGACGGAGCGGTCGTGCAGCAATGGACGGACAACGGAACCGACGCCCAGAAATGGCAGCTTATTAAAATTAATTAGGAGCGGACGAAGCAGCGGAATGCTTGTACTGCTGCAAAAGGGCTATAAGAAAGGGAGAAGCCCCGCAAGCCTGTCGGCTGGGCGGGGCTTCTTGCTGTTTGCGGCAAGCTTCTATTTCTTCGCGAACAGCTCAATACTGTGTGTCTCCACAATTGGATTCCAGATACGCTCTACCGATAGGGTAAGCGGCTGCGGATAATCTGCAGCTTGACTGTCAAAAGATAAACTTATCTCACTGGTTCCCGTACCATCTCTAGAGATCATGGTGCCGCCGAAGTCGATTAGTGGCGTTTCCCGATTCGTTCTATTATGCACCTGGCCGTTCGCATCGGTGAATTTGTCAGCCAGTTGTGCGCCGATGTTCTCCGCCTGTACCGCCCCTTGCGAATCGGTGAAATAAGACAGATGGGTCACCTTACGCCGGAGCAGAATCTCTGCTGCTGTTGCATGATGTTCTTCCTTGGATGTGACCATGTCCCAGTCGTTTGCCGGTGCTTCAATCACCTGCTGCTTGTTCAGATCGACCACAAATTTCATACGGTCCGGCTCCAGCGCCGAGATCCCGGCAATCTTTAGCGTGGTGGAGTCCGGCTGGTTAAGCTCGGTATGCCTGAACACCAGCGTGGCCTGCGAGGTGTCTTTGTACACCTCGGAATTATCGGCCGTGATTCTGCCCGGATAAACTAATTTCTCGGTTTGACTCCCGGTTGTTGCGGTCAGAACAGGATTCAGCAGGCTGAAAATCTGTTTGGTGTTTGCCTTGTCATACTCCAGATCGACATAAGTATTGAACGGAGTATACTGTACTTGGCGCACTTTGATCTTTTGACCATCCACGGTAAGCGTGCGATTCACAGGCAGTGTGTGCTCCTGGTCTTTGAATCTGTTCGGATCAAGCCCGAACGATACCTCAAGGCTGGTCCGATACTTGTTGCTGCTGGAAGCGAGTGCCTGGTTGGACGTTCCGGTGAGAATTAAAGTGAACTTCAACTCCTTGGAATCAGTGATGGAAGCCGGATAATTAGTGGAATAAATAAAATCTTTGCTCCCGCCGGGCTGAATCCGGGAGTCGCTATCGTACGCCATTTCCAAGGCTGCGCCCCGATGTGGATATGGAACCTCGTAATCACCAAACTGAATTTTCGTATCCGCAGGTATAATTTCTGTATCCGAATCGTTCTGCACGCTGAACAGGATATACACTTTACGGCCATCCGTGACAGCGCCATCTACATCCATGCGGTATCCATTGTTTGTTGCACTTTGACGGACCGGATTTACCAGATTTCGTTCCAGGATGTCGCCAACCACCCGGTTCGTTAATGGCTGTTTGCGATAGTCCGCAAAATCATTCCAGCTTTTGGTGCTGGCCGCCTGCACTGAACCGCTGAGGCCGGAATCGTCTATACCTCCAGATGGCAAGCCGATGGATGAGACAAGCACAAAAATGGCTGCGGCCGCGGCTAATACGGCGCCGGCCCCATAGGAATAGAAACGCCGTTTGCTGCGTTTTTTCCCTTGCGCCATTCCGCTGCGCATTGCATTATGAATTTTCAATTCCTGAATCTCCTCTGCATGAAGATGGACCTCCTGGGCATCCTGTTTCAGGACACGCTCTTCTTTTTCCAACATTTCTGTCACCTCCGATTTGCTCACAGATATTTCCGCAACAGCCTAAGTCCTTCACGCAGCCAGGTTTTGATCGTGCCTTCGGGCTTATTCAGTACCTTGGCAATTTCAGTGGTCGTCATATCCTGGTAATACTTGAGCATCACAGCATGCCGGTATTTCGGCTTCATCCGGCTCATCGCCCGCTCCAGATCGAGACGGTCGCTGCTCCTCATCTCCTGGGGCTCCTCCTCCAGCTTCTCTGTCAGCACAACGCGTTTTTTACGCCTTAGCTCATCCATGCAGCAGTTGATGGTAATCCGGAGCAGCCACGGTGTGAAGGCCTGCTCGTTCTTAAGCTGTTTGCGCTTCATCCAGGCCCGGCACGAGGCTTCCTGCACCGCTTCCAGGGCATCTGCTTCTGAGCGCAGATAGCTGTACGCGAGTGCATACAGTTTACGGTGCTCCTTTGCAAGCCGCTCATAGAACACCTCTTCATCCATCAGCGCCAGATCTGCTGTATTGGCTTTGTTCATTGTCTTCCCCCCATTCACCATCCCCTCTTCCTTATTGTGTTGGTCTATGGAAGAAGTCGTCCTTTAAATATGTTTTCATAAGTAAGACGGAGCTAACCGGAAAAACGATTGATTTTTATTAAAACACATATCAGTTAGGCCAACCAGTGACAAACAGGCCGCAGCCAAGCGCTATAATTGTACTACTATAAATATCCAGAATTGTGGTACTGTTAATTGTAAGCGCTACGATTGTGGCGGAGAACGGGAGGCGGTCGATATGAAAGGTTCTCGAAGCTCCTGCCTGTGTCTGCTTCTGATCATACTGTATATAGTGCTGGGTGGTTGTTCACGGAACTCAGGCGAAGACTCTCAAGGGGCAGCAGACAAGGTTGAGACGGCACCGCTGCAAAGCCCGGGGGTACAGAATCTGGTTTTTCACAGTGAAGCCCTGGACCGGGAGATGCGGCTCAGTGTCTATCTTCCTGCAGGGTACAATGCCTCTCAGCGTTATCCGGTGCTCTATTTCATCCATGGCTACGGCAGCCGGGAGACGGATATTTTTGACGGACTGAACCTTCAGCAGAATGCAGAACGACTGATTGAGGCCGGTCAAATCGAGCCGCTCATTATCGTCGCTCCCCAGATGGACAACAACTATGGGCTGAATGCTGTAGTTAATCCAGGTGATCCCGCAGCGCTGGGCGGTGAACGGTATGAGGATTATCTGGTCAAGGATGTTATAGAGTATACAGATTCGCATTTCAATACTCTGGCTGAGCGCGATTCCCGCTATATTGGCGGTATATCGATGGGTGGTTTTATCAGCCTGCATTCGGCGTTTTTGCATAGCGATGTCTATAGCAGGGTTGGCGGGCATAGCTCGGCGCTGTTCCTGGATGACTGGTCTCTTGCCGGAGGCGAGAACGGCCTGGTCCAGTTTCTCTATCCGACGGAAGCGCTGCGGCAGGAGCGTGACCCGCTTCTTTTGGCGTAGAACAGGGACTTATCGAAGTTGAGTATCTACCTGGACTGCGGGGCGGAGGATAGCTACCGGTTCTATGAAGGCACGGAGCAGCTGTATACCCTGCTTAAGGAGAAGGGCGTGCCGGTAGAATATCACCTCAGAGCAGGCCAGCATGACGGGGACTATTGGAAGAGCCACATGGACGAATATTTGAAGTTCTATGCCGGGAGGACAGATGGATCATGACGCTTACGAATTACAATTTGAATTTTGAAAAGCTGTGTGCTACATATAAGTTGGGCTTACTGAGTGGTGTGCCGGAGCAAATCTTCGGCGGTTTCCTCCACCGGATGTATCGTGTGACCACGAATCAGGCAGAGTATGCAGTGAAGGCGCTTAACCCGCAGCTGATGCGGAAGGAAGCTGTGATGAACAATATGATAGCAGCCGAAAAGGTAGCCATGCTGGCCCGCAGCCAGGGAGTGAACGCACTTTCTGCACTGCTGAATGAGGGAAGCTGTATACATGAAGCGGATGGGCAATATTATTTGCTGTTCCCTTGGATAGAAGGCCGTTCCATCTCTGCGGCTGAAGCGGGGCTGGAGCAATGCATTCTGATCGGACAAGCTCTGGCTGACATCCATGCGGCGGACTTCACTCCCCTCCATAACGAGCTCCAAAGGGACAGCACAGCGGAGGAATTACGGACAGATTGGCAAGGGTATGCCTTGCAGGGCGAAGCTATGGGCCTACCATGGGCTGCACCCCTTAAGGCTAATCTGGATAAGCTAAGCTGCTATGAAAAGCAGGTCAATGCCGCTATGGCGGTCCTTAGCGGGAACATAGTCATCAGCCACCGGGATCTGGACCCGAAGAATGTAATGTGGAGCTCTGAAGGCCAGCCCGTGATCATTGACTGGGAGGCCGCAGGCTGGGTTAACCCGGCGCAGGAGCTGATGGAAGTGGCGCTCTATTGGTCAGACTTTGAGAGTGGTCACATCCGCAAGGCAGATTTCTGTGCAGTAATCCATGCTTACCGTAATCAAGGGGGAGAAATTACTGATCCCTGGCCCGAGGTGCTAAGCAGCGGCTTCCATGGCAAAATAGGCTGGCTGGAGTATAGCCTCCGGCGGTCTCTGGGCCTGGAAGGACCGGATGCGACCGAGCGGGAGCTTGGAACGAGTCAGGTGCTGCCTACCCTGCAAGCATTGAATAACTATGCCGGATTCATTCCGGTATGCCTGCAATGGCTTGAAGATCTTTGAACCAACCCAAGGGAGATGAAGCCGAAGTGGAAAAGGACAAAGTTACCTATGAATCGGTGGACCAGTATATTGCCGCCTTTGCGCCGGAGGTCCAGGAGCTACTGCAGAGCTTGCGTAAGGTCATTTCGGAAGCCGCGCCGGAGGCAGAGGAGAAGATCAGCTATCAGATGCCGACCTGGTTCCTGCATAAGAATCTGGTGCATTTTGCCGCCTACAAGACGCATATTGGGTTCTACCCGGCACCCAGTGGAATCGAAGCCTTCAAGGAGGAACTGGCGCAGTACAAAGGAGCCAAGGGTTCGGTGCAGTTTCCCATCAAGGAGCCGCTCCCTTATGAGCTCATTACCAGAATCGTCAATTACAGAGTGGAAGAGAATCAGCAGCAGGCCGCAGAGAAGCGGAAGAAGAAGTAAGAGGACGGGCTCATGTCGATCCAATTTAAAATAAGGGGCTGTCCCGAAGCCGTGAACTGGCTACTTGGGACAGCCCCTAATAGTTGACGCTGTGCTTGATGGTGAACGTAACATAATTGTATTTCGTGCAATTAAAAACCGGAGAAAAAGAAAATCTTCCGGGATAACTGCAGTTTGTACAACTAATAATGTGACTGCGGGACATTTTTCAATAAATAAGGATATATAGTTGCACAGACTACAGCTAAAGCTCCCGCAACTCAAATTTCGCTCACTTTAGTTGTACAAACTACACTTAGTTAATCCCGCCAATGTCGGCTAGTCGCAGTATTTGCATGCAGTCACGAGAATGGCGGTTACTCGCAGCATTTACATTCAATCACGCCAATAGCGGTCAGACGCAGCATAGCCGCAGGTCTTGTAATTTGTAACCTGGAGGAAGAGCAGCTTGAATTCAGGTCCAGCCCCTGCCCTACAGTGCCTTATCGTCTATGCTGTTCAGCCAGCCCTCAATCTCTCCGATGACGGAGCCGATACAGCCATCCTCGAACGGGGAGGTTAGTCCGGCAAGCTTCACCAGCTCCGTGAAGGAACGGCTGCCTCCGGCCTGGCAGAGCTTCAGGTAATCCGGCCAAGCCGAGGTGAAGTCCTCGTTCGAGCGTTTCCAGAACTGGAAGGCGCAGAGCTGGGCCAGGGTATAGTCGATATAGTAGAACGGGGAACGGAAGATATGAGCCTGCTTGTGCCAGAAGCCGCCTTGTTCCAGATAAGCATTGCCGTCGTAATCACGGTGCGGCAGGTATTTCCGTTCAATGTCCCGCCAAGCCTGTTTGCGTTCCTGCGGCGTAGCTTCCGGATGCTCGTACACAAAATGCTGGAATTCATCGACAGAGACGCCATAAGGAATGAACTCCAGACTGTCCGCCAGGTGGTTGAAGCGGTACTTGTCCGCCTCCTCCTTGAAGAACAGGTCCATCCATGGCCAGGCGAAGAACTCCATACTCATCGAATGAATCTCAGCGGCTTCGGAGGTCGGGAACGCATATTCAGGGACCTCCATATTCCGGCTGGAATACACCTGGAAGGCGTGCCCGACCTCGTGGGTCAGCACATCGATATCCCCGGAGGTTCCATTGAAGTTGGAGAAAATGAACGGAGCACGGTAGTCGCTGAAGAAGGTGCAGTAGCCGCCGAATTCCTTGCCTTTTTTGCTGACCAGATCCATCAGCCCGTTCTCCTGCATGAAGGTGAAGAATTCACCGGTCTGCGGGGACATCTCCTGGTACATCTTCGCACCATTCGCCACGATCCAGTCCGGGTCTCCCTTAGGGGTAGCGTTGCCGGAATTGAACTTAATACCCTCATCGTAAAATTTCAGCCCGTCCAGCTGAAGGCGTTCGCGCTGGCGCTGCTTCAGCTTCCCTGCAACCGGCACGATATGCTCATGCACCTGCTTGCGGAAGTTCGCTACCATGTCCGCGTTGTAATCGGTACGTCCCATCCGGTCATACCCGAGCTCCACGAAGCTCTTGTATCCCAGCTTGGCAGCGATTCCCGCCCGGACCTTCACCAGCTCGTCATAGATCCGGTCGAATTCGGGTTCATGCTCTGCCATGAAGGCATTACGGGCTTCGAATACGCCTTTGCGGACTTCACGGTGCGTGGAAGAATCGAACGGAATCAGCTGTGCCAGCGTGCGTTCTTCGCCCTGGAACAGGATTTTGGCGGACGCGATCAATTGGGAGTATTCGGAGGACAGCTTATTCTCCAGCTGCAGATCTTCAATGACTTCAGGGCTGAAGGTACGCAGTGAGATTTCGGCCAGGCT
This sequence comes from Paenibacillus sp. FSL H8-0122, assembly GCF_038005345.1. Lineage (NCBI taxonomy): Bacteria > Bacillati > Bacillota > Bacilli > Caryophanales > Paenibacillaceae > Paenibacillus > Paenibacillus sp. FSL H8-0122. The sequence continues at coordinate 4,192,666 of NZ_JBBOTB010000001.1, read as the reverse complement.
TAGGAGCTGTGTTCCCCATTCCTGCTCGAACTCGGCTCTATATTTGGAGTTGACGACGGCTCTGTAATAATCCGTGATGTACTCCTGGATTACCGGTCCGGTCTCATCCATATAATCCTTCTCTGCCTTGTAGAATGCATCCTCCGTATCGATGGAGTGGCGGACACTCACGAGGGTCTCCATCGTATCGAAGCGGCTGCGCAGCTTATTGATTGCTGCCACGGCAGCCTTTTGCTCCTCCAGATTGCCTGTCTCCAGGTCCTTCAGCAGAGTGGTGAACTCCTGCTTGAATTGCTCCACATCCGGGCGTTCGTATACATATTCTGTGAATTTCATTTGCTGTATCGCATCCTTTCTTTACCATATAGATCTTATTATATAATCGGCGTCCGCAAAAAACTAATGTTCTTCCGGTAAACTTTGATTATAGCTAAACACTATACTCCTGGCACCGCGCACATCCGTTGTTGAACCAATATGGAAATTATTCTAGAATAGAGTTAATCTGCACCAATTATTAAATCCCGGGAGGTGATGACCCATGTTTCGGATGAGTCAGTATGTGAACGGCACGCTCCATGCAAAGCCTGTGAAATAACTAAGGCGAAAGCTTGGCATGGAGCGGATTCATATTCGCCTGAAGTATGTTTTAAGAAATACAGTTATTTATACACAGGCTTTGCCCTTAAAAGATTAATATATTTTAAGGAGCGAGCCAGAGATGCAATGTATAAATGCAGCAAAGCTGTTGCCAGACCACCTGCTGAAGGAGATTCAGCAATATATTCAAGGGGAAGCCCTGTATATCCCAACCTGCAAGAGCAAACGCCGAAAATGGGGCGAAAGCTCAGGGGCAGCCGATTACTATAAAGTCCGCAATGCTGAGATCCGTAGCCGCTTCCAAGAAGGTGCAGAGTTGTACCAATTGTGCGAGCAATACGGCTTATCCATCGACAGCATCCGTAAAATTGTATATTCCAAAAACCCGCAGAGCTGATCTGCGGGTTTTTGCGGTTGGAGAGGGCGTGGCTGCCCGGGAAAAGTGCCAAGCGGATGCCGTGTATGGTCAAGTGTGCATCGGTAATAGACAGTGGATGGTCAAGAGACATCAGCCAAGCTGCTATAGTTGAGTGCTGATCGGCTAAGGGTGCGATTTTCACAAAGGCTACGGACTGAGATTCCGCTATTGTGGATTTTCAGGACCAAGTGGAACTTTGGCGGACTGACAATCCGTTATTGCTGCTCAGACAGGCCGTTTGGGTGGTTTGTAAGGCGGATAGCGGAATCTCAGTCCGCGAACAAGCGAATAAGTAACAATTTCGGTAAAATAGCGGATTCTCAGTCCGCGCCATCAGGCTCGTGCGTCTCGTGTACCTCCGACATCAGTCTCCCGCACATCAGCTACCCCAAGCTCGTCGTAAAAACTAATATTCCAGGGACCCGCAGAGCTGAACTGCGGGTTTTTTTGAGGTTGGTGGGGGGCTACGGACTGAGATTCCGCTAATGTGGATTTACAGCGCCATATGGACTTTCGGCGGACTGACAATCCGTTATTGCTGCTTAGACAGGCCGTTTGGGTGGTATCTAAGGCGGATAGCGGAATCTCAGTCCGCGGCATTAGGCTCGTGCACATCGCCCCATCAGGCTCACGCACCTCCACGCCGGCAGACTCGTCCACCAAAAGTGGGGGAGTCAGGATTAGCGGTTCTTAGCAAAGTTAGACCCGGAGCTTATACGTGCGAACCCGCTCTGTACCACTCGCCACCTCCAGGACTTGTAGCTCAACGAGATGATGAAGAATGCGCCTCGCTTGGCGGTCACACACCCGCAAATGCGCGGCCAGCTCCAGCGGCGTCAGCGGACGCAGAATACGCCGGGCCAGGCGGACGGTTTCTGCCTCCAGCCAGGATAATGATGCAGATACATCAGTAGCAGCGAATCTGCCAATGAACGCAAGCACAAGCTGCTGGCATAGCTGAGGTTCTTCTGTAATAGACGGATAGGCAATGGGCAAAAAGGTCCAACCGTCCAGCGCCAGCAGACAATGCCGTCTGCATAAGTCTTTGAACCGTCTGACATCAAGGTCCCGCGCATGGGGACCAAAGCCTTGAATCTCGATGCCGCCTTTGGCACCGCCAGGCATGTACGCCAGGTCTAAGTAACGGTAACCGTTGTTGAAGTCACGGACCTCCCACTCCGCATACAAAGAATTGAAATTGCCGACAGCGGGAAACCAGACTGAGCGCAGAAACTCTACGGTCCCGTGCCCCAACCCCTTATTAAGAAACTCCAACCTTATTGAACTTGTCTCCGCATGAATCTGTTCCTGAAGCCATTCCTCAACATGCTGCTCGAATCTCGACAATGAAGCTTCCCCTTTACTGTAGATTAGCCGTGAAATCCGCAGTGATCCTGAACACAAGAAAAGCCGCCTCCATAGAGACGCATCCAGAGTTAGCTCCAGATAAACGCTCTATTGAGGCGGCGTGTTCTTCACGACCTATACCGGTTATTATACCGTATTTCTTTTTATAACCGGTACCATTTATTGCAGAAGAACCAATGAAGGAGTTGAGCCTGGTTGGACCTCCCAAACCTGCAGCTTGAACCCGCTGGAGCGCAGCTTGCGCAGAGGCCATTGTATAAGTCATTTTACAAAAATATACTGTAGCTGTAGGGAGAGAAGGCGGGAGGCGGTAGCGGTGAAAATCACGATTGAGCAGGTTCCGGAGGGCGGTGAGCCTGAAATTATTCTCAGGTGCAATGACCCGGATGAAGCTTTGCTGGGGCTGATCTACTCGGTGAACGCAGGCGCAAGGAAGCTGATTGGCATGAACGGGCTGCAAATGCACATCATCCATCAGCAGGAGGTCTATTATTTCGAGGCGGTCGATCATAAGGTGTTCATCTACTGCCAGGAGAAGGTGTATGAGTCAAGGCTGAAGCTGTATGAGCTGGAGACGGAGTATGAGTCTGGCGATTTTTTCAGAGCATCCAAATCCAGTATTCTGAATGTGGCCAAGATCGAGTCGCTCCGCCCGGTGCTCTACGGAAGATACGAGGCGCTGCTGCACAACGGTGAGAAGGTCTACATCTCCAGACAATACGTCCCGGTGCTCAAACGGAAGCTAGGGTTATAGCTGTGCTGTCAACACTTGAATAGGAGGAAAACTCATGATTACAACCAGAAAGTATGTGTCTTTGTTCGTGAAGGATCTGCTGGTGGCTTGCGGGGGGCTGATGGTGCTCGCGGCGGTTGTGCTGGCTCTGAACTCTACGGAGATGATCCGGGGCTCGCTGCTGGTGCAGCTGTTCCTGGGGGCTTCGGCATTTACCTGCTTCCGCTATGCGCTGGTGAATACGTATGAGGTAGATCCCAAAGTGCAGACGATCAGCTTCTATCTCTGCTTCATCCTTGCCGATGTGCTGGTAATTCTCTGGCTGTGGCAGTTCGCGGATGGCCCGCTGATGGATAAGGGAGTGCTGGTGCCGTTCGTCATTGTTATTCTGGTGGTCAAAAGTATGGTGTACGCCATGATGCACATCGACGGGAAGCGGGAAGCCAAGCAGCTTAATCAGAAGCTGAATGAGTATAAGCAGGGCGGGGATCAAGGAGACGAAGAGCTTTAGGAATCTCTGGTGATAGGGTTTATGAAAGCCATCTTGGAGGGGAAGCGGCCCGGGTGGCTTTTTTGGTGCTGAGTAAGCATGGGGATTTTTGTTACCTTTTGCAGACTGAACCGTAATAAGCCAAATGCTATACATAATCTTCCATGGAGATGATCTTATGCTGCTTCACAAGGTATCCCTGACAGAAATGATGAGCCGGATTCACGAACCCGGATATTCACCCGAAACTGTGCTTGACCAGTACATGGAGCGTTACAGACGACTTGAGCCGCATATCCATGCATTTGTCCCTGAGGATGAGGTTGAAGGGCGTTTGGTTTCGGAAAAAGCTCTGCTGCAACGTACCTACAGCGGAGATGAACGTAAACCGGCCCTATTCGGCATTCCTGTGGGCATTAAGGATCTGCTGCATGTAGACGGTCTGCCGACCCGGGCGGGGTCGCAGCTATCCGCTGAGCTGTTAGCCGGTGCCCAGGGGTCTCTGGTCACTAAGCTGCGTGCCCTCGGGGCAGTAATTGCAGGCAAGACGGTGACCGAGGAATTCGCCTATAACGGGCCGATTGCTACGCTTAATCCGCATAATACTGCGCATACTCCCGGCGGTTCCAGTGCAGGCTCCGCCGCAGCGGTGGCTGCGGGGCTCTGTCCGCTGGCTGTGGGCACACAGACGCTGCGTTCGGTGATCGCCCCGGCGTCCTTTTGCGGAGTGGTCGGGTTCAAGCCCAGCTATGGCCGGGTTCCGCTGGATGGGGTGCTGCTGTTCTCACCGTCTTTTGACACAGTAGGGTTCTTCACACAAAACTTGCCTGATATGGAGGCAGCGGCAGCCTTGCTTGTCCCGGACTGGGAGGCTCCTGCTGCCCCAATCCCCCGTAAGCCGGTTCTGGGTATCCCCAAGGGAGTCTATATGGAGCTGATGAGCGCGGAAGTCAAAGGGGTGTTCGAGGCTCAGATCACAGGACTTAAGCAGCTTGGATATGAAGTCCGTTATGTCCAAATGCCGTGGGAGGATGAACTCATCTACGGAAATGCCATGCTGCGTTTCATTGAGGGGGAGCTGGCACGGGAGCATAAAGATAGATTCGCGGTGCATAGAGTAGAATACGGCGATCCCGTGCAGGAAGCGATCCTTAGAGGACAGCAGATTCCGGAGGAAGAGCTGGAGCAGTACCGCACCCGGCAACAGGAGCTGCGGCGTGATCTGATGGAGCTTATGGAGCAAGAGGGAATCGACCTGTGGGTCTCTCCGGCCCAAGGGGGGACTGCGCCGAAGATCGAGGAGCGGAATACGGGCTGGGCAGGGATGCCTGCGGTCTGGGGCTTCGCGGGAGTGCCGACGGTCAGTCTGCCTGCGGCAATGCTTGAAGGCATGCCGCTCGGCTTCCAGTGTATAGGAAGATACGGAGAAGACGAGATGCTGTTAGCCTGGGCGCGCCAGCTATGGCCGCAGCTGGCGGAGGAGTAACCGCTCCCCGTGATATAAGGAGCGGTTGCCGGGCCGGTTATTTTGTTTGGGGGTCCCCGCAAAGTACCTGAATATCCTTCGAAGCTAAAGTCTCACTTTGTGGGGTTTCTTGGGGGGGAGCAGCGGCGCTTCAGGAACCGTACGTCGATCTCCCCGCTGCCGCCGGTATTCGGCTTCAGGCGGAGAGGGAAGGCGTTACGCTTCAGCAAGAGCTTCACCTGGCGCGGCGTGAGACGAGGCGCAAGCTGGAGCAGCTGTGCGGCGGCACCGGACACGATGGGCGTGGAGATGCTGGTGCCGGACAGCTTGAAATACCGCTTGCCGACCTTATTGCGCGGCAATTCACGGACCAGCCGGGAGCCGGGGGCGCGCAGCGAGATCACTGAATTGCCGGGGGCGACCAGATCCGGCTTCACCTTGCCGCCGGGAGCGGGTCCCCGGCTGGAATAGACGGCGATCCGGTCATCCTTCTGCGTCAGCGTCCGGCGGTCATTGACGGCTCCGACGGTGATCGCGGAGGGGCTGATCCCGGGGGACTCTACGGTCCTGCGCCGAGGGCCGGCATTGCCGGCGGCGATGACTACGGTGAGGCCGGCTTTGACGGCTTTTTCCACGGCCTGGACGAGAAGATCATCCTTGACATGCGGAGCCACCGGTCCGCCGAAGGACATGGAGAGGATGCGCAGCTTCAGTTTTTTGCGGCGGGTGATGCAGTATTCAATCGCCTTGATGATGGTGGAGTCATAGCCGTCCCCATACTTATCCAGCACCTTGATTCCGACAATCCCCGCTTCCGGCGCGGGTCCCCGGTACTTGCCCCGGCTGGACCAGCCGTTACCGGCGGCATCCCCGGTGATATGCGTCCCGTGTCCGTTGTCGTCATACGGGCATTTCCGGTGATTGATATAATCCTTGAACGCCAGGATGCGGTTCACCGGCCGGGTCAGATCGGGATGCGGATAGACTCCGGTATCGAGCACAGCGATATTGATGCCTTTGCCGGTAAGTCCTCTTGAGCGTCTAACTGCTGTAGCGCCTATGGATGGAGTTGCTATGTTGAGCGTAGCCTTCTTGATTCCATCCAGATAGACTTTATGGACTCCATTCCAGCGGCATACATGCTCCAGACATTTCAGGGAGACCTGTGAAGCTACGGCCTGATGCAGCCGCAGATGATGCTTGACCGGGAGGACATGCCGTCCCAGGTGCTTCCTTAGTTCGCGGAGTCCCGCCGGAGTAACTGGTTGTCTGAATTGTATGATCACCGGTATAGCAGCATTTGCAGCAGTAGTGGAATAGGCTCTGCGGATCTTATGCTTCAGGGGCCGGTTGAGCTTGGCGGCATGATGCCTGACCCATGATGGTACACTCTTCATAATGTAATCACCTCTATGAAGCAGTGTATGCGGCAAGCTGCCTCGTGGGTACGAAACCATGAATCGGTACAGCGATACATTTATGTAAATAACAGGCGATAACGCGTTTCGGCTGATTCTTCTATTGCATTTACTACTGTATTCCAATAGAAAGTGGTGAAGTAAATGAGAGAATCAGAGAAGAAGGCATTGCTGGCAAAACGTCAATTGATGGCTAAAAAAGCAAGAGCAGCGGCGGTAGTAAGACCCAAGAGACGGCGGATCAGACAGGTGCTTAATAATTTCATCGTGCTTGCCGTGAACAATAACAATGTCCCTTACGAAACACAGGGCTGGACGGCAACACTGACCCGGAGCTCCGGCACTGTGATCACGGCACAATTCGATGAATTCGGCGTTGCCCAGTTTAATACGATCAGTACGCTGACAACAGTCAGCTACACGCTCCGAATTATCGACGCGGATAATGTGCAGCGCACACAGAAGTTTGTCCCGTCGAACCGCGAGTTTTTTGTAGCACGCTTCTAAGGCTGTGCGCCTATTTATATTCTATGAACAGTGCAAGATAGAGAGCTAGATTGCATAGTGTATCTATGAATGACGGAATGAAAGAGCTGTTTCCAGGGCCGGAGGGCTGATGGGGGCAGCTCTTTTGATATATGTGTGAGATAATATTTCGTTTGTCAAGCATTAAGGGGAGTTGGCGTTAAAATATTGGCTCAATGTACAATCCCGTCCGCAGAATTCAGCTCTTATGACAATAAACCTTCCATCAATATTCAAAAGCGGGGGCATACCCTATATAATATCGCCATAGATGTATATCAGGGATTGTGGAGCAGGATGCCAAGCGGGCAGCAGCTATGAGCTGAAGATGCCCTGGAAAGGTCTGAGGAATGATGAGCCTGGAAGCCTTGAATGAACGTGTGAATACGGATCTCTCTTATCTCGCCTATGGCGGCGCGGACTGGGTCCGCCCTGTGGAGCATGAGGAAGGCCATGTCTATGATGTCGTCATTGTGGGCGGGGGCCAGAGCGGGCTCGGTGCGGCTTTTGGCCTGCTGCGCGAACGGATCTCGAATCTGCTGATCATCGATGAGAATCGTGACGGGCTGGAGGGGCCGTGGGAGACCTATGCCCGGATGGTGACGCTGCGCACACCAAAGCATCTGATCTCGATTGATCTCGGAATCCCGTCGCTGACCTTCCGCTCCTGGTGGGAGGCTCAGCATGGGGCGGGGGCCTGGAGTGAGGTGGATAAAATTCCGCGCGGGCAGTGGATGGAGTATCTGCGCTGGTACCGGCAGATTCTGAAGCTGCCGGTACGTAACGAGGTGCAGCTAATGCTGGTTGAACCTGGTAACGATGGAATCTACCGTCTGCAGGTTACAGGAGCGGGTGCGCCGGCCGGAACGCTGCTGGCCCGTAAGGTGGTGCTGGCTACCGGTATTCAAGGCGGAGGGCAGTGGCATGTTCCGCCAATGATTGCAGATCATCTGCCGGAGCGCCTGTATGCCCATACTTCCCGGCAGATTGACTTCGCTGCCCTTCGCGGCAAGCGGGTGGGGATTCTCGGCGGCGGGGCGTCTGCCTTCGACAATGCCAATTACGCGCTTCAGGAGGGCGCGTCTGAGGCCCAGGTCTTCGTCCGCCGGACGCAGCTGCCGGGGGTGAATCCGATCCGCCAGATGGAGGGCTCGGGAATGATTGAGCGGTTCCATACCCTGGCGGATGCGGACAAATATACAGTCATCTCGCATTTCTTCCAGTATAATCAGCCGCCGACGGGCGATACCTTCCGCCGGGCAGCGGCATGGCCCGGCTTCCGGCTGCATCTCGGCTCGCCGTGGCTGAAGGTGGAGGCTGCGGGGGAGCAGGCGGTGGTGACTACACCTGCCGGTGAGTTCAGCTTCGACTATCTGATCATCAGCACGGGCCTGCTCAGCGATCCTGCCCTGCGGCCGGAGCTGCGGCAGGTGGAGCCTCATATTGCCCGCTGGAGCGACCGGTACACAGCGCCTGCGGGAGCGGCGAATCCGCTGCTGGATGCACACCCTTACCTTAGTCCAGGCTTTGCCCTTCAGAGCCGGGATGAAGCAGGCCGCAAGCTGCTGCATGGCTTATTCGTGTTCAACTATTCCGCGCTGGCCAGCTGCGGGTTATCGGCATCGGCGATCTCGGGACTGCGCAATGCGATTCCGAGACTGGTCAGCGGCGTGGCAGACCAGCTGTTCCTGGATGACCGGGAGCAGATCCTGCAGGCTTATTATGATTACGATGAGATTGAATTTACAGGCCAGTAAGACGGCCGGAAGAGGCTGTACCTGAGGCGGGCAATGACCTCTGGTGCAGCCTCTTGGCGTGCAGAGCGGATAGATTGGCCAGTGCCTGAGAGCTGACTGGCAGCCGGTTCAGGCAGTAATCCTGGCGTACAGCGCGAAGAACACCGCCAGCTCGCCCATAATCAGGACATTCGGTACATGGACTAGAAGATCCAGCACATAGAAGCAGGCCAGAATGACGGTCAGCCCTGCCAGCGGCTTCATTCCCAGCCGATGCTGCTGATGTCTGTAGACCTGGAAGACCAGTACTGTGGAAGCGAAGTAGAGCAGTACGGAGCCGAACAACAGGTTCAGCATCGGCCCATAATGTAGCTGATCCAGGAACAGCAGCTGGATGGACGCAGCAAGCATACATAGCGACAGATAGATGAACAGATGCCCGTAGATAATCGTCTGTCCGGCAGTCTGGATGTGCATATCGACCTTCTTCTCCAGGTTGTCATAATACTGCCACCATATGGCGATGATCAGCACAAAGGTGAGCGCAGCGAAGCCGACCGATTGTCCGGTCCAGCTGCTGGATTGCAGTACGGCGAGAATGCTGACCACGGATTCGCCGAGCAGGATCAAGGCGAACAGGGAGAAGCGCTCCAGCAGATGATGGGTATTGGCGGGCGTCTTCACCAGAATCCTCCGTCCCGTCAGCGGGAGAATAATGTCTAGTATAATCCCGGCGTACAGTACCGCATACCGCAGCCAAGAATCGAAGAACAGAGAGCAGGCCGAAATCGTAAGTCCAATCCAGAAGCGTGATCCCAGATAACGGGCGGTGCTCCGCAGATGTCCGCTTTCTCTGGAATGGCTGTAATGATACTGGACCGCAGTCATGATCCGGAGTCCGAGGTAGCCAATCAGAAACGGCAGATAGTTGGCATCGAAATCCACAGACAGACTGGCCGTCATGATCAGCACGAAGAATAATTGAATGATCAGAAACACGCGGTGCGGGACGGTATCCTTCCCATAGCGGTTAACGAAGAGCGTCTGGCCGACCCAGGCCCACCAGATCGGAATGAAGATCAGTATGAATTTGCCCAGTGTCTCAAGGGACAGGGTCTCGTGTTCTACATGCAGCAGCACATGGCTGGCTTTGGAGACCGCAGCGACAAACAGCAGATCGTAGAAGAGCTCCAGCCAGGTTACCTTTTTGATGATCATTGCGTTAGTCCCCTTTGCCGTTTGTTGTCCGGAGCTGTCCGGTTTACAAGTATAATAATGGCTCTCCACAGAAGAAGGCAAGAATATCTGTGACAATTGGAGAGGTTGCCCTGGCGGGAATTGACCTGACGGACACACTCATTGATAATAAAGAGGTTCATATTCTTGAGAGAATGGGAGTAGAAGCATGTCATATCGCAATATGGAAGAATGTATTATTGACCTGGAGAAGCACGGGCATTTAATTCGCATACATGAAGAGGTGGACCCGCATCTGGAGATGGCGGCGATACATATGAAGGTCTATGAGGCAGGCGGTCCCGCTCTGCTGTTCGAGAAGGTCCGGGGCTCGAAGTACCGTGCAGTCTCGAATCTGTTCGGAACAATCGAGCGGAGCAAGTTCATCTTCCGCGACACGTGGGAATCCTCGCAGGCGGTTATCGCCCTGCGCAGCAATCCCATGAAGGCGCTCAAGCAGCCTTTGCGGTATATCGGGACAGGCCTTGCCGCCCGTAAAGCGCTGCCGATCAAGAAGGGCAGCGGTGTACCGGCCGGGTTCGAGGAGATTAGGATCTCCGATCTTCCGCAGATTAAGCACTGGCAGGGCGACGGAGGGGCGTTCGTCACGCTTCCGCAGGTGTATTCCGAGGACCCCGATAAGCCGGGCATCATGAACTCCAATCTGGGGATGTACCGTATTCAGCTTAGCGGTAACGAATATGAGCTGAATAAGGAAGTGGGCGTCCATTACCAGATTCACCGCGGGATCGGCATTCATCAGGCCCACGCGAACAGACGCGGCGAGCCGCTGAAGGTTAGCTGCTTCATCGGCGGCCCGCCTGCGCATACGCTCTCGGCGGTGATGCCGCTGCCGGAGGGCTTAAGTGAAATGACCTTTGCCGGGCTGCTCTCGGGGCGTCATTTCCGCTACAGCTATGTAGACGGCTTCTGCGTCAGCAGCGATGCCGACTTCGTCATTACCGGAGAGATTCATCCCGGGGAGACGAAGCCGGAGGGGCCGTTCGGCGATCATCTGGGCTATTATAGCCTGACTCACCCGTTTCCGGTGATGAGAGTACACAAGGTTTACGCCAAAAAAGGGGCCATCTTCCCCTTCACGGTGGTCGGCCGTCCGCCGCAGGAGGACACTGCCTTCGGTGAGCTCATCCATGAGCTGACCGGCGGGGCGATCCGCTCGGAGATTCCCGGCGTGAAGGAGGTACATGCGATAGATGCTGCGGGAGTGCACCCGCTGCTGTTCGCGATCGGCAGTGAGCGGTATACCCCGTATCAGCAGCTGAAGCAGCCTGCAGAGCTGCTGACGATCAGCAACCGGATTCTCGGAACCGGACAGCTCAGTCTGGCGAAATACCTGTTCATCACGGCAGAAGAGGACAAGCCGGTCAGCACGCATGATATCGCCGGGTTCCTGACCTACATTCTGGAGCGGATCAATCTGCGCCGCGATATTCACTTCCAGACGAATACAACGATTGATACGCTGGATTATTCCGGTACGGGGATCAACAGCGGAAGCAAGGTGGTCTTCGCAGCCGTAGGAGAGCAGAAGCGGAGCTTGTGCACGGAGGTGCCTGAGGTTCTTCAGCGGGTGGAGCAGGGCTGGGGTCCGGCGGCCATGATTATGCCTGGGATTGCCGCCATGCAGGGGAAGCCGTTCCGGGATTACGCCTCGGCGGCAGAGGAGATCTCCGGCCTGAGCGCTGCTATTGCAGCGCAGGGGGCGCTTGATTCCTGCCCGATGATTATTCTGTGCGATGACAGCAGCTTCATGTCGGAGTCGCTGAACAACTTCCTGTGGGCGACCTTCACCCGCAGCAATCCTTCCCATGACATCCATGGGGTGAACAGCACGGTGGAGTATAAGCACTGGGCCTGTGATAATGTGATCATCGATGCCCGGGTGAAGCCGCATCAAGCGCCGCCGTTAATTCCTGACCCCGAGGTGCAGCGGAGGATTGAGCGGGTATTTAGTGAAGGAGCAAGCTTGGGTGGACTGCAGAGCCGTAAGGGGTGAAGCAGCACTTCTATAACCGCTGAAAAGAGGGGTTGTATGGCTGAGCTATTCGGGGTGCTTTTCGAAGTTATGCTGGAGCTCGTATTGGGCCGTAAGGACCGTAAGCGGAGGAGAGAACGAAGAAGACAGAGAAGAATGGAGCGGAGAATGAAAAGGCAGGGGCGTTTGTAGACGCCCTGTCTTTCATTTGGTGGCTGTTGGATGTTAGACGCATAAACGTCATTTATTATAATAATGACGTTTATGCGTTTTTTGTCATGGCGGAAAATGTATGCGAAAACAAATATGTCTTTCAAGACACAACTCCAGCATAAAAATGCGCAGCGTGGCAAAAAAACAGAACGTCGTCTGTTTATTTATTTAACATAATTTAACAGAACGCTTAACACAATTGGACTGAGGCACCCGCGTAGGCCGAATGTAATCGAAAAACCGATCACAATACGCAGCGTGGAGGCGAGCAGACCAAATGTAATCGAAAAACCGACCACAATGCGCAGCGTGGAGGCGAGCGGACCAAATGTAATCGAAAAACCGATCACAATACGCAGCGTGGAGGTGTGCAGACCAAATGTAATCGAAAAACCGATCACAATGCGCATCGTGGAGGTGTGCGGACCAAATGTAATCGAAAAACCGATTACAATACGCAGCACGGAGGTGTGCGGACCAAATGTAATCGAAAAACCGATTACAATGCGCAGCACGGAGGTGTGCGGACCAAATGTAATCGAAAAACCGATCACAATTGGACTGGAGACGCCGCGTAGGTCGTGCGTTTATCGCAAGAGACGTATTTTCACAGAAAAACCGAGTGCAATCGAATGTGAAAGTGTAGCTGCTCAGTTCTGACTGCCGGGCCATGTGTAGGTCTTGATGATATCCTGGCTGCCGTCCATTCTGTGAAGCTTGAAGGTGAAGACATTGTCAGTACGTCCGGTGAAGTAGATATAGTCACCCGGGAACATAAAATCGGGCTGCTCTACCTCGCGCTGGCGCTCTGCACTGAGTAACTGCTTGTATAACACAGTCTGCTTACCAGTAGCACGGTCAACTAGGGTCAGGAAGGCGGTGTCTGTAGGGCGGACCAGCAGAACATCCGGGTAGACGGCTTCGACGTTGTAGTAGACATCCTGGGCAACGGTGGTGCCCAGCAGTTTCGGTAGATTTACCGTCTCGCTGACCGCTCCGGTTCCATCCTCAATGAGCCTTAGTGTGCGGCCGTCATTGAATACCAGCTTGCCGTCAGCCCAGACCGGGGCTGTGCCGAAGGAGGTATGGATATTCGTATGCCCCTGGCGGATCACACTGTTGTTCTTCACTAGATAGGTGTAATACTCTGCGTGTACATGGGGCTCGCCATACGAATTCACGACCTGAAGCAGAGTCAGACCGGCAGGTGTGCGCTCGAAGGTGAAATCCACTACATCCAGCCCTCTGCCGAGAACATCCAGCTTATGCTTAGTGTTCTGCTTCGTGGTCAGATACAGCTCGCCGCTGTCCAGCGACAGGGAGTACACTCCGCCGTCGAACACTTCCGAATAACCGCGGTACATATGCAGACCGTTGGCCCGTATCGTATTCGTGGCGGCATCCCATCTTACGAGCCCGCCTTCAAGAGCCGCTACCACAAACTTGACGGGTACATACAGTTGCTTATCCGCCATATAAGGTGTGCCTCCAAGGGAGACCTTCTTCCCGTCGAGTACGCCGGTGGATTGACCAAGCTTCATGCTGAAGCTTTTGTTCCACCCGCTGAAGGTAGCGGTTTTGTCTGCATTACTCCACTTGCCCTCAAGACCCATGATTGTGACCAGGTTAGCGGGCATATAAGAGACTCCGTTCTTGATCTGTGCGGTGCCTCCGGCCATGCCTGATATCCCGCTTCCGCTGCTGTAGGTTAATTGAAGTTGTACCTTCGGGGGGGGCTTGGCCGAAGCCGGAACGGCTTCAGCCCCTCCGGCCAGAGCCAGTGCAAGTGCGGGGAGGAGTAATAACCTCCGGTTGATCTTCATGTTCGTCATCCTTTCTGCGGGCGCGGCCGCTGCTGGATCAGCCGTCCCCCGTCCCGTGACCCATAGGCTGAACCTGGGATTGTACGGTAGTCTCTCTTACAGATTCATAACCCCCCAGGGGGTGAACAGCTATAACGGCCAAGCTACATGACACTAGAAGCATAATCATTTTTCTTATCATTGGATTCTTGCACCTCTCCAATCAGAAGTCTGTATTGCTCTGTCTGTTCCTCAGTGGCTTGATGCCGGAATTGTTCAAACAGATTCACACATTTAATGATTATGCTATCACTCTTTATTTTAGCAGAAGATTCCAGACTTTGGAGCAGGAAGCCCATTCCTTCGGGGCGGTGATTGCGTAAATAATAGTTGGCTAATTCCGCGAGAAAGGTAGAGTACTGGTCGGCCAGGATCTGCTGGTTGTGAAGCTCCCCGAAGTCCTTCAGGTTGGTCCGGTAAGGGATATAGGAAGGGAACTGTTCAAGCACCTCATCGACATTCCAGGAGAAGCGGTTGGCTGAGATCATAATATGGTACAGGGCAACGAAAATCTCACTGGCTTGCGGAGCAATATAGGCCACATATTCAGGCAGCGCTCCATGATCACCGGACATCATCCGGTAGAGAAGGGTGTTGGCCGTGCCCCACTCCTGGAATTGGTCCAGGATGCGCCGGGTGTCTTCCCCTTTTTCGCGTATCCAGCTCCTATCCATATATAGAGCTACGTATTTCAGCGCCGATTCATAGTCCCGGAATTCTTCGCACACGCTTGCCCGCATCAGATGCGAATACAGCGCATAGAAGAATACCGGCTTCTCCGGGCATTTATCCTGGCGGTCTCTGCGCTGCGGCCGGTGCAGATGGTGGTAGCTGAGCATGGCAAGACGGTGCATCTCCTGGGCCAGGGCATCCACCTTGTCCCACTTGTGCAGCGAGTAATAGACATGCATCAGAGCTTTCAGTCCATCGAGCTGATCCGGCACCTCAAGCCGTTCAATATAACATTCGAACAAAAGAGCAGCCTGGAGGTTGAGTGTTTGGCTGTCTCCGAGGGTAATGCGGAACAAACGGTACTGGCAGAGGGCCAGCCGCTCGGAATGCTGATACTTCTCGCTTGCGCTGATATTCTTGTAGAGCACGGCCGCCGCTTGCCAGTGATGCTCCTGGAACAAGTCCTCGGCCACTTCAAAAAGCATCGGGGCGTAGGTCAGGTTGTCCAGCAGATTTTTGACTACAAGCTCAATACAGTCCAGCCGCCCCAGCTCCGCTGAATTCAGGATGAAGGGGCGCAGCCGCCGCCAGGTTGGTGCCGAATATAAGAAGCACTCATCGACATACATGCTATAGAAATGATCCTCCGGCAATGACATGCCCCGGGTAATCAATTTCAGGTGGTTCATGGCAATCGGCTGCTGGCCGCTAAGGATACGGCTTAAGGTGCCGGAATTAACACCGGACAGAATGGAGAACTGGTTGATGGACAACTGCTGGGAATAGAGATAAGCCTCAAGATGACTGCGAATCGTTGTGAGAGGCTTCAAGGGATCACCGCCTGACTGAATTCCATATTTTGGATTATTGTATATGTGTATAATATAAGTCATTATTCCAATGGTCAATAGAGTGATGGGGAGAAACCGTGAACAATGGAAAAAAGCATTCCCATAGTCCCAGGAACGCTTAGTCTTCATAGGGGGGCAGACAGCGGATCAGGCGGTATAAATCCCTGCTTCATTCTTGATCCTGCGGTGCTCGATGACTTCTTCATAATCCTTAATCAGTCTGTCAAAAATCTGCTCCCAGGAGCGCTGGAGAGCTTGACGCCGCCCTTCGCGGCCCATTGCGCTCCGCAGCAGGGGCCTGGCGGCGGCGGCGCAGATCTGCTCTGCCATGGCTGCCGGGCTGCGGGGCTCGAACAGCATGCCGGTGACACCGGGTGCGATCAGCTCCCGCGTTCCGCCTGCATCTGCGGCGATTACGGGAAGCCCCGACGCCATGGCTTCAAGCACGACGTTGCCGAAGGTCTCCGTGCAGGAGGGGAAGACGAACAGATCGGCGGAGGCGTACAGCTCTGCCAGCTCTTCGCCGTGTCTGGCACCGGTGAAGGTGACATTCTCCTGTACCTGCGATTTAAGCTCAGGCAGCAGCGGGCCATCGCCGGTAATCACCAGCTGAACCTTTGAACGCACGGACTCCGGCAGGAGCTGCGTAGCCTGAAGGAGGGTGGTGAGATCTTTTTCCGGGGCAATCCGTCCGACATAGAGCATCATCAGCGCTGCTCCCTTGCCGTAACGTTCCCTGGTCTCTTCGCTTCGTCTCTCCGGCGAGTAGAGGGTACAGTCCACGCCTCTGGACCACAGGCGCAGCCGGGTGAAGCCCTCCATGCGCAAGCTGGTTAGGGTCTCGCGGGAAGGGGCCAGGACGGCATCGCAGGAACGGTGATACCACTTCATGTATTTCCAGTAGAGCGGGAGGATTCTTCTCATTTTGTAATATTCGAGGTAACGGTCGAAGTGGGTGTGATAGGAGGCGACATGGGGGAGCTGCTGCTTGCGGGCATACCGGAGGCCGGTTAAGCCGATATTGAACGGGGTGGCGAGATGGAGCAGGTCAGGGGCGAACGCAGTCAGTTCACTCTGCATGGAGGACATGCCGGGCAGGGCCAGCCTGCACTCGGGATAGAGGAAAAAGGGGATGCTGGCCACGGGTCTGACAGGATCGGGGTAGCTGCTCTCCGGGGCGGATTTTGGCGTGAACAGCAGATGATCGATTCCCCGGCGGTGCAGGTGGCCGGTCAGCCGGCCGAGTGTACGGGCAACGCCATTGGTCTGCGGAAGAAAGGTGTCCGTGAATAGAGCCAGACGCATCGGTATCCCTCCCAGTAATCTTGTTGCCTTGATCTTAACAACCAACTATTACTTGGAGATCAACCGCAGGTTAAACATCTTGCATGAAGAGGGGAATTTACAGGGAGGGTCGGAGAGAAGCCGGGAGGACAAGGGAGGACAAGGGAAGACCAAGGGGGACTAGGGAGGACTAGGGAGGACCAAGGGGGACTAGGGAGGACTAGGGAAGACCAGGAAGGACTTGGACAATAAGGTTAAGGGAGGAGCGGAACGGGTATACATGAGGTATCAGGAATGAAGGAGGTATATGGATATGAGCAAAGATCTGCCGCCGGAGGTTCCGCCGAAGGTTGTCCCCGATGTGAAGCCGGATATCCTCCCGGAGCCGGTTGTGATCCCGCCGGAGATTGTGCCGGAGAAGCATCCCGAAATCGTGCCGCCAGAGCAGCCCGAGATTATCCCGCCGGCCCCGCCGGAGATTCTTCCGAATGATCCGCTGTAAGCTGGAATGCTGTCTGACAGCAGACTAAAGACTGACTGACAGAAGAATAGTGGATAGATTATGCTAAGCGCCCGGGGAACCGGGCGTTTTGCGATTATATAGGAAACTAAAGTTTCCTGCTGTAGAAAAGGTATGTGTACATTTGTGAATATGAGTTCTTGGAATGATTCGTAAAATGACCTTGTTGCTGAATGTGGCTGAGGGCTGAATGTATGTGAAAAACAGCATACAATGTGCTCACAAGCAGGCATATGGACCAAATGTATGTGAAAAACAGTATACATTGTGTTCGCAAGCAGGCATATAGACCAGATGTATGTGAAAAACAGTATACATTGTGTTCGCAAGCAGGCATATGACCAAATGTATGTGAAAAACAGCATACATTGTGTTCGCACGAAGGTAATCTTATTCGTCCGTAGGATGATTTTGCTGTGTGCTCTGTTCCGCGTAAAGTACCTGGGCAGGTATCGGAGCTAGAGCCAAAATCCACTTGTTACCTGATATTCTTGAGAAACTGGCGAAATAAGATACGTTTTTCCAATTGTTAGTGGCAGGCACCTGTTTCCTGAGGTGGAGAAGAGCGTGGCAGTAATATGGACGGGTCAGGTGTTTGTTAAGCAGCTGGCTTCCTGTTCCAGGTTGGCGGTGCCCGGTGACCGGTTCCCGATCCTGGTTGACAGTCCCCGTTCCTGGTTGACAGTTCCCGATGCCCGGCTCCCTGTTCCAGGTTGGCGGTTCCCCGTTCCACCGTACCCGCTCTCCAATCTCCGCTCCCCCTTAACTACCCGGGAGACTTGTCCAGATCGGTTCGGCGTACTGATTCTGCAGATTCATGCTGCAATCCTTGCCGGTATCGTAGGAGCGGTTGCCCAGCACCTGGGCGAACTGCTCCTGCTTACGCCTTGCTGCAGCGGGTTCCTTGCTCTCCAGCCAATCGGCAAGCGCTCCGAGCACCGTCCGGCCTTCCGCAAGAGCCGCCTCCCATAGCTCCCACACCGATTCTGTGCGGACCTCGGAATAGAGTGCGGGATGCCGCCATTCGGAGTGCCGCTCATTTAGATAATCCAGCTGCTCCTCACGCGCGGTAAGCTTGCGGGAGAACAGCAGGCGGGTCCGTCCCCAGGTGATGGCCTTCTTCCAGCCTTTCGGGTCATACAGGCAGCGCTGGGCCAGCACCATATCGCGGTAAGAGGTCTGCCAGATCTCTTCAGGCAGCCGGGCCATCGCCTCCGGGTAATGCTTAAGGGCCGTAGTGTGAAGGATGCGGTGAACCGGACCGGGCAGGCGGGAGCCGGCGTCGATCAGAGACCAGGCCGGGTTCTGCCACGTGTTGAGCTTCCGCCGCCGGTTCATGAACAACGTGTCCAGATCAATCTCGAACCGCTGATGATCGCGGTATTGATAGCCCGCTTTCCAGTTAATATAGGGATGGAGATTGCGGTCCAGCAGATGATGGGTGAGGAAGCCGAGGAAGTAGAGCCGGGCCTGCTCCCCTTCAGCCCCGCTAAGGTTCCGCGCAGACTCCCAGAAGTCCATAAGTACAGGCCCGCAGCTTCGCGTATGCATCAGATCCCCGAGATGTAGCGCCCCGGCATCCTTGCTCCAGGGGAGAAAGCTGTGATACAGCAGAATATCCGGGCCCTGACAGCCAAGATGATAGAGAGGCTGCTGCTGCTCCAGCTGCTGAAGAAACGGAAGCCGATTACTGAATTCTCCGGCCAGCTGCCGCCCGTACTCGATATGCATCCAGATATTAGGCATGATCATTCCTCCTATCAGTTCATGTGTCAGCCGCAACTAAGGATATTCATATATTTTACCCCTTGTATGTAAGAAGAAAATCAGAAATTCCGCATAAAACAGCCTGCATTCTTTTACAATTCTGTGAATGAACTCAATTGAACCCATAGACCTGCATTTGGCCGGAAAATAACCCAGCAAACAGCGGCAGTCAGGGACGGAATGTCCCGGCTGCCGCTGTTTGCTGGGTGCTCACACAAAACAAATCGTATTCAGTCCATGCTGATCAGGTCACGGAATACCCCGGGAAAAGAGTCAGGGACCGCAATCGCACCCACGGTCTTCTCATAGAAAGGGACGGCGTCCGCCACCCAGCCGATAATGGCATAGCCATAACCGCTCTGGTGCATCGCGGACAGGCATTCCAGCAGCAGGGCCTTCCCGATGCCCAGCCCCCGGTAATCCTCCAGCACGCCGGTGGGGCCGAAGAAGTTCTTCACTACAACCTCGTGACAGGCGAAGCCGATCACCTCGCCCTGCTTCACGGCAATATAGCAGTGGACGGGCAGGTGGGCGAAGGCTACCTCGCATTCATTCCGCCAGCTCTCCGTGAAATGGCGGCCGACAAAATCGACAATAGCCTGCTTATCTCCGGTCATCGCCCGTTTAATAACAATGCCTTGTCCCCGCAGACGCTCCAGCAGCGCCCCGTTGTCCGGCAGATCGTATAGCTTCACAAGCATATCAGGCATCAGCTATCCCCCGCTTTCTGTTCTATGATCTCAAGATCGGTAATCATGGCATGCAGGTCCGCTTCAAACAGCTCCGGCCGGTAGAAACGGGAGCGGATGAACAGCTCCGCCATCTGCGGCACAAGCAGCTCGGCCAGCACGCTCTGCATTCTTAGCTTGGCCCGCCGGAGATCCCCGTATCCGCTCCGGTATTTGTCCCGGAGGAAGGTCAGCACTTCCTCGCTCCCCGGTGACATCGCTCCCCGGAAGAGGAAGGTATGCAGCGGGGAGCGGCGCTGCGCCGGGATCTCATACTGGATCATGGCGTCGATCAGCTCGGTGGTCAGGCGGTTCTTCCTCACCTCCGGCAGGAGCTGCGGAATCAGCGCGTAATAATCGGTTACCGCATAATCCGCCCATTCTTCCCCGCTGAGCCGGTCCGCAGGCAGGCCGTGGAACTGGTGCAGGAACCGTGTCAGGAAGGTTCCGGTCTCTGCTCCGGCGTTCCAGCTCTGCTCCGCAGCGAAGAAAGCCGGATAACGCGAGGTCTCGAACAAGCCGTAGGGGCTGCCTAACGAGAACGGGCAACCCCAGTTCGTATGAATAATGCCCTCAAGCTGCTCGGAGCGGGCGAGCTGAATCCAGTCCTGCACATTCTTGACCCGGTTATGGATGACCGGATAATTCTGGTCGCCGTTATCATCCCAGCAGCGGACGGACGAAGCGCCAAGGGTCTGGATGCCCGCATCCCGCAGCTTATGGAGAATCAGCCGGGCATCGGCCTTCATCCGGTGTCCGCCATAGATCCAGACAACGACTATAATGCGTTTGTCCAGCGCCGCAATCTCTTCCGCAGTCGCATGCATGATCATATCATGCCAGATCATCGGCTGCTTGCCAAGGCTGACCGTCTTCTCCGCCAGCTGATTGACGAAGCGGATGAACGAAGCCTCCGGGGTAAGCCCGGACCGCTTGCAGTCTTCACAGGTGCCCAGGGTCCAGACCTCATCACAGCCCAGATGAAGATATTCGCTGTGCGGATGAAGGGCGGCCACTTCCTCCAGAATGCCGGCCATCATCTCGAAGGAGCCTGCGCGGTGCGGGCATAGCTCCGAGACCGTCTCCGGGATCTCGCGCAGACCGATATAAGCCGGATGCTTCAGGATATATTCCAGATGGCCGAAGGACTGCTGCTTCGGAATCACGGTGACGAAGTGGTCATGTGCGGTCTTGAGCAGCCGCTGGTGTTCTTCTTCAGTGAAGGCAAGCTCAGGATGCCGCAGGAAATCCAGCTTACGGAAGGGCAGCTTGTCTTCATATTCAATGACCAGCGTATTGATCTTATAATCGGCCATCTCCGCGATATACTCCAGGATATGCTCATAGGTCGGATAGACCGTGCGCAGATCGAGATAATCGCTGCGCAGCTTCAGCTCCGCCCAGTCGGCAACCGTAAGTGCAGGCACAGTGCCTTCGCCGGAGGTTATCAGCTGCTCCAGCGTCTTAATGCCGTAGAACAGGCCGGAAGCACTTAGCGCATACAGTTCCATCCGGTCTGTGTCTGTAATGAGAACGTAACCGTCATGCTTGCCTTCTACCCGCCGGGCCATCAGCGGATTGAGCGGGGTACCCTCCGTGACCAGAGAGAATACACCGCTGCCGTCATGCGTAGTACGAACCGTCACCTCTGTGAATATCCTTTGCGCTGCCGTGAGCAACCGGACATCCTTCATGGGGAGCTGAAGCTGCACCGTCCAGCCGCTAATACCGCTGACCGGCTCCGGTCCCCGGCTCTGCACCACCTGAGGCTCTGGAATCAGCTGAAGGTTCATAACCAGCGGACCCGGCCCTTGAAGCGTTCAATGAAGCGGTTGTTCCACTCATCCCCGCCGGGAGCATTGCCGCTGCGCCAGACCGGCACCTCGATCCCTTTGGCCCCGAGACAGGCCGCTGTAGTCATCATCAGGGAATTGAGCAGAAAAGCGTTGGCGAAGGTTGAGGTCGAACCCATCTTCGGTTCAATCCCGTCAATATGCAGCGCAGCGTCACCGGGCTTCACCTTGCTGTCCAGGACATAGTCGCACAGCTCATACAGATTCTGCCCTGAGGGGTGGCGGGCAATATGATCCTTAGGCGTAGCTTCAGCATGGCCGACCGAAGTAACGGCAATCGTTGTGACTCCCCGGCGACGGGCTTCTACAGCCGCATCGACACAGGCGGTGTTAATCCCGTAAGCATTGGCAAGAATCAGAATATCGCCCTCGCCCAGCCGGTTGTCTTCAATAACAAGTGTTCCGTAGCCGGGAGTGCGTTCAACGGCCATTGAGCGCAGGGCGCCGTTCGAGATCATCGTGCCTTCATCTAATATGGCGCTGATATGCATCAGGCCGCCGGCGCGGAAGAAGACCTCAGTGGCATTCATATTGGAATGGCCGCCCGGGCCGTAGAGATAGACCAGCTTGTCCTGTGCGATATGATCCGCAAGCAGCTCTGCCACCTGCTGCAGCTTGTCCTGCGGTTCGTTCCGGATCTCATTCAGCAGCGCAACAATAGTATCCATATAAGCGGACATAATATCTGGCTTGGCGTTCATCTGGATTCCTCCTAAAAGTTTATAAGTACAAGCCCGTGTGTGCTTGCCTAGAAGATAACAAAGCGGGCAAACCAAGTAAATCAACTATTTTGCGCAAATCTGCACCGTTTTTGACCGATTTGCACCAGCAGTGTACCAGATGTCCGGGGAACGCTGATCATCCGCAGCGGCAGGTAAAAATTTTTCTGAACGGGTCAGGATCGTAGCTTATGTAAAATTCTTTGCTTTTCTATAATGAGAGATAAGATCACGCAAGAGGGGGGACAGAGCCTTTGAAGACGTCAGTTACCTTACCGCAGTCCCATAATAAACCAACCGCCGGCAGCAGAAAAAGAAAACGGATAGAAGCGGGGATGGGCTACTTTTTCGTCGGACCCATGCTGCTGGGGGTGCTGGTATTTACACTTATTCCGATGATATTCTCCTTCATGCTCAGCTTCACCAAATGGTCGTTCGTCACCGGGTTTGATAAGATCCGCTGGAGCGGCCTCGATAATTTCCGCCAGCTGTTCCAGGATGAGGTGTTCCTGAAGTCGCTGGGCAATAACTTCATTATGCTGCTGGCAGTGCCGGTAGGGATGGCCATAGCGCTGATCCTCGGGGTAATTATCACGAGTCATGTATATGCGCCGGGTGCCTTCAAGGTCATCTACTTCATGCCCCAGATCTCCAGTGTAGTTGCTGTGGCGGTAGTGTGGCAGGTACTCTTCCATCCTTCGTACGGTCCGGTCAACGGATTCCTGTCGGCGATCGGGGTGGACAATCCGCCCAAATGGCTGGCCGATCCCACGTATGCGCTTCCATCGGTCATGCTGCTGATGATCTGGATTGACCTTGGGGTCTCGCTGATTATCTACATTGCCGGGATCAAGAATATCCCTGCCGACCTGTATGAAGCGGCGACGATTGACGGCGCGTCCAAGCTCGCCCAGTTCCGCTCCATTACCTTTCCGCTGCTGACGCCGACAACCTTTTTCCTGCTGGTGACCGGGATTATCGGCAATTTCAAATCCTTCGCCCTGGTCAAGGTGCTGACGGACGGCGGACCGGCTAACTCCACTTCTGTCGTAGTGTACGATATGTACCAGACCGCATTTGTCGATCTTCAGACCGGTTATGCTTCATCCATGGTCATGATTCTGTTCGTCATCGTGCTTGCCATTACCGGCCTGCAGTGGCTGGGACAGCGTTATTGGGTCAATTACTAGATAAGGGAGGCACATACCTGTGAGAATAGGCAATCTGGACTGGGGAAAAGCCATCATCACCCTGATCATGGCACTGCTGGGCATTGTGTTTCTGCTCCCTTTTATATGGATGCTGTCCGCTTCGCTCAAGCCTGAGGCCGATGTGTTCAAATATCCGATCGAATGGATTCCGCAGACATGGAGGGCGGCGTTCAACTATCATTCCGTCTGGTTCGGCAAAGCCAACTTCACCCTGTATTACTGGAACTCGATTAAAGTCACAGCACTCACGACACTTCTCTCTGTAGCGGTGTCCAGCATGGCGGCCTATGGTTTCACCAAGATCCGTTTTCCCGGCAGAAATGCACTTTTCGTACTAGTGCTGGCCACTTATATGATTCCTGCGGAAGCTACGCTGGTGCCGCTGTTCATTATCTTCCGCTCCACCGGCCTGTACGATACGCATCTGGGCCTGATCCTGCTTGGCGGGTTCAGCGTGCTGGGCACCTTTCTGCTCCGCCAGTTTTTTGCCTCACTCTCGAATGAGTATATCGAATCGGCGCAGATCGACGGCGCGGGACATATCCGTATCTTCCTCTCGATTCTGTTCCCGCTGGTCCGTCCCGCCATTGCCACTTATGCCATTCTGCGGTTCATCTGGACCTGGAATGATTTTCAGACGCCGCTGGTCTTCCTGAACAGCAAGACACTTTATACGCTTCAATTGGGCATGAATGCTTTCGCTGACCGCAACGGCGCCTTCTATTCGCTCATCATGGCGGCTTCGGTCTCGGCGATTGTCCCGCTGCTGGTCGTGTTCATCCTCGGGCAGAAGCAGGTGATCGAAGGTATTTCCTTGGGGGGGGTGAAGGGGTGAGGGCTGGCAAGTTCCCGGAAGCTGCATAACCGGAAGACAGGCGGACGGATAGGACGGTCAGGAAGTGCATGAGAACTGCATGGAACTGTAGACCACATTAGAAGGGGTGTTAGTTATGAAAAAGAATGTGTTCGCTCTGGTATGGATCATCGTGCTTCTGGTAGCCCTGGCGGGCTGCGGCAATTCAAACAACACCAATGGTGCAACTCCCACTTCCGGCAGCACGGCTGCACCGGAGGCGGGGGAGAGTGCTGCACCTTCCGCAGAACCGGTAACGATCAAAGTCGCCAACTGGTCGCCTGCGGCGGATATGGAACCGATTCTGCAGGCGTACGAGGATTCCCATCCGGGAATTACACTGGAATACGTGGAGCTGGCTGACAACGGCGATTCGGTTGCCGGGATGAAGAAGCTGGATCTGCTCGTCGCATCCGGCGAGAACCTGGATGTGGTATTCATGCCGGGGGCAACTGACTATTCACAGCGTGCCGGACTCGGACTGCTGGCTCCGCTGAATGACCTGATCAGCAAGGAAGGCATTACGCTGACAGACGAGTATACGGTTGATCCATCCGTTGACGGCAAGGTATATGCACTTCCGGATACGCTGGAGAATTATTTCGTCCTGCTGAACAAGGACAAGCTGGATGCGGCAGGCTTAGCCGTTCCCACCGATTGGAGCTGGGACGATTACCTTGATTACGCAGCCAAGCTGACCAGCGGCACCGGGCCGTCCAAGACCTTCGGTACGTATTTCCATACCTGGGCCATGTACTGGGAGCTGGCCGTCATCAACCAGGAGAAGGACAATAATCTGGTCAACAATGGTATCGTGAATATCGACAGTGCGGGGATCCGCCAGTCCCTGGAGCTGCGCAGCAAGGCAGAAGCCTCGGGAGTAGCGGTGCCTTATGCCGACACCATCTCCCAGAAGCTTGCGTACCGCTCGGAGTTCTTCACCGGACATGCTGCGATGATCGTGACCGGCAACTGGATGATCGGCGAAGCAGGCGGGTCGGAAGAATTCCCGGCTACGTTCACCACCGCGTTCGCTCCGATGCCGTCCAATAGTGCCGGACAACCTGCGGGAGTCAGCATTGCCAACGGCAACTATGTAGGCATCCTGGAGAAGTCGGGACATCAGCAGGAAGCCTATGATTTCATCCGCTGGTACTCCACAGAGGGCGAGCAGATGCAGAATGTATATTCCGCGTGGAAGAAGCAGGATGTGGACAAGTTCATTGCCGGCGTCAAATCGGGTGCCATGAGCCCCGACAAGATTGACGAAGCCTCACTGGCCTATGTGATTAAGAATGCCAAGCCCGCACCGCTCAGCGTGCCGCCGACCTATCAAGGCGAGCTGGAAACAGCCTTTACCAAAGAAACCGAGCTGTACATCCTGAAACAGCAGGATCTGGAGACTACCATCAAGAAGGCGCAGGCTGAGCTGCAGAAGATAGTAGACGCCAACAAGTAAAAATTGGAAGCGCTGAACAGCCCTCTTTTACCGGAAATAATAGATTGAAATGAGCTGCTGGAGGCGGAAAGCTGATATGATAGAGGCATAGAAAACGATAGTCTGATTGTGAAGGAGGATTGCCATTGCTGCCTAGAGGATGGAGACTCGGTTTTCGCAATAAGCTGCTCGTCGCTTCTCTGCTCTGTCTGCTGCTTCCCGCCTCTATTACCTTGTATATCTCCAATTCCTACACCGAGCATATCCTCCGCTCCCAGGTGATTCAGAATGAACGCCGTTCGCTGGAGCAGGAGAGCCTATATATCTCTAACCTTCTCAGCAATATGGTGCTGGTGGCGAATTATATCCAGTTCGACCCCGGCATCACTCTTATTCTCAAAGAAAACTGGCAGCGCAGCAAGCTGCACGAGCCTGATACCGCCAAGCATATTCTCGATTTCAAAGAGGTGACGGACAAGCTGAACAGTGTCACCTCCATGATGGAAAAAACGTTCGTCACCGTTCTCACCTCAGATGGACAATATTATTCAAACTATGCTTACGCCAAGCTGGATGTCGGGGCACTGCTGAGGCAGCCCTGGATGGAGCAAGCCCGCCGGCAGCCTGCCTTCGAGCTATATTGGGCGGGTGTGCTTGCCAACTATATCCCGACTGCTGCCCCAAGCAGCCCGCAGGTGCTGACCATTGCCAGGAATCTCAAGCTGTCCTCCAATTCAACCTATGCTACCTTGGTGATCAGTATTGGCGAGAGCCGGATCAGCCAGATTTTTAATGACAACGGGCAGGGACAGGAGACGCTGCTGATTGCGCCTGACGGAACCGTTCTTGCCGCCAGGGACAAGACCCGGCTGGGCCAGCCGTTCGCGCTTATGGATGCTGTGAAGCATTCAGAAGGTTCGGGGTTTATGGATTACCGGGGCGAGCAATATCTGCTGAGCAGCCTGGAGATTCCTTACGGGAATTACCGGATTGTCAGCCTGGCGCCATACCGTGAGGCCGTGAGCCAGATCAGTGCGACCCACCGCTGGAGCAGTGCCGTGCAGATCGTATCGGGCGCTTTTTTCCTGCTGATCCTGGTGTTGCTGGTAAGGCAGTTCACCAAGCCGGTGATCCGGCTGGATCAGGTGGCGGCGCGGGTGGACCGGGGAGAGCTGGGCATCCGCTCAGGCGTCCGCGGCTATGATGAGATCGGACGGCTGGGCAAGTCCTTCGACCATATGCTGGACCGGGTGGAACGGATGATTATCCAGATCAAGGTGGAGCAGGCGCAGAAGCGCAAGGCCGAGCTGGCGATGCTGCAATCGCAGATCAATCCCCATTTCCTGTTCAATATTCTGAATTCGATCCGCCTGCGCATCATGATGCGGGGCGATGAGGAGAATGCGGAGCTGCTGTTCTCGCTCTCCCGGCTGCTGCGGATGACCATTCAACAGCGGGATGAGTACACTACCCTGCATGATGAGCTGCATATTGTCAGGAGTTATGTGGAGCTGCTGAATTTCCGCCAGTCCGAGGAGGTGACGCTGGATACAGACTGCACCTCGGAGAGCCTAGGCGTGAAGATCCCCCGGTTCCTGCTGCAGCCGGTCATCGAGAATGCCTACATTCATGGTCTGCATCAGGAGAGCGGACGTATTCTGATCCGGACCCGGACACAGGATCACCGGCTGCTCATCGAGATTGAAGACAACGGGCAGGGGATGGATGAGGTAACCTTAAACCGCCTGC
Source organism: Paenibacillus sp. FSL H8-0122 (assembly GCF_038005345.1). Classification (NCBI taxonomy): domain Bacteria; kingdom Bacillati; phylum Bacillota; class Bacilli; order Caryophanales; family Paenibacillaceae; genus Paenibacillus; species Paenibacillus sp. FSL H8-0122. The sequence goes on along the minus strand of NZ_JBBOTB010000001.1, from coordinate 4,164,961 downwards.
GTGCCGAGTTAAGCTCTGAATGGCAAGAGAAGGAAGCGATGCCGTCCAGCAGACTGGCCCATATCGGCATGTCCAATGTCTATGAGCGGCTGTATCTGACTTACGGTGTTGCCTTCCAGATCACGATTGACAGCCTGCCCGGACAAGGAACGACCTTCCGGTTCGTGCTGCCTGAAGAGATTCCGGATCAAGGCTATGAAAGGGAGCGTGGAAGCGATGTATAGCGTAATGCTGGTGGATGATGATCAGCCGGTACTGGACTTTCTCTCGGCAATGATTCCCTGGGACGAGCTTGGATTAACGCTGCATTCGGCCTGCAAGAATGGTCTGGTTGCCCTGGAGAAGGCGCAGGCTGATATGCCCGATATTGTCATTACGGATATTGGCATGCCCTATATGGATGGTCTGGAGCTGATCCGCGAGCTGAAGCTGCGCAGCGAAGAGCTGCGTGTGGTGGTGCTGTCCTGCATGGATGACTTCACGTACGCCCAGCAGGCGGTGAAGCTGATGGTGAGCGACTATATTCTGAAGGAAATGATCAGCCGCGAGCTGATTACCGGGCTGCTGCGGGAGCTGTGTGAGGACCTGCGCCGCAGGGATGCGGACAAAGCCCAGACGCTGAAGTGGAAAAGCATGGCCGAGCATCAGAAGGTGCTACTGAAGCAAAGTGTGCTGCGGCGCATCGCTGCCCGCGAGCTGCCGGACAGCGAATGGCGGGCAGACGCCGCCGAGCTGGGAATTATGCCGGATCTCACGGCCCATGTAGCCGTGCTCTGCCGGATCAGCAGCAACGCCGGGGAGAGCGAACCGGAGGAGCTTGCGCTAATGTCATGGGTGGAATCCGCCGCCGAAGCCGTGCGGCAGGAGGATACCGCTGCCGTGTGCCTGCCCTACAGCGGCCGCGATTGTGTGCTGGTCTTCAGCGGCGGTATGGGCAATGGAGCGGACTCAGGCCATATCTCCATGCTGGGCAGGCTGCGTTCCGCCATTCAAGCGCTGCCGGGGGTTAAGGCTTCCTTTCAATATTTGTGTATACCGGCGGGCGGCGGGCATTTCCGGGAGGGTATTATTGATCTGCTTAGCCAAGGCCGCGAATATGCCTTCTATCTGAAGCCGGGAGAGCTGAACAGCCTGAAGACGCTCCCGCCGTTCACGGAGAAGGATCTGTTCCTCTATTATGCCGAAGCCTCGCAGGAGATCCGTGAGGCCTTCCTGGAGGAAGCGGCGGACAGGCTTGCGGCCTTGCTGTCGAAATGGATGAATACCATCCGGGCCAGACGTTATGCACCGCGCCAGGTGAAGGAGTGGATGCTCAAGCTGCTCTACGATAACCAGATGCGGCTGATGGCCCGCCAGCAATACCAGTCCACCTTTTCCCTGGAGCTTCTGCATGATACCCTGACGGCCATTGATCATATCGATCACCTGGAGGAATGGTCTCAGCAGTTCTTCAGCGAACGCCTGCCGGTGATCCGGGAGATGTACCAGGAGACCCGCCGGGATGAGATCAAGAAGGTGAAGCAGTATGTAGACCGCCATCTGAACCGTAAAATCACCCTGGAGGAGGTGGCGGAATACACGCATTTGAATTCGAGCTATTTCAGCCGCCTGTTCAAAAAAGAAACCGGAATGAGCTTCATCCACTATGTCACCCATACCAAAATGGAGCAAGCTAAAGAATGGCTGGACCAGTCTCCGCAAAGTGTGGAGCAGGTAGCGGAGCAGCTTGGATATGAGAATAAAAGCTATTTCACGAAGCTCTTCAAACTGCATACAGGCACTACGCCCGGAGAGTTCCGGGGGGAGGAAGGCAGCCGGTCTGCACAGACATCAGGCACAAGGAGGCACTACCCATGCTGAACATCAAACCGATTCATACAGAACTGTCAGGTGCTATGCTTGTCCGTGTATACAAGAACCGCTCACAGCTCGGAGCTGCTGCCGGGCGTGAGGCAGCGGCGGCCATCCGGGCGCTGCTGGCCTCCAAGGCACAGGTGCGGATCGTGTTCGCCGCTGCACCCTCTCAGAATGAATTTCTTGCGGAGCTTGCCGCTGCACCTGATCTGGACTGGAGCCGGATTACCGCGTTCCATATGGATGAATATATCGGCCTGCCGGCAGGCTCTCCGCAGAGCTTCGGCAGCTTCCTCCGGGAGGCGCTGTTCGGCAAGGTCTTGCCGGGAACGGTCCATTATCTGAACCCTGCCGCCAGCCCGGAAGCCGAATGCAAGCGTTACGGACGGCTGCTGGCAGAAGCGCCGATCGATATCGTCTGCCTCGGCATCGGGGAGAATGGTCACCTGGCCTTCAATGATCCGCCCGTGGCAGATTTCAATGACCCGCTTCCTGTGAAGCTGGTGGTACTGGATGAGGTCTGCCGGAACCAGCAGGTGAATGACGGGTGCTTCCCCAGCCTGGCGGAAGTGCCGCAGCAGGCCTTGACGTTGACGATTCCGGTCCTGCTGTCCGCGCAATGGCTGTTCTGCATGGTGCCGGGCGCTTCCAAGCGCGGCGCGGTTACCCGCACGCTGCATGAATCTGTCTCTACGGCATGTCCGTCCACGATCTTGCGCGAGCACGGGGATTGCCGGATGTTCGTGGACACCGACTCCTTCGGGGCGGTCCTCTCATGAACATTGACGCGCTGCATTACCGGACAGGCGAACCGGTCCGCATTACGCTGCAGGAGGGCTTCATTGCTGCAATTGAACCTCTTGATACGGAGCTGACGCTGGAGGAACGGGCGGAGCTGTCTATGGTTGCGCCGGGCCTGGTGGATCTGCAGATCAACGGCTATGGCGGATATGATTTCAATCATCCGGCACTGGGTGCAGAGGATGTCAAGAAGGCGGTCCGCGCTATATGGGGGGAGGGGGTGACCGGCTTCTACCCGACTGTGATTACCGGCGCCCCGTATACCATTCTCGGAGCGATGCGGGCGATTGCCCGGGCCTGTGAAGAGGATGAGGCCAGCGCGGCGACGATCAAGGGCATCCATCTGGAAGGCCCGTTCCTCTCGCCGGAGGACGGGCCGCGCGGGGCACATGCGCTGGAGCATATCCGTCCGCCGGATACGGCCTTGTTCGACCAGTGGCAGGAGGCTTCGGGCGGACGAATCTCCATTGTGACGCTGTCCCCCGAATGGGAGGGGAGCGCGGAATTCATCCGCCACTGCGTACGGCGGGGAGTGACGGTCTCCATCGGGCATACGTCAGCGGATACCGCGCAGATTGCCGGGGCGGTTGCCGCCGGAGCGCGGCTGTCCACGCATCTGGGCAATGGTGCCCATGCTATGCTGCCGCGCCATCCGAACTACCTGTGGACCCAGCTCGCCGAAGAGGCGCTGTGGTGCACCTTGATCGCCGACGGCTTCCACCTCCCGGATGAGGTGCTGAAGGTGGCGATGAAGGTCAAGGGCCGGCGGGCACTGCTGGTCAGCGATGCCGTTGCCCTCGCCGGGCTTGCGCCCGGCAGCTACGACACGCCGGTCGGCGGCCGTGTCGTGCTGACCCCGGCGGGCCGGCTGCATCTCGCCGGCGAGCCCGGGCTGCTGGCGGGCTCGGCGCAGATGCTGCTGCGCCACATCGCGCGCCTCAGCGCCGCGGGCCTGGCCAGCCTGCCGGACGCCTGGGACATGGCGTCCGTGCATCCGGCAGGCTTCATGGCCCTGCCGGCGGCCGCGGGCCTGGCCCCAGGAGCGCCGGCGGATCTGGCGCTGATCCGCCGCCCCGGCACCGGCGCGGCCGGGCTTGCGCTGACGGCGCTGTGCCAGGCCGGCGGCTGGGTGTACCGCCGGGACTGAGTGAGCGGCGGCGGTAAGGTGTGGGCAGGTCCCCGGTTAAGGGGGCCTGTTATGGTTTTTTTATGCCTTTAGCCAGTTGAGTGCGTGAAACATGCGAAATCAGGACCACCCGTCCAACGGATGGTCCTGATTTGGAAGTGAATCGCTTAACTTGAGCGATTACAGGCGGAGGGAGCGGCATGGGCAGGGCAGGGGGGTGGGGATGGCTGTTGCGACAGCGTCTGCTCCACGCCAGTAACATTAACAGTAAATGTGTTCTGTTTTCCGCACACATTTGCCCCGATCGCCTTCGGGCAGCGAGAATGTATGCTGTTTTTCACATACATTCGGGCCATGCGCCTGCGTGCCACCTCAATGTAATCGTTTTTCCGCATACACCCGCACTAGATATCTGCACTATGTCCGCACTAGCGTCAACGTTTGCGCCAGCGCCTGGACCAGTAGCTGCATCAGCATCAACATAGTTATCTGTACTAGCCTCAGCCCCGGGCTCACCACTAGCCCCAGCCTCACCGTCTGCATCAGCCCCACCCTCAGGAAGCAGTTGGACTTTTAGGTACTTGTTCAGGGGCGGAAGCGGGCACACTCCAAAGGACCAACTATAAGATACGTTTTTCCAACGATATAGATTGGAATTTTATTTTGTAACTTGTCCCAAAAAAGCACCCGCAGAACTAATAATCCAGCAGACGCCCGTTGTCATGCCAATCCCCGTACATTTTGTTCATGCGGGTATTCTCGATGAATTTGTCCAATCTGCGTTCGAACAGCTCCGGCTGGCGGATATAGCTCTGAATGGTGTCGATCCGCACCCGCTTATACAGCGCCGGAAAGGCCAGGAAATGGCGATACACCTGCTCGTCCTCCTTCAATCTCTGTTCAATCACAGGATCGATTCGAAAAGCTCCGACATTCATATCAGGCAGGCATCGCCGTCCCTCGCCGCGCATCAGCCCCAGCTTCTCCAGCCTTCGCACGCGCTCCTTATTAAGCTCAGTCCATGAACTCCGCTTGCTGCGTGGAGACAGCCGTTGCATCAGCTTGCCTTCAGCATTCACCTTCTTCACCCCGTCGATCCAGCCGAAGCACAGCGCTTCTTCCACGGCGTCAAGGTACAGTATTGTCCCCGGGACCGGCTTCAGACTGACCTCTGCCCAGCAAGAGCCCTCTGTGGTACTGTTCGCCATCAGCCAATCTCTTAATTCTTCCCTCGTTGTAGCTGCAAGCCTATTTTCAATGCTCATAGTTAGTGTTCACTCCCTTCTGACGTTAACCCGTTGCTCTCTTCCTGATCCAAATCCTGCACATTATACAACTTCTCCCTTATTAAACTAATCCAATTCTAAAAATATTGCACAAAAGGCAGCATTCCCTCTTCTCTAAGTGGCTAGGCGGCGACATTCCTGCATTTTTTGCAACAATCCTGCCATTCCGGCGGTATGTATGGTATTAATGCTGCAATTTGTGCAACATCCTCCGTTTTCCTTAAATTTTGCCGCTGTGTTAACACTTTCGCAACACATTCTTTACGCTGCGCATACACAACTTGAGAGAGTAATTAATATCCGGCTTTTACAATGAGGTTATTAGCATAATATACCTATTGCAAAATCAGGCTGGATATGAAGGGATGATACTTTTGAAGGGGAAGCCGCTGCACTTTTCGATGAAATGGAAGCTGATCTTGAGTTTCTCGGCGATTACACTTATTTTTCTGGGCGTGGCTGTGTACCAGGGACATAAAATCAAGCAGGTCGAGCTGTCCATGGAACGGCAGAAGAGCGAAATGGAGAATAGAATCACGGTCTCAACCATCACCCAGCAGCTGCAGGAGCTGAACCGTGCCGAGACTTCCTTGGCGGAATCCAGCGACCTGGAGCAGGCAGAATCTTTACAGGAGAAGCAGCAGCAGTTGTCTGCCGAACTCGCCAGGGTGAATTTTGAACAGGGCACGCCTGCATCCGCTAGCTTTAAGCTGTTGACTGCGCAGGCCGCAGAATACGGCGCTCTAATCAAGGAACTGGTAACTGTGATGTCGGACGAGACCCTTGACCCGCTAAGTGTTTTGGAGAAAATCGATGGAATACATACGAAGGCGCTCGCATTGAATCAGGACATGCTGAAGACGAACGGGAAGCTGTACACCGCCGCTGCCAAAAATGCCGAACAGGCGCAGAATGTCTCCTTCGCCCTGCTGGATGATACGGTATCCATCGTGACGTATGCTGCGATCGCAGTGTCCCTGTTCCTGCTGATGCTCGCCTGGCTGCTGATCCGCTCGTTCCTCACCCCGGTACGCAAGCTGCAGGCCGCGCTCAGACAGATCGCGGATGGCGATCTGCGGCAGCAGATTAACTCCCCGTACAATGACGAGCTGGGACAGCTGAGCCATCATTTCGACCATATGGTCAATAGGGTACAGGGGATGCTGCGGCAGACGTTGTCTGCGGCGGGGTCGCTTGCCGATTACGCGCAATCTTTTCAGGGGTCTTCGGCGGTTACAGCGCATACGAACCAGAATATTGTCAGAACCATACAGGAGATTTCGCTTGGAGCAGACCAGCAGGCCAGCCAGTCGGAGCAGAGCACGCAGCTCCTGGTGGAGCTGGCCTCCGGGGTTCAGGAGATTACTGACTATACCGATGTGATGCTGACTACGAGTGAAGCCGCTAACCGGAACAGACAGCTGGGCTCGGAGACCGTTACGGCGCTGCGCCAGAGCTCGCAGGATTCCCGGGTGTCCATCAGCAAGGTCTACGGGGCGCTGGACAAGCTGGTGAGCCAGTCCAAGGATATCTCGCGCATTACCCATTCGATCACCGAAATCTCGAAGCAGACGAATATTCTCTCGCTGAACGCCGCGATTGAAGCGGCCAGGGCCGGAGCAGCAGGCAAAGGCTTCGCCGTGATTGCCGATGAAGTGCGCCAGCTGTCCGTCCAGACGAATGGCTCCTCGGTGCATATCAGCAGAATTATTCAGGAGCTTGAGGCCGGTATGGCTGATTTCCAGGGACATATGATGGAGACCCGGGACCGTCTGGAGCAGCAGGACCATCAGGTGGAACAGACCCTGGCTTCCTTCGCCGCGATCGACGAATCGATTACAGGCATCAGCACACAGATCGGGCAAATTCACCTTAAGGTGGAACAGACCAGTGTCCTCAATTCGCGGCTGGCCGAATCTGTACATTCTGTTGCGGCTGTAGCTGAGCAGACAGCGGCCGGAGTTCAGGAGGTGAACGCTTCCAGTACCCAGCAGGATCAGGCCATCAGCGACATTGCCAGGCAGGCCGGGGAGATTAATGAAATCTCGCAGCGGCTGTTCCGGGAGATCAATGTGTTCAAAATTGCGGAGGCTGCTGAGGCCGGATTCGAGCTTGGAGTAGCGTCTGAGCTAGAGCCAGACCCAGATTCTGTTTCAGATTCAGGTGTAAGTTCAGCACATGCAGACCGAACGCTTCGCGGAAGGGTGCAGGAACCGGAAGAGCAGCAGGAAGCGGAGACAGCCGTGGAAATTCAGCCCAAGCTACAGCAGGAGATGCATACGAACCTCACGGAGCAGACAGACAAAAGGGCAGAAGCCGGAATTCACCGGCCCCTGCCTGCGGGAATACCGGTGCAGGAATGGCCTGCGCCCGGCCAGAGTATAATTGTGAATGAACCGCAGAAAGAAATCTCCAAAGAGCTGAAGGAGGAGCTACTGGTCCTTGCGAAGTGAATGGGTCAGCGACGAGACCAGCTCCGGGAACCACTCTGATAAGGACAGGAAGCTGAAGCCCGCACTGCGGGCTTTTGCCGTATCCATGAACCAGGATGCTGGTATCCCAAAAGGAGATTGATCCGCTTCAGCGGCGTCGTCCCGGATGACTGCCGTCAGTCCGGTAATCTCTTCAATGATGGAGATGACGCCGCCAATGGTGAGGGTTCCGTCCGAGCAGGCATTCACCGGCCCCGTGACGGCTGAGCCCTCCCGGCCTAGCCAATGCAGGAAATCAGCCGCTTCGTCCGAACGGATGAACGAGATCTCCGCCTGCGGATTAGGGATGCCCACCGGTTGACCCGCCAGAACATGCTCGATGTGAAAATGCAGCCGGCGCGTATAATCATCCGTGCCCAGCACAATCGGAAAGCGTATCGCAGCCACCGGGAAATCCGCTGTCTGAAGCAGAATGGCTTCGGCTTGCCTTTTGCCTTCCTGGTAACTGACATCCGCCTTCCCGCCAGACTTCAGCGGATAATGCCAAGGGTCAAAGTCCGTTTCAGCCAACGCCTCCGGCTGCGGATCGTACACCGACAAGCTGGAAGTCAGGATATACCGCTGGGCCCGCCCGGCAAAAATCCGCACCGCCGCCGCAGCCTCATCCGGCGAGAAGCAAATATTATCATATACGATATCCCATTCGGTATCTCCTACAGCCCGTTCAAGCGCCGCTTCATCCGTCCGGTCCACGGCCAGCCGCTTGACACGCTCACCGAAAGTATCCTCAGCGATCCCCCGGGTCAGAATGGTGACCTCGCTGTCCTGGTCCTGGAGCAGCAGCTCCACCAGTCTTTTGCCGAAAAATCTCGTTCCTCCAAGCACAAGCACCTTCTTCATGGAATCACTCTCCTAAGTTATAGTCAGAGCCACTGCTCCATTCATCCGTATTATGCAGCCATCCGAAGTTCGCCGTATGCAGGCGCTCCATGGGTGTAGGCGTATCTCGCGTTATCTGTGGACATGGAATACACCGACTGAACAGTAAATGTGCTTACAGCAGATGCTGCCTCCCCGGCGTTCTCCTGGCGGAGCAGCTCCAGCAATACTGGAATCTGCCCTTGCTCATAGGCCTCAGCCAACGCCCGCAGATACCCCCGGTAATCGGCATCCTGCGGTAGAGCGGGGCCTTCATGCTGGATCAGCTCTTCCCGGACCCTGCTCAAAGCCTGGCGTGCACGGTGCAGCGCTGCTTTGACCGCTCCTTCCGTGGTTGACAAGAGTCCGGCGGACTCAGCGGCTGAATACCCCAGCACATCGCGGAGGACCCAGGCGGTCCGCTGTGGCGGCGAGAGATGGGCGAGCAGCGCCTGGAAGGTCAGCTCCAGCCCGGAAAGCTCCTCTAGAGCTGCGGCCGCAGAAGCCGGTTCTGATGACGCTCCAGACCGCTGCATCGCGCGAATGAGGGACCCCTGGCGGCGGGAGGCGTCAATCCAGGTATTCTTGGCAATCCGCAGCAGCAGGGCTTCGGGATTGGGGCTGATGGTGAATTTGCGGTAGCCCAGCGCTTTGGCCCAGGTCTCCTGCGCCAGATCGTCGGCGTCGAAGCGGGAGCGGGTGAGCGACAGGCAGTAGCGCTGCAGTGTTGTTCCCAGCTCTTGAAGATGTCTTGTATCCATAGCTATCGTATCCGGTGTCCGGTGATGTTCAAGCATCGTCATAGTAGCCCTCTCCTTCGATGGATTGTGTTGCTTCTATTATATAAACGAACGGCGCATTGTAAAAGATACGCGCTCCCGCTATTTCCGCTTCTCTTCCGGCTTCCGTATCTTTTCGTGCAGGCTGACCGTTTACAGGGTATCAACACCAACACAGGAAGACAGATCAGAGGAGGCACACCAGAATGAGCGTAATACCTTATGTGATTGAACAGACAGCCAGAGGAGAGCGGTCTTATGATATTTATTCCCGGCTGCTGAAGGACCGGATTGTATTCGTGGGTGCGGCGATCGATGACGGGCTGGCTAATAGCATTATCGCGCAATTGCTGTTCCTGGCGGCGGATGAGCCGGAGAAGGATATCCAGATGTTCATTAACAGTCCGGGAGGTTCGACTACCGCAGGCTTCGGGATTTATGATACGATGCAGGTAATTAAACCTCAAGTCAACACGATCTGCACCGGTTTTGCCGCTTCGTTTGCTTCTCTGCTATTGCTCTCCGGCGCTACAGGCAAACGGTCGGCCCTGCCGAACAGCGAGATTATGATCCATCAGCCGCATGGCGGGGCGCAGGGGCAGGCGAGCGATATTGCGATCAGCGCCAGACGTATTCTTCAGATCCGCGAGAAGATTGTCGGGATCACCGCGCAGCGGACAGGTCAGCCGCCGGAGAAGGTGGAGAAGGACATGGACCGGGATTATTTCATGTCGGCTGAGGAGGCACTGGAGTACGGAATTATTGACACGATCATCACCCATTTGTGAGACGAAGGAGAGGAAGAGCATGCTGGAAGCGCTGAAGGGACAGGAAGTTCATATTCATTTTTTGGATGGTACAAGTGTTAGGGGAGGCGTACTGGAGGAGCTGGACGAGAGGTTCGTGAAATACAGCACCGAATATCAGACCCTCTACATTCCGATTACCTCGATCCGGGCGGTAGATGTGCAGACCAAGGAGCGTGAGCGTCCGCGCGTCGGCTTCGGGCAATAGTCGTTCGGGAGCTGCATGTAAAAGCGTACAACACCCCGTCATCTCTGCTCAGAACGAGCGGAGATGACGGGGTGTTTGCGCTTGTTCAGGAAATTATAGTTTCCACAACCGAATACAATAGGCTAGCGCTACGGCGCATGGCCCGAATGTACGTGAAAAACAGCATACATTGTGCTTGTAAGCAGGCACACGGACCGAATGTATGTTGAAAACAGCATACATTGTGCTGCAAGCAGGCATATGGATCAAATGTATGTGAAAAACAGCATACATTGAGGTGGCACGCAGTCGCATGGCCCGAATGTATGTGAAAAACAGCATACATTGAGGTGGCACGCAGTCGCATGGCCCGAATGTATGTGAAAAACAGCATACATTGTGCTCGTAAGCAGGCACACGGACCGAATGTATGTGAATAACAGCATACATTTGCTGTCGCGCAGGTAATCTCATTCACCCGCAGGGTGATTTTGTTCAAAGAGAATCGATATGCTCCGCTATACAGTATCCTTATCATTTCGCTGAAACGGTACCGCCATTTAAAGGACGACACAGCCGTTTCTACTTGTGAGCGAGTTCTGGCATACGTATGAACGCCAGTCCCGCTTATACGGATAACGAGAAGGCCGGGTCCGGGCGGTGCACACCCATTGGAGTGTACCCGAGCGACACGCTTATGCCGCATAGATCGGCTAACAAATAGATAATGCTCAGCCACATCTCCGTGCCTTGTAGGCCGGTGTCCTGCTGCCGGGATAACTGGAAGGCGAAGCCGCGCTCCGGAACCCAGAACTTCAGCACTTCGCTGAGCAGCTTCTCCGCCCAGGCACGGATCTCCGCCTGCCGGTAATCACTCTGCTTCTGGCAGAGCCAGAGCGGATGAACCACATCCAGTACGTTGCAGGCATTCAGCACCTCCGCCCGGAAGAACCTGCGGTCTCTGCTGTGGGCCAGCACGGTATCGATGCTGCGCTCCGGGTACGGCAGGGGCAGACCGAACTGGGCGTAAGTCGCGCGGGTAAGCCGGTAAAAGCCGTTCACCGGCTGCAGCCAGCCCTCCTCCGCGGTAGGCAGACCCCACAGCCCGGAGTCCCGGCGGCAATGCGTCGCCAGCCAGCCGAACAGATCATCCGGGCGCTTGCCGGAGCCGAAGGACTTCAGATTGTGATACAGGCCGGTAGCATAGCAATCGATCCAGTCACCAGCGCCCCAGGCATTGTCCGCCCATGGCAGACTATTCAGCTGCTGGTACAGTGTCACGGTATCCATATTCTCGGCCACGGCAACGGGGTAGGGCAAAGCAGATCCTAACACCTCCAGCGCGTAGCCTGCTGCAAGAAGATGATACCGGGAGAGATGATCGGATAATAACGCGGGCTGGTCCTCCTCTCCAGGCGGAGACCAGGGATCGGGCAGCAGTCCTGTGCTGCTGTCCTGAAATCCCTGCAGCTTGGCGATAAGCTCCTCCCGGGTCCAGCCGGGCGGCAGACTGCCGAACATCGCAGCGATCTCCACAGCGTCGCAGTACGCCCGTACGGTCCGCCCCGCTCCCGGCCGGTCCCGGAACAGCTTCTCTCCCTCTATCGTTTCCGAGTAGAACTCCAGCAGGGAAGTTAGCTGCTCCTGCACCTGCTTGCTGAAGTCCGCCAACTGCTCATCTATACCTTCGCCCAAACTTCCCGCCTCCCTGTCCATGCTATTCTTAATGCTCATTACTGAATCCTCCTCAGCTGTCCTTGGCTCAGCCGTTGCAGCTGTCTCCCCTGCCAGCCGGCTGCGGATCAGTCTGGCCGGATTGCCGCCGACAATGCTGTACGCGGGCACATCCCGGGTCACGATGGCACCCGCCGCAACAATGCTGTGCGACCCGATCCGCACTCCGTCAAGAATCACGGCATTCGCCCCGATCCACACATCATCTCCTATGACAATGCCCTTGACTGTCAAAGGCTGGCGGAAGACCGGAACATCCGTCACAGCATAGCCGTGATTGAAGCCGTATAGACTTGCATGGGAAGCGATCCGCACGCCATTACCCATGGTAATATCGCCTGACAATATGCTATAGCTGTTCATAGAGCAGTCGCTGCCCGTGACCAGCCGTGTGCTGCGGATAATCGCACCTCCGGCAATGTAGCTCCGGTCGCCGAGCACCAGCTGATCCGGCAGCACGATGGCTTGTGGCGAGACGAAGCAGGCTTCTCCGAAGGTGCAGGGATAATCCGCAGCAAGCTGCTGCTGGTGGCGGTCCTGCTGAAGCCGTTCTTGTTCGGACAGGCCAATCCAGGGCATGTAATCCAGGGCTTGTGCCGGGGTGGACAGGGTTTCAGTCATCTGGTATCTCTCCTTCATCATTTCAGCCGTAATGTCCTAAGTGTAGCAATGAATGCAGGGGAGTGGCATGGTATAATGAACAGAATTGGCATGTCAAAAACGCTTCATATCCCAGCCCGGATTGAACTCATTCCGGTAAATGGCATGCCGAGAAACGGAGGAGCTGTACATGGAGGAGATTCCGCAGAATCTGGTGATGGATATCCACTGGATTCATGATAAGACCACCTTCCCGCACTGGAAGGATATCCGTCAGAATAGACATATACACAGTCTGTACTGGATTCAGGAGGGGGAGGGAGTGTTCTGGACAGACACAGAGGAGCATACGGTGTCGCCGGACATGCTGTTCTATTTGCGGCCGGGCCTGTCCATGGAGATGAGCAGCGGAGGCGGGGAGCCGCTGCGGATCACCATGATCCTGCTCTCGCTGTATACATTGTCTCCGTCTGCGGACAATCAGGGCAGGGTGGAGCCGCTTCATGCGCTGCCCTTGCCGTTCCGCCTGAAGCCCGGAAGGGAGCCGGGCAGACAGTTGGGTCAACTCTTCCGCCGGATTGCTGACGGCTGGGTTCCCGGAAGTCCCGGAAGCCAGCTACAGACTCAGGCGCTGCTCTATCAGCTTTTGCATGAATTGCTCCAGGTCCGGGCCATTGACCATCCAGACCGTGGACAGGGCTATGAACTGTTTGTACGGATGATGGAGGAGCTTGAGCGGCGCTACAGTGAACCCTTGCAGATCCATGAGCTAGCGGTGCGCTACGGGATATCGCCCTCGTATGTGCGCAGTCTTTTTCAGCAATATCTGCACAAGAGTCCCAAAGGGTATTTAAGTGAAATCCGCTATGAGCATGCGAAGAAGCAGCTGCTGTACACCAGGCTAACACTGAAGGAGATTGCGGCCGCCTGCGGGTACAGCGATGAGTTTCATTTCAGCAAAGCCTTCAAGCAGCTCAGCGGACAGCCGCCGTCTGCCATGAGGTTCCGCGAATCCCGCAACGGCTAGGCACGACAGAGGTATGGGATAGAGCGGGTTACGCATAATAAAAGGATGGACCGGATCAGAGTAGTCAACACTGGGCGGCGGCCTTTACAATGATCAGTTAACGGCAGCGAAAAACGGGTAATTTATTATTATGTGTCTCATTGGCACTTTTGTCTGGCTGATCTTGCTTAAATTTGAAATAAATAAGTTGAACAACACCGCTGTTGTGATATAATTATCCGGTTGGCCTGATGCACTGGAAATGGACGGGACCCCAAGCTGTTTTCCATTCGGTTAAGGTTAAAAGCGAAGGAAAACGAAGGATTTCAGTGCAATGAAGTGAATTACAGAGTATTAATGTAGAAAACTGCAGATTTTACACGGAAGATCACAGTTTTTGTCGGATTTTATTGATTTATTAAGAAAGTTTCTGTATAATCAGCGTTGTTGATTTTTCATAGGATGTAGCCTGTTCCAGAGCAGCAAGGCTAATAACTAATAACTTAAGCATAATTAGGGGGTTATTATTTTGGGAAAAGCGTTAATTATTGGCGCTGGCGGTGTAGCGAGCGTTGTTGTTCATAAATGCTGCCAGAACCCGGATGTATTCGAAGAGATCTGCATTGCCAGCCGTACGGTGTCGAAGTGCGATGCGCTCAAGGAGAAGCTGGACGGGGGCCTGACTAAGATTTCTACGGCCAAGCTGGATGCTGACAACACGGAAGAAGTCATTGAGCTGATCAAGAGCTTCCAGCCGGATGTCGTGATTAATGTGGCTCTTCCTTACCAGGATCTGACGATCATGGATGCCTGCCTGGCTACCGGAGTGCACTATGTGGATACAGCGAACTATGAACCGCAGGATACGGCGAAGTTCGAATATTCCTGGCAATGGGCTTACAAGGAAAGATTCGAGAAGGCCGGAATTACAGCGCTGCTCGGCAGCGGCTTTGACCCTGGCGTAACCGGTGTGTTCACGGCTTATGCGCAGAAGCATTATTTTGACGAGATTCATACGATTGATATTGTAGATGCGAACGCGGGCGACCATGGTTATCCCTTCGCCACCAACTTCAATCCTGAGATTAATATCCGCGAGATTACTGCGAACGGACGTTACTTCGAGAATGGCGAGTGGATTGAGACAGCGCCGCTGTCTGAGAAGAAAGTATACGATCTCCCGGAGATCGGCCCGAAGGATATTTACCTTTTGTACCATGAAGAGTTAGAATCCCTGGCAGTTAACATTCCTGGCGTGAAGAAGATCCGCTTCTGGATGACCTTCTCGCAGAACTATCTGACTCACCTGAAGGTGCTTGAGAATGTCGGCATGACTTCTATTGAGCCAATTAATTACGAAGGTAAAGAGATTATTCCTTTGCAGTTCCTGAAGGCCATTCTGCCTGACCCGGCTTCCCTGGGACCAAGAACCAAAGGTAAAACCAATATCGGCTGTATCATTCAGGGCACCAAAGACGGCCAGCCCAAAACCTATTATGTCTACAATGTCTGCGATCACGAAGAGTGCTACAGAGAGGTTGGCTCCCAGGCCATTTCCTACACTACCGGCGTTCCTGCCATGATCGGGGCAATGATGATTATCAAAGGCATCTGGAACAAGCCGGGTGTACACAATATCGAAGAGTTCGACCCGGATCCATTCATGGATGCTCTGAACAAACACGGCCTGCCTTGGCAAGAAGATTTCTCGCCGACGCTGCTGGATTAAGGCGCATGACCATGAAGAACAAGGACATCGATATTGATATCAGCAATCTTCCGTCCCCTGCGTATCTGGTGGATGAACGGCTGCTGACGAAGAACCTGGAGACCCTGAATTATGTGCAGGAGAAGAGCGGAGCCAAGATTCTGCTTGCGCAAAAAGGCTTCTCCATGCACGCCATGTACCCGCTGGTCGGCAAATATCTGCATGGCGTAACCTCCAGCTCCCTGTTCGAAGCCCGGCTGGGCTTCGAGGAGATGGGCAAAGAGGTGCATGTCTATGCACCAGCTTATGTAGACCGCGAGTTCGATGAGCTGCTTCGCTACAGCGATCATATGGTGTTCAACTCGTTCGACCAGTGGAGCCGGTTCAAGCAGCGCGTGCAGAACGCGCCGAAGCAGATCAGCTGCGGGATTCGTGTCAATCCGGAGTATTCCGAGATTGAAGTGCCGCTCTATGATCCTTGCTACAACTTCTCCCGTATGGGCGTAACCCTGCCGAACTTCCGGCCGGACGAGCTGGACGGCATTGACGGCCTGCATTTCCATACGATGTGCGAACAGAACTCGGATACGCTGGAGCGTACGCTTAAGGTCGTAGAGGAGAAGTTCGGCCAATATCTGCACGGCATGAAATGGCTGAACTTCGGCGGCGGGCATCATATCACCCGTCCTGACTATGATCTGGATACCTTGATTAAGTGCATTCTGCATATGAAGCAGACATACAATGTGGAGATCTACCTGGAGCCGGGCGAAGCGATTGCCCTGAACACTGGTTATCTGGTTGCAACGGTCCTCGACACTATGCATAACGGCATGGATATCGCGATTCTCGATACTTCGGC
Source organism: Paenibacillus sp. FSL H8-0122 (assembly GCF_038005345.1). Classification (NCBI taxonomy): domain Bacteria; kingdom Bacillati; phylum Bacillota; class Bacilli; order Caryophanales; family Paenibacillaceae; genus Paenibacillus; species Paenibacillus sp. FSL H8-0122. The sequence goes on along the minus strand of NZ_JBBOTB010000001.1, from coordinate 4,148,862 downwards.
CGAATGCCATATGCCGGATGTGCTGGCCATGCCTTACCGTCCGGGCATTATCGGTGCCGGAGAGCCCGGCGAATTCGCCTACACCTACCGGCTTGGCGGCATGACCTGCCTGGCAGGGGATGTGATCGGGGATTACTCCTTCCCGGAGCCGCTCAAGTACGGCGATAAGCTGATCTTCACCGACATGGCGCATTATTCCATGGTGAAGAACCACATGTTCAACGGCGTTAACCTCCCGGCCATTGCTTCTTATAATGAAGCAGAAGGCCTTAAGGTGATCCGCGAGTTCGAATACAGTGACTTCAGCGGCCGGTTGTCTTAACGAATAGCTGCGAATGAATATATAGATGCATAATAGAAGCGCCCCTTCAGCTTTGGCTGTTGGGGCGCTTTTTGGGTGCGCGGATAGGCAGGGGGAGCTTGCTTGATTGGCAGCCTGCGATATTGCCAATTTGCTATTTTTCTGATGAATCTCCGCTATATCCCCGCTAATCAGTAATTAGTCCTGCTCACCGCTCACCGTTACTTTCCCGGTGCCGCGCTGCTTTCCCTGCCGCTGGAAATGCTGCAATAAATGCAACAATGCCGCCGCTGATCCACCGGTCTGCGCGAAATCCTGCACAAAATTCAACAATATGCTGATCTCATCCGCTAATCCACCGGAAATGCTGCAAAAACTACAACAATGCCTAGATTAGTCCCCTAACCAGCCAATAATCCTGCATTTAGTGCAACAATGGAGGTCGAAGAGAACGCTATATCATGTGAGATAGCCCGTTTTGCTCTTTTATGGGAGGAAGACCTTCTTACTTCATACTAATCGCAATTCTGCTCTCCTGCGGCAGCCAGTCAACCTTCGCCCCAAGCTGTTCGCTGATGAAGCGCAGCGGCAGGTAGACGGTGCCATTCACTACAAACGGCGGCGTTGCCAGAGTGACGCTTTTATTATTTACGGTGGTGGCTCCGTTCACGGTCTTGATGACGATGGTTAGCGGAGTTTTGTCGGCAGCGGTACCGGTAATCGTTACTACTTTGTCCATGGAATAACCGATAGTAGCTCCCATCTTGGTGAACAGCGAACGCAGCGGAATGAAGTTCTGTCCGCCCCGGGTAATGACACCATTGGTGAAGGCGATGGATTCGCTATTCAGGGTAACAGAGATCGGCTTCTGCATTGGGACCGGCTGCTTATAGCTGAATTCATAAGTACCGTACCCGAGCTCAGCATTCTTGTTCACGCCCCAGCCCCAGAGAGTGCCGTCATTCTTCTGCATAATGACATGTCTTCCGCCGCCTTTTATCGACTGGATATCGGAAGCAAGCAAGGTGAACTTTGCATTCGGCGACATAAGCTCTGCTGCAATCGAAGCTGCATAGACCTTGCCGTCTGAGGTCAGGGCGACAATAGATTGTTCAACGATGTATGCATCGGTCACCTTGCTGATTCCTGAGAAGACAACCGGAACGGGTTCATCCTGATATGTGGTTCCATCCGAATATCCGGTGACCGTGGAGCCCCAGAACCATAGACGGGATTGCTTGTCAATCGCGAGCCGGCTGCGCCCGTTGTTGTACAGGGCCCGAATATCTTTTAAGCCGGAGAATGGAGTTGCAGTTAACTGGGCCGGGTCACTATAGGTTTCCGGTAAATAACTATCCTGGTCCGGCCAGGTCCAGACGCTGCCATCCTTGCTGAGTGCATAATTCTGTTCGAGCTGGACAATATCCTTCAGATTGGCGACGGGTGTAAAAGTGGCAAGTTCGTCAATGCTGGTCCAGACCGTCCCGTCTGTCTTCAGGAACAGATAGCGCTGCCAGTCGCTATCCTTATTGTTAAGCTTATTGCTCTCGTAATATTGAGAGATAGCTGCAACGTGATCCAGGCCCGGAACAGGCGCAAACGGTGGGGTCGTATTATCGTCAGTTGACGTAACTGAAGTATATACCGTACCCTCTCCGGTGACTGCTAAATGACGCGGGTATCTGCTTTGGAAATTGCTCATTTCCTTCAATTCCGGCACAGGCGTAACTTCGATGGCCATAGTCCGGGCATTGCTAGTCCATTTCCAGACCGAGCCATCCTTGGTGGTTACCAGCGCACCATTCCATAGCGGAAAAGAAGCCTGTACATCACTTAGTCCATGTACCTGTGTAGGTACAGACTTCGTCTCACCCCAGACCCACAGGGAACCGTCATCCTTGATCAGATAATCGGGTCCGTAGGAAGCGATGCCGGAGCCACCGCCACTAGCTGCTGCTGTTGCAGCCTCGGGAGTCCCAACAGTCAGACACGCCGTCAAACCCATCACCATGCTCACTAGCAAATTTCTTTTTTTCATCAAGATATCCTCTACTCTCTTTAGGAAATTACTGAATTAGGTAAATAAAAGAATATATTACCTTGAATATAGACGCTGCTTGTCCCTGAAAAGTTTCTTTGAAAATTAACCGTTCTTGGCGGCGCTCCTGTGGTACAATAATTTAGTCTGTTTTTTTGGAATTGTCCGTACTTGAGGAGGAAAATAGCGTTAATGAAACATGCACCTTTTATAGCCGTGGAAGGCCCGATTGGAGCCGGTAAAACCACCCTCGCCACGATGCTCGCCACCGAACTACAGCTTCCGGTCATCAAAGAAATTGTTGACGAAAATCCGTTTCTGGACAAGTTCTATCAGAATATGGACGATTGGAGCTTCCAGCTGGAGATGTTCTTTCTCTGCAACCGGTTCAAGCAGCTTGAAGACACGACGATCCAGTACATAGATCAAGGGAAGCCGGTCATTTCGGATTATCATATCTATAAGAATCTGATCTTCGGGGAACGTACACTGAAGGGATCGAAACGGGACAAATACCGGGAGATCTATCATATCCTGACCGATGATTTCCCCAAGCCGAACATTATTCTGTATATCCGCGCGGATCTGGATACGCTGCTGGCCCGGATTGCCAAGCGCGCGCGTACGTTCGAAGAGATCATTGCCCCTGCCTACCTCCAGCAGTTAATTGAAGATTACGACGATGCAATGGCATCACTGGCCCTCCGCGAACCGTCCACCGTAATCGTCACGATCGACGGAAACCAGGTGGATTTCGTGGAGAACCCGGAAGACTTCACCGCCATCGCGGAACAAGTAAAGGAGCTTATGAAATGAACAGTTACAATATCCCGAACAATGCCATTATCACTGTGGCCGGAACCGTAGGCGTTGGCAAATCGACGCTGACCGCAGCACTGGCAGAACGCCTGGGCTTCCAGACCTCACTGGAGCAGGTGGATCATAATCCTTATCTGGAGAAGTTCTATCATGACTTCGAACGGTGGAGCTTCCATCTGCAGATCTATTTCCTGGCGGAACGCTTCAAGGAGCAGAAGAAGATGTTCGAGCTGGGCGGCGGGTTCGTGCAGGACCGTTCGATCTATGAGGACACCGGTATTTTCGCCAAAATGCACGCCGACCAAGGCACCATGTCCCCGACGGATTATGCTACTTATACCAGCCTATATGAAGCCATGGTGATGACGCCATACTTCCCGCACCCGGATGTGCTGATCTATATTGAAGGCAGTCTGCCCTCCATCCTGACCCGGATCAATGAGCGCGGGCGCGAGATGGAGATCCAGACGGACGTCTCCTACTGGGAACATATGCACGGCCGGTATTCCCAGTGGATCAACGAATTCAGCGCCTGCCCGGTGCTGCGCCTGAACATTGACGAGTATGATGTGAGGGACCCGGCTTCCATGTCGGAGATTTTGACCCGGGTCAGCGCGGTAATTAACCGGACTGCTGTGGGGAAATAAATAGTTAGAGTGAAAAAGCAGCACCAGGGGTTGATCCTGGAGCTGCTTTTTTGATCCACCTTCCTGCAATGAGGCCAAATCCATCACAGAATGTTAAAATACAATGGTTTCGGGGGTTACACCCTTGGGATATTCTTCCTCCCATACGGTTTTGTCCATATAGGCTTGATACCACATGTCGCCAATCACATCCGGATCATTGATTGCGCCAGTACCCGACTCCTTAATCAACAAGCCTAAAGAACGGTGACCAACAAAAATGCCTTGAGCAGCCAATGAAGTATGAAGATTAGCTACATAATTGCGCAGTCCTGAAAGAGCAATACCGATATTCCCCATCATTGGGACGGGGTACATGGCAGATAATCCTGTGGTAAAGAGTAGGGAACCCTCTTTCTTAGCGAGCATATCAGGGAGAACAGCATTGACAACTTGGATGGCACTGACCACATAGGCCTCAAATGAGTCCCTTACATTCTCTACTGTTAACTCCAATACAGAGGTAGGAGGATAGTTGCCTGCTGTAGGACTGAATTCCAGCACATCAATCTGGCCATACTGTTCTTTAATATTGGTGATCGCCTGTTCAATCTGTTCTTTACTGAAAATATCCGCTATGAAATAAGAGGCTTCAATACCCTCCGCTTTCAATTCATCCACCATTTCTTGCAGCTTTGCGGCGTTTCTTGCGACTAATGCCACTTGGAAGTCATTTTTTCCAAAGCTTTTCGCAATAGACATTCCTAATCCCTTACCTGCACCAATGATCGCTAGTGTTTTCATATCTGATTCTCCTTTTATGAATACGTGAGTGTAATTGACAACTATAATAGTAAAATATACAATTATAATGCTCAATGGTTGATATAATGCGACATGACATTTAAACATCATTTTATATAAATTTGACTATTATTTATGAAGGAGTGGCTTATTATTGAGTAAGGATAAGGTGGATCTGCGTATTCTTAAAACGCGAAAAGCGATTAAGGAAGCCTTCTTGAGACTAATGCAAACCAAAGGCTACGAACGAATTACTGTACAAGACATTGCCGACGAAGCGATGATAAACCGAAACACATTTTATTTACACTATGTAGATAAACCTGAGTTCATGGACAAGTTATTTCAGGAGAGCGTACAGAATTTGAATGCTTGCTTGAGCCTGGAGGTGAGCTCGATCCATGAGATGGACAAGGATATGTTCGGTGCGATGATAAAAACGATTTTCGACAATATTGATGCAAACATGATATTCTTTAAAACCATGCTGACTCAAAACATCCAACCCAACTTCTCCATATATTTAAAAGATGCTTTTAAAACGTTCATCTTCGCCGGAATCGGCGATTATCACCACGATGAAAAAATGAAAATTGGTCTCGAGTACATGATATCGGGATTGGTAGGTGTGATTTGTCTATGGATTGTTGAACGAGAGAATTATAAGATGGATGGCTTTATCGAGCATCTGAGTGAAATTCATTATCACAACATGGTTGACTTGTTGAAGAATACTAGGTAGCAAAACAACACCAATAAACCGCAACTGAGCCGTTCTCAGTGCGGTTTATTTTGCTTTTCAGACATTTTCTCTTAAAAATTCAGGACTTTTTTCGTTTTCCGAGTGTATTAACCCTATTTTGGGGCGTTTGACGCAGATTTTGTCGAGATTTGTTAAGAGTTTGTTTAGAGCTGCCTGATAGAATAAACGCAGATATGAAAAAATAGGTAGTTTATAACTAGTATTTTTTGTCCACGGGAGGGCAGGGCGAAAGGAGAATGCGGAGCCATAGGGAGTGAATCTTAGACTACAGCGAAGCTTGCTGCACGCCGGACAGGAAATGATGAACGAATAAGGGGGAGCACCAATTGTTAATGAGCAGGAGATTGAAGAGATATACCTCGCTAAGCTTGATTCTTAGTATGTTGTTATCGTTAATACCCAGTTCCTTTAGTGGACTGGCAGAGGCTGCGGGTGATGATTTTGAGGTCACGTTTCCAAACGGACAACATGTCGGAAATCTAAGCTACCCTGCGGACAATACGTTTCTTAACTTTTATACCAAGGTGCAAGGCTTTAAGCAGACAGAGGAAGATAAAGATGCCAAGTACGACTGGGCTAAGGGAGATATCTTTGCCGGTGTCGATGATAATGAGGCTACGGTTCGTTTTCAGGTGAAGGTAGCCGATAATCCACTTCTGAAGAATATGGCGGAGAGCGGACATGCCGAGATGCTTACAGGCTTCTCTGTGCTGCGACGTCACTCCGGGGTCTTCTGGACGCGGCGTTCGGAAATTCAAGTGAGTATTGATGGAAGAGACATAATCAGTGAAAAAACCGGCAGCAGTCAGAAATACAATAAGTCAGCTAAGGCTATCATCAAACCTGACTCTATTATTAATATAATGGTGTATGGCCAAGGCGATGACGACGGTGAAGCAGCCGGTGTACGCGGATTCTACCTCAAGTTCCAGGATCTCAAGCGTCCGGTCATCGATAACTATACCTTCACCGGCAATGGTGCAGAGCGGCTCAACGAGAAGATTAATCAGAAAGAGCTGTATGTCAAAAGGGACGAGAACATCACGCTCAGCTACAACTTCAGTGAGCCGGTCAGACCGACTTCGGTAGTGAAGGCAAATTCTGATTACTTCCTGCGGCACAAGCTATTCGTTAATGATCCGGGCACTGGACTTCCGGCAGCCGGACAGCAGCAGTACCTGCAGAATATATCGTTCAATGAGAATAATCTGGATTCCTATCAGAAAAAAATTGCCTACAGATATACGGGAGTTCCTTTCCACAACAGCGGCAATAATCCGCTGAGACCGTTAATTACCGGAGGAACCACCGGCGGAGCGCAGATGGATCTGTCGCTGGATAATAAATTGAAAGAAGCGGTGCTCAGTGATGCGGCAGGCAATAAAGCGGTTGTCAATCTCAACACCGTACCGAGCAGCGGCAGCAATGCCTGGCTGGACCGGAAAAGCGGGAACCCGTTTGACTTCGACCGGGGCGGCTTCCGCGTCATTGTCGATGCCGTGCGTCCGAAGTATTCCAAGACAGCGAACGGCATTCAGCCGGAGATTCTGACCGGGGTTACGCTCAACAAGGGAGATGTGATTGACTTCACTCTGCAGATGACGGAAGAGGCGATTGCCAAGACCGGCTGGGACGAGAAGAAAACCTTCATCCTCTTCAATAACGGCATGAAAGCCTATTATGTTATAGGCAGGAATACACCGAATTGGAGCTTCCGCATGACTGTGCCTGATGGCAAAACTGTGGAAACCCCGCTTCTCAAGGCTGTAGCTATATCTAATGATGCCAAGGGTGGCAGTGAGCCCATCCAGATGGATACCGATGTTATCCAGGATTACGCAGGGAACCTGATGATTCAGCCTGCGAACTACGATGGAATCCATAAAGAGGAAATTAAACCTTACGGCAGTGATGATTCGCTCGCCAACTCCAAGATTGACTGGGCGAACCTGTTCATCGACAATACGGAGCCGGTGATCGGTTACCGGTTCGAGACTGGCGGCGCTACTGATCAGGAGTATGCCAAAAAAGGCAAGGTTACAATTGACGCCAACGATCCTTCCATTAAAGTACCGCATCTTGATCCTACCGTCCCTGACCGTGGTACGGAACGGCCGAGCCGCGGCATCTACCGCCCTTCCAACATGAGTGCGGAAGCTTCTCCTTCTGTGGGCCTGGTGTACTACTGGTGGAGCCAGGATAAGGCTGATCCGTTCGCCGGTGTAGCCGGAGATCATTATGCAGCACTCAAGCGTTACGCACTCTCCGCCAAGCAGCCGTCGGATGAGCTGTATCCCGGAGAATTCGAGAATATAGAGCTGTCGGTAGTGAATAACAAGACGAACCTGCTTGCTCCTCCGGCGGAAGCCTTCGAGGAAGGGAACAGCGGCGAGTGGTATCTGCATACCTGGACTGCCGATATGTCCTGGGATTCAGCCAGAGAATTGATGCAGCATGAGAAGAAAGATGTATACAAGAAAACCCATCAGGCGCAGTACGATGCTTGGATAGCAGAAGCGCCGGGTGAAGAGGCAGATAAGATCTTCTATGCCGACAATCAGGCTCTGGCCGCCGTTGGACAATACGGCGATAAGAGTGTCTGGCCGCTTGAAGATTTCAAGAAGGACGATTCTAACTGGAAGCATGAAGTTGGCGTTCTTAAGCTGGACAACCAGGGACCTGCCATTACATTGGCAGGCGAGGATACCGCAACGGTACAGGCCCTCGTGAAAGACCCGCATAGCGGAGTCAGCAGTGTACAGTATCAATGGGTTAAAGACGGGGATTCCCCGGACAGCGGGAAGTGGGCAGATACGCCATACACCGGTTCGACCGTAACCCGGTCTACCTATGAGGATATTGATGAGGACGGCTCGTACTGGCTCTATCTGAAGGCACTGGATAAAGCGGGCAATGAGACGATCAAGACACCGCAGGAAAGAGCGGTGGTTGTAAGTTCTGAGGCGGCTATTCCGACAGAGTTCACACCAGAAGCCAATCCTAACTATGTGAAAAGTCATGATGTTACATTCCGGATCAGCGGTGTGCATCCCGATTATGCGGGCTATGCCATCAGCGACAGCTCGCTTCGTCCAAAGGATAGTGATTTCACCGGACTGGAGGTTTCCGAGTCATCCGGCATATCTCCACTGTCTGAGAAAAGCTTGATTCAAGACGGAACGGAACCGGCAGAGCCTGGTGCCCCTACAGAGCCGAGTGCTCCGGCAGAACCGGAAGTTACAGCAAGCATCGGGCCGGTTGCCATTATGATGAAGTTCTTGTCCTCAGTGCCGTCAGCGCCTACGCTGACCCCGCTTGAACCGGAAGAGACTCCGGCACCGGATAACAGTGCTGAGCCGGTAACGACTCCTGCTGCTTCGGCCGAAGCAACTGAACCGGCAGTGACACCTGCGGTTTCGCCAGAAGCATCTGAACCGTCGGCGGCACCGGAAGCCAGCCCCGATGCCAAGCTGGCAGCCAAGGGTCTTGGCGCTTCAGTAAGTGAAGCCACTTACAGCTATGTCATTCCTGCTGATAAATTAAAATTGAACGGCACGCAATACATTCATCTTATGGTGAAGCACAGCGACAAAACGTACTACTACTCGAAGGCTTATTATTTTGACAATGAAGCACCGGTAGTATATTTCAGCCCTGATAGTGTTGCTTACCCGCTGCCGCTGCAGAAGACGAAGATCAGCGTGTCGGAATTCTACAGCAAAACAGGACTGGTCAGCAAGTATCAATGGGTCAGACAAGATGCAGGTGCAAAAGTACCTACAGAGTCTTCTACCAAATGGGAAGATGTTCCGGCAGGCGGCTCAGTATCCATCGACGACAAATCGCTGGATGCAGGAGAAATCTCTGAGTTCCGCTTATATGTACTCGCGGTTGATGGAGCTGGCAACAGCACGATCAAGGCAAGTGCAGGAACCTTCAAGGTCTCGGCAACGACCAAGCCGGATGCGCCGGTGTCGGATGCCAAGTCTTCTCTGATCTATCTGTCCGGTGATGCAGCGGACGGCTACACAGCCATTATGAAGCTGAGTCTCGAAACGGAAGACAAGACCGGTTACGAATATTCAGTCTCACCGGATAACGGGGTGAGCTGGCTGAACTGGAAGCCTTATACGAACTTCGTAGCCGTGAAGGTTCCGACGAGTAAGGCTGAGGAGCTTCAGGTGTGGGTCAAGTACAGAACGCCGGGCGGTCTGATCAGCAAGCCGGCCCAGCTTGAAATCAAGCTTCCTCTTACTACCGTACAGCCGGTCTATGCGCTTGCTTCACTCAGCGTGAACAGCCCGGTTAATGCCAAGGTTGGTGCGGATATTGAGATTACGCTCCCGCCGGGTATCCGTGTAACGCCTTCGAAGATTAACCCTTCGGTGCCTGTGCGGACCGGCAATTCATTCAAGATCTACGAGAATGGTTACTACAGCTTCGATCTGACTGATCTCAGTGATCCGGACCGGACAGATACTCTATATCTGGTCGTGAAGAATATTGACGGTACTGCTCCTGAAGGAACCGTTGAATATTCATACATGGAGAGTACGAACGGTAATGTGGTTGCCCTTCTTCAGAGCACCTCTGAGCCGGTGACGGTTGTGAACAATGGCGGCAAGACAGCCTACACCTTCACGGAGAACGGCAAGTTCGAATTCGAAATTAAGGATGCTGCCGGAAATGTCAATAAGGTTGAAGCAACGGTTGCGAACATTAACAAGGAAGTGCCTAGGGTGAAAGTTGTCCGTTCCTACCAATATGGCGAGAATGGAAGCCAGACCTTCGGCACCCTGAAGGATAATAGCGGCAATGTGCTGTTCTCCACAGGTGTAACACTTAACGTAGAGAAGGCAGATGCATCGGCTAAGGCATTCAATGTCATCAGTCCCGACAAGAGCATTACACTCATGGAGAATGGAACGGCTTCATTTACTGTGGTGGATGTGTACGGCAATACGACAGTTATCAAAGAGAAAGTAACCAATATTCTCTCTGCGCCGCCGGTACCGGACAAAGTGGCCTATACCTTTGTAGATGCCGAAGGCAAAGCGGTTCCGGCCGATCAGATTGTTACCATCGGCGGACAGAAATATGCCAAGGGCAAAGTGAAGGTCACGCTTAGTGGCACAGTAGCTGCCCCTAACCAAATGTTCTCAGGCGTAAGACCTATTTCAGATGGAGCCGCGTATACGAACCAGATCAGTAAAGCGGATGGAACGTACAGCTACTCGCGTGCTTTTGAGAGCAGCGGATCAGCGGTTATTGCGATCTCGGATCTGCTGGGCAATGTGAACAAGGTTCCGGTGACCATAGCCGGACTTGATAACATAGCGCCTGAGCTGACACTGAACAAGGAAACCGTAGGAATTGTTCAGAACAAGAAAGACTTTAGCTTCCGTACGGATCTCGGCGGGTTCACCGTATCTGATAATGTATCGGCTGAGGCTAACGTGAAAGTATCGGTCAGCGGGCTGGATCTGAGCAAGCTTGGACGCCAGCGCGTAGCGTACACTGCAGTTGATCAGGTAGGCAATAAGTCGGTGGTCTATCAGGATGTGGTGGTCGTGAAGGACGGCGGATTGCTGGTCTTCGGTAACGATACCTTAATCTCGGCTTCATCCGGCGAATCCGCATTGTTCAATACCAACACCATTACCTTCAAGGTATCCGGCTTCAACCTGATGAAGGTAGGCGGAGTAGACAAGGTCAATCAGGCAGGAACGTTCGATATTCTGTATTACCCTGGTCTGTACCGCGAAGGACAGCTGAAGCTGGTGAAGCAGAAGCTGACCTATGCTGAGCTGGTGAGCAGCAATTTCAAGGTCACCTTCCCGAAAACAGGCTGGTACACCATTGTGGTGAGAACCCAGGAGCGGGACCGCGAATTTGCTACTTTCTTTGTCGGCAATCTGAAATAGTTGAAACAAGAACAGGGGGAATACTTGGTGAAGTTGTTGAAACGCACAGTAGCGGTAATGCTCACCTTAATCATGGTATTTCTGTCCACCTCCGAGAGCTTCCATGCTCTCGTCGAGGCGGCCAGCAGTACCAAGACAACCATGATCCAGAATGACTTTATTAAGGTCACCGTGGATAACGAGACGGGCCGCTACGGCATTCGCACTGTAGAGGGTCAACCGATCCGCAAGAAAGATAATAATGTTAACCTGCTGTTCCAGGGTGATGACCCGGAGACGTCGTTCACGACGTTCCGGATCGATGGAACGGATTATATTTACGGCAATAAATACAAGTTCGACAGCAGCCATTATTCTGAGACTACTGCACCTAAAGTGGTAGGAAATTCAAATGGCACCAAGCAGCTGGAGATGATCTGGAAGATTAAGGGCGTAGAGATCAAGCAGATTCTGATGCTCTACACCGACAGCAAGGATGCTGTGAATTCCGGTAACGTCAACATCCGCTATGAAGTGAACAACAAGAGCGGGGCGCAGGTGCAGATCGGCAGCCGGATTCTGCTGGATACGATGGTCGGCGGTAACGACGGGCCGCAGTTCCAGATTGGCACAGCCTACAAGTCACCGCTGCAGGTAGAGCGGAAGCTGGTGCATAATCCGGAGGACGATAAGGGGATTCCCTTCGAAGATAGAGCTTACTTCAAGATTCCTGCTTATTGGGTGATGCGCGACAAGCTGGATCTGACGAATCCTCAGGCAACCAATGTGGTGGCCTACGGTTTCAATAACTTTGCCGAACAGAATATTAATATTGTGGATGAAATGATCGTCGGGCACTGGAACGGCCTGGCGAATACGAAGTGGGATTATAAAATTAATCCGAATCTGGACTTCACCAGAGATACCAATGATTTCGGTACGGCGGATTCCGCCGTTGCCTTCTACTGGAATCCGGAGAAGCTGGCACCGGGAGGCTTCCAGAGCTTCGAGACCGTATATGGCCTGGGTGAACTGACAGCCCCGGATAAAGTGTTCTCGATCCGTTATGTAGATCAGGTTCAGCAGCTGGCGACAGCTTCGCTGGGAACGGGGGAGACCGTTCCGTCGAAGTATGTGGATAATGGTGTCTTCACGATTACAGCCGAAGTAGAAAACTTGCAGGCCTACAATATGGAGCACTCCAAGATTGAAGTGGAGATGACGCTGGAGAGTGGTCTCAGCTTCGTCAGGCAGGATGAGTTGGGCCAGGATGTTAAGGATGCCAATGGCAATCCGGTCCTGGAGAATTCCCGCAGCAAAATGCTGGAGTTCAAAAAGTCAGCCACACCCGACGAAGCAGCCATGGGCATTGAGCCGAAGTACAAGCCGGGTGACGCAATTACCGCGACCTTCCGCGTTCAGGCCAAAGGCAGACCTTGGCCGGTTACCCGGGAGTATATGATTTCCGCGAGAAGCCCGGAAACACAAGGCAAAATCGAAGGCGTCAAGGATGAGGGCATCAAAGCCCAGTATGAATCGACCCGTACCAACTTCATTCTCCTGCCCCCGGTAGGAGAAGCAACAGCTACGTATTCCTATGCACTCGCTCCGGCAGAGCTGTATAGCACAGATGTGAAATATCTGACGGTCAATCTGTCGAATATTGAAGCTTACAATACGGGCAATGCAACGACCGCTCCGAACTTTGACCTGTACCTCAAGAATAAAGCAGACGGTAACCGGTATAAAGTCAATGTCCAGGATGCAGTGGTGATGCAGCCGACGGATGACGGATTCTCCGGCGCCATGCGGATTACGTACCGCGGTGGTGACCAGGTGGATTCAGGCGGCAATGTGCTGGAAGCCGGGCTTGGACCGGAATTGCCGCTTGGTGAATATCAGGTGGAGATTGATTACAAAGGCGACGCCGGAGGGGACGAGGAAGTAGCGGCTCTATATGATATGACGACTCCGCAATCCTTCCTGGTCACCGATAATAACGACACACGAATCCGTGAGGCCGGAGTGATGGCAGTCTATAAGGAAGCTGTAGATATCAGCGGCCTTGCGAACGGTGCTTCGGTAAAGGATGAGCTGGTGGATCAGCTGAACTCTCTGTTCCCGGGCAAGCCTTTCAAGGATGGTTCGTTCCTGTACAAGGCTGTTACCGAATATAAGAAAACCAAAGCCTTATTCGGCGCAGCGAGCAAAGCGGTTGATCCGAAGTTCGATATCAGCGAATTCATGGATGATGAAGCGCTGAAAGAGACTCCAATGTATGCTTACAAGCTGTTTGCAACGGAAGAGGACTTTGAGGAATTCAAGGAAGAAGCGGAAGCCAAGGACCCGGAATTCGACCGTGAGATTCTGGTTACCGTCCGCGGCATGATCAAGCAGGTGGGTACAGGTGATGAAGAGCAGGTCATCGTGGATACCAAGACAGAACCGGCCATTATTAATGATGCTGTAGCTTATAAAGGTAAGGACCTGTCTTTTGTACGCGGCAAGCTGGATATCTTCGGCAACACCCTGCCTGGCGATCTGCCCTTCCTGGATACCCTGTTTGTCAAGGGTGAAGGAACGCTGAGCGTAGCGAGCAGCGGATTCGTCTTCCATAAGGGCGAATGGACGCTCGATTTCTTCAACGGCTTCAACAAGTCGCTTGGAGAAGAGGACTTCGATCCGACGAAGGAAAAAGAGGAAGAGGATAAGGACAAGGATGACGATAAGAAGGACGAGAAAGGCAATGACGGCAATCCGGAAGACGACAGTCAGAACGGCAGCCTGAAATGGGCCATCGGCGGTGTGGGTGACAGATTGAATCCGCTGCGCCAGATTATGATTGAGGATGTGTACTTCAACAAGCAGTCTTTGTTCGGGGCACCAAGCTTCTCGATCGACGGCTTTGGCTTCTCCTTCAATGACTTCATTCTTAGAGAGAATGGGATTTCCTTCGGAGGCTCGCTGTCCCTGAAGATCATTAACTCCGAGATCAAGAATGTCATCTTCAACAGTGCCGGCTTCTATGGCGTCGATGCCTCACTGGGCTTCGATCTCAATCAGGAGATGGGCTTGTTCGGACCGGATAAGAAGAAAGATGCGAATAAGAAAAAAGGTCCGGATGCTCCTAGCGGCAAGGTTACGATCAAGCACGCTGTACAAGGCGGAGGCGTAGGCAATGAATACGGCCTGGAGTTCGCCGCACAGCTGAAGAATATGATGGGTGTGGAGATTGAATTCTCACTCAAAAAAGTAAAAGACGGCCGGATTCTTCCGGATGTGATTGCCTTCGGGGCAGAGCTTCCGCAGCCGGGTATCCTGGTGACGGGTGCAACGTACCTGACAGCAATACGGGGAGCTGTACGTGAACTGGCGGATACGATTGCCGGCGGCACGGCAGAAGACCCGTTCCCGTTGACGATTCAAGCAGGCGTAGGCATGCGGTTCGGGATTGCTCCGGCGTATTTCTTCGGCGATGTGGACCTGACGGTGAAGCGTACCGGCCTTAAGGTGGAAGGTAGGCTGGATTTCGCCGCCAAAGCCGATGCGGAGAAAGATGACCGGCTTCCAATGCTGACCAAAGCGCTGCTCGAAGCGCAGTGGGTAACCCCATGGTTCGTGCGCGTGGAAGCAGAGATGGATATCGGCGGATGGGATATCATCATCGGGAAGGCTGGTATCTTCGTCGGACAGAATCTGGAGAAGAACCGCACGGATTTTGAAGGTTATATCAGCTCCAAGGTGCAGATTCCGAACGATGTACCGGTTGTCGGCGGCATGCCGCTGTCCAGTATGTTCCTTGGGGTCAACAATGACAAGGTCTGGGGTAGCATCGGCATTCTGCTCATCTCCTTAGGCATTACCTACTACTGGAGTGGAGGCATTGAATTCGGTACTTCTACAGATCAGCTGCCGGAAGGTATGATCCATCTGGTGGTGGATGATCCTGAGCTTGGACCGCGTCTGATGGTGATTGGGGCAGGCGTGCAGACGCTGGCCACATCCAAGGTGGCTTCCGAGGAAGAGAATCAGGAGATTATCTACCGTGAGGTAGAAGAAGGCGTTAAATATGTCGAGAACGGCTCGATCAATGTCGGCGTAGGCGGCATTACGGTCAAGAACGGCGGCAGAATCCATGAGATTCCGATGGACGGCGTAGCCGGCAATGCCATCATTGAGATGGAGTACAGCAGCAAGGAAATGCCGGAATTCAAGCTGCAGGATGCATCAGGCAAATTGTATCCGGTGAAATTCGATAACACGAACACTGATCCTATGGCAAATGCTTTTACACAATATATTCCTGCAAGCTATAAAACAGATAATGGGTCCAAACTCAGCAGTGAAGTGGACATTCGCAGAGCATATATCATTATTCCTGAGAATGAAGCCACAAAAGGCGGCACTTGGAAGCTGACAGCCGTCTCGGCTGTTGACACCAAGCTGCTCAACGTTCCTACCCTGCCTACTCTGGGTGAAGTCAACCTGGCGAAGGACAGCTCGAATGCGAATAAGTTCACAGCCTCCTGGAAAGTCGCCAACGCAGCCGAAGGCGATACAGTGAACCTGTATCTGGCAGAGGATGCGGTGACAAACCGCAAGGAAATGCTGAATGGTCAAGAGATTCTGCAGACGGGTGATCCTGGTATGCTGATCGCCAAGGATGTACCGGTCGCAGCAGGCGGCTCGGTCAGCGGCGGAATCACGAGCGGCAGCAAAGTGATCGATGTCACCAATGTAACCTTGATGGGGAACCCGGAAGATATCCGCGGGCTGCTCAGGCAGGGCAACTATTACCTGCGGGCCGAGCTGAAATCCAGCTCGAACTTCGGGACGAAGACATCGCCGCAGCGCTTTGAGATCATTGATCCGCTGGCACCACAGAGTGTCAGTGATGTCATTGTTGAGCCTGCCGGCAACGGATTGTTCTCACTCTCCTTCAAGCCGGGAGCGAAGAAACCGGGACACAGCGGCTACGAGCACAGCTATGTGGTCGATGCGAAGCTGGATGATGGAAGCAAACTGGGTGAATATGCTCCGTTTGGAGAGCTTTTGTATACCGAACAGGAGCTTAAGCCTTACTGGAATGCCTCCACAGGCAAATACGAAGGTCTGTTGATTGGCGGCTGGAAGGCTGTATCTACAACAGATGAAGTCTATAAGGGCAGCCTTGAAGGCTCAGTGATTGATCTGAGCAAGGTGAAATATGTCGGCCTGGAAGTGAAGAAGAATTACGTCATCGGCGTCACTTCCGCAACGGTTCCAACCGAGGATGCCGACAAGCATCAGAACTATCATTATGCCGAGCGGCGGGACAGCAGCAGCACCTTGCTGCCAACTCCGAATCTGCCGGATCTGAAGGTATTGAGTTCATCGGGGACAGTAGATGCCTCCTCCGGGAACTACGTGAACCTGTTAACGAATGAAACGAAGCAGAAGCTGACGCTCTCTTCCAAACAGTCCAATGTGACGGTGGAAGCATTCTATGCTGACAAATCTATCGCTACATTGGCCTTGACGGACAAGGCTGGCGGCGGAAGCGAAGGCATACTGAATCTCGACCAGTTCCAGACGGACGGGCCGTATGCAATTGAACTCAGGGCCAGAAATACGGTGACCAAGGATATCTCAGTGACTATGCTGTATCTGACTGTAGATACAATCGCACCGGTCCTGTATCTGACGGAGCCGGTAACGGGCGAACGTACTGCACAGGGTGCCGTTCGTGTAGCCGGAACGACAACTACAGGAACGAAGCTGAGTGCAGTTTATACCGTGAGCCAGTTGCAGTCTGACGGCAAATACAAAGACAAGGTCATCTCCAAGGAGCTTACGGTAGATCCGAAGACGGGAGATTTCAATGGAATGGTGGAAGTGAATTCTGAGGAGCCTTCAGTGGCGCTAAGCATTGTCGCAACTGACGGTGCTACTAATCAGAACACAGCCATTGTGGATATTACGAATGCCGGATTCAAAGTACCGGTTGCCCTGGTTCTCAAGGGGGCGGAGACGCTGACGCCGGGTGCGGCAGGCCAAATCCAGGCTTATCTCAAGGTTTCGGATGGCAAGGACGGGAACGGCAAGCCGAAATTCAAGGAAGAGCCGATTGCTGGTAAAGATCTGCAGAATCTGACTTATGAAGTCACTGTAGGTGATGCAGTGTCATTGCTCGCAGATGGCAGTGTTACGGCACTTGCCACCGGCTCCAGTCTGATTGAAGCAGAGTACAAGGTGTCCGAAGGTGTAACGCTTAAGGGCATGCTTGCAGCAACCGTAGCTGTTCCAGATACGAAAGAATTGGGTACTGTGCAAGCTGTATCTTCTCCAATTGGCGGAGACAGCAACCGTACGAAGATTACAGTGACTTCCGCCGGAGATATGACTGGACAGCAGATCGCTTACAAGGTCTTCTCGTCGGGTCCGGCAGAACTGAAAAGGGATGACAATGTAAGCTCATGGAGTCTGCTTCCGCTCGATGGTATCGTGTCCGCTCATCCGGGCGCCACTGTTGTGCTGGCCAAGCGTACCTCCTTGGACAAGCTGGTTAGGGCTTCCGGCAGTGTAGCTGCATCGGTCTGGACCAGCAGCGGTTCAGGCGGAGGCGGCGGTGGTGGCGGAGGCGGTGGTGCCGTACCGGGAGTTGTTGAAGAACAAGCACCGGAACAGGCAGCCCGGATTACCGTCAACGGCCAGGCCGTGACAGCGGAGTGGGATGGACTTACAGCTATCGTCCGGATTACGGATAAAGAAGCTGTAGCAGGCAGTGACCTCACAGTAAGCTCCGCCGATCCGAATGCCAAAGCATTCAGTATCCGTGTAGACCAGAGTGTGGTTCAGCAGCAGCTGAGCGCGAAGAAGAAGATTGTGATTGAAGTTCCAATGGGACAACTGGTGATTGCTCCTGAGAATCTTGCAGGTGTAACTGCCGGACTTACTATCGGTATTGGTGCCAACAGTGCTGCCGATCAGCAGGCTATGAAGGCTATCGCCGATCAGCAAGGCTTCACCCTGATGGGGGCTGGCCAAGGTGTAACGGTGAACGTTAACCTGCCGAAGGGCAGCTGGACGCCGGCGCTTGCAGCCAAGATTGCCATTCCTGCGCCGCTTGCGGCCAAGGAAATTACAGCCATGGTGCTTAAGGATAAAGACGGCAACTGGACAACGGTACCGTGGAAGCTGGACAGCAGCGGCACGGCAGTGAATGTACAGCTGACAGGCGAAGGCAGCCTCTTCTTCATCCGCAACCTGAAGACCTTCAAGGATATGCCTTCAGGCTGGGGCAAGGAAGGCATCGCAGCGGCATCTGCCAAGCTGTTCGTGCTAGGGAAATCTGCGGAACTGTTCGATCCGTCAGGTAAAGTGACCCGGGCAGAATATCCAACCATTCTGTTGCGTGTTGCAGGTCTGATGAACAAGCAGGCAGCTTCGGCAGGCTTCAGTGATGTCAGCGCCAGCAGCTGGTATAACCGCAGCGTCTCCATTGCTGCAGAGCTGGGTATTATCACTGGTCTTGAAGGCGGCAAGTATGCGCCTAAGGATACGCTGACAAGAGTTGAAGCGATGACGATGCTCGGAAGATTGCTGAATCAGGTGAATCCGGGCAGTGAACTCAGCGAGGCCGAAGTCACTTCGATCCTCAGCGGTTTCACTGACAAGGGCAAGGTTCCGGCATGGGCAAGACAAGCAGTGGCAATGAGCATTAAGAACGGCATTATTCTCGGAGAAGGCAACAAGGTGAACCCGTCCACTCCGCTTACGCGTGAGCAGGCGGCAGCCATTGCCATCCGTCTGGATCAGTTCATTACAGCCAAGCAATAACTAGGATGTGCCCGTTCGCTCGCAAGCGGGCGGGCACACTCTGCTGGGAAATCCCTAATCACAATACTATTCAGGTGGTGTCAACATGGCTTTGAAGCGAAGATCATGGATAGGTTATCTAATAGCACTGGCGGTAATTGTCGTTGCCGCAGTTGCCGGAGGCATCATGGCCAAGGCTGATCCGCAGACCTGGGACAGCACGGCCGATACCAGGTGGTATGTGCCAACGAATGATACCTTCAAAATTAAGAATGCTGAAGAGCTGGCAGGTGTAGCCAAGCTCGTCAATGAAGGTACCGTAAACGGTCTAAGCGGTAAAATTCTGGAGATTACGGACAACCTTAATCTCTCTGCTTACCAGTGGGTGCCCATCGGTACCGCTGAGCATCCATTCCGGGGAACACTCATCACCGAGAACGGGTTGATGAAGAAGATTAACGGGTTGAATGTAGTAGCAAACCGTTCTTATCAGGGTCTGGTAGGGAACATGGTAGGCGGTACAGTAGGCGGCCTGATTTTTGAAACAGGTACCATCTCTGTTACCGGAGTGACCTATGATGTCTATGCAGGCTCTGCTGTAGGTAAAATGAGCGGCAGCAGCATTGTGTTTGACATTACTAACCAGATCAATATCACTTCGGACGCTTCTCCATACCACTCCTACGCGGGCGGTATTGTCGGCATGGGCGAAGGGATGATCTCGAATTCTATCAATAACGGGACGGTTACAGCGTATGGTTCAGCCGATGTTGGCGGAATTATGGGCTATGGCGATTCCAGAGGCATTATCATCAAAAAAGTGGTCAACAATGGAGCGGTTCTTGCCCAGGGAACGGACAGTTCTGTGCTTACCGCAGGCGGGATCGCAGGTCATACTACAGGACCGCTTCGTCTAAATGATGAAGACACTCCAATCATCAATACGGCGGCTGTTACCATCGCCGGAGGGAATCAGGTTGCAGCAGGCGGGATTGCCGGTAAAGTAGACAACACCGTCGTCTTCTCCAACATGACTACCAATAATGGTGCAATTACCGTGAATGCAGCAGCGGCAGTGAATTCGGCAGCCGGGGCGCTGGTAGGTGCAACAGGTACGGTAGCAAGCGAAGCGGCTTCCATTACCTTTGTAAATACAGCGCCGGTTACCAATAACGGCGGCAAGAACGTATATACAGGCGGGATTGCCGGATATACCGGCAGCAAATTCACCTGGACGCATCCTTATGCGAATACTCAGCAGATTACAGCAACAGGCGCAGAGAATGTAGCTACCGGCGGATTCGTCGGATATGCCGCAGGCGGCTTGGTTACCAGCAACGCTACGGCAGGAGTATTCGAGAATAGAAAGCTGATCTCAGTTAACGGCGGTAAAGGAGTCTACACAGGCGGAATTGCCGGTTACGATGCAGGCGGGAACATCACCCAGACCTCTTCCACAGGTGAACTGAAGGTTAATGGTACTGCGGATGTATACACAGGCGGTACCGTTGGTTACGAAATGGGCGGAACCATTGCTTCATCAGTTACCGGCACGACAGAAAGCAAGCCTCTGGCCATCACTTCCGATGGTACCATCGGCGGTATCGTTGGCTATCTGGAAGGAACCTTGAGTAATTCTTCTATTAAATATGCAACACTGCAAGTCACTTCTGCAGGCGGGGTTGCCGGCGGGATCGCCGGGAACGCACAAGGAACGGTAAGTGGAGTCACTGCCGGTGATGCTGAATCGGCAGGCTACAGCACTTTGGTGCTTCAAGCTGTGGTAGCGGATGCGGCAGACGGGCAGGACAATATCACATTCGGCGGACTCGTGGGCGTGAACACCAAGCCGCTGACGCTGACCGGCAGTAAGGCCTCGCGGATCAGCTTCCTGAATGAAGCGGGAAGAAGCGGGTATATCATCGGCGGCGCAGCAGGTAAGCTGAACGCTGATGCGGTAGTCGGGTCTGCTGCTGTGCCTGTGGATGTCCAGGATATCGTTACAGAGCTGAAGGCCGACAAGGTAAGCTTCGGCGGCGGCGCAGGGCATAACTCGGCTGCCCAGTTCAACGGGCACACGAACCGGATTGAGATTAAAGCTACAGGCGCTTCGGTAAAAGCCGGCGGTATGTTCGGCGAGAACCATTCGGCCGCAGCCGCTCCGTTCAATCATGCGGAGAATGTAGTTATCACTGCAAGCGGTGCGGATAACCAGCTTGGCGGGAATACCGGCTTCAATGCCGGACAGCTGGTTAACGCTACAGTGACTCAGTTGTCTATTCAAGCAAAAGGTGTACGCGCTGTAGCTGGCGGGATCACCGGATATTCGGCGGGGACAGAGACTCCTGACGCACGTGCAGGAATTACTTCTGCTGTGCTGAATGTTCCCGGAGCTGATCCGATGATTACGCTGACAGCGGCGGATGCCAAAGCGGGGGCGATCGTAGGTGCTGCTGTGACAACGGATATTACAGCACCGGAAGTGAATGCGCAAGATGGCGCGCTGATGCTCATCCAGGCGCAAGCAGCGAAGCCGTCTGTCGGCGGTCTGGCAGGTACCCTTACGAACAGCAGCATCAGCAGTGACAGCAAAGTCGTCAATGTAGAGAATATGCTGATTCTGGCAGGGCCAGCGGCTGCTGATGCCTATGTTGGCGGGATTGTAGGCTACAATGAGTCCTCCAGGCTGGAACGTCTAGTAGGTTCAGCGGTGAGTCTGACCCTTAATGCACCGCGCGCTACTGCAGGCGGAGTGGCCGGATATAACCACGGCAGTGCTACAGGCATTATTGTAGACACTTATATCAGCGGTCTGAATCTGAAGGCTAACGACGGTGCAGTCTCCTCTTATGCCGGGGGCATTGTGGGCCTCAATGCGGCTCAGAGTATTGATCCGGTACTGAATCCTGTGACCTCGGTCAGCACGATTCAGAATACCCGGACACTGGGTACGGTCTCAGCTACCTCCGCCAATGCCATTGTGGGCGGTATGGTTGGCGAGAACCGTACGCTGATTGCCAACAACAGCATTACCGATAAAATCTCGGTGATCTCCAGAGGCAATTCCTCCCTCATTGGCGGTCTGGCAGGTGTGAATACAGCATCAGGAACACTCTACTACACGTACTCCAATGCGAACCTGACCATTGAAGGGACAGGCACACATGCCGGAGGATTAGTAGGCAGCAATGCCGGTGCAGTCATTGGCTCTTATGTAGATATTGATGTGACGGGCAATGCCCAAGGAACATCAAGCGGTTCGGTCTACCTGGGCGGACTGATCGGCAGAAATACAGCCGGTACGGTGGAGCAATCCTACTCCGCTTCCAAGGTTACAGCGAACAAAGTCTATACCATTGTCGGCGGTCTGATCGGAGAGCTGTCCGGCGGAACGGTCAAGAATTCCTATGTAGCGAAAAGTGTTAACGCTGCGAACGATAATTCTTACGCCGGCGGCTTCGTTGGCCGAATTACAAACGGTAAAATAAACAACGTCTACTCAGCAGCAGAGGTTAATGTAGCGGAGAAAAAGACCGCTTATGCTGGCGGTTTCGCCGGACGTTATGATAATGCAAGTAAAGAACTGCTCTACAAGTCTTACTATATTAAAGACGAAGGACTGAATATCAACCGCGATCTGCCTGATTTCGCAGAGGGCAATCACCGCTGGCTGAATGTGCATGTCCGGCTGACCACCATTCTGTCGGAGACACTGAAGGACAGAACGGTATTCCCGGGCTTGTCGGGCTGGGATTTCGAGGGAGCCTGGAAATACGGCTCGCTCAGCGCGGCATACCGCTATCCTGAAGTCAACCGCACTGCCAATACCGGCGGCGGAGACAACGGCAATAACGTGAATGCCAATATCAACTGGTACACGAAGGATAAGGATGCAATCGGCTTCGAGATCACCTCGGAGGCTGAGCTTGCCGGTCTGGCGGGAATTGTCAACGGCACCATTGCCGGTGTAGAGCAATTCGGCTTCAAGGACAGAACGGTGACTGTGATGAATCCGATCCATATCCAATCCAAGCAGTGGGTGCCTATCGGTGACAAGGAGGCTAATCCGTTTGAAGGAATGTTCGACGGGAAAAGCCTGCTAATCGACGGCCTGACCCTGCAGCCGGTATACACGCATTCCGGGCTGTTCGGAATCATTGGAGCTACTGCTACAGTGCAGAACATGAACCTTGAGCCGCTTGCGGTTGGCGGCAACGGCTACACCGGCGTACTGGCCGGGACGAATCTGGGTACAGTCAAAAATGTCGACCTAAAGCTGCTTGGCGGCGTGAAGGTCAGCGGCAGCATTGTCGGCGGCATCATCGGCCAGAACTCAGGAAGTGTTGCCGGTCTGCAGCTTACGCTGGACGGCGGAAGCCGGATTGAGACGGTAGCTGAAGGCGGCATCGCCGGCGGTCTGATCGGCGACAACACAGCGGATATTACAGCTGACACTTATGTTATTCACGATAAGGACGGCAGCATCGGCAGCGCGGCTGACCATGCCGTTATCGGCGGAGTTATCGGGGTTCAGAATGGTAATGTGACAGGCCTGGCCCTTGAAGTGAACTCGAGATACCGGATCTCTTCAACAGGAATGGAAGCCACGGTTGGCGGACTGGTTGGACATTACCAGACGGGTCAAGCTGAAGGGCTGACCGTGAGCTTTGCAGACGGAACCCTGGAAGCGCGGGGGCTTGGCTCCATCCTTGGCGGTATGATCGGTCAATCCGATCAAGGGAACAGCATCCGCAATGTAATCGTAACCGGCTCCGGAAGCGGCGTACAGCAGACAGCTAATGGTACGGCTGGCGGTGTTGTTGGCGCGAAGGAAGGCAGACTCGGGGGAATGCTGACCCGTTCTGTGGATAACGGCAGCAGCTTCGATATTGAACATGCAGCAGTGTCAGGCGTGAAGCTGGCTACGACCAGCGACAGCTTGAAGGCTGTGCTCGGCGGGATTGCCGGATCGGCTTCCCGGACGGCGATCAATGACGCCAAGTTCAAGGCTTCGTTACAGGCAGCCGGTGAAGTGATCACTGCCGGAGGTATTGTGGGAGAGAGTGATAGCTCCATCATCTATAATGCAGATTCGTCACCTGAGCTTCAGGCGGCGGCGAAGAGCGGTGAGGTCGCGGTCGGCGGAATCGCCGGAACGATCTCAGCGGACGATATCGATCAAGGCTTTGACTTTGGCAAGGCATATCCGCTGTATAAGGGGATTTATATTGCGAAGGTTCATGATGGCCAGATCACAGTCACCGGAACAGATCATCGTGCAGATCTCTATGCGGGCGGTCTGACCGGCAAGAATACGGATGCCTCCATCTATAGCTCCGAAGTTGCCTCCGGTCTCAAGGTAACCGGCGGTAATACCGTGAGTGCAGGCGGAGTAGCCGGATACAGCAATGGTATCATTGTAGATACCATTGTCAGAAGCGGTGTGAACACGGATAACAGCAGAGTGATCAATACCGGCGGACTTGTCGGCTGGGGAGACGGCGGAGAGATTCATTACAGTAAAGTTATCTCCGGCTCAGGACAGTCCATCAACGTCGGATCAGCAGTTACTCTAGGTGAATCGGTACCGAATACACGCGTCGGCGGGGTCATCGGTATGGCCGATCATGTCCTGATTACGAATACCCATACGGATATTCCGGTAGTCATTACAGATACCAATCAGGATAACACGATGTATGCAGGCGGTTTTGCCGGACTGCTGGGTGAGAACGGCACACTTGCCGGACAGATTCAGAAGTCTTATGCCACAGGCAAGCTGAATGTCAGCGGCAGATTAGGCTCTTATGTCGGCGGATTCGCCGGGTCTGTAGATCATTACTCGATCACAGAATCCTATGCCTCCGGTGATATTAGCAATACTGGCTTCGACACACGCAGCGGCGGCTTCGCAGCATCCGTGGAGAGAAGCGGCAGCATTAGCAAGTCTTACGCTTTACAGAATAAGATTGCTACAGTCGGAGTGAAGTCTTCGACCCGTTCCTATAACGGCGGATTCGCCGGATATAATGACGGAACGTTAACTAGTGTATATGCCAATGTACCACAGATCACGGTTGCGGTAGCAGGCAATAATGTCTCTACTGGCGCACTGGTCGGCTACAACTTCCGGGACGGCAAAATTCTTAGTTCGTCCTACACAGGCACATTGGATGCTGTAGGACGTAACACAGGCGCGGCCGCAGCAGCCGTAAGTACAGCAGCAGTTGATCCGCTGGCTTCAGGACTCTGGAGTATCGACTATGATACTACCTTCCTGAACGACCTGACGGATGGGGCTATTACAGTGCAGACTCCGCTGCAGCTGGCGGGGGCAGTCATGTTCTATAACGAGACAGGACTGAATTATTACAAGCTGTTCAACAGAACGGCTGAGAACAAGCCGGAGCTGGCAACGATCCTGCTCGGCGCGGATATCGACCTTGCCGGACGCTTCTGGACGGCATTCGACAGCTTCACAGGTGTATTCGACGGTCAAGGCCATACGTTAAACGGACTGTCGCTGAAAGCCTCCGGGCAGCAGACCGCCGGATTCATCAAGGATAACCGTGGACAGCTCCTGAATGTGAACTTTACCGGAGCGGAACTCTCCGGTGCAGTGAACGCAGGTATTGCTGCCGGGATCAACCACAAGGGTGCAGTCATCCAGAATGTGAAGGTCAGCGGTTCCGTGACTGCCAGTGCTGCCGCAGGCGGGGCAGCAGGTGTGAATCAGGGTACCCTGGAGAAGGTCACGAATGAAGGTGTGACCCTTGCCGGAGCGGGCCGGATTGGCGGCATTGCCGGAAGCAACGCCGGTGTGATTCACCAGGCTGTATCCAAGGGCAATATTGATGTTACATCTGCACTGGCCGCAGGCGGAATTGCCGGTGAGAACAGTGCGGAAGGCACGATCACTGAGTCGATGGCCTATGGCGATATCCGTGTAGCTTCAGCCCAGGCGATCGCCGGCGGGATCAGCGGTCTGAATGCGGGAGAGATCAAGAACAGCTACTCTGCTGGGGCGGTCCTCGCTGAAGGCATGTCTACTGCATGGGCTGGCGGGATTGCCGGTCTGGCGGAGAGCGGGTCGATTACTTCTTCCTTGAATACCGGAGAAGTGAAGGCTGGAGTGAAGGGCAAGATTCAACCGCTGCAAGCCTTCTTCGGCGGGATTGCCGGACAGAAATCGGACAAGGCCACGATCAGCGGCTCCTTGTTCAACAGACAAATGCTGAAGAATAATATTGCGTACTACAATCTGAATGGTCAGGCAGTGTCCGGCAATGACAGCAGTGCCATGGGGCTGCCGGGTGCAGAGCTTACCGGCGCGAATCTGCCGGCAGGCCTGGATGCCAGAATCTGGACAGCCCAGAACACATTCTATCCGCTGCTTCAAGCCTTTAACGGAACAAATGAAGGGACACTGGCTTCAGCCGCTGTTATCCTGAACCCGCAGGATCTGATTAACCGCGTGGGTTCGGCATTCCACATGAGCAGCGGCGGAGCACTCTCCTGGAGCGCTGATCCGTCCAAGGCTGTAGTGAATGGTACAACCGGCAGCCTGATATCAGGTGGCAGTGCAGTGCTGAAGGCAAACGCTGGAGGACAAAGCAGAAGTATTGCTATTAATACAGCTGCATTCCAGTACCCGAGCGCAGCAGTTGCACCAACTGCAACTCCTGCAGATAAGAATTTCACCACTGAAGTGAAGGTGGAACTGGCAACAAGCGAGCAGGGAGGAAGCATCTACTATACACTGGACGGTACAACACCTACAGAGACCTCCCAGGTGTACAGCGGACCTATCGATCTTAAGAGCACAACAACAGTTAGAGCCGTTACCATTGCTCCCGGCAAAGAGTACAGTCCGGTGGCAACCTGGACCTGGACGCTTGTCGTCCCTAATCCCGGCCCTGGTTCCGGCCCTGGTACGAGCCCTGGGGGTGGTCCTGGCCCGGCAGCTCCGCTTCCGAGCCCGACACCTGCACCGGCAGCTCCGGCAATTACCGCTATTGCAGGCGCAACGTCTATTAATGGAGACAGCAAGGAGCCTGTGAAGATTGCCAAGAACAGCAAGCTTGCGCTGAAGGCTCCAGAAGGGCAGACAATCTATTACACAACGGACGGCAGCATTCCGACTGCCAAGAGTACGAAATACACCGGCGAGCTGCTGATCACCAAGAGTATGACGGTCAAAGCCATCACGGACAAAGACGATAAAGTCATTACCATCGAGTATGTGGTGGAGAATGCGAAGTACAGCCTGAAGAGTAACAGCGGCGAGATCAAGTATATGGCTGCCTATCCGAACGGCTTGTTCATGCCAAACGCTGCTATTACGCGGTATGAGCTGATCCAGTCCCTTGCGCCGCTGCTCGATATGGAAGAAGTGAATGTAGGCAATCTGTTCAATGATGTCAATGCCGAGAATGAAGGCCTGACCGGATTCTTCGCATCGGCGGGCATTATTGAAGGCTTCCCGGATGGCGGATTCGGCGGAACGAAGGGCTTAACCAGAGCCGAGTTCTCCAAAATCATGACCACTGTGCTGAAGCTGGATGTAACTCAGACAGGTGTGACGAAGCAGAAGGATATCCGCGGACACTGGGCTGAGAAATACGTGAATGCCCTGTCGCAGGCGGGATATGTGCAAGGCTTCCCTGACGGAACCTTCAAGCCGGGAACACCGATTACCCGTGCGCAGGCCGTAGTGCTGATCAACCGGATTGCCGGCACGAAGAAGCTGACGGTAACGGCTGTACGGTTCAAGGATGTTCCGGCAACCCACTGGGCTTACAAAGACATCATGTCAGTTGTGAAATAACAGAAATTCATAAGTGAAGGAGATCGGCGGATGAAAACAAAGCTGCTTGCCGTAAGCCTGGTCCTCTCATTGATCTCGGCGATACTCTTCTATTCGGGCACCACCAGTGCGGATACACCTGAGGCGTTTAGCGCTGAACAAAGCTATGGAATAGCGGGTAAGGCGATCTTTTATCTGCGTGTGCTGAAAAGCGACGGTACTGCAAGCTCTACCGGAACAGGAATTATCCTGTCTCCGGCCGGTACCGCAGCAACGGCGTATCATGTGGTCAAAAGCGCACAGCGCATTGAAGGAGTCATGGCGGACGGAACGGTGATCAGTCCGATTAAAGTCACGAAGTCCGACGAGCTGAAGGATGTGGCCATCCTTGAACTGCCAAGTCCCGCTGCGATGAAGCAAAAGGATAATGCCTATGCTTATCTGCCGCTGCGTAAGGACAAGCTGAGACATGGTGAAGCGGTGTATGCCCTGGGCTATCCGCTCAAGAATACAGCGATCATCACGGAGGGGATTGTCAACACTCCGGCAGCCGACATTAACGGCAGAAGCCGGATTCTGACCTCGGCCCAGGTGGCAAGCGGAATGTCCGGGGGTCCTTTGCTCGATACGCACGGCGAGCTGGCCGGTATCATCTCCGGTTCCCTGCGGACGATGACTAACATTCATTTGATTGTGAATACGGAGGATCTGCGCAGCCTGCTGCCGGCTTCCTTCAACTAAAAGCATTACCAGAAGCAGCTTACACTTGCGGCTGCAATATAATACCGACTATGGCTGTCCTCAGGCGTTTCGTTGAAAACGCGGGGACAGCACTTTTTTTAAAAATATAAGAAATTATATGTTTCACACAATAATTTATCCTTCTATTTCTCGCTGAAACGGTACCGTCCTTTACAAGGACGGCAAAGCCGTTTCCACTTGAATATAGAATGTATGGGCTGCTCTTGTAACCGCAATTCACCGTATGGAAGGAGGAGGAACCCGGGTGATTAAGGCCTATTTGCTGGATGTGAATCAGAAGGATCTCTATAAGCTGTCATCGATGCTTCAGCATACAGGCAAGGTGAATGTGATCGGCATGTCTGCTTATCCCGAGAATGTGGTGGACCGGATTGTTCTGCTGCAGCCCGATGTGCTGTTTCTGGATCTTCAGCTGCCCGGCCACCAAGGAGTCGTCGTAGCCGAGCTGGTGAAGAAAAAGCTGCCGGATATTCAGATTGTGGTGGTCACAGAGACGAAGCAGCATGCCCTGTGGGCCTTCGACCAGGATATTGTGGATTATGTGCTGAAGCCGCTGGAGGAGGTCCGGCTGGGCCAGTCTCTGGAGCGGCTGCGCCAGGGAAGCTGAAGCAGGCTGGCGGATGGAATCAGGATGCCGGATGTCCTCTGCCCATGGTACAATGTACGGACAAGCAGAAAGGATGGGTGATTTTAGTTGAAGTATGATTTTAACCGTATCATAGACCGCCGCAATACCCGTTCCTACAAATGGGATCAATCCGAGCAGCTGTTCGGGGATAAGGATATTCTCCCGCTGTGGGTGGCCGACATGGACTTCGAGAGTCCGCCTGCGGTACAGGAAGCCATTCTGCGCCGGGTGCGGGAAGGCATCTACGGCTACAGTGTGTCGGACGATTCTTACCGGGAGGCAATCGCGGGCTGGTACCGCAGACGCCATGACTGGGAGATTCAGAAGGACTGGATCTCGGATTCCCCGGGAATTGTCACCTCGCTCAGCCTGTCTGTAGAGCTGTTCAGCCAGCCGGGCGATCAGGTGATCGTGCAGTCGCCGGTATATTATCCGTTCTATGATGTCATCCGCATGAATGACCGCAAGGTGGCGGCGAATCCGCTGAAGCTGGAAGACGGTCATTATGTGATGGACTACGTGCAGCTGGAGGAGCTTATGGCCGGTGGCGCGAAGCTGCTGCTGCTGTGTAATCCGCATAACCCGGGCGGCAGAGTGTGGGAGCGCGAAGAGCTGCTGCGTCTGGGCGAGCTATGCCTGCGGTACGGGGTAACCGTGATCTCGGATGAGATTCATTGCGACATGATCATGCCCGGACACAAGCATATTCCGTTCGCTTCCCTGTCGCCGGAATTGTCAGACATTACGCTGACTACACTAGCGGCAACCAAGACCTTCAATCTGCCGGGGCTGCAGACCTCGTATATCGTCACCTCCAGCCCGGAGCTAAAGCGGAAGTTTGATTATAAGATTAAGGCGCTCAGCCTGCATATGTCGCCCTTCTTCACGCCGGAGGCTGTGGAGGCGGCTTATAACGAAGGAGGAGAATGGCTCGATGAGCTGATCCCGCATATCAACGGCAATGCCGAATACGCGATCAGTTATCTGACAGAACATCTGCCCCAGGTGAAGCCGATGAAGCCTGAGGCAACCTATCTGCTGTGGATCGACTGCCGGGCGCTCGGACTCGATGCGGACGGGCTCAAGCAGCTGATGTACCGCGAGGCTAAGGTGGCTTTCAATGAAGGTTCCGTCTTCGGAGCGGAAGGCCAAGGCCATCTGCGGATCAATCTGGCCTGCCCGCGCTCCCTGCTGGCTGAAGCGCTGGAGCGGTTCGTCAAGGCTGCGGCGGCTTATGTAACCCGATAATCTGTAATGAAGAGTCCGTCGCCTGATGAGGCTGGCGGATTCTTTGTTGTGTACAAACCATATTGAGCCAGGGGAAGCCCCATGTTAAGATGGGCAGTGCGACTAAGCCAAGAGAGCAAAGTAAATATAGAGATTGGGAGAGATAGAGATGAGCACCAGCACAACTAGAATCATCATCGATTGTGATACAGGGATAGACGATGCACTGGCCATATTGTACGCGCTCCGGGCACCGGGTGTGGTGGTCGAGGGGATTACGACCGTGTTCGGCAATATTGATGTGCAGCAGGCGGCGGATAACACGCTGCGGCTGCTTGAGCTGGCGGCTCCGGGCTATGAAATCCCGGTAGCGCTTGGCGCTTCCCGTGCGCTGGTACGCGAGCTGACCGGCTTCTCCACCCATGTTCACGGGGAAAATGGCATCGGCGGCGTTCAGCTGCCGCCCTCCCGGCAGGTGCCGGTGCAGGAAACGGCGGCAGAGTTCATTGTGCGGATGGCGGACGAGAATCCGGGAGAGATTGTGCTGGTGATGCTTGGACGGCTCACTAACCTGTCGCTGGCACTGGATCTGGACCCGCAGCTGACCTCCAAGCTGAAGAAGGTAGTAGTTATGGGCGGTACGGTCTTTAAGCCGGGCAACGTCACACCGGTGGCCGAGGCCAATCTGTGGGGCGACCCGGAAGCGGCTGACCGAGTATTCACCTCAGGGCTGCCTGTAATGATGATCGGGCTGGATGTGACTCTTCAGACGCGGATCACTTCTGAGCATGTGGAGCTGCTGAAGCGGCATGGACGGGAAGAGAATAAGGCGGTCATCGACTTCATGGAAGAGTCGCTGGCGTATTATTTTAAATTTTACCGCGAGGCGAACTATCTGATTAACAGCGCTCCGCTGCATGATCCGCTGGCCCTGATGGCTGCCTTGCAGCCGGATCTGGTAACCTGCCGCCGGATGAAGGTCCGTGTAGAGCATCAGGGGGCGTTCACCTCCGGTATGGTCGTAGCAGACTTGCGGGCACAACCCAAAGAAGGCGGGTTCATCGAAGTGGCTGTAGAGGTGGATGCTGAGCGGGCGGTTGGTGTCTTTTTGAGCGTGTTCATATAGGTGTTAAGGGAACCCCGGACGGGTGAATCTGCAATGGTTACAATCTCTTCATTTGCTATATTTATCTAGTTTGCTAGAATAGTAGGGGATGTAAGGTTGAGAGATTCACAATCTATCTGAGAGAATGGGGAACCTACTTATATGAAGCATTTGGCCAAAATAGTATTATGCGCAGCGATCTCACTCGGCAGCCTCTCGGCACTTCCGGCAAGCGCGGTCCATGCGGCACCTGCGGGTGTCAGTATCATGCTGGACGGATATCCGCTGCCGTTCCCGGTGGAGCCGGTGATGATGAACGGAACGACCATGGTGCCCTTCCGCGCCATCTCTGAAGCCTTGGGAATTCAGGTGGAATGGAATCAGAAGGCCCGCAAAATCACCGCCACCCGGAAGGACGCAGCTGGCACCGCTCCAACCGTAGTGGTCCTGACCCTCGGCAGCAAAAATGCCGTCGTGAACGGGACGGTAGTGAAGCTTGCGGCAGCGCCGCAGGATATCCGCGGAACGACGATGCTGCCGCTCAAATTCTTCAGCCAGCAGTTCGGGGCGGCTGCCTCCTGGGATCAGGCGTCCAAGACCGTATCCATTACCTCCCCGAAACGGGACATGTACACCTTGGGCTTCTACGCTCAGAAGGCCTACAGTGAGGTCTCGCTTATTCCAAGCTTCGATGCGGTTGCTTTTGGCTGGGCGCGAATTGATAAAGACGGCCAGTTCACCACCACCGGCAAGGATTTCTGGTGGCCGGAGGCGGCAGGCGAGGTTACGCCGGAATCGATTGTGCAGAATGCGGCGGCGGGAGGGACCTCTCCCTACCTGATGGTCTATTCCAGTGACTCGTCCCTGGAGCTGAGCAAGAATCTGGAGGACCCGCAGCTCCAGCAGCAGACGATCGCCAGTATTGTTGATTTGGCCTCGCAGAAGGGCTTCAAGGGCATCGGACTGGATCTGGAAGGACTGGGACTGACGGGGGATAAGGCGCTGGTACAGAGCCAATATAACGCTTTTGTCCAAAAGCTCTCCACAGCCGCCCGCGCCGCCAGCCTCAAGCTGACCGTCATTCTGCATCCGCTGAACAGCTCCTACAAGGGGTATGATTACAAGACGCTGGGGACACTTGCGGATGATCTGGTCATTATGGCTTACGCCTATGAAGGAGAGACCGGGCCGGAGCCGATGAATAAGGTCGATGAGAGCATCCGGCTGGCGCTTGATCAGGTCAGCAAGGAGAAGCTGATTCTCGGGATATCGGTCTACAGTGAGAACGAAGCCTCCGTCAATGCCAAGATCGGCCTGGCTAAGCGGTACGGCCTTAAGGGGATTGCGATCTGGCGTCTGGGTATCATCGGCCAGCCGGTGCTGAACCGGATGGGAGAAGCTATCGAGCTGTAGCAGGATATCTATTATAATGAAGACTGCCGTATGGTGAGCCTATACCCATACGGCAGTCTTTTTGCACATATTAAATGTCACATTAACCTCGCGGGCTAACCTGTATAATTCTATAGTTGACCTTTGAACAGGAATAATCAGCATCCAAGGAGGACTATAGAAGATGAGTACGAAATATAAAGCGCTGGAACTGGATAAGCCGATGACTTACGAGCTGGAAGGGCTGGAGGTCGGAGTGACCTCGAACTGTAATTTCCGCTGCGACTATTGCTGCGCTTATAATAGAAATGACGGCCAGACCCTTGACGGCAAGGAGGTCATCCGCATTCTGGAGGAGCTGCCTAATCTCAAGCGGGTGCGCCTGTCGGGCGGAGAGGTTACGCTGAAGTTTCAGGATTGCGTGGAGATTGTGGCATACTGCTCTTCGCGCGGCATTCAGACCCAGTTGAACTCGAACGGCAGTCTGCTGAATGAGCAGCGGATCGGGCAGCTGGTGGACGCAGGTCTGACGACGATTCATATTTCTTTTAATTTCACCACGGCTGAAGGCTTCTCGCGTTATTATAATATTCATCCGAGTGTCTATCACAAAATCAGAGAGAACATCACCATGTTCGCCAAAACCAATGTCAATGTGGTGCTGGAGACCCTGCTGTTCAATGAAACACAGGATCATATGCAGGAAATCAGTGAGCATGTCTATTCGATGGGCGTAAGAACGCATGAAATCCAGAACAGTATTATCATGGGACATACCGGCTGGAAGGCGATTGCCGCCCGCGAGCAGTTGAAGAATGCCGTCAATGAGCTGATTGCGCAGAAGCCGGAGGATACCACTCTCTACTTCACCTGTATGGACCGGTTCATGGACGCGATGGGCTTCGGGGAGCAGCCGGGCGTCTACTTCCCGCATTGCATTGAAGGCATGAAGCAGCTTCATCTGCACGGCAACGGCGACATTCTGATCTCCGAGCTGTGCCACCCGGTCATTATCGGCAATATCTATAACGGAACATCACTGAAGGATTTATACAGCAATATGCCGGCACCGCTGTCGGACTATCTGGAGAAACGGCCTTGCCCGGCGCTGGACGCCTTGTTCCCGCAAGGAGTATAGCTCCCTTACCGGACCTTGCAGCAGAGACAGTCAGTGCAGCAGAGTATAATGGCATAGTTCACATAGGGGGATGAAATACATGCTTGGTGCAGTAAGACGCGGATTAGTATCTTCCAATACGGTGCTGGAGCGGATCATGCCGCTGCTAACACCCGCAGCCATCGTAGTTGGCGTGCTCAATGAGGCGTCCCTGCTTCCGTTAACGTGGCTGGTGCCCTGGATTTTTGCGGGTATGACGCTGATCGGCAGTCTGAAATCCAATTTCCGGGATCTGCTTGCCGTGCTGGTCAAGCCGCAGAAGCTGATTCTTTTGCTGGTGATCCTGCATGTGGTAATGCCGCTGATCGGCTGGCTGGCCGCGATGCTGTTTTTCCCGGGCGATCCTTATACGGTTACAGGGTATGTGCTGCTGTTTGCGATTCCAACCGGGGTGGTCAGTGTAGTCTGGGTATCCATGCATGGCGGGAATATTGCGCTTACGCTGGCCCTGATTCTGATCGATACGTTGTTATCGCCGTTGATTGTACCCGCTACCCTATATGTGCTGATGGGCGCAAGCGTCCAGATGGATGCCGGTGAGATGATGCGGGGTCTGCTCTGGATGGTGGTGCTGCCCTCCGTAGCGGGAATGCTGCTGAATCAATTCAGCAAAGGCAAGATCAGCACGGTCTGCGGCCCGCCGCTGGCCCCGTTTGTCAAGGTGGGCTTGTTCACCGTGGTCTCGATCAATGGGGCCAGCATTGCCCGGTATCTGAAGCATCCGGACGGCAAGCTCGTGCTGATTATCGCGGTGACCTTCGTTACGGTTGCCCTCGGCTACGTTATTGGAGCATTCGTCTCGCGCCGCCTGCACTATGATCATGAGAGCTCTGTGGCCGTACAGTTCAATTCCGGTATGCGTAATCTCAGTGCAGGTGCAGTGTTAGCTGTGCGCTATTTCCCGCCCGCCGTAGCGCTGCCCGTGATCTCCGGTATGCTGTTCCAGCAGATTCTGGCTGCCTGCTCCGGCATGTTCATCCGCAGCAGGGTGAGACGGCGGCAGCAGGCTGAGCTGCTGGCCGACCGGCTGGCAGCCCCAGCTTCATCCGACATTCGTAGCACGCTCACTAAATAGAACCTGTCTGTGTATATGAACCCGCTTTTCCTGTTCATGCCGTAGTCTGCGGCGGCAGGGAAGAGCGGGTTTTGCAGTGTTTGGAATGAAATGTATATTTCATACTACCATTCGACAAAAAACGATAATATTTCTGAAAATACTACAAGGAATATTCATTATTTTCGAGGAAAATCCGATAATTATTGTAATAAAGTTAGCATTTTGGCTGATTAGAAGCGAGTGGATAAGAAAAGGGCGGAAGGAAGTAGAAGAGCATGAAGATTCGTATGAAGCTATCGGTTATGATGATTGTCGTTACACTTATTTCTACAGCATTAATGGGGATTTTTACGTATACCAAATCCACAGGCACCATCATGAATCTGACCGAATCTTCCATGGAACAGGTGGGCACCAATAAAGCGCAGACCATTGCCGCCATGATTGATAAAGAGAAGCGGAGTATGCAGCTGGTTGCCGGGGACAGCGAGATTGTGCAGCTGTTGACGCAGGCTGGTAATAACGGATGGAGCGGCGGGAATCCCCTGCAGAATCAAGTGAATGTGAAGCTTCAGAGGCTGGTGAAGGATGCAGGCAACCTGGAGCATATGTTCGTGGTTGATCTGAAGGGAACGGCGGTGGCGGATAGCGATACCAAGCTGGTCGGCGCCAACTTCAGCGATAGAAATTATACGAAGAATGTTTTGAAGACCGGGATGCCTGTAATCAGCGAGACGCTGAAGTCCAAGTCAACAGGGGCATATATTGTGGCTTTTGTCCATCCGGTGACAAGCGGGGAGAAGATGATCGGGTTCGTCGCTTCGGCAGTCCGGGCGGACAGTCTGGTGACCAATCTGGCCGATGCCAAGGTGGCGGGTGCACCTTCCTCTTATGCCTACCTGGTGGATGAAACGGGGAATACGCTGTATCACCCCGACGAGAAGAAGATAGGTTCACTGGTGGAGAACGAATCCATCAAAGCCGTGGTCGAGCAGGTGAAGGCGGGGCAGACGGTACCGGACGGGAATGTCGAATACACTTTCAACGGGGCCAAGAAAAAAGCGGCCTTCACCGTGCTCCCCGAGACGAAGTGGACCCTGGTGCTGACCGGAGATGTGGACGAGGTGCTGCAGCCGGTGAGCGAAATGACGAACTTCATTCTGCTGCTGGGCCTGGGAAGCCTGCTGCTCACACTGCTGACCGGGACTACGGTGGCAACCCGGATCTCCTTGCCAATCATCAAGCTCACGGAGCTGGTGAACCGCACGGCAGAGCTTGATCTCAAGTATGATCATCAATATGAATATTTGACTAAGAATACAGACGAGACAGGAACCATTGCCAAGGCCATGTTCAGCACCCGCGCGGCGCTGCGTGAAATGGCGGGCAGTCTGATTGCGATCTCCTCCAAGGTGCTGGACAATGCCGAGACGCTGGAGAAGCTGTCGAACGAGGTCAGAGAGAATGCGCATGATAATTCAGCCACGACAGAGGAGCTGTCCGCTGGGATGGAGGAGACAGCGGCTTCTACCGAGGAGATGACGGCGGCTATTCACGAGACCCTGAGCAATGTCAGAATGATCAGTGCTAAGGTAAAAGAAGGCGCGGATGTATCAGGCCTGATTACGCAGCGGGCCCTGGAGCTTCAGCATGATGCAGTGACATCCACAGAGAATGCGAAGCAGATTTACAGCACGGTCCGCAGTGAGATGCAGCAGGCTATTGAGCAATCAGGAGCGATCCACGAGATCAATATATTGGCCGATACGATCCTCTCCATTACAAGCCAGACCAACCTTCTGGCGCTGAATGCGGCGATTGAAGCCGCGCGGGCAGGCGAGGCGGGCCGGGGCTTCGCCGTAGTAGCCGGGGAGATCCGCAAGCTCGCGGAAAAGTCCTCCGAGACGGCGTCAGGCATTCAAGAGGTGGTCAAAAATGTCTATGCCTCCGTGGAGCAGATGACCCGGCATTCCGAGGCCGTACTGAGCTTCATCGACCGCAATGTGCTGGGCGATTATGAGCGCCTGACCGAGGTCAGCCAGCAGTATAATGAGGATGCTTCCACGATTAACGGGCTGATGAACCAGTTCGAGGAAGCGGCCGATCATCTGAACGAGACCGTCTCCAGCATCGCCATCGCCGTCAATGAAGTGGCAGCTACCGTGAACGAGGGGGCCATCGGGGTGCAGGATATCGCCGAGAAGACGGCGGACATTGTGGAGAAGACCTTCCATGAAGCCACCATGGCTGACGAGAATACACAGAGCGCTAAGGAAATGCAGCAGCTGGTTGAGAAATTCAAAATCTGAGCGGGTTTCAGCAGATCTTTACCTGGGCTTCATCTGTTTTTAAGCTTGAGGGGGTATAGTACTCACATACCCCCCTTTAATATAACTTTTGACCCCGCCGGACGCTGGCGGGGTCCTTTTTTTGATTCCAGTTGTTTATGAGCGGCTTGCCGTCTCCAGCATAGCGGCCATTTCTGTATAGCCCTGCGACCGGGCATGGGCCAGCGGCATGATGCCCTCGCGGTCGGCTATGGCTGGATCGGCTCCGTGTGTCAGCAGTAGCTTAACAATTGTCTGATGCCGCTCCCTGCCGTCGCCGAGGATGACGGCTTCCAGCAGCGCGGTCCAGCCCAGATTGTTGATATGGTCGATGTCTATATCCGAATGCTCCAGTAGATATTTGACGACCTCGACATGCCCCCGATCTGCGGCAGGGATCAGTGCGGTCCCGCCATAGCGGTTGGTCAGCGTCGTATCCGCTCCCGCCTCAATCGCCATTTTCACGATGTCCAGATATCCGGATGCTCCGGCATACAGCAGCACATTGTTAAGCATACGATCACGGATGTTGATATCGGCACCTTGGGCAATAAGCGCCTCGACCGTCTCGGCATGATTGCCATAGGTCGCGGCGACAACCGCCGTTCTGCCGCTTTCGTCCTGCGCCTGTATATCCGCTCCGGCCTCCAGCAGCGGTAACACCTTAGCGGTATCCCCTTGCTCTGCCGCTCCGATTAATTGGTTATTCACGTTTATAACCTCCTCCTGCAGTTGGTTGTCATCAGCGTTCTCCTTCATCAGTCCGGCACTTCCGCTGCATCCTGCAGACACCACCAGCACTGCCGCCAACAGCAGAGATAGTAGATGCAACCTGACCATTGCTTATCCCCCTGTCAGATTCGACCTTGTTTGTATTATGGACAAATCTATGATGAAATGTCAAAAGCCGCGGGTAAACAACATTTGCGCTGAAGCCGGGGTTTCCGGTATGCTATATGTAAGTATAATACTGGAAGGAGGACACTTCATGAGCAGATTAATGCTCAGCTCTGCGCAGAGTCTACGGACCCACACACAGCGGTTAATGTGCAGAGCGGACAGCTATACTCCGCTGTAATAATGTAATGCTTCACCTGTGAACGTCAGTCCGATAGACTCTGCTGCCTTGATAAGTTGAAATAACTTAAGAGGAGCGGAGCGAGCAATGAAATATGTAAATGCAGATCTGGTATTACCGCAGCAGCTGCTGCAGGAGGTTCAGAAATATATGCAGGGCGGGATGCTCTATATCCCGAAGCCCGAGGGACAGCGCAAGCGGTGGGGGGAGAATTCAGGCGGCAGATCCTATCTGAGCGCCCGGAACCAGTCCATTCGTGAGCATTATGCCAGCGGATTGAGCGTAACCGAGCTGGCGGAACAATTCTGCCTGTCGGGCGACAGCATCAAGAAGATTGTATATGGAAGCAAGCAGAGAGGGTAGAGGTCTAAGGCCGTGTGACGCAGCCATTTCTGCTTGTGAGATTCAGCCACGAGCTGGCTTCGATTGCACTATATACACTAGATTCCTCCAAAACCTCCCGAAAAATAGCATCTGCTGCACTCTGTACAGTAGAATTTTGCGTTGGCGGCCTTTTGGAGCATATTTGCAGAAATCTAGTGTATGAAATACAGCAGAATGAGTTTTTAGACCGATTAAATCATAATCTATTGCAGAAAATACAATCGCAGCGTTCAAACACATGCGTTTGTACACATGCGTCCACACAAGCGCCTACGCAAGGCACACAAGTATCTCAACCTGATCCAACCGTAACACTGAGGGCTGTCCCAAGAAGTCGCGTCGTGACTTTTGGAGCAGCCTTTTCTTTTTGTGCAAAAGTCAGGTTATACCTGTCTATTATCTATGTCCGCCGCCACCGCCAACCCTATAATGAATGCAGACATCCATATGAGGGAGGCAGGAAGATGAAACTAGAAACAGCAGCAAGGGATATAGTACTGCGGGCGCTTAAGGCGTACGAATTAGATTGGACGAAGATTGAATATATTGGACAATCCGATAGCGTCACCTTCAAGATAGAGACGGAAACAGCGGGCAAGCTGCTGCTGCGGATTCATGGCGAACGGTGCAGCCGGGCAGAAATTCTGTCGGAGCTGGAGTGGCTCAGACATCTCAGTGGGGCAACAGAGCTGGTAGTTCCCGTAGGGCTGCCTCATTCAAGCGGCAGTTATATCCTGGAGACTCGAAGTGAAGCTGGCGGTGGAGAGCAGCTTAACTATGTCACCCTGATGCGCTGGGTGGAAGGGGAGCATGCAGAGTCTAGTCTGCCGGATGAGCAGCTATACGCTGTAGGCGTTATGCTGGCCGGGATGCATGAAGCGGGCGAACAGTTTGTACCCTCAGCAGAGTTCACCCGTCCGGCTTGGGGAGCGGACAGCTTCCGCAAGGAATGGGACAAGCTGGAGAAGTATCATACGGCTATGGTGTCACAAGCTTCATGGGCGCTCTATCAGGCGGCTGCTATAAGAATCCTTGGTGAACTCGATGCTATGACGCCGGACCCCGGCAGCTATGGCCTGATCCACGGTGATTTGCACGGCGGGAATGTGGTGTTTGCTGAGGGCCAGCCCCGGGCGATTGATTTCGGCCTCTGCGGCTACGGCTTCTACCTCCATGATCTGGCCGCTGCTCTGCTGGAGCTGTCCACGGAGCAGCGCAGGAGCCTGATTCGAGGCTATAGCAGCGTCCGTGCGCTGGAGCCGGATTATGAACGGAAGCTGGAATGCTTCTTTGTCAAAATCATGATCGGGAATTACAGCCACCACATCTCTAATCCGGACGAACTCCCCGGCTTGCGGGAAGAGCAGCCGTATGCTTTAGCCTATCTTAAAGAGTACTTGGCAGGCTCCCGTTTTTTGTTCAAGAGAATTGAACCTGCCCAAGTAGGATGAATTGTGCAATCTGTAAATATGTCCATTGAACCTAGCCTGAGGACATTTATTGCCCCCCCCCTGCGGCGGTAACATAAAGATATCAAAGAGCAGTCAGCTTTGAATCACCGATCAAAGGGGAGTATACAGATGAAGCGATCCATGCAAAAGGGAGCATCACTATTACTGATGGTCATGTCGCTGGCATTGGTTGTAACCGCTTGCGGCGGCAACAATGCGAAGAATAACGGCGCGAACGGCGGAGAGGCCACACAGGGCGCGGACGGGGGCAGCGGCAGCGGCAAGAAGACAGAGCTCCTGTTCTGGTCTCCCTTCTCCGGCTCGGACGGACCGTTCATGAAGAAAATCGTCGATAAATACAACAGCTCCCAGGATCAATACAAAGTGAAATTCGTCATTCAGCCCAACGGCGAGTATTACAAGCAGCTGGATGTGGCGCTCAGCACGGGGAAGGAGCGGCCGGACCTGATGATTATGCATGTCGATCAGGTGCCGACCTACCAGAGCAAGGATCAGCTGCAGCCTGTGGATGAGCTGGCAGCGGCAGCGGGCATTAATCCGGCTGATTTTGCCGAAGCCCCGGTGAAGTACGCCACCATCGACAGCAAGCTGTACACGATTCCACTCGATATTCACCCGGTCGTGATGTATTACAACAAGGATCTGTTTGAGCAAGCGGGAGTCACCGCACCGCCAACCAACCGGGCTGAATTCGATGCGGCCGTACTGAAGCTGACGGATAAAGCCAAAGGGGTCTACGGCTATGTCGTGCCTACCCTCTGGCCGCAGCAGTTCATCTTCCCGTCGCTCGTCTGGCAGAACGGCGGAGAGCTCTGGAACGGCACGGATGTAGCCTATAATTCTCCTGAAGCGGTAGAGATGGTACAGTGGCTGCGTGATATGGTAGACAAGGGCATCTCCCCGGCCAATGTGCAGCAGGACGGCGAGAATACCCTGTTCCTGCAAGGCAAGAACGCGATTCAATTCAACGGGCCGTGGATGAAATCACAGTTCGATGAAGCCGGGCTGAATTACGGCGTAGCCGTCATGCCGCAGATCGGCAAGGCGAAGCAGGCGATATACGG
Source organism: Paenibacillus sp. FSL H8-0122 (assembly GCF_038005345.1). Taxonomy (NCBI): domain Bacteria; kingdom Bacillati; phylum Bacillota; class Bacilli; order Caryophanales; family Paenibacillaceae; genus Paenibacillus; species Paenibacillus sp. FSL H8-0122. The sequence goes on along the minus strand of NZ_JBBOTB010000001.1, from coordinate 4,107,332 downwards.
AGGCTCACACGGCTTCGTGGTTCCGAAGGCAGTGACCGACAGCAGCGCGCTGGCCGGCATCGGCGACTTCCTGAAATATGTCTCCGGCAATTCCCTGGACTGGGCGGAATCGGGCCAGGCGGTAGCCTCCAAGACGGTGATGGACAGTGCGGAATTCCAGGCGATGGAATTCCAGAGCACCGTATCCAAGAGCTTCCCGTCCGTACAATTTGCACCGAATGTCCTGAACTGGGGCACCATCATTGAACCGGTATGGGGAGAGCTGAGCAATGCGATTCTCGGCAAAAAATCACCGCAGCAGGCGATGGATGATGCGGTAGCCAAATCCCGTCAGGCGATGAAGTAGCCTCAGGTGAAGCGGAGCATTTCGGCAGAACGGGGCGGGGGGCGGTGATACGCTCCCCGCTTTACCCTGTACGAAGAAATGGAGGAATCCTTTTGAATAGCACATGGACTTCACGGTTAACCTCATTCCTGTTCATCCTGCCCTATCTTGCAGCCTTCGGCCTGTTTCTGCTCTTTCCGATTCTGTACGGCTTGGTGATCAGTCTGCAGGACTTTGAATTGCTGTCAGCCGAACATCCCTTTGTTGGACTGCGCAATTATATTACAATTCTTACGCCGGGAACGTATGAGAACAGCCTCTTCTTCAGCGGCCTGTGGACCACCCTCCAGTTCGTCCTGTATTCCGTTCCGCTGCTGATCGTTGCGGGCTTAGGGATGGCGCTGCTGGTGAATGCGCTCCCGCGGAAGCTGCGCGGGCTGTTCCGTACCTTCTATTTCCTGCCTTATGCGATGTCGGCTTCCGTGATGGCTGTCATCTGGCTGATGATGTTCGATACGAATGCCGGATTCATCAACAGTCTGCTGCAGAAGCTGGGGCTGAGCGGGATTCCATGGCTGACCGCTACACCGTGGGTCTGGATTGCGCTGGTCCTCACGACGCTCTGGTGGACGATCGGCTTCAATATGATTATTTTTGTGAATGCGCTCAATGAGGTGCCTGAGGATTATTATGAAGCGGCTTCCATTGATGGAGCAGGGGCCTGGAACCGGTTCGTGTCCATTACGCTGCCGTCGATCCGGCCGGTGATGCTGTTCGTGCTGATCACCTCGACCATCGCGTCCTTCAATGTGTATGCACAGCCGTTTCTGCTGACGCGCGGCGGGCCGGGAGATACGACCAGGGTGCTGCTGATTAATGTACTGGACCAGGCATTCGCGCGCAAGGATATCGGCTCCGCTTCGGCGATGGCGATTATGATGGCGCTGCTGATTATGATCATATCCATCGTGCAGTTCCGTCTTACGAACCGGAAGGAGAAGGTCTAAATGGGAAAAATCAAAAGAACGGGCCTGCTGCTGCTGGCCATTCTAATTGCCCTGTTCGTGCTGCTGCCGCTGGTGTGGATGCTGTCCACAGCCTTCAAGAATGACTTCGAAGCCCTCTCTGGACGGATGAACTTCCTGCCTCAGAAGCCTACGCTTGATAATTTCATCCAGGGGCTGAGCGGCGAGCTGATGAATACACCGATTCTGCGCTGGATTATCAACTCCCTGTCCGTTGGGATCGCGGGAACGGCGATCGTGCTGCTGATTGATTCCATGGCGGCCTTCGCCTTGGCCCGGCTGCCGGATCTGCCGCTGCGCCGTACGCTGCTGGCAATGTTCATCGCCTCGCTGATGATTCCCGGCGTGCTGACGTTCCTGCCGATGTATATCGAATTCAATACCCTGGGGCTGATCAACACCTACCAGGCGCTGATTCTGCCCGCTACCGCCGGGGCGTTCGGGGTGTTCCTGCTGTACCAGTTCTTTGTCTCCTTCCCCAAAGAGATTGAAGAGGCGGCCCGCATCGACGGGGTAAACAAATGGAACCTGTACGCCCGGATTCTGCTGCCGTCGGCGGTGTCGATCATGATGACGCTGGGCATTTTCACCTTCATGGGGATCTATAATGACTTTGTGTGGCCGCTCTATGCGACTACCTCACCGGAGATGCGGACGATCACCGCAGGAATTGCGATAATGGCTACCGGAAGCTATACCCAGAGCTACGGCAAATTAATGGCTATGACCACCATTGCCGCGCTCCCGGTGCTGATTATCTTCATTATCGGCCAGAAGTCGTTCGTGAAGGCGATTACCAGCTCGGGTGTGAAATAGCAGATGACGGGAGGATGCAGATGGAAAAGAGTTCAGCGGGACCCCGGAAGGCATGGGTAGGAGGTGAGAGATCACGTAAACGAATCTACTCCCTTGCGGCAGTACTGTTACTTATTCTGGCGGGAGGTGCTTATCTGTTGCTGCAGCAGAATCAGGACGGAGGGCAAGAGGTCTACAAGGGCCACGGCGGGACATTCAAGAATACGCTGGCTGAGATCGATACGCCTGATCCGAGTGTTATCTACAAGGATGGATATTATTACATGACCTTCACCCATAACGGAACGGATATTATGGTGATGAAGTCACGAACGTTGGACTTCCGGCAGGCTGAGCGGAAGGTAGTCTGGTACCCGCCGGCGGAGACCGCATATTCGGCGAATCTCTGGGCTCCCGAGCTGCAATATATCCGGGGCCAGTGGTACATCTATTTCGCCGCAGATGATGGACATAACGAGAATCACCGGATGTATGTGCTCCAGGGCGACAGCGGTGATCCGCTGGGCGGCTATACGTTCAAGGGGCAGGTAACCGACAACACCAACAAGTGGGCCATCGACGGGCTGGCGATGGAAGTGGACGACGCGCTGTATTTCGTCTGGTCCGGCTGGGAAGGGGATATGAACGCTGCGCAGAACACCTATATTGCCCCGATGAGTGATCCGCTGACGATCAGCGGGCCGAGAGTACTGCTCAGTGAGCCGCTGCTTGCGTGGGAGCAGGCTGGAGGCCCGCCGTATATTAATGAGGGCCAGTCCATACTTTATCATGACGGCCGTGTCTTCATCGTCTATTCCGGGGCGGGCAGTTGGACGCCGTATTACAGTCTGGGGCTGCTGGCCCTGAAGCCGGGCTCAGACCCGCTGGAGACGGCAAGCTGGACCAAGGCGGAGCTGCCGCTGCTGACCATGGATGAAGCCGCCGGAGTATACGGACCAGGGCATAATTCCTTCACCGTATCGCCTGACGGGAGCGAGCAGTGGATCATCTATCATGCCACGGCAGGGGCGGAGGACGGCTGGAACAACCGCAAGGCGCGGGCACAGCGCGTTAGCTGGGACAAGGACGGCCTGCCGCTCTTCGGCAAGCCGCAGCCCTTGAGCGCGGCGCTTCATGTGCCTGCGGGAATGGGCTTATTCCTGGCGGAGCACGCTGTGCAGAACGGGAAGCGGCTGGAATTCCCCTCTCTGCCGTCCGCAGTGGACAGCGATACCCCGCTGCTGGTGCATTATGTGAATCCGGGTGAAGCAGCGGTGGAGGCCGCAATATCGGTGAACGGCGGGCAGCCGATGCCCCTTCAGCTTCCGCCATCCGCCGAAGGACAGACCGGCTACGCCTATCTGCTCCTGCCCTTTGCAGCAGGGGAGAATACGGTATCGCTGGAGCTGGCTGCGGGAACCTCCGCTAAGCTGAGCGCAATCGAAATTCCGCGTTATGAGGCGGAAGCCCAAGCGTTGATGGGGGAAGCGGCGGCGGAGGATCATCCGTATGCCTCGGGCGGAGCCGCAGCCAGCTTGAATGCCGGCGGGGCGTCACTGCACTTCGGCAACCTTCGTGTGCCGCGCGGCGGAACCTACACCGCCATAGTAGCGGTCATGAATGCTTCCCCGGATGCGAAGCTGGAGGTGTCCGTGAACGGCGGCCGGAAGGCCGGATATCCCCTCAAGACGCAGGGGCGTAACGAGGCCGCCTTTCTGGAGCTGGAGCTGACATTGCAGAGCGGCGCGAATGAAATCATTCTTTTTGACAGTCAGGGCAGCTTCGGTATAGATTATATGGATATATGGCAGAAGAGTGAATGAAGCGCTAGATTCATAGCTTGCAAGTAAGACGGGGGCTTGATCAGATGAGAGATTCGGAACGCTGGCGATTCGCAGAGCGTTATAAATTGGTTGCGCTCTCATTATGGCAGCCGGTGCTGCTTCTGGCTCTGGTGCTGAGCGGCTGCGGCGCAGGGCAGAAGGAGGAGCCGGTGCCGCCTGCCGCTCCGCCGGTAACGCTGGAGTACTGGACGCCGTTCAGCGGAGGAGACAACATATTCATGACTGAGCTGGTGGAGCAGTTCAATGCCGAGCATCAGGAGATCCGGGTGGATCAGATTAACTCCCGGCTGGATGATTATTATTCCCGGCTGCGTACAGCCATTCTGTCCGGCAATGCGCCGGATCTGGCGATTATCCATGCCACCAACCTGCCGCAGTTCGTGCAGAACGGCTATATCGAATCTCTGGACGGGCTCGCTGCGGATGCCGGGCTGGACTGGGAGCAGTTCAATGCCAAAATTGCCGGGTCTACCGTCTACGCCGGTGCCCATTATGCCGTCCCGCTGGATACGCATACCCTGGTGCTCTATTACAACAAGAAGTATCTGCGGGAGGCGGGATTGCTGGATGCCGCGGACAAACCGCTGATCGGGCGGGGGGAGCAGGGGTTCACCGCTTTCCTGCAGAAGCTGAAGGATGCCGCTCCGCCCGGAGTTGCGCCGCTGGCCCTGCCCAGCACACGGATCGATTCGGTGTGGCTGTGGTGGAGCCTGTACAATCAGATGCAGGGCGGCGGTGCCTTTTACAATTCCGAGGGGACGCAGGCGGTCTTCAACAATAAGCATTCTCTTCAGGCGCTGGAGTTCGTGAACAGCCTGTATCAGCAGAAGCTGATTCCGCCGCATATCAACGATGCCTTCAAGCTGTTCTATGACGGTGAGGCGGCTACCCTGATTACGGGGGTGTGGGGCACCGGTGCATTCGAGAAGGATGAGCAGCTGGAGCTGGGCGTCGTGCCGGTTCCGGTCATCTATGATCATCCGGGGGTCTGGGGGGATTCGCATACGCTGGCTGTTCCGGCCAAAAGCGGGCTGAGCGCGGAGAAACGCAGAGCGGCGATGATCTTCGCCCGCTGGGCGGTGGAGCATGGGGTGATGTGGGCGGAAGCCGGGCATGTGCCAAGCTCTCTCAAGGTCGTCCAGAGCGAAGCTTATACGGCGCTGAAATTCCGCAGCGACTATGCCGCCGCCGCGAGCTCCGTAGCCTATTGGCCGAGAAATGTGAAGCAATGGAGTATTAATGAAGAGATTATCCGCCAGTTCGAGAAGATGATCTACAAGGAACAGACTCCGCAGCAGGCGCTTGCGCGGGCGGTGGACAGCATTAACCTTCAGCTAAAGAAATAACGCTGCGGGAGCAAAGGGGGGGGATAGCGGTTGAAATCCGTTCACAGCTGGTTCCGGAATCTAGCGCTTGCGCGCAAGCTCATTCTGATTAATGTGGTGTTCATTGTGCTTCCGCTGGGACTGATGGGCTATTTCGCCTTCGCCCGCTTCACCGCAACGACGGAGCGTAAGGTGGGCGATTATCAGCTTCAGACGCTGAAGCAGCTTACGCTGAATATCGATACCTATATGAATGAGCTGAACCGGCTGACGGTGATGCCCTATCAGTATCCCAAGGTGACCGATTATCTTGCAACAAAGCGTGCCCCAGGCGAACCCCTTACGCTGGATGAGATCAGCGGACTCAACAGCTTCGTCACCCAGGTGTTTCTGAACGGCCGGGTCGATATTCTGGGCGTCTCCCTGTATGGTACGGGCGGAGCTTCCTATGTGGTCATGCCGGAGAGCCAGTATGTCACGACCTACAAGCTGGATGAGAATGTGAGCTGGCTGAATAAGTTCAAGGGGCATTACGGGAAGCCGGTCTATGTGGCGACGCATGACTTAAGCGCAAGCAGCGGTACTGTCTATGAGGCCTTCTCCATTGTCCGGGAGCTGCGCAGCTTCGATGACGGCGTGACGCTCGGATACATTGTCATTGATGTGGACCCGAAGTTCATCAGCGAGATTCTGTCGAAGGTTAAGCTGGATGCCAAGGAGCTGCTGTATATTACGGATGAATCCGGCAACCGGGTCACCGGCAAGGATTATGGATACCTCCAGACGGCGTCTGCCGTAACTCCGGGGCGAACCGGTGAGGGGGTCAGCCATGTGAAGTCGGAGGGGGAAGGGCTGTTGGTCGCCCATGTGACCTCTGAGGTTACAGGCTGGACGACGGTAGGCGTTGTTCCGGTGGCCAGTCTAATGAAGGAGACCGAGGTTCTGCGCACGTATATTATTCTTACGGGCATTATCTGCGTAGGACTGGCCCTGCTGCTCTATGTGTTCATCGCCTACCGGATCACGCAGCCGCTGCGCAAGCTGAGCCGGCTGATGCGCAGTGTGGAGCGCGGAGACCTCAGCATGGCTTTTCCGGTGAGCGGCAGGGATGAAGTGGGTATGCTCGGCCATTCGTTCAACGGCATGCTTGCCAAGCTCAGCGAACTCGGTTACCTGCTCTATGAGACGGAGATCCGGGAGAAGGATGCGCAGATTGCCGCGCTGCAGAGCAAGATCAATCCGCATTTTCTGTACAATACTCTCGGGTCTATCAGCATGTATGCCGAGCTGGAGGGCAGCCCGGAGATCATCGCCATGTCCAACAATCTCAGCAAGCTGCTGCGTTATAGTCTGAGCGGGCGCAAGGAGCAGGTGACGCTGCAGGATGAGCTGGACCATGTAGGCGGCTATATGACAATCCAGCAGATGCGCTACGAGGAACGGATTCAGTTCAGCATGGCGGTTGAACCGTCCCTGCTGGACTGTGAGGTCATTCCGTTGATGATTCAGCCGCTGGTCGAGAATGCCATTAACCATGCGCTGGATAAGGGCGTTGGCCGCGGCCGGATCTCGCTGAGTGCAGAACGCCGCGGGCAGGTGCTGAGGATCGCCGTCGAGGATGACGGGATCGGTATGAATGCAGAGGCGCTTGAGGCACTCCGGCTGCACCTGCGGGATACGCAGGAGCTTGGCGGGCGCTCCGGCAACGGGCTGCTGAATGTCCACCGCCGGATTGTGCTGCATTATGGCGAGGCCTATGGCCTATCCCTGGAGAGTATGCCCTATCAGGGCTTCAAGGCAGTGCTTAAGCTGCCGGTACTGAGCCGGGAAGGCAGAGGAAGGGAGGGTGACGGGGTTGCCTAGAATACTGATTGTTGACGATGAATCGGTCTTCCGTAAAGGCCTGCGCAAGATGATCGCCGCCGTGGGTGCCGGCTGGGAGGTGGTTGGTGAAGCCATCGACGGCTACGATGCCCTCGACAAGCTGGCCGAGCTGACCCCAGAGGTGCTGCTCACCGATATCCGTATGCCGCGGATGGACGGCATCCAGCTTCAGCAAGTGGCCGGGGAGCGCTTCAAGGATCTGATGACCGTTGTGGTCAGCGGCTATGATGAATTCGCTTATGTGCAGCAGTCCATGCGGGAGGGGGCGAAGGACTATCTGATGAAGCCGGTCGAACGCGAGGAGCTGGGCCGCGTACTGGAGCGGCTGGGCCGGGAGCTGGCTGAACGCCAGGCGCTGCCTGCGCCCAAGGAGGAGCCGTGGCAGGTCCAGCCGGTGCTGAAGCGGCATGTAGCCGGCCACCTGATTGAGAGTCTGCTGAAGGGCCGGGCGCAAGGCAGTGACCTCCAGCTGCTGCGCGAGCTGGGCCTTGCCTTCGGGCACCGCTATTTCATCTGCATGGTGATCAAGCTGGATAAGCATTCGGTAGAGAAGGAGCGTTACCTGCGGGGCGACCCTTCCCTGTTCCTCCTGTATATCCAGCAGGTGGTTCAGGAGATGATTGACCGCCATGCTACAGGACTAAGCTTTGTGCTGTCGGATACCGAGGTGGTGGCGCTGCTGAATACAGCAGATCCGCAGCACCCTCTGTCCGCGCCGGGCACCCTGGGGGATATGATCCGCAGGCAGATCCGTTCGCTGTCCAATCTGACCGTGACGATTGGGGTCAGCAATCCCGCCGAAGGCCTGCCGGGAATCCCGAAGGCCTACAATGAGGCCGGGATTGCCCTCTTGTACCGGCTGATTGAAGGCGGCGACAAGCTGCTGGAGTATGCCAGCATGACGCAGCGTCCGCATTCCGGCGGCCCGCTGAAATGGTCCTGGGAGCTGCTGGAGAAGTCGATTACCGCTGGCAGAGTGGCGGGGATCGGCCCGATTGTCGAACATATGATTGAAGAGCTGTGCAGCATGGCGGAATCACCGGAGAGCATCCATCAGCAGCTCTGCAAGCTGCTGCTGTACTACTACGAATTGTCCGAGGAGCTTGAGGTGACCGAAGCGTGGCTGGGGTCGAAGGATATCCGCAAGGTGCTGTTCGATGTCTGCAGCCTCTCCTCGCGGCAGGAGCTGGCTGAGAAATGCCGGGGGCTGCTGCTCACACTGACTGGCTGCATTGCGGAGTCCAGAGCCGCGAAGGATATCGATCCGGTCGCAGCCGCCCAGCGTTATATTTCGCAGCATTACGATCATCCGCTGAGCCTTAAGGAGGTAGCAGATGCGGTATATCTGAACCCGGTCTACTTCAGCAATCTGTTCAAGCAGAAGACCGGCATCACCTTTATTGGGTTCCTTACGCGTATCCGCCTGGAAGAGGCCTGCAAAAAGCTGGCCTTCACGGATGACAAGATCAGCAGAATCGCGGAGGATACCGGCTTCGGCAATGTACGGCACTTCAACCGCGTGTTCAAGAACAGCAGCGGATTATCGCCCAAGGAATACAGGGACAGCACCCGCATGGTGCAGGCGGCTTCTATGGGTGGCCGGAAGTGGCCAGCTGACGGACGTAGAGCAGGAGATTAAGGGCCTGCCGACCTGCGACTGCACAGCGGAGCGCCGCTTGCGCTGATCCGCGCGATTGTGGAGCTAATGGAAATGGTGCATAAATTGCAACAATGTGTGTTAACCTGGGGCCTAGCTGACAGAAATCCTGCACAATTTACAACAATGTGCGCTCAGCAGGAGCTAATTTGAGGGGAATCCTGCAATAAATGCAACAATCCGCGTTATCTGGAGCCGGACTGACGGGAATCCTGCAATTAATACAACAATCAGCTATCGGCATCCGTAATCCGAAACTGGCGAGGGAGCATGCATGACCACACTCGCCTGTCCGGTGAGAAGCCGGGCCTGGAGCCAGTGTGTTAGCCCGGGGCTGTCTCATCCAGAATCACAACGCAATCGAACGAACCGCCTCCTCCGCTGTAACCAGCTGCTCGCTTCCCAGCTCCATATCCTTCAGCCGCAGCTTACCCTCCGCCGCTTCGCTCTCACCGACCATAATGACATACCGGATGCCTTTGGCGCTGGCTGTTGCCAGCGTTTTTTTGAGCTTGCGCGTGCCCGTGTCCACCGTGGTCCGGATACCTGCGGACCGCAGGCTAGCTGCGGCAACCAGAGCCTGAGGCAAATACCCGCCAATGGGAATGATCAGCACGCCGGAACGCTCCGCCGCTGCCTGCTCCCGGCGTTCGCCGAGCAGGGCCATGATCGACTCCATCCCGAAGGAGATGCCGACTGTAGGATACTCTATATCGTCGCGCCCCACGAGCTTGCCGATGATCGCGTCATATCGCCCGCCGCCGCCGAGGCTTGAGGGATAGCCGCCGGAAGCATCGAAGATTTCATAGACTGTCCCCGTATAGAATGACAGCCCGCGTGACAGAAATGGATCGAAGACGCACATGTCCGCAAGTCCAACCGCATCAATCAGCTGCTGTAAGGCCTGCACCTCAAGCGCACCAGGCTGCCCGTCCAGCTTATACCGCTCCACCAGTTCCTCGAATCCCGGGTTCGTCAGCTCCAGGAGCTCCGAGATCAGTGTAACCGTCTGAGCGGTTAGCTGCTTGTCCTTCAGCTCGGCCAGCACCCCGCCGCTGCCGATCTTGGCCAGCTTGTCGAGGGTCAGCATGACTGAGAGCTGCTCCTGCTCCGGCACACCAACCGCCCCCAGAATCTCGCCCAGGAAACGGCGGTTGTTCCACTTCAGCACCACCGGAATATCTAGTCGGCGGAAGGCTTCCGCTGCCAGCTGCATCAGCTCCGCTTCCGCCTGCGGTCCGGCAATGCCGGCGACATCGGCGTCACATTGCAGGAATTCGCGCAGGCGGCCTTTTTTGACCGGACCATCCCTGAACACCTTGCCGATCTCATACCGCCGGTAGGGGAATTCAATTCCCGGATTTAAGGCAATCACCTTGGCAAAAGGGATCGTCAGATCGTAACGCAGCCCCAGCCTGCGCCCGCCCTGATCGGCCAGCTGGTACATCTCGCGCAGAATCTCATCGCCCCCGGCGTATTTGGAGGTCAGCAGCTCCAGTTCATTCAGCAGGGTCGTATCCATCGGCTCGAAGCCGTACAGCTCGAACAGCTCCTGAAGCGTAGTCCGCACCTTCTGGCGGATGGCCTGCTCCCGGCCGAAATAATCATAAGTTCCTTTAATATTCTGCATGATTAGCTCTCCTTTGTAAGTGAATTCCGTGTAAATAAAAAACGCGCCGGACCCCGTGGTCCCGCGCGCTTATCTATGCCGCAGGGAGGTCAAACGCGAAATGCGTTAGCCCTCCCTGAATGAATTCAGGTGTGTGCTAACGCTGCTTGTGATGATGAAGTTGATTCGTTATGATGGACAAGCGGTTCATATGAATCAATTCCCTTCCGGCTGGATTACAGCACATTATAGCGGATCAGGAGCAACCGCGCAAGACCTGCATTATTTTCCATAAAGGAGCAATCATAATGAATCATACAGAGCTGATTACAGCAGCAGAGGACTTCGCGAAGGAGCAACTCGGCCAGGATACCACCGGCCATGACTGGTTCCATACTAACCGGGTGCGGAATACTGCGGCGCTGATCGCAAGAATGGAAGGGGCGAGTGTGGTCATCTGCACGATCGCTGCCCTGCTGCATGATGTAGCCGACGAGAAGCTGAACCCCTCCAAGGAGGCGGGGCTGCTCAAAGTACAAACTTGGCTCACCGCACATCTGCCGGATGAAGCTGCGTGCAGGCATATTATGGAGATCATCGGGACAATGTCGTTCAGTGGCGGCGGGGGGGAGCCCATGTCAACGCTGGAAGGGCAGGTGGTCCAGGATGCGGACCGTCTGGATGCGCTGGGGGCCATCGGCATTACGCGGACCATGGTCTTTTCGGGAGCCAAGGGCCGTCCGGTCTATGATCCGGAGATTCCACCGCGTGGCGAATCGCTGCAGAAGGAATACCGTGATTACTCCAAGGGCACGGCGGTCAATCATTTTTATGAGAAGCTGCTGAAGCTGAAGGACTTGATGAACACCCCGTATGGCAAGCAGCTCGCGGAGGAGCGGCATCAGTTTATGCTGATTTTTCTGGAGCAATTCTATAAGGAATGGAATCAGGGGGCAGAGTAGGTGTTATAATGGAATAATGCGCAAGATGGATGGAACGCGGGAGACCCCGCCTGAACCGGAACAATCAGCATAGAAGAGGTTGAGTATATAATGAGTGAAGAACAAGTGAAGTTTAGTGATTATGGTCTGGATGAAGAGATTATCCGCGCGCTGGAGGTTCTGAAGTATGTGGACCCCACCGAGGTGCAGCGGAAGGTGATTCCTGTGGCGCTGAAGGCGCAGGATCTGATCGTCAAGTCGCAGACCGGCAGCGGTAAGACCGCAGCCTTCGCCATCCCGCTCTGCGAGCTGGCCGATTGGGCGGAGAACAAACCCCAGGCGCTGGTGCTGACCCCCACCCGGGAGCTGGCCCAGCAGGTGAGAGAGGATATTACGAACATCGGGCGCTTCAAGCGGATCAAGGCGGTAGCGCTGTTCGGCAAGCAGCCTTTTGCCCCGCAGAAGCTGGAGCTGACCCAGAAGACACATGTGGTCGTAGGCACGCCGGGCCGTGTATTTGACCATATTGAGCGCGGAACGCTGAATCTCAGCCGGATACAATATCTGGTGATCGACGAAGCGGACGAGATGCTCAGCATGGGCTTCATCGAGCAGATCGAGAAGATCATCAAGCAGCTGCCCAAGGAACGTGTAACGATGCTGTTCTCGGCGACGCTGCCCGAAGTGATCAAGAACCTGTGCCGCAAGTATATGACGGAGCCGGTGGATATCGAGATTGAAGCGAGCGGAATAACGACGGCATCCATTGAGCATGCGCTGATTGAAGTCGTACAAGCTGCCAAGTTCGGACTACTCAGCGACCTGCTGACGGTGGAGAACCCGGATAGCTGCATTATTTTCTGCCGGACCCAGGAGCAGGTGAATGCCCTCTTCCGCGGGATGGCCGACCTCGAATATCCGGTGGACAAGATTCACGGCGGCATGGAGCAGGACGAGCGGTTTGAGGTGATGAATGCTTTTAAGCGGGGCCAGTTCCGTTATCTGATTGCCACCGACGTTGCTGCCAGAGGGATTGATATCGAGAACATTACCCATGTCATCAACTACGATATCCCGCTCGAAAAAGAGAGCTACGTCCACCGCACCGGCCGCACCGCCCGCGCCGGCAAAAGCGGCAAAGCCATCACCTTCGTGACGCCGAATGAACACAAATGGGTCAGGGAAATCGAAGGCTATATCGGCTTCAGCCTGCCGGAGATGAAGGCTCCTTCGGATGATGCCGTGGCCTATGCCAAACCAGCCTTCGACCAGAAGCTGGGCAAGCAGCAGGTCCGCAAAGCCGGCAAAACCGAGGTCATGAATCAGGACATCATGAAGCTGTACTTTAACGGCGGGAAGAAAAAGAAGCTTCGCGCGGTCGATTTCGTCGGCACCCTTGCCAAGCTTGAGGGCATTTCGGCTGAGGACATCGGGATTATCACGATTCAGGATAACGTGACCTACGTCGATATTCTGAACGGTAAGGGCTCGCTTGTACTGCAGGCGATGAAAGAGACTACCGTGAAGGGCAAGCTGCTGAAGTGCCATATCGCGAAGAAATAAACTACAATAACAGGAACTCTTTTTAAAGGATGGGCTTCTAATGAAGAAAGCAGACAAGTCAGCCTCCTAAATTCAGTTTACACAACCATTTAGGAGGCATAGCCAATGAAATTTAATCCGATTGATATGGAGAACTGGAAGAGACAAGAGATTTTTAATCATTATCTGAACCAGGGCACGACCTTCAGCATGACGGCAGAAATTGAGATTAGCGGTCTAGACCGGAAGATAAAGCAACAAGAATATAAACTGTATCCTGCCCTTCTATTCTTAATGACCCGTGTGGTCAACTCCAATACAGCGTTCAGAATGGGGTACAATAGTGCGGGGGAATTAGGGTATTGGGACAAGGTAGACCCGCTGTATACGATTGCTGACAGTGTCTCGGAATCCTTCTCTGCAATTTGGACGGCTGGCACGGGTGAATTCAGAGCGTTCCATGATTCTTATCTGTCTGATGTGGAGAATTATAAGGATTCCGGGAGATTGTTCCCCAAGACGCCGATTCCTGAGCATACCTTTTCTGTATCTATGATTCCGTGGACGTCCTTTACCGGATTTAACTTGAATATCAGCAATAACGGGACTTACCTTCTGCCCATTATTACCGCAGGGAAATTTATGACTAAAGGCGATTCCATATACCTGCCGCTGTCGTTGCAAGTCCATCATGCGGTCTGTGACGGTTATCATGCAGGATGGTTCATGAACGAGGTTCAGGCCATGGCAGATCGTGCTGAGGAATGGATTAATTATGCACCACATTTTGATTCAAAATAAAGAAACCTTCCGGTATACGGCTTAAGCCGTATACCGGAAGGTTTTTCTGGGTCCAATAGTCTTGTCCGCTCCGGCATCAATAGAAGCCCCTAAGCATTATACTGCGCCTGATACAGGCGGCTGTACGTGCCTCCGGCGTTCACCAGCTCCTCGTGGCGGCCTTCCTCGGAGATGCCGTCCTCGCTTACAACAACGATCCGGTCGGCGTTCTTGATCGTCGTCAGGCGGTGGGCAATGACCAGCGTGGTGCGGCCCACCGACAGGTCGGCCAGTGACTGCTGGATCGCTGCTTCTGTCTCGGTGTCGAGCGCAGAGGTCGCTTCATCCAGAATCAGAATCGGCGGATTCTTCAGGAACATCCGGGCGATGGCCAGGCGCTGCTTCTGTCCGCCGGACAGCTTGACGCCGCGTTCACCGATCACAGTGTCCATGCCATCAGGCAGGCTGTTAATCAGCTCCTCCAGGCGGGCCTGACGGGCAGCCTGCCAAATTTCCGGCAGTCCTGCATCAAGCTTGCCGTAGGCAATATTCTCACGGATCGTGCCGGAGAAGAGGAACACATCCTGCTGCACGATTCCGATCTGCTTGCGCAGCGAGCTGAGCTTCAACTCACGGATATCGATCCCGTCGATGGAGATCGAGCCGCCGGTCACATCGTAGAACCGGGGGAGCAGGCTGCAGATGGTTGTTTTACCTGCACCGGAGGGTCCGACGAAGGCGATGGTTTCACCGGCGTTAACCTCCAGGCTAATATCCTCCAGCACCTTCCGGTCCGCTTCATAGCCGAAGCTGACATGGCTGAAAGAGATATCTCCGCGAAGCGGACCTGCCTCTACGGCATCCGGTTTGTCGGCAATGTCCGGTTCAGTGTCGATGACCTCCAGATAACGCTTGAAGCCGGCAATTCCCTTCGGATAACTCTCGATTACAGCATTAATCTTCTCAATCGGCCGGAAGAAGACGTTGGACAGCAGAATGAAAGCGACGAATTCCCCGATTTCCAGCTCTCCCTGAATGAAGAACCACGCCCCGCAGACCATCACGACAATGGTGATCAGACGGGTCATCATATAGCTGACCGAGGAGCTTTTGGCCATCAGCTTGTACGCCATCAGCTTGGTCTCGCGGAACTTCTGATTGTCCACCGCGAACAGCTCTTTCTCGAATTCTTCATTGGCAAAAGACTGGACCACACGGATGCCGCCGACATTATCCTCAATCCGGGCATTGAAGTTCCCTACGTTGCCGAATAGACGGTGATAGGTTTCAGTCATGCTGCGTCCGAAATGGATAATGACCCAGGCCATAATCGGCACGATGATGAACGTAATCACAGCCAGCTGGAGATTGATATCGGCCATCAGCACAAATGCGCCGACCAGCGTCATGACGGCAATGAACACATCCTCCGGCCCGTGATGCGCGACTTCCCCGATATCGTTCAGGTCATTGGTTATTCTGCCGAGCAGGTGACCTGTTTTGTTGTTGTCGAAGAACCGGAAGCTGAGCTTCTGGATATGATCGAACATTTTTTTGCGCATATTGGTTTCAATATTAATGCCCAGCATATGCCCCCAATAGGTAACGACATAGTTCATTGCTGTATTGAGTGCATAGATCCCGAGCAGGGCAACGCAGGCAATCAGAATCAGCGGCCAATCCTGACCCGGCAGCAGATCATCAATGAATTTATTGACAGCCACCGGAAAAGCAAGCTCCAGCAGACCGGCACCCACCGCACAGGTGAAATCAAGGATAAACAGCTTCTTGTAAGGACGGTAATAGGAGAAAAAACGACGCAGCATCTCTTGTTCACTCTTTTCTGTAATATGTTATGTATCTGGTTATTGAGATTGATTCTCAACTGAACCTATGTTTAGGATACTAAAGCGGGTTACACGTTTTGTCAACGGTGAGAACATTTAAATTAGAAATATACTGCGGAATTCATTGCCGTTTAACCCATACCGAAAGGCGGTTTCATACATATTTTAACAGCATCCAGGCATAAAGGAGGAGTTAACATGAGCGAAAATATTGGGGGATACGGCGGAGCTTTCACTTCGACTGGAGCGATTCTGGTTCTGTTCATCCTGCTCGTAATTATCTCTAAATCCCTCTGGGTGTAATTCGGGTTCACCTGCTCTGCTGCCGCTGGTCACTTGACCGGCGGTTGTCTTCTGTCCAGGAGGCTGCTCCATCAAGCGATATGGTATAATGAAATAATGCGCCTTGGTTGAAGGGCGTAATACATATAGCGGCTGTATTCCCTGACAAGCCCCGGGCTTGACGGGTGCTTTGCTGCGACCTGGAGGTACAACATGAAGCTCGGCCGTGAAAATAACAAGAGGACAAGCCCGGCCTTGTCCTCATCTGCTGCGGATATCCGCAGCAGATGGATGCTAGTTACCGGAATCATCTGTGTGGCCGCTGCCCTGCGTGCCCCATTCACTTCCGTCGGACCTCTGCTGGAGATGATCCGGGATGACCTGGGGTTATCTAATACTCTGGCGGGAGCGATTACGACTTTGCCTTTACTGGCGTTTGCCCTGCTGTCACCGTTTGCACCCCGGCTTGCCCGCAAGCTGGGACTGCCCAATATCCTGGTGCTGGCCATGCTCACCCTGTCCATGGGAATTCTGGTCCGTTCGGCTTCCGGCACGGTAACCTTCTTCGCAGGTACAGCGATGATCGGTCTGTCGATTGCCGTCTGTAATGTGCTGCTGCCGGGACTGATCAAGGGGAGATTTCCGCACCGCATCGGTCTGATGACCGGAATCTATACCGTGTCCATGAACATATGTGCAGCGGCGGCTTCGGGGCTGAGTGTTCCCTTGGCCACCCGTGCGGGGCTGGGGTGGAGAGGGACGCTGGCGCTCTGGTTCATGATTGCTGCACTGGCTACGATCTTCTGGATTCCGCAGCTGAAGAGTCTGGGTGCGGGACAGGCAGACACTGCCTCCTCTTCAGCGGCACGGGTCTGGCGCTCCCCGCTCGCCTGGCAGGTTACGCTGTTCATGGGGCTGCAATCCCTGCTCTATTATGTGCTGATCGCCTGGTTCTCGGTGATCCTAGGTGAGCGGGGGATGTCTGCCGGCCATGCCGGCTGGATTCTCTCGCTGATGCAGCTCGCCCAACTGCCGTTCACCTTCTTCGTGCCGCTCTGGGTGGGAAGGATGAAGAACCAGCGGCTGCCGGTGGTGATCACTTCGGTTCTGTTTATCACTGGCATCCTTGGCGTCTGGCTGGGCAGTACCGCACTGATGGCATTATGGGCTATCTGCATAGGGATTGCCGGAGGCTTCGCCTTCGGTCTGGCGATGATGTTCTTCAGCCTGCGCACCCGGACCACACAGGAGGCCAGCGAGCTGTCAGGGATGGCCCAGTCTGCAGGATATTTGCTGGCGGCGGCGGGACCTGCACTGTTTGGCCTGCTGCATGATGCTGCGGGGAGCTGGAATGTACCGCTTGCGCTGCTTGTCTTAGCAAGCGTACTGCTGTTCGCAGCCGGTATGGGGGCCGGACGCGACAGATATGTGGGAGACCGGTTATAAACGATGGGCCCGTCAGCTTGGCGGGGTCAAACGATAAGTTTGTATAAGATTTTCGCTGAGAAAGTGCATTGTAAGCTGATCACGGCATGCTACTATTGTGTTTAAGATCATCTGAGAATGATTATCAATGAAATTAGACACAGGAGTGAAGAGAGATATGAACAATTGGGGCCGGAAAATCATTTGGACCGCTGTACTTATCCTGGCAATGTCCGCTATCGCGGCGTGCGGAAATAAGAATAAGGCTGCGGACAGCAAGGATGTGCAAACAGGGAATGCGGTAGCTGCCACCGCAGCTCCTGCGGAGACTGGCGGAGCGGCAGCTTCAGAAGGGGCGACACGGACGGTTACCGGAGAATTCGGGGAGGTGGAGATTCCGGCGAACCCTAAGCGGATCGCGGGAATCTATGTTGAGGATTACCTGAAGGCGCTCGGCGTTACCCCGGTGGTGCAATGGTATCATCCCAGCTGGGGCAAGCAGGATTATCTGAATCTGGATGTGCCGGAATACGATATCAGCGGCAGCATGGAAGCCCTGCTTGAGAAAAATCCGGATCTGATCATTACCGATGGTGGTGTAGATGCCGCTAAGTATGAGCAGTATGCCCTGGTAGCTCCAACCTTCCGCCTGCCGGAGAGCGTATTGCAGGATTCAAGGCTAATCCTTACAACGGTCGCAGACGCGCTGGGTATTCCTGAGAAAGGGAAGGCTGTACTGGCAGAATATGACCAGAAGGTGGCAGCTGGCAAAGCCGCGTTGCAGCAGGCACTGGGACAGGAGAAGGTGGCTGTGATCCGGCTTAATGTGGCAGACAAAACCGTTGCTCTTTTTGGAGTCAAAAACCGCTTTACTGGTGTGCTCTATAATCAATTCGGTCTGACACCTGTTCCTATGGCCGCTGAGATGACGGAATTCCAGTCGATCATCTCCGAGGAAGTGATCCCGGAGCTTGGGGCGGACCATATCATTATCTTCCCTGACAACGGCGGATGGGACAGTGAAGCCAATCAAGAAGCCATCAAGATGCTGGATGGACCCCTCTGGAAGAACCTGCCTGCGGTCAAGAACGGCAATATCTACCGGATGGAGCGTTCGCACTGGCAATCCGGGGGGATTACCGCCAACCAGATGAAGCTGGATGATCTGCTTAAGGCAATGGTGAAGTAATTCAGCGTTAAGAGGCCGTGAGTCTATGAGTGAGAAGAAGGTCTATCCGCAAGGTTGATAGATCTTCTTTTTTGATTTACACTGGAGTCTATGATAATGATTCTCAGTCAGGAGGGGCGGCAGATGACCGAACAGTTGCAGGAACACACCAGGAGAAGGCTGCTCCACAGCCTGATAAATATAGAAGCGGTTACACGCTCCCCGTCCGGGAAGGATCAGACCGAAGTCTATCAGGAGCATACTCTAATCATTGTGTCCGAAGGGCAGGGGTGGCTGAAGGCAGAGGACAGAAGATACTTTTTGGACAAAGGGGCCGGGTTCCTGATCGAAGCCGGATCACTGAACCGGATTCAGGCCGGCGAGCAGGGGATCAGCTGGTACCGGATGGAGTTCGCGCTGATTCCCGCAGGGCACGTCAAGCTTGGCACCGGAGATAAGGGGCAGGAGGAACATGCAGAATATTTGCTCTGCCCGGGATATCTGGACTGCCGGCCGTTCTCACAGTGTGCTCTGCTGCTGGATTCCATCTATTATAGCTTCCGGCGCCCGGAGGATATTGAATGGTTCACGGCTCAGACCCGGTTCCAGGAGCTGCTGCTGTTGATTATGCGGGCGAATACTCCGGTACTGAAGGCTAAGGATGACCGTGAGGCCGTGGAAGCCTCGATCCGCTATATGGAAGAGCATTGCAGTGAACCGTTATCTGTCGATCAGCTGGCTGAGATTGCAGGGATCGGGCGTGCGCGTTATACGCAGATGTTCAAAGAAATTACCGGCCGGATGCCCTTGGAGCACCTGAACGGGCTGCGTATTGAACGGGCACAGCAGCAGCTTCTGCTGACCCGGGACCGGCTGCACGAGGTTGCCCTGGCTGCAGGCTACAGCAATGAGTATTATTTCAACCGGCGCTTCAAAAGAACAGTAGGGGTGACTCCCGGACAATACAGAAGCCTCCATCAGGAAGGCGTCCGGGTATTTGCCCCTTTTCTGGAGGATTATCTGCTGGCGCTCGGCATTACTCCGGTCGTGCAGTATTGCCATGCCAAGTGGGGCAAGCAGGAATACCTCGGGCTGGATCAGGTTCCGGCGTTCGATATCTCCAGCGGAGACTGGCAAGGACTCAGCCGTTACAGTCCTGAGCTGATTATGCTGGATGACGGCTTCCAGCGCTGGCAGCTTGGAGAGTGCCGCCAGGTGGCTCCATTATTCCGGCTCCCGTTCCATCAGGAAGACTGGAGGGCCACGCTCCGCAGCGCAGGTGCAGTCTTCGGGAGAACGGGTCGGGTGCAGGAGGTCATCAGCGAATATGAACAGCAAGCCCGTCAGGCCAGGCGGCTGCTCAGCCGCAGCGTCCAGGGGCAGACAGTGGCATTGCTGCGGATTTCTGCCCATGGTGTTGCCCTGTATGGCAGTGAGAATCTGGGGTACTCAGCCCATGTTCTGCATGAAGATCTGGGGCTGCAGCGGCATCCTGCTGTCCAGCGTCTTACCCGGGGACAGAAGCGTGTCAATCTGACCAATGAAGAGCTGTCAGGGGTGACCGCAGATCATTTGTTCATCACGTTTGACCTTCAGGAAGGGGAGAGCCGGGAGCTGCTGGAGACACAGCTCTGGAGAAGCCTGCCTGCTGTTCGCAACCGCTGTGTGTACGAGGTGGATTTCATGGCCTGGATGAATTACGGTGTCCTGTCGCATCAGCGGAAGATCGCGGATGTGATGAAGGTATTGGCTTGAAGAAGACCTCTGTGCAGTAAAATAAAAAATGCTTGCAATTCCGCTCCAAAGAGAGTATATTCTTAATTACGGTGATTGAATCACTGCAATACATAATATGCGGTCATGGCGGAATTGGCAGACGCGCTGGCTTCAGGTGCCAGTGATAGCAATATCGTGGAGGTTCGAGTCCTCTTGACCGCATCATATCTTACAATACAGGTTCTTGCTTGGCATTTATGCCGGCAGGGACCTGTTTTTGTTTGGGTATTTTAATGATTATTTCTATCCCCGCTTAAACATCGGTCCGTTCGCGGAGCGTCCATCCAAGTGCCCAAGCTGATCCTACTCAAAATCTTTTAAAGTGTAATCATTCCAATAAAAATCCTATACATATCATAAAAATGTGAGTTAGATGCCGGAACCCTGAGGCTGTATCATAACTAGTAAGCAATTCGTTTATTTAAAATTCATGATGCGAGGAGAACGGTGATATGCAGGATACCATTGTGCGGATCTTGAGTGAAATTAAGAACAATCCAGAGCTGTTGCTCACGGCCACTGAAGCCACCGATATTGTGAATGAGGTAGGTCTGGATTCCCTGCAGATGATTAATTTCATTCTCCGGATTGAAGACGAATTTGAAATTGAGTTTGATTTTGATCATTTTGCCTATGAGGATTTCCAGTCGATCGGGGATTTCATGGGGTTCATCACAGCCACACAAACCGCTTCTTAAGGGGGCTTCATTATGAAGTCAACCGTGTATCTGGGCACCTTTGATTCCGAAGCGTGGTGGCGGAGTCCGCATGGATCTATGCTTCCTTCTATGAGCAGCAGTCAAGCTGTGACGATGGGCATGGATGAATTGTTGTTTCCGTTATGCAAGGAGCAGGACATTCTGTTCACCCGGCAGCCCATGGACGAGCATCTCAGAAGCTATTTATCGCAGCTCGGCTATTCCTTCACCAATGTTCATTGCAGAAATCCCGTTCATGCGGATGACTACACGCTGCATGTGTTTGATCTTCTAATGGCTGATGCAAGCTACTACCAGCAGCTACTCCCTACAGAGGCTCTGATCTCTCCCTATTCTATACTGTCCGATACCAGTGAGTTAGTGCGCAGGTTCATTTTCGGTAATCATTTTCCCTCCTTAGATACAGTTCGAGCAGTGAATTCAAAGATTTATTCTCATGAACTAAGACAACGATTGGGCACTCGCAATAGTTCCTTTATAGCTGACAGCTCGGAGGAACTGCTGACCCTGGGCTCAGAGCTGCTACAGACCGGACAAGTGCTGGTGAAGGACCCGCTGGGTGTCTCAGGCCGGGGCAATATGCTAATTTCGGGCGAGCGAATGCTGAAGAGAATTGCAGCCTATCTGCAAGAGCAAGAGAATCGAGGCAAACAAACACAGTTCATTATCGAACCCCTGCTTGATAAAACGGAGGATTTCTCCTGTCAGCTGTTCATTACGGCGCAGGGGGATGTGCAATACCTCTCTGTTCAAAAGATGGTAAACGACGCCTTCTCTTATTCAGGCTCCTATCCTGCCGATGCCGGGTTTATCGAGGCGCTCTGGAACAATCATTATTTCAGCATCATGGAAGAAGCCTGCAAGGATTTATTTAAGACAGGCTATCACGGAGATGTATGCATAGATTCCATGCTGCTGGCTGGCGGTGAAATGGTACCCATCGTTGAGATTAATGCCAGAAAGTCCATGGGGCTGATTAATCATCATATCAATCAATATGTCCGGCAGTATTCCATGTTCAGCTTTTTGACCTTTATCTCGGCAGGCTGCTCTACAGAAGTGACCATGATGCAGATTATCGAGGCTCTAGGTTCCAACAAATTGTTGTTTACGCAAGAGAACAGGCAAGGAATTATACCGCTGGGTGCAAGCACGCTTATAGGCTCAGGACATACAGCATTCGCTGAGGCGGAGTCTGAATGGCGGAAGGGGAAGCTTTATGTAGCTGCTCCCTATACCTCAGATGTGAGTGAAGCATTAACTCTAGTTCACCGGGTGAAGGATGTCTTGAAGTCTCTGTCGATGAAGATTTATAACTGACCAGTCTTTATTGTACAACGAGGGAGCTGACAAATGATTACCATTTTATGCTCATCTGTCGCATTGGGGGTATATACGCCCGCGGTCCTGTTACGTGAAGAGCTAAGCGGGTACTATGAGGCCGATCTTGAAGTGCTGGAAAACCTGTATCCGCTCGGGACAAGACTGAAATTAACCGAAAACAAAAAGGTTTTCTCTAAGAGGTTTGAAGTAGCCAAGCTGGGTCACAGAATGATCAGGGATATCACACCGAATCTGGACCCGGATCGGGTAACCCGGATTTTAGGCAAGTGGGCTGAAGAGAACCGGAGGGTGTTTATGGTTTTCTCGGGGTTCTGGATGCCCATTCTAGAAGAGTACGCGAAGAGTTACCGCAAGGATGTGCATGTGGAGCTGATTCATATGGATGCGGTCATATCCCCTTCGTGGAAGCTGTATTCCAACAATATCCGGAATGATCTATTTACGGTGAATGATGTCTGGTTTTTTGACGGGGCGGCTGAGCGGGTGAATTATACTATTTCCATGGGTCTTGCTGCCCCTAAGGATTATAAGGAACGTGACAACCGGCTCGTTATCCATGGCGGCGGCTGGGGAATGGGGACCTACAAGGAAACGGCAGCAGAGCTGAATCACTTCCTGGATTTGAACATCGTCATTCATGAGCTGGCGGATGATCAGGCCTATGGAGCCGGCCACCGTTACTACATGGTGAAGCCGGGCTGGTCGCCCTGGATGAAGAACGAAGAGAATGAATATACCCTGCCGCCGTTCGGTGAAGTGATCCGTCAGTGCTTCAACGAGGATACCGGGGTGAAGCATAGCTTCTATCAGCTGATCTGTAACTCGAAGGGGATCATCAGCAAGCCGGGGGGAGGAACCCTGCTGGATTCGCTAGAATCCTTCACGCCGGTTATTTTCCTGGAGCCGCTGGGTGAGCATGAAGCCTGCAACGCCGAGCTATGGGAGCGGCTGGGTTTTGGCATAAGGTATGAGCAATGGATGAGTATGGGCTGTCCGCTTGAGATTTTGGAGGCATGCAGTGAGAACTTAAGAAGCTATAAGGCTCAGGTGTTAAATTATGGGAGGTGCTTTCATGAGACAGCCGCAAACATCCGTAGTGCTGGACCGGGATTCCTTTGAACGGTTAAAGAAAACCATCAAGCATATGTCGGTCACGCACAAACAGGTTCACCTTAACCCTACGTATTCTACGAATCTTCCGGTCGAGGTCGGGCTTAAATTAACCAATGGCTGCAATCTGCGCTGCAAGCATTGCTTTGAATGGAACGCTGAGGGGTATCACCGGGATTTGGGCAGAGCCGAGCAGAGAGAAGAGCTGGATTTCGCTGTGATTGAGAAAGTATTCCGGCAGACCAAAGAAACGAACGCCAATATGTTTCTGTGGGGAGGAGAACCTCTATACTACAGCCGGTTCAATGAACTGGCCGACCTGCTGGAGCAGGACCCCAGATGGACGGTGTTATGCACCAACGGAATTCAAATCATCGAGAAGCTGGATTCCATCCTCAAGATGTCCAAAAGTCTGGTCTGTCTGATCAGTCTGGAAGGCTTCGAAGCGGAGAATGATGCGATCCGGGGAAAGGGCACCTTCAAGAAGGTGATGGCGGGCATTGACAAGCTGCTGGAGCTGGAGAAGGAGGGTATCTACCAAGGCAAAATCTCCATCCATCTGACGATCAGCGATGTCATGATTGATAAGCTGTATGATTTTGTGGAGTTTTTTGAGAATAAAGGAATTGACTCGGTGTATATTACCTTCCCGTGGTATTTGCCGGATGAGGTATCGAATAATATGGACCGCTATTTCAACGAGCATTTCAAGTGGCTGGCGGATGATCTGGAGGAAGGGCACCGCAACAGCTGGCATTCGTTCAAATATCGCATCTCACCGGACAGGATTGATTCGCTGCTTGCACAGATGGAGAGGATTAACCAGCGAACCTGGAATTTAAGAACACGTTATCAGCCCGCGCTTGAACTACATGAGGTACGGGACTTTGTACTCGGTTCAGAGAAGCCTGCCCAGAACAAAACGCAATGCCTGTCGATCCGCACCAGACTGGATGTGCTGGCTGACGGTGAAGTCAGTGCCTGCAAATTATTTCCGGAGTTCTCCCTGGGGAATCTGGCCGACCAGGATCTCAAAGAGATATGGGATGGCGACAATTTTGAAAGGGTCCGGGAAACCCTGCAATGCGGCCTGATGCCGGTATGCTCCAAATGCATTCTGCTGTATCTTCACGGAAAATAAGGATGGAGGCTATAACGAATTCCGCTGTGAGCCGCAAGCTGACGGATTGGGCGGTTCCCTTTGGCCCCTATGATTGTTTGTTGAATGCGGTTACACTATGGCTGTCTGTTCATCATGCCGATCCGAATCCGCTGTACAGGTATAATTTCTCCATTAATTATTATGCAGGCTATGACTGGTTCGACAGTACGGTGCCGGTGAATGAGCTGTTTAGCTTCATCCGGCGTGCTTATGGGGTTGAAGGGAAGCCTTGCCGTTTCGACTCGTTGGATCGCGGAGAGATGTATCTGCTGCCGGTGGACGCCTATTATGTGCCCTACATGAAGGAATTTTACGGGAAGGGCCATATGCTGCATTATGTGCTGGCTGAAGCGGCAGACGATCAGAGCTTGAGAATTACAGATCCTTATTTTGCAACAAGCCTATTGGCAGAACGGACTTGCGTGGAGCAGGCCTGGCGCACCTTCAGTGAACCGGTTATGGAAATCAGCCCGCCTCTCAGCCTGAATCCTGACCTGAACGCTATCCGGCCTTACTTAACTACACAGCCCTATGAAGAGTTACTCACCAGTACCTTTGCCCAAATTGCGGAACGGATCATGGATGTTGGAGCTTATAGGGGGCCGGAGAATTTAATGGATAACCCTGTGTTCAAACAACGGTTTGGCTGCATCCGTACGATTGCTCTATCGCGGTTCAGGCATTTCGGTACCTGCAGCACCATGGATGTTGCTCACCTCGGCTCAGCCTGGAGGAAGCTTGAAGTGAGCTTTATGAAGATGACGATAAGCGTGGACAGAGGGGTAACGGCTACCGTGAAGCAGCTGAAGCAGCTTGCGGAGGATGAGCTGGCTTATTTACATTCCTATGCAACAGGAGGCCGATGATGCCGGACGAAACCAGATATGAGCAAATCCAGCGGATGTTTTGGGAGAAGAGGGTCGAGGCTGTCCAATTGCTTAGACGGGCGCTGAAAGAGCAGGTGGAGCAGATTGAGATTCATAAGGAGGAGACCCGGATCAGGCTTACAGATGGGAGACGGTTTCTCTGGGATCTCGGGCACTTGAACAGTCTAGGTTTTCTCATGCGGGATGGATTTGTGGAGCGCGGGGAGAGCCGGTTGTTGTCCATACTGATCCGTGAAGGATTTGAAGTGTTTGATATCGGGGCGAATTATGGATGGTATTCCACGTTATTCGCACAAGCGGTGGGGCAGAAGGGCAGAGTTCATAGCTTTGAGCCGGTAAGCCCCACCTTCTCTGAACTGGCAAGAAACATCCAATTAAATAACCTGCAGAACGTCGTTCTTAATCAGCTTGCGCTGTCTGACTATAACGGGGAAGCGGAGATCTATCTGCCTGTAAGAAGCGGATCTGAGGATGCTGCGTTAATTATTGACCCGGCCTTGCAGCATGAAACCTACCGTTGCCGGGTGCAGACGCTGGATACGTACATTGAGCAGCAGCATATCAGCCATATTGACCTGATCAAAATCGATATTGAAGGCGGCGAATTAAAAGCATTACAGGGATTGGAGCAGTATTTGCAGCAGCATCATGAGAAACCCATGCTCATGCTGGAAGCGACGGAAGTTCTGGCTTTACGGTTCGGGAATTCGATAAGTGATGTATTCCGGTTTTTGAAGCAGTATCAGTATCAGCTCTTTCAACTGTCCGCAGAGGAGCTTGTTGAGCTGGATAGCGCTGCGGAAGTGCAGGCACAGAATATATTTGGTCTGCAGCCGGAGCATATCCGGAGGTACAGCCCGTTCATCAGATTGATAACCATTGCAAAGTAGGGATGCCGGTATGGTCATTCATGTGGATCAATTGAGCAAGTCCTTTGACTACTACAAAAAAGAAACGGGAATCCGAAACTCGGTCAAGAATTTGTTCCACCGGGAGAAATTAACCAAGGATGCCGTGAACAAGGTCTCGTTTGATATTAACGAAGGCGAGATGGTTGCGTTTCTGGGTCCGAACGGAGCAGGCAAGACGACCACTTTGAAAATGCTCTCCGGCATTCTGTATCCGACTTATGGCAGTGCGGAGGTGCTGGGCTACACGCCCTGGGAGAGAAAAAATGACTTCAAGAAGCAATTTTCCATTGTTATGGGCCAAAAAAACCAGCTGTGGCTGGATCTGCCGGCAAGCGATTCCCTGTACTTAAACAAATGTATTTATGAAATCAGTGATCAGAAGTATAAGGATACCCTTGACGAGTTAGTGACGCTGATGGATGTAGGGCACCTGCTGCATGTACAGGTCCGAAGACTGTCCCTGGGTGAACGGATGAAGATGGAGCTGATCGCTGCTTTGCTGCACCGGCCCCGGATTATTTTTCTGGATGAGCCGACGATTGGCCTGGATCTGGTGTCACAGAAGAACATCCGCGAGTTCCTCAAGGCTTACAATCATGAATTCCGCACGACCCTGCTGCTTACGAGCCACTATATGAAGGATATTGAAGACCTGTGTAAGCGGACCATCGTGATCAATCAGGGCAAGCTGGTGTATGACGGGGAGATCCGCAAAATCAACGAGGTCATGAATGAGAAAAAACGAATGAAGCTGACCTTCTCGGCCATCGTCGAGCGGAAGGATCTGGCCGTTATGGGTTCGATTAAAGAATATAACGGACATGATGTCATTCTCGAAGTGGAGCGTGCGAAGTTCAAGGAGTATTCCAGAATGGCCATGGATCACTTTCCCGTCATTGATCTGAATCTGGAGGATATTCCCCTGGAAGAAGCCATTGCACGTTTATATGAACAGCCGGAGCCGCGCAGATGAACAATAAATTTGCCGTCAGCTTTTCGCTGGGAATCCAGAACTCCATGGAATACCGCTTTAACTTTTTTATGGGTTTTGCCAGTCTCTTCTTCCCGATCTTCATCCAGCTCTTCCTGTGGAAGGCGGTGTACAGCCATGCCTCCAATATGAACTTATATGGCTATACCTACCAGCAGATGATCGTCTACACCATCGTAGCTGCCCTGATCTCGCGGCTGGTGGCTACGGGTCTGGAATATGACATTAACCATGATATCAAGAGCGGGGGGCTCAATAAATATCTGGTGCGGCCGATCGGTTATTTTCCTTATAAAATATGTGTCTACCTTGGCGGGAAGGTCCTCTCGTTTGCCATTACGTTAATCATGCTGCTGGGCGTGGTGCTGTTCATGGTTTATTACTTCAAAGCGCCAATCAGCGTATCGCGTATCCTGGTTTTTGGTGTCGTGCTTATGCTTGCGGTTGTGCTTAATTTCATGATCTCCTTCTCGGTCAGCGCGATTGCCTTCTGGTTAACCGATGTCTCTTATTTTTTTCATGTTACAGCGTTATTAATTCAAATTTTTAGCGGCGGGATCTTCCCGCTCGATATTTTTGGGGCGACATGGCTGGCGGTCTTCGATTTCCTGCCGTTCAAGTATACGATCTACATGCCGGTGAATGTAATCAACGGCAAGCTGACCCTGCTTCAGGCGTTGCATGTGATAGAGCTTCAACTATTATGGATTGGACTCCTTCTGTTGCTTACGCGCTATATCTGGAAAGTGGCGATCAAGAAATATATTGCCGTAGGGGGTTAAGGGAACCCGATGCTCAGATCACTCCGGAAGTACGGTTTCATATACAGCTTGTTCATCAAAAATTCCCTGATGTCCCAAATGGAGTATCGAGTGAATTTCCTGATGGGCCTGCTGGTGGAGACCTCCTATCTGTTCGCCAAATTCCTGTATGTGATTATTGTCTATGAGGCCGGTTTGACGCTGGATGGCGTGCCCATTGATGCGATATTGCTGTTTATTGGCACCTATACCTTGATGACGGGGTTGTATTGGGGACTGTTTGCCATCAACTTCGTGCAGATCCCGGAGCATGTAAGAACGGGGTCACTCGATCTTTTGTTAACGAAGCCGATTTCCCTGCAATTTATGATGACGTTACGGAATGTGGACTTTGGCCTGGCGATTCCGAATGTGCTGGGCGGCGTGACCATGATTGTGGTGGGCTGGAGAAGACTGGGGCTTCCGGCCGATGCCGCTTCAATAGGCGGGTTCATCTGCTTCCTCGTGCTGGGGCTGTTCGTGACCTACACCCTGTTCCTGATCCCGCAGTTATTATCGTTCTGGTTCATTCAGATTGCTGCTGTCAATGACATCTCCAATGGCCTGTTCGAGCTGAATAACATGCCAATGATGATTTACTCCAAATGGATACAGCGAATAGGGATATTTGTTATCCCTGTTCTATTGATTACTAACTTTTCACCCTTATTCGTGCTGGACCGGTTACATCCGGGCCTCTTCCTCTGGGCCATTCTGTCTCCCATCCTGCTGCTGGGAATCACGAGATGGATCTGGTCCAAAGCAATTCGTAATTACAACAGCTCAGGCGGCTAGATATCCGGAATCACAGGAGGTAAGGATATGAATACTCAGAAGCAGTATAAGATTGGAATTTTGGGCTGCTCCACGATAGCGCCGTTCTCGATTATTAACCCGGTCAGGGAGCTTGATCAATTTGTAACGTATGGTGTGGCTTCGCGTGATGTGGACCGGTCTGCAGCCTATGCGCTGAAGCATCAGATTCCGCATGTTTTTGAGAGCTACGATAAGCTGCTGGCATCGCCGGACATTGATGTGGTCTATATACCATTATCCAATTTCCTGCATAAGGAATGGACGCTGAAGGCGATTGAGGCGGGCAAGCATGTCTTGATTGAAAAACCGATAGCCTTGCATGCCGATGAGGTGCTGTTCATCAATGAACGGGCCAGGCAGCAGGATGTGCATGTCCTTGAAGCGCTAATGGTCCAGCATCATTCGTGGCAGCAGGATATAACAGACATGATCACTGCTGAAACCTACGGCAAACTGAAAAAAATCAAAACCCGGATCTCCTTTGAAATTCTGCAAAGCAACTACAGCGCGGATAATTACCGGTTCAAGCCGGAGTACGGCGGCGGCTGTTTCATCGACGAATGCTCGTACTGGCTGCAGTTTATCCAAAAGGTTATCGGCCTAACCCCGCAGACACTGGACGGATTCTCGACATTCTCAGGCATTAATCAATGCGACTGGACCTTTCATGCGGCGCTGCAATATGAGGGGGGCGTCGAGGCAGAGTTCCTGGGTTCGTTTGAAATGCCGAACAATGCCACCCACTGGCTGGAGTTTGAGCGGGCCAAGGTAAGGATCAGCGGCTTTTTTAAGCCTTGCTATGGGGATTATAAGATCATTATTCAGGTTGAACATACGGAAGAGGGAACAACAGACAAGCTTGTATACTCTCCGCAAAATTACTATGTGAACCAGCTCAGGTTCTTGGCTGAGGTTCTTGGGGGCACCAGAGAGAACATTCCCTTATCTGAATCCTATGAACGGGTGGCAACCATGAACGCCATCTATGAGATTGCCAGGAACAAGCATGCCGGGCAGCCTCCCCTGGAAGATAGAGCGGAC
Organism: Paenibacillus sp. FSL H8-0122; assembly: GCF_038005345.1. NCBI lineage: Bacteria > Bacillati > Bacillota > Bacilli > Caryophanales > Paenibacillaceae > Paenibacillus > Paenibacillus sp. FSL H8-0122. Next base: position 4,077,326 of record NZ_JBBOTB010000001.1, on the reverse strand, counting down.
GGGGAGGCTGTGAATGTTGGATAACCGAGAACAGGAGCTGCGTAAGCTGCTCGCTCAATTGCCCGGCGGTTCTCCCCGTCTGAAGAATGCAGGTATGGACGCGGATTTGCGAGGTTATGGCATGGATTCTTTGCTGTTTATTCATTTTGCGGTGGCCCTGGAAGAGCATTTCTCAATAGAGGTGAGCCCGGAATTTCTCGATATAGATAAACTATACAGTCTTCAGAAGTGGAGAGAATATATTGATTCACAGGATCTCGTATGTTAGTAGCCCTGGAGATGGACTATTACAGCGAGGGCTACCGGACCATGCACTCCAATTGTGTGGATTTGCCTATGGCGGGTGCCGCAGGCTTTCATCAGTATGAGAATTATTTCTACTATACCTTTTTGTATGCAGTCATGATGAATTGGGGAGAGGCAGCGGGCGGGGACTGGGTGGCCTCCAGGTGCACTATTCTTAACAAGCTGGGACTAACCCTTAAGGTAACGGAGGTCTCGGATGCTGCTGAGCTTCTGCCGGCGATTCGCATGAACATTGATCAGCAGTGCCCGGTCGTGATGATTGCCAACTACAACTACCTGTTTTTTTTGAGCCAATACGGGACGGTCATTGATGATCATGCCTTTCTAATCACGGAATATGATTCTGCCAGAAGGCTGTTTGTGATCCGGGAGAATCAGCTGAACAAGGAGGTCACCTTGAATGTGATGAAGGGGGAGCCTTTCTTCAAGCTGCAGCTGACCGAGGAATTGATAGCGGATATCTGGAGTAAATCCAATGCTTCTTTTAAGGAAATCAGGAATTATTGTTATAACAAGCTGTTCAGCGTAGCGAAAATAGGCGAACCGGAGGTTCACAGCTATCTGGAGCTGGTTGAGGATTTCGCACAGTGCTATGAGAACTGTTCTAATCATTTGATCGAAGCGGTGGATCGTTTCAATGACAATGTCTCTCTTATGGAGGGGCTTAATGACGCAAGTGCCATTGCGGTTGAATTTGAAACCATGCGCAGGAGCTACCATGGCTCGGCGATCATTATGTTCGATATCTTTGAGAAGGCGCTGCCCTGGTTATCCTCTCATGAAGAATGGCGGCAGATCTTCGGCGGGTTCCGGGATCGATATATCAAATTCAGATACCAGCTCATCTCTGGCTGGCATGCGGATACGCTGAGACGGAAGCTGATGCCGCCGGGTAGAGTGCTTCAGCTTAAAAAGGAGATTAGACAACTGGATACGGAGCTGTTCTCTCTGCTGGGCAAGCTGCTCGCCTATCATCATAAGGAGCAAGAGGCGCACAATGCCGCATCGGCTTGGACGAATTATGCGGCTTGTGCTGCGGTGTCGGCGGATAGTGAGTATAGCCTTGACCCGGCGACAGTCTGTCAAGCCAGCCAGGCGGTGAATGGCAGATGGGAGAATTGGGTCACGGATTCCTGGCATTCGGACACCGCCCAGCCTGTCCATTGGCTGCTGCTGGATCTGCTGAAGCAGAGAGATATTCTGAAATTTGTGATCAGGCATTCGCCTGCCCCCGGTTATATCACGATGGATTATGAGCTTCAGGGAAGCAACGACACAGAGCAGTGGGAGCAGATAGCGGCTGTACGGAATAATGAGTCTGTCTTAACCGTGCATGAGGCTGACGGCTGTTCGTTCAGATACATCAGACTATATATTACTTATCCGGCCCAGAATGATTTTCAGGCGCGGATCTTTGAGCTTGAAGTGTGGGGGCTGCCTGTATAATCCAACCCTCAAGAATCTGATATGTTTCAAAAAAAAGTAGGATATCCTTCCATTTGGCCTGCTGGATATAATGGAAATGTGAAAAATAAAATGCCATATTGATTGGAGAATCAAGCATGAACAACAAGAAGAAATGGACGATTTATGTGATTCATCATTCCCATACGGATATTGGCTACACCGAGCGGCAAGAGAAGATTGAGCAATATCACGTGGACTTTATCAGGCAGGCCATTGCGATCTGTGAGGCGGCTCAGACGGAGGACCGTAAGGAATGGGCGGGCTTTAAATGGACCTGCGAAACCTTCTGGGCCGTGGAGAAATTCTTGGAGGAAGCCACGGAAGAGGAGAAGGAACAATTTGCAGCCGCGCTCAGACGCGGGGATATTGAGCTATCGGGCACCTACTTGAATATGACGGAACTGATTAATTTCGAGCTGCTGGGCAGTATGCTTGCACGGGCTGGGCAATTCGCCCGGCCGCTGGGGCTTCAAGTGAAGTCGGCCATGACTGCGGATGTTAACGGATACAGCTGGGGCTATGCACAGGCTTTGGCAGACGCAGGAGTCGAGAATTTGCTGTCCAGTATCCACACGCATCATGGAATGTTTGCCATCGGGCGCAAGCAATTCCCCTTTTATTGGGAGACGCCCAAAGGCAACCGCCTGCTGGTGTGGAGCGGCGAACATTACATGATGGGGAATGATCTGGGGATCAATCCGGATGGGGCATTATCTTATACCATCAAAGACGAAGACCCGGTATGGGGGATCTCTAAAGATCACTGGAAGCTGGCCGAGACCCGCATTGCCCGCTATCTGGATCAGCTGGAGAAGGAGCAGTATCCCTACGATTTCGTATTGGTGAACGTCATGGGGCTGTTGCGGGATAACTCGGCGCCGAATCCCGGAATCATGACCTTCATCAAGGAATGGAATCAGAAGCACGGGGACCGTGTTGAGATCGAAATGACAACGCTTAACCGGTACTTCGACCTGTTGCGGCAGCAGGAGGCCGAGATTCCTGTCTATAGCGGTGACTGGCCGGACTGGTGGTCCGATGGTGTGGCTTCAACCGCGATGCACACCCAGATCTTCAGGAATGCCCAGCGAACCCTGGACGTCGTCAAGCGGCTGGACCCGGAGCGCAAGCTGGTGGCGTCAAGCGATATTGCCCAGGCAGAGCAGCAATTAATGATGTATGCCGAGCATACCTGGGGATATCACTCCTCCATCTCGGAGCCCTGGCACATCATGGTACAGGAGCTTGCCGTCCGCAAAGAGGCGTATGCCGCCAATGCCAGCAGACTCGTTCATGCCTCGCTGGATACGGTACTGAAGGCGCGGGGCGATGTGCTCCTGCGGGCAGACCGGGCATTCACCTATAAAGTAATCAATTCCTTCGATTACCCCGTAGAGGATCTGGCTCATTTCTATCTGGAGGAGCAGTGGGAAGCGGATTATTTCCGGCAGGGGCTTGAGGTGGTCGATGAGCAGAGCGGAGAAGTGGTCCACCATCAGCAGGAGAAGGTAAGCAGGGGATACCAGATTGCGGTCATGGTCAAGCTGGGCGCGAAGGAAGAGAAGCGGTTCAGTATCCGGGAAGCCTCGAAGACCGTCCCGGTGACGACGAGCAGCACCCGCTTGCGGGGAGCCGACCGGATTCATGATATCCGCGATATCTTCCCTCCTGTGCAGGAGGAGACTCCGCGGCTGTTCATCACGGAAAACCACATAGAATCGCCTTACGTACGAATTGCGTGGAGAGCCGGAGAAGGCATCGTCTCCTGGATGGATACACAAACAGGCCAGGAATTCATTGATCCCCGTCAGGCTCACGGAGCCTTCACTCCGGTGAATGAAGTGACCCCCGGCGGCGGTGACGACCAGATGACCGTTCGGAGAATCATGGGCAGGAACCGCAAAGGCATGAATGTGGAGCGTTCGGAGGGTGTCCTCTCAGGCGTGAAGGAAATAACGAACGGCCCGGTGTACGGCATCATTGAATTGAAATATCAGGTTCAAGGGATGAGCCACTATTCGTTATTCCTGAAGGTGTTCAAGGACCGGAAGCGAGTCGATGTTTCCGTCCGCATCCACAAGGATAGCGTGTGGGACCCGGAGAATGTATACGTCGCCCTCCCCTTTAGTGCAGGCGGCAGCAGTGAGCTGTGGTTCGAGAAGGCCGGGGCTGTCCTAAGGCCGGGAGTAGATCAGATCCCGGGCACCTGTACGGATTTCTATTGTATTCAGGAAGGGCTTGCGGTGATATCCCCTCAAGGCGGGCTGTCCATTGCCACCCCGGATACACCGCTGATGCAGACCGGACCTTTGGAATATGGCCCGAGGCTCGTGCAAGGCCAGCAGGAAGAGAACGGCCATACCTCATTATATGCCTGGGTACTGACTAATTATTGGGAGACGAACTTCAAGGCCACCCTCGGGGGCTTCTACGAATTCCGCTATATGCTGCAATGGGGAAGCGAAGCGGGTACGGCAGAGCAAGCTATTCAGTTGTGCCACAGCGCCAATGCAGGCACGGTTGCATTCAGAACCACATAAATTCCGGCGGACATTAGAAGGGCTGAATCTTTTATAGAGAAGCCCTTTTTTTGTCTAATTTATAGGCTTCAAGCTATGTAAGAAGCACTAAAAGAAATTAACAAAAAGCAAAAGAAGCGAAGGGGAAATTTGGAACTGTAGGAGCGGTAGCGACCGCCTTTGTCACGGATTTCCACCGCGAAGAGCGGAATAAATCAAGAAATCTGGGGACAACAGCGGCCGGAAGTCCAAATGTTCACCGCAGTGACGATGAAGCTTCAAGTTCATATCTTAAGGGCGTTTTATTTATAGATTGAACTTGAAAATATACGGACAGGGAAAAGTGACGGAGGAGAATTTGGCACCACACTCTATATAGAAATGAGCCTTGTGTAAAAAGGGGAGGCGTGCGCTGTGTACCGTATTCTGATTGTGGACGACGAACGCATTGAGAGAGAGGGCATTCAGCAATTAATACAGGAACACTATCCGGAAGTGGAGACCATCCTGGCGGCGAATGGCGAGATTGCGCTGGAGATCATCGGGAAGCACAGGATTGATATTCTGATTACGGATATCAAGATGCCCTTTATGGATGGGCTGGAGTTGTCGGAGAAGGTTAGCAGCCTGGGTCTGGATATTGAAATGATCATCTTCAGCGCTTACCATGAGTTTGAATATGCGAGAAGAGCCTTGCGGACCAACATATCGAATTATTTGCTCAAGCCGGTTCATATCCCGGAGTTTCTCAGTGTGGTGAATGAGGCGGTTCAGGCCTGCGAAGACAAAGCGGCAGAGAAATTGCGGAACGAACAACTGGTGGAGGGATATAACCGGGGACTTCTGTATGAGAAGGAAAAAATGCTGCTGGACTCCCTAAACGGAGTGAAAATAAATACGGAGGCATGGATGTCCCCCGAACTGCTGGAATATGTCCAACACAAGCATTGGCTGCATATGATTCTGGTGGATTGCCGCCGGAAGTTTTTTGATATTCACAACGATGAATTCATTAGGCTGTTACACGATAACCTCAGCTACGCCTTCGATTATGTCAACTTGAGCGAGCACCAGAGTATGCTGTTCGTCAAGCACCCCTGTCCTCTCCCCAAAGAGACGCTGCGGCTGCTTGGAGATCAGCTTATCCGCGCCGCCGCCGGGAGCCTGGAGCTGAATGTGGGTCTGGTGATCGGCAGAGCGGTGAATCAGCCGCAGCAGTTATATGATGCCTATACCGGGATGGAGCAGATGCTGGAATTCAAGTTTTTCATGGATGAGTATACCCTTCTATTTGCCGATGAACCCTTTGAGCAAGCGGGCTTTGACGAGATCGAATTGAATCCGATTCTGGATAAGGTCTACCAGTGTCTGGAGTATAACGATTTTACCGGTGCGAAATACAGTATAGAGCTGCTGTTCACCTACCTGAGAACCAAGGGGCAATTCTCGTCCCTGTACACCAAGTTCATCTGTTCGGAAATTATGAAAAAGGTGGTGACGAGAGAGAAAAACCATGAGCCTGCGGAAATGAATCATTACTTGGACCAAATTCATAAGACCGTATCTCTTCAGGATCTGAAGGATCATATGTTTGCGATCCTGTCCCTCATGGAAACCGGCAACGGAGCCAGCCCAAAGAGGTCCGCCAATCTCAAGCTGATCCGGACCATTACAGATGTAATCGACAAGGAATACGATCAGGATCTCTCTTTGGAGGGCATCGCAGAGAGGGTCTATTTGACACCAAGTTATCTGAGTTATTTGTTCAAGAAGGAGACAGGTCAAAGTCTCATCCGGTACATCACGCAGGTGAGAATGGACAAAGCCGTCGAGCTGCTGAATACAACGAATATGAAGATTGTTGATATCTATAAGAAGCTGGGCTACAGAAGCTCTACCTATTTTATCCAGACGTTTCGTAATTACCATGGAGTCACTCCGGCCAGGTTCAGGGAAGGCTCTCCTTAGGGTTCACTCCGTCAGCTTCATCAATCATTAGCGGTTGCCGGAAAAGCTCCAACTATTTCTGTTTGTAACGGATACGGGGAATAGTTGGAGTATGTACATTATTGTAGTATCAGATGTAATTCTGTGAATACGGGCAAATCTCTGTGGTTTCATATAACGAAGCTGCACCGGCCGTTTGAGGTTGCTCCTAACGGACCTGAGAGACCCTATTCCCGGGAAAAGGCCACCTTTTACGGGTTAGCGGACTGAGGAGCCTTTATCGTCTCTCGATGAGAGGTCTAGGAGTAGAAATTCCATGAATAAGACCCATGGGGTCCGTTACTTTCAACAAGTGGTGCCTTCATCCGGAATAAGCGCGCCTCAGTCCGTTACGCTGGGTTAAATGCCCTTAAGGAACAACTTCCGTCTTCATCTGGGAATGGTGGAGGAGCTGGTCGCCTGGGAATGGCAGAAAAAGGAACCTGAAGGGGTTGGCTCCACTCCTGTGTCCTTCAGGCAGCATAGCGCCTCATCCATCAGTTTAAATCTGACGCTCTACCAGGGTGCATTAACGAAACGTGATGATGCCCCCGCCTATCCCTCGCCGAACATCCGGGCAATGCCCCGGAAGGTATAAGCGAGAACATGCTCTGCCGTGCGGACGGTCAAGGCGGGGGAGGAAGGCCTCCGCAGGCGGTCCAGCAGAGCAGGCCCGAACAGGTCATGGCTTCGGGAGATTTGCCCGCCCAGCATGATGAAGTCCGGCCGGTAGCCGTCTACGTAAGGCTGGAGCAGCTCCCCGAGCCGGGCTCCGAATTCGGTGAATACCCCGCGCGCGGCAGCATTCCCCTCTCTGGCTTCATGGGCAAGCTCCTTCACATCCATGTCTGCTCCCGGAAGCCCCGCCTCCCCAATCCCCGCTTCACGGGCCAGCTTCAGGATGCCTCTCCTGGAGAACCAATCATCCGCCCTGCCGTCAAGATAAGGCTGGTCATACAGCCAGCCGTCCGGCGGGATGCCCGGTCCGGATTCCATGATCCGGGAGCTGTCGATGAAGGCGGAACCGAGGCCGGTTCCTAGCGTCAAGGCGATGAACCGCTCACGCGGGAATTCGGCGCTGACTCCCAGCGCAAACAGGCGTGCGTCATTCTCGAAGCGGATATCCATGTCCGGCAGCGGGCCGGCCTCACCGGAGGTGCCAGTGTGCCAGCGTGCGCGTAAAGCTTGGCCCAGATTCAGCCCGTAGATCGCCTCGAATTTGGCAAGCCCCCGGATCATGCAGATCCCCTGCCTGTAATCGAACGGGCCGGGAAAAGCCATCCCGATATGATAGCGGCACTCCGTTACAGTGTCCCGGCGTTGGTGCTGATACAGGTCGTACTGGGCCTGAAAGATAGATCTGAAATGGTCAAGGATCGTTTCCCGGTCCCGGTCAGCCAGGGCGGGGAATTCCATGTCACTGCCTTGCAGCGGAAGGCCGTCCTCCAGCACGCAGGTCTTAATAAAAGTTCCGCCCACATCCAGCGCGAGTACGATATTACGGCTCAAGGAGACTCACATCCCATGCTGCGGAGACACCGGCCTTGATTAGCTTGCAGGGGCCGGAACCGGTATTGACGATGGTGTATTCCCCTAGTACAGCCGGGAGAATATACGATTCCGCATAATGCAGCTCCACATACACCGCCTCGTCCTCAGCAGACACAATCCGCACGCCCTCTCCTTCAACGAGGTTATACATGGTCATTTCGCCGCGTGTATCGTCTTTCCAGGTATCCTTCAGGTGAACACGGTGGACATAGAACAGCAGATCATCGCGCTGTCCCAGCACATACTCTTCATTCTCCCCTTGCTGCTGCAGAAGCACCGGCGAAGGCATAAGCTGATCTTCAACCCGGGCGGTCTTCTGAGTGAAGTCAATATTGTCGAAGGCGAAGTCGATGTTGATCGGCCGGGGTTTGCCGTCCAGATCCTTGCGCAGAAAATCATAGATTTTGAAGGTGAACCACCAGGTGGTCGAGGAAATCTCCAGCACCAGATTATCTTTGCCTGCGGAATGAACGGTTCCGGGCGGGATCAGGAACAGCTCGCCCTTCCGGGACGCATAACGGTTGACATAATCGGTCAGCGGCAGCGGGATGCCTGTCTCCTGAGCCTTCTGCACCTCATGGCGGAACTGCTCAGGTGTGCAGTCTTCAGTCAGTCCCAGATAGACCCCGGAATCCCCCTGCTGCTCCATGATGTAATAGGATTCCTGCTGGGCCATGAATTCATTGAACCGGCTGCGGATATAGTCCTGGGTAGGGTGGACCTGGCAGGACAGATTGTCTCCGTCCATCGTGTCCAGATAGTTGAAGCGGATCGGGAAATAATTTCCGAATAAGCCGGTCAGACGTTCCCCCAGAATCGCTGGATGCTCCTGCTGCATGACCAGCAGAAACGGAATTTCCATCTCTTTGCCTTCATACCCTACAAGAATGGAATTCTCGGGGGCAATCGGCTCGAAGCTCCAGGCGCAGTTCACCCAATCCTCCGGCAGATCGGCCAGCTGTTTGAGGAATTGCCCGCCCCACACCCCCGGTGCATAAAAAGGCTTCACCCGCAGCGGTGACCCGGCAATATCCGAGATCATCCGGCGCAGAGACGGCACGGCAGTCATGACTGGCTGCTTGGGCTGATTCAGGTCGATGTAGTAGTCCATTTGATCCAGGATGTGTTTGCGGTAGGTTTCGAGAATAGGCCATTCCACGAACAGGGCGATTTTATATTTCTCCACCGCATCCCGGTTCCAGTTGAGGCCGAAACTCAGCAGCTCCTGCCGGTGGCCGGCCTGCTGGTATTCACGCGAGACATCCAGGTAGCAGGAAAGATCGAACCGGCCCTCTCCAAGCCAGTAAGCTCCCGGTCCAAAAACTATACAGAATGCAGCCGAATCCGCGCCCGGCTCTGACTCATCCAGCCTGCGGGCGGCGTCTGCCCTGGCCCCGGCCCGGAAATAATCCTCTATACTACCATCAGTGAAATAGCCGAAGGCACGGTTATCCGTAATATTGGCGGCAAAAAATTCCCGCAGCTCTTCGCCTGACTTGAGATAGCTGCCCGAGCCGATGAGGGACACGGAATGACCCGCTTGCTCAAGCGCTTCCACTGCCCGCTGCAGAACGGTTTGAAACGGGGCGCCGTGGGTTCCGTCAAAAGCAACATACAGCGTGCCGCTTCCCTTCACACTGGCGAGCTGAAGCAGGGAAGCGGTAATCGCAGAATAGCCTTCCCGGAGCACTGCGGGAGGAGCAGCCAAGGGTATGCCGTCCTGAGGAACAGGAATGGGGCTGCGTACAAGGTTGACCGGTCGTTTAACAAACATGGGGAAACTCACTCCTTCTAAGGGTCTACCACCATTGTAAGGAGTCCGTGCGGGATTATCTTTGAATACGGTGTCTGATTTTTTGTACAATCCGGACATTTGGTGATGATTAGCTCAGGTTCTGTCTTCCGTCTGCAAACTGCGACCTGCGGAACCGGGCGGGGGAGACACCAAGCTGCTTGGTGAATACGCGGGTGAAATAGTGCACAGACTCGAAGCCGCAGCGCTCGGCGATGTCTTTGATGGGCAAGTCGGTGTGCAGCAGCCAATCCTTGGCTTGTTGGATTCTTCGTTCCTGAATATAATGGACGAAAGTCTGGCCCAGGCAGGCCTGGAAAATCCTCGACAGATGACGCGGAGAGATATCCAGTTCCAGGGCCACTTGGGCCATGTGCAGCGGGGAGGACAAATTGTCGCGGATATAGCGCCTCGCCCGCTCCAAATGGCGGTGCTCCCCGCTGTCCTCCTTGATCGCCCCGGCCTGCAGATGGGGTTCGGGGGAGAACGCCTGCGGGAAGGAATGCAGCAGGGCAAGCGCCAGATGGTTCATCGGCAGCCGGGACACCCCCGCTTCGCTCTCGGCCAGGCTGAAGAGAGTCCGCCAGATTCGGGCAGAGAATGCGGCGGCCTCATGCGGGGCTATGGCCTGCCCTCCGGCGGCGAGATCCTGAAACGGCTTGCGGCCGGCCGCAGAGCTTAGAGCTTCGTCGATTTCAAAGGCAATGAAGAACAGGACCAGCCCCTGCTCACTGCGGATCTGGTGCCAGATGCCCGGACGCGAGCAGAACAGGGTTCCCGGCTCCAGGGGGAAGAGCGCATCGTCATCCTGGTAAGAGCCGGTGCCTTGCTGGACATAACAGACTTCAAAAAAAGAATGGCGGTGCAGGGAATTATTATAATGATTCGGCATGAAGCCCCAGTAATGAATATGAAATGAGGTTTGTCCGTCACTGACATTTGAGATATGCTGATTCAAAAGTGCATTGGCTTTACGGTACGCAAGGCGCATGGCGGGACCTCCTCATGGTGTAGGCTTCAATGAATGGATAACGTTTGCTTATGATTCTATCAGACATCAGGAGGGAACTCTATGTTTACCATATTGATCGTGGATGATGAGAAAATTGAACGGGACGGCATCCGGGGGCTGATCGCTGACATGAACTACGAGCTGCATGTTATCGAAGCAGAGAACGGGGAGAAGGCGCTGGAGTCTCTTCGTCTGAACCCGGTGGACATCCTGCTCACAGATATCAAAATGCCCTTCATGGGCGGACTGGAGCTGGCGGAGCAGGCCAGCCTGGCGCAGCCCTCTCTGGAAATTATTATCTACAGTGCTTACGGGGAATTTGACTATGCCCGCCGGGCGCTCTATACCAATGCTTCCAGTTATCTGCTGAAGCCGATTGATATCGAGGAGTTCGCCGGGGTGATGTCAGGCGTGATACAGAAATGCGCAGATAAGGCCACCCAGCAGCGCCGCACTGCCGAGATGATGCAGGGGTATCACAAGGGCCTGGAGTATGAGAGGGAGAAGTGGCTGACCGATGTGCTGAACGGGGTTCAGGTGATCGTGGATGATGCTGCTCTGCCGTTCGGAGGGCAGCCGGCCGCTCTGCTGCTGATTGATTTCAAGGAGCGTTTCTTTGACCGCAGCTACGAGGCATTTGAGCAAGCGGCAGAGCAGCTTGCAGCCGGTGAATATGAGCTGCTGAACCTGAATGAATATCAAAGTGTGCTTATGGTCCCTTGCCCAGGCAGCGGCGGACAGAAGAGGATCAGGGAGATGGGGGAAGCACTGGCGGAGCGGATCGCGGAACGCTTTTACCGGCATTGCTGCATCGTATACAGCCCCGTGATCTCCGATTGGCAGGGGATTTCAGCGTGTTATGAGCAGATGGAGCAGACGCTGGACTACAAATTCTTTTTTGAGGATACGGTGGTGCTGTTTGCCGGAGATGATCTGGCAGGCCGTGTCCCGGAGCTTGTCAGCACCGAGACGCTGATGGCCGATATCAACCAATTCATTCACCATGGGGAATATGCAGGCGCTGCCAAAAGCATTGAGCTTCTGTTCAGCCACTTGAGCCGGAACGGCGGATCTTCTGCAATCTATGTCAAGTATCTCTGTTCGGACCTGGTGCGGAATGCGTTTGAACAATCGTCACGCAGGCAGAAGGAGGATTTCCAGCGAACGGTAGAGCGTATCTTCAAAAGCGATTCGATTTTCGGGGTGAAGCAAGTGCTGCTGCAGGCGCTCTCGGAAATAGAACCGGACAACGGCCCTCCCGATGAGAGCAAACGTCATATTGTCCAGCAGGTCATCCGGATTGTGGAGAAGGATTTCAGGGAGGATATCAGTCTGGAGGTTATAGCAGGGCGCGTATCGCTCAATCCCAGCTACCTGAGCCATTTGTTCAAGAAAGAAACCGGGCAGAGCCTGATCAAATTCATCACTCAGCAGCGTCTGGAACGGGCACGGCATCTACTGGACAGCACCAATATGAAAATCGTCGATATCGCTGAACATGCCGGCTACTGGAGCTCCTCCTACTTCTGCCAGACCTTTAAAAAATATTACGGCATCAGTCCGCAGAAATATCGTGAAATACTGAACGAATAATAGTACGGCTTCTTGGAGAGCACCTGCGGGTGCTTTTTACTTCCAAATTAATTGACGCGTATCCAAAGAATTTGGGATTTCGCTCCCTTCCACGCTAATCTACAATTTAACTGTAAGCATGAAAGCGTTTTATAAAAAAGTTTGGGAGGGGCATCTATGAGATTGAAGAAAATTCGTGTTATGGCAGTGCTGCTGTCCATGGTGATGATGCTGGGAGTGCTGGCAGCCTGCGGCAGCAGTTCTAAGGAGGAGAAGGTTGCTGCGCCCGCCGGCAGTGAATCCACGAATGCCGGAGGCAATGAACCATCCGCCGCCGCCAAGGAGGACGATGGACCCTTCAGCAAATATGAAGAACCCGTTACCGTGTCTCTGGGGAGACAGGGGGTATCGGGGAACAACCTGCCGGCAGGAGATACGCTGGAGAATAACAAGTATCTGAAATATGTTGAGGACCGCCTGAACGTAAAGGTGAAATACGATTTCTCGGTGGAAGACCAGGATGCGTATAACCAGAAGGTTACCCTGGCGATCTCAAGCAATTCCCTGCCTGACATTCTGGTGGTGGATGAACAGCAGTTCAAGAGAATGGCCAAAGCGGGTATGCTGGCCGATCTGACCGAAGTATTCGATCAATATGCCTCGCCGCTGATTAAGGATTATTACAACTCCTACACGGGAGACCGGGTGCTGAACACCGGAAGAATCGACGGCAAGCTGATGGCGCTGCCCAATACCAACATCGACGGCAATTATCAGCTCCTGTGGATACGCCAGGACTGGCTGAACAAGCTGAAGCTTGAGACCCCCCGTACCATGGATGAAGTGAAGACTGTGATTAAGGCGTTCAAGGAGCAGGACCCTGACGGTAACGGGAAAGCGGATACCGTTGGTCTGCTGGGCGACAAAAGTGTGGTCGCAGACGGCGGCTTCTTCACCTTCGATCCGATCTTCAATGCCAATCATGCCTATCCGAAGAACTGGTTCAAGGATGAGGGAGGAAACATCTTCTACGGCTCCACGACTCCAGAGACCAAGCAGGCGCTCTCTGAGCTGAGAGCGATGTACGCGGACGGATTGATTGACAAAGAGTTCTTGACCCGGAAATACGAGGATAATGCCGGGCTGGTGTCAAGCGGCCGGGCCGGTATCCTGTTTGCCCCCTGGTTCGGAGGCTGGGCGTTGTCTGATGCGGTGAAGGCCAACCCGGAAGCGGATTGGGTGCCGCTGGCTGTGCCGCTGGACGGAGACGGCAAACGGAATATCGTACCATCCACGCCGTCGGGAACCTTCATGGTGGTGAACAAGAAGGCGGAGCATCCCGAAGCCGCCTTGAAAATGCTCAGCGTGGAGTATGAAGGCATCCGCCTGATTGACCCGGCAGCACAGGAGCTGTACAAGGATCTGGGGGTAGGCTGGCTCAATTATCCGATTAATGTACAGCTGGATTATCAGGATTCCCTGGCACGCGATGTGCCGATCTATGAGAAGGCGATTAAGGACAAGAAGCTGGACGATCTGCCGGCCCGCATCCTGCCGAGAGTCAAGGCGGTCTTGAAGAATAATGAAAATCCGAAAAAGGATATTCCCGCCTATGCCGATTCACTGGCCTTCTATACTGCCGCCTCCATCACCGGAGCGAAAGAAATTGTGAAGGTGGAGCCTGTGTTCTACGGCAAAACAGAAGCGATGCTTAAAAAGGGAGCCAATCTGGAAAAACTCGAAAACGAGACCTTTTTGAAAATCATTACCGGCACTTCTCCCCTTGAAGAATTCGACAAGTTCGTGGAGACCTGGAAGAGCATCGGAGGGGAAGAAATCACCAAAGAGGTTGCTGAGGCAGTTGAGTCACCATGAGAAGCAGAGCTTCCATCTGGAATTACCACCTGATGCTGCTCCCCGGCATATTGCTGCTTATAGCATTCAGTGTAGTTCCGATGTTCGGAATTGTGATTGCCTTTCAGGACTTTCAGCCTACACTGGGCATCTTCCACTCGGAATGGGTGGGCTGGGAGAATTTCGAGTATATGTTCAGCCTGCCGGACAGCAGGCTGATTCTCGGCAACACCCTGAGCATTGCACTGATGAAGATCATTGCCGGACTGACCGTTCCCTTTGTATTTGCACTGCTGTTCCATGAAGTGGCGAATATTAAATTCAAGCGCACCATCCAAACGATTGTGTACCTGCCCCATTTCATGTCCTGGGTCATTCTCTCAGGAGTGCTGATTAACCTGCTTAGTCTGGACGGCATTATCAATCAGATGATCCAGTGGTTCGGCGGCGATCCGGTTATGTTCCTCCAGAGCAATCACTGGTTCCGCTTTGTGATCGTATCGAGTGATGTATGGAAGGAATTCGGCTTCAATACGATCATCTATATCGCTGCCCTGACTTCCATCAACACCAATCTGTACGAAGCTGCCGCCATTGATGGAGCGAACCGGTTCCAGCGGTTAACCAATATTACGATTCCGGGCCTGATGACCACGGTGATTCTGCTGGCGACCTTAAGCCTCGGCAATGTGCTGAATGCGGGCTTCGAGCAGATTCTCAACCTATATAATCCGATTGTCTATGAGTCGGGGGATATCATTGATACTTATGTATACCGTTCAGGATTGCTTGAAATCCAGTATGGACTGGCAACAGCGGTAGGCCTGCTCAAATCGGTCGTAAGCTTTGTGCTGATTGCCGCTTCCTATGGTCTGGCTGCCCGGTTTGCCAACTACCGTATTTTCTGACAGAGGTGATTTGCTGTGATCCGAGGAACCAGCCGGACTGTTGATATTGTGATTTATTCTATTCTAACCGTGATTGCTTTTCTCTCCTTGGCCCCCGTACTGAATACCCTGGCTATTTCGTTCAGCGGCAAGGTGGCGGCCATGTCGGGGCAGGTCTTCTTCTGGCCGGTTGATTTCAATCTGGAGGCCTATAAGTCGGTCATCAGTGACCGGAGCTTCTTCACTTCCTTTGGCGTATCTGTGAAAAGGGTACTGCTCGGAGGAGCCATCAATCTGCTGGTTACGGTGCTGATGGCCTATCCTTTATCGAAATCGAACAAACATTTTCCGGGCAGAAATATCTATATGTGGTTCGTGATCTTCTGCATGCTGTTCAACGGCGGGCTGATCCCGTGGTATATGACGATCAATACGTACGGGCTGCTCGATTCCATCTGGGCGCTTGTGCTGCCTACCGCCGTTCCGGTATTTAATGTGATTCTGCTGATGAACTTCTTCAAGGGCGTTCCGAAGGAGTTGGAGGAGGCTGCCGGGATGGATGGGGCGGGGGCGTGGAGAACGCTGGTGACGATTTTTATCCCCATCTCCCTGCCCTCACTGGCGACAGTCACCCTGTTCTCGGTCGTCGGCCACTGGAATGCGTTTTTTGACGGGATGATCCTGATGAACCACAAGGAGAATTGGCCGCTGCAAACGTATATCCAGCAATTGATTATCAGCGTGAATTCGATTATGAACACCACCGATCCGGAAGAGATCAAGCGTCTGTCTAACATGTCGAGCCAGCTGCTCAATGCGGCCAAGGTGATGGTCTCGATGATCCCGATCATGCTGATCTATCCGTTTCTGCAGCGGTATTTCGTCAGCGGAATCGTGCTCGGCGCCGTCAAAGAGTAAGCGTACACTGCATGTAAGCGGGTGTCCCGTAAGCCGGAAACGGCTGGGGACACCCCTTTGCTATTTGGGGGCAGAACTCATGCGGCGGACCGCTGCTTTTACCGATTGTTATTTGCCGGGGGCAATGCTACGTTATAAGGACAAGAGGCTTAAGACAGGAGGGGTAGATCTGGAGCGCCCAGGCCGGTTCATCAGGAATTTAAGAATTAAGCATAAGCTGTTTGTCTCTTATTTGCTCGTTATCATTATTCCGCTCAGTGTGCTTGGCTGGTATTCGTATGACCAATCCAGGAGTCTGCTCGTTCAGCAGGCCCGGCTGACCTTAACCGACAATGTGTCGGAGATCGCCGCCAATCTGGATTATAAGTTCGGCAAGCTCAATGCCGCGCTGGACTCGTTCACCTTCAACTCCAGTGTAGTGTCCGTCTTCAACAATGATTACTCGGATAATTATTACTATATGTACAATGATCTGAACACCATCGTGGAGCCGCTGTTCAATACGCTTCTGTTCCTGAACGAAGAGATCCGCCAGTTGACGGTGTATACAGGGAACAACATCACGGAGCGGAAGAATACGATTCTGCCGATTAGCAGCGTATCCGGGAAGCCATGGTATGAAGCGGCGATGGCCAGCGGCCAGACGCATTGGATCAAGGAGGGAACAGCCTTATCCGCGGTGCGGAGAATGGTGGGCGGCTCGGGAACGCAATATGACAACCTGATCTACTTAGGCTTTGACAGCAAGGATATGTTTGCGGGTCTGACCAATGTGGTCTCCGGTGAGTACGGCGTTCTGGTCGAGAATGGAGCGGGAGAGCCTGTGTATGACTATCACAACGGGCTGCCGTCCTTCGAATCGGCTAAGGAAGCGGAAGAGCACGCGAGCGATTTCATCGTGATCTCCCAGGCGCTTGGCGTGACGGGGTGGAAGCTTGTCTTTTATATGCCCAAGAACTCGATCGGTGTTGATGCCAAGACGATTCTCCGCGCCACCATGCTCACGGTCGGGATTTGCCTGCTGATTCTGGTGCCTGCGGTCTGGCTGTTGTCGAATGCATTCGTGAGAAGGATCTACCGTCTGAACCGCACGATGAAAAGGGTGACCCGAGGGGACCTGCATGTGGATATTGTGGTCGATTCCAATGACGAGATCGGCGAGCTGACCTCACGGTTCAAGGATATGCTGCAAAGTCTGAATGAGCTGTTCAATGAAGTCTACCGCAGCAAGGTTGTGCAGAAGGACGCGGAGCTGAAGGCGCTTCAGGCCCAGATCAATCCGCATTTTCTCTATAACTCTCTGTCGCTGATCAACTGGAAGGCTATAAGCATTAAAGCGTATGACATCAGTAAAATCACCACAACCCTCTCGAAATTCTACCGGACGACCCTGAACAGGGGGCAGGATGTCATCAGCGTCCAGGATGAACTGGAGAATACGAAATCTTATATTGATCTGCAGCTGATTATGCATGACCACAGCTTCGATGTAGTGTACGAGGTGGACCCGGAGGTGCTGGGCTATCACATGATCAAGCTGATTATGCAGCCTATTGTAGAGAATGCGATTGAGCACGGCGTGGACAACAAGCGGGAGGGGCGCGGCAGGATCAGCCTGCGGGCTGGCTTCGAAGAAGATACGATTGTATTCAGCATTGAAGACAACGGTCCGGGAATGACCCAGGAGACGATGGATACGGTCTTAAGCAGGCAATCCAAATCGTATGGACTGTTCAACGCCCAGGAGAGAATCCGGATTTATTTTGGCGAGGCGTACGGGATCACGATCCACAGCGAAATCGGCCAGGGTACGACCGTGGTGGTGAGAATTCCCAGAAGGGCCAAGTAACGAATTCAGGAGACTGGATTAACCCATAATCAACGCCTTGATGTCATGAAAGTGACCAGGGCGTTATTTTGTGTGCGGATATGCATGTTTCCAGCGGCAAGCTTGCCCTCTGTATCTTCATTAGCGGGACTTTAGGTCTGGAGCATAAATTCCGAAAAAAAGGTATAATGTTACTAAATTATGTCCCCCATTTTCTCAGAGGAGGCTCTAGCTTTGTCCGACACACTATTTAAGCACTTGTATATGCGGTCCTCAATAGGATATGCGGCAGTATCCATTACGGATGGAACTATGCTCATGGCCAACCCTGCGCTTTGCGGGATGTTTGGATACACCGAGACCGAACTCAAGGAGCTGCGTTACCAGGATATCGTCTTTCCGGAGGAAGGGTCTACCCTGGATCACGGGCAGATTGTGAACTATTTAATAAGCAGCCCGGATATGGCTGTAGATACCGAAAAGCGGTTCGTACATAAGAATGGCGAGATGCTCTGGGTTGCCCTGCATCTTTTTCTGATCATTGATGAACAGACCGGCCCTCCCTCCCATCTGGTTGCGGAGATGACTGATATTACCGCACGCAAGATGGCGGAGAAGAAGATAGAGGAGGACCGCCAGCTCTTCGAGCTGATTACGGAGCACACCCCGGATATGATTTCATTCGCCGATCCCGATGGAACGCTGCGCTACGTCTCCCCGTCAGTCGAAACGCTGCTCGGTTATACGGCAAGCGAAATGATCGGCCGCAACAAAACGGATTATTACCATGAAGCGGATGCGCTGGAAATGACCGAACCGGGTAAGCTCTACTCCGACAGTGACACCTTTACACGCAGGGTCAGGCATAAGGACGGCCATTATCTTTGGACCCAGAGCTCCTTCCAGGTGGTGCGGAATCGTGAAGGCGAAGTGCGGCAGATCCTGACGATTGCCCATGACATCACCGAGCGGAAGAAGGTTGAAGATATGCTGGCTGCCGCGCAGGAGCTGGGGCAAATGGGCTCCTGGGAGTGGAATTCCGTACATGAGCAGCTGATCGTCTCCAGCCAGCTGATGGCCATCTTTGAATTAGGCGGGAACTGCGGAAATCATACCGTGATTCATTATGCTCAATTGCTTGACTGTGTAGTGCCGGAGGACCTGGACAGATTGCGCGAAGAGCTGCGTTATACGCTGAAGTCCGGGGCTAAGGGCGAGGCGATTTTCAGAGTGAAGGGCAGCGAGGAACGTAAGTCTATCTATGCGCACTGGGAGGTAATCCTGGATGCCTCCGGCAAGGTTCAGCTGATCCGCGGTATGGTGCAGGATGTGACCGAGCGCGAGCGGATGGAGGAGCAGCTGCGTGAGAGCGAGAACCGCTACAAGTCGCTTTTCGAATATAACCCGTCTGCCATCAGTGCCATGGATCTGCAGGGGTACATACAGTCAATGAACGCCAGTCTGGAGCAGCTGACAGGATACAGCAGGGAGACCCTGATGCATTCAAGTTACTGCGAGATTATTGAAGAGGATGAACTGGAGCATGTGAATATGCGGTTTCTGGCGGCAGCCGGAGGCATGGCCCAGACCTTTGACACCCGGGTGATCCGTCACGACGGGGAGAGGGTGGAGGTAGGGATGATTTATGTCCCTATGCTCATTGATTCTGAAGTGGTCGGCGTATTCGCCATTACCAGTGATATTACAGAGCCTAAGCGGTATCTGGAGCAGATTGAGAAGCTTAGCTATGAGCATGCGCTGATCCTGAACTCTGTATCTGAGGGGATATTTGGCATGAATCTGGAGGGGGAGACGGTATTTATCAATCCCGCTGCGTCTGTCATGCTCGGATATAACCCTGGGGAGCTGGCTGGAAATATCAAGCTGCATACGATAGCGCAGACCTGGATGGACGGCGAGCTGTATCCCGGAGGACACCGGACGCTGGCAGAGCTGCTGAAGACCAACCTCTCTTATGAGCAGGAGCAGGAAGGGATCTTCTGGCGTCAGGACGGCTCCAGCTTCCTGGTCAAATACCGGATGACGGCATTATATGATAACGGAGAGCACAAGGGGGCGGTGGTTGTTTTCCGAGATATCACCGAGGAGAAGGCCGTGGAGCGCGCCAAGGAATCTGCGGAGAAGGCTGACCGGGCCAAGTCGGAGTTCCTGGCGATTATGAGCCACGAGCTGCGTACGCCGATGAATGGAATTATCGGGATGGCCGATCTCCTGTCGGGAACAGAGCTTACGGAGGAACAGCAGTATTACACCCAGATTATCAATAAAAGCGGTGCCGCGCTGGTACATATTCTCAACGAGGTGCTGGATTTCAGCAAGATTGAATCCGGCATGATGACGCTGGATCTGCAGCCGGTGGATATCCGGCAGGTCGTACAGAACGTCTGTGAGCTGTTCTATCCGCGTATCCAGGAGAAAGGGCTGGTTCTGCGCAGCCATATTGAGCCCGATATTCCGGCTGTTGTCATCACCGACGAAACCAGGCTGAGGCAGGTGCTGGTGAATCTCGTCGGCAATGCGGTCAAGTTCACGGAAGAAGGCGAGGTCGGCGTCTCAGTGAAGCTGGAGGCTGCCGGGGAGCCGGGCTCGCTGATTCTGAGGTTCTCGGTAACCGATACCGGTATAGGCATTCCGCAGGGCAGCCAGAACCTGTTATTCCAGTCCTTTTCCCAGCTGGACCCTTCGATCAACCGCAAGTACGGCGGGACGGGACTGGGTCTGGCGATCAGCAAGAAGCTGGTGGAGCTGCTGGATGGCGCCATCGGTGTGAACAGCGTCGAAGGGGAAGGCTCGGAGTTCTACTTCACCATCGGCGTGATGTATTCGGTGGAGGAACCGGGCCAGGCGCAGCTGGCAGGAGCTGCTGCCACTCAGGAGTATAAGGGCGGAATCTTCAATCTGGATTATCCCGAGGGTCAATACGGGCCGTTGTCCATTCTTGTCGCGGAGGACCATCCGGTGAATCAGCAGATCCTGCAGACTTTTCTCAAAAAGCGCGGCTACACCTCTGACCTGGCAGTGAACGGCGAGCAGGCGGTAGAAGCTGTACGGTCCCGGCATTATGATCTGGTGTTCATGGATATTCAGATGCCGGGCATGGACGGGATTGAAGCCACCCGGCAGATCCGCGAGGCGATGGGGCTGTCCCCGGTGATTATTGCCGCCACTGCCTTTGCACGCAAGGAAGATGAAGAGATGTGCCTCCGGGCAGGGATGCAGGACTTTATTCCCAAGCCGATCCGTGGAGATGAGCTGGACAGAGTGCTGAGGGAATGGTCCGGCAGCATCCGCAGATAGTCTATTAATATAAAAGGCCGGATAGCTGGCAGGCAAAGCTAGCGCTATTCACGTTGACAGCTTTCCCTTGTCTGCATTACTATTATATAAATCGTAAGAATTACGAATATATAACGGTAAGCGAAAGGGTCAATAGAGTGAAAACGATGAAGCGCGGAGATTTCCTGCTGATTCTCATTGTATTGCTGGCCGCCGGTTCCATCTACGGCTACAAGTGGTTCTCTAACCACAATCATCCGTATAAGCAAGGGGAACTGGAGGCCGTAATCACCGTGAACGGCAAAGCCTACAAGACTGTACAGCTGACCAAGGAAGAGCAGATTATTGATATCCGCACCAAATATGGTCATAACACGCTGAAGGTATTCGATTATGGTATTCAGATGACCTATTCGGATGCTCCGCTGACCATTGCGCTGGACATGGGATTCATCTCCCGGCCGAAGCAGCAGATTATCTGTATTCCGGCCCGTCTCCTGGTGGAAATCTCGAACCCGGAGTCTTCGCTGGAGGATGACGATGCGCTGGATGCGGTCATCTAGTCAAGGCTGCAGCTCTGTCCATGCCGCTGCGGCATCGGCGTTCGTGTACACATAAGGTGTGGACGGTGCTGCCACTGCGGTTATGCTCTGCGGAGCGATCTGCAGAGTCTCTACGCCCTCACGGAGCGTCACATGAAGCTTGCCCCGAACCTCAATCCAGGTATCGGCGGGCAGGCTTATTTGTGTACCCGGCTCTAGGAGAATGCCAAAAGGAGTGGCATCTGCCGTACAGCACTGGACCAGGAAGCGGCTGACTGCGTAACCGGATTGGCCGGACCCTTGCGGCTCACGGTACAGGAAGCCTGATACAGAGATCTCCTTACCCTCGAATTGCGATTTGTACAGGTTAAGGGCGCCCAGCGTTTCCGAGAAAATCTCAGGGAACACAGGGATGACGGGCTGCCTGTAGAGCTGGCCGGCCAGCTCTGCAAATTCAGCCTCATAAGGGTTGGCCGGTGTGAAGCTAGCCCTGGTGCCGGGCTCAACGGCAGTGTAAGACAGGGCAAGGCCCTTCTTGGCCGCTGCGGCACTGCCGAGTGCCCGGTCGGGCAGCAGGAACCCGAGCAACAACGGGAGCAGGAACAGGCTGTACAGCGCGGAGCTGCCCAGGAATGAACGGGGCAGGCGGTGCTCGCAGTCGCACAGGGCAGAGCTTCTGCCAAGCACAGCTTGGAGCCCGAGGCTGAGCGCCATCAGGGAGAGCGGAACCGGGCATAATCTGATCCAGCGGGCCAGCTTAGGAGCAACATAATAATGGAGGGCATCCTGCTGGACCAGATGTCCGATATAGAGGGCGAAGGCGAGCAGAATAACCGCCCTGAGTACATAGTGAAACCGGATGCTTCCGGAGCTATTCATGCAGATCCTCCTCCAGTTATTCGGAATTTCAGGGCAGCTACAGCCAGAATGAAGCGAGCACGGAGCCGGTGAAGACGGCCGCGGCAATGAGGAAGAACAGGTACAGGGCGAATCGGGTTTTGAACAGCGCGAGCAGCATCAGGGCGTTCTTGAAATCGAGCATCGGTCCCAGCACCATGAAGGCGAGCAGCGCCCCGGCCGGGAAGGTATGCAGGAAGGTGGACGCAACGAAGGCGTCGGAGGTAGAGCAGAGCGAGAGTGCGAAGGCCAGTCCCATCATGAACACGTAGGAGCCGAGCGGACGGTCACCAATGGCGGACAGGCTGCTCTGATTCATGAAGGTCTGGATTCCCGCAGTCAGCAGACAGCCGATGATCAGGAATTTGCCCATCTCAAAAAATTCATCCGACGTATGCACCAGGACCGCCGCCGCCCGTCCCCCGCGTAGTGTGCCATGCTGCTCTTCGCTTCCCTCCCGGCGGATGGACAGGCGCAGCGGCGATCTGCGGACGGTCCCGTAGATGATCAGGCCAATGCATGCCGCTACGGCAAAAGCCAGTCCCATCCGGGTGTAGGCCAGCTCCGGATGGGAGCGGAAGGCTGTCAGGGTTGCTCCGTAGACGACCGGATTGAGGATCGGACCGGACAGAATGAAGACGATGGCAACGTAGAGCGGCATCCCTTTGTGCATGAGGCGGCGGACCAGCGGAATCATCCCGCATTCACAGACGGGGAAGAGTATCCCGAGCAGGCAGCCGAAGAGAATCGCCGGAAGCGCGCGGCGCGGAATCCAGCGTGAGATCAGCTCGTCCGGCACGAAGACGCGGAGCAGGGAAGAGAGCAGCGCGCCCAGCAGGACAAACGGCAAGGCCTCCAGCAGAATGCCGAGGAATGCGGTTTTGAACGTGTCAACATAGCCGTTGTCCAGCAGGCTTAGATGCCCGGGCAGCCACAGACTGCCCGCTGTGAGCAGAAAAGCGGCGGAAAAGAGCAGCGGCAATATTTTAAACGGCGTAAGGGTTGTCAAGGGTTCATCGGCTCCTTCCCGCACAGGGTTCTTAGCTGAATAACGACGCCCAGCTGCGGCTGATTGCCTTCTCGTCCAGATTCAGACCGATGCAGACGATATAAGGCTGGCCCGGGTAGCTTGATGCCTCCCAGGAAATACGGTTACCCGCCAGCTGCACCAATTGCACGGACTCCCGGCCTGCCAGCCGTACATGGCCCTTGGCCCGGAGCAGACTGTAGCCCCATTGCCGCAAAAATTGCTCCAGCTCCTCCTGACGGAGGCTCCCGGTCCATGCCGGGGGAACGGTTAACGTCACTGCTGCCACTTGGGCGAAAGAGCCGTCCGTTTCGGATTCAGGCTCATGTACTGCCGCCATGCTGCCGCCGCTCCTACTGCCCGTGTTCATCCGCTGGAGGGTGGCGCCGCTGATATTGCCGGGACCGCGCCGGGGAGCAGAGCCCTTAAATCCGCGTACAGCGATGCCTGTCAGCAGCGGGGCGAGATTAATCTGGCTGTAGTGGGTGAATACAATCTCGGATTCCGAATTTTGCTTGTAGACCATCTTCTCAATCTTCCACAGAGTCTCCGGTTCTACCAGATCGCTTTTGTTGACGATGATGAGATCAGCGGTGGTGATCTGCTTGCGCAGGGTGCGGACGAGCTGCTTGTCGGACGAGAAGCGGCTGCTGTACTCCAGTGCATTCTCGGCATCCAACAGTGTAATGGCGTGGTGCAGCTGCAGCCGGTCTGCCAGCGCCGGTGCCAGCAGCGACTTCGTGATCTCGTCCGGGTCAGCTACCCCTGTAAGCTCGATGTAGATGATATCCGGACGGCGCATTAGCAGGGCGGTCAGGCTGCGCGGCAGTTCCTCCTTGCGGCTGCAGCAGATACAGCCGTCCAGCAGCTTTTCCACACTTGTGCCGGTACTCTCCTGCAGGATATAGCCGTCCACATCCTTTGCGTCCAGCTCATTCATGATAACCCCCGGGTTCAGCCCTCTCCGTTGGCTCTCCTTCAGCAGACTCAGCAGCAGGGTTGTCTTTCCGCTCCCCAGAAATCCGCTCAGTATAATCACAGGTATCTTCATGGCTCACTCTCCCGCTCCAATAGTACCGTCCCCATAAGAAGGCGGCCAAGCCGCTTCCGCTTGTAATTCCATCTATACGTCAAGCTTATTCAGGAAAGAACACTAATCTAAGAGAGTTCAAATGTTCCTGGACAGCTGTTGACAGCGGAGGGCGGGAGCGTGTAGAATGTGTAAATCGTAATAATTACGATTAAACAGAAGGGAGCTTGATTGAAATGAGAGTAATCGTTACCTTAGCCTGTACGGAGACGGGCGACCGCAACTACACCACTACGAAGAATAAGAGAACGACACCGGAACGCCTGGAGATGAGAAAATATTGCCCGCGCCTGAAGCGCATCACGCTGCACCGGGAGACCCGCTAAGCTGCGGAGTGTTTCTAGCATGAAAATATAAAGTACAAGGAGAATACAATGGACAAAATTCCTGTAACAGTGCTAAGCGGATATCTTGGCTCCGGCAAGACTACACTGCTCAATCATATTTTGCATAACCGTGAGGGCCTGAAGGTCGCTGTTATCGTCAATGATATGAGTGAAGTGAATGTGGATGCGAATCTGGTGAAATCCGGCAGCAGCCTCTCCCGCACCGAGGAGAAGCTGGTGGAGATGTCCAATGGCTGCATCTGCTGCACCCTGCGCGATGACCTGCTGCGCGAAGTGAATCATCTCGCCTCGGAGGGGCGCTTCGATTACATTCTGATCGAATCCTCCGGCATCAGCGAGCCGGTCCCGGTGGCCCAGACCTTCACTTACCCGAACCCGGAGCTGGATATCGACCTGACAGAGCTGGCCCGGCTGGACACGATGGTTACGGTGGTCGATGCCAATCGCTTCTGGCATGATTTCGCCTCGGGCGACAGTCTGCTGGACCGCAATATGACGGCGGGCGAAGACGACTTCCGGGATATCGTCGATCTGCTGATTGATCAGATCGAGACCTGTGATGTGCTGCTGCTCAACAAGTGTGATCTCGTGGAGGAGGCAGAGCTGAACAAGCTGGAGGCCGTTCTGCGCAGTCTTCAGCCGCGCGCGAAGATCATCCGTACGGTGAACGCACAAGTGGAGCTATCCGAGATTCTGAATACGGGATTATTCGATTTCGAACAGACCAGCCAGTCGTCCGGCTGGATCGCAGAGCTTGCCAAGGAGGAACACACACCGGAGACTGAGGAATACGGCATCACCTCCTTCGTCTACCGCCGGAGAGTACCGTTCCACCCGCAGCGGCTGAGCTTCTTCTTCAGTAACTGGCCCTCTGAGGTTGTCCGGGCAAAAGGATTGGTCTGGCTGGCAGCCAGCGGTGATCTGGCAGCGACCATCAGCCAGGCAGGGCCGTCGATCCAGTTCGGTCCCGCCGGTTATTGGCTGGCTACCCTGCCGGAGGAGCAGCAGCAGGAAGTGCTGGCTGCGGAACCGGATGTGCTGGCGAAGTGGGACGAGCAGTGGGGAGACCGGCTGAATGAGATCGTCTTCATCGGAGTTCAGATGAACCGTGAGGATATCGAAGCCCGCCTGGACCGCTGCCTGCTGACCGCAGAGGAGATGAAGCAGGACTGGACGGCATTCAACAACCCGCTTCCTTGGCCTGTCGAGGAACTGCTTGCTGCCGGACAGGAATAGCTGCTTCTGTAAATGATAGTCTGCAAAGCCGGAATCCTTTGTGCGGATTCCGGCTTTGTGCTGTATAAGGATTAGGCGCTACGAAGGCGCGTGGGCAAAGGCGAATGTATGCGAAAAACTCGGATCGAATAAGGTTAATCAGTGCGATTACGATTAATTTATGGTTTTGGGTTTACAAATCGTAATGATTACGATAATATCAATGAAGTTGAAACATAATCGTAAATATTACGAATAATAATTAATACTTCATTTGTTTAATCCGTGGAACAGGGTTGGGCCGAATTACAAGTGTCTAACAATAGACGCGGTAGTAACTACGGCAGCAGCCGTAGGACCAAGCACGGAATCAGGTACGGAATCAGGCACGGAGCAAGCACGGCAGCGCTACAGCGGGCCGGAAAGAGAGGGGGAGGAACGATGATTTTGTCATCCATCAGGGATGTGGTATTCGGTTACGGGGATGAGCCGGTCATTGACCGCTTGTCGCTGGATCTGGAGGCCGGACAGTTCATTGGGATTACCGGACCGAACGGGGCAGCGAAGACCACGCTGCTGAAGCTGATGCTGGGCCTGCTGAAGCCTTGGAGCGGAACGGTTACGCTGAACCGGGAAATTACCGGAGGGGGCAGGCTTACAATCGGGTATGTGCCGCAGCAGGTTGCCTCCTTCAATGCCGGATTTCCGAGCAAGGTGATTGAGCTGGTCCGTTCCGGCTGCTATTCGGGGCTGGGATTGTTCCGCCGCTTCACTAAGGAACAGGAGGCGCTCGTCGAGAGCAGCCTGCGGCAGGTGGAGATGTGGGAGTACCGTAACCGGAGAATCGGTGAGCTGTCCGGCGGGCAGAAGCAGCGGATCTGCATCGCCCGCGCGCTGGCCCAGCAGCCGCAGGTGCTGGTACTGGATGAGCCGGTAACCGGGATGGATGCTGCCAGCCGCACCGGATTCTATGAGCTGATGCGGCATTATGTCAGCCGCCACGGCCGGACCGTCATTATGGTTACACACGGCCTGGAAGAGACAAGTTCCTATCTGGATACCGTGATTACGCTGGAACGCAAGGAGCAGGAGGGCTGGACATGCTTGGTTACGAATTCATGCAACGCGCATTTTGGGCAGGAGGCCTGATCGGGCTGATTGGACCCTTGCTGGGAGTGTACCTGATGCTGCGCAGGCAGGTACTGATGGCCGATACGCTGTCGCATGTCTCCCTTGCCGGAGTAGCACTGGGTTCCGTACTGGGATGGAATCCTGCTCTGAGCGGATTCGCTGTAGCTGTAGCAGGAGGTCTGATTATTGAACAGCTGCGCCGCTCTTACCGTACATACAGCGAGCTTCCGGTTGCTATTATTATGACCTCCGGCCTGGCGCTGGCCGTTGTGCTGATGAGCCTGAAGCAGAATCTGACCAAGAGCTTCAGCTCCTATCTGTTCGGCTCCATCGTTGCCGTAAGTGATACTCAGCTTAAGCTGATCGCCGTGGTGGCCGCAGCCGGTCTTCTCTACTTCATCATTCTGCGCCGCCCATTGTACAGCCTGACCTTCGACGAAGAGACGGCCGCTATCAGCGGTGTTCGTACCGGGTGGTTGTCCTTCTCGTTCGCCGTCCTAACCGGCATGACCGTTGCCGCAGCTATGCCGGTGGTGGGTGTGCTGCTCGTATCCGCTCTGATTGTGCTGCCCGCTTCTATAGCGCTGCGGATTGCATCGGGCTTCACGGCAGCCATAATGATCTCCGTCGGTGTGGGGCTGACCGGTGTGTTCAGCGGGCTTACAGCTTCCTACTATATTAACACGCCTCCAGGAGGCACGATTGCACTCATTCTGCTGGTATTTCTGCTAGCTGCCATTACCGTACAGAAGCTGATCCGGTTGCAAAGCCGCCGGAGCCTGTATTCCTCCAAAGCCAATGAAGAAAAGGGGTCTCACAACATATGTTAAAATTCAACACCAATGCAAAATCCACTTCGGCTGCACAGTCCACATTCAGAATCCGTCATCTTGCCGCCTTGTCCCTGACTGCCATGCTGGTGATCTCCGGCTGCGGCAACAACACTGCGACGAAAGCTGCGTCTACCAGTAGTCCGGCGGCTTCACCATCGGCTGCAGTTGAAGCCTCACCAGTACCGGCAGCAGATAAATTGAACATTAAGGTTAGCTTTTATCCGATGTATGAATTTACGAAAAGCATTACCGGTGACCTCGCCAATGTGGAGGTGCTGGTCCCGCCCGGAGTCGAGCCGCATGACTGGGAGCCAACGGCGAAGGATATGGCCGATATTACAGATGCAGATGTGCTTGTATATAATGGCGCAGGCATGGAGGGCTGGGCGCAGCAGATTGTGGACGGTGCTGCCGGAAGTGATCTGATTACGATAGAGGCGAGTAAAGGACTCCAGATTATCGAAGGAACAGAGCATGAACATGAGCACGAGCATGAGCACAGCCATGAAGAGGGAGCTGCGGGAGAAGCTGACCACGACCATGATCATGAGCACCATCATGATGAATCCGCAACAGAAGGAAGCGGCCATGACCATTCCCATAATGATTCCTCTGCCGGTGAAGCAGACCATGATCATGACCATGACCACGATCACGACCATGGCGGGCTCGATCCGCATGTCTGGCTGGACCCGGTGATGGCTATCAAGGAGGTCCGCACCATTGAAGCAGCACTCTCCGCAGCTTTTCCAGGGAATGCAGCCGCCTTCCACGCTAACAGTGATGCTTACATCGCCAAGCTGGAGAAGCTGGATCAGGATTTCAGAGCCGGGCTTCAGAACACAAAGCGTAAGGACTTTATTACCCAGCATGCCGCCTTTGGTTATCTGGCACAGCAATATGGCTTGACTCAGGTGCCGATTGCCGGGTTGTCGCCCGAGCAGGAGCCGTCTGCTGCACAGATGGCCAAAATTGTGCAGTTCGCCAAGACGAATAAGGTGACTACGATCTTTTTTGAAACCTTGGTCTCCTCCAGTGTCGCCGATACTATTGCCCAGGAAATAGGAGCCAAGACCGCCGTGCTGAACCCAATTGAAGGATTAACAGAGGAAGACGCTGCCCGTAATCTCGATTATCTGAGTCTGATGCGGCAGAATCTTGAAGCGCTAATCCAGGCGTTGAACGAATAAGAACGAAGGAGCTGATCTATAGTGGCCAAGAAGTCAAAGGTTGTAAAGGAACAGAAGCGGCAGGAGCTGGTGGCGAAGTACGCTGACAAACGCAGAGAGCTGAAGGCGGCGGGCGATGTGATGGCACTGCAGAAGCTGCCCCGGGATTCCTCAGCCACCCGTCAAAAAAACAGATGCAGCGTGTCCGGCAGACCGCGCGGCTATCTGAGTACATTCAAGATATCCCGGATCGTCTTCCGGGAGCTGGCACATAAAGGGCAAATTCCGGGCGTTACCAAGTCCAGCTGGTAGGCTGTTAACTTCATAGATGCTATAACGTTAAGACGGCTGATCTCTCTGGTCTACAGGAGCCAGCCGTTTTGCTGTGTTCATAGACTTTGCCGGATCTGGCAGAGTGGACTATGATAGAGAAGAGGGAACAGCTATATAGATACATAATCTGAACAGGAAAGAAGGAGCTGCATGACCGGGTATTGGAGTAAGAGATTTGCGCAGGAGGGAATGATCTGGGGCAGTGAGCCAAGCCCGTCGGCAGAATGGGCGAAGCGGAAATTCCAGGAGGCAGGAGTATCCACTGTACTCGTTCCGGGTGCCGGGTATGGGCGGAATACCAAGGTATTCTCTGCTGATTTTACTGTATACGGGATAGAATTAAGTGAACCGGCGCTTGAGCTGGCCGCAGCATGGGACCCGGGAACTAGCTTTATTGCAGGCTCGGCACTGGAGCCGCAGCTGGGGCAGCCTGTAGATGCCGTCTACTGCTACGATGTTCTGCATTTATTCCTCGCCGGGGAACGCCGCAGGCTGATTGAGGCCAGTCTCAGTCAGGTCAGGACGGGAGGACTGCTCTATTTCACCAGCTTCTCCGATGAAGACCCCCATAACGGCTGCGGACGAGAGCTGGAGCCGGGCACTTTTGAATATAAAGAGAATAAATATGCCCACTTCTTCAGCGATGCCGATTTGCGGGAGCATTTTGCCGGGACGGAGATTCTGGAGACAGGTTCATTTACCGAGTCGTTGCAGAACCCGCAGGGCGGGACTCATGAATACATACTAAGAACGATCCTTGCGATCAAACGGTAACTGCCTTCTGCGAAAGAAACGTCAACATGGCCCCTCCCTGCGGCGAGAAGGACCCTACTGTGAACCTGATGCGTGCGTGTTCCCGCTTCTTCCTGCGGCTTCCTATTAATGAAGGTTAATGCAGCTCGCAGTCGGCGAACAGGATATGCCGCGGAATGCGGAAGAAATTCTCGGCCTTCTCCTGCAGGGCCAGGGTAGGCAGATGGCAGTGGTGCAGCCACTTGCGGAAGGTGCCGGGATGGACGCCGATCCAGATGCTGACATCGGTTACCGAGAAATCATATACCATGCAGAGTCCGGTCAGAATCGCGTTGTGCTGCGGTGAATGGGCGAGCGTTCTTTTCATGAAACGGGATGGGGTCGGCTGGCACACAATCGGACTTTGCCGCAGAAGAGCTTCATTGAACAGGATATGGGGCGGATAGCCTAAATGGCGGCAGACCTTGTCCAGATTGGTTCTGGAGGGAATGCGTCCTTCATATACCCATGCGCTTACGCTGCGTGAGGAGACGGAGAGCTCTTCTGCGAGCCGGGAGAGCTTCATGTCCTTGGCCATCAGGATGGCCAGCAGAACGCGGTTGCGGATCTGGCTGCGTTTGGGGCGGCGAAATCTTTTGACCCGTACGCCTTGTCCAAGATATTTGCGGTTGATCAGAGACCAGGCCTGAATTTTATGTGTTTCTTGCTGATTTTTAGCCATAATACCTCCGGGTGTACTGATTTAATGAAGTGACGGATCATCTAGTTTAGCTGTTATGACTTTACCATTTCATCACGGCATTCGTCCAGAGTGCAAAGCTCCTGTTTTGGCCATGAACCAAGATTGTTTCAGTAATGCTGCAGTTTATGATATATTTTGAGTAATCAATTTCACATTAATCAGGCTGGGAGCGGGATAGATGATCAAGCATATTGTTTTCTTCAAATTAAAGGACCGGTCCCCGGACAAGGTCGCAGAGACTGTTGCAGTCCTCCGTAATATGGAAGGAAGAATTCCGCAGCTGCTGTCCATTGAAGTCGGGGCCGATCTGATTCACTCGGAGCGTTCGTTCGATATCGCCCTGGTCACGGTGGTGGCCTCGATGGAGGATCTGCAGGCGTATCAGGTGCATCCGGCCCACAAGGAAGTCATTGCCCATATCAACGAGGTCAAGGAGCTGTCGGTAGCGGTCGATTACGAGATCTGAGACTGTACGTACTTGCAAGGCTGGAACCCATTAAGCACGGAAAGCGGTGAGCGGAATGCGTGAGCTTGAGTATCCGATGGAAGCATTGACGTATTTGATTGTTTTTATGGCGGCGTGTGTCGTGATGGTGTTCTGGCTGAAGCGCCGGGGCAGGCGGGGGAAATAACGGCAGTTCATGTTAAGGAAGATCACTAAATACCGCAGGGTGGAGGGTCAGCTGTGTATTATGTCAACCGGAAGCAAATAGAAGTTATTCTTGAACAGATCCCTGATCTTAAGCGAGGTCTAGCACATGCAGCTTCTGCCTGGGACGGCAGTACGCTCTTGGGTCTGGTGCAGGAACGGTGCTTACATCTGGCCGTTGAAGTCGTGACGGATGTGGGCAGCTGTCTGATTGACGGGTTCATTATGCGTGATGCCGGAAGCTACGAGGATATTATATCTATTATCCATGAGGAAAAGGTGCTGGGAGACAGCGGGATCTACGAGGATCTGACCTCGCTGGTCGCCTTGCGCAAGCCGCTGGTTCAGGATTATTTCGTGTGGGAACGCAAAGAGCTGCACCCTATGACCCGGACGCTGCCGGATATTCTGGAGAAGTTCGCCTGCGAGGTGCGCAGGTATCTGGATCAGGAGCTGGGCAGCGGGGTCACGGGCTAGCTGAGCCGGGGCTGTGTGCATACAGACAGAAAGGAGGTCCTTTATGGCGAAGAAAAGTCAGGAGAGCGGTTCAACCCGGCGGATGATTATGACGCTGCTGAAGATGAGAGGTCCGCTGACGATCAGCGCTCTTGCTGAGGAATTGGGAATTACCGAGATGGGAGTCCGCCGCCATGTGCTTCAGCTGGAGCAGGAGTCGCTTGTAAGGACCAAGGTTGTGCGCCAGGCCATGGGACGTCCGATGCATGTATATTCGCTTACCGAGCGGGCGGAGGATCATTTTCCCAAAAGCTATCACAATCTGGCGATGGAGCTGCTGCGCGAGCTGGACCTCGGAAGCGGAGTGGATGCGGTCAATATGCTGTTCGAAGGCCGCAAGCGGCGGATGCTTGCCCAGTACAGCAAGGTGATGCAGAGCCGTGAGCTGGAGGAGCGGGTTGCGGAGCTGACAACCATTCAGAATGCCGGGGGCTATATGGCGGAGTGGGGCAGGGAAGAGGACGGCTCTTACACACTGCGGGAGTATAATTGTCCCATCCGTCAGGTGGCTACCCAGTACCGCAAGGCTTGCCAGTGCGAGCAGCATTTGTTCGAGGAGCTGCTGGAGGCGAAGGTGACGCGCAGTGAGTGTATGGCGGAAGGCGGCCAATGCTGCCGGTATGCAATCACGCCGATTCCCAAGCAGAAAACTTCCGAAATCAAGGGCTGAACAGTCACAGGACATCCTCTCTATGCTTATGATATAGCAGAAATAGGCGATCGCCCGGGTGGCCGGGCAGAGGCACAATAGAATCCAAAGGAGAGATTGATGATGAAAAAAGAT
Source organism: Paenibacillus sp. FSL H8-0122 (assembly GCF_038005345.1). NCBI lineage: Bacteria > Bacillati > Bacillota > Bacilli > Caryophanales > Paenibacillaceae > Paenibacillus > Paenibacillus sp. FSL H8-0122. The sequence continues at coordinate 4,044,309 of NZ_JBBOTB010000001.1, read as the reverse complement.
AACAAAAACTTGCTCTGGGGCGTACTTGCCGGCAGTATTGTAGGATCGGTGACAGCGCTGCTGTTCGCCCCTAAACCGGGTAAGGAGCTGCGTAAGGATATTGCCGAAGGCACAACGGATGCGGTGGATAAGGTTCAGGTTATTGCCGGCCAGGCCAGCGAGAAAACTACAGAGATCTACGGTAAGGCCAAAGAAGCAGTAGTCTCCGTAGTAAGCGAAGTTAAGGATTGGAGCAAATCCGTCAAGGATGCGGTGGAAGAAGCAGATGTAGCTACTGTTAGCGGCATTGCGGAGCAGGCTGTGGAAGTTACCGATGCAGTGGAAGCTGTACGCGACGAGGTGGCTGCATATGAGGCTGCTGAGGAAGCGGCAGTGGTGGAGGCTGAGATCGAAGCTGTGACCGGTACAGATGCAGCTGTAGCGGAAGCTATCGAGGACGGCAAGACCGCAGGAAAGCTGTCCTAAGCTTGATGTAAAAGGTATGGAGCCGTTTTCCGCTGCACAGGCGGGAGGCGGCTTTTGCGTGTGGTTAGGGCTCCGCTTATCTTCCCTACTTGAACTGAACCGGCAAATGGGGTAATATCTGCAATTGGGGCTGAAATCCTGGTACACATTATTCCAGCCTTACATAAGCTACACAAAACGAGTTAAAGGATGCGGTGTGTTCGTGCAGCAGGCAATAGCAATATTAGACTCAGGCGTAGGAGGATTGACCGTAGTCAAGGAAGTGATGCGACAGCTCCCCCGGGAGAAAATCATCTATTTCGGCGATACGGCAAGAGCCCCGTACGGACCCCGTTCCACTGAGGAAGTGAAATTGTTCACTGAACAAATCGTGGACTATTTAATTCAATTTAATCCTAAAATGATCGTCATTGCTTGCAACACAGCAACAGCAGCAGCGCTTGATTATATCTCCGCCAAGGTAGCCATTCCTGTGATCGGAGTCATTCACCCCGGTGCCCGCGCCGCCATCAGCGCATCCAAGACCGGACAGGTCGGCGTGATCGGGACCATCGGCACGATTACAAGCGGTGCCTATACGGCGGCGCTGAAGCAGCTGTCTCCCTTTGTTCAGGTGGTCAGCCAAGCCTGCCCGGCGCTTGTGCCCTACGTGGAGCAGGGGTTATTCCGCTCGGAGGAGAGCCATCTGGCAGTGGCCAAATCACTGAACGGGATCAAGTATGAGCCAATCGATACGCTGATTCTCGGCTGCACCCATTATCCGTTCCTGGTCGAGCCGATCAGCAAGGTGATGGGACCCGGCGTCAAGCTGATCAGCTCGGCGGATGAGACGGCCCGGGAGATCAGCACCATCCTCTACGATAAAGGCCAGCTGGCGCGCGGGGATGAGAGTCCGATTCACCAGTTCTTCTGCAGCGGAGATGCGGAGATCTTCCAGCGGATCGCCCGGGACTGGCTGGGCGAGCAGATCAGCCGGACGCCAGTAGTCTGGCAAGTATCTACTATGTAGGCTTGGGAGCATTACAGCGGCGAACTGAATAGGGACAAACCCTTTGCGGGAATGTCCGGAGGATGAGACCGGGAGGGCTTCCCGGTCTTTTGCTGCCGGATTCTTCGTGGACAGCTCTGCACAGATCAGATCCGGGTTCCGGGTTGCTACATTTCCACATGACCCGCTGCTGCTGCTCATATACTAGGCATGAGGGCCGGGTCCCGCATGTCATCACGGAGGATGTTAGGGACGCCGGCACAAGAGGGCCGGGAGGATGAGACCTATGCAGCAATACATTGCCCGCAGGGGAGATACCGTAAGCCGTATCGCCGCAAGACACGGATTGACACCGGAGCATGTCATACAGGGGAATCCATGGGCTGGCAGCCAGCCGTATTTATATCCGGGGCAGGTGCTGTTCCTGCCGTCTGCCCCGCGCAAGCGGTATGCGGTGCAGGCAGGGGACGATGCGCAGAGCATCGCGTCCTTGTTCGGGGTTGGCATAGATGAGCTGGAGATGCTGAATCCCGGGGTAAGCTCGGGACGTATCTGCCTGCCGGGCAAGGTGCTGGTGATTCCGGCGGCCACCCGGGGGACAGAGGTTTATCTGCACGGGGAATACGGACCGGCTGAGGTGGATGCGGATGCTGCAAGACTTGCAGACCGCTATTCTTGTGTCAGCAGCGAAGTAATAGGCCACAGTGTGCTCGGCAAGCCGCTCCGTCTGCTGCGGATCGGCAGCGGCCCGCGCCACCTGCATGTGAATGCCGCGCTGCATGCCAACGAGTGGCTGACGTCTCCGTGTCTGATGCGCTTCCTTGAAGAATATGCGGCTGCCTATGCTTCAGGTGCGGACTGGCACGGGCGTGAGCCAGCGGACTGGCACCGGGACTGGACGCTCTGGGCTGTGCCGATGGCGAATCCCGACGGCGTCGAACTGGTGCAGGAAGGGGCGATGGCGGACCATCCCCATTATGCGGAGCTGATGAGGTGGAACTGCGGCAGGCGCAGCTTCCGGCACTGGAAGGCGAACATCCGCGGTGTCGATCTTGGAGACCAGTTCCCCGCACACTGGGAGGAGGAACGCGACAGGAGGCAGGTGCCCGGCCCGGCGCCGCGCGATTACAGCGGCCCTGCGCCGCTCAGTGAGCCGGAGGCGGCGGCACTGGCGGCGCTGGCCGAGCGGGTTCCGGGCGATGCCGCCGTATCCCTGCACAGCCAGGGGGCTGAGATCTACTGGAACTACCGGGGCTATGAGCCGCCGGAGAGTAAGGAATGGTCGGCCCGGCTGGCAGCGGCCAGCGGCTACCGGGCGGTGGAGCTGACCGGCAGCGATGCCGGCTACAAGGACTGGTTCATCGAGCGCTTCCGCAAGCCGGGCTTCACCGTAGAGCTGGGAGTGGGCAAGAATCCGTTGCCAGTGGCTGATTTTGAGGATATGGCCCTGGACACAGGCCTGATTCTCAGTGCTATTCTGTCAAATTTGAAATAAAAATGAAACAATGTCTGCAAATTTGCGTAAGATAACAGCAAAGGGTACGGCCGCAATCTTGACCAAATGATGCTTTGCGGCTGTATCCTTTTTTGTGCGTGGGGATGAAGAGCAAAAGTGCTCCTGATTTCCGCGAAAGTCGGCTGGATGAGCCAATGAAGTGTATAAGTGCTCCTGATTTCCGCAAAAGTCGGCTGGATGAGCCAATGAGGTGTATAAGTGCTCCTGATTTCCGCGAAAGTCGGCTGGATGAGCCAATGAAGTGTATAAGTGCCCCTGATTTCCGCAAAAGTCGGCTGGGTGAGCCAATGAGGTGCAAAAGTGCCCCTGATTCGCGGGATGCTGCCCACCACATACCTGACCTGAGAAACTGTTCTTTCATAGAGTTGGAGGGAGACCTCCTACTTCTGTAAGAACGGTTTCTTTAGTATGCTAACGCCTATCTGCGCTTGTTAGCGCAGGCGCTTAGGCTGGAAATGAGGGTCAAAATAATACACATCAACCCGTATGAAAGCTATACCGTACTCCTCCGGGTCTCTTGCTAAAATTAGCGTATAGATGAGCGGCGGACGGCTTCACGGAAAGAGGACTATCCGCCGGGAAAGTGAGAGCCAAATGGAGAACGATACGTATATGCTGAAAAGTAAACCCATCCCGCTGAACGCCTCCTACGACGTAATTGTAGTCGGAGGCGGGCCCGCGGGCTGCACCGCTGCAGCGGCGGCGGCCAGGGAAGGGGCGCGGACACTGCTGGTCGAAGCGACCGGGAGCCTTGGCGGAATGGGAACCTCCGGCCTGGTACCGGCCTGGTGCCCATTCTCGGACAAAGAGAAGATGGTCTACCGTGGTCTCGCGGCCAAGGTGTTCAATACCTTAAAGGCTCAAATGCCGCATGTGCCGGAGGATGCGATGGACTGGGTGCCGATCGAACCGGAGAAGCTCAAGCGGGTCTATGACGATCTCGTAACGGAGTCGGGTGCCCACATCCTGTTCCTGACCGCGCTTGCGGATGTGGACAGGGACGCTCACGGCAACATCACCACACTCCTCCTTCTCAATAAAAGCGGCCTGCAGGCCTTCCGGGCAGCCGTGTATATCGATTGCACAGGAGATGGCGATGTTGCTGCATGGGCAGGTGCCGAGTACCAAATGGGAGACGAAGAGACCGGCGATCTTCAACCCGCCACCCATTGCTTCATCCTTGGCAACGTGGATGATTATGCTTATGTGAACGGGCCGAAGCTCCATGCGGAGAACCCGCACAGCCCGATCCATGAGGTGGTCCGCTCAGGAGAATATCCGGGCATTCCGGATACGCATCTGTGCAACAATATGGTAGCTCCGCGTGCCGTAGGCTTCAATGCCGGACATCTCTGGGGAATTGACAACACGAATGCCTTCTCCGTATCCGGGGCGCTGGTAGAGGGACGCAAGATGGCGGCGGCCTACCGGGACATGCTTGCCGCTGTTCACCCCGCAGCCTTCGGCAATGCGGTAGTGATGAGCACTGGCACACTGATCGGCACGCGGGAATCCCGGCGGATTACCGGCGATTATATCCTGACGGCGGAGGATTACATCTCCCGCAGAAGCTTCGATGATGAGATCTGCCGCAACAGCTACTTCATTGATGTGCATGGCACACAGAAGGAGCAGCAGAGCGGCGCCGGATCCAGTCAAGCTATCACGCTCTACGGGCCGGGTGAATCGCACGGCATTCCGTACCGCTGCCTTACGCCGCGCGGACTGCGCAACGTTCTGGTCGCCGGGCGGTCCATCTCCTGTGACCGCAGGGTGCTCGGCAGCGTGCGTGTGATGCCGGTCTGCCTGGCGATGGGCGAAGCTGCCGGACTTGCTGCGGCACTGGCTGCCGCTCATACCGGCGGAGATGTTCATGCCGTGGATGTCCCCCGCCTTCGCGCCCGTCTCCGGGAAGAAGGCGGCTATCTGCCGGACAACCAAGCTGAAACTGTAGGGGAGAGAATGCAATGAGTCAATCTGCCGTTACCCGCAAGACCGTTAAGCCCGCAGCCCGAACCTACTGGACGCGCAAGAGACGGGAGCAGCTCGCCGGATGGCTGTTCATTGCGCCGGAGGTCATCGGGATGCTCGTCATCGCCGTGTTCCCGCTGCTGTTCAGCCTGTTCCTCAGCCTGACGGAGTGGAACCTGGTCGGCGGCTTGTCGGCGATTAACTTTGTCGGTCTGGATAACTTTATTGAACTGTTCAGGGACAACCGCTTCCTGCTGGCCCTGAAGAATAATGTGCTGTTTACGGTCGGCACGGTGCCGGTCACGATGCTGCTGGGGGTGGTGCTCTCGGCGCTGATCCATAAGAAGCTGTACGCCAAGACGTTCTTCAAGGTTGCCTTCTTTGTACCTTATATCTGTTCCACGGTAGCTATCGCCGCAGTCTGGCAAGCGCTCTACCATCCGTCCAAGGGGCCGGTCAATCAGATTCTGATGCAGCTTGGAGTATCCGAACCGCCGCGCTGGCTGGTTGATACCAGCTTCTCGCTGATTGCCATTATGATTATCTATGTCTGGCAGCTGCTGGGCTATCAGATGATTATTTTCCTGGCGGGGATGACGAATATTCCCGAGGAGCTGTATGAGGCGGCGACGATTGACGGGGCCAGCGGGATCGGACAATTCCGGCGGATTACGCTGCCGCTGCTGGGGCCGACCACCTTTTTCCTGGCGATAACGAGCACGATCTCTTCCTTCAAAATCTTCGATATGATCAAGTTCCTGACCGGCGGCGGGCCTAACTATTCCAGTACCGTTATCGTGTACCAGATCTACGAAGAAGGATTCGAGCGCTTCAAAATGGGCTATGCCTCCGCGATGTCCTGGGTGCTGTTCCTGATCATTATGCTGGTGACCTCCATTACCTGGATAACCCAGAACCGCAAGGTCCATTACTAGTCCAAGGCGAAAGGAACGAAAGGCAATGACAATGAAAAAACTTAAGCCCGGCAATCTGATCTTCACGGTCCTGTTCGCCCTGTGCTCGGTATTCTTCCTGATGCCGCTGGTCTGGATGCTGTCGGCGGCCTCGAAGACGGAGAAGGAGGTCTGGACCTTCCCGATTCAGTGGATTCCCACCGACTGGAATCTGATCGCTAACTTCAAGGCGGTATGGATGGGTGATGTGGCATTCGGATTATTCTATATGAACTCGCTCAAAATCGCCCTGATCTCCACCCTGGCGACAATCGTCATCTCGGCCATGGCCGGGTATGCGCTCGCCAAGCTGGATTTCAAAGGCCGGGCGCTGATCTTCACCCTGATGCTGGCGTTCATGATGATCCCGGAGCAGGCAACACTCGTTCCGCGCTATATTATGATTAAGGAGCTGGGTCTCTATGACTCCCATGCCGCGCTGATCCTGATGGGGATGTTCTCCAGCTACTTCACCTTCCTGCTGCGCCAGTTCATGATCGGGATTCATAATGATATGCTGGAAGCGGCGGAGCTGGACGGCGCCGGGTTCTTACGGATTTTCTGGAGCGTGGTGCTGCCGCTGAGCCGCCCGATTCTGGCAACAGTGGGGATTATCAAGTTCATCTGGACCTGGAATGATTACCAGGGGCCGCTGATTATGCTGAATTCGACCAAGCTGTATACGATTCCGCTCGGGATGCAATTTTTCAAGGAGGAATTCGGTACACAGATCTCCGTCATGATGATGGCCTCCGTCGCCGCGATTCTGCCGCTGCTGGTGCTGTTCCTGATCCTCCAGAAGCAGGTCATTAACGGGATTGCTATCGGAGGCGTGAAAGGGTAAAGGTCAAAAAAGTGTACGCGCACACCGCATAGCTGTACACGGTGTGCGCAAAGCTTAGATTGTATAATGAGCCTGCAGACAACAAATCAAGGGGGAATTGCTTTGAAAAAACTACCATTAATGCTTGCCAGTATGCTCCTCATGCTCTCCGTCACCGCTTGCGGCGGGAATGGGGGCAACACCTCAGCAGCAACCGATGCACCAGCCTCGGCTGATCCGTCTGCCGGAACCGCCGGCACAGCCCAGCCCGCAGGCAAAGCCAAGATCAAATTCTACACCTTCAAGGCCGATAAGCCGGAAGAGCCGATCTACCAGGCCGTGCAGGCTTACAATGAAGCTCAGGATAAAGTGGAAGTGGAGTATGAATCTCTGGTCCAGAACAGCGACAGCACAGATTTCATGAAGAAGCTGGATATTCTGGTCGCAGGCGGCGAAGTGGTCGATGTGTTCATGACCGGGAACGAGGATGAGCTGCTGGAGCGCGCTTCGCGGGGAGTTGTGGAACCGCTTAACTCCTTTTTTGAACAGGAGAGTATTAAACCCGAGGATGAATATTCCAAGCTGCTGAAGCTGGACGACAAGGTCTACGGCATCCTGCCCAGCTCCACGCAGTGGCTGACGGTCTTCAATAAGGATCATCTGGAAGCCGCAGGGCTGACCCTGCCGGAGATGGGCTGGACTTGGGATGATTTCCGTGAGTATGCCAAGAAGCTGACGACACCCGAGCACTTCGGAACCTACTTTCACACCTGGGGCGAATATCCGAACATTATCGCATACACCGAGAAGCCGCATCCGCAGCTTAGCGCAGACTTGAAGCCGATTTTTGACGATCCGTCCTTCGAATACTTCTTCAACCTCCGCCGCACAATGGAGAAGGAAGATAAGAGCGCGGAGCCGTATGCCGATGTGCTGGCCTCGAACTACCATGTGCTGCAGCAGTTTTTTGCCGGAAATGCCAGTATGCTGGCCGTGCCAAGCTATGCTGTCCGGGCGGCGCTGAACCTGGAGAAATTCCCGCATGAGTTCCAGAGCATGTACGCTCCGCTGCCGCGTTCGGTGGACAGTAAGGAACTGGGCATGACGAATATCTCCGGCGGCGGCCTGGCGATGGGTGCGAAATCAGCGAATAAGGAAGCCTCGTATGACTTCATCCGCTGGATGTCCAAGGAAGCCTACAAGTTCACCAAGGAGATTCCTTCGTTCAAGGGCGTGGACGGGGCGGAGCTGATTAACGGCTTTTTCGGGGAAAATACAGATCTGATCGATACCGCCTCCCTCACCAAAACGCTGTTCGATCCAAATATTAAAATGCCGGACACCTTCAGCGTGCCGTACGGCAGTGAACTGAAAGCGATTGTGGAGAACGGCTTCGCCAGCTTCATTCTGGATAACCGCAGCTTCGATGAGGTCAAGAGTGAGATGACAGCGGAAGTCGAGAAGGTAGTTTCTGCCAATCAGAAATAACGGATGAAGTGCAAAGGCAGCAGGGATTTTGGATTATAATAGGGACGTTGAAGCTTTCATTACAGTGCGGGGTGGAATTCTTATGAAATGGTTAAGCCGTTTTTCCTTCCATCGCAGACTGCAATACACGTTCCTGATCCTGATCCTGCTGCCTTTTGTTGTCGTTACGTTCTGGTCGTATACCTCTGTGCGGGAGAATGTGAGTGAGAAGATCGCCCGTTCGAATGAGGAGACACTGAAGGTCATCGGCAGTCAAATGGAAAAAACGGTGGACAGCATCTCGTTTGTCTCGGTGTATTTCTCTGAGGCTTATGATCCGGCCGTGCTGGAGAGTCTGCGTTATCTCAAAAATACGGGAAGCTTCGGAAATTACGGAGTGTATACCCATTACAACAAGCTCAAGACTACGGCCAATATCCTGTCGGTGCAGTCGCTCGATGCTGATCTTCAGATCATGCTGGTCAACCGGGAGAACCGGATACTGATCGGCAACCAGAATATTCCGGTGTTCTCTGTGCTGCCTGAGAAGCTTCTTAAGGAGAGCAGCAGGCTGGATGAGCGGGAAAAAGTGTCGCTGCAATGGTTCCCCTACGGCGGCACCCCCGCTGCACCGGATTATTATTATGCGGTACGGTTCATTACCGACCCGCTGAATCAGGACAAGCTGGCCACGCTGTACGTGGGCATTCCGAGCCACTACTTCCGCAGCCTGCTCGATACGGGCAATGCGGTAAGCAGGCTCGCGCTTGTTGACCAGAAGGGGAGAAGCATTGCGGTCACCGGAGAAGCCGCTCCTGCGGATGAAGGCCCGCTGCTGGCTAGTGAGGTCCGTATTCCCAAGGTCGGCTGGCTGCTTACCAGCAAGACGCCCCGCAGCTCCATCGACAGTCATATCAACCGGGAGTTTCTGGTCTCCATCTCGCTGATCGGACTGTTCTTCCTGGCGTTCCTGGTCCTGTCCATGCTGTGGGCCGGATATATGAACAAGCCGATCAGCCTGCTGCGGGCCAGCGTCAAGCAGTATGTCGGCGGCAACCGCGCGGTGCGGATACCCGTCAGGGGCAAGGATGAGGTGGCGGTGCTGTCGGCGGCCTTTAATCAGATGCTGGAGGATATGAACGGGCTGCTGCAGCAGGTCGAGAGTGAACAGGAGGAGAAAAGGCGGCTGGAGCTTCAGGCGCTGGCGGCGCAGATCCGCCCTCATTTTCTGCTGAATACGCTCAATTCCATCAAGGTGGATCTGCTGCTCAGCGGTGACCCGGCGCATGGCGCCATGATCGATGCACTCATGAAGCTGCTGCGTGTGTATGTGCATGTGGATAAGCCGCTGGAGCTGGCGGAGGAGTGCAGGGTGCTGGGCAGCTATGTGCAGGTGATGCAGATCCGCAACCGTCTGGATATCGTCTGGGAATGCGAGGTGGGCGAGGAGGAGGGTGCAGTGATGCTGCCCCGGCTGCTGTTGCAGCCCATTGTCGAGAATGCCATCAGCCACGGCTTCTCCGCCCGTCCGGACCATCCGGCGATCCGGCTCGAAGCGGCGTTCGAGTCCGATCTGCTGCGGATCAGCATCAGCGATAACGGCCGCGGGATGCCGGAGGATAAGCTCCAGCGCCTGAACCGGCGTCTGCAAGGAAGTGAAGACACTGCGCTCTGGCCGGAAAAAGGGGTCGGGCTGGTCAACACAGCACGCCGTCTGCAGGTATTGTACGGATATCGCGCACGGCTGAGCGCACGGGCAAGAGAAGACGAGGAAGGCATGACGTTCACCCTATATATCCCCGTGACCCGGGAGAAGGAGGCGGTTTCCCTTGATGACCCTGATGCTGATTGACGATGATGTCCCGATGCTGGAATACGTGGAATATCTGCTCGGGTCCTTGGGGCTGGACCTGCAGCTGGTGGCTTCGGCGTATAGCAGCGAGGATGCGCTGGAGCAGTTCCATACCGCACTGCCGGATATTGTGATTGTGGACATCGGCCTGCCGGGGATGGACGGGCTGGAGCTGGCGGATGCCTTCCGGATCACGAAGCCGGAGGTCCGCCTGATTTTCCTGACCTGCTATGAGGATTTCCACTACTCGAAGCGGGCGATCCAGCTGGAGGCGGATGATTATCTGATTAAGGATGAGCTGTCGCCCGAGCAGCTTAAGAGCAGTCTCGCCAAAGCGATGAGCCGCTTCAAGAGCCGCGAGGAACTGCTGGAGCGCTACTCCTTCCGCCAGGCGATTGAGCGCAATAAGGAAGTACTGAAGCAGAGCTTCCTGAAGCAGCTGTTGTCGGGTGCGGCGGGCCAGGAGAACACCCTGGAGTTCGGAGAACGGCTGGGCATCTCCTGGAAGCACCCCTTTCTGCGTCATGGATTCCTTCATATGGATGCCGCATCTGTCACCGAGCGTTACCGCTACAAGGATATTCCGCTGATCCATTCAGCCGTGAACAATATTGCGCTGGAGCTGTCTGCGGCAGAGGCTTCCATTACACCGATTATGAGCAGGGACGCCGATATTTATCTGGTCTGGAATGTGGCGGACCCCGGCGTTACAGAGAACAAGCTGGCTGAATTCATGCAGGCGGTACAGGATAAGGTGGAGCAGTATCTGAAGATTAGCCTGCGGGGGTTCTATTCGGAATCCTGTGCACCGGTCCGCAGCTTCGATGTGTTATACAAGACTCTCACCGATTGCCGGGAAAATAACTTCTACCAGTCCGTGAAGCCTGTGTCTCTGCTTGAGAAGCACGCGGATTTCGGGGTGGCGTTGGAACGGCGCGGGGAAAAGGAACGCGGGATGCTGTCGTTGGCGCTTGCAGACCAGCATGCCGCCTGGATTGATCTGGCGGTGAATCAGTGGACGCAGCTGGCATCGGCGGAGCGGCTGCTGCCCCGGCTGGTGAAGGAGACCTGCGGGAATCTCGTGCGCCAGCTGGCCTTCGAAGCCGGCGGGCTGGCTGAGGAGGACTTCTTCACGCAACTCGAGCAGACGGTTCATATCGAGGAAGCGGCCAGCCTGACCAAGCGGGAGCTGAGGCATCTGTGGCGGCAGTTTGCACTGGCCCCCGCAGCCGCTGAGGAGAAGGATGTCCGGCTTCAGGCGGTGGATGAGTTTCTGGAGGAGCATGTGGACCGGATGGTCACCTCTACCGACATGGCGGAGCATCTGCATCTGAACGCCAGCTACTTCTCCCGCTATTTCAAGAAGCTGTCCGGCGTGAACTTCACCGATTACGTCAACCAGTACAAGATGAATATGGCCATCACGATGCTGGCCCGCCCGCACGAGACCGTGGAGAATGTCGCCTACACGCTCGGCTTCTCCGACCGGGCCTACTTCTCCAAGGTGTTCAAGAAATACAGCGGCCGGAATCCCAGCGAATTCAAGGCAGGTCCGGTGGAAGAGCAGGGCAGAGAGCCATCCACGGATGACCCGAAGCCATAAAGGTCAAAACTGTCCACTGCAACAGGCAATCAGTCTGCACGCTGTTGCAGCCTCTGCCTTCTTATAATGGTGAGGAGTACTAAGTATAGCTTCAAGGAGGAAGAATGATGAACAGAACTGTATTTACCTTGCCAGCGGAGGAGATTGAGGTATCCCGTGAGGTGGATGTGCTGGTTGCAGGCGGCGGGCCTGCCGGTGTGGCAGCGGCGATAGCTGCGGCCCGCAGCGGGGCGCGGACGCTGCTGATTGAGCAGCGCGGCTTCCTGGGCGGCATGGGCACCGTTGCCCTGGTGCCAGCCTTCTGTCCTTACAGCGACGGGGAGAAGGCCGTCGTGCGCGGTATTGGCTTAGAGCTGCTTGACCGGATGAAGGCCGGATGTGAGCCGGAGTTCCGCGAGCGTTTCGGGGCGGAGCTGGATTGGGTGCCCATCGACCCGGAGGTGCTGAAGCGTGTATACGACGAGGCTGCCACCGAGAGCGGAGCGGAAGTTCTGCTCCATACCGTGGCGAGCCAGACGGTGATGGATGAGACCGGCCGAAGCATTGAGGGCGTGGTGATCGTCAACAAGTCAGGCCGGAGTCTGGTCCGCGCCCGGACCGTTATTGATACGACCGGGGACGCCGATCTGGCCGCCCTGGCGGGAGCGCCGTTCCATAAGGGCGGAGAATCCGGCGAGCTTCAAGCCGCGACGATGTGCTACCTGCTGGCGAATGTGGACCGGCAGCGTTTTGAAGAATACCGGAATGAAAGCGGTGACACGGATCAGATCCATCAGGCCGTCCAGCAGGCGCAGGTTGACGGGAAGCTGCCGCAGGGCCGGGACTCTGTCTCAGGCCTGGCTTGGATTGCCGATTATCTGGTCGGTGTGAATTTCGGCCATGTGTTCGGCATTGACGGCTCCCGTGCAGAGGATCTGACCCGGGGCGCCATAGAGGGACGCCAGCTGGTTCACCGCCAGCTGGAATTCTTCAGGGCGTATGTACCCGGATTTGAACAGGCCCATCTGGTGTCCACCGGGGAGCAGATCGGTATCCGCGAGACGCGGCGGATTGTGGGCGATTACGTGCTGACCCAGGAGGATTTCATGAATATGGCTTCCTTCCCGGATGATATTGCCCGCAACAGCTACTTCATCGATATTCATATGGCCCGCAGCAGCGGGGCGATGCATATTCACCATCTTCCGCCGGGGAAGTCGCATGGTGTCCCTTACCGCTGCATGCTGCCGGTGGGACTGGACAATGTATGGGTGGCGGGGCGCGCCGCCTCCTCGGACCGTGTCGTGCAAGGCTCACTGCGGGTGATGCCGAACTGCTTCGCCATGGGGCAGGCGGCGGGTATGGCGGCGGCGATGGCGGCCGAAGCGGAGGGACAGAGCCGGAAGGTGGATCTCGCCAAGCTTCAGAACGGGCTGGTGCAGCAGGGAGCCTGGCTGGGTGAGGCCTTGGCTGCTTTATAACTAATCTGCGGGAGCGTGATCAGAATGACAAGGTATCGTATGAAGCATAGATCAAGACAAGGCAGGCCGGGCAGGCTGACCTTGCTCGGTATGGTCGGCTTTCTGCTGTTCAGTCTTATCTCAGGAATATCGGGTCCGGTTGCAGAGGCGGCAGGCACCACGTATTACGTCGATTCTGCCCAGGGCAGTGACAATAGCTCCGGCACCAGTGAAGCGGCAGCCTGGAAGACGCTGGGCAAAGTCAACAGCGTGACCTTCAGCCCGGGGGACCGGATTTTGCTCAAGGCAGGCAGTATATGGAAGGACCAGTATCTGGATCTCAAGGGCTCAGGCGCAGAGGGGAATCCGATTACGGTAGACCGCTACGGGAGCGGAGCCAAGCCGCTGATTGATTTCGGCAACACAGCCGTGGGCGGGGAGGGCTTCGGCGTCCGGCTACGCAATGTCTCCTACTGGGAGATCAACAATCTGGAGATTACAAGCGGACAGCAGCCTACAGATATGCGCAGAAACGGCGTGCTGGTCGTAGGTGAAGGAGCAGGGGCTGGGAACTTCCGGCATATGTATATCCGCAATCTCGACATCCACGATATCTTCGGCACAGACCGCCGCACAGGCGGCATCAACTTTCATGCCCGGGGAGCCAATACAGCACTTGAGAGCACCTGGGAAGATATTTTGATCGAGAACAATACGGTCATTAACGTGGCGGACACGGGGATACAGACGATGACGGATGCTTTTTTCAACAATGCTTGGACACATAAGTTCGACGCCTTCCGGGGTGTAGTGATCCGGGGCAATGTGGTGGAGAAGATCCACCGAGACGGCATCCTGGTCAGAGCCAGCGCCTCGCCGCTGATCGAATACAACAAGACGAGATCCATCGGGGAAGCCTGCGAGGTGAATACATCCATCGTCAATTATCTTGAGGATATTACTGTAGTTGCGGCGCAGTGGGCCTATTATACCAAAGGTGCTATTTTTCAATATAATGAAGCTTCCGATACCCGGATGCTGGGTGGAGACGGCCAGCCCTGGGACTTCGACATCGAGGTGCACGACAGCATCTACCAGTACAATTTCAGCTATGACAATGAGGGCGGCACCCTGCTGGTGATGAACAACACGAACAATAATATTTTCCGCTATAATATCAGCCAGAACGATAAGGACGCTAACGGGGTGTTCCATCTGGTGAACGGCGGCGGCAATCTCTATGTCTACAACAACATTATCTACCGTTCGGGAACGCAGAATAAGGCGCTGACCCATGCGAGCAACACAGGAATGGCCTATTACACTAACAACATCTTTTATAATGCAGCCAGCGGACAATATACGAACAGCCCCAGAATGACGTATGATCACAACAGCTTCTACGGGCTGAATTCAAGTGTTCCGAACGATCCCAATAAAATCACAGGCAACCCCGGATTCGTAAGTCCCGGCACGGCCACAGGACGCGATTCGGCAGACGGCTATAAGCTGGCGCTCTCCTCTCCGCTGATCAACTCCGGGGCGGTGGTTGCAGGCAACGGAGGACAGGACTTCTTCGGGAATCCGCTGTATAATGGCGTGCCGGATATCGGTGTATTTGAGTTCCAGGGTACGATTACACCGCCGGTTACGCTGTTCCAGGATGATTTCGAGGATGGCAATTCCAGCGGCTGGACGACCTCGGGCGGGTCATGGAGTGTGACGGATGACGGGACGAAAGCTTTGACGCAGACATCAATGTCAGGGGAAGCACTGGCCTATACAGGCGATGCCACTTGGAGAAACTACACGTATTCGGCCAAAATAAAGCTGCTGAACGCCTTCGGCAACGCCGGGCTGCTGTTCCGTTATGCAGACGCTTCCAATTATTATATGTTCCGGCTGAATGATTCAGGCGACAAGGCGGAGCTGTTCAAAAAAACCGCCGGCACGCTCACGATGGTGAGCAGCGCAAGCTTTGCGCTTACGCCCGGCCAGTGGACGGAGCTGAAGGTCACTGTCAGCGGCAGTACGGTTACCGCCTACGCCGGCGGTGTCCAGCTGCTTCAGTGGACGGATACGGCGGCACAGCCGGCCGGAGGGAAGATCGGTCTGCGGATGCATTCCAGCACCGCACAGATTGACGATGTCAAGGTGATGGAGTGAACGTTGGTCCGCTTCGGGAGGATTCGATAAAATTCTACTTAAAAGCGAAACGAATCCTGCGCATTCGCGTAAGATAACAGCAAAGGGCACAGCCGCAATCCTTTTACAGGTGCTTAGCGGCGGTGCCCTTTGCTGCTTACACAGATTACACAGGGAGGCATAACTCATGAAATTCAGAAAACTGTTGTCGCTCAAACAATGGTCTCATATATTCCGCAGCTCCTGGCATTATATCGTTTCGCCTAATGTGGCTATGGCCGACAAGCTGCTGTTCACTATTCCGGCGCTGCTGTACTGGGTGCTGCCCGACTTCATGCCGTTTATACCGATTGACGATATAGGCGTAACGATGCTGCTGATGGGCTGGTTCGTTACACGGATGGACCGTAAATACGCGGCGCTGCACAGCGGAAGATGACATTTTAGCGACGATTGCACCTTTAAGTGTGGATGTCCATCTCCTAATGGTTGCTTTATCCTCCCATATTCCTTAAAATGAATTATTGAGTATTTAAAATATAGAGGCTTGGGAGATGGAATCGAATGAACGTCAAAATTACCCGCAACGCGGCTAAAGTGATAAAGAAAACCATGGAACTTGAAGGCAACAGCGAGCTTAAGCTTCGTGTAGCGATTACACATGCCCATGGCGACCATGCCCACTACGGACTGGATCTGGACACGCCTAAGGAGAACGATGTAGTGGTATCCACCGATAAGGATATCGATGTCATTCTTGATCCGAACCAGCCGCTGCTGGACGGGGTGAAGATTGATTATCTCTACTTGCCTGAAGAAGGCTTTGTGATTACTAATCCGTCTAAAGGAAATCATGGCGATCACTAGTTGATCCGCCCGTATTTTACGGACATAAAGAAGGGTTGCTTCATGGCTAACGATATAAGATTATGTGACGAGTGCAATCATATTAAAATGAAAAGCATCGTGCCCAAGCTGCTAAAGATGGCACCGGATTCTGAGATCAAGACAGGCTGCATCTCCTACTGCGGACCGTGCGGCAAACGCCCGTTTGTCTACATCAACGGCCGCTACATCAGCGGACCGACGGAAGACGAGGTGCTGGCCAAGGCGGAAGCCTTCGTCAAACGGCCGGTGGAGAAGAAGTAATTCAGATCTGCTGCGCCAGCAGCATCGTACAGCCCCTGCGTTATTTGCGGGGCTGTTTTGGTGTGCGCGGGTGTAGTCGGAAAACCGAACACAATAGGCGGGTGAGAGGGTGCGTGGGGTGGATGTATGCCGAAAACAACATACAATGTGCATCTGCGGGGGTGGACGGAGCAAATGTATGTGGAAAACAACATACAATGTGCAGCTTCGGGGGTGAGAGGAGCAAATGTATGTGGAAAACAATATACAATGTGCAGCTTCGGGGGTGAGCGGGGCAATGTATGCCAAAAACAACATACAATTTGCATCTACAAGGTGAGCGGAGGGAATTGCAACTCTATATTACTACCTTTATATTGCATTCGTTGCCCAAAAGTGGGACACTAATTCTAGGTACAAATTAACGCGGCAAAGTATGCCCCGCTCCCTTCCATTCAGAAGGAGGCGGGGTTTTATGCGTTCTGAGATTAAATTCGATGCTAAGTGGGGGGACTGAAATGGGCTTTGCTGGAGAGCATGATCAATGGTTAAGCAATCATCTCAAACGAAGAAAGGGGGAGCGGCTAGATGCGCTTAAGCGGGGGCATGGCTACGGGAACCGCTTATTCGTCGAAAGTGTATGGTGGCCGCTTGCCGGACATTTTCACGGACTGCATCCGGAATACGAAGTAAAGGACTGGCGCGGCAGATCCTATTTTGTCGATTTACTATGGAAGGTTGGATCTTCGCGCATTGCGTTTGAGATTATGGATTTTGGGTCGCATGGCACGGACCGTAGCAAATACCGGATGGACCTGAATCGGGGTCTCTTCCTGCAATCACAAGATTGCGTGGTGCTCTACATCTCTCTAGACGAGATGAAAGATAATCCATCTTTCATCCTTTCCGCACTACGGAACCTTTTGTTTCCTTATTTGTCGGCTGGAACTACAAATCGGAGTACAGAAAAAGCTTATTCCAGAATTGAACGAGAGTTAATGCGATTAGCTATCCGTTACAATCGTGTTCTTCGTCCGGGGAATGCTGCGAGAGAGCTTGAACTGCAAACCGCGACAGTCATTAAGTACAGTCGCATGTTGGTGGATAAAGGTAAATTTCGCCCTGTAGCTCGAGGAGTATCGCAACGGATTACTCACTATGAGTATGTAGGTTCGCTGCAAAGCCCAGATTTGGTTTAAGGTCTGATTCCACCCGCAAATGTATGCCGAAAACAACATACAATGTGCAACTGCGGGGGTAAGCGGGGCAAATGTATGTGGAAAACAACATACAAAGTGCAGCTGCGGGGACGAGTGGGGCAAATGTATGTGGAAAACAACATACAATGTGCAACTGCGGGGGTGAGCGGGGCGAATGTATGTGGAAAACAACATACAATTTGCAATGCGAGGGTGAGCGGGGCAAATGTATGCGGAAAACAACATACAATGTGTAGGTATGAGGGTGAGCGGAGCAACTGTGTTCGAAATTGATGCAGCATCAGCAGCTTATTGAGAACAAAAAGCCTTAAGTCCATAGCACAGAGTGCTTCATGTGACTTAAGGCGCTTTAGTGATTAAGGCTTATTAGGGATAGTTACTTAACTGCAAAACTGCTTACCCCTCGCCGCTCGTCCTATTTCCGTGGAGGCAGCGGCCCCAGGTATTGATAGTATTGGCATTCGATCCGGCCGTTGTAGAGCTTGCGGCGCTTGTCCGCCTTGCGTCCGTAGTATTGCTCGAACTCCTTGTACGGGCTGATGGCGAAAAAGGACCAGGTTGGCAGATAGAGCATCATCTCGCCGAACTGGCGGGTCAGCTTCTCCACTTCCTTGTCATTGCTGATCCGCTCGCCGTAAGGGGGGTTGGTGATGATGCAGCCGTATTCGCCTTCCGGCCGGGCCTTCGCAGCGGCCATATGCTTGAACGTGATCTCACCGGAGAGTCCGGCGCTCTTCGCCGCCGCCTCGGCGATCTCAATTGCTGCCGGATCGATATCCGTTCCGGTCAGCTGCAGCGGGTAATCGTCACGCACCGCATCGAAGGCTTCCTCGCGGGCTTCCTCCCACAGACGCTGCGGAATCTCCGGCCAGTGCTCGGACGGGAAGGAGCGGCGCAGGCCTGGCGCGATATTCCAGGCGATCATCGCAGCCTCGATCAGAATCGTGCCTGATCCGCAGCAAGGATCATAGAGCGGACGATGGCCGTTCCAGCGGCTGAGCTGGATCAGAGCCGCAGCCATCGTCTCCTTCAGAGGCGCTTCCGTAGCCTGGCGGCGGTAGCCTCGCTTGTGCAGGGCCGGGCCGGTGGTATCCAGGGTGATCAGCGCGATATCATTCAGCAGGATCACTTCTACCACATACCGGGGGCCGTTCTCCGGGAACCATTCGGTGTGGTACGACAGCTTCAGCTTCTCGACAATGGCCTTCTTCACAATCCCTTGGCAGGCAGGTACGCTGGTCAGCTGAGATTTATGCGAACGTCCCTCTACCGGGAATTCGCCGTTCTCGGGAATCCAGTCCTCCCAATTTATCGCCTTTACTCCTTCGAACAGCTCATCGAAGGTCCGGGCCGGGAACTGGCCCATCTTAACCAGTACACGGTCCGAGGTACGCAGCCACAGATTACAGCGGCAGATGTCGATGTAATCCCCGCAGAACAGGACCCGTCCATTCTCGACCGTGGTCTCATAACCCAGCTCGTTTAATTCGCGTGCTACTACAGCCTCCAGCCCCATGGGGGCGGTGGCGATCAATTGTAATTTGCCCAAGTGCGCTCAACTCCGTTTAACTTGTGGATAAATACGTATAGCCAGTACAATAAGAGTAACTGGTTTGTTAGCTGAACCTGCAGAACGTTCAGCTTACAGTATAGGGTAAGGAAGAGTTCTGCACAATGCCTGTCCGCAGGCACACACACCCATTCAAGAGGAGAATACATATGCAGAATCAGGAAGAGTACAGCGAACAGCTATATACAGAAGACGAATTATTGCTCCAAGTCAAAGCAGCCATCGCAGCCAAAGGCATGCCGGAGGTGTCCATTGCCCCGGGCTACGGCAGACTGCTGACGATGCTGGTGACCCTCTCCCGCTCGGCAAACCTGCTGGAGATCGGGGCGCTTGGCGGCTACAGCGGAATCTGTCTGTGCCGGGGACTCACGCAGGAAGGCCGTCTCACCTCTTTGGAGCTTAAGGCTGAATATGCAGAGCTGGCACAGAGCCATCTGCAGCAGGCGGGCCTCGGAGACCGGGTGGAATACCGGACGGGCCCTGCACTGGACAGCCTGAAGCTGCTCGAAGCACAGGGAAACAGGTATGATTTCTTCTTCATCGATGCCGATAAGGAGAACTATCCGAATTATCTGGAATATGCGATCCGGCTTGCTTCACCGGGGGCGATTATTGCCGGGGATAATATTTTTCTGCGCGGCCGCACGCTTAATACGGAGAAGAACGGACCGGCCGTCCAGGCTATGCGCCGCTTCAATGAGATGATCGCGGGCGATCCCCGCCTGACCAGCACACTGCTGCCTGCCTATGACGGCCTGGCGCTGGCGATGGTGAAATAGCCTGGACAGCATCGCCTATACCGTTCATGCCAATCATACCGCTCGTACCGCACACACCAGTTATACCGCCCATAAGAGAAGCAGCCTGTTAACGGAATAGCCGGGGTTCAGTCTTCTTGTACAGCTTGATCCGCACCCAGACCGTATTGATCAGCAGGAATGCACCGGAGACAATGAACAGGCCTTCAATCCCGATATAACCGGACAGGAATCCGCCGATCACCGCACCGAGCATATTGCCGAGCGCGAGCGTACTGCTGTTGAAGCCAAACGCCCGGCTCTCCTTGCCGTCAGGCGTATAGGAGCGGATCAGGGCGTTGACGCTAGGCAGCAGGCCGCCCATGAAGACGCCCATCAGGAAGCGGACGAGAATCAGCTGCCAGACACTGGTCACGAACGCCTGCGGGATCAGGAACAGAGCAGCGCCGATCAGCGCAAAGGTCAGTATCCGGTGCGCTCCCACCTTGTCGCTGAGCTTGCCGAGCAGCGGCGAAGCGAGCATATTCGAGATGCCGGTGACTGCGCTGACCATACCTGCCCAGAAGGCAAGGTCCACGGTGGTGCCGTGCAGCTTCTCTACATAGAGCGGCAGCAGCGACATGGGGCTGACCATGGCGAACTGCAGCAGGAAGGTCACGCCGAACAGGGCGGGAAGCTGCGGCACCTTCGCCAGTTCCTTTAAGCCTTCCAGCACGGATACCTGAGGCACCTGTGCTGCTTCTGCCCGGTCGAATTTCTCTTTGACGAGGAATAACGCCAGCAATGAAGCAACGAACAGCAGCGCGCCGACCACATAGAAGATCGGACGGAACCCGATCCAGTCGGCCAGTAAGCCGCCCATCAGCGGCCCCAGAATCGTTCCGGCTACCGCGCCGGATTGCATCAGGCCCATCGCGAAGCCCATCTTCGGTTTCGGTGTGGTGCCTGAGACCAGCGCGACAGAGGCGGGGTTGAAGCCGGAGATGGTTCCGTTCAGCAGCCGGAGCAGCAGCAGCTGCATCGGGGACTGGGCGAAGCCCATCAGCACAATAACAATCGCCATGCCGAAGCTAGAGCGCAGGAGCATAATTTTGCGTCCGTATTTGTCGGCAAGCTTGCCCCAGAGCGGCTGGAAGATGAACGAGGTCAAGAAGTTGGCGGCAAAAATAAGCCCGGCCCACATCCCGATCGCGCGGTCGCCGGTCACCCCCAGATCTTTGGCGAGATAAAGTGACAGAAACGGGGTAATCATAGTCATGCCTGCATTCACCAGAAACTGGCCGAACCAAAGCACCATGAGGTTGACTTTCCAGGTCTCCCAATTCTTCAAAGTGCTTTCACTTCCTTTCAGGGGATTCATTGATACAGAGTTCACGAAAAATTGACATTATATCAGTATATCATAGATTTTCAGCCGGACAATGCAACACATGTCATAGTAATGTCATGGGATTGTCATTCCCTTTCGGGTGAGGCGGTTGTTAGCCGCTTACAAAAGGGGCATAATAATGATATGTGTTTTTTCACAGTATTCTATCAAATCTAATGGAGATCTTATCATGACCTACAACGACACTTTTATCCGTGCCTGCAGACAGCAGAACACGGAGTACACCCCCGTATGGTACATGCGGCAGGCCGGCCGGTATGATCCCGACTACCGTACGATCAAGGAGAAATATTCGCTGCTTGAGATCTGCAAGCAGCCTGAGCTTGCGGCTGAGGTAACTCTGATGCCTGTGCGCAAGCTGGGCGTGGACGCAGCGATTCTGTATTCCGACATCATGAATCCGGTGGCCTCCCTCGGTGTGGATTTTGACATTGTGAAGAACATCGGGCCGGTTATCGAGAATCCGATCCGCTCTGCAAGCGATGTGGAGCGGCTGAAGCCGATCGATGTGGAGGGCGATCTGGGCCATATTCTGGAGACCATCGCCATACTGGACAAGGAGCTGGACGTTCCGCTGATCACCTTCGCCGGAGCTCCGTTCACCATCGCCAGTTATCTCATCGAAGGCAGACCGTCCAAGACGTATCACCGCACCAAGGAGCTGATGTTCAGCCAGCCTCAGGTATGGGAGAAGCTGATGGAGAAGCTGGGCGATATGGTTATTACCTATCTGCGCGCCCATGTCGCCAGCGGCGGGAAGGCGTTTCAGCTGTTCGACAGCTGGGTCGGGGCGCTGGCTCCGCGTGATTTCGAGCAGTATGTGCTGCCGACGATCACCCGGATTTTTGCCGAATTGTCCGATCTGGAGGTTCCGAAAATCTACTTCCCGGGTGTCAGCTCAGGGGAGCTGCTCCCCAGCTTGACCAAGCTGCAGGCCGATGTGATCGGACTGGACTGGCGGGTCAGCATCACCGAAGGACGGCGCAGACTGGGCGGAGGCTATGCGGTTCAAGGCAATCTGGATCCATACCTGCTGACCGCGCCGATGGATATGCTCAAAGCCCGGGCCAAGGAACTGATTGATGAAGGCATCATGCAGCCGGGGTATATTTTTAACCTGGGACATGGATTATTCCCTGAAGCTTCACTCGATACGCTCAAGGAATTAACGGATTATGTGCATGAGTATTCAGCAGCGGCAATGAAACAGGCGGCACCGCCGCTGGCATAGTTGAAGAAATAGCATCTGATGGCAGCAGCCTTTGCTGCTCTCTTTGCTGTATAGGACGTTAATTATTGTAAAAGGGGATGGAATCCGTGGCCAACAAAATTGGAGTACTCGTGATGTCGTACGGCACGCCTGAGAGTCTTGAGGATGTAGAGGCTTATTATACGCATATCCGCCGGGGGAACGCTCCTTCAGCTGAGCAGCTCAAAGAGCTGACTGACCGCTATAAGGCGATTGTCGGCGGGGTTTTTCCGCTTAGGGATAATACGGACCGTCAGGTGGAAGCCTTGCAGGCCAAGCTGAACAGCGGGCAGATCCAGTATGTCTGCTACCAGGGTCTCAAGCATGCCAGACCGTTCATCGAGGATGGTGTCGAGGCTATGGTCCGGGACGGTATTACCCAGGCGATTGGCATCGTGCTGGCTCCGCATTACTCTGTGATGAGTGTAGGAACCTATATCAAGCGCGCCAAGGAAAAAGCCGAAGCCTGCGGTATTCATATGGAGTTCGTAGAGAGCTACCATATGCATCCCGAGCTGATCGATGTGCTTAGCCGGAGAGTGACTGCCAAGCTGGACGAGTTCGAAGAGACCGGCGCGTCGCGCGAGGAAGTGCGCGTGCTGTTCAGTGCACATAGTCTTCCTGAACGTATTCTGGCGATGGGCGATCCGTACCGTGACCAACTGCTGGAGACCTCTCAGGCGATTGCCGCACAGGCAGGCGTAGAATCCTGGCAGTTCACCTGGCAGAGTGCGGGCCGGACGGCGGAGCCTTGGCTGGGCCCGGATATTCTCGATACGCTGCGTGAGCTGGCCGAGAGCCAGGTGAAATACGTGCTGTCAGCCCCGATCGGCTTCGTCTCCGACCATTTGGAGGTGCTGTACGATCTGGATATTGAAGCACAGCAGCTTGCCTCCGAGCTGGATATGCGTCTCTTGCGGATTGACTCGCTGAACAGTGATCCGGCCTATATGTCGGTGCTCAGCGATGTGGTGCGTACGAAGGCGAACCAGTTGAAGGTGAATCTGCCATGACGGCATCACCCCGCAAGGTAGTTATTATCGGCGGAGGCCTCAGCGGGCTCAGCGCCGCATTCTATATCCGCAAGTTCTACCGTGAAGCGGCAGTACAGCCGGAGATTACCTTAATCGAGAAGGACAAGGTCCTTGGCGGCAAAATCGAGACACTGCACCGTGACGGCTTCGTGATTGAGAAGGGCCCGGATTCCTTCCTGGCCCGTAAGACGGCGATGGTCGATCTGGCCAGGGAGCTGGAGCTGGACCACGAGCTGGTAAGCACGAATCCGAATGCCAAGAAGACCTACATCCTGCAGCGGGGCAAGCTTCATCCGATGCCTGCCGGTCTTGTGCTGGGCATTCCGACAGAGCTGAAGCCCTTCCTGAAGAGCGGTCTGGTCTCCTTCGGCGGCAAAATGCGGGCGATGATGGATTTGGTACTTCCGCCCCGCCGCAGTGCTGAGGATGAGTCGCTTGGCGATCTGATTGAGCGCCGTCTGGGTACAGAGGTGCTGGAGAATATGACGGAGCCGCTGCTGGCAGGGATCTATGCCGGGGATATGCGCAAGATCAGCCTTCAGGCGACCTTTCCGCAGTTCGGTGAGGTCGAGCGTCAGTACGGCAGCCTGATCCGGGGCATGACGACCGGCAGGAAGCCGGTGGAGACCCATACCGGGACGAAGAAAAGTGCTTTTCTCACCTTCCGGCAAGGATTGCAGAGTCTTGTGCATGCGCTCATCCATGATCTGCAGGATGTCCGGCAAATCACGGGGACAGGAGCGAAGTCCATCCGGGTGCTGGGAGGCGCCGGTTCTTCCGGCGCTGCCCGTTACGAGGTGGAGCTTGAGACAGGTGAGTTGCTGGAAGCAGACGACATCTATGTTACGGTGCAGAACTTCGCAGCCGCAGAGCTGCTGCGTCCCCATGTGGATGTATCGGCGCTGGATGCAGTGAACTATGTATCAGTAGCTAATGTGGTTCTGGCGTTCACCCGGCAAGATATCGTTACCGAATACGACGGATCAGGCTTCCTTGTTCCGCGTAAGGAAGGGCGGAACATCACAGCCTGCACCTGGACCTCTACGAAATGGCTGCATACCAGCCCTGACGATAAGGTGCTGCTGCGCTGCTACGTGGGACGCTCGGGGGATGAACAGAATGTGGAGCTGCCGGACGACGCGCTGGCAGAGCTGGTCCGCAAGGACCTGAAGGAGATTATGGGGATCACCGCAGCGCCGCTGTTCACAGAGATTACCCGGCTGAGGTCGTCTATGCCGCAGTATCCGGTCGGCCATCCCGGCCGGATTGCCGGCCTGCGCAGCGAGCTGGCACAGAAGCTGCCCGGCGTCTATGCCTTCGGCGCAGGCTATGACGGCATCGGAATGCCGGACTGCATCAAGCAGGCGAAGCTTACGGCAGAGACTGCCGCAGCCAGCCTCACGAAGCTGCCGGAGCCGGCGGGAGCTACAGTCTAAAAGGAACGGTGGAGCGGAGCAGTGGCGCTCCACCTTTTTTTAGAAAGATAAGAATTTATATGTGTTGGGGCCCCCGCAAAGTACCTGAGTCATCATCGAAGCTAAAGCCTCACTTTGTGGGGTGATTTAATAACAGCCTCCGTTCCCGGCTTGGAGCGGCAGCTGATAGATATGCTATAATAGAAACACTTTAAGGGTAAAGGAGATTACTTGGACTCATGTATCCGCCGAGATCAGGCAATAGACAAGGCAAGAGACAACATAGCAGGCGGCGGCGCAGAAGGATATGGGCGTGGGTCAATGTGGCGTTGCTGCTGATGATTACCGCTGCGCTCGCATATTCATTCATGGACGGCAAGGACCCGCAGGGCTCTGCTGCTCCGCCAGCGGCGCTCGTTACCCCCCCTTCGCCGGAAGCTGCTGCAACGGCGGCAGCCCCTACGGAAGCCGTCCCTGCAGAAGAAGACCCCGGGGCAGAGGCTACAGCCACTGCGGAGCCTGCTCCGGAGGAGACACCGGAGGCTTCTTCAGTGCCTGCGGAGACCACGGAAGCTTCGGCTACGCCTGCACCGTCACCAGCGGATCAGGCAACCCCTACGAATGCACCGCAGGCCACAACGGGAAGCGGCAGCGGGCTGGTCGCAGGCTTGCCGGAGAATACGTCCGGCGCGACGGTGAAGCTGAGCTTCGCCGGAGATATCATCTTCAGCGGGAAGGCAGGTGCGCTGCTGGAGCAGAAGGGCTACGATTATTCCTACAGCGCGCTGGATGGAATGTTCAAGAAGGATGACCTTACGGTAGTCAATCTGGAAACGCCGATTACTACACGCGGGGTTGGGGCCAAGAACAAGCAGTTTGTGTTCAAGGGCCCGCCGAAGGCACTCGACGCGCTCAAAGCCGCCGGTGTGGATGCCGTCAATCTGGCTAACAACCACACGCTGGATCAGGGGGAGGAAGGTCTGCTGGACACCCTGAAGCATCTGGGTGAGCGCGGAATCCCTCATGTGGGGGCAGGACGGAATAGCCAGGAGGCCTATTCGGCGCAGTATTTTGAACGTAATGGAATTAAGATTGCCCTGCTGGGCTTCACCCGGGTGATGCCGGTGATTGAATGGAAGGCGGAAGCGGGCAAGCCCGGCCTTGCCTCGGTGTATGACAGTGCGGAAGGTCTCAAGGCGATTGCCGCAGCCAAGCAAAAGGCCGATATTGTCGTTGTCGTCGTCCATTGGGGACGGGAGCGGATGGAGCAGTATGACAAGACCCAGCAGGCGCTTGGGCATAGCTTCATTGATGCCGGAGCCGATCTGGTGATGGGCGGCCATCCGCATGTGCTGCAGGGCATTGAGCCGTACAAAGGCAAATGGATTGCCTACAGCACAGGCAACTTTATTTTCACACGCGGCTCCATCCCGGCTACTTGGGAGACGGCGGTATTCCAGGCGGAATGCAGCAAGCAGGGGCAATGCGCTCTTAAGCTGAAGCCGATGGATGCCGAGCTGGCGCAGCCGGTGCCGATGAATGATGCCGACGGGCAGCTGCTGCTGCACAGAATACAGTCTATTTCTTCCGGCCTGATCAAGGTTCGCAATGACGGCACTGTGATCCAAGCGGTGAAATAGCCGGAGGTGCGTATAATGATGAACAATATGTGTGTAGCCCACCGCGGATTTTCCGGTAAGGCCCCCGAGAATACACTGGCCGCCGTGCGGATGGCGATTGCGCTGCCTTTTGTACGCTGGATAGAGATTGATGTGCAGCTGACGAAGGACGGGGTTCCCGTGGTCATCCATGACTATTCCCTGGACCGTACGACCAACGGACACGGCAAGGTGAAGAATATGGAGTACGAGCCGATGCGGCGGCTGGATGCGGGGAGCTGGAAAGGGCGTGCTTTTCGCGGAGAGCGGGTGCCTTCTCTGGAAGAGGTGCTTGCTCTGGCATCAGGCCGGCTGCGGCTGAATATTGAACTGAAGACGGTGGGGGATATGTATCCCGGTCTTGCGCAGGCAGTCATTGATCTGGTGAATGCCAGGGGAATGCGCGAGGAAGTGGTGCTGACCTCGTTCGATGCCGGTGTATTGCGGCGGATCAAGGAGCTGGACGCGCGGTTCCATACAGGGCTGATCTATGACTCCAGATCCGGTAATCCTGCGGGGAAGCTTGATGAGCTGGGCTGCTCTTTCTTATCCATCAGCTATGACCGGCTTAGCCCGGTTCTGGCCAAATCCCTGATTGAACGCGGGGTGCAGGTGATGGCCTGGACCTTGAATAAGGGCAAGGAAATGCGCCGCCTGTCGGAGATTCATTCCGATATTATGATCTGTACGAACCGTCCGGATATCTGGGGCGAACTCTTTTTGAAGGCCTAATAAGGATTGCAGCATTGCAGTATGAATTCCAATTCATAGAGGAAGAGAGCTGACGGAACAATGAGCAGTGCGATCAATAATGTATACTGTGTAGGACGCAACTATCAATTACATGCGGAGGAGCTGGGCAACAAGGTGCCTGCCGAGCCGCTGATCTTCCTGAAGCCGTCTCATGCTGCCGTGGCCCTGGACAAAGCGATCATCCATCTGCCCAAGGACGCCGGACTGATTCATTACGAGGGGGAGCTGGTGCTGCGCATTGCGCGTGATTACGTGCCGGGGATGAGCGTGCAGGAGCTGGTGGATGTGATGGCGCTGGGCCTCGACTTCACGCTCCGTGATGTGCATAATGATCTGCAGAAGAAGGGCCTGCCCTGGACGGCCGCCAAGGGCTTCAAGAATGCGGCTCCGCTGACCCCTTACATGGCATTGCCTGAGGAAGAGGAACTGGAGGCCACCGACTTCACCGTCCGCAAGAACGGAATTGAAGTTCAGCGCGGGAACGTGAAGAACATGATTTTCTCCCTGCAAAAAATCGTTGAATTCATTGCCGCCCGCTACGGGCTGGGCAAAGACGATATTATCTTCACCGGAACCCCCGCCGGAGTAGGTCCGGTAGTGGCGGGCGATTCGTTCGAGCTGTTCTGGGGTGCGCGCCTCATGGGCACCTGCCTGATCGGTTAAGGCGATGCTCTCAGGACTTGAAGTGCTGCAATGGCTGATCGGGGCCTGCGGTGCGCTGCTGGTTGCCGGGGCTGCCTACTGGAAGCAGTCGCTTAGCTTCTCAGGGATGGTGGCGGCAGTCGTCATGGGGACGATCTATTTCGGTGCGGGGAATCTGTTCTGGTTCGGTATCCTGCTCGTGTTCTTCATTTCCTCAACCCTGCTGTCGAAGCTGCATCATGAGAATAAGGCCGAGCTGGAGGCCACGTATGACAAAACCGGACGCCGCGACGCGGGTCAGGTCTTCGCCAACGGCGGACTCGGGATGCTGGCCGTTCTGCTGAACGCGGTCTATCCGCTGGAGCTCTGGGGCTTCCTGTTCATCGGGGTGATGGCTACCGTAACCTCGGATACATGGGCGACAGAGATCGGCACGCTGGCCCGGAAGCCTCCCCGGTCGGTGCTGACCGGGAAGGTGCTGCAGGCAGGCACCTCCGGCGGCGTATCCCTGCCCGGGACGCTGGCCGCGGCGGCGGGAGGGGCACTCATCGGCGCGGCCTCCTGGGTGCTGCGGGCGGCCTCCGGCATGACGCCCCATGCCTTCTGGCTGCTGATGCTGGCCGGACTGCTGGGCGGGCTCGCGGGAGCTTTTGCCGACTCCGTTCTGGGGGCTACTGTGCAACGGATGAATCGCTGCACAGTCTGCGGCCGCGAGGTCGAGGCCTCTATCCACTGCGGGAAGCCTACGGAATACGCCAGGGGCTGGCGCTGGATGGACAATGATACTGTAAATGCTGTAAGTTCTATAATAGGCGGTGCTGTAGCGCTGCTGGTCAGTTATATCAGTTACATAGGATAAGGACGGATCTGAGAGTTAAGCCGGCCGTTGCGTTATCCGGTAACATACAGGATTCTATGGGTTGGGAGGTGAACCGTTGAGCAGTGCATCCGTAGACAAACATGCAGCTATTCTGGATGCCGCTTATGAGCTTTTCGGTTCAGGCGGCTTTTATGAGACCAAGATGTCGGAAGTGGCCGAACGTGCAGGCATTGCCAAGGGTACGGTTTATTTATATTTTAAAAGCAAAGAGGAGCTCTTCATGGCGGTTACCCGCCGCGATTGTGAAGGCTTCCTTGAGCAGCTTGAGGGCAAGCTGAGGACCCGCTCCGCATTGACAGACAAGCTCTCCGTGATTGCAGAGCATCATCTGTTCTATTACTATGAGCGCAAGCAGCATACGAAGCTGTTCTTCCGTGCGCCTAACAATAACCCTGAGCTGGTGGCGTATATGGCACAGTTCATGGAAGCCTATATGCAGGCTGTGGTGAAGGTGCTGCTGGAAGGCGGGGCTACCGAGCCGGAGCTGATGGCGCAGTCGTACATCGGGATTCTGGACCGTCTGAAGATGGATATCCTGTTCGACCCTGAGTTTGCCGAGGCAGATGCGGATAAGCGGGCGAAGTTTGCGGCCAGGCTCTTTATCACTGGGGCACTGGGCAGCCTGGATTCGGCAATGGGCGACTTCCCTGCTGAAGCCGAATCTTAAGAGAGTACAGCCAATTCCGGTTTCAAAATATAAGGCAAGCGAGGACAACTGATGAATATTATGACGGTGGAACATCTCTCCAAGAGCTACGGGGAGAAAACCCTGTTCCGTGATGCCTCCTTTGGCATGGACGACAGGGATAAGATAGGCGTAATTGGCGTCAATGGCACGGGAAAATCAACCTTTCTGAAGATTATCGCCGGGCTCGATACAGCAGATGAAGGGCAGATTAGCATCGGCAATGATGTGCGGGTGCAGTTCCTGGCCCAGAATCCGCCTTATGAGCCTGGAAATACGGTCTTGCAGCAGGTATTTGCCGGAGAGGACCCGGAGCTTGCGACGATGCGGGAATACATGGAGGTGATGTCTCTTCTGGAGCAGAATCCGGGAGACTCAGGGCTGGAGAGCAGGCTTGTCCGGATTGGACAGGCCATCGACGCCGCCGGCACCTGGCAGCTGGAGAGTGAGGCCAAGACGGTCCTCACGAAGCTGGGGATTACCCGCTTCGATGCGCGGATGGAGAGCCTGTCGGGCGGACAGCGCAAGCGCGTAGCGCTGGCGGCGGCACTGATTACACCGTCGGAGCTGCTGATTCTGGATGAGCCTACCAACCATATTGATACGGATTCCGTAGCCTGGCTGGAGCAGTATCTGCAGAAGCGGCGCGGGGCGCTGCTGATGGTAACGCATGACCGTTATTTCCTGGAACGGGTAGCCAGTGTAATGCTTGAGCTGGACGGCGGGAATCTGTACCGGTATGAAGCGAACTATTCGCGGTTCCTGGAGCTGAAGGCAGACCGTGAAGAACGGGAGGCTTCGGCCGAGCAGAAGCGCAAGAATCTGCTGCGCACCGAGCTGGCCTGGATTCGCCGCGGGGCTAAGGCCCGCTCCACGAAGCAGAAGGCGCGGATCGACCGCTTCGAGAAGCTCAAGGAGAGTACGGGAGGCGCATCGGCGTCATCTATGGATATCTCTGTAGCCTCCACCAGACTGGGCCGCAAAATCATTGAGATTCAGGATCTCACCAAATCAATGGATGGCCGGACCTTAATCAAGGATCTGAATTATATTGCTGTGCCGCAGGACCGCGTGGGGATTGTCGGCAAGAACGGCAGCGGCAAGTCCACGCTGCTTAACCTGATTGCCGGTAAGCTTACCCCGGACAGCGGTGAGGTGCAGCTCGGGACAACCGTGAAGCTGGGCTATTTCACCCAGGAGCATCAGGACATGGATCTCAGCCTGCGGGCGATCGAGTATGTGAAGGAAGAAGCCGAGATCATCAAGACCGCAGACGGCAGTGTCATCACCGCCGGGCAAATGCTGGAGCGCTTCCTGTTCCCGCCTGCGATGCAGTGGACGCCAATCTCCAAGCTGTCCGGCGGCGAGAAAAGACGTCTCTACCTGCTGCGTGTCCTCATGGGAGCGCCGAACGTGCTGCTGCTCGATGAGCCGACGAATGATCTGGACATCGGTACACTCGCTGTGCTGGAGGATTACCTCGATGAATTCCCTGGCGTAGTCTTCACGGTATCGCATGACCGTTACTTCCTGGACCGCACCGTGGATAAGCTGATTGCCTTCGAGGATGGGGGCATCCGCCTGCATGTCGGCGACTATAGCGAATATGAAGAGTGGCTGGCGAAGAACGTCCCTTCGGGCAGCGGGAACTCCGGCAAGGCAGAAGGCGGCTCCGGCCGCAGTGCCAGCGGGACTGGTGCTGCCGCTGCTGAGCAGGGCGGGAATGCACAGGCCGGGTCAGCGCCGCGCGAGAAGCTGAAATTCACCTTCAAGGAGCAGCGTGAGTATGAAGGGATCGATGAGGCCATTGAACAGGCGGAGCAGCATCTGACGGACATCTCGGCACAGATGGAAGCGGCCTTCGCTGACTCCGGCAGACTCCAGGAGCTGGTGGAGAAGCAGCGGCAGGGCGAGGCAGAGCTGGAGCGCCTGATGGAGCGCTGGACGTATCTGAGTGAGCTGGCGGAGAAGATCGCGGGTAAGTAACCGCGGTGCAGAAGGAGGGACAGTGGCTGTGACCCATACGATAGAAGCTGCTGTGCAGCTCCGGTCCTCTGGCCGGGCAGAAGAAGCAAGGACCCTGCTGCTAGAGCTACTGTCAGCAGACGAGGGCAATGCCGAGCTGCATTATCAGCTGGCATGGACGCATGATGTGCTGGGCTTGGAGCGTGAGGCGGTAGCTTATTACGAGCAGAGTCTTGCCTTAGGTCTTCCAGATGCGGGGCAGAAGGCAGGCGCGATGCTGGGTCTGGGCAGTACGTACCGGACGCTCGGGCAGTATGCGGAGTCCCGTGCGCTCCTGGAGCAGGGTGCGCTTGAATTCCCGCAGCGGGCGGAATTTATGGCTTTTCTGGCCATGACGCTGCATAATCTCGGTGCACACACCGAAGCGATGGAGCTGCTGCTTACCTTACTTGCAGATACATCCGCCGATCCCGGTATCCGGGATTACCGTAAGGCCATCAAGTACTATGCGGACAAGCTGGAGCAGGTATGGCCTTAACCGGGGGATGCAACATCTCACGCCTGAACGCAGCTCTAATCCTCAAGGTCAGAGGTTTATGCGAGAATCCTGCCCATAATGCAACATCTCACTCGTTATCTCAGCTCTAATCGGCAAATGTTGCACAAAATGCAGGATAAATCCTCCCTGGAGCCGGTGGGCGGGGAAATTGTTGCAATTTATGCAGGAATCCCTGCAAATGTCCAATTAAGGGCGGGCCAGGTTGCAATAGTTGCAACATTTCGGCTTGGTCAAGATTAATATAGTCTACTAAAAAGGCAGCACCAGCTATTTACATGAGCTGGTGCTGCCTTTTTGTACTTGTTTACTAATATCCGCTTCGTGTTGCTATAGAAAGTGACCCGCCGTGGCGAGCAGCCCGATCAGTTCGCCCCTAAATAAGCCGCCAGCAGCTTAGCCGTATTCAGCACAGCCTGCTTATGGGTACGCTCCATGGAGTGCGAGGCGTGTACGCCCGGTCCGATCAGTGCGGCCCGGATGTTGTTCCCGCCGCGCAGCGCAGCAGAGGCGTCGGAGCCGTATTGCGGATAGATATCGACCGCGAATGGAATCGCCAGACCGTTCGCCAGCTCGATCATGCGGCTGGTCATGGCATAGTCATACGGGCCGGAGGAATCCTTGGCGCAGATGGAGACATCCGTCTCCTTGCAGCTGAGGTCATCGCCCATCGCACCCATGTCCACAGCGATCATCTCATTGATCTCCCCTGGAATCCAGGCGGCGCCGTGACCTACCTCTTCATAGTTGGAGATGAGCAGGGACAGGTTATGCAGCGGCTTCCAGCCTTCGCGCCGGATGCTCTCCAGCAGCCCGAATAAGGCGGCTACGCTGGCTTTGTCGTCCAGATGACGGGATTTGATATATCCGCTGGGAGTGAGCACCGCCCGTGCATCGAACGAAATAAAGTCGCCGACTGAAATCCCCAGCTTCAGCACATCATCCTTGGTGGAGACCAGCTCATCAATCCGGATCTCCATATTCTCTTCTGAACGTTTGAAATCACGGGCATCCGCATACACATGCACAGAAGGATGGCTTGTCAGGATCGTACCGGTATAAGTTAAGCCGCTGCGGGTATGGATGATGCAATATTCATTCTCAATGCTGTTCATGCTGAATCCGCCCACAGAGGTTAAGCGGAGGGTACCATTAGACTTAATGGAGCGGACCATGGCACCGAGCGTATCCACATGGGCGCTGATGCCGATGGTGCGCGAAGGATCAAGACCGGGCACGGTGAGCATCGCGCCGCCTTTTTCATTCCAGGTAAGCGGAATACCCAGCGCTGCCGCTTCTTCGGCCACGAGTGCCATCACCTGGGCGGTGAAGCCGCTGGGGCTTGGGGTGTCGAGCAGTTTTTTGAGCAGATTCAGAATATATTCTTCATTGGGCTGGATGTTAAGCAAGGACAGTTCCTCCTATTCGTTGGGTTACAGCTGGGATGATCCTTCTGGAGTAAAGGAAGCACTCTCAGCAGGGATAGGTTCCATGTTGATACTGTTAGCGTCACGCAGCTTGGCAAGCTCGGCATTCAGGCTCTTGATCTGCTTCTGCAGCTTATACTGGCGGAAAATCCCGTACGACCCCACAACCACGCCACCGATCAGCGCACAGCCGAGAATAACAAGAATAAGCGGGATGCTGACAAAGTCGAAGCCGAAATTCACCGGAACCGTATCGACATTCATTACGGCGAATACAGCTGTCAGCAGTGCAAAAAATAAACCTAATATAAGTGACCATTGAAATTTCATATATCTTCCTCCTCAGGATCTATGACAATACAAATCCCCTGCCCGCAGAGGGCAAGGGATTACTGTAATACTAAGCTTTCTGCCTCATTTGGTCAACTGCTCCATCTGTTCGATCACACTTTCGAATACACTCATCGCTTCGCGGATCGGTTCAGGAGAGGACATGTCAACCCCTGCCTTGGATAAAATGTTGATTGAATAATCACTGCCGCCGCTCTTGAGGAAGCCGAGGTAACGGTCAACCGCCGGTTTGCCTTCCTCCAGAATCTGTTTGGCGAAGCTCGTCGCCGCCGAGAAGCCGGTAGCATATTTATAGACGTAGAAGCTGTTATAGAAATGCGGAATCCGTGCCCACTCCATCTCAATATCCTGATCGACCACCATATTCTTGCCGTAATACTTGACATTCAGATCGTAGTAGATGGCAGAGAGATCCTGCGGTGTGAGCGATTCGCCTTCTTCGGCACGCTGGTGAATGATTTTTTCGAATTCAGCGAACATCGTCTGCCGGAATACCGTTGTGCGGAACTGGTCGGCATAATAGGTGAGCAGGTACATTTTTTCCTTTGGATCTGTGGATTTGTTCAGCAGGTAATCCATCAGCAGCGCCTCATTGGTAGTAGAAGCAACCTCCGCCAGGAAAATAGTGTACTGCGCATCCCGGTATTTCAGCGCTGTGTCCGAATAGTAGGAGTGCAGGGCGTGACCCATCTCATGTGCCAGTGTGAACATGCTGTTCAGATTGTCATTATGATTCAGCAGCACGTAAGGGTGGGTGCCGTAAGCCCCCCAGCTGTATGCGCCGGAGCGTTTGTTCTCATTCTCGTAGACATCGATCCAGCCTTTGTCATAGCCTTCCTGCAGAACACTAAGGTAGTCCTCGCCAAGCGGCTTCAGGCCTTCCTTGGTAATCTTCTTGGCTTCGTCAAAAGTAATATCCAGCTTATATTCGTCCACAAGCGGAGCGAACAAGTCATACATATGTAGCTCATCTACCCCAAGCAGCTTCTGGCGCAGCTTCATATAACGGTGCATCAGCGGCAGACTCTCGTGAATCGTATCGATCAGATTGGTGTAGACTTCCTTCGGAATATTGTCGCCGTACAAGGACATTTCCAACACGGAAGGATATTTGCGCACACGGGAGTAAAAGACATTCTTATTCACATTCGCGCTCAGCGTGGCGGCAATCGTGTTCTTTTGCTTGCCGTAGGTTTCATAGACCGCTTTGAAGGCGTTCTTACGAACCTCACGGTCCGGGCTTTCGAGGAACTGAATATAGCTTCCGTGGGTCAGCTCAACTTCCTTGCCTTCTTCGTTCTTAATCTTCGGGAACTTCAGATCCGCATTATTCAGCATGCTGAATACGGTTTGCGGGGCCTGGGCGATCGTGCTGACCTGAGCCAGCAGCGCTTCTTCCGCCTTGGACAGGACATGGGCCTTCTCACGCTTCATTTCAGTCAAGGTGAAGGTGTAGTCGGAGAGCGAAGGGTCGGCGATGAACTGGTCCAGTGTCGCGTCAGGCAGGGCCAGAATCTCAGGTGTGACAAAAGAAAGAGCTTCACCCGCTTCAACGCCAAGCTTCTTGGCCTTGGAGGAGAGAGCCTGGTACTTCGGAGCCGCTGTATCCTCGTCCTGGCGCATATGCGCATAGACATAGAGGCGTTCAGTCAGCAGGGACAGCTTATCGTCCAGCTCGAAGCACTTCTTCAGGGCATCCGGAGAATCCAGCTTCCCCTGGAAGGAGGCAGCGCTTGTAATCAGCGCCTTCACTTCCTTATATTCGGCATCCCATTGCTCCTCTGAAGCAAACATATCTTCAAGCTTCCAGCGGTTCTCGGCGGGTACTTCACTTCTCTTAGGTAATTGTTCCATAGAAATCCTCCTCGGTAGATGGGATGCGGCTGGGCTGCTCTCCGCCTGCGGGAGCGCTGAGGACAGATTTCCCTGCAGCAGGCTGAGCGCAAGCAGGAGCGGGAGTGATTTGGCGGTAACGGACATGACGGCAGCCTCCTGATTCTCAAAGTCTGCTTAGTATGCCCTGCCAATTCATGTTTATTAAATCTTGCTTACAGATGAAGTTATGTGAGCAGGCTATAAATAATGAAGACAAAAGCCAGCGCAATCATAATGACTGCGGTCAATGCCATCCCGCGCTTCAAGCGCGGGGGCATTTTGTCCTTGCTCATAATCAGTACGGCACCCAGGCACAGGACGACAATGACATAAATGACAAGACTCTCATTATCCATGCCGGACTAGACCTGTTTGAAGGCTGCGATGATATTCTTGTACTCTTCTTCATTATCCTTGTAGGATTCTTTATTGAAGCGGTTGTTCACCCACTGCATCATAGCCGGACGGCTCATGAAGGTATGCGTTTCTTCTCCCCATTGGTCAGAGATTTCACGAAGGATAATATATCGTCCCTGAACCTCCACCGTCATCATGTTCCACTTGTCTGTTTTGTATATTTCATGTTTTTTGATCATTATCATTACCACCCTGGCGATTTTTGGCTTTTGGGTCAATGATAACGCACCGGAGAAGGGAAAAGCAAATTAAATCATGAAATCAGGGAAAAGATGGATTGCTTTACAAGTATAGAAAGAGTATAATGTAAGCATACGCCATATATGGCGGTATTTTTAGGAGGTTGTTCATTTGAAAGGTACAGTAAAATGGTTTAACGCAGAAAAGGGTTATGGTTTCCTTCAAGTTGAAGGCGGCGAAGATGTATTCGTTCACTTCTCAGCGATTCAAGGCGACGGATTCAAGACTTTGGACGAAGGCCAAGCGGTAGAATTCGATGTTACGGACGGTAACCGTGGTCCACAGGCAGCGAACGTAGTTAAATTATAAAATACGGCCAAGGCAGAGCTTCTGTCAGCCGCAATATATATATTTGATCTAGCACGCACTGGCATAAGTAGCATCAGGCAGCTTGAGCAGCACAGTTCCTCCGGGAGCTGTGTTTTTTTATTGGTTAGGAAATTATGATTTACGTCCGCTGTGGATATATCCTTCCCCGCCCATAATCAGTCAGAGCGGGGTCTTGCTCTTACGCCGCAGCGGACGGTCTGTGCCGCCCCCGAGGTCCATCAGATGCTTGGACAGGAAGCCGATGAAGGCCAGAACCGAGAAGCCGGTAGCGACCAGATAGAATACAATCCGGCCGGAATCCTGATAGATCAGTCCGCCGAAGGTGCCGCTGAGCAGACCTGCGCCGCTGGACCATACGACGGTGAAGAGCGCCATTCCGGTTGCCCGCAGATGATCAGGGATGATCCGGGTGATGTAGCGGACCGCAGTTACATAATAAATGCCGAACGAAATGCTGTGCATGGCCTGAATGGCAACCACGGTACCCGGCTCCTGGGCCAGCGACATGAACAGAAAGCGCAGCGTGAACATCAGGCTGGCAAAAGCAAGCAGCGGCAGCTCCTTGAACTTGTCGCCATATCTGCTGAGCAGGAAGAAGATGGGGATCTCACTGAGCGCTGAAGCCAGCAGCGCCCAGCCCACGATCTCATCTCCTGCATTCATGCCCTTGAGGCTGATCGTCAGGAAGGCCTCGTTCATCCGGTAGCCGATGGCGAGCAGGAATACAGAGCCGAAGAACCACAGCACTTCCTTTTGCAGGAGAATCTCGCGGAGTCCGGCGCCCTTCAGCGGTTTGTCCGCAGCCTCCTTGTCTACAGAGAGCGGAGCCGCTTCGGTTCGCTTCACATCCTTCAGCCCAATCGTAATCAGCAGCGCGGTTACAACAATCACAATACAAATCGCTACGCTGTACTGAGGTCCCAGCGTTCTGAGTACATAGCCGATTGTAAGGGCGAAGAAGGAGTAACCGAGCGAGCCGAATACACGGATGGCAATGAAATTCCGCCCGTGGCGCTGGGCAATTTTGATCGCCATAGTATCTGCAAGTGGAAAAACCGGGTAATAGAAGAAATAGAAAAAGGATAAGATAAGCATGACACTTGAGAAATCGGTGGCTCTGGCCAGAATAATGGCGGTAATCAGCTGGCCTCCAAGCAGGAGGGCCATAATCTTACGGACGGTACCCAGCCGGTCGCTCATCATACTCCAGAACAGATTAGAGAGAATTGAGATTAGCGGTCCTACTGAGTAGAGCAGACCCATTTGCGGACTGCTGAAGCCCAGGTGGGCATAAAATAACGGGAAATAAGAAACAACCAGCACACTGGTGCCGTACAGCGTAAACATAAAGGATCGCAGCCAGTTTTGATCACTGTATTGGCCGCCGCTCCGCCTCGCATTCATGATTGTGCACTCCTTCGGGGTATAGAAAAGTATAGTATAGCATAAAGCGGAGAGGCCGGGGGATTCGTATAATATCGATTTTCTGAATCTTTCAAGAGTTTGCGAAAGTGATTTTGTTGTTTGTACAAATCCGCTCTGCATATTATAATAATCATGATTTGGATAAGGAGACAACAATGTGGAGGCACTGTCATTGAATGAATTTGAGCAAGGCCGTAACCGTAGTCCGCGCGGTCCTATTGGACTCATGAAGAGAGTCTATAAGTACGTGCTGCCGGAAGTGCGATCATGTCTCGATTCCTGGCGCAAGGATGCAGAAGGAATTCCCGATCCCGAGCTCCGCAAGCAAGCGCTTGCCAGCATTGAAACGAAGCAGTTTCATTGCGAAGGCGGCGGAATCTATGCCGCCGGCAATTTGTCGATGAGACATATACTGATTCCGCTAATTGTTGCTTATCAGACGATCAGTGATTATTTGGACAACCTGTGTGACCGCAGTACTTCGCTTGACCCGGCCGATTTCCGGTTGCTGCATAAGTCCATGCTGGATGCGGTTACCCCCGGCGCGGAGCCTGTGAATTACTACGCGCTGCGCACGGAACAGAATGACGGCGGATACCTGCACAGACTGGTCCGCAAATGCCAGGAGATGACCTCCCGGCTACCCGGCTACGGTGCTGCTGCTGAAGAGGTCTACAATCTGGCTGTACTGTACACCGATCTTCAGGTCTATAAGCACATTCACCCGGAGCTTAGAGAAGCTGCCCTCAAGGAATGGTGGGAGAAGGAGGGGTACCGCGCGCCTCATCTCCAGTGGAATGAATTTGCGGCCGCAACCGGTTCAACCCTGGGTGTATTCATGCTTTTTCTGGCATCCTGTGATCCTAAGCTAAGCACAGTGGCATCATCATCCATTCGTGCTGCTTATTTTCCGCATGTGTGCGGTCTGCATATCATGCTGGATTATCTGATTGACCAGGATGAAGACCGGGCCGGCGGTGATCTCAATTTCTGCAATTATTATGAGAATACGGATATGATGCTGAACCGGATCGCTTCCATTGTGGAGTGGGCCCGCAAGGATGTCCGGGGTCTTCCTGATAACTCCATGCACCGTATGATCATCGAAGGACTGCTGGCCCTGTATTTATCCGATCCCAAGGTTAGTGAGCAACGCGAGGTCCGTTCGGTATCCCGGAGGCTGATGAAGAATAGTCCGCTGACCAGACTCTTTTTCTTCGTCAACAGCCGCTGGATACGCAAACACATGTATTAGATGCTGCCGGATCTTCTCCGGGTAAGGGGAGAAACTGGCACAAATTTAAGGAGGAACTAACAGAATGTCTAACGTAAAAAAAATCGCAGTATTAACCAGCGGTGGAGACTCCCAGGGGATGAACGCCGCAGTGCGTGCGGTTGTCCGCAGCGCGATCTACTTCGGAATTGAAGTATTCGGCATTCAGCGCGGGTACCAGGGCCTGCTGAACCGCGACATTTTCCCGATGGATCTGCGCAGTGTCGGAGATATCATCCAGCGCGGAGGTACGGTTCTGCAGTCTGCACGCTGTCTGGAGTTCATGAAGCCGGAAGGCCAGCAGAAAGGTGCTGACATTCTGAATGAGCTCGGCATCGACGGTCTGGTTGTTATCGGCGGAGACGGCTCTTACCATGGCGCTAACAAGCTCAGCAAGCTTGGAATCAAGACGATGGCTCTGCCGGGTACCATTGATAATGATATATCGTTCACAGACTACACTATCGGATTCGATACTGCCGTTGGCGTGGTAGTGGATGCGATCAATAAATTGCGCGACACCATGTCATCCCATGAGCGTTCCTCCATCGTAGAGGTTATGGGGCGTCACTGCGGAGATATCGCTCTGCATGCAGGCCTTGCTTCCGGGGCGGAGACGATTCTGGTGCCGGAAATGCCTTATGACCTGAATGAGGTAGCTGACCGGATGAAGGATAATTTCGCACGCGGCAAACGTCACAGTATCGTCATTGTAGCTGAAGGCGTCGGCAAGGGTGAGGATGTTGCTCAGGCACTCAAAGACCGCCATGCTTCCCTGGATGCCCGTGTTACGGTACTGGGACACATTCAGCGCGGAGGTACTCCAACACCAGGAGACCGTAACCTCGCCAGCCGTCTGGCTGATTTCGCGGTTCGTAAGCTGATCGAAGGCGAATCGGACAAGGCATGCGGAATCATTAAAGGGGAATTGACCCTGACCGATATCGATAAGGTAGTGAATACGAAGAAGGATTTCAATATCGAGCTGTATGAGCTGGCTTCCCGTTTGTCCCAGTAAAAGCAGCAGAATTTATAGGATCATCAACTCTCAGCGGAGCAGCAAGCCTTCCATCACCGGAAGGGGCTGCTCTTTTTTGACTTGACAGTATACCCCCACCCGTATAATATCATACCCATAGGGGTATACAATTAGGAGGGAATAAGAATGAGCAGAACTATAGTCATTATCGGCGGAGTTGCCGGAGGGGCATCCGCTGCGGCACGCCTAAGAAGACTGAACGAAGAAGACAACATTATCATGCTTGAGCGGGGAGAGCATGTTTCTTTTGCCAATTGCGGGCTGCCTTATTATATTGGGGAGAGTATTGATTCCCGGGACAAGCTGTTTCTGCAGACACCGGCTGGAATCCGGGCACGCTTCAATATTGATGTGAGAATCTTTACCGAGGCGACAGAGATTGACCGTGAACGTAAGCAGGTACACTGCCGCAATGTTACAACAGGCGAGACACTGCAGATTCCATATGATATCGTAGTACTCTCACCGGGAGCAAAGCCGATCGTTCCCCCGATTCCGGGCATTTCAGAGGCTGAGAACCTGTTCACCTTAAGGAATATTCCTGATACAGACCGTATCAAGGCCTATGTGGACAGCCGTCAGCCAAGACATGCCACTGTAATCGGTGCAGGGTTCATCGGTCTTGAGATGGCTGAGAATCTGCGGGAGCGGGGGCTTGATGTTACTGTGATTGACCGGGGGGAGCAGATTCTGAACCCGCTTGACCTGGAGATGGTTCGTCCGCTGGAGGAGCATATGCGTCTGCATGGGGTAGAGCTGCGGCTGAATGAGGGCGTAGAGGCTATTGAACAGCAAGGCCGTCTGCTTCGTCTCTCTTCCGGCGGGGAGCTTAGAACGGATATGGTCATCCTGGCGATTGGGGTCAGTCCTGAGAATGACCTGGCACGGAGCTGCGGGCTGGAGCTGGGCGTCCGGGGATCGGTTAAGGTCAACGCCTCATTGCAGACCAGTGATCCGGCTATCTATGCTGTTGGAGATGTCATTGAAGTGAAGGACCGTGTTCAGGGGTTCGATACCATGGTATCCCTTGCCTGGGGTGCTAACCGTCAGGGGCGTCTGGCCGCTGATCATATCAATGGGCGGCAAGCCTCGTATACGGGAGCATTAGGTACTGCGATTATCAAAATCTTCGATATGACTGCTGCGCTGACCGGGAACAATGAGAAGACGCTTAAGTCGCTTGGGGTACCTTATGAAGCTGTGCATATCCATCCGAATTCCCACGCCGGTTACTACCCCGGTGCTGCACCGATAGCGCTTAAGCTGCTGTTCAACCCGCAGACAGGAGAGATTTATGGAGCACAAGCGGCCGGAAGTGCCGGAGTGGACAAAAGAATAGATGTCATTGCCACCGCGATCCGCAGCAAGCTTAAGGCAGATGAGCTGGCCGATCTGGAGCTGGCGTATGCGCCGCCGTATTCCTCGGCCAAAGATCCGGTCAATATGGCGGGCTATGTTGCCTCCAATCTGATGGAGGGACTCGTCCGTAATCTGCAATGGCATGAAGTGGACGAATTCTCGCGCAGCGGCGGCCTCATCATTGATGTCAGAGACGAAGCGGAGCGTTTAGCCGGTTTCATTCCGGGTTCCATCAACATTCCGCTGGCTGAGCTGAGAGACCGGCTCACAGAGATTCCCGGTGATCGGGAGATCGCCGTGTCCTGCCAGGTAGGGCTGCGCGGCTACATTGCTGCCCGCATGTTAATCCAATACGGATATGCAGTACGAAACGTTGACGGAGGGTACAAAACATACGCAGCGATGGCAAGGGAGAATAACGCTGAGATTTCCGGGAAGAGAGAGACACCGGCTTTAAAAGTGAATGCCCCGTCTCCCGCGGGTAGAGTCCATAGCCACGAACAGCTCAGCATTAAGCCGCAGCTCCTGCTGGATGCTTGCGGATTACAGTGCCCCGGCCCTATACTCAAGGTATATGAGACTATAAGCTCAATGGAGGAAGGCCAGCGGGTTGAGATTACTGCAACGGATTTCGGTTTTGCCGCTGATATCAGGCAGTGGTGCAGCAAGACAAGGAACACACTGGAATCAGTGGATGTATCCGGGGGCAAGGTTCAGGCGTTGGTACGCAAGGGAGTAGACCCGGCAGACAGAACCGTAGTTCCGGCGGAACAGTCAGCGGTCTCTGAAGGTACAACGATGATTGTCTTCAGCGGGGATCTGGACAAAACCATTGCTTCCTTCATTATTGCAACAGGCGCCGCAGCGATGGGCAAGCAGGTAACGATGTTCTTTACCTTCTGGGGGCTTAATGTCCTACGCCGGGGGCAGTCTCCGCAGGTGAAGAAGAATGCTCTAGACCGGATGTTTGGCATGATGATGCCGAAGGGAACGCGGAAGCTACCCTTATCCCGCATGAACATGGGCGGGCTTGGGTCGAAGCTGATCCGCTATACTATGGGCCGCAAGAATGTGGAATCCCTGGAGAATCTGATGCAAGGCGCACTGAATGCCGGGGTTAAGCTGATGGCCTGCACCATGAGCATGGACATCATGGGCATCAAGCAGGAGGAATTAATTGAAGGTGTAGACTTCGGCGGTGTTGCCAGCTATCTTGGAGCTGCCGAGGATTCCGGCGTGAACTTATTCATCTAGAGGGGGCTAAATGACAGTGGAGTATGATAAAGCTATTACCAACCGGTTGAAGCGGATCGAAGGTCAGGTAAGGGGAGTACTCGGAATGCTGGAGGAAGGCAAGGATTGCCGTGAGATTGTAACTCAGCTGACAGCGATCCGAACAGCCGTAGACCGCTCTATTGGTGCCGTGATCGGAGACAATCTGGAGCACTGCATTCAAGAGGAGCTGGCGCAGGGGAATTCACCCGATAAAGTCATTAAAGAAGCTGTAGAGCTGCTTGTCAAAAGCCGGTAAGCGAATAACAGCCACAGACGAGGGAGCGCAACACTCCCTGCCTGTGGCTGTTGTCAATTATACCTTTCCGGGGGCGAATCTGCGCTGCACCCTGACGAGCCGGGCCAGCAGCAGAATTGCGCCGATTCCAAGGCCGGTAATGAGTCCGATCCAGTAGCCGTAAGCCCCAAGCTCAGTATAAGTAGCAAGCAGGTATCCGACGGGCAGGCCGATCACCCAATAAGCAATGAAGCAGATGACGAACGCAGGATTAACATCCTTATATCCCCGCAGTACACCTTGAGTCGGGGTTGCGA
Source organism: Paenibacillus sp. FSL H8-0122 (assembly GCF_038005345.1). Taxonomy (NCBI): domain Bacteria; kingdom Bacillati; phylum Bacillota; class Bacilli; order Caryophanales; family Paenibacillaceae; genus Paenibacillus; species Paenibacillus sp. FSL H8-0122. The sequence continues at coordinate 4,000,621 of NZ_JBBOTB010000001.1, read as the reverse complement.
TGGCATCGGAGATTTGGAAGAAGATCGCGTAGATCAGGAAATGCTGGATCAGCGAGATCACCTCATGGTCATCCGAATACAGTCCGGCGACATGATTCCCGGCGAAGAGCAGCACCAGCGCTGTGAGCAGGGAGAGGACAGCCGCCGTACCAATGCCCATAATGCCATACTGGCGCGCATCCTTCAGCCGGCCGGAGCCGCTCTCGAAGCCGACGAGAATTGTCAGACTCATGCAGATGCTCAGCGGAATCATATAGAGGGTGGAGGCGAAGTTAATGGCGGCCTGATGGGCAGCGATTGTAATGGTATCGAAGCGGCTCATCAGCAGGGTTACAGCCGAGAATACCGCCGTCTCGAAGAAGATCGAAAAGCCGATAGGCACACCAATCTTCAGCAGCTCCTTGAGACTTACCAGGGACACCGCGTGAAATTTACGGAAAATCTGCAGATCGCGGAAAGGCTCAGCCCGGTAGACAAAGATTAGGGCAATCAGAAAAATGACCCAATACGTGATCGCAGAGGCTACGCCTGCGCCTACTCCGCCAAGGCGGGGGAAGCCGAAGTTGCCGAAGATCAGCAGATAGTTAAGTCCCACATTGACCGGCAGGGCAATCAGGGTGATGAACATGGAGACACGGGTCTGACCCAGGGCATCAATACAGCTGCGGACAACGGTATAGCCGAACAGCGGGATAATGCCGAAGGAGATGGCACCGAGGAAGCGGAAGGCAATATCCCGTACCGCAGGCTCCAGATTCATGAAATTCAGGATCGGTGTGAGCGCGAGGCTGCCAAGAATCAGCACGAGCACGGATACGATCAGGGAGAGCCAAATGCCCTGCATCACCTGGTTAGCCACATCCTTACCCCGCTTGCTGCCGAGGAGATGAGACACAATGGGTGTAATCCCCATAAGAATACCGCTAAGGCCTGTCTGGATCGGAATCCACAGGCTTGTGCCGATGGCTACGCCGGCCAGATCATTCGTGCCGAATTTGCCGGACATATTGGTGTCGAAGAAGGTAATGGCCGACAATGCAATCTGAGTAATCAGAATCGGAAGCAATATATGCAGGAATTGCCCGGCCTTTTGTTTAATGGAAGTTGTCTGTTTCATAATCATCAATGCCCCGTTATCTTTATTTTAAATACTTATATTCCCAGTGAAAATATTCCCAGTAAAAAGCCCGGCAGCTGCCGGGCTCTCTAATATCATGCGGCTATGGATACATCTGGATAATTGCAGAAAGCTTATTGGTCGTACTTCACATCGGCCGTATAGCGGTTGTTGGCATTCCAGAGCAGGAATTCGTCAATATTCTGATCCTTCAAGGCGCGGATCTGATCTTCAACCTGCTTCTTGCCGTATTTGACATAATGCCCGCTGCCCAGCCAGCTGGCGGTGAAATCCTGAATCCATGGGCGGATTACCGGTTTGAAGCTGCCTAGCGGATTCAGCTTCTTGTGTGTATCGACCATTGAGCCCTTAATGGTAGCATAAGGGTCTTTGTCCGGGTCCTTCACATCGAACCAGCCGGTGGAATAATGGCTCGGATAGACCATCGGGCTGATGACATCGACATTCTTGGAGATCTTCACGAAATCCTGGCCGATACCTTCTGCAGCAGGTACCGAGGCGGCATAGCCGAAGATATCCACAGAGATCCGAACTCCCAGCGGTGCCAGCTCAGCTTTGGCATACTTAACAAAGTCAGCGATAATTTCCACGCGCGGTCTGTCGCTCTTCGTGTATTTCAGAGTGTCCGCACGCTTCTCGAAGCCTTCAGGGAAGCGCACATAGTCAAACTGGATTTCCTTGAACCCGAGCTTAACGGCCTCCTTGGCAATATCTACGTTATACTTCCATACATTTTCATTATAAGGATTGACGAAGCTGTCTCCGCCTTTGTTGGCCCATACCGAGCCGTCTTTGTTCACGAAGGATAATTCCTTGTTCTTTTTGGCGAGCACAGAATCCTTGAATACTACGATCCGCGCAATCGGGTAGACATCATGCTCCTTCAGGCGGGTCATCAGCTTGTTGATATCACCTATGAACGGCTGTGGATGTCCCATTTGCTGAAGCTCAGCATTGTCCGTCTTGTAGGTGATGTATCCGGCATCATCCTTAATATCGATAACCATGGAGTTGAGCTCAGTCTTGTCCAGCAGGGCAAGCAGGGTCTCCATCCGTGCACCCCCGGCGCTGTAGGCAGTCACGTATATCCCTTTAACCTTGGGAGCATCCGGCTGCGGATCGGCAAGAAGTGCTGTCTCCGGCGATGCGCTTGGTGAAGGTGAAGGAGAGGCAGTACCGCCCCCGTTCGGTGATGCTGCTGCGTCCGGATTAGTGGTGTGTTCTGCGACGATGGGGGGATTCATGGCGCTCTGCAGTACTGCTGCCACATCGGCTTCATGTCCTTGATTCGGGACACCTACGCCTCCCAGGGCCATCATCAGTAAAGCCCAGGTGATATTCATTTCTTATTCGCTCCCTTTATGTACATTCCTTATAAAGTATAAGGTAACGGATGCACCCAAAAAGAACAGACTTGTAACAATACCCGTAATTTTTTGAGGTCATATTTCCGCTCTTGTTGTTTATAAACGGGATGTACAGATTTTGAACCGCTGATTATAAAAGTAAATGCCGCCCCGGACTGGCACGAAGGCCAATGACCAGGACGGCAACTATTACAACTTGCTCTTTAGGGCAGCTTGCTTAATGAAGATACGCAGAATTCTGATGCTCGCAAATGCTGTAATGGATGATATCCATGGCATCTGCCGGTTCCAGAATACTCAGACCGTCACGCAGTACGATTACAGAATTGAGTTCGTCCTGCTTCAGGAACGGTATCATATCCGGATACCACCTCATGACGATTGCTGACAGTTTTACCGTTTCCATTTCCACAAAAATCACCCTTTCCTTTTTCGAATCGAACTGAATCAGAATTCAGGGTCCACCCGGAAAAACGAAGTGCCTGGAAAAAAGAGGGTAAATCACAATCTTCATGAAATTGTTAAGGTCCTGCGTAGCTATAATATAACATAATATAATATAACATAATTTGAACGGATAAGCATTTTCTTATGAATTACCGTTTGCGGAAAGAGCCCATTACACCGACAGTCTCAACAATATTTACAAAAGCCTGCGGGTCGCTTGTTTTAATAATACGTTTCAGTTCTGCAAGCTCATACCGTGTGGTCACTGTCATTAGCATGTCCCGTTCTACATGAGAATAAGCACCTTCTGTCTTAAATTTTGTAACGCCGCGCTGAAGGCCCAGCAATTGCTGCAGCAGCTCGTCAGTCCGGTTGGTGATGATGTACACGGTAACTTTGATGTGGCTGATATGAATCAGGTCGACCACCTTGCCGGTGACGTAAATGGAGACCATCGAGGCAAGCGCCAGATTCCAGTTGTCGTCAAAATAAGCCGCAGCAAGAATGACGAGACCATTGAGGCCGACCAGCACACTGCCTACCGGGAAATCCCGGTACCGTGTTATAATGGAGCCCAGAATATCGAAGCCGCCCGAGGAGCCGCCTACCCGGAAGGACACACCAGCCCCGACACCTACGAGCACCCCTCCGAACACAGAGGCAAGCAGCATATCCGACGATACCTGAAAGACTGGTACCACTGTCATCATCCAGGTTGTTGCCCCTACAGAGACAATGCTCAGAATGATAAATCTCCGGCCGAGCTGGAACCAACCGGCAGCAAGCAGCGGGATATTGAATAGTAAATAGAGTAAGCTGATGTTAAAAGGAGTGAAATAACCGGCCAGCATGGCGAGGCCGGATACGCCTCCGCTGAGCAGTCTGTGGGGGATCAGGAACAGATTAAAGCCGCTTGCGATCATCGCTGAACCGAAGAGAACGGCAAGAAAGCTCCCGAATAATCTTAGTTTAACCAAGCAAATTCACCTCTGAGTGTAGTGTGAGTGTCATGTAAGTAATGAAAGTAAGGAATACACTGGTATTCCTGATTGGGTTTGTGATATAATGTATAGGATATTCTTGAGTAGGACGTTACAATGGTATTTTTGCATTGCTTAGAATGCGAAGCTACAATTGTCAGGTGTATGTAGTGGCCTGATCATAGGACAGTTGTTTGTCCCAATACGCGCTAAACCATGCAGAAAATACGGCATGATTGGACAGCCTATAAATGTGTTTACCGCTACTTAAGAATACAGACAAGCATGTGGAATGTCCACTGTATAGAAGGAGCATGAATAATTTGAAAACATTCGCAGAATTCGGCTTGGAGCCAAAAGTACTTCAAGCAATCACAGAGCTAGGATTTGAGGAAGCAACACCAATCCAGGAGCAGGCTATCCCGCTTGCTATGGCCGGATCGGATCTTATCGGACAGGCACAGACGGGTACAGGTAAGACCGCAGCCTTCGGGATTCCCCTCATCTCCAAGATCGCAAGAGAAGAAGAGAAGATTCTGGCACTGGTAATGACGCCAACACGTGAGCTGGCCATCCAGGTCGCTGAAGAAATCGGTAAGCTGACCCGCTTCAAAGGACTTCGTTCACTGGCAATCTACGGCGGGCAGGATATCGGCCGTCAGATCCGCGGACTGAAGAGAAAACCACAGATTATTATTGGTACACCAGGACGCCTCCTGGACCATATCAACCGCAAGACCATCCGCCTGGATGATGTTCAGACGATCGTACTGGATGAAGCCGATGAAATGCTAGATATGGGCTTCATGGAGGATATCCAGACCATCCTCAAGCTCGTTCCTGAAGAACGTCAGACCATGCTCTTCTCGGCTACTATGCCTCCTAACATTCAACGCCTTGCCCAGCAGTTCCTGAAGAACCCGCAGCATGTATCCGTAATTCCTAAACAGATTAGCGCACCGCTGATCGACCAGGCTTATGTTGAAGTGCCTGAACGCCAGAAATTCGAAGCGCTTAGCCGCTTGATTGACATGGAATCGCCAGATCTGGCCATTGTATTCGGCCGCACGAAGCGCCGGGTAGACGAGCTTGCAGAAGGCTTGCAGAAGCGCGGATATTCCGCTGACGGCCTGCATGGCGACTTGTCGCAGAACCAGCGCGATGCTGTAATGCGCAAATTCCGCGACGGCAGCATTGATGTACTGGTAGCTACAGACGTTGCTGCACGCGGTCTGGACGTATCCGGCGTAACGCACGTAATCAACTTTGACCTTCCGCAGGACCCGGAGAGCTATGTACACCGTATCGGCCGTACAGGCCGCGCCGGTAAAGAAGGTACTGCATGGTCCTTCGTGACTCCGCGCGAAATGGATCACCTGCACCTGATCGAGCGCGTGACCCGTCACCGCATTACCCGCAAACCGCTTCCAACAATGGCTGAGGCTATTGAAGGCAAACAACGCATTACAGCAGAACGTCTGCTGGCAATGGTTGAGGTTGGCGAACTGAACGAATACAAAGGAATTGCCATTCAATTGCTGGAGCAATATGATTCTGTTCAGCTGCTGTCCGCAGCTATGAAGCTTCTGACCGGCGATAACAAGGATGCGCAAATTGAGCTGACTCCTGAAGATCCGATCCGTGCCAAGCGCCGCGGCGGCAAGAACGATATCCGCAGCGGTCGTAAGCCTAACGGCGGCTATGGCGGCAACCGTTCCGGTTCCGGTTCTAGCTCCGGTGGCGGCTATCGCGGCAACCGGGACAATGCAAGCGGCGGCGGCTATCGCGGAAATCGTGACAACGCCAGCAGCGGCGGAAGCACCCGTGGCGGCTACAGCAGCGGCTATGGCGGCAACAGCGGAAGCGGCAGCAGCTACGGCGGCGGCTACAAAGGCAACCGTGATGGAGCGAGCCGTAACACAGACGGAAGACCGTCCTCGCGTCCGAGCAGCACAAGCACCCGCCCGGCCAAGCAGGATTTTGACGCTTAAGCTATAACGGAACACCTTGAAGAAGACGAGCAACCGTTACCGGTTCCCGTCTTCTTTTTTACTGTGGATTCACTTAGATGAAGGTACGGCTGATGATGACCAGCAGGATGAAGAGCACGAGAATTGTTCCGGTGGAAGTCCAGGGATTGCAGCAGCCAGGTGCAGACATGAGGTCAACCTCCTTTGAAAATGGGGGATTTGTTGTGGTTACAATGTAATATATGGACGTATTGCAGAGCTTGCTTAGACACTTACCTAGAACTTGTAAACTTGGGCGCTGGAAAAGTCCTGTACAAACAGGTATAGTTAAGATACGCAGTATGCACAAGATAGACAGGAGGAAGGGAATTGGAGTTTAAAGGAGCAATGGGCGGTATATACCGCATCACGGAATGGATCTCACGCATCGCCTTCAGCAATATTTTATGGGCATTGTGTTCGATACCGTTCCTGTTCGCAGGAATTATGAAGATCCTCATGCTGGGTTCAGGAGCAGGCGGACCGAATGAGCAGATTATGCTGAACTGGGTACTTGGCGTATTCGCGCCATTCACTGTATTTCCGGCTACGTCGGCATTATTTACAGTGGTACGCAAATGGGTAATGGGCAATACCGATGTAAGTACATTCCGCACTTTTTTTCAGGGATACAAAGAGAATTATCTGAAAAGCATGCTGGGAGGGCTTATCTACACCCTGCTGTTTGTCGTGATGTACGTTGATGTGACCGTATACATGACGCAAATGCCGAATTTCAAGATCGTTGGTATCCTGATGCTGGTGCTGATGATTATTTTGTTCGTATCGATGTTTAACTTCTTTTCCATCGTGGTTCACTACCAGATGACGTTCAAGGAAGTGGTAACCAATTCGATTCTGCTCACGATCGCCCGGCCGATCCGTGTGTTCTCGACGTTGATTGGTTCAGGCGTTCTTCTCTATATAGGTCTGCGTTATCCGGTGCTCTATGTGCTGTGTATTCCTACGCTGATTGCTATGCTCGCCTTCTTTAATTTCTTCGCTACATACAATAAGCTGCAACTACAGGTGGAGAAGAAGAAGCTGGCTGAAGAACAGGCCGCGCTGGAAGCAGCTGAGAATGAAGGTCTGCCAACCGATGATGATGACGATGAGGACGAAGACGAGGATGAAGACGACAGAGATAAGGACACCGGTAAGGATTTTAAGCGGACTTAACATTCCTGCGATCATCCGGGCAGTAATGTCAACGGAAAATGATCCCGGCGTTAAATAAAGCGCATACAGGTTTACTTTTTCGTCAAAACGCAATATAATGATTATAAATCCTGCGATGTACGTTATGGTTGCTCGTTGTTTTGAACCAATGATAATGTCTTGGGAGATCTACATGAAGCGCGGCTGAACAGCCCTGTCTATATGACCTGGGGAATTCAAAAACGACTTCTGCGGTCACCCACCTGCTCTAGCAGGTTCAGAAGACACTGCAGCCGGACGGCATAGGCGGGTTTTCTAATGGAATTGACAAGGCATCCTGTTACCTGCTCACCAGCGGGTAGAGGGTGCCTTTTTCAAGGTTAAAGTGAGCAATGCCCTTTTGTTCCGCGGACAAGAGTGTTACACTTAGGGTAGTGAACTTGGGATTTGAAGAGGGGGAAGAATTTTGTCGTTGAAAAGAACCTTGGTCGGTTTATTTCGCAGTCATGACGGAACAAGCGACCGTGCCAAAGATCCGGCATTGAAAACGCGTTATTACAATCTTTCAAGAGACAAGGCGTGGGATGAAGTATCCGCAACGCTGAAGAAAATTCCTGGTTATAAGGTCTTGCATGAAGTGCAGTCTGTAGGGGAGATTACCCTGGAGAAAAGAACGGCGTTAGGCCGCTCGCTGGATATTACCGTATCTGTGTTAAGCACCACGCCCGTACGCTGTGCCGTAGATATATATTCAGCATCCAGAGGGTCGCTTGGCGATCTGGGTGCCAATTACCGTGTCATTCAGCGTTTGTACCAGTCTCTGGATAAGAAGCTGGGCAAATATAAGGTGGATTAAGGACAGCATTCGGGCTTGTATTGCCGGGATTGTATGCGGTTTCCGCGAGTGGGACAGCCCGTTCCGGGCACGGATATCCTTATTGATCATCATACGCAAAAAGCGGAGAAGGATGACCTTCTGCCGCTTTTTTTCAAAAATGTACATTTATAGGCTTGGATGCTGTATAACATATCAGTGCTGTCCGTTCAAGCCTAGAGCAGAGCTTTAACTGCGGAAATCGCCGCTTCGTAGTCCGGGTGCTCAGCCATTTCACCGAGATACTCGACATAAGCCAAAGTGTCGTTCTTGTCTACAACGAAGATGGAGCGCATGTCGAGGCGGAATTCCTTGATCAGGACGCCGTAGGCTTGTCCGAAGGAAGTCTCTTTGTGGTCGGACAGGGTGATTACACTGTCGATGCCTGCGGCGCCGCACCAGCGGGCCTGGGCGAAAGGAAGATCTGTGCTGATGGTGAGGATGACCACATCATCGCCAAGACCGGCAGCTTCACTGTTGAAGCGGCGGGTCTGCGCATCGCACACACCGGTATCCAGGGAAGGTACAACGCTGATCAGCTTGATTTTGCCAGCGTAATCTGTAAGTGTAACATCTTCCAGAAGATTCTTGCTTACCGTGAATTGCGGCGCGGAATCTCCGGCTTTCAGCTGCGGGCCTACCAGAGTAATGGGGTTGCCCTTAAAAGTGGCTACGCCTGTTCTTTCTTGCGTCATGTCCTTGTTTCCTCCTTGAATTGCATTATTGGCATGTACCTGCCAGAATAAATTATAATCTTTTTAGAAGCTGGATGTCGAGCTGGACAACATACATAAAAGGATGGGTGTTATGATTTTTATAAGGTATGAGAAGTGGAGAAGCTATCTCCGGTATTATCCTGTAACCTGTGCGCTGATTCTGGCCAATGTGGTTATGTTCATCGTGCTGTCCCTGAATGGCGGCTCCACCAACCTGTATACACTTGTGGAGTACGGGGCTACGGTCAATGTGGGTGCTGAAACGGATGAGCTGTGGCGTTGCGTAACGGCGATGTTCCTTCACAACGGCTTCGCCCATTTGTTCTTCAACAGCTTCTCGCTGCTAGTGTTCGCCCCGCCGCTGGAGCGGCTGATGGGCTGGTGGCGTTATGCACTGCTGTATCTGGGCGGCGGCTTCATTGCTAATCTGCTGTGGGTTCTTATAAGCAGCCGCGGGAATGTGGAGATTGGAATTGTCTCTGTAGGGGCCTCGGGGGCGATCTACGCCGTCTATGGCGCATTCCTCTATATTGCAGTGTTCCAAAGGGCAATGATGGATGAGGGCTCGCGCAAGACGCTTTACGGACTTCTGATGATGGGGATTATCGTATCCTTTGCCGCTCAAAATATCAACTATATCGCTCATATCGGCGGCCTGATCGCCGGATTCTTCATCTATGGGCTAATCATCCGTATATTCAAACGAAAACGGCGATAAGGAAGGGTGTAATCGTGGAGCTTAGACAGCTGCAGTATTTTCTGAAGGTTGCCCAGAAGGAACATGTCACCAGAGCGGCGGAGGAGCTGCATGTCGCACAATCTGCGGTAAGCCGCCAGATTCATCAGCTGGAGCAGGAGCTGGGAGTGGATCTGTTCATGCAGAAGGGAAGGAATCTGCAGCTTACGCCTGTAGGACAGCTCTTTTGCAAAAGAGTGGAGTCGGTGCTGAATGAACTCGACCGGTCGGTGGCGGAGGTGCATGAATTCCTTGACCCGGAGCGCGGCGAGATCCGCATCGGCTTCCCGCACAGCCTCGGGACCCATCTGATTCCTTCCATTGTGGCGGAGTTCCGCCGTCATTATCCCCATGTGAAATTCCGCTTCAAGCAGGGAGCCTACCCATCTTTAATCAAGGATGTTATCTCTGGAGAGGTGGATCTGGCATTCATCTCGCCGTTCCCGGAGAATGTAGGGCATGTGGCCGGAGATATCGTAATGACCGAGGAGCTGTTCGCTATTCTGCCGCAGAATCATCCGCTTGCAAGCAGGGAAGTGATCCGGCTGGAGCAGCTGCGGGACGAGAAGTTCGTATTGTTCAGCCAAGGCTACTCGTTGCGGCCGATTGTGTGGCAGGCCTGCCTTGCGGCAGGGTTCAAGCCGCAGATTGCTTTTGAAGGCGGGGAGACCGATACAATCCGCGGTCTGGTAGCCGCCGGGATGGGGGTAAGCTTGCTGCCGGAGATGGCGCTCTACCAGACCAACCCGATGCAGCCTGCACAGGTCCGGGTGGTGGAGCCTACGATTACCAGAACCGTCGGGCTGATTCACCGGGCGGAAGGCAAGCTGCCGCTGGTCGCCCAGTCCTTCCGTAACTTCCTGCTTACCTATTTCAAAGACAGACACACAGACAATACCCCGGTCGGCTCATAGCCTACCGGGGTATTGTCTGTGTAGTGATATAGATCTTAATCGCGGTTACCGAGGAACATCAGGATCAGGCGGATCAGCTCGATCAGGGATACCAGTGCTGCTGCCACATAGGTGAGCGCTGCGGCATTCAGGACCTTGGCTACGCCGCGCTCTTCATCATTACGGATGAAGCCCTGCTGTACCATAATCTGGCGCGCGCGGCTGCTGGCGTTGAATTCAACGGGCAGCGTGACGAGCTGGAAGGCTACTGCGGCAGAGAAGAAGATAATGCCGAGTCCGATAAGGTTGAACGAGCTGAAGATGAAGCCTGCCAGCAGCATGAAGGGAGCGACCCCGGAGGCGAAGTTCACGACCGGGAACATCCGGTGGCGGAGCGCCAGCATCGGATAATGCTCCTTGTGCTGAATTGCATGGCCGATCTCGTGACAAGCGACGGAGACTGCTGCGATGGAGCTTTCATAATATACAGGCTCCGACAGCCGCACAACGCGGTTAATCGGGTCGTAGTGGTCTGTAAGGGTTCCCTGAACCGGTTCAATGGGAACATCGTAGAGTCCGTTGGCATCCAGCATGCGCCGGGCAGCTTCATAACCTGTCAAGCCGTTCATGTTCGGCACCTTGGCCCATTTCTTGAAATTGCCCTTGACCCTGAACTGGGCCCATAGAGAAAAGATAAAAGCGACAGCTAACAATACATACATTAGTGGCATCATATGTGCTCATTCCTCCATTATAAATTACAAGCTGTTACATTGGCGGCCCCTGCGTCAGCAGAAGCCGGATCGCTTCCATACAGGCGACGCCCTGAGGAATCAGTGCTGCCAGTGCCCGGTTGGCCTGGCCCGGCTTCAAACCGCTTATCACGGGCTCCAGGGCCTTCACTTCCCGTTCCAGCTGCTGCATCTGAAGCTCAAGCTGGACCAGCTTGCCGGAGACCTCAGCCTCAGGTGTGGCTGCATTCCACTTGCCCATCAGGGATTTGATTTCTTCCAATGTATATTTCTCTTGCTTAAGCTGATTAATACGTTGCAGAACGACTAAGGTTTCATGACTGTAGAGCCGGTAATTCTTCATGCTCCTGGATTCCGGTGTTATCAGTCCAAGCTTCGTATAATAATCAATGGTACGTTCACTGATGCCGGCCGCCTTGGCCAGCTCTCCGATCCGGTAAAGGGTCATATCTCCAAGTTATCTCACCTCGCTATTTCCTGCGTAAAATAATCATATCAAATTGGAAACCGTACAGTCAAACGTGACGCTTACTTTAAAGTATATGCTGACTTTTCATAAAGATGCTGGGGAGGCAATCGAAGCGAGAATACTCCTTAGAGGATAAAAAGTCATGTTAAACATGACATAACGTGTTACATACTTGAGTACCCAGGTCATCTGTAAATCATCAGGATCGCGGTGGGCGGAGAGTGCGAAGTGGTGTGATCAAAGGATAATAAAAGGCATGTTTACTAATAGACATTAATAAAAATACAGTATGCAACCTAGGGGAAAGCTCTGTTGACTGTATGCGTTTGCATAATTGGTACGTAAGGAAGTACGCTAGTCCTGGCGGGTTACCGGTAATCATGCTCGGGAGTGGTCCTTGAGTGAAGAATGGTACAACTTCCAGAATTAAATTAGAGCATTCAAAAAAATAGTCTTGTCAATTTACCTGACTTCTGATTATAATGACATTAAGAGTTTCACGCTTTGTTAGAAAATATAACATTGGGGAGTGGGGTACACTATGAAAAAAAAGATGTTGATGATGTTCCTGGGTATGATTACACTAATGATCTATCCGGTCAGCGCCTTCGCGGCTGAGGGTCCGGCAGCACCGGATCTGCAGATTGGACTCGACACTGCATTTACGTTCCTGGCATTTATCCTTGTGTTCTTCATGCAATCAGGATTTGCATTACTTGAGGCGGGTTCGGTCCGGATGAAGAATGCCGGTCACGTGGCCGGTAAGACGGTACTGACACTGGCGATTGCCAGCTTGTGCTTCTGGGCACTGGGCTTTGGCCTTGGCTTCGGTAACGGCAACAGCTTCTTCGGAACTACAGGCTTCTTCTACGGCGGTGATTCTACGGCCTCTGCATTCGAATCCCTGGCCTTCTCCGATGTTACACTAAATACGAAATTCCTGTTCCAAATGGCATTTGCCGCAGTCTCCCTGGCGATTGTATCCGGCGGTATGGCTGAACGTGCTAAGCTTAGCGTATATATTATCTTCGGAATTCTCTTCTCGGTTGTAATTTATCCGGTTGTCGCTCACTGGGTATGGGGCGGCGGCTGGCTGGCAGAGCTGAGCATGCAGGATTATGCAGGTTCTACAGTAGTCCATCTTACAGGTGCAACGGCGGCTGTAGTGGCGACCATTCTCCTCAAGCCCCGTCTTGGCAAATTCAACAAAGAAGGCAAGCCGGTTATTATTCCGGGTCATAACCAGGTCTTCACTGTACTTGGGGTTATCATTCTCTGGTTCGGCTGGTTCGGCTTCAACCCAGGCAGCGCCTTGTCTCCTATGGGCGGATTCTTCGGACACGTAGCGCTGACTACGAACATTGCAGCGGCGGCAGGCGGTCTGGCAGCACTGGCAGCTTCCTGGCTGTACTTCGGTAAATCCGATATTCCGGCCATGCTTAACGGCGTACTGGCAGCTCTGGTTGCCATCACCGGTGCCTGTGCCTTCGTAGAGCCTTGGGCAGCCATCATTATCGGTCTCATTGCCGGTGCCTTCACCTTCATGACCTCGCAGTGGCTGGAGCGTGCAGGATTGGATGATCCGATCTATGCTTTCTCTGTACATGGTATCGCCGGTATGTGGGGGGCGTTGTCTACAGGCCTCTTCGCAGCACCTGATCTGATTGAACAAGGCGCACTAGTAGGTAAAGCAGGTCTGTTCTACGGCGGCGGCTTCCATCAGCTCGGCGTGCAGGCACTGGGTGTAGTCGGAACCTTCGTGTTCGTAGCTGTGATGTCCTTCGTCATCCTGTATGTAATGAAAATGGTTATGGGTATCCGTGTAACGGAAGAAGAAGAATTGATGGGTCTGGATATCAGTGAGCATGGTACGTACGGTTATCCTGAGCAAATGAAGCTGATTAGTGAATCAGAATCCAAAACCCTCAAACACTAATATTTATACTCAGGCAGGGAGGCGGACCGAGTGGCTTCGATGGAGGCAGCAGATTGGAACGAAGAAGAAAGTTACTTGTCCATCGTAACAGCCGGTTCGCCGGAGGAGCTTAAGGCGAGGCGTGCCGCATGCCAACAAGTGCTGCTGGAGCAGCTGAGTGTGATTCCCGTTCAGGAATGGATGCACCGGGTCAATGCGATGCATGACCAGCTTGCCGGGACGGCGGTACGCATATGTGAGGCGCAGATGAAGGAGGCGGGCTACGGCCTGCCTCCCTGCGCCTATTCCTTTATTGTATTCGGCAGTGCGGGCCGGCAGGAGGCTACGCTGTGGAGCGATCAGGATAACGGCTTAATTGTAGAGGAAGCGCTGGAGGGTGAGCGGAAAAGGTATTTCGAAGCTTTTGGCAGCATGCTGTCGGATATGCTTGAGGCGATTGGCTATGAGAAATGCGAGGGCAGGGTCATGTGCTCTGAGCCGCTCTGGCGGAAGTCACTGGCAGACTGGAAGCGCCAGCTGGCTGACTGGATGGAGCAGCTCGAATGGGAGCCTGTCCGGTACCTGATTATAGCTTCGGATATGCGTCATGTAGCGGGAAGTGAGGCGCTGTCTGCGCAGTGGAGGGAAGCCCTGCATGCCGGATTCACAGATAACAGCAAATTGACGATGGCGGTACTGCGCAATACGGTGCGTCATAAAGCAACGCTGAATCTGCTGGGGCAGGTGCTCACGGAACGGTTCGGTGATAATGCCGGCGGCTTCGATGTCAAATACGGCCTCTACATTCCGCTTGTCAATATTGTCAGGCATTTGTCGCTGCTGCACGGAATCGAAGCAACTTCGACACTGAAGCGGCTAGATGAGCTGGCTAAGCTGGAGCAGTATCAGCATCTGGAAGAGATCAGGCGCGCTTGTCTGACGGCGCTCAGGATGCGGGTGAACACGCCGTTTACGGTGACGGACGGCCTGCTCGTGAGCAGTGATTATTATGCGGAGAATGATCTGAAGAATAAGCAGCTCCGGGCGGAGCTGCGGGAAAGCCTGCTGCTGATCCGGCGCCTGCATAAGGCGCTGCAGCGGCAGCTCCGGTCAGCGGAAAGGAGACAGCTATGAAGGAGCCGAGCAAGGGCGGAGGATTCTGGAATAATCTGCGGCAAGGCGGAATGCCCTCCGCCATCGCTTCCATGAGAGGCGGAGAATCGGCGCAGCAGACAGCCCAGCAAATGGCCTTTATCCGTTCTCTGATGCGCGAGAAACGGCGTCCCGAGGTGCTGCATACTCCGCTGTCTGAACTGGAGACGGTGATATTCGATCTGGAGACTACGGGCTTCTCCCACCAGGGCGGGGATGAGATTATGTCCATCGGGGCGATCCGGGTGGTCGGGGAAGAGATCAAGGCAGAGGAATGCTTCTATACACTGGTGAACTGCGGGGCAACGATTCCGGACAATATTACGAGACTGACCGGAATCTCAGCAGAGATGACCTCCTCTGCTCCGCCGCTGATGGACGGCCTGCATAACTTCATGTCCTTCGTCGGCCAGCGGGTGCTGGTGGCGCACGGAAGTGCCCATGACAAGGCGTTCCTCAATGCCGCCCTATGGAAGACCTCCAAGGTGCAGTTAACCCACCGGGTGCTGGATACGATGATGCTGGCCCGCTGGCTGGAGCCGCACCGCAGCAATTACACGCTGGATGAGCTGCTGGCGGTTCATGAGATTCCCATTGAGGGCCGCCATCATGCGCTGGAGGATGCCAAGATGACGGCGAAGCTGTGGGTAGCTTACATCCGCCAGATCTTACAAAAGAATCAGGTAGATACGTTAGGCGACTTGTACGCCTATCTAAGCAGGACATGAGGGTTATTGTGTAAGACTGGCCGGATTGCAGTGCAAAGCGGGGACTAATTAAGCTATATCAGGAAGGCGGCGGGTCAGGCGCTACGTTGCGTATCGGCCTTAGGCCAATACACATGCCGCCCGCTGCGGCAGCGCCAGCAGCTGCCCGCAGGTCTCCTGCGGCAGCCGGGCAGCAGAAGCTTCCCCAGCCTCTGCTGTACGGATGAGTCCGGTCTGAACAGCCGGGGGCTTCCCTGGACCGCTGTCAGCTTTACCCCTCTCTCTTCATGGGATTTCGTCTTTGACGGAATCCTCTTTTTTTATGATTACGTTTGAAACTGGAGCAAGTGGGGGTACAATAGAGGAAAATCCTCCATGTAAAGGATCTGAACTCTATGAAAGCAGTCCATAAACGGAATGTAACGATTCTGGCCTTGATTGTTTTTCTGGCCGTTCTTGCCATAGAACATAAAGTAAAACCGGAGCCTAAGGCGGTTGCGGTCCTGCAGCAGACGGCGGAACCGGAGACTGGTGCATCTGCCGGACTCAAGGCGCCTCCTTTTACAGTGCAGGAAGGGGATAAGCAGTATGGCGTCGATGGGGCAAGGGAGAAGCCGGTGATTCTTAACTTCTGGGCCTCCTGGTGCGATCCTTGCCGGCAGGAGGCTCCTGAGCTGAATAAGCTGGCTATGAAATACAGCAAGGTGCTGGATGTATACGGAATTAACGTGACCAGCCAGGATTACAAGCCCAATGCGGAACGCTTCGTCAAGAAGTACATGCTGACCTTTCCGGTGATGTATGATCTGAAGGGCCAGATCTTCGACAAGTATAACGGGGCGGTGTTCCCGACCAATGTATTAATTGATAAGAACGGGGTCATCAGCGAGATTATTCTTGGGGTCCTGAGCGCAGAGGAATTGGAGAAAAAAATTATTGCGCTGACTGGCTCTTAGCACCGGCGATCAGCCGCGTAGTGAAAAGCCCTCCTGCGCGGATTAAGTTCCGCAGCGGAGGGCTTTTTGGAGTGCATAGAGCGAAGCCAAGGAGGTCAGTGATTGACCAGACCTCTCGGTTCATTGCTGGTCTGGATGCCCTGCTCCAGTGAGATCTGTCCCAGAAGGGCATATCGCATGGAATCGACCAGGGCCTCCCAGCTCGCTTCGATCACATTGCTGGACACGCCTACCGTGTTCCAGGTGTCGCTATAATCCTTGGATTCAATCAGCACGCGCACCTTCGCGGCAGTCTGGTCCTGTTCATCCAGCACACGGACCTTGTAGTCCGAGAGGTGCATATCCTTGAGCTGCGGGAAGTAGGTCTGAAGCGCCTTGCGCAGTGCGTTATCCAGCGCGTTGACCGGTCCGTTGCCTTCGGCGGCGGTGTACAGGCTCTCGCCGCCGACCTTCAGCTTGACGAAGGCCTCGGAGACGACAGGGCGGCCGGCGGTCTTCTCAACCAGCATCTTGAACGACTCGAAGGTGAACAGCTCATTCATCTCGCCGGTCGCTTCCCGGAGCAGCAATTCAAGCGAAGCATCCGCGCCTTCGAACTGATACCCCTGGTGTTCAAGATTCTTGATCTTGTCAATCACCTTGCGCGCCTGCTCGCTGCTTGGATCAAGGCTGAGGCCCATCTCCTGCGCCTTGGACAGCACATTGCTCTGTCCGGCAAGCTCGGAGACCAGCACACGCTGCTTATTGCCGACCAGCTCAGGAGCGATATGCTCGTACGTCCGCGAATCACGCAAAATGGCAGATACGTGAATGCCGCCCTTGTGGGCGAAGGCGGCTGTGCCGACATAAGGCTGATTCACCGGCATATTCACATTGGCAACCTCGCTGATGAACCGGGCCGTGTTGGTTAACTGCGGCAGGGAATCGCCAGGGATGCAGTGATAGCCCATCTTAAGCTGAAGTGTGGGAATGATGGAACACAGATTGGCATTGCCGCAGCGCTCGCCATAGCCGTTAATGGTCCCCTGAACCTGCCGGGCACCGGCGCCGATTGCGCTCAGGGTGTTGGCAACCGCAAGCTCACAATCGTTATGTGTATGAATACCGAGCGATGCTTCCGGGAGCAGCACACCGATGCTTGTCACAATATCATGAATCTCATGCGGCAGTGTGCCGCCGTTCGTATCGCACATCACCAGCCAGTCTGCTCCGGCCTCGCGGGCACGGGTGAGAACAGCGGCGGCGTATTCGGGGTTGTTCTTGAAGCCGTCGAAGAAATGCTCAGCATCGAAGATGACCTCAAGTCCCTTGTGCTTCAGATAAGAGATGGAGTCGCCGATCATGGCCAGGTTTTCTTCCAGGGTCGTTTGCAGGGCAGTGTGAACATGGAAATCCCACGATTTGCCCACCAGGGTAGCCGCCGGAACGCCAGCGTTAATCATCCGCTGCAGCCCCTCGTCCTGCTCGGTTACAGTGTTTTTGCGCCGGGTGCTGCCGAATGCGGTAATCTTGGCATTCAGATGAAGCTCCTGGACTCTTTTGAAAAATTCGATGTCCTTGTTGTTGCTTCCCGGATTGCCGCCTTCGATATAATGGACACCCAGATCGTCGAGTTTCCTGGCAATCTTCAGCTTGTCATCCGCCGACAGACTGATCCCCTCGCCTTGTGTTCCGTCGCGCAGGGTAGTATCGAAGATGGAGATAGACTTAGACATGAGTGTCCTCCTAAAAGTGTTATTAGCCTTCGCAAAGGAAATTAATTTTTATATTATAGCATTTTTACGCGGGAAAGTAACAAAGAACTTTTCTCCCCGCTGTCACGAGGCGCCTCTCCGGGAAGTTGACCTCCCGCCGGGGTAGAGGTATGCTGACAATAACAATGGAACCCCGAAGATAAGAAGGTGGATGCCATGCAGAGTGTGGATCAATATTATCCGGCAAGCGGCAGGGTTATTCTGCATGTGGACATGAATGCCTTTTACTGCTCTGTGCATGAGGCGGAAGATCCGGAGCAATATAAAGGCAAGGCGACAGCGGTGGCGGGCAGCGTGGAGGCAAGAAGGGGAATTATCGTCACCTGCTCCTACGCCGCGCGCAGGCTGGGCATCTCCACGGGCATGCAGGTGCAGAAGGCGCTGCGGATTTGTCCTTCCTTAATGCTTATTAAGCCGGATTTCCATCTATACCGCAAGTACTCCAATGCATTCATGCAGATTGCCTACAGCTATACTCCGCTGCTCGAAGCCGTCTCCATAGACGAATGCTATCTCGATATCACCGGCTCCCGCCAATTCGGAACGCCGCCGGAGATTGCGGAGGCGCTGCAGCGGCGGATTATGGAGGAGCTGGGTCTGCCTTGCTCCATCGGAATTGCCCCCAACAAGCTGCTGGCGAAGATCGCTTCCGATCTGAAAAAGCCCAGCGGCATCTCCGTGCTGCGGCTGCGCGATGTGCCGTCCGTGCTGTGGGACAAGCCGTGCAATGAGATGTTCGGCATTGGCGGCAAGACGGCCGAGAAGCTGCGCAAGCTGGGCATCTACAGCATCGGACAGCTGGCGGCGGCGGATGAGGCGATGCTGGTCGGCCATTTCGGCGTCATGGGCGCCTGGCTGAAGCGGGCGGGGAACGGGATTGATCACGGGATCGTGAATCCTGAGCGGGAGCAGAGCAAATCCATCGGCCATACCACCACGCTGCCGCATGATGTGGTAGGGCTGGCTGAGGCGCGCCCGATTCTGCTGAACCTGAGCGATCAGGTTGCGCGGAGACTGAGGAAGCAGGGGCTGGTTGCAGCGGGGGTACAGCTGACGATCCGCACGCCGGATATGAAGACGATCACCCGCTCCCGCCAGCTTGAGGCTCCCACCGAGAGCGCCGAGGACATTTATAAGGTGGCATGCGACCAGTTCGCGCGCCACTGGAAGGGCGACAAGCCGGTGCGGCTGCTGGGGGTAACGCTCCAGGGGCTGATGCTCAAAGAGGAATCGGCTATTCAGCTGGATCTGTTCGACTACGAACGGCAGCCGAAGAAGGAGTCGCTTAATAAGGCGATGGATATGCTGCGCAACAAGTTCGGCGAGAATGCGGTGCTGACCGCAGGCATGCTGAGCGACAGCCACTCGGCGCGGCTGCGTAACCATAAGGAGCGGGGAACCTCGCTGCAGAAGGACAATCTGGGCGGCGCAGACAAGGATATAGACTGAATTAAGGCCCGGCATCAGCCGCTCGCAGCCTCGCAGAGAATGAGGCAATAATGTCAACACATTGAAAATTCATTGAAATTGTATCCTATTTATATTAATATGAGAAAAATAACAGGCTGCGACTGCAGGCTGTATAGTTAAGCGGGAGGCAGAGAAAAAATGGCTAAGTACACTTGGGTCGAGAAGGACACATGCATCGCTTGTGGTGCTTGTGGCGCGACGGCCCCTGATATTTTTGATTATGATGACGAAGGTTTGGCAGAAGTGATCTATGAGAACGACTGCAACCACGGGAATGTTGTGATTCCGGACGACTTGTTCGATGACCTGCAGGATTCAGCTGACGGATGCCCTACAGATTCCATTAAGATTGCAGATGCGCCTTTCAACAAAGAGGGCTAAGCTTCTGCCGTCTCCATAAAAGACATCTCCGGACCGCGATAAATGCGGCTTGAGGTGTCTTTTTTTGCGTCCAATGCCGATATACAATAGAAGGTACATACGAATACATAACCATACCACCAATAGTGGAGGCCAACATGAAGAATGCTCAGCATCTAAAAGCCTATGTACAGATGCATCCGGATAATAAGATGGCATGGTACTTGCTTGGTAAGGAATACTATAAGAACGGGCAGTATGGAAAAGCGAATTACTGCTATAATCAGGCCGGGGAAGTGTATGAGGCTTTTGAACGCAGCAAGGTGCCGGCGGATATGCTGCAGCAGTACGAGGAAGGGCTGCTGGAATCGGCCCGGGAACGGCAGACTGCGAGGCTCAGGAAGCGCCGGGTGCTGCTGGCCTTAATGCTGCTGCTGCTCATGCTTATTCCGGCTGCCGTCGCACCGGGAATTCTGCCGGACAGTAAGGGTGCAGCTGCGCCGGTCGCGAATATCTCAGCCGTGCTGCCGGAGACAGCCGATGAGGCGCAGGTAAGTCCGCAAGAACCGGCAAGTCTGGATTTCACGGCGGTAGCGGCGGATGCTGCTGCGGGGGGCGGGGGCCTGGCAGCCATCCTGAAGTCGGCGAAGACGCCTTCCGCCGCCGCGCTGCTCGGTATGAAGCGCTCGGGCAAATGGCTGCTGTGGAAGAAAGGGCTGCCGCTGGAGGCTACTCTTGCCAAGAGCGGAGAAGGGCGTATAGTCTATCAGTCCTATAATCCGGCAGCGTGCGCATGCCAGCCGCCGGATTCGGCGGAGCTTAAGCAGCAGGGCCTGGACTGGCAGAAGCAGCAGGAGGAGCTGGCTGTGCTCTGGAGTGCGCTGCGTGCGTACAAGACCAGCAAGGGGGCTTATCCCGAAGCAGTACAGGAATTAGTGAAGCCGTTCCCGGCGAACGTGCTGGGCGGCATCACCCCGCTGATGAAGGAAGCCTTCGCTCCTCTGCGCAGAGCCGCACGAGGAGAGGCGCCGCTGTTCTCAGCAGCACCGCAGCCGTCCGGCGGCCAAGATGCAGGTATTCCGGGGCAAGAGCAGACGGGCGGCGGAGGTCCGGCGGCGGGGCCGGGGGAGAAGCTTTTTTTCAAAGAACCGCTTGCTATTATTGTAGATAAGCAAAACCACCGTCTGGCGGTCACCAGCGGCAATGTGATTCTACGGAATTATGCCGTAGGACTCGGCGGAGATAAGACCCCTGAAGGGGAGTTCTTCATTAAGGATAAGGTTGTGAACCCGAACGGGCGCGATAACGGGGAGTTCGGCAGCCGCGGCATGCAGCTCTCGGACAGTAATTATGCGATTCACGGGACGAATGAGCCGGATAGCATCGGCAAGGATGAGTCGCTGGGGTGTATCCGGATGAGCCGGAAGGATGTGGAGGAGCTGTTCGCCATGGTGCCGATGGGCACGAAGGTTCAAATCAGTCAAGGGGTTCTGCCTGAGGAGCTGGTCGTACCGGAGGAACGTTTCCCTTCGGATTCGCCCCGTAATCAGACCAACCCCCATAAAGTATACCATTGGCTGAACTAATTCCCGACAAAGACAAATAAAACGGCGATCAGCGCAATCAGCAGTACCAGACTGGCGCTGATCCACAGAATGGCTTTGCGGTTGACTTCTTCTTTTTTCTGCTGGAGTGTGGGAGGTTTGCGTTTCGTTGACATTTGGTCACCCTTCTTTCTCTCTTAGTCTGTGATAACCCTTACATGTGAGGATTGGTGGTGGTTCATGGAACTTGTACCCGCTCCTCTATTCTAGTCTGGATGAAAAGACAAGTCTAGCTGCAATCTCTTACGGTAGGGACTGGATGGCCGAAGTCTTGGTCTATACAGAGGAATACCGGCTGGAGTATCATAAGGAAGGTTTTATGCTGGAGCGTGAAGAACACAAAAGCAGGAGTGATGCTGCCATGGCAAGCAGGTCCAAAAGCAAAATTCCGGTACTGCTCTACCGCTACACAGGTCCGCCGAGGAATATAGGGTTCACCTTTTCCCGGTATGATTTGAACATGGACGCGGGCGGAATTGCACCGGGAGAGATGCTGTTTATTTATGAAGGCGATTTCGAATATCTTAAGCCTGCGGTCAGCAGGGTCTTCCCTCTATCCGATCCGTTCACCGGGGAAGAGATGACATCGCTGGACCCGTGCTGGGAGAACCCGATTCCGAAGAGCCAGTGGGAGTCTATCTTGTCTGAACTGGAGCAGCAGCCGGTTACAGACTCTGAACTGCAGGATTTCCAGAACCAGTTCATAAGCTGGGCAAGGAATCATCTGAAGACTGCGGACGGAATTGAAATTACGGGGAATCTGTGAGAATTGGCGGCGGCGTGAAGGAAGTGCGGCAGGGCAGGGACAATCGCTGCGGCAAAAAACTTTTCTTTTCCCCCGGAAACGGATAAAATTAAGAAGAAACCTATAGATACGGGAGTCGTTATGTCAATTGTGGTTCCCTTGAAGGAGCGAGAACGGTGCTGTATCGACATTTTGGTAAACCAATTTTCTTTAAAATGGACCCGGAGACGGCGCATCATCTCGTCATCGGCGGACTGAATAAAGCAGATCTGGTTCCCGGCGGGAGCGCGGCCATGCGCCTCATGTATGGGGTTCCTGAGACCGCTGACCTTGCAGTGGATCTGTTCGGGGTACATTTCCCGACCCCTGTGGGCTTAGCGGCAGGACTGGATAAGAATGCAGAAGCGGTAGGAGGGTTCTCTTCGATCGGCTTCGGATTTATGGAGGTAGGCACGGTAACTCCGGTAGGCCAGCCCGGCAATGACAGTCCCCGGCTGTTCCGGCTGCTGCCTGACAAGGCGCTCATTAACCGGATGGGCTTCAATAATGAAGGCGCGGAGGCCATGGCTGAACGCCTCAAGAAGCTGAAGAAGCGCAGAATTCCGGTGGCGGTCAATATCGGACGCAACAAGGCTACCCCGAATGAATTGGCACATGAGGATTACCGCAAGTGTATCCGTACGCTGTATCCGTACGGTGATTTTTTTGTGGTCAATATCAGCTCGCCGAATACCCCGGATCTTCGGAGTCTTCAGCATGGCAGCGAGCTCTCGAACCTGCTTAGCGAGGTTAAGGAAGAGATGAAGCTGCAGCGGGCGAAGACGGGCGCCGCGAAGGGGCTGCTGGTCAAGATTGCTCCCGATGTCAGTGACGCTGAGCTGGAATATATGGTACATACCATCACGGAAGCCGGAATGGACGGTATCATTGCCACTAATACGACCCTCTCCCGTGAAGGGCTGCAGAGCGACAAAGCCGGTGAGACGGGCGGGCTGAGCGGCCAGCCGCTGCGCGAACGTTCTACAGAGATTATCCGCAGAATCTATAGCCAGACGGGCGGCAAGCTGCCGATTATCGGGTCGGGCGGGATTTTTACAGCCCAGGATGCTTACGATAAGATACGGGCAGGCGCCAGTCTGGTCGAAATTTATACAGCACTCATCTATGAAGGGCCGGAGGTTAACCGCAGAGTGCATGCCGGACTACGGCAGCTGCTGCGGCGGGACGGCTTCGAGAGGCTCCTTGATGCGGTAGGCGCTGATCATCACTGAAGGATGAATGGACAGGAGGACAAGGCGATGGACGTCAGGGACTGGGGAACTTTTCTGCTTCCTTATGAACAAACGGTGGAGGAATTGAAGGTTAAATTCAAGACGATGCGCTCTGAACTCAAGAAAAGGGAAGAATACACTCCGATTGAATTCGTTACCGGCCGTGTGAAACGGCTGTCTAGCATACTTGAGAAGGCCAAACGGTTAAACGTAAAAATGGAGGATCTGGAAACGGGCATCGAGGATATCGCCGGCATTCGCATTATGTGCCAGTTCGTCGAGGATATCCGCAGAGTGGCGGAATACATCCGCGCCCGCAAGGATCTTGAAGTCCTATATGAGAAGGACTACATTACCAATTATAAGGAAAGCGGCTACCGCAGCTTCCATATGATCATCCGCTATCCGGTACAGACTGCGCTGGGTCAAAAGATTGTACTGGCTGAAATTCAAATCCGTACACTGGCGATGAACTTCTGGGCAACCATTGAGCATTCGCTGAATTATAAATACCGGGAGAGCCTGCCCGATGAAATGCGGGTGCGCCTGAAGACGGCAGCAGAAGCGGCTTCCATTCTGGACAGCGAGATGTCGAGCATCCGGGAAGAGATTCTGGAGGCCCAGAAGACCTTCGAGGAGAACTCGAACATGACGACACAACTGCTGAAGGCTATTCATCAGCTGTATTTCTATCATCTTGTGAATGAAGCGATTGAGAGCCAGGAACGGTTCAATGCGATCTGGCAGGCTCAGGATATGGATGCGATGAAGGAACTGCTGGACCATGTGCGCGAGCTGCTCTCGAATGCCAAGAAGGGCAGCGAGCCGGATGGCTTATGAGCCGCTGTATCTGGCCTACCTCATCTACTTCAACCGGGACAGGGATTATTTCGAATGTCATGAGGTGCTTGAGGAATTATGGCTGGAAAAGCAGCGTGATCCGTTATACAAGGCTCTGCTGCAGGTGGCAGTCGGGCTGTACCATTTCCGTAATGCCAATGTGCGCGGCGGCCTGATTTTGCTGAAGCAGTCACATGAAGTACTGGGCAGATATCCGGCGGTGACGCTAGGTATTGATCTGGCGAAGCTGGTCCGGGAAGCGGGAGCGTATGTTGCCCGTCTGGAAGCTTACGAAGATCAGCCCTTTGATTATTATGATCTCACCATCCGCATCGTAGATCCCGTGCTGGAGGAAGAGGTCAGGCTGGCGGCTGAG
This sequence comes from Paenibacillus sp. FSL H8-0122, assembly GCF_038005345.1. Classification (NCBI taxonomy): domain Bacteria; kingdom Bacillati; phylum Bacillota; class Bacilli; order Caryophanales; family Paenibacillaceae; genus Paenibacillus; species Paenibacillus sp. FSL H8-0122. The sequence continues at coordinate 3,975,932 of NZ_JBBOTB010000001.1, read as the reverse complement.
TCCATTCAGCCTGTGGTGCCCCAGCGGCGCGGGCCGCAGCAGCCGGACAGACCGAGGAACAGGCCGGATGGCGCTTGACCATAGTAAGTTAGAACAGGAGCACCCGCAGGGGTGTTCCTGATTATTTGAGCGGGAGGAAGGCATCATGACGGCACAACTGCCCGGAGCTTTCGCAGAGCGTATGAAAGAGCTGCTGGGACCGGAATATGAGCAATTTACAGATACCTATCAGCAGTCACCCTACGGGGGAATCCGTGTCAATACACTGAAAATAACGGTGGACGGGCTGCGGGAGCGTTCCCCCTTCACCCTGGAGCCGATTCCCTGGTGCCCTTCGGGCTTCTATACCGGTGAGGGAGCCAGACCCGGCAAACACCCCTATTATCATGCCGGGCTGTACTATATTCAGGAGCCGAGTGCCATGGCCCCGGTTGAACTGCTGGATGTTCAGCCGGGGGACCGTGTGCTTGATCTGTGCGCAGCCCCGGGCGGAAAGTCTACCCAGATTGCCGCCAAGCTGCAAGGCGAAGGACTGCTGGTCAGCAATGACCTGCATCCTGAACGGACGAAGGCGCTCGCCAAGAATCTGGAGCTGTACGGGGTACGCAACGGCATTGTACTTAACGAAAGCCCTGAGCGGATTGCGGGAGCGTTCCCCGGGTTCTTCGACCGGATTCTAATTGATGCTCCCTGTTCGGGAGAGGGCATGTTCCGCAAGGACGAGGATATGGTCAAGCAATGGGAGCCGGGGACACCGGACAAATACGCGGAGATGCAGCAGGAGATTCTGCGGGCCGCAGCTTCAGCGCTGAAGCCCGGCGGTACTATGGTGTATTCCACCTGCACGTTCGCTCTGGAGGAGAACGAGGAGATGATTGCCGGATTCCTGTCCGGGCATCCGCAGTTCTCGCTGGTTCCCGTAGGCGGAACCGGCCCGTTCGCTGCCGGACTCGGCCCATTGCCGGGTGCGGCGCGGCTGTGGCCGCATAAGGTCAAGGGGGAAGGGCATTTCATGGCGGTACTGCGCCATGACGGAAGTGGCGGACCTGCGAGAGAGGCAATTGAGAACGGGGCAGCAGAGAATGGAGCTGCGGTGACAGATACTTTAGAGAACGCAAAAGCACGAAATGATAAGAGAGAGAGAAGTCTGTCTGCCGCGCCCCGGAGCAAAGCTGCGAAAACAGACTTTCACAGTAAGGCAGTTCCCGGCAGGGCAGATCACGGCCGGGGCGGCAAGGGAGGACGCGGATCTGGACACGGCTCCGGCTCTGGTAGAGCCGGAACGGGTCCAGGTCCGCAGTCACAGCGAACTGGCGGGGAAGCGATAGCGCTCGCGGTCTATGCGGACTTTATTCAAGAGCTGCTGGGGACACAGCCGCCCGGACATGCCATATGGTTCGGCGATCATCTATATATCTCCCCGTTGCCGCGTGAAGCGCTGGACGGTCTGAAGACGGTTCGGCCGGGCTGGTATGTGGGGCAGATCAAGAGCGGCAGATTCGTTCCCGGTCATCCGCTCGCTACAGCACTGCGTCCTGAGGAATGCAGCCGCTTCGTATCGCTATCCAGCGCCAGCGGGGAAGCAGTGTCCTACCTGAAGGGGGAGACCCTGTCGATCCCCGCAGAGCGCTTGTCGATTAAGGAAGGACATGCATACAAAGGCTATACCCTCGTCTGCATCGACGGCTTCAGCGCAGGCTGGGGCAAATGGCAGGACGGACTACTGAAGAACGAATATCCCGCAGGCTGGAGGTGGACTTAGAGTATGGCTACAGGAGGAACTGCGAACAAGAAGCAGCGGCTTGACAAGGTGCTGTCCCACATGGGGATCGGCTCGCGCAGCGATATCCGTAAGCAGGCCAAGCAGGGCCTGATCACAGTAAATGGAGCTGTCGTCAAAGACAGCGGGTTCCATGTAGACCCGCAGCAGGACCGCATAGAGGTGGGCGGAGAGCCGGTCCTCTACCGGGAATTCATCTATCTGATGATGAATAAACCGCCGGGCGTATTGTCCGCCACTGAGGATAAACGGGACCGCACGGTTCTGGATCTGCTGAAGCAGGAGCATGCGCTGTTCGAGCCGTTCCCGGTCGGGCGGCTGGATAAGGATACCGTGGGTCTGCTGCTGCTCACGAATGACGGGAAGCTGGCACATGAGCTGCTGTCCCCGCGCAAGCATGTCCCCAAAACCTACGAGGCCACCGTCGAGGGTGAGGTCGATGCGGCGGATGTGGCTGCTTTTGCCGAGGGTGTTACGCTTGAGGATGGTTATGTGACCCTGCCCGCGCAGCTTAGCATTCTAAGCAGAGAGCGGGGCAGCCGCGTCCTGTCGTATATCTCACTCACCATTACGGAGGGCAAATTCCATCAGGTGAAGCGGATGTTCGTAGCTGTCGGGAAGAAGGTAGTGTTCCTGAAGCGGGTGTCGATGGGCGAACTGAAGCTCGACGAGACGCTGCCCGAGGGAGCCTGCCGGGAGCTCACAGCCCGTGAGCTGGAGCTGCTGCGCGGCGGCGGGGCTGCGGAATAAAGGTATACTATACAGAGATAGGATGATGGGGTATGAAATACAAACTGATTGCACTGGATGTAGACGGAACACTGCTGAATGATGATCATCAGCTCAGTGAAGAGAACAAAGCGGCGGTTGCCGAGGTCACGCGTCAGGGCGGGCAGATTGTACTCTGCACAGGGCGCAGTCCGCAGAATTCGATTCCTTTTATGGAGGAGATGGGCTTGTCGGGGTATGTGCTGGGCCATAACGGAGCGGCTACAGTGAGTGTCAAGGACCGTAAGGTGCTGCACCAGTATGGACTGGACGCCAGAGGGCTGGACCCGTATATCGCCTATTGCCGCGAGCGTGATATCCATTTTGATGTAAACACTGCGTTTGAGATGTATGTGGACAATGTGGAGAACCTGACGAAGGAAGCCCACTTTATGTATGAGCATTTCCGCATTATGCCTGCATCTCTTCCAGCCTGGGAGGAGTTCCGCGAACCGATTGTGAAATTCACTGTGTTCACGCAGTCCGATATTCTGGATGAAGCGCAGCGGGAGTGGGCTACTTGGGGAGAGCAATACAATATTCTGCGCAGCGGAGAGTTCTTCGTTGATCTCATGCACCCGGAATCCTCCAAAGGCAATGCCCTGAAGCATCTGGCAGCTGAGCTTGGCATTCCGCAAGAGCAGGTGCTGTCGATCGGCAACTATTATAATGATATCTCCATGCTGACTTATGCCGGTCTGGGCGTGGCGATGGATAACTCTCCGGTAGAGGTCAAAGCAGCCGCAAATGTGATCACCGGCACCAATAATGACAACGGCGTGCGCGATGCGCTGGTGAAATATTGTTTGTCTTGATGATGCGAGTAACGGAAAAAGCAGCCTGCCCCCATAAAGGGGGCGGGCTGCTTGAGGTCCGTGTGCTGTGCTGCTTACAGCGGAATTAGACGAACAACGAACGGGAAATGATTACGAGCAATATGAAGAGTACCAAGATCGCACCGGTCGAAGTGAAGCCTACACCTGCACCCATGTCTGATTCCTCCCTTGATTCATGTCTGTTCCCACTTGCCGCCTTAAGTCCGGCGGACCTCCATGGGATAATGACATCATATGCGTAGGGAGGCTTCATGAACTGGTCAACTGCCTAAACCTCGTCAAGATGGGCTTTTAGAATCCGCAGACCCTTGGGCAAATGATTCTTGAGCTGGCCGGAGCTGGCTTTGCCCCAGCCTACGGGCAAGCCGTCTACGGTTACCAGCGTCCAGCCATGCAGGCTCGGCGGAACCGGCAGACTCTCGCCGCGCAGCCAGGCCTGGATCTCCGTGCCGTCCGCAGGCATATCATAGCTGCGCGCCGCCTGATCCACCCGGAGTGCCATAGCCAGAGCGTGGGCAGGCTCGATCCGGTTTTTCTTAAGATGGGCAATATGCAGTCCGGCACGCGGCACCTTGAGCCCGTCCAGTACCCCGGTGTGCAGCCGCTCATTGAATGCCTCAGGCAGCAGATACAGGGATTCGCCGAAGAGAAGCGGAATGCCGCGATCGGCGAATCCGGGCAGCTCTGCCGCCGCCCAGCTCATGAACTGTTGATAGGACTCTCTGAGCGTGGCACTTGTCTTCGGACCATTATTGCCGCGTTCGCTGCGTTTGCCCCGGCTCTTGCGCGGAGCAGAATCCGCCGGGTCTGCTGAAGCCGCCTTGTGCAGCAGGGCCACGAAATGCCCTTCGCCCCGCTCCAGATGCGGCCACAGCCGCTTCGTAACGATCAGCTCCATATCGGGATAGGTCTGCATGAAGCGCTCCATCGTCTCCTCATTCTCCTGGCGGTTGAAGGTACAGGTCGAATAGACCATATGGCCGCCAGGCTTCAGCATCAGATACGCATCCTGCAGAATATCCCACTGTCTGGCTACACAGATCTCCACATGCTTCGGGGACCATTCGTCTATCGCCGCAGGGTCTTTGCGGAACATTCCTTCACCGGAGCAAGGCGCGTCCAGCATAATGCGGTCGAACACCTCAGGGAATCTTTTGGAGAGATCACCAGGGGCTGCGGAGGTAACCAGCGTGTTGCTTATACCGAGCCGCTCGACGTTTTCGGCCAGGATTTTGGCCCGCTCCGGGTGAATTTCATTGGAGATGAGCAGCCCTTCCCCTTGCATCAGTGCGGCGATATGGGTGGTTTTGCCGCCGGGAGCGGCCGCGAGGTCGAGAACGATCTCTCCGGGAAGCGGCTTCAGCAGCTCGGCTGCGGACATTGCGGAGGGCTCCTGAATATAATATAGTCCGGCGGTATGATACGGATGTCTCCCCGGGCGAGCGGGGTCTTCGTAATAGAAGCCTGACGGACACCATGTTACCTGTGACAGGCCGAATTGCGGGATTGCCTGCTCCGCTGCGGTGCGGCCGGAAGGTGTACTGCTTTTTAAAGTATTGAACCGCAGACCCTGGGTCCGCGCAGCCAGATAGCTCTTCAGAAAAGCGTCCGCCGAATCCCCCAGCATCTCTCTAATATTGGCGGTGTAAGCGGCAGGCAGTCGTTCTTCATTCATAAATCACTCTCCTCTAGTCCAAGTTCAAGATAAGTAAAGCTGTCATCTTAGTTGCTGTTTCTGGTGGATACCGATAAAATTAAGATATGGAACCTTAGCGTACCTATACCTGCAGCAGTACCCGAAATTGTAATTGTACATATACACAACTATATCATAATTGCCGGGCTTCACCGTAAATAGGGCAATTGTAAAGGGAGATGTACCTATATGAACTTGCTGCAAGCGCTATTCTTCCCGCCGGAGCAGCCCGGTGGTGTATCTTCTATGATTCCTTATCTCCAGGAACGCTTCCGGTCCAGCCGCTGGGAGATGGATTTGTTCTGGCTGCCCAAGCGCATCCGGGGCAAGGGACGCGAAGACATCGTCTTCGAGACCTTCGACTGGACAGTGTACGGCGAAAGTCCGGTTGTGCAAAAATACATTCAGACCTACCGGGATTACATTTGGTGGACCAAGCTGCGCATGAGCAAAAAATATGATCTGATCCATGCCCATCATCCGATTGCCGGGCTGGCGATGAAGAGAATTTATCCTGATGTTCCCTTGATTCAGACGCTGCATTCCAGCTATGAGCGTGAATTGATTCTGAACGGGCTGATCCGCGAGGGGGGGCTTGAGCATCAGTTCCTGGTCGCGATTTACCGGGAGCTGGAGCAGGTGAGTGACCGGCTGATGACGGTTTCGCGTGCTTTTGCCGATTATGTGACTCCCTATATTGACCAGCCTGACAGCATTGGAGTCATTCCCAATGGATTTGATGAGAAGCGGTTCAAGCCTGTCCCGCATGAGAATGACATTCCGCAGCTGGTCACGGTTACCCGTCTCGTACCGGCCAAAGGCATCGATATTCTGTTCAAGGCCTGTGCCGAGCTGAAGAAGCGGGGGCATGAATATGTGCTGCATATCATCGGGGACGGACCGAGCCGGGCGGAGCTGGAGCAGCTTGCGCAGAAGCTGGGCATCTATAATGAGACTATTTTTTACGGCTATACGCTGCATCCTGAGGAATTCATGCCGTTCTTCGATATCTTCGTATTGCCTTCGCGGGCGGAGGCGTTCGGTTCGGTGTTTGCCGAGGCTGCGCTGAGCTGTCTGGCGCTGGTCGGGACGAATGTGGGCGGTATTCCCGAGCAGATTGAGGACGGGGTGAACGGGCTGCTGGTGAATCCGGATGATGAGCTGGGACTGGCGGATGCCCTGGAAAAAGTAATCACGGACCCCGGCTACCGCTATGAGCTGTCGCGTTCGGCCTGGGATAAAGCAAAGAGCCTCTACTCCCTGACCCGTGTAGCCAATGAGCTGAAGAAAACCTATCTGCAGTTCCAGCCGGGAATGAAGGGGTGAGGCTATGATTCCTTTTCGTTTCCTGCATGCTGCGGATCTGCATCTGGACAGCCGGTTCGCCGGTCTGTCCCATCTCCCGCAGGATATCCGCTCCTATCTCCGAGAGTCCACCTTCGCCGCCCTCGGGCGGCTTGTTGGCGTAGCCATCCTGCAAAAGGTAGATTTCGTAGTCATTAGCGGCGACGTCTACGATGTCTCAGATGCTTCGCTTCAGGGGCAGCTCCGGTTCCGGGAGGCCCTGGAGGAACTTGGACGCCACGGGATTCAGGTGTTCCTGATCCACGGTAACCATGATCCGCTGGACGGCCCGCGCCTTAGTTCGGCACCGCCTGCCCATGTTACGGTATTCGGCGGAAGTGAGCCGGAGCACGTGACCGCCCGCCGCAGGGAAGACGGACGGGAGGTAGCTGTGGTTAGCGGCATCTCCTACCCGACCTCCAAAGTGACAGAGAATACAGCTCTGCGCTTCAGCCGCCAGCCGGGCAGCAGCCTGTTCCATATCGCCCTGCTGCATGGCAATGTGGACGGGGATCTCCAGCATGAGACGTACTCCCCGTGCAGCCGGAAGGATCTGATCGGCAGGGGCTATGACTATTGGGCGCTCGGGCATATTCATAAGCGGAGTATTCTGCATGAGCATCCGCCTATCGTCTATCCGGGCAATATTCAAGGGAGAAGCATTAAGGAGACCGGGCCAAAGGGCTGTTATACAGTTGATGTCAGTGCAGAGGGGGGAGTCCGGCTGGATTTCCATGAACTGGACAGTGTGCGCTGGCAGGTCCGCGAGCTCTCTATTGATGGGCTCACTGACGAGGCCGAGTGGACCCTCGCTGTAGAGAATGCAGTGGAGGATATCCGCAGCGAGACCCCGCAGATGATGTCTGTGGTCAGGTTCCGCCTGACGGGGCGGGGCGATATACATAAGGTGCTGGCGGAGAAGGGAGCGGCGGATGACCTGCTCACCGAGCTGCAGCGGCGTGAGGCTATGCGTGCGGTGCGCAAGGAATATGCAGGCTTGGTCTGGACGGAAGGCTTCTCCATTGAAACGGGACTTGCGATTGACCGTGAGCACTTGCTTCTGGAGGACAGCTTCCTGGGTGAAATGCTGCGGCTTGCCGAACACAGTGGCGGGAATGCCGCAGAATTGGACGAGCTGGTCGCTACTGCGCTGAGACCGATGATGGAGAATCAGGAGCTGCGCAGGCTGCTATTATCCGTAGGCCCCGAGGAGAAACAGGAATGGCTTAGAGGTGCAGCGGAGCTGGGCATCACACTGCTGAGCGGACTGGACGAGTCCGGCGGGGCGCAGCTGAATGCTGCGGAAGAAGGCAAGGACCGGTCTGCTGAGAGCAGTGAAGCATTCATGGAAGGATCTGGACTGGTGGCGGACAGGACGCCGAAGGATCCTGACAAATGGGTGATGAGTAAGGCCGCAGCCGGGGATACAGGAGATGGGGATGGACAGCAAGGCCGGGAGGTAGAGGAATGAAGATTGACTTACTGCGGATAGGCGGCTACGGAAGGCTGGCTCAGCGGGAGATCGGACTGAATGAAGGGGTCACGGTTCTGTTCGGACGCAACGAGGCTGGTAAAAGCACGACCCTGCAGTTCATCCGTGCCATGCTGTATGGCATCCCCGGCCGGGGAAATCCGGCTGAACGGTACGAGCCGCTGCAAGGGGGGACGCACGGCGGGGTGCTGGAAGCAAGGGATGAGTCCGGCGCATTATGGACTATCCGCCGGTATGCATCCGGCGGCGCGGGGCCGGGCAGAGCAGAGAAGCTGCAGATAGCAATCAGCCATCCGGATGGCCGCACGGAGGAGCTGAATCAGGCGGAGCTGGAGCGGCGTCTGCTTGGCGGCATCTCCCGGAGTATGTTCCGCCAGCTGTTCGCTGTCTCGCTTGACGAGCTGCAGGAGCTGGGGACCTTGCAGTCCGGGGAAATGAGCAGCTACCTGTTCCATGCCGGGATGGGCGGCGGCGGGGAGATCATGCGGGCAGAGAAGCGTCTGGTTCAGGAGGCCGAGAAGCTCTACAAGCCGCGCGGCAAGGTTCAGGAGGCGGCCAGGATTCTGCAGTCTATCGGGAAGCTGGAGCAGGAGGTAGCGGAGAGCCGCTCTTATCTGCCGAGATATAACGGGAATACTCTGGCTCTGGAAGCTGCGGAGCAGCAGCTGGAGCAGATGAAGCTGGACCGCGAGCTCGCAGGTGCAAGGCTGATGAAGCTGCGCAAGGCACAGGACATCCGGGAGCTGTGGCTGAAATGGAGCGAAGGCCGGCTGGAGCTGGAGGAGCTTCCCGTGATTGCATCGTTCCCGGATAACGGGGCGGAACGCTGGAGATCACTTACAGCCGATCTGCGCAGCCTGCAGGGCGCAGCGTTCCGGCTGGAACGGCTGACGGCGGAGCTTACCGCAGAGCTGGCGGCGAATCCGCCCGACCCTCTGCTTGCGGAGCAGGGGCCTGCGCTCGAAGCGCTGGACCGCAGCCGCAGCAGCTATGAGGACAAGCGGGCGGAGCAGCAGCGGCTTGCCGCGGAGCTGACGGCTCTGCGGGAGCAGCTGGAACGCCTGCTGCGCAGCATTGGCGCAGGCTGGGACACCGCAGCGCTTGCGGGCTTCACCCCGGCCGCCGCGGACCGGGAGGCCGCGCGGCGTTATGCCGGCTCCTTTGCCGGGTATGACCGGCAAATGGAGGCCCGGGGCGCGGAGCTGCTGAGCCTCCGCGCCCGCAAGGCCGCCGCCGCTGCTGCGCTGCAGGCGGCTGAGCGCCTGCTGGCGCAGGAGCACGCCAGCGGCGCAGCGGACTTCGCGGGCCTAGCTGCGCGCAGCCCGCGTGAACTGGTGCAGCTCTGGGACGAGCTGCAGCAGGCCGCCGAGCGCTGGCGCGAAGCGCAGCTCGGCCCGGAGGGCGGCGCGTCAGCTCCGCGCCGCCAGGGCCCCGCCGGGGGCAGCCGCCCCGGCGTGAACGGGCGCCGGGCGGCACGCTACCGGCGCTTCCTGCAGGCGGGCGCAGCGCTTACGCTGCTGCTGCCGCCTGCGCTGTGGCTGACCGGCGCACCGCCGGTCAGCGTATGGTCCGCGCTCGGCCTGCTGGCCGCAGCGGACCTGTGGCTCTGGGCCGCCCTGCGCGCAGCGGGGGCGGCGGTTTCCCCGCCGGAGCAGGGCGGCGGGGCGGCAGGCAAGGCCGCAGCGGAGATGCTGCGGCTGCGCGGGCAGCTGCTCTCCGGTGCGGAGCGGGAGAGCAGCAAGGCGTCCAGCCCTGACGCAGGCGGGCTGGAGGCCGGGATGCGCGAGCTGCGCCGGCTGATGGAGGCCTGGGGCACCTGGCGCCAGCGCGTAGACCGGCAGGCGGCTGAGGCCGAGGCCTGCCGGACGGAGCTTGAGCGGCTGAGCGGACAGGAGCAGGTGCTGACCGGCGAGCTGGAGGAAGCGGAGGCCCGCTTCACAGAGCTGGCGGCGCGCTACGAAGAATGGCTGCGTCAGCGGAGACTCCCCGAAGGGCTGTCCCCGGACGGCCTGCCGGATATTTTCGCCCTGGCAGAGCAGGGCCATGAGCTGCTGCGCCAGGAGGCCAAATGGTCTGCGCGGCTTAGCGGCCTGGCGGCGGAATGTGCGCTCTATGAACAGGAAGGGCTGAAGCTGCTTGCAGCTGCCGGTACCGGACGGATAGATTCTATTCCCTTTATAGCTGATCAGCAATCGCTACCGGCTTCTCCGCTTACTGAGCAGCACCGACTACCCGCAACCAACCCTGCTGCCCAATACACAGCCCCAACTCCAACTGCTCCCCGCCACCCCACACCAGCCGCCCTATTAACCTGGCTGGAGCTGCGGAAGCGGGAGTGGGATCAGCTGAAGGCGGAGCTGCTGCGCAGAGAGAGTGTGGAGGCGCGGCTGGCTGAAGTCCGGGAGGAGCTGGCAGCGAATCACAGGGAGCAGGCGGAATTGAACCTGCGCTGCTCGAAGCTGCTGGAGGAAGGCGGTGCTGAGGACGGCGAGCAGTTCCTGCGCCGTTCCTCGGCGTGGCTGAGGCGGATAGAGGTTACGCGGTCCGTGCGTCAAGCGGAGCTGGCGATGTTCAGCGGATGGGATGACGAAGGCCGGGCAGAGCTGCTGAGTCTGCTCACGCATCTGGACGCCGGGCGGCTTGCGCAGGAGCGTCAGGCCGCGGAAGAAGCGGCGGCCGAGCTTGAAGAGGAACGCAGCGCACTGCTTGAGCAGCGCGGCAAGCTGCTGCAGGAACGGGAAGCATTGACGAAGCGCGGCAAGGAAGATACTGCGCTCCAGCAGCTGGAGGAACAGCGGGCGGCACTGCGTAATCTGGCCGGGCAATATGCGGTAACGGCGCTGGCGGCCGAGCTGATGGGCCGGACACGCCGGATCTATGAGCAGGAGAAGCAGCCGCAGGTGCTGCAGCTGGCCTCCGTGTATTTCGCGAAGCTCACGCACGGGGAATACCGCCGGATCGTGATGACGCTGGGGCATAAAGAGCTGAAGGCTGAACATAAGGATGCCGGACTGCTGGACAGCGGGCTGCTCAGCCGGGGAACTGCGGAGCAGCTGTATCTGGCAATCCGGCTGGCCCTGGCAGAAACGATGAGCAGCAAGGTGAATCTGCCGCTGTTCTTCGATGATCTGTTCGTGAACTTCGATGAACACCGGCTTCACGCAGCCCTGGCTCTGCTTGGCGAGCTGTCGGCTTCCCGGCAGATCGTCATGATGACCTGCCACCGCCATGTCGCTGAAGCCGTGGCGGGCATCATTCCTGCCGCAGCCATTATTTCCGTGTAGGACGGATCGCAGGCTTGATGCTGACAATTGTGATTCCCTGCTTCTTGCCGCCCGCTCCTCCTGCGGGCGGCTTGCCCTGCCCCGGCGGCGGAGACATAGGGGAGCGCACAAGCATGACCACCCATATCAGACACAGCGCGCCGAAGATCGGGTAGAAGATGCCCAGCAGCGAGCTGAAGCCGAATTGGCTGAACACATAGCAGATCAGCATCAGCAGCGGGGCGACAAGTGCAGGGGCGACCGGGAGCCGCTGCTGGAGCTGTACGCTTACCCCGTAGATACCGGCGACGAAGGTGCTGAAGATTTCCATGAAGATCAGCAGCAAGAAGACCATCTGCACCACCGGACCCAGCCGGATGGCGATGCTTCCCATCGGAATCTCGAACTGCAGGATACCCGGCATCTGCGAGCTCATGGCAAAATGGGCCGCCAGCAGCATGAACCCGATGCCCGCTCCGCCCAGAATCCCGCCGCGCACCAGCGCACGTTCGTCATCCGTATGACGGGCCAGCGGAACCAGCACTGCCTGGGCCATGCCAAGGTTGAACGAAGTATAGAGCAGCGGAGAGATCCAGGCATTGATGCTGCTGTGATCCGTGGGCAGGAAGAGGAAGCGGTCGGCTCCCGGAACGCCCAGCGTATTACAGACAAGGATCAGCGACAAAGTAAGCATCAGGGGCACGACCAGGCTGTTGATCTGCAGAATTCCGGATATGCCGCGCTTCAGCAGCAAGTAAGATCCGAGGATCGTCAGAAGCAGCCCCGCCTGATAGGGGAGGCTGAGATGCTCCTTGAAGATCGCCCCGGCGCCTGCCAGCATGATGCTGTTCACCCCGATCAGAATAATCATGGTGAACAGGCTGATGATGGTCCCGGCCTTGGCGCCGAACAGGTGGCGGTTGAAATCCTCATACGAGTCCGCAGAGATTTTCCGGGCGATGATCATCATTTTGGTGCCCAGCCAGATAAAGAGAGCGGCAGAGAATAGAATCGTCAGCAGCGCCCAGTGGCCGTATCTGGTGAAAAAACGGAGGATTTCCTGGCCGGTAGCAAATCCGGCGCCGACAATGGTGCCAATATAAGTGAAAGCGATCTGTAATGTGCGGACATGTGACTTCATGCTTAGCCTCCTTATGAATGCTGCGAAGTTTACAATCGCGGGGCCTGCAAGGATATAGCCTTGTGTAGTCCGCATAGTACAGGTTATGATGAGGAACAGAGGGACATGACTTCCGCCTGGACGAACAGGTGCGATTTCGGTGGAACGTCTGCAACAAATAAATTCTTATATTTTTATTAAGGGTAATGGAGGTTTACAATGATGGAAGTATTGAAACAGCGGATATTGGAGGAAGGCGTAGTCGTCTCGGATCAGGTGCTGAAGCTGGACGGACTGCTTAACCACCAGGTCGATCCGATGCTGACGATGGAAATGGGACGGGAATTTGCCCGCAGATTTGCTGAGGCTGGAGTTACTCGCGTAGTGACTGTGGAATCCTCGGGGATTGCCGTGGCATTTGCCACCGCTTATGAGATGAAGGTACCGCTGGTGTTTGCCCGGCGCAAAAAAACGCTGCTGGCTGATCCCGATGCTCTGTGCGAACGGGTTCCATCTTTTACCAAAGGGATTGTTACGGACATTATGCTGTCCCGCCAGTTCATCTCGGAGGATGACAAAATCCTCTTCATCGATGATATTATCGCCAACGGCGACGCGGCGCGCGGCTTGATCAAGATTATCCAGCGTTCAGGAGCCGAGCTGGTGGGCCTTGGCGTAGTGGTCGAAAAAAGCTTCCAGGCCGGCGCCCGCACGATCCGGGAACAGGGAATCCGTCTGGAGTCTCTTGTTGATATCACCTCTCTTAATGACGGGACGATTGTTTTTGGATAAGGCTGAAGTGACAATAACAGGATCTCAGCCTATTTTTTAAACATCTGCTTTTCACCCTATAAGTTTTCCTTTATAATAAAAATTAGACATGAGAGAGGAGGCGTCACAATGGGGAATGAACCGGTGACAGAGCAATTTTTTATTGATAAACTAACCGAGGCTAAGGATCACTTCGAACGTGCGCTGGATTGCAAACACACGGAGTTCGACGATTTGTACCCCTATATGATCGAACATCCTCAGTTTTTCTGGTACAAACGTTATGTTGCTTGGTCGGAGCTTTTGACAATCACAAGTTTGTGTGAAGAGCTGTCGTATGGCTGGAGACAGACATTCACAGAGCATCAGGTCGAATATCTGGAACAACGTGTGATGTCCGCTAAAGTTCTTGACTTCTGGTTTGAGAAGAATGAAGCGCTGATATAGGAACTTCGTAAGATATACAGATTGCTTTGAACGTAACTAGACCCGGATGATTCTCATTTGGGTCTTTTTCATGACCGGATACAGGGTGAAATTGGACAAGCTAAGCACAGAGAGGAGAGAAGAAGACTATGATCAGTGATGAACAATTGGATGCTTACCGGATCTCCGGGGAAAAGATACGCGTTGTGCGGGACGGGCTGGAGAGTAATGATGTGAGGGGGATCGTGCTGGCCTGGGATGAGTCCCAGGTGATGATCCGCCGACCTAATAAGCGGGTGGTTAAGCTGGATCGGGGCTATCTGTATCAGCCGTTCAGTGAGCCAAGACCAAAGACCGATACTGCGGAGTAAGCGGATTAGGAGGGAACCATGAGCCATCTTCATAAAATATCAATTGTCACAGGAGGCGCAAACGGAATTGGACGCTGCATCACCCAGGAATTACTGAAGGCTGGAGCAGTGGTTGCCTGCATCGACACAGATCTTGCCGCCGGACGCTGGCTGGAGGCCAAGTATGGAAGAGAGCGGCTGTTCTTTTATCAGGGAGACATTGCGGAGCAGTCCGTGCTGGACGATTTCACCGCACAGGTAATCAGCCGCTACGGACAGGTGGATTACCTGATTAACAATGCCTGTATCAGCCGTAAAGGGCTGCAATCAGAATGCAGCTATGAGGATTTCGAGTATGTGCAGCGGATCGGAGTGACAGCGCCTTATTATCTGACGCTGCGGCTTAAGCCGCATTTTACCCAAGGAGCCTCTATTGTGAATATCTCCTCCAGCCGGGAGCGGATGTCACAGCCGGATACCGAGAGCTATACTGCAGCCAAAGGCGGGATCGGTGCATTGACTCATGCCCTTAGTGTAAGTCTTAGCGGTAAAGTGCGGGTTAATGCAATCAGCCCGGGTTGGATTGATACCACCGCTTATCACGGTACAGAGGAATCGGCGGAGCCGGTTCATACAGAGCCGGATCGGCTGCAGCATCCTGCGGGACGGGTAGGAACTCCGGCGGATATCGCAGGCATGGTGCTGTTCCTGTGCAGTGAGTCTGCGGGATTCATAACGGGCGAGAATATGACAATCGATGGCGGGATGGGCAAGCAGATGATTTACCACGGAGACGAGGGCTGGACCTACCACCCTGGAGGGCAATCATGAAGCTGCCGGTTATTAAGAACGCCGGGGAACTGGCTGCGCTGGTGCGGGAGATCGGTTATCTGCCCTTGTTCCGCTGTGAGATCGCAGGCTTCTCTCTGGAGGAATGCACGCCTGCGGGCTACTGGTTCGTGAAGGATGTCATCGGGCCGTGGGAATGGCGCGAGGAGATTGCGGCCGGGGGCGAGATCGCTTATGCCAAGCTTTTTAACAAGAAGGCCGGGTTCATCAGCAGAGAATGGTACCCGGACTTCGCCAATTACCGCCGGGACGGTTATGATTTCGATGCCAGATATGATGACGGACTGGCCTCCATGGCCAGCAAACGAATCATGGATGTGCTGCTGGAGCATGAGGCGGGGCTGCTGTCCAACGAGCTTAAGCAGCTGGCGGGCTTCGCAGCCAAAGGTGCGAAAGGCTTCGACACAGCCATGACGCTGCTCCAGATGCAGACCTACATTACAGCCAGCAAATTCGAGTATAAGCAGGACAAGCATGGCCGTCCCTACGGCTGGGGAATCGGGCGTTATGCCGTGAGCGAGCATGTATTCGGAGCAGACTGGGTGACTTCGCAGTACAGCGTTCAGCCTGAGACATCCAGGGAGCGGATCGTGGAGCATACGGCCAGGCTGTTCCCGGAGGCAGGATCGAAGCAGCTGGAGAAGGTTCTAAAGTAAGGTTAGGCGTCACAAAAACCGAACACAATAGCTCACACGAAGGCACCTGAGCCAAATGTATGCGAAAAACCAATTACAATTGCTCGCGTGGAGCTACCTGGTCCAAATATAGTCGAAAAACCGATTATAATTACTCGCGTGGAGCTACCTGATCCAAATGTAATCGAAAAACCGATTACAATCGCTCGTGCGAAGGTACCTGCTCCAAATGTAATCGAAAAACCGATTACAATTGCTCGCGCGAAGGTACCTGGTCCAAATGTAATCGAAAAACCGATTACAATTGCTCACGCGAAGCTACCTGCTCCAAATGTAATCGAAAAACCGATTACAATTGCTCACGCGAAGCTACCTGCTCCAAATGTAATCGAAAAACCGATTACAATTGCTCGCGTGGAGCTACCTGGTCCAAATGTAATCGAAAAACCGATTACAATTGCTCGTGCGAAGGTACCTGGTTCAAATGTAATCGAAAAACCGATTACAATTGCTCGCGTGGAGCTACCTGTGCCTGTGTTCCAGACGACAAAGTCTAATCAAACCACTCCCCGTCAACGTATCATATATTGATCTGCACCCGCACCAAGAGCCTCGTCCAGAATAGGACGAGGCTCTTATGTCAGTAATACAATCCATTACAAGATGCGGCTCAGATGGACATCGCCAACTGTTCGGCTTGTTCCTCCCGGGGGAGGACCGAGGCCAGCTCGGCACCCAGTCCGAGGTAGGCACGCATGCGCTGCATCATTTCATTACGGAAGCCGGGCCATAGAATATGGATCTCGCCGACATAGCCCCGGCAGTTATACTCGGCGGTAACTCCGCGCTGATCCTGGCGGACGGTATTGATCTTCAGCTGATGGGAGGTAAGCTCGCGGGTAACCTCCTGCAGCATCAGGGATGTCTTCTTGGTAGCACTGGATACCAGCTCCATGTAGAGCTGGGGAGTCTTGAACAGACCACTCTTGCCGATGGCGCGGCAGTCCCGTTCAAATACTTTATGAATAAACGTCAGCAGCAGATAGCTTCGGACCAGGGACAATTCATCTTTGGTTATATTCTCAGGGATGGTTGGTGTAGTTAGGGGGTGTCTCTTGGTAATCGCCATTATAAATCACCTCATTTATAGTATGCGAACCTTTGTTCTCATTATACACCGAATCCGCAAATAAAAGCAATATTTTACTTGCAATTTATGGATAGCAATTTGCAATAAAATAAACTTGACTCCATCATTCAGGCATGGTAAGATCTATCTTGTGACTGCGCAAGCAAGTCAACTAAATATGCGGTCATGGCGGAATTGGCAGACGCGCTGGCTTCAGGTGCCAGTGGTAGCAATATCGTGGAGGTTCGAGTCCTCTTGACCGCATCACTATAAACTTTTAAGATCTTGATTCGTCTTCATAGACGTTGTCAAGATCTTTTTTTGCATGCCATTATCATCTTTATAATTCAGAATAACATATTGCCGATGATCATTATTTAATAATAAACATTAAATAATTATTGAAAAACATAAAAAAATCTGTTATATTCTAATCAACCTAATGAGGGAGTTCGATTAGATGAGTATTTTGAGAATCCAGAAGACAAGCAAAGTATTGTCCGTATGCCTGCAGTTGCTTTGTAACATGTTACTTCTAGCCACTCTGGCCATGATTGCTGCAATGGTCTGGCTTGCTGTGCTGTCAGGAGATGGAATTCCGACTGCACTACACAATATGACTCATATTTTTGTCAATAAAGATCATGGTGATTATGCCAAATCCGACCTGATTATTAAATTCAGCGGGGATGTAGCAAGGCTGTGTTTAATCATTTTTGTACTATTTTTAGTGAGGATGATATTTAAGGATATAAGCAGAGACTATACACCGTTTGTTGCCAAGCATACGAAGCGCTTGAAACTGATTTCCTTGTTGATGGCAGGCATAGCCTTTATTCCTGGACTCGTTGAAGTAGTACTGATACAAATAATTGATCCTGTGACGTTTGTGTATGCGTCGTTTGAGCTGTTTTTTGTTTTAGTTGCCATTGTATTTTTTTGTCTAGCTCAAATATTTGAATATGGCAGAATGCTGCAACAGCAATCTGACGAAACCTTGTGAGGATGTATGTGCGATGGCTATTATTTTGAGGCTAGACCGTGTAATGGCGGACCGTAAGATATCCCTGAACGAACTCGCGGATAAGGTGGGCATATCAAATGTGAATCTTTCAAACATTAAAACGGGTAAGATTAGCGCCATTCGCTTCTCTACACTTGATGCGATTTGTAATGTGCTCGATTGCCAGCCAGGTGATATTTTAGAGTTTCGGAGGGAAGAATAGTATATGACTGTTTCAATGATGGTGTCATCCCTTATACAATTAATCCTATTTAGCTTTATACCTCTGGTTTGTTGGTTAATATTCGCAAGAAAGAAGCAGTCTTTTTGGAGCTGGATCGGCTTAAAAGCTCCTGAAATAAAAAAGAAAAATCTATTTTTCATCCTGTTTTTCTCAGGGCTCCTTTTGTTCTTGTCGCTTGGATGGGTAATCATGTTGTTTTTTACCAATGGATCCGACGTTGCTGCATCACAATTTGATGGCTTAGGCGTTGCAGGTATAGCGGCTGCTTTATTCTATGCTTTTGTACAAACTGGTTTGTCTGAAGAGATAGTATTCCGGGGGTTTATCGGAAAAAGGTTGATTTCTGCGGTTGGATTTACGGCAGGGAACTCGGTTCAGGCGGCATTGTTCGGCTGTTTGCACGGAGTTATTTTTTTTTCACATGCCGGATATTTAAATGCCTTAATCATCACACTATTCACTGCTGTAATTGGCTGGTTTATGGGTTACATAAACGAGAAACTAGCAGGAGGATCGATTGTTCCAAGCTGGATTATGCATGGATTGGCCAATTTATTTACGGCGATGATGATGATGTTTAACTTGTTTTAGTAGTATAAGCCGTAATTCCGCTTGAATATAAATTCTCCGCTAACTGGATGAATTCTTCTGGGGTACATCCTTATCTCTTTGAAGCCAAAGACGAAATAAAGAAAGGGTCGTCGTCAGATAGAACTCAATGAAGTACGGCGTTAAGGAGTGGTTTTGCGGAAGGTTCAAGAACTGCTCCATGGGAATTTCTTTTTTCAAGCGGGCTAAGAAACGGGGGCTTCCATAATCGCCCAGAAGGGCATGGAGCGCCAGGAGATGTTCTTTTTTGTCCAGACAAGAGAGCGCATCCTGAACCGAATGCATCGACAGCTCTTTACCGGCTAATTCTGCTTTGATGTCATTGAGCAAGTTATTTTCCACAGCGTCCAGCAATTCGTAAATGTCAGTAAAGTATTGATAAAAGGTGCTGCGGTTATACCCTGACCGGTTGGCGATTTCCTGAATGGAAATTTTCTCAACCGGCTTTTGGCTGTATAGCTCACAAAAAACTTCTATAAACCTTTGTCTTGTTTTCTCCGTGATTTGGGGCTGCTTCTTCATGTGTCCCTCCTGCTGGCGTATAAGATATCATCCGACAGATTTTAAAAAACTGATGATTGATCAAGGAATCCTAAAGCTTTATGATCACATCATACAACATGTTGTTGGATGATTACACAGAAATATGAATCAGCGGGGTGGTAAAATGTCAGCGGTAAAGCAAAACAGAATTCTAATTTTCGGCGCAGGTGTCATCGGAAGCATCTATGCAATGAAGTTTATGGAAGCCGGGTTTGACGTTAGCCTGTTTGCACGTTCGGACAGATTCAGAGCCTTACAAGAAAAAGGTCTGCAATATAATGACAAAGGTACAGTCAGAACGATTCCGGTGAAGGTCATGGATACGCTCGAAAATGACGATATATACGATTTTATTTTCGTTACCGTCCGTTATGACCGGGCCGAATCAGCGTTGCTCGCGCTTAAGGATAATCAAAGCCCGAATATTGTTACGATGACCAATAGCTCCATTGGATTTTCTTCGTGGCGGAGGATTGTCGGGGATCGGCTCCTGCCGGCTTTTCCCGGCTTCGGCGGACAGATCAAAGATGGGGTCCTGTACGCCCGGTTCATGCCCAAGCTTCTAGTGGCTACCACCTTTGGAGAAATGAACGGCGCAGTAACGCAGCGCATCGTAAAGCTCTCACAAGTATTTCAAGCCGCCAAGCTTCCCTACGCTATAAAAAAGAATATGCAGGCGTATCTAATCACACATTCTGTATCAGACATTGCGCTGCTGGGCGGTTTGTATTCCGGACATCGGATGACTGACCCTGTAACACCCGGAACCAGACAGACGGCACGCCAAATAACAGTTACTTTAAAAGCGTATCTAAAGGCAATCCGCAAAGCAGGTGTTGCCGTTGATCCGCCTTTCTTTAAAATAGTCCCTAAACTCCCAAGCTGCATGCTTGATCTTCTCTTCATTGCATGGCTGCGCACGAACATGGTTAAGGATATGCTGCTGCCGGATTATGCGAATGCTGCGAATCAGGAGGTTGTTCAGCTAGAGAATGATCTAACGAAATTTTTAACTATGCAGAACGGCTGATACCGGATAATTGTAATCTGAGCAATTAAAACCTGCAAAAAAGGGTTAAATGTATTACATCGCTGCAGTCTGTACTACTAATTCTGCCTCAATCTTAACCAAGGAGTGAGCAATGATGAGCTGGGATGTATTTATCATGAAAGAGAAATACGATTTTGAAGCGCCGGAGGAAGAACAGCCCCCAATGCCTCCCCTGGGACAACGTGATGAAATCATTGAGAAGCTGACCCGCCGTATACCGAACCTGGATTACCGGGATAAGGCTTGGGGCTTCCTTGAGGGCGAGGGGTATTCGATCGAGTTCAACACAGGTGATGAGGAGCTTGTGAATTCCATCATGCTGCATGTCCGGGGCGGGGGAACGGTGATGGAGACGATCCGGCTGGTCTGTGAGACACTGGAGGCTTATGCGCTGGATACATCGGATTCCGGCTATATCGATTTTGAGCAGCCTGAGCAAGCGGAGCAATCCTGGGAGCAATTTCAGCGGTATCGTGACCAGGTGTTGAAGAATGATAACTAAAGAGGTATATGGAAATCAACAGAGGCACAGGATGGTAATCACCTGCAGCCTCTGTTTTTTTGCTGTGTACAGCCCTCTCAAAATCCTCTGAAATAACGTGCAGAAGGGTATTGACGCCTGAAGATTGATCATGTTAATATTTTCACGTAGCAAACTAACATGTCAGTATATATGAATAGCATGTTAGCATGTTAACTCATTTATCCTACTTCAGGAGGTTATTTTGTGGATGTGGCTAATGTTGTAATCGGTTTCATTATGGTCTTATCGTTTTTTGGATTGGTGTGGTATTGCGTCAAGGGGTATAACCTCATGGTTGGCTTCTTCGTCATGTCGGTGCTGTGGACCTCGATTGCCCTGATCGGAAATAGCATTCATCCTACCTCCGTGATGGAGGGCAAGACTTTCATTGATGTCCTTACCAACGTATTCCAGACAGGGCCGGAGAATTACGGGAAGGCGATCCTGGTTAATATTTTCTTCGGCGCCTTCTTCGGAAGAGTCCTGATCGACACCGGGATTGCTGCTACCCTGATTCGTAAGGTTGTAGAGCTTGGGGGAGACAAACCCAGAATCACCATGTCTCTGCTGTGTATCGTTACCGCTGTAATCTTCACATCCATGACCGGTATCGGCCCGGTAATCTCCATTGCGGTCATCGTGCTGCCGATCATGCTGTCGCTCGGGATTCCTTCACCGATTGCCCTGTTCTCCTTCATGGGCTCAATCATGGCGGGGATTTTCGGGAACATTGTGAACTTTAAGCAATATCAGGCGATATTTGCCACAGCCAATGAGAGTTATGCCAGCTACGACTACAATACATATTTCAAATTCGGCATGATTGCAATGGCTGTGTCCCTGATCGTGGTTCTGGTGGTATCTAACGTGATGATGAACCGGAAGCTCTCCCGGGCCTGGGCGGCAACACCGGATAGCGGAGCTACTGTAGATGCACCTGCTATCTCCTGGATCTCAATCATTCTGCCGGTAGTAGGTGTGGTGGTGCTCAAGGTTCCGATCATTTTTGGATTTATCTTCGCCGCCTTGTTCGCCCTGTTGACCTGCGGTAAGCTGAAGGGCGGTTTTGCAAGCGTTTGCAGAATGCTGTCGAAGCAGTTCGCGGACGGAGCCATAGATGTAGCACCGATGATCGGGTTCCTGCTCACGCTGTCCATGTTCAACAATGCGGCCACCTATGCTTCCCCTTATTTCAAAACCCTGCTGGACGGCGCGATGCCCCAGACCGCGCTGCTCTTATGTATTGTATTTGCAATCCTCACACCGCTAGGCTTCTTCCGCGGCCCGATGAACCTTGTAGGTTCGGGTTCGGCCATCCTGGCCGTCGTGGTGGCAACCGCAGCCTGGCCGGTACAATTCCTCTATCCGCTGTTCGCCATTACTACAGTAGCACCGCAGCATTTGGACGTTACACAGTCCTGGGTTGCCTGGGGCTTCGGCTATACGAAGGTTCCGGCCAAGGAATATATGAAGATGTCGATTCCTACCGGCTGGATCATCGGGATTATTCTCTGCGCGGTTGTGTTCTTCATGTACGGCAATTTGGTGTAGCACTATATTAATGAAGAGAAACGGAGAAATCATATGAGTACAATGGTTAGAATGGGGATCGATGTGGGGGGAACCCATACCAAGGCAGTTGCGATTGACAATTCGACACATGAGATTATCGGCAAATCGTCGGTGAAGACGACGCATGACCATGCCACAGGCGTAGCCGCAGGCGTGGTGAAATGCTTCCAGAATTGCCTGGAGGAGAACAATATCCGTCCGGAGGACGTAGTGTTCGTGGCCCACAGTACCACGCAGGCAACGAATGCGCTGATCGAGGGCGATATTGCCCAGGTGGGCATCATTGGCCTGGCGAAGGGCGGTCTGGAAGGCTGGCTCGCCAAGCGTCAGACCCGGCTTCAGAATATCGACCTGGGCAACGGCAAGGAGATCAAGATCTACAATAGCTTTCTTAATGTTAAAAAAATATCCGAAACCTCTGTGGTGACGGTGATTGACGAATTGAAGCAGCAGGGGGCACAGGTGATTGTGCCTTCGATGGCTTTTGGCGTAGATAACGGGCGGCCCGAGGAACTGGTCTATATAGAAGCAGAGAAAAAAGGCATGCCGACCACCATGGCCTCCGACATCACCAAATTATACGGGCTGACCCGCAGAACGCGGACGGCGGCGATTAATGCAAGCATTCTGCCGAAGATGCTGGATACCGCCAATTCCACAGAGAAGTCTGTGCGGGAGGCCGGGGTCCATGTTCCGCTGATGATTATGAGAGGCGACGGCGGCGTCATGGAGATCAGTGAGATGAAGAAACGGCCTGTGCTGACGATGCTGTCGGGACCGGCGGCTTCAGTCATGGGCTCACTGATGTATCTGAGAGCGTCGAACGGGGTGTACTTCGAGGTCGGCGGCACGACTACCAATATCGGTGTGATCAAAAACGGCCGCCCGGCCATCGACTATTCCATCGTCGGCGGTCATCCGACCTATGTCAATTCCCTGGATGTACGGGTGCTCGGCGTGGCCGGCGGGTCCATGATCCGGGCGAACAAGAGCGGAGTGGTCGATGTCGGACCAAGATCGGCGCATATCGGCGGTCTGGATTATTCGGTATTCACCGATCCGGATCAGATCAAGGGAGCGCAGGTCGAATTCTTTTCTCCGAAGCCGGGTGATCCTGCTGATTATGTGGCCATCCGGCTGGAGAACGGGGAGCGGGTGACGATCACGAACTCCTGCGCGGCGAATGTGCTGGGACTGGTGAAGCCGGAGCACTTCTCCTACGGGAATGTGGAAGCGGCCAGAAGGGCGATACAGGCACTGGCGGATTATTGCGGAACGACGGTAGAGGATATCGCCAAGCAGATTATGGAGAAGGCCTATGCCAAGATCGAGCCGATCATTCTGGCGCTGGCTGAGAAATACAAGCTGGAGAAGGATCAGATCTCCCTCGTCGGCGTGGGCGGCGGAGCGGCTTCGCTGATTGTCTATTTTTCGGAGAAAATGGGCCTGAAATACAGCATCCCCGAGAATGCCGAGGTTATTTCTTCGATCGGAGTTGCCTTGTCGATGGTCCGCGATGTGGTGGAACGGATTATTCCGTCCCCGTCCAAGGAAGTGATTGCCGCCCTGAAGATGGAAGCCTTGAACAAGGCCATCCAGAGCGGAGCGACCCCGGAGAGCATCGAGATTCATATTGACATTGATCCGCAGACTTCCAAGGTGACAGCGATTGCTACCGGTTCCACCGAGGTGAAGACGACTGAGCTGCTGAAGGAATGTGATGAGGCGGAGCTGCGGGAGCTGGCTGCCCAGGATATGCGCATCCCTGTAGAGCGGACGGAGCTGCTGCAGAAGACTAGATATGTTAGTATTTTCGGCGAGAAAATGGATAAAGCCGGTGAAGCTGGCGCGGTTCGCATCCTGGACACCAAGGGCTTCATCAAGGTGCAGAGAGGCCGGGCCATGGCGCTGAAGACAACAGCCGGGGACTATCTCAGCGCGGTCAAGCAGCTGTGGGATGCAATGGCCGTCTACCAGACTGAGCTGATCGCAAGACCCGACTTCTACCTGTGTATCGGCGCACGGGTGATGGACTTTACCGCCTCAGACTTCGAGCAGCTGGAGCTGCTGATGGACATTGAGATATCCACGTTCGAGCCGGACACGGAGGTTATTGTTGTGGCGGCCAATATCAAGCAGAGCTAAGAGCCGCGCGGAAGAACGTGTAGACAGGAGGACGTATGCAAGTAAAGACGAAGCTGGGAGAGCTGTTGAATCCATTGCTGGAGGTTGACGATGAGGCTTGGGGAATGTATGCCTTCAGGAGAGACATCCTGAACCGGCGTATTCCGCCGGAGACGAAGCGGGAAATGCTGAAGCAGGCCAGAGCCTGCGGCACCGAATATGCACAGCGGATGATGCTTGAATATGGGACCTGTGATGTCCGGGTGCTTGCTGAACGTATGAACCTGAAGCTGGAATTCAAGGATGCGCTCATGACCGGCAAGCGTGTGCTGTTCGCTTCCTATACCCCTCCCGACCGGATCGAAATCATGGAAGAACCCTTGCACAGAGCGGCAGAACAGGTGCGGGAGGCGGGTCCAGGTCTAGTTGAACTTTTTCCGCAAGCTGGTATAATGAATACTATCCTTGGCCACGAAATTTATCATTTTGTAGAAGACCGGTTTGCACAGGAAATATACACCCGAACCGAGCGTATTCTGCTGTGGAAGCTGCTGGGCCTTAAGAATTATTCTACAATACGCACCTTAAGTGAAGTTGGAGCCATGGCTTTTACACAGGAGCTGAACAGACTGCGATACTCGCCGTTTATTCTGGATGTTCTGTTGTATTACAGCTACGATTCAGCCAGTGCGGAGACAATAACCCGTGATGTACTAGGAGTGAGTTCAGGGAAGGTGTAGGGAAGCCGTTGAAGATTATGAATAACAGCAATTCACTGAATGATGTAACTTACAATAGAATAAAAGAAGACATCATGAATATGACGCTCGAGCCAGGAATGGATGTCAGTGTGCAGAAGCTGTCTGAACGCTATGGCGTCAGCCGCACACCAGTGCGGGAAGCAGTGGTCCGTCTTCAACAGTCAGGACTGGTGGAAATATATCCTCAGCGCAAAACGGTAGTCTCCAAGATCGATCTGCAACGGGTCCGTGAGGAGTGGTTCATCCGCACCTCGCTTGAATCTGCGGTGATCGATGAGTTCATCCGCAAGTGCAGCGAGCTGGTAGCAGATACGATGCAGGAACTGATTAATAAGCAGAAGAAATATATGGACAAGAAATACTTCAGAGAATTCTATATTAAGGACAACAGGTTCCATCAGCTGATCTTCCAGACGGCCGGGGAAGAATTGTCCTGGTTCACCATTGAAGAGGTAGCGTCCCATTACAACCGTATCCGTCTGCTCTACGGGAAGATGGAGGGGGTGCAGCCGTCCGATATCGATAAGCATGTGAAGATGGTAGCGGCTACCCGCAAGCGGGATGTGGAAGGGATGCGCAAGGTCGTGATGGAGCATTCCAATACGCTGCTGGACCGGGTCCAGAGCATGTCGGGGCAATACCCGCAATTCTTCTGATCATACAAATGACAAGCTTAAAGGCGTATACTGAAGTCTTCTCCGCATGGAGCAGAACTTCCGGTATACGCCTTTTGTTGCGAAAGCACTAAGCTGTCTCTACTTGTGCAGGGCCTTTGCAACAATAGCTATTGCTGCTTGAGCCGCCGGTAATATAGCCAGGTTCTGCCCGCGAACGAGCCGAAGAGCAGAATGGAAAGGAACATAATTGAAATGTTCCACGCCTGGGAAGCGGTGAATTCATCCCGCAGCATGCCATCTATGAAGGCCGACACATTCAGGCTGTAGAGCAGGATCATGGGCAGGAACAGCAGGGTATAGCTGATGGCGATTTTACGTGCGTGCTTCAAGCGGTGTAACGGATCGCTGTAGAGCTCCGGGTATTCGGCATGCTCCGGGTTCTCCCGGCTCCACAGGGTCCATTTCTGCAGAGAGAAGGGAGAACTGTAAAGCCTGGTCCAGCCTGCCTCCTGATGCAGCTCGAAATACCCTTCACCCGCAACGACCTGATAGTCAGCGTGATATTTCATACGGCGCGGACGGCCCTTGCTGAAATGGAACAACGTTCCTCCGAAGCCTACTTTATAGAGATTCCAGCCGTTCAGCTCCTGCTCCTCCAGCCATTGCTCCAGCCGGTCAGGGGCATACATCCAGCCTAACTTCATCCGCGCCATCGTAGTGCCGACGGGCTTCTGCGGTTTGGAGGGCTGCTTCAGCTCCTGATGATCCAATAGAAATACCTTACTGGCAGCCCGGAGCTTCACCATGGAGTAGATTGCAAGAACAAGCAGGGCCAGGGCTCCCGCTGCTGCGGTCCAGGTAACAGCCCACATCGGACTTGGCTGAATGCGAACTGGAGTGTCCTGATTGAAGGTGAGCCCTAGTACAAGCAGTGGAATAAGTGCTATGAGCAGCAAATACACCAGGATTCCCATGAAAAGATAGGAGATGATGCGGTTACGCCTCAGGACATCCTTACGTGAAGGATAGGCGCTAATCTGTGACGGGGACCGGTCATTCTCGTACAGGCTCCACTTTCCTTGCTGTAGCCTCCTGCTCCATCCCTCTGCGGACAGATAAGGAGACATGGATGAATGCTTGGGTGAATGATAAGCCAGCTGATAAGTTAGCAAGGCGGGCTCAGCCTGCCGGAAGGTAAAGCGCCTCAGCAGCAAGTTCCACTCCTCGATTAGCCATCCCTTGCCGGCCATATCGGCCAACCAGGCTTCTGTCCCCGGCAGATCGTAGCTCCAAAAGGGCCGAAATACAGTTCTCATTGAAATTCCTCCTCACTGGTGACGGCGTTGCGGTGAAGTTCCTTTAATCTGCCGATTTCTGCGCGCATGACTTCCTTCCCCAGCTCAGACACCTCGTACACCGTCTTTCTCTCTTCATCGGCAAATACGGTAATGAGCCCATCCTTATTCATCTTGGTCAAGGTTCCATACACCGTACCGGAGCCCAGCCGTAGCCGTCCTTCCGACAGATCATCCACATGCTTGATGATTCCGTATCCATGGCGCGGCTTGGTTAAGGACAACAGAATATAGAAGGCCGTTTCGGTCATGGGGACGTACTTTTTTAGAACCTTTTGTGCTGCGGACACCGCGTTCACCTGCTTCGTCAATTCGTTGTGCCAAGTCATAGCTATAAGAGGATATGTCATGCTGTGACTATGTCATATCATGACTATATCACGTTGCGACATATTATTCAACGATAAGTGAGCGAGCTGAGGCAGCAGAGTTACATTGGCGTAAGAAGCAGGGGCTGACACATTGGCTGCCAGAGCTCAGGTACAAGCTGGGGCTGTGAACAGTAGACCGCCTGTAGATACTGGCTGAGCGGGGCCAGCTTGTCCTCAACGAGCACCTCCTTGATGTCGGACGGCTTGACGGGTATATCTTGTCCGGTGGAGGACATGAATTCGGCTAGGGGAAGCAGCATTGCGCAGCTCTTGCGGTATGACATGCGGTGCGGGAACCTGGGGGAGCTGCCGGAATCGTATTTGGACAGCCTGATGCGGGTGTAGTGACCCGCCAGGACGCTGCGGGCATCGAGCTTCAGCACAGCGAAGACCTCGCCCGGCTCTCTGCGCGAATACATTGCAGCCATTGCGAGGCAATCGCGCCAGGTCGGCCACAGGAACACATGGCGGTCCAGGCAGCGGCGGAATTCCTCCGCCGTTGTCCCCGGAGCCATCGCCTCAGGCGTAATGCGCAGATGGGCATTCAGAATCGTAGCTTGACCAGCATAGCTTACCCGGTGCGCAGCAGTACGCCGCTCTCCGGCTGCATGGGCGGGACTCAGCACCGCAGAGGAATAGATGGCGTCAAGGGCAGCCATGGCGGGCAGATTCACTGCCCGGGTGAAGTGATAGAAGGAGGTACGGATCGGGCTTTTGGTCATGGCGTCAATCAGGGAGGGGTTCATGGGAGCTTCTGCCCTTTGAAGGAGCTGAAGGGCATACTCTTCACCTTGCGGTTCAGCAGGACCGCATTGATCTCGCCTCCGGCCAGGATGATAAATGAGCTGATATACAGCCAGATTAGCAGCACTGTTACGCCTCCGAGACTGCCGTAGGTTTTGGAGAAATCACTGAATTGATTGACATATACCGAGAACAGGATCGAGGTCGTAATCCAGCCGATGGTGGTGAACAACGCCCCAGGCATAACCTCCCGCAGCGCCAGTCTCCGGCTGGGAGCGATCCAGTACAGCAGGGTGAAGACGATGAACATCACGAGCAGCGGAACCAGGTATTGCAGCAGATCCCACAGCTTCTGGAATCCATAAGGAAGGTCAACCAGCAGGAAGACTTGCGTCTTGAGCCAGCTGCCAAGGACCAATAGCAGAATGCTGAGCAATACGACGAACCCGATCGTCAAGGTAGCGAGCAGGGCGATCCCCCGGATTTTCCAGAACACTCTGCTCTCGTCAATCTCGTAGGCACGGTTCAGCCCCTTGATGATCGCATTGATTCCTTTGGAGGCGGCCCACAGGGTAGCCAGCATCCCGAAGGACAACAGTGTCTGGCTGCGTCCGGCGGATACATCCTGCAGAATCTCTTCTATGATAGAGATGGCTTCGGCGGGCATGATCTGCTCCAGCTGCTCTATATTTTTCTCAAGAGAGATATTCGCATACCCGATCAGGGTCATGATGAAGATCAGAAAAGGAAACAGGGACAGGATTAAATAATAGGTCAGCTGCGCAGCGATGCCCTGGACATCATCGTCGTTGATTTTCACCCATAGCTGCTTGATGAACTTGAAAGTGCCTCTTCTACTGCCTGAAGTGCTGTTCATAAGACCCTCCTTCATGAATTCCCGGATAGACTGACATGGCAGCCAAATCGTTCCATATATATGTATACCCGTTAAAATATCCTTTAGTCCGTTAAGCTTAGTTTTATTGTAACATACGGGGATTCGATGGATTTTGAACAGTGAAAATTCAAGCAGGAAATTCACTTGTATTATACTGGAAAACTCTTAGAATAGTAGTAAAGATAACTACCCAAGGCTGTTAAGGTCTGCCGGTTAAGGGACTTCATCAAACCTACTATAAGGAGATTGCCCATGAAGCTGCTGCTGGAGGATTACGAGGGAATCAGGCGCTGGATGTACCGCAATGCCCGTCCGCTGGACCTGGCGAGATGGAGATTTCACTTTGAGGGCGGCGGGTCTGCGCCGGTACTGGAAGCGCTGTCCGCCTACCAGAATGAGGATGGGGGCTTCGGCCATGCCCTGGAAGCGGACGCGTGGAATCCGCATTCCACGCCCATTCAGACCGCTACGGCGGTGGAGAGGCTGCTGGAGCTGGAATTTGCAGATAACGGGCATCCGCTGGTGGAGGGAATTCTGAAATACCTGGACAGCGGTGCGGATATGGATGGCCGAACGTGGAGGAATGTCGTAGCTTCCAATAATGATTATCCTCATGCCCCCTGGTGGCATACAAGCTCGGACAGTACTTCCCGCAGTATGTATAATCCGACAGCTATTCTGGCCGGATTCATTCTGAAGGCTGCTCCGAAGGATAGCGGGCTGTATGCCACCGGACTAGGGATTGCCCGTGAGCTGACGGAGCTTTTCCTGCGTGATCCAGCTATTGAGATGCACCCGCTGAAATGCGTGGATACGCTGCTGCATTGCATCACCTGGGCCGGGCTGCAGGAGCACTTCCCCTATGTGGAGCTGCACAAATCCTTCAAAGAACAGAGCGCACGGCTGATCAGCCGCGATGAGGGGAATTGGAACGGGTATGGCTGCAGGCCGTCAGCGTTCATCCATTCGCCGCATAGTCCCGGATACGCTGAACTCGGCGGGCTGCTGCACCAGGAGCTGGATTATCTGCTGGAGACCCGAAATGCCGCAGGCGTCTGGGAGCTGACCTGGAGCTGGGAAGGATATGAACGCGAGTTTGCTGTCAGTGAGAACTGGTGGAAGGCGCATATCGTGATTGAGAATTTGCGGCTGCTGCGGGAATTCGGACGAATGGCGGAGCTGCCGGGGATTGACTAGGAATTGAATTTACCTTGAAAAAATAATGCAGCGCATGTTAAGCCACAGCTCTCCGGATGGAGGGGCTGTGGCTTGAGTTCGTACCGGATGCTTGCAAAGGCAGCAGACAGAAGCCGTTACTGTGCTCTATCCGTTTGAACAAATTCCTGCTCGTAAATGGCCTGCACGTCCTTAAGGATACGGCTGCTATGCTCTGTGAATTTCAGCGGTCGTACCTGATTCTTGATCAGGAAGACACCGGACTTGCCGCTGTGTTCGCCCAGAGCCGCCTGATACAGCAGGCCTGCCCCGTGGGTAGGCTCGGGAAAGAACAAGCGCGTAATGGGCTTTAACCACAGCGGGATACCGGATTTTTTGCCGCTGCGAAGGGTGTTGTTGCCGCCGGGATCGGCGCTCCGGATCAGGATGCCTTCAGCTGCAAGCGCCGGGGCTACCGCCTCTGTCCACAAGGACATGGCGCGCTTGGTGTCGGCATACGGGCCGGTCAGCATCTGAAATTTCGCCGGATGCTCCAGTGAAGCCGGGTCGAAGCTGCGCTTCATCATAAAAGCATTAGAGGACGTATTCACGACCGTGCGGAGCGTGCCTTGCAGCAGGAGCGGCTTCAGCTCCATCGTAATGATGTACGGAACCACCGTCTGCAGCTCATAATGCAGCTCACGCCCTTGCTTGGACAAGAGTAACTCGGGGAAGCTGCCCCCGGCATTATTGAACAGGAGGTCAAGGTGCGCTTCGTGGCGGTTAATATCCTGCAAGGCACTCCGTAATTGGCCAAAATCGCTTAAATCAGCCTTATAGATTCTTAGCTGCCCGCTGCTGAGCGCCTGCCCGATGAGCGGGTCATCTTCAGCAAAAGCTGAGCGGATCAGTGCGAGCACCTCCCAGCCTTCGTCCAGCATCCGGCGGGTCAAGGCCAGTCCGATGCCATGATTTGCTCCAGTGATCAGCGCTGTGCGGGGGGGATGCGTTATGTTCATTATAATTGCTCCTTCGGATTTGATTAGGTGAATGGTGTCCATTCTATAACTTGGAGCTGAGTCCAAGTCAAGTGCCGGAATTAACCGTTGACTTGGAGCTGACTCCAGGTTATACAATGGTACGAAGGAACTTTTAGAGCAAGTAGAGAGGGAGTGGTTCTATGAGTCTGGCGGAAGCGGATCTTGCGCAGGGATATTCGATTAAGGAAACGGCGGAGCGGACCGGAATGCCGGAGGATACGATACGGTACTACGAGAAGATAGGACTGCTGCCCCGGGCGAAGCGCAAGGGGAACAGCCACCGCATTTATAGCGATGCGGATCTGGAGATGATGCAGATGATCTCCTGTCTCAAAAAAACAGGGATGTCACTCGACGATATGCGGCCCTATCTGAATCTGTCACTCGACACGGACTTGTCCGGCTATCCCGAGCTGCATGAGATGATCCGTAATCACAGAAGCAAGATCCTGGAGCAGATCGCTTCACTGCAGCAGATTGTAGACTTCATTGATGTCAAAATAGAGCAGGGAACGCTGGGCCCGCAGACCTGCGAGCTGACCGGGGACCGCAAGCAGATGCCAAGAGGACGTAAAACTAAAGCCAAAGCGTGAGGGTTAATGCGAAGCAGGAGGGGATTCAGGTGCTGAAGGCTATGCTTGACGCTGACAGGCGCGGAGCCGGAGGAATGGCATAGATGCCGCCAGGGCCGCCCGTGCCGTATCCACATCCCATTGTTAATAATTGCGTTAAGACTCTGTACATATTTAACCTTCGTGAGCCAAACAATGAGAACAATTGTTGAATCACGAAGGAGGTGTTCCATCATGAAAATAAACAACCGCAGAGTGAAGTGTGTTCTTCTATATCCATTGGCCGCAGCTGTGATTATGTCGGCGGCGCTGATCCCGTCAGGTCCGCATGCAGTGTCTGCTGCTGCATCGCCAGACAAGGCAGTTTCAGCACCCGCACCTGCGGATAGCAGAGGGAGCAGCGCATCGGGCAACCGGACAGCCGGGAATCAGCCGCAGCAGGCGCTCAGCCGTGTGGCGGTCATTATCGATGATTTCGGCAACAGCATGCGCGGGACAGAGGAAATGTTCAAGCTGCCCGTCAAAATCACCGTCGCAGTCATGCCATTCCTGCGCTCCAGTGAGCAGGATGCCCGGCGCGCCCATGAGCTGGGCTTCGATGTGCTGGTCCATCTGCCGATGGAGCCGCGTCAGGGCAAAGCGGAATGGCTGGGACCGGGGGCCGTGCTTACAAGCATGAGTGATGCCGAAGTCCGGGGGCGGGTGGAGGCTGCACTTGATAATGTGCCTTACGCGATCGGCATCAACAACCATATGGGCTCCAAGGTGACCGGAGATGAACGGGTCATGGGTATTGTGCTGGAGGTCTGCAAGGAGCGCGGTCTATTCTTCGTAGACAGCCATACCAATTACCGTTCAGTCGCGGGACGGATGGCCCGGGAGCTGGGAATGCCGCCGGTGGAGAATCATATTTTCCTGGATGATGTGCATTCGGCAAGCCATGTGGAGAAGCAGATGAAGCTGGTGCAGGAGCGGGCCTTGAGCCACAAGTTCTGCGTTACCATCGGTCATGTCGGTATCCAGGGCAAAGAGACCGCCGCGGGCATCCGCAGCGGCATTGCCGGAATGAAGGACAAGGTGCAATTCGTCGGCATTTCCGATCTGGTCCGCGAGGAATGGAAGTGGAATTCCCGGCTTACACTTCCATAAGGAAGGCAGCAATCCCGTTCGCAATGGCTTCGGCGATCTCTTCCTGACCCTTTGGTGTACAGAGCTTCTCGCGGTCAGCCGGACTGCTGACAAATCCCGCCTCAACGATCACCGTTGTGGCGGTTATTTTGTTGAGCAGGTAAAAGGGCTTGCCCCGGACAGGATCATTCTTCATCCTGTAGAGCTGGTTGAGCTGATCCTGAATGGTCCGCGCCAGCAGGAAGCTGCGCCCTTCCTGGCGGTACAGGACGAGCGGACCATGCTTGGACGGCGATTTCGCCCAGTTAATATGGATGCTGACTACGACATTAGCCGGAAGCGTCTCTGCCAGCTCCTTGCGCTGGGCCAGATCGCGCAAATGCCGGGATCTGCTTCTCAGCCACAGATTCTCATCGCTGGGTGCATAATCGCCGGTCCGGTTCAGGATGGTATCGAAGCCGTCCGCACGCAACAGAAGAAAGAGGCGGCGTGAGATGGCGAGGGTGATGTCCTTCTCCAGAATGTTGCCGTAGGAGGTTCCGCCGTCAATCCCCCCATGGCCGGCATCGATCAGAATGATCCGCTGGTCATGGCCGAGCATATGCTGGCGCTGGCCGGGCTGCTCTGCCTGCGGTTCAGTGCGGGGGGCAGCCGCATGGATCTCTGCGGGGTGGCCTGTTGTAAGCAGGAGCAGAATGCTTGCTGCGGCAATAATCCGCTGCAGCTGCCGCCGGGATCTCAGCCGGGGCTGCTCTTTTGAACGGTGGGACTGTGTAGCGCTATAGGGCTCCAAAGCTTCCGATTGTCTCATGTGAATAACCTCCCTGCCGGAATAATCAACAGCTACTTGTACTTAATGACGGTTTATACAGGTGTAGTCTTGTTAGATTGTGCCTTAACAGCCCAACCTATACGAAGCTTCGGATTCCGGTTTAGAGATCAGAGGATTGGAGCACACTATAGACATAAGGTCAAGCGGCGGGAACCCGCCAAGCACTCACCTGGGAGGTGTATGAGATGGCATCCGGCGGAGATGATCTAGTGAAGTATATTACGGAGAAGGTAGTCGTCTACATTGAGAACCCGCGCGCTGTCCATGCCCGGCGGAAGGCAGAGAAGCAGCCGTGGGCGGAAAAGTGGTTCGGCACGCTGCCGCTCGCCTGGTCCGTCTGGCGCAGCAAATGGAGCCGGGGCGGGGATGGTAAGGAGTAGCGATTTAGGCAGTGAGCGGGCGTTGAGAGGAATTCAGGTGTATAAATGCACCTGAATCTGGAGAAAGCAGGCGTTGAGAGGAATTCAGGTGTATAAATGCACCTGAATCTGGAGAAAGCGGGCGTTGAGAGGAATTCAGGTGTATAAATGCACCTGAATCTGGAGAAAACGGGCGTTGAGAGGAATTCAGGTGTATAAATGCACCTGAATCTGGAGAAAACGGGCATTGAGAGAAATTCAGGTGTATAAATGCACCTGAATCTGGAGAAAGCGGGCGTTGAGAGGAATTCAGGTGTATAAATGCACCTGAATCTGGAGAAAGCAGGCGTTGAGAGGAATTCAGGTGTATAAATGCACCTGAATCTGGAGAAAGCAGGCGTTGAGAGAAATTCAGATGTAGAAGCAAACAGCCTTCCCGAGAGGTACCGTACAGACGGCACCCAGGAAGGCTGTTTCAGTATGGAGTGGGAATTCTGCCAGTGCC
Organism: Paenibacillus sp. FSL H8-0122; assembly: GCF_038005345.1. Classification (NCBI taxonomy): domain Bacteria; kingdom Bacillati; phylum Bacillota; class Bacilli; order Caryophanales; family Paenibacillaceae; genus Paenibacillus; species Paenibacillus sp. FSL H8-0122. The sequence continues at coordinate 3,941,467 of NZ_JBBOTB010000001.1, read as the reverse complement.
AGTCTACCGGCTTGAATCGGGCAGAACAGCCGAGCCCAGCGTGGCTCCCCCGGGCAGCGGCACCGGCAGCTTGTGGAAGGTGCCTGCCTTCTGAAGGGCGCTAAGCGGGAGATAGCGGATGCCACCGGGACCGGCGGCGGCATAGACTACGGCGGCTTCAGTGCTGCCTTGGTCCCGGGAAGCGCCTGGCTTCAGCCAGCTCTGGCTGCCTGTAATCATGAATGGCGCGCCCAGAGTATCGTTGTGCCCCGGGGACTGGAAGGCGAGACTGCCCCGCTCCTGAAGCAGAGCGCTCAGGCTTGCTCCGTTCAACGTCTTCAGCCCGGGTGCGGTCAGCCACAGCAGATCGGCATACGGGTCATCCTCTCCGCCGCTCCGCAGAGCGGGCTGGGGAGTGCGCGCCTGGCCCGGGCCGGAGGACAGCATAGCTGAGGCTTCCGGTGCAGCATTAAGAATATGCTCAGCCTGGCTCTGACTCCAGGGCAGCGTCTCCAGAACGGTAGCATTCAGATACAACGTTCTGTTCTCCGTAGTGATTTTCCAGACGGGCAGCATTGGAGCATAGAGCGCCGTAACCCCGATGGCTCCTGAAGAATTAGAGGGTATCAGTCCTTGCTGCACCAGATACTGGCGCAGTTCAGTCATACTGTAAGGGAGACCATCGGTTCCGGCTCCGTATTCGCTAAGCAGATAGCCGCCCTGATCCGCAGCGGAGATAATGAGATAGCCGATCCGCTGACCGCTGTGCATCACATTGACCAGCCAGCTCCGCGTTCCCGGACCAAGAGGGTAGACCTCCGTTCCGGCATCCTTCCATTCCTTAAAAGGAGCATCCGCCGAGAGCTGGCTAATCGTCTGGCGGGTGAAGGCCTGCAGTGTTTCCGGCGCTGGAATCGGCTTCATCTCAAGTCCCGGAAGAAGCACCTCCTGCGTAACGGCCTGCGTCACGCTCAGCCGGCTGGCTTGTGACGCTAGCGCCTGGGGAGAGGAGGCGCTGGCAGCCAACAGAGTCAGTCCAAGAATCAGACAGAGGAGCAGGCGGCCACGCCGCCGGAAGCCCTTCTGCCTCGCAGTGATATTCATAGGTTCAGTCACCTTTCCTGTTTAGAGGGAATTTACGCTTCTTACTGTTCATTGTAGGGGACAAGCCCTGAAAAGGCTGTTGCTTGCTGTCGCGGCCGGCGGCGGGAGTTTCGCTGTTTTTTTGCCTGCTTTTAGCGGACAAGGTCGCATTCTATGTGCTGCGCAGATGAAACAATCCGTACGTTACGGCAGAAACTGCAATCTGCGGCTCATACTGCCACGAGGTCTCCTGGCGGCGGCGGTTGTACTGCTCCAGGATGGCGAGGCGCTTCTCTTCTTCCGGTTCTTTCAGCAGCTCCGCGTAATAGATGTCCACGATGCTAAGCTCCAGCTCCAGCCGCTCACGCGCTTCTTCCGCCCAGGTGTAATCCAGCAGCGCCAGCTTCGAGGTCAGATATCCCTCCAGCCGGTCGGCCCCGTCCGTAATCCCCAGCTCGAACGGCTGGACATGAATGTTCTCCGGCAGCCGGGGCGTCAGCTCCTTGCCGGCCAGCCGGGCCTCGAAGTCCGGGACAATCAGCCCGGAGGTTAACGACACCGCGATGAAATGCAGCTCCTCCCGCTTCAGGTCACAGGTCATCTCGACCTTGTAGCAGACTGCCAGCCATGGCTCGTAGGCGGCCGAGAACAGCGTGGTCCGCTGCCTTAGGCCAGGGTCCTCGAACAGCTGGAGGCACCGGCCTTCGTCACGCGCCGCCGACCAGATCTGCCGCAGGCGCTTGCTGCCGTAGGTCACATCCTCGCGGCGGATCATCCCCGGCCCAAGGCGCGGCAGCGCCGGAACGATGCCGAAGTACCGCGCGAGGATGCTGTCCTCCGGCGCAGCCGAGACCCCGGGCGGCACCACTCCGCCCGGCACTTCAGTCTGCGCTCCGCCCGTCGCTGCGCCAAGCTCCGCCCCTGCTTCGGCATCCGCCGCCCCGGGCAGACCCGGCGGCGCTCCCGCCCCTGCCGGGCGGCTGGCCGCGCCGCGCGGGCGGGCCGCAGGTGCAGCGGCCTGCGCGGCCAGTTCATCGTACTTCTGCGGGTCGAAGACGAAGCTGAAGGAGAGGGTCTCGGGATCTACGCCGGTGCGCTCCACGAAGCCCCAATAATAAGGGCGGTCCGTCAGCATCCGGTCCGCGCGCGGGGAGAGCTTCACCGTCACATGCAGCGGAGAGGATTCAAGAATGGTGCATTCGGTCGCTTCGAGATAATCCATGACCTGCTTGCGCACCTCAATAGGGGTCAGCATCAGTTAGGCACCCCGCTATCATCCAGCTTGGCGTGGGTCAGCTCGCTGAGCGAATCGCCGATCGTATCCAGCCCGGTGCGCAGCTCCTCGTCGCTGCCCGCTTCGAGAACGATTTTGTACAGGCTTTTCTCAAGCGAGCCCTTCTGCTCGAAGCGCTCCAGAATGACATCCAGCCCGCCGATGACCATCTCGAACATGTTGATTTTCTCATGCAGCAGGTGGAGGATATGCTCTTCAATGGTCCCTTCGGTGGAGAGGTTATAGATGACCACATCATTCTCCTGACCGAGCCGGTGGACCCGGCCGATCCGCTGCTCGACCCGCATAGGATTCCAGGGCAAATCGAAATTGATCATATGGTGGCAGAACTGCAGGTTGATCCCCTCGCCGCCGGCTTCGGTGGCAATCATCACCTGGGCGCGTCCGCGGAAGAGGTCCATCATCCAGTCCTTTTTGCCGCGGTTCATTCCGCCCGAGTACGTCACACATTGCAGTCCATGCTCACGGAAATACTGGAGCAGATACTCCTGCGTGGCGCGGTACTCTGTGAAGACGATCACCTTCTCGTTCATTTCACGGATTAACTCCATCGTCTTCTCCGCCTTGGTATTCGTCTTGACCGTACGGATCGTCTGGAGCAGCCCCATCATCCGCTCGCGCTTCGGCGAATCGGCCGGCAGCTTCTTGATCAGATTCACCAGCGTTACGAACACCGCATCCCGGCTGCTGCACACCTCACGTTGAAGCGTGACCAGGGAGAGCATACTGCTGAGATTGCCGCCCGCCTCCTGATACTGTTCTTTGACAAAAGCGGTCACGCCGTCATACAGCGCCTTCTCCTCTGCGGAGAGAGTGAGGGGGATATTGCGCACCTTGCGCTTGGTGAAATTCACCGGGCCTTCGCCCCGGCGGTTGCGGATCATAACCTTGGACAACTCGCCCCGAAGCTGGACCTCGTTCTTGGGCTGGCGCTTATCCACCACGAAATTGGTAGCAAAATCGCCCTGATTCCCCAGCTGGCCCGGCTTCAGCAGGGTGATCAGATTGAACAGCTCGCCGAGATCATTCTGCACGGGGGTGGCGGTGAGCAGCAGGCAGTACTTTTTGCGGAGCTGCTGTACGAAGAGGTAATTGGTCGATTTCTTGTTCTTCAGCTTATGGGCTTCGTCAATAATCAGCATGTCGTATTCCTGGCTCAGCAGCATTTCCTTATGCGGGTCACGCTTGGCCGTATCCATCGAGGCGACGACAATGTCATTGCCCCAGGAATAGGCTTTCTTTTGCGCTACGGCAGAGATTCCGAACTTGGTATTCAGCTCCCGCACCCATTGCAGGACAAGCGAGGCCGGCACTAGAATCAGAACCTTGCTCACCAGCCCGCGCACCAGATACTCCTTCAGCACCAGCCCGGCTTCGATGGTCTTGCCAAGTCCGACTTCATCGGCCAGAATCGCCCGTCCAGACATCTCGAACAGCACCTTGTGCGCTGTATCCAGCTGATGGGGAAGCGGAGACAGCCCGGACAGATGCTTCATACACTGCAGCTCATCGAAGCTGGTAACCAGGCCCGACTGCTCTCCCTGCACGGCAAGGCGGGATAAGCGCCAGTCGCCCCACGGCCCCCCTTTATCCAGTCTAGATTCCAGATCATGCAGCCAGTTGCGCTCAAAAGATAGAGGAACAGGCAGCAGCGGCGCAGAAGTTACCTTCTCTTGGGGCAAGGAATTGCGGAATAATTGCGTCATGTTGCAGCCTCCTCCGTCGCAGTTTTCATATCGAAATGCGTAGCAGTAGTATGCTCGTTTCAGAGAGATTTCATAACCAGAGGAGTATGGAATTCACAGAGGAACGCTGTAATCCGCCTTGAAAGCTTTCAGTTCCGGTGTCTGCAAAAAAGCGAGAAAGAGGGAGGAAATGAGCCTTTCTTTTCCCGATTTTCCGTTATTCCTGCCTGGGGCTGCTTTTTCAAAAAAGACCGCTATCCACAACATGTGGTATAGTTTAAAAGTTAACGCACACCATATATTGTTACAAAAGAATGAAATTTAGCTGGTATGCGGATTTTTTCGGCTGTTTGTTATTGACAAGAGGAGCTTCCGCAGGACAAGCAGGCTGCGGCTGCCCAGCCGCCGGAAGCATGACCTATTAATCCCCGGGAGGTTTTGCTATTGAGTACAGTGGAACACAACAAGCGTCTAGAGGGTCTGAGCGAGAAAATATTCCTGGACCGGTATGCCTGGAAGGACGCTGACAGCAATAATGCCAAGGTAGGCGATGTGGTGCTTGTCCTGACCAAGGACGATCCGAAGTTCCCGACCAAGGAGGTTGGCGAGATTGTAGAGCGTACAGGCCGGATGGTAACGGTTCGAACCCGCAGCGGCGAGCTGGTGCAGTCGGATGTGGAGAAGCTGACGCTGAACATCGAGAAGACGCCGGAGGAGATGTGGGACCGTCTCGCGGCAGCGATGGCCTCTGTAGAGAAGACTCCTGAGCTTCAGGAGGAGTGGACAGGCAAATTCCGCTCGATTCTGGATGACTGGAAGCTTGTGCCGGGCGGCCGGATTGCGGCGGGTGCCGGAGCGAGCGAGGAGCTTACACTGTTCAACTGCTATGTTATTCCATCGCCAAAAGACAGCCGGGGCGGCATCATGGAGACACTCTCCGAGATGACAGAGATTATGGCCCGCGGCGGCGGGGTTGGGATTAATCTGTCTTCGCTGCGCCCGCGCCGCGCTATCGTCAGAGGGGTGAACGGCTCCTCCAGCGGCTCCGTGTCCTGGGGCGGCCTGTTCAGCTATACAACCGGACTGATTGAACAAGGCGGCAGCCGCCGCGGCGCGCTGATGCTGATGATCAACGACTGGCACCCGGATGTGCTGGACTTCATTACCGTGAAGCAGACCATGGGTCAGGTTACCAATGCCAACCTGTCGGTATGCGTAAGTAATAGCTTCATGAAGGCGGTCAAAGAGGATCTGGACTGGGAGCTGGTTTTCCCGGATACCACCGACCCGGATTACGACACCCTCTGGGACGGCGATCTCGATAAATGGAAGGCAGATAACCGCCGCGTCATTCCTTACCGTACCGTCAGAGCACGCGATATCTGGCATACGATTATCGAATCGGCTTGGAAGTCCGCAGAGCCGGGCGTTGTTTTCATGGAATATTATAATCAGATGTCGAATAGCTGGTATTTCAATCCGATTATTTGTACGAATCCGTGCTTCCACCCGGATACCCGGATTGCAACGGAATACGGTCTCTTAACCATTGAAGAGCTATATAAGAAGGTCGGAACGGAATCCTTCCTGGTGGGAACCGATTTGAGACTCGTGGAGCAGGCCAAAGTGGTTGGCGGAAGAAGCTATGAAGTCCCAGGTCTACAGATGAGACGGGCTACAGTGTTCCCAACCGGCACCAGAGAAACCTTGAAGATATCGCTGCAAAATGGGGTGGAGCTGTCCGTAACGCCTGAACACCGCTTATTTACTGACTCTGGCTGGAAAGAGGCCCGGAACCTGAGTGCTGAAGATAGTGTATATTTGCAGTCTGGTGAGGGCGGGTTCGCGGCTGAGGATGAACTTGGTGAGGATTGGGGCTGGTTCCTGGGCTGGCTTACAGGTGACGGCTGGCTGTCCAAACGCGGCGACATCGGAATGGTGTTTGGAGAGGCAGACAGCGAAGTAATTCCAACACTTATTGATGCTGCCGAGCGTATTACTGGTGTGAGTGCGAAGGTATTCGACAGAACGAATGGCACCAAACAAGCTTATTGGTGGCGTAAATCGTTCCGCGAACAACTTGAGAGACTCGGAGTCAAGGCGGTCAGAGCCGCCGACAAAGAGGTTCCGGCCGCGCTATATACTGCTTCACGCGAGACCGTTGTAGCCTTCCTGCAAGGATTGTTCTCGGCAGACGGAACGGTATATGACCGTGACGAGATGCATCGTTCCGTTCGTCTGACCTCCGCTTCCAAGAAGCTGCTTCAAGGCGTTCAATTGCTGCTGCTTAATTTCGGAATTAACAGCTCCATCTATAACCGTGAGAAGAAGAATCAGGCTGTATTTACGTATACAACTATCGCGGGCGAGGAACGCAGCTACGAGGGCGGCGGATTCTATGAGCTGATCTTAAGCGGCAACAACATTCTTGAATTCAAGAATAAGATCGGTTTTAAGCTGATCTCCAGAAAACAAGAGGCGCTGGAGCGCATTGCCAGACCTTCCCGCAAAAATGAAAAGTTTATCTCCAAGGTCGTTAGTGTCAAAGCAGGCGAGGTTGTGACGGTATACGATATTACCGAGCCTGTAACGCACTCACTGATCGCTGGTGGTATTGTTGCCCATAACTGTGGAGAACAGGGCCTGCCCGGCTGGGGCGTGTGCAACCTGTCCGCCGTCAATCTCTCCAAGTTCTACGATGAAGAGAAGCATGATGTGGACTGGGCAGATCTGGCGAGAACTACCCGGTATTCTGTGCGTTTCCTGGACAATGTTATCGACAAGACACCGTATCATTTCCCGGAAAATGAAGCCAACCAGAAGCTCGAACGCCGCGTAGGCCTCGGCACTATGGGACTGGCTGAGCTGATGATCAAGCTGAATATCCGCTACGGCAGCCCGGAATCGCTGGAGTTCCTGGACAAGCTCTACGGCTTCATGGCCCGCGAGGCCTATCTGGCTTCTGCGGAGATTGCAGGCGAGAAGGGGGCGTTCCAGGCCTTCGACACAGATAAATATTTGCAGAGCGGCTTCATGCGGAATATTACCGAGGTCTACCCAGAGGTCGGCGAATCCATCCGCAAGCACGGAATGCGCAACGTGACTGTCATTACCCAAGCGCCTACCGGCAGCACCGGAACCATGGTTGGTACATCTACTGGCATCGAGCCGTATTTTGCCTTCAAATATTTCCGCCAGAGCCGTCTCGGCTATGACGAGCAATTCGTGCCGATTGCCCAGGAGTGGCTGGAAGCCCATCCGGGAGAGGAACTGCCGGACTACTTCGTCACATCAATGGATTTGTCCGCTAAGGATCATATCCGCGCTCAGGCCGCGATCCAGCGCTGGGTGGACAGCTCGATCTCGAAGACAGCGAACTGCCCGTCTGACTTCACAGTGGAAGAGACCGCCGAGCTGTACGAAATGGCTTTCGATCTGGGCTGCAAAGGCGTAACGATCTACCGTGACGGCAGCCGTGATGTGCAGGTACTGGAGACCAAGAAGAAGGAAGATAAGAAGGATGCTGCGGCAGAAGTTGAAGTTAAGGAAACCGAGGAGAAAGAAAATGCATCAGCAGCTCCGGCAACTGTAGCAGTAGCTCCCGGCCCGCAGGCAGCAGCCAGCGGAGTAGATAAGCAATACAAGAAGCGCCCGCAAGTGCTGCGCGGCGCGACCTATAAGATCAACACGCCGTTCGGTATGGCGTATATCACTATCAACGATCTCGATGGCATCCCGGCTGAGATCTTCCTGAACGTCGGCAAGGCCGGCTCTGACGTCTTCGCCATGGCCGAAGCCCTCGGCCGCGTCTGTTCACTGTTCCTGCGCTACGGTGATCACGGCGAGAAGGTCGGCCTGCTGATCAAGCACCTCAAGGGCATCGGCGGCTCCGGCGCCATCGGCTTCGGCGCGAACCGCGTCGAGTCCATCGCCGACGCCGTAGCCAAAGCCCTGGAGACCCATGTGCTGAACAACGCCCATGACGACCATATCCCGGCGCCTATCGCCGCCACACTGGAGCTTGATTTCAACGAGGCGCTGAGCGCCGAACTGAAATCCACGGTTCCTGCGGCAGCTACTAACGATGGCCATGGCGGTCATGACGCGCACAGCCACGCTACCGCTTCGCGGGACCTCTGCCCTTCCTGCGGCAGTGCCTCGTTGATTAATATTGAGGGGTGTAAGACCTGCGGGAATTGCGGGTATAGCCGGTGCGGGTGAGGATTGAAAGATATTAATACATTTTAAAAAAGCAAAGTACATTGATGAGTCGTTAAATTTCAACTCAGACTCTTTCAAACAGGCTTGGAGCGTTCAGGGTTTCTTATTGACCCTAATGTAGATTGGAACGTTCTTTCTTCACAGAACAACGTTGTTTAGAAACAACCGGTAAATCTGTTAGGACTAGATAAGAAAACAACGCCCCTCTTCGTAAAGGGGGCGTTGTTTTACGTTGTGCTTAGTTACTAGCTTTGTCCATTTCGTATCCATATACTGTATAGCCAGCGCTAAACCAATCTTGGAGTGTGCTAGTTTTTTTTGTGAGATCGACATGTCCATCAGCTCCAAAGTCCGCATTTACGGCATCACCTGTTTGTAGACTCGAACACTCAATCATAAATACACACCGCTGGTGATTGTACTCAGAGTCTACAAGCAAACATTGATAGCGGCTCCCTGGTCAGGGATATTGTCTCCGCTGTACTAATTGCCAACGGACAGGGAGCTTTCCTCTGTCCGTTGTTGATCAGGTTGAACCTGCTGTTGAGCCATCGGAAGGAGAAATTCATGCAAAAGAATAATTATTGACAACGCTCTCAAAAACAAATAAAATCAAAATATAAAAACGATTACGCAAACGATTACCTGTCTTCAGAATCAGGGAATGGCAAGTGTATTTATATAAAAAAATAAACACTTATTTTTTTATATAATAGGAGTGCATGTTAACCTTTGCCACAAGAAGCAGGAGGGCTTACAAAATTATAAAAAAAGGTCTTGTCGATTACGTAATCGTTTACTTTGGAGGTGGAGGAAAATACATGCTCGGGAAAATGAAAAAGAATTATGAATTGTACTTATTGATTTTAATCCCAGTAGCCTATTTTACAATTTTTAAATATTGGCCTATGTATGGGGTACAAATCGCTTTCAAAGACTTTGTAGCTTCCAAAGGGGTTTGGGGCAGTGAGTGGGTGGGTTTAGAACATTTTCAACGCTTTTTTGAATCATACAATTTCAAACAAATCGTAGGAAATACTCTTTTACTAAGTGTGCTCAATTTGGCTATAGCTTTTCCATTTCCCATTATTGTAGCGATTATGCTGAATCAATTAAGACAGCAGAAGATGAAAAAATTCATTCAGACTACGATTTACGCGCCCTATTTCATTTCAACCGTTGTCTTGGTCGGAATGCTGTTCATTTTCCTGTCCCCGACCAGCGGTTTGGTGAATCATATTGTAACCGCCTTCGGCGGCGAACCGATTATGTTTATGGGAGAGGAAAAATGGTTCAGGCCTCTGTACATATTCTCCTCCGTATGGCAGGAAACCGGGTTTGCGTCTGTGATCTACTTGGCTGCCCTGGCGGGGATCGACCCGCATTTGCATGAGGCAGCGGTTATGGATGGTGCATCCAAGTGGCATCGGATTCGGCATATTGATTTACCCGGTATCGCCCCTACTATTATTGTGCTGTTCATTATGGCTGTTGGCAATTTAATGAATGTAGGGTTTGAAAAGGCATTTCTTATGCAGACGGATTTGAATGTCGCTACATCCGAGATTATTCCAACCTATGTATACAAAGTGGGGATTCAACGGGCGGAATACAGCTTTTCGGCAGCGATCGGACTGTTTAATTCCGTAATTAACCTGATACTACTAATAATTGTAAATAAAACAACTAAGAAAATAAGCGGCAAGGGCTTGTTTTAGAGGCGGGAAACGCCTGTTAGAAGGAGGAGAGAAACCATGCTCAAGAGAAAAACGAAATCAGATCTGGTATTTGATATCATCAATTATTTGTTTCTCGGCTGCTTCACTTTAATGATTCTGTATCCCCTATATTTCATAGTGATCGCTTCCATCAGTGACCCGAACAGGATTTATTCCGGTGATGTGTGGCTTCTGCCGCAAGGTATAACCTTTGACGGATATAAAAGAATTTTCAGCGACAGTTCAATCTGGAATGGCTATAAAAATTCTATTCTCTACGCGGTGCTGAATGGATTTGTCAGTACAGCACTTGTCATCATGGCGGCGTATCCGCTTTCAAGAAAAGATTTTTATGGAAGAAATGTAATAATGACCTTCTTTATCATCACGATGTTCTTCAACGGCGGTATTATTCCGACATATCTGGTTGTAAAAGATCTGCATTTGATGAACTCGATGTGGGCGGTCATTCTACCGGGGGCAATGGATGCTTTCCTGATTATCATTGCAAAAACATTTTTCGAGGAATTGCCTGAAGAATTGAGAGAGGCGGCTGCCATTGATGGAGCAAAGAATCTCAGATATTTATGGAGTATCGTTCTTCCTCTATCTAAACCGATTATTGCAGTTCTTGTGCTCTTCGCAGTTGTACGCCAATGGAACGGATTCTTCGATGCTCTAATTTATTTGAGTGATGGTGATAAATTCCCGTTACAGCTGGTTCTTCGAAACATTCTGATCCAAAGCCAACCGTCCGGCAATATGCTTATGGATATTGATAACATGCTGGCCAAACAGCGTGTGACAGAATTAATTAAGTTCGGTGTGATTATCGTTTCCGCTGTTCCGTTGTTAGCCTTATACCCGTTCTTACAAAGATATTTTGTCAAAGGAGTAATGGTAGGTTCGGTGAAGGGGTGAGAGCTGGCCTGTCAAACCGTCGTTAAGGAGGTGTTGTGGGGCTGAATTAGAATGGGATTGGTCTATCCCGGATCAAAGAAGGATGTAATGAACAGATTTAATAGGGAGGTTAAGAAGAATGAACAAACAAGCTGCAGGTCTATTGGCAGTGGTAATGGCCGTTTCCGTATTTGCTACGGCCTGTAACAGCAACAACGGTAATGGCAATGCAGGTACGAATACAGAGAATAGTGGAAATCAAGTGGATGACAGTGTATCCATTCAATTTCCTCTAAAAGAAAAAACCACCTTAAAGGTGGTTGCCCGCAGAGCTCCGCTGGCGCCAAGCGATTATAACGAAATGACCATGGCTAAAAAACTTGAGGAAGCGTCAAATGTTCATATCGACTGGGACACCATTGTAGAGACAGATTACAACGAGAAGAAGAATCTGCTCATAGCAAGTGGCGACTTGCCTGAGATGTTCTTCGGAGCCAACTTCACAGATACAGAGCTGATGAAATACGGTGCAGACGGCACCATTATACCTCTAAATGATCTGATTGACAAACACATGCCTAACTTGAAAGCATTGTTTGACAAGAGACCCGATATCAAAGCTATTGTTACAGCTCCGGACGGCAATATTTATTCCCTTCCTGCGGGTGAAGAGCTTGGCACTGGTCAAGAAGATATTGGATCTAACCCGGATTTCCTCTATATCAATCAGGATTGGCTGAAAAAGCTGGGGCTGAACATGCCGACTACTCTTCAAGAGTATCATGATGTACTGCTTGCCTTTAAAACCAAAGATCCTAACGGCAATGGAAAAGCAGATGAAATTCCGTTATCCTTCGTCAATGCATTCTGGACAGGGGATATCGGTTATCTGTTCGGAGCCTTCGGCGTACCAGACAAAACCTATCAGCCTGCTAACAACGCCTATGCGGAGCATTTAAATGTGGACAATGGCAAGGTTTCATATGCGGCCGTTCAAGACGGATATAAAGAGGCTGTAACTGAGATCGCAAAATGGGTAAAGGAAGGCTTGATTGATCAGGAATCGTTCACTCAAGAATATACCCAATATTATGCAAAAGGGAAAACGGAACCGGAAACTCTTGGCTCATTTCTCTGGTGGGACCGTACGGACGTAGTGGGTCCTGAACGTGACGAACATTATCCGATTGTACCTCCGTTCAAAGATATGGTTGTTAAATGGAACAGCGGCTCCGCACTTTCCAGAGGAGGCTCGGTCATTACCAAAGAAGCCAAGAATCCTGCATTGGTTGCGGCGTGGTTGGATTTGATATACAAACCGGAAACCACGGCTGAAGTCCGTTGGGGCCCTATTGGCGAATGGTTTGAAAAATCTGCCGATGGCAAATTGGTACAGAAGTCGGATATCAGCAACCCGGGTGAGTTCCGTCAAACCGTATCACTGGGCGGAGGAGGCGTGTTCACGGGTGAAGACTTCACCAACATTGCACCTCCAGAAGCACGTGCGCAGCAAAGAATGGATGATATCAAAAATATTTTTGTACCGCAAATGCAAAAGGAGAAATATCCGAACATCTTCTTTACTGAAGAAGAGTTGAAAACTATCGATAAGCTGAAACCGGAAATACAAACCTATACGAACTCCATGCGTGCCAAATTCATGTTAAAAGGGGTCTCTGACTCCGAATGGAATGACTACCTGGCTTCACTTAAAGATATGGGCTTGGAGGATCTGATGAAGATATACCAAGACGGTTATGACCGTTATCTTGCAGCTCAAAAGCAATAAATTAGGATAGGCAAGGCATGTAGCAAGCCTGATTGAGAGCCTTCACTCAGGCTTGCTACCTATGTTTTCGGATTAGAGTCGTATATATAAATGATGGATTAGGGGTGGAGAACCATATGGTTGATATAACAGCAATAGGAGAAGTACTGATTGATTTCACACCGGCAGGGTTGTCCGAGAACGGTGAACAGCTATTTGAATGCAATCCCGGCGGGGCACCAGCGAATGTAGCTGTAGTTTTGTCCAAGTTTGGAAAATCTGCGGCATTTATCGGTAAAGTCGGTGAAGACCAGTTCGGGGAATATCTTACTCAGGTCTTACAGGGAAATGGTGTGGATACAAAGGGCTTAATGAAGCAGAAGAATGCGAGTACAACGCTGGCATTCGTTCATCTCAAAGAAGATGGCGACCGTACATTCAGCTTCATCCGTAACCCGGGTGCGGATATGCTTCTGGGAATCGGGGATGTTGATCTGAATTATATCGAGGGTTCGAGAATATTTCACTTCGGCTCTGTCTCGATGACCCATGAGCCTTCGGCGAGCGCCACGTTAACCACATGCCTTCATGCGAAAAAGAATGGAGCTCTGATTTCATTTGATCCCAATCTGAGACCGGCACTTTGGCGGGATTTGGAGGAGGCGAAGGCCAAGATCGAGGAAGGACTTGCTCTTGCGGATATTGTTAAAATCTCCGAAGAGGAACTTGAGTTTATTACAGGTCTCACTGCTTTGGAAGAGGGTACCCGCCAAATTCAAACCCGATTCAAGGTGAAAGTGATTCTGGTGACTAAGGCTGAAAAAGGGTGCTTCGTCAGGTTCGGCTTAGGCTCCAAATGGGCGGATGTGCCAGGCTTTAAAGTTGATACCGTTGATACTACCGGTGCGGGAGATGCATTTCTTGGCGGGTTCCTCTATCAGCTGCTCGAGAGAGGCTGCAGCATCGGCCAGATCAGAGATCAGGACTGGATTCCTATTATCCAATTTGCGAACGCTGTGGGTGCTTTGGTAACGACACGGAAAGGAGCCATTCCGGCCATTCCAACTTATAAGGAAGTCACAAAACAGATTCAGTCAACGGGCACGGATGTGTTCAAAGAATCTTACCGGCCTCAATTCCATTACTCACCGCCGGCTATGTGGATGAATGATCCTAACGGCATGGTCTATTTCGAAGGGGAGTACCATTTGATGTACCAGTATCATCCCGAAAGTACCGTATGGGGTCCTATGCACTGGGGACATGCGGTGAGCAAGGATTTGGTGAACTGGGAAACACTCCCTGTTGCCATGTCACCGGATCATAACGGAGCTATTTTCTCTGGAAGCGCAGTTGTGGACTGGAAGGACACCAGCGGATTCTTTGATGGCGGGTCGGGATTGGTGGCTATATTCACCCATGCAGATATCTACCCGGATTCAGACAGGCCGAGACAGCGCCAAAGCCTGGCCTACAGTAAGGATAAAGGTAGAAGCTGGACGTTATACTCGGGAAATCCGATCCTGTCCGATATCGGAATCACAGACTTCCGTGACCCCAAAGTCTTCTGGATGGAAGAGGCCGGTGTCTGGGTGATGGTGCTTGCGTGTGAGGATCATATCCGTTTTTACCGGTCGGTTAACTTGAAGGAATGGGATTATGCCAGCGAATTCGGCAAGTCGGATGGCTCACACTACGGTGTATGGGAATGTCCGGATTTATTTGAATTAACAATAGACGGGTTCAATCAGAAAAAGTGGATATTGATCGTCAGTATCGGAGACAATCCGGATTGTCCGGAAGGCTCCAAAACCCAATACTTCATTGGAAGCTTTGATGGCAGGGAGTTTGTAAATGAGAATACTCCGGATACGGTGCTGTGGCTGGATGAGGGACGGGATAATTACGCGGCAGTTTCCTGGTCGGATATTCCGGATGAAGACGGACGGCGCATAATTATCGGATGGATGAACAATTGGAGGTATGCCAACCAGACACCTACTGCTTCCTGGCGAGGCGCAATGACTCTCCCCCGCGTATTATCGCTGGCCCGCACGAATGGAACTGTAATTCTTACTCAGATGCCTGTCCGGGAAATAGAGGAGTTGCGGAAAGAGTCACTATCCTGGAGTGATGTAACGGTTACACGGGAGACTCCGTTTATTCATATGACTAACGATGATCTGCTGGAGATTGAAGTGAACATCGATATCCGTTCCGCAGAAGAGGTTCATATCCAATTGGATTCCTCAGGGCAGAGTGAGACCATTATCGGATATGATCCTCAGCGCGAGTGGTTGTTCATCGACCGTTCCAAATCGGGACTGACAGATTTCAACCCGTCATTTGCATGCAAGCATGGTGCCAGATTAGTTTCAGAGAATGGAACTATTAAGCTGCGCATCTGGGTGGATCGTAGTGTGGTAGAAGTATTTGCGAATGATGGAATACTTGCGCTGACAGATCAGATTTTCCCTGATGAACCGATTGATAATGTAAGGATAAGCACAGAGGCCGGGAGTGCGGAGCTAAACTCGCTTTATATCCATACTCTTCATTCAATTTATAAGCCTGAAGGCAGCATAGAGCAGAGATCAGGGAGGGTTAAGGTATGAGCGGAATCATCGATAAGCAAGGTCTAATGATGTACTGGGCCTTTGATGAAGAGACCGGAGCAAGTGCTCTAGAGAGTGTATCTGATACCCTGGATGACGTCCAGTACGTATTTAACCAGGCGCAATTCACCGAACCGTCTACTCCGCAGTGGAGACAGGGGGTATCGGGAAATGGGCTCCTCTTCGATGGTTACTCCACATATATTGCCCATCCAGCCCATGGGGAACAGCGTAATGGGGAGCCTGAATATCTCTCAACTCTCAGTATCGGAGTTTGGGTTGCCCCGCGCACCTATGAGTGGGGATATGAAGGCAAGCTGGCGGCCATCGTGAACCGGCACAATAAGGATGTCAAACAGGGATACCTGCTGGGCATGTTCCGGCATGGCTCCTGGTCCTTCCAGATCGGGCTTGAGGGAGGAGAATGGAAGGAGCTCTGGTCGCCGGACGGCTATGAATTGCCGAAGAATGAGTGGTCTTACCTTAATGCTGTATTCAACGGGAATGATGGAGCAATGAAGCTGTTTCTTAACGGCAGCGAGATCGCTTCAGCCGCTGTGCCCCGCGGTTGCCGCATGGCTGCGGCGGTGGACAAAGATCTGCTGATCGGCAGGAACAATCACAGCAGCAAGCTTGTAGAGGCGTTCAGCCTTCATATGTTCGGCGGCATCATGGATGAGCTGAAGATATATAACCGCGCCTTGAGCAGTGAGGAGGTAGCAGCTTCTTATCAGGAGGTGCTGGCCGCGCACGGAGGCGACAAGCCGCAGGTGAAACATGATGACATCAAGCTGGACCGTACACCCCTGCTGGCGGACCGCCACAGGCCGCAATATCATGTCAGCCCGCCGGCCCACTGGATGAATGAGCCGCATGCGCCTATTTATTTTGACGGACTTTATCATTTATTCTATCAGCATAACCCGCAAGGGCCGTACTTTCACCATATCCACTGGGGACATTGGGTAAGCGAGGATCTGGTGCACTGGCGTGATCTTCCTATTGCCTTGGCGCCTGAGAAGGATCAGCTTGCACCGGACGGGATTTGGTCAGGAAGCGCGACCTATGATGCAGACGGCCTTCCGGTCCTATTCTTTACGGCGGGCAATGACAGTGCTTCCCCGAATCAGAGCGTAGCGCTTGCCAGAAGCACCTATTCCCTCGACAAGGACCCCGAACTGGTTCACTGGATCAAACATCCCGAGCCGCTTATCGTACAAAAAAAAGGAATGGGCCTTTTCGGAGACTTCCGGGACCCGTTTGTATGGAAGGACGATGATGGCTGGTATGCTTTGGTCGGGTCGGGAACCGAAGGTGGAGGCGGGGCAGCGCTGGCATTTACCTCGCAGGATATGCTGAGCTGGACGTACAAAGGGCCGTTTATGGAAGCGGATATTCAGAAGTTCCCTTATCTTGGACCGATCTGGGAGCTTCCAGTATTTCTCCCTCTGGGTAGTGACAAAGAAGGTGTGAGCAAGTATCTCCTGTTGGTCAGCCCTGTGGGGAAGGGGGCAGATGTCGAGGTATTCTATTGGATTGGACAGCTGGACAAGCAGAGTCTCTCGTTCCTTCCAGATCAAGAGGAGCCTCAATTAATTGATGTCGGCGATTTCCATTTCACCGGTCCGAGCGGCATGGTTGATCCGAAGACGGGCCGGAATATCGTCTTTACCATCGCGCAGGGTGACCGCACATCTGAGCTGGAATACCAGGCGGGCTGGGCCCACAACGGCGGCTTGCCGCTAAGCGTGTATCTGCGGGAGGATGGACAGCTGGGCATTGAGCCGATTCAGGAGCTGGAGTCGCTGCGCGGCGCGAAGTTGCTATCAATTCAGAAGAAATCATTAGCGGAAGCCAATGATCTTCTTAAAGATGTTCAATGCGATATGCTTGAGATTCAACTGGAACTGGAATCAAGCACTGCGGTACAACTCGGAATCAAAGTTCGGCGGTCGCCGGATGGAGAGGAAGAAACGTTGCTGTATTATGACTGGAATGACTCCATGCTTGTAGCCGACCGGTCAAAAACAACGCAACATTCGGGAGAAAAATGCAGCGGGGTTCAGGGTGGCAAGCTGGAGCTCCTGGGAGAAAATCTGAAGCTGCATATCTATTTGGACCGCTCCATGGTTGAAGTCTATGCCAACGGTTTGAAAAGTCTGACGACCCGGGTGTATCCGAGCCGAATGGATGCTCTGGGGCTTGAAATCTGGGGGACTGGCGAACTGTTGGTTAAATCCATGGAGATTTGGGAAATGAAGTCTATCTGGTAGCAGGCTTGCTTGAATAAGAAATGACTAAGGAGGCCCGTTGATGAGAGAAGTCAAAAGAGGTAAAGCGTGGATATCCATAATGGTTGCTGGACGGTATTCAAGGCGGCTATCATTTGTGGGGCTTCAATGAGGCAGCTGGCGGTGACAGCTTAACGGGAACGCTGAAATCACAGAATTTCGTTCTTGGCGGGAACGGCAGGCTCAATTTCCTGGTCAGCGGCGGGCGTGATATCGATAAGCTGTATGTTGCGCTGGTCCGGGCATCGGACGGCAAAGAGCTGTTCAAAGAGACAGCCACTAATTATGAGGAGTATCAGCGGAAGATTTGGGATGCATCGCAGTATATCGGCCAAGAGCTCTACATTAAAGTGGTAGATCATTCGACAGGCGGTTTCGGGCATATTAACGTTGATGATTTCAATGTGCCGGTTAAGGTGCAGAACCAGTAATACCGGCAAGAATGCCTAAAGGTTAAAAGCGCAGCGGGTATTGTAACCTCAAGAAGCCTGGATACTTTTGCACCTCAGGATACCCTAAGCTATTCAAGATAACGGGAGGAATAAGCAATGAAGGAATTTTTCTATCGTCCGGATAACGCTTGGGTAGGGGATGTCATCCCTTATTATGAAGAAGGGGAGTTTAAACTTTTTTATCTGCATGGCTGGAGAGAAAATGACCGTGAAGACCTTGAGCACGGTTGGCATCTGCTTGGAACGAAGGATTTCGTGAATTACCGGGAAGATGGAGCCTGCAAAATCGATGGCGGAACCGGCCACATTCTCAAAGTGGATGATGTCTATCATATGTTCTACTGTATCTTTCCCGAAGGGAAACAGTTCGCCTGTCATGCTATCAGCAAGGACCTGCGCACATGGGAGCCGATTCCTGAAGATACTTTTGGCCCGGACGGTGAAATATATGAGCTGGCAGACTGGCGCGATCCCTTTGTCTTCTGGAATGAAGAAGAGGGGCAGTACTGGATGCTGATCGCCGCTCTGGCCAAGGGACCGACGAACCGGAAAGGCTGCACGGGTCTGCTGTCCTCCAAGGATCTTAAGCATTGGGAATACCGTGAGCCATTGTACGCACCGAACCTACATGTAGGCGCGCACGAATGCCCGGACTTGTTCCGGATGGGGGATTGGTGGTATCTGATTTATTCCTCTTATACGGGGCGTTTCGGCACTTTTTACCGGATGAGCCGTTCCTTGAACGGACCATGGATTGCACCGCCGGAGGAAGCCTTAGATGGACGGGCTTATTATGCGGCGAAGTCGGTATCGGATGGATACAAGCGGTATTTGTTCGGCTGGAATCCGACGAAGAACGACGATCTGTTCGGCTGGAATCCGCCGAAAGCTCCAGGCAAAGACTATAATACCTGGGATTGGGGCGGCAATCTGATTGTACATGAAATAACTCAGCGCCCGGATGGAACGCTCGGTGTTAACGTTCCTGCCACTGTTGTCTCTGCTTTTGCTGAACAGGTACCCGTGAGCTTTAAAGGGATTGCGGGAGAATGGGTGATCACAGACGATATGCTGCGCTGTGACTCTCCTTATGCTTTTGCAGGTTGTCTCACACAGGAGGAACTGCCCGGTCAGTGCAAGATTTCTGCAACTGTACGTTTTTCGGGATCGGCCCAGGGGCTGGGGTTCATGCTTCGGGCAGGCGAAAGTCTTGACTTTGCCTACTATATTACGCTGGAGCCGGAGCGTAGCCGGATTACCTTCCGTGGGCCGATTATGCAATCTGAGGATGGGGGCAAGACCTTCCCTTACGATGTCGAGCTGGAACGTCCGCTTAAGCTGCTGCCGGAACAGGAATATGAGCTGAAGGTGTTTATTGACGGCACGATTTGCGAAATTTATGTTGGGGGGGAAGTGGCGCTGAGCGCCAGAATGTATGATATTGAGCAAGGAAAGCTAGCCTTGTTCGTTAGTCAGGGAGCAGCGGAATTTAAGCAGGTTAAGATACAAACATTAAGAGCTTAGTATGAATAGAGGAAAATGTAATGTTAGAAGAAACCAGACTTGACTTACAATAGTATTTGACAAAAGCTTCTAGTGAAAATATATTATATAGTAAGTAATCGTTTACTTCCATGATCACGGTGAATAACCATTGAGGTAACGGAGATGCTTAATGCGAAACGAGACAGGTGTAATTTAAATGGCTGAAAAAAAGAATATCAGTATTAAAGATGTGGCGCTAAGAGCTAATGTATCTACAGCTACAGTCTCACACGTCATTAATGGAACACGGTTTGTGTCCAATGAGACGAAACAGAAGGTACAGTTTGCAATGGATGAGCTTAACTTCCGGATCAATTCTGTAGCCCGCTCCCTGCGCAGCCGGAGATCGTATATTATTGCGTTTCTTGCTCCGCTCCTTGCTTCTGAAACTTCGAACTTTTATTTTATGTCGGTAGCAGCCGGAGTACAAAGCGTATTGAAGCAAAGAGGCTATCACCTTATTTTGAGTGATTCCAGTGACAATATGGAGGCGGAGAACAAAGAAATCAGTATGTTTGATTCACAAATGATTGACGGACTGATTGTAGCTCCAGCCAGCAGAGATTCAGATTACGAGCGGATGTTTGGAGATTATCCTGTGGTCTATATTGATAGGGTGCCTAATCATTGCGAACGGGATTCTGTTCTTATTGACAACAAAACAGTGACGAAGGAAGCAACACAGAGGATCCTGGACAAAGGCCACCAAAGAATTGCGTTTCTATCCGGTCCCCTTTCGGTAACGACAACCATTGAACGGTATGAGGGTTATTCTGAAACACTAAGGAATGCAGGCCTCGAATTGGATGACTCACTGATTTGTTTTGAGGAGGTTAGCTTTGAGAACGGATACAACAGGATGGGAGATTTGTTAGAGAAGAATCCGACAGCTATTTTTGTGACAGATAATGTGATGGCAATGGGCGTAATGACGTATCTGCAAGACCATTCTATTCGTATACCGGACCAGTTGGCCGTTGTTGGATTCGATGATGTGCAGTGGACACGGGTCACTCATCCGCCGTTAACCGTTATTCAGCAGCCGTCCTTCCAGCTTGGTGTAAAAACTGCTGAAGTGATATTGCAGAGAATTGAGGATGGCACTTCAGGAAAAGAGGAACACCGTTTGCAGGCCAATTTAATGGTCAGACAATCGCTCTGACTTTTGTGAAATTAAAGAGGCCTTCTTTTTCATTGGAAGGACCGTATGCCATGGTCATCCCCATCGTACCCAAACCCATAACAGAGAATTCTATTCCTTGTTGACCGAGAATGCGAGTTTTCAATGTAGTTCCTCCCTTAGCACCGGCATGTTAGAATAGATCAATTACGGCCCTGCTTAGATCATTGTTTTGAGGCAAGGGGTCTATTAGAATTTGGGGGTAAGCAACGATGTGGATGTAAAGGAGACGGTAATATGCTTAGATTGGTCAATGTGGAGAATGGCACGGTAAAAGGCTTGCCCGCAGCCGATCCCCGGATTACGAGCTTCAAGGGAATACCTTTCGCAGCTCCGCCTGTAGGCGAGAACCGCTGGCGGGCACCGCAGCCTGCCGAAGACTGGGAGGGTGTTCTTCAGGCCCACGAGTTCGCACCGGTCTCCATGCAGGTCAGACAGGAGCTGGATGATAACAATATCTATACCCGTGAATGGGCGGTAGAGCCGGATATCGCGATGAGCGAGGATTGCCTGTACCTGAACGTATGGACCCCGGCCAAGCAGGCGGACGAGAAGCTACCCGTCTATGTATGGTATTTCGGCGGCGGGCTCCAGGTGGGCCATCCGGCGGAGATGGAATTCGACGGGGAACGGATTGCCCGCAGAGGGATTGTGGTGGTGACGATTAACTACCGGCTGAATATCTTCGGCTTCCTCTGCCACCCCGAGATTACGGCGGAATCGCCGGAGGCGCCCGCCAACTTCGGCAACCTTGACCAGCAGGCTGCTACCCGCTGGGTGAAGCGCAATATTGCCGCCTTTGGCGGTGACCCGGACAACATCACCATCGGCGGGCAGTCTGCGGGCGGCGGCAGTGTCATGAGCCAGCTCACCTCTCCGCAGAACGAAGGATTGTTTCAGCGGGCGATTGTTGAAAGCGGTATCTTCACCGACCTGTATCCGGGAACCCTGCTGCCGCCGCTACGGGGGACGTTGCAGGAAGCGGAGCAGGACGGCATCGAGTTCTTTAACTATCTGGGTGTATCCTCCCTCGCGGAAGCGCGGAAGCTGGATGCGGTCTATCTGCGGGACAAGGCAGTTGCGCTTGGCGGGTTCTGGGGCACCGTTGCTGACCAGAAGTTCCAGGTGGGCAACCCGTTCGATCTGTTCGTGCAGAACAGACGCTTGAAGGTGCCGATTATGCTAGGCCATACCTCCTCCGAGTTCTTCAGCACTCCGAATGTGCATTCCTACGGGGAGCTCAAGCAGCTTGCGGCGGACATGTTCGGGGAGGATGCGGAGACCTTCCTGAAGCTTAGCGGTGCTAGGCCGGATGCTGTTCAGGAAGCGGCGGAGCGGGCAGCGGTAAGCGGGGTCGAATACGCCATCCGGATCGCCGGGCAGGCGAATGCGGATACCGGAAGCGAAACCCCGCTCTATTACTATAATTTCGATGCGGAGATTCCGGGATGGGATAACCCGGGCACCTTCCACTCGGTGGATCTGTGGTTCTTCTTCGAAACGCTGGCCAAGTGCTGGCGGCCGTTTGTCGGCAAGCATTATGATCTGGCCCGCCAGATGTGCAATTATACCGCTCACTTCATCCGTACCGGCGACCCGAACGGACAAGATTCCACAGGCGAAGCATTGCCGCACTGGGAGCCGTACACCCCGGAAGCACCTTACGGGATGCTGTTCGCAGACAAGGCGGAGTTCTCCGGAGAACAACCGGGCGAGATCATGAATTTTCTGGTGCAGCAGTACTTCAAGAAGAGTGGCAGTCCGGTCTGAGGGGATTCTGCTCTTGATAGGATCAGCGGCAGTTTAAGACTTTATTTATTGAGTCTTAGATTGCCGCTGTTTTTATTGCCGGACCATCCCTTACCATGTTATTCCCTATCTAACAATAGCCCGATAGAGTAGTTTCGGCGGTATTCACTAAGATGTAAGAAAGAGTTGATGCTTCCATGAACGTTTGAAGGCAAAAAGGTGACCGGAGCCGATTTACTTAAAATTAAAGATATAATAATTCAAAATATCTACGATTTTTATAAGGAGGCACTAACGTAATGGGCATCGATACCGTGCTGTGGAGCAGACTGGTGACAGGCTTGACACTGGGGTTCCACGTTATTTTCGCAACAATTGGCGTCGGGGTTCCGCTGATGATCGCTATTGCAGAATTCATGGGCATACGCAAAAAAGACCCTCACTACACGCTGATGGCGAAGAGATGGGCCCGCGGGTTTGTCATTTCTGTAGCGGTGGGTGTGGTGACAGGTACAGCGATTTCATTGCAGCTGGCCTTGGTCTGGCCGAATTTCATGAAGCTGGCCGGTAACGTGATTGCGCTCCCGTTATTTATGGAAGTGTTTGCTTTCTTTTTTGAGGCCATTTTCCTGGGCATTTACCTCTATACCTGGGACCGGTTCAAAAAACCGTATATCCACTGGCTTCTTACGATCCCGATTGTTGCCGGTGCCGGGATGTCCGCTGTTTTTATCACGACGGTAAACGGGTTCATGAATCAGCCCGAGGGCTTTGCTATGGCGGGAGGGCAATTCATCGCAGTGAATCCGGTGGAGGCGATGTTGAATACAGCGACGTTCTCCAAGGTGTTCCATGTCTTAAGCTCAGCCTATCTGACCGGAGCTGCACTGCTGGCAGGCATTGCCGCGTTCGCACTCCTGAAGAAGGGTGCCTCCGAATACCATAAAAAAGCGCTGAAGCTGATGATGGCCGTGGTGATGGTGTTTGGACTGCTGAATGCACTTGCTGGAGATACGTCTGCAAAATTTTTGGCGGAGCATCAGCCGGAGAAGCTGGCTGCGGCAGAGTGGCATTTTGAAACGGAAAGCGGGGCAGATCTGATTCTGTTAGGGTGGCTTAACGCAGAGCATGAGGTTCTGGGCGCACTGCACATTCCCAAATTTCTCAGCTTCCTCGCCTTTGGAGATTTTAATGCAGAAGTGACAGGTCTGAATGAATTCCCTGCGGATGAGCGGCCGCCGCTCCTGGTTCATTATTTGTTTGATCTGATGGTCGGTGTAGGGTTCGCACTGCTAGGCATTTCGTTCCTGTATTTCCTGTTTGTCTTCTGGAAAAAACGCAATGAGCATAACAAATGGCTGCTTCGCGCGATCGCGTTAGGCGCACCGCTTGCTTTTCTGGGAGTCGAGCTTGGCTGGTTCTACGCTGAAATCGGTCGGCAGCCCTGGATCTTAAGGGGCTACATGCGTGTAGAAGAGGGGGCTACGGCATCACCGAGCGTGAGAATCCTGTTTTTTGTGTTCCTGTTGCTGTACATCCTGTTAGGTACTGTCTGTGTGCTTGTGCTGCGGCGTATGTTCAAGGACAATCCGGCAGAAACCGAGATGGAGAAGTGGAATCAGCCTCCCGGCGGCAAATCAACAGTAAGGGGTGAGCACGCAAAATGAGTTATGAGCTGATTGGAATTTCAGTGCTCTGGCTGTTTTTATACGGCTATTTAATTGTGGCCTCTATTGATTTTGGAGCCGGGTTCTTTGCCTTTTATGCCCGGCTGACGAAGCAGGATCATCTGATTAACCGTTTGATCTCCCGCTACTTATCGCCTGTCTGGGAGATTACGAATGTATTTTTCGTCTTTTTTTACATTGGACTTGTCGGCTTCTTCCCGGATACGGCTTATTATTACGGCTCGGCACTGCTTGTTCCGGGAAGCATTGCGCTTATCCTCATCGCGATCCGTGGTTCGTTCTATGCGTTCGAGAATTACGGCTCCAAAAATAACATCGTATATCTGTTCCTGTACGGCGCTTCGGGCCTGCTGATTCCCGCGTCCTTGTCGGTGGCACTTACCCTGTCGGAAGGCGGCTTTATCTTTAAGCAGGGAGAGACCGTGTCTCTGGATTACTGGGCATTGTTCACTAACCCGTTATCCTGGAGCATTGTGGGCTTGGCGATTGTATCTGTGCTGTTCATCAGCGCCTCCTTTTTGGCTTTTTATGCTTCCCGGGCAGAGGATCAGCCCGCACTGAAGCTTATGCGTACTTATGCGCTGTTCTGGAGCACGCCGACGATTGTTATCGCGCTGACGGCCTTTATTTATCTGGGCCAGCACAATGAGCGGCATTTTCAAAATATGATGGATCTATGGTGGCTGCTTGCGCTGTCCGTTGCTTTCTTCATGCTTGCCATGTGGCTGCTGTACAGCGGACGCCGTTACGGGTTGGCGTTCATAAGCATCATGCTGCAATTTCTCTGCGCCTTCTTCGCATACGGCATCGGGCAGTATCCTTATATTCTGGACCCGTTCATTACGCTGGAGAACAGCATTACTTCACCGGCCATGGGCCTGGCGCTGGTCATTGTGTTCATCGGCGGGATGTGCCTGCTCATTCCTTCCCTGATTCTGGTGTTCAAGCTGTTCCTCTTTGACGCAGATTATGTGAAAGGAAAGAAATAAATGGACAAGACAACAAGCCTGATCGCTGAGCAAATGTCACGGCAACGCAAACGATTGGTTATGCTTGCCATCCTGTCGCTCCTGCTCGGCATTGCGATTGTAAGTCAGGCCGGGCTGCTGGCGGAAGCGGTCCAGCGGGTGTTCGTGGAGAAGGCTTCGTTATCTTCGGTTGCTCTGCTGCTCGCGCTTCTGCTGTCAGTGATGGCGATCCGCACGTTGCTGTTATATGCAAATGGGAAAATAGGCCTAACTATGGCGGCCGCCGCTAAGGCCAATATGCGTTCAGCCGTGCTGCAAAAGCTTACCCGTGCCTCTATGCCTTCAACGCTGCGGGGACAGACGGGGGGAAAGGTCAGTGTGGCGCTGGATGCAGTGGACGAGGCGGACAGCTATTTCAGTCAATACATGCCGCGGATGGTCGAAGCAGCTATTATCCCGGTTCTAATATTGGTGGTTACGTTCATCTTACATGCGAATACGGGCTTCATTCTGCTGTTTACGGCACCATTCATCCCGCTGTTCATGATTCTGGTGGGGCTGCAGACGAAGAATAAATCCGAAGAAAAATATGCGCAGCTTGCCGAATTCTCCGGCACCTTCCTGGATTCGCTCCAGGGGCTTGTTACCTTGAAAATATTCGGACAATCCCGCCGCCAGCAGCAGCAGATTGAGCGCAGCAGCCTGGGGTACCGTGACGCGACCATGGATATTCTGAAGGTTGCCTTTACGAATACCTTTATGCTGGAATCCATCGTTATGCTGAGCATCGGGATTGTTGCCCTTGAATTGGCTATTCAACTGCTCGTATTTAAATCGATGCCGTTCCACACGGCTTTTCTGGTGCTGCTGCTGGTTCCTGAATTCTTTAATCTGCTCAAAAATACAGGCACTGCTTTTCACAGCGGGCGGACCAGTATGGGGGCAGTCCGTAAGGTGGAGCAGATGCTTGCGGAAATAGGCGGCGGCGACTCCGGCACACAGCCGGAAGAGGGCCAGCACTCATCAGACAAGCTGCTCCGGATGCCGCCATCCATTGCGCTGGATGAGGTACAGTTCCATTATGCACCCGGTTCATTTGAGCTTAAGGCCGGACCCGTCTCCATAGGATCGGGAGAGCATGTTGCGATTGTCGGTAAAAGCGGCTCTGGCAAAACAACCTTGCTCCATCTCATTGCCGGGCTGCTGAAGCCGGTATCCGGGACCGTGCTGGTGAACGGAAGCCCGCTGACGGAGTGGGAGGAAGACTCATGGTTTGAGCAGGTCAGCTACATTACGCAGCACCCCTATATTTTTGCCGGTACCTTTGCTGAGAATATCGCCATCGGTGCCGGACGTAAGGTCTTCAGGGAAGAAATCAGGCAGGCCGCAGAAGAAGCGGGACTTGCAACGCTGGTTGCCGGGCTGGAGCAGGGATTAGATACCTATGTCGGGGAAGGCGGCAGGGGACTGTCGGGCGGGGAAAAGCAGCGTCTTGCTCTAGCACGGGCTTTCTTGAAACGTCCGGCTCTGATCCTGTTCGATGAGCCTACGGTAGGACTCGACTTGCAGACCGAGCAGATTCTGCAAAGCTCTATAACCAAGCTGGCCCAAAAGGCAACGATGATCTCAGTCGCGCACCGGTTATATACGATCCGGCAAGCGGATCACATTTTGTTTATGGACCATGGCGTATTGGCGGCGGCAGGACCTCACGACGAGCTCCTTGAACGTGTGCCGCAATATGCCGAGATGGTTGATATGCAGCGAAAAGGAGGGTCAGCATGAACGAACTGGCGATTTTGTCCAAGGCCATGATAGCAGAGCGTAAGGATATTCTCCTGTCGATTCTGGGAGGGTTTATTGCCGGAGCAGCCGGTGTGGCCCTCTTCTCCGCAAGCGGGTATCTGATTTCACAGACGGTCTTTATGCCACCGCTCTACACCCTGATCATACTGACTTCGCTGGTCAAGCTACTGGGTTTGCTCCGCGCGGCAAGCCGTTACGGGGAACGTCTGTATTCGCACAGAGCTACCTTTTCTATGCTTAGCCGTTTGCGCACAGGCTTTTTTGCCCGGCTGATCCCGTTAACGCCCGGCATCTTGAACAAGAACCGCAGCGGAGATCTGCTGGCGCGGATTGTCGGCGATGTAGAGAGCCTGCAAAATTATTTTTTACGTGTCGCTTATCCGCCGGTTATCGTCATCACGGTCTTTCTGGCCACTATGGTGTTCAGTGCTTCTTATTCATTCTGGATCGCCTGCTTGTTTGTAACAGGAATGCTGCTAACCGCGTTGGTTGTACCGGGAATCGTATTACTGGGCCAGCGGGCGATTAATGGCCGTGTCCGCAAGCAGCGGGCGCTGCTGTCAACGGAAGTGACCGAGGTCTTGTATGGCTTCCGCGATCTGAAGGTGTACGGGCAATTGCCGCAGCGGGAGCAGCAGCTCCAGGCGGCTTCGGCAGCACTGACAGCAGAGCAGCAGCGTGCGGCAGGACATTTGCTGCGCGGACAGGCGATGCACACCTTTGTCACCTTTTTTATTTCCTGGGGTGTACTGACGTTAGGAGCCTATCTAATTATGGAAGGTGCGCTGGCCGGCGTATTTCTGGCGATGCTTGTCATGGCCTCACAGACGGTGTTCGAAGAAGCCGCAGCCATGGCTACTATGCCAGCCTATAAGCAAGACAGCGAGCACGCGGCCAAAAGGCTGACTGAAACTGTAGGCACTGCCGGTGACTTACCTGTGCAGCCGGGCCTCATTCTGCCAGCAGACGATGCTGTTTCGGTGGAGCTGTCCTGCGTTACGTTCCAATATGAAGACGAGTGGCGGCCCGCACTGAAGGAAGTATCGCTGCACCTCCCGGCAGGCTCCCGAACGGCCGTGGTCGGACCAAGCGGGTCCGGCAAATCCACGCTGATTGATCTGCTGCTCAAGCTGCGCACACCTGCATCCGGAGAGATACGTTTGGGCGGCATTCCGGTACAAGAGCTGGATGAGTCAGGCATTTGGGAAGCCTCGAATGTCGTCTTACAGCAAGGTCATTTTTTCCGCGGAACAGTCCGTGACAACCTGCTGCTGAATGGAGAAGAACCATCTGACGAAGTATTGTTAGAAGCTCTCGCTAAGGCCCAATTGCCGGATGTGGCTTTAACCGATGTGGTATTCGAGAAAGGAGAGAACCTGTCTGACGGTGAGAAGCAGCGTCTGGCGCTGGCCCGGGTCATGCTCCGCAAAGGGCGGTTATGGCTGCTGGATGAACCGACCTCTTCGCTGGACTATGTAACGGAAGAGCGCGTGTTAACCCGTCTCTACGAACAGTCCGCCGGAGATACATTACTGCTCATTTGCCACCGGCTTACCGGCCTGGAAGGAATGGACAGGATTATCGTCATGGAGCAGGGCAGGGTCATCGAAACAGGTTCATATGCGGAGCTAATGGAGCAAGAGGGCTACTTGTACCGGATGAAGCAGATTGAGCTGCAAATGATTGGAGAGCTATAGACAGAAGGTCTCTATCACGGGGCGATTATTCATAAATTGATTAACAATGCGACCATCGATATGGGTTATGCTGCTCACCTTAAGGTGAGCTTTTTTTGGTGAAGAAAGTCACATTTTAATTATGGGATATATGCTATTTTTATCTTGTTAAATGTAAATATTGCCTCTTATACTAATTCTCCCTACTTTATACCTATTCAACCCCGTAAATGGTAATAGTTAATTTTCACCACTTTGAAGTCTACCAATCCCTTGTAAAATGCATGTTTATTCAAAAAAATACATATATAGTTTAATGGAATTTTTTTGTGATTTACAGTCGTGAATGATAAGCATAGTAAAAGGAGCGATAGGTATGAATAAGCAGACAGACAAGCTAGTGGCGATTGTGGGGATGGGCTGCAGGTTCCCGGGAAGCGCAAATAATGTTGAACAGTTCTGGGACATCTTGAAGTCAGGCAAGGATACGATTACGGATATTCCCGAGGATAGATGGAGTATTGAAGAATATTATCATCCCAACAAACAGGTAAAAGGAAAAAGCCACGCCAGGCGCGGAGGATTTATCGATAATTTTGATCAATTTGATGCAAAGTTCTTTGGAATTAATGCCAGAGAGGCCGATCAGATCGATCCGCAACAGAGACAAATGCTGGAGATTGTCTGGGAGGCGTTAGAAGACGCAGGAATTAAGCCCGGCAGTCTGAGCGGTTCCCACACCGGTGTGTTTATCGGCGGATTTACGCTCGATTATAAAATCCTGCAATTTGCTGACGCTGCACAAATTGGAACCCATGCTGCAGTAGGAAGCATGATGACGATGTTATCGAATAGAATCTCGTACATATACAATTTAATGGGTCCCTCTCTATCCATAGATACAGCCTGCTCGTCCTCTGTGGTTTCTGTTCATGAGGCCTGCAAAAGCCTGCACAACGGTGAATGCGATCTGGCCTTGGCAGGCGGCATGGAACTGATCTATGCCCCGGAATATTTCATAGCCGAATCCAAAGGCGGATTCTTATCGGTGGACGGAAGCTGCAAGACCTTCGACGCTGCTGCGAACGGTTATGTCAGGGGGGAAGGGGGCGGAATCCTTGTCCTTAAAAGTCTGGAAAAAGCGCTCGAAGACGGCGACTATGTGTATGCCGTGATCAGAGAGAGCCTTGTGAACCAGGATGGAAAAACGAATGGTATTACGGTTCCTAACGGCGAATCACAAAAGATGCTGCTGCAGGATGTATATGCGAAAGCAGGAATTGCCTCCGATGAAGTTCAGTATGTCGAATTGCACGGAACCGGAACAGCACTGGGTGATCCCATTGAAGTCAATGCGGTCGGTGAGTTCTTTGGAGAGCACAGGACTGAAGATAACAGATGTATCATGGCCTCGGTCAAACCGAACATCGGTCATCTGGAGGCAGCCTCCGGCGTAGCATCGGTAATCAAGGCGGCGTGCATTCTTGATCATCGACAGATTGTGCCGCATATCGGAATGAAAGAGCTTAATCCTGAGCTTGATCTGGACAAGCTGAGGCTAAGAATTCCCTTAACCAATGAAAGCTGGCCGCAGGATGGTAAAGCTGCCATCGTCGGTGTCAATTCGTTCGGATTTGGCGGAACCAATGCGCACGTGATTTTACAGGGAATAACGGGTGACAGAAAGTACGATGGAACAGTCAACGAAGAACTGCCTCAAGTATTAACCATCTCCGCAAAAACAGAGCAATCCTTAAAGGCTCTTGCCGCAGAATACACTCAATTTCTGAATCATACAGAAGAAAGTTTACCGGATATTTGTTATTCCGCCCTTACCAAACGTGAGAAATTCCCGAAATCCCTTGTGTTATTCGGAGGGAATACACAGGAGATCATTCAGGGTCTGACAGATTATCAGCAGGATACTCTGCCGCAGAATGTGGTTGCGGGCAATGAGGGCAAAGACAAGAGACTGGTGTTTATTTTCACCGGCATGGGTCCTCAATGGTACGCGATGGGACGCGAGCTCTATCATGCGAATACGGTATTCCGCCATACGGTCGAGAAGTGCCACGCTGAGTTCTCCCAATACTTGTCCTGGTCATTGCTGGATGAATTCCTTATTGATGAGGAACAATCCAGCATGCAGTTCACCGAAGTCTCCCAGCCGTTGAATTTTACGGTGCAGGTGGCCTTGGTTGAGATGTGGAAGAGCATGGGGGTCGTCCCGGATCTGATTATCGGACACAGTGTGGGTGAAGTGGCAGGATTGTATGCTGCCGGTGTCTACAGTTTTGAAGATGCGGTCCGGATTTCGTATTACCGCAGTATGCTCCAGCAGCGGCTGACGGGTAAAGGCGGTATGCTTGCGGTTGGCTTGAATGAAGAACAGGCCGCAGAGCTGATTGCTGACAATAACGACAAAGTATCCATTGCGGCAATCAACAGCAACACAAGCGTAACCCTATCCGGAGATATGGCCTGTCTTACAGAGATCAGCAGCAAGCTTGAAGCTGACGGTGTTTTTAACAAGTTCTTAAGAGTAACGGTACCTTATCATAGTGTGTTTATGAATGAGATTAAATCGGAGCTGCTGGAAGCCCTGCGCGATATTCATCCGCAACCAACCAAAATAAGAACGTATACCACCGGAAATGGCCAGCTGGCGGAAGGGCCGGAGCTGGATAATGAATACTGGTGGCTGAATGTATCGGGTTCCGTGTACTTTGCCAAGGCCATGGAACAGATTTTGGAGGAAGGCTATGCCTGTTTTGTTGAGGTTGGCCCTCATCCGGTACTGGCGAATTCAGTAAGTGAGCTTGCGAGTGAGATGGATCTGGAAGTTCTGATCTCGCCCTCCCTCCGCAGAAATGATCCGGAAATCCCAAGAATGCTTAGAACCTTGTCTGAGCTATTCTGTGCAGGCTATGAAATTGACTGGTCCCGGATCTACAGAGGAACCTTTAAGTATGTGAAGCTGCCGCATTATCAGTGGGAGCATGAGAGGTTCTGGAAAGAATCCAAAGAGCATATGAAGAGACGCCTTGGACAGAAAGAGCATCCTTTTATCGGATACCGCAAGAATAGCGTAGTTCCGGTATGGGAAGCGGAAATCAATGATTATATTATGCCGTTCGTCTCAGATCATTGTGTAAATGGCAGTGTACTGCTGGCCGGGGCCCATTTCATTGAAGCCGCGTTCCAAATGCTCCGTGATTATAGCAAATTAAGCATGGATGAGGTGTATGGTTTATATCATATCCACTTTAAAAGAGCGCTGTTCCTTGATGAGAATAATGCCGGCCACATGTCTATTAACTATGATCCGCAGCATGGTGTGGTGAAGATCGGAAGCCTGGCAGATGGCGATGTATCCAGAACTACCGAGAATTTCCGTGGGGAATTTGTCAGAAAACAGACCTTCCCGGTCAACCGGACAGCCGATCTGGAGGCTCTTAAGCACAGTGCCAAGGAAATTCTGAATCAGGCGGAATGCTACGAGCTGCTGGAGAAAATGAATTTCACCTACGGTCCTATGTTCCAGGGGCTTAAGAAGGTATGGATTAATCATAATGAAGTCCTGGCTGAGATCTGCATGCTGGAGGAGTTAGGCATCCAGGACATGGATAATATCCTGCATCCGGTTATTCTTGATGCTGCCTTTCAGTCGCTGCTCGCTAATCAATTTGATGAGCTGAGAGATCACGGGCAAGTTGATATTAAGCTGCCGGATACGGTGGACTCAGTCGTCGTATACGGTAAGACATCCGGTCCATTGCGGGTCCGTTCTATAGTGAAGGAATCCAATAAGGAGTTCATTGCCGGGGATATTGAAATCTATGATGAGCAAGGAAATATTGTTGTCATTGTAGACAACTTTGTTGCCAGATCAGTAGACAAAAGTCCGGAAGATGCCGTGCTTAGCGAGAAGAATCTGAAAGAATGGTTCTATGCCATTGAATGGAAGGCTCAGGAGGCAGAGAACGATGAGCAGCTGATCGCGGCCCGTAATTCGTATACGAACTGGGTTGTGCTGTGTGATGCTTCCGGCATGGGTGACAGGATTGCCGACAACTTAAGCGGCAGAGGCTATAACTGCAAACGGTTCTACGCGGATTATCAGAATCCCGGCAACCAGGATGCAGGCAGTGTTATCGTCAGCAATAATCAAGAGGATTATATTAAGCTGATTCAGCACATGGATCAACAGCAGGAATACGGCATTATCCACCTGTGGGGTCTGGACATTTCAAGTCATGATCAGATGGATACGGAGGCTATAGAGGCTTCCAAGCAGAAGGCGGTCAACAGTATCCGCCATGTTATGAATACTTTGAATGAGCACTCCATGAAATATCGTACTTGGGCAGTTACCCAAGGGGCAGTCAGTGTTGACGGCAAAGAGCCAGTTGATGTCCTGCAGGGAGCGGCTATCGGTATGTGCAGGGTAATCAGCCACTCCGAGTGCATTGGAAGCTGGGGAGCAAGTATGGATATCGATCATCACCCCGCCTCAGTCGAACTTCTGATCAATGATCTGGAGAACTATACACGTGAAGATCAGCTGGCGTATAGAAACGGTGTCCGTTATGTTGCCAGACTGGAGCATATCTACGATCTGGACGGGAACATCCCGGTCACTATGGCGGACAATAAGATTTATCTGGTCACGGGTGCAATGGGCTCACTCGGGCAAATCACTGTGAATTGGATGTACGAGAAGGGAGCCAGACATTTTGTATTGGTGGGCCGTACTCCGTTCCCTGGTAAAAAAGAAAGAAAAGGGATGGCTTCATCCCATAAGCTGTACAGCCAGGTGCAATTTATCAATGAGCTTGAACGGAAAGGCTGTACCGTTGAAGTAGCCGCGCTGGACATCGCGGATGAAGCAGCAGTCGGGGAGCTTACGCATCGATTGATTCATGAAGAAACCATGCCGATCGGCGGTGTGATCCATATTGCCGGTGTAGTCAAAGACAAATTAATGATGCAGATGGAGCAACATGAGTTCGATGAGGTCTATGACACCAAAGTTAAAGGCGCCTGGTTATTGAATAAATATCTTGAAGAGGTTGAACTGGACTTTTTCATCATGTATTCATCCACGGGATCGGTTGTAACGGCGGTTGGACAAGTGAATTATGCCGCAGCGAATTCCTTTATGGATTCACTGGCCTGCTACCGCCGCAGTAAAGGCAAAACTGCCTTGAGTCTGGGCTGGGGACCATGGGGTGTAGGGATGGTTAAAGAAAAGAATTTGATTGATCATTATAAATATCAAAGAGGCATGAACCCGATCTACGCAGTGAATGGCATGCAGGCCCTGGAAAGAGTGTTCGGACAACAGCTATGCCATGCGGTAATCGGTGAAGCGGACTGGCCGCTTGCGCTTAATAATTATCCGGGCAAGCCTGCATTGTACAATCACCTCGCCGTGCAAAACGAAGATACTGCCGGGGACATGCAGGAGACCGACTTGTTCAGCATTCTGGCCAAAGCCTCCGGCATGGAAGAAAAATGTGCGGTTATCATGGATTTCTTCGCTGAGATCATCGCTGAGACCATTCATGCCAAGAAGGAAGCACTTGTGCTTGATGAGCCGATCAGTTCAGTTGGAGTGGACTCCATTATAGCTGCGGAGATCAGAAATAAAATAAATAAGAAATGCAGTATTAACATTTCCATTGTTGACCTTCTGGGTGGAATCAGCATTGCTGACTTGGCCGGAAAACACTTCAATGACATCAACGACCTGATTATTGAAGACGAATCCGAAGCGGACCTGGAGGCTTTATTGAACCAGTTAGAGAATCTGACAGAAGAAGAGGCTGCGCTTCTACTATCTAAATAAAAACGGAAAGGAGGATACAGAAGCATGGAAATATCCGCTCAGAATGATGATCTTAGAGACCTCGATATTGCTATTATCGGGATGGACTGCCAGGTTCCGGGAGCAGATAACGTGATGCAGTATTGGGAGAATCTGTGCAACGGAACGGAGTCGCTTACCTTCTTCACCGATGAGGAGCTTCGGGCAGCAGGGATACCGGAAGAACTGCTCACCAATCCGGAGTACAGAAAGTGCGGCTTCAAAATAAATGATATTGAGCAATTTGATGCGGCGTTCTTTGGCTTCACGCCCAGGGAAGCGGCCCTGATGGACCCGCAGCAAAGAATTCTGCTTGAGAGCTCATGGCGGCTGATGGAAAGTGCCGGGTACCAATCGGACCAGTATGCAGGGAAGGTTGGCGTATTCGTCGGGACGGGAACCAGCAAGTATTTATTGAAGAATATTATGTCCAGTATGGATCTGGATTCCACTCCCGAGATCAGACAAATATGGATTGGGAACGATGTTCATTATGCTTCGACCATGATTTCCTACAAGCTGAATCTGAAGGGACCGAGCGTGAACGTGCAGACTGCATGTTCCACTTCCCTGACCGCCGTGGTTCTGGGCTGTCAGGCTCTGCTGAATTATCAATGTGATATGGCCATTGCCGGAGGGAGCTCCCTGTCGCTTCCTCAGGATAGCGGTTATCTCTACATCAAAGGAGAGGTTCTTGCGGAGGACGGACATTGCCGGCCGTTTGATAAAGATTGCAGCGGTTCATTAAGCGGCAGCGGAGTAGGAACCGTGCTGCTGAAAAGATTGGAAGATGCTGTAAACGACCGGGATCATATCATCGCTGTCATTAAGGGAGCCGCCTTTAATAATGACGGTTCGGCAAAGGTTGGTTATTCGGCACCAAGCATTGAAGGCGAACGCAATGCGATTAAGAGCGCCCAGATCCTAAGCGAGATCGATGAAGAAACGATTACTTATATTGAGACTCATGGAACAGCGACTCCCATGGGGGACCCCATAGAGATACAAGCACTTACAGAAGCCTTCTCAGAAGCCACGGACAAGCTGAATTTCTGCGCCCTGGGTGCAGTGAAAGCCAATATTGGACATCTGGATTCTGCAGCAGGTACGGCCGGGTTAATCAAAACCAGTCTGATGCTCCAGAAGCAGAAGCTTGTACCCTGCATTAATTATAAAGAAACGAATCCCAACATTGATTTGAAGAACTCCCCTTTCTATGTCAATACCCGTCTCAGAGACTGGAACCCGGATTGCCGGGTAAGAAGAGCGGGCGTCAGCTCGTTTGGCATTGGCGGTACCAATGTTCATGTAGTCTTGGAAGAAGCGATCGACACCCGCAAAGTCGAGAGCCATGAGGAATTCCAATTGCTGCTGCTATCCGCAAAGACAAAGACCGCCTATGAAGAGGTGGCCGGACAATTGCTGGATTTTGTGCAAAATAATAAAGATATTGATTACCGGAATATCCTGTATACGATGAATATCGGAAGAAAGAGACTGCCCTATCGAGGCGGTCTGGTCTGTAACAGCAGAGAAGAGCTGATTCATAAATTGGGCGCCAGCCTTCCTGCGGTGAAATCTCCAAATGAGAACGAAAAGGAAATTGTGTTCCTGTTCCCGGGACAAGGCGTGCAGTATGTGAATATGACAAAACAACTGTACGATACGAAGCCTATATTCCGGCATGAGCTGGATAAGTGTTTCGAGATTCTTCAGAAGCAGTTGAACTATGATTTAAGACAGCTTATCTTTGCAGATCAAGCGGATGCTAAGGGTGAGGAGAAGCTCACCGAAACCCGGAATACACAGGTTGCTCTATTTGCCGTTGAGTACTGCTTGGCCAAGACTTTGATGCATTGGGGAATTACTCCCAAAGCTCTGCTGGGGCATAGTGTTGGGGAGTACGTAGCCGCTTGTCTGGCCGGGGTATTCTCACTCGAGGATGGTCTTAGATTAATGGTCATGCGGGGCCGGATCATCCAAAGTCTGCCGGCGGGCGAAATGCTGTATGTGAATATGAACGAGCAGGAAGCGCAGGCCTATATTAACGGGAAGGTCTCACTGGCCTTGATTAATTCCGAGAACCGGGTGGTATTGGCCGGGGATAGCGCAGCGCTGCAGGAAGTGGTCGAACAGATTACAGAGCAGCGGGAGTACAGAATTCTTCACACCTCCCATGCTTTTCATTCCTATATGATGCAGGGTGCAGTTGAGGACATGCTGAAGGTGCTCCAGACGGTGACGTTCAACAAGCCGATGATCCCGATCATGTCCAATGTCACGGGAGAGTGGCTGAAGCCGGAAGAGGCGATGAGTGCCGACTATTGGATACAGCATATGCTGGGCACCGTCAGATTTAAAGATGCTGCACTCCATTTGGCACAGAAAAATTATAAATACTTCATCGAAGTGGGTCCGGGAAAAACGCTCTCTGTCTTCATGCAGGATAATTTGAAAGACTACGCGGAGTGCCTATTGTTCCAAACGGTCCGCGGCATTAAGAATACGATGAATGATAATAAATTTCTGGCGGAGTTCGTAAAGAAGGCCTGGATCAGCGGACTAACTATTGATTTTGCGAAATATTACGAAGATGAAATCTTATTCAGAACCCCCTTGCCGACGTATCCTTTTGAACGGAAGAGACATTGGATTGAAGCTGGCAAGCAGAAGGCTTATGAAGCGGCTGGAAGCAACGGCTGGGATAGGGAGCTTTCAGCAGACAGTGCTGAAGAAGCGGACACGATAGAGTATAACCGGCCGGATATATCGGTGGAATATGAACAGCCTGACAATGCGATTGAAGAGAGTATAGTGGAAATCCTCCAGGATATTATGGGGATCACGCCGATTGGAATCAACGATAACTTCTTTGAGCTTGGCGGACATTCTCTGATGATCACACAAGTCGTCCTGAGAATAAAGGAACTCTATGGGATTGAATTGCAGTTGAAACTGTTTATCGAAGCACCGACTGTCAAGAATGTAGCTGACCTTGTATTGGAAGAGTTGTCAGAAAGCCTCGATTTGGATGCAGTCTAAATATGGACAGATAGAGGTGTGGAGAGATGCAGAACAACGAAAGCGGAAGTGTGAAAAATAGAGTGAATGCCTTATCGGACGCCAAGAGACTGCTGCTGGAGAGTCTCTTGGAGGAACAAAGAAAAAAGAAAAGACAGATCATCCTGCAAGAGAAAGGGCTGCATAGGGTCATCAAGAGAGCACCGGAGTTGACCGTGTTGCCTTCCAACTATATGCAAAAGAAAATTTGGTATGTCGAACAACTCTTCAATGAATCGGTTACGTATAATGTTTCGGGTTATGTGACATTCCATGGCAAGCTTCAAGTGGAGCTTTTGCACAAGGCCTTCAGAACGGTGGTTAAACAGCAGGAGGTGCTGCGTTCCAAATTCAAGGGAGGACAAGGACAGCTTGAGGTTGAGCTCAGCGAAGATACCGAAGAGCCGGTCTTCAAAAGTTATGATTGCTCCCAGGCAGGGATGGAACTGTCTCCTCATGATATCAGGCAAAGGATGTACACGGAAGGAATACAGCCGTTCCGGTTAGCTGAGGGCAAGCTTATTCGCCTGATCTGTTACAAGCTTAGTGAGACCGAATGGATTGGACAAATTGTTTGGCATCATATTGTATCGGACGGCTATTCAAGCGGCATTTTTATTAGAGAATTGCTTCAACTGTATGAAGCCTATACAGGCGCAAGCATGGCACCTGTAGAGGAACCCGCTGTGCAATATTATGATTATGTCATCCACATGAATGACCGGATTGCCAAAGGCGAGTTCGATCATCAGCTTAAGTTCTGGAGGGAACAATTGTCGGGCAGCAGCATGACCTGTATGCTTCCAACGGATTACACGGCCG
Organism: Paenibacillus sp. FSL H8-0122; assembly: GCF_038005345.1. Taxonomy (NCBI): domain Bacteria; kingdom Bacillati; phylum Bacillota; class Bacilli; order Caryophanales; family Paenibacillaceae; genus Paenibacillus; species Paenibacillus sp. FSL H8-0122. The sequence goes on along the minus strand of NZ_JBBOTB010000001.1, from coordinate 3,903,098 downwards.
GTCATGGGCTTACCTATCATGGCGAACGGGTAGCTTTTTCAATCCGCAAGGAGCTGAGAATAAAACTGGAAGCTGCTGCAAAAAAACACGGGGTTACACTGTTTGTATTGTTAATGAGCGCACTCAAAATCATGCTGCATAAGTATATACACCAAAACGATATTATTGTCGGGGTCCCGGTTACCGGCAGAAATGAAGAGGAATGCCAGAGCATCATCGGGTGCTTCCTGAACATGCTGCCGATCCGCAGTACTATTGGAGAAGAGCAACAATTATTCGATTATATCCAGGCGGAGAATGCCCAGGTGATGCAAGCCCTGAAGCATCAGGATTTGCCGTTTGATTTCATAGTAGAGGACTTGAAGGTAGAAAGAGATTTGCTGTCTACCCCGATCTATCAGGTGGTGTTCAGTTATGAGACCCATGCGTTAAAGGATATTACAACAAAGGATTTCTACATAGAGTTCGAAGAACTGGATTTAAAAACGGCCAAGGTGGACTTGGCGCTGGAAGTCAATGATGACAAGGATGGGTTAAGCGCCTGGTTTGAGTATAAATCGGATAAATTCTCCCGGGAGCGGATTGAAAAGATTAAGGATTATTATCTGAATATTCTGCAATTCATTGCTGCATATGACAATCGGGCCATTGCAAATATTGAAATGATCTCGGAAGAGGAAAAGAATGAGATCCTCTACTCTTTTAACGAAAAGGTTACGGACTATAAGCCACAGACCATCAAGCAGCTATTCGAGACCCAGGCGGCGCTCCGGGAAGAGGCAGTAGCCGTAGTATGCGGCAATGAGAAGATTACCTATAAAGAACTGAATAACCGCAGCAATCAACTGGCACATTATCTGCGGAAAACCGGTGTGGGCTGCGAGAGTCTGGTTGCCATTATGCTGGATAAATCCATTGAGGCCATCATTGCCATACTGGGGGTAACCAAGGCTGGCGGAGCTTATATGCCAGTGGATTTGACTTATCCCCGGGAGCGGATGGAGTACATTCTGGAAGACAGCAAAGTCCGGTATATGATAACTTCCGGCATCCATCAGGATTATGCAGGTATTGAGCAGATTTCAATGGGTGATAAGCGCATTGAGACCGAGTCCACGGACAATCTTGCGGACCACAGTAATCCAGATAATCTTGCTTATGTAATCTATACCTCGGGAACTACAGGTCAGCCCAAAGGCGTGATGGTAGAGCACAGCGGCATTGTTAACCTGAGAGATTATTTTTGGAATAAATACAAAGTGACCACGGATGATACGATCCTGCAATTTGCCAATCTTGTTTTTGATGCCTCTGTCTGGGAAATGATTATGGGAATTCTCACTGGTGCAAAACTATGCATCATTACCAAAGAAGTGGCACTGGATGTGAATCTGCTGGAGCTTGAGCTGAAAAGGCATAACGTAACCGTTGCCACCTTGCCCCCGCCATACTGGAATGTAATAGCGGATAGACCCATAGGAATCCGTCTGTTGATCACAGCGGGATCAGCAACAAGCGTCAATCTGGTCGAAAAATTGGCAGAGCCGATTGAATATTTCAATGCGTATGGACCTACCGAGACTACGGTCTGTGCATCGGACTGGCAATACGAAAGGACTGTTCAAATTCCGAATCGAATTCCGATTGGCAAGCCAATTGCCAATATGCAAATCTATATTATGAATTATACTTCCTTATGTGGAAAAGGAAGTATCGGAGAATTATGTATAGCAGGAGCAGGCATTGCCCGGGGGTATCTGAACAGGCCGGAACTGACAGCGGAGAAATTTATTGACAATCCCTATGGTCCCGGTAAATTGTACCGGACGGGGGATTATGCTAGCTGGCTGAACGACGGAAATATTGCTTTTACCGGAAGAATAGATAATCAGGTCAAGATCAGGGGACACCGGATCGAAATCGGAGAGATTGAGAATAAGCTCTCTTCTCATAACAAAGTGATTGAGGCGGTTGTTATCCCGGAGATTGACCACCAGAGCAATCTTTATCTGGCAGCTTATTTAGTTGTGGATGCAGCAGTGACTCTGACAGAGATTAGAAGCTTTTTGAACGATGGATTACCTTCGTATATGATTCCATCAGCATTTTATACGCTTGAGGCCATTCCGCTTAATATGAACGGTAAGCCGGATAACAGCAGATTAGCATCCTTAGGCCAGCCTATGGAAGCGGAGAACGATTTTGTTGAACCGTCCACAGAGATTGAAAGAACGCTGGAACGAATCTGGTCTGAGCTCTTAGGGGTCCGGCGGGTTAGTATCCGTGATCATTTCTTCGAAATTGGCGGAGACTCCATTATCAGCATGCAGGTTATCGCTAAGGCGGCAGAGGCAGGAATTAAGCTCGAATTAAAGTCTTTTTACGATGATAAATGTATTGAACAAATGGCATTAAAGGCTGAGGCAGTTGAACAAATCTGCTGTGATCAGGGAGAGGTTACAGGTACTTACCAGTTGACACCTATCCAGCAGTGGTTCTTCACCAATAATTTCCCGGAAAATAACCATTGGAATCAGTCTGTAAGCTTTGAATTGAAGGAGACTGTAGATGCCGGGCGATTGAATGAAGCGCTCAATGAAGTGTGCCGGCAGCATGATTTGTTAAGAACCCGCGTACTTCCCGGAACGGCTCCAAGGTATGCGGATATTCTGCCGTTTGCCTACAGCGAACGCTTGAAGACAGTAGAGATTCCAGCTCATGATGACTATGAACAGCGGATGCAGCAGGAATTGGAGGCTTTTCAGCAATCTCTTAATTTGCAAGCGGGAGAAGTATTTAAAGGGCTGCTTATTGTATCCGATACGTTGTCAAGCAGCAGGCTGGTATTGACAGCACATCATCTGGTATGCGACGCGGTGTCCTTCAGGTTCATCGTCGAGGATCTATTGAATGGCTATCAGGCCTTAGCAGATAAGCGGGAAGTTAGACTTCCGCAGAAAACCTCATCCTTCATAAGCTGGAGCAACGCGGCAGAAGCATACGCCGGCAGCCATGAAGCCGTGAGCAAAAAAAAGGAGTGGACAAAAGAAATTGCGGCTCATTCAAGAAAAACCAAAAGAGGCCGCTCCAGCATAGACAATCTTGAAGGAGAAGCAGAGCAATGCCTGTTCTCCTTATCGGAAGAAGATACCGCCAAGCTAATGATTGAAGTGCCTAAGCATTACAGCATTCAGCCTATTGAGGTGATGATTGCCGCCCTGGAAACGATGCTGCATGCATGGGATGGGGCAGACCATACCTTATATCTGGAAAGTCACGGAAGAGATATGCTTGCCGGTCAGGTGGATCTGTCAAGAACGGTAGGCTGGTTTACCAACCTGTATCCTTTTTACTTCTCCGCAGATGATATTTCAACTACTGGAGCTACGTTGAAAAAAGTGAAAGACAGATTAGCTGCCGTGCAGAAGCGTAAGTTCGAGTTCTTGCTTAGTGATGGCCCCCGTGAAGCTATTGATATTGTTTTTAATTACATGGGGCATTTGGATAACAAAACCTCCGAGCATGCACATTTCCGGCTGCTTACCGGAGAACCGCTGTATACCAGGGGATTGAAGAATACAAGAGTTAGTCTGCTTGAAGTCAACGCGTATATCCGGCAAGACCGCTTAACCTTCGAGTGGGGATATCACCCGAATATCCATTCCGGGGAGAACATCGTGCAGCAGGCAAATGCCTTCACGGATACGCTTAGGGGGATGATCAGCTACTGTATTGAATCTGAGGATGATGGAGTTTCCGCTGCAGATTTTGACGATGTGGATATGGAAGATTTAGATTTCATCTTGGCAAAGTTCAATTAAGGTCACTCAGGGACAAGAAAGAGGAGAATAAATGAACAAGAGGAACGTTGCAGATATCTATGGATTATCCACCATGCAGGAAGGCATGCTGTTCCACAGCTTGAAAAGTGAAAGCAGCAGCATGTATTTGGAGCAATTCTCGTGCAAATTACACGGGCAGATTAATTTCGAATATTTTTGGGATGCCTGGCAAAAGGTCATTAACGATCATTCCGCTCTAAGAACCGCCTTTGTCTGGGAAGGTGTGAAAAAACCTGTTCAGGTAGTTCTGAAGCAATGCGAATGCAGCTACATTCAGTATGACTGGAGCAATCTGCCGAGGGAAGAAATCGAGCATGATTATAGCATGTTTCTTGAAAATGACCGAATGATGGGCTTTGAACTGGACAAGGCTCCGCTGATGAGATTTGCTCTAATTCAAATTACAGAAGACAGCTTTTATTTTGTCTGGAGCTTTCACCACATTATAATGGATGGCTGGTCACTGCCTCTGGTACTGGAGGGAATGTTCGGGAATTATAAAGCGTTCAAGACAGGGGAGGCACCGGCGAAGCACAAATCCGCTTCATTTAAGGACTATATCCATTGGCTGCATAAACAGGATGCCGGGGTCTCCAGACAGTACTGGAAAGAAAAGCTGAAGGGCTTTGAGGAAGCTTTGCCTCTGTATACTGAACCTGCAGTGGAAGAGCAGAAGGGTGAGACCCGTAAGCTCTCCTTACGGCTTTCAGAGGAAATACATCATTCTATCGAGCAGATCACTAAAAATAACGGTTTCAGCGCCTACCAATTGTATAATCTTGCCTTTGCCATCTTGTTGAGTAAATACAGTGGAAAAGAAGATGTCGTCTATGGGACGACTGTATCGGGAAGACCTGCGGAATTAAAAGGTATCGATCACACCGTAGGCATCTTTATCAATACCATTCCGGTCCGTGTTCAGTTAGATGGTAATCTTACCTTGCTGGAGTGCCTGGAGAACCTCACACAGGATCAAATCAGCCGCAGTCCCCATGAATATATGTCTTTGGCTGAGATCAGCAGCGCCCTTAATCTGCCTGAATTATTCCAGAGTATTTTTGTATATGAGAATTATGCCAATGCGCAGGCTTATAAGGATATCACAGAGTTCTCAATCGCAGAGCTGCAATTAAGAGAAGAAATCAATTATCCGCTGGCCTGGGTGGTTAAGCCGGATCACGGAATCCTTGTGGAGACGATTTATAATTCTGCTTATTTCAGCGACAGGATCATTGAAGAATTTCAAAGGAGCTTCATAACGATTTTGGATGAAATGGTCCTTAAAATAAATGAAGCTATCCGCACGATTCAACTGCTTCCATCGGAGCAGAATACAGATTTCAAAGCAGGGAAGGCAGTATCCGCCGTTGTGAACCTGCATAACCAGCCTATCCCTCAGAGTTCGGCTTCCGCTATACCGCGCGTTCTGATTGTTGATCCCTATGGGCACCCGCTTCCGGACGGATTCGAGGGCAGTGTATGTACGCCGGATCAGACCGCTTCCGGGTATAGGGGCCGTTATTATGCAGATGGAACGTTAATGATTAATGAGACCTTAAGCACCAGCATGGTGATTGGCGGAATCAAACGTGATTTGCCTGCGCTGGAGCGTGCCCTAAGAGCGGAATCATTAGTAGATGATGTGAAGCTGCTTCACCGTTATAACAGGGAGGGTGAATCCAAGCTTGTTGTCTATTATGTAGAACCGGTGACGGGTGCTGTAGTGGAACAAGCGGCATTCGATGAAGAACGAACTGGTGCCATAAGAGGTGCAATCGTCGACAGGTTGTGCACCTTGCTTGACTTCAATAAGAAGGATTGTCTGGCAGCAGCAGAGCTCGTTCCTGTGTCAAACATTCCTTATTACAGAGATGGCGTTGTCAAAATCAATGATCTGCTCGAACTGGAAATTATTAATGACAACCTCATTCAGCGCTGGAGTAATTTAGTTATCCCGAATGAGCAGAGTGCTATGAGTGAATCTCCTGTGAAGTTCGTGCGCAAGGCCGCAAGAATCAGCCGGGATAACGTGCATATCTCCGATTTGGCCGATAATTATTCTTTTATTAAGAAGAAGAGCTCCGGCAAAATGGACAAGGCTGAAGGGGTTGAGACCCGCAAGGAAGAGAGCAGCGCTGAAACACAGCTATCCCTCATTGTTGGAGAAGAAGTGATCATTCCTGAGAATACCGTCTTTGATCTGGGTTATTACATCAAACGGGCTGCCGATCAAGCTCCTGATGATTATGGAGTCCGGTTCGTTAATTATGATGGCAGCATTGACTTTGCTAACTATAAGCAGGTCTACAGTGAAGCTAAGGCTATCTGCTGCGGTCTTATCGAAAGAGGCTTGCAGCCTGGGGATAAGGTCATCTATCAGATGGATAACAACCGGAATTATGTAAATACGTTCTGGGCTTGTATGTTAGGCGGCTTTATCGGGATTCCGGCCACGGTAGCTGCTTCTTATAAAGAAGATAATGCAGTAATCCGCAAACTATTGAATGCTTGGAAAATGCTTGAACAGCCTGTGATTGTGACGGATGAAGCGCTGGCTGCAAGTATTCGCAGTGTTCCCGGAGTTCTTGGCGGCGAAGAAGAGTTCACCGTGTATTCCGCTGAACAATTGATGAAGAGCCGGGATATAGAAATCACCTACGAGGTGAAGCCGGATGATGTAGCGCTGCTGCTGCTTACCTCGGGAAGCACAGGAATGCCGAAAGGAGTTATGCAGACCCACAGAAATATTCTGAGACGCACGATTGCCGCCTGCCAAAATAACGGGTTTGGTCCAGAAGAAGTAACCTTTAACTGGATGCCTATGGACCATGTGGGCGGAATTGTCATGTGTAATGTAAGAGACATCTATCTGCATTGCCAGGAGATTCTGGCACCTGTTAATTATATTCTGGAAGCTCCGCTCCGGTGGCTTACGCTGATGAGTGATTTCAGAGCTACGAATACCTGGGCACCGAACTTTGCCTTTAATCTGATTAACAGCCTTGAGAGTGGAATCAAAGCACTGAATATTGACCTGTCTGCCCTGCGGTTTATAACCAACGGCGGAGAAGTGGTGGTGGCGCGGACCGCCCTGAAGTTTAATGAGATCCTTAAGCCATATAAGCTGGATAAGTCGGCAATGATGCCGTGCTTCGGGATGTCCGAGACTTGTGCGGGTTCCATATACTCCACTGATTTCGGTCAGGATGTAGTGAAGCAGGAGGATAGCAGTGTAAGTGTAGGCAGACCTCTTCCAGGGAACAGCATCCGTATTGTCGATGCTCAGAATGAATTAGTGCCTCTCTATACAGAGGGACGCTTTCAGATGGCCGGGGTGTGCATTACACCGGGATATTACAATAACCCCAAAGCAAACGCCGAAGCATTTACGCCAGACGGCTGGTTCGATACGGGGGATCTGGGGATTATAACCGACCGGGGACTTACCATTACAGGCAGGGCCAAAGACATCATTATCATCAATGGTGTCAACTATAATAATTCGGAAATTGAGGCCATCCTTGAGGAGATTGACGGGGTTGAAGTATCTTATACAGCTGCGGTATCCGTTAAAGCAAGCGGTTCACAAGAGGAAGAATTAGCGATATTCTTCCATCCGGTATCCATGGATGCCGGGAGGCTCAAAGGGATCATCAAAGAGATGCAAAAGGTAATCACTTCAAAAATCGGGCTTGTTATTGAATACATCATCCCTCTGGCTAAAAAAGAGATTCCAAAGACAGGAATTGGTAAAATTCAGCGGATTCTGTTAAGAGATTCCCTGCTTGCCGGCAAATACGATGCTGTCCTGAAAAAACTCGAAATCGTCAGAAATAAGAACACCGTAAAGCCATGGATATTCAAGAAAGTATGGAAGCCGCTGAGCTTTAAGGTTGAAGAGGGCTCCGTACCCTGCGTCAATATCCTGGTGTTTGAGGACCGCCACGGATTGGCGGCTGAATTCATAGAATGTATGGGCCTGGATGAAATCAGGGTCATATCGGTCAAGCAAGAGGACCGCTTCCAGGTATATGACCGGAATCATTATGGCTGTGATTATACCCGTTATGAGGGCTGCAAAGAGCTGTTTGACTATTTTAAGCAAATCGGGTGGACGGCCGATCATATGATCTATCTTCCCACTTATCAAATAAACGCTAGCGGACATGCAGATATCTCAAACAGTAACCAACTCGGTGTCTTTAGTCTAATCCACTTACTGCAGGTATTGGCGAACAATGACCTGTGCGCATCTACAAGCCTGTATGTGGGTAGCAGCAATGTGTTCCCGGATGCAGGCGGCCTGGAAACCCGTTATGATAATGCCGCATTAATCGGCTTCATGGCTACTCTGGATACGGAGAATACGGGTGTACGATCGCTGCTGATCGATTTGGAAGGAAGGGATATCAAGCAGGATGCCCGCTTATTACGCGCTGAGATTATGCACGGAGAGACTGCTGTGAAGGAAATCAGTTACCGTGACGGCAGGAGATTAACATGGAAGCTCCGGAATGTGCCTTTACGGAAAGCAGAACCCAAGACAAAGATCAAACAAGGCGGACATTATGTGGTAACCGGGGGCCTTGGGGGCATCGGCACAAAAATCTGCAGTCAGCTCATTGAAAACTATCAGGCTAATCTTCTGATCCTGGGAAGAAGCGATCTGGGGACTCTTGAGGATAAGGATAGCAGAGTTCAGCATTACGACCAATTAGTTGCACTAGGAACTTCCATCAGTTACCGGCAGGCGGATGTGTGTGATCTGGATTCCATCATTCAGGCGGTTGAAGATTATGAGCAATCGAAGGGAATTCAGATTGATGGAATTATACATCTTGCCGGGAATTCAAGCTACCAGCGGCATTTTGACAACCGGGATTCATACCTGATTACGGAAATCGGACAGCAGACTTTTGCCGAAGAATTCGATGCCAAGGTCTATGGTGTGCTAAATCTGTTTGAACTCTTGAAAAGCAGAAAAGATGCGATGCTGATCACTTTCTCTTCGGTGACCTCGCTGCTCGGAAGTGCGACCTTCAGTGCCTATGCGGCAGGGAACAGCTTCCTGGAAATGTTCTGCCAATATGCAGCCGGCCAGTTAGGGTATGCAGTGAAATGTATCTCTTGGACGATGTGGGATAAGATCGGAATGACTGCGGGAAGCCTGCAATCCATTAACAGTCTCAGTGAATCCATCGGGCAGCATGTGATCAGTGAGCAGGATGGCCTGTTATTCTTTGAAGCCCTGCTGAACCTTGGTGACGACATGGTCTATGTAGGGATTGACGAGAATAATGTGCATATCAGCCACAGAATCGATGAGAAAGTGTATGCCAAAGAATATCTTGCTGTCTACAGGCAGGAAGATACAGAGGCGCTTCTCCAGCTTGAGAACGCCAGGGTCCTGGATGATTATGGCGCGGTAAGCACGCTGAAGATGCTCACGGTCAACAGGGATGGCGAAGTGATCGAAGAGGAACAAGCAGAGCAATATGTAGAAGCGTCTACAGATGCTGAGAGAATCATAAGCAACATTTGGTCCGAAGTATTAGCCGCCGGGAAAATAGGGATGAATGATAACTTCTTTGAGCTTGGAGGACATTCCTTAAAGGCAACCCAGGTCGTCTCCAGAATTAAAAAAGAATACGGGATCGAATTTGCCATCAATGACTTATTCTATCATCCGACTGTTGGAGCGCTGGCTAAGCTTGTGGAAGAGAGAGTTCACCCGGCTACGGATTCCAAGGGAGAAGTTCACCTTCCAAAATTATCTGATGAAGAGAAGAAACAGGGCATACCGGTTTCTTATGCCCAGCAAAGACTTTGGTTCTTAAAGCAATATGATGAAGAAAGCGCGTTTTACAATATTCTGGAGAGCATCAGGCTTAAAGGCGAGTTAAATGTCTCCTGCCTGCAGCAGGCTGTTACAGAAATCGTCAAGCGCCATGAAGGACTCAGAACGACCTTCGACAACATTGAAGGGCAAATTATGCAGGTTCTGCATGATGTGGATGCCATCGAGATTCCTTTGCAGAATCTAATGCATGTGGAAGAAGAGGCAAGAGAGCAGGTAATTACCAAACTGGCAGATGAAGAAGTCCATCAGGAATTTGATTTCAAAAACGGACCGTTAATCAGATGCAAGCTGCTGAAATTTGCTGCGGATGAGCATGTTATTTTCCTCACCATGCATCATATTATTTCCGACGGCTGGTCTATGGGAGTCTTTGTACATGAATTCGTCGAGCTATATGATGCCTTAGTGAATCAAAGGCCGGCCGTATTACCCGAAATTGAATGGCAGTATGCGGATTATACCCAGTGGCAGAGAGACTGGTTCACCGGAAAGGTTAAAGAAGACCAGTTCGTATATTGGAAGAACAAGCTCAAGGATGTTGCTACCCTGGATATCCCGTCGGATTACGACAGACCGAAAGTACAAACCTTTAACGGGAAAAAGGACTTCTTTGTATATAGCAAGAGCATGATGGACCGGGTGAATGAACTGGCAGAAGCTACGGGCGCTACACCCTTTATGATTTATCTGGCGGCGGTCGATGTCCTGTTCGCGAGATATACCGGACAGGAGGATATCGCCATTGGAACTCCGATTGCCAACCGGATGCGGATGGAAACAGAGAATACGATCGGATTCTTTGTGAATACCCTGGTGCTCCGCAATGATTTGTCAGGCGATATTTCCTTCATGGAATTGATTGAACGGGTAAAGACAAGTGCGCTGGAGTCCTATGATGCGCAGGATATGCCGTTCGAGATGCTGGTGGATGAATTGGAGCTGGAACGCGATTTAAGCAGAAACCCGTTGTTCCAAGTGATGTTCTCCCTTCAAAATGAAGCACTGCCAGATTTCAAGCTGCCGAATCTTGCGATTACCCGAGTGGAAACAGACAATAAATCAGCAATGTTCGATTTCTGGATTTCCATGAGAGAGCTGGAAGACGGAGTGCACACCTTATGTGAATACAATACGGATATCTATAAAACAGGTACCATACGCAGGATGATGCGGCATCTGGAGAACATCATCAACAGCCTATGCGCAGATCCTTATCAAAAAATCAAGCAGTTCAATTTCATGGATAAAGAAGAAATCAATGAAATCCTCTATGAGCACAATAAAACGGATGTTCCATTGGAGAAAGAATTATTTATCCATGAATTATTTGAAGAACAGGCGCTCTTAAGACCGGATGCACCGGCGCTGAAATTCCAGGGAGACACACTTACGTATCTGGAATTTAATATGCGGGTGAATCAAGTCGCCCATTATCTGATTGCGCAGGGAATAGGCTATGAAGATTTCGTTGGTGTGTACGCAGACCGGTCCATTGAAATGATGGTAGCCGTCTATGGAATTCTAAAAGCAGGCGCGGCCTATATTCCTATTGATCCAACCTATCCCCGGGACCGGGTAGATTATATGCTTCAGGATTCTGAGGTTAAGCTGGTGCTGACCTGCATGGACGAGACCGATGCGCTTGCGGGAATCCGGAAGGTGGATTTGCGGGACAAGGAACTGTTCCTGCCGATGAGTACCGGTAATCCCGGAGTGAAGGTTGAAGGTACCCACGCGGCGTACATGATTTATACCTCAGGTTCGACAGGAAAGCCTAAAGGAACGATTAATATTCACAGCGGCATCCGAAACCGTATTGTATGGGGCCAAAAAGAATTTGGGATGCAGCCGGGAGATCGGCAGGTGCAGAAGACACCCTTCAGCTTCGATGTATCCTGCAGCGAGATTTTTTGGGCGCTGACGGTAGGTGCCTGTCTGGTTATAGCCAAGCCTGAAGGGCATAAAGACGTGGAGTATCTCGCTCAGCTGATCAGGGATGAACAGATTACCATCTCTCATTTTGTGCCTTCGATCCTGAAGCTGTTCCTGGAGCATCCCGGAGCCAAGCAGGCAGGAAGCAGTCTGAGAAAAGTGTTCTGCAGCGGGGAGGCATTGCCGTACCGGTTAAAGGAACAGTTCTTCCAGACCTTCGATGCAGGTCTATACAACCTGTATGGCCCTACCGAAGCCTCCGTTGAAGTATCTTACTACGATTGCAGCGAGAAGCTGGATAAAGAGATTGTGCCGATCGGCAAGCCCATCTCCAATGTGCAGCTGTATGTACTGGACGAGTACATGAATCCCGTTCCCTATAATGTGAGCGGAGAGCTATTCATTGCCGGTGCGAACCTGGCCAGAGGATACTACAAACGTGACGATCTGACAGCCGAGAAATTCATTCCGAATCCGTTCAGTAAATATGTGGCTGCACGGATGTACCGGACCGGTGACATTGTCAAATTGCTGCCGGACGGCAACATCAACTTCATAGGACGCGCTGACAATCAGGTCAAAGTAAGAGGACTGCGCATTGAATTAGGGGAAATCGAAAAGGTGATTCAGTCGCATCCTTCCGTTAAGGATAACGTAGTCATCAACTTAGAGGATGGAAATGATGTAAGAATCGTGTCCTACATTGTCCGTGATGTGAATTATAGGGAACAGGACGTCATGGAGGAGAGCAAGGAGCAGGTCACCCAGTGGGAATCGATATTCGATAATGCATACAACAAAGAGGAAACGATTCAAGATTTCAGTCTAAATACAATCAGCTGGAACAGCAGCTACACCGGGGAGAAGCTTGGTACCCCGGAAATGGAAGAGTGGCTTGCCGATTCCGTCGATCTGATTAAGAGCTTTAAGCCGCGTAGAGTACTGGAGGTCGGTTGCGGTACAGGGATGATTCTGTTCAAAATCGCCCCGTTATGCGAAGAGTACGTGGGTATTGATTTATCGAGGATAGGTCTCGATTATATCGAACGGAATTTGGACAGCTCCATGAATGTCAGACTATATCAGAAATCGGCTGATGAGCTTGGCGAGCTGCAGAATGAGGCATTCGACACCATTATTATCAACTCTGTCATTCAGTACTTCCCGAGCGGAGAGTATCTGAATGAGGTGATTACTACTCTTTTAGGCATGCTGGACAAAGATGGAACCCTCTTTATCGGTGATGTACGGTCCCTGCCGCTGCTAAGAAGCTATCACACTTCGGTGGAATGGTATAAGGCTCCTGCGGAAACCACCGTGCAAGAATTAAACGACCGGATTAAGAATTCCATTGTAGCGGAGAATGAGCTGCTGGTAGACTCCAAATATTTCTTGAGTCTTAAGGATTCCCTGGAGCAGGTTCACCATGTCTCCATTCTGCCTAAAGTAACAAAGTTCGAGAATGAGATGAGTAAATTCCGCTATCAGGCAGTGATCCGGACGAAAGAAGCGGAGCAACTGGAGAATATCGTTCAGCTCAGCTGGCGGAATATACAATCAGAGCAGGGGCTCCAGGATATACTCACCGGGCGGCAGGATGAGGTTATTGTAATCCAGGATGTCCTGATGGATAAGCTGGTTCATGAGAACAAGCTTGAGTCGCTGCTGAACGACCCTGCGGTGCAAGCTGCAACTGTCCGTGAGCTGAGTGAAGACGTTAGGGAGCTTCAACTGTATGCTCCAAGCTTATATGATTTGCTCGTGCAGGATGGCGGGAATTACCGGCTTCGCGCTTTGTGGAATGGTCATGGCGAGAGCGGAGATTATCAGCTGATCTTGTTCCATAAGAATAAATATGGAGCGGACACCTGTGCCTATGATTATGAAGTGCCGAATTTCATCCGCTACAATGAGGACCCAAGTGTATACTTCACCAATCCTTTGGAGTGGAAAGATAACCACCAGTATATTCCTGTCATCAGAGAACATGTCAGAAGTCAGTTGCAGGATTATATGATTCCATCGTTCTTTATGGTCTTGCCGGAGATGCCGTTATTGCCAAATGGCAAGCTGAATAAGAAGATGCTTCCGGAGCCTGGAAGTATAAGAAGAAGCGTAAGGAATGAATTTGTAGAAGCAGCCAATGACAACGAAGCCAAGGTCAAGCGAATATGGGAAGCCGTCCTGAATGCCCGGAACATTGGCGTCAATGATAATTTCTTTGATATTGGCGGCCATTCGCTGCTTGTGGTTCAGGTCTATTACAAGATCAAGGAGAGCTTTGATACGAATATTACGGTAGTGGATATGTTCAAATACCCAACCATCCGCAGTCTTTGTGAATATCTGGAGGAGACAACGAACAGCTTTGCCGAAGTCGCTTCTGCAAGTGAAGTGATGGAGACAGAGAAGGAAGCCATGAAGGTAAAGAGGAAGCGCCTTAAGGAGCTTTTGAAAAGATAAGTAAGGAGTACTTATATGGAGACTAAGAAGGATAAACTCAAATCCTTATCAAGGGAACAGCTCGCAGGACTAATTACGAAGTCCAAAGACAGCAAAAAAAGGAATATTGAGAGGGTTGCCAGAACCTCGAATGCGTTCAGCCAGTCCTTTTCACAGCAAAGACAATGGTTTATGGAGCAGTTCATGAACGGAGGCGTATTTAATGTCCCGCAGTCCTATCGGCTCAAAGGCGATATAAAGCTTGATATTCTGGAAGATGTGCTCAATGCAGTCGTTGAGAAGCATGAAAGTCTTAGAACAGTGTTCAACACCATAGACTATATACCTTCACAGATTATCAAACCGTATGAAAGATTCCGGCTGGATATTATTCATTTGGAAGAATACGACGGTGCGATGAGGGATGCAAAGATCCGGGAGGTTAACAGTGAAATTGCAAGACGGCCCTTTGATTTGACTGTAGGCCCTTTGTGGCGGTTCTATGTGTTGAGATTGTCTGCAGAAGAAATCGTCTTAACCCTCTCCCTTCATCATATTATCTGTGATGGCTGGTCCTTCGGTGTAATTATGAATGAAATTGCCGGGGGCTACCGGGACAGGCTTCATGGACAAGTTGCCCGTTCACTGCTCCAGGTACAATATGTCGATTATTCGGAATGGCAGCGTAAAAGAATTGAAGGCGGCCAGCTGGATGATCAGCTGGAGTATTGGATTGGCAAGCTTAAAGATGCACCAAAGGCCATTCATTTACCCTACGATTATAAAAGAGGCAGCACACAGACTTACCGGGGAAGGACGGAGTACTTTCTCATTGAAAAAGAAGCAGTGAAGGCAATGAGCGACAGATGTGTGCAAATGAATGGCTCGATGTACCATATGATGATGTCCGCGCTAACCCTTCTGATGCATGGCTACAGTCTGGATAATAAGCTCTGTATTGGAACACCGGTTGCCAACAGAAACCAGCTTGAATTGGAGAAATTAATCGGCCTGTTCATTAATACGGTAGTTATCCAAAGTGAAATAGCGAGCAGCATGACCTTTGCAGAGTTATTCACCCAGGTTAGAGACCATTGCATGGAAGCCTTTAATCATGCGGAGATTCCGTTTGAGCAAGTGGTCACAGGCCTTGATATTGAACGTCAGATGCAGCATTCACCAGTGTTCCAGGTGCTGTATGTTCAGACCGAGGAGTCGATGCTGAGTGTTAGTATTCCGGGAATTGAGGTTGAAGTACTCCCGGTATCGGTAGAAACGGCACAATTTGATTTGTCCTTGTACGCAACCATTCTGAAGAATGGAATATCTGCCGGGTTCGAGTACAATACGGATCTGTTCGCGCAGGATACCATTCTGCAGATGATTGAGGATTTCAAGCTGTTAATCCAGTTGATTACTGAGAATCCTGACCGGACCATCGGGGAATTCGTCTCCTCTCTATCGCGTAAGAAAGTAGTGATGACGGTAGTCTCCTCCTTCGAATCCGGGCCTGTAGGAGAGCCGATGGAATTCTGGCTGGACAAGCTCCGGATCGACTATAAGCTGCAATTCGCACCGTATAGCCAGATGTTCCAGCAATTGATTGATGATACGGGACTGTTATGCAGAAGCAGTCAGGGCATAGGAATCCTGTTACTCCGTTTGGAAGACTGGATTCAAGGCATGGATGCTAAGGATGCCAGGCTTGCAGCCGTGCTGACGGACAATGCGAACCGGTTCATCCAATGTGCATCCAGCTTTGTGAACAAGCATCAGTCCAAGGTCATCCTGTACTTGTGTCCGGCATCGGATAAAGTCAATCAGATGACTGAAACCAGGCGGCTCATTCAACAGTCGGAGCAAAAAATAGCTGCGGAATGTGCGAATAACGGGAATATTTCTGTACTTCATGGAGACGAAATCGCTGTGAAATATAAGCTTAGTGAGTATAACGACGGTCTTGGTGATGAAGAAGGGCATGTTCCTTATTTAAGAGAGTATTACACGGCGATGGGCACAGAACTGGTCATGAGTATTTACAATACAGCACTGCAGTCAACGGGCTGAATGATGAGAGGATGCTGAAGTTATGACATTAAAAGAGATTGTTGCGGATATTCTGGCCATCCCGGACCAAGAAACGATTCACGAAGACTTGTCACCGCAGAATGCTCCGGAATGGACAAGCCTGAAGCATATCAAGTTAATCACAACCATTGAAGATACCTATAAGGTCAAGTTCACCTTCAAGGAAGTGAAAAGCTTGAAAAATCTTGCCGCCTTTATAACGGTCTTAAAGAGCAAAGGAGTAAGCAATGGAATCTTTGAATAATGCCATTGCCGGGCAGGCGGTTCTGGCGGGAAGCACTAGTGATCATGATCTGGAAAGAATGCTGTTGATCCGTCAATATGAGCTATCGATCCTCGGGCTTTTTTCCAGCGGACATGTCACAGGGACCACTCATACCTGCATGGGACAAGAATATATCCCGGTAGCTTTGAATCCGTTCATTGAAGAAGAAGACTTTGTGATCAGCAATCACCGGGGGCATGGGCATTATATTGCCAGATATGGGGATGCTGAGGGCTTGCTGGCAGAGGTCATGGGCAAACAAGGCGCCGTATGTAATGGAATCGGAGGAAGCCAGCACATTCGCAGAGACCGCTTTATATCTACAGGGATTCAGGCCGAAGGCATAGCAGTAGGCACAGGCATCGCCTGGAGTTATAAATACAAGCAACAAGATAATCTGGTATTTGTCTATATTGGAGACGGAACCTTTGGCAGGGGCTGCGTGTACGAAAGCTTGAACTTTGCCGGCATCTGGAATCTCCCGATGGTCATCGTTGTAGAGAACAATGGAATAGCGATATCAACCCATCAAAGCTACAGCATGTCGGGAAGCATAGAAGGCCGGGTGCGGGGGTTCGATCTTGATTATCTGTGCATCCAGAGCAAAGCTGTTAATGAAATAAGAGAACAAACTCGTGACGCTATACACCGTGTCCGCAAGGAATCCAAACCCCTGGTCATTGAATTCATAACAGATCGGGTCGCGTCCCACAGTAAAGGCGATGACACTAGAAGTGCTGATGAGCTTGAAAGAGTCAGGGAGAATTACTGGTACAACCAAATGAAAGCCAGCGATAAGGCAAGGGTAGATAAGCTTGAAGAAGCTGTCCGGAATCAAATGCAAACGCTGCAGGAACTTGTCATACACAGAGAGGGAGCAGAATGGGCGGACTATGAAAAAAGAAAAAATAAATGAGAATTTGAGACATGCCATTCATCAGCTGATGTGTGAGGACGAGGCAGTCGTTGTAATCGGGGAAGATGTACGTGAGCCTTATGGGGGTGCCTTCAAAATCAACAAGGGATTATCTGATGATTATCCGGACAGAGTGATTGGCACGCCGATAAGTGAAGAGGGATTTGTCAACATGGCAAGCGGAATGGCAATCATGGGCCACAAACCGATCGTGGATATGATGTTTTCGGATTTCACTACATTGTCATTTGATCCTCTGCTCAATTTTGCATCCAAGTCCGTAACCATGTACGGGGACAAGCTGGATCTCAGCATGATTGTCAGATGTGCGAATGGCGGTTACAGGGGGTACGGACCCACACACAGCCAAAGCATGCAAAAATACTTCATGGGCATCCCTAATCTAAGCGTGTATGAGCTGTCTCCTTTTCATGATAATTATGATGTGTTTAACCGGATGTTGAGTGAGAAAAATCCTTGTATTTTTTTTGAAGAAAAAATAATATATTCCCAGTACAGGTATGAAAATGGCGTGATCGATGAACTTTTCAACTATTCCTTTAAAGGTGACCATGAGAACTGGGCAGTCGCCAGTATAGAAGAAAACAGTGTACCGGATGTTCTTATCCTTTGCCCCGGAGGCTTGGCTTCCATGTGCATGAAAGTGGCTGAAAAGCTGATTATGGCGGATGAAATTGAAGTTAAGGTAGCGGTACCTTCCAAGCTGTATCCCTGCGGAATCGAGGCCATTGTTGAAGATGCGGTTGCAGCCGGCAAGATTCTCATTGTGGAAGAGGGGACCAGCGGGCATACCTGGGGCGAAGGAATAGCGGTCAAATTATATCCATATCTCAATAAGCAGAAGGATGGAGCCATTGAGCTCTTAAGTTCTTCTGACAGCATTATTCCCGCATCCATGTATTATGAAAGCCAGGTGCTGGTAGGGGAACAAGACATTTATGAAAGTGTACTGAAGCTGATGAAAATCGCTAAAGAAGGGTGACGGAGGCGGGTATGAGACCAATTGTTGTTCCACAGTTAAATGCGAATGATAACAGCTGTTTGATCCAGAACTATTATTGCGCTGAGGGCGAATTCATTCATTCCGGTGATCTAATTACCACCTTGGAGACCTCCAAGGCAGCTATTGATGTCGAATGTGAAGCAGACGGCTATTTTTATCCTGCGGCTAAAGAACACACCGATGTGAGGACCGGCGAGGTTATTGCCTTTGTTTTTGAGTCCCTCCAAGAAATGAATACATACAAGGAATTATCCGTGGGCAGTGCCACCGCAGACAGCACGGCCAATTACAAACTTTCCAATCAGGCAGAAGCGTTTGCCGCATTGCACCAATTTTCGCAGCAGGAGCTGTCAGCCTTAAATAAGAAATTGATTAAATTAAGTGACTTGGAAGAGCTGCTGAAGCAAAGAATCGACGGGGATGAGGCCCGGATTCCCTTGAGTAAGAATCAAAAACAGGTCTCTAAAACAGTAGCCGAATCGCATACGAATATTCCAAACGCATTTTTATTAATGAAAGTATATTGTGATGAAGCTCTAACCGGAATGCGGGAAATCAGTGAGCAGCTTGAGGTCATTGTGGGGTTTGGAGAAGTATTACCGGTGCTGCTGGTATCGATCAAGGATGAATTCCCGTTAATGTACGGAAAGCTGAAGGATGAAGATACATTTATTCCTGCTGCTGAAGTCAACGTCGGTGTGACGATCGATGTGGGGACAGGTCTCTACATTCCGGTAATTAAAGCTGAACACGCTGGAAGGATTGAGCATACTGCAGAAATAATGATGGAATATAAATATAAAGCATTAAGAAGCAGTTTTGCTGAAACGGATCTGATGGACGGAACGATAACGATTAGTCTGAATACAAGCGCCGATGTTGTCAGCGTCATTCCCATCATTCTGCCGGGACAGACCGGGATGATTTCCGTGGGTGCGGTAATGAAGGAATTGGTCCTGATTGACGGGACAGTGGCAGAAAGAAGCTATATCAATCTTGGCCTGGCGTACGATCATCGTGTAGTGAACGGATTCTATGCGGTCGAATTTTTGGCGCGGCTGAAGAGCAAGATTGAACATTTTGAGATCAATGTGTAAGGTGTGAGCCCGGAAGCGGAGAGTGAAGGAGGAGGATATAGTGAGTGACATGCCGCGCAATATTTATGTATTGTCCAGCTTCACTGCTGATTTACTGGAAGACTATCTTGAAGAAGATCTTAAGGAACTCGGGCTTCCGTTCAACGTTGAAACCGGACCCTATAATCAGATTATTTCCCATTGCATGGACCCGGACAGCTTATTATTTCAGAAGAAACCGGATTATTTAGTCATCTGGACCCGGTTGGAAGATATTATAGGCCGGAAAGATTTCTATCGGAAAGAGAGCTTTAATTCATGCAAGGCTGATCTGTCGATGTTGATCGAGGCCGTTCTGCATGCCAAGGCGGCACTCCGCTGCAAGCTGATTTTTATGCTCCCCCCTGTCTATGAGAATAGGCCTCTGGGAGCCGGTGACCTGCAAATTATGTACGGTGCAATGGAAACTTCCATGATGCTGCGAAAGTTGATGATAGATAAGCTTAGAGTGGTTGAAGGCATATACCTGGCAGACGGGGAAGAGCTGATCCGCAGATACGGCGCAGATCAGAGCTATCACATGGGCATGTATGCTTTTGCCAAAGCTCCTTATGTGAATAGCATCTACAAAGAGGCTGCAAGACAGATTAGCCGGCTCATCAAGCTGGATCTGAGAAATAAGCGCAATATCCTTGTATTTGATGCGGATGTCCTATTGTGTGAGCAAGAGGAACAAGAAGGACACGCAGTTCTTCATGAATTGGATGAGCAAAGAGTGGTTACGGATGATTCCTACCTTTTATTTCAGAGCTATCTGCAGGAACTTGTAAGCTGGGGAAATGAAATCATGCTGTGTTCCAGATCCGCTCCAGGGCAATTGAATGCCATATTGGACAGGGAAGATCTCATCCTCACCAAGCAAGAATGTAAGTATATGAGCTGTGAGTGTGAATCGATAACAGAAGCAATCCTGCAAATACATAGAGAACATGGCGTTTCACTGGATCAATTCATTGTACTGGATACGAAAGAGCTGTACCTGAACGGAATCCGCCAGCTGCTGCTGCCGGAGGATTCTACACTTTGGATGCAGAGCGTAGAGGCCTCGGGGATTCTGGATTATATATCCGCTGAAGCTTCCCATTACAGCCATGGCGAAGATGTCTTGGCAGACAGCACAGAGGAATACAGTCTGGAGGAATTCCTTCAATCCATCCAGCTGGAAGTCACTCTGCGGGAAATCAATGAGCTGCAGGCCGAGAAGATCGAGCATATCCTCCATAATACCAAAGACTTCAACCTGACAGGGTTACTATGGACGCAGGAAGAAATCATCGGAGCGCTTAACGGGGATAATCAATTGATTTATTCCGTAAAGGTACAAGACAGATTTGGAGATTATGGTACGGCCGGTACCATCATTGGGACAGTTGATAAGAAGAGCTTCAAGGTTGACGCTCTGCTCTTAAATTGCCGGGTGCTCGGTAAAAATGTTGAATATCATTTAATGAAGGAATTAGCCCATAGAATTAGAGAACATCAGTGTGACTCTATAGTGTTCCACTATCAATCCAGCGGCAGGAATGAGAGTGCGGCTCAGTTTCTGGCCAGGATTACCCGCACGGACTTGAAGCGTGTTCACTCAGGTGAAGCCCTGACAATTTCTTGTGAAAAGCTCGTGGATTATGCGAATGAAGCACTCCATCCTAACAAAGCAGACAAAGTAGCAGATACTCCAGACGAACCGCACAAGGCAGACCGCAGCTTCGACCCCTACCAGTTCATTTTCAATAGATGGAATAAGCTGGATGAAGCCGAAAAAGATCAAATTAACGATCTGGTTAGTCATACAAAGTCTATTGAAGAAATAATGAGGGCGATTGCGGATTCGAAAATGAAAACAAGAACAGGCGTTAAGGTTGAATATATGCAGCCGAGAACGGAAACGGAGCAAAAAATCGCCGGCTTGTGGGCAGATATTCTTAACGTTGACAAAGTGGGAGTTTTGGATAACTTTTTCGAACTTGGCGGAACCTCCATCATGGCGGCCCAGCTCATTGTAAAGTTCAAGAATGCCTTTGATATTATGCTGCCGGTGCGGATCTTCTTCGACAGCTCGTCCATTGAGCAAATGGCGATGTATATTGAAGCGGTCAAAAGCGAGCAAAATAAACAGGATATCAATGAATCCGCCGTAAGTAATTTCCGCTATAGGACCCGGGAATTCTTGAAAAACGAGGTGTGGCTGGACGAGGGAATTACCGGAGCAAAGGAACTTCAAGCGTGGGATCATACCCGGGTCCATAACGTCCTTTTGACCGGTGTGACAGGATTCCTTGGGGCATTTCTGCTGCAGGAGCTTATCGCTATGACAGATTATCATATCGTGCTGCTGGTCCGTGCGGACAGTGTGCAGAGCGGCTACGACAGAGTTGTGGCTAATATGGAAATGTACCATTTATGGGACGAAGCTTACAGCAGCAGAATGGAAGTCTGCACGGGTGATCTTGCCAGACCTTTACTCGGCCTACAGCTGCAGGATTTCAACGAATTGGCAGCCCGAGTCGATGCTATCTATCATGCGGGCGCTATCACTAATTTCATGGAGCCGTATAACAAGATTAAAGATGTAAACGTACAGGGAGTTCAGGAGATTTTACGTCTGGCATCCACTCATAAGTTGAAGCAGGTACATTACGTATCAACTCACTATGTATTCTCTACGCTCTCGCACGAAAACGGCTATATCGCTTATGAAGATACCGTTCCGTCCGATAACGAGGTGCTTGTACTGGGATATCAGCAAAGCAAGTGGGTCGGTGAGAGAATTATGGCGCTGGCCAAAGACAGAGGCATTCCGGTGAGTATCTACCGTGTCGGCAGAATCTCCGGCTCCAGCACCACAGGGGCATGTCAGACCAGAGATATCATGTGGCTTATGATCAAAAGCTGTGTAGAGGCAGGGGTATTGTTCGAGGAGAATGTGAATATAGAATTCATTCCTGTGGATTATGTCAGCAAGTCTATTGTAGCCTTGTCCACTCAAGCAGGATCAACCAACAAGAACTTCCATATTGTCGCCAGTAAAATGAATACACTGCATCAGGTGTATACCTGGATGAATTCGTACGGGTTCAAGGTTGAAAAAATGCCGTATGAGCAGTGGAAGGATGAGTTGGTGGACAGAGTTGCCGGGAATCCTTATCTGAATACGACCAAGGCTATGCTGCCGTTCATTCCGGAAGATATGGGGGAATGGGATGTGGAAATAACCTATGACATTACCAATGTTACCAAAGGCTTGAGTGAAACTGCGATCACTTGCCCGGAGGTAGGAGAGGAGGTGTTCAACCGGTATTTGGATTACTTTGTGAAGACAAAGTATTTTGAATTACCCGTTGAGGTCAAGTGAAGGATCAGAGAAGTTTACAATTATATGATTTTATAGGAGGAAAACATGATGAAGGAAAGATTGGATGTAATTACAGCAAAGAAAATGAGCCTGTACACTAGCGGGATGTGGGTCTCTCTGCTCATAGGCTTGCTCTATATGGGAATAGGCATTCTGATGCCTATTGATCCGGCGGAGAAATACAGAGGAACGGAATTCTATGAGCAAATTGCCGCTCATCCGTTTATTCCGCATTTATGGAGATATATCTTCGTAGCGATCGGCTTCTTGTCCATCTACTGGATATCGACGGCAGTGTCAACAGTGAGATCCAAAAGCTATGAATGGGAAGGCTTTTACAAATGGGTAACCATTGTTGGTTATGGCGGCGCGGGCTTGCTGTCCCTGGAGTGGATGAGAGAAATATTTATTATGAAGGTTATGACTTTGTATTCCACAGGCAATGAAATGTACCGGGTAGCCTTGGAAGTAGCAGCTTTCCCGCTCGACCCTGACTTTATCTGGATGTTTGGCGGCTTTGGATTATGGTATCTGGTGACTTCGCTGTTGGGCAAAAGAAATCAGGTTTTCTCCTCCAAGCTCAACATTTTGGGCATTATCGTCGGACTGGATTTGATCATCACCATGGTTTTTGCGATGACGGATACGATCATTTATTTCGATGGCGGTCAGATGACCGTTATGCAGATTACGGCTCTTCTCGGCGGAATTATGGGAGCTGTGTATCACATCTGGATGTTCTTTGATATGAGAAAGAATAAAGCGATGTTCGAAAAAAGCATTACCACCCTGCTGGAGCAAAAAAAGAGCGCGGCATAAACGATGAAACCAACCTTAACTAAAAACAGGCTCGGCTTTTCTCTCAAGGGCCTGATTATTCTTTTGCTGGTATTGCTTCCTAATCTGTTATTTTACGCATTTGCGGTAAACGGAACTGCCGGAACAGGGGCGGCCTTCGACAACAGGTATGAAATCCTTAGTTATATTGAACGTTCGAGCCAAATATTATTAATGCTTGTATTAATATTTCGCGTAAACAAAAGCTCTCCGTCATTGCAAAGCAAATATGTGTTTGGAATGGCCGTATTTTTACTGCTCTATTACGCTTTATGGATTCGTTATTTTGCGGGCGGGATGGACTATACCTTGATCAGCGGGACTTTTTTCGTATTCATGGGGATGTCCATCTTCCCGTCTGTGTATTTCGCTTTAGCAGAGAAATGGCTGGGGGATCATTTGGGAGTAGGGGTCGCCATTACCTTTGGGGTATTTCACACCCTTAACACCTATCTGAATTTTGCAGCTTAATGAGAAGAGTGGAGGATAACATGAAACAAGAGGTTAAACCATGGTTTTTTTTCAAAAGAAGCGCTGAAAAGTCCGAAATCAGATTACGTTTGTTTTTGTTCCCTCCTGCCGGTGGAGATGTTTCAACCTTTTTGCACTGGGAAGAGCAGATGCCGCGGGATGTGGAGACCTGCTTGGTCAGGCTGCCGGGCAGAGGGGCCAGAATAACGGAGCCGGCCATTGATAATATGGATATACTTACAGATCTATTACTCCAGGAAATGAAAGAGTACACTGATGTGCCGTACGTGTTGTTCGGGCATAGCATGGGAGGTCTGGTCTCCTATGAGCTGACGCAAAAAATATATAAACAGGGGCTTCCTTTACCGGAATATGTAATTATATCAAGCATGAAAGCACCCAACTATATGAACAAGTTCACCGAGAGTCTGACAGAAGACGGCAATGACAAATTATATCTGAAAAGCAACGCTGAATTTATGGATAGAATCATCAGTCTTGGCGGAATCCCGGACGCTTTCAGTGAGAACAGAGAGTTTCTGGAATTAATCCTGCCTACCTTTAGAAAAGATATGAAAATGTGTGAAACGTATAATCCTGAGAGTGCGCAAGCCGTCCCGGTGTCATTTGATATCTATGGCGGGAACCGCGATAGCATTGCTACTAAGAAAGAACTAGAGGGATGGAAGAAATACACCACCCAAAAATACGCACTCACCCTCTTTCAGGGGAACCATTTTTATTTTATGGATAATCCCAATATGCTTCTGTTCCATCTGCGCAATAAATTAATGGATATAGGGAATAGGCTTACGGATCAAGCTCAAAGAGAAGCACTATAACACCGGCTTGCCATTTAAAAAGAGTGGAGGATGAAAGATGAATGTGATTCAAATCGATAACCTGGTCAAAAAATTTGGTGACTATACCGCAGTAAACGGACTCAATCTGTCCATTGAAAAAGGTGAGGTGTTTGGTCTGTTAGGCCCGAATGGAGCCGGCAAGAGTACCACGATTAATCTGGTATGCGGCCTGCTTCATGCGACATCGGGGAACATCAGGCTATTCGGAAATAAGGTAGAGGATGAGAAAAGAAAGCTTGGCTTTGTCCCGCAAAACATTGCCCTGTATGATAATTTCACTGCGTATGAGAACGTTAAGTTCTTTGGTGAGCTGTATGGACTGAAAGGGAAAGAATTGGAGAATGGAATCGATGAAGCCTTGGAATTCACAGGCCTGTCCGATGTCAAACGTAAAAAAGCAAAGACCTTCTCCGGCGGGATGTTAAGACGATTGAATATTGCCACTGCTTTGGTCCATCAACCACAGATTCTTATTATGGATGAGCCAACGGTCGGGATTGATCCGCAGTCCAGAAACCACATCCTGAAGTCTGTCCAGCGGTTAAATGAGAAAGGCGTGACGATTGTCTACACAACACATTATATGGAGGAAGTTGAAGCGATCTGTAATCGCATAGCCATTATTGACAAAGGCCAGGTCATTGCTTCGGGGACAAA
The DNA here is from genome assembly GCF_038005345.1 of Paenibacillus sp. FSL H8-0122. Lineage (NCBI taxonomy): Bacteria > Bacillati > Bacillota > Bacilli > Caryophanales > Paenibacillaceae > Paenibacillus > Paenibacillus sp. FSL H8-0122. The sequence goes on along the minus strand of NZ_JBBOTB010000001.1, from coordinate 3,877,413 downwards.
GAAAGAATTAACAGATCTGATCAGTGATAAGAAATCTCTGCAGTTAACTGTGGATGATGCCCTTGAACTGGATAAGGAAGCAATCTCCCATATTGATGGCGTGGTTAATGTGGAAATCAATGACAACCTGATCCAGGTGGAGTCGTTAAAAGAAAATGATAATTTGAATGCAATTATTGCATACGTAACCAGCAAAAATGTGAAAATCAGAAGTATCGGCACCACTGATGTTACTTTGGAAACCGTATTCCTGACATTGACAGGGCGCAAGTTACGCGACTGACCATAGAGTCTAGAGGAAAGGAAGATCATATGTTTCAGATCATAAAGAAAATCATTAAAAATCAAATCAGAAATCCAAAGTGGTTATTATTCTTGATGATATTCCCTATCTTTTTAATGATTCTGATCGGTTCGATTCTGACCGGAGCCTTCTCTGACAAATCAAACCTGACCATGGTTGATGTTGCATTGCTCAATCAATCGGAGGGAATGGCAGCCGAGGTTATTGATGCCTTAACCACAGCCTCTGTATCCATTGAAAAAGATTACGGGATAAAAATGGGCTACACCGGCTCAGAGAAAGAAGGCAAAAAAGAGGCACGGGTGAACAAAAAAGTATTCGTGCACCTGGATAAGGAGAAGATCCTGGTCTACGGAAATGAATCGGAGCCGTTAAATACGGCCAGAGTGGTAGCCTTATTCCGCAGCGTGGCCAGCAGCATCCAGACGGTTAAGGAAGCCTATAAAATTGACGGGGAAAAAGCGATTGAACTGATTGGTGCGGATAATGCCACGTATGAAGTGCCTGTAGAACTGATTCCCTCCAAAAGTGCCATGAGCTCCTATGATTACTATGGGGTGGTGGAATTAACGCTTATGGTGATGTATATGATGCTGATTCCCATTGGGGATTTATTTACGGACAAAAGAACCAAAATCAAAGAGAGAATTTTACTTACAGGACTTAGCAGAGTGAAGTATTATCTCGCTTCCTTGGCCGCGTACTCTATTTTTGCCTTTGTGGTATTTATTCCAGCCTTTATTTTCTCAATAACCTACTTGGACGTAAACTGGGGCAATTATTCTTTATTCATGTACCTGTATATTGTTTTATTTGCCATCTTCAATGTAGCTCTAGGCATGTTAGTGGCCCAATTATTAAAAGCGCGCGGCAAAGTGGATGTGATTCTTTCTGTGATTATCCTGCCGATTTTCTCCTTTCTCGGGGGATCGTATACACCATTTCCTTACGATATGGACGGCGTATTCGGCAAAGTCTTGCTGGTCTCCCCGTTACGATGGGTGAATATTGGTATTTTAAAAAGTACCTACGCGCATGACAACCAAATGATATGGGTAAGCTCTTCCATATTTCTCCTTTTAATATTCGTCAGTCTATTTATCGTTGTTGCCAAAGAAAAGAAGGAGGAATTAAGAGCATGAGAACATTTTATGCATTAATAAAAAATAACTTAAGAATTACGATAATGCATAAACCGATTTCTTTTCTGTTAATGACCATCACTCCGATTATCGTCTTAATCATTGCCAGTAAAATGGTCAGTTACTCGACAACCTTTGTTAACGTGGGTATTGTGGATGGAGATCAAACCCGGGCCTCGGAAGCCATCACCCAAATTGTTGACGGCCTGGAGGGCATCAAGGTCTTCAAGATGAATGAGAATGAAGTGGAGGCCAATTTTCAAAGTAATAAAATAAATACAGCTTTGGTCATCCACAGCGGATTCCAGGATGGGTTGTTAAATAATTCTATCGATCAGCTTGTGGTGAAAGGAAACGAAGAGCAAAACGTATATACGTTGCTTCAGGCTATCCTCAAAAATCATTTGTTGAATTTACGCAACTTGGGCAAGATTTCAGGGGGGGATGCAGCTGTATTCGAGAATGCGGTAGGCAATTATATCGCCAGCTCTGAGTTTGTGGAGAAAACCTCTCTTAACGATTTGTATACGGAGTACAACAACTCCAATATCTTTGTCGGTTTTTTGATCTTGTTTATTTTCTTCAATTCCTCGGCCATAGCGAATGTAATTAATATTGACAGGGAGCGCAATATTTACTCCAGAATCTTCCTCTCTCCGGCCAAAGTATGGATGTATTATCTGTCCAATGTACTCTGCAATCTGGTCATCACCGCCTTTCAAATTCTGGCCGCAATCCTCAGCATGGAATACTTCACGAATACCTCCATTGGCGTGGAGCCCGGTGTGCTGTTCTTAATTCTTTTCCTGACGGCTATGGTGGCGGTCTCCTTGGGGACATTCTATGTTTCCATTACGGAAGAGGCGGATGCTGCTTCCATGATTTCCAATTTTGCGAACCTGCTGATTGTTATTCTGGGCGGCTGCTTTATTCAGGTGGAACTGTTTCCTAAATTAATCAATGCCATTTCCTATATTTCACCGGCTAGATGGGCTATGGGAAGTATTCTGGATTTACAGCAAGGTTTAACCTTGGGGGATATAGCTGGCAAGGCGTTTTTACTTGGCGGCATGGCAGCGGTGATTCTAGCCATATCGGTCATCATAACCAGCAAGCGGGAAAAGAAATTCAGAAGTCTCTCCTAAAGTGGCAACGAATTCAACTAGACAAGGATAGGAATATAACTATGGCAGAACTCTATTATATTAATATCGAAGACCCCATAAGTGCTGATGATTATCAGACGTTAATGGGCACATGTGCTTCAGACAAAAGGGAAGCCTTACACAAATTCAGGTTTGAGGCAGACCGGAAAAGAAGCTTGTACGGGGAAGTGCTGGCCAGATTCATGATCGCCAAGAAAACCGGAGTTACGATGAAAGACATTGAATTTGACAAAAATTCATACGGAAAACCTTATGTAAAGGATCAGAATGAGGTATTTTACAATATATCTCATTCTGGAAAGTATGTAGTCTGCGGAATGGATACTGAGGATATTGGCATAGATATTGAAGAAATCCGGGACATTGACTTGGATATTGCTAAACGCTTCTTCCATGTCAAAGAATATGAGGATATCATTTCTCGGGAAATAGGAGAGCAGGTTCATTCGCTGTATGATTTCTGGACGTTAAAAGAAAGTTATATTAAGTTTTTGGGCGTCGGGCTGAGTAAGCCGCTGAACTCATTTTATTTCATGATTAACGGAGAATCCGTACAGCTCTGCTCCCAAGAAGACCATACAGTTTATTTTAACCGTTACTTGCTGCAGGATAATTACAGGCTTGCCGTTTGTGTAAGCACACCTGATCAGATCCATATGGAAAAAATATCACTTCATGACCTTGTAGCCTATATTAAGAGTGAAAGTTAATGGATAAAATCTGGTAAGGAGTCCCTGGCATGAAGAAAATAGTTGCGATTTCCGGAGCATTAAGCACTTTGTTTTTTTTGATACATCTTATAGTGGCCTGTATCTATTACGCAGGAATCATGCCGTATGGATATATTCATATGACCATCGGCGGAATTCTGTCCATTGTCATGTCCGTCCATATGCTTTCCGCGATCTTCCTGATGGTGAAAAATCGCCAAAGGGATAAACAAGCCAAGCAATATCCGCAGCTCAATATGGGCACTGTAATCCAGTCCGCAACGGGTATTTTCACAGGGATATTTTTATTGGTGCATATCCTGGTGATTGAATTAAGTAAACGGATAGACGGGACTATGTTTAATATTATTTATGTTTCAGCAGAGTTTTTGTTTCTCTTAACTGTAGGTCTGCATATGGCCATCAGTGTGCCCAAACTCTTTATATCCATGGGAGTCATTAAAAAACGGGAGCATTACCCGCTCTTCATCAGAGGGACCTATGTCTTCTTAGCCTTGGTGCTGGTGATGTATATGGGGTCCCAAATTATGTTTTGGGCAGCATAGACCGCCGGGTGAGGCTGCTGTCTGAGGGAGAGAGAGGAGTGTCAGCATTCGGATGAAGAATATACTTGTAATGGGCAGCGGCCTGGCCGGAATGACGGCAGCGCTGAAGCTTGTGGAAGAAGGAGCAGCTGTTACCTTGGTGTCACCGGCGTATTCAGAGAGAGCGCAGTCTGTAATGGCCATGGGCGGAATTAATGCTGCCCTGAATACCAAACAAGAAGATGATTCGATCGATGAGCATTTTGAGGATACCATGCGGGGAGGCAGTGATCTTAATGACCCTGAAGCCGTGGCTAATCTGGTACGGAGGGCTCCGGAGATCATCCGCTGGCTTGAAGAAATCGGTGTGAATTTCACCCGGGATGAGAAGGGCAGAGTGGATTTACGGAATTTCGGCGGACAAAAAAAGAAACGTACTGCCTACGCGGGTGCGCGTACCGGTAAACAAATTGCCACAGCTATTATAGCTAAATGCCGGAAATATGAAGCTGCTGGCCAAATCAAGCGGCTGACGGGCTGGAGATTCCACTCCCTATTAATAGAGGGCCAGGAATGTGCGGGTGCTGTTCTGCTGCACGAAAACACGAACGAATTGAAAAGCCTGGTTGCCGATGCAGTGATTATGGCCGTCGGAGGGCCGAATGGCGTTTTCGGAAAAACTACCGGCTCCAGATTAAATGATGGCTATGCCGCAGGAATGCTGCTTGAACAAGGGGTCGAATTTTCCAATCTGGAGATGATTCAATATCATCCTACAACAGTACATACCCCTTCCAAACGTATGCTGATTACGGAGGCTGCACGTGGCGTCGGAGGAAGATTGTACGTCATTAGAGAGGGGCAGCCCTGGTACTTCATGGAGGAGTGGTTTCCGGGATATGGGGCATTAATGCCGCGTGATGTGGTGAGTCAGAGTATCTATAAAGTATGTAATGAGATGAAGCTGGGCATTAACGGGAGCCAGGAGGTTTATTTGGATGTCTCTCATCTGTCCCCGGAAATTATTGATGTACAGTTAGACGAAGTTGTCAGCATCTGTTCGAAATTCTTAAAGGTCAACCCGTATAAGGAACCCATTCCGGTTGCTCCAGGGATTCATTACTTTATGGGGGGAATCAAGACGGATAAGAATCATACAACGAATCTGGCGAGACTTTTTGCCGCAGGAGAATGCTCCGCTCAATATCATGGGGCAAACAGACTGGGCGGGAATTCGCTATTAGGCGCGATTTGTGGAGGATGGGTTGCAGCCGAAAGCTCTCTAAGGGTCGGCCCAATGGATACTGCTGCCGCAGACAAAATAGGTGAACAGCATCTGGAGACAGCAAATCAGGAGCTGCAGCATTGGGAGAAGAGGGCGAACACTTCTATAAAAGGCTATTTTCAGATCAAACAAGAATTATCAGAGCTTATGTACGGCGCCATGGGTATATATAGAAAAGAGAGACAGCTGCTTGAAGCGAAAAAAAGGCTGGAGGAAATGAACAACGACAGCGCGGAGTCATGGTATCATCATCATTTTTATGAATACAAAACTTTATCAGCCAATATTTTATTGGCAAGGGGAATGGTCGAGTCGGCATTGGCCAGAAAAGAGAGCCGGGGGGCACATCAGAGAATCGATTATAGCGAAAAAAATGATAAACAATTCAAGAAATCTACGAATGCAGTATTTCTGAATAATAGTATCTGCATTGAGTTTAATTAAGAAAAGAGGCAGTACTATGAGTATCAGGATTAATATCAAGCGGCAGGAAGATGCAACGAAGGAAGCATACTGGCAGAATTTTGAATACTCGGGTGAATTACATGTATCCATAGGGACTCTAATTAATAATCTGAATAGTGAAATGCTCGAAAGGGATGAGGGAGAACGGCCGATCCGCTGGGACTGCAGCTGTGAACAGGGACTGTGCGGAGCATGTGCAATGGTGGTTAATGAGAAGCCGGTACTGTCCTGCCAATTATTTTGCGATGATCTGGTACAAGAGAACAATGAAATTACGATTCATCCCCTAAGTAAATTCCCTGTCATAAGCGATTTGGCAGTGGACCGGAGTCAAATGTTTGAAGTGATGAAGGACATGAAGCTATGGCTGGAAGAGCCGGCAAAGGTTAGAACCGCCAATTTAACGCTGCAATATGAAGTGTCCCAATGCCTGATGTGCGGGAGTTGTCTGGAGGTCTGCCCCAATTATAGCCTGGGTGAATTATTTACTGGAATGTCCTCCGCGATGTCGATGACTAATCTGACCTTATTAAGTGAGGACAAAGCCTATAAAAAACAATATACCCAAAGAGTATATGATGGCTGTTCCAAATCTCTTGCCTGCCAGGAAGTTTGCCCCATGGACATTCCGATTGTGGAGGCGATCTCCAAAATGAATAGAGTATCGGTCTGGGGAATGTGGAACATGTTTGGGAAACATGGATAAAATGAAACTGATGAATGACATTACCAAACTACTATAGCGGAGGACACACCATGAAACAGCTCTACATCAAGCAAAAGATATTCAGCATAGGCGAGAAGTTCACGGTGAAGGATGAGCGGGAACAGGATGTGTATTACGTAGAGGGCAGCTTCATGCGGATTCCAAAGACCTTCTCGATTATGAATGCAGACGGAAGGGAAGTTGCACAGATTACGAAGAAGGTGTTCAGCTTCCTGCCCAAGTTCTTCGTGGAAGCGGATGGCCGTGAGGTGCTCACCATTAAGAAGGAGCTGTCGTTCTTCAAGGCGCGCTATTCGATAGATTCGGCGGATATTGAGGTGCACGGGAACTGGTGGGATATGGATTTCCAGGTCTTGCAGCGCGGGACGGTCGTAGGGGAAGTGAGCAAGAAGTGGTTCACCTGGGGCGACAGCTACAGTGTTGAGGTGTTGAATGAGGAGCTGGAGGCGATCATCATCGCGATTGTGGTCGCCATTGATTGTGTGAAGAGTGATGAAGCCTCGGCTTCTAATCAGTAGCGATTAACAATCCTTTCAATTAGACCCTCTCCGGGCGGAGAGGGTCTTTGACATCCACGGGCAAGGTGTGCTGCAAGATCACGAGTTCGCACCGGTGCTGGCCAAGTGCTGGCGGCCGTGTGTCGGCAAGTATTATGATCTGGTCTGCGTAACGGCCGAAATTCCCGACAGGCTCTGGAGTTATGGCGGCGAAGCCCCGGTATTGGCCTGCCGCTGGTAATTTCGCGGAGTATATCCGGTCACCTGCTTGAATTGCCGGCAGAAATGCTCCACATTCGGATAGCCGCACCGTGCTGCGATATCAGCGGTGCTCTCTGTGCTGTGGATGAGGTATTCCTTGGCCATGCGGATGCGGCTGTTAATGACATCCTCCATACAGGAGAATCCGAAGGTTTTTTTGTAGATATTCTGAAGATAGCCTGAACTGATCTCCAGCACACCGGCCATTCTGGCTACGGTCCAGTACTCCCCGGGATTGGTCTGAATGGACGTGCGCAGCTTCAGCAGCTTGTAATATTGCGGGGTAATATTGTCCTGGAAATAGGATTCCCACAGCTTGTTGAACAGCGCGCGCAGGAGCAGATCGATGGAAGAGGACTTACAGTCGCCGCCCATATGATGCTCGGTGGCCAGCAGCTCAAGCAGCTTTTGGCAATAGTCAGGGTCGCTAAGCGCAAAGGGGATACCTAAGGGAAGCGGTGATTCCGTGACATAAGGCTCACTTGATTCAAAACGAATCCAGTCATTGATGAACTGGCCGGCGCAGGCCTGATAATAGACCTTCTGCTGCGGCTGGTAGAGAACTACGCTGTGCGCAGGGTATTGCTTGAGTCCGCCATGCACCCAGAATAGCGCCGGAGTCTTGGTAATGACCAGGAGCCAATGCGCACCGGCGGGAACATCTACAACGAAATTCGAAGCGTGTGTCGTATTGCACTCGACATAGTGTATAAGGGCCATTTCGGTTCTCCTCCCGGCAAACATGCTTAATTATAGCATGGTTTTTTTGTGTTTTTGTCAATGCCGGATAAGTGAAGTAAAAATGTGAGCGTTGTCAATAAATAGGTGTCTCCCCCATAATGAAAGCGTAACCAAATAATGACCACAAACATTGAACTGGGGGTTGACTATGAACACAGGTACAAGAAATGGTCTGGGCCGACTGAAGAGTACATCCATCCTGCTGTTGTCTGCACTGCTGTTGTCCGCTTGCTCGGGCAAGCTGGAATCCGGTAACGGCGGCAAGGACGCAGCAGCCGGTAATGATCCGAAGCCAAGCGCAGCTGTTGATGAGAGTCCGCTCGGCAAATACGATCCTCCGATTGAGCTATCGTTCGTCAGAGATCTGAGCGATGTGGTAGAGAATAACGTGCTTGGCGTATTGAAGGATGAGACGATTGATAACAACCGCTGGACCAAGCTGTATGAGGATCAGCTCGGCATCAAGATCAAATATAACTGGATTGTGAAGGGCAGCCAGACCTCGGATCAATACTTGCAGAAAATCAATGTCACCCTGGCCTCCGGGGATCTGCCGGATGTAACGCCGGTCAACGCCACCCAGCTCAAGCAGTTGGCCGATTCAGACCAGCTTGAGGATATGACAGCTTTATATGAAAAGTATGCTTCCCCGTTCACCAAGAAGGTGCTGTCGGGAGAAGGCACGAGTGTATTCGATGCCGCGACCTTCGACGGCAAGCTGATGGCTATCCCGAGCCTGGAATCCTCCATTGAACGCTCGATGTATATCTGGATTCGGACAGACTGGCTGGAGAAGCTCGGTATGCAGCCGCCGAAGACGATGGCGGATGTCCTGGCGATCTCTGAAGCGTTCTCTGATAAGGACCCCGACGGAAACGGGAAGAAGGATACCTACGGCCTTGGCATTACCAAGGATCTGTGGGGCGGGGCGATGGGACTGGAAGGCTTCATGGCCGGGTATAATGCCTATCCGAACATCTGGCTGGATGACGGAACCGGCAAGCTGGTCTACGGCAGCATTCAGCCGGAAGTGAAGAAAGCGCTTCAGGTGTTGCAGGATATGGCCAAGAAGGGGCAGCTGGATCAGGAGTTCGGCGTGAAGGACGGCGGCAAGGTCTCTGAGCTGATCTCGGCCGGCAAGATTGGGATGGAGTACGGCGAGCAGTGGAATTCCATCTGGCCGCTGCAGCTTAACCGTGACAATGATCCCAAGGCGCAGTGGCAGGCCTTCCCGATTGTCTCGGAATCGGGCGACACGCCGAAGGTGCCGCTGAAATTCAGCACGACCCGCTTCTTCGCGGTTAAGAAGGGCGCCGCCCACCCGGAAGCGGTGATCAAATTGTTCAACCTGCATGTGGAGAAGAACTGGGGCGAGACGGCCGAATTTGATAAGTACTATGCACCGCCGGAAGCGGAAAGTGTCTGGCAGCTGTCTCCGGTTACGCCGTATCCGGTCACGAAGAATGTAGATGCGTTCCGTGAGATTGATTCTGCCCGCAAGGCCGGTGACTTCTCTACACTGAAGGGTGAAGCCAAGACGATCCAGGAGAAGCTGGAGTCCTATGCTTCAGGTTCAACGGAGGGCTTCTCCCTGTGGGGCTGGGAGCGGATCTATGGAGAGCAGGGCTCCATGGGCATAGCTGACCAGTATATCAAGAATGACCAGTTCCTGCAGGAGAAATTCGTCGGCGCTCCGACTCCGACCATGGTCGAGCGCAAGACAACGCTTGAGAAGCAGCAGAATGAAATGTTTGTCAAAATCATTCTGGGTGATCCTATCGATAAGTTCGACCAGTTCGTGAAGGACTGGAAGAAGCTGGGCGGCGATCAAATTACGCAAGAGGTCAACGAATGGTACGCAGCGACTAAGAAATAAGGCGCCCCTGGAGGAAGAAAACGACCTTTTCTTCCTCCATTCCATTCTTGCCTGCAGATGTGGAGGATAACGATGAGAACAAAACTGCGAAAAGAACTGCCGCTTCATTTGATGCTTTTGCCGGGACTGGTGATGATCATTCTGTTCTCCTACGTCCCCATGGCCGGTGTCATGATCGCGTTCCAGAAATTCATCCCTGCCAAGGGCTTGTTCGGGGATCAGAAGTGGGTGGGCCTTGATAACTTCGAATATGTGATGAACCTGCCAAGCTTCACACAGGTGCTGTGGAATACGCTGTTTATTTCAAGTCTCAAGCTGATTCTGGGCCTGATTATTCCGCTGGTGTTCGCGATTCTGCTGAACGAGCTGGCCAGTAATGTAATCAAGCGTTCCGTACAGACAGCGATCTATCTGCCGTATTTCTTGTCCTGGGTCGTGCTTGGCGGCATCTTGATTGATATTCTGTCTCCATCGGGCGGGATTGTGAATGAATTCCTCGGATGGTTCGGTGTCTCCAAGATATTCTTCCTCGGCGACAATGACTGGTTCCCCTTCACGCTGATTGCTTCGGATGTGTGGAAGAACTTCGGCTACGGCACGATTGTATACCTGGCGGCTATAACGGGGATTGATCCCGGACTCTATGAAGCAGCTACCATTGACGGTGCGAACCGCTGGCACAAGACCTGGCATATTACCATTCCGGGCATACGCATGGTCATCGTCCTGCTATCGGTACTCAGTCTGGGTCAACTGCTGAACGCGGGCTTCGATCAGGTCTTTAATCTGTACAGTCCGCAGGTCTATGAGAGCGGGGATATCCTGGATACCTTCGTTTACCGGATCGGTCTGCTGGACGCACAGTACGGCGTAGCGACTGCCGTCGGCTTCTTTAAATCGATCATATCGCTTACCTTAATTTCCAGCTCGTATTTCCTGGCTTACCGTTTCGCCAAATACCGGATTTTTTAGAGGAGGGAGCTCCCTTGCAGCAACCGCTTACGCCTAAACAGACAGACATAACTACTGTTCACCGTTCAAAAAAGTTCGACGGGATATCGATGCTGAACGCCACCTTTCTCATTCTGGTCTCACTGCTCTGTATCCTCCCGCTCATTCATATTATAGCGGTGTCCTTCAGCTCCAGCGCGGCCGCCTCCGCAGGGTATGTCAGGCTCTGGCCGGTAGATTTCACATTCGCCTCGTATATGTATACGATGAGCCGCACAGAATTCTGGCAGTCGATGCTTGTATCGCTGACCCGGATCGGAATTGGGACGCCGCTGAACCTGTTGCTGACGATCCTCGTGGCCTACCCGTTATCCAAGGAATCACACGCTCTGCGGTTCCGCAGCGTCTATGCCTGGGCCTTCTTCGTCACGATGCTGTTCAACGGCGGGCTGATCCCCTGGTATACCACGCTCAAGGAGTACGGCCTGCTGGATTCCATCTGGGCGCTGGTGCTGCCCGGCGCAGTTCCTGTGTTCAGTGTGGTGCTGCTGCTTAACTTCTTCCGGGAGATTCCGAAGGAGCTGGAAGAGGCGGCGCTGATTGACGGGGCGGGCCACTTCCGGACGGTCTGGTCCATCTTCGTGCCGATCTCCAAGCCGGCGCTGGCTACACTGGCCTTGTTCTCGATGGTGGAACACTGGAACAGCTGGTTCGACGGCCTGCTGCTCATGGGGAATCCGGCCAACTATCCGCTGCAGAGTTATATTCAGACGATAGTGATCCAGCAGAACCTGTCGAATATGTCGCGTGATGCTATGCTTGATCTGGCGCTGATCTCGGACCGGACCCTGAAGTCTTCCCAGATCTTCCTCGGCTCCCTGCCGATTATTCTGGCCTATCCGTTCCTGCAGAAATATTTCGTGAAGGGGATTGTACTCGGCAGTGTCAAAGGTTAACCTCCCGGAAGTTATGCATAAGACTGCGGCTCTCCCCGGATTCAGGCTATAATGGTGAAAATGATTGCTGGGGGCCTGGGATTGTTGTTCAAAAAGGATTACTCACTGCGCAATACAATATTTCTGCGGCTGATTGTGACCTTTCTGCTCATTATGCTGCCTATTCTTGTGTTCGCCGCTTATCTGTATCAGTGGATTGTGCAAACGGCCAGCAGCGACATCCGAAGCTCGGCCAGCGCGCAGACCGTCTTCTACTTAAATGATATGGAGAATGAGATCGAGCGGATGAAGCTGCTGCAATACAGTCTGCTGGAGGATGAGGATCTGAACAAGCTGGCTCTGACCTGGGAGACGCTGCCGACCATTGACCGCACGGAGAATCTGAACTCGCTGATGAAGCGGCTGTTCATCGTGCAGAACAGCAGCACGTATATCAAGGACGTCAGGGTTCATATCATGACTATAGGCCGGACCATCTCATCAGTCGGCGGCGTGCGTGAGATCGAACTGAAGCGCTTCCGCGAGATCCGCTCGGTCTTCGGGGACCGCCGTTCCCAGGTGATTGAGTGGGATGGCGGCCTGTACCTTAGTGCGATGAAGCAGCGGGGCATCAAGGGGGCGGAGCCGCTGCTGACGGTCGAGATTGAGCTGGACACCCAGGAGCTGCGGGCAGCACTGGGCCAATTCAATACGTATCCCGGCAGTGGAACGCTGCTGCTCTCCGATAGTGCGAGATTCGCGCTCTACAGCATGACCGGCGGGCTGGCGCAGGCGGAACCGTCCCAGTATGCCCGGGATATCCGCGCGGTGGCCTCCGGGGAGAGGCTGAGGATCGCAGGTGCGCCTTATTATATCGTCCAGACCGGCTCACAGGAGCTGGGCTTGTCCATCTACCGGATCATCCCGGAGGCTATTATCAAGAATCCGCTGAGCAAATTCTATACCTGGGCCTGGGTGTTTGCCGTGGCTGCGCTTGCTATCATCATTGCTTTTGCACTGTCGACCTACAAGTTCATTCATAAGCCGATGCTGACGCTGGTGAAGAGCTTCCGGAGAATGGAGCAGGGCGATCTGGACATTCATATCCAGCATGAGTCGAAGGATGAATTCCGTTATCTGTACAGCCGCTTCAACCAGATGGTGAGCAATCTGCACTCCCTGATCGACCAGGTGTACAAGCAGAAGATTATGGCCCAGCGGGCAGAGCTGAAGCAGCTGCAATCACAGATTAACCCGCATTTTCTGTATAACAGCTTCTTCATTCTGAACACAATGGCGAAGACCGGCGATACCGAGCGGATCGAACAGCTTACTACGATGCTAGGGGAATACTTCCAGTTTGTCACCCGGAACGCTTCCGATCTGGTGTCATTGGAGCAGGAGCTTCACCATGCAAGGATGTATACAGAGATTCAGGCCATGCGCTTCTCCCGCAGAATTGGGGTCCGGTTCGATGCCTTGTCGGAGGAGCTGAAGAAGGTGCCCGTTCCGCGGCTGATTGTGCAGCCGATTATTGAGAACGCGTTCAAGCACAGCCTGGAAAAGAAGGCCATGGAGGGCCTGATCATTGTGCGTTTTGAGCAGGAGGATGCATGTATCCGCATCATTGTGGAGGACAACGGGGACCGGCTGAGTGATGACACACTGGAGCAATTGAGAGAGTCCCTTCATGTCTATCAGGAGCAGGCGGAGACAACCGGCCTAGTGAATATTCACCGGCGCATCCGCATAACCTTCGGGGAAGAGAGCGGCTTGCTGGCGGACCGGAGTGAGCTGGGCGGACTAAGGGTAACCATCCTGCTTAGAGCTGGAGGTGAGAATGCTGATGTACAGGATGCTTATCGTTGATGATGAAGAGATTATCACAGATGGACTGGCGGTAATTTTCGGCAAAATGGCGCTTGAGCTGGACATCTACAAGGCCTACTCGGGCCGTGAAGCGCTAAATCTGCTGCACCGGACCCGGGTGGATATTGTCCTGTCTGATATCTGCATGCCCGAGATGGACGGGCTGGAGCTGATGGAGCATATCCGCCGGAGCTGGCCGCAATGCAAAATCGTCTTCCTGACCGGACACAGCGACTTCAATTATGTCTACCAGGCAATTCAGGCTCCGGGCGTCCAGTATGTGCTCAAGAATGAAGGTTATCCGAAGCTGATTGAAGCGGTGATGCGTGCGCTGCAGGAATTGAACGACACCATGCAGGTGAATGATTTGATCCGTGAATCCAAGGAGCAGCTGAATACGCTGGAGACCTTGGCACAGGGCGATTATTTCCGCCATCTCATTCACAGCGTCAAGGCGGATCAGGATATGGCCGGGGACTTCGTCCGTCTGAACATTCCGTTGGATGCTTCGCGGCCGGTGCTGATCGCACTTGGCAGCATCAGTGATCCTGAATCCTCGCGCACCTATATGGATCGCCGGGAGACGGCGCTTGCGGTCAAGTTCCTGTCGGAGAAGCTGCTGAAGGAGCGGACGGTCAGCCTTGGGGTTATCGACCGGTACGGTGACCTGATCTGGCTGATTCAGCCGGGCAGGACGGGAGAGGCTTCGCAGCCGGAAGATTTGGAGCAGATGATTAAATTTCTGGAAGGCACCTTCGAGCTGATTCAGCAGTCGTGCAGGGAATCGCTGGAGGTCGGGATGGCCATCACGCTCAGTGCGGAGGAGTGTACCTGGTCCAGGCTTCAGGTAGTATACGATAAAGCGAGGCAGGTTCAGCATTACCGGGCAGGAGACGGAGAGCGGATGGTGCAGAAGGTGCAGCTGAATGAAGCGGCGGCGCCGGATACCGTGCGTGACCGGTTCATGCAGGGCAAGGTGGAGACGCTGGCTGCGCATCTGGAGGCGGGCCGGAAGGAGGAATTCCTACGGCTGTTCGGGGAGATGGCTGAACCGGCGGGGCAGGAATGCGCGCGGGGCAATCCTTATCTGACTGAGCTGTATTACACCATTGCTCTGATGCTCATGTCGTATACCAACAGATGGGAAGCGGACCAGGAGATCGGGGCAAGCGGGCTGATGCAGCTTGAGGTCCACCGGACATGGGGAGAAGCCTTCCGCTATCTGGAGGACACCGCCGGGAATCTGTTCTCTGTCCGCAGGAGCGGCGAGCAGAAGCGGGCGGCGGGTGTTATCGACCGGATCTGCCTATATATAGAAGAGAATCTCGACCAGGACCTGTCGCTGGTCCGTCTGGCCGATGTGATCCACTTCAATCCCTCCTATCTGTCCCGTTTGTTCAAGCAGGAACGGGGAATCAATCTGTCCGAGTATATCGAGGAGCTGCGCGTCCGCCAGGCCAAGGAGCTGCTGCGCAGAGGGGAGCTGAAGGTCGCCGAGGTCGGCTCGCGGATCGGCTACGTCACCCCGCAATCCTTCACGCGGGTCTTCAAAAAGTGGACCGGAACCACGCCGCAGGAATACCGTGCGGATGTGGTTGGGGGGTAAATGGATAGGAAAAGGTATAAGAAAATCGCTCCTTCGGGATGGATGGCGTTGCCTCCATCGTCCGGGGGAGCGATTGTTCGTTGAGGGGAGTAAATGAAAGGGATAAATCCCTTTGGTGCAGCCAAAAGTTGGCTGGACGGGCAAAAGAAAGGGATAAATCCCTTTGATGCAGCCAAAAGTGGGCTGGATGGGGAAAAGAGAGGGATAAATCCCTTTGGTGCAGCCAAAAGTGGCTGGACGGGGAAATGAGAGGGATAAATCCCTTTGGTGCAGCCAAAAGTGGGCTGGACGGGGAAATGAAAGGGATAAATCCCTTTGGTTGCAGCCAAAAGTCGGCTGAATGGGGAAATGAGAGGGATAAATCCCTTTGGTGCAGCCAAAAGTGGGCTGGACGGGGAAATGAAAGGGATAAATCCCTTTGGTTGCAGCCAAAAGTCGGCTGAATGGGGAAATGAAAGGGATAAATCCCTTTGGTGCAGCCAAAAGTCGGCTGGACGGGGAAATGAGAGGGATAAATCCCATTGATGCAGCCAAAAGTGGACTGGATGGGGAAATGAAAGGGATTAATCCCATTGATGCAGCCAAAAGTGGGCTGAATGGGGAAATGAGAGGGATAAATCCCTTTGGTGCAGCCAAAAGTGGGCTGGACGGGGAAATGAGAGGGATGGTATTAGAGTAACGAGGAGCACAAGTGCACCAGATATCAGCAGAAGTCGGCTAAATGAGCGAATCAGGCGCACAAGTGCACCTGATATCCGTAGAAGTTGGCTAAATGAGTAAATCAGGTGCAGAAGTGCACCTGATATCGGTAGAAGTTGGCTAAATGAATTAATCAGGTGCAGAAGTGCACCTGATATCGGTAGAAGTTGGCTAAATGAGTAAATCAGGTGCAGAAGTGCACCTGATATCGGTAGAAGTTGGCTAAATGAATTAATCAGGTGCAGAAGTACACCTGATATCGGTAGAAGTTGGCTAAATGAATTAATCAGGTGCAGAAGTGCACCAGATATCGGTAGAAGTTGGCTAAATGAATTAATCAGGAGCACAAGTGCACCAGATATCAGCAGAAGTCGGCTAAATGAGTAAATCAGGTGCAGAAGTGCACCTGATATCGGTAGAAGTTGGCTAGATGAGCGAATCAGGCGCACAAGTGCACCTGATATCCGTAGAAGTTGGCTAAATGAGTGATTCAGGTGCAGAAGTGCACCAGATATCAGCAGAAGTTGGCTAAATGAGTAAATCAGGAGCAGAAGTGCACCTGATATCGGTAGAAGTTGGCTAAATGAATTAATCAGGAGCAGAAGTGCACCTGATATCGGTAGAAGTCGGCTAAATTTAGTTAGTTTCTTTTACAAGTAAATTCGATAATTCCCGCTCAGCGCCAGCATGGTGAAGAAGTATAGACAGTTGTCGTAATACCGCCGTTCTCCGGTGCGCAGCGGGGTGTCCCAGAATAGCTTGACGAAATGACCGGCATCCGGGCCATCGGCGGCAAGCGAGGCCATGGCCAGAGTGGATAGCAGGCCGACCGGATGCAGGGACAGCTCGTCGAACGGCTGGCCGTCAATGGTATACCGCCGGTAATCAGCCGGATCGATATCGCGGAAGAAAGCCTGAATGCGGTTAGACTGCTCTACCTGCCAAGGATCGCAGCGGAACCATTCATAATCCAGCCCGATGTTGGCGGCGACCCGGTAAGCATCACTGAAGAAGTGGCGGAAGTCGCCATGCGGTTGAGGTTCCGCCGGAGTTCCGTCATAGTTGGCGTACTCCGGCGACAGCCCGGTAACCGGGTGGCAGGCCAGGTGTAGGTAATCCCGACTCTTGTTAGCCGCATCCTTCCAGAACGCCCCGTCTGCTTCATCCGCTTCCAGCGCAAACAAATCATAGAAATGCGGCAAATGATAGGAGGGATCGCTGAACGGAGTCTCCGGGATGAACTTGATCAGCCGGGTCGCCGGGTCCCACATCGGATCGCCTTCCCCGTCTTCTCCCTTGTGCACACAAGCGCGGAGAATGATTCTGGCCTGCTCGGAATAATTGAACGGCGCGGCTCCGTCACCCCAGCGGCGGGAAGCGAAGAACAGTGCCATCGCGAAGAACTCCTCTCCATCCGGCGCGGGACCGGGAGACAGCCGTGTACCGTCCAGCTTACAATGCCAGGCGAAATAATCCTTGTAACGGCCTTCCGTATGCTGCATGAATACCTTGGCGAAATTCCAGAGCCGGTCGAACTCCTCCTTTTTATCCATCTGAACCGCCATCATCATCCCGTAGGACATGCCCTCTGTGCGCACATCGGTATTACCTGTATCTACGATATAACCCTTATCATCATCCATAGTATGATAGAGCCGGACATCAGGGGCGCCGTAGAACATCTCGTTCCAGGTATCTTCCAGCCGCTGCTGAATCGCCTCCGGACGCAGTCCGTTCTCAAGGAACAGATTTCTGTACTCTCCAGTGTAAAAAGACCCCTCTGTAGTATTCATCATAACATCCTCCAGGTGAATTTTATTTGGCCCAAGTATACCATAAGCGGCAGTATAGAGATTAAAGCGTTTTCCAGATATTTTATAGACGATTCCGGCTCCGGCCCATAATCTAAGGATAGATCAAGCTTAGGTGTCTATATGTCATGGACTTCACGCCAAAAGCTTCTCTATACTGATAGGGACATGCTGCAAGATGAATAACAAGGTAAGGGTGATAGAGCTATGAATGAGGTGGCAGAGCTAATGAAGCTTACAGTCTACACGCGCGTTCCGAACCAGGATTACACCGGGTCTCTCGCCAACAGTGTTCATATGGCCTGTGCAGATGACCCTAACGAATTTCAGCCGCTGAACCGGAACTATGGCCTATTATTTGCCGTGGCCACCGTGGATGAGAAGAATGTGATTCATGAAAAAGGACTCAAAAACCCCTATCTGTTCCGCACACAGGATGGTGCTTTCGGGATGATTGCGGTAAGGATTGACGCCTCGGGGGAGGATGACAGGGAGAGCAGGGGGCAGATTCTGCTGTGGACCTCGCCGGATCTGGTGACCTTCGATGCTCAGCGGCTTGTCCGGCTAGACCATGAACGGTATGTAAAAGAAGCCGTCTGCGCACTGGACAGCACTGGCGGGTATGAGATCCGCTGGAAGGACAACGACGGCAACTATTATGTGAACCGGCTGGCTGACCTGCGGAAGCCGGAAGGGATCTCGCCGCCGGAGCCTGCGGAAGCCTTCACCGCAGAGCGGCCCGCCCAGCCGCTGCCCGGAACCCGTCCGGGGAATGTGCTGACCGTGGATGGCCCCACCGGCCGCAAGGTCCAGGCGGCCTGGACCCCGGTGCATAACACCGGTATTCGCGTGGCGGAGCAGGTCAGTGTCCACTCCGCCGCCGAATTGGCAAAGGTCAGAGCCACAGCGCTATATTCGGACGGCTCCACTGCCGATAAGCGGGTGGA
Organism: Paenibacillus sp. FSL H8-0122; assembly: GCF_038005345.1. Taxonomy (NCBI): domain Bacteria; kingdom Bacillati; phylum Bacillota; class Bacilli; order Caryophanales; family Paenibacillaceae; genus Paenibacillus; species Paenibacillus sp. FSL H8-0122. The sequence goes on along the minus strand of NZ_JBBOTB010000001.1, from coordinate 3,858,876 downwards.
CTGGGATACCGCAGGGATTGATTTCACCTTGCCAGGAACTCATACCATACAGGGCAAGGTAGTTACTTACGACTTGCCGTTCCCGTTAGCAAGCGGCTATGCAGACCCTGTAATTCTCCCCTGGAACGGCAGGTATTACTTCCTGGCTACCAATGACAATGTCAATAATATCGGCATCTATGTCCGCGTGGCAGATACTTTACAGGACTTATTCGCTCCGGGCTTCCAGGAAGCCGTTATACTGGACCTGAATGAGGAGCTGAACTTCATCCAGACCTTCTGGGCACCGGAATTCCATGTCATCGGCGGGGAGCTGTACATCCTGTTCGCTGTTGGCGGCAAGGTATGGGGACCGCAATGCCATCTGATGAAGCTGAACCCCGGCGGCGATATTATGAAGGCCGGAGATTGGAGCACGCCGGTCCGGGTGAAGCGGATGGACGGTACTCCTTTGGCCGCAGACGGCATTACGCTGGATATGACTTATTTCAAGGTAGACAACACCTCATGTGTTGTCTGGTCTTACCGCAAAGGAATCGGAACGCCGCTGGATACCGGCTCCATGCTGTATATCGCCACTGTAGATGAAGCGAACCCGGCGGTATTAACCAGTGAGCCGGTGCTGCTGTCGCGTCCGCTGCTCGGCTGGGAGAATGTTCAGGGCACCATCAACAACGAAGGCCCGTATCCGCTCCTTACGGAAGATACCGTGTACATTGCCTATTCCGGCGGGGCGGCAACAGGGTATACCTATGCGGTAGGCTGGTTAAGCATTCCACGGGGCGGCGATGTTCTGGATGCCGGTGCCTGGAGCAAGGCGGCTACGCCAGCACTTTCTTATTATTCGCTGGATGGGGTGTACGGCCCGGGGCATAATTCCTTTTTCCAGGATACAGACGGTACTATGCTAGTTCTCTACCACGGGGAAGAGCAGCTGGTGAAGCATGGAACGAGATGCTCGGCGATCCACAGAGTCCATTACAACAGTAACGGCGTACCCTTGCTCGATGTGGCCGGGGATAGAGATGTACACCCGGATTACGCCGAGTGCACGATACAGGTGACTGTGCTTGCTTAGCCGGGCACCTCTTACAACGACAATCTATATAACAAATGGAGGATGTTAGAATGACACAACAACAAGGATTTAACCCCTATCTGCCTTCCTGGGAGTATGTGCCGGATGCGGAGCCTTATGTTTTTGAAGGAAGAGTATATGTCTATGGCTCACATGACCGGTTCAACGGCCACGCCTTCTGTCTGAACGACTATGTCTGCTGGTCAGCGCCGGAGGACAATCTGGGCGATTGGCAGTATGAAGGTGTGATCTACCGGACGACAGATGATCCGCTCAACCCGGAAGGCAGCATGTGTCTCTATGCACCGGATGTGACGCAGGGACCGGACGGGCGCTACTATCTCTACTATGTACTGGACAAGGTTCCTGTCGTATCGGTAGCGGTCAGCGATAAGCCGGGCGGTAAATACGAATTCTACGGCTATGTCACCTATAAGGACGGCACGCGTCTGGGCGAACGGGAAGGCGATGAGCCGCAGTTTGACCCCGGGGTATTAACCGAAGGAGACACCACTTACCTGTATACCGGCTTCTGCGGATACGGCGACAAGTCCAGACACGGCGCGATGGCTACCGTACTGGGTCCCGATATGCTTACGATTATTGAGGAGCCTGTGTTCGTTGCACCGAGCCAGCCTTACAGCCAGGGGACCGGATTCGAGGGCTATGAGTTCTTCGAGGCCCCTTCCATCCGCAAAAGAGGGGATATCTACTACCTGATCTACTCCTCCATCTCCATGCATGAGCTGTGTTATGCCACCAGCAGTCATCCCACCCGGGATTTCGTGTATCAGGGAGTCATTGTGAGCAACTGTGATCTGCATATCGATACGTATAAGCCTGCGGACCAGACGATGTATTACGGCGGCAATAACCACGGCAGCATCGTGGAGGTTAATGGAGCGTGGTATATCTTCTATCACCGGCATACCAACGGGACCGCGTTCTCGCGCCAGGGCTGCATCGAGCCGATTACGTTCCGTGAAGACGGCACCATCCCGCAGGTGGAGATTACAACCTCAGGCCCGAACGGCGGCCCGCTGGAGGGACGCGGAGAATATCCGGCCTACCTGGCCTGTCATTTGTTCACCAAGGATCAGGAGATGTATACCGGAGGGTTTGGCAAGATGGGTGCCTGGATGGACAGCCGGTTCCCGAAGATTACCCAGGACGGCAGAGACGGCGAAGAAGAGGTTGGCTATATTGCCAATATGACGGAGTCGGCGACCGCGGGGTTCAAGTATTTTGACTGCAAGGGGGTTAGCCGGGTCTCCATCAAGGTGCGGGGATATTGCCATGGGGAGTTCCAGGTGAAGACGGCTTGGGACGGGCCTGCGCTTGCTTCCATTCCGGTAGGCTTCACGAATGTCTGGAAAGAATATGCTGCGGAAGTGGCGATTCCGGACGGCGTGCAGGCGCTGTATTTCACGTATACCGGAGGCGGCGGCGCGCAGTTTGCATCGTTTACGCTGGAGTAGACAGTAATAGCTGTCGGCAGATTCTCAATAAGCACAGCAACAAGGCAGCAGCCGCCGGGAATTCTCCGGTGCTGCTGCCTTGTTGTTCGTATGGTGGTGCGCACGCTCTGAGCCCGCAGCTACACGCCGGAAGAATACCGGGCCTTGTACTCTGAGGGGGTCATGTTCATATAATGCTTGAACCATTTGGTGAAATAGCTGACATGCTGGTAGCCCGACTCCAGCGCAGCCTCCAGCACGTTGTATGATCCGCTGCGGAGCAGACTGGCCGCCTGGCTGATGCGGATATAATTCAGATACTCCATCGGGCGCATCCCTGTCTGAGCCTTGAAAAACTTGCAGAAATGCGAGCGGCTAAGCGATACCACGGAGGCAAGCTGATCCAGCTCCAGCCGGTCGCGGGAATGCGTCTCCATATAGCTCAGCACCTCCCGGATCTGCCGGTTATATTCCCGGCCGTGCCGGGTCTCCGCCGCCGGGTTCATTGCGGTCAGCCCATATTGATAGCTGTCTGCAATGAACAGCAGCAGGAGCGCCTTCAGACTCATTTCGTATGCCCCGGACTTACGCTCATAGCGGCTTAGCAGCTCCCTGATTAGCTGAACCAACGGGGAGTGGGCGGCATCTGCAGCAGATAACAGAGCGGGAAGCCGGACCTTCCCTTGCAGGACGGGGTCCAGGAACAGCTCCTGTACCCGGTCGGGCTGCGGCGAAGACAGCCAGGAGCCCTTGAACACGATGGAATAATAACAGGTGCCGCCCATGGCGGTGTCCATGCCCGAATGAAGCTCGCCGGGATGAACGATCAGGGCATCTCCTGCCTGGATGGCGAACTCGCGGCTCTCAATATAGAAGGTAGCGCGGCCTTCCGCCAGATAGATCATCTCCATCTCGTTATGCCAGTGCACGGGAAGAATGGAATGCACGCGGGCCTGATGCTCCACCCGGTAGATATGCAGCGGGAATTCCGGCTGGCCGTGCAGCTTGTTCTCCCGGTAACGGTGTTCGTACATGATGCCCTCCTCTAAATCGCTATATTGTGATGATATCGCGCAAATATATGGTAGATGAACCGCTAATAATAATAATATCATTATCATCAGAGGAAGTCATAAGGAAGGGTGAAACCATAATGAAACTGATAGCTGTTCAATCCGGCGAGGCTGGCGTAAGGCTGGAGACTAGTGAGGGAATGATGCATATTGGCTGGTGTACGCCGGGGATTGCCAGAATCCGCTATACGCTGAATGCTGAACTGAGCGGTAAAGAAAGTCTGATGGTGGTACGCCGGACAGAAGCAGAGAATGTAGCTTGCGCGATTACAGACCTGCCCGGCCATCTGGAGATCTCAACGGCGCAGCTAACGATTGAAGTGGATAAAGAGACCTGTGCGTTCAGCTATAGAGCTGCGGACGGCACACTGCTGACACGGGAGCCGGCCAGAGGCGGCAAAACCCTGGAGCGCACAGAGGTCTATCATACGGTATTCGATGCTTCGGCAGACACGGTAGAGACCGGACAGGGTGCGGACGGGCTGCGTGCCAGAGCGGAGGGCGTTAACCGGAGGCTGGACCGGGAGGCTTTTCACACGAAGCTGGAATTCGAATGGCAGGAAGGCGAAGCTCTGTACGGACTTGGCTCCCATGAAGAGGGGATGATGAACCTCCGGGGACGGCAGCAATACTTGTACCAGCAGAATATGAAGGCGGTTGTACCGGTACTGGTGTCTACACGCGGCTACGGGATTTTGGTAGATTCGGGGTCTTATATGACTTTTCATGACGATGCCTTTGGCTCGTACCTCTGGAGCGATGCGGATGAAGAGATGGATTACTATTTCATTTATGGTCCGGAATTCGATCAGATTACGGCGGGAATCCGCTACCTGACCGGAGATGCGCCAATGCTGCCGAAGTGGTCCTTCGGGTATGTGCAGTCCAAGGAAAGATACGTCTCCCAGGCAGAACTTCTTGCCACTGTGCAAGAGTATCGTGAACGTTCGCTTCCCCTCGACTGTATCGTGCTCGACTGGCAGTCCTGGACGGGTAATCTGTGGGGGCAAAAGACTTTTGATCCTGAGCGCTTCCCCGATCCCTCGCAGATGATGGACAGCCTGCACGCTATGAACGCCAAGCTGATGGTATCCATCTGGCCGATTATGGGCGCGGGCGGGGAGAATCATGAAGAGATGAAGGCACGCGGCTTCCTGCTCGGCAATCAGGCGACGTATGACGCCTTCTCGGAGGAGGCTCGTGCGCTGTACTGGAAGCAGGCCAATGAAGGACTGTTCGCCCACGGCATTGATGCCTGGTGGTGCGATTGCACCGAGCCGTTCGAAGCGGACTGGAAGGGCGCGGTGAAGCCGGAGCCGGAGCAGCGGCTGCTGATTAATACGGCAGAATCGAAGCGGTATCTCGATCCGGGCTTGATCAATGCCTATTCTATGCAGCACTCCAAAGGGATCTATGAAGGCCAGCGTGCAGCGACCTCAGCGAAAAGGGTGATCAATCTGACACGCTCCGCGTTCGCAGGACAGCACCGTTACGGCACGATTACATGGTCAGGCGATATAGCCGCCAATTGGGAGACGCTGAGGAAGCAGATTGCAGACGGCCTTAACTTTTGCGTGACCGGTTCGCCTTATTGGACTTTGGATATCGGGGCGTTCTTCGTGAAGAATTCCAAGGAGCAGTGGTTCTGGAGCGGGGATTATGACGAAGGTGTTGCGGATCTGGGCTACCAGGAGCTGTATGTCCGCTGGTTCCAGCTCGGGGCCTTCCTGCCGATGTTCCGTTCGCATGGCACGGATACGCCGAGAGAGATATGGCAGTTCGGCCAGGAGGGGGAGCAGATGTATGACACGCTGGTGAATTATCTGAAGCTCCGTTACAGGCTGATGCCATACATCTACTCCCTGGCCGGAGCTGTGGCACACCGCAGCTATACTATGTTCCGTGCGCTGGCCTTCGATTACCGGGAGGATGTGCAGGTCCATGCCATCGGCGACCAGTTCATGTTCGGTCCGGCCTTCATGGTGGCTCCTGTCACAGAGGCCATGTATTACGGTCCCGGCTCCCGCGAGCTTGAGGGGGTTCTTAAGCAGCGCCGGGTCTACCTCCCTGAAGGAGAATGGTATGATTATTGGAGCGATGAACGGCTGGAGGGCGGCGTTACGATTGAAGCCAAGGCGGATCTGGAGACGCTTCCCCTGTATGTCCGCGCCGGGTCCATTGTTCCGCTCGGCCCCGACGTTCATTATACGGATGAACAGCCGGAGGCGGTGACGAGGCTCAAGGTATACGGCGGCAAGGATGCAGCCTTCACCCTGTATGAAGATGAAGGCGATAATTATAATTATGAGACCGGCGCCTATGCCATGATAGAGCTGAGCTGGTGTGAAGCGGACCGCAGCCTGACGATCGGGAAGCGGGCCGGAGACTATGCCGGAATGCAGGCGGTAAGGCAATTTGCCGTAGAGCTGGCCGGTTATGCGGGAAGCCGCATTGTCAGTTATGAAGGGGAAGCTGTAACCGTCCGCGAAGCGGATCTTCAGAGCTAAGGCTTCATTCGATGTGTGACTCATTGTACGCTTGATAGAGAAGCTCTAGTAAGCTCTGTTACTCTTGCGGTAGGCGGCGGGTGTCATGCTGGTGATTCTTTTGAACGTACGGTAGAAATGGGGCAGGCTCTCGAAGCCGCAGGCCATGGCAATCTGCTCGATGGTGCCGCTTGATTGCAGCAGGCTGTCCTTGGCGGCAAAAATCCGCTTGGTCGCAATATAATCCGTCACATTCATGCCCAGACGCTGCTTGAAGACCCGGCTGAAATGGGCCGGTGAGATATTCGCCCGCGCAGCCAGAGAGCTTAGCTCCAGCGGCTGATCCAGATGATCGTTGATATCCCTGAGCGCCTCACGGAACCACTCCGGCAGCAAGGGATTGGAAGCAACCGGCTCGGCGGCTTGCGGCAGGCAGTAGCGGTTCAGATGCAGCAGTGTAAGATGAAGCAGCAGCGTAAGCGCCTGCCCGCCGTCCGGCTGATTCTGCTCGCGTTCCCGGTGGATCGCATCGATATCATTTTGTAGAATTTCAGCATGCTCTGGAGACAGGGTATACTTGTACTGCTTGTTTGTCTTGGCAGCGTCGAACAGCTTCAGATAGGGATAAGACTCACTGTAGGTATGGTTATGAATCAGAGCCGGGCTGAAAAAAAGGGCGGAGGAGGTCACCGGCTCCTCATTGTCGGGAAATCCCCGGTGTACCGTGTTTCCGGGAACGACAATAATGTCACCCGGATGCATCTCATAAAAGGTCTGATCGATGAAAAAGCTTCCTTTGCCGCCGTATACGTAAATGAATTCGTACCAGTCATGCTGGTGGTCGGGCAGCTCGCGCTGCGGACTTTTCGTTTCCTTATAGTCCAGCAGCAGCGTAACCGGTAATTGATGGTCAAAATGCCTGCGGATCGGTTCCATGAAGTCGCCCCCCTGTGCTACATCTCTGCATTCTTACCCACATCATATCAAAATAAGGTATAGATTTGTTTGTTTTAGCTATTTTTATTCCTTTATCGGATGTTTACAATAAGGTGGAATGGAGGCGTTATCATGTATATTGATGCTCACCAGCATTATTGGAAGATAGACAGGGATGATTATGGATGGATTACGCCGGAGATTCCGGTGCTGTTCCGGGATTATCTGCCTGCTGATCTGGAGCCGGAGCTAATGAAGCACGGGATCACCCAGACGATTGTCGTACAGGCTGCGCCTACGGTGGAGGAGACGGAATACATTCTGGGACTGAGCGGGCAGGCGGATTCTGTTGCAGGCGTAATCGGCTGGCTGGATCTTGCAAGCCCTTCCTTCCAGGCGGACTTCGAGCGTCTCAACAAGCATCCGAAGTTCACCGGGCTGCGGGTGATGATTCAGGAGATGGCAGACCCCGGTGTGCTGTTGACCCGGCCTTATATAGAAGCGCTCTCATATCTTGCGGAGCGGGATGTGCCGGTGGACCTGCTGGTGCTGGCCGATCAGCTTCCGCAGCTCATTGCGATGCTGGAACAGGTTCCGGGACTGCGGGGAGTCATTGATCACCTGGCCAAGCCCCCGATTGCAACGGGTAGCCTGGAGCCGTGGAGAAGCCAAATGGCAGAGGTTGCGGGGCATCCGGGAATTTACTGCAAGCTGTCCGGGATGGTCACTGAAGCAGATCCCCAGGGCTGGACGCAGGAGGATTTCACGGCTTACGTACATGCTGTGCTGGAGCTGTTCGGACCGGGGCGGGTGATGTTCGGCAGCGACTGGCCGGTGTGCCTGATGGCGGCAACCTATGAGGAGGTTGTGGGGATTCTGCGCACAGCACTGCAAGGCCGACTGTCTGCGGAAGAGATGGAGCCGGTGTTTGGAGCGAATGCTGTTAGATTTTATAAGCTGGATTTATAAACCATAGGAGGTAGTGCAAGATGAAATACAGAAAGCTGGGCAATACGGGACTGGATGTCTCCGCATTAAGCTTCGGGGCCTCTTCGCTGGGGAGTGTATTCCGGGAGGTTCCGAAGGATGAGGCTATCCTCACGGTTCATACGGCGCTTGATCTGGGGATTAACCTCATTGACGTCTCCCCTTACTACGGTCTGATGAAGGCGGAGACCGTGCTGGGTGAGGCACTCCAGACGGTACCGCGCGACAAGTATATCCTGAGCACGAAGGCCGGACGTTACGGCGAGGGGGAATTCGATTTCTCCAGAGAGCGGATCATCCGCAGCGCGGAAGAGAGTATGGGCAGACTGGGCACAGATTACCTGGATATTCTGCTGCTGCATGATGTTGAATTCGGCTCGCTTACACAGGTGATGGAGGAGGGGATTCCGGCGCTGGAAGAGCTGAAGCAGGCGGGCAAAATCCGTTATTCCGGCGTCAGCGGCCTGCCGCTGAGTGTGTTCGAGAAGGTGCTGCCGCAGACCAAGCTGGATGTCATTCTGTCCTATTGCCATTATTCGCTCAACGATACCACACTGCTCCGGCTCCTTCCGCTGCTGGAGGAGAGCGGCACGGGACTGATGAATGCGTCGCCCATCTCGATGGGGCTGCTCAGCAACCGCAAGGTGCCGGACTGGCATCCGGCAGGAGCGGAGATTCAGGCCGCATGCCAGCGCGCCGCTGAGTATTGCAGGGACAAGGGAGAAGACATCGCCAAGCTGGCGGTCCAGTTCTCTACCGCGAACGAGCAGATTCCTACGACCTTGGTCAGCACGGCGACACCAGCCAATATCCGCAACAATATTAAGTGGACTGAAGAGCCGATCAATGAACAATTACTGGCAGATGTACGCGATATTCTGAAGCCGATCGACGGGGCGACCTGGCCGAGCGGCCGGGCAGAATGGAACGAAGCACCAAGCCGGAACGGGGAGCGCCTATAATGAAAGGAATTATTTGTGAAGAGATCGGAAAGTTCGTATTCAGGGAAGATCTGCCGGAGCCGGAGCTGCTGGATGGAGAGGCGGTGGTAAGCATCCGCCGGATCGGCATCTGCGGGACGGACCTCCACGCTTACCGGGGCAACCAGCCTTATTTCACTTATCCGCGTGTGCTGGGGCATGAGCTCTCAGGGATTATTGAGCATATTGGCGATAACCCGCAAGGGCTGCGGGCCGGTGATCAGGTCAGTGTCATTCCGTATCTGCATTGCGGAGAGTGCCGGGCCTGTCTGAGCGGTAAAACGAATTGCTGTAAGCAAATGAGAGTGTTCGGTGTTCACCTGGATGGCGGAATGCGGGAACGGGTAAGTCTGCCTGCAGGCAATCTGCTGAAGACAGACGGGCTGACGCTGGATCAGGCGGCCATGCTGGAGCCGCTGGCGATCGGTGCCCATGCGGTGCGGCGCTCCGGTGTCGGCGCGGGGGAGCAGGTACTGGTAATAGGCGCAGGCCCGATCGGACTGGGCGTAATGGCCATGGCCCGGTACGCTGGGGCGAAGGTCATTGCGATGGATGTCAATGACGAACGTCTGGCCTTCTGCAAAGGCTGGGCGCAGGCGGAGCATACGGTAAGCGCCTTGCAGGAGCCGAAGGAGCAGCTATCGGCGCTGACGGACGGCAACTTCCTGCCGCATGTCATTGATTCCACCGGCAACATCTCTTCTATGGAAGGGGCTTTCGGACTGGTCGGGCATGGCGGTACGTTGACTTATGTCGGCTTGGTCAAAGGAAACATTACCTTCAGTGACCCCGATTTCCATGCCCGTGAGATGACGGTGCAGGGCAGCAGAAATGCGACCCGCGAGGACTTCGAGCGGGTGATTAACGCCATTAGGGACGGTTATATTGATGTGGACCGCTATATTTCCCACCGCTGCTCATTCGGGGAGATGACCGGGCAGTTCGAGAGCTGGCTGAATCCTGAAACCAAGGTGATCAAGGCGCTGGTGGAACTGAATTAACGGATGAAGCTGGACTAACGGGTGGAACTGACTAACTACGAAGGAGCGGAATTGTAATGAAAAGCAAGGAACACAGCCAGCGGTTATGGTATAGTGAACCGGCACAGAATTGGAATGAGGCGCTGCCGATCGGCAACGGCCGGCTCGGGGCGATGATCTTTGGCAGGGTGGCTGAGGAGAAGCTGCAGCTTAATGAGGATTCCGTATGGTACGGAGGTCCGCGTGACCGCAACAATGAAGATGCGCTACCCCACTTGCCGAAGCTCCGCCAGCTGATTCTGGAAGGCAAGCTGAGTGAGGCGGAGGAGCTGGCGGCCATGACGATGGTGGGGCTGCCGGAAGCACAGCGCCATTATCTGCCGCTTGGCGACCTGCTGCTGTCGTTCGGCGGACATGAGCAGCCTGCTCAGGACTATCAGCGGGAGCTTAATCTCGAATCCGGTGTATCCCAGGTGAGTTATTCCACCGGCGGAGTGCGGTATACCCGTGAGCTGTTCGCCAGCTTCCCGGATCAAGCCATCGTGTTGCGGATTACCGCTGACCGGAAGAACGCAATCTCCCTGAAGGCCAGATTCAACCGCCAGAACTGGAGAATGCTGGAGAAGACCGAGAAATGGAATGACAGCGGGCTGGTGATGGGCGGAGAATGCGGCGGGCGCGGGGGCAACTCCTTCGCTGCCGTACTCAAGGTCGTCACAGAAGACGGAACCTGCCGTAACATCGGCGAATATGTGCTGGTGGAGGGTGCGAGCTCGGTTACGCTGCTGCTTGCCGCAGGAACTACGTTCCGCCATCCTGATCCGGCGCTGCATGCCAAGCGGCAGCTTGAAGAGCTAAGCAGCGTTCCTTATGATAAGCTCCTTGCCCGCCATGTCGGGGACTACCGCAGCCTATACGGCCGGACCACGCTGACGCTGCCGGAGAACGCGGAGCTGAGCGGACTGCCGACAAGTGAACGGCTGGACCGGTTCCGGCAGGGGGAAGAGGATCACGGGCTGATCTCGACTTATTTCCAATATGGCCGTTATCTGCTGATCGCCTCCAGCCGCCCAGGCTCCTTGCCTGCGAATCTGCAGGGCATCTGGAACGACAGCTTCACCCCGGCCTGGGACAGCAAATTCACGATTAACATTAACGCGCAAATGAATTACTGGCCGGCTGAACTCTGCAATCTGGCGGAATGCCATGAGCCGCTGTTCGATCTGATCGAACGGATGCGGGAACCGGGCCGGGTGACCGCCAAGGTAATGTACGGCTGTGGCGGCTTCACAGCACACCACAATACGGATATTTGGGCAGATACTGCTCCGCAGGATACGTACCTGCCAGCATCGTTCTGGCCGCTGGGAGCCGCTTGGCTGTGTCTGCATATGTGGGAGCATTACCGGTTCAGCCAGGACCGCCAGTATCTGGCGAATGCCTACGATACAATGAGGGAATCTGCACAATTCCTGCTGGATTACCTGATAGAGGATGAATCGGGCCGGCTGATTACCTGTCCGTCCGTCTCGCCGGAGAACACGTATCAGCTGCCCGGCGGGGAATCGGGCGTGCTGTGTGCCGGAGCCTCCATGGACTTCCAGATTATTGAAGCTCTGTTCAAGGCCTGCATCCAGAGCGCGGAAATCATCGGACGGGACGAGGCATTCCCCGAAGAGCTCCGCTCAGCACTGGACCGTTTGCCGGGGCCGCAGATCGGCAAATACGGCCAGATTCAGGAATGGATGGAGGATTATGAAGAGGTAGAGCCGGGGCACCGTCATATCTCGCATCTGTTTGCACTATATCCGGGGGATGCCTTCACAGTGGAGCATACGCCGGAGTTGGCGGCAGCGGCCCGTACGACGCTGGAACGCAGACTTGCCAGCGGCGGCGGACATACCGGCTGGAGCCGGGCCTGGATCATTAATTTCTGGGCGCGGCTCCAGGATGAAGGCAAGGCTTATTCGAATGTACGGGCGCTGCTGGAGCACTCCACCCTGCCTAACCTGTTCGACAACCATCCGCCGTTCCAGATTGACGGGAACTTCGGAGGAACAGCGGGCATTGCGGAGATGCTGCTGCAGAGTCATACAGAGGTTATTAAGTTGCTGCCAGCTCTGCCGGCAAGCTGGTGTGAAGGAAGTGTCAAGGGACTGCGGGCAAGAGGCGGCTATACTGTCGATTTCACCTGGACTGGTGGACTCATTACGGAAGCAGTGGTAACATGTACCGTATCCGGCCCTTGCCGGCTCGAAGGTCCAGGACTTGATTCCGTATCGTTCACAGGAGAAGCGGGCAGCTCGTATACATTCACCCGCTGAGGCTGAATAGCAGGCTGTGCGGGTGACGAATACTATACGATAGTACACTGGGATTGGCGCATTTGCGTCAATCCCTTTCTGCTGTGGTTGGCTAGAACTTCGAGCGGAGCAAGTGTAATCGGAAAACCGATCACACTCGGACCGGGAGCGGCGCGTAAGCCAAATGTAATCGAAAAACCGATCACATTGCGCAGCGCGGAGACGAGCGGGCCAAATGTAATCGAAAAACCGATCACATTTGGCAGCGCGGAGGCGAGTAAGCCAAATGTAATCGAAAAACCGATCACAATGCGCAGCGCGGAGGCGAGTGGGCCAAATGTAATCGAAAAACCGATCACATTGCACAGCGCGGAGGCGAGCGGGCCGAATGTAATCGAAAAACCGATCACATTTGGCAGCGCGGAGGCGAGCGGAGCAAATGTAATCGAAAAACCGATTACATTGCGCAGCGTGGAGGCGAGCGGAGCAAATGTAATCGAAAAACCGATCACATTACGCAGCGCGGAGACGAGCGGGCCAAATGTAATCGAAAAACCGATCACAATGCGCAGCGCGGAGGCGAGCGGGCCGAATGTAATCGGAAAACCGATCACATTTGGCAGTGGCGTAGGTGCGGGTGGGTGCGCAAGGGACGAGCCTAATGGTGAGGTGCACAAGTGCTCCCGAATCCGCCGAAAGCGAGCTCCAGCGTGAATGAGGTGTTCATGTGCTCCAGAAACCGCCGAATGCGAACTCCAGCGTGAATGAGGCGCACAAGTGCATCAGAATCCGCCGAAAGCAGGCACTCAGCGCCAATAAGATGCACAAGTGCACCTGAATCCACTGAATAATACCGCGTCCGCAAAGCAGCCAGAAGCCGAACCCCCGCAGGCACCACGCCCCCACTCACAACGGCAATTCCGCTGCCGCTTTGCAAGCAAGCGTTTTCTTTTTATGAATTTTCAGGGGGGAAGACCTATATTCTATGAATTGTAAGCGCATTCTGAAAACGTATAATTAAAGTTGTCACCAGGAGAAATTAGAAGCATAAGCGATTAGCCAAAAAGGGGAGGCATAACAACATGCACAAAACGGCAAAACGTTCAGCAGCAGCCGCTGCGGCCGGTGTATTAGCACTCACACTGGCACTGACAGGCTGTGGATCAAGCGATAATACCAGCAGCACAGGTACCAAGGATACCGCCACTGGAGGAAACGCCAGCCCGGCAGCAGCCGGAGACGACACGGCTCCGGTAACGTTCTCGGTATTCATGAATGGTCCCGGACAACAGCCAACGCCTGACAATAAGATTCTGAAGCTGATCAAAGACGAGACCGGAATCAGCTTCAACCAGGAATTCCTGGTCGGCGATTTGCAGCAGAAGCTCGGGGTCATGATTGCCGGAGGCGACTACCCGGACATCCTGTCGGGCGACGACAAATTAATCAACGCCAAGGCGTACATTCCGCTTGAGGATCTGATTGAGAAATACGCTCCCAACCTGAAGAAGCATTATGGTGCGGTCTGGAACCAGATCAAGGATGAGAGTGACGGACATATCTATGTACTGCCAAGCTATGGCGTCTATCAAGGTAAAATTACCGAGCCTACTTACCAGGGACCAGGCTTCTGGTTGCAAAAAGGTGTGCTTGAGGAAATGGGCTACCCTACTCCCAAGACCCTGGATGAGTATTTCGATCTCATTGCCAAATATAAAGAAAAACACCCGGACATGATCGGGTTCGAATCACTCAACTTTGACTGGCGCGTGTTCCCGCTGCAGAATCCCCCAGAGCATCTGTCGGGGCATCCGAATGACGGGGCCGTTATTGTAGATAACAATGTAGCACAGATTTTTGCCGACAAGGATATCTCCAAGACCTATTACAAAAAGCTTAATGAGATTAACGCTCAAGGCTTGATGGATAAAGAAGCCTTCGTCCAGAACTATGACCAGTATCTGGCCAAAGTAGCAAGCGGTAAGGTCATCGGGATGTTCGACCAGCACTGGAACTTCCAGGACGGCGAGAAATCTCTGATCTCCCAAGGCAAGCTGGAAAATACGTATATCGGCTTCCCTCTGCTCTATCCGGGCGCAGAAGAATGGTATCGTGACCGCGGAGCGGTCGGCACCAACCGCGGATTCGGAATTTCGATCAATGCCAAGGACCCTGTCCGCATTATCAAATTCTGGGATAAGATGATTACCGAGGATTGGCAGAAGACGCTTCAATGGGGCGTGAAAGGCGAAGATTATGAAGTGAACGCAGACGGCTCCTTCTACCGTACGGCTGAGCAACGGGCGAATGCAGATCAGACCAGCTGGCAGGTTGCTAACAAAATCTCAGGGATGTTCGGTTACATGCCTAAGATTCAAGGTACGTACAGCGACGGTAACGCAGCAGATGCCGGTACACAGCCTCAGGAATTCTTCGACAGCCTGAAGCCTTACGACCAGAAGATTCTGAAGGCGTACAACAAGAAATCCTGGTCCGAATTCTTCAAGGAACCGAAAGAGAACAATATCTACTTCCCTGCGTATTCCATCGTGCTTAAGGATGGTTCACCTGCACAGCTCGCACAGTCCAAACTGAATGACCTCATGATTAAGTATTTGCCGAAAGCCATTATGGCCAGCCCTGCTGAGTTCGACGGCGTGTGGCAGGATTATGTGGACAGAATCCACAAGCTGGACATCAAGGCCTATGAAGACCGGATGAATGAAGGCATTCAGCAGCGTATCGAAAAATGGAGCGTTAAATAAACCATTCAATACAGAAGTAGGAGCGGGAAATGCTGTTTCCCGCTCTTCCTAAATAGGACTGCGTGAATAGGACAACGTGGAGAGAATGATTTTTACAGGAGGGAATACAACATGTCTGATGCCGTACTGGACAAACAGGTCAAAAAACAGAAGACCCGAAAAAGCAAAATCGATCCGGAAATCGGTGTGGAACTCAGCTGGAAAACACTGAAAACACAGAAACAGCTTATTTTTATGTCCGTGCCCATTGCACTCTATCTGATAATCTTCAACTATGTTCCCATTTGGGGCTGGCTCATGGCCTTTCAGAATTACCGCCCGGCGGTGTCCTTCGGCCAGCAGGAATGGGTAGGCTTGCAGCAATTCAAGTTTTTGTTCTCTGATGATACCTTTATGCTGGTGCTTCGCAATACCATTGCGATGAGTTTTATCAACCTTGTACTGGGTACGGTTACGGCTATCGGTCTGGCTCTGCTGCTGAATGAGATCAAGCTCAAGTTCTTCAAGCGCGCGGTTCAGTCGATTTCTTATTTGCCGCACTTTCTGTCCATGGTTATCGCTGCGGGGATTGTGTCCACTTCACTCTCCATCGATGGCGGGATTGTCAATGTCGTTCTAATGAAGCTTCACCTGATTAAAGATCCGATTATGTGGCTCAGTGAAGGGAAATATTTCTGGGGCATTATCGGGGCATCGAACGTGTGGAAAGAGGTGGGCTGGGGGACGATTATCTATCTGGCTGCTATTACCTCCATCGATCCTTCCCTGTACGAGGCAGCTTCCATTGACGGCGCGAAACGTTTTCAAAAGATGCGTTATATCACGCTTCCGGGAATTAAGGCTACATTCGTTATTTTGCTGATTATGAACATTGGACATATTCTCGATGCCGGCTTCGAGCTTCAATATCTGCTGGGCAACGGACTTACGGTGGACTATTCGCAAACCATTGATATCTTTGTAGTGAAGTATGGTCTGGCTATGGGGAACTACTCGCTGGCTACGGCGGCAGGGATCTTCAAAACGATTGTCAGTGTCATTCTCGTATTCATCGCAAACAATGTCGCAAAACGCCTCGGCGAAGAGCGATTACTATAGAGGAGGAAGCCCATATGAAAGCCGGGACCAAAGGTTCAAGCCGGATTGAGCCGGTTGTATTTCATACATTCAACACGATATTTATGCTCTTTGTGGTTACTGTCACCCTCTATCCGTTCCTCCAGACGCTGGCGGTATCCTTCAATGACGGCAGTGACACGCTTACCGGGGGAATCTACCTCTGGCCCCGTGTATGGACGCTGGAGAATTACCGGGCGGTCTTTATATCAGGAACGATCTATCATGCCGCATTTATCTCGGTATCCCGTACGATTATCTCAACGGTGCTGGGTGTATTCCTTACAACGATGCTCGCTTATGCACTGGCGCAGCCGCAATATATTTTCCGCAAAAAGATCGGCCTGCTGTTCATCCTGACCATGTACTTCAACGCCGGGCTGATTCCGAACTACTTCCTGATCAAGAATATGGGCCTGCTGCATAACTTCATGGTCTATATCCTGCCGAGTCTGGTCAGCGCGTTCAACCTGATTATCATGCGGACGTATATCCGCGGGCTTCCGTTCAGCCTTACTGAATCGGCGAAGATTGACGGGGCGGGAGAATTCAGGATTTTCTGGAAAATCATCTTCCCGCTCTGTACGCCTGTACTGGCAACTGTCGCACTGTTCATCGCGGTAGGCTCATGGAATTCCTGGTTTGACACATTCCTGTATGCCTCCTCGGATATCAAGCTCAGCACGCTGCAATACGAAATGATGAAGATGCTCGGCTCCATTATGAGTGCGAACAATGATCCGTCGATGCTGGCGGGAGGCCAGAACAATCAGGTCCAGTCGCTGGTTACGCCAGCCTCCATGCGTTCAGCCATTACGATCGTTACAGCGGTTCCGATTCTGTTCGTCTACCCTTTCTTGCAGAAGTATTTCGTGGTAGGATTGAACCTGGGTAGCGTAAAAGAGTAATTGTCACTACGTATTATATAAGGAAAATATGTATACTATAACCGTTTCGGGTACAGCCGAAGCGGTTTCTCCTGTTCCATCACGGGGAGTCCTGCCGGGCTCCAACTACTTATATAAAGATGGTGATTCCATGCTTAAGGTACTGTTTGCCGACGATGAGCCGATTATGCTGGAGGGGCTGCGCTTTCTGGTGGACTGGAAGGCACTCAACTATGAAGTATGCGGCGAGGCGCTGGACGGGGAGGATGCGCTGCAGCTGATTCACAGCACCCGTCCTGATCTGGTCATCACCGATGTGCGCATGCCGGTTATCGACGGCCTGGAGCTCATTCGAAGAGCCTCTGAAGGCGATTGCCGTCCGAAGTTTATTATTTTTAGCGGCTATGCTGACTTTGAGTATGCCAAGCGGGCTCTGAAATACGGAGTCTCCAACTATTTGACCAAGCCTCTGGATGAAAAGGAGCTGACGGAGGCGCTCCATACAGTAACCGAACAGATTCTTAAAGAACACAAGGCCTCCTCGCGGCGTGACGCGCTCTCGGCTCTGATGCAGGAGGATACGGTATCCCGGCTCCTGATGCGGGAGAATTCGCAGGAGGAGCAGGAGAAGGGCCTGAATATGCTGGGGATCGGCCCTGCCTCGCGGCTATGCTGTGTCCTGGTCCATGGAGCCGCGCCGGACAGCCTGCAAATGCGCAAGCAGGTCGCCGCCATGAGCGGCAAGGAGCCGCTGCGCGGCATTTCAGTCTATCCGTTCACCGCAGGCAGCGGGAAGCACGGGTATCTGCTGGTGTCACCGCAGGAAGGGCCGGCGCTTGACCGGACCTTGCTTACCCGGTGGATGGAGGAGATGCGGCCGCTGTACACCACGCCGGTCTTTTTCGCGGCAAGTCTCCAGCATCAGGGCAAGGAGGCTCTGAATACGGCATACCGTGAGGCGCTGGCTGCTGAGCTGTGCAGGCACGATACCACGGGCAGCGAGGCCGCCGGCTTCTTCGAGAAGCAGGATAAGACGCAGATGGCCATGCTTCCGGCAGAGCTGAGACGTTCGCTGCTGCAATCTGTCACCGAAGGGAAGGCTGAACATCTTACTGCGCAGCTTGGCGAGGTGTTCAAGATTTTCTCGGCGGAGGTGGCTTCGAGCTCCTGGATCGATGCTTTTCTGGCCAATATCAAAGCAGAGCTGCTACGTGAAATTACCGCCAGAGGGGGAGACTATGCACAGTGGGTGCAGAAATGGTTCCCGTCACGGCATACGGCCAATTGTCTGCCGCTGCTTGAGCGTCAGATCGAGGAGGAGCTGTGTGAGGCTGCCGAGTGGTTCGCAGCGGCTGCGGACGGCAGGGCGGAGGATCAGATCGTGGCCGCAGCGATTGAGTATGTCCGAGGGCATTATCAGGAGAAGCTGAAGCTGCAGGATATTGCGAAGCATCTGCATGTGAATTCCGCCTACCTGGGACAACGGTTCAAGAAGCATTACGGCAGCTCTTTTAACGACTATCTCCATGAATTCCGCATTGAAGAAGCCAAGAAGCTGCTGCGCCGGACCGATATGGGGATTTCCGATATCTCAAGCAGAGTGGGCTATTCAGATGCCGATGTGTTCGCCGCCAAGTTCAAGGCACTTAACGGAGTTACACCTTCCGTGTACAAGAAGAGTTAATTCATGAGGAAGGAGGGGGCGTGCATGAAGAATAACCGGAAGCCATCTGCCTTCATCAATGATATTCCGCTTAAATACAAGTTTTTGTTTATCTACTTACTGTGTGTGCTCGTCCCCATACTTAGCATCAATGCCCTCTTTTATGTGCAGATCAGCCGTAATGTGGAGGCACGGGAGAGGGAGAACCTGGAGATTTCGGTAGACCGGGTGGCCTATGACCTGATGCAGATCGTGAACGAATGCGTGGCGATCAGCAACACGGTGGCTGCGGACCGGCCCTATATGGAAATGATGGATTACGCCTACCCGGATAATGAGGCTTATTATGATGCCTATAATGATTCACTGAAGGATAAGCTGCGGCAGTACAGCACGCTCCACTCCTATATTTCCTGGATGGGGATATACACCTCTAATCCGACGATCCAGAACGGCAACAGCTACTTCATTCTATCGTACGCGGATAAGCAGAGTGAATGGTACCGTAAAATCTCAAGCAGCACAGGTAAGGTGCTGCTGACTTCTTATCAGGGAACCAACCCGCTGAATCCGCCGCAGCAGGAGGTGCTGGTCAGTCTGATCCGCAAGCTGGATAACTTCACGGGCCAGCCCTACACGAAATACCTGAGGATTGATCTGCGGCTGAACAATGTACAGGAGCTGTTCCAGAAGGAGCGTGACTATCTGGATTTCAAGCTGCTGGACGAGAAGAACCGGGTTGTGCTGGACTCGAACCGTTCCTTCTCCTCGCTGGATGCGAGTGCCTTGCTGAATGTGGACACCAGCCTTGACCAGCCGCCCAAGCAGATTGTCCGGGCGCTGAGCAGTGCGGCCTACACCAAGGGCTGGCGGCTGGTCGGAACACCGGAAGGGCGCAAGATCAACCATGAGATGGAACGCGCGCTCAGGAACTCGCTGATTCTGGTGCTGCTGACGATCATCATTCCCACTCTGCTCATGATCGTGATTATACGCTCCTACAATCTGCGGGTACGGCTGCTCTACAAGCATATGAAGCTGGTCAAATATGAACAATTCGAGAGCATTGATATGTATGAGGGGAAGGATGAGATCGGTGGTCTGATCCGCAGCTTCAATCTGATGACTGGCAAAATCCGCAATCTGATCAATGATGTCTACAAGCTGGAGATCCAGAAGAAGGATCTGGAGCTGGAACGGGTACGGGCGGAGCTGAAATATCTGGAGAGTCAGGTAGACCCTCATTTCCTTTTTAATACGCTGAATGCGATCCTGGTCATCTGTAAGAAGTATAAATATGAACAGGTTACCGATGTCATCCGCAATCTGGCCCTGATTATGCGCAGGCTGCTGAGCTGGAAGGATGATCTGATTACGGTGGAGGAGGAGGTATCCTTCATCGAGATGTATCTGCAGATTGAGAAGTTCCGCTTCCAGAACCGGTTCTCTTATGTGCTGGATATTGCGCCTGAGGTGCTGAACTGCCGGATTCCCAAGATGAGTATACAGGCTCTGGTGGAGAATTCCTGCAAGCATGGCCTGCAATCGGTCAAATGGGCCAGGGAAATTCACGTGTCCGCTTCGCGGAATGAGACAGGTCTGCTGATTGTGGTGACTGATAACGGCAAAGGAATCGAGAAGGAGAAGCTGGAATGGATTAAGTCCCATCTGGAGACAGAAGAGGATACGGGACAGAATGTTGGCCTCCGCAATGTGTATAAACGCCTCATGCTGTACTATAACGGCAGAGCCGAGTTCAGTATTGAGAGCACCGAATACGAACGGACGGTCATCACCATCCAGATTCCGGGGGACCTGAGTCTGGTTCCGGGAGAGGAGGGTGCTCATGTATAAAGTAGTGCTTGCAGATGATGAGACGATTGCCTTAGAGGGGCTGCAGACGCTGACCGACTGGGAGGAGCTGGGCTTCGAGGTATGCGGCGCCTGTGAGAACGGGGAGGAAGCGCTGGCTGCCATTATACGAAGCTCGCCCGATCTTGTGATTACGGACATCCGCATGCCCGAGATTGACGGGCTTGAGCTAATCCGGCGCGTACGCAGCCTTGATATGGAGCAGCCGGTCTTCATCGTGCTCAGCGGCTACGGCGAATTTGAATATGCCAGAACAGCCATCCGTTACGGGGTAAGGCATTACCTGCTGAAGCCGGTTATGGATGCGGAATGGGATAAGCTGCTTACAGACATTACGGATGAGCTGGAGCTGCGCCTTAAGCAGACCATGCAGCAGAGTATGCTGTCCAGCCGTCTGCTGCCGCTTGCCATTGCGCGCATGCTTGAGGGACACTGGGCAGAGCCGGATGAGGAAGCTGCTGAGCAGATGGACCGCCTGGATGAGGCGGCCACGGGGTGGACGTATGTGCATGTGGAGGGCAACAGCAGCCGGATTACGGAGCTGTGCCGGGAGCTGGCCGGACCGGCCGGTGCGATGCTCATTGATCTGCCCGGGGATCAGGCCGGGCTGGTCGTGGAGAGCTCGGGGGAGGCGGCAGGGCTGGCGGAGCAGCTATACGCCGGGCTGACCCATAGCGGAGTAAAGGGTTCGGTCAGCATCGGGCCAAGTGTGCGTTCCCTCCGCGAGCTGCCGGTCTCCTACCGCGAAGCGGCAGACGCTGCCGCCCGCCACTACTTCTATTCGGACGAATGCGGCCCGGTGGATTCGGCCAGTGAAGCCGAGGGACACGTGAATTACACGCTTCCTTCCGCAGAGCTGATTGAGGAGATCATCAGCGCAGTGGAACGGCTGCAGGAGCATAAGGCTGCGGAGAAGCTGGGCGAATTGTTCCGCGGGTTCAAGGAGAACCGGACAGATCCGGGAGTCGTCCAGATGACGGGCATGGATATCATGCTGCGGAGTATGGAGCTGCTGAAGGAATTCGGGGGCGCGGACGATCAGTGGATCGGCACGCTTGATTTTTTCAGAACCGAGCCGAGGTCCCTGGAAGCTCTGCAGGTTACCCTGGAGACGGCGCTCTCCACCAGTATGAACTACATCCGCCAGCACAAGGAGCGTAACTCCGAGCATCCGCTGACCCGCGTGGAATGCTTCCTGCGGGATCATTATTCGGAGCATCTGACGGTGAAAGAGATTGCAGAGCATTTCTATATCAATCCGGTGTATCTGGGCCAGGCCTTCATCAAAAAGCACGGCATCAGCATTCTGGAGTACATTCATAATTTGCGGATCGAAGCAGCCAAGAAGCGGCTGATTGACACTCACGATACGGTCAGAAGCATTGTGGAGAGCGTCGGTTACGTACACTATCACCATTTCTTAAGAGAGTTCGAGAAACGGACCGCACTCAAGCCGGTGGCCTTCCGGGAACAGGCCCAATCGGAACAAGGATAGGGTATCCATTTATTTATTAGGGTCCAAGTCTTTACTATGGTGATGGAAAACGCATACAAATGCGTTATGATAGAGAGAGTTGTCCAAAAATGTTATCAACTACAGGAGGTTAGCAAAGATGAAGCAAGCGAGCAGCGAAATTCCTGCATTACATGAGATGTTCCGGGAGGCCTTCAAGATAGGGGCTGCCGTCAGTACTGGCATTATAGCTGCCCAGGGTCCTTTCATTGCCAAGCATTACAACAGCATCACCGCCGAGAATGAGATGAAGCCGGCTCTGGTTCAGCCGCAGGAAGGGGAGTTCACCTTCGAGGCTGCGGACGGTATCTTCGAATTCGCAGAGACACACGGGATCGGTGTCCGGGGGCATACGCTTCTGTGGCATAACCAGACCGGAGACTGGATGTTCCAGGATGCGGAAGGCGGAGCCTGCAGCAGAGAACAATTGCTTGCCCGCCTGCAAACCCACATTAACACGGTAGTGGGCCGTTACCGGGGACGGGCCTATGCCTGGGATGTAGTGAATGAAGCGATTGAGGATAAAACAGACCAGTACCTGCGGGATACGCGGTGGCTTGAGATCATCGGCGAGGATTATCTCCGTCAGGCCTTTGAAATGGCACATCAGGCAGATCCTGACGCGCTGCTGTTCTACAATGACTATAATGAGACCGATCCTGTCAAAAGCGGAAAAATCTACAAGCTCGTGCGCAGCCTGCTGGACCAGAATACGCCGATTCACGGGATCGGAATGCAGGGACATTGGAATATCTACGGCCCTTCCATTGAGGAAATTCGTAGTGCCCTTAAGCTCTACGCGTCGCTGGGGCTTAAGATCCATATTACCGAGCTGGACCTCTCCGTGTTCCGTCACGACGACAAGCGCACGGATTTGAAAGCGCCAACAGCTGAAATGCTGAAGCTTCAGGAGGAGCGGTATGCCGAGATCTTTGCACTTCTGCTGGAATTCAAGGACTCTATTGATTCGGTAACCTTCTGGGGCGTGGCTGACGATTATACCTGGCTGGACGGCTTCCCCGTCCGGGGACGCAAGAACTGGCCGTTCCTGTTCGATGAGCAGAAGCAGCCGAAGGCTTCATTCGCCCGGCTGGCTGAGCTGGCCGCACCGCAATCCTAATATTATTGGAAGCAGGACACTTTATTATATCTGGAGGGAATTCAATGACAACTCAATTGAAGCAGGCTGCCGGCAAGGTACAGCCAAATGGCAATCCGCTGGTGGCACACAGATACGGAGCCGATCCTTATGCCCTGGTATTCGGGGACAGAGTCTATCTGTACATGACCAATGACGCACTGGAATATGATGAGAACGGTGTCGTGAAGGAGAACTCCTACAGCAGCATTAATACGATTACTGTAATCTCGTCCGCCGACCTGGTGAACTGGACCGATCATGGTCCGATAGCCGTAGCCGGACCGGAGGGTGCAGCGAAGTGGGCAACCCAGTCCTGGGCACCGGCAGCACTTCATACCGTAATTGACGGCCAGGACAAGTTCTTCCTCTACTTCGCCAATAATGCCAGCGGCATCGGCGTTCTGTCGGGTGACAGTCCGGTGGGTCCATGGGTGGACCCGATCGGGGAGGCACTGATTCTGCGCTCCACACCCGGGGTAGAGGATGTGACCTGGCTGTTCGACCCGGCAGTGCTGTTGGACGACGACGGCAAGGGGTATATCTACTTCGGAGGCGGCGTCCCGGAAGGACAGTTCGCCGAGCCGGGCACAGCACGGGTGATGCCGCTGGGTGAAGACATGACCAGTGTGGTCGGTACAGCCAAAGTCATTCCGGCCCCGTTCATGTTCGAGGATGCCGGAATCCATAAGTGGAACGGAGTCTACTATTATACCTACTGCTCGAACTTCTATGACGGGCAGCGGCCGGAAGGCAGCCCTCCTGCGGGAGAGATCGCTTATATGACGAGTGACAGTCCAATGGGCCCATGGAGTTATCAGGGGACGATTCTGAAGAATCCGGGACATTTCTTCGGCGTATCCGGGAATAACCATCATGCGGTCTTCCAGTTCCATGACAACTGGTATATTGCTTATCACGCCCAGACCTTGTCCAAGGCCCAAGGGATTGCGAACGGCTACCGCTCCACCCATCTTAACCGCCTGACTCATCATGAGGACGGGTCCATTCCCGAGATCCATGCGGATTACGAAGGTGTGCAGCAGCTTGCAACGTTGAACCCGTATGAACGGATTCCGGCGGCAACGATGAGCTGGAGCGCAGGGGTGAAGACAGAATACCTGGCCGAGGGCGGAGTTCAGGCCGTAACGGATGTGGAGCAAGGCGGTTGGATCGGACTATCCGGGGTAGACTTCGGCAGCGGAGCTGAGTCGTTCCAAGTCTCGGTCCTGAGCCTGGAAGCGGGCGGCGTGCTGGAGCTGCATTTGGATGAGCCAGCGGGTCCGGTTATCGGCAGACTGACGGTTCCGGCGGCGGACGGCTCGCAGGAATGGGTGGAATTGAAGACAGAGGTCCAGGGAGCGGAGGGAGTTCACAACCTCTATCTGGTGTTCACAGGAGAGAGCGATAAGGGCTTGTTCAAGCTGGCTGCCTGGCAGTTCACACCACAGCATAACTAACATCAAGGGGGCGGGCACTTTGAATACAGCCAGAATTACCAATCCAGTGATATGGGCAGATGTCCCGGATGTGGATGTCATCCGGGTCGGCCCGGTGTTCTATATGGTCAGTACCAGCATGCACTCCATGCCGGGCTGCCCGATTATGAAATCGGTGAATCTGAAGGACTGGGAGATAGTGGCTTACGTCTATGACACCTTCGAGGACAACGAGGCCCACCGGCTGGAGGACGGCAAAGGCATCTATGCCAGCGGCTCGTGGGCGGCATCGTTGCGTCACAAGAACGGGACCTTCTATGTATGCTTCTCCTCCAATGACATGGATCAGTTCTATATCTACCAGACCCGGAATATTGAGCATGGGCCATGGGAGCGTTCGGTTATTCCGGGGCTGTACCATGACCCGGCGCTGCTGCTGGATGATGACGGCCGCAATTACGTGATCTACGGGAACGGGGATATCCGGGTCCGGGAGCTGACAGCGGATCTGACGGCTGTGAAGCCCGGCGGAACGGATCAGCTGCTGCTGGAAGGCGAGCGGAAGGACATCATGCTGCGGATGGAAGGCTGTCACGCCCATAAGCGGGACGGCTACTACTTCCTCTTTTTCATTGAATGGCCGTCGGCGGGGAATCAGCGCAGGAGACAGCTATGCTACCGCTCCCGGGAGCTGCTGGGTCCATATGAGCATAGGGTTGTTCTGGATGATGATCTGGGCTACCGCAATAACGGCGTGGCGCAAGGCGGGCTGGTGGATACAGAGGAAGGAGACTGGTACGCTGTACTGTTCCAGGATCACGGGGCGGTTGGACGTATTCCCTGCGTGTTCCCTGTGACCTGGGAGAACGACTGGCCGGTGATCGGGGATGGCGGCAAGGCTCCGGTGTCCTTCGGGACGAAGCTTCCCGCCGGGGAGCCGAAGAAGCTTGTGATCAGCGATGAGTTCGAGTATGCGGAGAACCGGCTGGCGCTTCAGTGGCAATGGAACCATAATCCCGATAACGGGCTATGGTCGGTTACCGAGCGGCCGGGCTGTCTGCGTCTGCGTACAGGCCGGACGGCAGACAGTGTCCTGACGGCGCGCAATACGCTGACCCAGCGGACGGAGGGTCCGGCTTGCAGTGCCGAGACGCTGCTGTATCTGGGCGGCATGAACGAAGGGGACCGGGCCGGTATGGTTGCTCTCCAGTCCGGGTACGGCACGGTTGGGGTGACAGCCGGAGAGCAGGGACAGTTCACCGTGGAGATGTGTATCCAGGGTGACGATGGCGTTGAAGTGGTGGAGAGTATCCCATTCACAGGGGAGCGCATCTCCCTCAGGATTGATTTCAACTTCAAGGATGGTGTGGATGAAGCCAGGTTCTTCTATTCAGGGGATGGTGAGGTGTGGCATTCCATTGGTCAGACCCTGCATATGAAATACACACTGGATCATTTCATGGGCTACCGGATTGGCTTGTTCAATTATGCGACCCGGCAGACGGGCGGCTATGCCGATTTCGGTTATTTCCGTTATCACAGAGAGGATTAAGCCCGGGTCTGGAAATGGGAAGCATATTCGCTGGGTGTCATCGATGTATGCTGCTTGAATATTCTTCCAAAATACGTCAGGCCCGTGAACCCGACTCTGAAGGCAACCTCCTGAATTGAATACCGGCGAAGCTGGAGCAGGCGGCTGGCCTCATGCACCCGCAGCATGTTCACATATTCGATTAAGGTCTTGCCGGTATTCTTTTTGAACAGATGACAAAAGTAGTTGGGGGTCACACAGCAGATCCGTGCGGCCTCCTCCACAGTCAGCGGTTCATGGAAATGGTTGCTAAGGTGAATCAGCAGGGGCTGGATGCCCGTCTCCTGCCGGTCTTTTTTGGAAGGCGGTACTGTGAACTCTGCCAGGGGATAAGCCAGACCCAGGGAAGAGAACAGGCCGCCTTTGATACATAATTCGAACCCGGGGCTCTTGCTCTGGTAGCTGTAGATAATCTGTTCAACGCATCCTCTGATCTGGCGGGTAACCGGCTGATCCGTCCCATAGAAGGCGGGCAGCCGGATCTCACCGGAGAGCAGCGGCCGGATATGCTGAAGCTCAGTCAGGTCCCGCATGCCGTTCAGCAGCGCTTCGTTGTAGACAACCGCATATAGCTCACTGCCATCCTCTGTCGGGTAGGCCGCATGAATCTGCGGACGGCTGACGAAGGCAAGCTCACCCTGTACCAGCTCTCTGGAGTGGGGGCCGACCTGGACGCGGAAGCGGCCCTTGGTCACGAGAATCCATTCGAGATGGTCATGCCAGTGAGGCGGAATAATGCTGCGGTCCGGAAAGCAGATATGAAATACATTGATGGGAAACAGGCCCTCGGGAATTTCCGTGTGCTCTTTTTTCCATGGATAAGGCTTGTCCTCGAACGCTTCACTCATCTTATTCCCTCCACACAATCGTAATATCGTATGATAGATGCGTACTTTTATGTATAGTATAGCGGCTTTGCACTATTTATAATGTGGTTGCAACCTTATTATAGAACTGTTGGAGGGATCGCGCTATGTTTCGTGAAGAGAATGGCAGACTGATCAGAGAATATGACCATGAGAGAGTCTGGATAGAGCCTTGGGGAGAGCATTCGCTGCGTATCCGGGCTTCGTATGCGGAGATTACCGATGAGCAGTGGGCGCTTCTGCCTGCTGTGCAGACGCTGAGTCATATATCGATTACCCCAGAACGCGCGAGTATTGTGAACGGAAATATCCGGGCGGAAATAACGGACAAGGGGCAGATCTTCTTCTATAACCAGCACGGCAAGCTGCTCCTTAACGAGACAGAGGATACGTATCAGTTAAAATATGGCGGGAGAGAACTGGCGGCGGTTCCGGGGAGCAGTGATTTCTCCGTGAAGCTCCGGCTGGAGGCGGACCCGCAAGAGAAGCTGTACGGCATGGGCCAGTATCAGCACTCCTTCCTGAATCTGAAGGGCTGCTCGCTGGAGCTGACCCACCGCAACAGCCAGATCAGTATTCCGTTCGTGCTGTCCAGCGCCGGTTACGGGTTCCTGTGGCATAATCCGGCGATCGGACAGGCGCATTTCAGCCTGAATGTGACCGAATGGACAGCCCCGTCGACCAAGCAGCTGGATTATTGGATCACCGCCGGTGACTCGCCTGCCGAGATCGAGGAGGCTTATGCCAAGGCTACGGGAACCGTGCCGATGATGCCGGAGTATGGTATGGGGTTCTGGCAATGCAAGCTCCGCTACCGTACGCAGGAGGAATTGCTGGAGGTGGCGAGGGAGCATAAACGGCGCGGGCTGCCGATCGACGTCATCGTCATTGATTTCTTCCACTGGACGAATCAGGGGGACTGGCGGTTTGACCCGGAATATTGGCCCGATCCTGAGGCGATGGTGCAGGAGCTGCAGGAGCTGGGCATTGAGCTGATGGTCTCGGTCTGGCCGACTGTCCAGACGGAGAGCGAGAATTATAAGGAGATGCTGGAAAAAGGGTACCTGCTGCGCTCAGACCGCGGCGTGCGGACGCAATTCCAGTTCCTCGGCCAGAATGCGATCTTCGATGCGACGAATCCAGAGGCCCGTAAGTTCCTGTGGGGACTGATTAAGCAGAATTATTATGACAAAGGAATCAAGGTCTTCTGGCTCGATGAGGCGGAGCCGGAGCTGACGGTCTATGACCATGATATCTACCGTTATCATATCGGCTCCAGCAAGCAGATCGGCAATATCTACCCCATGAAATACAGCCAGACCTTCTATGACGGTATGGCGGCTGAAGGCCAGGAGAATATCATCAATCTGGTCCGTACCGCCTGGGCGGGCAGCCAGCGCTACGGGGCGCTCGTATGGTCCGGAGATATTCACTCCAGCTTCAAGGTGCTCAGCATCCAGGTGCGGGCCGGACTGAATATGGCCGTGGCCGGGATTCCATGGTGGACCACCGATATCGGCGGCTTCCACGGCGGTAATCCGGCAGACGCCTCCTTCCGGGAGCTGATGGTCCGCTGGTTCCAGTACGGCGCGTTCTCTCCGGTGTTCAGGCTGCACGGGGACCGTTCCCCTTTTGTTCCGCCCACCGGAACGCGGGGCGGGGGCGTATGCGGAAGCGGCTCGGATAATGAAGTGTGGAGCTACGGGGATGAGGCGTATGTCATCTTCAAGGAGTTCATGCAGATGCGGGAGCGGCTGAAGCCATATATCCGCGGGCTGATGCAAGCGGCACATGAGAAGGGCACGCCGCCTATGCGTCCACTGTTCTATGACTTCCCGCAGGACCCGGCGGCCTGGGATATCGAGGACCAGTATATGTTCGGTCCCGATCTGCTGGTCGCCCCGGTGCTGGGCGAGGGTGAACGGGCTCGCAACGTGTACCTGCCGTCCGGCTCCGAGTGGACCCATGTCTATACCGGCACTGCCTATGCCGGCGGACAGGCTATTACGGTCGATGCGCCGCTTACGCAGATTCCGCTGTTTGTGCGGGACGGTGCCGTGCTGCCGGTGCTTGGCGGGGCGGCGGAGTAAGTAACTCCTCACAGGCTCACAACGGAATAAATTAAACAGAGCAGCGATTCTCCTGATAGTGGAGGGTCGCTGCTCTGCTATGTGGGCCAAATGTATGCGAAAACCGAACACATTGGGCAGTGCGGGTGCGTGTGGAGCAAATGTAGTCGAAAAACCGATTACATTTGGCATGGCAGAGGCGCGAGGATGGAATGTAGTCGAAAAACCGATTACATTGGGCTAGGCAGAGGCGCGAGGATGGAATGTAGTCGAAAAACCGATTACATTGGGCGTGGCGGAGGCGCGAGGATGGAATGTAGTCGAAAAACCGATCACATTTGGCTAGGCGGAAGCGCGAGGATGGAATGTAGTCGAAAAACCGATTACATTGGGCGGCGGCGAGAGGGTGCCCATAGTTGGAGCAACGATGTATTCACATTTCCACATACCCTTTGCCATACTCCTAACTAACTCCCACCTTAGCCTCATCTAACTCCGACCTTATTACACTCCCGCTATTCCCCCTTCCGCACCTGCGGCTCCCGGGAATTCAGCTTCTCCCGGTAGGCGCGGGGAGAGAAGCCGGTAAGCTGGCGGAACTGGCGGCAGAAATGCTCGACATTGGCGTAGCCGCAGAGGGCGGCGATCTCGGCGATTTTGTGCTGGCCGAAGCCCAGCTTCTCCTTGGCCAGCCGGATCCGGCATTGGATGACATCCTCCATGCAGGAGATGCCGAAGGCAGATTTGTAGATGGTCTGGAGGTAGCCGGTGCTGATGTGCAGATACCCGGCCATCGAGGATACAGTCCAAGGGTGGCCCGGATTGCTGTACAGCGTCTTGCGCAGCTCCAGCAGATTATAATACTGCGGTGTCAGCTTGTCCTGGGACGCTTCGGACAGCTTGTTGAACAAGAGACGGAACAGGTAGTCAATGGACAGCTCCCGGTAATCGTTCTGGAACGAGTTCTCCAGCGTCAGCAGCTGGAACAGCTGATGGCAATACCCCGGATCGGGCAGGGAGAACGGGCTGCCCAGCGGCAGGACGCTTTCGGTGATATACGATTCATCCGCATCGAAACGGACCCAGTCGTTGACATACCTCCGGGAGCAGGCGCGGTAATAGATATTGTGCCCTGGAGGATACAAAGCGACAGAGTGAGCGGGAAACTCCTTCAATTCACCGCCCACTTCAAACACCGCCGGAGTCTGGGTCAGGACAAGAAGCCAGGCGTCCAGTCCTTCGGGGATACTGTAGACGAAATTGGCCGGATGTGCGGCATCGTATTCCACGTAGTGAATTGTGGGCATGGGCTTCTCCTTTCTGCGGATAGATCAATTAATGGTCAGTAAATATCATTGTTAGAATTTCAGTGAATCTCTATAATTTGTAGTGGATATAAGAGTGAATTCGAAGGTTACCCGAACAGCGCGTGATTATTGTTATTAGTAATTATCAATATGAAAGAAGGCTATGGAACCATGATACCACAACAAAACGAAGATCGGAAAGATATCCTTTGTTACACAAGACTGCCGCAGGAGGATATCGTGTATGCATCGAAGCTGGCTTATAGTATGCACCTGGCTTACAAGACGGAGAGGGGCCAGTATCAGGCATTGAATCATAACTCGGGTGTTCTGTTCGCCAAGGCGACGGAGAATGAGGATGGGACACTTCGGGCCAAAAGCCTGAAGCAGCCGTATCTCTTCTACCTGGCAGACGGGAATTTCGGCGTCCTTGCTGTGCGCACCGAGGCAGACGGTGAAGCGGATGACCAAAGCAAAGGGAAGGTACTGCTATTCTCTTCAGCCGATCTGCTGCAATACAGTGAGATTGGACTGCTGGAGCTTAAGGCAGACACTCATGTAAGCGATGTCTACTGCACCTATGACCCGCAGCGCAGCGGTTACCTGATCCGCTGGATCGACGGGCAGGGTCAGGGCTATGAGAATTTCACCGCCGACATTATGAGCCTTACGAATGTCTCGGAACCGGTGGAAGCGGAGCCGTTCACGCTGGAAGCGGTGCAGGCGGATATCGAGGGAATCCAGCCGCGTAATGTGATCTCTGTCTCCGCCGGGATCGCCCGCAGACTCTTCTGCAAGCTTACGGTGCCGGAGAACATTGCTGTCGTGGTACCGGACCGTGTGAATGCGGCATCGGTGGAGGATGTGAAGGCAGTCCGGGCAACGGCCCTTTACAGTGATGGTACGCAGGCTGCCAAAAGAGTTCATTGGAACACGGATGCCATCAACTGGGACAAGGCCGGAACCTACAGCATCTCCGGGGAAATCCATCAGGATCATTTTCCATTCCCGATTGCACTTAACCGTGCGGACCCTTGCATTACACGGTGGAAGGGAAAATATTATTTCATTGCGACTAATGATGCGGATAAGGAACATACGTTGTATATGAGGGAAGCCGATACGATTCCCGGGCTGGTAACAGCCGGGGAAGCCCTGATCCTCGATTCCTCCACATATGAAGAGATTGGCGGCCTGCTGTGGGCGCCGGAATTTCATATCATTGAAGACGAGCTGTATATTTTCCATGCCGCCACACCCGGCGAGTTCTTCCACGAGGAATCGCATGTGATGAAGCTGAGCCCGGGCGGGAATCCCATGAATGCTGCGGACTGGTCCAAGCCCCGCCGGGTAGTGAAGAAGGACGGCAGTTATCTGTGCGAGGCAGGCAAGACGATCTCTCTGGATATGACGGTCATCCGCTGGAACGGCCAGCTCTATGCCGCATGGTCGGAGCGCCAATTCCTGCCGGTGGATCTGGGAGCCTGGGTCTATATTGCTACCATTGACCCGCAGGAGCCATGGAAGCTGACCAGTGATCCGGTGCTGCTGACCCGGCCGGATTACGGCTGGGCCAATAACCATACGTTCGTGGATGAAGGTCCGTTCGCTCTGTACACCGATGATAAGCTGTATGTGACTTTTGCCAGCGCAGCGGTGGATGCTACTTATGTTGTCGGTCTGCTGACCGCAGACAAGGGGGCTGATCTGCTGGATATCAAGAGCTGGACCAAGGGCAATTATCCGCTGCTGACCTCCAGAAGCGTGCCGGGGGAATACGGGCCGGGCCATAATTCCTATGTGACGGACGAGGACGGGCTGATCTGGAACGCCTACCACGCCAGACCGGGAATCGAGGGACCGCGAAGCTCCGGCCTGCGCCGCGTGCATTTTGACATTGATGGTGCTCCCGTTCTGGATCTCACCGAGGAGAAGGACCTGAATCCGGGCCTGAAGCAGGTATCCATGGAAGTCATCGTAGGCTAGACTGCGGGCCCGCCTAACTCTATAATATTCCTTGTCATCCGGGAACCCTTGACCATTCACTTAGGTCGGGGATTCCCTTTTTTAAGATTTTACGGAGGGGGGGATGCCAATATGTACGGGATCATTATTGTCGATGATGAGCTGTTTGTCCGCAAGGGCCTGATTGGAATGATTGACTGGGAGGGCAGTGGATTCAGGATAGTGGATGAGGCAGACAACGGGGAAGATGCGTTGGAGCTGATCCGGGCCAAGCGGCCGCAGCTCGTAATCACCGATATCCGCATGCCGGTTCTGGATGGCATCGGGCTGATTGAGGCGGTGACCGGGGAGCAGCTTGGAACGGAATTTATCATTATCAGCGGATATAACGACTTCCGGTATGCCCAGCAGGCTGTCCGGTATGGCGTGCTGGACTATGTGTTGAAGCCGATTAATGAGCACGAAATTGTGAAAGCGCTTCACAAGTTCCGCGATTTATTCACTGCGCGCAAGCAGCTCCAGGACCGGCTGAGCATTCATGAGGGCGAGAAGCGGGTGGAGGCGCTGATCCGGGGGGAAGCGGCGGATGAAGTGCTTGACGCCTGGGAGCAGCAGTGGACAGAGGCGGGGTCCCGCCAGTTCAGCTATGTGCTGCTGGAGGTGAATAATGTGTTCCCCTGGAACGGGCAGTCCATGCCCGGCAAGGCGGAGCTGAAGGATGCGATCCGGCAGGCGGTGCAGCAGTTCACAGCAGAGACGCCTATTATCTATGAGCACCGGAGGTTCTTCGGCTTCATTGTGCCGGAACATTATCTGGCGAGTCATGCAGGAGAGCTGCGCAGCTTCGTGGCGGATTGTCTAAGCAAGCTCTACGAGCGTTATCCTTTGCAGGTTCAGGCGTATGCGGGCAGGCCGGTAAGCAAGCTTCAGGAGCTGAAGCATTCGTATACCTCAGCCAAGGAGACGGTGGAGTACAAATATGTCCGGCCTGCCCAGCCGATTCTGCTGTCCTCTGATATTGCCGGTCTGTCCCTGAACTATATCCATGCCAGTAGTAGGGTGTTTCAGGCGCTGATTGAAGCGATTGAGGAGAATCAGCACGCGGAGATCATGGGCGGGATCGGTAAGCTGTTCGCAGAATTTCAGGAGAAGCTGGTCTCGCGGGAAGCGATGAAGGCCGTAGCCATTCAGTGCGTCCATAGTGTGCTGCATACTATACGGAGCATGGAGGGGGATGAGAAGCAGCTGGCGAGCCTTGTCCCGATGATGAACTGGCCGGATCATAACATCACGCTGGCGGAACTGAGGTCCTTGTTCGAAGCCTTTGCGCTGGAAGCGGCGGAGCGGATTCAAGAGCTATACCAGAGCTACGGCAGCAGCGGGCTGTATAGAATCAAGTCTTATGTGGACCGGAACTTCCATGAGAACCTGAACCTCAAGCAGATCGCAGGCCAGTTCTATATGAACTCGGCCTATCTTGGCCAGGTGTTCAAGAAGAACTACGGCATGTACTTCAATGACTATCTGCTCCAGCTGCGTATCACCGAGGCCAAGAAGCTGCTGCGGCAGACCGATCTGCGGATCTATGAAATTGCCGAGCAGGTTGGATTCAAGAATGCCGATTATTTCGTCACCCAGTTCGAGAAGCTGGAGCAGAGGACGCCTACAGAATATAGAAACCGGACGGGCAACCGTTAATGCCAGGAGGAGGCGCTGCATGAAGCTGCTGAATAATATCCGGCTCAGGAATAAAATGTTCCTCGTCTATTTCCTCGGGGTCATCGCTCCGATTATTCTCACGAATGTGATCTTCTACAACACGATTACCGGAAATGTGAAGGCGCAGCGGATCAAGGACATAGATCTGGCAGTGGAACAGATTAAGAATGAGTTCCGGCTGATGGTGGATCAGGCCGTGGGCTTATCCTCTTTTTTCTATGCGGATTACAAGACCAATGAGGTGCTGGACCGTAACTTCACACAGACTGAAGACTATGTTGAGGCGTACGACCTCTATCTCCGGTCCACCCTGAACAACTATTCCCCGTTCTCTTCCTCGCTGCAAAATAAAACCATCTATGTGGATAACCCCACGTTGCTGAATTCAGGGAATATCGGGATTCTGTCCGGGGAGGTCCGCGAGAGTGTCTGGTATAAGGAGTGGATGCAGGAAGCCTCCTCCCAGCCGATATTTGTGCGGATTAATGAAGCAGACGGCCGCTTCCAGTCCTTCTCCGTGCTAAGGCGGATGGATTACTTCGCGGACCGGATGGACAAGGAGAAGCTGGTGAAGATTGATTTTAAGACGATTGATCTGATGGAGGTCTTCGCCAATCTGAACGTGCAGGGGGATGTGTCTCTGCTGGGACCGGAGGGGCGGATTGAATATACGACTAACCGGGCCATTGACTGGCAGGGGAAGGACCGGCCGCTGTATGCCTCCCTGAAGCAGGAGCAACTTATTGATTTCGAGAAGGAATACGGCAGTATCAGCTATCTGTCCGGCTGGCAGATTGTCGGCACAGTGAATGAGAAGGAGATCATCAAGGAGGTGCTGAAATCCCGCTATTTCATCCTCTGGTCGGCCTGCCTGATGATGGTTGTCCCCACCGTTATTATTCTGATCATTACCCGTTCGATCAACCTCCGGATTATTGAGATTCTGAAGCATATGAAAAAGGTGAAGACGCAGCAGTTCCAGACGATCATGCACGGGGAATCGCGCGATGAGATCGGCCAGCTGACCCTGGAGTTCAACAGTATGATTATGCAGATTAAGGCCCTGATTAACGATGTGTATCTAACGGAGATTCAGAAGAAGTCGCTGGAGCTGGAGCGGCGGAAGGCGCAGCTAAATGCTCTGCAGAGCCAGATTAACCCGCACTTCCTGTTCAATGCGCTGGAGACGATTCGGATGCGGAGCTTGCTGAAGCAGGAGAACGAGACGGCCAAAATCATCCAGAGCATGGCGATGATCCTGCGCAGCTCGCTGACCTGGAATAAGGAGTGGGTGAGCGTGGAGGAGGAGCTGGGCTTCATTCTCTGTTTTCTGGATATCCAGAAATACCGGTTCGAGGATAAGCTGAGCTATCATATCGAGGTGCAGCCTGAGGCCTACGCCTGCGTAGTCCCCAAAATGGTGTTCCTGCCCTTCGTGGAGAACGCCAGTATTCATGGCATCGAGCCGCTCAAAAAAGGCGGAAGCATTGAGATCCGCATCAGCGTGGAGGGGGATGAGGTGGTCTTCCAAGTGGCGGACAACGGGATTGGCATGAGCAGTGAGCAGGTTGACACTCTGTACGGATACCTCGACATGGAAGGAATTATCGGCGAGCGGATCGGAATACAGAATGTAATCTACAGAGTAACCATGCTGTATGGCAGACGCGCAATCTTCCAGGTGGACAGCAGACCGGGTGAAGGGACACGGATTGAGCTGAGAATTCCAGTTCATCCATAGTTTTCAAAGGAGAAGCCATAATTTCACGGGTAACGGAGAAATGTAAACGCTTTTATACTAAAGGAGCACTAAACCATGAATATACAAGGGGGAGTACAGGCAATGGGGAAAAGCAAGAGAATGTGGCTTCTCGCTCTGACGGCAGTCGTCTCGTTATCCGTGGTGACGGCTTGCTCGGGGCCGAATAACACCAAGAAGAATACGGGAACGACGGAGCCGACAAACGCCGCCGCTACTGCTGAGACTGAGCCTAAGCAGGACAAGGTAACGTTCAAAATCTTCAACGGGGTAGCCGGATCGAAGGACGGAAATACCAATGAGACGACCATCGGCAAGCTGCTGGAGGATCAGACCGGTGTCAATTTCAAGCTGGAATTCGTCGTGGGTGACCTCAATACCAAGATCGGAACCATGATTGCGGCCAACGATTACCCGGATGTGCTGATTCCCGATGCCGCTATAGAGGAAGTGCTGAATGCCGGCGCATTCATCCCGCTTGACGAGCTGATTGAGAAGTACGGGCCGAACATCCAGCGTGTGTATGGCAAGTCGCTGAATCAGATGCGCTCCAAGGATGGTAAAATCTATTTCCTGCCGATTGCCGCCCAGGTGAACGATTTCATTCCTGAGCCGGAAGCGGGTGCGGGGTTCTGGGTTCAGCGCCGCGTGCTGGAGGAAGCGGGTTATCCGAAGATCAAGACGCTGGATCAATATATAGAGCTGATTAAGAATTACCGTGACAAGCACAAGGATGAGAATCTGACGGGCATGGTCTCCCTTACGCATGACTGGAGATTCTTCGCCACCTCCAACCCGCCGATGCATCTGATGGGCTATCCGAATGACGGCAACGTTACGGTGGATACCAATACCTGGGAAGCCAAGACCTATGCCGGTGCAGAGTCCACCAAAAAGTGGCTGAAGGCGCTGAATGACCTCAATGCCGCCGGGCTGTTCGATAAAGCCTCCTTCGTCGATAACTATGACCAGTATATCGCCAAATTAACCTCCCACAAGGTGCTCGGCTTCTTCGACTACCGCTGGCAGGTGGATAATGCGCTGAATGTGCTGAAGGATGCCGCCCGTAAAGACCCTTCCCTGGACGGCTTCAAGTATTTCCCGCTGCCGGTAACCTTCGAGGAGGGCACGCCGGATGCCTATCTTGATCCGCCTGGGGGTCTGGTAACGAACCGCGGAATCGGGATTACAGTCAGTGCCAAAGACCCGGTCCGCATCATCCAGTTCTTCGACAACATGCTGACCGAAGAGAACCAGACCCTGATGTCCTGGGGCATCAAGGGCGAAACGTATGAAGTGAATGAACAGGGCCGCTACTTCCGTACGCAGGAGCAGATCGACAAGATTGACGAGCCGTTCAGAGAGAGCTTCGGCTTCAAGTACTTCAGCTGGAACTGGCCGATGTATAATGCCACCTCTACACTGGCTGACGGAAATGCCAAGAATGTTGCCAGCCAGCCGGAGGTGTTCCAGATGACGCTGACCGACAAGGATAAGGCGATCTTAGAGAAATACGGCGTACAGACCTACAGCCAGCTGTTTGCTGAACCGGTTCCGCGTCCATACTTCCCGGCATGGGGCTTCGCGAAGGAGCAGAATTCCCCGGAACAGCTCTGGGAAGCCAGCAAGGATGAAATGACGAAGAAGTATTTCCCTAAGCTGGTGCTGACGACTCCGGATAAGTTCGATGCGGTCTGGGAGGAGTATATGAAGGAATTCGGCAAGCTCGATACTGCGGGTTACGAGAAATGGACCACCGAGCAAGTCAAAGCGAAGGTTGAACTGGCGAACGAGTAGCCGGAATCGGCGGGAAAGACCAGATTGTACAGCTATCCTGGTCTTTCCTGTCTGCCGCTTGGACGGCCCGGTGTGCTGAAGGAGAGAGATACGGATGGATAAAAATACGGTACCCGCGTTATCCCGGCCGGCGGCGGATAAGGAGCCGGGCCGGATGAGGCTGTTCTTTAAAAAGCTGGGCCAGCAGCGGGCCTTGGCAGTGATGTCGGTCCCTTTTCTAATCTGGCTGTTTGTATTCAAATACTTGCCGCTGTGGGGCTGGAGTATTGCCTTCCAGGATTATAAGCCGGCCAGGAAGTTCATGGAGCAGACCTGGATTGGCTTCGAGCATTTCAAATTTCTGTTCGGGGATGACCGCTTCCTCCGGGTGCTCCGCAATACGCTGGCGATGAGCTCGATTAACCTGTTCTTCGGCTTCGTCACCGCGATCACCCTGGCCTTGCTGCTTAATGAAATACGCAATATTGCTTTCAAGCGTGTGGTGCAGACTGTCAGTTATTTGCCGCATTTTATCTCCTGGGTCGTGGCAGCGAGCATCATTCAGACGACGCTATCCCCGGATGGTACGATTAACCAGCTGCTGGTGGGTCTGGGCTTCCTGGACCGCGGCAATGAAATCCTGTTCCTGGGTATCCCGGAATACTTCTGGACCATCTTCGGAGCCAGCTCCGTCTGGAAGGATATCGGCTGGAACACCATCGTCTACCTGGCCGCTATGACCACAATTGATCCCACACAGTATGAAGCAGCGGAGATCGACGGTGCGAACCGGTTCAAGAAAATGATCTATGTCACGCTTCCGGGCATCAAGTCTGTTGTGATTGTCCTGCTCATTATGAATATCGGCTATCTGCTGGAATCGGGATTCGAGCCGCAGTACCTGCTGGGCAACGGCATGAATGTGGACTATTCCGAGAACATTGATATATTCGTACTGAAATACGGAATTGCCCAGAGTAATTTCTCCCTGTCCATCGCAGCGGGAATGTTCAAGACGGTCGTCAGCTTCATCCTGCTGTTCATGGCGAATAATGCCGCGAAGCGTATGGGCGAAGCCAGACTGTATTAATAAAGGAGGCGCAGGCATGGAAACCGCAGCTGTCCCTAAGAAAAAACGCAAGCCCCCGATAAGCTCTTCCACCGGCGACCGCTTGTTTGTCATTTGCAACTACTGCTTCATGATCGCACTAATGATTGTTACCCTGTATCCGTTCGTGAATGTCCTGGCAGTGTCGCTTAACAACGCGCAAGATTCCATTAAAGGCGGGATCTACCTGCTGCCCAGAGAATGGACGCTGGCGAATTACAATTATATTCTGAGAGAGGCCACGATTTTTCATGCGACCTTCATCTCGGTGCTGCGCACCGTGATCGGAACGGTAGTCACCGTCTTCTGCTCGGCCATGCTGGCTTACACGCTTAGCAGGCAGGATTATGTGCTGCGCAAATTCATCACCGTAGCTTTTATCATGACGATGTACTTCAACGGCGGCCTGATTCCCAATTACCTGCTGATCCGGGATATGGGACTGGTCGGCAGCTTCTGGGTCTACATTCTTCCGGGGATCATCGGGGTGTTCAACCTGATCATTATCCGTTCCTTCATTGAAAATCTGCCGGAGAGCATTATTGAATCGGCGAAGATTGACGGGGCGGGGGATTACCGGACCTTCTTCAGCCTCATCCTGCCGCTTACGGTGCCCGTGCTGGCTACGGTGGCGCTGTTCTCGGGAGTGTTCCAGTGGAATTCGTGGTTCGATGTGTTCCTCTACAACTCTTCGGATGAGAAGCTGAGTACCCTGCAATATGAGCTGCAGAAGATTCTGCAGAACTCCAACACCACCACAGGCACCTCGTCGCTGGACGGGATGATCCAGGGGGCAACAGGAGGCCAGCAGAATGCGGTTACTCCGATGTCCGTGCGGGCAACGATGACGATTGTAGCTTCCGTGCCGATTATTATGGTCTATCCGTTCCTGCAGAAGTATTTTGTCAAAGGCATGATGGTCGGCGGGGTCAAAGGTTAGGTTGTCTAATTGTATACAAGAGTTCTTCCTTACGGGGAATTCTCTTAGAAGGATCGTATGCCGGATGTACAAGGCCTGCGGTCTTTTCTATTAGGATTGTATACATGGTTATAGCAATATACAGGATATTCATTTAAAATGTCCATATGACATACAAGAAAGAGGAGGATTCTCATATGGAATATCATGTTGCATTGCAAGGGAGCGATCAGGCTCCAGGCACGGCGGAACAGCCTTTCCGCTCCATCTCCCGCGCTGCGGCGCTGGCGGAGCCCGGGGATACAGTTACTGTTCAAGCGGGTACATACAGGGAATGGGTGAGCCCGGCTAACGGAGGAACAGAGGAACAGCGGATTGTCTATCAGGCTGCCGGGGACGGGGAAGTCGTCATCACAGGGGCTGAACCTATTGCGGATTGGCAGGACGAAGGAGATGGTGTCTGGAGTACAGTGGTGCCGAACAGCCTGTTTGCTGTGCGCAATCCTTTTGCGGAGAAATTGTATGGCGACTGGCTGTTCGAAGGGGCGTTCGAGCCGCATCTGGGGGAGGTCTATCTGGACGGTAAATCGCTGTATGAATGTGATAGCGTTACCAAGCTGCGCGATCCTCAGGTATGGCCGCAGGCCAAGTACGCAGCGGACTCTCTGCTGCAGTGGTATGCGGAAGCAGGCTCGGCCGCCACTAAGATTTGGGCGAGCTTCGGGGGCAAGGACCCGCGCCGGGAGAATGTGGAGATCAGCGTGCGACCTTATTGCTTCTGGCCGGAGCAGACCGGACGGGGCTACATTACGGTCAGAGGCTTCACGCTCCGCCAGGCGGCTCCGCAGTGGGCTCCGCCCACCGCGTTACAGGAAGGGCTGATCGGCCCCCACTGGAGCAAAGGCTGGATCATTGAAGACAACCATATCTGCGAGTCCAAATGCACAGGGGTGAGCCTGGGCAAAGAAATCTCAACCGGGCATAACGAGTGGTCGAAAGGCCGGATGAAGGGCGGGACGCAGCGGGAGCAGGAGGTTATTTTCCGCGCACTCCGCCAGGATTGGCATAAGGACAACATTGGAAGCCATATCGTCCGCAATAATGTGATTCATGACTGTGAACAGGCTGGAGTCGTGGGGCATTTAGGGGCTGCTTTTAGCCGGATTGAACAGAACCGCATTTATAATATTCATCATAAACGGATTTTTCACGGGGCAGAGGTCGGCGGGATCAAGCTCCATGCTTCACTGGATACCCAGATTTGCGAAAATGTCATTTACAGCTCCTACCGGGCGTTATGGCTGGACTGGCAGGCACAGGGCACCCGGATCAGCCGGAATGTATTCTACGACAACCTGTCCGAGGATTTCTTCATGGAGGTGTGCCACGGTCCGTATATGGTGGATCACAACCTGTTCCTGTCGCCGATGAACTTCCGCAATATGGCCCAGGGCGGCGCGTTCGTCCATAATCTGTTCGCCGGACGGTTCGTGGTGCGTCCCGAGCTTACTCGATATACACCGTACCATATGCCGCATGAGACAGCGGTTGCCGGGTACAGCAATATCGCGGGCGGGGATGACCGCTATTATAACAATATCTTCCTGCGTGATGAGGATACGGACAATGAGGCAGTGCCGATGACCTTCTTCGAGCATCTGCCGCTGGCCCCAAGAGAACAGCTTAACGATAACGGTGAACGGGTGATGGACGGTATCCCGGATAATTCCCGCTGTTATCTGCATCCTGTCGGATTAGGCGGCTACGATGAGCACCCGAATTCGCTGGACAAGCAGTGGTGGGAATACACCAGGGAAGAGATCAAGGCGCTGATCGATTCCGGGAAGCCGTTCCATCCTGAACAGATGGCCCTCCCTGTAGCCATTCAAGGCAATCTGTATCTAAAAGATGCGGTGCCGGGTACACATGAGCCGCACGCGAAGGTCTATGCCGATAAGGGTCTTGAGATCAAGGTTGATCCGGCTTCCGGTAAGGTGCAGGTGCATATTGTGAATCCTGAGCTGCTGCGTGCCGCGGCGCCGACCGTGGTCACCACCAATCTGCTGGGCCAAAGCTATCACGCCGAGATGCGTTACGAGGAGCCGGACGGCTCGGCGTACCGGTTCGACCGCGACTTCTTCGGTAAGCAGCGCCCGGACTCGAATGTGACGCCTGGACCGTTTGAATTAACGGATAACAGTCCGGTGAAGATTGTGCTGTAAGTTAGAAAAGTTGAAAGCCTGTCCGTGAGGACAGGCTTTTGTGTGGTGCACGAAATGAGAAATCCTGCAAGAAATACAACAATGCTGTTCAATTTAGGCAGTCAAAGCGGAAATCCTGCACGAAATGCAACAAAGCCAGCTCGAATTAGCTCCACACACCGAAAATCCTGCATATGTTGCAACAATGCTCCACAGCCAGCAGCTAACTTAGAGAATTGCTGTAATAAGTGCAACAATGCTGGACAATACAAAGGGTCGGTAAGAGAGAAATCCCTCAGATGTGCTGGCGCGAAGGTTATCCTGCACCCCATGCTAAGTACAATAGCACAGATGGTTATAGCAGATTTCTGCCTATGAAGGCGAAGTAGGCCCAACATATAATAGAAGAAGCGTGAATGATTAGAGTCGAAAGAATGGAGGTGCGAAGAAAAGTACATAGATACCCCGGAGAACTTCAATAATGTCCATACCTTTTTGAGAAAAATGGTAACCTTGACTGGGAAGCTTCAGACTTGGGAATTTGTCAGATTCGAGTTCTGGAACCGGTACGAAGCGCCCAAAAGTGCAGACCCTAATTTCATGGAGCATAATGCACACCTATGGAAGAATGAAACCGGTGAGATAACAGGCCTTTTCATTTCCGAATCCGGAGGCGGTTTCTTCAGCTTAATCGTTCATCCGGATTACCCGTATCTGGCGGACGAGATGGTCGCATGGACCCGGAATGTATGGGGCAAGGGGAAAAAGAAGCTTAACACGGATTGCTATCCCTATGGTCAGGAGGTTCAGGCATTATTGGATCAAGGTTTTGTGCAAGATTCCCATATTGGGAATACAAGAAGATACGATCTTGTGCAAACTGAGTACACTTTTAACTTGGAAGAAGGCTTCTACATCCGGTGCATGGCGGAAGGGATAGATGAAGGCGCGAAGAACGATTTAATTGAGCAGATCTTCTCTCCGGGTGATTCCGGCCCAGTCAAGGTAGAGTA
This sequence comes from Paenibacillus sp. FSL H8-0122, assembly GCF_038005345.1. NCBI lineage: Bacteria > Bacillati > Bacillota > Bacilli > Caryophanales > Paenibacillaceae > Paenibacillus > Paenibacillus sp. FSL H8-0122. The sequence goes on along the minus strand of NZ_JBBOTB010000001.1, from coordinate 3,815,910 downwards.
TTGGAGAAAAACTCTGCCGTCCTATCTTGCGGAGCTTGATTTCTCTGTGGTTGATGATAAGGGCCGGCCCATTGCCTTCTGTTTCGGATTCGTGGATCAGGATAACGGGATCGCGGTTATAGAGACGATTGGTACCCATCCCGATTACCGGCAACGCGGCTTCGGCAAGGCTGTCATTACAGCATGTTTCATCCGGCTGAAGGAGCAAGGTGTGACAACGGCATATATTACGGGTTTTTCTACGGAGGCTAATGCACTATATCAATCCCAGCAGCCGGTGGAGATTACTCCGATGCATTCGTATGTATACGAAGATTAAATACAAGCGGGACTGTCCAATGTAGGAGAAAGCAGAAGACCTTCTATCCTCCATATATATTTTTCCGCAGCAGGTTCCTCAGCAGGATTCTACACTTAGTTTATTGAATAAACTAAGTGTAGAGGAATACATATAATCCAAGAGAGGAATGAGCAGCTTTGGACATGAACCATCAGAAGTATACAACACAAGCAGCGGGATATGATCAGGAAAGAGAAGGGATAACACGTGGAGAGATCACGATGATCGAATACCCCTCTGCCACAGTGGGCAACACCCGGAAGGCCAGAGTCTATACGCCGCCTGGATACTCTAGCACAGAGAAATATAGTGTCTTGTATCTGCTGCACGGCATTGGCGGAGATGAGGATGAATGGTATACTCACGGCACACCGCAGATTATTCTGGACAATTTGTATGCCGATCACAAACTGAAGCCTATGATCGTCGTGCTGCCCAATGGGCGGGCGATGCTCAATGACCGGGCGGAGGGCGATATCTTCGCGCCTGACAAGTTGGAAGCCTTTGCAACCTTTGAGTCTGATCTGCTGAACGATCTGATCCCTTATATTGAAGCGAACTATTCCGTTCTGACGGACCGGGAGCACCGTGCGCTGGCCGGGTTGTCGATGGGCGGAGGACAATCGCTCAACATGGGTCTGAATAACCTGGACCGCTTCGCCTGGGTGGGAGCCTTCTCTGCGGCACCTAACACGAAGGAGCCAGAGCTGCTGGTACCCGACCCGCAGAAGGTAGCGGACGCGCTTAACCTGCTCTGGTTATCCTGCGGAGACCTCGACAGCCTCAAGTATGTCAGCGACCGCACCCATGCGTACTTCTCGGAACACAACGTACCGCATATCTGGGTGGAAGAGCAGGGCGACCATGACTGGCCGGTCTGGAAGAACGGCTTGTATCAGTTCGCGCAGCTTATTTTTTAAGGGAGCTGGAAGAACAGTTACCGGTAACAAAAAAAGGCAGCCCCCAAGCCATTGTCATGGCTCCGGGGCTGCCTCTTCTTTTACTTTTACAGCTACGCAGTAACGCTCATTGCTTATTTATTGGCAACCGCATCCGCGCGCATTTTAACGATTTTCTCTGCTCTTTCCTTGTCTACCGCGAACACATCGTTCCAGCCGAGTCCTTCGACATCGCTCTTCAGCTTGGTCCAGAGCTGGTCGAATTCGGCCTGGTCCTTGGCGAAGATCATTTTCCAGGAGGTGTTCTTGACATAATCCGAGATCTGGCTGCGTTTGTTCTTGACGTCAGAGGAATCGGAGCCAAGACTGGTGTTAATATTCGGCACGATGTCGATCATGTTGTTCTTCGTATAGTACTCGGTTGGCGTAGTGGCGTCATAGGTCTTCTGCCAATCTGTAGTCAGCGCAGTCTTGTTGGCTTCAATGGTGGAAGCCCAGTAGGTGCTGTTGTAGAATTCTTTGGTTTCCGGGTCGGTCACGAAATCACTCATAATCATCGAGTTGACCTTGCTCTGGCCGTCCTGGTAACCGCCGCCGCCGTATTCGGCAGGGACCGGGGTGTTTTCCTGGAATGCCGTCTGGCCGACTTCGGTCAGCTTGAATTTGCCGTCCGGTGTCTTCTCATAGTTGAAGCCTTCGAAGCCGTTGGTGTAGTAACGAAGACCTTCCGGTGAAGACATCCAGTCCATCAGTTCCATAATTCTTTCCGGCTCTTTCGCTTTGGAGCCGATGGCGAACACTCTGCCGTTCCCGAAGTATGCATCACTGTTCTGGATCAGGTGGGTATCTGCAATCGGAACGGCTACGTTGCCGTCGCCCTGGTTGCCGCGTTCAATCGTATTGTAGAACCCTCTCTGCCAGGAGTACCACAGAAGCAGAACCTGCTTGTTGGTCAGCTTCTCAGACACCTTGTTCCAGTCCTGGGAAGGAGAGTCGGGGTCAACGAGACCCATTTTGTTAGCGTCATAATAGAACTGAAGAATCTTCTTGTACATACTGTTGTCGTCCACGATCGGCACGATGTCACCTTTGGCATTCAATTGAATCGTTGTTGTGCCGTTCGGCTGCTCATAGCCATACCAGTTGCTCAGCCACCGGACATTCTCCATGCTGCCGCCATCCCAGTCCTTCCAGAGGGTGATCGGAACAATCGGCTTGCCGTCCGGAGTCTTCGGATATTTAGCCTGCATGTCCTTCAGGGCGGTCATCAGGTCGTTCAGATTATTCAGCTTCGGCGCGCCGATTCCCTTGTAATAATCCCAAGGCATAATCGGGCTGGAGTAAGGCAGCTCTTCTGAGAAAGTCGTTGGCGAAGTGTCGGCGGTGAAGGCCGGGAGAGCATAGATTTTACCATCCGGGTTCTGCTTCTCGAAGGCCACATTGAACGGCTTAAAGTGATTGTCTACATATTGGGACAGATGCTCCGTGTTCTTAATCATGTCGGTTAGATCCATAATCATGCCTGCCGGAATCAGTTCCTCGAGCTGGCTGTTCTCAATAATCAGGAGGTCGCCGAGGTCACCGGATGCAGAGCGGGTCTTGTACAGCTGGTCGCCCGCTACCTGCGGAGCCAGAATGTTCAGTGTGATATTGAATTTGTCTTTCAGCAGCTTGCCGTACCATCCCGTCTGCTCGCCTTGATAGTTAGCTGCGTTGTCGAATACCGTAATGGTTAGAGGTTTGCTGTGATCGATGCCTGTGCTTGTGCCCGGATCGGATGACTCAGTAGGTGTTCCGGGTTCGGCCGTCCCCGCAGCAGCTCCTCCATTGTTGGAATTACCGCTGCAACCACTTAACGCCGTTGTTACCAGCAGAATGGTCGTCCCTAGTAACAGCGCGGACTTTCTGCCCAGCTTAATGTGTCTTTTCATGTGTAGCCCCCCGAATGATTAATGTATCATAATGGCGCAGGTCCGTTAGCCTTTCACGGCGCCAATTATAATTCCTTTGACAAAAAATCTCTGGAAGATCGGATATACCAGCAGAATCGGTGCGACTACGATAATGGTTACAGTCATGCGGATGGAGGTAGAGGTCTGCTTGGTCGCCAGGGTTGCCATCGCCGTGGATCCGGCATTCTGCAGGTTGACCATGGTGGACAAGGAGCTCGCCTGGTTGATGTAGTTATACAGAATGAACTGTAAGCTGTAGAGCTTACTGTCCGTCACCAGCAGCAGCGTATCCTGGAAGGAGTTCCACTGGTTGACCGCCGAGAAAATGGCAACGGTTGCAAGGATCGGCTTGCTGATCGGCAGAATGACTTTGTAGAAAATCGTGAAGATTCCTGCACCGTCAATGCTGGCCGCCTGCTGAAGCTCCTTCGGTGTTGCCTCCACGAAGGTTTTGACCAGGATAATGAAGAACGGAGCGACAACGGACGGAAGAATATAAGCCAGGAAGTTGTCCGTCAGATGCAGCGATCTCATGGTCAGATACCAGGGGATGATCCCGGCGTTGAAGAACATTGTGATGATGGTGAAGCGGTACCAGAACTTCTTGCCCCACATATCCTCCTGGGCGAACATGAATCCGAGGAAGGCCGAAGCGCCGACCGTCAGCAGCGTACCGATCACGGTTCTGCCGAGGGAGATCATGAACGCATTGCCCAGACCCGGGATTTTGAACACATCGATATAGTTCTGGAAATGAATCCCCTTAGGCCAGAAAATAATTTCGCCCTTTGCGCTTAGGTCGTTCGCGCTGATCGTATTGATAATGATCGAGTAGAACGGGTAAACGCAGATGAAGGCGAACAGTGAGAATAGGATATAGATAATAGTAGAGATGATTTTATCGGTAGCGCTGACCTGCATTTTGACCGTTTTTTTGGTGATGTCGATCTCCCGGGTGTTTGGCGTAAGACTGGTCTGGTTGTCACTCATACAATGCCCTCTCCTCTCAGCATTTTGGACAGCCCGTTCACCGAAAAGAGAAGCACCACGCTGATTACACTCTTCAGCATACTGATCGCAACGGAGACGGAATAGCTGCCGCCGCCCATGGCGAGGTTATACACATATAGATCAAGAACCTGAATAGTGTCCTTGTTAAACGCATTTTGGAAGACGAAATATTGCTCCAATCCGTTATTCAGGAAGCTTGCAATCTGGAGCATCAGCAGGACGAAGTAGGTTGGCATCATGCTTGGCAATACGACATGGCGGATCACCTGCATCCGGGTAGCCCCGTCCACATAAGCCGCTTCATACAGCGATTCGTCGATGCCCATAATGGCCGCGATGTATAGAATGGCGGACCAGCCGAGTGTCTTCCAGGTAGCCCAGGCCCACATGGTCCACCAGACATGCTCTGAGCTCTGCAGGAACATTGTAGGTGAATCGGTCAGCCCTGTCATATGCAGGAAGCCGTTGACCATCCCCTCACTGGAGAACATGGAGAAGGCGAGGGAGTACACAAGCACCCAACTGATAAAGTTCGGCAGCGTGGTGACCGTCTGGATGAATTTGCGGAAACGTACCGCCTTGATCTCGGTCAGGAATATGGCGAAGATCATCGGGAGCCAGGAAAAGAGAATACCCAGTCCGCTGATGCCGAAGGTATTCCAGATGACCTGCATCAGCTGGTCGATCTTGACCTGATTCTCAACCAGGGAATGGAACCATTTGAAGCCGACAAACTCGGATTGTGACAATGGGATAGGCGGGGTGTAGTCAAAAAATGCATATACCCATCCATAGAGCGGATAGTAGGCAAAGACAGCGAGTAAAAGCATAAAGGGAGAGATGTACAGGAATTTCCGGAACGAATTGCTTCTCATGCTCTGGCTGCGCATTGTTTCACTCCTCATCATATTCTCTTTGTATGATTGCTTCCTGAAGCTAAGCCGGGGCAAGCAATCCTGAGTAACTTGTCTGGCTGTCATCCCCCTTCATAATATAAGCAATGAAAAGCAATTTCGGAGCAATTGATAACGCTTTCATGTATGAAACTATAATAAGTTATCGTCTATCTTCCTACAATGACCGATCCTCACCAATTATTGATCTATTGTCAGGTGAAGGAAACGCGGACGAGAAGGGAAAGTGCATGGGAGGGGGAGCGAGAGAAGCAAGGGGCGCAGACAAAACGGGACTTTATAGGAGTGGGAAGAAAGGAATACGGGAGGCTAAACGGAAACCCAGAGAGTGATGAGGGGTATTAGTGCACCTGAATTCGGAAAAAAAGGCGGATGAGCCGAATGAGGGGCATTAATACACCTGATTTTATCAAAAGCGGGCGGATGGGCCGAATGAAGGGTATTAATACACCTGATTTTATCAAAAGCGGGCGGATGAGCCGAATGAGGGGTATTAATACACCTGATTTCAACAAAAGTGGGCGGATGAGCCGAATGAAGGGTATTAATACACCTGATTTCATCAAAAGCGGGCGGATGAGCCGAATGAAGGGCATTAGTGCACCTGAATTTATCAAAAGTGGGCGGATGAGTCGAATGAAGGGTATTAATACACCTGATTTCGGAAGAAGTGGGCAGATGAGCGGGCAGGTGCGAACTGGAACACAACATTATACATAACGCACAGGCCGCTCACTCCACCCCCCTCCGCCTCAGGCAATGATGAAGCATTGCTTGCGGTATTCATTGGCGCTGGTTCCCGTGTATTCTCTGAATTTCTTGTAGAACCAGTCGATTTCCGAATATCCGACAGCGTCTGCAATCTCATAGATCTTCATGTCGGTCGTTTCCAGCAGCAGCTTGGCCTTCTCCATCCGCTGGCGCAGAAGGTATTCGTTGAAGGACATCTTCTCCTGCTGCTTGAATTTCTGTCCGAGATAGGCGCAATTGAAGTTCAGGGAGTCGGAAATCCGCTTGAGTGTAATATTATGATGGAGCTGCTCATCTACGTATTGCTTGATCGTACTGACGATCGGGCACGGGGAGGACGGCTCTTTTTGAATGGTGAACTGAGCATAATCCCGCTCCGCAGCAGCCGGTCTGCCGGCCGGAGCCAGCACCCGTCGAACCGCCTCCAGACTTCCGCCCAGCTCAGCCGGGTCCACCGGGTCTGTTAAGTAATCGCTTACATTATAGAGTAAGGCTTGGCGCGCCAGCCCGAAATCTCCGCTGCCCCCGAGCAGAATAATCGGAACGGAGCTTCCCTGCCTGATCTGCTCACAGACTCGCATGCCCGGCGTATGGGCATCCCTGATATTCAGAAGCACCAGTGATATCCCCTCGCTGCGGATCAGCCGCAGAATATCGGATGAATAATCAGCATGCGCATGAATGATGAAATTCTTAAGTCTGCTCCCTGCCATATAAGAAGCGATCTCCCGCACTTGGGCGTTTCGCTCTACACATAAGATTCTGTACAACATGAAGACCCCGCTTTCAGAGAGAAGTTAAGCTTCCTTCATTCATTATGTGCAACAGAGCCAGGCGCTACAATGTGCAATTCTTGCACCAGGCTCCATTTGTTTACCTGATCGGAATCCGGCTGCGCGGTGGATAAGGACTTGCGGACCGGACCTATAATTTGACAGGTGAACACCTGAAATTAGACGGGTTGCTGCCTGAAAATGTAAGCGCTAAACTTTCGAGGTAAGTCATTCATACTTGGGGGGACAGATCATGCGGGCAAAAAAGGTAATGTCAGTATTCATTAGTATGTTGTTATTAGCGGCAACGACGGCATGTGGAGGAGCGGGGAACGCCGGGAACGCCGGCGGGGGAGCATCAGCCCAGCCGGCGGCGGCTACGGAGGCTCCGGCAGCTGAGGCTACTGCAGAAGCTACACCGACTGCAGAGCCGAGCAATGCTACACCAGAAAAAGACTTCGATATGGGCGGCAGAACGATCAAGATTGTCTCCTGGTGGGATATGACGATTCCCGAGGACAATCCTGATAATATCCAGCGCTCGAAGAATCTGAAGGAATTGATGGCCAAGCATAATTTCAAGGTTGAATATGTAGCGCTGGACTTCGGTGAATACCAGAAGAAGGTTGTGGCTTCACTGGTCGCCGGTGAACCGCTTGGCGATATTGTCAGAATGGGCAAGGGCTATATGATTCCGGTGCTGACCAAGCAGGATATGTTCTGGCCGGTTGACGAGTATACCAAGAATGAGAACGCCTTCAATCAGCGGATGACTACAGAATTCTCACAATATGAGGGCCGGGGCTATGGCTTCTCGGAGAATGCAGGCAACCTGATCAGCGGGATATTCTATAACCGCACCCTGATGAAGAAGCTGGGCATGAAGCCGCTTCAGGAATATGTGAACGAGGATAACTGGAACTGGGAGACCTTCACCCAAGTCGCCAAAGAAGCGAACAAAGATACAGATAACAACGGAAAACTTGATGTCTGGGGCTTGGCCTCCGGCGGGTTCCTGGAAATGGCGCTGGCCTCCAACGAGACCGATCTGACCGTTGACGACAAACAGAATCTCGATGATCCGAAGCTGCTGGAGGTCTTCAAGTTCATCGCCAAGCTGGGTGCCGAGAAGGTAGCACGGCCGACAGAAGGCGGGGACTGGCAGGAACCGGCGCAGTTCTTCCGTCAGGGGAACACGCTGATGTATGCAGGAGCCGATTATGAGGCGAACGGCTTCAAGACGGATATGAAGGATTATGATATCGGCTTTGTTCCTTTTCCAAAAGGACCTAATGCTACCGAATACCACAGTGTGGAATCCAATGTCCAATTCCTGACCATCCCGAAGAAGGCCGAGAATCCGGACCAGCTGCTGTATATCTGGGAGAAGATCAATGATATCGAGTCCATCTACGATTATCCGAAGCAGGCTTCCCTGGAGAGCACGTATGACAACGAGGATGATATCAACAATGCCAAGCTGGTCGAAGGCGGCATGCTGCTCACGAACCATAATACCTTCTCGACCATGCCTTACTACGAGATGATTGACGAACTCAAGAAGGGTACCTCGGCCTCTACTGTCATTCAGAAGTACAAGGCTAAGGTTCAGGCATCTGTAGACGCGGTTTACAAAAAATAAACGAATACCGCATGGAACAACAGTCCCACGCGGACTGTTGTTCCCATTCTTGCTGAAATTTTATGATCCATCGCTTAAGGGGAGGAGTACGTTGAATATTCGAATCAGGAACATAGCGATTATATTGGTTGTTGTCCTGCTGGCCGGGACGATCTGGATATTTAATTCCTCGGGGCAGCCTGTGCATTCCGACTCTCCGGCAGAAGGCAAGTTCACGGCAGCCATGCAGGATGCCGCAGAGGGCAGCTATGAAGCCTATCTGAAGCAGCATGCGAACGCCGCACGCCCTGACCGGGAGATCCGCATCGAAGGGGAGAGCTATTCCCCCGGCAGCGGAGATGTCTTCGAGGTGAAGCAGCAATTCGAGGGGCTTGACGGAACAGCAGTCATTACCCCGGAATCGGGAACCATCTCCTGGGAGGTGCCGGTTCCGGAATCCGGGCTGTATAACCTCCGGGTTCATTATTATCCGGTGGAAGGCAAAAGCTCGTCCATTGAGCGTTCCTTATCCATCAACCGGGAGGTGCCGTTCAAGGGAGCGGATACCTTGCTCTTCGACCGGGTCTGGGGGAACCGTGAGGAGGACATTAAGCAGGATGACCGCGGCAACGATCTGCGCCCCAGACAAGTGGAGCAGCCGGTGTGGCAGTCCACAGTCATTGCGGACAGTGAAGGCTTCTATGAGGAGCCGTATGCCTTCTATCTGGAGCAGGGAAACCAGACCCTGTCGCTGACTGCACTACGTGAGCCGATGGCCATTGATTATATTGAGCTGTTCCAGGACCAGACAGTGCGCTCTTATGCAGAGGCTAAGCAGGAGTATGAGACTAAGGGTCTTCAGCCGGTAAAGGAGCCTTATATCGAGGTCCAGGCCGAAGCGGCATCTGCCAAATCCTCGCCCACCTTATATCCGTTATCCGACCGCTCCAGCCCGGCAGTGGTTCCTTATGCCGTCTCGAACTTAAGAATCAACACCATCGGCGGGGTGAACTGGAAGCTGCCGGGACAATGGATCGAATGGGAGATTGACGTCCCCGAAGAAGGTCTGTACCGGATAGCGCTCAAGGAGAAGCAGAATCAGCTCCGGGGCGTCTATGCCAACCGCAGCCTGACGATTGACGGTGAATATCCATTCACCGAGATGAAGCAGATCCGCTTCAATTACTCTCCCGGCTGGCAGATGAATGTCCTTGGCGGGGAAGAGCCTTATCTGTTCCATCTTACACAAGGGACGCACAAGCTGAGACTGACCGTGACCCTTGGCGATATCGCGCCGCTGGTCCGTACGGTCCAGTCCAGCGTTCTGACCTTGAATGAAATGTACCGTAATATTCTGGCGATTACCTCCAATAACCCGGATAAGTTCCGCGATTATCAGCTGGAGAAGCGGATACCGGAGATGACTAAGGTATTCCGGGAGCAGGCGGAGATTATCCGCAGTGTCGGCGAATATCTGGAGCAGGCCACCGGAGAACGTAGCGACAAGGTATCCGTGCTGTACTCGATGGTCACCCAACTGGAGGATATGGCTAAGCACCCGGACACGGTAGCCAAACGGCTGGTCTCCTTCAAGACGAATGTCGGCGGACTGGGGACCTGGATTCTTAGCGTGCGGGAACAGCCGCTGACGCTGGATTCACTGGTGGTCTCGGCCCCGGATAAGCCGCTTCCGTCTGCGCAGGCGACCTTCTTCCAGAAGCTGAAACATGAGCTGAGAGCGTATGGCGCCTCGTATACCGAAGACTATGACAGTATCGGTAACGTGACGAAGAACCAGAAGGCGATTACGGTCTGGATTTCGACCGGCCGGGATCAGGCTCAAGTGATGAAGAGCATGATTGACGACACCTTTACGCCGGATTCGGGCATCTCCGTGGCACTGCGGCTGGTGCCTCCGAACATTCTGCTGCCGGCGACCCTGGCGGGCGAAGGGCCGGACGTAGCCATGCAGATCGGTGAGGATCTTCCAGTGAACTACGCGATGCGCAAAGCATCGGCCGATCTGTCCCGGTTCGCCGACTTCAAAGAAGTAGCTGACCGGTTCCGGGACAGTGCCCTTACGCCTTATAAGTACAATGGAAGCGTCTACGGGCTGCCTGAGCAGCAGATCTTCCCGATGCTGTTCTACCGGAAGGATATTCTGCAGGAGCTTGGCTTAGAGCCGCCTGCTACGTGGGAGGAAGTCTACAATGTGGTCTCTGTTCTGCAGAGACATAATCTGGAGTTCTATCTTCCGCTGGAGGATACACTGAACAACGCGACGCTGGTGCCCAATGCGGCCTTCACCATGCTGCTCTACCAGAACGGCGGGCAGCTCTACACAGACGACCAGAAGCGAAGCGCGCTGAACTCGGAGACCTCCATGAGTGAATTTAACAAGTGGACCCAGTTCTATACCAATTACAAGTTCCCGGTGAAGGTGGACTTTCCGAACCGCTTCCGTACAGGCGAGATCCCGATCGGGATTGCCGATTATACCATCTATAACAGCCTGACGGTAATGGCGCCGGAAATCCGCAATTTGTGGGAATTCACGGTGGTGCCGGGAACGAAGCAGGCGGACGGCACGGTGGACCATAGCGTGGCCAGCCATACCACCGGTGTCATGCTGCTGGAGAATGCCAAGGACAAGGATTCGTCCTGGGAATTCATGAAGTGGTGGACAGACAAGGACACCCAGGTCCAGTACGGCCGGGAAATGGAAGGGCTGATGGGAGCGGCGGCACGTTATCCGACCGCCAACATCGAAGCGCTGGAGGAGCTGCCTTGGCCGGTGAAGGACTACAAGGAGCTGGAGAGCCAGTGGCAATGGGTGAAGGGGAACCCTCAGGTTCCGGGCGGCTACTTCACAGGCCGGCATCTGGACAATGCGTTCCGCAAGGTGGTCAACGGGAATGTGAATCCGCGTGAAGCCCTGTCGGATTATCTGATCTACATTAACGATGAAATTCAGATCAAACGGAAGGAATTCAAACTTCCGTATTAGGTTGGAGGCTGCAAGCTGATGGTACAAATACACAATACCACTGAACCAGCCTTGCAAGGGCTGGCTGGCGGTCCGCTCAAGGAATCCCGCCTGGCGCAATTATGGAAAGATATCAAGAAGAGCAAGCATTATTATTTCATGATGAGTCCCTATATGATCATCTTCTTCCTGTTCACGGTGATCCCGGTGGTCGTCTCCTTCGGGCTGAGCTTCTTCTACTTCAATATGCTGGAGACGCCGAGATTCATAGGCTGGGAGAACTATTCCAGGCTGCTGCTGGGCGATGATGTGTTCATGATCGCGCTGAAGAACACCTTTCTGTTCGCTGTCATCACAGGACCGTTAAGCTATATCGCATGCTTCCTGTTCGCCTGGCTGATCAATGAGCTGTCGCCCTTTGTCCGGGCGCTGATGACACTGGTCTTCTATGCGCCCTCGATCTCGGGCAATGTATTCTTCATCTGGCTGATTGTCTTCTCGGGGGACAGCTATGGCTACCTCAACGGCTTCCTGATGAAGATCGGGGTGCTGCTGGAGCCGATTCAATGGCTGCAGAATGAGAAGTATATTCTCGCCATTGTCATTATCGTCCAGCTCTGGCTGAGTCTCGGCACAAGCTTCCTGGCGTTCATCGCCGGACTTCAGACCGTGGACCAGACGCTGTTCGAGGCGGGGGCGATGGACGGGATCAGGAACCGCTGGCAGGAGCTGTGGTTCATTACCCTGCCGTCCATGCGTCCGCAGCTGATGTTCGGTGCAGTCATGCAGATTACCGCCTCCTTCGCGGTGGCCGAGGTCTCTATTGCGCTTGCGGGCTTCCCGAGCGTTAACTATGCGGGACATACGGTGGTAACCCATCTGATGGATTACGGGACATTGCGCTTTGAGATGGGCTATGCCTCTGCGATTGCCACCATTCTCTTCGCGATTATGCTCGGAACCAATATGATGACCCAGAAGCTGCTTCGAAAGGTGGGTGAATGACCCTGTATTCAAGAGTGATAGGGGCCCTTCGCCCTCAAAAAAGACTGAACCGTTCCTTTGCTGTCAGCTTTATGCTCTTCGGCCTGCTGCTGGGCTTCGGCGCATTCATGGTTCTTCCGCTGATCTACACGGTGAACAATGCCTTCAAGCCGCTGGATGAGCTGTTCATCTTCCCGCCGAGATTCCTGGTGCGGAACCCGACGCTGGAGAACTTCACCGATCTGATGGTGATCATGGGCAATTCCTGGGTGCCGTTCACCAGATACATTGCGAATACACTGCTGATCACCCTGGTAGGAACCGCAGGACATATCCTGCTGGCGTCAGCAGCGGCGTATCCGCTGGCCAAGTTCAAATTTCCGGGCTCCAGCATTCTGTTCAAAATTGTAGTGCTGTCCCTGATGTTCTCGCCGCATGTTACGGCGATCCCCAACTATCTGGTCATGTCGCAGCTGGGGTGGATCAATACCCAGGCGGCGATTATCGTGCCGTCACTGGCCTTTTCACTAGGTTTGTTCCTGATGAAGCAGTTCATGGAGCAGATCCCGGATGCGCTGATTGAGGCGGCCAAAATCGACGGTGCGAACGAGTACCGCGTGTTCTGGCAAATCGTAATGCCGAATGTGAAGCCGGCCTGGCTGACGCTGATGATCCTGCAATTTCCAGCACTGTGGGGCACAGATGGAGGAAGCTTCATCTACAGTGAGAACCTGAAGACGCTTCACTACGCGCTCAGCCAGGTCATCCAGGGCGGGATTGCGCGTGCCGGGGTCGGAGCGGCCGTCGCTCTGCTGCTGATGACCGTGCCGATTCTGTTGTTCATTATTTCACAGAGCAGTGTCATCCAGACGATGGCCACATCCGGTATGAAAGAGTAGAGAGGAGGAACGGTGACAATGGTCGCAAGGATAAAGAAACTGAGAACCGGTCTGCTGGCCTTGTGCTGCCTGGTCAGTCTGGGGCTTGGCGGAGAGCAGGCCCTGGCAGAGAGCGCAGCCCCTTCCTACAATTATTCATACTGGGGGAATGCGGTGGCGGCTCCGTCCGCCTACCAGGCTACTACGCTCATCACGGGTGCCAGCTCCGGTGCGGGTCCCTTCAACAATCCGCAGGATATTCAGGTTACAGAGGATAAGCAGATCTATGTTCTGGATAGCGGCAATAACCGGTTTGTGATTCTGGATCAGGATTACAAATCCGTCAAGACGGTAGACGCGTTCCAGTTCAAGGGGAAGGCGGAGAAGTTCAACAATCCGCAGGGCATCTATGTGACGCAGCAGAAGGAAGTGTATGTCGCGGATACGGGCAATAAGCGTATCGTCCATCTCGACAGCGACTTCAAGGCTGTGGGGATCATTGAAGCCCCGAAGTCCGAGCTATTGCAGGCGAACTTTGAATTTCAGCCTGTCCGTGTTGCTGTAGACAAGGCGGACCGCATCTATGTGATGTCGGCCGGCGTCTTCGACGGATTCATGGAATTCGGGGCGGATGGTGTGTTCAAATCGTTCATTGGCGCGAACCGGGTGCATGTCGATGCGGTGGAGTATTTCTGGAAATCGATCTCGACCAAGGCGCAGCGCGAGCAGATGGTGATGTATACGCCAACCGAGTTCACGAATCTGGACATTAATGATGAAGGCTTTCTGTACGCTACCAACGGTGACGATTACGGGGACCCGATCAAGAAGCTGAACGCGCAGGGGGCAGATATTCTGCGGAGAGAGGGCTATTACAAGCCCAGCGGTGATCTGCTCTACTCCACGCGCTCAGGGGGTGCCCCGCGGCTCGTGGATATCGATGTGAGCGACAGTGAAATATACGCGGTGCTGGATGCCAGCCGGGGCCGGGTGTTCACGTACAACGGGGACGGCTATCTGCTGTACATTTTCGGCGGAATCGGTAACCGTCTGGGCGAATTCAACACTCCGGTTGCCATTGAGCACAGCGGTGACGATATTCTGGTGCTGGATCAGGCGCTGGGTGAAATCACGGTATTTCAGACCACAGAGTATGGAAGAACGCTGAACAGTGCCGTGCGCAGCTACTATAACGGTGATGAGGAGATGGCCTCTCAGCAGTTCAGCAAGGTCGTCAACCTGAATGCGAATATGGAGTATGCCTATGCGGGCATAGGCAAGGCTTATCTGCGGCAGGGCGAGTACAAGGAGTCGGCGGAGTATTTCGAGCGCAGCATGGACCGGACCAACTATTCCAAAGCGTTCCTGCTCTACCGTAAGGAAGTGCTTCGCGGACATTTCTCCACCATTATGACGGCTCTGATCGCGCTGGTGGCCCTATGGCTGGGCCTGAGAATGTACAGGAAAATGAAGGCCAGAAAGAAGGTGGAGCTCCATTGAACAGAGAAGCGCTGCAACATCCGCTGTATGTGATGGTTCATCCGTTCAACGGATACTGGGACCTCAAATATGAACGCAGTCAAAAAACCAGTCTGATCATCTCCTTCGGCATTCTCTTTATGCTGATTCTGACGAATGTTCTGGGCAATCAATATAGCGGGTTCCTGGTCAATATGAATAATCCGCGGTATCTGAACAGCCTGCTGGAAGCGGTCTATGTGCTGGTTCCTGTTCTGTTCTGGTGTGTGGCGAACTGGTCGCTTACCACGCTGATGGACGGGGAGGGGAAGTTCACGGAGATTTTTATTACCACCTGCTTCGCCCTGGTTCCGATTGTCCTGATTAATTTCCCCTGGATCTGGATCAGCAATTTCATTTCGGCCCAGGAGAGCTCTTTTTATTATTTTTTCAAAAACTTTGCCATCCTCTGGTCGGGACTGCTGCTGTATGTGGGCATTATGACCGTTCATCAGTTCTCCCCGTCCAAAACGATCGGGACGATTCTGCTGACGCTGCTCGCTATGGCCTTCATGGCTTTCCTGACCCTGCTGTTCTTCAGTCTGGTTCAGCAGATGATTGCATTCGTCTCGACCATATACCAAGAAATTGTCTTGAGGAGATAGGAGGAGGACCGGGAATGAGGAAGCCGTTAATCATGCTGCTCTCGATTCTCTTCAGTATGAGTGTGCTGGCCGGCTGTTCGGCGTCAAGCTCAGGCAGCCAGGCCAGCGGGCATGAACCGAATCTTGAAGTGTCCTTTACGGAAGGGAGCGCGCTGAAATCTGCCTTCACCGATAGTGGGGTGAGCGGCATGACAGGGGTGCTCGAGAACGCGCAGCTCCGGCTGTTCATGGATGAAGCTACCGGAGGGATTGCCGTCAAGAATCTGTCGGACGGGACGCTCTGGTACAGCAACCCGCTGGACCGTGAAGCGGATGCCAAGGCCAGCGGGGATAATAAAGACCTGCTGTCCGCGCAGCTCAAGCTGGATTTCTATAACAACCTGGGTCAAGTCAGCTCTGTCAATTCATATACGGACAGCGTGGCCCATAAGCAAATGAAGCTGGAACTGACGCCGGAGGGCGTCAAGGTCTTCTACCAGTTCGGAACGACCGCCGCAACGGCGGAGGATCTGCCGATGAAGATGGGCAAGGAGCGGTTCGAGGAGAAGATCATGAGCAAGATGGATAAGACCGGGCAGCGGACGATGAAAATTGCCTACACCTTCGATGAGGAGAACGGGGTATATACGCGAAACGATGAAGCGCTGAAGGGGCTTCAGCTGGAGCGGACTCTGAAGGGCTTCGAGAAGGCGGGGTACACAGAGGAAGATCTGCAGCAGGACATCGCCGAGAACAACCTCAGCCAGACCAAGCCTGCGCCGCGTATTTTCCAGCTCGCCATTGAATACGCCCTGGACGGGGATCAGCTGGTCGTCAAGGTTCCGGCAGCGGATATCCGCTATCCTGCGGATTATCCAGTGAATGACATCTCCCTGCTGAGCTTCCTGGGTGCCGGGGGGAGCAAGGATTCGGGGTCCATCCTGGTGCCGGACGGCTCAGGAGCGCTGATTCATTTCAATAACGGCAAGACCCGTTATCCCGCATACAAGCAGGCGGTATATGGTGTGGACGGGACGATGGAGACCACAGATGCCTATGCGCAGCAGCAGGAGGTCAAGCTGCCGGTGTTCGGCCTGATCCGGGAGGAAGGTGCAATGCTGGGCATTATTGAACAAGGCGCGTCCTTGGCTACCATCAACGCGGATACCAGCGGCAGATTGAACGGATACAACTACGTGTATCCGAGCTTCACCCTGATTGCCAAGGGGGATCTTACCCTGACGTCAAGCGATCAGAACCGCACCCTGCCGAAATTCCAGCAGGAGCCGCCTAAGACAGATTATGTCGTCCGTTACGCGTTCTTGAGCGGAGCAGAGGCCTCTTATCCGGGCATGGCGCGTTATTACCAGAGCTATCTGGCGGAGCATGGCGGACTGCCTGAGGCGCAGCCGGCCGCTTCCGCAGAAGCTCCTGTGAATACGCCGTTTTATCTGGAGCTGGTAGGCGGAATCACGAAGACCAAGCATGTCCTGGGTATTCCGTATCAATCGCTGGAGGCATTGACCACCTTCGAAGAGGCCCAGAGCATTCTGGAGCAGATGAAGCAGCGCGGCATTGATCATATCAAGCTGAAATATGCCGGCTGGTTCAACCGGGGCCTCGATCACAAGGTGCCGGACCGGCTGTCTGTGGATCAGGCGGTCGGCGGCAGCAAGGGATTGAACCGGCTGGCTGCATACGCCAAAGAGCAAGACATTCAGCTCTTCCCTGATGTGGCTCTGCTCCGGGCGAACCAGACCTCCGGCTTCCGGATTAATCAGAAGGCTTCCCGGATGCTCAGTGAGATTCCGGCAGCTGTCTATCCGTACAATATGGCCTTGAACCGGCGGGACCGTTCCTTCACCCCGGCCTACATTATTTCGCCAAGCAGGGTCGGCGGATATGTCGATGCCACACTGAAGGAGATTGCGCCGTTTCAGACCGGGGGCATCTCGCTCAGGGATATGGCCGATCAATTGAACAGCGATTTCCGTAAAAATCAAGAAATTGACCGGTCTGCATCCGAGCAGATATCGGTCCAATCGCTGGAGAAGATCACCGGACAGTCCTTGCGCATTCTCGCGGATGGCGGGAATGCCTACGCCCTCCCGTATCTCTCTGACATTACGGATGCTCCGGTGTCCAGCAGCCGGTTCAAGCTGGAGGATGAGGAGATTCCGTTCTATCCGATGGTGGTGCGGGGATATGTGAATTACACCGGCAAGCCTTTTAACCTGTCCACGTTCACCAATCCAAGGCAGTATATCCTGAAGAGTCTGGAGTACGGCTCCGGTCTCTATTATGAATGGATGTATGCGCCTAATTACAAGGTGAAGGATACCGACTTCGATAACCTGTATGCGGTCAATTACGAGCAGTGGATCAACCAGGCGGCTGATATGTACACGGAAGTGAACACAGTGATGAAGAACGTTCAGAATCAGCGGCTGACGGGTCATGAGAAGCTGGCAGACGGTGTCTATAAAAGCACTTACGGTAACGGGATGTCTGTCATCGTCAACTACAATAAGACCGCAGTCCTTGCCGAAGGCCGGACGGTTGAGGCCGAAAGCTATATTACGGGTGGTGAGCAATCTTGAAATCCATACTTAGACTGGACCGCAGATCCTACAATGAGCAAAAGGCATTAATGGGCTTCTTCTATGTACTGCCCTGGCTGCTGGGGTTCATCTTCTTCTTCCTGATTCCGTTGTTGTCTTCGCTGCGCTACAGCTTAAGCTCGGTGCAGGCCAACTCCGACGGACTGATTGTTCATTTCAGCGGCTTCCAGAATTACGTTGAAGCGCTGACGGTGAATACCGAATTCAACCGCTCGCTGGCCGATGCCATATTGAATATGGTCATCAATGTGCCGCTGATCGTGATCTTCAGCCTGTTCCTGGCGGTGCTGCTGAATCAGAAATTCATTGGCAGATCGCTGGCCCGCTCGATCTTCTTCCTGCCCGTCATTCTGGCCTCCGGGGTCATTCTGAGTCTGGAGAGCACCAGCCTGATTCAGGCGGTTAACGATCAGAATGCCGGAGCGGGAGCGATTCAGGGACTGGGTACCTTCGAGCTGGAGGGGCTGATGCTGGATGCGGGCTTAAGCGAATGGGTAGTGAACTATCTGACCAGCGCCGTGAGCCGCATCTATAGTATTGTGAGCCAGTCCGGCGTACAGATTCTGATTTTCCTGGCCGGCATCCAGACCATCTCGCCGCAGCTGTATGAGGCGTCCAAGATGGAAGGGGCAACCGGCTATGAGGCCTTCTGGAAAATCACTTTTCCGATGGTCAGCCCGCTCATTCTGGTGAATTCTATCTATACGATTATCGATTCCTTCTCGAATAACGCCATGACGGACCTGATCCGGGAGACCGGCTTCACCCAGTTCAACTTCGGTCTAAGCTCTGCGATGGCCTGGCTGTATTTCGCCGCAGTGGCCTTAATTCTGGCTGTCAGCAGCTATCTGATCTCGAAGAAGGTCTTCTACTATGATTAAAGGGAGGATGGGACAAATGCATGCGACCCGCTTACTGTCGCTCGAACGCTGGAAGAAATGGATATGGTCCTTCGTGCGGCTGACGCTCATTGCAGGCCTGTCGTTCGTGATCCTCTATCCGGTACTCCAGAAGATATCCACGGCCTTCAAGGCCAAGAGCGATCTGTATTCACCGATTGTCGTCTGGCTTCCCGAGAATTATACGCTCGACAATTTCGTCAAAGCGATTGGAATTATGGATTACTGGCAGGCCTTGCTGAATACCTTCACCCTGTCGGCGACGACTACAATCTTGACCGCCATCTCCTGCGCGCTTGCAGGGTATGGCTTCGCCCGGCTGAAGTTCAAAGGGAGCCAGCTGCTGTTCGCCGGGGTCATATTGACGATCCTGGTTCCGCCGATCACGATTCTGATTCCGGTCTACCTGAATTTGAAGGATTTCAGCCTGATGGGGCTGATTCCGCTCCTGACCGGCAAATCGGTGAATCTGCTCAACACCTACTGGCCGTTTATTCTAACCTCTGCTACGGCGAATTCGCTGAAGGCGGGGCTGTACATTTTTATCTTCCGGCAGTTCTTCCGGGGGATTCCCAAAGAGGTGGAGGAAGCGGCTTATATCGACGGGGCCGGGGTAGGCAAGACCTTCTACCGGATTATGCTGCCTAACGCGATACCATCCATTGTTACGGTACTGCTCTTCTCGTTTGTGTGGCAATGGAACGACAGCTTCTTCACCACGACTTATCTGACCTCCAGCAAGGTGATGGCGACCCAGCTCGGCTCGCTGCCGTATAATCTGGCGATTCTGCTGGAGGACGGGGCCAATTCCAAGGCTGATCCGTTCTACCTCAGCATGGTCCAGGATACAGGGATTCTGCTGGCGATCCTGCCGCTGATCATTATCTACCTGTTCGTGCAGCGGTATTTCGTGGAGAGTATTGAGCGTACCGGGATTGTGGGATAACCGTAGAAGGAGGATAACTGTGCGCCAAAATAACAGAACAAGCACTCCGGCCAGACTGGCCCGGAGTATAGTCTTCGCAGCCGCGCTTCTAGGGTTATCCGGCTGCTCCACTTCGGGCGGGGATGCAGCTCCGGCTGCTTCCCCGCCAGGGAATGTAGCGTCCTCCCCGGCAGCCTCACCCGCCGGGACTCCGGCTGCTGCCCTTGCAGCTTCGCCTGAAGCTGCGGCGGAAGCTCCGGTGCAGCAGGAGGCTCCGCCGCTGGCGGCAGCCTATGCGGATTACTTCCCCATAGGCGCTGCGGTGGAGCCGGACCAGACAGAGGGGGCCACGGCAGAGCTGCTGAAGCGGCATGTGAACTGGCTCGTGGCCGAGAATGCCATGAAGCCGGATGCAATTGCACCGGCTGAGGGCACCTTCACCTGGGAACGGGCCGACCGGATCGTCGCCTTCGCGAAGGCGAACGGCATGGGGCTGCGCTTCCACACCCTGGTGTGGCACAGCCAGACGCCGGAGTGGTTCTTCCGGGATGAAGCCGGCCGGGCGATGGCGGATGAGACCGATGCGGCGAGGCGCGAAGCGAACAAGAAGCTGCTGCTGAAGCGTCTGGACGGCTATGTCACTGCCGTGGTCGGCAGGTATAAGGAGGACATCTCCTCCTGGGATGTAGTGAATGAGGTGATTGAGCCGAATGACCCGGACGGCATGCGGGCGAGCGACTGGTACAAGATCACCGGCACCGGCTTCATCGAGACAGCCTTCCGTGCTGCCCGCAAGGCTGGAGGACCGGAGCTAAAGCTGTACATCAATGATTACGGCACAGACAACCCGGAGAAGCGGGACCGGCTCTACGAGCTGGTGAAGGACATGCTGGCGAAGGGAGTGCCGATTGACGGGGTTGGCCACCAGACCCATATTAATCTGGAGTATCCTTCGGTGGAGAGCATTATCGAGTCCATGGAGAAGTTCCATGCTCTGGGCCTGGATAATCAGATCACCGAGCTGGATATGAGCCTGTATGTCTATAACGATCTCAGTGATGTCGGACCCGTGGTTCCCGAAGACATCCTGCAGCGGCAGGCCGCGCGGTACGGCGAGCTATTCGCTGCGTTAAGAGACCGGAAGGAGCTGCTAAGCGGGGTCATGTTCTGGGGCATTGCGGATGATCATACCTGGCTGAGCACATTCCCGGCCGAGCGGACCGAGGCCCCGATGCTGTTCGACAGGCAGCATCAGCCGAAACCGGCCTTCCGGGCGGTCACCGATTTCTAAAAATATAAGAATTTATATGTTGCACACGATAACTTATCCTTCTATTTCCCGCTGAAACGGTACCGTCCTTTAAAAGGACGGCAATGCCGTTTCCACTTGATTGGTAAAGAACGGGTAAGCCAAACAAGAATTGCACCTTACAATTTCATTATTTTTGCCGGGATAATATAATATTCCGGTATTCATAATCTTGCAAAGTGAGGTTGCAACTGGTGCCCAAAACAATCAAGAACACGATGGCCTGGACTGTCACAGCATGCATGGCCGTACAACTGTTGACCGCTTGTGAGAGGAGCGATAGCCTTGCGGAGCGTTCTCCGGTCCCTGAGGGACAGCCGGGGAGCGCTTCGTTATATGAAGAGCCGGGTCTAAGCAAATATGATCCGCCCATCCAGCTGTCGTTCGTACGTGAGAACAACGATGCGCTGGAAGAAATACTGAAGGAATTGCCGGGAGAGTCGCTGGAGCATAACCGCTGGACCGAGCTGTATGAAGAGGTGCTCGGCATTAGGGTCACCTATGATTGGACGGAGTGGAGCTCCATCTACTCCCGCAAGCTGGGGGTATCTCTGGCCTCCGGGGATATCCCTGATATTGTGCGGGTGAATGCTTCGCAGCTCAGGGTGCTGAGCAATGCAGGGCTGATCCAGGACCTGAGTGAAGTCTATGACAAGTATGCAACCCCGTTAACCCGCAAGGTGCTGAGTGAGGAAGGAACGGGTCCGTTTGAGACGGTTACCCTTGACGGCAAGCTTATGGCGATCCCGGAGACCAATTCGTCCATTGAGGGCGCGATGTTCCTGTGGATTCGGACGGACTGGCTGGAGCGGCTCGGCCTGCAGCCGCCGCAGACGATGGCAGAGGTGCTTGCTATTTCGAAAGCGTTTACGCAGCAAGATCCTGACGGTAACGGCAAGCATGATACCTATGGCCTTGCGGCAACCAAATATCTGTGGGACCCGGTCATGGGACTTACCGGGTTCATGGCCGGTTATGGTGCGTATCCCGGAATCTGGATTAAGGACAAGACCGGCAAGCTGGTCTATGGAGGGATCCAGCCGGAGGTCAAGCATGCCCTGCAGGTGCTTCAGGAATTGTACCGGACGGGGCAGATTGACAGGGAGTTCGCCTTCAAGGACGGGGTCAAGGCCAGCGACTGGATTGAGCATGAGCAGGTCGGCATGATGTACGGGGAGCAGTGGGGCTCCTTCCTCGCGCAGTCCAGCCGTGAGCATAATCCGCAGGCCGAGTGGCAAGCCTTCCCGCTGGTCTCGGAGTCGGGGGCCGCGCCGAAGGTGCCGCTTCCGTTCAGCACTAACCAGTTCCTGGCGGTCAAGCAAGGCGTCCAGCATCCAGAGGCGCTGATTAAGCTGATTAACCTGCATCTGGAGAAGAATTGGGGGGCTACGAGTGAGGTGGAGCGGTACTATAACGCTCCGCAGGCGGTGTGGAAGCTGTCGCCGGTGACACCGTTTCCGGTGCAGAAGAACCTGGAGGCCTTCCGGGAGCTGGAGACCTTCCGGCGCACCGGCGATGCCTCCGTGCTTCAGGATGAAGCGAAGACGATCCAGAAGCGGATTGCCGCTTACGAGGCCGGAGGTGCGGACAGCGAGACAGGCTGGGGCTGGGAGCGGACGTATGGGCCTTCGGGTGCTTTTTCTATCCTGGACGGGTATGAACGTAAATCTCAGCTGCTCTATGAGAGCTTCGTCGGCGCACCTACAGAGACGATGATCGAGAAGCAGAATATTCTAAATAATCTTCAGATTGATGCCTTTCTTGATATCATTCAGGGCAGACCGCTCAGCGAGTTCGATAATTTCGTGGCACAGTGGAACAAGCTGGGCGGCGAGCAGATTACGGCTGAGGTTAACGACTGGTATGCAGAGAAGGGCGGGAGCGGCAAATGATCGGACATGAGCAGAGGAGTGGAGGCGGTGCAAGTGCTTAAGTTTCCTGCGGTGTCGATGCGCCACACTATTTTTATCCGGATGGTTGTCACTTATCTCGCTATTATTCTGCCGATTCTGCTGCTTGGACTCTACCTCTACAACTGGAGCTACAGGAATGCAAGCCAGGACCTGTCCAGAGCGACCCTGTCGCAGCTAACCTATTATCTGGAGGACCTGAACCGCGAGGTGGAGTGGATGGAGATCCAGCAGTATGATCTTGCCCAGGATACCGAGCTGAACAAGATTGCCGTGACCTGGAATTACATGGACGATGTTCAAAAGCGGGAGAGCCTGAACTACATCACGCAGCGGCTCACCTCCCTGAAGAACAGCAGCGCCTACATCGGCGATGTGTTCGTTCATATCCGTACCATTAACAAAACGCTGTCCGCGATGAACGGCATCGATGATTTTGACAGCAGCAAGTTCAATTTCTTCCGGTCCGTCGATCTCAGAAAAGAAGGCCGGCTGATCAACTGGAACAACTTCCTGGAGCTAAGCGTTACGCAATCCAGCGGCAGGAGGAATGAGCCTCCGCTGTTCATCGTTCAGATCGAGCTGGACAACGAGAAGCTGAAGGATTCGCTCCGGGCGATCAACGCGTACGAGGAGAGCGGCTCGCTGCTGGTCTCGCGGCTGACGGATTATGCGCTCGGTACAGAGAACAGCTCCCCGGAGCTGATTGAGAGCTATCACCGGGCGATCGATGAGGGGAATCTGTACAACTGGGAGCTGGACGGAATACGGTATCATATTGACAGCTTCACCTCGGACAAGCTGGGGATGGCTGTGGCCACCTATTTGCCGGAGAAGGCGGTCAAGCGGCCGCTGACCAAGTTCGTGGTCTGGGCCTGGCTGTTCGCGGCGGCGTCCTTCCTGGCGGTGCTGATCTATTCCTACGCCACCTATAAGTTCGTCCAGAAGCCGCTGCTTGTGCTGATCCGCAGCTTCAAGCGGATGGAGAGCGGCTCGCTTGATATTCAGATTGACCATGGCCGCAAGGATGAATTCGGCTATCTGTATCTCCGGTTCAACCAGATGCTCAGCCGGCTGCGGATGCTGATTGACCAGGATTACACCCAGAAGCTTATGATGCAGCGGGCGGAGCTGAAGCAGCTCCAGTCACAGATCAACCCGCATTTCCTCTATAACAGCTTCTTCATTCTCAGCGCCCTGGCGAAGCAGGGGGACAGCTCCCGGATTGAGGAATTCTCCGGCATGCTGGGCGAATATTTCCGGTTCATCACCCGTAACGGAGAGGATAATGTCCGGCTTGCGGAGGAGACGCGCCATTCCCGGATGTATACGGAGATCCAGAAGATGCGCTTCTCCAGGCGCATTCAGGTGCAGTTCGATGACCTGCCGGAAGCGATGGAGGAGCTGCGGGTTCCGCGTCTGATTCTCCAGCCGATAATCGAGAATGCCTATGAGCATTGTCTGGAGAAGCAGGCGGAGGATGGGGAGCTGCGGGTTTCTTTTGAACAGGAGGAACGGGAGATTCGCATTATTGTTGAGGATAACGGAAGCGGGCTGACCGATGAACGGATCGAGACCCTGAGAAGGCGGCTGAATCAGAACGGCGGAACGCATGAAGTCACCGGCATGAGCAATATCCACCGGCGTATCCAATTAATCTACGGGGAAGGCAGCGGCCTGTTCCTGGACAGAAGCATGTTAAGCGGCCTCCGGGTCGAGATCCGGATTAGGCTGACGGGAGGTGAAGGTCTTGTACAGACTATTGATCGTTGATGATGAAGAGATAATAACAGACGGCTTATACGAGGCGTTCAACCAGCTGCTTCCGGACAAGCTTGATGTCTACAAGGTCTATTCGGCCAAAGCGGCCCTGGAGTGGCTCTCGCGCACCCGGATCGATATTGTGCTGACCGATATCCGCATGCCCGGCATGAGCGGGCTGGAGATGTCTGAGCAGATCCGGGAGTTCTGGCCCCGGTCACGGATTGTGTTCCTGACCGGCTACAGCGAATTCGATTATGCCTATAGTGCGCTGCAGCTTCCCGGGGCACGTTATCTGCTGAAGACCGAGGGCTTCGACAAGATTATTGAGACGGTGCAGGAGGTGCTGCAGGAGATTGAGCAGGGCAATATGCTGAGCGAGCTTCTGGAGCAGTCCAGGGAGCAGCGCGATTCCATGGAGACGGCGGCGCAGGGCGATTATCTCCGCCATTTGCTTCAGGACAGCCAGGCCTTATGTGCGGATACGGATGCGTTACGTGCAGACTTCAGCAAGCTGGGTATCAGCCTTAAGGCTGATACCCCGGTCATGCTCGTTCTTGGACGGCTTACCTACCCGGAGGGCATCTCTTACATGGACCGGCGTGAGCTTCTGACCACTTCCCGGCTGATCTGGAATTCCCATCTGGCGGAGATGACCCGGCAAGCCTGGATGCTTGACAGG
Organism: Paenibacillus sp. FSL H8-0122; assembly: GCF_038005345.1. Taxonomy (NCBI): domain Bacteria; kingdom Bacillati; phylum Bacillota; class Bacilli; order Caryophanales; family Paenibacillaceae; genus Paenibacillus; species Paenibacillus sp. FSL H8-0122. Next base: position 3,790,593 of record NZ_JBBOTB010000001.1, on the reverse strand, counting down.
CACGGGGATCTCCTGTGGCTGCTGCAGCCTCTGCATAATGCCGGGGCTGCCTTCGGCTTGAATTTCGCGCGTTATCTGGAGGGAACGCTGGAGATGATTCAGGAATCCTGCCGGCAGACGCTGGGCCTGCCGGTTGCTTTTACAGTAAGCGGCTCGGCCTGTGCCTGGACGGAGATTGGCCGCCATTACGAGCGGCTTCACCGTCTGCAGCAGATGAAGATCGGGGACGGCATCTCCATGGTACAGATTGACCGCAGCGGTCCGCCGGAGCCTGACGCAGTCCGTGAGACTGGGGTCCGGCTCCACCAGCGGGTGGAGAATCTTGCGGCCCATCTGGATGCCGGACGGCGGGAGCGGTTCGCTGAGACGCTGGAGGAGATCCGGGAAGGCATTCATTCGGGCGTCTCCGTGGAAGAAGCCGCCGAGCTGTATTATACAGTTGCCCTTGTGCTGCTGTCCCATATGAACCGCTCGGAGCTCTACAGCCTTGTCAATGAATATGGCAAGCTGATGCGGCTGGATGAGCATTCGTCCCTGGGGGAGGGCATCTATTATCTGGAGAGGCTGGCCTCAGATCTCTTCGAGCGGAGAAGCACAGCCGAGAAGGAACGCTCCTCGGAGGTTATTGAACGGATCTGCGATTATATCCATAGCCATTTGGGCGAAGACCTGTCTCTGGTGCGGCTGGCCGAGCTGCATTATTTCAATCCGTCGTACCTGTCCCGCTTCTTCAAGCAGGAGCAGGGCATTAACCTGTCTGAGTACATTGATCAATGCCGGGCTGTAAAAGCGAAGGAGCTGCTGGGAAATGAAACGCTCAAGATCCGCGATGTAGCGCTGTATGTCGGTTATGAGGCCCACCATTCCTTCACCCGGTTCTTCAAAAAAATGACGGGAATGACCCCCCAGGAATACAGGGAGTCTCTGCATGTAAATTTATAATCTGAGTCTATCAACTATAATTTGTAAGTCTATCAACTATAATTACACAGGTTTCAGCCCGTCTCCCCGCAGAGTACAATTCAGATGTATTCGCTTTCATTAAGACGGCATCTGCCGATTACACGTTCATGAGAAGGAGATGGGTATCTGTGAGAAAAAGGAAGTTAAGCTTATCCATGAAGCTGCTGGTGATGCTGGCCCTGCTGCTGACGCCGATGCAGTCCGGCGGCGGCACTGCAAACGCTTGGGAGGGTTCGCCTGTTCCCAAGCTGCATGTAAGCGGCAATCAGCTGGTGAACAGCAGCGGGCAGCCTGTGCTGCTAAGCGGCTGGCATCAGCCTACCGGGGCTTACTGGACGTATCAGAACAGCAATTATTACCTGAACCGCAACGGCGGGAACCGGCATAAGGCTACTCTGGAGTACCTGAAGGAGATCACGGATACCTTCACCAGCACCTCCGGCAAATACGGCAACAGCCACGGCTGGTACTCGAATCAGGTCCGCCTGTTCATCGACCGGGAGGATATGGGCGATGTCGCAGCAGGAACGTATAACTTCGCGGGCCTTCAGGCAGCTACCCAGAATCTGATCATTCCCTATGTGGAGTATGCGAAGACGAAGGGGCTGTATGTCACGCTGGGGCTGGACTTCACCCTGCTGGACAATAAGGCGACCACCCAGGCCAATCTGGACAAGTTCAATCAGATCTGGGGTTACCTGGCCTCCCAGCCGGGACTCAAGAGCGCGGATAATGTCATGTTCGAGCTGGTGAACGAGCCGGTGCTGAGCGATGTGAACGGACAATGGGGCGGCAATCCCTCCCAGCCTAACTTCGCAGCGTTCTGGAATTCGCTGAAGAACTTCCAGAACTCCATGATCTCCACGATCCGCAGCAAGGGCGCGGATAATGTGATCTGGGCTTCCGGACTTGGCTGGGATCAGCACTATCAGCTGACGGCATCGAGTCCGCTGACCGACCCGCTGAACAATTACGGCTATGCCGTACACTGGTATCCGGGCTACGGCGCTTATGACAATTACAACTCGCTCCAGCAGATCTGGGATAGCAGCATCAAGCCTGCTGCCGATGCTTACCCGATCAATATTACGGAAACGACCTGGTTCAAGAACCAGCCAGGCGACTCCTCGTATTGGGATCTGTTCAACGGTACGAACGCAGGCTTCGGCAAGAATACCAAAGCGATCTTCACCGCCGCCGGCAATGTCAGCATTGCCGTCCATATGAACGGATTTCTGCTCAATCCCGGTCCCAAAAGCTCCTTCGCCGATCCCGACGGCGGGCTGCTCTATGACGGCAACTCCACCCGGGACGGCATGGCGCGCTTTATCTTCGAATGGTACTACGAGCGGGCACAGTTCAACCCCTGGAACGGGGTGTGGAACGGGGTCACCAACAATGCGAAGTATAAGCTGATCAACCGGGCGTCAGGTAAAGCGATTGACGTTCCGAACGGGCAGAATACGAACTCCCTTCAGCTCCAGCAGTGGCCGGAGAACACCGCGCTGGCTCAGCAATGGACGGTTACGGATATGGGCACGTACAATAATATTTACCGGCTGCGCAGCGTGAATTCTTCCGACAATAAGGTGATGGATGTGCGTAACGGCACGAAGAATAACGGCGAAGCCATCCAGCTGATGCAGGATTTGAACAACACCGCCCAGCAGTTCCGGCTCATCAAGCTGAGCAACGGCTACTGGAGCATTCTTAATGTGAACAGTAACAAGGCAGTCGAAGTCACAGGAGCCTCCACCGCAGACGGAGCGAAGCTCCAGCAGAACCTCTACCGCGGGGATCTGCACCAGCAGTGGAAGCTGGTCCAGGTGAACTAGAGCTTTATGGTAAGAGCCCCCTTCTCCATCTGTAGGGCGGTCCGGGACAGTACCGGATTGCCGCGCGGGGAAAGGGGGCTTTTTTGAGCGTGCGGGAGGTGCGAGTGCCGAATGTAGTCGCAAAACCGATTACATTGGGCAGGACGGAGGCGTGCGGGCGAAAGGTAATCGGAAAACCGATTACATTCAACGCTGCGGAGGCGCGTGGGCGAAATGTAATCGGAAAACCGATTACATTCAGCGCTGCGGAGGCGAGCAGGCGAAATGTAATCGCAAAACCGATTACATCGGGTGTGTGTGTAGGCGCGTGGGCGAAATGTAATCGCAAAACCGATTACATTCAGCGCTGCGGAGGCATGCGGGCGAAATGTAATCGCAAAACCGATTACATCGGGCGTGTGTGTAGGCGCGTGGGCGAAATGTAATCGGAAAACCGATTACATTCGGCGCTGCGGAGGCGTGCGGGCAAAATGTAATCGCAAAACCGATTACATTCAGCGCTGCGGAGGCGCGTGGGCGAAAGGTAATCGCAAAACCGATTACATTCAGCGCTGCGGAGGCATGTGGGCGAAAGGTAATCGCAAAACCGATTACATTCAGCGCTGCGGAGGCGAGCGGGAGAAATGTAATCGTAAAATCGATTACATCGGGCGTGTGCGGAGGCGCGTGGGCGAAAGGTAATCGCAAAACCGATTACATTGGGCAGGACGGAGGCATGCGGGCGAAATGTAATCGCAAAACCGATTACATTCAGCGCTGCGGAGGCGCGTGGGCAAAATGTAATCGAAAAACCGATTACATTCGGCGCTGCGGAGGCGAGCGGGTGAAATGTAATCGCAAAACCGATTACAATGGGCGGGCGCAGGGCGTACGGGAGACGGATGTCGGAGGCTGGAGTGCCGGGCGGAAATGTGCGGAGGGAAACAATTGCCTTTTATACACTTGCTGATGAACGGAAGGCTTCTCCTACAGCAATGGTTGGAAAAACAACACTTACTCCCGCCCACTCCCGCCGAAGTTGCTGCATATGCGCCCACAAGCATCACAATCCGCATAAAACAAACCAAGCTCTTTTCACCTTCGACTCTCTCACTCCTTATATAAGAAAAGCAACATCCATACATATGAAAGCAACGTCAAGCTATAGATTACAAGGATTAGGTATGATTAAATACATAAATAATACAGCATTTTACCAGGGATTAATTCCTGTCATAATGCGAAAGGATGAATACAAATCATGGACAAACAGCAACAGCTTGGCTTAACCCCTCCGATGGGATGGAATTCGTGGAACACATTTACTTGGGATATCAACGAGCAATTGATCCGGGAAGCGGCCGATACGCTGGTGGCGGACGGTTATAAGGATGCAGGGTACGAATACATTGTCATTGACGACTGCTGGAGCCTGAAGGAACGGGACAAGGATGGCAAGCTGGTGGCTGATCCGGTTAAATTCCCGAACGGAATGAAGGCGGTTGCAGATTATATTCACTCTAAGGGACTGAAGTTCGGCATGTACTCTTGTGTGGGAACGCATACCTGCGCCGGGTATCCGGGCAGCTTCGAGCATGAATTTCAGGATGCCGCGTCGCTGGCGGAATGGGGCGTAGACTTTCTGAAGTATGATTACTGCTTCAAGCCGCGACATATGTCGGGAGAGCTGCTGTACAAGCGGATGAGTCTCGCACTTAAGAACTGTGGAAGAGACATTCTTTTCTCCGCATGTAACTGGGGTGAGGATAACGTCTACCAGTGGATTCGTGAATCCGGCGCGCATATGTACCGTTCCACCGGCGACATTCAGGACAGCTGGGAATCGATCAAGACCCTCGCACTGTCGCAGCTGGATAAAGCCGCCTACACCGGGGCCTACTGCCACAATGACCTGGATATGCTCGTCGTGGGCATGTACGGGGGGAGCAACAGCGACTTCATCGGCAGCCAGATCGGCGGCTGCACGGATGTGGAGTACAAGACACACTTCTCGCTGTGGAGCCTAATGGGTTCTCCGCTCATGATCGGCAGTGATATCCGCAAGGCGAACGAGGCCACCAAGAACATTCTGCTTAACCCCGATCTGATTGCCATTAACCAGGATATCGAGGGCCGCGGAGCTTACCGCATTAAGCCTGAGCCGCAGTGGTTCCATACCAATGAAGTGTTCATGCTGGTAAAAGTATTAGCAGACGGCGACCTGGCCATCGGGTTCTTCAACCTGAGCGATGGACAGCGGGAGATGTCCCTGCAATTCTGGGATTTCGGGCTTCCGTATGCCTCCGGCAAATCGCTGTCGCTGTATGACTGCTGGGAGCACAAGGAGCTTGGGGTGTTCAGAGAACGGTTCGCTCCGGTTGTGCCAGCTCATGATTGTCTGATTGTACGGGCCAAGATCGTCTAACAGGCGGCCCGAATATGAGCAGAACCTGCAGAAAATGCGGCGTCCCCTTAATGACCGATGATGTGGCGATTTACCTGAAGCTGGTCACGCGCAATGCCCAGGATTTCCTGTGTATCGACTGTCTTGGCGAGCAGCTGAAATGCGGACGCGAGCCGATTGAGCGGCTGATCAAGTACTTCAGGGAATCGGGGAAATGTGTGCTGTTCCGTTAAAAATACTGACAAGCCCAGAGCAGCGGTCTCCATGGATGGAGAATTGCTGCTCTGTTACTTTTGCGGGACGGTGTGATCAAGACAAGGGGTATTGCGTATATATACGGTTAACATTCTGGCTATATCCTCGGGAGGCATGGCACGGCCGCTCGTAAACCAGTGATGGATAAGCCCAAATTGTGCGTTACCCAAATAAGCGATGGCATATTCAGTAAACAGACGGCTTTCGTGATCCATCTCCGGTTGCTGATGCTTCAGATGATCATATAAGCGTGTACCGGTCAGATAACGCAGCCGTTCCTGGATCTCAGCCGGAGCATCCGGATGGAATAGCGCCTTGAAAAAACTGGCGTGCTGCTGCATATACTCAAAGGCCTTAGTAATAGGAGGGAATGCTGCTTGCGGATCAGGATAGTCCATTAACTCTTGCATCTGGATAGGCGCAAATACCTCTAATAGTCCTTGGAAAAATGATGTCCCCTCAATCAGATGAAAAATATCTCTATAATGCAAATAGAAGGTGCCCCGGTTAATCCCTGCTTTTTCACAAAGATTCTTTACCTTCAGTCCTTTAATTCCTTCCTTCTCCAAGATAGATAACAAGGCGTTTTCCATTTGAGTGCGGCTGCGGACGGCTCTCATGTCTGTACTACGTTCAATCATGGACGGAGCTCCTTTGTACGGATAACCATTATTTTATCAACACTATTGACATTGTATCTATTAATAGACACTCTGCCTCTAATGTTCATTGATCTCCTTGGTATGCCTGATTATAATGGGTCCTAGCGCTGGAATCAACACGTGTTCATTATCTTCGCCATGGCAGGAACTTAACTAGGAGGATGATCATGGAATATCGTTATCTTGGAAAGACAGGTACTAAGGTCAGCAGCTTTGCGCTCGGCGGGTCTGGTTTTGGAACCAGGACAAGTGAAGAAGAGAGCCGGCAAATCATAGATAAGGCTTTGGATTATGGGATTAATCTGGTGGATACCTCTAATATTTACGGAAAGGGGGAATCAGAACGTGTAATAGGCCAAGCGATTAAGCACCGACGGCAGGATGTTCTGCTGGCTTCTAAATTTGGTGCGGAGTCTCCTGGGAATATTAATCAGAGCGGCGGGTCACGCCGCTGGATACGGACGGCTGTCGAGCAAAGTCTGTTACGCCTGCAAACCGATTATATAGACATTTATCAGCTTCATCTTCCGCTGGAGTGGATGGGCTATGAAGAAATTCTGCTTACCTTGAACGATTTGGTGAAGGAGGGGAAAATCCATCATATCGGTACCTCCAATCACCTCGGCGGGCAGCTTGTGCATGGACAGGCGATTAGTGACCGGTATCATATTCAGCGTTTTGTAAGTGAACAGACACCCTATTCGTTGATTAACCGGCGCATGGAATTTGAACTTGCCGGAATCGCCAAGCAATACCAGTTGTCTCTATTTGTGTATAGTCCCTTATCCGGGGGCTTGCTAACTGGCAAATATAAACCGGGCCAGCCCGCACAACGCGGCACACGCGCTTCCGAGTTAAAAGGATATATGGATAATCTCGACCCGGAATTAGCGGAAAATGAAAACAAGTTCAAGATCATTGCCCAATTGCAGCAGTTGGCCAATGAATCCGGGATGGAACTTGCGGATATGGCCATCGCTTTTACACAAAGCCATCCGGCCGTCACCTCCACTATATGGGGGCCACGGACCTTGGACCAATTAAATGCCTATATCTCCGGTGCGGGGATCAGGCTCAGCACAGAGGTGCTGGATGCGATTGATGGTATAGTTCCGCCAGGCAAGCGGGTGGATGATAAAGAACAAACCTGGACTCCGGAGTGGATGGAGCCGGAACAGCGCAGGCGGCACATGTAGAGCACGAACGGGAAGCTTAGGTATATAACAACAACAGCGGCAGAATAGGGCGGGTACCCGCCCTATTCTGCCGCTGAGTTATTTATTTAGAGGGATGAAGGATGCTAAATCACCGGGAGTTAGTTCATTAATTCCGCTTGCATCAGCAAGCGGAGGATGACGGTTGCCGCCTCCGCACGGGTTGCGGATTGTCCCGGCTGGAATTGCCCGGCCGGTGTCCCGGTGATCAGGCCGGCCTGAACAGCCTTGGCCACATCCTGCTGCGCCCAGCCCGCAATCTTGTCGGCATCCTTGAAGGCTGTAGGCTGAAGCTCTGAAGCTGGGAGCGGCGAGCCTGCAAGGGCGATCGCCTTAACCAGAATAACGGTCATCTCCTGTCGGGTAATGATGTCGCTTGGCCGGAAATTATTGTCCGTTCCGCCCTGCACCAGACCCAACTCAGCGGCTGTTCCGACACTTCCGGTGTACCATGCGCCGGAGGGGGTATCCTTAAACGCAACATCTGCCGAACCGGAGGAGGAGTAGCCCAGCGCACGAACCATCATCGCTGCGAATTCCGCGCGGGTTGTGGTAGCGTTCGGTGCGAATTGGCTGTCCGTTAAGCCGGTCAGGATGTACTTGGAAGCCAGCTTTTCGACGGATGCCTGTGCCCAGTGCCCCTTGATATCCTCGAATGTCTTGTTGCTTGAAATTACTGCAAAAGTGCCGTTGCTCGGACTATAGAACGTGACACCTGTGCCGTTGAAAACCGCCGGGACGAAGGTGAAGCTTCCGTCCTTCCCGATCCGCACCACAGTCGCATTGCGGCTGTCCGCCGGAGCATCAAGCTGCAAGGTGTGCCGGGAATAGCTGCCCTTGAAGCCCGGGATCTCCACCGTACGTCCATTGGCTTCAGCTGTTACCGTGTATTCAATGGCTTGGCTGATTAATTTGCCCTTGGCTGCCAGAACAGCCTGAAGGATCTCTTGCTGCCGCTGTTCCGGCAGGACCGTCATACTGACCTTAAGCTTCCAGTCTCCGGTTCCCAATTGCTGGCCCCAAGCTGCGGTATCAACCGCTTTGACAGGGAAGTGGAAGGTGCCGAGCGGAGACGAGACGGTGATCTGGTCTGCCGCTTTTACTTTCTGCGCATCCAATGTGGCTGTAGCAGTAGTTCCTGTAACCTCTGCTTCGACGGTCAAATGGCCGCTGCCGCTTGGTGCTTCCGGCTGAACAGGGGTGACCGAACCAACGGTAGTGCCACCGCCGTTGCCACTCCCGGCGTTCCCGCCGCCGTTATTGCCGCCGCCAGGATCACCGCCGCCGTTATTACCGCCGCCAGGATCACCGCCGCCGTTATTGCCGCCGCCAGGATCACCGCCGCCGTTGTTGCCGCCGCCGGGATCACCGCCGCCGTTGTTGCCGCCGCCGGGATCACCGCCGCCGTTGTTGCCGCCGCCAGGATCACCGCCGCCGTTATTGCCGCCGTCGTCAATCGCAAGCGTATGCCGCGCATAAATATCGAACCGGTCGAATGCAGGCGCGTATTGGCGCGGGACCGCCGTGTAAGGAGTGAATCCTTGCGCCCCGGTTCCTCCATAAGGGTTGGAGCCGCCGTCATACGTATTATTATTGGAGAAACGGATGCTGTTGGTGCCTGCTTTCAGTTCAACATCAAAGGTCTGTGTGGCGAACTGCTGCCATGAGATGGTGTTCTTGAAAAAGACCGTCTGCGGCTCACCGCCGTTGACGCTTACTTGCGCATACCGTTCAACAACGTCATTGTTGTAAGCATGTGTCCCCGCACTTTCACCATTCGCGTAGGTAACGACCAGCTTATAAGTGCCTGCTTTGGACACCGTGATGTCCTTAAGCTCCAGATACCGCTCTTCTCCGTCGAAGGAAGTAATGCCGTTCACATATTTGCCGCCGGAAGCGTATTTGGCGAAGGCATCCTCGCGGATGAGCGGCAGCTCGGAGCCGGCCGGAGTACCTACGACCGTTGCCGCCTCTGCCTCAACGGAATATACAGAAGTCTGGCTGACGAAGGCTGCATTAATATAATCCAGGCTAAGCGCAGCGCTGGAACGCACATCAACCAGGTTAATACCTGTGCGTAAGAAGGCTGGTACTGTAGCGGTCTGCCATTGTCCGCCGGTATCGGTAACAGGCAGATCCACGAGCGGCTTGCGGTCATGTTGAATTTGCAATTTGCCCGCGCCCGATGCGGCATAGCGGATCTGCAGATCATACATGCCGTCTTGCAGCACACTTACCACAAAGCGGGTATTGGCATCCTGGCTGCTGCCGTAGCCGGTCACATATCCGGCACCCTCGAAGCCTTCAAGGCTGCTCTCTCTGGATAATCCCAGCGCAGAATCATAGTCGGCGAATTCCGCTTGAACACGGTAGCTCGGCTCTGCGCCCAACATACCGCTATAAGTTAATTCCATCGCGTCAAGGGTGGATTCGCCCTGGCCCGCTTCTCCCGTATCCGGGTTGTACTTGCTGATGCCGATGGAATGTGTCCCTTGCGTCAGATCGGCAAAAATCGTATTGCCACCCAGCAGCTGCATGTTGTAATCCGCACGCAGAACCACCTTCGTTGCCGGCTGATCATCAATCTTGATGAACCATTCGGAATTGATGCGCTGATTCGCATCTCCGGTATTGGATTGATTGCGCAGGGTGGAGGTTGCGCCGCTGCCGCCAATCAGATCCAGACGGTAGCTCCCGTCTGCCGGAACCGTAACCTCCGTCCATTTCACCAGGCTGTCCGCAGCCTTGATGCCTTGGACATACTGGCCGTTCGAGGCAGAGCGTCCGGTGCTCTTGCGCGGATAGTGATCCGTCAGTGTCACATTGGTCCGCACCTCTGCATTCTCAGCCTCGAAGCGCTTATAGAAAGTCTCCTTCGCGGCATGAGCTACCGCCGGAGTAATGACTGCATAATACGCCGAGGTGTAATCGTTCAGGTTGACATCCAGAGTGACCGCGCCGTTCTTGACAGGATAATCACGGTCCAGAATCTGGGTAGGCTCTACGAGAAATCCGGTCAAGCCTGTATATCCTGCGTGCCATACGGTGATATGCACGGCTTCTGCTTCTGTGAGGAAGGAGGGGCTGTTCCCGTTGCCGGTCACGTTGTTGAACACGATCTGGCCGTCTCCTTGTGTGCCTCCGAACGCGATACTGACCTGCTTTTTGTTGTCTTGAATGGAGCTTAGCCCGTACAAGCCGGGGCCGAAGGCGTCCTTCTCATGTCTCGCGTTGATGACCTCAATCTTGGCCATGTCGCCGCCCATCATATCGGCATACCACTTGTAGAGCCACCATGCCCCGTTAGGCTCATTCTGCCCGGCAAGCAGGGAACCGTAGGAGTTGGCCGTGTTCCAATACGGCAGCATGCTGTTCATTTTCAGCTCATCATAACGTGCGATGTAATGAATCAGCGAGCCGCCTACGGCAATCTCCGAGGTTGCGGCATACTCATTGATGTCCACCTTGATCGGGAAGGGGACCGTCCGGTCCGGGTACAGCTCCCGATAGCGCTGCACGGACCTCTCTTCCACCGTCCGGAAGGTGGCTACGTTGGAGGGAGCCTGGTTGAAGGCTTTGTCCCACAGCATATGCCAGCTGATAATGTCCGGCAGACAGTCATTCTCTACGCAGTAGGGAATGAAATCCTCGAATACCTTGGCTCCGTACTGGGTTAGATTCACACCCGAAATGACTGCGCCGGGGTCAATCTCTTTGATCTTCTTCGTTACCGCCAGCCAGTCGCTGTTGAATACGGCTCTTGAATTCTTGCCTGTCTGGTTATCCGCCAGCAGCTGGGGATAACGGGTATTGTTCTGCTCAGGCTCATTGAACGGGATATAAATGAATCTGGCATCCGCATCCCGCCCCGGATTCGCGGCCTCCCATTGCTGCTTGTAGGCCTTGACAGCTGTTGTAATCGGAATGACGGCTTCCTGAATATATTCGTTAGCCGTTCTGGACGGATAGTACCAATGCTGATAATAATCCTGCATGACGATATTTACAGCTTCCCCGCCAGCCTCGAAGAAATAGTCCGACACCCGCAGCGCGTCGCCGGTCGGATGCTGGATGCCGTTCGGCGGCTTCTGAGAGATATGCGAGGGCTTGATCGGAATCAGTGTATTGATATCCGGCACATTCGGCTCGCTGATCGCATACAGTGCGCCGGAAGATCCATGGAATACAGGTCCGAGCGAGCGGTCTGCCAGATCGACCGAGATTTTGGCCGGCTTGGCTGAAGTGTTCTCTTCATGCTTCGTCGCCGCATAGAGTGCGCTGACCTGAGTGGCATTTAACTGGACATTATAGATCCGCAGATCATCGAATTTCCCCTTGATATCTCCATCCGAGGTATAGAGCGATCTGCCGAAATCGTTGAATTTCAGCGCGTTCAGATAATCACGCGAGAAGAAATGCTCCAGAACGGAGGACATGGTCGCTTCAGGGGAGCTTTTGCCCTGATCCAGACCTTTGGTGCCAACGGGAACACCGTCCAGGTATACCTCGTAGGCCCCGCTGCTGGTCATAGTGACAGTCACCTGCTGCCATTTGCCCTTGGCCGGGTTACGGTTCCAGACGATATCGCCTTTGTAGCTGGCAATCTGACTTGGATTCGTGCCGGTATAAATCCGGTTGCTGAACGTGCCATCCCCGGCGATGATAATGAATTCGGAGTCCTGCCAGCCGCTTACCCCGGCATTCGTCAGCCCCTTCTCGGCAATTGTGGAGGACAGCAGACGGTTATAGGCGTTAGCCGAAGAGTCGATGTTGGCCCAAAAGGAGATGGACAGTTCATCCTTGATCCTGCTGTAGAGCTGATCCGGCAACTTCAGCCAGGCGGTACCGTTCCCGCCGCCTGGTAAAGAGAGGACGTCTCCGCGCTGGTCGTCATAGACAATGGCTGCTACTCCCTTAAGCTCAGCACGTTCAGCGGCCGCATCGGGGTAGACGCTGTTCACCACCGTGGTGCGGTCAAGCACCTGTCCGGGGCGGAAGCTCCACTGGAACAGCGGGGCCGCCTCAGCAGCGGTCTTCAACTGGAGCTGATCCGGCGCAGTCTCCTGAACAGGAGCCGCCTCCGGCAGTGCAGCAGCGTCCGCCACCGCAGCAGCATCCGGCTCTGCCGGGGAAGCGGGCACTTCATCGGAATCAGGTGCCGTAACCGGATCGGTCACTAACTCCGAATCAGTCACCCATACAGAATCTGCCACAGGAACCGGGTCTGCGGCCGGAGCTGTGGAAGCGCTTGCCAAACTGGAGGGCAGAAGAGTCAGAATTGCCAGTATAGATATCAGTGAACGCTTAAGATATAGCCTCAATAGATACTCACCTCTTTTGTTTTTTGGGGATACCTGTCCTAATAGAACGGTCTGCACACTTGAAACAATTCTCTATCCACTAACACTTATCTCCGCTATCTCTGCATAGGCACCGCAACCTCCCTGTCATTGCTGCTTCGCTTCACCGAGAATGTTAAGTGAATGACCCTTACTATAAAATCAAGCTTTTTTACTGTTTTTGTTCCTTTCTTTACGTCTCTGGGTTACTGCCTGGAGCGGGCAGACAGGGAAGCAGAAGCGGGAGCCGTAGAATCCTGCCAGCCCTTTCCCCGTAATCCCCCTACATGTAAAAAAGGGAACGAAAAGAGTAAAAAAAAGACATGCAGAGCAGGGTGGCGGGAAAGCAGCCGGGAGTCTATCATTAAAGGTATTCTACAAAGGTGTTCCACCAACTCTGCCGCCGGAGGTTATGACTTGAAAGCTCCCTTCACCTTGAAGCCCAGCCGCCGTTTTGTGAGCGTGAAGAACAAAATGCTGTTCTTTTTCCTGCTGGCCATTCTGATTCCGGTTGTGATTCTGTTCGTTACCTCCTATATCTCCTCCCAGCAGATGCTTGAACGTAAATATACGGACCTGCTAGCCGATGTGACGAGACAGTCGAATATCCGCATCGAGGAATTCCTGGAGGACACGAAGCAGATTTCGCTCATCGCCAGCTACGGGATTAACAGCTACATCTCAGCTGTCTCGCAGGAGAACTACCCGGTACAGAACTATCTGCACGACAGCTCTGTGACGAACGAACTTCAGGCTACGCAATTGCTGATGAATTACATCACGATGAAGGACCGCGCCATCTCTATCTATGTCTACAATCTGGTGAATGGCAGCGACCTCTATGTGGCCCCGAACAAGCCTGTCGACTATACGTATAACCCCCGTGAGGAGGATTGGTTCACCGAATTCCTGCGTTCTGACGATATTACGCGCGATCTGCCGACCCGGCTGGACCTGCAGACCAAGGCGGACAGCAATTGGACGATTTACAATCTGCGTAAAATCTTCGATATGGAGAACGGCAAGCTGATCGGCGTAATGGCGGTAAGTGTAGACATAGATTTCATCAACCGGCTGAACAAGCGGATGGAGGCAGGCAACCGTTCGGCCTTCACCGTTACCGATGACAGCGGCAGGATTATATTCAACAACAATTATAACCTGATCGGCAAGCCGTTCAGGACACTTTTTCCGGTGCGTGAGGAAGAACTTGCCGCAGGCTCAGGCAGGCAGATTGTCCGTGTATCCGGCAAGGACTATATTCTGATCCAGTCGCCATTGGAGGAACATAGCTGGAAGACTTATATGTATATGCCCGTGGAAGAGCTCGCGGTGGAAGGCGACATCCTGAAGCGGAATCTGTGGACGATTGCTGTCGTGCTTATCCTGTTCGCCCTGACCAGCTCGGTGTACATGTCGAATCTGATCACCCGGCCGATCAAGCAGCTGATCCGCAATATGACGCTGGTGGAGCAAGGGAAATTCGATAATCTCCCGGCGGTCCGTTCGAATGATGAGATCGGTGTCATGGCCAGTCGGTTCGAGCAGATGTCCGCTGAACTCAAGCAGCTGGTGGAGCGGATCTACGTGGAGCAGGAGCAGAAGGTCGAGGCTGAAATACGCGCGTTGCAGGCCCAGATCAGTCCGCATTTCCTGTACAATACGCTGAATTCAGTCAAATGGATCGCCACCATGCAGCAGTCGGAGAAGATTGTTGAGATGACCGGAGCGCTGATCTCTATGCTCCGTTATACCGCCAAGACGGACAATCGGCTGGTGCCGATCCGTGAGGAGCTGGAGCACATCGGCCATTATATAATCATTCAGAAGGTGCGGTATTTCAACCGGATCGAGTTCCATTCGGAAGTGGAGGAGACGCTTGCGGAGCAGGAGATTCCGAAGCTGAGCATCCAGCCGCTGGTCGAGAATGCGATCTTCCACGGAATTGCCGACCAGGAGGACGGGCTGCTGTCTATCGAGGTCCGGCGGGCCGGAAATGCAGAACTCACCATTACGGTCAGAGACAACGGTGCGGGCATCAGCGCTGAGGCGGCAGCGAAGCTGCGCAGCAGACTGGGCGGTGCAGAGGACAGCGGCGGCATCGGCGTTACCAATGTGCATCAGCGGATACGCCGGTTATACGGCGAGCCGTACGGGGTATCGTTCGAGAGCAGTCCGGGGCAGGGTGCGGTATTCGTGATCACAATTCCCATTCGGGACAGGAAGGGGGCCTATTGAGTATGCTGGGTGTGCTTATCGTGGATGACGAGCTGCTGATGCGTATCGGCCTGAAATCGATTATTCAATGGGAAGATGAGGGATTTACGATTCTGGGGGAGGCCGCAAACGGGCGCGAAGCGCTGGAACTGGCCGGGACGCACCGGCCGGATCTGATTATTACGGATATCAAAATGCCGGTGATGGACGGTCTGGAGCTGATCCGGGAGGCCCGGCGGCTGGACATCGGCGGGCAATTCGTCATCCTTAGCTGTCTGGATGAATTCCAGTATGCGCAGGAGGCGCTCAGGCTCGGGGCGGCGGACTATCTGATCAAGAGCGATATGAAGCCGCAAGAGCTGGTGCAGGTGCTGGAGACGGTCAAGAAGCGGGCGGTCCGCCTCTCCGCAGGCAGCTCCGCCGCAATGCCGCCCGGCTCCTACAAGGAGAGCATCGAGCATTTGAAGGAGACACTGTTCAAGGAGGTGCTGAGCGGCTTCAAGGGAGCCGAAGAGGTGCTCGCCCGGCGTGAAGCGCTGCATATCCGCCTGCCGGACGGGCCGATGGTGCTGATGAAGCTGCGGATCAACCGGTTTGACCAGCTGCGGCGCAAGTACGTGGAGCAGGATGAGAAGCTGCTGCGCTATTCGGTGGCGAATATTCTGGAAGAGATCCTGCCCCGCAAGCGGGCGAAGGAGATCATCGTCATGAATTCCGCGGAATATGTGCTGCTGCTCGATCTCGGAGAGGAAGGCCGGATTGTCCGCGCGGAGATCGAGCGCGCCGCCGCCAAGATCCAGGCGGCGATGAAGGATTTCCTGAAGCTGACCCTGTCGATCGGGGTCAGCGGTCCGGCTCCCGGCTTTGACGGCCTGAAGCGGGCCTATCAGGAGGCGGACATGGCGCTTGACGAGCTGTTCTTCGCCGGCGGGAGCGGCCTGTCCTTCTATGATAAGGCCAGGAGCCGTCAGAGAAGCGGGGAGCGGCTGTTCATCGACAAGCCTTGCATGCGGAAGTTCAGGCAGGATACCGAGAGCGGAAGCGAAGGGGCGCTTGCCTTCCTGAACAGCCTGAAGGATACTATGCTGCTGGAGGGCTGCACGAAGCAGGCAGCGCGTTCGACCTACATACGGATGCTTGGCGCGATTCTGTCCTGCTTCCCGTCGCTTCCCGAGCCGAATGAAGCCGGGCTTACGGTGTACGAGAGCATTCTCCATGAAGAGAGTCTGGAGGGGCTGCACCAGACCGTCGCCGGTTATCTGGAGCAGTGCAGAGCGCAGATGTCGGAGGGACAATCCTCCCGGAGTTATGCAGAGCAGGCGAGTGAGCTGATGATGCAGCTCTACGCAGAGGATATCTCGCTGCAGTCGGTGGCGGAGCAGATTAATGTGAACGCCTCTTATCTCAGCAGGGTATTCAAGCAGGAGACCGGCGAGAATTTCGTCAGCTTCCTGACCCGGCTTCGTATGGAGAAGGCCAAGAGCCTGCTCAGGGACAGGAACATTAAGGTCTATGAGGTTGCTGAGCGTGTGGGTTATCCGAACACCGCGTACTTCAGCAAGCTGTTCAAGAAGCTGAACAGTATGAGTCCGGAGGAATACCGGGGCTAGAACAGTATCAGATTAACGGACCTGAGAGACCCTATTCCCAGCAAAACGCCACCTTTTGCGGATTAACGGACTCAGTAGCCCTTATCGTCTCTCTACGAGAGGTTTAGGAGTAGAGATTCCAAGAATAAGCACCAAGAGGTCCGTTACTTGCCCAAGTGATGACGTTAAACCAGAATAAGCGCGCCTCAGTCCGTTACGCCGGGCTATACGCCTTTAATGGACAACTCCCGTCTTTATCTGGGAATGGCACCTGAAGGGGGGCCTCACTCCTGTAGTCATTCAGGCAGGATAGTGCCCCATCCAACAGAATAAATCGCTTTGGTAAATCGTTTGCTGTGGGTTTGCAGCGCCCCGATTACCATACCTGCTCATGAGCGCTACGCTTAATTGTATTTTGTGCAACTAAAATGTCTGTTTTACTCCTTCTTCTCACCTTAGTTGTATTTCGTACAATTAAAATCTCTACTTTCCCTGGGTTCCGCCCTTTGGGGCAGATTTAGTTGTACAGATTACAGCTAGAAGAGGTAAGCCTTCTTTTTCGCTGTTTTTAAGTGTACATTTTGCAACTATCACTGAATGTCTACTTGGAACCATAGGCTATAATGCGCTTCACGGTTGAACCCCATTCACTTCTTTAGTTCTGATGATCTACTAGAACGGCAATTGTCAAAAAAAGAACAGAGTCTGTAAAAGAAGTGCATCCGCTGCGGGTGCACTTCTTGCCGCTTCCGGGGATTGGTCAAAAAAAGGAAATGTTCCGTAAAAAACAGCCATTTCGATACCTGCCCCCTTCACCTACTATTGGAGGTGCAGCAGATGCAGCACATCCTAAATGGAAGTTGGGGGTAATTCTAGTGAAGAAAAAAAGCTTGGCTACCGTGTTGTCTATCTTACTTGCGGCGGTCACCTTGACGGCTTGCGGCAGTGGCAGCGGCAACGGCAACAGCAATACATCGGCTTCACCACCGGCAGAGGCAACGGATGCCGCAGCGGCTACCCAGGCGGCAAGCGGAGAGAAGGTCCAGCTGACCTACGCGATCTGGGATTCCAATCAGGAGAAGGGGCTGCGGACCATTGCCGATGAATTCGAGAGCAAGAACCCGGACATCAAGGTCGATATCGAGGTGACCGGCTGGTCCGATTATTGGACGATGCTGGAAGCGGGAGCCACCGGCGGCTCGCTGCCGGATGTCTTCTGGATGCACTCCAATGAGATCTACCGCTATGCGAACAACGGCATGCTGCTTGATCTGACAGACCGCATCAGTAAGAGCGAAGAAGTCAAGCTGGAGAATTACCCGGAAGGCCTGAACCAGATCTATAATCTGGGGGGCAAGCAATATGCGGTTCCGAAGGATTTCGATACCATCGGACTGTGGTACAACAAGACGCTGTTTGACGAGGCGGGTGTGAAATACCCGGATGAGAACTGGACCTGGGATGATCTGCACAGCGCAGCGAAAGCGCTCACCAAGGACGGGGTATACGGCTTCCTCGCGCCGATGCACAACCAGGAGGGGTATTACAACTTCGTCTATCAGAACGGCGGCACCATTATTACAGCGGACAAGAAGTCAGGCTATGACGATCCGAAGACGATCGAAGCGCTAGATTTCTATATAAGCTTCGTACGTGACGGACTGTCCCCTGAGGTGTACGGAGATGCCGAGCGTGCCGATCTGCTGAAGAACGGCAAGGCGGCGATGGGCCTGTTCGGTTCATGGAACCTTAGCGGCTTCACAGAGAACGAGTTCATGGCGAAGAATTTCGATGTGGCCGTCCTGCCCAAGAAGGCTGCACAGGCCTCCATCTATAACGGCCTTGGCAATGCGGTTGACGCCAAGACGAAGCATCCCGAGGAAGCGTGGAAGTTCGTGGAATACTTAAGCTCCAAGACCGGCCAGGAGCGCCAGGCGGAGCTGGGCGTTGCCATCTCGGCGTACAAAGGCGCGGCTGACAAGTGGGTGGATTCGAACAAGACCTTCAACATCAAGGCATTCGTTGACATGGTCAGCTATGGCGTAATCCGTCCGTATTCCAATACAACGGCTGTCTGGGAAGACAAGGCTTATGAAGCGCTGAAGCCGGCGTTCTCCGGCAAGGTGTCAGTAGAGGAAGCAGCCCGTAATGCAGCGAAGGTGATGAATGAGAGTCTCGCGGAAGAGAAATAAGCAAGAGTCATATGCCTGCGGCAGCCTGGAGGCTGCCGCAAGTTTGATAGGAGAGGGAAGCAGATGAATCATACCGTCAAGAGGAAAATTGGAGCCAAAACCTGGAATGAATGGTCCTGGGGCTGGTTTCTGATCGCGCCAACGATGATCGGCCTTATCGTCCTCAACTTCATTCCAATAGTGCAGACCGCTTACCTTAGCTTCTTCAAGAGCGGAGATTTCGGCAGAGGCAATATCTATATCGGAGGGGAGAATTACCGCAAGCTGATTCATGATCCCCAGGTATGGCATGCGGTCGGCAATACACTGCTCTACACCTTGCTGGTCGTGCCTGTCAGCATTGCCATCGCCATGCTGGTGGCCGTGCTGCTGAACGGCAAGCTCGCGGGCCGCTCGCTGTACCGCACGATCTATTTCATCCCGATGGTCGCCGCTCCTGCGGCAGTGACCATGGTATGGCGCTGGATGTATAACCAGCACTACGGCCTCATTAATTACGGGCTATCCAAGCTGGGCCTT
This sequence comes from Paenibacillus sp. FSL H8-0122, assembly GCF_038005345.1. Taxonomy (NCBI): domain Bacteria; kingdom Bacillati; phylum Bacillota; class Bacilli; order Caryophanales; family Paenibacillaceae; genus Paenibacillus; species Paenibacillus sp. FSL H8-0122. The sequence goes on along the minus strand of NZ_JBBOTB010000001.1, from coordinate 3,771,425 downwards.
CCGGCTGTCAACTGGACGACGGACCCGAGGGTAGCGATCTTATCCATCGCGGTGATCGGAATCTGGAGTGTCATCGGCTATAATATGGTGCTGCTGCTCGCCGGTCTGCAGGAGATCCCGAAGGACTACTACGAGGCCTCGGATATCGACGGAGCCAGCCGGGTGCGCCAATTTTTCGTGATCACTCTGCCGCTTGTAACGCCAACATTGTTCTTTGTTGTGGTGACCACGATTATCCAGGCCATGCAAGTGTTCGATGTCATCTATATGATGATCGATGTGAGTAACCCGGCCTATGATCATACAGTATCGCTTGTGTATCTCTTCTATAATAATTCGTTCAAGTACTCCAACAAGGGTTATGGCTCAGCGATTGTAATGGTGTTGCTCGCGCTGATCATGATCATCACCTTCTTCCAGATGCGAGCGCAAAAAAAATGGGTCAACTACATGTAGGAGGCGGCACTATGGCCAAACATAAACAACTTAACCGTATCTTAGCCCACCTTGTGCTGCTCCTGGGAGCAGCCGCGATGATTCTTCCGTTCGTCTGGATGGTGCTGACCTCGTTCAAGTCGGTTACGGAGTCCACCTCGATGAATCCCTTTATCTTTGTCCCCAAGACCTGGAGGGTGGAGAATTATCTGGAGGTATGGCGGCAGAATAACTTCCTGATCCTGTACTGGAATACGTTTGCGATGATGGCTCTAAGGGTGCTGTGCGCGGTGATGTTCAGCGCGATGGCGGCGTATGCTTTTGCCAGACTAAGATTTCCGGGGCGTGACTTCTGCTTCAGTCTGGTGCTGTTCCAGATGATGGTGCCGACCCAGATCTTCATCATCCCGCAATATCTGATGGTCGATGCGCTGGGGATGCGCAATACGATCTTTGCCTTGCTGTTTCCGGGGCTGGTCAGTGCCTTCGGCACCTTCTTATTGAGACAATTCTTCATGGGCCTGCCTAAGGAGCTGGAGGAGGCGGCGAAAATCGACGGCTGCAATATCGGCCAGACCTTCGCCAGAATCATGCTCCCGCTGGTCCGCTCCGGTCTGGTGGCCCTCGGAATATTCACAGCCCTCTTCTCCTTCAAGGACCTGATGTGGCCGATGATCGTCAACACAAGCTCGGACGCTGCGACCCTCTCCTCGGCCCTGGCTAAGATTCAAAGCGCCTTCGCCGTGGACTACCCGGAGCTGATGGCGGCTTCCGTGCTGGCCATTTGGCCGATGCTGCTAATCTACATCCTGTTCCAGCGGCAATTTATCGAAGGGATTGCAACTTCGGGGGGCAAGCTCTGATTGTCCGTTGACTGCAATCTATTGGATCGGTCAGAATATAACGATAGGGCAAGAACGTTACAGAAGCGAACGGAGAATAGATTAAGGAAGGGGAAGCGTCATGAAGAAGTGGAGACCCGGTATCGGGGGCAGCATTGTTCTGCTGCTGTTCATGATTGGCGGCTGTGATACCCGGAGCAGTACAGACGCTTCCCTGCTGTCCGGCGGAGGCGGAGCGGCAGACACCCGCGAACCCGTCATCCTCCGGTACTCCAGCTATCTGCTGGATACGGCGCAAGCAGGCAAAGTGTATTTTGACGCGATTGCCGAATTCGAGAAGCTGTATCCCCATATCCAGATCGATGCAGATTTCATCCAGAACAATAATTATACGGCGGGGATCAAGATCCGGCTGCTTGGCGGTGAGAAGGTGGATGTATTCGATACGTGGTCGCCCAGCCTGTTCGAGGAATTCCGCGCTCTGCGGAGCGATATGTACCTGGACCTGACCGGAGCCGATTTCCTCAAGGAATTCTACCCGAACTCCCTGCTGCCGGTTACGGTGGGCGGCCGGGTATACGGAGCGCCGGAGGTCATGCACAGTGACGGGCTGCTCTACAACAAAACCTTGTTCGACTCTCTCGGGCTGGAGGTTCCGCGCACCTGGGACGAGTTCCTTGCGCTCTGCGTGAAGCTGAAGCAGGAAGGGCTTATTCCGGTGGCAATGGATGCGGAGTGGTCCACGGCCCAGTTCTTCTGGGGGTCCATCATGTCGGATAACGGGGCGGATGCCGCCTGGACGAAGAAGCTGGAGAGCGGGGAGATCACTATCGATGATCCGGTGTTCGTGGATGCCATCCAGAAGCACCGGGAGATTATCGACCGGGGGTTCGTGCCGCCCAACTGGAAGAGCCTGAAGCATGAGCAGGCCAAGGATCTGGTCGGCATAGGCCAGGCGGCCATGATTATTACGGGAACCTGGGACATCCCCAGCATCAAGGAGCGGAATCCGGCTCAGGATATCCGCTTCATGATGGTGCCGGGCAGTGTGCGGACGGTGCCGAACATCAATGTCGGCACGTACCGGGTGATCAGCTCGCGGACGGAGCATCCCGAGGAGGCCAAGCAGTTCGTGGCGTTCATGAACGGCAGGGCTACGCAGGAGAAGCTGGCCGCAGGCGCTCTGGCAGTGCCTTCGGTCATCTCGGCCCCGACGGACCGGAGCGACTCGGTCTCGTCCATTGCCGCTGCGGTAACGCGCGAGGACGCCACGCTCTATTGGCCGCATACAGTATCGACGGAGTCGCTCCAGGTGAAGATTCTGGAGGGCGTCAACCAGTATCTTGCCGGACAGCCCATGGAGACCGCACTGGCCAATATCCAGCAGGCGATTGATGAGGCTGCGGCCAAGCGGCAGCAATCAGAGTGACCTGAGCAGGAGATGGGGGATGCCCATAGAATATAGTCAGGGAAGCAGTTGAATATACAGACTGGAAGGGTAGGACGACAATGGTTAACTACAGAACGGCAGCTCCGCACGAACGCGAGGAATACATAGATTTGGCCAACCTTGCCTTCCGCTTTGATTTTGAAATTCTGATGCCCAAGGCGTATGACAAGAGCGTAGATTCATCAGCGATGCATAAGGTAGCTGTGGACGAGCAAGGCAGGCTGCGAGCGCTGGTGGCTGTTTTTCCAGAGTCTCTGACGGTATGTGATCATACGCTGCGCACCGGCTATCTGGGTACGGTATCTGTTCATCCGCGTGCGCGAGGCGAAGGGCATATGAAAGCGCTTATGAACCTGTGGCTTGAAGAGCTGCGGGGTACCTGTGATATGGTTGTATTATATGGACAGCGGCAGAGATATGAGTATTTCGGCTTCACGCTTGGCGGTGTCAAGTTCAAATATACCGTGGCAGAGGCCAATGTCCGCCATGGCTTAAGAGGGGTGAATGACACCGGAATATCCTTCAGTCCGCTGTTTGATATGGAAGGTGGAGCAGAATTTGCATATACTCTGAACACCTCGCGGCTTGCTTATGTTGAACGTAACTTAGAGCAATTGCCGCTGATCTTCGGTACACTCTGTCAAAAGGCACTTGGCGTTCTGGATCAGGGCAAGCTGATCGGGTATCTGGTTGTCAACGAAGCGGGCGATGATATCGCTGAAATCGCGCTGAAGAGGGCGGATGACATTCTGCGGACGATCAAGGCCTACATGGCTTACAGCAGCGCAGGGCAGATAACGTTGCACGCGCCGGAATATGACATCCCGCTGAATAAGGCTCTTGGCGGCATTGCGGAAGACTTCGTGACCGAGAACTCGGATATGTATCATATTTTGGATTTCGCCAATGTCCTGAAGGCGTACCTCACGCTGAAGTATAAGACCACAGGCATTATCCCGGGAGAATTCTCCGCAGTCATGGACGGACAGCCGGTGACGGCGCGGGTGGACGAAGAGGGCGTGAGCGTCGAGCGGTCAGCCAAGACGGATGCAGTTGTACTTAGCAGGCAGCAGGCCCAGGCCCTGCTGCTTACACAGCACAGCCGTTATATGGCCGTGGATGCGCCTGCAGGCTGGTTCCCGCTGCCTCTGTTCTGGTACAAAATCGATAAGTACTGAGTCATCCGTCGCGCGATAATCCCGGCTGTTCCCGCCTACAGCGACTTGCGGAATTCCGCCGGAGTCATGCCGGAGAAGTTACGGAACAGCTTGATGAAGTAGCTGACGTTGTCATAACCCAGCTGCTCCGCGATTTCCACGATGGTCAGATTCGTCTGATTCAGGAGATCGCGGGCCTGTTCCATTTTCACTCTGGTCACGTACTCGATGAAGGTCAGCCCGGTCTCCAGGCGGAATAACCGGCTGAAATGGGTGGGGTTCAGACCCAGACGCTTCGCCATCTCCTCCATTCCGACCTTCTCGCCTATATGATTCATCACATACCGTTTGGCTTCGGCTATTTCTTTGCGGACATTCTGCTTCCACATGGAGCTTAGCATGAGTATTTTATCCTTCAGGAATTCCTCCAGCCATTCCATAAGCTGCTCCAGCGTTTCGAATTCCTGGATTGAGCGCTGGAGCCGCTCACTGTTGAAGTTGCTGACGAAGTTCTGCATGACGACATATTTCAATTCCAGCTCCATCACCATCTTGAGCAGCCAGCTCTTCACACTCTCCACCGGATACTTCTGGTCCCCGATATACTGCTTGATCTCCCTGACCTTGGCCGCAAGCTGCGGGCTGTCCTCCTGCTGAATGCAGTCCCTTAGCTGCTGAAGGATCTCCGAATAATGCACGAACAGGTCCTCGCCGCTGGTCTGGACAGGTGCATACTTCATAACCGCTCCCTCGGCAGTATAGAAGCGCAGGGCCTGGGAATCCAGCAGCGCCTGAATCTGCTTCTTGATATCGATCAGACTTGGAGTAGCCTCCCCGTAAAAAAAGGAAATTCCCATCCGCAGATGCAGCTTCGCCATTCTCTGGACATGCCGGAAGTTATCACGGAACTCCTCATAAAGATTGCGGACGAGGATATGCGGCAAAGGAATGAACAGGATGAACTGCCGTTCCGTCAGCGCGAACTGGATAATGCCGTCAATCTCCAGAAATTCCTGCAGCACATTATCCATCACGAACTGCAGGTTCACGACTCCGCCGAACCGCCTCTCCAGCTCATAGGAGCGCTCCGGGACCGCCAGTACAGGCAGATACGGGGTGCCTTTGTGCAGGCTGATGCCCATCGCTTCGGCTTGTCCGAACCACTCGGCTTCATCCCAGACCGGCTGCTCCACGAACATGCGGATGAATCTGGTCCGGATGGCGGCATGGTTCTGGCTGACCAGCTTCTCCATCTGGAGATAGTGGTTACGGGATTTCAATTTCACCTCCAGCCGGGCCACCGCTTCCGTCAATACGGCAATCACCTGATCGATCTGCAGACTCTCCTTCAATATATATTCGGCCACATTAAGTTTTACAGCCTTCTGGGCATATTCGAATTCCCCGTGGCAGGACAGGATAATCGTCTGAAGCTGAGGGTTCATCTCCCGCGCCTTCTGGATTAGCTCCAGTCCATTCATCGCCGGCATGCCGATATCCGTAAGCAGAATATCCGGCTGATGCAGCTGGCAGGCTTCCCAGGCCTGTCTGCCGTCCGAGCAGCAAGCCGATAGTTCAAGGCCGAGGGTGTCCCAGGGAATCGAAGTGCTTAAATACTCCAGCACCGGATAATGATCGTCTGCCAGTACTACTTTATAGGTCATGATTATCTGCTCCTATCCGCTTCACGGGCATGATTAACTGTACGGTGGTGCGCCCCCCGTGAATGCTCTCAATGTTCATCTCGAAGCGCTCCCCGTAGATTAGCTTGAGCCGCTGGTAGACGTTGATTAATCCGATGCCGTGAGCGGACTCTGCCACTGGCGTCCCGTCAGCACTCAGGGCGCCGATCTCCGCATCCTTCTGCCTGATGTGCTGAAGCAGGGCTGCGAGCGTATGCTCCTCCATTCCCGTGCCGTTATCCTCGATGGTAATGGTTAGCCTGGACTGAACCAGTCCGATGGTGATGACCACCCGCCCTCCGCCCTGCAAGAACCCGTGCTTGTAAGCATTCTCAATAATAGGCTGCAGGATGAACCTCGGCACCGTCTCCAGCAGCAGCTCTTTGTCCACATGCACTGCATATTCCGTAGGATATCTCATCGTGAACCGCATTAACTCCATATACTGCTTCGTGAAATCAAGCTCGCTGGCAATGGAGACGAATTCCTCCCGGCTGGAGAAGCTGGCCCGCAGCATAGCGGAGAGGGAGCCGACAATCGCAGCATTCTCCTCATCCTGCTTCATCAGCAGCTTCAGCCGGATCGAACTTAGTACATTGAATAGAAAATGAGGGTTAATCTGGGCCTGCAGCATCGCAATCTCCGCCTGGCGCTTGAGTTCCTGCTCCGTCTCCACCTGCCTGAGCATCAGCTGTACCCGGTCCAGCATGTTATCGAAGGAGTGCCCCAGGCTGCCGATCTCATCGGCTCCCCGGATGCCCGAGCGGACCATGAGATCCCCGTCTTCCACCCGGCGGGCCGCCTTGCCCAGAACAAGCACAGGCTTGGTGAATCTCCTCAGCAGAACCGTCAGCGCGAACAAGAAGCTGACCGCAAATATCGTCTGAATGATCAGGCCGGTCCGGTTAATCCCGTTCAACCTTTCTGTTAGCTGCTCATAGGGAGCGACACTGATGAGTCTCCATCTGGCAAACTTCAGCGGCAGCGAGAGGAGGAGCTGATTCTCCCCCTTGAACTTGACGATGTCAGGGAAGACCAGCTCATCTACAGGCAGCAGATGGTCAAAGCTTGTGCCTATCAGCTCCTGGTTCCGGTTCGACAGAATGTTCTCCTCTTCATCCAGCAGATACACATCCTCTTCCAGTGAAGCAAACCGTTCACGGATCGAAGCCTCGCTGCGGCTGACAATCAGGTAAGCGTAGGGAGCGGCAGTCGTTTCTTCTCTTAAGGCTCGCGCTGTCATGAAGATATACGGCTGCTCAGCCTGCAGGGAGGTCAGGTAATTGTCTTCTGCTCCCATAAATAAGGTGTCATACGGCGGGAGCTGTTCCAGAGTAGAGAACCAGCCCCGCTTCAGAAATTGCCGGGGATCATAATCATAGAAGGAATAATCGGAATAGGCATGTCCTTCCTTATCCAGCAGAGTGATCCTCAGATCGATGGTGTCTCCGGCCACCTGCTCCAGGCGGCTGGTCAGGGTCCGCGCAGCTACGGGATTGGTCTTGGCATCCTCCAGCAGGGTCTTGATCTCCGGGTCGAAGTGAACGAAGTTCGACACCGACACCATCTCCTCGAAGATCACATCTATCTGGGACTGGACAATTCTCAGGGACTGCGTGGCCTTCTCCAGGGAATGTTCCCGGATAATCAGCTTGGAATAGACGTTGGTAATATAGAGCATCCCCAGTGCCGGAATGACCAGGCAGGCGATGGAGGTAAGGATTAGCTTTTGCCGGAAGGAGAGCTGACTGAGCCTGTGCTTTTCTTTCATTAATATCCCTCCAGTAGTAGACCTTCACAGACTTATGGTACTTGATTCTGCGGTTCGGCTCATCCAATAAATTTTTCAATTTAGAAAAAATAATGCTATACAAAGTTTTCACCACAGATAAATTCGTTGCATGTGCAATAAAAGTTGTCCTTCTATAATGAAGCTACAAACATAAAAAGAGGTGGATACAGTGGACGTTATTACTGAAGAGGGGACGGCACAACGGTCCGGCAGCCCCGGGATAAGCAAGATGCGCAAGCAATCCTTATACGACAATATTGCAGGGTATTTATTCATTGCCCCCATGCTCATTCTGACCGTAACGCTGGTAATTATTCCGATTCTCCTATCCGGTGTGATCAGCTTCTCGAACTGGAACTTTGTATCCGGGCTGGACGGATTTCAATTTATCGGTCTGGATAACTACACCCGGCTGGTACAGGACGAGTCCTTTCACCGCTCGCTCTACAACAACCTGATCATGATTGCCGTTGTTCCGGTAGCGATGTTCCTGGCGCTGGTGCTGGCGGTGCTGATCAACAAGGCAACGTATTTCAAAACCTTTTTCAAAGTGATCTACTTCATGCCCTTCATCTCGAGCTTCGTGGCCATCGCCCTGCTCTGGAGAGTGCTCTATCACCCGAACAACGGTCCGATCAACGGCTTCCTCAGATCTATAGGGATCGAGCATCCGCCCATGTGGCTGGCTGATCCCAAGTTCGCCCTGATCTCGGTCATGATTATTATGGTGTGGACTTCACTGGGCTTCAACATGGTCATCTATCTGGCGGGCCTGCAGAATATCTCACGGGATTTGTATGAAGCCGCCGATGTGGACGGGGCCTCACCGCTCAGACAATTCTTCAGAATTACACTGCCGATGCTGTCGCCTACGTCCTTCTTCCTGCTGATCACAGGAGTTGTCGGGTCCTTCAAGGTCTTCGATCTCATTATGGTGTTAACCGGCGGCGGCCCGGCAGGCTCAACCTCAGTCATTGTCTACTATCTGTATGAGGTGGCGTTCGTCAATCTGGAGTCGGGCTATGCTTCGGCGATGGGCATTATTCTGCTGATCCTCATCCTGCTGGTGACCTTGTTTCAATGGGTCGGACAAAAGAAATGGGTCAACTACTAGGAGGTATACACATGCGATCGATCAAGCTTAACCGTGTTATTGTTACCGTTTTCATGGGGGTTGCGGGCATTCTGTTCATCATGCCGTTCTTATGGATGCTCTCCGCCTCCTTCAAGCCCGAGCTGGATGTGATGAAATATCCGATAGAATGGATTCCGTCGAAATGGAATGCGGTGGAGAACTACAAGCAGGTATGGGCGGGAGCCGTGCCGTTCACACTCTATTACTGGAACACGACGAAGGTTACCCTGATGTCTACAGCGCTGTCGCTGATTATCTCCGCTATGGCGGCTTACGGCTTCTCCAAAATCATTTTCAAAGGGCGGGACATCCTCTTCCTGGTTGTCCTGGCCACCTTCATGATTCCGACGCAGGCCATTCTGGTTCCGCAGTTCATTATGTACCGCTGGCTTGGATTGTTCGACAGCCATTTCGGGCTGGTGCTGCTTGCCGCCTCCGGCGTGCTGGGAACCTTCCTGCTGAGACAGTTCTTCCTGGGAATCCATGATGAAATTATTGAATCGGCGCGGATTGATGCAGCGGGCCATTGGACGATCTTCATGCGGATTGCCATGCCACTGGTGCAGCCAGCCCTTGCTACCTATATGATTCTCCGCTTTATCTGGACCTGGAATGATTACCAGAATCCGCTGATCTTCCTTCGTTCCGATTCATTGTTTACCCTGCAGCTGGGCATCCGGAAATTCGCTGATTTCAGCGGCGAGTTCTACTCCTTAATGATGGCAGGTGCCGTATCAGCCATTCTGCCATTGTTAATTATTTTCATGATCGGCCAGAAGCAGGTGATTGAGGGAGTTGCGATGGGCAGTGTCAAAGGCTAGACTAATTACATTACAGGGGGCCAAATCATGTCAAAAGTAAAACGCAATCTATTCATCGCTGTACCGCTGTTATCCCTGCTGGTATCCGGTTGCGGAGGGGCCGGCAATGCAGAGAAGGAGCCGGCGGCAACGGGTGCCGGAACAGATGCAGAACAAGCGGTAACCATTAAGCTGAGCAACTGGTACGCCAAAAAAATGGACAACTGGGATATCGTCATTGCCGAGTTCGAGAAGCAGCATCCGAACATTAAGGTGGAATTTGCCTCTGCGGAGGACAACAACTCCAACGAGTATTATAAGAAGCTGGACCTTGCGGTGGCCGGCGGCGATGATCTGGATATCCTCATGTTCAGTAACATGACCTTCCTGTCCCAGCGTGCAGGGCTCGGTATGATCCAGCCGCTGGATGATTATCTGGCGAAGGACGGCATCAATTTCAAGGATGAATATACAGCCGATACCAGCATTGACGGCAAGGTCTATGGACTGCCCGGCAAGTCCTCCCAGGGTCTGGTGATTATTAACGAGGATCATCTGAAGGAGGCGGGACTTGAGCTGCCTAAGGACTGGACCTGGGATCAGTACATGGATTACGCCAAGGCGATGTCGAAAAAGAATGGCGATAAGACCCGGTACGGCACCTACTTCCACAGCTGGATTCAATATGGATATGTGGCGCAGAACTTCGGCCAGCCGGTGAATGCCAATCTGACTACCGATGACGGCAAGACCGCCAATATCGACAATCCGTTCATGCGCAAGTCGCTTGAGCTGCGGCTTCGGGGAGAATCAGAAGGCTCCGCAACCCCGTATTCCGAGGTGGTCAGCCAGAAGCTGAACTACAGACCGCAATATTTCAACCAGGACACCAGTATGCTTGTTACGGGGACCTTCCTGATCCCGGAGACTGGCGGAACGGATACCATTCCAGCTACCTTCAAGACCGTGTTCGCTCCGCTGCCTAAGATGAAAGCGGAAGATCCGATGTCATCGAACGTGAGCGGGGATGTCCTGAGCATCTACAGCAAGTCCAAGCATAAAGACGAAGCCTACACCTTCATCCGCTGGTTCTCCACCGAAGGGATTGTACTGCAAGGCAAGAATATCCCGTCCTGGAAAAAAGCTGATCTGAATGATGTGGTGGACCGGATTATCGCAGGCAGCAAGACCCCGGAAATGATCGACAAAGCTTCCCTGCTCTATGTTCTGGAGAATACTAAATCTACTACTGCAGCTACAGCAGTACCTTATCACGCTGAGCTGGAGAAGGTGCTGCTGGAGGAGTTCGACAAAATGATGCTGTCCGGTCAAAGTATTGATGATACGATTCTGCATGCACAAACCAAGATTCAGAAGATTATTGATTCCAAATCCTAAGAAGCAGATATCACAGATTAGATAGGAGTGCTGCCCGTGCTGTATCCAATAATGACGGAAACCCGCAGTCTGTACGATCTGGGCGGGGTATGGAATTTCAAGCTGGACGATGGCTCCGGCTGGGACGAGAGCTGGCAGGCATCGAAGCTCACAGATACGATCCCTATGGCGGTGCCCTCGGCTTACAATGATCTTGGCGTAAGCCCGGAGATTCGTAATCATGTCGGTTGGGTCTGGTACGAGCGGGAGCTGACGCTCCCGGCGAACATCCTGAATGAACGGCTGGTGCTGCGCTTCGGCTCGGCTACCCATAAGGCGAAGGTATTTATCAATGGAAGCTTGGTAATGGAGCATGCCGGCGGCTTCCTTCCCTTCGAGGGCGTGATTAACGGCTATATCCGCCCTGGAACGAACCGGTTGACGGTGGCTGTTCATAATGTCGTGGATTACACGACACTGCCTGTAGGCCTGTACACAGAGACTGAAGGCCCGGACGGGAAGACCAAGGTGAAGAATCAGCCGAATTTCGATTTCTTCAACTTTGCCGGATTGCAGCGGCCGGTGCGGATCTATTCCACGCCGCAGACCTTCGTTCAGGACGTTACTGTAGTGACCGATTACAAGGAGGAGCAGGGGAAGGAGAGGCAGGGGATAGTCCGCTATAGCGTGGACATTAGCGGAGAAGCTGAGGTCCGGGTCACGCTACTGGATGAAGAGGGGAAGGCGGTCTGTTCAGGTTCAGGGCGGTCCGGCACTCTGGATATTCCCGGCGTGATCCTATGGCAGCCGTTGAATGCCTATCTGTACACCCTGAAGATTGAGCTTCTGCAAGCGGAGCAGTTGGTTGATGTCTATGAGCTGCCGTTCGGTGTGCGGACGGTAGAGGTGAAGGACGGGCAGTTCCTGATCAATGGCGAGCCGTTCTACTTCAAGGGGTACGGCAGACATGAGGATACTCCGTTCCATGGACGGGGACTGGATGAAGCCGCGAACATTATGGATTTCAATCTGATGAAATGGTCCGGGGCCAACTCCTTCCGCACGGCGCATTATCCGTATGCCGAGGAAGTGATGCGTCTGGCCGACCGTGAAGGCTTCGTCGTGATTAATGAGACTCCGGCGGTAGGCTTGGATCTTAATTTCCTGGTGATGTTCTCAGGAGGTTCGAAGAAGGATACCTGGGCAGAGGTCCAGACCTTCGGGCATCACCGGCAGGTGATCCGGGAGCTGATTAACCGGGATAAGAACCATGCCTGTGTAGTGATGTGGAATGTGGCTAATGAACCAGCCTCTTATGAGGATGGGGCTTATGAATATTTCAAGCCGCTGATTGAGCAGTTGCGGGAAGAAGACCCGCAGCATCGTCCGGTTACGCTGGTGACGCATATTGAGGCATCCCCGGCGAACGACAGAATCTCTGAGCTGATTGATGTGCTTGCCTTCAACCGGTATTACGGCTGGTACGTGGACGGGGGAGATCTGGAGTCGGCGAAGAACAAGCTGCGGCTGGAGCTGGAAGCTTGGAGCCAGCGGTGCCCGGGCAAGCCGATGATGATGACCGAATATGGAACCGATACCGTAGCCGGACTGCATGATGTGGAGCCAATTATGTTCACGGAAGAGTACCAGGTGGCGTTCTACCGGGCGAACCATGAAGTCTTCGACGAGTTCCAGGAGTTTGTGGGCGAGCAGGTATGGAATTTCGCCGACTTTGCTACCAGCCAGGGCATCATCCGCGTGCAGGGGAACAAGAAGGGCATCTTCACCCGTGACCGCAAGCCCAAGGCGGCAGCCCACGAGCTGCGCCGGAGATGGACGGCTATACCGGATTTTGGGTATAAGAAGTAGATTGAGTTTAAGTTGCAGCGTAAGTTTGCAAGCCTGCGAACCTGCAAGCCTCCCGTTACGGGAGGCTTGTTTTTTTGCCGCACTCCGAACTGTTTATTCCTGCTTGGCGTACCTTCCAGGGGATACTCCGGCCACCTTGGTGAAGCTGCGGATGAAATTGGCGTAATCGCTGAAGCCGGATTGATAACAGGCCTCGGTAAGGCTAAGCCCGTCGCGGAGGTAAGCCTTGGCCAACGAAATCCTGCGGTCCAGTATGTAGGAACGTAACGTCAGGCCTGTATGCTGTTTGAACTGACGGCTAATATAGGTGCTGTTCAAATGAAAGGTGCTACTAAGCTGCTCAAGCGTGAGGGTCTGGCCCAGATGGGCATCAATATACTCCATGGTCCTGCGGACCAGCTCCGGCATGATATCTGCAGGAACGATGCTTGTTCTATGAAACACGGTGTTGGTCAGCACCAATAATTGAGCAAGCATGCTGTTGGCGAGGATATCTGCTCCATACGCATCCGATGAGAGGGCCTTCTCCAAATCACCGGTCAACCGTAGCACCTGTTGAAGCTCGGCTTCCTCCAGATGCACAATGTTGCCCTTACCCTTCGGACGGTAGTCGAAGCACCAGGATAGCGGGGTAGCCGGAGTAGACAGGCGGTGCAGATAGGATTTTTGGAGATTGATCGTGATCCGTTCGTATTCTGATTCATCCTGGCTGAAGGAACGGTGCATCTCTTCCGGATTCATCACAAGCAGATCACCCCGTTCCATATGGTAACAGCTGTTCTCAATATAGAAGTTGACATTGCCGCGCAGGAACAAGTATAACTCATACGCTTCATGGCGGTGATAGAAGGTCCCCATATTATAGGTAGTCGTCCTGTGCAGGTAGAGGAAATCTTTATGGATAGGATCATACCGCAGCTCAAAAGGGTCGTTCATCGGTAACCTCCAGGTCAGTTGGCGCAATACATCGCGCGGAATTCGCAAGGATTCTTATCTGGAACTACTTTAAAATGTCATTATCCTAGCATGCAGGAATATGATTTGCAACCATTTTATCGTATTACAACAGACTGGAGGACAGGATGATGGAACTGATCATAACGGCAAGAAGCAAGCTTCAGGAAGATCCTGAATATACCGGATTGAACGGACATGGATTACAAGCATCCGTCGAGATAACAGGCGGAGCAGGCAGTGCCGTGCAGCCTTATCAGGCATCTGTAACGATCACGAATCTGAACAGCACGCCGTGGTCGGGTGTCATTCATGTAGAGCTGCCGTTTACGAAGACAGCCCCGCGCTTTTTTCTTCCTGCCTTTATGTATGGACGCAACCGCGGAGAGGCACCGCAGAATGTTCCGAATGAGTTCCCGCGGCTTAGAGACGGCCAGCCCTCGCGTCCTTCTTCTCCCTGGTGGATGGTCCGAAGCGACCGGCTGTCGCATCCGGCGGCGCTTGTATATGACACTGGCAAAGTGTACGGTTTATGCGCCAGCCCTTATTTTATATACAGAGAGGGAGAGAAGATCCAGTGGAAGCCCGGGCATGAAGGGGAGTTCTACCAGTATGGCGGCTTCACCTGCTCACTTGCCAAGGGAACGGTCGGCTATACGCTGGGGTATGAGAATGCTCCGCTTCTGTTCATCAAATCCCGTCTTGTCAAGGAACGGGCACCTCTGGAGGAGAACTGCTTTGAACTGGCGGCCTCAGAGTCAGTAGCGTTCATGCTGGATCTGTATGACTACAAGGCTGAGTCTGAGCTGGGCATTAATACTGCGCTGGAAGACATCTATTTCCGCTATCATCAGCCACCGAGATCTGGAAGTGATATGCGGACCGCTGCGGCCGATCTGTCGAAGGCGATCTATCAATACGCGTGGCTGCCTGAGGACCGGAGCTACACCACCTTCGTCTATGAGGACAAGGAGACGGGCGGGTACCGGTATAATAAAATCATCTCGACCAGCTGGACAGACGGTCTGACTGTAGCCACTCCTATGCTGATGGCTGCGCTGCGGCTGGAGGATGAGCCGATGCGCGGGCAGGCACTCTCCTGCATTGAGAATATCATCGGGAACTCCATGAACCCGGCTTCCGGTCTTCCCTACGAGGCCTATCAGGATGGGAAATGGAGTATTAACGGCTGGTGGTTCGACGGAATGCGTACTCCGGGACATTCCGCCTATCTGTGCGGACAGGCCTTATTCTATATTATGAAGGCCTATGAATACGAGAAACGGCTCAAGCATGTCGTTCACGAGGAGTGGGTGGACTTCGTGCGGAAGATTCTCCCTGTACTGGAACGAAGCCGGAATTCGGACGATGAATACCCGACGATTCTCTCCGAGCGAACCGGTGCCGGGCTTGAATACGATTCCTTCAGCGGAACCTGGATCATGGCTGCAATCGCCTACTACAGCTGGCTAACAGGAAACCGGTCGCATCTGGACAGCCTGAAGCGCAGCGAGCGGCATTATTATGAGACCTATGTGAGACGGATGGAATGTTATGGGGCGCCGCTTGATGCGGATAAGGCGGTGGATTCTGAAGGGATTCTGGCGTACATCCGGGCGGTCAGATATCTGCATGCCCTTACAGGAGATGAGCTGTATCTGGATCATATGCGGGATGCGCTTGCTTACGAGTTCACCTTCAAATTCGTCTATAATTCACCGGTTAAAGTGCCGCCGCTCAGCACGGTGGGCTGGTCCAGCTCGGGGGGGAGCGTGACCTCAGTCGCCAATCCGCATATCCATCCCATGTCGAGCAGCGTGGTAGATGAGCTGTACTATTATGTGAAGCGGCGTGAAGATCCGTATGTGAAGCAGCGGATGCTGGATACCGTCGGCTGGGGCTGTCAGACCTACAACCGGTATGACCGGGAATTCGATCACGGCTTGACGGGCTGGATGTCCGAGCGCTTCTGTCATTCCGAAGGGCTGGTAACAGAGACCTACAGTGACGGCTCACCGGCCAGCACCTGGTTCTGTCTGATGCCCTGGGCCAGCGGCAGTATTATTGAAGGTCTAGTTGGCGATTACTGGGAGGCGGACAGCGAGTAAAGCTGTTCATTCTCAATGTTGATATTCTGTCAAAAATATGGGGCTGTCCCAAAAGTGACAGCCCCTTTTATTGTGGGAACGAAAAACAGCATATATTTTGCTGATGCGCAGGCATGAGGCCTGAATGTATGCGAAAAACAGCATACATTTGCTGATGCGCAGGCGTGAGGCCTGAATGTATGCGAAAAACAGCATATATTTTGCTGATGCGCAGGCATGAGGCCTGAATGTATGCGAAAAACAGCATACATTTGCTGATACGCAGGCATGAGGCCTGAATGTATGCGAAAAACAGCATATATTTTGCTGATACGCAGGTAATGTCGGAGTGTCCCCTCCCCCAGGTGCTCATGCTGAATCTACTCCAGCAGAAAGAGCTATCCCAAGCAGCCGTTTCATGGCTTCTGGGACAGCTCCGATTAAGCTACCGTAAATTTCATACCGACTGTCTGCAATACTTTTCCTTGAACTTCAGTGACCCCGTCTTCTGCGGAGACCGGAATTTCCAGTGCTGCTATAAGCTTTGTCCAGAACTTAACCGCTTTTACATTCGATTTGAACATCCCCACCTCGTAGCGGCCCGAGTGCAGTTTTAAGATTTGCATGACAGCATCTTTGGCTATATTCGTGCCTCTGTATTTGGGCAATACAAACAGCTCCTGCACTGAATAGTCCACTTCCTGTGCAACATAAGGAGGAGAGGTAACCAGAATAAACCCAACGATTTTGCCATTAAACGTGATGAAGTAAGGATGCAACCGTTCATCCCTATAATATGGCGAGATGTCTTCCATTTCGTAGATGCCTTTTGTTCCAACATCCTCCTGTGAGTAAGCAGAAAGCTCGTAGAGATAATAATTAAATAAGTTCTCAAATTGTTCCTTGTTTGTATCTGTTATTGGTTGAATTGTCGCCTTCATCTTAACCCCCATAATATTATTCTCTTAACCTACTGTATCAGCACATTACGCCGAACGTAAGGGAAAAGACCGCTATAATGAACCTTACCTTTTTCAAAAGAATGCCCGGGCACTTACGGCAGCATCCCTGCCCGGTATCTGCCCGGAGATACTCCGGCTACCTTGGTGAAGCTGCGGATGAAGTTGGCGTAATCGCTGAAGCCGGACAGCTCGCAGGCGGCCGCGACGCTCTTGCCGGCGGCAAGGTGGCTCATGGCCAAGGAGATGCGCTTATTGACAATATAAGAGCGGATGGTAAGTCCCGTATGCTCTTTGAATTGCTGGCTTATATATTTGCCGCTGTAATGAAATTCCTGCTCCAGCTGAGCGGAGTAGATCGGTTCGAGCAGGTGCTCCTCGATGTAGGCCATCGTCATCCGGACCAGCTCCGGCATGAGATTGTGCGGCAGGGCGGAGGAGGATTGCTGCAGGGTATTAATGAATACAAGCAGCCGGGTGGAATAGCAATCGGCCAGCAGGTCCTGTCCGTAATCCTGCGAGTGGAGGCTATGAATCAATTGGTCCGCCAGCCGGGAGTAGAAGGCGCACTGTTCACGGGAGAGCCGGATCAGTGTGTTCAGCCCGGAGGGTGAGGATTGGAAGCAGGCCAGCAGATTCGTCCGGCTGCTGGACAGCCGCTGAAGGGCGGACCTTCTCAGATTCAGCCCGATCCGTTCATACGGCTGGTTGTCGGCACAGACGCACCGGTGCATCTCACCGGGCCGGATCAGGAGCAGATCGCCGGGGGCCAGCTGGTAACAGGCCTGCTCCACATACATATAGGCATTGCCTCTCAGAAACAGGTAGATTTCGTAAGCATCATGCCGGTGGTAGGGCTGAGCCGGGTTGAGCTGCTCCGTGGTGGTTGACTTGTGGAAGCAGATCATTTCTTCCGGGATCGGGGTGAACACATACTGGACATCCTGTTCCATGGCATACATTCCTTCAAATGGAAATATAGGGATTATCGGTATCCGCGCAATATATTCTCTCTGATGTGCAACGACTAGACTAGCAGATATTTACTATAATACAGGAAAAGGAAGCGCTTGCAAGTGCTGCAAGAATCATGGACAAGCCTGTATGGCGTTCATCTGCCGCTTCTAGCAGACAGGAGGTGTGGCGGGAGAAGATCCGGCAGAACTGATAGGTTAAGAATATTTCATATGAAGAGGAGCTGAAGCAATGAAATCAAAGTTCAAAAAATCACTGTTGACCCTATTGGCTAGTGTGACCATGCTGTCTGCAATGGTGATTCCCCCGCCGCCCAAAGTAAATGCGGCCAGCGATGTGACCGTCAATCTGTCCGACCAGAAGCAGGTAATTCGCGGGTTCGGGGGTATTAACCATCCGGTCTGGATCGGGGATCTGACAGCCGCGCAGCGGGAGACCGCCTTCGGCAACGGGGCGAACCAGCTTGGATTCTCGATTCTGAGAATCTCAGTAGACGAAAACCCGAACAACTGGTATAGGGAGCTGGATACGGCCAAGGCGGCCATTGCCAAGGGAGCAATCGTCTTTGCTTCGCCGTGGAATCCGCCGAGCAGTATGACAGAGACCTTCAACCGCAACGGGAATCCTTCAGCCAAGCGTCTGAGATACGACAAGTACGGCGCATATGCCCAGCATCTGAATGATTTCGTGACGTACATGAAGAATAACGGGGTTGACCTGTATGCGATTTCGGTGCAGAATGAGCCGGACTATGCCGAGACCTGGACCTGGTGGACGCCGGCCGAAATGCTGAACTTCATGAAGAATTATGCCGGTGCGATCAACTGCCGTGTCATTGCGCCGGAGTCCTTTCAATATCTGAAGAATATGTCTGACCCGATTCTGAATGATTCCCAGGCGCTGGCCAATATGGACATTCTGGGGGCGCACTTGTATGGAACTCAGGTGAACAACTTTGCCTATCCGCTCTTCAAGCAGAAGGGTGCAGGCAAAGATCTGTGGATGACCGAGGTCTACTATCCTAACAGCAATAACAACTCGGCCAACCTGTGGCCGGAAGCGCTGGAAGTGGCATACCATATGCATAATGCGCTGGTTGAAGGGGATTTCCAGGCCTATGTATGGTGGTATATCCGCCGTCAATACAGCCCGATGAATGAGGACGGCACGATCAGCAAGCGCGGGGACAGCATGGCCCAATTCTCCAAGTTCGTCCGTCCGGGTTATGTGAGAGTGGATGCCACGAAGAATCCTAATACCAATGTCTATGTCTCGGCCTACAAGGGAGATAACAAGGCGGTTATTGTCGCTATTAACAAAAGCACATCGACCGTAAGCCAGAAGTTTGTCCTGCAGAACGGGACGGCCTCCAGTGCTTCGACATGGATCACGGACGCGAGCCGGAAGGTTGCTGGGGGAGCATCCATCAATGTATCGAACGGTTCCTTTACAGCCCAGCTTCCGGCGCTAAGTGTAACGACCTTTGTAGCGGAACTTGGAAGCGGGGGCGGTACCGGCTCGGGAACGACTTATGAGGCTGAGACTGGCACCACACTGACGAATGCGGCCGCAGAGACAGTCAATGCCGGTTATACGGGCAGCGGCTACGTCAATTTTAATGCGGCAACGGATGCTGCGATCCAGTGGAACAGTGTGTACTGTGCGGTGGCCGGAACCAAGAATCTGAAATTCCGCTATGCCCTGGAGAGCGGCACAAGAAATCTGGATGTGTATGTGAACGGCAGCAAGGTTATCAGCAATGCCGCATTTACCGCAACGGGTGCCTGGTCCTCCTGGGGGGAGAAGACGGTTCAGGTCCCTATGAATGTCGGCAATAATACGGTAAAAGTGGTGACTACCGGTACGGAAGGCCCGAATGTGGACAGCATTACTGTGACCGCCCAGTAGGCTCTGGAGCCTCATCGGTTCAATAGGCTGAAATTTAATCCCGGCATGTAAATGCAGCTTGTATAGTGCGTTTACGGGCCGGGA
This sequence comes from Paenibacillus sp. FSL H8-0122, assembly GCF_038005345.1. NCBI lineage: Bacteria > Bacillati > Bacillota > Bacilli > Caryophanales > Paenibacillaceae > Paenibacillus > Paenibacillus sp. FSL H8-0122. The sequence goes on along the minus strand of NZ_JBBOTB010000001.1, from coordinate 3,751,919 downwards.
TTTTTGGCATTCCGCGACATCGTTTAAATTTGAAAGAGAATAGTGTTATTTTAAAATGAATCGTGCATCCTTCTGCTACAAATGTCCAAGTTCAATTGTTAAGATATTACCAGGTAAAAACATGTAAGCGCATACAAGAGGAGGAATCTCTAGGATGAGTAAAAAGATCAGGAGAAAGGCACTCTCGGTTTCAATGGCTGGCGTGCTGCTGCTGTCCGTCATTACCCCTATGCCATTCTCTAACCCGCTTCAAGCTGCTCCGGCTGCTGCCGTTCAGGCCGCAGTTGCCCCGGCACAGGTAACCGCGGACTGGTACAAGACTTACCAGACGATGGATGGTGTTGGCGCCGCTTATGCTTACACGGATTCCATCCATATGCTGCAGCTGGCGTCGGCCGGACATCAAGACACTGTCAGGCATCTGCTGGATCTGACCTTCAGTGAACAGGCAGGAACAGGCCACGATATTGTCCGGGTGATCATCGGCGACAACGGCGGCCTGACGACTTCCGGGGCTACGGCGGCCAGCCCGGGCTTCAACCCGCTCACCAGTCTCCTGGCCGATGTGAATAATCCCGGCTTCGATATTGAAGGCAATGCTATTCCCCTGCGTGGAACGGGCGGGCAATATGGATACAAAATAGAAGCGGAGAACCGCTATTACGATGGCAATACCGACAGTATCTGGCCTGTTGAACCGGAACACGCTCCAGGTACGCTGGTGCCTGTGCAGGATTTCGTATGGGATTATCCTTCCTGGGATCAGCCGGCCGCGAATGACGATGGAGGCCCGACCAATCTCCTGAGCGCACCGGGGGATCATCCTGTGGTAATCAAGAACTCCCCGCGTACCCGCAAAGAGCTGTTCGATGTGGATCAGGTCTGGACAATGCGCCAGGCGATGCAATACGGCGTCAAGCAGTTCTACGCCTGTACATGGACTGTGCCTTACTGGATGAGCCAGTCTTCGACAGGCTCCCCGAATAAGATTGTCCGCAGCGATACAGCCACGATTAATGGAAAAGCGGTGAAAATCTATTATCAGGCCTATGCCGATTATCTCGTGAATTATATCCGCGGAATGTGGGAGCAATACGGAATTCCGATTACCCACATCAATCCCTTTAATGAGGTTGATCTCGCGGGCGGGTCAGCCGCGTACGTTACCGAGCTGATTAACGGTTATATCGGTCCTGCCTTGAAGAAGTCCATGCAGCCGGGCGGCGACCTCTACGATATCAAGAATCCGGACGGCAAGCTCATTGACTTCATTCCCCAGCTTGCTGCCGTGGACGGCACCAATCTGAACGCTTCCTTAAGCAGAGGCGGCGAAGTGTTCAGTCAGACCGACCCTGACAATGCACTGGACAAAAATCCTTACCTCGACGTATTTACCACCCATCTGTATGGAACGGTCGGGATCGGCACGGATGAGAACAAGCTCTACCATACCGGTGACTTCTCCCAGAGTCCGCTGGATTACTCCAAGGATGGAAGTAAGTATCCCGAGTACCTGACCAAATACAAGCTCTGGCAGGCCGAGTTCATGAATCAGGATACCGGTGACGGATCGGCCGGTGCCTACACCCAGCGTTACGGCAACCAGAATATCAATGACGCTGTACGCTGGTCCAATCTGCTGACCAATATGTTCAGCAGCAACCCCGGATTTAACGGCTTCGTCTGGTGGAGCATGTGGGACAGCAACGGTGCGGACGGCTCCGACCTGATCCGCTTCGTGACGACCAACTCCCAGCAGGAGCCGGGACGGATCAGCACGCTGACGGGGGAATACCGGCTGTTCAAGCGCTTCTACGGCTATGGGCATTTCTCCCGGTTCATGAATCCCGGAGATGTACGGTTTGATGTGACACGGGTACCTGCGGCCGATATCAACGTGGTCGCCTTCAAGAACCCGGATACCAATGATTTCTCGATGACAGTATCGAATGCCAAGAATGATGACAGCGTTCAGCCGCTTGAATTCAATCTGAAGGACTTCCCGGCGGGCACGACAAGCGTAACCGTGTTCCGGACTTCAGGCAGCGAGAATCAGAAGAAGCTGGCCACGATTCCGGTAACGGGCGGCAAGTTCGTTGTTGACATCCCGTCTGCCAGCATCGTCACTATTGTTCCGTCCCAAGGCAAATTTGCCTCGTACCAGGGACTAGACGGCGAGCGCGATATTTTCTCAACGCTGGAAGCAGAGGGGAATGACAACAGCGTGCCCGGCGATAGTGCAGGTAATGCGGGCCGTGCGAATGAGGCAGTGACACTGGGTGCAGGCGGTTATCTCGCCTATAGAAATCTGAACTTTGCAGATGGCTCCGCGAACGGCGGCGTTGTACGCAGACACTTGCTGTACCTGACCGCCCAGAGTAAGTCGGCTCAAGGAGGTAAGCTGGCCGCCTATGTGCTTCCGGTGGGAACCGCTGTCGGCAATAGCGCCGATATCCTGTCCCAAGGCACGCGCGTAGCAGAAATTCCGGTACCAGCCAATGAGGTATACGGTAAATTCCAGGACATGGTCGATACAGGCGATCTTAGTGCTTACGGCCATAAGGATCTGTATATTGTGGCCGAACCGAACGGGACTGCGGGTACCCTCACCGTTGACCGCTTCCTGTTCGGAGCAGGCGATGCCGACTGGAGTACTGCGGCTAATAACTCTACAGTATCCATACCAGGCAATCTGCTGCTCAACGGGGATTTTGATACGGCGACCGCTTCCAATACAGACAACTGGTCTGCCGGACGTTACAACAAGGGAACCTTTGAGCCTGCTGCCGCAGGACCTGTGTTAACGGCGGATACCATACAGAGCTATTCGGGTCTGTCACGTTACCTGAAGAACAGCACCACCTCGAAGGTTGCCGGTTCCGGCAAGCTTGCTGGCCGCATCGAAGCTGCGCAGCAGTATGACGGAATGTGGCAGGATGTTACCGGTAAGCTGAACAAGGGAGAGAGCTATAACTTCAAGGGCTACTTCCTCTCGATGATGAGCCGTCCGGAGAGCTATGATGTGGCTGCGGAGCATCCGGGTGATGTCGAAGCGGCGCTGGTGTATTACGACGGGAACGGGAATCAGCTCGGCATGACTCCGATCAATGGCCGCGATATGCCTGAACCGTACGCAGCCCGTGAAGCCGGTGATCCTGCATACTGGGCGGGCGGCAAATTCATCGGACGCATTCTTGAGGGCGGGCCGCTCAGCTTAAGCTCCTTCCAGCCTGTGGATGTGAAGGTGGCGGACTGGCATGAGACGCCTAATGCTCCGTTTACCTATGATGAGCCGGCAGGTACGGCCAAGGTGGTGCTGGCGGTGTATGCAAAGGATGCCAACATCCTCTACGCCGATCAGCTATCACTGACGCCGGAGGCTGTGACTTCGCGCAATATTTTCGTGGATGGCGTTCAGCCGTCTAACTTCGATGCCGCGAAGTATGAATACAAGTACACGGTTACCGGGAACACCGTGCCGAAGGTAACGGCATCAACCAATGACCCGTCTGAAATCGTAAGCATCTCTCAGGCGGACAGTGCGCAAGGCACGGCAGTAGTCCGGTTCGTCAAAGGAGAACAGATCAAGACTTATAAAATTTTCTTCAGTACCAACGAGGTGGTTGATTTCTCAAATGGCCTTCCAGCGGGCTGGGAAGTCATCAATCCGGCTGATCCGCAGACTGCCCTTGGCTATAGCGCGGAGGGCGCGGCCATTCAGACCTTGAAGGGCGACACGGAATATCCGGGCAGCCATAATATGCTGCAGATGCCGGGTTCGGCTGAAGGTAACTGGACACTTACAGCGAAGCTTACGGTAGACAAACCGCTTAATGATTCGTCGGTGGGTGAGAATTCCCAAGCAGGACTTGGCATCAGCCGGACTACAAACGGTGAATTTTACCGGATCAATGCCAGAAAGGTAAGCGCCAATATCAAAGTGAATAATTCGGGGTTAATAGGCAATCAGCCCTTCACGAACAATACGAATCAGACGAATCTGAGCGGCACGAACTATTATTTGCGGATTGTAAAAGAGGGCAATGTGGTTCAAGGGTATTTCTCCACGAACAGCGGTTCTTCCTGGACGGCGATGGGCAATCCGTCAACGTATACCCCGGACTTCTTCAAGGATGCCAAGGTGCAGTTGTACGGAACCAATACGAGCGTTGTAACGGACTTCAAAGTCACTTTCTCTGGGGTCACACTGGTGAAGACCCTGGGCGAGACGGGACAAATCTGGCCTGAGGGAAGCAAGCTTGAAGCTACCGGTGTTACGCGCAACGGGGTTACCTTATCGTGGCCGGCGGCAATGGATAATCTGGGTGTTACCGGCTATCGCATCTACAACGGGATCGATGCCGAGCCGCTGCTTGTAACCGGCATTGAGCCGGTGGAGACCGGAGCCGGAGCCGTATACCGTTATGAGGTATCCGGGCTGCTGCCGAACACGCAGTATACCTTCAAGGTGGAGGCAAGAGATGCTGCGGGGAATTGGAGTAAGGACGGACCGAGCGCCATGGTGACCACTCTGCCGGGTGAAGACATCACACCGCCGGTCTGGGCGGAAGGCAGTACACTTGCCGCTTCCAGTATCACAAGTAGCGGGCTGACGCTGACCTGGTCGGCTTCGGCCACAGATGACAGCGGCATCTACGGTTACCGGATTATGAACGGAACCGGAGACCAGCCGATTACGGTTACAGATGCTGTGTACACGGAGACCGTAACCGGTGCTGTATATAGTTATCAGGTAACGGGATTACAGCCGGGTAAGCAGTATACGTTCAAAGTGGAGGCAGGCGATATGGGCGGCAATTGGAGCGAGGGTGGGCCTTCGGTGTCAGCAACCACGCTGCCTGCTACCGACACCACACCTCCGGTCTGGACGGAGGGCAGCAAGCTTGAAGCTTCACGGATCACGGCATCCGGCCTGACATTAACCTGGACGCGGGCTGAGGATGATACGGGAGTGACAAGCTACAGAATCTATAAGGGATCGGAGGAGATAGCGGCGTTACCTGGTACGGTGCTGCAGTATGAGGTAGCCGGACTTGCTGCGGAAAAAGAGTATCATTTCTCGGTGCAGGCCGGGGATGAGGCAGGGAACTGGAGCACGAATGGTCCCGCCCTCTCTGTAACTACGCTAAAAGACAGCAGCGGTCCGTCTGAGCCGACGCCAACACCAACAACACGACCAACACCAACACCAACACCAACACCAACACCGACACCAACACCAACACCAACACCAACACCAACACCGACACCGACGCCAATATCGACACCAGCGCCGACATCTGCGCCAGGTTCTATCCCGTCATCTGCACCAACGCCTACCCCTGTGCCTGGAGCAGTAGTGTCGCCATCGCCGTCACCAGCTGTAACTTCGGCACCTTCACCGGTGCCTGCCAGCCTATTCCAGGATGTGCAGGCCAAGTATAGCTGGGCTTCTGAGGCGATTGACACGCTATACGGGCTGGGTATAATCACAGGAACCTCTGATACGACCTTTAATCCAGGAGAAAACATCACGAGAGCGGATTTTGTGCTGATGCTGGTGCGGGCACTGGGACTTGAAGCAGAGGCAGATTCCAGCTTCACAGATGTCAGTCAGGGTGCCTACTATTATGAAGCATTGGGCATCGCCAAGAAGCTGGGAATCATCCAGGGAGTAGACGGAAGCAGGTTCAATCCGAAGGGAGAAATCACCAGACAGGATATGATGGTCATCGCTGCCAGAGCACTTATGGCGGTGAATAAATTGACGGTTAGCGGCAGTGCGGGAGACTTAAACGGCTATACGGACAGCAGTAAGATAGCGAAGTATGCCGTAGATAGTGTAGCCGCTCTGGTCAGAGACGGCATCGTGCGGGGAGACGGCATATCCATTCATCCCGCCGCAGCCACCACACGGGCGGAAGCCGCCGTCATGATTTTCCGTATGCTGAAGAAGTAATGAAGTAACACCCCGCAGGTAAAACCATAGAATCACATCAAATAACCCTCACGGCCGCGAGCGTCCACCCATCGGAAGATGGGCCGGATTTCGCTGGCCGGAGGGGATTTTTGAGTAATATAAACTCCCGCGTACCAAGCGCAATCCCTCGCCGTACCTACCACCGAACAAACCAGCATACTAATAATCCGGGTGATCCCGGAAACAAGAAGCTACCAGGACCGGAATTGTTGGATAAAGTACACTTGCTGATGAGCGAATGGACACTACTGGAGCAGCAGTTGAAAAAAAATCCCTAGGATATCAGCGAATTAAGATACGTTTTTCCAAGTGTTTGCGGCTTGAAGGTGTGCGTGGAAGCTACTCCCCAATAACCGCAATATCCGTGTTGATCCATTTGGCTGTGTCTACGCTCTTGGCCAGTAGAAGCAGCGTGTTGATGATATCCTCACCCCAGTTCTGCTCGTTCTGTGAGATCACCCGGGTAATCTGGCCGTTATCCAGCGCCTGCTGCAGGGCAGGGGTCAGGCCGAGGGCGAGGTTATAACGCTTCAGCCCCTTGGCCTTCCAGACCAGGACAGAGCTGGTGCTGGAGACGAAATCCAGATTAACCAGCGCGCTGAAATGGGGATGATCCGAGATCATCTGCTCCAGCTGCCCGGCAGCCCGCTCCTCACTGCCGTCGTTATGACGGATCTCCAGTACATCGATGTCTGTATGCTGAGTCAGGTAAGCTTCAAATCCCAGCAGACGTTCCTGGGTGCTCTGCATCCGGGACATCCCGGACTCCACCAGAATCATTCCTTTGCCGCTTAGCAGACGTTCCACCGTCTGTCCCATCACTGCGCCGGTTGCCCGGTTATCCGCCCCGATATAGGCTGCTCTCCGGCTGGCAGGCGAATCCGATTCGAAGCAGACCACGGGAATCCCTTGGGCGGCCGCTTTGTTAATCATGGCGGTGAGCGCCTGCGAATCCACCGGAGCAATCGCAATGCCGTCTACCCCCCGTTTAATCATCATCTCCATGATGCGGATCTGCTGCTCCAGATTGGCTTCATCGGGAGCTTGCACCAGCAGCTCCACATTATGCTTCCGGGCTACCGCTTCCGCTTTGCCGGTGATCATCTCGTAAGTGGCATTCACCATAGGGTAGATGATGCCGAAGGTCAGCCGAGGTTCTTCGCTCGTGCTTGCCGGGGAATCTCCAACGCCCATCTGATGAGTATCCGCTGCTCCGGCAGCCTTAAGGCAGCCGCCAAGCAGGAAGCCTGCCGTCAGCAGCAGGAGAACCACGGACCAGCCCCGCAGCCTATTTACGTTCACGCATTTCCCGCCCCTCTGCGGATCGTCTGCAGCTGCTCCTCGGGTTTTCCCTGCTTGCGGAATTCCATGGGCGTCATCCCCGTTACTTTTTTAAACAGGTTGGAGAAATAATGCTGATCGTTGTAGCCGACCAGATAGGCGATTTCAAAGGTTTTGTGCCCCGTGGATTTCAGCAGCTCCTTGGCCCGGTCCATACGTGTAGCCGTCAGGAATTCCGTGATGGTCTGTCCGGTCGCCTGACTGAAGGTCTTGCTCAGATGGCTGGGACTGACCCTGACCACTTTGGAGATGTCATTCAGGGAGAGCTGCTCCTTGTCGTATTGCTCCCGGATATACTGCTTCACCCGGTCGATCAGCTCACGGTGCTTGTCTGCTCCTTCGGACCGCCATTCCCACAGCCGCTCGTACAGCTGCTTGAGATACTGAAGGCCGTCATCACTACTGGAGATTTGCTTCAGCTGTGTCTGCAATTCCTGGAGGATGCCGGCGTGGCCCGCCGCTGCGCGGAACCCGTTCTTCGCCGTCTGCACCAGCTCCAGCGTGATATCGTTCATCAGGTAACAGGCATATCCTGAGCTCCAGTTCATCTGCTCAAGCTTCTTGGACAGCTCCAGCAGGAAGCCGGGCATCTGCCTGTGGTCGCCTGACTTCAGGAACTGGACCAGCCGGCTTCTGTCGAGCAGAACCCCATGGGCGCTAGGGTCATAATACGCCTCAAGCATGGCGGCGGAATGCATTCTGGACATCTGCTTGAACATCCGGTCATTCTCAGCCTCCAGATAGGAGAGGTGAATGCCCTGAAGACGTTCGCAGACCTTGCCCCGGCTGACGGACAGCTCCAGCCCGCAGCCTTCCCTCAGCCGCTGCTTCGCAGCCGTGCACAGGTCATCCAGGGCACAGGTCATCCGGAGCGGATCACTGCCTTTATAGATCAGGACCATCTCCATGCGGCTGCGCTTATAGATGAAGCTGTCGGCCGCCTCCTTCAGCAGACCCGCTAACAGCGCCTCTGCATCCGGTGAAGCGGGGGGAAGCTCAGGGGACTCCTCCATATTCTGCGGATGCAGAGTAAATATAGCGGCGGCGTAGTAAGGAGCTGTTAACTGCAGCTCAAGCTGGGCCGCCGCTTCGTAGGCGGCAGCGGTGCTGATCAGGCCTCCGCACAGATCGGCGAACAGGTTCTCGGGGGTGTAGGCATATTTGTGCCTGATCCGTAATTCCTCATCGATCCGTGCGCTGACGCTGCGCAGAAGCTGCAGCAGGTCGGCTGCGCTGAACGGCTTCAGGCAGTAATCCTCGACCCCCAGGCGCAGCGCCTGCTGGGCATACTGGAAGTCATCATGGCCGCTGAGAATGATGATTTTGATCTGCGGGAATTTCTGTCGGACGACAGAGGTAAGCTCCAGGCCGTTCATGAACGGCATTTTGATATCGGTAATCAGAATGTCGGGCAGCTGCGCTTCAATAATAGGCAGCGCCAGCTCACCATCGGGAGCGTCACCGCAATAGAGGAAGCCCTCCTTCTCCCAATCGATGCATTCCCGGATATTCTCGCGGATCAGGATCTCGTCATCCACCAGCATAATCTTCTTCATCACTAGACCCCCCTGTTCTTGGGTATGCGAACTGTAATCTGTGTGCCATAGCCTTCCGAGCTGTCCAGACGGATACCATATTCGGGCCCAAAATACAGCCGCAGCCGCTGATGCACATTCTGCAGGCCGAAGCCGCCCTGGCCGGTGTCCTCAGGTTCCTCCGACTGAATGGGATGCTCAACCGATTCCCTTAGCGCCTCCAGCCGCCCGGCGGGGATGCCGATGCCATTGTCCGAGACCGTAAGCATAATGGTGCCGCCGTCGGTGTACCCGCCAATGCGGATTAGTCCCATGCCCCGCTTATTCTTGATTCCGTGATACAGGGCGTTCTCGACCAGCGGCTGCAGGGTCATATTCAGAATTGGATATTCCTGCAGCTCCTCGGCCACCTCCACCTTGAACTCCAGGATGTCATGGTAGCGCATCTGCTGGATGATCAGATAGCTCTGCACATGGGCAAGCTCGGAGCGGATCTGTATCCAGTCGCGCCCGTTGTTGAGGCTAAGCCGGAAGAACGCGGATAACGCCTTCACCAGCCGGATCACGCCATCGTGATTCCCCGCTTCCGCCATCCAGACAATAGAATCGAGGGTGTTATATAGAAAATGAGGGTTAATCTGCGCCTGAAGCGTCCGCAGCTCTGCCTTTTGCAGCTGCTGCTGCTTACGGATGCTCTGGGCCAGCAGCTCTTTGATCTGCCCGACCATGATGTTGAAGCTCTGTCCGAGATCGGCGATCTCATCGGTGCCGTCCGGCTTGACTTTGGCTTCCAGATAGCCACTTGCGGTCAGACGCATCTTGTGCTGGAGCAGCTGGATGGGCCGGGTTAGCCGCCGGGTCAGCAGATAATGGAGCGTGATCGCAAAAATAATGCTTAAGCCCACGCTGACAATAATAAGCTGCCTAATCCGGTTCGCCTCGGCCACAATCTCCTGCAGCGGGGCTATGCCGATAATCGTCCAGCCTGTCGCAAGCGACGAGGTATGGACGATGAACCGGGGCGGGCCGCCCGTCTGAAGCACGAAGCTGCCGCTTCGGCCCCGTTCCCCCGCAGGAATCAGGTTGTCCTGAATGACGGCCAGCTCTCCCGCCCGCACAGGAGGGACATAGAGGGGATTGTTCTGCTCGTCCAGCAGGTAGAAGAATCCGGTAGTGCCGATCGTCACCTTGTCGCAGAACTCTTTAATGAAGGAATCGCTCAGATCCACAATGATATAACCGATGACCTCATGCGTAATCCGCTGCTTGACCGCCGTCATAATCGAGATCACGCCCTCGTCCCCGTAGGTGAATCCGTCCACCCGGTCATAGCCGGTAATCAGCGGCGGGGGCACCCGGAGGATCAGCTCCGGCTGCTGGGATAACGCCTGAAAGTGCGGATTGCGCAGCGGGTTGCTGGCCGACTGGAAGATTCCCCGGCGCTCGCTGATGCCTTTGCCATACAGGTTAATCAGGCTGATGTTGAGCACATTCTCATACTTGTAGGTGTCCCGGTAGAGAGTGAAGGTCTGCAGAATGTCCTTGGCCTCCTGATAGGTCTCCGACTGCGAGAACAGAAAGTGGATGACCTGAGGATTATTGCTAAGCTCCAGCAGACGCTCGGTATCCTTGAACAGGTTGTCCATATTCGTTCCCAGCATATCGGCCTGAAGCATGCTTGAAGCCTTGCTGTGACTGGAGATGGATTGGTAGGATTTCTGGTAGGAAATGAGGCCGACGGCAATCAGCGGTATGGTGGACAGCACTATGAACAAAGCCAGCAGTTTGGCTCTAAGACTGGAGGAGATCCAGCGTGTAATCCGCATTATCGGGAATTCCCTTTCACAAGTAGAGTAGATGCCGTTCCTAGCTCTATTTTATAACAAATATTGGAATACCGAAACAAAAAAGAAAGCGCAAACAAAATATCCACCTTTTGAATAAAAAAGTACACCAAAACACCCGCCCGGGGGCAATAAACCCAAAATTAGAAAGCAAACGCCAAAGGCTGCCCGTATAATGCCCTTCTGTAAGCGTTCTATAATGGGCACAACACCGGAACAAGGTGAACGTCAAGGGGGAGGAATAAGGAGATATGAAAAAGCTTGGAAAAGTGGGGGCTGTGCTGGCCCTGACCCTGTCCATGACCCTGTTAGGGGCATGCAGCAGCAATAACGGCGGGAACACGGCGGCCGATGCGGGCAAGACAGACAGTGCAGCAACGAAGGCGCCGGCGGCAAATGCCACCAAAGAGGCTAAGGACATCACGCTCGGCTTCTCGCAGGTCGGGGCGGAGAGCGGCTGGCGCAGCGCGAATACGAAGTCTATTCAGGATTCAGCCAAGGAAGCGGGCTACACACTGAAATTCTCGGATGCCCAGCAGAAGCAGGAGAATCAGATCAAGGCACTGCGTTCTTTTATCCAGCAAAAGGTCGATGTCATCTCCTTCTCTCCGGTAGTAGAATCCGGCTGGGATACGGTGCTGAAGGAAGCGAAAGCGGCGGGCATTCCTGTGGTTCTGACCGACCGTGCGGTAGATTCCAAGGATACCTCGCTGTATGTTACCTTCCTGGGCTCCGATTTCGTGGAAGAAGGCCGCAAGGCAGGGAAGTGGCTGACCGAGCAGTATAAGGACGCTTCCGAGGACGTTAACATTGTAGAGCTGCAGGGAACTACAGGCTCAGCTCCGGCTAATGATCGGATGGCAGGCTTCGCCGAGACCATTAAGGATAACCCGCACCTCAAGGTCATTGCTTCACAGACCGGCGACTTCACCCGCGCCAAGGGCAAGGAAGTCATGCAGGCCTTCCTGAAGGCAAATAAGGATATCGATGTGCTGTATGCCCATAACGACGATATGGCGCTGGGGGCGATTCAGGCGATTGAAGCAGCAGGTCTGAAGCCGGGCCAGGATATCAAGATTATCTCTGTCGATGCCGTGAAGGACGGCATGCAGGCCGCCAGTGAAGGTAAAATCAACTTCATCGTCGAGTGCAACCCGCTGCTTGGACCTCAGCTGATGCAGGTAGTTAAAGATGTGGTCGACGGCAAGCCGGTAGAGGCCCGGATCGTGACCGAGGAGACAACCTTCACTTCCGAGCAGGCCAAGGAAGCTTTGCCTAGCCGCCAGTATTAAATATTGTATAAGAAGAACTTAAGAAATTAACGAAAAGCAAAAAGAAGCGGAGGGGAAATTTGGAACTGAAGGAGCGGTAGCGACCGCCTTTGTCACCGGATTTCAACCGCGAAGAGCGGATTAAATCAAGAAATCTGGTGACAACAGCGGCCGTAAGTCCAAATGTTCACCGCAGCGACGACCAAGCTTCAAGTCAAACTTAAGTGCGTGGAGAATAAGGAGTGGATATAGCCTTGAGCACACAGCAGCCCATACTGCAAATGACCCGGATACATAAACGGTTTCCGGGGGTGAAAGCCCTGACAGATGTGAGTCTGCGCCTGTTCCCCGGCGAGGTGCATGCCTTGATGGGTGAGAATGGCGCCGGTAAATCCACCTTGATCAAGGTGTTGACCGGCGTCTATTCGATTGATGAAGGCCTTGTGGAGATGGAGGGTACCGCCATCTTCATGCGCAGCCCGCAGGAATCACAGTCTGCGGGCATCAGCACTGTGTACCAGGAGGTGAATCTGTGCCCCAACCTGACCGTGGCCGAGAACATCTTCATCGGCCGGGAGCCACGGCGGTTCGGCTGCATTCAGTGGAAGCAGATGAATCTGCGGGCAGCGGAGCTGCTCCGGGAACGGATGAATCTGCACATCGACGTCACCCTGCCTCTACAGAGCTACTCTGTTGCAGTTCAGCAATTGGTTGCCATTGCCAGAGCGCTGAATATCTCGGCGAAGGTGCTGATTCTGGATGAGCCGACCTCAAGCCTGGATCAGAATGAAGTGGATCAGCTGTTCCGCATTATGAGGAAGCTTCAGCAGGAGGGACTGTCGATCCTGTTTGTGACGCATTTTCTGGACCAGATGTATGAAATCTCCGACCGGGTTACCATTCTGCGCGGCGGTGAGCTGGTCGGTGAATACATGGCGAACGAGCTAAGCCGCCTGGATCTCGTACTCAAAATGATCGGCAAGGAGCTTCATCTGCTGGATGAGCTGCCTGAGCTTGCGGCACAGGACAAGAACAGCCTGGGCGATGAGCTGCTGAGGGCGGAAGGGCTGGGCCGCCGGGGCGGAATCGAGCCGTTCGATCTGACGATCCGCAAGGGAGAGGTCGTCGGACTGGCCGGGCTGCTGGGTTCCGGGCGGACGGAGGCGGCCCGGCTGTTGTTCGGTGCCGACAAGCCGGACTTCGGGCAAGTGATCCTGCCGCCAACTGGCGGCGGGGTGCACTCCCCCCGGGAAGCCATAGGACGGAGGATCGCCTTCTGCTCGGAGAACCGCAAGACCGAGGGGATCATCGGCGATCTGACAGTAAGAGAGAACATTATTCTGGCGCTCCAGGCCAAGGACGGGATGTTCAAGACGATCCCGCGCAAGCGGCAGGAGGAGCTGGCCGGAGAATACATCCGTATGCTGAATATCAACCCTCCCAGTCCGGACCAGCTGATCAAGAACCTCAGCGGCGGCAATCAGCAGAAGGTGCTGCTGGCCCGCTGGCTGCTGACGGAGCCGGAGCTGTTCATCCTCGATGAGCCGACGCGGGGCATCGATATCGGAGCCAAGGCAGAGATTCAGAAGCTGGTGCTGACGCTCTCCCGGCAGGGGATGTCGTTCCTGTTCATCTCCTCGGAGCTGGAGGAGGTGCTGCGGGTCAGCGACCGGATCGCCATTCTGCGCGACCGCCGCAAGGTGAAGGAAATTTCAGAGAAGGACATGAGCCAGCAGCAGATTATGCAGGCGATTGCGGGAGGCTGAACCGATCATGAGCTCAATAATGAAGCATCATTTATTCTGGCCGCTGTGCGTTCTGGCTGCACTGCTGATGTTCAACCTGTGTTATTCGCCGGATTTCTTCTCGATCACCGTCCATGACGGGCATTTATACGGCAGCTTGATCGATATTCTGAACTTCGGTGCCCCGCTGATTCTGGTAGCTATCGGGATGACGCTGGTAGTGGCTACCAAGGGGATCGACCTGTCGGTCGGTTCCATAGTAGCCATCTCAGGCGCCATCGCCTGTCTGAGCATTAGCAGAGCAGCGGATCAGAACAGTCTGGGGCTGATCCTGACCTCGGTGCTGCTCGCCGCAGGCTTGTCCCTGATGCTGGGGGCCTGGAACGGACTGCTGGTCTCAGGGGCCGGGATTCAGCCGATTATTGCCACGCTGATTCTGATGGTTGCAGGAAGAGGCATCGCCCAGCTCATTACCGGCGGACAGATTATTACGGTAACCAGCACCAAGTATGCGTACATCGGGTCCGGTTCACTGGCGGCGCTGCCCTTCTCTATTTTTGTCGTCGCTCTGGTTCTGGTGATCGCTCTGCTGCTTACCCGGCGGACGGCCCTCGGCCTGTTCATCGAATCGGTGGGCTGCAATCCGGCCGCCAGCAAGATGTCCGGCATCCGTGCCCACTTAGTCATACTGGCCGTCTATGTGTTCTGCGGCTTATGCGCCGGCATCGCCGGCCTGCTGCTCAGCTCGAATGTCTCCAGCGCTGACGGCAACAATGCCGGTCTCTGGTATGAGCTGGACGCTATTCTCGCCGTGGTCATCGGCGGGACGTCGCTGAACGGCGGCCGCTTCTATCTTACCGGCACCGTGATCGGAGCGCTGATCATCCAGACGCTGACCACCACCATCTATATGATCGGTGTGCCGCCGGAGATTACGCTGGTTGTTAAGGCCTGTGTCGTCCTGGCCGTCTGTCTGATCCAGTCGGATACCTTCCGCGCCGCGATTGCCGCCCGCTGGAAGTCGCGGCATTACCCCGCTGAGAAGGAGATGAGCCGTCATGTCTCTTAACCGCAAGTATATTCCGATTGTTGTCACCATTCTGCTGTTCATCGTCATGTTCACCGCCGGTTCCTTCCGGTACACAGGCTTCTTCTCCCTCCAGGTGCTGATGAATCTGCTGGTGGACAATGCTTTTCTGCTAATAACGGCTGTGGGCATGTCCTTCGTCATCCTGTCCGGCGGCATCGATCTGTCGGTCGGCTCGGTGATTGCGTTATCCACAATGGTCTCGGCGAGCCTTGTGCAGCAGCAGGGCTGGCCGCCCGCCGTGGTGATCCCGATTGTGCTCCTGATGGGTGCCGTATTCGGCACGGCTATGGGAGCGATTATCCATTATTTCTCCATCCAGCCGTTCATCGTCACACTGGCCGGAATGTTCCTGGCCCGGGGCTTATGCTATGTCATCAGCATCGATACCATCACCATCGATAACACCTTCTACACCGCCATGGCCCAGACGCGAATTCCGCTGCCGGGAGGCAGCTTCCTCTCCATCAGCGCGGTTATCGCCATACTTGTCGTTGCCGCCGCAATCTTCACGGCCCACTATACCCGGTTCGGTCGCAATGTGTATGCCCTTGGAGGCAGTGAGCAATCGGCGCTGCTGATGGGGCTGCCTGTGGCGAGAACCAAGGTGCTGGTCTATACGCTTAGCGGGCTATGCTCGGCGCTGGCAGGCGTGGTGTTCACCTTTTACATGCTGTCGGGGTATGGGCTGCATGCCGTCGGCTTCGAGCTGGACACGATCGCGGCGGTCGTCATTGGCGGCACACTGCTGACCGGAGGTGTAGGCTATGTGCTGGGCACCTTCTTCGGTGTACTGATTCAAGGCGTCATTCAGACGATTATCAGCTTCGAGGGCACACTCAGCTCCTGGTGGACGAAGATCGTCATCGGCCTGCTGCTGTTCGTCTTCATCCTGCTGCAGCGGGTGCTAAGCTCCAGGCGGCTGACTTTAAAAGAATAAGCACTCCGCATGGAGAGACAAATTATACTTGTCTCTCCATTTTTTTGAAATATAATAATGTATAGGTTTCACGCTATACATTATCCTTCTATTTCTCGCCGAAACGGTACCATCCTTTAAAAGGATGGCAATGCCGTTTCCACTTGCTATATTATTGTAATCGCTATCATATGGAAGGGGGAATCTGCTTGCGAACGGTAAAAGAGTGCCTGGTGCTGCTGTTCTTCGTCCTAACACTGATGTTGCTGGGAGGCTGCACGGGTGGCGGGAATAACAGCGGGACACAAGTACTGCCTATGCAGGGGCCTTCTCCTGCGGCCCTTACAGGCCTGCTGCCATCGGAGATTGCCGCCGACAACAAGCCTATCGTGCTGGGCTTCTCCCAGCTTGGGTCGGAGAGTACCTGGCGGGAAGCGAACACCGCCTCGATCCGCGAAGCCGCCGGGGAGGCGGGAATTACGCTGCTGCTGAAGAACGCCGAGCAGGATCAGCAGCAGCAGTTCGAGGCTATCCGCTCTTTTATCCGCAGCGGGGTCGATGTGATCGCCATTGCGCCTGTGGTGCAGACCGGCTGGGAGCCGATTCTGCTGGAGATTAAGCAGGCCGGAATTCCGGTGATTATCCTGGACCGTTCAGTGAATGTACCGGACAGCTCGCTCTATGTCACGTTCATCGGCTCTGACTTCTATGAAGAAGGCGTGAAGGCGGCTAAGTATGTGAGAGACAAGATGCGCCATCACAACGGCGAGATCCGCATTGCCGAATTGCAGGGAACCGTAGGCTCAACGCCATCCATCGACCGCGGGCGCGGGTTCCGCAAGCTGATCGCGGATCAGCCGAACCTGCGGATTACCCTGAGCGCCCCGGCGGATTTCACGCGCAGCGGCGGTCATGAGGTGATGAAGACCTTCCTGCAGCAGCCGAAGGAGCAGTGGCCCCGCGTACTCTATTCCCATAATGACGATATGGCAATTGGCGCAGTGGAGGCTATTAAGGAGGCCGGACTTGTGCCGGGAGAGGATATTATTATTGTGTCGGTGGACGGAACGCGGCGGGCATTCGAGAAGATGGTGGCGGGCAGCATCAACGCGGTGGTCGAATGTAATCCGCTGCTCGGGCCGCTGCTGATGCAGGCCGTGAAGGAGATTATGGCCGGCCGGACTCTGCCGAAGCGGATGGTGACCCCGGAGGATATATACACTCAGGAGCTGGCTGCAATAGAGATTAACAACCGCAAATATTAAGACAAAAAACCAAAAAATTTCAACTTTTCAAACAAAAATCTACATTGTTCATTGGGCAGAAGTATATTAAGATGATCTCGAATAACAAATATTAGTAGATTCATTCAAGTAATTCTATAGGAGGGGAGGATTGTGAGCTTCCGGCATAAGTAGCGCATCCGATTGAAAGGGTTTACACAAATTCGAAATGGAGGAGAATGCCGATGTTCAAAAAGCTCTCGGTGCTTGTGATGACCTTTGTTCTGCTGCTGGGCTGTATGCCTATGCTGTCTGCTCAAGCGGCAGGGAACGCCACAGCCAAACAGCCGGGAAATTCCAATCCGCTGATGGACCACAAGCTGGGTGCCGATCCCTTCGCATTGACGTATAACGGAAGAGTCTATATCTATATGTCGAGTGATGCCTATGTCTATAACAGCAACGGAACGGTGAAGGATAACGATTTCAGCGCACTGAACAAAATTAATGTCATCTCTTCGGCAGATATGGTGAACTGGACAGACCATGGTGCCATCCCGGTTGCCGGAGCCAATAATGTTAACGGTTCTGCGGGCATTGCCAAATGGGCCTCGCTCTCCTGGGCACCTTCAGCAGCCGTCAAAAAAATCAACGGCCAGGATAAATTCTTCCTGTACTTCGCCAACGGGGCGTCAGGCATCGGGGTACTGACAGCCAACTCTCCGATTGGCCCATGGTCCGATCCGCTCGGTAAAGCGCTGGTGACAGGCAGTACACCGGGAATGTCCGGGGTGACCTGGCTGTTTGACCCGGCGGTACTGGTCGATGACGACGGCAGCGGCTATCTGTATGCAGGCGGGGGCATCCCCAACACTTCGGACCCGGCATCTATTGCGAGTCCCAAGACAGCCCGCGTGCTGAGACTTGGTGCGGATATGACCAGTATTATTGGAAGCGCCTCCACGATTGATGCTCCCTATATGTTTGAGGATTCGGGCATCCACAAGTATGGCGGCAAATATTATTACTCGTATTGCTTCAACTTCTCCGGCACGCATCCGGCTGCCTATCCGGCAGGTGAAATCGGGTACATGGTCAGCAACAGTCCGATGGGACCCTTCACCTATACCGGGCATTTCCTGAAGAATCCGTATACGTTCTTCGGAGTGGGCGGCAATAACCATCATGCCGTGTTCAACTTCAATAACGAGTGGTATGTGGTGTACCATGCCCAGACTGTAGCGAAGGCAGTACTTGGCGACGGCAAGGGCTACCGCTCACCGCATATCAACAAGCTGTTCCATAATTCCAATGGGACCATTCAGGAGGTTCAAGGCAATATGGCGGGCATCGCCCAGATTGCCAATCTGAATCCGTATAACAGAGTCGAAGCCGAGACGATTGGCTGGAACGCGGGCATTACAACGGAACGTACGCAGGCTGCGGGCGGTCCTGTCAGCAATATGAATGTGACCAATATTAACAATGGAGACTGGGTTGCCGTGGGCAATGCCGATTTCGGCTCCGGCGCTTCCAGCTTCAAGGCGAATGTGGCATCGGCTACAGGCGGCGGTAAAATCGAAATCCGGCTCGATAGCGCAACCGGCCCGCTGGTCGGCACGCTGAATGTTCCTAATACAGGAGGAGCGCAGTCCTGGCAGGAGGTACAGACTACGGTCAGTAATGCGGCAGGGGTGCACAGACTCTATCTGGTCTTCACCGGATCAGGCTCCGGCAATCTGTTCAACTTCGATTACTGGCAGTTCTCTACGGGCGGCGATGGCGGCACGACACCTCCTCCAGTGAGCAAGGTGGAAGCGGAGGACATGACGCTCAGCGGGACCTATGCCGGCAAGATCACTTCCCCTTTCAGCGGAGTGGCGCTGTACGGGAATGATGACGCTGCTGTATTCAATCAATATTATGCCTACGGTACGCATAACTTCTCGGTCCGGGGGGCTTCTAACAATTCCTCTACGGCGCGGGTGGATCTGCTGATCGGCGGTGTGAACGTTGGCTCCTTCAATTTCAGCGGCACAACGCCCTCGGTACAGACGTTGACCAACGTGGCCCACGCCACCGGCAATCAGGAGGTCAAGCTGGTCGTAACCACGGACAATGGAAGCTGGGATGCCTATGTGGATTATATTGAATGGAGCCAGTGATGAGGGAACCAGATGGGAGGAGGGGCGCTATGGCAAATGGAAACGGCCGTGTGCAACATATAAATTCTATTTTTAAAAAAACAGGGCTGTACCTGCTGGCAATCTCGCTCATGCTCGGCATCCTGTTCAATCCTTCTACGGCTGCGGCCGCGACCTTCACGAACCCGTTTATCTATGCCGATGCCCCGGACAATGATGTCATCAGGGTAGGCAATGTGTATTACATGACCAGCACCACCATGCATATGACCCCCGGAGTCCCTATCATGAAGTCCTATGATCTGGTGAACTGGGAAATCGTGAACTATGTCTACGATACGTATGCGAACGGGGATGCCCAGAACCTGAACAACGGACAGAATGAGTATGGCAAGGGTTCCTGGGCAAGCAGCATCCGGTACAATAACGGGATCTACTATGTATCCTTCGGGTCCAACTCAACCGGCCGGACTTACATCTATCAGACCTCGAATATTGAAAATGGCCCCTGGACCTCATCGGTCCTGAACAGCTATTATCACGATGCGTCGCTGCTGTTCGACAATGGCCGGGTCTTCCTGGTGTACGGAGTTGATAATATCAGCCTGATTGAGCTGACGGCAGATGCCAAGGCGATTAAGTCTGGCGGAATCAGTCAGGTCATCATCCCGAATTCCAGCAATATTGCCGGTTCGAGCTTCATCGTGAAGGCCGAAGGCGCGCATATCCAGAAGATTAACGGCTATTATTATGTGTTCCTGATCTGCTGGCCTTCGGGAAGCGGACGCACCCAATTGACCTACCGCTCCACCAGCTTAACTGGAGGCTATACGGGGCAGGTGTCACTTAACGACTCGGGCATTGCCCAGGGCGGAATCGTGGACACGCCATCCGGCTCTTGGTACGCGATGCTCTTCAGAGACAGCGGGGCAGTCGGGCGGATGCCGTATCTGGTGCCGGTAACCTGGTCAGGGAACTGGCCGGTCTTCGGAAGCGGGGGCAAGGCGCCCCGGACCCTGAACCTGCCTGTCGAAGGGTATCCGGTGAAGAAGGTGTACGCGTCAGACGAGTTCACAGCCCCATCTTCAGGCTCAGGGCTGGCTAAGGTCTGGCAGTGGAACCACAATCCTGATAACTCGAAGTGGTCGCTGATTCAGCGCCAAGGCTTCATGCGGCTGACGACCGGCAAGGTAAGCACAAGTCTGCTGGATGCCCGGAACACGCTGACCCAGCGGACGTTCGGACCGAAGAGCACAGGCGTCACGGCTCTGGAGACGGGCGGAATGAAGGACGGGGACGTTGCCGGACTGGCTGCTTTTCAGGCGAAATACGGGTTCGTCGGCGTGAAAATGTCCGGCAATTCCAAATCCATTGTGATGGTCAATGCCAGCTCCGGGTCTATGACTCAAGTGGCGGGTGTGCCGCTCAGCCAGAACAGAGTCTATCTGAAGGTGCTCTGCGATTTCACCAATCAGACAGATAAGGCGTACTTCTCCTATAGTCTGGACGGCAACAACTGGACGTCCATAGGGAATACGCTGCAGATGTCTTATACGCTGCCTCACTTTATGGGCTACCGGTTTGCGTTGTTCAATTATGCGACGAAGTCAGCGGGCGGCTATGCGGATTTTGATTATCTGCGTCTGGAATAGCTTGTTTGAATTTGAACCCAATTAGAAAAAGGAGATGTATTCAATTGAAGAATAGAATCAAGAAGGTTGTGGGCGGGCTCGCCTTAGCGAGTGTCCTGCTCACCTCTGTGATGGCAGGCAATGCCAGCGCAGCAATTACCAACGGATCGAAGTTCCTGGGGAATATTATTGCAGGCAGTGCGCCCAGCAACTTCACCACCTATTGGAATCAGGTCACCCCTGAGAACGGCACCAAATGGGGAGCGATTGAAGGCAACCGCAACCAGATGAACTGGGGCAATGCGGACATGATCTATAACTATGCGATTAGCAAAAACATCCCGTTCAAGTTCCATACCCTGGTCTGGGGAAGCCAGGAGCCTAACTGGGTCGCTGGTCTATCGGCAGCGGAGCAGAAGGCGGAGATCAGCTCATTCATTACTCAGGCAGGCCAGCGTTATTCGGCCAAGTCAGCCTTCGTGGATGTTGTCAATGAACCGCTGCATGCCAAGCCTTCGTACCGCAATGCCATCGGCGGTGACGGAAGCACCGGCTGGGATTGGGTCATCTGGTCCTTCCAGCAAGCCCGGGCGGCGTTCCCGAATTCCAAGCTGCTCATCAATGAATATGGCATTATCGGTGACCCCAGCGCGGCCGATAAGTATGTGACCATTATCAATCACCTGAAGTCCAGAGGACTGATCGATGGTATTGGTATTCAGTGCCACTACTTCAATATGGATAACGTAAGTGTGAGCACCATGAATACTGTACTGAATAAGCTTGCTGCAACAGGCCTGCCAATCTATGTCTCCGAGCTGGATATTACCGGTGATGACAACACCCAGCTTGCCAGATACCAACAGAAATTCCCTGTGCTCTGGAACCATCCTTCCGTTAAGGGCGTAACCCTGTGGGGCTACATCCAGAATCAGACTTGGGCCGCCAACACCCATCTGGTGAATTCCAACGGTACAGAGCGCCCGGCGATGAAGTGGCTGAAGCAATACCTGGGCGGCTCCTCGGCCCTGATGGAAACCGCCGACACCCAGGACATCACCGACAGCGTGATCCAGCCGGATAGTGTGGTTGAGCCAGACCTTCAAACGGATCTCCAGCCGGTGCTGGAACCCGTTCCGGCCGAGTAAGGTGACAGCATAAGGGCTGTTGCCAAAGTGTGAACAAGGCTGTTACTGATGCATGAATATGGCTGCTCCCCATGCGTGGTAAGACGCGCCGGGAGCAGCCTTTTTTTGGTGGGATGCAGTGCGGAGGTGCATGGGCCAAATGTATGCGAAAAACCGAACACACATTGGTTAGTGCGGAGGCGCGTGGACCAAATGTAGGCGAAAAACCGCACACATTGGGCAGGCACAGGCGGACCGGAAGACAGCTTGTGATTTTCATCTTGCGTTCGCTGACCAAAAGTGGCACACTAGTAATAAATATATTGAACGTGGCAAAGAATGCCCCGCTCCCTTCTCTTGTAGAAGGAGGCGGGGTTTTGTGCGTTTAGAGATTAATCTCATTGCAGAGCGGGGGAATTAAAGTGGGCTTTACTGAAGAACATGACCAGTGGTTAAGCAAGCATTTGAAACAAAGAAAGGGGGAGCGGCTCGATGCACTCAAGCGGGGGCATAGCTACGGTAACCGCTTATTTGTTGAATGTGTGTGGTGGCCACTTACCGGACACTTTCACGGACTCCATCCGGAATATGAAGTTAAGGACTGGCGCGGTAGATCCTATTTTATCGACTTATTGTGGAAGGCCGGTTCCTCGCGTATTGCATTTGAGATAATGGATTACGGATCGCATGGCACGGACCGGAGCAAATACCGGATGGACTTGAATCGCGGCCTCTTCCTGCAATCGCAGGACTACATGGTTCTCTATATCTCGCTGGATGAGATGAAAGAGAATCCGTCATTTGTCCTTTCCACACTGCGGAACATGCTGTCTCCTTACTTGTTGGCAGGAACTGCTAATAGAAGCACAGAGAAATCCTATTCCAGAATTGAACGGGATTTGATGAGGTTAGCTATCCGTAACTATCGTGTCCTTCGTCCCGGCGATGCAGCGAGAGAACTTGAGCTACACTACACCACAATTATTAAATACAGCCGTATGCTGGTGGATAAGGGGAAATTCCGCCCTGTAGCGAGAGGGACATCTCCACGAGTTACATACTACGAGTATATAGGCACCATTCAAAGCCCAGATTTGGTCTAAAAAACAGCGTCACCGAATGTAATCGAAAAACCGATTACAATCGGCCGGATGGGAAGCGTGGACGGAAATGTAATCGAAAAACCGATTACAATCGGCCGGACGGGGGGCGTGGACGAAAATGTAATCGAAAAACCGATTACAGTCGGCCGGACGGGAGGCGTAGATGGAAATATAATCGAAAAACCGATTACAATGGGCCGGACGGGAGGCGTGGACGAAAATGTAATCGAAAAACCGATTACAATCGGCCGGACGGGGGGCGTGGACGGAAATGTAATCGAAAAACCGATCACATTGCGCCGGATGGGTGGTGCGGACGGAAATGTAATCGAAAAACCGATTACAATGCGCCCGCCATCACTCACCCGCACAAGTAAGTTATCCCCGAACCCGCCAAGACACCCGCCAATCTCACCCCTCACGCCCATCCGCCGCAGGAAGGGACACCATCCCCTCCCTATACACCTTCCTGTACTGTGAAGGCGTGTAAGAAGTAACCTTCTTAAATATCTTCGAGAAGTACAGCGGGTCGTGGTAGCCGACCGAGTAAGACAACGACTTCACCGACAACCGCGACTCCGCCAGCAGCTCACAGGCCCGCCGGATGCGCACGGTGGTCAGGTAGCCGGAGATGGAGGTGCCCGTCTCTTTTTTGAACAGCCGGAACAGGTAACTGCGCTCAATCGACACATATTCCACCACATCCAGCACCGACAAGGAAGACTTCCAATAGTTACTCTCAATATAGGCCTTCGCTGACCCTACATAGTCCTTCTTGAGACTGGCCTGCTCACTCGGATAATACTCCATGTAATACGACAGCAGCAGATGAAGCGCCGCATCCGAGCGCTCCCGTGCATACGGCTCCAGTTGATATCCCTTGACCTGATCGAACATAGCCCTGAAATCCTGCGGGGCAGCCGTTACAACGGGCTGGTCCGGTGAGATATGAATCATGGCAAGTAAGCGCAGAGCCTCCGCCCCGCTGAACTCGATCCAGCAATACGCCCACGGGTCCTGCGGGTCAGGATAATAATACACCTCCGTCTGCGGAAAAATCATAAAGCTCTCACCCGTCTCCACAGGGTGCACCGCCTGGCCGGTCTTCAAGTAGCCCCTGCCGCTTACGATATAATGCAGCGCATATACATCCCGGACGCCGGGTCCCCATCTGTGCAGATTGGGGGGCTTGTACCCGTTTCCTTTTACCATTGGACCCTCATTGAGTCCGTATTCCCTAGAGTTCATAGTCGGCACCTGTACCCTTTAAAATGATAATACTACTATTATAAGCTGAATATCAGCCACTGGCTCTATGCCCAGTCGTCACTATAGTGAATATTTGGACTTCCTGCGTAATACCCCAACAGGCTGTCAGAATTAACTGGATTTTATAGGCGTTTATGCAACTATATAGATTGAACTTGATAACTCAAGTTAAAGGAAAAGGGAGGGAGGGGAATTTTGGAACTGTAGGAGCGGTAGCGTCCGCCTTTGTATTTGGATTTCTACCGCGAGGAGCGGTTTCAATCAGGAAATCCTAATACAACAGCGGCCGGAAGTCCAAAACTTCTCTGGAGTCGCGGCTAATCCCAAAACATAAAAATAATTAGTTCAATTTATATAATAATGTAGATGGAGCCAGTTAAGTATGTCTTAGCCGTATTCAAAAATGACAACGCTTTCTTAAGAATGTTGGCTTACGCCGTCGCGGAGCTTGCAGGTAAACTAAAGGTACGAGGGAGGAGCGCATATGGAATTGGAAACACAGTTGAGTAGTCCCGGAACCGGTGGCGGCCGGCGGTCGTTTTTATGGAAGCGGTTTAAAAAACAGAAAGTACTGCATTTGTTCGTCGGGCTAGGCATGATCTATCTGCTGATCTTCGCGTATACTCCGATGTTCGGCATACTGATGGCGTTCAAGGATTACAGCATCTCCGGCGGCATCAAAGGAATCTTCACCAGCGATTGGGTCGGGCTGAGGTATTTTGATGAATTCGTCCATGATTATCAATTCGGCAAGCTGGTCCGCAACACGCTTGTCCTCAGTCTGCTGAAGGTCATCTTCGCCTTCCCGGCGCCGATCCTGCTGGCAATCATGCTGAATGAAGTGAAGCACATGGCCTTCAAGCGGTTTGTGCAGACGATCAGCTATCTGCCGCATTTTATCTCCTGGGTGGTCGTGGTTGGCGTATCCTATGCCTTCCTGTCCGCCGATGTCGGTGTGGTCAATAAGGCGCTGATGGCGATGGGCTTCACGGATGAGCCGCTGGCCTTCCTGACCAGTCCGAATTACTTTTGGGGGCTGGCGGTAGGGAGTGCGGTGTGGAAGGAGATGGGCTGGTGGACGATTATTTTTCTGGCGGCGATCTCGGGGATCAGTCCTTCCCTGTATGAGGCTGCTGAGATTGACGGTGCCGGAAGGCTGGCGCGAATCCGTTATATCACCCTGCCGGGGATGAAGGGAACCATCGTTGTTGTACTGGTGCTGACCATCGGAAGTATTCTCGGCGGCGGATTGGTTGGTTCGAACTTCGAACAGGCTTACCTGCTCGGCAACAGCATCAATAACCCGACTTCAGAAATCGTGCAGACCTATGCCTTCAGAGTAGGCCTAAGCGACGGGCGGTTCTCCTATGCAGCGGCCATAGATTTAATTCAATCGGTGATTTCGGTAGCGCTGATATTCTCCAGTAACTATATCGCCAAGCGGGTGTCAGGCTCAAGTCTGTTTTAGAGAAAGGAGGGAAGGCTATGCTGAAGAGTCAGCGGCAGAAGGATTTTGTTTTTGACAGCGTGATCTATGTGGTATTGTTCATTATTATGCTTACGATGCTGTATCCGTTCTATTATGTGTTAATTGCCTCCTTCAATAAAGGCTCGGACTCGCTGCTGGGCGGTGTGTATCTGTGGCCCCGGAATTTTACCCTGGAGAATTACCGGGTGTTCATGGATGATCCCAAGTGGGTGAAGGCGTTCCTGGTCTCCGTACTGCGGACAGTGTCCGGCACCTTGCTCGGACTGCTGCTCACCAGCATCGTCGCTTACGGTCTATCCCATCGTGATCTGTTATTCAGCAAGGTCTATTTCACAGTGATCGTATTCGCTATGTACTTCTCCGGCGGACTGATCCCTTATTATGTAGTCCTGCGTTCACTAGGCTTGTTAAATTCCTTTGCGGTGTATATCATCCCGTCCATGCTCAGCACGTTCTTCCTGCTCATTGCGATCTCATTCTTCCGTGAAATTCCCGCTGAGCTAAAGGAATCTGCGCATATAGACGGGGCCGGTGAGCTTACGATATTCTTCCGCATCATCCTGCCGGTCTCAACGCCGGTGCTGGCGACTATGGCCTTGTTCATGGGGGTCGGGCAATGGAATTCCTGGCTGGATTCGGCTTATTTCGTCCAGTCCGAGGAGCTGCGTACGCTGGCCTTCCGCATGATGGAGGTCATCAACAAGAGCAACTCTCCGATGGATTCGCTGGCGGTAGCCAACAGTGCCTCGGCGGGTGTGACCAGCTTCTCCTTACAGGTCACTTCAATGGTCGTTTCCATTGTTCCCATTATCTGTGTGTACCCGTTCCTGCAGAAGTATTTTGTTCATGGCATCATGCTGGGTTCGGTAAAAGGCTAGGCCAGTGCTTCAGTGTTCAAATGTTCCATTGCTCATACAGCTCATTAATTCAATCATGGAGGGATTAGCTTGAACAAAAGCAGAAGCTTCAAGATCGTTGCAGCCGCACTCTCAATGGCCGTAGTCTTATCCGCCTGCGGCGGTAACGGGGGGAATACCGCCCAGCCCGCCCCGTCCGGCAGCCCGGACGCCGCAGCAGGCGGGAATGCACCGGCCAAGCCCGGACAGGTGAAGGAGTTAAGCCTCTTCATCGATGCGTCGTGGTACCCGGTTACGGAATGGAAGGGCCCGGTCGCCGACATGATTACCGAGAAGACGGGAGTGAAGCTGAAGGTTACCGTCGCTACCGATGATAAGCAGCTTCCGCTGATGATTGCCTCCGGTGACCTGCCGGACCTGGTGTTCACCTCTTCCAACATAGACCGGTTATCCGACTCGAAGCTGTCATATTCCTGGAATGAGCTGATTGAGAAATATGCGCCGGATTTCAAGATTGACAAGACCCGGATTGCTATTCATACCATGGATGACGGCAAGTTCTATACCGTGCGGAATTCCTTTGCTACCCAGGAGGAGATGGCGAATAGTAAATATTCGTTAGGCAGCGACGGCAACCCGGGCATCGCGGTACGGGAGGATATTCTGAAGGAGCTGGGGAATCCGCCGATCAAGACCCTGGATGATTTCGTCAAGGTGCTGGGCATGGTCAAGGAGAAATATCCCGAGATGGTCCCGCTGATCATGGACAAGGACTGGATCGAACAGTATTTCCTGGCCCAATTCGGTACGGAGACCCTGCTAGACGGCTGGTATGAACAGGACGGCAAGGTGGAATATGCGATCAGGCAGCCTAAGATGCTGGACTTCTTCAAGTTCATGAATAGCCTGTACCGCAACGGATATATCCTGGCTGAGAATTTCGCACTGGCCAATGACCAGATTGATGATCAATATGCTACGGGCGGCAAAGCCTTCGCCCATAGCCACACCGTCTCCACCGCAGATACCGATAACATTAAGATCAAGAGCAATCAGGGGAACTTCTCCTTCAAGATGCTGCCAAGCGTATTGTCTAAGGATGCCAAGGTAGTCAGCTCAGGACTCGGCTTCTCCGGAACCTTCATCACCAAGAAGAATAAGGACCCGGAGGCTTCCATCAAATTCATGCAATATCTGGCCAGCGACGAGGGCAAGAAGCTGACGATGTTCGGGGTAGAGGGCGTGCACTGGACCTGGAATGAAGAAGGCCACCCCGATTTCAAATACAATCCGTCCGATGCCGATTTCGTGAACAGCAACGGGATTAAGTGGTGGTATCTGTATAACGATGGAGTTACGGAGGGCATGCTGTCCTATGTTCCTGAGCTGCAGAAGACCCAGGCGCTGATGGAGCTGAAGTCCGTCAGAGTCTATAAGCCGGAGATCGGCCTGATCCAGACTCAGCCGGATTCACAGGAGAAGACCATTAAGACCAAGATCGATGAGATGGTCAAGAATGAGAAGGTCAAAATCTATCTGGCTGAGTCGGAGGAAGCCGCAGTAGCAGCCTATGAGAATATGCTGAAGAACGCAGAGAACATCGGCTTGCAGAAGCTGACCGACTGGGCGAATGCGACCTATCAGAAGAAGAAAGAACTGTTCAAGTAAGCGAATTCCTGCCGGTAGAGACCTGTCTCTACCGGGTTTTACATGTTCATGGTAGGATTAGAGAACACAAGTCGGGCACCGGAGGGACAGACTGCCGTGAGCATTGTACGCAAGATGATAGTAGGGTATATCTTTCTGATTTTTATTCCTGTAGTTACGTTTGGCTACTATTATTATAGTAAGATCTATGACAGTGTAAGCAGCCAGTTTGTGGAGAGCCGTCAAAAGATACTGGAGCAGGCCTATGCCAATATGAAGGCGGACCTGGCCCGGATTGATTCTACCCAGCGTATGCTGCAGTACAACCCGTATGTCACCGACTATCTGGACGGCAGCTATGAGACGGACTCAGAGAGCGTATATGCCTATAACCGTTATATCAATCCGGTGATTCTGCAATCGCTTAATATCAGTCCTGAGATCGACACGTTCAGAATCTATATAACCAAGCAGGGCGTGCTGCCCATTACTGACCGGCTGCTCGATATATCAGCGCTGAACGAACAGGGTGCCGAGGCTACCCGTATGCTGCGGCCGGGACAGGGCAAATGGATCATTCCCGATCCTGAGGTGGAGGCGCCCCCGCTGGTATTCTACCAGAAAATATATAATAATGACTTTACCGAGATTGTGGGACTGCTGGAGCTGCGGGTTGGCAGTGAGCTGATCCGCAAATTCTACCGGGCAACAGGCGGAGGGGATTGGACCGCGCTGCTTCTGCCGGCAGAGGGTGAACCGCTGGAGCGGGAAGGCATTCCCGCAGCGGTGGACGATGCCACCTGGAGCAGACTGGCTTCGGGAGAAGCACAGACCTATTTCATTAACCGGGAGGTCATTGTTAATCAGCTATATATGAAGGAACTGGGCGTACGTGTCGCGGTAATCGGCAAGGTATCCGAGGTGTTCCGCTCGATCAGGAGCCAGGAGCTGGTGATGATTACGACATTCGCGGTGCTGCTTGCGTTATTGTCGTTCGCCTATTACACACTTGCATCAACGATTACGAAGCGCGTACTCCGGCTCGCCAGGCATATGCGCAATCTGAACGATGACAACCTGAAGCAGTCGGTCAGCAAGGAAGATAAGCCGGGCCGCAGGGATGAGATCAGCTTCCTGACCGAGACCTACAATTCGATGCTCCTGCGCATGGATGAGCTGATCAACAATGTCCACCGGGCCGAGCTGCGCAATAAGGAAGCCGCTTACAAGGTGCTCCAGGCCCAGATCAAGCCGCATTTTCTCTATAATACGCTGGAGACCATCCGCATGCTGGCCGAATCGAACAACGACAAGGAAGTGGCGGAGATCTCTTACTGGTTCGGCAAGCTGATGCGCTACAGCCTGTCCGCCCAGGACGATCATACCGTTCTCTCCCAAGAGCTTGAGACCGTAGTTTTCTACCTCAATATTCACAAAATGCGGCTGCAAAAAAGACTTACCTATGAGGTCGATATCGCTGTGGCTGCCGAGAACCTGATCTGTCCAAGATTCATCCTCCAGCCGCTGGTCGAGAATAGTATTATTCACGGAGCTGCCGTGACACTGCGGCCGGTCCATATTCTGATTCAGGCGAAGGAGACGGCGGATGAGATTCGAATCAGCGTGTCGGACAGCGGCATTGGCATTCCTGAGAACCAAGTGCGGCTTATTCGCGCCCGGTTATCCCGCGCAGAAGAGGTGAGGACTCAGGAGGAGGCGGAGGGAGGCGTGGGGCTGTATAATGTCAGCGAACGGATTAAATCATTCTATGGCGGGACTTCACGGCTGGATCTTGAGAGTGAAGAGGGCAAGGGGACCTGCCTGACCATCATCCTATTGAAAGGGGCGGCAGAGCAAGCATGAGAATTCTGATCGTAGACGATGAGCCGATTATCCTTGGAGGGCTGGTGAAGGTGATTGGCGGAGCCGCGCCGGTCGGAGCCGAGATCCGCGAGGCCAGCGACGCCTTCGAGGCGCTTCAGATTATGAAGGAATACATGCCGGATGTGACGGTAACCGATCTGCATATGCCGGAGAAAAACGGGTTCGAGATGATGGAGGAGGCGAAGGAGAACGGTTTATGTGAGCGCTTCATTATTCTTACCGGACATGATGACTTCGAATATGCCCGCCGGGCGCTCCGCTACGGGGTAGTGGACTACCTGCTGAAGCCGGTGGATAAGGAGGAGGTAGCCCGGCTGCTGAGTCAGGTGAGCCGGAATCTTCCCTCAATGGACAGTACGGACTGTCCGCCTCATGCCAAACGGATTCTTGCCTATACCCGGCTGAATTACATGAATGACCTGTCCCTGGATCATCTGGCTGAGCTGATGCATCTTCATCCGAATTACATTAGCAGCCTGTTCAAGAAGGTCACCGGCGATACGTTCGTCAATTACCTGAATACCACCCGGATCAAGGAAGCGCAGAAGCTGCTAAGCCTCCACCGGGATCTGCCGGTAGGTGAGATCGGACGCCGGGTCGGGTATGAGAACAAGCATTACTTCAACAAGGTGTTCAAAAAATATACCGGCAGCACCCCGGGGGCTTACCGGGAAGACCACTGAAGCTTGCGCTCGGCCGGGAGGCCGGGCGCAAGGATGGGGCATGCTGTACCTACACGCCCCTCTTGGCCTTCATGCACTTCAGCTTGTAGGTACGTCCGTAGGCTGTGCCGTATCTTACGATCCGGTCCAGCATCCGGGTATCCTTCAGCTTGGTGAACGGGCAGGGATCGGGGGCGGTGTTCACTTCCAGAATCCAGGGAGTCAGCCGCCGGTCCAAGGCTAAATCCAGGCCGATTTCCTTAAGTCCGGGATAGGCAGAGCTTAACTGGAGGGCGCACTTCACGCCAAGTTTGTACATTTGGGCAAGCAGCTCACTGCTTTTTTCTGAACGGGTGTAAGCCTTCAGCAGCGTCTCCACCGGATAGATGGTTCCGCCCTGGCTGCCATTCGTAACCACCTTCTGCGGATGTGCCACGCGTCCCGCCGCTCCGGTAGCCTCCCACTCCCCCTGAAGATTACGCTGCACCATCACCCGGATATCAAAAGGCCGTCCGCCGTAAGTCAGCAGCCGGATGCCCTTTTGCACCAGATAGGATCGGCCACGGGTCTCCGCCAGGAGGGCCTGATAGGCCTCGTTATAATTACCGAATGTGCGTATCCTTGTCCCTGCCTGATAGCGGTAGGACCGTCTGGTCCCCGAATCAGTCCCGCTTCCGCCAGCGCCGCTACTGCTCCGCAGCATCCGCTGTTCAACCCTTATGACGCCTTCGCCCAACGAACCGCAGCAGGGCTTAATGTAGACCATCTGATGATTTTGCAGCATGGCCTGGAGTACTCTCCGGCTTAATTGCCGGGTCTCCGGGATATGCCGCTTTAATTCAGACTTCTTCGCCAGTACCGTTGTCTTCGTTAATTTATTGGAGATTCGGCTGATTTGCTCCTTCATGCTACTCCCCCGTTCTATGGACTCTAATAGGCTATAGTACGGTACAGAGCAGGATTTGGCTTGGGCGGATGCCCCGGGGCCGAACACACATGCCGATGATTACATAGATTATTGAAGGTATTCATCCGGGGCTGCGTTCAGGCAACCGGTGCGGGAGGCGTCGAGAGGAATGGCGGAGCAGTGGCGGGATAAAGTAAACGAAGTGATCAGGTACTTCCCCTGGTACAAGGATCTTATCGGCAATGAGCACGTGAATTACAGTCTGGAGCAGCTTCCCCTTATGACTTCGGATCTGCTGGATATTCATTATTATAACAACGAACCCGATGCTTCCCATGCCGTCTACCGGACCTCGGGCACCAGTACAGGACGGCGTAAGGCAATAGTCTATTCGGAAGAGGATGAACAGCATTATATCGATATCAAAACCAGACTGTTCGGGGAATTGCTTCAGGGAAGCGGATGTGCCCGGGCGCTGGCGGATATGGGAACCGGACATGCTGCGCATACGGCGCTGGCTATTTTTGCACGGCTGGGACTGGTGAACAGCTCCATTCCCTTCGAGTTGCCGGTAGAACAGCATATTGAGCGTATTCAGGCTTTCCAGCCCGACCTGCTGTACACCATGCCCTCGATCTTGGATCATATCGTATATGCTGCGGAGGACCCCCGGGCGTTTGGAATCCGCAAAATCATTCTGGTCGGCGAGATCGCTACCCGCGAGTGGCAGCAGAACATGGCCCGCCTGTTCGGCCTGAAGCCGCAGGATATTACCGATACGTACGGGTCGATTGAAATCGGCACGATTGCTTATTATTCGCATGAGCTGGGCCGGTATCTGCTGGCTGAAGGCATCGTTGCCGAAGCTGTGGGAACGGAGATCGTAGGGGAAGGGCTCGACCCGCTGGGTAACGGCGAAGGCATTCTGGTGTTAACTTCAACCGTGCGTAAGCTGCTGCCAGCCCTCCGGTTTGTCACCTATGATGTTGTGAGGGATTTCAGGACTGTGGAGGTAGACGGGGTGGAGCGGCAGAGCTTCCAGTCCATCGTCAAGCGGGTGGGCCGTGAGCTGAAGCATGGGGAGAAAATTAGCATCTACGATATTGAACAGGTGGTCTACCGTCATCTTCAGCAGGCCAGGGTCCGGGTCGGGGTCAGCCATAATGCATTATCCGTGTATATCCAGAGCAGGTCAGCTGCTCCATCCTGCGTTCCGGTCATCAGGGAAGAGATCAGGGCATGCATCCCGGAGATTGGTCTGATGATCGCAAATCACCTGCTTGACGATATTGAAGTCATTCTGACGGCAGAGGACGGGGAGCTTGCGGGCGGACAGGTGAAGAACAAGAAGCTGTATTACCGGAAAGATCAAACGGAGCAGCAGACAGTGGAGCAGCGGGCAGAGCCTCAGCTTACCAGGGGGATATTATCGGCTATCGGACATACACCACTCCTGAAGCTGGATAATCTGTTTCCTGCCAGCGGGTTCAGCGTCTACGCCAAGCTGGAGCTGATGAACCCGGGAGGAAGCGCAAAGGACCGCCCAGCCTTGCGGATGATCCGGGAAGCGTGGAAGGAAGGCCTTATCGGGCCGGGGACCGTTATTATTGAATCCAGTTCCGGGAATATGGCCATCAGCCTGGCCATGATATGCAAGCAGCTGGGGATGACCTTCATCAGTGTGGTGGATGCCAGAACCACCGGGATGAATCTTCAGCTGCTGAAGGCCCTGGGTGCGGCTATTGATTTCATTGACCGCCCTGATCCCGAAACCGGGGAATTCCTGCCGGCCCGGCTGAAGCGTGTACAGCAGCTGCTCGCGGAAATACCGGGCAGCTATTGGCCGAATCAGTATGCCAATCCCAATAACTATTTATCCCATTATGATACGACTATGCCGGAGATCGTGAAGGAACTGGGGCAGGTCGATTACCTGTTCTGTAGTGTCAGTACCTGCGGAACGATAAACGGACTGGCAGAATACGTGAAGGACAAGGGACTGCGGACACGGATTGTGGCGGTGGATGCAGAGGGTAGCGTTATTTTTGGCGACCATCCGAAGAAGCGGCACTTCCCTGGACTGGGTGCCGGTATTGTGCCCCCGCTGCGCAGACAGGATCTGATCGACCGGATTGTACATGTTACCGACGCCGATATGGTGAAGGGCTGCCGGGCGCTGGCCCGCAGGGAATCCATTCTGGCCGGAGCCTCCTCCGGGGCAGTGCTTGCCGCTATTCGGCAACTTAAGGAGGAGATCCCTCCCGGCGCAGTCTGCACCGCCATCCTGCATGATAAGGGAGAACGGTATCTCGATACGGTATACTCGGACACCTGGGTGCAGAGCCAATTCGGAGCGGAGCTGCTGTCAGCTACGGAAGAGTTCCTGGTGTGACCATCTTCCTTGAGCTTGGCCTTATCGGCTAGGAGCCGTGGGGTCAAGCTCATTGTCAGCTGACCCTTAGCGCTCCTTGGCAGCAGGATTGAACGGATTCAGAGATAGTCATCACCTGGGAAGAAGGCCTATGGTATGATGGACGTAATCGTAATAACAGAACCGCCCGTGATTTTACACCCCATTAACATCCTTAATATGTTGGCGTGATATAACTGAAACAATCGGTTATAAGAGGAGAAGATGAGATGAAGCTAAGCAAAGAGGAGAGATCGTGGATTCTGTACGACTGCGGGAATTCCGCTTATTCGATGGCCGTGACTACGGCGCTGCTGCCGATTATCTTCGGGATGTTCGATAATGTGGGCAGCAGCATGGACCTGGGGTACTTCAACTCGATCGCCAGTATTCTGGTCGCGGTCCTCAGCCCGATTCTGGGCACGATTGCGGATTATAAGGACCGGAAGAAGCGTTTTTTTATTTTTTTCGCTGCGCTTGGTATCCTTGCAACCGCCTCCCTGGCCTTCGTGTCCCCGGACAGCGGTCAATGGCAGTTGCTCATCGCCTTTTACATTCTGTCAGCGGTCGGCTTCGCCGGGTCTAACATCTTCTACGATTCCTTCCTGGTGGATATTACGGAGGACGAACGGATGGACAAGGTGTCTACCCGGGGGTTCGCCTACGGCTACATCTTCAGTTGTATTCCGTTCGGCATCAGCCTGCTGCTGATCTTCCTGCTGGGGATGGACAAGGCCATCGGCTACCAGATCGGGTTCATCATTACGGCGCTCTGGTGGGGGCTGCTTACGGTGCCGATGATCCGCGATGTGAAGCAGAGATATTATATCGAGCCTGAGCCGAAGCCTGTTGCCCGGAGCTTCCAGCGTATCGCTGCCACCTTCAGGAATATCCGCCAGCACCGAATCGTCTTTGTGTTCCTGCTCGCCTACTTCTTCTACATTGACGGAGTAGATACGATTATCAAAATGGTTGTGCCCTACGCCACCTCCGTCCTCGGCACAGATGCCCTGGATACCTTCACGCTGCTGGGAATTCTGCTCATCATCCAGATTATTGCCTTTCCCTGCGCGATTCTCTATGGCAATCTGGCCAAAACCTACTCCGCCCGGAATCTGATTATTGCCGGGATCTTCACCTACGTTATTTCTTGTATCGCAGCGTTCTTCATTAGCTCGGTGTGGCATATTTTCCTGCTGGGTGCGCTGATCGGCTCGGCACAGGGCGGCATTCAGGCGCTTAGCCGGTCCTATTTCGCCAAAATCATCCCGAAGGAGAATTCCAACGAATTCTTCGGGTTCTATAATATTTTCGGCAAGTTCGCGGCGATTCTCGGCCCTGCCTTAATGTCTCTGACCACTACCTTGAGCGGGGATGCCCGCTACAGTATTTTATCAATTATTCCGCTCTTTCTGATCGGCTTCTTGATCTTCATCACATTGCCAAAGGGGACATAGTATGGAATCTACTGGACTGCAATCGCAACCACCCCCGGCAGCCAAGCATCTGATCGTCATCTCCTATGATGCCTTCTCTGAGGATCACTGGGAGCTGGCCAGCCGCCTGCCTAATCTGTCGAAGCTGATCACCAGCGGTGCTTACAGCAACCGTCTGAGAAGTGTCTATCCCACGCTCACTTATGTGGTGCATACGACCATCGCTACCGGCGTCTACCCGGATAAGCACGGCGTCTATCACAACAATCCGCTGCAGCCGTTCGTGCCGGAGGAGGAGCAGCGCTGGTTCTGGTTCCGGGAGGCGGTCCAGGTGCCAACGATCTATGATGCCGCGCGTAAGGCAGGGCTGAGTACGGCGGGACTGCTGTGGCCGGTAAGCGGCAAGTCCTCGATTCAGTATAATATTCCAGAGATCCGGGCGTTAAAAGGAGAGAATCAGGCGCTCAAGATACTGCGAAGCGGCAGTCCCCTGTACTGCGCCCGGCTGGAGTTGAAATACGGACGGATCAGGCAGGGCATCACCCAGCCGCAGCTCGATAACTTCACCACGAAGTGCGCTGCCGATACGATCAAGCGGCATAAGCCGAATCTGCTCATGATGCATCTAATCGACCTGGATGACACCAAGCATATGTACGGCACGGATAGCGGGGAAGTGGACGATGTCATCCTGCGGATGGACAACCGGCTGGGTGAGATCATGCAGGCTGTGGAGGATGCCGGAATCCGGGAGGAGACGGTGATTATGGTACTGGGTGACCATGGTCAGTTCAACGTGCGCTACAAGGTGCATTTGAACAATCTTTTGCAGGCTAAGGGGCTGATCTATGAGAAGGACGGCGTGATGCAGTGGCGGGCCTACTTCCAGAGCGGCGGCGGTTCAGCTTATCTGCATGTGCAGCCCGGAGATGAGGAAGCGCAGCGGCTGGCCTTGGCGGTGGTGGATGAATATAGGCGTGACGGTGCACCAGGAATCGAGAGTGTATATACGGAAGAGACGCTGAAGCAGCTCCACGCCAGCCCGGTGGCAAAAGTCATGCTTGAAGCACAGCGGGGCTACAGCTTCGATGAGGCGCTGGCGGACACGCTGATAACCGATCTGCAGGCTGAAGGTATACGCTATGCTACGCATGGCTACTCGCCGGATGCAAGCGGGTACCGCTGCAATCTCGTCATCGCAGGGGCTGGGATCAAGCAGAGCTATCCCATCGGTGACCTGGAGATGGTCGATATCGCCCCGACGATGGGACGAATTCTGGGGATGGAGTTCAGGCCGGGGGACGGGCGGGTGCTGGAGGAGATTTTTGAGGGATAGCTAGGGGAATAGTAGTGGTAGTAGGAATGCTAATAGAGCAACTTCCATCGGTCTGATCAGGATGTCCGCGCACGCGGCCGCCGGGTTGGGCTTTTTTTTGTTGACTTCAGAGGCCAATATGATGATAGCTAGCTTATGCGGGGGTGTGGAGCGGGAGACTGTAATTTAAATTTAAATTACCGTTGACAATTTGCCTATGATAAAATATATTATCCATAAGAATAAAAGTTTCCTGAAGGAAACATATATGCAGATGAGAAACAATAGACATATTAATAGGCTAGATAATTTGAACTAAAAAATTTAAGTTTAGGGAAAAGTGGCGAACAGCCAATTCCAAAACCTAAAAAATCATTAGTTCAATTTAGCCAGATAGGCTAAATAAGAGACGGGGTGCTGACATGATTCAGATTAAAGGTTTAAATGTTGATTATTTCGGCCATTCGGCGCTGGAAGGAGTGACGCTCGATATCCCCTTCGGGCATTCGGTAGGCATTATCGGGCCTAATGGCGCCGGTAAATCCACGTTCATTAAGGCGCTGCTGGACGTAATCAAGAAGAGAAGCGGAACGGTGAAGGCAGAGGGGAAGGACATCGCCCTGTACAGACGGAATATCGCCTACGTGCCGCAGAAGAACGATATTGACCTGACTTTTCCCATTACAGTGAAGGATACGGTGCTGACCGGAACTTATCCGAACCTGAAGCTGTTCCGGCGTCCGGGCAAGAAGGAGCGGAATATTGCGGAGCGCAGCATGGCGATGGTGGAGATCAGTGACCTTGCGGATAAGCAGATCAGCAATTTGTCCGGCGGGCAGCTGCAGCGGGTGTTTATCGCCCGGGCGCTGGCTCAGGAGGCCAGTGTGTTTTTCCTGGATGAGCCGTTTGTGGGCATTGATATGGTCAGCGAGCGCATCATTGTGAACCTGTTCAAGCAGCTCCGCGAGGAAGGGAAGACGATCCTGGTGGTGCATCATGATCTGCATGAGGTCGAAGAATATTTTGATAAAATCATTCTGCTCAACAAGCAGCTAATCGCCTTCGGAGATGTACAGGATACCTTCACCACGGAGAATATCCGCAGAGCCTACGGTACCTCCTTGGGCAATGTAATGATCCAGGGGGCAGGAGGTGCCGCTCATGCTTGAGTCCTTATCCAGCCTGCTGAATATTCCAGTGTATGCCATTAACGCCGGGCTATCTGCGATTATCCTCGGGATTGTCTCGGGGGCGCTGGGCAGCTTCATCGTTCTGCGCAAAATGTCGCTGATGGGCGATGCCTTATCTCACGCGGTGCTTCCGGGCGTCGCCCTGTCTTATATTCTGGGCATTAACATCCTGCTGGGTGCTTCGTTATTTGGCCTGTTAGCCGCTATTCTCATTCAATTCATCACCAGCCGCAGCAATATTAAGAGCGATACCTCCATCGGCATCATTCTTAGCTCCTTCTTTGCACTCGGCATTGTCTTGATTACATTCGCCCGCAGCGGGCTGGATCTCACTCATATTCTGTTCGGCAACATTCTGGCCGTTCCGCAATCCGAGCTGCTGCAATCCTTCATCATCATGCTGGCGGTGCTTGCCATTATTACACTGCTGTACAAAGAACTGCTGATCAGCTCATTCGATCCGGTGGTAGCGAAGGCATACGGGCTGAAGACCGGCTTCTATCATTATCTGCTGATGATGCTGCTCTCCGTAGTGACCGTCTCCTCCTTGTCCCAGGTTGGGATTGTGCTGGTCATCGCCATGCTGGTTATCCCGGCGGCCACTTCGTATCTGTGGTCTAATTCCTTACTGCATATGATCGTTTTAGCCTCTGCAGTAGGGGCAGCCTCGGGGATCATCGGCGTATACGTGAGCTTCCGCTACAATCTGCCGACAAGTGCAACAATCGTGCTGGTAGGCGTCACCCTGTTCAGCATTTCATTCATCATATCGCCCAAAAATAATTTTCTGCGGAAAGGATTGAAGCAAGCATGAGACTGTTCAAAATACTATCGGCATCCGTACTCCTTCTACTACTAGCAGCCTGCTCCAACACCAGTAAGGGGGGAGCGGATGACGGTAAGCTGCAGATCGTGGCCACGTATTCGATTATTGCCGACATGACCCGGAATATCACCGGAGATAAAGCGGAGGTCTATAGCATGGTGCCTATCGGCACAGACCCGCATATGTATGATCCGCTGCCCGCAGATACAGGCAAGGTGTCGAGTGCGGACCTTATTTTCTATAACGGCTTGAATCTGGAGACCGGGAAGGGCTGGTTCCAGGATCTGCTCAAGGTGACGAAAAAGGAAGCGGCCGCGTTTGCCGTCTCTGAAGAGGTTGCGCCGATGTACCTAACCGAGAAGGGGAAGGAATCTCAGGTTGACCCTCATGCCTGGCTGGATATACAGAACGCGGTCAAGTATGTGGACGTCATTACCGCGCGTGTGATCGAACGGGACCCGGACAACAAGCAGTATTATCTGGATAACCAGACCGCGTATGTGAAGGAGCTGACCGAGCTGGATCAGTATGCCAAGGAAGCCGTGAGCAAGGTCCCGCAGGATAAGCGCGTCCTGGTGACCAGTGAAGGGGCCTTCAAATACTTTTCCAAGGCCTATGGCTTCGAGTCCGCCTTCATCTGGGAGATCAACACGGACAGCCAGGGAACACCGGAGCAGATGAACCGGATTATCGGCATTATCAAGGAGAAGCAGATTCCGGCGTTATTCCTGGAAACGAGCGTCAACCCCAAGACAATGGAGACCATATCCCGCGAGACCGGGGTGCCGGTGCACTCCAAGATTTTCACGGATTCTCTGGCTAAGGAAGGCGAAGACGGAGACACCTATCTGAAGATGATCAAGTGGAATATCGATCAGGTGATTGAGGGCTTGTCGAAGGAATAAGCGGATGCCTGTGTGCGAAAAAGAGCCCGCAACAACCAATAACCCGCAAGGCCGGATAAGCACTGCTATCCTTGCCTGCGGGTTATTCGTTATCCTTAGGGGTTATT
Source organism: Paenibacillus sp. FSL H8-0122 (assembly GCF_038005345.1). NCBI lineage: Bacteria > Bacillati > Bacillota > Bacilli > Caryophanales > Paenibacillaceae > Paenibacillus > Paenibacillus sp. FSL H8-0122. The sequence goes on along the minus strand of NZ_JBBOTB010000001.1, from coordinate 3,712,065 downwards.
TTGTGTGGTGACAATCCCGAGCACAAAGCCGTCATAGCCCTTGCTGCCGACCGTCTGTATTGCAGTAGCATCTATACGCGGCTCTGCGGCGAGCAGCTCCATGAACTGCCGGATACCTTGAACCCGGTCATCCTTACTGCCCGGGTCAATAACCTCGCCGTCACGCACTACGTTATCAGCCACAATGACCGCGCCCGGCCGGGCCAGCTTCAGCGCCCACTTCAGGTAATGCGGATTATTAGGCTTGTCGGCATCAATGAAGATGAAGTCAAACGGCTCATCGCCCCGGGCTTCCAGCAGCGCCAGCGAATCCAGCGCCGGGCCTTCAATTACCTCTGTCTTGTCTGCCAGCCCCGCCATTCTCAGGTTATCCTCAGCTACCACAACATGCTTGTGCTCGAATTCCAGCGAGACCAGCCTGCCCGTCTCCGGCAATGCCCGCGCCAGCCAGATGGTGCTATAACCGCCCAGGGTGCCGATCTCCAGAATGTTGGATGCCCCCTTCATTTTGGCGAGCAGATACAGCAGCTTCCCCTGGTTCGGAGCGACATCAATCGCCGGTAAGCCGGCCCCGGCATTCGCATCCAGCACAGCGTCCAGGACCGGATCTGCCTCCAGCAGCCTGTCACCGAAATAGGTATCGACCTTACTCCATTTACTTTGTTCTTCCATGTGAATCCCTCCGTTAGTTGTGTTTTTATATTGGTGTATTAGAACTGCTTTAAATATAAGGGATTATCATTCATAATACTAATATATGTTAATGTCATAATCATAAGTATTGGTTATGAATGCAACCTATGAATAGGAGCGTATTTATGAACATTCATGCACTGAGGCTTTTTTATTATGTGGCTGAGACGGGAAGCGTCACGAAGGCGGCTGCCCGGCTGAGGATCAGCCAGCCGGCGGTGACCAGCCAGATCAAGAGGCTGGAGAAGGATCTGGGACTGCCGCTATTCAATCCCAGCGGCCGGGGAATCTCGCTGACTCCCTTCGGGACAGAGCTGGCGAAGCAGGCCGGCAATCTCTTCACCTATGAAGAACGGATTGAGGAGTTCGTAGAGGATTACCGCCAGGGACGGAAGGGGAAGCTGCGCATTGCCGCCACCTATCTTCCGGCGAATTTCCTGGTCCCGGGCTGGGCCGCCCGGTTCAAGGCGGGGCAGCCCGAGATGGAGATTGAGATAACCACGACCAATTCCACGCAGGCCTTTGAACAATTGCAGCGTCATGAAGCGGATGTCGCCTTTTACGGGGGCGGAGCCAAGGAGAAGCCTGAGGATGTAGACTGGCTGGAGCTGTTTGAGGATGAGCTGTGGTTCGTAGTGGCCCCTTCCCATCCTTTTGCCAATGGTACGGTATCGCTGCCGGAGATGATGCAGGAGCCGTTCGTAATGCGTGAGGAAGGCAGCTCCACCCGGGAGCGTCTGGTCTCGCTCTGTACAACCTATGGTCTGAAGCCGCCGCGTGTGACCCTGCAATTCAGCGGGCTGGGCGAAGTCATTCGTTCGGTCATGGCAGGGTATGGCGCCAACTTCATCTCCTCACTGGCTGTGCGGGACTATGTGGAGTGGAAGCAGTTATGCCGGGTACAGGTGGAGGGCATTCAGCTTAGCAACCATATTGCTGTCTGTACACGCAAGAACGAGACCCTGTCAGCCGGGCTACAGCGGTTTATTGACATCTGCCGGCAATGATGAACAATAAGAATATATTCCTTTTCAATTAAAATATATTGATAAACGATAAATATTATGCTAAATTATACTCACTCTAACAAGTGAGGTGTTTGTGTGATGAACCGTAAGCCAGGCTCAACCACGTTTCTGAAGGCGGTACTTATTGTGTTCGCGCTGGCTGCGCTGGCCTTGTGTATCTTCGCGGTCCCGGCGATCGCTGGCTTCGCGGCGGAGCTGTATCCAGACCATTCGTACATCCAGGTGCTGGTGATGATAGATCTGTACGGGGCGGCCCTGCCGTTCTTCATAGCACTGTCCCAGGCCTACAGGCTGTTAGGCTTCATTGACCGTAATGAGGCGTTCGCGGAGGGCTCGGTGCGGGTGCTGAAGCTGAAGCATATCAAGCATGCGGCTGTGTCGATTAGCGGAATGTTCACCTTAGGACTGCCGCTGTTCTATCTGCTGGCAGAGCGGGATGATGCCCCGGGCATTATTGTGATCGGGCTGATCCTTATTTTCGCATCCATGGTGATTGCAGTATTCGCGGCGGTGCTCCAGAAGCTCCTGAATGAAGCGATTGAATTGAAATCTGAGAACGATCTGACAGTCTGAGGTGGCTACCATGGCGATTATCGTTAATATTGATGTGATGCTGGCTAAGCGGAAAATGAGTGTAACAGAGCTTACGGAGCGGGTGGGAATTACAATGGCGAACCTGTCCATTCTGAAGAACGGCAAGGCCAAGGCGATCCGCTTCTCAACGCTTGAGGCGATATGTAAGGCGCTGGACTGCCAGCCGGGAGATATTCTGGAATATACACCGGATGCTGTAGAATAATGGGCACCGGGAGCGGGGAGGGGACGGTATTGAGAGCCATGACACGGCTGCTGCACTTCGGGTATCATCAGGCGATGAGCTGTATCTTTCCTGTAGCGATCTTCGGAACGTTAATCCTGACCCGGACAGCAGAGCTGCCGTTCATCCACCGCTATGATCTTATTCTGCTGATCCTGCTTACTGTGCAGTACCTGATGTACCGGAGCGGGCTGGAGACGCTGGATGAGATCAAGGTGATCTGTGTGTTTCATGGGATTGGACTGGTGCTGGAGATGTATAAAATAAGAATGGGCTCCTGGGCCTACCCGGAACCCGGTTATGCGAAGCTGCTCGGTGTGCCGCTGTACAGCGGATTCATGTATGCCAGTGTGGCCAGCTACATGTGCCAGATCTGGCGCAGGCTGAAGATGGAGTTGACCGGCTGGCCGGGTCTTGCCGCTGCGGGACTGCTGGGCGGAGCGATCTATCTGAACTTCTTCACCCACCACTATATTCCGGATTTCCGCTGGTGGCTGACAGCCCTGGTAGTAGTGGTATTCTGGAGAACCTGGATCATCTACCGGGTGCAGGGCAAGACGTACCGGATGCCGCTTGTGCTGGCTTTTGCCATTGTAGGCTTCTTCATCTGGCTGGCCGAGAATATTGCGACCTTCCTGGGGGCGTGGCAGTACCCGGACCAGCACGGGAGCTGGCGGCTGGTTGGCTTCGGCAAGATCAGCTCATGGTTCCTGCTGGTGATTATCAGCGTGATTATTGTCGCCCAGCTTAAGCATGTGAAGGCCGGGCGGAGCGGGTCCAGATAGTCATTCCCTCCAGCGGATAACGGAAGGACAGTCCGGTTCCGCCGGAGACAGACGGGATTAGCGAACATTGTTCCCCGTTGGAATCAAGGGAGAATAGCTGTTCAATATGATAGACACCGGGAGACGGTGCTGACTCATAGAGTCTCAAGGCGACTCCAGCAGCCGTTGCCGCTGTGATGGATGCTTCATGTACGCCTGTAATTCCGTATTCTCTGGAGGCGGGCCTGCCATCCTTCGTGCCGCAGGCATCGACTTTGACCGCGTAGCGCTCGGAGCCGAAGCGGAAGCGGGTGAACGCCTGGACTGCGAGGTTGCGGAGTGTCCGGTTACGCAGCAGACGGGAGAGTCCGGTGCGGCGCAGCAGCGCTGCGGCTGAGGTCATGCTCCGTGAATCGAAGCAGAGCCGGGTCGAGACGGAAGGTACGGCAAGGGTCTGAGGCAGAGTCATCTGATCCGAAAAAGGAAAACGGTAGGCTCTATGCGTCCGCAGAGAAAAGCCGAAATCCGCAGTCTTAGCCTCCGTGAAGCTTGAGGCGGTGCGCGGTCTGCCGTGCTCGGTAATCTCGAAGTCGGCTCCAAGGTTGTCCACCGTCCACTCCATAGCCGCCTGTCCATGGGTGTCACCCAGTCCCAGCATGATCGAGATGTCGATCTGCTCTGTATGGTCCAGCTCCTGGACGGCCCTTGCCGCAAGCAGGTTGGTTAACCCCGGCGCGAGCCCGACACTTAGCACTGCTGCCGCCTTGAGCTTATGCTTCACAGGGTCCAGCCTTTGCAGCATAGTCAGGAAGTCTCCGCTTGCCGAGACATCTACATAATGGGTGCCGCTCTGGAGGCAGGCTTCGGCCAGCCGGGTGTCCTGCTGATCCAGACACATGACGACCAGCTTGACCTTCTCCAGCAGCTCAGGGGGAAGCGGCTTCTCTGCCGACAGGCGCAGCGGCTTCACGTATCCGCCGGTACTGCGGGAGAATTCCACGGCCCGGTTCAGGTTTCTTCCTGCCGCGTAGACCTTGCCGGGGTGCTGTGCCCCGAGTAGCCGGCATATCTGTGACCCGACATGCCCGTAACCGCCGATCACTACAATATCTGTTTTCATGAGTATTCCCGTCCTTCGTGGTGGATTGCAGGTTCTGCGGTATAATTAACTCTATGTATCATTATCCTGCTAAGGCGGGCGGCAGACTATCCCACATTTGTGGGATTTCGGGGAGGGGAGGGCAGAAGATGAACGAGGTTATGAGAAGCATTCTACAGATTGACCCTGCCCGGGGCGGGCCGGTGCTGGATTCGCAGCAGTACCGGGAAGCGGTGATTGCCAGACTCCGCCTGCTGGTGCCGTTCTCTGCGGCCTGCTGTACGACAGTGGACCCGCACACGCTTTTAACCACAGGGGCGGTTACGGAGCAGGGATTGGAAGAGGTTCATCCGCTATTGTTCGAGTATGAATATCTGCATGAGGATTATATGAAGTATGAGCAGTTAGCGGTGTCGGATATTCCGGCAGTCTGCTTAAGCGGAGTGACCGGGGGAAGCCTGGAGAAAAGTGCGCGTTACCGCAAGGTGCTGCAGCCCGCCGGATTCGGGGATGAGCTGCGCGTAGCGCTGCGCACCGGCGGGGTCTGCTGGGGGTTCCTGACCTTATTCCGTCCGCTGGACCAGCCGGCGTTTCAGGAGCAGGAATGCGCCTTGCTGGCTTCGGTAGCTCCGCTGATTGCTGAACGTCTGCGGGCGTATGCCTCTGTCCTGCCGGTATCCGGAGCGGACCGGGCAGTGCCGGAGGATAACGGTATTCTGGTGCTGAGTGAGCAGCTGGTCCCGGTCAGTGCGAATGCAGCAGCCCGTTACTGGCTGAAGCAGATCTGGAACCTGGAGCTGCTGGAAGAAGGGCAGCTTCCCGGTCCGGTGCGTGCTGTCTGCCTGCGGGTGCTCGGCGCGAAGAAGCCCGCCGGAACCGGGACTTCTCAGGCAAGAATAAGTCTTCCAATCGGAGACGGGGCGTATCTGACAGTTACCGCAAGTTTGCTTGGCGGCCCGCAGAGACAGCTCGCCGTATCCTTGGTGAGTGCCCGCTCCGGGGATGTCTTCCGGCTGCTGGCCGAAGCCTTCGCCCTTACTGCGCGGGAGAAGGAGCTGGCAGAGCTGCTGGCGCTGGGGTTATCGACCAAGGAGCTGGCGGAATCGCTGCATATCTCCGCCTACACCGTGCAGGATCATTTGAAATCCATCTTCGCCAAGACAGGCGTGTCCAGCCGCAGAGAGCTGATCAGCCGGCTGCTTCCGCGATAAGGCCAAGAATCACTAAGAACAAATAAGGGGAATCTCCACAGCCGCCTGGCTGGAGATTCCCCTTGCTTCATGTCTGGGACTTTTACTATCTGGAACTGTTCCGTAACTGAATAGAAGGAGCCTAGAATGAATTCTTGAATGCTTACTGGCGCAAGGTCTTCAGCGCGCCGCTCCAGGCCAAGACCTGATCCAGCATAGCATTGACATTGGCAGCATGCAGGTCAGCAGGCTTGAACACCGAGCCGTTCTCGAAGTCGGTGAACAGCGAGAGCAGCGGGTGGACACGGACATCGGCAACGGACAATTCGCCGAGAATACCGCGCAGATGCTCAGCGGCGCGGGCGCCACCGGCGGAGCCGTAGCTGACGATTCCGGCAGCCTTGTTGTTCCATTCTTCGCGGGCAGAATCCAGTGCGTTCTTCAGGGCACCGGAGAGACTGTGGTTATATTCCTGGACGATGAATACGAATCCGTCCAGGGTAGCCAGCTTAGCTGCCCAAGCCTGAGCTTCAGCGTAGCTGTCGCTCTCCCCGAGCAGCGGCAGCTTGAAGTCAGCAATATCTACGATTTCGTAATTAGCATCTCCACGGGCATCAGCGATCCCCTTCACCCATTCGCCTACCTGCGGGCTAACGCGGCCCTGGCGTGTGCTTCCGAGAATAATTCCGATATTAAGTGTTGTCATTGTAATTCCTCCTCGATTTTTATTTACAAGTTCTTGCAGCAGTTGTTATGTTTTTATTATAGCTAATAACTAAAATAAAGCAAGTTAATTTTTGAAACCAATTTAAGTTTTAGCCAAAATTTAAAGAGTCCATTAGCGTCCCCCACTTGGAAAGGCATTGGACCGCAATGGATGACTCTGTGTGCAACTTCGATTTTTAAAGGTCAACCATCCATTTTTTTCTTTGCCAGAACGAAGGATGTGTCATAATGCATAACATTATACTGGTATTATTAGGCTGTGTACCAAAATAAACAGCTTTACAATTGATTTATATATTGAAATTAGCTTAAAATACACTCAACAAGTCAGTTATTCTGACATATAATTAAGCAATCTTAATATATCTATAATATATGGAGAGGTGGGGCAGCCATGATAGAGGAAAAGAAACGGCAGACAGAGCTTGAGCTCCCGCGTGATTGCACCTTCTCGCCTGAAGACTGGCGTATTCTGGCCCAGTACTGGTACCCGGTGGCTACGGCAGCAGAGGTACAGGATCAGCCGGTGGCCGTGAAGCTGCTGGATATGAAGCTGGTATGCTACCGCAGCGGAGGCAAGGTGGTTATTGCCCGGGATCTGTGTTTTCACCGGGGAGCCCCGCTGAGTAAGGGATGGGTGGAGAACGGGGAGATTGTCTGCCCGTATCACGGGTTCCGCTATAATTGTGAGGGGAAATGTACTGCGGTACCGGCACATCCAAGCGCTAAAATCTCGCCCAAATTGAAATTGATTGTCTATCCGGCCATCGAACGCTACGGTCTGATCTGGACCTGCCTGGCAGATGCGCCGGAGCAGATTCCTGCCTTCCCGGCCTGGGATGATCCCGACTATATTAATATTCTGATTCCGAGCTTCGATATTGCCGGCTCCTCCGGGCGGCAGATGGAAGGCTTCCTTGATGTATCCCATTTCGCTTACGTGCATACGGCAACCTTCGGTGACCGCAATAATACAGAGGTCCCCCAGTATAAGGTATGGCGTGAAGGAGAGACGGAGCTGGTGGCCGAATACTGGAGCACGGTCAGCAACTATGGCAAAGGGCAGGAGAATCCTGCGCCGGAAGGCTTCCAGTGGCTGCGGGAGTTCCGTGTATTCGCACCGTTCGCCGCATCGCTGACGGTCTATTTCCCGGATGAGGGCAGGCTGAAGATTCTGAACTGTGCATCTCCGGTGTCGGCCCGTTATACCCGGCTGTTCTGCCCGATCTCGCGGAATTTTGACAAGAACGCCCCCTTGGAGGATACGGTGAAGTTCAATCTGCAGGTGTTCCAGGAGGATGCGGAGATGGTGGAATCGCAGACGCCGGAGGATCTCCCGCTGGATCTGCAGGCTGAAGCCCATATTCCGGCAGACCGCACCTCCATTGCTTATAGACAGCTGCTAAGCAGTCTAGGGCTGGGGCAGAATTATACGTCCTGAGCATTATTAACAGCACACGCCCGGCAGCAGAGAGCAGAAGCTCGGCAGCCGGGCGTGTGCTGTTGTGTTGATTGGGTGGAGGCTGCTGCGAAAAGCAAAGCTGGCGGCAGCAGCTAGACCGTATAATTTTCCAGCGACAGGCTCCATCTTCCGTCCACCAGCCCGATTCTGTGCAGGCTGGCATAGGAAGCAGGGAATTTACTGCCCCGGTTATTCCAGTCGATCCCTTTGATGATGTGATAGATGATATTTATGACACCGCCGTGTGTAACAATCATCAGGTTATCATCGGGGCCGCTGTCCGCATGCTCTTCGCAGAGCCGGGTGAAGGTCTCTTGAATCCGTGTAAAGAATTCGAGCGGACTCTCTCCGTCAGGGTAACGCTCGTCCATCCGCAGTCCTGAGAAGTATAAGCCGGGGTAACGTTCATTCACGATTTCGTTCGGCATACCGGCGATCACACCGTTATTCATCTCACGCCAATCCATGCTGCGCTCCAAGGGTAACTCCAGCTCTCTTGCCAGCTCGCCGGCTGTATCCAGCGCCCGCTGCAGATCACTGCTGACTATACGTTGTATAGGGAATGAGGCGGAATTCTCTCTCAAAAAACGGCCAAGCTTCTCGGCTTGTCTGTACCCCTGGGTATTCAGCCCCCGCTGGCTCCATCCGCCGCGATATCCTTCGTCGTCCTTACCGTGTCTTACCAGATAAATCGCCAACTGCTCTTCGGCCTCCTTTAAGTAGGATACCCTGCTAAGTCTATCACTCACTTTCCAGAATGTTCAAGAACAGAAGTTACAATTGCGTGTCTGGCTGCGGAGCAACACAGCTGACAATACCCGGACATAGCTTGCTTGGCGGGTTCTGGAGATTACTTGTTGTGCGGTACGAAGACAATGCGCTGCTGACTGCCCGGCGGAGTCTTCCATACTTGTTCAATCTCGGATAGCGGGTAAACCACAGGGTTGGCTGTAAGCTGACCCTCTGCAATCGCCTGAATCAACGCCGGGAATTCAGCCAGATATCCGGCTGGCGTGACGGACCCCTGGCCGCTGCCGATGATCTGGAAGTTGGCAGAGCGGAGTGCAGCGGAAGGGATTGCGGCGTCCGTACCGGCCATGGAACCGATCTGAATCCAGGTTAACAGCCGGCTGCGGTCGGACCGGCGGGTTAATATCGGGAGCATAGCGAGTGCAGCAGGCTCACCCCACAGATAGTCGAGAACGATATCCACTTCAGCTGAGGCTTCGCCGAGCTTCCGGGCCGCTGTCCCGGGATCTCCGGCAAACTACATCTGCACCAAGCTGTGTAAGTGAACGGAGACGTTCCGGGTTCCGCCCGGCGGCGATGATCTGACTGGCTCCCATATGCTTGGCGATCTGCACGGCCATTTGCCCGGAGTTGCCGGTAGCACCCAGAATGAGAACCTTGAACCCGGGCTTAGCCTGAACGCGGCGGCGGAGAGTCACCCAGGAGGACATAGCCGGATTCATCGCGGCGGCGATGAGCACGGGATCGGCATCTGCGGGCAGCTGGACAGCGCGGCGAAGATCGATGAGGGTCTGGTCTGCGAACGATCCCAGGGCATTATCGGCGGCTACAAAATAGACCAGCTTGCCATCCGGGAGCCGTCCGACGCCATCAATGCCTGGGATTAGCGGCAGCTCATCCGTACTGGTGTAGTGAGAGCCATTGGCTTGTGCCCGGACCCGGAGATGTAGTCCGGCAGCCAGCACATCTACCAGAGCTTCGTGTTCTCCTGAAGGTACCGGAGCTGCAACCTTTTCGTATTTCGGACCTGAATCGAAGGATCTTACAATAGCAGCGTACATAAATAGGCCTCCATTTACCCGGATAGTTGCCGGGTGAGTGATTTTTGTTTGTGAAACAAACTAAAAAGTTTGTAATACAAACAATATAGTTTGTATTACGTACAAAGTCAACGGCTACTGTGGTACAATAGGAGCGAACAGGTCTGAAATATACAAAAGTGCGGAGTGAAATCAATGAGCGGTTACGATAATTCTTTTGATAAGCTGGAGGATCTGTCGATGGTAGACAGCCTTGTGCAGCTATCCTTCCTGGTTCAGAATATCCTTGCCCGGATAGGAACGGAGCATGATCTGTCGATCATTCAGATCCGCCTGCTGGGGATACTGCGCGACCGGGAGCCGGGCATGCTGCAGCTGGCCAAGCATCTGGGCCTCGACAAATCCAGTATTACAGGGCTCGTTGACCGGGCGCAGCGCCGCGGGCTGGTAGAACGTACCGTATCACAGAGTGACCGGCGGGCATTCAATGTGAGGGCTACTCCGGCAGGCTGGAAGATTATTCACGAGGTCGGGGAGCAGATCGAGCGTCAGATTACGGCGGTAACCGATGGTCTTACCGGAGAGGAACGGGCGCAGATGATTGCCCTGGCCAGCAAGATTCTGGCCACTGCACCTGGGGTGAGCCGCTGAACGATAGGGTTCGTGACGATGAAGCATATAGGAGGGATTTCCATGGACCAGGAACTTATGAATGAACTGGCGTCTCAATTCAAGAATTCGCTGAAGGTGCTGAACGCGGTCGGTGCCGAGACCCGGCAAGCTATCCTGATGGCCTTGCTGCAAGGGCCGCAAGATCCGGGCATGCGTGTAGGCGAGATAAGAGGAATCACCCACTTTTCCCGTCCGGCCGTGTCCCATCATCTGAGAATATTGATAGAAGCGGAAATAGTTAGCGTCCGAAAAGAAGGCACCCGCAACTATTACCGGCTTGATTCTGGAAGCAAGCTGATGGTGCTCAAAAGCCTGGTGAACGGGCTGGAGAAGGTTCTGGCACAATGCGGGCGTGAAGCAGGGATTCTCTGACCATGGAGAATCCCTGCTGTGCGGTATAGGCTAATACTAAGAATGTGTTGGCGTGAAGGCACGTGGTCCAAACGTATGCGGAAAATTTAAGCTACCTTGTTCCAGCAAAGCATGCTATGCTATAATCAATTACCGACAGACAGTCGGTCGGTAATTATTTTTTCACAAATAAAGCTACGGTTACAGCCAAAGTTACATGTACAGTTACACCCAAAGTTAGTACAATCCCAGCTTTACCACAAGGAGACATGACCATGAGAGTTGTAAAAGAAGCGGAAGCCCGTAGAAATGAGATTCTGGATGCAGCAGAGGAGCTGTTCGGACAGAAGGGCTTCGACGGTACCAGCACGGGCGATATTCTGGGCAAGGTCGGCATTGCGCGCGGGACACTGTATTATCACTTCAAGTCGAAGGAGGATATTATGGACGCGCTGATTGAGCGGACGAATGCCGCTATCCTTCATGCCGCTCAGCAGGTTGCTGAAGACAAGAGCATCCCCATCATCGACCGGATTCTCCGTGTAGTCATGGCGCTGAACATCAGCAGCGGAGAGGGGAGCAGCACGGAGATCATGGAGCATATCCACAAGCCGCAGAATGCGCTGATGCATCAGAAGGTTCAGAAGGCGGTTATCCGCAGCGTTCCGGCCATTCTGGCCTCCATCATCAGCGAGGGGATAGAGCAGGGGATATTCAATACTCCCTATCCGTACGAATGTATGGAGATGGTTGTCATCTATGCCACCACCATTTTTGATAATGACATGGTTGAAATGACGGAAGAAGAGCGTATGTCACGCATTCTGGCCTTCATCGCCAATGTGGAACGACTGCTCGGTGCCGGGAGCGGAAGTCTGATGAGTGTAATGCAGATGTTCGGCGGCTCCGGTGGAGTGGAAGCGGGCAATGGTGATGAATAGATCCGGAACAGGCTTCGGCAGATTCCTGTTTCTGTGGTCAGGGCAGCTGATTTCGGCTATCGGCGGCGGGCTCACCGCGTTCGGGCTGGGGATTTATACCTTACAGCAGACCGGGCAGGCTTCGGCTATGGCGCTGGTGACATTACTGGCATTCATGCCTTCGCTGCTGCTCAGTCCAGTCGCAGGCGTGCTAGCGGACCGCTATGACCGCAGACTGCTGATGGTGCTGGGGGATACGCTCTCTGCCTTAGGTCTGATTTATATTCTGGTCTGCCTGCTGAATGGAGATGCACAGCTGTGGCAGATCTGCTTAGGGGTGACCGTCAGCTCGGTATTCTCCTCGTTGCTTGATCCCGCCTATAAAGCTACGATAACGGATCTGCTCACAGAAGAGCAGTATACGAAGGCCAGCGGGTTTGTGCAGATTGCCGGCTCCGCCAAATATCTGATTTCGCCGCTCATTGCCGGGCTGCTGCTTACAGTCTCTGATGTGAAGCTGCTGCTGATTATCGACATCTGTACTTTTTTTCTAACCGTGCCTACTACGCTTGCGGTCCGCAGCGGTCTTCCCTCCAAAAAGACGGAGCAGGCTCCGGCCTTTATCCGTGAATTTCAAGAAGGCTGGAGAGCAGTCTCCGGGAATCGGGGAGTACTGGTGCTGGTGATTATGACCTCGGTCATGACCTTCTTCATCGGGTTCATCGAGACCTTGTCCATGCCGATGATTCTGGCGTTCTCGAATAGTGCTGTCCTGGGAACGCTGGAGACCGTCATGGCATCGGGGATGCTGGTGTCGAGTGTCATTATAGGGATGCTGCATATACAAAAAAATTTTGTACGCATGCTGGCAGTGTCGCTTTTTTGCTCAGGAATCAGTATCGCCGTCTTCGGACTGCGTGAGAATATTGTGCTGATTGGCGCTGCCGGATTTATGTTTTTTGCCATGTTGCCCTTTACGAACACGGCCCTGGATTATCTGGTCCGCACTAATATTGACAATTCCGTTCAGGGGAGAGCCTGGTCATTGATCGGACTGCTCTCACAGCTAGGATTCGTGGCGGCTTATATGCTGGCAGGTGTGCTGGCAGACTACGTATTTACTCCCTTGCTGGTGAGCGGCGGAGTTCTGGCGGATAGTGTGGGGCGGATCATCGGCACTGGCAGCGGGCGGGGGATGGGACTTCTCATCATCATTGCCGGGCTGCTGTTAAGCGCTGCTTCGGTCATGATCTATCGGCTCAAATCCATTACAAGTCTTGAGAGCAGGGGGTAACTTATGTTTTACCGAATCATCCGCAGAGATATCCGCACAAGCAAGGGAATTACACTGACGACTATGCTGTTCGTAGCGGCCGCTGCCATGCTCGTCTCTCTGTCAGCCATTCTGGTCGTCAATCTGAGTGGGGCCATCGATCATCTGATGACGCAGGCGAAGACGCCGCATTTCCTGCAGATGCATTCCGGCCAGCTGGATCAAGACCGGCTCAAGGCCTTTGCAGAGCAGAACAATAAGGTTGAAGAACACCAGGTGCTTGATTTTCTCAATGTAGAAGGCGCGAGGATTGTCATGGACGGGCATACGCTTGCGGACAGTGTTCAGGATAACGGCTTCAGCACACAGAGCGGGAAGTTTGATTATCTGCTTGATCTGGACGGGAAAGTGATTGATGTACGGGGCGGCGAGGTGTATGTCCCGATCAGTTATATGAAGGATGGCTCCGTCAAGGCCGGAGGGACGGTTACCGTGGGAGATACAAGTCTCACCGTAGCGGGGTTCCTGCGGGATTCACAGATGAACTCACTGCTTGCTTCGTCGAAGCGGTTCCTCGTCAGCCCGGCGGATTATGCGGAGCTGGCGCAGTACGGAACCACGGAATACCTGATTGAGTTCAGACTGAAGGACCTGTCGATGCTGGGGGCCTTCGAGACAGACTATACCGCAGCAGGACTTGAAGGCAACGGCCCGGTGATTACATATCCCCTGTTCAGAGTGCTTAATGCCATCTCGGACGGACTTATGATTGCGGTGATCCTGCTGGCGAGTGTGCTGGTTGTTATTATTGCTTTTCTATGTACAAGGTTCACCCTCATGGCAACCATCGAGAGCGATTACCGGGAGATCGGTGTCATGAAGGCCATCGGTCTGCGCGTCTCGGATCTCAAAAGAATCTATCTGGCCAAATACGCAGCGATAGCAGCTCTAGGGAGTATCCTCGGCTTGGCATTATCGTTCAGCTTCAGAGGTCTGCTGCTTGAGAATATCAGGCTGTATATGGGCGAAAGTGCGCATCCGGCACTTGCTCTGGCCTGCGGCATCCTTGGAGTGCTGCTCGTATTCCTCATTATTGTTGCCTATGTGAACAGGGTGCTGAAGCGTTTCCGGAAGATTTCAGCTGTCGAAGCCATCCGTTTCGGCACATCCCAGCAGACCCGGGCGGGCTCAGGGCGGTTTACCTTGAGCGCCAACCGGCTGCTGAACACGAATGTTTATTTAGGCGTTAAGGATGTCTTGTCCAGAAAAGCTCTATATGCAACTATGCTTGCAGTACTCGTCATCTCTTCCTTCCTTATGATTGTGCCCCAGAATCTCTATCATACGATCTCCTCTCCAAGCTTCATTACATACATGGGCATCGGTGACAGTGATCTGCGCCTGGATATCCAGCAGACGGACCATATTCCAGAGAAGGCCGCAGATATTGCGCGGGTGATGGAGCAGGATGTGATGATCTTCCGTTTTGCCGTGCTGACCACTCAGGCGCTGAACGTGAAGCTGGACAATGGTGTCGTTGAGCGGATAAAGGTTGAGCTGGGCGACCATTCTATTTTTCCGGTTGCCTATGGTGAAGGACATGGCCCGGTTGCAGCGAATGAGATTGCCCTCTCCGCCGCGAATGCCAAGGAGCTGGGCAAGCAAGCCGGTGATTCCCTGACCCTGCTCGTAGACGGAGAAGCGAAGGAGCTTACGGTGTCCGGGATTTATTCGGATGTGACCAACGGCGGGAAAACAGCCAAGGCCACCTTCACCACGACTTCTGATCAGGCCATGTGGGCCGTGATTTATGCGGAGCTTGCAGATTCCATGCTAATCAGCAGCAAGGTGAGCGAATATGCAGAGCGGTTCAGTTATGCTAAGGTGTCTGATATCGGGGAATATGTGACGCAGACCTTCGGCTCTACCATTAGCTCAGTCGGTAAGGCTGCATGGGCTGCTCTAGCCGTGATGCTGGTCCTGAATGTACTGATTACACTCTTGTTCATGCGGATGCTGGTAGCCAAGGACCGTTACTCTATTGCCGTCATGAAATCGATGGGCTTCCGGAATTCCGATCTGACTGTACAGTATTATGCGCGTTCTATATTTGTACTGGTGACCGGAATGGCTCTGGGCATCCTGCTGGCGAACACCCTGGGGCAGATTCTTGCCGGGGCTGTGATCTCCTCCTTCGGGGCTTCGTCGTTCAAGTTCGTGGTCAATCCACTCTCGGCGTATCTGCTGTGTCCGCTAATCATGACCGGTTCTGTACTCATCGGGACGGTTATCGGCACATCGGGCATCGGTCGAATTCAAATATCCGGCAATATTAAGGAGTAGATCAAGAAGATGAAGAAGATCATTTCGGGAGAAAATATAACCAAACAATATGGCACTGGCGGGGAGCAGCGCAAGGTGCTGGACGGGGTATCCGTCGATATTCACGAAGGTGAATTCGTCTCGGTAATGGGACCCTCAGGCTCAGGGAAGTCCACGCTGATGTTTGCACTGAGCGGAATGGACCGGATCGACTGGGGGCTAGTTACTTTTGAGGGCAGGGATCTGGGGATACTTGAAGAGGATGAGCTTGCGGATCTCCGCAGAACGGAAATGGGCTTCGTGTTCCAGCAGCCGACACTGATGAAGAATCTGAACATCCTGGACAATATTATTCTGCCGTCGATGCGTGACAACAGGCGGAAGGTTGCAGCGATTACGGATAAGGCGCAGCAGCTTATGGAAAAGGTGGGGATCGCGGAGCTGGCGAAGCGTGATATTACAGAGGCTTCGGGTGGACAGCTGCAACGGGCGGGTATCTGCCGCGCGCTGATGGGCAGCCCGCGGATTATTTTCGGGGATGAGCCAACCGGCGCGCTGAATCTGAAGGCTGCCGAGGAGATCATGGACCTGCTGTCCGGAATCAATGAAGAAGGGACGGCAATCATGCTGGTCACCCATGATGCTACCGTTGCAGCCAGGACGCAGCGGATTATGTTCATGTGCGACGGCCGGATTGTCGATGAGATACGCCTGCCGAAATACAACGGAGGGACGCTTGAGCCCCGCATGAACTTAATCACGGCAAAAATGCGGGAGATTGGGATTTAATATTGAAATGAACCATTAGCCCGGGCTGTTCGTATTATAGTTATTTGCTAACACCAAGGAAGAGGTGAGAGGAAATGCTGACCATCAAGAATTTTACGAAGAGTTATAAAGGCGGCGCAAAGGCGGTGGATGATCTTAGCCTTGAGGTTGAACGGGGCGATATCTACGGCTTCATCGGGCATAACGGGGCAGGCAAGACCACGACGATTCGCGCTGTGGTGGGCGTGCTTGATTTTGAACAAGGGGAGATTGAAATTGACGGCATCTCAATTAAAAAAGATCCGTTAGCCTGCAAGGCGAAAATTGCCTACATCCCGGATAACCCGGACCTGTACGATCACCTGACGGGGATTCAGTACCTGAATTTCATCGGCGATCTCTTCAGTGTATCGAAGTCCACCCGGGAGCGGCTGATCGGGCAATACGGCGATGCCTTCCAGCTCACAGCCAGTCTGGGCGACTTGATCTCCTCGTATTCCCACGGCATGAAGCAGAAGCTGGCCATCATCTCTGCGCTGATTCATGAGCCGAAGCTGTTAGTATTGGATGAGCCTTTTGTGGGCCTTGATCCGAAGGCTGCGCATACGCTGAAGACGATCATGGCAGATGTGTGCAGCAGAGGCAGTGCGATTTTCTTCTCCACGCATGTGCTGGATACTGCTGAGAAGCTCTGCAATAAGATTGCGATCATCAAAGGCGGACGGCTGATTGCCCATGGTAAGACCGAAGAGGTCAGGGGCGAGAACAGCCTGGAGGATGTATTCATGGAGCTGATCGATCATGATTAATGTCTGGAGATTAACGAAGCTGCAGCTATTGTCCTCCTTCGGCCTCAATAAAGCGCTGCATACGAAAGACCCTGCGGAGAGACGGAAGGCGCTGTTGCTCAGCATTGCGATGATAGCCGGGATACTCATGATCGGAGCCGTGTCATTCGGCTACAGCTTCATGATGGCGCAGTCGTTCGAGCAGCTTGGGCGGATGGACTTATTGCTGGCAGTGATGATGGCGGTCACTTCGCTGGTCGGCTTCTTCACTACGGTCTATAAGGCAAGCGGGGTATTATTCAGTTACAAAGACTACGATATGATCATGTCGCTTCCCGTGAAGACCAGCCATGTGGTGGCGAGCCGTGTGCTTCAGCTTTATGTGATGAATCTGTTCTTCACGCTGCTGGTCATGCTTCCGGCGGGGGCGGTGTATGCGATACATGTGAAGCCGGGCGTGCTGTTCTACCTGTTTTTCCTATTGACGCTCTTCTTCATTAATCTGCTGCCGATTATAGCGGCTGCGCTTGTGGGCACCCTCATTAGTTGGGTCTCGTCCCGGTTCCGGGCGAGCAAAATCCTGAATATGATTCTCACGTTCGCCTTCATCATTGTGCTGATGCTGGGCTCGTTCACGCTCAATCAAGGGCAGCAGGCGATTGCAGATGTTGGAGCCGCCTTGGGTGATATGATCTTCAGGGTGTATCCTCCGGCTTCCCTGTACGTTGATGCGGTCTGCTCGTACCGTGTAAGTGCCTTGCTCTTCTTCATCGCGGTGTCTGTGCTGGTCTTCATGCTCTTCTCAATCCTGCTGGCGACCCGGTATAAGGCGATTCATACAGGGCTTATGACCAGCCGGGCAAGCCGCGGATATACGATGAAGCCGCTACAGGCTAATTCAGCATTCAAGGCCTTGTATCTGAAGGAGCTTCGGCGTTATTTCAGCTCAGTCAATTATGTGCTGAACACAGGGATCGGCATGGTGCTGCTCCTGATGATGTCCATTTCCTTATTATTCGTCAGCTCAGAGCAGCTGGGAACTATACTTGACATCCCGCAGCTGTCGGACTCCCTAAGTACGCTGAGTCCGCTGGTGATCTCTCTGTTTGTTGTTCTGAGCTGCACCACGGCCTGCTCCATTTCGCTGGAAGGAAATCATCTGTGGATCTTGACCAGCTCGCCCGTGCCCAAACCGGCGATTGTATTCAGCAAAGTGGCGGTGAATCTCACCATTACGTTACCCATTACAGCTGTAAGCTGGGGGCTGCTGGCCTATACTCTGCGTGCCGGGTGGATGGAAAGTATATTAATGCTGGCCGTTCCGGTAATCTATGCCTGCTATTCCGCCCTACTGGGCGTTATGGTGAACCTGAAGCTGCCCAAGCTCGACTGGACCAGTGAAGTTGCGGCGATCAAGCAGAGTGCGTCGGTGCTGGTAACGATGGTTATCGGCGTTCTCACGCTGGCTGTTCCCGCCGTACTGTTCATGCTTCTTCCTGGGGTGGGCGGAAATCTCATCCTCCTGGGATACGGCATTCTAATGGCAGCGGTGTGCGCCGGTATGTACAGATATATCCAGATCAACGGAGAGAGGATGTTTCAGAAGCTGTAGTCCGCTTGTTGTGCACGCGGGGAGAAGTTTTTTTTCGGATACACCCGATTAGCCCCTTGAAGTTGCCGCGGCGTCAAGTGATAGGATAGCTAAGAGAGGAGGGTGAAATGAACAAGACTGTTGTTACCATACAGCAATTGTCGGAGCAACTCGGGCTGACGAGCCGAACCTTGCGGCACTGGGAAGCGGAAGGATTGTTTCAGAGTAAGAGAGAGGTATCTTCCGGCTGGCGTACATACGATGAACATGCGCTTAAGTGTATCAGGATCACAGCGCTGCTGCGGAGAATGGATATTCCGATCAGAGAAATACAGCCTATTCTGGAGAAGGGTTCTGTGTCTGTGCTTAAGCAGGTTATACAGAACAGGACAATCGCGCTGCAGGTGCACCAAGAAGAACTCGAACGGGTGGGAGAGCAATTACATCAGGTACTCGATTACCTGAATACTTCTAATAAGAGGGCCTCCATTCAGGAGGAACTGCTTAGCGAAATGGAGAATGTCTTTATGAGTAATGTAACCGAGCGGTCAACATTCAAAGTGATTACATTGCCGGAGATGAGAGTAGCTTATCATATCGTGGTGGACCAGTCTCCGGAAGACAAAGCGATGGGTCCTATCATGGATTGGTTGGAATCCGCAAAGCTCCTGGGCACGGCGCGGTTATTCGGCGGGAATATGAAGCCTATGCCAAGTGGTGCAGGTAAACCCTATGGCTATGGAATGTGTGCGACAATTCCTGATGGAACCACCGTGCCGGAACCCTTCAAGGAAATGACCCTGCCCGGGGGGCTATACGCCAAGCTGGACAGCAGCGAAGACATTGGCGGCTCCTGGAAGATGCTGATGGATCATTTAGCCCATAGCCAAAAGTACCGCTCGGACCGCAGCAGACTTTGCCTGGAAGAGCATATCCGCAATGACTGCCCTGCGGGCAGCGGCAACCTGTATGATCTTAGTCTGCTGGAACCTGTAGTGTTGAAATCATTGTAGCTGAACCCAAGAAAAGAAGGGAAGTAAATGAGCATTGAATTCAGTAAGATCAGCCTGTTTGAACGGGGAACATTGCTTGAATTATTGAAGGATGCCTATTCCTTCGACCGCAGGTATGAGCAGAGCTGTCTGGAGAATTGGCAGGAGTTCGACTGTTTCTTCTTTGACAATCTGCATATTGCGGATCAATATGGGTTCATGACTACGCTGGACGGTGAGGCGATAGGCTTTGTATCCTGGGACCCGCGGAAGATGCCCCTGTACGCTGAAATCGGCCATAACTGTATTGCGACTGCCAACAAAGGCAAGGGCTACAGCACCCTGCAGCTTCAAGAAGCGGTTCATCGTATTCTGCAGAATGAAGTGCAGCACATTGTAGTGACCACTAATGACGATCTAATCCCCGCCCAGCGGATGTATGAGCGCGTTGGTTTTATTTTGCAGCAGAAGCGGCACTTGGGTCCTGGTTCCGTACTTAAAGGTGAACATTGGGATTATGTGTATAGGCCATGAAATTGGGGGGACTATGAAAAAGTCAGAGGTTACACTAAGTAAAGCTACAGTGGAGGATGCGGCGGCGATTCATGCGTTGCAGCTTGAGGCCTTCATGCCGCTCTTAGAGAAATATCAGGATTATGAGACAAATCCGGCTAATGAAACGTTGGAGAGACTCGTAGAACGGATGAATCAGGAATTTGTTGATTACTATATCATCCGAAACGCCGGGAATGCTGTAGGCAGTATTAGAGTCAAGAAAATAGAAGAGCATCATTACTGGCTCGGTCAATTATGTGTAGTTCCGCAATCCCAAGGCCAAGGCATCGCCCAGCAGGCATTCGCCCGGATTGAAGAAATCTATTCGGATGCGAAAATGTGGGGGCTGGCGACCGTCGTGCAGGAGGAGCGGAACTGCTATTTGTATGAGAAGCTGGGCTACAGAAGGACCGATGAAATCCGGGAAATCAATGATAAGATGACCTTGTGCTTTTATGAGAAAAAGCTTGTTAAGTAAAGTTAATGCTGATAGCTAAGAAATACTGCATAAATTGCAACTCTGGTTGATTAATACCTAAGTATTCGGGAGAAATGTTGTATAAAAAGCAGGAATAGTCCCGTCCAGCTGTCTGGTGGAGGCGGAGAAGCTGCCTTTTGTGCAACATTTTTTGATTACGGGCCTTAGAGTGAGCAGAATGTTGCAATATGTGCAGGATTGTCACTGTTCATCTAGTAAAATGTGTTCAAAAACTATTAGTTCAGCGGCCTCTTCTTAGGAAGGGGCTATTTATTGTACTCAAGTACTTGACAACTGTAACTATAGAAAGTAAAGTGAGGATATAAATTATCTTAACTTAAAGATAATATTTAAACAAATATCTTAAAGTAAAGATATAATTCGATTTTATTAACTTAGGAGGCAATTCAAATGAACAAACAAACCATGGGTATTCATCATATCACCGCGATTGTCGGGCATCCGCAGGAGAATATGGACTTTTATGCAGGGGTACTGGGGCTGCGGCTGGTGAAGCAAACGGTCAATTTCGATGATCCGGGAACGTATCATTTCTACTTCGGCAATGATGGCGGTAAGCCGGGAACCATCATTACCTTCTTCCCGTGGGCGGATGCGTATCAGGGTAAGATCGGCGGGGGCCAGGTTGGCGTTACTTCGTATGTGATTCCGGCCCAGGCGATGGCGTTCTGGAGAGAGCGGCTCACGGCATTCAAGGTGGCTTACACAGAGATGGAGCGGTTCGGGGAGCTGTACCTGGAATTCGATGATCCGCACGGCCTGCATCTGGAGCTGGTGGAACGGGAGGCGGGTGAGCGTAATGAATGGACCTTCAGCGGAGTAACACCGGAGGTGGCAATCAAGGGCTTCGGCGGCGCGACACTGCTGTCCACTCATCCGGAACAAACCGCTGAGCTGCTGGAGAAGGTGATGGGACTTACATTCGTGGGGCAGGAAGGCGATGTCGCCCGCTACCGCTCGGCTGCGGATCTGGGCAATGTGATTGAGCTGAAGGTGACGGCTGTACCGCGTGGTGAAATGGGGGTTGGCTCTGTCCACCATATTGCCTGGAGAGCGAAGGATGACCAGGATCAGCTTGAATGGCAGGATTATGTGCATGATAATGGATATGGGGTAACGCCGGTGCAGGACCGAAATTATTTCAACGCTATCTACTTCAGAGAGCATGGGGAGATTCTGTTCGAGATCGCTACCGATCCTCCGGGCTTCGCTCATGATGAAACGCCGGAGACGATGGGGACCAGCCTGATGCTGCCGGAACAATACGAGCCGCACAGAGCAAAGATTGAACAAGTTCTGCTGCCGGTTACTGTAAGAGCGCTTGACTAATCTGCTTTGACATTAAAAAGGAGGCATGAGCATGATCCCTATTGATCCGCAGCAGGGCACCGAACGGGATAATTATAAGCTTCTGATCGGGACAATTATCCCGCGTCCGATTGCTTTTGTAACCACCTTGTCGGAGGGAGGGGTCTTGAACGGTGCGCCGTTCAGCTACTTCAATATCGTATCCTCCAATCCGCCGATGATCTCTATCTCTATTCAGCATGCCGGGGGCCAGTCGAAGGATACTGCACGCAACATTAAGCAAATGAAGGAGTTTGTGGTTCATATTGTGGATGAGCAGAATGTCGGACAGGTGAATATGACCGCCGCGCCTTTGCCGCCGGATCAGAGTGAGATAACCTTAGCCGGAATGACGCCTGTAGATAGCCTGCGCATTAAGGTTCCCGGCGTTCAGGAAGCGAAGGTGCGGATGGAATGTGTCCTTGAGCAGTGTCTGGAGCTGCCAAATACTGATCTATTGATCGGCAGGATCGTGCAGTTTCATCTGGACGAGGCGATCTACGAACAGGGGAGAATTAATCCGGTGGCATTAGGGGCGGTCAGCCGTCTGGCCGGGAATAACTATGCGGGGATCGGGGAGATTTTTGAGATTGAGCGGCCGTTGTAACGGCTGTGCTGGTGAGCAGACGGTTAGCCGTTTCAGCGGGGGATAGCGGGCAATACAAGGACAGGTTATCACCTAAACAACAAAACCCTGGCGCAAGCGCCAGGGTTATTTATGATTCAGGAAGTATTGCATACAAAGAAATAATATGCTAATGTTAGAAGACTGTTGACTATTTTTAAAAATCAGATCGGAGGTAACGCATCTTATTTATATTTTAATTATAGCAAAGGGACATCCGGTTTGTCAACCCGCCTGTTTGGGACTATTTCAAGAAAGAGGAGTGATCAGGTGATGGAGAAGGTAAGCAGCTGGGAGCAGGAGCAGGAGTGGCTGGATCAGGTGAAGGAGAAGCTGAAAGCGGGGATCGCTGAGCTGGAGCCGGAGGTCGGGCAGCTGAAGGAGCAGGCCACAGACATCCGCCGGAGATTCTGGGAAGAGGTAACGGTCAATACGAGTACGGAGGAGGATTTCGAAGAGAGCTTCTTCACCATTACCCAGCAGGACGCAGTCCTGTCAGAACGGGAACGCAGTCATGCGCGGAAGCTGCGGCAATGGAAGAATATGCAACGGCTGCTGCCGTCGCCTTATTTTGGGCGGATAGATTTTCATGAGGAGGGTCAGAAGGCTGTGGAACAGGTCTATATCGGAGTGTCCTCCTTCATCGAAGAGGATGGTCTGAGCTTCGTGGTCTATGACTGGCGGACCCCGATTGCGAGCCTGTACTACGACTATCCGCCGGGAAAAGCAGCCTTCGACACACCTGGAGGACGGATTAGCGGAACGATGGAACTGAAGCGGCAGTACCAGATCCGTGACGGTCAGCTCCAGCATTTGTTCGATTCTAGCGTTACAATCGGAGATGAACTGCTCCAGCAGGTGCTTGGCAAAGGCGCAGATTCACAAATGAAGAGCATCGTAGCCACGATTCAGGCCGAGCAGAACGCGATTATCCGTAACGATACCAGCCGGATGCTTATTGTGCAAGGAGCGGCGGGCAGCGGCAAAACCTCGGCAGCGCTCCAGCGCGTAGCCTATCTGCTGTACAAACACCGGGAGCGGCTCACGGCGGATCAGATCGTATTATTTTCCCCGAACCCGATGTTCAACAGCTATGTATCCACCGTTCTTCCGGAGCTGGGTGAAGAGAATATGCAGCAGACGACCTTTCAGGAGTATCTGGAAACGTGGCTGGGTCAGGATTACCGGATAGAAGATTCGTTCGATCAGATGGAATACGTGCTTACCGCTCAGCAGGAAGAGGGTTATGAAGCCCGTCTTAAGGGAGTCGGATATAAGGCGTCGGAAGCCTTCCTCCGGGCACTTCAGGGTTATGCGCAGTGGCTGAAGCTGGAGGGGATGCTGTTCAAGGACATTTGCTTCCGGGACCGCGTGTTAATCTCGGGGCAGCAGATCAAGAGCAAGCTGTACAGCTATGATCCTTCGATTCGTCTGCCGAACCGGGTGGAGCTGGTGCAGAAATGGCTGCTCACCGAGCTGGCGGGACTACAGAAGGAGGAGCAAGGGGCAGCCTGGGTAGAGGAAGAGATGAATTACCTCGACAATGACCAATATGCTGAAGTGCACGGTAAGCTGCACAGAGAGAAGGGCGTGTTCGACTTCGCGGAGAAATACCTTCGCCTGCAGGAGCTGCTGGTGCATAAGCGGGAGCAGGATGAAGGGGACTTCGATTACGCCGAGCGGGAGGAGGCGCTGCTGGGAGAGATGATCGTGAAGGAGCAGTTCAAACCGCTGAGACGGGGGATCAGGAAGTTCACCTTTATCGACATGGCCGGGCTCTACCGTCAATTGTTCAGTGATGAAACGGCCTACAGGGAAATGACAGGTGAAGCGGAGGTACCGGAGCTATGGCCGGAGATCTGTGCGCAGACCCGGAAGATGCTGGATAGCGGGACACTCTGGTATGAAGATGCGACCCCGTATTTGTATTTAAAAGAGTTGATCGAGGGTGTGCGGACGAATACGCAGGTGCGGCATATTTTCGTGGATGAAGGCCAGGATTATTCCATGTTCCAGTATGAGTTCCTCAAAAAGCTGTTTCCGCGTGCCCGCATGACGGTGCTGGGAGACTTCGGCCAGGCGATCTTCACGCAGGCGACGAATCTGTATGGAAGCAGCTCACCGCTGCTAAAGCTCTATGGAGAAGAAGAGACTAACCAGTTCCTGCTGGTCCGCAGCTACCGCTCGACCTTTGAGATTGTGGAGTTCACGAAGCGGCTGCTGCCCGGCGGCGAGGCGATTGTGGCTTTTGAGCGGAGGGGCCGGAAGCCTGTATTGGCTAAGCTGGACAATCATGAGTTGAGGGCGGAGCGAATCGTGAAAGATCTCGCGGAGCTTCAGGCTGAAGGCTATAGCTCCATCGCTGTGATTACGAAGACGGCCGCAGAGAGCAGAGAAGCTTATGAGTGCCTGACGGCTCGAGGTAGCGCCCCGGAGCTGAGGCTGATTACGAAGAATACGCCAACTTTTGAACGAGGAATACAGGTAATCCCCGCCTATCTCGCCAAAGGCGTGGAGTTCGATGCCGTACTGATCTATGACGCCTCCCCGCAGACGTATCACAGGGAGAGTGAGCGGAAGCTTTTTTATACGGCATGTACTCGGGCTATGCACCGGCTGCAGTTGTATACTGCGGGGGAGTGGACGCCGTTTGTGGGTGGGGTAGATGGGGAGTTGTATGAGCAGACAGTAGTTACACTATAGATCTAAGAGAGCCTCTCCGAGTGCTGGGGGGGTCTTTGCATGTTGAGCCTGGTTCAACTAGGAGAACGAAGCGAATGGATCTGTGATACTTTTTTCATATCAAAATACTCGTTAAATGATATTTCACCTATTAATAGTGATTTGTTACGCTTAAATGGCTATTAAAAGGAGGTAATGAAGATGGAATATCGGAAATTGGGTGCCAGCGGCTTATCGGTCAGTGAGATTGCTTTTGGAAACTGGATTACGCATGGGGCTCAAGTGGATTATGACACAGCCAAGGCTTGTGTTCATGCTGCGTTGGAAGCGGGAATTACTACATTTGACACCGCAGATGTGTATTCGGACACGAAGGCGGAGACGGTGCTGGGGCAAGTCTTATCAGGAGTGCGGCGCGAAAGCATCGAGTTATGTACTAAGGTCTATCAGCCTACAGGAACAGGACCTAATGACCGTGGTCTATCCCGGAAGCATATTATGGAAGCTTGTAACTCCTCGTTAAACAGGCTGCAGACGGATTATATAGATATTTATTATGCCCATAGATTTGATAAAAAGGTTTCGCTGGAGGAGAGCTTCCTGGCCTTCTCTGATCTGGTGCGTCAAGGGAAGGTTCTGTATGTGGGGATCAGCGAATGGACGGCGGAACAGATCACACAAGCCGCGGTGTTGGCCCGGGAGCTGAGGGTTCCTCTGGTGGCCAGCCAGCCGCAATATTCGATGCTATGGCGGGTAATTGAAGCGGAGGTTATTCAGGCTTCTGAGCGGGAAGGGATCGGGCAGGTTGTCTGGTCACCGCTGGCCCAAGGCATTTTGTCGGGAAAATATCTGCCGAATCAACCTGTCCCGCAGGGGTCCCGTGCTTCGACTTCAGCGGGTTCTCCGTTTTTTCAACGATTGGCTGGCCAGTGGCTGCACACAGAGGTTCTTACGGCTGTATCCCGGCTGTCCTCACTTGCACACGAGGCGGGGCTGACGCTTCCGCAATTAGCCATAGCATGGGTGCTGCAGAATCCGCAGGTGTCGGCTGCAATCATTGGGGCATCCAGACCAGAGCAGGTACAAGAGAATGTGAAGGCTTCGGGGGTGCTTCTTGAACCTGATTTGCTGAGTGAGATCGACAGAATATTAGAGGGACTGGTTGAGCGTGATCCTGCAAAAACCGGGTGAGTAACGCTGTCCGCTCACCTTTCACCTGGAATTATGCTCTTGTAAAATCTCTATAAATGCAGAGAGGATGGCCTGATTCGTATCCGTTCTCCAGGCAGCGTAGAAGGGAACAGGCGGCGCATTTTCTTCGAAGGGTCTGAACACGACCCCGCTGCGCTGGAAGACGGAAACTGAAGAAGGGACAATGGAAACCCCCAGGTTCGCTGCCACAAGGTTAACAATGGTATACATCTGCACGGCTTCCTGTACAACCTGAGGGTAAACATCATGCTCAGCGCAGAAGCCCATAATCAGATCATGAAAAGGAAGACCGTGCTTACGCGGAAAGAAAATAAAAGGCTCGGAACGCAAAGCGGACACTGGCAATGCAGGAAGCTTGGCCAGCGGATGTTGATCAGGCAACACGGCAACCAGAGTTTCGTTGATCAGGCTGCAATGACTAATGTTCTTGGCCGGCTCAATGAAGCGAAGGAATCCAATATGGATGTTGCCGTCATGCAAGGCCTGCCATTGCTGGGCAGAAGTCATCTCCAGCAGGTTCAGCTGTATTTGAGGGAACCGTTGCCGGAATATTTTGAGCACATCGACCATGATGCCGCCCTCTGCTGAACCGATGAAAGCTATATTTAAATGTCCAATGATGCCTTGGCTTGCCAGTTGTACCGTTCGAATAGACCGCTCCAGTTGAGATAAGATCCGGGTGGCTTCCTCCCAAAAAACAGATCCCGCTGGTGTGAGGCGGACTTGACGTTTGTTCCGTTCAAACAGCTTCACGCCAAGCTCTTGTTCCAGCGCTTGAATCTGCTGAGTCAACGGAGGCTGTGTCATATTTAATTTCTCTGCGGCACGATGGAAATGAAGCTCTTCCGCCACCGCAACGAAGTATTGTAATTTTCGTATATCCATTGTTGTGGTCCTCTTTCCTGGTGATAAAGGTAGTATAGCATAAGGGAAGTAGGGGATTGGCTGCGCTGTATGGGCCTAAATTATTATTGTGAATTCTTTCGACTAGGAAACTATTAGCTAAAAAACACCCTAGCCAACATTAAGGGGACAGTCCCTGGTCGGCGCGGGTGTTTTATAATTTTAATAATTGCATAAATGATGAATATTAGGAGTTATTGTACAGTTACTTTAAATATCAATCTATCACCTTGTGGAGTGATCTCAGCAGCTACAACCGAATACCCTGGAGATAAACCAATGAATCTTCCATCTTCTGTTACTAGCAAACTACCATCCCACCGAAGGAAATGCCATAGATAAGGGTAAAATTCAACAGTTTCACCTACAGCAATTGTTAAATCGCGAACATAATCATTAGGCGCGGATTGAGCAACATTAGTTGGAAGGAATGCGTTGGGAGCCAGAGTGGTTTCAACGCTAGAAGCAAAGGATGTCGATCCTAAAGAAAAACAGGCAGATACAGTCAATAACCCGGCGAGCAATTTCTTATTCATAAATTCTCACTCCATTTCAAATATTAGGATATTATTAAATATTACAGAATAAATATCCATATGTAAAGTATTATATATAAAATTATGAATTACTATATTAATAAAGGAATTTAGGATGAGATAGTATTTCACTTCACTCTGTCAAAAATGAATATTGACAACACAATGTAGTTACACTAAACTGTAACCAATACAGTTTAGTGTAACTTTTGTTTGGATAAGAGAGGTGAGTACGATGAATACGTATACTGCGAAGCAGTTGGCTGAAGTGCTACAGAATGAAGATCCGCAGATGAATCTGCGGACGGTCAGGTATTATACGCAGATCGGGATGTTGCCGCCGCTGGAACTGGTGGGCAATAAGAGGGCGTATACAGATAGTCATTTGCATTATTTAAGGGCGATCCTTGTATTGACCAGGAGCGGCGAGACGCTGGCTTCGGCACAGGAGAAATTAGCGGGACTGCCGCTGGACGATGTGATTAAGCTCGGGGATAATCTGCGGCTGTACCAGTCGGATCAGATGCTCCACAGTGAGCTGCATGTCATCAGTGAAGATGTGATTCTCTCCGTTAGTCCGCGCATCTCAACGGCGCTGAAGGAGAAGATGCTTGAGACGATTACTAGACTACTTCAAGAGGAGGGGCAGGTATGATCCATATCCGCTTTGCCAAATCTGCAATGGAGAACGAAGAAGGGATGAATCATCTCTGGCTTCAGATTGCGCCGCCCGGCGGGGTGCAGAATGTCCGCTTACAATTAATCCTTCCGGCAGGGCTTCACCGGTTTCCTAATCTGAATGGTACTGTTGAAGACAGCAGCGGGAGAATGTGGATTAACGATACGCAGTCAGTAACTGACCTGTACGTTGAAATCTTCACCCGGGAGCCGGTCCCTTGCGGGGAGTATAGTCTGGCGGTTGAATTGTCTTACACGGACAGGGATGGAACGGGTACCAGTGTTAAACAGGTGATTCCGCTGAAGGTCGTGTCTGAGGAGGAGTCGGAGGAGATTCGTACCAATGAGGAAGTAGTGCGCAGAATTAAAGAACTTCATCTGACACCGGGCAGCAGCGAACCGGCACACTGCAACGAATATACCCCGGCCAAACTAATCAGGCTTGATTCCAACGCTATGTCGGAATGGGAGAAGAAATACCGCGTGGAAGGAGCTAAGATCGAGAGCATATGAGAACCCAATTACCATTATTCATTATCACCGGAGCCAGCGGAGTAGGTAAAACCACGGTCATGCATGAGTTGAGGGAGCAGATGCCGGAATTTGTTCTGTTCAGTACGGATGACGATCATTTCGGGACGACGGGGAAGAAGCTGGAGTACCAGGACCGCTACAACCTGCTGCTACATGCTGCCCATGCTGTTGCTTTGTCTGGACGAGGGACGGTGATCTGCGGGACTATGATGCCATGGGATGCGGAGAAATGTGATGCCTACAGCACATTCAGTGAAGTGCACTTTATTAACCTGCATTGTGACGATGCCACCCGCAATTCCCGTCTGCGCAGCCGTGAGGATGCGGCGACCTGGACAGAGGATATGCTTAGGCAGCATGAGGTATTTGCCCAGTGGCTGCTGGATCATGCGGAGACGGATTATGATCCGCCGATGCCTACTTTTAACACCACTTCTACACCTCCGGCTGCGCTGGCGGAACAGATCAAGGAGTATATTAAGGGAAAATGGAAGAGTAGCACGGGAATTGTCTCTTAGGTGATTAAATCTGCGGTGTATAGGATGGTTTACTTTCTATTCGTATGTAAAAGCTTAAGGCCATCCCTGCCGGGATGGCCTTTGAACTATTTTAGGTTATCCCACAGCGCCTGGAAGGCACCGGGCTCAACCTCGAAGAATACTGGCGCATTGCCGTAGCGCACAAGTCCCTTGCCGAACAAGGTTAGCTCTACCCGGGCTTTGTCAGCAAGTTCGAGGTAAACCAGCTTGCGGTCCTCATTGTCATAGATGCCTTGCGCCATGAGCGAGTCTGCGGACAGCGGCTTGGCGGCATTAAGCGCGCTCAGGAAGTCGTTAAGCGCTGCGCCTTCGGGCAGCGGCAGGTATTGCTGCTTGCCGTTATTCCAGCTGTCGAAGCTCTCCCACTGGGCGGAGGCGATGCGCCCGTCCAGGTTCAGCTTGCCAATAAGATCGGCACCGCTATGCACAGTAATCCCGTTCGTGTGTTCGTACAGCTCCGCGAACACCTGACCGTCTGCCTCTGTATAAGACATGACCAGGAAGCCGGAATCGTATCCTTTGACAGCATAGATATCTGTCTCCCCGATGTTTGAGGCCATCTCTGTATACGCATCCTTGCCGCTCCATTCATCAATCCCGCTGGTTGTGCGGCCCAGCTTCTCCCCGCGCAGTGCAGCCGCATCGGCTGCTTCAATGCGGATCGCCGCCTGGGTATAGATATTTCCCTGGTAGATGACCAGGCCGATCATATCTGCCTGGGCACCGGAGCTTTTATCCGGCAGCTCGATCTTGGGAATGACGACTCCGGCAGAATTCCCTGCCGAAGGTGTGCCCGGATCTACCTGGGCTACTGGATTCGGGGAAGCTGTACCATTTAGCTGCTTCATTACGCTGGGTCCGGCCAGGCCGATTCCGGCGGCGACCAACACGCTTGCTGCGATATAGACCATTTTACGCGGACGGCGCTTTTGTTCCATTTTACCTTCTAAACCTTGCTTCATTTCTCTGCTTGAACTCATAGTATCCACCGCTTTCTTGTATTGGGTTCGAAACTGATCTTCCTTCATTCCGCTTCTGCTCCTTCCAGTTCCAGTCTTAACAGCTGACGTCCGCGCTGAAGTCTCATCTTCACGGCAGACTCGCTGATCTGCAGAATTCTGCTGATCTCCTGGACGGGATAATCCTCGTAATAGTACAGATGAATCACAGTCTTATACTTCACCGGCAGGGCCAGCACGAGCTGCAAGACCGCCAGCTCCTCAGGGTTATCGGCCGTGACCGGCTCCACCCCTTCGAGCTTGACCTCGCGCTTGCGCCAGCCTCTGCCCAGCAGATTCTTGCAATGATTGGTGATGACCCGGATCAGCCAGGCCTTCTGGTGTTCGTCATCCTTGAATACGGGAGCCTTCTCCATCAGCTTGATGAAGGTGTCCTGCGTAGCCTCTTCGGCATCCTGGCGGCTGCCCAGATGAACCAGGGCAATCCGGTACAGCATTTCTGCATATTGTTCGTAGCTTTTCATCACAGGATGGCCCGGCCGGGTCATGGGTTGCTGCATGA
Organism: Paenibacillus sp. FSL H8-0122; assembly: GCF_038005345.1. NCBI lineage: Bacteria > Bacillati > Bacillota > Bacilli > Caryophanales > Paenibacillaceae > Paenibacillus > Paenibacillus sp. FSL H8-0122. The sequence goes on along the minus strand of NZ_JBBOTB010000001.1, from coordinate 3,681,188 downwards.
GGTTATGCCCTCCTTTATCTATAACACCCTTTAGGACGGCATCCGGTCACATTTTGTTTCCGGGAATTTATTCTGCTTGTTCTAAGCTCACCCTGATACAGCAAAAAACAGGGGATGAAGAAGTCCAAGACTTCCTCATCCCCTGTGATAGAGGCCGTATGAAGCGGCCGGCTCATCCGGTCACTTATCTGTTTGCAGGAATCCTGCTGTTACTCGGGGGTTCCCTGGGTTACCCCGTGAACATAAGTCTTCCAGGGGGTGTCCAGCGCCCCTTGTCCGGGATTGTAAGTGAAGAAATACTCTACGAAATCGCCTTGCTGCACGTTATTGACCGCGTAGGTGTAATTGCCGTTGCCTGCGGAGGTCATGGCTACGTTCTGCTGGCCGCCGCCGTTGATCTTGTAATGCAGATCAGCGAAGGTGGCGCCGTTCACATAGAAGAGCAGGTTATTGCCTGTTTTCTTCAAGCCGCGCACCTGATCTCCGATCACAATGGTTGCTGGCGGCGGGGAGACTACAGTGATTGTGCTGCTGGAGGTTTTGTTACCATCCGCGGTTGTTGCAGTAACGGTAGTGGTTCCCGTTGCAATTCCGGTAACAAGACCACTCTGGCTCACTGATGCAATGTTGCTGTTCGCTACGCTCCAGTTCACCTGTTTGTTGGACGCACCAGAAGGTGCTACGTTAGCTGTTAACTGGACATTCTGCCCAATCTCCACCTGGGAGGTGGACGGAGTTACGGTAACGCCGCTAACCGGAACGGTACCCGGATTGCCCGGGTTACCAGGATTTCCGCCGCCGCTGCCTTCCTTATACACCCGTACATAATCGACCTGCATCGTTGCCGGGATATCGGACGGAGCCGGAGTCAGTCCGCCGTCGAAATGTCCGCCCACTGCCAGATTCATAATCAGATAGAAGGGCTTGTCGAAGGGAGCATTAGGGTTGTTCGGCGCTGCAACGGAATACCACTGCTCTTTGTTAACCTTGAAAAAGAACTTGCCGTCCACATACCATTTCACATTATCTTCTTCCCAGATCATGGAATATACGTGATAGTCGTTCGCAAAGGTCTGGCCTTGCGGGAAGTGATATTCCCCGGCAATGTACTTGTTCACCGGCCATTGTCCGCCGAAGTGAACCGCGCCGCTGGTTGTGCCGGGCAGCCGTCCCTTGGCTTCCATGATGTCAATTTCGCCGGATGCAGCCCAGGCTCCATAAGCCGCATCCTGCGGGAGCATCCACAGCGCGGGCCAGATACCGTTGCCTGTCGGCAGCTTGGCACGGATGTCTACCCGGCCGTACTGGAAGGACAGATGGTCTTTGGTGTTGATTTTGCCGGAGGAGTATTGTGCATAGCGGTTCGGGTCCTGCGGGAAGGACTTCGGATCGTTCTTGGCCCGGATGTTCAGCTGGCCGTTCTGCACAAACACATTCTCCGTACTATTCGTATAATGCTGCAGCTCGTTATTCCCCCAGCCCCAGCTGTTAGGGTCATTGGTGATATAGTAACCCTGCTCATAGTTCCACTTGCTGGTATCCAATGCGGTTCCGCTGAACTCATCCTGCCAGAGCAGGTTCATGCCCGCTACGGCCGGGTCTGACGGAGTACCCAACGTAATATCTTCCTGATCGCTTTCATCTGGACGCGGAGCATTCGGGTTACCGGTGAAGGTATAATACACATAATTGCTGCCGATATTGCCGCCCTGCTGGCCGTTTAACGGATAGCCGATGCGGATCTCCATATTCTCCTGGATCGGCTGGAACCACAGTCCATAGACGTAATCGGCCCAATAGCCCCACTGGTTGGCCGCGGACATATTGTTGTAGCCGTTGCCTGCATAGACGAAGCCGCTCTGGGCGGAATTGCTCAGATCGACCCACTGGCCGCCGATTTTGATCTGATAGACGTATTTGCCCAGCTCGCTGCCAATCGGTGCACCCCCGTCAATTTTCGGCAGAGGGAATCCGATAGACCCGTTGTTATCCGCAGTGAAAGCTGTGCCTTCATAAGCGGATAGGACATAGGAAGCTCTGACGGGCTGATTGAAGGTAAGGGTGTAGATCACGTTCGCGGATGAGGTCTTGGACTCCAGCTTGACGTTGATAGATTCGGTGATCGTGAACCAGTATCCGCCGCCTCCTTCGGTGAACTGACCGAAGTTGCTGTCGTAGATCCAGCCGCTGGCTGCGTTGTTGTTAATATCGATCCAGGTGCTGCTGTTCACCGGCTTCACATAGACCTTCAGGTCATCGGCCACAGCTTCATAAGTGAGCGCCGGATCATTATTGAACGTAGGGTAGGTGAAGCCGGCCCCGCCGGTGAAGCCAGCTGTAATCTGCGGCCCTTGGGTTGGTGTCATCGCAGTGATGGTGGTCTTGTTCAGGTTCTGAAAAGCCAGCGTGTAGTTCAGTGTAACCCCGCTGTTCGCTTTGGAGTAGAGCTGGATCTCGGTTGTAGCAGACAGAGTGAACCAGTAGCCGTTCTGTCCGCCATCGCTCCAGTGTCCCCAGTTCTGGTTGTAGACAAAGCCGCCTGCGCTGTCAATGTCTACCCAGTTGCCATTTACTTTGACTCTGACGCCTACATCATCCGACACATCGCTCCAGGACGCAGACCCGCCGTTAAATACCGGCATCACGAACCCGTAGCTCGCCTGGCCGACACCTGATTTGGAGATGACCGGACCGTCTGCCGCTGAGAAATAAGCCATAGAACTAACCGTGGTTCCTGCGGCCTCTGCGCGCTGAATGCCTGAAGCAGGGAACTGGCCGATGCCGGATAGCAGCAGCAGGACCAGGAACAGACTAAGCACCTTCCGCTTGAAACCGGGTTGCGTAACATAAAGTCGCTTCATACTTGCCCTCCTTTAATTAAATGGTAGTGAAGGTAACCGCTTACATGTGAGAGAACATCTTTATTCTATCGAAACTTGTCAGCTGCTAAAAGGGACAATCCTTTTTGTTTTGACCCATTTTTTTGGGTTTTGCTGCCAGAGAAGGGCTGGCGCGGGGCGCGTGGGCGGAATGTAATCGGAAAACCGATTACAATGGGCGTGGCGGAGGCGCGTGGGCGGAATGTAATCGGAAAACCGATTACAATGGGCATGGCGGAGGCGTGGGGAGGGAATGTAATCGGAAAACCGATTACAATGGGCATGGCGGAGGCGTGGGGAGGGAATGTAATCGGAAAACCGATTACAATGGGCATGGCGGAGGCGTGGGGAGGGAATGTAATCGGAAAACCGATTACAATGGGCATGGCGGAGGCGTGGGGAGGGAATGTAATCGGAAAACCGATTACAATGGGCATGGCGGAGGCGTGGGGAGGGAATGTAATCGGAAAACCGATTACAATGGGCATGGCGGAGGCGTGGGGAGGGAATGTAATCGGAAAACCGATTACAATGGGCATGGCAGAGGCGTGGGGAGGGAATGTAATCGGAAAACCGATTACATTCTGCCCAGCGCGGGACCTGAAGGTCGGCCGCGCTGGGAATTTCGCATAAATAGCGGAGCGGACGGAGCATAGGTTGAATCAGCCGCCCGATAGCTGGTGACTGGCGCGGGGCGCAGGGGCGGATTTTTTTTCACAGCACAGTATCGCGGTAATCCTCTTCACTGGCAGGCTTCCGGCGGATCAGCAGACGGTATTCGGTCGGCTGCATGTCCATGGATTCGCGGAAGGCGCGGGTGAAGCTTTTGTAGCTCTCGTAGCCGACCATGGCGGCAATCTCGATGATCTTGTGGTCGGTCTCGGCCAGCAGACGCCGCGCTTTGCCCAGACGCACATCACGCAGGTATTCGGCGAAGCCCTTGCCGATATTCTTCTTGAACTGGTTGGAGAAGTAGGCGTAATTCAGCGAGACATGATTGGACACCATCGCCAGATCCAGCGGCTTGTGGTAATTCTCGTGGATGAAGCGGATAGCCTCATTCAGATCCTGCGAGCTGCGGTAGCTGCACTTGTATTCGTAGTAGAACTGGTCGAGCCGCAGGAGCTGCTGCTGTAAGGCCTGGATATATTCGCGGATGCCGGGATAGTCGAACAGATTGCGCAGACACTCCAGATCAAGCGCTTCTTCACCCAGATAAGGACGGATGACACGCTCATAATCCTCCATCATCCGGACAACGGCGCGGCATAGCTGCTGGGTGTAACGGATGTGATAGCGCTGAAGCACCTCCTTGTGGAAGAGGCTGGAGATCCCTTGGGTGATTCTGCCGCTGTTACTTGTGCCGGTTAACTGGAAGAGAGCATACAGTTCCTCATAAGGAAGCTCCCAGTGCTGCTCCAGCCGTGCGATGTGCTGAGGCAGCAGGCAGCGCGTATCCGGGAAAAGAAAGCTGTGGCGGTACAGATCAAGCACCTGTATATAACTGCCCGGCAGAGTGCTTAATCCTTGGTGCGGCTCAGTCATGGCCGTGACGGCCCCGATCTGCTCTTCGCTGAGCGCAGCAGGCAAGGCTCCCGGATCTATGGCTGCATCCACGGCCAGGACCAGGTGGGGGCGGTGCTGGAGACAGATGCAGCCCTGTCTGCCGTACACACGGTAAGCCACAGCTTCGATGCTGTGACTGCTGCTGGCCCCCGGCTGGTTAATCCAGCGCTCCTCGCGCAGTTGGCAGAGGCGGTAGCTGCGCCACAGCCCCGGGTTCTGCTGCTCAGTCGCGGCAATCCACGCTTCATCGCCCGCCGCACCTTGCATATACATCCGCAGCTCCTTGCGGTCCGTCTCCCGGGCACGCTGCGAGAGCCGCTCGATATCGCTGGTGAGCAATATGCGCGTCTCGATCTCCTGCCAGACATGCTCCACCGAGACCTGCAGGTCCTCGCGCTTCACAGGCTTGAGCAGGTAACCTTTGGCCCCGAGCTCAATGGCCTTCTGGGCATAGGCGAAATCGCTGTATCCGCTAATGATCAGATAATCCGCCTTCAGGCCTTCCAGCCGGCTTTGCGCCATAAGCGCAAGGCCGTCCATATCCGGCATGCGGATATCGGTAATGACGAGCTGGATGCTGTGCGCCCGGAGAAGCTCCAGGGCTTCAAGCCCGTTAGCGGCGCTGTACATATGCCCCGGCTGCTGCGGGAACTGGCGGAGCATCGCCTGCAGTCCGTCGCGGATATGCTTTTGATCATCCACCACCAGAATATTGATCATGCCTACCAACCTCCAAGATTCTCATTTTCCCAGGGCAGCCTCAGGGTTACACAGGTATATTCCCCTTGAACGCTGCTGATCCACAGGCCGCAATCCGTGCCGTAATGGAGCTGCAGGCGCTTATGTACATTGTCCAGCCCCAGCCCGCTGCTGCTGCTGATAATCGGGGTGTCAGAGTCCCCCCGCAGCACAGACTGCAGGCTGTCCAGCATCCGGGGAGCTACCCCGGCGCCATCATCGCGGATCTCGATCAGCAGCAGACTGTCATTCTCTACCCGTACCGAAATGGTGATCTGAATACTGCCGCCGGAAGGGGCTGCATGGTGTACGGCGTTCTCGACAATGGGCTGCATGCACATCTTGGGGATGCGGTAGCGCTGGACCTCCGGGGGGAGATCGGCCGACAGCTCCGTGCTCCCGCCTTCCATGAAGTTGATGAACCGGATATAGCTGCGGATATTGGCCAGCTCCTCGCTGAGCGCGACCGTATCGCTGCGCCATTGCATGCTGTAACGCAGCAGGGACCCCAGCGAGACGAGAGCGCCTGCGATGGCAGGCTGCCGTTCCACCTCTGCGCGCATTCTGATAGATTCCAGCGCATTGTACAGAAAGTGGGAGTTGATCTGCGAATGGAGAGAGTGGAGCTGCGCATTCTTGGCGATAAGCTGCTTATCTACTACCTGTGTCATCAACTGCTGGATTTCGTCCAGCATACTATTGTAGCTGACGGCTACATAGTCAATTTCGTCACCGGTTTCGTTCGCGCCAAGCCCGGTATCAATATTGGCATCCAGCTGGCCCCTGCGCACCTTGCGCATTGAGCCCAGCACCTTCTCTAAGCGTCGGAAGATCCGCCGGGTCATCCTCGACACCAGCAGCAGCATCAGCAGCAGGACGGAGGAGGTGATGGCAATGACCAGCAGATACCCGTCGCGCGGACCTTTCATCAGTGCCTGACGGGAGGCGATGTCCACCACATAGGCGTTCAGGGGAGCGATATAACGGTAGAGCGCATAGTAAGTCTGGTCCCCGGAATGGACCTCAATGGGGGCCTTTTGCTCCAGTACGTTCAATTGCTCATGGGTCCGGCTAAGGATGTCATCCAGCTTCTCTCCGGCCTTCTGCGGGAACACATGCCCCGGAAGGTAGACACTACGGGAAGCATCTGCGCTGTCCATGATCACGGTGAAGAAATCCCGCCCGCTGTCCTCCAGCAGATCGCTGAACAAGACGTTATGCCGCGCCCGGATCTCCATAATCGTAGGCAGCCTCTGCTGCTGGCCCTGAAGCCGCACCAGCCGGTAGTAAGACAAGGTATCTGCGCCATCCTTGAAGGAGAACAGCCGGAAGGCGGCGCCGCCTTCATCCCGGAGGGTCATCCAGTAATCCTGCGGCCAGAACTTGCTGTAATGATAGATTTCCGGCCAGATCTCATAGACATCGGGGTTATCTACATAGAAGCTCAGACTGCTAATCATCGCATGGCTCTGGATGATGTTATGCATCTGTTCATATTGGTTCTGCTTGAATTTCACAAGCCGCAGACCATCCCCGCGCATGCCCGAATGGATGAAATCCACGAAGGACTTCTGGGTCAGGGCTGTTGAGGAAGCGTTCTCAAGAAGTTCAAGCCGGCTGCGCAGCCGTTCGTTCATCCGGGCGACATGGTTGCTGCCCTCGGCCATAGCCTCTTTATAGAGCTGGTTCTCCTGGCTGCGGATGAACAGGGAAGACACCACAATGGCCGGGATGGCGATCATCAGGCTGAAGGCCAGGAACAGCTTTTGCGAGATCGGGGCATTGCGGTATAGCCTTCTTAACGTGGTCAGCAGCTTCTTCATCGGTAACCCCTCCATCCCAGTAATATAGCATAGATCATAAATGGGCTGGTAGGGAATATGGCACGTATTTTAGCAGCTACAGCCCGTAGGGGAGCCTCCTCTATACAGGAAATACCGGCAGCCCTCACGGCCGCCGGTACAGCTCCATTACACAGGCGGATTATTCCGCCATCTTGGCCTTCCGGGCATCCAGCTCGGTCTGCCGGTATTCCATCACCTGCGCGAACCCGTAGCCGTCGCGGCGGGAGCGGAAGCTCTCGAACACCTTGTCAAAAGCCGCCTCATCCTTGGCCGTAATCAGCTCCGGCAGCACCTCTTCCCAGTTCTGGGAGATCCGTGACCAGGCTACGGCAACATCGGAATCGCCGAGCGGGTCCAGGCCTTTGTAGATCCCGCTGTCAATATCGGCCTGCGCATTCGCGAAGTCCTCCATCTGCTTGATGACCGGGGCTTTCTTCGGTCTCCACTGGTTGACGATGACCGGGTTACGCATCATCCAGTAGGTGTCCAGAATGCCGTATTCTTTCTCCAGCTTCTCAATATTGCTGCCCAGCATGTCGGCGAACTCTGCCTTCAGCTGAGGCTTGCCGTCCACGGAATCCCAGGTTTCGCCCTCCTTGCCAAGGAACAGGTCGCGCTGGCCTTCTTCACTGGCGAGGTAGGTCAGGAAGCGGATCGCCCGCTCCGGGTTCTCCGTGGATTTGCTGATCATGGTCACCATCCAGCCGTCCATGTTGCCGGGGAACAGCTTGGCGCTCTCGCCCTTGCTATTCTGCGGCCCGTCAACCGCGATGTAGTAGGAGTCCGGGTTGGTCCCCGCCGCCAGCATCGGATTGACCGCTGACATGCCGGTCCATTCGCGGATCATCATGAAGTAGCGGGCATTGTTTGTTTTCTCCTCTACCTGGGTATCGGAATCCACCAGGAAATCGACGTTAATCAGTCCGCGCTCGTACGCTGTGCGGAAGGTTTTGAGCCAGGCGATGTAATCAGGGTCGGTAATACGGTCATATACTTTGCCATCCTTCTCATGCGGAACCGCCAGCAGATTCTGGAGATATTCCGTCATCCCGTAAGGCACATTGCCCTGGGCGAAAAAGGGGCTGATCGGCTGGCCCTTATACTCCGGGTACTTATCCTTCAGCAGCTGCAGCGCACTGAGGAAGCCTTCCGGGGTACTGAGGTCCGGCTTGCCCATCTCCTCGTACAGATCCTTACGGACCAGGAAGGTCTGGTTGGCCGCCGTCATGCCGGTCTCGTGCATCAGGTTAGGGCTGTAGGAATCATTCGGCACTCCGTAGGTGTTGCCGTTCTCCTGCCGGTACCACTTCAGTGTGCCGTCACCGGCAACCTTGAAGAAGTAGGGATCATACTTGTCGGCCAGTTCATTGAGCGCATAGACATGATCGCCCTCCCACAGTTTTTTGACAGCGGTCTCCCAGGAGCCCATGCTGATCAGGTCAGGCAGCTTGCCGGAGGTCATCATCAGCGTAACCTGCTCATTCGCTTCCCCCGAGGGAACCTCCAGCTTGACGTTCACGCCCGTCTTCTCGGTGACATACTTGGAAGCTAGGCTCTCGCCCCAGGTGTGGGCATACCAGTTCGCGCCGACGAACCAGGTGAGATCCACCGGACTGGTATCGAGCTTCCAGGCGGGCTCCTCCGCATTCAGCTTGGTCTCGGTCTGCGGTTCCGCTGACGCTTCGGCCTGAGGCGCAGCCGTCGGCGTATTCTCCTTAGTGGCGGAATTGCTGCTGCAGGCGGCTATGCTTAATGCCAAGGTTACAGTCATCATTGCGGCCAGGATGGGGCGTACAGGTTTGCTTTTCACAGCATAATCATCCTTTCGGGTTAGATGTGGTTAGATTTCCTACGGTTATCCCTTAATCGCGCCGATCATCACACCCTTGACCAGATAACGCTGAATGAAGGGGTAGAAGATCAGGATCGGCAGCGTAGCCACCATCATGGAGGCGAATTTGATTGAGTTGCCGGGCAGACGGGCACCGAATTGGGCCATAGCCTGCTGCTGCATGAAGGACATGGAGTTCTCGGCGATGATTTTGTACAGCATGGTCTGCAGCGGCAGCAACTCCTGGGAATGGATGTAGATCACACCCTGATAATAATCATTCCAGTGATAGACGGCGGAGAACAGCGCGATGGTAGCAATGACCGCCATGCTGTTAGGCAGTACAATCCGGAACAGCACGCCGTAATCCGAAGCGCCGTCTACCTTGGCCGACTCCTCCAGGCTATCAGGAATGGTACGGAAGAAGCTCATGAAGATGACCATATTAAAGAAAGTATACATGGACGGGATGATGAACACCCAGAAGCTGTCATACAAGCCGAGCTTCGTCATGAGAATGAAGGAGGGGATGAGCCCGCCTGAGAAGAGCATGGTGATCAGAGAGATTTTGAGATAGAGCTTGCGGCCGATGAGATTCGTCTTGCTGATTCCGTAAGCGATGATTGCCGTGAAGAGCACATGCACCACCGTTCCGATCACCGTGCGCATTGTAGTGATGTAGAACCCGTTCATCAAGGTCTTATCGTTAAAAGCTACACTGTAGCTGGCCAGCGACAGCTCGGAGGGGAACCAGTTGACGGTGCCGAGTGAAGCCTGCTCCGGCGAATTCAGCGAATTGACGAGCACGAACCACATCGGGTACAGCGTCAGGAAGCAGACGGCCAGCATCAAGAGCGTATTGAAGATCTCGAACAAGCCGATCCGCCGAAATCCTCCATGTCTTGCCATGAATCGTTGGTCTCCTTTCCAGGTGAATTCTTGTGTTCAAAAAATACTGTCCCCCGTAAGCCTTTTGGAGCTCTGATTGGCTAACAGCAGCAGTCCCAGCGCTACAATCGAGCGGGCGAACAGGACGGCGGTGGAAAAGGAATGGCGCCCGGAGACCAGCCCCATGTTGTAGATGTAGAGGTCCAGGCTCTCCGCCATCTTCATGTTCATATTGTTCTTCAGCATGAAGATCTGCTCAAAGTTGCTGCCGAGAATGCCGCTCACAGCGAGGATGAAGAGGATGGCAATGGTCGGGCGGATGCTCTGCATCGTGATATGCCACATCCGCTGCCAGCGGTTCGCGCCGTCCAGCTCGGCAGCTTCATACAGCCCCGGATCAATGCCCGCTATGGCCGCTATGTAGATGATGGCGCTCCAGCCGGTCTCCTTCAGCGTATCGGTGAAGAAGGTAATCCACCAGAAGTACTGCGGCTCGCTGTTGAACAGAATATCCCGGTCCTGCAGCCCCAGCGCCATCATCAGCTGGTTAATGACACCGCCTTCGCCCAGCCAGTTGAGCGCGATTCCCCCGAAGATCGTCCAGGCGATGAAATGAGGCAGATAGGAGATCGTCTGCACCGTGCGCTTGAACCGGAGGCTGCGGATTTCATTCAGCAGCAGGGCGAACAGAATAGGGATAGGGAAGCCGAGGAAGAGCTTGATGCTGCTCATCCCGAGGGTGTTGCGGATCGAGCGCCAGAACCGGTCATCTGTCAGGAAATCGCGGAAATGCTTCAGCCCGACAAACGGAGATTCCAGCATAGGCTTCGCGATACTGAAATCCATAAAGGCTATGATCAGCCAAAGCATGGGGATGTAACAAAAGATAAACATCCAGAGAATGCCCGGGATCACCATGCTTTGCAGCTGCCACTGCCTAAGAAGCGCTTTCATTTGTCCCGTTCGGGTGTGGAACATGTACTGTACCCCCTTCCTTCTTCATCGTATGAAAAAGGCCGGCGGAAAAAAAGGCCATGATTATTGGCCCTATCCCAATTTTTTGGATTCCATTGACCGGCCCCCGAAATTAAGTATGCTGTGATTAACTGAAGGGAGTGTGCCAAACGATGAACAGACTGGTATGGGAGCAGGATTTCCAGGGGGGGACTGCTGATTTGAAGCTATGGAACATCCGCATGGGCAATGATCTGCTGGACAATATCGGAAATGCAATCTTCCCGGGCTGGGGGAATGGAGAGCAGCAATTCTATACGGGGCGGCCGGAGAATCTCTCGATTGGCGCAGAGGGACTGCAGCTCTGTGCGCGCCGCGAGGTGACCCGTCAGGAGGGCCGCAGCTTCGCTTACACCTCGGCACGAATGGATACGAGGGATCATTTCGCTTACTGCTACGGCAGGCTGGTCGTACGCGCCAGGCTGCCGGTAGGCCAGGGCATCTGGCCGGCCATCTGGCTGCTTCCGCAGGATCAGGCCTACGGCCCCTGGCCCGCTTCCGGCGAGATCGATATCCTGGAGGCGAAGGGCCGCCTGCCCCGGCACATAGCAGGAACGCTGCATTATGGGCCGGATCTTGAGCGGAAGGTCGTGGAAGAATTCACCCATGAGCTGGAGCGCGGGACGATTAACGAATTCCGGGAGTACACGCTGGAATGGGAGGAAGGCTCCATGAGGTGGCTGGTGGACGGGCACTGCTATGCCGAGCGGCGGCTTGAGCCGGGGATGCCGTTCGACCAGCCCTTTTATCTGCTGCTTAATCTTGCCGTTGGCGGATGGTATGACCCTGTCGCGGTAGATGAAGCTGCGCTGCCTGCGGTAATGACGGTGTCGGGCATCCGGCTGTATCAGAGCTAAGGACAATCCCTCAGATCCCGGCAAAAATATCATTCAAGCGGTCCCAGTTGGCTGCGATCCAATGATTCTCCTGACGGAAGCGGACGAGCGGCGGGAATTCATCCTGCTGAGGCACAGCAATCCATTCGGCTTCCTTCCACCAGGTTAATTTCACTGACCGGATGAGTGTACTTGCAGGCAAGGGAGTATATTCATGGTAGCCCGTCACGAAGGCCCGTACCCGGTCCAGCCCGATTCCGTCCTCAGATAACGCGCAGGAGAGGATCGGCCGGGCTATATCGAACTCCGGGTAGACGAAATGCAGCCGGTCGAAGTCAAGGATCGCCGCCACCTGATCTGCGCTGAACAGTATATTATCCACGAACAGGTCCCGGTGCCCCCAGCCCCGTTCGCAGTCCGCGAAGATGCCGGTGTCCATCCGGTCGATGATCCTCCGCTGAAGCTCAAGCGCCGATAGAGTATCCTCGCTCTGCCGGGCGGTAGCCTGATGATAGCGTGCCTCCCAGTTTCTCACCATAGACGCCTGGCTGCGGACCTCCCAGTACAGCGGCAACGAAGCAGGCTGGGCGTTAAGTAACTTGTGCATCCGGCCGACTACCCTGCCCAGCGAATACATCTGCTGCTCCGTGGCCGAGCCGGGGGCAATACTGTGCCCGTCACACAAGGTCATCAGCACGTAACGTTCCTGTGAAGGCGTTCTCAATACATAATTTCCGGCGTGCGAAAATAACTTCGGAACAGGAAGGCCTTCCCGGTACAGATGATCCTGATGGCTTAAGGAGACTTCCAGTCCGCGGGTGAGGGCTTCAGGGTAACGGATTTTACTGTACTGCTTCACGAACAGACGGCCTTGATCACTGTCCAGCCTCCACTTCAGATTCAGGAAGCCCTGATCGATCTGGACCGCTTCAGTGACATGCAACCCGAATTGTTCTGTGATGGAGTCCAGGATCTCATCCCGGATTCTTACGGCGGTGTCTGACATACAATATCTCCTCACCGGGATAATATAGAGGCTGGATTAGCGAAGTATTCACACTAGTAGAGCATCAGATTTAAAATGGTGGAGTAGAGGCTGAAAGAGACAGGGTTATAGAAATGGGAAAAAAGAGCGCAATAGACCGCGCTTCCTTGGTGGAGACATCAGCCTGCCAGCGGCAACCGGATAAAGCTCTTCATGCGGGGAGGGGGATGGACTGCCGGGCTTCTGCATCGTTTCCAGCGTTGCGGATAATTGCTTAATCATTACTCGCATATCCTCAAGCTCTGCACGCTGCTGGAGCAGCTGTACCGAAACGATCTCGCTCGCTTTTTGATCCAGTGTGTGTTCAATATACTCGATCCGGGACCATATTTTATTCATAGGGTCACCATCTGTATATAGGCTTGGATTCGCTTGCAGCGGGCCCCTTGGCAGCTTGTCGTTCGTGAGATCCGGATCTATGCCTTCCAGTGCTTCCCCCTGATTAATACGGTCTTTAATATGATTGAGCTGGCTGATTTGCTGCTCCGAGAAGGTATAATGTCCAAGACGGTCCTTTGGAAAGAAATCGGGGAACATGGCCGCCCAGCGTTTGATCGTAGTCTGGCTAACGGACAGCAGCTCCGCAGCTTCCTTTGTTTTCAGAATTTCCATTTCAATCCCTCCGGTGTAGTAGTCTTCTATGAGTTATTCGCTATTCTTCGGCGGCCCCCTGCACAGGTGACAAAGGAAGTGCTGATTCGCCAAGCAAAGTGTTATTACGACTATTCTTGCTCTCTAGAGAGCAGTGTACATACAGAAGAGTATAATTGTATCCCCGGAGAGCTCCAGAGGTAGAATCTATAACAAAGAAAAAGCTTTCCATAACCCCCTTCCGGGCAATTATGGAAAGCTTTCTTCAGCTAGTTACAGACATTGTGCTGAGCTGCCTTAAGGGAGAAGGCAGTTTATAGCAGGGCGAGCTTGAACTTGAAGGTATACGGACGGTTGGCAGGCAGCGTGAACTGCTCATGGGTTGGCGCACCCCAGCTGTCATCGCCGCCCACGCCCATTTGCTTGTAATTGACACGCAGCACGGTTTTGTCAGAGGCTGGCAGCTTGTAGCCGTGGTCGCTGGCTTCAAGCTCAGCCGGAGACCAAGGAAGTGCATTGACTTCAAGCGGCAGCGCGCCCTCCACGGATAATCCGTGTCCTTCGTGTCCTGCGGTGACGGAAGCATACCGTACATCCGTCTTGTTGCCGCACTCCTGCGGGCGGAGGTAATCCGTGAACTGCTCGCTGACCTTGCCTGTGTACAGCCCCAACGGAGCTCCGGACTTACGGTCCCAATAGTTCTCATGCGGCCCGCGGCCGTACCAGGAGACCGTGTCCAGGCTGCTGTCCAGCTCGAAGACCATCCCGAATTCCGGGATCTCCGGCAGGGCGCTGCTGCCCGGGTTAAGCTCCTGTACAATCTCGACCGAACCATCCGTACGAATCTCGTAATGAACACGCAGGGTGGACTGCAGCTGCGAACCCAGCAGATAGTCAGCGGTCACGAAGCCGAGGCCCCCTTCCACACGGCAGCTGAACCGGGCCAGCTGACGCTCGTAGGACGCTTCCTTCCAGATCGCACAGCGCTCAGGATGCTTGTTGCCCAGATCATTGTCTGTTACAGCTCTCCAGAAGTTAGGTCTGGCCGGTGCGACGAGAACCTCCTTCCCGGAGGACTTCAGCGAGACAAGCGCGCCGGTTGCTGTCTCGAAGGCAAGCGCGAATCCGTTGCCCTCGAAGTTCACGAAGCCATCCTGATCCTTCACTTGCAGGGTGCCGCCCGAAAGTTCCGGGTTACGGGACGGGATATACGGGGTTAACACGAACTGTTCCCAGGCAACTTCATGCGCGGCCTCAGACCAGGCGGTTGCGCTCTCCTGAACGAACGACACTGTAAGCACAGCTTCCTTGTCCGATTCAAGCAGCGCTGAATCCAGCGGAACGGTGAAGCCGGCTGCTTCGCCAGGCGCTGCGGAGAGCGGCAATTGTCCTTCCTGGGCCGCTACGCCGTTCAGAGCCAGCGTCCATCTCAGCTGATAGTCTGCCAGATCCGTGAACAGGAAGTTGTTGCGGGCCTCGAAGCTCCCGCTCTTCAGATCCAGTGCGGTGATGGTGATATTCTGATAGCATTTCTTCACCTCGTAGAGCTTAGGCGTCACGCTGCGGTCCGCGAACAGCAGCCCGTTGCCGCTGAAGTTGCCGTCATGCGGCTTCTCCCCGAAATCCCCGCCGTAAGCCAGATAAGACACGCCTTCAGGAGTGGTTGTACGGATCGCCTGATCCACCCAGTCCCAGATGAATCCGCCCTGAATGCTGTCATATTTGTCGAACAGCTCCGTGTACAGTTGCAGGCCGCCGCAGGAGTTGCCCATGGCATGGCTGTATTCACACAGAATGTACGGCTTCTTCGGATTACTGAGAGCGTACTCCACGACTTCATCCGGCTTGATGTACATCGTCGATTCAATATCGCTGGCCGCGTCCGAAGGTCTGTAATGATAAGTGCCTTCATAATGCACCGGACGGGTCGGGTCAGCTTGCTTCAAGTGGTCATACATGGCCAGGAAGTTATCGCCGCCGAAGGATTCGTTGCCAAGCGACCAAATAATGACGGACGTGTGGTTCTTGTCGCGCTGCATCATGGAGTTACAGCGGTCAATGACGTTCGCGCGCCATTCCGGGCGGCTGCCGGGAACGTTCCCCTCATGCAGCTCCTTCTGCCCGTATTGCCAGGAGCCGTGTGTCTCCAGGTTCGTCTCGTCAATCACATAGAGACCATATTCGTCGCACAGCTCGTACCATACCGGTTGATTCGGATAGTGGGAGGTCCGCACGGCATTAATATTGTGCAGCTTCATCAGCTTAATGTCGGTGATCATATCTTCCTTGGAGAGCGCACGGCCGGTATCGCAGGAGAATTCATGGCGGTTCGTTCCCTTGAATACAATCCGTTTGCCGTTAATCTTCATCAGGCCGTCCCGGATCTCGAAGGTCCGGAAGCCCGTCTTGCAGCTGAGCGCTTCCAGCAGCTGTCCCTGATCGTCCTTCACCGAAATCAGCAGGGTGTAGAGGTTAGGCTTCTCCGCGCTCCATTTCAGCGGGTTCTTCACGGCTGCGGACAGCTTAAGCAGCTGAGTTCCTTCTTGTTCAAAAGCAAATCCGGCGGACACCGGCGCAGCCCATACCGGCTGCTGCTTGCTGTCGTAGAGCTGTACTTCAACGGTGTGTGCCCCGATGACCCGGTTATAATAGTTCTCCAGAGTCAGGTCGACCTGCAGCTCCGCATCGGTGAAGCTCTTGTCCAGCTCGGTGCGGACGAAGAAGTCGGCTACCCGTACCGGAGGCGCAGTGTAGAGATAGACATCGCGGAAGATCCCGCTCAGACGCCAGAAGTCCTGATCTTCCAGCCAGCTCGCATCACACCAGCGGTAGACTTCAACGGCCAGCTTGTTCTCGCCGGGAAGCAGGTAGGCGGTGATATCGAATTCTGACGGTGTGAAGGTATCCTCAGAGTATCCGGCAAGTTCGCCGTTCACCCATACATAGAAGGCGGATTCCACACCCTGGAAGCTGAGGAATACCGGCTGTCCGTCCCAATCCTGCGGAACGCTGAAGGAACGGATATAGGAGCCTACCGGATTGTATACCGTCGGAGCGAAGGGAGGCTTCAGATCCGGCTCGGATACTTCCCAAGGATAGCGTACATTGGTGTATTGGGGATAATCATATCCCTGGAACTGCCAGTGGGAAGGGACGGCGATATCTGCCCAGCCGGCAGAGTCGTATCCGGCCTTATAGAAGTCCTTGATCCGTGCATCCGGTGTCTCGGCAAACGCGAATTTCCATGTTCCGTTCAGCGTCTGGTAACGGGATGAGGACGCTTTATCCCCTTGCAGAGCGTCGGCTGCTGCCGGGAAGGACATCATGGAGGCGTGGGCATCTATACGGTTCAATTGAAAAATCTCAGGATTATTGTTCCATTCGGGATATCCGTTGGCAGGCTGCTGATATGAGAGTTTGTTGCGCAAGTTAACATCTCCTTATATTGTTATATTCATATTATAGGATGGGAAATGTTCTGGGTATATATAATGATTTTGTTTAGATATAATAGAATATGAAACTAAGTGATGCCAGATTGCATCTGGAGGGAGGCTGCTATGGACAGTACGATGATCTTTTGCGAAATGGAAGATATGCTTCTGCTGCCCCTGTATCCCATGACCATCGGGTATTGGGAGCATCAGGGGGAGATGTCCCGGCCTGCGGGCTTCCCGGATTATCAGCTGCACCAGGTCCTTGGCGGCAAGGGTGAAGTGAATATCAAGGGGAAATCCTATATTGCCGAGGCGGGTGATATCTTCTGTCTCTACCCGGATGTGCCCCACTCTTATACGCCGCTTACCCGCGAATGGGAGCTGGCCTGGATCTCCTTCAACGGAAGAGAAGCAGCCCAGATGCTGCTCTACGCCGGAATACGGGAGTCCGGGGTGGGACGCCTCAGAGCAGAATCCATCCTTGCTCCGCTTGAGGAGATGCTTACGCTCTCCTGCGGCAATGAGCTTCAGGACAACATGGAGCGTTCCAAGCTGCTGTATGCCCTGCTGCTGGATCTGAAGCGCAGCCTGCTTCCGGCCTCGAATGAGGACAATGAGCTTGCGCGGATGAAGCCGGTGCTGCAATATATTGAGCTTCACCTGCACCGCCCGCTGCTGCTGAAGGAGCTGGCCGAAGTGGCGTCAGTCTCGCCGCAGTATCTGTGCCGGCTGTTCCAGCGGACCGTCCGTGAACGGCCGGTGGCCTATATTAACAAGCAGCGGGTCAACCGGAGCAAGCAGCTGATGTTCAGCAGCCGGGGGCAGCGGATCTATGAAATCGCCCAGCGGGCAGGCTTCGAGAATGTCAGCTATTTCTGTGCTGTCTTCAAACGGATTACCGGCATGCAGCCGGAAGAGTGGAGAGGTCTGCATGGATTGGACTAGAGGAGCGGCTTCATAGATAGCTCACACAAGCTCCAGCTTAAACACAACCGGCAAGGCGCTTGTGACCGTAGTGGTACGGATCGTTAAGGCCTCAGTATCCCGTTCCCAGGAGGGCTGCTCACTGAAACCGAGGACTGTAATGTCCCTCAGGATTCCCTCGAAGCAGGGGGATTTCTCCCGGAGCGACTGGATGCGCACGATACCATCCTCCGGGTACACCAGTACTGTCGCATACAGGCAGCTGCCTTTTACAGTGAAGCGGATATCTTCCGGTGTGAACGTTTTGGCCTGGCCATCGGTAAATTGTCCTTCTTCAATACGTGTAGGCCCTTCCCCAAAGGTGCGCCAGAAGGAGGTATCATAGATCGCTTCTCCGTTTGTTCCCAGCCAGCTGCCGATGGCCGTCAGAATCGCCTGGTCCTCCTCTGCGAAGCTGCCATCGGCCTTGGGCCCCACGTTCAGGAGCAGATTGCCGTTCTTGCTGACGATATCGACCAGGTCGCGGATGATTTCTGCGGCGGATTTGTAGTCGTTATTCTCCGTATAACACCAGGAATTACGCGCTGCCGCGGTATCTGTCTGCCAGAAGAAGGGCTTCAGCCCGGCGAATTGCCCGCGCTCGACATCGGGGACCGCACTGCCGAACATGAAGGCATCATGCTTATAATTAATAGCCGCCGGCATTCCGCGCTCTGCCGCGCGATTGTAGTAGTAGGCCGCGAACTTTTGCAGATAGGGCCGGAAGGCCGCATTCTCAATCCACCAGTCGAAGTAAAAAATCTTGGGCTGGTACTGATCGACCAGCTCGCAGCAGCGGATCAGCCAGTCCTCCAGATACTCCCCGGACGGGGGAGAGCCGTACGGATCATGATGATCCGGTTCCGGCATAGCCGGCCAGTAGAAGTCGCCGCGGACAAGCGGCTCGCGGATATCGGAGTCGAATTCCTTGCCGTGGGACATGAAGAACCAGTGCTCCGCACGGTGGGAGGAGACGCCCAGCTCCAGCCCCTGCTCTGCGAAGGCTGCCTTCAGCTCGCCGAGAATATCCCGTCCGGGACCCATGTCATAAGTGTTATAATGAGAGACAGCGCTTTTATACATCTGGAAGCCGTCATGGTGTTCTGCCACGGGAATGACATATCTGGCGCCGGAGGCCTTGAATAATGCAGCCCACCCGGCCGGATCGAACTGCTTCGCTGTGAACAGGGGAATGAAGTCCTTGTACCCGAACGTCTTGTGGTTCCCGTAGACTGCCAGATGATGCTCATATTCCTTCGTGCCCTGAATGTACATATTGCGTGAATACCACTCATTGCTGAAGGCCGGAACCGAATACAGCCCCCAGTGAATGAAGATCCCGAATTTGGCCTGGCGGTACCACTGCGGCACCTCATAGGCGCTTAACGATTCCCAATTCGCCTTGTAAGGGCCGTTCTTAATCGTCTCGTCAATAACCTGCAGATAATCAGTTGTGTTCATCATGAGCCAGTCATCTCCCTGTGTATGAAGTAATGCCTTTATTGTACCGGGCGGCAGGGCGGGTAAGAATGTACGGTGCTAACTTTTTGATGTACAAAAATAACCTTTAAGGCGGTCTGTCCCATGGACTCCCACAATCTGCTTACCAGCTACCTGGCCAATCTCAAGGTTGACCTGATTGTAGCCGACTATAACGAATGCTCTATGGATTGGAAGGATCTGGACTACACTCCGGATTACAGCAAATTCTATTACATAATTGGCGGAGAAGGCTGGCTGAAGATCGGGGATAAGGAGTATTATCCGAAGCCGGGTGAGCTGATTCTAATGCCGGAGGGGGTGAGGCAATCCTATGCCTGCATCAGCGAACGTCCCTTTCTCAAATACTGGTGTCATTTCAGTGCCAAGGTCGGGCAGATGAACCTGTTCCGTGTGCTTGAGCTGAGCCATGTCTGTCTTCCTGAGAATTCTGCTGCGGTTGAGGCGGCGTTCAAGGGGATCACCGACAGTGCCAGATCTGACGCGGTCTACGCCCCGCTGCTGGCGAGAAGCAAACTGCTTGAGCTGATGTCCTATTACCTGATGAACCTCAAGCTGGATGAGCTCTCTTATAAGAATCTCGGGGCGGCCCGGAAGCTGACGGCTGTCCTGGATTATATCGCGGAGAATATCGAGCAGAATATGAGCATTCATGATCTTGCCGAGATTGCATACATGCATCCGAACTACTTCATGCGCCTGTTCAAGCAGCAGATCGGCGTGCCCCCCATCCAGTACATTACCCGGCAAAAGATTGAAAAGGCCAAAGAGCTGCTGACCACCACCTCCGGTTCGGTCAGCGCGATTGCCGATCAGCTCGGCTTCGGCGATCTGTTCTATTTCTCCAAGCAGTTCAAGAAGCATGCCGGGCTTACGCCCACCGAATTCAGGAAACAAAAGAGCGGAGGGATGCTGTAGTGCTTCTGAAACAGAGCATTGCTGCCCGTCTATAGCGCGAGTGGAGAATACAGGGTGAAGTCTGTTAATATAGAACTACGGCATCATCCATATCAAAGGAGAATTCAATGTGAACGAGAACCTGAAGCAAGCGTATGTACAGTTAGGATTACCTGAAACCGTAACCAGAGAGGAACTGAACAAGCGGTTCGATCTGCTCCTGAAGCGAAGACGCGCCCTGACCACAGAGGAAGAGATAGCAGCTTACGAAGCGGATTTCCGGGCGTACAAGCTGATTCTCGATACCTGGGATGAGCAGGAGATCCAGAAGGCTGAAGACGAGCGGCTTGCCAAGTATGGACGCTTCTCCGGTACGGCAAGCAAGTGGGAGACCTTCATGCGGCTATACCGGACACATGTGATCCTCGGCATTATCGGGCTGCTGGTAGTGATTTTTGGCGGGAAGGCCCTCTATGACAATTATCAGCATAGACAATATCTGGCTTCTCTGCCGCCAGTAGATGCTAAGATTATGTTCATCGGCAGCTTCGGAGTCACGGATACCAGCGGCAAGACCGAGGAGCTGGAGAAGGCGATCATCGCGGCTTATCCGGAATGGAAGCGGGTGGAGACGGTGATGACTTACCTGCCCAGAACGGGCGAAGGCTCCGACTCGCTGGATATGAATTATATGCAAAAGGCAGTTGTGGAGCTGGCGGCGAACCGGCCGGATATCCTCATTCTGGATGAGGCCACCGTCAAGTGGATCGGCGGACAGACCGGATTCCAGAATCTGGAGCCGATCACAGCGGACGGGAAGCTTGCCGCTGACGATACCCGCATGCAGTGGGGAGTCAATGAGGACACGGGCAAGAATGAGCTGTATGGTGTAGATATTCTGAAATCTCCGTTCATCTCAGAGCTGCCTATCAATTATAATGCGAAATCCATCATTATCGGTGTACTGAATGACAAGGACAAAGATAAGATGCTGGCGTTCGTGAAGCATATTGCGGAGGAGCCGCCCGTTAAGTAAGCAGGATACACAGTACACCAAAAACCTCTCTTCACCGATGGACCGGACAGTCATCAGGAAGAGAGGTTTTTGGTATGCCTATTGCTCTATTATATGCTTGTTAAGGGTCTGATCTTACTGCTCTAAGCGGTAGCCCCCATGGAATACAGGACCGACATACTCATTGAACGCATAGCCATTGCGGATGGCGGCAGATACGAAATCTTTCGCCTTCACCACAGCATCCTTCACCGACAAGCCGTTAGCCAGTCCGCCGGTAATCGCTGCGGCGAAGGTGCATCCCGCTCCATGGTTATGGGCAGGCTCGATCTTCGCAGTCTCCAGGACGAGGTATTCGCTGCCGTCGAAGAAGATATCAATCGCCTTGTCGCCGCCCAGCGCCTTGCCGCCCTTGACGACAACATTCCGGGTGCCGAGCTGATGGATCAGGCGGGCAGCTTCCTTCATCTGATCAAGCGTAGTCAGCTTGCCGAGACCCGAGAGCACTCCGGCTTCGAACAGATTCGGAGTAGCCACCGTAGCCAGCGGCAGCAGCAGATCGCGGATGGCATCTGCACTCTCCGGGTTCAGTACTTCATCCTCGCCTTTACATACCATAACCGGATCGATCACGACATTGGTCTGCTTGTTGCTCTTCAGGGCCTGTTCAGTAACCTTAACAATGTCCACACTGCCGAGCATACCAGTCTTCATGGCATCCACAGGACCGCCGGCGAAGATTGTCTTAAGCTGTTCGGCAACGATGGCAGCATCGACAGGGTATACATTATGATGCCAGCCCCGGTCAGGGTCCATCGTTACAATGGTAGTCAGGGCACTAAGGCCGTAAGTACCGTATTCCTCAAAGGTTTTGAGGTCTGCCTGAATGCCTGCGCCTCCGCTGGAGTCACTGCCGGCAATGGTTAATGTCTTAATGATTTTTGACAAAGGTAACGTCCCCTTCTTGTATATAAATAGTATGCTGCTTATTATAACAAAAATCATCGGCTTAGTCCGCAAAAAAAGTATAAGCTCCAAAAACGCACCGCTGCCCTTGGGTGAGAGCATGGGTTTGCCGGCTGCTGCACTGCATATCATGGTAGTCTAGTGGATTATGTATTCAGGAGGCTGCCATGATTGAGATCAGTTTATGCATGATTGTCCGCAATGAGGAGAAGAGCCTGCCCCGCTGCCTGGCTTCGGTGGAAGGGCTGGTCGATGAGATCGTCATTGTAGATACGGGATCGGCAGACCACACCAAGGAGATTGCCGGTGCCTTTGGAGCCGCAATTTATGATTTTACCTGGATTGACGATTTCTCCGCTGCCCGTAATTACGCCTTCAGCAAGGCGACCCGGGATTATATCTTCTGGCTGGATGCGGACGACTATCTGAGAGAAGAGGATCAGGCGCTGTTCAGGGAGCTGAAGTCTTCGCTGCCGGAGCAGGTGGACAGTGTGAATATGCAGTATAATCTCGCTTTTGACGGGGAGGGAAGGGTGACGACCTCCTTGCGGCGCAACCGGCTGGTCCGCCGGGCGTGCGGGTTCCGCTGGATCGGTCCGGTGCATGAATATCTGGAGGTGTACGGCCCGTCGCTGGCAAGCAGAGTCTGTGTCACCCATGAGAAGGATAAAGCGTACACGGACCGCAATCTGCAGATCTACCGTAAACGGGAAGCGGAAGGAGAGAGCTTCTCTGCGCGTGATCAATATTATTACGCCAATGAGCTGCGCGACCACGGAATTCACCGGGAGGCCCGCCGGTATTACGAGCTGTTCCTCAGCGGTGGGCAGGGCTGGATTGAAGATAATATTCAGGCCTGCCTGCGGCTGGCCGAATGCCTGGAAGCGCTTGGGGACAAGGAAACGGCCTTCACTGCGGTCACCCGCACGCTGCAATATGATGCCCCGCGTGCCGAAGGCTGCTGCCGGATAGGGGCCTGGCATCTGGAGAAGGGCCAGCTTCATCCGGCAATCTACTGGTTTGAGCTTGCTATTCAGCTGCCCGGACAGGCGGAGTCCATGGCGATGAAGAATGAGGCTTTCGCCACCTGGATTCCGAATCTGCAGCTTGCGCTCTGCTATGACCGGCTGGGCCAGCATGAACGGGCCAACCGCTATAATGAGACTGCGCTGCTTCATTCCCCCGGCCATCCCAGCATGCTGTATAACCGGAATTACTTCCAGAAGCTACTGGGCGACAAGTATGTCTCCTTGCAGCAGCCCTGAACACATAACAAGCGCTCCCCTGCCAAGGCTGGGGGAGCGCTTGTTATTGTCTACGGATGTCCAGGCATTGCCGCAGGCTCCAGCAGCAGCTGGGGTTCACTCATGCGGATGAATTCCAGCACCTTGTCGTAGATAATCCGGTGGCCCTCCCGGTTGGGGTGGATGCCGTCCCGGCAGATGAACTTGGTATAATCCGGCTGCTGCAGGAAGGCACCCCGGACATCGATAATCTTGGTCCTGGTGCTCTCGGCGACCTTGAGGATAGCGGAGTTATAACGCTCCTGCCACCAGTAGATTTTGGTGACGCTGCCGAGGAACTTCATAATGTTCACTTCGGAATCGGGATTGTTGCCGCTGACCCACTTGAAGTAGTTGTCCGCATTCAGCGGAGGCAGACTCATCAGGATTGGCGTGATTCCCTGGTTTTTCAGGAAATGGATCATATCAGCCAGCATCCGCTCGAAGGCCGGAAAATCTGTCTTGGGACTATGCTCTGCCTCGGGATTGCTCGCAATCTCACTCCAGTGGTAGTCACAGTCATTGCCGCCGTATTCAATCAGCACCACATCCGGCTTCTCCTTCAGGACATCCCGCTTCAGATTGCCGAAGCCCTTCATCAGCGTATTGCCGAATCTGGCAGTATTGCGCATAGCTCCCTTGAGCTTGCCCTGAAGCATGGATACATAATTATCCTCCAGAATGACATACTTGCTTCGGGTCTCGTCATACACAACGCCCTTGGAGATAGAATCCCCGCTGACCATATATTTGAACTGAGACCCCATGGACTCTTGCTGCTCCTCATTCCTGTTCATGCTCCCGCCTCCGATAACCCTAGTGTATATACAATCAGTGTAAACCATACATGCAGCCGTGCCTATGTATAGATGTCATGGGTTCTTAGGTTTGCCGGCAGTATTCTGGCGGATCAGTGGATAATACAGAAAAGGTTCAACCCCATCCTCATAAGTTGGACCTTTTTCTGCATTCTCCGGGACCTCTACCCATTCTCTGCAAAAGGTCGGCTGGAGCGCGCTTTACCCGCACCGTTCCCCTTTAAAAAAGCAGCGGCTGTCCGTTCCATGATTTTGACACTGTTCTCCCAGGTCCATGATCTTGAATCGCTCTCACCGCGCGCGGCGATCCGGTTCCGGAGTACGGGATCTTGAATGAGCCGCATCACATCCGCCGCAAGCCGGTTCTCATACCGGTAGGACAACAAGGAGTTCTCCTCATGGCGGGCATACTCCAGATTTCCTCCCGAGTATACCGAGACTACCGCCGCCCCGCAGCGCATCGCCTCCAGCCCGGGCAATGAGCCGGTGTCGAAAATGCTGGAGCTGACAAAAATATCAGCACCGTTATAGTGATAGCATAGCTCCTCGTCATTGAGCGGCGTGAAGAAGCGGTATTTGCCGCTGTCCATCATTCTTCTCAGTGTATCAGAAGTGAAGCATTCATCCGGCGGACTGATGAAATTGATATTGACCCACGGGAAGTTCTGCTTCACGATATCCAGCTGATTCACCAGATAATCCTGCTCGCGGTGCCAGGAGAAGCCGTGCTCCACCTTGCGCAGAATCGCTGTAATATTCAGCGGCTCCTGAAGCTCCTTGCGGATATTCATATTTCGGAATGAAGCGCTGATCCCTACCGGTACAATGCTTCCGCTGATGCCGTGACTGAGCCTAATCAACTCCTGCTGCCATCTGGAGAGGACAATTAGTTTATCGGTAATGTGGTAAGAGGGGAAGGATATCTCGCTCTGCGGGAGAAAAAGAGGTTCATAGCATAGAGAAAGGCGGATATGCATGCCTTTGCCGCTCAGGCTGGCTGCCTGTGAGACCGGAACCGTAGTGTAGAAGTTGGAGACGATGATATCACTGACCGGAAAATCGGATTCACGGAGCAGCGGGTAGTCGGTAATCAGCAGAGTGGAACGGACGTCATAGGAAACATCCCCTCCCAGCGGCATGACAATCACAACCTGGTGGCCCCGGGCCGTAAGACCGTTCGTAAGCTCCACGAGCATGCGTTGTGCCCCGCCATGGCTTAAGGTAAGAATGGGGAAAGTGAACCGCATCTGTGATCCCTTCCTTTCTGTACAATCGCCCTGCAAAAATGCGATAGGTATACTATTTTATTCAGTGAAAAGCGAAAAGTACCGCTAAGCGGTACTTTTGGAGGAAATGGGGGTATGGCTGGATTATAACGATTTGCGCAGATTGCGCAGCAGATTCACAGTGTCCCGGATCTCCAGGCTGGTGACATCCTCCAGCGAGACATCGATCATCGGCTTATGCGCCTCAAGCTTGTTCAGGAACTCAGCGGTGTGGAACAGTCCGGCTCCGGGAGCGCCGTGACGAATGTGTCCGCCGTCTTCATAGATTCCTTTGAGATGGGCGAGGATGATCCGGTCGCCGAACAGGCTGAAGGATTGATCGACGATCTCATCCTGGAGATGAACCTCTTCACCGATCAGGTTGCACGGGTCGAATACGACACCGATGGAGCTGGAAGGCACCTCGTCGAGGATGCGCCGCATTTTGGCTGGAGAGGACAGGGTATGGGTACTGACGCCTTCAAGCCCTAAGAATACGCCCCACTTCTCCGCCTCCTCTGCCAGCTCCTCAATCGTTGCCTTAAGGGCATCCCAGCCGAGCTCCTCATAGCGGTAAGGATCAAGCTCCTGGAAGGTCTTGAGTGCTCCCGTCTCCGTGGCGACCATAGGGGCACCGAACAGGCGGGCATAGCGCAGATGCTCCTTGAAGCGGTCGATCTCCGCCCGGCGGACCGCAGGATCGGGGTGGATCGGATTGATGTAGCAGCCAAGCACGCCAATGCGGATACCGGCCCTGTCGAATTGCTCACCGATATAGGAGGCTAGTCCAGGACTCAGCTTGCCCGGGGAGAGGTCGATATCCTGTATGGCTTTGGACAGAGCGAGCTGTACGAAATCAATATTGTAGGTCTGAAGAGCGGAGGTCAATTCCTTAAGCGGCAGGCAGCCGGCAGTATGCGCCAACGTTCCGTAACGAATAATAAACAACTCCTTTGGAATTCTATGAATTTATATCTATAATATTAATGACGCTTACATAGACATGCAAGTTTAAAGAGTGCATGCACAACAGGAGGAATTGAGATGAATGCAATAGAAGCGCGTAAGCAAGAGCTTGAGAACTGCCGTCCAGAGCCGACTCTGGACCGGGAGACGGTTGATGAATTCTGGAATGAGCTGCTCGCGGAAGATGAAGAGCAGCCGCTGGAGGTGACCCTCACCCCTGAAGAGACCCCCTATCCGGGCATGAAGGTGAGTAAGGTCAGCTACATGAGCTATGGGGAGACTACGATCAATGCCTGGTATATCCAGCCTGCCGGTGATACAGAGAACACTGGAGACCGGCCGTGTGTTGTGACCTTTCCAGGTTATACTGGAGACCGGGGATATCCCGAGCGTTACGCACATTTCTTGCTGCTTGGCTACACTGTCCTCGCCGTAGATGTTCGTGGACAGCTAGGCGAGACGGGCAATCTGCTGCCGCAGGAGCATGGCATTGTCAGAGGCTGGATTACCCAGGGGTTGCTGGAGAAGGAGCAATCCTATTATCTGGCGTTAGCTATAGATACCGTCCGGGCCATTGAGACGGCAGCACAGCTGCCAGGGGTTGATCCGGAGCGCATTGCGATTACAGGAGCCAGTCAGGGCGGGGGGATCGCTCTCTTGGCAGGGGCGCTCAGCCGCCGCGTGGCTGCGGTAGCCGCAGATATTCCTAATCTGTGCCGGCTGGATTTCGGTGTGCTGAATTCCACCAGCTCACTTACAGAGATCGCGGAATACTTGAAGCGTTATCCGGAGCACCTGGAGCGTGTGCTGGAGAATCTGGCCTTTTTCGACATCGTTAATCTGGCTCACCGCTTCACTGTCCCTGTCCTGATGTCTGTAGGCTGGAAGGATACGGTATGTATGCCGGAGACGATCTATGCCGCGTATAACCGGATAGAGTCGCCTAAGGAGATTAAGGATTATCCGTTCTCCGGGCATGAGGTGAGCGAATTCCAGCGCAGACAGACGGCACTGTTCTTCCAGGAGCATCTGGGCTCCTAAAAGAAGCGGTACAGGCTACAGTGATTAGCAGCAAGGGAATGGTGTGATGATATAGTAAGGGCTGGCGCGAGGCCATGTGAAGGCAGTCTAATCACCGGGAGGGAATTACAGATGGACAATCAGACAGGTAAGCTGCCGGCGGGAGTATTGGTGGAGAGCTTTGAGTATGACAAGAAGAATGAGGAGCTGGTGAAGAAGAGCTTCTGGAGCAAAACCAGGAAAGCCGCCGGTAAAATCCCCTTCACCAGAGAAGCGATAGCCATGTACTACTGTGCTATGGATGCCAAAACACCGCTATGGGCGAAAGGGATTGCCTTTGGAGCGCTGGCGTATTTCATTTCCCCGATCGATGCTATTCCCGATGCGCTGATCGGCCTGGGCTTCACAGACGATGCTGCAGTCATGGCGGCGGGCATCCGGGCTATTGCCGGACAGGTCAAGGAGGAGCATAAGCAGAAGGCGGAGGAGTTTTTCGAAGATTCATGATAGGCTGGAAGATAGCGAAGGGATGCAGCGGGTTGCTGCATCCCTATTCTGTGCGCTCTGCTACACTCCGGTGTCTATAGCTGGACGCTCTGAAGTCTGCTGCTTCGCCTGGTACTCCAGACCCCAATCTCTCATCAGCTTGATGATCGGAATCAGAGACCGGCCGAAATCAGTCAAGGAGTACTCGACCTTCGGGGGCACCTGATGATAGACCTCACGGTGTACAACGCCATCCTCCTCCAGCTCGCGGAGCTGCAGGGTCAGCATGCGCTGGGTGATGCCGGGGCAGATGCGGCGGAATTCATTGAACCGGACGGTGGAATCCATCATATGGTACAAGAGCACACCCTTCCATTTGCCGCCGATAACATCGAGGGTGAATTCTACAGGACAAGCAGGGCCCTTGCCGTCCGGGCAGGTGCCGAAACCGCCTTTACGGTCGCGCATCATTGAACACGCTCCTTAGTATCATTTTGTATACTACATCACATAAATGTGCGTACTTCTAAATGTGTTGTATATCCATTACTATAGGCATGGGAACAGGAAAACGTCAATTCCTTATCATGAACGGTACACAGAAAGGGAGTATGGAGGATGGAGAACACAAGCACAGCAACTCAAATGACGAAAGAGCAGATTTTGGCGGCCTATGAGTACAGACATGCGACCAAAGAATTCGACAGAAGCAGAAAAATCAGCGGGGAGGATTTCGGCTTCATTCTGGAGACGGGACGTCTGTCACCGAGCTCGTTCGGCTTCGAACCCTGGAAATTTGTAGTGGTCCAGAACCCGGAGCTCCGGCAGAAGCTGCTGCCGTACGCCTGGGGAGCTCAGAAGCAGCTTCCGACCGCAAGCCATTTCGTGCTTATTCTGGCCAGACAGCCGCGTGATCTGGCAGCTGACTCAGAATATATTCAGAGTATGATGTCAGAGGTGCAGAAGCTGCCGGTTGAGATTGCAGAGGGCAAGCAGCGGGTCTTCGGCGCATTCCTGAAAAACGATTTCGGCCTGGCTGGCAATGAGCGGGCGATCTTCGAGTGGGGGGCGCGTCAGACGTATCTGCCCCTTGGCAATATGATGACCGCAGCCGCGCTGATCGGCGTCGATTCCTGTCCGATTGAAGGCTTCGATAAGCTGAAGATGGAGCAGCTTCTGGCCGACGAGGGGATTATGGACCCTGAACATTTCGGGCTGGCCTGCATGGTAGCCTTCGGCTACCGTACCGGCGAGCCGCGTGCCAAGACCCGGCGGACCGCTTCGCAGGTGGTGGAGTGGGTCTAAGGGAGGCGTCAACGGGCAGGAGAACGTACTGAGAATCTAAAAAGAAACGGATGCAGCCCCAGGGCGTCATCCGTTTCTTTTTGCAATCTGGAGATTCTGCGGCAGTTCCTGCTTCCGCTTGCACCATTATGAAAGTACATAGAAGAGTCGAAAACTTATTGAAAATTTACTGAAAATTCTGCTACTCTTAGGAGGTCAACTTGCTGCCGGTAAGCAGCTGCTTAAGATCGTCATTTCAAGTTTGAAGGGATTCCTGCATTATGAAAATCATCCGCATTATCGCCGAGGTCTGCTTGCTGTATGTGTTCTTCCTGGCTGGAGACTATCTGCAAGAGCTGCTGCATTTGCCGATTCCAGGCAGTATCGTGGGACTGTTGCTGCTCTTCGTCTTGCTGCTGCTAAAGATTGTGCCCGTGAAGCTGATCGAGAACGGCTCGTCCTTTATACTGGCGTATCTGCCCATGTTCTTCATCCCGGCCACCGCAGGCATTATGAATCATCTGGATATCTTCAGCGGAAGAGGCTTGCTCCTGATTGGTATTCTTGTCATCAGCAGTGTGCTGACCATGGTTGTTACAGCACATTCCAGCCAGTGGATTGCTGCCCGCAGCGTCAAACGGTTAACACGCCGGACGTACCGTGCCCGTAATCTCCACGGGAAGGGGAAGGAAGCATGAGAATTCTGCTGGCCATTGGTTTCGTGCTGATGAACGTTGTGATCTATCTGGTCATGTCCATGCTGTACAGACGCTACCGTCTTCCTGTCCTCCTGCCCGCACTGACGGCAACGTTCACGGTTGTTGTGCTGCTCATGGGCTTCCATATCTCTTATGAGACTTATATGATCGGCGGCGACTGGATTAACCGCCTGCTGGGACCAGCGGTAGTATCGCTGGCTTATCCCTTATACAAACAGCGGCATGTACTGTGGAAGAATCTCCCCGCCATTCTCGGCGGAACGGTCACCGGACTTATGGTCGGAATGTTCAGCGGGCTGCTGATGGCAGCCGGACTCGGCTTCTCCAAGCTGTACGTGCTGTCCATTCTGCCCAAGTCGATTACCACCGCTGTAGCGATCCAGATCTCCAGCAATCTTGGCGGAGATTCATCGCTGACCTCCGTGTTCGTGATGGTTGCCGGCTTCACGGGAGCGATTGGCGGCCCCTACATTATCAAGCTGTTCAGAATCCGCAGCGAGTCGGGGATCGGCATTGGCCTGGGCACAGCTTCCCATGCCCTCGGCACAGCCAAAGCACTGGAATACGGCGAGGAGTCCGTCTCCATGAGCTCTGTAGCCATGACCGTATGCGCGATTGTCGGCTCCATCGCCGGACCGCTAGTCGCCTGGATCATGTACCATTGAGCTTGCAGCATTCAGTAATCAGCCGTTCACCCGCAGCCGGATTACGTTCCAGGAAGCAGCCGGAAGCATTGCGCTCACCCGGCCGCCGTCTGTGGCTGCTGTTCCCCGGTTGTGCGGAAGCACATTCGACGGGTTGGAGCGGGTATTGGCCGCCTGAAGATCCTCATGCTCAAGAACCGTGTGCTGAATAACCTCTACAGCGCCGAAGCTCCGCAGATCAACCGCCAGCTCCATGCCTTCGCTCAGATGGCGGTTCACTGCAAACACAGTAACCTCGTTCAGCTCCTCATTGTATACACTGACCGCTTCCAGATATGGAACGTCGGTGAAATCCTTGGAATCATATTTCGAACTTGTAATCAGCGGGTGCAGCACTGTTCCCCGGCCGTAGATGGAGGCATGCATGTAAGGATAATAAGTGGTCTGCAGCCAGAGCGGTCCGCCGTCCTCCGTCATAATCGGGGCAATGACATTAATGAGCTGGGCGATACAGGCCATCTTGACCCGGTCTGCATGCTTGAGCAGGCTGATCAGGCAGCAGCCCACCACCAGCGCATCCTCCAGGGTATAGACATCCTCGAATTCAGGCGGTGCAATCTGCCAGTGCTGCTCGGCACGGCTAGAGCCCTGCGATTTCCAGACATTCCATTCATCGAGGGACAGGTAAATCTTTTTCTTGCTTTTCTTCTTGGCCTTGATATAATCACATACTGCTGCTACGCTGTCGATGAACTGATCCATATCAAGCGATTGGGCCAGGAAATTCGCTGTATCCCCATCATTGTTATTGTAGTAAGTATGCAGCGAGAGGAAATCGACATTATCATAGGTGAGATCCAGGACTGTAGCTTCCCATTCGGCAAAAGTGCTCATACTGCTGCCCGAGCTGCCGCAGGCGACAAGCTCCAGGGAAGGATCTACCCAGCGCATCGCTTTGGCGGTCTCATTGGCGAGTCTTCCGTATTCGACGGCAGTCTTGGCTCCGATCTGCCATGGACCGTCCATTTCATTGCCCAGACACCAGGTGCGGAAGTTGTGCGGCGTCTTGTAGCCATGAGAGATCCGCAGGTCACTCCAGTAAGAGCCGGAGGGATGGTTGCAGTACTCGACGAGATTCCTTGCTGCGTCGATTCCGCGTGTGCCCAGGTTCACTGCCATCATCACTTCAGAACCGGCCAGCTTGGCCCAATCGGCGAATTCATTCGTGCCTACCTGGTTAGTCTCTGTAACCCACCAGGCAAGTTCAAGAGAGCGCTTCCGTTCCGCCTTGGGTCCAACGCCGTCTTCCCAGTTATAACCGGATACGAAGTTGCCCCCCGGATAACGGATGATCGGTACGCGCAGTGCCTTGATAGCCTGGAGGGCATCGCTGCGGAACCCGTTCTCGTCAGCGGTAGGATGTCCCGGCTCATAGATTCCGCCATAGACGGCCCGGCCCAGATGTTCAATGAAGGAACCGTACAGCCTTGGATCTACCTCGGCCAGCTTGAAGTCTTTGTCGACAATCATCTTGGATTGAATGCTCATAGTTAGAAGCTCCTTTGTATTAGATTAATATAATAGCTAATCGTTCAAGCCCGTTTATGATTACATGATACGAATTACGGGGTATACTAAGCAATAACTAATTTCAGGATTAACTTAATAACTAATTCAAAGAGCACGGAGGGCCACCGATGTATTTAACCACAGATTCCGAATCGTTGAAGGTCTATGAAGCACTTGCCAGTGAAGTGAGGCTGCGGATCATCGATCTGCTTAGCAGCGAGGAGATGCATATTAAGGAGATTGCAGCCAGGCTGTATCTCAGCAGTGCCATTGTCAGCTCGCATGTAGCCAAGCTGCAGAAGGCCGGCATTGTCAGCTCCCAGATGAAGCGGATCGACGGGGGGACTTATAAATTCTGCTCCCTTTCCGCGAATTTCTTGCAGATTAAATTATCCGGGGCCAAAGGCATCGCCCGCAAGGTAGTGGAGGTCTCTGTCCCTGTGGGCCATTACACCGATCTTGAAGCTTCACCGACCTGCGGCATTGCCACAACCGAGAAGCTGATCGGGTATTATGACGACCCGCGTTATTTCCTGGACCCGCAGCGGGTGGATGCCGGCATTCTCTGGTTCGCCAAAGGATACGTGGAATATAAGGTTCCGAATTATCTGTTCATGGATCAGACGGTGCAGGAGATTGAGATTTCCATGGAGATCGGCTCGGAGGCACCGAGTGTGAACGAGAAGTGGCCTTCGGATATCTCTTTTATGATGAATGGCATTTCGCTTGGCAAATGGACCAGCCCCGGTGACTTCGGCGTGATGAGAGGCCGGCTGACTCCAGCCTGGTGGCAATCGGATGTGAACCAGTACGGGCTGCTGAAGGTGCTGCGGATTAATGCGGGAGGCACTTACATAGACGGGCAGCAGATATCGGCAGTTACCATCGATCAGGTGGGCTGGCAGCAGGACCAGTGGAGCTTCAGGTTCACGGCAGAAGACACGACCCGAAGGCGGGGCGGCTTAACGTTATTCGGGCGCGGCTTCGGGAATTACGAGCAGGACATTGTGTTTCGTGTCTATTATGAATAAGAGGGGCCCGTCCGCTGAATGGCAAGTGGAAGGAGAAAAGGAAAAAGAAAGGGAGAAGAAGCTTTGTTCAGACGGGATGTTTGCAAAAGGGGTCTGCGGGTAACTATAACTAAGTAATTCAAAACGCACAGCTTGCATAACAAGGAGGAGTTCACATGTCAGATCAATCCGGCAATGAAGCAGACATCCGCAACAAAGAGAATAAAGACGGGGATTCACTCGCGGAACGCAAAAAAATGGAAAACGGTGTGGATATTGAACCGGAAGCCGATGATTGGGAAGCCAAACCGGCCGAAACCGCTCATCCCGATCCGCTCCCGAAGAATTAGGAACGCTGGAGCGGGAACAGAAGACCTATAATTGACCAGTTAGACTATCAGAGGGCAGAAGGCAGAAGTACAGCCAAGCCCTCTGCCCTCTGATGTGAATCATTATTCCTCATCCTTTTACGCTTACCCGGCTGCCATATCGACGCTCTCGCTCGTTCCTTGAGGAATCACTTTCCCGGGAAGGTAGTGGATGGTGCGCAGATAACGGATGGTACGGCTGCTCGCCCGCATAATAACGGAATGTGTCTCGGCCCGATCCTTCGATAGTTGCCGGACACCGCTCAGAAATTCTCCAGAAGCAATACCGGTGGCTGCAAAAATTACATCACCGGTTCCAGCCATATCCTCCATGGTGAGTATATGTGCAGGATGCGTAATCCCCATACTCAGGCAGCGCTGAAGGTCAACAGCGTTCTCCGGCAGCAGCCGTCCCTGTATCTCTCCCCCAAGGCAACGCAGCGCAGCGGCAGCAAGGACTCCTTCAGGCGCACCGCCTGAGCCCATGTACAGATCGACATTACTGTCCGGCAGGGCCGCCGCGATTGCACCGGCTACATCTCCATGCCCAATGAGCCGGATGCGCACGCCCAGACGCCGTAATGTAGCGATTAGGGCTTCATGCCGCTTGCGGTCCAACACCAGTACGGTCAGATCGGATAAGGCTTTGCCGGTCAGCGCGGAGGCTCTGCGGACCGTTGTCTCATGATCGTCGTCCAGACTCAGCTTGCCGGCCAGTTCAGGGCCGCAGGCTAGCTTCTCCATGTAGATATCCGGTGCGTGAAGGAGAGTGCCTCTATCGGCAACCGCAATAATGGATTGCGCATTGTGCAGACCGGAAGCGACAACCTCTGTACCCTCCAGCGGATCTACAGCAATATCTACCGCCGGTCCGCGTCTGTTGCCTACCCGCTCTCCGATGTAGAGCATGGGCGCTTCGTCCATTTCGCCTTCACCGATAACGACCGTTCCATCAATGGATACGGAATCGAACATGGTACGGATTGCCGTTGTAGCCGCATCATCAGCGGCCATCTTATCCCCGCGGCCGGTCCAGCGTGCTGCTGCCAGCGCCCCCAGTTCAGTCACTCTTACAATTTCCAATGCCAGCTCTCGTTCCATATTCTTCCCCTCCAGTGGTGTTCTAGTATTAATCTTCCGAATCGGCTATATAGCCCATAATTATTCCTGCGGTCTCTTCAATGGCCTTGTTGGTAATATCAATAACCGGACAGCCCAGCTTGCCGAACAATACATTGGAATACTGAATCTCATCCTCGATTCGTGCCAGGCTAGCATATTGTGAGGTCTCCGGCAGATGCAGCGCCCTAAGCCGCTCGGAGCGGATCTTGAGCATCATCTCCGGTTTCATGGTTAGCCCGAACACCCGGTTCGGCGGCAGGGTGAACAGCTGGGACGGAGGGGCCATTTCCGGGACGGCCGCCAGATTAAGGACCTTGTTGCCGCGATGCGCGAGGAAGATGCCAAGCGGCGTTTTGGAGGTGCGGGACATTCCCAGCAATACAATATCTGCCCTGGGCAAGGCTGACAGATCCCGGCCCTCATCACAGGAGACGGTGAATTCGATGGCTTCCATACGCTTGAAATAATTGTCATCAAGCTGATGCAGCAGACCGGGTCTTGCCTGCGGCTTATCATCGAACGTATCGATGAAGGCCTGCATCATGGGACCCATCAAATCAACGATCCTCAGGTCCAGGCGGACCGCCTCTTCCCGGATGACCTCTCTCAGCTCCGGCTGCACCAGTGTATAGGCGACAAATCCGTGAAGCTGTGCAGTCTCCTCCAGCAGCTTGCGCAGCTCGTCCTCGTGTCTGACATTGCCGTATCTTCTTATCGTGACCGGACTATTCCGGAACTGGTGAATAACAGCCTGCACCACTGCCTCGGCTGTATCGCCAAGCGAGTCCGAACAAATGGTGATGAATTGTGACGAATGCTCCATTGGGTATAGGTTCCCTCCTGTCAAACGTTAAGCTCGAATTCTAAGAGAAGCTTGATAATCGCTGTCTTTGTCAGCCGTCCGATTACCTCCTGGCCCATGTCCGCCTGCTTGAATGCAGGGTGAAGGACTGGCAGACTATCGACCTCATGAACAATCATTTTCGATGCAGCCTCCAGAACGGTCTCCTCGGGGGAGACCGTCACGACCTTGGTGCGCCGGGTCATTACCATGCTAACCGGCATCGTTGCCGCAGCGGGGTTGCCTAAGGTTACCTTCAGGAAGTCCTTGCGGGAAGCGACCCCGGTCATCCGGCTCTCCTCATCACAGATCACCAGCGTCCCTACGTTCTGCAGGAACAAAGTCACCACCGCATCCTGGATGGTTGCCGTTTCACGAACGATAATCGGTGTGCTTAGAATGGCGGCAACCTTCGTCTCCTTAAGCACATCGCTGCCTTTCAGCTTCCCCGACACTTTCTTGCCCAGGAAGTAGCCGACCTTCGGCTTGGCGTCAATGTATTCGAGCATGACCAGCACAGACAGGTCTGAACGAATCGTCGGGCGCGATAATTGAAGCTGCTCGGCAATCTGGTCGCCGGTGATCGGGGCGTGTTTTTTGACAATTTCAATAATCAGCAGTTGACGGGATGTCAAATCAATCACATTCTTCCTCCAGTTCCATCAGATATCGGTTGATTCTTCTTTAATAATACGTATTATATGTGGATTACGCAATATATAATGTGTCATATATAAAAAAATATGTATTTATTCATCCTATAATATGGGCCGACACGCCAAGCCGTCTTCACTCAGATTCCCTCATAACCAGCCGCTCCCCGAGGCATACTAGCCTGGATTAGTATATTAATGGATCAGGAGGCGGCAGAATTATAATGGCAATACTGCTTATACAGAGCGGGTACAGTGCATTGGCGGCGGTGAGTCCATCCTTGTTCTATTTCACTGTCTACTCGTTCATGGGGTGGGTTCTTGAAGGCAGCTATAACCTCTACAGCGCAGGTACCTTTCGCAAAGAAGGCTTCCTGAAAGGGCCGTTCAAGCCCATGTATGGCTGCGCTCCCTTGCTGCTGCTGGCGGCATATGAGAGCAGGCTTCCCTTCTTGTCCTTCCTGCTGCTGGCACTGCTTATTCCATCGGCTGTGGAATTTGTCAGCGGCTGGCTGCTGAAGAGGATGTTTCGTCGACAGTGGTGGGATTATTCAGCAATGCCGTACCAGCTCAAGGGGCATATCTGCCTGAAGTTCTCGCTGTATTGGTGGGGCCTGTCCCTTATCTGCATCTATGCCATTCAGCCGATGGTTCATTCCCTGTACCGGCAGGTTGAACAGGCATGGCTGCCGCTGCTTCCCGGAGTGCTGCTGCTGTTCACAGCGGATCTGCTGTGGACCTTCCGCACCCGCCGCCGCGGGCTGCCGCTGCTGGAGGCACCGGAGCTTGGCGAAGGGTAAGGAGTGGGTGACGAATGTGAATACAAAAAACAAAAGAACCCAAAGATATCTCCGGCGTATGTCTGGAGGTATTTTTGGGTTATATAACCTGTCAGACAAGGAATATCATACAACCATGTCAAATATAGTGCTAACCCGGTTTATTTATTAACCGTAGTGCGGGAGGGAACATGAACAACTTTTTCAGCAAATACAGCCGGTCTATTATAATTCTTGAAACGCTACTTATTGCAGTACTATCGCTAATGCTGATACGGGAAGTCAACAAGCCCGTCCCTTTGGTCAGGGACCAGCGGGACTTGATTACGCATTTTGATCAGCTGGATTTGGACAGAATTACAGAAATGATACATAGATTTAATGAAGGCAAGGGAGATAACCTTACCATGCTTCAGTGGGGTGTTGACAGCGGGCCGTATGTTCATGATTTCTACAACGATGGCAGGGTGCTGCACTGGACGGTGGACAACAGCCGGGACTGGGCAGGCGACGGCGGGAAGATTGAATATGTGTGCAGAGCGATAGGGCTCTCCGAGACTCAGGAGTTCTATAACGTAGAGCTGACGGATTGTGAGAATCAGCCGGATGACTTCGTGGTTCATCCGGTTTCTTTCCGCAAGGATGAGCTATAGGCTGGAATTAAGAAGGATAGAGGGACCAATTGAAATCAAGTCAGGAGGAAGCTTCATGTCAATGTCTGAGTATTACCGGGAGCTGCGCGGGAAGGCCGGAGGCGGGCTGTTAATGATGCCGTCTGTAGCGGCTGTAGTAAGAGATGAACAGGATCGGATTCTGCTGATCCGCAAAAAGGATGAGACCTTATGGGGCCTGCCAGCCGGAGCGGTTGAACCTGGAGAGACCCCGTCCAGGGCGCTGCGCAGAGAGGTGTTCGAAGAGACCGGCTTAATGGTTACGCCTGAACAGGTTATCGGCGTATTCGGCGGTGAGAAATTCAGATATGAATATAGCAATGGGGATCAGGTAGAGTACACGGTTATTGTATTTGAATGCGTCATTGTTAAAGGCCAGCTCAGAAGCCTGGACGGAGAAGCGGAGGAGCTGAGATTCTTCAAGGAAGATGAACTGCCCGGGCTAACGATCCCTTATCCCCCGAAGCTGTTCGTGCGGGATACATCTGCGCCGCGAAAGATTGTATTTGATTGATGAAGGAGTAGTTTCGATTGCGG
The DNA here is from genome assembly GCF_038005345.1 of Paenibacillus sp. FSL H8-0122. Lineage (NCBI taxonomy): Bacteria > Bacillati > Bacillota > Bacilli > Caryophanales > Paenibacillaceae > Paenibacillus > Paenibacillus sp. FSL H8-0122. The sequence goes on along the minus strand of NZ_JBBOTB010000001.1, from coordinate 3,643,143 downwards.
ATTTTGAATTTACAATCCAGAATGATCTACTGCGGCGCAGTACTGCTAGCCACCCTGCTGGGTCTTGGGACCAGGGCATACGGGAACTCGCTGCCGCACTTTGTCAGCGAACACTTTGGGGATGCGATCTGGGCAGGGATGATCTACCTTGCCTCCCGGGTGCTGCTGATCCGGCATCCGCTATGGATGTCGCTTGTCCTTAGCCTGTGCTTTAGCTTCGGAATTGAGTTCAGCCAGCTCTACCAGGCAGAGTGGATTCTGCATGTGCGTGCTACAACCCTTGGCAGCTTGATTCTCGGCCACGGCTTCCTGTGGATTGATCTGGTCCGGTATACAGCCGGAATTCTGTTCTGCTGGACGGTGGACCAAATCTTACAAAATTGATTCTGGATTATATAGGAAGAAGAATATATATTAAGTGAGGCGATCCGGTCTGTAATAATCTGGAACAAGAATACCGGTCATCTGCCGAAGGCTGCCTGATTTGGAGATGAGTAACCGTAAATGACGAACAGCTTATTAGTGGTATGCCTGTTGACTCTGATTATTCATACAGCGGAGACATTGTCGTATTCGGTGCGGTTTGCGGGAGTGAAGCTGAACAAGATCGCTATCGCCTTATCCCTGACCGGAATTATCGTGCTGGTCTCCAGAACCGCAAATATGGTACAAGGTCCCTTAACGGCGAAGTTCGTAGATTATGCCAAAGCTGACGACAGCTTCCCGCTGCTCAACTATCTGCGGATTATTATGCTGGCTTCTTCACTGGGGACATTGATCGCGATTGCGTTGTTTCCAACCTTCGTAGGACTGTTCGCAAGAGTGATCTCCAAGCTGGAGATCGAAGGATCTATCCCTAAGCTGCTGACGAGTGTAACGGTCAGCCAGCTCAAGAATACGCGCAAATATATCCGCAGACCGAAGGTCAGGCTGAGCAGCTTCCGTTATCTTGGAATTCCCAAACGCTTCATCGTGATGAATGTCTTCGTGACGGCCTTCTACACAGTTGGCGTATTATCCTCGATGTATGCGGCCAAGCTGTTGCCGGAATTCAGCACCACTGCTTCCCAGGCATCCGGCCTGATTAACGGGATAGCAACGATACTGCTGACGGTGTTCATCGATCCGCAGCTGGGAATCATCACCCATAAGGCAACGGAGAATGTGGAATACCGTGACCAGCTCGGGAAGATCTATGTACTCCTGATGGGCTCGCGCTTTCTGGGGTCTCTGCTGGGCCAAGCCCTGCTGGTACCGGGAGCCTTCATCATCACCTGGCTGGTGAAGCTGCTCTGACCCTCATGACTATGCTGCTTCGGCTACTTCGGCAGCTTCAGCTCTGCGGCACGGAGCGCCGTGCTGATCTGTTGCTCCCAGCTGTACAATTGTCCGACCATAGTACGGATCTCCTTCATCCGGTTATATGACAGCTTCATTGCAGCCGCAGCCTGGGTGGCGTCCCCCGCCTGGACCGCAGCTTTGTAGCGCTTGTCGGCCTCGGTTCTCTCTGATTGTGCGGCTGAGAATAGCTTGTTCTGGGCGGCAATCTGCTTCTTGAGCAGGGTGATGGGGGCAAGGGCATCCTTAGCCGGCTTGTTCTTCGCAGCAGTTAACGCTTTGGCTTCTGCCAAGGCTGAGGTGGCCTTCTTCACTTCAGCCCGTGCTGCAGCAGCGGCAGCCTTAAGCTTATTGCGCTTCAGCTCAAGCACAGTGGCACTCTTCAGATTGCTTACCTTGCGGGCAGCGGTGATCTGTTTGCTGAGAGCAGTATACTGGTCCAGGAGCGGAGCATGCTTCTTCTGCACCGCTTCCGAGGCAGCCTTAAGCTTGGCGAGCTGGGCAGCATTAGTGGCTTGAAGCTGCTTGTTCACTGCGGCAAGTGCGGCGTTATTCTGCTTGCGCAATTCCTGATTCCGCTGGAGGTCAGACTTCAGCGATGCCTGTAGACCCGTATAGTCTGTATACAGATTATGAATCTCGTCCAGCGCAGAATCCCACCCGGAATCGGCAGAGACACCGGACAAGGGAGAAGTACAAAGTGACAGCAGTATCACCAGCACAAACAGCCTTCTTACAGCTCTTCCCGAGAAAGGTGTAACAACTCCCATACCTCTCCAATTCGTCAAGTCCATGAATTTAAACATTGCGTTCAGCTCCTCTGATTGTTCATTTGGCAATAGACACAAAGAAGCACCTCCAAGAAAGGCATGAACTGCCTGTCCTGCGAGGTGCTTCTCCCGCTTAACGTGTGCTATTGTGCATCTACTATAACCCTGTGAACCTGCGGCAGTCAAGTATTTTTAAGAACTCCAGTTCGTGAAATGGGATATTTATCTTCTTTTTGTATATGACTCTGCCGGAAAATCTAGTAGAATATATCTGTAGTTTACAATAATATATAAAGTTCGACATCTTGGTACTCACAGGAATGGGAGATGCATTATGCAGCTTAGACATGTGAAAATAAAAGGAACAGGCAAATATTTGCCGGAGCGTGTAGTCAGTGATGCAGAGCTTGATCAGATCCTTGGCACAACACCGGGCTGGGTGAACAAAATCACCGGCGTCGGCACCCGCCATTATGCCAATACAGATGAAACCGCCTCCTTCATGGGCGCAAGAGCTGCTGAAGCGGCCCTCGCCGATGCAGGCCTCAGCTTCAGTGAGGTCGATTGTCTGGTGTGTACGAGCGGAACCAAGGAGCAGCCGCTGCCGAGTACCGCCGTGTTCATTCAGCAGGCCATGGGGCAGGCGGATTCCGGTGTGCCGGCTTTTGATATCGATGCGACTTGTCTCAGCTTTCTGGTGGGGCTTGATGTAATGTCCTACATGGTGGAAGCGGGCAGATATAAGAATGTGCTGCTGGTGGCCACTGAGATTGCATCGGTGGGGCTGAACTGGCAGGATAAGGAGAGCTCGGCCTTGTTCGGTGACGGAGCGGCAGCGGTGGTGATCGGCCCTGCGGAGACCGGTGATTCCTCGCGGATACTCCACGCTTCGCTCAAAACCTACAGCAGCGGTGCGCGTTATTCGGAGATTGCCGGGGGCGGGACCAGACTGCATCCCCAGAATTATACAGCTGAGGATGCGCTGCCTTATCTGTTCCATATGGATGGCCAGGCTATATTCCGCAAAGCGTCCAAGCTGCTTCCGGATTTCATTGCAGACATGCTGAGCGCCACAGGCAATAAGATGGACGACTTCTCGCTGGTTATTCCCCATCAGGGCAGTGCAATGGCGATGCGTCTCCTGCGTAAAAAGCTCGGTATTGCCGAGGACCGCTTCCTCGACAACACCGCTGGCCATGGTAATACGATTGCAGCGTCTATCCCGATGGGGCTGCATGAAGCGATCCGTCAAGGCCGGATATCGCGCGGAGAGCGGATCATGCTGATCGGCACAGCGGCTGGGCTGTCTCTGGGAGGCATGATTATTGAGTACTGAAGCCCGGCGTATTCTGATTACCGGCGGACGCGCCCCGGTAGCCCTGGAGCTGGCAAGGCTGTTCAAGGCTGCGGGCCACCGGGTATACGTGGCGGAAAGTGCTGAGTATCATCTGTGCCGGGTATCCTCTGCCGTTGAGGCCAGCTTCCGGGTGCCTGCCCCAAGGCATCACCCGCAGGCATATGTCCAGCGGCTGGCTGCGTTAACGGAAGAACTGGGCATTCACTGCCTGATTCCCACCTGCGAGGAGATCTTCTATGTCTCTGCCGGTCTTGAGCATCTGACGGGGTGCCGCGTACTTACGTCAGAACGAAGTATTCTGGCCGGGCTGCACCATAAAGGGGAGTTCATGGTCCTGCTCCGTTCGCTCGGCTTCAAGGTCCCGGACACGGTGCTGATCAGCAGTGCAGAAGAATGGCGGAGAGCCGTGAAGCAGGCAGCGGAGAGGGGGGAGCAGCGGGTCTATAAGCCTGCGTACTCCCGCTTTGCCTCTAAAGTCATTCTTCCGGGTAAAAGATCCGCTTCAACTAATCCGCATAGTCTTGCTCTAGGGGAAGCAGAGCCTCCAGCCGGACTATCGGCCGGGGCTCCCTGGGTGTCCCAGGAGTACATTCAAGGCAGAGCTGTTTGTACGTACAGCATTGTTCATGACGGCACAGTTGTGGCGCATGCAGCGTACGACAGCAGGTACAGGACGGGGCGCAGCGGGGCCAGTGTGTATTTTGAATCGCTGGAGCATCCTGCGGCTCTGGAATGGGTACAGCGGTTCGCCGCAGCAACCGGCTTCAGCGGCCAGATCGGATTCGATTTCATCGAACCGGAGAACGGGATGCTGTATCCGATTGAATGCAATCCGCGCGCTACAAGCGGTATTCATCTGTTCACGCCGGAGGAAGGGCTGACGGAGGCGCTGCTCAATCCCGGACCGCTCATGCAGAGCGGAACAGTCATTGTCCCGCGTTCAGCCCGCACAGCCATGCTGACGCTGCCCATGCTGGGCTGCGGGCTGAAACCGGGACCCGGGGGCTTCCGTAGCTGGCGGCAAGCGCTGCTTGGAGCAGCAGATGTGGTCTACCGCAAGGATGACCGCCGCCCTGCGCGCGAGCAGTTCCGCATAGTATACGCCGCCTGGAAGACAGCCCGGCGGCATCACATCTCGATTACAGAGGCGTTAACTGAAGATATAGAATGGAATGGTGAGGCATGACCAAAGCGCTGGTAACAGGTGCAACCGGATTTCTTGGACGGCATACCGCCCTGAGGCTGGCCCGGATGGGCTGGGAGGTCTACGCGCAGGGACGCAACCCGGAGCTGGGGAAGCAGCTGGAGCAGGAAGGTGCAGTGTTCCTGGCCGGGGATCTGCGTGACCCGGAGACTGCCTATAGCTTTTGCCGGGGAATGGATGTGGTGTTCCATTGTGCGGCATTGTCGTCACCCTGGGGGAAGTACAAGGAGTTCTATACTTGCAATGTGGAGGCTACAAACCATATCGTAGAAGGGTGCAAACGTCATGGAGCAGGAAGGCTGGTTCATATCTCCACGCCCAGTGTGTATTCCAGCCAGCGGCCCCGCTTCGGCATCCGGGAGAGTGATCCGCTTCCCGGGCGGCCGGCCAATGCCTATGCCGCAACGAAGCTGATTGCCGAGCAGATCATCCGGCAGGCTTCAAGCGCTGGCCTTACCGCCTTCATGCTCCGGCCCAGAGCCATATTCGGCCCGATGGATAATGCCTTGTTCCCCCGGTTGCTGGCAGCGAATGAGAGCAAGGGGGTGCCGCTGATGAATGGCGGACAGGCCAAGCTTGATCTCACCTGCGTAGAGAATGTAGTCGATGCCATGCTGCTCTGCTGTGAAGCCCCGCTCTCTGCTTCCGGCAGTGTCTACAATATTACCAATGGTGAGCCGTTAAGGTTCGAGGAGCTGGTCACCCGGCTATTCTCACTGCTCGGGCTGCCGCTGCACACCCGGCGATTGCCCTACCCGGTAGCTTATACCGCAGCGGCCCTAATGGAGGGGATCTACAAGGTGCTGCCTATCCCGGGTGAGCCGCTGCTGACCCGTTATTCTGCAGCCGCACTCGGCATCTCCCAGACACTGGATATTACACTGGCCCGCGAGCAGCTGGGTTATCAACCGCGTATAACAACAGACGAGGGACTTCGTGCCTTCGCAGAGTGGTGGAGGGAACAGCAATGATTACAGAAATTCCAGTTGGATTATCTATACTGTCTGCGGGCTATTGCCTGCATCCCGAGCGGCTGACGCTGCGTGGAGGCACACTGAAGCCGGTTGCCTTCCCGGCGGGCTATGCCCTGATCCGGCATCCGCAATACGGACCCATCCTGTTCGATACGGGCTACAGTGCGCGTTTTTTCGAGGAGACAGCAAGTCTGCCAGCCTCTATATACCGCAAGATCACTCCGGTTGTCTATAGGGAGGAAGAGAGTGCTGCGCGGCGGCTGCAGGCAGGCGGGATATCGCCGGAGGAGGTGCGGTATGTGGTACTGTCGCATTTTCATGCCGACCATATCGGCGGGGTCCGGGATTTCCCGCAGGCGCAGTATATTTATCTGCAGAAATCTTACGATGCCGTAAGCGGGCTGGGTCCGGTGCGGGCGACGAAGGCGGGATTTCTGCCCGGGCTGCTGCCGGAGGATTTCAAGCTCCGCTCCATCCCTGTGGATGAAGCCTCGGCGAAGCGCCCGCTGCCGCAAGGCCTTCCGTTCCCGGAAGCCTATGATCTGCTTGGAGACGGCAGCCTGCTGGCGGTTGAGCTGTCAGGCCATGCCGCCGGGATGATCGGCGTATTCGTCTCCACCGGCGAGCATGATTATCTGCTCTGCGCAGATACAGTCTGGTCGAGCCGGGCGTTCCGGGAGAACCGCAAGCCGCACCCGGCAGCAGGCTTGATCATGTCCAGCCGCACAGAATACCACCGCAATTTCGAGCGGCTGCGCCAGCTGCATGAACAATTTCCTAAGCTTCGGATTGTGCCCAGCCATTGCCGCGAGGCGCTTGCGCACTGGGGAACGGGAAGTGTGACATGAAGCGCATCAGACTGGTGATCACCCATTATATTCTTACCAAGTGGGGCAGACGCTGGAAGAACCGGGCAGCACTCGAGCAGTGGCAGGAGAAGCGTATCCGGCTTCATGTAGAGAAGGTGAGGCAGCGCTCGGAATTCTACAGGGAGCTGTGGGCAGGTATTCCGTCCAAGGAATGGCGGAGTTTCCCGGTGATCGGGAAGCCGGAGATGATGGGGAATTTCGATCAGCTCAATACAGCGGGCATTACGAAGGAGCAGGCTTTTGCAGAAGCCTATGAAGCGGAGAACAGCAGGAACTTCAAGCCTACGCTGCAAGGCGTCACCGTCGGGTTATCCTCGGGTACCTCCGGCAACCGGGGGATTTTTCTCGTTGGCGAAGAAGAGCAGGCCGCCTGGACCGGTACGGTGCTGGCAAAGCTTTTGCCGGGTGGACTGTGGAAGCGGGCGAGCATTGCATTTTTTCTGCGGGCAAACAGTAATTTGTATGAATCTGTGAAGCAGGGACGGCTGCAGTTCCGGTATTTCGATCTGCTGGAGCCGCAACCGCAGCTCTTGGCCCGTATGATGGAATACCAGCCGGATATCTGGATCGCACCGCCGTCCATGCTGCGTCTGCTGGCCGGGGCACAGCAATCGGGTGAGATGAATCTGCATCCCCGCCGGATCATTGCGGTTGCGGAAGTGCTGGACCCGCTCGACCGGCAGCAGATTGAGCAGACCTTCGGACAGAAGGTCCATCAGGCTTATCAATGTACCGAGGGCTTCCTCGGTGCGACCTGCAGTCACGGGACGCTGCATCTTAATGAAGATATTGTACATATCGGCAAAGAAATGCTGGATGAACATTCACGCCGGTTCGTGCCCATCGTGACCGATTTCTCCAGAAGTGTGCAGCCCATCGTCCGCTACCGGCTGAATGATATTCTGACCGAAGCGGCAGAGCCTTGTCCCTGCGGTTCGCTGTTCACGGCCATTGAGCGGATCGAAGGACGCTGCGATGATATTCTGTATCTGCCCCATGCGGCAGATAGCACGGAGGTCACTCTATTCCCTGATTTCGTTACCCGGGCTGTGCTGGCTGCTTCCGCAGACATTGAGCATTACAGGGTTATCCAGCACAGCCTGACTGAGCTGGAAGTCTCCTATCGTACACGTAGCGGCACCGATCAAGGCACGGAACAGCAGATTACAGCAGAACTGACGCGCTTGTTCACGAGGCTGTCCTGTCGCCCTCCACACCTGACTTTTACCGCTTACAGCTTCGTACCCGGAGCTGTGAAGCTGCGCCGGGTGGAGAGGAGGTGGAAGCTGTGAAGAACAGAGTGACGCTATATGACCGCGATTCTGTCGGTGGGCTGGATTGGCCGGATTCGGAGTATGGGCGGTATGCCCGGGAGTATCTTACACCGCTGCTGGAGCGGGGTGCGCAACCTTTTATCGATAATGTGAGTACAACTGTTAAGGTGCTGACCATCGATGGACTGCCGGTTCCGATTACCGTCAACGAAGCAGACTATGACAATTCGTATGTATGCTCACCCTATACCCACTATGTTAGCTATGCGCGTGAGGAGTTAGCTCTGCTTAATAACCGGATGCTTGAGCGACTTCTGTCGCTAATGCTCTCAGGAATGGGCTGGATGCTGCGACAAGCACGGTTCAACCGGGTGGTTCAGGTGAATAACTGGCTGCTGTCCACCAATCTGTATCCTGCCTTAAGTACGGAACAGCTGACGGCGATACTCGATTACCTCCGGCAGACTTATCCGGGTTATACCTTAATGTATCGTTCGCTTAGCCGGGAGACCTCGGGAGAACTCATTGCCACATTGGAGGGGGATGGCTGCAAGCTCGTTCCAAGCCGGCAGATCTACCTGTTGCACCCGAATACCTCTGACTCCAAGGCCAGATGGCTGGTCAAGCGCGACAGGAAGCTGCTGGCAAAGCACGGCTATACTGAGGTTGGCCCGGAGGAGATCACACAGGAAGACATTCCCCGGATCGTGGAGCTGTACAGACTGCTGTATATCGATAAATATTCGGCCTATAATCCGCAGTTCACCGAAGCCTATATTGCTCTGGCGCTGGAACGGCGGACCTTGCAGATCTATGGTCTGCGCAAGGAGGGAAGGCTGGATGCGGTGCTTGGCTTCTATGAGCGTGAGGGCGCAATGACGGCGCCATTATTCGGTTATGACACAAGTCTGCCTCAGTCCTTAGGACTGTACCGTATGCTGTCCGCCGTTCTGATCGGGCTTGCAGGCAGCAGAGAACTATTACTGCACGAGAGCTCCGGCGTCGGCCAGTTCAAGCGCAACCGGGGAGCGGCCGGAGCGACCGAATATTCGGCGGTGTATGACCGGGGCACCTCACTGCTCAACCGCTGCGGCTGGTCCATCCTGGAGCTGCTGCTCCGGCGGATCGGCATGCCGCTTATTCAGAGGCTGAAGCTGTAGGCGGATTCATAACCTGTTAACTTGAGAAAAATGAAAGGAGGTGCCCCATGAACACTAATTTAGGCCTGTCCCATGGGCATGAGCCGGTTGCGCTGATTACCGGGACCTCCAGCGGCTTCGGGCTGCTGACCGCAGTTACGCTGGCCCGCAGAGGGTACCGGGTCATTGCCACGATGCGGGATCTCGGCCGCAGTAAGGAGCTTGTTCAGCAGGCTGAACAGGCGGGGGTACGGGAGCGCATTCATCTGCTGGCACTGGATGTGACGGACGAAGCTTCGATTGCGTCTGCCGTTCAGGCTAGTCTTGAGCTCGCCGGCAGAATGGATGTGCTGGTGAACAACGCCGGCTTCGCTGTAGGCGGATTCGTGGAGGAGGTCAGCATGGAGGAATGGCGGCGGCAGCTGGAGACCAATTTTTTCGGACTGGTTGCCGTAACGAAGGCGGTGCTTCCTCACATGCGGGTCCAGCGCAGCGGCCTGATCATTAACGTGAGCAGTGTCAGCGGCCTGAGCGGATTCCCGGGCTATGGTCCGTATGCCGCCTCCAAGTTTGCGGTGGAAGGGTTCAGCGAGAGTCTGCGCCAGGAGATGCTCTCTTTTGGCGTCCGCGTTGTACTGGTTGAACCGGGCTCCTTCCGTACCCCCATCTGGGACAAAGGGATTACGGGAATACACAGAAGTGAAGGCTCCCCGTATCACACCAGGCTTGAAGAGGTGCTGCGGTACTCCCGGCGGGCGTCCGAGACGGCTCCCGATCCGCAGGAGGTGGCTGACCTGATTGGACGGATCACTGCCAAGCGTGCGCCGAAGCTGCGCTATCCTGTTGGCCGGGGCTCGCGGGTGCTGATGATCGGCAAAGCCCTGCTTCCCTGGAAGGTGCTGGAGGGCATCATTTCGAGGTCACTGCGGGCGATGAAGTGAGTGTATTGCTGTCCGGTATTGTGCCGGTATCACAGGCAAGAATGGAACAGGAGGGTTGCTTTTGCCGGGAACAGTTGGATTACATATATGCTTTGATGAGCAAGGCCGGGAGATTGAGGTGCTGGATGTGACCCGGATCGATAAGGACACGTACAGGATTGAGGAGACGCCGATTTTTAACCCGGGGATTGCGCTTGGCGACATTATCAGAGTGAATGAGCGTGAGGGGATCGCTTATTACGTTGAGACGGTGAAAAAGTCCGGACTTGTCCGGTATGCCTGGCTGCTCAGCAAGGAGGCGGCGGCTTCCGGCGAGATCCGCAGCTTTACGGAGCGGGTTACAGAGCATGGGGGCAAATGGGAGCAGATCTTCGGCGGACTGCTGGTGATTTATCTGCCTAAGCACTCTCTAGTGGATGCGGAGCTGGAAATGTCGCGGATTATAGAGCATTTTGAAGGCTAAATATACGAAGCTGAGGTGAAGGAAGTTGAAGAAATTTTTGAAGCAGTGGGTGCCGAGTATTGCCATTGGCATTATTCTATCCTTATTTATTCGTACCTACGTAGCAGAAGCAATGCGTGTGCCTACAGGCTCGATGATTCCAACTATAGCGGTTAATGACCGGCTTGTAGTGGACAAAATGCTCTGGAATACCTCGCTGAAGCATGGCGATATCGTGGTGTTCCATCCGCCGGTTGCGGAAGATGCGCATAAAAGATATGTAAAACGGCTGATCGGCCTGCCGGGCGATGTGATTGAGATCAAGGATGGCACTCTGTACCGTAACCATGAGGCGGTCGATGAGCCATACCTGCAGGAAAAGATGACCTATACCTTCGGGCCGGTCACCGTTCCCGCAGACCATTATTTTTTCTTGGGCGACAACCGTAACGTCAGCTATGACGCTCACTTATGGGAGACTCCGTTCGTAGACAAGGATGCGCTGATCGGCAAGGTGCTGTTCGATGTGAACCAGTTGTTCTAAATCGGGTAGTCGACCACCACAACATTCTCCAGGATTCCCTCGAGCATAGACACGAACTTCTGATGGGCTGGATGCGGTCCGTACTCACGCAGGGCTTCCTGATTCTCAAAGGTCACGCGGAGCCCCAGCGTATAGCCGTGGACATTCTCCTGCTCCTCGGTCACATTGATGCCTGCCGTAAGGTCAATGATGCCGGGGATTTGCTTTTTCAGCGCCAGCAGTGCTTGTAACAGGTCTTGCTCCTGGCCGTTATCGAATTGCTCATTGAAGCGGAAGACAACGAGATGCTCATACATAATGGATGGATCCCCCTTGGACAAAGTGTTGGACTGCATTAGCGATTATACTACAAATTGGACGGATGGAGGTTGAATGCGTTGACTGGAGATTTCCTAGCCGTAACCGACCGGATCAAAGCGCCTAACCCTGTTAGAGTCTTGATAGGTGTGCTAATTCCCATTATTATTCTGAGACTGCCCCCTAACCCCGACCCGGATAGACATTTCTATTTAAACTACATCATACAGGTATGGGTTGGACTCAGCATCGCGGCCTGCCTCTTCATTCTCATCAACGCGTTGCGGAAGGAAGGCCGGCTTCAATGGGGGACAGATTCGCTTATTATTCGCAAAAAGCGCATCTCCGCGCAAGGGATTAAGGCCATTTACATAGATGGTCCGATAGTAGGAATATTGCCTGCAGGCAAACGGATTGTCCCGGTTAATCTCTGCTTCAGGTTCACAGAAGACACGGCAGCGGTGAGGAAGAGACTAATGTACTGGGCAGAAGAGAACGAAATTAGGATAAAATACAAGAGATTTGTCAGATGGCTCTGAACAGAATATGGAAAGGCGTCTAAAGACAGGGATTCTATAGCACTAGATTACGGGGAGTTTGTGACTTTGACCGGATTGTTACTTTACCGTCTGTTGACTATGATCAAGTGGAGCATAACGGAATATTCCTAACAAGCGGAAACAGCTTGGCCGTCCTTTCAAGGACGGCACGTTTCAGCGAGAAATAGAAGGATAAGTTACCGTGTGAAACCTGTAAGTTCTTATATTTAATACAAAAGGGGTGCTGGTACTTGAAAGTACATGTCACGGATCTGAAGCACGGTGATTGTCTAATGGCAGACACTTTCAATGGTGTAGGTCTGCATGTTCTCCCCAAGGGGACACGTGTTGAGCGGGAAGAGATTAGTATTCTGATCCGGCACAAAATTGATTATGTCGATATCGAGCCGCGCAGCGGGCTGCATACGGATGCCGAACCTGCGCCCAGCCACGGGCTGCACGATGATTTTGATCTCGCTATTTTGAATTATGAAGCGATTTTTCTGGAAGCCTTGACGAAGGGCAGCTTCTCGCAGTCTGCAGTCGATGATACGCTGAAGCCGCTTCTGGAGACGTTGGAAGGGCAAAAGGACGTTGTCTCTCTGCTGCTCCTGCTGGACCGGGATGACATCGATACATATCACCACTCATTACAAGTGGGCTTATTATCTTATTACATTGCTGCGTGGATGGGTTACTCCAAGGAGGAGCGCTACCAGATCAGCCGTGCGGGCTATCTGCATGATATCGGCAAAAGCCAGGTGCCGCTGTCGATCCTGAACAAGCAGGGTCTGCTGACGGATTCCGAGCAGGAGGAGCTGGCACGCCACACCTTCTATGGTTATGATCTGATCCGCGGCTCCCAGATGGATGAGGTTACCGCGCTGGTAGCTCTCCAGCATCATGAGTACGAGGATGGCTCAGGCTATCCCAATCAGCTGCTCAAAAAAGAGATTCATCCGTACGCCCAGATTGTTTCGGTAGCCAACATCTACATGTCGCTCACCACTTCTACTGCAAACCGTCCCAAGCAGGGGCTGGTTACGGTGCTGCGTAAGGTGCATGAGATGGGCTTCGGCAAGCTGAACGAGACGGTGGTGCAGGCATTGACCGGACATTTACTGCCGAGCTTCGTGGGTAAGAATGTACAGCTCAGCAACGGCGAAGTGGGCATGATCGTCATGAATAACCCGCTGGACCTCTTTAAGCCGCTGGTCAAAGTAGGCGAGGGCTTCCGGGATTTGTCGCGTGAGCGGAGCCTGTCTATTGATGAAGTGGTTAACTGAATAACCGGATGAAGAGGCACTGTCAACAGCGCCCGCTTCTAATTGAACGGCCAGACTGTCTTTTTGGACAGTTTGGCTTTTTTTAAGAATTTATATGTTTTGGGGTAATCGCAAGCTTACCCTTATTTTAAATCTATACGACTTTCTGTAAAACGATTTCAGCGTTTGCGGTGTGAATAGCTCCCGTATGTGAGATGAAGCTAGAGAATGGCAGGGCGCATTAAGCCACACATCGTGCTGACGCATTACAGCTTGTCCCTACAGCAAAACCGACTTAACATAAGTAAGTCAAGTTTTGGCTGTAGAATACAAACTTAATCGGTCTAAATTAATTCAAAACCTCATCAATTAGAGCAATCATGACTGTATATGTAACAGCCTTCTTGTAAATTGAGGTGTTGTTAAAAAGCAAAATAAACATTGCTGCTAAACTAGCTAATAAGACAACTAGAAAACCAATTTTAACGGCATTTTCATTAAAATCTGAGACACTAAAGACTGTTGTTGCTAGTGAGATAGCTACAGCGGAAATTGCTAACGAATTTGATAATGCTGGCGGACTTTGCAATTGGCCCTGGTATCTAATTTTTGTGTTTTTTAAGTCCTCCAGGCTTATTTCGTTTTGATTTTTCAAATCCATTAATTCGTTCTTTGCTAACGTAATATCATCTGGTGTTGCTACTTTTTTTGATCTCAAATTTTCTTCAATTTTATAGATTTTTTTGTATGACAAGAATTCAACCCCTCATATTGTTTTAAATTGTAAAAATGTAACAAAATATATATCGGAAGATCGACGTTGTTAATTAATAGGATTATATGGAGGTGGTGATAATGTAATCGCTAGAGCAAGAGAGCCGAACCGTTACCAGGCAAAACAGATAGGACTGTATCACTGCGGAAATTTAACCAATCGGCAGATTGTCTAGCAACTGGGCATTGATGAAAAGAAGGTCGGCGTCTAGAAGCAGCAAGATAGTGGAATGTTGTAAAACAAAAGCGCGGCGAACTGAAAGGGAACAAAAACACCGTAGGCATTCGCGTCGTTGCTCCTCCCGGTAGCAAAAACGCGCAGGGGAACAAGGGCAAGCACTGCGAGCCATATCGGAACGACAAGGCCGTCACTCACGGCTTCTTCCGTAGGTTCCTGCCGGACGAAACTGCCGAAATCATCTAGCAACTTGAGACTCGTTCTTCCCTTGAAATGATGTGGGATCGGATCACGATTCAGTATGCTGCTATTCTACGAGCGCAGCAGATGATGTTGGTGAAGGACAGGGATGATATCACTAAGGAGCTGAAGAAGTCCAAGTTGGTCACTAATGGAGAAAACGGATAATGAGGAAACCAAGTGAGAAATTCATTTTTCCTGTGACAAGCAGGCCACATTCCTTACGGCAAAAAGTCGGCGATATGAATTGAAATGTACCTCAACTGTTTTTCAATTGGTGGGGAATCCACAGAATGTGGATGGACGAGATACACTGGTCTTTGATTTATATCCTCAACAGCTAAAGAAGATTAGTGGGATTAGGACTGAATTTACAGCGTTTAATTACATACTTATTCAAAATAGGTTGATTTTTATAGAGAAATGCACTAATGATATGTCGATGTGGCACACCTTTGTGATGCTGATATTTAACAATGACGTGGAACTGGTTACCTTGCAGGAACTCATGGGACAGACAGACCTTCAGGCTACCCTTCGCTATGCCTGGATCATAGAAGAACGCAAGCGAGAGTTGCTTAGACGTTATCTGGTCAAATGATAAAATACTTAATAGGAAATTCATCCCAGATGTTGTATTATTATCCCATATGATCGATGGGGGGATTTATAAATGTTACATACGTTGAGGAAAGTTGTGGCGGGTATTTTAAGTTTTATTTTTATTGGTTTGGTAGTCTATGGAGCAATCACAAACTACTATGTTAAAGAAGGCGGAACCTTAGAAATAAAGGTTATAGACACCGACTTTGTTCAAAGATTCCCTGAAAGCTTCACAAAACTTGATAGTGATCTTTCAATAATTCATGGTATTCAAAATGGAATTTCTCTAAGCGGCAGAGTCATTTGGGGCGGACTGAAATGGACATGGTTAGATTACATCAATGGATTTCCTGAAGGGTTATTCAAAAAAATACTATGGCTGGTATTTGGATTAATTATAGAGTTCTTTGTGAACCTCTTCATTCATCTGGCAATATTCTTTATGTTTATATATAAATTATTCTCTCTAGGTGGTGTAGCTTACAAAATTGCACTCATAATATCATCTTGTGTTCCTCCTTTCTTAGCAGTTCTGGTTTCACTTATTCAACCAGATGATGACTCTCCAAGTCTAGGTAAATCAGAACCGACTGGGCTGAATTAAGCATAGTTTTATTTAAAGATATGAATTTATATTTATTGGGGGAAGCGAAGCTTACCCCTTATTTATGTGCAGAGAAGAAAGAAGGACAGGCCTGAGGGTTCCTGTGAACGGAGGAGGGTTTGTGTTAACACCATAGATTGGCTATGATTAATTAGAGATGGAAGAGTTGCATAGGGTTCTATCTAAGAAGCACTAAAGAAATTACAAAAAGCCAAAAGAAGCGGAGGGTAAATTTGGCACTTTAGGAGCGGTAACTACCGCCTTTGTCAACGATTTTCAACCGCGAAAAGCGGATAAAATTGAGGGAATCGGGTGACAACAGCAGCCGGAAATCCAAATGTTCACTCAGCGACGACCCAGCTTTGAGTTCAATTTTAAGTGTGTCTTATATAGTCACTGTGCAGCAGGATAAAGGAGAAATGAAGATGCATACCGACAACCAGTTAGAGAAATTGAAGCAGCTCAAATATGAGCTTACCCGCTTTATGATGATTTACAAGTTCGCTCTTGCCGAGATGGAGACCAAGATAGATATCCTTAAAGAGGAATTCCAGCTGCTTCACGACTATAGCCCCATTGAGCACACCAAATCCCGGATCAAATCCCCGGAGAGCATTATGAAGAAAATGCTGCGCAAGAACAGTGAGCTGTCCCTCCCGCAGATCAGATCCAGTATCAAGGATATCGCCGGACTGCGGATTACCTGTTCGTTCATTTCGGATATTTATCAGGTTAGCGCTATGCTACAGAAGCAGGACGATCTCAAGGTGCTTGAGGTGAAGGATTATATTAAAAACCCGAAGCCCAACGGTTATCAGAGTCTGCATCTGCTTATCGAGGTTCCCGTATTCATGTCGGACTGTCAGGAGCATGTCTGTGTTGAGGTACAGATCCGCACGATTGCTATGGATTTCTGGGCCAGTCTGGAGCATAAAATCTTCTATAAATACAGCCAGGCGGTTCCTGAGCATCTGACCCGTGAACTTAAGAATGCGGCTGACAAGGCGTACGAGCTCGATCAGCAGATGGAGCGGCTGCACCGTGAAATTAAAGAAATCAAGGATTCGCAGGAGGACGAAGATCCATTCTCCGAGTTGCGGGATATGATTCTTAACAATCAACAGCTCAGTCTGCCGGATAACTTTGTTAAGCTGTTGAAGGAATAGAGGATGGTTCGACAAGAAAGACATATACATACAGGAGCCAACAAGGGAGCGATTACAGGATGAGTGACAAGCGTCTTCGTACCATTGCAGTGAACCAGGCAGGTTATTCAAGCGGAGGAGAGAAGCTTGCCCTGTTCACCGGGGATACTTCCCGTTTCCATGTAATTGACACAGCAACCGGGAATGCGGTATTCACCGGGCAGACCGGGGCTTATATTGAGGATGAGCCCAGCGGCTGCCGTGTGCGCAGCGGAGATTTCTCGGCGCTTACCTCACCCGGTGAGTACCGGATCGAGGGGGACGAGGGTGAGGAGTCGGCTGCTTTTGTCATTGCAGACCAGCCTTATCAGGAGCTGCAGAGGGGATTACTGAAGGCCTTCTATTACTACCGCTGCGGCGAGAAGCTTGACGGAGAGTATGCGGGAGCCTGGGGGCATAAGGCCTGCCATCTGGCAGAAGGTACGGTCATCGGCCAGCCCGGTCTGAGACTGGACAGCAGCGGAGGGTGGCATGATGCGGGAGATTACGGAAAATACTCCGGGCCTGGAGCGAAGGCCGTAGCGGATCTTCTTCTGGCCTGGGAGCTGTATCCTGCGGCGTTTGCCGGTGTACATACACTACCGGAGAGTGACGGCAGCCTGCCGGATGTCCTGCTGGAATGCACCGTGGAGCTGGACTGGCTATTCAAAATGCAGGAGACCGGCAGCGGCGGGGTCTACCACAAGCTGACCACAGCGCATTTCCCCGGCCTTGATGTGATGCCGGAGGAGGATACTGGGGAGCTGTATTTCTCGCCGGTCTCTGCGGCTGCTACCGGGGACTTCGCCGGTGTGATGGCTATGGCGGCACGGATCTACAAGCCGTTCGATGAGGCCTATGCGGCGCGGTGTCTGGAAGCTGCGCGGGCTGCCTGGAGCTGGCTGACCGCACATCCGCAGGTGCCGGGCTTCACCAATCCGCGAGGGATTACCACAGGGGAATATGGCGATAAGGTAGACAGCGATGAGCGCTTCTGGGCAGCGGCGGAGCTATTCCGCACGACAGGAGATGAACAATTCCACAGTGCTGCTCTTGAGCTTGCCAAGCTGCCGTTCCCCAAAAACAGCTTCGGCTGGGGGGATATGGGCGGCTATGGCACACTGGCTTACCTGCTCTTAGGGGAAGCGGATACTGAGCCATCTCTCTATGCGGAGCTAAGGGAGGGTTTGCTGGCAGAAGCAGACCGCCTGCTGCGGCAGAGCCGTGACGACGGCTACAGAATCTCGCTGCTGGAGGAAGATTATATCTGGGGCAGCAATATGCTGGTCATGAACCATGCCATGCTGCTGCTGGCAGCGGAACATTTCAGCGGGGAACAGGAGTATGCTGCTTGTGCTCTGGATCATCTGCATTACCTGCTGGGCCGCAATGTGCTGGGAATCAGCTATGTGAGCGGATTCGGCGAACATGCGGTCATGCATCCCCATCACCGTCCGTCTGTGGGCGATCATGTGCTTGATCCGGTTCCGGGCCTGGTGGTTGGCGGGCCGGACCGGGGACTGCATGATGAATATGTGAAGAAGCATTTGCGGCGCAAACCCGCAGCCCAGTGTTATGCGGATCACGAGGACAGTTATTCCACGAACGAGGTAACAATCTACTGGAATTCACCGGCATTGTTCGTGACGGCGAGGTTCAATTGCTGATCAGATCAGGAGACGCAGAACAATAACAAAGGAGCTGTGAGCGAAATGAACGACAATGTGGAAGAGCAGGAGCTGGAGTTGTTAAAATACCCGATTGGAAGATTCGCCGCTAAGGGGAACCGGACAGCAGAAGTGCGGGAAGAATCGATTGCGGTCTTTAAGCAGTTGGCAGAGGAGCTACGGGCAGCAGTTGAGCCGCTGACGGTTGAACAGCAGCACACGCCTTACCGGCCGGGAGGCTGGACCGTAATTCAGGTCGTGCATCATCTTGCCGATACCGGCATGTATGCATACCTCCGCTTCAAGCGGGGGCTAACGGAGGAAACACCGCAGGTTCCAAGCTACAGACAGGATCTGTGGGCGGAACAAAGCGATTATACCGGCGAGCCGGTGGAATCCTCACTCCAGCTCATCGGACTGCTAAACCGTAGATTCGCCACTTTGCTGGAATCCTTGCAGCCTGAAGATTATGACCGGACCTTCGTAAGCGGCGGTCTCGGTGAGATGACGCTGGATACCGCCGTGGAGAGGTACATCTGGCACAGCCGCCATCACATCGCCCAGATTACAGCATTGGTCCAGCGAAGCGGCTGGTAAGTGATAACTTTGTTTTATTATGAACAGACGGAGAGGGTGTTTACCCGCCGTCTGTTTATTTTGTCCGGGACCGGAAAAGGGGGGGAGGCCCGACGAGTGAACGAGGAGTCTGGAATGTATGTGGAAAACAGCATACATTCGGGCGGATAAGAGGCTCCCGGGCAGAATGTATGTGGAAAACAGCATACATTCGGGCGGATACGAGGCTCCCGGGCAAAATGTATGTGGAAAACAGCATACATTCGAGCGGAAGCGGGCCTATGGTCAGAATGTATGTGGAAAACAGCATACATTCAGGCGGAAGGGGGACTTCGGGCAAAATGTATGTGGAAAACCGCATACATTAGCATAGGGCGGCTGCGGAGCATGTGAGATGTTGCTCCTTTTATGGTTGCAGCTCCATCCGGCCCAGCCCGTCCGCCCAATCTATTACCGAATGAACCTGTCACCTGGGCAGGTGCGGATACATATCCTATAACCAGAACGATAAAAAACGGCCCCGAGGAAAGGACGGATATGTGTGACCTCTTATATGGACT
The DNA here is from genome assembly GCF_038005345.1 of Paenibacillus sp. FSL H8-0122. Lineage (NCBI taxonomy): Bacteria > Bacillati > Bacillota > Bacilli > Caryophanales > Paenibacillaceae > Paenibacillus > Paenibacillus sp. FSL H8-0122. Next base: position 3,623,804 of record NZ_JBBOTB010000001.1, on the reverse strand, counting down.
ATACGTCGCCCAATACACAGTTTACGTTTGATATGAATGGCAACACCTTATTCAAGAAGGATGATTGCAATTACATCAACGTACTGGGCGTCAAAAATCTGAACACCCTGGAGAATACCTCGCTGCTCGATATCTATCTCAGCAGATCCAATGTGGTCGAGCCGCATTATCATCAAAATGCCGCTGAGCTGGTGTATTGTATCTCAGGCGCGGCTGTGGTGTCGCTGATTAACCCGTTCACGAATGAGCTGCTGCATTTCCCGATCACCCCGGGCCAGGTTGCCAATGTGCCGCAGGGCTGGTGGCATTATGAAGTGGCCACGGTGGATTGCACCCATCTGCTGGCGATCTTCGATGCTCCTACTCCGGAAGTCATCCTTGGATCGGATCTTCTGAGCCTAACACCCGCCAATGTGCTCGCGCATACCTACTGTCTTAATGAAGCGCTGGTTAAGGAAGCACTCGCTCCGGTGAAGCCTCAGACCTTCATTGGTCCGCCTGCAGATTGCTGTCCCCCTGGGAAGGCCGCGGCCGAGAATATGAAGGGGACCCACATTGCTCCCGCCAATATGGCGCCGATGATGGCTAATGCGAACATGCCGCCTTACATGCACCAGCAGCAGGCTCCGCAATCCTTCGGATACCAGCCGATGGCGGTACACGGTTATTATGCTCAGCCGTATGCCCAGCCCTACCGCCAGCAGCAATACGTTCAGGCTCCTCCGCAAGCTGTACATGAGGCTGGAACCGAATAACAGAAATCCATACAGCACAAACGGCAGCGTATTCTGTGAATGCAGAATGACGCTGCCGTTCTTTTGCAACCAAGAAGAGAAAGCTTGTCTTCAATGATTCTGATCTTGAACCTGGAAGGAACGCAGATAATTCTGAATATCCTCCTGCGGGGTTTCAAGCAGACCTGCCAGCATGCTTTGAATAGCATGCAGGGCGGCAACCTTTTCGTCGATTTCGGTGATTTTATCGCGGACGAGTTCCTTCAAGGTGTCTTCATCCATCTTCGAGCCGAGCAGAGCGAGCGCCGCCTGAATTTCTTTCAGTGAATATCCCAGAGACTGGGCATCCTTGATGAACTTCAGCTTCACCAGAACATCTGCAGAGTAGATCCGGTATCCCTTCGCGGTCCGCTCCGGGGCGGGCAGGATGCCGCTGTCCTCATAGTAACGGATGGTGGCTGCACTCAGCCCCGCCTGCCGCGCCAGCTCACCACGGGTCATTCCCTTCATCTGGAAATCCCTCCTGTATTTCATAACTATCTACCTACGCCTATGGTCTCTTGTACGTGTAGGCCGGGTCAAAGGTTACTTCCGGGTATTCAGCCGACGGACCATTCAGCAGTTTCTGAGGTTCCTCTTTCAGATACTGATCGAAGAATGACCGGGTATAGGTTCTGCTTATATCTACAGTATGCACCGGATCAAGGCCGTTGGCGAATAAGGAGGGTGACAGCAAGGCTATATCCGTAAAACTCTGGTGAATGAAATGATCCACTGTCAGATAATGGGTATCCCTGGTGCTGCGGCTCATAACCGACTTCAGATCCGGTGTGAACTCTTCATAGATAAGGGGCTCTGTGCTCGCTTCAGGATGTGCAAGATGCTGCGCAGTCGTTCCGGACATCACGTACATAAAAGGCTGCGTCAGCCCTTCATGGGCAACTTTTCCCCAGAACCCGCCCTCCAGACTGACACCGGCCTTGAACCGCTTGTCCTGGGCTAAAGCTTCGGCGGTTGTCGCCCCGCCATAGGAATGACCGAAGATCCCTGCACGGCTGAGATCCAGCCTGCCCTGGAACAATTCATTAGGGTCTTGGGTATTCCAAGCCGTCAGGGTGTCCAACACAAAGCTGGCGTCCGCTGCACGGATGGTAATTCCGCTCACATTGTAGTTGTAGAGCTCTGCGGAAGTATTGAACTTCGGATCAGGCACGTAGTAGACCGAAGCGCCGTCCGGGTAAGTGACCTTGGCTGAGGTATAAGGATGATCGATCCCAACGACAATATAGCCGTGGCTGACCAATTCTTCGATAATCGACATACTCTGGAATCGGGTAGAGCGGATTCCCGGCGAGAACAGCAGGACCGGGTAGCTGGGTTCTTGTGCCGATAGCTGCACTCCGTCTGTAACATGAGTCGGAATATCGGTCACATGGCTGAACAACTGCTTCGGCAATCTGAAGACGAGACTAATGGCTTCACCCAGTGCGGAAGGATAGTGTTCCTTAGGCTTACCCTCAGTCTGGTCAGGATCGGCTGGATACCATACATTGACCATCAGCTTACGCTTGCCGCCTGCTTGCGGAGTCAATGTCTCTTCGCGCTTCTCGTCGGTCAGCTCCCGCGCTATTGTACCGATGGCATAGGACCCTGTGGGTTCTGGCAAGGTGAACATCGGCAGCAGCCTGGAAGCATAGACGGATACTCCTGATAGAAGGAGGACGAGTATAAGCAGCAGACTCTTCCATAACTTCGCATACCGCTTACGCTGGTCCAACCGTTGACGCTTCACAAGTCTGAATCCGAGTATGGTCAGCAGCCCCAGCGCTGCGGCGTAAGCCGGAGCCATCTGGATACGGTGGTTCTCCAGCGTTCCATGCAGCACCAGGGCTATCATTACAGCCAGCAGCATAAGGATATCCAGCCTCCGGCTCTTCTTCGTCCACATCACTCCTGCTGTAGCAGCCAGAACAGCAACAATGACTATCATCTCAAAAATTCTCATCTGCACTACCTCCAACTCTATTCATCTGGAACAATTAGAGTATAAAGGTTGAAGTATACTTCAAGGTCAAGGCCTAATTATGCCCGGGGACGTATATGCAAAAAAAAGCGGCAGCCCGTTCCAGATTCAGAACGGCTGCCACCGATACGGCTAATCTTCGCATCAAGTGAGATTAGGATAAGCGGACAAGCACCCGGCCCCGGGTGCCCGACTGGAGAATATCCTGAAGCGCCGCAGGCAGCTCAGTCAGAGAAATCTCACGGTCCACCAGTGTATCCAGCACCGCAGGCTTCATGTCGCCTGCCATGCGCTGCCAGAGCGTGGCCCGTTTCTCCATAGGGCAAGCTACGGAATCGATGCCGAGCAGACTGACTCCGCGCAGGATAAACGGCAGGACGGTAGTCGGGACAGCCGTGCCTGCGGTTAAGCCGCTTGCGGCAACTGCGCCGCCGTAAGCGATTTTGCTCAGGACTGCAGCAAGCGGCGCACCCCCGACTGAATCTACTGCGGCCTGCCAGAGCTGCTTGTCCAGCGGCTTCACCGCAGTGCCCGCGACCTCTTCGCGGGAGATCACCTCAGCAGCACCCAACGCCTGCAAATATCCGGCTTCATCCGTTCTGCCGGTACTGGCAGTGACCTGATAGCCCAGCTTCGCCAGGATGGCGGTTGCCGCACCTCCGACACCGCCGGTGGCCCCGGTGACGAGTACTTTTCCCTGATCAGGGGTCATGCCTTGTGCTTCCAGTGCCTGTACAGACAGTGCCGCCGTGAATCCGGCCGTGCCGTAGATCATTGCTTCCCGCAGCGTCAAGCCCTCCGGGAGTTCAACAACCCAGTCCGCAGGGATACGGGCGTATTCGCTGAAGCCGCCGAAGTGGGAGACGCCGATTCCATAGCTGGTGGCAATCACAGACTGGCCTTCGCGGAAGCGGCTGTCCTTCGATGAGACTACCGTCCCTGACAGGTCAATGCCCGGAATGAACGGATAATTTCGCACAATATTTCCATTCGGGATGCTTGCCAGCCCGTCTTTATAGTTTACACTGGAATAAGCTACCTTAATTAACACTTCACCGGCGGGCAGTTCCTCAAGCGATACCGGTCTGACCTCTACGGAGAATGGTTCTGTCTTGTCCACTACCAATGCTTGAAAAGGGTTCGTCATAGCTTCTCTCTCCTAATTCGTGTTATATTTGTTTGGTTCAAAGACAAGAATTCATAGGCTTCGCGCCATTACTATTGTGCCCTGTCAATTGAGGAAACACAATGATATCCTGCACTAAATGCTTACAAAGGAGCGTTCATATGAGAGTGAAAATACGTAAAACCGTGCTTGCCACAGCAATCTGCCTCGTTCTGGGCGGGGGAGCGCTATATGGGTTCGCAGCATCTGATTCCGTCCCGGCGGTACACCGGCTGCGTCTAAGTGAGGACGAGCCTGCGCGGTATTTGCAAGGGTTGGAGTCTGTGACTCAAGATCAGCTGGAGCTGTCGCTTGGCGATCAGAGCCGTCCGAGTAAATATATTAGCATCCCTAATCATACAGAATTGCTATGGAGGAAGCCGGTGCCGACTCCGGCAGGTGAAGGGGAGCTGATCAAGTTCGTACAGGGGGGAAGTGCGGTCTATCCTGCTCCTGAGGTTACTTATTATTGGCTGTGTTATCAGCGTCCGGGCCAGAGTGACAGCGATAATACGCTAACCTACTATATAGAAGCGAAAGTATTGGGGCAAGATGAAGAAGCTGCGGAAGCAGAGCTGCTAAAGCTGGCAGAGGACTGGGAAATTCCCGGTTAACCCGGATTTAATTGTGAACAACAAGTGAACTGTAGTATATTGAGATAGAATTCATCCGTCTGATGAGGGAGGCATACTCTATGTCCATTGCAACAACGATGATTATCCGGCTTGAGATCCGTAAGGCAGAAGCTTCTTTTGGCGATGTGGCGTCCAGACTGGCAGCGGCCGGCGGCGATATTGTAGCGATTGACGTAATCCGTGGCGGCAAGGATGTGACGACCCGTGACCTGACCGTGAATGTGCAGGATGCGGCGAATGAAGAGATTATAAGCGTGCTGAAGAATATGCCTGGAATCAAAGTTATCAATGTCTCCGACCGCACCTTCCTGGCCCATCTCGGCGGCAAAATCGAGGTCACCCCGAAGATGCCGATCAAGAACCGGGAGGATTTGTCACTGGTGTATACCCCCGGTGTGGCCCGTGTCTGTACGGCGATTGCCGAAGATCCGTCCAAGGCGTATTCCCTGACGATGAAAAGAAATACGGTAGCCGTCGTCACCGACGGTACCGCTGTGCTGGGTCTTGGCGATATCGGACCGGAGGCGGCGATGCCGGTGATGGAGGGCAAGGCCATGCTGTTCAAGCAGCTGGCGGATATTGACGGGTTCCCGCTGTGTCTGGACACGAAGGACCCGGAAGAAATCATTCGGATCGTGAAAGCGGTTGCTCCCGGCTTCGGAGGGATTAATCTGGAGGACATCAGCTCTCCGCGCTGCTTCGAGATTGAACGGCGGCTGTCGGCGGAGCTGGATATTCCAGTCTTCCATGATGACCAGCACGGAACGGCAGTAGTTGCTCTGGCTGGATTGCTGAACGCGCTCCAGGTGGTGGAGAAGTCGATAGAAGACTCCAGAATTGTAGTCGTCGGCATCGGTGCGGCAGGTGTGTCGATCTGCCGTCTGCTGCTGGCGGCTGGCGCGAAGCAGCTCTACGCGGTAGACAAGGAAGGGATTCTGAACCGCAGCGAAGCCTACACCAATCCTGAATGGAGCTGGCTGGCCGAAGCAACGAACCCCGAGAATCTGAGCGGAGGACTGGATGAGGCGGTGCGCGGAGCAGATGTCTTCATCGGCGTATCCAGGGGAGGGATTCTGCAGGTTAGCCATCTGCAGAGCATGGCCCAGGACAGTATCGTGTTCGCTATGGCTAATCCGACCCCGGAGATTGAACCGGATCTGGCGGAGCCTTACGTCCGGGTGCTGGCAACCGGCAGAAGCGATTACCCTAACCAGATTAATAACGTGCTGTGTTTTCCGGGGATTTTCCGCGGGGCGCTGGACTGCCGGGCCAAGACGGTGAATCTGGAGATGAAGCTGGCAGCGGCGCAGGCCATTGCAGCAGTGGTCCACCCGGATGAGCGAAATGAGCAGTATATTATTCCGAGCATTTTCAACGAGAAGGTTGTGGAGCAGGTGCGTCTGGCTGTTATCAAGGCAGCTATCGCGACCGGCATCGCCCGGCGCATCCCGCCGGATGTGAGCTGAGGAGCACGCTGAGCATTAGGAAGGTGAACAAGCTGCGGCCTGGGGCTGCGGCTTTGTTTGCGTGGTCCATTTGCTTTATATATAAGGGATGGCATGGTAAAATATACAAATGGATACAATGATTCTTTCATACAGGAGGGCCTATGTACCGCAAAATTCATATTATGGGAGCTTCCGGGGCGGGAACGACAACCTTGGGCAAGGCGCTGGCGGCGAGGCTTCCGCATGTACATCTGGATAGTGACGACTACTATTGGGAACAGAAATACAGCATTAAGAGCGATGTTGCCGCACGTCTGAGCAGACTGGAGATGGACCTCAAGCGGCATGAGCCGTGGATTCTGTCCGGTGCGCTCTGCGGCTGGGGTGATCCGCTGCGCGACATCTTTGACCTGGTGATTTTCCTGTGGATTCCGGAGGAGCTTCGTCTGGAACGGCTGCGGGCGCGGGAGTATGAACGTTACGGAGATGAGGGTCTGCCGGGCGGAGATAAATATGAGGATGTTGAGAGCTTCATAGACTGGGCAGCGCAGTACGATACGGGCGGAATGGAGGTCCGCAGCCGCATGCTGCATGAGGAGTGGATGGCAGGACTAAGCGGTGATCTGCTGCGGCTGGAAGAGGATCTTACGGTGGAGGAGCGGGTGGAGGCAGTACTGCAATACATGTCCCGTTCACGCTAATGTAATCTATTGGAAAAGGGGGCTGACCATGAGGAAGATACTGCGTACGCTGCTGCTTCCGGCAATTCTGCTGCTGCTAACGTCCTGCAATACGGAAACGACCCATTTCAACTATACCTTCAAAGGCGAAGGGGACACCTGGTCGGGCGTCTATAAGCAGGAGGCCAGCCAGAAGCTGATTACCAAACGGGATAAAGTAACGAGTGAAAACTCCAAACAATATACCTTCGATCTGAAATACAAGGGTGAGCAGTCTGATCTGGGAGAAATCAAGCAGTTCAAATATGGCTACAAAGGCACCAGCGGCAGCAGCACCCGGACGGAGGAAGGACCAGTGCGCTGGGATATGCTGCATATGAGTGGATATGGAAATGGTGCGTTTGAAAATGAAGACTCCGTCATTAAAGTCACTGTCGAGTGGGACGGGAAGATTGAGGAGTTTGAGCTCAAGAATGAGAAGTAGGGGGCATAACAAGCCATGGTAACCATCGAACAAATCGAACTCGCATCACTGGAAGCATTGAACACACTCTACGATGAATTAATGGGCGGACGGGCGGACCCGGTGAAGCTGGAGGATGCTTTTCGGACTATCCGGGAGGATGATCGATATGTGCTGCTGGGTGCTTTTGTAGACGGGGAATTGTTAGGATCATTGATGGGAATCGTCTGCCAGGACCTGGTGGGCGATTGCCGCCCGTTCATGGTGATTGAGAATGTGGTCGTATCTTCGCGCGCACGCCGGCAGGGGCTTGGCAAAAAGCTGATGACCGCCATCGAAGCAATTGCGCATGAACGGGACTGTTACTATATCATTTTCGTGTCCGGGGAGAAGCGGAAGGAAGCGCATATTTTCTATGAGGCGATGGGGTATAGGGAGGAGAAGGTTGAAGGATACCGCAAGCATCTCAGCTCGCATTAGGGTGGCATAGAGGACATAAAAGTTTGGAGAAACTGAAAATTGCCCCGGCATATTTAGTATGAAATAGCAGTGTCCGTACGAATGGCATTGTTATGGAAGCCAAACTGAGGGCCATCATCTTCGATGATTGTATTATGTACAATCAAAAAGGTGGAAAACCCTAGCTTTTTCGCCACCGATTGTACTTCATACATTAGATTTTCGGATATTTGCCTGAAATGGACCCTTTTAAGAAATTCTATTGCAGCAAATACATTAGAATATGTTTTGGAGCGCTTTTTTTTCGATTCTACTGTACATAATGCAATTACCTGGCGGGGGATCTAAGAATAACGGAGATTGGGATGCTCCTTCGTATACACTGGACAACATACTTTTTACTAAAATTGCACAACCAAGAGCAGGGAATGTCTCCCTGCTCTTATTTTAAGTTTGACCATCTCCATGATAGCGCTTTATAATCCGTTCATAGTGGCTAGGGCCAGAGGTTATGACTACAGAAGGCGGGGGAGAATCATGAATCCAATATGCAAGGTGCTGATTGTGGACGATGAAATCCTGGTCCGGCAAGGGATTAAATATGTGCTGGACTGGGAACAGGAAGGATTTCAGATAGTGGGTGAAGCGGCTAACGGGCGGGAGGCGCTGAATTCGCTGCAGACCCTGCAGCCGCATATCATCATTACGGATATTGTGATGCCGGTGATGGATGGCGAGGAGCTAACCCGGCTGGTGAAGCGCGATTATCCGGCTACCGAGGTGATTGTGTTAAGCAGCTTCAGCGAATTTCATTATGTGCGATCGACGTTCCAGCATGGGGTGGCGGATTATATTTTGAAGCCGAAGCTGGAAGCCGGGGCCTTATTGCAGGTGTTAAAAAAGACCCAGGAACGCATCCCGGGACTGAGTGCCGCCGGGGGACAACAGAAGGCAGAAGCGCAGCCGCTGGATACCCTGCTCGGCCGGATGCTCTCCGGTTACCGGCTGCCGCCGGAGAGCGAAGCGTATGTGAAGCAGCAGCTTCCGCACAACAGCTTCGCGCTGCTGGGCTGGGAACCGGTGCAGCAAGCACCGGGCGGCAAAGCCATGAACCATACCGCCATAAACGCGGTCAGCAGCGATAACGCCGTGAACCATACCGCTGTTCACGCGGTCAGCAGTAACGCCGCCAATGCACATGAGGCCGCATCCGCTACCGTGGTTACCGCTGTTACCGGTGAACTAAGCCGGAGTGTTCCGGGACGGGTGCAGTGCGTTATTCCAGGCGCAGAGCCGCCGGGCACTATGTTCATGCTGATCAATCTGCAGGAAGTCCATTGGCCGCAGCTGCTGGCGGCTGTACACCGGTTGGCCGATACGATGGGAGGGCAGGAAGTGGAGCTTCGTCTGACGCTGAGCCGGAGGTTCAGTTCGCTCAGCGAGCTGGCGGCCGTCCAGCATGAGAGCAATGCGAGACTACAGCAGTGCCGGTTTTTCCGGCCGGATCAGGTCCTGCTGGTGCAAGGAGTTCCGCCTGAGCAGGAGACACTGTTGCCCAAGTTCAATCTGACGCAATTCACCGAGCAGTTGAAGCGTCAGCAACTGGAAGAAGCGTTCGGTGAACTGCACCAGCATGTGGAAGCGCTTAGCCGCCAGAATGACGGGGATGTGTATCAGTTCAAGTCGTTCCTGGGGAATATCATTTTCAATATTACGAATCAGTTCAGCCATCTGCAGGAGCTGGAGGAGGGGAAATACGGCCTTTTCCGGGCCATCGATGAAGCGGGCACTGCCGAGCAGGCCATGCAGATCCTGGAAGAATACCTGACCCGGATCATGGAGCTGACTGCATCGGCAGCGCCTGCACCGGGCGGCAATGCCAATATGACGAAGCTGCTTCAGTACATAGAGGAGCATTATGCTGAGCCGTTAACCCTTACGGAGCTGGCCCGTCATTTTCATTTCAACCCATCGTATCTGTCGAGCCTGTTCACGACCTACAATCACGAGGGCTTCAAGGAGCATCTTAACACAGTCCGTACGGGCAAGGCGGCAGAGCTGCTGCGGGCCGGGGAGGCACCCATAGCGGAGATTAGCAGTATGGTCGGATACGGGGATCACAGCTATTTTTGCAAAGTGTTCAAGAGGTATCACGGCCTGTCCCCGAGCGGCTACCGGCGTCAGCATTACGGGCAGGAGTAGAGCGTATGCGCAGATACTGGGAGCGGTTCAAATTTCACAGCCTATTCATCAAAATCTTCATTGTCATGCTGATCAGCATCATCGCCGTAGCCATCGCTTCCTCCTGGACGACCGTCCGTATGTCGGAGAAGCTGTTCATGAATACGTTCAGCATTACGAATTCCAAGGTGATCAGCCAGATTAAGGCGAGCTTTGAAGCTTTTCATTACTCGATCGTTACAGCTACCAATAATACCCAACTGAGCGGCACGATCCGTTCCTTCCTGAGCGAGGAGGACTCGGATTCCGTGCGGATGCTGCGGACCTATTACAACATGACCACACAGATGAAGAAGATTCAGTCCACACTCGATGCCTATCAGGTCGGGGTCAAAATCATGGGCAAAAACGGCCGCAGCTACTCCACCAACACGAACAATCTGCTGATGAGTGACCGGGAGCTGCAGGAGCACGAGCTGACACGGAATACGCTGGCCGAGCCGAAACGGCTGATGTACCAGTTCTATGAGGAGACGATGCCGGATTCGGCGCAGAAGGAAGCGGTGATTGTAGGCAGCAAAGCGCTGATGGACCGGACAACGGGCGATATCTACGGGACGCTTTTTTTCACCATTCATGAAAAGGATTTCCGCTCCTTCTACGGGAGCTTTGTCAGTACCGGGAACGATGTGGTGATCCTGAATAAGCAGGGGGTGATTGTGTCCAGCAACCGCAGTGATCTGATGGGCCAGCAGGCGGGGGATCTGTTGCAGGGGGCGAAGGAGATTGACGAGCAGCAGCTTGCTTACCAGAACACCGATTTCCAGGGCACCGATTCGATTCTGATTGCGGATTACCTGCCGTCTTATGACTTCTATATTGTGAACCTGATCGATAAGCAGACGGCCCTCGGCCAGATGGTCAACGGTAAAATGGTCGTGCTGTTCTGCTCAGTTATCGTGGCTGTGGCCCTGATCGTGGTGTTCCTGATCTTCAGAAGGCTGACCCGCTCGCTCACGCTGCTTACCCGGCAGATGTCCAAGATTACCGAGCGTAACTTCCACAATTACATTACGGTTACGGGGAGCTTTGAATTTCAGGAGCTGGGGCATGCCTATAACTATATGCTGGACGAGCTGAATGAATATGTCGAGAAGCTGGTGGAGACGCAGCAGGAGCAGCGGAATGCCGAGCTTGCGGCGTTGCAGCATCAGATTAACCCGCATTTTCTGTACAATACGCTGGCCTCGGTGAAATTTCTGGTGCAGCAGGGCAGTCAGGAGAAGGCGGTGCATACAATTCATGCCCTGATCTCGATGCTTCAGAATGCGCTAAGCAATGTCAGTGAGAGCATTACGGTGACGCAGGAGCTGGAGAATCTGAAATCCTATGTGTTCATCAACCATGTGCGGTACGGCGAACAGATCAGGGTGAATTTCTTCGTCTCCCCGGATTGTATGGACTGTCATCTGCCGAAACTGATTATTCAGCCGTTCATTGAGAATGCCTTCTTCCATGCGTTTACGCGCAAAAACGGCGGATATATTCATATCCTAATCTCTCAGGATGCCGGTTCTCTGCTCTGCGAGGTGGTGGACAACGGGGACGGGATGGATACCGGAGCAGCAGATCTGCCCATGTCGAGCCTTGCGGAAAAGCGCCAGCTGTTCACCGGAATCGGTATCCGCAATGTGCATGACCGGCTGGTGCTGATGTACGGCGAAGAATATGGAGTCACCATAAAGAGTGCGCCGGGGGAGGGGACTGCCATCCGAATCCGCCTGCCGCTGATGAAGAAGTGAGATTATTACCATTTTCCAAAAAAAGAACAAATACCTAATAAGGTAGCGCTTACAATCAGGCGATAAAATGACCAATCCCCATAAAGTAAGTTCTAACGGGTCGCCCGGAGCGGGTGATAAGATTACTTATGTAATAAATAAGCGCTTACATTCAAGCGAGATACAGTAAAGCGCATCAAAGGGGAGGCTTACCAATGAAAAAAGGCTTTGCGTTAGTCCTGATTTGCCTGCTACTGCTTACGGCCTGCAGCTCTAATTCCGGGTCCAAGAATTCCGGCAATACCGCTGCGGACACGGGAAAGACAGAGAATACAGCAGCTACAGAGCCTGCACAGGCGAAGGAAGTTACCATTTGGGCTTGGGACCCAGCATTCAACATTGCCGCACTGGAAGTGGCCAAAGCAGAATATGCCAAGACCAACCCGGATGTGAAAATTAACATTGTGGAATATGCACAGGCGGATATTATCCAGAAGCTGAACACGGGACTGAATTCCGGGACTACCAAGGGTCTGCCGAATATCGTGCTGATTGAAGACTACCGTTCCCAGAGCTTCCTGCAATCGTACAAGGATTCCTTCTACGATCTGAGCAGCTCGATCAAGGGCGCTGACTTCGCGGATTACAAAAGCGGTCCTACCAGCCTGGACGGCAAGCAGTACGGGATTCCTTTTGACTCCGGCGTTACCGGTCTCTATCTCAGAACCGACTATCTGGAGCAGGCAGGCTACAAGCTGGCTGATCTGCAGGATATCGACTGGAAGCAATATATTGAAATCGGCAAAGCGGTGAAAGAGAAAACCGGCAAAGCGCTGATTACGCTGGACCCGAACGACCTCGGACTGATCCGGGTGATGATTCAATCCGCAGGCGAGTGGTACCTGAAGGAAGACGGCAAGACGCCGAATATCGCGGGGAATGCACCGCTTAAGGAAGCTTTTGAAACCTATAAGGAGCTTACCGAATCGAACGTAGCCAAGGTGCATGCAGACTGGAGCCAGTTCGTAGCCGCCCTGAACAGCGGCGATGTAGCCTCCGTGCCGACAGGCAACTGGATCACCCCTTCGATTACGGCGGAAGCGTCACAATCCGGCAAGTGGGGCATCGCACCGCTTCCGAAGCTGACTGTGAACAAATCCGTTCATGCCTCGAACCTGGGCGGAAGCTCATGGTATGTCATGAATGTGGACGGTAAGGAGACGGCAGCAGATTTCATGGCGAAGACCTTCGGCTCGAATGTGGAAATGTACCAGAAGCTGCTCACGGACATCGGTGTCATTGGTACCTTCAAAGCGGCTGCGGGCGGAGAGGCTTACAGCCAGGCTAATGAATTCTTCAGCGGCCAGAAGGTTGTAGCGGATTTCGCCGCCTGGACGGAGCAGATCCCAAGCGTCAATTATGGAATCAACACGTATGCGATTGAAGACATCCTGATTGTAGAGATGCAGAATTATCTGAACGGCAAGGATATTGACAGTGTGCTGAGCGATGCCCAGGCCCAAGCCGAGTCACAGATTAAATAGTTAGTTCTCATACAGTGACCTTGGGCGTGGCCTGCAGCTTCCGGGAGTTCAGGGGGCGGGCTGTGCCCGGGGTTTATTTTAAATGATAAGGAAAGGACTGGGCAGCTGTGCATCAAACCAATTCCAAACTTAGATTCCGCACCAAAAGTGTGTTGACCGGATGGTCCTTCGTCCTGCTTGCGGTCATTCTGATCTTCGTCTTCTATTTCTATCCGATGCTTAAAGCACTCATTCTGTCGTTCCAGACGGGAACGGGCAGCAATCTTACCTTCACCGGCTTCGATAACTATTCACGGCTTCTGTCTGACAAAACATTCATTGTATCGGTTAAGAACACCTTCATCTATCTGCTGGTTCAAGTGCCGCTGATGATCATCCTCGCGCTGTTTATCTCGGTGCTGCTGAATGACAGCAAGCTGAGGTTCAAAGGATTCTTCCGCACGGCGATCTTCCTGCCCTGTGTCACTTCACTAGTTGCGTATTCTGTGGTATTCAAGTATTTGTTCTCCGGCAATGGCCTGGTGAATACGATGCTGCTGAAGCTTCATCTGGTTAGTAGCCCGATTGAATGGATCACCGATCCGTTCTGGGCCAAAATCACCATTATCATAGCGATCACTTGGCGCTGGACGGGCTACAATATGATTTTTTACCTGTCCGCCCTGCAAAATATCGATCACTCCATCTACGAGGCCGCCCGGATTGACGGAGCTTCAGCTTCCCGCCAGTTCTTCGGAATTACGGTCCCGCTGCTGAAGCCGATCATCCTGTTCACCTCGATTACCTCAACCATCGGGACTCTGCAATTGTTCGACGAGGTCATGAATATTACGAAGGGCGGCCCGGGCAACGCGACCCAGACGATCTCCCAGTACATCTACAATTTATCGTTCAAATATGCAGCAGACTTCGGCTATGCAGCCACCGTATCGTATTCGATTGTCATTATGATCGCACTGCTGTCGGTCATCCAGTTCAAAGTGGCAGGTGATAAGAATGGCTAAAAGTAAACGTTTCTTCATGTATCTGTTCCTCAGCATCGCGGCCATTGTCTCAATCTTTCCATTCCTGTGGATGGTCGTCAGCTCGACGAACCAGTCGGTGGATGTCACCCGCGGGCGTCTGCTGCCGGGCAATCATCTGCTGGAGAATCTGCGCAAGCTGCTGGACACTACGGACCTGCAGTTATCCCTGATGAATTCAGCGAAAATCTCGGTAACCACCACGCTGCTGGCGCTGCTGATTGCCTCACTGGCCGGTTACGGCTTCGAGGTCTTCCGCAGCCGCTCGAAGGATATCGTATTCAACATTCTGCTGCTGTCGATGATGATTCCGTTCGCCGCGCTGATGATCCCGCTATACCGGATGTTCGGCCAGATCTCGAACGTCTTTCCATGGATGGGCATTGATACGATGACCTCGGTCATTCTGCCTACCGTGACTACCGCTTTCCTGATTTTCTTTTTCCGCCAGAGTACGAAGATGTTCCCGAAGGAGCTGCTGGAGGCCGGGCGGATGGATGGGCTTAGCGAGCTGGGCATCTTCCTGCGTATCTATCTGCCGACGATGAAGACGACTTACGCCGCCGGAGCGATCATTACGTTCATGTCGAGCTGGAACAACTATCTCTGGCCGCTGATCGTATTGCAGACGCCGCAGACCAAGACCATGCCGCTGCTCATCTCCACCCTCGGCTCAGGCTACGCCCCGGACTACGGGATGATTATGATTGCGATTGTAATCGGCACGATCCCGACGGCGCTGGTGTTCTTCGTGATGCAGAAGCAGTTTGTGGCGGGGATGATTGGGTCGGTGAAGTAAACTTGAGTTGACCTTACTTTGGGAATAGTCGTGGCTCCAGGGATTGTTTGGACTTTCGGCCGCTGTTAGATTTGGATTTCCTGATTTAAGCCGCATAGTCTGCGGTAGAAATCCAAATCTAAAGGCGGACGCTGCCGCTCCTACAGTTCCAAACATCCCCTCCGCCACTCCTCCCAAAAGGGGGAAGCTCAAGTTCACTTACTGTGGGGGTAGGGCAGGGGGAAAGGATAAAGGCAAAGAAAAAGGCAAAGGCAAAGAAAAAGGCAAAGGCAAAGGCGGATGCTTAATTGTACTCTGTACATCTATATTGTCTGATATACCGACGATTGTGCGTTTAGCTGTATTTCGTGCAATTAAAGTGCTGCTGTACCTGAGTTCTTGCCGGTTCGGGCAAATTTAGTTGTACAGACTACAGTTAGAAGGAATATGCTTACTTTTTCTGATGTTTTAAGTGTACAGAATACAACTATCGCTGAATGTTCGCTACAAACGCAGCTTCATTCATTAACCTAAAGCTTCCGTATTGACATATCGCAAATCATCGATATAATAAAAATTATGAATCCAATTGATGTGTTTAAGGCTTTGTCGAATGAATCCAGGTTACAGATCTTACAATGGCTCAAAGAGCCATACGTTCATTTCAAACCCCATGAAGGAGTAGATATGGAGGAGATCGGGGTTTGTGTAAGTCAAATAACCGACAAGCTGAACATGACTCAGTCCACGGCTTCTCAATATCTTACGATGTTGCAGCGGGCAGGGCTAATCACCACAAAACGTATTGGCAAATTTACGTATTATCAGAGAGACGAGGAAGCCATACGTCAGTTAGCGCAGTATACGATGACAGATATGTAAGAGAGATAACACTGAGTTCTTTACCCAGAATTCAGCTTTATCTTGGCATTATGTATCGACAATTCGCGATATGTCTTTTTTGTTATCGTATCGATAATTCGTGAATTGTATATTCAAAAATAATCAAAGGAGCTGTATCATTTTATGTCGCTAAGCTGGAAGGTATATATTTTAGCCATTGTTAGTTTTTTGGTAGGGACGTCCGAGTATATTCTGTCTGGCATTCTAGATAAGGTATCCATTTCTCTTGGTGTTTCAGTTGCTGCCGCCGGGCAATTAATTACGATTTTTTCGCTGGTCTACGCTATATTTACTCCTATTCTTATGGCTGTAACCGCAAGTATGGACAGGCGGAAATTAATTATGCTGGGTCTAGGTTTGTTTGTGGTATCTAATGTTCTCGCCGTTCTTTTGCCCGGGTATGGATTGTTTGTGGTAGCCCGCATCATTATGGCCATGGGTGCAGGTGTAGTAGTTGTTACCGCCTTAAACATTGCAGCGAAAATTGCGCCTGAGGGGAAACAAGCAAGCGCGATTGCAACAGTCGTAATGGGCTTTACAGCATCCTTAATTATTGGCGTACCTCTTGGGCGCATTGCAGCGGATACGCTTGGCTGGAAATCTGTGTTCGGGGGAATTGCCCTTCTAGGTATTATCGCAATGGTCATCCTTTCTTTCGCCATCCCGCGTGTTAAGGGAGATGAACCTATTCCATTACGCCAACAATTACGTTTGCTAAAAAAGCCTAAGGTCGCATTGGGATTAGCGATTACCTTCTTTTGGCTTGGCGGATATTCGGTAGCATATACGTATCTTTCACCGTATTTGCTTGGAGTATCGGGCATAAGTGATAAATATCTCAGCGGAGCTCTGCTTATATTTGGTATAGCCAGCATGATAGGCTCCAAAATCGGTGGCTTCAGCTCGGACCGGTGGGGGGTTAACCGAACCTTATTCAGCGGATTGATACTCCATATTGTAATGCTGATCCTATTGTCTTTAGTAACGAATACACTCATTGGTGTAATGGTTGTGCTATTGTTGTGGTCCTTCTCCGCATGGTCCTCTGGTCCAACGCAGCAATATCATTTAACGACAATTGAACCCGAAGCATCGGGTGTTATGCTTGGTCTTAATCAGTCGATGATGCAACTATCTATGGCAGCAGGTGCTGGTATAGGCGGGGTAGCGATTGAAACGGTCTCGCTTGCATCGATTACATGGATTGGTGCTGTTGGGGTTGCGATTGCTATAATCGCTACGCTCATTTTATATAGAATGAATTCTAAATCAGAGATGAGTGTTCAACATTAAGTTCTGACCAAAAGCGCGGTGATCGGACATTCCGGACACCACGCTTTTCCATACTATTCCCCGACTCTATACCATAGCTCGCAATATTCAGTGCCATCTGCGCTTGTACCATACATCTCGAAATTGCCGCCATCTAGAATCGTATAAGTTGAGGTTGGCAGCCATTCTGAGAAGATTCGATTCTTCAAAGACCGCAAGTCATACTTTCCGCTGCCGTTCCCATCATGGAGTGTTGAGAATACGGCCCATGTAGATGCGGGAACATCAACAACAGTGTATCCGTTCACCTGGCTGCCTGGCGCTCTGTAGCACCCGATTAGATAAGGGAAGGTCGAGTTGCTTGTGAAGGTGTAAGCATCGAATGCAAAGACTGCTCCAAGTTCCTTGCTGAAATTGCCTTCGTCTCTCCAAGCCCCGCTTACCGATTGGGCTAAACGTTCGAACTCACCATTCTTGCAGATATTTTGCCAAACCTCCGGGATCGTTACGCCCGCTTCATTCGCAATAGTGTCGTACTGGTAGATATCCTCCAGTCCATACACTTGAAAAGCATCCCGTTTCTCCATCCGGTAATTCATTCCGGTCACTCCCTTTAAGATAATTTGAAAGGAGATGCGCGGATAGGCTCTTAACTCACTTCCGGCATTGCGCGCTAATGTAGGCGTCATTCCATGCAGATTGTGAAATGCCCGGGAGAAGGCTTCCGGTGATTCATATCTGTACTTCAAGGCTATGTTCATCACAGTGTTCTGCCTGTTCTTCAAATCGAATGCAGCCAGCGTCAGCCTTCTGCGCCTGATATATTCGGATAACGGGACATCAAGTACAAATGAGAACATGCGTTGAAACTGGTAAACCGAACATAAGGCAATTTTAGCGATTTGATCGTAATCAATATCTTGTTCCAGGTTATCTTCAATATAACCGATCGCCCGATTCATTCGCTCCAGCCACTCCACGGCAATCCCTCCTTTCGTAAGATAGCATATCATCCGGTAGTTACCGTAGCCTGATTATCGGTGCAGCATATTGTCAGGCTTACTTTGGGAATAGTCGAGGCTCCAGGGATCGTTTGGACTTATGCGGTTGGTGTTCCTTGATGAAACACCATTTTCCATTTCGAATGTTCATATTTCCATATGGAACTGCGCAAAGAATGCTGCTTTTTGTCTTCATTGAATATTTTATAAGTTGTTAAAATGATATTTTCAGATAATGGATGAACTTCAAAATCACTTAGTTGCATTCTGACAACACCTATGCCAATCACGTCTATCCCATCTTTTATACGCCAAACCTGCCCCGAGCTTCCAATTTCGAAGAAATCCTCTGCCAGCAAGTTAGAGAGTTTTGTAACTGATGTTCGGACCTCCGGTGTGAGTAACTTCTCTTCGAGTCTTAAAAGTTCCTTTTGGATCAGATTCATGGGTTTTGCTTCCACCGTGCATTCTCCTCCAGTTCGACACCATTTCCGATGCTCCACTTCATGAATAAATAATATCCTTAGTATAATTCTCCTTCATCCCCTTGTACTTTGGCATTAAGTTCAATTGCAATCTCCCTTATCTTATCAATCACATTGCCTTCATCGGCTCCGGAAACTGTAAGTCTACCATTAGAATAATGAAAAGGAACCGTTACATCATCAACCTTCCATATAAAAAAATCACCACTTATTGATATTTGAAATGGACCAGATATTGTGAATGTATTCGAATACTCAAAATCATTTTTAGCCGAAAATATAGCCTTTAACTCGTCAAGTGAAATGGGGAACTCCGTGCTCTCTGTCCAATGACTTGCTCTTGTAATATGTATATCATAGCTCATAACACTAATCTCCTTTGCAATAACTTCATTTTAATTATAAATATATCAAGAAAGTATTCAAACGCCTTCTACATGTTCAAGCTGAGAAAGAGCATGTCACGAAAAGACACTGCTTCCCTGTGAGGGTTGTTAAATTTTACTAGAGACGCGCAACTGATGAGGGGATTTGGAGTAATAAGAAAGATGATAAAAATATATGAAATAGAGGGAAAGAGAGGATTTTGGGATGAAGACAGGTAAAAAAGTGTGGACAGCCTTACTGGCTGCGGGATTGAGCTTCGCCATGTTGACGGGTGTGAATCCGGGGAAGGTAGAGGCGGCGGCTAAGAAATACCCTGCGCTTCTGAAAATCAACGATTATTATGTGCTCTATACAGCACCAAAGGCGCCATATGTGGATTCCAACTACCGGACGATGATCCCGCTTCGCTCCATTAGCGAGCTGATGGGGGCGAAGGTCAGCTATGATGCCAAGGCTAGAACGGCTGCCATCGAAAAGGATAGTGTAACGGTTAAGTTCACCATTGGTTCCAAATCTGTGTCGGTTAACGGGGTTGCCGGATCGATGGATACGGTTCCGGTGATGGAGCAGAATTCAATGTTCATCCCGGTCAGTGTGCTGGCCGGACGTCTGGGTATTGTGAGCAAATGGGATCAGGCGAATCAACTATACACTCTGACGGGTGAAACCCTGATGCAGACGGATATCATCAAGCTTTCTTTAGAGGACAATGAGAACGGACCCTTCACTTCCCCACCGGGGAAGATCATTAGCAACGATGCGTTCCGGCCAGTTTCTTACACCTTTGACCCTGCAAAAGGCAGCTTCACGGTGAAGGCGAAGAATATAACAGGTAAGGATGTACCTGAAGGGGCGGCGGATGTTGCCGCGTATATACTTTATGATGAACTAATTCAATTGCCGCCGCAGGAACGGGAAAGACCGGCTGTGCGTAAGGATGGAACGATTGAGGTTACCGTTAAAACCGAAACACCGAGTACTCCAGCTTATTTACTTGTAAAAGGGCGCCTGCTCGACCGTTCCGGAAATTAATTTCAATTTCGATTTTGAATCAGAGGTGAATCTATTTGAAGGATACCCACATTCACCTCCTCTGCGGCGACTCCTTCGGGGGCAGCATGAAGCAGGCAATGAAAGGAGTGGGCTGGACGGACACACATAAGCTGATTATCCTGCGGGAGAATTATGCTATAGGTCCGCTGGAGCAGTTGGATACGCCAGTAGGGAGGAAACTGCGCAGCGACTGGTTCCGCCAAAATATAACGGAAAACTATAATGTCTCATATGATTGTGAAGAAGAGTATACGGAGCTGCTAGACAATCTGGAGCAGATTTCTGCACAGGCCAAGATTATAATCTGGACCAGTGGCAATGCATCCGAGCAGGCAGGGCTGCGTCTTACGGTCCATTTGCTGGCGAACAGACAGAATGAGATTGTAGTGCTTGATGCCGGGGCCATCTGTGAGGAGCTGTTCAACCGGCCGGATGCTTTCATTAACTACTGTCATTCCGGTGAGATTCCGTCAGACAAGCTCCGGGAAGCACTTTTGCGGATTAATGACGGCAGCAGGCTGACTGCTGCGGATATCATGCGGCTGGCCCGGGAATGGCAGCAGATTGCAGAGCAGTCCGGGGCTCTGCGAATCTGGCAAGAGGACGCCTTGCTGGAGGTGCCTGCCGATTATTATGATGGCTATCTGCTGGAAAAGCTGGATTCACTGACACCCCCGCCAGGAGAAGACGGGTTCCTGAAATCAGCACGGCTAGTTGGAGAGGCGATCGGATACTGTGAGCAGTATGTCGGTGATACTTATTTCGAGCATAGGGTGAGGGAGTTGATCTACAGCGGGGTACTGGAGATCAAGGGCGTTCCCACAGCGATGAGATTCTATAGCATCCGGCGCAAGAAAGGCTAAGGTATATAAGAAGCACTAATGAAATTAACAAAAAGCATAAAGAAGCGGAGGGGAAATTTGGAACTGTAGGAGCGATAGCGTCCGCCTTTGTGTTTGGATTTCCACCGCTAATAGCGGTTAAAAATGAAGAAATTCAAACACAACAGCGGCCGGAGGGCCAAATGTTCACCGCAGCGACGACCAAGGTTGGAGTTCAGATCTTAAGTGCATTTTATATAGCAGCGGTTTAATCAGCAACAGCGGCCAGCAGTCCAAATGTTCACCGCAGCGACGACCAAGCTTTGAGTTCAAATCTAAGGAGGACAACCATGCAAACCTTATTTCGTTATAACTGGCAGGTCCGCGAGGAATGGTATCAATGGTGCGGGGAGCTGCCGGAAGAAGAGCTGGTGAAGACACGCATTGGCGGAGTGGGCGGAATCCTGCAGACGCTGGTGCATATAGTGGATGTGGAATTAAGCTGGGTCCGGGATATGGAAGGGAAGCCGGATATCCGATTAGACTTCACGGAGTACAATACTTTGCAGAAAATCAGAGAGGTGGACGCACGCTTCCGGCCGGAGGTGGAGTCCTTCGTAGTGGCTTGGAATGAGGGATTGGAACGGAGGATTCTAAGGGAGGATAAGCCGGATGGGCAGGTTATCCAGCATAGATGGGGCGAAGTGATGCGCCATGTTGCCGCGCATGAGATTCATCACATCGGCCAGCTCTCCATCTGGTCAAGGGACCTCGGCCGGAAGCCAGTCTCGCCTAATCTGGTGGGCAGAGGTCTGGCTACGTATTTACCCGGTACAGAATAAAGGAGGCTGCGGGTCCTAAAATAGTCTGGCGGTGCAGCCTCTCCGGCCTTCGACTTCGTATCTACAGCTCCGGCGGAAACCACAGATGGCGCAGATCGACCCAGCCCTGGCTGTTGAAGGTCACCCCGCGCACGGAGGGCAGATAGGCGGTCTCGGCAGGCCGTTCGTAGAGAATATGCAGCTGGTGGTCACGGGTTAGAGTATCTTCGATCACCCGGAAGCCTTCCGCCCGAACGGCGGCGTCAGGCTCCCGCGAGATCTGGCGCAGTCTGCCCTCAATGCCCGCACGGGTGCGTGGTTCGATATGCTGCGAGAGGGTCAGATACAGGTCGTACAGCCGGAGCTGCTCGTCCTGGTCGCGGAGCAAGGAGAAGACGATCAGGTCAGACTTCAGGCGGATCGGACCTTTGAATTCCTCCGGCGACACGGATAACACCTTGCAGGCATATCCATGCTGCGTTAGTCTTGCGGCGATGTATTCGGCATCCCCGGCGTACTGCGGGATCGTGGCAATCTGCAAGACTTCAGCCGGAGGCGCTGCGAAATGCCGGAAGGGCACTCTCGGAGCTTCATGCAGACAGGACAGCAGTTCGGCACGGAGAAGGGGATCGCTTAGCGGTCCCTTTTTCTTCGTGTTGCAGGTTACGAATTTGCGGACATAGGACTCAGAGTGGATTCTGCTTAGAGAGTCTGCGCCCGCCGCTGACGGATTCGGGATGACATGGAAGGCAGAGCCGGTCTCTGAGGGCTCCCGGTCAAGGCTCCATGGGACATAGATAATCTCCACACGGTCCAGATGGGCCCGCCCCTGGAAGTAATAGGGGAACACCTCCAGCACACAGGTATCCTCATTCATCTCTACGACCTTGAACGGTCCGGTGCCCGCCGGCCTGCGTCCAAACAGATTCTCTCCAATAGACTCCAGATCGCGGGGCACAATCGCCGCCCGGCTGGTGCAGAGGAAGGGAAGGAAGAGCTCATTCGGCTTCTTCAGCAGTATGCGGACGGTAGAGGCATTCAAGGCCTGGACCTCCTGAATCTCCTTGACAATATAGCTGTACAGCATGCGCTGCGAGGTAGACATCATCCGTTCGAACGAGTAGACGACATCCTCGGCGGTCAATACCTTGCCATGATGGAACAAGACCTCCTTGCGCAGATGAAAAGTCCAGGCGCTCCGGCTCCCGTCTGTCTCCCAGGCATGGGCCAGGCCGGGGATCACCTTGCCGCGTTCACCGCTGCGGCCGACCAGCCCGTCAAAAACATGGCTGGAGACGAATGACTCCGCCAGCAGATTCATATAGAGCGGATCGAAGGTATGGAGCTGCTGGGTGACCGGCAGCCGCAGCGTATCGATCCGCTTGTCGCTGTGCACCTCGGCATGATGCCCGAAGTAAGCCAGCAGCCAGCCTTGCAGTGTGTCCTGCAGCGATGAGGTGCGGGCATGTCCGCGGATGCCCTCCAGCGCACTGCTGATATCCTTGCTGCTTATCGCCTGCTTCATAGATTCCAGGGCAATGTCCTCGGCCGCTGCGAGGAACACCAGCTTGGAGCGCCGCCCCCGCCCCCGGCTGGGGGTCCAGGTGATCCAGCCGAGATCGGCCATTTTGCGGATCACATGCAGTGCATTGCGGTGGGTGCAGCCAAGGGTCAAGGCCAGCTCGTCCAGGGTGACGGAGATCTCGGCCGGACCTCCATGCTGCGAATGCAGCTTCAGGAACTGACTGTGCAGCTTCATGTGGGGAATTCTCCTCCTGTCTAATCTGTAAAATAGGAAATTAATAATATTATATTTCTCTTTTTCTTCTTATTTTATCAGCTAAAATCAGGATATGATAGTAAGAAGATGGGGGAATTTACCATGGACGAACAAACGGTATCCAAACCGGGGCTTGGGCGTGTAGCCTTATTGGCCGCATTTCTGCTTGCGATTGTGCATCAGTACCTGTTCTACGGCAAAATGCCGGGGATCTCTTACCCGATTTTTGTGGTCTTATTTTATGCTTTTATGCTCTATTTCGCCAAGGAGCGGCTGCGCAAGCAGAACGGGTTCAGCTATGTTTGGATGGCTTCCATTTTTCTGCTGTCCCTGACCTATATGCTGTTCGGCAACTGGTTTTTCTTTGCCCTTAATTTCGTTGTTATTCCGGTGCTCATTCTATTACATATGACGTATATGCTTAGTTACCGTAAGCCCGCCTGGAGCGGACTTGCGCTGATCGGCGCGGCGCTTGAGCATCTGTTCCCGCAAAGTCTGCGCAACTGGGCCACAGCATTGAGGCTGCTGCGCCGGGGCAAAGGCGGGATACCGAATGAACGCAAGCAGGTATTGATGCGGGTGCTGATCGGTCTGCTGATTTCCGTACCGCTGCTGCTGATTGTGATCTCGCTGCTCTCTACGGCGGACGGAGTGTTCAGTCAGCTGCTGGAAGCACTCCCGGGGATTTTTGACAATATTTCACTGGGGGACTGGATCTTCCGGGGCCCGTGGGTTCTGCTTCTCGGGCTGGGCATGTTCGGCTTCGTCTGGGGGTTCGTACAGAGTAAATCCTATATCCGCACTCCTCTGGTCAGTGAGTTTGATGCGATGGGACAGAAGCTGGAAGCGGCTGAGGCAGGGGAGGACAGTATCGGTCTTGATGACCCGGTCATAATCACTACCGTGCTGACTGCAATCAATGCGGTGTACATGCTGTTTGTGAGTGTCCAGTTCTCGTATCTGTTCGGAGCCTGGGATGGTATTCTGCCGGAGAACAGTACGTATGCAGACTATGCGCGGAGCGGTTTTCTGGAGCTGATTCTGGTCACCTCCATTAACTTCGCGATCTTGCTGCTGTCCTTGCTGGCAGTGCGCAAAGCGGGCGGTATCCTGAAGCGGGTAATTCAGCTCCTGCTGTATATTCTGGTGTTATGCTCCATGGTCATGCTGTATTCTGCATACTCAAGGCTGACTCTGTATGAAGAGGCGTACGGTTACACCTACATCCGGTTCCTGGTGCATGCCTTCATGATCTTCCTCGGTTTGCTGCTGGTGCTGGCGGCCGTGCGGATTAGCCGGGAACCGTTCCCGCTTCTCAAATGCTACATCGTGCTCGGCCTGCTTTCTTATGTGCTGATGAACTATATAGGGATGGATCATATCATTGCGAAGCAGAATATCCACCGTTACGAAGTAAGCGGGACGCTGGATGCCGGTTATTTGGCCGGTCTCTCCGCAGATGTGGTTCCAGAGCTGATCGAATTCAGCAAGCAGGAGAAGGGCATTCTGGACGAGGCGCTGCGCAGCAGACTGTCTGAACGCACTCAGCCTAAGCAGAGCTGGACATCGTTCAATCTGGCGAATCACCGGGAGCGTAGAGCGCTTGAGGACTATTTTGCCGGAGAGGTAACGCAGAAATAGCTTCTGTGCTCAGGCTTGTGTTACAGTAATTTCAGCTGAAATCACACAAGGAGAGAAGAACCACATGCAATCGATTATAAATCCGGAGGCGGTTCGAAGCCTTACCGAGCAGAATGGGCTCACAGCCATGTTCAGCAGCAGCGCTATTGCCCAGATGGAGCTTCGGCGTTACGGCGGCGGGGAGGCGGTCTGCTCGGTGGGCGACCGGCTGGAGCATATGTTTTTCCTGATGCAGGGGAAGCTGAAGATTCATACGCTGCTGCCCAACGGCAAGTCGATGCTGGTCCGGTTCGCCCGGCCGATGTCGGTGATCGGGGATGTGGAGCTGCTGCGCCAGTATCCCGTCAAGAATGAGGTGGTCTCTGTAGGGGACAGCCTGCTGCTTGTTGCCGGAAGGAAGCTGCTGCTCCGGGAGATTGAAGACAATACAGCGCTGCTGCGCTTCCTGGTAGGAGAGCTGAGCCACAAAATGTACACGCTCGGCCAGACCTCTGCCATGAATGTGCTCTATCCGGTGGAGAACCGGTTCGCCAGCTACCTGATGTCGCTGTTCGCGGACAACACTGGCGCCCAGCGCGTAGAAGAGATTCGCACCTCCACGCTGACTGAGACCGCCGATCTGCTGGGCACCAGCTACCGGCATCTGAACCGGGTGGTGCGCCGCCTCATTGAAGACGGGATTATTGAACGCAGGAACGGCCGGCTGATTGTGCGGGATGAGGAGCGGCTGGCAATGCTTGCGAACGGGAATTTGTACGATTGAACCGGATTACAAGACGTAATTCAGAGAACCTCTATTTCTGCCTTGGCAGGGATGGCGGTTTTTTTGTGCTTGGCAGCGTATTTCAGTTTCATTTAAGAATGATGATGTACGATACGTAGAGGTCACACTGTAAAGCTTACATATCGAGTGGAGGTAGTTATCATGTTCAACAGACTTAGAGGAATCCGGGCCAAAATCATGTTTGGTTTCGCCGCTGTTATTATCGTGTTCATTCTCGCTATATTCGGCAGTACTATATTTCAAGCTAAAGCAACCATGCTTACAGAGCAGATCAACCACAATTACAGCAAGCTGTCGATGGTACAGAAATTAACCGATGATATCCGGACGGCGGACGGTCTGGCCGCAAGGTATGTGATGAGTAATACCACGGAGGAGAGAACAGCCAATCTGACCGCCTATGAAGCCAAGATCCCGGAGATTACAGCCGCAGTCGAAGAGTTTAAGGGCGCCGGCCTGAATGAAGCGGAGCTTGCGGGAATTCAGAATCTGGAGGGGGAGTGGGACAATTATCTGACGGTGCTGAAGCAGGCTTTTGCCTTGGCCAAAGAAGGGGATTTCCCGCAAGCGCAGAAATCGTTCACAAGCCTCTCCCTTACGACTATCATCGATTCACAGCTGGTATTCGAGACGATGCTGCATGATGAAATTATGAAAGAACAGAATCAGGCAGCTACCCACCGCAGCTCGGCTATGATTACCAGCATGGGGGTGACAGGATTATCCGTGGTACTGGCTCTGTTGATCGCATTCGTATTGTCCGCACGGATTCTGAAGCCGGTAAAGGATGTGAACAGGCAGCTTCAGGAGATTGTGCGCGGCGATGCCGATCTGACCCGCAAGCTTAGTGTGCAGACGAAGGATGAGATCGGTGAGCTGGCCCGGAATTTCAATACAATGACCGATAATCTGGCAACGATGATCACCCAGGTGAAGCTATCCGCGAACGGTCTGGCGGCTTCTTCAGTGAAGCTGACCTCGGATAGCGGATTGACCGCCGAAACGACCGAGAAGATCTCCGGAATTATGGGTGAGGTCGCAAGTGGTGCGGGCATGCAGATGAATGACCTGCAGACTAACATGAACACCATTATTGAAATGTCGGACGGTATTCAGCTGATTGCTGCCAGTGTGCAGGATATCTCGGAAGCTTCCCTGCGTTCTGCAGATTATGCGGTGGCCGGGGATCTATCCCTGCAATCTGCGGTCCGGCAGATGGATTCCATCAACGAATCCATTCAGTCCTTATCGGAGAAGGTTATGGGCTTCATGAAGCGTTCACAGGACATAAACAGCATTGTCGGGGTGATCAAGGGGATCGCCTCGGAGACGAATATGCTGGCTCTGAATGCGACCATAGAAGCGGCCCGCGCCGGAGAGCATGGCAGGGGATTTGCTGTCGTAGCCGATCAAGTGCGCAAATTGGCTGAGCAGTCCGCAGATTCCGCCAATCAGATTGCTGAAATGGCAACCGGAATCCAGGCCGATGCAGATCATGCAGTGAAGGTGATGAAGAACAGCATGAACGAAGTGCTGGGGGGAACCCGGATCATAGAAGAGGCCGGGCAGTCTTTCAATGCCATCCGCCATTCGATTGATTCACTGGCGGGACAGGTTCAGGAGGTATCCGGTGCGGTAGAAGAAATCACGGCAGCAACGGAGGAGATTGTAGACTCTATCCGTACCGTTACGCATATCTCGGAGACTACAGCGGCAAGTACACAGCAAGTATCCGCCGCATCGCAGGAGCAGATGGCTTCAGTGGAACAGATCGCCTCTTCTGCCAGTGCCCTCAGCATACTGGCGCAAGGTCTGCAAGGTCTGGTAGCACGTTTCAATGTATAATTAGGCAAGCCCCCAACCTGAACGAAGGGAGGGGGCATGATCTTGCTTATCTGTTACTTGTTCATATATTGCCGGTACAGCTCTTCAAAAGTATCGTACTTCTGGGGCTGCCGGCCGGCCCGCTGATATTCCTCCAGATAGTCATCCATTGCCAGGAGGAACCGGTCCTTGAACAGATCCAGATTCGAGGCATCAAAATACTGCATGAGTCCGAACTTCCGCGTTCCCCGCGACTCGGTCATCTCATCCAGCAGACTCTGCGCTCCCATAGCGGCGTAGAAGGCGTAAGAAGCATCCTTACTTTCAGCGCTGGCGATGATCTTGTTGCGGTAGTTGCACCATAATTCCTCATAGGTGCCCGCCAGATTATCATAGGTAGGAACAGGCTGTTCTACATATTTCTGATACAGGATGCTGTACAGATCAAGGATACTTTTGAGCAGAATGCCGGAGGTATTTCGGATCTCGTCCGTCGTCTTCGCACAGATCACATTCATATAGATCGTTTCATAGTTTTCGGGGAGGTAGCGGTAGGCTGCGGTGTCCTCCAGGTATCTTTTCAGCCCTCTTTTCAAATAAGTACTATTCATATGCGTCAAAGCATTCACCAGATTGTAGACCAACTCCGCTGAAGCCAGCCTTACGGCTCCCTTATCCTCTGTAAGACAAATATTCGCATATTCCTGCTTCGCCAGATCGATCCACTTCTTCGCCCGTTCCATACAATCGCGTCCCAGGGGCTTCGCCAGAGCATCCAGCGCCCGTTGCTGATAGACCTTAAGCTTCTCCAGATCCTCGGGCTTGGCATAGTAGAGCACCTGCAAATCTATTAGAGAGGAGATCATCGGACTTTCAAGCGCGGCCTGTTCTTCGATCCGGGTCTCCCAAGGAGTGCAGTAGATATCATAACCGACATCCCCCAGAATGAAGCAGGACGAGATGCCCCAGCCTTGGTTGTTATTATTGATGATGATCAGATCCAGGTCGCTTTTCTCATGATAATCCCCGGTATTGCAAGAGCCCGCAAGCCCGATTACTGCAATCTCCTCCGGAAAATCCCGTTTGGCCCGCTCGATCACCATGTTGATCAATTTTTCGTTTTTGGATAATAGCTCCTGCCTGATACTTTCGTTCATAGCTGATTCCTCCTGCGCTGTGGCTTGTTGTTGTATTCATTGTAAAAGCATCTGCCGTCCGCGGGTATGCCGACTTCGGTTAGGTTCATTCTCTTCCTGAGCGCTCCGTATGTACGCACATACTTTTCATAGAATACGCCATCGACCTGAGCCAGGCTCTATCTTATATTATTACCATAATTTGTTTTTGAAAGCGCATACTCGAAGGTGGCACCATAATTTATGGGAGGTGGTTGTCAAATGATCAGCAGAACCAGGTCTTCGGTAGCAAGGACGTTCCTGATGTACGGTCTGATGCTTGTGTTATGTGTGGGACAGCTCGCGTTATTTCCGGCAGTGGGGGCGGCGGCAGGCAATCTGGCTCAGGGCAAGACGATTAGCGCAAGCTCAGTCGGTGATGTGTATGTAGCAGCGAATGCTAATGACGGTAACCAGGGTACGTACTGGGAGAGTGCCAGCAATGCTTTTCCGCAATGGATCAAGGTGGATCTGGGTGCCAGCAGCAGTGTGAATCAGGTTGTACTGAAGCTGCCTGCGGGCTGGGAAGCCAGAACACAGACGCTGTCTGTGCAAGGCAGTACGGATGATACGTCTTACAGCAATCTGGCGGCGTCTGCGGGGTATGCCTTCAATCCGGGCAGTGCGAACTCCGTCACCATCAGCTTCACTGCAGCAACCGCCCGGTATATCAAAATCAACTTCACGGCCAACACCGGCTGGCCTGCAGCACAGCTATCTGAGCTTGAGGTGCACGGCACCACGGCCTCTCCACCCGGAACCTATGAAGCGGAGGCCGCCGCCTTATCCGGCGGAGCCAAGACAAATACCGATCACAGCGGCTATACCGGTGCTGCCTTCGTAGATGGCTACCTGGCTCAGGGGGCAGCCACAACCTTCTCGGTAACGGCTCCGGCGGCAGGGAATTACAGCGCAGCCCTGCGGTATGCCAATGCGTCCGGCAGTACCAAGACCCTCAGTATCTATGTGAACGGGACGAAGGTCAAGCAGACCTCGCTTGCCAATCTCCCGAACTGGGATACCTGGTCGACCCAGGCAGAGATTCTTGCCTTGAACGCCGGAACCAACACCATTGCCTACAAGTATGATGCGTCCGATTCCGGCAATGTGAATCTGGATCAGCTTGTGCTGAGCGCTTCCCCGGCGCCGACGGCAACGGCAACGCCAGCTCCGACGGCTGTGCCGACCGCAGCCCCAACGGCTACGCCAACCGTAGCTCCAACGATCGCGCCGACCGTTGCACCGACGGCTACACCTACTGTAGCCCCAACGGCGACTCCGGCTCCGACGATCACGCCAACGGCCACCCCGAGCACGGGTCCCGGCTCGAATCTGGCGGTCGGCAAGGCAATCAATGCTTCTTCTTCCGTCTTCACCTTCGTCCCCTCCAATGCCAATGATGGAGAAGTCACTACCTACTGGGAAGGAGCGGGCGGCAGCTACCCGAATACGCTGACCGTCAGCCTCGGCGCGAATGCCAATGTCACCTCGGTGGTCGTGAAGCTCAATCCGGCAGCCGCCTGGTCAACCCGTACCCAGACGATCCAGGTGCTGGGACATAACCAGTCCACAGGAACGTTCACCAGTCTGGTGCCTGCGGCGGAGTATACGTTTAATCCGGCCAGCGGCAATTCAGTGACCATTCCGGTGACCGCTACAGTCAGTGAGCTGCAACTGAGAATCACGGCGAATTCCGGTTCAGGTGCCGGACAGGTTGCTGAGCTTCAGATTATCGGCACACCGGCGGCGAATCCTGACCTGACGGTAACCGGAATGTCATGGAGTCCGTCGGCTCCGGTGGAGACCGATGCCCTCACGCTGAGTGCCACCGTCAAGAATATCGGCTCAGCGGCTTCGGCCGCAACCACAGTCAGCTTCTATGCCGGCACCACCCTTGCCGGGACAGCCCCGGTGGGTGCGCTCGCCGCAGGAGCTTCGGCCAATGTCTCCTTCAGTGTTGGTGCCAAGGATGCCGGAACCTATACGGTAAGCGCCAAGGTAGATGAGAACAACAATGTCATTGAGCTGAATGAGGGCAATAACAGCTATGCCCATCCTACGGGCCTTACTGTGAATCCGGTATCCAGCTCGGATCTGATTGCTTCTCCGGTCAGCTGGTCTCCCGGCAACCCGGCTGGGGGCAACACGGTCAGCTTCTCAGTGGCCATTAAGAATCAGGGAACGGCGGCCTCAGCCAGCGGCGCGCATAACATCACGCTGACCTTAACGGATGCCACCTCCGGCGCGGTCCTCAGAACGTTGAGCGGCTCTTATAACGGTGTCATTGCTGCCGGAAGTACTACGGCTCCTGTGTCTCTTGGGACCTGGACGGCGGTGAACGGAAAGTATAATGTCAAAACAGAAATTGCCGTGGATGCCAACGAACTGGCGGTCAAGCGGGCCAACAACATCCAGAACCAGTCGCTCTACATCGGACGCGGGGCCAATATGCCTTACGACATGTATGAGGCAGAAGATGGAATGATCGGCGGCGGAGCTGTCAAGCTGACCCCGAACCGCAATATTGGCGATCTGGCCGGTGAAGCTTCAGGCAGAAGAGCGGTCACCCTCAATACAACAGGCAGCTATGTGGAATTCACGACCAAAGCCAGCACCAATACCCTGGTCACCCGCTTCTCCATTCCCGATGCTCCGGGCGGTGACGGCACCACAGCTACACTCAACATCTACGTCAATGGTGTGTTCAACAAGGCCGTTACCTTGACCTCCAAATACGCCTGGCTGTATGGCTCGGAGGCCAGTCCCGGCAATTCGCCAAGTGCCGGCTCCCCGCGCCACATCTATGACGAAGCGAATATCATGTTCGACAGCACGATTCCGGCAGGCAGCACGATCCGGCTGCAGAAGGATGCAGCCAATACTTCGCAATATGCCATTGACTTCATCAGCCTGGAGCAGGTCTCGCCGATAGCCAATCCGGACCCGGCCAAGTACACGGTTCCTCTGGGCTTCACGCACCAGGATGTGCAGAATGCACTGGATAAGGTCCGCATGGATACAACGGGTAAGCTAGTTGGCGTCTATCTTCCTGCCGGAACCTATGAGACCTCGAGCAAGTTCCAGGTCTACGGCAAGGCGGTGAAGATCGTCGGAGCCGGCCCTTGGTATACCCGGTTCTATGCTCCGCTCAACCAGTCGAATACAGACATCGGCTTCCGGGCGACAGATTCAGCGAATGGCTCGGCCTTCTCGGGGTTTGCCTACTTCGGCAACTATACTTCACGGATTGATGGTCCCGGCAAGGTATTCGACTTCGCCAATGTAGCCAACACAACAATTGATAATATCTGGACGGAGCATCAGGTATGTATGTACTGGGGCGCGAATACCGATTATATGGTCATTAAAAACTCACGCATCCGCAATACCTTTGCCGACGGCATCAATATGACCAACGGCAGCACGAACAATCTCGTGTCTAACATCGAGGCGCGGGCAACTGGAGATGACAGCTTCGCCTTGTTCTCGGCGATCGATTCCGGCGGCTCTGACATGAAGGACAATGTCTATGAGAATCTGACATCCATCCTGACCTGGCGGGCAGCCGGTCTTGCCGTCTACGGAGGGTATGCGAATACCTTCCGCAACATCTATATTGCGGATACTCTCTGCTACTCCGGGATTACGATCAGCTCGCTGGACTTCGGCTATCCGATGAACGGCTTCGGGGCGTCACCGACGACGAACTTCCAGAATATCTCCGTCGTCCGGTCAGGCGGACATTTCTGGGGCGCACAGACCTTCCCGGCCATCTGGGTATTCTCCGCTTCCAAGGTGTTCCAGGGCATCCGGGTCAGCGATGTGGACATCATTGACCCGACCTATCACGGAATCATGTTCCAGACGAACTATTCCGGCTCTGCGCCGCAGTTCCCTGTCACAGACACGATCTTCACCAACATTACGATCTCCGGTGCCCTCAAGAGCGGCGACGCCTTCGACGCCAAATCCGGTGTCGGTATCTGGGCTAATGAATTGCCGGAGCCCGGCCAGGGGCCGGCAGTGGGCAGCGTAGTCTTCAACAACCTCAAGATCCTGAACACGGTAACGCCGATTAAAAACACAACGTCCACGTTCACGATAACGGTGAATCCGTAGAGGAACGAAGCAACGCCTTCTGTGATGCAGCGCACAAAAAAAACCGCAACCCGTGTGTCCGGGAGCGGTTTTTTTGTTGAATCGGCTGTACGTCCTTGGGTTAACATCATACCCATGACTACTCGTACACGTATGTTACCTTTCAGATCCCGCCTGGCCATAGGAAATCCTGCATCTTTTACAACAAATCAGTCTCTTTATAGCCTCCAAAAAGGAAATCCTGCACAAATTACAACAATGTGGACTCAGACTTCCCAATCTGCTGATTATTCCTGCAAAATGTGCAACAATCGGGGACCAGAGCTACTCTGCGGCTGGAAATCTTGCACAATGTACAACACTGCAAGTCACAGGACCGATCGTGGCAGCAATTCCTTAAAATCGACAAATGCTATCCCGTAACTATACAATGGGTGTTATATCGTGCATAAGATAAGGACCGAAACTAAGGAGGCACACCAATGACGAAGCGGGTAGTCAATAATATTACGGAGCTGATTGGCGGCACGCCGGTTGTACGCTTGAGACGGGTAACCGGACCGGAGGATGCGGAGCTGTATGTGAAGCTGGAGATGTTCAATCCCAGCGGCAGCGTCAAGGACCGGGCAGCCTATAATCTGATCCGGCAGGCGGAGCTGGACGGACGGCTGCAGCCGGGCGGGACGATTATTGAGCCGACCAGCGGCAATACCGGAATTGGACTGGCGATGAACGCGGCAGCGAAGGGGTATAAGGCCATCCTGATCATGCCGGATAATATGACGAAGGAACGGATCAATATCCTGAAGGCCTACGGGGCGGAAGTCGTGCTGACTCCGGCGGCGCAGCGGATGCCCGGCGCGATTGCCAAGGCGGTGGAGCTGGGACGGGAGATCCCCGGCAGCTTCATCCCGCAGCAGTTCGAGAATCCGGCGAACCCGGACATTCACCGCACCACCACCGCGCCGGAAATTCTGGAGCAGATGGAGGGGCGGCTGGATGTCTTCGTCGCCACCTCCGGGACAGGCGGCACCATCACCGGAACCGGCGAGGTATTGCGCGCGCGACTGCCGGAGCTACGTGTGGTTGTCGTGGAGCCGCAGGGTTCGCCGGTGCTGTCCGGCGGCCAGCCGGGGCCGCACAAGCTGGTGGGGACCAGCCCGGGCTTCGTGCCGGCGATTTTGAATACCGGCATTTACGATGAGATCGTGCAGGTATCCGATGAGGATGCCTTGGAGATGGTAAGAGAACTGGCCCGTACCGAGGGAATTCTGCTCGGACCTTCCGGCGGAGCCGCAGTCTGGACGGCCTTGCAGGAGGCGCGGCGCCTGGGACGGGGGAAGCGGGTGTTATGTATCGCACCAGATACCGGAGAACGTTACCTCAGCATGGGGATTTTCGACTAAATCATACTGGAGGCCCGCTATGAATCAAGCGAAGCACAGTTTCCGGCACCGGGTAAGAGCGGCCGGAAGTCTTATTCTTACAGCAGCCATAGTCTTTAGCCTGACCGGGTGTGCCCGGACGAATAGCAATGACGCTGCCAGCAGTGCAGCAGCTTCGGCCGGGCCGTCTACCGGCAGTCCATCGCCAGCCGCTCAGCAGACGGATAGCCCGGCAAGTGCGGTCCCGGCTGCATCAGCGTCAGCTACGGCCTCTCCAGCCCCGGCTGCCTTACTTGACCCTGCCAAGCTGCAGCCGGTCTTCGGATTCGCGAGTGAGACCGGGAGTCATATTATGGTCACCAGGGAAGAGGAGGGAAGCGGGGAGCAGTTGAAGTCCCTGAACACTGCCATTGGGAACGGGGGGCAGGTGCTGGCTGTGAAGCTGGAGAAGTGGCAGCCGGGCAACGATAACAACAACGGACGGGAGCTGGCGAATAATATTCCGAATATGTCCGGTTATCTGTTCAAGGTAGAGGGTGACGCAGCGATGCGGGATGAGACCTATGTTCTGGTTGATTCTGCGGTCTTTCCGCAGGCGGCCTTGCTGGAGGTTCAGCCTGCCGATCCGGCAGGCCCGCAGCTTGCAGCCGGCGATCCGCTGCGGAAGAGTATTGCAGCCGCCAAAGGGCGGAAGATCCAGTCCGCCTGGAAGTTGGCCGGGCTGGGCCCGGACAGAGAGCTCTATCTGGTGCAGTTCGTAAGACAGGATAAGGAGATGCTGTTTAGCCTGGTGTTGGAGGAAGACGGGAAGCTCAGCTTCAAGGACTATCCTGCTGAGATTACGGATAATGAATATTCAGTCTGGCGTGTCGATGACGGCGGTGAGGTGATCCCGCAGATGTTCTCCGTGCTGTTCGCGGCGCATACGGCAGACGGATTGCTGCTTGGGCTCAACTGGTGGGGAGCGGAGGGTGTAAACAGCTTTTTCCTGAAGCAGGAAGGCAATGGCTTCACGGAGCTTGCAATTGAATATGGCCGCTATATCTCTCCCTTGTGAGCAGGGCGAACGGAAAGCAAGGCTCCCCGTCACTTCTGGGTGACGGAGGAGCCTTGTCTGCCTGTCATATACATCATCATGATGGGGCGAATCAGCAGATATCCCAACATCCCGCCGAAGGTGTTCAGAAGAAGATCATCCACATCGAAGGTTCCAATATAGAAGACGGCTTGCGAGCATTCCAATACTGCGCTTAAGGCGAAGGACCACAGGATTACACCCTTGAAGGAGCCGCTGCCTCTTCCATTCGGGTTGAGCAGCACCAGGAAGATGCCATAAGGGATAAACAAGGCGATATTTCCCAAGAAATTAACGACGGTGCTAGTGCTGATATGGTGATAGGTGTTAGCCAAGGTGGCCAGCGGGATCAGATTTCCGCGTTGCAGACTGGCCGCAATATGGCCCGGGCTGTGCTGGAGCTGCTGCCAAAGGAAGCTAAGATCAATTGAACCGAATTTGAATAAAATGATTTTAAACAGAATATACACGTAAATGGTAAATAGCATCTGCAACCCGTATTTTGTCTGCTTGTGTGCCTGATTCATTTCTGCATCACCGCTTTCTGTAGATTGTAATGATATATGGGTTAGTCATTAAGGATATACCGTCATAATCACACCGCCTATATTGTCTCCGGAGAGTTCAAGATGCTTGCCGGCGGGGACAGGAACAGGGGTGTTCCCCTGCACTTCTACATAAGAGATCTGATACTTAGTACCGTTCACTGTAGTGGTGATCGATTGCTGCTCCTTAAGGAATTCCAGATATTCTTCCAGCGTGAAGTTCTTGTCGCGCATAATCACACTGTGTGGAAGCCCTACATACCGAAAATGCCATGGCTCATACTTGATGCCAGTGATATCTGTTTTATCCTCAGGATAGCGCAGAATGAAGCCGTAGTCCCATGCGTTATCCCGCAGCCATTGCCCTTCGGGGGCACGGCTCATGGACATCTGCGAGGAGCCGATATCCAGCGACAAGCCCAGATTATGCTCGCTGTAGCCGGGTGGCAGGGCGTAATCGGCCCCTTTTTCATCGTATAGCTGCTGCTGCTTGTCATTGTCCCTATATCCGCTGCTGATCAGGAAGCTGTTGATGTCCTCCATGGATGCGGCCTGTACCATCTCTGTGAATTTCTCTGCGACTTGCCTGGATAGCATCGTTTTGTGATCCAGCAGCAGGTATCCGGAGGTCAGCTCCTCATGATCGAGCAGACGGACGATGTCCTGGCTGACTCCCGTATCATGAACGGGGTAATCCTTGTTGACCAGCAGCAGGTTCCCTTGGTAGATTTGCTCTTTGGGAATAACCGTCAGATTCTTGGAGCCTTTATCTGCACTCGTCTGTACCGTCTCTATATTCAGTTCATTCTTTGCGGTCTCCTGCTCCCTATCCATCCATTTCATTCCGAGCAGTCCGGCAATTACGATGATTACTAACCATTTCTTCATGTTCTCGTCCTCCTTGTTTCAATGACTTAAGCATAGAGGAGTGTGTTTAAATAGAAGTGGGGGAAAGATAAAGTTTTTCTTAAAAGATAAAAATAAATCCGTTTCCACCTGAAGTGTCAACGCAAAAAACCGTCCTTCAAAAAGGACGGCAACACTGCGGCTGCAGCTGGACCAGAACAGACTATTGGATCACACCCGGCAGACGGACCTCGAAGAGCGTGCGGATCGTGTCACTCTGTACGGAGATGGTCCCCTGATGCTGCTCGACGATATTTTTGGCAATGAACAATCCCAGCCCGGTACTGCCTTCCTGATGGGTCCGTGCCCGGTCACCTGTATAGAACATATCGAACAGAAAAGGCAGATCCTCCGCCGGGATCATATCCCCGTAATTCATGACCTGGACAACGATCGTCTCACCCTCCGGGTAGCAGCGGACATCGACATAACGGCCGTCTTTGCCGTAACGCACAGCATTGGTCAGCAGGTTCTCGAACACCCGGGCCAGCAGTTCCCCGTCCCCGGTAATTTTGAGCTGCGGAGTGACCTCCATGCGGGCTGTCAGTCCGTTATTCTCCAGCAGAGGATACAATTCCTCGTTCAGCTGGACCAGCAGCTCGCTCAGATCCAGGGGGCGCTGCTCCACGGTAAGCATGCCATAGTTCATCCGGGTAATCTCGAACAGCTCGTCGATCAGCTTTTCCAGCCGCTGTGATTTGGTGTAAGCAATCGTGGTGTAATGTTTCACTTGCTCGGCGGTTAACTCCCCGTCCTTCAGCACCAGATCCAGGTAGCCGAGTACAGAGGTCAGTGGAGTCCGCAGGTCATGAGCCAGATTCAGCACCAGCTTGTCCTTGCTGTTCTCCGCAAAGTCCCCCCTTTCCACCGCTTCCTCCAGCTTATTCTTAGCCTGATTCAGATCAGCGGCAATATCCTCGAATTCATCGTTAGAATGGATTTGAATCCGGCTTTTGAAATCCCCG
This sequence comes from Paenibacillus sp. FSL H8-0122, assembly GCF_038005345.1. Taxonomy (NCBI): domain Bacteria; kingdom Bacillati; phylum Bacillota; class Bacilli; order Caryophanales; family Paenibacillaceae; genus Paenibacillus; species Paenibacillus sp. FSL H8-0122. Next base: position 3,585,970 of record NZ_JBBOTB010000001.1, on the reverse strand, counting down.
TTAGCCAGCAGGCGGATATGATGCGAGATTTCTTTGAAATAGCGGGCATACGGCTTGGTGAACAGGAAGAAGAACAGCAGCGCCAGCGGGATGAAGAAGATCAGGAAGAAATTCAGGTCGCCGAAATCGGCAATCAGGTAACGAAAGCGGGTCAGCTTGTCTTCATACTTCACCTGAGAGGTATAATACATTTGCAGGCTTTTGTAGAGTACAAAGGTAATAGCACCGGAGCAAATCATGCTGAGTACCAGCAGCGATATCATTTTGAAGCGGAAGCTGCGGACAAGATTAGCCATTGAACGTGTACCCTACCCCCCAGATCGTTTTGATCCATGTATTTTTACTTTGGTCATCGCCCAGCTTTTTGCGCAAGGTGCGGATATGGACCATCACAGTGTTTCCGCCTTCATAATAAGCCTCACCCCATATTTGCTGAAAAAGCTGCTCGGCGCTGAATACTTTCTTAGGGTAGCTGGCGAGCAAATACAGGATATCGAATTCCTTCGGCGTCAGCTCCACGGGATGTCCGTATAAGGTCACGGAACGGCGGTCCGGATCGACGATCAGCCCCCCGGCTTCCACCACGGCCTTCTGCTCGGTAACCGGCTGGTTCAGCTTCATAGAACGTCTAAGCTGCGCGTTCACTCTTGCGACCAGCTCCATGGGATTGAAGGGCTTGGTCATATAATCGTCGGCGCCGATGACCAGCCCGGTGATTTTATCCAGATCCGAAGTCTTCGCGCTCACAAAAATAATCGGCAGCCCATGCTGCTCCCGGATCTGCCGGGTCACCTCATACCCGTCCAGCCCGGGCATCATAATATCCAGAATCGCCAGGTCGATATGCCTGGACTGGATGACCTGCACCGCTGCCGGGCCGCTTGTTACCTTTATGGGGTGGTAGCCTTCTTTGTCCAAATGCAGTCCGATCAGATCGGCAATCTCGGGATCATCGTCGGCGATTAGAATCGTAATCCGTTTCATATGATTATCTCTCCTGTAGTGTCAGCATCAATGTATACTTGATTGAATGTTATTCCTAGTGTAACCTATCGGATATTGTTTCGCTAACTGTTATGATAGGACGATGGGAGCTATGAAGGGAATGATTTAACTTTTAAATACTTAATTCTGTAACATATGCGGACGGGCATAGCCCTAAAGAGTCATGCCGCCGGTCACCCGGAAATGGTAAAATAACGAACAGAAATTGGGGAGGGAACCGTGACGTATACCCGAATTAAAGTGCTTATCCTGCTGATTCCAACGGTTATGGTCGGTATCTGGGAATGGGTGAGACATCAGTTCCTGATGCCGTACATCTCTATGGACACGGGGAACTTCTTAACACCTGTATTGGTATTTCTGTGCAGTATTATTCTGCTGCTGCCGCTCTTTCGCCTCATGGAGCGCAATCAGCGGGAGCTCGAGCAGGAGCGGGCGGCCACCGGAGCGATGGAAGCTCGGGAGGCGCTGGCCAAAGAGCTGCATGACGGAATGGCCCAGTCCCTGTTCCTGCTCTCCGTGCGGATCGACCGGCTGGAGCATAGCCGCAAGGACGGCGGTATCAGCGCGGACAGTGTGGATCAGATCAAAAAGACCGTTCACGAGGTTAACCGTTATGCACGTCAGGCTATTGCCAATCTGAAGGTGCCCGTGAGCGGTGCGGAGAACTTCTCGCTGGAGCGTTCTATCCATGAGCAGCTGGCGGCCATAGCCGGAGAAGTCATGATCGAGGTATCTCTCGATTGGCATCTGGAGGAGCAGTTGCTGACGCCGGCGGAACAGGCAGAGCTGTTGTCCTGCATTCGTGAAGCGATTATCAATGTGCGTAAGCACACACGTGCCGGCAGGGTGTCCGTCTCGGGTCATGGGAATGAACACGGCTGGCGTATAACTGTTGTAGATGACGGTGCGGGGATTGAGCATGATGATCCTTTTGCGGTGAGCGGCAGCTATGGCCTACAGATTATGAGGGAACGGTCCCGCAGTATGGGCTGGAGATTGGATGTACAATCGGGGGCAGTCGGAACCACTGTAGAAATTACGAAGGGGGAGGTGCAGGATGGAACGCTGCCGGGTGCTGATCGTCGATGACCATGCACATGCCCGTGAGGCAATGAGCGAGATACTGGCGCTGGATGAACGGTTTGAAGTAATCGGTGCCGTGGCCAGCGGAGCGGAGGCGATTGTCTGGACCGGGCAATGGATGCCCGACCTGATCCTGATCGATATCGAAATGCCGGGAATGGATGGTCTGGAGACCACGCGGCGCATCAAGCTGGAATATCCGTATGTCCGGATTGTCATCGTCACCGTGTCGGATGAGATCTCTTATCTGTTCGAAGCGCTTAAGCAGGGGGCGCAGGGGTATCTCCTGAAGAATCTGGCCCCGTCCACCTGGATCGAATACCTGCTGGCGATTGTAAGCGAGGAGGTGCCGCTGAGCCGGGAGCTGGCGTTCCAGATTCTGAAGGAGTTCGCGGTCACCTCCGTCAAGGAGGAGCGGGAGGCATTAACGGCGCGGGAGAAGGAGATACTGGGCTGTGTATCCTCCGGGTCCACCAATAAGGAGATTGCCGCCACCCTCGGGATCTCCGAGCATACGGTCAAGAATCACCTGAAGAACATTCTCCAGAAGCTTCAGCTTCAGAACCGCACACAGCTTACAAGATATGCTCTGGAGCAGGGGCTGGCTTCGCGGGAGCGGGATTTTCCGGGGAAGAGATAGATTATTACAAGAGACAAGGAGAGATTCATTTGAATAGATTGTTTCGTAAAATAGCCGCACTGGCCGCACCGGCAGCCGCAACACTACTGTTGTTCGCTGCCGTGGCGAGTGCCCACGTAACCGTAAGTCCAGCGCAGTCCAGTACGGGGGCCTGGGAGACGTATACGCTGAAAGTGCCGTCTGAAAAAGAAAGCGCCACCGTGCAGGTGGATCTGCGGATGCCGGCAGGCGCGGAATTCAAGCAATACGAAGCCACTCCCGGCTGGGAGGTAACGGTTGAAGGGAATAAAGTGAGCTGGATTGCGAAGGACGGCGGCATACAGGCCGGGCAGTTCCAGCGCTTCTACTTCACAGCCAAGAACCCGGACTCCGCAGGCGATATCGCCTGGGATGCCTATCAGCACTATGCCGACGGCAGCCTGGTGCAATGGTCCGGCGAACCCGGCACGGAATCCCCGCATTCCATCACGGCCATCGCTGAAGCCTCCGGCAGCGCCGGTGGCGGCCACGGCCACGGTGCCGCAGAAATGTCCGGCAGCGGCACCATGACCATGGATGAGCATCAGGCCATTGTGAACGAGGAGGGCAAAGCTACCGGCACCTCGCCGATGCTCTACATTACCCTCGGCATCTCCCTGGTCTCCTTCCTGCTGGCAGCGATCGCTTTGCTTCGGGGGAAGCAGGAGTAGGCTGGAGGATTAGGATGGATTGACTTGTATGGAGAGAACCCCGCAGCAGATGTGAATTCTATCTGCTGCGGGGTTCTTTGTGGTTGGTATCAAGTGCTGTTTATCCAACTGCTGCTCAGGTGAAAATATCATTTGATTACAATTGTTTTAACACCGATTCCAGTGCTATTTCCAAATGGGTCAGTGGTATAGATGTGCGTTATATAAGTGCCAGTCTCGTAATTGTGTTCACTGAGAGGAATGGTGATTTTCCATGTTCCTGGTGATACTTTTTGGCCGCCACTTTGCTTTATATCATCCTGACCGTTGAACTCGGTCCAAGTGTAGTAGGTTAGCTTAGAAATATCTTCACGTATATTTTCTATTGTTATTTCATAGGAACCAGACTTTAAATTAACTTTATCTGGAATAATGACTTTGTTTGTTTTTACTATTGTTGAAACCCCTCCGAAATAAACGCCGTCAACCCAGACGTCATTGTAGTACAATCCAGACTCATTATTATGCTTGTTAAAAGGAACTACAGCTCGCCAAATGCCATCGGAAACTTTTGTGCCGGATATTAAAGGAGAGGCTAAATCATCCTGACCGTTGTAGTCCGTCCAAGAGGGGAAAACAACATTTTTGGCGTCCTTATTGACTCCATAGGCGTAGACTTCATACGAACTATCCAATAGATTTACCTCAGAGGGAGCAATTATAGAAGAATGGACTTGAGTCTGAACACCGATTCCAGTGCTATTTCCGTATAAGTCAGTTGTATAGATATGGGTAGTATATATACCTGTCTCGAAAGAATGATCACTTAATGGGACCGTGATTTTCCACATACCTGGCGATACTTTCTGCCCTTTATTTTGCTTCAAATCATCCTGACCATTGGCTTCAGTCCAAGTGTAGAAGGTCATATTAGTTATTGCTTCACTTACTCCTTCAACGATAATATCATACACTCCATCTTTAAAATTTACCTTCTCTGGAATAGTAACCTTATTTCTTGTAACAACTGTAGTGGTTCCTCCAAAATACACACCATCAACCCAGACATCATTGTAGTACAACCCAGACTCCTGATTATGTTTGCTAAAAGGAACGACAGCTTTCCAAATACCATCGGAGACTTTTTCACCGGCTACCAAAGGAGAAGCTAAGTCATCATTACCATTAAAGGCCGTCCAAGTAGGAAAGGTGACATTTTTGGCTTCCTTTTTAACCCCATAGGCATATACCTCATAGGAGCTATCTAATAAAGTCGCTTCTGCTGGTGCTTGGACTACAGGTGTTTTAAGTTTGCTTTTAGAGGTAAGATTACCATTCAGGTCATGTTTATAAATAATGACCGTTCCATCATCATAAGTCACACTGCTGAGCTGTCCCGTAGAACCTTTGTAATTATACTGAACTGCTAAAGACACATCGTTGTCCCATATCAAAAAAAGAAGCATTCCCAACACAAACATAATAAATTTCGAACAATATTTATTTACGATTACACCCATTTCTCTTAATCCCCCTAAGTAAATTCTTAGAGGATTATAGCCTTTTCGGCAATCTCTGTAAATTATAGAAGTCTCCATTCTGATAATGTGACTAAAACAGTACGCAATCGACAATATAAGTTTTATTTCGACAAAATACAACCGTTTAAATGTGCGGGGCGGTAAATTATGATGAGTGAGGAAGTCATTGGGTTTGAATGCGGGTGGGTTCCGCTATGCTGGCTAAGACAAATTCAATTAAGGAGAGGGCTTAAAACTAACATGAACTTCAAAAAATACAAAACTCTATTTCTGGTCATTACTATACTTTTTTCAATTAGTATTAGTACAATTACTTCCGCAGCCGGAGCCTCCAATCTAAATAAGCATACTGGCTACCTCCCATGGAGCTGGAGCACAACTAGCCGAATGATCGATGACAATAGTTCGATGTGGTTTGAGGATGTGAACGGCGACGGGAAGAAGGATCTAATCTCCAAAGGTGAAGCAGGAGCCTGGAATGCTGGAGTTGTCTACGTTGCCTTAAGCACCGGAACTGGGTTTCAGCCTTGGACGTGGAATTCCGGCTCCCGTATGATCGACGACAATAGTTCGATGTGGTTCGCTGATGTGAATGGGGATGGTAAAGCAGATCTTATCACTAAGGGTGAACCAGGGGCGTGGAATGCCGGGGTCATCTACGTTGCTTTGAGCACGGGGAATGGCCACCAGTCTTGGAACTGGAACTCTGGTGTACGTATGCTTGATGATCACAGTCCAGTATGGCTTGAGGATGTGAATGGAGATGGTAAGGCGGATTTGATTTCAATCGGACAAGCAGGAGCATGGAATGAAGGACGCATATACGTGTCATTAAGCACGGGGGCAGGGTATCAGCCTTGGACTTGGACATCATCCATTAAGATGCTCACTCCGCAAGATACAGCTTGGTTCGCAGATGTGAATGGAGACGGTAAGGCAGATTTAATCGCAAAAGGTCAGCCGGGCGCAATCAATGCTGGTCAGATGTATGTCTCTTTAAGCACCGGCAGCGGTTATAATCCATGGACTTGGACATCGGGGTCACGAATGGTTAATGATAATGATGTTCAGTGGTTTGCTGATGTGAATGGAGACGGCAAAGCCGACATGATATCCAAAGGTCAGCCCGGAACAGCCAATGCTGGATATGTGTTCGTCTCATTGAGTAATGGAGCAGGCTATGCATACTGGACATGGAACAGCGGCAAACGAATGATCGACGACAGCGGAACCATGTGGTTTTCAGATCTTAATGGAGATGGTAGGGCCGATATGATATCGGTAGGGAAGAATGTGGGTTATAACGATGGCTGGTTGTACGTCTCTCTGAGTACTGGAAGTGGCTATCCATATTGGACCTGGAACTCTGGCAGCAGAATGATTGATAGTAATGATTTATGGTTCAGCGATGTAAGTGGCGACGGAAGAGGGGACTTGATCATTAAGGGAAGCGGCCGGGAAGCAGGTTTTGTTCGCGTGGCAGTCAGTACGGATTTTAATCAAATTCAGCACGAGTATAATGCAACTGGTCAACTTCTGCTTACCACCCTGCCAGACGGATCAACAATCCAATATACATATGATAAGAACGGGAATTTACTGAAAGTGGAGAAGAAATGATCTTTTTAAGGATGGAGAGATTTAATGAAACACTATAAAACGCTTGGCTTGTTTTTTTTGTTTTTTATTTTATGCTCAATCTCTGTGAAGGCTGAATCTTCAAATAATCTTAACACGACATTCTATCATTATGATTCTGGCGGTAGCCGGCTGGATCACACAATAGATTCAAACAACAATAGTACCTATTATCTGTATGACCGTAACGGGAATATCAAACGTAAGATTGCTTCCTCTGGAGTTAGCGTCTTTACCTCATCTAGTATAGAAGGCTGGGCAGCCTTACAAACTAAGCGACAATAATGCGGCAACGGTATGGTCAAGTGTGAATAGGGGCAACGAAGACGATGTGGAATGGGTAGCTGCTGACCTAGGCAAAAGTGGTATTGTAGGCGGAGTCGAATTAACTCCAAGGGGGAAGCTGTCTTTTCCGGTTAACTTTAAAATACAGTCTAGTGACGATGCAGTGGCTTGGACAGATCTCCCTGGTCAGACCTACAGCAATTTTGTCAATGATGGTTCGACTCATTTTTTTCAGTTTGAAGCACCAGTAATTGCAAGATACATAAGAGTATATGCTACGAAGTTAGGGAAGGACGATAACGGACAACTATATTTCCAACTTGCTGAAATTAAGATAATGCGGTCTACTGTTGCGACTTCATCCACAATTGGCGGCTGGCCTGCGTCCAGACTGGTAGATCAGAATGCTACAACAACCTGGTCAAGCATAGCGCGATATCCGGCTGAGAGTACAGAATGGGTCGTCTTTGATTCTGGGAGCGTACAGATGATAGGGGGAGTTCAACTACATCCAAGAGGAACACTGGGATTTCCGGTTGATTTTAGAATACAGAGCAGTAGTGATGCTAAGTCTTGGACAGATATCCCGGGACAGGCCTACAGAGGATATATCAATAATGGATCTGTTCAAACATTCAAATTCGATGCCCCTGTCATTGACCGTTACGTAAGGGTTTATGCTACCAAGCTTGGTACGGATGACAATGGCGGTTATTATTTTCAGCTTGCTGAGATTGCAGTCAATTTGTCAACGGTAGCAGTGTCTTCTGAACTAAACGGCTGGCCTGCATCCAGACTGGTGGATCAGAATACTAGCACAATTTGGTCAAGTATAGCGCGATATCCAGCAGAGAGTACAGAATGGGTCGTTGTAGATTCCGGGAGTATGCAGATGATAGGCGGGGTTCAGTTAACTCCAAGAGCGAAATTAGGGTTCCCGGTTGACTTTAAAATACAGAGCAGCAGCGATGCTAGATCTTGGACAGATATCCCGGGGCAGTCCTACACAGGATATATTAACAATGGATCTGTTCAAACATTTAACTTCGATGCTCCTGTTATTGACCGCTATGTAAGAATTTACGCAACCAAACTAGGTACGGATGATAATGGAGGATATTATTTTCAGCTTGCTGAGATTAAGGTCAATTTGTCAACAGTAGCTGTCTCTTCTGCACTGAATGGCTGGTCCGCATCAAGATTGGTAGACCAAAACACTTCAACCATTTGGTCAAGTATAGCCCGTTATCCGTCAACAAGTACAGAGTGGGTAGCTGTAGATTCCGGTATGATCCAGAAGATTACTGGCATTCAACTGATTCCAAGAGCAACATTGGGATTTCCGGTCGATTTTAAAATACAGAGCAGCGTAGACGGTAAAGTCTGGACAGACATAAAGGGACAGTCTTATACCGGCTATGTTAACAATGGGAAGATTAAAACGTTCACCTTCGATGCTCCCATCATGGCACGGTATGTACGAGTATATGCGACCAAACTTGGTACCGATGATAACGGAGGTTTTTATTTTCAGCTGAGCGAGTTCGGGATCAATAAATCTAAATAATACTACCTAAGAATCGAGGAGTCTAATGCGTAAATCTTTATCTGCAAATCCATTTGTTTTCACAATCGTTCTTTTAATGTTTTCTTTCACTATTTTGAATTCTGCGTCTGCCGCTACCTTCTACTATTATGATGCGAATGGCAGATTGGCACAAAAAAGCGAATTGACCGGAGAGACGGAACGCTACTTCTACGATAACAACGGGAATCTAGCATCTAAGAATTTTGGAGAACCCTATTTTGAATTACAGACTGCTTTTGGCTCCAAACAAGGAGAGAACAACTGGTACTACCAGCTATGGGACGGAGTACAGTACAAGGATATGAAGTGGGATCCGGTTGAATCAAGATGGAGAGGGGAGCAAAACTGGGACATCGTTAGCAAGGAATGGATGCATCCAGACGGCAATGACGCCGTGCTTAAATGGGTTGCACCTCAAACCGGGTCCATACGAATCGCAGGAAGAGTAGCCAAACACCCGCTCAACCTGGAAGGTGACGGGGTGCGCGTGAAGATTATGAAGAACAGTACGCAAATCTGGCCCTCAGCAGGTTGGCAAAGTATACAAGGTGATGATGCCATCGGAGTGACCACGGACGTAAACATTAATGTAACTAATGGAGACTCTATCTATTTTATCGTTAATCAAAATGGAACCATAGGATATGATGCCACTAAATGGTCACCGTCAATTACATATATTGAAAAAGCTTCGACTGCATTTGGCTCTGAGCAGGGAAGAAACAACTGGTACTATCAACTATGGAACGGAGTCCAGTATAAAGACATGACATGGGACCCGGCGGAAGCAAGATGGAGAGGGGAGCAAATCTGGAACATTGTCAGCAAGGAATGGATGCATCCGGATGGTAATGACGCTGTGCTTAGATGGGTTGCGCCTCAAACGGGTTCCATACGGATCGCAGGCAGGGTAGCCAAACACCCGGTTAACCTGCAAGGGGATGGGGTGCGCGTGAAAATTATGAAGAACAGCACTCAAGTCTGGCCCTCAGCAGGTTGGCAAAGTATAAAAGGCGATGATGCTATCGGAGTGACGGCGAACATGAATATTAATGTAACAAAGGGGGACTCCCTCTATTTTGTCGTCAACCAGAATGGTGATCAGCTCTATGATGGGACTACATGGAATCCCTCGATTACATATATTGAAAAGATGTCATCCGCTTTTGGCTCCGAACAGGGAAAGAATAACTGGTACTACCAACAGTGGGACGGAACCCAGTATAAAGACATGTCATGGGACCCGGCTGAATTAAGATGGAGAGGGGAACAAAACTGGAATATTGTCAGTAAGGAATGGATGCATCCGGAAGGTAATGATGCTGTGCTTAAATGGGTTGCGCCTCAAACGGGTTCCATACGTATCGCAGGAAGAGCAGCTAAACACCCGGTGAACCTGGAAGGGGACGGGGTGCGCGTGAAGATTATGAAGAATAGCACTCAAGTCTGGCCCTCAGCAGGCTGGCAAAGTATAAAAGGCGATGATGCTATCGGAGTGACGACGAACTTGAATATTAATGTGACAAAGGGAGATTCCATCTATTTTATCGTCAACCAGAATGGTAACTATGGGTACGATGCTACTAAATGGAATCCATCTATAAATTATATCTTGCAATAGCTTAATCAAATATATTACGACAGGAGAACTGTTCATGCGAACTAAATCGCTATTCAATCGCTGGTTGATCATTATTTTATCTATTGCTCTGGTGTTGAGCTCATTTCCGTCCTTGCAGGGATCGGCATATGCTGAAGCGGCACAAAATTCACCTGCGGTTTCAAAAGTTGCTGCTGTTCCCACACCCTCTGCTACACCAAGTCCAGAGTTTTCAAAAAGACCTGAACCTCAGCCAACTGCACCTCCAGTAGATTTCAAAGAGCGGAGTGATTTGTCCTACAAGCAGACCGTTTCCGAGTCTTCCGTGATGAAAGATGTATATCTAACAGAAGACGGAAATCCTACTCCCCCTAAACCTTTTAACATCTTAGAAGAGGAGCCAGAGCTTCGCCTGCTCGCTCTTCATTATAGTGAGCAGTTTGGAAGCATCCAAGAACCTTATTTGAGTAAAGAGCTTGTCGAAGAACTTGCTGCAGACGGTGCTCGTATCAAAGATATGTATGCGATCGCTTTTTTACAAGATCTATTGGATATGCCCCCTCTGAAGCTTTGGGAAGAACAACAACTGAAATCAATGTCTTGGATTGAGCTTGAAGCCAGTTTAACCACGAAGATGTCAGGTCCCTCCAGTTCAAAAACTGTAACAGATGACGTATATCCAATAGAATCGGGTACTTTCTCCTTGCATAGAGAGCAAGCAAGCATTATCGATGCGGTATATAGCGAGTCAGAATTGGCTTTTCCCCAGCGTGCTCTATATAAACTAAACCAGAATATTGCTAGTCTACTTAATGGCAATGGAATGAAAGTGATTAATCAGACCTTTAAAGAACAATATTCTGATCATTACGAAACCAATGAAGCAATCGATCCGGCTACAGGAACCTTAACCTGGAAAAGTAATCAAATCTCACTCCCTGGACGTGATGGTCTTGACTTGAATCTGGGGGTCATATACAGTTCCAATCAAGCCAGTCCTTATCTTCCTAATGCCACCAATGAATATGGAACTCCTGTGAATACCAGAGAAATTTATGATTATAATCTGAGGCGAAATCAGTTGGGTCTGGGATGGTCCTTCCGAATTCCCTATGTTGATACGGACAATAGTCAGATCTATTATCATGATGGGGAAGGAGGAAATTATGAACTTAGGCAAACAAATGAATCTGGAGCAGGTGGATACAGTCTTCTGAATTTAAAAGATTATCAAAAAGGAGACACTAAAGTATATTATTCTTCGCAGAATCAAGAACTCTATGTTGAGCGTTCGGATCATTCACGAGAATACTATACTATGCGTGATACTTGGCCGAGTAACTACGGAGAGTTGTACCAAAAAGTAGACCGATTTGGAAATAAGATAACTTATGAGTACGGTATGTTAGAAGGGACAAATGGAGAACGGGCACTAAAAAAAATAACGGATACGATCGGACGAACCCTTGAATTTGACTATGTATACTCGACACCTGCAAACCCAGTTTTAGAGTCTCTTACTGTTACGGTGAAAGATCCGGGCCAACGTGCCGTGCAAAGGATCAAGTATACGCAAGATAATCTATTTATGTCCTCAACCGGAGAAATGCTTTCAGCCCTATCGAAAATTGATATAGAAGGGAAAGTTGTCACAGAATTTAATTATCAGGGTGCCATGTATAATTTTGATTATTATCATCGTAGCATTCCGTCCATGTATTCGACGTATACCGCCAATCTTATTTTAACAAAAGTAAAGTATAATTCTACCTCTGAGACCGTGTATGTACCGGAGAAAGCGGTGCATAATCTTGGGAATGAAGGGTTAATCGAGCAAAGCCGAATTATGAGCCGGTATGATGTGATTTTAAAACAAAATGGCGTACAAGAAATTAACAATAGAATCAATTATGAATATAATGGGGATTATTCAGGTTTTCCGGCATTACTAGTAGAAAAAGGAAACGAAATGGTACTTCCTGATGGATATACCTTCTCCAGTGCGGCCATTCAATTAGACAAATCCGGACAACAAGTCGAGAAAGTGACAACCGCATATAATCATGAACGGCAAATGGTATCGGTGGATGAAACCATTCTTGCGGGAGCAAATGCAGGAGAACGCAAGGTGGAACGATACACAGGATTCCAACCCAATTTCAAGTATACCCCTACCTCTATAGAGCAGCTAGAGTATCAAGGAGACGCGGATCCCAATCCCAATCAACTATTTACAGATATAAGCTATGATGCTTTAGGATACGTAACTTCTCAAACGGTTCCATTGAATGTGGTACAGCGAAATGATCTGGCTCTAAAAGAAAAGTACACGACTCGTTATACCTATGATTCGACCTTTCATTTTATCGCTTCGCAGTCTAGGTATCAAAATGAGAGTGATTCCGTTCCAAAAAGCCAAACGTATAGTTACACTGCTCAAGGCAGATTACAAAATACGATGAATCCGCTAGGCGAAGCGACAGAGTATGTCTATGAGAACGCAGGGGATGGATCGGGTAGCCTCCATAAGATGACGGCGATTCTTAAGACAGCGGGGGGAAAGATAGCCCGTAAAACCGCAACGACTTTTGGAGCAGAAACCGGGTATGCTTACCCAACAAAGCAAGAGGATTATATTGATATTGGTCAGCCGGCCCAGCAAATCATCAGCAAAACTATGGGTTATGATCTGGGCTTAGGCAAGCTTGTTCGTGAAACGGATGGGAATAATCAGACTACAAGTTATGCTTATGATGAGCTAGGCAGATTGTTGAAGATTACGAGACCCAGTTATACGAATACTAACGGGGTAAGCTACAGTGAGACGGAGGAATATAAATATACAAATAATCAAGTCTCTACAAACTATGATGCTGTCAATGCCGGAACGAAAAGTTTCGTTGTTGACACCATTCACACTGTAACCCAAACTTCTAACGGAAACACTGTCAAGACGTACGGTATTGTGTTTTACAATGGACTGGGACAAGCTCTGCTCGAAGAGCGATATGATCCTAATGTGGAAAGGTATACCCAAACGCAATACCATTATGATGAATGGAGCCGGCCGGTATATTCTATCGATCCCGCGGGAAATACGCTTACCGCAAGCTATGATGGTTGGGGAAGGCAGAACCGTGCCACCAATGCCAATAATGATCAGATGGTCAGCGACTACAATTTCAAAACGCGTACCAGCGCCAGTTATATTAAGGATCACACTAACGGTGAAGTATTGAATTACGTAGAGCAGAGCTATGATCCTTGGGGGAATAAGCTGTCAGCGGCAACCTACAAGGATTGGCCAACCAATCAGCAGCGGATCGCCGAATCATACCGGTACGATATTATGGGTAATGTTACAGGGTATACTGACCCTAATCACAATCTGAATGAAGATGGGGTAACTACCTCCTTTACGTATGATGCTTTAGGCCGGTTAATCAGCCTGAAGGATGCCTTGAACCAGACAACGAACTACAGCTATGATGGGAACGGCCAAGTCACCAAGGTTACGATTCAAGCCAAAGGCGGTACTCCGCAAACCCTGAACACCAAGGCCTATAACGAACTGGGTCTGCCTAGCGTCAAGCAGGATGGTGCCTCGCAAAGTGAGAGCTATACGTATAATAATCTGGGGCAATTGGCCGCGAAAACGGACCGTAACGGCAGTTCATTCGGGTACGTATATGACGAAAGCGGTCAGCTGAAAACAAGCACGATTCGAGGAAATATTAATAGTGTAGCGCAAATACAGGAAACCAAAATGATTTACGGCGATGGTAGCCCGGATAAGCAGACGGTTCGAACCCTTACCAATGGAGTAGAGACCGCTTCACATACCCAAACCCAGAACAGTCTGGGTCAAGTAAGCAGTGTATATTCGAAATCGGGTGCACATGCGGCATCGATCGGTAACCAACTTGATGTCTTAGGACGAATGAAACAGATTACAGATAACTATATGGGGTTCTCTGCGAATTACCAATATTCTAAGGAACGGTTGGACAAAGTTCAAACGAATGGAAGCTCGACCCTAAATAGTGACCCTTCTGTAAATGCCCAGTATAGTTATTATGCGAACAATCAGATTCACCGGATTGTCTATCCGACACTGACGGATGGCAGTCAACTTATCACGACATATACGTATAACAAAGCACTCGGCTGGACGGAGATGATGCAAAATACAAAGGGAAGCGGAAGCCTGTCCAGTTACAACTACAGCTATGACAACAACGGGAACCGGATCTCTGTCAGCGAAGCACGCAACGGAGCGGCTGCTCAAAAAACGAATTACAGCTACGACGCACTGAACCGGCTGATCTCCATCAGCCGCCCGGACGGCGGCCAAACGACGTATACGTATGATGTGCGGGGCAACCGCCTAACGTTGTCCGATACGAGCTCCGCAAGCACGGATTCTGCTGATACCAGCTACACGTATGATCTCCAGAATACATTAACAAGTGTCACCAAGGGCGGCGCCAGCACCAGCTTCAAGTACTACGCAGATGGAATGCGATCCATGAAAACGAAGGGTAATACCCAGACCCAGGTGAACTACAACTTCCAGGGCCAAGTCATCTCGGAAGAAAAGATCGTCAATGGCACCTTTGTAGAACAGGCAAACTTTGTCCGGGGAGACCGGGTGTTGGTGAAGAAGGATAAAAAAGCGGCTAAGGATTATTACTACTTGTACAACGGGCATGGTGACGTAGTGCAGATCGTCGATACTAACGGAACAGTAGTGAACAACTACACCTATGACGAGTGGGGCAACATCACCAGCCAGGATGAGAAAACCTCTAATTCCTTCAAGTATACGGGAGAGGTGTATGACGAGGAGACAGGACTGTATTACCTGCGAGCACGTTATTATGATCCGAGTATGGGGCGGTTTTTGAATGAGGATACGGTTGAAGGGCAGATTACAAATCCGCTGAGTCAGAATTTGTATACTTATGTAGGAAATAACCCATTAATTTTTTCTGACCCATCTGGTCATAGTATGGAAAGCGATCATGTACTTCCTCAACATGTTCTTAATCAACTTGCACCTCTATCAGCTGGTTGGGAAGATTTACAGAGACAACTTTTATCATTAGATAATAGTTCGACCAGTAATATAACTAGGATGAACATTATAGCGTTACAAACTACTATACACCGTGCAGCTCAAAATATAAGATTTAATTATTTCAGTACAATTAAAAATCCAACACAAACACAGATTGACGCTGCAAGTAGTGCGGGATACATTTTTGGGAAAAATGTAGATTTGAGTGCAGGTTATAAGGGGAGAGTTGATGCACAAAATGATGGTAGTGGTACTCAAAGACATGGACATATTTTCGGACCCAAAGGGGAAGAATGGGCGCGCAATCTAGATGGAACTATCCATGATGCTAATAGAAATAGTCCTGGATCACCACCAAAATGGGTACAGAAAGAAATGGAAAAGAAAACAAGGTTTAAGTGGAATGAGGTTAACTCAACTTTGCCTACAAGCTCTATAAATCCAGGAAACGCAGAAACTGGTTTGTATGTAGTTGGTGGAGGCTATCTTGCTTATAGAGGAATAAGACTCCTACCTTCATTAATACCTATATTGTGGCCAACGCTGCCCGCAAATTTACTAGCCCCATAGGAGGGAAAAATATGAATATATCAAATCTCAGCACGAACAAAAAGGTTTTCTCCACTGCAATGGAAGAAGAAATCAATTTCCTTGCATTTTCTAATGATGAAATTTTTATTTCAAGGAATACTATAAGGAAAATTGATTTCAATGGAAATGTAATCGAAAATAATGAAGACAAAATAAGGACCAAATCGATTTGGATGGTCAATCTTAAAACCGATATAAAAAAAGAAATTATTAAAAGTGGAGAATTTGATATTAATGATGTTTATTTAACAGTGAATTATCTATATTATGTAAAAATTGTTGATGAAGATAACGACGGATTATTATTAGATAATGATTATCTTAGTGGTGAAGTATGGAGATTAAACAGAGCAACACTCGATAATGATTTTTGTTTCAAGGTAAACCCATTTTATTTTCATCGTTTTTTATCAGCAGACGATTCATATGTAATTTTTGTTTCAGAAGATCGAATTCCTGATGTAACTGAGATTGTTTTTTATAATTTGGCCACAAAAGAAATAGCTGTACTAAAAAATGTCTATGAGAAAGATTGGAGCGATTTTAGAGTAGTAAACAATCAAGAAGGAGAGCCGGATTATTTTATCTATAAAGAGGAAATTAACGAAACAACTGAAAAAGATATATCCTATGTGCAGGTGCTTAATTGGAAGGACTTAATAGCTCAATTGCAATGGGGATAAATTTGAATGGGTGGTGATTGGGAATATCTTCTCAGTTACCACCTGCTTTATTTACAGCTTCGCTTTATAAACTAGGTTACGGTTGAGGGGCAGATTGATAATCCGCTGAGTCAGAATTTGTATACGTATGTGCATAATAATCCGTTGATTTATAGTGATCCTAGGGCTACACTTATTCTCTTTTACCAGGGTATACAGAAGTGGAGGCAGGAAAAGTGTACTTAGTTAACATCTTTGAACGTTCGAAAATGATGATAGCTGTTGAAGAAAAATAGTAGCCTCACACGGATAGTAATCGAGATGAAAGACCTCAATGAGTTAGGCATTTAGCAATGATCGAAATACTAGATGAGTTGAAAAACTCTCGATTATAACATAAGCAATAGAAGTCAAAAATATTATTTAGAGAAGATATTATTCCTTATCTTGATTTATTCGAACTGATTGGATTAGAACAAGCTCTATAGTATTGATCAAGACTGAGGTTTCAAACATATTTGAAGCACTGTATCGGACCGTTACAAGTTTGAGTAAGGTGATCTGCGAAGGGCTGGTGAATCATCCTCTATTAAAAGATTGGAAAGTGAATGTATATAACACAGAACTACATGGGGGTATACTCCCATGTGGTTTTTTCTGCAATTTAATTAACTTCAGCTTCCTCACGGTATTGATTAAAGCCAAACTGTGATTAATTTATTGTGTAAACGACAAATTAAATTTCATTTCGACAAAATACAACCGTTCTCAACGTAGGTCAATTCCCTTATGATGGGTGAGGAAGTTAATGTGGGAGAGTGATCGAGTTGAAAAACGTAAAAAAGTCCTGTTTATAGGTGTGACAAGTGGCAGCGAGATGAAACAGGTGGTTCTCTAAAGGTTAAAGTAGCATCTTCGGGAGATCAATATCAGTTTAAAGGCGCGAGCCCGGGCGGGTGATCGAGATCAGCCGGTTCAGTGCATCGTAGGCGTAATTCGTCCTTTGGGCAGCTCCTCCGTTGCGAGATTCACTGACAGCGACCCGGTTTCCGTTGTTGTCATAGGTGTAGCTGTAACTGGACTGCGGACTTCCATCCCCCGCTACCATGACGGTCTCCAGCTTCTGGTCGACGTTGTTGATCTTCCCTTGTATCGTGCTCTTTTTCAGTTGACCGGCTTCGTCATACATATACGCAAAGCTGCTGATATCGATATTAAATTTCCTATAAAGGGAAAGAAAAGATGATTAAAAAAATTATAATTATGATTATGCTAATACTTAATTCAATTCTTATAATGGGGTGCGAGATGGATAAAACCGAAACGGAAAATTTTAATTTGGAAAATGATTTCAGAGACGAAGCTTTATTTATTATTGACTCACTCCAAATTTGTATTGATAATTTTGGTTTTTCCGAGTCGTTGAGAAAAGAAATAGATATCTTTTTTGAACAAGAGCATTCAATCCATGAGGAGGATATAAGTGGTAAAATTGCTGGGATTTATATGGCTTTTCTAGGTAAAACAGATTTTAAAAATAAGGAATCTACCTCCAATAAAGAATTATTAAGTCAGTTGAAAAAGGAGATTGCTGAAGTTAGAGAATTATTGAATGATTAAAATCAATAAGATATTTCTTCAGTCTCTAAAATATTCGCTTAGATGTACGGATAAATTAAATTCAATACCGAACCACATGGGAGTATCTCCTCCATGTGGTTTTTTTGAATCGGAATAGTGAACTCCTCATTACAAAGATCCGAAAAATCTAAATGTGGCTGAAATATTACTCAATCGACAAAACAAGTTATAATTCGACAAATTACAACCGTTCTCAACGTTGGTCAACTCCCTTATGATGGTTGAGGAAGTTCTTGGAGAAAAGAGAGCGGGGGAATTACAATGCTGAGCAGCAAACCTAAAATATCATTCTATTTAACACTATTGATCATTTCGACATTATTCATTAGCGACTCTGTGGCTATGGGTGCGGGAGGAAAGACTTACTATTATGATACCAATGGGAGATTAGTAAACGAGGCATTGCGCTCCAATGAGATTATGGAATATCAATATGATCTAAACGGAAATGTAAAGCGGAAGTTTAGAAGTAATAATATGCTTGTCAATCCGAATTTTGAGTTGAATACCAGTAGAGCCACGGACATAGCTAATGGTTGGGACAAATGGAGCGATACCGGAAGTGCCTTGTTTCAAGTAATCCCGGCGTCAGTAGTGTCTAAGAGTGTGGCACAGAAAGTTTCAGCCTCGGGGATGAGGCTTGGTACTGCAGCCTGGCTATTTCAGGATGTTGCCGTTAAGGGGAACTTGCCGGTTCTGTTTAATGGCGATGTTAGTATCGAGAGCATTAACAAAGCCAAGGCGTCCTTATGTATCCAATATTTCGATGCAGCCAATACGCTACTGTCCGAAAAAACTGTTGATTACCCCTCTGGAGCGTTAAATAGTTATATGACTTTATCCTTGACAGATATTACTCCTCCTAACACGGTTCGTGCCAGAGCCCATGTAGGGATCAGAACGGAAGAAGGGGGAGGAAGCGGTGCTTTTTATGTGGACAACATGGCATTCAGATATGACACCGCAGGCAATATATTAAACAACCCTAGCTTTGAAAACAATCTATCCGGCCAAAAGGAAATCGCTGAAAGCTGGTCACGATGGTCAGATTCAGGCGGAAGTCTATTACAAGTAGTCTCTTCCCCGGTAACTTCAGGTGTAAGAGCTCAGAAATTGACAACGCCAACCATGAAGTCTGGAGGTGCGAGTTGGTTATTTCAAGATGTAATCGTCCAACCTAATGTCCCCATTTCAGCAAGCGGAAATATAGTTGTGGATCAGCTTACGTCCGCGAAAGTCTGCATCGTTATCCAATTTTTTGACGAAAAGAATAAGTTCTTAAGTCAGCAAACGGTGGACTATCCTGCAGGGATACTCAAAAAATATATGACGTTAGCTCTAAATACAACAACGCCATCGGATGCGGTTAGAGCCAGAGTGCATGTTGGGATTCAAGCCATTGCTGAGGGAGGCAACGGGGCCATTTATGTTGATCATATGGCTTTAAATCGTGATCCGCAAAGAAACATGTTATCTAATCCAAGCTTTGATGCTAACTCCACTGCAAATGTTGGTATCGCAGATAGCTGGCAGACGTGGTCTGACACCGGGAATCATACTTTTCAAGTTGTGGGCCCTCTTCAGACAGCAAATACCTACGGGCAGAAGTTCACTAGCGCCAATATGAAGAAGAACGGAGCGGCATGGCTGCTGCAAGATGTAGTGGTAAGCGGAAATAAGTTAGTTGAGTTCAAAGGAAATATTTTAGTCGAGAGTGTGGTGCAGACAAAAGTTTCTTTATGCATACAGTTCTTCGATCGTAATGATGCTTTACTCTCAGAGAAGTATGTTGACTACCCTGTGGGAGTGCTACAGAAATTCTCTACGCTGTCATTAACAGAAAAAACTCCCTCCAAAGCTGTTAGTGCAAGGGTCCATGTGGGATTACAAGCAACCGCAGCGGGTGGGAGCGGAACCTTTTATGTGAAACAATTGATATTGAAATATAGTGAATAATGGAGCGTGTACTATCGTGATTGCGAAAATAGTGAAACTTGTTAAACATATCTGCCTTCTCTTTATCCTGTTCTTAGGATATTCTGCTTCATCTATTTATGCTGAGGCATCCAGTACAGGCCATATCGTTGTTGATGTCATTGGTTCATCTCCACAGCGTATTTATACCTATAATCAAGGGCGGCTGGATACGGAGATTCTACCGGACCGCACGATTAATCAATATACATATGATGCTAACGGAAATCTGATCAAGCGCAGCCGCGCGAATTTTTCCACACCACCCTACGTATTCGATCTATCTTCAGTATCCTATGATATTTATATCCGCGGGGTTCAGCCTAATGTCCAGCAAGTGCACTTTCCAACATGGACTGCCTGGAAGGACCAGGATGATGTGGAGTGGATCGTAGGCGAAAAACTGGCCGATGGAGTCTGGAAAGGAACTGTAGTTTTTAATAGACATGGTGGAGAGACAGGTACATATATTACACATATTTATGCAGATGGGAAAATGGTTAGTGATGTAGCTGCAGAAGTCCGGAACAACGGAGTAACGGTTACAGCACCTCTACAAGCATCGCTGGCTGACGGTTTCTATACTGTGCAGGCTAGTGGTATACCGGAGAGTATCAAAGAGGTGCGCTTCCCAACGTGGACAGAGCATATGGGACAAGACGACTTGGTCAATCCCTGGATAACAGGTGAAAGACTTGCAGACGGATCTTGGAGAATTAAAATACCGTTCAGTAACTACAATTTTGAAATGGGAAATTATATTACACACATATATTCATTTGACCGGTATGGGAACAAGACAGGAGTGGGCGGCAAAGTAGTCAATGTGGTAGGCGGAGCAGGAGGATCTAAAGAGACCGATCTGTCCGGTGTTTCGTATGACGTATTCATCTATGGGGTAGACCCGTCTATCCAGAGTGTCCAATTTCCAACATGGACGGCGAACAATAATCAGGATGATATTGAGTGGATTGAAGGTGTGAAAGTTGGGAACGGCGTGTGGAAAGCAACGGTCGTGTACGCCAGACACCATTCAGAGACAGGCAGGTATATTACACATATTTATTCCAGCGGTCGTATTCTTGGAGCTTGGGAATATGATGTCACTAGTTCACAGGTATTGAAAGCACCCGTAAATGCTAAGATCAGTGACGGTTATTATGAAGTCTCTATTGAAGGAATACCAGCCAACGTAACTCGAATGGAATTCCCGACGTGGACGAATCAGAATGGCCAAGATGATCTCATTTGGTATCAAGGAGAACGGGAGAGTGCGTCCAAATGGAAAGTTCGGATTCCTTTTGCTAACCATGGGAATGAAGCAGGAATCTATATCACCCATGTCTACGCCAGTGACGGATACGGGAATAGCCGGCCTGTTGGAGGAGTTACAGTAAATGTTAATCGTTAGTGAAATAATAAAGGATTGGGGGAAATGGATGACATGAAGATTGGAAGGGATTTAAAGATTCTAATTTGTATCATTGTATTTTTGTCTCTTATAATAAAGCCTTCACAGGGTTCGGCTGCTTCTGTAGATGAAGTGTTTAGAATCGTTGATAAAGGCGGAACCATATACAACTATGATCCCTCTGGAAGATTAACTGAAGATCAAACTCGGAGTGCAGTTGTCAAAAACAAATACGACTTGAATGGTAACATGGTGACCCGAAAATCAGTGGCGAGAAGCCTGACACAGTGGCAGTTGGGAAGCGGACTTGGCTCCAATACTCAATTCGTCAATGATGTGAATGGTGATGGGAAGACGGATGCCGTTCTCTTTTTCAAGGATGCGGGAACATGGTATGTCTCTCTGTCGAATGGTCAAGGAATTAAGGGTTACCAGAGATGGATTTCCGGTCATGGCGTGGGATCTGATGCCCAGTTTTTGGCCGATGTGAACGGAGATGGTAAAGCGGATGCGGTTATCGTGAATTACGGAAGCTGGTACGTGGCATTGTCCAATGGGAGCGGTTTTGAAGGCTATAAATTATGGGTCTCCGGCCATGGAGTTGGGGCCAGTGGCTTATTTCTGGCAGATGTGAACGGAGACGGCAAAGCAGATGCAGTTATCGAAAATAGCGGAAGCTGGTATGTATCACTTTCTTCTGGTCAAGGATTTCAGGCTTACAGCAGATGGATTGAAGGACACGGTGTAGGAGCTACCAAAGAGTTCTTAGCTGATGTGAATGGGGATAGCAAGATGGATGCCGCTGTTTTTTACGAGCAAGAGGGTTCTTGGTACATAGCGTTATCCAATGGAAAGGGGTTCGAAGGGTACAAAAAGTGGATAGAAGGCCATGGTGTTGGTTCAGCGGATCAGCTTCTGGCTGATGTGAACGGAGATGGCAAAGCAGATGCTGTAATAATAAATTACGGGAATACGTATGTAGCCTTATCAGGAGGTAGTTACTTTAAAGCATATACCAAATGGTCAATAGAAGGTGCTGTGGGGCAAAACACTTATTGGGTAGCTGATATCAATGGGGATCACAATGCTGACGTTGTTCAATATAGTGAGGATGGTATGAAATGGAGCGTATCTTTATCTAATGGTTACAGCTTTCTGAAGAATAAGGATTGGTCACTGGAAGGCGGATCAGAGGTTCGCACCCAATTTACATCTGACGTGAACGGTGATGGGAAGGCGGATGCGGTTCTCTTTTTTAAGGATACAGGAACATGGTATGTCTCTCTGTCGAATGGTCAAGGAATTAAGGGTTACCAGAGATGGATTACCGGCCATGGAGTGGGATCGGATGCTCAACTGTTAGCGGATGTGAACGGAGATGGGAAAGCGGATGCGGTTATCGTTAATTACGGAAGCTGGTATGTGGCATTGTCCAATGGGACCGGTTTTGAAGGCTACAAATTGTGGGTCTCCGGCCATGGAGTTGGGGCCAGTGGCTTATTTCTGGCAGATGTGAATGGAGACGGCAAAGCAGATGCAGTTATCGAAAATAGCGGAAGCTGGTATGTATCACTTTCTTCAGGTCAAGGATTTCAGGCCTACAGTAGATGGGTTGAAGGATTCGGTGTAGGAGCTACGAAAGAGTTCCTGGCAGATGTAAATGGGGATGGGAAAGCAGATGCCGTTGTATTTTACGAGCAGGAAGGTTCTTGGTACATAGCGTTATCCAATGGAAAGGGGTTCGAAGGGTACAAAAAGTGGATAGAAGGCCATGGTGTTGGTTCAGCGGATCAGCTTCTGGACGATGTGAATGGCGATGGAAAAGCGGATGCTGTGATTATTAATAGCGGAAATTGGTATGTAGCATCATCAACTGGAACCAGCTTTACAGGCTATGCACCTTGGATTATGGAGTTTGGTGGTGTCGGTTCAAAATTATACCGGTTGGCAGACGTTGACGGAGATCGCCGTTTGGAAGCAATAGTAATTACTACCGATGACTCTTGGTATGTGTGGGATTATTTATCTGGTGCTAATTGATTAAAAATGAAAATAGGCGGGAATAAGGAGCGAGACATTTCTATGAGCTTCAGGATAAAAAAGAAAATAATATATTTTCTTACCTTAAGTCTAGTCTTTAATTTAGTTGGCATGTTCAATTCCGATTATATTAAGGCGGATGCAAGCGTGGGTACGGATAATATAATTAAAAATTCTGGTTTTGAAATAAACACTATTGGCAGTAGCATAGCCGATAACTGGGTCTCACATGGGATTGGGAGTTTCGAAGTTACCAGCTCATTGGTCTCCGGAGGAAGCAAAGCACAGAAAGTTTCCATTAGTAATTTACCGATGAATCATTTTGCTGGTGTGAGCCAAACCTTATCGGTGAAACCTGGGCAACCTTATAATATGAACGGACGATTTTACATTGAGAGCATCTCCAATGCTAAAGTGCAATTATACGCAGATTTTTTTAATGCAGGGGCTTTTGTAGATAGTAAGATTTACGAATTGCCTAGTCAGGCTACAGGACAATTTGTTACATTGGGAGGAAATGGAAGTGTCCCTAAGGGAGCTACATCAGTTGTCATTTATGCTTTGATTCGTTCAGGTTCAGATGTTAACTCTGGAACTTTTATTACGGATAATATCTCATTTCAATATACTAATGACAGCAATCTGATTGCTAATTCAGATTATGAGAACTTTTCAAACACGCTTGCCAACTCAGACGATTGGGACTATACAAGCTCGTTTAACCCATCATTTAGTTCTGTTGCCTATCCATCGTTAAGTGGAGCTAGAGCCCAAAAAATGAAAGTTTCGTCTCTGCCGGTTAATGGATATGCGGGCATCTTGCAAAAAATTAAGGTTGATCCGGGTAAGTCATTCCAAGCAAGTGGCGCATTGATAATAGAAAGTCTATCGAATGCCAAGGCTCAAATCTATATTGATTTTATGAGCTCCTCTGGCAACTACACGGGAACCACTATTCTCGAATATGCTAAACCGACCAATGGCATATACATGACACTATCTGATGCAGGTCAAATTCCTAAGGATACCACTTATGCTGTTATATACGTAATCATTCGAGGGACAGGGAACAATGGTTCAGGAAGCATGTATGTAGATTCTTTGAATTTTCATTATACGAATGAAGCCAACCTATTTAATAACGGGAACTTCGAAGCAACTGGTTCTAACGGCTTGGGAAGCGGGTGGTTGCCCAGTTACGGGAATACCGTTCAGCAAATCGATGCATCCAATATAAAAGATAATGATTACGTTGGAATAAGCCAGATGTTAAAAGTTGTACCTGCTAAAAAGTATACGATGAGCGGCAGATTAAAGGTGGATCGTATCAGCAATGCCAAAGTACAGCTGTATGCAGATTTTTTTACAGGCTCAGGTGCATTTATTGAAGCGAATATCGTAGAATTGCCTGCCACCACTCAAGGAGGATACATCACTATATCTAATACTGGATCAGTACCTTCTAATGCTGATTATGCTCGTATCTACGCTATCATACGTGCGACTAATGGAGGCGGGGCAGCAAGTATTAATATAGATGATATGAGATTCAGTTATAGTTCCAACTTATTGGATAACGCTGACTTTGAAGTAAGTAATTATGGGTCAGAAACACCGCTGAACTGGACAGTTCATAAGCCTTTAGGAGTAGAGGATGAAATACGGTTGGTTGAGAATAGTCCGGCTAAGGGTGTAACTACTAATTCTTATTCGGCAGCGGGACGTTTGCTTAACCAGACGCTTGTACAAGGAACCCAGACATATAATACTTCTTACAAATATGATCTGAACGGAAATTTAACGAAGAAATCAACGATGATAGGTACACTAGAGGCATTTCATGATCAAAAATCAGTGGAAGTCAGGGGATTCGGGATTCCGGCTAATCAATTTGTTGGCATCTCTCAGACTCTACGTGTAATTCCTGATAAGTCTTACATGGTTACAGGCAAAATTAATATTAGCATGTTGAATCAATCCAGAGTGCAGATGTATATTGACTTTTATGCTATGGATGGGTCATTCGTCTCCAGCAGCATTAAAGACACAACTGAAGCAAATGGAAAGTATATGTTACTGACGAATGAGGGAGTCATTCCAAGTAAAGCTGTATTTGCAAATGTATATTTTCTGATCAGATCTGTAGGAGATTCTGGGGCGGGGACGTTCTATCTTGATTCGGCTAGTTTTGATTATAGATGAAATAGGGAATAAGGAGGTGATTACAAATGGACAAATTAATGGATGGGGGAATGACTTATGAAAAAATATGCATTGATTCTATTAGTTTTTGCTTTACTTATTAGCTCTCAGACTGCTACAGCAATGAAATATACTTACTCCAGAACAGGTGGGTTAAACCTAATACGAATATCAGAAGAGAAGTATATGAGTTTTCAGTATGATAACAACGGTAACTTAATTGGAAGGAAAAACTTAAACTGCAAACCATCAGAATACAAACTATTGAATGTGAATAGCAACAAGGCACTTGATGTATATGCGGGAAATAGTGTGAACGGGACCAAAGTTCAAATAGAAACAGATAACGGAACAGATGCACAGCGATGGTTACTGTGTAAAACAGAAAACAGCTTTTTTAAGCTGATCAATATTAATAGTGGAAAGGCACTCGATGTGGCAGGTGGAGAAACAACCAACGGGACAAGGGTTCAGATATGGAACGATAATGGAACCGCAGCTCAGGTATGGCGTGTAGTTGAACAAGGGGACGGTTCATATGAACTAATAAATATACATAGCAATAAAGCTCTCGATGTTGCAAATGGTGATACAGCGAATGGAACTGCTGTGCAGATATGGACCTCAAATGAAACAACAGCCCAGAAGTGGAGACTTGTTAAGGCGATTTCAAATGGAACAGAATACAAGATATTAAATGCTGGTAATGGAAAAGCCTTGGATGTCACCGGAGGAAATACTGCAGACGGTACTCCCATTCAAATATGGACCAGTAATGACACCACATCCCAAAAATGGAGAGTTTATGATACGGGGGATAGTAACTATAAGTTAATCAATGTGAATAGAGGCAAGGCACTGGGGGTGGCTGGTGGTGGTAAAAATAATGGTTCTTCTATTCAAATTTGGACAGATAACGGTACCACATCCCAACAATGGAAATTTAGAGAGAATGGAGACGGGTCAATTAGTTTTATTAATGTGAACAGTAATAAATTGCTTGATATTACAAATGGAAATAATGAAAATGGTACACCCCTTCAGATATATGAGGATAACGGAACAAGTTCGCAAAAGTGGAGATTAATCAAATATATTGATTGAGGAAGCACTTATTATTTAATACTTAATTCTAGATAGGAGTGTGTTTTATTTGAGAAGGATCTTCTTGTTGTTTCTTTTTTTATTAACTTTAGGTGCTAGTCATGCTTATGCTTATCCCATTAATGGGAATATCAATGGAGGATTCGAGCAGGATCAAAACAACAATAACCTTCCTGATTTTTGGGAGACTGTTTGGAGAAATGGGACTAGCGTCGGCTCCAGCGCTTCAAAAGAAAGTTTCGAACCCGTTGAAGGGAAATATCATTTCAGATTATACAATGGTAGCGGAGATAAGAACTCATATATGTATGCTTTATCGAATCCGGTTGCTATCGAGAAAGACCATTCGTACAAAATTAATGCTTCTATGAGATATACCCTGCCTGTTGGAAGAGCAAGCATAACGATCATCGAAACTGACCGCTATAAGAATATTGTATATGAATCCAATCGTTCCTTCTCTAACGGCGGATGGCAATGGCATGATAATACCATTTATGTGGCCCCCAAAGACAATACAGAATACATACAAATCCGCTTTGAAGTAGGAGGAGAAGAAAATGCCTATTTAGATATCGATAAGGTCAATATTGATTCTATTGAAATTGATGAGAGTTTTGAAAATGATTTTAATAATAATAGTCTACCTGATTTCTGGGAAACAGTATGGAGAAATGGAACGAGCAATAATTCCAGTGTCTCCAAACCAGGTTATGAGCCTATTGAAGGCACCTCCCATTTAAGAATGTATAGTGGGACAGGAGATCCGCAATCCTTTGTTTATTCACTATCGGACCCAATCCCTGTTAGTGCTGGATCTTCATATGACATGAATGCTTTTATGAGATATACCTTACCAGAAGGTTGGGCGGAAATAACAATTATAGAAGTGGATAGCAATGATCGTGTTGTTACCGAGTATGGAAGAAGTATGAATAACGGTGGATGGAAATGGCATTATCATTCAGTTTTAATTACTCCTAATTATAAGACCAGTTACATACGAATACGTTTTGCGGTAGGTGGAGAAGAGAAAGCTTATTTGGATGTTGATCAAGTTTCTTTGAAAAGAGTTGTAAATCCAGCGGCGTGGAAAATAGATATACCGAATCAAAATCAAATACGCTACTTCTATGATGCTAACGGCAGGCTTCAATATGTGCTGCTGACTAATGGTGAAATTGTCGCATTAAAATATGATAAAAATGGATCACTGATTAAGAAAGAAGCATTATAACTAAATTTATTTAAAGCGAAGATTAGGAGAGTTACTAATGAAAATATCAGATTTATCTAAAAAAATTATATTGTTCTTGATGTGTTTTGTTTTAATATTGCCAACTGAGCCTATGTTTGCGCAAACTAGCAAAACAGTGATAGAACAGAAATTCGGACAGACACAAGACATCGACCCATGGGACAGTATGAGGAATCCCCAGCAGCCTGCAGATAACGGTCAACCATTGACCAAGCAGGAGATTGAAGAACCAACACCCCTCGAGCTGCCTCAGCTTGATGATGATTCGTTGGCTGAGGGCACAGATACGGCGTTGCGCCAAAACTCTGTTGTAGCAGATACCTATGAATCGGCTGACCCAACCCAACTTGAGATTCTGAAGCTAAAAGCGAAAACGCTGGAAAAGCAAGGTCTTCTACTGGCTAACGGAGCTTCCATGCAGCGGGGATTATCCGATGCGAATATCTCCACGGCGTCCGATAAGAACTTATCCATCGAAGTGATTAAGGAGTTGGACCTGCGGGGGGCCACCAGGCTGGAATTTTACTGGATGAACCTGTTGTTCCAAGACCATCCGGATTGGAATCTGCCCGAGGTATGGGATTGGAAGCAAGATTCCGGTTATGATTGGGAGACCATCTACAACAACCCGGCCTTATACACAACTTCTTCCTCGCTTCAATTGAAGCGAAATGTGACCTCTCAGGTATACCAAGAAGAGGTACAGGATTGGAGTCCGGGAAGTGTAACTTCAGAGGTATATAATCCGCTGGAAGTGTCCAAGAACAGTTTAAGCTTTGCGGCTGTGAGCATGAGAGCCTTTGATAATGATGTGGACAACGTCACCAAAAACCGGTTGCAGGCTCAAATTAATCAGACCAGCAAGCCTCAATATGGAGACCGTTACAATTCGGGAGAATTCGTGGACCCCGTTACTGGCTCCCTGAGCTGGAAGCAGAATCAGATCCATCTGCCGGGAAGAGACGGCCTGGATCTGGATATTGGAATAAGGTATAGCTCCAACGAAGCCATGGCATTTTATACGTCAAGCAGCTATAACCCGAACTTCAACAGCTATGACGTGACCACTAGCCTATATAATCAATCCGTACTAGGAGCAGGCTGGTCCTTCCAGTTCCCGTACATTCAGAAGATTGGGGATTATAACTATTACTATCACGATGGCAACGGTAGTGTCTACCCTGTCGGTGATGGGGGGGGACTGTCGAGCTACACCCAACTGATAAATTATGAAGGCAAGGACAAACGCTATGTCTGGGAA
This sequence comes from Paenibacillus sp. FSL H8-0122, assembly GCF_038005345.1. NCBI lineage: Bacteria > Bacillati > Bacillota > Bacilli > Caryophanales > Paenibacillaceae > Paenibacillus > Paenibacillus sp. FSL H8-0122. The sequence goes on along the minus strand of NZ_JBBOTB010000001.1, from coordinate 3,556,695 downwards.
ACCTCAGTGTGGGAGCATGAATTCAGCAATGGTCAAATTGGCTCCAAGCACTATATTGAATATGCCGACAAAAGAAAAGAGTACTTCGACCGCGATGGAAAGTTACTGGGCATTAAAGACCGGTTCGGCAATACCATTACCTTCAAATATGAACTTCCGAATTCCTGGCAGATGTCCTCGATTGTGGATTCCGTAGGCAGAGAAGTGAAATTTACCTACGAAGATAAACTGATGAACAGTAATTTTAATGGGGAAAATGTAATTATTCAAGTATTCGACGAGAACGGGCTTCCAAGTGAACCAGTCGTGCTAACCAAAGGCCGGCAAGCGATTAAAGTCAACGAACTTCAAACTTATGTACCCTTTCTGCAAATGGTGACCAATCAAAAGGGGGATAAAATCTATTTTGACTATCAGAGCGAGTTGGCCAGATACAATCCGAGGGGCATTAACCGCAACTATGAGAACAAGAATTACTATGCACTCTTAAAGAAGATTCAATTCCCGAATTCAAGCTCGGAATATAGCTACGACAAAGTCGTGCGTAATCTTCCTTATGAAGATTCGGTAGAAGAATTCCGTATAAATTCCCGGAGCGATCATACTGGGCTCAAAGCCTATAACCAGTATAAATACACCTATTGGAAAGATTATACGGGGGAGCAATCCACCCACTGGCCGGGGCATCTGCCCGACGGTTATCAATTCAGCACCAGTGTCATACAGATTAGCGACACAGCAAGCAATGGAACGACAGCACTGAGAGTATTCGATAAAGATAACAAGCTGCTGCGGACCGAGACCCAAGCGCCGAATGGAGAAAAGAAAGTAGTCAACAACACTGCGTTTGATCCAACCTTTATCCATCGGCCGGTAAAGACCACACTATCCGATTACGGAGTAGGCGACAGTGAGCAAACGGCGAATCACCTGTACACTGAGACGGTCTACAATGAGTGGGGCTTTGTTCACAAGGAGACCTTACCGCTAACCTGGGAACAGTTGAACAACGCAGCCGCGAAAGAACATTACACCACTACGTATGAATATGAGCCTAATTATAAATTCGTTCGTGCCAAGACGTGGTATCAGAATGCATCCGATGCTGCACCGCGCAGCGAGACGTATACTTACACTGAAGATGGTCGTCCGGCTCGAATTGTGAATGCTTTAGGGGAAGAAACCCGTTATAGCTATAGCTATGACTCGAACAAGGTCGTTCAGGTGCAAGTGGAAATCTGGTCAGGCAGCCGGCTTGTCGCGGTCACCGTTACCCGGTATGGACCGGAAAGCAACAACGCATATCCTACCGAACAGCGTCAAACGCTAAATCCCGGAGCGAAAAATAGCCAAGAAGTCATCACTAAGATGAGATATTACATGGGAACCGGGTTATTGTGGAAGATGACAGATGGATTGAACCGTGAAACCTCCTATGAATATGATGAGCTTGGCCGCCCGACCAAGATTACGTATCCCGAATCGGTAAACGGCAATGGCAGCCGATACTCCCGGACGGAAGAATACAGCTACATGTACTTTAGTCCAGATGGACTGGATGCGTTCAATGCAGGTACTTCCACCCTGCGGGTAGGAACCAGTACCAAACTGACCGAAGTGGCGACCGGCAAGCAGTCGTTCACTAGCGGAGAAACGTATTACAATGGACTGGGACTGCCTATTCTCGAAAGTAACTGGGATGCCTTTGGCGCAGTATCGGTCATGAAGCAGTATCATTATGACGATCAAGGACGCCCGGTATACATGATAGACCCGGAAGGAAATACCGTGACCGTTGGCTACGATGCTTGGGGACGTCCAAACGTATCCACGGATGCCTTCGGCAACCGCATGATCGCAGAGTATCAGTTGAAGGCCCGTCAGGATGCTAGCTACCTGATTCCAGCCGATGGCAGCGGAACTCTTAATTATATTCTTCAGCAGTATGACCCATTAGGCCATGTGATCCAGCAACTGACGTATAAAGACTGGCCGCAGAATACACAGCCCGTGACTGAAGAGTATCAATACGATCTGGATGGGAATATAACAGCGTACACCGATGCGAATAAAAACCGGAACAACGAAGGGGTAACCAACTCTTATCGTTATGATGCGTTGGGACGGTTAACATCCGTTAAAGATGCGCTTAACCAGACCACCCAGTACACCTATGACGGGACAGGACAGATTAAGGAGGCGTCGATCCAGGCGTTAGGAGGCGTAGCCCAGAAGATTTTCAGCAAAGGATTCAACGGGCTGGGTCAAATGACGATGAAAGAGGACCCCTCTTCTCAAAAGGAAAACCTGACATATAATGAACTCGGCCAGCTAGTTACCCGTACCGACCGGAATGGGACGTCGTTTACTTATGACTATGATGAGTGGGGGCAACCCAAATCAGTGAAGTTGGCAGGCGCTGGAGCAGCAGCTCAGCAAAGTCTGGAGACCAAATTCCGCATTAGTGGCAGCAGCATCTGGGATACCGTCACCGAAAAAAATGGCGGACCGGTAAAAGCGACACATACACAATGGAATGACAGTCTCAACCGGACCCGGGCCGTATATGAGGAAGTGAATTGGAACGGGGCTGTTCACAATGCGAACATTACGAACACCCTGGACCGTATGGGGCGATACACGCAGGTGAAGGATGCGAATCTGTCGTTCTCTACCAACTTCCAGTATGATCGGAGCCGGTTGTTGAAGGTGCAAACCAATGGTGCATCTGCGCTTAATGGAGCGGCTTCTGCGAATGCGGAGTATCGGTATTATCCGAATGGACTGGTGGAATCAATCACGTATCCAACGCTGGCAGATGGAAGCCGTCTAGTCACGCGATATACGTACAACAAGACACTGAACTGGGTTGAAACGGTAACGAACGAGAAGAGCGGTGCGGTCCTGTCGAAGTTCGATTACGGTTATGACAACAACGGCAACATCATAAAGGTAACTGAGAAGCGGCTAAATGAGGATGAACGGGTGACCGCCTATACCTACGATGCATTGAACCGTCTGTTGACCTCAAGTCAATCCAATGGCGCGCGTGAGGCCTATACGTATGATGTGCGCGGGAACCGCTTGACTCTGGAAAGCAGCACCACGCTAAGCGCGGAATCAACGGAGACAAGCTATCAGTACGATTTAGAGAATACACTGACAGGACTGACCAAGGGGGCGCAGAAGACCGAGTTCGCTTACTATGCCAATGGGCTGCGTGTAGCCAAAGCGACCGGTGTCAAGAAAACAGAGTACAATTACAATTTCAACGGTGAAGTTATCTCGGAAGAGAAGAGCGGCAACGGAGCTTCGGAACAGTCCAATTACGTACGCGGCGATCGGGTGCTGGTCAAGAAAGAACAGAAGACAGGCAAGGATTATTACTACCTGTATAATGGACATGGCGATGTTGTGCAGATCGTAGATACCACGGGTAAGATTGTGAATAACTATGTGTACGATGAATGGGGCAACATCACCAGTCAGAAGGAAGAAATCTCGAACTCCTTCAAGTACTCAGGTGAAATCTACGACGAAGAGACTGGACTGTATTACCTGCGGGCTCGCTATTATGACCCAAGTATGGGGCGGTTTTTGAATGAGGATACGGTTGAGGGGCAGATTGATAATCCGCTGAGTCAGAATTTATATACTTATGTGCATAATAATCCGTTGATTTATGTTGATCCTAGCGGTCATTTTATTGACACGATCTTAGATATAGGGTTTGTTTTATATGATATTGGAATGCTAGTAAGTCAACCTACCTGGGCAAATGCTGCCTATTTAGGTGCTGATCTTGCGTCAGCAGCGGTTCCGTTTGCTACGGGAACAGGTCCTGCTTTGAGAGCTACTTCAACAGTTGTTAAAACAAAGAATGCGGCTAAGATTATTACAAATTTAGGAGATGCTACACTCACTATAACTGCAAAAAGTTATAAACTAATTGAATCGGCAAAGTTAGGTGTTTTAAATACCCATTCCATGCAACATATATTTTCTGGATATAAGAATCAGAGGGGGAATGCAGTTGGATGGCATGTTATGTTAACAAAAGAAAGCATAGAAAACGGAAATAAGATTCTTGAATTTTTAAAAGGCCCAGATAGATGGGGGACGACCGTTGCAAAAACACAAATTGAAGGTGCAGTGAAGAATTATAGTTCATTTTTTAACCCCTTTTATTCTCAAGAATATATTGTTTCATTAATAAATCAAGCATATCAAAACCAGGTATACCATTCAGGTTCAACGATTATAGGAACAGCTGGTAATGGGATGCAAATAAAAATGTATACTGATGCTAGTGGAAGTATCGCTACGGCATTCCCGGTACACCAGACTGACATGAGGCCATGAATTATGAAAGAATGGTCCCAACAAATTGTTGGGACCCTCTCCGTTTATATAGGATAACTTGAACAAAAACATTTCGAAAGGAATAGTGTATGAATATTTGTGAAATAAATTTTAAAGATAAAATGAAAAAGTATGAAGTAGTTGATGAGATAAGCAATACTAAGGCAAATAGGACTTCTAAAGAAATTGTGCTTGAATTATCAAAAGAAACTAGAATAACCGTTAATTTAGTGAGCGGTGAGGGACATTTTTTAAAGATAAATTTTAAAGGTAATACTTTTTTCGATATGCTAAATCATTATTGCAGTGATGAAGAGTTGGATAAATCTATCCTCATTAATAGTGAAATTTACCTGGAAATTAAGGCGCTATTGAAGGCTGAAGCGATCCTTTCGAATTCGATAATTATCGATACTGTTCATTTTAATAATATAATTGAAAATATAACGTACAGAATGGATTGTTTCCAAAAAATATCTGTATTTATTTCAACTTATGATGAACATCCTAGTGAGGATGATCTGACATTATTTTTAGTAGGTACGACAGGCAGGCTATTAGCAGAATTCTTATACGAAAAAGGATTAGCTAAATACTCTCGCGAAATGAACGGGTATTTAATAACCTTTGACGAGAGAGTGAATGCAAATGACCGTTTTATAACAGATTTACTTGACTTCATTAACAGGCTGGGTATTGCAGGAACTGCATCAGCACTTGATTATCTGTAATATATATATTATGAAAACTTTTACTCCAGCAGGTCCATTTAATTTAGTTTGTACAGATTTATGGAGCGAGGTGACACCCATAGCCGCTAACTTCAACATAGCCCTATATTCCCGAGACATTATTGACTACGATAAGTTGCTCAGAATTCTCCAAGACCAAGGTTTCAAGCCTACAATCAATCATATCGAATCAATAAGAAACTGGGAATATGAAGATGCGAGAACCCATACGATTCAGGGAATGCTGGCAGACCCTTTTGCCGCTCTTCTTGAGAAAGGAAGAATTATTTGGATACAAGGAGAGGCCAAGCTGAACAGGTTTGTAGTGTTTTTGAGCAAGTCGGAAGAAGTGTATGAAACAAGCATTTCAATCGATACCCAACATATAGATTACCTGGATGATACGCTGAACGAACGTAACCAGCCCTTCTATGATGAAATATCTTCTATTTTGTTATCTTCCGAACTAGTGAATGATTTCCTTGTTGCTGCATTAGGTGTCGAAGTGATGGTAGACTACGACACCGACACAATTAAGATGATGCGCAATAGCCACAATGTGCTTAAGTGGGTATTTGAACCATAAAAGGAGGCCCCAAAAATGTCCCTATCCCGACAACAACTAATCGCACTCGTAACCAAGATTGTGAACGCCGAAGGAACAGAGGCGGAGCTGGATGAGTGGCTGGAGGTCGTAGCGGAAAATGTGGCTCATCCCGGCGTGAGTGATCTGATCTTCTGGAATGAGCCGGAGCTGACGCCGGAGGAGATTGTAGATGCTGCGTTAGTGTACCAGCCGATTGTGCTGTCGCCCCCAATGGAGAACTAGCGCTAGAACTGCCTTGCGATTGCTGATCGCGAGGTTTTTTTGTGTACTTCTCTATCCCCTATTTCGTCAAGTGTGAAAATGGTGCGCTAATTGCTGACAAAATTCCCGCATAATCAACCATTTTCTCTCACGGCATCGGCGAAACCTGCTCTATAATGGAAGCGTTACCAAAGTATGTTTGGGGAGGTAAGGATCATGAGTCGAAAACGTATCCGAAGACTAGGAATACTCGCCCTGCTGACAGCGATGTCAGGCTCTTTGTTTAACGTTGCTCCCGCTGTAACCCATGCCGCAGCCAGTGAAGACTACAGCTGGAACAGTGTGGCTACTGGTGCGGGCGGCGGTTTTGTGCCGGGGATTATTTTCAACCAGACGGAACCGAATCTGATCTATGCACGGACGGATATTGGCGGGGCTTACCGCTGGAACGAGGCGAACGGGAGCTGGATTCCGCTGAATGACTCGGTCGGCTGGGTGGACTGGAACAAGAACGGCGTAGACGCGCTGGCTACCGATCCGGTTGATCCGGACAAGGTGTATATGGCAACCGGGACGTACACGAATTCTTGGGATGGTAATGGTCAAATTATGCGTTCCAGCGACCGTGGGGATACCTGGCAGTCTACGGCGCTTCCGTTCAAAGTTGGCGGCAATATGCCTGGACGTTCAGCCGGAGAACGGCTGGTGATTGACCCGAATAAGAACAGTATCCTGTTCTTCGGGGCGCGGAGCGGGAACGGTCTGTGGAGAAGCGCGGATTCCGGGGTGACCTGGTCCAAGGTTAACTCTTTCACTAACGTAGGGACGTATGTCCAGGATCCGGGGAATGAGTATCAGAGTGATATCGTGGGCTTGTCCTGGATTACTTTTGATAAAAGCACGGGCTCTGCCGGACAAGCTACCCAGACGATCTATGTCGGAGTCGCGGATACCGCCAAAAGTGTGTTCCGCAGCACAGATGGAGGTGCAACCTGGTCAGCGCTGCCTGGACAGCCGGTAGGCTTGCTTCCGCATCATGGGGAGCTGTCGGCAACCGGCGAACTGTATATTACCTATAGTGACGGGGTCGGGCCGTATGACGGACGCAAAGGCGAAGTCTGGAAATTTAACACAACCAGCGGCGTCTGGAAAAACATCAGCCCGACTACAGGAGCTGACAACTTCTACGGCTTCGGGGGGCTTGCGCTGGATGCCCAGCATCCGAATACGCTTATGGTCGCCAGCCTCAATGCCTGGTGGCCGGACGAGGTGATCTTCCGCAGCAAGGACGGCGGGGAGACCTGGAGCCGGATCTGGGATTGGGGCTTTTATCCGGAGCGCAACTATAAGTTCGAGATGGACATCACGGCGGCCCCTTGGCTTGATCATGGACTCTCATCGACATCACTTGATCCTGCGCCTAAGCTGGGCTGGATGATGGGCGATCTTGAGATTGACCCGTTCAACTCGGACCGGATGATGTATGGCACCGGCGCTACGATCTACGGTACGAATAACTTGGGAGCCTGGGACACCGGCGGCAAGGTTAAGATATCCGTGATGGCCAAAGGGGTAGAAGAGACCGCAGTGCTTGGGCTGATCAGTCCGCCAACGGGTGCCCACCTGATTACCGCGCTTGGCGATGTATCCGGCTTCCGGTATGAGGATCTGACAGCGGCACCAGTCAAGTTCCAGACCAGCCCTTCCTGGGCCAGCACGAACAGTATCGATTATGCGGAGCTGGACCCGGCCTATGTTGTCCGTGTCGGCGGTGTGGACAAAGAGAAATATCCGAACGGTAAGTCGATTGGGATCTCGAATGACAACGGCAAAAACTGGTACATGCCGAATGCAGAACCCTCCAAAGGCGGCAGCACCACAGTAGGCCAGGGTCAGGTAGCTGTATCTGCCAGTGGGAATGCGCTGCTGTGGAGCACCTTGGATATCGGGGTCTTTTACTCCAAGTCAGGCGGCAACTCCTGGACGGCGAGCAGCGGAATTCCTGCCGGAGCGAAGATAGCATCCGACCGGGTGAATCCGAATAAATTCTATGGCTTCTATGAGGGCAAGCTCTATGTCAGTACAGATAGCGGAGCCACCTTCACAGCTACGGCTGCGACCGGCTTGCCTGCCAATAACGTAAACGGGCTGCAACCGAGCCAGGCGCAAGTGAGCCTGAAGGCCACGCCGGGCGTGGAAGGCGATATCTGGTTTGCCGGAGGACACCCGCTGGATAAGTACGGCATCTGGCATTCTACCAACTCAGGTGCCAGCTTCACGAAGCTGAGCAATGTGGAAGAAGCGGACCTGATCGGGTTCGGAAAGGCCGCACCAGGTGAGAATTATATGGCACTCTATACGGTAGCCCAGATTGATGGCGTTAGAGGAGTCTTCCGTTCGGATGACGCCGGAGCCAGCTGGGTGCGGATTAATGATGATAATCATCAGTATGCCAGAATTAATATGGCGATTACAGGAGATCCGCGCGTCTATGGCCGCGTTTATCTTGGGACCAACGGACGCGGGACCTTATATGCTGATCCGGTGAATCCTCCGGCAGCAGGCTCATTAATTTCGCCGGTCACGGCCAGCTTCGATAAGAAGACAGGGAATCAGAACGACATCGAAGTAGCGATGACCTTGAACGGGAATACCTTGGATTCCATTACCAATGGTGCTTCTGTATTATCCGCTGGAACGGATTATACGGTGAGTGGTTCCACAGTGACGATCCATAAGGCTTATCTGGCGGCACAGGCTGTGGGAACAACCACCCTAAGCTTCCATTTCAGTGCCGGAGCGGCGAAGACCTTAACGGTTACGGTGGCGGATACGACCACAACGGCTAATGATTCAACCATCACACCGGTCACGGCCAGCTTCGACAAGAAGACAGGGAACCAGAGCGACATCGAAGTAGCGATGACCTTGAACGGGAATACTTTAGCCTCTATTAAAAATGGTTCGGCGGCGTTAACCGCCGGAACGGATTATACGTTGAGCGGATCGGCTGTGACGATCCACAAAGCTTATCTGGCGGCACAGCCGTTGGGGACAACCACGCTGAGCTTCCAATTCAGCGCCGGAGCTTCGAAGACGCTGACAGTTACAATAGCCGATACAACTGCACCGGTGAATGGCGGTCTGAAGGTCCAGATGTTCAACAGCAGCACGGCCGCTGCTGTCAATGCCCTCAGCCCGCGGATCAAGCTGGTGAATACCGGGACGGCTGCGCTATCCCTCGCCGATGTGAAGCTCAGATATTATTACACCAGTGACGGCGAGCAGGCTCAGAATTTCTTCTGTGACTGGTCCCAGGCAGGGAGCGCCAATGTGACAGGGACGTTCGTGAAGCTTCCGGCACCCTTGAGCGGAGCGGATCATTATCTGGAGCTGGGCTTCACAGCTGCAGCAGGCACGCTTGCTCCGGGAGCCAGTATCGATATCCAGATGCGGGCGTCCAAGGTAGACTGGACCAATTATAACCAGTCCGATGACTATTCCTTCAATTCTACAGGCACAGCTCCTGCGGATTGGGCCAAGCTTCCAGCCTATATCTCTGGCAGTCTGGTATGGGGCAATGAGCCCTTGTAAGCTGTAATTCATATCCGGGCAGTTTCCGGCAGCAGCAGAATCACCGGTTGCACATGATGAAATTCATGGGCAGCCGGTTTTTGATATGTCAGGATGTAATAAATTGCATACCAAGGGAACCTTCTACCGCCAGCGGACCAATATAGAGTGTAAGCAAGATAGAGAGGGGAGAGGAAGATGACAGAAGAAGAGCTTGGGGAATGTCTGCAAAGGCTGGAACAAGGAGATAAAGAGGCCTTCACCTTACTACATAACACCATTAGGCAGCAGGTGTACGGAACCGTCAGTCTGCTGGTGAACCGGCAGGCTGATGTGGCTGATGTAGTCAATGAAATCTACATCGAGCTATTCCGCTGCTTGCCGCAGTATGACGGCAAACGGCCTTTCGGAGCCTGGCTGAACGGTATGATCGTCAGGCAATGCAGCAACTGGAACCGCAAAAGCTGGCGCAGGCTGCGGCTCATGAACCGCAGCCGGGAGCATGCATCTGAGAGTCTGTATCCGGGGGCGGACGCGCAGCTTCTGGTCCAGGAACAGCAGGGAGAGCTGATGCAGCTGGTCAGCGGACTGCCGCCTAAGCTCCGCAGCGTAATTGTCCTGCGTTACTATGGGGAGTGCAGCTATGATGAGATTGCCTCAGCCTTGGGCATACCGCTGGGGACAGCTAAGTCCAGGCATCATAAAGCGCTGCGTAAGCTGCGGCAGCATTCGGCATTTACAGCGGACGATGAGATGAAGGAGGAATGGACATGTCTGTCGAGAGTCAACTGAAGCAGGAGTTCAACAGGTATAAACAACATACAACGATGCCGGAGCCGCTGGAGCAGCGGTTAGCGGCGGGCTTTGAGCAATTTCATCAGCCGCAGCAAAGGGGAAATAACGGTCGGCCGGTACGTGTACGCGGGACAGCGAGGATCGCCCTGGTACTCTGCGGACTGATGCTCTTCGGAGGTGTGGTCTATGGCGCGGAGCGGTTGTGGAAGGTTACTTATGGTGCAACCGGACTGGAAGTGAACATTCAACAGGACGCTAATGAGTCTGCAGCCTTTGCCAGCCAGACCCGGCGGGTGATTGCAGACATTCAGTCTCAGCTGGCCGTAAATGAATCGGCTATGCTGTTAATTGCCAGGACAAACGGAATGAAAGAGCTCCGTATGATTAACCGTCCGCAGATATTCAAGGATATCGAGAGCTGGAGGAAGGCTATAGAGCCTGTCGCTGGTAAGCTGAGCGTGCCGGGCAGATTGCCGGAAGGATATCATTTTGCCGAAGGAAGATCCGACAGTACGGTGGGCATTACCGATGACTCCTGGGTTAAAAAATACACCAATGTTCTAACCAAACGGCTGAAGCCCGGTGAGCATTATGCCTGGATTAAGAGCTTCAATGTACCCAACCAGCTGGCTGGGACGGTAAGTCCTGAGCTGGTATATCAAGGTCCTAAGGGCGAGAATGATTTCATCTCCGTTACCTATTCCCCGCTTACACCGTGGGCACAGCTAACATCTGATGTTTGGACGGATACAAAGGTTGAGCATCTGAAGGTAAATTCTGAGGAAGCCCTGTATGTGGAGGATCACCAGGCCTATGAGTATAACAGCAATGGCTATTATGCTTACATCCGCTGGATTGAGGTGCGGGAGAACGAGGAGAGAAATATAATGCATGAGGTAGGGACCGGATCGCCTGAAGTCACCAGAGAGATGCTGCTAAAAGTGGCGGAAGGCCTGCGTTAACCTAGAGCGGCGGTAAGACCGTGCAGACACATATAAACCTCTATCGTTGATCAGTACATCAACAATAGAGGTTTATATTGTTACCACTATACCCATGTTAGTCTCAGACTCCTTATCCTATCCTTTGTACTCAGCCGGGTAGAAATGGTCCGAGGTGGCAGTATATTTGCCTATCCTGCACATTCAAACTGCTCTCAACTGATCCGCTTACCACGATAGGATGGGATTGTGAAGCCTGTGAGCTTTAAGAAGCTCATACCGTTTCGTGCAGGGACTCACTTCAGGCGGGAATGTCAGGATCAAAGATATAGTCTCAGTCACAAGGAGGAGCGCTGCTTAAGATTAGCTGCCAGAGATTCTGCCCTGGCTTATGTTCTTCCTGCAGTGTCTGTTTCCTTGAGCTGATACCTGAATTATACCGTCCGTGCGTGGAATAGTAAAAAGCTGAAATTTTTTAATTTGTACTCCCAACTTGGAAAAAGGTATTGTAAGCGCTATTATTCTGCGTTTTCCTTAGAATCTGCCGAATTCAAATCCCACTGCCTTTGCTGTATAATGAAAAGGATGGTTTCAATGCTGCGCAGACTCCGGCAGCTTTGCCTGGAGGGAAAGGATACGGAAATGAGCTTGTATGGGGTGAAGCTTGAGGAACTCGGCAGCGGGCTGCTGAAGTCCTTTTTGGAGGATAATTATATATGTGCAGGTTATCCCGGTACGGGTGATCTGGAGAAGCATAGCAGAGAAGAGATCAGCAGCAAGTTAGCTGCCGCCGGCTATCGCGGGAGGGAACTGGAGGGGGCAACACATACCTTAGACATCTTCGTCAATGCGATGCAGGATGGGGATTACGTGCTGATCGCCGATGAAGAGTGGGTATATCTCGGGGATCTTGGCGATTACTTCTATGATACCCGGCACAGCGGCCCAGAGGATAGTACAGCCCACCGGCGCGGTGTCACCTGGCTGAAGAGTCTGCCCCTCGCAGCGGTTAATCCGGTTGTAGCAGAGCTGCTTGCCTCTGACAGCAGAATAACTGCCTATTCAGGAGTGCTGCCCGCAGCCCGAATGGATCTGTGGCTTGGGAATCAGGCAGGGGATGGCGGGAGTAACGCCGGGTCCTGTTCCGTTCAGGTGGATGAAGCTACAGTAGCGCACGCGCTGGCTGTTCTGAAGGCGGCCCTGCACAGCACGGATGTGGAGCGGCAGGAGCGTGCGGCTGTGGCGATTTTGCAGTATGCCCGGTGAGTATGGGATGAAGAATACGGCAGGATGATATAAATAAGGGTCTTCCGGTTTATTAGCCGGAAGACCCTTTTTTATATATTGAAATTTATATGCTTCCCGCTTAAACAGTGGAGAGAACGGACTGATTGTGGAAAAGCGGCAGCGGTCGCCTTGGTCTCCGGATTTTCACCGTATAGGGAATGAAAAAAATCTGGAGAGCACAGCGATTGGAACAACGGTCCGTTCGCGGAGCGTCCACCCAAGTGAACACGTACATCCTTACTCCATATTAGATGAATTCAACAAATTCATTAACCGGCTTGCGGTAGCCGCGCGGTCTGATCTTGTGCTGGTTGTCCTTGCCGATCGTAATCAGCATTACCGGAACCATATGGTCGCCGAGACCGAGAGTAGCCTTCACAGCCTCCGGATCGAAGCCGATCATCGGGCAGGTATCCCAGCCCTTATCCTTGGCAATCAGCATGAACTGCATCGCCGACAGAGAAGCGTTGCGGATGGCTTCATCCCGCTGGAATGAATCGTTCCCGGTATAAGCATCGTTGATGGATTGAATGGTTTGCTCGTATGCATCCTCGCTCATCGCTCCCAGCAGCTTAAGCCCGCTATAGATTTCCGGAGCCTGCAGGTAGGCATTCTTGTCACCCAGCACCACAATAACAGCAGAAGCAGTGTGGATCTTGTATTGGCCATACGCGTCCTTGCGGATGGCTTCCTTCACGCTGTCATCGCTGATCACCTTGTAATGGGTGTGCTGAAGATTATAAGCCGAGGGAGCCAGACGGGCGAGGGAGAACATCTCTTCGAGCTCACTCTGCGGGATGGTAACACCTTCCACGAAATTATTAGCCGATCTGCGGGCCTGCACCAATTCGGAAAAAGTACTCATAAGTCATTACCTCCATTTACTATGTATGCTGCTTAGTAATAATCAATTGCTGATATTAATTAATAAACTTACATTTAGTTACTTGCTTAAGATATCACGACTCTCTGTGTACGTCAATGATTAAAAACATAATAATTTGTAAATTTAACCTGATTAAACGGCTGACTTCGACAAAACCGATAAGGAAGTGATAATAATCACAAAAATAGGTTGCAAAGGCAAAAAGATTGTGACAATAATAACAAATAGAGTGTTATAATAGTCACATAGTTTCACCTGGATGTCATTAAGTAAGAATACGATTTGTAAAAGGAGACTTCGATATGTCACAAACCGTTACCCAAAATCTTCCTGAACAAGAAATACCAGAAGCAGCTCTTCCCAAAGAGGATGTGCTGAAAGAGCTCTTGAAGCCGGAGGTTCAGCAATCTCTGATGGTACTGGTCGAGCAGCTGCCGCAGATCACCCAAATGGTTAGTGTATTGTCCAAATCACTAGATTTTGTGCAGTCGGTTGCCACAGATGAAGTACTTAAGAATGATACAGTCGGTGCGATTAAGGAAATGGCGGGTCCTGTGATGGGCACTGCCAAGAATCTGGCGGCTACAGTCATTGAAGCGAAAGACCGCGCGGAAGCAAGCAGCGAAACAGTCAGCCTGTTCGGCATGATGAAGATGATCAAGGACCCGCAGGTACAGAAGGCTCTCCGGTTCATGAATGCCTATCTGCAGGTCAGCGGTGAACGTCAATCGGGCAAATAAGCCCGTAATACTTAATGATGGAGGAATGATCATGTCAAAACATATAGTGATTCTAGGTGCAGGCTACGGCGGCCTGCTTAGCGCCTTAACCATTCGTAAATATATGAGCAAAGCGGAAGCCAAAATAACAGTAGTCAATCAGTATCCGACACATCAGATTATTACGGAATTGCACCGGCTTGCAGCGGGCAGTGCGTCTGAACAGGCGGTTGCCATGCCGCTGGCGAAGCTGTTCGCCGGTAAAGATATTGATCTGAAAATCGCCAAGGTCAATTCGTTCTCCCCGGAGAACAAGCAGGTTATTCTCTCGGACGGCGTCATGCTGACCTATGATGCTCTCGTTGTCGGTCTGGGCAGCACCACCGCATACTTTGGTATTCCGGGACTTGAAGAATACAGCATGGTGCTGAAATCAGCAGCAGATGCGCTGCGGATTCGCCGTCATATTGAAGACCGGATTCGTGACTATTCCAAAACCCGCAACGCAGCAGATGCTACGATTCTGATTGGCGGCGGCGGTCTGACTGGCGTAGAGCTGGTAGGCGAAATTGCCGATATTCTGCCTAAACTGACGAAGCAATATGGAGTGAATCCTGCTGAGATCAAGCTTCTGCTCGTGGAAGCGGGTCCGAAGATTCTCCCCGTCCTGCCGGATCATCTGATTGAGCGCGCTACGGCCAGCCTGGAGAAGCGCGGGGTGCAGTTCCTGACGGGTCTTCCGGTTACGAAGGTATCCGACAATATGATTGATCTGAAGGATGGGCAGCAGATTGTGGCGAACACCTTCGTCTGGACCGGCGGGGTACAGGGCAATCCGCTGGTTGGCGAATCCGGTCTTGAAGTCAACCGTGGCCGGGCCACGGTGAATGAGTTCCTGCAGTCCACTTCACACCCTAATGTATTTATAGCCGGAGACAGCGCTGTTGTCTTTGCACCGGATGGCCGTCCTTATCCGCCAACGGCACAGATCGCCTGGCAGATGGGTGAGCTGATTGGCTACAATCTGTTCGCATATCTTAATGATAAACCGCAGGAGGCCTTCAGCCCGGTCAATTCCGGCACACTCGCCAGCCTCGGACGCAAAGACGGGGTAGCCATTGTCGGCGGTAACTCCACTCCGCTGAAGGGTCTGCCGGCCACGCTGATGAAGGAAGCCAGCAACATCCGTTACCTGACTCATATCCATGGCTTGTTCAGTCTGGCCTATTAATCATTTATCCTAAGATCCCCCTGAGGCTGCCATGTGGCAACCTAAGGGGGATTTCTATTAAATAGAAGGAATAATTTTCAATGAAAACGTGTCCGCAGGAAAGCTGATTTGCTATAATGATCATGTTTACATACTACAGATGTTTTCATAGGAGGATTTCAGGCATGCCATTTCAAAAGAACGATATCATCCTGTTCCAGGGGGATAGTATCACGGATTGTGGACGCAATTACGCCGATGCTTCATCGCTTGGTGTAGGTTACGCGCTGATGGCGGGCGCCCGTCTTGGCCTTCAGTATGCGGAGAAGAATCTTACGTTCCTGAACCGCGGAATCAGCGGCAACCGGGCGGTCGATCTGCAGGAGCGCTGGGAGAGGGATTGTCTTGCGCTGAAGCCAACCTGGGTGTCTATCTATATAGGCATAAATGATACCTGGCGGTGGTATGATTCCGGGCAGGAGACTACTGCGGCTGAATTCGAGTTGTCCTACCGTGATCTGATTGAACGGATCAGGGAGCATCTGGATGCCAAGCTGGTGCTGGTGGAGCCGTTCGTATTGCCGGTGCCGGAAGACCGCAAGGGCTGGCGTCAGGATCTGGACCCCAAAATCCACGTGGTCCGTGAGCTGGCCCGTGAATACGGCGCTGTACTGGTGCCGCTGGACGGCCTGTTCGCAGCAGCATCCGTTAAGGCTGAACCTGCCTTCTGGGCGGGGGATGGCGTGCACCCTTCGCCTGCCGGACATGCCTTAATCGCCGAAGCCTGGATGAAGGCTGTAGGTGCAATAAGCTAAGAGGTACGTTCATTTCACTCTGCGTAGCAAGGCTGTTATACTTGTAGGATACATACTCAAGGTGAAGCTTTGATAACGAGAGGAATGTGAGCAGGGATGACGAGCGAGACGCTCCAGGATATGCAAGGACTGAAAGCGGCGGGTGCAGTGGTAGGCCACACCATCGCCGAGATGAAGAAAAGTGTAGTTCCCGGAATGACGACTGCGGAGCTGGATGAAGTGGGGGCGAAGATTCTGAGCCGTTTTGGCGCCAAATCTGCTCCAAAGGTAACCTACAACTTCCCCGGAACGACCTGTATAAGTGTGAATGAAGAGGTAGCCCATGGAATTCCGGGACAACGTGTAATTCAGGCCGGAGATCTGATCAATATCGATGTCTCCGCCGAGCTGAACGGTTATTTTGGCGATGCCGGGGTATCGTTTCAACTGCCGCCTTATAATGAGAAGCTAGTCCACCTCTGCCGGAGTACGGAAGAGACCATGATGAGTGTGATTAATCATCTCCGGGCGGGCATGAAGGTGAACGAGATCGGCCGGGTTATGGAGTCGGAAGCACGGAAGCGCGGCTATAAAGTCGTGCGTAACCTGTGCAGCCACGGCATCGGCAAAGCGTTGCATGAGAAGCCGTTTGAGATTCTGCCCTTCTATAATCCGCGTGTAACGACGGTGCTGAAAGAAGGACAGGTCATTACTATCGAGCCGTTTCTATCCACAGGCGCTGATTTTGTAGAGCAGCAGCCGGATGGCTGGACACTCAGCGTGGCCGACAACAGCCGCGTGGCCCAGTTTGAGCATACGATTGTGGTCACCAAGGGCAAGCCGATTATTTTGACTAGTGCGTGAAGTTAGATAAGACGCAGCGGCCGGAAGTCCAAATGTTCACCGCAGCGACGACCCAGCTTAGAGTTTGAACCTTAAGTGCATCTTATATATAGGAATATTTAACAGTTGTAATGTATGCATTACGCAAGAAACCCTCATACTAAAGATGATGTTATGATATGGAATGCAAGAATCTGTTTCCAGAATCGGAGGGTTAATTAAAGTGGACAATGTACCGCAAGTCAGTCATGCTTTTATGACATTTATGAAGGAAGCGCCGGAGCAGCAAAGGGCCCTTGGCGAAATCGTGAAGAAGCTGGATGCCGCAAGCAGCCTGGATGCCAAAACCGAGGAGATTGCCTATATCTCCGTACTCGCGGCGGTTCGGCTGGAGAGCGGGCTGCCCTTTCATGTCAAGCATGCCAAAGCGCTCGGCGCAACCCGTGATGAGATCATCAGCGCAGTGCTGCTGCCCCTTCCGGCAGTGGGCAATGTGGTGATTCAAGCCCTGCCGGTGGCATTGCAGGCGTATGACAGTGAGTAGTGTTCTGTTGACTGCAAACTCCCCACGGGATTGACAATTGCTCTAAATGTAACTATTATAGTTGCATCTGGCGGAAGCATTCCGGCTAGTGTGAAGGAGTGATTGTTATGAACATTAGCACGCGGTTTGCGGTTGCTATTCATATTCTAACCTTAATTGACAGCAATAAAGACGGCAAAAGCACCTCCGAGTGGATTGCCGGCAGCGTGAATACGAACCCCGTAGTGATTCGCCGCCTTACGGGTATGCTGAATAAGGCAGGACTTGTGGAGGTTCGTCCCGGTGTGGCCGGAGCGAAGCTTGCCCGCAGTGCAGCTGATATTACGCTGCTGCAGATTTATAAGGCGGTGAATGCCGTGGAAGAGGACTCCCTGTTCTCTGTCCATGAGCATCCGAACCCGGAGTGTCCCGTAGGCAAGAACATTGCAGGGGCTATTGTTCCAGTGTTCTCTCTTGCTCAGAAGGCGATGGAGAATGTGCTGCAGGAGGTCACCCTGGATCAGATCGTACATCAGATTCCTGTGGCTTGAGACAGGAATCTGATGTAAGTAAATTTAAGGAAACCTTCAGCCCCGTTTTATGTTTTTTTAAGGTTCGGGGAGTATAGTGAAGTTCTCCACCCCCCAGTGGAACCATTTGTGGAAGACCCCGCCGTGCCTCGGCAGGGTCTTTCTTTTTCCTGAGTGTATTCTGGCATTTTCATTAAACCTTTATGTGTTTTTC
Organism: Paenibacillus sp. FSL H8-0122; assembly: GCF_038005345.1. Classification (NCBI taxonomy): domain Bacteria; kingdom Bacillati; phylum Bacillota; class Bacilli; order Caryophanales; family Paenibacillaceae; genus Paenibacillus; species Paenibacillus sp. FSL H8-0122. The sequence continues at coordinate 3,538,479 of NZ_JBBOTB010000001.1, read as the reverse complement.
ATCTGTCCTTAAGCTTCGCTCAGTATAGTAGACACATGACCCCCTTACAATAGACTTTGGCCCTGCCGGTTACCCGGCGGGGCCGCTTTTTTGAAGAATAGGTGCTTGGGAATAACTTTACACATACATATAAGGAGATGCTGTCCATGAAGAATCAATATACCATCCTGGGAGCTGCTCTGATTCTGGGTCTGTGCCTGATTGCCAGCAGCTTCGTGATCGGCGATCGGATTAGAGCGGGCTACGAGATGCAACTGCCGACACCTGCCGGAGCGGAGACGGAAAGCCAGGCTGAGGACCATCCGTTGATGACACTTGCAGAGACTGCGCGGTTCCTGCACCTGAGTGAAGATCAGGTGAAGAATATTATGAAGGCGGAGAATGCAATGTTACGTAATGACGGACCCTTCGGGGGGACGAAGCTCCCGTATCTCAAAGTAGATAGCGAGTTCCTGTTCAGCAAGCAGCAAGTGACGGTCTGGATTGTGGCGGCTTCGCAGGAGCACAGAGTATATCTGGGGGAGAAGCTAGCCGGGAATTAAGGATCGCTACAGATTGCAGAGTGGAGGAAGCTTCAGGATGAAATTTTTCACTATACCCTGGTATGAAGAAATGCAGGTTCGGGGGTTCATGGTCTTCCCGGAGACGGAGCAGGACTGGCTGGAGGATGTGGCCTGGCATGTGGCGGAAGGGATCAGCTATGAGGAGCGGGCCAAGGATTTTCTGGAATATATGAAAAAAGATCTGCTGAAATATCTTCCCGGGTACTTCCACGCTTCGATACATGACGGAACCATAAATTCCACCTATCCTGCGCCTGAGTTCAAGGAACGCGCGTTACAGTGGAGTAGGGAGTATGACGAACGGCTGCAAGCTAATTTCAGAGAATACCGCAAAGGGTATGAAGCCATTAAGGATAACCTCCCGGCCAATGCCGTACAATTAGTAGAGAATAATCTGCATGATGCCAGAGTAATCTCTTATGCCATGCCTGCAGCAGGTGTGCTGGAGATGATTCTGGACTGCGGCGGGGCGATGCATTATCAGTGTGAGATTAAGCTGACATTCAGCGGTGTGAGCGGGCTGCGCTTGCCGGAGCCGCTGGAGAAGAAGGACTGGCTGTATGACGAGATTTATGCCGTGGAGCAGGGGTTCGAGCTTCGAGTTCTGATGGATTCCCCGCCAAGCGAATTAAGAATTACTGCCCAGGATGTATCAATAGAGATGCTTGGTGAACCTAAATATATGGATTGACTGCTTCGGAGTCTGGCCTGTCGGCTGGGCTTTTTTGTTGACATGATGTGTATTGTAAAAGTAATTGACAAACATATAGAGTGCAACTATACTTAAGTAAGTTAATGTGTAACGGAAATTGAAATTGCCTTTGCATGGACATGACAGGAACAGTCAACACTAACCGTTATTATGTGAATTTGGAATATATTCATTTCAGGAGGGATTCCTATGACAGCAACAGCTATATTACCGCAAGCACTGGAAATTGGACTTGTACAGATTCGTGTAAGTCATTTGGAGCGCTCGCTCAGCTTTTACCAGAATGTGATCGGACTGAAAATCCTGCGGCAGCAAGGGCGCACGGTGCAGCTGACGGCGGACGGCCAGCAGGTGCTGCTGGTTCTGCGGGAGATTGAGCAGGCTCAGGTGCTGCGCCGGAACTCGGTGGCCGGACTGTACCATTTTGCGATTCTGCTGCCGGACCGGCCTTCTCTGGGACTGGTGCTGCGCAATCTGATCGACTCCGGCATATCGGTGGGCCAAGGGGATCATCTGGTCAGTGAAGCCCTGTATATTGAGGACCCTGATCATAACGGAATTGAGCTGTACCGCGACCGGCCCCGTGACACCTGGAAGTATGAAGCAACAGGCAACGTGGTCATGACCACCGATCCGGTGGATGTGGACGGTCTGCTGGCTGCATCGGAGGGCCTGAGCTGGACCGGGCTGCCTGCCGGCACTGTAATGGGTCATGTTCACTTCCATGTGGGCGATCTGGCAGAGGCCAAGAAATTCTACGTGGATGCGCTTGGATTCGCGGTGACTGCCCATTACGGCGATGCGGCCATGTTCATTTCGGCTGGGGGTTATCATCATCATATGGGACTGAATACCTGGGCTGGCAAGGGGGCTCCGGCGGCTCCGGCGAATGCGGCGGGCATCGATTATTTTACACTGCTGCTCCCGGACATTCAGGATGTGCATGAAATCGCTGAACGTGTGAAGCGAGCCGGATACCATGTGGAAGAAGAGGGCGGTATCATCACTCTAAGGGACCCGTGGAATATAGGCATACAGCTGCTAGTGAAACGCTAAAATAACAGGGCGGACAGCATCGCGTTACTATTTACTGCTAGACCAGCGGCGGAAGCCGTGAATGATAAGGCAACGGAAGGTTCGGGCGGAGATTGTAATTTCCGCTGTGCCTTCCGTTTGTTGACGTTAGCCGGGTCACTGCCATATTATAATTGATTATCAGACGGGGAGATGATGGACTTGGAGACTTTTCTGGCTGTGCTGTTGATGCTTGGATTAATCGCCGTATCGAATATATTGAACCGCTTCATTCCGTTTGTCCCGGTTCCCCTGATTCAGATCGGACTAGGAATCATTGCTGCACTCATTCCGACGGGAATACATATGCACTTCGAGCCTGAGCTGTTTTTTGTATTATTCATTGCTCCGCTGCTCTTCAATGACGGGCGGCGGACGCCGCGCGGTGAGCTGTGGAACCTTAGGGCACCGATTCTGCTGCTGGCACTGGGACTGGTATTTGTCACGGTATTTGTGGCGGGCTATGCGATTAACTGGATGATTCCCTCGATTCCGCTGGCAGCGTCCTTCGCACTGGCGGCTATTCTGTCTCCTACCGATGCGGTAGCGGTAAGCGCACTGGCTGGACGGGTTCATCTTCCCAAAAGCATCCACCGGATTCTCGAAGGAGAATCGCTGATGAACGATGCCTCCGGCCTGGTCGCCTTTAAATTTGCAATTGCAGCCATGGTTACCGGAGTGTTCTCTCTGCCTAAGGCCTCGCTTAGCTTTGTGCTGATTGCTGCAGGAGGTCTGCTGCTTGGTGCAGTGCTGTCATTCCTGCTGATCCGGCTCAGCGTGTTCATCCGCAGATTCGGCATGGAGGATGTGACGATCCATGTTCTGCTGCAGATCCTTACCCCGTTCATTATATATTTGATCAGCGAGGAGATCGGGGTCTCAGGCATCCTGGCCGTTGTGGCAGGGGGAGTCATGTATGCCATTGAGAAGGACCGGGCCGTCTCTCCGCAATATAAGCTTCAATTGGTATCTGCCAGTACCTGGTCAGTACTGCTGCTGGTGCTGAACGGCCTGGTCTTCCTGATTCTCGGCGTGTCCGTTCCGGATGTGGTCGAGGTGATTTACCGGGATCAGACGCTGAATAACTTCATGGTTGCCGGCTATGTTCTGGCGATCACGGCGCTGCTGATTGTGCTGCGGTTTCTGTGGGTCTATGGTTACTCCTTATGGGAGAGCAAGCGGCTGAAGGCAGAGAAGGCTCCGCTGAAGTCACAGATTATTACCTCGATCTCAGGGGTGAGGGGAGCGGTTACCCTTGCGGGTGCCTTCTCCATTCCGCTGGTGCTTGGGGACGGGGTGACACCTTTTCCGGAGCGGGATCTCATTATTGCGCTGGCGGCAGGAGTGATTCTGATGTCGCTGGTCATCGCCAGCATCTTCCTTCCGCTGCTTGCGGACAGTGAAGAGACCGTAGTTCAGAGCGCCGGAGCTGTGCACGGGAATACGGAGCTGGCGGCCAGAAATGTGGTCATTGATGCCGGGATGTCGATGCTGCGCAGCCTGGTCTCTGAGAGCCCGGAGCGCTCAACACAGCCTGTGCTGCTGGAATTCACAGATAAGGTTGACAGACTGTGTGCTGCAAGACCGGATCATGACCCGGCCCATGAGCAGTTCCTCCGTCTGGGAATCGAGGCACGCAAGAGTGCGCTTGAGGCCGAACGCTCGGAGCTGCGGCGGATCATGGAGAACGGGGCGCTGCCGGAGCCTGTTGCCCTGAAGATGGAGGAGCTGCTGGACCATACGGAGTCTCTGCTGTGCAAACGGCTGAATACGCAGATTAAATTCTCTTTAACGGAAATTCAGCGGCTGTTCTCTGGACTGTTCTCAGGTAAGCTCAGCGGGGCAGAGGGACAGCTCGCCCTGCAGAATGCCGAAAGTGCGCGGACGGCGAAGATTGCGATGTGCCAGGCGGCAGTATCCGCCGTTAGTGCAGGAATGAGTGATGAGAACCGGCTCGCCTCACAGAAGGTCATCGACAAGTACGAACGGCTGGAATCCAGGCTGGAGCAGGGGGAAGGCTGGAGCAATGACGGCGTACTGGATGATGACAAGCTGGAGCTGAAGCTGCAGGCGATTCAGGAGCAGCGGAATACCGTGCAGGAGATGTATCAGAACGGGGCAATTAATCTTAAGATTGCCGGCAGGCTGCGGCGGTTCGTCGACCAGCTCGAAACCTCAATCTGGGAGGATTAGACTGTTAGGGCGCCGGTGTTGCAATATATTTTACCTGATACAATAGACAAAGCCCGCTTGCGCAGGGACCCGGGGTCCTTGCTGCAAGCGGGCTTGTCTGTGGAATGGAGCGTTACGGTTGTTTGGGCAATTTCTTGATACGCAAAACCATCTGCCCGAGCACCTCGCTTAGCACCAGACCGGCCGCAATGGCTCCGGACAGCAGTAGCGCCTGAACCCCATACTGGATGCCGAGGTTATTATCATTCTCCACGAACCTCCGCATGGCATCATACGCAAGACCGCCCGGTACAAGCGGGATGATGCCGCCGACACTGAAGATAATGACCGGCATCTTGAAGGATCGCGCAAAAAACTGGCTGATCAGTCCGACCACAACGGTAGCACCAAAGGTTGCGACGACAGTATCGGAACTGTAATCCAGCAGCAGGTACAGCATCCAGCCGATCATTCCGGCGAAGCCGCATTGCAGCAGCGCGCGCACCGGTGCATTGAATAGAATGCAGAAGGTTGAGGCAGCGATGAAACTGGTGATCAATTGCAAAATCATGGCAGGAAGACCTCTTTCAAGTGGGTGTTAAAAAATGGACAGGACCAGCCCGATGCCGGTCCCGATGGCGAACGCAGTCAGAAAGGCGTCGGCCCCTTTGGAGATGCCGGATACCAGATGCCCGGCCATCAGGTCACGGACCGCATTGGTGATGAGCAGCCCCGGTACGAGCGGCATTACACAGCCGATGATAATCTTGTCCATCTCCCGTCCCACGCCGAGCTTGACGGAGAAGAAGGCCAGCAGGCCGATAATGAAGGAAGCAATGAATTCCGCGAAGAAGCGAAACTGCACCAGACGATGAAGATAAGTGGCCGCTGCGAAGCCTGTACCGGAGATCAGCAGCGACGGCAGAGCATCCTGCAGGCTGCCCTTGAACATGACCGTGAAGCAGGCTCCGGTCAAGGCTGCCGCTGCGATCTGTACCCATACCGGGTAAGCATGCGCGGCGTCATCGACCACGCCGAGACGCTCACGCGCTTCGGCGGCTGTCAGCTGGCGTTCGGTCAGCCGCCGGGAGATGTCATTGACCTCAGATACCTTTTGCAGGTCTGTCGTCCGTTCAGCGATCCGGAACAGCTTTACCGGCTCGGTCCGGCTGGTGGTGAACATAATGACCGTCGGCGTGACATAGCTATGCGCACCGGGGAAGCCGAGTGCCGCCGCCATCCGGCTCATGGTATCCTCCACACGGTAGGTCTCTGCACCGCTCTGCAGCATGATCTTGCCTGCCAGCAGGCACAGATCGACAATGTCGTGTATGGAAGTGTTGCTATTCGTGCTTGTACTATCCAACTTCGCTAATCCTCCCCGGGAATGTTATCTATTCGATTGTCGCCTGAAAGTCTGAAAATTTCAACCTTTATTCCATAGCATCCGGCAAATTCCGGGTTTTTACTCTTCCAGTGTGCATAATCCCGTAGCCACACCTCCTGAAACAATCGTCAGAATCGAATGGAAAAAGGTCTCCTTGGAGATGAGAATACCGCCAGCTCCGATGATCAGGAAGTCCGTCAGGAAGATGATCAGGCCGACATTCAGCGGAAGGTAGCGTTGGATGAATCTGGCGAGGAGGTCGGTCCCGCCTGTACTGGCTTTGAACCGCAGCATCAGCCCGAGTCCGGTGCCCATCAGGAAGCCGCCGATAATGGCGCTTGAGATGGAGCCCAGCTCAATGTAGTACAGGAAGTAATACTGGAGCGGAAAGAGCAGCTCGATCAGCAGGGAGGAAGCCAGCAGACCGAGAATGCTGTTGTAGAAGATCTCCCGTTGCCGGAACCAGGCCAGCAGGAAGATAGGCAGACTGCATAGCATAATGCAGAGTCCGATTTTGGCACCGGAGATATAATTAATAATGAGGGCAATGCCGATAATTCCTCCATCGAGGATTTTATAGGGGACCAGGAAGAAGTTCGTTCCAGTTGCAATCAGCAGGCTGGCCAGCAGAATAATAACATAGCTTGGGAAGGATCGCATAGTCAACATCTCCGGAATTGAGGCATGTCTTAATCTTTATGCGCCCATCTGGAAAAAAATAGCTAAAAAATCTGCGCTGTCCGAATCAATTGACCATGAACCTTGTCCCGGTTTCCGCTCTAGTGCATTCATGCTCAGCGGGAATATCGCTTGCGGAAGCGCAGCGGAGAGATTCCGACCTTGCGGCTGAAACGCCGGGAGAAGTAAGCCGCACTCTCGAAGCCGGTGCGCTCTGCGATTGCCGCGATCGGGATCTCTGTCTTAAGCAGCAGCAGCTTGGCCTGCTCCAGCCGGTAATCGGTCAGGTACTCCATGGGCGTAAGCCCGTAGACGCGCTTCATGCAGCGGGCCAGGTAGTTGTAGTGAAAATGCAGGGCGTCTGCCAGAGAGGTGTTCGTGACCTCTTCCGCATAATGATTCCGCAGATAGGCCTCCGTCAGCTCGGCAATCTCATCCGCCTGGCTTCCGGCCGTATCCTGCCGGGCCAGATCCATCGTCCGCAGCATCTCCTCGAAGATGCGCTGCTGCTGCCATACAGCACTTGAGCGCCTGCCCTGGTTCAGCTGCAGCAGCTGTCCGGCCTGTCCGCTTCGGGCGAAGGGGGCGGGGAGCGGTCCGAACTGGGGAATACGGATGGTATAGGGATGGGTAAGGAACTGCCGGAAATGTTCCTCCCGGTCTGCATACACCGGCTCCCCCGCAGATTCCGTCCACTCTCCTACCGTGTGAAAATGAACCCAGGTAAAGATCGTCTCAGCCTCACACGGCCGGACAGAATAATGGTAGCGGTCAGGCAGCAGCAGCAGGGTATGCCCGGCGCCTACCGCCCATTCTGTATGCTCCTCTCCAAGGTACAGGCATCCCTGCTCCACGATAATCAGATCGAATTTGCCCATACAGCTGCGGTTCGGATGCTGGTCTCCGGGGAAATATACGGTTCGGCCACACTCTAGGAAGTAAGGGAAGGGCGGCGCAGCGAGATGAATATAGGAAGGATTAAATGTCATTAGCGTCTCCTTAACATAGGCTTATTTTCTGGTCCAGCTTCGCTAAATGTTAGATAGAAGTTGTGTGAAATAGTACAAAAACAGAGTTGCTTATGATTCTGTTTTTGTTCCATTGTACCGTCTATAATGGCAATTAGCGAGGAAGATATACTGAGGAGGAGATACAATAATGAGCGAATTTGCAGGTACAAAGATCGGTACAACCGTTCAACCAGAGCAACCGGATCAACCGGGTTATCCAGAGCTGTCAGTCCAGAGAGCATCCGTTCAGGATGAGTTCTGGGAACGGTACATCCGGCTGGTGCAGGATACGGTTATTCCTTATCAATATGAGGCGCTGCATGACCGGGTGGCAGGGGCTGAACCGAGCCATGCTATTGCCAATTTTGAAATCGCTGCCGGAAGAAGAGAGGGCAAGTTCGGGGGCATGGTCTTCCAGGACAGCGATGTTGCCAAGTGGCTGGAGGCGGTGGGGTATTCACTCCGCATCCGGCGTGACCCGGAACTGGAGCGCCAGGCGGACGAAGTGATCGATCTGGTGGGTGAAGCGCAGCAGGCTGACGGATACCTGAATACTTATTTCACCGTCAAGGAGCCGGGGAAGCGCTGGACGAATCTTCAGGACTGCCACGAGCTGTATTGCGCCGGTCATTTCATCGAAGCGGCGGTGGCTTATTATGAAGCGACCGGCAAGGACAAGCTGCTGAATGTTATGCGCCGGATGGCCGACCATATCGACTCCGTGTTCGGACCGGAGGAAGGGAAGCTGAAGGGCTATGACGGTCATCAGGAGATTGAACTGGCGCTGGTGAAGCTGCACCGGCTGACAGGGGAAGAGAAGTATCTGAAGCTCAGCCTGTTCTTCATTGACCAGCGCGGGCAGGAGCCGAACTTCCTGCGCCAGGAGTGGGAGAATAGGGACCGGGTCTCGCATTGGTCGGGCCGGACAGATCACCTGGACACAGCCTATAATCAAGCCCATATTCCGGTCCGTGAGCAGACGGTGGCCGTAGGACACTCCGTCCGCGCCGTCTATATGTATACGGCCATGGCCGATCTGGCCCGGCTGACCGGAGATGAAGCACTGCGCGAAGCCTGCGTTCGCCTGTGGAACAATATGACGGAGAGGCAGATGTATATCACCGGCGGAATTGGGTCCACGCATCACGGCGAAGCGTTCACCTTTGATTATGATCTGCCTAACGATACGGTCTATGCGGAGACCTGCGCTTCGATCGGGCTGATCTTTTTTGCCAGACGCATGCTGGAATTGGCTCCCGAAGCCCGCTATGCCGATGTGATGGAACGGGCGCTCTATAATAATGTGCTCGGCTCGATGGCGCAGGACGGCAAGCATTATTTCTACGTCAATCCGCTGGAGGTCTGGCCACAGGCCTGCACCTGCAATCCCGGCAAACAGCATGTGAAGGCGCAGCGCCAGGGCTGGTTCGGCTGTGCCTGCTGCCCGCCGAATGTGGCGCGTCTGCTGGCCTCATTGAACCAGTATATTTACACTGTACACAGCGGTACACTTTATACGAACCTGTATATCGGAAGTGAGCTTAAGACCACTCTGGGAGGAACAGAGGTGAAGGTCACTCAGTCCAGTAAGCTTCCATGGGAGGGCACGGTCACGCTGAAGGTTGATCCGGCGGAGGCCGGAGAGTTCGCTATCGCTCTGCGTATTCCATCGTGGAGTGCTGCGGGGAAGATCCGGGTGAATGGGGAGCCGGTTCCTGTTGCTGAAGCTGTGGAGCGGGGCTACGCGGTGATCCGCAGGGAGTGGCAGGCCGGTGACACTGTCGAGCTGATTCTTCCGATGGAAGCGCACCGCATATATGCTCATCCGAATCTGCGGGAGAATGCCGGGAAGACGGTGATCCAGCGCGGGCCGCTGGTCTATTGTCTGGAATCTGCGGATAACGGCGAGCCGCTAAGCTCAATATCTCTAAGCAAGGAGGGCAGGTTCACGGAAGCTTACGATGAAGAGCTGCTTGGCGGAGCGGTAGTAATCCGGGCGGCGGGCTACAGGGTGGAGGAGCAGAGCTGGAGCGGCGGACTCTACGGCAGCACCAGGACGGCTGTACAGCCGGTGGAAGTAACGGCAATTCCGTATTATCTGTGGGGCAACCGCGGCAGCGGAGAGATGAAGGTGTGGATACCGGAGTAATCCCGGCGGCCGCCTGTCCATGAACGAACAACCCGGTTGTACCGCCTAAGCGGACAACCGGGTTGTTATGCTTTTATAGGAGTGCCAGGTTATTAGCCGAGAGTGACGACAACCTGGTGTACTGCACCGTCGCCCACAGGAGCGATAATATTGCCTTCCACGGCAGCGCCGTCGAGGGTCAGGCTGGCTACACCTTTGGAGACATGGTTCGGGTTCTGGATCGAGATCACATAAGTGTCGCCACGGAAGACGCGGGTGATCTCGAAGCCGTCCCATTCTGCTGGGATACAAGGGTCAACCTTGAGCCCGGCGAAGTCCGCCTGAATTCCCAGGATAGACTGCGTGATCGCTACATAGTTCCATGCCGCTGTACCTGTCAGCCAGGAGTTTTTCGCTTCCCCGTGACGTACGGCATCTTTACCGGCGATCATCTGGGAGTACACGTAAGGCTCCATCCGGTGAACTTCGCTGATGTCCTCCAGGTAGGCCGGAGCGATTTTTCGGTAAATGTCAAAAGCTCTGTCGCCATGTCCAAGGACCGTCTCCGCAATCATAATCCACGGGTTGTTATGGCAGAAGATCCCGGCATTCTCTTTGTAGCCCGGAGGATACGTGGAGATTTCACCCAGGTTCAGATAGTACTTGGAATACGGAGGCTGCTGCAAAACGATACCATAGTCCGTATCCAGACGTTCCTGCACGGAAGTCAGGGCGCGGGCTGCTTCACCGTTCTCTACACCGATTCCAGCCATTACGCACATGCCTTGCGGCTCAATGAAGATCTGGCCTTCTTCGTTCTCCTTGCTGCCGATCTTGTCGCCATAATGGTCATAAGCGCGCAGGAACCAGTCGCCGTCGAAGCCGTGGGACAACGTGATGGCACTCATGTTCTCGATCTTGGCAACAGCATCAGCGGCTACATCATCCAATCCGCGCATCCGGCAGATCTCGGCATAGTCCGGTCCAACGAAGACGAACAGACCTGCGATGAATACAGATTCCGCTACGCCGCCAGCGATATTCTCCGTGGTCTGGAACGATTCGCCCGGCTCGGTGGAGAAGCAGTTCAGGTTCAGACAGTCATTCCAGTCCGCGCGTCCGATCAGCGGCAGGCCGTGAGGCCCGAGGTTGTTCGTGACATGCTCGAAGCTCAGCTTCAGATGCTCGAACAGGGTTGCTGTGTGATCCGGATTGCTGTCAAAAGGAACCTGCTCATCAAGGATCGAATAATCGCCGGTCTCCTTAATATAGGCTGCTGTACCCGAGATCAGCCATAGCGGATCGTCGTTGAAGCCGGAGCCGACTTCATTGTTGCCCTTCTTGGTTAGCGGCTGGTACTGGTGATACGCACTGCCGTCAGGGAACTGGGTAGCGGCGATATCAAGAATCCGTTCTCTGGCACGCTCAGGAATCTGGTGGACGAAGCCGAGCAAGTCCTGGTTGGAGTCGCGGAAGCCCATACCCCGGCCAATCCCGGATTCGAAGTACGATGCGGAACGGGACATGTTGAAGGTCACCATACACTGGTACGGATTCCAGATGTTCACCATCCGGTTCAGCTTGTCGTCCCCGCTCTTGATCTGGTATTTGGACAGCAGGTTATCCCAGTGCGCAGCCAGAACGGCAAGGGCGGCATCCACCTGGGCATCAGTAGCGAACTGATCGATGACAGCCTGGGCCGGCTTTTTGTTAATAACGTTCAGAGCTTCCCATTTCTCATCCTCAGGGTTCTCGATGTAGCCGAGCACGAAGATGAAGCTTTGGGCTTCGCCCGGCTCCAGCGTGATGTCAAGTGCGTGGGAGCCGATCGGCGACCAGCCGCTGGCGACAGAGTTAGCAGCCTCACCGGCAGCAACCGCCTGCGGAGCATCCAGGCCATTGTACATGCCCACGAACGATTCGCGGTCCGTATCGAAGCCGGCAATTTCCTTATTTACAGAATAGAAGGCGTAGTGGTTTCTGCGCTCGCGGTATTCTGTTTTGTGATAAATGACGGAATCCTTCACTTCCACTTCGCCGGTGCTGAGGTTACGCTGGAAGTTGGTCATATCATCGTTGGCATTCCACAGGCAGAACTCGGCAAAAGAGAACAGCTTCACGGTCTTCTTCACATCGCCTGTGTTCTTAACAACCAGACGGTGAACTTCCGCATTGTGGCCCATCGGTACAAAAGCAAGCTGATTCACGGAAATGCCGTTACGCTCGCCTGTAATAGAAGTGTAGCCAAGGCCGTGGCGGCATTCGTAGAAGTCGAGGTCCCGCTTCACCGGCATCCAGCCCGGCGTCCAGAAGTCCCCGCCATCGTACAGGTAGTAGTAGCGGCCGCCGGTATCCAGCGGAATATTGTTATACCGGTAACGGGTAAGTCTTCTCATCCGCGCATCGCGGTAGAAGGTATAGCCCCCGGCAGTATTAGAGATGAGGCCGAAGAACTGCTCGTTGCCGAGGTAGTTAATCCAGGGATAAGGGGTTTTGGGGGTGTTGATTACATACTCTTTACGGGTGTCGTCAAAAGTTCCGAATTTCATGAGAGACAAGTCTCCTTTCGATTGTGAACGCGCGTTTACAGAGCGGAGAAAAAAGTCCCTCGGGGCAAGGGATTTTTCTGAATCGGTCTGTATCAGTCTAAATCGGAGTAAAGCTCTACTTCTTCGGCGGCTGACAGGAATCTCTGGTGATCAGGCGCGCCGGGAAGCTGATGGTGCTGAAGGTCGGCTGCTGTGAATCGCACAGCTCAATGACCTTCTCGACAGCGGCTTTGGACATTTCATAAATCGGCAGACGGACGGAGGTCAGCTTGGGATGAATCCGCGCAGCAAGCTGCACATCGTCGAACCCCGCAATGGAGATATCCTCCGGCACGGAAATGCCATGCTCCGAGAACGCTTCCATCGCCGAGATAGCCATATCGTCATTGGAAGAGAAGAAGGCGGTCGGCAGCGGGCCGCCGGAATCCAGCAGCTTCTTCACTTCCTGATAGGCGGTCTCCTTGAGAAAATCACCCTGAAGGACGAAGTCCTTCTGCAGGGCAAGTCCATGGCGCTTCAGCGTATTCTCGTATGCCATGTAGCGCTCCCGCCCGGAATAAGTATTCATCCGTCCGCAGATCATGCCGATCTCCTGATGGCCGAGACCGATTAAGTACTCAATCGCTTCTACAGTACCTTCATAATCCTTGGAATTCACAATAGCGAGATGATTGCGGTCCAGATGCTCTGACATAATCTCGGAAATGTCATAATCGATCAGCACCAGCGGAGCGCTGAGACCGACCATTTCCCGTACAATCTCAATATCCTTCTGGGTGCCGACAATGATTCCGCCGTCAATCCGTTTCTGCAGGAAGGCCTGCTTGACCTTCAGGAAGTCGTCGGGAGAATAGACGGTGTGAATCAGAACATAACAGCCGCGGGCATTCGACGTATCTACCACAGCATCGACGAACGGGGCAAAGTAATTATTCTGATAGATCCGTGTCGCATTCTCCTTCTCGTTCATGCTGATGGCAAACAGCCCGATCGTGTCGGTCTTCTTGCCGGCCAGCGCCCGGGCGAAGCTGTTCGGCTCGTACTGATGCTGTTCAATTACCTTCAGCACCTTAGCCCGGGTCTCTTCAGGGACATTGGAATAGTTGTTGATCACACGGGATACGGTGCTTCGCGAAACCCCGGCTAGCTTGGCAATATCTTCGCTTCGCATAATGTACCCCCTCTAATGTAAACGCGCGTTTATGAACTCATTGTAGAATAAATCTGCCCAGCGGTCAATCGTCCGCCGCAACATTTTTGCCATGCGATAAGAGCGGTTTCACTTGCCGGATTCTGCGATCTGCGTTACAACTAGAGGCATCAGTCAAATAGAGACAGGAGAAAGGACACCGCTCATGATAAGACAAATGATGAGACAAACACCGGCTTCACAGATCTGCGGGGAGAAGGAGGGCTTGCTATCTTTTACTCGTTGAAAAACCGCCTGATCGCATTCTTCGTTGTGCTGCTAGTCTTGTCCTTCGGCACGATGTCGCTGCTGCTGTTCAATCAGGCGCGCTCGATTATCCGCTCTTATATCGAAACGTCGGCACTGGAGAAGATGGACGAATACGGGTCCTTTATTCATATGGCGCTCCAGCAGAGCTATGACTTGTCCTCTCTGGTCTATAACAGCGATATCACCCAGAAGTGGGATGCGATACTTACCCATCCGGCTTCCACCGAAGGGCAGAGGATGCTGGCCAGCATCAACATGAGCAAGTTCCTGACCCAGACGACGAATAATTATTCAATCGTCTCCTCGGTCAGCATCTACCGCAAGGAGGGGCTGCGGGTCGGGGCCGAGAATCAGGTGGTGGCAGATAGCTCGTTCAGGCAGGAGGACTGGTACCGCAACTTCATCGAACACAGCAATCACTGGGTTCCGGCCCATACCGATGAGGCGGAGATCAAGGGGGCGAGACCGTACGAGGTGGTGAGCCTGCTGCTGCCCATCGGGATCTTCGAGCCGTCGCTGGCGAGGAATGTGATGAAGGTCAACATCAAGGCGGACTTCCTGCTGGAGCCGCTGAACCGTATACATCTTGGTGAAAGCGGTACCATTTTCCTGCTGAACGAGCAGGGCAGTCCCATTCTCTCCCAGCAGGAGTACAGCACGCATCCGGAAGCGGCGAAGGAGGTGGAGCGCGTGCGGGCAGCACGGGACGCGCAGGGGGTAGTATATCTGAAGGATAAGCAGGGAGCATCTCACATTCTGGTCTACAAAAAGCTGGCCATCACCAACTGGCTGCTGGTCGGCTTCGTCTCGGAGCAGGACCTGTACGCCAATCTGTTCAAGCTCCGTAACAGCATTATAGTGTTTGCTTCACTGATGCTGGCGGCCGCCTTTGTACTGGCCTACTGGATCTCATCGGGCATTACGAGGCCGCTCTCGCGGCTGGTCTCGGCCATGCGCCATGTGCAGAAGGGCGACTTCGCCCAAGCCGAGCGGCTGACCCTGCCGGAGCGCAGAATCCAGAGCGAGGTGGACTATGCCACCGTCACCTTCCGCAATATGGTTAAGCAGCTATCGCATCTGATCCGCACCGAGTTTGAACAGAAGCTCCTGCGCCAGCAGGCTGAATACAAGGCGCTCTTGATGCAGATCAATCCGCATTTCCTGTTCAATACGCTGGAGCTGATGAGCAGCCTGGCGATCCAGCAGCGGACGAAGGAGACGGTCACGGTCATAGAATCGCTGGGTAAAATGCTCAGGTTCTCGCTGCGGATCAGCGAGGATCTGATCCCGCTGCGCGAGGAGCTGAAGGTCGTGCGCTATTACATGTCCATCCTGGAGGTCCGCTTCGGTGCGGGTCTGGATCTGCGGCTGGACGAGGAGGAGGCGCCTTACGATCTGGAGATCGTCAAGTTCCTGCTGCAGCCGCTGATTGAGAATGCAGTGAAGTACAGCTTCATTCACCAGGCTAAGGCCAAGGTACGGATTACCGTCAGAGCGGACAAGGACCGGCTGGTTCTCTCCGTCGCTGACAACGGAATCGGAATGGACCCGGAGCTGCTGCGCGAGCTGAAGGATCAGGCGATGCGCCAGCAGCCGGAGCAGTTATTGCAGAGCATGACCCATCAGATTGGACTGCGCAATGTACTGGCCAGATGCCGGCTGTATTACGGAGGGCTCTTCACCCTAAGCATAGAATCAAGCAAGGAGGCGGGCACCTGCATTACGCTGGGCCTGCCCCTTCAGAGGAGGAATGACCATGTACCGCGTATTGATCGTGGATGATGAGCCGGAGATCCGCCAGGGCCTGCGGCTCAAGGCTGACTTTGCAGCGCTGGGCCTCAGTGTAACCGGAGAGGCGGGCAACGGCATGGAGGCAATGGAACGGCTGGCAAGCCAAGCGGTCGACATTGTCATTACGGATATGAACATGCCGGTGATGAACGGCGTATCGTTCCTGGACGATTGCCGCAGGCTCTACCCGGAGCTGAAGCTGGTAGTCATTACAGGCTATGAAGATTTCCATTATGCCAAGGCAGCGATCCGCAATCAGGCGCGTGATTATCTGCTCAAACCGGTGGCCGCCGATGAGCTGACGACCGTGCTTCAGAAGCTGAAGGACGAGCTGGATCAGGAGCGCAATGACCGTGACCGGCAGGCGGTGAATGAGTGGCGGCTGTCCCAGTACTACAAGGAGATGAAGGAGCATTTCCTGGTGCAGCTTGTCAAAGAGGAAGTGGAGCCGGTCCATGCGCTGAAGGAGCGCGCTGCGCTGTTCGAGCTGGATGGATGGGACCTGACGGAGGTGCGGTTCGTAACGGCCGGACTCCGTGAGCGTGCGGGGGAGGCGGCGGTGCCGGAGCCTGGGCACGGCAAAGGTTCAGCGCTGCCGGAGCGTACGCCGGGCAAGCTGCGGCTGCCGTTCGAGCTGCTGACCAGGGAATTCGCGGGCAGCTCCGGGGAGCGATGCCAGGTGCTGCGGGACCCGAGCTATCCGGGGCTGGTCCACTTCATCCTCCAGGATGCGCTCACTGATATAGACCGCTTCTGTACAGAGCTGGCGGAATGCGTCGCCGTCCATCTGGGCTTCAAGCCGGTGATCGGCTACAGCGGCGGCAAGCTTGGATTCCTCCGCTGGAAGGAAGGCTGCCTGGAATCTCTGCTGGCCTGGAACCTCTCGGAGAATGCGGCCCAGCCGCCGGCCGAAGGAAGAAGCGAGCCGGGACTGGCGCTTACGGAGGAATTGACACGGACCCTGCGCAGGCTTCTGATTCAGGGGGAGTGGGACGCCTTCGGGCAGAGCATCCGCCATGAGCTGCAGCAGGCGTTCTCCCAGTCCCGCTCCTGCCTGGTGAAGCTGATCTTCCAGCTCTGCCTGCTTGTGGACGGGGCGGGTGCAGAGGCCGCAGACGGAGACATCCAGGCCCAGGAGCTATGGCTATATCCCGAGACGGTCCACAAGCTGGATTCGGTGGACAAGGCCGGGCAATTCCTGCTGGAGCGGGCGGCCTCCGTGTACCGCACGATGCAGGAGGCCGGCGATGCCGAGGATTCGGTCATCCGCACAGCGACGCAATATATCGACAGCAACTACATGTATGATCTTAACCTGACCCAGCTTGCCAGACGGTTCAATTACAATTCCTCCTACTTCTCGGAGCTGTTCAAGGCCAAGGTGGGCCGGAGCTTCATGGTCTACCTGACCGACATCCGCATGGCCCAGGCCACGCATCTGCTGTTGACGACAACGCTTAACCTGTGGGATATCGCCGAGCTGACCGGATTCTCGAATGCCAGTTACTTCAGCTCCAGGTTCAAAAAAATGTATGGAACCTCCCCGTCGGACTTCCGCCAGCATCCACCTGAAAAATTCAGTAGTCAACAGCCGAAGAAATAGCATTCAACCAAGCTGCGTTGCTTTCTATAATGAGCCTATATCCACGAAGAAGGAGAAGGCGCATATGAAGACAGCACACAAACCGGCGATGTGGAGAAGGAGCGGTACCGCTTACCTGTTCCTGCTTCCCTGGCTGATCGGCTTTTTCGGACTGACACTCGGACCTATGCTGGGCTCCTTGTATCTGTCCCTGACCAAGTACGACCTGCTCAATGCCCCGCAGTGGCTGGGACTGAACAATTACAGGCACATCTTCACGGCAGACGAATACTTCTACAAGTCTCTTACCGTGACGTTCAAGTACGTGCTATTCTCGGTTCCGCTCAAAATGGCCTTTGCCCTCCTGGTCGCCATCGTCCTGAACAAAGGCATCCGGGCGCTGGGCATCTACAGAACGGTGTATTACATTCCGTCCCTGCTGGGAGGAAGTGTGGCAATCGCCATCGTCTGGCGGCAGATTTTCGACGGGGAAGGGCTGATTAATCACTTCCTGGCCTGGTTCGGGATCGAAGGCCCGTCCTGGATTGCCCATCCCAGCTATATTCTCTCGACCATCGTCACGTTGTCCGTCTGGCAGTTCGGCTCCGCGATGGTCATCTTCCTGGCCGGCATTAAGCAGATTCCTGCGGACCTGTACGAAGCTGCGCAGGTGGACGGAGCCGGGAAGCTGCGCCAGTTCGGCCGGATTACGCTGCCGATGCTCTCCCCGGTGATCTTTTTTAACCTGGTCATGGGGATTATCAATTCCTTTCAGGTGTTCACTCCGGGATATGTCATTGGGGACGGGCGCGGCGGTCCGGTGAATTCCACCCTGTTCTACACGCTGTATCTGTATCTCAAAGGCTTCTCCTTCTTCGATATGGGGTATGCCGCTGCTCTGGCCTGGATCATGCTGATCATCATCGGCCTGTTCACCTCCATAGTGTTCGTGACCTCCAAATTCTGGGTGTTCTACGGCGACGGAAAGGACGGGCGATAATTCATGACAGACGACAAAATGATCTTTAGGCTCGGCAAGCATGGCGTCATTATTCTGTTCGGGCTGCTGATGCTGTATCCGGTGCTGTGGCTGCTGTCCAGCTCCTTCAAGCCGAATGCGCTGATCTTCTCGGAACCGGGGCTGTGGCCGGGGAGATTTACGCTGGAGAACTACGTGAACGGATGGAAGGGGCTGCAGGGCATCTCGTTTAGCCGCTTCTTCCTCAATTCTGCCACGATCTCTGTACTGTCGGTCTTCGGCAACATACTGACCTGTTCGCTGGCGGCTTACGCGTTCGCCCGGCTGGAGTTCCGCTTCAAAAGTGTGCTGTTTGCCTGCATGCTGGTGACCATTATGCTGCCTTACCATGTCGTGCTGATTCCGCAATATATTATTTTCAGCAAGCTGGAGTGGGTCAACACCTATTTGCCGCTGATCGTGCCGAAATGGCTGGCGCATGACTCGTTCTTCATTCTGCTGATGATCCAGTTCATCCGCGGCATCCCGAAGGAGCTGGACGAGAGTGCCACGATTGACGGCTGCGGCCAGGGCCAGCTGTACTTCCGGATCATTATTCCGCTGCTGGTTCCGGCGCTGATTACAACGGCGATCTTCACCTTCATCTGGTCGTGGGATGATTTCTTCAGCCAGATGATCTACCTCAGCCGGATCAATCTGTTCACCGTGCAACTGGGCATACGCTCGCTCTATGATCCTTCGGGCTCCTCCGACTGGGGCGCGCTGCTGGCGATGTCGGTGCTGTCACTGGTGCCGATTATGACGATCTTCATGCTCTTCCAAAAGCATTTCCTGGAGGGCATCGCTACGACGGGCCTGAAATGAGCAAGCGATTACAATTATTCTTGGGGGGATATGTTTATGAAGAAAAGCTTAGGTCTTACGCTGAGTGTCCTGCTGCTGGCAGCCACAACCGCCTGCTCGGGCGGCAATAACGGCAAGCCTGCGGCGGCCGGCAACTCCGGCGGTGCGGGAGCTTCTGCGGATCAGGTGGAGCTGCGGATTATGTGGTGGGGCGACCAGAAGCGCGCAGATAAGACGAACGAGGCGCTGCGGGCCTTCGAGTCGAAGCACCCGAACATTAAGGTGGTCGGGGAGTTTGCTCCGAACTCCGGGTATTTCGACAAGCTTAACACCCAGCTCGCTTCGGGCACAGCGCCTGATGTGTTTTTCCTGGGAGGGAACGTAACTGATTACGCCGCGAAAGGTGTGCTGCTGGACTTACAGCCCTATGTCGGCCAAGAGCTGGATCTGACGGATATGGACCAGACGATGGTGGAGTACGGAACGCTGGGAGGCAAGCTGGTGCATATCTCAGCCGGGGCGAATGCCCGGGGGATGGTACTCAATACGGAGCTGTTCAAGAAGGCTGGAATGGAGGTTCCGGCAGACGGCTGGAGCTGGGAGGATTACGCCCGCATCAGCAAGGAAATCTCCGATAAGCTGGGCAAGGGTTATTACGGCACCTACAACTTTACCGTTGAGGGGATGGACATCTATATGAAGCAGCGCGGCAAGCAGGTCTATGATATGGAGAAGGACGCGCTGGGCTTCGGGCAGCAGGATGCAGAGGAGTGGTTCAACTACTGGCACGGGATCACTAAGAACGGCGGAATGGTCACTCCATCCCTGCAGGTATCCAATCCTCCGGGAGACACAAGTAAATCTCTGGTCGTTACCGGCAAGGTGGCGATGAGCCTGATTCCGTCCAACCAGTTCGCCGCTCATCAGAATCTGACTCAGGATAAACTGACCATGATTCAGGTGCCGCGCGGGCCGAAGGGAACGGGGGTTGTCTTTGAATCCAGTCAAGGGTTGTCCGGTTATGCCAAGACCAAGCATCCGAAGGAGGTCGCGGAGCTGATGAACTTCTGGATCAATGATCCCGATGCCGCGCAGATTCTGGGCAGTGACCGTGGCGTGCCGGTTACCTCCAAGATGCGTGACCTGCTGATGAAGGAGGCTACGCCGCTGGAACAGACCGTATACGACTTCACAAGCCGTGTATCCGAAGCGACGAAGAAGGAGCCGTTTGCCGTCAGCTATAACCCGCCGAATTTCACCGAATTCACCAAGCTGGCGGAGACCGCTGTACAGGAGATCGGTTTTGAGCAAAAGGATGTCAAGCAAGGGGTAGAGGATTTCTATACAGGCGCGACGCAGTTATTCGGAGCCCAGTAGTCATATCCCGGAAGCGGGCTGCCCCCCGCAGTCTGCTTCTCTGTCTGGAGAGCAACTAAAGTTACAGGAGGGAATGGAATGACGGGTAGTGTACTGGAGAGACTGCGGAGGATAGCGGTGGACGACCGGATTAGAGTGCTTAAGAAAGCGGCGGACCGGGATTCACTGGAGGAGTGGAAGCAATCGGGCGTGGCCTTCGCGGCTTCATCGGAGAACATGGAGAATGTCTATTACTCTGCGCTGCACAAGCTGCTGGACTGTATCGTGCCGATGGACGGAGGCGGACTTGTGCTGCATGAAGGCGGGGTCTATCTCGGGAGCTGGCTGGAGAGCACGGGCACGATCAGCGCTGAACGGCTGTCGCGCTTCATGCCGGGGGTGGCGGGAGCGACCTTCCGGCTGTTCGCCGACCAGCAGCGGCAGGATGGGCTGATGCCCTACAAGGTGACGCCTGCGGGACCGGCCTACCGGCAGATTCAGATGGTGACGCCGCTGGCCCGCAGCGTCTGGAATCATTATCTGGAGAACGGGCGGGACAAGAGCTTCCTTCGCTCCATGTATCAGGCGATGGGCCGGTTCGACCATTGGCTGCATATGCACCGCAACACCAGAGGGACCGGCTGCGTCGAAGCCTTCTGCACGTTTGATACCGGACATGACCTCTCCCCGCGCTTCTGGCATGTCCCCGACACGCCCCATCTGGAGGATGCGGGACAATATAACCCGGATTCGCCGCTGCTGCCTTTTCTGGCCCCGGATTTAACGGCCAATGTCTACTGCCAGCGGCTCTACCTGTCCAAGATAGCGGTGGAGCTTGGCGGGAGCGGGGACGAATGGCGTGCCCGGGCAGCGGCGAGCAGCCACAGCCTGTTCAGCCATTGCTATGACGAAGAGGATGAGTTCTTCTATGACCGGGATCGCGGAGGCCGGTTCGTCCGTGTACAATCGGATGTTCTGCTGCGTGTGCTGGCCTGCGAGGTGGGGGACGGGGTGTTTTTTGCGTCAGCCCTCCGCCGTTACCTGCTCAATACCGGCAAGTTCTTCGCCAAATATCCCTTCACCTCCATTGCGATGGACGATCCCAGGTTCGACCCTTTCTCCAGCTATAACACCTGGGGAGGCTCGTCGAACTTCCTCAGCCTCATCCGTGCGCCGCATGCCTTCGAGCAGCACGGGCGTTATGTCGAGCTGACCTGGGTCATCCTGCCGATCCTCGCAGCGTTCTCGCGGATGACCCGGTTCGGGCAGACGTTAAGCCCATGGACCGGGGAAGAGGGATATACGGAGACCTATTCACCGGCGATTCTCTGCCTGCTGGACTATATGGAGCGGCTATGCGGGATCGTGCCGGTAGCCGGAGAGGAGCTATGGTTCACCGGCCTGCTTCCCTATGACATGGATCATGGCCACGAGGTGGCCCATGAGACCGGATACCGCCGGACCGTGGACGGCACGGTCTTCGAGCTGGTTACTACGCGTGAGCGGTCTGTAATCTACCGTAATGAAGAGGAGTACCTGACCTTTCCATATGGTGTGCGTGTGGTCCTGGGCCGGGGCGGACAACTGCTGAAGCTGATCGGCATGAGTGTCCGCCAGATCGAAGGGAGTCTGTGCTATGAGGGCCAGACGCTTCCGTTCACCATCAAGGGCAACGAGCAACTGGAATATGCGGACGGCGGCTTCGTGAGCGTCAGCGATATTGGAGTGGTATTGCCGGAGTACAGCTAACTAAGCATGCAGAGTGTGCGGGAAGAAAGGAGAGATGTACATGATAAATAACAAAAACCTGCAAATCAGAGATCCGTATGTGCTTCCGCTGGCCGGACATGAACAGGAGCAGGGCACCTACTATTTATATGGCAGCACCGACAGCAATATCTGGGGCCCGGGCACGGGGTTCAACGCCTACACCGGCACAGATCTGGAGCACTGGGACGGCCCGTTCCCGGTCTTCCGGCCGGAACAGGATTTCTATGCGGAGCGGAATTTCTGGGCACCGGAGGTCTATAATTATGGCGGCAATTACATCATGTTCGCCACCTTCCGGCGCAAGGACAATGATCTGCTGGGCACCGCCGTTCTGATCTCGCTGCATCCGCTGGGCCCGTTCATCCCGCATAGTGAGGGGCCAGTGACTCCGCAGGAGTGGAGTTCACTGGACGGAACGCTGTATGTGGACCGGAAAGGCCAGCCGTGGATGGTGTTCTGCCATGAATGGCAGCAGACCGGGGACGGCGAGGTCTGCGCCATGCGGCTAACAGAGGACCTGCGGAGTGCCGCTGGGGAACCTGTTGTTCTGTTCCGGGCATCGGAAGCTCCATGGACAACACCGTTTAGATCGGAGCGGTATGCGGATCAGCTCAATTATGTAACGGATGGGCCATTCCTGTTCCGTTCTAGCGACGACGATGCGTTATATCTGATGTGGGCCAGCTTCATTAATAATACCTACGCGCTGGGTATCGCCCGTTCCGGGAGCGGAGAGATTACCGGACCCTGGCTTCATCAGGAGGAAGCGCTCTACCGGCAGGACGGCGGCCATGCCATGGTGTTCCGCGCCTTCGGCGGTCAGCTGATGCTGGCCATCCACACGCCGAATCAGACACCGGAGGAGCGTCCGCTGTTTGTGGAGCTGGAGGAGCAGGACGGTGAGATGAGGGTGAAGGCGTAGGCACTTACGCGGGCAGGCGGAGGCTAATCTCTGCCTTTAAAAGAAAACGATTGCCCTCCTTTAAAGAGTGGCAATCGTTTTGGGGTGCGGTTAACCTAAGGAAGCTTATTCGATATCAATGCTCCATTGTCCGTCTGCTTCCACGGAAAAGACATAAATTCCGTCGGATTCGATTTTTTCCGCTGTGGAGCCGGAGTAGTTACCAATTTCATTAACCAGCAAGAGGCTATCATTCACTTTGACGGCAAAATTGGATTCACCCGTGTGCTTGGATGTGAACCGGGTCAGCTTGCTTTGCAGCCTTGCAAACACAACATCGTTCCCCTTACCGGATAATTTAACCGGTGCGCTCTTGACGTTCTCGGGGATGCTCTGCTTAATATCTGCTTTCCACGAGCCATCCGACTCCACCTTCAGCATATATTTCCCGCCGTCAGGAATCACAGCTAGTGATTTTCCTTTGTAAGGCCCAATTTCATTCACGAGCATTTTTTTGGTATCTCCTGTTTCATCGTACATATAGATCACAAAGTTAGAATCCCCGTTGTCTGTTGCCTCCAATATAGCGATCCCGCTGTTCAGATGGAAGAACTCTGTAGCCTGGTCCTTTTTCCCTTTGAGATGTATGACTTCGTCCTTTGCTGGCGCTGGCGTAGCGTTTGCCGTTGCTGAACTAGGTAAGCCTTGGTATAACGGCAGCAGTTCAGCGTATAGCTTCTCAACAGTAGCCTGGTCATCCTCTTGAATGGCAAGGGCCATTTCCTTGAATTTGCTTTGATTTTCCTTATTTATAAACTCCAGACTATTGAGAATAACTGCTAATACTTCATCTCTAAGTTCTTGGGTGAGGTTCTTTTCCAGATAGCTTTTGGCTAAATTAAGTGATCTGGCTCCTAGCTCCTGGTTTGCTTCATCAAAGGTGTTAATAGTATCCCCGCCAGAGGGTACATCCGTTTCATCGGGTGTAGGTGTGGAATCTGGATAGCGGGCGGCAACGGAAGCAGGTAGAACTCCACCAATTTTTGTGAAAAGCTTCTTTACATTTTGTACATCATTTTTCTCAATAGAGTCAGCAATCTCCAGATAAGTGAAGGTATTCTCTTTATCCTCCCGGGCCTTAATCCGGATGTTATTGGCGATTTCTTTGGACGACTCAATATTCCATGAATTAGTACCGAAGTTCTCTAGGTATTCCTGCGTCTTATCCTTCACTGAGAAGTTCTTCAGCTCTGGCGCTGGAGTAGGAGAAGCAGTCGGAGCAGCAGAAGGAGTAGCCGTGGCAGCTTGAGTACTCTCATTAGACCCGCCACATCCGTTCAATATCACAGGTGAAGCTAAAAGAGCAAAAGCTAAAGTCATTTTGGATAATTTTCCGTACATGAGTAATTTCCCCCAAATGTTTAATCATACTTAGCCAGTATATCAAAATTGGATTATTTCTACAGTGAAATTTAATAGAACTTTGCATTCCTTACACAATCGTGCCAAACTTGATATGATTAGGATATAGACTTTTATCATGTTGAATTAGGGGGATGTAAGCTGTGTATATGACAGGTTTTGGGTCCTTGCTCGCTGGAGGGTTCAGTATTTTTGCTCTTTTACTATGGTTGACTTGTCTGGGAATGGGGATATATTTATTTGTGCTGGTGGTGAAGCTTGCCCGCAGGGGAATCATTGCGCTGGATTTGTACAATCACTCCAAAAATCTGGAGATACGCGAACGTTACGAAGCGGTTCACCGGAGAGACGATGTCTGAATGATTGCATCTGATGGCAGGATTTATTATACTCCGAATATGGAATATTCAAATTTGTTATATCTGGAGAGGAGTTTGAGCGAATGAAGAAGAAGATGACTGCTGCGCTGACTGCATTTGCCGTACTGGGAGGAATGGGCACGGGCGTGTATGCCGGGGCCAACCTGCAGGAAATCAAGGCTTTTCTGAATCCAAGCATCAAATTCAAGATGAACGGCCAGCCGGTGCAGCTTAAGAATGGCAGCGGTGCAGTGATTGCCCCGATTTCCTATAAGGACACAACGTATCTGCCGGTCCGTTCCGTATCCGATCTGCTGGGGGTTACCGTTAAGTTCGATGCCGCAACAAACACCATTTCTCTCGGGGAGCAGACGGCAGGTGTGCCGATTGCTACAGGCTTTGATAATATGTATCACACCAAGGACCCGGGTAAGACCGTGTACAAGGATAAGGATTACAAGGATGTATTCTTCGATGACGCCAGCAGCGACCGCGGCAGTTCCTTCATGCTGCAACCTGACAAAAAGTATCAGAAGCTCTATCTCCAGATAGCCGCGATCGGCGGGGAGATCAAAGACTTCAGTATTCAAGACGCGGACACCAACACGGTGCTGAAGAAGCAGACCATTGACCCGGCCAGCGGACTCACGACCATCGAAGTGGATATTGCCGGAGTCAGCAGCCTGTATCTCACTGGCGACGTGAAGAAGGGAACCTCGGTCTTCGTCCCGCTTACGACATCGTATTATAAATAATTTCTGAACTTATACATCATTCACGAATGCCCCGGGAGCCTTGGTTTCCGGGCTTTTTCTGTCTGCATTAGTTGTTTGGATGAAGGCAGAAATGGGTATTATCCGGTAAGCCGGTGAATCTAACCGGCCGTGTAATTGTTCAATGAATTCATGAGGAGTGAGCAGATGTATACCAAAAAACTAATAATGTCCTTATCCTTGACGTTGTCCCTATTGGCCCTCAGTGCCTGCGGTAATGCTGAGGATAAGCCGTCCACCGAATCGATGCAGACCACTGCACCGACAGCAGAGAGTGTCCAGACTCCTGAGCCGACAACAGAGGCTGAGCAGACTCCAGCACCTACGGCAGAGCCGGAGCAGACGCCTGAGGCGACAGCCGGAAGCAACGAGACGGCTGCCGGATCTGCGGACCTGCCGAAATATCTGCCGGAGGATTTCCCGATGCCAGAGAATGTAACAGAGACCATTCTTTCGAATGCGGAGGAGAATGAGGGCAAGAAGACGGCATTGCTGATTTTTAGAACAACGGATAGTATGGAATCGGTAACGAAGCTCTATGATGATTATCTGGCTTCCAAGCTGGGCGATCAGTCCGTGAAGACTATCGATCCCAAGAACCTGATCATTCAAGGCAAGACCAAGGACGATAAACAGAGCTGGTCAATCATTGGCGGTCCGCTTGCGTCCCAGGAGGGAACCGTGGAGGTTAACGTCATTTGGTCTGAAATTTAATACGGACAGCCAAGCTGCTGTACCCAGAGGAACATCCGTTGAGGCTCGATTCAGAGCGGCCAACGGATGTTTTTTTGATTTGATAAAAAGTGTCGAATTTTGTAATTAAGTAGTATACGTCAGGTGCGGCGGGGATATATAATTAATTTTGTAAACGAAAATTAGTCAGGCGGTGTTATGGTTTGTCGTGGGAACCTGTAGGCTTTATGTTTTTCTCTACGATAGAGACGCTTGCGCTCTATTATCTGATTATGTCTCTCTATAGATTCAAGTGGAGATGGTACATCTGGCAGGCTTTATTTGTCATCTTGCTGAACAATCTGCAAAGCTATCTGTTACGCAACGAATTGGGCATGTCGAATGTCGCACCACTTGTTTTAATCTTGATTTTTATCTTCTTCTTTGCTGCGGTAGTGAGGATGCCTCTCATTCTATCCATCATCGCAACAATATCAGGATTTGCTATTTTTGCCGGGATTCAGACGCTGCTCACCCTGCTCATGTTCGGATCTATATCGAATATTGGTAGTACCGCGAACGGATATTTTCTGCAGGTAGCGACTGCGGCAGCGGTGTTCGGTATTTTTGGGCTTCTGTACCGCAAAGGCAAGGGCTTCACGTTCGACTTGGATAAACTCCGCTTTAAGATAGAAGATATCCTGCTGTCTCTGCTGATTTTCGGCTTCGTAATAGGGATTTCAGTGCTACTCTACTATAATGATATTCTGCTAAATGCCTTGATTTTCCTGGTGATGACTGTATTCCTTCTATATTATTCCACCCGGAGGGAGCGGGAAGATGCTTGAATTCATGTCCGGCAAGCTGGCATTTACGATTAAAAATATCGTACCTGAGCACCCGGCATCCTACGCTGTCCTGAAATTTGCTATTAGCGTAGTGCTTAATGTGGTGTTTATTATTGGGCTGACGCTGGTAGTATCCCTTTTGACAGGCAGGACAAGTGAAGCTCTGCAGATTCTGATCTCCTTTGCCGTATTACGTCAGGTGTCGGGCGGGGTCCATCTCAGATCCGGTATTGCCTGTGTCTTGTTTACGGTAAGCTTGTTCACGGTCCTATCCTTTGTGGAGGTTAGTTCCCTTTACGTTATGCTAATGAATGGAACTAGTCTGTTAATAGTTTTATGGCTGGCGCCCATTGGAATTGAACGACAGACCCGGATTCCGAGGCGGCACTGGCCTAAGCTGAGAATCGTGGCGATACTGCTTGTTGGCGCCAATATCGTTGTAGGATCAACTGTTATCGCAGCCAGTTTTTTGGCTCAATCCATCAGTCTGATTATAGCTAGAAGGGAGGTGAACATCTGACAATGAGAGCTTTGCAGCGCAAAGTAGTGTATAAGCTTGCTTCTGGTTTGTCCGCCTTGGCTGCCCTTATCGTGTTGGTTACAGCAAGTGTATTATACATTAATCAACCGGAGGTTCCTGAAGAGTTACTTAAATAACATTGGAGTTGATCCCTTTGAGCACGATATCTGTTACTAGAGACACAGAGGGAAACACTGGTGTATTCTCACTCGATATTGCAAAAATAACGTTTATGGAATTTGAACGGACTATCTATCGGATCATTGTCCATACGTACGATCAGACCTTTTATACAGTAGGTACGCTGAAATATTGGCTTAATACCCTGGCCAGTTCAGGATATCATTTCGTTCTAGCAGATAGAAACACGTTAATTCAGGTTTCTAATATTATCCAGCTGGATAAGACGTTTCATATTGCTTATTTTGGGGAAGACCACAGAGGAGTCGAGCAAAAGTGTTTTCTGTCAGAGAAGGGCTACAAACAAATTCTAAAATACGTAAAAACATCCGCATCGGATGTTAAATTAGTGGAGCTGCCCCAGTGGTAGCTTATTTTTTACGACCGCATATTTAATAAGGCTGACCCTGCACAGTTGATGTGCCGCGGGCCAGCCTTATTCAAGTTAGGTTAATCTGTAGCTAATCTGGAATACATACACAGATCAATGAAGCTTCCTTTGGACCGCTCACTCTGCCTCAATATTCCTTCCAGCGAAAAGTTTAATTTCTGCAGTACCTTAATAGAATTGATATTAGCAGGCTGGGCCTTTGCTTCTATTCTATTGAAGCCCAGTGTATCAAACGCATAATCTATTAGTGCGCGAAGGGCTTCAGGCACATATCCTTTTCCCCAGCACTCGCGGCTAAGGTCATAACCGATCTCTGTCTTGGCATTGTCATAGTCCAGCGCATTGAAACCACAGGAGCCGATAATCCGGCCGGATTCTGCTTCCGTGATGGAATAGCGGATCGCCTGATTCTCGGTGGCTAACTTATGAAGCAGCTCAATCATCTCCACGGCCTGACTCTCATCCGTGAAGCTGCTGATATTCATGAACCGGGTGACTTCAGGATCGGACCAGATCGGGAACAGGCTGGCTGAATCGGCGGTGCGCATTTGTCTTAATACTAATCTTTCGGTTTGTAATTCTGTTATCATCAATAAGTTACCTCCATTGAATATATATGGTATTGGTGAGGTGCAACTATTGATATCTGCGCATAGTTCAGTCCTTTCCGTGTGTAAGCTGCCTCTATTATATAGAATACAGGGGAGAATGTTAATCAGGGACGCGCCTGTTTCGTATTCCTCCTGACATGGTAAACTTTAGATAAAAACATCTTGGGAGGGTATTATGAGAAAAACGTTACTGGTAGTATTGTTCTTGTTCGTATTGACAGCTTGTGGGGATTCCAAAGACGGGGTAACCACTAAAGACTTAGCCATCCAAAAGGTGAACGATCATAAAGCCATTGTTGAGTATGGTATGAGCCGCGCGGAAGCAGAAGAGGTATTGGGCAAAGGAGAAGATAAGGATATTGCGAATTCAGTCATGTACAGCCCTGGCGTAAGAATTATGTACCGTGAGGATAAAGTGGCAGGGATTACTCTGGCAAAGGAATCGAAAGATATGTATGAAACTACAGGCGGTTTTAAAATTGGCATGTCCAAAGATGATTTCAAGCAAATCTATGGCGATCAATATCTTAAGGATATGGAGAGGAACCTGGACTATGCTTACGATTCAGTCAACAAACGTTATTTGCAGGAAAAAGAATGGGTAGCGAAAGCTGAAGATGACACGAAAATATATGTAATATCAGCCATGTTCAACGGTAAGGGTGAAGCAGACGCCGTTGTATTGGTGGATAAGCGAATGGCGATCACGTTTAGGTAAAAGGGGAGGGCTGACGATCAAGCATGTGCTAGTATGTTTCTTTGAGCTTTGGGGACAGAATAGCAATATAGGGACCTTAAAGGCTGGCTTTGTCTACAACGAGTAGTTCCGCCATGATATAATCAATGTATATGATTGGAGTATAATCGTGGAACTACTCGACGCACGGAATGACTTTATCTTCAAGAAAATTTTCGGCAGTGAGAATAACAAGGATGTCCTGCTAGCCTTCCTCAACAGTACCTTTATGGAGGCAGGCGAACCCCCGCTGACAGAGATTGTATTAATGAATCCGTACACTGATAAGGATGCTCCAGCGGATAAACAGTCTATTCTGGACATCAAGGCCAAGACGGCTGAGGGCAAACGGATCAACATCGAAATGCAGCTGTTCAATCCATACAATATGGAGAAGCGGACACTGTTCTACTGGAGCGAGATGTATTACCACCAGATTCAAAAAGGCGACGATTACAGTGAATTGAAGAAGTGTGTGACGATCAATATACTGAACTATTCCTGTCTTCCTAATGACCGCCATCATAATGTGTTTCATCTTCGGGAAGATCACACCGGGATACCTCTTAACAATGATCTTGAGATTCATGTGATGGAATTAACAAAGCTTGAGGAGCAGGCCGTTCCATTAAATGGTGGTCTGATCAACTGGCTGTTATTCCTGAAGGGTGTTGAACAACCAAATTGGGAGGTGCTGACCATGAATGAACCGATGTTGAAAAAAGCAATGGATACGCTGGAGTTCCTGAGTCAGGATGCCGCTACACGTATGGAATATGATGCCCGGATGAAGTATTTGCGGGATGAGGCGTCACGAATGAATGGTGCTAAGGCTGAGGGGCGAGCTGAGGGACGAGCAGAAGGTGAGCGGAAAAAGGCAGAGGCAATGGTGCGTGAACTTCTTGCTCTTGGAGTGGAAACCTCAATTATTGTTAGAGCCTCAGGCCTCTCAGAGCAAGAAGTTTTAAGCTTGAAATCACTAATGGGTAGACACTGACCATGAATGAACCGATGAGAAAAAAGAGAAATTGCTAGAAAGCTCTTGGCAATGGGGCAATGGAATTCAAAATTTAAAACTGCTGCAATGATAACAACGAAAAACGAAGCCGATCATATGATCGGCTTCGTTTCTTTAAGGCTTTCCATTTATAGGACGGATGGGGTTCGAACCCATGACCCCTACCCTGTCAAGATAGTGCTCTCCCGCTGAGCTACCGTCCTGCAACGAAATTTATAATAACACAGGACGTGAGGGAATGGCAAGAGATTTTTTAATACGCATAGATGATACCGTTAAGCACGACCCTGTCACACCGCCGCAGTGACAAAAACCCACGACACCCCAACCATAGTATATTACAATATTGGCGCTTGTCTGGAAGTTACTCCGCTATGCATCTATTCAGTCAGAAGTAGTGAACTGGCAGAGAGCTACGGGATGTTGTATTATGCAGATGTCAAAAGGTTCGGAAATTTGCCCCCGTACGAAATGGCGGAGCTTCGAAGCTTCAGCGAGCTGCCGCAGGCGGTGACATACCCTGGGATTTACCCCACGCTATATGCGAGAGTATGTGAACATGTGAAGTATCTGTGAATCAATTGTAATGCTGAAAGGAGGCCCAGCTCATGAGTTACGAGATTACGAGGTTTAGGCGTCTTGGCGACTACCTGAGATCACGCCGAGAACGTCTGCAGCCTGAAGCTGTAGGGATCAAGGAAACGAACAGTCAGCGCAGAACTCCAGGGCTGCGGCGGGAGGAGGTTGCAGTTCTGGCTGGTCTCAGCAGCACCTATTATACTTGGCTGGAGCAGGGCAGGGAGGTTACCGCCTCCAGAGATGTCATGGAGAGTCTCAGTCAGGCGCTGCGGTTGTCGGCAGATGAGCACAAGCATCTGTTCGAGCTATGGAATCCGGGCTTGCCGGATACACTTGCTTCTATAGATACAGCCAGTCCGGAGCTGAATCCGCAGTGGCGGGATATTATCCGCCAATTGACTTATCCGTCTTTTATTACGAATGAGCGGTCTGAGGTACTGGCCTGGAATGATAGGGCGAGTGAAGTCCTTAGTGATTTCGGAAGTCTGCCTGCTTCAGAGCGCATTATGCTGCGTCTTCTGTTCCTGGACCTGGAGCTGCGCCGCCGGATGCTGAATTGGGAGGAGTTCGCTCTCTATTCAGTAGGGGTGTACAGAACCTATTATGACATGAACCTGCACGATCCCTGGTACAAGGAGATGGTCGATCAGCTCTTAGCGGACAGTGCGGATTTCGCTGAGATGTGGAAGCAGCACAATATACTGGGCAAAAAGGTTAACCGTGTGGTCATAGAGAGTCTGGGCACGAGCCAGCCTGTAGTCTACGATATCAATTCTATGGCGAATCTGGCAGATCACCCGGGTGTGCATATTTGTATCTATACCCCTGTCATAACCTAGCAGAGGATCATCTGAAGGCGCATTTTTACAGGTATGTTGCCGCTCCCTGGTAATGATCTTACTAGCATGAACGTACTGTGGCTGCTCCACGGCAGGACGGTTAGAATAAGGACATGTTCGTAAGATCTATTACAGGTACAAGAGGGAGGCAACCATATGCATACAAGAACACTCGGGAACGAAGGGCTGAGCGTATCGGCGCTGGGACTCGGAACGATGATGATGCCGGATAACGAAGAGTCGGTACGAACCATTCATGGCGCGCTTGACCAGGGAGTAACTCTGCTGGATACAGCAGATATCTATGGAGCCTTCGAGCAGCAGCGCTTCGGCGGGAATGAACGGCTTCTCGGGCGGGCGCTTAAGGGCCGGAGAGATCAGGCTGTGATTGCGACCAAATTCGGCATTACACATACTCAGGGACCCAAGGGAGACCCGGCCTATATCAAAAAATCCGTAGATGCCAGCCTCTATCAACTCGGCACAGATTATATCGATCTGTACTATCAGCACCGTCCGGATCTGAACATCCCTGTTGAGGAAACCGCCGGTACACTGGCTGACCTCGTCAAGGAAGGGAAGATCCGCTATATCGGCTTATCCGAAGCTTCGCCTGATTTGATCCGCCGGGCACATGCGGTGCATCCGTTGACTGCCCTGCAGACAGAGTATTCGCTCTGGAGCCGGGAGGTGGAGGATGAGATTCTGCCGCTGGTCAAGGAGCTGGGCATCGGCTTCGTTCCTTATAGCCCGTTGGGCCGCGGTTTTCTCACTGGACAGATCAAAAGCTTCGAGGATCTGCCGGAGGATGATTACCGCCGCCATTACCCGCGGTTCCAGGGAGAGAACTTCATCCGGAACCTGGAGGTCGTCTCGCTGATCGGGCAGATGGCAGAAGAGAAAGGCTGCGCCCCGGCACAGCTTGCGCTGGCCTGGCTCCTTGCGCAAGGGGAGCAGATCGTGCCGATTCCCGGCACCAAGCGGCTGGAGCGGGTGCAAGAGAACCTCGGAGCGCTTGAAGTTACACTGACGGCTGAGGATCTAGCCCGGATTGAGCGGATATCCCCGCAAGGTATTGCAGCCGGAGCACGTTACCCCGGCCAGAACTAAGTCATCACACAGAGCGGACAGCCGCTTTGTATTCATCAATATTAAGACCCCGGAGCGTTCTTGCCTTCGCCGCTTGCTTTCGTAAGCGGTATGAGAGGCGGGACGCTTTTGTCTTTCATCCGCTCTATTTCCTCCTCTATGCGCTCTACATCTATCCGCTCAAACAGTAATTCAAGCTCCAATATAGGCTGCTCTGCAAGGACGGATACCGGATGCCATACAGGCTGTTCTATGGACAGGAAGCCCCTGATCTTCTCGCAGGAGAAGGGGAGGAACGGGTTCAGCAGGTTAGACAGATTGGCAATAATCTGAACACAGGTATACAGCGTGTTAGCCCCGGCCGCAGGATCATGCTTGATCTGGAGCCACGGCTGCTGCTCGTCGAAATATTTGTTGGCCTGGCGGATATGCAAGAAGATGAATTCCAGGGCTTCCTTGAAATGTCCGGCTTGGGTCAGCCTGCCTGTCTCCTTATACAGCTGCTCCAGACTGCTAACCCATGCTTCGTCCAAGACTCCTTCTGGTACTCTGCCACTCCAGAACTTATTTACGAATACGAGGCTGCGGTTAACGAAATTGCCGAACGCGCCCAGCAGCTCGCTGTTATGGCTGTAGATGAACTCTCTCCAGGAGAAGTCGGCATCCCGCTTCTCGGGACCGTTCGCAGTCAGGAAATAACGGACCGAGTCAGGGTCATACCGGCTGAGAATATCCGGCACCCAGACCGCCCAATTGCGGCTGGTGGAGAATTTCTGCCCTTCCAGGGTCAGATACTCCGAAGAGAAGATCCGGTCCGGCAGATGCAGCTCCTCAGCTCCCAGCAGGATAGCGGGCCAGATCAGGCTGTGAAAAGGAATATTGTCCTTCCCGTGCACATAATAAGCAGTTATAGGCGGCTGTCCATGGTTATCCTGCCCCGATGGTACGGACCAGAACTCCTCCCAACGGCCTCCGGTCTCCTCCGACCACTGCTTGCTGGCAGACAGATAGCCGCTAACGGCTTCGATCCAGACATAGATTTTTTTGTCTGCGAAGCCGTCAACAGGAACATCCACACCCCAGTCCAGATCGCGTGTTGCTGCGCGGTCCTGCAGGCCTTCCTGCAGATATCTGCGGGTTAGACGGACGGAATTGTCTCTCCAGCCCTGCGCGGAATCAGCATATTCTGTGAGTGCTTGCTGGAAGCTGGACAGCGACAGATAGTAATGCTGAGTAGAGCGCAGCACAGGCGTAGAGCCGCAGAGGGCGCATGTGCGCTCCAGCAGATCCACCGGATCGAGAATCGTTGAACAGTAATCGCATTGGTCTCCCCGGGCTTGCTGCCCGCATACCGGGCAGATGCCATGGACATAACGGTCCGGCAAGAAGCGCTGGTCCAGCTCACAATAGCACTGGAGACCGGGTTTCTGGTACAGATACCCGTGATCCAGCAGCTTAAGGAACAGTTCCTGCACCGTATTGTAGTGATGTGCCTGATCGGTCCGGGTATAGAGGTCATAAGTGAAGCCCAAGGCGCGGAAGCAATCGGCGAACTCCTCATGATACCGGCTGGCGAATTCACCCGGGGTTACACCCTCCTGCGCCGCTTGTACAGCAACGGGGGTGCCGTGACAGTCACTGCCGGATACATAGAGTACAGCGTCACCTTTGGCACGGTGGTAGCGGGCCAGAATATCTCCCGGAAGAATACTGGCGAGTCTGCCCAGGTGCAGGGAGCCGTTGGCATAAGGCCAAGCCCCTCCAATAAAAATGTTAGTCATCTTGTTATCCTCCTCAAGTATTGTGGAACGCAAAAAAGGCACTCATCCCCCAAAAGGGACGAGAGCCTTGTGCTCACGTGTTACCACCCAAATTCATCAATGCCTTACGGCATCCACCTCTTCAGGTACGTCCGCAGATAAAAGCGGGTATACCCTAGCACGGTAACGGATGCGGGTTCCGGCGCAGCCTACGACCCGTTCATGCCGGGGTTCGGTGCGCAGCTCTGAGACCATATTCCCGAGGGTTTTCTTTGCTCCTTTTCACCATCCGGAGCTCTCTGTGGAAGAATTGCCAGGGTACTCTTTCTCTTCGCAGCTATTGTGGTTATCCTAATTACTGGATATCATATATGCAGGCCGGGAGATTTGTCAACACGTAAGTCTATTTGCAATCCACCGCACTCCTGTGCGACAGTAGAGAGTAAGGGCTAACGGGAAGCAGAGGAGTGCCTGATCCGTGGCCTGGAAGACAAGCGACATAGTGATCAAAAGGAGATTGAGACTATTGCAGGAAAACAAACAGGAGAAAAAAAGCTCGGGGGCATGGGGGTGGCTGGGCAGCGGGGCAGTACTGCTACTCCTTAAGGGAAAGGCTATTATCTCTCTGCTTAAGCTGGGGAAAATCGCAGGTCCGCTGATCTCCATGATGGTATCCATCTGGGCTTATGCCCTGATCTCGCCATGGCAATTCGCGGTGGGCTTCGTTGCCTTAATGTTCGTTCATGAGATCGGCCATGTGATCGCTGCCAAGCGGATTGGGCTGCCGGTGAGCGCGCCGCTGTTCATTCCTTTTATGGGCGCCCTGATTACGATGAAGCGGCAGCCGCTGGATGCCAGACAGGAAGCTTATGTAGCTTTTGGCGGCCCTATACTCGGGAGTATTGGTGCGGTTGTAGTATTCGGAGCGGCTTATTACTATCATAGTCCTTTGTTATACTCGCTGGCATACGTCGGGTTCTTGCTTAACTTGATTAACCTGCTGCCGATCCATCCGCTGGATGGGGGGCGAATTGCCACGGCGGTAACACGCTGGTTATGGCTGGTAGGGCTCGTTGGCGGCCTGGCTGTAATTATTTATCTGAAATCCATCCTGTTCGGCGTAATCTGGGTAATGTTCGCTTATGATATGTATAAGAAGTACATCAGCCGGCGGACGAAGAATCAGATGCATACTGTGCTCAAAAGCTTCCTGATCCCCATCGGGGATCTGCAGGAGCAAGGATATCTGATCCCCGGCCCCGAGCATAAGCGGGAGCTGCCGTTCACCACCTACAGTGATTTGAACCGCCAGCAGTTTGTTGGTGTACGATGGGATAACCTGGATTACTATGGAACGACAACTATGCCGGTGCAGTCGCTGATCGGAAAAGTCAAAGTCGTGCAGCTCGATCAGCTGTATGTGGATGCCAGCCTGCAGATGAAGATGACCTGTGAGATCAGCTTCACGGTATATGACAATGACAAGTACTATGATGTACCGGCTGCTACCCGCTGGAGATATGGGGCCGCGTATTTTGTCCTTGCCGGAGTTCTTGGGGGGATGATGTATCTTGTCCATGTAGTTGGCAACGTAAATCTGTAAATCTTCGTTTATGAACCTCCCGATTCGTCAAAGCTGTAGAGAGCCGAGAAGGATGAGGAGGTTAACAACAATGCGGTTGGCAAGAGGATGTCTCTTATGGATTGGAGCATGTCTCCTTCTGGGAATCGCCGGATGTACGGCAGGCAAGGAAATTCCTGAATATACGGATGTTCACAACATGACCGGATTGGACGGAAGTCTGAATTCACGGGATAGCCTGACCTCGCCGGTTCTGCGGGATGTGTATGACCGCTCGATTCCCGAGGAGGTCTATGAGTCTCCGTAAATAAGGTGGTCGGAGGTTCCCTGTCCACGGGCCTTGCCCTGAAGCTCTCAGGCTCTATACAGGATATTAATAATTCTGTATAATGCTCCATATTGATTGGAGCTATAGAGAGGAGCCAGGGAGATGGCAGTGGAAATCGTACATGTTACTACAGAGGAGCAGCTTCAAATGGCGCTGGAGATCCGCAAGAAGGTGTTTGTGGAAGAACAGAAGGTGCCGGTAGAAGAGGAGATCGATGAATATGATGCCATCAGTGAGCATGTGCATCATTTCCTGCTCATGGAGGGCGGGCAGCCGGCTGCAACCGGCCGGCTGATCTATTATAAAGCGGACACTGCCAAGATGCAGCGGATTGCCGTTCAGGAGGCCTTCCGCGCTAAGGGATGCGGACGTATCCTGCTGCTGGCTATGGAAGAGCGGGCACGTGAGCTGGGTCTGCAGGCTTCCATTCTGGATGCCCAGTGTCAAGCAGAACCATTTTACAGCAAGCTCGGCTATGAAGTAATCTCTAAGGAGCCCTTCTATGATGCAGGGATTCTGCATGTAAGAATGAGTAAAGCCCTGTAATCTGCCGGGTACATACTCTTTCGCTGCGATGGACAAGCTAGAATCGGCCAGGGTAGCTGGCTAATTCTAGTGCGAAGGAGACGATCCTAAGTGATGAATCAAGAACGGGAACGATTTATTGCCGCCAAACGTAACGGTGACGGGGACCTGACCGGGTTCCAGACCTCCTCCGGACGCGTGCTGGATTATCAGCAGGCACTTCAGGAGGTTCAGTCCGGCAGCATCGCAGGGGTCAATGTATTTAAGGGCAAAGACGGCGAAATGTATATCCGCGGCGATGCAGATGGAGATCCTACGAACAATCTGGATCAGCTTCCGCAATTTTAGCCGGGCATAGATAACAGGGGGAACGGCCGGACAGGCGTCTTACAGGCGCTGAAGTCCGGCCGTTTCTATGTGTTAAGGGGGACTCCGGCTTCTCTGAAAATACTTCGTTTAGGGTCTGCTGTACATGCCGAAACCGGTTGCTGAAGGGCTTGTTTTTCTTTTCTTCTGCAAAAAGAAATAAATCCCTGAATTCTGCGCAACTTGTCGAAGTCTTAGCAGTATACATTAACAGCATGAATTATTTGGAGGGGCTTTACAATGAGATGGAGAAAAATTGCTCTGTGCACGGTTGTGTTTTTCATGATGGGAAGCTCCTATTTGTTCGCGGACGCTGTGAACCAGAAGATCAAAGTATGGAGCAATGGAAAGGAAATAGCCGATGGCGGCTATTTGATTGACGGCAAGACCTATATTCCCGCCAGGGAGGCCGGGGGTGTCGTCAACTGGGACGGCTCGGGCAGAGTGACGATCCTCAAGCCGAATGTTCATATCGTCCTGTTCAAAGGCGACACGGTATTCGGCAATGTCAACACAGGCAAGCTGAAGATGAAGATTCTGACGCAGGTGGACAGCCTGAAGGACAGCATCGCTGCCGTGAAGGTGGCAATCACCGATCCTGCCGGGAATGTGAAGGATATTCTCGAGGATGCCGTTGGCTCCAAGAATGAGGATTTCTGGTTCTCCACACCGGAGTTTACCTATGATTTCAAGGAACCGGGCAAATATAGCGTAGGCTTCTTCATGAAGGCGTCGAAGAACGGAGATTACGTTCTTGTGTCCGAGAAGGTAGTTACGGCTTCATCCAAAAATTAAGTCCCTCCTGCAAATTGACCTGTCCTTATCTTACGTGTTACGATACCAAATGTAGGATAATTCAATTAAAGTGAGGTATTACAATGAGCGATCACAAACATGAGCATGGCCATGAACATGGTGAAGCATGCGGTTGCGGACATGATCACGACCATGAGCACGAGGAGTTTGTGCTGACCTTGACGAACGAGCAGGGCGAAGATGTAGAAATGGTACTGGTGGAAACGTTCGACGTAGGCGAGAAGTTGTACGCCCTGCTGCTTGAGCGCGAGAATCCGGAAGCAGACGGAATCATCCTTCGTATGGAAGAAGAAGACGAGGAAATGGTTCTGTACAACATTGAAGATGAAGCTGAATGGAAAGCTGTTGAAGAAGCTTATAACGAGCTGCTTGCCCAGCAAGAATAGATTTCAGGCATTCATGCAAAACCCCGATACTCTATACGTATCGGGGTTTTGTATGTCGCACTGCTATAGGACAAGCCTTAGGAGATCGGCTCCGCTTCGACAATGACTTTTATATTGGTAATGCTGCGGTCCTCGGGTCCTTTGACAGGCAATCCGAT
Organism: Paenibacillus sp. FSL H8-0122; assembly: GCF_038005345.1. Classification (NCBI taxonomy): domain Bacteria; kingdom Bacillati; phylum Bacillota; class Bacilli; order Caryophanales; family Paenibacillaceae; genus Paenibacillus; species Paenibacillus sp. FSL H8-0122. The sequence continues at coordinate 3,499,567 of NZ_JBBOTB010000001.1, read as the reverse complement.
TTCTACATGGTCAATGATATAGTCGATATTATCCTGGGTAATAACTTCTCCAGGGAGAAGAATAGGAATTCCCGGCGGATAGACGTAGATGAATTCTGCAATAATGTAGCCGGCAGACTCCCGGAAGGGAATCAGCTGCGTATCCGCATAGAAGGCATCTCTCGGGATTAGGGCCAGCTGCGGAATATTCGGCACCTGTACCTTAAGCTCATAGATCTCACCCTTGCTGTAATGGATCGCTGAGAGCACCTGCAGCGCCGCAAGCAGCTTATCTACAGATTCCTTAGTATCTCCAGGGGTAATCAGGCAAAGAATATTATACATGTCGCTGAGTTCAACTTCGATGTTGTACTTCTGCCGGAGCCAGTTCTCGGTCTCGTAACCGGTAATACCCAGATGCCTTACATGAATGTTCAGCTTCGTCGGATCATGATTGAAGGTGGCTTCTGTTCCGAGAATTTCTTTGCCGAAGCTGTACAGCCCCTCGATCTCGTTGATCGAATTGCGGGCATAATTGGACAAGGCGATGGTTCTCGCCGCCATCTCATGGCCGTTCAGGGCAAGGTTGCGTCTGGAGGTATCCAGAGAGGCAAGCAGAATATATGAGGTTGAAGTGGTGGTCAGCATGCTGAGAATGGTCTGTACCCGCTGTGGGTTGACAAGACCCGTCTTGGCATTGAGGTTCAGTACCGAGCTCTGCGTCATGGAGCCGCCCAGCTTATGCACACTGGTTGCTGCCATATCTGCACCGGCCTGCATGGCCGATACCGGTAAGTCCTCATGAAAATGAATCAGTACTCCATGTGCCTCGTCCACAAGTACGGGAACCCCGTAACTGTGGGCCAGGTCGACAATCGAACGGAGGTCAGCGCATACGCCGAAATACGTCGGATTGATAACGAGGACACCCTTGGCATCCGGATGGCGCCTTAAAGCCCGTTCCAGCGAGCTGGTGGTTATGCCGTGGTCTATCCCAAGATTCTCATCCTGTACAGGAGAGACGAAAATAGGCTTGGCTCCGGAGAAAATAATGGCCGACATTACCGATTTGTGAATATTGCGCGGCACAATAATTTTGTCTCCTTCTGAGCAGACAGAGAGGATCATAGTCATGATGGCATTGCTCGTGCCTTGTACACTGAAATACGTGTAATCGGCGCCGAAAGCCTCAGCAGCCAGCTTCTGAGCTTCAAGAATAACCCCGGTGGGCTGATGAAGATCATCAAGCGGTGCAATATTGATCAAATCTATGGATAGAGCGTTATCGCCGATAAACTCACGGAATTCGGCATCGGTCCCTAGCCCCTTCTTATGTCCCGGAATATGGAATTGAACTGGATTTCCGGCGGCATGCTTTTTGAGAGCAGTGAAGAGGGGAGTAGCTTGTTGATTCATTTAATGCTGTCACAACCTTTCGCGAAGAGTGGTTTTTTGATTTCGCTGAAGCAAAAGGCGTCCCCGGAGGGACAGAATACCTATTTCTACTTGAGCAAGCATCAGTATAACAAATCAATCAACATAATACTAGGATGTGATGAAATGTCTGGCAAAGCAGCGGAACGTATGCATATCAGTTTAGCCTCACCGTTCATATTAAAAATGTGGATCATTATTTTCCTGGTCGAATTCGTCAAAGGATCGCTGCTGGTAGCTCTGCTGCCGGTCTATATGGAGAATATTCTGGGCCTCTCCGTAACGGTGGTCGGGTTCGCCTTCGCGCTGCAGTATCTCGGGGATAACCTGTTCCGCAGCCCGTTCGGCTGGGTCATGGAGCGGATCGGCTACCGCTGGACGATGACAGGAGCGCTGCTGCTGCTCTTGGTGGCAGTCGGGCTGATTATCTATGCCAAAGATGCCGTAAGCTTGTCCCTCGCCTGTCTGATTCTGGGGATCGGCACCTCGCCGCTGTGGCCTTGTACGATGACAGGCATCACCGAGCTGGCAGGCTCTACCCGGAGCGGCAGCAGCGGCGCAGCCATGGGGGCAGTGGAGATGGCCTCACTGGCCGGAACCGGCGTCGGTCCGATTATCGTCAACTTCATGATGGATCATGGCGGACAGGGCTACCGGACGGTCTTCCTGGTGCTGATGGGCTTCGCTGCTGCTGTAGTAGCCGTGGCGTTGTTCCTGCCCTCGAAGATCGGCGGTCATGCGCCGCGCGTTGTCCGAGAGATATCGGCGGAGGGGCCACCGGTGACGCGTAAGCCGGTAAGGCCCCTGGAGAGTCTGAAGCGGACCTGGCAGCAGGTCACCTCCTCCCTGAAGGTAAGCCGCCTGCTGTTCCCGGCATTGTTCCTGCAGGCTTTTGCGATCGGGCTTATGACCCCGGTGGTCACCTTGTTCGCACGTTCGGAGCTGCATGTCACCCCCAACCAGTTCAGCCTGCTGCTGATTGCCGGGGGTGGGATTACCGTGCTAACCCTTATACCCGCCGGAAAGCTGGTCGATAAGGTCGGCACCTCCATCTTCCTCAATATCGGCTTCCTGCTGGCAGCCTGCTCCATGGCCTTCTTCTCACAGGTCCGCTGGCTGCCGCTGGCCTTCGTGGCGGTAGCTCTGGTCGGGATCAGCTATGCGCTGATTCTCCCGGCGTGGAACGCCTTCCTGGCCAAGCAGGTGCCGGAGGGCGAGCGCGGGACCGTCTGGGGACTCTTCCTGACGCTTCAGGGCTCAGGGATGGTTGCCGGTCCGGTGGTGTCAGGCAAGCTGTGGGATACGGTCAGCCACGGTGCCCCTTTTCTGGCCAGCGCTGGAGTAATGGTTGTGTTATTCGGCCTGCATCTGCTGATCGTCCACCGGACGAAGCTGAAGCACGGCAGGGCGCACTGAGTAGAGCGGGCACAGGGGGAGTAGGCCGGTGTGGAAATGCAATAAGCCGTAGACTGCCTGAAAAGGAGGCGGAATGCGGCTTTATTGCTGTTTTGCGTATAAAAGGGCTGGTCCAACTCTCCTAAAACGGGTTCCAGCGTTTGGAAAAGGCCAAAAACGGGTAAAAATAGTCAATAAACCAAGTTACCGCTACATAATATGAAGTATAAAATAAGTGTAAGCCACACAAAGAATCAAGGTGCAAGCGGAGGTCCGGCAGTCTGTTCTACTCTTAGGTTAGGCCATGAAGCTGACTATTGCTTAAATCAAGCCGTTAGGGGGGAGTGCCGTGAACAAAAACGATGAAGTGGAGTACTGCAATCTGGAGCTGCGGTTCGACAGAGAGCATATCCAGGATCTAATCAAGGACCTGATCAAGGAAGGTTATTCCCTGTACTGGAGTGAGAACGAGAGTGTTTTTCTTATTTCGGTGCGCACCGGCCGCAAGCTTGTGAAGCTGCGCTTCCAGCGGATTAAGGACGGCTTCAAGCTGGTGGGAGACTACATGATCCGTGATGCGCGCCTGTCAGAATGGATGGAGAAGCTGATTGGGGATATGAGAGGTCATGCCGTTGTCAAGCGCTTCCGCGACCGTCAGATCATTATAGAGAATATTTTATTCGGTGAAGTCATCCGCCTGGTGGAGATTTCCGGTTATCAGCAGCGTGTGCTGTACCAGAAGGGGCCGCTGCTGTCGGATCAGGAGCTGACGAAGCTGTTCTACTCTATAGAGGGCGAAGAGCGGATCCGTGACCGCAGGCTTGCCGTGGATGAACAGCTCGACTTGCTGAATGAAGCTATGCGTGAGCGCGATACCGAATCGGTGGCGGCCAGCACAGCGAGGCTTGAGCAATTGACCAGGGAGCTGGCAGCGCTGGAGTGGTAGTACGCAGAGTGAATAATTGCGATTAAGGGCATCCCATAGCGGGGTGTCCTTTTATTGTGCCTTTCTGGAGGAGGGGGTTCACTTCTGCGGACAAAACCGTTAAAATAGTCATTGTGAGCAATTTCCCTGATGGATCGAGTTTGTCAATGAAATTGATCTCTCTTTCGCAGGCAGAACTTTGCTGTCTCTGACAAAGGGTGGTATTCTTATACTGCGAGAAATGGATTTCACAAAAATACAGGGTGCAAAGGGTGGAGAACCAGATGTCAAAACAACAAATCGGCGTTATTGGCTTGGCGGTAATGGGCAAAAATTTGGCTCTTAACATCGAGAGCAAAGGCTTCAGCGTATCCGTGTTTAACCGTTCCCCGGAGAAGACACAGGATCTGGTCGCAGAAGCAGCAGGCAAGAACCTGGTGGGCACGTTCTCCGTTGAAGAGTTCGTACAATCACTGGAAGTACCGCGCAAGATTCTGATTATGGTTCAGGCTGGCAAGGCTACGGATGCTACCATTGAGCAGCTTCTGCCGTACTTGGATCAAGGCGATATCATCATCGATGGCGGTAACGCTTATTTCCCTGACACGGTACGCCGCAGCAAATATCTTGAAGACAAAGGCTTCCGCTTCGTCGGCACCGGCGTGTCCGGCGGTGAAGAAGGCGCACTCAAGGGCCCTTCCATTATGCCAGGCGGTCAAGAAAGCGCGTATAAGCTGGTTGAACCTATCCTTACGGCGATTTCAGCCCACGTGGGCGGAGAGCCTTGCTGTACATATATCGGGCCGGACGGTGCAGGACACTATGTCAAAATGGTGCATAACGGCATCGAGTACGGTGACATGCAGCTGATTGGCGAAGCCTACCACCTGCTGAAGGACGTCCTGGGTCTGGATGCCAAGGAGCTGCACAGCACCTTCGCAGAATGGAACAATGGCGAGCTGGACAGCTATCTAATCGAGATTACGAAGGATATCTTCGCCCAGTATGACGAAGAGACCGGCAAGCCGATGGTGGACGTTATCCTTGATGCTGCCGGACAAAAGGGTACCGGCAAGTGGACAAGCCAAAGCTCGCTGGATCTCGGCGTGCCGCTGTCCATGATTACCGAATCCGTCTTCTCCCGCTTCCTGTCTGCTATGAAGGAAGAACGCGTTGAAGCCAGCAAGGTGCTGAGCGGCCCTGCTACGGCTCCATTCGACGGTGACAAGGCTGAATTCATCGAGAACGTGCGTAAAGCGTTGTTCGCCAGCAAGATCGTATCGTACGCCCAGGGCTTCGCCCAGCTGCGTGTGGCTTCTGACGAATACGGCTGGAATCTGAAATACGGCGAGCTGGCCAAGATCTGGCGCGGCGGCTGCATCATCCGTTCCCGGTTCCTGCAGAACATTACGGATGCATATGAGAATAATGCAGAACTGAAAAACCTCCTGCTTGATCCGTTCTTCAAGGATGTTATGGACAACTACCAGTCGGCATGGCGCAAGGTTATCGCTTCGGCTGTAACTCTGGGTATTCCGGTTCCGGGTTTCTCAAGCGCCCTTGCATACTACGACAGCTACCGTACAGAACGTCTTCCGGCGAACCTGCTGCAAGCCCAGCGCGATTACTTCGGCGCTCACACCTTCAAGCGTGTGGACAAAGAAGGCGTGTTCCACCACAACTGGCTGGCAGAGTAACAGGCAGCGTTCAGCTTATTGCTTAGGAACCCGAGATGCTCTCCGCTTCATGCGGAGAGCTTTCGGGTTTTTTGCATCTACGAGGCACAGCTACAGCAGGCACAGTCCGCCTGAAAATGAAGGCTGCCGGGCATTGTGCAAACTTTTCACCCTGTGTTATGATATGACAAATGTCGCGGCTTGGAGGTTGTTATGGACGATCGAAATATCATTCTCGTCGGGATGATGGCTACGGGGAAATCCACAGTAGGCGCCATTCTGGCCGAGGAGCTTGATTATGAACTGGTTGATCTGGATGCAGTGATTACCGGGAGAGAAGGCCGCAGTATTGCGGATATCTTCGCAGAAGGCGGTGAGCAGGCATTCCGGAGCATTGAATCAGCGGTACTTCAGGAAATGCTGCAGGGAGAGCGCAGAGTAATCTCTACAGGCGGAGGGGCGGTGCTTGCGCCGGGGAATGCCGAAGCCATGCTGGAGCATGGATTCGTAGTGGCCCTTACAGCCTCGGAGGATACCATTATTGAACGGGTCAGCGGGGATGAGAACCGGCCGCTGCTCGCCGGCAATGCGGCAAACCGGGTCCGTTCCATTATGGAACAGCGCAGGGAAGCTTACCGTTTCGCGCATTGCACGGTCGATACAACGGAGCTGAATGTGGCTGAGGTCTCGCAATACATTTTACTGCGTTACCGCGCTTGAGCTTTTATGTGTGTTGGCGCTTAGCATCAGGATGATGTTCAATTACGCTTCGGTATCATCCCATTCGATCATACCGCCGCTCAGGTTCGAGCCCTGAATGCCAAATTGCTGCAGATATTCACAGACCCGCTGGCTGCGGTTGCCGGAACGGCAAATGAAGATGATCTCCGTATCTGACGGAAGCTTCTCCGTATGCTGCGGAATCTGGCCCATCGGGATATGCTGCGCACCGGGAATCATGCCGAAGGCAACCTCATCCTCTTCACGGACGTCGATCAGTACAAGCTCTTCGCCGTCAGCGAGCCGTTTACGCAGCTCCTGCGGTGTAATTTGCGGAATTTCATTCATGATAGTACCCTCTTTTCTGCCTGAATGGGAATGGACTTTCTTCACGCAATGATAACACAACTGCGGATTACCCTGTCAAACAGGACCGTACATACAGACTATATATGATGAAGGAGCGCTTATACTATGGACGTTATTGTTAGGCCTACGCCGACGCTGCAAGGAGAATTCGGAGCCCTGTCCTCCAAAAACTACACCACGCGCTACCTGCTGGTAGCCGCTCTCTCTGAAGGAGTCAGCACGATCTTCCATCCTGCCCACAGCGAGGACAGCGACGCGATCCGCAGATGTATCGCCGATCTAGGCGCAGTCCTGACCGAAGATGATGAGAAAATCGTAGTGCAGGGGTTCGGCCGCCATCCCCGTGACGTCAAGGAGCTGAATGTCGGGAATGCCGGCGCAGTCCTCCGGTTCCTGATGGCGGTGGCCGCGCTTAGCCCGGAGGTTACCTTCGTGAATACGTATCCTGATTCTCTGGGCAAGCGGCCGCATGACGACCTGATTCTGGCACTTGGCCAGCTCGGCGTGGAAGTAGAGCATAATAACGGAAGACTGCCGATTACGATCCGCGGCGGCAAGCCGCAGGGCGGACGGATTACCGTCTCCGGCGCCGTCAGCTCGCAGTATCTCAGCGCACTTTTATTCCTGACCCCGCTGCTTGAAGAAGACAGTGAAATCATCGTGCTGGATGATCTGAAATCCAAGGTGGTCATCGGGCAGACGCTGGAGGTGCTGGAGCAGGCAGGGATTATCGTACATGCGGCGGACGATTATATGTCCTTCAAGGTGCCAGGACGCCAGAGCTATGCTGCCAAGACCTATACGGTGCAAGGCGATTATCCGGGATCAGCCGCAGTGCTTGCGGCCGCAGCGGTGACGAAGTCGGATGTGACCATTCACCGGCTGGCTGAGAGAAGCAAGCAGGGGGAGCGGGCCATTGTTGATGTGCTGCGGATGATGGAGGTGCCGCTCACCCATGAGAACGGAACAGTGCATGTGCAGGGGAACGGTATCCTGAAGGCGGTGGAGTTCGACGGCGATGCGGCAACTGATGCGGTCCTGGCTATGGTGGCCGCGGCGGTTTTTGCCGAAGGGACCTCACGCTTCTATAATGTGGAGAATCTGCGTTACAAGGAATGCGACCGCATCACGGACTATCTGGCAGAGCTGACCCGGGCCGGTGCGAAGGTCGAGGAACGCCGGGACGAGATCATTGTGCATGGCACACCGGAAGGCGTGGAAGGCGGCGTAACGATTAATGCCCACTATGACCACCGTGTGATTATGGCGCTTACTGTAGTTGGTCTGCGGGCCCGCCAGCCACTGCTCATCAAGGATGCCCATCATGTGGCGAAGTCCTATCCGGAGTATTTCGATCATCTGCGCTTGCTGGGTGCGGATGTGGAATGGGTGAAGTGACGAGGACAGGCCACTTAAGCATAGTTTCGCTTACCCGGGACGATGTTATCTCCGTAACGAATCTTTACAGGCTTTCGATTACGGCTGCTTTTGAAGGTGAGGGACTGGGTCACTTGGACAGTGACATTCAGCAGGAGATCGAGTCCAAGATACGGATGGTTAACGCTTCCCTGAGTCCGCAGAATGCAGATACGTATTTCTGGGTGGCCAAAATGGACGGGAAGGTCGCCGGCACCATCTCTTATGCACCTTGCGGGCCGGATATCCGGGTCTGTACAGGAAACAAGCTTGATGCTGTAGGTGAGCTGGGCAGTCTATATGTTCTGCCGGATTATCAGGGGCAAGGGATTGCTTCGGCCCTGATTGCGGAACTGATGATATTTCTCAGACAACAGGGAATTACCGAGTTCTGCCTGGATAGCGGCTATAGACGGGCGCAAACCAAGTGGCTGCAGAAGTTCGGAACGCCCTATGCAGCAGTGCAGGATTACTGGGGACCGGATTCCGTTCATATGGTATGGCTATGCAGCGTGAGGGACCCAGAGGACCCAGAGGACTCATTGAGCCAGAGATGAATTAACTGGGGACGTAAGCTGATGAGAATTTGGAACTTCTGGCGCAGCGCTGTATGATGTAGTTGTTGCTGAAAATGATAAAACTGTGACTTAAGCGGCAGTAATGCAGCGGAGGCATGGACGAAATCAGACGGAAGGGGTAATACACATGAGCTTTGAGAACCCGAGCAGGGAAGAGATCGGCGAGATTCTGGCTGCGGCAGGCAATATTGCCGTAGTTGGCCTATCCGACAAAACAGATCGCACCTCATATATGGTTGCAGGTGCTATGCAGAGTCGGGGCTACCGGATTATTCCGGTGAATCCGTCGGTAGATGGTGAGATCCTGGGCGAGAAATGCTACCATACGCTGGCGGAGATTCCTGAGCCGGTGGATATTGTGAATGTGTTCCGCCGCAGTGAATACTGCGCGGCTGTGGCGCAGGAGGCTGCTGATATCGGCGCACGCGTGCTCTGGCTGCAGCAGGGTATCATTAGTCAGGAGGCGGCGGACATCGCCGCTGCCCATGACATGATCGCGATCATGGACCGCTGCATCAAGGTGGAGGAAGCGATCACGATGAAGGGCCGGAGCCGGGGGTAAGACAGGACGGCTGCATCGGGAGTATATTCCTGGTGGACTGGAAGTCCAGGCCGGAAGCAGAAGTGTTTTTGCCACACTGGATTTCAACAAATATTATGGCTATAATTTGAACAAGACGAAGAACGTCCTTTACTCCATTTTAAATGGGGAAAGGGCGTTTTTTTTATTTTCAGGGAGGGGGAAGGAGATATGGAATTTGAGGTGGCGCACAGCATCTTTATAGAGGCACATACGAATGTAAGAACGGGTGAACGCCGGGGGAGGCTGCTGCGCGGACATAACTTTGCGGAGAAGTTATTTCTGCAGAATGTATGGTGGCCGCTATTCGAGTCACTGGAGCATCTGCACCCGGAATATGAGGTGTATGACTGGAACCGGAAGTCGCAGTTTCTGGATTTTGCCTTTATGCCACAAAATGGAACACGCTTCGGAATCGAATGTGACGGTTATCAGAGCCATATTAAGGATATGGACCGGGAGAAGTTCAACTATGCGCTTAACCGGGATACCTTCCTGACAGGGATGGGCTGGAAAATGCTGCACTTCTCGTTCGATGATATCCAGCAGCGTCCTGAAGTCTGCCGGATGCTGCTGCAGCTGGCGCTGGCACCTTATTTGGCGCGGAGCAGGAGTGGTGGGGAGCTACTGTCGGCGGAAATGGATGTATTAAGGCTGGCATGGCGGATTTCCAGGCCGCTTCGGCCTAAGGATGTCACAGATTATCTGCATGTTAATTACCGGACGGCGCACAAGCTGCTGGTTGTGTTGAGTGATAAAGGCTTCATTAAACCAGTGTCTTCAAAAGAACGGGTACGGTACTACGAGGTGAATTCCATGCGGCTAGATCAAATATGGTGAAGGAGGAGCGCTGGATGTAACATATGTAATCTTTGCGATAATCGGCATAAGTGTAGTTCGTACAACTAAAATGTGCTTGATAAAGTGTTTATTAAGTTTAACTGCACTTCGTACAATTAAAAATACGCATTAGTACGATTAGAGTTAAATTGGGCGAAAATAGTTGTACAGAATGCAGTTAGAGTGAAGTGTAAGGATGTATTGCCAAATATAGTTGTACAAACTACACTTATCCAGTCGCAGGAGTCGCAGGAGTCGCAGGAGTCGCAGGAGTCGCAGGAGTCGCAGGAGTCGCAGGAGTCGCAGGAGTCGCAGGAGTCGCAGGAGTCGCAGGAGTCGCAGGAGTCGCAGGAGTCGCAGGAGTCGCAGGAGTCGCAGGCCCTCCCGATCACACGTCAGATTCTTTTGACAAAAACTGCTGTAACGCTTACCATTCAATATAGAAAGAAAGGAGAGGGTCGCCTTGAATTGGCTCGGATCTTTGCAGCAGTTGGGCAGAGCCATTATGCTTCCTACCATGGTGCTTCCGGCGGCAGCGATTCTGCTGAGTCTGGGCAGCTTACCGTGGTCTGCATGGGGACTTTCTTCGGTATCCGAAGTGACGACGTACGCGGGGCAAGGAATATTCTATTTCATGCCTTATTTGTTTGCTGTCGGTGTGGCGTGGGGGTTATCCAATCAGGCCGGACCGGCCGGACTGGCCGCACTCGCAGGGATGTTCACTTATGACCGGATTGTGTCCAACATGGGAGACGGGGCTGTACAGCCTGCAACATTAATTGGGATTATCCTGGGGATTGTAGCCGGTGTAGCGCATAACCGGTTTAAGAATATCAAGCTGCCGGAGGCGATCCAGTTTTTTGGCGGGTCGCGTTTTGTTTTGCTGTTCATGGGCTTATTCTCGGCGCTGTTCGCCTGGGTCATGCTCGGAGTGTCCCCGCTCCTGCAGGAGCTGCTTAATGAGCTGTTCAGGGTAGTGCAGCTGACCGGCGGCTATGGAGTGTTCGTCTACGGGGTGTTATACAGGGTGCTGACGGCCTTTGGCCTGCACCATATTCTGAATAATGTGTTCTGGTTCCAATTGGGCTCCTTTACGACGCCTGACGGCAGTGCAGTCGTACAGGGGGATTTGCCGCGTTTTTTTGCCGGTGACCCTACAGCGGGTGTGTTCATGGCCGGACTGTTCCCGATTATGATGTTCGCCCTGCCCGCAATTGCTTTTGCAATCATTCAGGAAGCGCGCGAGGACCTCAAGCCCAAGATCAAGAAGACTTTTTTGCGTGCAGCCTTGGTGTGCTTTCTGACCGGTGTGTCGGAGCAGATTGAATTTGCCTTCCTGTTCGCGTCACCGTATTTGTTCGCGCTGCATGTGGTCATGTCCGGGCTTGCGATGGTGCTGACCTACTCGCTCGGGATTCATCACGGCTTCTCCTATTCGGCGGGGACCATCGACTTCTTCCTCAACATGCATCTGTCCCAGCGGGCCTGGCTGCTGATTCCCATCGGGATCGGCTATGGCATTGTCTATTATAACGTGTTCCGCTGGGCGATCCGTCGGTTCCAGATTCCTACGCCGGGCCGTGAGGAAGGCTCTGAGCTGGGCGACTGGGCGGGCAATATCCCGTATCAGGCCCCGCTGATTCTGGAGGCGCTGGGCGGCAAGGAGAACATTGTGCAGGTGCAGGCCTGCATCACCCGGCTGAGATTAACGGTGCATAATGACCGCTTCATAGATACAGGGGCACTTAAGGGGCTGGGCTCCGCAGGCATTATCAAGCTGGGCGGCGGCAATGTGCAGGTCGTCTTCGGGACGTATTCGGAGCTGATCCGCGAAGAGATCGACAAGCTGATGCTGCGCGATCTGCCGCAGGTGCTGTTCAGTGCGCCGATCCAGGGGCGGATGATGCCGATTGAAGAGGTGCCGGATCATATTTTTGCCGCGAAGCTGGTGGGGGATGGAGTGGCCTTTGTCCCGGAAAAAGGAGAGCTGGTCTCGCCCGTATTCGGCAAGGTAATGCACGTATACCCTACGATGCACGCAGTGGGCATAGCTACGCCCGAAGGGCTTGAGGTGCTCATGCATATCGGGATCGACACTTCGCAGCTTAAAGGGCCGTTTGAGGCGCTTGTACAGGAAGGGGACAGCGTGGAGCCGGGGCAGCTGCTGGTCAAGTTTGATCTGGCCTTCTTGAAGGAGCATGCCGCTTCGCTGGCGACACCGATGGTGATTACCAACCCGGACCGGGTCAAATCCTGGAGCTACGCGCCATTCAAAAACGTGAAAAAGGGGCAGTCTTCCGTCATGTCCGTGGTACTACATGAAAGCAATGTTGGAGGGATCGAAGCATGATACAAGGCGTAGGCGCCGCAGCAGGTGTTGCCATTGGGAAGGCCTTTGTCTTGCCGAACTGGGAATGGAGTCTGCCGGACACTCAGGTGAATCCGGTGGATCTGGCTAAGGAGTTCGAACGGTTGTACGAAGGCATTCGGACCTCCAAGGACGAAATCGAGTTTATCAAAAAAGAATTCCGCGAGGTCGTCGGACCGGAGGAATCGAGCATTTTCGATGCCCATCTGGCGATCCTGGATGATCCGGTGTTCATGAGCGAAATCCGCGGCATTATCGAGCGCCAATACAAGGCAGCCGAGGTGGCGGTCAAGGAAGCGATCGACCACTTCGTGGCGATGTTCGATTTGCTCGACGATGAATATATGAAAGAACGTGCGGTGGATATCAAGGATGTCGGCAACCGCCTGCTGAAGCATCTCCTGGGTGCGCCGGAGGTTACTCTGCCGTCGGATACCCAGCCGTACATTCTGGTGGCGAAGGAGCTGTCCCCCTCACAGCTGGCGCATTTGAATCCGGCATATGTGCTGGGTATCGTGACGATGATGGGCGGCAAAACCTCGCATTCCTCCATCATGGCCCGTGCGCTCGGCATTCCGCTGGTGGCAGGCCTGGAGAACAAGATCCTGACTCCTATCCAGACAGGGGACATGCTGGTGCTCGATGGGGAGACCGGGGCGGTCATGATTCATCCAGATGAATCCACACTGCTGGACTTCAACACCAGACGTGCGAAGCAGCAGCGGAAGCGGGAGCAATTGGAGCTGCTGGCAACCGTCGAAGCGGTGACGAAGGACGGTGTGTCTCTGCGGCTGGCCGGCAATATCAGTTCCGTGAAGGAGCTCAACATGGCACTGAAATACGGGGCCGAGGGAGTGGGACTGTTCCGTACAGAGTTTCTGTACATGGACCGTAGTACATTTCCGACAGAGGATGAACAGTTCGAAGTCTATAAGCTGGTTGCGGAAAAAGTCGGCAAGGAGACCGTAGTCATCCGTACGCTTGATATCGGGGGAGACAAGCATCTGGATTACTTCCAGCTGCCGGAGGAGCAGAACCCGTTCCTCGGCTACCGGGCCATCCGGATCAGCCTGGACCGCAAGGACATGTTCAAAACCCAGATTACAGCCATTCTGCGGGCCAGTCATTACGGCAATGTCCGGATGATGTTCCCGATGATCTCTTCTGTCGAAGAGGTGCAGGCGGCCAAAGCGGTGCTGAACGAGGTGAAGAGCGAGCTCGACAGCCGGGGGGTACCGTATAACCGCCACATGAAGGTAGGTATAATGATCGAGGTTCCGGCCGCAGTGATGATTGCCGACCTGCTGGCGGAGGAAGTGGACTTCTTCAGTATCGGCACGAATGATCTGGTGCAGTATGTACTGGCTGTGGACCGGATGAACGAGCAGATTGCCCATATGTATCATCCGTACCATCCGGGAGTGCTGCGTATGATCCGCATGACGGTGGATGCGGCACGCAGCGTAGGTATCGATGTCAGTGTATGCGGCGAGATGGCCGCAGACGAGCGCTCACTGCCGCTCTGGCTGGAGCTGGGGATCAATGTGCTGAGCATGTCACCGCAAGCCTTGCTGAAGGTGAAGCACCGCACACTGAACACACTGGCTTCTGAAGCCAGGGAGATTGCGAAGGTCTGCTTCCGCAACCGCACCAGCTCCGAGACAGAGGAGCAGCTTACTGCTTTTATCGGACGGAGCGGATTCCCGCTGGGCGCCGGCGGTGATTCCAAAGAGAAGACATCATAGCCGGGTAACGGCTGAACGTTATCGGGTTTTCAAGGACAAGCAGTAAGAATATCTAAATTAAGTCCGGGTGAGGGTCAAGGGGGCCACACACCGGACTTTTTGTTTTGAGATCTGAGGGAACAGGCCTGCCCTGCAAAAAAAGTAAAACCGTTTGGGCTGCGGGACAGTCAGTATATACAGAAGTCAAAAAAAGAAAGGGGAGACTAAGCCTGGATGGAGCATACGTGGGAAGGCGAGCAGGTGCGCCACTTGAATGAACAGGAGCAGTTGTTTATCAACCGGGTACTGGAGCAGAAGAAAATACTCTACAGTATTGCGTACAGCTACTTGCGCAGCGAGGCGGAGGCACTCGAGATGGTTCAGGAAACTACATACCGGGCCTGGGTGAAGCGCAGGAGCCTGAAGGATGAGGACCGGTTCGCACCCTGGCTGACCCGGATTCTGATCAACTGCTGCAAGGACGAACTGAAGCGGAGGAAGAGGCTGGCTACTCCCGTTCGAGAACAGGCAAGTGCTGGACTGCAGGAGATGACCAGTGACCGTAAGCTGGATATGGAGCAGGCCCTGGAAGCAGTGAAGCCGAAATACCGTCAGGTGCTTGTGCTGAAGTACTACCGGGATATGACGCTGACAGAAATTGCCGGGGTGCTGGGCAAGCCGGAAGGAACGGTCAAGACCTGGCTGAACAAGGGACTTAAGCAGTTACGTGACAAAATGAGAATCAAAGGGGGACTATAGCATGGTCAAGACAGAAGAAGAGCTGCTGAAGGAGTACTACCACAGTCTGTCGGCAGAAGCAGATGAGGTTGCAGAGATGAAGCTGAATACGGCAATCCGTAAAGGCATAACGCGTTCACGCAGAAGCTCTATGTCATTAAGGAAGCGTTATGCTCTGGCTACAGCGGCGGCAGTACTTGGGCTTGTGCTGTTATTCTCCTTTCCCCGGGCGGGTGAGGTGTTTAAGACCCAAGGGGCAGCTCCCGATCAGGCAGCAATATATCAGAGCTATGGACCCTTTGAAAAGTACATTCCAGCTGCGATGACCACAAACGCTGTATCTTCGGCAATCGAGGATGGCCTTGTACAGCGCGTCACGGGTGTTACTGCGGAGCAGAATGGATTTGTCCTGACTGTAGACGGAATTGCTGCAGATCAGAAGGGGATTATCATTTTGTATTCCTTGCAGAATAAGACTGATGAGAAGGCCAAAGTAGCACATATTCAGTTAACATCAGCTGTTTCAAATCCTTTGCATACATCCCTGGGGCCTGAGAACTCAATTTCCCCAAATCGTACAACCTATGGTTATGAAGTAAGGCAGTGGGAGAGTGACGGAGGCGCTCTTCCGGATCAATTTACACTGGAATTGGAGCTTGGTAAGTACAAACAGTTCATGCCAGCTTCAGCAGATAGCTCTCTTGCTAAATTGTCTGTAGCTCTTCCGCTAGACCGGGAGGAGATTGCTAAGGCAGGAGAAACCATACATGTAGACAAAACACTGGAAATAGAAGGTCAGAAAATTAAAATTAATCAGGTCTATCTGGCCGCCTCCGGCATTTATCTGGATTATACCTCCGACCCGCTGAACTCCAAACAGATCTTCTCTATGTATAAACCGGGTCTCTTAGCGGGCGGCAGTGGTGATTATACGTATCTGGCTTTACGCGCCGCCAGCTTTACGGACAGTGGGGGCAGACTGATATTTGCCAACGACAGGAGCTCGGCACAATCGCTCCAGCTGCAAATCAATGGAATTCTGGCGCTGGATAAGCAGGCAACCCAATTAATTATCGATACCGACAAGCAACAAATTATTAAGGCTCCAGATCAGAATTTGCAAATGTTCATTCACAACACGGAGAGGGGCTCCACGCTGGTGCTGGAATATGATTCTCAGGCACAGAGTAACAGTATTTACAATACCTTAATGCTGGGGCAAACATTCACCGATGGAGCAGGTACAGTCCATTCAGCAGACAAGTTTGAGTTCGATATTCCGCAGCGCACTGAGTGGGAGAATGCGAAGTCAATCCCAACCATGTACTACCGTGGTCTGGGCAGCAATAAATACCCGCAGCCGCTGACGTTCACCATTGAGGCGTATCCTGCCCTGATCAAAGAGAAGCTGTCTGTCCCTATCCGCTAATCTCCTTTAAAAGCGGCAATAAGCCCTGAACCCTGTCAGACGACAGGGCAGGGCTTATTGTCTATATCAGATATCTGCTGCCTGTTATTCCCCGGCCAGCGCATCGCAGAACGCTTTGCCGTAAGGCGGCAGGTCCGGCGGGCGGCGGGCGGAGATGATATGGCCGTCCCGGACGAGCGGCTCGTCCTTCCAGATGGCTCCGGCGTTCTCCATATCGTCACGGATGCCCGGCGTGGAGGTGACCGTTACGCCTTCGAGAATTTTGGCGGAGATTAAGACCCAGCCGGCATGGCAGATCTGGCCAATCGGCTTCTTCGCAGTATTGAAATCCTGCACCAGCTGCAGCACTGCGCTGTAGCGGCGGATTTTGTCGGGTGCCCAGCCTCCGGGAACAAGGATGCCGTCATAATCGGCAGCCTTCAGCTCGTCCCAGCTGTATTCAGCGGTGGCAGGTACGCCATATTTACCGACATACGTCTTGCCCTTCTCAAGGCCGGCCAGATGTACCTCGGCCCCTTCCTCACGCACGCGGTATACGGGATACCACAGCTCAAGATCTTCAAATTCATCGTCCACCAGCGCAATGACTTTTTTACCAGACAGTCTCATTCTGTACAGCTCCCTTCGGTTCAACTCATTGATATCTATGTCATTCTATCAAAAGAGACAGTTGAAGTCACTTTTCGATATGGAAATTCCTACGACTATTGCCAATTAAAACATGATATGCAAACTTGCAGGGATTCAGGGGGATGAGGTCGAATACTAGAAAGAGAAAAGCCAAAACTATGCGTTTTTAAAAGATCATTCTGAGGTGTGGGAGATGTATAAGGAACAATTAATGAAGAAGTCTTGTGGCTGCGGCGGGATCATGACCATACATATGCATACGCTGATTTATAGTGCGAAGATCAAAATTACGAATGTCCCTGTATATACCTGCGGGCAATGCGCCCGTTATGAGCCCTTGCCGGTTATTAAGCGTGACCTGGGCCTGCTGATCCGGGAGCTTGGAGAGCGCCCAGCGGGCAAGCTGCATCTGTCCTTTGCGGACCGTAATGAGTGGGCCAGTGTGCTGAAGGATACCTTTGCTGCGGGCTTGTTTGCCGGCGGCTTGCCGGAGCTGGAGGAGGCTATCCGCAAGGCTATGCAGAGCCGGATTGATCTGCTGCTGGATGTATACCGCACGGCGGCGGATCTGTCCGATAAGAAGTGGATGGAAGAGATCGGCCTGCGGCTCTCCCAGTTGACGGCTCATTCGGCAGAAAGTGCCAAATAAAGGAGCATTTTTTGACATTTTGAAAAAAAGTCTGCAAAAACAATGAAAAACTTTCAACGAATGTTGGATTTTTCACGCGCTTTTTGATACGATAGAGAAAGCATACAGAATTCTTGAAATTTTAAAGGCTTTCCACTGGAAGCTATTGGAGAATCAGGAATTGGCGGAAGGCGTCAAAGCCGCGCCAGGACTGGCGTTTCAACCTTTGAAAGAAATTTTGAAAGGAAAATGAAGCGTTATCATTGCACAATTGTACAAAGTGTCGTATCATAATTTTAATTAGTCGAACGATAAAATTTATCGCAATGGAGAGAGTAATTTGACGGTAACCATTTACGATGTAGCTCGAGAAGCAGGCGTATCTATGGCTACGGTATCACGGGTTGTGAATAATAACCCCAACGTGAAACCGCAGACCCGGAAGAAGGTTTTTGAAGCGATTGAGCGTTTGGGCTATCGTCCGAATGCGGTGGCGAGAGGTCTCGCCAGCAAGAAAACGACAACCGTAGGGGTTGTTATCCCTGATATCTCAAACTCGATTTTTGCGGAAATTGCACGCGGGATTGAAGATATTGCCAATATGTATCACTACAACATTATTCTCTGTAACGCTGACAAGCGTAAAGAGAAGGAGATTCGTGTCATTAACACACTGCTTGAGAAGCAGGTGGACGGGCTGCTGTTCATGGGCGGAACCGTTACGGAAGAGCATATTCAGGCGTTCCAGACCTCTGCTGTGCCTATCGTGCTCTGTGCGACCCGCGATGAGAAGGGAACGTATCCTTCCGTGGATATCGACCATGAGACGGCTGCATTTGATGCAGTGAATACGCTGATCCGCCACGGACACCGCGAGATCGCAATGATCAGCGGTACGCTGCAGGACCCTGCGAACGGATATGCCCGGTTCCACGGCTACAAGAAGGCGCTGGAGGCGGCAGGTATCGAGTATCAGGAGGATCTGGTGCGCATCGGTAACTATCGTTACGAATCCGGTGTCGAAGCCATGAAGTACTTCCTGGGTCTGAAGAAGAAGCCGACAGCTATCTTTGCTGCTACCGATGAGATGGCGATTGGTGCCATTCACAGCATTCAGGATGAAGGCCTCAAAGTGCCGGATGACTTCTCAATTATCAGTGTTGACAACATCCGGATGGCTTCAATGGTTCGTCCGCTCCTCACTACTGTAGCACAGCCGATGTATGATCTCGGTGCTGTAGCGATGAGACTGCTGACGAAGCTGATGAAGAAGGAGACGGTTGAGAATCCGCGGGTTATTTTGCCGCATGAGACCATTCTTCGTCTGTCTGTCAATCATGTCAACAAATAAGACTTGTATATTCAGCATGTGAATATAGGTTTCATAAGAAGCTCCTTCGGGAGCTTTTTATGTTTGCAGGCAGAAAGTTCAAGGGGGATATGAAATGAGCGGAGTGCTGGGGCTGATTGGCGCAATGGATGAAGAAATCAAGCTGCTGCTGGAAGAGATGGATAATCGGCAGACCACGGTGAAGGCCGGAATTACCTTTTATGCAGGGATAGTGTTCGGGAAGGCAGCTGTAGTCTGCAAATCAGGGGTAGGGAAGGTGAACGCCGCAGTAACCACACAGATTCTGCTGGACAGCTTTGGCGTAGAGCAGGTGCTGTTCACCGGAGTGGCCGGGGCGCTGCACCCTGAGCTGAACATCGGGGATATTGTTATTTCGTCATCCTGTATTCAGCATGATATGGATGCTACAGCGCTCGGCTTTGCCAGAGGAGTGATCCCATATCAGGAGATCTCCGCCTTCCAGGCAGATCCGCTGCTGGTGAAGTTAGCAGAAGAGGCCTGTCTAGAGCTGGAGCAGAAGTCTGTAACAGGCATTATGCTGTCCGGGGATCAATTCATTGCCAGCAGGGCGTCAGTAGCTATGCTGCGTGAGCAGCTGGACGGGGCCTGTGCAGAGATGGAGGGTGCGGCGGTCGCCCAAGTCTGCCATATGAACGGGATACCTTTTGTAATCGTACGTTCCATGTCGGACAAAGCAGACGGCTCAGCACATGTGAATTACAGTGAGTTCACCGTCACTGCCTCGCAGCATTCGCATGCCATTCTGGAGCATATGCTTAAGGCTATGTAACCTGCAGGCTGGCCGCCTGAATTAATACATAAACCGCTGTCTGAAGCGCACCCGGTCGAAGGTCTCGCGGGAGGACAGCGGCACTTCCCGGCCCATACGCACCATGAGGCAATTGGCCGGATGCGAGCAGATCTCCGGGTCATCGGTAGCATACCACACCATATCTACCGTCTTCATCAGCTTCTCCATCATCTGGCGGTACTCCCATACATTAAGACCGCTCCCCTTGAGGTCCCAGTGCCAATAATATTCGGTTGTGAATACGATGCAGTTCTCCAGTTGTCCCTCTTCAAAAGCGCTTGAAACCAGCAGCTTCGCAAGCCCGCTCCCGCGGTACTCGTCAGCCACTTCGATGGCTCCCAGCTCAATCAGATCCTCCATCCCGCCCTGAGACCATAACTCCAGTTCATCCGGATAATGAAAAGTAACATAGCCCACGATAACGTCTGAGACCACTGCTGCTACGATGCGTCCCTCGGGTAAGCCCGATATCTCTATCAAGGCTTCGAGCTGCTCCTGCGGCTTACGGAAGGCGTCCAGATCGCGGTGCATGCTTAAGGTCTGAAGCGTTTCGGGAGATAGGGGTCCACGGACAGAAATCAGCCGGCCTTGATGCTCTATGGTATGGGATACAGGGATTTTATGGTGCTCCATGCTTGGGCTCCCTTCCGGTTCACTATAATATGGAATGTAACCGCTTCCTGTGATATACTGATTCCGACACGGAATATTCACATTTAGAGCATTGACGGAATTAATAGAATTAGAGGGTACCCTTAAAGCTTAAAGCAAACCAGTAGGGGAGGCAAGAGTAATGGGGCAAGTTCAAGGCGAAATTTTGCCGGGCCGGGTGCAGCACTCGAATATGGAGGATTATTCCCGGGCAGTTGAAGAATTCCGGTGGGAGGATGTCGAGCGCAGCTTCTCCTGGCATGGGACCGGCAAGGTGAATATGGCACATGAAGCTGTAGACCGTCATGTCGAGGAGGGGCGGGGGGCTGCTACAGCGCTGATCTACAGCGATGCGGTGCGCGAGGAGCGGTACACCTTCGCCGACTTACAGGAGCGGTCGAATAAGTTCGGTAATGTACTACGCAAATATGGAATCGGTAAAGGCGACAGGGTGTTCATCTTCATGCCGCGTACCCCGGAGCTGTATTTCAGCCTGCTTGGCATTCTGAAGACGGGAGCAGTGGCAGGTCCGCTGTTCGAGGCATTCATGGAGACGGCGGTCAAGGACCGTCTGGAGGACAGCGGAGCGGTGGCGCTGGTGACTACACCGGAGCTGCTGCACCGGGTGAAGCGGGAGCAGCTCCCCGGATTGCGCCATATCTTTGTCGTCGGAGCCTCTGCTGATGAGGATTCCGGACTGTTGAGCTATGAAACGGAAATGGCCGAAGCCTCTGCCGAGCTGGAACCGGAGTGGCTGAGTCTTGAGGATGGTCTGATTATGCATTATACCTCCGGCTCCACCGGGAAGCCCAAAGGCATCTACCATGTGCAGAGAGCCATGATCCAGCAATATTATACAGGCAGGGTAGTCCTGGACCTGCGCCCGGACGATGTGTACTGGTGCACGGCCGATCCGGGTTGGGTGACCGGAACCTCTTACGGGATTTTTGCCCCTTGGCTGAATGGAGTAGCCAATGTAGTCCGGGGAGGCCGCTTCAGCCCTCTGGATTGGTATAAGACGATTGAGCGCTTCGGGGTGAGCGTATGGTACAGTGCGCCTACGGCTTTCCGGATGCTGATGGGGGCTGGCAAGGAGACGCTGGAGGGGATCGATCTCAGCAGTCTGCGTCATGTGCTGTCTGTCGGCGAGCCGCTGAACCCGGAGGTCGTGCGCTGGGGCGACAAAATCTATCAGCAGCGGATTCATGATACGTGGTGGATGACCGAGACGGGAGCGCAGCTCATCTGCAACTACCCGGGAATGGACATCAAGCCAGGCTCCATGGGCCGGCCGCTGCCGGGGATCGAAGCAGCTATCCTTGATGACCGCGGCAACGTACTGCCGCCTTATGCTATGGGCAATCTGGCCATTCGCACCCCCTGGCCGTCCATGATGGCCAAGGTGTGGAATAACCAGGCTAAATACGATGAATACTTCCGAATTCCCGGATGGTATATCTCGGGGGATTCTGCGTACATGGATGAGGACGGCTATTTCTGGTTTCAGGGCCGGATTGATGATGTGATCAATTCCTCCGGGGAGCGGATCGGACCCTTTGAGGTCGAGAGCAAGCTGGTGGAGCATCCGGCTGTAGCGGAGGCTGGGGTAATCGGCAAGCCGGATGTCATGCGCGGAGAGATCATCAAGGCCTTCATCTCGCTGCGGGATGGATACAGTCCAACCGCGGAGCTGAAGGAAGAGATCGCAGCATTTGTCAAAGCGGGCCTGTCTGCCCATGCTGCACCGCGCGAAATCGAGTTCAAGGATAAGCTGCCCAAGACCCGGTCCGGCAAAATTATGCGCCGTGTACTGAAGGCCTGGGAGCTGCATCTTCCGGCAGGCGATCTGTCTACCATCGAAGACTAGGCAGATCCGGAGTGTTGCAATCTATTGAAAAAGCCCGTTCCCCGGGATAAGGGGAACGGGCTTTTGAAGCTTATACTGAAGTCTGCCTGGTGAGCTTAACGGCCGGTATTGCCTGTTGCGTTAGTAGCAGTACTGCCTCCAGCATTGCCGCCCGTATTCCCGCTGTTTCCGCCGGCTCCATTACTGCTTGACGGAGTTGCAGGATCCACAACAGGCGGCTGAACAATGATCATGCCCGGGTCCTCTGTACTGTCCGGGATGATTCCGGCGTCCGGTGTCGGCTCAGCGTCCGGCGTCTGTTCCGGAGTTGGTGTAGGCTCAGGTGTAGGCTTAATGCCGCCAGCCACACTACCGGAAGCAGTCTCATGTCCGGCTACGTCCACGGCAGCCACATAGAAGGTAGCATTAGCGCCTGCCGGAGTACCCGGCCTGAAGACGGTGCTCTCTCCAGCCGCGAGAACGGCCTGCTTCTGGAAAGATCCGCCGTTCAGGGAACGGTAGAGGCGGTAGCCGACAACATCCGGCGAACCGCTTGGAGTGAAGGTAACTACAGCCTTGCCTGTACTGTAGGAGACCATGACTTCACCGGGAGCACTTGGCCCGTTGCCGTCGTCGACCCGCGGATCGACCTCGGTCGGATAGTCGGTTTTGGCATCCTGCGGCATGTAGTACGATAGTGACTCATGCGATTTCATCGCCGGGAAGGCGGCCAGCAGCTCTTTGACCAGCTCCTGAATCGGCTTCTCGCGCTTGACGACGATCTTTTCCTTCAAGAAATCCTCAGGAGTTCCTTCGAGAGGGATGTAGTTCACCCCGTTATAAGTGATGTATCTGGCATTGGAGATTCCGTCGTCGCTCTCCTTAGGAACAAATTTCGCGTTGAACAGATCCGTTGTGAATCTATCCGTCAGCTTGGAAGGCTTCTTGCCGCTGTATGCCGAGACGGTTGCCTTGACAATGCCCTCCGGCTGGGCAAATTCCTTCGTGGTGAACAGCTCGGGACGCTTGTCAATCACTGTATTCATAACCTTGGTCCACAGGGTCTGCGCCTGACGCTTCTGCGTATCTCCCTGCAGGGTATTGACCTGCTCTTTGTAGCCCACCCAAATTCCAAGGGTGACATCCGGGGAATAGCCCATGAACCAGACATCCCCGTAGTTCTGGGTGGAGCCGGTTTTGCCGACAATCGGAACTTCCTTGAAATGCTTGTAGTTCCTCTTCACTGTAGTTGCTGTTCCGTCAGTAATTACGGTACGCAGCATATCCGTCATCAGATAAGCGGTCTGCTTGGAGAAGACCTGTTCCGGGTTAACTTTATGCTGGTAGACGATTTTGCCCTGACTGTCCACGATCTTCTCGATCATATAAGCATCATTGAAGGCACCGCCGTTACCGATGGAGGAGTAGGCGTTGGTCAGCTCTTCCACGGATACCCCGTAACGCAGCCCCCCGATAACCCCGGTCTGAGCGCTATAGTCATTGTCCTGGATGGTGGTAATCCCCAGCTTCTTAGAGAAGGCCCAGGCCTTCTCAATTCCCACCTTGTCATTGAACAGCTTCAAGGCCGGAAGGTTCAGGGATTTGTTCAGGGCATAACGGGCGGTAACCAGACCCTGATAACGGTTGTTGGCGTTCTTGGGAATGTGGTAGCCTTTGCCTCCGTCCTTCATGACAATCGGCGCATCATCCAGAATACCGGCAGGCTGAATGAGCCCTGCATCCAGTGCAGGCAGGTACGCTGCAATCGGCTTCATGGTGGAGCCGGGCTGGCGGATCATCTGAGTGGCGTAGTTCATCTGCTCGATGTTGAAATCGCGTCCTTCAATCATGCCCAGAATCGCGCCTGTCTTATTGTTAATCATCATGCCGGCTGTCTGTTCCTTGCCTCTCGCCTTGCTGTCCTTGGTGAAATTACTGCTGTCATCCGAGACACTGTGCATCGCACTGTACACTTTCTTATCTATGGTGGTGTACACCCGATAGCCTCCGGTCATCAGCTGCTGGCGTGCTTCCTCCAGAAGCTGGGCGGAATCGGTAGCAGCGGCCGCCTTGTCTGACGTACCCTGGTTCAGCTTCAGCAGAATCTCGGACGCTTTGCGTTCGGTCTCCATCATGAGATAAGGGAAGGTGGCATAGGCCTTCTTCGTATGCGGTGCAAGGGAGCTCTTGATATCGAAGAGCAGCGCCTCATCGTACTGGGAAGTGGTAATCTTGTTCTCCTCCAGCATCCGCCGTAAGACCAGCTTCTGGCGGTCCATCGCCCGGCCGAAGGCCGTCTCGTTGAATTCCCCTATGCCGTTGAACGCAGAGTACTTGGAGGGGAGCTGGGGCAAGCCGGCGAGATACGCCGCCTGGGCCACATTCAGCTTCTCCAGATCATCCAGGCCGAAGATGCCTTTGGCGGCAGCCTTAATACCGAATACATTATAGCCGTTGGAACCGTTCCCGAAAGGAACCTTATTTAAATAAGCCGTTAAAATTTCCTGCTTGGACAAGAAACGTTCCAGCCGCAGGGACAGTAGAATTTCCTTCACCTTGCGGTCTTCCGTGCGGTCCAGGTTCAGGAACACGCGCCGTGCAAGCTGCTGGGTAAGGGTGCTGCCCCCGGTCTGAACGGATTCATTCAGTACCTTTTGCTTGACGGCCCGCAGGGTGCCGCTGAAATCCACCCCTTTATGATTGTAGAAATTATTGTCCTCTATAGCGAGAACGGCATCAATCACAAGCTGCGGAATATCGTTGAATTCAATAAGTCTGCGGTCTTCTTCTGTGCGGAGCTGGCCTATCGGCTGTCCGTCACTGAAATAGGCAAAGCCGGTAATGGCGTTCAGCCCAACCTGCTGCTGGATTAGTTCTTCGGGCCGGACCGGGTCGTCCTTCACTATTGAAGTGACGTAGCCGGCTACAGCGCCGCCGGCGAACAGGCAGCCGAGTATACCGAGTATGAACATCCACTTCACAACTGAACCGAACCTGCGGAGCCAGGATCTGCGCGGTGGACGCTGTTTTGCGGTCTTCTTTTTCTTCTCCTCAACCATCGACGATAATCCTCCTTTTAACGGAACTATTATAGCACAATTTGGCGATTTTGAATGCGCTTCTGCCGGAGAGGATTTTTTTGCAGTTGACACGCGCTGTATTTTCAACAGGAGAGTAAGGATGGAATATTTACTTTTGAGACAGCCACATGAAGCTTCAAAAATAACTCAGGTACTTTGCAGGGGTCCCAAAACATATAAATCAGAACTAAATCACCCTGCGGGTGAACGGTGCTAATGCCTCTCTCATCGGCCGCTTTTAAGGAGCAGTAATGTTGCACTTTTTGCAGGATTTCTCTATACCTTTTACGGGTTGAAGTACAATGTTGCATTATTTGCACAAATTTCGGTGTTTAGAGCAAGTTAGCGCTGAATTTGTTGCATTTCGTGCAAGATTTCAGCATAGACCGCTTCTTTGGGGCAGTAATGTTGCACTTTTGGCAGGATTCCTCTTAAAATATTACTGGCTGTGATGCATGTGGCCCTTCCCTCCGCGCAGCGGCATCCTGAAAATACGTCTGGGACTGCGATAAACACACGGCCTACGCGGTGCACCCAGTCCAATATGTTCGGTTTCCTGTTAAAATATGTTAAATAAATGAGCAAAAAAAAGCCCCCGGATAGAAATCCGGGAGCTTTGATCAGATTCCGCTGTAAGCGAATCTTAACGGTTGTAGAATTCGACGATTTGCTTCTCATCGATATCCTGGGACAGCTCTGCACGTTCCGGCAGACGAAGGAATTTACCTTCGAATGATCCGTCAGCATATTCCAGGTAGCCTGGAAGGTGGGAGCGGTTGTCGAGAGCTTCTTTGATCGAAGCCATAGCGCGGCTTCTTTCGCGGAGTCCGATAACGTCGCCAATGCTTACACGGTAAGAAGCGATGTCGACTTTTTTGCCGTTAACGGTTACGTGGCCGTGGGATACCAACTGGCGTGCGCCTGCACGGGAGTTAGCGAATCCAAGACGGTAAACCAGGTTGTCCAGGCGGCTTTCGAGCAGGAACATGAAGTTTTCGCCCGCAATACCCTGGAGCTTTTGTGCCTTAGTGAAAAGAGTTTTAAACTGCTTTTCGCCCAGGCCGTACATGTGACGCAGTTTTTGTTTTTCCAAAAGCTGCATTCCGTAGTTACTTACTTTTCTGCGTTGGTTAGCGCCGTGCTGTCCTGGTGGGAAAGGGCGTTTCAGGTCTTTGCCTGTACCGCTAAGGGAAATGCCCAGACGGCGGCTGAGTTTGAATTTAGGTCCGGTGTAACGTGCCATATTATAGTAGACTCCTTTTAATGAAAAAATGTATTGTAGGGCCTATTTGCGCCGCAATTCGTATCCGTGAAAGCGTTAAATGGTTTCACACTGCCGAGGGAAGTTCAGCCGCTGCCCTGACAGTAACGAAATGCGTAGAGGGTGACACAACGTTACGCCCAATAAGACTTGTTACAGTCTTGTTCAACAATAAATATTATATGAAAATGACAGTCAAAGTCAAGTGCAACTTAAAAGAGTTTTTGTCTATGTTTGTCGTTAGTTCTTTGGTCCTAAAAAAAATCCCGGTTTTGCGGAAAATATAATGCAATACCTCAAGAAAGGGAGTAAAATATAACTAATTGGATGTTATCGGAAAACTGTGATTTCAAATATCCTGACTATATTTACGCTGGATTGGTAATGTCTCTACTATAGAATCAGGGGGCGTACTCCGGTCTGGCCTGATTGAAGATGCAAAGGAGGTCCTCTTTATGTCAGAGCAGGAGGCATACGGCCATAAGGATCGGGACAGCCGTATGCTGTTACAGGACATGAGGCAATCCGGCGGAGAAGATGTAGATCCCGCCGCCTGGCTGAAGGAGACGGATATCGTGTCTCACGATTTCCCCTACGCCGCCAGCTTGATTGCCGAGAGCTTCAGGGAATGGCAAGGACAGGGAGTCCCCTCCTTCGCGAAGGCCTGGAGCTGGTGTGTGCTGAATTATGAAGGTGATTGGATTGAGCCCGGCTCTGAATTCCGGCAGGGGCGCTGGAGAGCAGAGTGGGAAGAAGCGGCGGGAATCTGCCTGCAGACAGGCGGAATGTATGCCGCCGAGGTTCTGGAGGAAGGACAAGCCTATTCAATTCTGGCTTTGCCGGTATTTACGCGCGGGCACCGGGAAATCTTTGCCGTGCTTGGCTGCAGAATGCCTGCTGAGCAGTACGAGTCGGGCGGGAAGCATACGGCTGAAGCCATGTCGATGCATTTCCAGACCTGCTTTTATCACCGGTTTGAGCATGTGTTTGTCTCGGATCTTGCGGGAATTCATCTGCATGCCGAGCGTGAGGGCAGCCGCCGTTCGCTGCTTTTTCAGATTGTCCAGCGCATGCATGACAACATTGATGTAGATGCCGTGCTGACGGAGGTCATTGACAGTATCGCTGCGATGTATCCGGGGGCGCGGCTTGATTTGTTCATGTCCCAGGACCACCGCAGCACGCATCCTCAGGTCAAGCCGCTTCCGCTGACATGGGCAGGCAATGATGTCTGTGACCGGGCCTTCAAGGATGGGCGGGTCACGCTTCATGCCGGGCGTGATGAGAACGGGACTGTTGAGGTAGGGCTTCCGCTCGGCGGCAAGCAGGGGGTATACGGTGTGTTTCATATGATTATGGACAAGGCGTCCTTCCATGAGCTGGATCTTAGCTTCCTGACCATGGTCGCGGATACCGCCGGTACCGCCTTTGAGAATGCGAAGCTGTATGAACGCTCCAACCAGCTGATCAGGGAGCTGCGCATGAGCAATGAGCTTACCCAGCGGCTGAATCAGAGCCTCAGGCTCGGCGATATTTTCCAGTTTGCCTTCGAAGAGCTGCTGGCAATGTTCGAGGCGGATTATTGCTGTATCCTCCATAAGAATGAAGAGCGCGGCGGGCTTGAGGTTATCGCCTGCAATTATCTGCCGCTGCTGGGTGAAATATTGGATGGCAGTCAGGGACTCGGCGGTAAGGTCTATGCTACGGGAGAGCCGCTGCTGGTCTCCGATTACAAGTATGCTGCGGGGCAGACCTCGACGCTGATGGATGCTACCGGCTCACAGTCGCTGATCGCTACTCCGCTGAATGTGGGGGGAGAGGTGCGGGGAGCCATTATGCTGGCGCATAAGCAGGCCCACTTCTTCTCCTATGACAGCTACCGTCTGCTGCAGGCGATGGCCGGTCATATCGGGCTGGCTGTCGGAAATGCGAGGCTTCATGCCGAGGTGCACCGCCTGGCGAACCGGGATACGCTGACCGGACTTTTTGCCCGCCACTATCTGGATGAAGAGATTAAGCAGCGGCAGTCGAGTGATTTTTGCGGAACCCTGATTGTGGTGGACATTGACCAGTTCAAGATGGTGAACGATACCTATGGACATCAGAAGGGGGACAAAATCCTGAAGCAGGTCAGCGACATCGTGAAGACCTCGATCCGCCAGGGGGATGTCGCCGCCAGATGGGGCGGAGAAGAGCTTGCAGTCTATCTGCCTCAGCTTGGGGTGCAGCAGGCCGTATTCGTAGGGGAACGTATCCGCAAGCGTGTGATGGGAGAGACAGAGCCGCGTGTGACCGTGTCCTGCGGGGTCGCCGAGTGGAGCTGGACCGATGACCGGGTCAGCGTCGAATCTCTCTTTTACCGGGCGGATATGGCGCTCTACGAGGCCAAGAACAACGGGCGCAACCAGGTAGTGATCGATAACAAAACCGTAGAGAATAATTCGAAGAATCCTTGGGCTTAGGCCTTAAGGATTTTTCTTTTGTGCAAATATAAGAACTTATATGTTCCGGGGTCCCCGCAAAGTACCTGAATAGACATCGAAGTTAAAGCTCCGCTAAATGGCGGTGTTTTGCGTCATCCGGCGTATAAGCCCTGCATTCAGGGAGACCCTAGGTAGAATGCAGGTACACTCTACTTTCTTGCGGAAAGGGCTTGATGGCCATGATGAACTTACGATGCGTCCGCACGGGAATTCTTGCCCTGCTGATGCTCTCCAGCCTTGCATTCAGCGGATGCGCGGGTGTGAAGGACAAACCGGCTGCGGAGGATTTGAATCTGGTAATGGCGGGGATGGATGGCACTGACGGGGTGTCCTTTGAAGGAGCGGCTGCCCTGCTGATCGACGGGAAAACGATCCCGGAGTCCACGCTTTACTATGGGGGAAAGGTAGCGGATCATAACCGGGTCAGCCTCTATTCGCTCCTGCCGGACGGCGGACATCCTGCTTCTGCGGCGGAGTCCGGTCCGCGTTCTCTGGAGCAGGGCTCGGGAGATGCGCCCGTCTACTATACCCGGATGGTGAAGGAGGACGGAAAATGGACGATGAAGCAGGCCTCTCCGGCCTTGGGTGGCAGTAATCCCCTGGAGGCACTGAATCCGCTGCGTCAGCTGGAGGAGCTGGAGAAGATGGGCAAGAAGGTGACGGAGGAAGCGGGCAGCGCCAGAGGGACACGGGTCCTGCGGATTGAATTAACGGCAGAGGAGGCGCGCAGACAGCTCTCGGCAGAGCTTGAGCAGAAGATGCAGGCAATTAAGCCGGCTGCCAGAATAGGCGCTGCTGCGCCTGCTGACACTCAGGCTAAGGCACTTGCGACTAAGAATGCACTGTGGGAACAGAAGCAGACAGAGCTGCAGCAGAGGCTGAACCAGGCGGATATCCGCACGGTATATTATCTTAAGGTTGACCCGAAGCGGAATCTGCCCACCCGGCTGACCTCGAACCGCACCCTAACCTATCCCGGCAAGGCTGGTGCGACCACGGAAGAAGCCTACATTACGCAGGTGGATTTCTATGGTTATAAGTGAGCGGTTCCCTTCCCGAAGATGGCTTGCGCTCTATGACAGGCGTGCTACAATATAACGGTATGTTTATTTTCAGCAAGAGGAAGGAAGAGAGAGACAGATGAATGATCCCCGGATTCAAAAGCTTGCGGCGAACCTTGTAGGGTACTCCGTAAACGTACAGCCCGGCGAGAATGTGCTCGTCGAAATGATCGGCAGTGAACGAGATTTGATCAAAGCCGTTGTGGAGGAAGTGGGGAAGGCCGGAGGCCGTGCATTTGTGCAGCTGACCGACCGCACTGTTCTGCGCAGTATGCTCAAATATGCAACACCTGAAGGCATCAAGACCTGGGCGGAGATCGACCTGAACCGGATGAAGCAGATGGACTGCTATATCGGCATCCGTGCCGGTGAGAATGTCAATGATCTGTCCGATGTGCCGGAAGAGAACATGAAGCTCTACAATTCCCTGTATTCCCACCCGGTACATAGCGAGCAGCGCGTCAAGCACACCAAATGGGTGGTGCTGCGTTATCCTAACGCCAGTATGGCTCAGCTCGCCAACACGAGCACTGAGGCCTTCGAGGACTTTTACTTCGAGGTCTGCAATCTGGATTATGCCAAAATGGATAAGGCCCAGGATTCACTGGCTGAGCTTATGCGCAGAACCGACAAGGTGCGTATATCCGGTCCCGGAACAGACCTTACTTTCTCCATCAAGGGAATCGGGGCGGAGAAATGCTCCGGCCAGAAAAATATCCCGGACGGAGAAGTGTACAGCGCGCCTGTCCGGGATTCCGTGAATGGAACGATCAGCTATAATGCCGCATCGATCTATAACGGGGTGACCTTCGAGAATGTGAAGTTTACGTTCGAGAACGGCCGGATCACAGAGGCTTCCAGCAATGATACCGCGCGGCTGAATGAAATTCTGGATTCCGACGACGGAGCGCGCCATATCGGTGAGTTCGCCATCGGCTTCAACCCTTATATTCTGCATCCGATGAAGGATATTCTGTTCGATGAGAAAATTGCCGGCAGTCTGCACTTCACACCGGGCCAGGCGTATGATGTGACGGACAACGGCAACCGTTCGTCCATTCACTGGGACCTCGTGCTGATTCAGCGTCCTGATTACGGCGGCGGCGAAATTTACTTCGACGATGTGCTGATCCGTAAGGACGGAATTTTTGTGGTGCCGGAGCTGGAAGGTCTGAATCCGGAGAACCTGAAATAAAATGGTATAAAAGCGGGATTCCAAAAGCACGTAAAGGCCGGTTTCCAAGAAACACCTTGCGTGAGTAAGCGGATTCAATGTATCATGGAATTGGTAACAAGTGAACATAAGTATATAATCAAGTTGCGGAGGGATTCCTATGTCCAACAATGCGGCAATCGTGGATATTGCACAGACAGCAAGCCAATTTAATTCATCTATCGTTCTTCAAGCGGACAACAAGTACATTGATGTTAAGAGCATCCTGGGCTTGTTCACCACCCTGGTATCCAGCCAAAGCTATGAGCTGCATGTACATGGCACAGATGCCGAGGAAGCCAAGAAAGCCATGAGTGAAGTTTTCGCCAAACACAATTTGAATTTTACAGTAGTAGCAGAGTAATTCCAGTTTCTTCTCAGACGTCCAGCCTTACGGCTGGGCGTCTTTGCTGTGGAACCAGGCGGTTTTGCAGGAACTTCAGGAATAACCCAAACTGAAATCTTGTATTAGGTCCTAATTTCGACTAATATTAAGAATAATAAGCAATCGCTGCTGTAACTTTTGGACATGGGGGGGAAAATGCATGACTTCATCGGATTTGCAGGAACAGCTCAATATCAAAGCAATCAATCTTCTTCAAGAAGATGCCGATAAAATTCAGAAGCTCATTGAAGTACAGATGGAGAATTTGGCAACCCGTTACTGCCCTCTCTATGAGGAAGTGCTGGATACCCAGATGTACGGCTTCTCCAGAGAGGTCGATTTTGCGGTCAGAGCGGGGCTGGTGCCGGAGCTTACAGGCAAGCAGGTGCTAAGCAAGCTGGAACGCAACTTGGCGGTACTATATGAGGCACTGAACAAGAAAGCTGAAGAACGGGAGATGTAAGGACCCGGTCATCAAGTGGAAACGGCTTTGCCGTCCTTTTACAGGACGGTACCGTTTCAGCATATAATTCTTATATTTTCAGCAAAACGCACACGACAGACCCGGGGGTCGATCATGTGCGTTTTTTTTAAATGGAGCTATAGGGCCTCAGAAGGGCTTCAGACCAGATAGAACGATACACCGAGAATCAAATAGACCGCCAGCAGCAGCAGGCCTTCGTACCAGTTGGTTGCGCCGTCCTGAATAATTGATTTGGCGATGAACACAGATACGGCAATCGCTACAATCTCAATTGTGGTGAAGACAATCGACATGGTGTTGCCCATGAAGTAACTGGCGAAGATCAGCACAGGGGCGACGAACAAGGCAATCTGCAGACTGCTGCCTACGGCGATCTCGACTGCGGCTCCGATCTTGTTCTTCATGGCGAGCATAATGGCAGCGCTGTGTTCTGCGGCGTTACCGATAATCGCTACAAGGAATGCGCCCACGAACAGCTCACTGAAGCCGAAGCGTTCGGTGAGAGTCTCCAGCGTTCCGACCAGCCACTCACTGACGAAGGCGACCATGACTGTGGCAAGGACCAGATAGAGGATTGAACGGTTCCGGGACCAGACCGGAGCATGCTCATTCGGCAGCTCTTCCGCAGTATCGTCCGTAACATCCGCCAGGTACTTCTTGTGTGTGATCATGGAGAAGACCAGCCAGGCGAGGTAGGCGGCAATCAGGAGGCCGGCGACGACAAGGCTAAGCACATTGGTGTCTTTCTCGGTGATGGAATGCGTGTTGAAGAACATGGCGGGGACGAACAGGGCGATAACCGCAACGATCATCAGTGAGCCGTTCAGACCGGCGAGGGTGACATTGAAGTTCTGAACCTTGAACTTCATGCCCCCGGCAAAAATACTGAGTCCGAGGACGAGCAGCAGGTTGCCGATGATGGAGCCGGTCAGACTCGCTTTGACCATGTCAAACAGTCCTTCCTTGACCAGGAAGAAGGCGATGATCAGCTCGGCCGCATTGCCGAAGGTTGCGTTCAGGAACCCTCCAAGCCGCTGTCCGGCGTAGTGGGCTACACTCTCGGTGGCCCGGCCGAGGAAACCGGCCACGAAGATGACCGATACGGCAGACAATATGAACTGAAGGGTATGATCCCAGTTCGCGTAATGCCCTATGGCGCTGAGGATGAAGCTGATGACCAGCAGCGCCGGTGAGATCCATTTTTTCAAGGGTAAGCACTCTCCAGTCTCTATATGTAGGTTGAATTCATAATCAATATACCCAAATTGTTCCTGGCTGTAAACGGGGGTGAGAGAAAGTCATTTGCTTTTTAGGCCGCTTTGGAATTACAATAATTGATAATGAGAGTAGGGGGGATATGGCATGGCAGAACAGCTTCAACTGGAATTGGGAAATATACGGATATCGAATGACGTTGTCTCAAAAATTGCCGGCCTGGCCGCGCTTGAGACTCCCGGAATTGCAGCCATGTCTGGCGGTTTGTCAGAGGGCTGGGCAAAGCGCCTGAGTGGCAAGAACGTGCAGAAGGGTGTTACTGTCGAAGTTGGCCAATTGGAAGCTGCAGTAGACTTACGCATCATCGTGCTGTACGAAACGCCGATTCATGAAGTGTGCCGCATGCTTCAGCAGAATGTCCGCGAGGCTGTGGAGAGTATGACCGGGCTTCACATCGTAGAGGTTAACGTTAAGGTCGAAGGCGTAGCCTTCAAGAACGACGAGATTTCTTAAGCACAATTATATTAGGCATCCATGCAAAAGGCAGTCCGGAATATATTCCGGACTGCCTTTCTACTTGTTGGCTCAACCCTCATTTGTATGTAGGTAGCCTATTTAGCGTGCGCGGGTGCCAGCACTTCTGTTGTTGCGTACCTGTCTGACTGTAGTCACAGACTTCACAACTTCCTCCTTGGCCGGACGGTTGGTCTCCCGTGAGATGCTGAGCATGATCCCCATGCAGAGCATGGTGACGAGCAGCGAGGAGCCGCCGTAGCTGATGAAGGGCAGTGTAACCCCTGTGAGCGGAATCGTATTGGTCACACCGCCGATATTGATGAAGGCCTGAATGGCGATGAGCCCCATGATTCCAATGCCGACCAGGGTGCCGAAGGGATCGGTACACCGCAGTGCAATCAGAATTCCTCTCCAGATGAAATACAGGTAGAGCAGCAGAAACAAGGCGGTTCCCACAAAGCCGAGCTCCTCACCGATGACGGAAAATATAAAATCGGTGTAAGGATAAGGCAGGTAGTGAAGCTTTTGGATACTCTTACCAAACCCGGAGCCTTGTGTTCCGCCTTCGCCCAGGGCGATCAGGGATTGCATGATATGATAGCCGTTGCCCGAGGCATCTTTCTCCGGGTCAAGGAAGGCTTCGATGCGGCCTAATTTGTAATCCTTCTGAATCTCAGCTTTCTCGGTTGGCGGGGACAAGGAATCGATGGCTGCCTTCGCGCCGATGACGAGCGCTACCCCGAGAATAAGCAGGGCGATTGATCCTGTGATGTGCTTCATACTGGCGCCGCCGGCATAGATGATCAGTCCGCTGGTTGCGACAAGAATCATACAGGAGCCGAAGTCCGGCTGGAGCATAATCAGTCCGGCTACGATGCCGACGATAATCATGACAGGGATATACCCTGTCCGCAAATCGCGCAGGCGCTCGCCTTTTTTGGTGATCAGGGCTGCCAGATACAGAATGATGGAGATCTTGGCCAGCTCGGTAGGCTGAATGCCAAGAGTTCCGATACTCATCCAGCTCTTGGCGCCGTTAATCCCCTCGGTGGTGGCTACGAACAGCAGCAGTACAAGTGTAATCACGAAGATCGGGGCATACCATTTCTTGAATTTGCTGTAGTGGATATTCATGACAACGAACATGATGAAGCTGCCCAGCACAGCCCAGATCAGTTGTTTTTTGACGAAGAAAAATGCATTATTGCTGTATTTCTCACTGGCAAGGGTTAAGCTGGAACTGGAGCTGAACACCATCAGCAGGCCGAAGCCCACGAACAGCAGGGTGAGAATAAGCAGCTGGAAATCGGGCGTTCCTCTTTTGGGCGGGTTGGCTTTGGCGGCCGTCTTTCCCTTCGCGGCACTCAAACTTCCAGCAGCGCTTTCAATTCATTAATATGCTTCCGGGCTACCTCAAGCACCGGCTGAGGCACCGGAGATTCATATTCCAGCCCGTGGGGGAATGTGGCCTTGCCCAGATAGACAGCTTCAATCGCCAGCACCGCGTCCGCCTTCTCCAGCTTCCCCTCCACAGCACGGGTATTAATACGCAGGAAGTATTCGCCGCCGTCCTTGCGGTCTTCGATCTTGCAGTCATAAGTCGCGCGGTAGTATTCCCATTGCCATCTGATGAATCCTGCCTTGGAGGCACTCTCGTCGAGATAAAGAAGGTCGCTCTTCAATCCTTCGAGGCCCGTGTTCTCAAATATCATAGCGCACAACTCCCCTTAATGAAGTATAATGATTCATTTGTAATTAAAATTTGTTATTGTTCTTCCTCATGATAGTCTGTTTCCCGGGGTTGTGCAAGGTAGAACGGGCGGATTAATACCCACTTTTTTGCGTTTCTGCTACAATAAAAGAAAGTTGGCAGGCTGCGGAGCGGACAGAGCTCAAGGGCTTGCCCCGCAGGCTTATCCGCAGGATGCTGTCAGAGAAGGGAATGGAGAGTTATGGAGAGGTTAGAGATCAAGGAGCTGCTCCCGGAAATGATCAAATGGCGCCGCCATCTGCACCGTCATCCGGAGCTGTCCTATCAGGAGAAGGAGACCTCCGCTTATGTCGGGGCAAGGCTCACGGAGCTGGGAATTGAGGTCCGGCGGAGTGCAGCAGGCTACGGATTGACAGGCATACTTAAGGGCCGGGAGACTGGAAGAACGGTAGTCCTGCGTGCAGATATGGATGCGTTGAATATTACGGAGGAGAGCGGCCGGGAATATGCTTCCCAGCATCCCGGGGTTATGCATGCCTGCGGGCATGACGGGCATACCGCCATGCTGCTGGCTGCGGCGGCGTATTACAGCTCCCGCCGGGAGGAACTGAGGGGGGAGATTCGCTTTCTGTTCCAGCCGGCGGAAGAGGTCTGTCCCGGCGGTGCAGTGGACATGATTGCGGAAGGCGTGCTTGCGGGGGCGGATGCTGTCTACGGGCTGCATCTGTGGACGCCGTTCCCGCTCGGGACGGTAGGCAGTGCGCCGGGGCCGCTGATGGCTTCGGCCGATGAGTTCTTCATTGATCTGACCGGCCGGGGCGGACACGGCGGTATGCCCCACCGCACAGCAGACAGCATTGTGGCCGGTGCGGCGCTGGTTACCGGGCTGCAGACGATTGTCAGCCGCAACGTGGATCCGCTGCGCCCTGCTGTGGTCAGCGTGGGAACGATGCAAGCCGGTTCCGCCCAGAACATCATTGCCGAGCGCTGCCGGATTACCGGGACGGTGCGGGCCTTTGATGAAGAGACGCGGCATCTGATCCGCCGCCGCATTGAAGAGTTGGCGGCGTCCATAGCCGCAGCCTATGGTACGGAGGCGAAGGTGGATTATCTGATGGGGTACCCCCCGCTGGTGAATGACATTGCTGAGTATGAACGCTTCGCCCGTGTTGCCCCTGAGGCGCTGGGTACAGATGCCCATGTGATGCTGATGGAGAAGATTATGCCGGCGGAGGACTTTTCCTATTATGTTCAGGAGATTCCCGGCTGCTTCATCTTCGTCGGTGCGGGCAATGCGGCCAAGGATGCCGTCTATCCGCATCATCACAGCAAATTTGATTTCGATGAGGACGCCATGCTCTATGGCGTGAAGCTGCTGGTCGCTATGGCCGACTCCTGTCTGAATGAGTCCTTATCCGTATAAATGTTACCGCTCCAGGAAAAACTACTCTCAAATGCCATGGTAACGTGGACAGGAGGGTTCATTCTTGACAGCGGCAGCAGCCGCATTAATAGAATGACGAATGGCTCATATCCGTTAGGCGGAGGTGGGCTTTTTCGTTGTAGGGACAAATTGAACCACTATAGCACAGAAGGAGGGAATAGGATGAGCGGAGCAGGGGCGGAGCCATGTATCACACGGAATGACCGGACGATTCTGCTGGAATGCGGACATCCGGGATTTGAGGAGGCACGGGCGGTTCTAAGCGGATTCGCCGAGCTTGTTAAAAGTCCTCCAGCCTACCACACTTACCGGCTCACACCGTTGTCCTTATGGAATGCAGCAGCCGGGGGACAGACAGCGGCAGAGGTCATTGAAGGACTGCGCAGGCTGTCCAGGTGGGGCATTCCTTCCGAGGTCGAGGGGGAGATGGAGCTGCTGATGTCCCGTTACGGAAGCTTGCATCTGCACGCGGATGAGAGTGATCCGCAGCTGGTTACGCTAACCGCTGACCGGGCGAGTGTGCTGGATGAACTGGATGACTCTCAGAAGCTGAAGGAGCTGGGCCTGCGCCGGACCGGGGAGCTGCATAGCCATTGTCCGAAGATGAACCGGGGTCTGCTGAAGCAGGAGATGACCAGACTGGGTTATCCGGTTCTTGACTATGCCGGGTACCGGGACGGGCAGAAGCTGAAGATAGCCTGGCGCGAAACTCTAGGGGAAATGGGCGAAGAGAGCAGCGCCGGATTCAGGCTCCGGGATTATCAACAGGAGGCTGTCCGAAAGTTCCAGGGAACCGGCGGACATGGAGGCAGCGGTGTGGTCGTGCTGCCCTGCGGGGCAGGCAAAACGGTTGTCGGCCTTGCGGTGCTGGAGCAGCTGCAGTGCGAGACACTGATCCTTACTTCGAGCACGACTTCTGTAGAACAGTGGCGCGGGGAACTGCTGCTGCGGACCACGCTGAGCGCAGATGAGGTCGGGGAATACACGGGAGAGCACCGGGAGGTGCGGCCTGTAACCGTTACAACCTATCAGATGCTGACCCACAGGCGCTCCAAGGGTGGAGCGTTTGCCCACATGAATCTGTTCCATGAACGAAACTGGGGGCTGATTATCTATGACGAGGTCCATCTGCTTCCGGCACCTGTCTTCCGGGCGACCGCAGATATTCAGGCTACGCGGCGGCTGGGACTGACAGCAACGCTGGTCCGGGAGGACGGGCGGGAGGGGGATGTGTTCTCCCTGATCGGCCCGAGATGCTACGACCTGCCCTGGAAGGTACTGGAGCGGCAGGGATGGATTGCCGCTGTCGATTGCATCGAGGTCATCGTTCCGATGAACCAGAAGCTGCGGCAGCAATATGTGTATGCCGGTGCGAAGGAGCAGTTCCGGCTGGCGGCAGGTAATCAGGCTAAGGCGCAGGCCGCAGCGCAGATTGCTGCGGCGCATCCCGCAGCGTCGATTCTAGTGATCGGACAGTACCTCGACCAGCTGGAGCAGATGGCGGCGGAGCTTGCGGCCCCTCTGATCACGGGCAAGACTCCGCAGAAGGAGCGGAATGCGCTCTACGCTGCGTTCAATGAAGGCAAGCTGCCGGTGCTGATTGTCTCCAAGGTTGCGAACTTTGCTGTGAATCTGCCGGATGCCTCGGTGGCAATTGAGGTATCCGGCGCCTTCGGCTCCCGGCAGGAGGAGGCTCAGCGGCTGGGCCGCATCCTTCGTCCGAAGCCGGGGGATAACCGGGCGTATTTCTACACGCTGGTCACGGGAGACAGCCGGGAGCAGGACTTCGCCCTGCGCCGCCGGATGTTCCTGACAGAGCAAGGCTACGAATACGGGGTCCGGATGCTGGACCCGGCGGAAGGAGCTGTTCTCTGATGGAACTGGAACCGGCAGATGATATCAGCAGGCTGTCTGCGGATGCTTGTGAAGTGCTGCTGCGGATAGCGGCAGAGCATGCGGCTTCGCCATGTACAGCGGATTCTGTAGAGCGGCTGCGGCCTGAATTCCTGTGTAGAGCCGAGCAGTTGCTGGCCCTGGAGGAACTGCTTCACACCGGGATGCTGGAGCTGCGTCAGAAGGTGTGGGGGGAGCGGCTGTATCAGATTCCACAGCAGCAGTATCCCTTGATCCTGAGGAGCTTCTGGACGGGCTGCCCGCAGGTGCGGGTGGAGGGGGCGGTCCGGGTTGAGCATGCAGCGTGTTCAGAACTGGCAGGGGAGATCTTTCAGGGACTGCTGTTCATAGCCCAGGAAGGCCTGCCTCTGACCTCTAAGGGAGTGATACATAAGAAGCAGCTTGGCCGGTTAGCCGGAAGGTTGTCCATACCGGGGGAGTATCTGGCTCTGCTTGAGTCCTCTGCCGGTCACCAAAGTTATCCGCTGCGGGTTACATTAATGATTGATTTGCTGAGCACACTGGGGCTGATTACCCGCGGCAGCAGCGGGTATGGATTAGACAGAACGATGCTGCAACGCTGGCTGGCTCTTACCGCACAAGAGATGACGGATACGCTCTACACCTTGGGAATCAGCCGTTACGGCACTCCGCTGCCTGAGGAGCAGCATTTCAGACATTTGCTCTCGGCAGCAGAGTTTAAGGCGGACGAGTGGTTTGCGGTAGAGCCTGTTCTAAGCTGGATGAGAGAGAATGGTCTCGCCGGGGAGAGGCCTGTACCGGGGGCGGCAGGGACAGGCTCAGACTCAGGGCTTAAGCAGGC
Organism: Paenibacillus sp. FSL H8-0122; assembly: GCF_038005345.1. Taxonomy (NCBI): domain Bacteria; kingdom Bacillati; phylum Bacillota; class Bacilli; order Caryophanales; family Paenibacillaceae; genus Paenibacillus; species Paenibacillus sp. FSL H8-0122. The sequence continues at coordinate 3,459,910 of NZ_JBBOTB010000001.1, read as the reverse complement.
GTCACTTGCCTGGATTCGCCTTCTGGCCGCCTTCGGCTGGTGTGAGCTGGGGTCTTCAGCGGAAGGGGCGGAGTGCTTCCGCTGGAAGGCAATGAAGCCGCAGCTGACCAGACATAGCCTGGGAATAACCCCGCAGCATCAAGAGGGTGCAGAAGAAGCAGACAGTAACCGGGACACAACCAGCAGCAGTCCAAGCATAGCAGAAAGCACCCGAGCGACAGCTGTCAGCGGCACCGAATCACCAGATAGAGTCCAAGGAACAGACAGTATCTCGGAAGCAGGTAGTAGCAACCCAAGCATATCGGCCAGCAGCCAAGCAATCCTGGACAGCGCCGCCGAAGCTCAAGATACCGTCCTCAGCCCGCCGAGACCCGTAGCAGCTGAAGCCGCACGTAGCCCGCTGCCGCAAGCATCGGCTTCCGCGTCCCCTGGCTTCATTGTTCAGCCGGATTTCGAGGTGCTGGTTCCGCCGGAGGTCCCTTATACGGTCCGCTGGACCTTGGCCGGGTGTGCGGAGCTGCTGCATCACGAGGATCTCTGGAGCTTCCGGCTGACCCGTGAGCGGCTGGAAGCCGCAGCGGACCAGGGCTTCGCTCCGGGTGAAGTGATCTCCTGGCTGAACGCCCATGCCGCCGGAGGATTGCCGGAGCAGGTTGAGCTGGCGCTTCGCCAGTGGGCCAGAGCGATCGGGCGGACCGAACTGGCGGAGGTTCTTCTGCTGTCCTGCGCCGGAGAGCAGGAGGGCGAGATAATCGCCGCCCATCCCCGGCTGCAGGACATCGTTACCCGCATCGGCCCGCTCCACTTCATCGTCCGGCCGGAGGCTGCCGGGCAGCTGCGCAAGGAGCTGGCAGCCGCCGGTCTGGCGCCGTCCGTAAGGGCAGGGGACCTGAACGGGGCTGCGGGCCAGCAGCGGCTGTTCGAGCTGTCTGGGCCGGACGAACCAGCGCTGCGCTACGAGCTCCCTGCTGCAGCCGGGGAACGGGGCCTGCTGGGAACGGGACCGTCGCCGAAGCTCCTGCCGCTGGACAGGGGCGGCCCCCCGAAGCTGGAGCTGCCGGGTGAGGAGGCCGTGCCGCAGATGTGGTTCAATCAGTGGAGGCAGTATCATGTCACTACAGCGCAAAAGGTAATGGAGCAGGCGCTAAGCTGGGGAATCAAGGTCCGGCTCTCCTACGGGGGCAAGGCAGCGGATTTCATTCCTGAGCGGATCAGCGGACGTCCATGGAAGGTACGGGGCATTCTGCTGCTCCCGGGAACGGAGACGGCAGAGGAGACGGAGCTTGCAGCGGAGGACTGGCAGGAAATTCAGCTGCTGCATCCGCTTAAGCACAGAAATTCTTCTTCTGCTGAGGCGGGCGGATATGTTATGATAAGGTAGTCTATCGCTGCGGTAGAACATTAAATGCAGAAAAGAGTTGAAGTTCATGAGCGTAGCGGAATTAAATACGGTCGATATGGCCGAAGTGCTGACATACGCCTATGAATTAGGCGATATGATTAATCAATCCGCAGAAGTGTCGGATTACCTATACTGGAAGGGACAGGTGGATAACCATCCCGAAATCCAGGCCATCATCAAGCGGCTGCAAGGCAAGAAGGAGCTGTTTGAGGAGACACAGCGGTTTGGTCATTTTCACCCGAACTATCACTCGGCCAAGGATGAGGTTGAGGCTGTAGAGCGGGAGCTGGAGCAGTTCGAAGCGGTGGTCCGCTTCAAGAATGCGGAGAAGACGCTGGATGATATTCTTCATTCCATGTCTGAGGCGATCGCATTCTCGGTCTCGGACAGTATTAAGGTCCCCAGCAATGATCCGTCCCCCAAAGGCGGATGCGGCAGCGGCGGCAAATGCTCCTGCGGATAAGCTGACCCGCGAGGAGATAGAGAAAGAGAGGCGGATGAGCTTATGTTTGCGGAACGGACAGGTTATATTGTATGGGTTAGCGACGTCAAGGCGGCGCGCAACCTGGAGAAGTACGGCACATTGCACTACGTTTCCCGTAAAATGCACTATGCGGTAATGTACGTCAATGCGGAGCGCGCCGAGGAAGTCATGAAGAATGTCCGCAGACTTTCTTATGTGCGCAAGATTGAGCGTTCGTACCGCAATGAACTGAAGACGGAATATACCAGCAACGGACCGGACAAGTCCAAGTACTACGGTCTGTAGTTCAGGGATAAAGGTTATTTAGACAGACGCCGCTGGCGTCTGTTTTTTTAGAGGGGGACCGGCAATGAACCAAGAGGAACAGGTCTTAACCGCTTTCCGGGAATTATTCAATAAGATGAGCTGGCTGAACAAGTCGAAGATGGAGATCAGTCTTAAGGGCAATAAACCCTCGGAGGTGCACTGTATTGAATACATCGGACGACATGCAGACGTCAACGTGACCAAGCTTGCAGAGGCGTTGTACATGACCAGAGGGGCGATCAGCAAGATTACACGGAAGCTCCTGCACAAGGGGCTTATCGAGAGCTACCAGAAGCCGGACAATCAGAAGGAAATCTATTTCAGGCTTACCGGTCAAGGGAAGGCTGTGTATCAGATCCATGACGAATTGCACCGTGAGTTCCGGGAGCGGGACAGACCCGTGTTTGAGCAGGTGACCGATAGCCAGTATGCCGGTATGCTCAGCTTCATGGAGAAGTACAACAGGCATTTGGATGAAGAGATTAAGAAGCAGGAGCTGGGGCTGGAGAACAGCACGGAAGAAGATTAATTTCCTCTCTATACTTCAGCGGAATAGTTGAGGCAGAGTTACTTTCACCCGGAAGGGTGTTTTTTTACGCTGAAAATTATGTTTCCTTGGAATCAAAAATGTGCTAGGATGATATTGTTTCTTAGGAAACAAATCATAAACTCCAAGGAGAGAAGATACATGTCCACATCCAGACCCGCTCAAAATCAAGATCAACCCTCTGAACCAACAGTAGATAAGCACGCGCTTATATTCGGTCTAATCTCTGTATTTTTATGCGGAATAGGCTTCAGCATTATAGCTCCTGTGGTTCCATTCCTCGTCCAGCCTTACATTAGCGATCCCGGAAAACAAGCGGTGATGATTACCCTGCTGACCTCAGTGTATGCGGCCTGCCTGTTCTGTGCGGCGCCTGTGCTGGGTGCGCTGAGTGATAAATACGGACGGCGTCCTTTGCTTCTGCTATGCCTGCTGGGTTCTGCTGCCGGTTACTTCATATTTGGCCTTGGAGGGGCTTTATGGGTGCTGTTCGCCGGGCGGATTATTGAAGGGATCACAGGCGGGAGCATCGGTACAATCTTCGCTTATTTTGCAGACATTCTTCCATCGGAGCAACGGACCAAGTACTTTGGCTGGGTGAGCGCGGTGGTAGGGGCCGGTACTATTATTGGTCCGTCGATGGGCGGGCTGCTGGCCAAGTTCGGGTATTCGGTGCCCATGTATGTTGGTGCAGCGGTAACGTTACTGAATGCGGGTTATGGCTTCCTGTTCATGCCGGAGAGTCTGGAGAAAAGTAAAAGACTGAAGGCAATCTCCTTAGTCAGGCTGAACCCCTTCTCGCAGCTTGCGAACCTGCTGTCCATGAAGAACCTCAATAGACTGTTTGTCTCCGCCTTCCTGCTGTGGATACCGAATGGATCATTCCAGGCTATTTTTTCACAGTTCACATTGGATAATTTCAGCTGGAAGCCGGTGATCATCGGATTGATGTTCTCCATCATGGGTTTGCAGGATATTCTGTCTCAAGGATTCATTATGCCGAAGCTCCTGAAAAGGTACAGTGACAGGCAAATTGCCCTCCTCGGAATGGTCTCGGAAATTGTTGGTTATGTCCTGTTTGCGTTGTCGGCCTTGTTCGCCTTTTATCCTCTTTTTATCGCAGGGATGTTTATCTTCGGCTTCGGAGATTCAGTCTTCGGGCCTTCGTTCAACGGAATGCTGTCCAAATCTGCCGCAGCGGGCGAGCAGGGACGGGTTCAAGGGGGCAGCCAATCGATTCAGGCGCTGGCGAGAATGATCGGGCCGCTGATTGGCGGACAGCTCTATGTATCGCTTGGAGCGGCTGCACCGGCATTTATGGGGGTGATCCTCATTGGAGCGGCGATCCCTGTGCTCTATACGATTAACCGGGCGGGCAGCTGACGTTTCGCACTGCAAGACTGCCGGGGATGGCGGTATGCTTGAACAACGGCCGTCAATGCGGTAAGATTGACAACAATAAGAGCATGCCAAGACCCTTTTTACGTGGAGTGTGATGACTATTGCAGGGCAAGGGGATGGACTGGTGGGGGGTGCACGAACCCTTCCACATCATGCTGAATAACTACGGGATTGCCGACATCGTGCTGACCCGGCATGCCAAGAGCCGTTATGCGGACCGGGTAGCAGCTGAGGACAGCGGGAATGTGGAGGTGACCGCCTGGATCTGGCAGGCCCTGAAGCAGAACCGGCTGAGGCCTTACTCGAGCAGTGATTATAATGCCTATCTGATCGATAATGATACGGTGATCGTGGTTGATTTCAGGCAGCTTGAGGGCGTCACGGCCCTCTCCGGAGAGCCTCTGTATGTCATGGTAATCGTGTCTTTTCTGGGCAAAATATCGGTGACTCCGCAGCTCCGGGATCTCAAGAGATACTATTCCTGGCTGCGTCATTCCCGGAGTATGAAGCTGTCCAAGAAACGCCGCAGGCGCAAGTAGGATACTTGAAATGAGGGAGGCATGCGGCTTGGGGCTGCGTGCCTTTTTGCTCTACACTCTACAACTGTAATTAGCGAAGGAGTCAGTAACGTATGAATTTTCATCAGCTTCATATTTTCTATACCGTGTCCGAACGGGGCAGCTTCTCGGCGGCGGCGCAGACACTGCATATGACCCAGCCTGCGGTGACGATGCAGATTCAGGCGCTGGAGGATTATTTCGGAACCAAGCTGTTCGACCGCTCCACCAAAAAAATCATACTCACCGAGGCCGGCCTGACGCTGATGCCGTTCGCGGTGCGCAGCATGCAGCTGATGCGCGAGACGGACCAGGCGATGTCGGCCTTCACGCACATGCTGGAGGGCCGCCTGATGCTCGGAGCCAGCCTGACCATCGGTGAATATGTGCTTCCCCGCCTGCTGGGGCCTTTCGGCAAGGAATATCCGAATATCTCGATTATGATGAAGGTGATGAACACTTCACAGATTATGGATGAGATTCATAAGCATCAGCTGAATTTCGGGCTGATTGAAGCGCCGGTCTCCCACCCGGACATGGTGATTGAGCCGGTAATGGGCGATGAGCTGAAGCTGATCGTGCCCCATGAGCATCCGCTGGCCGGTCAGGCGGAAGTAACGCTTGCGCAGGCGCTCGCCTATCCATTCGTGCTGCGCGAACGCGGCTCGGGTACACGGCGGGTGATGGAGGAGCAGCTTGAGGCTAACGGGCTTGACCCTGCGGCGATGCAGATTGTGATGGAACTGGGCAGTACCGGTGCGGTGAAGTCGGCGGTAGAGGCGGGGCTGGGGATTACGATTATCTCGACCTCCTCGGTCAAGCATGAAGTAGCGCTCGGCCTGCTGAAGATTGTCAATCTGACGGATGCCTCCTTCAAACGGCAATTCTACGCCATTCATCTGAAATCGACCTTGCTGCCGATCTCGGCGGTAACCTTCCTAAGCTTCCTGCGCCAGCATGCCGGCGGACAGTAACGGATATGCATAGCTGGCTGCGTGTAGCTGCATAAAAGCATGTAAACTTACTTGAAAGAACGGAGGAATTCCATGACAGACCCTACAAGTCATATCGGGCAATCAGAGGCGGAGTTCGCTACCGCGGGTCTTGCTGATACTGCCGGCAGATGCGACCTGCACACCCATACCCAGGCCTCGGACGGCATGCAGCCGCCGGCAGAGAATGTGCGGCTTGGTTACGAGGCCGGTTTGGCAGCGGTAGCCATTACCGATCATGATACGGTCAGCGGAGTAGCGGAAGCACTGGAAGCAGGCAAGCGGTACGGGATTACTGTAGTTCCCGGTGTAGAGATCAGCACACGGCAGAGCGGTAAGGAGATCCATGTTCTCGGTTACTATATCGACATAGAACAGGAACTGCTGTTGTCCCGCCTGGAGGAGCAGCGGGGTATCCGGCTCGGGCGTAATGAAGCAATTCTGGAGAAGCTGCGCGGGCTGGGCATTGCGATCACCCTGGAGCAGGTAGTGTCAGGGCTTGGCCGGGAGCTGAAGCCTGATGAGAGCATCGGCCGCCCGCACATCGCAGATGAGCTGGTGCGGCTGGGTGCAGCCGAAGATATGCGGGATGCCTTCGACAAGTATCTGGGCGAAGGTGCAGCGGCCTATGTCTCGCCTCCGCGCATTACCCCGGAGACGGCCTGCCAGTGGATTCGTGAAGCAGGAGGTGCAGCGGTGTTGGCCCATCCGGGAATCTACGGGGATGACGCGCTGGTGCGCAGAATCGTGGAGGAATGTGATTTGGACGGCATCGAGGTGTATCATTCCGATCACGGCCCGGCAGAGCATGAGCGCTACCTTGCACTGGCTGCGGAATTCGGCCTGCGGGTAACCGGCGGCTCGGATTTCCATGGTGCGCGGCAGGGCGTTGTTTTCCACGGGGATCTCGGCAGTGTGAGTGTGCCTGCCGCTGTGCTGGAGCAGCTTAAGGCTGCCAGAGGCTGAACGCAAGACACAGCAAAGAGCGCAGGATACAAAAACACAAAACGCCAGACACCAGACACCAGATACAAGACACTAAAAACCTCCGACCCTTAGCGCAGGCGCTACAGGACGGAGGTTTTTTGGTAAGAGCAATCCTTACTGTTAGTAGAGCACATGATCAGTAAGAGTAAACCACCTGCTATTATATGCTGTTTATCGCACACATTTGGTCCACGCGCCTTTCGCGAGCCGATTGTGTGCTGTTTTCCACATACATTTGGCCCGTGCGCCTTTCGCGAGCCGATTGTATGCTGTTTTCCGCATACATTTGGCCCGTGCGCCTTTCGCGAGCCGATTGTATGCTGTTTTCCGCACACATTTGGCCCATGCGCCTTTCGCGAGCCGATTGTGTGCTGTTTTCCGCACACATTTGGCCCATGCGCCTTTCGCGAGCCGATTGTATTCGGTTTTCCACATACAATGTGCCAGTTACCTTCGCACCAGCCCAATGTGTTCGGTTTTTCGCTTAACTACGCAGCACATTCGGCAGCTGCTTGATCCGCTCCTCATCGGGCGTGACGAAGAGTGTCCGCTGATGATCGTAGATGACGAAGCCCGGCTTGGCTCCGCTCGGCTTGCGCACGTAACGGATGAGCGTACAGTCCACCGGTACACTGCTGGATTGCTTGGCCTGGCTGTAATAGGCGGCGAGCTGGGCGGCTTCCTCCAGGGTGGCATCGCCGAATTCCTCGCTGCGGATCACCACATGCGAGCCGGGAATATCCTTGGTATGCAGCCAGGTATCGTTCGGCGCAGCGAGCCGGTTGGTGACATACTCGTTTTGCAGATTGTTTTTGCCGACATAGATGTCAACCCCTTCAGAGGAAGTGAACACCTGCAGCGTAGGTCTGGCCGCCTTCTTTTTCTTCTTGCCTTTTTTGCTGCGGTCACGTAAGTAGCCTTGGCTGACCAGCTCCTCGCGGATCTCCTCAATGTCATTCAGTGAGGCATGGGCTAATTGCTGGAGCAGCAGTTCCATATAGGCAATCTCTTCGTGCGTCTTCTTGACCTGCTCGCCGATCACCCGCAGGCTGTTCTTGTACTTGTTATATTTTTTGAAATACCGCTGTGCATTGTCCGTAGGGCTTAGCAGCGGGTCGAGCGGAACGGTAATCTCCGCCTGATTCTCATCATAGTAGTTTACTAGCTTTGCTTCCTTGTCGCCTTTGTTCACGGTGTGCAGGGAAGCGAACAGCAGCTCGCCCCAGATCCGGAATTGGTCCGCATCCTCGGCTTCGTTCAGATCCTTTTGCAGGTTGGCCAGCTTCTTGATGTTCTTGCTGCGCTCGTTGCTGAGGAAGCGGATCAGGTCGCTAACCCGCTGCTTAACCGTGTCTTTCTCCGCCTTGTCCCCGTAATAATCCTCCAGGCACAAGCTTATGGAGCTGTAATGCTTCACATTCCCGCTCATGAGCTTCAGCGGAATGGCTGAGAAGACAGGCTTGCCCTTGGCATTCCAACCGGTGACAGGAGCGAATTCCTGCTTGCTGACCGGCTCCATGACGGAATGGAAGGCTTCCCAGAGCTGTTCGGGCTTATCCATCCCGCTGCGGAAGTCCTCAGCTTCTCCGCCTATCTCCTTGTACCGGTGGAGGATCTCTCCGGCGATCAGCGGACTCAGGCCGCTGAAGGCGTGGACCAGCCAGCCGGCCGGATCGGCTGAAGGGGCCGGGCCGCCGGAGCCGTCAGCCTGCGGAGCCTCAAGTGAGGCCAGCAGTCCGGCGATCTCGCCCTCGATCATATCCTCCTCCGGCTCCTGAGGATGCTCGGCGGCGTAGCGGGCCGCTTCCTCTGCCGAGGCTATCAGGGTAAGGAAATCTGGCTGGCTGATCTGCAGCGGATTCAGCTTATGCTGCTGCGGCGGCTGGGTATAAGCCGCTCCCGGCATAACGACCCGGTAGCTGCTGATGGACGGGGTGACATGATGAATGCCGTCGATAATCGTCCCCGTGGCCAGCTCGGTCAGAATGATGTTGCTGTGGCGTCCCATCAGCTCGATGATGATTTTTTTGGCGGAGACATCCCCCAGCTCATCCCGGGTTCTGATGGTGATATGAATAATTCGTTCAAGCCCCACCTGGGTAATGCTCTCGATGGTGCCGCCTTCACAATGCTTGCGCATCAGCATGCAGAACATCGGCGCTTCCGCCGGGTTGATGCTGCTTCTCTCGGTCAGGTGCAGCCGGGGGTAGGTCGGGTTCGCCGACAGCAGCAGCTTGCCGCCGCCGCCCGCACCGCGCAGGGTGAAGATGAGGTCATGTGTGCTGGGTTGATATATTTTGCCGACGCGTGCACCGATGAAGGGCTGAAGCTCATGCACGATCGCTTGGGTAACAATGCCGTCTAATGCCATGATAAGGTTCTCCTGTCGCCTGATAATAAAGTACTCCCTCTATGATGCCATACTTTTACCGGTTCGCGCAAAAGGAGAAACCCAGATGCGGTGATATTTTGGGACGACCATGAATACACTTGGACATGAACAGGTGGAAAAGCTGTGCGCCGCCGGAAGTCAAGAAACGACCGGGAGGGGAAAGATTAGTTATGGAACAAAAAAGCTGGCACCGGCTCGGTGCAGAGGAGCTGCAGGAGATGTTCGGCGTTCAGCCGGGAACGGGGCTAAGCGCCGAGGACGCCGCCGCAAGACGCAAAGAGAGCGGGTACAATGAGCTGTCTGAGGGCAAAAGGGTATCGCCTTTTACGCTGCTGCTCAATCAGTTCAAGGATTTCATGGTACTGGTGCTGATGGGGGCGACACTGGTATCCGGCCTGCTCGGCGAATACTTAGACGCCATTACGATTATCGCGATTATTCTGCTGAACGGGGTACTCGGCTTCGTGCAGGAGTTCCGCGCCGAGCGTTCGTTAAGAGCGCTGAAGCAGCTCTCCGCGCCTACGGCCAAAGTGATGCGCGGCGGCAAGCAGGAGGTGCTTCCGGCCAGAATGCTGGTTCCCGGAGATATCGTCCTGCTGGAGAGCGGGGACCGGATACCGGCAGATGTCCGCTGGCTGCAGTGCAGCAGCATCTATGCCGAAGAGTCGGCGCTGACAGGGGAGTCGCTGCCGGTCTCCAAGCATGCCTCGGCGATCTATGCTGAAGACATTCCGCTAGGTGATCAGAAGAATATCGGCTTCATGGGTACGATGGTGACCCGGGGAACCGGCCGGGCGGTGGTTATCCGCACCGGTATGGCTACCGAGATGGGCAAGATTGCCGATCTGATTCAGAACACCGAATCCCAGGAGACCCCGCTGCAGCACCGTCTGGAGCAGCTCGGCAAGATTCTGATCTACGTCTCATTGGGACTGACCATTGTTGTGGTCCTGGCAGGAATTATGCATGGTCAGCCGGCAACGGCGATGTTCCTGGCCGGGGTAAGTCTGGCAGTGGCAGCTATTCCCGAAGGACTTCCGGCCATTGTGACGATTGCGCTTGCGCTGGGTGTACAGCGGATGATCAAGCGCAAGGCGATTGTCCGCAAGCTGCCTTCGGTAGAGACCCTCGGCTGTGCCTCCGTCATCTGCTCGGATAAGACAGGAACCCTGACACAGAACAAAATGACAGTCACCCAGCTCTGGAATGCCGGACGGACCCTTGAGGTATCAGGGGAAGGCTATGCTCCGGTAGGCAGTGTGCTGCAGAAGGGCCGGCCCGTTGATTTGAAGAATGATCAGAGTCTGCGGCGTATGCTTCAGGTGGGCGCATTATGCAGCAATGCAGAGATTTTTGAGAGCTACCCCGACACGCGCAGCAAAAAGAAAGGCAAAGGCGCAGAGGCCGATAAAGGGGCTAACGCCCAGCCGGTCTGGGAACTGAAGGGCGATCCTACGGAAGGTGCATTGGTCGCTTTGTCTGCCAAAATGGGACTAACTGCCCAGGCGCTTGCCGTAACCTATACCCGTGAGACGGAGTTTCCGTTCGATTCCGAACGTAAGCTGATGTCGGTGGTTGTGAATCACCCCGGCGGCCGGATGATTTGCACCAAAGGCGCACCTGACGTGCTCCTGAATTGCTGCACGTATATGCTGTGGGAGGGCGGAGTCGTGCCCTGCACGCCGACCTTGCGCCAGAAGGTGCTGGATGCCAATGAACAGATGGCTTCCGGCGCACTGCGTGTGCTCGGGATGGCTTACCGCGATCTGCGGAGCGGAGAAACGGCCGGCAGCGAGAAGGAAGCAGAAAGCCAGCTTGTCTTCGTGGGTCTGGCCGGGATGATCGATCCGCCGCGCAAGGAAGTGCGCGATGCAATCAGCGTAACCCGCCGGGCAGGCATCAAGACAGTGATGATTACCGGCGACCATGGGACGACGGCAGAGGCGATTGCCCATCAGCTCGGCATTCTGCAGCGCGGCGGCAGGGTTCTGACGGGGAGCGAGCTTACCCGGATGGACGATGACGCGCTGGATAAGGTCTCCGACAGCGTGTTCGTCTACGCCCGGGTATCGCCGGAGCATAAGCTGCGGATTGTCAAGTCGCTGCAGCGCCACGGCCACGTCGTTGCGATGACCGGCGATGGGGTGAACGATGCGCCTGCGATCAAGGCTGCCGACATCGGGATCTCGATGGGGATTACCGGCACGGATGTGACGAAGGAGGCTTCGGCTCTGGTCCTGGGGGACGATAACTTCTCGACCATTGTGGCTGCCATTGAAGAGGGACGGAATATCTATGAGAATATCCGCAAGTTCATCCGGTATCTGCTGGCTTCGAATGTCGGCGAGATTCTGACCATGTTCTTCGCCATGATGCTCGGGCTGCCGCTGCCGCTGGTTCCGATCCAGATTCTGTGGGTCAATCTGGTTACAGACGGCTTGCCCGCAATGGCGCTGGGCGTAGACCAGCCGGAGAAGGATCTGATGGAGCACAAGCCGCGCGGGGCGAAGGAGAATATCTTTGCCCGGCGTCTGGGCTGGAAGATTGTCAGCCGCGGACTGCTGATCGGACTCTGCACCCTGGCTGCCTTCTGGCTGACGCTGCGGATTGATCCAGGCAGTGCGCAGCAGTTGATCCGCGCGCAGTCGGTTGCTTTTGCCACCCTTGTGATGGCCCAGCTCATTCATGTGTTCGACTGCCGCAGCTCGCGCTCGGTCTTCTACCGGAATCCGTTCCAGAACAGATATCTGGTCCTGGCTGTCCTGTCCTCTGTCCTCTTAATGCTGGCTGTAATGTACCTCCCTGTGCTTCAGCCGGTGTTCAAGACCGTTCCGCTCAGCTTCCGTGAATGGTGCCTGGTGCTGGTCATGGCCGGAATCCCGACCTTCCTGATGGGAGCGGGCAGCGTCTGGGGCGGCAAGAAGAACCGCAGCCGCAGCGGCGGACGGCAGATGATAAAAAGTACAAAGTTTTCAGCATAAAATCAATAGCCTCACTCCACTCCTATAAGGTATGCTGGTTTCACTGAGAAGCTTGGTTTATGATGAACCAGGAATGTGGAAACAGCTGATCTTACTTATAGGAGTGGACCTGACAATGGAATTTACTAAAATGCACGGTTTGGGCAATGATTTTATCATCGTATTCGGCGAGGATGAGCTGCCGGGCAATGCCCCGGAGCTGGCAGTTACGCTGTGCAACCGGTTCTTTGGCATCGGCGCAGACGGACTGGTGTACATTCTTCCTTCGCAGCGCGGCGATTACATGATGCGTATCATGAACTCCGATGGCTCCGAGGCTGAGCAATGCGGCAATGCGATCCGCTGTGTATCCAAATATGTATATGAGCAGGGTCTGGTGGAATCGGAGCAGATAGTCATTGAGACGATTGGCGCCGGAGAACAGAAGGTCTCCCTGAAGGTGAAGGACGGGATCGTGGAGAGCGTAACGGTGGATATGGGCGAGCCGGTTCTGTCCGGACCGCAGATTCCTGTAGCGATCGACGCAGAGCCTGTGCTGGACCAGCCGATTGAAGCGGACGGCACAGCGTTCCGGTTCACCGCAGTCTCCATGGGGAATCCGCATGCAGTCATTTATGTGGACGATGCGGTATCGTTCGATCTCGCAACCTGGGGACCGAAGCTTGAGGTTCATCCGCTCTTCCCGCGTAAAGTAAACGTAGAGTTCGCCACCGTCGTCAACCGCGGTCACGTGGACATGCGCGTCTGGGAACGCGGTGCCGGTCCTACTCTGGCCTGCGGAACAGGCGCCTGCGCGACGCTGGTCTCCTCCGTGCTGAACGGAGTGACGGATCGCTCGGCGGTTATCAGCCTGAAGGGCGGCGACTTGTTCATCGAATGGAACGAGGACGATAATCATGTGTATATGACCGGCCCTGCGCAGGTGGTATATACCGGCTCAGTCGATATCTGATTCCTATATCACTATTTGCAATCCCCTGCATACCAGATGCAGGGGATTTGTTGTGTTGTTTAAGAGGAACAGGACGAGTGTGGGATAACAGCCGAATAATGGCAGGCATATCCGCGAATAATAGAACTCTGCATAGAATCAGGGAGGAGGAGCGGAGATGAAATCAGGGTCCAGCCGAAAAGCACAGAATGCGGGAGCAGATACTGCACCGGGACCGGGACAACCTGAGGGTGGTGTTGCCCTGGGCCTCGCGGATACGGTCGCCCAAAGTCTGCTCCATATTCAGACGGAGCTTGGCGGCAGTCCGGATCTCCTGATCCGCAGAATCCAGATTGGGGGAGAACGCCGGCTGGAAGCGGCTGCTGTTCATCTGAGCGGGCTGGCGGACTCAGGCTCCGTGAATGAATTCGTGCTGGGCTCGCTGCTGAATCATACGGAGGAGCTGTTGCTCGATAGCGCGGCTGGCGGCGCTGACAGTCCTCGGAAGCAAGCTTCGCTCCCGCAGCAGATCCTTAGCCGTGCTATGGAGATAGGTGATGCGGAGCTCCAGGAGAATTGGAAGGAAATCATGCTCGCTATTCTCTCCGGGGACACAGCGATTCTGCTGGAGGGCTGCCGGTCAGCGATTCTGTGCGGAACCAGGGGCGGGGAGCAGCGGGCGGTCAGTGAGCCTTCCTCCCAGCTCGTGGTCAGGGGGCCGAAGGACGGGTTCGTCGAGTCGGTGGCCACGAACATCTCGCTGATCCGCCGCAGAATCAAATCCGCCAAGCTGCGCCTGGAGGTCTTGAAGCTCGGCTCCGAGACTCATACCCATGTGGCGCTGATGTACATGAAAGGGATTGCGGGGGAGGATCTGATCCGCGAAGCCAGAGAGCGTCTGAACAAAATTGCCTTGAATGAGATACTTGAATCCGGGTACATTGAGGAATTAATCCAGGACAAGACGTTCACACCGTTCCCGACCATCTACAACACGGAACGGCCGGATGTGGCTGCGGGTAATCTACTCGAAGGCCGGGTGGTTATTATTGTGGACGGCACGCCGTTTGTGCTGATTCTCCCGGCGGTGTTTACGCAGTTTTTTCAATCTGCAGAGGATTATTCCCAGCGTTTCGACATTGCCATATTGATGCGGCTGGTCCGTTATTTGAGCTTCATCGTTCTGATTCTGGGGCCTTCGGTCTACCTCGCGCTGACCACCTATCATTATGAGATGATACCGACGACGCTGCTGATTAATCTGCTCTCCCAGCGGGAGAATGTACCTTTCCCGGCCTTTGTGGAGCTGCTCTTGATGGAGACGGCCTTTGAAATTCTGCGTGAAGCCGGGGTACGCATGCCGCGCGCCATCGGGCAGACGGTCTCTGTGGTCGGTGCGCTTATTCTGGGCACGGCGGTGGTAGAGGCCGGAATTATTACCCCCATCATGGTCATCGTAGTGGCGTTAACCGGGATCGCCAGCTTTGCCCTTCCTGCGTATAACATGGCGATTGCCGGGAGAATTATACGATTTGCTTTTCTGGTCCTGGCCAGTATATTCGGCTTCTATGGAATTACGCTGGGCATGATTCTGCTTGTAGCACATATGAACAGCCTGAGATCCTTCGGTGTTCCTTATCTTTTCCCCTTCGTGCCGCTCTCCATTAAAGGGCAGAAGGACACGTTGCTCAGACTTCCGCTCTGGCTGAACGGCGCAGACAAGCCGCCGGCACAGATGCGCGAGGAAATGCCGGACTACATGCTGCTAACGACCGGTCATGAGGAGCAGCTCCCCCCGTTAATCCGCAAGAATAGCAGGACTGAGGAGGAGAACCGTGAGGAATAGAATCTTAGGCGGCATAGGTGTACTGTTTGTCCTTCCAATGCTGCTGCTTACCGGCTGCTGGGACAGTGTTGAACTCAACCGGCGGGCGATTGTCTCGGGGGTAGCGATCGACAAGGGAGACACTGAGGCTGAGCGGTACAAGCTGTCCTTTCAAGTGATTGTGGCGGAGGAAATCTCCGGAGAGAAGAGTAGAGGTATATCGCCGGTTGCGCTGTACACAGGAACAGGCCGCACGATGTTCGAGGCACTGGCAGACGCTTCCCGCCAGACGGCACGCTTCCTCTCCCTGGGCCATGTGCGGGTGCTGGTGATCTCGGAGGCGTTCGCCCGCGAAGGCATCAAGGACCTTCTGGATGTGCTGGAGCGGGAGAGTGATACCCGGCTGAACAGCCTGATCTTCATCTCCAAGGGACAGCCTGCGCGTGAGATCATGTCCACAATGACCGTATTCAGCAAAATCCCGGCCAATGATCTGGTAGAGAAGCTGGAGACGACCTCCAAGCAGTTCGGCTATAACTTCCGGATGGCCGTGGATGATGTGATTCGGGGGATTCAGATCAGAGGAGGCGGTCCGGTGATCAACGGGGTATACACCAGAGGAGAGTGGACTCCGTCATCGGGCAGCAATGAGAGCCTGAAGAATATCGAACCCCGGTCGATCCTGAGAGTCTCCTCCCTTGCGGCGTTCAAGGATGACAAGCTGAAGGGCTGGCTTACGGGTGACGCTGCTCTCGGTACCGTTCTTTTGCATAATCGGATCAAAGAATTCCCGGTTCTGCTCAAGCAGCAGGAGGGCGGCTATCTCTCCTTCAACATCTATCAGTCCCAGGTATCGCTTGCAGTCAATTCGTCTGACCCGGAGCATACTGTCTTTACGGTCAAGATCACGCAGCAGGCTGCGCTCAAGGAAGCTCCGTATCCGCTCGATCTTACCTCGCCTAAAGTGCTGGAAGAGCTGTCAGACCGGCTTATAAAAGAAAGCGTGAAGCATATCCAAGCAGCTATAAGTACCGCCAAAGAATTGGGCAGCGATTATCTCGGCTTTGGACGGGCATTGCAGCGGAAGGACCCGCGCGGCTGGAAGAAGGTCAGGGACCACTGGGAGGACGTATTCGCAGACTGTGAAATCCGGTTCGATGCGGATGTGGTCATACGGCATACGGATATGCGCAGCAACTCTTTTCAGATTCATTAAGTCTGCCGGTAGGGTAACCAGGTGAGGAGGTCCACAGAATATGGGTAAGGTCAAAATCGGACTCGTCGAATTCTTCAGCCTGACGGTGCTGTTCGAGCTGGGCACGGCGCTGGTGGTTAATCTGGGAATGGGGGCAGGCCGGGATGCCTGGCTCTCGATCCTGATCGGCTGCGCGGCGGGGCTGATCATGTTCACGGGATACGCCTATCTGTACCGTAAGCACCCGGACCAGCCTTTTACAGCCTATACACGGCAAATTCTCGGAAAATATATCGGGGCACCGGTAGGCCTGCTCTATATTATTCTCTACATAAACCTGGCCGCCCGGGATCTGCGCGATGGCAGCACCATGCTCGCAATGTCGACCATGCATCATACTCCGCTGTTCATCTTAAGCGCCCTGATGCTGCTCTCGGGAGCTTATGTGCTGCATAAGGGAGTTGAGGTGCTGGGCAGAACGTCCATGGTATTTGCGTTTGCCGTTCTGGGGATCGGTCTGTTCGGGGCAGTGATGCTGATACTCTCCGGTACAATCAATCTGCACAGACTGTTCCCTGTACTGGAGAATGGCTTCCAGCCCGTGCTTAGCTCGGTGATTCATCAGAATTATATGTTTCCGTTCGGGGAGATGGTGTGCTTCACTATGCTGATGCCGTATTTGTCCAGTGTCAAAAAAGGACCGTGGATCATCGCCGCCGCCATGGTGTTCTCCGCGCTGCTGCTCAGCTTCACGATGGCGCTGAATGTTTCGGTTCTGGGTGCTGACATTGTTGAGCGTTCACCGCTCCCGCTGATGCCGACAATCAGCAAGATCTCCGTTTCGGATATCATCCAGCGGGTGGATATTTTCGTGGTTATGGTGCTGATTATCGGGGTGTTTTTCAAAATGGCCGTCTTCTTTGCTGCCGCGCTGATCGGAATCTCGGACCTGTTCAAGCTGCCGTACCGGAGAATGCTCTATCCCTGCGGACTGATCATCCTCTTCACCTCCATGCTGGATGCACGCAGCTTCATTGAACATCTCGATGAGGGCGGGACCCTGCTGTATAGGGTATATCCTTATTTAATGATAGTCATTCCGGCGCTGCTGGTCATCGTGACGGCGGTTCGTGATCATTTCTCCGCTCCCCGGCCGGGCTGACGGCCGCTCACCCAATAGATGGCATCCGGCACGATCATCAGCAGCACCAGTACAGCCGCAGTCAGCTTCTCCGAAGTAGTATAGAGCAGATAATTCAGAATATAGCGGATATTCTCCGCGCCGTAGCCTAACATCAAGTCCAGCAGGTACAGGTACAGCAGCGAGAGCGCTGACAGCAGGAGAATTACGGCATATTTGCGCAGCAGCAGTTTTCTTATTTTTTTCTTCATTCCTACACTCTCCTTTTGGCAAGATTAAGCGTAGTATGAATCATTTGCCGGACTGGCATACAAGAATAACGGACGGTCGCCTCTTTTGCCCGCTAAAGCTTATCATCCATCCCGATTTATGTTACATTAGTATGAAACTAATGTCAGTCAAGGGGAGGTTCTTGCGGTGAAGCCGGATTTGCGCTCTGCATGGGAGAATAATGTGTTGGTCGGAGACGGAGCGATGGGAACTTTTTTGTATCAAAAGGGTTTCCCTGTCGGCATCTCCTACGAGGAATTGAATCTGACCTCACCGGAGGTCATTGAGGATGTGCACCGGAGCTATATCAATGCAGGTGCTGTACTGCTGGAGAGTAATACCTACTCCGCGAACTACGACAAGCTGTCGAAGTTCGGACTGGAGGCCAAGGTGGCGGACATCAACCGTGCGGGGGTCCGCATTGCCCGCCGGGCTGCCGGCGAGAACGGTTATGTAGTCGGAGCCATCGGCTCGATCCGCGCCGGCAAACGGGCCAATCTGTCCTCCTCCGAGCTGAAGAAATTCTTCTCACAGCAGATTGCTGCGCTCCTGGAGGAAGCGCCGGACGGGATCATGCTGGAGACCTTCTATGATGTCGAGGAGCTTCATCTGGCGCTGAAGGCTGTGCGTAAGCTAAGTACACTGCCCGTAATTTGCCAGCTGGCTGTGGACGATTCAGCGCGGACGCTGGACGGATTAACCCTGCCGGAAGCGTTCCATATTCTGCAGCAGGACGGAGCGGATGTGATCGGCTTCAACTGCAACACCGGACCGAACGGGATCAAGCGTGCGCTGGGTACGCTGCAGGGCAAGCTGGCGCTGCCGGTGTCGATCTATCCGAATGCGGGCGTAGCCGATTATGTAGACGGCCAATACCGCTACGGGGCATCACCGGAGTATTTCGGCCAGATGGCACCGGTGTTCGCGGATATGGGCAGCCGGATTATCGGGGGCTGCTGCGGCACCACTCCTAAGCATATCGCTGAAATCTCCGCTGCCCTGAAGGGCTATACGGTGGTGCCGTTGCCTGAGCCCGCTGCCTTCAGTGCGCCTGAGAGCATTGCGGTGCAGGAGCATCTGGCGGATGACGGGGGACAGGGAGGCGGGGAACCGACGCTTGTCGATCTGGTCAAGGAACGCCATACCGTTATCGTAGAGCTTGACCCTCCGCGCGATCTGGACATCGCGAAGTTCATGAAGGGGGCAGAGGCGCTGCGCCGGGCCGGAGCCGATGCGCTGACGCTGGCCGATAATTCGCTTGCTGTCACCCGGATGAGCAATATGGCGCTGGGGCATCTGGTACAGGCCCGCACAGGCCTGCGGCCGCTGGTGCATATTGCCTGCCGTGACCGCAATCTGATTGGCACCCAGTCGCATCTGATGGGCTTTGACGCGCTGGGAATTGACCATGTGCTGGCCGTGACCGGAGATCCTGCCCGGTTCGGGGATCTGCCCGGCTCAAGCTCGATCTATGACCTGACTTCATTTGAAATTATACGTATGATCAAGCAGCTCAATGACGGCGTGGCCTTCTCCGGCAAGCCGCTCAAGCAGAACGCGAAGTTCGTCATCGGCGCAGCATTCAATCCCAATGTCAAGCATCTGGACAAAGCGGTCGAGCGCCTGGAGAAGAAGATTGCCTCGGGTGCGGATTATATTATGACCCAGCCCGTGTATGATCCTGAATTGATTGCCCGGATTGCCAAGGCTACCGAGCACCTGGATATTCCGATCTTCATCGGCATTATGCCGCTGGCCAGCGGACGCAATGCAGAGTATCTGCATAATGAGGTTCCCGGCATTCAGCTCTCCGCCGAGGTCCGCAGCCGGATGGCCGGACTCGAAGGCGAGGCGGGCCGGGCCGAAGGGGTGCTGATCGCCAAGGAGCTGCTGGATGCGGCGATTGCACATTTTAACGGAATCTATCTGATTACGCCGTTTATGTTCTATGATATGAGTGTCCAGCTGCTGGAGTATATTTGGGAGAAGCAAGGACGTAAGTTATCCCCCTTGTTTCGCTAGTAATAATCAATTACAATAGTGTAATGGATGTGATTCCGTTGTCATATAGTATGACCGGATACGGTCAGTCAGCCCTGCAATACGGCGGGCACAAGATAACCTTCGAGGTCAAATCGGTGAATAACCGGTACTGCGAAGTTGTGCTGCGGTTGCCCAGGGAATGGACGGGGTATGAGGATAGGCTGCGCAGAATGGTTCAGGCTCATATCAGACGGGGACGGGTAGATGTTATTATTAATAGAGAACTCACCGACGGGGCGGCTGACACGCATGTGCTGGACCGCCGCAGGGTGAGCTCCTATCTGGATGCAGCGGAGGTACTGGTCCGGGAGTATGGCTTCAAGGGAGAGTTGTCCCTGCGGGATATCCTTGCTATGCCCGGTGTAATGGAACCGAAGGAAGAGACGGCTGCTGCTGACTCCTCCGGAGAACTTGCAGATCTTCTGGAGCAGGGTCTCCAGCTTAGTCTGGAGGCCCTGCTGGAGATGCGCGGGCGGGAAGGCTCCTATTTGGCGGCCGATCTGACGCGCAGACTTGACCGTCTGGAAGAGCTGCATGCCGGAATCAGCAGATATGCGCCTCTGGTTGTAGAGGAGCAGCGCGAGAAGCTGCGGCAACGGCTAAACCTGCTGAATGACGGGAGCTTCCCCTGGGATGAGCATAAATTCGGCATGGAGATGGCTATTTTCGCCGACCGCTGCAATATAGATGAGGAGCTGACCCGGCTTCACAGCCATTTCGGCCAGTGCCGGGCCTTGCTGCTGGGCAGCGAGCCTGCCGGACGCAAGCTTGATTTTCTCATCCAGGAGATGAACAGGGAGACCAACACAATAGGGTCGAAGTGCAGTCATCTGGCGGTTGTGAATCTGACGCTTGATATGAAGGCGGAGCTCGAGAAGATTCGGGAGCAGGCGGCGAACCTGGAATGACAGGAGCCAGGGAGCAAGCTATGATGTTACTTATGGGGGGAACAACCGGAACATGGCAATCAAATTAATCAACATCGGCTTTGGGAATATCGTGTCAGCGAACCGTATTATTTCCATTGTCAGCCCGGAATCGGCACCGATTAAGAGAATTATCCAGGAGGCCAGAGACAGGCATATGCTGATCGATGCCACCTACGGGAGGCGGACGCGGGCTGTCATTATTACCGACAGCGACCATGTGATTCTCTCGGCTGTACAGCCTGAGACGGTAGCTCACCGCCTATCCAGCAAAGACGACGATAACGACGAATAACAACAATTGGAGTGTACTATGTCAAAAGGATTGCTGATTATACTATCCGGCCCTTCCGGTGTCGGCAAAGGCACGGTATGCACAGCGCTGCGGCCGAAGATGCCTGAACTCGTCTATTCCGTTTCTGCCACCACACGCTCTCCGCGTGCAGGTGAAGAGAACGGAGTCAATTATTTTTTCAAATCCAGAGAGCAGTTCGCCGACATGATCGAAGGCGACAAGCTGCTGGAATATGCGGAGTACGTAGGCAATTATTACGGTACTCCGCGTGACTTTGTAGAGAGAACCCTCGAGAGCGGAAGAGATATTATTCTGGAGATTGAGGTTCAGGGAGCACTCAAGGTCAAAGAGAAATTCCCCGAAGGGATCTTTGTGTTCCTTCTCCCTCCGTCCATGGACGAGTTGAAGGACCGTATTCGCGGACGCGGAACAGAGCATCCTGATGTGATCAGCCACCGCATGTCTGTGGCCGAGGATGAGATCGGTTTGATCCGGCACTATGATTATGCCGTGGTGAATGATGAGATTGATCTGGCCTGCAAGCGAATAGAAAGTATTATTATCGCCGAACATTGTAAGGTGAGATGATCGGTTCTACAGGATTGGTACACTATCCACAGTAAAAGATGAAGAGGTGCCTTACATGCTATATCCATCCATTGACGAACTGGTGACTAAGGTCGACAGCAAGTATTCCCTGGTAGTCGCTTCAGCCCGCCGGGCCAGAGCACTCCGTGAAGGCGGAAAGACCGATATCATCGCTCCGAAATCCCACAAATTCGTTGGGGTTGCACTTGAAGAAATCTATGAAGACCGCATTATAGTAACGCGCGGCGAGGAATAGTCCCCTGAAATGGTGCCGTCCCTTGAATAAGGGCGGCGCAGCCGTTTCTGCCCGCTGAAGCTGCACAATGAAGTGATAATGGCCCGTACCGGGCTGTTCCTGACAACCGGAAGGTTGTTATTTTTTTCTCTATATATAAGGATCATGTGAAGCACAGACTTCTTTTAGCGTAAATATGACATAACGAAGCCGTAAATATGAAGATTTTCATTTCTTCTTTTCATAGCAGAATATAGAATGGGTGCAGATTGAGGAACGGAGGGAGATCAGATTGAAGAGCTTACAAGGGAAGTCGATTATACTCGGAATTACCGGCGGGATTGCTGCGTATAAGGCCGCGGCGCTGACCAGCAAGCTTACCCAGAAGGGCGCCGAGGTGCATGTCATTATGACGTCATCGGCCAAGCAGTTCATTACGGAGCTGACGCTCCAGTCATTGTCGAAGCAGCGGGTGTACAGTGATACGTTCCAGGAACGCGATCCGTCCTCGATTTCACATATTGATCTGGCGGATGCCGCCGACCTGGTCCTGATTGCGCCGGCTACGGCCAACATTATTGCCAAGATGGCCCACGGGCTGGCAGACGACATGCTCTCCACCACGCTTCTTGCCACAACAGCGCCTATTATGGTAGCTCCAGCGATGAATGTTCATATGTATCAGCATCCGGCGGTCCTCAGCAATATGGATATCCTTTATAACAGAGGTGTTCAGTTTATTGAGCCCGGTGAAGGGCTGCTGGCCTGCGGGTATGTGGGCAAGGGACGGCTGGAGGAGCCGGAAGAGATTGTGAAGGTGGTTGAGAATTTTTTTGTACTGCAGAAGGAGAAGACCTCCGGACCGCTTGCCGGTAAAAAAGTGGTGATTACCGCAGGAGGCACGGTAGAACGTATTGATCCTGTCCGGTATATCTCCAATGATTCCTCGGGTAAAATGGGCTTCGCCCTCGCGCGCGCCGCGCGTGCCATGGGTGCTGCGGTGACGCTGATTGCCGCGCGTACCGATGAGGCGCCGCCCCGTGATGCCGGTATCGATCTGATCCGCGTCCAGTCAGCACAGGAGATGCACGATGCAGTCATGGCCCGCTGGAGTAATTGCGATATTCTTGTGAAAGCAGCGGCGGTTGCGGATTACCGTCCACGCGAGAGCAGCGACTCGAAGATTAAGAAGAGCGGCAGCACCATGACGCTTGAGCTGGTGAAGACGACTGATATTCTGGAGAGCCTGGGCAGAATCAAGGACAAGCAGTTCCTGATCGGCTTTGCCGCCGAGACCGGAAATGCCGAGGTCTATGCCAAGGACAAGCTGGTCCGCAAGAACCTCGATCTGATTGTAGCGAATGATGTGGCCATGGAGGGTGCGGGATTCGGCACGGATACCAACATTGTCAAAGTGTATGATGCCGAAGGCCTGGTGCTGGATCTTCCGCTGGCTTCCAAGGATGAGGTGGCGCGCCGGATTCTGCGGCTGGCGGCTGAGCGTGTTGCCGGAGCCTTATTATAATGGATATTGCCAAGGTCATTGTCGATGTTCCTGTACGCAGCACCGACCGGCCGTTTGACTATATTATCCCGGATGCTCTGAAGCTGTGGATTGAGGTGGGCAGCAGAGTCGCTGTTCCGTTCGGCCCCCGTACGGTCCAGGGGTTCGTAGTGTCCCTGGAATCAGGGGAGACCGGCAGTGTCTCCCGGATGAAGCCGATTGTAGAAGTACTGGATCTGCTTCCTCCCCTATCGCCGGAGCTGGTTGAGCTAGCCGACTGGATGAGCCAAAGATACGCCTGCAGACGGATCTCCGCACTGCAGGCGATGCTTCCGACTGCCCTGAAGGGCAAAGCCGAGCGTTTGATCTCGCTTGGAGATTCAGAGGAAGCGTCCAGCGCTCCCGCAGATGAGCTGTTTCCGCTCTTTCTTGAGGCGGATAACGAAGAACAGCAGATTATTGACTTCGTTAGGCGTCACAGCGAAGTATCCATGAAGCTGCTGACCCGTACCTTCCCCGAGGCTGCGGAGACGGTTAAGTTCATGGTGCGGCGCGGAGTCCTGGCAGAGAGCCAGTCGATCAAGGATAAGATGGGCAAAAAGAAGCTCAAGGCCGTTGACCTGGCTATTGGCTTGTCAGCAGCCCG
Organism: Paenibacillus sp. FSL H8-0122; assembly: GCF_038005345.1. Lineage (NCBI taxonomy): Bacteria > Bacillati > Bacillota > Bacilli > Caryophanales > Paenibacillaceae > Paenibacillus > Paenibacillus sp. FSL H8-0122. Next base: position 3,436,262 of record NZ_JBBOTB010000001.1, on the reverse strand, counting down.
GGAGTCGCTCTCCAGCTTCCCGGCGCGTTCAGCGCGCCAGAAGGAAGTGCTCTCCTACCTGATTGATATGGAAGCCATGCTGCCGATGCCGCTCAAGGATATTCTGGCGATTCTTCAGGTCACTGCGGGCACGGTCAAGACGCTTGCGGACAAAGGGTATATAGAGATCAGCGAAATCGAAGTCTACCGTGACCCCTACCGGGGACGGGACTTCAAGCCTAGCACCCCGCTTCCGCTGACAGCGGAGCAGGAGGCTGTCTATAAGCGGATTGTGGGCACTGTTGAGCAGCAGACGCATGAAGTCTTCCTGCTGCACGGGGTGACCGGCAGCGGGAAGACGGAAATCTATCTGCAGACGATCCAGCGCTGCATTGAGCAGGGTCGGCAGGCAGTGGTGCTGGTACCCGAGATTGCACTGACTCCGCAGATGGTGGAACGGTTCAAGGGCCGGTTCGGCAGCGGGGTGGCGGTGATGCACAGCCGGCTGTCTGTGGGTGAACGCTATGACGAGTGGCGGAAGATCCGGGAAGGCAAGGCAATGGTTGCGGTGGGAGCCCGCTCTGCGGTGTTCGCCCCGTTCGCCAATCTGGGTCTGATTATTATGGATGAAGAGCATGAAGGATCATATAAGCAGGAGGAGAATCCGAAATACCATGCCCGTGATGTGGCTGTCCGCAGGGCAGAGCAGGGCGGGGCCGTGGTAATTCTGGGCTCTGCAACACCTTCACTGGAGAGCTATCATGCCGCCAGATCGCAGAGTGACATCCACTTCTCGCCGATTCTGCTGGAGATGCCGAGCCGCGCACTGGGCAACGAGCTGCCGAAGGTGGCTGTCGTTGACATGCGTGAGGAGCTGAAGGAAGGTAACCGCTCCATGTTCAGCCGCAGTCTGCATGCCGCTCTGGTGAGCAGGCTGGAGCGCGGCGAACAGACAGTGCTGCTGCTCAACCGCAGAGGCTTCTCGACCTTCGTCATGTGCCGGAGCTGCGGCTACGTTGCCGGCTGCCCGGAATGTGATATCTCGCTGACCTATCACAGCCGCAGCGACAATCTGCGCTGCCATTACTGCGGGCATGCAGAACCTGCGCCCAAGATATGCCCGGAATGCGGCAGTGAGCATATCCGCTTCTTCGGGACAGGCACACAACGGGTAGAAGAAGAGCTGGGCAAGCTGTTCCCTGGTATCCGGGTTATACGTATGGATGTGGACACGACCACGGAGAAGGGCTCGCATGAGAAGCTCCTGAACCAATTCAGGGACAAGAAGGCCGATGTGCTGCTAGGTACACAGATGGTCGCCAAAGGACTCGACTTCCCTGATGTAACACTGGTTGGGGTCATTACTGCGGATTCTGCGCTCAATCTGCCTGATTTCCGGGCGGCGGAGAAGACCTTTCAGCTCTTGACGCAGGTTGCCGGCCGTGCGGGGCGGCACCAGCTCCCCGGCGAGGTGGTGGTCCAGTCGTATACACCGGAGCATTATTCGATTATCCACGCCAGCGGGCATGATTACCGTTCATTCGTCCGGGACGAGCTGAAGCACCGCAAAGAGCTGCATTACCCGCCGTATTGCCGGCTGATTCTGGTTACCCTGTCGCATGAGCAGCTTCCGCTGCTGCTGAAGCTTGCAGAGAACTATGCGCTCAGCATTCAGGGCAAAGCCAGACAGCTGCGCTGGTACGGCAGCCTGGACAAGCTCTCCTCGGATGCGCTGGATCTGCTGGGACCGGTCGCCTCGCCGCTGCCCCGGCTGAAGGGGCGTTACCGGTTCCAGTGCATTATCAAATGGCGCGGTGCGATTGACGCCATTGCACTGGCCCGCCAGGTGGCGGAGGAGCTGGAGGATTCTGTCCGCGATAAGGGACTGCAGATCAGCATCGATGTCGATCCGCAGATGTTGATGTAATTCCCGGGCGTGTTACAATGGTAAGGCGGTTTTGCCCTGCCGTTTCGGCAAGAAATAGAAGGATAATGTATAGCGTGAGACAGATACATTCTTATATTTGAACAAGGATGGTGTTAGTGTAAATGGCAATCAGGCTGATTGTGAAAGAACCGGATGAAGTATTGCACAAAAAAGCGAAGACGGTAACCACCGTTACCCCCAATGTACAAAAACTGCTCGATGATATGGCAGATACGATGTATGACGCGGAAGGCGTAGGTCTCGCAGCTCCGCAGGTAGGAATCCTGAAGCGGCTGATTGTAATCGATGCCGATGAGGAGCATGGATTGATCAAGCTGATCAATCCCGAGATTCTCAGCATGGAGGGGGAACAGTTCGGACCCGAAGGCTGCCTGAGTATTCCCGGCCTGAACGGGGATGTCCGCCGTGCGGAGACAGTAACTGTACGTGGCCTGAACCGCGAGGGCGAGGAAGTGACCATTACCGGAAGCGGCCTGCTGGCCCGGGCTTTTCAGCATGAGATCGATCACCTGAATGGCGTGCTGTTCACAGATATTGCTGAGAAGGTCTATGAATACACAGCAGAACGCAGTGAAACTGAGGAGTGAATGAAATGAGAATAGTGTTCATGGGAACACCGGCCTTTGCAGTCCCCTCCCTGCGGATGCTGCTGGAAGAGGGCTATGAGGTAGTGGCTGTGGTGACTCAGCCGGACCGGCCGCAAGGCCGCAAGAAGACGCTGGCCCCATCCCCGGTGAAGGCGGCTGCACTGGAGCTGGGACTGCCGGTTCTGCAGCCCGAACGGCTGCGCCGCCCTGAATCGGTGGCTGAGCTGGCGGCCTATGAGCCGGATCTGATTGTTACCGCCGCTTATGGACAGATTCTTCCGAAGAGCGTTCTGGAGCTGCCGGCGAACGGATGTGTGAATGTTCATGGCTCACTGCTGCCCAAGTACCGGGGCGGTGCTCCGATACAGCGCTGTATCATGAACGGCGAGAAGGTGACCGGTGTGACGCTGATGTATATGGCGGAAGGATTGGACACCGGAGATATGATCTCGCGGGTGGAGGTAGCGATAGAGGATGACGATACTTCAGGCACGCTGTTCGAGAAGCTAAGCGTGGCCGGACGGGAGCTCCTCAAGACAGAGATGCCGCGACTGGCTGCCGGCCGTGTAGAAGCTGCCGTGCAGGATGACAGTGAAGCAACCTATGCGCCGAATCTAAACCGGGAAGATGAACGGATCGACTGGAGCCGGGGCTCGCTGGAGCTATACAACCAGATTCGCGGCCTGGTGCCGTTCTCGGGTGCGTTCACCCTGTGGAACGGCGAGACCTTCAAGGCATGGGCGGCGGTGAAGCCGCAGGCGGAGGAACAGCCGGGCGGTAGCGCGGCTCCGGGCACCGTGCTGTCCGTGAGCGAACGCGGCGTTGAGGTGAAGACCGGTGACGGGACGCTGCGGCTTACAAGCGTCCAGCCTGCCGGCAAAAAAGCCATGAGCGCAGCCGACTTCAGCCGTGGTGCAACCCTCGCACCCGGCACGGTGCTCGGTTGAGCGCGGGCGGTAAGGGAGGCGGCGGACCGCGTCCGCGTACTTCCGGCAATCAGCCTGCGGCCTCCGGCACAAAGCCTGCCCCCGGCAGAACCGGCGGAGCGGGCCGGAATCGGCCGGGCGGCAAGCCTGCTGCGCCAGCTTCTGCGCGGGAGGTTGCTCTTGATATTCTGGTGCGCGTAGAGCAACAGGGTGCTTACAGTAACCTGTTGCTGGGAAGCAGCCTCCAGAAAGCGGACCTCAGCCGGGAGGATACGGGACTTGCTACAGAGCTGGTGTACGGAACCCTCTCACGGATGATTACCCTCGATTATGTCCTCAGCAGCTTCGTCAGCAAAGGGATGGCCAAGCTGGAGCCCTGGGTACGGAGTCTGCTGCGGTTAAGCCTGTACCAGATCATGTATCTGGACCGGGTTCCTTCGCATGCAGCCGTTAACGAGGCTGTGAATATCTCCAAGCGACGCGGCCATCAGGGCATCTCGGGTATGGTCAATGGCGTGCTGCGCAGTGTGCTGCGGGCGGGAGAGCTGCCGGTCTTGCCTGAGGGGCTGAGCCGGGAAGAGCGGATATCCATCCTGCACTCCCATCCCCTGTGGATGGTGCAGCGCTGGTCGGCGGAATACGGCCCGGATACGGCAGAAGCCATGTGTGCGGCGAATAATGAGCCGCCCGCAGTCAGTGTCCGTGTCAATACAACGATGATTAGCCGGGAGGCCATGCTGGCAGAACTGCTTGAAGCCGGTCTGGATGCCGCAGAATCAAAGGTGAGTCCTGCCGGGCTGGTCATCAGAGGCGGCGGCAATCTGGCGCTGACCTCCTGGTACCGGGACGGCTATCTGTCCGTTCAGGATGAGAGCTCCATGCTGGTAGCCGAGGTTGTCGCTCCCGAAGCCGGGATGAAGGTGCTGGACTGCTGCGCTGCCCCCGGCGGCAAAAGCGCCCATATGGGCGAGCTGATGAAGGACGAAGGCTCCATATTGGCCAATGACCTGCATGAGCATAAAGCGGGGCTGATTGCCGAGCAGGCAGCACGCCTCGGCCTGGAATGCATTACCACCGCAAGCGGGGATGCCCTGGAGCTGGGTGCAGCCCTCCAGCCGGAATCCTATGACCGGATTCTGCTGGACGCTCCTTGCTCGGGGCTTGGGGTCATCCGCCGCAAGCCTGACTTGAAATGGCGCAAGCAGCCGGAGGATATTGCCAGCGTAGCTGCGTTGCAGCTTGAGCTGCTGCAATCGGTCTCCGGGCTGCTGAAGCCGGGAGGCGTGCTGGTCTACAGCACGTGTACTACCGAGCAGGCGGAGAACAGCCGGGTTGTCGCTGCTTTCCTGGAGCTCAATCCCGGCTTCGCGCAGGTCAGCTTCAAGTCAGCCGTCTGGGAGCGGCTGGAAGGAACCGCGCTTGCTGCCGGTGACGGCATACAGCTGCTCCCGCATCATTATGGCAGCGACGGCTTCTATATTGCCCGGCTGGAGCGACTCTTGTAATATAGTGATTGTGCTTCAGGACTACAGCTTCCCGCCCGCAGAATCCTCCGCGCGGCGGGCTTTTCTTTTACCGGTTCTGAGTTTTGTGTTAAAATAGGAAGAATGAGAAACAATACGCATATAATTTATGAAAGCACAGGTGCAAAAATACAATGAAACCTTTAATATATGATTTTTCTTTAGAAGAGTTGCAGCAATGGGCCAAGGACAACGGAGAGCCGGCTTTTCGCGGCGGGCAGATCTTTGACTGGCTGTATGTGAAGCGGGTCAATGACTTCGAATCCATGAGCAACCTCTCCAAGGCACTCAGAGCCAAGCTGGTTGATCAGTTCAGTATATCGGCACTCACCGAGATTACGAAGCTGGAGTCCAAGGACGGCACCGTGAAATTCCTGTTCGGTCTGCATGATGATCATGCGATTGAGACAGTTATTATGAAGCATAATTACGGCAACAGTGTTTGTGTGACCACCCAGGTAGGCTGCCGGATCGGCTGTACCTTCTGTGCCTCTACCCTTGGCGGTCTCAAGCGGGACCTGACTGCAGGGGAGATCGTTGCCCAGGTTGTCCGTTCCCAGCAGATCCTTGATGCGCGCGGCGAACGTGTAAGCAGCATTGTCATTATGGGTACAGGCGAGCCCTTCGAGAACTATGATGCAACCATGAGATTCCTGCGTCTGATGATCCATGAGAAGGGCCTGAATATTGGCCAGCGCCATATCACCGTATCCACCAGCGGAATTGTGCCGAACATCTACAAATTCGCGGATGAAGATACACAGATTAATCTGGCGATCTCGATTCATGCTCCTAACGATACGCTCCGTTCCAAGCTGATGCCGGTGAACCGCCGTTATCCGTTCGACGATGTAATCGAGTCCCTGCGCTACTATCAGGCTAAGACAGGCCGCCGGATCAGCTTCGAGTACGCCTTGATCGGCGGCGTGAATGATCAGAAGGAGCATGCAGAGGAGCTGGCGGGTGTGCTCAAGACCATGCTCTGCCATGTGAACCTGATTCCGGTCAATCATGTGCCTGAGCGCAAGTATGTCCGGACTTCCCGCAATGATATCTTTGAATTTCAGCGTATACTGGCCGATCATGGCGTGAATGTTACCATCCGCCGTGAGCAGGGCCATGATATTGCGGCCGCATGCGGACAGCTGCGCGCCAAACATATGGAGTTGGGGTGAGGATATTTGATCAGAACAGTTCAAGCCAGCGACATTGGCCGGGTACGTACCGTCAATGAGGATTCAGTCTGGATCGGCGCTACGCGCCACGGTTATACCCTCGGCATTATTGCCGACGGGATGGGGGGGCATCTGGCTGGCGATACCGCGAGCAGGCTTGCACTTGAGACGGTCAGGGGTATTCTGGACCAGCTGGAGCCTGATCTCCCGGAGGCAGAGCTGAAGGAAGCGCTGACTACCGCCATCATGGAAGCCAATAACACAGTTCACAGAGAAGCTCAGAGCGATGAGAAGCTCCATAATATGGGGACCACCATCGTTGCTGCACTGCTGAAAGGGTCGGCAGGCTATATCGGCCATATCGGAGACAGCAGGGCTTATCTGATCCGGGACGGTGAAGCCAGGCAGCTAACCGAGGACCATACGCTGGTGAATGAGCTGTTCAGGAACGGCCAGATCAGTCTGGAGGAGCTGGATAATCATCCGCGCCGCAATGTGCTTACCAGGGCGCTGGGGACGGATACAGTGGTATCCGCGGATCTGGCACATGTTACGCTTGCAATTGGTGAGCTCCTGCTGCTGTGCAGTGATGGACTCAGCAATTATGTCAGTCTGGAGCATCTGGGCAAGGTAGCCGGAATTAATGAAATATCTCTGGAAGAAAGAGCAGAGCGATTACTTCAACTGGCATTGCTTGCGGGCGGCAGCGATAATATAAGCGTTGCTATGCTGGAACACCAAGGAGAGGCCGCAGTGCCCGAGACAAAGGAGTGGGAAAGATGATCGGTCACGAATTGGGCGGCCGTTACCAAGTCATCGAACGGATCGGCGGAGGAGGCATGGCGCTTGTCTATAGAGCCCATGATATTCTGCTTAACCGGAATGTTGCTATCAAAGTACTGCGCAATCAATTTGTGCATGATGAGGAATTCATCCGCCGGTTCCGGCGGGAGGCGCAATCAGCTGCATCATTATCTCATCCCAACGTAGTCAGCATATACGATGTCGGCCAGGAAGATGAAGTCCATTATATCGTTATGGAATATATTGAAGGCAAGAACCTGAATGAGATTATCAAAGAGCGGGCACCGATGCAGGTGGATGAATCCGTGCGGATTGCCTCGCAGATTTGTGATGCGCTGGATCATGCGCATATGAACCAGATTATACACCGCGATATTAAGCCTCATAATATTCTGATCGGCCGTAACGGGCGGGTTAAGGTTACCGACTTCGGGATCGCCCGGGCCGTTACCTCCACGACGATTACCCAGACAGGCTCTGTGGTCGGTTCTGTGCATTATTTCTCGCCGGAGCATGCCAAGGGCGTAACTACAGGCGAGAAGTCGGACCTCTACTCCCTGGGCATCGTACTGTATCAGATGCTTACGGGTGTATTGCCTTTCTTAGGGGAGAGTCCGATCAGCGTGGCGCTGAAGCATCTGCAGGAGGAATTCGAGGAGCCGCGACTGCTGAATCCGCTGATTCCGCAAAGCGTGGAGAATGTAATCCTGAAGTCGATGCGCAAGAACCCGGAGGAGCGCTACCAGTCTGCCAAGCAAATGCTGCAGGATCTGGAGACCTGTCTGCTGCCTGAACGGCGCAGCGAAGCCAAGATGCTGTTCCAGGACGATGATGATGAGGACAGAACACGCATCATTCCGGCGATCAAGCCGCTGCAGCGCGGGCTAAGCAGCCGTGGCGGCGGAGAGGAGCGAATCCGCAGTATGGAGGAAGCTCCGCCGCCTGCTGCTGTGAAGCGCAAGGGCCGTGCAGCGCTGTGGATCAGCCTTACGCTGGTCGTGTTAATCGCCATGACCGGAATTGTATGGTATGTCAATTCCAAGCTGTCGGTCGATGAAGTCTCGGTGCCTGCGGTGACGGGGAAGACCTTCCAGGAGGCCAAGGCTGAGCTTGAGGCTGTGGGGCTGTTTGCCGAGGAGCCTGCGCTGGTTGAGTATAATCCTAATTTCGAAGAGAATATTGTCTGGAAGCAGAACAAGACCAATACGATGGTCAAAGAAGGAACTCATATTATCCTGACGGTAAGTGCTGCCAAGGTATTGCCTAAGCTTAAGGATGTCTCTAACCTGAGTTATGACGATGCCGTCAAGGAGTTAATCGCGCTTGGCATAGCCCAGAGCAGAATCACTCCTGATGAACGCTTCAGTGAGGAATTTGCCAAGGGTAAGGTCATTAGCTCTGAGCCTGCCGCAGACACTGAATATGATCCTGAGACGGTAACCGTCAAGCTGATCGTGAGCAAAGGCAAAGAGAGCACCCAGATGCCGGATCTCATCGGGAAGACGGAGAAGGAAGCCAAGGCTGCGCTGGAGAGTGTAGGTCTAGTGCTGGATGCGGTCAAGGAAGAGCCAAGCTTCACTTACAAGAAGGGTGAGGTTACGAAGCAGTGGGCCTATGAGGCAGGGGATCTGGTCCCTCCAGGCGAGAAGATTACGATCTACATCAGCACAGGGTACCCGCCGGAGGCTCTGGAATTTACGTTCAATGTTCCGGTTGCACCAGTTGCAGACGGCAAGAAGAGCAAGATCCGTATTGTGTTTGCGGATGCGCGCAATGGAGGCGAGAACCAGGAGTGGGGCACGCGCACGATTGGTAAAAGCCAGACCTTGTCCGTAAATATGCTGCTTGCCCCTAATAAAGACGGCATGGTATCTGTATACCGGGACGGGGAGTTCCTGGAGACTTACCCGATCACCTATGTGGATGTCAAGAATAACACGGTGCAGCAGCCTGAATCGCCTCCGGTGGAGACACAGACGCCTGCACCGACAGTTGCTCCTACCGAGTCTGTTCAGCCTACTGAGACTCCGGCTCCCGAGCCGACAGCAGAGCCGGCGATTATTCCGCCGGACACTGGAGAAGGAGAGGTGACGGGCGAGACGGACCAGACGGGTTATGTTCCGGGTAACGGACAGAATAACAATGAGCTGGCTTCCGCCCTCAGCAAGGGTAACAGTAAGGGAAAAGGTAACGGTAAGGGCTCTGACAACAAGCCCGGCAAGGATAAAGGCTCTAAATAATAGAACAGAGATAAGCTTCAGCCGGGCTGCCGGGAATACGGGCAGGGCTGAAGCAGCGAAATGACCCGGGGTTCTACACACTTGGGTCATTTGCGTAAATATCAGGAGAGGAAGGCTCAGCATGTATGCCTGAAGGAATCATAATCAAAGCGTTAAGCGGATATTACTATGTTAAGCCACTCAAGGATGAACAGATTGTAACTGAGGAAGAGGCGGTACAGTGCCGGGGGCGCGGCATTCTGAAGAAGAAAGGAATTGCGCCGCTGGTCGGTGACCGGGTAATCTATGTGCTGACCGAGAACGGAGAGGGCATGGTAGATGAGCTGCTTCCCCGTGAATCGGAGCTGATCCGTCCGCAGGTGGCTAACGTGAAGCTCGCGGTGCTGCTGTTCTCCGTGCGGGAGCCGGATATGAATCTTAATCTGCTGGACAAGTTCCTGGTTCATATCGAGCATTCCGGCCTGGAGACGCTGATTGTGCTCACGAAGCAGGATCTGGCCGATGATGAAGGTCAGGCTACGGAAGCCGTCAAAGCTCTATATGAGCAGATTGGTTACGAGGTCATGGTCACAAGCTCGCTGAACGGATCAGGTGCGGATGAGCTGCGTCAGCGTCTGGCCGGTATCATCAGCGTCTTCTCGGGACAGTCGGGCGTAGGGAAGTCCACACTGCTCAACCGCCTTGTACCGGGCCTGGCGCTGGAGACAGGAGAGATCAGCCTTCGTCTCGGGCGCGGACGGCACACCACACGCCATGTAGAGCTGATGGATATAGGTAATGGAGGATTTGTGGCCGACACTCCGGGCTTCAGCCAGCTGGATTTCCTGGAGCTGGGAGTGGATGAGCTGTCCGTGTGCTTCCGGGAGTTCGCCTCTTATGCGGAGAACTGCAAATTCCGCGGCTGCAGCCATCTGCACGAACCGGGCTGCAAGGTGATAGAAGCCTTGAAGTCCGGGGATATTGCAGATAGCCGTTACGAGCATTACAAGCTGTTCTTTAATGAAATGAAAGATAAAAAGCGGAGGTACTAAACTTATGGTGAAAATTGCTCCTTCCATATTGTCAGCAGATTTCGCAGCGCTGGGCGCAGAGGTGGCCGAAGCGGAAGCCAGCGGTGCGGACTGGATTCATGTAGATGTGATGGACGGACATTTTGTGCCGAATATTACGCTGGGTCCCGCGATTGTGTCCGCGGTGAGTTCCCATACTTCTTTACCTCTGGATGTACATTTAATGATTGAGAACCCGGAACGCTATATCGCTGATTTTGCGGCAGCGGGCGCTTCTGTGATTACGGTACACGCCGAAGCCTGCGTGCATCTGCATCGTGTAATCCATCAGATCAAGGAGCTCGGCCTGATGGCAGGGGTGGCCATTAATCCGGCTACGCCGGCTGCTGCGGTGCGTGAGGTTCTGGAGGATGTGGATATGGTGCTTGTGATGACCGTCAATCCGGGCTTCGGCGGGCAGGCCTTCATTCCGCGCACCCTGCATAAGATTACGCAGCTCCGGGAGTGGGCTGAAGAGATCCATCACAAGGGTCTGCTTATCGAGGTAGACGGCGGAGTAGCCGAAGCTACGGCACCGCTTGTAGCTGGAGCAGGGGCGGATGTGCTTGTGGCAGGTAATGCAGTGTTCGGCCGCAGCGACCGCGCAGGAGCGATCAGGGCCATTCGAGAGGCGGCGGACAGCGCTATCCGGTAATAGGTGATGACGCCCATTTACTATGGAACGAATTGACCCTCAATCTGCTGCATTCGCATACGGAAGGTATAGGCCAAGTTGTGGTCGCATAAATATGGTTACATGAGCAGAAATCTCATGTAGCCTTTTTTGCGGAGGTCTGCAATCGATGGTATATTCTTCATCTAGACAGGATAGTCTCCTACTGCACGGCATGAATTGATGGGAGGGTTAACTATGAAATTTTATACGTTCAAGCTGCCAAGATTTTTGGGAGGTTTTGTTAAAGCGATTTTGAACACGTTTCAGAAGAGTTAGGTTAAAGAAGACAAGTAAATATGAAAAAAAGCACCTTACGAATGTAAAGGGTGCTTTTTGCTACAAATATAATATCTCTTCTATTCTCGCTGAAACGGATACCGTCTATGAAAGGACGGCATGTCCGTTTCTACTTGGTATGAGATACCGCTAGGCCCGGCAATGACCGGATACTAGACGCGTTCAACTTTACCGGATTTCAAAGCACGGGTGCTGACGTACACGCGTTTCGGTTTGCCGTTCACCAGGATACGAACCTTCTGAACGTTAACTCCCCAAGAGCGACGGTTGCGGTTGTTAGCGTGAGACACGTGGTTACCGCTGCCCGGTTTCTTGCCTGTTACTGTACATGTGCGGGACATAGATTACACCTCCTTGTTACTTACACCTGCGTAAAACAATACTTGAATATCATATCACAGCAAAAATTGCTTCGTCAACCGATTCAAAAACATTTATTTCTGTAGACTCTTATAGTACAATATAAATTAGTGCATTATGTCCAGTTGATCATCGAATTGATTAGGCATGAAGTTAGGAAGGGGAATTCTCATTGAGTAAGCGTTCTATAAACGGGACAGATTTTACCGCAATGGTACTAGCCGGTGCGGAAATGCTGCAGCAGCATGCCGAGCATGTCAATTCATTGAATGTGTTTCCGGTGCCGGATGGCGATACGGGCACGAACATGAATCTGACCATGACCGCAGGCGCGAACGAATTGAAGAGAAACAACACAGCCTCTGTCGGTCAATGTGCGGGAGTGCTGTCGAAGGGACTATTGATGGGCGCGCGGGGGAACTCCGGCGTTATTTTGTCACAGCTGTTCAGAGGTCTTGGACGTTATGCGGCCCAATATGATGAGCTTAATACACAGCAGTTCGCTGCAGCACTGCAGACCGGGGTAGATACCGCCTATAAGGCAGTGGTGAAGCCGGTTGAAGGCACCATTCTTACGGTTGCCAAGGAAGCTGCAAGACATGCAGTGTATTATGCACGCCGCACAACGGATATTATCGAGCTGATGACCGAAGTCCTTGCCAAAGCCAAGGAAGCCTTGGCGCATACACCTGAGCTGCTGCCTGTGCTGAAGCAGGTGGGCGTGGTGGATTCGGGTGGCCAGGGTCTGGTCTACATCTATGAAGGCTTCCACCAGCATCTGACCAGCGGAGCAGTCTCAGCACCTGTACAGACTCCTGTGCAAGGACAAGCTGCGGCCCCTGTATCTGTGCCGGCGCCGCTGCTAACCAAACCTGAGCATGCGTTGTCCTCCGTACAGTCTTCCGCGCAATCACAGCTCCATACGGAAGACATTGAATTTTTATATGATATGGAATTTTTCATTAACCGTCAGCTTGGCGCAGCCGTGAAAGCGGATTTTGATGAGGAAGCTTTTCGGAAAGCGTTATCAGTTAACGGGGATTCGATCATCGTCATCTCAGATGATGAGACAATCAAGGTGCATGTGCATTCCAAGACTCCCGGAGAGGTACTTAACCTGGCGCTCGTCCACGGGGAGATTACCCAGATTCACATCCTTAACATGCGTGAGCAGCACCGCGATCTGTTGAGTGCCGGTATGGACATCGCACCGATGCCGGATGTCTTCGCCGATATCCCGGAAGAGAAGGCCAGCGTTCAGGCGCCGGCGGTTCCTCCTGCGGATGATCTGGCGCCGTACGGCTTCATTGCGGTCTCCTCGGGAGACGGAATCTCGGATATCTTCCGCAGTCTGGGTGTCGATGCGATCCTGGCCGGCGGCCAGACGATGAATCCCAGCACAGAGGATTTCGTGAATGCGATCTCTTCCATTTCGGCGAAGCATATCTACATTCTGCCGAATAACTCCAATATCGTCCTGGCTGCGCAGCAGGCCAAGGAGCTGCTGGAGGGCGAACGTGAGATTACAGTGATTCCAAGCAAGAGTATCCCCCAGGGGATCTCGGCTGCCTTTGCCTTCCAGGAAGAGGATGCGGTTGATACCAACACCAGCAATATGCTGGAGGCGATTGCCCAGGTCAAATCCGGACAGATTACCAATGCTGTACGGGATACCGTGATGGAGAATCTGGAGATCAAATCCGGTCAGTATATCGGCATCGAGAGCTCCAAGATTGTTGCAGCTGCCGATGATTTGCTTACGGTCAGCAAGCAGCTGCTGTCAAGCATGCTGGTGAATGGTGATGAGATCGTTACTGTGCTGACCGGTGCAGACACCGAGGCGGATATTACGGATGCCCTCGGCAGCTGGCTGGAAGAGACGTACCCGCAGGTTGAGGTAGAGATTCATGAAGGCGGCCAGCCGCTGTACTATTATCTTTTCTCAGTTGAGCCTTAGAATCTCTTACTCTTAAGTGCCTAATCAAGCAGAGTGGAACAGCCAAATCATAGTATGGGGAGGAACATTATGAATCGTACCGTAATCGTTACCGACAGCACCTCCGATATCCCGCCTGCTCTGGCGGAGCAGTACGGCATTGAAGTCGTTCCGCTGACGCTGATGTTCGGCGAAGAGGCATTCCGGGATAATGTGGATATGACTCCGGAACAGTTCTACGAGCGTCTTCCCCGCTCGCCGCAATTGCCGACCACTTCGCAGCCGTCTCCTGTAGAATATATGAATGTGTACCGCCGTATACAGGAGCAGCATCCGGGCAGCTCAATCCTGTCCTTCCACATCTCCTCCGGCTTAAGCGGCACCTACCAGTCTGCTGTCATGGCCAAATCCATGCTTGAAGAGGAGGGAGAAGCTATCACCGTGGTAGATAGCCTCTCCGCCTCCTACGGCTTCGGGTTCATGGTCGTGGAAGCCGCCCGGCTGGCGGAGCAGGGGCATGCTCCTGCGGAGATTCTGGCGAAAGTGGAGAGTCTGCGCCAATCCCGCAAGCTGTATTTCCTTGTGGATACACTGGAATATCTGCAAAAGGGCGGGAGAATCGGCAAGGCATCGGCCATCCTGGGTACGCTGCTCAATATCAAGCCGATCCTGTCCATTGATGCGGAAGGCATTATCTATGCGGTAGAGAAGGTCAGGGGACGTAAGAAGGCAGTCGCCCGCATGATCGAGCTGTTCAAGGCAGATCTGCCGGGTGTGAATACAATACATGTGGCCGTGGGTCATACAGCTGAACCGGCTTCCGGCGAAGAGTTCCTGCGGGAATTAGCCGGACATTTCACCTTGAAAGAGAAGGTTCTGACCAATGTCGGCCCTGTCGTGGGCAGCCATGTCGGGAACGGAACCTTAGCCGTATTCATCTGGCCCGCCTAAGTATAGGGGATGAACATGGTGCTTACTTTGGATTCAATTGAAGTGAAACAAATAACTGGCGTGAGCGCTCAAAAGCAAAGTGAGCTTCACGCCTTTGGCGTCTTTACAGTGAAGGACTTGCTGGAGTATTACCCTTTCCGGTATGAGGATTTCCGTCCGAAATCTCTCAGTGAGGTCAAGCACGGCGATAAGGCGACCGTAGTAGCCAAGGTCATCGGTATTCCGGTGCTCCAGCGCTTCGGGGGCAAGTCCCGCATGAGCTGCAAGATGGTGGCAGAGCCGTGGATGTTCACTGCTACGTGGTTCAACCAGCATTATGCGCGTGAACAATTGACGGTCGGCCGTGAAGTGGTGCTTACGGGGAAGTGGGACCAGAAGCGCAATCAGATTACGGTGACTAACTATGAATTCCCGGACCGGGGCGAAGGCAAGACAGGAACACTGCAACCGGTATACTCAATCGGGGGCAAGATTACACAGTCCTGGATCCGCCGAATTATTGGCCAGGCTCTGCAGCAGTACGGGGACCTGATCCCGGAGATTCTGCCGCACAGCATTATGCGCAAATATGACTTCATGTCACGCAAGCGGGCCATTGCCACGATCCATCAGCCGGAGGATACGCGCGAGGGGCAGCAGGGAAGACGCCGGATGGTGTATGAGGAGCTGTTCCTGTTCCAGCTCAAGGTACAAGCCTTCCGCGTGCTGAACCGTGGCCGGATGGATGGTGTGGTTCATACGGTGGACAATGCAACCGTAAGACAATTCGTGCGCAGCCTGCCGTTTGAGCTGACCGATGCCCAGAAGCATGTGGAGCTTGAGATTCTGCAGGATATGCGTTCAGGGTATTGCATGAACCGGCTGCTTCAAGGCGATGTGGGCTCCGGCAAAACCGTACTCGCAGCGATTGCGCTCTACGCGACTGTAAGATCCGGATTTCAGGGTGCGCTGATGGTCCCGACTGAAATCCTGGCAGAGCAGCATATGCGCTCGCTCACGAGGATGTTCGAGCCGTTCGGCATCACCGTGGGCTTGCTGACCGGGAGCGTGTCCGGCCGTAAACGGAAGGACCTGCTGGCCTCTCTACAGATGGGGATGCTGGATGTGGTTGTTGGAACCCATGCGCTGATTCAGGAGGATGTCTTCTTCCGCAGTCTGGGGCTTGTGGTTACGGATGAGCAGCACCGCTTCGGGGTGAATCAGCGCAGTGTTCTGCGGCGCAAGGGGTACAACCCGGATGTGCTGACGATGACCGCCACTCCGATTCCGAGGACGCTGGCGATCACTGTCTTTGGCGATATGGATGTGTCTACGCTGTCCGAACGGCCGAAGGGGCGTGTGCCGATCACCACCTACTGGGTGAAGCCGGATCTGATGGAGCGGGTGATGAACCTGATCAGCCGCGAGATCGGGCAGGGGCGGCAGGCTTACCTGATCTGTCCGCTGATTGAAGAGTCGGAGAAGCTGGATGTGCAGAATGCGATTGATCTGCATGTGCAGATGTCGCAGGCTTTTCCGGACTATAAGTTGGGCTTGCTTCACGGGAGAATGACGCCGTCTGAGAAGGATGAAGTCATGCGGAACTTCTACAGTAACGAACTGCAGCTTCTGGTGTCTACAACGGTCGTAGAGGTCGGTGTCGATGTCCCGAATGCTACGCTGATGATCATCATGGATGCTGACCGCTTCGGGCTGTCTCAGCTGCATCAGCTGCGCGGCCGGGTCGGCAGAGGGGAGCATGCTTCCTACTGTGTGCTGATGGCTGATCCGAAGTCGGAGATCGGGCGCGAGCGGATGACCGCGATGACAGATACGGATGACGGGTTCGAGGTATCAAGGCGGGATCTGGAGCTGCGGGGACCGGGGGATTTCTTCGGGACGAAGCAGAGCGGCCTGCCGGAATTCCGTCTGGCGGATATGACTGCTGACTTCGAGACGCTTGAGCAGGCGCGCGATGATGCCGCTGAGCTGCTGCGGGAGGCTTCATTCTGGACCTCGGCGGATGTTGCGCCGCTGCGCGGGTATTTACAGCAGGAACAAATTTTCCAGGGGGATTTAATTGACTGAACAGGCACATCCGGGCACCTGCCCTCATATACTGTGAATGATTGGATATGACAGGAGGTGCTGTACTTGGGTTATCAGCAATATGGAATCAGTCCCCAGCTGGTGGATCGCATCAAGCTGAAGATGAAGAATCCGGCGGTCAAGGAACGCGTCAAGAATATGATTACCGGCATCTCCAAACAGGAGCTGCAGGATACAGCTGTCGTGCGCAAGCTGGTGCGTAATGCCTCGGCGGTGATGCATGAGAAGCTGACGAACGCACAGGAGGAACAAATTGTGAAATTCGTCATTGCCCAAAAGATTGATCCGAACAATACGTTTCACCTGATCCGCTTATGGGGGATGTTCCGCTGACAAATAGCGGGATTCAGGAATCTCCGATAGGTTTGTAATCCAAAAAGGGGATGTCCATAGCCATGAACTGGCTGGGGCACCCCTTGTTTTGGGGTTGGATGGACGTTTACGCTCGGTGAGGACGCTCCGCGAACGAAACGTTGTTACAATCGCTGTGCTCGTAAGATTTTTTTTCATTCCCCTTAGCGGTGAAAATCCGGAGACTACTGATGCTTCCGAAGCGAGCTTTCCTGCGGAAAGCTTTCAGGCGACCGCTATCGCTTTTCCGCGGGTCATTTCGTTCTCTCCGCTGTTTAAGCGGGAAATGGACCATGGACCAACTTTGCTTGCCAATGGATCTTGAATAAGATATTCCTGAACATCACCTCGTTCGTGTCGTGAATGCCGCAGTTCATCGGCTGGATGACGCCATCTTTGACGCGGCCTACCCTGGTGGTGGCCGTGACAGCTACCATCCCAAAATGCTGATCAAAGTCATCATTTACGCCTACACCCAGCGAATCTATTCTTCTCGTCAAATCGCCAATCCGTCCGGGAGAACCTCCTCTTCATGTGGCTCGCCGGACGGCAGCGGCCAGACTTTCGTACTTTGAATCGTTTCTGTTCCCAGCGGATGAAGACCGTTCTCGAAACCGTATTTACAGCCGCACATGGAACAAGCACGGCAGCGTGCCCATAATGTATTAAACCAAGCTGCAAATGACCAATTGCATGTTAAGTTTGAATAAGATATAGGTTTTGTTGATCGAAGCAGGAACTTAAAAGGTTTGGGTGTTTCGTATCCCGCTTAAACAGCGGAGAGGACGGAACGATTGTGGAAAAGCGACAGCGGTCGCCTTGGTCTGCGGATTTTTACCGATCAGGGAAATAAATAAAATCTGGAGACCACAGCGATTGTAACAACGGTCCGTTCGCGGAGCGTCCACCCAAGTGCCCACGTTGATCCTATTCCTCACTCAAAAAGGAGCTGTCCCAAGTAGCCATTTCACGGCTTTTGGGACAGCTCCTTTTTACTTGTTATATAGGAAACTATAGTTTCCTGCTGCTGTGGAAAAGGTGAGTGTAGATTTGTGGATAGTAGAGGGGCATTTGAAACAAATGTATGTGAAAAACAGCATATATTGTGCTCGCAAGCAGGCATATGGACCAAATGTATGTGAAAAACAGCATACATTATGTTCTCAAACAGGCATACGGTCTAAATGTATGTGAAAAACAGCATACATTATGTTCCCAAGCAGGCATATGGACCAAATGTATATGAAAAACAGCATACATTGTGTTCGCGCGAAGGTAGTTAATTCATCCGTTTCGCCACCCTGGAAGCCCATACAGCTCAGCCGGGCGGCTTATTGCGGAACAGAGCACGAATCCGGTTGTTCCGCGCGGCATTGATCACAATCTTGCTATCCTGATCACAGTCATGCACGATAGAGGCGAGCTGTTCTTCCTCCAGCCTGCTTGCCAGGCAGAAGACCGTACCAGGCTCGCCCTCCGGTCCTGTGGATCTTACGAGCTTCACCTCGCGGTCCAGCGACTGCTGGAGCTTGCGGCGGATCTCCTCGCATTTGCTGCTGGTAATAAAGACCGCCTGCGTGAGCGAGAGGTCCCTTAAGGAGAACCGCAGCGCTTCAAAGGCAAGCAGATACGCAATGATACTGTACATCGCCTGATCCCAGCCGAATAATGATCCGCCGTAGAGCAGGATGAGCATATTGAACAGCATAATCGGCATCTCAGCCGATTTGGGCGGCCCTCCGTTCAGCAGCCGGACGCTCTGCTTCTCGCTTCCGGCGGTCAGCCCTCCGAAGCGTACAGAGATGCCCAGTCCGAACCCGAGACATAGCCCCCCGGCAATAGCCGCGGGCAGCGGCTCGCTGATTGCCGCCGGGAAATGGTGCAAGGCCAGAGACCCTGCCGTCAGACAAATTAGGCCAAGCATCGTATACAAGGCAAAGCGGAGATTAATCTGCCTGCGCGACATCAGAATAAAGGGAAGGTTGAACAGGAACAGGAATAATCCAAGCCGCATTTCGGTCACATGGGACAGCAGGGCGGATAATCCGGCAATGCCGCCCGGAAGCAGCTTATGCGGCATCAGGAACAGCTCCAGACCAACGGCTGCAAGTAATCCTCCGCCTACAATGGACAGCAGACGCAAGGTCTTGGAATAACGTAAGGGTGCAGCATTTCTATATCTGACTCTCATAAGATTTCCTCCTTTCAGCAGGAAACCGGAATTTGTGTTGCGGATTACGGCGCTTGCAGCTTCATTCAGCGTACAGCCGTACTCCTACGAAATGTGAATTATATTTCAGCGGAAGCAGCAGCAGCCGCTTCAGCAGAATGTAAATGAAGGGGAGCAGCGATACACAGAGCAGCAGCCCGGGAGGTCCGGACTCCAGCGTCAGCGGGTTCTCACGGGGAGCAAGCCGGACGGCCTGGGTGTCATAGATCTGCGTATGATGCACGCGCACTGGCTGGGCCAGCTTATGCTCATAGCGGTCCGGCCTTACAGAATGCATCTCAGGCTCTTGTTCATGCAGCATCTGGAGGGCCATGATCAGAAAAGTCAGCAGCAGCACCGGAAGAAACACAGCCTTCAGCAGATCCAGCAGCGTCAGACGCGTCCAATCTCTCCTCATGAGAACACCCCCTTTTTGTAAATTGTAGTTAAAGCATATCATAGGATCTTAGCAGGACCAAATATAATACGCTATTATTTCAAGGCCTGCGACTGAGGAATAACGAAACCGGAGCTGCTACGCTGCGTATTCTCTAGTAAATTGAACTTTTTGTGAAAAAATGATCGGAAGGAGCAGTTAATTTGCATAATGCAGGCGTATTTAACGATTTGTACCCGGCAGCGGCCAGCAGCCAGAGCGGATTTTTCACGGAGGGGCCATTCTTGTTAAAGCTCATTCTGCTGCTGATTGCGGGCGTTGTTGCTTACACGATTTGGAGAGGACTCAAGATCTGGATGACGAACCAGACCAGCCCTCTGCAATCAAGGGTAGTTACGGCTATTGCCAAACGGACAGAGGTCTGGGGCGGAAGAGGGCATATGGGGACGCATACGAGTTATTATGTGACCTTTGAATTCCATAATGGCAGCCGCAGAGAGCTTGAGGTGAAGCCGAGGGCGTATGCCATGATTGTTGAGGGGGACCGGGGGGAGCTGTCGTACCAGGGCAGCCGGTTCAAAGGATTCGTGCGGGCAGGGATGCAGAGGGATAGCGGGTGATTGTTGAAGCGAACGGAGAATCTCTGCATGAAGAGCTGGAAGTAACCTTTGGAATAACATTTATTTGCAGCAAAAAAATGCAAGGAAGCGGACCGGTCGCTAAGTGAGCGAGCCCGGGCAAGCTTCCTTGCATTTATTGTGTCCGGGTCTAGAGTACGCGCTGCATGTGCAGAATTACGTTGCTCCAGTATCCGCTGTCCAGCTCACTGATCTGCACGCCGGGGTCACCCCAGGTGTGAATGAAATTCCCGCCGCCGATGTAGATACCGACATGACCGGGAACCGCGTCGCTCTCGAAACGTCCGGGTACGGTGAAGAAGATCAGATCGCCGGGCTCCAGCGAGCTGCGCGATACCCGTCTGCCGATATTGTCCTGATCTTTGGCCAGCCGGGGCAGATCCACCCCGAATTTCTGAAAGACATGGCGTGTAAAGGACGAGCAGTCGAAGCGCTTGGTCTCCTCATAGGAGCCAGCACCGAAATCGTAGGGGACACCGAGAAATTTCTTGGCATAGGCGACCAGCTCTCCCGTGTCCACATTCGATACACTCTGAATCCGCAGCGGCTTCGCAGCCTCCACCTTGCCGGAGTCCTCTGTACTCTCTCTGTCGGAAGGGGTTGCGATGTTAATCTCGCCGGTGCCGGGATTCCAGCCGACCTCTGTCTGCAGCAGCTTGGACAAGGCGGTGGGGGTGATATAGATTTGACCTTCACGGCGGACGGGGACATCGGGAAGGGTGATGTGCTGGCCTAATGAGAATGCCTGGCTGGAATCCGGCCGCAGCATATACATGACGTCACTATAGCCGAGCTTGGTATAGCCGCCGCTTGCCGTGTCATCCTTCATCCGGAAGCCGATGGAAGCGACAGCCGGTTTGAGCGGAATCCAATACTTGCCTTCCTTGTCGGTAAAAGAATACTTCTCATAATAGCTGCCTGCGAACGTTCCGGTTGGCGTCAGCGAGTTAACCTTGGGAGTGCTGTCCTTGCTGGTGTAGCTGCAGGCGGTTGTTCCGGCAATGGCGGTAGCAAGGATGGCGGAGGATAATAAAATTTTGCTGGTACGCAGATTGATTATTGGCATGGGGCACGCTCCATCTTCAAACTTTAAGGTAAGTTTGTGCAGGACCGCTTTTTTTATGTGCTTCAGGCCTTAGCAAACAATGTCAAGAGAAACCACAGATTGTTGAAGCGGGGAGACACTCATTGTGCGTATTTTGTAAAATATGGACCTCACTTAAATGATTGACGGGAAATCAACCTACATATAATATATGTTTAATAGATTCGGGGAGCAGATGGGGACAGGGTGCGGGCCTTCGCTTTAATGCTTTTAAAGATGAAAGCGATAATGCTGGACCGCTAGCCCAGGTTCTCGCGCTGAACCCGTACAAGAAGAGGGGTAATCTGATGAAGACGAAGAAGATTTGGATGGGGCTAAGTATGGCCTTGATGCTCGTAGCTGCCGGTTGCGGGAACAATAATGCAGCAGTGAAGAATGACGCGGGCACCGGGAATGCCCCGGCCGCAGCGACGGAAGCTCCAGCCTCAAATGCAGGCTCCGGCGATGCCAAATCCTATAAGATTGCCATCTCGCAATACGTGGAGCATCCGTCACTGGACGCTACTCGTGAGGGATTCCTGGCTGCGCTGAAGGATGGAGGGATTGTCGAAGGGGAGAACCTGAAGGTGGATCTTCAGAACGCTCAGGCAGACCAGGCGAACAACCTGTCCATTGCCCAGAAGATTGCCGGCGACAAGAACGATCTGGTGCTGGGGATTGCTACACCTTCGGCTCAGGCTGTCGTACAGAAGGTGAAGGACACTCCGATTCTGTTCGCTGCGGTAACAGACCCTCTCGATGCCAAGATTGTTAGTGATCTTGAGCATCCCGGAGGTAATGTATCCGGCGCATCGGATACCAATCCGGAGTCGATTACCCGCCTGATGAACTTCATTGCGACGCAGTTCCCCAAGGTGAAGAAGCTGGGCCTGGTCATTAATGAAGGAGAGCCGAATGCTGTGGTTATGGCGGATATCGCCAAAGGTGAGCTGGACAAACACGGGATCGAGCTGGTGAAGGCGGCGATTACCAATACTTCGGAAGTGAAGCAGGCTGCGGATTCCCTTGTAGGGCGCGTAGATGCGCTGTACATTACGCTCGATAACTCCGTTGTCAGCGGCGTAGATACGATTATCCAGACGGCTAACGACAATAAGCTTCCGTTCTTCTCGGCTGACCGTGATACGGTAGAGAAGGGGGCTTTTGCTACGGTAGGCTTCAAATACTATGATCATGGCTATCAGGTCGGCCAAATGGCGGTAGAAGTGCTTAAGGACGGCAAAAGCCCCGGCGATATGAAGGTAACGATGCAGGAGAAGCTGGACCTGGTGCTTAACCTCAAGGCGGCGGCAGCACAGGGAATTGAAGTAACGGATGCCATGAAGGCTGAAGTGGCTGATCCCGCCAATAATATTATTCAATAATATACAAAGTTCATAAACAGGGCGCGTCCGGGATGGGCGCCCTTTGCCGCTTGAGGGAGGAAGTCAGCAATGTATAATTCATTAATCGGGGCTCTCGAAATGGGCCTGCTCTACGCATTCATGGCACTGGGGGTGTATATTACCTTCCGTATTCTGGATTTCCCCGATCTGACGGTGGATGGAAGCTTCACAACCGGCGGCGCGATTGCCGCAGTGATGATCAACAGCGGTTATTCTCCGTTATTGGCTACCCTGTGTGCGTTGCTCGGCGGAATGGCGGCAGGAATGTGTACCGGTCTGCTCCATACCAAAGGTAAAATCAACGGGCTGTTGTCCGGCATACTAATGATGATTGCCCTCTATTCGATCAATCTGCGGATTCTGGATAAGCCGAATGTCTCCCTGATGGGGGAGGATACGTTATTCAGCTCCATGAATCCTCTGCTGGTCATGCCGTTTATAGTCGTGCTGGTCAAAATCCTGATGGATCTGTTCCTGCGCACCGATCTGGGACTGGCCCTGCGGGCCACCGGTGACAACTCGCGGATGATCCGCAGCTTC
Source organism: Paenibacillus sp. FSL H8-0122 (assembly GCF_038005345.1). Lineage (NCBI taxonomy): Bacteria > Bacillati > Bacillota > Bacilli > Caryophanales > Paenibacillaceae > Paenibacillus > Paenibacillus sp. FSL H8-0122. The sequence continues at coordinate 3,413,098 of NZ_JBBOTB010000001.1, read as the reverse complement.
GGGGTCAACACGGATACAACCACGATTCTGGGGATCAGCCTGTCGAACGGGCTGGTGGCGCTCTCAGGCGCACTGATCGCCCAGTATTCTACCTTCGCAGATGCCTCGATGGGGATCGGGATGATTGTCATCGGGCTAGCATCGGTAATTATCGGGGAAGCGATCTTCGGTGCGAAGAACGTCTTCCGGGCGACACTGGCTGTGCTGCTCGGCTCAATCGTGTACCGGATCGTTGTCGCTCTGGCCCTCCGGGTATCTTGGCTCAAGGCTTCCGATCTGAAGCTGATCACCGCAATTATCGTCATTATTGCCCTCGTCTTCCCATCGGTTCAGCGGTATGTGAAGCAGAAGAGCACGGCCCGCAGACGGACCGCAGAGCTTGCCGAGCTGGCTCAGCGCAGCAAGCAGAGAGGAGGGGCCGATAGTGTTAAAGCTTGATAATGTATGTAAGCTGTTCAACCCCGGCTCGCCGGATGAGAAGGTCGCGCTGCTGGGGATTGATCTTGAACTGAACGCCGGGGATTTCGTAACGATTATCGGCAGCAACGGTGCCGGCAAATCTACGCTGATGAATATTATCTCAGGTGTGATGAAGCCCGATCTGGGGGAAGCGCGTATTGAGGGCAACTCGATCAGCCATCTGGCGGAATATCAGCGCGCACGCTGGATAGGCCGGGTCTTCCAGGACCCGATGGCCGGGACTGCGCCGCATATGACGATTGAGGAGAACCTGGCCATGGCCTACAAGCGGGGTAAGCCCCGCGGGCTGTCCTTGGGTGTCAATGCGCACAGACGCACACTGTTCCGCGAACAGCTCAGCCGCCTGGGCATCGGCCTGGAAGACCGGCTGCGGGCTAAGGTGGGACTGCTCTCAGGAGGCGAGCGGCAGGCGCTGAGCCTGCTGATGGCGACCTTCACCCAGCCGCAGATTCTGCTGCTGGATGAGCATACAGCTGCGCTGGACCCTTCGCGCGCCGAGCTGATCACCACCCTTACGGAATCCATTGTCCGTGAGATGAAGCTGACTACGCTGATGGTTACCCATAACATGGATCAGGCGATCCGCCTGGGTAACCGGCTCATCATGATGGATAAAGGCTCCATCATCCTCGATTTCGATGAGACGCGCAAGAAGGATCTGACGGTTGAGCGTCTGCTTGGCGAATTCGAAGCGATCAGCGGCCATAAGCTGGCCGACGACCGGATGATGCTGGGCTGATTTACGGCTTATCATTCATGTATGTTAGGGCTTGATCTGCCGCCGGTTAAACCGGCAGCGGGTCAAGCTTTTTGTCATTATCAGGTGTTCTGGTCCGATTCACTTCCGGGTATGAGAGGTAAAGTTAAGGGAAAGAACATAACTTGAACATCAAACACCAAATGGAGGCGACTGGACATATGACTGCGAAGAAACTGGAAGGCAAGGTAGCGATTGTTACAGGAGGCGGCTCGGGCATCGGCCGGGCATCTGTGCTGGAGTTCGCCAGAAGCGGAGCCAAGGTGGCACTTCTGGACCGGACGGTGGAGAATGCGGAGAAGGTGGCCGCTCAGATCACGAAGGAGGGCGGGGAAGCTGCAGTGTTTGAATGCGATATCGCTGATCCGCCGCAGGTGGAGCATGCTGTGAAACAGGTTATCGAGAAGTGGGGACAGCTGGATGTGGTCTTCGCCAATGCCGGGATTAACGGGGCCATGACACCGATTGAGACGATGGACATCGAGTCCTGGGATCAGACGATTCAGATTAATCTGCGGGGCACCTTCGCCACTGTCAAGTATGCCATCCCCCATCTCAAAGAGAAGGGCGGCAGCATTTTGATCAACAGCTCGATCAACGGTAACCGGGTATTCTCCAATGTCGGGTTCTCTGCCTATAGTACGACCAAGGCGGGTCAGGTGGCTTTTATGAAAATGGCTGCTCTTGAGCTGGCCCAGTACAAGATTCGTGTAAACGCTATCTGTCCGGGAGCAATTACCACGAATATCGATGATAATACCTATCCTTCGGATGATCTTAAGGAAGTGCAGATTGAAGTGGAATTCCCGGATGGCGGGCAGCCGCTGGAGAAGGGGCCGGGGCGTCCGGATCAGGTGGCCAAGCTGGCGCTGTTCCTGGCTTCTGAGGATTCGGATCACATCACGGGTACGGAAATCTACTGTGACGGCGCGGAATCCCTCCTGCACGGCTAATCCTTCTATAAGTCACTCATCGCTCATATGATGGAATAAGTGAAGTCTTCTCTGAAGCGGACGATGTTCCTGGCCGGAGCCTCAGGCAGTACTGCCTGAAGCTCCCGGTTAGCGGGGATAGGCGTCCGTTTCTTTTGTAACCCTGGCAGCAGAAAATTTCAGTAAAGCTTGCAGCGTTTTTCAGGTATACTGTTTCTATGTGCCATGACGGGCGAGAAAGGAGGAAAATGAATTATGAATATGGACCTGCTGCATATGGAGTCAATCATCAAGCTGCTTGTGGCCATGCTGTTCGGGCTGTTCATCGGCATTGACCGCCAATTGAAACAGAAACCGCTGGGAATCCGGACCAGTATGGTCATCAGCATCGCCAGCTGTCTGGTAACTCTGGTATCCATTCATGCCTATGACAAATTCGGCGGACCGGAGCATCCGAACATGGACCCGATGCGTCTGGCGGCGCAGATTGTCAGCGGCATCGGTTTTTTGGGGGCGGGTGTTATTCTGCGCAGAGGCGGAGATGCCATCTCCGGGCTGACCTCGGCGGCGCTGATCTGGACGGCTTCCGGTATCGGGATCGCGGTCGGTGCGGGCTTTTATGTAGAGGCGGGTTACGCGGTTATACTGCTTATGTTCGCCGTTAACGCTGTCCCCCTGCTTATCAAAGCTATCGGGCCTGAAGTGCTGAACAAGCATGAGATCTCCATCAAAATCATTATGGAACCGAATTATATTCTGACGGATGTGATTCAGAAGATTGAGCAGCGGAATGTCATTACCGACCAGCGCAAAACACGTAAAACCGGCCGGACCATCCGGCGAATGAAGATCAAGGATCTTGAGGATGGCAGGCAGATGATCGACATGGTCGTTTCTGCGCCAGACAAGGATTATGCTACGGAAATCTATTATGATGTGAAAAAAATCGAGCATGTCATGAGTGTCGAAGTGGAGCAGCTGTAAAAATGGCATGTTGCCATTCCGGCAGATGTGGTACTCTATCTATGAGAGAGTCATTTTGATCATATGGAAGGGGATTATTGTAATGACACCGATTACAGCATTTGAAGGACACTATGAGGGAGAAGCCGCTGTCTGGCTGAAGGCCGGCCGTTATGAAGCGGCTATTCTGCCGGGCATCGGCGGGAATCTGATCTGCTTCCGGGATACTGAGAGCGGTTACCGTTTCTTGCATGAGCCTGGCGCGGAAGAGATGGAAGCGTTCAAGGCGAACCCGGGCATTCACGGTATTCCTGTACTATTTCCGCCGAACCGTTATGAGGATGGAGAGTTCCCGTGGAATGGACAGACCTATCATTTGCCTGTCAATGAAGCCAAAACCGGCAATCATCTGCATGGCTTCCTACATACAGCTGCATGGGAGGTAGAGGAATTCGGCACCGGTACAAGCGAAAGCTTCGTTACTGTAGCGATCAAGGTGGATGAGAACCATCCGTCCTATCAGTATTTGCCGTTCAAATACACGGTCAAGCTGCGCTATACGCTCGGTGAAGGCGGCCTGTCCCAGCAGCTGCTGGTCCACAATGACGGCGATGTGCTGATGCCTTGCCTGCTGGCGTTCCATACCGCGATTAATGCTCCGTTCGCACCAGGCAGCAGCGCGCAGGATTACCGTGTTAAGCTAACGATCGGCGAACGCTGGGAGCTTAACGAGCGGATGCTGCCAACCGGCAAATTCCAGGAGCTGACTGCCGATGAAGTGGCTCTGCGCGGCGAAGGATTGTATCCGTTCTACGCGTCGATGGACAACCACTACACCGCAGCCGCCCAGAATGGACGGAACCGGATGGAGCTTACCGACAGTAAGGCCGGAGTTACGCTGGTGTATGATGTGGGTACCTCGTATAAGCAATGGATGATCTGGAACAACGGCGCGACCGAAGGCTTCTTCTGCCCGGAGCCGCAGATCAACCTGGTGAACGCCCCGAAGGTGGATCTGCCTGCCGATGACATTGGCTTGTTCGGGCTGGAGCCTGGGGAATATTGGGAGGAGAGCAGCCGGATATACGTGAAGTAGGCTTAGGCACAGGCGTCATTCCGGTGAATATTTGGACTTCCGGCCGCTGTTGTCCCCAGATTTCTTGATTTGTACCGCTTACCGCGGTGGAAATCCGGGGACAAAGGCGGACGCTACCGCTCCTACAGTTCCAAAATCCCCCTCCAATCCTTGGCCTAATTAGTTATTATCCTTTTCAGTCTATCCCGCTGGGATGAGAATAGAAAAGAGAGAAGAGCAGTGTCTGATGTTTGGATGCTGCTCTTTTTTTGGCGTTGTGCCCATTTGGCTACTGAATTTTAAGGCGGTTTTAAGCTAAAAGGCGTATACTACTCCTTTAACAGTTAGGAGTGAATGCACTTGTCGCGGTTATTGCCATCGAAGCGTTTGTCGTATTTATTGATCATTTTGCTGGCTGTGGGATTTGGGCTGAATTTGTTTTTGCAGGCTGCTTCTTTTCGGATGGATGTGCTTCATGCATTGGAGTGGGTTGGCGCTTATCCTTGGCTGTATTGTACCGGAAGTCTGTTTATTTTCTTCATCCTGCTCTTAAGCTCAGTGATTGTGCCGAATGCGTATGCGGGGCCGGCGGTGGTCTCGGCGCTGTTCGTGCTGCTGGGGATTGCCAGTGATCAGAAGCTGGCTACGAGAGGCGAACCGCTGTTTCCGTGGGATCTGATGCTGCTGAAGAATGCCGAAGGAATGAGCAAGATTACCAGCGGGATGATCTCTCCGTTTGCTATAGGGACCGCTGTTCTGGTGGTTGCCGGTCTGGTCCTTGTGATTATTAAGCTGCCGAAGAACCGGATCAGACTGTCCTTGCGCGTGACGCTGGCAGGAATATCTGTGGGGCTAAGCGCGTGGTTTCTTGTGCTGGTCACCGGTCAATCTCCTGTCGTTGCAGCAATGAGCTATCAGAACATCTTCTGGAACCAGAAGGTGAATTATACGCAGAACGGGTTCGTCTATGCGTTCGCCGGGAATTTGCGGCAGAGCCTGATGGACAAGCCGGAGGGCTACAGCCGCGAAGCGGTTGAAGCGGTAGCTGCCAATTATTCAGCATTGCCGGAGGCACCGGTACAGGCCACGCCAGGGGAGCAGCCGAACATTCTGTTTATGATGAATGAGGCGTTCTTCGACCCTACGCGCCTGCCCGGATATACGCTTAGCGAAGATCCGCTGAAGTTCATCCATGGGGTGGCGGGCCAGACGCCGTCCGGTTATTTGCTGTCCCCGGAATTCGGCGGCAATACGGCTAATGTGGAGTTCGAGGCCCTGACCGGGCTGTCGATGTATTTTCTGGGGGATGGAACGATTCCTTATCAACAGCGCATCGTCAAAATGTCCTCCCTGCCGTCGATCGTCAGTATTCTGAAGGACAGAGGGTATGAGGCACTGGCGCTGCATCCGTTCGATGATACCTTCTATAACCGTAACCGTGTCTATCCGGTGCTGGGGTTCGACCGCTTCACAAGTGAGAAGGATCTGCCGGACGCTGACCGCCTGACTCCAGAGGGGTATGTCTCGGATAAAGCAGCTGTACAGGAGGCGGTCCAGCAGCTTCAAGAGGCATCGGGCCCGGCATTCCTGCATCTGGTGACGATGCAGAATCATTTTCCTTTCACCAAAGGCCTGAACGGACCGAATACCATCACCGTTCAAGGCGGACTGCCAGAGCAGAAGGATGAGCTGGAGACTTATGTGCAGGATACCAAGCTGACAGACGAGGCCATGGCTTATCTCCAGCAGGAGCTGCTGAAGATCAAGCGGCCCACCATCGCGGTGTTCTGGGGAGATCATCTGCCTGCGCTCAGCGCCGGGATCTATACCGCAGCAGGCTGGGATCAGGAGCCAAGGCTGAAGCATGAGACGAAGCTGTTGGTACTCGCTAACTTTGAGATCGGGAAAGAGCCGCTCGGGACGCTTAGCCCGGCCTTTCTCGGCCCTGCGGTCTTCCGGTTATCCGGGCAGACGCTGCCGGCCTTTTATAAGCTGCTGGAGCAGGTACGGGCGGAAATTCCGGGACTTAGCAAGAAGGTGCTAATCGGGCCGGGCGATACCGGAATTCTGCAGGAGCTGACCCCTGAGCAGCAGGCGCTGCTGGATGACTACCGTCTGGTCGAATATGACCTGCTGGAAGGGGAGAAATATGCGGAGTCGCTGATGTTCTGAGCACTCCGCCGTGGCTTAGCGCAGCCCCACATCATGGAAGCGGTTCTCAATCGGCTCCCGCAGCAGCAGACGAATGGACTGGATCGCTGCGGTCTCGATACGCTTCGCTTCCCGGAGGAGCGGAATCAGGCCCTCAGCATTAATGGAACATGGAGCCTCTGCAGCTTGTACGGGCCTCTCGTTAAGAGCGTCTGTAATTTCATTATAGACAGCGGCCAGAGCCGTATAATGTTCAGCAATCCCTTCAAGTTCGGGCCAGTACAGGCTGGCTTCCCATGCGTAGGCTGCCGTATCCTGTTTCATTCCTGCATAGAAGGTCAGCGTCTCATAGGCTCCGGCAGCATCATAGTTCCCGTCCGCCAAGGCCTCAAGCATGGCATCATAGGCCTTAAGGCCGCAGGCATATTGCGATTCCGGCAGCATCGGATCATGAACCTCTGCCTTGTACACCGCTTGAATGAAGGACTCTCTGATTACCTGAAGCCTATCTTTTGGGACCTGACCTTCATAGATCTGGCCGTACCAATAAGGTGAATCATTCCTCCCAAGCTGCTCGTAAGGCAGTTCGTGCTCAGCGGCTGAATTCAGCTCCTTGTAATAAAAGAGCTGCTGCTGATCATCACAGCGGGTAATCACTACGAACCGGTCCTTCCAGCAGACCACCCCGGTGCCCTGCTTAAGTGATTGACGGATTGCCGCAATGGCCTGCTTCTGATAGAGAGGGAAGGTAGGGCTGAAGTTAAAGCCTGCACCCTGCATGGCGATAAGGCCGATCAGATCTGCCGCTACGAAATGTTCAGCCGCCCAGTTATAAGCTGTAGCTGAATCCGGGTGAAGCTGCCTGTGCACGGACAGGCGGAAACATAAGGCCGTCATGCCGGACAGCATATGGACGGGCAGGCTGAACCAGCCTTTGGCCGAGAGGACCTGGTGCATGGCATCTGCAAAAGAAGAAGAGAGCGGCACACGCTGCTGATCCGTAGCGGGTGAAGCTTGTTTGTTATGATAATCACTCATCGTGCGGTATGCGCCCCCCATCTCGGCAGTGTGGACCGTTTCCGGTCCGGGTACTGTTCTGAAATTATCCGAACCAATTGCATGGCCCGCTCCTCCAGCTCCAAGGCCTTCTCCAAAGCAGAGCAGAGGGAAGGAAGCTGTTCCTGGTTCAGCAGCTTGCTCCCATTCTCCTTCTGGATTGCAGCAGCCATCGGGCCGGCCAGCTCCTCCGCCAGCTCATCATACAAGCGGCTGACTTCCTTAAGACCCGGCAATACGGACTGAACCTCCCGCAGATAAGCGGAGATCTCGGTCCGTGAAGTCATGTACGATTCAAGGATGTAAATAGCGCCGTAGCTGTCGAATCCGCCCTGCTGAAGCGCCCGGATCAGGAAGCTGTAGGCCAGGCGGCCTGAACCGAGGCTTAAGTCAGGAAGTGTTTTGTGAGGAGTCTCCCAATCCTCCAGCGCAAGCCGCAGCGACTCCAGTACAGCATCCTGCAGCGGAATCTTCACACGCTCTCCGATATACATACAGTCCCAGAAGGGCGTGAAGTTCAGGCCGAAGTTATCATACAGCACAACCTGCGTCTCACCGGACCAGCCATCCTGTACATAGAACACCCGGTCATCCTCATCATAACCATGAATCACGCCGAATTCCGGTATCCAGTAGATGCAGGCCCGGCCGCGGTCCAGACTCTGCTTGACATTGTCAATGGCGATCCGTTGATACTCCCCGAACGAATCATGTCTGGTTCTTCCGCCGTCATATTGGAAGAAGATGCCGAGGTTATCGGCGGCCGCACTATGCTCTGTGCCCCACTGCCCATAAGCCGTAACGGATAAGGGGAGGAGCTTCTCGTGTACGGTGAATTTGAAGGCCATGCCGCTTAGCCCGGAGAGCATGAATTTCGGACCCTCGAATAAACCGGCGGCAGTCACTACGGCATAGAGCGCATCGGTAAAAGATTTGGATTCACGCTTCATCTGAACGACAAGAATTACGCTGGATCGCTTGCTCACTGTTCATTCTCCTGTTCATCCAGCCGTCTCACTGCAACCTCACAGATGCTGCGGAGCTTGTCCTTCAGCCATTTGGGAGACAGGAGGGCACTCCACTCCGAGTGGAGCAGATGTGCAATGAACGCGCTGGTATCATAAAAATCAACTTCGTAGACATCCTCAGCAGCAGCACGGAGCCGATAACCACCCCATGAGCTGTCCTGAGGTACTTGGTTAATACGTATTCTCGCCGTGAACGGCTTCAAGGGTCTGGTCTGCTCCGCCGGTGCCGCAGGGCCGTCTTCACCGGCTGTGAAGACCCTGCCGGTAAGTGTTAACTGACGGATGCCGGACAGGCTGAAATACTCACTCCGGCCATCGCCCTCCATAGCGGCCTCCAGATAATCTTCCTCCACCCGCCGGCTTAGCCGCAAAGGGCAGAGATACAGCTCCTGCGAAGTGTCCTGCCCGGCACAGTAGAGAACATGGACCACCCTGCGGGCCGAGATCGCCTGCTCCAGCATCTCCATCATCTGTATGCGGTGGGCATTCACTTCAAAGACAGGCAGCTTAAGCTCCCTGTCCGTAAGAGGCTGCTCCGTGAAGCGCTCCAGCAGCCCCCCGACCTTGCGTATACTCTGGGCATTCTCATAATCATAGTGGCTATACCGGTAAGCCAGATATTTAAGCACCCGCTGTTCCTCGTCCGTAATGTACAGATGAGGCAGCACGAAGCTGTTGTCCTCGTATATATATCCGCGCTGCTTCGCCACATACCGGAGCGGAGCCCGCAGCGATTCTGTCAGGTATTCAATATCCCGCTGGGCCTGGCGACCTGAAATCTCGAACTGCTCCGCCAGCTTGCTGCTGTTCGGATACGCCAGCTGGCGGACCTGCTGGTCAAACCACTGAATCCGGTGAATATGGCTCATGCTGCTCCTCCCGCTCCTTTCAGTAGCTTTCAGTATAGCTCCTGATGATTATGAAGACCAGCGGGACAACTTCCCTGAATAAGAAAACAAGGATGCTCCCTGCTCCCATGCACGAAGCATGAAGCAGGGCAGACATCCCTGTATCGCCTTACTTGGTTGCTGCGTCCACTCTAACCTGCGTGGCTTTGTCGCAGCGCTTGCAGACCTTTAGGGCGGTGCCGTCGGATTTTATTTTGGTGTAGAGCAGCTTGATCCGGGTGGACCCGCAGACCGGGCAGGTGCCGCGTCCGCGGGAAGGGAGGGTCCAGAGAACCCGTCCGCGTTTGGTTTTTGACATTCTTGTAATCCTCGTTTCATTGAATTGATGGTACTTGTCCAGTATAGAACAATCGGTACGACATAAAATGTCGTAGCAGATAACGATCTTTATCTATAGGCTCTGTAACGTAATTGACGGAACGGCTGCCAAGCCAGTAGACTAGATTGGTCATAGATGGAAGAACCTGGGGCCTGTGGGCCTTCGGCATTCATTGTAATGAAAGGGGTTACATATGTGAAAAAGCTGTGGCTCGTCTATGTGCTGTTAATCGGCATCTTCGTGCTCTACGTGCTGAATTACAAGCAGCAGGGAAAGGCGGCAGACCCGTGGGAGACTACCGGACTGCGCGGTAATATTGAGGACAAATATGTGATGGTTACGTTCCAGATCGGCATTGATTACTGGAAAAGTGTGCTGAAGGGCTTCGAGGATGCCGCAGAGGAGCTTAATGTATCCGTCGAGTATCACGGCTCTACCCAGCATAACGCGAGTGAACAGATGACGGTGCTGGAGCAGACCATCGCCAAGAAGCCGGCGGGAATTGCCATCTCGGCCGTGAATTCCAAGCTGCTTACAGCGACGATTAACAAGGCTGTGGAGAGCGGCATTCCGGTAGTGCTGTTTGATTCGGGAGCGGAGGGCAGCAAGGCGTATTCCTTCCTGGGAACGGACAATTATAATGCCGGAACGAAGGCGGCGCATAAGATGGCCGAGCTGACCGGGGGCAAGGGCGAGGTCGCCATTATCACCACACCGGATCAGCATAATCACCAGGAGCGGACGGACGGCTTCACGGATACCATCCGCAGCAAGTACCCGCAGATGAAGCTGGTGGCGGTCAAGGATGGGCGGGGAGATCAGGTGGCCTCCAGGGAGGCTGCCGAGCAGCTGCTGGTGCGTTATCCGCAGCTGGCAGGGATTTTTGCCACGGAAAGTAATGGCGGTATCGGGGTTGCGGAAGCCGTGGAAGCCGCCCCTGGCAGCGGACCGGTCCCGCAGATTATCAGCTTCGATACGGATAAAGGCACACTCGATCTGGTGAAGGAAGGCAAGATTGCCGCAACCATGGCGCAGGGCACCTGGAATATGGGCTACTGGTCGCTGACCCAGTTGTTTCATCTGCACCGTGATCTGGAGGCTGACCCTGAGGCCTATGCCAATAACAAGCCCCTGCCTGTCCCCGATTCTGTAGATACCGGAATTGATGTGGTCACGCGGCAGAATGTGGACAATTATTATGCCAAATAGGCGGCAGAGGGGGAGCCTGTGATGCGCAAGGCCGGCGTGAGCATGGAGAAGCTGAAGCTGAATAATATGCCAATCCGCTATAAGCTGATTATTCACTTTTTGCTGATTAGCATTCTGCCTTCTATTGGACTGGGGCTGTTGATTGGCTGGACGGTGGACCGGATCGTGGAGGAGCAGAGCACCGAGAACACGATGCAGCTCATCCGCAAGGTGAATACGGCCATAGAGAGTGATGTGGAGAATCTGCAGAAAATTACATACCTGATCTCGTTCGATCCGGGCGTCCAGAAGTTCCTGAAGGGGGCGTCACCGGCTCCGGCACAGCCGGACCCCGCAGCGGGCAATGGGGAATCGGCGGAGTACAATATCCGCAAATTTCTGCAGGGCTTTACCACACTCAGCTCCGAGATAGCAGGCATCATGCTGGTCAACCGTGAAGGCGATTTCATCAGCAACGAGATGTATACCCGTTCCGGTACCCGGCTGACGGAGGAGAGCTGGTACAAGCAGGCGGCAGAGAATAAGGGGATCTTCCTGATCGTCGGGCATTCGTATGGCCGTGCGGTCAGGTCCCATGTGGACTATAAGGAGAGTGAGGTAGTCTCTGCTGTAAGGGCCATTGTGAATCCTGAGACGCAGGTGGTCCAGGGCGTGGTGCTGGTGGATCTGAAGCTGCGGGTGATCGCGGAGACGGCTAGAGATGTCACGCTCGGCAAAACCGGATATCTGACAGTGGTGGACAATCGCGGAGAGATGATCTACGCGCCGCAGCATCCTTTAATGCGTACCATCCCGGCAGGTCTGTTCACCGAGTCCTCGGGCATTACCTCGGAGACAGTAGACGGCCGCAAGCTTCAGCTGATCTACCGGACCTCGCCGTTTACCGGCTGGACCACGATGGGCGTGTTCCCGATGGATGAATCGGCTTATGGAATCCGCGAGATTACGTTCAATGTTGTTACCTTTGTATTTGTAGTCTGTATGCTGGGCATGACCGCATCGTTCTATCTGGCCTATTCGATCTCCCGTCCTATCGGCCAGCTGGCTTCCTTCATGAGCAAGGCGCAGTCCGGCGATCTGACGATCCGCTACTGGGGCAGCCGTTCCGATGAGATCGGGCTGCTCGGCCGCAGCTTCAATACGATGCTGGCCCAGATTGGCCGGCTGCTATCCCTGACCGAGCTTCAGGCGCGGCAAAAGCGTGAGGCGGAGCTGCGCAGTCTCCAGGCGCATATCAAGCCGCATTTTCTGTACAATACGCTGGATACGATTCACTGGATGGCCCGCAGCAAGGGAGCGGAGGATATCGCCGAGGTCGTCCAGTCCCTCTCCAGGCTGTTCCGGCTGGGCTTAAGCAAAGGGAGCGATATCATACCGCTCTCCGATGAGCTGGAGCATATCGTCAGCTATCTGAAAATTCAGCATGTCCGTTATAGCACGAAGCTGACGTATTCCATTGAAGTGGAGCCGCACTTACAGGAGCTGTATGTGCTTAAGCTGCTGCTGCAGCCGATGGTGGAGAACGCGATCTATCACGGCATCAAGGAGCGGCGCGGCCTCGGACACCTCTCCATTGCAGTCGTGGAACGGGACAACGACCTGTCTCTTACTGTTCGCGATGATGGTGCAGGGATGTCTGCAGATAAGCTGAAGGAGCTCAGGCGGCGGCTTGAAGCGGTAGGTACAGAAGAACTGGAGCGCCCGGAGACGGAAATAGCTGTAACAGGCACCGCAGGAAGCGGCTACGGCATATTGAATGTGCAGGCGCGGATCAGGCTGACCTATGGAGCGCCGTACGGTATCCAGATAGAGAGCGGGCCGGGTCAGGGAACTCTTGTAACGGTGCGTCATCCGGTTGTTCGTGAGAGTTACCCAGAGAAGCAATAGGATAGAGGAGGATGATCTGTACATGATGGACAAATGGAAAGTAATCATTGCCGATGATGAGCGCATTATCCGGGAGGGCATCCGGCAATGCGTGGACTGGGATAGCCTGGGTATGGAGGTGACGGCAGAGGCAGAAGACGGGGAGCAGGCGCTGGAGCTGGCTGTGGAGCATGCCATCCATATCGCCCTGGTGGACCTGAACATGCCGATTATGCATGGCATGGAGCTGATGAAGCGGCTGCGGGAAGCGCTGCCCGGCTGTAAGATTATTGTAATCACCGGCCACGATGAATTCGCTTATGCGCAGGAGTCGATCCGGCTGCAGGTGAATGATTATATTCTCAAGCCTGCGGAACCGAAGCAATTGATGCAGGTGCTGCGGGGTGTCCGCGATGAGCTGGAGTCCGAGCGGCAGCAGAGCCAGCATCTGGAGCAGGCTTCCCGGCAGCTGATGAAGAACTTCCCGCTGCTGCGCGAGCGCTTCTGCCAGGAATGGCTGGACGGTAATCTGAGCCAGGCGGAGATCCGGGAGCAGCTGCAATTCCTCAAGCTTCCGCCGCAGCGGCCGGAGCTGATCGGCATCATCCGCTGGAGGTGGGAGGGCCAGCATCCGGCGATGAAGGAGAAGGAGCGGCAGCTCTTCTTATTCGCCATAGAGAATATCGCCTCCGAGCTTTTGGACCCGTATCCTAAGGTGATGTTCCGGGACGCCGCCGGATTGATCGTTATCCTGCTGTGGGATGCCGCAGGGGAGCGCATCCTGGCCGGAGTGGAGGCCGCAGTGCGCAGCCATCTCAAAATCGCCGTTGAAGTCGGCACCCGGCCGATCCAGGGCGAGATTACAGAGCTGGCCGCCGCCTACCGGAGCTGCCGGATGGCGCTGGTCAAGGAGCAGCCGCTGTCCCCGCTCGTCCGCCGGGCGAAGCAGCATATCCAGGAGCATTACAGCGAATACGGGCTTACCCTGGAGGCCACAGCAGGCCTGCTTCAAGCCTCCCCGGTCTATCTGAGCCGCCTGTTCAAGCAGGAGGTGGGTGAATCCTTCGGCGCGTATCTGACCCAGACCCGCATCCGCCGGGCCGCCCAGCTTCTGCATTCCACCGACCTCAGTATTAACGAGGTGGCGGAGCAGTCAGGCTACGAGACCCAGCATTATTTCAGCACAGCCTTCAAGAAGCAGACTGGAGTGGCACCGCTGCAGTTCCGTAAAGGGGTGCAGGCTGAGGTACGCAAGTAACTGAAGATACTGAATTAACAGTGGGGGAATGCTTCAGCAGCCATCTATAGGCGCGACGCATTCCTTTTTATATATATAAAGTTGAAATTTCACAAAAACAGTAGCCTCAGTGTAAATACGGCACCTGCCCCCGGTTGCTATACTCGATTTGTCACACGGGAATACCTGTGGAAGACATCAGAATAGTTCAGGGGGTAGTGCAGGAATGAAAAAATATTCAATGATCACGCTTCTGCTAACACTGGTACTCATCTTATCTGCATGCGGCAACAGTGGTAATTCATCCAGCAGCGCTGGCAGCTCTTCCGGCGGCGGGGACACATCGAAGGGCAAGGTGGGCATTGCGATGCCGACCAAATCTTCGGAGCGCTGGGTGAATGACGGCAACAACATGGTCAAGGAGTTCGAGAAGCTGGGCTACGGGACGGATCTGCAATATGCGGAGGATGTCGTCGAGAATCAGGTCTCGCAGATTGAGAACATGATCACCAAAGGTGTGAACGCGATTGTAATCGCTTCAATTGACGGCGAGGCGCTGACGGATGTGCTGCAGAAGGCGCATGACGCCAACGTTAAGGTGATCGCTTATGACCGTCTGATCAAAAAAAGTGAATTCGTAGACTATTATGCGACCTTCGATAATTTCAAGGTGGGTGTGCTGCAAGGCTCTTACATTGAAGAGAAGCTTGGCCTGAAGGACGGCAAAGGCCCGTTCAACATCGAGCTGTTCGGCGGATCGCCGGATGACAACAATGCCTACTTCTTCTTCGATGGCGCCATGTCGATTCTGAAGCCTTACATTGATTCCGGTAAACTGGTGGTCCGCAGCAAGCAGCTTACGATGGATAAGGTAGCTACGTTGCGCTGGGACGGAGCTGCCGCCCAGTCACGGATGGATAACCTGCTGAGTGCGAACTATGCGGGCGATAATCTGGACGCTGTCTTGTCTCCATACGATGGCATCAGCATTGGTATCCTGTCTTCGCTCAAGGGCGTAGGCTACGGCTCCGGTGACAAGAAGCTTCCGGTGGTTACCGGACAGGACGCCGAGCTGGCTTCCGTGAAGTCCATTCTGGCCGGAGAGCAGACCCAGACAGTATTCAAGGATACCCGCGAGCTGGCCAAGAAGGCAGTGGAGATGACGGAGAGTGTGCTGAAGGGGACCGAAGCCGAAGTCAACGATACCACTACCTACGACAATGGTGTCAAAATCGTCCCGTCCTACCTGCTTGAGCCGGTCTCTGTGGATGCGGCCAACGTGGATAAAGTGCTGGTGGACGGCGGGTACTACACCAAAGAGCAGCTCGGACAATAATAATCCGCAGCAATTTCTCGCGGTTTCCCGGCGGCATTGAACAACGAAAAAATCCGCCGGAGAACCGCTGCACAGTCACAAGGAAAGCTGGGTGAGAGGCATATGAGTGAAATTATTTTGGAGATGAAAGGCATCACCAAGACATTCCCCGGCGTCAAAGCGCTCTCGTCAGTCAATCTGCAGGTGAAGGCAGGCGAGATCCACGCCCTCTGCGGAGAGAATGGGGCAGGCAAGTCCACGCTGATGAAGGTGCTTAGCGGAGTGTATCCGCACGGGACGTATGAAGGGGATATCTATTACCAGGGGCAGGTATGCCAGTTCAAGGATATCAAGGACAGCGAGGGCCTGGGGATCGTCATTATCCATCAGGAGCTGGCGCTGATTCCGTATTTGTCGATTTCGGAGAACATCTTCCTCGGCAATGAACAGGCCAGACGCGGGGTGATCAACTGGAACGAAACGACGGTCAAGACCAAGGCGCTGCTAACGACCGTCGGCCTCAAGGAATCGCCGTTTACAGGAGTCTCTACGATAGGTGTCGGCAAGCAGCAGCTTGTAGAGATCGCGAAGGCGCTCTCCAAGGAAGTGAAGCTGCTCATTCTCGACGAACCGACAGCGGCGCTGAATGAGGATGATAGCGAGAACCTGCTGTTGCTCATTCTGGAGCTGAAGAAGCAGGGGATATCCTCGATTATCATTTCCCACAAATTGAACGAAATCGAGAAAATAGCGGATTCCGTCACGATTCTGCGGGATGGACAGACCATCAAGACCCTGGATATGAAGCAGGATGCCGTTACAGAGGATGTCATTATCAAAGGCATGGTCGGGCGTGATCTGACGAACCGTTACCCTGAGCGTACACCGGATCCGGGCGAGACGATCTTCGAGATCCGGGACTGGAATGTCTATCATGAGACCCAGGCGGACCGCAAAATGCTGGATCAGATCAATCTCCACATCCGGCGGGGTGAGGTGGTCGGCATTGCCGGGCTGATGGGTGCAGGGCGCACGGAGCTGGCGATGAGTGTGTTCGGCAAGTCCTATGGCAAGCGGATCAGCGGCCAGACTTTTATGCACGGCAAGGAGGTACACCTGAATAACATCAGCCAGGCGATAGAGCATGGGTTAGCCTACGTAACCGAGGACCGCAAGCATTACGGCCTGATCCTGATCGACGATATCAAGCGGAACATCTCGCTCAGCAGCCTGAAGAAGCTCTCCCGTCATGGCGTCATTAATGAGAACGAGGAGGTACTGGTCGCAGAGGAATACCGCAAGAAGCTGAACATCAAGACCCCCAGCATCCTGCAAAAAACCGTGAATCTCAGCGGCGGCAACCAGCAGAAGGTGGTACTCAGCAAATGGATCTACGCCCAGCCGGATGTGCTGATCCTCGATGAGCCTACGCGGGGCATCGATGTCGGGGCCAAATACGAAATCTATTCCATCATCAACAGTCTTGCCGCAGAGGGGAAGGGCGTGCTGGTCATCTCTTCCGAGCTGCCGGAAATTATCGGGATGTGCGACCGGATCTACACCATGTGTGAAGGGCGGATCAGCGGGGAAGTGGAGCGGAAGGACGCCACGCAGGAGCTTTTGATGAAATTTATGACACGAAGCAGGGGGTAACACCGCATGGGAGCCATTAGTGAACTGTTCAAAAAAAATATCCGCCAATACGGCATGATCATTGCCTTGATTTTTATTTCGGTGTTCTTTCAAATTCTGACCGACGGCATTCTGCTGAAGCCGCTGAACGTGACCAATCTCATTCTGCAGAACAGCTACATACTGGTGCTGGCTATCGGGATGGTGCTGGTAATCATCACTGGGCATATCGACCTCTCGGTCGGCTCGGTAGCTGCCTTCATCGGTGCCCTGTCGGCCATTATGATGGTGGATATGGAGCTGAATCCGGTGCTGGCCGTAGTCATCTCGCTGCTGATGGGCGCGCTGGTCGGGGCCTGGCAAGGCTTCTGGGTCGCTTATGTCAAAATCCCGGCGTTCATCGTGACCCTGGCGGGCATGCTGCTGTTCCGGGGCCTGACGATGATCGTGCTGAACGGGCAGTCGATTGCGCCTTTCCCGAAGACGTTTCAGAAGATCAGCTCCGGGTTCATTCCCGATGTCGCTAGCGGGGGCTCGCTGAATGTGCTGACCCTGATCATCGGCGTCCTATTGTCGCTGCTGGTGATCTATCAGGAAATCCGCAGCCGCCGGATCACCGTGAAGTACGGTTTTGAGCGGTCTCCAATCTGGATGTCCGTTGCCAAAGCCGCTGCGCTGGTGGTTGTCATCAACCTGTTCACCTATGTTCTGGCACAATATAACGGGATTCCTAACATTCTTGTCATTCTGATGGTGCTGATTGTGATGTACTCCTTCGTCATGAACCACATGACCATGGGGCGGCATATCTATGCCCTGGGCGGCAATGAGAAGGCGGCAAGCCTCTCCGGCGTCAAAACCAAACGGGTGACCTTCTGGGTATTCGTCAACATGGGTGTACTCGCTGCCCTTTCCGGTCTGGTCTTCGCGGCCCGCCTGAACTCGGCTACCCCTAAGGCCGGTACGAACTTCGAGCTGGATGCTATCGCTGCCTGCTTCATCGGCGGAGCCTCCGCGTCGGGGGGAATCGGAACTGTGGTCGGCGCCATCATCGGCGGTCTGGTCATGGGCGTCATGAACAACGGCATGTCGCTCGTCGGCCTCGGCGTAGACTGGCAGCAGGGGATCAAGGGACTGGTGCTGCTGCTTGCCGTAGGCTTTGATATCTATAACAAGTCGAAGACAGCCTGATATTAGGATAAAATGGGCCGGAACTGCTCCAGAGGGAGCGGCTCCGGCTTGCCTGTCGTACAAGTTCTCCCGCATAGCTTGCAGCATCTGCCTTTGACATGGATAATAGCACCTAAGGTGCTTTATATTTCATGAACGTAACAGGAGGCTACAGATGCAGATTATTGCCATGCTGACCATGCTGATTGACCATGTCGGCCTGATCTTTTTCCCGGGTGAGCTTGCCTGGAGATATGTGGGGAGAATTGCCTTTCCGATCTACTGCTACGCGCTGGCGCAAGGCTATATCCATACCTCCTCCAGACCCCGCTATTTCCGGCGGCTGCTCGTCATCGCTGTGCTGGCACAGATTCCGTACAATCTGGCGATTCATCCGGGAGGCTGGAACGTCGTATTCACCCTGCTGATCTCAGCGCTGGTCCTTGCCCTGCTTGATAAGCTGCCGAATCTGTGGACGGGTATTCCGGTAGTAGCCGTGGCTGTGCTGCTGATGGATGCTTTGCCGCTCGACTACAACGCGTACGGCCTGCTGCTGGTGCTGATCTTCCGTTATACCCGTTCTTACGTGCTGGTGCTGGCACATTTGGCGCTGAATGTATTCTATCTGTTCTATTATAATTGGCTGGTGCAGATGGCCAGCATTATTCCGACCCTTCTGATTGCGCTGACTCCGGGTTTTTGGGTGCTGCTGGAGAAGAAGCGTCTGCCGCGCTGGGTCTGGTGGTGCTTTTATCCGGCCCATTTAGCAATACTTGCGTTGGTAAAGTTTCTCTTTTTCAAAGAATGGGTATTTATAGAATGGCGGAGTTTATTTAGCGTATGAGGGTTCATCATTTCCAGGTGCTGTATTTACAAATCCATGCTCCTCTGAGATGATGGGTACGTTGCCAAATTATGAGCTAGAGGAGACATGCTATGAAGAAAATGAAAGCAAGAACCAAATGGCTGGTGCCGATTCTCGCCCTGCTGCTGATTCTGTCAGGCTGCCAAGCCGTTGGCGGCTTCGATGTCAATAAGGCACTGCTGGGGGATCTGGATGTCAAATCCTCTGAATCCAGCACTACGATGACCCTGAACGCTGTTCCTGCAGCAGGTATCACCGCAGAGGACAAGGAAGTTATTGATCTTATTAATTCCTTATCGCTCACGCTCGGCCATGTGAAGGTTCAGGATAACGGCAACGTCTCGGCCACGGGAGTTGTGGGTTACAAGGAGTTCAAGATACCTTTCTCCCTCTTCACCGACCAGAAGAACCTGGTCTTCACCGCTGAAGGCGCGAAGCAGCCGTTCTACATGCCGCTTCAGAGCAATGAAATGTTGCTCGGTCTGGAAGCAACCGATCCGGCCAAGACCTTGGAATTCACTAAGCTGGCCTCCCAGTTTGTGATCAAGAATCTTCCGAATCCGGGTGCGATCACAGTGACATCCGTTAATGAATCCGTATACGGCCAGCCAACCAGCTTGACGAAGCTACATACGGAAATTACAGGGGAAGAGCTTCCGGTATTGCTTAAGAGCTTCCTGAGATCTGTGTCGAAGGATACCGAAGGCTTCACCGCTCTGATTAGCGGTCTATATGATTACATGTATCCGCTCATCAAAGACAGAGCTGAAGATCTGAACAGCATCGGTCTGGGCGATATTCCGCTGGAAGACAAAGAAGGGGTAGTCACCGTAGTGCATGATGCAGCCAAGCTGGCTGTGGATGCTCTCCTGCTCGTCTATGACAAGCAACTGGAGAACCTCTATGAATCGACCCCTGAACTCAAGACTGTTCTCGGCAAGGATACGAAGCTGACTGCGGATATCTTCGTTGATAACGGCTTCCATGTCCGCAAACAGAACATCGACTTCAATGTTGCTCTTCCGGCCGATGAATATCTGCCGCTGCAGAGCATCAGCATGAAGCTGGTGTCCGAGACCTGGAATGTGAACGGTCCGGTAACGGCTGATCCAATCAGCACCGTGGGTGCAATTGATTATTCCAAGGGTGACCTTACTCCAGGGGAAACGCTGAGAAACTTCGATGCCAATTCATCCGTTTATAAGCTGCTCAAAGAGGAGATGGCAATTACCTCCAAGAGCCTGATGATCGCACCGGATGACGATTACTATTATCCGGTCGTGAAGAATGGCACTACCTATGTACCGCTGCGCTATGTCGCAGAGGATCTGGATGCCAAGGTAGAGTGGGATGGACCTAACAAATCGATCAAAGTAACTGACGATGTATACGGCGATCAGCTCGTATTCAAAATCGGTTCCGCGCAGGCACAAATTGCCGGCAAGACCGTGAAGCTTCCGTTAGCAGTATTCGTAGATGAGTACGGAGATGCTAATGTGCCGCTGCGTGTATTGGCTGAAGGCCTGCATGCTACGGTTGAAGTAGATGATGACGGCTATATCTGGATTGAACGTCCGTAAGAAGTACCATTATAGTCAACAAACCGGGACCCCTGAGCAATCAGGCGGTTCCGGTTTTTTTGTTGAATAGGAAATTATGATTTTCGTCCGGTGTCTTGGAGCATCGGCAGGATCATATTCTGGATCAGTAATAGGATTTCACCGGACACATGGACAGCGCGTGGTCATCTGGGCCGGATGTGGTCGAAAAACCGACCACATTCGGTGCGTCAGAGGCGTGTGGGCCGGATGTGGTCGAAAAACCGAACACATTGGGCGGAGGCGTGTGGGCCGGATATGGTCGAAAAACCGACTACATTCGGTGCGTCAGAGGCGTGTGGGCTGGATATGGTCGAAAAACCGACTACATTCGGTGCGGCAGAGGCGTGTGGCCCGGATGTGGTCGAAAAACCGACTACATTCAGTGCGGCGGAGGCGTGTGGGCCGGATATGGTCGAAAAACCGACTACATTCGGTGCGGCAGAGGCGTGTGGGCCGGATGTGGTCGAAAAACCGACCACAATGGGGATGCCGCAGGCATTTTGTTCTGTGGGAGTTACCGGTCTTGCCTTGACAATATAGGTTTATTGCAATAGACTTAACATCATTAGGTCTACTGCAATAAACTTATAAGGAGTGAAGAGGATGGAGCCATACAAATTATTTGATGCCGAATATAAATTCGCTTGCCTGATCTGGGATCATGAGCCGATTAACTCTACAGAGCTGGTGAAGCTGAGTCTCTCGGAACTGGGCTGGAAGAAGTCCACGACCTATACCGTATTGAGAAAGCTATGTGAGCGGGGAATTCTCAGAAACGAGGGGGCCACGGTCACAGCTATCATCCCGAAGTCGGAGGCGCAGCGGCATGAGAGCCAGACGGTAGTGGACAAAGCCTTTGGCGGGTCGTTGCCGCAGTTTTTGACTGCTTTTCTCGGGGATAAGAAATTGTCCGCGAAGGAAGCGGCGGAGCTGAAAAGGATTATCGAGGAGGCCTCCCGATGACGGACCTGTGGATCAGCATTCTGAATATGAGCGTTACAGCCAGTTATGTAGCCGTGGCCGTCATGCTGGCAAGAGTCCTGCTGCGGCGCGCGCCCAAGATTTTCTCCTATATCCTGTGGTCAGCTGTAATGATCAGGCTGATCCTGCCCGTCAGCTTCACTTCAAGCTTCAGTATCCTGAGGCTGGCAGGGCGGCCTGCAGGCTCGCCCGGCACAGGGCAGCTGCAATTCGTTCCGCAGCATATAGGGAAGCAAGCGCAGCCTGCATTGGACACCGGAACAGATTCAGCAGGAAGCCTGTGGAACAGTCTGTTTCCGCCGGTAGCACCGTCGGCAAGCGTGAATCCTGTGCAAGTCATCCTGTGGGCCGGCAGTATGATCTGGCTGACAGGTGTTATAGTCCTGCTGCTGTACAGCGTGATCTCTTACCTGAGAGTCATGCGCAGTGTCCGTACAGCAACAATTGTGAAGGGGCATGTCTTTGAGACGGACCAGATCATGACTCCATTCGTATTCGGCTTCTGGAAGCCAAGGATCTACATCCCGGCCGGGATGAGTGAACAGGAGCTGTCCCATATCCTGCTGCACGAGCAGACTCATATTAACCGGCGGGATTACCTGATCAAGCCGCTGATGTTCCTGCTGGTCATTCTCCATTGGTTCAATCCGCTGATGTGGCTGTCTTTTGTGCTCATGAGCAAGGATATGGAGATGTCCTGCGATGAAGCGGTGATCCGGAAGCTGGGTCCGCAGGTTAAAAGCAGTTACTCAGGCTCCCTGCTTGGCTTCTCAGCCCGCCGGAGCGGTCTTATGACCGGCAGTCCGCTGGCTTTTGGAGAGAGCAGTGTAAAGGCACGGATTAAGCATATTCTTGCTTACCGCCAGCCGACCTCGGGGAGTGTGGCCGCTTTTACCCTCGTTCTTGTGATCCTGCTGATTGGATGTACCGCTAATCCCAAGCCTGTGCAGCATCCGTCGCAGCTGTTATATTCCGGTTATACGGTGGATCAGCTGCTGGAGAGCAAGACAAAGTATATTGGCGACGCCAGCAAGGTCACAGCGCAGCTTGGTGCAATGCCGCTGCCGCAAGGACTAGAGAGGGCAGGCATTGAACTGACAACCGGCTCCCGGCCGTATGAGTTAACCATCAATTATACAGTGAACGATATTAAGGGAATGTGGAACGATGAGCTTCAGGCGTTAAGCCGGGACCCTCTCCTGAAGAATTCGGTCCTGCTGTTCACCCTGATTGATAACGCGGATATTATTAATTACTCACTTGCGGATGAAGGGATAACTTACAGCTTCACGTTCGCCAGAGAAGAGGTGGATAAGCTGCTTGGAGAGGATGTCCGCCCGTATGGAGCGGATGAAGCTGGTCTTCGTAAGCTGATCGACCGGCTGGATAGTGTCAAGCTGACTCCTTAAATGCCGATTTTTACAGAATCCTGCTTGCCGCCCTGGATGGTTGTAGTAGCCGGTGCGGCGGGTGGAATGGTGATCGGGTGGTGACTTAAGCGTATAACTCATGGAATGCTCCCTACGTGGGGTGCAACCTAGAGGGGCGTAATGCTGGGGGATTATGTATGCCGACTTTTTCCAAGACCTAATTCAACATAATAACAGAACGCAAAGAAACAGTCTATATTTTTCTCCGGGAATGGAATAGAGTGGAGTAGCCGGCAATACAAGAAGAAGCGGAGTGTGGTTACTTGAAATTTCATTGTCATCTGGAGGCTGCTGCGTTGCAGGAGTATGTGGAGAAGGTCTTCGGTACGCGTTATACCGTCGCTAAGGTCAGTAAGATGGAGGGCGGTGCCCAGAAGGTGGTCTATAAGCTCGACTTCAGCAATGGCTTCTCCTGTATTCTGTATGTGTGGGATCTTGCCATGAATTATTTCCAAGAAGAAATCGTTAATCATAATATACATGCTGAGTCCTACGGGAGCGAATTATTTGAGAGCAATAACAGGTTCCTGACGGAGCATGCAATCCGTACGCCATTACTCTATGATCTGAACAGGGACAGAGACCGGTACGATTTCGATTATGCGCTGGTTGAATATGCTGCCGGACAAGATGCCGAGGTGTATTTCCAACATCCCGATAACAAGGTTCAGAATAAAGTCTTCCGGCAGCTGGGAGAGATGATTCACGCCATGCATAGGATTCAGAGCAGAACCTATGGCAAACCGAGTGAAACTACGCCTAACAACATACAATGTCATCTGCATCAATTATACAATGGGATAGAACAGCTATCTTACGCCGCAGAGCATGTGGAAGCCATCCGCAAGAATCAAGGAAAACTGCTCGAGCAGCTATACAGCCTGGAGTCTAAGATAGCACCCCGCAACAGCTACGGATTCATTCACGGGGAGCTTGGCCCCAACCATGTGATCGTTACGGATCAGCTGGAGCCTTGCCTGATTGATATTGAAGGAGCCGAATTCTATGATATTGAACACGAGCACAGCTTTCTGGAGATGCGTTTTGGGGAGCACTACCGCTATCTGAACGATGCTCCACTCGATGAGAACCGGAAGCGGTTCTATAAGTTCCATCATCATCTCTCATTAATTTCAGGCGGGTTGAAGTTAGTTCACCGAGGGTTCCCTGACCAGCAGCTTGCCAGAGGAATTGCCGATCGTCATACTCACTGTGCGCTCCAGTTTATAGAAGCTTAAACCTGGAACAAGCCTCTCTTTCGTATACCGGAAGGGAGGCTTTGCTGTCTGCTATTGTGTAGTCAGAACCATCTCCAGCGAGGTATTGCTCACTTCTGCATGCTCTGCCATACTGCGGATATATCCCGACATGAAGCCGCCCTCCATACTCTCCCACAGCTTGAATCCCGGCATCGCCCGGATCTCCTCCAGCGAATCAGCAGCGTTCCCGGCAAAATACTTCACGTTCAGCTTCGACATCACCTCAGCCATCGACTGCTTCTGCGCCTCCGTGAAGCTGCTCTCCTTCAGCCGGTTCATCGCTTTGTCATAGAAGTTCTCTGCGAAAATCTGCTCCGCATACGCTTTGAAGTTCAGCAGGTGCGGATCGGTCTTGTGGTTGGCCTTGGCCCAGCCGTCAACATCTACTTGAGCGGTGTGGTAGGTCACGGCCCGTGAAGCGGGATCGAAGGTCATTCTGCCGTACTGGTGCGGATTCACCGCCATGGCGCTTGTAGCAATATCATAGACAGGCAAGGCCGGATCTATCGAGGCTTCCGGAGGATCGCGGCGGATATCCTGCATATGAATATGCCCGGATAATACCAGGTTTAGCCCACTCTTGCGAAAAGCCTTCATCGTCTCCTGGCTGTTGTTGAGCTTGAAACCGGATACGGCCATGGAAGTATGGCTCAGCAGATTATGATGCATCACTGTAATAATCGAAGCATGCTCCTGAGCGGCCAGCTTCACATTGTCATCGATCCAGGCAAGGGTGGACGGCAGCAGGCGCCCGTCGGTCTGCGGAAAATTATATTCTTCGTTATGTGCATACTGGGCACTATCAAGCATTAGCAGCCACAGGCCCGGAGCGGCCTTCACCACATAGCTTAAGCTGTCCGCATCCCGCGAGACCGCCTCGTTATATCCGAAATCGTCATAGATGCGCAGGAAATCCTCTACATTAATATGCTTGGCAACGATCTGCTTGTCACCGTCGAACGATCTGGCCCAGGGGTTGTTGATATCATGGTTGCCGGGAATGACGTAGACGCGGGTTCCGGCAGCCTCCATCCGGTGCAGCTTCGCAGCCAGCTCCTGATGACTGTCCGCTTCCCCGTTATTGGTGAGATCTCCGCTCAGAATGAGAAAAGCCGGCTTGTTCTGTTCCACATCCCGGACCAGTGCTTCGGTCAGCTCATCGCTGTAAGGAAGCATTTTGCCATCGCCGCCTGTGACATAGGTCTGAAAGGCCTGACCGCCGTCCTCCAGGGATTTGTCCAGATAATGCGTATCGGTGGCGACCCAGAAGGATACAGGTTCTCCGGGTTCTATAGCAGGGGTCACGGCCTCAGCAACTGCTGGAACAGCGTTCAAGGCAGAAGAAGCGGAGTCTTCACACCCGCTGAGGATGAGGATGGAGGAGAGGAGCATCATTAAGGTGAGCTTTACCGCATGGGTTGTGCGGTTATGAAGAGAGGTGCGCATGGCTTAACCTTCTTTCTGTATTTTTGGCTGAACCATTGTAGCTTATTTATGAGGGGGTTGTATATACGATATGTTAGCCGTTGTTTCTAAACCTCTATAATAGCTTATAGAAAATAGTGGAAGGTGCATAATTGAAGGCAATTCAGCGACACTAAGAGCGGATATACAAAATAAAGCGCTGGTACAGGAAAAACTTGTGAATGATGTGTTGTATTCAGACCGGAACAGTGTTATGATTAAAAAAAGTAAGTTACTTAATTAAATGGAGGTAGTTATTTTATGTCTAAGACTTTTTTTGAAGCGGTAAAAGGCAGACGTTCCATATACGCCATCAGTAAAGAATCCCCAATCTCTGATGAACAAATTCAGAAGATTGTAGAAGAGGCTGTTCTACATAGCCCAACTTCCTTCAACTCGCAAAGCTCCAGAGCTGTAGTATTGCTGGGCGAACAACATGATAAGCTGTGGGATATTACTGCAGAAACCCTGCGTAAGATCGTTCCTACTGAACAATTCGAAGGCACGGCTCAGAAGCTGTCCTCCTTCAAGGCCGGTTACGGCACTGTGCTCTTCTACGAAGATCAGGCAGTGGTGAAGCACCTGCAGGAGAACTTTGCACTGTATGCTGAGAACTTCCCGATCTGGTCCAACCAATCCTCAGGGATTCTGCAATACGTAGTATGGACTGCCTTCGCCGAAGAAGGTCTGGGAGCATCCCTTCAGCACTATAACCCGCTGATCGATGATGAAGTGAAGGAGACCTTCGGTATTGCTGCGGACTGGAAGCTGATTGCCCAGATGCCATTCGGCAACATCTTAACCCCTCCAGGCGAGAAGGAATTCCAGCCGATTGAAGAACGTGTGAAGGTAATCAAGTAAGGAAACCCTGCGATAAGCAGTTTAGAACCTCCCTGATCCGGCTAATTATGAATATAGCCCGTTCAAGGAGGTTTTTTATAATGCCATGGGATAAAGATAACTACCCGGATTCACTGAAGAACTTCATGGCCCCCGTTCGCAACAAGGCGGTGGAGATTGCCAACGCCCTGCTGGAAGAAGGCTACGAGGAGGGGCGGGCCATCGCCATTGCCACTGCACAAGCCAAGGAGTGGGGCGAGAATCACGATAGGCAGATCCGCAAAAAGGATCACTGACCGTTCAGCGTGGACTCCGCTGGTAAGGCGTCCATCTGGACATAAGCAAAGAGGACAAGCGGTTATCCGCCTGTCCTCTTTGTATAACTAGCTTGTCCATCAACAGAGTTATTTCGTTGCAGGAGCTTCTGTTGCAGCAGCAGGAGCTTCACTGGCTGCCGGAGTAGCAGATGCATCCGGTTTATCGGTCAAAGTATTCGTGATTTTGGCATTCTTGTTCAGATCAGCGAGCCAGGTAGCGGACATCTCGGATACCTTCTGTGACATCAGTGTCTTCTTGATTTCGTCTTTCTTCTCGGCCAGTGTATATTCTTTGGCTTCCTTGCGGTCAGTCACCTTGATGATGTGGTAGCCGTAATCGGATTTCACAGCGCCGCTGGTTTCGCCAACCTTCAGCTTGAAGGCTGCATCGGAGAATTCAGCAACCATGTCACCGCGTTTGAAGAAGTCCAGATCGCCGCCTTTGTCCTTGGAGCCGGTGTCAGCGGATTTTTCTTTAGCCAGTGCGGCGAAGTCCCCGCCGTCTTTGAGCTGCTTAACGATTGCATCCGCTTCTTCCTTGGTCTTCACCAGGATGTGGGAAGCACGAACTTCTTCCTCCTGATTGTATTTCGCTTTGTTTTCTTCGAAATATTTGGAGATTTCATCATCGGTAACCGTTACCTTTGGTTCTACCAGCTTGCGGATTTCAACCTGGAGCGGCATTTGCTTCTTCAGGTCTTCAATGGTCATCGAGCTCTGCTGCAGAGCGTTATTCAGAGCTTCCTCGCCGCCGAACTGGGTTTTGAGGTTCTCGATCTCTTCATTGATGTCTGCATCGGTAACCTTAATGTTGGCTTTCTTGGCTTCCTGGCCCACCAGTGTGGTGGTAATCAGGTTTTGCAGGGTGGATTCCCCGCCGGCTTCAACCAATTTATCATACAGCTGCGCTTTGGTGATGTCTGTTCCGTTCACGGAAGCAACGGCAACTTTGCTGTCATCTTTCTTGAAAGGCTGTACAATCAGCACTACGATTAGCGCCGCTGCCAGTACGAGCGATGCAATCATCCAGCCTTTGCCGCCGCCGGATGGAGCAGGTGAGGAAGGAGGAGTACCGCCGCCGCCGACTTTGTTCATCACGGGAACGCTTTCTTCAACTCTTGGAGCTGTTCGTACAGGTTCCTGCGGTACAGGGGCTGTTCCGGCAGGTTCAATAACTTCTTCCGGAGTACTCACAGAAGCGTCGTTCTCTTCCGGCGTAAT
The DNA here is from genome assembly GCF_038005345.1 of Paenibacillus sp. FSL H8-0122. NCBI lineage: Bacteria > Bacillati > Bacillota > Bacilli > Caryophanales > Paenibacillaceae > Paenibacillus > Paenibacillus sp. FSL H8-0122. Next base: position 3,385,022 of record NZ_JBBOTB010000001.1, on the reverse strand, counting down.
GCCGTTTTCTAGCTTTTCATTTTCATTGAAATCTTTTTTGTCCATTATAATTAATGACTCCCTTCAATATAGGTGGTGCCTGTCTTTCTACAACTTTACCAGAAAACAGAATTCCAAACCTTAAGAAAGTATAAAAAAGCACAATTACTTTTTAAGATTCCATTAAGAAACAGGTAAAACACAGGAAAAACCGGAGCAGCACGGGTGTCCCCATATGCGCTCCGGCCTGATGAGAGAGACTGTAATGATTCGCATAGAATAGTACCAAGGTGCAAGCTGTGTGCGGATAACGCTCCGGCTTAAGAGCTCAGTCCCTTAAGCAAATGGCGGATGTTCTCCTGCTTGCGTCTTGGAACCCGTACAGACTTGGCATAGAGGCCCATTTCACCGAAGTAGATGCAGTCGTCCTCAATGGAACTGATCTTGTTCAGGTTCACGTAGCAGCCACCGTACACATGATAATAGCTGTTGCTCGACAATAAGCGGTTCAGTTGCTCGGCAGTCATTCTCTTTTTAATATTGTAGTTTCTGCCGTGAAAAATGACCAGGTCATGGTCCCCGACCTTAAAGAACAGAATGTCTGTCTCCACCTCGAAGTCCTCGTATACATTTCTGGCTTCCAGCAGGCTGCTCATTCGTGTTCCCCCTTTATCTTGATTAATAACATTAATGTTAGCGCTTTCATTATATCATACTCTGAACGGCTTGAGAAGTCTTATTTTTGAAATGTTTTTTGTCATTTTTTCCGTTGCATTTGTCAACCCTCACGAAAAATTGTAAATTATATAGATGGCTGTTTAACTTGAGGAGGAATTCTAGATGAACGAGAAGACGAAGCTGCTGTTATTTACCGGTTCCTATGCCACCGCAGATGAGAGCGGAATCCAGGTGTTTGCCTTTGACGGTGAAGCCGGAGGCACGCTGGAGCGGCTGGATACCGCAGAAGGCCTGACGAATCCAACGTTCGTCAATGTGGACCCTTCCGGCCGGAAGCTGTATGCCATAGGGGAGAAGCCGAACGGTACGGGCGGCAAAGAAGGGGAGGTTATAACCTTCGCTATCGATCCTGAGACAGGCAAGCTGAGCGAATTGCAGCGGATTCAGACTATGCCTTCCGAGGGCAAGGGCCAGAGCACGACCTGTAACATTAACCGGGACGCGGGGAATGAACATCTGGTCGTGTGCAGCTATCACGGAGGATCGGTCGGACTGCTTAAGCTGGACCAGAACGGACTGCCTGTAGCATTGACGGATATCGCTCAGCATACGGGACATGGCGGGACTCCGGGCCAGGACCGTCCCCATCCGCATTCGGCCATCTTCAGCCCTGATGGACGCTACCTGTTCGTCTCGGATCTGGGACTGGATCTGATCCGCAGCTACCGGATAGATGCAGAGGCGGGAACGCTGGAAGCGATTGGAGACACCCCGCTGCATGCCGGGGCAGGACCGCGGCATTTCGTGTTCCATCCAGACGGGAAGTCCGCTTATGTCATTAATGAGCTGGACAGCACGGTGACATCCTTCCTGTATGATGCTGCGGCAGGAACCCTGAAGACGGCTGCTACCGTATCCACACTGCCTGATGGATATGGGGCCGGCCAGAACAGCTGTGCAGAGATCACCTTCTCCAAGGATGGCAAATATCTGTACGGCTCGAACCGCGGGCATGACAGCATCGTTCAGTACGCTGTAAATCCGCAGACGGCCGGGCTGACCCTGGTAGAGCATGTATCCACCAGAGGCGGACATCCCCGTCACTTCACGGTTACACCGGATGGTGCCTATCTGATTGTTGCCAACCGGGACGGCAATAATCTGGTTGTCTTCTCCCTGGACGAAGGCAGCGGCCGCCTGAGCTTCACCGGCAATACCGCTGAGCTGTCGAAGCCGGTGTGCGTGATGCCGGCGGTCTTCCCAGCGTAGGACAGGCTGCCTGCCCCTGCTGGACCTGAGGAGACAACGGCAAAAGGAACACCGGGATGCTGCTCCGGTGTTCCTTTTGAGTTCGTAGACAGTTCATGGGTAAGAGCTTAGGTTAGAATGTGCGCCGTGCAGACAGCTTATTTGAGCGAGACGGGCTTCAGCGGCACCACTGTGGAGACGGCCGATTTGAAGAGTACGTTCTGTCTTCCGTCACCCTGACCCTGCAAGGTGATCGTATAAGCGTCGTAAGAGGTTATCAGTCCCTGCATTTTGACTCCGTTAGTTGTGAAGATCGTCACCGGCATCTTTGTTGAGATGCACTGGTTCAACAAACGTTCCTGCAATTTTAGACTTTCCACTTGGCAGCACTCCATCTTTAATTAAAATAATTTCTCCAGGCCATTATAACACGGGACAGACCATCCCAGGAAATGTGTTCATAAGGCCTGACAAATAGACAAGGGGGTAGTTATGCTATATTATCATTACTGGTCCCGCGGATTCCGGCGTTTTATATGGTTTTTGCTGGCTTTTATCCTGATCGCATTAATGGTTAAGCTGGACTTCGCCAAGGGCTTCGACCATGCGGTGATCCGGTTCGTGCAATCGATGGAATCTCCGCCGCTGACCGCACTGGCCAAAAGCTTATCCTTAGTCGGCTCCTCGAAGCTGGCAATAGGGATCTCCGTGCTGACCATGCTCATCTTGTTCTTCGCGCTGAAGCACCGGCTGGAGCTTGCCTTGTTCCTGTGGGTGGGCCTTGGCTCCCAGCTGCTGAACACGCTCTTGAAGCTGTGGTTCCACCGGGAACGTCCCACCATTCACAGGCTGATTGAGCAGGCTGGTTATAGCTTCCCCAGCGGACATTCAATGGCAGCCTTCTCGTTATACGGGATCATTGCCTACCTGCTGTGGCGGCATATGCACAGCCGGAGCGAGCGGTTCCTGCTGATTCTGTTCACTGTGCTGATGACCGGGGGGATCGGCTGGAGCCGGATTTATCTGGGGGTGCATTATCCGAGTGATGTGATCGGCGGCTATGCCGCGAGCGGAGCCTGGCTGATGCTGTCGGCAGCCTGCTTCGAGGCTTACCGGAATTACAAGGCGAATCCGCGTAACACAAAGAATGCCCGGAAGAAATAACTCCGGGCATTTCCGCGCCTGTCCTCTTACATATTGCGTGCATCTGTGAAGAGGACTGGCTTGGCTGGCTTGTCCTCCTCAAGGCCGGATGCCTTACCGCTCAGGGGGCCTTCGTTGCAGCAGGCGGCGGTGACGGCTTGCCCTGGTGAAGCTGGGCTGCGCGGCTGAGGCTGCGCTTAATCAGCGTCGGCAGGCCCGGCTTCAGCTTCGCCGCGTCTTCCTGCGTCAGTTTCCCATCCTTGACGAATCCATCCAGCTTCAGGCTGGCGGCATCGCTCAGCTTCTGGACATACTGGTCTTCGCTCCAGCCCTTCTTCTCCTGGGCCAGACCCGCCAGGGTCTTACCCGATTTCAGGCTGGCAATCAGCTCCTCGCGGCCCATTCCGAGCAGCTCAGCCGTTTCGCTGATAATGAAATGGCCTCCGGCCCTGAGATTCCGGTCCCCGCTGCGGTGAGGGGGATGCTCTCTGCCGGTATGCGGTGAGGCCGGGGGAGGGGTAGCTGTGCCTTTGGGAAGCTGCTCGCCGAAGGCGGCGGCTGGAGACAGGGCAAGCATCATGGCTGCTGCCCATGCGGTTAGGGTTCGGGTCGTTTTTTTCATGGATACACCTCTTCTGTTGGTTGTAGTTACTACCCGGTATAACAGTATTCCCTGAAAGCTGAAAGAATCCTGAAGCCCGGCTTAAGACATACTAAAATTCGCCAGCGCAGTTCATGGGTAATAACAAGATATACATAAAGGATGAACATCCGCAGTAATTATGATAAGCTTCAAGCTCTTGGGAGGGATGGACTTGGCTTTCGGTGCCCGCATACTCAAAACAGGAATGGCCGTAACGCTTGCCCTTTATCTGTCCGTTCTATTCAACTTCGCCTCTCCTGTCGGTGCGGCTATTGCGGCAATCTTTGCTATGCAGCCCTCCATATACAGATCATGGCGGTATTTCCTCGATCAGATCCAGACCAGCACGATGGGGGCGGTGATCGCGCTGCTTGGCGGAATGCTGCTCTCCAATGAACCGATTGCGGTTGGACTGGTATGCATCCTGGTGATTATGATCAGCATGAAAATGAACCGCGCCGATACCATCGGCCTGACGCTGGTCACAGTCATCTCTGTCATGGAGGCTTCCGGCCAGTGGCAGTTCGCGTTAACCCGGTTCCTGCTGACCCTGACCGGGATTCTGTCGGCTTTTATTATCAATATCTCTGTATTCCCGCCGCAGCCGCGCAAGCAGTATATCCAGCAGATCGAGAATGTGTTCACCAGTCTGTCGCTGCTGTTGCGGACGGCGGTGTCGCATGAGATGAAGGAAAGTGTATTCCGGGATGAGAAGAACGGCCTGGAGGGCTCCATTAAGGCGCTGGCTGACAAATATGCCTTGTTCGAGGAAGAACAGAAACAGCTCCGCAGGGCTAAATACAGTCAGACGAGGCAGATGGTAGTCTACAAAAACCTGCTGAATTCCCTGCAAAAGGGCTATCAGGTGCTTGAGGCGATTGACCGGCATTATTTCCAGGCCGACCGGACGGAGCAAACGGATGAGCTGTTCGACCGCCATCTGGAGCAGCTGATTAAGTATCATGAGTACATTCTGCTGAAATTCGAGGATAAGCTGAAGCCGGGAGCCAATGACTCTGAGCCGCTGGCGGAGGACAATGACCGCTTCCTGAAGTCCGCTATTAACGGGTATGATCCGCAGAAATCCGGGCAGCTTCGGCTGTCGGTGGTGGCTGCGGCCATCTATGACTACGGCTATCAGCTGGAGCGTCTGGATAAGGTGGCTGACCAGATCCACCGGATGAACGCAGACGACAAGGAAAGTGCAGTGCTGAGCGAGAAAATCTAGAGCGTAATGAATATAGCAAAAACTTGTAAAAGGACTACAGAGTTGGTAACATTGTTAGTCAACCTTCCGAAGGGGATGAAATGAATTGGATAAACATGATCACGAGTGGCAAAAGGAGCAGGAGCGGGTAAACGGCATCACCAAGCTGCTGTCTGCCCATATCCGGCTGCTGTCAGAGGAGCTGGGACTCCACCGCACGGATGTCGTGGATATGCGCAAAGATTTCTGGGAAGAGGTCACAGTGAACTTCAGCAGCCCCGACGATCTGGGGGAGACTTCAACCAGTCTGCGGCAGCAGGCACAGATTCTGAACGAACGCGAACGCCATCATCTGCAATCCAGCAAGTCGCTCAAAAAATATAAAAAGCTGGTGGTATCGCCCTATTTTGGCCGGATTGATTTCTCGGAGGCGGGGGATGCTGCGGCTGACACCATCTATCTGGGCATCGGTTCGCTGATGGAGGATAACGGGACCTTCCTGATCTATGATTGGCGTGCGCCCATCTCCAGCCTGTATTATGACGGGGCGCCGGGACCTGCATCCTATGAGACGCCGGGCGGACAGATTACGGGTACCATGGAGCTTAAGCGCCAATTCGTGATTGATAACGGTGAGATTGAAGTCATGTTCGACACGGGGGTCACCATCGGCGATGAATTGCTTCAGCAGGTACTGAGCCACAGCGCCGATGACCGGATGAAGTCGATCGTAGCCACCATCCAAAAGGAGCAGAATGCGGTCATCCGCAATGACCGGAGCCGGATGCTGGTTGTGCAGGGAGCCGCCGGGAGCGGCAAGACGTCAGCGGCGCTCCAGCGGGTAGCCTATCTGCTCTACAAGTACCGTGAGGTGCTTCAGGCGGACCAGATGCTGCTCTTCTCGCCCAACCCTTTGTTCAATAGCTATGTATCTACTGTGCTGCCTGAGCTGGGGGAAGAGAACATGCAGCAGACCACCTTCCAGATGTACCTGGAGCACCGGCTGGGCCAGGAATTTCAGCTGGAGGATGTGTTCAGCCAGACGGAGAGTCTGCTGAATGCCCCGGACGGGGAGGACGCTTATATCCGCCGGGAAGGTATTACTTATAAATCGTCAGTAGCCTTCCTTAGCGCCATCCGGCAATATGTGAATCTGCTGGAGCATGAAGGCATGCTGTTCAAGCCGCTGATGTTCCAGGGGAAGGCGGTTGTCTCTAAGGAAGAGATGGAGCGCCAGTTCTACAGCTATGACCCGGGCATCAAGCTGGCGAACCGGATTGAGCTGATGACGGGCTGGCTGCTCAAAAAAATTGCGGCGTTCGGCGTTGAAGAGCGGAGTGCGGCATGGGTAGACGAGCAGATCGAGCTGATGGACAACAGCGATTATCAGCGTGCCTACAACCAGATGCGCCGTAAGGGCGGAGGGCATAACGACAGCTTCGATGATTATGATGCGGAGCGGATCCTGCTTGCCCGCTACGTGGTCAGCCAGCGCCTCAAGCCGCTGCGCGGCTGGACCAAGCGCGGACGCTTCGTGGATGTGAAGGCGCTGTACAGCCGCTTGTTCGAGGGTCGTGAGCTGATAGAGAGCCTGGATACCCGCCAGCCGCTGCCTGAAGCATGGGATGAGATCTGCGCGCAGACGCTGGCTGCAATTAGGGGCAACGAGCTGGCCTATGAAGATGCGACGCCGTTCCTGTATTTGAAGGAGCTTAGCCAGGGCTTCCGGACGAACACGCTGATCCGTCATGTTATTGTGGATGAGGTGCAGGATTACTCGCCGTTCCAGCTCGAATTCATGCGCCGCCTGTTTCCCCGGGCCAAAATGACTGTGCTGGGCGACCTGAATCAGGCCATCTATGCCCAAGGCGAGGTGCTGGGAGATCTGGCCGGACTGGTGAGCATCTACGGCGAAGAGAACACCGAGGTGATCTCGTTGACCCGCAGCTACCGGTCTACGTATGAGATTGTTGAATGCACGCGGGCGATGATTCCCGGCGGCGAGAAGATCATACCCTTTAACCGCCGGGGGGAGGAGCCGCTCCTGACGCTGGTGGACAGTGAAGACGATCTGCTCTCCTCAGTGGAGCAGGATGTGCTTAAGCTTCATGCGGAGGGTTATCATTATGTGGCCGTAATCTGCAAGACAGCAGAAGAGAGCGCACAGGTATACCGTGAATTGGAGAAGCGGCTGCCGGTGCGGCTGGTCACGAAGGAAACGCCTAATTTTCAAAAAGGGACGCTGGTGCTTCCGGCCTACCTCGCCAAGGGCGTCGAGTTCGATGCCGTAATCATCTATGACGGTTCCGCTGAGAAATACGGGCGTGAACATGAACGTAAGCTGTTCTATACCGCCTGTACCCGGGCGATGCATCTGCTTCATATCTACAGTCTGGGACAGCCAAGCCCGTTCCTGCCTGCTGCTGTGCGTGAAACGGTTACGGCTGGTACGCAGGAGAAGTGAGTAAATATAAAACCGCCTGCGCGTGTGACGCGAGGCGGTTTTGTCTTTTTATTAGGGAACCATAGTTTCCTGCTGCTGTGGACAGGTGTGTGTTGGATCAAATGTATGTCAAAAACAGCATACATTCGGTGCGTAAGCAGGCACACGGCTTGAATGTATGTCAAAAACAGTATACATTCGGTGCGTAAGCAGGCACAGGGCTTGAATGTATGTCAAAAACAGTATACATTCGGTGTGTAAGCAGGCACAGGGCCTGAATGTATGTCAAAAACAGCATACGTTGTGCCCGCGCGAAGGTAATCTTCATCATCCTGTTAGGGTGGTGATATCTCCACTTCACGTAAACGTAAAGCTATCCCTGTAAGGCAGCTTTACGCTTACTGTTCTGCCGGGTCACGAGTACCAGAAGATAGACAGCGAGCAGCAGGAGAGGCGCTAATATCGAATACCGGTACATTACGGCGTAGCTGGTGAACATGGCGACAGCGCCAAGCAGCATGGAGCCGATGGCGACACCGAGATCCAGGGAGTTCAGGAACATTCCGTTGGCTAACCCGCGCTGGCGCGGCTCGACAGACTGGATCATCCAGGTCTGGAGTGCAGGCTGCATGGAGCCGAAGCCGAAGCCGTAGCATAGTGCGGCCGGGAACAAGCCCGCCGTTGTGGAAGCGAAGGAGAGCAGCAGCAGACCGGCGACAATGAACAGGCTTCCCGGGATGAGCAAGGCAGCCGCACCATAGCGGTCGTAGATTCTGCCGGAGAGCGGCCGGATCACGACAATGGCTACGGCATTGAACAGGAAGAAGTAAGCGATATGCTGGAGGTGCTTCTCTTGCCCGTAGAGTGCCAGGAAGCCCAGCAGCCCGCCGTAGGAGATGGATAAGAGGAAGTTAAGCAGGCAGGGAAGCAGCAGCCTGCGGTAAGGATTGCTTCCCGCAGCTGCAGCCGGAACTGCGGCCGGCTCCAGATGTCCGCCAGGCAGTGTTTTCGCCAGGCGGAAGCCCATCGGCAGGATCAGAGCAAGCACGACAGCTGTCCCCAGGAGCAGGGACCCGAAGCCTGGTCCTTGCAGAAGGCTGAGTCCGATTAGCGGGCCAGCCGACATGGCAAGGCTGGTGGATAATCCGAAATAGCCCATGCCCTCACCCATCCGGCGGATAGGGATGACATCAGAGGCCATGGTCGGGAACGCCGTGCTGGCCATGCCGAAGCCTACGCCGAACAGCATGCGGAACAGCAGCAGGGTGAAGATGCTGCCAGCGAAATAATAGCCCGCCACCGCAGAGAGGGAAACGGCAAGGCCGAGGAAGATCAGCAGGTTGCGCCCGCCCTTCTCCAAGGCCCTGGCGGAGAAGAGGCGGGAGGCAATCGCGCTGAAGGCGAACAGGCTGGTGACAAGGCTAACCTGCACGGGTGAAGCATGCAAGGCACTTTCCGCATAAGCCGGGAGGGTAGATAAGGTCATCTGCAGTCCTATGAACAGCAGAAGATTGCAAAGGGTGAGTGTGATGAAGGATGTGGTCCATAGACGTTCAGATGATTGATTCAAGTGTTTTGACTCCTATTCCTGATGTAGATTTCCGGTGTTGTGATAGATTTGCTCCAGCATACTGCGGAGGTCTTCAAGCTGCTGCGGCTCGAGCCCGGCTACAGCCATATCTATAGTCTGCTGCTCCAGTGCTATAGTGTTCTCTATTAACGCCCGCCCCTCTCCGGTGGCATAGAGCTGGAACGCCCTGCGGTCCCCGGGGTTGGCCGTTTTGGTAATGAAGCCTTTCTTGAGCAGGAGCTCCACGATCCGGGCGGTAGTCGGCTGGTCTTTGGCAGAGGCAACCGCAACCTCCTTCTGGTTGACTCCGCTGCGGTCACAGATCATCAGCAGGGTGGACCATTGCTCGGGTGTGATGTCATACGGCTTCAGCGCCCGGGCGAAGCTCACGGAGATTCTCCGGTGGGTCGAGCCCAGCAGGAACCCGAGGAATTGCTGGGGAGAGGAAAGAGTCATAAATGAACTGCTCCTTTGTAATTACTTGTTACAACAAGTATAAGCATAACAAGTAAATGAGTCAAGGATGAATGGGGTCCTTCCAATCTGACAACACCAAAAAAGCCCCGCTCCGCATGATGCGGAAGGGGGCTTGAACAGTAAGCTATGTTGTTTTAAACCTGTGGAACCTTCTCCCAGTCCTTCAGGAAGCGTTCGATACCATTGTCGGTCAGCGGGTGCTTCCAGAGCGATGGCAGGAGTGAGCCCGGGATGGTAGCGATATGAGCACCGGCAATGGCCGCTTGCTCCACATGGGCGATGTTGCGGATACTGGCGGCGATGATCTCGGATTTCAGGTCGTAGTTGGTCAGGATCGTCTTCAGATCCTTGATCAGCTTCATGCCATCCACACCGATATCATCCAGACGTCCGACGAACGGACTGATATAAGTAGCTCCTGCCTTGGCGGCCATGAGGCCTTGAGCAGCGGAGAATACGAGGGTTACGTTGGTTTTGATGCCTTTTTTGGTCAGTTCATAACAAGCTTCCAGACCATCTTCGGTCATAGGCAGCTTGATGACCACGTTCGGAGCCCATTCTGCGATCTCGTAAGCTTCCTTAAGCATCTCTTCAGCCGTAAGGCCGATAACCTCAGCGCTTACAGGACCAGGGACAATAGCTACGATCTCCTTGATTACATCCTTAAACAATCTGCCTTCCTTGGCGATCAGCGACGGGTTCGTCGTTACGCCATCCACTAATCCGAGGCGGGTAATACGTTTGATTTCCTCAATATTTCCGGTATCCAAGAAAAATTTCATTTCCAGGTATCCTCCCTTGATTTCGTATGGATTTGACAAAACAGCAGGCTCCACTTCATTATGAGACATGCCACGTGAAGTTTCAACTGTTAATTTGAATCTCTCAAAATAACTTTATGGAATCGGCGCAAAAAATGGTTTTTACGCGGGTAGGACCATTCACGGTTACTTCTGTCCATGATACTATAGAAGCGGTATTGTTCATTACAGGCGATGGGCTGGTGACAGGGATGTATACTTTAATTGCGGGAGTGGTGCTGTTTCTGCTGGTCACAGCCGGAATTATTGCATATCAGAACAGCAGAATTCTTGCGGAGCAAGAGACGGATGCTTCCAGAGCGCATACCGGCAATCTGATGTATTCGGTATATAATCAGAGGTTCTCTGCGGGCGAGGAGCTGCCGGAGGCGGTGCCGTTGTTCCAATTCACGGTGGTTGAGCCCGGGGAAGAGGACCTGCCGGAGGCAGAGGCGGGAACAACCCGTGCCCTGTGCAGGGTTGCCGCTGGTACGGGTGAGCTGGTGTTAACTGATGCGCAGAATTATATGCTGGGTATTCTCCGCCAGGCCGCAGTGCAGGGGGGCCGGCTTACGTATGTTTCTTTTTTGGGGAAGGCTGCCCGCAGGGGTGAAAAGGAACTGATTCAGGCGCTGGAGACTGCGGCGAAGGAGGAGACCAGCTATGCAGATCAACGTTAATGATGTAGTCCTGTCGGTGCATGAAGGCGACATTACCTCCTGGCAGGGCGAGATGATCGTCAATGCCTCGAACTCCGGTCTGTATGGAGGCGGGGGAGTGGACGGGGCTATACACCGGGCCGGGGGCCCGGAAATTGCAGAGGAATGTGCGGTAATCCGCCGGAAGCAGGGCGGTATTCTTCCCGGCGAAGCAGCGCTCACCAGTGCGGGACGGCTTGCTTTTCGCGGAGTGATACATACGGTGGGGCCGATCTGGAAGGGCGGTACGGCTGGTGAAGCGGCTGTGTTGGCGAGATGCTATAAGAGCAGCCTTGATCTGGCTTGCGCCCATGGGGTGAAGAGCCTCGCTTTTCCGAATATCAGCACGGGCATTTACAGCTTCCCGAAGGATCTGGCCTGTAAGACGGCGTTGGAATCAGTAATTGGGTATGTCCGCGCGAAGAGCCCGGCAAAGCTCCCGCTGCGGCAGATTGATTTCGTCTGCTTCGAGCATGAGAATGCCGGGCTGTACGGGGCCATGCTCGGGAATTATAGCTGAACGGTAAAAGCCTGTCGGGGCAGAAGCCCGGAAATCAGGCGTGATACTTGCCTGCGGGTGCGTTCAGCACCCATTCCAGCATTAGAATCAGATCTTCCAGCCTGGTCAGCTGGGCGTCTAGCGCGGCCCTCTGCGGGTCACCGGGGGGCAGTGGAGCCAGCCGCGACTCGAGGGATCTGCGCTGGAGCGTCATTTCGTTGATTTTGGATTGGATTTGGTTCTCGGTTCTCATGCCGATGCCTCCTGATGAATTATTAGTTTCAGGCTGATAGTAAGGATAAGAATTCCTTGTGGACAGGCACAGCCGATTCCACTTCGTTCATTATAACGGATAACATGGAGGGAATAAAATGAGTATCAATGTGAAGCAGCTGGCAGCAGAGAAGGCAGTCGAATATGTGCAGGATGGTATGAAGGTGGGCCTGGGAACAGGCTCCACTGCTTACTGGGCCATCCGCAAGCTGGGGGAACGGGTAAGCGAGGGCTTGCAGATTACAGCCGTTGCTACTTCACAGGCGTCTGAGGACCAGGCCCGTGAGCTGGGCATCCCGCTGGTAGCGTTCAGTGATGTGGACAGCCTCGACCTGACGATTGACGGGGCGGATGAGCTGGACGGGGCGCTGCAGCTGATTAAGGGCGGGGGCGGTGCGCTTTTGCGGGAAAAGATTGTCGCTATGGGCAGCGCCCGCATGATCGTTGTAGCCGATGAGAGCAAGGCGGTGACCACGCTCGGGAAGTTCCCGTTGCCGGTGGAGATTGTACCGTTCGCCTGGGAGTGGACGGTTGCCGCTCTCGCTAAGCTGGGCTGCACAACGGAGCTGCGGCGCAGCGGAGAAGACCTGTACAAGACGGATAACGGCAATTATATTGCGGACTGCCGGTTTGAAGCGATTGAATCGGCCGCAGAGCTGGCGCTTGCCCTTCAGCGTATTCCGGGAGTTGTCGAGCACGGCCTCTTCATCGGAATTGCAGATCTGGCGATTATCGGCAAGAAAGACGGCACGATTGAGATTATTGAAGGTGGCCAGGATCGCTAAGCCGCGTACAAGCCGCCGGAAGGGGAAGGCCGCTACAGTCAAGCAGGCGCTTCCACCCGGACGCCGGTTCCTGGCCTGGCTGCTGCTGATTGCCTATAGCGGAATGCTGCTGTACTGGATGTTCATCGGGTTCGGACGGACGGTTCAGCTGGACGGGCCGCTCCGTTACAATCTTGAACCGCTACGGACAGTGCGTTTATACTTTGACATGACCAATGGATTATCGTATGCTAACAGGCTGGTGAACCTTCTGGGGAATGTGGCGGTATTTGCGCCTTTTGGCATTCTGCTTCCGCTGGTGGTGACCGGCTACCGCTCTTTTATCCGGCTTACGCTTCTGTCTGTACTGGGCATTATGGTGCTGGAGCTGCTGCAGATGCTGCTGCATGTCGGGAGTCTGGATATCGATGATCTGCTGCTTAACCTGCTGGGTGTGTGGACAGGGTATGCACTGCTGCGGCTGGTGCGGGGATAGCGGAGGCACCCGGGTCAGGTATAATTTCGGGTCAGGTATACTTTTAGGAGGATGAGACATATGTTGATTGATTTGAAGCCGCTTGTCGGCACACCGCAGGTGAATGAGCTGCTGGCTTATGCGGTTATAGATGACCCGGATGCGCTGGTCCGCACTTCGGAGGAATACAGTAAGCTTGCGGCCATGCAGCTGTGCGGCTGGGAGGAGGACGGGCTGCTGGTCGGACTGACCGGCTACGAAGAGACCGAAGACGGCTCGCTCGACATCCGCCATATCGCAGTGCTCCCGGAGAACCGGGGCAAAGGGTATGCGCGCGGCATGATCCTTGAGCTCGTCACCTCCCGTCAGCCGCGTTATCTGGTAGCGGAGACCGAGGACGAGATTGCCGCTGACTTTTACCGCAGTCTGGGCTTCATGGTGTACAGCCTGGGCGAGAACGCTGCCGGCATCGAAATGTTCCGCTGTGTCTATGAGGTGGAAGAGACGGAGGACGAAGAGTAAGCGGCCCGGACGGTATCGGGAGATGCAATAGGTGAAATTCACAATAGCCACTCAGCACTTTGCGTGCAGGGTGGTTTTTTGCGTCCATGAGGCGTATTTAATCCCCCTGATGAATATCAATGTAAAATTCATGAAACCAGTTGACTTTTAACGCAAAGGACAATATAGTTTTACTGTGAAACAGTTCGACACGTGAACTAATATGGAAAGGCGGAAGCAGCATTGAAGAAAGACGCAGAAGAATGGATCAACCGCTACGTAGATGCTTATATGGTCGTTACGAGGCAGATCAATGCGCGGCTCCGGGATATTTTTGGCGAAGGTCTGACAACGGACCAATTCCTGATTCTCAGGCTGATCAGCGGACAGGAGAGGTGTACCTCCACGTATCTGGCTGAAGCAGTCGCCGTAGGCAAAAGCTCGATTACTGCCATCATCAACCGGCTGGATGAAGCCGGGATGATTCAGCGGACCCGGGACGAGAATGACCGCAGGCAGGTGTATTTGACCATGACGGAGTACGGACAGAGCGTCTACAAGACCTCTGAGAAGCAGATGCAGCAGGTGATCTCCCCGTACTTGTTCCACTTCGAGGATGACAACATAGAGCAGTTTATAACCATGTTTGAGAAGCTGGCATTTCTGATGCAGGATACAGGGGGGAGAAGCAATTGAGAACGATTTTGAAGGCAAGGTGGGCGGTTATCGCGGTGTGGCTGGCTGTGGCGGTTGTGCTATTCCTCACGGCTCCCGGGATGCCCGATCTGGTGCGCGAGAAGGGTCAGATCGCTGTTCCGGCTGGCTACACCTCATCGCGGGCTGCGGAGATTATGAAGGAGGTCGCTGCGGCCAAAGACGGGGAAACGGTACATCAGGTTGCACTGGTGTTCCATAAGCCGGAGGGGCTGACGACCGCAGACACCGAGAGTATTAAGCAGGGTGTGGAGCAGCTGGCCGGGAACAAGGATTCCCTGAAGCTCAGCGCGATTACAGATCCGTTCTCACAGCCTGAGCTGAAGGATACGCTGATTGCGGAGGACGGCAAGACGATTATGGTCGCATTGTCGGTGCAAGGCGGAGAGGAGGCAGTCAAGGAACTCCCGGCTAAGTCTGCTGAGCTGCTGGGCAACGTTACGGCGGAGCATTATATGACCAGCGAAGGGCTGATCACGGAGGATACGATTGCCAGCTCGGAAGCCGGTCTGAAAAAGTCGGAATACATCACAGTCGTGTTTATTCTGCTGATTCTGTTCGTGGTGTTCCGTTCATTCGTGGCTCCGTTCGTGCCGCTGCTGACGGTGGGGCTGAGTTATATCGTGTCCCAGTCGGTTGTCGCGTTTCTGGTGGACCGCTTTGACTTTCCGCTCTCGACGTTCACCCAGATCTTCATGGTCGCTGTCATGTTCGGGATCGGGACCGATTACTGTATCCTGCTGATCAGCCGGTTCAAGGAGGAGCTTGCCCAGTCGGAGGATACGCAAAGCGCCATTATCGCCACTTACCGGAAGGCTGGCGGAACGGTGTTCTATTCAGGGCTGGCGGTCTTTGTCGGCTTCGTGGCGATCGGCTTGTCCAAGTTCATGCTCTACCGTTCGGCGGTAGCGGTGGCTGTCGGCATAGCGGTGATGCTGCTTGCACTTGTGACCGTTGTGCCGTTCTTCATGGCGGTGCTGGGTCCTAAGATGTTCTGGCCCTCCCGCGGCAAGCTGGAGCACAGTGAGAGCCGGATCTGGGGAGCGGCCGGTTCGTTCTCGCTGAAGAGACCCTGGGCTGCGCTGCTGATCGTGGCTGCGGTTGTGGCACCGTTCCTGCTTACCTACAGCGGGAAGCTGAGCTTCAACAGCATGGATGAGATCGGGCCTAACTACGCCTCGGTCAAAGGGTTCAATATTATATCGGAGAGCTTCGGACCGGGTGAATCCATGCCGGGCAAGATTGTCATCAAGAATGACGACCGGATGGACACTGCTGAGTACATGGGCCTTACAGAGAAGATCAGCCGCGAGCTGGAAAAGGTGGATGGCGTTAAGGCTGTGCGCAGCATGTCCCGGCCTACCGGGGAGCAGATTAATGACTTCCTGATTCCTACTCAGGTAGCTACGCTGGCGGACGGTCTGGATCAGAGCAGTGAAGGGTTAACCAAGATCCAGAGCGGGCTGAGCGAAGCGAGCAAGCAGCTGAAGGATAATGGGCCTAAGCTTTCCGAGGCCGCCTCGGGCAGTGCGAAGCTGACAGAAGGAACGGCTGAGCTGAAAAAAGGCATTGACGCGCTGGGCGATGGCCTAACGCGGATCGAGGAGGGTATCCGCAGCGGCGGGGCCGGAGCGGGAGAGATCAAAGCCGGCCTGGCGCAGGCGGCGGGCAGTGCGAAGCAACTGGCACAGGCCAATGCCGCGCTGCTCGAAGGGTACAAGAAGATTGGCGGCGGCCTGACAGCGCTGAACGGAGGTCTTACTGGTCTGCAGACACAGCTTCAAGGTGTGGCAGATGCGCTTAACGGTCTGGGAGCTTCCTTCACCGGACTGGAAGCCGCCTATCCAGAGCTGCTCCAGGATGTGAATTACCAGACGATCAAAGGTACAGTTACGCAGAGCGGTACGGGAGCTGCGGGACTTGCCGGAGGACTGGGCCAGATCTCGGCCCAGCTGAGCGGAGCGGCGGCTGGATTGACCGAGGCCAACGCCGGGTATTCCAAAGCGGCAGCGGGGCAGGCTGCGCTGGCGAAAGGGCTGGATCAGCTGGTAGCCGGTATCGGCAAGCTGCAGTCCGGGCTGGAGCAGGCGGCTGACGGCCAAGGGCAGATTGTCGGCAAGCTTCCGGAGATCACCACCGGGCTTACACAGCTGCAAGGCGGGCAGAAACAGCTTGCTGACGGGTTCGGCGAGCTTACGGGCCAGCTTGGACAGCTGACGGACGGCCTGACGCAAAGTGCGGATGGTCTGGGACAAATCACCGGAGGCTTAAGCTCGGCACAGGATTATCTCAAGCAGATTCAGGATGCCAAGGATGATGAGCTGAGCGGATTCCTGGTTCCGGCAGAGGCGCTTGAGGCCAAGGGCATGCAGCAGGTATTCGATACCTATCTGTCCGGGGACCGCAAGGTTATGACCCTGGATGTGGTCTTCGCCGGGAATCCATACAGCGCGAAGGCTATTGACAGCGTCGGACAGATCCAGGAAGCGGTGGACCGTGCCGTGGCCGGCACCAAGCTTGCGAATGCGGAGACAGCCATGAGCGGCGTGACCAGCACCTACAATGATTTGCAGACCATCTCCAATGAAGATTACACGCGTACAGTAATTCTGATGCTTAGCGGTATTTTCATCATTCTGGTGGTGCTGTTCCGCTCGATGATTATGCCGCTGTATATTATTGCTTCATTGTTAATCACTTACTTTACGGCACTGGGCATCACTGAAGCGATCTTCGTGCATCTGCTGAACTACTCGGGAATTACCTGGACGACGCCGTTCTTCAGCTTCGTGATGCTGATTGCCCTCGGGGTGGATTACAGTATCTTCCTGATGGACCGCTTCAATGAGAACAAAACCTGGGATGTGCGGGAAGCCATATTGCACGCCATGCGCAATATGGGGACCGTGATTCTCTCGGCTGTAGTGATTCTGGGCGGTACCTTCGCCTCGATGTACCCTTCCGGGGTACTGTCGATGATGCAGATTGCGACGGTTGTATTGTCCGGTCTGGCGCTGTATGCACTGGTATTCCTGCCGTTCTTCGTGCCGGTGATGGTACGGATGTTCGGCCGGGCTAACTGGTGGCCGTTCCGTCCGGCGGCCGGGGAGGATCACCCGAAATCACTGGATATGTAATGTTCAGCATTACATGATGGGTCACAATGATGGAATTCAATACAAGAGCAGGCTTTCGCTACTAAGCGGAGCCTGTTTTTGCTGTTAAGGAAATTATGATTTGTGTCTGCCACTGGATAGGGTTGTTTACGAAGGAGGAAGCTGAAATGTACGCGGAAAACTGAACATAATGGGTTGGCGCGAAGGGTGTGTGTCAAATGTATGTGAAAAACCGAATTCGTGCGTTTCTGTTGAACAAGCGTAGAAAAAAATATGCTTCGACGTAACCTTACGCACCTGTGCCTCATCTAATCAGCTAGAGAAAGCAAGTTAACGGGGATGCAGAAGCTTCCCGAAGGAAGGGGAGATGAGATTTGGACACAGAGCAAGAAGAGCTCGTCAGGCGTGCGCAAGCAGGTGATCATGAGGTTTTCATTCAGTTGCTGAAGAACCTTGAAAGAAGAATGTACAGTGTAGCCAAATCCATTGTCAGGAATGACGAGGATGGTGCAGATGCGATGCAAGAGACGGTACTCAAAGCTTATAAATCGCTACCTGTATTGAAGGATGTAGCATTCTTCAACACTTGGATCTTTCGGATTCTGATTAACGAATGCAATATGATTCTGCGCAGACGGGAGCGTGTGGTCGTTGTCCCTGAGCCTCCTGAGAGAATTCATTCGTCGTCTCCGCCGGAGAAGGACATGGACCTTCATAACGCCATCAGCAGACTTGAAGAAATCTCGCGGACGATTGTAACGCTTCACTACTATCAGGGATTGACACTCCAGGAGATTGCCGGGTTGCTGGAGCTGTCGGAGGGTGCCGTCAAGACCAGGCTGCACAGAGCCAGGAGAACGCTTCATCAATACCTTACAGAACCTGCAGAAAGGAAGATGAACGGATGAATCAACATGAATTAGAGGATCGGCTGGCAGGCCTCAGGGAAGAGCAACTCCCCGATCTGCCGGGCCTTGTGCAATCCCGAATGCAGAGCGCTTACCAGATGATTCGTGAAGAGAGGGAACCTGAACGAAGCTCACGCAGCAGGAAACAGCGTACCTTGCGGTCCCGGATATGGAAAATTGCAGCATTGATGGCAGGAGTACTGATACTGACAGTGAGCATCGGGTTTGTCTCTCCGGCTATGGCAGAAACACTGAGGAATATTCCGTTCCTTGAGAGTATATTCCGGGTGGCCGGGGACAAGGGACTGCAAAAGGCAGTGAAGACAGGTACAACATCAGATGTCCAGCAGACCGTTACACAGGACGGGTTGACGCTAACCGTATCAGAACAAATGTATGACGGAAGCCGTCTGTCGCTGGTGCTGACCCGGTCGAAGGGCGTGTATGCGCACAAGTCTTTTTCAGATACTTGGGCTATCCCTAATCCGAAGACGGGCCGCCTTAACCGCCCCATGGATTTTTATATCAACGGAGAGCTTGTTAATACGGGAGTGGAGATTGCACCCGGCGGGCAGGAGGCCCCCGATTCTGTCATTATTACAACTCTAAATTCAGGGAATTTGCAGCTTTCGGACACCTTTGATTTCAAAATGTCTGTCTATCTTCCCGGGTTTGCGGACCCGTTCATTTTTGAGTTCCCCGTAACCCGCCAAGTATCGGAGAGCTTCGTTCTTACTCCGGATATCCTGAAAACTCATGATCACATTAATCTAATGATTAGACGGCTGGAGGTAAGCACTACTTCAACTCAGCTGACGGTAGAATTACAAGGAGAAACAGGGGCGCACATTACGGCTATAGAAGCAAACATTCCGGACAAATATAAAGTGAATGGTCACTTCCCGGTCCAGATTGAGCTTTCTGACGAGCAAGGGCGGGAGGTTAGGGGACTCGGCAACGAGGGCGGGACGGGCGAAGGCAATTTCTTATTCCATAATTTTAATTATGAACCGTTTGAGACGATCCCGGCCCGCATTATCATTAAGCCTTACATTTGGAAGGATGAACAGAAGCAGTACATTCCCGAGCTTGAGATCACTGTTCCGGTAAAATAGCATATAAAAGCCTCCGGTCAGCAAAGGTTAATTTGCACCGGAGGCTATTTGCTTAGGAAGACCGGGATGAATTTACTTCAGCTTCGCAAAATAACTGCGCAGCGCCCAGCCGCGTTCCTGGCGTTTCTTGTATTTGGGCAAGGAACGGTAGACCGCTAGCGATTCCTCAAAAGCGCGCTTGGCATCGTCTGTCCGGCCCAGCGCCTTAAACATCGACCCGGCCAGATAATAAGCTTCGCTAGAGGAGGTCTGGATCTCCTGGAATTGGCTCACATAATGCAGCGCCTTGTCCTGGTCGATATGCCGGAAGGTCTCGGCCAGACGCAGGTAAGGCTGCCCATATTGCGCCCGGCGGTTGATGTCCAGCCCCTTGAGCATCTGGGCTTCGCCTTCGGCAAGCTGGCCCAGCTTCAGGTTCGCATAGCCGAGCTCCACCCAGTATTCGGCGGAAGTCTCATAACGGTCAGCGATGGCGGTAAGCAGCTCCTTGGCCTCGCTGTAGCGCTTGCGCTCAATCAGCAGCCGGGCCAGATCGAACCTCGCGGTGACATCGTTCGGGTTCTGGGCAATGGCCGTCCGCAGCCTGGACATCTGGCGGCTGCGGCGGAAAGGCTTGGAGAAGCTGGGCAGGATGCCGACATAACGGCGGTCTACGAAATATAGAACGACGAGCAGAATGATCAGGGCCAGAAAGGGATTGCCGAGCAGCTGGTAGAGCAGCAGGAAACCTAGAATTTTAATCATGAATATGAATTCCCTCCGTTACGTGTGTGGTTCGATTGCGCTTCCTGCAAATTGGATATGAATAGGCAGGGTAATTATACCATATCATCCTTTTTTGAAGCCACGATAAAAGAGGCTGGGGGACGGTTATCCAGTTTCAGGTGATCCATAAGCCCCCAGCTCCTGCCTGCACTGCTGTCATTGACAGGCTACTGCTGAAGTCATAAGCTTTGTGTACAGTCAGATTGTCTCATCGCTATATTGGCTCTTATATAACAGTGTATTCAACTAACACTTGGAAAGAAGGATGAACCGTGGAGACATTGGCAAGCAAGGTCCAGCTGCGTCCTCTGGGACGCTCTGAGTTATCGGTATCGCCGCTTGGCCTGGGCTGCTGGCAGTTCAGCCGGGGCAAAGGATTCGTAGGCCGTTACTGGAGTAATATCACAGACGCGGATATTCTGGATATCGTGCGGGTCAGCCTGGAAGGCGGCATGAACTGGGTGGATACGGCAGAAATCTATGGCGGCGGCAAATCGGAGGAGGCGCTCGCTCATGTACTGGATCAGCTTCAGCAGGAAGGCAGCCCGCATGCGGCTCCGCTGATTGCGACCAAATGGTGGCCGATGCTGCGGACAGCACGCTCGATTACCTCCACGATTGATGAGCGGATTGCTTGCCTGGGCGGCAGAGGCATTGATCTGTACCAGATCCACCAGCCGTTCTCCTTATCCTCCATTGCCAGTGAGATGAAGGCAATGGCGGGACTGGTACAGGCCGGCAAAATCAGGTATGTCGGGGTAAGCAATTACTCAGCTAAGCAGATGGTGGAAGCGCACCGTATCTTGCAGACCTACGGGCTCACTCTGGTCTCCAATCAGGTCAAATACAATCTGCTGCACCGCAGCATCGATCAGAACGGCATCATGGCTGCGGCCAAGGAGCTGGGTATCTCGATCATCGCATATTCTCCGCTTCAGCAGGGTATCCTGACCGGCCGCTTCCATAATGATCCGTCGCAGGTGGCTGCCGTCTCGCGGTCCCGGCGGATGATGTCCGGCCTGGACGACAAGAGCCTGGCCCGCAGCAAGCCGCTGATCACTTCCCTGACCGCACTGGCTGACAAATACGGGTGCACACCGGGACAGATTGCGCTTAATTGGCTGATTCATTATCATGGTGACACCGTAGTTGCGATTCCCGGCGCTTCCAAGGTCCGTCATGCCCGGGAGAATGTCGGCACCATGACCTTCCGGCTGGAGCCGGAGGAGCTGGAGCTGCTGAACGAGGCCTCCTGGGCTGCCTTGAAGAAGTAACCCAATAAGTCTGGTGGTGAACACAAATGAATGAGAAGCATTGGCTCGTGGTACAGTATCCCTTGAAGAGCGCAAAGGGAAGCAAGCGTGATGAATGGCTTAGAGACAAAGTAACCGAATACCTGAATCTGTTCCTGGCGGATGCCGAACTTGGTTATGTAGATGGTTTTGAGCTGGGGAAGGGCGTAGCCGACCCGGCAAAATATGTGCTTAACCTCTTCTGTGTAGTGACGGATGAAGCACGCGGAATTGCTCTGGTCAAAAGAGTGCTCAAAGAGCACAGGCTGGACTATACCCGCATCAGCATCGCCACGATGCCCTTTGAGGGCGGAGGAACCTACACACTGAAGTATGCCGCCAAGAAAGGTGTGACTGATTTTTCGTTATAAGTCATTCTTAATATCAATCAGGGGTTGTGTATCACGTAACGTGATACAGTACGATTGGTGTAAGAGGTGATAGAAATGAACAATATTGTAAGAATGCTGTCCGTGAACCAAGATTTCAGAATGGCAGTTGCGGATACCCGTCAGATAGCTGTAAAAGCATTAAATGCGTTTACCGGCACAACCGGAATGCGCAGCCTTTTGCAGGAGACCATAACGAATTGTGCATTATTATCTTCCATCAATGATGCCCCTTCTAAAATAAGTTTTTCTTTCCGCCTTTCTCAAGGCCTCTCAATTTTTTGCCAGATCTCTGATGCGAAGTTTACTATGGAGTATAGTGCTAAAATTAATGAATTTGACGGGACAGCCGCTGATCTGTTTGACGATAAATCTGTGGTCTCGGTAACGACAGGGAATTGGGAGACAGGGATACACACTAGTACAGTTGAAGCGTATATGGATAGCGTTGTTATGCTGTTTTCTCACTTTACAGTACAGAGCGAGCAGCTTCCAAGTCATATTATACTCGGTGAGGACAATGCTACCAGGGGGATTTTGATGCAGCCCTTACCCTTCGCAGATAACCAATTGATGGGAAAGGCTGCTTATGAACTGGTATATCAAGCTAAGGAATGGGGACAACTGCCTTGGGGGCAGGTTCCCGGGAGGTTGTCCTGTTTAGCAAAGGTGATCTCAGAAAATACGATAGAGTAGAGTGTATGACTATGGAAAAATACATTAAAACCAAAGAATTTGCAGAGCTGACTGGGGTTAGTGTGCGTACCTTGCAGTATTATGATGACATAAAGGTTCTCACTCCGGCCTATGTCAATGAGCAGGGGCACCGCTTTTATGACTCAGATTCCTTCTCCAGCATGTTTGTTATTCTTTCACTTAAAAATATGGGGATGACGCTCAGCGATATTCAGCAATATCTTAACAATGACAGCTTTGACGTCAGGCTCTTTATCCGTGAGGAAAAAGACAGGATTCAGACAGTGCTATCGGATCTGCAGCTTCGATTCATGCGTCTGTCCGTTCTCGAGGAGAAGGTTAGTGAGGGACAGGACGTAACCCCTTATATTCTTCCGCTTTTTTCACAGCTGCCGGCTACAGGCGATTCTCCAAAAGGCAAACCTGCTTCCTTTAACCTCAAGCATTGGAATACCTTCATCAAGGAATTGAATTTCTGTGCTGAACACCGCTTGTCTGCAAAAGATGATAGAGCGGAAAAATGTGTTCAATACTGGATAAAGAATGTTCTTGAGGCAAATCAGGTACCGGAGGATACGGTAAAGAAATCAGAGGCATATTATCAGCAGAATCCGGCGAACACTTTCGGGATCACGCAGGAAAATTACCGCTATTTAGTCCAGTTGATTGATGAGTATGATACCGGCTTGTAAGCCGTAACAAAGAGCATCGATTCTCCATGAGGGGAACCGCTTGCTCTTTTTAATTGGATAAATGTATAGCATCCTCACCTAAAATTCAGATAAAACTGTTTAGGATTGGAAAGAGCGGTTTATATAAGGGATAAGATGCTTCGCACTCACGCAAATAAGGTGAAGATTATGGAAGGAGGTTGAACTTCAATGAGTATGAGCGTACATAACCTTATGGCTTTTAATCATCAGTTTTTTAGACCTCAGCCTGTTCTCGACCCCAAAGTGCAGAGACAGGAAGATAAGGTCAAGAGCTTTCAGGAAGTCCTGAACGAGAAGCTGAGCAGCTATGGCGACATGAAGAAATAAGTAAGCAATAGAACCGCAGAACTATTTTATGCAGAAGACATCGCAGCAAATCATAGAGTATTCAGCAAAAGCAGCAAAAAGGTGCCTCCCGGAACTCGGAAGGCACCTTTTTGCTGCGCACTGGATATGAGCGCACCTGCCATTCGGCAGATTAACGTTTGCTTCGAACGCGCTTTGATTTGCGCAGCTTCGGTTCCGAGCCCGGCGCCTGCCGCATGATCCATTTCAGATAAGCGGCAATCTGCGGGTCGCTGCGCAGGCTATCCAGTGTCGTAAGGCCAAGAACAACGAGATCGCTGTTGGTATACAGGGCATGAATCTGCCGGTGGCAAGCCTTGCACAGAAGGGCCGTCGGGAGCAGGCTGCCGCCTTTCTCGCGGGGAATCAGATGATGAACGGTAGTTGCAAGAGGAGAACGGCCGCACAGCTCACACGTGTCCAAGGCCCGGGCAGTCATATCTTAAGGCCGGACTTCGAAGAATTCACAGCGGCTGCGCGAGTAATAAGTCAGATCACTGACCCGCGACTGGATCACAACATCCGAATCCGTGAACCGCACTATCGTAGCGCCGGAATTCACCAGATGGTCATCCTGGAAGACGCGGACGGGCAGCTTGCGGTCAATCGCTTCCTGCAGATCCTGGTCAGTGAGTAGTGGTCGGTTGATGGGCATGGAATAAATCTCCTTTAGATAGGGATAACTTCAGTTGCAGCAAATACGATCAGTATACCCGTCTGCCTGCCAGAAATCCACTTAACACTTACTTGGTCTGCTCCTTCACTTTATAAGTACAGGAGGACGGAGTGCCTTGAATATCATACTGAAGGGTAAGAACCTCATCCTTCCTTTCCGCCTCGACGGAGAAAGCAGGAGCTTCCGGGTTGGTCAGCTGCACCTCAAGGGACTGATTTTTGCCGGTTGAATAATTTCCGTAAGACATCTGCACAACGTTCCCGCTAGTCTCTTCTATAGAGACGGCGCCTCCAGAAGTAGCAGGGTTCGCAACAAAACGGACTGTCGTATAACAGCCTGTGTCTCCGGAAGACAAGGCCCACCTGCCTTCGATGTCTGCTGCGGTGCCTGAGCGTTTCGTGTACCCGTACCAGCCCAGCGCGGCAATCAGCACAATAAGCACGGGAACTATGATTATTAATTTCTTCATCGCTGAAGCTCCTTTCCTGGTAACTAATACATTATTTACCCGCTGGGAATGGAAGGTAAGCTACTGCACGGGGGACAATCAGAATAATTTCCACCATAAATCGGCAATATGCCTCCTCAAAAAAAACCGTGGCCTACGGTACACTAAATCTTGTAAAAGAAACCTTTGAGAGGGGTACAGAGGAATGAAAAAAACAAAGAACCTGGCGCTCGCGCTGGTCTCTATCATGCTCATGAGCTCACTTGCGGCATGCGGAGGAAATAACAACGGCGGCAACAAGTCTGCGGAAGGAAATACGGGTAACAACGAGTCAAGCACAGCAGCACCCGCAGGTGAAGGAGACAAGGCAGAGAAGGTCGAGCTGTCATTCTGGACGCTGGGCAACGTGAACTATGAAGAGCTGGCGGCTGCCTACACTAAGGAACACCCTAACGTAACCATTAAAATTCAGAATACCGGTGACCAGACGGCCCACCACAACAATCTGACCACAGCACTCTCGGCGGGTTCAGGCGCACCTGACATTTTCCAGCTTGAGATCGGTTTCATGGAACGCTTCCTGGGAGCCCAGGACAAATTCTACAACCTGAATGACCTCGGAGCCAAAGACATCCAGGCCAACTATCTCGACTGGAAATGGAAGCAGGCTTCCTCCATCGACGGCAGCTTCCAGCTTGGACTTCCGACGGATATCGGCCCTACAGTAGTCTACTACCGTACTGACCTGGCTGAAGCCGCCGGCCTGCCGGCCGATCCTGAGGGCTTCGGCGCAGCCATCGATACGTGGGACAAATTCGCTACTGTAGCGAAAGCGTTCAAAGACAAGACCGGAAAGTATTTCTCCGACTTGACCGACCTGACGTACAATGCGCTTCGAGACCAGTCGGCGGACGAGATCTATTTCAGCAAAGCAGACGGCAGCTTCATCGGCGATACCAATCCGCAGGTGAAGAAAGCATATGATTTTACCGTTAAAGGCATTCAAGAAGGCTGGATCAGCAATGTCATGCTCTGGTCGCCTGAATGGGGCCAAGGCATGAACGATGGATCGTTCGCTGTCGTGATGGGTCCGGCCTGGATGGCCGGCAATATCAAGAGCAACGCTCCGGACTCCTCCGGCAAATGGAAAATTGCCCAGCTTCCTGAGGGCGCCGGTAACTGGGGCGGTTCGTTCATCACGCTGCCGAAGGAAGGCAAGCACTCCAAGGAAGCCTATGATTTCATCCAGTGGCTCGTGAACAAGGATAACCAGCTGGAATCCTTCAAGACCAAAGGCCTGATGCCTTCTATCCCTGCACTGTACGAAGATCCTGCGTTCGTGGATTTCAAGGATGACTTCTTCGGCGGACAGCAGACGGCAGTGGAATTCGGCAAAGCGGCTAACCGCGTGAAGCCGGTATACTACGGACCGCTGCATGACCAGACCGATACCTTCTTCAAGAATGCGCTGAAGAACGTGCTGGAGAAGAAAGCCGATCCGGCCAAAGAGTGGGACGATGCTGTCAAGCAGTCAAAAACACTTGCAGAACGCGGCTAACCTGTAATATGCGGGGAACAGACTTCCCCAAATGTCCGGATTCACGGAGTAATCTCTCTGTGAATCCGGATTTAGATATGAATTCTCTGGAGGTGTGACATGGCTGAGCCCGTAATTACGAGTCCGCATGCCGAGAGCAAACGACCTTTCTTCACTGAACAAAGACGGAGCCGCATCACTGCGTATACTTTCATTTCACCGTTCTTTATTCTGTTCTCGATATTCGGACTATATCCAATCTTCTTCACATTCTATTTATCGTTCTTCAAGTGGGACGCCTTGGGTCCAATGAAATATGTGGGCTTCAAAAACTTCGAGCTGATCACCACGGACCCGACGTTCTGGATCTCTTTCAGCAACACGCTGATTATGGGGCTTATGGGTACTGTGCCGCAGGTTATGCTGGCGCTGCTTCTGGCGGTGCTGCTGCATTCGGGGATGACCCGGTTCAAGAAGACCTTCCGCATCCTCTATTTCATGCCGAATATCACTTCGATCGTGGCGGTTACGCTGGTATTCAGTACGCTGTTCGGCAATAACGGGATGATCAACTGGCTGCTTAACGGAATCGGGGTAGAGAGCATGGCCTTCAATTCCGGCTGGTGGGGGGTCAAAATTGCCATCTCCACGATGGTCATGTGGCGCTGGACGGGCTACAATGCGATCCTGTTCCTCTCGGGCCTGCAGAGTATTCCGATGGATCTGTACGAATCGGCCAAAATCGACGGGGCCAACCGCAGACAGCAGCTGTTCTTCATTACACTGCCCTTGCTTAAGCCGTTTATTATCTTCGTGTCCCTGCAATCCACCATTGGTGCGCTGCAGCTCTTCACAGAGCCTTATGTCTTCCTCGGCCAATCCGGCACCGGATCTACCCGGCAGGAAGGGATTACGATGGTTACTTATTTGTACAGTGAGGCCTTCCGCAACGGCTTCTTCGGCACAGCGGCGGCTACAGCGGTTCTGCTGTTCCTCGTTACGATTCTGTTCTCTGTCCTCAATATGCTGATCTCCAGAGGCGGCGGCAGACAGACTGGAGGGAAAAAAGCGTGAGCACACTGCGTATGTTCAGAAAAAAACCGGATGATCTCGGCTTCTTCGGCAAGCTGGGCTTCTATCTTCTCCTGATTCTCGGAGCACTGGTCTCCATCTTCCCGTTCTATTGGATGTTTGTGGTCGGGACCAATGACAAGGGAGCCGTATTCCACGTACCGCCGCTGTTGACCATCGGAGACCAGTTCTTCGAGAACTTCAAGCGGGTGCTGGACAAATCGGACTTCTTCCAGGCGCTCGGCAACTCGCTGTTCGTCTCGTCCATGGTGACGGTCTCGGTCGTGTTCTTCTGTACGCTGGCCGGGTATGCTTTTGCCAAATATGAATTCCCCGGTAAAAACGTGCTGTTCGTATTCGTTATTGCCACCCTGATCGTTCCCCAGCAGCTCGGCGTACTGCCAACCTATGTCATTATGGCCAAGCTTCACTGGATCGACAGCTTCAAGGCGCTGATTGTTCCGGCTATGGTCAATGCTTTCGGAATCTTCTGGATGCGGCAGTACATCTCCTCGGCCGTGCCTACCGAGCTGATTGAAGCCGGACGTATTGACGGGGGAGGCCACTTCCGGATTTTCTGGAGGATTGCCGTTCCGGTCATTACACCCGCGATGGCTACCCTGGGTATTCTGAATTTCATGACGGTATGGAATGACTTCTTCTGGCCGCTGGTGGTCTTGAAGAACAAGGAGCATTTCACGATTCAGATTGCATTGCAGCAACTGTTCACTACACGTGACGGGCTTGATTACGGGATGATTATGTCCGCTACCTTCACGGCCACGCTGCCGCTGCTGGTTGTCTTCCTGCTGTTCAGCCGCTGGGTCATTGCCGGACTGACTTCAGGTGCCATCAAGAGTTAACTCTCTGTCTATTTGGTAAGTAAAAGGATTTACAGAATGCTGTGAAGAATAATAATCAAGTGGAAACGGCTTTGCCGTCCTTTGTAAGGACGGTACCGTTTCAGCGAGAAATAGAAGGATAAGTAATCGTGTGAAACCTATGAATTCTTCTATTTGGACAGAGACCGCAGGAGGAAGGGACCCGTCATGAAGCTCCGCCGCAAAATCTTGTTCGCTATTATTCTTCTAGTATTCATTCCCGTGATTGTCATGGGGATTGTGACGTATGTGAATTATTCGAATGCTATGGAGAAGAAATCAAGTAATTTCTACTGGATCTCCCTGCTGGAGACGGACCGCAAGCTGAAGTTCGCCCTCAGTGAGATTTCATCGATCACCAATTCAGCGATCACGCAGCCTGCGATCCAGCAGTCGCTGAAGCAGCAGAATTTCGTCCTCACCTATGACCGCAAGCAGGAAATCAACAACCTGCTGATTAATCATCCGATGATCACCTCGTTCAGCCTGTACGGGAAAGACCGGCTGTTGTATCAATACAATGCGCCGATGTCTTTTGCAGATATGCACAAGCAGGTCTGGTTCGGAGCCATGGAAGGTGCCGAAGGGCGTCCTATATGGTCCGGTCCCGGAGAGAACGGCTCGGCCAGCGGCGATAAGCCGGTGCTGGTCCATGCCAGAGTGATTAAGGACTATTATTCGCTGGAGGATATCGGCTATCTGGTTGTATATGTGAAGCCGGATCTGCTTGATCAGATTTTCTGGGAGGCTGCGACCCTGAAGAAAGGGGATATCCTGCTGGTCAACAAGCAGGGGAATATCGTCTTTAACAAGTCCGGGGAGCATATCGGGGAACGGACGGATTTTCCTTTTTTACAGGAGAATTATAACCAGGAGCAGGACTATTACATTGACAATTATCAGGGGGAGCGGTCACTGATCACTTTCCTGCCTTCACATAACGCGGACTGGTATCTGGCGGCCATTACGCCGATGAACCTGATCTCCTCCGAATCGGTCTCCATCCGCAATATTGCGATTATTCTCGGGATGGTGTCGCTGCTGTCGGCCTTCCTGTTCGACCGTTATTTCATCCGCAGGCTTGTCCGCAGCATTAACAGTGCCGTGAACGGCATGAAGCGGGTCAAGCAGGGGATCTTCACCCCGATTCCGGTACCGCTGCGGGCCAATGATGAGAGCGATTCCCTGATTGACGGCTTCAACCGGATGAGCTCGCAGATCAATGAGCTGATTGACCAGGTCCAGACCGAGCAGGGACGCAAGAAGGAAGCGGAGATGCAGGCGCTGATGGCCCAGATCAACCCGCATTTCATCTATAATTCACTGGAATCGATCAACTCCATGGCGGTGCTGGCAGGCAACCGGGATATCAGCAAAATGGTCATCTCGCTCGGCAGGCTGCTGCGGATCAGCATCAGTCAGAATCAGGAGCTGATCCCGCTGCAGATGGAGTTCGAGCATGTCCGCCATTACCTGGATATCCAGAAGTTCCGGTTCGAGGACAAATTCTCCTATGAGCTGGACTTGCCTGAGCCGCTGAAATACGTGATGACCCAGAAGCTGATTGTTCAGCCGATTGTGGAGAACGCTTTGTATCATGCCATTGAGCAGATGGAGGAGCACGGGACCATTACAGTCACCGCTCAGGAGAACGGCAAGGATATTATCATTATTGTGCAGGATAACGGGCCGGGCTTCGATCTTGAGGTGCTGATGAGCCAGTGGAACAAGGAGCGGAGCAATCTCAAGAAATACAGCGACAGCGGGGTTGGGCTGAAAAATGTGCATGAGCGCCTGAACATCCGGTTCGGCAATCCCTATGGTATTCTGGTCTGTTCTTCACCGGGCTTCGGATCAGCCATCTGCATCCGGATTCCGAGGATACAGCCGACATGAGGGGGAGAAGCCAAATGAAGGATCAGCGGCATGTGCTTAGATGGTTGACCAACTGGGGATGGATTCTCCTCTATATTGTGCTGATGTCAGGCGCCGTATGGTTCATTATGCAGGAGGACCGGGAGCAGATCGAGGATACCTCGCCTGAGAAGATCACACTGACCTTCCGGCATTTCTGGATTAAGGAGCATGACCGGCCGCTGCTGGCGATCTTCGAGGAGGTTGTGCGCAGCTACCAGGAGAGCCATCCGAATGTGAAGGTAAACTTCGAGGGACTGGACCAGAATATCCACCGGGAGCAGAAGCTGAAGAGTGAGATGGTAACCGGCACACCGCCCGATATGTTCGTTCTGTTCGGCGGAGCGGAGATCGAGCCCTACGTGCGTTCAGCCCGGCTGATGGATCTGACCGATTTCACTGCCCAGAACGGTCTCAGCAACCAGTTCAAGGATCTGCATCTCTGGACGTTCAACAAGCATATCTACGGACTGCCGATCGAGGGCAATGCGGAACCGCTCTATTACAATAAAAAAATCTTCACCAAGCTGGGCATTAACACTCCGGCTACGTTGGCCGAGCTGGATACGGTGATGGCGAAGCTGAAGGCAGCGGGGTATATCCCGTTTGCGCTGGGGAACGAAGACCGCTGGCCTGCGGGGATATTCGCCCATTATCTGATGGACCGCTACGCGGGTCCGGAGTTGATTCAGAAGCTGGTTACTGGCGAGGATAGGTCGAGCTTCCAGAACAGCGGCTACCTGGAAGCGTTCCGGCACCTGAACAGATGGGTGAAGGCAGGCTATTTCAGTGAGGACTCTAATGATACCTCCACCGAGGGTGCGGTCCGTCTGTTCACTGAGGGCAGGGCAGCCATGTACCTGAACGGCAACTGGGATATCAATTTATTCTCGGGGGACAATGCCCCGGACGATTTCCAGAGCCGGGTTGGAGTCATTCCCTTCCCTGCGCGGGAGGCCGGCACAGAGCCGTCTATCGCCGGAGGGTATACGATTGGCATCGGGCTGTCTTCGAGCCTCACCGGAGCGAAGCGGACAGCGGCCCTGGAATTGATGAAGGGCTTCTATACGAAAGAGATTCAGACGCGGATTGTCTATGAGGGACTCCGAATTCCGTCGATGCGGATTGCATTTGACCCGGAGAAGACCGGACCGGTCTTCGCCCAGGTGATGGATATGATGGAGGAGAATGAGCAGAGCTTCGTCCCGTATGACAATCTGTTATCGCCTGAAGTGAAGAAGACCTTCCTCAGTGTCATCGAGGAGATGATTGACGGAGGGCTGCAGGCGGAGCAGGCCCTGCAGCAGCTGCAGGATGCGTCCAAGCAGTATTGGAATCTGATCCGGAGTTCTTCGGGTCAATAAGCCTGGGGGTGTAAGTGATGAATGAGCAGCAGGAGAAATATAAGGTACTGCTCGTAGATGATGAGCCGATTATACTGCGCAGCCTGAAGGTTGCGATTCCATGGGATGAACTGGGCCTGAGCATTGTGGGGGAAGCGAAGAACGGGGAGGCTGCCTTGCAGCAGATTCAGCAGACCGCACCACACATCATTATCAGCGACATCCGCATGCCGGTGATTGACGGGATCACGCTGATGAAGGAGGTGCTGCCGCGCAGCGCCAAGTTGATCTTCATCTTCATCAGCGGCTACGGGGAATTCGAATATGCCAGGGAGGCCCTGCGGCTGGGGGCCTTTGATTACTTGCTGAAGCCGATTGACCATGACGAGCTGGTGGAGATGCTTAAGCGGGCCAGGGAGCGCCTGGACCGCCAGAAGGAGAACGAGCAGCTTATGCTCTCGGTGCAGACCCTGTCGCTGCTGGCCCGCGAGCGCATGCTGGCCGAATTCACGCTGGGCAATCCGCGGCCGCTGCAGCACCTTGCGTGGCTGGAGAACAGCGAGCTGGAGGGAGAATACTTCATGGCTGTGGTCCGTCTGGACGACTACGCCGCCTTGACGGCGAAATGGAGCGCCGAGGAGAAGCGTCTGTGGCTGTTTGCTGTGCGCAATATCCTGGAGGAGTGGTCGCTTACGAACGGGGCATTGTCCATCTTTCCCTTCTATAACGGGGAATGGATTCTGCTCTTCCCGGCCACTCTGAATGATGGCAAGCGGGAACTCGGGGAGCAGCTTATAGCGGGAATCAAGCGCTATTCCAAGCTGAATTGCTCTGTCGGCATCAGCAGAAGCACCAGCGGGATTGATCAGCTTAGCACGGTATACCCGTTAGCCTCCCAGGCGCTATACCAGCGCTTCTATTCCGGCCAGGCCGGTGTCTTCCTGGAAGAAGAGACAGCAGCGGCAGGCAACCGCGAGGTGCAGTATCCGAAGGAGCTGGAGCTGTCGCTGATTGAGAGCATCCGTACTCTGAATATGGAGCGGATGCTGACTCTTTTTGACGAGATGTCCGTATTCATTGAAGCCCAGAGCTTGCCCCAGCCGCTGGCGGAGCGCCTGATGATTGAGATGAGTGTGGTGCTATACCGGCAATTCGAACATCTGAATACGCATAATGACTGGTCCATTGAAGGGCTGTTCAGCAAGCTGAACGGACTGGGCACGTTGCCGGACATGATGAATGTCCTGAAGACCACCTTCCGCGACTGGCTGGAGCAGAGTCATAAGACCGCAGCCCGGGAGGACGGCCGGAGCATCATTGAGAAGGTCCAGCGGTACATTGAATCCAATTACCATAAGGATCTCAGCATCGAGGAGGTATCCGAGGTGGCCGATCTCAGCATCAGCCATTTCTGCACTCTGTTCAAGCAAATCTCCGGCTACACGTTCCTCGAATTCGTCACCCACTGCCGGATAGAGAACGCCAAATACATTCTGCGCAGCAGCAATGTGAAAGTGTATCAGGTCGCGCCGCTGGTCGGCTATCAGGACCCGAGATACTTCACCCAGGTATTCAAAAAAGCGACCGGCAAGACGCCCACAGAGTACCGTGAGGAGCATGTGAAGCAGGCTTAGCCCGGGCGAGTAATATGCAATTGAATAGGACGGAACCTTAAAAAAGAAACAAAAAAAATCGCTCGTTTTGGTAAATGGAGGTACCACCCAACCATCCCCAAAGGAGCGATTTCTTTATACATTCACGGATTAACTTTGTCTTCCAAATGGAACTTGATGAGGATATTCCAGACACCCCCCTGAGAGTCACCCACCTGAACGCCATCCTGCCTGACTACCAACCGCCTACCAAACTATCGGCCATCCGCCAGTTCTCCGACTCGCTATGCACCTAGTTATTTTTACGCCATCAATCCAGCCTTAACGGACCTGAAAGACGTTATTTCCAGGAAAACGCGCCAAACGCCTCTTATGAAGCATCCCTTCATAATCATCCATCCTTATTTGTGTTTTAATAGATAAAATAAAATTTATCTATTAATAACTAGACAAATAAAATAAAAGTCTATATATTAATATACAGATTAGATATTTATCTATTTAGAATATATTCAAATGATGGAGGATGTTAACGTGTTAAGTAACAAGTATGTACGGACGATTATGCTGTCAAATGTGCTATTGCAGCTCGGGGTATGGGTGCGGAATTTTGCGATTCTGCTGTATGTGACGGAGATTACGCAGAATGATCCTTATTATGTCTCGCTCATTTCGGTGGCTGAATACGGCCCGCTGTTTCTGTTCGCCATCATCGGGGGAACCTTCGCAGACCGCTGGCGTCCCAAACGGACCATGATCGTAAGCGATCTGTTGTCCGCGTGCTCAATCTTTGTTGTACTGCTGGTGGTTATGTCAGGCTCATGGCACGCCCTGTTGTTTGCAACAATGGTGTCGGCCGTCCTGTCCCAGTTCTCACAGCCTTCAGCGATGAAGCTGCTTAAGCAGCACGTGCCTGAAGAGCAGCTGCAGAGGGTTATGGCCATGTTTCAGTCGCTTACAGCATTCTTCATGGTCATTGGCCCTGTGATCGGCACCTTCATCTATAGTCATTACGGCATTGAGGCCTCACTTGCTGTGATGGGCGGGATGTTCATCGGCTCGGCGCTCATTCTGGTCAAGCTGCCCGCTGACCGGATGGAGGAGACCGGACAGGCCCGCAGCGGGTTCCTGGCGGAGATGATATCCGGACTGAATTATGTGCGTGCAAGCCGGGTACTGAAGAACCTTGGAGTAACGTTTGCCTTCGCCGGGCTTGCCGCCGGACTGGTTCAGCCGCTGGGTGTCTTCATCATTATGGAGAATCTGGGCAGAGACAAAGGCTTCCTGCAGTGGGTGATGATGGCGAATGGAGCGGCGATGCTGCTGGGCGGAATGTTTATTATGAGTAAAGGCAAAACTATGAAGCCGCAGACAATGTTATCCCTAGGCCTGCTGATCAGTGCGGCAGGAACGGTAGGAGTAGGCTGGTCGCATCACACAGCGCTCACGCTGGTGCTCCAGACGGTTAGCGGATTCTTTTACCCTTGTATTCATATCGGTATCAATACACTGCTGATCCGTCATACGGAGACTGCTTATATGGGCAGGGTGGGCGGCATTATGGGGCCGATGTTCATGGGCTTCATGGTGATTGGAATGTCTGTAGCCGGCTATGCTAAAGGAATGCTCTCTCTGTCCGCAGTCTTCACGGGGAGCGGCGTGTTGTTCCTGATTGCGGTGCTGATTCTGCTGCCGCTGCTCAGAACGAAAGAGGTGGGCAGACAAGCACTCCAGAGCCGACTATGACATTTGTCATACATCAGAGTTGATATTTATGACTTACGGGGATGACACTTCTTTCTTTATACTGGAAATATAAGAAGTATCCTTGAATGGATGCATCCGAGGAGGAACCGATCCCGATGACCAACAACCAGATACCCCAGCTCTCTACATTGAAGAAAAGCGTAGCCCCTTACGAGAAAACAGACCTCAGCACGAGCATAAAACAGCTCATTAATACGCTTGGTCCGCTAGTGTTATTATGGACCGCCGCTTACTTCAGCTTATCCGTGTCCTACTGGCTGACGCTGCTGTTCGCTATTCCGGCTGCCGGCTTTGTCATCCGCACCTTTATTATTTTTCATGACTGCTGTCACGGGTCGTTCTTCAAGAACCGCAAGGCCAATGATATTGTCGGCACCATCACCGGTGTGCTTACCCTGGTCCCTTACCGCCAGTGGAAGCACAGTCATTCGATTCATCATGCCGGAAGCAGCAATCTCGACAAAAGAGGCATCGGGGATATCTGGATCATGACGGTGGATGAATATGTGGCTGCCAAGCCGCTTCAGCGGCTCTATTACCGGATCTACCGCAACCCGCTGGTAATGTTCGTCATCGGACCGATTGCCGTATTCCTCATCCAGTACCGGTTCAATGCCAAAGGGGCAAGACGCAAGGAGCGCATGAATACCTACCTGACCAATGTGTCCATTGTGGCTCTATATACTGGAATTATTCTGCTCATTGGCTGGCAGGCGTTCCTGTTGGTGCAACTTCCAATAGTGTTCGTGTCCGGGTTCCTCGGCATCTGGCTGTTCTATGTACAGCACCAGTTCGAACATACTTACTTCGAGCATGATGAAGAGTGGAGCTACGTGAACGCCGCTGTAGAAGGAAGCTCTTACTATAAGCTGCCTAAGCTACTGCAATGGATTACCGGCAATATCGGATTTCACCATGTGCATCACTTGAGTCCAAAGGTGCCGAATTATAATCTGGAATTGGCTCACAATGCCAGCCCGCCTTTGCAAAAGGCAACCACCATTACACTCAGCACCAGTCTCGAAGCGCTGAAATACCGTCTTTGGGATGAAGAGCATAAGGTCTTCGTCAGCTTCAAGCAGTTGAAGCAGCGGTTGCGCAAGAGTGAGCCTGCCGTGAAAGAGGGACTGAAGGTAATCAAACCGGGGTTCCAGAGCGAATAGAAGCGGTAACTTGATAATATGCAGAAAGACAGATCCGGAGAGCAGGATGCCGGGTCTGGTCTTTCTTTTTTAGAATACACACAGGTTGTTTCGAAGGAAGTTGCCGGTCGGAGGCTGGTTTATGTTAAAATGGGGGTATAAACTTGCTGGCAAAAAGGATGGCTAACATGCAGAAGTGGCATCATATTTTTCATAAAAGTACGGGACTGAGCCCTTATGTATGGGTTGTTTTTTACATTCTTCCGTTCTATTTCATCTTCCGATCCTCCTCGGCGGACCGCTGGGTGTATGGCATTCTGATGATTATGGTCTTCTTCGCCTGCTACGTGCTGTCGTTTAAGGCCAGGGGCTGGGTAGTCTATTTCTGGACCAGTGTGCAGATGATAGTTTCTGTTACGATGACGCTGCTGTTCGGATACATGTACTTTGCGCTGTTTCTGGCTTTTTTTATCGGGAATATTCAGAAAAGGGCGGCCTTCTTCACCCTCTATCCGATCCATCTGCTGACGACGATTGTAGCCATTAACTATGAGCTGATTATGCGCAATCCCGTATTCCTCTCGCAGCTGCCGTTCGTGCTGGTCAGTATCATTGCTGTGGTGCTGCTTCCGGTTACAACCTATAACCGCAACAGGCAGGATAAGCTGGAGGAACAGCTGGAGGATGCCAACAAACGGATCTCCGAGCTGGGCATTATGGAAGAGCGTCAGCGGATCTCCCGGGATCTGCATGATACGCTGGGACAACGCCTGTCACTGATCGGACTGAAGAGTGACCTGGCCGGCAAGCTGATCACCAAGAATCCGGCACAGGCCATGATCGAAATTAACGATGTCCGCGTAACCGCCCGCAGCGCGCTTAAGGAAGTCCGGGAGATGATCACACAGATGCGGGGCATCCGGGTTGAAGATGAGCTGGTGCGCATCCGGCAATTCCTCCAGGCGGCGGAGATCGGTTATATGCTGGAGGGTGATCCCGTTCTGACCAATACCTCACTGATTACCGAGAATGTGCTGAGCATGTGCATGAAGGAGGCCGTAACCAACGTGGTGAAGCATAGCGGCGCCTCGCTCTGCCTGATCCAGATTGAGCCTTCCCGGACAGACCTGGTGATTAAGGTGAAGGATAACGGCACGGGGATTGAGGGGACCAGGCTGTATCATAAGGGGCATGGCCTGCAGGGAATGCGGGAGCGGCTGGAGTTCGTGAACGGTTCGATGGAAGTGATCCAGGATGAAGGAACTACGCTAGTGATTAAGGTGCCGAATGCGTCGCAGCAGCCGGACATGGAGGTGAACGCGCAATGATATCAATCGTGATAGCCGAAGACCAGCGGATGCTGCTGGGAGCACTGTCGGCGCTGCTGGACCTGGAGGAAGACATGAGGGTGGTCGGCAAGGCGAGCAACGGGGAAGAGGCTGTGAAGCTGGTGAAGCAGCTGCAGCCGGATATCTGTATTATGGATATTGAGATGCCGGCTATGACGGGCCTGGAAGCGGCAGAAGCCCTGAAGGGGGCAGGCTGCAAAATCATGATTCTGACCACGTTTGCCCGGGCAGGGTACTTCGAGCGTGCGGTCAAGGCCGGAGTGGATGCCTATCTGCTTAAGGACAGTCCCAGTGAGGAACTGGCGCTGTCGATCCGCAGTGTCATGGACGGCAAACGGATGTATGCGCCGGAACTGATGGATGAAGCCTACAGCAAGGAAGCGAATCCGCTGACCGAGCGGGAGAAGGAAGTGCTGGGGCTGATTGCCGACGGCAAGAATACGAAGGAGATCGCCAGCCAGCTCTACATCACCACCGGAACGGTCCGCAACTATATCTCGGTCATTCTGGACAAGCTGGATGTGGGCAACCGGATTGAGGCGATTACGCGGTTTAAGGAGAAGGGCTGGTTCAAATAAAATATCCCTGCGGGGAAGCAGGAACGGCAGCTGTCTTTTAGGAGGGCTGGCCGTTTTTTTTGTTCGACTATAGAGTGTACATAAACGGCTTAGAACGGAGCTTGACTAGAAGTGAATATAGGACCTATCACCCATTTTTCATCTGAAAGCGGTTACACTATTGGATCGGACGCTAAGATTTGCTAAAATAAATGCAAACATATGATCCTATTTGTAGTCGTTTCATGTGAAGCTGGGTAATAAATACTTGTGCCCCGTATGCACGTTTATTCATTCTGCTTACATCCTAATTCAGCCGGGAGGAATCTAATTTGCCAGAGCTAACATCCACGTACGTCGATTCACTTGCACCCAATGCTGCTGCGATCAAGAACGGCCAGGGGCTGGTCCGCAAAAAGAGCTTTGTGGAGCTCCATCAGTCGGAGAACGGAGAGCTATTATTCGGAAAATGTGCCGGAAGCGGCAAAACGCCCTATGAGTGCTCAGTGGACTTCATCGCAGCAGACAGCCCGGTCTTCCGCTGCAGCTGCCCTAGCCGCCAATTCCCCTGCAAGCACGCTCTAGGTCTGCTGTATGCCTATACCGAAGGCCAGACGTTCACACCTGCTCCGGTTCCCGAAGACATCGCATCGAAGCGCGAGAAGGCGGAGAAGCGGGAAGAGAACAAGGTGAAGCAGGCGGCTGAAGGAGCAGACCCCAAGCCGAAGAAGGTTAACAAATCCGCCCTGAAGAAAAAAATCAACGCACAGCTCGAAGGGCTTGATCTGCTGGAAAAGCTGGTGCTCTCCTTCGTACGCAGCGGCCTGTCCACGATTGACAAGTCTGCGGCCAAGACGCTTCAGGGGCATGTGAAGCAGCTCGGGAACTATTATTTGTCCGGTGCCCAGATTGAGCTGCGCCGCTTCGCGAATCTGATGTTCAGCGGCAAGGATCAGGAGCAGAACTATACATATGCGGTGGAGCAGCTGACACGGCTACACGCATTTATCAAGAAGGGCCGGACGTATCTGCTGGCCCGGAGCGAGGACCCGGAGCTGGCGCTCGATCACGAATCCACCATTGATGAATGGCTGGGCCATGCCTGGCAGCTTAGCGAGCTGAAGGAATACGGGCTGGTGAAAGAGGGGGCAGAGCTGCTGCAGTTATCCTTCTACAGCTACAACGATGCGGCCCGCCAGGAGTTCGTAGACCTTGGCTTTTGGCTGGATCTCTCTGCGGAAGGCGGGGAGATCCGCCGGACCTTTAACTACCGCCCTTACAAGGCGGCGAAGCTGATGCGCGAGGAAGACAGCTTCTTCGACATTGCCGTGGTTCCACAGCTGTACACCTATCCCGGGGATATGAATGCCCGGATTAGATACGAGTCCATGTCTTCAAGACCGGTGCAAGGTACGGATCTTGAGCGGGCGGCCGCCAAGGCTCACCGTTCATATTCGGAGGTCTTCAAGAAGGTGAAGAACCAGATCAAGAACCCGCTGAGCGACAAGCAGCCGGTCATGCTGCTGCATGCCGCAGATCTGGGCGTTACAGAGAACGGCCAGTATGTTATGGCGGACGGGGAAGGAACAAGGCTGCTCCTGGAGGATCTTCCGTCAGTCCCGCAGGGCACGGTAGAGCTGCTGCCGTTCCTTCCGGCCGGCGCCCGCGAGAACTGTACGGTTCTGGTCATGTTCGAGCATGACCTGGACCAGGGACGTTTGCGTGCCCAGCCGCTGAGTGTCATTAAGGGCGAAGAGATCATTCGTCTGCTGTACTAGAGTAATTCAACATTATCCACAAACCTTTATTC
This sequence comes from Paenibacillus sp. FSL H8-0122, assembly GCF_038005345.1. Lineage (NCBI taxonomy): Bacteria > Bacillati > Bacillota > Bacilli > Caryophanales > Paenibacillaceae > Paenibacillus > Paenibacillus sp. FSL H8-0122. The sequence goes on along the minus strand of NZ_JBBOTB010000001.1, from coordinate 3,345,463 downwards.
ATATGGGAGGACAATCCATGAGCACAGCGTTATTGCAGGAACTGCATCAGGAATACAGAAGACTGTATATTGCCGGAAGTGAGCTGGCGGCCGGAGATTTCCGCCTGAAGCGGCTGCTTCCGCAATTTCAGCAGCTAGGCGAGCGGTCACCGGTCTTTAAGAAGCTAGGCGAGGGAATGACGGCACTGATTGAACCGGGGAGCCCGGACGGTCCTGCCCCGGGCATTCAATTGCAGGAGAATACCCTGCTGCTGGAGTCTGTTCTGTACACTCAGGGAACGACAACCGTGGATGGAACTCCCGGACCCTTGCCGGTTCGAAAGTTCACCCTGCAGACGAAACAGACTTACCGGAAGCTTGCGCCTGTGCTGGAAGCACTCACCACTACCGGAAGCGGCAGATATGAGATTGTAGTGGATGCGTATAAGGATGGGGTCTTCCAGGACCTGCGATTGCTGCCGCTGGCGGTCTCTGCGCTGAACGACCCGTATGCGGAGCTGGCGGAATATGCGATGAATCATATTCTCCCGTCCTACGGGCCGGTCATTGCCAGCCACCTGCTGGAGAGTCTTAATCTCTCAGGGGGAAGAAGTGAGGTCCGCAAACTGGAGGTAATCTGGAAGGTCGGTGCAGACGAATACCTGGATAAGATCTTCCACGCTGCCGAGAGTGGAAGCGAGGAGGTCCGCGCTGCAGCCATCAGATGCCTGGGCGGTTATGAACAATTCACGCCCAACCTGCTGGAGTGGTCCACGGACAAGAAGAAAGCCATCCGCGAAGCGGCCTATGCGGCGCTGGCGGCAGGCGGTACGTTACAGGGAGGGGAACGGCTGGTTGAGGCATTCATCCAGAAGAAGGACCGCGAGATTCTGGGCAGAGTGCTGGCGGACGGGCATTCCGCAGAGGTGAGTGCCCGTCTGGCGGCATTATTCATGGAAGAGCTGCAGGCAGCCCCGCAGAAAAATGACGGCGTGAAGCTGACAGACAAGATATGGAATGAGCTTCTTCCCTTCCTTACCGCTCTTCGCCGGGTACGGAGTCCGCAGCTGGATGAAATCTACAGCTATATCCTTCAAGAGTATCCCCGGTTCTCGTCACTGGGCTGGATTCCGCTTTTGGACCACGCAGCCTTGTATAAAGAGAAAACTCCAGACGGTGCTGCTCTGGCAGAGCTTGCAGAGCTGGAGAAGCGGAGCGTGCGTTTCCTGCCGCATTATTTCCATGCCGCCCAGCAGTCTATAAGTCCGAAGGAGCTATTCGACCGGTTCGCCGGCGGAACCTTCTTGGATAAACTCAAAGCACTTGTGGGTAAGGAGGCCAAGGATGCGGCTCAGCGCTCCCAGCTGCTAATTAATACCATTGAGGATCAGGTTGTGGATATCCGCCGGAGGAATTATGAAGTAGAGTGGGATGCAGCGGGAATCAGACAGCCTTACAGCAGGGAGATGCTTCCGGCTCAGGAGATTGCCGCAGCTTGGGACCCCCGCTGGCTGGACTGGTTCATCCAGCACAATGCTGTGAATCTGGCCAGTGCCTTTGCCCGGCCGGGTCACAAGGGTGTGCGGAACTTTCTGGTTGATAAGCTGCAGGACCTGTCCAAACGCCGTGCCAGTGATTTCATTCCCAACATCTTCAAGGGACTGGAAAGGGCCGGGATGCCTGAGCCGGAGCGTCTGGAACTGTTGATGAGTGCCCTGGAGACTAAGAGTCCTCATAACCCGTATACCTTCGAATTGTATGTATTTAAAATGATGGAGCGCTTCCCTGCCAGCTATGCCAGCCGTGTGGAAGCGGTTATTCCCAACTATAGATATGAATGCAAGCAGCAGCTGGAATATGTGCTGGACAGCCTGCGGAGTGCCAAGAATACCTGACCCTTATAACAGCTACCCTGTTCCTCGAAGCCATACATTCTTAACTTTAGCTTTTCACAAAACAGTTGCAAGGAGAGGTGTACATGTCAACAGAACAAGATCAGCTTCAGGATTACATGCGTCTGCCTGCCGAAATCCTTTATCAGGATGAGCTGGAGGCTCTGCGCAAGGAGGACACCGGGCGTATTCCGGCCGGATGGCAGATGTCCCCGCGTTCAGTTCTCACGTTCATTACTGGCGGCAAGGCGGGCAAGACCGTGATTACGCCCAAATATATCGGGAACACCCGGCTGATCGAGATGGCGGTTGCCACACTGGTCACCGACCGGGCACTGCTGCTGATCGGAGAGCCGGGCACGGCGAAATCCTGGCTGTCCGAGAATCTGGCGGCGGCAATCTATGGCAACTCAGGCATGGTTGTTCAGGGGACAGCGGGAACCAGCGAAGAGCATGTACGCTATTCCTGGAACTATGCCATGCTCCTGGCGAACGGACCAACGCCGGAGGCGCTGGTCAAGAGCCCGATTATGCGGGCGATGGAGGACGGCGGCATTGCCCGGTTCGAGGAAATCTCCCGCTGTGCCTCCGAGGTACAGGACGCGCTGATCTCGATTCTGTCGGAGAAGACCATCTCCGTGCCGGAGCTGGGCAAGGAGACCAGTGCCCGCAAGGGCTTCTCGATTATTGCCACTGCAAATACCCGGGACCGCGGAGTCAATGAGATGTCGGCTGCCCTGAAGCGGCGCTTCAATATCATTGTGCTGCCTGCGCCATCGGACCTGGAGACGGAGCTGTCCATTGTGAAGAAGCGTGTCGGCGAGATTGCCTCCTCCTATGAGCTGCAGGCTGCTGTTCCGGCGGATGAAGCGCTGCTGAAGGTGGTCACCATCTTCCGCGAGCTGCGCAGCGGCATGACTCTCGACAAGAAGGAGAAGGTGAAGACTCCAGCCGGTGTAATCTCTACGGCAGAAGCCATCTCGCTGCTGACGAACAGCATGGCTCTGGCGGCAAGCTTCGGGAGCGGAGAGCTGACCGACGAGGATCTGGCAGCGGGACTCCAAGGGGCGATCGTCAAGGATGACGACAAGGATAAGCTGGTGTGGAAGGAATATCTGGATAATGTAATGAAGAAAAAAGGAGCGGACTGGCGCGGACTCTATCAAGCCTGCAAGGAGATGAACGAGTGAGCAGGGCAGCGGTTGCCGGCGTTCATGTCTTCGGAGTCCGGCATCTGTCTCCGGGCGGTGCCAGGCATGTCCTGGAATACTTGAACGAGCTGCAGCCGACCGCCGTGCTGATTGAGGGGCCGAATGATGCAAGCGGGGAGATCCGTCATTTAACCCATGCGGTAACGAAGCCGCCGGTAGCTATTCTGGCCTTCACCGAGGATCTGCCTGTACGGACGGTACTCTGGCCGTTCGCTGTGTATTCCCCGGAATATCAGGGGATGAAATGGGCGCAGGAGCATGGAGCACAGGCAGAGTTCATCGACCTGCCTTCCTCTGTAACGCTGGGGCTGCAGGATGCGTTGCGGCAGGATGCCGGCGGACGCCCGGAGCTGAAGCCTGTGGCTGAAGAACAAGGGGAGCCGGAGGAAGAGGAAGTCAGTGAGCCGGAGTCCGTATACAGCCGGATTGCCCGGCTTGCCGGTGAGCATGACTATGATATGTACTGGGAGCGTAATTACGAGCATAACGCCAGCAGCGGCGCATACCGCGCCGCGATACTGGCCTTCTCTGCCCAGATGCGGGAGCTGTCGGAGTCCACGGAGCGTGCAGAGCAGCCGCGGGAATATGCTTATAACGCGTTGCGCGAATCTTATATGAGGCGGAGAATTAAGCTCAAGATTGAAGAAGGGCATCTGCCGGAGAAGATTGTTGTGATCTGCGGTGCATACCACGCCGCCGCACTGGCTGATCTCTCGGAGGGGATGAGCGATACGGAGCTGGCGTCATTGCCTGCACGCTCTACCAAGCTGACGCTGATGCCGTATTCCTACTATAAGCTCTCCACCATGTCGGGTTACGGTGCGGGCAACGCGGCTCCGCACTACTTCCAGATGATGTGGGAGCTGATGGCCTCAGGCCGCGCTGAGGAGCTGCCCCATCTCTATCTCTCCTCTGTGGCCCGGATGGTGCGCAGAGCAGGGACACACCGCTCCACGGCCGAAGTCATTGAAGCGGTGCGGCTGGCAGAGTCGCTGGCGGCGCTGCACGGCGGAAGCGCACCTACGCTGCGCGATCTGCGCGATGCCGCACAGACCTTGCTCGGCCACGGTGATCTGGCCGTTATCGCCGATTCGCTGGCCCGGGTGGATGTCGGTACGAATATCGGAAGGCTGGCCGATGGCGTCAGCCAGACGCCGATTCAGGATGACCTGAACCGGCTGCTGAAGCGCTACAAGCTGGAGAAGTACAGATCGACTGTAGCCAGTGACCTGACGCTGGATCTGCGCGAGAACCGAAGGGTGTCAAGCAGTGAAGCGGCTTATCTCGATCTGCACCGCTCGGTGCTGTTCCACCGGCTGGAGCTGCTCGGCATCCACTTCGCCCGGAATGTGCCGAGCGGCCAGTCCGGGGCGACCTGGGCGGAGCACTGGATACTCCAGTGGGCGCCGGAGGTAGAGATTGAGATCGTGGAGTCTACACTGCTGGGCGAGACTATTGAGGTGGCGGCAGCCTACGTGCTGCGCGAGAAGCTGCTGGAATGCAGCTCTATCGCTGAGGCCTCTGCGCTGATTGTCACCGCCTGCGAGTGTGCCATGACCACGCAGATGGAGGAGAGCAGCCGCGTGCTGCAGCGCCTTGCTGTGGATAGCCGCGATGTTGTCTCGATTGCCACAGCGGCCAGAGAGCTGGCCAAAATCATTGGTTATGGCGACATCCGCAAGGTGGATACGGCCCCGTTCGTACCGCTGCTGGAGGAGCTGTTCCGCCGGGGCTGCCTGTTCCTGCTGGATGCCAGCGGCTGCAATGATGAAGCGGCGGCGCTGATGATAAGTGCAATGAATGACCTGAACAACATCTCGCAGGAGCATAGCGAGATTGCGGATACAGCGCTGTGGCTGCAGGAGCTGCTGCAGCTGGCACAGCGGGATGACCGCAATCCGCGGCTGTCTGGCTTCGCCTGCGCGATCCTGATGGAGCGCGGAGCCATCCCTGCCGGGGAGGTAGCGGCGGAGGTGTCGCGCCGCTTGTCTCCGGGGATACCGGCGGACCTCGGGGCAGGCTGGTTCGAAGGGTTGTCCATGCGTAACCGCTATGGTCTGCTGTCGCGAATGAGCCTGTGGGAGCAGCTAAATGACTATATCAACGCCTTGGAGGATGAGGAATTCAAGCGTGCGCTGGTCTTCCTGCGCCGGGCGTTCAGTACCTTCTCCCCGCGTGAGAAGACGATGATCGCTGAGCTGCTGGGTGAGCTGTGGGGCGTGAACACAGAGCAGGCCGCCGAGATTCTGACAGGAGAACTGAAGGAGGAGGAAGCCAAAATGCTGGATGATCTGAATGATTTTGACTTCGGGGATCTGTAGATGGGTGAAGAAGAGTTGAAGGAAGAGCTGAAGGAGGATAACCAGAACGGTGCCCTTACACGCTGGCGGCTGATTCTGGGGCAGGAAGCTGAAGAGGCCTTGCCCGGCTACGGCCAAGGCAGCGGCCGGACGCTAAGTGAGGAAGAGCTGATTATGGATGCGGCACTGGCGGCTATCTATAATGAGACAGGCGCAGGTCAGGCAGGCGGGAGTGCCGGATCGAAGGGCAGAGGTGCAGGCTCGGGACATGCTGCGGTTAACCTGTCCAAGTGGCTCGGAGATGTGCGTAATTTCTTCCCGGAGGATGTGGTCTCGGTCATTCAGACCGATGCGATGGAGCGCAAGGGCTGGAAGCAGCTGCTCTTCGAGCCGGAGCTGCTGGCGGCAGTGAAGCCGGATATCCAGCTGGTGGGTACGCTGCTGGCACTCAAGGGCAAAATCCCGGAGAAAACCAAAGAAACCGCAAGGATGCTGGTCCAGGCGCTTGTGGATGAGCTGGTCAAGCTGCTGGAGACCGATATCCGCCGTGCCGTTACCGGAGCACTTAACAAGCGGCAGCATTCTCCGTTGCCTTCACTCAGCGGACTGGACTGGAAGCGGACGATCGAGCGCAATCTGAAGCACTATGATGCGGAGCGGCGGATGATTATCCCCGAGCGCTTCTTCTATTTCGACCGGGCCCGCCGCAGCAAGGAATGGACGGTCATTGTGGATATTGACCAGAGCGGCTCGATGGCCAGCTCTGTGATCTGGGCGTCGGTGATCGGCTCGATCTTCGCCAGTATCCCGGCGCTGAACACGCGTGTCGTTGCTTTTGACACCGAGGTGGTAGACTTGACGGAGCAATGTGCGAATGATCCTGTTGACATGCTCTTCGGCATCCAGCTCGGGGGCGGCACGGATATTCATAAGTCGGTGAAGTATTGCGAGCAGTTCATTGAGGAGCCGAAGAAGACGCTGTTCATTATCGTATCGGATCTGTACGAGAACGGCAATCAGGCCGGTCTGGTCCGGCGGATGCGCGAGCTGCGGGAATCCGGGGTGCGGACGATGACGCTGCTGGCCCTCTCCGATGAGGGTAAGCCTTCCTATGATGAACGGCTTGCCGCTCAGCTCGCCCGTGACGGAACCCCTTGCTTCGCCTGTACTCCGGCACTGCTGCCTGTCCTGGTGGAAGGGGCACTGAAGGGCCAGGAGCTGGGTGAATTGGCGAAGCGGCTGGGGATGACGCGGTAATTTTAGAAGAAGAGGAAACACTTACTTTATAATCACATATTGTGTAACATGCCGCTATCATTTATAATCGGTTATTAAAAAGCGCCTTTCGCTAGGCGCTGCTTGAAAGGAAATGAATTTCTTATGTCGAGGAAGCTCAGAGCGGGTATTGTTGGCGGTACCGGTATGGTCGGCCAGCGTTTCATTGCACTTTTGGAGAATCATCCATGGTTTCAGGTAACGGCGATTGCGGCGAGCGCGAATTCAGCCGGCAAGTCCTATGAGGAGTCTGTTCAAGGCAGATGGAAGCTCTCCACCCCTATGCCCGAAGCAGTCAAAGGCATTATGGTTCAAGACGCCTCCAAGGTGGAGGAAGTGGCTGCGGATGTGGATCTGATCTTCTGCGCTGTAGATATGAAGAAAGAAGAGATCAAGGCGCTGGAAGAAGCTTATGCGCGTACCGGAACTCCGGTGATCTCCAACAACTCGGCACACCGCTGGACACCTGATGTTCCGATGGTGATTCCCGAGATCAATCCGGAGCATCTGGAGGTTATCGCCCAGCAGCGCAAACGTCTGGGGACAGAGACCGGCTTCATCGCCGTGAAACCGAACTGTTCCATTCAGAGCTATATGCCTACTCTGAATGCACTTCATGAGTTCAAGCCTTCTAAGGTGGTTGTAACCACTTATCAGGCGATTTCAGGTGCAGGCAAGACCTTCGCGGACTGGCCGGATATGGTGGATAACGTGATTCCTTTCATCGGCGGGGAAGAAGAGAAGAGCGAGCAGGAGCCGCTGCGGATCTGGGGTAAGGTAACCAGTGAAGGGATCGTACCAAGCGAGCAACCGGTAATCACCACACAGTGTATCCGTGTACCTGTTGCTGACGGCCATATGGCGGCTGTCTTTGCCTCCTTTGAGCAAAAGCCTTCCCGCGAGGAGATTCTGGAACGCTGGAACAGCTTCCAGGGGCGTCCGCAGCAGCTCGGTCTGCCGAGTGCACCTAAGCAGTTCATCACGTATTTTGAGGAAGAGAACCGTCCGCAGACCCGTCTGGACCGCGACATTGAGAACGGTATGGGCATCTCTGCAGGACGCCTGCGCGAGGATTCACTGTACGATTACAAATTCGTCAGCCTGTCCCACAATACGGTGAGAGGCGCTGCCGGCGGTGCAGTACTGATCGCCGAATTGCTTAAGGCCGAAGGATATATTCAGCCCAAATAAGCAATTCTATGTACTTGGATGGATACCCGTTATGCAGCCTGCCGGAGGCTCTCCGCGCAGGCTGTTTGCAGTTGGACCTGACAATCTGCCCGAAATAATGGTAAGATAGAGTAATGTACGACGAAAACTGAATATTGACGGAGTGATATTGTGGCAAAAAGTAAAGGCGGCGGCACAGGCAGAGGAACAGGCAGCAAGGGCTGGACCCGCTGGAATAAGACAGCAAAACCCGTGAAGCCGGCCCGAAGCGGCCCTCCCGGAAGCCCAGGTGCCAAAGGAGCCAAACCGGCTAAGAGCAGCAGCGGCAGCAACAAAACCGGAGGCGCTAAATAAGCGGACATCTGCCCATTGATAATTACCAAATATAAGGGTTATAGGTTGGAGGCAACATCTGATGGGTATGTGAATCAGGTGTTCTTTCATATGTAGGACCTGAAAGCGGGTACTTCATGAGAATTAACAAATATATCAGTGAGACCGGTGTCTATCCGCGCAGAGAGACGAACCGGCTGCTTGCCGCCGGAAGGATCACGATTAACGGGAAGGTCTGTACGCCTGGAGCAAGCGTGGAGCCTGGAGATACGGTAGCTGTAGACGGAATTACTGTGACTCCAGACCGGGAGGAGCGGGTCTATCTGGCGCTGAACAAGCCGGTAGGCATTACCTGTACAGCCGCCCGGCATGTGGAAGGGAATATCGTAGATTATATCAACTATCCATCCCGGATTTTTGCCGTCGGCAGGTTGGACAAGCACTCGGAAGGGCTGATTCTGCTGACCAATGACGGGTCGATTGTCAACCGGATGATGCGCTGCGAGCATAGTCATGAGAAGGAGTACAGGGTGAGCGTGGATAAGCCGGTCACGGAAGACTTTTTGGCGGAGATGTCAGCGGGTGTAGATATTCTGGAGACCCGGACCAAGCCATGCCTCACCCGGCAGATCTCGGATCAGGAGTTCATGATTATTCTGACCCAAGGGCTGAATCTGCAGATCCGCCGGATGTGCAAGGCGCTGGGCTACCGTGTGCTCCGCCTGGAGCGGATACGGATTATGCATATCACGCTCAGCGGTCTTCCGCAAGGGCAGTGGAGACGGCTGACGGAGGAAGAGCTCGCAGAGCTTCATGCCAGACTGGAAGGTTAGCCGCAGCTCACATACCAATGCAGGCTTCCGAAGCGGGCTCCCGGACGGGTATACAGGTAGTTATGCTACCACGACACGACATTTAGGAGGATTACATGCGGATTATAAGCTTATTGATAGCCTTAGCGATCATAGCAGGTTGCTCAAGAACAGGGGATGGCGGATCAGCAGCTCCGTCTGCAGCGCCAGCCGCTTCCCCGGCAGCGGATCTCTCAACAGCACCTGGAGGGCATCAGGAGGAAGACGCGGCTGCCGCTGCGCTCGCGGAAGTGTCCCCTGAGATTGCAGATGAGTATTCGGGATTCGTACATATGGATGCGGTTCAGTTGAACGGGCAGATTTTTCAGGTGTATTACTGGAATAAGGGAGAGTTCAGCTATACACAGTTCGCCATCGTTAAGGAGGGCAAAATGGTCTTTGACAGCAAGAAGGCCGGACTTATCCTGGAAGGCGGCGACATTTGGAATGAGGAGGAGCAGCTCTGGGCTGAAGCGGTGGTACAGAACAACCGGAATACCTTCTTGTTCAGTCTGATGGATAACCGTCCGTCGTACGCGTCTATTGTGGTAGAGGAGATTGACGGAACGATGCAGGTAACCGTTAACGATCTGTTCAGCGTGAATTATGAGGATGTGGATCAGGACGGGAGCGAGGATCTGCTGGCCAGTCCTTATCCGGGCCAATCCCCCCTGGGTCCGGCGCTGACGGGCATCTACCAGCTGGAAGGGACCAATTATGTGCCGGATAAGCTGCTTACCAAGCGATATGCGGACGATCAGCTTCAGCTCAGTGAGCAGGAGTATAAAAACAATCCGTCCGAGCAGACATTAGAGCAGCTGCTGAACGCCTACTTGATTCTCGGGAAGCGTAGTATCGCACTGACACGGTTCGAAGAGTTCCATGAGTGGGCCGGACAGCTTGCCGGTGACGGCGGCTATGTGGACGAATATCAACGGCTGCTGCGCAACACGGAGACGGCAGAACAAATCAGCGGCTGGATGGACAAGCTGAAGCCGCTGCGTACTACGAGGTAAGCCGCACTGATCGCGGACAAGAAGAGGAGAGAGATTCCTGGGGCAGGTGATGCTGCTCCGGGAATCTCTTTTTCAAAATATAAGAATTTATATGTTTCACACGATAATTTATCCTTCTATTTCTCGCCGAAACGGTACCGTCCTTTAAAAGGACGGCAAAGCCGTTTCCACTTGCGTGTGACTGAACCTGTTGGCTTATGAATCTTCCCGCTGAAACTGCTTGTTGTACAAATCCCGGTATACCCCATTCTCTGCCAGCAGGGAAGCGTGCTGCCCCGACTCCACAATCCTGCCGTCCTGAACAACCAGAATATTGTCGGCTGCCATGATGGTAGAGAGGCGGTGGGCGATGACCATGCTGGTCTTGCCCCGCAGCAATTCATGCATGGCTTGCTGGATGTAATATTCCGATACCGTGTCCAGCGACGAGGTGGCCTCGTCCATAATGATGATGGGCGGATTCTTGAGCAGCACGCGCGCGATGGACATCCGCTGCTTTTCACCGCCGGACAGCTTGATTCCCCGGTTGCCGACAACCGTGTTGTAGCCCCCAGGCAGCTTCAGAATGAAATCATGAATAAAAGCAGCTTCGCAGGCGGCCGTCAGCTCGGCTTCCGTGGCTTCAGCGTTGGCATATAGCAGATTCTCACGGATCGTCCCGTTGAATAGGTACGTGTCCTGGGTGACTAGGCCAATCTGTGAGCGAAGCGAATGCAGCGTGAACTCGCGGATGTCCTTACCGCCGATACGGATCACGCCTGAATCCAGCTCATAGAGCCGGGGAATCAGGTTGGTAATGGTGGTTTTGCCTGCTCCGCTGGGTCCGACCAGGGCAGTCAGTGATCCGGCGGCTGCCGTGAAGGAGATCCCGCTCAGAGCGGGCTTGTCCGGGGCGTAGGCAAAATTCACCTGCTCGAAGACGATGTCTTGTCCCTCAACCCGGCTTGGAAGAGCCAGCTTAGCATCTACAATCAGCGGGTCCATATCAAAATAGTCAAAAATCCGTTCAAACAGCGCCACCGAACGGTTCACATCCACATAGAGATTGGTCATCTGCATAAGCGGAAGATACAATCTGCTCAGCAGTGCCACGAAGGTGATAATTGCTCCAATGCTCAGCTCTCCCTGAATGAATAAATAACCCCCGTACAGATAAATCAGCATCGGCCCGATACTGGTGAAGGTGGTAAGGACCAGCATGAACCAGCGGCCGGCCATCGATTCGCGGATTTGCAGCCGTGTCGCCTGGGCGTTTACGGTCTGGAACCTAGCCAGCGCGGTATCCTCTCTGGTGAACAGCTTCATAAGCATGTACCCGCTGAGGCTGAGCGTCTCTTCAATGATCTGATTCTGCTCCGAGATCTTCTCCTGCGTCTCTTTGGCCAGCTTCCAGCGGACATTGCCCATTTTGCGGGTCGGCACGATGAATAAGGGAATGACCAGGATGCCTAGCAGCGCAAGCTTCCAGTTCATGATGAACAGGGTTACCGCCGTGGAGATCAGAATGAACAGATTACTGGCACAATTGACGATGGTGCTGTTGAAGACGCCCTGAATTCCGGCAATGTCACTGGTCATCCGGGTGATGACCTCGCCTTGCTTGACGCCTGAGTAGAACTGCAGCGGCATGCTCTGCAGATGGCGGTACATCTGGTTTTTCATATCATGGACAATATTCTGGGAGATAAAAGAGTTCAAATAATTCTGCAGTACGCCGAGCAGTCCTGACACAACCGTTGTAGCCAGCGAGGCGGCAACCAGCAGGAAGAGCAGCTGCAGATTCTTGTCCGGGAGCGCCCGGTCAATGATCTGCTGAATCAGGATGGGAGGGAGCAGCCCCAGCACTGCGGAGATGCACAGTACGGTCATCACCAGCAGCGTCTGCTTCCAGTACGGAGCGAAATATTTGACGATGCGTAATAGCAGCGCTTTGGATATATCCGGCTTCGCCTCCTCCTCATCGAACTTTAATTTGCCAGGCCCGAAGCCTCCTCCGGGTCCCATGGCTCTGAAGCCTCTTGACAATGGGGTCACCAGCTTTGCTTGAATTTTTAGGATGCAATATATGTAAAAATAATCCGGTGCAGGATCTGACATGGGCATTATACGCCTGGATTTTACGGATGTAAATGCTAAACTGGATAAGCCGGAATGAACCGGAGAACAAGGTTGCAGCATTAGACTTAGGTTCGGGAGGAGAGGAAGCAGAATGATTATTGTTGCACAGGGATATGAAAATAAAGGGCTCCGCTACACGGTGAGATCCGCCTCACCGCAAGATGCCCTGCAGTTGTCCGAACTGAGGCTGAAGATCGACGGGGAGACGGAGAATTTAGACCGGGTTCAGGGGGAAGCATTCATCGGCCCGGAGGGCTTCCGGTCGCTTATAGCGGCGGATACGGCCAGCGGCACGAACCTGTTCCTGGTTGCCGAGGTTCAGGACAGGCTGGCGGGCTTCGCCAGATGTGAAGGAAGTCCGCTGCGGAGGCTGGCTCATCAGGCCGAGTTCGGAGTCGGGGTGCTGCAGGAGTTCTGGGGATACGGAATCGGCCGGAGCCTGCTGGAGCAGTCTATCGGCTGGGCGGATACCATCAGTCTGGAGAAGCTGAGCTTGAAGGTTCTGGAGAGGAATGACAAGGCGATCCGGCTCTATGAGAGCCTTGGCTTCGAGGTCGAGGGTGTCCTGCGCCGAGATAAGCGGCTGGCCGACGGACAATTCTATTCTACTATTGTTATGGGCAGATTACGCGGGGACAGAGGGGGTAGCGTAGGCCGAATGTAATCGAAAAACCGAACATAATTGAACTGGATGCGCCGCGTAGGCAGAATGTAATCGGAAAACCGATCATAATTGGATTGGGAGCGCCGCGTAGGCCGAATGTAATCGGAAAACCGATCATAATTGGATTGGGCGCGCCGCGTAGGCCGAATGTAATCGGAAAACCGATCATAATTGGACTGGATGCGCCGCGTAGGCGAAATCTAATCGGAAAACCGATCATAATTGGACTGGATGCGCCGCGTAGGCGAAATCTAATCGGAAAACCGAACATAATGGGTGTGCGCCCTGGTTAATGCTATATGTCGCCACAAAGCAGACGGATGGAAAAGTGAGGTACTCCTATGCGTGGCATGAGGCACCCGCATTGTTCCACCAACACCGTTCCACCAACACCGTTCCACCCGCACGTGCCTGGTTTGAAATTATGAAGAAGGAGCAGTGACGAGCTGAGAGAATCTCCGCGTAGACTCGCGTATATCCTCAGCTCCGGCAATGGCCGAGATGATGGAGAGACCATCCGCACCCGCCCGGATGACCGGCGGGGCATTCTCCAGGGAGATGCCGCCGATGCCCACCACAGGAATGCTCAGACCGCTTCGTCTGAGCTCTTCAATGACAGTAGTTCCCCGGACGGCCTGGGCATCATCCTTGGACGTAGTAGGATAGACAGGACCGACTCCGAGATAATCGGCGCCGTCCGCGATAGCCTGCCGGGCTTCCGTCAGATTATGAGCGGAGACCCCGATAATCTTATGCTCACCGAGCTGCTCCCGGATCAGCCGGGCAGGCAGGTCATCCTGGCCGACATGAATGCCGTCGGCATCCAGCGCAACGGCAAGCTCCAGATCATCATTTACGATGAACGGGATGCTATAGGCCCGGCATATCTGCCGGAGCTGTTGCCCTAGACGGAGCAGTGCGGCGCCTTTGAGCGCAGCGGAACCTTTTTCCCGGAACTGGAACAGAGTGATGCCCCCAGCGGCAGCAGCGGCTAAAGTGTCCTCCGGTGATTGGCGGCAGTTCACACTGCCCATAATGAAGTACAGCTTCAGCAATCTGCGCATATCCTCGTTGTGTATCCGTGTCATAGCAGTATCCCCCTAGTTCTCATCCGGTTCCCATAAGCAAAATGATTCGTCGGCCCCTGCCCGGCCCCAATGTTCAGACTATCCTCAATCGCCGCTTGAATGAAGGCCTTGGCGGTAAGGACGGCTTCAGGCATGGAATGGCCCAGCGCAAGACCTGCCGTAACCGCAGCCGAGAAGGTGCAGCCAGTCCCGTGAGTATGCTTCGTCGCTATGCGCGGGCTGGACATATACTGGAATTCCCGTCCGTCATAGAGCAGATCCACGGCCTCATCTCCTGAGGAGTCATGTCCGCCTTTCAAGATAATGTACTCGGGTCCCATCTGATGCAGCAGTCTTGCCGCCTGTTCCCGGTCTTCCCGGCCCTGAATCTTCATGCCTGTCAGCATCTCTGCTTCAGGGAGATTGGGGGTGATGGCAAGCGAGAGAGGAAGCAGGCTTGTAATCAGCGCCTGTATTGCCTCCTGGAGCAGCAGCTGTGAGCCGCCCTTGGCGACCATGACCGGATCGATCACCAGCTTGTGCTGCCAGCCGTACTGCTGCACTTTACCGGCAACTACGCGGATGATGTCACTGCTGAACAGCATTCCTGTCTTAATGGCATCCGGCTCCAAATCGCTGCCAATCGAATCCAGCTGGGCGGCAACGGTCTCCGGCTCCATCGGAAAGACACCCTGGACACCCAGTGTATTCTGGGCGGTGAGTGCAGTAAGTGCAGACATGCCGTACACTCCCAGCTCCTGAAACGTCTTCAAATCCGCCTGAATCCCGGCCCCGCCGCCGCTGTCGGAGCCGGCAATGGTCAACGCTTTGCGTATGATAGTCATCTTGTTCTCTCCTTTGGCTGTAGGGTCTAGGCTTCGGCGAGCAGCTGCAGCCGTGAGCGGCTGCTGTATTGCTCCGGGGTCACCAGCGACAATTGATTCAGGAACAAGGTCTGGAAGCTGCCGGGACCTTGGGCTTCAGCCGCTTCAGCGGCAAGCTCTGCTGCCACGCCATAGAAGGAAAGAGCCTCGGCAGCAGCCTCAAGTACCTCCCCGCCGCTTACGGCAAGAAATGCACCCACCACAGCACTGAGCAGGCAGCCGGTTCCGGTCACCCGGGTCAGGATGGAGTGCCCGTTGCTGGCGATATAAGTGCGCTTGCCGTCTGTGATGATGTCTTCCTTGCCGGTGATAATCACGACACAGTTCAGCTTCTGCGCCGCCTTATTGGCCAGAGCGACTACATCGCCTTCGCCTGCTCCGGCATCCACGCCTTTGCTGGCCCAGCTCTCCCCGGCCACATTGGCAACCTCGGCCACATTGCCGCGCAGGGCAGTAAGCTGAAGCTCACGGAGCAGCCCCGCCGTAACGTCCGTGCGGTAGGCGGTAGCTCCAGCTCCAACGGGATCAAGCACGAGCGGCACCTGGTGGCGGTTCGCAGCCTTCCCTGCCTCGATCATGGAAGCGATGGCGGATTCATTCAACGTGCCAATGTTCAGCACCACTGCCCCGGACATGGCGGCGACATCTGCTACTTCTTCGATGGCATCGGCCATGAACGGCGAGGCTCCCAGAGCCAGCAGCCCGTTCGCTGTGAAGTTAGCGACTACGATATTCGTGATATTATGCACCAGCGGGTTCGCTTGGCGTACTTTGGACAGATAAGACATATGAATTCCTCCTGTAGGTATATTTTAAAAATTAATAAAAGCATTCTTAACATCCACTTCTGCATCCAGCAGACCGTTCTCGCTCAGCCACTGGTTCACCTTCTCCCATGAAGCACTGTCCTGATAGCCGAAGGGCTGGGAACCGGCATCCATCAGCGGCAGCAGGATCTCCAGACTGCGCTGTTCAATGGCTTCATCCAGCGGTGCGGTATCCTCCTGATGGGCAAGCAGCAGCTTCAGCGCTTCATCCGGGTGACCGGCAGTATACTGCTGGCCTTTTCTGATGGCATCCACGAATTTCTGATAAAAGCCCTGTGAATCCTGCAGTCCCTGCTCACTGGCGACCAGCACCAGCTCATAATAATCCGGGACCCCGTAATCCACGGGATTGAAGGAGCGGACCGGATGGCCTTCCTGCTCCAGAATCAGCTGCTCATGGTTGATGAACCCGCCCATAATGCCATCCACCCGTCCGGTGGAGAGAGCAGGGATCAGCTCATAGCCGACATCCACCAGCTTGAGGGAGGAAGGGTCCCCGCCGTCGCTTTTGACCATCGTGTTCAGCATGGCTTCATACAACGGGACGGAGGAATATCCGGCTTGCTTGCCGGACAGCTCTCCGGGGCGGGTAATGCCGCTGTCTGCGGCTACCATGAGATGATTCAGCGGATGACGCACCAGCGCGGCAATCGACTTGACTGGAATCTGCTCACCCCGTGCCATCAGCACCTGGGGCTGATAACTGAGTGCCAGATCCACCTTCCCCGCAGCAACAAGCTTCAGCGCATCATTGGTATCGGCCGGCATCTGAATCTCAACCTCCAGACCTTCCTCAGCGAAATAGCCTTCAGCCTCTGCCGCATACAAAAAAGAGTGAACAGCATTGGGATACCAGTCGAGCATAATCGTCAGCTTATGGGCCCCGCCTTTAGCCCTGGCCTCAGAGGTAGAGGGTGCAGCAGCTGGGGGGCCAGAGGCCGCCGGACTGTTCGTATTGGCGCAGCCTGCCAGGACAGGCAGCATACAGAGCAGCAGAGCAGACAGCAGCATGGCTGGCCTTGAAATCGCATGGTGCAGATAACGGGTATAGCGGATAGTAGTCATGAATAACGTCCTCTTTTCTTCAGAATAATCTTCTCCAGCGCGGCGACTGCCAGAAACAGCAGGATACCGAGCAGGGATAATAAGACAACAGCGGCGAACATCTTGGCGCTCTGCAGATTCCCGGCCATTCTGCGGCTGAAATAGCCCAGCCCCTGGCTGCCCCCAAGCCATTCACCGATGGTTGCACCGATCACACAGTACACAGCCGACAGCTTCAGTCCGGAGAAAAAAGAGGGTAAAGCCAGCGGAACGCCCACCTTCCCGAGAATCTGCCAGCGGTTCGCGCCATATGTCAGCAGCAGCTCCCGGTAAGCGTCCGTGTTCTTGGACAACCCGTCATAGGTGCCGATGACCACCGGGAAGAAGGCGGTCAGGAAGACAACGGCGACCTTGCTCCACAGGGTGTAGCCGAACCACATGATGAACAGGGGAGAGAGGGCGATCAGCGGAACCGTCTGGCTGATAATCAGCAGCGGGTACAGCGCCTTGGCCAGCGGACGGAACAGATGCATGGCGATTCCCAGCAGGCTGCCGCAGACCACGGATAGTGCGAAGCCTGTGAGCACTTCAAGCAGTGTGGCGGGCAGATGTACCCCGAACAATAGATGGCGCTCTTCCATCAATGCCATCCACACCGCAGACGGAGCCGGAAGGATGAAGGGAGGAACCAGGCCCAGCCGGGCTACAGTCTCCCAGACTGCAAGCGTCAGCAGGGCGAGCAGGGCAGCCGGACCGTAATGCTGGAGCAATCTTCTAGGAGCGGCGGTTCTCATATAGCTTCAGCTCCAATTCCTGGCGCAGGGCGGCGAACTGCGGCTCATAGTTCAGACTGTGATGACGCGGGCGGGGGAGACCGGCTGGGAATTCCTGCATCCCGCTGCCGCCACTGCCCGTCATTAGATAGATTCTGTCACTGAGCAGCAGAGCCTCCTCCAGATCATGGGTGATGAACAGCACCGTCTTGTCCAGCTCTGCCCATAACTCCAACAGCCAGCGCTGCAATGAACGCTTGGTAATGGCATCAAGCGCCCCGAACGGCTCATCGAGCAGCAGCAGATCATTCCCCGCCGCCACGGTGCGGAGGACCGCCACGCGCTGGCGCATCCCGCCGGACAGCTCCTGGGGATAAGCCCCTTCGGTTCCCTCAAGGCCGAAGCGTTGCAGCAGGGTACGGATCTCGGCTACGGCGGCCGCTTTGGGACGGCTGCGCTTGAGTTCCCAAGGCAGCAGACAATTGTCCAGCACGGTGCGCCAAGGCAGGAGGAGATCCTGCTGCGGCATGTAGGCCACACTGCCCAGCCTCTTCGCTGCTGCAGCGGACTCGGCTCCGTTCAGCGTAATCCTGCCTTTGTCCGGCTCCAGCAGGCCGGCGATGATTTTGAACAAGGTGCTTTTGCCGCATCCGCTTCCGCCTACGACAGAAATGAATTCGCCGCGCTGCACATTCATGGATAGCCCTGAGAAGACTGGGGTACGGGACGAGCCCGTCCCGAAAGCATAGGATAGATTGCTAATGTTGATCATAAGACTATGTACGAAGCCTCCCCGGATTGATATAGATACTGCGGTGAGCACAAAAAAGCCCCATTCATTCCCGGAGGAATGAATGGGGCGGAAGGTACAGTCAGCTGCGGCCCTGTGACGGGAACCACTGATACATTCTGCTCCACTTCCCTCCGCTGGTATGATCCAGATCAGGTTCAAAGGGTCCGGAGCTTAAGCTCCGTCTCAGTCGGCCGACTCCCCTAGTGAATAATGTTGCTATTGAATTCGTAATTGCTACTTAATATACCACAAATTCCTGTCTTGTAAAGATCAGGCGGTCAGCGCTTCGCCAGACCGGTCACAAACAAGGTGACGATGCCCCGGGAGATGTCCAGCTTGGAGGAATGGTGCCGCTTCTGCTCATACAGGTACAGATCGGGGCTGAGGACAGAGATTAAGGCTGTGGCCGCAAAGGCCGGATCAATGTCAATCAGCTCACCGCCCGCCGCAGCGCGTTGAAGCAGCTCTGTCATCATCACCCCCAGCCGCTGAAAAAAAGGATGCTCAAACTGGGTCAGCTGCTTCTTGCCGGTGAACTCGGCTTTGATCATATTCAGCAGCTCGGCATACTGCTCAATGAAATCGGCAATCTGCTCAATGCTGCTCTGCAGCTGAGCGAGAGCCGGAGCTTCACCGGCACTAGCTGCGACCTGCTGCTCCAGTCCGGACAGGAATTGATCTGCGCTGCCCTTCAGCAGTGCAGAACAAATCTCACCCTTGTCCGTGAAACGGCGGTACAGGGAGCCTTGTCCTATGCCTGCCCGCTTGGCAATGCTGTACATGCTGACCGCCTCAAGACCGCTCTCGGTGAACAACTGGCGGGCAGCTTCAAGAATCCGCTGTACATAAGGATCGGCGGACTCGGGCGGGGCGGATTCTATGGCTTGCGGAGCTGAGCGCGGGAGCTGTGCAGCATCGGTGTCTGGCTTTTTCATGAGAACCCCTTTCAGAAAAGAATTGACACAACGGACAATTGTCCGTAGACTATGAATTGCGCTTACGGACAGTTGTCCGTTCACTCATTATATAGAACAATCTGCCCGCAGGTCAATCTAGAACGCGGACAGCTCAGGAGGAGAAGAGACATGGATCAGACCTTGAAGCAGGAAGCCGATTTCCGGCTGTCCGGCATTCTGGTTCCGCTGCTGGCTATTATTGCAGGAGTATTTATGGTTGTGCTGGACAGTACGGCGATGAACGTAGCCTTGTCCAGGCTGGTGGTGGATTTCAAGACGGATCTGCATACGCTGCAGTGGGTAGTTACCGGATATATGCTGGCCCAGGCTTCCGTTATTCCGCTGTCCGGCTGGCTGTCTGACCGGTTCGGGGCCAAGACGGTCTTCCTGACGGCGGTAGTTGTGTTCACGATAGGCTCGATTCTGTGCGCTACACCAAGCAGCGCCGAGTGGCTGATTGTTTTCCGGGTTATTCAGGGACTGGGTGGCGGCTGTGTGCTCCCTGTCGGAATGGCCTATGTATACAGACTGGCTCCCAAAAGTAAGGTCGGCGTAGTCATGGGCATTATGGGCATTCCCGTTCTGTTCGCTCCGGCTATTGGTCCGGTATTGTCGGGCTGGCTGGTTGAATACCATTCCTGGCGCTGGATCTTCCTTATTAATATTCCGATTGGCATCATCGCTGTGCTGATCGGACTGCGCAAGCTGCCGAGTGCGGCGAAGAACAGCGTGCCCGGCATGGATAAGCTAGGTATGGTTCTTGGACCGCTGGCCTTTGCTTCGCTAACCTACGGGGTCAGCCAGGGCGCGCAGAGCTGGACCTCTGATAAGACGCTGATCGGGCTGCTGCTGGGCGCTGTGGCACTGATCGCTTTTGTCATCGCCGAGCTGCGCTCCAAGACACCGCTGCTGGAGCTGCGGATTCTGAAATCCGTAGATTTCACGACAGGAATCATCGTGCAGTGGATTGCCCAGTTCGGCTTATACGGCGCGTTATTCCTGCTGCCGCAATTTCTGCAGCAGGCCCGCGGCTTCGGCGCATTTGATACCGGCCTGACGCTGCTGCCGCAAGCGATCGCTTCCGGGCTGATGATGCCGATTGCCGGGATACTGTTCGACCGGATCGGTGTGCGCTGGCTCGTGGTCTGCGGTCTCAGTCTGGTCTCCGGCGCGTTATTCCAGTATTCGCATGTGGATCTCACCACGCAGAGCCGAGACCTGATCCTTCCGCTGATCATGTGCGGGGCCGGAATGGGACTGATGATGATGCCGATGAACACGCATCTGCTCAACAAGGCGCCAAGCCATCTGGTGAACCGGGTAACCTCGCTGACGAACTCGATGCAGCAGGTGATTACCTCGCTGGCCGTCTCGACTCTGGTTACGATTCTGACGGCAAGAACAACGGCGCGCGGCATAGAGATGCAGGAAGCGGCGGCGGCTGCCGGTAAAAGCACCGCAGGCGCTTCACAGGAAGCACTCCTGCTGGCCAAGCAGACCGTGTTGTCGCAGGGCTTCGCGGATACGTTCCACATTATGATGTTTGTCGCGCTTGGCGGTGCGGTCCTTGGACTGCTGCTGCGACGGGGCCGCCATTCCGGAACTGAGCGTTCTAAGGACAAGGGGGCACCGGAAATCATGCACGTATAGTAATGCCCATATAGAAGCAGAGCTTGTAATATCCATAGAGCAGCGGTTCTCCTTTTGCAGGAGGGTCGCTTTTTTGTTGATTTCTTATCTGGATATGCTGATGCAGGAGCCGAAATTGGGGCAAGCTAAGCTATGGAAAATCAATACTATACAAATCCGATGGATATAATCGGAAAAAATCATTGACGCAGGTAACGCCTCAGTGTTACTATTCTTTTTGCCGGTAATTACGGTATCTAAAGAGAAGATATGAGAGGGGATTCATCGAATGAAAAAACTAAGTCTGACTATTATGCTGCTCCTGACCATGGTCACGGCTGCGGCTTGCGGAAACAACAATACGGACAAGACAGCAACGGGCGGCAATACCGGGAATGAACCCACAGCAGCGGCTACAGAGGGTACAGCTTCCGGGGAGCAGAACAGCCTGGAGGCCGTCAAAGCCAGCGGCAAGCTGCGCATCGGAACTGAAGGAACCTACGCACCATTCACCTTCCATGATGCGGACGGCAAGCTGACAGGTTTCGATGTTGAGATTGCTGAGGAAGTGACCAAGCGTTTAGGTGTGAAGCCGGAGTTCATTGAGACGCAATGGGACGGGATTTTTGCCGGGATGGATGCGAAGCGCTTCGATGTGATCTTCAATGAAGTCTCTATCACTGATGAACGTAAAGTGAAATATGATTTCTCCGATCCGTATATTGTTTCCAAGGCGGTGCTGATCGTGCCGGAGGACAATCAGGATATTAAGACGTTCGCTGATCTCAAGGGTAAAAAAGCCGGCCAGTCCCTGACCAGCAACCTCGGCAAAATCGCCACAGACAACGGTGCCGAGATCGTATCCACCGAAGGCTTCAACCAGGCGATTGATCTGCTGACCTCCGGCCGGATCGATGCTACCGTGAATGACGGATTGTCCTTCCTCGACCTGAAGAAGCAGAAGCCGGATATCAAGATCAAGAAGGTGGATGAGATTGCCGAAGGCTCGCATAGTGCCGCAGTCTTCCTGAAAGGGAATGACGAGCTGGTGCAGGCTGTGAACGAAGCGCTGACCGCTATGAAGAGCGACGGAACCTACCTTAAGATCTCCGAGAAGTACTTCGGCACTGACGTATCGAAATGATGGATGACCGCCAAATACAAATATTTCTCGATTCATTGCTGCCCCTGTTCAAAGCCGGGGTGGCTTTTACCCTTCCGCTTGCGGTGGTATCCTTTATTCTGGGGCTGCTGCTGGCGGTGATTACTGCGCTTGCCCGGCTGTCCTCCTGGAGACTTCCGAGGCTGATCGCCAGATTTTATGTCTGGGTGATCCGGGGAACGCCGCTGCTGGTGCAGCTGTTTATTATTTTCTATGGACTGCCCGCCGCCGGGATTGTGCTTGATCCGTTCATCGCCGCTGTCATCGGGTTCACGCTCAGTGTCGGGGCCTACTCCTCCGAGATTGTCCGGGCTGCCATCCTGTCTATCCACAAGGGCCAGTGGGAAGCCGCGTTCTCTGTGGGGATGAGCCGGAAGCAGGCTCTGCGCCGGGTGATATTGCCTCAAGCTGCCCGCGTGTCGGTTCCGCCGTTATCGAATTCTTTTATTAGCCTGGTTAAGGATACTTCGCTTGCGGCCAGTATTACTTATGTAGAGATCTTCAGAAAAGCCCAGCAGATTGTGGCGACATCCTATGAACCCCTGCTGCTGTATTGCGAAGCGGCGTTGTTCTATCTGCTGTTCTGCTCCGTATTGTCGGCGCTGCAGAATTACTTGGAGAAGCGGCTGGACCGGTATTCGGCCAGTTAAGGTGAAGGAGGCACACGCATGATTGAAATACGCGATTTACATAAGTCCTTCGGGCCGCTTGCGGTGCTGAAAGGTGTGGATCTCGCCGTTGAACACGGCCAGGTCATGGTCATTATCGGACCTTCCGGCTCCGGCAAAACCACGCTGCTGCGCTGCTTCAACCTGCTGGAGACCCCCGACAAGGGCAGTCTTACACTGAACACGATTAAGCTGGATTTCACCCCGGGTGCCAAAATTCCACAGCGTACCGTACTGTCCCTGCGCCAGCAGACAGGAATGGTGTTCCAGTCTTATAATCTGTTCCCGCATATGACGGCGATCGGCAATGTCATGGAGGGACAGATCACGGTGCAAAAGCGTTCCAAGGAGGAAGCGCGCAGCAAGGCGCTGGCCCTGCTGGACAAGGTGGGTCTGGCAGACAAGGCAGATGCGTATCCGCATCAGCTGTCCGGCGGCCAGCAGCAGCGTGTAGCGATAGCCCGCGCCATGGCGGCCTCGCCGGAGGTGCTGCTGTTCGATGAGCCGACCTCGGCGCTTGACCCTGAGCTGGTCGGCGAGGTGCTGAAGGTCATCAAGCAGCTGGCCCGGGAAGGAATGACGATGGTTATCGTCACCCATGAGATGAAATTCGCGGCCGATGTGGCCGACCGAATCATCCTGATGGACAAAGGAGTCATCCTGGAGCAGGGAACCCCCCGGGAGGTACTGGAGCAGACGAAGAACCCGCGCGCTTTGCAATTCCTGAACCGGCTCAGCGGGGAAGAGTGATTGCGGGAAGGAGTATATTAAGGCAGACCGGGAGGGGAGTCCTGGTCTGTCTTTTTATTGTTTTGTAGCAAATTATAGTTACTGTTATTGTGGATATAGTTTACATGCGTAAAACCGAATGCAAATGGCTGGTACAACAGTTCATGAGCTAATGTATGTGAAAAACAGCATACATTGTGTTTACGCGAAGATGAGGTGGTAGGCAAACGTAAACGAAGAAGTGCACTTGAATCCGTGTTTGTAACTCCCCCTCTTAAACAGTGGAGCAGGCGGAATGATTGTGGAGAAGCGGAGCGGTCGCCTTTGTATCCGGATTTTCACCGATTAGGGGAATGAAAAAAATCTGGATACAAGAGCGATTGGAACAACATTCCGTTTGCGGAGCGTGCTCCTAAGCGTCGCGGTAATTTATACCTACGTATTTCCTGTCAAAAAAACAAGGCTGCCCCTAGCCGTAACGGCTTCCGGGACAGCCTTTGATCTATCATACGCGGGGGAACGGTATGAACTAACCTAACTTTCCTTTACTTCTGTGTGCCGCCATCGCTAACGGACTTCAAGTAGTCCAGCGTGTTGTACAGCATAACAGCTGCTTCAGCACGGGTGATAGTGCTCTTCGGATTGAACTTGCCGCTGGCATCAAGGGCAGTGATCTTGTATTTCAGCGCCCGCTGAATGCTGCCCTGATAGGAAGGGTCCAGCGCGTCTGCATCTGCAAGCTCAGCCGGAACGAGATTGATCATCGGCAGGTTACCGGCCTTTTCCACGGCTTGAACCAGCATACTGGTATACAGCTCTTTGGTAATCGGCTTGGCCGGATCGATATTGGCCGGGATACTCACACCATTATAATGGGCATTGATGAAGGCTTCTGCGAACCAGGCATTGTCTTTTACTTTGGAGAACAGCGCACTTGCCTGGGGAGCCTTATTGAAATCAATTGCCGCCAGGCTAAGCTGGAGACCGCCGGAGATAAATTGTATCCCTTGCGCTGTAGTTACTGTGGATGCCGGCAGAAATTGGGTGTCGGAGATTCCTTTGATCAGGCCCTGCTCCTTCAGAGAGTTGATCTTATCCTTACCTGTCACCTGGCTGATATCCTTGAAGCTGCTGCCGGCTGCAAAAATTTGTCCGCCAAGAGAGAAGGAAAGGAGGGTTACTGCTGTAATAGCTGCGATCGTGTTTTTTTTCATACTCATCTGAATTCCACCTCTATTATAGGGTTGGGCCGTTTGGCCTGTATCAACTCCTCTAACGTAATGAGATCAGAAAAGGTTGCAAGCGTATTAATCCCGATCTGCAGGACAGGCAAGCTACATCATTTCCTGAAACAGCAGATTGCGGTAGGGGTACCGGCTGAAGCGGGTCTTGAACAGCAGCGCAATTCCGCTTTCTTCAATCGTTACGGATTTCAGTGACGTTGTTCTTACCAGACTGCGGACCATCGCCCTTACCGCCCGGTTGTCCTTACGCCGGATGGCGGCAGCCATGGCTTCCGCGAAGCTACGGTTAACCGCAAGCTCGCGGTACAACGGGATGATGGAACGCGCTATGCAGCGGTGGGCGTCTGTATTGAAGGTGAACTGAACGGTTCCCGGCGGAATCGTCGTTCCATTGGTATAGAAGGCAATCGGCAGCGGAAAGGGAAAAGAGATAAAATAACCGATTCCGTTCGTTCCGTAATTCTCCGCGTCGGCAAGTGCGGGGATACTGTGGAGCAAGCTGCCCATCAGGTCCAGGTCGGCAGTGACAACCGCGGTTGTCCATTGCCTGGCATAACTGCGGTTTCCGGCAATTTTCCGGTAGAACGGCAGCATGGCCGCAGCTACGCTGCGCAGTACACGGGCTGTTACCAGCCGCTGCGTCTGCTTAGGTTGTACTTTCGCCATCCGGATCATCCTCACTTTGCACAGATTCTTTCCAAGTATAAGCATGTATCGGTTACATTTGATCTTGATATAGAGTATGGGGATTACGCACACTTCGGAATGGGCAACTCCGGTTTCGGCAGAAATATTATCTATGCGTGGAGCGGCAGAGGGGGGCTATTGCGGGCAAGTGATGTTATACTGGTGTCAGGACTTTTCTTTGACGGGCAAGTTTGTTATGCTTATATCGTAACGATTACTAATTATTCTGCGGGAATTGTTCTGCTTCCGGAAAGGTGGGAACCCGGGTGAACCGAGTGTCAAATATCAGTCAGCAGTTTGCGGCTCATAATTATAAGCTTACACCACAGCGTGAAGCGATAGTGAGAGTGCTGCTGGATAATGAGAAGGATCATCTAAGCGTGGAAGAGGTATATATGCTGGTCAAGCGCAGTTACCCGCATTTGGGGCTGGCGACTGTCTACCGTACCTTGGAGCTGCTGTGTGAACTTCATATTGTGCAAAAAATGAATTTCGGCGACGGCGTCGCCCGTTATGATCTGCGCGACGACGATCATGTGCATATGCATCATCACCTGATCTGCAATGTATGCGGTAAGCTGGAAGAGATCAAGGATGATTGGCTGGTGGAGCTGGAGGCGCGGGTAGCCCGTGAATATGGCTTCAGTGTGACCGATCACCGTCTCGATTTCAAAGGCACCTATAATAGCTGTCAAAAGAACGGCTGCAAGGGCGACAAGGACTGCCGCGCCGTCTCATAAGCACATCTGCAACGCACAGAAGGCGCAGGGCTGAAGTTCAGCCTGCGCCTTCTTGCAAATATTAAGAAGTTACGGAATCTGCGAAATGCCGCTGCTAGGAGCGGTTTGGAACGAAGGATTTGATCCAGGTTCCGAAGCTGCCGGGATTGCGGGTCTGAACCAGGATCACCCCTTCGCCGCGGAACCGGCAGACCAGGGCCTCGCCGCTGGTTAAGCTGTTCAGCCAGCCGGAGGCTGCTTTTTCCACCTTGTAATCCATATAGTCCGGCCAAGCTACAAGGTGTCCGTTATCAATGATCATCTCTTCGCCCGGTCCGAGGTTAATGGCGTGAATCGCTCCGAAGGAGGAGAGGAAAACGGTGCCCCTGCCGCTGATTTCCAGAATGAAGAATCCTTCGCCGGAGAACAGACCGCGGGTCAGATTCTGCATTTTGGTATTGACCTGAATGCCTTGGGTTCCCGCCAGGAAGCCGTCCTTCTGTACGATCAGCTTGTACGACCCGTCCAGCTCAATGGCCTGTACATCCCCGATAGAACCGGGTGAGAGCAGCACCTCACTCTGTCCGCGCGTGGCGGTCAGCTCCTGGAAGAAGAATTTCTCCCCGCTCAGCATGCGGCCCAGGCCGCGCATAATTCCGCCGTCCACGGTGCCCCGCAGCTCCACATTCGGTGACATGGCGACCATCGCACCCATCTCCGCCTTAACGCTCTCGCCCGGCTCCAGCAGGACCTTAAGCATGGCGAAGGCGCCGTCATACAGCACATCATATTTCATATCCCGTTCCTCCTTTGCGATTATTGGTTATGCCACAGGTATGTATCTTGCTCTTCAAGGATACTGTACCAGGTAGTCCAACTGCAAGCCGGGCACAGCCAGGGCTGGAGTACAGTACCAAATGAATATAGTGAACAGTACCGGGCAGCGGTCAGGATAGTGTGTTAAAATGAAGTGGACAGTGCAGCCGTACTGAATATACGAATGACAAGGAGTGTCGCCGCTTATGGCACGGACAAGAACGCAGAAGGCGCTGCTTAAGGCAGAGCGCTCAGGCACATGGTGTGCAGAAAGAAACCGCAGACTCAATCAGGATTACGGGGCCATCTCCCAGCATGTCCGAGTTACACCCGGCAAACGGGAGCAATTGAATAAGGTCAAACACAAGGAGCGGATCTTCCATGATGGCGCTCCTTTTGCATGCCTGGGGGCAGCGGGGTAATACTTATACCTGTGCCCTGCTGTGAATACGGTATTCCTTGGGCGACATGCCGAACCGGCTGCGGAAGATCCGGTGGAAATAGGTATAGTTCGCAAATCCGCAGGTCTCGGAGACATGCTCCAGCGGCATGGGGCTGAACGTAATCTTTTCCCGGGCCATATCCAGCCGTACATCATTTACATATTTGACAATTGTGGTGCCGAACGCTTCCTTGAACAGATGAACCGCACGGGAGACCGAGATATCCACATGTGCGGCCACATCCTCCAGCCGGAAGCTGTAAGAGGCATGTTCTTCCACGTACTGCTTCATCCGGTAAGCCAGATAAGCCTTCGGTGAGATCGCGGGCTGATCAATCATCAGCCGGTCAATTTCCATACATAGAATCTGCAGATAACAAGCAGAGATATCCGGTGAGGAGTCCGATAAGCGGCGCTGCTCCAGCACAAGCTGGCGGAAGAGGCCGAGAATATGATCGCTCATCGGCAGGCGGAGTACCGCCGGACGCTGCTTGCGTCTCCACCATTCTTCAATCCATGGGCCGCTGCAAAAGATATGATAGTCACCGCTCTCGATCCTCGGCTTGCCGACGGGATAGACTTCCTTGTCGATACTCAAGTAGTAGGGGTCATTCGGTGCGAACAGCATGAGATCGCCGCTCTCAACGGTTGTAATGGCTCCGTTCTCCCTGGTGCGGCTGCGCCCTTCAGTCTGGAGCCGCAGCAGATAATACTGTACACCCTCGCTGCGTGACATATGAAATGGTTTGCGGTGGAAGGAGAATCCGGCGGATAGAATGTGGCAAGCGGCAGATGTTGTCATGTGTCCCTCCTAGTCTAATAAATGATAAGCAGATTGTTCATGTTTTAATCATATTATTCATTTTATTATATACGCTTTCATATTACCATGTAGCTAAGCAAAAAACATACAAATGATGTGGAGAAGGCCGTATTGCGGCGCTAATCGCTACATTTACAAACTCTGGAAGCAGTGGATGAAACAAAGAGAACGCTGCGTTCTCCAATGTTTACAGCCCGTTTGTTCAGGTGATGCGCTTCAGGGAAGGTAACCGGGAGTGCGGCGGCAGCAAGAACAGGATAACTCCGGATCATATAAGGAGTGGGAATAACAATGCTTAAGGTTGGATTGCAGCTGTACACGCTAAGAGAAGAACTGGAACAGGATTTCGAGGGAACTATACGTAAGGTAGCCGAGCTGGGCTACAGCGGTGTGGAGTTCTTCCACTATTTCGGCCGTACGGCTGAACAGGTGAAGGCGCTGCTTGAAGAGACAGGACTTGTTGCTGTCGGAGCACACCGTCCGTACGATGCGATGCTGAATGATACGGAGCAGGAGATCACCTTCAATCTGGAGATCGGCAACCGCAATCTGATCGTGCCTTATCTGACAGAAGAACAACGGAACTGGCCGGAGGTAGCCGCGGGTCTGCGGACCATCGGCGAGAAATGCAAGGCTGCCGGTGCTGTTCTGTCTTATCATAATCATGATTTTGAATTCACGGAGAAGGTTGACGGCCAGCCTGCCTTTGATTATCTGTTCGAAGCGGTGCCTGCTGAGCAGCTTCAAGTGGAGATGGATACATGCTGGGTGTATTACGGCGGATATGATCCGGCAGAATATATCCGTAAGTATGCAGGACGCCTGCCGATCATCCACCTCAAGGATCTGAAGAAGAAAGAAGACGGCTCACCGGAGACTGTAGTACTCGGCGAAGGTGAAGTGGATCTGGCTGCGATCATTGAAGCAGCAGCTAGCGCTGGTGTGGAATGGGCAGTGGTGGAGCAAGACTTCTGCAGCCGCTCGCCGCTTGGTAGTGTCGCTGACAGCTTGAACTGGATCAAAACATACGAGAATCAAGGAGGAAGTATTCATGTCTAACAAACTCAAGATTGCTATTATCGGTTGCGGTGGTATCGCAAACGGCAAACATATGCCAAGCCTTGCCCGTCAGGAGGATGCCGAAATGGTGGCATTCTGTGATATCGTGGAAGAACGTGCCCAGGAGGCTGCCAAGACCTACGGCTCGGAAGGCGCTGCTGTATTTACCGATTTCCGTGAGCTGCTGGCAACGGGCGGGTTCGATATCGTGCATGTCTGCACGCCGAATGACAGCCACTCCGAGATTACGGTTGCCGCACTGGAAGCCGGCAATCATGTACTGTGTGAGAAGCCGATGGCCAAGACCACTGCACAGGCTAAAGAAATGCTGGATGCCGCCAAGCGTACAGGAAAGAAATTGTCCATTGCTTATCAGAACCGTTTCCGCGCAGACAGCGAATATCTGAAGGGGCTGTGTGAAGAAGGAGAACTCGGCGATATCTATTACGGTAAGGCTATTGCGCTTCGCCGCCGCGCTGTTCCAACCTGGGGCGTGTTCCTGGATGAAGAGAAGCAGGGCGGAGGACCGCTGATCGATATCGGTACCCATGCGCTGGATCTGACACTCTGGCTGATGAATAACTACAAGCCGCGTATGGTTGTAGGCTCTACCTTCCATAAGCTGGGCCAGAAGAAGAATGCCGCGAATGCCTTCGGTCCGTGGGACCCTGAGCAATTCAAGGTAGAAGATTCCGCCTTCGGCTTCATTACAATGGAGAACGGTGCTACAATTGTACTTGAATCCAGCTGGGCGCTGAACGTATCTGAATTCGGCGAAGCCAAGACGATGCTTGCGGGAACGGAAGGCGGAGCGGATATGAAGGACGGGCTGCGTCTGAACGGCGAACGTGCCGGCCGCCTGTATGAGACCAAGGTGGACCTGTCCTCCGGCGGTGTCGCCTTCTACAGCGGAGCTGCGGAGAATGAAGCAGACCGTGAAGCCCGTCTGTGGCTGGAAGCCGTAAGAGAAGACAAGGACCCTGTGGTTCTGCCGGAGCAGGCCTTCGTAGTTACCCAGATTCTTGAAGCAGTGTATGAATCAGCACGTACCGGACGCGCCGTATATTTTGACGGAAGTTCTGACAACTAAGAGCCTCTTCCGGTTCACGCGACTATTAGACAAACAGGAGTGGAATCCATGAGTTCAATCAAACATACTGTAGCCATCGTTGGTTACGGCGGAATGGGAAGCTACCATACCCAATTAATCAAAGAGAGTGACCGGGTGGTAGTGACCGGTGCCTTCGATCTGCTGGCAGAGCGGCGCGCCTTGGCTGAGGAAGCAGGCTACACCGCGTATTCCAGCTATGAAGAATTGCTGGCAGATCCGGCTGTGGACATTGTTCTGATCGCTACACCGAATGATGTGCACAAGGACATCGCCCTTCAGGCTTTTCAGATGGGCAAGCATGTAGTCTGTGAGAAGCCGGTTGCCATGTCCTCGGCTGAATTCATCGAGATGCAGGCTGCTGCGGAGGCGGCCGGACGGGTGCTGATGGTGCACCAGAACAGACGCTGGGATGAGGATTTCCGCGTAATCAGGGAGATGTATGAGCAGGGGACGATTGGATCACTCTTTCAGATTGAATCCCGGGTGCACGGTGCCAACGGAATTCCCGGCGACTGGCGTCATGTGAAGGAGCAAGGCGGCGGGATGCTGCTGGACTGGGGCGTGCATCTGCTGGATCAGCTGTTGTACATGATTGACAGCAAGGTGAGCAGTGTCAGCAGCAGTCTGAGCTTTGTCCTCGGCAATAATGTAGATGACGGATTCGATGCGGTGCTGCAGTTCGAGAACGGCATCAGAGCCATTGTCGAGGTAGGGACAACCAATTTCATCACGATGCCAAGATGGTATGTGAAGGGCACCGGGGGAACCGCTATTATCGAAGACTGGTCGCTGAGAGGCAGAATTGTAGCCCCCAACCACGAATCGGAAAAGATTGAACCCACGCCGATCCGCGCAGGTGTAGGCTTGACTAAGACGATGGCCCCGCCTTCAGAAGGCTCGACCGTCCTTGAAGATCTGCCTGCGGCATTAGAGATGACCTCCAGCTTCTATGATAATCTGGCCGCTGTTATCGAAGGCACGGCGGAACCGGTTGTCAAGAATGCCGAGGTGCTTCGTGTACTGAAGCTCATTGAGGCAATCTTTGAAGCGGCAGAGCGTAATGAGACTATTAAGAATTTCGATAACTACGGAGCTTAATCTAGGCTTCAATACGACCCTAAGAGAGGTGGAATCTGCAAATGAAACTTGGAGTATTTATGGTGTTGTTCGGCGGCCGCAAGCTGGAGGATGCACTGGATTATGTGGTCTCCAAAGGACTGAAGGCCGTTGAGATCGGTACCGGAGGGTATCCGGGGAACAGCCATTGCAATCCCAAGGAGCTGCTGGAGAATGAAACGGCCCTTCAGGAATTCAAGCAGCAAATCGAATCCCGCGGCTTGATCATCAGCGCGCTAAGCTGCCACGGCAACCCGCTGCATCCGCAGAAGGAGCTGGCAGACAAGGATCACGAAGTATTTGTAGACACCGTGAAGCTTGCACAGAAGCTGGGCGTCAAGGTTGTGAATACCTTCTCCGGCTGTCCGGGCGATCATGAAGGCGCGAAATATCCGAACTGGCCGGTTGCCCCATGGCCGAATGATTACCAGGAGATTCTGGCCTGGCAGTGGGAGAACAAGGTCATTCCTTATTGGACAGAGCAGGCGGCCTTCGCCACTGCACATGATGTGAAGATTGGTCTTGAGCTGCACGGAGGCTTCTCGGTACACACTCCGGCTACCCTGCTGAGATTAAGAGAAGCTGCCGGAGAGGCCATCGGGGCGAACCTTGACCCGAGCCATATGTGGTGGCAGGGAATCGATCCGGTACAGGCCATTCATATTCTCGGCCGTGAAGGCGCGATCCATCACTTCCACGCGAAGGATACCGTTATTGATCCGGTGAACGTCAACAAGCATGGTCTGACGGACATGCAGTCCTATACGAATATGCTGGACCGCGCCTGGCAGTTCCGTTCCGTAGGCTACGGACACGATGTCAAGGTCTGGGCAGACATGATGAGCGCACTGCGTCTGGTAGGCTATGATTTTGTAGTCAGCATCGAGCATGAAGACGGCCTGATGTCCATTGAAGAAGGCTTCTCCAAAGCGGTAGACAATCTCAAGCAGGTGCTGATCGAAGAGCCGCTGTCTGAGATGTGGTGGGTCTAACCGGTGGAGAGCTTCACTAAAGTCCAATTGAACGACTGGCAGCTCAGTCTCCTGACTGCCGCTGCCTTTGGTACAGATGTGCAGATCGCCGGCAGCAGGGAGCTGACCGCCGGATTCTTCAATACGGCTTATGACCTGGAGCTTAGCGACGGCCGCTCCGTCATTCTTAAGGTGGCTCCGGACCCGGAGACAGAGACTCTTAGCTACGAGAAGGATATTATGCGTGCTGAGGTGGAGGCTCTCCGGCTGGTACGTGCTGCAGGCGGTGTGCCTGTGCCGGAAGTGTACAGCTATGACGACAGTCTGCAGTTGGTTCCGTGTCCGTATTTTTTCATGGAGAAGATTGAAGGGCAGCCGTATAACGAGGTGAAGGAGAGTCTCACCGAGGAACAGCGGTATTCCATTGAATACGAGCTGGGTCAGTATCAGCGCAGAATCAATGCGATAGAAGGGCCAGCCTTCGGGCTGTTCGGCAAAGAGTCTGACGGGAGTGGACGGTCCTGGAGGGAGACCTTCCGGTCTATGCTGCTGAATCTGCTTCAGGATGCGGTCAGACTGGAGGCGCGGCTACCGGCTAGTCAGCAGGAAATAGAGCAGGTGCTGGAGCTGTATCTGCCGGCCCTGGATGAAGTAACACAGCCCCGGCTGGTGCACTGGGATCTGTGGGGCGGCAACCTTTTTGTACAGGATGGGGTAATCGTATCGATTATTGACTGGGAGCGGGCGATGTGGGGCGATGTGCTGTTGGAGTATTATTTCCGGCATTTCGAGAGCTCGGCAGCGTTCTATGAAGGGTATGGGTCGGCTTTTACCAGCCGGAATGAACTGCTGCGGAAGCAGCTATATGACCTGTATCTGGACCTTATCATGCTTATAGAATGTTATTCGCGCCAGTACAAGGATGAGAATCATGTGAACTGGGCGCATGACAATCTTGCGGAATCCTGGACACGGTTCACAGCGTTGGTACTATAGCATACTTATGAGGCCGGGTCTCTTACTGAGATCCGGCCTTAAGGCCTGTTTATCCTTCGTAACTGTTGCGGATGGCAACAACCGGGCTGATATCAGCTTCATAGTCAACGCCGCCGGATTCGAAGCCGAACAGCTGGAAGAACTCGCGTCTGTAAGCGGCCAGATCGGAATATTCGTAGACGTTCTCCGTGCTTAGCATAGGCCAGATCCGTTCTACTTCCGTCTGCACAGCGTGGCTCATCTCATGGTCATCTATCCGTATGCGCCCTTGTGCATCTACAGGAGTCCCTTCAGGGTTGTACAGGAAATCGGTATACAGCCGGTAAGCTTGCTCAATACAGCCTTCGTGCACTCCCTGTTCCTTCATGACCTTGTAGAGGACTGAGATGTATAGCGGAACTACAGGAATCGCCGAGCTGGACTGGGTCACCAGACCCTTACTGACTGCAACATAGGCGCGGCCGCCAGTTCGAGATAATTCTGCATTCAGCTGTAAGGCTGTAGCTTCCAGATGGTCTTTAGCCCGGCCGATGGTGCCGTCGCGGTAGACAGCCTGTGTTAGCTCTGGACCTACATAGGAGAAGGCAAGCGTAACCGCATCCGCCGCCAGAACGCCGGAATCCCGGAGCGCTTCAATCCATAGCTGCCAGTCCTCTCCGCCCATCACATGAACGGTAGCATCGATTTCAGCTTCGGTGGCCGGTTCAATCTGTACGGTGCTTAGTTCTCCGGTATGGAAATTGACGGTTGTATTGGTATAAGGGCTGCCGATGGGCTTCAACACAGATTGATGAACTTCTCCGGTCTGCGGGTCTGTTCTGCGCGCCGAGGCTACGCTGTAGATGACAAGATCAACCTGTCCAAGCTCGCGGCGGATCAACGCTATGGTCCGTTCTTTGGTCTCAGCGCTAAAAGCGTCCCCGCACACGCTATAGGAGTGCAGACCCGCTGTGTAGGCCATCTCCTCAAACGCTGCGGAATTATACCAGCCTGCGGAAGCAGTCCGGGTCTCGCTGGCTGTACTCGGCCTATAGACACCTACAGTGGCTGCTCCGGCACCGAAGGCTGCTGCAATTCTAGCGCCAAGCCCATAACCGGTTGAAGCGCCGATAACGAGCACATTGCGGGGACCGGCAAACCTTCCTTGATTCTTTACATAAGATACTTGCTCTTGTACCTGGTGTGCACAGCCTGCCGGGTGGGCAGTCGTGCAGATGAACCCGCGGGTTCTCGGTTTTATGATCATTTGAGTAGTTACCTCGCTCTCATCAGTGGTTGCAGGGATTGCAGAAATAAACATACCAGATGACGACATTCTTTGGCAAAGAGAGGGATGTGGGAATGATGCGCGTAACTGCCGGGAATTTTGCTATGGACGTGCTCTTCGTGTATTCTCATAGTAGGGGGAAGCTTGGCCCCGAATCATGATTGTTGACGGTGGCGTTTTCAGAAAAATCTTGACGTAAGCCCCCTAAGATAGATAAAATAATAGTATTGCGTGTTTTTTCGATATTAAGAATAAAGATCATACTTGAAAAGAAACAGAGAGGGTGACAGGATGGAGCGCCTTTTAGAGGTAAAAGACCTGGCTATATCATTCAGAACACGCGGAGGAGAAGTTCAAGCAATCCGTGGTGTCAGCTTTCATGTAAATAAAGGGGAGACACTGGCGATTGTTGGCGAATCCGGTTCCGGTAAGAGCGTAACCTCGCAAGCCGTCATGAAGCTGGTTCCTCAGCCTGCGGGCGAATATAAGCGTGGACAGATTCTGTTCGATGGACAAGATCTGATCGGCAAGAGTGAGAAGCAGATGCAAAAAATCCGCGGCAAAGAAATCGGGATGATCTTCCAAGATCCGATGACTTCACTCAACCCGATGATGAAGGTTGGCCGGCAGATTACGGAAGTGCTGTTCAAGCATGAGAATATCACGAAGGAAGCTGCTTACAAACGTGGTGTTGAATTGCTCAATCTGGTAGGTATTCCGTCACCGGAGCGCCGTTTCCAGCAGTATCCGCATGAATTCAGCGGCGGGATGCGCCAACGTGTTGTAATCGCTATGGCACTGGCTGCTAACCCTAAGCTCCTGATTGCCGATGAGCCGACAACCGCTCTTGACGTAACGATTCAGGCACAGATCCTAGATCTGATGAAGGACCTGCAAAAGAAGATTGATACAGCGATCATTTTCATCACCCATGACCTTGGGGTTGTGGCAAGAATGGCTGACCGTGTAGCTGTAATGTATGCCGGACAGATCGTTGAAATGGGTACCGCAGAAGAGATCTTCTACGATCCAAGACATCCGTACACTTGGGGCCTGCTGGCTTCCATGCCAAGTCTGGAGAGCAAAGGCTCGATGCTTACAGCGATCCCGGGAACACCTCCTGACTTGATCAAGCCGCCTAAGGGGGATGCTTTCGCCCTGCGCAGCACGTATGCAATGGCGATTGACATGGAGAAAGAACCGCCAATGTACAAGGTATCGGACTCCCATCTTGTGAAGTCCTGGCTGATGCATCCGATGGCACCAGCGGTGGAGCCGCCGGATGTCGTGAAGAAGCAGCGCCGCGTGTTGAGCAATGCCTATCCAGAGCCGGTACTTGTCGGCAACAGCAGCGAATACTAAGTTCGATTGATTAGATCAGCGTCAGGCCATAATCGGCCTGGCGTTTTTTGTTTTATGGGGTGTTATGTTTCATATAAACATAAAACAAAACTAACTAATATAAATAAAAGTATTGACTTAATCTCATTTGCGCAGCAAAATGTAAGGGTATACATAGGGAGGTTATGATGAGATGAGAAAAAGATCCTTAACGGCGTTGATATCCTTATCCCTGCTGTCGGCATGCGGTGGAGGGAATCCGGAAGGACCGCCGAAGTTCGGGAATGTATCTGTACACGATCCCTCTGTAATTAAGGTGGAGGATACGTATTACGTGTTCGGTTCGCATCTGGCCTCGGCCAAATCCAAGGATCTGATGGCGTGGACGCAGATTTCTTCCGGTGTGACGGACGAAAATGTGCTGATACCGAATGTAACGGAGGAGCTTAGCGAGACGCTTAGTTGGGCCCAGTCGGATACGCTGTGGGCACCGGATGTCATTCAGCTGGCAGACGGCAAGTTCTACATGTATTACGATGCCTGTAAGGGAGATTCCCCGCTGTCTGCGCTAGGTATTGCTGTAGCCGATAAGATTGAAGGTCCGTACAAGAATAAAGGTATTATTCTGAAGTCGGGAATGTCCGGCATCGGGGATGATGGAGAGGTGTATGATGCCACGGAGAAGCCTAATGTGGTGGACCCTGATGTGTTTTGGGATAAAGACGGCAAGCTGTGGATGGTCTACGGCTCCTACTCGGGCGGCATCTTCATCCTGGAGCTGGACCCGGCTACGGGCTTCCCGCTGGAGGGCCAGGGCTACGGCAAGAAGCTGCTCGGAGGGAATCATGCGCGGATTGAAGGGCCGTATATGCTGTACAGCCCGGAGACCGATTATTACTATCTGTTCCTCTCCTACGGAGGGCTTGATGCGAATGGCGGCTATAATATCCGTGTAGCACGTTCCAAGCATCCGGCTGGCCCGTTCGAGGACTCGGAAGGCAAGGCTATGCTGGATGCGCAGGGGACGCCTGGAGTGCTGTTCGATGATCCGGCCTACGCACCATACGGCGTTAAGCTGATGGGGAATCATGAATTTGTGAATACCGATGAAGAAGCGGCCGGAGCGGGTACAGGCTATGTCTCCCCTGGACATAATTCGGCGTACTACGATGAGACAAGCGGGCAGTATTATCTGATCTTCCATACCCGGTTCCCGGGTCTTGGGGAGCAGCATGAGGTTCGGGTTCATCAGATGTTCATAAATGAAGCAGGCTGGCCAGTGGTCGCACCCCACCGTTACGGAGGGGAGAAGATCGGCAAGTACACAGCCAAGGATGTGACGGGTGCTTACATGCTGGTGAACCACGGCAAGGAGATTACGGCTGAGCTGGCGGAGTCGCAATTGGTGGAGTTGAACACAGACGGCACGATAAGCGGAGCAGCAACAGGGACATGGACCTTGAGCAATGACCATATGGCGAAGCTGACGATAGAGGGTGCGGAGTACAGCGGGGTGTTCCTGCGGGAATGGAATGAAGCGGCCTCAAGCGAGGTAATGACCTTCACGGCACTTTCAGCGGAAGGCATTGCAGCCTGGGGAAGCCATGTGTCACCGGAAAGAAAGTAAGCTGATCCCGTGAACAGTCAAGTCACAGCCGGCATCCTGGCCGTAACCATTACAAACAGCGGACCTCCCTTAGAATGGGCGATCCGCTGTTTGCTGTACTTAGGAATTAGCTGCGATTATGCTTCATACTTGCGCAGAACGATTACAGCGTTGTGGCCGCCGAAGCCAAAGGAGTTGGAGATCCCGATCTTCAGCTCCGCTTGGCGGGCTACGTTAGGGACATAATCCAGGTCGCAGTACTCGTCCGGCTGCTCCAGATTAATGGTCGGCGGGATGAGCCCTTCTTGCAGGCTCAGCAGCAGGGCAATAGCTTCCAGACCGCCGGCTGCGCCGAGGGCATGTCCGGTCATCGATTTGTTCGCCGTGACCGGAATCCGGTAGGCCTGCTCTCCGAACAGCTTCTTAATAGCCAGAGTCTCCGAACGGTCTCCGACGATTGTGCTGGTCGCGTGCGCGCTGATGACATCTACTTCCCCAGGTGTAATTCCGGCCTCGCTGAGTGCCAGCTTCATTGCCTGATAGGCTCCTATCCCCTCAGGATGGGTGGCTACCATATGATAAGCGTCCGAGCTGGCGCCATATCCGGTGACCTCGCCATAGATGACGGCATCTCTGCGCAGGGCATGGGAGAGGGATTCGAGGATCACAATAGCTCCGCCCTCCGCAATGACAAATCCGTCCCTGTTCCGGTCAAAAGGCCGGCTGGCCCCCTGCGGCTCCCCGTTCCGGGTAGACAAGGCTGTCGCATTCCCGAAGCTGGCCAGGGCAATCTCGGTCACCGCCGCTTCTGCCCCTCCGGCGATGATTACATCGGCCCCGCCGTAACGGATCAAGCGGAAGGCTTCGCCAATGGCCGTGTTCCCGATGGAACAGGCAGTCACCGGCGAGAGTGTCGGCCCCTGCGCCCCCAGCTTGATGCTGATCATCGCAGCCGCCATATTGGAGATCAGCATCGGGATCAGGGTAGGGCTTACCCGCTCCGGTCCCCGGGAACGCAGCAGCTCGCCCTGGTCCATCAATGTCTGGATACCGCCTACGCCGGAGCCGACATAGACACCCAGCCGTTCCCGGTCCAGCTCCTCCAGCCGGAGACCGGAATGCGTCCAGGCCTCCTCTGCGGCAGCAAGCGCGAACTGACTGAACCGGTCCATCCGCCGGGCCTCTTTGCGGCCGAATCTGGCATCCGGGTCGAAGGCCTGTACCGAGCCGGCAATCTTGGTTTTGAAATGGGTGGTATCAAAAGAATCAATCGGCGTAATCCCCGATTCTCCTGCCGTAAGGCGGCTCCAGAACTGGTCCACGGTATTGCCTAGCGGGGAGATGACACCCATTCCTGTAATCACGACACGTTCCATCTGCTATTCCTCCTGTTAGTCTGAATAAGTTTATTTTTTCATGTTGCTTATCCTATTACAAGTTGTAGTTTATACTAGTATAATTACTACTACACTAACAGGCAGACGAACTGTAAGGCAGGAGGAAGCATGATGTCCAATCAGAACAGGCTTCAAGCATTATCGGAATTCCTGAAAGCAAGACGCGCGGCCATCACCCCGGCAGCGGCGGGGCTCCCGGAGGGTACCCGCAGGCGGACGCCCGGGCTCCGGCGCGAGGAAGTGGCGCAGCTCTCCGGAGTTAGCAGCACCTGGTATACCTGGCTGGAGCAGGGGCGGGATATTAAAGTATCTCCATCCGTTCTTGATTGTATTGCCGCAGCACTGCAGCTGACGAAGGATGAGCGGAGTTATTTGTTCGCTCTGGCGCTGGAGAACGGGCCGGGAGTCACGGACTATACCCAAGAGGAGCATTCGGTGATTCATCCGTCTCTGCAGAAGATATTGCAGGAGCTGAAGACCTGCCCGACCATCATCTCGGACCGGCACTGCGGCATTGTGGGCTGGAATGAGGCAGCGGCGCATGTATTTCTTGATTTCGCCAAGCTGGCTCCGCAGCAGCGCAATATGATCTCACTGCTGTTCGAGCGCAAGGAGTTCAGGCGGCTGGCAGTGAACTGGGAGCAGTTCGTGCGGGGATACTTATCGATCTTCCGCGCCTACTATGGGCAATACCTGGAGGACCGCTGGTATGATGAATTCATTGCGGAGATGAAGGAGGGGCATCCGGAATTCAATCATTTATGGGAAGAGAGCCGGGTCAGCTCCGCGCCGGATGTTGTACTGGAATTCCGGCATGCCAAAGCCGGCAAAATGCTGTTCCATCTAACCTCCCTGCAAGTACAAGGTACAGCGGATCTGCGCTGTAGCATCTACACGCCAGCCGGTGACTCTGGCACAGAAGCCAAGCTGAAGCAGCTCATGGAACCTAAGTAATACAGGTGATAGATTTTTCTTATGGATTCATAAAAAACTATAAATATGCAATATAGATTTTGCAGTTTATACTCCTAATATGATGAATTTCTTCCTGTGGGAAGGACCGGAAAAGGGGTAAAGGTATAATGGCTAAAGTAACGGGATTAGAAGGCGTAGTTGCCGGAGAGACAGCAATCGGATTGGTAGATGGGGAGAAAGGGTATCTGGTGTACCGCGGATATTGGGCCAAGGAGCTTGCGGTGAGCAAAAGCTATGAGGAAGTTGCCTATTTGCTCTGGAACGGACATCTGCCTGATGCGGAGGAGCTGGCGCAGCTCAGGGCGCAAATGGCAGCGGAGAGAGTGATTCCTGAATATCTCTGCAAGATGCTTGACCTGTACCCCGCTTCTGTACCGCTAATGCTGGTATTACAAAGTGCAGTGGCTGCACTTGGGGATGAGGAGAACGCTACCTGGCCGCCCACGCTTAAACAGGCTGTGCGGCTGACGGCAATGCTTCCGGCGATCATTGCTTACAGGTACCGCAGCCTTCAAGGCTTGGCGCCGCTGAAATCGCTTCCTGAGCTTGGCCATGCCGCGAATTATCTGTATTTGCTTACAGGCAAGCTGCCGGAGGAGGCTCATGTGCAGGCGCTCAGCGCCTATATGATCCTTTGCATGGAGCATGGCATGAATGCCTCGACCTTCGCCGGGCGGGTGGTGCTGTCCACGGAATCGGATATCTGTGCGGCTGTAGCCGGCTCGATCGGGGCTATGAAGGGTCCGCTGCATGGCGGAGCGCCTTATGAAGTGATATCGATGCTGGAGGAGATCGGGACGAAGGAACACGCGGAGCCTTGGCTGAGAGAGAAGCTTGAGGCCGGGGAGAAGCTGATGGGCTTCGGGCACCGGATCTACAAGACCAAGGACCCGCGGGCTGAAGCCTTGCAGATTGCGACACTTACGATGATCGGCAAGGATGCTTCCTTTGATCTTGCGCTTCATGTGGAGGCTACAGCGGTAGCGCTTCTGGAGGAATATAAGCCGGGCCGCCGCCTGTTCACCAATGTTGAGTTCTATGCTGCGGCTATTCTGAAGGCGCTGCAGCTGGCGCCGGAGATCTTCACGCCTACGTTCACAGCGGGAAGAATTGTCGGCTGGACGGCCCATCTCTTGGAGCAGTCAGCCCATAACCGGATTTTCCGGCCACAATCTACTTATATCGGATCGATGCCTGAATCAGAGACAGTCTGATAGCAGCAGATTCTCTATTGAACATGCAAAAGCACCCCCGGCCGTCTGCCAGCCGGAGATGCTTAACAAGGGAATGTTAATGAGAGAGTATGAGGGGGGATACTCTTACATTAGATTAGAAATCAGAGGTTGCCACTTCGATTGTGCCGAATACTGCCCCGGCAGCTGTGCTGAGAAGTCCAGCGACAAGCAGTGCATGAACAGATAGAGTGAGACTGTTAAATGCAGGGATAATATAAGTGACCACTGGAGCGTTGACGCGGTAAATAACGAGATCCACGGGGAACCCGGAATTGTTGTTTACCGTCACAGCCGCGTTGATGCCACCTGCCAGATTTTCATAGTAAGATTTACCTACAGATGCCGGCAGGTTGAAGAATTGTTGCGGTAATAAGATAGCCATTGTAATGTCCTCCTTTTCCTTGTGATAGGATAGTATATTCGGCAAAACTATGATTGCTGTAACGTGTGCCATGGGAGATTCACACATTTCAATAGGATGCCGGCAGATTCATATACAACCCGGATCTATGGTAGACTAAATGTAATCTAGTGACAGGTAAGGGGAAATGACAACGATGAAGCTGGTGTCCTGGAATGTGAATGGTCTGAGAGCTTGTGTGAATAAAGGGTTTAACGAGTATTTCCGGGAGGTTGACGCAGATATCTTCTGTGTGCAGGAGACGAAGCTCCAGGAAGGGCAGATTGTTCTGGACCACGGGGAAGAATATGCCGGGTACTGGAATTATGCGCTCAAAAAAGGATATTCGGGTACGGCTGTATTCACTAGAATCAAGCCGCTATCCGTACGATATGGACTGGAGCAGGATACGGAGGACGAGGGGCGGATCATCACCCTGGAATTCCCGGATTTCTATCTGGTGAATGTGTATACGCCGAATGCCAAGCGCAATCTGTCGAGACTGGACTACCGGATGGAGTGGGAGGACCGGTTCCGTGCCTACTTGCTAAAGCTGGATGCGCATAAGCCGGTTGTGGTGTGCGGGGATCTGAATGTGGCGCATCAGGAGATTGACCTGAAGAATGCGAGATCGAACCGGGGGAATTCAGGCTTCACCGACGAAGAACGCGGCAAAATGACCACGCTGCTCGCGGCCGGCTTCGTGGATACCTTCAGATTCTTCTACCCCGAGCTTGAAGGTGCCTACAGCTGGTGGTCCTACATGCCTAAGGTTAGAGAGAAGAATGTGGGCTGGCGGATCGATTATTTTCTTGCTTCAGAGCGCTTGACCCCGCGTCTACTGGATGCCGGAATTGAATGTAATGTCCTTGGCAGCGATCATTGCCCGGTGGTCCTCCATCTGGCGGATGCGGCGGAAGCATAGACAGAGAGTATATCTATGATATAAAAAGAGGCGGTATCCCGGAGTTCGGGATACCGCCTCTTGTAGCTGTGTCAGCGGCTGAGCGGCGGCTTGCCCGGTTATTCTGACGAGCTGCCTGGCTCCAGCACCGGCGGCCGCCGGTGCTTCGTGGCCTGTTCGTAACTATACGCAATCCCTAGCAGCATAGCTTCACTATGGGCTGAGGCACAGAAGGTGATACCTTGCGGTCCCTTGGTCAGATAGCCGCCTGGTGCAACAATACCCGAGCAGGTATAGCCGGCAGGAACTGTAATCAGCGGATAACCCGCTCTTGCCGCTACTTCACATCCGTGATCTCCGGGGAACAGGAGCGCATCCAGAGCGTAATGCTCCAGGGCATAATCGATTCCCTGCTTACCGGCTAGTGAACGGGAGGAATGCAGCTGCTCCAGATATTCCTTCTCTGTAATATCATCCCCGGAGGTGTTCAGCCATTCCAGTGTTCCTTGGCCATATTTCAGCGCCTGTTCGCTATGCTGCTGATTGAAATCTATCAGCTCCTCCAGAGAATGCACAGCAGCGGATTCCGGCAGGCTTTCCAGATAGCGGTTCAATCCCGGTTTGAATTCATATTGCAGAATCGTAGCCTTCCATTCAGCATCCTGACAGGGAAGCTCCACGGGTTCAATGATTTCTGCCCCCAGCTCCCGCAGTACCGCTATGGCTGATTCCATCATATCCAGAGCTTCATGATCCAGATTACTATAATAGAATCGTGGAATTCCGATCCGCTTGCCTGCCAGTGCATGAAGCTCCAGACCTGCCG
Source organism: Paenibacillus sp. FSL H8-0122 (assembly GCF_038005345.1). Classification (NCBI taxonomy): domain Bacteria; kingdom Bacillati; phylum Bacillota; class Bacilli; order Caryophanales; family Paenibacillaceae; genus Paenibacillus; species Paenibacillus sp. FSL H8-0122. The sequence continues at coordinate 3,302,187 of NZ_JBBOTB010000001.1, read as the reverse complement.
AATAATCCAGTACAGCAGAGGAAGAAGAGTCAGCGCTCCCGGCTAATACATTGAGCAGGAGTGCAGCGTCCTTGACCGTTCTGGCCATCGGACCGGCGCTGTCCTGGCTGCCGATTCCCGGTATAATGCCCTTGTTGCTGACCAGTCCCCAGATAGGCTTAAGGCCGACCAGGGAGTTATGGGCTGCCGGGCTGATGATGGAGCCGGAGGTCTCCGTGCCCACGGCGACGGTGACAAGGTTAGCGGCAACCGCAGCCGCACTTCCCGAGCTGGAGCCGCCAATGAACAGCTCTCCGGGTCCGTAGGGATTAAGTACCAGCCCGCCGCGTGCGCTGTATCCGGCCCACATGGTAGGTGACATGAAATTGGCCCACTCGGTCATATTGGCTTTGCCCAGAATCACTGCTCCGGCTGTCCTTAACCGTGTGACGACCTCAGCGTCTTCATTAGCTATGCAATCTGCAAGCGCCAAGGCTCCTGCACTGGTGTGCAGCTTATCTGCTGTGCCTATGTTATCTTTGACCAAGACCGGAATACCGTGCAGTGGTCCCCGGCTGCCTTGATCTCTTCGTTCCTGGTCGAGCCTCGCGGCAATCGCAAGAGCTTCTGGATTCAACTCCAATACGGAGCGGAGCAGGCCGTCCAACCGGTGAATTCTTTCCAAATACCAGCTTACCAGTACCTTGGAGGTTAGGCTCCCTTGTGCCATTTGCTCCTGAATGCTGGTGATGTCTGCTTCTATTAACCACTCTTGCTCATTTAGAGCAGGGGATATACGGGAGAAGTTGTTATTACTCATAAGGATGTTGTACCTCTATTCATTGTTTGTCGTGTTGTCCACGGTCTCACTTGCCGCTGCCTGATGACGCTTCGGCCAGCTGATTACATTGCGGGTTCTGCTAAGCTCCTCGTAGATGAGCGGGCGGTCACGTTTGATCAGCCGCAGCACCAAATGAATGAAGAAGGCTACATCTGCCGCCAGGATGACCAATTTCACTACGGCAGCCAATGCTGTGCCGATGCTCAGGAAGACCGCGGAGTCAGGCGTCAGGGAATTCACTCCTCCGAGGACGCCATAGAGTAATCCATACCGTACCCATACCCTCCAGGGTCTGACCGGACTGCCGTCTTCACTCCTTAGCCGGATACGCACAACCCATTTGCCGAAGGTGCGTCCGCCAGTGAACAGAGGAATGCTCAGGAAATAGACCATACTAACTGCCCACAGCGAAATACGCAGTGAGAGCAGATTGAGGAGAATGGTCACCGCGAGCAGCAGGATGGAATCCAGCAGGAAAGCAAGGGCGCGGCGGGTGTAAGTCACTTTTTTGGCAGAAAGGTCCTCTTGGCTGTCAAGCTTCTCAATCCTCGGCAGCAGGCCGGAGATCCATAAGGAGAGCTTGAATCCGATCATGCCGCCCAGCGTATTCGTGATCATGTCATCGACATCGAAGATCCGGTAGGGATGGTCGAAGAACCCGTAAATGCCGGTAATCTGCGTAATTTCGAACAACAGCGACAGCGCAAAGGACAGCACAATGCAGACCACCCAGCGCGTGCGGAAGTAGTAGCCCAGGAACATACCGAAGGGCACCGTCAGCAGTACATTGAAGGCCGCCAGCAGAAAATCCGCTCCGGCCAGCACATTAAGGTAGCTGGAAGGGTCGCTGCGCGTAATTGGCGTATTGTGCAGAATATCCTGGATGAACTGCAGCGGCACGAACTGGAGCATGCTTCCGGCGGGGGCTGCATTATGCCTGGAGTCAGGCAGGGGCAGAAGGACAAGGAAGAATGCGTTAAGCAGGTACAGCAGCAGCAGATACAGCACCAGGGCCCGGATTTTATTGATATAGCCGTGCCGGCGGTATTGCACAATTAGAAACGGCAAGGTGAAGAACAGTGCCGCAACCGGAAAAGCCATGAATGCATAGGAAATCGGGAATAGATAAGTCTGAAACATGGGTTCACCTGCTGTCTAGGTTTTGTCACAACGACTTCATTATAGAATTAAACATAAACCGTCTCAACAGAATTAATCATTCTAACCGTTCTTTCCTGCATAGACATGTTAGGAGAGGAGCGTGAGGACTATATGGAAAAGAAGGTTCAACAGTATTACAAGCTCAAGGCGAAGCAGAAGGAGCTGGAAAAGGACCTGGCTGGACTCCGGCAGGAGATCCTTGCCCATATTAATGAAGCGGGGCAGACTGAGGCGGTGTTCGGCAGCTACAAGGTGAAGCTGGTCACTCAGAACCGCAAGGAATATGACGATGACAAGCTCTATCAGACCCTGTCCGACCCCGAGCTGTGGAGGCTGCTCTCCCGGGCAGACCCGGCCAAGGTGGCTAGCCTGACGAAGCTGAAAGTGATTGCGGAAGAGAAAATCGCCCATACGTACGATGTGAAGACCATTCAGCTGCTGCAGGTGGATAAGCAGTAGAGGAAGCGCTGCCGGAAGCGGAGGCGTTACGTCATTCTCAGCTTCCGGTTGTACATAGAGCATAGATTACGTGCCATCTTCACGGTCTTCCGCTATAATTATACAGAGACAGTGAAGATATGGAGGAAGAGGAAATGAAGGATTTTGAGCAGATGCTGGAGAAATACGCAGAGCTGGTAGTGAAGGTCGGTGTGAATGTGCAGCCGGGACAAGTGCTGATGGTTCACGCCCCGCTGGAGACAGCGGAGCTTACCCGGCTGATTGTAGGCAAAGCTTATGACGCAGGAGCGAAATACGTGCTTGTGGACTGGGATGATGAAGCGGTCACACGCATCCGTTACGAGAAGGCTCCTGAGGAATCATTCGGGTATTATCCGCAGTGGCATGCCGATATGCTGGAGGGATTCGCTGAAGAAGGCGGGGCTATATTACATATAAAGGTGCCGGACCCGGAATTATTCCGCGGGATCGATTCGGCCAAGGTATCCACTGCCGTTAAGGCGGCTGCGGTTGCGCGCAAGAAATACCAGGCCTACACCCGCAACAGCAGAATCAGCTGGTCGCTGATCAAGGCACCGACACGTGCCTGGGCAGACAAGGTGTTCGCAGATCTGCCGGAGGAAGAACGGATCGATGCGATGTGGGAAGCGGTGTTCCAGATGAACCGTGTGAACAGCGAAGACCCGGTAGCCGCCTGGCGCAGTCATATCGGCGAGCTGAAGCAGAGCCAGGACCGCATGAACGCCAAGCGCTACAAAAGCCTGCATTACCGCGCTCCGGGCACGGATCTGCGTGTCGAGCTGCCGGAAGGCCATCTGTGGCGTGGCGGCGGCGGGGAGAACGCGCGTGGCGTTTATTTTGTAGCGAATATGCCTACAGAAGAGATCTATACGATGCCTCATCGCACCGGCGTGAATGGCACCGTCAAGAGTACGCTTCCGCTAAACCTGAACGGGCGGCTCGTCGACGGAATTACTGTTACCTTCATAGATGGTAAGGTTACAGCGTATGACGCTGAATCCGGCCGCGAGCACCTGACTTCCCTGCTGGATACGGATGAAGGCGCCTCCTACCTCGGAGAAGTGGCCTTGGTACCGCATGATTCGCCAATCTCACGGCTGAACAGAGTGTTCTACAATACCGGAATTGACGAGAATGCTTCCTGCCATTTCGCGCTGGGCAGCGCCTATCCGGTGAATATTGAAGGAGGCACCTCCATGACCAGCGAGGAGCTGCTGGCCAGAGGGGCTAACGTCAGCCTCACGCATGTCGATTTCATGGTCGGCTCCGATGCGCTTGATATTGACGGAGAACTGGCTGACGGCACGATTGAGCCGGTGTTCCGTAAGGGGAATTGGGTGCTTTAAGTGCGTCTTATACGGAACTAATTCATCCTAACGGATGAATTGGATTACCTTCGCACCAGTATAATGTATACTGTTTTCCGCATACATTTGGGCCATACGCCCGCGCGCAGCACAATGTATGCTGTTATCCACATACATTCGGTCCATATGCCTGCTTGGGAGCACAACGTATGCTGTTTTTCACATACATTCAGGCGAGTGCCTGCTTGGGAGCACAACGTATGCTGTTTTACACATACATTTGGTCCAACACGCCTTCTCCACAGCAGCAGGAAACTATAGTTTCCTATATAACAAGAAAAGCCGCAATATTCCCGGCAGCGGGGATTGCGGCTTTTCTGTTGTTGAAGGCGGGTTATAAAATATTTGCCGCAGACTAAAACTGTTTGCATAACCTCTCCGTCTAATTCATGTAAAAGTGATGGAGAGGAGAGGGAGAGATGACGATGTCCGGGGCAGAGATGAAGCGGGTAACTGCCGCCGTGCCGCTCGAGGAGACGGATTGGGTCAAAGCGGTGATGGAGCACAGCGACCAGTTATATTCTATTGCCTACAGTTATCTGGGCAACCGCCATGACGCACTGGAAGCGCTCCAGGAGACCACCTGCCGGGCCTGGTTGAAGCGGCGAACCCTGAAGGACCCCAGCGCGTTCAAAACCTGGCTGATCCGAATATTAATCTATGTCTGCATAGACGAGCAGCGCAGAAGAAAAAGGGCGGTCCCTACAGCCGCAGAGAATATGCAGGAGGGGGTCACCCAGAATAGTACGGATGCCATGGAAATGCAGTGGGCGCTCTCGCAGGTGAAGGTGAAATACCGTCATGTGCTGCTGCTCAAATATTATAATGATCTGACCCTGGCCGAGATTGCAGTCCTGCTGGGCAAGCCGGAGGGAACCGTCAAAACCTGGCAGCACAAAGGCCTGAAGCAGCTAAGGACCATTATGAAGAACCGGGGTGAGTGGGATGAACAATAGCAGAGAAGAACAGGCGATGCTGTCCGATGCGATACGTATCCGTGAGGAGGTGCGGGTGGACTACGGGGGCAATGAGGTCAGAGGGGCGGTTCAGGCGGGAATCGAGCGCGGACGCCGAAAAAGCTGGCAGGGCAGACTCACCAAAGGCTCCTTCCTCGGATTAGCCGCAGCCGCGGTTGCCGCAATAATCCTGTTCCTCATTCCGGTCATTCATGATACAGCACCGCAACCTGCCGGACCTGCCGGAGAAGTGAATTGGGGCGGGCTGGAAATGTTCAAGCGGCTCCATGAATTCGATTTAGAAGCGCCTACACTGGATACGGCCATCCGGCACGGCTATATTCAGGAAATTAATCAAAGCGCAGCCAGCGGGGATTACCGGATTACCTTGAATGCGGTAACGGCGGATGAGAACAAAATCATCTTTTTGTATACAGCGAATGTCGCGGAAGGACAGGAGATCTATGGTATTAGCAGTGCGAGAATCAAAAATCTGGAAACCGGATATGATCTTGACAGCGGTGGTCAGATTGGCGCTAATGCTGAGACAAACGGTTACGACGATTATCGCATTTTCTATGGCCGGGGCGTCATCTATCTGGACCGCAGCAAGCCATTCCCGGAGCAGGTTGAAGCCAATTTCCTGATTGCCTCGATGAATGAAGGGAAAATGAAAGATCTGGGGAAGAGCAAGGGTGTGAATTTAGCCGATGTGCATTACTCCCCGAGACTCAAGATCAGCTTCAAGCTTGACCCGAAATTCAAACAGCAGAAGACCGTCATTATCCAGCCGGAGGAAGATTTCATGCTGGAGGGCGTTCAGGTGATGCTGCAGCAGGTTGAACTCTCCCCCTTGATGATCCGCACTGTAGTCAAAATTAAAAATGAGTCTGAGGTTACATGGGAGAACAGGCAAAAGATATTTGGCGCCGCATACGGGGAAAAAATTCAATCGATAACGAAGTACGGGGACAGCGAGATCGGGTCGTCGCTCGGCTCTGGCACCCATGAAGGCTTTGTACAGAATTTCGGCAGCAATCTGCTGGATAAGCCGAAGTCAATCCATTTGATGATGAAGACAGGTACAGGCAAGAATACCAGGGAGATTAACTTGCCGATTCTGCCGTGAATCCCTTTATCTATTCCCATCTCTAAAAAAAAGCCGAAACTTCCGATATCGGAAATTACGGCTTATTCTCTTTGCCTATTACTTCGCGGAGACCAGTGCTAAGTAGCTAACCGGACCAGTGGACAGCTTGATTTTGGTTTTGCCGTCATTGCTGTACCGGTACAGACAATCGTTATCCAGACCATTGATGTAATACAAGCCGGGAATATTGTCTGTAATTACAGAGTAATCAGACTCAACGCCCGTCATTTTGGTCAAGGATGAATCGGCATTCAGGACGTAAGCATCGGCTGCGGTGAACAATACGGTGGTGAGCGCCGCTCCGTTCTTAACCGTTCTGATATCTTGAACATTCGTCAGCGGCAGCGGCTTGGAGGAGACAATTTTGCCGTTGGCCAGCGTGCTGATGTAGGCTTTGCCTTTGGAATCTGCATAGACCAGCTTATTCGCGGCAATCTCGCTGATGCTGATCACGCTGTTCTGGCTGAGCTGCAGGATTTTCCCGTTCTTATCGATCAGGAAGCCCTTGCCGGTGTTATAGTCCAGCTCATCGCCGGTGGCGTCGACTTTAATGCCTTTGTTGAATAGAAAATAATGGTCGGACCAGGTACCGGCAATAGCGGCGTTGGATTGAAGCGGATTATTGGCATTGGCTGCTTTGGGAGCTCCACCGGTAAGGGGGAGGGTATAGAGCACCATGGAGTTCAGAGAATACTCGGTTTCGGCAGGTTTGTTGTCAATCATAAGGTTAATACTTGTAGCGTATGGATGATAAAATTTGCTCTTCTGAATAGCTCCGCCAGCAATCCACTGAATGACTCCACTTCCGTCACGAGACCTCGAAGCAACCCAGGTTGTGTTGTTCTTCAGCGCATTGTAGTAGATCCGCCCGCTCAAGACGTCGAAGGTCCGGAAATTCACATCGGCATTGTCTGCTATCAGTGTAAGCTGTGAATCATCGTCAGCGTCGGCCAAGGTGCGGTAGATGTGGCCTGTATCATCCAGGAAGTACAGATAAGGACCATCGAACAGGTAATAGAGGATATTCCGGTCCCCGAGGAAGTTAGTAATTAAAGCATCAGGATCGCTGAGGGACAGACGCTGTATCCCCATAGCGCCATCATAGTAAAAATACAGATATTTCCCGGTCGAGTCTAATCCATTGCCGTCATAGTTCTCTGCGATCTTCTGTGTCTCACTTCCATCTGTCGTTACACGGTATAGAACATCGTTAGAGACATAATACACATATGATTTCGTAGAAGCAGCCGCTGCCGCCGTGTGTGACGGTCTGCCTCCCCCAACTGTACCGAGTGACGCCAGTAGCAGTACAAGCAGAAGGACACCTGTTTTTCTGGATAGTAAGTGTAAAGCCTTCATAGTCATTCTCCCCTTCAGCCAATGTGGTGAACATACGAACAAATCCTGTTCTAATTAGATATCGGAGAATTCCGCAGGTTCAAATATACAGCTTAAGCCCTAAAAGGCTTGCATGAAAGAGAAAATAAACCGGTGCGCGGGGACCCATGGTCCTGTACCATCAATGGGATAAGCAATAGATCAGGATGGCCTGCTGAAGATAGATCAGGCTTTTCTTGAACCCGAATCCGGCAAAATATGGCGAAGCAATCACCTCTTCACTGACCTCCTCATTGCGGAAGAAGGGAGGACAGGGGTTCAGCAGCGCTCCGGGTCTTGTCTGCTTCATCCGGTCCAGTGTAATTTGATAGGCGCTGATATACTCCGGCGTGAGGAAACCCTTGGGCAATGAATCGGTAAGAATCACATCGCTCTCCGCTAACACGCTGTCCAGGCTCGTATGAAAGGTATAGCCCGGGTGACTGCCGCTGGCCATCTCATGACCTGGCGTGCAGACATGATGGAAGGATAGATTCAGGGCTTGCGCCGCCTCCAGCCAAGTTCTTGATATATTGCCGGGCGGTCCAACGAAGGTGTAGGTCAACTCCCGGTAGTTGTCCCGGAGGGTGCGCAGAGCATACAGGTCAGCCATAATCTCGCAGGGATGATTATGTGCGGTCATTGCATTAATAACGGGAACAGAGGCGTGTGAAGACAGCTCCTCCAGTTTGCACAGATCCGGGATTCTGGCAATGATGCCATCCCCCCAGTTCTCCAGGTAGCGGACGATATCGCCCGGTGCTTCTTTCTTGTCAAGCGTCTCCGGCGGAAAGGTAATGCAAGACCCGCCCAGGTCACTGATGCCTTTCTCGAAGCTGACCCGTGTCCGCAGACTGGTCTCCGGGAAGAAGAGGATCATGGTCTTGCCTTTGAGCAATGGTTCAGATTTTCGGAGACGAAGCCGGTCGGTTAATTCAAAGATATCCAGAATCTGCTCTGAAGTAAGCTGGTTGATATTCAAAAAATGCATCGGTGTATCCCCCGGTAGATGAGAAATCAGCAATAATTGCCGGTTGAATAAATATACAATAATCAGGAATAGTATACAACCCATTTAATGTTAAAGAGTACATTCTACCGGCAGTTGAATCAGAGGGTATGCAGCCATTCAACCAGCAATTGATAGGATTGTGTATGCTGAAATGCTATGCTGTTTTCGACAGTGCACTGTACATTTGATTAACTTGGAGGTATAACATGCTCGACTTGCGCAGAATTGGAGCTTATATTTCGAAGCTTCGCAAAGATCAGGATTGGACCCAATTGGAGCTTGCCGATCAACTGAATGTAAGCCATCAGGCGGTATCGAAATGGGAGCGGGGCGACTCGCTGCCGGATATTGGAACACTTCCGCAGGTTGCTAGGTTATTCGGCAGAACGGTAGACGATATTCTGAATGCAGGAGACCACGCAGACAGCCGGGAGCACCCGCACATAGGCTTGATTGTTGAGAAGTTCGCAGAGAACAGGCCGGGCCAGGTGGCAGAGCTGGTCAATACCGGTAAGCTGGAGATGGATGAGCTGGTAGAAGTAGCGCCGTTTGTAAAAGCAAGTACTCTGCAAAAGGTTACAGAAGGCATAGACAGCAGCGTGATTAAGCTAGAGGTGATCATGCGGCTGGCTCCTTTCCTTGGAACAGGTACACTAGATGAACTGGTTCATCAGGCGGAAAAGGAAGAAGTGACATGGAGTGCCATTACCGGGCTCGCTCCGTTCGTTAGCAGAGCCACCTTAAGCCGGCTGGTGGATACATCAATTGACGATTTCTCAGAGGTAGACGATCTGGTTGGCATTGCCCCGTTTCTTGAAAGAGAACATCTGGACCGGCTGGTTCAACAAACAGAAGGGCGCAGTCCAAGCTGGCAGTCCATTCAAGAGCTGGCTCCCTTTATAAGCAGGGGAACGTTAGGTAGCTTGGTAGACCGGGTTGCGGATGGCACTGCCGATGCACACCAGATCATGAGTCTTGCCCCTTTTCTGGACAGGGTTGGCCTGGAGAAGCTGCTGGACGGAGTCGAAGCTGAATATCTTAGCCCGGAGCTGCTGGCGAGCCTGGCTCCTTTCCTTGATCAAGGAACATTGAGCAGAATGGTTACAAGCTTATTAAATAAAGCAAAGTAGACACAAGTGGAAACGGCTTTGCCGTCCTTTTAAAGGATGGTACCGTTTCAGCGAGAAATAGAAGAATAAGTTATCGTGTCACACATATTTGCAAAAAACAGAGCACCGGCCTATCCTGCGCCGGGCTCTGTTCTGCGTTAAATCTGGAGAAGCGTTGCTACAGTCCGAGCGTATTCCCCTTTTCCAGCCGCTGAATCTGCTGTTCCCCGTTATCTGCCAGCTCCCGGAACTGGGTAATCGTCTCCCGCATCTTGGGGAGCGCTTCCTGCTTGTAGGTGCTGATCGAATCCAGGGCAGAGAGGACGTCGGTGAAGGCCTGCTTCAGCGTATCGACCGAAATACTGGTTTCGAGCGATTGCTTGTGAATGGCTGCACCCTGCTCCTTAAGCATTCTGGAGGTGCCGCTGATCAGATTGTCGGTGGTCTGGTTCAGCAGCTCGATTTTTTGGAGCACGATCTTCTGGTTGTACAAAGCGCTGGCTACTGTAACCGAAATTTTGAGCGCAGATACCGTAACATTCCTGGCTCTGTCGACTCCACGGATCAGTTCCTTGTTGTTGCGGATGACAACCTCAATAGCCATAATGCCCTGCTGATTGACCACGAGCATCTGCTGCAGATCCATCACCCGCTGGCGCAGGGGGAACAGGACCTCCTCCGTAATGAACCGCACCTTATCCTCATCTTCACTGCGCTGCTTGGCAGCTTCAATCTGCTTCTCGATTTCCTCATCCATCAGGATGCCGAGCTGAATCTCCTTCTTAAGCCGCTTGGTCAGCTCCCGCAGGGTCTGCTGTTCAATCTCAAGTGTCGTGTTGTCATTCTTCAGCACGGCTTTGCCTTTATCCAGGGATAGAATAATATCTGAGATGACGGCATCGGCCTTTTGATATTTGGCGAAATAATTACGCAGGGGGTGGAAAAACTTGCCGAGGAACCCGCTTTTGGCGAAATCGACCGCGCTGGGGTCCAGATCCTTGAGCTGCTGATGCAGCTCGGTTAATCCCCTAGCGACCTGGCCGCCTTCATCCCCGGTCTTGGACAGATTGCCCACCGATACCTGAAGCAGGGAGTTCTTCTCCGACGAGGAGCGCATGGTGCCCATCCCGAAGCTGTCAATCGACTGCAGCACAGCCTTGCGTTTCTCCAGAGACTCGAAGTCCAGCTCCAGGATACTGGAGACATTACTAATCGCCTGCTCCTTAAGCCGGGTGACTTCCTCCGGCTCCGGCTGGACCTGCTCCTCGATGACCGATTTCAGCTTCTCGGGGCTGGGAATTTCCATGGTGAATGACATATGAACCCTCCTTCAGAATATAAAGTCTACATTTGCACGTTGAGCAGGTTTCCGATTTTGTAAACAACATCCTCTGTGTCAGCGTTGATATTGGCCGCCTCGTTGATGCTGGAAATGCTCTCCAGTGCCTTGATATTGGCATTATACCCGATGGTGTATACCGGAATCTTGTAAGTCTCGATCAGGCCGCGGATATCATCCAGGGAATGGCCTTCGTTGGTCTCCCCGTCGCTAAGCACGAAGATCAGGGGCTTCATATCCGGGTTCACGGCCAGCTCATCCTTCAGCATCTTCATCGCAACCACCAACCCGTCGAAGGTAGCCGTGCCGCCCACAGGCTGAAGGCTGTTAATCGCTCCTACGAACATGGACTGCTGATTGGTGTCATATTTGCCGATGGGCAGATTGATGGTCACATCACTGGAATAGGAGACAAAGCCGATGCTGTTGTCCTTGCCGAGGAATTTCTGGCCCTTCAGCAGAGACTCCTTGAGACGGTTCAGCGGCTCGCCGGCCATGCTGCCTGAGACATCGGCTACGAACACTGCCGCAATCGGTTTGCTGCCGTTCTTTTTCTCCTTCCAGAGCTTCTGGGCCGAGGAGAGAATGGAGCCGTCAACCGGTGCCAGCTCGGAGACATAGTCCGCCAGGCCGTTGAAGCCCTTGTCCGCAGCCGTCTTCTGGTACTTATCCTGCTGGACGAATTCGCCGAACTTCTTGATGATCGCCAGCTTCTCCGGCGGCAGCTGCCCGAGTGCATACAGCGGGCTGTCATGTCTTACCCCGAACGGGGTGAACACATAGCCGCTGGTCAGATCCTTCGCATTGACGAAGGTCTGATACTCAAGGACGAAGGCATCCAGCATGCCGGATTTCGCCGCTTCCCGCATTTGCAGGGTGGTGGAGGCGATGAAGGGCACGTTGGCCTGGAACTTCTCGAAGCCTTGAACCGCCTTGTCTCCCAGCAGATCCGTACTGTCGAACGTACTCAGTGCGGTGACTAGGAAATTCAGCCCCGTGGAGCTGGCAAAAGGATCGGTGTACCCCATCGCCAGCTCATTAGCCGCAATGGCATCAGTAATCGTCTTCACGTTGATCGAGCCGTATTTATCGACCAGCTGATCGTATTTCTGTTTGCTCATTACCACTCCGGCTACGTTGCCGGTCAGGCGCTTCGTAACCAATTCGGCCTGCACGCCGCTGGCTTTGACCATCTCGCCCCATAGCTCATTAGAGGGGGTGAAGGCGTCAGGCACATATTTGCCGGAGCGGATATAATCGGCGGCCGTTCCTGAAGCGATATTGCGGATGGCGACAGAGACCGGCTTGCCGTCGACCACGGGATTGGAAGCGTTGAAATCAGCGGCGACCTCATTCAGCCAGCCGTCACCCCCTGTTCCTGACTTCTCCGTGGAGGAGAAAATCTCGACGAAGCTGTCCGTGGTGCTCTCTATGGAGATGGGGAACTTAGAGATATCGGGCAATGAATCGCCGATGGATGCCGGATCAAGATCGATCTGCCCTTTTACAGGCTCAGCACTGGTCACGTTGATATCCTTATAGATGCGGTTCAGTCTTTTGTCGGCGTCTTCGGCAGAGATTTCTGTCTTGGATTTGCCCAGATTGGACGTTAAGGTAATACCGAAATAGACAAGTGCGAAGACGGATGCGGCGATAATGCCGAGTATGAACAGTGTTTTGCCTTTCCTCATAGGTTCATCTCCCTTTCCTTACTGATAGAGTTTCGTCTGCCCGATCAGGGCGGTCAATTCCTGCATGCATGGCATGTCTTCCACATTGCTATAATCTGCGCTGCCCAGCTCGGTAATCTCCAGCAGCAGCTGATCCAGCTTCAGCAGAATTTCCTCGTTGGCTCCGAGGCTGCCTTTGACATAAGTCAGATATTCGTTGTATACGGCTGTTTTTTTCTGAATCAGGGAGCTGGAGAACCGGGTTGAAGCGTTACCGGCGCTGAATCTGGCGAACTCCGCGGCATCGAATACACTGAGCTTGCCCAGCAGCCCCCGGATATTCAGGTAGAAGAGCTTCTCAACCTCCATAATGACGGAATGAAACTTGCGGAAGCTGAGCTCAGCCGGATCGAACCTGCGGCCCAGCACCTGGAGCAGGGCGGACTTCTTCTTCTCAATCCGCTCGATCTGATCCAGGGCGAGGGAGATATCGTCCTTCAGCACCTTCACATTCCGGTGACGGCTGAGGCCGGCAATGTAATCCTCCCGCGTCTCTAATTGCAAGCTGGCGGGTGTGGCAGCCGGAGGTCTGAAGAGCAAGGTGTAACTCCCGTATAGGACGACCAGCAGACTGATGATTAGCAGGGTTACTGCCGATGCCGTTTCCAGCGGGCTTCCGCCGATCTCGACACCGAGCAGGCCGGGAGATAGAACGATGACATTTAAGATGACAACTCCGGCAATCATGCCGAGGAGCTTAACGGGCCCGGATCTGTTCAGGATCTACACCTCCTCCATAGAAGTATATTTGGGGATAGCAGCTTGAATCACATGAATTGGGTTGGAATGAAGGCTATTACAGACTGCTACGTATCGAAACTTGTCAATGTTTCAAATTTTTACGATCGCGCCGGATTGAGGACGGGTCTTCACCATATGTAAGGCTCCTTTCGAATGAACTGCTGAATTGAGTTATATTTTATCATAATTTGGGAGAGGGGGGCTGTCTTTGTATTGTTCATTGGCTGGAGAATTGATTAACAAGAGGTCTATGTCCCTGAATTTCAAATTTAAAAGAATTAAGGCTTGACGCCAGCTTACTTGGCGTGTAACATATGAAGAGTCGTCAACCCGGCACTTAACTCATAACTCTATATTGTTCTCGTATAACCCCGCAGCTATTCAGCTTTTACAGGGCGGGGGTTTCTACAGGAAGCCTATTCTTCCTAACTACGATGATAAGGACCATGAACCAGCGGTCCCTGTCCCGGAGTTAGGATTTTTTGCGTATTGCGGCTGTAATGCAAGTTCAGACGAAACAGAAGATTCAGGAGGCATAACAGACATGAAAGATATGAAATACTTAATCTCCGTACTTGTAGGCGCTATGAGCTACGGCATTTTATCAACGATTGTTGTATTGGCCTACGGGCAGGGTTACAAGCTGGGAGAGGTGGTCGGCACCCAGCTCTTAACCGGCTGTATTCTCGCCTGGCTGCTTGCGTTATATACCAAGCTCAGAGCGAACCGCAAACAACGCGGCACAGCGAACGTTACGGCACCCGCCAAGGCGGTTCCCACCCGGCTGACCTGGAAGCATAGATTGCTCTTGATGATGGCCGGTGCGCCAACCGTGGTTACGGGTCTGCTGTACTATCAGTCGCTCCGGTATATTCCGGCCTCGCTGGCGATTATCCTGCTGTTCCAGTTCACCTGGATCAGTGTGCTGATTCAGGCGGTCAGCAAACGTCAACGCCCTGACAAAATCACGGTGCTGACGCTGATCCTGCTGTTCGGCGGAACCCTGCTGGCTGCAGGTATTCTGAATCAGGGAGCTGCCGAGTTTAACCTGCTGGGGCTGATGCTCGGACTACTATCGGCAGTAAGCTACTCCATGTTCATTATCTTCAGCGGCAAAGCCGTTCCATCGGCCCATCCGGCCTACCGGAGTGCCTGGATGGTCACTGGCGGCCTGGTGCTGCTGTGTATCCTGTTCCCGCCGACCTTCCTGTTTAACGGCATGCTATGGGGACCGCTGCTGCTGTTCGGCTTCCTGCTGGGCTTGTTCGGCGCCTTTATCCCGCCGCTGCTGTTCGCTATCGGGGTTCCGCATATCGGCGGCGGTATGGCCGGTATTCTGGGCGCCGTCGAACTGCCTGTGGCTGTCTTAATGTCCTCGTTCGTATTGCAAGAGCATGTAAGTCTTCTGCAATGGACCGGAGTGGTGCTGGTGCTGCTGGGTGTGGTATTGCCGGAGCTGTATAAGCTGCGGTGGGGTAATGCTCAGAGCATGAGTTCGTCATCGGTCTGAGTTCAGGCGACTGGAAGAGGAGTGTTCCCTGTGAATAGGGGGCACTCCTCTTTGCAGGTTGATAGATTATGTAAGCGCAAACATTTTTGTTGCCAAAAGTGTAATTCAGTGCTATTCTGAATTTGGGATTGTTACTGCAAAGGCAAAACCCAAAACATGGTCACGTGTTTTGGGTTTTGCCTTTCTTTATGTTAAGGGCCCTGCGGGACGCCGTAAGGATTCCTTGACCCGTCTAACATCCTGTAAGCAGTGCCAAATGAAATTCGGGGTAAAGGAGGGCAGCTTGGTTGATTATCGAGAAGATTTTCAATAACAATGCCATTATTGCCAAGGATTCAGGTAAGGATGAATTGGTTGTTATGGGACGCGGCATCGGCTTCAAGAAGAGCCCGGGTGATCCGGTGGATGTCTCTCTGATCGAGAAGACATTTGTACTGAAGCGAAATGACGCGTCCGAGAAATTCAAGGCCTTAATGGCGGATGCCCCCGCCGAATATGTAGCCTTAAGCTATGACATTATCGAGTATGCGAAGCAGACGCTGAAGGCCCGCCTGAGCGATTATATCTATGTGACTCTGACGGATCATTTGACTCATGCGCTGAGGCTTCATGAGCAGGGCATCCATAATGACAATCCGCTTCTCTGGGAGATTCAGCGCTGTTATCCGAGGGAGTATGCCATCGGACATCATGCTATGGGGATGATTGAGCAGGATACGCGTATCCGCCTGCCGGAGGATGAAGCCGGGAACATTGCACTCCACCTGATCAACGCGCAAATGAACAACTCGGGCAACAAGATTGCAGATCTTACCAGGCAGACCCAGCAGATTGATGACATCCTCAATATTGTTAAGTATTCCTATAACAACGAAATTGATGAGCATACCGTCAGCTACGAACGCTTCATCACCCACCTGCGGTATTTCTTCCAGCGTTCGCGCAAGCAGGAGTCTGAGGAGTCCGTGGACGATTTTCTGCTCAAGCAGGTGAGGATGAAATACAGGAAGGCGCATAACTGTGTGCTCAAAATCGAGAAGTATCTGGACCTGAAGCTCCTGGATGAAGAAATCCTGTATCTGACGATTCACATTCAGCGGGTAACGCAAAGACAAACTGAATAAAACCACTTGGATTGTTACTGGTCATGCAGGCGAAACCAAATCAGGCAGGAAGCTGCCGGGATGGTTTCGCCTTTTTCTTATCATTCATCAGGAAACGGGAGGATGTACTATGAAATATGAGGCACTAGCCAAGGATATTATCAAGCATGTCGGCGGCAAGGAGAATATCAACGGACTCAGCCACTGCGTGACCCGTCTGCGCTTCAAGCTGAAGAATGAGGCGGTGGCGAATACAGATGTGCTGAAGAACATGGATGGAATTGTAACGGTAATTCAGAGCGGCGGCCAGTATCAGGTCGTGATCGGCAATCATGTGTCCGAGGTCTATGCCCAGGTGATGACAGCGGGCGGATTGCAGGAAGGCGGATCAGAGACAGCCTCCGGCGAGAAAATGGGTCTGTTCAACAGCTTCATCGACATGATCTCTGGCGTATTCTCGCCGACCCTTGGCGTACTGGCTGCGACCGGGATGATTAAGGGCTTCACCGCCCTGTTTCTAACTGTGGGACTCCTTACCAAGGAGTCGGGGACCTACCAGATTCTGAATGCGCTCGGGGATTGCCTGTTCTATTTCTTTCCGATCTTCCTGGGGTATACCTCGGCTAAGAAATTCGGAGCCAACATCTTTATCGGGATGGCGATAGGCGCTACGCTGGTGTACCCGTCCTTCGGCACGATCACGACGGCGGGCGAACCGCTGTACACGCTTTTTAGCGGAACAATCTTTGAATCGCCTGTGTACATTACCTTCCTGGGGATTCCGGTCATCCTGATGTCCTATACCTCCAGCGTTATTCCGATCATCATCTCGACTTATATTGGCTCCAAGCTGGAAGCCTTCTTCCGAAAAGTGACCCCGAGCGTGGTACGTACCTTCCTCGTCCCGTTCTTCACCCTGCTGGTCACCGTTCCGCTGGCGCTGATTGCCATCGGACCGGTCTCCACCTGGGCCGGACAGCTGCTGGGGCAGGGAACCTTGTTCCTCTACAACCTCAGTCCGGTTATTGAGGGGCTGCTGGTAGGCGCGTTCTGGCAGGTCTTCGTCATCTTCGGGCTGCACTGGGGTCTGGTGCCGATTGCCCTCAATAACATGGCTGTACTGAAATCCGATCCGATTCTGGCGGCTTCCTTCGGCGCTTCGTTTGCCCAGACCGGTGCTGTGCTGGCGATTATGCTGCGCACCAAGAATGCCAAGCTGAAGTCATTGTCGATTCCGGCTATGATATCAGGGATCTTCGGAGTTACGGAGCCTGCCATTTACGGGATTACGCTGCCGCGCAAGAAGCCGTTCATCTTAAGCTGTGTCGCGGCGGCGGTCGGCGGCGGTATCGTTGGTCTGATGGGCACCAAAGGCTATATTCTCGGCGGTCTGGGGATATTCGGTATCCCAAGCTACATTAGCCCTGACGGGATGGATAAAGGCTTCTACGGCGCGATTGCCGCCATTGTAATCAGCTTCATTCTCGGATTCATTCTTGTCTTCTTCTCCGGGTTCAAGGATGAGGAAGCGGTGGACAGCAAGAGCAGCGGGACTGCCCGGAGCATTTTGGTGAAGCAGGAGACGGTGGGAAGTCCGCTGAAGGGCCAGATCAGAGCCTTGTCGGAGCTGACGGACGAAGCTTTTTCTACAGGCGCAATGGGCAAAGGGATAGCGATTGAACCGCTGGAAGGCAAGGTGTACTCTCCCGTTGACGGGGTACTGACCACCTTATTCGCCTCCGGCCATGCGATCGGCATCACCAGTGATAACGGGGTCGATATTCTGATTCATGTCGGGAAGGACACGGTCAAATTGAAGGGCAAACACTTCACCCCCCGGGCCAAGCAAGGCGATACCGTCACCAAAGGCCAGCTGCTCATGGAGTTCGACGTTGCCGCGATCAGAGAGGCGGGCTATACGCTGACCACGCCTGTGATTATCTCCAATTCCGGCGAGTATCTTGATGTCATTGAGACGGACCAGAAGAGCATCGATTACCGCGAGAATCTGCTGACCGTCATGATCTAACCGGTATCCTAATCCAATCTCAGGAGGAACGAATATGAATAACAACGTGAATGTAAGTGTGAACAACAGAAGTTTTCCGGCAAATTTCCTGTGGGGCGGGGCAACGGCTGCGAATCAGCTCGAAGGCGGGTTCGATGCGGGAGGCAAGGGGTTAAGCACAGCAGATGTCATGACCGCGGGAACGCATACGGTCTCCCGGAGAATTACTCCGGTGCTGGAAGCCGGGGCTAATTATCCGAGTCATGAAGCGGTTGATTTCTATCACCGGTACGAAGAGGATATCGCGCTGTTCGCCGAGATGGGCTTCAAGGTGTTCCGCATGTCCATCGCCTGGTCGCGGATCTTCCCGAACGGGGATGATGCCGTGCCGAACGAAGAAGGGCTGAAGTTCTATGATCGGGTCTTTGCCGAACTCCATAAGCACGGGATCGAACCGCTGGTGACGATCTCCCATTATGAAGCACCTTACCATCTGGCTGAAGCCTATAACGGATGGGCGGACCGCAGAACGATCGATTTCTACGTCCGCTACTGTGAGGTGATCTTTAACCGCTACAAGCACAGCGTGAAGTACTGGCTGACCTTCAATGAGATCAACATTCTTACCATGCCCTTCGGGACATTCATGGCCGGGGCGATGAAGCCGGAGGGAAATGCCGAGCTGACGGCATCCGCGCAAACTGACAATGAGCAGCTAAGATATCAGGCGCTTCATCACCAGTTCATCGCCAGTGCCAGAGCCGTGAAGCTGGGACATGAGATTCATAAGGATTTTCAGATCGGCTGTATGATTGCCTACATGTGCTCTTACCCGCTGACCTGTAATCCCGAGGATGTGCTGCTGGCCCAGCAAAAGGATAATCTGAGTAATTTCCTCTGCTCCGATGTTCAGGTGAGAGGTGCTTATCCGGGCTTCGCGCTGCGATACTTCCGGGAGAAGCAGATTGAGCTGCAGATGGAGGCAGGTGACGGGCAGATTCTTAAGGAAGGCTGTGTGGACTTCTACACCTTCAGCTACTATTCGTCCACCTGCGTAAGTGCAGCCCCGGATCAGGAGTCGATTGGCGGCAATATGTCGCTGGGTCTGAAGAACCCGTATCTGCAGGCAAGTGCCTGGGAATGGCAGATTGACCCGCAAGGCCTGCGATGGTCCTTGAATCATATCTACAACCGTTACGGACTGCCGATGATGGTGGTGGAGAACGGGCTTGGCGCAGTAGATACCGTAGAAGCAGACGGTTCAATCAAGGATAATTACCGGATCGAATACTTGAGGGAGCATGTCCGGGCGATGGGGGAGGCGCTGGCTGACGGCGTGGATTTGATCGGATACACCTCTTGGGGCTGCATCGATCTGGTCAGTGCAGGCACAGGAGAGATGAAGAAGCGCTACGGCTTCATCTATGTGGATAAGGATAACGAAGGCAAGGGTACTCTGGACCGGTCCCGCAAAGACAGCTTTTTCTGGTATCAAAGGGTAATCGCCAGTAACGGAGCTGAGCTGGAGTAATCCGCGTCTGCCGTCAGCTCACTTTTACAAATATCTGTCTGCTGTTTCAGTCCGTCATCCCTACGGTATATGATTATTAATAAACATTAAAGGGGATTTCCTATGATCATAAAAGGGATCGAGAACATGGACGGCGGCAATATAATGAGCCAGATTCAGCAAGGCGGCAAATTCGTGATCTACACCTATTGCTTCTCTGTGGTCCTGATGACGTTCAGACGTAGCTCGGGCATCTATTTCATCAAGGCAGGCGAGGGCTCCGTCAAAAAAGGATTGAAGTACACCCTGCTGACCTTCTTTGTGGGCTGGTGGGGGATTCCCTGGGGACCGATCTATTCCATCGGTGCGTTCATCACCAACTTCAAGGGCGGCAAGGACGTCACGAATGAAGTGTTAGCCGCCCTGTCGAATCAGAACGCTTCATAATAAAAGTACACATAGGAGAAGCTGTCCCGCAAGCCGTGAAATATGGCTGGTTGGGACAGCTTTTTATTTCCCGCTGAAACGGTAGTGTCCTTTAAAAGGACGGTAAAGCCGTTTCCGCTTGGCTGAAGTGGTGATCTGTAGCTTACTCACTGGAATAACCACTTAATTATTGATAGCACCTTATAATATGTTATAATGAATTTCTGATTTCATACTAAGTAGAATAGAGGTCGCCAAAGGATGAAAGTAAAAATTAACCGCAATGCAGCTAAGGTTCTAAAAGATATGTTGAACAGCCCGGAAGCGGAAGGCAAGAAAATCCGCGTGGTCATCACCCAGAATCACGGAGATCACGGACACTATGATGTAGCGCTGGATACACCTACTGAGCACGATGAAGTGGTCGCTACAGATAAGGATATCGAGATTCTGCTGGATACGCGCGAACCGCTGCTAGACGGCGTCTGGATTCAGTATTTCTATGTGCCGCAGGAAGGCTTCTTCATCACCAATCCGTCTACCGGATTCCTGGAGAAATAAGCAGCAGTTAACTATGATCTGTGCTGCCTTAGGGGCGGCACTGTCTGAATCAGCCTCATCCGGCTGGTCAGACGGTGCCGTCTTTTTGTGCTGGGCTAAAAGTCGTTGCAAAAGTATGCATTATCGTTGAATGCCTATATTAGCGGAGCGCGGATTTTTTATTATACTGTTCTTGTAAGCGATTACACACATATAGCTGGGGGGAAATTCTAGTGAATAAGAAAAAAGCAATGACACTGATGTCCAGTATCCTGATGATCTCTCTGCTTAGCGCGTGCGGAGGCGGTAACGGCAATGCCGGAGGGAACGCAGCGGAGCCGAAGGCCTCAGCCGCAGCAACGGAAGCTACAGGAACGAATGCCCAGCCAGCCAAGGACGCCGGTGCAGTGGATACATCCCAGCCTGTAACCCTGAAGATGATCTTCGTAGGTCCGAAGCCGGTTGATTACGATCAGGTATTCGGGGAGATCAATAAGAAGCTCAAGGAGAAAATCAACGCCACACTGGAAGCCGAATTCCTGGACTGGTCCGACTGGGCGCAGAAATATCCGCTTAAGCTGGCGGCTAACGAGGACTTCGATCTGATCTATGCAGCCAACTGGGCAGGCTATAACGACCAGGCACTCAAGGGAGGGTTCCTGGAGCTGACGAACGAGCTGCTGGAGAAATATGCTCCGATGACCTGGAAGGCGATGCCTGAGGTAGCCTGGGGTCAGGCGAAGGTGAACGGCAAGCTGTATATGGTGCCTCAGAACCGCGGCGAAACCGTGGAGAAGCTGATTCTGTACCGCGAAGACCTGCGCAAAAAATATAATCTGCCGGAGATCAACAGCCCGGAGGCGTACGCCAACTATCTCAAGACTATATCCGGTAAAGAGAAGGGAGTTACTCCATTCGTACCGGAGACTGGCGACTGGAAGCTGCATAATCTGGACCGGATTCTGCTCAAGCAGCAGAACGAATGGAATCTGTTCGACCTCGATCTGCCGATGGGCTTCAAGCTGGATGATCCGGCCGGTAAAGTGTTCAACTTATATGAGACTCCTGAATTCAAGGAGCTTGTCTACTATTATAAAGATCTGGCCGAGAATAACGCCTGGTCGAAGAGCGCACTGAACAGCAAGCTGGATCATCAGCAGGAATTCAAGGCCGGCAAGGCAGCCTCCATCACACACAATCTGGGTACGCTTGGCGCCTTGATGACCGATATGCGGGAGAAGAACTCTCCGTATGAGCTGGCTCTAGCCGATATCAATCCGGATAAGAAAAAATCGGTGGCTGTCTCTACGCAGAACGGCGTAGCGATTCACTCCACCTCCAAGCAGCCGGAACGTGCGCTGATGATGATCGATCTGCTCCAGAACGACAAAGAGCTGCATGACTTGATGATGAACGGCATCACGGCTGTACACTATAATCCGGTCGGCGAAGATAAATTCACGAACGCCGAGAAGAATGCCAACTACACCGGCTTCTCGAACTGGGGCTTCAACTCCCCGCTGAACCGGGATAATGCCTCCTTCCCGGATGAAGCGAACGCCCTGACAGACAAATGGGAGAAGGAGGTCTATCACTATCCGCTGGAGACCTTCGTCTTCGACAACAGCAAGGTGAAGACAGAGGTGGCCAATGTCGGCAATGTGATGCTGCAATACGGCATTCCGCTGGAATACGGAACGGTGAAGGATGTAGACGCGGGTCTGGCCAAGCTCCAGCAGCAGGTTAAGGCCGCCGGTATCGATACCATCATCGCAGAGGTGCAGCGTCAGATTGATGAATTCCTGGCGAACTCAGGCCAATAAACCTGACAGCTCGGTTATAGGTTATACAAATAATATGACAGCGGTTCTCCCGTCTTGGGGAACCGCTGTTTCATGTTTTTTAGGCCCGTTCATCTTGCCGGGCCGTCATTCAGCTTGTGGTGCGGGCCGGCGGGATGCTCTGCGGGTTGTTGAACACATTGCCGGGATCATATTTCGCCTTGACTCTGCGTAATCTGGCATAGTTCGTTCCGTAATAGACCGGGCCGGAAGGCTTGATGCCCTGGTCAGGCACGTTGATGTAGCTTCCTACGATGAACGGCTGCAGCTTGCGGCGGGTGTTGCGGACGTAGAATATATTTTTGGCGGCGTCCGATTTCTTGACCCAGGAGCTGTTCCACTCCACATAGAATTTGGCCTTGCGCCAGTAGAAGGCGGTAGATTTAGGAGATTTACGGCTTACCGCCCCACCCCAATTGAGGAAAAAGAACCCGGCGTCCTTCCCCTCCACCTTCTCCAGGAACTCACGCATCGGCTTGAATGCCTGATCCGGGAACGGTTTCCTGCCGAAGCCGCTGGAGAACTGGTTACTGACCCGCTGGGTCTGCACCGGATCGGGAGCGAGCATGAAGCTGACCACCTGCGGATAAGGCAGGGAACGGATCGTTTGGACCGTGGGCGTTCCTACACTTGTAATGGGCTTCAAGAGGCGGACAGCCTCAGCCTTAGATCCGAGGAACAGTCCCAGCATGCTGACATTTCCACCCTTTTTGGGACCGATAGATAATTCGCTGCCCAGTCTCGTATTCACTGCGGGAGCCCAGCGCTGCCAGGTCTTAAGGACCTTCTCGAACTGGCCCCAGGGCCAGGTGATGCGGAATACCGTTGCTGTGGCAGGAGCCGGGCGTACTTTGAATTTGTAACGGGTGTACACGCCGAAGTTGCCTCCGCCGCCGCCACGGGAAGCCCAGAGCAAATCGGCATTCCTTTTCTTATTTGCAATAATGATTCTGCCCTTGGCATCGACCATTTCAAGCTCCACCAGATTATCGCTGACCAGCCCCAGAGTACGCTGAAGCGGGCCGATGCCGCCGCCTAGTGTAATGCCCCCGATTCCAACGGTAGGACTGTCCCCATAAGGTGACATATACCCTTTCCGGGCCAACGTATGGGCGATTCTCCCGACCGTATTTCCGGCTCCGACGACGGCTGTCCCGGTTGTGCGGCTTAGCTTAATGCTGTTCATTTCACTGACATCAATGACGATGCCGCCGTTCACCTGGGACAGATTGACCTCCAACGCATGTCTGCCGCCTCTGGGACGGATGGGAATCCCACGTTCGTTGGCCCATTTGATAGCATTCACTACATCCTGAGTCTTCTTGGCGAACACGAATACTTTGGGGAATCGGTCGGTATGCGGGTCCCAATTTTTGCGCGCGGCCTCATAACCCGGATCACCTTTGTAGATGACGCGTCCGGTAAGCTTCGTTGCTGAGTTCACTGGTTTCCAGCTCCTTTTGAGCTAATATTGGCATGCATAGATATGACTTTGACTAGGTTAATGTATGCAGGGCATTAGACTATGGCGTGGGCTATAATGCGGGCTATTAATGAGAATGGTTATCAATTATAATGTGATTAACCGTCAAAGGATACAGCGGAATAAAGATAAACGGGGAATAGTGATGAAGCTGAACGAACATATACAGTGGTGGAACCATGCATCGGTCAGGATTATGGATATCCGCAGAGGGAGGCTTCCGGCAGGCTCGGCGCTTCCATATTACCAGCTGCCTTCGAGTGCGTTCCTGTATGCTGCGCAGGGACAGGCGCAAGTGCAGCTGGATGAGCTACAGACTACCTTGAGACGTAATCAGCTTGTGCATGGCGGGCGGGGGGCTATTCTTGCGGTGCGTGCAGATGAAGCCTTCGAATACTTCCTGGTGCTGTACAAGGCAGTGCTGATGCTGCCCCAGTCCAACAGAGTGATAAGTCTGCTGGAGCAGGAGAATCCGGCCAGGCTTCAATACAGCTTCAGTCCCGCTTACACGCATCCCTTGCTGGACCGGCTTGAGCGGATGTACATAGAGTGGTTAACCGCAGATCCTCTGCAGCATCTCTATGTGAGATCGCTGTTTCTTCAATTTGTCCATGAAGTGCTGGTTCAGATGAAGCAGCAGGGGCTTGTTCCGGTTCAGCCGGACCTGCTGGCTCAAGCACTGCGGTACATGCGTGAGCATTACAGGGAGCCGATCACGCTGGACACTCTGGCTGAACAGTTTGATTGCAGCGTAAGCTATCTGAGCAAGCTGTTCAAGAGCCGGATGCAGGCAGGGCCCATCCGTGTACTGACACAGATCCGCATGGAGAGAGCTGCGCATGATCTGCTGTATAGCGGATATACCGTGCAGGAGATCGCGGAACGGACAGGCTATCCCGATGCCCATACCTTCAGCCGGAATTTCAAGAAGCAGTATGGCTGCCCGCCGGTACAATTCAGAATGAACATGGACGCGGAGCTGCTTGTACAAGGATCGCCTGTCGTTCATCCGATTACTGCCCTTGTAGCTCATAATTCCAAGTGCTATAGTATCCAAAGTAGTGAGAACTATTATCATTTACAGCGAAAAGGGGGATTACCAGTGATGCGGGGAACGAAGACGGCATCTATGGCTACAGCGGTTCTATTATTGTGTGTAACCTTGCTGCTAAGCGCATGTTCGGGGTCTGGTGCAGGAACATCGGCGAATAACGGTGCGGCAGGTAACAAGGTGCCATCATCCTTGAGTACGGCCATTCCTGGGGGCGAAACGGCGGCTCCGGGCTCCAATACAGGCAATACGGCTGCAGCAACGAAAGTTTATACTGACGGCAAGGGGGAGGTTACCATTCCGGTAAATCCGCAGCGGATTATTGATCTGACAGGCAGCGCCATCGGCAATCTGCTGGTGCTCGGTGTGAAGCCGGTCGCAGCTTCGGATGACTCCTTGAAGAATCCGTTCCATGCGGGTCAACTGGATGATATTGTTAATATTGGAGCGGAACCGAATGCTGAGGCTATTCTGAAGCTGGACCCGGATCTGATTCTGACTTTTGACTATATCGAAGAAGCCCAGTATGAGCAGCTTGTCCAGATCGCTCCGGTGGTCCGGCTGAAATACGGCGGGGGCACTCCGCAGGATCTGCTTCTGGAATTCGGCAAGATTACCGGCAAAGAGGCGGAGGCACAGCAGTGGATTGACGGGTGGAACGATAGAATTGCTGAAGTGAAGCCGAAGATTACTGAAGTTGTCGGTGACCAGACAGTATCGATTCTCCAGCCTTATGCGAAGGGCATCTATGCCTGGGGCAACAAGGGAGGAAGAGGCGGTGAGATTCTGTACGGGGACCTCGGGCTTAAGGCACCGGAGATTATCCGGACCACTTTGATTGACGGGGAAGGCTTCGGCGGGAACTTGTCGCTTGAGCTGCTGCCGGAGTATGCGGGAGACTATATTTTCACCAGCAACTGGGGCTGGGATGACGGGGATGTGAATGTTGTGTACGGCAGCAAGGTCTGGAAGTCACTCCCGGCTGTGAAGAATAATCGCGTCTATTTCATTGATGAGAAGGGCTCCTATTATAATGATCCGATCTCTCTGGAAGCACAGCTGAAATTCATTGTGGAGAGCTTTCTGGGAACGGGACAATAATCCGGGTGTTGCGTATGAACGCGTAAGTAAGCCGGAATGATAAGGGGATCAATAGGCTCTTTGGAGCATGTTGATCTTTTTTTCGGAGACAGAGCTGCTGTACAACTTAATATTTACATTTCGTGTAATGTATATATACTTAACTTTTGAAGGATTCATATCTCCGGGTTAACCGGCAAGGGAGGATATTACAGACATGACAGCAACCATTAGAGTAGGCATCGTCGGATACGGGAATTTGGGTAAAGGGGTACAGCAGGCTATTGAGCAGAACTCCGATATGGAGCTGGTAGCCATATTCACCCGCAGAGATCCGCAGCAGCTGGCAGACATCACAGGAACGCGCACCGAGCACATCTCAGCCGCCGAGCAGTACATAGGCAAGATTGATGTAATGATTCTGTGCGGCGGTTCCGCAACAGATCTGCCGGAGCAGACTCCGCAGCTGGCCCGGTTATTCAATACGGTGGACAGCTTTGACACTCATGCCAAAATCCCTGATTTCTTCGCTGCGGTGGACAAGTCTGCCCGCGAAGGCGGCAGCGTAAGTGTGATCTCCACCGGCTGGGACCCGGGCATGTTCTCCATGAACCGGCTGCTGATGCAGTCCATCCTGCCGGTAGGCGAGGATTATACGTTCTGGGGTACAGGAGTCAGCCAAGGGCATTCGGATGCGATTCGCCGGGTTCCTGGTGTGAAGGCAGGCGTGCAATATACCGTGCCGGTCCAGGAGGTTATTGACAGCATTCGCGGAGGCGAGACTCCGCAGCTGTCCACCCGCGAGAAGCACCGCCGGGAATGCTACGTAGTGGCTGAAGCAGGAGCTGACCGCGATGCCATTACCCGGACGATTGTGGAGATGCCGAACTATTTCGCCGATTACGACACAACGGTTCAATTCATTACGGACGAGGAGCTTGCTGCTGAGCATTCAGGGATGCCGCATGGCGGCTTCGTCATCCGCAGCGGAGTGACCGGAGGCGGAAGCAAGCAGATCGCCGAATTCGGGCTGAAGCTGGACAGCAACCCGGAATTCACCGCCAGCGTGCTGGCTGCCTATGCCCGTGCTGCTGTACGGCTGAAGCAGGAAGGCCAGACAGGAGCTAAGACTGTATTCGACATTCCGCTCGGCCACCTGTCCCCGAGATCGGCAGAGGAGCTACGGCGCGAGCTGCTGTAGGCTACAAGGAGAGGGATAAATCCCGTTGATGGGGCCGGAAGTTGGCTGGATGGCTGAAGGAGAGGGATAAATCCCGTTGATGAGGCCGAAAGTTGGCTAGAGGGCTGAATTAAAGGGATAAATCCCATTGATGGGGCCGAAAGTTGGCTGGAGGGCTGAATGAGAGGGATAAATCCCATTGGTGGGGCCGAAAGTTGGCTGGAGGGCTGAATTAAAGGGATTTATCCCATTGGTGGGGCCGGAAGTTGGCTGGATGGCTGAATTAAAAGGATTTATCCCGTTGATGAGGTCGAAAGTTGGCTGGATGGCTGAATTAGAGGGATAAATCCCATTGGTGAGGTCGAGTACGGCTGAGCGAGAGTAATGAGGAGCACAAGTGCACCTGAATTCACCGGAAGTCGGCTATATGAGCGAATGAAGAGCAATAGTGCACCTGAATTCACCGGAAGTCGGCTATATGAGCGAATGAAGAGCAATAGTGCACCTGAATTCACCGGAAGTCAGCTAAATGAGCGAATGAAGAGCAATAGTGCACCTGAATTCACCGGAAGTCAGCTAAATGAGCGAATGAGGAGCAATAGTGCTCCTGTTAGTACCTGAATCTGCTATTCGTACGCATACGTCCAACCGGATGCCCTCAGCATAACTACTAGCGAGCACAGGATCACCAACCAATTCCTCAACCTAAAAAAGAGGTGTCCCCAGCCAAATGGCTTAGGGACACCTCTTCTTGTATCATTTAAGTCTATAACAGTTACACAATACCCTGCGCCAGCATGGTATCGGCAACCTTCAGGAACCCGGCGATGTTGGCACCGGCAACCAGGTTACCGGCGACGCCGTAATCCTCTGCTGCCTGAACGGTTCTGCTGTAGATATTTTTCATAATGACTTGCAGCTTCTCGTCCACCTCTTCGAAGGTCCAGGACAGACGCATGCTGTTCTGGCTCATCTCCAGGCCCGAGACCGCTACACCGCCGGCATTGGCTGCCTTGGCTGGAGCAAACAGCACCTGGTTCTCCAGGAACAGCTCCACCGCTTGGAGAGTGGTCGGCATATTGGCGCCTTCGCCAATGGCCTTAACTCCGTTCAGAATTAGAGTCCGGGCGGATTCCAAATCCAGCTCGTTCTGCGTGGCACACGGCAGAGCGATGTCGCAAGGCAGGCTCCAGATTCCGCTACAGCCTTCAACATACTCGGCATGCGGGTGCTCCTTCACATATTCGCTGATGCGCAGGCGATCTGTTTCCTTCAGTCTTTTGACCGTATCCAGATTGATGCCCTGCGGATCATGAATGTAACCGTTCGAATCACTGCAGGCAATCACGTGGGCTCCCAGCTGCTGAGCCTTCTCGATAGCATAGATGGAGACATTCCCGGAACCGGAGATGACCACCTTGCTGTCCTTGAAGCTTGCTCCGCGTGATGACAGCATCTCTTGCACGAAGTATACACAGCCATAGCCGGTAGCTTCCTTGCGCGCCAGACTGCCGCCATAGAGCAGCCCTTTTCCGGTAAGAACACCGGCAGCATGCCCGCCGTGAATCCGTTTGTATTGGCCGAACATATAGCCAATCTCGCGCGCGCCTACACCGATATCCCCTGCGGGAACATCTGTATCCTGTCCAATGTGGCGGTACAATTCCGTCATGAAGCTCTGGGTGAAGCGCATAACCTCTTGATCCGATTTATCCTTGGGATCGAAGTCGCTGCCGCCCTTGCCGCCGCCCATGGGCAGGCCGGTCAGCGAGTTTTTGAAAATCTGCTCGAAGCCCAGGAACTTGATAATCCCGAGGTAGACCGAGGGATGGAAGCGCAGGCCGCCTTTGTATGGACCGATGGCACTGTTGAATTGAATGCGGAAGCCGCGGTTAACCTGCGTATTACCGGCATCGTCCACCCAAGGGACGCGGAAGGAGATGCTGCGCTCAGGCTCAACCAGGCGCTCGAGAATCCCGTGCTTCATATACTGGGGGTGGCGGGTCAGAACGGGGGTGATGCTCTCCAGGAATTCCTGGACAGCCTGGTGAAATTCTGGCTCATGCGGGTCGCGCTTCTGGACCTCTGCATAGATCCGCTGCACGTACTGCACAGCCTCATTTGATACTTCTGACGATAGTGTAGGAACGATGGACACTTTGGCAAGCACTCCCTGTCTGATTGTAATTCGGGCTATCCCGTATTTAATTAGAATTTAAAAGAATTCTATAAAACCTTACATCAATTTGCCAATCAATTATTTTTGGCATAGTCATTAAGAAATTCTATGAACCTTACATACTATGCCAGCTATATGCGGCAGAATGTTAATAAACCTCTGGTCAATTCAAGATTGCAGGTCCCCCTGAATAGGGTATATATAAATATTGGAAACAGTATAAAGCATTGAGAGAGAGGCGTAAGCATATGCACTTATTATCTGTAGCAGAATTAGTAGATGTGGAGAACCACGCCTGGGAAGAGATCAGGGAGCTGCTGAGTCAGGGATCGCGCACCTACCGGCTGGAGGCGGCAGAAGCGGAACAGGCGGTACAGACGCTGGTCCGCTTGCAGGTCAGCACGAAATCCTATCTGGGAGCGATAGCCTACGAGACAGGAGGAATTGTGTTCGAGCATGGCTGGATTACGCTGCTTGGCGCGGGAGCCGAAGGCATCTTCGGAAGCCTGACCTCATGGAATGGCCTGTCTACAGCGGACAATATTCCTCCCCTGCCGGGAATGCTGATTGTGGCCTACGATGCGGCAGGCGGCTTCTTCGGCCTTGATACGGGGCGGTTCGGGCAGACAGGTCATATCTATTATTATGCCCCGGATGTCCTGAAGTGGGTGACAACGGAGCTGACCTATTCAGGCTTCATCGGCTGGCTGGCAGAAGGGGACTTGGATCTATTCTACGAAACCTTCCGCTGGGAGGGCTGGGAAGAGGAGGTCCAGCAGCTTGAGCCGGGCCAGGTCATGGGCTATTACCCGCCGCTGTGGACGAAGGAAGGCAGCGGCCGGCTTAGCAGCAAAGAGCCAGTATCTATTCTGGAGGCCTGGCATTCAGCGGGAAGTGAGGGCACGGAATGAAGAAGAGTAAGGCGGGCAGAGAAAGGCTTAAGGTCGTCACGATTGCCGAAGAACCGCTGGAATGGATACCATATGTCACTGCAGCACGTGGAAGCCAGGATATTGTATATGAACTGCTACCAATATACCGGGGGGAGATTCTGGGGTTACCGAAGGAGGTGGAGGCGCTGATTATAGCCTCTGACCTTCAGGGAATGGCTCTTCATGACAACGGCGAATACGGCGGCTCTCTGGTGGGTGAGAAGCTTCCGGAGACGCTGGAGCATCTGCTTCAGCTCCATCTGCCGGACGTCAATCAGGATAAGGTGCTGGTATGTTTATGCGGGGATTTATACGGGGATACTTCCGTAAGAGGTTCGAGCGGCGACCCGCTCCCGGTATGGAGAGCCTTCCGCAGCAGGTTCCAGGCGGTGCTGGGCGTGAACGGCAACCATGATGACCTGTCCCCTGAAGGAGAAGCAGAGCTTGCATCTACAGGGGGAATTCACCTGTTCTCTAAGCCGTCAGTCCTGTTGCACAAGGGATTGATGGTAGCGGGACTAGGAGGAGTTACGGGAAGAGGAGACCGGCCCAACCGCACCCCGGAACCTGAATATTTGGAGACGCTGGGACACCTGCTCCAGCGCGGGCCCCATATTCTGCTGCTGCATCAGGGGCCGGAGGTGCCCGCAGCAGGACTTCATGGACATTCAGCGACCCTCGCACAATTGGAAGCTGGACCGGAGCTTCTGGTCTGCTGCGGACATATTCATTGGCACCAGCCGCTAGCTGAGCTAGGGAACGGTACACAGGTGCTTAACACGGACGGAAGGGTGCTGATCTTCACCGCTGCCAGCCCGGACTGACATGAGCCGCCGCCGGGAACAAATGCTTCTATTTTGTCCAAGTCTTGTCCGTAAACTTTACAAACAGCATCGGAATAGATATAATTTAGGTATAACTTTCAGGGTTTGAAACAACAGAAAGGGGCCTAACGCCATTAGGCTCCTTTTGTATTTCCGGCCCATGTTAACAGGAGGGCGAAAGTCATTCACAAGGAAAAGATTATGGTATGTGTTCATTACGGCCCGCATGGCGAGCGTTTGATCCGGCGTGGAGTCCAGTTATCCGAGTTGATCGGGGCACCGCTGTATGTGCTCAATGTGGATAGTTCAGACAGTGATGAATATAATCAAAGCAAAGAAATGTATATGGCGGTCTGGAAGCGTCTGGCTGAAGAAGCCGGTGCTGAATTCATGGTGCGCAAGCGCCGCGGCCGCAAGACCACGGATGTGATCGTTGAAGCGGCAGAAGAACATGAAGTCACTCAGGTTATTATCGGGCAATCGGCCCAGACCTTATGGCAGGAGCTGACTAAACGCAACTTCGTCAATGAACTGATCAGCAAGATGAAGATGATGGATCTGCATGTAGTGGCAGTTCAGCGTATGCGCGCCGGTCTTGAAGAGACCCATGAAGAAGGGGTAACCGCTTATTTGGTGAAGAACGACGGAATGTATCAGCTCAGCGATGAGCCGGAAGGTTCAGACTTCATCAAAGGCAAATTCTTCCACGAATTACACACTGAATTTGAGAATGGCTTGTTCAAAATTGAGCAAGATGGTAAAGCAAGATATTTGCATATCTGTGAAGGCAACTTGGCAGATCCACTATAATTAGTCTTGTTGACAGGAAGTAAGTACCAGTGTTCACAACCTATATCACTGAAGGGAAAAGGAGGCTTGCCTTTGCTGCATATAACCGTTCTTGTTCCGTTTCTTATGGCCCTGCTGATAGCGCTTCTACGCGGGAGGGTACGCAAGCTCCACAGAGGATGGCTTGTACTGGCCGCACCGCTGATGTTATTTATCTACTTCTTTACCCGTATTCCGGTCATCAAGGGAGGGGATCTCGGATATGAGACATATCCATGGATTCCTTCCCTTGGGATTGATCTGGTCTTCCATCTCGATGGATTAAGCCTGCTGTTCGCCTTGTTAATCACGGGAATGGGCACCCTGGTCTTTATCTATTCCATCTTTTATCTGGACAAACGCAAGGAAGAGCTGACTCCATTCTATGTGTATCTGCTGCTGTTCATGGGAGCTATGCTGGGAGTCGTCCTATCCGATAACCTGATGGTGTTATACGGATTCTGGGAGCTTACGAGTGTCTCATCCTTCCTTCTGATTGCCTACTGGCACCGGAGACAGAAATCACGCTACGGCGCGCAAAAGTCGATGCTGATCACTGTCTTCGGCGGTCTGGCGATGTTCGCAGGCTTCCTGATGCTGTATGTGATGACAGGTACCTTCAGCATCCGCGAGATCTGGAGCCAGGTGGGCGACATCAGCGGACAAACGCTGTTCATCCCCGCAATGCTGCTTATTCTGCTGGGTGCCTTCACCAAATCGGCCCAGTTTCCGTTCCACATCTGGCTGCCTGATGCAATGGAAGCGCCGACTCCGGTCAGTGCGTATCTGCATTCAGCAACCATGGTCAAAGCCGGTTTATATCTGGTAGCACGGTTCAGTCCGGTGTTTGCGGGGCAACATGAGTGGTTTTGGATAGTGTCGGGCGTCGGCCTGATCACCTTGATCTATGGATCGATCCAGGCGATGAAGCAGACGGACCTGAAGGCTCTGTTAGCTTATTCTACAATCAGCCAGCTCGGTCTGATTATGGGATTACTCGGCATGGGATCGGCAGCTTCCTTTTATACAGGGGAACAGGCTGTATTCTATACCGCCGCAACAACGGCAGCACTCTTTCATTTAATTAATCATGCCATATTCAAAGGTTCGCTCTTCATGGTGGTCGGAATTGTCGACCATGAGACGAATACCCGTGATCTGCGCAAGCTGGGGGGGCTGGTGTCTCTGATGCCGGTAACCTTCACGTTAGCGCTGATCGGCAGCTTCTCAATGGCGGGCCTTCCGCCGTTTGCCGGATTCCTGAGCAAGGAAATGTTCTTCACGGCTGTGCTGAATATCAGACAGCTGGATATCTTCAGCCCCGGGGCCTTCTTTACAATATTCCCGGTGCTGGCGTGGATTGCAAGCATATTTACCTTTGCATACAGCATGATTATGGTCTTCCATACCTTCTTTGGCAAATATCAGCCGGAGAAGCTGGACAAAAAACCGCATGAAGCGCCCTTCGGCCTTCTGCTTCCGCCAGTAATTCTGGCACTGCTGGCCGTGATCACCGGCTTCTTCCCGAACATACTGTCGGGGACACTGATCGTGCCGGGGATGAATGCCATTCATCCGGAGCTTGCAGCCAGCTCGCCTTTTTACGTCAACATCTATTTCTGGCACGGGTTCACCGCCGAGGTCTGGATGACGCTGGGCGTGATCCTTCTCGGGATTATCGTATACCGCGTATATGGCCGGTTCAGCCTTGTGGATAAGGAATGGCGCAGCGGCCTCACGCTGACACAGGTATATGACGGGAGTATCCGGCTCGTGGAGGGACTGTCCCGTGCGGTGACAGGGCTATACATGACCGGTTCGATGCGTCATTATCTGATGTATATTTTCACCCTGATTATCGCCGTAGTAGGCGGTACTATGCTTTATTCGGAGGGCATTACGTTTGGCCAGGGGAGCTACGCTCCGGTCACCTTCTTTGAAGTTGTTGCCGTACTGGTCCTGCTGACCGGTGCGCTCGCTATACCATTCGCGAAGTCCAGAGTCTCGGCGATTCTGCTTACCGGAATGGTCGGTTACATGGTGACGCTATTGTTCATCCTGTTCCGCGCACCCGATCTGGCCCTCACCCAGATGATTGTTGAAGTGGTCTCGGTCACGCTGTTCCTGCTCTGCTTCCGGCATCTGCCGAAGCTGAAGCGGGAGAAGGTCAAGCTGCGGGTCAAGGTGCCGAGGCTGATCATCGCCTTAGGCTTCGGGATCACGATGACGCTGGTGGCGCTGGCCGCGCTAGGCAGCAGTCCGTTCGAGTCTATCTCAACCTACTATGTGGAGAATAGTTATAAGCTTGGCGGCGGCAAGAACATCGTCAATGTCCTGCTGGTGGATTTCCGCGGCTTCGATACCATGTTCGAAATTACGGTGCTGGGGCTGGCGTCGCTGGCCATCTACTCGATGATCAAGCTGCAGCTGGAGCAGGATCATACGCCTGTTCTGACCAGAAACAAACCGG
This sequence comes from Paenibacillus sp. FSL H8-0122, assembly GCF_038005345.1. NCBI lineage: Bacteria > Bacillati > Bacillota > Bacilli > Caryophanales > Paenibacillaceae > Paenibacillus > Paenibacillus sp. FSL H8-0122. Next base: position 3,267,980 of record NZ_JBBOTB010000001.1, on the reverse strand, counting down.
AGGAGAGCACGCGCCGCTATACCCGCAGCAATGATGTGTTGCTGCAATCGGTGGCAAAAGTAGCCTTCGTGATCATCATCACTTTCTCCCTGTATCTGTTCTTCGCGGGTCATAATCAGCCGGGCGGCGGCTTTATCGGAGCCTTGATGGCTGCTGCGGCGCTGGTGCTGGTCGCGATTGCCTTCGGTACGGAGTTTGTGGAGAAGGTGCTGCCGGTCGATTACCGCAAGTTAATCGCAGTCGGGATTATGATCGCTTTTCTCACCGGAATCGGTTCCTTTGTCTTCGATGCTCCGTTCCTGACCCAGGCCTTCGGTTACTTTGAACTGCCGGTCATGGGCAAGACGGAGCTAACCACGGCGATGCTGTTCGATCTGGGAGTCTACCTCTCGGTGATTGGTGTCACGATGAATATTATCTTTACGATCGGGAGGGATAACTAATGGAGATCCTTATTGCCCTGGCGATCGGTGTCTTGTTTACCGTAGGTGTCTATCTGGTCCTGTCCAAAAGTCTGCTCCGCATCCTGCTCGGGACGACGCTGCTGACGCACGGCGTTCATCTGCTGCTGCTGACGATGGCAGGCCTGAAGACGGGCGCTTCACCTCTGCTTGGCGAGAAGGCGGACAGTTATGTCGATCCGCTGCCGCAGGCGCTTATCCTGACTTCCATTGTAATCAGCTTTGGGGTATCCGCGTTCTTCATCGTTCTGGCCTACCGGGCTTACCGCTCGGCGGGGACGGATGATGTGGAAGGAAGCAAGGGGGAGACACCATGAACAACCTGCTTGTACTGCCATTGCTGATCCCGGCCTTTACGGCGGTCATCCTGATTTTTCTCAAGGAACGAATTAAGCTGCAGCGTATCCTCAGTGCCATCAGTGTGCTGGTGAATATCGCAGTAGCGCTTATCATTATGTACCAGGTCCATACAGATGGGATTCAGACGCTGTATATGGGAGGATGGATTCCGCCTTACGGCATCGTCTTCGTAGCTGATATGTTCGCAGCGCTGCTCGTCTTGACGGCTGCGGTGGTAGGGGCAGCTTGCCTGTTCTTCTCCTTCGCCAGCATTGGAGAGGAGCGGGAGCGGTTCTACTACTATACATTCTTCCATTTCCTGCTCACCGGTGTGTTCGGCTCGTTCCTGACGGGTGACCTGTTCAACCTGTTTGTCTGCTTCGAGGTGCTGCTGGTTGCCTCCTACGCCATGATTGTTCTGGGTGGAACCCGGATACAGCTGCGTGAGACGCTCAAGTATATCCTTGTCAACGTAATTTCCTCCACCTTGTTCGTAGCGGCGATTGCTTATCTGTACGCGGCGACAGGCACGCTGAATATGGCTCATCTGGCCATCCGTGTGGGAGAGGCCGGGCAGGGCGGAGTCATGAATGTGATTGCTGTACTCCTGCTGCTGGTGTTCTCGCTCAAAGCAGGCCTGCTGCTATTCTTCTGGCTGCCGGATTCGTACAGTGCTCCTCCGCAGGCGGTAAGGGCATTGTTCGGCGCACTGCTTACCAAGGTGGGGCTGTATGCCATCACCAGAACGTTCTCGCTGATTTTTGTCCATGACATGGGCCTGACCCATTCGCTGATCGGCTGGATGGCAGGGGCCACTATGATTCTTGGAGCCATAGGGGCACTCGCCTATAATGATCTAAGCCGGATCTTCAATTATAATATTGTCATCAGTGTCGGCTTCATCGCCTTCGGTATCTCCGTGGCTACCCAGGATTCGCTGAGCGGGGTTGTATTCTATCTGATGCACGATATGGTTGCCAAGGCACTGCTGTTCTTCCTGGGCGGGCTGATTGTCGCAGCTTCGGGGACGGAGCAGCTGAGGCTGATGGGCGGTCTGATCCGCCGGTATCCGTGGACGGGCTGGATATTCTTCGTCCTGACGCTGGCGCTGGTCGGCGTTCCTCCGCTTAGCGGTTTTGCCGGGAAGGTCATGATGGTCCGCAGCGGCTTCGGGGAGCAGCATACCGCGCTTGCGCTTATCGCTCTGGCTTCCAGCTTCGTCGTCTTATATTCACTGATCAAAGTCTTCCAGCAGGTATTCTGGGGAGGCGAGAAGAGCGATGAAGAGATCCGTCCTCTGCGCTACAAAGCTATGATGGTACCGGCTGCCGCGCTGTTTGTGCTCGTCATCCTGATGGGTATCGGCGCCGAGTGGGTGAACGGCTATGTGGGGCAGGCAGGCGCAGTCCTCGCTGATCCGGCAGCGTACATTAATGCTGTCATGAAGGAGTAGATGAAGATGGCCTTTCAAATATTGTTGAATCTCATGATCGCCTTCCTGTGGATGTTCCTGAATAATGACTGGACGGCCTCCGGCTTCATCGTCGGTTATGTGCTGGGGGTGGCCGTACTGGTGGTCATGCGGCGCTTCTTCGACGGACGGCTGTACCTGGGCAAAATATGGGCGATTCTGAAGCTGATGGCCTTGCTGCTGCGGGAGCTGGTGGCCTCCAGCTATGTAGTGGTGAAGGCGGTTTTGCGCCCGAATCTCAATATCCGCCCGGCTATCCTGATGTACCATACGGAGCTGGAATCGGACTGGGAGGTGGCGGTACTGATTACTATGCTCTGCCTCACGCCGGGTTCAGTCGTACTGGAGGTGTCCAAAGACAACCGGACCTTATACATTCATGCCATGGACATACAGGATGTGAAGCAGTTCGATGCGAATATCCGTAATACCTTTGAACGCGCGATTCTGGAGGTGACCCGTTCATGATTCAATCGATTCTCATGGTGGCGCTGTCGATCATGGTCATCTCCATAGCTATCTGTGCCTGGAGGCTGGTCAAAGGGCCGTCACTGCCTGACCGGGTAGCCGCACTCGATACCATCGGTATCAATCTGCTGGCGATGGTCGCCGTCCTCTCGGTGCTGTTCAAGACGCAAGCCTTTATAGAATATATTCTGCTGATTGGAATCCTCTCTTTTATCGGGACGATGGCCTTGGCCAGATATATCGAAAGGGGGGTGGTGTTTGAACATGGACATGATCAAGACGGTCATTGAGTATGTGTTTGTCCTGCTGATTCTGACCGGAGCCTTGCTTAGCGCAGTCAGCTCTGTAGGTCTGATCCGCTTGCCCGATGTATACCTGAGATCACATGCCGCCGCCAAAAGTGCTACGCTCGGTGTGCTCTGTGTACTCAGCGGCGCATTCCTCTATTTCGCCTTCTTCCTCGATTTCATCAGTGCGAAGCTGCTGCTCGGAATCGTGTTCGTATTCATGACTTCTCCGCTCTCCGCGCATCTGACCGGCCGGGCGGCCTACCGCTCCGGGGTTCCGCTCTGGAGCCGCCGCGTCCAGGATGATCTCAAGGAGGCGCTGGAGAAGGAGCAGGAACAGGTGAAGACCGATTCATCCTCATCATAGATTAGTATAAAAGCACAAACAGGGATGCTCAACGGCCGTAATGGGTCCGAGGGGCATCCCTGTTTGCTTACTGCTGAGCTTGCTGCGGAATAGTGTCTTTGTACGCCGTCCGTCTGCGGTACAGGTGCAGCAGCAGATACGAGGCGACGAACGCTGCGGTTACCAGCCACAGCGGAATTCGCGGGTCGAGCTTGTATGCCCAGCCTCCGATAATGCCCGCAGGTGCGGTGAAGACCAGGATCAGGACTGACAGCATGGAGAAGACCTTGGCCCGCTTCTCATCCTCAATGGCGTTCTGCACGGCTGCCTCCAGATAAGGAGAGCTGATCATCAGGCCTACGGCGGCCAGGATGGTGCTCAGCCCGATCCAGACAAAGCTCGCTGATGGGTAGACAACCAGCATGGCATTCGACAGAGCAGATAAGCCGAAGCCAGCCATCATGGCACGGCTTGCGCTCTGATCCGGTATTCTGGGCATCAAGAGCCACAGGGTCAGCAGCATGATGACAGAGGATACCGCCGGGAACATAGACAGGATGCCGCTGTCCAGATGGATGTAATCTGCCAGATACAGGTACAGGTAGGTGCTTTTCAGCGTAGCCTGGAAGTTGAACAGAATGTATACGCCGAAGATCAGCAGCAGATTGCGCTCAGCCCCCAGATCACGGAAGGCGCCGCCGTATTCAATCATACTCTCTCTAAGGCCGAGCTCCCGGGTCTCTTGCCTTTTGCGGATACCGGCCTCGGTCTCCCTGGTGGTTAGATGACGGCCCACGAACTGGAAGGTCATGAAGAGGAAGGCCAGCACGTACATGATCCTCATGCCCGTGACCATTCCATACTGGTGGACAAGCAGACCGCCCAGCGGTGCGAACAAGCCTCCGATCACCCCGATGATCTGCAGCAATGTGAATACATAGGTCCGGTCAGCGGGCCGGGTATCTTCAACAATCAGGCAGTAAAAGGCGATATGCGGCACACGCTGGAAGCCGTTAATCACTGCAGCTGCGGCGAAAAACCACAGGTTCTGGGAGAAGGCCCATAACAAGGTGGCAAGGCTCCAGCTAAGCAGGTCAAAATACAGAATAGCCCGCTTGCGTCCCAGCCGGTCCGTCAAATAACCGCTGAGCAAAGAGGAGAATACCTGTACGATGAGTCCGATGGTCGTTATCCACCCGATGTTCAACTCGGTCAATCCAAGCTCATACATGTACAGGGTGGCATAGGTAGAGAACATGCTGTAGGGAATCAGGAAAAAAGGCTCAAAGGTCAAGCAGCCCCGGCTGTTTCCCTCCAGCCGCGGAAAGAAAGGTTTTGCCATGATGAAATCCTCCAGGGAACCGTTTCAGGTCAGGTTATTTTCCATAATGGAATAGATGCTTTCTATATTGGAATTGTTTGTATGGCGACCGCGCGTTGAAGCTGTGCAATAGTCATGTGTGATCATCCTATCTGAATGTATAGTGGATTCTGAAGTAGAGTGGTGTATCGCGACCTTTATATATTAACAAAAATAGTTCCAAGAAGGAGTACAAATGAGGAAAAAGAATGTAAAGAAGATGCTGTCGGTTATGCTGTTGGTGTCGGACCCTATACAGGATCTGCGGACGGGAAAAACGGTGCAGTGCAGGTGGAAGTTACCTTCTCGGAGCATGCCATCGACGCTGAAGCTGTCAGCAGAGGCAGTGGCGGATGAACTTAAATAAGCCCGGCTGTCCCTATAGTGGAAAAGACCAAGTTGCCATGAGATAATATGTTATCCGAAAATTAGATAAGGTGGTTAACATGTTTATCATCATTGGGCTAGTATTCATTGCTTTATACGCATTAATTGTCTTCTATATTGGCTGGAGCGGCTGGGGCTGGATCAAGCCGGTCGTCTCCGGACGGTTCCGGCTGTTCTACATCATTGCGCTGATCTTCCTGGCCAGCTCGCTGATCCTCTCCAGAGTGGTGGCGGGGTCAGCGGTCTTAAGCGTCATTGGCAGTTACTGGCTGGCCGTATTCAGCCTGCTGCTCATGCTGCTGCCGCTAGTGCACCTTACGGTCTGGCTCACGAAGCTGGTCAGGCTGCCACGCCGGGCCGTTCAGAAATGGTCCGGTATTCTAACGCTGGTGGCGCTGGTGAGCCTGCTCGGGTATGGAAGCTATAATGCATACAGCCCGGTTGTGCGTTCCTACGAGGTACAGATTGACAAGCCGGGTCCGGCCAGCGGTAAGCTTCATCTCGTGATGGCTTCGGATATGCATTTCGGTTATTTATCCGGCAAACGCCATGCGGAGCGGATGGTACAGGAGATTAACGCCTTGCACCCCGATCTGATACTGCTCCCGGGCGATATCGTGGATGATGATGTCAGGCCGTATAAGGAGAAGGGACTCGGCGCTGTGCTGGCGAAGCTTGAAGCTCCGCTCGGAGTGTATGCTTCCCTGGGAAATCATGACCGGTTCAAGGGCGGGACGGAGGAGATCATCAGCCTGCTGAAGGAGAGCGGGATGCAGGTGCTCTATGATGAAGACGTCGAGGTGGGCGGCTGGCTGACGCTGATTGGACGGAAGGACTATAGCGATAAGGAGCGGGCCAAGCTGGCTGATCTGACCAAGGACATAGACCATTCCAAGCCGGTGTTCATGCTGGAGCATCAGCCGGTGGAGTTCGGGATTGCTCAGGAGCAGGGTGTGGATCTGATGGTCTCCGGCCATACCCACCGCGGGCAGATCGCGCCGGCCAATCTGATCACCTCCAGAGTGTTCGAGAATGACTGGGGCTATCTGCAGAAGGGGCAGCTTCATACCATCGTGTCTTCAGGCTATGGCTTCTGGGGTCCGCCGATCCGCATCGGGTCGCGCTCAGAGATCGTGTCCATTCAAGTGCAGTTTTCTAACGCAGACCAGTAAGTTGACAGGGCTGACCCGAGATGGGTTAGCTCTTTTTTTGGATAAAGATTTACAAATACCTGTAGATCAGCTATATTGTACTGGTACAATAAGTACACTGTTCACGCAAGGAGGCAGCGTGTGGAGATCATCATCAGTAGTAACAGGAACAAGCCCATTTATGAGCAGATCACCTCGCAGATCAAAGGCAAGATTATGAGCGGAGAGCTTCAGGCAGGAGATCCCATACCTTCGATGCGTGCCTTGGCCAAATCCATTCAAGTCAGTGTCATCACCGTACAGAAGGCGTATGAGGATTTACAGCGCGACGGCTTCATTGAGACTACGGTGGGCCGGGGGAGCTTCGTTTCCGCCGTGAGCCAGGCCCTGTTTCAGGAAGAGCAGCAGAAGCAAGTGGAGGAGCATCTGATCACAGCGGCCGAGATCGCCCGCGCAAGCGGAATCAAACTGGAAAAGATGGTGGACATGCTGACTGTCTTTTATACGGAGGGTAATCATGAATCTTAGTTTGGAAATCACCGGACTGACCAAGTCCTATGCCGACTCCGGCTTTATGCTGGACAATGTATCATTAGCAATTCCCAACGGGACTATTATGGGGTTCGTGGGTGAGAATGGAGCAGGGAAGACGACAACCATCAAGTCTATTCTGAACACGGTTCATAGAGACAGCGGGACGATCCGGCTGCTGGGCAAGGAGATGAAGGATGAAGACACCGCCTTGCGCGAAGACATCGGCGTTGTTTTGGACTCGGCCAATTTTCCGGCGGTGCTGACTCCGGTGAAGCTGGGGAAGGTCATGCGCGGTATCTATAAGCAGTGGGATCAGGAGGTCTATGTGAAGCTCACGGAGAAGTTCGGCCTGCCTATGGATCGCAGGATCAGCGGGTTCTCACGGGGCATGACGATGAAGCTTGCCATAGCCGCCGCCATGTCGCATCATCCCAAGCTGCTGATCCTCGATGAAGCGACCTCAGGCCTGGACCCTGTGACCAGAGAAGAAATACTGGAGGTGTTCCTGGAGTTCGTAGAGGATGAGCGCCACGCTATACTGATGTCTTCTCATATCACAAGCGATCTGGAGAAGATCGCCGATTATATCACCTTTATTCATCGAGGGAAGATCATTCTGACTGCGATGAAAGATGAGCTGATCTATGACTACGGCGTGGCCCGCTGCACCAGCGACCAGTTCCGGCGTATTGCTGAAGGTGACAGGCTGGCTTACCGGGTGAAGGAGCATCAGACCGATGTGCTGGTGAAGGACAGAAGAGGCTTCGGGCAACAATACAGCGGGATTACGGTGGATCAGGTATCCATTGATGAAATTCTGCTGCTTCTGGTAAAAGGGGGGGATTCGGATGCGCGGACTGCTGCTCAATAACTATTATTCGCTTCAAAATAATATCAAGACCTCCGTGGGCATTGCGCTGCTGCTGGCCCTGGTCTCATTTGCCGGGGTGGAACACTCGGTATTGAATGCCGTCATCGCTGCGCAGATTATGGTCTTTGTGGTGAGTATCGGGGCCTCCCTGCAGGCGGACGAGGCATCGAAATGGAACCGGTTTGAAATCACACTGCCGGTCAGAAGGAGAACGGTAATCCATGCCAAGTACCTGAGCTTCCTGATGCTGCTTCTGATGGGGACGGCTGCTAGCCTGGTTACCATGGCGCTTGTCTATGTAAGAGGGGGGGACACCTCATACTTGAGTCTGTCCGCCGGGTATACCTTCGGATTATCCTTATCGCTCTCCATTCTGGCGATCTATTATCCGGTCATTCTTAAATTCGGCATTGGAAAAAGCGAGCAGATGCTCATGGTATCGGTAGGGCTATCCATGGGTCTCCGGTTTCTGGTATGGATGCTGCTGAACCTGTATATGGACGATGTGAACTTTAATGGTCCTGAGACCGGGTATGCCACCCTGATCCTTGCTGTTCTCCTGTTCGCGGTCTCCTATTTGATTGCCGTGCGGATTCATCGGAATAAAGAATTCTGATGATCACCGGATTCCGATTGCGATTGGGAGACTATCAGCCTTGCCGGCTCTGCATAATCCCCTTATAAACTTCTATAGCGAAAGCCCGGGACCGCTTCAGATCTACTATGGCATCTTCATCGGGGAGGTGAATGTCTTTGTCAGACCAGTCCGCGCGTTCCGGCAGCCAGGTACGGATATAGCTGCCGCCCGGATCATGGGTCTGGGATTGGGTGACCGGATTCATCACCCGGAAATAGGGAGAGGCATCGAAGCCGAGCGAAGAGCTCCACAGCCAGCCGCCACGGTTCTGGGCGTTGTCGTAATCGCTTAGCTTCAGCCGGAAATAACGCTCGCCATAGATGAAGGGACAGCCCAGATTCTTCGTCAGGAACATGGCCGTTATCATCCGCAGCCGGTTAGGCATCCAGCCGGTTGCGTTCAACTGGCGCATAGCTGCATCGATGACCGGAATGCCGGTCCTGCCCTGAGCCCAGGCCTCGAAGTGCCCGGTCCCTAGCGCAGAGAGATCATATACATTCTCATAGGTGAAAAAATCTTTGTCCAGCCGTGCCTGACCCAGATAGAAATCCCTCCAGGCTAATTGTCTCAGCCAGTCTTCGCCGATATCCTCTTCTTCAGTAAGCCTGCTGTATAGGGTCCGTGCCGAGATCGCTCCCGTATTCAAATGTCTGCTGATCCGGCTGGTCCGTTCTTGCGCGTAATGATCGCGGTTGACCTTGTAATCCTGCAGATCCGCATGCAGGAAACTCTCGAGCACATGATCCGGGTTCATCTGCTCTGCAGCGGGAGCCAGCGCTGTAAGCTCCCGGGCAATCTCTTCGGGAAGCTGGAAGGAATCTGCGAGCTGCGGGTGAAGATCAACGGTTCGCAGACGGCTTAGCCCGGCAGAGTAAGGCGGCTGGAACCGCTGCGCGAGAAAAGTACGCCAGCGGCGGTAGAAGGGAGTAAACACCTTGAACGGCTCACTCCGGCCGCACCAGTCCATGAATGCTTCCAGATCACAGAGCATGCTGTCATGCCGGGCATGGAACCGGAGGTTCAGCGCATTGGCGGTGTCCTGCAGCAGCTGGTCGCGCTTAAGGGCATAAGGGGTATAGTCCGCATGTAGGCTGACCTCCTGAACAGGGTGGAGCTGTGCCAGCCGCCGGAGGATCACCTCCGGCTCCCCATACAGGAGATGGAGCAGCTTGCCTTCTTTCGCATATTCCAGCTGAAGCCGGGCAACATGCTGAAGGAAATTCTGTCCGCTATGCTCCAGATAACGCTTATTCCTTAGCAGAAACGGCTCCATTATTAATACATGCAGCGAGTCTTCCTGCGCCGCAGCTATAGCGTCGAAGGCTGGCAGATCAGAAGTCCGCAGGTCCTTGCGGTGTATGAATAGAATCATAGCTGTAGTTCCTTTCAGATGCAGATGCCATCTCTTAAATTGTAAACGGTAGTTCTGGCAGATACAACCGGGTCAACACCTGCATATGGTGATGGTTCATCGGATCAACTATTCCAAAATAAGGGAACTGCCACTTCTGTGTTGCTAAAGCCTGCTTATTCGTTACGGTATCCCAGGCTGGATATATCCGTATCGCCATTTTTCCCGGTGCATTATCGGTTGCCAGCACACCATGTTTTTTCAGCAGGTCCTTCGGAAAGACAAACTGTCCAAGCTCCCCGCTAACGGGATGGAAGGTGTTAATGACCAGCAAATCAGGGGCATCGGCATAGGTGAAGGCCTGGTTTTTACGCTCGGCATTTTTTTCCCACATTGCGACAAATTGACCGGTCTTCGTGGGGGTGATTTTGGCCACCCGAAACCGGACCGACAGGGCACCCAGCTGGAATGTACCGGCTCCATATTCGGCATTCTGCGGTTCTTCACGTATGGAATCGGCAATGAAGCCGGCTGGTGCGTACAATGTTTCATTAATATAAGCTAATGTGGTGTGGAATTTATTCATGCACTGGCCCTTCTTCCATGAAGATAATCATGTTGCTTCTCCTAAAGATACTATCAGTGAAAACGCCCGAAAGGAAATTTTCCGGTAATCGCAGAGGTTTTTTGTTAGAATAGGGGGACTGCAGGATTTTACTCGACTAAAGGAGAGATTATATTTGTTGTTGAAAAAAGGATTTACAGTTCTGCTATTGGCATTACTGCTGCTATCGGGCAGCATTACAGCATTTGCGGCTGAGCAAGGCAGCGTAGAAGCAGGGGGAGTTACCCCGTCCGGTATACCGCTGACCGGTTTGGAAGCTTTTGCAGATGATTATGTAAAAGAGTACATAGGAAAGCAGACCGTAGGCGCGTCCGTTGTGATGGTGAAGGATGGACAGGTCGTGCTGTCCAAGGGGTACGGCTACGCCGACGTGGAACAGCAGATCCCCGTCTCCCCGGATACGGTCATGGAATGGGGCTCTATCAGCAAGCTCGCCGTATGGACATCCGTAATGCAGCTGGCCGAGCAGGGCAAGCTGGATCTGAATGAAGATATCCGTAAGCTTTTGCCGGAGCATTTCCTGAACAAGCTGGAGTATGACGAGCCGATCACCATGCTGCATCTGATGAACCACAATGCCGGTTTTGAAGAGTATATGTTCGATATGGCTTACCAGTCGCCTGAGGAAGTGCGGTCACTGGAAGAGGGGCTGCAACTGGCCCAGCCAGCACAGATCTACAGACCTGGAGAGGTAGTCGCTTATTCTAACTATGGCAACTCCCTGGCTGCCTACATTGTAGAGAGAATCAGCGGGCAGCCTTATCATGAATATGTCCAGGAGCATATTTTTGAGCCGCTGGGCATGAAGCATTCCATGGCGTATTCCGTGGTGGAGGACCGCCCGGAGCTGCTGAAGCACAAGGCCAAAGGGTATTTCTTCGCCGGAACAGGCTCCTTCAAGCAAGGCCCGTGGAATTATATGTCTATGTACCCTAATGGTGGCAATAACGGGACTGCGGAGGATCTCGCCAAATTTGCCATGGCCCTCATGCCTGCAGCCGGAGAGCAATCTCCGCTGTTTCAGAAGTCAGGAACGCTGGCTACGATGCTGACCCGGAGTCATTCCGCTGCGGAAGGCATGCCTGGCATCGCCCACGGGTTCTGGGAGTATCCCGGGGCACACCGGACGCTGGGACATGGCGGGAACACGATTGCTTTTGCCACCAACCTTATGCTTGTGCCTGAAGACCGGTTTGCAGTTGTCGTCATGACGAATCAGGCGGGCGAATCCCATATTGTTCATGGTCTGACCAAAGCAGTTGTGGGACAACGAGCGCAGACGGAGGCAGCGGTTCTGCCAGACGTGTCAGAGGTGGAAGGCCGATTCGTCGCGGCGCGCCGTCCCGGCCATGGCTTCATGAAGCTGTTCCCATATCTGACGATGATGAAGCTTGAGCCTCAGGGAGCAGATCAGCTTAAGGTGTCACTTGCCGGGATGAGCGGAAGCTATCAGCAGGTTCAGCCTTACCTCTATGAGAAGACGGGCGGGGATTCAGGACTGGATGCCTGGCCGATGCTGTATGCCACAATGAAAGAAGGGAAGGTAGCGTCTATCTCGGTGTACACCTCCGATTATCTGCCGCTGTCTCCGGTTCGGTCCATGCCTGTATTGCTGATCAGTGCAGCACTTGCGTTGCTGGCCATCGTCTATTTTGTAATTGCTCCGTTTGTGTGGCTGGTACAGATGCTTATGGGCAAAAGGAGAGCACATCGTAACCGTCCTGCACCCCGATCCTCCAACCGGAAGCTGACGGCCGGACTGACCTTAACCGGTACCGGTCTGGTGGTGAACAATCTGGTGCTGGCCTTACGGATGCTTAGCAACAATGAACGTGCCTATGCGGAGGTGTATCCGCAGATTATAGTGAATATTGCGTTAACCGGACTGGCTGCACTGCTTATCGCTGCGCTGTTTATAACCTTGATGAAGCGCCGGTCCCCGTCTGTCTCACCGGCCCGTAACCATTGGCCGGTCATCGTGCCCATGGTGATGATGGCATTTCTGCTGGCCCAGCTGGTATTCTGGGAATTTTACAGTTAAGTCGCAGAGGACAGGCTGAGAAGCGGCAGCTCTGAGGGGAAAGAGCCAGGATGCGATGAGAACAGGGAATAGATGGATTTTATCCACTTGCTTCCTGCAGTAAAGGGATCAACTGGCTCACTTCAGTATGGGAATTGTCTGCCCGTCAGCGGGGCAATTGAAGTTTCTATCGTTCTAGCTCAAACGGCTGCGCCATCCTCTGAAGGACGGCGCAGCCGTTTGCATTCTGAAGCAATATTAGTATTTAGGCTGCTTAATGAAGGGGGACAATAGCTTGTGTGCAATTGGACGAAGCCAGAAAGCTACGACTGTCGTTCCTGTCCATGAGCTGCGCTTATTCTGGAGATATTGATCATTGATGATATAAGTCCGGGTCGAAGCAGGGCTCCTAAGTCCCAGCCGTTCCCATTCAGCCGGATCATTGGACCCGCCGAGCCTGGCAAGCATAGTCTCTGTCGCACGTTCGATCTTACCCGGGATCTGATCGAATGCTACGGTAATCTGCGTATGAAACTCATCGATCGGGCTGCGGCTGGCGATGCTCTCCAGGTGAATGCCTTCGCGGAGATAGGAGACGAAGGCCAGATGGTCTGCCCAGCATTCATCGATATAGAACAGCCGTACCCGCTGCTCCGCAGGGCTAATAGGCTGCTCGCCCAGCAGGATACGGAGCCGCTCTGCGTAGAGAATCCGCCGCTGGTCCTCGACCATATCCGAATAACCGTTCAGCTCATTATGGATATCAAAGTTCTGGCTCATCACAATCTGCTGAATACTTGCGATCTTGCGGCTGAGCTCCCGTTCTTCAATAGCTTCCTGTTGTCTTAGCGCATGGGCTGGGGTAGGGGAACTGAAGCGGCGCATCAGGTCGTCTTCCAGACTGACATAGAAGACAGAAGCCCCCGGGTCGCCCTGGCGGCCGGAACGCCCGCGAAGCTGGTTGTCAATCCGAACGCTTTCGTTCACATGGGTGCCTATGACATATAATCCGCCCAACCGGGTAACAGCCTCAGCCTGTACAGGATCGCCGCCGCCGAGCCGGATATCGACACCGCGTCCCGCCATATTCGTAGAGACCGTTACAGCGCCGAGTTCTCCGGCTCTCGCGATGATATCAGCTTCCTCAGCATCATTCTTCGCATTCAGAACCTGGGCGGGAACACCGGCAGCCGCAAGCTCCGCAGCCAGCATGTCCGATTCCTCCACGCTTGCTGTCCCGATCAGAATGGGACGCCCCTCTCTGTGAATAGAGGAGATGACCTGCACGAGCGCCTGATATTTGGCTTCCTTATGCGTGTAGATCCGGTGCGGGTAATCGTTCCGGATGTTGGGCCGGTTCGGCGGGATCTTCACCACCTGGAGGGCATAGATATCCTTGAATTCCAAGGCAGAGGCACAGGCCGTGGCCGTCATTCCGCAGATTTCCGGATATAGGCTGATGAAGTGTTGAATGGTAATTGTGCCGAGAATTTTTCCGCCTGCAGTCCACTTCAGTCCTTCTTTTGCCGTGAGTGCCGCTTGCAGCCCGTCCGGCAAAAACCGGTTCTCGGCCACGCGTCCGGTATACTCTTCGATCAGCTCGATAGCACCGTCACGGACGATGTAATCAATGTCCTTGGTTAATAAGGTCTCCACATGCAGCGCACAATTCAGTGAGGTTAGCAGCTGACTATTCCGGCTATCGTAGAGGTTACCGCACCCCAGCAGCAGCTCCACTTGGGCAGCCCCTGCATCGTTTAGGTACACGTTCCGCTGGAATTCGTCATAATCATAATGCTCCCCAGGCAGCAGCTGCCTGGCCAGATCCGCATACAGCATGCCGTCGCTATGGCTAACCTCGGATTCGCCGCTGATTACAAGGGGGACCCGCGCTTCATCAAGCAGCAGTGAATCGGCTTCGTCCACGATGACGTAGTGGAAAGGGCGGTGTACTGTAGCACTCTCTGTGAGGGCAATGGTGTCGCGCAAGTAGTCGAACCCCGCTTCTTTTGCCGTAACATAGGTGATATCACTCCTGTAGGCTGCCCGTTTCTCATTCAGGCTCATGCCCGCTTGAACCGAATTCACGGTTAATCCCAGGAAGCGGTAGACCGGACCCATCCACAGCGCATCCCGCCGGGCCAGATAATCATTGAAGGTCAGCACATGCACGCCTTTACCGGTCAGCGAATTCAGATAGGCTGGCATTACCGCTGAGAGGGTTTTGCCCTCACCGGTATGCTGCTCAATCAGCATACGCTCGTGCAGGGCGATTGCGGCCATAATCTGGACATCATAGGGCTGTAACCCGAGTGCTCTGGCAGCCGCCTCACAGACTAATGCATAGGCATCCACCAGCAGCTCATCCAGGGGGATGCCGGACCGGGCCGCTTGCTGTAGCCTGAGGGACTCCACCTGAAGCTCTGCATCGCCGCAGGCTCTCAAATTCCGTGCGCGGATAAGCTCCGCTCTGGCCTCGTAGTTCTTCAAGAGTTGCCGGTTATCATGGTCTCTGAAATTCTGCAACCATTTAACAGCTATATTCATAATAGTGTCCACTCCCCACTCTCCCGACTAGTCACATCAACGTCTTCGGGCTGCTTTATCTGTAAATTATAATTCATTCATGTTTCGTTTTACCAATGTATGGATTATAGGCTCCAGAGAAAGCGACAGCCGGGTAGAAAAGAGGAGGCTAAGCAGCCTCTCACTTGAACTGTATCCCCAATTATTATTGATGTCTAACCTATGTACAATTTATTGGGTTCTTTAGCGATAGAAGTCCACCATATCTCCAAACAGCCGTTTAATAAATTCGAGCTCGCTTTCGTTATATCTTTCCAAAAATTCGTACATTCTTTGCTTTTCCTTCGCATGAAGCCCCTCATGAGCAGCAAATAGCTTTTTGCCGATAGGCGTTAGCCGAAAATACACTTCCTTTTTGTTGTCGTTGAACTGGGATTTTCGCACCCAACCTGCCTTTAGTAATTTATTTGCGATCTTAGAGGTATTTCCTTTACTTAAATTGATTCTCTCCGAGATGGAAGTGAGATTGATCGGCTCCTGCTCTCCGATGCACGCAATGGTGTGCAGTTCCGTCATATTCAAGCTAAATTCTGATTCAATATGCTTCCGGATATCCTTCAGGTATGTGGCAGTTATTCGGGTTTCATATTGCTCTTTTTGCTCAAGAAACTGAACGAAAAATTCATGAATGGCAGTTTTGTTTTTACTGGCAGTATCCATCATTATGCTGGCTCCTCGACTTATTTGTTTTATTATATCATAGATTGTTCTCTGAGAAACATACGGGCATACCCAGATTGGGATTGGGGTTGACATGGTAAACAGTAACCAAGTAAAATGATATTGTTTCGTATGAAACTAAAATTTTATATAATTTTCAGCATACTTGTTTTAACAGGCGATAAAAAAGGTTCTAACGAAACAATAATTGATGAAGGAGGTTTGCCGGAAATACTTGTCCACTTTTCAAGAGGGAATTTATAAATATGGAAATGGAGCATACCTGCCTATGGAAGTCGTAAATCCGAAGACCTTGACGGATAAGGTTACATCTGTAATTTCTCATGTCGTGGTAACTACTGCCTCCAAATTGGCCTTCATCTCAGGTCAGGTTTCTGTAGATGAAACAGGATCATTGGTCGGTTCAGGGGACTATTACGCGCAAGCGATTCAAGTGTTCACCAACCTTAAGTATGCATTGGAAGCCGTGCGAGCGGATCCCTTGTACATTGTAAAAATGAATATTTTTGTTGTAAACCACAACCCGGAATTGATTTCGATTATTTTCGAGGCAGGATTTCATGTGTTTGGCCCTAACTGGCCGAAGACAGCAAGTACCTATATAGGCGTTCAAGCACTAGCCGATCCTGAATGGCTTATCGAAATAGACGCTATCGTGATCTTCCCATAATGTTTAAGAAAAGAGGGTTTTGATATGAAATATGAAGTCATCCTGATCGGTGGCGGGCCTGTCGGCATGATGCTGGCCGGGGAATTGGCATTAGCCGGTGTAAAGGTCTGCGTCATTGAGCGATTAAAAGAGACAACCCCTTATTCACGTGCGCTTACCGTACATCCTCGAACTCTTGAAATATTAGATATGCGTGGAGTGAAATCACAATTAATCAGTCAAGGCCGCTTACTTTCGAGAGGACATTTCGCCGGATTAGAAACTCCTTTGGATTTCAGTGTGTTGGATTCTTCTTCCAATCACACTCTCTTTTTACCGCAGAGTGAGACGGAGAAGGTATTGGAGGAATGGGCGCTTAGCCTTGGCGCAGAGGTCTGGAGAGAGGTTGAGGCTCTATCTGTAAACCAGGACGAGGATGGGGTTGACGTTAAGATCGCAGGACCTCATGGAGAAACAACGTTAAGATCAGCTTATGTGGTAGGTACGGATGGAGCCAGAAGTTTGGTTCGCAAGCATGCAAATATATCATATGAAGGTACAGATGCGACCTTCACGGCGATTCTGGGGGATGCCGTTCTATCTGATTTGGCTCCTATGAGTGTCATATCCCGGATTACAGAAAAAGGATTGGTCAGTATTATGCCGATCAATGATCATATGTATCGGGTCTTGATGATCGATATGGAGAGACGTAACATCTCTAAGGATGAGCCCGTTACATTGGAAGAGTTTCGTTCATCGCTCATCCGTACGACCGGAAGCGATCTGGGAATGAACGATGTGAAATGGATGTCCCGTTTCGGAAATGCGACGCGGCAAGCTGGACGCTATCGGAATGGTCGATTGTTCTTGGCGGGAGATTCGGCGCACATTCATTTTCCCGCTGGTGGACAGGGAATGAACGTCGGCTTACAAGAAGCGATGAACTTAGGCTGGAAGCTTGCAGGAGCAATCAAAGGCTGGGCTCCGGACTGGCTATTGGACAGTTATCATGCCGAACGCTTTCCATGGAATACGACCTTGCTCCGGAATACCGAGGTCCAAACCCTGCTTCTGGACGTGACTCCCCCTATCACGGAACTTCGAAGCATGTTAGCTAAACTGATTCAAATACCGGAGGCTAATTATCAAATCGCCGCACAAGTTTCCGCAATGGACGTACATTATGATCCAGACGCCGAAGCGCCTCCCCATCCTTTAAATGGGAAACGTTTCAAGGATCTAAGCTTAAAGCTGAAAGACGGGCCATTGATTAACGCCTATCCGTTACTACACAAAGGTACTTTTCTTCTGCTGCATTTCCATTCTAATGAACAGAATAGCGGTCAATGGGAAACGTATAGCAACCTTCAAGTTGTACATGCCTCTTTGGCTGAGGCTGACGCGGATTGGAACGACGTCCACACGGCGCTTATTCGCCCGGATGGACATATTGCCTGGGCGATTCCTCTATCCGTTCCAAATCCAATGCAAACCATAAATGAAGGAATCACTCGCTGGTGCGGAGACAGTGCCGTGTAGTAATTCGTTCGAGGTGAGTAACTGATTCGCTGCCACGTTCAAGGATCTAATGAATTAGGGCTTGCAATTAAAAACAAGCGACCCTCCAGAGGCCGACAGCCCCGGTGGATCGCTTGTTTGTGTTAACGGTATTATTTGGCCCGTAAGACTTAGCCTTTGACCCCGCCGACAACCATCCCTTTGACGAAATACTTCTGCAGGAACGGATAGACGATGATAATCGGCACACTGGCCACAATAGTCATCGTGGCACGGATAGAGGTCGGTGTAACGGTCGCTTTGTTGCCCTGCGCGTTCGCAAAGGCATCGGCTGCCGAAGAACTGGACATCGCGGTGTTGGACGTAGACAGCATCTTCATTAGCTCATACTGGAGCGTACTCAGGTTCGGCATGGATGAGTTATACAGGAAGACGTCGAACCAGGAGTTCCACTGATAGACCGCTACGAACAAGGAGACAGTAGCCAGAGCCGGAACTGTCAGCGGGAGTACAATACGCGAGAACGTAATGAAGTCTCCGGCGCCGTCGATTTTGGCCGATTCCATCAGCCCCTCAGGCAGTGCCTCGATGAAGGAACGAATGACAATCATATTAAATACGCCGATGATGCCCGGGATAATATAGACCCAGAAGGTATTAAGCATATTCAGCTCTTTGATCAGCAGGTAGCCCGGGATCAGACCGCCGCTGAAGTACATGGTGAAGATGAACGTGACAGACACAAACTTCTTCAGCTTATATTCCGGGCGGCTAACCGTATAGGCAAGCATCGCTGTACAGAATACGGAGACCACAGTCCCGACAATCGTCCGTGCTGCGGAGATGAAAGTCGAATAGAAAATGTTGGATTCACTGAATACATACTCAAAGTTTCGCAGCGTCCATTCCCGCGGCCAGATATAGATATCCCCACGGACGGAGTCATTCGCTTCATTGAACGATAGAGCAAACATATTCAGGAACGGGTAGAGGGTGACAATCACCAAGAGAATCATGAAGACCGTATTGCAGATATCGAAGATCCGGTCACCTAATGAAGAATTCCGGTATGAATTAGCTTTGGATTGAGCCATAACTTGTGTCCTCCTTTCTAGTACAATCTGCTTTCGCCCATACGTTTGGCGATATTATTGGCTGCGATCAAGAAGATGAAGCTGACCAGCGTTTTGAACATACCCGCTGCGGTGGCAAGCCCGAAGTTATTCATCTGCATCCCATATTTCAGTACGAAGATATCCAGATTCTCCGAATAGTCCAGATTCATCCCGTTACCCAGCAGGTACTGCGCTTCGAAGCCGGATTCCAGAATATGGCCCAGGTTCATGATCAGAATCAGTACAATGACCGGCTTGATGCCCGGAAGTGTAATATAGAACATTCTTTGCAGACGGGAAGCCCCGTCGATCTCGGCTGCTTCATATTGGGACGGGTCGATGGAGGTGATGGCAGCCAGATAGATGATGGTGTTCCAGCCGACATTCTTCCAGACTTCCGTTGCTCCGAGAATTCCCCAGAAGTACTTGCCTTCGCCCAGCCACAGAACCGGATGATCAATAAGCTGCATCTTGAGCATCAGCACATTGATGATCCCTTCCGGTGCCAGTGCCATTTGCACGATATTGGCCGCTACGACCCATGAAATAAAGTAAGGCAGGTAACTGATCGTCTGCACGGTGCGCTTGAAGAGGACATTACGCAGCTCATTCAGCAGAAGGGCCAGTACAATGGCTGTTACAAAACCCAGTACCAGGTTAATAGAGCTCATAACCAGAGTATTACGAAGTACACGATAGAACTGCTGTTCCTGGAACAGGAACTTGAAATTGTCCAAGCCGACCCACTTCTGGTCGAACAGATCCTTGGCGGGCTTAAATTTCTGAAAAGCAATCGTCCATCCCCATAGCGGGAGGTATTTGAATACAATCACCCATAACAGAAAGGGCAATGACATCAGCATCAGCATTTTCTGTTTAGATAGCTCTTTAAAAAAGGTTTTGAAGCGCGAAGTGCCGGTATTATTCGATTTTGCCAACTGCACAGCGGTTTTCCCCACCTGTACCGTCCCCTTTCCTAGCTCCATATTCTCTATTTACTAACCAGTGTAAGTGTAGAAGGGAAAAGTGAAGGCGAGCTTCACTTTTCCCGGTTCAGCATGCTTGCGGTTAGCGGTCAGCTTACCACTTGCCCTCAACGCGGGCTTTTACCTTGTTAGTCATGAATTCTTCGTAGCCCTTGGCGTCCAATTTGTTGTATTCGGCAAGGTATTCATTCCAGACAGCCTCGAAGCCTCCTGGTGCAGCAAGGACCATACGAGGATAATATTTCTGCTGCAAATCGCCGGCTCTCTGGCTGAATAGCTGCTCAGGGGAGCCCGGTTCTTTCTCAATACTCCATGCAGGGTACCATGGGCGTTCTACCGGCTCAGCATAGAAGTCGGAGAAGGTCTTCAGGTTGTAGGCCTTCAGCAAAGCTTTGTCGCCTTCGGTGTAGTTGATGGCTGCAACTTCCGGCTGGTTGAACGGAACATGGGCGTTGCCGTCCTCATACACAGAGTTATCGCCATAACGCGGCCACTCATAATCGAAATAGGAGAAGCCGTATTTACGTTTGAAATCATTGTCGTTGCGGTTTTTTAACTGTTCTTCGCTCATAACCATACGGCCTTCGGCATTCTTGGAGTAAGTTACGCCTTCTTCGCCCCACTGTACAAGCTTCTGGTTCTCATCGGTCAGCAGATTGTCGAAGTATTTAATAATACGGACAGGATCTTTCGCGCTGACGGTGATCCCCAGTCCGCGGTTGTTCACGAAGGAAGGAGGATCAACATAAGCGTCTTTAATGCCTTCGTCATATACGATAGGAAGGGCAACGTAACGCAGGTCGTCATTACCGGCGGTTCTCAGGTTGGTAGTGGCATCGTTGACCTGCCAGGAATAGTTGACATATCCGAGTACACGGCCGGAGGTCAGCTTCGCCAGATACTGGTCTTTGTTCGCAGTGAACGTCTCAGGGTCAACCAGGCCCTTACCGTTCATTTCGTTCAACTTGGCCAGCCAGCGCTTCTCAGTGTCCGTTCCCTGATACAGCTTGGCTTCATGAGACTCCATGTCGACCATAACACTGCCTTCATTCGGATAACCGGCCAGGTGCATTGGCTGGTTGGTGATGGTGTAGAATTCTCCGGCTGTACCAGCGAAGGTGACGAAGCCGATGGTATCTTTACCATCTACCTTAGGGTACTTGGCCTGGTATTTCTCGATCAGGTCAAAGTACTGGTCCAGCGTTTTCACTTGCGGGTAACCGAATTCCTTGAGGACGCGTCTCTGCATCCAGAAGGTGCTGCTAGGGTCCGGCGGCGACAAGTATCCGTTTACATTTGCAGTGAAGGGAAGGATATAGATGTTGCCGTCTTCATTCGTGATCTTGTTCATGTAGTCGCCGTAGACGCGCTTGATATTAGGACCATACTTCTCAATCAGGTCATTGAGCGGAATATAGGCACCGGCATCCAGGAACTTGGCCAGCTCGCCGACTGGAGAGATGACATCAGGATAGTCGCCGCCGGCAATCATAACACCGGACTTGGTGCTTGCATCCCCAACCACGTTTTCCATCTTCCAGTCTACACCTGTCTGTTCCTGAAGCTTCTTGCCGATGGTGGTATCACTGGCGATGACATCCTTGTTGGCCCCGAACCCGAAGTAAGTGAAGGTAACCGGCTCGGTGCTGACCTCGCTGTTCTTGCCGCCGGACTCACTGTTCTTTCCTCCTGCATTGTTGCCGTTTGAACAGCCGACAATGAGGAGTGCCGAAGCCATGACAACAGCCAGACCGGTTTGCAACCATTTCTTTGTACGCATTTCATATCCCCTTTCTTTACTTTGTGCTATTGAACATCCTCATTATAAAAGAAAGCGTTTCACATTGTTACAGGGCAAACCTTATATCGGTCTTTGAATAATTAAGAAACAAGCTTTATTTATTATGGAGCGGCAGTCTGAGCATGATGCGCGTTCCCGCTCCAGGCTCGCTGGTAATGGTGAAGGAGAAGGATTCGCCGTAGTATATTCTCAGCCGTGTAATCACATTTTTCATACCGATGGAGTCCCCCATAGCCGAGGTGTCCTCGAAGTAATGCTGTAGCTCCCGGATTTTCTCCTGATCCATTCCAACGCCATTATCCGCAATGACAAACACGATCTGACCGTTCTCCTGTGCAATCTGAATGTTGATATAGCCGATCCCGGGAATATTCTCAATGCCATGAATACTGGCGTTCTCCACATACGGAAGGAAGGCCATCTTCGGGATTTCGATACCCAGCAAGGATTGATCCACCTCAATGTGGTAGTCGAGCTTGCTGTCGAAGCGGTATTTCTGGATCTCCAGGAAGCACTCGATTAACTCCAGCTCCTCGCGGATCGTCACGAAGCTGCTTTTCCACAGAATCGACTTGCGGAAGATCTTCGCCATGTTCTGGATCGTTCTGGCTGTCTGGGTCTCGCCCTTCATCATACTCCGCATACGGATGGTCTCTAGTGCATTGAACAGGAAGTGGGGATTAATCTGGCTGTGCAGCGCATGAAGCTGAGCCTGACGCTGCCGCAGCTCCAGCTCCTTCTTCTGTATTTCCGCCACATACACATCATTGATCAGATTCTCGATCCGTTTGCTCATCCGGTTGAATTCAACCGTAAGCTCCCCGATCTCATCCCGCTCCAGCTGATAGGGAATCAGCCCGAAATTTTTGTCCTTCACGGACTTCATGTGCTTCAGAATGTTTTTGATACGTGTGTGGATCGAGCGGGACATGATCACGATCACGAGGGTCGGCACAAGGAAGTTAATCCCGGCGAACCACAGGATGAATTGGCCCGATTGTCTGACATCGGACAGAATAAGCGCTTCATCCAGCACGCCGTAAATCGAATAGCCGCCCAGATAACGGTTGTTCTGGTACGTCTTGCTGATCAGGATCGACTTGTTCGGCTTGGGAATATCCTCCGAGGACAGGGTCCTGCCGGCCGTAATCAGCTTGCTTGGCTGGCCGCTGGAGAGGCGTCCGAAGCGTGCTTGACCCGAAGGGTCGAGAATGTAGAAATCGCCGCTGAAGCTGGATAAATCCAGGATCTGCCGGATATAGCTCATGTTCAGATCAATTTTGAACACATGCTCATAACTCTCCAACCGGCGGTCTGTAAGTCTCTGAATTATGCTGATGCTGTCAGGTGTTACGTAGAGATGGGGATGCGTATTACTGAATTGACTGATTTGTTTATACCAGTCCTGATTCCGCATTTCATCCTCTAGTCGTATGATATGGCCCGAAGCCAGAACGGTCGGATTGTCGGTCATAATGACCGAGGAGCTCATTATTTTGTCCTCCTTGTCGGTACGGTTGAACAGATTCGATATCGCATTCAGCGACTCTATATAACGGTCAGAAGAAGCATAGGTCGTGTTCAGATGCTGTGTGAGCTGCCTGTCTATGGAATAGAGGTAGGAGATGCCTGCCGCATCCTCAATAACGGTCCTCAGCTCAGCTTGTAACAGAGTCATTGCCTGCTCGGCATCTGCTGTCTTCTGAGTCTTGATATTGGCAGTGGTTACCCGGTAGAATAATACATTGGTCAGGATGATCGGTATGAACACGCATACAATGTAGATGACGATCAGCTTGCTTCTGAGCTTCATATGATTCAGACGAAAGTTGAACACGGAAGGGAGCCTCCTTATTTACTGCCCGATCATCAAATTGCGGTAATCGGTAGGCGTCATATTCTCAAGCTTTTCAAACTGGGTGGCGAAATAATCAGCGTTCTGGAAGCCGACCAGCTCAGCAATTTCGTACATCCGTTTCTTGGTCTGGCGCAGCAGGCGTTTTGCCTCCTCAATCCGCAGCGTCAACAGGTATTCATTGAAATACACTCCGTAGGTTTTGCGGAATAACTGCCCGAGGTAGACCGGATTCATGTCGAAATCGGAAGCAATCCCCTTCAGGTAGATATTTTCCCGGTAATGTCCGTCGATGTATTTTTTGATCCGCTCAATATTGCCTTCGCTCTTGCCGCCGCGCTTCTCTGCGATATATTCTGCGGCTTCGGCGATAAACTGCTGGAATATCTCCTTCAGCTGCTTCAGATTGCGGTATTTCAGCGGCCAGTTGAGCAGCTCATGCACCGATTGCAGCGTATTCTCGTCACCTTCGAGCTGCCGTATAATATTAATGATGGCAATCATGCTGCGCCGGATCGTGTTCGTCACCGCCCCGGGGGCGAAGTAGCGCTCTTGGAACATGGTGAAAATAGCGTCCACAGTTGAGCTGTAACCCTTGTTGTCATTGGCTTCGACCTCGTAAATCAGCTTACTGTGCAATCCTTCATCGATGTCGAAATAGTATAAGGGCAGCTCCAGCAGCTCGTCCGCCATATATATGCCCTCGAAGCCGGCGGCAAAACGGTACTGGAGGCATTGCTCGGCACTGGCCCCGGAGTCTGCAATCTGCTTGAGATGGCTTACCTTCCGGCCAACGAACAAAGCAATGCTTGTTCCAACCTCCCGCTCCAGTGCATCCAGCATCGTGCGGTAGTCTCCCCACGGGGATGGATTAGGTTCATCGAGCCAGTGGCCGGGTACGATCACCCCGTATTGATTATTCGTGCGTACATGAAGGAGCAGGGTCTGAGCCTCTTGCCTGAAGTAACGCAGCAATGAGTCCTTCAGTGCAGGCAGGTAATCGACTTCTCCGGCGGGGAGCTGATCCTGCATTTCTGCGATGAGATACGTATAGGAAGAGGTAAGAGGAAGCTCCAGCGCATAGGCAATCCGCCCCATGACCTGGTCGTCGGGTTCTGTCTGCAGCAGGCTTTCGATGACCGTCTCGACCAGAGGCTTTTCACGGGTGATGGAGAGGAGCTGCTTCTTGTTCAACATATGGGCGATTTTGCCTAGGGCTACTGTAAGCTCCTGTTCGTCAACCGGCTTGAGGATATAATCGGACACATTGTAACGGAAGGCTTGCTGGGCATAGGAGAAATCGGCATATCCGCTCAGTATAATAAAAATCGGCTCCTGCACAAGGTCCGTCTTCACTTTCTTGATCAGTCCGAGCCCGTCCAGCACGGGCATACGGATATCGCATATCACCAGCTCCGGGTTCAATTGTTCAATCAGGGTAAGCGCTTGCTCCCCGTTCTCGGCTTCCCCGCAAATTTCGAATTGCGGCGAGCATTCGCTTAGAATCCGGATCAAGCCCTTCCGCACAAAAACTTCATCATCTACAATCAGCACCTTATACAATGGACTTCCTCCTTGGGGTTATTCTGGATTGCTTGGTCTTGTTCCATCCTCGGTCAAGTCGCAGTGTGATCATTATAAGCTAATTCCCTGACAGAATTCGAGTGGAAACGACTTTTTATTCTAGCACCTGCTGGAATATCCTCTTAACATGAAGAGCCTGCATCGTTTGACACAGGCTCTTCGGTATTGTATTTTCCGCTATGCGCTTAGAACACAATGCGCCTCAGCGAGTTGAGCGGGCCAAATGTATGCGGAAAACCGAACACATATCGACTTACGGGCGACCTAGACTACTCCTATCCTGCCGCATATGGAAGCATCCATCCGTACTTTTACGAACTCTGCGTGCTCAGTGTGTCTCTTCTGCGCTCAGCAAGGCTCACCCTGTGTAAGCCCGGCTGCTCCGCATTGGGTGAGCCGGGTCTTTCCCGTATAATAGTAGACGTTACGCCGGAAGTCACATTAGAGCTTACCCCGGCGTATGAACTCTAAGCATTAGGAAGGGAATGAAGAAACGTTGACTTATACGAAACTGTTGGAACGAAAAGGCGAAATTCTCAAGCGAACCGTGGAAACCTGGATCATGAAAGAGAATCGTGACGGGCTGGACCGTCAAGAAGCCCATATCTACAGGAATATGGTCAAGGAGCTTCATCAAAATGAGCAGGAACTCCATGTGGCACGTGTGGAGGAACTGGATAAGAGCCCGGATTCGGACCTGGATGGAACAGCTTCCGCTAAGCGCGAGCTTGTATCACAAGGTGTGTGAACCCGGTAGCCTATGAAGCTGTATTATTACCAAATCATACAATGAAAAAAGCCGCCCGGCTTCGCTTGATGCGAAGGAAGGGCGGCTTTTCGCTGAAATAAACTTCATGTCAGGGCAGCCTGATCCGGTAAGAGCTGGCAGCGGCCACCTCTGTGCCTTTGGTCGTAGCGAAGCTATAGTGATCGCTGAAGGCGTAATGAATCCCGCCGCGAGTTACCCAATTACCGCTCACAGCAGCGATTTTGCCGTGAGAGATAGCGTGTTCAATCTTCAGTGCAGTGAGCTCAGGAACTGAAGCTGATCCCTGGAGAACGGCAGACAACGGATAACGTTCGCTGCCTATAAGTTCTACAACAGCATCGGCTGTCAGCAGATGGCCTAATGTCTTGGTATCTCCAGTGATAAGGGCGACTGCTAAATCTTCAGCCAGCTTATTCTTTGGTGAATTGCCGCACATGCCGCTTAATTGTATTTCCATTGCTCGTATGTCTCCTTCCATAATGTGTGAATGGACAGTCTAAAGTCTCACTATACGCCGGTACACTAGGCAATCCATCAGATCCGGCCAATCCAGCTCAGCTTCATAAGGATCGCGGAAAGCAGTCGCGGTTGGGAGATACCCGAGAGCGACACCCTGGCCGCCGTGCAGATTGCAGCCGCCGTCGCCGCCTTTACCTGTGATGCCGTCCGGTGTGAGAACCAGCTCCTTTTTGTAAGGATCGCCGGGGAAGAGAAGACCGAACGCATTCGGCAGCTCAAGCGGGTAGAGGCCTGAATTACCGGTCTCAGCAGAACCGGATACATGCCTAAGACGTATGGATTCGTCAATCTCTTCACCCCACGGGAACAGTGTCCTTGCCCCTGCGCTGTACAGATACTCCCATTCATCCTCAGTCGGCAGGGTGAAGCCCTCCGGCAGCTCCGACTCGTACCATTCTTCGAATGATTCGCTGTCATCGAACAGGAACACTACAATCTGTTCCCCTTCCCGCTCCAGCCGGAAATACTGGGAGTACTCATAGCTTGTGTGCGGACCCTGACGGAACTCCTCTATAGCTTCGAGAATATCCCTGTCTTCTTCAGGGTCCAGCTCCTCAACCGCATATTCATACCAGCCTGCGGAAATAGGGTGACGCTGGACAAGCACTGGTCCGATCACAGCCTCGCGGACAGGAGACATCTCCGCATACATATGTGCCTCCGCCCGGCCCAGGGTCACAGTGTCGCCCGGTACGTACACATATTCACTGTCCTCATATCTGAAGACACCTGTTTCTATGGACTGTCCGTAACGTTCGAACCTTTCGAGGCGCAGCCATATGAAGCCGGCGGGCAACTGCTTAATCACCTCCTGCATCCGGTGCTTTTTCTCTTCGTTCGTTAATTGCCCCCATGTGGCGCGGTTCCATGCTTCCATGTCATACTCTCCTCCCGGGAATCGGCATTGTCAGCCTGATTACTGTCATTGTAATGGACAGCCCCGGGTACTGGCAAACCCGCCGGGAATGCTGCCGGACCACACCTGTTAGAGGGCATCCATTTATAACCTGTCCTTATGGTTGGTGTGCTCATATAATAGTTTAGATTGGAACACAAATACATAGACAACGAGGGATGGAAGTATGAAATCAAAACGCTTGAAATTTTTCACCGCAGGCTTTGCGCTATTACTGGCGGCACAGGTACTGCTTCCCGGGCGCTCATCGGCGGCAAAAGTTATGGAACAGCTCCCGAAGCCGGAATGGAGCTATACGCTGCCGGATGGCCTTAGCTTCTGGGGCACTATAGACACCTTACAGAGCAAGCAGCGGATGTTCATTCCGCTAGTCAAGACCGTAACGGTGTCACCGGGCAAGACGAAGTCTTCCGGCATGCTGTACTCATCCATTGACCGCATTAACGGTTCTGCCAACTGGGTATACGACTATTCGGACATGGCCAACGACAAGCCGTTTACTGCTCATCGTTTTTATTCTGCCAGTAACGGCTACAGCTATTTCTATAAAATGTGGGGCGGCAAACCCTATGATCTTACCGTTGTTGATCCGAACGGCAAACGGAAATGGACCAAAATCATAACCGGGTCCTACTCGCCGGTGGTGCTGGATAACGGAAATATTGTGATTCTAACCTTGGTTAGCGGCAATGTCGCTTCTCGTGGTATTACCGAGTACAATCAGGACGGGAAGCAGGTACGCAAGCTTAAGCTGACCGGCAACTGGACCGCAGGGATGCTAGAAGTGCTTCCAAACGGGTATGTGGTGCATACTGAATACGATAAAAATAAAGTTAGCGTATACCGGAGCTTGGGCGCTCTGACGACACCGCTGGCTACCTACACTGTTCCCAAAACGGTGAACAACCCCTATTTCCAGGTGCAGCCGCTCCGTGGAGGGTCGTTCCTGATCCAGATGAGCAGCGCGGATACCTGGCTGCTACTCGGCTATGACGCTAACGGCACCAAGAAGTGGGTGCGTCCTGTGAACAAGATGGATCGGATTGATACGACAGGCAACAACTATCTGATCCGGAGCGACAACGTCTACAAATTGTACAGCAAAGACAACCAATTGCTTGGTAAACAACAGATCGGTGAAGCCGGGGACCGCGAATGGTACAGCCGGATAACGCCATCGGGCGAGATTACGGTCGAGAAGCAGTACCAATGGCAGGAGCGTCCGGCTGTGATTGATCCTGAGACCTTTGAGGGGGATATAGCGAAGGAAGATTTCTATGTGCTTGACCCGGCGAACCTGCAGATCAAATATCATCTCTCCACAAGCTGGCATGACTACGAAACCGGGCATAATTACATTTATGCGGGAGACGGCGAACTGTACATTTCGAGGAGTTATGCGCCTAAGACGATAAGCAAATATATGTTAAAATAGCACCGAGCCGAGCATATGCCTCCGAATGATAAAAACAAAGCCAAGCGGGAGATCCGCTTGGCTTTGTTTTGGCATATTCCGCTACTCCAGCTTGAACTGCCGCAGCTCCTCCTCCAGCTTCAGGGAGATCACGCTCAGCTCCCGGGATAATTCCGCGACCTGTTCAATACTGCCAAGCTGCTCTTGTGTGTTGGCGCTGACCTCTTCGGTGGAGGCGGAATTCTCCTCGGTGGTGGAAGAGATGACCTCAATCGCCTGCAGGATTTCATCCTTATGCTTGTGGACAATCGAAGTGTTATTGCTGATCTGCAGCATCCGAACCTTCAGCTCCTCGAGGTCACTGTTCAGGCTGAAGAAGAGCTGCTTCGCATTCTCTACGGAGTTGGCGTTCTCTTCTGCAATCGTAAGGTTAAGCGTAGTGTGTTCTACGGACAGGTTTGTTTTTTCCTCAATGGCGCTGACCTTCTTGTATATTTCCTCGGTAGCCCGGGCCGTCTGCTCGGCAAGCTTACGCACCTCACCCGCCACCACGGCAAAACCTCTGCCATGTTCACCTGCCCGGGCAGCTTCAATGGAAGCATTCAGAGCGAGCAGATTGGTCTGGGTGGCAATTTGATTCACTGTGCCTACGATACCCGATATCTCATGACGGCTCAGATCAATATCCTCAATGAGGGATGACATCGCCTGTGTGGATCTGTGATTGTCTTCTGCGGCTTTGGAGAGCTGTTCCACCAAGTCAAGGCCTGAACTGCTGAGCTGCGCAGAGGTCTGTACCATGGTTCCTACAGCCTTGGCTTCACTGGTGATTTCGTCAATTTGATCCGATAATGCACCGGTTTTGTGGAGAATGCTCTCGGATTCAGCGGACTGGTAGTTGGTGGCATTTGCGATTTCATTGATGGCCGTAGCCGTTTCGTTCATAGTTATCGCGGTTTTGGTTGAGATAGCTTGCAGGTTGTGGGAGGACTGGGCCAGCACCTGAGTCGTATTATGGATGACCTGAATCATGCCTTGAATCTTCTGGACCATGCCCGCAATGCCATGAGCAATCTGTCCGATCTCATTGCGAGAGGCGTCACTCAGCTGAACCGTCAGGTCTCCGTCTGCAATCCGTCTGATAGCGGCCAGCAGTTTTGGAATGGAGCGTAGCAGGTAGCGCAGTGTGAGATAACAGATGAACACCAGAACAACAGCGGCGACAGCAAAACCGGTAATGGTCGTCCGGGTGAAGGCCGTCAGCTCGCTAAGCGCCTCTTGCCGGGTAATGGTTAAGCCTACAGACCATCCGGTATCCTTGCTGGTGGCATAGCCGATATAACGGGGGTCACCATTATCATCAATAAGCGATACGCCGGATTCGTCGTTAATCATTTTTTTACCGATGGCTCCGAGATCGCCCGGACTCTCTGTAATTTTCTCCTTCAGAACCTTGGCTTCATCCGGGTGGTAGAGAATATCGCCAGAGCGGGTAGCCAGAATGGAGAACCCGGTGCTTCCCAGGGAGTAGCTCTGCATGATCCGCGGGATGTCATCGAAGGCAATATCTGCGGCAATGAAGCCGATCATTTGGCTGCTCTCATTCAGAATCGGATAGAAAATGCCCATCAGCATTTTGCCGCTAATGACGTCGGCGTAAGGTTCAGAATAATAGAGACCCTTGGATTCGGATACAGGCTTGAAGTAGGGGCGGGCGCGGATATCAAAGTCCGATTTAGAGGTCAGACCGTCATGTTGGAGGAAATATCCCTTCCCGGATAACCCGGCCACCCAGGCATCTGCGAAGGAGGACTCAGACTTTACAATGTCCGCCAGTGTGGCGAGTGCTTCTGCGGCGTGGGGGGAAGTGGTGATTTGATCTGCTGTAGTGCTCTCAATATATTTTTGAAAAATCGAGTTGGTGGACATTTGTTTGACCAGTGAGCCCTTCTCCTTGAACAGGGCATCGAACTGACTGACAATTCCCTGTGTTTTGGTCATCAGCATCGACTCTTGCTGGCTTACTAGAATGCTTCGGGTGCTGGAATAGAAAAAGGTACCCAGGATCGAGAAGACGACAAGAATAATGACTAGCAGTACAATGGCCAATGTGTTGGCAATGCTGGTTGAGCGGACTGGCCGTTTTGGAATTAGCTGTGACATAGGTCATCTCCCGGATATGTATTAGAGCGAAAGCTCTTAAATAATATGTCGGAATATGGCGGATATTCTTGTAGAGTGAAGTATGTTATTTCACAGAAAAAACCGGCTGGGAAAAGGTTCCAAGCCGGTGAGTAGTCTATTAGGCCGTGCCGGTTAAATGATAGGACATCCGCCGCAATAGTCATGATCCGCTCTGAGTTTATAGGCCAGACAGCAGGTAGCCTTCACAGATATCGTATCGTGCGGAGGGTGGGGGTCTCTCCGGAACTTGGGTGTGATACGGAATGGATTGCTGCGAAGTCCGAATGCCTCCGGCGTCAGCTCCCAGAGTACAGCTTGGAATTGCCTGTGGATCTGGCTGCGGCTGCACTCATTGGAGGCGTCAAGAGCATCCTCTTCGATAAAAGTATACAACTGATTATAGACATGCTTCCACAGCATCACCGCTTTGGTCTGTGAAGCCTCGGCAAGCGCCGCAATAATTGGTCTGACCTCGTTCGTGTAGAACAACCCTAGCTCATCTATGATCTCATTTCCATTCCTGTTCCGGTCATAGATACCCTCCCGATGGTTATGGATAGGGAAGGCGAATTCGGGATACCCATCCGTGCGGACGAGCTGCACAGACAGGTTATTTAGTCGCAAGGCATGAGCCAGCGGGTCTGCGGCTGTGAGCAGTGCGTATTTGGCTCCGCAGATCCCGGCGATCCATGTGCAGAAGATGGCTGCCGCTATACGCTTATCCTCAGTCCCGAGCATGGAAGCATAAGTGGTAAGCAGATGCTCAGCATGTGCGGGCATACATAATTCTGTCAGTCGTAAAGTAACCACTGCGTTCTCAATAGGTTCGGGGAAGATGAAATACCGTTCAGCCCCCTGGAGCCCGTCAGTGTTGCCCATCTGAAGTCCCCCTTTATTTGGAGTTGCCTTCAAAGGCCTGAAGCACCGCATCCACCGCATAACGGTTAGCCAGAGGAGACATCCCCAGGTTGAACCAATCCTTGCCGGCCATGGTGTAGACCTGGTTCTTTTTGACCGCCGTCATGTTCTTCCATAATGGACTCTTCAGCAGATCTTCATAGGTTTTCTTCACCCCGGCATCGTCCTCGTTATTCAACTGAAGGAAGATGTGATCGGGATTATACTCCGGCAGCTTCTCCAGGGAGATGGATAAGGAAGGATCTTTAGTCGGGAAATTCGGGATCATCTCCAGCCCAAGCGTAGTGTGAAGGAATTTTCCGCGGTCAATCTGATCCCCGTAAAGAACGAAGCTGCCCGGCATCACCATCATGTACATCACCGTTTCATTACCCACCAGATCATCCAGCTTCTGCTTGGCTTCTGCCTCCTGAGCCTCCAGATCCTTAATTACCTTCTCTGCAAGCTCCGTCTTGCCGAGTACCCCGGCGATATCCTTCAGCTCATCCCGCCAGTCATCGCGCTGCGGCAGCAGAATCGTCGGAGCGATCCCCGACAACTGGTCATAATCCTTAGCCGACCACCATGTAGGGGCGAGGATCAGATCAGGATTGGCAGAGAGAATCATTTCAAAATTCGGAGTTTGGGCTATGCCCATCTTCAGCGTATCCTTGAAGGGCTCCTCTAGATAAGTCGGGAACTCCTCCTGGTAGTTCTGTACAGCAACGGGCGTAACCCCCAGGGCCTGCAGGAATTCCGGGTAGACCACAGACAATCCAATCACTCTGGCCGGGTGGGCGGGGATTTTGATCTCGCCTTTCTCACTGCCTACTACCCGGGAATCTGCTTCAGCGTCTGCGGCCACCTTGGCCTGTCCACTGTTGTTGGAGCAAGCCGTCATGACCAATGTTAATACTATCGCCATGCAGAACACCATTCTTTGTCTCATCTGTCGCATATCTTCACTAACCTCCTGAGTATCAATACCTGTCTTCCCACCTGAGAGTGAGAATCAATATCACTGTTAGGAGTATAAAACAATCTGAAGGATTCGACTATTGACAATCACGCCAATATTTCATGTCTGATTACGCCAGAGTGCCAGCGCGGAGTCAAGAACCAACTCCTGGGTGAACGAGTTATACTCTGTCCAAGGGTAGGGAGGGAGGTATTCGATTCGTGAAAACCCTGCGGGATTAGGGGGCAGCAAGGACTCTCTGTCCCGGAACGCAGACCATAAGGCCTGCGAAGCTGCATCCTCATCCACTATGAACAGCAGCTTGTCCGCATCTGACGACCACAGCTCCTCCGGGGTTATTGTCTGATTGCTCAGTCTACGGTCCACAACGGACGCCGGAATGAAATTCAGATCATCATAGAACACCTCAGCTAAGCTTCGGGTAGACAACACGGTGATGGACTGCCCGGATATGCGGGCAAGGAGCAGCTTGCCCATGGCTGAACCTTGACCTAATTGCGCCCGGATGCTCTTGGCTTTACGCTCATAGTTGATCAGCCAAGCGGCTGCTTCCGGTGCTCTGCCCACGCATTCTCCAATGAAGTGTAATTGCGTGCGCCAATCCGTCTGGAGCGTAGACACAAAGAACGTGGGGGCGATCGCCTGAAGCTGCGGTAGCATCCTCCGGCTGACCGATGGTTCCAGCCCCAGAATATAATCAGGGCGTAGGGAAGCAAGCTGCTGGATGCGGATAGCGTCATCTAGGGCAAGCGGCAGCACCGCATCTGTCTCATATTTACGGCGGTAATATTCTGTCCAGGGATGGTCAGCCGGTGCGGCGCAGGGAATAATATTCAGGGTAAGCAACGTCCCAATCAGGCTGCCGTGGTAGGCAACGATCTTCAGCTTGGCATTCCGCATGAAGGTCGCGGGAGCTACACCGGTAATTTGCTTGAATTTGCGCCGGAAATAAGGAACGTCCTTGTAACCGACATAAGCGGCGATATCCTTCAATTCATAATTCGAATGCGGCAGCATAAGACTTCTTGCTTGTCTGATCCGGTATTCAGTCAGGTATTCAATCGCGCTGAGACCATATTTCTGCTTGAACAACCGGATGAAATGCCTTACGCTAATGCCCGCTTCCCCAGCCAGCAGGGAGATGGACAGCTCTTCACGGTAGTGCTGTTCTATATAGGTCTTGGCGCGTTCCATAATCGTATCGGTATCGCTAGGCTGCAGCTGCCTGGCATCGCTGAGCAGACTGAACAGCAGCTCATAGAATCTGCTCTGGGCAAGCAGCTGCTGTAAGGGGTCAGCACTGCCGAGGGAAGCGGTGATAGCCTCGCAGTGTTTGCTGTATGTAATCGTTGACTGAATGGCTATGTTTCCTTCCAGGGGGAAGGGGACATGAAGCTCAGCAGAGTGAACCTGCTCCGGTTGTTCAGGCCGACTGGGCTGGCTTAGCGCATCGAACCGCAGAATGAATACACTCTGTTCGCCTGTATCCTCCATTGAGGCTTCAATTAATTGCCCCGGCTGACAGACGAACACACATCCCGCCTTTAATTCGTAGTATTTGCCGTCCACTATGATGGAGCCCTGCCCCGCAATGGGAATCAGCAGCATATACGATTCCAGAAATTGCAGCCGCAGCGGCCACTCTCCCCCTGGATTACTGCCATGTGTGATGCTCCGAAGCCTGAACCACATCTGATCAAGCTGTCCGAAGGCTCCCGCAGGCGGGATTCCATCCTTACTGTTCATTCTTTGCACCCCCGTTCGCTATACGCAGCTTCAATTCATAACATGTATTATATCTCACTTGATGGGCACATCCTATTTTGGAGAGGCGTAGACACCCTGATCGAGCAGGTGCCGAAGCTGCAGGAATAGACACTCTCCTCAGAATAATGAGAAGAGTGCCTTGAAGTCACAGGATTCCCCGCATAATTAATTCAGTCATTTTCAGTCATTAGAAACTCCATCCGTTGTTAAATCAGGTGAAATTTCTTCTGGCGCAATGAACTCGTGAATGATGTGACGGAAGGATTCGTGATTATCATAGCTGTTGTACATACGCCAGGCCAGTGTGTGGGAGCTGCCAAAAAATAACCGCTCAAACTGGATTTGTCGCCCCCCGAATGCACCCGCTCCCAGTTCCCAAGCAAGCCGGAATAGAGCGTTTCGGAACCGCGCCTCCGAAGCCGTACCCTTCAAATACTGGCTGAGGTACGCACCAGCGCTTGTATCGAAGTCGGACTCCGAGAGGATCATGATGAGACCGCTTGAACTGAGATTTTGAACCATTTCAATCAGTTCTGGATAAAACTCCGAAAAGTGAACGGACGAAGCCAAAAGTGGACCTTTGTCTGGAACGAGATATCCGAATTTGTCTGGGGAGGCCCCTAGTTCAGAAGCAAGTCTCAAGGCTTTGAAGGTCTCTAAATAGGTTATCGTTCTGGAAATAGGCTGAATAGTATGGGGCTCAGGGATAATGTTTTGTTCTTCTGCCAAAGATTCCAGCAACCCGAGAAAGAACTCTGTTTTTGCAATATAGCGGGTGATGATTTGATGGGCCAGATGCGTATGGAAGTGACTCTCGCCGAATAATCGGGAACAGTACATTTCATCTCCGTAATAAAATACACGGTCATGAGGGATAAGAACGCGGTCAAATATGACTAGTGTATCCATTTCTTCATATCTTGAGCTTAGCGGATGATCGTAGGCAGATGAGGCTGCGTAGCTTTCACGGCAAAAAAAAGTCATCCCGGGCAGATCATTAGGCACGGCAAAGGCAAACGCGAACGGATTATCATCATCCACAAACGAGGGGGAAGGGGTCGGGAATACAAGCATTTCATCGCAGGTTGCCCCTTGTGTTGCCATCATAAAAGCCCCGGTTACAATCATCCCTTCATCATTGATTTCAACGACTTTAGCAGCGATAGAATCCTCTGTAGCATCAAGCTGGCCGGATATTTTGCTTGCTTGAGGCTGGATGAAGGCATGGGATAAGGTAATGTCATGATCCCGGCAGTAAGCATAGTACTTCCTGAGGTTCTCAGCAAATTTCGGATTTAGCTCCTCAAGGATATCGGCCGCTGTAAACAGAGACATGAGGGCTGTATTCATATAATCCGGCGAACGTCCTAAAAACCCATGATGGCAGCTGGACCAGAGTTCAATCATTTTTCTGCGGCGCTGTAAATCTTCAGCATTCTTGGGTGGAAGAAAAGATAGACCAACAGGCTCTCCTGTAGCGGGTGAAGGGTAGGTCATCTGTGCTAAATAACGCTCATCACACTGCATGTTGTACATTTCGGCTTGGGTTTGTATGAGACCTTGAAATGCGGGATGCTTGGATAAAGGGCCTTCGATCCGTGTTCCTTTGTAAAAGATATTGATATTTTGCCGGTCGATACGTTCGATGTATTGGCTACCTGTTTTAATAGGCACACGGTTCACCTCTTTAAAAGACAGCTTTCACTAAAAAAAGCCGTGATATTGCTGTTATTATACGTAACCATGATCTGCTTTGTACATTGTCCGTAGATCGTGTGAGAGAGCCCTAATCCATCTGCAATTTCAGTGAGCCCGAATATGTTGTATAGCATTCTTTTACCGCCTGCTCCAAAAAAGATATAATTACGTTAATGCTCCATTCCAGATAGAAAAGGTGAACCACGCTATGAATCCATTTATGAGAAAAGTCAATGTTCCTTACGTCAAATTCCGCAAAGCCAACACCCTCCGAAATGACTCGACCCAGCATGATTGGCAGCACTGGGCGGGCTACCGGGCTCAGATTCAGCAAGTTCTGGAGCGAACGCTGGAACATAACCGCTGCGGGCGCGGGCATATTTTACTGCTCGGGGCCGGGAACGGAAACGATGTGCCCATTTCGTATATCGAGTCTATATTTGAACGGATCACGATCGTCGATATTGATGAAAAAGCGCTGGACCGTTTTCTGGCCAAGTCGGCCCACCCGGAAAAATACGAACGGGCAATCATTGATCTGACCGGAGTAGGAACGGAAGTGTCTTCACCGGATGACTTGAAAGCAAAGGTTGACGATTTGCTACCCAACGTGGATTTTTCGCCGTTGCATCCTCCTTTTGACGTGGTCATGAATTTATGCTTCACGACGCAGCTCATTTCCGCCTTTTTTTACCGGAAGAAAAACAAGGTTGCCCATAAACCGGAATTCAGCGCTCAGTTGGATCGGCTGCTTGAACGGATTCATATCAACATCTTTCAATCTTTGCTGGGCCTCCTGGCAGCGGACGGGGTGATTGTCCATTTAACCGATACTCTGTTGCTGCAGCGCATATCAGCAACCGGCTATACCAGCCCGGCTACTGTTAAGACTCTGGAGCTGACGGGAGGAAATCTCCGTGAAAACTTGGACCTGATTTACGGGCATCTGCCGGAGATGGCGCAACAAGGCTTGTGCCTGCCGGGAGCATTTGTCCACGTTCATCCGCAAATTATGCGGTTGTATAAAGTTGAATTAAGGTTTTCGCTGCTGTGGGAGTTCGTCCATGATGAATACGAAGACAGGGATTACTTTGTGAGTGCGCATGTGCTGACCAAACTGTAGTAGAAGGTAGCCGGACCGGTCATAGGTAGACCTGACGAAGGGGAGTGGGGGCTGCTAACCCGGAACGTTTGCAAGTTGTTGACAGGAAAGCCCAAAGAGGGCTGGGAAAGGTCACTTCCTCCTAACCTTTCCCAGCCCCCAAACCCGCGTCCGACGCGGCTCCTCGGTTCTTATCGGTCGCTTAGCTCTCGATAATTATACTGTCCAGTTTGAGATTAACCGGATATGCAAGGGTATCTCCAACTGGGCATTTGCTTTCCAGGAACCGTACAAATTCTTCAACCTGTTCTTTGGGCGAATCTGTTTTGATTCGGAATGTATACCGAATGTCAGAATAGCCCGGACGTACCTCCGACCTGTTGAAAAAGCCATCCAGGTCAAGATCGCCTTCTACTTCCACGAAGAAATCCTTGAGGTTCACGCCGAATTTAGGCGCATACACTCTGGCCACGATAGACTGACATGCTCCCAGCGAGGCCAGCAAAGCTTCGACCGGATTCATTCCGGTATCGGTTCCGCCCAAGCTTTTGGGCTCATCGATAATAAACTCAAAGCTTCGGGAGGCTACTTTCACTTGGACTCCGTCTTGCAAATGCGCAGATGCTTTAAAGGTTTGGAGAGCGGCCATTTTTTAAGTCTCCTTTTGTAGTTTAGTTAATATTAAATCGCACTAATCCGCTGTGATTATTTTAATTTGGATGCAGCACACTGTCAATCCTTAAATTACTAACTTGTCGAACTCAGGAACCGCGCGCGCGAAAATGCCAAAAAAGGGCCGTGGGCAGCCTGCCTCCCGGCAACCTGTCACAGCCCCAAAACCCGCATCCGGCGCGGTCTATCGGCTCTTACTCGTCTCCAGCCGCCACCGGGTTATCTTCATAGCTGATCCAGTCACTCCAGCTCCCCGCATACAGCCGCACCTTCGTGTATCCGGCCTTCTCCAGCGCCAGTATATTCGGGCAGGCTGTAACACCTGAGCCGCAGTAGACGATGATCTCGCGGTCTTTGTCGAGTCCGTCAAAATGCTCCTCAAGTTGCTCCGCGTTCTTGAAGCTGCCGTCTGCATTCTGCGTATCTTTCCAGAAGTAGTTCAGGGCGCCCGGAATATGTCCGGCCTTTTTGTCCAAGGTCTCGTTCAGCCCGCGGTAGCGGTCATTCGCGCGGGAGTCGATCAGAACGGGAAGAGCGCTAGGTGAGGATGATACACCTGTGCCATCATTCGTCTGGACCTCAGCTTTTGCAATCGTTCCAGCACCTACCGTTTGCTCCGAAATCTCCCGCACCTCTTCAACTCCCGCCAGCATCTGCGGCTGAACATTTGCCACGAATGAGCTGGGCACGCGAATCGGCTGATGATCTGTTACCGGATATTTATCCTCTTTCCACTGGCTGAAGCCGCCCTCCAGAATGAAGACCTGCTCATGCCCGAGGTAGCGCAGCAGCCACCACAGACGGGCGGCATTCATGCCGTTCTCATCATCATAAGCGACAATCCGTGAACCGTTGCCGATGCCGAGCTTGGATAGCCGGGATGCCAGCACTTGCGTGTCGGGAAGGGGGTGTCGTCCGCCATGCCCGCCTGCAGGAGCAGACAGGTCGAGTTCCAAATCGAGATAGACCGCGCCGGGAATATGCTCTTTATTATAACGTTCTTTGCCCTCCTGAGGCTTGCCCAAGGTGAACCGGCAGTCTACGATGGTCTGTTCCGGCTCATAGAGTCTGGCTAGCAGCCAGCGTTTGCTTACAGTAGAGTCCATAGGTATACCATCCTTTGCTAGTGTTATATGGTGTCTATTATAGCGGATAATTCGTTGCCCGTATAACGGTACGGCTGGCTGATCATTTGACACGGTCCTGATCTGATTCTACAATGGCTGGATACATAACCTACTATGAAAGGGGCATAAGCCTACGGAAGACATCGTGAGTCAGGTCTGGCCTGAATGGAAGGGAACCTTGCACAAACGGAGCGGGGGCTGGAATAACACCACTTATTTCGTGGAGAGCGGGGATCGCCGTGCGGTGCTGCGTATCTATGACACACATAAGAACAGGAAAAAAATAGAATTCGAACATACGGTGCTGCTGAAGCTGGCCGCTGCGGGTCTGCCGTTCAGTACACCTCTTCCGATCCGAACTGCCAGTGGAGAGACCTTGGTTCAACTTGAAGAGAGCGGGAAATTCGCCTGCTTGTTTGCTTACATCGAAGGGGAATCCCCGTCCGGGCAAGATGCGGATTACTATGAGTCTTTTGGAGAAGCGGCAGGCATCTTGTCCGCTGTACTGGCTGAGATCGATACGGGCATCCCGTCCGTATACCGTCCGTACTACGAGCTGCGGACCTCCTATCCGCTATGCACCCGTGAAGCGCTGCATGGTCTGGTGACGGACACGCCCGAGTCTCTGAAGGAGCTGCTGCCGGAGCTTACCCTATTAGTGGAGGCCTACGACAATGTGGCTGACTCGCTGGAACAGCTTCAGAGCCTGCCGCATCAGCTGGTGCACGGCGATCTGAATGCTTCCAACCTGCTGGTGGATGAAGCGGATACGGCCCGGGTGACGGCGCTGCTGGATTTTGAATTCTGCACCCGGGATGTACGGGTTATGGATGCTGCTGTAATCCTGTCGGCCTTGCTCAGTCATGAGGACTCGGAGCGGATCATCCGTGATTTCTGGAGGGGTTATAACAGCAAAGTTACGCTGACTCCCGAAGAACTGGCGACTATTCCAGTGCTTATGCTCCTGCGCAAGATAGACGTATTTCTGCATTTTGTCACCCGCTACTGGGAAGGGACCGATGAAGTGAATGTCCTGCAGCAGCAGGTGAGGGAGCTGGCGGCAGAGGTAGCTGCTATGTAGGCGGGAAGCTGCATGGAACTTGCACTGCCTTCAAGCTTCCTTACAGGAAAAGCTGCTGATTATGTATTCTTTTCATAAGCTCTCTGCCGGATCGGACGACTTCGGGCTGATGATTGTGAGTACCCCAGCTGATGTCGCCGAGGGCCATTTTGATGCAGCATATTTGTATTTCAGCAGACTGTTCCTTAAGCACTTCAGGTCCATACCCTGCAAAATAGGCATCTCTGGCAGACGGATGATCTATGAAATATCTGGCGAACAGAATGGAGAAGTTGTCCATATCCAGCCCCCACAACATATTCTCGAAGTCAATCATACCTGTCAAAATCCCCTGGTCATCCACCAGCCAGTTGCCTGGTGTGGAGTCCCAGCTAATAGGCACAGGTCTGCTGTGCCGAAAGATATGAACGTTCTGAAGTGCCCAATCGGTTAACCTTAGTTCATAGGCCTGCAGCAGTCCCCCATCAACACATTGAGAAGTTAAGTCCTGAATTGCATCAGCAATATACTGCACCGGGTCAGCGTGGTGACTTAGCTCTATCGGGTTTCCATATTGATCGGGGCGGCCGAACCAGCGGCCTGTCTGCGATAGATGCAGAATCTTTGTTAACTCACCAGCCTTATAATAAGCGGCTTCAGCAGCACTTGGGCTTAGTGCCGTCTCTCTCATAATGAACCCGTCGATTGCTGTAATTAATATAGCCTGCCAATCCTCCCCCTCGTAAGCAGCAATTAGCTCAGGTACATACGGTTTCAATTGACCTATCCAGTGACGGTATGCATAGACTTCCGGGTGCCATCTCTGTTTGCGGCTGTACGTTTTTAAGTAATAACATTTAGAGTCCTGATCGGATTGCAGCTTCCAGACCCCGGTTCTCACACTATTCAGCCTGTAGTTTGCCAAGACCTGAAAGCTGCCAATGTTAGACTGAACCTGCTCGTACAACGCTGTTGGATGGATATCCAGTGGCTTCATATTCTGGTGGTCCTCCTCGTGGAATGCCATATTTACCATAATACACCTTCTGGCGCGATTGTGCGGCCTTAAGCCTTCACTCCAGCCAGCCCTCCGCTGTACGGATATTAATAATTCTGCGGGAGGCCGGGAGATAGCGGAGGGCGGTTATGTGCGGCTCGTAAGCCAAAATAAGGCTATTCATATAGCCGTTTACACGGAATCTTCCCTGGTTCGAGGTGTCTACGACGAGCGTGCAGCTGCTGTTGGGCCCACAGCTTTTGTAGGTGTTGGTAATCTGGACAGGCTTCTCGGTGAAGCGGCTGCTTGTCCAATACTGCACCAGATCGGCTGACTGCTGTGGAGCCTGGAAGACCAGGGTAAGCAGCAGCAGGACGGCAGCGGGCCAATTCAAGAAACTGAAGTAATAGAAGAAACGGTAGCCGCCTTTGAATTTATCTTTGGCTCTGACCGTAATGACGTACAGCTTCAAGGTTAACAGGATGCCAGTGAGCCACAGCAGCGCAGCTTGCACGGTTTTGGCCGTAATCAGCCCCTGCTGCACCCCAAGTCCCAAGGCTGTGACATAATAGCGGTCAGCAAACGCCAGTGTGTATAAGGCAAGAGCCCCTACAGCCAGGAGCCAGAAATACTTTTGGAAAAACGGCTTGAGATGCTGCTGCGCAGTATTCTTCACCGGCCGGGAGGGGGCAGGGCCTGGCGCGCCCGAGTTCAATTTTGTACTGGAAAATTTAGATAGTCGCAATTTGATCTTCTCCTTGATGTAGTTCTTAACTATTTAAGACACACTAAAGAAATTTACAAAAAGCAAAAAGAAGCGGAGGGGAAATTTGGAACTGTAGGAGCGGTAGCGACCGCCTTTGTGTTTGAATTTCTACCGCTAACAGTGGTTTTAATCAGGAAAATTCAAACACAACAGCGGCCGGAGGTCCAAATGTTCACCGCAGCGACGATCAAGCTTTGAGTTCTAATCTTAAGTGAGTCTTTAATAATAGTTTTTCCATGATTACCCGTATTCTAATCTATTGAACACAACAGGGCACACTCCGGCTGGGCGATACCGGAGGGTGCCCTGTTCAGCGTGCGTATTCTGTTAGATTAAGCGGTAGCCTGCAGGAAGATCCCCGCTGCTGCGGATACGGCGGATCTGGTCCAGCGTCAGTCTCTGGTTGGTAGAGATGATCGATTCTACGTCATTGCCGGAAATGAAGTCATCCAGATCACGGATGCTGTGGTTGCCGCGAAGCACGCGGAAGCTGCCTCTGAAGCGGGTTCTGCTGAACAGAACGAGTGTAGCATTGCTGCTGGTGGAGAAGAAGCGGAGGCTTTCGATGCCATCCAGAATATTGTCCGTATCGCGGATACCGAGATTGCCTCTGTAGATTCTGCTTCTTCCCCGGAAGTTTTCTTCACTATACACTGTGAGTCTAGGATAAGTCTGCGAGATATGAACCTCTTTGTTCATGTGTATTCCTCCTTGAAGCGGTTTTGGCAAAAGCAGCATGATACTGCCACCTGCAATACTATTCTATGTATGCTGATAGAGATTGGTATGGTTAGAACCCCTGCACGGATAGCCTGTTTACATAGTGCTTCAGGAAATTTTTCACAAACCTGCTTTACAAACCAAAACCACTAGTGTACTATTTAACTAACACACCAATACAACGATGAGCATACACCTGTTTCAGCTCAGCAACAACCTGTGGAATTGCTATTCCACCCATACCTATCTTCACAAGGAGGCTGTCATGAATTCAACCGCTCTTAAGGCTCAGGGGCCGTCTGGCCCGGCGCAAGAACAAACCGTCCTGGAAATGCAGGGCGTCAGTAAAGTGATTAAAGGTAAGGCCATTGTAGATAACCTAAGCTTCAAGATTCAGAAGGGAGAGATCGTCGGGCTGCTGGGACCAAACGGCGCCGGCAAAACGACCACCATCCGGATGATGACCGGACTGATCCGCATGAGCGGAGGGGATGTTCTGATTCACGGGCACAGCATCCGCAAGGATTTCAAGCAGGCGATCTCACAGATCGGGGCGATTATTGAGAATCCCGAGTTCTATCCGCATATGAGCGGGTACGATAACCTGCTGCAATATTTACGTATGAGTGACGGAGCCGGGGCATCGCGGATCAAGGAGGTCGTGGAGCTGGTGGGACTGCAGGAGGCGATGAACAAGAAGGTTCGGGCCTACTCACTCGGTATGCGCCAGCGTCTGGGGATTGCTCAGGCCTTGCTCCACTCGCCGAAGCTGCTCATTCTGGATGAGCCGACCAACGGGCTGGACCCCGCCGGCATCCGGGAGATGCGCGACTATATGCGGAGAATAGCAGAGGTAGAGGGCATTGCCATTCTAATCTCCAGTCATATGCTGGCCGAGATTGAACAGATCTGCCACCGTGCGGTGGTCATTCAGAACGGCAAGCTTGTAACGGTGACACAGCTAACGGAAGTGCCAGAGGCGCAGAGTGAGGTAGCGCTTGCTATCCGGGTAGACAAGATTGAAGCTGCACGGACTGTGGCCGGAGCCCTGCAGGGCGTCAAAGTCACTGGAGCGGATGAAGCCCATTCCGAGCTGCATGTGCAGCTGCCGGATGGAGCCGTACCGGAGCTGGTGGCGGCACTTAGCGAAGCCAAGGTCGGCATATACCGGATTACTGAGAATAGACAAAGTCTGGAAGAGGATTTCCTGAAATGGACAGGGGGCAACCGCATTGCGTAAATTTAATCTGCTTGTGCTGAATGAATGGCTCAAAATATCGAAGAAACGCAGCAATATCATTCCTTATGTCATCCTGCTGGTGCTGTCGCTGGCAGTGGGCTATATGACTCGTACATTTGCCGCAGATATGTATGCTTCAGCGGCGGATTTTACAGCGGATTCCCTTCAGCCCAGAGGCATTGGCCAGCTTCTGGCCATCCTGATCATCGTCGGGACGGCGGGAATTGTATCCAGGGAATACAACCAGGGAACGATCAAATTTCT
The DNA here is from genome assembly GCF_038005345.1 of Paenibacillus sp. FSL H8-0122. Lineage (NCBI taxonomy): Bacteria > Bacillati > Bacillota > Bacilli > Caryophanales > Paenibacillaceae > Paenibacillus > Paenibacillus sp. FSL H8-0122. The sequence continues at coordinate 3,223,803 of NZ_JBBOTB010000001.1, read as the reverse complement.
GCTGATCCGTGCCCGCAGCCGCACGGCGATTCTGGCTTCCAAATATGTAACTGTACTGCTCTATACACTTAGCATGCAGGTAGTTGCGACGGTGGGGCTTTTTCTCTCAGGAGCGGTCTTCTTCGGACTCAGCGGAGGGGAAGCGGGAATCAGTGAGATCCTTACTTCGCTGCTGTATTCAACTGTCTACTGCACCGTCTACGCTACGATCGGGTTCATGCTGGGGATTCTGACGAAATCAACGGGCGTAACGATCGGGGCGACCATCTTCGCCACCACTATTGATAAGCTGGTTATTTCCCGTGATTTCTACAAATATGTGTTGTTCCCTAATCTAAATCTTGCAGCCTATCAGGATGGCGGGGCACCGATGCAGGGAATGACACTGAGCTTCTCCATTATCCTGCTGTGCATCTACATGGCGCTGTTCCTGCTTGCAGGCTTCGCCGTCTTCAGACGCAGGGATGTTGCTTGATGGTGATCGAATTCGATAATAACCAGCCGATTTATCTCCAGATCATGAATTACATCAAGGGAGAGATTATCACCGGCAAGCTGAAGCCTGGAGATAAGATTCCTTCTGTCCGTGAATTGGCCGCTGAACTGCAGATTAACCCGAATACCGTGCAAAGAACATTTCAGGAACTGGAGCGTGAGACCATCGTGGAGACCCGCCGCGGTATGGGCAGATATGTGACCGGAAGCGAAGAGACGATTCTGACCATCAAGAAGGAGATGGCACGAGAGGTGCTGGACCGTTTTATCCGCGGAATGCAGGAGCTTGGCTTCCAGGGCGAAGATATACTAACTGCAGTGGCAGAGAACATTCACCAGCGGGACCAAGAACAGGGGGAGTAAGAAGAGTGGACGATATAGTTGACATTCAGAATGTAAGCAAACAGTTTGGCCACAGACAGGCGCTGAACCAAGTCTCCTTCAAGCTGGGCAGCGGCACCATCACCGGCCTTCTGGGAAGCAACGGCAGCGGCAAAAGCACGCTCATGAAGCTGATCGCCGGACTCGCCTGGCCCGGATCGGGCCGGATCTCAGTCCTCGGGGTGCCCGTGGGCGTAGAGAGTAAGAAGCTCGTCTCCTTCATGCCGGATGTGCCGGTAACGGAGTCATGGATGAATATCGGGGATGCGCTGAGATTCCAGCAGGATTTCTACCCGGATTTCGATCAGGCCAAGGCGCTGCGGATGCTGGATTTCATGAATCTGCGTACAGCGGATAAGGTGCGGACGTTATCCAAAGGAATGAACGAACGCCTGCAGCTGACATTAGCGCTCTCCCGCCGGGCCAGATTATATCTGCTGGATGAGCCGATTGGAGGCGTTGATCCGGTGGCCAGAACTAAGATTTTGAATGCGCTGATGGAGTTCTATGAAGAGGACAGCAGCATTCTGCTCTCCACCCATCTGGTGACGGATATCGAACGGATCTTTGATGAGGTGATTTTCCTGAAGGAGGGGGAGGTTGTACTGCATCGTCCGGTGGAGGAGCTTAGACAAGAGCATGGGAAGAGTGTAGATGAGCTGTTCAGAGAGGTGTTTGCCGAATGCTGAAGCTATTAAAATATGATCTTAAACGCAGAAAGGAACGCATTCTCGTCTTCATTGTAATTGCGTTACTCGCGCAGACCGGGCTGTGGATCTCCAGTGCAAAGGTAGACGTAAACCTGGCCTCCCTGAACCTGGCTGTATACTGCATACTGGCCATTTCGATGATATTTATAGCGGTCACCGGATATTTCCGTAATCTTAAATCCTATCAGCGGCGGCTTCTGCCGGTTACTGCGCTGCAGACGGTCCTGTCTCCCATGCTGCTGGCGCTGCTGCTGATTGGGGTGGTGATCCTCCTCGGTCTGGCCCATCTGGGGATCTACGAGCTGCTGTACACGATGGATTTCCTGCCCGGTAATCTGCTGACGGCTGGCCTCCGCGCATTGCTGCAATCGGTCTGGTCATCCTTATTTCTAATGGTGATGGTGATGTTTTCCTTTACAGTAGCCTTTAGTCTGCGTATGAAGGGGAGAATCTGGATTGGCGTAGCCCTTCTGGTCACGCTGGAGAATGTATTTGGTTATCTGGAGAAGTTTCTCTTCGACAGCTATTTCAGCGGTCTGGATAATGCCTTTAACTTCGAGATTTACCCTGGAAGACTCCAGTCCGGTAGTGATTTCACTATACAGTATCTTCCATTCAATGAAGGGGCGCTGCTGTTTGAAGTGGCGGTGGTCTGCCTGATGGTCTATGGAATGGTTACGCTGGTGAGGAGAAGAATCGAAGTGTAAAAGATACGTTCCTATTTCACGCAAGCAAGGCTCCTAATCAGCCTTGCTTGCGTTTGTGTGCATCAATAAGGCGAGGGATAGCTATAAGCCTTGCGCGCTTCTTCCGCTGGTCCAGAGCTCCAGCTCCCGCAGCAGCTGTTCTTCCTCGTCTTCCTGCAGGTCCAGCCTTACCCCGTACTGGTATTGCCCCAGGCCGAACATCCAGCCCCAGCGGACACTGCCTTCATACTGCAGCTTCTCTTCCGCCAGCTGAAAATGAATAATCAGCTTCGTATCCCCTGCGGTGAAGCGGAGGTTCAGCGACGTGCGGACCTTACAGCCGGAGCGGCTAAGGTCAAGCAGAATACCTTCAGTCAATTTTCCCGCTCCCGGTCCCGAATTACTGGCGGGAATTTCAAGCCAGCAATCGATGGGCTGGTTCATTACATATCGGAATGGTTCTTTTCTGCTGGAGTCATCCATCATTTACCTCCGCTATTTTATTTGCTATTATATCGAAACGGCTACACTTGGACAATCTCCTAAAGTAGTATATTTAAAGAATAATATAGTATCTGTTATACCATACCTTTGCTCCAATACCCAGATAAAGAGGTGCTTAAACTATGTATCAATACCATAATGAAACCTTTAATGAACATAATTTTGATTACGCAGCATTGCAGGATGGAGAAATAAACGGCTGCACCTTTGAGCGCTGCTCCTTTCGGGGAGCTTCTATGGAAGAGATGACCTCCACTGGCTGCAGGTTTGTCGATTGCGATTTCACTGGTGCCCTGCTGAATGCTTCGCTGCACACGGATGGCGCGTTCACCAACTGCAAGTTCACCGGAGCCAATCTGTTCGTGGCGAAGTTCGAGAACTGCAAGATGGTCGGATCGGATTTCGCCAATGCCTATATGGACGGTATTACACTGAGCGGAGGGGACTGGGCCTATACGAATCTGCGCCATCTGAATCTCAGCAGGCAGGATCTGCGGGGCATCCGGTTCACCGAGGCAGACATGCAGGGCTGCGATTTGCAAAAGGCGGATCTGCGCGGGGCGGATTTAAGCCGGGTGCAGCTTGCGCAGTGCAAGCTTACAGGGGCCGATCTGCGTGACGCCAAGCTGGAGGGGATTGACCTGAAGAGTCTGGATCTCAAAGGAGTGCGGCTGGATGTGGAGCAGGCTGTGCTACTGGCCCGTTCCATGGGAGCGAAGGTAGGGTAACGACTCAAGAAAAAACGGCGGTGTGCCGGAAAGCTGTATTATATTTCTGCCGGACTCTTCCGATAAAGAAATATCGACCCATTTCGACATGTTGCCGCAAGATATCTTCAGTGGTCGGAAGCATGAACAAGGTCATCGGAAGAGGAGAGTGTACATGTCATTAAGTCTTCGTACTTTATTTTCAACAGCATTTGCGGTTATTATCATTCTGATCACGGCTATTCTCAGCTATGTCATCGGCAACCGCTCCACCACTTCTGTGGAAGTCAGTATCGGCAGCTCCCTGGCCGCAGAGGCCAATCAAATGTCCGAGAAGCTTGATCAGTTCATGTGGTCACGTTCCGGTGAAATAGAAGTTTTGAGTAAGCTGAATGCTTTTCAGGAGCCCGTTGAACAAGCAGAGGCCGGCGGATTGCTGAATCAGCTGAAGAAGAGTCTGCCGGTATTCACTTGGGTGGGCTTCCTGGATAAGACAGGGAATGTGGTTGCTTCCACGGATCGGATTCTACAAGGAACGAATATCAGCCAGAGGCCTGTCTTTCAGCAGGCGCTTAAGGGAACCTTCGTCGGGGATGTCCACGATGCGGTGCTGCTCTCTAAGCTGTTGCCTAATCCTACAGGGGAAGCCCTGCAGTTTGTTGATGTGAGTGTGCCGGTCATGGACAAGCAAGGACAGACAAGCGGCGTGCTGGCGGCACATCTTAGCTGGGAGTGGTCACGTGAGGTCGAGGCCTCCATTGTGAATCCGCTCAAGGAACGGCTTAAGGGCGTGGAGGTGTTCGTGGTCAGTAAGAAGGACGACACCATTCTATTGGGACCAGAAGCGCTCACCGGCAAAAGAATGACGGCTGCGGTCCTGCAGCAGGCCCGCAGCGGCAAGAGCTCATACGTGATCGAACAGGAGCGGGGCCGTGACTCCTATTTAACGGGATACGCCTATGGCGATGGTTACATGAACTACCCGGGCCTTGGCTGGACGGTCATTATCCGTCAGCCAGCAGACATCGCTTTTGCCTCAGTCCATCAGCTTGAACACTTCATCCTGATCAGCGGTCTGCTGACCGCTGCGGCCTTCGCACTAATCGGCTGGCTGCTGGCCGGATGGATCAGCCGACCGTTGAGGGATATCACCCGTACAGCCGACCTGCTCAGCTCCGGTGCCGATGTGGAGATCCCGGCCTCTACCCGGTTCAAGGATATGGCGATTCTGTCGGCCTCCCTGCAGGGCCTGGTGAACAACCTGACCAAGACAGAGACCAAGCTGAGCTATATGTCGGATATGGCGCTGCATGATAAGCTTACCGGCTTGCCCAACCGGGCAGCACTGGATGAGTTTTTGGCCCATGCGGTCACTAAGGCCAAGCAGAAGCGGACGACACTAAGCTTTTTGTATATGGATCTGGACGGCTTCAAAAAAGTGAACGACAGCTTCGGCCATGCGGTTGGAGATGCCTTGCTTCAGGAGGTGGCCTTCCGGCTGATGGATTGTACGCGGGACAATGAGATCGTTGCCCGGCTGGGCGGGGATGAATTCGTGATTATTCTGAATACCTCGGCGGGCAAACCGATGAAGGAAGCGGAGGTGGTGGCTTCACGGATTATCAGCAAGATCAACCAGCCGATTCTGATTAAAGGCGAGGAGCTTCGTGTAGGCTGCAGCGTAGGTGCTGCTGTATGGACTCCGGACGGCGGAGATACCACCCTGACCCTGCGGCTCGCAGACGAAGCACTGTATATCTCCAAGCGGAGCGGGAAGAACCGGATTACCTTCGAGGCGGCATCTTAGGATCAGCAATCAACAGCAGACAGCAACAACAAACAACCTTTTATCGGCAGGATGGGGATGCTTCTCTTGTGCCGGAAAAAAGGTTGTTTGATGTTGTCTCATTACGTTCAGCGTAACCGCTTACGTGGATTAGACCATCTCTTGATCCACAGAAATCCTTCGTCATCCCGGAAAAACTTAATGCCTATCCAGCTCAGCGGTGTCCAAATTTCCTTGAAATAATATGAAGGCATAGTAAATTAGTCCCTCCTATATAGTTAATTATTACTAGTTTAAGCCAGGATGGAAGATTTAACAATACTTTTTTTTACATATAAATCCCATATTGTGCGTTCGCCCAGTTTTTTTGGGACTACAGGCATATGATGTAGAGGAATCAAAGCTGGGCATGTGCGTAAGAAAGGGGGGCTTCAGATGAGTGGAGGTCTGAGAACGTCAACGGCGACCATACTGGTGTTGTTTATTTTGCTGATTATTATCCTTAGCGTATTTTAGCGGTAGGGGATATAGGGGGGGATTGAAACAGCGCCGGGGCATCCGCTCCGGCGCTGTTTGCATGCGTATAAGCCGCAGCTTACTTCCATATACATCATAACAGGGATAAGCACAGGCAGTTTGGCAGGGTGGGGCATTCAATATAGTAGGAAAGGAAGTGATGCAATGACAAGCTCCGAATTTATCTCACGGATCGCATCCTTCGCGGTAGCTGATATGAAGCGCAGCCGTATTGCAGCTTCGCTGACGATTGCCCAGGCGGCGCTGGAATCCGGCTGGGGAACGAGCGGCTTGACGCTGAAGGCTAACAATCTGTTCGGCATCAAGGGCAGCGGGCCTGCAGGCAGCCTCGCGCTTCCGACAACGGAATACAGGAACGGCCAAGCAGTACAGGTGACTGCCCAGTTCCGTTCCTATCATAACTGGGGAGAATCTATAGCGGATCATTCCGCACTGATTACCGGGGGAGTATCCTGGAACCCCAAGCTGTACAGCAAGGCTATTGGAGTCGACGGCAAAACAGCCGCCCGCGAGATTGCTGCTGCAGGCTACGCAACGGACCCGGGTTATGCGTCCAAGCTGATTCAGATTATGGATTCCTATAACCTGTATCAATATGACGAGCTGAAGGAGGATGAAGAGATGTCGGCTGAAGATAAACAAAAAATTGCGGCGCTGGAAACCGAGCTGCGGGAACTGAAGGAGCTGCTGGCAGGGCTGTCTGTCAGCAGAGATACACTGAAGGCCGGCGTTCAAGAGCAAGGCCAAGCCATTAAAGGCGTCGCGGAACGTCTGGCTGTCATTGAGGGCCGTACAGTAATGAATGTGCCGGCCTGGGCTGAGCCTGCGGTACAGGTAGCGTCTGCCGCCGGTCTGCTGGATACGCCGTCAGGAGGCAGCTATGATTTCTACCGGCTGCTGACCGTATTGAACCGCGCTGGTCTGCTGGTTACAAGCAAAGGGGTGTAGCCGTTATGTACTACGATGCACTTAACAATGTACTAGCTTTTGCATCCGTATTGGCGGTATTCGTCATGGCGCTGGTCCAGCTCGTCAAGAACAGCGTTAATCTTCCGCGCAACGTGGTTCCTGCGGTGGGGCTGGCCATCGGCCTGCTGGTAGGAGCGGCTGCATACCCTTTTACAGACATGGATCTCATTCTTCGTCTATGGGCCGGAGGCCTGGCCGGATTATCGGCAACGGGACTGTTTGAACTGGCGTTCAATAAGCGGAGCGGGACTACCAAAGAAGAATAGGACAGCACCGGCTACTTGAAAGAAAATAAAATAGGGTGAAAGAAATGGGGATTACATCCAATCAGTTTGGTAGGAACGCTAATATACTAGTAAAGAAGAAAGGAGGTGCTTGATATGGGAACTTATGTTGATGGTAGAACCTCACAGAATGCTAGTTTTGCCAACTCTATTGCAATACCTATCCTGGTAATTAATACTCCGCAGCTCTTCGGGCAAATTGGGCTGATCACTGCAGGGGTAGGCGCGAATCCTCGCGTAATCCTAAAAGGAACCATTTCGCTGCAGCTTCCGCTTGCGCTGCTGGGTATAACTGTAACGATTGTCAGAGGAACGCTGCCAACGGACCCGCTGGTGTATTCCGCAACTTCAACTTTCAATCTTAGTGTTCTGGCTCCACAGGTTATCACCTTCTCTGCGGATGATTTCCTGCCGACGATTACTCCGCAGTTAACCTATACTGCATTTGTCAGTTCGAACCTGCTTGGTACAGTTCGTGTAGGTCCGGAGAGCTTCGATGGAATCCTGGTATCCGATTAAGCAATAGCATGGGACATCCTGGGCTGCCCGCAAGGACGGGCGGGCAGGATGCCCTTGTACATACGCCCCAAATTATGTCCGTTTCGCCCAATCTGATAAGGCTGCTTACTCATATGCTGTTCTGTAGTCAACAATATGAAGGAGGTAATCTCATGGGTGCAGATTGCGGATATGGTGGCAATGTAGGCGGCGTGAATACTTGTGGAGTAAGTCCTTGGACATCGACAGGCGCGATTCTGGTTCTTTATATCCTGCTCGTTATTATTCTGAGTGCCTGCTTCTACTAGGAGATCCAATCAGTCAGCGCAGTCCCGGCAATCCGGGACTGCGCTTGTTGCAGGTGCAGGATGGACAAGCTTTGCTGCATGACGGTGAATTTAAATTCGCCTTGCCCCGAATGGATGTGCGATAATAGAAGTCATTGTCTTCAGGGCAATTAGTGCTGGCATGAAAGAGGTGTACGATGGAAGAGAAGGAAAAGATATATGCTATCCTCAAGCGGATTGAAGCGGAACAGGCGGTTAATCAGGAGGTAATGGAACTTGAAGCTGAGGCCTTCGCGGATATTATGGAGGAGCTTATCGACAGCCGGATGGTGGAGAATATTAAGATCTCCCGATCAGGCAGCGGGATCGTGACGGTTAGAACTGCTGAAATCAAATTGACCCGGCGTGGTCATGATTTTATTTTATTGAAGGAGTCTGGCAGAATCTGAACAGAAAATAGAGGTCATTACCCGGCGCTGAAAGAGGCCGGGCTATTTTTTTTGACTAGGGTCCCGGCTTGATTGTAAATACGGGAGATCCCATGCCGGAGACATAAGGAGTTTTATTTGGGTTTGAACTCTGACAACGCTTTATCCATCTGCGTTTCATTCGACTGTACGGCTTCACTGTCCACAGTATCAGCTCCGCGGAAGACATTCTTGGTGTTCTGGTAAAAGTCAAAGGCAAACTTCTTAATGGCCTCACCGTCAGGGTGATTGCGCTCAACAACGGTAGCCTTAAACAGGTTCGTCAGCATGTATCCGGCGTCTTCGCTGTGTGCGAGATAATTCCCGGCGGTGTACTCCTCCACGATCTGGGATTCAAAATCCTTAAGCTCCACCGCCGACGGAGTGTAAGATTTCGCCAAAACTTCTGCGGCGTCTGCTTTTTGCGTGGCCTCCGTATCCGTAGTCGCGATTTGTTGGATAGCAGATTCCCAGTTCACTGCCCCCTTCCCGGTGGATGGTTCAGCGGCTGGTGCTGGCGTGGGCTGCGCTGCTGTTGGCTGCGCTGTCCCGGCGGGAGTGGGGGTAGCCTGATTAGCCGGAGCGTTGCAGCCTGCGGCCAGTCCAATGACACCTCCGAATACGATTACTAGGGCGAGGGACGAGATCTTTTTATACAAGGGTTTCTTCATAGCGGTTCCTCCTGAATCTATCGGATATCCATATACTATATATGTAACCTTGTGTTGCCTGATTGAACTACGCAGCCTAATTACAGTCTTCACCTTAAATGGATAATACATTCCTTAAATGGATAATACATTCCTTGAGAGGGAAGCGGGGAAAACTGACAAATATGAATATTTTGTGAGTCTGTAGAACTAAGCCATTTGACCTGCTATAATTGGTAAAAAATAGAATAGTAAAGAGGTGCTACTGTAAAATGAAGCGGAAACTGGCAACGCTTTTTGTAGTGTTGATGTTGGCTCTATCCTTAAGTGTGCAGCCATTATCGGCAGCAGGCAAGACTCAGAAGGTGAAGGTTACGTTTGTAAGTGCAGATCTGGTAGAGAATAATCACGTAGGCAATGAGTGGTGGTGGGGCGGATTCGTGAATGGAGAGGAGCTGGAAGAAGGGGATTCAGTCACACTGGATCTCAGTTCAACAGGAAGCATTAAGCTTCGTGCTGAAGCGCAGGAACAGGATAAGATCCCTGAAGAAGGCTCAGCGAGCGCCTCTATTAAGGTGTCAGCCCTGAAGGATACCCAGAACAAATCGCTGACAGTGAAGGTAGTCGAAAACCGCGGGCGGTATTCCGGAAATTCAGCCTCCTGGAAGTTTGTATTCAAGATCGACAAGGTCAAATGACAAGCTGAAATGAAGTAGAATAATACATTTGATTCTGCTACAATCTATATATTAAGTTTGAAGGAGCGGAGCACATGGATAATGATTTGGTGCAGGTATTAAGATCCGTTTTTCGCGAAGAATTGGAGCCTGTTAAGGCGGAATTAGGAACCGTCAACGAGCGTTTGGATCGAATAGAGACAGAGCAGCAAACAATGAAGCAAGATCTGCAAATAATGAAGCAAGATCAGCAAACAATGAGGCAAGATCAGCAAACAATGAAGCAAGATCTGCAAACAATGAAACAAGATCAGCAAACAATGATGCAAGATCAGGAACAGATTAAACGTGCTGTGCTGGAAACAAACGAGCGGCTCATCAACGTCGAGTCTTTATTGGAGAATCAGCACAGAATTATCGAACTGCTCTCAGCGCGCTCCATTGAGCAGGAAGCCAAGCTGAAGCGGATTATATAAGAAGTATATACTCAGCAAGCCCACGCATCTTGATTTCAAGGCGGGGGCTTTTTTGCGTGAAACAAAAATCGAGGCTCCCTTTCGGGAGCCTCTTTCATGGGAGAGGAGAAACCGGACGAAGAGCTTATGGGGAAACGTAAGCCTGCTCCGCGGTTGTCTACGACATTTTGTGATGTCGATAGTTACAGGATGACCCGGAAGCGGGAGTTTTATACATTTGCCTGCCAAATTTCTTCAGCTCCGCATTGTGACAAAGTCGGACAATCTTTTTATTTCATGGAATAATTGTGGTACTATAGGCTTGGACTTATGCCCTGTAACGGCATAGTAATGTAGAGACATAAAAGCTAAAAAGCAGGTGGATGATCGGTGAGAGTCATATCGGGAAGTGCAAAAGGCAGGCCGCTTAAAAGTGTTCCAGGCAATGGCACACGGCCTACTACCGATAAAGTAAAGGAAGCGTTATTCAGTATGATCGGGCCTTATTTTGAAGGAGGTACGGTGCTTGATCTGTATGCCGGTACCGGAGGTCTGGGGATCGAAGCCCTAAGCAGAGGGATGGAAGCCGCGGTGTTTGTGGACATGGAGCAGAAGGCGATTGACACGGTGCGTGCAAACCTGAAGGCGGTCCGGCTGGAAGCGCAGGCTGAGGTCTACCGCAATGATGCTGGAAGAGCGCTTGGGGCACTCGGGAAGCGGGGGAGAGCGTTTGATCTTGTTTTTCTGGACCCGCCTTACCGTATGAAGCATGGAGACGAGCTGATGGTTACGCTGGCGGACAAGCTGCTGCTGAACCCTGATGCAGTGATCGTGCTGGAGCATGAATCGGGGTATACCTATCCCAAGGATATACCGGGGTTCGTGAGAACGAAGCAATCCGTCTATGGAGAGGTTACGATCTCTATCTACCGGTATGAAGCTGCTGTTCCAGAAGCTGCCGCAAACGGCAAGGAGGTTAATGATGAGTCTGCAAATTAGAAAAGAGCGTGTCGCCATCTATCCCGGAACCTTCGATCCGGTTACGCTGGGGCATATGGACATTATTCACCGGGCCGCCAAGCAGTTCGACAGGCTGATTGTGGCGGTGTTGAACAACCTGAGCAAGAATCCGTTGTTCTCTGTCGAGGAACGGACAGAGCTTCTGCGCCAGGCGACAGCGGATATACCGAATGTTGAGGTGGACAGCTTCCGTGATCTCCTGGTTAACTATGTGAGGCAAAAGGATGCGCAGGTTATTGTCCGGGGAATCCGGACCGTTACGGATTTTGAATACGAGCTGCAGAATGCTTCCATTAATCATAACCTTGACCCTGAAGCGGAAACTATATTTATGATGACCAATCCGAGATACTCCTATCTTAGCTCCAGTGTGGTGAAGGAGATTGCCCACTTCGGCGGGAAGGTCTCGGATTTTGTAACCCCTGAGGTGGAGCAGGCCATGAAGCTGAAGTTCAGCCGGATGGACGGCGGCTCGAAGTAAACAGCTTCACAGCAGCTGAGAGCAACAGCAACAGCATAACAAGCAGGGTCTGAAGTCCCAGGATCTGTGGGGCCAGGGTCCATATTCTTAGCGAAGTGCCTATGTCTTGGGGCTGTACGGCCGGGGGAGAGCCGGCTAGAACCGGCAGCGCCGCAGACTGAATATGGAGCAGTGGTGTCCACAGCAGGAGTGTGAATGCAAAGGCCAATAGTCCATGCAGCAGCCTGACTGCGGTGAACGGGAGGAAGCGGACATTCGCTGCCTTCAGCACTGTCAGTGCCTGGAGCTGGGCGCAAATGCCGCTCCAGGCCAGTCCGGCCGACAGCAGTGCCGGGCCAAGAAGACCGCCTATGAGGAAGCCTTCGAGTCCTGCTGCGGCCGAAGTCATTGACCGGGCTCCCAGATGAATCTCAAGCATGCTTGCTGTAACCAGAGCCGGCAGCTGAGGGAACAGCCGGGTAACAATACTTACGACAACTGCGAACATAATCATATAGCCGCCTACAATCATCAGGCTCTGTACGGCGGAGGATACGGATTCACCGAGCACCTTGCCGAAGCCCCGTCCGTCCCTTGAACGGGCCTCTGCTGCTGCCTGATGGATACGCCGGGGCAAGGATGGTTTTTTGGCGTGAGAGCGTCCGCCGGTAAGGCTGGGATCACTTTCTTGCGGAATAGGTGAGGTTATCTTATGGGAGCCATTGAAGCAGGCGGATAGAATTCCTGCGGCTACCCCTGACAGCCAGTGGATGGCCAGCAGGGCATACCCGGCGGCTGGACTGTGCAGGAAGGCTGTCCCGACCACAATAAGCAGTGTGACCGGACTGGCATAATGCACGATAGCCGCCAGCCGTCCGGCCTCCTTGTCCGTAATGTCCCCCTGCTTGTGCAGCTGCAGCACTCCTCCGGCTCCTGCCGGGAAGCCGGCGGTAAGGCCGAGCACCAGCGTCCAGCCGCCCGCCCCGGGAAGCCGGAAGCACCGCTTCATCAGCGGCTCCAGCAGGACGCCGATACCATGCACGAAGCCGGATGCGCTCAGCATCTCTGAGAGGATCAGGAAGGGCAGCAGCGCCGGAAAGACCAGGGTCCACCAGAGCGTAAGGCCCGTAAGTGAAGCCTTGAATGAGGCTTCAGGTGCTATGACTATTGCTATAGCTAGCAGAATGGCTGCAGCCCCGGGTATAAATGGAGCTGAACCCGACAGGAAGCGTCTGGATCTAAAGTTTATCATTAGAGTTATCCCCTCTTCATAGCTTAGGACATGGGCACATCTTGTTATCAATTTATGCAGGGGAGACAACCATCATGCCATAGCCGGAGTGAAGCTCCAGGCTAAGGTACCACATTCTAAGTGCCGGGGTATCATCCGCAGGAAAGAAGGGGAAGAGACTTGAGGCAGTACAAACGCCGGGTAGGCATCCGCGCTTCAGCCTATTTATTTTCATTCGTGGTCATTCTCTATGTTGTGGTCTTTATGAACACGCCTTACATTGTATATCAGCCGGGAAGCGCCTCTGAGGTGGCACCGATGATCAAGGTTGAGAATGCCGATCCGCAGGAGCAGGGAACCTTCATGATGACTACGGTCTCTGCAAGCTATGCGAATGTGGCTCTTCTAATTGCCTCTGTGTTCAACTCAAATGCCGAGGTAGTATTGAAAGAAACCCGTCTGCAGGATAAGACGGAGCAGGAGTATGCGGCGGAGCAGGTGTTCTATATGAATAGTTCACAGTCCTATGCCGTGCAGGCAGCTTATCATGCGGCAGGTGTACCCTATGAGGATGTCGTGGATTATCTGTATGTGTTCTCCGTACCTGAAGCTGCCAATCAGGACCGGTTCAAGCCGGGGGACAAAATCATCAGTGTAGGCGGACAAAAGGCAGCCGATCCGGCCGCGCTGTCCAAACTGCTGTCGGTTCATCAAATCGGGGATACCGTGGAGGTATCGCTCCAGCGTGACGGCAAAGAGATCAAGGAACAGGTCAAGCTGGTGGGGGTCAAGGATAAAGACGCTTCGGCTGCCCGGCCGGGCTTCGGCGTTGTGATTGGTGCGGTTCAAAAGGTGGAGCCTAAAGAGGAAGGGAAGGCTGTCAGTTTCGTGGATACTAACGTGGGCGGACCCTCTGCCGGGCTGATGTTCACCATGGAAATCTACAACCGGCTTACGCCGGGGGATCTCACCAAGGGCCGGAAGGTAGCAGGCACGGGTACGATAGATGCGGAGGGGAACGTGGGGCCGATCGGCGGTGTGAAGCATAAGATTGTAGCGGCCGACCGCAAGGGGGCGGAGATCTTCTTCGTTCCGGTTAAGAACTACGACGAGGCCAAGGCAAAAGCCGATCAAATCGGCACGAATATGAAGCTGGTTCCTGTCTCGACCCTGCCCGATGCCCTGAAATACATGGAGGAGCTGCCGGTCATCAAATCCTGACCGGCGGCTTAAGATAATCACTGTACAGATCGCTGCGCAGCGGGTCGGCATAAGCCCCGGCGAACACAGCGGCCGCCTGGAGGTCGCGCTCCAGCATGGGATGGGTACAGCGGGCAGGGCTTGTAATCACCGGAAGAACTGCTGTCTGCTTCATCTGCTTCAGCAGCTCCCGGCCGCTCTCACGGAAGCCAAGGACCCTTATGTAGCCCGGTCCCCGGGAGAGAACGGAGGGGGACAGCTCTGCTTTGCTGTGGTTCAGCAGGGTGTGGAGCAGCAGACGCTGGAGCCTGGTAAGGGTATAACGTCTGCTCTTAAGCTCCTGCAGCAGACCGCCGATTGTGAACTTATCCAGCTGGCGCATGCTTCGGAGCAGCCGGTTCTCCAAGCCCTCGTTCATATCCTGCACTGTGTGCAGCTCCGCAGCGGAGTGCGTATAGAGCACATGGCGCAGCGGCCCGGCGAAGTCTTCTAGCAGTACCGGGCCCCGGCCTGCGTCACGCTCCCGCTCCAGGATGGACAGGGCATACTCCGGCATATAAGCCGCCGGTGATCCGCCCTCCTGCAGCAGCCTGCGGATGGCTGTTGCACTGGCAATGGCCGACCCGCCCTCCAGCGGGTCGTGGAAGCCCGCGCCGGTCCGCGGCACGGTCAAGGGCTCGATCGCGCTGCCCAGCCGCCTTAGCGCGATCAGGTAGTGCAGGCCTAGGCTGTTGTTGGGCTGCCGTAATATATCTTCGGCATCTTCCGGTGTCTCCTCTCCCATGAAAGAGGCCCTCCAGGCCGCCGCCGCCGCTGCGCTGTAGGCGGCGGGGAATCCCGCGCCCTCAGAGAGGCGCGCGCGGATCTCCTCCTTAAGCGCGCTGCTCTCTTCGGCCAGGTAGCCGGCCAGAGGCAGCAGCACGCCCAAAGTGCCCGCTTCGGAGCCGAAGCACAGGCTGTCGACGACGCCGGTCGCCTCCAGCAGGAACACCGCTCCGAAGGCGAACCATTCCGCCGGCTGGACGGCGTACGCCACCGGCAGCTCAATGACCAGATCGGCGCCCATATGCAGCGCCATCTCGGTGCGGGCGCGCTTGCTAACCGCCGCCGGCTCGCCGCGCTGGGTGAACGGTCCGCTCATAATGACAACGGAGCGGTCCGCTCCCGATATTCTTTTGGCCTCGGTGAAATGATGGACATGCCCGTTATGTAAAGGGTTATATTCGGCTATAATACCTACAGTTGCCACAGTTGCTTCACGCCCCATTCTGGTATTTATAATGTATATCATAAATTGTCACGCTCCCTGAAACAATATAAAGGGAAAGTGGTTGACAAAGTCAGGGAATAATAGGTATAATAAATTTTGTTTGTTTGGAGTGATAGTAATGAACATTCACTTTCGCAAATTAGCGAATGCCGACGAGCCACTGGTCCTCCACGAAGTTGTGGATGTCAGCCGGATTGTCACAGGGCGCAAGGATATACTTGCTGTTGCACCACTCTCAGTAGACCTTAAAGCGCTGCCCGCGGGAACCGATAGTGTGAACGTGGTGGGAACACTGAACGGAGAAGTGGACATGTTATGTTCACGTTGTCTATGTGAGGTCAAGAGCAAGCTGAACATTCCTTTCGCTGAGACCTTCAAGTGGCTTAAGCAGCCAATTCTTCCGGAAGATGAAGATGAGGAACTCATTTACATCAAAGATGAGATTGTGGATCTTATCCCGTATGTGGAAGAAAATTTCGTACTGCACTTACCGGATTCGGTATTGTGCAAGGCAGACTGTCTTGGTCTTTGTCAGAAATGCGGACAGAACTTGAACGAAGGCACCTGCAGTTGCGACAACACAGTGATCGATCCAAGACTCGCTGCGTTGAAAGGATTCTTTACCAAGCAAGATGACTAAGAACAAATCCCGAGGAATCGGGTTACAACAAAATCAGGAGGTGTCTAACAATGGCAGTACCACAACGCAGAACGTCCAAGACTCGCCGTGACAAGCGTCGTACTCACTTTAAACTGGTTGTTCCAGGTATGGTGAAATGCGAACAATGCGGAGAGCTGAAGCTTGCTCACCACGTATGTAAAGTTTGCGGAACATACAAAGCAAGAGAAATCATCAAACAATAGTTTGCATTTAAGAGTAGCACTTCATCTGCCGGTGAAGTGCTATTTTTATGGAAATAAAGCAGGGAATGAAGCTTACATGCCTTGCACTGCGCGGGTTTCCAGGCGCTTTTCAAGCCAAAGCTTTATTTTTGCGCCGGCATGCTTTATACTACATATTAGTACCTGGTTCTAAATGATAAGGAATAACAGAGAAACCTAACTACAGCGGCCACTCTTACGGGCCGGAAAGCTGCACATCAGGCCTGTGCCGGGAGGTGAGCCGCTATCGAGCGGATGTCCAAGAAGGAACGTCAGCAGCAGCTGCTGGCTATAATTGAAGGGAACCCGTTTGTAACTGACCGGGAATTGACCCGCCAGCTGAAGGTAAGTATCCAGACAATCCGGCTGGACCGGCTGGAGCTGGGGATTCCCGAGCTGCGTGAGCGGATGAAGCAGATGGCGGAGCATTCCTATGATCAGGTGCGTTCCCTGCCAGTTGATGAAGTGGTTGGTGATATTGTGGATCTGCAGCTGGATAAGAGCGGGATTTCGATCTTCGAGATCCGCGATGAGCATGTGTTCTCCCGCAACGGGATTGCCCGTGGCCACTACGTCTTCGGCCAGGCGAATTCGCTGGCAGTAGCCATAATTAATGATGAGATTGCCTTAACGGCTTCGGCCGACATCCGGTTTGTGCGCATGGTCCGGCTCGGAGAGAAATGCATTGCCAAGGCGCAGGTGCGCTCACTTGCGGGCCGGAACGGCAAGGCTGAAGTGGATGTATTTACATATGTCGGAGAAGAGCTGGTATTTCAAGGCCATTTTATAGTGTATCGTTCAGCAACTGAAGAGTACAACGAAGGGGGAAACCGGAGTGCGGATCGCCATTGATGCCATGGGCGGGGATAATGCTCCTGAATGTAATGTGGAAGGCGCGCTGGCAGCGGCTGCGGAGTGGAATGACATAGAGATCGTACTGGTCGGTGATGAAGCGCGGCTTGAGCCGCTGCTGAAGACTAAGCCTTCCAACGTTACCGTACGTCATGCGGGGGATGTGATCGGTTCGGATGAAGAACCGGTGAAGGCGGTCCGCCGCAAAAAGGACTCATCCATGGTCGTAGCCGGACGGATGGTCCGCGAGGGTGAGGCCGATGCCATGATCTCCTCTGGGAATACCGGAGCATTGATGACTACAGGACTTCTGGTAGTCGGAAGAATGGAAGGGATCGAGCGGCCGGCGCTGGCCCCGATGATTCCGACGCTGGATGATGTCGGTGTGCTGGCCCTGGATCTTGGAGCCAATATGGATGCCAAGCCGCAGCATCTGGCACAGTATGCCCTGATCGGCAGCATCTACCGTAACAAAGTGCACGGCATTGCGAAACCCCGGGTAGGCCTGCTGAACGTAGGGACGGAGCCGGGCAAGGGGAATGAATTGACCAAGGAAGCCTATCCGCTCCTGGAGGCGCTGCAGGGCATTCATTTTGTCGGCAATGTGGAAGCGCGGGATGTGCTCACCGGAAGCTGCGATGTGCTGGTCTGTGACGGCTTCGCCGGTAATATACTTCTGAAGACGCTGGAAGGAACGGCCGGCGCGATGTTCTCCCTGCTGAAGGAGCAGTTCAGCAAATCGCTGAAGACGAAGCTGGGTGCGGCGATCCTGATGCCGGAGCTTAGAAGCCTGAAGGGGAAGATGGATTATAAGGAACACGGCGGAGCGCCGCTGCTCGGTCTTAGCGGCCTGGTAGTGAAGGGGCATGGTTCGTCCGACGGCAATGCGGTGAAGAATGCGGTAAGACAGGCACGGATTGCGCTGAAGGCGGATCTGGTGCCTAGTATATCGAAGGAAATTAGCGGGAAGTGAGTGAAGACATGAGACAATTACGTCCGGTAGGAATTATTGGGACTGGCAAATATGTGCCTGAGAGAATATTAACCAACAGCGATCTGGAGAAGATCGTCGAAACGAATGATGAATGGATTGTCAGCCGCACGGGAATCCGGGAACGGCATATTGCAGCCCCGGAGCAGGCTACCTCTGATCTGGCCTATGAAGCGGCCCTGAAGGCACTGGAATCCGCAGGCATGAAGGCTGAGGAGCTGGATCTGATCATTGTCGCTACAGTAACACCTGATAGTGCTTTCCCGTCCACAGCCTGCATTCTGCAGGACAAGCTGGGAGCCAAGAACGCGGCCGCTTTCGATCTGTCGGCAGCCTGCTCCGGGTTCGTCTACAGTCTGGCTACGGCAACCGGCTTTATCCAGAATGGAATGTATAACAATGCGCTGGTAATCGGTGCAGATACGCTGTCGCGCATTACAGATTATACAGACCGCAATACCTGCGTGCTGTTCGGTGACGGTGCCGGTGCGGTAATCGTCGGCGAGGTTCCGGAAGGACGCGGCTTCCAGTCCTTCGATCTTGGGGCGGAAGGCTCTGGCGGCAGCCTGCTTAATCTTGAAGCGGGCGGCTCGCGTCTGCCAGCTTCCCAGCAGACCGTAGAAGACAAGAAGCACTTCATCTATATGAATGGCCGCGAGGTCTTCAAGTTCGCAGTACGCGTCATGGGATCGGCCACGGAGCGTGTGCTTACCAAGGCGGGATTGACTAAGGAGAATATCGACTTGTTCGTGCCGCATCAGGCCAACATCCGGATTATTCAATCCGCAATGCAGCGTCTGGATCTGCCGCCGGAGAAGGTTGTAGTCAACGTTGATAAATACGCGAATACCTCCGCAGCCTCTATTCCGCTGGCTCTTGTAGAAGCAGCCGAGGAAGGCCGGATGAAAGCAGGCGACGCTGTGCTTATGGTCGGCTTCGGCGGCGGACTTACCTGGGGAGCTTCTGTGCTGATCTGGTAAGAATCGGGGCATTAATAATAGTGACGCAGCAGCTCAATCCGGGGAATATCCGGGCTCGCTGCAGTTAAAGGGAAGGAGCTATATACCTCATGAGCAAAATCGCATTTGTCTTTCCCGGTCAGGGTGCACAGGCAATCGGTATGGGTAAGGATGTATATGAAGCATTGCCTCAGAGCCGTGCAGTCTTTGAAAAGGGTGACGAGGTGCTTGGGTTTCCGCTGAGCGGGCTTGTATTTGAAGGGCCGGACAGCGAGCTTAAGCAGACGGTGAACACTCAGCCGGCACTGGTTACAGCCAGTGTGGCTTATCTGAAAGCGCTAAGCGGCCTTCAGGTTACGCCGGATTATGTGGCAGGCCACAGTCTTGGCGAATATAGCGCTCTTGTGGCAGCCGGCGTGCTGTCCTATGAAGATGCTGTAAGGCTGGTCCGCCTGCGCGGACAATTCATGGAAGAAGCAGTTCCCGGAGGACAGGGGGCTATGGCAGCGGTGCTTGGAGCAGACCGTGAGGCGCTTACAGAATTATGCAGCAGTATTACAGCGGCGGGCACTCCCGTTGAACTGGCGAATGTCAATTGTCCGGGACAGATTGTGGTCTCCGGTTCCGTAGCCGGTGTAGATGAGGTGGTCCGGCGTGTGAAGGAAGCCGGCGGTAAACGGGCAATTCCGCTGGAGGTTAGCGGGCCGTTCCACTCCTCATTAATGAAGGGTGCGGCTGAGCGGCTGGCTGCCGAACTCCAGAAGGTAACCTTCAATGCTCCTGCTATGCCGGTAGTGGCCAATGTGACTGCTGCTCCGGTGACAGACCCCGAAGAAATCCGCAAGCTGCTGGTAGAACAGGTGTATTCTCCGGTACTCTGGCAGGATAGCGTGGAATGGCTCATTGGCGCAGGTGTAGATACTTTTGTAGAGATTGGCTCCGGCAGTGTGCTGGCTGGCCTGATCCGCAAGATTGACAGGAAGGTCAAGGTTGTGAATATCAACAGTCTGGAGAGCGTGCAGGCTGGCTGGTAAGCCGCTTGGCCTAACCGCAGCGCATGATTATCGAAGGGGGACAACATAGCATGTTTGCAGCACTAAAAGGTCAGACCGCCCTTGTAACCGGAGGGTCCCGGGGGATCGGCCGCAGCATTGCCTTGGCACTCGCTGCTCATGGCGTGAAGGTCGCGGTGAACTATTCCGGCAGCCTTCAGGCGGCTGAAGAGACCGTAGCCCGGATTCACGAGCTGGGCTCGGAAGGAATCGCTCTGCAGGGGAATGTCGGCCGCAGCAGTGACGCCGAGAACCTGGTCAAAGAGGTTATCCAGACCTGGGGGAAAATTGATATCCTGGTGAACAATGCGGGCATTACCCGGGACAATCTGATCATGCGTATGAAAGAGGAAGAATTCGATCAGGTCATCGAGACGAATCTGAAGGGCGTCTTCAACTGCCTGAAGGCAGTAACCCGCCCGATGATGAAGCAGCGTTATGGCCGGATCATCAATATTTCTTCGGTTGTGGGCGTGACGGGGAATCCCGGACAGGTGAACTATACCGCTGCCAAGGCAGGGGTAATCGGCATGACGAAGTCTGCGGCCCGCGAGCTGTCTTCACGTGGAATCACCGTGAACTGCATCGCGCCAGGCTTCATTGATACCGACATGACCCGCGAGTTGTCCGATGAGGTTCGCAGCGAGCTGATCAAGGGGATTCCCTTGGGAGAGCTTGGGCGGGCGGAGGACATTGCGAATGCGGCGGTATTCCTGGCTTCGGAAGGGGCAGCTTACATGACAGGCCAGACGCTTCATGTGGATGGCGGAATGTACATGTAAGGCTTCGCAGGCGTCAGCTCATTACGGGGGAAGATGGACAGAGGTGGCCAGGGCAGCGTTTTTTATGCTCTATGGTATTTTGACTTCATATCTCGTATAATACCAAAAGAGGAGGTGAACCGGATGTCCGATGTATTGGAGCGTGTAACACGCATTGTCATCGACCGCTTAGGTGCCGATGAAGCAGAGGTAACATTAGAAGCGTCTTTCAAAGATGATTTAGGTGCTGATTCTCTTGATGTTGTAGAATTGGTAATGGAATTGGAAGATGAATTCGACATGGAAATCTCTGATGAAGATGCAGAGAGAATTACGACCGTGGGTGAAGTTGTGAAGTACATACAATCTCATACCTAGAGTCATATGATTGAGGGTCCCGTTCCTGCCAGGGCGGGACTTCTCCTCATTTTACAGTTCTTTCAGTTAAGCTTCCGCGAAGAGACGCATGAGCATCTTTATGAAGATAATACAGAACCGCAGATTAATTAATCCTGCGGCGACTGCAGTTTATATAGACATCTGGTATGTTTGCGTTTACACATTGTAGAGGTACACAGCCTATAGACGGGGTGATTATGTTTGAATCATAGAGTAGTTGTAACTGGTATGGGTGTAATGACTTCGCTGGGTAAGGATCTTGAGACGTTCTGGGATAGCCTCATGAGCGGCAAGTCCGGAGTATCCCTGGTTGAAGCTTTTGATGTCAGTGAATATCCAACAAGAATCGCTTCCTCGGTCAAGGATTTCGATGCGGAAGCACGCTTCGGCCGCAAGGAAGCCCGCAAGATGGACCGGTTCGTACAATTCGCGGTTGCTGCCGGTGAAGATGCGCTGAAGGACAGCGGACTTACGATCGGTGAAGATATCGATGCAGAGCGGATCGGGGTATCTGTCGGCTCTGGAATCGGCGGCCTCGGCACATGGGAAGATAACCACAACCTGCTGCTCGAAAAAGGCCCGAAGCGGGTCAGCCCGTTCTTCATTCCAATGATGATTGCCAACATGGGCTCCGGCCAGCTGTCGATCAATCTCGGGGCCAAGGGACCGAATACAACGACAGTGACCGCTTGTGCAACAGGCAGCCACTCCATCGGGGAATCCTTCCGTCTGATCCAGCGCGGTGATGCGGATGCGATGATCTGCGGCGGTGCGGAAGCCACCATTCGTCCTACAGGAATGGCAGGCTTTTGTGCAATGAGAGCCATGTCTACCCGCAATGACGAGCCGGAGAAGGCCAGCCGCCCGTTTGATGTGGACCGTGACGGCTTTGTCATGGGCGAGGGTGCGGGAATCCTGATTCTCGAATCCCTGGAACACGCCGAGAAGCGCGGAGCCAAGATCTATGCCGAAGTCATCGGATACGGTCTCAGCGCCGATGCCCACCACATGACGGAGCCTGATCCTGACGGTGCAGCGCGCTGCATGAAGATGGCGATCCGTGATGCCGGTATTAATCCTGAGGATATCGACTACATCAATGCGCATGGTACATCTACACCGGTAGGCGATAAATCCGAGACAGCCGCTGTGAAGAAGGCGCTCGGAGAGCATGCGTACAAGGTTGCGATCAGCTCAACCAAATCGATGACAGGCCACTTGCTTGGCGCTGCCGGCGGGGTGGAAGCGATTATCTGCGGGCTGTCCCTGCAGAAGGGGATGATTGCCCCTACCATCAATTTGGACAACCCTGACCCGGATTGCGATTTGGACTATGTTCCGAATGTGCCACGTCAGGCGGAGCTGAATATCGCGATGTCGAATTCCTTCGGATTCGGGGGACATAACGCGACCGTTATTCTCAAAAAATATAATAAGTAAGGGGAGACAGTGCAGTGAAAGGAGACCTGAAGCAGTTACAAAGCCAACTTCAAATCCAATTTCACGATCCTGTACTTCTGAAGCAGGCTTTCACCCATGCATCTTATGTGAACGAACACCGGTTCAATCAGCATCAGGACAACGAGCGCCTGGAGTTCCTGGGTGATGCGGTGCTTGAGCTGACGGTGTCCGAATATCTGTATAATCTGCTCCCGGACAGACCCGAAGGAGAATTGACCAAGCTGCGTGCTGCGATTGTCTGTGAGCCGTCGCTGGTCCGGTTCGCCGAGACCTTGGGCTTCGGGCGGTATGTACTGCTGGGAAAAGGGGAAGAGCTTACGGGCGGGCGTACCCGCCCGGCTCTGCTGGCTGATGTGTTCGAAGCCTTCGTGGGAGCGCTCTATCTCGATCAGGGACTGGAGACAGCCCGGAGATTCCTGGATAATCACGTATTTCCGCTGGTGGAAACCGACGGTAAGCTGCAAATGCAGATGAGCGACTTCAAGACAGAGCTTCAGGAACTGATACAGCATCATGGGATGGGTACGCTGGAATATCGGATTATTGAAGAACGCGGACCGGCGCATGAGCGTGAGTTCGTCTCAGAAGTATATATGGCCAGCCGTTCACTCGGCAGCGGCAGCGGCCGCTCCAAGAAGGAAGCGGAGCAGCAGGCAGCGGCAGCGGCGTTATTGCTTCTGAAGGAAGATGGTGCCTGAAGGCACATTTGAACATCTGAAATGCGGAGTAGAGCAGCAATGGTCTGAATGCCGGCGGTTCGGCGGAAGTCAGACTTTTGCTGCTCTTTTTCGAAAGATCAGAAATGATATGTTTTGGGGTAAACATCGAAGCAGGTGCACCGCTTTGTGGGGTTGTTTTGGCAACGAAACACTATGTTATAATGGGTCAGAGGTGATTGGCGAGTTATGTTTCTGAAACGGATTGAATTAGCGGGCTTCAAATCATTTGCCGACAAAACGGAGATGGAATTTGTACGCGGAATTACGGCTGTAGTCGGTCCGAACGGCAGCGGCAAAAGTAACATATCCGACGGCATCCGCTGGGTGCTTGGGGAGCAGAGTGCCAAATCCCTGCGCGGCGGCAAGATGGAGGATATTATATTTGCCGGAAGTGATGCCCGCAAGGCGGTCAACTACGGTGAGGTCTCGCTGACGCTGGATAATGAGGATCATGTGCTGCCGCTGGATTTCAGCGAGGTGACCGTGACCCGGCGTGTCCACCGCAGCGGAGACAGTGAATACCTGATCAATAAACAGGCCTGCAGGCTGAAGGATATTACAGAGCTGTTCATGGATACCGGTATCGGCCGTGAAGCTTATTCAATTATCGGACAAGGCCGGATAGAAGAGATTCTCAGTACCCGTTCGGAAGACCGGAGGGGTATCTTTGAAGAGGCTTCAGGTATTGTTAAATATAAATCACGCAAAAAGGATGCCGGCCGCAAGCTCGATGAGACCGAGCAGAATTTGCTGCGGATTCATGACCTGATCAGCGAGCTGGAGGATCAGGTGGGACCGCTGAAGGACCAGTCCGAGAAGGCGATAAGATACAAGGAGCTGCGGGAGCAGCTAAAGCATCTGGAGATTTCGGTATATGTGCATCAGATCGAAGGCATACATACATCCTGGCAGGAGGGTAACGCCCGCCTGGAGGTGCTTAAGACGGAGCAGCTGGAGCTGTCCACTGTAGTCTCTGCCCATGATGCCAAGCTGGAGAGCGGCCGGGCAGAGCTGCGTAATCTGGAGCAGGAAGTGGAGAAGCTGCAGGAACAGCTGCTGCGCAGCAGCGAAGCCAACGAGAAGAGCGAAGGCTACGGAGAGCTGCTGAAGGAGCGCCGCAAGAATCTGGAGCAGAACCGGGAACAGCTCATGCAGACTCTGGGTTCTGTAGGCGAACGCTCTGAGGGGCGGCAGCGTGAGCTGGCGGAGCTTGAGCATAAGCTGAAGCAGACCCGGCAGACGCTTGCGGAACTGCGGGCACAGCTGGCGGATGAGGAATCGAAGCTGCAGGGTGTGGCCGGAGGCATCAGCCAGAGCAAGGAAGAGAAGCTGAAGAGCGCTCTGCTTGAGCTGATGAACCTGATGGCTCAGGCGCGCAACGAGATCCGCTATGCGGATCAGCAGAAGGAGAGCCTGGAGCGGCGGATGAGCCGCAGCCAGGAGGAGAGCGGCAAGTGGACAGCGCGGCTGGAGGAGCTGGTCTCTGCACAGAGCGGGCTGAAGGATAAGATTGCCGCGCTAGGCAAGGAAATCGGGCTGCTGCGCGGTGCGTACATTACGGAGAGCGAGCAGACCGGCAAACGGCAGAAGCTGCTTGAAGAGACGCAGAGCGGCCTGCGCAAATGGGAGCAGAAGCGCGAAGCCCAGGTGTCCCGGCATGAGACGATGAAGGAAATGCAGGATGATTTTGACGGCTTCATGCTTGGGGTCAAAGAGGTGCTGAAGGGCGCTCGCAAAGGTCAGCTAAATGGTGTACACGGGGCAGTTGCCGAATTGATCTCCGTTCCCGAGAAGCTCGAAATGGCAATTGAGACCGCCATGGGTGCTTCCTTGCAGCATGTGGTTATGGAGAATGAAGCGGTGTCCCGGCAGGCGATTGCTTTCCTGAAGCAGCGTCAGCTCGGGCGGGCGACCTTCCTCCCGCTGGATGTTATCCGGCCCCGGCAGATTACAGGCAGTGACCGCAGCATGGTTCAAGGTGCTGAAGGGTTTGTCGGTATCGCCTCGGAGCTGGTCGGCTATGAAGACAAGTATGGAAGCATTATCGGAAGCCTGCTCGGCAATGTCGTAATCGCTGAGAGTCTGGAGCAGGCGAACCGCATTGCGGCCAAATGCCAATACCGCTACAGAGTGGTTACGCTGGAAGGCGATGTGGTGAATGCAGGCGGTTCGATGACGGGCGGCAGCCAGCATAAGAAGAACAACAGCCTGCTTAGCCGCAAGCGTCAGCTTGACCAGCTCTCCGGCGAGATTGAAGAGAGCGAGCAGCAGATTGCCAAGCTGAAGCAGGGGATTAGCCGCTTGCGCGCTGAACAGGACAAGGGCTCCCAGAAGCTGGAGCAGCTGCGGCATGACGGTGATGAGAAGCGGCTGGAGGAACAGCGCGTATCCGGCGATCTGAAGCAGCTGGAGCAGGAGCTGCGGCATGTGCAGGAGCAGGTCGAGGGCGCAGGCGCGGAGCGCAGCGGCTTCGAGCAGGAGGTACGCGGGCTGGACGAGGCCCGCAAGCAGGCGGAAGCTGAGCTGTCCCGGCTGGAGAAGGAAGAGCAGGAGGCGCACGCAGCCATCCGCAGTGCCGAGTCGGACCGCAAGGCGAATGAATCGGCCAAGGAAGAGCTGCAGGGCAAGCTGACCGGGATGAAGGTCACGGAGGGTAAGCTGGATCAGGAGATCTTCTCGCTGGAGGAGCAGCTGCGCCGGATGAGGCAGGACGCCGGCTCCCAAGAGAAGGAGCTGCGCCAGAGCCGCAGCCTGCTGATGACCATCGAGCAGGATCTGAAAGAGAATGCACGGGAGACCGTAAAGCAGAAGGAAGAGGTCAACAGTCTGAGGCTGAGCAAGGAAGATACGTCTGCGAGGCTTGACCTGGCCCGTGCCGACCGCGCGGCGATCTCGCGCAAGCTGGAGCTGGCCGAAGGCGAGACCAAAGACCAGCGGCAGGCGCTCCGGGCGGTCGAAGACAAGCTCCGTTCCACGGAGGTTGCCGTCGGGCGGCTCGATGTGGAGCTGGACAATATTCTCCGCAAGCTGAGCGATGACTACGAGCTGAGCTATGAGCTGGCGAAGCAGCGTTATCCGGTGCCGGAGGATGTGCCTGCGGCACAGCTGGAGGTGCAGCGTCTGAAGCGCAGCATCTCCGGTCTGGGCGAGGTCAACCTTGGCGCGATTGAAGAGTATCAGCGGGTGCATGAGCGGTATACTTTTCTCAGCGGGCAAAAGGATGATCTGGTGGAAGCCAAAACAACGCTGTATCATGTGATCCGTGAGATGGAAGAGGAGATGTCGAAGCGCTTCAAGCAGACCTTCGATGCCATCCGCCGCGAGTTCGGCACGGTGTTCACGAAGCTGTTCGGCGGCGGCCGGGCAGATCTGCAGCTGCTCGACCCTGAGCATATGCTCGATACAGGGATTGATATCGTTGCCCAGCCGCCGGGCAAGAAGCTGCAGAATCTCCAGCTTCTCTCCGGCGGAGAACGCGCCTTAACCGCGATGGCTCTGCTGTTCGCCATTCTGCAGGTCAAGCCGGTGCCGTTCTGCGTCCTGGATGAAGTGGAAGCGGCGCTGGATGAAGCCAATGTGGTGCGCTTCGCCCAGTACCTGCGCGAGTTCTCGGAGCAGACGCAGTTCATCGTAGTGACCCACCGCAAGGGAACGATGGAGGAAGCCGATGTGCTCTATGGCGTGACGATGGAGGAAGGCGGCGTATCTAAGCTCGTATCCGTGCGGCTGGAGGATGAAGAGGCTGAGATAGCTTAACTATATAGACGCAGGATTCATGAAGTGATCCCTATAAACCTTTAGGAGGAAGCATAAGCATATGAGTTTTTTCAAAAAACTGAAAGACAGCATCTCCGGTAAAACGGAAAGCGTAACGAAACAGTTCCGCGACGGTCTGGAGAAAACACGCAAGGGCTTCGTTGAGAAGGTCTCGGATCTGATTATCCGCCGCAAAAAGATCGATGAAGAGTTCTATGAGGAGCTGGAAGAGATTCTGATCGGCGCCGATGTAGGCGTGAATACGGTCATGAATCTGGTGGAGGAGCTGCGCGCCGAAGTGAAGCAGAAGCGGATCGAGGACGCGGCAGAGCTTCAGCCGATTCTCTCCCGCAAGCTGATGGAGCTGCTGCGCGGAGATGATGACAACAGTCTGAACGAGAATCCGGACGGCATTACCGTGATCCTGTTCGTCGGCGTGAACGGAGTCGGGAAGACGACGACCATCGGCAAGCTGGCGCACCGCTACAAGCAGGAAGGCAAGAAGGTTCTGCTGGCGGCAGGCGACACCTTCCGTGCCGGAGCCATTGAGCAGCTTGAGGTGTGGGGCAAGCGTGCCGGAGTGGATGTGATTAAGCAGCAGTCGGGCTCGGACCCGGCAGCGGTGATGTTCGATGCGGTTCAGGCTGCCAAGCAGCGCAGTGTGGATGTGCTGATCTGCGATACGGCAGGCCGGCTGCAGAACAAGAGCAATCTGATGGAAGAGCTGAACAAGATCTTCCGTGTCATTCAGCGCGAGATTCCAAGCGCCCCGCATGAGGTGCTGATGGTGCTGGATGCCACCACCGGGCAGAATGCGCTGACCCAGGCCAAGCTGTTCGGCGAGAAGAGCGGCGTGACCGGCCTGGTACTGACGAAGCTCGACGGAACGGCGAAGGGCGGAATCGTGGTAGCGATCCGCCAGGAAATGAACCTGCCGGTGAAGCTGGTCGGTCTGGGCGAGAAAATGGAAGATCTTCAGCCGTTCGACTCCGACCAGTTCGTGCATGCCCTGTTCGCAGGCATGATCTCGGAAGAAGCAGATTCGGAAGAATAACTGCATAACGGCCATTGCACCCTCCCTAAGGAATGAGTCATTCCTTAGGGAGGTTTTTTGTGTTTTCATCCAGTTCCTCTACATGTTAAAAAAACAACATATGAAAAATTCATAATAGTACTGCTTGTCAGCACTCCGGCATACAATTGGATGTGGAATGAACGCGGAGCACCCCGAAAAGCAAGTTTAAGAGAAAGGAAGCGATTCCAAACCGGCAGAATGGTGCGGAAACTCCATTTTGCTGTTATATATATTGACATGGATAATATCATTTACGTATTATGAAGGTAGTAAATCATATTTTCGTGGTGAATTTTTAAAATTTGAACTTATTTGTTAAGAAACATAACACATTATACTGATCCGAGAGGAGTCGGGCTCATGTCCAAACTAGATCCTTTGCCCGGTCTGTCTCCGTATCCGCTGCAGCATTTCTATGATGAGATGTATGCGGATGAACGGAACGTCCGGCCTCATTACAAGCATGTGAACCGCATGTTTTCCGGGATGAGCCCCGAAGAGCTGCAAGGCAAGCAGAAGCTGATGCAGCGTCGGATGATGGAAGAAGGCATTACTTTTACACTGTACAACCCGGCACAGGATCAGCCTATGGAGCGGACGATTCCCTTCGATATGATTCCGCGCATTATCCCCAAGGGGGAATGGGAACGGCTGGAGGCGGGGATTGTACAGCGGATTACCGCACTGAATCTGTTCATTCATGATATTTACCATGAGCAATATATTGTGAAGGACGGAATTGTGCCGCGGCGGATGGTGATCTCGAACTGTTATTTCCGGCCGGAAATGTCCGGACTCCGTGTACCCGGCGGTGCGTACATCACCACTTCAGGAATCGATCTGATCCGCCATCATGACGGCGAATATTATGTGCTTGAGGATAATCTGCGTACACCTTCGGGCTTCTCGTATCTGTTCAAAGGCAGATCGCTCATGAACCAGCTGTTTCCTGAGCTGTCGTTTGCCAGCTCCATCCGCGATGTGGATCACAGCCTGAACCGTTTTCTGTCCGTGCTGCGCAGCCTGTCCCCGTCCCGGACCAAGGACCCGGTCATTGCCCTGCTGACACCGGGGGAATACAATTCGGCTTATTATGAGCATGCTTTTCTGGCACAGCAGATGGGCATTCATCTGGTTGAGGGCCGTGATCTGGTCGCTCAGGACCACAAAATCTACCTGAAGGTGATGAACGGTCTGCGCAGAGTGGATGTGCTGTACCGCCGGCTGGATGATGATTTCATTGATCCCTTGGCTTTTCAGCCCAGCTCGCTGCTTGGGGTTGCAGGTCTGATGAATGCCTACCGGGCAGGAAATATCGCGATTGCCAACGCGCCCGGAACCGGGGTAGCCGATGACAAAGCCATGTATGTATATGTGCCGGATATGATCCGCTATTATCTTAATGAAGAGCCGATTCTGGGCAATGTGCCGACCTATCTGCTGTCACGGCCGCAAGAGCGCCAGTATGTGCTGGATCATCTGTCTGAAATGGTGGTGAAGGAGACGTCTCTCTCCGGGGGCTACGGCATGCTGATCGGAAGTGAGGCATCGAAGCAGGAACTTATCGACTTCCGGCTCAAAATACTGGCGGAACCGGAGCGTTATATCGCCCAGCCGATCATGTCACTGTCCCGTGCGCCGGTCTTGTCGGACGGCAGTATGGCTCCGCGGCATATTGATCTCAGAGCGTTTGCGCTGATGGGGGCCGACCGCAAGCCGCATGTCATTCCAGGGGGACTGACCCGGGTGGCGATGCGCGAAGGCTCGCTGGTCGTGAACTCTTCCCAAGGCGGCGGAGTGAAGGATACCTGGGTTATGGCCTAGAGACTTTTCTAAGGTAAAGGGGGGGCTAGAATGCTGAATCGCAATGCGGAGGCTCTATTCTGGATCGGCCGGTATATTGAACGGGCTGAGAATCACGCCCGGCTGATCGATGTACATTACCATATCCAGCAGGAAGAGGATTACCAGGAAGAGGGCCACAAGTGGTCGCGCCTGATTGATGCACTCGGGGTCCGGAATGAATATCTGCGACAATTTGAGAGCTTCAGCGAGCAGGACGTCTTATCCTTCATCACACTGGATATGGGGAATACCAATTCCTTGTTCTCCTGTGTGCATCAGGCCAGGAATAATCTGCGCACGCTGCGCCAGCATCTGCCGAGCGAGCTGTGGGATATTATCAATGGCTTCAACCTGTGGCTCGGTGAACAGTCGGTAACAGATATCATGCGCGGCCCGCATCAATTCTATCAGCAGGTCAAGGAGCGGGCGGCGATGTTCCTCGGCGCGGAGCAATCGGTGATGCTCCGGGGCAATGAATGGCATTTCATCGAGAGCGGCCGGTTTCTGGAACGGGCGGAGAATACGACACGTATCCTGCAGACCGTCACGGTATCCTGCAAGTCGAAGGCTATCAATTCCATCTATACCCAGCTTCAGGCTGTGCTGAAATCGGTGAGCGGCTACCAGTCCTTCCGCCGGTATTACGCCGATGATATGTCGCCGGAATGCATTCTGGAATTCCTGATCGTGAACCCGCTCTTCCCGCGTTCAATCCGCTTCTCCTTCCACAAGCTGGAGGAGCATCTGGCCAAGCTGGAGCTGGATTCTTCAGAGAAGGGCTCAGGGCATGAGAAGGTGATCCGTCAGGCGGGCAAGATCAAGGCGGAGCTTGATTATATGGAGAAGGAAGAGATTTCCGGGGACCTGACTCTGGATGTGCTGGAGTCACTGATGATATCCTGTCAGAGGCTCGGCCGAACGATGGACGGTGCTTTTTTTCGCCGTGAAGGAGTCTCGGTATGAAAATACAGATCAACCACACAACCACCTACAGCTACCCCGAGCCGGTGACGGACAGTGTCAATGAGATCCGGCTGACGCCGCGCACGAACTACCGGCAATCCTGTTATCACCATGAGGTTGAGGTGCATCCGCCGGCTAATCTGCTGACGTATGAGGATTTCTTCGGCAACCGGGTCCATGCCTATTCGGTGAACAAGCCGCATACGGAAATGGTGATTCACACCAAAGCGACCGTGGTCACGCTCGACAAGGCGCAAGGTGCCGATCTTCCGCATATTCCGCTGGAAGATCAGGTGAAGCTGCTGAATGACGAGAAGTTTCAGAACCGGTATATTGAGTTTATTCTGCCTACCCGGTACACCGAGGTGACGCCGGAGCTGGTGGAATTCGCGTCGCAGCATCCTTTTGAGGAAGCCGAGGATATGTACGAATGGACCCGGAAGCTGTCGTCCACCATCTACGAGCAGTTTACGTACGATCCCGAGGCGACGAGTGTCAACACTACAGTGAAAAGAGCACTGATGCTAAAGCGCGGAGTCTGCCAGGACTATGCACATCTGATGATTGCGGTCTGCCGCAGTGTCGGCTTGCCCTCGCGTTATGTGAGCGGGTACCATTTTGTCGGGGACCTGCAGGGGGGCAACGCCAACTTCGAACAGGCCTCGCATGCCTGGGTGGAGACACATATTCCGGGTACGGGCTGGCTGGGCTTCGATCCGACCAACAATGCTGAAGTAAGCTGGCGGTATATCAAGCTTGGGCATGGACGGGATTATAAGGATATCGTTCCGGTCAAAGGCGTATACCGCGGAGCAGCGGGCACGCTTACGGTGAAGGTGGATGTACGGCAGCTGGAGAATTGAATGAGTCAGAGGAGACCCCGCAGGTGCGGGGTCTTTGTTGCTGACGGTAAGCTGCTCATTAGGCCCGGTTAATGGATGCGCTGTGCATGTTGCACAAGGTTTGTGCAATTTTTTGCATAATCTGATTATAATCAAGCATCAATTGGGTAATCTTGAAACAGAGCCATTACATGCAGAATGGTATTCACGGAAGGAGAGTGTACATATGAGCCCAAATATAGCAAAAAAGCAGCGTTTTCAAGGGAAAACAGCCATAATCACAGGTGCGGGCTCGGGAATCGGCAGAGCGGCAGCGATCCAGCTGGCACGTGAAGGTGCGAATGTCGCCTTGTTCGATCTGGTGAACGAACGTACCTCGATCCTTGAACAGAAATTGAATAAGCTGCGCAGGGACTGCGCGTTAGCGATTGATGTGGATACTTCGGATGCCGGCCGGATGGAGGAAGCGGTGCGCAGAACCGTAGAGCATTTCGGAGGCCTGGATATTGTGTTCGCCAATGCGGGCATTAACGGAGTGGTCGGGCCGATTGAGGAGCTGAGCGTAGGCGATTGGGAGAAGACCCTCTCTGTCAACTTGACAGGCACCTTCCTGACGCTGAAATACAGCATTCCCCATCTGAAAGAGAAGGGCAAAGGCAGTATTATTATTACCAGCTCCATCAACGGCAACAGCCGGTTCACCAGCTTCGGCTGGTCACCATACAGCACCACTAAGGCCGGCCAGGTCGCTTTTGCCAAGATGGCTGCACTGGAGCTGGCCAAGTTCAAAATCCGGGTCAATGTCATTTGTCCGGGAGCGATCGCCACGAATATCGACGAGAGCACGGAGTGGAACGATGATGTGGAGTCAATTGTCATTCCCATTGAATTCCCCGACGGTGCACAGCCGCTGGCTGACGGTCCGGGCAAACCGGAGAATGTGGCCGATCTGGTCGCGTTCCTGGCCTCGGATGAATCCATTCATATTACCGGCTCGCAGATTGTGATTGACGGTGCGGAGTCGCTGCTGTCTTAGGCATATTCTGCCGATTCTGCTATGAGACACTGCCATGATTGGCGGTGTTTTTCTTTTGTCACAAACAATCTAATTAGATGGTTGTAAAATAACAAACGAAATGATAATATGTCTTTATAAAAGCAAACAAAGGGTGTGGTGGTCCAGTTGGAAGGAGAGAATGAAGCAGTACGGATATCGGAGAAATTCTGGAATGCGTCCATTGCAGAATTGAAGCAGGGCTATAATGTGGAGACTGAAGAGCGGACGGAAAAGTATCATTGTCTGGTCTGCGGGGCTGCCTTCGAGAAGGGCTTGATCTATAAGGATGGAGAACAGTATTACGAAGCGGAGAAGTTCGCAGCCCTGCATGTGGACAGAGTTCATGGCGGGATGTTCAACTGGCTGCTGACGCTGGACAAGAAGCTGAGCGGGTTAACCGATTTGCAGAAGGGGCTGCTGCAGGCCTTCCGCCAAAGTCTTAGCGATGCAGAAGCAGCCAAGGAGCTGGGGATCGGCAGCACCTCCACAGTGCGTAACCACCGGTTCACGCTTCGCGAGAAGGTGAAGCAGGCCAAGCTGTTTTTGGCGGTTATGGAGCTGGCTGAGGAGAAGCCGGGAGCTTCATCGTCTTTTGTGAGTATACCGCGCACGGCTGTGATGGTTGATGAACGGTTCGCGATTACCGAGCAGGAGAACGCCGAGATTCTGGGCACCTATTTCAAACAGGGGCCGGATGGCCCGTTGTCAGAGTTCCCTAAACGGCAGAAGCGGAAGGCGGCGATTCTGCGCCATTTGCTTCAGCGTTTTGAGACAGGGCGCAAGTACAGTGAGAAGGAAATCAATGCGGTGCTCGAAGCTGCTTATCCCGATTATGTAACGCTCCGGCGTTATCTGATCGATTACGGGCTGCTGGACCGTGAAGATGACGGAAGCAGCTACTGGGTGAAATTATAACGGAGAGAAGAAGGGGAGAGAAATAATGACAGATAAATCCAGACGCAAGGAATTGGGATACAATTATGCACACTCGCACAGGCCAATGGGGGTATACCGGATTGTGAACACCGGCAACGACAAAATGTATGTGGGAAGCAGCCTGAATCTGGACGGGGTCTGGAATAAGCATAAGTTCATGCTGGATATCAAAGGCCATGACAACAAGGCGCTGCAGGAAGACTGGAATGAACGCGGGGAAGCGGGCTTCCGCTTCGAGGTGCTGGAGCAGATTAAGCCGGAAGAGGATTTCGTGGCCGATGTGCAGGAGCTGAAGAAATACCGCAAGATGCTGCCGGATATGGAGAGTAAATGGCTGGAGCAACTGTCTCCTTACGGGGAGCGCGGATATCATAAGCAGAAATAGCTTTCTGCCTGGTGATAAGAAGCGATAACTTACAGGCAACCGGGAATGAATTTCAGCAGCACCCGTGCTAAAATAAGGACAAAGCGGTAGCGGCGGGTATGCCGGATGTATGCAGGATGTAACAATAGGAAATCCTCAGCTGCTGATGAAAGGTGCGGTGTGTATGGCTATATTATCTTGGCTTGCAGAACAAAGAATTCAGGAAGCTATGCGCAGCGGGGAGTTCGCCAATCTTCCGGGGCACGGTAAGCCGCTGGAGCTGGAGGATCTCTCGGGCGTACCCGAGGAGCTGCGGATGTCCTACAAGATTATGAAGAACGCCGGATTGCTGCCCGAGGAAGTCACGCTGCGGGCAGAGTGCGTAACGCTCGAAGAGCTGCTGGTGGCTTGCCACCGAAGCGGCAACAGCACTGCCGAGGAACGCAAGGAGCTGGAGGGCAGGCTCTCCCTGAAGCGGCTGCGTCTTCAGATGCTTTTGCAGGAACGGGGGCTGGAAGGCAATGCTGCATATGCGGATTACGGGGACGCGATCGGGCAACGGCTGGCTGGAGTGGAACGGGATGGTAGGGAGTAGACGAGTATTGGAATATGAGACCTCCGGTTCATGGAACCAGGGTTTTTTGGTGCGAGATTATAGGGGAGCTTAGTGTTGAATGGGTCATCCTCTTCCAGCAGCAATGAACCGCTTGATATCTGGAATGAATTCGCCGATGATAGGGAGATGTAGATTAACTTAACCTTGAGCAGATGATGGAGAGATGAAATGAAGCAGCTTCCGATTATGCAGGTGCTCCCTGACCTGAAGAGAATTCTGACAGACCGTGCAGCGGCGATTCTGATTGCCGAGCCTGGAGCGGGGAAGACAACGGCGGTGCCGCCTGCTTTTTTGGAGGAGCCTTGGCTGGCCGGTAAAACCATTCTGATGCTGGAGCCCAGACGCCTGGCAGCCCGTTCGGCCGCAGCTTATATGGCGTCCTGTCTGGGGGAGAGTGTGGGTCAGACCGTAGGCTATCGTATGCGGATGGATACCAAGGTGGGGCGGAATACACGTATTGTTGTGGTGACGGAAGGCGTGCTGACGCGAATGTTCCAGAGCGATCCTTCGCTGGGGGATGTGGGGCTTGTGATCTTCGACGAGTTCCATGAGCGCAGCCTGCATGCGGATCTTGGACTGGCACTGGCGCTTGAAGCGCAGAGTGTGCTGCGCGAGGATCTGCGCATTCTGGTGATGTCGGCGACCTTGGATGGAGAACGCGTAGCTTCTCTACTGGGTGAAGCGCCGGTCGTCCGTTGTCCGGGCCGGACGTATCCGGTGGAGACGGTCTATGTGCCGGACGCTGCCGGTGGCTCCACCCCCGAGAAGTCCGCAGCCGCAGCTGTCCGCCGGGCGCTTGCTGAGCAGCCGGGGGATGTGCTGGTCTTTCTGCCCGGCGAGCGGGAGATCCGCCGGACGGAGCAGGAGCTGGCATCAGGAAGCCTGCCGCCGGGAACGGTGCTCCGGCCGCTCTATGGCCAATTGCCGCAGCCGCAGCAGGATGCGGCGGTGGCTCCTGCGGTGGAAGGCGAACGGAAGGTCGTACTGGCAACCTCCATTGCCGAGACGAGTCTGACCATCGAAGGCGTACGCTCGGTGATTGACACGGGGCTTCGCCGGACGCAGGTATTCTCTGCGCGTACCGGCATGCCGCGCTTAACGACGGTGCCGGTCTCGAAGGCCTCGGCCGATCAGCGGCGCGGCCGGGCAGGCCGCACAGCGCCAGGCGTCTGCTACAGGCTGTGGAGCCGGGAGGCGCATGATCATCTGCCGGACGATAACGTGCCGGAGATCATGGAGACCGACCTGGCGCAGCTCGCCCTGGAGCTGGCGCTGTGGGGCGTGCGCGATCCGGGAGCGCTCGCCTGGCTGGACGCGCCGCCTGCCGCGCCTTATGCGCAGGCGACGGCGCTGCTGCGCCAGCTCGGCGCGCTGGACGCCGGCGGCGCCATTACGCCGCACGGCCGCAGCATGGCCGTGCTTGGCGCGCACCCGCGCATCGCGCATATGCTGCTGCGCGCGGCAGACCTTGCAGCCGCGCCGCTCGCCGCCAGGCTCGCTGCGCTGCTGCAGGAGCGGGACCTCTTCCGGGGTCCCGCGGCTCTAGACAGCGACCTCACGCTGCGCGTGGAGGCGCTGCTCGGGTTCGAGCGCTCCGCCAGCAGCGGCGGAGCAGACCCGGCGGCCTTGCGCGCGGTGCAGCGCGAGAGCCGCAGCTTCCTGGCGCAGCTGCAGGCAGCGCCGGGCGAAGGGCCCGGCGACATCAGCCGCAGCGGCCTGCTGCTGTCGTTCGCCTATCCCGACCGGATCGGGCAGGAGCGCGGCAATGGCGCGTTCCTGCTCTCCGGCGGCCGGGGGGCGGCGATGCGCGAGGGCCAGCCGCTGGCGCGCTCGCCCTACATCGTGGCACCCGGCGTGGATGACCGTGCCGGGCAGAGCCGGATTATGCTTGCCGCAGCGCTCTCCGAGCAGGACCTGCTGAAGCATCATGCGGACAGCCTTCTGGAGGAGCGTGAAGTCTACTGGGACAGTGAGAGCGGAAGCGTGAAGGCGCGAAGAGTGACCCGGCTGGGGGCGCTCATTTTGAAGCAAACGACCCATGAGCGGGCTACTCCCGAGGAGACGGAGAGCGTACTGCTGAAGGTGATCGCGGCGGAAGGGCTACAGCTGCTGCCATGGGAGAAAGGGACCACTCAGCTGCGGCAGCGGATGGAATTCATGCACTCACTGCGGGCCGACTGGCCCGATATGTCGGATGAGGCGTTGACGGATACATTGGAGGAATGGCTGGCACCCTTTATACAAGGGATGCGGAATCTCCGTGATTTACAGCGGCTGAAGCTGACGCAGGCGCTGGAGGGGATGCTGGACTGGAACAGCCGCCAATTGCTGAACAAGGAGGCGCCGACGCATATTACGGTACCGAGCGGTTCGCGGGTTCCCCTGGATTACAGTAATCCGGGGGCGCCGGTACTGGCAGTCAGGCTGCAGGAGATGTTCGGGCAGACGGATACTCCGCGGATCGGCGGAGGGAAGGTCCCGGTGCTGCTGCACCTGCTGTCTCCGGCGAGAAGGCCGATGCAGATCACCTCAGATCTGGCCAGCTTCTGGCAGAACACCTATTTCGAGGTGAAAAAAGATCTGAAAGGCCGTTATCCCAAGCACTACTGGCCGGATAATCCGCTGGAGGCAGCACCGACCAACCGTACCCGTCCTACCAAATAGAATGTAGTTGTGATCAGGCATTAATGCATCCGAAGAAGCTTTTCCTGTTTGGGCACCGCCTGAACGGGTAATACAATAGCGAACAACAATTACGAAGGAGGGCTTCAAGTGACAGAGAAAATTATTGGCGTATTCGATACGGAACAAGAAGCAACCAGAGCAATTGAAAGTTTGCAGAGACAAGGGTTCACGAACGATGAGATTTCAGTAATAACGAAGGATCGAGATGACCTGAAACACATCTCCGAAGATACAGGAACGATGGCGCCGGAAGGCGTTGCTACAGGTGCGGCCACCGGCGGCGTAGTGGGCGGAATTACCGGCCTGCTGGCCGGGATCGGTGCGCTGGCTATTCCGGGAATTGGTCCAATCCTTGCTGCAGGCCCAATCGCAGCTACACTAACAGGGGCTGCCATCGGAGTAGGAGCAGGCGGACTGGTGGGCGGATTAATCGGACTCGGCATTCCTGAGGATGAGGCCAGAGATTACGAAGGCTACATCGACAGCGGCAAAATCCTCGTCCTGGTCGATGACAATGGCCGTGGAAGAGATATCCATACCGTGTTCCGGGGGAACCGTTCACTCAACTCGGGCCGGTACGACAGCCTGTACCCGGAGGATACACTGGCGGACCGCGGAGCAACTAACCCGGATCTGGTCCCTAGGGACACAACGGTTGGCAATACCTTGGGCAACAGAGACTCGATGAATGCAGACCGTGACCCGGACCTCTACAACCGCGACAAAATCTAAAAATTAGAGCAGGCTTAAGCCCGCTCCTATAGCATACTTAAGGACTGCCTGCGGCGAACATGCCGGGGCAGTTCTTTGTGCTTGTTTTAGGCTGCTGTGAGGGTACTGGGCCAAATATCCTAATTGTGCTAGAGGATGATTCTGGTCATGATCAGATCTGTTTGCTCCTCGTCACCCATATAGAAAGAATGAGTTCCTGTCTGTACGAAATTCAATTTTGTATAAAAGGCAACTGCGTTTCCGTTTTGTTCCCAAACCCCCAGCCAGAGCTTCCTCTTATTCTTTTCGGTCGCGATTTCCACCGCTTTCTCAATCAGCTTTTTCCCTAGCCCCAGTCTATGAAAGGGCCTTCTAATATAGATCCGTTCCACTTCAAGCGAGTCCTTGTCCATATGTTCAGTTTGGGCATCATCTGCGTTAACCTTCAGGTACCCGGCAATTTCTTCATTATAATAGATGAAATAAAATTCAGAATGGCGGTTGGCGCATTCTTTTTTTAATTGCTCTGTACGAAATGCTCTTTTCAAATAAGCTTCCATAGCTTCTGGTGAATTTTGATTTTTGAAGGTGTCCGTAAACGTTTCAATACTGATTTTTTGCAAGGTCTCCAGATCGCCGGAAGAGCATCTCTTTATCAAAATAGTCATCTATAATTCTCCTTTTGTATAATCAATAGTCCCGTTTGTTTCCCTTTTTTACATATTCCCAGTCTTTTTCCACATTGGACCTGACTCTTTGCAGGAGTGTTACCAGGGTTTCAGCCTCACTTTCGGAGAAGCCGGACAGCGCTACGCTATTAGAATAATCGTTCTCTCTCTTGAGCAGAGGGTAGACGGCCTGCCCTTTCTCTGTAGGGATCAGCCTCTTGATTTTTTTGTTGTGCCGATCTTCATTTTTTTCAATAAAACCGTTAATCTCAAGTTTCTGTATAGCGCGGGCAGCCGTTGTCCGGTCCACTTTAATCATTTCAGCCAGCTTCTCCTGGATCATCCCCGGATGCTCACAGATCCGCACCAGATACAAATATTGCCCCCGGGTAAGGTCATATTGCTTAAATTCGATATTGCTGATGGAGTCCAGTGACCGGGCAATCATTCCAACCTCGCGTAGAATCTCCTTCATAATCGCAGCTCCATTGATCATTTATTTTCCAAGCCTATAGTTTTAAAATAATACATGAATTTTGTTGCAATTACAACAAAATAAATAAGAGTAATCGTCTGTGGAGAGGCAGAGAGGGGGGTTATTCATGTTAATTCATCATATGAAAAATTCACAATAACCTTTATTCTGCAGAGGCGTTAAGCAACGGGTGTCAGGGGACGCAAGTTAAAGTCGTTCTCTATTAATATAATTTCATTATATGAAAAATTCACAATAGAAGAATAAAACCACCCACCGTATCTACCTATACCATCTAAACGCCTCACAACATCAGTACCTATCTTCTTCAAAACGGAAAAAGTAAACCTAAACTCCGCACCGAAAAAATGAAACTATAAAATATAACTTGTTGTGAAAGCTGGGAAATAGAGTTTATACTAGAGTTGTAGCTGGAAATGCTACCCACATCATTTGACTGCCGGATTTAAGTGACAAGGGTCTATGGCTGTTCTTCTCTAAGGATTCCACAAAAAAACACCCCGGGAGGTGTCTTATGGCGTTTATGATTGCCCAGCGGGCGTTTATAAAGGTATATCTGATTACGATGGTGGAGCAGCACAAGGGGTATGGTTATCAGATGCTGGAGGATTTGCGCAGAGATTTCAAAGCCCATGGTTATTCTCCTCCCCAAAGTGAAATCTACCGTGCCCTGCATGAGCTGGTGCAGCAGGGGATACTCTACCGCACCAAGCAGTTGAAGGGAAACGACCCCAAGGTCGATTTCCAGGAGATTGTCCTGTATCATTTCACCTCGGACGGGGAGGAGAAGGCCAAGCTCTACAAAAAGCAAGTGAAGACCGACCTCGACCGCTGTCTGGGTATCCTTAATAAGGCGGTCGCTGACAACTTCTGAGCGGGCTTCCGGCGCTTACGAAATTCGTTAGCCCGGAATTAAGATTCTGGCTTCGGCCTGCCGGCTCAGGTATCCTCTTCTTCAGAATCCTGGCCCGGCGGGGTTACCGGCGAGCTTGCGCTGCCATAATCCTCCACGGCTTCCCAGGCACCGGCGTCATCGAATCTGCCGCTATTCTGCTGACGTCCTTCGCCTGCACCGGCTGGCGGCGGGGTCATAACCTCTTCTTCCACAGGGCGTGCGCCGGTGTCACGGCTGGTTGGGGCATGCTCCACGGTATAGCGGGTGTAGGGGATGGCCTCAAGCCGCTCATAGGGAATCTCTTGCTTGCTGGCTTCGCAGATACCGTACGTTCCGTCATCCATCCGCGCAAGAGCAGCCTCGATCTCCGTTAATTCTTCGGATAGCGAGGTGTTGATGGACAGGTCGCGGCTGCGTTCAAACGTCTCCGTTCCTGTATCGGCGGGATGGTTATCGACCGAAGAGAGCTCGCCCGTAGAGAGGATAAGGGAATCGCCAAGCAGGCTGTCTTCTGCTCCATTGCCGGAGAAATGCTGCTCCAGCTCTGCCTTGCGCTCCTCAAGGGCTGCCCGCAGTATATTCAATTGGTCTTTGGTT
Organism: Paenibacillus sp. FSL H8-0122; assembly: GCF_038005345.1. Taxonomy (NCBI): domain Bacteria; kingdom Bacillati; phylum Bacillota; class Bacilli; order Caryophanales; family Paenibacillaceae; genus Paenibacillus; species Paenibacillus sp. FSL H8-0122. The sequence goes on along the minus strand of NZ_JBBOTB010000001.1, from coordinate 3,182,947 downwards.
AAGTGGCTCATGTGTCATCTTCCTTTCAGCTGGATTAGTAGTTACACTGTCGTAATCTTACCTTACCCTAATGTGTTATAGGGCAATCAGCAGGCATCCCTATGCTGAATTGTAACTTTAGTGATATTTTCATGCTGCTTTCACCCTGTTATAATAATACCTGCCGGATGAATGCAGCATACACTTGGAGGTTATGAAATGGACGAACATATGAAACGGCGGCTGGATAAGCAGAGAAAGCTGTTCAGCCAGCTCGGTATTACCCTTGATGCACTTACCATTCATGAGAAGGAATTCAGTATGAAGCTTCGCGGCTATGATGCCGAAGAGGTGGATACGTTCCTGGACAGCGTCATTAAGGATTATGAACGGTTCTATGCTACCATAGCGGATCTGATGGATAAGTGGCAGGAGCAGCAGATTGAGATGAAAGAGCTGAAGGCAGAGGTGAAGACCGCAGCCACTCCGGCCCCGGTTCCGATTATTAAGGGAATTGATCCGCAGGATCTGGAGGATATCATCATCAAGCTGGAAGCCAATGTGCGTCAGCTCAAGGACAGATTGCCTATACCCCGCACGGAGGGGTATTTGTAAGCCCTGTACAGCCACAGCGTGAGAGACAACAATATGCAGCATAAGTATAACTCTGGACGGGGGTTGGACCATTGCCGGAGAAGCATGCTTGGAGCTTGAAGATCCGCGGCAAAATCGCACTTGGATATGTCATCATACTATTAATGCTGGGGCTATTTCTGATTATAGTCTCTGGCCGGATTAACAGCCTGGAGAAAGAAACCGTGTTCTTGAGCGATCATGATATAGAAGTTCATGAACTTACATATCAAATTGAGAAAAATGTACTGGATATGGAGACCGGACAGCGGGGGTACGTCCTTACCGACGATGAGTCATACCTGGCGCCGTATAATGACGGGCTGGTGCAGTGGAGAATTAATGCAGCGAAGCTGAATAATCTCATTGCCGATAACCCGAAGCAGGTACGGAATCTGGACACGATTACGGATAATATCGAGAAGTGGGTCGATGTCGCCGGACAGCACGTGGTTGAGCTGAAGAAAAATGGCCATTCTGAGGCGGTCAACGCTTTTTTCCGCAATGACACGGGGAAAAATCTCGTCGATACGATCCGTTCCCAGTCCGATTACTTCCGTGACATCGAACGCACGCTCACGAATGACCGGATCAGCAACCTGAAGGACAGCAATCATAAGCTGTTGATCACCATGTACATATTGTGGGGATTGGTGGTCGTACTTGCGCTGCTCATCACTTATCTGCTCTCGGCCAGCATTGTGAATCCTCTGCACAGCGTCATACAGGCGATCAACAGTATTGCCTCCGGCGGTAACCGCTCGGAGCGCATTAAGGTGAAGACTCTGGATGAAATCTATGACCTGGGCGAAGCGACGAACGGGCTGCTGGATAACGTGCAGCGGGAGCAGTGGACGAGCGAGCAGCTCACCTCCATGTCGATTGCCCTGCAAGAGACAGTTGATATGCCTTCGCTGTGCAGAATTTTTGTCAGCCGGTTGTCGGTTATGCTGGAAATGCAGTATGCCACTATATACGTCGTGAATAACGAGGAACTGTTCGAGCGCATCTATTCCTATGCAGGTGCAGAGAATAAGGAAGAACGCATCGGGCCGGAGGTTATTCAGCCGGGAGTAGGCCTGGCAGGTCAATGTGCGCTGGATCAGCGGATGAACGTGATTGAGCAATTGCCTGATGACTATATCTCCATCAGCTCCGCTCTGGGCAGAACACCGCCGAGGTTCGCTGTGATTGCTCCGATTATTTTTGAGAACAAGACCGTTGCTGTCCTGGAGATTGCTGCGCTGACCCGTTGGGCGCCTTACCATTTCGAGCTGCTGAAGGAATTGCTGGACATGATGGGTGTTACCGTGAATTCGGTGAAGACCCGGATGGAGATCCAGAGGCTTCTGCATGAGTCGCAGGTGATGAACGAAGAGCTTCAGGTTCAATCCGAAGAGCTTCAGACCCAGTCCGAGGAGATGCAGATGCAGACGGAGGAGCTTCAGAGTCAGACCAGCGAGCTGTTAACCGTGAACAAGGAGCTGGAGAACCAGAAAGCGGTAGCCGAGAATGCAGCGATCGAGCTGGAGCGGTACAATGAACAGCTGGAGCAGAGCTCGCGCTACAAGTCTGAATTCCTGGCCAATATGTCGCATGAGCTGCGTACTCCGCTGAACAGTATGCTGATTCTCTCGCAGCTCCTGACGGAGAACCGCAATCATACGTTAACCGAGGAAGAATTGGGCTATGCCTCAGTCATTTACAATTCCGGCAGTGATCTGCTTAGTATGATTAACGATATTCTGGATCTCTCCAAGGTGGAAGCGGGCAAAATGCTGGTGGAAATGGACGCCGTTAATCTCACCGAGCTGCCCTCGCTGCTGCAGGGGTATTTCGGCAAGCTTGCTGAATCGCAGAACGTGGAGTTTAACGTGACCCTGAACCCGGAGGTTCCGGATCTGTTCTTCACCGATGAGATGCGCCTGCATCAGATTCTGCGGAATCTGCTGTCCAATGCCTTCAAATTCACTGAGCAGGGCTCTGTGACCGTGGAGATTACCAAGCTGGCGGCATATTCGGATCAGAGTTACATAACAGAAGGGCCGGTGCTGGCCTTTGCTGTCCAGGATACCGGAATCGGCATCTCCGAAGAGAACCGTGAGCTGATCTTCGAGGCCTTCCGCCAGGTGGACGGAACGACTGCCCGCAAATTCGGGGGAACCGGTCTGGGCTTGTCCATCTCCCAGCAATTGGCTCAGCTGCTGGGCGGGCATATCAGCCTGGAGAGCGAAGAAGGGAAGGGCAGTACATTCACCTTGTATCTCCCATGCCGTGAACTGGACAGTGAAGAAGAACCGTTCCATCCGGCGGAGCTGGCTCAGACTGCAGCCGGGTCGGAGCACTCCAGAACCGTTCATGATACAGGGCAGCCGGGTAATAGCGGTGACTCCCTGTTCGAGAAAGAATACGCCATGCTGCAAGGCAGGACTGTCCTGATTGTAGATGATGATATGCGTAATATTTATGCCTTGCAGAAGGGTCTGGAGCCTTACGGAATGATCATCATGACCGCTCAGACGGGTTATGAATGTCTTCAAGTGGTTAGAGAGCAGCCGGAGGTGGATATCGTACTCCTGGATATTATGATGCCGGTTCTGGACGGTTATGACACGCTGTCTATTATCCGTGAGGAGATGCATCTCACCGACCTCCCGATCATTGCAATCTCTGCCAAGACGATGAAGGAAGACCGTGAGCGTTGCCTGGCCGCCGGAGCCACTGATTTTATCAGCAAGCCGGTATTGATGCAGGACGTCATTACACGAATGTGCCGGTACATTTGACTTTTCCAAAAACCCATTGACGGGAATACAAGGTATGCTTTATGATGGGTTCATAAATGATCATTTATATGCAGTGGCGTGTTACCTTAACAGGGCATGAGCCAAGATTCGTACTCAATACTTTGAGTCCAGTCTTGGCTCTTTTTTGTGCAAAAAATCAGGCAATGGGCGGAAAGGAGGGGGAACTTGGCGAGGGACACTGAACAATTTCAGGTGCTGCGGGTGATTGGGAATAATGTCGTAATGGTAGAGGGCGGCAAGAAGAGCAAGGAATATGTAATTATCGGCAAGGGCATCGGGTTTGCGCTTAAGGATACGGGTGTTATTGATTCGGATGATCCCCGGATTGAGAAGCTGTTTCGGCTGGAGGACCGGGAGGAATGGAGTCAGTATCAGATTCTGCTGGAGGACATTGATCCCAAGGTCATGAGGATTACGGATGAGATTATCTCTGATATCGCCCGTGAGTTTCCCGGCAAGCTAAACGACAAGATCTATTTGGCGCTCCCCAGCCATATCCAATTCACCATTTTCCGCTTGCGCAGCGGGATGGACATAGTGAATCCATTCCTGGAGGAGACCCGGATGACATTCCCCAAGGAATTTGAGATCGCTTCCAAGGCGGCCGGGAAGATCAGTGAAGGCTTTGAAGTGCAGATTCCTGAGGACGAGGTCGGTTTCCTTACTTACCATGTCTATTCTGCGGTCAGCAATGTGCCGGTGGGCCAGCTTGTGAAGGCCTCCAACATTGTCAGTGAACTGATGGAGATGATCCGCAGTGAACGCAAGATCCGCTTTGAGCAGGGCAGTATGAATCATGTCCGGCTGATGGTTCACTTGAGATTCTCGATTGAACGGATTCTGCAGGGTTCGCTCATCGACAATCCTTTTGTGAAGCATATCAAGAAGGAATACAAGGATGAATACAAGCTCGCGCACAGGATGGGCAAAGTCATGCAGGGTAAGCTCAGTGTAGACGTACCCGAAGAAGAAATCTGCTTTTTGGCTATGCATCTGCACCGGCTGTTCCAGACGATAGAGAAGAATAAATAGCAGCAGCAAGGAGTGACTTTTATGTTTTCGAGATGGAAAGCTAAAAAAGAAGAGAAACCTACTGAGGCGGTAAGCCGCCTGGAGATATACGCTCCGGTCAGCGGACAGTCCGTACCATTAACGGAAGTGCCGGACGAGACCTTTGCTGGCGGGCATATGGGCCAAGGTATTGCCATAGAACCTATAGAGGGACGTTTAACGGCCCCGTTTGACGGAAAAATTGCGCATGTGGTTAAAACGAATCACGCTCTAATCCTGGAGCATGCCTCAGGGTTACAGCTGCTGATGCACATCGGAATTGATACGGTCAGCTTGCGGGGGGAAGGCTTCATCAGCCATATTGCCAACGGAGATGAAGTGCAGGCAGGGCAGACGCTGATCGAATTCGATCTGGAAGCGATCCGTGCTGCGGGGTACCGTACCATTACTCCAGTGATTGTGACCCATAACGGGGAGGAACCTCCGGAGGTCGATTGCCATTACGGCCAGGTTACGGCAGGAACAAGCACTATTCTTACAGTAGCTTCACAGGCTTAGAACATACATGTACTAAATATGAAACCAGGGGGATGATTTCATTATGTTGGCTTTTCTACAGAAGTTAGGGAAATCTCTGATGCTTCCAGTCGCAACTTTACCGGCGGCAGCCATACTGCAAGGGTTCGGACTAATTAATTATGAGAAGGATTTCCATCTGGGCAGTACCGTCGGCGGATTCCTCAACCAGTATGTGGCTCCTTTTCTGAATGCGGGTGCGGGTGCTATATTCGGTAATCTGGCGCTGATTTTTGCAATTGGGGTAGCGATCGGGTTCGCAGGGGATGCGGTTGCCGCGCTGTCTGCCCTCATTGCGTATCAGGTGCTGGACAGTATTCTTAAGGTGCTTCCGGCCCAAATGCCGTTCATCGCCGATGATGTGAAGCTGAATATGGGCGTGCTGGGCGGGATTTTTGCCGGAGCCTGGGCTGCTTACCTGTACAAGAAATATCATAATATTAAAATGCCCGACTGGCTGGGCTTCTTCGCAGGCAAACGTTTCGTACCCATTATCACCGCTATCACCACCATGATTCTCGCAGTGCTGATCGGCATGATCTGGAGCCCGATTCAGGATGTCATCAGTGACTTCGGCACCTGGGTTGTCGGTCTCGGAGGGGCAGGGGCCTTTGTATTTGGGACGGCTAACCGTCTGCTGCTTCCGTTCGGCCTGCATCATGTCATCAACGCTATCGCCTGGTTCCAGCTCGGTGATTTCACGAACGCTGCTGGGGATATTGTTCACGGAGATCTGACGCGCTTCTTCGCCGGAGACAAGACTGCGGGAATGTTCATGACAGGCTTCTTCCCGATTATGATGTTCGCTATGCCGGGTGCTGCCCTGGCGTTCATTCACACAGCCAAACCGTCGAAACGCAAAATGGTCGCGTCCATCTTCATCGGGTCGGCGATTGCTTCCTTCCTGACAGGAATCACGGAGCCGCTGGAATTCTCCTTCATGTTCCTCGCACCGCTGCTGTATCTGGTACACGCTTTGCTGACGGGTTTTGCCGGATTCCTGATGTATGTGCTGGATGTGAAGCTCGGGTTCGGATTCTCTGCCGGGCTCATTGATTACCTGCTTAACATGAAGCAGTCCACCAACGCGTGGGTGCTGATTCCGGTTGGGCTTGGCTTCTTCGTCCTCTACTATGTGCTGTTCCGGTTCATCATCGTCAAGTTCAACCTCAAAACTCCCGGACGCGAGGATGAGACGGAAGATGACCTGATTGATCTGTCCAAGAGTGGTACAGCCGCGTCGTCCTCTTCCAGAGCCGCCAAGATTCTGGAGAACATCGGCGGTCCTGCGAACATCCGCAGCATCGATGCCTGTATTACCCGCTTGCGTCTTAACGTAAATGATGACAAAGCGGTTAAGGACTCCGCACTCAAGCAACTGGGTGCTTCCGGTGTCATGCGGCTTGGGCAGGGTGCCGTACAGATTGTGTTCGGACCGCAGTCCGAACAGCTGAAGGATGATATTAAGAAGCTGATGTAGCTTGAAGCTGGTCAGCACAGAAGAATAGCTTTTCCTGGCAGGCATCCTTCATGGGATGTCTGTTTTTTTATGCGCAGACTATTGCAATATCTACAATACCGAGTATAATACTTGGTATAAAGAAAAAAGGAGTCGGTACCTTTGTCAATAGATGATTATCTGGATTTGCTGAATTACGCCAAGGCAATTAACGATGAACAGTGGCAGGCTGATCTCCTGGAGCAATTGAATAACTATGAAATGCTTGCCGAAGAAAAAAAACAAGTGGATAGTGTGAGAGCGCTGTGGTCGCGGTTCGACGATATTAACTTATTGCTGATGCAATTATTCGATAAGCTGAGAGAGCAAGAGGATACAACGAATAGCGGTCTGTGGAGAGAACAGATGTGGGAGCTGAAGATGGAGCGGATTCACGTGGCTAAGCAGCTTCAAGCGCGGTATATCAAGATTAGATAGAGGATAGAGAAGAAATAATCGGAGATATGATTAGGTAGATATAGAGGTAATATAGTTTAACTAAAAAATGGCATGCAGTTAGTCTGCTCAGCCATGACATGCACAATAAAGGTGAATTTCGCAGATTCACTCTCAAGGGCTTGCCGTTGTAAACCTGGACTTACTTGGACATTTCCATTCCATTACGCATCATGGTCATACACATGGTCATCATTTCGTCGCACTGCTGCATTTGAGTCATCATCTTGTCCATATCCATGTTCATCATGCCCATTTGGGTCATGGTTTCCATGCACATTTTCATGTTCTTCATCTTCGACATCATGTCTTCCATACACATGTTCATCATCATTTCCATACATTTCTGTTCCATCATTAACTCCACCTTTCAATTTATAATAGTTTACACCTAATAAACTACTATATTTTATTGGCAAGATCAACCTTTTAATGGATATACACCAGATATCAGTCCTACCGCGTGCGGGAGGGCTTTTTCTGTGCGTCAAAAAATCATTTTTTGACTGGTTCTGTTTAAACGCGGGACTGACGGGTTATAAATCTAAAAATCCGTTTGTTTTGCGAAAGGATGGGGTATAGGTGAGAAAAAGGCGAATGTCCGGACCTGTGATCCGGCGGTTATGGACGGCTGTCATCTGGCTGGGAGTAGCCGTAGCGCTGAGTGTATCAGCGGGCCAAGCGCAAGCTTCGCCAGCTGCGGGCAAAACGATAGAGGTCAATCTGGATGACAAACCATTGACTTTTGAGAAAGCTCCCTTGCTGGATAAAGGGACAACGCTGGTTCCATTCCGTCCGCTGTTCGAAGCGATGGGCCTTACAGTAGGCTGGAATCCGGCACAGCAGACGGTAACCGGCACGAAGGAAGGCCTAACCATCGTCATGACGATAGGCAGCAAGACGGCTACCGTCAATGGAACCAGTGTTCAGCTATTGCAAGCGCCAACAATTATAGACAGCTACACGATGGTCCCGCTCCGCTTCGTCGGGGAGTCCACTCAGGCACTGGTCGCATGGAACCCGTATAAGCCGCAGATTCTCGTCTATACCGATCCGTATCTGGCCGCCAATGGTCTGACCAAAGCAACGGCGAAGGCGGCGGTTGACAAGCAAATTGCCGAATTCAAAAAAGTATACGATGAGCAGATCGCCAGCCAGCCGCAACCGACCAAGCCGCCGGCACCAGGGACTGTGCCGAATGCTCCGGCCGGAGACGGCTCCTACAAGCCAGCCGCTTCGGACCAGGTGAATCTGAGCAATCTGCAGGGAACGTACTACGGCTTCAGCCCGGACTACGACGGGTATGAATGCGGCGGGATGTGCTGGAATATCATCACCTTCCTGCCCGGTAATAAAGTGGTTGTTGATGCTCCAAAGCAAGGCGGACCGGAGACGATCAACTGCTCGCGTGACGGCTGCCAGACTTACACCATACAGAGTGGTAAGCTGAAGCTAAGTAACGGAGATACTTATGATATTGCGGTCAAATCCGGCAAGCTGCATATTGACGATGTTGAGCTTAGCCGGGTCAAAACAGTCAAGAACGGGCTGACCCTAAGCGGTACTTATGTCCACCGTGGCTTCCAGGGGCTGGCTGGGATATCTGCCGGATCAACTTCATGGACACGGACGCTGGTGCTGAACAGCAATGGAACCTTCACCAGCGACAACCTGATGCTGGGTACCGTCCAGGGCGGAGCACCCACAACAGGCGGGGCCGGCGGTTCAGACACCGGTTCCTACAAGATAAGCGGGAATACCATCGTATTCGCTTTTGGTAACGGTAAGGTATCCAGTTCCCTATTCTTCCAGCATGATGACGGCAGCATCCAGGTTGGGGACGAGAATTACAGCAAGCAATAGTCAGGAATGGAATAGCAAGACGCAAACGGTCCCCGGGATTTTACCGGAGGACCGTTTTTTTGTGACAGATAAGCATTTATATGTTTTGGTGTCCCCGCAAAGTACCTGAGTCATCACCTACGCTAAAGCCCCACTTTGTGGGGTTATTTGGCGGATGTAGATGCATAGGACAGCGCCCGGAGTGGATGTATGCGGGTCAACCGGCCTGCCGTATAATTAGAAGATCAGAATTGCTGGAGAGAAATCTTGAGGCAAGATGATACAAATTAGCCCCAGCCTTCGTCTTACTTATAGCTGCAGCGGATAAGGAGGATTACCCTAATGAATATTCCGGAATCAGACCCATACAAATTAATCTTTTATGAGCATTACCCGAGTGTGCGTCGCAAGCTGGCGGCACTTGTGAGGGACGAGAGTGCTGCCGATGATCTGGCGCAGGAGGTTTTTATCAGACTTTACAGAAACCCGCCGGATGATCCCGCAGCGCTGGGGGCGTGGCTGCATAGAGTGCTAACACGGATCGGATATGATTATCTGAACCAGCGGGTGAGAGAGCGGCGTCTGATCAACAAGCAGGAGCTGTTATATGATGCGGGGGCTTCTGCTCCTACAGGGGAAGAAGTAGTCCTCAGCAAGCTGGATCAGGAAGATGTGCGGAGCTGGCTGGAGGATCTTCCCGAACGGGACCGGCAGGCCCTGCTGCTTAAGTATTCGGGCTACAGCTACGCGGAGATCGCCGGGGAGCTGGGAGTGAAGCCGCCAGTAGTCGGAACCCTGTTAAGCCGGGCGACTGCCAAACTGAAACACCATGCGGTGAAATCCATTCCGCAAGAATAATGAGATCCGGGAGGAAAGAAACCATGAATAGAGCAAACGGGCAGATACAGCCACAGAACACAGATGCAGCCTGGGCGAAATTACAGGAGAAGCTGGAAGACGAGCCGGTCAATCCGGTGTGGGCTACATGGGGCAAGCAAGAGACCACTCTAGAGGAACAGACTGCCAAGGCTGATAGATCAGATAGAACAGAACCGGCAGCAGATGAAGTGCTTCCGGCAGCTAAGGCGGAACATCTTGCAGCAGCGGAGTCCGTACAGAAGACAGGGCGGAAGACGAGCCGGCCTATGAGCCGCAGCCGCAAGTGGGCCGCAGCGGCAGCAGGCGTAGCGATTTTCGCAGCTGTTCTGGCCACTCCGGTAGGGAATACGGCCATGGCCGCCCTGCTGAACCAGTTCAAGATGCAGGAGGCAACCGTCGTCGAAGAAAGCGATCTGCGGGATATGTTCTATCAGGCGTCGGAAGACGGGAACTTCAGCCAAACGATGAATTCCTTCGGAGACATCTCATCCGTTAACGGGAGCATCAGCGGTGAAATTCCGGTTGGCAAAATTCAAGGTTTGCTGGGATATGAGCCTTTGAAGGGTGCGAATATTGCTGCTGCAAAGACAGCAGATGTATCACCAAGCCGGGATATTACTCTAACCCTGAAGGTGGATGAAGTGAACAAGGCACTGAAACGCCTGGGCTCGGACAATCTGCTGCCTACGTCTGTAGATGGCAAGCCGATTACGCTTCATATCCCCGAGCAAGTGTATTATGATCTGGGCACCGGTCAGCACTGGGGATCCTTATCACAGATGAATACACCTGTCGTTACCGTAGATCCTTCTGTGGATCTGGACGAAGCGATTGATGCGGTCGTGAACTTCCCGCTGATTCCAGATAATCTGAGAAGCAGCCTGCAGAAGAGCCGGATCTTGTCCGGTGATCTGCCGATGCCGCTGATCAAGGGCAGTCATGATGAACAGATTACGGTGGCCGGTACGCAGGTCATTCTTACTGAAATGAAGTTCAGTAACAGCAACAGCTACATGGCTGTCTGGGTGCAGAAGGGGCAGGTTCTGCAGCTTAGCGGCGGAGACCTCTATCCTGACCGCGAGCAGTTCCTCCAGAAAGTACAGGAGTTGATCACACAATGAGCAGTATCCCTGCGATTGATGCGAACGCCTTGACCAAAGCTTATCCGAATGGACGCGGCTGCCGGGATGTTACTTTGACTGTGGGGAAAGGGGAAGCCTTCGGCTTCCTCGGCCCCAACGGTGCCGGCAAGAGTACCTTTGTCAAAATGCTGGTTGGACTCATCTCGCCAACAGGCGGTCAGGCTTCCATTCTGGGCCATCCGCTCGGCTCTATCGAAGCCAAAATGAAGATTGGCTATCTGCCGGAGCTGTACCGCTACCAGGATTGGCTGACCGGTGAAGAGGTGGTCAGGCTTCATGCCAAGCTGTGCCGGATTCCGAAATCCGTCATGGATCAGAGAATTCCCCAGCTCCTGCAGGAGGTAGGCATCGGGCTGCGCGGAAGTGACCGGGTCAAGCATTATTCCAAGGGAATGCAGCAGCGGCTGGGTCTTGCGTGTGCGCTGGTGAATGATCCGGAGATTCTTTTCCTGGATGAACCCTCCTCAGCCCTTGATCCCATCGGGAGAATGGAAGTGCGTAAGATTCTGCAGCGGCTGAAGGGACGGGGAATTACTATTTTTCTCAACTCTCATTTACTTGAGGATGTTGAAGTGCTGTGCGACAGGATGGCTCTGCTGAGTAACGGAGCGGTCCTGCGGCACGGCAAAGTAGCGGAGATGCTGAACAAACGGACAAGCTGGCATTTCAAAGTAGGCGGATACACGCCTTTTTTGCTGTCCTGGCTTAATGAGCATACAGGGTTATCCATCCGGCAATCCGTGCCTGCGGCTGGGAAATCAGGCTATGACCCGGCTCAGGAGGAGGACTCAGATTCAAGCATTGTGTGGCTTGCGGCGGAGCTGGATCATGAGGAGCAGGCGGGCTGGCTGAACGGGCTGATGGTCCAGCAGGGGATGACGCTGTATCAGGTGATCCGCCAGACGGAGCGGCTGGAGGACTGGTTCATGGATGCGGTAGCCGGGCTAAGTCATAGGGGGGAGAAGGAATGAGAACCATAGTTGCAATGACCTGGAAGGAAATGCTTCGTAAAAAAGTGATGCTGCTAACCCTCCTGCTTACCCTGGTGTTCCTGATTGCCTTCTGGTTTGTGGCCGATACCGTAGGAACGAACGATCAAGGGACCGGAACGCTGGGTAATGGCAGCGGGTTGTTCATGCAGTACATGAACGGCGCTTTTATTCTGAGTCTAGGCTTCTTCTTCGGCGCGTTCGTTATTGCCTTTCTGGCGATTTTCAGCTCTTTCTCGGTGATTGCTGGTGAAGCGGAGCAGGGGGTCATGCAGGCTCTGTTACCCCGGCCCCTGCCGCGCTGGAAATGGTATTTTGGCCGCTGGCTAGGCTTCGTTACGCTGGGAACGATCTATGCACTCATTCTGTTCACCGCCATCCTGCTGATTACAAATGCCCACGCAAATGTTCCCAGAGAAGCGGCCGTGCTGGCGAGGTCATTCCTCCTGTTTGCCTCTGTAGTTCCCTTGTTAATCTCCGTATCCATGCTGGGTTCGGGACTATTCTCGGCGCTTGGCAACGGTGTGTTCATGACAATGCTCTACGGGGCGGGATTTCTCGGCGGGATGGTAGATAAGCTTAGCGGGTCGCTGAGACTGGAGGACGACGGACTGAAGGTGTTGAATAATCTGACTGGAATGATCTCGATGATTATGCCGGCAGATACCTTGCAGCGCCGAATGACAGTCGAGCTGTTCAGCTTACAGGATATGAATGGTATGGTATCGATGGATAACGGGGCGCTTAGTCTGATGAATTTCAATTCATTTCCGTCTAATACCTTTGTCGCATACGCTGTAATCTACACTGTGGTTATCTTTGGGCTGGGGCTTCTGCGCTTTCAGCGTAAGGATCTGTAGGAATCGACCATGCTTATTATAAAATCAAACAAAGCAGCGCCCCGAAGGTTCCTGTTCAGGAGCTTCAAGGGCGCTGCTTCGCGTGCCGTGCGGGAATCATTTGGTCACGCCAATCTCGATCCAATCCGTAGACCAGTTACCGATCTCTCCAAGAATGGGAGCCAGTGCCGTACCTTTATCGGTTAACGAATACTCAATTCGTACGGGCATCTCAGGGTATACAGAACGCTGTATGATCCCTTCAGCCTCCATTTCCTTTAATCGGTCAGACAAGACCTTGCCGCTAAGATTGGACAAGCAATGCTCAATTTCCCCGAACCGCCGCGGACCATCCATCAGGACGAACACGATCAGGGCTACCCACCGCTTGCTAAGCACATCTACCGCTTTCTCGAACCGGGGGCACATTTCAAAATCATTCATAAGGATCACCTCAGCATTCATTATATCATAAACTTACAATAAGTAATTATAAATATTTAAATATATATTATAACTTGACGAAGTTATATTACAATGATAAACTAACTTACAAATAGTTACTACGTCAAAAGTTCAATATTAAAAATTAAATTAATACAATCAAAGAAGCGTATGCTATATGCTATCAAACTTTTAGGACGGTGCTCTTATGATCAACCCAGATATCCTATCTATACTACAGAACAAAATCAACCGGATTCCTATGGAAAACTCCACGAATATATTGGTCGGACCTATCACCCTGCCTGTCAATCTGGACGGGGAGACGATCACCTTCAAATGGTACAGCTGGCTGAATGTGACGGACGAAGAGCTTCAGCGCGCAGAAGGCAAGGAGGCTACCGAGCTGCTCATCAGCCGGTTGTCATCGATGAAGCTTGCGGATGGACAGCAGTCCAGTGTCCTGGTCTACGGAGATTTCGAGCATTCGGAGGAAGCGCTGATCCGGATGCACAGCATTTGCCATACTGGGGATATCTTCGGCAGCAAGCGCTGCGATTGCGGCTTCCAGCTGCACCAGTCGATGAAGATGATTGCTCAGCATGGTGCCGGGGCACTCTTTTATCTGGCGAATCATGAAGGAAGAGGCATTGGCTTGTTCAGCAAAGCAATGGCATATCTTCTTCAGGAAGAAGGGTATGATACCGTAGAGGCCAATCTGGAGCTTGGGTTCGCCGATGATTCCAGAGATTACACAGATGCGATTAGCGTGCTTCAGCATCTGCGCAGCCATCCGGTGACTCTGATCACCAACAATCCGAAGAAGCTGGAAGCTCTCCGGGCTGCCGGAATGAACACAGTGAAGCGGGTGCCGCTATGGGGCGATGTATCGGTCTTCAATGAGAAGTACCTGCGGACCAAGGTGGCCCGTTCCGGACATCTGGAGGCTGTGCCGGGTGCGGAGTTTTTTGAGGGAAGAGTGGCTAAATAAGCAGGGCGGGCGTAGGTGGAAGGAAAGGGACGAGGAAATAGATAGTACTTTTGTATTCATTCTATTATAATGGGGTACTGAACCCAATTCTTAGCTTAGTGAGGTAACCTATGAATGCTATTCAAGTGCAGGACTTGCGCAAGACCTTCAAAGTCCAAAAAAACCGCGAGGGCCTCAAAGGGGCCTTCGCTGATTTGTTTAAGCGGCAATATACCGAAGTAACGGCAGTGAAGGACATCTCGTTCAGCATTCCCGAAGGTGAGATCTGCGGATATATCGGGGAGAACGGGGCCGGGAAGTCCACAACGATCAAGATGCTAACCGGAATTCTTGTCCCTACCGCCGGCAGTCTGACTGTCGGCGGCTTCGTGCCGTACGAGGAGCGCGAGAAGTTCGTGCAGAACATCGGCGTTGTCTTCGGCCAGCGGAGCCAGCTCTGGTGGGATATCGGCGTGATTGAATCCTTCCAGCTGCTGCGCAAGGTGTACCGGGTGCCAGAGCAGGCGTTCAAAAAACGGCTGGATGAGCTGGTGGAACGCCTGGAGCTTCAGGATCTGCTGAACCGTCCGGTCCGTAAGCTGAGTCTGGGCCAGCGGATGCGCTGCGAACTGGTGGCGGCACTGCTGCACAATCCGTCCATTCTGTTCCTGGATGAACCGACGATCGGGCTGGATATTGTCGTGAAGTCGGAGATCCGCGAGTTCCTGAAGGATATGAACCGGGAGCATGGCACAACCATCCTGCTGACCACGCATGATCTGCAGGATATCGAAGCGCTCTGTTCGCGGGTCATTATGCTGGATGACGGGCGGATTATCTATGACGGAGGTCTGGATGACCTGAAGCAGCGCTGGGGAACCGGGCGTGAGGTGCAGTTCCAGTTCGGAACGGCCACGAAGCTGCAGCAGCTGATCGGCTGGACGGAAGGCATGCCGGTTACCTGGACCGCAGAGAATGAGCTGGCGGCCAAGGTCTGGATTCCGCTGGAGCTGAATGTATCGGATGTGCTGGGACGGGTCGTCGGACAGGCCGATATTACAGACATCAAAATCATCGAAACAAACACGGATGACATCGTCCGCAGTATTTATCAGTCAGGCTCGGCAGAGAAGCCGGAGGAGCGGATCGCCGCTCTCAGCGATGAGAAAGAGGTTATCCATGTCTGAGAAGCTGGCAACGGCAGTTCCCTCCTCCGGCGGTTCTCCGGGCGGTTCCGGGGAGAATGGGCGGAGGCTGCTGCTTGGCGCTTATTTTGATTTTATCCGTATCCGGTTCCTGACGATGCTTGCTTACCGGGTGAATTACTATTCGGGGATTCTGATCTACACGCTCAATATCGGGGTGAACTATTTCACCTGGAGAGCGATCTATGGCGATGGTGAATCGCTCGGCGGCTTTACCGGGGCGCAGATGACCACGTATGTGGCGGTGTCCTGGATGGCGCGTGCCTTCTACTTCAACAATCTGGACCGGGAGATCTCCACGGATATCCGTGACGGAAGCATCGCGATCCAGTTCATCCGGCCTTATAATTATGTTCTGGTCAAAATGATGCAGGGCCTCGGCGAAGGCCTGTTCCGCTTCATGATGCTGATGATCCCGGGCATGGTGATTGCCATTCTGCTGTTTCCGGTGCAGCTCCCTACGGAGCCTTCGGCTTGGGCCGGGTTCCTGGTCATGCTGTTCTTCAGCTTCCTGATCAGCTCGCAGATTAATATTATCACAGGCCTGTCTGCCTTCTTCGTGGAGAACAATGAGGGGATGATGCGCATGAAGCGTGTGGTCGTGGATCTGTTCTCGGGGCTGATTGTGCCGATTACCTTATTCCCGGACTGGTTGTCCTCCGTGCTTAAGGTACTTCCCTTCCAAGCGATTACCTATCTGCCGGGTTCTGTATTTACAGGCCGCGTGCAGGGGGTGGGCATCTGGAATGTGCTGGGTATCCAGGTCATCTGGTTCCTGATTCTGCTCATTCCGATTGTCTGGCTAAATCACGCAGCGCGCCAGCGGCTGTTCGTGCAGGGGGGTTAAGCTGAGCTATGTACTACCTGGGCTTATTGATTGAATATCTGAAGAATTATATGAAAACACGGTTAACCTACCGCGCGGATTTCTGGGTGGAGGTTATCTCCGACCTGCTGTTCCAGGCGACGAACTTTATCTTCATCCTGGTCATCTTCATGCATACTGACAGCCTGGGCGGCTGGAATCAGAACGAAGTGGTGTTCGTCTACGGCTTCTTCATGGTGCCGTTCGGCGTATTCAGCTGCTTCGTCAATATGTGGGGCTTCAGTGAGCGGTATATTGTCAAAGGCGAAATGGACCGCATTCTGACCCGTCCGGCGCATAACCTGTTCCAGATCTTCCTGGAGAATGTGGACCCGCCGTCCCTGTTCGGCTCCTTCATCGGGCTTATTGTCATGGCAATCAGTGGCAGCAATCTGGGCCTGCCGTTTGAATGGTGGACCCTGCCGATGCTGATCCTCCTGACTCTCAGCGCCGTAGCCATTTATACGGGGATCTATACAACTCTGACATCGCTGTCGTTCTATTCGGATGCTCCGACAGGCATTCTGCCGCTGATGTATAACATCCAGACGTACGGACGTTATCCGGTAACGATCTACAACCGGGCCATTCAGGTACTGCTTACCTGGATTATCCCGTTTGCTTTTGTCGGGATCTATCCGGCAGCCTTGTTCCTGCACCGCGATGAGATGCGGACGATGGCGCTGCTGACTCCGCTGGTCGGCGTGGTCTTCCTCAGCATCGGCCTGATGGCCTGGAGCTTCGGCGTCAAGCGGTACAAGGGTGCCGGTTCTTAAGCAGCTGGAATGAAATAGATATACAGTGAGGGTTGTCCCGCAGCGTGAGTATTGGCTGCAGGGGCAGCCCTCTTTGTCAATAAAATAACAGCAACCGCTATCCGCAGGATGTTCGCTTTCAAGTGAAACGTACTATCCATATGCTCGGAAAATGCTACTTATCTAAAAGTTGAAAGCGCATAATAAGAGAAGAGAGGTGCAGCATTCTAATGGGGAAAGAAGGATGGGACAGGATGGAGAAATATATAGTTGGCATTGATCTGGGCGGAACCAATATTAAGGCAGGCCTGTTCGATGAGGATTTTACGGCGGTAGAGGAAATTTCGCTACCTACAGAAGCGCAGGAGGGTCCGGCACATGTGCTGGAGCGGATCAGGCTTGCTGTTACGCAGCTATGTGCAGGAAGAGGGATTTACGAGTCACAGATTGCCTGTATGGGTATGGGAATCCCCGGCCTGCTCGACCCGGAGGAGGGACTGTCGGTCTTCTCACCGAATTTTCCCGGCTGGGAGCAGGTCCATGTGGTCAATGAAATGAAGCCTTACTACGGCTTCGAGGTCTACATAGATAATGATGTGCGGGTTAATCTTTACGGAGAATGGCACCATGGTGCCGGACAAGGATACAAGCATCTGATTCTGCTCACACTCGGCACCGGTCTCGGCTCCGGGATGGTTCATGACGGCAAGGTGCTGTATGGGACAACCTTCAGCGCTGGTGAAATCGGACATATGAATATGTACCGGCAGGGACGTCCCTGCCGGTGCGGAAGCTCTGGGTGCCTGGGGCGGTATGTGTCTGCGGTGGGGATGGTGAATACCTTCAAGGAGAAGCTGGAGGCAGGGAGGGTCAGCCTGATTCAGACCTGGACCGGGCAGACCCGGAAGCAGATCACGGCGCAGATGATCTCGGAGGCTTATGATCTCGGAGACCCCTTGGCCATTGAGGTCATGCATGAGACGGGGGAGCTGCTGGGATTCGGGCTGGCGAATGTGATTAATCTGCTGAACCCGGAGCTGGTTATTATCGGGGGCGGCATGTCCGCAGCAGGAGATCGTCTCCTGAATAGTGTCCGCGATACTGTAAATGCCCATGCGTTGAAGCTGCCCGCAAGCCGGTGCCGGATTGTTCAGGCTGAACTGGGCAACCGTGCAGGTACGCTGGGTGCTGCTGTATATGCTTATCAGAAACAGAAGCATACACAACCAGCTCATTCTAATTGAGCGAAAATTCGCGATCTACTGGCCGCACCCGCCTGATGCAAAACTATTGATTTCCAATAATTCACCATATGTCCATATAAAAGCTCGGAATCGACATGAATCGTCAAATTAACCCAATGAATACAGTGACTTGCAGGCGATATACTGATAACAACGCAGGTTACTGGAATATATATCCTTCTCTTCTATAGAAGCAGCATGGATGATCCGGTTCTTCAACAACTGCGAATTATAATCACGGGCAAATTGAATGAACCGTTAGCAGGTTGCTGAAGGTATTCATGCGTTCGATAAGGAGCCGTTCATGTTATGAATCTCGTCATTGGGGGAAATGGCAGTCTGGGCCATTCCATCACACAAGAATTACTGTCACGGGGCAGACTGGTGAAGGCTACCTACCACCGTTCCAGTCAGGCTTTACGCAGGCTGAAGGGCCCGCTGTTGACCCTGGCGGCAGTAGATGTAAGGAATGAGAAGGTGCTTGCTGAAGCGCTGAATGGGGTGACAACCGTCTATTTCTGTCTTAATGTACCGTATCAGGATTGGTACTCTGTCATGCCAGAGGCACTGGAGCGGGTAACCCGCCAGCTTAAGACTGGCCAGACCCTGGTATTTCCGGGCAATATCTACGGTTACGGCAAGCTCCAATATCTTCCGGCGGATGAACGCCATCCGAAGGAGGCACGAACCCGCAAGGGGAAGCTGCGGAATCAACTGGAGGAGCTGATTAAGACGGAGGCTGAACGGCGGGGCTTCCGTTACGTGATTCCGCGATATCCGAATTGTTACGGTCCGAATGTCACGAACCGATTATTCGGACCGATCTTCAGCGGAGCCCTCCAAGCCAGAACGATTAAGTGGCCGGTGAAGCTGGACGTTCCGCATGATCTGGTCTATATCCGCGATGCGGCCAGAGCGGCCGTGCTGCTGGCGGAGAGCGGTGAGCAGGGGGAGTGGCATGTGTCCGGCTCCGGAGCAATTGAGGGGCGGCAATTTCTGATGAATATCCACCATGCGGCTGGCAGTCCGGGAAAGTGCTGTGCGGTGCCTGGCTGGGCAGTCGGATTAGCCGGTGTGTTCAATAAGGAAGCAAGCGAATTCCATGAGCTTCTATACGAATTCGAGTATCCGCTTCTGCTGAATGATCATAAATTCATGATGCGGTTCCCCGAATACAATCCGACATCGTATAAAAAGGCTATTAGGGAAACCATAGAATGGTTCCGTGAAGAGCTGGGTTAGCGGAGTAAGCCAAGGGAAATGAGCAGCAGTGCTTTTCACTGACAAGCTTGCAGAATTGTACGCCGTTCCGGGTAGCATGATATGCTATAGGCAGTAATACACGGGAGGTAATATGATGACACGTGACATACAACATATGCCTTATGGCTATGAACCGCCAGCCAGTGAGCGCAAGGGAACGCTCATCTTCTATGATTCGTTCGAGTATGTATCGGATATGGAGCTGCTCAAGGCGGCGGAGACGGCAGTGGAGCGCAAGTTCATGAAGCTGGTGCTCTACCCGCTGCATGAAGAAACCGTCCGGCGGATGACGAAGGAGCCGGTGAAGGCCTGGTATAAGCGGGATGACCGGCTGCATGCGTGGAAAAAAGAGCAGGGACAGTCCTTCATCACCGTAGAGAGTCTCGAAGGTAAGCGAAAGAAGTACACTCCGCTGGATTCGGCGCTGCGTCATATCAGCGACATTTACCCCGCGCCGTATTTTCTCTATCTGACTCCAGATATGGCGAATCTGTTCGCCTCCTTCTCCTCCTTCGAGGAGTGGATTGTCAAGCTGCGTCTGCTGCTCTCCGAAGCGCCGGCTGAGGTCCATCCGCGACTGGAGAAGTTCCGTCACCGCTGGGATGTGGCAGGCAGGGAACGCTGAACGGGTACACCTTAGTCCGCCTCATTCCGGCAGGCGCAGGCCAGCCAAGCCTTGACAGTAGTGTTCTACTGCTGCAAGGACTGGCTGGCCTGTTCTGTGACAAGGGGTAGAGGGATGCAGCAGGAAGGGAATCCCGGATTATTTGTGAAGCCCGGCTTGCTTGCGTCTGTAAGTGTACATTCTCCACTGATAATGAATGAAGCAGCCGATACAGAAGCCGAGTATGGCAACCGTTGCTGCGATTCCGACCATCATGGTGAAGATATATCCGGCGATCGTCCATCCGGCCAGAAAGCTGACCAGTCCGCCTGCCAGACAGAAGACGGCAATCTTCTGGTTGAATTGCTGCTGCTCCGGGTCTTCAAGCACATAGGCGGAGCGCGGCTTCGTCAGCAGCGGGCTGCATAGCCTGATGACGGGATTATATCCGAAGATTAGTCCTGATAATCCGGCCGCAAGCGGGAGAGCGAGAATCCAGTGGAGACCTGTGAGCAAGGCCAGTAATACAGAGATGACAATGAAGGCCTGATTGAGCTTCACTAGCGGGCGGGGAATTCCGTGCATTGCAGGCTTTTGACTCATTGTAATCACACCTTTCACATTGGAATAATTACTTTTAATTCGATTATAGCGGCAGAACAGATGCGTGGCAATCCTTAAGTCTTATGACCCAATAGTGAATATTAAAAATTAAAATTATTATCCATTGACAGGAGGCGTTTTTTTGTGGTTTTATTATGTAGACCAATTGTTATAATGGTTGGATCGTCAAGATAAGGAAGTGTAGAGCTTGTCAAACAAGCCTAATGCACGCGAAGCCATTGTGGATACGGCTTCCAGGTTGTTTTTTACACAGGGGTACCATGCTACCGGACTGAATCAGATCATTAAAGACAGCGAATCGCCCAAGGGTTCCTTGTATTATTATTTTCCCCACGGCAAAGAGGAGCTGGCCCTGACCTGCATTAACCGGACTAGTGAAGAGGTAGCCCGTTTATTGCGCCATTATATGGAGAGTGAAGCGGTGCCGGCTCAGGCTGTGCAGAATTTCATCATGTCTATGGCAAATGAGGCGGAGAAATCCTCTTTTGAAGGACTGGTTCCGTTCAGCTTCTGGGTAGCCGTGGAGACCTCCTGTGTCAGCCATGAGCTGCGCACTGCTTGCCAGTGTGTCTTCAGGGATTGGCAGGATATTATTGCGAAGCGTCTGATCCGGGAGGGGGTACAGGAGGAATCGGCAGAGTGCAAAGCTTCGGTGGTGGTCTCCTTGTTCGAGGGGGCGCTGCTGCAGGCGTTGACCTGCAGAAATATTCAACCGCTGGAAGCAGCAGCAGAGTGCATTCCGGCAATACTGGCTTAACCGTAATACGCAAGACCATAGAGAGATATACACAGATACCAGGAGGATACGAGAGTGAATGCAACTATGACTGACAAGGGTTCAAGTAAGCCCCGGCAATTCAAGACTTTACCCATTCTGATCTCCCTGCTGATTGCCGGCTTCATCGGCATGTTCAGTGAGACCGCCCTAAATGTAGCTTTAAGTGATCTTATGAATGTCCTGCAAATTACACCATCGACGGCGCAGTGGCTGACTACCGCCTATCTGCTGACGCTGGGCATTCTGGTTCCGATCTCAGGGATGCTTCTGCAGTGGTTCACCACAAGACAGTTGTTCGTCGCTGCCCTATGCTTCTCCATTCTGGGCACGTTCCTTGCGGCGATGTCGCCGAATTTCGAGTTTCTGCTCACTGCGAGAGTGGTGCAGGCTATGGGAACCGCGCTGCTTCTGCCGCTGATGTTCAATACGATTCTAATCATCATTCCCGCTGAGAAAAGAGGGGCGGCGATGGGACTTATCGGCTTGGTAATCATGGTAGCTCCGGCAATTGGACCTACGATTGCCGGTCTGCTGATTGAGAGCCTGAGCTGGCACTGGATCTTCTGGCTGTCCCTGCCGTTCCTGGTAATGGCTCTAATTAGCGGAATCCTCTTCATGCAGAACGTTACGGAAGTGACGAAGCCGAAGATTGATGTCCTGTCCATTATTCTGTCCTCCTTCGGCTTCGGCGGTATTGTCTACGGCTTCAGCAGCGCCGGTGAAGCGGAAGGCTGGGGAAGTCCGAAGGTTATTATCGCCATCGTGATCGGTGCGATTGCCCTTATTCTGTTCTGTATCCGCCAGTTGACGATGAAGCAGCCGATGATTGATCTGCGCGCCTTCAAGTTCCCGATGTTCGTGGTAGGGGTACTGATGGTCTTCATCTGTATGATGGTCATTCTCTCCTCGATGCTGATTCTTCCGATGTATCTGCAGCAGGGACAAGGGTATTCAGCCTTCAAGGCAGGATTACTGCTGCTGCCGGGCGGAATCATCAACGGGCTGATGTCGCCGGTCATGGGACGTCTGTTCGACAAATACGGTCCGAAATGGCTGGTTATCCCTGGACTGGTGCTCGTCGCTGTCTCCTTGTGGTTCTTCTCGGGGATTACAGCTACTTCAACCGTCGTCTTCGTGATCGTGCTTCACAGTGTGCTTATGATCGGAATCTCCATGATTATGATGCCTGCCCAGACGAATGGTATCAATCAGCTTCCGCTGGAATACTACCCGCATGGTACTGCCATTATGAATACACTTCAGCAGGTGGCGGGTGCGATTGGTACAGCACTGGCGGTAAGCATCATGACCTCCGGCTCCAAAAGCTACATGCAGACCGTCACTAACCCGGCTGATCCGCTGAACATCGGCGCTGCCTTCACTCATGGGGTGCAGAATGCCTTCATCTTCGGGATGGTCATGGCTATTATAGGTCTGGTGATTGCGTTCTTCCTTAAGCGTGTCATCGTTTCGCACAAGACTCAGGCTTCTATGCATTAATTAATCTGCTATTGACTAAGAACCTCTCCTTGCTAAAATGGGCAGCCATTTGGCGGGAGAGGTTTATTTGTGTTTGCTAATGTATGGAGGCGGATGTGAGGCGGCTGGACTTCGTTTGGTTAATACTGTATATTAAGCATAGATTAACGAT
This sequence comes from Paenibacillus sp. FSL H8-0122, assembly GCF_038005345.1. Taxonomy (NCBI): domain Bacteria; kingdom Bacillati; phylum Bacillota; class Bacilli; order Caryophanales; family Paenibacillaceae; genus Paenibacillus; species Paenibacillus sp. FSL H8-0122. Next base: position 3,159,893 of record NZ_JBBOTB010000001.1, on the reverse strand, counting down.
GTATAGGTGAAACAAACAGGAGGAAATGCCGATGAAGGTCAGCAAAGAAATGCTGAAGGGGAGCACGGGGACGATGATCCTCACTCTGCTGCTGGACAGGCCGCTGTACGGGTACGAGCTGATTAAAGAGCTGGAGCAGCGCTCGCAGGGAGTTTTTGCCCTGAAGGAGGGTACGCTCTACCCGATTCTCCATGCGATGGAGAGCGAACGCTGGGTGGAAGCGTATTGGATGGAGGTAGACGGACGCAGACGCAAGTATTACCGGCTATTGGATGAAGGCAAGCACAAGCTTCAGGAGAAGAAGGCGGAATGGGCGCTGTTCAAGGGTGCCATGGATACCGTTCTGGGGGAGGGCAGCGGCTGATGGAACCAAATCAGAAGGTGTTGAACCGCTATTTGAATAAGGTGTGCGCCGAAGTAAAGGCTAAAGGAATGCACGATGAGATCCGGGAGGAGCTGAGCGGACATTTCGCCGACCTGATGACGGAGAGGCAGCAGCAGGGGGCATCCGAAGAAGAGGCGCAGCAGTATGCAATTGCACAATTGGGTGATCCGCAGGCCATCGGCCGGAATCTGCACCAGATTCACAAGCCCAGGATTCCTTGGTCGCTGCTGGCGGGTGTTATTCTGTTGTCGGCGGTAAGTCTGCTGGGGATGGCGGCTGTGGAAGCGGGGTTTGGGGACTCCCCGATTCCTGATGCTCTTTTGCTGCGCCAGTCTGTGTATATCGCCCTTGGGACCGCGGTAATGGCTATCATGTATTTCGTCAATTTCAAACAAATACAGCGTGCCTCGGGATTTATCTATGGAGTAGCATTATTATCAATCTTTTTCAGCTTGATGCTAGGCATGAAAATGATTAATGGTGAAAACCGTTATATTGAAACTTTGGGAATCCCCTTCGATGTGATCGGATACAGTCCTTATGTGTTTGTAGTTGCTCTGGCAGGGATTTTGAACAGACAAGGCTTCATGAAATCATGGGGCGGACGAACAAGAGACTTAACGGAATTATCGTTATTGCTGCTGCCAGCCGCGATGTATGCGGTTATCCCCGCTTTTCCTGAACTAATTGTATATCTGACCGTATCCTTGATGCTCTATATCTGGATGACAGGCCGCTGGATTAGAGGTGCGGTGATTGCTGTAACCAGTCTAATGGGCGGGGCAATCTATGTGTGGAACCAACTGCAACTGCGGGAACGAATCATGGCGGCAATTCAAGCGGATCATAGAGATACGGGCGCAGGCTACTTGAATAGTGTAATTCACAACACGCTAACCTCCGCAGGCTGGAGAGGACAGGGAATGGGCTATAGAGGAGCGGAAGAACGCTTGTTGTTTCCTTATACGGACCTTTTTCCTGTGTACCTGATCCAAAGCTTCGGCTGGGCCGGAGGCCTGCTGCTGCTTGCACTGACCTGCTGGTTAGTACTCAAAATGTTCTCCTACGCCCGCGCGGTAAGCGATACCTACGGCAGGATGCTGATCCTTGCGTTGACGCTGATGCTCTCAATCCGCTTGCTGTATGGCTTATCTATACTCAGCGGCAGAATGCCGCTTGTGTCTATACCGTTCCCGTTCCTGAGCTACGGACAGCATGTGTTCATTGAATTCGCGGCTCTCGGGCTGCTGATGGGGGTCTACAGGCGCAAAGATATGCTCCCAGCGGGTCAAGCTCCATCTTCGCTATAGACGCTCCCTGGGGCTGCACCGTATACTGGAAGGGTAAATATGGGATGAGGCAGGTGAGGAGTAGACATTGTGAATAAGCTGCGATATAGAGGCACAAGACTGGGATTACTGTTAGGCGCAATGATTGTAAGCGGGGCTGCACTTCTAGGCGTCATGACAACGGCAGCAGCGGCACCCGTGACTCCTGAGACACCGTTTGCACCAAGTACAGTTGTGAAGAAAAACAATCTCCCCGGCGGTTTTGTCTATCTGGATGAGGTTATTCCCTCGGCGCAATATGAGATCCGTTATTATAGTGAGAATAATTTCACCGGCACCAGAGTGGACGGATATAAGGCACCGCTGGCGATTTTCTCGCGGACTGCCGCTGCTGCGCTGAAGAAGGTTAGCGAGGATCTGGAACAGAAGGGTTATATCCTGAGAATCTATGACGCTTACCGTCCGCAGCAAGCCGTTAATCACTTCGTGCGCTGGTCACAAGATGCCGGTGATCTGAAGATGAAGGCGCAGTATTATCCGAAGCTGGACAAGCGGAATCTGTTCAAGCTGGGCTTCATCGCCAAGAAATCGGGGCATTCCCGGGGCAGCACGATCGACCTGACCCTGGCTCAGAAGAGTACAGGTAAGCTGGTGGATATGGGCAGTCCTTATGATTTTTTCGGCGAAATCTCTTACTATAATACGACACTCATCAGCAGTACCCAGCATGCGAACCGCAAGATTCTGAAGGATGCGATGACGAAGCAGGGCTTCAAGCCGTACGCCAAGGAATGGTGGCATTTCACACTGATCAAGGAGCCTTACCCGAAGCAATATTTCAACTTCAAAGTCGAGTAGGGCTGTTCCAAAGCTGTATAGAACGGTTAATGAATAATGCAAGGTTAATCTCTGAAGCATGCGTGCATAATATTCGAATATAGGAAAGGTGGGATCGATTTGTTCAAAAGAATCGCAGCCGTATTCCTTAGTGTAATGTTATTTGCAGCAGGAGCAGGTGTATTGACCAGTGATAACGTGAGTGCCGCCGGAAGCTTGAGGATTATCGTGAACGGTCAGGAATTGCAGACAGGTGAAGCACCGGCCTATACCAACGGACCGGATGTCATGATTCCACTGCGTGAGACGGCCCAAGCCCTCAAATATAAGGTCACCTTCAGTGGGGCTACCGGAACGTTCCTGCTGGAACGGTTCCAGGAGAGCGTTCAGTTCAGACTATCCGGTAAGGAGCTTGTGCTGGACGGCAAGAACAAAGTACCTTTTACAGGCGGCTTTGAGTTAAAACAAAAAAGAGCGTACGTGCCGCTATCTTTTTTTGCAGCGATCGGGTTAGTTACCTCTTATAATCCGGAAACAGCTCAGGTTGACGTATACACACGGGAGGTAATGGCAAGTGCCGTAGCAGGTCTGCTGGCAACCGGTAACTATCCGGCGCTGAAGGAGCGGTATTACGCCAAGGATGCAGAACCCGCTGCTCTTCCGGTTCTCCAGCAGAGCTGGGATGGGATTAACTCGCTGGCGGGCAGTTACCACGGAGTGAAATCGACCACCAGCACACAGCAGGATGGAGTAATCACGATTGAGAGCGTATTGTCCTTCACCAAAGCGGAGGCTGTACTGACTCTGGAATTTGGCGCTTCAGGCAAGCTCACCAACCTAACGCTAACGCCGGTCCAGGCAGCCAGTGAAGTATTGGCCAGCCCGGGCCAATCCTAAATTCGCATAAGACATAACTTCACTCCCGAGGGAGAATTCCACGGCTTAAGTATAGCTGTAGGAATTCTCCCTTTAACTTTCTGTTGACACAATGCCGGAAAGAGAGTAATTTTAAATTCGAATTAAACAATGTTTAAATCGTTGATTAGATCAATGATTAAGATTCTGTGACAGAGGAGGGCGACAAGCTGCATTATGGTTAAATTGGGCAACAAAGCTGATTCTTCAGATAAAGATACGAAGCAACTTATCCTCGATGCCACGGTTGCGCTGATCCGTGAGGACGGATTCCACTGCATTACCCTGCGCAGTATCGCGGCGAGAGCTGAGACTAATCTGGCCCTGGTGAACTACCACTATGGCTCCAAGGAGAAGCTGTTCGGCGATGCTGTGAAGCAGCTTATGGCTACCTTTGACGATGCTTTCAAGGTGCTGGAGGATACATCTTTACCGCCAAAAGAGCGCTTGAAGCTGTTCTTCACGCGGTACATTGCCAATCTCAGCCGATATCCCGGTATGGCCCGGCAGATGCTTGACCAACGGCATCATATTATGGGCTCGCATGATGAATATGCGAAATATTCCAAGCTGATGCGGATTGAACGGATTCTGGATGCTCTCGGGGAGATTACCGGCGAACCGGACCGCGATAAGCTCATGATGATGAACATGCAGATCTACGGGGCGATTGTCTTCCCGGTCATTATGGTCAGCAGTTTGCCGAAGGAACGGGAGGATCTCCAGCAGATCTTCAAGCTGGCCCCGCTGGAGGAGCAGATTGACGGATTGTTTGAGCAGTATTTTCACAAGTATAACTAATTATGAATAGAGAAAAGAGTGGACAAGAGAATGTCAAAACCTATGAATCCAAATAGCACCGCCGCCGCAGAGGCGCCGTTCTCGCTGAGAGCTATACTTCCATCGTTGCTGGCGATTATTGTCGGCATGATCATGGTTATTCTGGACAGCACCGCAGTCAATGTGGCCGTTCCGAATCTGGTGCAATATTTCGATACGGACCTGAAGACTGTTCAATGGGCAATTACCGGCTACACGCTTGCGCTCGCTGCTGTAATTCCGCTGGCAGGCTATATGACCGACCGGTTCGGGTCCAAGCAGGTATTCCTAACGACCATTGCTATGTTCGTGCTTGGCTCTGTGTTATGCTCTGTAGCTCAGACTTCGGGACAGCTTGTCTTGTTCCGCGTCATCCAAGGTCTTGGCGGCGGTATGGTCGCTCCGATCGGGATGGCGATGGTCTTCAGACTCGCTCCGGCAGAGCGCAGAGGCTCGATCATGGGGATGCTCGGTATTCCAATGCTGCTGGCTCCGGCCCTTGGCCCGATCCTCGCAGGCTATCTGGTGGAGTATGTGAGCTGGCACTGGATTTTCCTGATTAACCTGCCTATCGGTATCGTGGGTATTATTCTTGGTCTTAAATACTTGCCGGTGACCGAGAAAAAGGGAAGAGCCCACCTCGATATCCTCGGAATCCTTCTGGCCCCGATCGCATTCTCCATGCTGGCTTATGGCGTCAATCAGGGCGGCGGCGAGAGCTGGACCTCCACCGGAGCGCTTGTCGGATTATCGGTCGGCGGCGTTGCACTGGTGCTGTTTGTCATTGTAGAACTGCTGCAGAAGCACCCGCTGCTGGAGCTGCGCGTCTTCCGTTCCTCGGACTTCACGCGCGGGATTATTCTGTCCTGGGTCACACAGGCCGCTTTGTTCGGCTCCATGCTGTTCGTTCCGCTGTACCTCCAGCAGATCCGCAATTACACGCCGCTGGAGACCGGGCTGATCCTGCTTCCCCAAGCGCTGGCTTCAGGGATAGGGATGCCGCTGGGCGGCCGATTGTTCGACCGGATCGGAGCTCGTCCGCTGGTATTCGTAGGTCTCAGTATTATATCGACTGCCCTGTTCCTGCTCTCCGGAGTTACAGTAGACACCAGTCTTCCTGTTATTATGCTGTCTCTGGTTATGATGGGCCTTGGCATGGGTCTGTCGATGATGCCGGTCAATACCCATGTCCTGAACTCTGCGCCGCGTGAATGGGTGAACCGGGTTACCCCGCTTACCGCCGCTGCCCAGCAGGTTGTGGTATCGTTCGCTGTTGCCGGCATGACCGGGTACCTGACCAGCCAGATTGCGGTGCATATGGGTAAAATGACGTCCGGAAGCAATCCGCTTGCCGCTGCCGTACAGGGCTTCGGGGATGTCTTCTTCCTCTCGGGCTGCATCGCCGTGGCCGGAGTGGTCCTCAGTCTGATTCTGCGCCGTCCGAAGACAGCAGGCGCTGCACCTTCTCCTGAAGAACAGCAGACGGATGCCGCCATGATGATGGGGCATTAATCGGTTGTAGCTGTTATAGGCGACACACAAAGAACGTCCCGGACTGCCGGTTGGCAGGGGGCGTTTTTTGTTGTTCCCGATGAATGAAGCGGGGCGGATGTAGGGAGAAAACTGAATGCATGGGCGGGGGAGCGGCGCGTGAGCCGAATGTAATCGAAAAACCGATTACAATTGGACTGGGGGCGGCGCGTGAGCCGAATGTAATCGGAAAACCGATTACAATTAGACCGGGAGCGGCGCGTGAGCCAAATGTAATCGAAAAACCGATTACAATTGGACCGGGAGCGGCGCGTGAGGGTACGTGAGAGTAGCTTTAGCCAGAAGGGAGGAGCGGATGAACGTCTAAGGCAATTGTCCCGCATCCACTCGATCTGCCAGGAGAAGCTATAAATGCGCCCGCCGCTTCTTCAGCATCCTTGCCGGAGGAACCAAATGCAGCTTACCCAGCAGCTCGGAGGCCAGAATGCCCAGCAGGACAAGGGCGGCACCGGTGTAGCCTTGGAGCGAAAGCTGTTCGTGTACGAACAAGTAGCCGAAGAAGGCAGCGAATACCGGCTCAAGGGCGAAGATCAGTCCGGTGCGGGTCGGTGTAGTGTACTTCTGGGCCGCCGGCTGCAGGATGAACCCGCAGGCGCTGCAAAAGATCCCCAGAGCCAGAATCGCGATCCAGCCCGGAAGGGTGGACGGGAGCGAAGGCGTCTCGAAGATAGCCGATAGAATCAGGGCATAGCCCCCGGCGAAGCCGAGCTGCAGAATGCCGATATTCAGCGAATCGCAGGTCTTGACCGCCCGGCCCGTCACTAGAATCTGCACCGCATAGAAAACAGCGGACAGAATGCAGAGGAGATCGCCAGGCCGGATCTGAAGCGAGCCGTTCAGCGTAAGCAGCCCGATGCCGCTGATGGCGAGAACAGCTCCGAAGATCTGCGGGGGTGCGACTTTTTTTCGAAATACCAGAACCTCCAGCATCGGAACGAACACAACAGTCAGAGCAACCAGAAATCCGGCATTAGAGGTGGTGGTCGTCTTCAGCCCGAAGGTGATGCAGGTGAATACGCCAAGCAGCAGGAAGCCGAGCAAGGCTCCGTATTTCAAGGTTCTGGCATCGACACTGCGCAGCCGTCTGCGGAACAGCAGCCCCGCCAGTATGAACGCAAGCCCGAAGCGCAGTGCGATCAGATTGAATTCTCCCATTGTACCCAGTCCCAGCTTCATGAACAGGTAGGAGGAGCCCCAGAATAAGGTTACTACAATGAGCATTAGCTCGGCCTTTAGCGGCTTCATTTTTTCATCATCATCCTTCTATATTACAAGTGAGTATAGTATAATACGCTCGAATACATAAGGTAACTGAATGTTTATCATAAGATACATGAGTAATTCTCATGCTAAGCGAGGAGACTGGACATGAGCCTGATCAAGTATGAAGTGTTCCTGAAAGTAGTGGAGCTGGGCAGCCTGACGCGGGCCGCAGAGGTGCTGGGGTTCACCCAATCCGGCATCAGCCACACGCTGAGCAGCCTGGAGCATGAATTCGGCTTCCCGCTGCTCGTGCGCAGCCGTTCGGGGGTGAAGCTCACGGTGAACGGGGAGCAGGTGATGCAGCCCATCCGGGAGATCCTCAACTGGAATGAGCAGCTCAAGCAGCAGGTAGCGGATATTCACGGTCTGGAGACAGGGACAATTACAATAGGTACCTTCACGAGTGTCTCTGTCCATTGGCTGCCGGATATGATCAAGCAGTTCCGTGAGGAATATCCTTACATTGAGTTCAAGCTGATGGAGGGCGGATATCTGGAGATTGAGCAGTGGATCGAGGCTGGGGTGGTTGATTGCGGCTTCCTCTCATTGCCGACAAGGGAGCGGTTCGAAGTCATTCCGCTTAAGCAGGACCGGATGCTGGCGATTCTCCCGCTGGACCATCCGCTGAGCAAGGCCCCTCATATGCCGCTTGCTCAGATCGCCTATGAGGACTTCATTATTCCGAAGCCCGGCTCGGATTATGATGTGCAGCGTGTGCTGGAGAAGGCCGGGATTAAGCCGAACATCAAGTTCTCTGCCGGGGACGATTACGCCATTATTGCCATGGTGGAAAAAGGCCTGGGTATCAGCATCCTCCCGGAGCTGGTCACCGGGTTCCAGCATGAGCGTGTAGCTATGCTTGAACTGGAGGAGCGGAGCTTCCGTTCCCTTGGCATCGCGGTCAACTCCATGAAATATGCTTCACCTGCCACGCGGCGGTTCTTGCAGCATGTGCAGCACTGGTCGTCTAGCCAAGGAGCCGTTTAACTTGGTGAAAAGCGCAAAAAAGGCATGTTTTCTAAAATATAAGAAATTATATGTTTCACACGATAACTTATCCTTCTATTTCTCGCTGAAACGGTACCGTCCTTTAAAAGGACGGCAAAGCCGTTTCCACTTGTTTTGAAAACATGCCTTTTTACCAATGGTCATCCGCGTATCATCCGCTTAATTTGCGCCCTTCATTATCGAGAAACAACAGCTCGTAGTATTTTTTGGGCCGCCCCTTACTGTTGTCTCTTTTTTCAAATACTGTTTGTACTTGTTTGCTTTCTTCAATTTTGTTAAGGATGCGGTTTGCACCTTTGACGGTCATGGACAGGCACTCTGCAACATCCTCAGAGGATAATTTATTGGTTCGCATGATTTCTGCGTAGGACATGATTTTCTGCAAATTGATGTTGTTGATTCCGATGGTTTTGGCTAACGCAAGGATGTCCGGGTCCCCCTGTTCGGAGAACTGGATGACATTCATGCTCCGCATGGGGCCGGCAACCTTCTGATTCTCGTCTATATAAAAGCTGCTGCTGCCCGTATAGGCTTCCGCCTGTCTGTGAGCCTTGGTGGCATTGACGTTCGCTTGAAAATATTCATGCCCCGAGCCCCAGCCGATCTTTACCTTGCCCTGTATACGCTCCTCCAGATACTCCAGCAGGGAACAGTTATGAGCGTTAGAGGTAATTCTCATGAAATTGCCGAAGGTGGTGTACAGTCTGACATAGCCATCTGAGATTTGGGCCGTGTCTGCCAGATTCACGCTGCGCAGAAACCTGCCGACAAGGACTTTCAGCTCTTGAAGCTGCTCTTCAGATGCAGGCTCAGCCAATTGGGCCGTTAAACATGCGACCACTGCCCGCTGGTTCTTAAGCTTGAGGATGGTAATCTCGTTGATGATCTCGCTGATGGTCTCTTTAACGCTCTCCAAAGTGGGCCGGATTAAGATATATTTGACGCCGTGCTTTTGGAGTTCCGGAACAAAGTGGCCGAAGGCCGTGATGGACAGATCTATTTTCTTGTCTTCCCACAGACTGATATGGTTCTCCAGCATGGTCTCCACCCGTTCGGACAGATCTCCGCTGTCAACGGGCTTTCCCTCATGAGTCAGGTATTGCTGGAATTCGCTGAAAGATTCGATGATATATGCATAATCCACATAGATCCGGGAGATATCAAGTCCAGGTTCTGTAACCAGCAGCCGGAAAAGCTCCCTGTACAGCAGGTTCTCATCATCCTGCAAAATGTGAACAGGGACTTTATCATCCAGGCATTCCTTATTGATGGACTCGTAAAGCATCCTGCCGCTGATCACAAATCCATCCACCGCATCTAAGTTTTTAAGATAGATGTCAGTTGTTTCCTGGAAACTGCTGATGGTAAGAAAACGGAACTGGCATAAGGGCCGCATTTCTTCTTCAATGGTGCGGAAATAATCCATATGGGTCTCAGGCGTGATAATACCCAGTTTGATTGTCATGGTAGATTCCTTTCATAAAACAGTTCAATCAAAAGAGTTATATCACAATAAATGTGATATTACAATGTTCCAGCAGCCCCTGAAATAATGTTCTTAAAATGTCTTAAAATCTCTTGACAGCGAATGAAAATGCCAGTACGATAAAAGTGTTCTTAAAAAGTCCTAAAATATAAAGGAGGAATGCCCGCGCTGTTCTTACGTTCATTTAATTTATGCTTTGGGAGATGTTCATTGTGATTGAAGAAGCTGGAGACTTAATGAGTATGGCCCAGCAGTTGCAGGACAAATTGGTTATGTACAGGCATCATCTTCATGCGATTCCGGAGCTTGATCTAAGTTTGCGCAGGACAACGGCCTACGTGAAAGAGGCGCTGGAGTCTATGGGACTTAAGCCCACTCCCGTAGGGGAATCAGGGCTGACAGTTACCATTGGCGGACAGCATGACGGGAAGGTGGTTCTGATCCGTGCGGATATGGACGGGCTGCCCATTCAAGAAGAAACGGAGCTTCCTTATGCATCGTTGAATGGAAACATGCATGCTTGCGGTCATGACATGCATACCTCCATGCTGCTGGGAGCCGCAGAGATCCTGAAGGCGGGCGAAGCGCAGCTTCGCGGGACGGTCAAGCTTATGTTTCAGCCTGGTGAAGAGACGCTGCATGGGGCCAAAATGATGCTTGAAAGCAGGATTCTCGATAATCCCAAGGTGGATGCAGCCATGATGCTTCACGTATTGACCGGAATGCCGCTGCCTCTCGGACAATTTGTAGTACCTGAGGAAGGCGGAGCGATTTCAGCTTCCTCGGATTGGTTCGAAATCATCATCCGCGGCAGGGGCTCGCATGGCGCAATGCCTGAGGCCGCAGTGGACCCCTTAAATGTAGCGGCTCATCTTCATCTGGCGCTGCAGGGTATTCTAAGCCGGGAAGTTTCACCGATTGACAATGCAGTGCTTACCATTGGCGTAATGGAGGGCGGAACTACGAACAACGTGATTCCCGATACGGCCAGATTGAAAGGAAGCGTGCGCACATTTGACGCTGCATTGCGGGAGAAAGTGGAAGCCCGCATCCGCGCAATTACCGCAGGGATCGGAGAAACTTTTCAGGCAAAAATGGAAGTGATCTATACGCGGGGTTGTCCTGAGGTGAAAACGGATGGCGGACTTAATGAGCAAATGAGGGCTTCGATTGCAAATACCTTTGGCGACGGCTCCTATATCGGTATAACTGAGCTGGTACCCGGCGGGAAATTAATGGGCTCGGAAGACTTCGCCTTTGTCTCACAGGCGGTGCCAAGTACCACAGTGTTTCTTAACGCAGGCAATATCGAAGATGGGTATAGTTACCCTGTACACCATCCAAAGACGATGTTCTCGGATGAGGTGCTTCATAGAGGGGCTGCGGCTTATGCAGCTTTTGCCAGAGACTGGCTTGAAAGTAACAGATAAGCTCTAAACCAAACTTAGGAGGAATTACAATGACAGAGAGACGTATGATTGGACCCACCAAATTCGAAGAGTACTCGGAGAAATACAAGGAATTCCTGTTAATGACCCGCCGTGACGGAATCCTTGAAGTGCGTCTTCACACCGACGGAGGATCGTACACACACAATTGGGAAGCTCATACCGCCTGGTCTCATGCCTGGTCAGATATTGGCCGTGACCCTGAGAATGAAGTTATGATTATTACGGGAACCGGGGATAAATGGCTGATTGGCGACCCTGAGGTCTGGAATACGAAATTCATGGACTGGCCGAAGCAAAAGAAGCTCGAACAGTATCATGAATCACTGAGACTGCTTGAAAATCTGATCTTCTGCATTGACATCCCGACCATCGGGGCGGTCAACGGGCCGGGAACGCACTGTGAGCTCGCAACGCTCTGCGACATTACCATTTGTACAGAAGACGCGGACTTTTTCGATCCGCATTATCTGGGAGGCACGCCTCCGGGAGATGGAATGCTGCTCACACTGCAGAGCATGATCGGGTTCAAGAAAGCAGCCTACTACGCCTACACCGGCAAGAATATCAATGGTCAGACCGCCTTAGATCTGGGTATTGTCAGTGAAGTGCTGCCCCGCGAAAAGCTTCTTCCCCGTGCTTGGGAGCTCGCGGAGATGATCATGCAGGCACCGCGTTCAACGAGACATCTGTCTCACTCCATCATCTCCCGGCCATGGAAGCAGGCTCTGGTCGCCGATCAGGGATTCCAGCTGGCCCACCAGATGTACGACATGGCCATTGATGAAGAAGGAGCGCTGGAGCGGCTGAAGAAAATGCAGGGACGCTTGATGGGCAACGATGTTCAATAGAAAGATGACGGGACCTACCCGGCTCGAAGAATACTCGGAGCAGTACAAGGACTTATTCCTCATGACCCGCCGTGACGGGATACTCGAAGTACGTATGCACACTGACGGGGGACCATTACAATTCGACTGGCCGGTCCAAGCGGCATATGGTCAGGTATGGTCAGATATTGGCCGTGATCCTGAGAATGAGGTCATGATTCTTACAGGGACAGGAGAGCTGTGGCAGACAGGCAATCCTGAAGTCTGGACCACCAAATTCATGGATTGGCCGAACCGCCGGAAGCTGGAGATGTATCATGAATCGCTCCGAATGATTGAAAATATGGTTCATTGCCTGGATATCCCCACGATTGGGGCGATCAATGGCACAGGCGCGCACTGGCAATTGGGAACGCTTTGTGATATTACCCTTTGTGCGGAGGACACCGTGTTCTTCGATGCCCATTATCTGGGCGGTGTTCCGCCTGGAGACGGAATCGTCCTGGCACTTCAAAGGATAGTGGGAACCAAGAAAGCGGCATACTATGCATACACGGGGATGAACATTACTGCAGAGGAGGCACTAGACCTCGGACTGGTCAGTGAGGTATTGCCTCGTGAACAGCTTTTTCCACGGGCATGGGAGCTGGCAGAGATGATCATGCAGGCCCCCCGCTCTACAAGACATCTTACGCATTCGATTGTCACGCACCCGTGGAAACAAGCTTTGGCAGAGAATCAAGGTCTTCAGCTTACTCACCAATTGGTTGACATGGCGATTGATGAAGAGGGGATTCATGAGCGGCTGATGAAGCTCAAGGAACGTTTTCAGAGGAATGACAACTGAGAAGGGATAAGGGTGCTATGAGATCGTTGACTGAGCTATTTAAGATTGGCAGCGGACCGTCCAGCTCCCATACCATGGGGCCGGAAAAGGCGTCCGGAATCTTCAAAGCAGAAAATGAAGACGCAGACCAGTTCAAGGCACTGATCTATGGTTCTCTTGCCAAAACAGGCAAAGGCCATATGACGGACAAGGCTATTATCCGGGCACTGTCACCCATTCGGACGGAGGTTCAATTTGTTCCGCAGCCTGACTTTGATCTGCCCCATCCCAATACTATGGACTTGTTCGCTTACAAGGACGGTCAGCAAACCAATTCCATGCGTGTTGCCAGTATCGGCGGCGGGGAGATCGTGATTGATGGGCGGGAGGAGACGCGGGGACCTGATGTCTACACGGAGAACAGCTTTGCCGAGATCAGCGCCTATTGTAAAGCGAATCATATCCGTCTAAGCGATTACGTCGAGCAGCGTGAAGGCATACAGATCTGGGAGTTCCTCCAAGGCATCTGGGAAGCGATGAAGCGTTCGATCGACGAGGGATTATCCGTCACAGGTATTCTGGAAGGCGGGCTTAATGTTGAGCGCAAGGCGAAATTTCTCTATCATCAGGGGCATGCGGATGAGAGCCCGGAGACGCGTGAGAACCGGATCGTCAGCGCGTACGCTTTTGCCGTCAACGAACAGAATGCGGCTGCCGGTACAGTCGTAACGGCTCCAACCTGCGGGGCCTGCGGTGTTGTACCCGCCTCGCTCCGTTATATGCAGGAGAAGCTGCAGGTCCCGGACGAACAGATTCTCCGGGCGCTGGCGGTCGGCGGGCTCATCGGTAATCTGGTCAAGCAGAACGCCTCGATCAGCGGCGCTCAGTGCGGCTGCCAGGCGGAGGTGGGCACGGCTTGCTCTATGGCTGCGGCTGCACTCGCCGAACTGTCGGGTATGGAGATCGACCAGATTGAGTATGCGGCGGAGGTGGCCATGGAGCACCACTTGGGGTTAACCTGTGATCCGATTAACGGACTGGTTCAGATCCCTTGTATTGAGCGGAATGCTGTGGGTGCGATGCGGGCGATCAATGCGCTGAGTCTGGCGAAGTTCTTGTCCGGTTCCCGTAAAATATCCTTTGATCTGGTTGTACAGACCATGTATGAGACAGGCCTGGACATGAACAGCAGGTACCGCGAAACTTCAGAGGGCGGGCTCGCTAAGTTCTACAACATGGGCAGTTAAATGAAAATGATATCGCTATAGACGAGGAACGTCCCTTGCTGCCGGTTGGCAGAGGGGGCGTTTTTTCGTTGTGCGGGAGGATCTGTAGGACGGAGCCCGCTGTAAGAAAAGAAGTGATTTGACGGAGGGCGGCCGGGATGAGAAAATGTATGCGTGTACATCGAGTAGTTTATTCAGTGAGGAGGCACCAAATGAAACAGCTACGCATTGGAATGATAGGTTATAAATTCATGGGCAAGGCCCACAGCAACGCTTACCGCAGTCTGCCGATGTTCTTCCCCAAGGCAGTTAAGCCGCAAATGTCGGTCATCTGCGGACGCAATGAGGAAGCGGTTACAGAAGCGGCAGCACAGCTTGGCTGGTCAGAGAGTGTGACCGACTGGAAAGAGCTGATTGCCCGCAGCGATATTGATCTGGTCGATATTAATGCGCCAAGTAATGCCCATAAAGAGATTGCACTTGCGGCTGCGGCCGCAGGCAAGCATATCTTCTGCGAGAAGCCGCTGGCGCTGAATCTGGAGGATTCCCGCGAGATGCTGGAGGCTGCTGAAAAGGCGGGAATTGCGCATATGATTGGCTTCAACTACCGTTTCTCCCCGGCGGTGCGGCTGGCGAAGCGTCTGATTGATAGCGGCCGGCTGGGCACCATCTATCACTTCCGCGCATGGTTCCTGCAGGACTGGATTCTCGATCCGGAATTCCCGCTGGTCTGGCGGCTTCAGAAGGAGGTTGCCGGTTCGGGATCGCATGGTGATCTGGGGGCGCATCTGATTGACCTGGCCCACTTCCTCGTAGGGGATGTGGAGGAGGTTATCGGGATGAGCGAGACCTTCGTCAAGGAGCGGCCGCTGGCAACGGAGATGACTGGTCTGAGTGCCAAGGCAGGCAAGGATGCGCCGCGCGGTCCGGTAACCGTAGACGATGCAACGCTGTTCCTGGCCCGCTTCAGCAGCGGTGCGCTGGGCAGCTTCGAGGCGACACGCTTCGCAGCCGGACACCGCTCGACCAATTCCTTTGAGATCAATGGCAGCCTGGGCAGTGTGAAGTTCGACTTTGAACGGATGAACGAGCTGGAGGTCTACCTGACCTCGGACGACGAGGATGTGCAGGGCTTCCGCCGCGTACTGGCCACCGATCCGGCGCATGACTATGCAGACGCCTGGTGGCCGCCGGGCCACACCATCGGATTCGAGCATACCTTCATCCATGAGATGCTGGAGCTGTCGAATGCCATTGAGGAAGGCCGTCAGCCGGAGCCAAATTTCAACGACGGCGTGAAATGCCAGGCGGTGCTTGAAGCGGTCGAGCGTTCGATTGAGCAGCGGCGCTGGGTTCCAATATCAGAGATGTAAGGGAAGACAGGGAAACACCGCCGGCTATTTGATGGCCTGCGGTGTTTTTTGGGCTGTGGCCCGGACAGGCCGGGAAGGCGTATGAGCCAAATGTATGCGGAAAACCGACCACATTTGGACTGTACACGCCACATAGGCTGGATGGTCAGCAGTAGCGCTCCATTCTTTCACCCTTGTTTCCGTGCCTGGGAAGGGGTTAGACCCTTGTATTGCTTGTACAGCTTGGTGAAGTAATTCGGATTGTCGCAGCCGACCCGGCCTGAGATCTCGGTAATCGTCAGATTGGTCTCAAGCAACAGCCGCTGTGCCTCATCCATTCTGCAGAAATTCACATAATCGATGAACGTCCGCCCGGTCAGCTTTTTGAAGGTTTTGCAGAAATGAAAAGGGTTCAGATTCACAAACCTGGCGGCAGCCTCAATCGACATCTTCTGATCTGTGTGGTTCTCCAGGTGTTCCAGCAGCGGCTTGAAGCGTTCGCGGTGGATGCCGCCCCGTTCCCCCTGCTCCCGCTCGCTGCGCTGACGGGCCGGGAAGGCCCGGGACATCAGGGTGAAGAACAGGTGCAGCTGATTCTTCACCACGAGCTGGAAAGCCGGCTGCTTCGCCTCCACTTCGGCAATCACCCGCTCCAGCAAATGATAATACGCGGCGCATTCAGGCTGCTGGGCCGCAGGCATAACCGGGAATTGATTCAGATTATTGAGGTATGGGGCTACGAATTGCTCATGCTGGGAATCCTGGTTCCGGTCCTTGAACAGCGAGGCATGGAACACAATTGAGACATACGACAGGTCACCGCTGCACAGGCTATAGCCGACATGAAGCCCGCCGGACGGCACCATAAGGACATCCCCCGGACCGGCCTCATAAGGCTTGCTATCCACATGGAAAATAGCTTGGCCTTCGCGCATAATAATGATCTCGAAATGCTCATGCCAGTGCAGAAACAGGATGTTCTGTTCAGGCGACACCTCCCGGCAGGTGTTGAAGAACAGACGGAACGGATACGTTTTCTCTTCCAGCCTTGGATATTCCTTGAGTTCCTTCGGATAGTTCATGCTTGGTTCAACTCCCGCAAGATTCAGCTAGTTTAGCACAAGATAAGTAGAGATTTTGCCCAAAATGAGCGATATACTAGGAATGTTGCATTAACTATAAACCAATATTGGAGTGGCATACAAGATGCAGGATACATTAAGAATCGGAACACTGGTTGGAGGCGGGGATGCGCTCAGAGTCATTCCGCAGATTATTGGACATGGATTCGAATCCTTCAGCTTAACCTTCTGGCAGACTACAGGGACTACTGATTTGGCAGAAACAGCGGCACGGGTGCGTGAACTGGCTGCGGAGCATGATTTCACAATTTCTTCAGTCGGCATATTCGGGAATCCGCTTACAGGGACAGGCGATAATTCAGATACGGTAGCCAGCTGGGAACGGCTGATCGACCATGCCGATTTGTTCGGTACCGATCTGGTCTCCGGCTTCACCGGACGTCTGCCCGGCGTATCTATAGATGAGTCGATTCCGAAGTTCGCTGAGGTGTTCGGTGAGCTGTCGAAGCGGGCGGCGGAGCGCGGAGTCAAGATCGCGTTTGAGAATTGCTCGATGGATGGGAATTGGCGGGCAGGGGACTGGAATATTGCGCATAACCCAACAGCCTGGGAGAAAATGTTCAACGCGGTCAATGCCGATAATCTCGGCCTGGAATGGGAGCCCTGCCACCAGATGGTGCAGCTGATTGACCCGATCCCGCAGCTGCGCAAATGGACGGACAAGATCTTCCATGTCCACGGCAAGGACGCAACCATCGCCTGGGATATTATCAAGGAATACGGAATCCACGGGCCCAAGCCTTATGTGTGGCACCGGACGCCGGGCTTCGGGGATACGAACTGGACCGATGTGATCTCGATTCTTCGTCAGGCTGGTTATAAGGGAACGATCGATATTGAAGGCTGGCATGACCCTGTCTATCGTGATGATCTGGAGATGACCGGTCAGGTCCATGCACTGAATTATCTCAAAACCTGCCGGGGCGGCAGCTTCATCCCGAACCCGGTATAACAGGAGGAACAAGCTATGACAGCAGAACATCGTGTGGTTGTGGCGGGCTGCGGGGCTATGGCTAATGAATGGATCACCTATGCACTGAAGCATGCTGATGGAATAGAGATTGTAGCACTCGTGGATATCCGGCGGGAGTCCGCTCAGGCCATGGCAGAAAGGCACGGGCTTACTTGCCCGGTATTTACTGAAGTGGAGCAGGCAATTGCGGATACAGCAGCTAATCTGGTATTTGATGTGACGGTACCGGCCAGCCATTACAGTATTGCCAGCAGCGCGCTTGAGGCCGGATGCCATGTATTCGCGGAAAAGCCGCTGGCGGAGACGATGGAGCAGTGCAATTCGATCGTCAGCATCGCTGAACGTACCGGCAGGAGCCATGCGGTGATGCAGAACCGCCGGTATGATCCGCGCATCCGTTCTTTGCGGGAGCTAATCACTTCAGGGGTTATAGGGCGGACAGGCTCTATCAGCGCGAACTTCTTCCTGGCTCCGCATTTCGGCGGCTTCCGGGATGCGATGGACAGCCCGCTGCTGCTGGATATGGCAATTCATACCTTCGATCAAGCCCGCTATATCAGCGGCGCTGATCCGGTAAGTGTGTATTGCCAGGAGTTCAATCCGCCGGGATCGTGGTATGCAGGGAATGCGGCGGCGGTCTGTATTTTTGAAATGTCGGACGGCTCCGTGTTCTGCTATCAAGGCTCCTGGTGTGCGGAAGGCGCGCCTACGTCCTGGGAAGCTTCTTGGCGGGTTCAAGGTGAAAAGGGCGCTGCTATCTGGGATGGCCAGGTTCTGCCTTATGCCGAGGTGATTAGTGCCGGGAGTGAACACTCCGGCCAGTTCCTCCATGAATTCGAGCGGATCGAAGCGCCGGAGGTACAGATGGAGGAGACCTTCCATCGGGGCTGTCTCGATGAAATGTTCCGTTCGCTGGCAGAAGGCCGTCCGGCCGAGACGGATTGCCGCGATAACCGCTACAGCATGGCCATGGTGCTGGGCGCTCTGGAGAGTGCGCGGACTGGCCGCAAGCTTAGTATTGCCGAATTCATAGAGGGCGCTAAGCTTGCGGGGAGTAAGGCGTAGGAGATTTTAGCAGGGGAAGCAAAATGGAATGCAAAAAGGCATGGGGAAAGCCCCATGCCTTTTCTTTTACCGCCGTCTTCTCAATTCTGGTTATTTATCTGTCCCCAGTAACAAGTTCACAACCGTATCCAGCTGCTGCTCCAAAGAATAAGGGTCCTCCATGACAAATTCATCATGATAATTATCCCCGTATAAGAAGACTTTTCCATTCTTCACGGCAGGTACACTTTTCCATATATCACTTTCCATTGCCTGGTTTGTAATCTCAGCATCGCCATTATAGACAAAGATATAATCACCTAAGTATTCAGGAAGCACCTCAAGCGAGATTGATTCGAACCCCTCTTTCATATGTAAGGCACTTTCTGTTGGAGGCAGCTGCAGCATTTCGTAGATAGTGGAGGAACCATAATTTCCGCCCGTTGCCGCTAACACATAAACCGTTTTTTCGGCAAACTGTACGATGGATACCGTCTCGCCTTCTTTAATGACGTTAGAGACCTTTAACCTTGCTTCAACAACCTTCTGTTCGTATTCCGCAATCCATTCCTCTGCCTGCTGTTCTTTTCCGAATATTGAGGCTACTCTTCTGAATTTATCAAGCGGTCCGGCCGTTGACAGCTCTTCCCAATAAGGCAGAAAAACAGTGGTGCCGATCTTCTCATATTGGTCAACATAATCTTCGATGGAACCGATAATGAGGTCTGGCTCCAGCATGGTCAATTTCTCCAGATTCATCGGGAATTCTCCCAGATCTTCGATTCTTTCGAGTGTTTCTTGTGGAATCTCCGCCTTGTCCATCCAGCCTTCGTCGAGCATAAACGTTCTTGCCCCGACGGGGACAATGCCCAGTTTCAATAAATGGCCCATATATTGGTCTGCCGCCACTTTTACCGGCTCTGCGGGTACTTCAATATCTCCTCTTGGCGTGGATACGATCCGTGTCTTCGGACTTTCTTCAGAGGCAGCCGGAGTTGCTTGATTTACGTTAGTATTCCCGCTGCTTGAATCCTTTGCTGCTGTGTTCGTCCCGTTGGAGCAAGCACTGAGCAGCAGGGAGCCGCACAGCAGGATAGCAGCCATGGCCACAGATCTCGTTGGTTTAAACATATGTATTTCCCCTTTGTCCGTATTATGATAATGATTATCATTATTAATATACAGATCCGCACTATATTCAGAAATAGAGGATGTGGGGAAGTTTAATGGACTTTCAGCAACTTTGTGCTGCTCCAGCTCTCTATTTCTATGATGAGCAGGGGCTACACCTTTTCGTTTTTTATAAATCCTGCTGAAATAATACACGTCTTGATACCCGATGCTGGCCGCAATCTCCCCGACAGAAGCATTAGTTGTCATTAGAAGCTCTGATGCAAGGTCAAGCCGGTAGCGGATTAAGTAATCAATCGGACTGATGCCTGTATGCTCCTTAAATAAGGATGACAAGTGATAAGCACTGAAATTGAATACTTCGGCAAGTGAATCTAAGGTAATAGGTTCCGCATAATACTCCTGGATATAAGTGATTACCTGGACTGCAACAGAAGTTGTTCTGACCTCGGTCTTATGCTCTTGCAGGCGCAATTCCTTTAACGTCAGATGAACGAACTGGTAAAAAAGTGCTTTTACCTGAAGTCGCTCTTCCGGCTTGTCCCATTTCTGATGCATCTGCTGAATTCTGTTATACAGTAAAAGCGGTGCCTCAGGGCTAAAGCAATACTGCGATTGAAAAGGATTCGCTTCATGGAGCAAGGCTTTGTAGTAAATGATGTAGTAAATAAATTTATCGTTAACCGAAACGATGCTTAGGGCCGCCCCTTTGCCGCTATGTAAAAGTTGAAAGCCTGTGCAAGCAAATTCAGCCTGGTCTACCTGAACTTGTGCGCTTCCTTGTACCGACAGTAAGAATATATTGGCGGGTATTATGAACGCAGGAAGAGCTTCGCCTTGTGCTAACTCCATCTGCCGGATATCCACCAGCCTAATTGCAGCCTGATCCCAAAGTAATAATTGATTGCTGTTGTGCATGATGCGTTATTCCCCTCCGTTATCTGTCTGCTTCTCATTTTAAATGATAACCATTATCAATGACAGTCTGAATAATAATCGTGAAATTGAAAGTCACATAAATCCATATTATCCTCACATCGATGTATTCCAGATCTGTGCAATGAAGACTAGAGTAAATAACAGATAGTGGATGTAACGAACAAGGGGTGATCTTGATGGATGAGCGGTTAAGAGTTGTGATTGGGAGCGACGGAAGTCGGCATAATCAGGGTTGGCTGCATACGGAGGAGTCGGAGCTTAATCTTTTGAATGAAGAGGAGTGGGCCAACAGGTTCAAGAAAAGCTGAGGGTTTATCTACCGTTCCAGGCGCTTCGACCACCGCAATACAGAGGGAAGGTTAGGCTTTGTCTCGCTGATAGTGGATGCCGTTAAGGTGTGAAAATAACATCCGTCGCCAGCAAAAAGGCTGATCTCCCCAGCACAATGCGCTGCATCGAGATCAGCCTGTACTCCAATCGGTCAGCCCGGGCTAGAAGCCCCGGTACTGCGGTTCTTCCTTTTCCAGCTCGGTTACGCGTCCTTCCACCTGCGTGACAATCTGCTGGGTCTGCTCGGCCGCTTGGGTGAACAGGGTCTTGGCTTCCTCGTTTTGAGTCTCCATGGCGAATTGCTCCAGGCTGGCCTGGGCGCTTTTTAGCGATGCTACGCACGTCTTGACTTGTGAGGCGACAGTCATCGGTATACCCTCCTCCATATCATAGAAATGGATCATCATCCACGGATTCTAGTATCTGCATTCCCGCAGCTCATATTCTGGAAAATCACTCCAGCCTCACGAGAGCATAATCAGCTGACACGAATTTTTTTGGTTAATTCACCCCTGGTTTGACAAATACTGAAGCAGAATGTCTGACGACACAGAGCATGAAATATCACATTACAGGGGGTTATTCGAATGCCTGAAGCGCTGGAAGTTGTCCTGCGGACCTTATTCGCTGTGGTCGTAATGTTTTTTCTTACCAAGATACTCGGCAAACGGCAGGTTTCGCAGCTGTCTTTTTTTGAATACATTACGGGAATTACGGTGGGGAGCTTGGCGGCGTATATCTCGCTGGATACGGATAAGACCTGGCATCTGGGCCTGATTGCCTTAGGCGTCTGGGTTGCCTGTTCGCTGGGCATCGAATATCTGCAAATTAAGAGCAAGAAGGCCCGGGATTTCATTGACTTCAAATCGACGGTCCTGATTAAGGACGGCAAGATTCTGGAGAATAATATGAAAAAAGAGCGTCTGAGCGTCGACGAGCTGCTGGAGGAATTGCGCAAAAAGGATGTCTTCAAGGTGGCCGATGTGGAATTTGCGATTATGGAATCGGATGGTGCGATTAACGTGCTTTTGACCAAGGAGAATCAGCCCTTCACCCCGAAGGATCTGGGGATCAAGGTTGCACCGGAGAAGGAGACGCTCGCTGTGATTATGGATGGTGAGATTCTGGACGAGCCTCTGGATACGCTGAATCTGTCCCGGAAGTGGCTGCAGACCGAGCTGGAAAAGCTGAATCTGACCGTGAAGGAGGTTTTCCTCGGACAGGTAGACTCTTACGGTGAGCTTACCGTGGATCTCTACGCTGACAATGTCAAGGTGCCGCAGCCGCAGGATAAACCTCAGCTGTATGCGCTGCTGAAGAAATGTGAAGCCGATCTGGAGCTGTTCGGCCTGTCCACCAAGAACAAAGCAGCGAAGCAAATGTACGCAAATTGTTCAGAGCAATTGCAGGCGCTGCTGCAGAAGCTGAAGCCTTTTATCCAGAACTGACAGCATGGGCAGTTTCACAAGCAGGAGCCGGTGATCCGGCTTCTTTGTGGCATGTCCGGGCATAAATCCAGGAATGAACTGGAATACTAAGGCAGATTCCCCATTACCGGAAGGAGGCACCCAGATTGCCTGAACAGGATATGCTGGAGCTAATCAAGGAGCAGCTGACAGACTGCAGCGATGCGGTCTACCAGTCTATTAATGTCTACGGGCATTCCTGTATGCTGATCTATATTCCTTCCATCGTAGATACACTTAGCCTGCAGGAATTTGTCGCCACGCCCCTGAAGGCAGAAGCCAATGCGGAGCCGCACTGGCCGGATTTCATGGAGCGCCTGGATCACGGATCTGCATTCGCTATACCTTATATTAAGGCCTATCATCCCGGCCGGGTAGTGGAGCTGATCGTCAGCGGGAATCCCGTACTCAGCATCGCAGGCTTGCCGTATGTGTATTATTTTGAGATTGCCCACTATCAGAAAAGGGCGGTGTCCGAATCACAGAACGAGCTGGTGGTCATCGGGCCGCAGGAAGCTTTTATTGAGGATATTCAGACGAATCTGTCGCTGCTGCGCCACAAGATCAAGCATGCGGATCTGAAGACCAAGCATTTCGCTATCGGCAAATATACCAAGACCGATGTATATCTGGTCTATCTCGAAGGGCTCTGCAAGCCGGAGATCCTGGCGGAAATGGAACAGAAGCTGGGCAGTCTCGATGTAGACGGGATTCTGGGCATCAGCTATCTGGCGGAGCATATGTCCCGGGGGCAATTCTCCCCTTTTCCGCTCTATCAATATACGGAACGCCCTGACTCTGTCGCCGCCTCGCTCATGGAAGGCAGAGTCGGCATTCTGCAGGACGGCACACCGTCTGCTCTGTTGGCGCCGGTTACTTTTTTTGCGCTGCTGCAATCCTCCGAGGATTATTACCAGAGCTTTTATGCAGGCAGCTGGATCCGGCTGGTCCGCCTCTTTTTCTCGCTGATCTCGATGATACTGCCGTCATTATATGTCGCCATTACAACCTTTCACTCACAGATCATTCCCTCTGATCTGCTGATAACGATAGCTGCGGCCCGCGAGAATATCCCGTTCACTGCCCTGACGGAGGCGCTGATTATGGAGCTTACGTTCGAAGCCCTGCGTGAAGCCGGGACCCGTATTCCGAAGCCAGTGGGTCAGACCGTCTCCATTATCGGTGGTATCGTTATCGGACAGGCGGCGGTCCAGGCGGGAATTGTCTCGGCACCGATGGTCATTGTAGTGTCCATTACGGGGATCGCTTCTTACATCATTCCGCATCTGGAGCTTGGACTGACCTTCAGGCTGCTGCGCTTTGTGCTGCTCATTCTGGGCGGAACCCTGGGACTGATCGGCGTCTTTATTGCGGTATTTATGATCTATGGGCATTTGGCCCATCTCCGGTCCTTCGGCTCACCCTACCTGCAGCCGCTGGCGCCGCTTGTTTTGGAAGACTGGAGAGATACCCTGTTTCGCGTCCCCTCCCAGTATATGAATAAGCGGAGCAGCTCTTTTACCGACAGCAAAAATAAAAGGAGGCAGAAGCCATGAGAGCCGTCAAGCTGGGCATGGCACTGCTGCTGCTCTTCAATCTGACCGGCTGCTGGTCCAAAACGGAGCTTGATAAATTGACCTTTATCTATGGAATATTCATCGACAAAGGGAAGGAGCCGGGTACCGTTGAAGTCACAATCAGTTCGCCGCTGCCGAACCGGCTGATGTCAGGGGCCCAGGGAGGGAGCGGCGCGTCTGACGGCAAGGCTTATTCGATGATCACCAAGACAGCACAGACTATACCGGAAGCAGTAATCCTGATTCAGAAGGATCTGTCCCGAAAGATTGAGATTTCCCATATCAAGATTGTGGTCGTGGGGAAGGAGTACGCCAGGGAAGGCATTGGGGAAATGCTTGAATGGTTCAAAAGGCAACCGGAGATCCCCCTGGGAACCTTCATCATGGCTGCACCCGGCAAAGCCAGCGAGATTCCCAAATTGTCTCCGATCTTCGAACAGTTACCGGATCAGGTACTCAGCAACATTGCCCAAGAAAACCTCCTGTTCAGCACTACGATCAGAGACTGCATGCTCTCGGAGGCCTCGCATATGGGGTATGCGATGGATTATTTATCTTTTGGACTAAAGAGCGACAACACTGAGAAGAAGGAGGAGTACTGGGTTGGGGTCGGCGGTGTAATGCTGTTCCAGGAGATGAAGATGAGAGGTCTGATGAATGTCAGTGAGGGCAGAGCCTTGGCCTGGGCTGCGGGGAATCTCGCCGGCCACATCGCGTTTCCGGTATATTCGATAGACTGGGATGATGACGGCACAGGAGCTGCAAATGCCATCTTCCTCAGGAACACCGCAGCTTCCTCAGTAAGCATGACCCCCGAAGGTCCGTTGTTTCATGTGAAAATAAAAGGACATGCCAGCATCACCTACTTCAAGGATTCGGAGCACCGCGATGCGAACAAGCTCAGCTCCCTGCTTCTGAGCAAGCTTGAACAGAAGGTGGCCGGAGAAATCACAGCCGCCCTAGACCGTATTCGGCAGGAGGGTGTGGATGTGCTGCAATTGGGTATGCTGGTGGAATGGAATGATCCGGCAGAGTGGAGAAAGCTGCGTGAGCGTTGGAAAGACTACTATACCTCGGAAGCCCGGATTAAGGTGACAGCGAAATTCGTTATCGAGGATTTCGGTTCAGAAAAATAAGGGGAAGAAAAACAGTATGCAGACAACGAAATGGCAAATCACCAGGTTCTCTATCGTATATCTGGGCTCCCAGAGCACCATGTTTCTGGTTCCCGGCCTCATTGAATCCTCCGGCTATCAGGGGTGGATCGGAATTCTGGCCGGCTATGCCCTGGCGCTGATTCCGCTGTTCTTCACCGTTCAGATCGGGAAGCTGAAGGCCGGGGCAGGCTGGGTGGTTAGCGGCGAGGAAATTACGGGGAAATGGGTGCACCGGATGATAGTTCTCCTCCTCTTATGCTGGTGTGTCTACTATGCTTCGTATGATATCGAGAATTTTGTCCTGTTCTTCGGATCTAACTATCTGCGCGGAACACCGCCGCTGCTTATCCAGCTTCTTATAGGACTGGTCATTATGTACACGGCTCATCTCGGAGTCACCTCTATAGTGTATATGTCTGACGGCATATCGCTTATTTTCGTAGCTTCGACGATGCTGAGCATCTATCTGTTCATCCAGCATGCCAATTACGCCATTCTCCCGGCGTTTCTCCATTACCATGATCCGTTTATCGCGTTCAAGGACTCGTTAACCGTCATGTCCTGGCTGGGGGAATGGGTGGTGTTCCTGTTTGTTGCCCCGGAGCTCAAAATCAGCAAGAGCACCATGAAAAAGCTGGCCCTTGGAGGCATGTGCGTGATGCTGACGATTCTGCTGGGCTGGGTGATGACCTTGCTGAATTTCGGAGCCTATCTGGGCAAAGAGCTGGCGTTCCCCTATCTGCAGCTCGTCCGCAGCTCGTCCAACAACGAGCTTCTGGGCAATTCGGATCCCCTGCTGATCGGCATCTGGTCCGCTTCTATGTTCATTCACAGTTCATTTCTGATCTATGTAGCGAGTAAATGTGCTGCCTATCTTACCGGCCAGAGAGCGAAGAAGCTGCTGATTCCCGGCCTGACAGTCTGCTCTGTGACGATTGCCTATCTCTATTCCAGAAATCTGGCCCGGTATGATCACGACTATTACTCCTTCAATACGGCCCTTGTGTGGCTGATTGTAGAGTTTATTCCGATGTACTATTTCTTTGTGTTAATGCTCCGGAAGAAGCGGCAGCCGCAGGCATAAGCCAGGGCTGCAATTTCCGCTATTATATTATGTAGGCGCTTTCTGGTATGATTAGTTTATATGTACATACCTTTTTCTGGAATAGGATGGTGTTATTATTCATGAATCTTCAAGAAGCAACCGCTCTAATTGAAGCGATCCGAAGTAATCTGGCACAAGTTATTGTGGGCAAAGAGAGCGGCGTGAACCTGCTGCTGACCGCCTTGCTGGCGAATGGCCATGTGCTGCTGGAGGATGTTCCCGGCACCGGAAAGACACTGCTCGCCAAAACACTGGCCCGCTCCCTGGACTGCACGTTCAAGCGGATTCAGTTCACGCCCGACCTGCTGCCGTCCGACTTAAGCGGTATCAATTACTATAATCAGAAGACCGGCGAATTTCAATTCCGCCCCGGTCCGGTGTTTGCCAGCATTCTGCTTGCGGATGAGATCAACCGGGCTACGCCGCGCACCCAGTCAAGCCTGCTGGAGTGTATGGAGGAACGGCAGATTACGATTGACGGCGTGACACATGAGCTGGAGCGGCCGTTCCTGGTCATTGCTACCCAGAATCCGGTGGACAGCCAGGGGACCTTTCCGCTGCCGGAAGCGCAGCTGGACCGGTTCCTCATGCGGATTACCAGCGGGTATCCGACATTTGAGGAAGGGATACATATCCTCCAGAGATTCCGTCAGAATAACCCGCTGGAGGATACCGCTGCGGTGGCTACGGCCCGGCAGATTCAGGACATTCAACGTCTGGCTGCGGAGGTTACTATCAGTGACGAGCTGCTCGCTTATATGATGCGCGTGGTTGAGGCTACCCGTACCTCCCCGGCGGTCCGGCTGGGAGCAAGCCCCAGGGCAGCTTTCGCCTTGCTGCGCGCTTCGCAGGGATACGCACTGATCCAGGGCAGAAGCTACTGTATCCCGGATGATATCAAAGAGGTTGCGGTTCCTGTGCTGGCGCACCGGCTGATTCTTCAGCGCGGCCCCGGAGTCCGTGAAGGCCAGTCGGCAGAGGTAGTGCTTCAGGTACTGCGTGAAATTGAGGTGCCGGCTGAACCTGCTGTCCTGTCCAGAGGCGGAAGGGTGGAGTGATCCATGTCGCTGCCGTGGTTCATTGCAAGCACCTTCATCCTGCTGGTCCTGATCTCGCTGGTCTATGACCGGAATGCGCTGAAGAAGGTCAGCTATACCCGTTACTTCTCTGCCAAAGCGGTGTACGCGGGTGAGCAGGTAGAGATGGTTGAGGAAATCATGAACAAGAAGCTGCTGCCGCTGCCGTGGCTGCGGCTGGAATCCAGCATAGCTAAGGGGCTTGAATTCGGTAACCAGGAGAATCTGGGCATCAGCAGCGGAGAGATTTCCCAGAATCATGTCAGCCTGTTCTTCCTGAGGTCTTTCCGCCAGATCAAACGGCGGCATCATATCACTTGCAGGGAGCGGGGGCTGTTCGTCCTGGAGACGGCAACCATGACTACCGGCGATCTGTTCGGACTGAGCCGCAGCGCCAAGACCTTCCCGCTTCATCTGGAGCTGCTGGTCTACCCCGGATTGCTGCGTTTCCATGACCTTCCGTTGCCGGTTCACAGCTGGCTTGGAGAGCTGCCGGTCAAGCGCTGGATTGTCGAAGATCCGTTCCTGACCGCCGGTACAAGAGAATACAGCGCCGGGGATTCTCTGGCGAGCATTAACTGGAAGGCGACAGCCCGGACGGGAAGTATGCAGGTGCATCAAAAGGATTACACCGCCGATTCCCGGCTGGTCATCTGCCTGAACGTGGAGACGAGTGAGTCCATGTGGAGAACGGTTACCGATGTGCAGCGAATAGAGCTGGGAATCCGCTATGCGGCAACTGTAGCCGAGTATGCGATCAGCCACGGTATTGAGGTCCGGCTGCTCAGCAATGGAAGACTGGAGGGGAGCGGGGCGAGAGATTCGGTGGACACCTGGTCCATTGTTCATACCGAGGAGTTCCTTGGCCTGCTGGCCAGACTGAATCTGGACCGGACCGTGCCGATGAGCAGGCTGATGGAGATTGAAGCGGACAAGGGTGAGGCAGATAAGGATTATCTGATCATTACCTGTCACCGGGGGGCAGAGCTGCAGCTGGCAGCCTCAGGCTTAAGCTTCCTCGGAAACGGTGTAGAGTGGCTGGATATTCCTTCTGAAGGGGGCGGTGAGCTATGACTTCCCGAATCCCGGATGCCTTCAAAGAAAATTACGCCATATGGATGGCAGCCTTCATCGAATGGCTGCTGCTGCTCCCGGTATGGCTGGTGCTCCAGACTTATTTCCAGCCGGAGGCCGAGGCGCTGCGCTGGATCTATCTGCTGCCGGTACTGGCCGCAGCCGGTGTGCTGCTGCGGGAGAAGTGCAACCGCCGCTGGAAGCAGCTGCTCGCGGCGCTGGTTCTCGGAGCTATATCAGCGGCGTTAACCGGTACGCTGACACTTATGGGTCTTCCGCTGGCAGCCGGAGCGGCAGTGTCTGCCTTCCTTGGCATGACAGCAGCCACACGGGTGAACCGGCTGTGGCTGTATATCAGCGGGATCATGCTGTATTTTGTCGCTTCGATTGCCTTCTCGCGCATCCCCGGTCTCCAGCCGAGTGCACCGGTGCTCACCTGGAGCGGCAGCTTGTGCCTGATCCTGGCACTGCTCGCTACGAACAGCACCCACCTGCGTTATAGCTCCTTGAACGGAGGTGCAGGAAATCTGCCTCAAGGACTGCGGCGGCATAACCGGATGTTCGTAATCGGCTTCATTATCCTGGCAGCACTGCTTGCAGCGGGGGGCGGTAGGGCGGTTGGAATGCTGCTGTGGAATATGACACGGGCATTCTTTGCCTGGCTCAGCCGGTTATCCTCCGGTTCCGAGGAGGCACCGCCAGCAGAAGCTCTGCCTGAGGCCATCCCTCCCATGCCGGCAGCGGAGCCGGGGGAGCCTGGCTTGTTGTCGATGATTCTGAATATAGGCTTCTATATTCTGGGTGCGGCAGCCATTCTTGCCCTGATGTATTTTATTCTGCGTTGGTTGTACAGAAATACAGGAGGTATCCTGCGAAGAGCGATGGACAGGCTGCTGTCCCTGCTGCGCAGAGACACACCTGCGGCTGCGGGGTATCAGGATGAGGAGACCAGCCTGTTCAACTGGGAGCAGACGGTCCAGGATTTCCGGCAATACGTGCGTTCCAAGCTGACACCAGCCAGCCGCCGGGACCGCTGGGAGGTGATGGACGGCAGCCGCGAGCGTATCCGCTGGCTCTACCGGCACTGGCTGCGGGCCAGACATGAGGAAGGGTATGAGGTGAAGCCCTACCTGACCCCGCAGGAGACATCCGCCGATGTAGCCGCCTGGTCGCAAGGCCAGAAGCGCTCAAGCAAACACACTGGCGGAGATGCCTCTGTTAATGACCGGCTGCTCGGCCTATATAACAAGGCCCGCTATACGGAGGAGGAGCTGCCTGAACTTACTGCCGCTGAGGCGGCAGCGCTTAAGGAGCAGTTGAAGCTGTAGCCGAATCATTACGTTCAGCGAATATTGGGAAGGAGCAGCAGCTGTGACTACTTATCTGCGCGCTAATTCCTTAGCCTCAATGTGATCGTACAGCGTATCCGGTGGACAGGGTCAGAACAGCAGACGCAGCAGCATCAGTGTCACAATACCGGTCAATACGGTAGCCAGCAGGCTACGGGTCTTGACGGCTACCCAGAAGGTGGGGAGGGCGGCGATTAGCTCAACATTGGTGGACAGGGCTGCGAACCTGCCGCCGGTTACGAGCAGCTCTTGGGCAACCAGTGCAGCCATGACAGCAATCGGCACATAGGTTAGCCAGCGCATACCCCATTCCGGGATCGTGATCCGGCTCAGCAGCATCAGCGGAAGGACACGCGGAATGAAGGTGACGAGGGCGGCTCCGAGAATGATTACAGCAATATCCAGTCTTATTTCCATTGTTCCATCACGACTCCAATCGTTGAGGCTACCAGTGCAGCAGCTATGACGCCCATGCTGGGCGACCACAGCACAGAGACGAGTACGGCAACAACAACAGCCGCTAAGCCGACAGTGATATCCAGTCTATACTTGCGCCGTCCCATAATGGTCAGGACCAGCAGCCCGATGAACATAGCCGGCAAGGCGAAATCCAGTCCCCACTTCTCGGGACTGGATATCCATTGACCGAGAATAGCGCCGGCGATATTGGCCAGGAACCAGTTCAGATAAGCGGTAATATTCAGGCCGTGCATCCATCTCTCGCTGATCTGCTTCCTTGCGGCGCTCTTCTGAATGGCTACGCCGAAGGTCTCATCTGTGAGCAGCGAGCCGATCAGCAGGTTGCGCAGCGGGGTCAGGTGGCGGAAGTAAGGCGACAATGCTGCGCTTAACAGCAGATGCCGCAGGTTAACCAGCAGAATCGTAATGACAATACCGGAGGCGCTGCTCCCGGCGGCAATCATGCCAGCGGCAATGAACTGGGCCGAACCGGCGTACAGGATGATGGAGATCATGGCGATTTCGGCAAGGGTCAGCCCCGCTGTTTTCTCCACAACGCCTGCGGCGAACCCGATGCTTAAGTATCCGAGCAGAGTGGGGAGGCAGTCCTTGACCCCTTGCCAGAACGTATCGCTGCTCTCCGGCACACTTGGGCTATCTGTAACCAGGCTGCCGCCGGATAGCGGCTCCTGATGAATGGATTCTGGCTTCATAGGTATGCTCCTTCTGGGTCATGGAATAACGGCTGGTATCAGACCTTAACGAGCCAGCGCCCCATTTCTGCAGCAGTCCTTCGGTTGCTGTAGGCGCTGGAACGCTAGTAACTGCATTTAGTACAATGGAATGCTGTAAAAAAGGCTTCGAAATAGAATCTATTGTATTCCGTACAATGGAATGTTGAAAAAAGGCCGTTTTTCACCCAAAACACAACATTCTACGGTATGAAATACAATAGAATCTCATTTTACGGTCAGCAATGCGGTTTCTATTGCAGGAAATACAATCTGCAACTTGAATGTAAGAGTAGAAGTCGGCAACGGGCGCCGTATCAGCCTAAGTTCGCGCCCCGATTAGAGTGCATAAGTAGGCTTAATTGCAATCTGTACAACTAAATCGCCCTATATGCCGCTGAATCTCTATTTAGGTGTATTTCGTGCAATTAAATGCCCCCTATACCTTGATTTTCGCCCATCGTGGCAGATTTAGTTGTACAGAATACA
The DNA here is from genome assembly GCF_038005345.1 of Paenibacillus sp. FSL H8-0122. Taxonomy (NCBI): domain Bacteria; kingdom Bacillati; phylum Bacillota; class Bacilli; order Caryophanales; family Paenibacillaceae; genus Paenibacillus; species Paenibacillus sp. FSL H8-0122. The sequence goes on along the minus strand of NZ_JBBOTB010000001.1, from coordinate 3,128,616 downwards.
GTCAGAAGAGGAAAGCCTTCCGTGTCACTGTTTTTAGTTGCACAGAATACACTTATCTCTAAATGGTACGCTACGAACAGAAATACATTGTATTAATATCTAATAATTCATAGCGAATTGCAAGGGAATATTAGCTGTAACTGTAAAAAGGGTTCCGCCGTCCGCAGAGCGATCTGCGGCAGCGGAACCCTTTTGGATTCATGGTTATTTCAAGACCAGTACGCCGAACCCTTCCATCGTATAGCTCCCCGACAGGGTCTGGCCGCTTAAGAGATCCGTCTTGGCTGTCTTAAGCACAATCTGTGCCGGTTCTTCGCTGTAGTTGAGCAGGAAGGCGACACCGGAAGAGGCGTCTTCCCCCGTGGCACGAATCTGAAGTTCAACCTCTGGCGGCAGCTCCGCCCAATCGGCGGCTGGCGAGACCAGACCCAGACCGCCAAGCATCTGCAGCACAGCAGGTTCATTGAACACGGCGCCGTAATACCATACTTCGCCTTGGCCCCGGGTGTTGCGGGTTACCGCCGGTTTGCCGGCATAGTAGTCGGTCGCATAGGTTGCCATGACCTCCACACTGTCCTCTTCCACATGCAGGATGTCATTGAAGGCATCTGCACCGGTCAGCGCCTCAGGATCATGGTTCCAGCGGATGGAGGTAGGCTTGCGTGTTCCTTTGACCAGCGTGAATTCTTCAACCGTTACCCCGCACATCTCCTGTGCCGCTCCGGGAAAAGGCCGCATGTAGCATTGTCCGGTAATATCCTTGTAGCCTGTGCGGCAGCCGAAGACCAGCTTCCCGCCTTGCTGCACATACTGGTCCAGCAGGGCCGCCGTATCATCGGTCATAATCGCCGGATGCGGGTAGACCAGCACTTCATAACGGGCAAGCTCTGCAAGGGTTGTATGGCTGCGCAGGTACAGAACGTCATTCGGAATATGCTTCCGCTGCAGAGCCTTGAACCATTCCTTGTTGCTCTGCCACATGAACGGGCCATGCCAGACATCATATTCCCCGTCCCACTCATTGTCATAATCACGCACGATAGCAACGTTCGCCTGAGTCCGGCTGCCGATGAACTGCTGCCCGATGCTTGCCAGCTCGCGGCCGATCTGCTCCGCTTCTCTTACCCGCCGGTTAGGCTGGTTATGGTAGTCGTTCAAGCCGTGCCAATAGATCTCATTGCCCATGGTGGCGGTCCGCCAGCGGAAATAGAGCAGCATGTCAGCGCCGTGGGCGACCGACTGGTAGGTCCACAGCCGCATCTGTCCCGGCTTCGGTGAAGGCATGTCCAGCCGGTTGACCCATCCCCCCGGACCGGATTGCTGCTCCATGACACAGAAATTGCTGCTGACCGAACGTACTGCCGACAGGGACAGTCCCCAGCCGCGGTCAAGCATCGGGTTCACCTCAGACGGATCGAAACCGATGGTGGAGAACTGCGGATACGAGTCATAGCTGAAGAAATCCAGCAGCTCGTCATTCAGCTCATGGCTGTCCAGATGTCCGAACAGCCCGTTCGTGGTAACCCACTGGTTAGGGGCCAATTCCCGGAGGATATCTGCCTGGATTTTGGCGAAATGGATGGTGTTATCAGAGATGAAGCGCTTCTCATCCAGAGCCTGGTGCGGATTCGGCTGATTCGGTGAAGGAGTAGGCCGGGTGAGGCAGACCTGTGACCAGCTCGTATAGGTCTGATTCCAGAACACCGTGCCCCAAGCCTGATTAAGCTTGTCCAAGGTGGCGTACTTCTCCTGCAGCCAGAGGCGGAAGGCCTGATGATCGCTCTCCGAGTAGAATACATTGATCTCACAGTTCAGCTCGTTGTCAATCTGCCAGCCCACGACGCCGGGATGATTGCCGTAATGTTCAGCAAGCTTCGTTACAATCCGGGCACAGAGCTCACGGTATTTGGGACTGCTGTAGTTGTAATGGCGGCGCATGCCGTGCTGTAGCGTCACACCTTCATAAGTAACATTCAAGGCCTCAGGATACTTCTCTGTAAGCCAGGCAGGCGGAGTAGCCGTAGGCGTTCCCAGAATAACCTTCAGCCCGTAGCTGTGTGCCATGTCGACCGCACGGTCAAACAGATCGTATTGAAACACGCCTTCCTCCGGTTCAAAAATGGACCAGGCGAACTCAGCCAGACGAACAATGGTGAATCCGGTTTCAACCATACGCCGGTAATCGTCAGCCCACATGGATTCAGGCCAGTGCTCGGGATAATAGCAGACGCCCAGTTCAAATCGTTCTGCTGCAACAGGTTTCTTCATCTTAACCTCCAAGTGTAAAAATATGCTTTAATTTAGCTACCAATCTATTGTATTATCAGCAGTGTATCCACTTATATAACAGAATATTGCTATTATATCATTATATTGCGTGCTTGATTCAACGCAGGGCAGGAGGAGATTCACATGAGAAAACACTGGGTTCTGCCGCAGCCTGCTTATGCCCACTATGTATGTTATCCGGAGATGCTGGGGCATTACAGCGACTTCCCGGAGCATGCAGAGCGCAGAAGCGAGGGGTTCCTGAACAGCTATAATCTCCACATGGTTTTCGGGGGAGAAGGGTATGTATTTCAGGGAGGGGAGCGGATATCCATGAGGCGGGGCAGCGGCTTTCTTTTTCCCAGAGGGGCTTATCAGCAGTATGGTTCTGATCCCGGCGCCGCCTGGGATGTGCGCTGGATGCACTTCGCCACGGCGATGCCTCTGCCTATGCTGGAGGAGGCGGATCAGTCACGCGGCTACTTCTTCACCTTCGATCCCGGCACCGGTTATGAAGCGCTCTTCGAGGAAATGTACCGGCTCAGTGCAGGCTATGAGACCCGGAGTGAACCGCGCCTCTCCACACTGCTCTATGAGATTCTGGTTACGCTGATGCAGAACTCCGAGCCGCTCCACGGCTCCGTTCCGCTGGAGATCCGGCATTCCATCCGGCTTACCGCCGACAGGATCTATAGTGAGTGTGAGCGGCCCTGGACGCTGGAGTCTATGGCCAGACTTGCCGGTTATAGCAGCTACCATTTTCTCCGCCTGTTCCGCAGCATTATGGGCAAGACGCCGAACCGGTATTTGAGCGATTGCCGGATGGCCCGGGCGAAGCTGCTGCTGGCTTCCACCAAGCTGTCCGTTGCGCAAATTGCGCTGCAGAGCGGCTTTCAACAATCCAGCTATTTCATCAAGGTGTTCAGACAGCTGGAAGGGATGCCGCCGAACCAATACAGACGTTCCTTCAACTCATAGAATCAAGCCTTTTTAGGACCAAGTATTAAGAAAGTTTGTTACATTTATGGCAGAGTTCACGCCGCGATAGCCTTGGTTAGGTGACAGAAAGTTACAAATGGATACAAAGGGTTACAAAGTGGATACAAATTCCACGCGCCAAGCAACTATACTATTGCTAGTAAATACATCTGGAGGGAAATAAATGAGAAAGTATAGAGTTACATATGCTGCATTGCTGGTGAGTTCACTCGTTGCCGGCCAGGTGGCTGGCAGTATCACTGCGCCTGCTGCACATGCAGCCCCGGCGGCGAAGGCCCCCGCAGTATCCGCTCCGGCGGCATTCAAGTTCAATTCCGTTCCCATGGGTGCCGGAGTGACCGCAGTACTGGAGAATATCAACATATGGAGCCAGTCCAGCGGAAACATATTGTCATACACACTTAAATATACGAATTCCGGCAATTCAAGCGCGAGTCTGATGCATTATTTCTCACGTGTGGTCACTCCGGGAGGATCAGTGCTTCCGGGTAATCCCTTAGGTGCGGACGCCCTGAAGAAGAAGGTCGGCGCCAAAGAAAGCCTTAGCGTGACCTATTATGTAAATGTGGGACAAACCTCCTCCTTGCAGGGGATCAAAATCTCGATGCTGGTCTGGGATGCCAAGACGAAGGGGTATCTGAAGCAGACGGGATCTTTTGGAGTGCCCGCTAATTATTCAACTACGGCTGCAGTTGGAACAAGCCTAAGTACAGTCATGAACGACATTCCCGTCGCGGCCAGTGCAGACTCCCTCCAGCTCTACAAATACAGCGGCAAGGTCTATGCCAAAGTAGGGGTCAGTCTGACCAACAAGGGCAATAAAGTCCTCAGTGATCCGGGCTATTCGGCGTATCTGGTATCTGCGAGCGGCACCTCCTTCGAGCTGGCGCTGAGCGGTACCCAGGCGGATTACAAGATTCAGCCGCAGGAGAAACGGAGCATTTATTATATTACGGAAATCCCGGCCTATCTCAAAACAGATAATATGAAGCTGCAATTCACGCAGAGGGACGAGACCACGAAGCTGGAGCTGGCTAAATCTTCTTATAAGCTGCCCGCAGCAAGCTCGCCTAATCTGGTAGTGGGCAGCGGGGTAGTCAAAAAGATTGTAGTCAATAACAACACGGTAGACACGCTGCTCCGCAATGCCAATGTGTACGCACAGGATGCAGATGCGGTATGGACGTTCCAGATGCAGCTTAAGAATACCGGCAACAAGGCGGTAACCCTGCCAAGCTACGACCTGGCGGTCAAATCGGTGAAGGGCAAGGTTTTTCCGGTGAATGCCAAAGGTGTAAGCGGAGTAACCCTCAAGCCGCTAGAGACCAAAATTGTACCGCTTACGGTTCGCGTACCGCTTGAAGTCGATCAATCCGGATTGCAGCTTATGATGATCGAATCCGTAGGCGCAGAGAGCTCAAGTATGCCTGAACCGAGCGGAACCGGCGAGACAACCGGAAATACCGGGAATACCGGAACGCCGTCCACTTCGCCTCCTGCAACACCGACTGCCAAAATGGTTTTCCCGGTAGCCTATTTCGTCATTCCTTATGCCCTGCGTACGGAGGTAACGACCGGCCAGGAGTATATGACCACGAATTCATACGGTTCGTTCTCGTACAGTATAGAGTCTCTGCAGCGTTATCCTTGGAGAGATGATGATATCGTAGCTGCCAGACTGAGAATCACCAATACCCAGAACGTGTCTCTTACGCTGCCTGAGCTGAAGGGAACCATTAAGCTGGATAAAGAAAACCTGCCCGTGACTACAGAGCTGTATATGGACAATAAGGATTCTTCTGTCCTTGCGCCAGGGAAGTCGGCGGATCTGTATGTACTCGGCAAAATCGCCTATACCTCAGAGTTTCAGAATATGCGGATTGCCCTGAACGGCACACAGAATTCAGAGACCGTTCCGTTCCTGGATGTCAGCGTCAACAACTCGATTAACAGTATTCCGACCATCGAGAAGGGCAAGAGCTACACCATTAGCGGCAAAGGCAAAACCGCCAGTGTACAGGAGAACCGGACAACGATCTATCAAGGGGAGAGTCACAATCTGGTGTACACAGAGCTCTATCTGAGCAGTGAGGAGAAAAGACAGAGCAAAATGGCCCGTCTCCAGGCTTACTATAAGACCAAGGACGGCCAGTATTTCGAAGCGGGCACCAGCCAGTCGGAGAACAGCGCGTCTCCGGGTGCCAAGCAGCTCGTGGTCCTGTGGGCCAAGGTGCCTAAGGCTACGGACCTCGCGGATGTCTCACTCTACCTCGGTTCCGGTATCAAAGAGGGTAAGCTGATCGAGGCCAAGGAGGAAGCCACCGGATTCGTCAATGTGGCAGCACTTCAGCTGAATCCGCAGGCTAACGTACCGAAGAATACGCTGGAATCAACGGCATTATATCCTTATACAATTTCTGTTATCACCTCTGAAGGCAAGCGGATGAAGTCTTCGGATACCCTGGACATTACTATGAACTACAGCCTGAGGAAGGATAATCTATATGATGCAGGCGTTCTTGAGCATAAGCTGATTCTGCAGATTACCGATCCGTTCGGCATCGCTACCGAGAAGGTCCTTACACTGGGCACAGACCTGATTGAAGGGACGAACAACCAGTATTCCTTCTCCCTCAGCAGACCTGTGTATAAGACGATGGACGGCGGCGCTTATAAGTTAACCTTCTATGATGAGTTCCAGGGCGAACGGCTAATGCTGGGCAGCCAAGCCTTTGGGGTCACTAATGTGGTTCCGAACAAGACAGAGGAATAATCTTCATCCGCTCAACTAAACCATTCTTATATTTAAAAAAAGGAGCAGCTTCCATGTTGCGTGTTGAAGATATTACGCATTCGTACAAAAGCGGTAATGAATGGACCTCCGTTCTTCATAAAATCAATTTTGCCGTCAAAAAAGGAGAAATGGTTGCCCTGCTGGGCAGTTCAGGTTCCGGGAAGTCCACGCTTCTCAACCTGATGGCCGGCTTGATGAAGCCCACGGAAGGTCATATCTACATTGCTGATCAGGACATTGTGAAGATGGGCGAGAATAAGCTGGCCGAGTTCCGCCGCAAGAATATCGGATTTATCTTTCAGGCATATGAGCTGATTACCAGCCTGACGGTCCGCGAGAACGTGGAGCTGCCGCTGGTCTTCCAGTCAGTCTCTCCCAGGGCCCGCAAGGCCAAGGCGCTGGCGCTGCTGGAGCAGGTGGGAATCCCCGACAAGGCGGATCTCTTCCCCTCGCAGCTCTCCGGAGGCCAGCAGCAGCGGGTCAGTATCGCCCGGTCGCTGATCACAGAGCCGTCGGTCATCTTCGCCGATGAACCGACGGGGAATCTGGATTCCAAGACCGAGGAGGAGATTATCAGCATTCTGCTGAACCTGAACCGGACGATGAAGACGACTTTTATTGTCGTTACTCATGAATACAAGGTGGCTGAACAAATGCAGCGGATTTTCACGCTTAAGGACGGCTTCCTGGTCACTGAATCGCAGACAAAACCGCAAGCAGATACAGCACCGCAAATAGAACCGCAGCTTGAGACGCAGACAGAAGTAGAGGTTGAAGAGCAAATCGCTGAGGAAGCTGAACCGCAGACCATGGTAGAGGTTGAAGAACAATTAGCTGCAGGAGCTGAACAGGAAGCTGTAGAGCCAGTACCGCAGACAGCAGGAGCGGATGAAGATCCGCCGGCTGAGGAACCTGAACACCAGACCGCTGAGGAAGCTGATCCTGCAGAGGGAGGGAAGCCGTGAAGATCAGAGACATTTCACGGATGGCCTGGGAACAGGTCAAACGGCGTAAGGTGGTTACAGGTCTATGTATGACCGGGATATCCATCGGCTGCGCAGCAATTATCGTGGCTTTGAGCGTAGGCCAATCTGCACAGGTCTATGTAACGGAACAAGTTAATGCCAACTTCAAAATGGATGAGATTACAGTCTCGCCCGGCGGAGGACTTCCAACGAACGGGAAGAACGGAGGCGGGGGCGGCGGATCGGGTGAGGTGAATGAGAACCTCGACCCCGGCAAGCTGACCGATCAGAAGCTGAAGATCATCCAGGGGCTGAATCATGTGAAGGCGGCTTCACCTTTTCATCAAGCAGGATATCTGCAGATGGTAACCATAGACAACAAGATCTCCGATGTTCAGGTCGTTGTCGCCGATTTACAGAAGCTGACGGCGTACGACCACAAGTTCAAGCAGGGAGGGGCGAATGGCCAGCTCGGATCCATTGTGCTCAATCACGGGGCTACACTGGGCCTGATTGACCTGGAGACCCGGCAGAAGCTGTTCGATCAGATGAGTGCGGATCCGTTCAACCAGGAGCTGTACCAGCAATATGACAAAATGGCCACTGTGCCAACTGAATTGTACCGCAAGCAGGTTCAGATTCAGGCGCAGGACTACAGCTCTACATCCCCGGTGTTCAAGCTTAGCTCACCCCTGCAGATCTCCGGAATTCTGGCGCTTCCCAAGGGGATGGATGAAATGCGGTCATCCTATGAGAAGATTATGTATGTGTCTCCCGAGACCGCACAGCAGCTCTCCAAGGAGCTTGCGTTCGATAATTCCACCACCAGTGTGCTAACTCTCCCGCCGGAGGGCAGCTACAACTCGATTACAGTCAAGGTGGACGATGTGGCGAACATCAAGCCGGTGGAGCAGATGATTCAGAAGCTGTCCCTGAACGCTCAAGACAATCTGTTCCAGCAGGAGATGCTGAAGGAGCAATTCGATATGATCAAAATGGCGGCTCTCGGCATCGGGGTATTCATCCTGATCATCGCTTCCATCTCCATCATAGTGGCCATGACCATGTCCACCCATCAGCGGCGTCGCCAGATCGGGATTATGAAGGTCCTGGGGGCTAACATGGGGCAGATCCGTAACATGTTCATTACCGAAGCTGCGCTTCTGGGGCTGCTCGGGGGCATGCTGGGTGTTGCATTCTCCTATCTCATTGTGATGGGGCTCAACAAGCTGGTAGGCAGTGCAGGGGACGGGATGAATTTCTTCATTCCGGCGATGAATCTGCCAGTCGGCATCTCCTTTGCCATTATGACGGGTGTACTGTCGGGGATATATCCGGCGATCAGTGCCTCCAGAACCGATGCATTAACCGCTATTAAACGAGACTAACCCTAAGCTAGAAAGGAAGCCGAAACGATGAAGAGGACTCTAAAGAAGAGCCTGAAATGGATCATAATCTTAGGTATCATCGGAACTGCCGGTTATTTCGGATATACCAAATTCTTCAAGGCAGATGAGACCGCTGATCTCCCGCCTGAACCGATGCAGGTGATCAGCTTCCCGGTAACGGAAGAGACGTTAACCAGCTCCGTACAGATCAAAGGCAGATCGCAATACCAGAAGGAGACGCTGGTCTATGCCCCCTTTGCCTCCAAGGTTACGGCCTGGAAGGTGGAGAACGGGGCCCAGGTGAAGAAGGGCCAGGTGCTCTTCACCCTGGATCAGAGCACACTCCGTAATGAGATTGCCACGGCTGAGGCAGCCGCCCGCAAGGCGAAGCTGGAAGGGGAGCTGAATGCTTTTGTCGCGCAGCAGGAGGATGATTCCTCGGCCCCGGCCGGTACAGAAGCGGAACGGCTGAAGGCCCTGGCTGCCCAGGAAACCGCCCGTCTGAGCGATGAGCTGAACCAGGTGAATGCCGAGATTCAAGCCAAAGAGCTTACGGAGAAGAAGGCGAAGCTGAACACTGCGGTATACCATGCTCCGGAGAACGGCATCTTCCTCTTCGACAGTAGTACGGAACGGCCGCAGACCGTCACCGACAATCAGTACATCGGTAAGATTGTGGACACAAACAAAGTAGAATTCATAGCACAGGTCGGGGAGCAGGATATCTTCCGCATCAAAAAGGGCATGAAGGTGAAGGTGAAGATGACCGCCGTAAAAGATCTGGTCCTGGACGGAGAGGTAACCGGAGTGGCCAAGTTCGCCACGACGACCACCGGACAGAACACAGCCGGCCAGCTTCCGCAATTCGAGGTGGTGATCTCCATGCAGCCGGACGAGCATTTGATGGGCGGCCTTAGCCTGAGCGGAGATGTCGAGACCTCGCGCAAAGAGAAGGCGGTAGTTGTATCCAATATCGCCGTCATCCGTGAAGGAGATCTGGCCTTCGTAATGGTGGACAAAGGAAACGGCCAATACGAACGCAAGGAGATCAAGACTGGAATGGAGACGACCGATAAAACAGAGGTGCTCTCGGGACTTAAGGCAGGAGACACCGTAGTTCTGCAATAGATAGCAATAGTTGACAGCATTTGAAAGCCCCAGACCCGGGTCATAACCGGATTTGGGGCTTTTCTGCGGATTGTAGCCTGTGTGTGGGGCGGCAGTTGGATTTTGTCCACTTGTTGCTGAACGATTGGACCATTATTTCTTCTGCATAAACGGTTTACGCCAAGTCTGGATGTCGCTGTTCAGGCCAGTAAGATCAGGCAAGGGCATTGCTTCGTCCGTTAATTGATACTTGGCTTTCAATGCCAGAATACGGTAGACACTCTCGTCAATCCGTGCTTCGGAGATGCTGCCGTTCTTGACGCTGTCCAGCAATGCGGCGCGTACGGCTTGTTCGTTCTTGTATTCATGGGCGACCAGCAGGATATCGCTCCCGGCCAAGACGGATTCTACTGCCGCAGCTGGAAGGCTATAATTCTTAATGATTGCGCCCATGGTCATGTCATCCGTAATGACTACCCCTTCGTATCCCATCAATCCGCGGAGCTGCTGGCCGATAATCACTTGGGACAGGGAGGCGGGCTTGTCCGGGTCGAGCTTCGGATATAGAATATGGGCCACCATTACAGCATCGGCCTTCTCCCGGATCGCTGCCTGGAATGGGAGCCATTCCAGTTCTGCCAGTTGGGCCTCTGTCTTGTTGATGACCGGCAGCTCCAGATGTGAGTCTACTGAGGTATCGCCATGGCCCGGATAATGCTTGACCACGGGAATGACGCCTTCACGCTCGAGCCCCTGCATCTCGGCAATACCGAGCCGGGTGACCAGCTCTGCGCTGCTGCCGAAGGAACGGTTACCAATCACCGGATTATCCGGGTTGCTGTTGATGTCCAGCACCGGCGCGAAGTCCATATTGAAGCCGGAGGATTTCACCGCCCGGGCAAGCAGTTCGCCCATTGTTCCGGCAGCAGCGGCATCATCTCCGCTGCCGACAGCAGCATTCGATGGGAAGGTGGCGTAGTCATCAGGCAGACGGCTAACCTTGCCGCCTTCCTGATCGACACTCATGAACAGCGGTGCGGGATTCCCTGCATTGCTCTGCTTCAGGGCGTTGGTCAGCTGCACCAGCTCCTTGAGGCTGCCGACATTATTAGAATACAGAATGATTCCGCCGACCTTATCTTCGGCAATCATCTTGCGTGCTTCAGCTCCTGCCGCCTTGCCTTGGATGCCGACCAGCAGCATCTGCCCGATCTTCTCCTCCAGAGTCATTCCGGCGAGCTTCCGGGAGACCGGGTCAGGAGTGGCTGAAGCCTCTGATGACGGTGTCACTGGGGCTTCGGTTGCCACAGGCACTGGCGTCTGTGCGGCAGCCGGAGAGGCTGACACCGCTGCCGGAGGAGAGCCTTCGTTTGCCTGTTGTGCGGCATTCCCATTCCCCTCACAGCCGCTTGCCAGCAGCAGGCAGGCGGAGGCGGCAAGCAGGAGGAGAGCGCGGCGGGGTGGAGTATTGTTTATTTTTTGACGGCTGAACCATTTCATAGGGGGAATCTTCCTTTCGATTGCGGTTTGGCGGATAGGGATGATAGAATGAACAAGACATTACATATGATCTGCTTCAAGCATAATCAATACTATAGGATGAGGTGACCTGTCAATGAAAGAGCAATTAATGAACACGCTTAATGAACAAATGAATTTCGAATTCTATTCTGCTCATGTCTATCTTGCGATGGCTGCGTATTGTTCCGGTGAGAGCCTGGACGGATTCGCCAATTTCTTTCTGGTGCAGGCTGAAGAAGAACGGTTCCATGCGATGAAGATCTACAAATTCCTGAATGACCGGGACTACCGGGCCACCCTTGCGGCGATGCCTGAACCGAACAATGAGTATAGCTCCATGCTGGATGCGTTCGAGCATGCCTTCGCCCATGAGCAGCAGAATACGAAGAAATTCTATCATCTGGCGGATTTGGCCCTGGATGAACGGGAGCATGCGACCATCTATTTCCTGAAATGGTTCATTGACGAGCAGGTGGAAGAAGAGGCACTCTTCAGCAACATTATCGCCAAGCTCAAACGGATCGAAACCGACAGCAATGCCTTCTATATGCTGGATGCAGAATTTGCAGGACGTTCATTTACACCGCCAGCGGAATAGAGGACAGCTAGAGTAACCAATCATACGCAAGCTTAGCGGCATTCTCCTGAAGAGGGGAAGCCGCTTGTTTGTGTGCGCCGACCTTGGGTCTCCATATACTTAGACTACGTTTTGCGAGAAAAGTTACACGGCCTGTCAGCAGCAGATAGGCTGCAATGTTGAACAAGGGCAAAGAATGTAGGGAGCCGCAACTTACTTCCGGGTTGCCAACTCTATTTAGCGGGGTTAACTCTTACGCTGTCCGGCAACACTGTTTCTCTAGACCCACCCGTAAGTCAGCGTGTAGTATGGAACAATACTAATCTTTGGAGGTCCTTTTTCTTGGAAAATTACAGCGATATCAAACAAAGTGAAAAAGGAGCATGGCTAAGTCTTTTAGCATACATACTCTTATCTGCCGTCAAATTATTCATAGGAACGGTGTCAGGCTCTCAGGCACTCCTGGCTGACGGGCTGAATAACAGCACCGACATTATTGCTTCCCTGGCCATTCTGACCGGACTTCGGATTTCCCGCAGACCCCCGGATTCGAACCATGGCTATGGTCATTTCAGAGCAGAGACAGTTGCCGCACTGGTCGCCTCTTTTATCATGATTGCTGTAGGCTTTCAAGTGCTCTATCAGGGTGTGAACAAATTCATTCAGCCTGCGCTGGAGACCCCTGATCTGATTGCCGCGTGGACGGCAGCTGGCTGTGCTGTGGTTATGATCGCAGTCTACCGTTACAACATCAGGCTTGCCCGTAACCTGAACAGCAATGCTATGCATGCAGTGGCGCAGGATAACCGTTCGGATGCACTGGTCAGCATGGGTGCCTTCGTCGGGATTATCGGCTCACAGTTCGGCATTCCCTGGTTAGATCCGCTCACAGCCACGATTGTCGGATTGCTGATCTGCAAGACGGCCTGGGATATTTTCCGCAAAGCTACACATGACCTCACCGACGGCTTCGATGCCGGTAAGCTTGAGCTGATGAAGCAGACGGTCGCGGAGATTGATGGCGTGGAGTCGATTAAGGATATCAAGGCCCGTATTCATGGCAATAATGTATTGGTGGATACCACAGTGCTGGTGGATTCCAATCTGAATGTGGTGCAGAGTCACGATATTACGGAGGAGATCGAAGATCAGCTTAAGGACCGTCATCAGGTCTCTACCGTACTTGTCCATATCGAACCGATGTGATCAACAGGTGTACAACAAGAATAGGTTACATGAATTGCCTTGCTTTCGGGTGGGGCGATTTTTTGTGTTAGATAAGGCGCACTAAAGAAATTAACGAAAAGCAAAAAGAAGCGGAGGGGAAATTTGGAACTGTAGGAGCGATAGCGATCGCCTTTGTCACCGGATTTCTACCACGAATAGTGGTTTAAATCAAGAAACCTGGGGACAACAGCGGCCGGAAGTCCAAATGTTCACCGCAGCGACGACCAAGCTTCGAGTTCAAACCTTGAGTACGTCTTATATAGATTGGGGAAAAACGTTCTTCGCCCTGGACCGGACTTGCCTGCATTCCATTAACATGTATATAATATCAATATGTTATTAACAAACGAATCTATTCACCGATTCAAGACAAGGAGAATATCCATGCCAAATCAACCGGTCAAAGGTTCTAACGGCTTAAGCGAGGAGCAATTCCTGCAGAATTATAATGCGGGCAGCTACGAACGTCCGTCTGTCACCGTCGATATGCTGATTTTCACCGTGATGGAGCAGGAGCAGAATAACTACCGCAAGCTGGCGGATAAGTCCTTGCAGCTCTTGCTGATTCAGCGCGGGGAGCATCCTTTTCTGGGACAATGGGCCTTGCCGGGAGGGTTCGTGGGGATCAGTGAGAGCGTAGAAGAAGCTGCCCGCCGGGAGCTGTACAGCGAGACTAATATCGATAATATCTACATGGAGCAGCTGTATACCTGGGGCGATGTGGACCGTGATCCGCGGATGCGGGTAATCAGCTGCTCCTACATGGCGCTCGTGGACCGCAAGGCTCTGGACGTACAGGCAGGGGATGATGCAGCCGCAGCTGCCTGGTTCGACGTTTCGTACCACATTCTGGAGACCCGCCGCGAGGTGCTGGAGCAGGACGTCCGCCAGGAGACACTGGTGGAGATTATACTGGAGAGTGAGCAGGAGAAGCTAAGCGGGGTGGTCAAGCTTACCGAGACGATTCAAGGGCATGTCCGGCAGGTCAGCCGTGAGATCGTGCGCAGCACGGGGTTTTCTTTTGACCATCTGCTCATGGTGCAGTATGCCATCGAACGTCTGCGCGGCAAGGCGGAATATACCGATATTATCTTCAATCTCATGCCGCCGTTGTTCACCTTGTCCGAGCTGCAGCGCGTGTATGAGATTATCCTCGGCAAAGAGCTGCTCGCCGCCGCCTTCCGCCGCAAAATCGCAGAGCGGGTCATTGAGACGGATCAGAGCACCCGGGATGCCGGACACCGTCCCTCGAAGCTGTACCGGTATAACCGGGAATGGAATTTATTTTGAGAACGCCCTTCTGTCCGGCAACGCCGCCTTGGCCTTGTGATGTTCTTAATAGAACTTTCATAGGGAAAAGCAGACAATTAGTTATATTTTGACTATTTGATTTATGGCAAAGGACAGGGTGAGCCTATGATTAGCTGGAAGGATTCGTATGATATCGGAGTAGAAAAGATTGATTGTCAGCACAGACAGCTGCTGGTGAAGCTGAATGATTTTTTTGAAGCCTGCAGCAACCAGCAGGGCAAAGAAAAAATCGAAGAAACGCTGAAGTTCCTCAAGGACTATACCGTGGAGCATTTCGGCAGTGAAGAGCAGCTGATGAAGGATATCAGCTTCCCGGAGCTGTCGGAACACCAGAAGACGCACGCTGAGTTCGTGCAGACGGTGCTGGAACTGGAGGAGACGATCAAGACCAAGGGCGTATCCGTATTATCCACAATCAAGCTGAACCGGACGCTGACAGACTGGCTGATCAATCATATTCACAAATGCGACAAGCTAATCGGTGAATGCATCGCGGCCAAGGGCAACCGGGCGGTCTAACTGAATGATCGGGAACAAGGAGATGCTGTAAGGCATTTCTTTTTTTATATTAGCTGCTTGGAGCGGATGCGCCGCGTAGGCCAAATGTAATCGAAAAACCGATCACAATTGGACTGGGTGCTCTACGTAAGCCAAATGTAATCGAAAAACCGATCACAATTGGACTGTAAGCTCTACGTAGGCCGAATGTAATCGAAAAACCGATTACAATTGGACTGTAAGCTCTACGTAAGCCGAATGTAATCGAAAAACCGATTACAATTGGACTTGGCACTCCGCGTAGGCCAAATGTAATCGAAAAACCGATCACATTTCTATAAGAGGTACCGAAATACTTCCATAAATCCTATTGCCTGTTGATAGTATCATAGTATCCAGTTTGTTAAGGGGGGAGGATCATCATGGATTGCCTGGGGTGCAGAATTGCGAACGGGCTTGAGCCTGACCTGAATATCGTCTATGAGAATGAATATATCACCTGTGTACTCGATATCGATCCCTTCAATGAAGGCCATACCCTGATTCTGCCGAAAAAGCACTATTGGGACGTCGATGAGATGGATGCGAAGACTGCACATACTGTCATGGAGGCTTCACAGAAGCTCTCTGCGCTGCTCAAATATTTGTACCAGCCGGACGGGATCAGAATCATTGCCGACGGCGGTAAATTCAACGATCTGACCCACTATCATATGCATGTGCTTCCCCGGTATGAGGGGGACGGGCTACTGTGGGGAGAACCGCTGCACCCGGACGGAGCAGGGGAACGGCTGGGCGAGACGAGACGGAGAATGGTAGAAGCGTTAGTAGAGAGAGAACCTATGCTGAAAAAAGCGATGGACACGCTAGAGCTTCTGAGCCAGGACGCCGCAGCGCGAATGGCTTATGATGCCCGGATGAAGGCGCTGAGCGATGAGCATTCCCGTATTGAAAGTGCTGAAGAAAAGGGTAGAGCGGAGTCAAGCAGAGAAATAGCTATCAGGCTTCTGGATCGCGGCATAGACCTGCAAACCATTTCCGAAGCCACCGGCTTATCGGTTGAAGACATTAAGGGACTGAGACAATAAGCAAAAGCGAAGGGTCTAATTCAGCTGGTTGCACACAGTTACACACTACTAACTACGTATCACTAATTTAAGCATTCCATGGACGGCAGCCGCAGGGCTGTCTTTCTTTTTTTGTCCAAGGGGAACTCAGGTTTATCACAGGTTGAGTGCACAGTTTATACCTGGTGAATACTTTGTGTTATGATTTGAAGTAGATAGGATAGAAACTTACTTTAAGGGAGTGGAATGAAGTGAAAAACATGCGGATGCTGGCCGGGGCTGCGGTGATGGTGCTGGTGCTTGGACTGGTGAATGTCTACATTGGATGGCATCTGTCCGTATTGCTCCAGGCATGGCTGCCGGGGATGAATACTGCTGCGTACTGGACTATCTTTCTTGTCATTTCCTTCTCTTACATGATTGGCCGGGTGCCGCTGCCGCAGGCGCTGAGACCGGTAGGCAGGTTGTTCAAAGTGATCGGCTCTTATTATCTGGCCTGTATGGAGTTCGCCGTGATCATGCTGCCGCTGACCGATCTGCTCTATGGTGTGCTGGCGCTCGCAGGCGCGAATCTCTCCGCATTCGTAACGGAAGCAGGGACTACATTGCTGGTATTGCTCGCAATCTTCCTGATCTGGGGATCACGCAATGCCTGGAGTACTGTGGTGCGGACCCACCGGCTTAAGGTGGACAAATCCATCGGAACCAGCGTTCCGCTGACGGTAGCTGTAGCCTCCGACCTGCATCTGGGCAACATTGTCGGCAACCGCCATCTGCGCAGAATGGTCAGGGAGATGAACGCGATGAACCCGGATATCATTCTGCTGGCTGGGGATGTGCTGGATGACAGCATTGAGCCTTTTCTCCGCAATGGGATGGAGCAGCAGCTGAAGCAGCTGAAGGCACGTTATGGGGTCTACGCTGTGCTGGGGAATCACGAATACTATGGCGGATCGATTGCGCAGTATACGCAGGTTATGCGGAGTGTTGGGATTCAGGTGTTACAGGATGAAGTGGTGGAGACTTCAGGAGTTTACGTGGTCGGGCGCAAAGACAAGACGGCTGAAGCTATGGAGGCCGGTGGACGGCTCAGCGTGGAGGCTCTGCTGGAGGGTCTTGACAGCAGCAAGCCGATTCTAATGATGGATCATCAGCCGACAGGCTTCGGGATCGCTTCACAGGCTGGAGTAGATGTGCTGCTGTCAGGACATACCCACCGGGGGCAGATTGCACCGAATCACTGGATTACCCGGCGCCTGTTCGAACTGGATTGGGGCTATCTGCTCAAAAACAAGCTGCATGTCATCGTCTCGTCGGGCTACGGAACCTGGGGACCGCCGATCCGGCTGGCCAGCCGCTCGGAGCTGATTAAGCTGGAACTTGTGCTGGATGGCAGCATGAGCTATGGTGAAGACAAGGTGTCAGCTGCGGCTAAGCCTGTTTTAATCTAATGTAATTCTGCATGTGGCTGTATCGTACCCTCTGCCTTCCTTAGGAAGGATAGGGGGTTTTTATTTGGCAACGGGGGAGTGGATTCGTTTCCTTTGACAATCCTGACGGAATCAGCTAATCTATCTATAGAAATAGTTAAGCTATTAACTAAATGGAGTTGACTACTGCCAATGGATGATTTACAAAGTTATGTGCTTGAGCTGCCGCTTGAAAATGAGGTTTTCTTCGCCTTGGTGGGAGCGACTGCCAGCACTGTGGCCGTCTCCGAGAAATACTGGCAGGCACAGGGGCTGAACGGGGCAAGAATCCGCGTACTGGTTGAGATTGCGAAGGATGGAGGGTCGATCCTGCCTTCGCTGCTTGCTGAGCGAATCGCGGTAACCAAAGCCAATATCAGCCTGCTGCTGACTCCGCTGGAGAAGGACGGCTATATTACACGGGCGGCTCACGCACAGGATGGCCGTAAAACAGTTATTTCGCTGACTGAAGCAGGTAAGCGTCTGCTGCTGGAACAGCTGCCGGGGAACCGGGAAGCAGTTGCAGCGGTAATGAACCGGCTGGATGAGCCAGAGCTACACCTGCTGCTGGAGCTGCTGAACAAGCTGAGCAGAGGATAGAGGGTCTGGAATGTTCCGCTTGCCGGGAGGCTGCCCGCAGACAGAGATTATATATAGCGGCTGGAATATGCCGGCGGGGATGTGAAGAAATCTGATTTCAATAAGGAAAGGATGTTATCGCCTATGACGACAATAATGATTACGGGAGCCAACGGGCAATTGGGAAGTCTGATTCTGGAGAATCTGCGCAGCCGCATCCCTGTAGGGCAGATTGTTGCCGGGGTCCGTAAGGTGGAGCAAGCTGCTCTATTCCGGGAGCAGGGAATTGAAGTCCGCAAGGTGGATTACGACTTGCCGGAATCCCTGGAGGAAGCGTTCCACGGGATTTCCCGGCTGCTGCTGATTTCCAGTTCGCATACGGATGATGATGTACGTCTCGCCCAGCATAAGCGGGTGATTGATGCAGCGAAGCAAAGCGGGGTCCGGCATCTGCTTTATACGGGTTTTGCTTTTCCGCAGCAGAGTGCTGATCGGAGTAAGCCCGGCAATGTGCACACAATGACGGAGCAGGCGATTATAGAGTCCGGGCTGGAATATACCTTTTTGCGCAATGCCCTTTATATTGATTTCGTAGGGGTGCTGGGGCTGAAGGAAGCGCTCTCCAGCGGAGAGTTGGTGACGGCGCCGGGCGGATGGAAGTTCAACTCGGTTGGCCGCCGGGACCTAGCTTTGGCTGCTGCTGCTGCACTTGTCGAAGAGGGCGCAGGCAGCCGGATCTATGAATTGACCGCTACGCACACCTGGGATTTCGCAGATCTGGCCGAAGTCCTGACAGAGGTTGCCGGTAAGCCGGTGGTGCACCGTCAGGATGAGGGAATTCAGCACTGGATCTATGCTTTTATGAGCCAGCTGGATACGGCTTCCACCTCCGGTGACCTGGAGCGGCTTATGGGCAGACCGGTCACCCCGCTGAGGGACAGCATTCTGCCTTTTATAGTATGATGACATGATCAGGCAAGCCGGAGGGAGCGTATGTAAGTTGAAAAAGATACTGGTAGCCGACGACGATGTTCATATCCGCACGCTGCTGCGGCATGTTCTTACCAGAGAAGGATATCAAGCGATAGAAGCCGGAGACGGGCTGGAAGCGGCGGCACGCATGAAGGAGCAGACGGTCGATCTGGCGGTGGTGGATGTGATGATGCCGCATATGGACGGATTGGAGCTGTGTGCATACATAAGGGAGAACTATGATATTCCCGTCATTCTGCTGACGGCCCGTCAGCAGCTCAGTGATAAGGAGCAGGGGTATCTGCACGGGACGGATGATTATGTGACCAAGCCTTTTGAACCGGAGGAGCTGATCTTTCGCATCAAGGCCTTGTTCCGCCGTTATTCCATCGCCTCAGATGATCGGATTCGCCTGAATTCGCTGGTGATCGACCGTAAGAATTACGAGATCAGTGACGGGACGGAGGTGCTGCTGCTGCCGGTGAAGGAGTTCGAGCTGCTGGCCCAGCTGGCCCAATATCCGGGACGCCTGTTCACGCGTGGTGAGCTGATTGAGCTGGTCTGGGGAGCGGACTACGAAGGGGATGAGCGGACGGTGGATGTGCATATCAAGCGCCTGCGTCAGCGGTTCAGCGAATACCAGAATGATTTTATCATCCGCACGGTCCGGGGAATTGGCTACAAAGTGGAAATGGTGAACTCATGAGATCGCTCTATGTACGGATGAGTATTATCTTCTGCTCGGTGATTATGATCAGCAGTGTGCTGGGATTTCTGGTCTCCAACCTCTATTACCAGTCCCAAATCAAGCCGAAGAATGACGCCAAGCTGACCCGGATGGCTATAGGTTTGCAGCAGTTCATCGAGGACCACCCGGATGCGGTGGAAGAGTATCTCCTGAGTACAGCTTCTTTGGGGTATAAGATGTATCTGGTCAATGCCGATGGAGAGGAACGCTTCTACGGCCTGCCTTTCCGCAAAAATGACCTCAAGGACGAGGCGCTGCGCAAGGTGCTGGACGGGGAGATCTACCATGGGGTGGGGAATTTCCCCGGCCAGCTGTTCGTGACAGGGTTCTTCGATAACCAGCTCAGCAATTCCATTGGGGTCCCGGTCCATATTAACGGGGAGACCTATGCCTTGTTCATGCGTCCGGATGCTCAGGTGCAGTTCGGGGAGCTGCGGATCTTTTTCGGCGTGCTGATCGTGGTTATTATTATGCTGAGTCTGGGGTTTGTGCTGATCAGCGCATTGCATGTGGTGAAACCGATCACCCGGCTGACCGAGGCCACGCTCCTAATCTCCAAGGGCCGCTACGACATTAAGCTGTACACCGCACGCCGCGACGAGATCGGTCAACTGGCTTCCCACTTCATGACGATGAGCCGCGAGCTGGAACGTACGAACCGGGCAAGACAGGAGTTTGTCGCCAATGTCTCGCATGAGATTGAGTCGCCGCTAACCTCTATTCAGGGCTTCGCCCATGCGTTACAGGATGGCACCCTGCCTGAAGCCCAGCGCCAAGAGTATCTGTCAATTATCGGCGATGAGAGCCGGCGGTTATCTATGCTCAGCACGCAGCTGCTCACCTTGTCCTCGCTGGATTATGACGAGCATGCCCTGCAGAAAAGAAGCTTTGATCTGCGCGCCCAGCTGCGCCAGGTGATTCAGATTATGGAATGGCATCTTACGGAGAAGGAGCTTGCGGTGCGGCTGCATGCCGGAGACATCACGCTTACGGGCGATTCCAATCTGCTCTATCAGGTATGGATGAATCTGGTGACGAATGCGGTCAAATACACCCCGGCGGGCGGGACCCTCAGTATCGCAGCCCATGTGGAGGGCCGGCAATGTATTGTAACGGTGACCGACAACGGGGCGGGCATTCCGGCAGAGCAGCTGCCGATGATCTTCGACCGGTTCTACAAGGTGGACCAGTCGCGCTCCCGTGAGCCAGGCAGCAGCGGGCTGGGGCTGGCCATCGCCCAAAAGATCGTTCAGGCGCATAGCGGAACCATCGAGGTAACGAGCATAGTAGGGGAGGGAACTACGTTCACTGTTACTCTGCCCTGCGACCCTAACGATATAGATTGATCTAAATATTTAGAGTTAAAGGAAAAGTGGCGGAGGGGAATTTTGGAACTGGAGGAGCGGTCGTAAGTCCAAAACTTCTCTGGAGTCACGGCATTCCCAAAACATAATACCGTTTAGTTCAATCTATATAGTGTAATTCTTTATTCATACTCCGTTCATCTTCACTCTCTAAACTGTGGATATACAGATTAGAGGGAGTGGTTATATGTTCTTGGCAATTCGGGAGATGAGGCACTCCAAAGCACGCTACAGTCTCATTATGGTGATTATGCTGCTGGTCTCGTTCCTGGTGCTGTTCGTCACCGGCCTGGCTAGAGGTCTTGCTTATGCCAATATTTCGGCGCTGAAAAATATGCCCGCCAATTACTTCGCCGTGCAGAGCGATGCGGATCATACCTTCAGGCGTTCACAGTTAACGGATACGGAGCTTGCGGCTGCCCGGTCAGTAGCCGGAGAGGCGAACGCGACTCCGCTGGGGGTACAGACCAGTACAATTACAGCTGCCGGTGCGGAGGTTAAGGCGGATATTACTTTTTTTGCCATAGATATGACGGGCATGCTGGCTCCTGAAGTAACGGAAGGCGCCGGATTCACCAATGAGGTTCAAGGCAGCGCGGTTGCAGACTCCAAGCTGGAACAGTCCGGCGTTACCATTGGCAGTACGATCCGTGATCAGGCTTCAGGCATGAGCTGGACGGTTACCGGCTTCGTGAAGGACAGCTCCTACAGCCATACTCCGGTGGTCTATATCAATCAGCTGGACTGGCAGGCGATGAAGCAAGGAACGGTTCAGGGAGGCGGCGGTTCAGGCAATGCCAATGCCCCATACAATGTTATCGCTCTGGATGTAACGGCGGATCAAGCTGCGCAGATTGCGGATCAGCAGCAGTCCATAGAGGTAATTACACAAAAGCAGGCGATCGCCAGTGTTCCCGGTTATTCCGCCGAGCAGAATTCTCTGCTGATGATGATTGTGTTCCTGTTCGTGATTGCTGCGGTAGTTCTTGCTGTATTCTTTTATGTCATTACGATCCAGAAGACCAGCCAATTCGGTATCCTGAAGGCGATGGGGACCAAGATGTCCTATCTGGCCTGGAGTGTAGTCGGTCAAGTAATGCTGCTGTCTGTCGCCAGTCTGGTGCTGGGCATTCTGCTTACGCTGGGGATGAATATGGGCCTGCCCGATTCGATGCCGTTTGAGCTGGACGGACAGACGATGGCGATGACCAGTCTGCTGTTCATAGGGATGTCCCTGCTGGGCTCGTTAATTTCGGTAGCAAGAGTAGCTAAGGTGGATGCCTTGGAAGCGATAGGGAGGACTGGAGCATGAGTACGAAATTAGTAATGAAGCAGGTAACCAAGACTTACGGGGATGGGGACGGGGCGATGACCGTACTGAACCATCTGGACCTTACGGTGAACGAAGGCGAATTCATAGCAGTACTGGGGCCATCCGGCTCCGGGAAAAGCACGTTTCTCTCCGCAGCCGGTGCGCTGCTTACGCCCACCAGCGGAGAGATCCTCCTCGACGGCGAATCGCTGCGTGACAAGGACAAGAGGGCATTGACGGAGCTAAGGCTGAAAAAAATCGGTTTCATGTTCCAAAGTGCGCAGCTGCTGCCGTTCCTGAAGGTAGAGGAGCAGTTGCTTTATGTAGCGAAGCTGGCTAAGCTCAGCCCGAAGGAAGCGAAGGTGCGTGCCGCCTATCTGCTGAAGCGTCTGGAGATCTGGGAGCGCCGCAATCATTATCCCGAACAGCTGTCCGGGGGCGAGAAGCAGCGGGTGGCGATTGCCCGGGCATGGATGAACAAGCCGGCCATTCTGTTCGCAGACGAGCCGACGGCTAGTCTGGATTACAGCCGTGGCCGGGAAGTGGTACGGATGATAGCCGACGAGGTGCGGAGCGAAGGCAAGGCTGCTGTAATGGTTACTCATGACGAACGGATGCTGGACTGGTGCGACCGGGTGCTGCATCTGGAGGACGGCGTGCTGGTTGAAGCTTAGGGGGAGAGATGACCCTGGCACTCTAAGCCCCACAAGCCTAGCTTATTCACCTTCGCGGTACTAATTGTATTCGTCCTTGTGGCTTCGCAGTTGAATAAAAACCTGAACCTTAGAAAACGAGGTTCAGGTTTTTGTTATTCAAGCTTCAGGCCTACACGCCCGAATAGGCCATGAAGCCGCCATCTACCGGCACAGTGATGCCGGTAATGAAGCCTGACATTTGCTCATCGGCCAGCCAGAGCAAGGTGCCGAGCAGATCCTCCGGTGTGCCGAAGCGGCGCATCGGGGTCTGGGAGATGATTTTGAGCGAACGTTCGGTCAGTTCATCGTTCGGGTCCTTCAGCAGCTGTTCATTCTGTGCGGTGACGAAGAAGCCGGGGGCGATGGCATTTACCCGTATGCCGGATTCAGCGAGATGCACCGCAAGCCACTGGGTGAAGTTGTTGATGCCTGCCTTGGCCGCGCTGTAAGCCGGAACCTTGGTGAGTGGCGATGCGGCGCTCATGGAGGAGATGTTGATCACCGCAGCTCCGGGGCGGCCGAGCATCTGCTTGGCGAAGATCTGGACTGGAATTAATGTTCCGGTCAGATTGAGGTCAAGGACCGTGCGGAAGCCGCTCACGGAGAGATCGAAGAAGGAGACGACATCGGGATTCTCCAGGTCTCCCGGTTCTAAGGTCTCCTTGGTGGTAATCGCCGAAGGCTGATTGCCCCCGGCCCCGTTGATTAACAAGTCGCACGGACCCCACTGCTTGCAGATCTCATCCGCTGCCTGCCGGACACTCCCGGCATCCATAACATCGCAGGCCAGGGCGAGGGATTGGCCGCCGCCGGAAATGATCTGTGCAGCCAGAGCCGCTCCCTTCGCCTCCGTACGGTTCAGGATAGCTACCTTCATGCCTTGACGGGCCAGCTCCAGCGCCATGGCGCTGCAGAGTGCTCCGGCTCCTCCGGTAATTACAGCGGTCTTGCCTGCCAGTGCAGGCTGTAATGCCAACTCGGACATAGTGATCCAACCCTTCTTGGTGAAAGTATGATCTTGCGGCAGGTTATATCAGTCTGCGGATCTTTGCTTATAATATTGCGGATATTTCTCCATCAGCATCTCCTGGTCGGCGATCGTCAGGGCCATATGCTCCTGCATAATCTGATCCCCTTGCTGAATATTATGCTGCTCAATGGCTTCATATAGACCATAATGCTGCCGGTACAGATGCTCCCAGTTGTGATCCGCCGTGAGCTTGAGCATCCGGCTGCGGTTCAGGTGAACCTTGATCTGCTGGATGACCTCCCAGGTATTCTTTTTATTGCAGCCCATGAAAATCACATGATGGAACTCTTCATCCAGCATGAACATTTCTTTATAATCCTGATCCTCGATGCAGAGCTTCTGCTTGTCCAGATTAGCCTTCAGATCGATAAGATTCCTGGCCTGGAAGGTGCTGCACGCTTCCCGGATAACCGCCCGCTCCAGATGCTCGCGCATGAAGCGGGCTTCTTCCACGAGCTCGGAATCAATCAGGGAGACCACCGTTCCCCGCTGAGGGTATACGGCAAGCAGGCCCTCCTGGGCCAGACGAACAAAGGCTTCCCGGACCGGAGTGCGGCTGACGTTGAACTTCAGCGAAATCTCCTTCTCCGAAATCCCGGTTCCGGGCGGCAGCTCCAGCAGCAGAATCTGATTCTTCAGTGAACGGTACACGATGTCCCTTGTGGAGAGTGCTTGTGTACCGATAGTGTATTCCATCGTGTAACCCTCCTGTTATCGATTAATGTAAGCACTACCATACTACCATACAAGTATGGTAGTATGGTAGTGCGAATGGGCATAAGCTCCTGCTGTCCGCTTAAGGACGGTATCCGTGGCCCACCAATATCACAGACGAGAGGCTGGAGAACAATATGAGTACCTCATCTTTTATTCATGACGACTGGCTGCTGTTAAGTCCAAGTGCACAGAGATTGTATCACGATTATGCCGCCGCAATGCCGATTTACGATTTCCACAGTCATCTGAATCCGCAGGAGATCAGCAGTAACCGCAGGTTCCGCAATATCGCCGATCTGGCCTTATCCGGGGATCATTACAAGTGGCGGGCACTCCGCTGGCTGGGCGTTGACGAACAGCTAATTACCGGGAATGCGCCGGACAAGGACAAATTCATGGTCTGGGCGCGATCCCTGCCTGAGATGGTGGGCAATCCGCTCTACCACTGGACCCACCTGGAGTTGAAGCGCTACTTCGGGATCGACGAGCTGCTCTCCGGGGAGACTGCGGACAGTGTGTGGGAACGCTGCAATGAGCAGCTTCAGGGAGATGAACTGACTACGCAGGGGATTCTCAAAAAGCTCAATGTCAATGTAGTCTGCACAACCGATGATCCTATTGATTCACTGGAGCATCACATCCAGATTAAGAAGGATCATGTGCTTGAGACGGTGGTTGCTCCGACCTTCAGACCGGACCGGGTGCTGAATATCCGTGATGAAGGGTTCACCGGATACGTGAGCCTGCTTGGTGAGGCGAGCGGTCTTGAAATCCACGATTACTCCGGGTTCCTCGAGGCTGTGACAGCGCGGATTGATTATTTCCATCAGCATGGCTGCCGGCTGTCGGATCAGGCGTTCGGCGAGCTGCCGCATGCCCAGTCTACAGAGCATGAAGCGGCCTACATCTTTGCCCGGGCCTTCAAAGGGGAGGAGATCAGCCCGCAGGAGGAACAGAAATTCCAGAGCCATACGCTGATCAAATTAGGCCGGCTCTATCATGAGCGGGGCTGGAGCATGCAGCTGCATATCGGAGCGCTGCGCAACAACAATGCACGGATGTTTAGTAGAATCGGCAAGGATAGCGGCTTCGATTCTATTCTGGATTTCAATATGGCCCGCAGTCTCAATGCGCTGCTGAATGAGCTGGATGCCAGCGGTCAGCTGCCGAAGACCATCGTCTACACGCTGAACCCTTCACAGTATGAGATGATTGCCACCGCGATCGGCAATTTCCAGGGGGACGGTATCAAGGGCAAGGTGCAGATGGGCTCCGGCTGGTGGTTCCATGATCAGAAGGAGGGCATGCTGCAGCAGCTGAAGGCGCTCGCAAGCATCGGGCTGATCAGCCCTTTTGTCGGCATGCTGACTGACTCCAGAAGCTTCCTCTCCTTCACGCGTCATGAATACTTCCGGCGCATTCTCTGTAACCTGTTCGGCACGTGGATGGAAGAGGGGGACCTGCCGCGAGATTATGCCTTGATCGGCCGGACAATTGAGAATATATGCTACAACAATGCGGATGCGTATTTCGGGATCAAGTAGAGCGCAGGAGCGCGGCATACCATCCATCGATTGACACAGCGTTAAAAAATCAGCAGGTCTCTTAGAGAGGCGTGCTGATTTTTTAATTGTTAAGGAATTATGTCTTTCAAGGCACAACAGCAGCATGAAAATGAGCAGCGTGCCTAAAAACACAACGTCGTCTGTCCATTTGATTAACATATTTACATAAAGCGAACGCAATTGGACCGGGTGGGCTACGTAAGCCGAATGTAATCGAAAAACCGATTACAATTGGACTGTGGGCTCCGTGTAAGCCGAATGTAATCGAAAAACCGATTACAATTGGACTCGGAGCGCCGCGTAAGCCGAATGTAATCGAAAAACCGATTACAATTGGACTGTGGGCTCCGCGTAGGCCGAATGTAATCGAAAAACCGATTACAATTGGACTCTGGGCGCCGTGTAGGCCGAATGTAATCGAAAAACCGATTACAATTGGACTCGGAGCGCCGCGTAGGCCGAATGTAATCGAAAAACCGATCACAATTGGACTCTGGGCGCCGTGTAGGCCGAATGTAATCGAAAAACCGATCACAATTGGATTGGGAGCGCCGCGTAAGCCGAATGTAATCGAAAAACCGATTACAATTGGCCGTTACAGCGGAATATGGACCAATGCAGCATACATTGTGTTCGCGCGAAGGTAAGCTTATTCACTCGCAGGATGATTACTTTCTGATACTTCCGGTGCATTCTACCGCGTACTGCTCCGGTAAGCAGACGGGGATACGCCGGTGGACTTCTTGAACACCTTGGAGAAGTGGGCCAGCTCCATGCCGACCTGCTCGGCGATACTGGAGATGCTGAAATCGGTGTAGGAGAGCTGCCTCTTCGCGAGCTCCATCCGTTTCAGCTGGACGTACTGCATCGGCGGAACGCCTATGAATTTCTTGAAGTAGGGAATGAAATAGTTCGGGTGCAGATGGACCCGCTCTGCCAGCTCCTCGACCGTCAGCGGCCGCATTAACCGTTGATCGATGTAGCCCAGCACATTCGCCAGCTTGCCCTGGTCGCTCGTATGCGTCAGATCGTCAAGGAAATTGCTATAGCCTCCTGATTCCAGACAGAGGGACAGCAGTGTAAGCAGCGCAGCCTGCGTCCGAAGGGTAGCGAGGAAACCGGTATCCTGGAACCATTCAATCATCTCCGCGAACATCGTCCGGGTGGCCTCCGGATCAGGCACATCACAGATATACAGCTTATTCGCCGAATGAAACAGCGGCCATTCCCCAATCTGCGCATCGAAGTGGCAATAGTAGCGTGTATAAGGATCATCACGTGAAGTATCCGTGGTCTGGGTAGAGCCTGCGGGCATAATCATCAGCTGTCCGGGTCTCGGATAGTACGCCACTCCGTTGATAATCACCTTGCCTTCGCCGGAATCAATGTAGTAGAGCCGGTTGAATGCAGGGGTCTCATTCGTCCGGTTCCATCCCGGATATCTGCTGGTTAATTGGGCATGGGTAACGGTAACCGTCAGGTTGTGCAGCAGGCGTCCGGTCAAATTACCATTGCCTTTCGCAGTCATATTCATATCAGAGCTCCTTCAAATAAGGCTATAAAGCTATTATAACGCTTCCATTTATCCAATACATCTTATTATTATACAAATATACCTTAATTACAGTCATGGCCTCCACCGGCAAATAGGGTTATCCTCATAACATAAACTGTTTCAGGAAGGGAATGGGAGATGGATAAGGTACGTTATGGAATTATTGGCGTAGGGGGTATGGGGCGGACCCATGCACAGAGTCTGCTGAGTGATATTAAGGGGGCCGAGCTAACGGCCGTATGCGACATCAGCCTTGAGCGGCTGGAATGGGCAGAGGAGCATTTGCCGGATCATGTACAGCGCTTTCTGTCGCCGGAGGAACTGTTCAAGTCCGGGATCATTGATGCGGTGATGATTGCCACCCCGCATTATGATCATCCGCCGCTGGCGATTCAAGCGCTGGGCTACGGGCTGCATGTTCTGATCGAGAAGCCTGCCGGTGTCTATACGAAGGCAGTACAGGAGATGAATGACGCCGCAGCGAAGTCTGACCGCAAATTCGGCATTATGTATAACCAGCGGACGAATCCGCTCTATCAGAAGCTGAGAGAATTGATTCAGTCCGGGGAGCTGGGAGAGATCCGGCGCACGAACTGGATTATCACCAATTGGTACCGCTCTCAGAGCTACTACGATTCCGGCGGCTGGCGGGCGACCTGGGGCGGGGAAGGCGGCGGAGTGCTGCTGAACCAGGACCCGCACCAGCTTGATCTCTGGCAGTGGACTACCGGAATGATGCCTAAGCGGGTACGCGCTTTTTGCCAGTTCGGGAAGTACCGGAATATTGAGGTTGAGGATGATGTGACCGCTTATGTGGAGTATGAGAATGGCGCAACCGGGCTGTTCATCACGACTACAGGGGAAGCGCCGGGGACGAACCGGTTCGAGATTACAGGAGACAACGGTAAAATCGTCGTCGAAGACGGCACGCTGACCTTCTTCCGCCTTCGCACCCCGGAGCCGAAGTTTAATGCGGAATATACCGGAGGGTTCGGAGCACCGGAGTGCTGGAAATGCGAGATTCCGGTGGAAGCCGGAAATGGAGAACAGCATAAGGGGATTCTGCGCAACTTCACCAATGCCATTCTGCAGGATGAGCCGCTGCTGGCTCCGGGGGAAGAGGGCATTCACGGTCTGACCCTGTCCAATGCCATGTATCTGTCCGCATGGACCGACAACTGGGTGGACCTGCCGATCGACAGCGAGCTGTTCTATGAGAAGCTGATGGAGCAGGTGGAGAATTCGACTTTTCAGAAAGCGCCGGTCAGCCAGAAAGCCCTGGATGTATCGGGCACCCACTAGACGAACCTTACTCTCTTACGCAACTCAAACTTATCTAGGAGTGGATGAATACAATGAACCGTTCAACGATTGCCGCCCAAATGTATACCCTGCGTGAATATACCCGGACGCCGGAGGACTTGAGAGAGAGCCTGCGGAAGGTGAGCAGCATGGGGTACCAGGCTGTGCAAATCTCCGGGATCGGTCCCATGGACCCTAAGCTGGTGAAGGAATATGCGGATGAATTTAATCTGAAAATATGTGCGACACACGTTCCCTGGGACCGGCTGGTGAATGATCTGGATGCGCTCGCTGCCGAGCATAAGCTGTGGGACTGCAAATACATCGGTCTTGGCTCGCTGCCTGCGGAATATCAGACCAGCCAGGAGGGCTACCGCACCTTCGCTAAGCTGGCTTCCGGCATTGCACGGACACTTAAGGAAGAGTATGGCCTGCAATTCGTTTATCATAATCATGATTTTGAATTTGAACGTTTTGACGGTCTGACCGGTATGGATGTGCTGCTGCAGGACAGTGATCCGGAGGTCTTCGGGTTCGAGCTGGATCTGTACTGGGTTCAGGCGGGGGGCGGAGATCCTGTAGAGTGGATTCACAAGGTGGAAGGCAGAATGCAGGCTGTGCATTTCAAGGATATGACTATTCTGAACCGTAAGGCTGTGTTTGCCGAGATCGGCGAAGGCAATATGAACTATGGAGCGATTATTGATGCCTGCCGCAAGACGGGGGTGGAATGGCATATCGTGGAGCAGGATGTGTGCCAGCGTGATCCGTTCGAGAGCCTGGAGATCAGCCTCCGGTATCTGCATTCCAGATTGGAGGTGCAAGCATGAGCCGCAAGGATGGAATGATGTATGCTCCGGTACATGAGGCGAAGCCTGTGGTGGGGCCGGGTGAATTCGTAATCGCTGCGCTGGCACTGGATCATGGGCATATTTACGGGATGTGCAACGGGCTGGTGGAGGCGGGAGCCGAGCTGAAGTGGGTATACGATCCTGACCCCGAGAAGGTAAAAGCATTCCTGAACAAGTATCCCGGCGTCAGAGCCGCGCGTTCTGCTGAAGAGATTCTTGAAGATCCTGAGGTCCGGCTCGTTGCAGCGGCGGCCGTTCCTTCGGAGCGCGGTCCGCTCGGTCTGCGGGTGATGGCACACGGGAAGGATTATTTCACGGACAAATCTCCGTTCACTTCTCTGGACCAGCTCGCGGCAGCACGCCTTCAGGTGGAGCAGACGGGGCGGAAATACATGACATACTACAGTGAGAGACTGCATGTAGAGAGCGCTGTCTATGCCGGTCAGCTGGTGCAGCAGGGGGCGATTGGCCGTGTGCTTCAGGTCATGGGACTGGGTCCGCACCGGTTAAATGCACCCAGCCGGCCGGAATGGTTCTTCCAGCGTGACAAATACGGCGGCATTCTCTGTGACATCGGCAGTCACCAGATTGAACAGTTCCTCTTCTATGCAGGCTGCCGCGATGCCAAGGTGCTGCACAGTAAGGTTGCCAACTACAACAATCCGGCATACCCGGAGCTGGAGGATTACGGGGATGCTACGCTGGTTGGGGACAACGGGGCTACGCAGTATTTTCGCGTGGACTGGTTCACACCGTCAGGACTCGGAACCTGGGGCGACGGACGGACGATCATTCTCGGCACGGAAGGCTATATCGAACTGCGCAAATACAGCGATATCGGCCGCTCCAGCACACCGGACCATGTCTACTGGGTGGACGGTGAGGGAGAGCATTATGAGCATGTGGCCGGGAAGATCGGCTTCCCGTTCTTCGGTGAGCTGATTCTGGACTGCCTGGAACGGACGGAGAAGGCGATGACGCAGGAGCATGCATTCAAGGCGGCTGAGCTGTGTCTGGAGGCGCAGCAGCAAGCGGTGAATCTGACACCGGATACGCTCAAATAGTTGCAGGACAGCTATCAGAAGATCGGAAGGTGGATAAGATGAATACCAACGGAGCAGCGATTATCGGCTGTGGGGCGATTGCCCCGCTGCATGCCAGAGCCATTGCCTCGATCGAGAATGTGCGGCTGGTAGCCGTGGTGGACAGTGACCCTGTTCAGGCGGCTCAGTCCGCTCAGGATTACGAATGTGAAGGCCTGACGGATTACAGGGAGCTGCTGGAGCGTGCAGATATCGGCATCGTCCATCTCTGCACGCCGCATCATCTGCATGCCGGAATGGCGGTGGAGCTGCTGAAGGCGGGCAAGCATGTGTTAACCGAGAAGCCCATGGCGCTGGATGTGCCTTCGGCCCGCTTGATGCAGGAGGCGGCGGAGCAGGCTCCGGGACAGCTGGGTGTAGTATTCCAGAACCGCTATAATGAACCTTCGGTGCGCATCAGGGAGGTGATCGATTCCGGCAGCCTGGGTAACCTCCTCTGCATGAAGGGCTTGGTAACATGGACCCGGACTGAGGAGTACTACACGAACAGTCCATGGAGAGGCCACTGGGCTACGGAAGGCGGAGGGGTATTGATCAATCAGGCTATCCATACCCTGGATCTGCTGCAATGGTTCGGCGGTGACATCGCTTCCGTGAAAGGCAGTGTAAGCACCGATGTGCTGAACAATGTTATTGAGGTCGAGGACAGTGCACATGCGTGTATCGACTTCAAAAACAAGGCGCGCGGGCTCTTCTACGGAACCAATGCATATCAGGCCAATTCACCGGTGGAGCTGGAGCTGGTCTTCGAGCAAGGGACCCTGCAGCAGCGCAGGGACAGCCTGTATCTGTGGAAGGATGGTCAGGAGACGCTGCTCTGTGAGCCGCAGAGCATCAGCAGCGGCGGGAAATCCTACTGGGGCACCGGGCATTCACGGTTAATTCATGACTTCTACGCCCACATCCGTGAAGGCCGCAGGTTCTGGATTGACGGTGCTGAGGGCATCAAAGCGCTCACGCTGATTGCAGAGATCTACAAGTCCTCGGGGAGCCGGAATCTGGTCCCTCAGGTCTAGTGTACATCATCCGGCTGATGCCGGAATAGGCTGTCTCTTATGCAGAGCCCTGCTTAAGGGATGGCCTCATTTGTGTTATCCGCTACAGCTTAATAGCAAG
The DNA here is from genome assembly GCF_038005345.1 of Paenibacillus sp. FSL H8-0122. Lineage (NCBI taxonomy): Bacteria > Bacillati > Bacillota > Bacilli > Caryophanales > Paenibacillaceae > Paenibacillus > Paenibacillus sp. FSL H8-0122. The sequence continues at coordinate 3,096,516 of NZ_JBBOTB010000001.1, read as the reverse complement.
CCAGCAGGCTTCAATGGTCTGCTGAATCTGCTGCTCATTCAGCGGATATTTTCCGTCCAAGTAGCCTTTGATGACAGCAATTAATATCCCGTAGATCAGCTGATAGCACAGACAAACATTCATTTCCCGGATGATTCCCTGCCGCTGTCCTTCTTCAATGATGGAGAATATCTCTAAGGTTGAGGGAGCCGGCGTGTTCCGCAAGTCCTCGGAAATATAGGGCGAGGAGCAATAGTTCTCTGTGAAATCAACCTCTTTGGGGTATTGAAGCGAATAGTTAGCCGTATTCTTCAGAAGGCTCTTCACACGCTCATAGATGGTTAAGCCGGGGTCATAGCCGTTCATGACGAACTCATTTTTATGTATGCGGACTTTATGGTACAACTCATTGACCAGCTGCTCCTTGTTCTCGAAATAATGGTAGAATGTGCTGGAGCCTACATTGGCCCTTTTGAATATTTTGGCGAAAGTAACAGATTGTAAGCCTTCTTCAGTAATTAAATCAAGGGTTGCCTGAAGAATATCATCTCGTTTACCCATCATTACACCTCACTAACGGAAAAATCATTCTATAAAATAGTACATCCCCTGCAAGGAAATGTCAATTATCAGAATGTCTATTCCGCTGCAAAGTGGAAAAAGGATAGAATTTGTGGTGAAATAGACAATAAAAGAACTATATTTTTGTCTAAATTAGGAAAAATGGAATTTTCGTTCTGAATTTATTTGAAGTTTGATTTTCTTCCTTTTAGAATATCAATAGAATAAACATTCTATTTCTTAAGCATATGAATGGATTGCTAATACAAGCAATCCAATTGACTTTTAGACCATTAGGCTTTATCTTAGTACAGGGTTTACCTAGAGTCAGCAGAAGAGAGACAGGGAGTGGGAGTATGGCTATGGAACAGGCAATGTTTGCCGGAGGCTGCTTCTGGTGCATGGTTACGCCGTTCGAAGAGCTTCCCGGAATTCACGGGATTGTATCGGGATACGCCGGAGGAACGGTAGAGAACCCTACTTATGAGCAGGTGAAGACCGGTACAACCGGTCACTACGAGGTGGTTCAGATCACTTATGACCCTGAATTATTCCCTTACGAGCGGCTGCTTGCGCTATTCTGGCCGCAGATTGACCCGACGGATGACGGCGGACAGTTTCAGGACCGGGGAACGCAGTACCGCACGGCGGTATTCTATTATACGGAAGAGCAGCGGCTGGCTGCACTGGCTTCCCGGGAGCAGGTGGCGGTCAGCGGCAGATTCGAGCTTCCGGTGGTGACGGAGATTCTGCCTGCGCCGGTATTCTATCCGGCAGAAGACTATCATCAGGACTATCATAAGAAGAATCCGAAGCATTATAAAGAGGACCGTGAGCAATCCGGGCGGGATACCTTTATTTCGCAGCACTGGGAATAGTGAATACGAGAGGGAAGCCTACAAAAGCCTTTAATGACCAGGCGTCTGGGAATTAAGGGCTTTTTGCTATTTTTGCAGCACCGTGCGGGTTAAGCTATAGATCATTATACCAAAAACCAAAATATGGGAACCTAAATCCGAAATTCCGTGCCTACTCAATTGCCGATTGTGCAACTATAATCATATTTGTAAACGGATACAAGCATTGGTAATTCTGGTTCTGATGCAGGCGGGAATAGGGGGGAGGTAGCAGGGTACGGGTACAGAGGATAGAATAAGCGGCTTGGCGAAATACAGAATGCTCTACAGCTCCTGCAGTTGAAGGGAAGTACTGCAATGCCAATATAATTCAGGAGGAATCTAAGAATGTCCAAAAAATGGTTAATGACGATGCTTGCGTTCGTGCTTCTGCTCTCTTGCCTGCCTTTGTTCAATTCCAAAGCAGCCGCAGCTGATTATACCCAAGGTGTAGATCTGTCGGGAACCTCAGCTACCATCTGGTTCAAATCTACAGTCAGTACCAGCTGGACCGATGTGCATTACAAGGTGAACTCGGGAACCCAGCTAAACTACCGAATGACTTATAACAACAGTAAATCGCGTTATGAGCAGGTGGTTACAGGCGTCGCGAGCGGCACAGCACTCTCGTACTTCTTCACCTACAACAATGGGACTCCGGCTTATGATACCGGCTGGTTCAACTACACTGCGGGAACCGCGCCCACTGCAGCGCCGACTACTCCGCCTTCCGGGTCTTCCGGTTCCATCTATTCTATCGCTGCCTCTTCTATTCCGACACCGCCGGGAGGCTCCGTGTCTGTCAAAGTCATGAACGGAACGGGAGGCGCTTACCCTGATAACCAGGTCTATTGGGGCGTCATCGGTATCAATCCGGCTAACGGCAAATGGAGTTATCTGGATCTTAGCGGCAATCTCATTCCGATCTCGAATGCGCTGAATAATGCTTCCGGCCATCTGACCAAGAACGGGGTCAACTATGCCAATATTTATCATACGGTTAGCCAGACCAGCTGGGTGACGCTGCCCAAAATCACCTCCGGCCGCATGTTTCTAAGTGTTGGCACGCCGTTGTATATTAAGACCTATGACGACGGCTTTGCCGGACCGGATATTGATAATCCGACCGATCCTAACCGTAATCTCTATTTCGACTTCGTTGAATTCACGGTGGATGCTACAGGCTACCATGGCAATACGACCCGTGTCGATGCATTCGGCTTCCCGGTCCAGCACCGGCTGGTAGGCTTGTCCGGCGGCTATGACAAGACGGTAGGCGAGCTGGAATCGGAGACACGCGCCGGAATCTTCAGCAAATACCAGAATGAAGTGCCGTCTGCCTTCAAATCGCTGGGTACCGATCAGGCGCCTTACCGGATCATCGCTCCTGTCCATGGTTCGTTCAAAGCCGGCGGGGCCAACGGCAATTATTTCGCAGGCTATGTCAGCTATAGCACCCAGGATATTCTCCGTAACGATGGCTCGCTTATCGATGCTGCCACCGGCGCTGCCATTAACCGCCATGTCTACACCACTAGTAACTGGAACAACGTAGCTAACTATTACAATGCGGCTCCCGCCAACTTTTATGCAAAATTCTGGCATGACCACAGCATCAGCGGGCTGGCTTACGGCTTCCCGTATGACGATGTCAACGGCCAGGCGTCCTACCTGGAAGTCGGTGACCCCAAAGGCCTGATTATCCGCGTGGGCTGGTAAGCACGTAAGCCACAGGTAAAGGAAAACTACGATTTTACAATAGAGGCGCCCCGTAAGCCAGATAATGGCTGAATGGGTGCCTTCTTGTGTGTGCAGTGATTATCGGCGCGGAGAAGCCTGTGGAAAATAAACAGGAAGCAAGGTATGATGGATAGCAATTACACACGAAGGGAGCATCCGGAAGAGATGAAGGACAGCTTGCAGCACATCTTATTTGATCTGGACGGCACACTAACCGATCCCAAGGAAGGCATTACCAAAAGCGTGGAGTATGCGCTCAACCAATTCAGCATTGAGGTGGAGCATCCTGACTTGCTGATTCCGTACATAGGTCCGCCGCTATATGATTCTTTTATTGAAATTCAGGGCTTTACGGCGGAGGCAGCGGCACAGGCTGTAGAGTTCTACCGGGAGCGTTACCGGACGCTGGGGATGTTCGAGAACCATGTGATTCCAGGCATTCCAGAACTGCTGGAGAGCTTGAGGAGTAAGGGATTCGAGCTGTATGTGGCGACCTCCAAGCCTATTGTGTTCGCTGAGCAGATCCTCCGGCATTACGAATTGGACGGGTTCTTCAAGTATGCGGCCGGCAGCAACCTGGATGGCACAAGATCGAAGAAGCGCGAGGTGATTCAGCATGTGCTGGAGGAGAATAATCTTCTTGCTTCGCATTCGCTGATGATCGGGGACCGGGAGCATGACATCATCGGGGCCAGAGCCTGCGGTGTAGCCTCTGTGGGCGTGTTATTCGGCTATGGTTCAGAGGAGGAGTTATCGGCGGCCGGGGCGGATTATATTGCGCATACGGTGGAAGAAGTAGGGGATATTATTCAGCGGTTGCAGCGGAATGAGCTCGGTGGGCAAGGCCCACGGGCTGAGGGATTAAGGGAGTTAAAGTTAAAAGGATTAAGCGGTCAAGCGGGAAGCGGATTTTAAGTTTTTTTCTGCGAAGTATTGACTTCTGTCGAAGACCGTGCGTATTATGTAACCAGCAACACCATAACCAAGGCAATGACCAGAGACAGGATATCCCGTGAGGACTGACCAGAGAGAGAAGTGCAAGGTGAGAGCTTCTTACAGAGACCAGCCGGATGTTACCCCTCTATAGCCGTGACACTGAACCCTCCTGCTGTTAGCGAGGCTGTAAATGTCACCGCCCCATCCCCGTTAACGGATGCCATGAGGATTGTACTGATCACGTTTCCGCCGAACAGCCGGGGGTGAAGTGACGTATAGTCGAATTAGGGTGGAACCACGAGCTTAGACGCACTCGTCCCTTTCCGGGATGAGATGCGTTTTTTTGTGTTCACATATACGAATATACACTGAAGAAATGGAGGCCATAATCATGGAGATTCAAGTGCAGCTGCCGGATGGAGCAAATAGGAGGTATTCGCGTAACACCACAATTGCGCAGATTGCGGAGTCGATTAGCGTAAGTCTAAGGAAGAATGCAGTAGCCGGCAAAATCGATGGCAGACTCGTTGACCTTGATTGTCCGGTTGAAGGGGACAGCCTCGTGGAGATCGTGTCAGCGGACAGCAGCGACGGGCTGATGATTCACAGACACAGCACAGCCCATGTGATGGCCCAGGCGATCAAACGGATCTATGGAGAACGGAACGTGAAGCTGGGCATTGGTCCAGTGATCGAGGACGGCTTCTATTACGATATAGATATTGAACAACCCCTGTCCAGCGAGGATCTTGCTGCGATTGAGCGGGAGATGGGGAAGATCATCAAGGAGAACCTGCCGATCCGGCGCCGGGTGGTCAGCCGGGCGGAAGCGGTGCAGTACTTTGAACAGTCGGAAGAGCCGCTGAAGCTGGAACTGATCCGGGATCTGCCGGAGGACGCGGTCATCAGCCTGTATGAGCAAGGCGAATTCACGGACCTGTGCCGGGGGCCGCATCTGCCCTCCACTGGCCGGATTAAGGCGTTCAAGCTGCTAAGTGTAGCAGGTGCCTACTGGCGCGGAGATGCTGACAAACAGGTGCTTCAACGGATATATGGCACAGCCTTCCTGAGCGCTGCGGCACTTGAAGAGCATCTGCATCTGCTGGAGGAAGCGAAGAAACGGGATCACCGCAAGCTGGGCAAGGAGCTGGGCTTGTTCATGTTCTCCGAGGAAGCGCCGGGCATGCCGTTCTACCTGGCCAAAGGGATGCTGATCCGCACAGCGCTGGAGGATTTCTCCCGCAGGCTGCAGCGCGCGGACGGGTATGAGGAGGTCCGCTCGCCGCTGATGATGAACCGCCGTCTGTGGGAGCAATCCGGACATTGGGATCATTACAAGGACGAGATGTATTTCACTAAGGTGGATGAGACAGATTTTGCGCTGAAGCCGATGAACTGTCCCGGACATATGCTGATCTACAAGAATAGCCTCCGTTCCTACCGGGACCTGCCGATCCGCATTGCGGAATACGGCCAGGTTCACCGCCATGAGTCTTCCGGCGCGCTGAACGGGATGATGCGGGTCCGGACTTTTTGCCAGGATGATGCCCATTTGTTCGTGCTGCCGGAGCAGATTGAATCCGAGATCTCGCGGGTGCTGGAGCTGATCGATCAGTTCTATTCCATCTTCGGCTTCGAGTACAAGGTCGAGCTGTCTACACGCCCGGAGGACTATATGGGGTCCGAAGAGCTCTGGGATCAGGCGGAGGAGTCGCTTGCGCGGGTGCTGAAGAATAACGGAATCGAGTACCGGGTGAATGAAGGAGATGGCGCTTTTTACGGGCCGAAGATTGATTTCCATGTCCTCGATGCCCTGAAGCGGAGCTGGCAATGCGGTACAATTCAACTGGATTTCCAGATGCCCGAGAAGTTCGACCTGACTTATATTGGCGAAGATAACAACAAGCATCGTCCGGTAGTCATTCATCGTGCCGTGTTCGGCTCCATTGACCGGTTCATGGGTATTCTTACAGAGCACTATAGCGGGGCGTTCCCGCTGTGGCTGTCTCCGGTGCAGGTCAAGCTGCTGCCAGTCTCTGTGGTTCATGATGAGTATGCCGAGCAGGTCAGAAGACAACTGGCGGCAGCCGGACTGCGGGTGGAGGTGGATTCCCGGAATGAGAAGCTGGGCTACAGAATCCGTGAAGCTCAGCTGGAGAAAATCCCTTATATGCTGGTGCTGGGAGATCAGGAGCAGAATGACGGAACAATCTCGGTACGAAGCCGTGCGGAGAACGCACTGTCCACGCTGAGGGCGCAGGAATTCATTCGGCAATTGACTGCCAGGATTGACAGATGGGAATAAATCGCTTCATATATAATAGGTGAAAAGCTAACAGGTAAAAAGATATAGGGGGAAATCAGTTGACAGCAATTGAAACAGGGCAGCTTGCAGGTAGCGTAATCCGGCTTGTGCCTTTGACAGCAGAGCACAAGCCTGAGCTTAAGAAGCTGCTGCATAATCCGTTGATCTGGGAGTACACCTGGAGACGGATCTGCTCAGAGGAACAGGCAGGACAACTGGTGGATACGGCTCTGGCGAATCAGGCGGCAGGCAAGGATATGCCTTATGTGATGGTGGAGCAGGCATCCGGCCGGATCGTAGGGACTACGCGGTTGATGCATCTGGACGGTACGCATCGCAATGCAGAGATCGGCTGCACCTGGATCTCACCGGAATACTGGAGAACTGCGGTGAATACGGAGTCGAAGCTGCTTTTGCTGCAACATGCCTTCGAGGTGCTGGGGCTGATCCGGGTGGACTTCTCCATTGTCAGTCACAACCTGCGCTCCCAGCGGGCCATTGAGCGGATTGGAGCGGTCCGGGAGGGCGTCCTGCGCAAGCATCGTATTACCGCTGACGGGGCTGTTATGGACAATGTGCTGTACAGCATTATCGATGAGGAATGGTCTGCGGTGAAGAAGAATCTGCAATATCTGGTGAATGAGAAATATAAATAGCGGTTGCTATGGTGTGGTTTAAAGTAGTGCTTTAACATGGAGGGGTCCCTGCGCGGGCTCCTCTATTTATTTTGCAAATAGCCATATCTATGAAACATTGATATAATAGAATGACATGAGAATAGAAACATACATTCCCATTATCTCGGGGTTCTGAGCATGAACAAACCGTCTATATTTGTATGTTCCGGCCCAACCTTCACCCTGCGGTGCGGATTTGGGTTTATGTTATGTTGTAGGGAAATTATGAAGTGATGGCGAGGTTGGCTAGAGGATGAACTGGAATGATTTCGGAGAACGGAACAAGCGGCTGAATCCCTTATGGAGTCTGGGCGCAGGCATGAATCTGGGTGAGCTGCAGCCGTATAAGGAAATGATTGCGCTTAGTGTGCTGCTGCAGGTCTATTATCTGGAGCTGGAATCGAATGAACAGCGGGCCCGGGAGGATCTGGTGGATCTGGCCTGGAGCTCACTGGAGCGCTTCGGCATAGCGAAGTCGGGCAGCCCGGAATCGGTCGAACGGCTGATAGACGGACTGCTGTGGAGCGGCAGCGGCGGCGATTTCGAGGCCCATTATTATGATGACCATACCCGGCAAATCGGGGTCCAGAAATACAAGTATTTCACTGTGGACGAGGATGCTACGCGTATCAGCTGGGAGGAGAACGGGACGACCATTTACCGGCTCTCCGAGTATGCGATGGAGCTGATCTTCATGAGCCACGAGATTATCGATGAGTTCCAGGTCAGCATCAAGCTGCTGGAGATTCAGATGCATATCAAGCATGGACGGGTTACCCGGGCGATGCAGGATGTGAATGAGCTGATCTCCCGCGTGCGCAAAATGACCCAGCAGCAGCAGGAATACCGTAATGCCCTGCGCCGTAATCCGAAGCATATCTTCAGCGAATACGGCACTCAGCGGCACGAGCGGCTGGAGGAGATCCACCAGCAGTTTGACGAGGAACGCAAGCATTTCGATAATATCCACCGCTCGCTGGCCCGGCTGGCCAATGATGAGAAGGATGTCATTGATTTCAATGAGCTGCGTCAGCTCTCCGAGCGGGTGGAGCTGTCCCGGCGGGTGCACGACGAGCTGGCCGAGGTTGTGCTGAGCATCTTCGAAGCAGAGACGAATCTGCGGCTGAACTTCCCGGAATTATTCTGGGGAGCAGCGGGCTTTAACTTCCGCACCCATGTGTGGGAGGAATGGGTGAAGCCCGAAGGGCTGCGGGATGGGGATAGCCTGGAGACGCTGATCAGCGGGCTGTTCTCGCCCAGCCAGGATTTCATCTATCCGCTGGCCTGGGCCTGGGAGGAGCAGGAGGTCGGCTTCCTGCCGGAGGATACGCCGGATGTGACGGAGGAAGCCGGGGAAGAAGAGGAGATCCATTATGTGCCCAGAGGTATTCCCTGGACCGAGGTATGCGAGCTATGGCTGCCGGTTATAGCCGGAGTGGCTGCGCAAGGCAGCTTCACCTTCACTGCGGAGGCGTTCACGGAGCAGGAGCAGCGGCGCTGGGCGGATTGTCCGGATGCCGTGGATTTGTGGGTGCAATTTTTCCATACCGTAATTACTGTCGAGGAGCAGGAAGCGGAAGGCCATGGCGTCGCGGACGAGTGCCAGAAGCTGCTTCAGCGGCTGATGCTGGACCACCCGGAGCTTGCGGTGTTGCGCGGCTTAAGGCTGCGGACTACCATCTCTTCACAGCAGCAGGGCAGCATCCGTATCCCTGGTCTTGAGATCAGCCCTTATACCATTACTATAGTAGAGAAGTGAGATGATTCGGATATGAGTTATTCCTTAGAGCAAGTTCAGCAGGCTTCCCGGCTGTTCTTCGACCTGCTTCGGCGCAAGGTGATTCCGCTGGATGATCCCGCTGCCGCCGAATGTCTGCAGGATACTGCCGCCTATGATGCCCTGCAATATGTAGCCAAAGAAGCCGGCTGCCGGATTATGAATTCCGGTCACCGCCTGCACCTGCTCGTGAGTCCGATCGGCTCCGGGTTCGCCAGCAACTTCACTCAGCTGCGTAATAAATATTCACGGATTGAGCGTAAGACGCATCTACATATCATTAACGTTATTATCCTTGTCTTCCTGGCGGAGATGGATCAGGATGAGCAGCACTTCAAGCCGGGACAGGACAGCATGTCTTACATCCAACTGTCGGATCAGGTATCCGAGTTGTTCCAAGGCTGGCTTGGCATGGATGAAGACGGCAGCTTCAGCAAGCAGTGGCGGCTGGATATCCAGGCGATGCACAGAGTGTGGACCAGCCTCTATATGCAGACCCGCAGCCAGGAGGAGGGCGATTCGCTGACCCGCGGTGCAGGCTCCCGGATTGGCCTCATTCACGAAGGAATGAAGCTGCTGGAGGAGGAGCATCTGGTGTTCATTTCCGAGCATGAGAAGCGGATTTTCCCCCGGGAAGAGCTGTACGAGCGGATGCGTTATCTCTACCACGATGTGGACCGGTACAAAGAGCTGAAGGCTCTGGTTGGCCGCACACTCAGCGAACAGGAGGGTGAAGCCCATGCCGCGCATTGAGCGAATCCGCATCGCCGGACTGAAATACGAGAAGATGCTGAAGAAATATGAGGATATGATCCTCGATCTGTGTAATGAAGAAGGCCCGGCCAATACCCTGATTACGCTGATGAACGGCGGGGGGAAGGGCGTGCTGCTGCAGTCGATTTTCCAGTTGCTGATGCCTAGAGCCGCCTGGGGTAAGGATAATGAGAATCAGGTCGAGGCCTTCTTCCATAATCACAAAAAACAGCTGAAGCCCTACACCTTCCACGTGGCCATCGAATGGCGGCTCGACGATAAGGAGCGGACGGAGTATGTCACCACCGGGATCGCGATGACGGCCCAGCATTCCATGGACCAGCTTGAGATCAAAGTGGATTATCTGCTATACGCGCTGCTGAAATATGAGGAGACGGCTGAGCTTACACTCTCCACCCTGCCTTTGTATGATCATGAGCTGAACACTCCTGCGAGCTTCGAAGCGATTCAGCAGTTTGTGCGGGAACGGCGGGGTGAGATTAATGTCTACGGCAGCAGCAGCTCCGATCTGAAGAAATACTATGCCTACCTGGCTGACCATGATATCCATATTGATGAATGGCGCAATATGCGCAGAATCAACGGGGAAGAGGGCGGCATCAAGGGCTATTTCCAGAAAAATGACGCTTTCACCAATCATAATCTCTTCGAGCGGCTGATTATTCCAGAGATCGGTTCCAGTCTGGGAGGGAGCCTGCGCGAGGATGAGGGCTCGCTTCAGCGGATGTTCGTGGACACCGCTACGGTTGCACAGCGGCTGCCGATGCTGGAGCAGCGGGAGCGCGCTTTTGCCGAGTTCACCTCTCTTGCGGCTCCTCTGTATGAAGCGGTGAAGCTCGGAACGGAGGCGGACCTCAGCTTCCGGGAGACAGAGAGGCTGGGAGCGCAGCTCTATACCGTTATTCATGATGAACTGAAGCAGGCGGAAGACAAGCGCCGCATAACGGGGGATGAGCTGGCCGGACATTATCTGGAAGCGAAGACGCTCAGATTCGAGAGCGATAATCTGAAGTACCTGCGGCTGAAGGAAGACCATGACGGCAAGCAGGAGCACTTCAGAGTGGTCTCTGATAATCAGACACGGGCCAAGCAACGTCTGGAAGAATCCAAGCAGCGGGAGAAGTCGCTGGAGGTCGCCCATTATCTGGCCCGGCGCAAGCTGCAGCTCCGCCAGATGGAGCAGTGGCAGAAGGAGATTGAAGCCATCGAAGGGTCGCTTGCGATGAAGGAGCGCCAAGAGGTGATTCAAAGCGCCAAGCAGGAGCTGCGGGCACAGTGGGAGCAGGTCTACCGGCTATGGCAGGCGAAGAGCCTGTTCTACAGCGGACAGCAGCATTCCCATGCAGCGGAAGAACAGATTCTGCGCAAGGGGAGGGAGGAATTGCTGCTGGAGCTTGGCAGACTGGACGGGAAGCTCCAGGAATTAACAGCCATGATCCGTCAGTATACAGAGGATCTGGGTGTGTTCGCTTCCCGCCACGGACAGGAAGCCGCCCACTCACCGGCAGCCGCCCTACAGCGGACGCTGATTGCGGCCAGAGGGCTGACTGAGCAGATTGAGGCCTTGAACGAACAGCGCAAGACTGCTGAAGACCAGAAGCTGCTCCTGCATACGCAGCATACCCGGCTGGCTGAGAAGCTGCTGGGGGCCGAGGCTCAGGCTGAGGAGCTGACCGGACGCATCGAAGCGCAGATGAACAAGGAATCACAGCTCTGGTCACAGCTCGTAGTGCTGCTGGAGATGTATGAGGAGCATCAGCGCTTAGGCGCGACAGCTCTATTCGAAGCGAAGCCTCTAATCCAGGAGCGGTTCATTCGCAGGCTGGAGGATACCGAGCAGCAGACGAAGCGGCTGCGGCGGGATTATTATCAGCAGCTGCTGGATGTCGAGTTGCAGCAGGAAGCCTACTGGCTGCCTAACCATGATATTGTAACGGTGAAGGATACGCTGGATGCCCTCAAGATTAGTTCTATGACTGGCACCATGTATCTGAACGATCAGCCTTATCTGGTCCGTGAGGAGGAGCTGGAACGCCATCCGCTGCTTCCTTACGGCCTGATTGTCACGAAGCGTGAAGCGGATAAGCTGCAGCCGGAGCTGCTTAAGGAGCTTCTGCTTAAGGCTCCGGTCCCGGTCTTCGTGCGTGAGGAGATGGCGGAGGGCGGTAGAGACGCCTTCCTGCTGCTGGCCCATCAAGGGCCGCAAATGGTCTTGCAGCCGGATCATTTTCAGGAGTGGAAGCGGGGGATGGCCTCCAGACTCCGTGAGCAGGAGGAGGAGCTTCAGGCGGAGGAAGCTTATCTTGCCAAGCTGAGAAGCGCCCGGCAGGAATATGAACGCCTGCATCAAGGCGAGCATACCGCAAGTCTGCGGAGCAGACAGAAGAGTGCGGAGACCCTGCTGCAGCAGCTTCGCAGCCAGCTGAATGAAATGAACGCAGAACAGGTACGCTATGAGGAGGTTCTGGCTGGAATTTCCAGAGACCTGTCAGCCTGTGAAGCGGAGAAGTCCGAGCAGGAGACCCGGGCGGCGGCGCTGCGGGAGTGGAGTGAACGGAGCCGGAAGCACGAGCAGAGCTATACAGACAAGCAAAAGTCTGTGGAACAGAAGAATAACCTCAGCAAAGAGATTGCAGTTAAGGACCAGCAGCTCGCCCGGCTGAAGGCGGAGATGGACAGTCTCGCCTTGCAGCGTGAGAAATGGATCGGGGATACCCGTTATTCCGTATTCCCGCGGCTGCAGAATTGGTTCCCGGACATAGAGTTCCCCGGAGAAGCTGCGGGTGCGAAGGTTCAGGATGCGAATGCTGAGGCGGATCTAGCAGCTGCCGATGAAGTGCTGAATGAGACGGTGCAGGACAAGCTGCTGCAGGTGCTCAGTACGGTCGAGAGTCTTCAGCAGTCGCTAAGCCAGAACGAGCTGGAGATCCGCACCAGAACAGCCCAGATCAAGGCGGCCAGAGAACAGCTGGCTGAGCTGGAAGCTGCGGTGCAGCAGGTAGATGCCGGATGGCTGTCTGCCCCTGAGCCGCAGGAGTCACCGGATATGATTCAGTCCGCCAGAGTCCGCCAGAAGAGTGACACGATGATCTTGGACGAGGACTATCAGCAGCTCCGTGATTCCTTCATCCGCTGTCAGACCGAGCTTGACAGCCTGCGCAAAGAGCTGGGCAAGTCCGAGAAGGCAATCAAGGAGAAGCATGAGCGGACGGTAGAGCTGTGGCATGAGCCTCTGGAACAGAAGGAGGAAGAGATCAGTCTGCGGGTCCGGGAGAATGAGCATCTGCTGAATACCAGTAAGCAGATGCTGGCTTCCATGGATCAATGGCTGCTCGTTCTCGGCAATCAGAGCCGGATCATGGATACTCATGTCGAGCACCGTGTGCCTCTTCGGGAGGTGCCTGAAGAATTGCAGCTGAAGGTGCGGGAGAGCTGCGAGACGCTGGTGGAGGATTGGCTGCAGCGCAGCAAGGAGAGCCGCAGCCAACGGGCAGATATCTCCCGCAAGGTGAAGGAAGAGAAGACTGACCTAAGCGGTAAGGTAGCCAAGTCCGGCTGGAATGCAGAGCTTGAGACTAAGATTCAGGAACGCCTGAACAATGTTCACTGGGATGATTTCGCTATCGCCTTGCAGGTGCTGGATTCGATGCTTCAGAGCTCACGCGATCAGATGGAGAGCATCCGCAGCGATAAAGAGGATATGGAGCTGTCCCGCAAGCTGTGGGTAGGCCGGGCAGCCAAGCGTGTGGTGCAGATCGTTGATATTCTGAAGCGGATGGAACGCCGGATGATCATTCACAATGAGAACGGCCATGCCTTCCCGCTGGTTAAGCTGAATTACAAGAATATTAATGTTCCACGGACGACCGATGACATCGAACCGCTGGTCAGCGAGTACTTCAACCGCTGCATCAGCAGCCTGCTTGAGCGGTTCCCGAAGATGGAGCAGGTTCCGGCTTCAGCTGTCAGAGAGCTGATTAACGATGGACGCATGGTGTACGCGGCGCTGCAGAACCGCTTCCCGGTGTTGCAGGTGTATAAGCCGGTGACGGAGAATTACTTCCTGTATGCCGCTCCCGAGGACTATCATTATTCCGATTGGGAGGTTATCAACCGCGGCGCGCTAGATGAGGCGGTAGGCAGCGGCGGACAGCGCCAGTCTGTTCAATTGCTGGTGGCGATGATGATCATGACCCACAAGCGTGTTAACCGGGAAAATAAAGGCTGGACGGTCTTCCTGTACGATAACCCGTTCGGTGAGATGGTCTCGAATAACGTGCTTGACCCGGTCTTCGAGATTTCGAAGGCGCTGAAGTTCCAGTGGCTGATCGTCACGCCGCCGGAGCTGGTCAAGAATGATGTCAGCATCCGCTTCGGCGTGTACTGGCAGCTGTATTTTGGCGGAGATAAAGGGGATGCCCTGGATTCGACCCTGATCAAAGGCGGGCGCAAGCTGATCCCTGCTTCATTATTCTAGAAATAGAAGCATCACTGGGTAACCCTACAAATCATAGAGACAGGTGGTAGTGTGATTATGATGAATCTAAAGTCCACAACGAAATTAGCTAACGGTGTAGAAATGCCATGGTTCGGGCTGGGCGTATTCAAGGTACAAGAGGGCCAGGAGGTTATTGATTCGGTCAAAGCAGCCATCAAGGCCGGATACCGGAGTATTGATACCGCATCCGTGTACGGAAATGAAGAAGGAGTCGGACAGGCGATCCGTGAATCGGGAGTTGCGCGTGAGGAGCTGTTCATCACCACCAAGGTATGGAATACAGAGCAGGGCTATGATTCTACGCTGGCTGCATTTGACCAGAGCTTAAGCAAGCTGGGACTGGATTATGCCGATCTGTATCTGGTACACTGGCCGATCCGGGCCAAATACAAAGATACCTGGCGTGCCCTTGAGAAGCTGTATGCAGACGGTAAAGTCCGGGCCATCGGGGTATCCAACTTCCAGATCGATCATCTGGAGGATCTGCTGGCAGAGGCCACCGTGAAGCCGATGGTCAATCAGGTGGAGCTGCATCCGCTGCTTAACCAGCAAGAGCTTCGCGAATATTGCAAGGCACAGGGCATTCAGATTGAAGCCTGGGCCCCGCTGGCCCAAGGTCATCTGCTGGAAAATGAGGTACTTGCTGATATTGCAGCCCGACACAACAAAACACTGCCGCAGGTGATCCTGCGCTGGGATCTGCAGAACGGAATCGTGACGATTCCGAAGTCGGTCAAGGCGGAGCGGATTATTGCGAATGCCGATATTTTTGACTTCGAGCTGTCAGAAGAGGAGATCAGCCGGATCAACGGCCTGAACCGCGATCAGCGCTTCGGCTCTCACCCGGACCGGTTTAATAACGAGTAAGCCCGGCAGACTCTTTTGAATAATTACTAGATTCGGACATACACATAAGAGAGATGGAACTATACGTCCATCCCGTGCGTAACCGATATAGTAATAGAAGAGATTTGAGAAGCCGGAGGGGATTTCATGAAGCGTGCAAGAATACTGCAAACAGTGCTGACCGGTATGCTGATCATTATGCTGCTGCCGTTCATTCCGGGGAAGGCGGAGGCGGCAGTACCGGCTCATTCGGAAGCCTTTTATGTGAATGACTACGCGAACGTGATTGATGAGAAGACCGAGAATTACATGGTCAACTATGGGGTGAAGCTCTATCAGGAGACCGGGGCGCAGGTAGTGCTGGTTACGGTGAATTCGACGAACGGCGTATCTATGGAGAAATATGCGACCTCGCTGTTCAATTCATGGGGAGTCGGCTCTGCGGACAAGAATAACGGACTTCTGCTGCTGCTCTCCATTAAGGACGATGATTACTGGGCTGTTCCCGGCAAGGGACTGGAGACTGAGCTGAACAGTGGTGTGATCTCGAAGATTCTCTCGGCATCGCTGGAGCCGGACTTCGCTGCCAAAAAGTATAGCGCCGGTGCCCATAAAACCTATGGCTCCTTCATTCAGAAGCTCGGCGGAAGCTACTCGGAAACACTTGGTACCCGCAACTATGTCTCGGACAACGCCGGAATCCTACCGCAAGTTACCAAGGATTATCTGAACCAGTCGAGTAACCGTTACGCGGCTACCACCGGGAGCGGAATCTATGTGGTAACTGTTAAGAATACTGGCGGCAAGAGCCTGCAGGATTACACCTATGCGAAGTTCGCCGGAGTTGCTGCCGGACCCAGAGATGTGATGCTGGTACTGGATATCGGCGGGGATAACTATCATGTGCTACAGGGCAAGTCGATCGATAGAGTGCTGACGAATGAGCGGATCAGCGGGATTCTGAATACGGTGCTGGAGCCTAAATTCGCGGCAAAAGATTACGCTGGCGGCGTGGTGGGGACGGCGAATGCCTTCTACAGCTTTTTCCTGGCCCGGGCAGATGCTGCTTCGGGACAAGCCGCAGGCAGCTCCACATCCGCAGCAGCCTCTACTGTCAGCAAAGCCCCTGTGACAGCGAAGGAACCTGTGAAGCTGGTGCCTGTCTCCAGATCGAAGGGGATGATGATTCTCGGGATTTTCCTGGTTCTTGTCGCGCTAATCAGTCTCGCGGCTGCCGCGCGCAACCGTTATGTTGCCCGTTACGGGATACGGATAAATCCGCATAACCCGCGCAATATCCGGCGTTATGGCGCTTGGACCGGCCAGCCCGGTTATGGCTACAGCCAGAGAAGAAGATACCGGCGGCCGCACCATCACTCTTCCTCGGGGAGCAGCTCATCCAGCTCCAGCAGTTTCTGGGGCAGTAACTCCGGGGGCGGAGGTTCTTCGAGCGGTGGCGGAGCGGGGCGGTATTCCTCGCGTGACGATGACGATGATGACCGGAATCGTGGCGGTGGCGGATACTCGGGCGGCGGTGGAGCCGGCCGTTATTCCTCCAACGATGACGACGATGATAGCAACTCTGGCGGAGGCGGCAGTGCAAGCAGCGGTGGCGGTGTAGGCAGACACGGTTAATCCGGGTCGCTCAACCGCTAAGCTGTGCTAGAGTTAGCGTGAAGCCGTGCAGGAATGCACGGCTTTTTTTCAAAAGCACAGTCCAGCTGGAAAGGAATGATTGACTTTATGAGTACATCTATCACGGTCCGCCGGATGAAGTCCGAGGATATTACATGGATACATGAAGGGCTGGCCCCGCATGATGTCAGCAAACCGGTAGCGTATATTGAACAGTGTTGGAAGGAGAACGAAGGGGAGAAGCGGCTTACGCTGGTAGCCCTTCGTGGGAATGAGTTTGCAGGCTGGGGACATATCGTGTATACGTCACACTATCCTTATTTTGCAGAGAATCATATTCCAGAGATTCAGAATCTTGATGTGATTTCTACCCTGCGGAAATCCGGTATCGGCAGTATGTTGATGGACGCTCTCGAAGCAGAAGCATTCGCCAGATTTGACACGGTTGGCATTGGTTTCGGATTGTATGACAGCTATGGTACGGCCCAAAGGCTGTACATCAAGCGGGGCTATGTCCCGGATGGCCGGGGACTCATGTATGACAACCTGCCCGCTGTTCCTGGAAGTCAGGTGCGGGTGGATGATGATCTGACATTATATTTGACAAAATCAAGGTAGAGCACGAATTGCCATTGTTACAGCGGCAGTCAGGGACGTTAATGTCCGGGCTGCCGCTGTTGGTTTTTTTTAGATTTCAGCATCATAGCGTGCCATAAATTCAGGAACTAATTCAGGATTTGTCATAAGCGCGACCGATTCATTCTCTAATTCCTCTGCCAGCTCATCGTCGGTCATGGATACAAAGAAGGTAATGTCCTCTTTGGTTTGATTATATTTTGTGAATACATCGTCCTTGGTTTCATTAACAACCTTGGCAATGATGTTGACCATTTCATCTTTATATTGGTATACATTATCCTCAGCATATAAAAAACGGCTGATATGATTGAAATGCGAATGCTCACCATATTGAAATTCGGAAATTGCCCATTTGTAATAAAGCTCTGTTTCAGCATCATCACATAAGCCTTCACTTGTCATATCGGCAATATGTCTGGCAAGGGATTGCTCTGTATTGACCGCAAGGAACAGAGTGACAAAGTCGCTATCTGTACCGACTGCGCAGACATATACCTTCTCTTGTGCTACTTCCGCCAATATAGCTTCAAGGTCAGCCACAAACCCCTCGCGAATCCGTTGTTCAAATTCAGTTAGAAAAGCGTTCATTATAACCCTCCTTATATTACGATTTAGTATGACTTCACTCTACCATAATTTAGCCGCAACTTAAGCAGTTTACAGTTTCTGGACAGAGTTAAACAAACTGAAACTTTTAAATCAGAGATTTCGTCTATCATGGAAGTTGTGAGTTTATAGACTTAACCATTATCAGTATGTTAGGGAGGATTTCAGAAGTGAGCTCTTTACCACAACGTTCTACTGTCCGCAAGAAGAAGACACCGGCGCGCAAGCGCAAGAAAAGAGGTTTCTTCCGCACACTCTTCAGGGTGTTCATGGTCTGTTTCATTCTGGTTATAGCGGCCGGAGGCTGGCTCTATTTTGCACCGTCGGCCCAGAATACGCGCTTCCTGATCGCAGATACGATGATTACAACTCAACACCGGCACTGGGCCAAATATATTATCGGCGAAGAGGAACTGAAGCACCGCGTCAGCGATTATACCAAGCGCTTCGAGGAGATGGGCGACGAGGTTGATACCCATGAGATCAAGCCTGAGCCTGTAAAGGAAGCGGAGCATACACCGCTCGTCCAGATTGAAGAAGTCACGGGCAGCGGCTATAGCGGCTATGTCATGATTGTGAACGATCCCAAGAAGGTGCGCCTGGGTGTGCCGGGCAAAATCGGCTCCGGGGAGAAGGTATCCAGCATGGTGGCACGGACGGGGGCTATCGCCGGGGTGAACGGCGGCGGCTTCGCCGATCCGAACTGGAAGGGCAATGGCTTCAAGCCGATCGGGCTGGTGATTTCGCAAGGGAAGCTGTTCTACAATGGACTGGGCGGCAAGAAATCCACTCAGATTGTCGGCATTGATAAGGAAGGCAAAATGGTCGCCGGTAACTACACGCTGGATCAGCTCAGCAAGATGGGGGTGCAGGAGGCGGTTTCTTTTCAGCCACGGATTATTGTGAACGGTAAAGGCCAGATTAAGAATGCCGCCGAAGGCTGGGGTATCGCGCCAAGAACTGCAATGGGCCAACGGGCGGACGGTGCGCTCCTCTTCGTAGTGATTGACGGGCGGCAGCCGGGCTACAGCATCGGGGCGAACCTGTATGATGTGCAGCAGATTATGCTGAAGCATGGGGCGGTCATTGCGGCCAATCTGGACGGGGGATCTTCGACGGTGCTGGTGAAGGACAACGAGATTGTCAACAAGCCCTCTTCGCAGTATGGTGAGCGTTACTTGCCTACGGCATTCCTGGTATTCGATGACCCCGAGAACGCGAAGATCAAGAATATCTGGGAAGGGCTGGACCCGGCCAAGATCGACGCAGGCAAGAAGCGCACCCAGTAGCATCCACAGGTTCCCTGCTTCATAATCTATAGTAGATCAGACGCGGCAGGTGTGCTAGGATAACAAGTAAATTCTTATTTTGCTGAACCTGCCAGGTGAAGTCCTTGATCGGAGGGGGAAAAGGTTTGACTTTGCAGCAGCTCCGCTACGCGATTGAGATTGCGAACAGCGGCTCTATGAATGAAGCGGCCAAACGGCTATTTGTGTCGCAGCCCAGCCTCTCGAATGCTATCAAGGAGCTGGAGAACGAGCTGGGCATCACGATTTTTGAACGGAATAACCGGGGAATCAGCATCTCGGCGGAAGGCATGGAATTCCTGGGCTATGCCCGGCAGATTATTGAGCAGACCGAATTCATGGAGAACCGCTATACCGGCAAGAAGCGCAGCCCGATCTATTTCTCGGTATCTACACAGCATTATGCGTTTGTTACGGATGCTTTTGTGAAGCTGATGAAGGAGAGCAAGGTGCAGGAATACAATTTCAGCCTGAGAGAGACGCAGACCTATGAGATCATCGAGGATGTGCGTACCCTGCGCAGCGACATCGGGATTCTGTATATCAATGAGAGCAACTACAAGATTATGAACAAGCTGTTCAGTGACGGGAACCTGAAGTTCACTCCGCTGTTCAATACGAATCCGCATGTCTATGTGCGGGCAGGGCATGTATTGGCTGCAAAAGAGTGGATCACGGCGGAGGACATTCATCCGTATCCTTACATTACTTTTGAGCAGGGGGATAATAATTCGCTGCATTTCTCGGAGGAGATGCTTAGCTTCACACAGATTGAGAAGAATATTAAGGTGACCGACCGGGCCACGCTGACTCATTTGCTGCTCGGCAGTGATTCGTATACCGTAGGGACTGGGATTATGGCCTCTAAGCTGGATGATGCGGGGCTGATTACGATTCCTTTTGACAGCAAGGAAGTGTTCTCTGTAGGCTGGATCGCCCACAAGGACCGCAAACCGAGTGAGATTATGTCTACATATATCGATATTCTGAATGATCTGGTGTCGGGTAATGCTTTCGAGCTTGAATCTTTCTTATTATAAGAGCAGGAGGGACGTATGAGTAGTCCAGTGATCGGATCGACAAGAAACGCACCGCCCTTCCGCTACGACATTGTCGGGAGCTTTCTGCGTACAGAGGAGATCAGGAATGCACGCAGCCTGCATGCGGAAGGTGAACTAACCGCGGGACAGCTGCGGGAGATTGAGAATATAGAGATTGGCAAGCTGCTTCAGCAGGAGAAGGCGCTTGGTTTGAAGGCTGTGACCGATGGCGAATTCCGCCGCTCCTGGTGGCATCTGGACTTCTTCCTTGGGATTGAGGGTACTGGAAAAATCACTCTTGGCGGTACTCCCGGAACTTCCAAGGAGCAGACTAACCGGGCGGAGAGCTTCAGGATAACCGGTAAAATCGCCTTCGGAGACCATCCTATGGTCGAGGAATTCCGCACGTTGCAGCAGATGGCCGGAGAGACGCTGGCCAAAATGACGATTCCTTCACCCTCTTTGTTCCATTTCGTGCAGGAGTATAACGGAAACGAGATTTATTCCGATACTGAAACGCTGTATGGAGATATCATTCAGGTGTACCGGACGGCGATTCAGGCTTTCTATGATGCCGGCTGCCGCTATCTGCAGCTGGATGATACCACCTGGGGGACGCTGTGCAGCGGCAGACATCGCGCTCACCTGCGCAGCAGGGGCGTTGACCCGGATAAGCTTGCTCAAGATTACGTCCGGCTGATCAACGAGAGCATTGCCGGCCGCCCGGCGGACATGACTATTGCCCTGCATGTATGCCGGGGCAATCTCCGCTCGACATGGTTCGCCGCCGGAGGGTATGGGCCGGTCGCCGAGGAGCTGTTCTCGAATACGAACGTGGACGCGTTCTTCCTCGAATACGACAATGAACGCTCCGGCGACTTCGAGCCGCTGCGCTTCATCAAGGATCAGTTCGTCGTGCTGGGTCTGGTAACCACCAAGCATGGCGGGCTGGAGAGCAAGGAGCAGCTCATTGCGCGTATTGAAGAAGCTGCACAGTACGTAGACATCAACAAGCTGTGCTTAAGCACACAATGCGGCTTCGCCTCCTCGGAGGAAGGCAACATTTTGACGGAAGAAGAGCAGTGGGATAAGCTGCGGCTGGTGATTGAGACGGCGAATGAGGTTTGGGTGTAGCGCTCAATGGATCGGGATTAATTGGTGTGAATTGGGGAGGATTGCCTGGTGTGGCGATCCTCCTTTTTGCGGGGGGCGCTAGGCAGCGGGCTGTGGCGGATCATAGGTGGATTTCCTCCACTTGCTGATGAAGGAATGGACTTTGCCGGGACAACAGTTGGATAAAGGACACTTAATTTCTTCCACATTCCGCAGTAGCGGCATATCCCGATGCAGTAGTTGTTGTTTTTCCACTTGTTCACCTTAAAGGATTAGAAATCACGAAATTAGGATACATTATTCCACTTGTTTCGGAGCTGCGAAGGCTCAAGTGTTCTTGTGCTTGCTGTGATAGCCTTTTTCTTTAACCATTCTATACCAACCGTAGAGATTCCCTCCACAGTATAATGTTGGGAGAAGTTTGAATGCTGAAACTAGATCTTTGGAGGGAATATGATGGTTATTGAACTAAGGCCTGTAACGGCCGAGAACTGGTATGATTGCACATTGCTGAAGGTGAAGCCAGAACAACAAAGCGTTTTTCCTGCTCCGGTGGTTAATTGGATTGCTGAAGCAAAATTCGTGCAGGAGTTTGAACTGATGGCTATTTATTCAGGAGCTGTAGTAGTGGGAATTATTGTATTTTGTACAACTCCCGATGAGGACGGTAACTGCTGGATACCCGCCCTTATGATTGATGAGCAACATCAAAGACAGGGTTATGCCAGACAAGCCATGGTGAAATTAATACAGCATATGCGAAATGAAGGGTGTACCCGATTAATGATCGGACATAGACCTGACAACCGGATTGCCGGATCGCTGTATGAGTCGCTCGGATTCCAAAAGGTCAGTGAAGAGTTATATGACGGTGAGGTTGTGCGTTGTCTGGAGCTTAATCAATGCATTTGACCACAAATAGCCCTCCTGCAAAGAGGGCTGATCGTTTGGCCATAGGAGCCGGGACATTCGATTCTATTAGTCGCATAGCCCTAAACCGTAATTTTTTTGCTATTTTCGCTATTCCTGTTACATACTGTTGAGAGCGTTTTCTATTTTTACTCCAAACTCTGTTTCGTTTAGCTTGGGTGTTCGAGTTTTTGAATCGACGAGGGGGTAATACAGAACTAAATACTTTCCAGATTGGTAGACAATTGGTGCGTGGAAACTAAGAAGCTGAATACTTTCTTCAAAGTGCTTTATTCCACTTTCTCGTTTCTCCTCCGATCCGAAAGCGTAAACTTTTAATATTTCCTCATTACTCAGTTTATAGCTAACAGGTTTAATACCCTCAAGAATTTGGTCGTCAGGTGATTCAATTTTTGTAATGTTTTTTTCAAGGGACATTATTGCTTCATTCACGTTAGAATATTCTTGTTGAGAAGAACAAGCAATAAGAAATAAAAAGCTAATGAAGGTGAAGAATAGATTTTTTTTCATGAATAACCCTCCTTTTTTGTTCAGGACACAGATAAGAAGAGACGAGACCCACCTAATGCAGAAGTTACTAACAAAATTGAGCTTGCCATGTATTCCTTATGATTTTATCAAAAATAGCGAAGAAAAGAATGGCATGGGCTTAGGGTGATGAATTTTCTGGAGTTCTGTCTTTGGTTCCAGAGGCTCAAGCGAAATCCTTGACAGCTATTAACGGTTATTTTAAAACTTATTGACACATTCTCCCTCCCGCAGTATTATTGCAAATAATAACGTACAACAACACAAGCGATGAAGAGAAGAGTAAGCAGGCGGCAGCGTTCACAGAGAGCTCCAGAGTGGTGAAAGGGAGCAGCGAAGCGCCTGATCTGAAAAAAGTCTCCGAGCTGCATAGGGAATTGGGCACAAGTGTCCAAGGATGGTATGCCGGGTTCTCCCGTTACAGAGATAGGGTATAAGCGTCATGGCCGTACCCGAAGAGGCGGATGAGGCAACTTGTCCGTGAACAGAGGTGGTACCACGAAGCTTATCCAAGCTCCCGTCCTCAAGATATTAATCTTGAGGGCGGGAGCTTTTTTGCTTTTCAGGCAATTCACAATAAACTTAGAGGTGATTGAGATGCATTGGGCCGAAAAAATTGCAAACCGGTTAATCGCGGAGCATCCGCAGCGGCAGACGTATGTATGTGCATCCGGAATCAGTCCGTCCGGATCAGTTCATATCGGGAATTTCCGCGAGGCGGTGACGACTGCATTTGTGGCGAAGGCGCTGCGGCGGGCGGGGAAGGAGGTGCGGTTTATTTTCTCATGGGATGACTTTGACCGGTTCCGTAAAGTTCCGGCCCATATCGATCCCGGCTTCTCTCAGTATATTGGGCTTCCTTATTCGCAGGTGCCGTGTCCGTATGGCTGTCATGCTTCGTATTCGGCATATTTCGAGTCGGAATTCGAGCAGGCGCTCCAGGTATTCGGGATTGAGCCGGAGTTCATCTATCAGAGCCGGGAATACCAGTCAGGCCGTTACTATACGCAAATTCTGCACGCCCTGCGCCGCCGGGGAGAGATCTACGATATCCTGATGTCGTTCAAGACAGGTGAGAGTTCGGCGGATGAGCGGGCGGCTTTTTATCCGATCCATTTATATTGCGGGCAGTGCGGAAAAGACTCGACTACGATTCTGAATTTCGACGATCTGGAGGAGAGTGTGGCCTACCGCTGCGGATGTGGTCATTGCGATACCGTACATATTCCTCAGGCGGACAACATCAAGCTGCACTGGAAAATCGACTGGCCGATGCGCTGGCAGCTGGAGCAGGTGGTGTTCGAGCCGGGTGGCCGGGACCATTCGTCGGAGACGGGGAGCTACAATGTGGCTGCGGTAATCGCAGAGCGGATCTTCGGGTATTCACCCCCGGTGTACGAGCCATATGAATTCATCAGCATCAAAGGCAGCTTCGCTAAAATGTCCAGCTCCTCCGGGCACAATTACACTCCAGATGATCTGCTCCGAGTCTACGCCCCTGAGAACATTCTGTTCCTGTTCGCCAAATACCAGCCGAATGCCGCCTTCCATATCGGGCTGGATGAGGATGTGCTGCGCAATTATGCGGAGTTCGAGCGGTATGCTGCGGGAGCACGGGCAGGCACATTAACGGGCGATCTTGCGGGTGTGCTGGAGCTGTCTCTGCTAAACGACTCTCCGGTGAGCACTGGAAGCAACGTTAGCTTCGGCCAGGTAGCCAGTCTGCTTCCCTTAATCAACTTCGACAGGGAAAAGCTCCGGGAGATGTTCAACAGAAACGGCGAAGAGGTAGATGAACTCCGGCTGCAGACAACGGTTGGGCGGGCGGAATACTGGATCAGGAACTGGATGCCGCACAAGCTGGTGACGATTCAAACCTCGCCCGACTATGCGTATTATCATTCTCTTACCGGAGTGGAGCTGAGATGGCTGCGGAGCTTGTGCAGTCTGCTGCGGAGCAGGGAGCTGGAAGAAACGCAGCTCATGACGGAGATCTATGCCATCTGCCATCACGAAGATAAGAAAACGATGCGGACCCAGCAAAAAAGACTGTTCACCATCATCTATCAGTTAGTCCTTGGTGCGGAGCAAGGCCCGCGTCTGCCCTGGCTAATCCAGGCAGCTGGAACAGAGCAGATGCTGAATTTGCTGGATTTGTGAAGGTGTGTGGACGGCCCTTTACGGGATCGATTGAACAGAGGTATAATGTACAGGACTGTTTTACATCAAATGTTGGAAAGCGAGCGGTAACGATATGGGTCGTAAATGGAATAATATTAAGGAAAAGAAAGCATCCAAGGATGCTAATACAAGTAAGGTCTACGCCAAGTTCGGGGTAGAAATCTATGTTGCAGCGAAGAAGGGCGAGCCTGATCCGGAATCCAACCGGGCGCTGAAGGTCGTTCTGGAGCGGGCCAAGACCTACAATGTACCGAAGGCGATTATTGACCGTGCCCTGGAGAAAGCCAAGGGCAGCGGCGATGAGACCTACGTTGAGCTGCGCTATGAAGGCTTCGGTCCAAGCGGATCGATGATTGTAGTCGATGCGCTGACGAATAACGTCAACCGCACGGCTCCGCTGGTCCGTTCGACGTTCAGCAAGAACGGCGGCAACATGGGCGTCAGCGGATCGGTTACGTATATGTTCGATCCGACAGCAGTAATCGGGGTGGAAGGCAAATCTGCGGATGAGGTGATGGAGCTGCTGATTGAAGCAGACCTGGATGTCCGTGATGTGCTGGAAGAGGATGAGGCGGTCATCGTGTATGCTGAGCCGGACCAGTTCCATGCAGTACAGGAAGCCTTCCGCAGCGCGGGGATTACGGAATTCACCGTAGCCGAGCTGACGCTCCTCCCGCAGAACTATGTAGCTATTCCTGAAGATGCACAGGCACAGTTCGAGAAGCTGATCGATGCACTCGAAGAATTGGACGATGTGCAGCAGGTCTACCACAACGTGGATTCGGAAGAATAGAATAGTCGTCTATGGAATAAGCGGACAAGCCTGCAAACCGGCTTGCCCGCTTGTTCTTTTTTCTGGTGCAGAAGAGAGAGGGGCAGGTCTGTGGGGGTATTTCGACTGGTTAGTGTCGTCCATGTATTTCTGATTAAGGACGGGCAAGTCCTGCTGCTCAGGCGCGCGAATACGGGACATCATGACGGGGAGTATGGCTTGCCTGCCGGGAAGCTGGAGGGCGGCGAGCCGCTTCATGTTGCCGCCATCCGCGAGGTCCGGGAAGAATGCGGTGCTGTTATAGCTCCCGCCGATCTTACCCTGATCGGAACGATGCACCTGCATACCTCCGGGGATGAGCGGGTGGATTTCTTTTTCAAGGCGGAGCAGTGGACTGGAGAGATCTGCAACATGGAGCCGGACAAATGCGATGAGATATGCTGGTTCCCGGTGGGTGCGCTGCCGGAGAATATCATCCCGTTCGTACAGGAGGCCTGGAATACATTCAGGGACGGTGTCTGGTATGCCGCTCACGGATGGAATTAGATTAGAGTAGCAGGGGGAATGGCGCAGTAATGGAAGACTGGACGCTCAGTATGGTTCTTATATTGGTGGTATGCGGATTTCTGGCCGGATTCATTGATTCGGTAGTGGGTGGCGGCGGTCTGATCGCGATTCCGGCCCTGCTGTCGGTAGGTATACCGCTTCACCTGCTGCTTGGCAGCAGCAAATTGGCCGGATCGATGTGCTCGCTGACCAGCACCGCCTCGTTCGTGCGTTCCGGCAAAATCAATTTCAAGCTGGTCCGCACCCTCATCCCGTTATCCGTCATTGGCGCGATGGCCGGAACGCTGACTGTCCGTCAGGTGCCTTCCGAGTTCCTGAAGCCGCTGGTGATCGTGATGCTGATCGTCATTACGATCTACACCTTGTTCAAAAAAGCCTGGGGAGACGTCTCCACCTTCTCTGCCAGCAACGGTAAATTACGTATGGCGGGAATCCTAGCTGCGCTGCTTATAGGCTTCTATGACGGGTTCTTCGGCCCGGGAACGGGATCGTTTCTGATTTTCGCTTTTCTGATGATGGGGTTTGAATTTGTCACCGCCGCAGGTAACGCCAAAATCCTGAATTTCGCCAGCAATATCACAAGCCTGCTTACGTTCATTGCCCTGGGCTCTGTCAGCTACACCCACGGGCTGATTCTGGGGATTCCGATGGTGATTGGAGCCATTGTCGGCTCTAGGATGGCTATCCGCAAAGGGGCGGCGTATATTCGCCCGTTATTCATTACAGTTACTGTCATATTGATCGGCAAGCAAATATGGGATACGATGCATTAAGCACAACTAATGGAGTGGATGAGATGGAGATCAAGCTTATACATAAGGAAGAAGCATGGAAGCTTAGGCATGAAGTGATGTGGCCTGAGCGTGAGCCGGATTACATTAAGCTTGCGGACGATGACCAGGGCAAGCATTACGGACTGTATCTTGAGGATCGGCTGGTCTCGGTGTTATCTCTGTTCGTCAACGGCACAGAAGCACAATTCCGCAAGTTCGCTACTTTGGAGCTGGAGCAGGGCCAGGGTTATGGCAGTAAGCTGCTGAAGACGGTTCTTGCGGAGGCGGAGCAGGCGGGGGTGCGGCGGATTTTCTGTAATGCCAGAACCTACAAGGCAGGCTTTTATAAGAGATTCGGCATGCAGCCAACCGATGAAGTGTTCAGCAAAGGCGGCAAGGATTACGTGGTCATGGAGAAGTTCTTCGGACCTGTAACGGATGCGAAGGGGGAGCTTAAGGGATGACCAAGAAGCTATATTATGATTCGGCTTATATAAAAGAATGGAGCACTATCGTTACTTCGGCGATAGAGCGTGAAGACGGGATCTATGTGACGCTGGCGGAGACGGCCTTCTACCCGCACGGCGGCGGACAGCCCTGCGATACGGGAACCATCGGTGGGATTGCTGTACTGGATGTGGTGCTGGAGGATCAGGAGGTGCTGCATAAGGTAGCGCAGCTTCCCGGGCAGACTGAAGTTGAATGCGCAATCGACTGGACACGGAGATTCGACCATATGCAGCAGCATAGCGGCCAGCATCTGTTATCCGCCGTATTCCTGAAGTTATATCAGGCGGCGACCGTCAGCTTCCACCTGGGGAGTGAGTATGCCACGATTGATCTTGATCTGCAGGAACTGTCAGCGGAGCAGCTGGCGGAGGCTGAACAGGAGGTGAACCGCAAGATCTACCAGAATCTAGCGATTACCAGCTACTTCGTGACCGCAGAGGAAATGGCCAAGCTGCCGCTGGTGAAGCTTCCTAAGGTAACAGAGGATATCCGGATTGTCGAGATTGAAGGCGTGGAGCACAATGCCTGCGGGGGAACCCATGTCGCGGCGACCGGGTCGATTGGGATGATTAAGCTGCTGAGGTCCGAGAAGCAGAAGGGCCATGTGCGGGTTACCTTCCTGTGCGGGGGGCGGGCACTTGCCGCCTTCAACGATCATGTTCAGATCATCAGCCAGTTGTCCGTCAAGTTCAATACCGGCAAGGAAGAGATTATGGACCGGATCGGCAAATGGGAGCAGGAGCAGAAGCTGCTGATGGTGGAGCTGGCTGCGGTGAAGGAGCAGAACGACAGTTATCTGGCCCGGGAGCTGTTAGCATCCATGGAAGAAGGAAGTCGGGTGCTCGCGCATATTTCGGAAGATAGAACACTTAAGGACTTGCAGAGTCTTGCAGCGAAGCTGACGGCGCTGACCGACCTTCGGGTGCTGCTGCTGAGTGCGGCGGAGAATAAGGCGGTGCTCGCGAATAGCGGATCTGCGGATTTCTCATGCGGTGCCTTCTTCAAGGCTCATCTGGGCAAATACCAGGGCAAGGGCGGGGGCAGCGACAAGCTGGCTCAGGCCGGATTCCCTTCCTGGGAAGGCGCACTGGCATTTTACAATTTTGCCAAAGAACAATTCTGATGTAGGGCAAGTAAGGAGCTATGGAGCGTTTATTCCGTAGCTCTTTTTGCTGTTTCCGTAGGTTGAACAAGGATTAGACCGACTTAAGGATTATTTAATAATTGCCGGATTATAATCAGGACAGAGCTTGACGAAGGGAGATTATAAACGTGTTCCTGACTATTTTAAAAAAGGATTTGCGGCGCAAAAAGGTGATGAATACCGTTCTGCTGATCCTCATCATCCTGGCCTCCACACTAGCCGCAAGCAGCTCCAGCCTGATGTATTCGACCTCCAGCGCTCTGGGCAGCTTCATTGAAGCCAGCAAGGTTGCGGATCTTAATATCACGCTGGCCAATGACCCCGGCTATAACTCGGCAGTAGAAAATTGGGTCAAGCAGGAAAAGAAGGTAGAGACAGCTTATACAGAACGGCAGCTCAATCTCTTCCTGAATCAGGTTACGATGCCTGAAGGCCGCAGGAGCTTCGCGGGAAATGTAAGCTTCGTGTTATCCGCCATTCCTGAGCAGGTGAACCTGGTCTTCGGTGAGGACAATGAGCGATATTCGCTTCGCCCGGGGGAGATCGGTCTTCCGGCCAGCCTGATGCTGGGCAGCGGTATCGTGCCGGGAGAGCAGCTGAAGCTTAAGTTCGGTGAGATTACGAGAACGTTCACGGTGAACGGTTACTTCAAGGATGCGTTCATGGGGGCGGATCTGCTTGGACTGAAGCGCCTCATGCTGTCAACAGAGGATTTCAAGGAAATAGAGAAGCTGGTGCCCGAAGATAAACGGATGAATCTATGGAGCTTCGTGGCGGCACCGGATGTAGCATCTACGGAGATATCTTCTTCTTTTGCGAACAGTGATCTGCCCATCAGCTTCGAGGTGGATAAGGCGCTGGTTAAGATGACTTATATGACGGACCGGATCATCTCAGCCATGATGTTTGCGATTAGCGTGTTCCTGATCTTGATTGCCTTTCTGACCCTGCGCTTCACCATTGTCTCCACCCTGCAGGATGAATACAAGGAGATTGGCGTTATGAAGGCCATCGGGTTCAGGAACCGGGCGATCAAGCAGCTCTACCTGACAAAATATACAGGGCTGGCCTGTCTCGGCGGTGTCCTCGGACTCGGCATCAGTCTCCCCTTGACTGCGCTGATGTCCCGCAAAACCTCGCAGTATATGATTCTGCCCGGAGGCAGCATCAATATAATGATCTCGGCGCTTAGCACGGTAGTCATGATCGCATTCATTCTGCTGTTCTGCTTACTCTGCATGCGTAAGATTAACAAGGCATCGGCCATCGATGCCATCCGGCAAGGCCAGACCGGCGAACGCTTCAAGGCATCCCGGCGCATTCATTTACATACAAGCCGTTTCCTCCCGCCCCCGTTCTTCCTCGCGCTGAGCGATGTGCTGAACCGGCTCAAGAGCTATACGTCGCTCATCCTGACCCTGATCTTAAGCTCGGCGATCATCCTAATTCCGGTCAATCTGACCAATACCATTGTGACACCTAAGTTCCTGGAATATTTCGGGACGATTGGTGCGGATTTTTATAGCCCAACCGTAGTGGCAGAGAAATCCGTAGAGCAGATCCAGCAGGAGAAGGCGCTCTTGTCCAAGCGGCTGAAGGATCACGGCTTCGAGGTCGCGTTTACAGCGAATTATACGGTAAATACCAAATATATCTCCGATAACGGGCAGGCCAACCGGCGGATCAACGGCCAGAAGAATGATCAGAACGGGTCTGTTGAGATTCTGGAGGGAACGGCCCCGCTGCTGAAGAATGAAATTGCGATTACGACCATCATGTCCGGGAAATACGGGAAGCGGGTGGGCGACCATATCACTTTTGAAATCGGCGGGGTTAAGGGGACCTTCATGATCAGCGGACTGTTCCAAAGTATCTCCAACGAAGGGTACGCGGTCTGGATTGCACGGGACTATGAGCTGAAGACAATACCCGCTTACATGTTCTCCGGCGAACTCCATGCCCCAGAGCAAGCAAAGGCAGGAATAATGAAGCAGATTCAACAGCAGTTCCCGGAGCAAGGCATCAAAACCTCGCTCGAACTGTTGGAAGAGATCACAGGCGGCTTCATGGGCCAGCTTCACAGCATCAATGGGCTGCTTACGGCAATCATCTGCCTCATTTCGTTCTTCATCACCTGTCTATTCGTCAGACTCATGATTGCGAAGGAGGTCTACGGCATTGCTGTCATGAAAAGCATTGGCTTCACGAATGCCGCGATCCGGCGGTGGCAGGCGCTGCGTATTCTGATCATTATTTCCGTCTCGCTGGTGCTGGGCGTCATCGCTGCGAATACCCTTGGCGGCCGCCTGCTCGGTCTCATCTTCCGGATCTTCGGACTGACCAGCCTCCGGCTGAATATTATTCCGCTTCAGGTCTATCTGCTGTATCCACTGTTGATCCTGGCCGTGGTTATGCTGGCAGTGTACACCAGCTGCGGCCAGATCAAGCGTGTGCAGATATGGAACATGAATAAAGAATAGGCTTATATTTAAAAAGAAAAGAAGGAGTGGCGAAATGGCAGCAGTACTTGAAGTAACTAACCTATGCAAGACCTATATCGTCAATAAAGTTCAGAATAATGTTCTGCGGAATATCAATTTCACGCTTCATGCAGGAGAGTTCGTGTCTGTCATGGGGCCGTCCGGTTCGGGCAAGTCTACGCTGCTCTATACCATCAGCGGGATGGACCGGCTTACTGCGGGCGAGGTGGTTTTTGACGGGGAGAGTCTCTCCCAGCTCTCCGAGAAGGGCATGGCTGAACTTCGGCTGCACAAAATGGGCTTCATCTTCCAGCAGATGCATATGCTGAGCAATCTCTCCGTTTATGATAATATTATTCTATCAGGCTATCAGTCGCTGAGCGGCAAGGGAAACGGGCAAAGACGCAGCCGCAGCGAGGTGAATCAATACGCCGATGAGCTGATGCGGAAGCTGAACATTATGGAGACGGCGGGCCATGACATTACAGAGGTGTCCGGCGGACAGCTGCAGCGGGCCTGCATCTGCCGGGCGCTCATCAACAAGCCGGCAATGCTGTTCGCCGATGAGCCGACAGGTGCGCTCAATTCCAAAGCTGCACAGGAAGTCATGTCCGAGCTCTGCCGGATCAACCGGGAAGGAACAACGCTGATGGTGGTTACACATGATGTGAAGGTAGCCGCGCAGAGTGATAAGGTGATGTATATGGTGGATGGCAATATTCAGGGCGAGCATGTGCTGGGCAAATATATGCCGGAACAAGGCCCGAGGGAACGCGAACGCAGCCTGACCGGCTGGCTGATGGAGATGGGCTGGTAGGAAGCTGCAAGCAGCAGGAGGAGAGAGGCGTGGCGGACATTCTGATCATTGAGGATAATGCGGAGCTGGCAGAGGTGATGAAGGATTTTTTGCAGGTGGAAGGATATTCTGTATGCAGTATGGCCTCTGCGGAAGAGGGCTTGGCTTACTTGGAGACGAGTGCTGTCAAGCTGCTGCTGCTCGATATTATGCTGCCGGGGCTGGACGGCTTCGCCGTATGCAGAATCGCCAGGGAGAAGTACAATTTGCCGATTCTGATCATGAGCGCACGTCACGGGGATGAGAGCAAGATTATCGGACTTGAGCTGGGAGCAGACGACTACCTGGAGAAGCCCTTCTCGGCTCCGCTGCTGACGGCCAAGGTCAAGGCGCATCTGCGGCGGAGCTATGAGATGAACGAGAACAAGCTGCTGCTGACCGATGGCGAACTTACAGTGAACCAGACTGCAAGATCAGTGTATAGAAGCGGCCAGCCGCTCGGGATGACGGCCAAAGAGTACGAGCTTCTGGTGCTGCTGATGAGCAACAAAGGCAAGGCGCTGCGCAAAGAGTGGTTGTTCCAGCAGGTGTGGGGAGCAGACAGCTTCAGTGAGCCGTCCACACTGACCGTACATATGAACAAGCTGCGGGACAAAATCGAGCAGAACCCCAAAGAGCCCAGACGCATCGTCACCGTCTGGGGAGTGGGATATAAATATGAAGGCATTTAACAGGCTGATGCTCTGGACATTACTTCTCGGTCTGACGTTCATAGCGGCTCTGAATGGATATGTATCCTACAGGGAGACAGGGACGACTGGAAAGGCTTACAGGGTAGAGGTAGGCCGGATCTATGAGCAGGTGCAGCGCGGAATTCCTCTGGAGGAACTGCAGCCGAATCAGATCCGGTACACCTACGTGAACGGCTTAAGCTGGATCGGGAAGGAAGCGGGGCCGGATGAGGTACAGCGCTTTTTTGCCGGTATCGGGGTGGAGGACGCAAGTGAGTTCATGATCAAGCCCTTGTATGCGGACCAGCATATCACAGGATACTTAAGGTTCTCTTACCGGATGCCCGCGGCGGATGTTCAGGCGCTTCTGGTGCTGAATCTGTTCCTGCTGGCGGCACTTGGAGCGGTTATGGTGCTGCTGTTCTACATCCGTAAGCAGATTCTGCGGCCGTTCCATACGCTGCAGGAGCTTCCCTACGAGTTATCCCGGGGGCAGCTGAACATAGGCATGAAGGAGCACCAGAGCCGGTTCTTCGGCCGGTTCGTCTGGGGGCTGGACCTGCTGCGGCAGACACTCGATGCCCAGAGAGAGACGAATCTCCGCCTGGAAAAAGACCGCCAGACGCTGGTCGCGTCCCTCTCTCATGAGCTCAAAACCCCAGTCGCCACAATCAGGCTCTACGCCAGCGCCCTAGCGGACTGCCTCTATGACAGCGAAGTCAAGCGGCAATCGGCGGCCCGGCTGATTGGTCAGCAAGCAGAGCAAATGGAGCAGCTGATCGGCGGGATCATCACTGCTTCCGTCTCTTCTTTGCAGAATATAGAGGTGGTTCCGGGAGAGTTCTATATCAGCGGGCTGGTCGGCAAGGTCATCCGTAGCCATAAGGAGCGGCTGGAGCTGCTGAAGGTGGAGCTCACGGCAGGTGCTTATCAGGACAAGCTGCTGCTTGGGGACGAAGAACGGCTGCATGAGGTACTCAATAATCTCATTGAGAATGCCATTAAGTATGGAGACGGCAAGTCTATCTCTATTACATTCCGTGAGGAGGATTACCACCAGCTGATTGTGATCGAGAATTCGGGAGAGCCGCTGCTCCTGAGCGAGCTGCCCCACATCTTCACCAGCTTCTGGCGCGGGTCCAATGCGGACGGCAAGCCGGGCAACGGCCTCGGACTCTTCATCTGCAAGCAGCTGCTGCAGAAGATGGGCGGCGATATTTACGCGGAGCCGCTGGAGCGGGGGATGCGGTTTGTGCTGGTGTTGCGGTATTAAAGTGAGATACATACATGGAGGGAAGCGTAGTGAATGAGTTGAATAAGCTTTTGGAGCTGCAACCTGAGGATTTTGCTGCAGTTTATGATCTTTATGCTGGTAAAAAGCACCGCCTTCCCGCCTTATCCGTCCTGCTGGAGCACTATCCCGGGCGGGTATTTGCTGATCGTTTGGAAGCGCCGACACTGGCTGTGGTATGGGCTACGGGGAGATGGATGTATGCTGCAGGAGATATCAGTACTGAGATCAACCGGCTGAAGATGATGGGCTTTTTGCAGATGGTAGTTGTGCCTGATTGCCAGCAGCGACAAGAGAAAGGGTTCGAGATCTATGCGGAAGATAGTGATTCATGGACGGAACTATTGACGCTTGAGATTGCCGGGCTGAGCGTAGACAGACATTTGGAGTCGGTCTATGAGTTCAATATCGAACGATTCATTCAGCTGAAAAACAAGCGTGCTGCTATCCCCTTGGAGGGAGATCTATCTGTCGCCTACGAGGAATTTCCCGTGCTCACCCAACCGGAGCATAATAGGTCTGCAAGACAGGACGGGTTCATTGGGCTGACAGCCACTGGTGCTGTAGTGAAGGTTAGGGATAAGGTAGTCTCCATTTGCAAAAATAACGGCTTCGGCGTGAATAACAGGTACTTCATCGATGTAGATACTCATGCAGAATCGGAGCGCGGGAAGGGCTATGCTACGCTCGCCGCCGCATCGTTAATTAGTCACTATCTCGATCAGGGAATGCTTCCTTTATGGGAAACAACGCATGAGAATACGGCTTCACATAAGCTCGCGTTAAGGCTCGGTTTCGAGCCGGTGGAGAGTTATCCGGTATTTGCTTTTGTCATGGAAGGATAGTACCTATTAACGTTAAGGAGTGGTATTGATGAAGAGGTTAGCAATCCTTACAGTCGGTAAAACGCATAGCGGGAAGACCACATTTGCCAGAGAATTAGAGCGGTGCTTACCTGAATCAGCCGTTATTGACCGGGATGATCTGGCTGAAATCATCAATACCCGGTACGAAAGTCTGCTGCCCAAGCAAGGGGCGAATACGCTCAAGGACGCTCTGACCCGAACGTTAGTGGATTATGCCGTTCATGAGACGGAGCAGCACATTATCATGTGTAACGCTAACTCCAATAGGGAAGGCCGGCTGCGAATGCTGGATTGGTTTCACCAGAAGGGATTGGTTAGTGTGCTGGTATATTTCAATCTGCCTGATGAGGTGCTGTATTCGCGTGTAGCGAGTAGTCAGCGGAGTACAGCTATCCTTAGAAAATCAAACAGCTTCGATGTAGTGCTGACCCGGCAAATTGCGGATTCACAGAAGGGATTGGCGGAGCCGCCAACGGAGAGTGAGTCGGAGCATCTGTTTGTAATCAACGACAGCGATGAAGTACCCGGCACGATTCAGCAGATCGTCCAGATTGCAGGCGGGAAGTGAAGTCCGGCCGTCAACTGGACCTGACCGCCCAAACCCTT
This sequence comes from Paenibacillus sp. FSL H8-0122, assembly GCF_038005345.1. Lineage (NCBI taxonomy): Bacteria > Bacillati > Bacillota > Bacilli > Caryophanales > Paenibacillaceae > Paenibacillus > Paenibacillus sp. FSL H8-0122. The sequence continues at coordinate 3,061,012 of NZ_JBBOTB010000001.1, read as the reverse complement.
CATAATAAGAAGAGTTGTGAACGGTTCCACACAAACTCATAAACGGAGGTTCATAGGATGAAATACCGCGAGCTGGGAAATACGGGTCTGTCTGTCAGTGAGGTCAGCTTTGGCACTTGGGCGATTGGCGGGGACTGGGGCAGCAGCAAGGATGAGGACGGGCTGAGAGGCTTGGAGGCGGCGATGGAGCAGGGCGTGAATTTCTTCGATACGGCAGATGTCTATGGCGGCGGCCATGCGGAGGAGCTGCTCGCCAAGGCGACCCGGGGGAAGCAGGATGAGATACATATTGCCACGAAGTTCTGCCGCGCCGGAGATATCCATGACCCGGAGAATTACTCCTCGCGCCGGATCAGTGAATACTGTGAGCAGAGCCTGCGGCGTCTGGAGCGGGAAGCGATTGATCTGTATCAGATCCATTGTCCGCCGATGGAGATTCTGCGTGATGGCAGTGTGTTCGCGGCGCTGGACCAGTTGAAGGCCGAGGGTAAAATCCGTCACTACGGTGTCAGCGTAGAGACTATCCAGGAGGGCTTGCTCTGCCTGGAGTATCCGGGCGTAGCGGCGCTCCAAGTGATCTTCAATCTGTTCCGCCAGCAACCTGCACAGGAGCTGTTGCCGCAGGCTGCGGCCAAGGGGGCGGGAATCCTGGTGCGCCTGCCGCTGGCCAGCGGTCTGCTGACTGGCAAGTTTACGGCATCCAGTACCTTCCAGGAGAATGACCACCGCAGGTTCAACGCGAACGGGGAGCAGTTCAATGTGGGCGAGACCTTTGCGGGGCTGCCTTTTGTTAAAGGAGTGGAACTGGCGCAGAAGCTGGAGTGGATCACTGAAGGACGCGGCAATATGGCACAGGCCTCCATGCGCTGGATTCTGGACCATCCGGCAGTCAGCTGTGTGATTCCGGGCTTCAAGAATGAGGCTCAGGTGAACGATAATCTGGCCACGCTGGATGTACCTTTCTTCAGCCCAGGGGATATGGAGCGCTTGGCTGCCTTTTACCAGTCAGAAGTGGTTCCGCATATCCGTGGAGAGGTGTAGCGGTACTGTATGAATATAACTGTCGGACTGCTCGCCCATGTAGATGCCGGGAAGACGACCTTCGCCGAGCAGCTGCTCTACCATACCGAAGCCATCCGCAGCAGGGGGCGTGTGGACCATCAGGATACGTTCCTCGATACCCATGAGATTGAAAAAGCACGCGGGATCACCGTCTTCGCCGATCAGGCGGAGTTCACCTATAAGGATGCCCGCTATTTCCTGCTGGATACGCCGGGCCATGTCGATTTCTCCCCGGAGATGGAGCGTTGTCTGCAAGTGCTGGACTATGCAGTGGTAATTCTCAGCGCGGTGGAGGGCGTAGAGAGCCACACCGAGACGCTCTGGCAGCTGCTGCGCCAGCACCGGATTCCCACCTTGTTCTTCATTAACAAAACCGACCGTGCAGGCAGCGACCCGGAACGTGTCCTGGAAGAGATCCGGGAGCTCCTTAGCGGCGATGCTCTGCTCCTGCCGGAGCAGCCGGAAGCGGCGTGGACCGAGGAGATGAAATCGTTCCTTGCCGAACGCGAGGATGCGCTGCTGGAACCTTATCTTGAAGGCATGCTGACGGACAGCGATTGCCGCAGTGCGCTAAGATCTATGGTGAAGCGCGGAGAGATTTTTCCGTGTATGCAGGGCTCTGCATTGCTGGACCAGGGCGTGGGTGAATTTCTGGAGGTTCTGGATGCGCTCACGTTCACGGAGTACGATCATCGGCTGCCTTTTGCCGGGAGGGTCTATAAGATCCGCCACGATGCCAGAGGGACCCGCATCACCTACATCAAAGCCCTTCAAGGCGTGCTGAAGAACCGCGAGTTCTTGACGTATGGACCCGAAGCAGAACAAGTATCCAAACGGGTTACCGGAATCCGCAAGTACAACGGTACTGCTTATAGCGCTGCTGACTGGGCTGCCGCCGGGGAGCTGTTCGCCGTTGTCGGCCTAAGCTCCGTGCTTCCGGGTGCGGGAGTGGGCACACTTCAGGACGCGCAGGGCAGCGGACTTATTCCCACCTTGAAATCCAAGGTGCTCTTCAAGCCGCCCGTGCACCTGAAGGAGCTGACACATGCTTTCGGACAACTGGGCGCGGAAGATCCGTCACTGAACGTAAGCTGGGATGAAGAGCTCCAGGAGCTGCATATTCATGTAATGGGCGGGATACAGCTTGAGATTCTGGAGCAGATTGTGGCGGAGCGGTTTCAGCTTAAGATCTCATTTGGCGCGCCGGAGATTCTCTATAAGGAGACTATTGCCGGTACGGTCTATGGCTGCGGGCATTTCGAGCCGCTGGGCCACTACGCCGAGGTTCATCTGATGCTTGAGGGCGGGGAACGGGGGAGCGGGATTACCTTCATTAACCGCTGCCACCCGGATGATCTGGCGGCGGGCTATCAGCATCAGATTGAGCAGCATCTGCTGGAGAGCGGCCATCACGGCCTATTGACGGGTTCCCCGCTGACGGATCTGAAGATCACCCTGCTTACGGGAAGGGCGCATAATAAGCATACGAGCGGCGGCGACTTTCGGGAAGCGGCTTACCGCGCGTTGCGTCAGGGGCTGGAGCAGGCAGAGAATCTGCTGCTGGAGCCAGTCTATGACCTGAAGATTAGGATAGATCCGGACGATGTGGGAAAGGTTATGAGTGATATCCAGCAGGCCGGCGGCCGCTTCAATCCCCCGGATATTACGCCGTCCAAGGCCGTGATCACGGGCACGGTTCCGGCCGCAAGCTTCATGAATTACGGGGTGAGACTGGCTGCGATGACGCAGGGCAAGGGATCGATGTCGCTCAGAGTGGCCGGATATGAGCCCTGCCACCAGACCGGGGCGGTGGTGGAGCAGCGGAATTATAATAAAAATGCGGACCCGGCCTACTCCTCGGCGTCTATTTTTTGCGCCAAGGGTGAGGGTTATGCTGTGCCCTGGGAAGAGGCCGGAGCGCATATGCATATTCAAGCAGCAAGCAGGAACGGGTACACGGTTCTTAAAAGAGCAGTGCCGTTTCAGCGTAACATCGAAGGAAAGGTGCACATTGACAATGACTAATGTGATAGATAAGGTAGCCTGGATCTATGTTGTGGATGGCAAGGTACTGGGCGCGCGTTCCAAAGGCAAGGACACCTATTATTTCCCCGGCGGCAAGCGTGAGCCCTGTGAGAGTGATGCAGAGACTCTGATCCGTGAGATTGAGGAGGAGCTGTCTGTTCAGATCTTGCCGGAGACGATTGCAGAGTTCGGAAGCTTCGAAGCCCCGGCACATGGCAAAGCGGAAGGTATCCTCGTACGGATGACCTGCCTGACCGCAGAGTTCACAGGCGAGCTTATCCCGGCTTCGGAAATCGAAGAATTGGCCTGGTTAACCTATAAGGATATAGACCGCGTGTCGGCGGTCAGCGTCATCATCATGGACAAGCTGCGGGAGATGAGTCTCATCTCCTGAATATAGAAGAGAGAGTAAGCCCGTTTTGAGCCGGAACCCGGCCTGGAACGGGCTTGTTGTCTCTTTAACAGGGCGATGCAGGCGGCGGGGCGAGCACACTTTTATCGAATAGGACATATGTCCTTTTCCAATCCGGCGAACTGGCTTTTAATAAGTACAGAGAAGCAAAAAGAGGAGAGAGATAGATGAGAGGGATCATATTCGCATTTTTGGCCGGAGCCTGCATTACACTTCAGGGGGTAGCCAATGCCAGAATCAGCCAGGATATCGGCACGTGGCAGGCGGCAACCATTACCCAGCTTACCGGATTCATCATGGCGTTAGCGATAGCACTGGTGGTACGTGACGGCAAAAAGCACGGCTTCCGCAAGGTGCATCCGTTATACATCAGCGGGGGCGGTCTGGCCGCCTTCGTGATTTTCAGTGAGGTGACGGCCATTCAGAACATTGGGGTTACGCTTACGATCTCGGCGCTGCTGATTGCCCAGCTCTGTCTGACCTTTATCATTGATATCAGGGGCTGGTTCGGAGTCGTCCGGCAGAAGATGAAGCTGCCGCAATTTATCGGCATCGGGATGATGATTCTCGGGGTAGTTGTACTGAAGTTCTAAACGAAGGGGACAAGAGATATGTTAACAGGGTTAGTACTTGCACTGATCGCGGGGGCGCTGGTCAGTTTACAGAATATTTTCAACGCCAAGGTTAATGAGCACACGGGCTCCTGGTCAACTACTACACTGGTGCTGGGCATGGGCTTCGCCGCTTCCCTCGTCATGGGGCTGATTATGGAAGGGAAGAACATGTTCACGCTGCAGCACATGCAGCCCTGGTACTGGTTAAGCGGAATGATCGGCGTGGGGGTCGTGATCTGTCTGGTCCAGGCCACCAGAATCCTTGGCGCCACCTATGCCATCTCGATTGTACTAACTGCCCAGCTCGGCTTCGCCTTGCTCTGGGATTCACTGGGCTGGCTGGGGTTGGCGAAGGTTCCGTTCTCGTTCAACCAGCTGATCGGCGTGCTTATTATCGTAGGCGGGATATTGGTGTTCAAGCTGGGCGGCACAAGCAATGCCAAAGAGCCCGCCGGGACCCCGGGTTCCGGCAAGCCCCAGGGAGCGCTGCATACGGATTAACGAAAGCATTTGCAGTAACAGAAAAGAGCGTGCACCGCAGGAATGCGGATGGCACGCTTTTTTCTGTGTGTGGAAAACCGAATACAATAGTGGTTGCGAGGGCGTGTGGGCCGAATGTGTGCGGAAAACCGAATACATTCGAGAGCTGCTACTGCTGCGCGGGGCATAAACTAGCCAAAGGTAGGGAATCAGGTGCAGAAGTGCACCCGAATTCTCCAGATATACCCGAAAGCGGCAAATCAGGTGCAGAAGTGCACCTGAATTCGCCAGACACACCGAAAAACGGCAAATGAGGTGCAGAAGTGCACCTGAATTTGCCAGACGCACCCATAAGCGGCAAATCAGGTGCAGAAGTGCACCTGAATTCGCCAGACACACCCAAAAGTGGAAAATGAAGTGCAGAAGTACACCCGAATTCGCCAGATATACCCGAAAGCGGCAAATGAGGTTCAGAAGTGCACCCGAATTCCCAGGAGGCAGCCATACAAGGTTGTGTGCACCTCAATGAACTGGCGAACGGAGAAGCCGGGCTCTGCCGTCTACTCTTATCCCTGCCCGAGTGAAGCGACCCTGCTGCCCGCCAGTGCGTGCTGCCAGCGCTGATAGGTCTCCCAAGCCCGCCCGTTATCCAGCAGAGGCTTACAGGTATAGACGCCTTCCTCAATAGAATTCACACGCCCGGCGGCATGCAGTCTCGCAGCGGCATTCAGCAGCGTCTGGTTGTAGTAGGCCATATGCCCGCCGCCTTGCAGGACCTCCTCTGCTATACGGAGCTGCCGCAGAGCTGTCCACTCCTGCTCCTCAGGCAGTGTCACCTCCAAGCCAAGCGCCTCGGGGTCAATGATATCCAGCTCCGCCGCTCCATCCTGAATCCGGTATACGCGGTTCGGCCGGTCAATGTACAGATCCTCCGAGCCTTCCACACCCTGCACTACCAGCCCCCGCTGATAGCCGAGCTTCACAATGAGCCGGGAGATCCGGTCGAATACCGTATTATGGAATATCCCGAATACAATAAACGGTGAGCAGGAATAGTCAATCAGCTTCTCCGCCGTATTGAGAATCGTCCGCATGCCAATGTCCTCACGGAGTCCGCGAAGCTCCCCCAGCGGCGGGCACCACTGCTCCGACTTCACGAACAGAACCCCGCTGGCTTCGGCGGCATGAACCGCGTCGCTGCGGCTCAGTCCGGCTACATCCACTCCGCTGGCCTGGATCATATCCTGTAGCGTAATGCCCCATTTGGGCGGTAAGCCCGCTGAACCATGCAGGGTAACCGGCAGACCTGCGGCCGACAGTAGAAAGGCCGTGGGGAAGGTAGCGATGAATGAATGCACTCTCCCGTCATACGGACCGGCGCAGTCGATTCCCTGGTGAACAGGCTCACGGAAAGCGTATTTACGGCAGACTGCCACAAAAGCCTCCAGCTCCTCCAGGCTCTCCAGCTTCATGCGCTCTGCAATCAGGAACGCGCCGATCTGGACCGGCGAAGCAGCCTGGGTGAGTATGGCTTCAGCCGCATATTCGGCTTCCCCGTAGCTTAAATCCTTCGCACCGCGTTTGCCGCGGGCAACTTCCTTGAGAATATTAATCATATGGTGTTCTCCTTAAGTTTGATCCTGCAGCATCTGGTAGACCTTGACGATGGAGGTTGCTACATCGACGATCCGTTTGCGTTCATTCATCGCCTGCTTGCGCAGCAGGTCATAGGCTTCCGATTCGCTGATATTCTTGGCCTTGGACAGAATGCCCTTGGCCATATCAATCCATTTGCGTTCTTCAATCCGGGAGAGCAGCTGCTCCCGTTCCTTCAACCATTGCTTGCGCTCGAAGCATTGCCTGGCACTGAAATGCAGCGTCCAGTGAATCTCCGGCGGCTTCATGGCAGGGGACAGAATGCCGTCCACCATAATATCGTCGCCGCAGGCAGAGACGGAGAGGTTAGCGGTATGCGGGGTACACCACCAGATTACCGGCGCGATCCTTTGCCGCACCAGCAGGGATCTCCAGTGGCTGATATCCGTCACCGGAAGATTGAGGATGAAGGCATCGGCGTCGCCGATGAACGGAGCGGCCTGCTCCGGTGATGCTGCGGTTCCTACTACATAGCCGCAAGAGCTTAGGATGTGGTCAGGGCCTCCAGAGGAGCGCGCTTCTGCGGGATTCTCTGTTCCGGCAGGTTCTATAACCAACAGGGAATGCATGGGGGACGACGCTCCTTTTGCCTAAGAATAGAGACATCTTGTATGATTGCTGGCAATCCAATTACAGGATAGAATATGTTATATTATATAACACGAATTCAGCATTCTTGTCGATAAATTAAATTAATTAAATTTTATATGTCATAATTATTGACGTATCGTAGACGGCTGTAGTATAGTCGTTTTAACAAATTCAACAATTCACGAATACAACGATGTATTCGGCTGAAGCGGCAATGGCGCCTGCTCTCACTAATATCGCTTACGGGAAATGTATCTTTTCCGGGCGGAGTGAAGCGGGCTATTTCTGTTGTGCACCTGGAGAGGAGAGAGATACAGATGACAGTGAAGCGTAAAAAACTGATAGTAGTCGGCAATGGGATGGCAGGGGTCAGAGCCATAGAGCATCTGCTCAAATTGGCGCCGGAGGCGTACGAGATTACAATTATTGGCGCAGAGCCTTATCCCAATTATAACCGCATCATGCTGTCTTCCGTGCTGGCAGGCGGGGCAAGCCTGGATGAAATCGTCATTAATGATCTCGAATGGTACCGCAGCTTCAATATTACCTTATATACGGGACACACAGTGACTTCTATTGATACTGCTGCACGTACAGTTTATACGGATAAAGGAGTTACCGCCGTGTATGACGAGCTGATTCTGGCGACCGGCTCCAATCCCTTCATGCTGCCGATCCCCGGAACAGAGAAGGAGGGCGTCATTGCCTTCCGTGACATCAAGGATACTCAAATCATGCAGGACGTCTCGCAAAAATACAGCAAGGCGCTCGTCATCGGCGGCGGTCTGCTCGGACTGGAGGCAGCCAGAGGGCTGCTGCATCTGGGGATGGATGTCTCGGTGGTTCACATTCACGAGTATATTATGGAGCGTCAGCTGGACGAGGCGGCATCCCGGATGCTGCGGGGAGAGCTGGAGGCTCAGGGCATGAAGTTCCTGCTGAAGAAGCAGTCGGAAGCTATTCTCGGCAAAAAGAGAGTCAAAGGCCTGCTGTTCGCAGACGGCGAGATGGCGGAGGCCGATCTGATCGTGATGGCGGTCGGGATCAAGCCGAATGTTATGCTTGCCCGCAGCAGCGGGATTGAGGTGAACCGGGGCATCGTGGTGAACGATTATATGGAGACCAGCCTGCCCGGTATTTACGCCGTCGGGGAATGTGCAGAGCATCGCGGCATTGCCTACGGCCTGGTAGCCCCGCTGTATGAGCAAGGCGCTGTGCTGGCGAAAAGACTGGCAGGTGCTCCCACAGAGGGCTACGCCGGTTCAGTCACCTCGACCAAGCTGAAGGTATCTGGTGTAGATGTCTTCTCAGCGGGACAATACAACGAGCAGCCCGGAACGAAGGCGCTCCGGTTCCAGGATGAGACGGAGGGGATCTACAAGAAGCTGGTCATCCAGGAGGATAAGCTGATCGGCGCTGTCCTGTTCGGAGATACGAATGACGGCGCGCAGCTCTTCTCGATGATCAAGAAGGGCGAGAATATTAAGGGGCGCGAGAAAGAGCTGCTGCTCGGCCTGGAGGCCGATGCGCTGGCTTCGCCCAAGGGCAACCGGCTGGAGGGGATGCCGGATGATGAGATCATCTGCGGCTGCAACGGAGTCACGAAGGGAACCATTGCCGAAGCGATTACCGCCGGCGGCTGCACCAGTGTCGGCCAGATCAAAGCCTGCACCAAAGCCTCCGCCTCCTGCGGCGGCTGTAAGCCATTGGTAGAGGGACTGCTCCAGCTCTATGCCGGAGAGGCGGCCGTTACGGTCAAGGAGGGAATCTGCGGCTGCACAACGCTCGGGCGGGATGAGATTGTCGCCGAAATCAAGCGGATGAAGCTGACCACGGTGAAGGAAGTCATGCATGTATTGTCCTGGAATAACGAGGAAGGCTGCCCGAAATGCCGCCCTTCGCTGAATTATTACCTGGGTATGCTCTGGCCGGAGGAATACGTGGATGAGAATGAATCCAGATATACAAATGAGCGCTACCATGCCAATATCCAGAAGGACGGGACTTATTCAGTGGTGCCGAGAATCTACGGCGGTGTCACTTCTCCTGCGGAGCTGATCAAGATAGCGGAGGTCGCGGTGAAATACGATGTGCCGCTGGTCAAGTTCACCGGCGGGCAGCGCCTCGATCTGCTGGGCGTGAAGAAGGAGGATCTGCCGAAGATGTGGGAGGAGCTGGATATGCCCTCCGGCCATGCCTACGGCAAGACGCTGCGCACTGTGAAGACCTGCGTAGGCTCCACCTTCTGCCGCTTTGGGACCCAGGATGCGCTGGGGATGGGAATTCGGCTGGAGAAGGCTTTTGAACGGCTGAATGCTCCGGGGAAGGTGAAGCTGGCTGTATCCGGGTGTCCGCGCAACTGTGCGGAAGCGACAATCAAGGACTTCGGAGTGGTGGCGATTGACGGCGGCTGGGAGCTGCATGTCGGCGGCAACGGCGGCGTTCATGTCCGGGCGACCAATCTGCTCTGCGTAGTGAAGACCGATGATGAGGTGCTGGAATGGGCAAGTGCGTTCCTGCAATACTACCGCGAGCAAGCCGGATGGAATGAGCGGACCGCACAGTGGATTGAGCGCGTGGGCCTGGACAGCATCAAGCAGGCGCTGGAATCCCCGGAGGAACGGGCGGCGCTGGTGGAGAGGATTCAGAAGACGCTTAGCCTGACTACCGATCCATGGAAGCAGATTGTGAATACCCCGGAGCTGCGCAAGAATTTTGAGGCGATCTCGTTACCCGAGACGGTCTAAGGAGGAACCGAAATGACAATGACTAAGCTGCTAATCGGCAACCTGAATGAGGTAGATATCAAAGGATCACGAAAATTACGGGTAGGCGATACCGAGATTGCCTTGTTCCGGCTAAGCAGCGGAGAGGTGCTGGCGGTGGAGAACCGTTGTCCGCACAAGGGCGGCCTGCTCTCGGAGGGCATGGTCTGCGGCTCCAAGGTGCACTGCCCGCTCCATGACTGGCGGATCGAGCTGCATACAGGCGAGGTGCAGGCCCCCGATACGGGACATGTGACCACCTATGAGGTGGAAGTCGATCACGCCACAGGCAGCTTGTACTTAACGATCTGATTCATTCATCCATGGACACGTATAAAGGGGGATTCATAATGGACTATGTCAAACCAGGCGAAGTGCTGGGCTCCATGATTGAAGCGGGAAAAACCAAAGCAGAACTGGGCATCATGCAGCTCATTGTCCGCGGCAGTCTCGGCGGTGCCATTCTGGCATGCGCTACCACACTGGCCTTCACCGCAGCGGCACAGACCAAGATCCCTATGGCGGGCGCGATTCTTTTTCCGGTAGGCTTCGTGATGATTATACTACTCGGGCTGGAGCTGGTTACCGGCAGCTTCGCCTTGATTCCGCTGGCCGTACTGGAGAAGAAGACCACGATCGGGCGCATGCTGGGGAACTATTTCTGGGTCATACTCGGACATTTGATCGGATGTGCCGTCTATGCTGCATTATACGGGCTGACGATTACGAGGATGGGTACCGATCTGTCGAACCCCATGGTGCAGACACTGATTACAGCAAGTGAAGGGAAGACGACGGCTTATCAGAGTCTGGGGGCAGAGGGTCTGGCACTGGCCTTCATCAAGGCGATGCTCTGCAACTGGATGGTTACGCTGGGTGCGGTGATGGCGATGACCTCGAAATCCACCTCTGGCAAAATCCTCGCCATGTGGCTCCCCATCCTGACCTTCTTCGGACAGGGCTTCGAGCACACGGTTGTCAATTTCTTCGTCATTCCCGCGGGGATGATGCTTGGAGCGAATGTGACTATGGCGGACTGGTGGATCTGGAACGGCATTCCGGTGCTGCTCGGCAACTTCGCGGGCGGGCTGTTGTTCACGGGCTTGCTATTCTACTTATCGCAAAAAGGCAGCAGGTCGCAAAAAGACAGCAAACCCGGAGCAACTGCGGCAGCAGAGCTTCCGGGACGCGGAGAGGCGGGGCTCCCGGGCACACCTGCCCTGGAGAAAAGCGTATGAAGCAGGGCAGCATATCTATTGTAGGCGCAGGTCCGGGTGATCCCGAGCTGATTACATTGAAGGCGCTGCGGCGCATTCAATGTGCCGATGTGATTCTGTACGACCGGCTGGTGAATGAGGAGCTGCTGGACTATGCCCGGGTCGATGCTGTACGCATCTACTGCGGCAAAGCGCCGGGTCTGCATTCGATGCCGCAGGAGACGACAGAGCGGCTGATGATCCGCCATGCCGCAGCCGGAAGCCACGTGGTCCGGCTAAAGGGCGGCGACCCGTTCGTGTTCGGCAGGGGCGGGGAGGAAGCGTTGTCCGCTGCCGCTGCCGGTATTCCTTATGAGGTGATTCCGGGAATCACCTCGGCGGTGGGCGCAGCCGCTTCTGCGGGCATTCCGCTGACCCATCGCGGTGTGGCGGCCTCCTTCGCCATCGTGACCGGCAGCCGCTGCCAGACCCAGGATTCGCCGCTGCGTTGGGATGCGCTGGCCCACGGTGTGGATACGCTTGTGATCTATATGGGCGTAAGCAAGCTGGGGGAGATCTGCAAGGAGCTGCTGGTACACGGCAAAGATCCGCAGACCCCGATTGCACTAATTGAGAACGGAACAACGGTGCGCGAACGGATCGTGACCGGCACGCTTGGCAATATCGACAAGGTCGCCGCCGCGTTGAAGATCAGCAATCCGGCCATGATCATTATCGGTGAGGTGGTCCAGGTCAGAGCGGAGCTGCTGAATCTGGAGGAAACTGTACGCTCGCAGATCGGGTGAAGCGGAATAGGGCAGGCGCCCACATCTCCGGGCCGCAGGCCGGGTTATGGCAGCGCCTGTTTCTGTGTTATATTCAGGGAGGAGAGTACATCGCTGCTGCGGCATGCTGCGCTGGAAGTCACTTTTTCACATTCTTAGTGACTGCTGTCACACGGGTCTGCGCAGATTAGGGACTATACTTGTCGCCTACAGTTACAGCATGCCGGGCAGATGGCCCTGAAAGGAGAAATTACAGATGCAGATTGAGCTTAATGCAATGACCCGCGAACGGCTGGAGCAGAGTCTGGCCGGGAAGCCCGGGCAATTCAAAATGTTCTACGATACGGAGGACTGCGGCTGTAATGGCGTGCTAGTGATCCGGGTAGTCAGCGAGCCTTCGCCGACAGATATTGTGTTTCAGACTGAGCCGTTCACCTTCCTGTGTGACCGCCAGCAGGAATTGCTGTTCGATGACGTGATGCGGCTCGAAGCAGAGGCCGGGTATCCGGCCTACAAGCTGACGAGTGATTCCACCTTGTTCGGGAGCAATATAAGGGTGCAGGATGCGCGGGGCTGAAGGAGATAAAGGTAGCATAAGCAAGGAGGCCATCTGCCCGCAGAGTGACGGGGGATGGCCTTTATATAAGGGAAAACCGAGCATATCGGGCATGGCGGAGACTCGTGAGCTGATTGTAATCGAAAAACCGATTACAATTGGACTGGGAACGCCGTGTAGGCCGAATGTAATCGAAAAACCGATTACAATTGGACTGGGAACGCCGTGTAGGCCGAATGTAATCGAAAAACCGATTACAATTTGACTAGGCGCGCTGCGTAGGCCAAATGTAATCGAAAAACCGATTACAATTGAAATGGGGACGCCGCAGCATCCAGTCCTGATGCGGCCCAAAGGTTGCAAATGAGGGTGCTATTTCGCAATAGTGCCCCTCATTTCGCTTTAGGTCCTCAGATTAATAAGCAGTCCACCCGCCGTCTGCGGTAATGACTGCCCCATTCACAAAGCCTGCTTCCTCTGAAGCCAGGAACAAGGCGAGCTGTGCGATTTCTGCGGGCTGGCCCATCCGTGGATTAAGCGCCATGCCCGGCTGTGTACGTTCCATGCCAAATGGATGGATATGGGTCATGGTTGAACCAATATTGGTCTCCACACCGCCCGGCGCAATCGCATTGCAGCGGATTCCCTTGGCAGCATACATGAATCCGGTGTTCTTGGTAAAACCGATAACCGCATGCTTCGAGGCTGTATAAGCCGCACCGGCACGGGCACCGAACAGACCGCCTACCGAGGCAACGTTAATGATAACACCCTGTTGTTTTTCCAGGAAAATAGGCAGTACCTTGCGCGTAGCACGCATTACCGAAGTTGTATTGACGGCGAGAATCCGCTCCCAGCTCTCATCCTCAATATCACCCGCCGGTTCAAAGTTATCCATGATCCCCGCATTATTCACCAGAATATCTACCGTGCCGTAGGTGCTGACTGTACTGTCGATCAGATTCTGGATATCAGACTCATCTGCAACATTTGCTTGTACCGCCAGGGCTTCCCCGCCGCGAGCTTTAATGTCACCGGACACCGTCTCCGCAGCCTCCAAATGAATATCCGCCACTACGACCTTGGCTCCTTCCTTCGCATACAGGACGGCAATCGCCTTCCCCATCCCGGATGCCGCCCCGGTCACTACAGCTACTTTGTTGTGAAGTCTCATATATGTACCTCCGTGTATAGTTGTTTTTCTCTGGTCTAGTATCTTTTGCTTCATAGTGTTTTATGCGCCCGGTTGACGCTATCCTTCGCGAAGGCTTAACATTGGGCTATACAACAGGGAAGAGGATGGAGCCTATGATTATGGCCGGACTAGATATAGGAACTACATCCATCTCCGGGCTGCTTTATGATCTGGAGAAACGTACGATTCTGTATAGTATTACGGAAGCACAAGCGGGCCTGCCTATAAGGCTGAATCAGGAATGGGAGCGGCTGCAGGACCCGGAATTGATTATGAAGCAGGTGGAACATATACTTGAACGTCTGCTGGCGCAGCAGCCGGAAGTAACGGGAATTGGCTTAACCGGGCAGATGCATGGCATTGTCTATTTGGATACAAGCGGGAGGGCAACAGGTCCGCTGTATACCTGGCAGGATGGACGGGCGGGACAGCTCACCGGAGGGATGGACAGTCCTACCTATGCGCAGCAGTTCAGTGATCTTACCGGGTACATTGTAGCTCCCGGCTATGGACTCGCCACCCATTACTATAATGTGTCCGGGCAGCTTGTCCCTGAGCGCGCAGTCAGCTTCTGCACAATTGCGGACTATATTGCGATGAGGCTGGTGAACAGTGAAGTGCCGCTGATTGATGCAACGCAGGCAGCGGGGATCGGGGGCTTCAGTCTGGGGACAGGGGATTTCGATAGAAACGCGATTGGTATGGCCGGCATCGACCCTTCGTTATTGCCGCAGGTCGTCCCCTCCGGGACGGCAATCGGCAGCGCGGCACAAGGCATTCCCGTATACACTTCGCTTGGGGATAATCAGGCCAGCTTCCTGGGCAGCGTGCCGCAGCCCGGAGAATCCCTACTGCTGAACATCGGCACAGGGAGCCAGCTCTCGGCCTGGTTGCCTGACTGCGCCAAAGCTCCTTCCGCGATGGAGGTACGCCCGTTCCCTGGCGGCGGGGTGCTGATGGTTGGAGCCGCCCTGAGCGGCGGCAAGTCGTATGCCCTGCTGGAGGGATTCTTCCGGCAGCTGATCACCGCATACACCGGAGAAGCGCCGACAGATCTCTATTCCCTGATGTCCAGGCTGCTCAGTGAAGAGGTGCCGGGAAGCGCCAGCACAAGACTTACGGTGAATACACAGTTTCTGGGGACAAGAACAGACCCGGAGAAGCGCGGCAGTGTGGAGGGAATCACGCTGGAGAATTTTACTCCCGGCAGGCTGGCCCATGCTTTTCTGCAAGGAATGGTAGATGAACTGCGCGGTTTCCTGGCAGAGCTGGAACAGCAGGGCGCGGGTACATTCAGCCGCCTTATAGGCTCAGGCAATGCGCTGCGGAGTAATCCGGTCCTGTGCGCCAAGGCCGAAGCAGCCTTCGGACTAACGCTTGAGCTTGGTGAACATGCTGAAGAAGCGGCGGTAGGGGCGGCGCTCTGTGCCGCTGTCGGCAGCGGGGAGATCGCAAGCTTCAGTGAAGCAGGTGCTTATCTTAGCAGAGCCCGGCTGAGCTAACGGGAAGGGGGCTGTCCCAAAAAGTGACCAATGGGCTTGTTAAACCAAGGATGAACAGGGAATATTGTGATATTCAACATTGACAAAATAAATTATTTATGCTATAATTTACATATTAATAGTTTGTGTATATAATAAGGTTCTCCTGGCCAGGGGAATCTTATTTTTGTATGGAGGAACCACCAATGAAGCAGAACAAGTCCAGCATGACTGCCTTAGTGGCCGCTTTTGGCCGAGCCTATCACAGTATGTATGACAATCCCAAGATATTTAATGATGATGTGGCGCACAAGCTGATATCTCCGCAGGAGTTCGCGGATATCTGCAAGAATATGGTGCAGGGGATTACTTTCTTCAATCCCGAGATCGCGGAGAGGTACCCGGATGATCCTGAAGCCATCTTGAGATGGATTGTCCAGGTCCAATTATCCCCCACACCGCTGGCACGAGCTGCCTACTGTGAGGCTATTGTGCTGCATGAGCTGAATCTCGTGCTGGAGCAGTATGTGATTCTTGGTGCGGGGCTGGACAGCTTTGCCTACCGTTATCCTAACCTCATGGAGCGGCTTGCGATTTTTGAAGTCGATGCTCCTGCTACCCAGGCATCCAAGCAGCAGAGGCTTAGGGATGCGCAGCTTGAGATTCCGGGGAATCTTCATCTCGTGCCCATGGACTTCACAGGCGAATTCTCGTATTCAGGCCTTTATAAGCAGGGGTTCGATTCTGACGCTAAGACGTTATTCAGCTTGCTGGGGGTATCCTACTACCTCACCAAGGAGGAGAATGCACGCCTGATTAAGGAGCTGCTAGCAGGGGTTCCTTCAGGAAGCTCTATCATTCTGGATTATGCGGACGAGTATCTAATGGAAGAGCAGGGCGTATCCGGCCGGGTGGCCAAAATGGTGCAAATGGCTGCCGCCAGCGGCGAGCCGATGCAATCCTGGTTCAGTTATGCGGAGATAGAGGAGCTTCTGGCTGAGGCCGGGTTGCTGGTCTACGAGCACCTGTCTCCGGCAGAGATCAACGAGAGGTTTTTCAGCGGCCGGAGTGATGCTTTAAGCGCTTTTGAGACGATTCATTATGTTCATGCGGTTAAGCGGTAGCTTCTTCTCCATAAATAAAAGCCTCCACCGCCGCTACCGCGATATTCCGGTCGGGATGGGAATTGTCGATCTGCACCACCTGTGCAGACGGGAGCGGCCAGGCTACGGTGCGGGGGCCTAGCGAAGCGCTGAAGCTCTCCCAGTGGGCGAACTTCCAGGCGTCGAGCGCGGAATGTCTGCCTTCAAGCCGTTCACGGAACATGGCTGCATCCGCAAGTCCTACCATAACTACCTTGACCTCAACTTCCTTCAGTGTGCGCCCGATGCGCGCCA
Organism: Paenibacillus sp. FSL H8-0122; assembly: GCF_038005345.1. Lineage (NCBI taxonomy): Bacteria > Bacillati > Bacillota > Bacilli > Caryophanales > Paenibacillaceae > Paenibacillus > Paenibacillus sp. FSL H8-0122. Next base: position 3,044,797 of record NZ_JBBOTB010000001.1, on the reverse strand, counting down.
GCTCGCGGCCGATCCACTCCGGATCGGCCGCTTCTTTGGTAAAGGGACCCACCACGTAGATGTCGCTGGACAGACCGATATTATCTAGCGCTGCATCCATAGTAATGCGGTAGCCGAGGTCGCGGCATAGTCTTTTATACTCATCGGAATCCCTGTCGTCAGGATCAAGCCCATGCATAGTCATAATAGCGGTTGCTGCCGGACGCAGCAGAATATCCATATCGAACACTGCCGCCGGACGCCGGGCTGCAACAGCCTTGGCTAATGTGGTTTTGCCCGCCCCTCCGGGTCCGAGGAAAAATACCAGCTTGTTCATCTGTCTCACTCCTTATCCTGCTTGCAAATTCCAGTATAGCAGGCGAATCGTTCAGCGGGAAGGAGCCAACCGGAGGGGGTGGCCTAGCCATTGCTAGTGTGTGACAGCAATTAGCAGGCAATGATATGATAGATTAACTGTACATTGAAGAAGGAAACGAAACAGATAGAGGGTAAAAGGAGGACAACGATATGATTACCATCCGTCCCATTGAGCGCAGGGATAATGCGGCCATTGAGGGGATTATCCGGGAGTGCCTGATTGAATTCGGCGGTAACCGCGAAGGTTTGGCTTGGGCAGATGACAGCCTGCAAGACTTATATACCTATTATAATAGCGCGGCGAACCGGGCTTACTGGATAGTGGAAGAGGACGGGCAGGTGCTGGGCGGCTGCGGGATTGCGGCATTTGACGAAGCGCAGCAGATCTGTGAATTGCAGAAAATGTACCTGTCCGCAGCCATCCGCGGCCAAGGCGTTGCAGCAGAACTGCTGGATACGGCGCTTGCCTTCGCAAAGCAGCATTACCGTAAGTGTTACCTGGAGACGCTGCTGTCGATGCAGGCCGCCGGCCGTTTCTATGTCAAGCACGGGTTCAGCCCGATGGATGGCCCGCTGGCCGGTTCCGAGCATTATGCCTGCGATGCATGGTATATCCGGGACTTACATAACTGATTACTGCGGAAATATGGGCACATGAAGAATTCACTTCTATAAACTTAATGGAAAATAAATCCGATAATAAAGGGATATGTATATCATTAATGGGTATATTTTGAATCCTGATATTGTACATTGGAATCCATTCTGGAGAAGGAAGCAGGGATCATAGTGTCTTCCACAAAGCTAGTATTTAACGAAGATGAAGTCCGGCGCCTGCAGTCGAAGATCGGCCAGGTGAGCCAGGACACTAATCGGCTATATCTTCAATTGAAGGGCCAGTCCAGCAGCTGGGGCGGTATTCCGATGGGCGATCATCTGGTCAAGGCCCAGGTCCTGATCAATGAATTAACCGTAGAAGCGGAGAAGTTAGAGGATATTATCCGGGTCGCCCTGAGAGGCGTCTCGGAATTGCAGGAAGAGAATAAACGACAGGCGGACAGGCTGATGGGGCAATTTAATCTTTTGTTCGCTGCCTTCGGAAGCTTGGGGCTGCAACCAAGTGCCGGACGGGTCTCCATCCCTGAATTTGTGCAGCGAAGTGCGACGAACCTCATCACTTCGATTGCTGCTCTATCGGGAAAAGATGAGCTTAGCAGGGACCCGGTGGTGCAGCAGCTCAGGAATGTCATTCAAACCTCCGGCCTGCTGACTGTAGAGAGTATCGCTGCACAAAGTAAGCTGAACGATATCTTCGCAGCGCGGAATGAGATCGCTAAGGCCCAGATGGCCTTCAAGGTGTATCAGGCGTTCGGCAATCAGGCGCAGATGGAGGCTGTTCATGCAAAGGCCGAAGAGGCCCGGCAGAAGCTGGCTTCTCTAGGCGTAGCCAAGATCTACTATGAACCGGGCAAGGATCTAAGCGCCCATTATAAGCAACCAGCGGTTACCGCCTGTGAGTATGATCCGTCAATTACGGCGGAGAAGGTTCCTTTACTACATAACGAAGAATATTTACTGCTTTTGCGGCTGGCCATGGAGAAGACCGCCGCCGGAGCCTATGCGCGGAGTCAGCTTGTGGCGAAGCGGCAGGAAATTCAGATCGCAGCGGCTCTTAAGCAGGTTCAAGAGCAGATGGAAGCGCAGCGGCGGTTGAACGGCCCACCGCTCACGCTGCCGGACGGCATGCCAATTACCGCAGATAACAAGGAAAATGAGACTACGTGGGACTTTTATCAGGCTAAAGTCTATGTGCCAAATGAATCTCTCACCCCGATGTACACCAGTTATCTGGGGTGGCTGGAGGATACCTACGGGCTGACGAAGTGGGAGAGTCGGGTTCGTCAGGCGGATACGGTGGTGCTGGCTTTTACCGAAGGCTTGGTGAAAGAGGTCGTCATGGGTGTAGCGGGCACGGCAACCTTTGCTTTCAAATTAGTTGTAGACCCGGTCAAAACCACCACAGAAATGAAGCAGCAAGCGCAATACCTCATTGACCATCCTGAAGTGCTGGTGGAAGCGGCGAAGATGGCGTATCATCAATTTGATGAGGGCACCCCGGAAGAGAAGGCGAGAATGCTGGGCTCGGTCGCTTCCATCCTCGTTCCTGGACTACAAGTCACGAAGGCTGGTAAAGTGGGAAAAGTGCTAGGCGAGGTAGAAGACGTCGTCAGCCAAGCGGCGAAGGATGCCCTGCAAGGGATCAAACAGAAGCTTCCGAATCTGGGTCCGGTGGTGCAGACGCCGGAGGGGTTTGTTTTCAAGATAGGGGAGATTCCAGATACTCCAGCCTTGCCAAAGACGCCGGTGCAGCAGCGGTATATGGATGGGTTGGAGGGTGGGGGGAGAAATGTTGAACTTAACGATCCTATAAAAATTAAAACTAATAAAGGGATGGAAGTCGAATTTATAAATTCTTCAGGAAATACCCTTAAGTATGTTGAACAGAATCCCAAAAATATTCCGAATGCCATCGAAAGTGCGAAAAATAGTTCTAATGCAGGAAAAGCAGTTGAAGGTAAGGTAGGAAACTTTGTTCAACAAAAGACTGAAGTTACCGGGTTTGGAGTAGAAGTAAAAAACTTGACTCTGGATAAGAGGGCGACTGATATAGATATCGCTACAAATACACATTTTATTGAAGTCAAAAAATCAGTGAGTGCTATTAAGACAGCTCAAATAGACAGATTAACAAATCCTAATAATATTGATTTTTTCAACCGTGAATTCAAAAATGTTATCTTGTATATTGATGAGCCCATGAAAAATTTAAATAAATTTGATATGGAAAAAATAGAATTTGCCAAGAGTCAAGGCGTAACTATTGTAAATTCATTAGAAGAACTAGGGAGAGTGCTTGAGTAATGGGGACATCAGCATATTTTTTAGACCAAGCAAATAACCATACAAAATTAACAAAGCTTATTGAAGATATTAAAAACATCTCTATAGAAAAAGAATATTATATGAGCCCTGTTTCATACGATCCTCAAAGTGAACATGAAGGAAAACATGCTTCTTTAGAAGTTGCATTAGTTAAACGATCAGATGAAGAGGAGACACCTCCAAATGATGTTTTAATAGATTTATATGAAGAGCCGCATAAATACCAATATCATTGCTTTTCTTGGTATGATGAGCAAATTACTCTTTTTAATGTTGCAGTTATTGATGAAGTATATAACAATGAACAAATAATTTTGGGCTTGTCGAGTGAAATTTTAAAGCATTATCCAGATCTCAAATTATGGATAGAAGAAGATTGGTTCTACACCTTGGGTGACATAGAAAAAATATCAAGAGGACCCTATGATAATGAATGGTGCTATAAGAATCCGATAGATTTGTAAAATAAATTACGGGAATATCTTGAATGCAGAAAAAATACTATGCTAAACAGAGGAAATGCACTACTGGGATGCTAGAGTATTACATTTAGCTTAGCAGCACAAAAGTTATCAATATGTTTCATTAAGGAGAATGGATATTTCCTCGATAGAACTACATTTGAATCTTAATTTTAATGAAAACCTTGAGTGGCTACGTGCCTTTCAAGGTTTTCTGTCGATTATTTTTGCGGTGCGGGAATAAATCGGAGCTCAACCCAGATGAAGGCTGTTCATGCACAGGCCGAAGAAGCCCGGCAGAAGCTGGCTTCTCTAGGCGTAGCCGAGATCTACTATGAAGCCGGCAAGGATCTGAGCGCCCATTATAAGCAACCAGCGGTTACCGCCTGTGAATATGATCCGTCAATTACGGCGGACAAGGTTCCATTACTACATAACCAAGAATATTTACTGCTGCTGCGGCTGGCGATGGAGAAGACCGCCGCCGGAGCGTATGCGCGGAGTCAGCTTGCGGCGAAGCGGCAGGAGATCGAGATGGCGTATCATCAGTTTGACGAGGGCACCCCGGAAGAGACTGGGCTCGGTCGCTTCCATCCTCGTTCCTGGATTCCAGGTCACCAAAGCAGGTAAAGTTGGGAAAGTGCTGGGCGAGGTAGAAGACGCCGTCAGCCAAGCGGCGAAGGATGCCCTGCAAGGGATTAAGCAAAAGCTTCCCAATCTGGGTCCGGTGGTACAGACGCCGGAAGGGTTTGTTTTCAAGATAGGGGAGATTCCTGATACTCCAGCCTTGCCGAAGACGCCGGTGCAGCAGCGGTATATGGATGGGGTGGAGGGTGGGGGTGGTAGAGTTGAGGGGACGGATAATTCTAATAGTATTGTTAAAATAGTTAAGGACGGAAATAAAACAAATTATAAGAATCCTGCTGGGAATGAGCTATCGTGGACTAATCAGCATCCTAGAAGTATTAATAATGATATTGATGCTAAGTTAAACAGTTCAGACCCGGGTAAGGCTACCGAGGCTAAAGTAGCTTCTTTTGTAAGAGAAAATAAGGAAGTCACAGGGTTTGGACAGCAAGTTAAAAAGGCAGATAATAGTTTAGCTGGTGATTTAGATGTTGTTACTAAAGATGAGATTATTGAAGTTAAAAAATCAATAAAGGCAATAACAGATGTAGAACAGTTTGATAAATATATAAACCCAAATAACGGTAGTTATTTCAATCCCGGTCAGAAGAAAGTTATTTTGTATATTGACAAACCATTGACAAACTTACATCCAAATGATTTGAAAAAATTACAGGAGATTAAATCTAAGGGCGTTACTATTGTTAATTCCCTGGATGAACTTAAGGAGGCGTTAAAATAAAATGGGTACTTCGGCAGTTATTTTGACACTAAAAGAAGAATATTCCCCTGAGAAATTGTTAGCAGATACAATAGTCTCAGTATTCCATGCTAATGCAACTCTGTATTTTCATAATAATAAAAATTATTCGGATAATGGGGAATTTTCGTATACTACACTGAACATTAATAACAATTCATTTGCAGAGAAAAGTGAACAATCATTTATTTTTTCTGTTCACGCTATTAACAGTCCAAGTGTTGATTTTTACTATCATGAAGATTTGGAACTGGATTCTAATTTATCATTATGTCAAGTTGGTCATATTGAAGATATTTATGGTGTTCAAAAATTAATTTTTAATTTTATTTATGAATACCTCAGATTGAATCCTGACAATTACTTTTGGGTTACAGATTATGATTGGGTTTATAGCTGGGGGGACATGAAAAAAATGAAATCTTTACCGTATGATCCGGATTGGTGTTATATAGATCCAAGGTTGATTGATTTACCTTGAAATATTCTGCCACCTAGTACTTTCCCAGATGGCTTGGGGTTTGGAGGGTAAATATAACAAGACGCTTTTAAGTTCCATAGTACAGGTCAATTATGGTCAGAATCTGCCATAGTTGATCTTTTTTTATTCTTGGCTAATCTCAATGATCAGTTTCATAGAATCACCTATCTTTTCCGTAGAAATAGCTCTTAAAGTGTTCGCTGCATTAAATCTATAATGAGTGTGTATTGCAGCGAGGGGAGGGCGGGATAGGGATCTCAACAGTTGTAATCGCTATCATTGTAAGGCTATGAATAAAACTGTGTGTCGTTCCACATCAGATTAAGGAGGAATAGAATGCGCAACAAGTATGTTACATGGTCGCTTGTAGTTACGCTGCTTATCTCAACGCTATTCATGGCGGCTGGACCGCTTACCCGTTCGTCGGCAGCGGGCGGACCGAATCTTGCACTTAACAAAATCATTACCGCCAGCGGGCAATCCCAGAATTATGCGCCGGATAACGTTAAGGACAGCAATCAGAATACGTATTGGGAGAGCGCAAATGATGCTTTTCCAGGGTGGATTCAGGTCGATCTGGGTGCGCTCACCAGTATTGACCAGCTTGTATTGAAGTTACCAGTCAACTGGGAGGCGCGGACGCAGACACTGGCGGTACAGGGCAGTACGAACGGCTCTACCTTCACGGATATCGTCGCTTCAGCCGCATATGTCTTCAATCCTGCGGTGGCGAACAACAGTGCCACGGTGAACTTCACCGCTGCCAGCACGCGTTATGTCCGTCTGTTGTTCAGTGCGAATACTGCTTGGCCTGCGGGCCAATTGTCCGAGCTTGAAATCTACGGTGCCAGCAGCCCAACTTCTGCACCTACAGCGGGGCCTACTGCATCGCCTGTGCCAGCGGGCACCTATGAAGCAGAGGCTGCCGCATTATCCGGCGGGGCGAAAATGAACACAGATCATGCGGGATACTCTGGCACGGGATTCGTAGACGGTTATCTAACCCAAGGTCCGGCCACCACCTTCACGGTAAATGTGCCTGCGGCGGGTACACGGAATGTTACGCTGAAGTATGCCAATGCAAGCGGAAGCGACAAGACGATCAGCATCTACGTGAACGGAGTTAAGCAGCGCCAGACCACCTTGCCGAACCTGGCGAACTGGGACACCTGGAGCACGAAGGCTGAAGCCCTCCCGTTGAATGCTGGCAGTAATAGCATTGCTTACAAATACGATGCAGGGGATACGGGCAATGTCAATTTGGATCTAATTACGGTAGCAGCTGCAATCATCTCCACGCCCGCACCTTCACCTACAGTAGCTCCAACAACTGCCCCTACACCAACGCCGGTAACTACCCCGGCCCCTACAGCTACGGTGGCACCAACTTCCGCACCAACACCAGCACCGACAGCAACACCGGTGACTACACCAACGGTGTCCCCTGGAGGGAACATCGCCATTGGTAAGGCGATCAGTGCATCCTCCAACACACAGAATTTCATTGCCGGTAATGCCAACGATAACAACACGGCTACTTACTGGGAAGGCAGCGGGAATCCCAGCACCCTTACGCTTGACCTTGGAGCCAATCATAATATCACTTCGATTGTGCTGAAGCTGAATCCGGCGGCCGAATGGGCAACCCGGACGCAGAATATTCAAGTCCTGGGACACAATCAGAATTCAACAACCTTCAGCAATCTGGTTGCCGCCCAGAACTATACCTTCAATCTGGCATCAGGCAACACGGTGACTATCCCCGTGACAGCAACCGTTAAGCGGCTTCAGCTTGCTATCGCCGCCAACTCCGGTGCGCCCGGAGGACAAATTGCCGAATTCCAGGTATACGGTACACCGGCAACGAACCCGGATCTGACGATCACCGGCATGAGCTGGACACCTGCTTCTCCGGTGGAGACCAGCGCAGTGACCCTGAATACTGTGGTGAAGAACAGCGGTACAGCCGCAGCCGCAGCGACGACTGTCAATTTCTATCTGAACAACGAGCTGGCGGGTTCGGCACCGGTAGCGGCTTTGGCAGCAGGAGCTTCGGCATCCGTCTCCTACAATGCAGGGACGCTAACAGCCGGAACTTATCCGCTTAGTGCTAAGGTAGATGAGGCGGGCCAGATTATTGAGCAGAACGAAAGCAACAACAGCTATACAAATCCTGCTTCCCTGGTCATTGTTTCTGTCTCCAGCTCCGACCTTATCGGGACCACCTCATGGTCACCGGATACACCGGCAGCAGGCAGCAGCGTAACCTTCTCTGTCAATCTTAAGAATCAGGGCAATCTTGCTTCCTCCGGGGGTGCACACGGAATCACTGTTGCACTGAAGAATCAGGCAGGCGCCACAGTGCAGACCTTCACAGGGTCATACAGCGGTGCAATTGCTGCCGGGGCTTCGGTGAATGTGTCTGTTCCAGGCACATGGAGCGCAGTGAACGGAAGTTACACCGTCACTACGACGATTGCCGCAGATGCCAATGAAGTTATAGCCAAGCAGGCCAACAATGTAAAAACCGTTAATCTCGTCGTATACGCTCTGCGCGGAGCAAGTGTACCCTACAGCCGGTATGACACGCAGGATGCGACCCGCGGCGGTTCAGCGGCGCTGAAATCGGCACCGAATTTCGATCAGATGCTAACCGCTTCGGAGGCTTCGGGCCAGAGCTATATTGCTTTGCCGTCCAACGGCTCTTATGCACAATGGACGGTGAGAGCGGGCCAAGGCGGCGCCGGGGTCACCATGAGATTCACGATGCCGGATTCGGCAGACGGCATGGGCCTTACCGGAGCGCTGGATGTGTACGTGAATGGCGCCAAAGCCAAAACCATTCCGTTAACCTCCTATTACTCCTGGCAGTACTTCTCCGGCGACCAGCCTGGTGATGCACCGAGTGCCGGACGCCCGTTGTTCCGCTTCGATGAAGTACACTGGAAGATGGATACACCACTTCAGCCTGGGGACACGATCCGTATTCAGAAGAACAACGGGGACAGTCTTGAATACGGCGTAGATTTCCTGGAAATTGAGCCAGTACCGGCGGCCATTGCCCGTCCGGCCAACTCAGTGTCGGTCACCGATTACGGCGCAGTGGCAGGAGACGGACAGGACGACCTGGCCGCCTTCAACAGTGCGGTTACAGCCGCCGTCACCAGCGGAAAATCTCTCTATATTCCGGCTGGAACTTTTAATCTGAGCAGTATGTGGGTGATTGGCTCGGTCAGCAATATGATCAACAACTTCACGGTTACGGGTGCAGGCTATTGGCATACCAACCTGCAATTTACCAATCCCAATACAGCCGGGGGAGGGATCTCCTTCCGTATCCTGGGCAAGCTGGATTTCAGCAACGTCTATATGAACTCGAATCTGCGGTCCCGCTACAACCAGAACGCGATCTACAAAGGCATGATGGATAACTTCGGCAATAATTCAGTCATCCATGATGTCTGGATCGAGCATTTTGAATGCGGAATGTGGGTGGGTGATTATGCCCGGACCCCGGCGATTTTTGCGAATAATCTGCTTGTCGAGAACAGCCGTATCCGTAACAATCTGGCGGACGGCATTAACTACTCCCAAGGAACCAGCAACTCTACCGTCCGCAATACCAATGTGCGCAATAACGGGGACGATGGTCTGGCCGTGTGGCCGAGCAACACCTTTGGTGCACCGGATGGTGTGAATAACACGTTCTCATACAATACGATTGAGAATAACTGGCGTGCTGGCGCTATCGGCATCTTCGGGGGCAGTGGTCACAAGGCGGATCACAACTACATCATCGACACGGTGGGCGGCTCCGGTATCCGGCTGAATACGACCTTTCCGGGAGCGCATTTCAACAGCAACACAGGGATGATTTTCTCGGATACGACGATTATTAACAGCGGCACCAGCCGTGACCTGTATGACGGGGAACGCGGCGCAATTGATCTCGAAGCTTCGAGTGATCCGATCAAGAATGTAACCTTCACCAACATCGACATCATCAATACCCAGCGCGATGCTATCCAGTTCGGCTACGGTGGCGGCTTCTCGGGTATCGTATTCAACAACATCAACATCAACGGCACAGGTCTCGATGGAGTGACAACTTCCAGGTTCTCCGGCGCCCATAAGGGAGCGGCAATCTACACGTATACCGGCAACGGTTCGGCGACCTTCAATAACCTGACTACCAGCAATATTGCATATCCAAGTCTGTATTATATTCAGAGCGGGTTTGGGCTGTTGATTCAGTAGCTAGAGATAGACAGGGGAGGGGCCTAAATGGCTCCTCTTTTTTTTGGTTTTAGCCAGTTGAGTGCGTGAAACGTGCGAAAATCAGGACCACCCGTCCAACGGAAGGTCCTGATTTTTGTTTCTTAGAAGATCCCTGTTGAGTTGGTGGTCTTCCTTTGAGTGGTCTGTTCTTCCCAACAAGATTAAGGACATGAAGATATGTATTTATTAAAATGAGTGCTTACTAAAACAATCTAACTCCGAGGCTCTATTAATGGCCGCATCGACTGAATATGAGTAGTCACTGTTTATATTTTTTTGATTATTATTTCCCCATTCCAAATAAATAAAAAATTCTAATGTACCATTATTCCCTGTAACTTGACTATTGGTAATAGCAATTATCTCATAGTCTTCGATAAAGTGATTACATAAATCGGTTAATATATCACGGATGGTATCGATACTGTCGAATTCCCCGCTTCTGCGTATATCAGAAGATGCTACTTCAAACAGAGGTTTAATTAAAGCAATTACAGTTCCGCAATCCCCTATGATTTCTCTACATAATGGCAGGGCATATTTTAATGAAAGGTATGACAAGTCTAAGGTGATTACTTCTGGAGAAGGGAATAACGAAAGCAGAACTTTGTCAGCAAGATTGGTTTTTTCCATATTCACTATTTTTTTATCGAATAGTAGTTTCCCTGCTATTTGACCGCACCCTACATCAACAGCATAAACAAGCTTTGCTCCATTTTGTATCAGGCAATCAGTAAACCCGCCAGTAGAAGCTCCGCAATCCATTACCACTTTTCCATTTACATCAATTCCAAAATCACGTAATGCGCCTGCTAATTTTAAGCCTCCTTTATTTACATACTTTCTTTGATAATACCTTTTAATTCTTACTGTTCCATCTACAGGAACTTTGTCGTTAACACTTATTATTAATTCATCGTTAACCAAAACTCGACCTAATATTATCCATTTTTTTGCCTCTTCCAAGCTATCAAACCAATTTTCTGAAATTAATTTATCAATGACAATACAACTTTTTTTATTTTTCTTCATTTAGAAAACTCCAATTTTAGATAGAATAAGTGCCTTGGTAAAAATGATTGCGCATAATTATCATTTAAATGTTCAAAAGCATAAAATTATTTATTCATTTGTAAATATTAAATTAATAATTTATGATTTTCTTTTAATATTGTAATTAATACCATAGGAAAAAACATGAGTCAATAGATAAAAATGTAACAATAAAAATCCGATATTTGTTTAAAATTTGTATTTAATTTTAAATAATTTCAATATTATTACAAATTAGTCGCTTTACAGATGGAAAATGCTGTGATAAGATGCAAATTAATTAGAAGGGAAGTGGTTTTATGTAATTGTAAAATGTAAACTTAAATGTTCATTTGTTTATTTGTTGGGGCGCAATTGAAGAAAACAATTTATTAAGTGAAAACACTAATTCCAAAAAACAAGGTGTGATGAAGCTGCAATTACTACGATATTGTCTGGACCCGATAAAAATCATGATAAAGTTTTGTAAAGCTCATGCCATACTCAAAATAATTTTGTTAATGGTGTCAGCGATTTTGGCTCCGTTAAGCTTGTTGCTAACAGAAGATCTAATCGACAGTGTATCTGAATTATACAAAGGCAATGCGGGTTACACCCACGTGGGTCTGAACCTGGTGCTACTACTTATCACTATTTTGACAATCTCCCTTTGTACGTCGATGGAGGGTTACCTCAATATAAATTTTGATAGATTATTATTGAAAAACTGGACACCGGTCGTATTGAACAAGTATAAGCAGCTCAAATACAGTTGTTTTGAAGATCAAGAAACGCAGGATATTATTTTTCAAATGAGTGACCATCCTAGTGAAAGTATCAAAAACAGTTTTCTTAATATCACGCAGATAGGCAGTTCTCTGCTTTCACTGGTACTACTAAATCTGGTATTTGCAAAGGTTTCTGTCTGGTTGTCAGTACTTTGTTTTTTATTCACGGTTCCCATGCTTTTTCTAAACTATAGAGCTATGACTATCCTCGACAGCCTTTTCTACAAACAATCTGCCGAAGATCGGAAGTTGGGATATTTGTTAGGGTTGTTGACTACTAAATCTTCCCTTTCTGAACTCAAATTATTTTGTGCGGTAGAATATATCGTTAATCAATGGGGAGGGATCAGAAGTAAAGTTTATAAAGAGAGGGTGGGCGCCAATGTAAAATCTCAAAAACTTATCTTTATCAATACTTTATGTGTTATGGCTTGGACGGTGCTAATTATTATTACGTTAGTAAATTATATGTACAACGGACTCATTACTTTAGGGCTTTTTGTAGCTTTAATGGGCTCTCTCAATTCGATTATCAGTATATCTGAGCAGGTCTCCTGGGAATATTCCGAATACTCCCGAAATGTATTGAAGACAAAGTACTATAAGCGTTTTATGTCTTTGCCTGAAAGTGAAGAGAGCGCTGATTTCAAAAAAGAGAGGTGTTTCAATAATCCTGAAATTTGTTTTAATGATGTCTACTTTTCATATCCCCAATCTCAAAAACCGATTCTGCAAGGTGTGTCTCTGACGATAAGACATAATGAGAGAATTGCAATTGTCGGTAAAAATGGTGCTGGAAAGTCTACGCTAATTAAGCTGTTGTGCGGGCTTTATCAACCTGATAGGGGGGAGATCACCATTAATGGTATAGCGCTTTCAAACTTGAGTCAGCATGAGATTTCTGCTCTTTTCAGCGTCGTCTTCCAGGATTTTATGAAATACAGTTTAACTGTACGGGAGAATATAGCCTTAGGGAATATTACAAAAATCCATAACGATGCAGCTATAGATAAGGCCTTGGGACAGGCTGAAACAATGGGATTCCTTAAGCTTTCTGGGAAAGGACTGAACACGCCTTTAGGGAAGCTGGAGGATGACGGCATAGACCTATCTGGAGGCGAGTGGCAGCGGATTACTCTAGCCAGAGCACTTTTCGCGGATTCTTCATTTATCATACTAGATGAGCCAACAGCGTCTTTGGATCCGGTTGCAGAAAGTGAACTTTATCAATCTCTTTCTTTAGTTATAAAAGAAAAAGGTTCGATCATGATCTCACATCGCTTGGCAAGTGCCAAATTGGCAGACAAAATCTTTGTTATAGATGATGGGCGGATCTGCGAAGAAGGCAACCATGATGAGTTAATCGCCAAACAGGGAATTTATGCTGAAATGTTCAGAGCTCAGGCGAAATGGTATGACATGGATAGAACCTCTTTGAGAGTGGGCTACTAATATGTTAAAGCAGCTGGCTAAAATATTTAGAATAGCAATGGACTCTTCGCCCGGATCGCTTTTGATTATTATAATTAGTTCGGCAGCCGGTTTCTTATATCCCGCTGTCTCAACCAGGATTTTGTCATCGATCTTTCATGAGTTTAGCAACACGGCTTTGTTAAATCTGCATAAAATTTATTTTTTCATGGTGCTATTTATAGCGATTTATATCCTGAAAACCATCCTTCAGAGTATCGCTGGGTTATTTGTGTCTATTGGGATTTACGAGAAACTGGGATATCAGCTTAATATTTATATAGGCGAAAAGTGTACGAAGCTTCCTTTTATCAGCATGGAAACACCTGAGATATTAAATAAGTTAAATAGAGCAAAAGATTGTGTAACGAGAGCGGTAATTCCGCAATTAATTATGATTACAATCAGCGTATTCTCCAGTTTCATCTCGGTGCTTCTTGTAATCACTCTGTTAGCATCCTATAGCTTATGGTTTATTCCAATCTCCTTGCTTAGCGTGCTTCCTTATTTAATAGCCAGAATTATCCGGGGTAAAGAATTTTACTATTTGAAATGGTTTCAGGCCCCCAAGCAGAGATCCCTGGATTATTTCTGGAGTCTGTTCAATAATAAGCAGGCTGTAAAAGAAATGCGGGTTAACGGCAGCGGTGATTACTTGGCTGAGAAGTGGACTTATTATCGTGATGCTGTGTTGAGTCAAGAGTGGAATTTCAGAAGGAAAGATAGTCTGACTTTACTGGTGTGCGATTTTCTCAGGGCACTTGGATACTTGACCAGCATATTTTTTGCCTACAGACTTGTTATCCATCATGAGATAACAATCGGACTGTTCGGTGCGTGTATTGCTGCTTTTGCAATAGTGCAAGACCAGACAAGATCTTTCCTGGTGGAATTAGGCCGTTTTAAAGAACACTTGTTGTTCTCGAAAGACTATCTTGATTTCTTGGAATTGGAGGAAGAGGTTGAGGGCATAGCACAAATAAAAGGAGATTTTAATCAAATTATTATGGACAATGTTTCTTTTCTATACCCGAATAGTACAGATTATGCTCTGAAAAATGTGAGCCTACAAATACACAAAGGAGAAAAGCTGGCAATAGTCGGAAAAAACGGGAGCGGGAAAACCACCCTGGCAAAATTAATCATGGGGATGTATTCATCCAGCAGCGGCAGCATTTATTACAATGGAACGGATCTGAAGGCTATCAATAAAACAAGTTATTATTCCCTCATTTCTTCTATATGGCAGGATTTTGTTACCTACAAACTTACCATCAGAGAGAATATTGCGATTAGTAAGACTCAAAAAATGGATAGCGATGAGGCTATTTTAAATGTTGTGAAAATGATGGGGATGGAGAAGCTTGTCAGAGAAAACGGATTGGATACCCCTATCGGAAGTGAATTTGGCGGGATTGAGTTATCGGGTGGAGACAACCAGCGGCTTGGATTGGCCAGAACGATGTTCCGGGATAGTTCAATGGTTGTTCTGGACGAACCAACTTCTGCTATGGACCCGACATTCGAATCGGAAGTGCTGGAGAAATTCCTGGAAATTTCAGAGAAGAAAACATCCTTGGTTATTTCTCATAGACTGGGGCTATGCAGAGTGGTGGACAGGATTATCGTCATGAATAATGGTGAAATTGTGGGAATCGGGACTCATAAAGAACTGCTTGAGAACAATGCTGAATACATAAAACTCTATACAGCTCAAGAACAGTGGTATCACTAGTCCACCCGATAGTTTTAAAAACTGATTTTAAATTAAATGAAGCGGGAGTGGAAATATGGTATTAAGTGAGCATATTCTCAGTGTATTGCGGGCTAAAAACGTACCTAGTCATGTTCAAATTGAATTAACCAAAAGATGCAACTGGAGATGCAAGTTTTGTTATGCCGAGTGTGATGAAGACGATGGATTAGATACTGCAACATTGTTCACTTTGTTGGACGATTTAAAAAGAATAGGCACGATTGAAATTAATTTTACTGGTGGAGAACCTTTATTAAAGAGAAGATGTATAGAAATATTTGAAAGGGCTAAATCAATAGGGTTTGGCCTGTCCCTTAATACCAATGGTTCACTAATAAATGAAAAAAACTATAGACAACTCTCTGAGCTGTTTTCGAGAATTGAGATAAGTTTGCACTCTGGAATCGAAAGCGAACATGATCAAATCGTACAGAGAACTGGAGCATGGAAAAAGACAGTTCATGCAATTAAATTGTTGACAGAAGCAAACGTGAAAGTGTTGATGAAATGTGTACTCACTCAAGAAACCCTTAACTCATTGAATTCATTAAACTTGTTATCCAAATCGCTTGGAGTCGAACTAGTAGTTGATTATAACATTACTTCAACATACAGCGGGAATACAAAACCTTTGCAATATAAATTAACAAATGAACAGATTTCCAAGTTAATAGAAACGGACAAATCAGTGGTTTATAAAGTATCTGATGATTATATAGAAGAAAATTATAAAAAAAGAAAACTTTCTGATGGCATCTGCCGGGCTGGAAGAACATCAGCTTTTATTGATGCTGAAGGAAATGTATTTCCATGTATTATTTTTAAAGATACAAGTGTGCCGGAAAACAGCGGTGGTTACACCGAGAACATTAGAACAAAACCGTTTGAAAACATTTGGAGGGACAATTCCTTATTTCATGAGATCCGTACTTTATCTGCGGCTGATTTTGATAAATGTTTAAGTTGTGAAATAGATAATTATTGCATTAAATGTATAGCGAAAAATTATAAGGCCTCCGGAGATCTTTCTAAACCGCAAAAAGATTTTTGTATCCAGGCTCACAGTACTTATGGCTGTTTAGTAGAAAGAAAATATTGAATATTAAATTTATATTATGGAAAGGAGGTGAACTCAATGAAGAAAATATATTTCAAACCAGAAATTGTATCTTATGGTGCGCTTGAAACAGTTGTGCTTTCTGGTAACTCAGCAAGCAGCTGTCACACTGCATGCCCTTATTAATTGAAGCTATAATATCTGTTTTTTAAAATCGTCAAATATCCTTCGGGTGGCACTTTCCTTTTTGACATTAGAAATGCCACCTGAGATATTTGTAATGTAGAAAGGAACCCCGATGCTGCAATTAATTTATGCTCTGTTTTTATTGAGAGAGAAGAAAATGAATGAAGTCATTGAGTACTCCCTAAAGCATAAACGTTTAAATCCGAACCTAAAAAAATTTATAAACGTTACAAAAAAAATGCTTAGCGTAAGCAATAATTCTTTGATTAATAGACATTTAGAACTTGGTTGTTTGAAAAGATCTCAGATCTTATATTATTTAGCGTGCCGATATGGTGTTTGTGTAACACTGAAGGTTGGATTCTGGCACTATTATGACATTCATAACCGAAAAGTACTTTCTGGACATGCTTGGGTAGAGCTAGACGGAGAGCCCTACTTCGAATCTCAGAGTATAAAGAAATATAAGGTTTCGTTTGAAGCGAAAAATTAGCTTTTGAAAAGGAGAAACGATCATGATGTATAAACTTAACGCAAGAGATTTTGGATGGAACCAGATTGATGAAGATTTTGTTGTGTTTACAATGACGGACGAAAAGTATCATGTATTTAACGAAACAGCCAAAGACTTATTTGAATTTATTCATGTACACGAAGGTTGTTCTATAGACGATATCAACAATTATTTTGAACAAAATTATGAAATTGAAAATCAAGAACAGCTAAGCCAAGATATAAAAATCCTATTAGAGCAAATGCAGCAAATTGGAATGCTTTACGAAATTTCATGAAAAAGACGGTTAGTTTAGGCAAGTATAAACTTATTGTAACCAGTAAAGATCCAAAATTATTTGATTCTTTGAATAGCTATCCGGACTATCAATACAGTGAGGATAGGAGAATAGATATAAAAGTATATTTTCAAAGTTTTGAGGGAGATCATCCTTATATAAATAAATCAAATTATGTTCTTTCTAAAAACAGTGTGGATTTGGATCCTTCTATTATTAAAGGTCATTATGTTTCGCAGAAACTTCCTGCCTCCGATCTTATTTTATTGGAAAACAACATCATGATTTCAAGAGATTTTTTTCATAACAAATTATTTATTCTATATCGGAAAGATCAGGAGCATTATTTGATTACGGAATCTTTTGTAGAAACTTTTATCGCACAAGTGTTATATAGGAATGGAGAAATTCCTTTTCATGGAGCAGTACTGGTAAAAAACAACTCCTCCATCGGCTTTATAGGTAAATCTAATTCCGGTAAATCATCGACTATAGTCCAATTGTTTGAGGCTTGTGATGGGTTATTATGTAATGATTTTTTTTATCTGAATTTGAAAGAAAAAAAAGTATATTCCTTAGATAAAACAATTGGAGTACGAAAAAGTAATTTAAGATCAATAAATCGTTTTATAGCAAATATTCAAAGTGAAGACTGCTTTTTGGGCAACAAGGTTCAAGATTATTATGATATTTCTAAATTTTCAAAGCTGAAATTCTATACGACTCAGACTTTATCCAAAATTATTTATCTGGAGATTAAAGACGATATCGTTGTTCCTTCCATTAATAAGATAAGTAATTCTCAAGCTTTAAGATATTTTCTGGAGAATTCAATTCATCCCTCGAAATTACTACCTGAACAGCTGAATTTAATTCATTTATTTCAAATTTTATCGAAAGATGTGTGTTTTTTTAAATTGTGCCTACCCAGATTCGAGGCGCTTGATTTGGGAGATATTGATAGTATTTTTGATGAAAGATTTATTGAAGAAATATTTAGAAACTAATCAGAAGGATGACTGTCTGAAGGAGAGAGACATTTGCATTTAGTGGAAGAATGGCTTCAAACGCACCTGCGTTCCGAAAATAGACTTTTGTCAATAATCAGTCGTGTAAATTATCAAGAACTATCAGTATTTTGGGAAGTAATTAACGAAATTCCATATGCTGTTATAAAGGGAGAGCCGCTCTCATTATTGGCCTACAATAAATTTGGTTTCCGTGGACTAGGTGATGTGGATATTCTTATTGATCGGAAAAACATTCCAAAAATGAAGGAGATTTTAAAAACGTGCGGCTTTGAAGCAATAAGCCGAGATGAAAAAAAAACCAATTTTTCAAGAGTATTTTGTCTAGCGTCTTCTCACCAATTGGTTCCCTACGTCAAAGAATTGCAATCTAAAAAAGGCTGTCATGTCGAGTTGGACATTAACTTTGATTTATTTTGGGGGGAATATTCGGGGGAGAGGATCGATGTTAATCACTTCCTGGAAGATGCATCCGAAATGGAGATTTATGGGCATAAATTACAGACACTACCTCCAATAAAAGCACTTCTACAAGTATGTTTGCATCATTATAAAGAAATGAATTCTATCTACCATTTGGTTAACCATAACACCATAAACCTTCCAATGTTTCAGGATGTCTATTATTTAATCAAGAACAATCTGGATACAATCACAGTCTCAACAATTTATCACCTTAGTAAGGAATATAAAATAACACCTTATATTTTTTATGTAATCTATTACACCCAGTTGATTTTTAAAGATCCTTGTTTAAATCAATTTTTAGAAGCGCTCAAGACAGAAGAAGGAGAGAAGCTACTTGATTATTATGGACTAACGGAACAAGAACGGAAAAAATGGCAAACGGATTTTTTTACAAGACTTCAAACAGATAAAAAACTTAATTTGATAAAAAACAATTTAACAGAAGCGGATATCCACAAATTACGAATTAATAATAAAGTATTTAGAGGGTACTGACTAGCTTCCTATATTCAACGGGTGGTGTTTATCTTATGGAACAAGTAAAAAAACATAATTATATGACTTCTTTTCTTGACATGGTGCATACGTATTCCTTTTATTTGATGGACAAATATTACGACAGAAAATTAAAAATAGACACAGATAAGTATATTCTACTGAATAATAAATCCGGATACTCCAATTATCAACCAACGCCCTACTCGGCATTAAAGAAACTGTTTAAATATCAGCCGTTTACTCCAAATGATCATTTTGTGGATTTTGGCAGTGGGAAAGGAAGAACGGTTATTTGTTCCTCCTACTATGGATGCATGAATGCATTTGGAGTCGAAATAAACGAAGAAATGCATTCTATTGCGCTGGAAAACATTTCGAGATTTACACGAATCGAAAAGAGGGATAGGATTTCATTTCATTTATGCCCCGCCGAGGCTATGAATATATCTCCAAATATGAATAAGTTCTTTTTTAATAATCCGTTTGATCTGAAATATTTTATGAAGACTACGGATAATATATTATCTTCGGTAAGAGAATTCAACAGAACAGTTTTTTTGTATTTATATTCTCCGAATGAATATTACACCCGTTATCTAAATCGTAATAAGAACTTTAATCATACTAAAAGAATATCTACAGGTCTGTTTCATATGAACTACCCCTACATTGATATCTACACAACAAACATTTAATACATTCGATGAGAATAAAGGTGAAATCATGAAAATTCATCATTTAGGTTTTATTGTGAAGGATATGAAGAAAGACCGAATAATTTTCGAAGCTCTTGGTTTTGTGGAAATTGGCGAAGTTGTCTATGATTTCATACAAGATAACAATATTATGTTTCTAGAAAGTCAAGATGGCAGTTTGCTTATTGAATTAATCGAAGCAGTAAGTGAAAGGTCGAGCGTTCGAAATTTCAAATCGGGTTATCATCATATCTGTTTCGAAAGTGGAACAAAAATGGATATGAATCAATGGTTTAAAGCTTTAAAGATAGGAAAAATCTTCACAAGACAGATTACAGCGCCTGCGCTACAAAATAGAAAAGTTGTTTTCGCATGCTTAAATAATGGGAGTTTAATTGAGTTTATTTTATAGTGGAGGATACGAAATGGATATTACCTTTGAGACAATACACTCTGCGCTACTAGAAGCACTTGATGTTGCTGATTTGCCATCTTTAGCTGACAGGAATCGTGATTTGACAGAGGTTGGCTTAGATTCAATTGGTTTTATCAGATTTATTGTAACTTTGGAAGCAGAATTGGGTGTTGAAATTCCAGAGGAATATATAATACTTGCCCGTATGAATACTCTTAACAAGGTGATGCAAGTTCTTTCCACCGTCAAATGAAGGGAGTTCACTTCTTTGTATATTCAAGGTAAGGATCTGAACATTTCGGTTATTTCTAACATAACGATAGAACACTTTTTTGGAATGCATATTAACAGCTTATTTGATACTCCATCTGAAATTAATTATATACCTAGTAATGTATGCTTTGAAAACCGTCATATTGAAGTAATGCAAAAGTCGGATCTAATATTGGTTTGGCTGAATATCAGGAAATTAAGCCCGGGAATACTCTCAAACATAGGTTTCAAAGATGAATTGCAGATAGTTTATAAAGATGTACTAGAATACATCAAAGTCATATATTTAAAGCTGCGTAATGAAGTTAATTCAAAAATAATATGGATGGGTTTTGAAGACTATTTTGATTATTTGCATGAGGTTGTTGGAAATATTCTTCATAATTATAATTTCATTGACCGCTTGAATCAAGAGATCAAAGATCTATTGAGTGAAACTTCTGATATAGTTATTGACTTGAAAAGGTTAATATCTTATATCGGAACCAGAGATGCATATGACACCAAAGGATTGTACCGCTGGAATTCCCCATACACATCCGATCTTATCTATTTAGCTGCAAAAGAGATTTTTAAACAGTTCCGTATTTTAAAGAGAAATGAAAAAAAATGTATCGTATTGGACTGTGATAATGTTCTGTGGGGTGGGATATTAAGTGAAGATGGTATTGAAAATATAAGTTTAGCCTCTAATGGCCCGGGACAGTTTTTTCAAGATTTCCAACGATTCCTGTTAACTTTACATACCTTAGGGATCATTTTGACTGTTTCAAGTAAAAATGATTTATCAGATGTTTTAAAGGTATTCAATAGTCATAGTGAAATGATCTTAAGAGAAGAGCACATCGCAAGTTTTCAAGTGAATTGGAACAATAAAGCAGAGCAAATTCAATTAATAGCCGAAGTTATAAATATAAGTTTGGATAGCATCGTATTTATTGATGATTCTATTTTTGAAGTGGAATCGGTAAATAGCATTTTACCAGATGTTAAAGCAGTACTCTTTAAAAAAGAAAATATTTACAGCAGTTTATCTTTGTTCAACTTGTCTCTTGATTTCGATGCAAATCTTATTGCAATAAGGAATAATACGTATCAATCAAATGTGCATAGGACGGTTTTGAAAGAGAAGACAGCTTCATATGAGGAATATTTAAACGCTCTTGATACAAAAATTAATATACATATAGCAGATGATTTAGAGTATTATCGAATTTCAGAATTAAGCCAAAGAGCGAATAAGTGTACGGTAGGTAAAAGGTATACTGTATCTGAAATAAAAGAGAAAATCAGTACAAAAGGTTATAAATTATATGCAGTTGATGTGTCGGATAAATTCAGCGATTTAGGTCTTGTCGGAGCATTTGGTGTCATACAACTATCTGGAATATACTATTTAGATTTTTTTTGTTTATCTTGCCGGGTATTAGGAAGGAATATTGAAAATCAACTTATTTCTTACGTAAAAACGAATTTTAAAGATATCAAAGTAGAGAGCTGTATAAGAACTCAAAAAAATGATGGTTTTATTGACTTGTTACTTTTGCATTTAAATTAGAGGAGGAAAGTAAATGAACTCTAAAATCTTACCAATGAAGTATCCAATTATAACTTCTTGGCAATGGCAAGCAAATTTATTTTCAATTCTATCCAATTATCCTGAAACACAACCATGGATCTATAGCAATTATATTCAGTTGCATATGATCAGAGACGAATCGCACGACAAAACCTTTGTTGACTTTTATCAATATCCTATATTAGAGGTTTGCCCATGGATTTATAATCAACATCTAAAACGAGAAACCATTTTGTTTTTTAAAAAAGATATTTGTGAGTTTTTTATCGAGTGTATCGATCTTAATAATTATATTTATGGCGTGTTTGAACAATCCTATTTCGGCCGCTCAGAATTTTTTCCTCACGATACTTTTATATATGGTTACAATATGGAAAAGAAAGTATTTTACATAGCTGATTTTTCTATTAAAGAGAAATACTCTTATACAGAGGTATCATTTTCACAAATTGAAAAAGCATATTTAGCCATTGAGGAAAAAGATGATTGGCTTTTAGATAAAGGGGGACTGCAGCTTCTTAGTTTTAATGCTAAAGGCATATTTGATTTTAAACCCTCGTTGGTAATAGAATTCTTGGATGAGTTCTTACAGTCTAAAAATAGCTTTGAAAAAAGTTGTTTTTATATAAACAATCCTAATAAAAGTGTATTTGGATTAGAGGTTTACAGGAAAATAAAGGAGGATTTAATAAATAAGAATACGGATTTTAGACATATCCATGTTATTTATGACCATAAGGTTTTAATGCTTCATCGTATAGAATATATGCAAACTCACGGCTTTCTTAACCAAGCAGAAGTTATATATAAACTTTATAAACAATTGGAGCAGAAAACTCTTTCAGCAAGAAACCTTTTACTTAAGGCAATTATAACTCAGAATGATAAACAGATAGATCAGATCATTAGATTGTTGGGGGAAATAGAATGTATGGAAATAGAGGCGATGAATTTAATGCTGAATAACATAAAGCAGTGTAAAATATATTAATTTAGACGAGTGAGAAAGAAATTATTCTTACTGAGGAGATTACAGTGTATTACGGCTCAAGATAAAGCTCTGCTGGTCAGGGAGCATGAAGACCACAACCTTTGATTTGATCCTTTGATTATGGACTTTTTTACATGGAATATAATTATTGATCTTCGATAAATTACGACAGCGTAATATCTGCCCTCCATGTTATTCTATTACTAATACATAATAGCTATACAAAGGGGAAACATTGATGAAAAGGTTGCTTTATATCATTTTGGCAGTAGGTTTAATGATGAGTGTAACGCTCACGGGAGGGGCAGGTACTTCATCTGCTGCACAAGCTAATAAGGTATTGCGTATCGGTCTGGGAAGTCTTCCTGATCAGCTTGATCCGGCAGCAGCTGCGGATGACAGCACAGTGACGGTTGTCAAAGGGTTATTTGAAGGACTGGTCCGGTTGAATGCGGCTGGTCAAGCCGTTCCGGCAATAGCAAAATCATGGACCCTCTCGAAGGATGGCAGAACGTATACCTTTGCGCTTCGCGGGGATGCGAAATGGAGCAACGGGCAGCAGGTGCTGGCCTCGGACTTCGAGTATGCCTGGAAGCGGGCGCTGGCTCCGGAAGCCAAGAATGTCTACGCTTTTAATATGTACATGATTAATAATGCGCAGAACTACAACGAGGGACTTCTGAAGGATACCTCCAAGATCGGCGTAAAGGCGTTGAATAACACCACACTACAGGTCACATTAAAGGAGAAAACCTCCTATTTCATCCAACTGCTCGCAGAGAGCATCTATTTTCCAGTGTACGCTAAGACTGCGAAGGCCAACAACCAATGGGCAACAGACCTTAAGTCTATGGTAACCAATGGTCCCTTCAAGCTCAAGACTTGGAAGAGTAATGAGATTTCTATAGTTAAAAACCCTGCTTATTATGCGGCCCAAGAAATTAAGCTGCCGGAGGTACGTCTGCTGCTGCCTGAGAATCCGACAGTCGCTTATATGGACAAGAAGGTTGACTGGGTTGGAGGCGGAGGGGTGGAATCAGTGGATTATACATCTTTAGATAGCGCATCTAACCGCGACCTGCATGAAGGGCCGTATGCTTCCACCTATTTTTATCAATTCAATCTGACTAAGCCGCCGTTTGACAATCTGAAGATCCGTCAGGCATTGGCGATGGCGATTGACCGTGAAGCCTTGCGTTACGGCAATCCGGCGTTTGGATTTGTGCCGCCAAGTATTCATGGGACCCAGTTGAATTTCCGCACAGAGATGTCGGACAAGATGTACTTTCATGAGGATGTGGCGGCGGCCAAGCAATTACTGAAGGAAGGCATGAGAGAAGCGGGACTCACCAAGTTCCCCAGCTTCACTATTATCGTGAATGAATATATCAATCATGACGTTATCGCAAGTAAAGTGATTAAGGATTGGAAAAAGAACTTAGGCATTGAAGCAAGTGTAGAAATCCAAAGCTTCGAGGAACTGTTGGATAATCGTATACATCAAAACTATGCTATAGCAAGAGCGGGATGGAGCGCTGATTTCAATGATCCGGCCTCGATGCTGGAGCTGTTCAGTTCACAGAATGTCTCCAATGATACAGGGTGGAGCAATACAGCGTATGACCGTTATATGCAGCAAGCCCGGCAGGCGGCCGACCCCGGCACGCGTATGCAGATCTATGCCAAGGCCGAACAGCTGCTCATGGATCAAATGGCAGTTATTCCGCTGTTTTACACTGTGACTGATTATTTGAGTCATCCTAATATCAAGAATGTATATGTTGACTATGACGGGTCCATAGCTTTCACAAGAGGCTCGTGGCGGTGAAAAGCGTTTAGAAAACAAGGATCAGGAGGCCATGAGCGAATTGCTGCTTGTGGCTTCTTTCTTTTGGCCCGGAAGCTTCTTCACCAATCGTTCAAAATCAAGCCGTGTCCGTACAGACAACAGCGCATATCTATGTTAATATACATCATGAATGAATTATAAAATATTCATTCATGAGCTGCTCAAGTATCAAGTGAAGTCACTATTTTGTATTCTATTCTGGAGGGACAATCATGAAGAAGGTCATCGCAATTATCGGCAATCAGCAAAAGAACAATACGTACAGAGCGGTCCGTGAGTTTGAAGCACAGCTACGAACCTTCGGGGAGATTGAGTTTGAATACATTTTCCTCAAGGACTATAGGTTGGAGTTCTGCCGGGGCTGCAAAACCTGTTTCAGTAAGGGCGAAGAATATTGTCCGCTCAAAGATGACCGGGATGTGCTGATCGGGAAGATGGAGCTTTCCGACGGCGTTATTATGGCCACTCCGAATTATGCCTTCCATGTATCGGCTTCCATGAAGAATCTGCTGGACCGGCTGGCGTATGTGTTCCATCGGCCGCAGTTCTTCGGCAAGACCTATACGTCGATCGTCAATCAGGGGATTCACGGCGGGAATGCGATTGTCAAATATCTTAGCCGTATGGGAGAGAATCTGGGTTTCCAGGTTACCAAAGGGTGTGTGCTTAGTACGATGGAGCCAGTGACCACAGCAGCCGCGCAGAAAAATGCAGTGAGAATCCGCAAGTCTGCGGCCCGCTTCTACAAAGGACTGATGCGTCCGGCACCGCCGACTCCCACATTGTTCCGCTTGCTGATGTTCCGGCTGTCCCGGACCAGTATTCAGCATATGCTGGATGAGCGGTCGAAGGATTACCGGCATTACCGGGCTAACGGCTGGTTTGAAGCGGCGTATTATTATCCGGTCTCACTCAGTCCTGTCAAGAGCTTGGCCGGACATCTGTTCGACAGAATCGGTAAAAGAATGGCTAAACGCGCTTAATGATGAATGAACACAAATATATTCATTCACGACGAGGAGGGTTAAGAGTGGGGTTGAGAGGAGGGTTAAGAAGGAGGGTCAACATGAAAAAGAAGTGGAAACGCAACCTGCTGCTGCTGTGCCTAACCGCGATTCTCGTGGGACTAATCGGTTCAGGCGCGGCCTTGCTCTATACAGAGAAAGAGCGCCGTGAAGCGCGGAATGTAGAGATTGATCAAGTGAACTTCAACAAGCTGCATGCAGGTGAGTATACAGGTGAATATGCTGGCGGAAGGTATAAATGGAGGGCGAATAAGGTGCTGGTTACCGTCACGGCGCACAAAGTTACAGCGATCCAGCTCCTGGAGCATGCTGAGAATCAGTCTGTGGCGTCTGCAGATGAATTGTTCGACAGAGTGATCCAGGCTCAATCGCTTCAGGTAGACAGCATCAGCGGTGCGACGCTTACAAGCAAAGCCTATCTCAAGGCCATAGAGAATGCCCTTCACAAGGGCGTTGAAATGTAACAAATATTTTGCAATACTAGCTATACCAATGAGATCCTTATACGAAAAAGAACCCAAAGGAGCAATGCATATGCATACCGACTCATTATCCGCCATCGCGGCGGGATACCGCCATTCCGTTCTGCTCTTGCCGGACGGAACCGTGCGGGCTTGCGGCGAAAATACATACGGGCAATGCGAGGTAAGCGGCTGGCGTGATATGGCCGCGGTTGCAGCAGGCAATGCTCATACAGGGAATTCGCATACAGTAGGCCTAAGGCCGGACGGAACGGTCATCGCGGCCGGCTGGAATAAGCATGATCAATGCAACGTGGGCGATTGGCACGATATCGTTGCGGTTGCGGCCGGCTGGCGGCGTACGGTCGGGCTGAAGGCAGACGGAACGGTGGTTGCGGCGGGAAGAAACAACGAAGGTCAATGTGAAGTCAGTGGCTGGGCGGATATCGTTGCGGTTACAGCAGGAGACTGGCACACGGTTGGACTTAAGGCCGATGGTACGGCTATTACAGCGGGGAACAACCGCTATGGGCAGCGGAATGTGAATGGCTGGCAGGAGCTGACGATGATATCAGCGGGTTATCTTCATACGACCGGACTTAGAGCAGACGGCACAGTAGTAGCTACAGGTCTGAATAAGCGCGGACAAAGTGAAGTAGGCGGCTGGCGCAAGATTAAAGCCATCGCGGCTGGCAGCCATCATACGGTAGGCCTTCAATTGGACGGCACAGTGACGGCTGCAGGCTGGAATGATTACGGACAATGCGAGGTGAGCGGCTGGACGGATATTGTTGCCATTGCGGCAGGCTGCACCCATACGCTCGGTCTTAAGAAGGATGGCACAGTGGTTGCGGCGGGGAGTAATGCGTACGGGCAATGTGATACAGCGCTGCTGAATGGACTGTCATCTTAATCTTAATACAATCTTAATGCCACAGCCGAATCCGTAATACTATGCTGATTATGCACATGCTATACTAACGCTACAGTGTACAATGGCTGGTCTATAGATGGGCTTAGAGGGAAGGAAACCTTCAGATGATAGGGGAAAATACAGCGAAGAAGCGGCGGGGCAGGCTGAGGATATTCTTCGGATATGTGCCGGGGGCAGGAAAGACCCGGGCGATGCTGGAGGCTGCCCATGCGGAGCAGAAGAACGGCCAGCAGGTGCTGGCGGGCTACATTGAAGCCCATGACAGAGCAGATAATGCGGAGCTTATTAATGGACTGGAGCTGATGCCGCCGCTGGACATTCCTGTAAACGGGACCATCGTGCCGGAATTTGATCTGGACCAGGCGATCCGCAGGAGGCCGGACCTGATTCTGCTGGATGAACTGGCCCACATCAATGCTCCGGGCGTACGTCACAAGCGGCGGGTTCAGGATGTGGAGGAGCTGCTGCGCGCGGGAATAGATGTCTACACTACGGTTAGTATAGAACAGCTGGAAAGTATGACCGATGTTGTAGCATCCATGACCGGAATGGCTGAGCCAGCGCGTATTCCCGACAGTGTGTTCGAACGTGCGGACCAGGTCGAGTTCATTGATATCAGTCCGGACATTTGGCTGGAGCGTCTGCATGAGGGGCGAATCTATTCCACGGAGCAGCTCCGGCAGGAGGCCGGTGATCTGTACACTCCCCAGAAGCTGAGCGCTTTGCGGGAATTGGCTCTACGGTACAGGGCGGATCAAATCAAACGTTATGAGGGCAGGTTAGGGGAACGGGCAGTGGAAGCCGGCTTGTACAGCAGAGAGCATATCCTGGTCTGTCTGTCGTCGGCAATATCCAATAAGAAGGTCATCCGCACTGCGGCAAGAATGGCCGAAGCCCTACAGGGGGAATTCACTGCTCTCTACGTGGAGACCTCAAGAACGAAAGAGTTAACGGTGAGGAACAAGTCGGAGCTGCGGGAGAATCTGCGTCTGGCCGAACAGCTTGGTGCGCAGGTTGCCACGGTATACGGGGAGGATGTGCCGGGGCAGATCGCCGAATATGCCCGAACCAGCCGGGTCTCCAAAATCATCCTGGGCCGGTCGCAGAATCGCAGCCATTGGCCAATCGCTTCGAACTTCGTAGATAAACTGACGGCTGCTGCCCCGAATATCGACGTCTATATTATCCCGGATCAAGAGTCTGCCTTGCAATCCAAAATCCCGCAGTATGCCAGACCTCCGTTACTCTCGCTGGCTGATACAGGCAAAACCCTGGGGATTCTGCTGGTCTGCACGATCATCGGGCTGTGGTTCAAGGTGCTCGGCTTCAGTGAAGCGAACATTATCACCGTCTATATTCTGGGTGTTCTATTGGATGCGATGGTTACAAAAGGACGGCTGTACAGCGCGGTGACGTCGATTTTGAGCGTGCTGGTCTTTAACTATTTTTTCACCGAGCCTTATTTCTCGCTTCAGGCCTATGATTCCGGGTATCCGGTGACCTTCCTCGTGATGCTGGCCGCCTCGTTCATCACCAGTACGTTAACGCTGCGGGTGAAGGAGCAGGCCAGAGAATCAGCGCAAAAAGCCTACCGCACCGAGGTGCTCCTGGAGACCAGCCGGAAGCTGCAGCAGGCCAAAGATACGCCCGCCATCCTGAGCGAGACCGCGCTGCAAATGCTCAAGCTGCTGGACCGGAGCATCATCATCTATGAGGTGGAGGGCGATGGACTCTCGGAGCCGCTGCTGTACGGCAAGGATGGGAGTACAATTGTCGCTCAAAGAGATACGCTGGAAGCGGAGCGCGAGGTAGCGGAATGGGTGCTGCGGAACAATAAACGGGCCGGAGCGTCTACCGATACCTTTTCGGCAGCCCAATGTCTGTATCATGCGGTGCGGAGCGGCGATACGGTGTTTGCGGTGGCGGGAATTGTGATGCAGCAGGAAGAACCGCTGGAGGTGTTCGAGTCAAGTCTCATGATCGCTATGCTTGGCGAATGCGCCCTCGCTCTGGAGAAAGACAAGCTGAACGAGCTGCAAAAGGAAAGCTCCCTGCAAATCCGGCAGGAGCAGCTGCGCGCCAATCTGCTGCGCGGCATCTCGCATGATCTGCGCACGCCGCTTACCAGTATTTCCGGCAATGCGGGCATCCTGATCGGCAACTCGGCGGTGCTGAGCGAGGAGCAGAAGCAGGAGCTGTACAGCGATATCTATGACGATTCGATCTGGCTGATCAATCTGGTGGAGAATCTGCTTTCGATTACCCGAATCGATAATGGTGCGCTTCATTTGAATTTTCAGGCGGAGCTGCTGGAGGAAGTCATCGCGGAAGCGCTGCTGCATGTGAACCGCAACAAGGAGGATCATGTGATCCGGGTGGTGCTGGAAGATGAGCTGCTCATGGCAAGGATGGATTCCCGGCTGATCATTCAGGTGATCATCAACCTGGTGGATAATGCGATTAAGTATAGCGGGTCGGGTTCACATATTACCCTATCCGCCAGACAGGAGATGGGGCTTGTTGTGGTCGAGGTTGCGGACGACGGATCGGGAATAGCCGCAGAAGCGAAGGCCAAGGTATTCGAGATGTTCTATACGGCGGATAACGTGCGGGGAGACGGCAGGCGCGGGCTGGGTCTGGGTCTTGCGCTCTGCAAATCAATTATTCATGCCCATGGCGGGCATATTGAAGTACAAGATCATGCACCGCAGGGAACGGTCTTCCGCTTCACCCTGCTGGCAGAGGAGGTGAATGTCCATGAATAAACCCATGATTCTGGTTGTCGAAGACGACAAGCCGATCCGCAAGCTGATTACCACAACTCTGGAGACTCAGGGCTATAAATACCATACCGCAGAGACGGGGGAGGCTTCCATCCTGGAGGCGGTATCCAGTCAACCGGATCTTATGATCCTGGACCTCGGTCTGCCCGATATGGACGGGGTGGATATTATCCGGAAGGTCCGGGCGTGGTCGAACCTTCCGATCATCGTGGTCAGTGCCCGCAGTGAGGACCGCGACAAGATTGAAGCGCTGGATGCCGGAGCCGATGACTATCTGACCAAGCCCTTCAGCGTGGAGGAGCTGCTCGCCCGGCTGCGGGTCAGTCTGCGGCGAATCCGGGGGGACGGTGAGAAGCTGATGAAGGATTCGCCCTTTTTTGCGAACGGCAATCTGCGGATTGACTATGCGGCAGGCTGTGTCTGGCTGGAGGGTGACGAGATCCACCTGACGCCGATTGAGTATAAGCTGCTGTGTCTGCTGGCGAAGAATGTGGGCAAGGTCCTGACCCATAATTATATCCTGCATGAAATCTGGGGCAGTCCTTCGTACGACATTCCGGCGCTCCGTGTATTCATGGCTACGCTCCGCAAGAAGATTGAGCGCAGCCCTTCCCAGCCCAAGGTGATCCAGACCCATATCGGTGTGGGCTACCGGATGCTGCAGGCGGGGGACGACAGCCGAGTGATTTGAACCGGCTTGCGGAAGCCGTATAGCGTGTTTCATAGTGTTCCTAACCATGCCTGTGCGGGCATGGTTTTTTTGACGTTCCTGCGGATGGTGCAAGCGCGGCTGGAGCGGCGTTCCGGCGGTATTTTAACGTAATCTTAATCTGTAGAACCAAACCCTAATCCTGAACTAATGGCGGGAGTGGTACGCTGAATTCTGAAGTTAACCTACTGGAGAGAAGGCTTGGAGATGGATGTGTGGCTGAGAAATATTGGATGGGTGACGGTGCTGACGGGGCTGCTGGTGCTGATCAAGCGGCATTATGACCGGATCTGTCTGCTGCAAGACTGCATCTATGAGAATAGCGGGGTGTACGCTGCCGCATACCAGTTTGCCTGCGGGGCTTCGGCCCGTGAGGTCAGTGAGCTGCTTGTGACCAGCTTCGAGTTCGATCGTCAGGAGACGGAAGTGATCCTTGCCTGGGCGCTCCCGCACCGGATGGAGGCGGACGGAGGCTATGGTGCTTTTATCGGGGCGGTCAACAGGGTGCTGGGTGAAGAGATTTACCGCCTCTCCTGAAGTCTTAATGCAATCTTAATGCGCCTGAGGAAACCCTTACCCTGAACTAATGGGAGAAATGATACGCTAGACCGGAAGTTACAAGAGAGAGATTACCTTAAGGTGAGGAGTGGCAAAGACGATGATGGATGTGTATATGACGGCAATGCTGGCAGCGATATTCACGGTATTCTATGCGTTTGTACAATGGTGCAGCCGTGTGACCGATGAGCAAGGGGGGACGGAGTAATGGCAGTTGTCCTCGCAGCTACTGTGCTGCTGTTTCTGTATTTGGGCTATGCTTTGATTCATCCTGAAAAATTCTAAGGTGGGGCTGTTCAAGCTGAGTGAGAATCTAAGTTATGGATCATCCGTGCCTGCGGAGAACATTTGGACTTCCGGCCGCTGTTGTCTCCAGATTTCTTGGTTTGTACCGCTAATTGCGGATGAAATCCGGAGACAAAGGCGGTCGCTACCGCTCCTACAGTTCCAAATTTCCCCTCCGGCACTCTATCCATAAAGATCAATTCCAAATTCAGCTTGTACAGGAAGGGGTAGGGCAGAAGAAAGACAAAGACTGAAAATGATAGTTATATTAAAAGGAGGGCCATCCGTGGGGATTGTGCAGATTGTAGTCGTCATCTTAATACTCGTACTGCTGGTGAAGCCGGTGGGCACTTATCTATATCATGTATTCTCAAATGAACCGAACCGGACAGACCGGGTGTTTGGTGCCGCGGAGAAAGGAATTTATCGTCTGATCGGGCTGAAGCAGCGGGGCGGGATGTCCTGGAAGAAATATGCGCTCAGCTTCATTGTAACGAACATTGTATTGGTGGTATTCAGTTATCTCTTTCTGCGGCTGCAAAAGGGGCTTCCGCTCAACCCGAACGGGATCGGCAATATGGAAGAGACGCTCACCTTCAATACGGTAATCAGCTTCATGACCAATACGAACCTCCAGCATTACAGCGGGGAGAGCGGCGTGTCCTACTTCTCACAGATGGCGGTCATGACGATGCTGATGTTCACCTCGGCCGCCAGCGGCTTCTCGGTCGCGGTTGCTTTTGTCAGAGGGATTACGGGACGCACCTCGGTGGGGAACTTCTTCGAGGACTTCGTCAAAGCGCATATCCGGATCTTCATTCCACTGGCACTGCTTGTAACACTGGCGCTTGTAGCGCTTCATGTGCCGCAGACTCTGAAACCTACGCTGGAAGTCACCACGCTTGAAGGGCAGACCCAGCAGATTGCTATCGGTCCGGTGGCCTCCCTGGAGTCCATTAAGCATATCGGGACGAACGGCGGGGGCTTCTTCGGAGCTAACTCTGCCCATCCTTTTGAGAATCCGGGTCCGCTGAGCAATGTGCTGGAGATCCTCTCCATGTGGCTGCTGCCCGCGTCTCTGCCGTATATGTACGGGAAGTTCGCCGGGAACAAGCGGCAGGGCTGGATGATTTTTGGCGCGATGATGACGCTGTTCGTGGTATTGCTGGGAGTGAATTACGCTGCGGAAAGGGCGGGCAACCCGGCGATTAACGCCATGGGGATAGATGCTTCACAGGGCAGTATGGAGGGAAAAGAGGTTCGGTTCGGCATCGCACAGTCGGCGCTGTTCACCACCGTTACAACGGCGGCCACCACCGGCAGTGTGAACAATATGCATGATACGCTGACGCCGCTCGGCAGTATTACCCCGCTGACCCTCATGATGCTGAATAATGTATTCGGCGGCAAAGGGGTCGGGCTGATCAATATGCTTATGTATGCGATCCTCGGCGTGTTCCTCTGCGGGCTGATGGTGGGCCGGACGCCGGAGTTCCTGGGCCGCAAGATTGAAGCGCGGGAGATGAAGCTGATCGCCATCGCGATTCTGATTCATCCGCTGATTATTCTGGTGCCGACGGCGGCTGCTTTTCTGACGGAGCTCGGTAAAGGAAGTATCAGTAACCCCGGCTTCCACGGGATGACCCAGGTGCTGTATGAATACGTATCGTCTGCGGCCAATAACGGCTCGGGCTTCGAAGGGCTGGCGGATAATACCTCCTTCTGGAATATCACCACCGGTGTGGTCATGCTGCTGGGCCGGTATGTCTCAATGATCGCCATGCTGGCGGTTGCCGGTTCCCTGCTGCGCAAGAAGCCGGTGCCTGAGACCATTGGAACCTTCCGCACGGATAACGGGCTGTTCACTGGTATTCTGATCGGTACGGTGCTGATTATCGGCGCTCTGACCTTCCTGCCGGTGATTGTCCTCGGTCCGGTTGCAGAATATTTGACTTTACGGTAGGGAGAGGGAGAGAAGAGAATGAGTACTGTACACAGAAAGAAGCTGCTGACGGGTCCCATCCTGCTAAGTGCTGCCAAGGATAGTCTGGTGAAGCTGAACCCGGTGACGCTAATGAAGAATCCGGTCATGTTCGTCGTGGAGGTCGGGACGGTTATCGTCTTGCTCATGGTGCTGGCGCCCGCGTATTTCCATGCGGAGCATGCGGTAGGCTTCAATATCACCGTGTTCTTCATCCTGCTGTTTACCGTGCTGTTCGCTAACTTCGCGGAAGCGCTGGCGGAGGGCCGGGGCAAGGCACAAGCCGATTCGCTCAAAAAAACCAAGCAGGACATCACCGCCAATAAGCTGGCGGGATCAGGGGTCAAGCAGGTACCTGCCTCTGAGCTGCGCAAAGGCGATATCGTAGTCGTCAGCCAAGGCGAACTGATTCCCGGCGACGGGGAAGTAACCGAAGGGCTGGCTTCTGTAGACGAATCGGCCATCACCGGAGAGTCGGCCCCGGTCATTAAGGAAGCCGGAGGCGACTTCGGCTCCGTGACCGGCGGTACCCGCGTAGTCAGCGACCAGATCAAGGTGCGGATCACCAGTGATCCGGGGGAATCGTTCCTGGACCGGATGATCTCGCTGGTCGAAGGGGCGAAGCGCCAGAAGACACCGAATGAGATTGCCCTGAACACGCTGCTGATCAGCCTCACGATTATTTTCCTGATTGTCGTCGTTACCCTGCGTCCCATCGCGGATTATATCGGGGTGAAGCTGGAGATTCCGGTCATGATCGCGCTGCTCGTCTGCCTGATTCCGACCACCATCGGCGGGCTGCTGTCGGCCATCGGGATTGCGGGCATGGACCGGGTGACGCAGTTCAACGTCCTGGCGATGTCCGGGAAGGCAGTGGAAGCTGCCGGGGACATCAACACGATGATTCTGGATAAGACGGGGACGATTACCTTCGGCAACCGGATGGCCAGTGAGTTCGTAGCGGTGGGCGAAGCATCAGTAGCCGAGCTTGCCGCCTGGGCGGCGGTCAGCTCGCTGAAGGATGAGACGCCCGAAGGACGCTCTGTCCTGGAGCTGGCGAAGAAGCTGGAGCTTCAGTATGAGAGCAGCCTCGCGGACGGCGGGGAGTTCATTGAGTTCAAGGCGGAGAGCCGGATGAGCGGGATGGATCTGCGGGACGGGCGCTCAGTGCGCAAGGGAGCGGTGGATTCCGTGAAGAAGTGGGTGCTGTCCCGGGGCGGCACCGTGCCGTCTGATCTGGACAGCAACTCGGATGCTATTGCCCGGCTGGGCGGCACTCCGCTCGCGGTTGCTGTAGATAACCGGATCTACGGGCTAATCTATCTGAAGGATACGGTTAAGCCAGGGATGAAGGAGCGCTTCGACGAGCTGCGCAGCATGGGAATCAAGACGATTATGTGTACCGGGGATAACCCGCTGACCGCAGCCACGATTGCCCGTGAAGCCGGGGTTGATGATTTCATTGCCGAGAGTACCCCGGAGGATAAGATTGCGGTGATCCGCCGG
This sequence comes from Paenibacillus sp. FSL H8-0122, assembly GCF_038005345.1. NCBI lineage: Bacteria > Bacillati > Bacillota > Bacilli > Caryophanales > Paenibacillaceae > Paenibacillus > Paenibacillus sp. FSL H8-0122. The sequence goes on along the minus strand of NZ_JBBOTB010000001.1, from coordinate 3,009,772 downwards.
GAGCAGAACGAGGGCAAGCTGGTCGCCATGACCGGGGATGGAACGAACGATGCTCCCGCGCTGGCCCAGGCCGATGTGGGGCTGGCGATGAACAGCGGGACAACCGCTGCCAAGGAAGCGGCCAATATGGTGGATCTGGATTCTGATCCGTCCAAGATCATCGAGGTTGTAGCCATCGGGAAGCAGCTTCTTATGACGCGCGGGGCGCTGACCACGTTCAGCATCGCTAACGATATTGCCAAGTATTTCGCCATCATTCCGGCGATGTTCACGCTCGCTATTCCTGAGATGGAAGCCCTGAACATCATGGGGCTGGGGTCCCCAAGCTCGGCGATAATCTCGGCGCTGATCTTCAATGCCATCATCATCCCGCTGCTGATTCCGCTCGCGATGCGCGGGGTCTCCTATAAGCCGATGAGTTCTACCAGGCTGCTGACGCGCAACATTGTCATCTATGGTCTGGGCGGGGTCGCTGTTCCATTCGCCGGCATCAAGCTGATTGATATGCTAGTCAGTATATGGATCTAGGGGTCCGGCTGACGATTGACTATATAAGGAGGGCGTAATCATCATGGCACAATCTACTCATGAGACAACCGGAGAGCAGGTCTCCGCTTCACCAGCAGCTTTTGTCTTCACTACAGTGAGGTTAAGCATAGTATTCATTATTCTCTGCGGAATGATCTATCCGCTGGCTTCCACCGCGCTGGCCCAGGTGCTGCTGCCTGCCCAGGCGAACGGCAGCCTGCTGAAGGATGCTTCCGGGAAGGTCGTCGGTTCTGCGCTGATCGGGCAGAGCTTCACGAATCAGGCAATGTTCCAGAGCCGTGTATCCAGTATCGGGTACAAGGCCGAAGCTTCGGGCTCGAATAACTACGGGCCGTCAAATCCCGATATGCTGCAACGCACCAAGGATTCCATTGCCCAGTGGAAGCTGGACAATCCCGGCGTCCCTGTAAGTCAGCTCCCTGTGGATCTGATTACGAATTCCGGATCGGGTCTTGATCCGCATATTTCTCCGGCTGCGGCGCTCGTGCAGGTTCCCCGGATCAGCAAGCTGACCGGCATTCCGGCAGATACCCTTGAAGCTCTGGTGAAGGAGCATACCGAAGGGCGTGATCTGGGGCTTTTCGGAGAGAAACGGGTGAATGTGCTGAAGCTGAATCTGGCGCTGATGGAGATAGCGAAATAAGCTGACTCCGCACAGACTGCTTCCTCCAGATGTGAGTTGTGAGAATAGAAGGAAGGTGAGTCCGTGGCGCCCTATAAACGCAAGTCTCCTGAGGAGATTCTATATTCTATCTACCAGCTCCAGCGGGGGCGGCTGAAGATCATCATCGGCTCGGTCAGCGGCTCCGGCAAAACCTATCATATGCTGGAGGAAGGCAAGCTGCTGAAGCATCAGGGGATCGATGTAGTGATTAGTGCGGTCTCCACTATGGGCCGGGCGGAGACGGTTCAGCAGCTTGGCGATCTGGAGCGCGTGCCCAGTATTCACTGGCTGAAGGACGGCAAGGAGGAGAAGGATCTGCCGCTTGAAGCGCTGGTGGAGCGCAATCCTGAGGTGCTGCTGGTCGATGGTCTGGCCCACCGCAACCGCGAAGAGGCCCGGTTCCCGACAAGGCTTGCGGACATCCGTTATCTGATGGATCAGGGCATCAGCGTAATTACGACTATTAATGTCTATGAGCTGGCCGGTGTGGGCGAGCAGATCTATGAAATGACCGGCATCCGTGCGGAGTGCACTGTGCCGCTCAATACACTAGAGCTCGCCGATGAGGTACGGCTGATCGATGTGTCCCCGGAGACCATTCTCAAGCGGCTGGAGGAGGGAGTGCTTGGAGAGGGCGCGCATCCGGCATTATCCCTCAGGGGCAACCTTGGCGTACTCCGTGAGGTGTCGCTGAGGCTGATGGCGGAAGGGGTCAATGATTCCCTGGAAAAGCACCGCGAGGCCGAGGGACTGATCGGCCCTTCGGGCGCGACAGAGCGGATTCTGGTATCCGCACAGTATCACTGGAATGGTTCCCTCTATATTAGAAGGGGACAGCAGATTGCCAAACGGCTGAACGGAGACCTGCTTATCGTTACCTTCCTCCTGCGCGGCCATCCGTTGACCAAAGATCAGCAGGTATTCAAGCGCTCCATCCGCAAGCTGACCGAGCGGATTCAGGCCCGGTTCGAGGAGGTGGAGCTGATACGTCTGCGGATGCTGCCCGCCATGCTTGTGCGCTACGCCATTCAGAACAATGTCACCCGAATTGTGATGGGGCATTCGCAGAAAAGCCGCTGGCAGGAGAAGTGGCAGGGCTCCATAGCCAGCCGTGTCCTGCGGAGGACGCGGAATATCGATGTGTTCCTGATGGCTGACCGTGCCGAGCAGGAGGGAGAACGGGTTCTGCCGGTCCGTCCCGCAGCGAAGATGGCGGCAGAACCGTTCCACCGGCTGACCGGCCGGGAGCTGGAGCAGCGGATCGAGGATATCCGCCGGGGCACCTTCAAGGTGTATATCGGCGCAGCCCCGGGCGTAGGCAAAACCTACAAGATGCTCCAGGAAGGCAATCTGCTGCTGGGCAAGGGCATCGATGTGGTCATCGGGCTGCTGGAGACCCATGGGCGAGAGGAAACCCGCAAGCAGGTGGGCAAGTTAACGATGATTCCTAGAGCGCGGATTGCCTACCAGTCCACCGAGCTTACGGAGATGGATACAGCGGCGATAATCGCCCGCCATCCCGAGGTGGTGCTGGTGGATGAGCTGGCCCACACGAATGTTCCCGGAAGCGTGACCCGCAAGCGTTATGAGGATGTTATGAAGCTGCTGGAGAACGGGATATCGGTCATTACCACGGTTAATGTGCAGCATCTGGAGAGCTTGAACGATGCGGTGGAGCAGTTAACCGGTGTGCGTGTGCGCGAGACGGTGCCGGATGCCATCCTGCGGATGACCAGTGAGGTGGAGCTGATCGACGTTACTCCGCAGATGCTGCAGCAGCGGATGCGGGAAGGGAAGATCTACGCGCAAGAGAAGGTCAATCAGGCGCTGGAGTCATTCTTCAAGATCGGCAATCTGATCGCGCTGCGCGAGCTGGCCCTGCGCGAGATTGCCGATGATGTGGATGAGCGGCTGGAGGCCTGGGAGCGGGAGCCTGCCCTGCGCGGGCCATGGAGCAGACGGGAGGTTATCTTCGTCTGTGTAGACACAGGGCCGCAGGCTGAACGGCTGGTCCGCCGCGGCTTCCGCATTGCACACCGCCTGAAGGCGGAGTGGCATGTTCACTACGTGCACTGTACCCGCATGAAGACGGCGGAGGAGCAGAAGCGGTTGGATACGCTGAAGGCTCTGACCGAGCGGCTAGGCGGGGTAATGGACATTACGGAGGCGGGAAGCCGCAAGCATCTCTATAAGCATCTGCTCCAGCGGATGAATGACATGCACACTACGCAGGTAATCATCGGCCAGTCCCGCAGACCCTTCCTGCGCAGCTTGTTCTCGGTGAGCTTCGTTCAATATCTGCTGCGGCATGCCCGGCATATGGATATGCTGATCGTGGCCGTTCATACGCAGATGATGGAATGAACCTGTCTGCATGCAGTCCTGCGGCCCTGTGCGGCTAATGTACAATTTACACGGGTTTGTTCAGTAATTGACATCCCCGGCACCATTGGCAATTGCGCGAATGAGGTCCCGCCGCTAACATAATGAACAGATGTTTATTTAAATACAACTGTTTGAAGCGGAGAGGGGATTCGAGATGCGAATATTAGTGATGGGTGCAGGGGTAATAGGCAGTTATTTGGCACATGTGCTGGTACGGGGCGGGAATGAGGTCACGATGCTGGCCAGAACGAAGCGGGCGGGCCAATTGCAGCAGGACGGACTGGTCCTCCGGCATTATTTTCAGCGCAAAACGACTGTAGATCAGGTGAAGGTGATATCCGAGCTGCGGAGGGATGATGTCTATGATCTGATCTTCGTAGTGATGAAATACAATGACTTCCCGGCGGTGCTGCCGGCGCTGGCAGACAACGAAAGTAAAAATATTGTGCTTGTCGGCAATAACGGGGATACCCGCGGGATGCAGCAGTTCTTCAAGGAGAATAGCCGGATTCCGCAGAATATAGCGTTTGGCTTCCAGATAAACGGCGGGACGCGTGAGGAAGACGGGCGTGTTATCGTTGTAAGCGGTGGCGGCAAGATGGTACTGGGCAGTCTGGAGGGTGAGGTTCCGTTCAAGACGAAGCTTGCAGAAGCCTTCCATAAGACGAAGTATAAGCTGGATTATTCGCTGGATATTAACGCCTGGCTCCTGAGTCACATTGTTTCCATTATCCCGGTTATGTCGGTCATTTATCTCTATGATTTTGATTTGGCAAAAGCAAGCAAAGACTCCGCCCGCTGGAAACAGGCGGTTGCCGTAATGGATGAAGGGTTCCGCGTGCTCTCCGCGCTGGGCTTCCCCGTCAACCCCGCCTCCCTGGTTAACGGGGCGAAGAAGCACCCGGCACTGCTTGCCCAAGGGTTGAGATGGGTGCAAAAGCTGCCCTTCATGAAGCTGATCGATGGCTCATTCAGCGAGATTGCAGCGCTCTATCAAGCCTTTGAACCTCTGATGCAGCAGGCCCGTCTGTCCACACCGGCCTGGGATGATTTCAAGCAGCAGACGATGAGGAAATATGCTCTGGAGCAGGGTTAGGATGAACGGATGCACGGAGTACAGATGAACATATGAACATGTGAACTGATAAACTCCTCCAAAAGAACAGCTCAGGAAGCTCCGCTAAAGCGGAGTTTGCTGGGCTGTTTTTGCTCCTGCGAGTAGGTGAAGGCACAATGTATGCGGAAAACCGATACAATGTGCTCGTGAGATGGCAGATGGCCAGATGTAATCGAAAAACCGATTACATTGCGCTGGTTAGAGGGCGGATGGGCAAATGTAATCGAAAAACCGATTACAATGTGCTCGTGAGATGGCAGATGGCCAGATGTAATCGAAAAACCGATTACATTGCGCTGGTTAGGGGGCGGATGGGCAAATGTAATCGAAAAACCGATTACAATCTGTTCGCGAAAGGACAGATGGCTGGATGTAATCTGAAAACCGAATACAATGCGCTCGTTAGAGGGCAGGTGGCCAGATGTAATCGGAAAAACAAACACAATGGGCTGGCATCAGGGTGCGTGTACCGGATGCCGCTAAAAGTGGACAGATGGGTAAGGCTGTTTTGCCCAGGAGCCAATTCACTTTCAGCATAAAAAATCATTAACACCATATACATAATGTTCCATTTTACTTATAAAGCCTTGTAATTTAACGTGTTAAAGAGATATGCTTATAACAATGTGGATACAAATACAACCGAAGGAGTGGACTAACTATGACTATTATCGATACTATTCAAACGCGAAGAACGATTAAGGCCTTCCGGCCAGACCCAATTAAAAAGGAGGAGCTCAATACTTGGCTGGAAGCTGCCAGCTATGCTCCGAACCACCGGATGAATGAGCCGTGGGAACTGCTGTTCATTGGGCCGCAGACCCGGGCAGCGCTGAACCATAAGACTGATTTTGGCGGTGCTCCTGTGTTGATTGGAGTCATATCCAAGTCTGCCGCTTCGACAATGGAGCGCGAAGAGAACATCATGGCCGTATCCTGCTATATCCAGAATTTCATGCTGGCAGCCCATGAGGCAGGAGCAGGTGTGTTCTGGTCATCACTCGGTGGTACGGCCAAGGGCCGTGAGGTGCTAGGCGTTCCTGAGGAGCAGGATGTCATTGGAGTGCTTGCCGTAGGCTATCCCTCGGAAGTACCTGCTGCCAAGCAGAGAACGCCAATAACGGATAAAATCACATATTTACCCTAAACAGGCGAACGGATGCAACGACTGATGAGATGAAGGTGAACGGAATGTGGAAGCTCAGGGGCTTCATGAAGCCATACGCGCTCTGGAGCGTGCTTGCCCCGCTGTTAATGGTAGTTGAAGTAGTGATGGACCTGCTGCAGCCTGCACTTATGGCCAGCATTGTAGATAAAGGCCTGATGAAGAATGATTTATCGCATATCCTCTCCACAGGCGGCATTATGATCGGAATCGCTGTCATCGGGATGACCGGCGGTGTGGGCTGTGCGATATGTGCAAGTATTGCCTCACAGAATTTCGGGAATGATCTGCGGATTAAGCTTTTTGAGCATATCCAGACCTTCTCCAACCGCAATTTGGACCGGCTGAAGACCGGCTCGCTGATCACCCGGCTGACTAACGATGTGGTGCAGCTCCAGACCTTCGTGCAGATGATTCTGCGGAGCTTCGTGCGGTCGCCGCTGCTGCTGATCGGCAGTCTGATCATGGCGGTGCGGATCAGCCCGTCCTTGGCGTTGATCCTGCTCGCTGCGGTTCCGCTGCTGTTCATCCTGCTGTTTGTGCTGATCCGGCTTTCTTTTCCGCTATTTGCCCGGATGCAGGAAAAGCTGGATGGGGTAAGCAACGTGCTGCAGGAGAATCTCACCGGTATTCGCGTAATCAAGGCCTTCGTCCGTGGAGACCATGAGCAGAAGCGCTTCGATACCGCCAATACCGGCTATACGGATACCGGAATCCGGGCGATTCGCCTGATGGCGCTGAATATGCCGCTTATGATGCTGATTCTGAATGCAAGCATTATTGCCGTGCTCTGGTTCGGGGGCATACAGAACTGGAACGGGGTGCTACCCGTTGGTGAACTAATTGCCTTCATTAACTATGTTACTCAATTGCTCATGTCGATGATGATGCTGAGCACGATGCTTGCCTTCGTATCACGGGCCAAGGTATCGGGGGACCGTGTGAATGAAGTTTTCGCCGCCACAAGTGAAATTACCGAAGCGCCTGCGGCGGACCAAGCAGCCATTACACTCGGACGGATTGAATTCAGCAAGGTCTCCTTCGCCTATAACCGCGCGGATGAGAATCTTGTGCTGGAGGATATCAGCTTTGCAGCCAGCCCCGGGGAGACGATCGCTATTCTGGGGGCAACTGGAGCAGGAAAGTCTACCCTGGTTAGTCTGATTCCAAGATTTTATGAGGTCTTGTCCGGTGCCGTTCTGATCGACGGAACAGACATCCGTGAGATTAGCCTAGAGCATCTGCGGAGCCGGATCGGCTTCGTAATGCAGCAGTCCCTGCTGTTCAGCGGCAGTATCCGGGATAATATCCGTTACGGACGGCCGGAAGCCACAGATGAAGAAGTGGAGCAGGCGGCTGTAGCCGCAGAAGCGCATGGATTCATTACAGCTATGCCGCAAGGCTACGACACGCAGCTCGGACAACGCGGGGTGAACCTGTCAGGCGGACAAAAGCAGCGTCTGTCCATTGCACGCGCGCTGTTAATTAAGCCGGCCATTCTGATCCTGGATGACAGCACCAGCGCTCTGGATGCGGTTACCGAAGCAAGCATCCGCCTGCTGCTGAAGACGGAGCTTCAGGACTCTACTGTCGTTATGATTGCCCAGCGGGTGTCTTCCATTATAGATGCCGACCGGATCTTGATTCTGGAGAACGGCCGGATCGCCGCACAGGGTACGCATACCGAGCTGATGGCAGGCAGCGAGATCTACCGGGACATCCGTCACTCCCAGCTGAAGGAAGAGGAGGAGCCCTATGTCCAGTCAACGTAAAAGGGAGCAGGCTCCCGGCGGACCTGGAGCGTTAGGCGGCGGGCCTCCCGGCCGTGTTGGCGTAACCCCCAAGGTACGTCCGAAGAATAGCAAGGCAACCATCCTCCGCATCTGGTCCTATCTGAACCGTCAGCGGACAGGGCTGATTATGGTCTATGTATTCACGATGCTGAATGCTGTTCTCGCCCTGATCGGTCCCTACCTGCTAGGAAAAGCTATTGATACCGCGATCCTCCCGCAGGATTATAGTCTGCTGGTCCGGTTCTGTCTCCTTCTGGGCGGCATTTATCTGCTGGGCAGCGCCGTCTCTTGGGTTCAGGCTTATGTGATGACCTCCGTCTCGCAGCGCACGGTGTATGAGTTACGGCGGGACCTGTTCGCCAAATACCAGGAGCTGCCGGTCAGCTTCTTCGATACCCATGCTAACGGTGAGCTAATGAGCCGTGCAACTAATGACATCGACAACGTCTCGAACTCGCTGAATCAGAGTGTAACCCAGCTGCTGAACAGTCTGATTACACTTAGCGGCTCTCTGGTCATTATGCTGATGCTGAATGTGCCGTTGACTGGAGTTGCTCTGGTAACCATTCCGCTGGTCGTACTGGCGAGCCGCCGGATTACCGGCTTAAGCCGGATCTACTTCAAGGATCAGCAGCAGCATCTGGGTGAGCTGAACGGCTTCATTGAAGAAGCGGTCAGCGGCCAAAAGGTGATCAAGCAATACCGCAGAGAACAGGCGGAGGTCGCCAGATTCCGAGGAATAAGCGGCGAGCTTAACAAAGCTAGCATTAAGGCGCAGATCGTATCAGGCCTGGTAGGACCAGTAATGAACCTGATTAACAATCTGAACTTTGCGCTGATTGCCGGCATTGGCGGCTGGATGGCTTATCATGGGCTGGTTACCGTGGGGGTCATCGTCAGTATGCTGAACTATGCCAAGCAGTTCGGCCGGCCCATCTCCGACCTTGCGAACCAGTATAACCTGATCCAATCGGCAATTGCCGGTGCCGAGCGCGTATTTGAAGTGATGGATATGCCTTCTGAGTACAGCGGGGAGCAGCCTCAGGAACTGGAGCGGATACGCGGGGAAGTTGTTTTCCGGGATGTAGTGTTCGGCTATCAGCCGGGCGAGCCTATTCTGAACGGGGTAAGCTTCACCGCACAGCCGGGTGAGACTATCGCCCTGGTCGGGCCGACCGGAGCGGGGAAGACGACTATTGTCAACCTGCTGACGCGCTTCTATGAAGTGAGCGGCGGTGAGCTGCTGATCGACGGCAGGGATATCCGGGAGCTGGGTAAAAACGGTCTGCGCCGCCAGCTCGGCATGGTGCTGCAGGACGCCCATGTCTTCTCGGGAACCATCCGCGAGAATATCCGGTTCGGCCGCCTGGAGGCCACAGACCGTGAGGTGGAGGAAGCCGCTAATCTCGCCAACGTCAGCGGCTTCATTGCGCGGATGCCGCAGGGGTACGATACGCTGCTGGGCACGGACGGGACCACCTTGAGCCACGGTCAGCGTCAGCTGTTGACCATTGCCCGCGCCATTCTGGCCGATCCGGCCATCCTCATTCTGGATGAGGCTACAAGCAGTGTAGATACCCGGACAGAGATGCATATCCAGCAGGCCATGCGGACACTGATGAAGGGCCGGACCAGCTTCGTGATCGCCCACCGGCTCAGCACCATTCAGGATGCTGACCGGATTCTGGTCATCCAGGGCGGGCAGATCGCCGAGCAGGGCAGCCACAGCCAGCTCCTTGCGCTGCAAGGGATATATTCCGAGCTGTATAACAGCCAGTTCAAGCAGGCTTTTGAAGCCGGGTAAGCAAGGCACGCCGATTAAGGTACGATGATTATATAGCAGACAGCGATCCTCCGTTCAATAGAGAATCGCTGTTTTGCGTTTTGGCTTCAGCCGCTATTAGTCTGAGGGAATTCCTGCACAGAATGCAACAATGTTCATGATCCAGCACCGTGCTGATGGAAATCCTGCACTAATTACAACAATGTGTGTTCCTCAGCCGTGAATCGCAGCGAATTCCTACAATAAGTACAACAATGTTCATTATCTGAGCTCAAAACGGACAGAGTTCCTGCAAAAATTGCAACATTTGTGTTCAGTGGAGCTACTTTCTCTTTCGGATTTTTGATAAGTGGCAAACTTTCTCTTTGAGTATGTTTGAGGTTCAATCTAAGTAGCACTTTTAGCTCAAACAGCGGAGCGGGCGGAACGATTGTGGAAAAGCGGAGCGTTCGCCTTTGTGTCCGGATTTTCACCGCTAAGGGGAATGGAAAAAATCTGGACACAACAGCGATTGGAACAACGTTCCGTTTGTGCAGCGTTCACCCGAGCGCTAACATTTCGCATACTCCATCACTCATTTTTCAATCAATTTCCCCCCAGGACACATAAAGGACATAACACTCGACTATGCTGAGAGGTATAAACGGGTTGAAAGCAGGGAGTACATTGAACAAAAAGCTATTGCTTGTCGAAGACGAGCTGCGTATCCGTGAGCTGGTGTCGGATTATTTCATACAGGACGGCTGGGAGGTACGCGAAGCCGATAATGGGCAGGACGCGCTCCTGTGGTTCGATTCGCTGGAGCCGGATCTGCTGATTCTGGATATTATGATGCCCAAAATGGACGGATTTCAGGTATGCCGGGAGATCCGCAAGAAATCGGCGACCCCGATTATTCTGCTGACCGCCAAATCCGCCGATGACGACAAAATACACGGCTTCGAGCTGGGCGCCGATGATTATGTAACCAAGCCGTTCAGTCCCAAGGTGCTGGTGGCCCGGGCTGCCGCGCTGATGAAACGGGTGGAAGGCGCACATCAGCCAGAATCCGGTGTAGTGAGATTCGGCTCGGCCATCTTCAACACCATGGCGCACCGTCTAGAGGTGGAAGGTGCCGATGTCGAGCTTACCCCGAAGGAGTATGATCTCCTGTGGCTGCTGATCCGCAACAAGGGCCATGTGGTCTCGCGGGATACCATCCTCAGCCGGGTGTGGGGAATTGAATTCGAGGGGGACTCCCGGGTCGTGGACAGCCACATCAAGAAACTGCGCAGCAAGCTGGGGTATGAATCCCGCCACATCCGCACGGTCATTGGAACCGGCTACAGATTCGAGGACGAGGAATGAAAAGATGGGGCATTACCTTCAAGCTGTTCGTGATGACCGTAATCTTCTTCGTCTGTTTTTACGGGATGGTAATCCTCAGCCAGTTCCTGCTGTTCGACCGCTTCTACCAGACGCAGAAGGAGTCCCGTGTGGAGAAGCATCTCAAGAGCTTCGGGACAAGCTACACCAAAGAAGCCTGGGGCAGAACCCGGACTTCCCGCGAGCTGGTCCGGTTTATGCTGCGCAACAAGACACAGATGGTCATTCTGAAGCTGGACGGCCGGATGAAGTCGGAAGATCCGTTCCGCATGAAGCTGATTGACGATAAAGGCCAGACCCAGGTGATCCCTATGTCCCTGTTCATGAATCAGTTCGGGGATATGCTCCGGTCAGCCCATTTGAAAGAGAATGATCGGGTTACCATCCAGGGAGAGCTTGTCACTGGCGAGAATGACCTCGGCAATCAGTTTTTCCCGCTCATGATTACCAAACAGGGGTTCCAGCCGGTAGGCGAGGAGGCGGAGCTGGGCAACACAAGCATTACCGGGACGATTACGGAGCTGGTCCTGCCGGATCTGAAAATATGGAACCCGCGCCAGGGCATCCTGTTCGAGGCCGTAGAGGACTGGTTCCCGTTAAATACGGGGCAGCTGGAGAGCCTGGAGCATCTGAATATGGTCAAGGAAGAGTGGACGGCTCCCTGGAGCGGTATCCGCAATTCCGTGATGATTCTGCCCGTGAAGCAGGCCAGCGGGGAGATTGAGCTGTTGTTCTCAGTGACCTCGCTGCAGGATGTTAAGGATTCCAATGAAGCGCTGCGCTGGTTCTTTTTATACCTGGGGCTTGGCGGGTTCGTGCTGATTCTGCTCCTCTCGCTGTTCTATTCCAAGATGGTGACCCGGCCCTTGATCAAGCTCAATAATACGGCCAAAAGGATGGTAGCGCTCGATTTCACCGGCCATGCCTCCATCCGCCAGAGGGATGAGCTGGGCAATCTGTCCAGAAGCATGTTCACCTTGTCCCAAAGTCTGGATACTGCACTGGGCGAGCTTCGGGAGACCAATCAGCAGCTGGTGGAGGAGATGGAGCAGAAGAAGAAGCTGGAGCAGATGCAGCAGGACTTTTTTGCCAGTGCCTCCCACGAACTCAAGACGCCTCTTAGCATCATTAAGGGCTTCGCCGAGGGTCTGGAGGATGGGGTGAGCGCCGGCAAGCAGGATCATTACATCAAAGTCATTATCGAAGAGGCCGACAAGATGGAGTTCCTGGTAAAAGATATGCTGGACCTGGCCCGGCTGGAGTCCGGCACGATCAAGCTGCGCAAAAGCTCCTTCATGCTGAGCGAAATGACCGAGAAGGTGACCGGTAAACTGGTGCATTCCCTTCAGAGTAAGCAGCTGGATGTGGTCATTATTCCGGCGAATGAATTGCCTGTATATGCGGATGCTACATGGATTGAACAGGTGCTCAGCAATCTGCTGACCAACGCGATCCGTCATGCCGAAGAGAGCAGTACCATAACCGTTACATTGGAGAGTCAGCCTAAGAAGCTTCTGTTCACCATACACAATAAAGGGGAGAGAATCCCCGAGGATCAGCTGGCGCATATCTGGGAGCGCTTCTACCGGATCGAGGCTTCACGCAGCCGTCTGACGGGAGGAACCGGACTCGGATTATCCATTGCGAAGCAAATTTTAGATATGCATGGCTGCCGGTATGCAGTGATGAACACCACGGACGGCGTCTGTTTTAGTATAAGCTTTGAAGGCTGAGCCGCCCCAATTACCAATTTGTCTGGAAAGGAGTGAACAGCAATGAAATGGAGCTGGCTGCCTTCAATGTGCACACTGGGGAACCTGGGCTTCGGATCAATTTCCCTGCTATTCACGATTGAGGAACGTTATGATCTTGCTTTATTAATGATACTGCTGGCTGCAATATGCGATGTTATGGACGGACTGCTCGCCCGGATGCTCCATTGCACCAGTGATTTCGGCAAACAACTGGACTCTTTGGCGGATATTATTTCGTTTGGTATCGCTCCCGTCTTTCTTATTCTGTTATACCGTCTGGAGAACGTGCAGTGGGTCGGACCTGTGGCTGCGGTCGCATTCCTGATCTGCGGGGCGCTACGGCTGGCCAGATTCAATATCTCGGCTCCTTCCAAGGGCTTCGTGGGCATGCCGATTACGGCAGCCGGATTGCTTCTGTCGATGACCACACTTATAGGTGAGCGGCTGAAGCCGGAAATGGTCATTTTAATTATGGGACTGTTGTCCATACTGATGATAAGCAGGGTTCCATTCCCTTCGTTCAAAAAATTCGTTAACAGGAAGTGATTGTTCATGCCATGGGTCATCGAGATGATCTCACAATACGGTTATATAGCTATATTCGCGCTGCTGGCGCTGGGGCTTGTCGGACTTCCCGTTCCCGATGAGCTGCTGACGCTGTTCGTTGGCTATCTATCCTCTACCATGGTGCTGGATTTCTCGCTTTCGGTTCTGGTCTGTTTCATAGGCTCGATTACAGGCATGCTGATCAGCTATACCATCGGTCTCAGAGTAGGGCAGCCTGTCGTGGACCGGTACGGGAAATGGGTAGGCCTGACGCCCAAAAGATTCGCCTATGTCAAACGCTGGTTTTTCCGGTTCGGCAACTGGACGATATTCATCGCTTATTTTGTTCCGGGCATCCGGCATGTGACCAGCTACATCTCGGGCATCAGCGCCATGTCCTTCCGAAAATATTTAATGGTCACCCTGGCCGGTGCCTTTATCTGGTCCCTCCTGTTTGTCTCGATTGGCTATCTGATCGGTTCGAGGCTAACCTTTGCTTGAGTTAAGTAATAATCTTTTATAATCAAACAGGAACTTACAGCCGCTGAACATTCTGTTATATACTGCAAGTAGTATTTGTTGCTATGAAGCTAGGAATTATAGCGTTTCTGAGGAGGTATGACTGTAATGTCTGAATTACAACAGATAGTTATTGAAGAATATGTGCCGGAGAGGCACGCTGCTTCCATTGCCGAGATGTGGAACAGAAGTGCAGAGAGCTGGGGCGGAGACGGAGCGTACCGGACAGAGGAAAGCGTGCTGCGGGAACACGAGAACAGCCCGATGCTCAAGTTATTCCTGGCGGTAAGCGGCTCAGAGGTCATCGGATACTGCAGCTTCTCCCATTATAAAGAAGATACCGGGGCGCTCTATATCGCTCTGCTCAACGTAAGACCGGATTACCATGGACGCAAGGTGGGCAAGGCGCTGGTAAGGCGTTCGATTGAAGAGACGATTAAGCTGGGCTGGCCTCGGCTGGATCTCTATACGTGGCCTGGTAATGTCAAGGCGGTGCCTACGTATAAGAAAAGCGGGTTCTTCTGGGAGAACCGGGATGATACCACTCACCTGATGAACTTCATCCCCTCGGTGCTTCAGACCGGAGCGGTGAAGTCTTATTTCGAGAAGATAGACTGGTATAACGACAGCATCCGTGAGATCAAGGTGGAGCCTGACGGTCATGGGGAAAACGGGTTTGACTACTTTACATATGAATGGCTGAAGGACGGCCTGGCGCTGAAAATGGAATATGAGCGGACCGGCCGCGGCCTGCGCCTGATTGAGACGGAGGATTACCGGATACAGGTAACGATTCCTGCGCAGCATGAGCTGCCGTTTGGAGCGGAATACCCCGTCGTTTATGAAGCCTTTAATAAAAGTGGGAAACCCCTGTCACTCCAGATTAACGGTAAAAGCAATGCACAAATCCGCTTGGAGCTGGACGCTGCTCAGGATATCGAAACCGAGGCGCGGATCGAAGGACGCTTCTTCATCCATCCGGTGGAGGAGGAGCAGGATCTCTATCAGACTCATCCTGTGGTGGAGGCTGAACTGCTTATTAACGGCCTGCCTGCCGTCTTCAAGCTGGGCATTAAGCCGAAATTCCCGGTCAAGGTGAAGCTGCATCTGCCGGACAGAACGCTCTTCGCTGGTGAAGAGGTGGAGCTGGATGTGACGGTGGAGAATGAGTACAGCAAGGATACCGTGTTCAGCTTTGAGCTGCCGGAGGATGAGATTTTGTCGTTCAGTCAAAAGCGTTACACCGTAGAGGTTCCGGCGAAGAGCCGGAGAACCGTTACCGCAGCGGCCCGGCTGCTCGGGTATGGCATTTGGCACCATACGGTGAGTATCCGCAGTGCAGAAGAAGGAGCCGGTTCAGCTATCCTGGAACAGGAGCTGAGCCTGGTCTTCTCCGGAGCAGAGACGGCCTTCGGCGGCCCGACCGACAAGGACTGGATCATCAGCAATGGCCGCTATTCCGCCGTTCTGAACAAAACGAACCACTGGCTAACTTTTTTCCAGAACCGTAAATATCTCATGAACCTGCCTTATCCGAAGCTTGGACTGCCGTATACGAATGAATTCAACAAATTCTCGGCGCTGGATGTGAAGATCTCCAGGGATCAAGAGGCTATCGTGCTTGAGGCTACTTATGAAGCCGGCATCAGGAAAGGCTTGCTGCTGACGATGGTGGTGAAGCTGCTGGGCAACGGGATGGTCTCCCGTTATTTCAGAATCGACAACCCGCAGGCTACCGCACAGGAGGAAGAGCTGTTACTGAAGGACAGCTTCCGCTTCGGTCTGCACGGCGGCGTCATCCCTTACCGCGGCAAATATATAGATCTGAGCGCAGGGGCTGAAGCCTCCGGCATGGATTACTGGGAAGCGCAGGATTTCACGGAGAACTGGATGTTCGCTGCGGATGAAGGCTTCTCCAGAGGGATTAGCTGGCCGTCAGAGCTTAAGCTGATTCAAGATTCTTGGATGCATGCTGTGGAGCATTCCCTGGGACGGATTCCCGCCGGCGGGCGGAAGGAAACGCAGCCGCTGCGGATCGCTCTGGGAACCTGGGACCATTGGAAGGATTTCCGTGCTTATGCGCTGCAAAGCGGCAACAGCAATGCTGAGGAACTCACCACTACAGAGCAGCTGGAGCTGAGCCTGAATAACGGGAATCCGTTCATCAGCGGAGAGGCTAAGCTTCTCCTTCAGGAGCAGAAGAAGAGTTATCTGGCGGGTGAGATTCGGATCTCTTCCGGAGCAGGCAGCATGGAGGAAGCCCGGCTAACGGTGCAAGAGGAAGAGAAGCTCAGAGAAGCAGCTCTGCCGCTGACAGTACCGGCAGGCGCTGCCCCGGATGTGCTGACCCTGCATCTGGATCTGGACAGTTATGTGCAGGATCACTCCTTCCTGGTCTTGCCGGTCGCGGCTGAACGTGTCCGGCAGGAGAGACTCACAGCAGAAGGGGCACAGGTACTGGCTGTGGACAACGGGATACTGCGGATACAGGCCAGTCCTGACTTTGCACCGGGATTGTTCTCGCTTGCCCATCAGGGCGAGGAATGGCTTGAATCTTCTTTTCCGCAGCCGATTGCAAAGTCCTGGTGGAATCCATGGGTGGGTGGTATCGTAACCACTGTGGAAGAAATCGCCTTGCGCAGCTTCATGGAGGAGCCGCTAACGGCTGATTTCGCCGAATTGACCGATAACAAGGGGAACCGCTGGTCGGGTATACGGATGAGCGTTACCATTCAGAAGAATGATAAATACAAAGGACTCGTACTGCATCAATATTACATGCTGCTGCCGGGCGTTCCGGTGCTTGTCTCTACGGTACATGTGGAGCAGAATACAGGCGGTCCGCTGCACCCGTTGCAGCTTGAGACTTCAACCTTCTATCAGGCCGGTTCTGCGATCAAGGCGGGTAGAGGATACCTTAAGAATAGCAGAGGGGAACAGCTGGTGTATAAGGCAGGCAGAGTACAGTCAGGAGCTAAAAGTTCAAACGGGCTTCTGCAGCTGGGTTCTGAGGAGCGCAAGCACCGCTTGACGTTAATTGCAGCACCTGAACATTCCTCTCCCTCTCTTATGGTGAATGCAGATGCGATACTGTCTTATACGGAGGAGTACCTGCATCTGCAGGATGGCAAGGAGCAGTTCAGCAAACCGCAATTCTATCTGATCTCGGATCTCCAGGTACCTGAGCAGGCCTATGGCGATCTGCTGTCGATCCGGTTCAAGAAGTGAGTCAGAGAAAGGAAGCTTCTATGAAAATCATTGACGCACATGTGCATTATTCCAATATTGCAGCCTTCCACGAAACAGCGCAGACCTTGGCGCATATCGATTATACCGGCAAGGGACTCCTGGAGGAGTTCCGCCGCAGCGGTGTCATTGCTGGGGTCGGCATGGGAGTGACTGAGACGGTTGCCGGAGCTTTTCCCGATTCCGCTGCCCTCAATCCCATGCTGCTTGACCTGAGCGGGACACTGCCGGACAATCTGTTCACCTGCGTGGGTATTAACCCGCTCACTCTTCATCTGGAGGGGCAGCTCGAAGCACTGGAGCAATCGCTGCAGCGCTCCGATGTCGTTGGCATCAAGCTGTACGCCGGGTACTATCACTTCAATGTCGGGGATGAGATCTATGATCCGGTCTATAAGCTGGCTGCCGCTTACGGCCTTCCGGTGGTCATTCATGGCGGATTGACTTATGCGGACCAGGGATTGCTGAAATACTCCCACCCGCTGTCCATGGAGGAGACCTTCCTGAAGCACAGGGAGATTACTTTCATGCTCTGCCACCTGGGCGATCCTTGGGTCATGGACACCGCAGCCCTGCTGGAGAAGAACCCTAACCTCTACACGGATCTGTCCGGCTGGATTGTCGGCGATCAGGCCAAGGTGGACCGGCTGCTGACTGAGCAGACCTATACCGATCATTTCCGCCGGGCGCTGGTGTTCGCCGAGAAATACGACCGGCTGGTCTTCGGCACCGACTGGCCGCTGGTTCCGCTGGATGCTTATATTACCTTCGTGAAGCACCTGGTGCCGGAGGCTTATCATGAAGACGTCTTTTATAACAACGCACTCCGCGTGTTCCCTAAGCTTGCGGAGCGGATCAGAGAACTGAAGCTATAGTGAGATGGGCTGCAGACTTCCCCCGGAATGGTATTCCGGGGGTTTTTAGTTTGTTGCGCGGGTAAGCGTGGCGGGTTACTACTTCTGATGGACGACCTGTGGTAAGCTGTGAGTAGCGTGTTAAAGTCTGAGCATGAACATCGAGTTGATATTGGGGGCTGATACTGGGCAGGTACTACACCCGTTACCGACTTCTACTCTTAAATTTAAGTAGCTGATTGTATTTCCTGCATTAGAAAAGGCATAGCTGACCGTAAAATGAGATTCTATTGTATTTCATACAGTGGAATGTTGAGTTTTGGGTGAAAAATGGCCTTTTTACAACATTCAATTGTACGGAATACAATAGATGCTATTTTAAAGTCTTTTTTAAAGCATTCTAATGTATAAAATGCAGTTACTATCATTCAAGTGCCTAGCATCCGAATGACTACTGTGCAAATAAGAAGCTGGCTCGTAAAGGTCCGGTAATGGTCTATTTACATTCACAGAGGGAGAGGCATCATGCCATACATACAGGTACATGATCTTGAAATGTTCTATGAACAGATGGGCACCGGAGAACCGGTGATCTTCCTGCATAGTCATTATTCCCGCAGCATGCTGGCCTTCAGCAGCCAGGTTCTGGACTTCCAGAACCAATACAGTTGTTGCTTCCCGGATCTGAGAGGGCATGGAAGGACCAGATGCCGGAATCTGGACTGGTCTACTCCGCAAATTGCTGAGGATGTCGCCGGATTCATGGATCGAATGAACATTGAACGGGCACATCTTATTGGATACAGTATGGGAGCGGGCGTAGGGTTGTACTTGGCGGTGAATCATCCGGGACGAATTGCTACGCTGACTACGATTGGAACCAGCGGATTCTGTGAACCGGCTGGAGCCGGGGAATACGAGCCTGAACAGCTGCTGGCGAATCAGCAGCAAGCCTTCATTAATCAGATGATCGAGAGGCATCAGGAGGCCCATCAGGGGAATTGGCAATACTATCTAGGGCAAACGGTGCAGGACTGGATCAGATACCCGGATCTCACGGAGGAGCAACTGGGCAGTATAACCTGCCCGGCACTGCTAATTTCAGGGGAACATGATCCGTTCGCGGGAGAGGATAGAACGGTGAAGCTCGCTTCTCTGCTTACGGATGCAAGGACGCTGATCGTTCAGGGAGCGGGGCACCGCCCGCATATGTTAAGGGAACAGCCCATCCTGGTGAACGATACGATTCTTGAATTCCTTACACAGAACCCTATCCACTAGTACAACGGGGGTATACACATCCAGAAAGGGCGTACAGATGAAGAAAGTCATCGTAATCGGAGCAGGGATTCTCGGGGCATCGGCAGCTTACCAGTTAGCAGGGATGGGGGCGGAGGTACTGATTGTAGACCGTCAAGACCCTGGACAAGCTACGGATGCAGCGGCAGGCATTATCTGTCCCTGGCTGTCGCAGCGGCGCAATCAGGCGTGGTACCGGCTGGCGAAGGCGGGGGCACGGTTCTACCCTGAGCTGATTCAGCAGCTGGAGCAAGGCGGAGAAGCGAATACCGGTTATGCCCGGGTTGGAGCGCTTAGTATACATACGGATGAGAGCAAGCTCGACAAAATAGAAGAGCGGGCACGGATGCGGCTGGCGGATGCCCCGGAGATCGGAGTCATTACGCGGCTTAACGCTCAGGAGACCCGTGAACGGTTCCCGCTGCTGGCGGAAGGATACGCCTCGGTTCATATCAGCGGTGCTGCCAGGGTGGATGGCCGCGCCTTGCGGGACGCTCTGCTTCATTCTGCACAGCAGCAGGGAGCGGTCATGGTTAATGGTGACGCTGCGCTTGCTTTTGAACCGGGCCGGGTAACCGGAATCAACGCAGGGGGACACTATTATCCGGCGGATGAAGTGATTATCTGTGCAGGTGCATGGGCGAACCCGCTGCTCCGGCCGCTGGGCATGGACTTCAAGGTGAGCTACCAGAAGGGGCAAATCATGCATTTGCAGGTTTCTGACCACAAGGATACGGAACTCTGGCCGGTGGTGATCCCGCCAAGCGATCAATATCTGCTCGCTTTTGCCCGGCAGCAGATTGTTATCGGAGCTACTCATGAGAATGACGTAGAAGGATATAATACCAGAGTGACCGCTGGCGGGATGCAGGAGATTCTGGCTAAGGGGCTGGAAGTAGCGCCTGGACTGGCGGATGGTACCTATAGTGAAGTGAGGGTCGGCTTCCGTCCGTTCACTCCGGGATTTCTGCCGGTCATAGGGGCTGTCCCCGGGTGGAGCGGAGTCCTTGCGGCCAATGGTCTGGGAGCCTCAGGACTTACGATGGGGCCGTATATCGGTTATCAGCTGGCGAAGCTGGCACTCGGCAGGGAGCCTGATCTGGAGCTGGACGATTATAGCCTTCAGAGAGCCATAACGGGCGGATGATTACGAATACATTTCCTTCATTGGAACATTATGATTTAATTCGGCTTGCCGGATGAATTTTTGTTTGACAGAAGTGAAGGTCTGATCCATAATACAATCCATACTAAACATATATGATTTATAGGAAGGGTGGATCACACGTGATTAATTTAAAAGCTTCTATGAGAAAAACAGCAGGGCTGGGCACACTCGCGGTACTATTCGTATCGCTGCTTGCCGGCTGCTCCGGGTCTGCCAATCCTGCGGATTCCAGTAATGGGGCTCAGGCCAGTACGGCTCCAGCAGCAACGGAAAGTGCAAGCACAGCAGAGCCTGCAACTGGAGGCACCTTCGTGTATGGCCGCCCGGCTTCCGTAACGTCGTTTGATCTGCATAACCAGATTACATCGAATAACGCATTTGCGATTGATAAAGTGTTTGAGTCACTGGTTGCTTTTGACAGCAAGGGTGAAATTACAGATCAGCTCGCAGCCTCGCATACGATCAGCGAAGACGGCTTAACTTATACGTTCGTACTCCGTGACGGGCTGAAGTTCTCGAACGGTACGCCGGTGACTGCAGAGGATGCGGTATTCTCCCTCCAGCGGCATCTGAAGGTTGGCGGTCCCCTGGCCATCTCGGCCAAAGTAGATACGGTCAAGGCACAGGATGAGAAGACACTGGTAATCACGCTGAAAGAACCCTACACTCCATTCATTTCGGAGTTGTCGAACTTCTCGAACGGGATCATCCCGAATAACTTCGGCGGAGTGACCGAAGAGGAATTCTTCAAGAAGCCGGTAGGCACCGGGCCGTTCGTGATCGATACCTGGGACCCGGCAGGTGATGTCACCTTCACCAAGAATACCAACTACTGGAAGGAAGGCCAGCCTTATATCGACAAGCTTGTCTATAAGCTGATCCAGGACGACAGCCAAGCCATCAACCAGCTTAAGGCGGGAGCAGTGAATGCAGTTGAAGCCCTGTCGCTACAGAATGCGGGTGAGATTAAGGATGGTGCAGACACAACAGTGGTAACGAACGGCAGCTGGGTGACAGAGCAGCTCTTCTTCAATACACTGGATAAGCACTTCTCCGATGTGCATGTCCGCCGGGCACTGGCACTGGCGCTTGACCGTGACGGACTGACTAAGGCCCTGACCTTCGGCTATGCGCAGACGGCGACTTCGCTGCTGCCGTCAACGATCCCTTACAATGCCAATGACAAGATCAAGGCACTGAGCTTCGATCCGGCGGCTGCCAAGGCAGAGCTGGCCAAATCGGCCTTCCCTGACGGATTCTCCACCAAGCTGCTGGTGGCTTCGGGCAACAGCACCCGGGCCCAGGAAGCCCAGATTATCCAGGCAGCCGGCCAGGCGATCGGGATCAAGATTGAGATTGAATCGGTGGAGCTGGCCACCTTCCGTGAACGCTTCTTCGCTTATGATTTCGCGGCGATGCTGAACAGCGGTCAGGCGGATTCCCCGGAAGCGAACTCGATTCTGGCGTTCCAGACCGACCCGGAGGGCTTCAGCAAATCGTATTGGACGCATTACACGAATGAGAAGGTAACCAAGCTGCTATATGAAGGCCAGAAGACAGCAGACGGTGAAGGACGGGCTACCATCTACACCGAGCTTTTACAGACGCTTGCCGATGAAGTTCCTTACATCCCGCTGTACTATCCTGATATCCTGATCGGCGCCCGTTCTTCAGTTGACGGACTTGTGGTTCTGCCTAACGGCAGCATCCGTCTGGAAGATGTCCGACTATCTAAATGATGAAATCCAGGCTAACCCTGAGGGGTGCAGCTGGAAACAACGGTTCTTACAAGTGGCTGGCCCTAGCCCTTGTAAGAGCCTTACTTGTTATCCTCTGCGTAATGACGGCGGTCTTTTTCCTGATTCGAATAGTACCCGGCGACCCCGCCAAAATGATTCTCGGTGAATACAGCACACCTGAAGCGCTTAAGAATATGCACCACACGCTGGGACTGGATCTCTCCTTATGGGATCAGTTCACCCGGTTCGTGAAGCTGCTGTTCACTCAGGGAGATACCGGAAACTCTATTATCGCGGGCACCTCGTCCAGAGAGCTGATTGCAGAGCGTGCTCCGGTCACCTTGTTGCTGATTGTAATTGCCTCGGGGCTTGCGATGATTACAGCACTGCTGCTGGCAACGGTTGCTGCCACCAACAAGGACAAGCTGCTAGACCATCTCATCCGCATTATTCCAGCAATCACCCTGGGGATGCCGGTCTTCTGGGTTGGCATTCTGTTCATTCTGTTCTTTAGCGTGCGGCTGGGCTGGTTCCCCGTAGGTGGAATCGGCGAGGGCTGGTCGGGTACGCTCCATAGTCTGGTGCTTCCGGCGGTCACGATTGCTTTTTCACAGATTCCTACGCTGGTCCGCTCGTTGCGTGCGCAAATGCTGGAGGTGCTCGAATCCGAATTCGTTGTCACTCTCCGGGCAGCAGGAATTCCGTCCAGGGTGATCCTGTTCAAGCATGTGCTGCGCAATTCGGCATTGCCGACCCTAATGCTGCTTGGAGTGAATGTGTCCTACCTGATCGGGGGAACGCTCGTTGTGGAGCAGGTTTTTGGTATCAAGGGCATCGGCAGCCTGCTGTTCACCTCCATCTCAAACAGGGATTTTCCGGTGATTCAGGGGATTGCGCTCTATTGTGCGCTGGCTGTTGTGATCATCAGTCTGCTGATCGAAATCATCTCCGGGTGGCTTGATCCCAGAACGAAGGGGAAATCATGAATACTACACAGATAGACTCAACCTTACCGGACCTCGGGAAGCCCGCAAGCGGACTCCGAAGAGTACTTCACACCCCGTCCTTGCTGATCGGGATCATTATGTTCGCTATACTTATACTGCTCGCCATATTCGTCCCTTACTTAAGTCCCTATAATCCGACGGAGCAGAATCTGAGCGCCTTCCTGCAGCCACCCTCCGCAGCCCATTGGCTGGGTACTGACCAGCTTGGTCGGGATTTATTTACCAGACTGGTCTATGCCGCCCGGACGGATCTGACGATCATGGTGCTGGCTGAGATTATTCCGTTCTGCACGGGCGTCATGCTGGGCATGATCTCGGGGTACTATGGCAAATGGACCGATAGAATTATATCGCTGATCACAGACACTTTTATTGCCTTC
The DNA here is from genome assembly GCF_038005345.1 of Paenibacillus sp. FSL H8-0122. Classification (NCBI taxonomy): domain Bacteria; kingdom Bacillati; phylum Bacillota; class Bacilli; order Caryophanales; family Paenibacillaceae; genus Paenibacillus; species Paenibacillus sp. FSL H8-0122. The sequence goes on along the minus strand of NZ_JBBOTB010000001.1, from coordinate 2,986,439 downwards.
CCGTTCTATCTGATTGTCATTATCGTGGCCTTCGCCAGCGGGGCAGGGGAGCGCGGAATCTATATTACCTTCATTCTCGTAGGCTGGATTGTATTCGCCCGTGTGGTCAGAGGACTCAGTGCATCCTTCCGGAAGCAGGAATGGATCGCCTCGGCGCAGACGCTTGGTCTGCCCGGATACCGCATCCTTATACGCCATCTTCTGCCGAATGTATTGCCGCAAGCCGTTGTCGTGCTGATGACGGATATGATCGGACTCCTGGTAGCCATCGTTACGCTGGGTTATCTGGGCATCGGGATTGCCCCGCCTACGCCTGATTGGGGAACGATGATCGCAGACGGACAGCCCTTCATTACTACAGCCTGGTGGCTGTCGGCGGTTCCCGGCTTCGCAGTTGTGTATACGGGAATTGCGTTGTCTCTCCTGGGAGACGGACTGGCCGATATCTGGAGGAGAAAAGGATGACAACACAACCTGTACTTGAACTCGAAGCGTTGACACTCGCGGCCCTCTCCAAAGAAATCCTGGTGAACAGCGTCAGCTTCTCCCTTGAACGCGGCGAAAGCCTCGGTCTGGTAGGCGAATCCGGCTCCGGCAAATCGCTGACGCTGCGGGCCATTCTCGGCCTGCTTCCGCGCGGTGTGGAGCAGACCGGCGGAGCGGTCCGCAGCAAGGTAAGCAGTGCCATGGTGTTCCAGGACCCCAGAGGAGCACTGGACCCGCTCTGTCCGGTAGTGAAGCAGCTGACCGAGGTTGTCTATTACAGACAGAGAACCAGTCTGAAGGCTGCGCGGCGCATTGCCCTGGAGCTGCTTGAACGGCTCGGTCTGCCAGCTTCGCTGAAGACAAAAGACCGCTACCCGGGCCAGCTCTCCGGCGGCCAGTGCCAGCGTGTGGTCATTGCTCTGGCGCTGGCCTGCAAGCCGGGCATTCTGCTCTGCGATGAGCCGACTACGGCGCTGGATGTGACGGTTCAGCGCCAGATTATAGATACGATTACGAGTCTGCAGCAGGAGCTGGGCTTCGCTATGGTCTTCGTGACCCACAACCTGGCGATTGCCGCCAATCTCTGCTCCAGACTGGTTGTAATGAGGCAGGGCCGGATCATTGAGCAAGGCGAGACACATAGCCTGCTGCGGCATCCGGCTGAGGCTTATACACAGATGCTAATGGATTCGGTGCTCCCTCTGCCGGAGCTGGAAGGAGGCGGGATCTCATGGAAGTAGCACTACAGGTGCAGGATGTAACCGTCCGTTATGGCGGGTTCACCGCCCTTGATCAGATCCGGCTGGAGCTTGCGCAGCATACCACGCTAGGGCTTGTGGGTGAGTCTGGCTCCGGGAAGTCTACGCTGGCCCGGGTCATTGCCGGACTGATCACCCCGGATGAAGGACAGCTTCTGCTGGGTGCGGAGCTCTTAGGCAGGAAGCGGAGCAAGGCACAGCATAAGCAGATTCAGATGATTTTCCAGAACCCGGATTCTTCGCTGAATCCCCGGCATACCGTCCGGCAGATTCTGGCGGAAGCCTTGTTGTTCCACCGGATTGTAGGACGTTCGCAGGTAGAGCGCAGAAGTAAGGAGCTGCTTAGCCGGGTGCAGCTGGATGCCAAGTCGCTGGACAGATATCCGTATGAATTCTCCGGCGGCCAGCGCCAGCGGATCGCCATTGCACGCGCGCTTAGCGTGGAGCCTACCCTGCTGATCGCCGATGAGCCCACCAGCGCACTGGATGTCTCAGTGCAGCACAGCGTGCTGGAGCTATTCCATACGCTGCAAGCCGAGCTTAATCTTACGATGCTGTTCATCTCCCATGATCTGGGAGTCATTCATGCTGTCAGCGATACCGTCGCTGTGATGCGTCAGGGCCAGCTGGTCGAGGTGAATTCGAAGGATGAATTCTTCGTCCGGCCGGGACATGAATACAGCCGTGAGCTATTGTCTGCGGTGCCCAAGATGCCGCAATATTGAACATTCAACACATCAGGAGGATTATATGAACCGTCAAAATACAGGATTCGTACCACTCACGCTATCTGAGCTGGATACATTAACACAGCAGCTGTCCCGGCTATTCGGGACCCAGCATCCTCCGGTAATCATTCCGGGGGAGGCGATTCTAGGCATTGAGGCGGTTGCGGCAGGAATTGCTGCGCCGGGACGTACGATTCTGAACGTAGTGACCGGACCTTACGGCAGCTTGTTCGGCGAGTGGCTTACACGCGGCGGGGCCACCGTTAAGGAAGTGAAGGTTCCCTTCGACCAGGTGGTTACGGTAGAGGAGGTGGCCGCAGCGATTGAGCTGCATCAGCCGGTTGCGATTTCTTTAGTGCAGGCAGAGGTAGTTACAGGCGGCTCGAACCCTGCGGAGGAGATCTTCAAGCTGGCCCGGAGGCATGACCTGATTACCGTAACGGATTCCGTGTCTGCTGTCGGGGGAGAGGCGCTTTCTGTGGATGAATGGGCTGTGGATTTCGCTGTAATGGGTGCGCAAAAAGCGCTCGCCGGTCCTAACGGAATCAGCGCGGTCAGTATTTCTCCCCGCGGCTGGGCCTTCCTGGAGTCGAACGAACGGGCTCCGCGCAATTCCATTCTGTCCTTGCTGGATCTGCAGCCGTCCCCGGATGGAGCAGCGCAGCGTAGAGTCCCGCCGAACATCCCGGTCCTGGAAGCCAGAGCCCTGATTGAAGCCCTGGAGGCTGTTGCCGAGGAGGGCCTGTCCCAGGTCATCAAGCGTCATGAACGGGCAGCGGCTTCTGCTGTCGCCGGGATCTCGGAGCTTGGGCTTGTGCCTTGGCAGAAGGACAGCAGACATTACTCTACGCTGACGACCACGCTCCGGATTGACGAGCAGCCGCTGCTGCTGATTAAGCAGCCTGTCGGTATCGTAGCTCCCGGGGACGGGGAATTATTCGGTCAATTGCTGCGGGTCAATCATTTCGGAACGAATGCCAGCCGCGAGAGTGTCGAAGCGGCGGTGCAGACGCTGGCCAGACTGCTGAAGCTGGAAGCTGAACCGGCAGTGCAGGCCGTCCGCCAGGTCTGGGGGGAAGCGGAATGATCCTTAAGCAGCCGCAATTTCAGGCATACACTGGAATCCATATTGCAGGTATCCAGGGGAAACGCTTCGATATCGAGATTACGAACGGGCGGTTCACCGCCGTGGCAGAAGCGGGTCCGCAACCTGAACAGGCAGAAGGCTCCCGGCAGCAGCAGCTATGGATCAGTCCGGGCATTCTGGATCTGCACACCCATCTGGCCTGGACCGACTTCGACCATGAGGATCAGCTCCGCCGGGACCCCCGAGAGATTGAGGTGATGCAGGCGGAGGCCTTCGCCGCTACCTTGCGGACGGGGGTAACAACAGCCCGCGACGCCGGCGGTATTCTGCCTGCCACGATCCGGCATCTCGTGAAGTATTACCAGCAGCCGCTGCGCGTGGAGACCAGCAGTGAAATGCTGGGAGCCGCCGATGCCAAGGGGATCAAGCATCTGGAGAAGCGCCTGACGGATATCTACGCGACCGGGGCATGCTGGGTCAAAATCATGGCAACCGGCGGTCTTGGCGCACCTACCGAGCAGGTTACGGAGCCGAACTTCTCTAGGGAGGATTTCGCCTTCATCGTCCGTCATGCCCATGCGCACGGGAAGAAGGTATTGGTGCATACCTGGGGCGGGGTGACGATTGATTGGTCCATTCAGGCCGGTGTGGAATCTATTGAGCACGGGATGTTCATGACCTGGGATCAGGCCGGGAGACTGGCCGAATCCGGCGTAGCTTACGTGCCGACCACTTCCATCTACCGGATCGCCGCCGATCCGCAGGGAGTGCTGGGGCTGCCGCCGGTCATCTGTGAACGCGCAGCCCGGGCAGCCGATGCACACGCCATCGCGCTTGGTTATGCCAGAGAGGCAGGGGTGCGGCTGGGCTTCGGCACTGATTACGCTACGCCTGCGCTGCATGGCTACAACCTGCAGGAATTCGACACCCTGCTGGACTATGGCCTGAGCCGGTCGGAGGTCTGGCGGTCAGCTACAGAAGACGCGGCGGGGATTCTCGGAAGCGGCCATGAGCTGGGCCGGATTGCGGAAGGCTATATTGCCGATGCCGTCATCTACGCCGCCGATCCGTATCAGGCTAAGAATGCTGATCAACTGCGCACAAGCATTGTTACGGTCATTACCGGCGCGCAGGAAGAGGATTTGCTGTAACGGATGTGCAAAGAGGCTGTCCTTTCTGATGAAAGGACAGCCTTCTTGCGTTCTGATGGCCCGGCTGAATGTATGCGAAAAACCGATCACATTGGGGGGCAACTCAGGCGTGTGGTCCAAATGTAATCGAAAAACCGATCACATTAAGGCGCAGCATAGGCGTGTGGACCAATGTAATCGAAAAACCGATCACATTAAGGCGCAGCATAGGCGTGTGGACCAATGTAATCGAAAAACCGACTACATTAGGGCGCTACGCTGGCATGTGAGCCAATGTAATCGAAAAACCGATCACATTAAGGCGCAGCATAGGCGTGTGCTCCAATGTAATCGAAAAACCGATCACATTAAGGCGCAGCATAGGCGTGTGCTCCAATGTAATCGAAAAACCGATCACATTAAGGCGCAGCATAGGCGTGTGCTCCAATGTAATCGAAAAACCGATCACATTAAGGCGCAGCATAGGCGTGTGGACCAATGTAATCGAAAAACCGACTACATTAGGGCGCAACGTAGGCGTGTGGCCGAATGTAATCGAAAAACCGACTACATTAGGGCGCTACGCTGGCATATGGCCCAATGGAATCGAAAAACCGACTACATTAGGGCGCTACGCTGGCATGTGAGCCAATGTAATCGAAAAACCGACTACATTAGGGCGCAACGTAGGCGTGTGGCCCAATATAATCGAAAAACCGATCACATTGTGCCCCGCCGAGCCTCCTAGCTTTTCACCCGCCAGCATCATTCAGTTCAAATTGTAACCATTCACAGCTCCGTATACTGCTTAACCACTTGATTGAGGTAAGCCTCTACCTCAGGGGTCTTCTTATTCCCGGCAGCGTCGAGCAGCGGCACCAGCTTGGACAGAATGTTCAGCACCTTATTGTCGCCTGGCCCCTCCATCAGGACGTGGTCGTAGGCCAGGCGCAGCTCGGGGTCGAGTTCATTAGTGTCGTAATCGTAGGCGGGAGTGTTATCCGAGCCTAGCAGTACTAGGGGAACCGTATAGGACATTTCATTGCGGATGGCCGCTGTCCGGTTCGACTTCGGATAGTCCTGGACGTAATCACTCATAATGGCCGCTCTGCCGATCAGCTCATCCCAAGTGATCACGATACCTGCGTCGAAGGTGGACGGCTTGTTGCTCTCCGTGGCCATGATATCAATATACGCGGCGATATCCTTGCTGATATAGGGCTTGAATACCTTGAAGCCTTCATAATGCATAACTGCATAATACATTCCTTCGCTGGTCTCCAGCTTATAGCCTTTATCCCAGACCTCTTCAATGAGCTTGCGGACGGCAGGCTGCTTCACCCGCTTCAAGATCTCCGTATAGGTCATATCGTTGTTAATTTGTGCATCGAACAGAGCCTTTTGCACAGAATCACTATAGAGCTTCTCGGAGAACCGTTCTAACCCGGCCTTCTGGGCATTCTCCAGTTGAAGGGTCATGACCGTGCCGTACCAGGAGCCAACTTTGGAGATATGGTTCATAAGATATTTGCGTGCCTGGGCCTGGCTGGCGGGATTGCTGACATATTTGCGGAACTGGTTATAGACTGCCTGGGCATCCGATGCCGATGCTGCAGCTACGGGCTGTCCACCAACCCCTGCAAACACTGTACCGCCTGTCAGAGTCAGCGCTGTACCGAGCAGCACCGCTCTTGCTGTTTTTGCTAAGGTTTCTGGTAATGTTCTCATTATGTACCTCCTAATGGGATAAGATGCTTTCTGCAACGCCTATATAAATTGAAATTAAGGATTTAAAAACGGTATAAATCATGAAATCTGCTGACAACAGCGGCCGGAAGTCCAAAACTTCTCTGGAGTCACGGCACATCCCAAAACATAAAACCCATTAGTTCAATCTATCTTATCTATTTAGACAGACCCGGATTGAATGAATCGGGCGGCTCTTATGAAATAACGCTTGACTTGGAACGCATTTCATAACCTATAGTTCAGTGGAAGACTAGATAAAGGGGAGAAGAGGACATGAATCAGACCAGCAGCAAGATTATTTTCATCGATATTGACGGAACGCTTCTCATGGAGAATGGAATAGTCCCGGAATCGGCAGTGCAGGCATGCCAGCAGGCACGGAAGAACGGGCATTTGCTGTACCTGTGCACCGGACGCTCCAAGGCTGAAATCTATGATTATATCTGGGAGATCGGGTTCGACGGGTTGATTGGAGCGGCCGGCGGATATGTGGAGAGCGGCGGTGAAATGCTTTATCATAAAAAAGTGACCCCGGAGGATGCGAAGCATTTGATCGATTATTTTAACGCGAACAGGGTCGATTTCATTCTGGAATCCAATACGGCGCTTCACGGCAGCCGCCATTTACAGCCTCATCTGGAACGCAGAATCTATGGCGACTTGCTGAATGACCCCGAGGCGCAGGAGAGAAAACGGAAGTCGCCCCATCCCTATATCGCAACGCTCACTTACGGGGACGAGGAGTTATATCTGGATGACGTCAATAAGGTATGCTTCTTGGAGAGCAGCCTGCCCTTTCAACAGATTCAGGAGGAATTGCAGGACCGGTTCACGGCGATTCAATGCTCCATCCCGATCTTCGGGGAGAACAGCGGCGAGCTAATGATGCCTGGCGTTCATAAAGCTGCGGCTATTGCCGATGTCCTGCAACATTTGAATATCCCGCTTGAGAACAGTATGGCGATTGGAGACGGGCTGAATGATATGGAGATGCTGGAATATGTCCAGGTGGGGGTTGCCATGGGCAATGCCCGCGAGCCGCTCAAAGCAATTGCTGATGACATCACCGATTCGATTGAGAACGATGGACTGTATAACTGCTTCCTGAAGTACGGACTGATCTGAATGCGGGTTGATCTCCGGGAAGACTCGTGTTAAAATGCACTTAATTAAGCGATGGGAGTTGAAGAGTATCGTGCGGACATTTCTTGCGTAATGTGACCAATAAACAAGCGTTATTTGTGGCGCGCAATTTATGGTTGATATGCAGGAAGGGTCTGCCTCTTTTCACTCTGGTCCAAATATCCTTATTCAAGTCCGCCTGGAGATAAGTGACCGGGTATGGGATTTGCTGTGTTTATTTGAGCTGCGGGAGGAGAACCTTCTTGCAGCTTTTATTTTTGTAAATACAGGAGGATACGTGTATGTCTTTGATTAATGTGAGCAACCTGACTTTTGCCTATGAGGGCACTTACGAACATATTTTTGAGAATGTGAGCTTTCAGCTGGATACAGATTGGAAACTGGGCTTCACCGGACGCAACGGCCGCGGCAAAACCACCTTCCTGAATCTGCTGCTCGGCAAATATGAATACAGCGGGACGATATCCGCACAGGTAGGCTTCGAGTATTTCCCGTTTGCGGTGGCTGACCCTGGGGCTCTGACCGTGGATGTTATGCAGGAGATTGACCCGGAGATGGAGCACTGGAAGCTGATGCGAGAGCTGTCGCTGCTGCGGGTGTCCGAGGATACGCTGTACCGGCCGTTTGAATCCCTGTCGAACGGGGAGCAGACGAAGGTGCTGCTGGCGGCTCTGTTCGCGCGCGAGAACCAGTTCCTGCTCATTGACGAGCCGACGAACCATCTGGATGCGAAGGGCCGGAAGCTGGTCAGTGACTATCTGCGTACGAAGAGCGGGTATATTCTGGTGTCGCATGACCGTGCTTTTCTCGATAACTGTGTGGACCATATCTTGTCGATTAACAAGACCAATATTGAGATCCAGAAGGGCAACTTCAGCAGCTGGTGGGAGAACAAGTCCAGACAGGATCAGTTCGAGCTGGCGGAGGATGAGAAGCTGCGGAAGGACATCAAGCGCTTGTCGGACTCTGCCAAAAGAACGGGCGGCTGGGCGCATGAAGTCGAGAAATCCAAGAATGGCACCCGAAGCTCCGGCAACAAATTGGATAAGGGCTATGTCGGCCACAAGGCCGCCAAGATGATGAAGCGTTCCAAGTCGATTCAGCAGCGGCAGGAATCCGCCATCGCCGAGAAGTCGAAGCTGCTGCGGAATCTGGAGAGCGCAGACAGCCTGAAGATTGCACAGCTTCCTTATCATAAGCAGCAATTGGTGGAGCTGGAGGATCTCTCGATCCGCTATGGGGATACAACAGTATGCTCCGGCGTTAGCTTCGCTCTGGAACAGGGGGACCGGATCTCCCTCTCCGGCAGCAACGGCTCAGGCAAATCAAGTATTCTGAAGCTGATCTGCGGCGAGGACATAAGCTATACCGGCCACTTCGCGCGGGACAGCCAGCTGGCTATCTCTTATGTGTCTCAGGACACTTCGCACCTCCAGGGCAGCCTGAACGATTATGCCAGAGAACGGGGAATCGACGAGAGCCTGTTCAAGGCCATCCTGCGGAAACTTGATTTCTCGCGGCTGCAATTCGATAAGGAGTTGTCCTCATACAGCGGCGGGCAGAAGAAAAAGGTGCTGATTGCCGCCAGCCTCAGCGAGCAGGTACATCTGCACATCTGGGATGAGCCGCTGAACTTCATCGATGTCATCTCCCGGATGCAGATCGAGGAGCTGCTGCTGGAATATACGCCGACCATCCTGTTCGTGGAGCATGACCGTGAATTCTGCGCGAATATCGCAACGAAGCAGGTTCTGCTAGACTAAGCTTAAGAGAAATCCGTAATACAAACTATTCTCAGGAAAGCAGGGAACAAGTGAATGGAATATACAAAAATGGGCAATACCGGCCTTGATGTCTCCAGACTGTGTCTGGGTTGTATGAGCTTTGGCGATGCCAAGCGCTGGGTGCATCCGTGGGTGCTGGATGAAGAGCAGAGCCGGACGATGATCCGTGCCGCACTGGACCTGGGCATTAATTTCTTTGATACGGCCAATGTCTATTCTGACGGCACGAGTGAAGAAATGCTCGGACGGGCTTTGAAGGACATGACTGCCAGGGATGAGGTGGTGATTGCCACCAAAGTATTCTTCCCTATGCGAACCGGACCGAACGGCGGGGGCTTGTCCCGCAAGGCGATTATGAGCGAGATCGACCACAGCCTGAAGCGGCTGGGCACCGATTATGTCGATCTGTACCAGATTCACCGCTGGGATTATACTACGCCGATTGAAGAAACAATGGAAGCCCTGCATGATGTGGTGAAGGCGGGAAAAGCCCGCTACATTGGCGCTTCCGCCATGTATGCCTGGCAGTTCCAGAAGGCGCTGCATGTTGCTGACAAGAACGGCTGGACCCGGTTCGTCTCCATGCAGAATCATCTGAATCTCATCTACCGTGAAGAGGAACGTGAGATGCTGCCGCTCTGCAAGGAAGAGGGCATCGCGGTCATCCCCTACAGCCCGCTGGCTTCCGGCCGGTTGACCCGGGACTGGGCGGAATCTACGCTGCGCTCGGAAACGGATCAGGTACAGAGATCCAAATATGATGCTACAGCCGATAAGGACCGTCTGATTGTTGAGCAGGTAGCTGCCATTGCAGCAGAGCGCGGAGTTCCGCGCATCCATGTTGCACTGGCCTGGCTGCTGCAGAAACAGCCGGTAACTGCGCCGATTATCGGGGCGACGAAGCTGTCGCATATTACCGATGCGGTGGGGGCGCTATCTCTTCAGCTGACAGCTGAAGAAATTGCCCGGCTGGAAGAGCATTACGTCCCGCATGCCGTCGTTGGAGCGCTTTGATAATCTCCATTTAGCAGCTAACTACATCAGTTTCATCCATTGAGCGCGTGCCGGTATCATCCGGCATGCGCTTTTTGCTGCATAGCCACTTCTGCCATATCCGCCTGTATCCCTCAAATACGCCTCAGCTGGTAAGCGCTTCACAAGATCAAATCAGAACGATAGATATCCAACCGCTGTTATATAGGCGGGGGAGGCAGTTCCTTTTATGATAGAAGTATCAAGGGGGGAGACAATTGTACAACAAATTCTACAAATACCGCTGGCAATATCTGATGATCTTACCCGGGGTAGTCCTGCTGTTTCTGTTCAGCTATATCCCCATGGCCGGTATTCAGGTCGCCTTCAAGGATTTTCAGATTGGGACCTCGATCTGGGACAGCACCTGGGCGGGCTTGGATAACTTCACGTTCCTGGAAGACCCGCAGTTCCTGACCGTGGTCCAGAATACGCTGTACATTTCGGTGCTGAAGTTCATCTGCGGCTTCCCGGCCCCGATTCTGCTGGCGCTCCTGATCAACGAAGTGACCCGGCCGGCATTCAAGCGTTTCGTCCAATCGGTCAGCTATCTGCCGCATTTCTTCTCCTGGATCGTTGTTGCTTATATTCTGCAATCCTTCCTTACGCTGGATGGCGGGCTGGTCAATCAGTTTATCGGGCAGGCGGGGGGAGATCCGGTATTCTTCCTGGGTTCGACGGAGTGGTTCCGTCCAATCATTGTCTTCAGCGGCTTATGGAAAGAAACCGGCTGGAACACCATTCTCTATCTGGCAGCCATTACAACCATTGATCCGCAGCTGTATGAATCGGCGAAGGTGGAAGGTGCAGGCAAGCTGGCACAGATCCGCCATATAACCCTTCCCGGAATTATGCCAACCATCTCCATTGTGCTGATTCTGAGTATTCCGAGCTTAATTACAGTGGGAATGGATCAGATTTATCCGCTCATGAACTCTGCCAATCATAGTGTTGCCGATGTGCTGGATACGTATATCCTCCGCAACGGCTTACAGCAGGGGTACTTCGGGATGGCGACGGCAGTAGGATTATTGTCTTCGCTCATCAGCCTGATCTTGGTCGTCTCAACCAATCAGCTATCCAGAAAACTAAACGGGGAAGGACTGTGGTGAAGGCACATGAAAGCAAGCCGAGGTGAAAAAATAGCAGAATACATCATTATTGTACTGCTATCCCTGTTATGCGTATCGGTGCTGTATCCGTTCCTCTACATGCTGGCGATATCGCTGAATGACGGTGCAGATGCAGCCAAAGGCGGGGTCTATCTCTGGCCGCGCAGCTTCACACTGATTAATTACGAGATTGTGCTCGGCAACGAGACCATCAGGCATTCCTATCTCATTACAGTGGGCAGAACGGTAATTGGCACGGTTGGCGGGCTGCTGGTCACCCTGCTGGTGGCCTTCGGCCTCTCCTACCGGGGATTGCCGCTGCGCGGCACGATTCTCAGCTACATTCTGCTGACAATGCTGTTCAGCGGCGGACTCGTCCCCTTTTACATCCAGCTCAATAGTCTTGGCCTGATTAATACGTTCTGGGTATATATTCTGCCGGGATTGTTCTCCGTCTGGAATATGTTCGTCATGCTGAAGTTCATTCAGGGCATCCCGGAAGCGCTCGTTGAGTCGGCGGAGCTGGATGGGGCAGGACCGGTCCGTATTCTATGGCAAATCATCGTACCGTTATCGAAGCCTATGCTCGCTGCGCTGGGGCTGTTCACCGCAGTGGGCCACTGGAATGACTGGTTCGCCGGGGCCTTCTTCGTCACGAAACAGAATTTGATTCCTGTGCAGACCTTCCTGCAGCAGCTGCTGTCGGCACAGGATCTGTCGGCCGTGCTCGGCTCCAACAACAATCAGGAGGCACTGGCCCGCAGCTCGCAGCTACAGAATATTACGCTGATGTCGATCAAAATGTCTGTCGTGATGGTCAGTGCACTTCCGATTCTCTGTGTGTATCCGTTCCTGCAGAAATATTTCGTCAAAGGTGTTCTCCTGGGGTCAGTGAAGGGCTGATCTCTAAGTTAATGGCTATAGAACCATTTCACTGTACAATAACCATATAGGGGGAGTATTCTAGTGACAATCAAACAAGCCCGGCTTACAGCTCTGGCCATGACGGCGCTGCTGACTATCATCAGCGGGTGTTCCGGTTCCAATTCCGGCGGCGGAAATACGAAGGCAAGTAACAGCGGTACAGGAAATAAGAGTGCAACTACCCAAGGGGCAAGCGGTTCTACCAGCTTCAACCTCTGGCTTGGCTGGACGGCAACCATCAATAATGACAGTCTGGTGCAGAAGTATTGGCGGGAAGAGGAGCCGGGGGTGGATGTCAAGCTGGAGGCCACACAGGGCGATGCGATGACAGCGCTTAACCTGAAGATCAATACCGGCGGGTTCGAGGATGCGGCGATCTTCAGCCGGAACGAGACGGTGAAAAGCGCCATGCGGCGCTCCAAGCAGGTGCTGCCAGTGGAGCAATATTTCGACATGCCGGATAAATATCCGGGACTCGCGGCAATCCCGAAGCCGTATCTGGAGCTAATGAAGGACGAGGACGGCCATATCTGGTCGATTCCGACCTGGTTTGACCAGAACCCGGAGGCGCCTTGGCCAGGCTGGGCATCGCAGGGCTGGTTCGTCAGAACGGATGTGCTGGAGAAGACGGGCATGACTAGAGCCGATCTGTCCACACTGGATGGGGTTGAGGCCTTCCTGAAGAAAGCCGCTGAACAGAAAGACGCCTCCGGCAAAACACTGCTCCCCATGTCCTTCCTTATGGACACTAATGATTCGCTCGGGTGGAGTGACGAGAATGCGGTGCTGACCGCGTTTGGTGTCAGTACCGGCGGCAATGGCATTCAGAAGCAAGGGGATGAATTTCTCTTCGCTTATGATAATCCTAATTATAAGGCCGCTTATCAATGGATGAACAAGCTGTACCGGGAGAAGCTGATTGATCCGGAAGTAGTAACCAATAAGGGAGAGCAGTATATAGAGAAGAACAAATCCGGCCGGGTTGCATTGAATGCAGGCAGCTTCTGGAACATCAACGCTACAGCCTGGGAGACGCTGGATGGCCCTACGGAGCCAGGCTGGTTCTATGAAGTCATTCCTTTTCCGAAGGTTGCAGGGGTAGAGAAGCTGGGCATCAACCAGGTCACGAACCCGAATCCGGGGTATGATGTCTATATCAGCCAGAAGACCAAGAATCTTGAGGCGATTCTGAAATTCCTGGATTACAGCCTGCAGCCGAAGGCAGAACAGCAGCAGGTAATGAGCGAGGGGCCGGCAGGAAAGTACTGGGACTGGGTGGACCAGCCGCTGGGCAAGTGGAAATTTACAGATGAGACGTACAAGACCGCACGCAATTCCGGCGATGCCGCCCAGAAATCCAAAGTCACACCGGAGCTCTACATGACCTCTTCCTACAGTAATAAGTGGTATCCGTGGTGGAACACAGAAGACGGCGGCAAGGCAGGCGCAGCCAAGACGATTCAGTTCACCGAAGCCATCGGGAAGATGGGGACCATCCGTGTAGCAGAGCCTTATGATCTGATCGAGGTTAAGCAGGGCGGGGTATGGGAGAAATACTCCCTGGAGCTGGAGAATATCCGCAAGGAATACCGGGCTAAGCTGCTGATGGCGGGGGATGATGCCAAGTTCGAGGCGGAGTGGAACGGGTTCCAGGAAGCGCTGGAGAAACGCGGACATTGGAGTGAAGTCAAGGCCGAGTGGCTAAGCAGATATGAGGAAGAAATGAATGCAGGCAGCCAGAAATAAAATAAACCGGAGCGCCCTTCACCTGTGAGGGGGGCTCCCTTTATAGTTCGTGGGAGGGCCATATGATCAAACAGAGCATAGAGAAAGCAATTATTCGTATGACCCGGTCCATGAACCTGAGAGGCAAAATTGTCCTGTTCTACGGCCTGATTGTATTCCTTCCGACGGTCCTGCTTGCAGCGGGAGCAGGCTACCTGATGCTGCAGACCGTCCGGGCCAATTATATTCTGACCATCAGGGAAGCGGTACGCCAGAGCGCGCAGAGCATTGAGTTCCGCAAGCAGAGCTATGACCTCCTAGCCACTAGGACAGCGACAGATGGTGAATTGATCTCAAGAATAACGCGGGATTATACGGATATCACAGAACAGCTTGGCACCGTCAATTACGTGGACAGATCCTTCCTGTTTACCAGCAAATACCTTCCGGGTATCGAGAACTTCCGCATCTACCATACCAATGATACGCTGGTGCAGGATGGCGGCCTATTGTGGAAGCCAGAGGGGCGGATGCTGTCCGGACAGCGTGAGCAAGACTGGTATGCAGAGCGGCTATCTTCTCCGGATAATCTGGTATGGACCAATGCCAAGGATGATAGGAACAAGCTTGTCGTATCCCACAAAATCCTAGACAGCAACGGGGAGGTACACGGGCTGGTCTATCTGCTGCTGGATTATAAAAGCGTGTTCGCGGAATCCTTCGACCATCCCTTTGACGGTGCCGGAGAAATGTATATCGTCGACGGCAGTGAACGCATCATCGCCTCCTCAGAACCGTCCGAGATTGCTACTTCGTTATCCTCCTCCTCGTTAAGTGAATACTGGGGCAGCGCTGACGGAACAACCCGGACGAACAACGGAACGGTACTGATTACACAGGAGATCAAATCCGGCTGGCGGGTTGGCGCACTCGTGCATCTGGACCGCCTGGAGGAGCAGTCCAGACGGATTCTGTATTATATCGCAGCGGGAATTGCGTTCTTCCTGCTGCTGTCAATTTTCCTGATTATGGTTGTCCTGAAGAATATCATCTGGCGGATCCGCAAGCTGGGGAACCGGATGACAGATATATCCGAAGGATACTTCGAAGTAAAGGTGAAGAACCGTGACAAGGATGAGCTGGGGGAGCTGGAGGTACTGTTTAACTCCATGTCCGGACGGCTCGGGAAGCTGGTTGAAGAGCATACGGAAGCGCTGCTTAAGGAGCGTGAGCAATCCTTCCGGGCGCTGCAGGCACAGATTAATCCGCATTTCATCTATAATTCGCTCAGCCTGATCCGCTGGCGGGCGCTGGATCTGCAGGACGAGCTGCAGGTCCGCACGATAGATGCGCTGACGACTTTTTACCGGCTGGCACTGGGCAATCAGGTCAATGTTACCCGGCTGCGCGATGAGCTGGAGCATGTGAAGGCGTATATAGATATCCAGCAGCTCCGCTACCCAGGCCAAGTGTCGGTGGAATGGGAGGTGGAACCAGAGATCCTTAATCTCTATACCATCAAGCTGATCCTCCAGCCGATTGTTGAGAACTGTTATCTGCATGGCGTCATTACGGCCAGGGAGCATGCTTTTATTCAGATTACGGCTGAACGCAGAGGGGATGAGGTGCGCATCCAGGTGTTTGATAACGGGAAGGGGATTGGCCGGGAGAAGCTCGAAGAGATACGCGCCGGTACCTACAGCGGCAGCAGGAACGGGTTCGGCATGAACAATATCAGGGACCGTCTGGCGCTATATTTCGGCACACAAGGCCGCCTTGAAATCGACAGCGCAGAAGACGAATGGACGGCGGTAACCATCCACATTCCGGTCTGCATAGAACGTCCCGAGCTGAAGAGGAAGGAGGGGTAACATGCGTGCATTGATTGTTGACGATGAGCCTATGCAGATTCAAGGTCTGCTCAAGCATGTCCGCTGGGAGGCGCTTGGCTACAGGCCGCCGCTGACCGCCCGTTCCGGGATGGAAGCGCTCGCGGTATTGCAGGAGAACAAGGTGGATGTGCTCATTACCGATGTGGCGATGCCCGGGATGACCGGAATCGAGCTGCTCGCCAGAATCCAGGCTGATTATCCGCAGCAGTCCATGCAGACGGTAATCATCAGCGGCTTCGATGAATTTGAATTCGTGCAGGAGGCGATTCAGCTTGGGGCTAAGGCCTATGTGCTGAAGCCGGTCAAGACGCAGGAGCTGGAACAGAAGCTGGAGGCTCTCCGGGCAGCAGCTGAGAAGAAACAACGGCTGGAGCAGGAAACAGCCCTGCTCAGAGAGAAGGTTACAGAGAGCCGGGAAGTGCTGTTGGAGCGCTTCATTAAAGATCTGACCGGAGGCTGGATTCACAGTGATGAGCTGCTGGATTCATGGCGGCGTCTGCTGGATCTTCCGGCAGGCGAGTGGCAGGCGACATTGTTCCTGTTCGACTGTGACAGTCTGTACCTGCATCATAGCCATGATGCCAAGGAGCAGATTCTGCTGGGTGAAGCATTGCAGAATGCGGTGAAGCTTGGGCTGGACGGGTTCTCCGGCGCTTATATCGGGAAAGCGGGAGCAGGCGAGACTGCGGTGCTGGTGCTGGAAGCGGTTCCGCAGGTGCGGGCCAGGCTGGAGAAGCAGTTAAGGTTCATTCAGGAAGTGCTTCAGGAGCAATATGATGCTTCCGTTACGGTCGGGGTCAGCAGAGAGGCCTGCGGCTGGACGGAAATTCCGCTCCTGTATAAAGAGGTACGGCATATGATTGCCGATGCACGGCTGGCCGGATACGGGCAGATTGTATATTGTGACCGGCATCTGATGAACGAATACCAAGACTTCCGGCTGCGTGAGGAGTATATTCCTGAGATCGTCAGGCTGCTGGAGCTTGGGGAGAACGGCAAGGCGTCGGCTTATGCAAGCCATGCTTTTGAGATGATGCTGGCCGGAGAGCCTATCTCCTTCTCTTACGTGCAGGCGTTCGGCATGGGACTGCTCAGCGAGCTGGCACGCAAGCTTAAGAGGAATCAGGATACGGATACCGAAACGAACATTCTGATGTGGCAGCGCTTAATTGACTGCACTGGAGTGGAAGAAGTGCGGAAGACCGTTCTGGAATATCTCGTCTATTATACACAGCATAAGCAGAAGGAGCAGACTGCACAGCAGCATCATCTGATCCGGCAGGTCCGGCAGCATCTGGCCGATCATCTGCAGGAGAATCTGACGGTGAAGCAGCTGGCTGAGCTGTATCATCTGAATTCAAGTTATTTAAGTGTGCTGTTCAAAAAAGAAACCGGCCAGACGATCTCCGAATATGTCCAGGAAACGCGGATGAATAAGGCCAAGGAGCTGCTCCGCGATCCTGGCATTAAGGTCTACGAAGTGGCGGAGCAGGTAGGTTTTCAGACGGCGGCCTATTTCACCTTCCTCTTCAAGAAGACCACCGGTACCACCCCGCAAGAATTTAGAGATTACCATTATTAGGAGTGATAATTGTGCTGTCAAAGATCAGCCTTGAAGGCGAATGGAAGCTGCAGCTGGAAGAGAAGGGTAAGGGACTGGTATTACCTTTTACCGATGCAATCATGCTGCCGGGAACTACGTCCCATGCCCGTAAAGGGCCGAAGAACAACGAAATTCTCGCAGGTGCACTAACGGATGAATATCTGTTCGAAGGACCGGTCTGGTACTCCAGAGAGGTTGTGATTCCAGAAGAGCTGGCGGGTAAGCGCTGCTGCTTATATCTGGAACGCACCCGGTTAACCACCCTCTGGGTGGACGGCGTGGAGATCGGCAGCCGTGACAGCTTGAACACTGCGCATGTATATGAGCTGCCGGAGCTGCAGCCCGGGAGTCATACGCTTATGATCCGGGTGAACAACACCGGCTATCCGACCAAAGGCGGGCATATGACCTCGCCTGACACCCAGACCAACTGGAACGGGATTACCGGCCGGATGGAGCTACAGTTCTATGGGGAAGCCCGGATTAGCAGCATCCGGCTAAAGTCTGATCTGTCTGCACGTTCGGTGCGGATCTCGGCAACGCTGGAGAGCATGCAAGGTGCCACACTCGCGGTATCTGCCAATAGCTTCAATAGTGAGACAACACATTCCGTAGAGGAAGAGGAATATGTCATCGCACCGGGTCCGTTCACTATAGATTATGTCCTTGGTCCCGAGGCGCTGCTGTGGAGTGAATTCGCTCCCAATCTGTATACCGTCAGCCTTGTGCTCAAGGGCAGCGATGGAATTCCCGTTGACCGGCAGGAGGTGATCTTTGGGCTCAAGTCATTCCGGGCCGAAGGCGATAAGTTCACCATTAACGGCGAGCAGACCTTCCTGCGCGGCAAGCATGACGGCCTGATCTTCCCACTCACTGGTTATGCTCCGACCGATGTGGAGGAATGGGTACGAATTCTGGGGATCTCCAAGTCTTATGGGATCAATCATTACCGCTTCCACACCTGCTGCCCGCCGGAAGCTGCGTTCACCGCTGCGGATCTGCTCGGAATCTATATGCAGCCGGAGCTGCCGTTCTGGGGCACGATTACAGTAGAGACAGATGAAGGGCATAATCAGGCGGAGCAGGACTATCTGATCAGCGAAGGATATGCCATCCTGCGGGAGTTCGGCAATCATCCTTCCTTCGTCATGATGTCGCTAGGCAATGAGTTATGGGGCAGCAAGGAGCGGATTGATTCATTCCTGAAGGACTACAAGGCATTCGATGACCGGCCGTTATACACCCAAGGCTCCAATAACCATCAATGGGTGCCGGAGGTGCTGGAGCATGACGATTTCTTCAGCGGTGTGCGCTTCACGCGCGACCGGCTGTTCAGAGGCTCCTATGCGATGTGCGATGCTCCGCTCGGCCATGTCCAGACCTCGCTGCCAAGTACAATGAAGGATTACGACGACCAGATTGTTCCGCCGGATTTACTGAATGGAGAGGGTGAGGCTGCGGCAACAGGCGGTGAAATTCAGATCCAGTACGGTACCGAAGCCAAGACCGTGCAGGCTGGCGGTGAAACCGGTGAATGGATACCGCAGGTTCCGGTAATTTCGCATGAGATTGGACAATATGCTACGTTTCCTAATTTCGCGGAGATTGAGAAATATACGGGCCCGCTCAAAGCGGAGAATTTCATCCTCTTCCGCGAACGGCTGGAGAGCAAGGGGCTTGGCCATCTGGCCGATGCCTATTTCAGAAGCTCGGGACAGCTCGCTGTCGCTTGCTACAAGGAAGAGCTAGAGGCTGCCTTCCGTTCCCGCCGGCTTGCGGGGTTCCAGCTTCTGGATCTCCAGGACTTTAGCGGCCAAGGCACAGCGATGGTAGGTGTTCTGGATGCCTTCATGGATTCCAAGGGGCTAATTAGCCCGGAAGAGTGGCGAACCTTCTGTAATGATGCCGTGCTGCTGGCAAGATTCCCCAAGTATAACTACGGCGCAGGTGAGACCTTCGAGGCCCATGTGGAGCTGAGCTGCTTCCGCAGCGGCATGCCGGAATCCATCGAGCTGCACTGGGAGCTTGCGGTAGAAGGGGGAGCTCGGACAACGGGCTCAGCCGGAGCCTTTATTCCTGCCGGAACCCATTACATTGACATATGCGATCTGGCGGTTGAGCTTCCGGCGGTTGACCGGATGAGCCGTGCGGAGCTTGCGCTCCGGGTCCAAGGAACGGATATCCGTAAGAGCTACGACTTGTGGATATATCCTGAGCAGAGTGATAACCCGCTTGAAGTTGAAGGCATCCATGTGTTCACAGAGCTGTCTGAGGAGGCAGTCTCCCTGCTGGAGCAAGGCGGTAACGTGCTGCTGATGCCGGAGCCGGAATCGGTTCAGAACGGAATCGAAGGCTACTATTGTACGGATTTCTGGTGCTACCCGATGTTCCGTTCGATCTCGGAGAGCATGAACCGGCCGGTTCCAATTGGTACGATGGGCCTGTTGATCGATAACGGGCATCCGGTATTGCGCGATTTCCCGAGTGAAGTCCATTCCACCTACCCGTGGTGGACTATCGCCCAGCATTCCAAATCGCTTATCATGGACGAGGCGGACCGCAGCTGGAATCCCATCGTACAAACGATCGATAATTTCGAGCGTAATCATAAGCTAAGTTTCCTCACGGAGTGCCGGGTGCGCAACGGTAACTTGCTGCTGTGTGCACTGGATGCCGCTAAGGTGAGCGGAACCCCTGAAGGCAGACAATTCCTGACCAGTATAGCGAATTATATGAACTCTGCTGATTTCCAGCCACAGTACCATGCAACCATTGAAGAGCTTCAGACTTTGATTCGTTAAAATGACCTAATAGAGCTGTCCCAAAGCCGTGAAGCGGTGGTTTGGGGCAGCTCTTTATTTTAGATATTTCGCCTGAATCCATAGGCTTCGCGCTATAAATTGTAGGCCGGAACGATAGTAACTGCATTTTGTACAATGGAATGCTGTAAAAAAGGCTTTGAAATAGAATCTATTGTATTCTGTACAATTGAATATTGAAAAAAGGCCCTTTTTCGCCCAAAACCCAACATTCTACTGTATGAAATACAATAGAATCTCAATTTACGGTCAGCTATGCGTTTTCTATTGCAGAAAATACAATCAGCTACTTCAATTTAGGTGCAGTCTCCCGAATATACTCCATGAATCTTCTGGCTGCGGGGGACAGATAATGGTCCCGGCGCCATTGCAGGCCCACCTCCCATTCCCAGCCCGGTTCCTGGATGGGAATCCAGACCAGACCGTCAAGCATCAGTCCGAGCGTCTGCGGAAGCACGGAGACGCCGAGTCCGGCTTTGATGAACCCTGCCACAGTAATCAGATCCTCAGCATAATAGGTAGAGGCCAGCTCGAAATTAGTATTTTGGAAGAGGGAGGTGATGGTGTGCTTGAGTCCGCAATTTGTCTTCAGTCCTACAAACGGCTCACCCGACAGCTCGAACAGACTCAGTGAGGAACGCGAGGCGAACCGGTGGGAACTGGAGACCACAATATAAATCGGTAATCTGCGAATCACCATCCATTCCTTATTCTCCGCCGTAGTCTCTCTGGACGTAATCAGCATATCCGAGGTCCCGTTATCCAGCGCTTCGTCGATATCCCCGTGATTCCCCTGATACAGATCAAACCGTACCTTCGGATGGTCTAACTGATAATCTCTGATAAGCGAGGGGATCAGGTCCACGCCAAGAATATTCAGATAAGACAGATGAACGGTTCCACTCTCCGCATTGGACGACTCCTCAATCTCCCGCACCCCATTCCCGATATTGCGCAGCGCTTCTTCGACCCGCGAACTGAACATAACCCCATAGCGGTTAAGCTGGACATTGCGTCCCTTTCGCTCGAATAAAGGAACCCCCAGTTCACTCTCCAGTTTGGAAATCGCATGGCTCAGAGCAGGCTGCGTAATTCGCAGCGCTTTGGACGCAGAGGTCATATGCTCAAGCCGGGCTACGGTCAGAAAGTACTCCAATTGTGTAAGCTCCATGCAGACAGCCTCCTTTATATATTAATATTACTAATGAATTTAATGAAAATAATAAATTAGACGCACAATTTAATCAAGCTTAAGATACATATATACCTTGAGCGGCTGGAACTTCCAGCTGGACTGAGGAATTTCAAATGAAATGAGGCTGCAGCAATGACTATAGCTTATGCAAACCCAATGACAGAATACGAAGGTAAAAAAATTCTGGTCACAGGCGGTACCAAGGGAATGGGGGAAGCGATCGTAAACAGATTCAAGGCGGCTGGAGCTACCGTGATGACAACCGCCCGCACCGTCCCGGAAGATTTGGCAGATTCGGGATGGTTCGTCCAGGCAGATCTGTCCAAGCAAGAAGGCGTGGAGAAAGTAATTACGGCAGTCAACGAACGTTTCGGCAGCATCGATATTGTAGTGAATAACATCGGAGGCAGCGCTACCCCTGCCGGAGGATTCCTGGCCGCAAGCGATGAACACTGGATGGATGCGCTGAACTTGAACCTGCTGGCAGCCGTCCGGCTGGACCGGGGGCTGATTCCTCTGATGCTGAAGCAGGGCAAGGGTGTAATTATCCATATCTCTTCGATTCAAAGAGTGCTGCCGCTGATCGAATCGACCATCCCCTATGCAGCCGCCAAAGCTGCGTTAAGCAATTACAGCAAAAGCCTGTCCAAGGAGTTCTCTCCCCAGGGTATCCGGGTAAACCGCGTAGCCCCGGGCTTCATTCAAACTACAGCAGCCGAAGCCTTCTTGAATAATATTGCGGAGGTGACAGGCAGTGTGGAAAGTGCGCTGCAGTCGGTAATGGACGCGCTGGGCGGCATTCCCATCGGCCGTCCCGGCTTTCCTGAGGAGGTGGGCGAGCTGGTAGCCTTCCTCGCTTCCGACCGGGCAGCATCCATCACGGGTGCCGAGTACGTGATTGACGGGGGAACCGTACCTACGGTGTAAGGTGAAGCGTAACCCTCACCGATAATTGTTGCTTAAGTGATCCTCTCCCTAATAGAACAGTCGGTTCAGCCATTTATTGGCTGTACAGCTGTTCTTTTTGTATTGTTCGGTTATTGTTTTTTACGAAAAGCAAAAAGAAGCGGAGGGGAAATTTGGAACTGGAGGAGCGAATGCGACCGCCTTTGTGTTTGGATTTCTACCGCGAGAAGCGGTTATATTCAGGAAATCCAAACACAACAGCGGCCGGAAGTCCAAATGTTCACCGCAGCGACGACCAGGCTTCGAGTTATAATGTCAGTTGTAATAATTCTTTATCTTTTCTTTAGATTTGGTTTAGACTGGATTAAGAATGGCAGGCTATAGTTACAAAGAGCGCGGCTTGCATGACAAGATAGAGGGGGATTCACCATGTATACCATTCTCATAGCCGATGACGAATCGGAGATTGTTGAGCTTCTGCAGCTGTATCTGGAGAAGGAATATAACATTTTGACGGCAGAGAACGGAATCGAAGCCTTGAAGCTGATGCAGAATAACAAGATTGACCTGGCGATACTGGATATTATGATGCCGGGGATGGACGGGCTGCAGCTGCTGAAGCGGATTCGGGAGCACGAGCATTTCCCTGTACTGTTCCTGTCCGCCAAGAGCCAGTATCATGACAAAATCCTGGGGCTTGAGCTCGGAGCGGACGACTATATCGCTAAACCTTTCAATCCGCTGGAGATTGTGGCGCGTGCCGGGGCCATGCTGCGGCGGGTGCATCAGTTCGATGCCAAGGCAGCGGAGGAGGAGAAGCCGAATGAGCAGATCGTGCTCGGCAGGCTGACACTGGACCGGAGCACCTGTCAGGTTGAGGTGGCCGGGGAGGCCGTCGCTCTGACTTCTACCGAATACAAAATCCTGGAGCTGCTGATGCAGCAGCCGGGCCGTGTGTTTACACGCAAGAAGATATATGAGACTGTCTGGGAAGATTTCTACGTCTACGAGGACAACAGCATTATGGTGCACATCAGCAACATCCGCGACAAGATCGAACGAGATTCCAAGAGACCGGAATACCTGAAGACGATCAGGGGATTGGGGTACAAAATTGAAGCACCCGTGGAAAAGTAGAGATAACCGCCCGCTGCAGACGTCGCTGACCATCGACTTCCTGCTGTTCAACTGCATGCTGCTGATGCTGGTGTTAGTGGTCTACCTGTTCGTACAAAAGGATATCGCCCAAGTCATCCGGGACCGGATGACGCCAGATCCCAATCTGTCCGTGGAGGCCGGGACGTACCGGGAGGAGCTGGGCCAGGGGCCGGAGAGTGAGCGTCTGCTGAAGAGCGGAGGCTGGCTGGAGCTGCTGGATTCCGGCAAGCGGGTGATTCAGGTCATTGGTGAGAAGCAGGATGATATTCAAGCTTATGAAGAGGACATGCTGTATCTGGGACTGGAGAACCGCAGCGACCAGCCCTTTTACTATTCCATCACGAGTGTTACGGAGCAAGACAGCGGGGCAGCCTGGATGTTGCTTAAGATTCCCCGCGATGTAATTAATATCTCCATTAACAACGAGTTTCTGGTCTCCTATCTGAATCATTCGGTGTTCTTTTATGTATTCCTGGTCAGCGGGTTGATTCTGCTGCTGATTTTTGTCTACAGCTATTGGGTCTCCAGACGGATCAAGAAGCCGCTGCGGGTGCT
Organism: Paenibacillus sp. FSL H8-0122; assembly: GCF_038005345.1. Taxonomy (NCBI): domain Bacteria; kingdom Bacillati; phylum Bacillota; class Bacilli; order Caryophanales; family Paenibacillaceae; genus Paenibacillus; species Paenibacillus sp. FSL H8-0122. Next base: position 2,962,653 of record NZ_JBBOTB010000001.1, on the reverse strand, counting down.
GAATCTAGGCTTGAACCGTATGATGGAAGGGCATTACAACACCCGGATCGCCCTCTATGCGGAGACGGAGTTCCTGCGGATTGGCCACAGCTTCAACTATATGGCTGATGTGATCGAGAAGACCACCGAGGAGAAGCGCCTGGCTGAGAAAAGCAAGCAGCGGCTGATGGTCGATCTGTCGCATGACCTGAAGACCCCGATTACCAGCATCCAAGGGTATGCGCAGGCCCTTATCGAAGGACGCGTGACCGACCCGGAGCGGCAGACCAAATATTTGAATTACATCTACACCAAGTCCGTGCAGGTCACCAAGCTCATTACGCATATGCTGGATCTGCTTAAGCTGGACTCACCCGATTTCATTCTGCGCATAGAGCGCCTTGAACTGGGCGACCATCTGCGGGAGATTATTGCTGACACCTACGGCGAGATTGAGCAAAAAGACTTCGAGCTTCACCTGCAGGTGCCCGAAGAAGAGGTCTATGCCCGTTATGATCCCGAGCTGTTCGCCAGTGTCATCAACAACCTGATCGGCAATGCGCTGGCCTACAATCCCGAAGGGACGCGCATCCGGGTATCTGTGATTCCCGAGGACACGCAGATCAGGATCGAAATTGCGGACAATGGAGTTGGTATTCCGAAGGAGCTGTGGTCTACAATCTTTGATCCGTTTGTTCGCGGTGATGAGGCGCGGACAACGGCCAGCGGAGGAACTGGACTGGGCTTATCCATCGCCAAGAAGAATGTGGAGAAGATGGAGGGCACGCTGCTGCTGGAGAGCAGGGAAGGGGAACCGACGGTGTTTGTGATCCGTATTCCGAAATAGAGGAAATAATTAACTTCTTGTCGAATGTACTGATCTGGAAGATTCCGGCACCTTGCCGGGACACCTAACTTACATCGGGGGAAGGAATTAGAACATCTATGAAAAAACTTGCATTACTGCTCACCACTCTGCTGCTTGCGCTCGGACTGGTCTATCCGGGAGGCGCCGGACAGGCAGCGGCCGCAGCCGCACCGGCGTACAAGGAGATTGCTACATTTGTCGAAGGCAACCTTCTTATTTCGCCAGTTAAATCTGTACTTGTGAACGGCTCTGCCTATGTACCGGTTAAGCTGGCCGGGCAGATTCCCGGTTTCACTGTGGCGGCAGATGCTACTGGCGTAACGCTCACAGGCAGCAAAGGAAGTACCAAGCTGAACAAGGATAACTCCATCTTGTATAAGAACACCAACTACGTGGCCTTCAAAACCCTGCTGAAGCTCGGAGCGATCGACGGCAAATATGCCTCCAGCGCCATAGCGTTGTTCGTCTGGAGCACAGAGGATGGCAAAAATAAGAGCAACAGTATGCTCTACGCCATCAGCAAGCTGCCAGGTACCATGGGCATTGTGCTAGGCAAAAAGGTTTATTTATATGGGCACCCGGGAAGCCATTGGGTGAAAAGTGTACAGTACGTTGATGACAACAACCAGAACTTTGTGATGCAAAATGAAGCCGGAGCCGAATGGGTCCTGGATTTGAACGATTTTGTGGACAATACCATGTATTATAGTGAGAATATCGATTATCTGAAGTATTACTATAATGGACTAACAGTGTGGACCCGGAACGCCATGATTACAGATAGTCCGTTCAAGAACTTTGAGAAAGCAACCATCGCCAATTTCCGCTCCAATCCTGTAAACGGGAATTTAGAAATGATCATCCGCCGGGCCAACGGACAGGAGATTCCGGTGGAGATTGATCCAACTGCGGGTGATTATGGTGATTACGTCGAAGACATCTTATATTTCAAGAATCCGCAAACCACCTTCAAGATCAGCGATAAAATGTGGTCTGCCATCCGTGAAGAGCGGGCGGTCAGCGGCATGACGATCACAGAGCTTCTGCTCTCCTGGGGAGACCCGGACGAGGTTTATGACGGGTATGTAGTGTACGGCAACCAATATGTCTATTTCATCAATGATAAGGTCTTCTCTATAGTTAATTTGTAATTCAGCGTGGAAAAGCGGCTTCCCGTCAGCGGGCCTGCACAAGGAATTCACAGAATTCCTTATGCAGGCTCTTTTTCTGTTGCTTGGACAGGTTAGCAGGTGTAACTGTTCCAGTTTTGAGCTTCAGTGATTTCATGTATAATGAATGAACTGGAACCAGCTATTCTTTTACACTCTAGGAGGACATTATGCAGCTCATTCAACCCCAAGCTATTCAGACTCGGATCGACGATTTCGTCTCTGAGGATCTATATATCCATCTTGAACTTACAAACGGAGCCTATGCCAGCCATTTCGACAGCTCCCGTGCTCCGGGCTCGGTGTTCATCAGCAATGCCGAGATCCGTTACACGAACGGCTCCATCTCAGGGACAGGACCCTACCGGGTGGGCTTAAAGACAGAGAAGGGCTGGATCTATGCAGAAGGCCTGACCCATGTGGATGAGCAGGATAATGAGCGGCTGATTCTGGCCGGACATGACAGTATGGGCAAGCTGATCGTGGCGTTGCAGCTTAGCCGGAGCCCTTTTTAATGATACTGGAGGATTAAGCAGACATGAATAATAAATCTATGGACCATGCAAGAATCCTGGTGGTACTTCCCCATCCTGACGATGAAGCCTACTTCGTATCCGGGACGCTGGCGATGTATATCGCAGCAGGTGCAGAGGTGACCTATGCCTGTCTGACACTGGGAGAGATGGGCCGGAACATGGGCGTTCCGCTGATCGCGAACCGTATCACTCTGCCAGCCATCCGCCAAGCGGAGCTCGAAGCTTCCTGTAAGGCCATTGGAATTCAAGACCTGAGGATGCTGGGCTTCCATGACAAAATGATTGAGTTCGAAGACCCGGCGCTTCTGGATCAGCGGATGGAATCGCTCGTGAAGGAGCTTACCCCGTCGCTGGTTATTACGTTCTACCCCGGATATAGCGTGCACCCGGATCATGATGCCACGGGTGCTGCGGTGATCCGTACAATGGCCCGGCTGCCCGCAGCGGAACGTCCGGTTGTACATAGTGTGGCTTTCTCGAATAACCATCAGCAGCGGATTGGAGCAGCCGATGTAGTCATCGATGTCACGCCTTTTATCACTGTCAAAATCAACTCCATTCTGGCGCACCGCACCCAGTTCCAGGAGGATAAAGTGCTTGGTAGCCTTCTGCCAACTGATCCAGTAATCTGCGGCAAGTACGGTATGGAACGCTTCTGGACCTACCGGTTCCCTGAATGCAAGGAACAGCCGGAGGAAGCGGCATTGTGCTGTAAGTGAACAATTATAATGTATACTATAGACCGGATTGGAGATATACAGATGACAGAACAACGGGTATACATCCGGTTCCCCGAGGCGGGAGATGCCACGGAGCTGACGGGGATGTATTTGCGTAACCGCGAGTTTTTTGAAGAGCATTCGCCTGATATTAGCGACGATTTCTATACGGAAGACTACCAGCTCGACAAGCTTACGCAGTATGAAGAGTACAGGGCAGCGGACGAGAGATATGACTTTGTGGTGATTCATAAGGCAGACCGCCGGATCATCGGTACTGTCAGTCTGTCTTTTGTGGTGCGGGGACCGCTGCAGAGCTGTATGATCGGGTACAGTCTGGACAAGGACTATAACGGTAAAGGCTATATGACGGAGGCGGTGCAGCAGGTCGTGCGCTATGCCTTCGAGGAGCTGAAGTTCCACCGGATTACTGGGGAAGCCTCACCGGATAATCCCGGCTCCATCCGTGTGCTGGAGCATGCAGGCTTCCACAAGGAAGGCATTGCCCGGCTGAACGTGAAGATCCGCGGGGTGTGGAAGGACCACCAGATTCTCGCGATTATCAACCCGGCCGATATTAGTTAACGGAGTTAACACACGAATTATTATATAGATTGAACAAAAAAATTAAGTTAAAGGAAAAGTGGCGGAGGGGAATTTTGGAACTGGAGGAGCGGTAGCGTCCGCCTTTGTCTGCGGATTTCAACCGTTAAAAACGGGATGAATTAAGAAATCTGCAGACAACAGCGGCCGGAGGTCCAAAACTTCTCTGGAGTCACGGCTAATCCTAAAACCTGAAAATCAATAGTTCAATTTATTAGCTTAAATATTAACATTGTGGAGGATCACCAATGAGCCAGCGTTTACGAATTACCCGTTCCATGCAGGAAGAGAATGCAGAGCAGGCGCTAACCCTAGAGCAATGCAAGCAATACTTTGCCGATAAATCCGGCTTCAGCTATTCACAGGTCTACACTGTACAGGGTGCGGAGAGTACGATGTCGATCGAGGGGGATTTTTTCATGTGGAGTCATGAGGGCGCGGAGTACCCGTTCCGGCTGTATATGGGCGATCTGTACGTGGCCTTGTCCATGGAGGCGATTGTGCCTGTGATTCTTGAGATTGCCACGGACCTGCGGGCCGATGTGGTTGAGGGGTAGGGAACCAGAATGAATACATATCAGAACAGAATATGAGAGCTTCACACTCTGCTGACCCGCTTTATGGAGAATGGACCGTTTACCGGATTGCAGGGATCGTTAGTAATAATGAGAGTTCAGATCCGTCTTCCAGAGGCTCCCTAGCGGTCATCAAGACTGTGATGGGAGCCTTTGGTTAGTGATCGCCGCCGGGACATGAACACCAGGCACAGGGCAATTCCGGTAAGGACGATCCCCAGAAAGCGGAATCCGCTGAAGCTGAACCGGTCGCCCATGATGATTCCAATCAGCAGGGAGGACAGGATCGTCCCGAAGTATCTGGACGTACTGAATAAGCCGGAGGCTACCCCGATGATCTCTTTCGGCGAGTTGTTGAACAAGGCCGCTTGCATGGCGACATTGTTCAGTCCGTTGCTGATTCCAAAGGCAGCCAGGGCCAGTATAATGCCCATTACAGGCGATGCCGGATTCAGCATCACGATCCACACCGACCCGACGGTCATAAGGATGGCTGAGACTGCCTGAGCAGGCCGGGGACCTGAGGCGTTGATCCATCTTCCGGCGAATGGAGAAACGGCGAGCGAGCATAGACCCAGGCTTAACATCAGTAGCCCCGTGTGGAATTCACTGACCTGACGAACGAGCTGCAAATAAGAAGGAAGACCGAAGAAGACGGAATAGAATAACAGATTAACCAGCATAAATTCAATATTGACCCGGATCAGCCCCGGATACCTGGCGAAGGTACGCAGAGGAATGAAGGGCATCGCTGCTCTTAACTCATGTCTTACGAAGACCGCAAGCAGGATGAGCCCGGACAGGCCGATGATTACATTGAATAGGGAGACATGACCGGAGGACTTGGCGGACAGCAATTGCGCAAGCACAGCCACCAGCCCCGTGGCGAACAGCAGAATGCCTGGCACATCTATCCGGTTCATCCATTGCCGCAGGGACGGCTTGGGTAATGCGGCTGTGGACGGCTTGTCTTGCGGGATGGTCCTCCAGGCTAACAGGAAGCTCGCCGTTACGAACGGCAGGTTGATGTAGAAGATGGAAGACCAGCCCCACACATGGATCAAGACCCCGCCGATGAACGGTCCTGCCGCTGCCGCTCCCGATGTAAACATGGACAACACGGACAGAGCGGAAGCCTGCTTGTCTGTAATATTCACCCGGATGATCGCCATCCCCACAGCCACCACCATACTGGTTCCGATCGCTTGGACAATCCGCAGAACGATGAGTCCCCCGAAGCCCGGAGACCAAGGCGCGAGCAGGGAGGCTGCAAAGACGATCACCAGTCCGGCCAGGAAAATCCTCCTGCGGCCGAAGATGTCGCTGGCTCTGCCCATGACAGGCTGAGCAATAGCGCTGCCAATATAGAATGAAAAAATAATCCAGGAGACAACGGTGAACTCAAGCTTGAATGCTTGCTGCAGCCTGGGAATCGCCACAGCCACCATCGAAGAGTTAAGCGGGTTAAGCATCATTCCCAGCCCAACGGATATCATTAACCACCAGCTGCGTGCATTCATTGTTATTCCCCCTCAAGTACTGTACAGTTATCGTACAGGATAAGAGTTATTTACTCCAACGCATTTCATGTTATGATTTCATAGACTTGAAGGAATGAATGGAGGCGGGATATGGAGCTTCTTCAATTGCAGTATTTTATCGCGGTTGCCCGCCTGGAGCATATGACCGAGGCCGCACACAAGCTGCATGTTACCCAATCCTCCCTGAGCAAGACCATTCAACGGCTGGAGGAGGATCTCGGAGTTTCATTGTTCGACCGGAGCGGGAGGAAGCTGCGGTTAAACGAGCCGGGACGCAGATTTCTTCAGCGTGCAGAGAAGGCGCTGTTTGAATTGGAGCAGGGGAAGCAGGAGCTTAAGGACCTGTTCAGCCTGGAGTCCGGCACCCTTGAATTAGCGGTAACCACCGCAAGCACATTGCCTGCTATCCTCCGGGCGTTTCGCCTCAAGCAGCCGGACATCCATTTTCACGTGCAAATGCTGCCTATGCAGGAGATGATTACTCTTCTACAGAGAGGAGAAGTTGATTTCTGCTTGTCCTCTCCTCCGGTAAGAGGGGAGGATATTGAATGTCAGGTGGTCTGTAACGATCACATTTACCTTGCCGTTCCAGCCGCTCACCCTCTGGCAAACCGCAAGAGCCTCGCCTTGATAGAGCTTAAGAATGAGTGGTTTGTCGGTGTCAAACAAGGCTACGGGATTCGTGATCTGGTGGATTCCGTATGCCAAGCTTCAGGCTTCATGCCACGCTATGTGTATGAGGGAGACGAACCGGCCCGCTTAATTGATTTGGTGGAAGCCGGGATCGGCTTGGCCTTCATACCGGGTACGGCGAGGAATACGCACGATCATATCCGTCTGATTCCGCTGGAGGACCACAGGCTGGTTAGGGAAATCGCCTTGTTATGGCATAAGAACCGCTATATTTCACAGGCGGGCCTGATTTTCCGTGAGGTTGTTATCGAGTATTTCGCTAAGCTATAATGTCACCGGGAGGGATGAACCTATGAACGATACACAGACTACAGAACATAAGCGCATACTGGTGGTGTTTCCGCATCCTGACGATGAGGCTTTTGGAGCGGCTGGCACTATTGCGAAGTATATTGAGCAAGGCGCAGAAGTAACCTATGCCTGCCTGACGCTAGGCGAGATGGGGCGCAATATGGGGATTCCGCCGTTCGCCAACCGGGTGACACTGCCGGAGATCCGCAGGGAGGAGCTGCGTGCTTCCTGCCAAGCTATTGGGATACAGGATTTAAGAATGCTGGGCTTCCACGATAAAATGATTGAGTTCGACGACCCTCGCCTGCTGGAAGATACGATGCTGTCCCTGCTTCGGGAGCTGACGCCGTCCCTAGTGATTACTTTCTATCCCGGCTACAGCGTGCATCCTGATCACGATGCCACCGGAGCGGCGGTCATCCGGGCAGTCCTTCGCCTGCCTGCCGCTGACCGGCCGGTGGTTCACTGCTTGGCATTCGCCATTGGCCATGAGGAGTACATCGGTCTCCCGGATGTGCATGTCGATGTCACCGCATACTTGGACAAGAAGATGGCTTCTATCCAGGCACACCGTTCCCAATACCAGGCGGCGGAGCTGGTCGGTAACCAGGAGCTGACGGCGGAGGATATTCAGCTCCGCTTCGGGCAGGAAGCCTTCTGGACCTACCCCTTGGACACACAACACTAAGAGAAGGCAGGAATCACCTATGAATCTAATGAATCAAAAAGATAGAATGCTCGCAGGATTGCCCTATAAAGCGTGGCTGGACGGATTAACCGAAGAGCGGACAGCCGCCAGGCTGCTGGTTCACCAGCTCAATTCACTTTCTCCAGATGCTCATGAGGAGAGAGACGGGCTGATCCGCAGGCTTTTGGGCAAGACGGGGGAGCTTGTGCATATTGAGACTCCCTTCCGCTGCGATTATGGATCGAATATCACTGTAGGGAATAATTTCTATGCCAATTTCAACTGTACGATTCTCGATGTAGGCAAGGTGGTCATCGGCGAGAATGTTATGTTCGCTCCGAATGTATCGCTTTACACAGCGGGCCATCCCATCCATCCCGATTCCCGGAATTCAGGCTATGAATACGGGATTGCCATCACCATCGGCAACAATGTGTGGATCAGCGGCAATGTCATTGTGAATCCGGGCGTAACCATCGGGAACAACGTAGTCATCGGGGCAGGCAGTGTGGTGACCAAGGATATCCCCGATAATGTGATCGCCGTAGGCAGCCCGTGCAGAATTGTCCGTGAGATCACGGAGGAGGACCGGAAATATTATTACAAGGATAGAGAGTTTGACGTCACGGATTACGTGTAGAATCGCTGCTATACCGTCCTTAAGGGACGGAATTCGTTCTAAATAAGCACATAAGTAGCCCTCAGCGGTCCATGCACCCCGACCACCAGCTTCATTTCAATATCTGCGGAATTGGAGGGACCGGAGATGAAATTAATCGATGAACCCACCGGTTCTCCCGCCTGAATTCTACGGTTAAACGCTGCGGCGGCATCCGTGGAGCGAAGCACCAGCTTCTCACGTTCAATCACCGCAATATAATGGGCGGGCAGGAAATGGAGCGACCGTCCCTGATCGGGGCGGCTCTCCACCACAACCGTTCCAGATTCCGCAAGTGCGCAGTCGGCGAAGACAATGGCTGTATTCGCCGATTCAGCACGCCTGATATTCTCCGCCCGTCCCGCCGCTTCCTCCCATACGGCAGCATCCGGGAAGGCCAGCCCGTACTCCCTGAACCGGGGATCACCGGAAGTCATCACATCCCCGCCGCCATTTGCCTCTAACAGATCAAATAACGTTCTCTGCAGCAGCTCCCGCGTCGTTTCAATCACCTGAGTGTGGATGAAGAAGCATTGCTCCTTAAGCATCTCTACAAGATCCTCCTGGGTAAGCGGACCGTAGCTGTCAGGAATGAACTCCTGGATCGCAGGACGCTGAACCTCTGATTTCCGTGCCCGGCCCAGCTTGGCGGCAATGGTATTCAGAAAAGCCTCCTTATTCGTATTCATCTTCGTATTCGTGTTCGGGGATGCTGTCATTGCTCTGCCCCTCCTTTGCGCTTCTCCAGCCACGCCCTGAAGCTGTCCTGCTGCTTGACGGGCTGCTTCAGGTCGCGTGAACGAATCCATCCCTGAATAATAGCCGGTCCCCGTACAATGCGCCCTTGCTTGCTCATGATCCGGCTGGCAGAATGGGCGAGTCTGAGGGTTTTGCCGAACAAGGCAGGGGAGGAGAGCAGCTTGGCGGCGGCCTTCATCTGGAATCGGTCAGCAGCGCCGGTTCTCTTCTGCTTCACTATGTTCTGACGGTGCATAATGAGCTGCTCATGCAGCGGGATTTTTACTGGGCAGACATCGGTACACGCCCCGCAGAGACTGGACGCATACGGAAGCTCCTTATAATCGTCATAACCGCCAAGCAGCGGGGTTATGACTGCCCCAATTGGACCCGGATAGATGGAACCGTAAGCATGGCCGCCGATATGGCGGTAGACCGGACAGACATTCAGGCAGGCACCGCAGCGGATACATTGTAAGGCTTCGTTGAATTCACTCCCCAGAATATCGGAACGGCCGTTATCAACGACCACCAGATGGAATTCCTCCGGTCCGTCGGTCTCACCCGCCGCTGAGGGACCCATGACCGTGATATAGCTGGTCAGCTTCTGGCCGACAGCACTGCGGCAGAGCAGATTATCCAGAATCTCCATTTCTTCAAGTGTGGGTACAATGCGCTCCATGCCCATAACTGCGATATGCGTCTTGGGGATCGCAGCGGTGAGATCTCCGTTCCCTTCATTCGTGACGAGATTAATTGCGCCCAGATTGGCGATGGCGAAATTACAGCCCGTAATCCCGACCTCCGCATCCAGGAACTTCTGGCGCAGGACGGTGCGGGCGAACCCGGCCAGCTTCTCCGGCGTCTCGTCGCCGGTATATCCGAGCTTCTCTGCGAAGACGCGTCTGATCTGCTCCCGGTCTTTATGCAGTGCAGGGGCTACGATATGGGAGGGAGGGTCCCAGTCATCCATCTGCAGAATGTACTCTCCCAGATCGGTCTCAATCAGCTCGCAACCGGCTTCAAGCAGCACACGGTTCAGTTCAATCTCCTCAGTAACCATGGACTTGGATTTGACGATTCGCGTCGCCTGCTTGCGTACAATAACATCCCGTATATAACTGCTGGCCTCTTCCTTGGTTGCGGCAAAATAGATATGTCCGCCTTGCCGCTCAATATTATCCGCAAGCTGCTCCAGATAAAAATCCAGGTTCGCCAGCGTATGCTGACGGATAAGCTGGCCCACCGACCGCCACTTCTCCCAATTTCCTAATGCGGTAGCCGCGGACAGCCGCCTAGTCTTAAGGCTGTCCTGTGCCGCCCCCACGGCACTGCGCATGAAGGAATCCCCAAGGCCTTCCGAGGTCCGCTCGCTGAAGTTACGTGAATCCGTTTGCAGGCTCAAGTCAGTTCCCCCCTTTGCGTATGCTGGTTCAGCACCTCTGCAATATGCATCACCCGTACCGGCTCACCCTTGCGGGACAGACGCCCGCCGATGTTCATCAGGCAGCCCATATCTGCACTGATCAGGATATCCGCTCCGGTATCCAGCACACAGCCGCATTTCTCATCGGCCATCTGCCCGGAGATTTCAGGCATCTTCACTGCAAAAGTTCCGCCGAATCCGCAGCAGTTGTCGCTGTTCTTAAGCGGCTCAAGCTTCAGTCCCTTCACCTGCTCCAGCAGCTGGAAGGGAGTCTCCTTCTCACCCAGCAGCCTCGTCATATGGCAGGAGCGGTGGTAGGTGGCCGTACCTTCGAGCGTGGCACCGACATCAGTGACACCCAGCACTTTTACAATGAACTGGGTGAGTTCATACGATTTTTCTTTTAGCGCAACCGCTTTCAATTCCCAATCCGGGTCACCACTGAAGATCTTCGGATATTCATGAAACATAGCGATGCAGGAACCGGACGGACCTACAACATAATCCGAAGCCTCGAAGGCAAGCATCATGTTCTGCATAGCAAGCTTAGATTCCTGCAAGTAACCGCTGTTGTACGTAGGCTGGCCGCAGCAGACCTGTGAAGCGGGGTAATCAATCTCGCACCCGAGCCGCTCTAGCACCTCCACCATGGCAATACCGGCGTTCGGAGCCATAAGATCTACCAGACAAGTGGAAAAAATACTGACTCGCACTCCCATCCCTCCCATCAATGAAAACTTATACTCACAGCTTAACTCAACAAGTCAATGAAAAACAACACAAAAACAAATAAAAAATGTGAAACTTATTGACAATAAATATTGATAGCGTTTACACTATGGGTGGGTAATTGGAGAAATGGAATAATCTACAATGGGATAATCTACCTTGAGGGGGATGAACAGTGACCAAGCATTTGATGTATATCAACGGCCAATTTACGGAATCCGAAGGCAAAGAGTGGATGGAAGTGACCAATCCGGCAACCGATGAAGTCATCTCACAGGTTCCTAAGGCAACCAGAAATGATGTTATACGTGCCATTGATGCAGCGGAGCAGGCCCAGGCAGCGTGGGAGGAGACTCCGGCGGTAGAGCGCGGCAAGTATTTGCATGCGATTGCTGACGGCATTCGGGCAGAGGCGGACAGCATCGCCAGGCTGATCTCGGAGGAAGTCGGCAAGACCCTGGAATTATCCACCGTAGAGGTTCATTTCACTGCGGATTATTTGGATTATATGGCGGAGTGGGCACGGCGTTATGAGGGGGAGATCGTGCAGAGCGACCGTGATAATGAACATATTTTTGTATTCAAAAGAGCGATAGGCGTCACCACGGGCATTCTGCCCTGGAACTTCCCGTTCTTTCTGATCGCGAGGAAAATGGCCCCGGCGCTCATTACCGGCAACACGATTGTCGTGAAGCCCAGCGCGGAATCTCCAAACAATGCCATGGCGTTCAGCCGGATCGTGGATCAGGCCGGATTGCCTAAGGGGGTATTCAACCTTATTACTGGCAGAGGTGCGGAAGTGGGCAACGAGCTGTCCAGTAATGCCAAGGTAGGCATGGTTAGTCTTACAGGCAGCGTACCGGCAGGGCAGAAGGTTATGGAGGCGGCGGCTGAGAATATCATCAAGGTCAGCTTGGAGCTGGGCGGCAAAGCGCCTGCTATCGTCATGAAGGATGCCGACCTGGAGCTGGCTGTTCAGGCGATTGTGGCTTCCCGGGTCATTAATACAGGTCAGGTCTGCAACTGTGCGGAGCGTGTCTATGTCCATGAAGATATCAAGGAGGAGTTCACCACTCGGCTGGTTGAAGCGATGAAGGCCGTGAAGTACGGAGACCCGCTTAAGGACACGGACATCCAGATGGGACCGCTCATCAACAAGGCCGCGCAGGATTCGGTACAGCAGAAGGTGGACCGGGCCGTTCAGGAAGGAGCCAAGATTGCCCTGGGCGGTAAAAAGGTAGAAGGAACCGGCAGCTTCTTCGAGCCGACAGTGATCACAGATGCTACGAATGAGATGGAGATTGTGCAGGAAGAGATTTTCGGTCCGGTCATCCCCGTCATTTCATTCTCTACCCTGGATGAGGCGATTGCCCTCGCGAATGACAGTGAGTTCGGCTTAACCTCATCGCTATATACGCAGAATCTGAATGTTGCCATGAAAGTCATCAAGCGGCTGAAATACGGGGAGACGTATATCAACCGCGAGAATTTCGAAGCGATGCAGGGCTTCCATGCAGGCTGGAGAAAATCGGGCATCGGCGGGGCTGACGGCAAACACGGCTTGAACGAATACCTGCAGACGCATGTCGTCTACCTGCAGTATGATAAGTCGGTTAACTGAGTGACTTCATAATTAACGCATATAAGAGAAATGCTCCCATGCAGTTTGGGAGCATTTTTTGTGTGAAGGTAAGAAGTTATAGGTTTATCTGCAATTGAGCAGATTCACAAACGATTTCACAGATTTGGGGGCCTTCGGATTCGGGAACCCGGTGCTATCATTGGTAATGAAACGGTGAGTATTGTGGATTGTAAGCGCATTAACGGGCTGGCGCCAGAGCCGTTCTTGGTTATACACAGCGCCACATTATCAGGGTTTGGGGGGACGGGAGAAGCTATGAAGGAAATTCTGCTGAATGAAATGAACTGGGAAGTCAAAGGATACTGGCCTTGGGTGCCGCTGAAGGGTACAAGTATGGAGCTTGGCCAGGAATTAATGGGGGTTACCGGCTGGATGCCGGCAACGGTGCCGGGGGGAGTTCATTACGATCTCTACAGACAGGGCTTGATTGCCAATCCCTATGAAGACTTGAACAGCTTGAGCTGCGAATGGGTAGAGAATCGCTGGTGGGTGTACCGTATGACCTTGCAGCAACCAGAGTTGAAGGGGGCCAGAGTGGAGCTGGTCTTCCAGGGACTCGATTATGAAGCAGCGGTATACGCTGATCATATCCTGCTTGGGGAGCATACGGGAATGTTTGAGCCGGCTGTGTTCGATGTCACAGAGCTGCTCTCCGTTCAAGAGAACCTTGAAATTTCCGTGCTTCTGAAGCAGGCGCCCGATGAAATGGGGCAAATCGGCAAAACCTCGGCCACCTTCACGCAGAAGAGCCGTTTCAATTATAAGTGGGATTTCTCTACCCGGCTGGTTAACGTTGGAATCTGGGATGATGTGTTGCTAAGGATACATGAGGATTACTCGTGGGGCGAAATGTCCATCACAACCGATGCTGAGTTTGAAGAGGACGGCAGCAGTCAGGTGACTGGCAGGATTGAAATACAGGCAGCCGTCCCATCCTTGGCTGGAGTTGAATCTGCCCGGACAATGACGGCGAATATCTCCTGCTCTGATCCCGGAGGTAATCTGCTGCTGATGCAGACGCATCCCGTCTGTGCTGGAGCGATGCTCAAGACCACGCTGAGTATCCCTGAACCGGAGCTATGGTATCCGAACGGTTACGGAGCGCAGCCGCTCTACAGCCTTGAACTGAAGCTGCTGGATGAAGCCGGGGAGGAGCTGGATACGCGGGTTATAAGAACCGGAATCCGCAAGCTTGATTATATCCGCAACGTTGACAGTCCTGACAATGCTCTGCCCTACACGGTGGTCATCAACGGCCGCAGGATCTACATGAAAGGGGTGAATATGACCCCTCTGGACCATCTCTACGGAAATGTATCCGTTGAACAGTATCAGCTGATGGTCCGTCTAATGAAAGCGGCTCATGTTAATCTTGTCCGGGTATGGGGCGGCGGGATCATTGAGAAGCAGGTCTTCTACGATCTATGCGATGCGAATGGCATTATGGTCTGGCAGGAATTCATCCAGTCGAGCTCGGGGATTGACAATATCCCTTCCAAGCAGCCGGAGTTCCTTGAGCTGCTGCACCAGTCCGCCCGCTCAGCACTCAAGGCGAAGCGCAATCATGTCGCCATGACGATATGGAGCGGCGGCAATGAGTTAATGAGCGAGCCGAATAAGCCTTCGGACTTAAGCGATTCCAATCTGGCGATGCTGAAGGAACTGGTCGAGCAGTATGATCCGCAGCGGCTGTTCCTTCCAACCTCGGCTTCGGGTCCGGTGGAGTATATTACCGAGACTAAGGGCCAGGGACATGATGTTCATGGTCACTGGAAGTACATGGGTAACCCGTATCACTACGAGTTATACGGCAGCAACGACAATCTGCTGCACAGTGAATTCGGGGCAGACGGGCTGAGCTCACTCAAGAGTCTGGAGAAATTCCTGGGGGCAGACAGCCGCCAGCCGGTCTCCATGGAGAATAGTGCAGTCTGGAGACATCACGGGGAGTGGTGGGATACGCTGAGCCGGGATGAAGAAATATTCGGCAGCCTGACGGATCTGGCACAATTCTCCGCCTGCAGCCAGTGGATTCAGGCGGAGGGCATCCGCTTCGTGCTGGAGGCCAACCGGCGGCGCAAGTTCCGGAACAGCGGAAGTATTGTCTGGCAGCTCAACGAACCCTGGCCGAACGTGTCCTGTACCAATCTGGTCGATTATTATGGTGAACCGAAGATGGCCTACCACTGGATGAAGCAGGCCTTCCGTCCACTGCATGTATCGCTGGACTACCGGAGTCTGCTGCTTACACCCGGTACCGGTTTCCATGGAGATGTATATGTACATGGCTGGGAAGGGGACAGGTTTGAAGCGGATGCGGAGGTCCTGGATGCAGCGGGCCGGAGCCTGCAACGGCAACGATTCGTAACCCGAGGAGACAGAGACCGGGCAGTCTGCGCCGGGAGCCTGAATTTCACAGTACCTGAGCAGGAGCACCGGTTATATTTCGTCAGATTGTCCTTCGTGAACTGTGAAGAAGAACCGCAGCAGAATGTATATGTATTCTCTACCGCCAGGCAGCATCTGTACGCATCAGCGTTAACGCTTACAGGCGGCAATCTTCAGGTACGCCAGGAGAATAGATGGCTGCCCGCTGTTACTGGAGAGCCGAATCTGCAAGCCAGCTTCACGGTAGCTAATACAGGCAGTGAAGCGTTGCTGCATGTACATGCTGAAGAGGAGGGGAACCGCTACTGGCTGGAAGCAGACGAGCAGTTCCTGACCTTGTTCCCGGGTGAGGCAAGAACGGTGACGGTGACCTGTACGCCGAAGCAGGCGGGAGGATTCCTGGCAGGGGAGAATCACAGCATCTCCGATGACCTGCCGGATATTCAATTCAAATCGTTCCTGAGTGCCCAGGGCACAAGCAAACCGGATGGAGGACAGGAGAATCATGAGTAAACCATTGTGTTTTGTACCAGGGCCATTCGTACCGCTAAGCCGGTACGTTCAAGCCGGCGGGCATGAGCCCGTCACCATTCCGGTAAGCCGGGCAGTGGCGGAGTATTTAAGACGGCATCACTCCATTCTGAAGCTGGCCTGTCAGCGCAGCGGCGAGGTGACCTACCTTAACGCAAAGTGGTCCACCCTGTATGAAGATACCGTTGAAGTTGAAGCTGAATCAGCAGGGAACAGCAATACAGCAGAAGGCGTGTTCGTACTTGTCAGCCCGCTGCTTACCAATATGTTTCCAGTCGTATCGCACTGGGATAACCATTCAGCAGAGGGAGGAGGCAGGTTCCGCTATGGAGGAACAGACGGCATTGGAAAGCTGCGGATGGACGAAGCGGGGGAGCAGGTTATTTCCGAGCATGTAAGGCTATATAACAGCGACGCGGACAGCCCTTATGTATATAACACTGAAGATTATGAGCTGTTTGGGGAAGGTGAAGCGGAGAAAACACTGAAAACTCCCCAATTCGAGCACTACATCGGGGACCGCTACAGTCTCTATGCAGTCGATGATTTGGTTGCGGTATCCTTGAGTGACCGTATGCTCAAGACCTTCGGATATCCTGTGGTCTTCATTAATGAATCCAGAGAAGAAGGGGCGCTGGTAGATGATGCACCTGTATTCCAGCTGATCAGCAACAGTCTGCTGGTTTCGGAGAACCGCCATAGCCTGGCTTCCTATCTTCTCCCGCCTTATTGGAATCGGGCGAACGCCAAGAGGTATCCGCTGCTGTTCAATGGTTATTACGACGCCAATGAGAACACCTTCAGTACCGTGGGACCTTCCTTTCTGGAGATCATAGGCAAGACGCTGGCCAGCACGGGCCAGGGAGTGGTTGGCATTCTCTGGAACGGGGGAGGCTACATCGGAAGCCGTTCCCTGCAAGGCTCAATCTATGGAGGGATCGGGGCGGCAATTGCCAGAGCCCGGGACCACTATGGCGGTGATGCAGACCAGGTAGTGGCAGTAGGAGGTTCGCGCGGCGGATTGACAGCGCTGCTGGCCGGAGGCAACCCGCACCGGCTGCCTTACCGGGTACGTTACACACTATGCTATGCACCGCCGCTGATTCTTAACGGACTTACCCGTGAGTATGCGGAAGGCGCCTGCCCGCTGATCTGGCATGTAGCAGAGGTGGACACCGGTTACCGCGATATCTGGAAGGATAACTGGAGGCATCCGGAGACCGGCAGTACCGCAATTGAGACTCTTCTGTGGACACTTACAGGCGAAAGTGACCCCGGCCGTCTGAAGGAAACTGCCGGACTGGAATCCGAGTTCTTCCTGTCGGGGCTGAAGGCGGGCGGTACGAAGCTGCTGATCAACCAAGGGACACATGATGCCTTCACTCTGAGCCGGTTCAGCTTTGCTTTTGCCGCACAGGTCCGAAGCTATGGCATTCCGCTGCGTCATGAGATTGGCTACCGTTTCGGCCATAACAACTGTACGGATCTTTACGAACAAGCAGCCCTATGCCTGAAGGCTCTGCTGCAGGATCAGGAGCTTGACTTCACCGGGACGGTGCATTACCGCAGACGCAGTCCGGCTGCAGGGGAATGGGAACAGGCTGAACGGTTCAGTCCGGCCCATCAGCCGGTTTTTCTGGAGGCACCGAAGTTAGTACCCGCAGGCAGTCCGGTAGCTTGGACACTGTATGGAGAGCAAGGCATGGAATACCGGCTGGAGCTGGAGAGCCTGGATCAGCAGGCATGGGAACAGAACAAGCAAGTGATCATACACAAGCGCATCACCCTTGCGTCCGGGGTATTGCCGGACAAGCGGCATCCCCTTGAAGTCTGCTCATGGCAGGAGGGGATAAGCCCATCCGCTGACGGATTAAGTGCAGGTTATTATCTGTACGGGCTAACCTACAGGCTGAGGGGCGAACTGGACTGGACCGAGGTCTCACCTTCCCGGGTGCCGCAGCCGGGTGTAGAGCCGCAGTCGGTTCTCCGCATTCTGGAGGAGCAGCCCAATCCGGCTAGCGAGGCCTTCCGCGCGGAAGCGGCTGTGCTGTGCATCAGCTCCGGGCTGTCTGAAGCCTGAGTAATACGTAGCTTTACAAACGCTTTCGCAGGGTTACCGGATTTCAGGTTCCGTGAGGAAACGCTATCATTTAGGTATAACACCGATACAACGCCTGACCCGAGTGAATCAATAGCTTCGGGAGGAAGGAAGGACAGGAGTATGATTGGAAGAATCACTGATCCACAGCCTTTATTGGCTAAGAAGAAGAACGGGAATCCTGTGCGGCGTCTGCTCAGAGATTGGTCATCCTGGATACTGATAGTGCCAACAGTGTTTGTCTTTTTCTTTTTTTCCTGGCAACCGCTCGTCAAAGGGATTGTGCTCTCTTTCTTCAACACCGAGGGGTATAATGCTGTAAGCTTTGCCGGACTGCAGAACTACAAGGATGTGATTCAGAATTCGGCATTTCAGCAGACGCTGACCAATTCATTTATGTATGTGATCTGGTCGCTGCTGATCGGCTTTGCCGTCCCGATTGTAGTCGCTGTTGTGATTAATGAACTCAGACACGGGAAGTCATTTTTCCGTTTTTCCGTCTTTTTTCCAAGTATGGTTCCCGGTATTGCCGCTTCAATGTTATGGATGTTCCTGTTTGAGCCCGGAGAAGGCGGTCTGCTGAATAGTATGCTCAGTGCCTTGGGCTTCCCGGTACAGCAGTGGCTCCAGGACCCGAAGATGACCATTATGCTGATTATATTCACAATCACCTGGCGGAATTTCGGTGGGACGGTGCTGCTCTATCTGGCAAGCCTTCAGAGCATCAATCATGATCTGTATGAAGCAGCTTCGATCGACGGGGCCAATGTATGGCGGCGCTTCAGAAGCATTACCCTTCCGCAAATCTCCAGCATGATCGGACTGATGATGATTCTGCAGATCAGCGGGGTATTTCAGATCTTCAATGAACCGCTGGTCATGACCGAGGGCGGACCGAATAATGCCTCAATGACGTTGATGCTCCAAAGCTATTATTATGCGTTCCGGAGTTTTGAAGCAGGCCATTCCATGGCGCTGGGGGTTATTACTTTTCTTATCCTGATGGTGCTTACCGTTATTTATTTCAGGCTGGATAAGAAATTGAACAGGGAGTAGAAGCCATGAAAACAAATGAAGCTTACGGCATTATCGGCAATATTGAATACAGATCACCCTTGGTGCGCCTGCTCTACTGGAGCTTGTTCCTTCTGATGCTTGCGCTCGCCGCCGTCTGTATCCTGCCTCCCGTCTGGATTATGGTCTCAAGCCTGAAGGACATTAAGGAGTTCTATGCGATTCCGCCTACCTTGATTCCCCGCACCTTTAGTATCAGCAAGCTGTGGGAGACCTGGCAGGAGTTCAATTTTCTCAGTTACTATCTGAATACCGCTTACCTGGCTGCCGGTTCTGTACTGTTCTGTCTTACCTTTAACGGGCTGGCCGGATATTTCTTCTCCAAGCTGAAGCCGCGCGGGAGCGCGCTCTTGTTCGTGCTGATTGTATGGACGATGATGGTTCCGAATACGGTGGGAATGGTGCCGCTGTTCAAGAACCTGATT
The DNA here is from genome assembly GCF_038005345.1 of Paenibacillus sp. FSL H8-0122. Classification (NCBI taxonomy): domain Bacteria; kingdom Bacillati; phylum Bacillota; class Bacilli; order Caryophanales; family Paenibacillaceae; genus Paenibacillus; species Paenibacillus sp. FSL H8-0122. The sequence goes on along the minus strand of NZ_JBBOTB010000001.1, from coordinate 2,943,282 downwards.
GATTTTCCGCTGCTGCATGTGAATCTGACCAATACCTTCTGGCCGATGTGGTTCATGGCTGCTGTGAATCCGGTGGTGATTCTGATCTTCAAGAACTTCTTCGACTCTATTCCACAGGCACTGCTGGAAGCGGCCAAGATAGACGGGGCGAGCACCATCGGCATCTTTATCCGGGTGATCCTTCCGCTCAGCGGCCCGGTCATGGCTACGATTACGATCCTTACGATGAATAGTGTATGGCAGGATTTCTTCTGGCCCTTCATGGTACTGAAGGATAAATCGACCTGGTCGGTCATTGTGGCCATCTATAATTTGAAAGCGACATTACCGCAGGACATTCAGTTTATTGCCCTGACGTTTGCCATCCTGCCGCCGATTCTGCTGTTTATTTTTTTCCAAAGGTACATTATGAACGGGCAAGCCTTCGGCGGCAGCATCAAAGGTTAATGTCACCCGATCACAAACCATTTCACAGTTTTGCCCCGTAGGGCGCTCTAAAGGGCGCATGGTAAGATGATTTCAGAATTAAAGAAAGCGCTTTACAAAATGCAGAATTGCTATAAGAATAATTCTAGGGGGAATTACATTGAGAATGGCACACACCAAGAAACTAACCGCAACACTGGCGCTCACACTGCTGCTTACTGCCGGACTGGCCGGCTGCGGCGGCTCCAATGAAGGGAAAACAGGCGGGAGCGGAAATGCAGCAGCCGGCAAACAGGTTACGATTAAGGTCAGTAACTGGCCGAAGCCGAATGAGGAAGCCAAGATCGCCCAGTATGAACAGCTCATGGCGAAGATGAAAACTAATTATCCGAACATTACAGTGGATAAGGATGAATGGGGCTACGACGTCAGCTCGTTCCTGCCCAAAGCTGCGAGCGGGCAGCTTCCAACGGTATATGAGACCTTTTTCACCGAAACAAGCAAAATCATCAAAGCTAATTACGCAGCGGATATCACGGACATGATGAAGAAGTATGGATATGACAAGGCCATTAACCCGGATCTTCTAAAAATGGTGACCAAGGACGGCAAGTATTACGGGATTCCGAAGGACGGCTATGTCATCGGCATGCTCTACAATGTGAATCTCTTCAAGGAAGCGGGCCTTCTGGATGATAAGGGGATTCCGAAGTTCCCCAAAACATATGAGGAGCTGGCGGAAACTGCGCAGATCATCAAGCAAAAGACCGGCAAAGCCGGAATGTTCCTGCCGACGAAGAGCGGCCAGGGCGGCTGGATGTTCATGAATATTGCCTGGGCTTACGGTGCGGAATTCGAGAAGCAGGTTGACGGCAAATGGCAGGCGGTATTCAATTCTCCCGAGGCGGCTGCGGCGCTGCAATATGTGAAGGATTTGAAATGGAAATACAATGTGCTGCCGGATAACAATCTGGTGGATGTGACCAATGACATGTTCCGTATGCTCGGCACCGATCAGGTTGCCATGAGCTTCGGCACCAACGACTGGCCTCCGGTCATCCAGCAGCAGACCAAGATGTCCAAGGACAATATTGCCATGTCAGCACTGCCTGTAGGACCGATTGGACAACCTGTTACCCTGCTGGGGGGCGGCCTGTATATGTTCTCGCCGAATGTAACACCAGAGCAGATTGATGCCGGATTCAAATGGCTGAAGACCTACGGGTTCACACCAGAATCATCAGAGGAGGCTCTGACCGGCTGGGATATCGAGAAGAAGACACTCAGCGATCAGGGATTGATCGTCGGCCCTTACGGGCTGCGGATCTGGACCGATGAGAAGCGTATTGGAGAGGAACAGAAAATTCTCGACAAATACAACAACGTGAATCTGGACATGTTCCGTGATTATATGGACAACGGCAGCAAGGGGATGCGGGCGGAGGAACCCGTCAATGCCCAGGAATTGTATCAGAAGCTGGATGTCGTGCTGCAATCCGTGCTAACAGACAAGAATGCAGATCCGCAGAAGATCCTGGACAAGGCGGCTGAAGAATTCCAGCGGGATTATCTCGATAAGGTAAAATAAAACGCAGTCAAACACCGGCGCCGTCCTTCTGAAGGGCGGCGATGCCGTTTATATGAAGGTGAAGGGAGATAGGGATAACATGGCAGCAAAAGAATGGGGAGACTGGAGCGCCCGCTGGATCTGGCTGCAGGAAGAGCAAGAAACTACGGACAGGGAAGCGCGGCATGAGCGGGTATATTTCCGCAGAGTGTTTGAGCTGCCAGCCGGTACCGGGAAGGCTTACAGTATGAATGTGGCCATTACCGCAGACAGCCGCTACAGGCTGTTCGTCAATGGGCAGCGCCAATGGGCCGGTCCTTGCAAGGGCCATGAACATGTACACTATTATGAGGAATACAGCCTGGAGGGCGTCCTGCAGCCGGGAATCAATGTGATTGCTGTTACTGTGGTTCATTATGCCGGGACCGCTCCCTTTGAAATGGGGGAAGACGGTCCTTTATCGGTATGGCGTTCAGAGCAAGGCGGTCTGCTTGTAGAAGCGGAGATTACAGCGGACGGGCAGCTTGTGCAGGAACTGCCTACAGATACCTCCTGGAAATGTATCCGGGATCACGGCTACCGGCTCCGCCCGTTTCCGATGATGCGCTGGATGGGCGGATTGGAGGAGACCGCAGGGGACACAGCACTCCGGGACTGGATGCTGCCGGAATATGATGACAGTGCCTGGAGTGCTGCCCGGGTGGTGCAGCCGGTAAGGGATGAATACGGTCAATTAACCCCCTGGCAGCTGGCCCGGCGTCCGGTTCCGCTGCTCTATGAGCAGGAACAATGCTTCCTGAAGCTGATGCGCAGCAGCTGCGGGGAGGGGGATGCCCTCTTCACGGCCGGGCATAGCCTGGAGCTGAAGAATGGAGCCGGATGCACTTCCTCTTCTATTGTAGTGCCTGCTCAAGGTGTACTTGTCCAGGCGGGAGAGCAGCTCTGGCTGGAGCTGGATGCAGGCGAGCTGACGACAGGTTATCCGCAGCTTAAGCTCCAGGGTGGCGGAGGCAGCCTCATTACACTCCAATACGCCGAATGCTACGAAGAAGAGACAGGGGATGAGGAAATCCGCCGCAAAGCCGTCCGCGATGAGATGAGGGAGCAGGTATTGCGGGGCGGTTACGACAGCTACCGGCCAGCCGGTTACGGTACAGAAGACCAGCCCGAAGTATATGAGCCTTTCTGGTTCCGTACCTTCCGTTATGTGAGGCTGGAGGTTCATGCCGGACACGAACCGCTGAGGATAACCGGACTCAGCTACAGGGAGACCGGTTATCCGCTCCAGCTGCAAGGAAGCTTTCACTGCTCGGATGAACGGTATAACCGCCTCTGGGAGCTGAGTGTGCGGACGCTCAGGCGCTGTATGCACGAGACCTATGAGGACACTCCCTATTATGAACAGCTGCAATACACTATGGATACCAAGCTGATGATGGAATTTACGTACCTGCTGTCAGGAGACGACAGGCTGGCCCGCAGGGCTATGGAGGATTACAGAGCTTCACAGCTGCCAAGCGGGATGCTGCAAAGCCGCTACCCCTCAGTGCTGCCCCAGGTCATTCCTTCCTTCTCCCTGTACTGGATCGGAATGATACATGATCACTACAGGTCCTTCAGGGATGTGGCTCTGGTGAAGCATTACCGGCCAGCTATGCTCTCAGTGCTGGATTGGTTCGATCAGCGGCTGACTCCGCAAGGACTGGTCGACCGGACTCCGCGCCAGTACTGGAATTATTACGACTGGGTAGAAGAATGGCCGCTCGGCGCACCGGATTGCACGAATCAGGCACCTGCCACCCTTATGAGTCTAATGTATGCCTTTACGCTGGGGCAAGCGGCTGAGCTGCTGGAAGCCACCGGCTGGACACAGATTGCCGCTGAACTGCGCCAGCGCAAGGCCGCAGTCAACGCTGCGGTATTGGACAACTGCCGCCAAGCGGACGGTCCGTTCTTCCGCGACAGCCCGGAGGCAGGACCAGAGATACAGCTTAGCCAGCACACGCAGGTCTGGGCAGTGCTGGCCGGAACTGTGTCTGCTGCGGAAGGAGAGACTCTGCTGCAAACGGTACTGACCCATACGCCGATGGCTAAGCTCTCACTGCCGATGAGTTATTATCTGTTCCGCGCGCTGGAGCTTAGCGGAATGTATGACCGGTCTTTCGGGCTATGGGCACGCTGGTTGAAGCAGCTGGAGCTGGGTCTGACCACACTTCCCGAGATCGACTCTGCCGACACCAGAAGCGACTGCCATGCCTGGAGCGCACTGCCGATTACTGAATTCACCAGAGGAATATTGGGGGTCCGGCAGGAAAATGATGGCATCGTCTTGCAGCCTCATTGCGGAGAGCTGCAATACGCCAGCGGAGCCGTAAGCACAGATCTGGGGCTTATAACCGTGAGCTGGGAGATCACTAGCGAGGCAGAGATTGAAGTGTTCCACTTGGAAGCCGCCTGGACAGCCGGCTCAGCCATTACTGTTATTCTGCCGAATGGAGAGGTACAGAAGACGGATACCGGTTTGCTTGAAGTAGAGATCGACATTAGCGGCTTTAACTGCTAGTCTTATTTCAGCTCAGTACACTCAAACACCGGAAGGGGATGGGGAAGCCTATGTTCAGATCGTTCGGCCGCAACATCCGCCTCGTCCTGGTGTTGTTCATTACGGTCTATATCTCTGCTTCAAGCTTCATTCTGTTCCGCAATATGGAGCACCGGAGTCTGGATATGCTCAGGCAGTTGTCCGTCCAGTACACCGGCCAGCAGCATAAGAATACACTGCTGTTCATGAACTGGCTGGAAGAGACCTCCAAGCTGATCTCCAATAATCAGGTGGTACAACAAGCGCTGAAGAAACCAGCGTATGACGGGGCCATCTCACCGATACTGGAAGGGATACGTTCTTCCAGCAGTGATATACTCGGCATTTACATTTGGGGGGAAGCAGGCGCAGCTTATTCTTCCAGCAATGTGTCGGGGCTGCTCCCGTTCACCGAGATCAAGAAGGACCCGGGAATGAAGCAATTCCTGGGAGATCGTGAGCAGACCTTACGCTGGACGGTCCTGAACCGGGAACAGCTGATGAATGCGCCTACGGATCTGCGTGACCGTCTGCTGCTTGAAGTGAAAATTCAGGATGCGGGAGGACGGGTCCTTGGTCTGCTCTCCCTTGAAGTGGAGATTGGCAAGCTGTACAGCTTCTACCTGTCAGACAAGAATTCGATCTACGGGGAGAATGAGGTCTACCTGCTGAAGGGTAACGGGGAGCTGCTGAAGGCAGCGGATATGCCCCTGGTGCGTCTTAAGGAAATCGGAGCAGCGCTGGCCACACCGGGGAAAAGCAGCCTGAATGAAACGGGCTTAAAGGAGCGCGAAACAGCAGACGGCCTAATTCTGCTCTATCCGCTGCCCGACTCAGAGGATCAAATAGTCACCTATATCTCTGCTGACGGCATGAACGCAGAGCTGCGGGCGTTCAAATATATCATGCTGGCATTGAACACCGCAGTATTCCTATTGTTCTGGCTGCTGATTTCTATGCTGAGCGGCAGTATTGTCAATCCGTTGAACCAGCTATATCTGAAAATCAATTCAACAATGAAAGAGTAAGCCCTTTGTTTTTGAGCAGGATTCAACTTAAGCGCGCTTGGGTGGATGTTGATCCTGCTTAAACACACTGCCCTGATCTCATCTGGACAATTCCTTCTTCAAGCTGATGGTCACGGTGGTGCCTTGCCCGGGAGTGCTGGAGATACTAAGCCCATATTGGGGACCATATTCCAGTTTAATGCGTTCGTCCACATTACGCAGACCGTAGCCGCTCTGGAACAGCACATCCTCTTTGGCCTGGCTGAGTGTTGCCCCATTTGCAAATCCGACTCCGTCATCCGTCACGGTGAACCGGATCTCTTCCCCCCGAAGCTCCCCCTTAATCCAGATTCGGCCTGCGCCGCGCTTCTCGCTGATGCCATGTTTGATCGCATTCTCTGCAATAGGCTGGAGAATCAGCTTCAATATGCGGACGCCTTGCAAGGATTCATCCATCTCATATTCCACTCCGAACTTATCCGGGAACCGCATTTGTTCGACCGTCACGAAGCTCTGCACCAGACGGATTTCCTCTTCGACCGTGACGAACTTATCCCCTTTATGCAGGCTGATCCGAAAAAAGGTGGCCAATGAGGAAATCAGCCGCTCAATGTCCGGCTGCTTCTTCAGCCGGGCAATCCAGGCAATCGCATCCAAGGTGTTGTATAGAAAATGAGGATTAATCTGCGATTGCAGCGCAGTTAGTTCGGCCTTGCGCTGCTTTTCCTTCTCCTCATCCTTCTCCAGCATCAGTTGGCTGATCCGTGCCACCATTTGGTAATAGCTGTTCTCCAGTTGGCTAATCTCATCGACTTGTCCCCGCTGGTCATAGACAGCGGACAGATCTTTTTTGCCGAAGAGCCCCAGCTTCTTCTTCAATTTCAGCAGCGGACGGGTAATTTGCGCTGCCAGATAGAAGGACAGCAGGAGCAGCACGATGAAGGTTACGCTGGCGAACAGGAGCGCATTGCGGTTGCCCTTGACGATCCCCGCGAACAGCTTGTGGCTGGAGATCACACTGGTGAATTCCCAGCTAACCCCAAGGGACTCCAGCCGGGGATTCAGCGGATAGGTCGCAATGATATAAGTGTTGCCATTCTCCGACCAAGTACGGTAGCCTTCTTCCTTACCCGGACGAAGCGGTGCGCTCTCCTCCAGGAAATTGCCCAGAAGCCGTTTGTCAGGGTGGGAAATAATCCGGTTGCCGGACGTCAGGAAGGAGTAGCCGATGCCTGTGAAGCTGGAGGAATACAGTGCCGCCAAGGCGGACTCTCTGACATAAATAATCACGACACCGATATTCTGCCCCGTATTGAAGTTGCGGAACTGCTGTCCGAAGGGAATGTAGGCATTGCCTTCGCCATCCCGCTTGATCTCACCAACCACAGGCATACTGCTCTCTTGAATACGCTTGATGAACAGGGCTTCAGGAACCTCCAGCATCTGCTGCTTGGTCTGATAAGAATAGAGTACATTGTCATTGGTCTGGATGATAACATTGCCTGCCAAGAAGTTATCGGCCAGCATATCGTCAATAATGGCTCCGATTCGCGATTCCTTGTCTGCAGCCGGGAGGTGGTCATTATTGATGATCTGATAGATGTCACTGTTCACCAGAAACCGCAGGAACAGCATCTGGATGTCATCGGCCATCAGCTCCACGCTCAGTCCAATCTGGCGCTGCGTCTGAACGACATGACGGTACAAGTCTTTTTGCAGATAGGTATAAGAGTAGAAATTGAAAATAACCAGCATCAGCACCAGATGCAGAGACAAGCCCGCTAACAGGACAATTACAATCCGGCCCTTGATCTTGAACCGCCGCAGCCGGGAATTCATCCATTTCTCCAAATGTAGCTTAACCATAGGTTTTCGCATATTCACTTGGCGGGATACCGGTCATTTTCTTGAAGATCTGACTGAAATACTTGGAATCGGTAAAGCCGACCTGATTACCCACCTCATAGACCCGGTACATCGGATTACGCAGCATACGCTTGGCTTCCTCGATGCGGTATTCCGTCAGACACTCGTAGAAGGTCTTATTCAGATCCTTGCGGAACAGATGCATCAGATGGGTCGGACTCACGAATACCGCCGAAGCGACCCGCTCAACGGTAATATTCCCGGCATAATGCTCCCGGATAAAAGCGAGTGCTTCCCTGATTTCACGCCGGCAGCGCGCTCCGGCTTCTTCCCCGGCATACAGCACACGTTCAACACCTGTCAAAGCCCGCTGTGCGGCAAGAACAGCCTGCCGGTATGAGTCTGCGATCCTGTACCAATCTTCTGTAGGCTTGCCTATACCTATACTGAGCGGCTGCCCGAAGTGCTGCTGGCTCCATTCGGACAGCTGTTTGCCCAAGCTGCGGGCATAGTCAATGGCATGTGCTAACTCTCTGGTCCGAAGTACCATAACCCACTCCAGATGGCTGTCCCGGAAGAGGCAGAGCTGCTCCAAAGAATGCGCTTCCATCAAGTCTGCTGCGGCATCCTCCAATGCTCTCGTTCCCTCCGCACTGCTCTCTAGGCCATTGTCAGGAGGGAAGGCGAGAGATAGAGGAAGGATAGCCTCTCCGGGTTCGAGCTGAAGATTCAACAGCTTTAACTTACCGGCTACAAATTCCTCATCATGCAATTGCCCATGCAGCAAATCCTGCCAGAATTGCTTGGAGATCGAAGCGATTTCCCCGTTAAGCTGTGAGTACCGCTTCGAATGCAGCTTCTTCTCCAGAATTTCATCGCCGACACAGCGCACCGTATCTGCAAGTTCTTCTATATTAATGGGCTTCAGTAAATAGGTCGAAGCGCCATAACGCAGAGCTGCCTGCGCATATTGAAATTCATCATAACCGCTAAGAACGACAATGCCCACCAGCATGTCCTGTTCGCGGATTTTCTCTATAAGTTCAAGACCATTCATGAACGGCATGCGGATATCGGTGATAATCACATCCGGACGGTGCTGCAGGGCGAGCGCCAGGCCCTCTTCGCCATTGCTGGCTTCTCCAATGATCTCAACGCCGTATTCTGCCCAATCAATAGTTTGTGTGATGCCCATGCGTACCAGGTATTCGTCATCGACTACAAGCGCTTTCAACATTAGCTTCACCCCGTAGTAGTTTTCTGTGTCTTACAGTCATTATAAACGTGAATTGTCTTTTAGAGGAGCAGTAAATAATCAAGTGTTCAGGATCACAAACGATATCGCAGCATCTTACCCCCACGGTTCTGCCTATTAACGTCCGTATAGCGGCGACTGGTTCCATTTCAACAGGTTCGCAAACCGTTTCATAGGATTCTATCCTAACTTTCGTAAAATACACTGTGATAGACTTTAAGCGTGAATAAGCAGTAAGCGCTTTTATAAGTGGAAGATCATCGAAATTGAACGCTGTAGGAGGAGTTTCTTCATGCAAGATCCATTTATTCCATTCGGGTTTCAATATTACCGTTCCCCAACCCCCTTCCGGGATCAATGGGAGCAAGACCTCGGCAATATTGCCGGGCAGGGGTTCAATTGTGTGAAGTATTGGGTCCAGTGGCGCTCCAGTGTCTCCAGGGAAGGGACATTCGTGTTCGATGATATTCAGGAGCTGATGGATATAGCTCACCGGAATGGGCTCAAGGTCATTTTGAATGTGATTTTCGATGTAGCTCCGGCCTGGTTCTATAGAAAATATCCGGATTCCAAAATGGTCACGGCCGACGGTTCCATTCTGGAGCCAAGAGCGATTAACTGCCGCCAGATTGGCGGAGCACCCGGACCTTGCTATCATCATGCGCCAGCCGCTGCGGAGAAGGCACGCTTTCTGGAGGAGACCGTCAAGGCCTTCAAGGATCATCCGGCGCTCTGGGTCTGGGATTTGTGGAATGAGCCGGAGCTGACTACGGGGATTAAGCGTAAGCTGTCTTTTGACAACCAGGTCTGTTATTGCAGGCATTCGCTGCCCGCATTTCATGAATGGCTGATCCACAAATATGGTTCTCTGGAAGCGCTCAACGAATCGTGGCAGCGGACTTACGGGGGCTGGGAGGAAGTGGAGGCACCGCGGGGCCAAGGCATCTTCAACGATCTGGTAGACTGGCGGCTGTTCATGTCGGACACCCTGACAGAGGAGCTGCGGAGCCGGGTACAAATAGTGAAGTCGCTGGATGTGCAGCATCCGGTTATGGCTCATACGGTACCTGCGCCAATCTTCAATATGATTACGGCTGGTTCGGATGATTTCAAGCTGGCAGAGCCCTGTGATCTGACAGGCAACAGCCTGGGGTCTTCGGCGTGGTCGGCTGATCTGCTGATCTCGGCGGCCAAAGGCAAACCGATTATTAACTCGGAAATTCACGCACTGCCGGGCAATACAGCGATGAAGCCGCGCCAGCCGGATCTTCTGGAGATGAAACGGCATATTCTGACCCCGCTTGCCCGCGGCATCACCGGATATCTGTTCTGGCAATACAGGCCTGAGATATTGGGTCAGGAAGCCCCGGCCTGGGGCAGTGTCTATCTGGACGGCAGCGCAGCGCCCTGGTACAGGGACATGGCACAGCTTAACAAGCTGGTACAGAGCAACAAGCGGGAGCTGATGCTGGCCAAACGCCGCGGGGACGGGATTGCCATTCTGTTCAGCCCGGAGAATCAGATTGCCAACTTCGCAGCGCATGATCATCTGGATACCTACAACGACTCCATACAAGGCGCCCATAAGCTGCTGCATGAGCTTAATTATAAAGTAGAGTTCCTGCATGAGTCTGATGTTACAGAGGAGTCTCTGAAGCCATACCGCTGCCTGTGGATGCCTTATCCGCTCTACCTGAACCGCAAATTGTGCGCCATCCTGCGTGGGTGGGTCGAGAACGGCGGGATTCTGATCTCGGAATGCTCCTTCGGTGCTCTTCAGGCAGAGAATGGCTGTCACAGCTATAACGTTCCGGGATATGGATTCGATCAAGTGTTCGGCGTCCGCGAGACCTGGATTCACTCCGCCGAGAATCTGGATCACAGCTATCATCAGGTCGCCTTCGAATCCCGGACGGCGATCCCGCTGCGGAATGTGATGGGGCATAGCGGGAAAGAGGAGCCTGCCGCAGGCGGTCTGGCCCATGGTTCCTACTACAAATCGGATATCGAGCTGGAAGGACATGTGAAGGTACTGGCCCAATTTACCGAAGACCTCATGCCTGCCTTAACCTGCGCCGATTACGGCAGTGGACGGGCTGTATGGTTAGGCACCTTGCTTGCAGCTGCCTATTGGAAGGATGAACATCCCGGTACGCTTCAACTGGTACGGGAGCTACTGCAGCAGGAGCTGAAGCTGGAGACTTATGTGCAGGCCAGCGGTAAAGTCCGTGCCGATCTGTCTGAATGGGGCGAAGGTGAAGGAACAGACCGGGGTGCGTTTCTATATGTGCATAATGAAGGGAAAGAGGACATCGCGACTGAAATTAAGCTGTGTGCTGTGTATACCTCAGCCGAACCCTGGTTTACCGGCGGACACGCCGATATTCAGCCGGCGGATCAGAAGGAGCCTTCAACAACCCGTCTGAGTGTACGGATACAGGCCGGGGATGTTCAGGTATTCCGCTTAGCTTAAGACGGCAGAGCGTATTACCGGATATTATAGAGCCGGCCGGTGAGATCCGGCCGAAGGGAGTGTATTGGTGTGAAGTTAGTAGATTATGTTAATCCCATGCAGGGAACAGAATCGGATTTCCGGTATTCCAACGGCAACACGCTGCCGCTTACAGCGATGCCGTTCGGTATGGCAGCCTGGTGTCCGCAAACCCATGAAGCGGGCGGCACCTGGTTCTTCCATCCCCGCCACCGCCACCTGGAGGGTATCCGACTGACCCATCAGCCCAGTCCCTGGATCGGGGACTATGGACATCTGACGCTGTTGCCGCAGAGCGGGCCGCTGCTGCTCAGCCCCGGCGCACGCTCCTCCTCCTTCAAACCGGAGGAGATGCAGGTAGCCCCCCATTATTTAAGCGTTTCCTTGCAGCGTTACCGGACCCGACTGGAGTTGACACCGACCGAGCGCTGTGCGGCGCTGAGAATAACTTATGATGAGCCGCACCAGAACAGGCTGATTATAGCGCCGCTGAAGGGGGAGTCACATTTTGTCTTCCAGCCGGAGATGCGCAGAATTACCGGCTATACCAGAGGCCATACCGCCGGGGTACCCGATAACTTCGCCATGTATTTCGTCTTCCAGTTCGATACAGACCTGATCATGGAGGAGTCGGGCATCTTCAATGGAGATTATCAGCCGTTAGGGACGTATGAGGGAACCGGAGAACGGCTCGGTGCCTATGCAGGATTAGCCCTGCCGGAATCCGGCGTTGCAGGGGTCAAGTGCGGCACCTCCTTCATCAGCGGGGAGCAGGCTCTGCTGAATCTGGAACGGGAGATTGGTGAATGCAGCTTCGGGGAGATCTTAAGCACAGCAGAGGCAAGCTGGGAAGAACGGCTCAGCCGGATTACTGTTGAAAGCACAGATGAAGAGAATCTCCGCACCTTTTACAGCTGCATGTACAGGGTCTGCCTGTTCCCCAGAACATGGCATGAATATAACGAGCAGAGCGAACAGATCCATTACAGCCCATTTAACGGCAGCATTTGCCAAGGTCCAATGTATTCAGATATCGGTCTGTGGGATGTATACCGTACGAGCCTCCCGCTGTACAGCGTTCTGTTCCCAACTCTACTGGGCGAGATTATGCAGGCGTGGACGCTGGCTTATGAAGAGAACGGCTGGCTGCCGAAGTGGCTGTCTCCGGGTGAACGCAGTGCGATGCCCGGGACACTGATTGATGCGGCAGCTGCGGATGCCATCGTCAAGGGAATCGGCGGCTTCAATGCGGAGCTGCTATATGAGGGCCTGCTGAAGCACGCGGACCATCCGGCTGCGGATGAGAGACTGGGCAGACGCGGACTTGAATTATATTTGCAGCATGGCTATCTGCCGCATGACCGGTTCCATGAAAGTGTGAGCAATACACTGGATTATGTATACGGGGATTTCTGTATTGCCCAGATTGCCAGAATACTTGGCAAGATGGATGACTATGAGCGCTTTATGAGCCGTGCGCAGAATTACAAGCGGTTATTTGATCCGGCGGTCGGGTTCATGAGAGGCCGTAACGAGGACGGCACGTGGCAAGAGTTCTTTGATCCGCTGCAATGGGGCGATCCCTTCTGTGAAGGCGGTGCCTGGCAGGGGAGCTGGGCCGTCCCCCATGACTTCCCGGGACTGGCCGGACTGATGGGCGGCGAGGAGGCATTCGTCCGCAGGCTGGACCAGCTAATGGCTGAAGAACCGGTATTCAAAGTGGGTTCCTATGGACAGGAGATTCATGAAATGTCGGAGATGGCTTCGGCCGGACTCGGGCAATTTGCCATCAGCAATCAGCCCAGCTTTCATATCCCTTATCTATTCTCCAGACTCGGAGCACTGCCCAAAACACAGTACTGGGTCCGCAAAACCATGGCCGGACTGTTCAGCAGCAGGATGGACGGGTTGCCCGGCGATGAGGATAACGGCAGCATGGGGGCCTGGTATATTTGGAGTGCCCTCGGCCTGTATCCGCTAAGTCCCGGAATTCCTGAGTATGTACTGGGCAGCCCTCTGTTTGACAAGGTTACGATCGAGCTAGAAAATGGGCGGCAATGGGTCATTGAAGCGGAGAATAATAGCCCCTCCAATATTTATAGTGCATCGGTTCACTGGAACAATACGCCGTGGGAGGATCACTCCTTGCCTCATAACGAGATTATGAGAGGCGGAGTCTTAAGCTTCAGTATGTATCCGGGGCCTGCCCCGCTATAAGAACCAGGCGAGGCAGTCGGTGTTAAAAGCGCTTAATAGTAATGCGGAGAGGAGAGATTAACAATGGCTCAAAGGTTTCATTCCAAATGGAAAACGCTTGCCGCTATGCTGGCTGCATTGACCGCCGGAAGTCTGATAATGATTGGAGCAATGAGCATGAATACACCCGGGGAAGCACCTCCGCTTCTTATCGTCAATGGTCAGGAGACTTCAACCGCTGAGTTCAACTGGCATCTTCAGCTGAACAGGGCGCTCACTGCTGATTACTTCATGCAGACTTATCATGCCGGTTATTCGGAGGACTTCTGGTTGACCGATTATTCCGGCGAAATCCCGCTGCAACGATGGATCAGGGACGCTCAGACTCAGCTACTAACCAAGCAAGCAGAGCTGCAGCTTGCAGAGGAAGCTGGAGTGATACCGGACATCAGCTTTGAGGCATTCCTGATTGGAATGGAGCGCGAAAATATACGGCGGAGTCAGGCGGCAGTGAACAAGGAGGTGGTGTATGGCCCTAAGCAGCTGGATGCACAGGCTTACTACAGCTATTACATGAGCAATCTTGAGGATGCAACGATTGATGCGATGCGCCGCAATGGCTCTATCGTCATCACTGCTGAACAGGAGAGGCTGGAATACGAAGCCAATCTGGCCGCGAAATATTCCAAGCAGGGAACTACCCGTGTGGAATGGGTGACGCTGCCTTACGGACCGGAATCAGAGTACAAAGATCAGAGCGGGGCCATGGACAGAATGAAAGAGCTCCTGGCAGCAGTAACAGCGGGAAGGGAATCTACCGGAACAGAGCTTACTGGAACAACCCTCCGTGAACAGGCAGAAGAGTTGGGAGTATATACCCGCGAGCTAACAGTTACCAGCACCTCACGGCGGACAGCAGCTCTGGAGAATCCGTTGGTATTACTTGCTGCGGAACAGCTTGCACAGGGACAGGTGAGCAGCTTGATTGTGGAGAATGGGGCTGTCCACCTCCTGTACTGCCTGTCCGAAGCTGACCCGGAAGCTCTGCCGTTCAATCAAGTCAAGGATCGGATTGCACAGGATCTGGCACAGCAGAAGTTCCGAGCTCTTGTGGATCACAAGCGGTCCGAAGCCGTTGTGGAATGGAATAACCAGATGGCTGAGGATCTGGCACGGCAGGCGATTCAATAACAATTCGAGGAGGAATTACGCAATAATGTTGAAAAAACTGACAATAACCATACTTGCGCTGGTGATGATCTGCACGGCGATGCTCCCCGCAATGGGCGTTTCTGCCCATACCGAAGAGACGGTGACCGATGAATTCTCGACCCTTCCGGCAGCGGAGTTACGCTCGGAGAATTGGGTGATTGACAGCAGCAATCCTCAGTTTTTCAGCGGCGATGCTGACAGGATGGTCAGAACCTCCACCGATACCGGATATGCAGTCTATCAGATGACAGGCATCCAGTCGTTCTCGCTTCAAACGTATTATTTCTCCGGCTCAACCGCCGTAGTGAAGTTCTACGGATCAGCGGATGCGGCAGACTGGACGGAGCTTCCGGCCGTCATTGACAGTCCGGCAGCGACTGCCTCGGGCTGGTACGGAACCATGTATACACCATCAGGTGCATTGCCGGATAGTGTAAATTACCTGAAGATTGAAGTCAGCGGCGATCTCGATACCTGGATGACGCAGCTCGGAAGCCTTAAGCTCTCCAATGTATCCATAGCTCCGCTAACGGTGAGCGATGAACTGGACGATGTCTCACAGCTCTCTGCATACAGCGATAACTGGACCATGGATACAAGCAATCCCGATTATTTTGGCGGAGATGCTTCCCGGGCGGTAAGAACGGCAGAATCCGCTGAATTTATCGTATACCATCTGCATAACCTGCAGTCCTTCAAAGCCCGCCTGCATTCCTTTGCCGGCTCCAGCGGAAGCATCAGGTTCTACGGTTCGGCGGATGCCTCGGCCTGGGCGGAGCTGCCCGCTGTTCAAGATGCTCCCCAGTCCACGGGTGATGGAGCTTGGACAGGGAGCAATTATACGCCTGCAGAGGTTTTTCCACCTGGTATTCATTATCTGAAAATCGAACTAAGCGGTGATTCCGCCCCCTGGCAAATGCAGCTAGGCTCGGTCTCCTTATCCAATAGAACGCAGGGAGGCGGCGGTAGCAGTGGCGGAGACGGGGATTATTACGTCGATGCCCTTACAGGCAGCGACAGTAATGACGGGCGAACACCGGAGACGGCGTGGAAGACATTTAGCGTGGTCAATCAGACTACCTTTGAGGCCGGTGACCGGATCTTGCTGAAGAAGGGCGGCATCTGGAACGAACAATTATATCCCAAAGGCAGCGGAACGGACGAGAAATTGATCACTATCGGTGCATATGGCACCGGAAGCAAGCCGGTTATTAATGGCGGAGGTATGGCTGGCGGGGCCGTGTATTTACGCAATGCCTCGAATTGGATGATCCGGGATCTGGAGGTTACCAACTATGCCTCCGAGAGGGGAACGGTCTACCGTGAAGGTATTATGGTAGAGAACGCCAATGGAGGAATCTTAAGAAATATACACATTAAGGATAACTATGTGCATGATGTATCCAGCAGCTTCCGCTATCCTACCGTATCCGGGGCTGAAGGTGGCCCACATGCATTCGGTGGCATCTCCGTATATGTAGGAGGAACAACGGGTACAGACAAGTTCGACGGAGTATGGATCGAAGGCAACACGGTGGAACGGATCGGTCGTACCGGGATTGTGGTATGGGATCAGCGGTTCAACGGAACGGACTATGCTACGGTCAATGTCACCATCCGCGGGAATTATGTCAAGCAGGCGGACAGCGACGGCATTCTTACCTTTGGTGTGAATGGGGGATTGATTGAACATAACATTGCAGAGGAGGGGGGGAACTATTCCGAGGAGGGTGAATTTAACGGCTCCGCCGCGATCTGGCCGACCCGGGGGCGGAATAACGTTGTACAGTTCAATGAGTCCTTCAATACGAACAAGCCGGAAGGCGACGGGCAGGGCTTCAATCTGGATATTGATACCATAGACAGTGTGGTTCAATACAATTACAGCCATGGCAACAAAGGCGGATTCATGCTTTTCGTTGATGCGCGCTTGACTCCGGGGGTGCTGACAGGCTCCTCTAATAATGTGGTACGCTACAACATCAGCCAAAATGATCTGACGCATACCTTTAACTTCGCAGGCGGGGTTACGCCGGATACACAAATCTATAATAATACGATCTATATCGGAGCAGGGCAGAACACCAGAATTATCGACCATGAATGGGATGACGGCGGCAATATCAACGCTCCCTATTCCTTCAAGAATAATCTGGTCTACAACCTTGGACAGGGAGGGTATAATCTGCCGGGAGTGAATGGCACCTTCGATCATAATCTGCTGTATGGCAATCACCCTGCAAGCGAGCCGGAGAACGCTAATTCCATCACAGCGAATCCGCTGCTTGTTGCCCAAGGCAGCGGCGGCACCGGCTGGAATACGGTGGACGGCTACAAGCTGAGAGACAACTCGCCTGCACTCGGAGCGGGAGCTGTTATTGCAGACAATGGCGGACTGGATTACTGGGGCAATGCCGTGTCAGCGGATGCTCCGCCGAATATCGGAGCATATAACGGCCCCGGACTTGATCCGGCAACGCTGCCTGAAGCACCAGTAGATGATCTGCGGCTGTATTATGAAGGCCTGAAGATTGTACCGCATATTAAGGATGGAAGCAGCGGTGATCTATCGCTTCAGCTTCAATTCACGAATAGTTCCACCGCAGATCCTCTGGTCATTAAGAAGATTACCTGGACTGTAGGTGAAGGCAAAGATCAGATTAGCGGCAGCGAATCGCAGTTGTCCGGGATCGCACCGGGCAACAAATTCCCTTATTCCATTCCACTGCCGGGATTCGCTGAAGGCGTGAAGTATCCGCTGGAGCTGACGGTTGATCTGGAGGGTTACGAGGATGTCCACATTAAGCGGAATATAGATATTAACCGGATGCCGAATCAGTCGGATACAAGCAGTCCGGCGCTGATTGATCTTGCGGACGGAACGCCTCTACTGACGGGTTACAATGGTGTTGATGATCTCAGTGGAACTGCGCAGCTGCGCTGGGATAAAGATCAGTTATATTTGACAGCCGATATCCGTGATGATGTATTCACTCATAAGGCTTCCGGGATTAATATCTGGCAGAATGACAGCATCCAGTTCAGCCTTGCTCCCGGTGTGCCGGGAGACAGCCAGTCCTGGTATGAATATGGGATCTCTCAGACGCCGGAGGGGCCGCAAATTTACCGCTGGTTGTCCATGAAGGGGGCAGCCACCGGAGTGTTGACCACAGGCACGCTCAAGGTGACCAGAGATGAGCAGAATAAGGTAACCTCATATGCCCTGGCACTGCCCTGGAGCGAAGTGAGCCCCGTCCGGCCAGCGGCGGGTGAAGTCTTAAGCTTCTCGATGCTGGTCAATGACAATGACGGAGCAGGCCGCAAGGGTTATATCGAATGGGGCTCAGGCATTGGCGGTGTGAAGGACCCGACTCTCTTCCGCACCTTTCAGCTGATGAATACCGGCAAGGGCGAAGAGCCGGAGCTGAGCAGCAATGCCGCTTTGAGTCGGTTGAGTATTGACGGTACAGATATTTCAGGGTTCGGGCAGGATAAACTGGATTACACCATCAACCTTCCTTTTTCCAAGACTGAGGTGATTGTAACAGGGACACCTGCTCATGCCGGGGCGACAGTGACAGTAACAGGCGGGAGCGGGCTTAAGGTAGGAGACAACAGGATTGATGTCAAAGTTACTGCTGCCGATGGAACTACTTCCAAGACTTACACTGTACATGTGGTTCGGAGCGGTGATAACGCGGGGACGGATACGCCTGAACCTACGCCCGGCAGCAATAACGGCAACAACAATAATAATAATAATAATAACAGTGGCGGCAGTGAAGGTACTCCCGGCACAGTAGGTGGTGAGATCATTACTCATTCACCGGGACTCCTTCAGGTACAAGCTGAACCGGGAGCCGATGGAATCAGTCACGCACAGCTTCGGGACGGAGAGATCCGGCAAGCCATGGATGGTGTGCAGAGCGGAGCACTGGTGCTTAAGCTGGCAGCGGAGAATGCTATGTTCAAAGGAAGTGCTTTTCAACTACCGGTTAAAGAGCTCAAGGATCATGTAACCTCGCTTACAGTACAAGCTGGCGGAGTGACCCTAACGATTCCCGTGGCTTCTCTGATGGATAGTATTCCGGAGGATTCCCGGCAGCTGGAGCTTTCCGTTCATATTGCAGATGCTTCACAGCAGCCTGCGGCCATGAATAAGAAATGGACAACATATTCCATGCACCGGATCTCTCTGGCCGTGGACGGACAGCAAATTGAAAGGTTAAGTCGCTCTGCATCCATGAAGGTATCCATTGCACACAACTTGAAGCCGGGAGAAGCGCAGCATCAAGCTATCGCCTATTCCATTACTGGTGGAGGGCAAACCGAAGTGGTTAAGCATTCTAAATATGTATCAGGAGCAGGCAGCGTTACGTTTACAACACAGAACTTTGGCCTCTATGGCACTGCAAATGCAGGTGTTCACTTCTCCGATACGGATTCAAGTAACTCCATCATTCTGGAGGCATTGGCTGCCCGTGACCTGGTTCGCGGTACAGGAGAGGGCAAATATGAACCTGACCGGCAAATCACCAGGGCAGAATTCATTCAGCTGCTGGTGTCCGCTCTGGAGCTTCAAGGCGGGAATAATCAAGGGATTTTCAAGGATGTCACTCCAGGGGCCTGGTATTACCAAGCAGTTATGACGGCTCAGGCCGCAGGTGTTGTTAATGGGCGCAGTGAGAGCTTCTTCGGTGCAATGGAGCCGGTTACCCGCCAGGAGATCGCTGTTATGCTGTTCCGCGCTATGCGTCTGAACGGACCGCAGCCGGAGACTTCTGGCCCTGCCGCAGCCTTTACGGATCACAAGCAAATCGGAGCGTACGCTCTGGAGCCGGTTAACTATCTGCGGCAGACCGGTATCATCAATGGTTATGGTGACGGTACTTACAAACCGCAGGGTTTGACCACGCGTGAAGAGGCTGCAGCGGTAATATACAGAATCATGGGATTGTGATTTCATTCTAGTGGAGGCTGCCGGGATTTCCCGGCGGTCTTTTACTGCTTCAGTTCAATTTGATAAGCTCTAGACGGATGGCAGCTATACATTTGACTAACCACTACATTATGTAGTAGATTATAACTACTACGTAGTGTAGTAATAATGTTATGGACGCATAACGAAATGAAGAGGTGTTCACGGTGAGCAAGATTCACAAGCTATCGGATACAGAATTAGAGCTAATGGAAGCCATTTGGGCGAGTACGCCGCCAGTAACTTCAACGGAGCTGCTGAACCAGTTTGCGCACAAGGGACGTGACTGGAAGGCGCAGACGATCTCCACCTTTCTGTCACGGTTAGTGGATAAAGGGTTTCTGACTGCCACCAGGCATGGCCGGTTAAACAAATATACCCCGGTGATTTCGCCTGAAGAGTATAAGCTGGTCGAGACTCAGCATGTCCTGGACGGGCTGTATCAGGGCTCTGTCAAGAATCTGATCTCAGCCATGTATGATGGCGACAAGCTGTCGGACCAGGATATTGATGAGCTGAAGCACTGGTTCTCGGAAAAGTAGGTGATGACGATGAAGACCTTACTCGATATTCTAATCCCGCTAACCGTTGCCGGAAGCGTAGTTACACTCAGCATTCAGGCACTGGGGAGGTTCTCCACCGGACATTTCCCGGCCCGATGGCGCTACGGACTCATTAAGCTGTCCTTAGTCTTTTATTTGATCCCTATAGCTCTGATCCTGCCGTGGTTATCCCAACACCTAAGCGCGCCGCGCGTAGCCACAAGTGTACAGAATCCCCAGAGTGGGAGGCTAACCGGGTATGTAGCGGAATCTCTGCAGCCTGCTCTAGCCCTTACCGCAAGTACCGCATATATCCTGTTAGGGATCTGGGCAGCGGGAGCCATCATTTTTGCCGCCTGGCAAGGATATGCGTACCGCAGGTTTACCAGAGTACTTAAGCGTAACCGTACCATGGTACCGGAGAATAGTGAGCCAGCCATGATGCTAAAGAGTATCAAGGAGGAGCTTGGCCTCACATGTAGCGTGAAGCTCGCGTACAGTTCTGTCGCACGCAGTCCTTTTCTGGCAGGTCTATGGAGACCGTCGATCTATTTGCCTATACAGAGTCATCCCAATCTGGATATGGAGATGGTCCTGCGCCATGAATTGGTTCATCTGAAGCGGAAGGATCTGTGGATCAAGGCTGCACTGCTTGCAGTCCGTACATTACATTGGTACAACCCGCTAGTTCACACGGTTCGTCATGAGCTTCATACCTGGAGCGAGCTGACCTGTGACCAGGAAGTGGTGCAAGAGATGTCTCATGCCGACCGCAAACGTTACGGCGGGACAATTCTGAATGTCATGGCAGGGCCCACCAGTCAACCCGGAGCTTTCTACGCCTTATTATCCGGTGACGGCAAACAATTACAAAGGAGATTAACCCATATGCTTAACGTCAAAAAACTAAACAGACAGACCCTCTTCCTATCGGTCACCGCAGCCCTATTAATTGCAGGGATCGGCACCTCTACGGCGGCATTGGCCTCCAAGATGACACCGCAAGTAGTCGCCGACTCGGAGTATACTTCTTCTGATAATGCCGCTTCCGAAATTGCGGCTTCTACAGTGCCTGAAGGTAAAATAACCAAGCCAGCCAAAGGTTCTGGAACCCAGCCTGCCGAGAGCAGCACCATCCCCGCCCAGGAGTATAAAGCAGGACAACTTGTTGCTGGGCCATCTGAATCTGCTGATTCTGTAACGGTTCCCGCTGAGCAGTCTCCAGGATCTGCTCAAGCAGAAATAATTGCCCAGCCGCTGCCTGAGCTTGTAGCAGCCCCTGAGGAGAGTGCTCCAGTAACAGTACCGAAAGCAAGCGCAGCCCAATCGGATTCCGGGCTTGCCCCTGCGCCGGTCCCTGCCCAGGAAGAGGCCATCGCAGAGGCGCTTCCGGAGCTAGTGCCGGCTCCGGCAGAGAGCGTTCCAGCACCAGCAAAGTAATAAACATCCTGCATTCAACCTGCCGGTATATAATCACAGTCAGGGGCAGCTTCCCAAGCGGAGGCTGCCCCTGTTTTTTTCACAAACACGTTCTAATCCCTGAAAGGTCTGAAGAATTCACGGATGTCATCCGCCGGCGGTCCCGGATCTTCCATAGCTGTGAAATGTCCACCGCGGGGCATCGTGGTCCACCGTGTAATATTCAGATTGCGTTCAGCCCAGGCTCTGGGCGGCAGACAGACATCCCCAGGGTATAGCGCTACCGCTGTAGGCACCTTAATCGCCCCCAAAGGCGGCAAAGTATGTGTATTCTCATAATACAAATTCGCGGACGAGCCTGCCGTATTTGTAATCCAATAAATCATAATATTCGTAAGTAACTCATCCTCGCTGAAGCTTTGCCGCAGATCGCCCTTACAATCACTCCATGCCCGGAATTTCTCAATGATCCAAGCCGCCAGACCCACAGGGGAATCGGTCAGCCCGTAAGCAATCGTCTGCGGCTTCGTCGACTGAATCTGCATATATCCGCCTTCCTCGGCGATCCATTGTGAGGTGTTTCGGATATACAATTGCTCCTCTTCCGTCAGGTCAGACTTATCCTGCACCGCCAGCAGATTCTTGATCAGGCCGATGTCGGTTAGATGAATTCCGCTTAGCACCTCAGGATGGTTGAAGGCCAGATACCGGGTCACACCGGAGCCGATATCTCCGCCTGCCGCAGCGAATTTGCTGTAACCCAGGTGTTCGGTCATTAATGTGGCCCATAGCCCGGCGATATGGGAATTGCTGATGCCCGTGCGCTTCAGTCCGTTCGAGAAGCCGAATCCGGGTACAGAAGGCACGATCACATCGAAGGCATCTTCAGGATTTCCGCCGTAGCTCGCCGGATCTGTAAGCATGGGAATAATCTTTTCGTAACGCAAGAAGCTGTCCGGCCATCCGTGAGTGAGGATCAGCGGGTGGGGATTAGGGCCTTGGCCGCGTTCATGCACGAAATGTATATCCAGCCCGTCCACCTTGCAGCGGTAATGTGCCAGCTTGTTCAGCTCCGATTCACGGGTCCGCCAATCGAATTGATCCCGCCAATAGGCAATAAGGGATTTCAGATACGCCTGATCTGTCCCCCGGTCCCATCCAGATTCTTCGAACATACCAGGCCAGCGGACATGCTCCAGTCTGTATTTCAGATCCTCCAGGACTTCATCGGCAACATGGATTTGATAACGTTCAACCGTCATTACGATCGCTCCTTATGTGTGATAAGTTCAGCACCATCGATAATACAACTATACTTGATAAGTATGAGAGTAAGGTATTTAATGTATAAGACGTTTTAGAGAAATTAACAAAAAGCAAAAAGAAGCGGAGGGGAAATTTGGAACTGGAGGAGCGTTGGCGACCGCCTTTGTATTTGGATTTCTACCGCGATTAGCGGTTTAATCAAGAAATCTGGGGACAACAGCGGCCGGAGGGCCAAACATTCTCTGGAGTCACGGCTGTACCCATAACCGAAAACCTACAAGTACGAACTAGATAGCAGTAGCTTAAATCCACTTAAATTAGATTTCCACCCCCGTCTGTGACCACACGCACCACATCTTCCGTGAATTAGGCTACATTAAGAGTATACCTAATGAAAGGTTTCACAAACTTCCGAAATTTGATTTGAATCCTCCTTTTGCAGCGGCTGGCGTAATAGAATGAGGTTGCTGATAAGGATTATCAATCAAATATTGGAGGCTAACACTAATGAGTACACAAACCAGACAAATCGCCGAGGGCATCCACTGGGTAGGCAAAATAGACAACCGTGAAGTCCCGTTCCACCGCCTGATTCTCGCCAAGGGCACCACCTATAATTCCTATCTCCTCAAAACAGGCAAGCCGACCGTCATTGATACGGTAGATATGGAGTTCGGCCGCGAATATGCCGAGTGTCTCGCCGGAATGATTGATCTTATGGATATTCATTACATCGTCATTAACCATACCGAGCCTGACCACTCCGGCGGACTGGCGGCACTGGCGGCACAGGCCCTGAATGCTACGATTGTCTGCACCGAGATCGCTGTGCCGGAGCTGCAGGAGATGTATAAGCTGCACAGCCGCAACTTCCTGGTGGTGAAGGACGGAGACACCCTGGATATCGGCGGCAAAACCCTGCTGTTCAAAGAAACGCCGTACCTCCACACCGCAGAAACGATGATTACGTACTGTGTGGAAGACAAGATCCTGTTCCCTTGCGATATTTTCAGTACACATGTGGCTGCTGAGCATCTGTTCAGCGATGAAGCAGGCTTCGATATCACTGAAGATTACAAAGGCTATTATGCAGCCATTATCCATCCGCACAGAAGATATGTAAGAACGCTGCTGGAAGCGGTGAAGGATCTGGAGATCCGCATGATTGCACCCTCCCACGGATTCCTGATCCGCGAGGACATTCCTAAGTTCATCGGGCTGTATGCCACCATGAGCCGGGAGACTACCCAGGGCAAGAAGGCTGTCATTGTCTACACCACCATCAAGAACAGCACGAAGAAGATGGCCGCGATCATTGAGAATTGCCTGAAGGAGAACAATATTGAGACCGAAGTCTGGAACGCAGATAAAAGCAGCACCGCTGACATCCTCCACAGCATCGAATCGGCAGACGCCGTCTTCATCGGCAGCTCCACGAAGTATGCAGATATGATCGGGAACCTGGAGGAAGTGCTGAAGGGCATGCAGGAGATGAACCTGGAAGGTAAGCTTGCCACGGCGTTTGGCTCCTACGGCTGGAGCGGAGAAGCGATCGAGGTGATTCAGGATTACCTGAACGGAACGAACATGATTGTACAGAGCACCTCTGAGGTGATCAAAACCACCGGCATGACCCATGTGGAGTTCCCCGTCCGGGTGAGATTCTCTCCAAGAGAGCCTGAGAAGGTCCAGAAGATTAAGCATGCAACCGAATTTGTCTCGGATCTGCTGCTCAGTTCAATCTAGGGAGGAGGAAGCGAACATGACGAAGCATTACGTAATTGTTGGCGGCGGTGTAACCGCCGTCCATGCCGCCAAAGCGATCCGCGATCAGGACACGGACTCGGAAATCTCCATTCTCGGGGAAGAGAGCGGCCTGCCGTACAACCGGATCAAGCTGACCAAGGGCCTGTTCACCGATCTGCATAGCGAGAAGGTTCTGATCAAGAAGGAGAAATGGTACCGCGATAACCGCATTACTGTGCAGTCGTCCACCCGCATCGTATCCATCCACCCGGAGCGCCAGACGGTAGAGACAGAGAGCGGCCAATGTGTGGAATACCATAAGCTGCTGCTCTGCATGGGGGCGAAGAACCGCGCATTAAGCATCCAGGGTGCCGGACTTGCCAACGTACACAGCATCCGGGAGCTGGCTGACGCAGACCGGCTGAAGGATAGTCTTAAGGAAGGCAGCCGCGTAACCGTCATCGGCGGAGGGGTGCAGGGGATTGAGACCGCTTGGGCGCTTCACGAAGCAGGGTATACGGTAACTGTGGTTGAATACGCACCTGCCCTGATGGCCAGACAGCTCGACAGCTACTCTTCCAAGCATCTGCAAGAAACCCTTGAACAATCCGGGGTGAAGGTGATTCTTCAAGCGGGTGTGGCTTCCATAGAGGGGACAGAGGTTGTCACTGGAGTTACGCTGAATGACGGCACGAGCTTCCCGTGTGACCATGTGGTCTACTCCATTGGGATTGTTCCGAATACTGCTCTGGTTGACGGCTCGAAGATTGAGGTCCGCAGCGGCATTATTGTGGATGAATATCTGCAGACGAGTGCTCCGGATATCTATGCAGCGGGTGACGTTGCCGAGTTCGGCGGGCTGGTGGAAGGCCTGTGGGGCGGAGCGATGGAACAGGGCAGGATTGCAGGGAGCAATATGGCCGAAGCCCGGAGTGTATACCGCAGAGCGGTTCCGGTGACCTTGTTCAATGCGTTCGGGGTGTCGTTGTTCTCCATCGGCAACACCGATGAGCGGAATTGCGATGAGTCAGTATGCGGTGAAGAGAACGGGGCGTATACACGGATTTTTGTGAAGGATCATGTCATTGTCGGGGCGTTGTCCTGGCAGGGCGCTGCGGCTTCGCTGGCTTACAAGGCGGCTGTTGAGCAGGGCGTCCGGCTGAGCGGGAGTGCTGACGGCAAGAGCATCGAAGACATTATAGCGGAAGCGCAGTCTGTTCTGAACTGATTAACTACTAAGAATATAGGAGATGAGTATGATGAAAAAGTATATCTGTACCCCTTGCGGCTACATCTACAACCCGGCGGTAGGCGATCCCGATGAGGATGTAGCTGCCGGAACAGCGTTCGAGGATCTGCCGGAAGATTGGGTCTGCCCGATCTGCGGTGAGGACACCAGCCATTTCGTACCCGTTGAGGAAAAGAACACAATTGCTCATTAGTGGATTAAGGCTTCACATTTCACATTACAGGGGGAACGGTATGAAAGAGCATTCCTGCCAGCACGCCGCAGAACCTTGTACACGCAAGGTACCGATTTTTGCCGCGCTGACCGATGAGGATCTTACCCGGATCAGCGCGATGATTAAGCACCGTAAATTCACCAAGGGCCAGCCGCTAATTCTCGAAGGCGCGCCGTCCGATACGCTGTACATTATTCAGCAGGGACATGTGAAGTTATCCAAGATTACGCCCGAAGGAAAGGAACAGATTCTGCATATCCTGACGAACGGGGATTTCTTCGGGGAACTCAGTATCTTCAACAGCGACGAGCTTAGCAACTTCAGTGCGTATGCGCTGAAAGACACCAATATCTGCCTGCTGACCCGCAGCGATATGGAGCAGTTAATGACCGAGAATCCTGACATCTCCCTGCGCTTGCTCAAAAGCTTAACCAAACGGCTCGCCCACACCGAGAATCTGGCGCAGAGTCTGGCGACCAAAGACCCGGAAATCCGGATCGCGTATATGATCATGGAGCTGAGCGAGAAATACGGCAAGCCGCGCGGCGGACGCGTACATATCGACCTCCCGCTGTCCCGGGAAGAGCTGGCCAGTTATGTCGGAGTGACCCGCGAGACCATCAGCCGGAAGTTCTCCCGCTTCGAGGACTCCGGTCTGATCAAGCTGATCGGCAACAAGCAGATGGTGGTCATGGACCCGGCGGGTGTGGAGCGGTTCATGGGAATTTAAGGGGATTGAAATATAGAATAAGCGGCATTTCTGTCATTTGATGATGGGGATGCCGCTTTCACGTGGACTGGACGTAATTCCCGCGCCAGGCACCTTACAAATACCTGACGCATATTGTATGGTTATAAGCCTACCAGGCGACAACGGGAAAGGAAGTGGGTGTATGGCTGCGGGGATTTTAAGATATTTTGTAGACGGCAATACGGCTCTCGGCTACTACAGTTTGTTCGAATCGAATCTTCAAGGGCTCCGGCGGATATTCATACTGAAAGGCGGTCCCGGTACCGGGAAATCCTCCCTGATGAGAGCAATCGGTACGGAATGGGCGGAGCGGGGATACGATATTGAGCTGATCCATTGTTCATCCGATAAGGATTCCATTGACGGGGTGATTATTCCGGCGCTTGGCGCGGGCATTGTTGACGGGACGGCGCCCCACGTGATCGAACCCAAGGCTCCCGGAGCGGCTCGGGATTACGTGAACCTGGGCGAAGCGTGGGACTCGGCAGCACTTACCAGCCAAAGGGAGAGCATTGAGGAGATCAATCAGAAGGTTGCTGGTGCCTATGCGGCGGCGTACAGCAGATTTGCGGAGGCCCTGAGCATTCATGACGAATGGGAAAAGATTTACTTCGGGCATATGGACTTCAGTAAGGCGGATCAATTAACGGCCCTGATGCTGGAACAGCTGTTTGGTGAAGCTCATCTTCAGAGAAGCGCTGACATTAAGCACCGGTTTCTGGGCGCAGCAACGCCGGCAGGAGCAGTTGACTTTGTCCCTAATCTGACCGAAGGGCTGTCCAGACGCTTCTTCCTCAAAGGCCGGGCCGGAACAGGCAAATCAACGATACTCCGCAAAATCGCCGCCGAAGCGGAGAAGAGGGGCTTTGATACGGAAATCTATCATTGCGGATTTGATCCCCACAGTCTGGATATGGTCATTGTGCGTGAGCTTGGTTTTGCCATCTTTGACAGCACCAGCCCGCATGAATATGACCCGGAGCGGGAAGGAGACGTAATCATCGATACGTATGAAGCCATTGTTGCACCGGGAACAGATGAACGCCTCGCCGGGCCGCTAGAGGAAGTAAGCGCACAATATAAAGCCACAATGAAAACGGCGATAGCTGCACTGGCAGAGGCCAAGGTGCACCGGGATGAGTTAAAGGAAATTTATATTGCCGCGATGGATTTTAGCGTGGTGAATGCCGCCAGAAACCGGATATCTGCTGAACTGAATAGTATGCAGGCTTAGCGGTTAATAGGATCTGAGCCAGTCTCGGGGCTTATCCTGCGGAGGTATTTGCTATCCGCAGGGTAAGGCCTTTTTCGGCTTAACCGGATTCTTTAACAAACGGATATGGCTGCGGGCCAGTGTGGTGCGCTCCTGCCGGTTGACGCGTTCTTCATCAAGGTATAAACTTATAACCTTAAATATGTAACCAGAGATCATTAAAAACGTTTACATTCCAAAGGGGAGAGAATATCAATGACTACTTACGAAGTGGCTTCCTTCAATATCCGCCTTGACAATCCGGCAGACGGAGAGAACCGCTGGGCGTTACGCAAGGAGCATATGCTGCGCCTGATCAGGCATTACCGCTGGGACGTCTTCGGACTGCAGGAGGCGCGGGGCAATCAGCTGAAATACCTGGCGTCACTTGAGGATTATGAGGTGGAAGGCATCAGCCGTGATCATGATCCTGATAGTGAGCACTGCCCGGTTTTTTATAACAAGTCGGTATTCACCAAAGAAGACGGAGGCACCTTCTGGCTGTCGGAAACGCCGGAAGTTCCTTCCAAGTCCTGGGACTCAGCGTACAACCGGATCTGCACCTGGGTGAGGCTGCAGGACACAAGAAACGGGAACCGGATTCACTTTGTGAATACCCATCTGGACCATATCAGCGAGGAAGCCAGATACCGCGGCGCACTGATGATTCTGGACTGGGTCCGTAATCTAGGCGGAAATCTCCCGGTTGTGATCACAGGGGACTTCAATGCTTTACCGGACGAACGATGCTACCGGGAGATTACAGCGCAGCTGACTGATACCCGTAGGGCGGCTGAGGCACATTATGGCCCTTGGGGTACATTCACCGATTTTCGCTACGATATTCCATGGGATGAGCTGATGGAGATCGATTATATTTTTACGGACAAGCAGGTGAAAGTACTGAAGACTCGGACAGTAACCGACAGCTTCGACCGGAAATACCCTTCGGATCATTATCCTGTTACAGCAACTTTGGAAATCTGACGGGCGAAGCCCGGATATAATCACACACAAATGGGGACAACGGCATGATGAGGATCTTCAGACATAAGGGTTATTTTATCGGAGTGCATATTGTATTGTGTATATCCCTGTTCTCCACACTGTATGCGTACTCTCCGGTCATCCGGGTGAAGGTGAAGGAGATCATCGAACCGGCAGACAAAGTCTATACGATTGCCCACCGCGGCGCGTCCGGTTATGCTCCTGAGAATACGATACCGGCCTTCGAGCTGGCGCGTGAGATGAATGCCGACTCGATTGAGCTCGATATCCATCTGACCAAAGACCTGATTCCGGTTGTGATTCATGACGAGACGGTTAACCGTACTACGAGCGGCAAGGGCTTCGTGAAGAATATGACCCTGGAGCAGATCAAGCAGCTCGATGCAGGCACCTGGTTCAATCAGGACTACCCGATGTTCGCCAGAGATCTCTATATTGGGCTTACCGTCCCCACGCTTGAAGAAGTATTCGAGAGGTTCGGCAAGGACATGAACTATGTGATCGAGATCAAGGAGCCTGCCCCGAAGTTCGGGATAGAAGCGATCCTGAATGAAACGATATTGAAATATGATCTCGCCAAAAGAGTATCCGTTCACTCCTTCAGCGCAGCCAGTCTGCGGGAGCTTCATGCGATCAACCCGGATATTCCGCTATATCAGCTGGTATGGAATGATTATGCGGCTACGAGGGTGACTCAGTCCTATCTCGATACTGTGAAGACCTATGCCGTAGGCATCAGTCCGAATTTCCAGGGAATCAGCGGGGCTTATGTGGCTCAGGTGAAGAGAGCCGGGCTCAAGATCATCCCGTACACGGTGAACTACCAGCTTAATATGGATAAAGCCTATTCTTGGGGAGTAGACGGAGTGCATACGAATTATCCCGACCGCTTCCTTGAAGTGATTGCCGCCAACAGGGCAAATGCCAAATGGTAGGAGTGGAGGCTGGGGGGACAGACCGCTCATTTACTATAAAAGGCCAGAAGAAGGGTCCAGTTCTTGTCCGATACCCGGATATGAACTGGACCCTTAGCGAAATATAAGAATTTATAGGTTGCACACGATAAATTATCCTTCTATTTCTCGCTGAAACGGTACCGTCCTTTAAAAGGACGGCAATGCCGTTTCCACTTGTTGTGCTTAAAATGCGCTTAACACGATATTCCGCAGCTTGCGCGTAATGGGCAGGGTACCGGCATCCTTCTTCTGGATCATGAACAGGATGGTCAGACGTTCCAGCGGACAATTGGCAAAATAAGCTCCAAGCCAGCCGTCCCAGCCGTATTCTCCCAGGCTGCCGAGCCCTCCGGCTTGACCGGGATCGGTCAGGATGCGCATCTGATTGCCATAGCTGTAGCCTTGCAGCGAATGCCAGGGATTGAAGCCTTGCTGCTGCAAGCTGGTCAAGCTGGCTGAGGTCATAAACTGAACGGTGCGGGGCTTCAGCAGCTCCACTCCGTTCAAGCTGCCCTGATTGATCAGCATGGTGGTGAATTTGGCGGCATCCTCAATGGTCGAGACCAGCCCGGCTCCGCCTGCTTCATAAGCCGCCTCCCGGTCCATATGATGGTTAACGCCCAGGTGACTCGCTGAATACCGGCTCAAGCCGCCTTCGCCGTCATCCTGGTAGACGCAGGCCAGCCGGTCTCTCTTGTCTTCGGGCAGCCAGAAGCCGGTATCCTTCATCTGCAGCGGACCGAAGATCTCCTGCTGCAGGAATTCGCCGTACCGCATGCCGCTGACGACTTCAACTAATGCACCGAGGACATCCGCAGAGGTGCCATACTGCCAGGATGATCCCGGCTCGAAGGACAGCGGGCCTTCGCCCAGCCGATTGGCGAATTCCTGTGTGCTCATCGGATTATCGCCCAGCAGACGGCTGTCGAGTTCCTGGAACAATGCATCCGTATACTGACCCGCCAGGTCTTCTCCGCCGTAGACCAGGCCAGAGGTCATGTTCAGCAGGTCATTAATATCAACCTCCCGGCTCACGGGCTCAAGCTCGCCGTTCTTCTCTACCTTTTGATTTTTGAATCCGGGTATGTACTGGCTGACCGGATCGAACAGGTCGATCTCCCCGCGCTCCAGGAGCAGCATAACGGCTGCGGCGGTAACCGGCTTTGTCATCGAGTATAGTCGGAAGATCGAATCCCTGGACATCTTGCGTCCAGCTTCAATATCGGCATAGCCGTCTTCGTGATACCAGCTTTCTTGTCCATCCTGAAGCACCATGAAGTTCGCACCGGCGATTTCCTTATTGGCAATGCTTGCGCTTAGCGCTTTGGTAATTAGGCGGGTTGTGTTAGAATCCAGCATCTCTAGGTCTCCTTTGATATGAACCGTTATCTATATTCCAGGGGGAATAGCATTTCGCATAGAGAATATTATACGTCTTTCAGAGTGGAATGTAAGCGCATTTCAGTGAAAAAATTGAATAAGTATAGGTTTTCGTTGCTTCGCTTAATTCAATGTTACCTTTCGGGTCGTCTATACTAACGGAGAGACTATCACAGGGAGGTAATATTTTGAAACAGAGAACAAGATGGCTTGCGGCGGTTCTTACTTTTACAATGCTAATCATGTCGCTGACTGCACTTGGATTACCGGCACAAGCCGGAGCGGTTCCTATTCCGCAATCCTTCGCCAAGGGCGCAGATGTCAGCTGGCTGCCGCAAATGGAAGCTCAAGGTTACAAATTCTATAACGATCAGGGAGACGAAGCGGATCTGCTCCAGATTCTGAAGGATCACGGCATTGATTCCATACGCCTCCGGGCCTTCGTCGATCCGTCCGATGATCCGATTAACGGGCATAACAGCACCGAAGAGCTGGTTCAGCTGGCCTCTCGTGTAAGCGCTCTCGGATTTCGGGTGATGGTAGATCTGCACTACAGTGATTCCTGGGCCGATCCCGGCAAGCAGGTAACTCCGGCAGCCTGGGCCGGTGATAATCTGGAGCAGCTCAAAGCACATGTCTCGGAGTATACCACAGAGGTGATGCAAGCGCTGAAGACTGCGGGGGTAACCCCTGAGTGGGTGCAGATTGGCAATGAGATTAATAACGGGATGATGCATCCGCTGGGCAGCTATAGCAATACGGCGAATCTGGTGGAATTGATCCAGGCGGGATCACATGCGGCCAAGGCTGTTTTTCCTGAGACCAAAATCATTATTCACAGAGCCAACGGGGCAGACACCGGTGTAGATCCGTTCTATGCAGGTCTGGTCGAAGCGGGGCTTAAGGACAGCGATTATGACATCATCGGGTTATCCTATTACCCGGATTCGATCTTCACTTCTTCGATTAATGAATTGTCCTCCAATATGAACCTTTTGGCTGCAAAATATGGCAAAGAAGTCATGGTCGTTGAGGTTGGCGGCGATGTGAGCAAGAATGTAGATAATGTATACAACATGCTGGTTGCTGTTCAGAATGGCGTGAAGGCTGTACCTGGCGGCCAGGGAACAGGCGTGTTCTATTGGGCACCCGAGGGCGTCTATTTCGGATATGGGCTGTCTGCCTGGAATCCGGACGGAACACCTTCCTTCGCGATGGATGCTTTTATCGACGGTGCTTCTGCAATCAACCGGGTGCCGGTTCAGTCGGTAAAAGTGGAGAAGCAGACCGAAATCCTTGAAGTAGGCGGAACCGGCAGCGTCAAGGCAACGATCAGCCCGGGGAATGCAACCTATAAGGGGCTGACCTTTACCAGCTCTGATGAAGCCATCGTCAAGGTAGACAAGTATAAAGGAACGATCTCCGGGCTATCTGCGGGCACCTCTACAGTAACAGCGGTTACGTATGACGGCGGATTTACAGATTCAACGGAGATCACAGTCTCGCCAAGCACAAGCTTCATTCAGAATCCCGGCTTCGAGGACGGGCTGAACGGCTGGACCGTAAGCGGCGACAGCACGGCGGTCAATGTGGAGTCGGATGCCCATTCCGGTTCGGCTGCACTGCACTACTGGAGCTCAGGGGCTGCGGAATTCCAAATCTCCCAGACGGTCACCGGACTTGAGAATGGTACCTATCAGTTATCCGCTTGGGTCTCGGGTAACGGCGGGGAAGAGACCGCTGAGATTTTTGCGGGCAATCAGAAGCAGCAGTTTGTCAACACAGGCTGGCAGCAATGGAGTAATCCAACCATCGATACCGTTGAGGTTACAGATGGAACACTGACACTAGGCGCTAATCTGAAATCTGCGGGAGACAAGTGGGGGAATATTGATGACTTCAAGCTGATCAAAAAAGCCGGAGCCGTCAGCACCGATCATCTAACAGTCAACGGTGCTAAGTCCGACTGGTATCTGAGCGGTTCCAAGCCTGCTACCTTCGGTGACAGCAATGCTTCAGGCGGCTTCGATTACGGGGATGACAAGCCGATTAACTTCAACCTTACTCATGAAATGACAGGACTTGCGCCCGGAACCTATACCCTCCAGGCCAAAATCTTCGGAGACAAGGGTGAACCATCTCCCGGTTCGGTAATGTATGTGATCTCCGAGGGACAGACGTATTCGGTGCCTGTTACCTATTCAGGCAGCGCCTGGCTGAAGCCCCGGACTCTGACGCTAAAGCATGTGCACATAGGGGAAGACGGAAGTGCATCGCTGGGCTTCAAGGTCATCACGGACTCGGATAATCATTACGGCTATCTGCAAGAGGTGACCTTCGTGCGCAATAGCACAACTACACCTGAGGTTCCTGGTGAACCAAGTGAACCCAATGAACCGAGTGAACCAGTGACACCTCCGGTTACAGTGCCAGTGACACCTCCGGTAACGGAGCCGGTGACACCTCCGGTAACAGAACCGGTAACTAGCCCGGAAGAGAATCCTGTACCAAGTCCGGCAGCCAGTCCTGTGCCAAGCCCGGCTACGGCACCAGGAACGGACTCCGGTTCAGGCTGGACAGCACCGCAGGCAACAGCTCAAGCGTCAGCTACACCGCCAGCCACGCCGCAGCCGGCGATTCTGACTGTAACTGAGCCGAAGGTGAATACCCAGAACCAGATTGTGATCCCACTGGCTGAGGGGCAGAGCGAAGTAAGAATTCCCGCTGACGCCGCGGCTCTTAAGGGAATAGCTGGCCTGAAGGTGGAAGGCAAGACGGTGGCTGTAGAGATTCCAGGCCAGGTTGTGCAGCAGCTTCAAGGCTTAGCCGGGCAGCAGCAGAAGGGCTCGATGATCTCTGTCGTGCTTGAGCCATGGTCCCCAGAGCAGAAGACGGCCTGGACACTTCAGGCTAATAAGAAGAGTGAAGCTGAACTGAGAACAGCCGGAGAAATGTTCAATCTCAGGCTGTCTGTGCTGAATCAGCAGGGAGTGAAGACTCCGCTGGTCTCGTTCGCGGAACCAGTCAATCTTCGCCTGAAGCTTCAGGAGAACGGAAACCCGATGCTTGCAGGTGTCTATGCGGCCGCAGACGATGGAACGCTTGAATATGCAGGCGGAACCTGGGAACAGTCCGTATTGACTGCACAGGTACGGCAATCCGGCAATTATGCTGTACTGGAGTATGACAAGAGCTTTGCAGATGTGAGTCCGGCGGATTGGGCCTACTCAGTGATTAAAGAGATGGCTGCCAAGCATATTATCGAGGGCGACCGGGAAGGACGCTTCGCACCAAAGAGAGAAGTGACCCGGGCCGAATTCGTTACGATGCTTGTCCGTGCCCTTGGGCTGAAGGCGGAAGGCCTGAGTTCGTTCGCTGATATAGACAGCAGCAAGTGGTATTCGGGCGATGTGGCCGCCGCTTTTGCAGCCGGAATCGTCAAAGGGGACTCTACCGGCAAGTTCGCACCCGAGTCGCATATTACACGGCAAGAGATGGCAACGCTGCTTGTGAGAGCCTACGAGCTGCGCTCTGGAAGCAAGGCTCCGGCAGGTTCCTTGCCTGCTTTTGCCGATGCCGCCAAGATTGACAGCTGGGCTAAGGAGGCCGTGAGTGCCGCCGGTTCACTAGGCATCATTACAGGGACTCCGGACGGATTCCTCAAGCCCCAGGCCAATGCGACGCGCGCAGAGTGTGCGAAGGTATTGAGTTTGCTGCTTAATCTGTAAGCCGAAGGATTAGAGAGAAGTAGAAGTAGAAGTAGAGCAGCGATTCTCCTGGTTAGGGGGCGCTGCTCTTTTTACTGGCATGGGAAAGTTCGATTACGAAGGAGCCGGGCCGCATGTAGGTGAAGAACCGATCACATTGGGCAGCAGGAAGGCGAACGGACGAAATATAGTCGGAAAACCGATCACATTGGGCAGCAGGAAGAAGAACGGGCCAAATGTAGTCGGAAAACCGAGACATCGGGCAGCAGGAAGGCGAACGGGCGAAATGTAGTCGGAAAACCGATCACAATGGGTCGCGGCGAACGCAACAGTAGGGGGCCGTGCGCTTCCTAAGTACAAAAAAGATCTACTCTAGCCTGCAGCTCCTCCCTTACATCATCCGGCATTTCCTTCACCTTAAGGTCATCGCCCAGGAATAACAGCCAATTCGTGAACTCCTTCAGCTCCTCCGTGCGGTTCACCTCGACTTCCATTTTCAGGATAGCGGTTGTTTGGTAGGGGTTAGTATAGGACAGCGCCACCCTGAACGGGTGATATTTGCGGTATTGGGCAATGGCCCGGGGACCTAGCTCTAGGACAAGGTTGTTCTTCACTTGCTGCTTGCTAAGCTTCTCCTGAATTTTTTTCGCGCTTGGCCTGTTGGAGCCCGGGTAGGGGATGATATCAGTTAGCTGATCAACCGGGATGATCCGTTTCCTGGAGGCGTCCAGGTCGAAGCACTCGATGAGCCACAGGCTTTTCTCCTGGTAGAGACGTAAAAGATACACAGCATAAGAGATATCCTTCTGGTCTTCCCGGCAGGTAATTAGCAGATAACGGTCCGCCAGCAGGAGCCGGATCAGCTTGTCCAGCATAGGGTGGGGGAGATCGGACAGATCCAGCAGATCAGGATTGCCCGGGTGGGTGCCCTCGAACAGCAGGATCTGATTGAGAAGAACAAGCTCCTCCTGCTGATTCTCCGAGATGAGCCCCAGTAATTTCTCCGTCAGCGACTGGCGGCTCCTGAGATAAGGAAGCTGGCCGTTTCTTGTCGCCATGAAGGCAATGAACAGCGCTTTGACCTCGTTATCCGTGAACCGGACCACCGGAAGGATAGAGTTGCGCATAACGGAATACCCGCCATCCCGGCCCACCTCTGCAACCAGCGGCATCCCGAGCGCCTCAATCTCCCGGATATCCCGCTGGGCGGTCGAACGCGAAATATTGAATTCCCGCATGATTTCCGTCAGCGTAAAATGGGCACGATTGTTAATGTACCGCATGATGATGTTGATCCGTTCTACTTTTTTCATCGCGGCTCCTAAACAGGTTCATTTTTTGACATGGTTCAAGGTTATCATATACATAGCAGGTGAGGAACACAAATATGAATAAAGGCGGGATATAACAATGGCAGGGTATACTATTGAAGAGAAAGACAGCTTTACGGTGATTGGTCTGGGCGTTGATCTTAAGAGTGATTACACGGACTATGCCGGGATTTATAAGGAGAAGATGGATTTTTGGCAGGCGGTCAGTGAAGATGGCAGGCTCGACTTGTTAAAAGGGATTGCGGAGAATGACTATGTGTTTGTGGTGAACGAAGCGGTGAACGGCAAGATGATGCATTATGCCGGGGTAATGGCAGGTGCAGCCGCACAGATTCCGCAGGAAGCCCGGGTGATTCAATTCCCGAAGGGGGAATACCTCGTAGTGGCAGGCGAAGGAGCGACAACGGAGGAATTAAGCAATACTTTGACGGGCTTGGCCTTCGGACAAGCTTTGCCGCAAGCAGAAGGATACGCCTACGTGGGCGGGCCGAATACCGCTGTGGAGATGGGCAGCCGGGACGGCTCGCTGTATGGCGAAATGTGGATTCCTGTCATAAGAAATTAAGTAACGTAATGGAGGATAACTAACTATGGCATACACAGTTGATTTCAAAGAGGTGTCTTTGCAAGGCCTGGAGTCGTCTCCGGTTGCTGAGGCGCTGGCGGGATTACGTGCGAATGAGGCGCGTTATTTCATGAACAAGTATAAGCATGAATTCACAGTCGTTCCGGCCAGTGAAAGCCAGGAGACGCTGAATTACGTGAACGGGATTCTGAGTAAGGAGCGGGGTCTTGAGTTTGCTGCTAAGCCACTCCAAACGTCGCAGTTCCAGGTGGAGAATATCCGGTTCGCCTACGTTTTCTATGAGGATGGTCTTGCGCTTAATGTAATGTACACGGTGGATGATCCCAAGAAGCGGGCGGTCGGCTTCAAGCTCTCAGAGGGGATGGAGATTCCGAAGGAACTGGAGGACAAGTTCAAGTTCGCACGGCAGAAGTCGAAGCTGGCCGGTACGATTCGGGGTTCGTTTTTTGTGATTAAGGGAGAGTACTAATAAAAATCCCCACAAAGTGAAGTTTAAGCTTCGGAGTTTACTCGGGTACTTAGCTGGACCGCAAAACATATAAGTACTTAAAGAGGGGCTGCCAACTGGCAGCCCCTTATGGCCGTTCAGATCTCCTCCGCTGTATACGTCTTTTGGGTGCGGAGGACCGGGAAGAACCGGTACATCCAGAGCACGGTAATAATGAGGGTGCCAACTCCGCCGATCACGGTTGCAGGCACGGCCCCGACCAGCCCGGCCATGGTGCCGGACTCGAATTCTCCAAGCTGGTTCGAGGTGCCGATGAATAACGAATTCACTGCGTTCACCCGGCCCTGCATCTCCTGCGGCGTGTTGACCTGCACCAGTGTCGAGCGGATAACGACACTCACGACATCCGAGCCGCCGATCAGAACGAGCGCGAACAGGGACAGCCAGAAGCTGTGGGAGATGCCGAACAGCATCGTGGCCAAAGCGAACACGACCAGTGAGGCGAACAGCATCCGGCCGATGGCGCGTTCTACCGAGTAGCGGGTCAGAATGAGCGAGACGATGATCGCGCCCACCGCCGGGGCGGAACGCAGCAGGCCCAGACCGAGCGAGCCGGTCTTCAGAATATCCTCGGCGAAGATCGGCAGCAGTGCCGTGGCCCCGCCAAGCAATACAGCGAACAGGTCCAGCGAGATTGTACCCAGGATAATCTTGCGGGCGAAGACAAACCGCAGGCCGCTGAGGAAGGTGTCCATGCTGACTGCGTCCAGCTTTTTGACGAAATGAACAGTCTTGACGAAGAAAATCAGCACTGTCGATACCAGCAGCGTGGCAAGCGAGGCGATATAAGCGGCAGCTGTACCCCAGACCACGAGAACACCCCCGAGGGACGGGCCGACGATCATCGCCGTCTGCATCGCAGACGCGGACCAGGCCGCTGCCTTCGGCAACTGCTCGCGGTCCACGATATCGGGGACCAGCGCCGCCGAGGCCGGACTCTCGAAGGTACGGCACGCGCCAAGGACTGCTGCGGCTGCCAGCAGGTGGACTGCGCTGAGCCAGCCTTCGATGCTTCCGAGGACGAGCAGCAGCACGATGAGGCACTCTGTAAGCTGGCACAGGAACACAATGGTTCGGCGGTCATAGCGGTCTGCCGTCTGTCCGGCAGGCAATGTAAGCAGCAGCATGGGCAGGAATTGGGCCAGCCCGACCAGTCCAAGCTGGTAGGCGCTGCCGGTCAGCGCATACATCTGCCAGCCAATTGCCACCGACAGCATCTGAAAGGCACTGGTGGAGAAGATCCGCGCGATCCATAAGCGCAGGAACGAGCGGTTATGCAGTACAGACGAGCGTGGAGTATTCCTATCCGGTGTATTCAAAGTATTCAAAGGGTGTCATCCTCCAAGCGATCAGAATCGGGTTCAGATGCGGGCTCCGGCTTTCGCCCGCGCATCTCAGGGTGTTCCTGGAATATTAAGGAGTAATTCTTGCCGTAACGCGCCTCCAGCTCCTGGGCGAAATCCTGCTCTATGCGCATCATCAAGACATCGTGATAATAAGACGTCTGAAGCACATCCAGCACAGCCGGATGGTTGCTCTCCAGCGCCGAAGCCTGCGAATGGCGGGTGAAGCTGCCCAGAAGCGAGGTCTCCTTATCCAGCAGGAGCGAGAAGTTCCGGGCGGTCTTCGGCCTGCCTGCCGGTACGCTATGCACAATGACACGCGACAGCGCTGTAGGTATGTCACCTATCACCATCAGGTGAACGGCAATGCCCCGTTCTTCGGCGGCAAGCAGTGTGTCTTCTATCCGGTGCAGATCTTCCGCCCAGATATCTGCCAGAATCTCCGCGCTGGCATTGGCAGCAAGCCGCCTTACCGCCAGATCCACCTGCGCGTCTCCCTTCCAGTTGCTGAAGAAGGGCGGTACAGCAGGCAGGTGGCCCAATTCGTTCTCCAGTAGGTGGGCGGTGCGCTCAAATTCTGCCTGAAGCAGCTTAACGACCTGCCGGACCGGAATTGCAGCGAAGGTAACCGGCTCGCCTTCGACTGTCCGGCAGACTCCTTTATCGACCAGACTGCGCAGCGCGGCGTATACATTGGACCGGGACACGGACACCTGCTTGGCGACTTCATAGCCTGAGGAGGGGGGCTGGCCGTGCAGCGCCAGGTAGCAGCGGGCTTCCAGATCGGATAAGCCGAGCTTGCGTAATGCTTCAATCATGGGTGAACCGCCTTTCTGTGAGAGTAAGTAATGCTTCGTTGTATGTAGAAGTATTTCAAAATACTACTCCGATCCTAAAGTACTGTCAAGCAGCAATATCCGGCCATCCGCAGCACCGAGCGTCTCACAAAAATGATTACAGTCGGGTGAAATCAGGTAATAACTCTCAAGACGGCTTAAAAAGCCGATATGCAAGAGAGTCTCGACTATAAACCAATGACAGGATGAGGACTTATGCGAAAAGCAATTCTGACTACCATGCTCATCTCCAGTCTGTTAATGGCTGGCTGCGGCAATAACGAGGCGGGAAATGGCGGTACAGCGGCTACTCCAGAGACCGGACAGGCAGCGACGGCAAGCCCGGAGGTTACACCCGAGGTCACGCCGGAACCGGCAGCTGAGGCTACCGCAGAGCCTGCACCGGAAGCTACGGCACAGGCACCAACGCAGACGACCGCACCGGAAGCCACGCCGAAGGCCAGTGCGGCGGCGGGGGATTCGCAGCGGCAGACTTATTTTGACAAGCTGGATAAGATTGAAGAGGGCCTTGGCGATCTGAAGGCAATGTCAGACAGCGGGGTCATGACTGATATGAAGGAGGCCGCCTCCAAGGAGCATGAGCGCTGGGACAAGGCGCTGAATGAAATCTACCAGGAGCTTAAAGTGCAGCTTTCCGAGGCTGATATGGCAAAACTGAAAGAGGAGCAGCTCAGCTGGATCAAGGAACGCGATAAGGCCGCAGAGGATGCGGCTGCCAAGTATAAAGGCGGAACGATGGAGGGGCTGGAATACGCGGCTACCTTGGCCTCAGTGACGAAGGAACGTTGTTATAAGCTGGTTGAGCTGTATATGAAGTAATCAAAGAGCGCAGTGACCCTCTCGTAAGGAGGGCCGCTGCGCTGTTTTTTTGACCATTTGTATGACTGAAGAATTGATAAGTGTATCTGTACAATTAAAAACCGCAAAAAGGAGGGATTTCGTCTTCTAACTGTAGTCTGTACAACTAAATTTGTCCGAATGGCGTAGAAACAGGTATAGAAGAAAGTTTAATTGTACGGAATGCAGTTAAGCGGATAATATGCGGTAAATTAGACGGTTTAGCTGTACGTAATACATCTAAGCCCACTAATTTAAATCTATTCACTTAATCTGCAGATGCCCGCCTAAGCGAGAATTGATTCAAATCTTCTGAATCTCCGTGGGACAACAAGACTCCCCGGTTAATCATCTCCCGCATTCTATTTACTATAAATGAAGTGTCCACTAGCTGCCGTGAGACTTCTAACACCCGGATGAAGACACTCCCTGCGCTGACGTATCCCTTCCTGGCCTGATTCCGTTCTTGCTCCTGTTCCAGTTCAATAACGGACCTGAGAATCACCTCATCCATAGCGCTTTCATCACAGCTAATAATGGCGGCATCTTTCCATAGACGCAGCATTTGATTTTCCTCCGCCAGCCTGAGCCAATCCAATTCATATCTCCTTCTCTGATCAGATTGAAGAGGGAGGCCTTGACCATGGCTTTTTACGATATATAAGTAATCCTCACGATCGGTTCCGCCTATAAAATGGGGTGTGACCCCTTCTTTGCTATGAATCCCTGCTGAATGATAAAGCTCAGTCACATCAACCATACGCACCGGCTGTATGCGATCCCGCAACAGATGTAATACGAAACGCAGACCAGTCTGGTCATGCGCATTATCCGCCACCCAAATGACGATGATCTTATGGGGCGGGATGCTTTTCACTGTCTGTGACATGCGGACAAGCTGGTTCTCTTGGTGGCAATGCTGGCTGATGCTGTAATTCTCATCACGTTCCCCCACCCATTGATGCCTGTTCTGCATTCCCGTTAATGTGTCCAAGCCTGATAAGGGCCCAATTGAGAACAATTCATTAAAAGCAAGCACTTGGCTTGTCTCACGTTTACCGAGGGCACTGAACGCCACTTTTAGGGAACCTGCATCTGACATGCCAGAAATAATATGTACATATTCTTGTTCCATTCGTTCATTTGAAACTCCATGTGCCTTAGCCATAAACACACTCCTAACCTAACATATCCCTTA
This sequence comes from Paenibacillus sp. FSL H8-0122, assembly GCF_038005345.1. NCBI lineage: Bacteria > Bacillati > Bacillota > Bacilli > Caryophanales > Paenibacillaceae > Paenibacillus > Paenibacillus sp. FSL H8-0122. Next base: position 2,901,553 of record NZ_JBBOTB010000001.1, on the reverse strand, counting down.
TAATACCACTTGTTGGCCCCCAGCGTGCCCGTTATAACAGTCGATTCTAGGCTGAAAGTGCTTTTTTTTGAGCAGAACGGATCCCTATTATTTGTTACGCTCCATATGAATGTTACCAGGAAAGGAGGCGGGGGCGCTCAAGCTCAAGCTGGAAGACAACTAGGAGAGCATCTGCACAAGTTTCCCCTGATTTCTAAATTGATTTTAGAATACTAGGAGGAGTTAAGCCCATGGGTAGAAAAAAGAGGTCTGTTCAGAAAACATTGCTCACATTCTTATTATCCTGTCTGCTGGTCTTACCGCTTGCTCTCCCGCCCGCACCGGCACATGCAGCTTCTACCGGAAATCATCCCGCCCGTCAGGCAGAATATCTGGACCGTGGGTTGGTCGCGGTTCTGACGGATGGCGGCGTGTTTGTGAGCTGGAGGTACTTGAATACGGATTCAGATGAAATCGCTTACAATGTCTATAAAAACGGGATGAGGGTGAATCCGGCTCCGATCGTAGACTCTACCAACTATGTGGATGCGACGGGGGCCGACAGCTCGCAATATCAGATTTCTACGATTATTGCGGGGAAGGAGGAAATGCAGCCCGGGCGGGCGGCGGTGTGGCATAACGACTATCTGCCGATTCCGCTGGATAAGCCTGCCGATGGCCGGACCAAAGACGGGGGGACGTATTCCTATTACGCCGGAGATGCCTCTGTTGGGGATCTGGACGGGGACGGGGAATATGAGATCGTTTTCTTGTGGAGTCCCAGCAATGCGAAGGATAATTCACAAGCCGGTTATACCGGGAACGTCTACATCGACGCGGTCAAAATGGACGGCACCAAGCTCTGGCGCATTGACCTTGGCGTGAACATCCGGGCCGGGGCGCACTATACGCAGCTTATGGTGTATGACCTGGACGGCAACGGCAAAGCCGAGGTGGTGGTCAAGACAGCGGACGGCACCAAAGACGGGCAAGGTACGGTCATCGGTGACGGCACCAAGGATTACCGCAATGACGGCGGATATATCCTGGACGGGCCGGAATATCTGACGCTGTTCGACGGCCAGACCGGCGCTGCGGTGTCCACCGTTGACTATGACCCGCCAAGAGGCAATGTAAGCGCGTGGGGAGACGGATATGGCAATCGTGTAGACCGGTTCCTGGCCGGGATTGCATACCTGGACGGCATGAAGCCGAGCGTTGTGATGGCCCGTGGCTACTATACAAGAACAACGCTTACCGCATACGATTACACGAATGGCGCATTGGTGAAGCGCTGGAACTTCGACACGAACGAAGCTGGCTCACAATATGAAGCACAGGGTAATCACAACCTGAGTGTGCTGGATGCAGACGGTGACGGCCGGGATGAGATCATGTACGGTGCGCTGGCGATTGACGATGACGGCACGCTGCTCTACAGCACCGGACTTGGACATGGAGATGCGATGCACGCCGGCAAGCTTGATCCGAACCGGGAAGGGTACCAGGTCGTCAGTGTGCATGAGCATAAAGATGCTGCTTACGGGCTGGAGATGCGCGATGCGGCAACAGGCGAGATTCTCTGGGGTCAGTTTACCGGAAAAGACACCGGGCGGGGAATGTCCGCAGATATCGATCCGGAGCATCCCGGCTACGAGTCTTGGGCATCCACGATTGTGAACGGGCAGATGGACCCGTTATCCCGCGGCTACGCAGCTGACGGACAAGTGATCTATGAGCAGAATGAAGTGCCGCGAAGCGCGAATTTCGCCATCTGGTGGGATGGGGATCTCCAGCGGGAGCTGTTTGACCACGACTGGAACAATACTACAGCACAAGGCATTCCGCTGATTTATAAGTGGGATTACCGGAATAAGCAGCTGAAGGGGATTTTTCGGGCGGCGGGTACGCTGACCAATAATCATACCAAAGGCAATCCGGCCCTTCAGGCAGATCTGCTGGGCGATTGGCGCGAGGAGCTGCTGCTGCGCAGTGAAGATAGCACGGAGTACAGACTCTATACCACTACGATTCCTACAACCTACAGAATTCCGACACTTATGCAAGATCCGGTGTACCGGCTGGGGATCGCCTGGCAGAATGTGGCATACAACCAGCCGCCGCATACGGGCTTCTATCTGGGAACGGAGGCCACCGCTTTTCCCAAAGCAAATCTGACACTGGCCGGTGCGCCGCAACCGCTGGAGCAAGTCTACCACTTCGGGTTCGGTACAGAGCCGCCAGCCGGAACAACTTCTGTGCAGGCTACGCCGTACACGGAGGAAACAGGATATGGTTTCGAGAGCATAAGCGGAATCACCTTGGGCGCGGGCCACGCTTCTCTGCCGGAGAACACCAAGTTTGCGGTGGACCTGCCGAATGCCAATTACAAAGTGACTCTTAAGCTGGGCAGCGAAGCCAGAGACTCAGAAGTAGGGGTCAAATCCGAATTTGTACAAAAGCTGGCGCAAACCCAAATCCATGCCGGCATACCACTGCTCTATTCCTATGACATTGCGGTGGTGGACGGCCAGTTAGAGTTTATTTTCTCCGGCACGGCAGCCGATGTGCAGGAGATTAAGATCGAGAAATACCCGCAGAAGGTCCCGGGAAGCGGAACAACCATCTATATGGCTGGTGACTCGACGATGCAGTCCTACAGCGGAATGCAGGCTCCGCAGGAAGGATGGGGCCAGCAATTCAGTAAATACTTCAGCAGCGGAGTAACGGTCCAGAATGATGCCATTGGCGGCAGAAGCAGCAAGTCGTTTATGGTGGACGGCCGTCTGGATAGTATCCTGCAGCGGATCAGACCGGGCGATTATTTCTTCATCTCCTTCGGGCACAACGATGCCAGCGCAGGTATTCCTGACCGTTATGCCTCTCCGGCAGATTATGCAGCGTACTTGACCCGCTACGTGAACGGAGCGAAGCAGCGCGGGGCCACTCCGGTTCTGTTAACGCCGGTAGGACGCAGGGACTTCAATACGGTCACTCAGGAATTCAACGTAAGCTTTCCGGAATATGTGAAGGCGGCAAAAGAAACAGCGGCTGCGCTGAACGTGCCGCTGATCGATCTGAGCCAGCTCAGCATTTCGGAGTATAACCTTGTCGGGTTGGCGGCTACGGAGAAGCTTTTCCTCTATGCTAATCCAGGGGAGTATCCGAAGTACCCGAACGGGGTCAGCGATAATACCCATTTCAGCACCTATGGCGCGCAGGTCATTGCCGGTCTGGTAGCGGGCGCAGTGAAGGAAATGAATCTCAGCATATCCCCGTTCGTGATTGATCCCGGTATTACCGGGCCGGAGCCAGAGCCGGAGGTGCAGCAATATGCGGAGGACTTCGAGGGTGATCCGGCCGCAGTACAATATTCGATGGTGAATGCTACGGGCACTGCCGGAACTATGGCGAGCACGGTAACAGAAGAGAACGGGAACAAGGTATTGTCTGTGACGGGCTCCGGCTCCGGCAACCGCGCCAAGGTATTCCGCCTCTTCGATGCGGTGAACGGCGATATTGTGAATGTCGATTTCAACTGGCATTCCGGCAATGTGGGCGCTGTCCCGTCGGAGGGGCATCTGACTCTTCAGGATGCGAATGAGAACCAGATTTTCACTCTGTTCACCAAGACTGGAGCGGCAAGCCCGAATACGAACATTCATTATTTCACCGGCCCGTACACACCAGACTATGGTACTGGCACCACTGCCATTCCAGGGGGCGGAAACGCTACGACTATTCCTAAGAATCAGTGGGTGAATGTCAAGCTGAAGATTGATTTTGCCGGAAAAACCCTTGATCTCACCTTGACCAGTCTCGCTAACCCGAGTGTCACCCAGACGATCACGGATATTCCGCTGAGTCCTGGCGTCTATGCGAATAACGTTAGGGGCTTGAGGTTCCTGGGTACGCGAAAAGGAGGAGAAGGCACGCTGAACTGGACTACCCAGATCGACAACGTGAAGATTGAGGGTACGAAGCTTCCGGTGGCAGCAGGCGATATGGCGGCGTTGATTGCGCTGCATCAGGAAGTGAAGGCGATTGATCTGGCACCGTATACGGAGGCTTCAGCAGCAGTGGTGCATAGAGCCTTGAACGCTGCCGAGGCGCTGATCGGGACAGCGGCCACGCAGGCGCAGATCAATCATGCGGTGAATATGCTGACTGTTGCACGCGACTCACTGACTCGTGAGCCTGCTGGGGATATTAGCGCGTATTCCTTTGATTTTGGCTCGGGCAGTGCAGCAGACGGCTATACGAAGGTGGATGCCAAAAGGGCCTACGTGGAAGGGAACGCCTACGGGTTCGCCGACACCGCGCTGGTCCAGGACGAGAACCGGGGAACCGGCAACCCGCTGACAGAGGACTTCACCCGTGTAAACGGGACCTCTTTCGTAGTGGAGATGAAGCCGGCGAATTACCGTGTAACGATGACCATCGGGGATACGCAAGAAGTGACCCAGACGGGTGTTACGGTGGAGCAAATGAACAAGCTGCCGGTCACTACCATCCCCTCAGGCCAATTCAAGGAAGTGACGTATGATATCGCCCTGATCGATGGTGTATTTAACTTCAGCTTCTCCGGCAGTACACCGAAGATCAATGCGCTGAGAATTGAGCGCCTGCCGGAGCAGGGAGCGGCTGATAAGCCAACTCTCTATCTGGCGAGTGATTCCACAGTGGCCAATTACGCGGAGAGCTACCGTCCGCAGGCGGGGTGGGGCGAGACGTTGGGCCGTTATTTTGACCCGGAGAAGATCGGTATTGATAACCGGGCAGTCGGCGGCCTAAGCAGCAAAACCTTTCTGAACAGCGGATATCTCAATGATATTCTGCTTGGTATTCATGAAGGGGATTATCTGTTCATGCAGTGGTCGCATAATGATTCCACGCCGTCCCGGCCGGAACGTTATCTTACCCCGGAGCAGTTCAAGGTGTACTTGAAGGATTATATTAACGGCGCTGTGCAGAGAGGCGCGATTCCAGTACTGGTTACACCTGTGAACCGTAGGGATTTCAGCGGAGAGGTGCTGAACAAGAGCTTCCCGGCATACGTGCAGGCGATGAAGGAAACGGCGCAGGAGACGGGTACTCTGCTGATCGATCTGAATCAGGCAAGCTGGGAGTATTTTCAGGAGCTGGGTACAGAGGGGACCAAGTCCATCTTCATGTGGACGGGTACCACTGAGGATAATACACATCTGCAGATGAACGGTGCCATTAAGGTCTCTGAGCTGGTAGCGGGGCTGGTGAAGGAGCTGAATATTCCGTTGTCGGCATGGGTCACCTTGGGCATACCGCTGTCGGACGGCGCTCCAGGCATACCGGTGCTGTCCGATAATAACGGGCATGATACGGGGCTGCGGGATGGCGATTATACAATTACGATGAATCTCTGGTGGGGCAATAATGGTACCCGCTTCAAGCTCTATGAGAATGGCGAAATGATTAAGGAGGGCGCTCTGACAGACCAGTCACCGTCCGCCCAGTCCGTGCAGATCGATATTGCCGGCAGACAGAATGGAGCTTATGTCTATACGCTGGAACTCAGCAATCCGCACGGTTCGGTGACAAGTGCACCCTTAACAGTAACGGTCACCGATGCCTCCCCGGGTCAGGCCGTGTTATCGGGCGATAACTGGGACGAAGACGGCAGCTATGCGGTTACGATGAATATGTGGTGGGGGACGAATGCGGCGGAATACCAGCTGTACGAGAATGGCGAATTGGTCGATACCCAGACTCTACAGGCGCATACCCCGGATGCCCAGTCCGCAGTCACGGCAATCTCCGGCAAAACCCCCGGAACCTATGAATACGAAGCGGTCCTGCGCAACGCGGCAGGCGAGTCCAGATCCGCGAAGATGACAGTGACAGTAAGGGAGTGAGCGGCTGGCTGAAGGTTGAATGATACGCACGTTCGTATGAATCTTACTGGAAAAGCCCGGGAAACCGGGCTTTTTGTGCTGAAAGAGATACATTACATAGCTCGAGCAGAATGTGGCTGGAGGGGAGCTGTGAAGTGTATTAATACCCTTGAATTGAGCGAATATGAGCCAAACAAGCAAATGAAGTGCATTAATACCCTTGAATTGAGCGAAAGTAGGCTGCGAGCGTAAATGAAGTGCATTAGTACCTCTGAATCCAGTGAATGCGGGTCAGACGGGCAACTGTAGTGCACTAGTGCACCTGAGCTACAGCAATCTTGCAAATGTACAGTAACATTCCTCTTGGCAGCGTGCTATTCTTGGGCCAGTAATACTAGCACCTAGCGCAAAGTAGCACATATCAGACTAGTTCCGAACCTAGCACACGGCAGTAACCAGCTCACTACTATCAGTACATTTGTTCAAAAGGGAGGCGGGGCTGAAGAAAAATGTATGCGTTTACACTCAAGCGAGTTTGGATTCAATTGTTATTCGCTTAAGCTCCATTCAGCAGGCAGGTGATACGTTCACATTGCTACCCTGTATCTATTTATGTGCGTAAGGTCATGAGATGAAGGAGGCTTAATAAATGAAGCAGATCAAACATTGGATGCTGGCTCTAATTATGACGCTGCTGCTGACTGTAGTGCCTGCGGGGGCGGGGAGCGCGGCGGCTGTGCTGGAGGAGGTGCCTTTTCCGATGGATTCCAGCAATCAGGCGGGTTGGTGGTCCCCTATTGCCACTTATGGGCTTGGCTATGAGTATGCCTATATGGCCTATAACGCCCCAGGGTCGATACCCGGTAAGCATACAGTAGCTATTGCAAGAAGAGACAACGACGGGGGATGGAGCAAGCTTCCGCTCATGGATGGGACAACCCCTGCGGAATATCTGGACGATCTCGGGCATAACCAGCCTTCTATGGCGAGAGACGGAAACGGGCGGTTCCACGTATTTGCTTCTATGCACAGCAATCCCTGGCGCTATTACCGTTCAGATACTGTTGGCGGAATTCCGCAGAACCATTCCGACGAGCTGCCCGCAGGCATGACAGTAACCTATCCGGTAGTGACGACCGCTCCGAATGGAGATCTGTATTTGCTGGTGCGCGTGGACAAAGACCCGGCTGGTAAAAGAGAGGCTGTACTCTTCCGCTGGAACAACGCCGATTCCGTATGGACTCAGGTCAAAATCATTGCGGCGCACCTCAACCGGTCTGTCTATCCCGATGACCTAGTCTTTGATGCGAACGGCGATATGCATATCTTGTTCGAGTGGGCGTACTTCGCGGCCAGCCCGCTGCGCCATCAGTTGTCCTATCTGAAGTACAGCCCGTCCACGGGTGTATTCAGCAAAGCCGACGGAACTCCGGTCACAGCACCGGTCTCCCTGACTACTGCGGACATCGTGCAGCCAATGGCTCCAAGCGAAGCCTATGTGCAGAGCGGCAGTGACCCCGGCGGTCCGGGCGTACAGAGCGCTAAGATGACGCTTGACTCTGCGGGTCGTCCCGTAATCGCTTACCGTTACCGTGAGGAGGGCAGCACAAGCTTTGCGGTGAAGCAGGCCACATACGGTGCAGGCGGCTGGAACTTACAGACCGTCTATAACGCTGCTCCCACGAATGCGGCGATCGATGTGACCTGGACCGGTACAGGAGCAAGAGTCTATTATGTCAAAAGCAGCGGAACTGACCGTGCGTTCATGGCAGTGAACAGCGGCGGAGGCTGGACCGAGACCTCGCTTGCACCGGGTATCCCGGTTGAACGGCTGGCGGTAGACCGCAGCCCGAAGGGGATTGATACCTTGTATCTGGTAGACGTAACGAACCTGAAGTTATACTACGGGCGAAATAACTAGGCCAGGTAAGAGGAACTCCACATCATAGCTATCTACCAAAAGAAAGAACCCGGGCATTTGACATTCGCCCGGGTTCTTTCGTATTGCATATATACATACACGCGCTTGATCCCGTACAGCAGGAAGCGCAGAATACATTGTGCTGCTATAATGTTTCAAGAAGACTATTGCAGGCAAGGAGGAGCAACGGAACATGATTATATCGCTTGAAAATGTATCCTGGCGGCGTGAGCAGACGATGATTTTGCAAGATATGAATTGGCAGGTGGAGAAGGGACAGCACTGGTGCATAGTCGGTCTGAACGGATCAGGCAAGACGACGATGCTGAATGTCGTGAACGGCTATATCTGGCCGACCCAGGGTCAGGTGGAGGTGCTAGGCCACCGCTTCGGTGATGTGGACCTGAGAGAGCTGCGCAAGCGGATCGGCTGGGTCAGCACCTCTTTGCAGCAGAAGCTGTATGGCCATCAGACGGCGCTGAACATCATTCTGAGCGGCAAGTTCGCCACGATCGGGCTATACGACAAGACGGAAGAAGAGGACCTGAAGCAGGCAGCGGAGCTGCTGGAATTCCTGGATTGCTCGGCCCTGGCATCGCGCACTTATGATACCTTGTCACAGGGACAACGCCAGAAGATTCTCATTGCACGCGCACTGATCGCCAATCCCGAGCTGCTCATTCTGGATGAGCCTTGTACGGGACTTGATATTTTTGCGCGGGAGCAGCTGCTGCAGATGATCGAGAAGATCACCAAGCAGGAAGGCGGCCCCACCTTGCTCTATGTGACCCATCATATCGAGGAAATTACGCCGTGCTTCACGCATACCCTGCTGGTTAAGAAGGGGGAAATCTATAAAGCTGACGAGACGGCGGAGTGCCTGAAGTCAGAGGTGCTCAGCGATTTCTTCGATACCCCGGTTGAGGTGCAGGAGCATCATAACCGGAGATGGCTTACGTTGGGTTGAATAAGAGGCGTTGCAGGCATCCATCACAAATAGTGTTTTGTACCCGAGAGACATGCCGTGTCCATTCCATCAAGTCCGCAATATTGTGTAGGGTAGGACCATAAAAACCACAATATTAGGAGGAATGGCTTATGGCAGATGAAGGATGCAATCAGACCGCTTCCGGAGCTTGCTCACATGCAGAGGGAAACTCCACGACCGCCAGCGGGTTTGCTTCTCACGCTGAGGGCTATGAGACAACAGCCAGCGCTTCTGCGGCACATGCGGAAGGCTACCAGACCATTGCATTTTTGGACACGGCCCATGCCGAAGGGAATGGGACACTTGCTACAGCACCAGCCGCACATGCGGAAGGCTACAAGACCTATGCAATCAGTGACGCTGCCCATGCTGAGGGAGGTTTAACTGTTGCTTCCGCACCTCAATCTCACGCTGAGGGTGCTCAGACGACTGCTTCGGGTGTGGCTTCACACGCAGAGGGCAATCAGAGTACTGCAAGTGGAGAATATTCCCATTCCGAAGGCTACCTGACTGTAGCAGCTGGTGATGCTGCTCATGCAGAAGGCTTCATGACTCTGGCAAATGGGCTTTCTTCTCATGCGGAAGGTTCCTCCACTGAGGCGAATGGAATATTTTCCCATGCAGAAGGTTTTTCTACAATTGCAGGTGGTGAGAGCTCTCATGCTGAAGGTAACAGTACGGTTGTTCTTCCAGAACACATTAATGCTCACATTATGGGTTCAGATGGTGAAACCCTTTACCCTGGTTCATGGCATTTAGCTAATGGGAATGAAGCCACTCTTGGCTTGGCCGCTGTTCTTCAAGGGTCTTCCGGAAATCTATTCTTGCAAGGCACGGTAATGCCTTTTGGCGCCGATTATGCCGAAATGTTTGAGACAGTGGACGGGTTGCCGATCGAACCGGGCTATTTCGTAACCACAGAGGGTGAACATGTCAGAAAAGCAACTCCGGCAGATCAATACATCCTGGGTGTGGTCAGTGCAAATCCTTCTGTACTTGGCGATTCAAGTCCTTTGAACTGGACGGGCAAATACGAAAAGGATGAATGGGGCAGGGTTAAATATGAAGATCGGGAAGTGAAGGCGGTAATAGACAGCAAGGGCAAAGTTCTGGCGCCTGCGCATACTAAGATCTCTGCTGTTGTCAATCCTGAGTATCATCCGTCTCAGACGTATGTGCCACGGATCGATCGTCCGGAATGGGTGGCTGTAGGAACCATGGGCAAGCTTCTTGTCCGGGATGACGGAACCTGCCAGGTGAACGGCTATTGTCTGCCTGGTGAGAATGGAGTGGCTACCTCCGCTACAGAAGGATACCGTGTTTTGGCCAGAACAGCACCGAATCAGATCAAAATTTATGTGAAATAAATAATTCTGCAAGCGGACGAAGCTCAAAAACATAAGGCAGCAATTCTCCAGTTATAGAGGATTGCTGCCTTTGTTATTTAGAATTTACTGATACTTCGGCAGCCAGTCACCATGAGCCGCGATCAGATCGTCGCACATGCTCACGATGTCGTCCATCGACAGCTCGGCGGCGGTGTGCGGGTCCAGCATGGCTGCGTGGTAGATATGATCCTTTTTGCGAGTCATAGCGGCTTCTATGGTCAGGAGCTGGGTGTTAATGTTGGTCCGGTTCAGCGCTGCGCACTGCGGCGGCAGATCGCCTACAAAGGTTGGCGTTACGCCGCTTCTGTCTACCAGACAAGGCACCTCGACACAGGCTTCACGCGGCAGATTGGTGATCAGGCCCGTGTTCATCACATTACCGCCGATCTTGAACGGTACATCCGTCTCCATGGCTTCCAGGATGTAAGAGGCATATTCATGGGAACGCTCATGCGTCAGATCCTGATTGTTCACCAGCTCCCCGCGCATCTGCTCCCACTGCTTAATCTGTTCCACGCAGCGGCGCGGATATTCATCCAGCGGAATCTGGAAGCGTTCGATCAGCTCCGGGTAGTTCCGCTTGATGAAGTACGGATGATACTCGGCGTTATGTTCAGAGGATTCCGTAATATAGTAGCCGAATTTCAGCATCATCTCATAGCGGACCATATCGTAGTGCGGTTCAAGCTGCTTCTCCGCTGCACGCCGTTTGATTTCCGGGTACAGGTCCTCGCCGTCTCTGGTAACTTCAAGCAGCCAGGCCATGTGATTGATGCCGGCGATTTTGGCTTGTACCCCTGTCTTGTCGATGCCGAGGTGGTCGAATAATCCAGGAATACACTGCTGAACGCTGTGGCAGAGTCCAATGGTATTCACCCCGCCGTAAGTGTTCATGACATTCGTCAGAACTGCCATCGGGTTCGTATAGTTCAGGAACAGCGCATCCGGACAGACTTCGCGGATATCCGCTGCAAAATCCAGCATTACCGGAATGGTGCGCAGGTTGCGGAAGATGCCGCCGATCCCTACCGTGTCCGCAATGGTCTGGCGCAGGCCGTATTTCTTGGGAATCTCAAAATCCGTAATCGTACAAGGATCGTACCCGCCGACCTGAATGGCGTTCACCACATATTTGGCACCGCGCAGCGCTTCCTTGCGGTCAGTATACGTATTGACAGTACAAGTGCTGCCGCTGCTTTTCTTCAGATTCTGGAGCATGCTCGCCGAGTCGTTCAAGCGCTGCAGATCGATATCATATAGGGCAAGCTCGAAGCCCTGCAGAGCGGGCGTAGCCATGATATCTCCGAGGACGTTTTTGGCGAACACTGTACTTCCGGCACCGATAAATGTAACTTTAGACATAAGAGTCTAACCTCCTGTGGGTTGCTGAAAATGCTTCTGTCCTTCAATGATTTTGAAGGAACGTCTGGCAGAAATATGAGGTTTCAGAAGCTTTTTTCGCTTGTTTCTTCTATAATCACTATAGAATAGAACCGAAGGCCCGCCTATGGAGAAAGACAAGATAGATATGGAGGAATGTTGCATGAATCCGGATCATTACGAGTTCACTCTGGCCATTAACCTCACACCGGAGGAGCAGGATTTGTCAGTGCTGTTCAGCGGCGAGGGGAGACCGCTTCCCGGACATACGATTGGACCGTCCGTACATGATTTCTATTTAATACATACCGTTCTGGAGGGCGGAGGCCTGTTCGAGTGCGGGACGTTCGCGGCGGAGTGCCGGGCGGGAGACACCTTCGTGATTATCCCCGGGTCATTGTTCAGCTATAAGGCCGACCTGGACACTCCATGGCATTATGCGTGGGTTGCATTGCAGGGCATTGGGGTACTGGATCTCCTCAGAGCTGTCGGCATCACCAAGGATCAGCCCTTTATCCGTTCCGGCGAAGGTAACGCCGCTGAGCTGCATAGCTTGTATGAACGTATCCGGCAGGCGTTCAAGCAATCTGCGTATCCGCGGCTGGAGAGTCTGGAGGCGTCGGGCTGGGCAAGGCTGCTGCTGCATCAGTTAGGGCGGAATAATCTTGCAGCCTTGCCGCCGAATCCGTCCGGGATGCCGGAGATGATCGACCGGCAGATCGACCAAGCGATCCGCTGGATTACGCTGCAATTTCACCAGCAGCTCAGCATTGATCACATCGCGTCCTCGCTCGGCTACCACCGGGTTCATTTATCCAAGGCGTTCAAGCAGCGGACCGGAATGTCACCGAAGCAGTATCTGCTCAAAGTCAGGATGGACAAGGCCAAGGAACTGCTCGCAAGCCCGCTGACCATTGAACAGGTGGCCTCTTCCGTCGGCTTCAATGACGCCTTGTATTTCTCCAAGCAATTCCGCAAAGCTACCGGCATGCCGCCGAGCGAGTACCGGGCAGGACTCAGGAACGGGAATGAAAAAGATACAGGGGGATCAAACATATGAAACCGCAAGTTCAGCGAATCCGGGATCTGACCATAGTACGAAGAGAGGGAGGGCGCTTGCTGGTCATCGGCTGCGATTCCAGCGCCAGCATCGGGAATAAGCCGATGGATGCGGTGAAGACACCCCCGGATGTCGCAGGCTATTATGCTGCCAGAGTTGCAGTAATGGAGGTGCTGTCTGTGGGGGCGGAGATCTTAACGGTCATCGATACCTTGGCGGTAGAGAAGGAGCCTACAGGGAATGAGATTATAAGGGGCATCCGCAAGCTGCTTCAGGAAGCCGGACTGACTGCCGCCCATGTGAACGGCAGCACCGAGGATAATTTCGTGACCTGTCAGACCGGTATCGGAATCACTGTGATCGGTGAGGCGGATGAGACGCAGTTGAAGGTAGGTTGTTCACAGAGCGGAGACTGTATTGTGATGCTGGGCGAACCGCTGGTCGGAAGCTCTGTTCTGGAGCAGGAAGCAAGCCAGTGTACTCTCCGTCAGCTCCAGCTTCTGGCCGCTGCTCCTGAAGTCCATGACATTCACCCGGTCGGATCGAAGGGAGCAGGGTATGAAGCGGAGCTGCTCGCGGAGTTGAACGGCTGCGGCTTCCAGCCGGTGCCTGGAATAGCGGATAAGCTACAGTCATCCGGTGGGCCGGCGACAGCGGTGATTTTTGCGGCTGAGGAGCGTAGCCTCAGTGAGCTTCAGTCCAGAATAGGCGGAAGGATGGAATTGATCGGTTATTTGCAGGATTGAACAGCCTGCGGAAGGTGAATACAGCGCTAACAAAACGGCTTTGATTGAGCCAGATATGGCTTGCCGGTGAACAAATGAAACGTATCTTAATTTCCCGCTTTCTGCGGGATTAAGTGCAAAAACAGGCCCATACGTTCCTCAGTAAGTGGAGGAAATCCAACTAGTTGAGCATCAGGTTTAAATTAGTGAAAACCGTTTTTTGCAGCGCCCCGACTACCGTACCCACTCATAGGCGATAGGCTTAATTGTATTTTGTACAACTAAAGCGTCTGGTTTGCTCCCCAGTATACGTTTAGCTGTATTTCGCACACTTAAAATCCCCGCTTTCCCGAGTTTCCACCCGTTGGGGCAGATTTAGTTGTACAGATTACAGCTATAGGAGACAAGCCTTCTTTTACGCTGTTTTTAAGTGTACATTCTGCAACTATCCCTGAATGTCTACTTGGAACTACACGCCATAAAGCACTGCATGGTTGAACTGCATTAAAACTGTAGGAATGAATCTCTGAGTTCTCCCCGTGACTAAAAGTAACTACATTCCAGGAGGTGCACGCATTAGTTGGAGCTCTCCCGCCAACCCAATGTTCTGTTGCACCAAATAACCAACTGATTGTATTTCCTGCAATGGAAACCTCATATTTTGCTGTGAAATGGGATTCTACTGTATTTCGTACAGCAGAAAGTTGCATTTCAGGCGAAAAATTGCCATTGCTCGAGATTCAACTGTACAGAATACAATAGAGCCTAGGTGATAGCCGTTTTTAGAGCATTCTATGGTACAAAATGCATTTGCTATTGTTCTAGCTAGTACAGCATCAGATGTTTAGCTACAAGAATGAAGCCTTCGCGTGATAAGGTCTGATCATTGTCATATTCACAAGATTAGCTCTGATGATGTACTATCTTCGCTCCCGCAATGCACACATCTCGGGCTCATCCGCTATCCTAGCGCCAAGAAGCGGCGGAATTGACATCTTTCAAATTAAAAGTTATTATAGACACACATAGTCCCTAATTAGGACGATGCAGATATGTATTACAGATTGTTGATGCAGATTGGACGATGTATATGTGCAATACAGATTAGCAATACAGATTAGCGATAGAACTGAGCGATGGAGAAGAGGAGGATATGTTTAATTTTTTGAAATATAAGAATTTATATGTTGCACACGATAACTTATCCTTCTATTTCTCGCTGAAACGGTACCGTCCTTTAAAAGGACGGCAAAGCCGTTTCCACTTGCGGCAATAAAAGACTACAGAAGTCCCTAATATCCGCAAACAACCCCGTCGTCACCCGCCTATACCGAACTCACCACAACCACACACAAGGAGGATTTACAAATGAAGAACCTGGAAAACACTGATGCCGCAAATGAACTTAATGCTGATGCCGCAAATGCAGATGTAATAATTATCGGAGGAGGGCCTGCCGGGCTTAATGCTGCGCTGATGCTGGGCCGTGCACGCAAACGGACGATTGTTATAGATGCCGGGCAGCCGCGCAATGCGGTCACCCGGGAAGCGCATGGCTTCCTGACCCGGGACGGGATCGCTCCGTTCGAACTCCGGCGGATTGCCATAGAACAGCTTGGCGCTTATCCATCCGTTTCACACGTTGAAGATACAATTGTGTCCATTACCGGGGAGGATGGGGGCTTCCTGCTGGAGACCGCTTCAGGGCTTAAGCTGACCAGCAAGAAGCTGCTGTTCGCCGCAGGCATGAAGGACCGCAGGCTGGACATTGCGGGGCTGACCGAGGTCTACGGGAAGAGCGCTTTTGTCTGCCCGTATTGCGATGGTTGGGAATTAAGAGATCAGCCGCTGGTAGTCATCAGCAGAGGAGCAGCACTCATGCATCTGGCTCCGTTGTTATATGGGTGGACTAAGCAATTTGCTGTCTGCACGAATGGACCCGATGAGCTGACAGAAGCAGAACGCGAAGAATTGCGTGCTCATGCTATTCCGTTATTTGACACTCCTATTCGCGAGATTGCATCAGATGAAGGCATGGTTAACCATGTGAAGCTTATGAATGGAACAGAAATTCCGTGTACCGGCATCTTCTTCAAGCCGGAGCTGGTTCCGGGAACGGATCTGCCGCATTCCCTGGGCTGCCGGATATCCGAGCAGGGTATTCTTGAAATGGCCGAGACCGGTCAGACCAGCGTGCCCGGAATCTACGCCGCAGGGGATGCCGCCTCGATGATGCATCAATCCATCGCTGCTGCCGCATCAGGCGCGCTGGCCGCTGCGGCACTGAATGGTGAGCTGAACCGGGAAGCATGGAAGGCTGGGCTTGCATAATTCTTCCCCCAATAGCACAGGATAACATGACTATGAATATGAAATTCAAAGGGTAGAGCAGGGAGGGAGTACAGATGAATACTGCAACGGAAGCAGAACCGGAGACCCAGCTGACCCGGCGGCTGGCAGAGAATGAACAGGTGCTGCGCGGAGTGTTTGCGGGCTGTGAGGATGTGGTGTTCCATCCGTTCCAGACGGTTCATCGTACTTCCGCGCTCTGTGTGTATTGTACAGGATTATGTGATACGGAACGGCTGGAGCAGCAATTGCTGGCACCTCTGGAGCAGACCGGCCTTGCAGTTGAACCGGCTGTGGAAGGATCTGCTGAGGTTCCGGTCGCCTCGATTCACCAGATTATGACCGCTGAACAAGCCGTTGCAGCGATCCTGGACGGCGAAGCTGTGCTGTTGCTGGACGGCCTGGCTTCGGGTAAAGGCTATCCGCTATACAAGGTGCCCACCCGGACCCCCGAAGAACCGGCGGCTGAATCCACTGTCCGCGGTGCCCGTGACGGATTCACGGAAGCTCTGGCTATGAATCAGTCTTTATTGCGTATGCGGCTTAAGACGCCGGCGCTGAAGCTGCACTCCAAGACTATTGGCGAGTATAGCCATACGAAGGTCACCCTCGCTTATGTGGAAGGAATTATTCAGCCGGGACTGGTCACTGAAGTCAATAAACGGCTCAGCCGCCTGAATATCAAGGATGTGCTGGAGAGCCAGTATATTGAGCAGGGCATCATTGACCAGCCCTATTCGCCGTTTCCGCAGATGATTGCCACGGAGCGCCCGGATGTGGTGGTCTCCAATCTGCTGGAGGGCCGGTTTGCGCTGCTGATTGACGGGACTCCCTTCAGTCTGATTGCCCCGGTCAATATGTTCTCCATGCTGCAATCCCCGGAGGATTACTACGAGAACATTTACATGAGTATTTTTGTCCGCTGGCTCAGATACATCTTCTATGCTCTGTCGCTCCTGCTCCCCTCGGCTTACGTCGCCATTACCACCTTCCATCAGGAAATGATCCCCACCGTGCTGCTGCTGAGTATTGCGCGGGCGAGAGAGGAGATTCCTTTTCCGGCCCTGGTGGAAGCGCTCATTATGGAGATAGCCTTCGAGGCGCTGCGGGAGGCAGGCGTCCGGCTGCCGAAGCAGATAGGTTCCGCCGTCAGTATCGTGGGCGCGCTGATTATAGGCCAGGCTGCTACCACTGCGGGAATTGTCTCTGCACCGATGATCATTATCGTGGCCATCACAGGCATCGCTTCCTTCATGGTTCCGCGTTATTCCGCCAGTATCGCAACCCGTCTGCTGCGCTTCCCCATGATGATTCTGGCAGGCACGCTGGGGCTGATCGGCGTCATGCTCGGCATTATCCTGGTGGTCATTCATCTCAGCAGTCTGCGTTCATTCGGCAGGCCCTATCTGTCACCGGCAGCTCCGACGTTCAGCAAGGGCTTGAAGGATGTATTGTGGATCTCGCAGCCGCGGAGCAAATGACGGCAGCCGGAGTTCACCAGAGAAGAGGATTCTTATGTTGACTGACAAAGGGAAAATATCTGTTACCCAGCTGGCCTTTCTTGTTTTCCCCTCGATTCTTGCCACCGCTATCCTGTCTGTTCCCGGGATCACCATGCATTATGCAGGACATGATATGTGGTTATCGCCCATCCTGGGCTCGCTGATTGGAGTAACGGTTATAGGGATCTCGCTTGGACTGAACCGTCTTTATCCCGGCAAGACCATTATGCAGTCCAGTCTGCTGATCGCCGGGTGGCTGCCGGGCAAGGTGATCGGGCTGGGTTTTCTGCTCTTTCTGCCCCATTTGAACGGCCTGATTATTCTGGAATACGGCGAGTTCATTGTGAATAATGCACTTCCCAGAACGCCCCTGCTTGTCATTATGGGGTCTATGGTTGCAGTCTGCGCAATTAATGTGAGACTGGGCATTGAGGTGGTCAGCCGGACTGCGCAGGTGTTCGTTACGCTGCTGGTGGTGATGCTCTGCCTGATCTTTGTGCTTCTGATCCGGGAGCTTCGGCCTAGCGAGCTGCTTCCGTTCATGGAGAATGGGCTGGTGCCTCCCATTAAGGGCGCGGTGGCCCCGGCGGCATGGTTCAGCGAATATATTGTGCTGGCCTTCCTGCTGCCCTACGTCAACAGCAAGAAACATCTGGGCCGGACGATGCTCGTCTCGCTGGTCGCAACAACACTGGCCATGACCGTGACCAATCTGTTCTGCCTGCTGCTGATGGGAGATCTGACGGACAGCTTTGCTTTTCCGGTGATGATTGCTGCACGTTACATTACGATTGCCGATTTCTTGCAGCATATTGAGGCTCTCATTATTGCGATCTGGATCTTCGGGATCTTTGTCAAAATCTCTGTCTTTCTCTACATCTTCGCCACCTCAGCCGCCGAATGGTTCGGGCTGGACGATTATAGACCGCTGGTGATTCCGCTCGCCTTCGTAAGCATGGTGTTCTCTTACTGGGTAGTGACCGGCGCTGCGGGTGTGGCTGCGCTTATCAGCGCTTCGGCTAACATATACACAATGATGTTCCTGGTGGGGCTTCCCGCCGCAATCTATGGACTGGCCCTGCTGAAGAAGGGGCTGAAGCGTCTGAGCAGAGGATGATTATAAGGAGGGAGGGCAATGCGGGGCTTCAGAGCCATGATTATGCTTCTGCTGAGCAGTATACTGCTCAGCGGATGCTGGGACCGGACGGAGATTAATGACCTGGCGATCGTGCTCGCCACCGGTGTGGATTATAAGGATGGCCAGGCGCAATTGACAGCCCAGATCTTCATTCCGCGTAAAGGAGGCGGCGGCTCAGAGAGCGGCGGGGCAGGCGAAGGCGCAAGCGGAGTCACCATGACCCGCACAGCTGAAGGAGTGAACATTGCGGAAGCCTTGAACCGGCTGCAGCGGAAGGTCGCCCGCCATATGTTCTGGGGCCAATGTGAGGTGATTGTAATCAGTGAAGAGGCAGGGAAGCAGGGGCTGCGCGAATTTGTTGATTTCTTCCTCCGTTATCCGCAGTTCCGCGAACACGCGTATATCTTCTCCAGCAAGGATTCCGCCAAGAATATTCTTGCCTTGCTGGACCCGCTGGAGCGCAGCTCCTCCGAATCCCTCCGGGAAATGGCAAATATGAACCTCGGCACGCGTGTGACCCTGCTGGAATTGTCCCAATCCCTCCAAGGGGCCAGCGGTTCGGCCGTCCTAACCCGTATCCTGATTGCTCCCCCGGAACCGAATGATGGTCCGAATGCGACGACTCCCTCACTCAAAGGGTTAAGCCTGTATAAGCAGGGCCGTTATACACTTACTGTCAAAGAACCGGTAAGCCTTGGAGTACTGCTCATGATTAATGAGCTTAATAATGTTATTATGCCGGTAGCTCTGGAGGGGGAGGAGGGCTCCTTCTCGATTCTGTCTAAACAAATCACCACCATGCTGACTCCAAGCATCGTCAACGGGGAATGGATGATGAAGATCCGGATTGTGGCGAGTGGAGAGGTGGTCCTGAATACAACCGATGCCAACCTGACTGATCCGTCGAAGGTGATGGCGCTGAAGAAGGCGTGGGAGAAGAGGCTCAAGGAGGCTGCTTATCAGGCACTCCACATGTCGCAACAGGAGCAGAAGACCGACTTTTTCAGATTCGCCGATGCCTTCCGCAGACATTACCCGCAGCAGTGGAAGGCGAAGAAGGAGCAGTGGGAGGCTATGTACCCCGGGCTGCAGGTGGAGGTCTCCGTCAAGACGAGTATTACCGGGAACGGAAGAGCAACCGGACCCCAAGGCATACCGGAGCAATCGGCCAACTGACGGAGGGTATGCCTGAATTCCAGCAACCATACAAGGATGTGGTAGCATGAAAATGGCAATGATCCTAACGATTCTGCTGCTGTCTGCCGGGATCATTATTTTTGAATTCCGGGGCAGTAAGGACAAGAAAGCCAGAAAGGTTATAGCAGGCATTACGTTTGCGGCGGCGGGGCTTACCATTCTTCTTTTATTTCAACCAGGCCTGCCGGGTCCTACAGAACTGGTGAAGCTGTTGTTCGGCAGAATCGATCTGATTATGAAATGAAGCTTAAGGCAGCTCCTCCGGGGGCTGTCTTTTAAGTTTTTACCAAATTCATTTAAGCGATTACATTTTCTTATCTCCCCGGCTGACTATAATGAAAAACAGGAGAGCTCCTTAATACAGCCGGAGGGATGGGAGAAATGAAAGCGGTTTTAGACAATCAGCAAGATCAGATCGGATTAGTCCGAAGACATACCTTTTGGCTCAGAATCAGGAGGGACGCCCTGCTTTATGTCCTGTTGCTGCTGCCTTTGCTGTACATTGCCATTTTTAAATATGCACCGATTTACGGCTTGATTATGGCTTTTCAGGATTACAATATTTTTAAGGGCACGAGCGGAAGCGAGTGGGTCGGTCTCGATGTGTTCCGCTTTATTTTTCAGCAAGACAGCTTCTATCGTGCCCTCAAAAATACGCTGGTCCTCAATGTGCTGGATTTAGTGGCAGGCTTCCCGGCCCCGATTATCCTGGCGATTCTGCTTAACGAGGTCCGTATGGCAAGGTTCAAGAAATTAACGCAGACGATCCTCTATCTGCCGCACTTCATGTCCTGGGTAATTATCGGCGGGATCGTCTATCTGATGTTCTCGAACAGCGGGATGGTTAATCTTTTCCTGGATAGTCTGGGCCTGGCGAAGATTGAATTCCTGTCACAGAAGGCCCCATGGCTGGCCACTTATATTACTGTAGGAGTATGGCAGAATATCGGTTGGGGGACGATTATTTATCTGGCGGCCATCACCGGAATTAACAAGGAGCTGTATGAAGCGTCCGATATGGACGGCTGCAGCAGACTCCGCAAAATGTGGCATATTACACTGCCGGGCATTAAATCTACGATCAATATTCTGCTGATCCTCCAGATTGGCCGAATGGTATCGATCGGGTTCGACCGCCCGTTTGTGATGGGGAATTCACTGGTCAGCGAATATTCCGATGTCATCAGTACCTTTGTGTACAGAGTGGGCATCAGCTCGGGAGACTTCTCCCAGGCAACAGCCGTTGGACTGTTCCAGTCTGTAGTAGGTCTGACTCTGCTGATTGGTGCCAACTATATTGCGAAGAAATTGGGTGAGGATGGGATATGGTGAAAGCGTCAGGGATTATACGAACAAGACGGATTGGCCGGAAAACAAGTGTGGCAGATATCGCGATTATCGTCTTTATTGTGGCCTTGTCGTTCACCTGCATTGTTCCGTTCTTATATATGATAGCGCTATCATTGAGCTCTAACGAAGCGATTATCTCGCAAAAGGTAGCGTTATGGCCGGTTGACTTCACGCTTGAGACGTATAAGACCATTTTGAGCGATGTCGACATGCTGTACACGCTTGGCTACAGTATTGTGCTTACGATTTTTTACACGGCGGTGTGTATGTTCCTGACCATCTGCGCAGCTTATCCATTAACGAAGAGACGGCTGTGGGGCAGAAACTTTATTCTGTCGGCCCTCGTCTTCACCATGTATTTCAGCGGAGGTCTGATTCCCTCCTACATTCTGGTCAAGAACCTGGGGATGATGGATACGATATGGAGTCTGGTGCTGCCGGGCGCAATGAGTGTATTTAATCTGATTATCCTGAAAACCTTCTTCAGCTCCCTTCCCGAGAGTCTGGAGGAATCGGCGTCCATTGACGGGTGCTCGGATCTGGGAATTCTTCTCCGGATTGTCCTGCCCCTCTCGCTGCCTTCGATTGCCACCTTAAGCCTCTTCTATGCCGTAGACCGGTGGAACGGATTTCAGGATGCCTTATTCTATATTACCAAAAAAGAGCTCTATCCCATGCAGCTTAAGCTGTACCAAATCATCTCAGCTAACCAGCAGCTGGACAGCCAGCAGGGCGGCGAAGGCAGCATCGGCTCGTTCATTGTGCCGGAGTCGCTGAAGGCTGCAAGCGTCATGTTCACCACCATTCCGATTCTGCTGATCTATCCCAAACTGCAGAAGTATTTCGTTGACGGTGTAATGACGGGCGCGATCAAGGGCTAAAGCGGGTATACTCCGGGGAAAGGAGGGGGGCCGGCTGGCGAAAGTTGAAGCGGCCGGGGCAAGGAAGCTATAATCTGGATTACTATCATGATAAGGTATGAAAGGGTGGTATACCGTGAAGACAGGCATCAAGAAAATATCGGCCGTTCTGTTCAGCACCGTGCTGCTGACAGGCGTTGCAGCAGGCTGCGGAGGCAATGACAAAGAGAGTAAAGAGTCCGCTGCGCCGGAGTCGTCAAATGCAGCAAAGTCCCCTTCTGATCCTCCTGCCAAACTGACGGTAGAGGTGTTCGACAGAGGGGTTCAGGGCCAGCCGGATTTGAATAATAATACCTGGACGAAATACGTCAATGAGCACTTCGGCAAGCCCAATAACGCCATTGTTGAATATGTACCGGTTCCCCGGTCCCAGGAGGTTGATAAGCTGAACGTATTAATGGCTGCGGGCCAGGCTCCGGACATCTCGTTCACCTATGACGGGGCGCTGGTCACCCGCTTTGCCAAAAGCGATGGCCTCCACACGCTCGACGAGCTGCTTGAGAGCCAAGGCCAGCAATTGAAGGCATATCTCGGAGAGAACGTTCTGTCTTACGGCCAATATAACGGCAAGCAGGTATCGATCCCGGGCAAGCGCACCCTGCTCGCCTGGAACGGGATGTTCATCCGTAAGGATTGGCTCGACAAGCTGGGAATGCCGCTCCCGACCAATAGGGATGAGCTCTACAATACGCTGGTGGCCTTCCGCGACAAGAACCCGGGCAATGTGAACGGCGTCATTCCCTGGGCAACGGCGGCAGCCGGCATGAACTATACCTTCGGCAACCTGGTTCAATCCTTCTGGGGTCAGATGTCAGAGGAGGAATTCGTCACCACGCCGAACTGGCTGAAGCCGGGCAACAAGGACGCCTACAAGTGGCTGAATAAGCTGTATAATGAGAAGCTGATCAGCCCGGATTTTGCCCTGGACAAAACCACCAAGCAGGCGGATGCCGATGTCACCAACGGCAAGGTAGGCTTCTATGCCGCCAACTGGGATTATCCGATGACCCAGAAAATCCGTGAACCGCTGAAGCAAAATGCGCCGGACGCCAACTATATTCCGATTGATACCTTCAAAAATGCCGAAGGCAAATACATCAAAGAGGTATATAATGAGAATGGAATATTCTCCTTCATCCCTAAAAGCAGCAAGAACGCAGAGCTGGCTATAAAATATCTGAACTGGATGGCGGACTCGGAAGTGATGTTCTTCCTGCAGTTCGGTGAAGAAGGCGTTAACCATACGCTGAAAGACGGCATCCCGCAAGGGATTTCACAGACCGGCGAGAATATGATGACGAGTAATTTGAATATGGACTATACCGTGATTGTGAACGGCGCTGAGCTGGGCGATACGGAGAAGAACGTCAAAACCTATGCCGCAGCCCTGGCCTCCGGGGATAAGCAGTATGAGGCCCTCGCTATGGAATCCTACAAAATTAACACGACAGACGGCTATTCATCCTTCTATTACGGGGTGCCAAACGAAGCAAATATCAAATACGGCAAGACGCTGGGCGATATGAACAAGCAGATGATTGACCGGCTGGTGGTGGCCAAGGAGGCCGAGTTCGACGCCTTATACGAGAAGCTGGTGAAGGAATATATGGATGCCGGCGGTAAAGCGGTTCAAGATGAGAATGTGAAGAACTACAGGGAAGTTAAAGCGAATACCAAATAAGTCTTGAAATACGGATAAACCACGAGGATGATTATAAGTGGTTTATCCGCATTTCGTTTACGGGGTAAGCCCAGATGAATTCACAGGTTCAGGAGGATATCCATGTACAAGGTCATTATTGTAGATGATGAGTCGTGGGCGATTAGAGGGATCAGCAATGCCTTTGACTGGGAGCAGTATGGCTTTGAAATCTCGGGACAGTTCACAAGTGCGTACAAGGCGTGGGAGGCCATCGCCTCGCAGGAGCCGGATTTGGTAGTTACGGATATCCGGATGCCGGAGATTTCCGGACTCGATCTGATGAAGCGGGCCAAAGCACATGGAATAGATACTGAATTCGTCATTATCAGCGGGTATGCGGAATTTGAATACGCCCAGGAAGCGCTGCGCTTCGGGGCACTCGATTATTTCCTGAAGCCGCTTGATGTGGATATGGCCGATACGTTCCTGGAGAAGCTCGCCTTGCACTTCTCCCGGCGAAGTGCTGCGCGCAACCACCTCTTGCTGGATGCGCTTACCTCGGCAGATGAAGAAGAGATCAGGCGCTACCTTCCTGCCGGCTCGAATGCCGGGTGCTGCCGGGTGCTTGCCTTTCACTATGAGGAAGACAGGCCGAAGCCCGCCGGACTGCTGAAGCTGGACGGGCTGCCGGTTCAGCTGCTGGAAGTGGAGACCGGAACGAGCACCCTGCTGGCTGTTCTGATGACAGAACAAAAGAGTGAGCTGGAAGGAATCACGGAGGAATGGCCAGCTGGCGCCAGCAGTCCGGCGCTTCCTGTTGTGGGGATCAGCAGCATCGGCAGCGGGCTTAAGCAGATCAGCAAGCTGATCAAGGAAGCGGATCTCGCGGCCTCCAGAGTATTTGTGGATGAGGTTTCCGGCGCCGTTCACTATAGTCCGAAGCTTCATCTGGTGAAGCCCTGTATAGATGAGCTGCAGACTATAGTTCATGGGAATCAATATGACAGCATCGAGACATACACTCTTGGTTTGCAGGAATACTTCAGGCTTCATGAGCTGGGAATGAGCGAGGTTGTCTACTTATGGAATCAGGCTGTCGGACTTCTGATCAGCGCCTATCCGGAGGAACTCAGGGACATGGAGCTGGAATTCCTGAATTATGCCGAGCTGAAGGAGCGGTTCGAGGACCTGGAGTCGCTGTGCAGCTTCCTGCATGACGTTCTTACCGTGCTGCGGCAAGGGAATAGCCGTGCTTTGCAGGAAGGGGATATTCTATCCTGCTTCAACCGGATGGTCGCCTATATTGACCGTAATTATGAGCAGAAGCTGTATCTGAAGGAGCTGTCGGTCCAATTTTTCATCAATCAGGTGTATTGCTGTCAACTGTTCAAGAAGAATCTGGGCAAAACCTTCTCTGAATACGTGGCTGAGCTGAGGATCAGGAAAGCCCGCGGGCTTTTGAAGCAGACAGATCTGTCCATTGAGAACATTGCCATCCAGTCCGGGTATGTAGATTACTATTATTTCAATAAGGTGTTCAAGAAGCACTGCGGGATGACGCCCGCCAAATTCAGAAAAAGGGAAGCCGAACGGAGCAGCAGGCCATGAAGACCCGCAAGGTGAAATTGAAGCATCAGCTATGGCTATTCTTCTGTTGCTCTATTGTTATATTCACGATTATGGAATTTTACTTTTTCTATAGTTTCTCTAATCTTACGCAAAAGAGAGCTGTTACTTACAGCAACCAGATGATAGAGCAGACCCGCCGCAAAATTGATTCGGTGTTCAATGATATCCGGGTCAGCACTGGCTTTGCGGTCAACAACAAGCTGATTCAGGAGTTCACTCTAGCGGATGATGATTACAAAAGAGCGTTCGACAGCGCACCCTATGCACTGGATCTGATGGAATATATGCGGTCCTTCAATTCGTATGTGAACGGAATCATGGTCAATGACCTCCAGGGTAGACGGCTCTCCAGCGAGGATTCTGCAAGCGGCGATATCTTTTATATTAATCCGTATGAGACCTTTATCCGCCCGTACAAGAACGATCCTGCGCTCCGGCAGAAGGGGAAGTTCACTGCCATTCTGAGAGATGACCGGACAGGGACAGAACAGTTCTTCTATATCGCACCCATTGTGGAGTCCATCGGAGGCGTCCACTTCTCACAGATTACGGGTTACTGCATGGTGATGGTCAATATGGACAAAATGCAGGGGCTGGTGGCGAATACGGAATTAACGCAGAACTCCACCTTGTATATTCTGAATAACCGGGATGAGGTGGTGGCATCCACCAATTCCTATGCGCGGGGCAATGTGATCAAAGATGTGCTGTCCATGGATAAGAACCAATTGCTGAACGGGGTAAAAGCAACGATCGGCGGCCAGGAGGTTCTCGTCCAGGTGAAGGGGCTGGAGCAGGCTGACGGATGGCGTGTGGTCAGTATGATCCCGGTGCAGGAGCTGACTGCCGACATGATCCCCATGCGGAAGGTTAGCATTATCGTGGGGATTGGCATTATTGTCAGCATGATACTAACCGGCAGTTTTTTCATGAGTAATCTGATGCGTCCCCTGATGGGACTGGTCATGGATATGAAGAAGGTGGCAGGGCGGGATAGGGGCTTCCGGATTAAAGTCCGGTTCACGAACGAGGTAGGCCTGCTGGCCCAGGATATTAACCGGATGATGGACGAGATGGACGAAATGACCCGCGAGATGTTCAATACCCAGGCCAGACTATACGAATCCGAGCTGAGCCAGAAGCAGGCGGAGTTCTCTGCCCTGCAGAGCCAGATTAATCCACACTTCCTGTATAATACGCTGAATTGTATCAGCAGCATCGGACTGGAGTACGGAAGCCGGGAGATTGCGCAGATTACGTACTGCATGTCCAAGATCTTCCGCTACAGCATCAAGAAGGATGATCTTGTGCAGATCCGGGAAGAGGTGGACTGCATTCAGGCCTATATGAAGATCATCCTGATCCGCTACGAGAATAAATTCTCTCTGGCGCTTGATGTGGAGGAGGGCTTGCTGGAGCTGCAGACGCCCAAGATGATCCTCCAGCCCATCGTGGAGAATTCGGTCTATCACGGGCTGGAGCGGATGGATCAGGGCGGACAGCTTCAGATTACCGGGAGCCTGGATGAGTGCGGGGATGTATGCTTCTGTATTACGGATACCGGCAGGGGAATGGAGCCGGAGGAGCTGGCCGCCCTTCAGGCCAAGCTTGGTCTGGAGCATAAGGAGCTGGCCCTGACCGGGCAGTCGGCGCAGGGCATCGGGCTGCTGAATATTCATAACCGGCTCCGCCATCTGTTCGGAGAAGGCTACGGACTGACCGTTGACAGCCGGCTGGGCTATGGGACTACCGTGAACGTGAAGATTCCGAAGCTGCCAGGGGGCTGAAATAGCAAGTGAGTGTGAGTAAAGAGGGGCATTAGTGCCCCTCTTTGGCGTACGCTCTCCCTGGGGGCAGGCGGAAGGGGAAACAGTTGGATTTAGTCCACCTGCTGATGGAGAAAAGGCCCGCTTGTCGTCAAGCTGTAAGTATTTACAACTAAAACGGTTACAAAAACATTTTAAGATAGTACATTTTTTTAATGCGTCCCGGAAGGTATTATGAGTACGCTAGCCGGAGTCACCATTCAAGCGAAAAGGAGATGAGAAAAAATGAAAGCGGTTAAATTCGCCGGGGAAGAAGTGCAATTGTCCAAGAAAGGCTTCAAAGTTCTGCTGCTAAGTCTCGTAGTACTGCTTATGCTGCCGCAGTGGGGAGGGAGCGCTGCTGCGGAAGAGCCGGGGCCGGTCCAGCCGGAACCGGTAGTGGCTGTACAAGGAGGGAAGAACGTGAATGACTTCTACAATGTCATTATGCAGACAGGGGCCGATCCCTGGGTATACAAGCACACGGACGGCTATTATTACAACACCTTTGTTAATGCCAGCGGAGTGATGATCCGCAGGTCGAAGACCATCACCGGCATTGAAGCAGGCGAACGGAGTCTGGCTTGGTCGCCGGTTAAGGGAACCATGTACAGCTCCAATGTGTGGGCGCCGGAGATGCATTACCTCAAAGATACGGACGGCCAGTACAAATGGTATATCTACGTTGCAGCCGATAACGGAACCAATGCTAACCACCGTATGTATGTGATGGAGAATACCAGTGCCGATCCGATGACCGGAAGCTGGACCTTCAAGGGCAAAATTACCGATGCCACGGACCGCTGGGCCATTGACGGCACTGTGCTGACGATCGGTAACCAGCACTACTTCATCTGGTCCGGCTGGGAGGACACTGATGGCAGCTTTCAGAATCTGTACATCGCCAGAATGAGCAATCCATGGACGATCAGCTCGCAGCGAGTGCTCCTGTCTACACCGGAGTATGACTGGGAGACCTCCCCCGGCCGGATTAATGAAGGCCCGCAGATTACGATCAAGGGGAACAAGATCAATCTGGTCTACTCCGCCAACGGAAGCTGGACAGACAGCTATAGTCTCGGCTTGATCACCGCCAGCACCAGCGCCGATCTGATGAATCCCGCTTCCTGGACCAAGCATGATCAGCCGCTCTTCTCCAGCGCGAACGGTGTCTATGGCCCGGGCCATCACAGTATCGTGACTTCACCGGACGGGACCGAGGACTGGATCATCTACCATTCCGCCCGCTGGCCGGGCTCAGGCTGGACCCGCAATGTACGCGCGCAGAAGTTCTCCTGGAACACAGACAACACGCCGAACCTGGGAGAGCCCGTTAATCCGAACAATCCGATAGCAATCCCATCAGGCGAGCCGGCCCGAATTCGTTATGAAGCCGAAGAAGCTCTGCTTGTAAAAGATCCGGCGGGCACTTCGTCCCCGGCGGTCCGGCGCGAAAGCTCCGCCTCCGGCGGGATGAAGATTACCAACCTCGCGAACGCCAGCGACTATGCCCAGTTCAGTGTCGATGTGCCGCAGGCGGGCTTCTATGTCCTGTCCGTGCGTAACAGCAACGGCTCAGCGAATGCGGGGGAAGCCTCCCATATCCTGTCGGTCAACGGCGGGCCGGGAGCGTCGATGAACATTGTCTATTCCGGCGCGAACCGCTGGGGAGCCTCCACGGCGAAGATCTATCTTCAGCAGGGAGACAATGTTCTCCGCTTCACCAAGGGGAACAATCTGGCCGACATCGACAGCCTGGATCTATCCCGGCTGAATACCTCGGAGCTGCTGTTCGGGACTCCCGGATATACGCTGGGTCTTAACGAGATCCGCAGCCTGCCGCTCTATACAGTAACAGGCACTACTTATTCTGCTGTCACGGCAGGCGTGGTCCTGAGCTCGTCCGATACGAACGTAGCCATGATTCAAGCAGGGAATCAGGTGAAGGCCGCCGGGGCAGGAAGTGCAACAATTACTGCCGCCTACAACGGCCGGACTGCTACCGTGGCAGTTAACGTCAAGGCAGATCCCAGAACGGTACAGTCCTTGGCACTCACCGGACCAGAGGCTGTGCTGAACAGTGGACAGACCAGCTCCCCGCTGCGGGCAACAGCCCATTACAACAATTATGAGGTTCAGGATGTAACCGGGAGTGCGCAGTACACCAGCAGCAATCCTGGAGTAGCGGCCATCGACCCGGCCACCCATACAGTAAGTGCTGTTCAACCGGGCACGGCGCTAATTACTGCGTCATACGGGGGCAAGCAAGCCACCTACCGCGTAACGGTTATTGCCGCTTCAGATGCCGTTCAAGTCACTACAACACTGAAGACGCCTTCAGGAGTGGTTCCCGCGCTTCCGGGCGTGGTGAATGCTGTCTACCATAACCAGCCGGTGCAGGCCGAGGTTGTCGGCGGTGAGCTCGCAGGGCTGGACTTCAGTACCATCGGCACGGTTCAGGTACCGGTGACCCTCAAGATGGGCGGCCAGGAGTTCTCTTCCACGATCTCTGCAGAGGTTGTGCCGGGTTATGGCCTGGATGAGCTCGTGAATCAGCTTCGCAGCAAGCTGGATAATTTCTCCTATCCGCTTGGAAGCGGGGCAGGCAATTATAGCGCAGCCAAGTATGCTGACTTCGTTGCTGCCGTGGATCATGCGGAGGGGCTGGCCGGTAATGCAGAGCTGACGCAGGCGCAGTTCATTGCAGAACTGAATGCACTGGCTGAAGCGGAAGCCGCCCTGCTGAATTCGCTGAATACCACACAGAACGGTATAACTTATAAGGCATACCGGGATTTCTCCGGCGATACGGCCGGCAAATATCCTTATGGCATTACTACCCAAGATTTGACGAATGGTGCTACTGCTGTGGTCCGGGAGGAAGGCGGCAACAAATTCCTGCGGCTGACCACAACCGCGGTAGCGGGCAAAGCCAACCTGTTCCTGCCTTATGCGGGAGAGGTTAATGCTGAGGGGAATCAGCGCATTGTCATCGAATACCGTGTCCGGTTAAACAGTAACTTCCAGTATGCCAACGGCGCCATGGTAAGAAATGATAGCGGTACAAGCAACTATTCGATGGTGACGGCGTTTGATTCGGGTAAAATTCTGGTGCAAAACGGCGGCTCCAACAAGGTCAAGGTGAGAGACTTCTCGCTGGGCACATGGTATACGATCAAAATGGTCGCGAACTGGGATGCCAAGACGTACAGCGTCTATATCAACAATGAATCTGTTCCGGCCGCTACAGATTTCGCCTTCCGCCATACCGGCGGCAGCACACTGACCGGACAGCTGTTCGGCGTTGACGGCTATGCGAACGCGTCTATCGACTTCGATGATTTCAAGGTCAGTGTTACCGGAGAATAAGCAGCGGAGGGAAAGACAACATGTCAAGTCAAGCTTACGAAAAGTTCACGCCGTTACACAATGCCAAGCTCGTTCTTGGTTATCT
The DNA here is from genome assembly GCF_038005345.1 of Paenibacillus sp. FSL H8-0122. NCBI lineage: Bacteria > Bacillati > Bacillota > Bacilli > Caryophanales > Paenibacillaceae > Paenibacillus > Paenibacillus sp. FSL H8-0122. The sequence goes on along the minus strand of NZ_JBBOTB010000001.1, from coordinate 2,871,256 downwards.
GACCTCTATGGTGGATGAGCAGGAAGACAATCTTCCATATTGGCTTGTATTGCCGCATAAGAAGCCAGCCGAAGCTGCTCATTGCCGGGTGGATGATGCGGAGCTGGTCGGCTCCTGGTATGAGGCGATAGACGCGGTGCGCAAAATGCTGAAGACGGAGGAAGGCGCTGCGGTACAGCAATCCTTTTACCGTCATCTCATGAAGTCCTGGGGGGAGCACGGCCTGCGCTTTCATGAGCCTTATCCGTGGACGCATACGAACCATAGCTCTTTTCACGAAATGGGCTATATTCTTCCTGCGCTGAACCGGATGCTGGAGAACAATCCCGGGGATGAAGAGGCGGAGAAGAGGGCAGCCGGGCTGGTGAGGGGAATGCGCTCCCTGGTGATTGAGCGGAAGGTCCGGACGTTCTGGTCGGGGGATTATGAAGAGCAGGAACCCCTGTACGAATTCCCCAATGATGTGTACCTGAAGGACGGCGGCTTCGATCTGTCCAGACATACCGGGCGGGGGGAGCAGGCGATCCGCAATGCCATTATCCTGCATTCTCTGGTGCGCAGATATGAAATCACCGGAGATGAGGCGGCGCTGGATCTCGCTACAGGCATCGCCAATCACCTGCTCGGACCTTCGCGCTATTTCAATTACAGGATGGAATTCTTCGGACATGTCCATTCCGCAGGCTGGGTAGCTTCCGGTCTCGTACGTCTGGGCCGGGTAACAGGCAAAGAGCGGTATATTAGCGCAGGCAAAGGAATCTATGACTATATCCGCAGCCTGTCCTCCTCCTTCGGCTGGGTGCCTGAGTATGCCCAGTGGCATCCGCCGCATGAGGAGCATTGTGAGACCTGCTGCATTAAGGATATGATTGAATGCGCGAATGAGCTGATTCTGGCCGGGTATGAGGAATATTGGGAGGATATGACTCTGTTTGCGCGGAACCAGCTGGTGGAGAATCAGCTTAAGGTATCTTCCTACGTAGTCACAGACAACACCCGGCCTGACGAAGCAGGCATAACCTACAGGGAGATTGATACAAGAATGATCGGAGGCTTCACCGGAGGCTCGCTCGTGAATTCCATGTCGTTATCCAAATTCCGTTCCATTGCGGGCTGCTGCGTCGGCATGGCTCCGGTGGCCCTGGAGATCGTATGGAACCGGGCGGTGGAATTCCATGACGGAACGGTAATCGTCAATATGCCGGTGGATAAGGAGACGGAGGAGGCGACCGTCACCATGAGCTATCCCGACCGGGGCTATATGTCCATTACAGCCAAGCAGCCATGCGATGTTGCAGTACGGGTCTATGACTGGATGGCTCAGAACCTCAGCATGAAGATTAACGGAGCCTTCTGCACACCCGAGAGGGAAGGGAATTTGCTTGTTATCCGTAGTATAGGAGCAGGGGACACTGTAGAGCTGGAGCATCAGCTGGAAACGCTGACTGTGAAGGAGACAGTGCGCGGTGAGGAATACAAGGTATACTGGAGAGGCTGTGATGTCGTGGATATCTCTCCCAGAGGAGAGCACTTGCGGCTGTATCAGCGGGATTTGTGCATTCCGAAAGTGTATCCCACGCCGGAAGATGTTCATTTCACCGGAGCGGCGAACTACGGGCCTACCCAGCAAGCGCAGGGGAGTAAGTGATTTCAGCACTGGAGCATTAAGCCGCAATTGAAAAACCGCACCCCGCAGGCGTTGCTTGCGGGGTGCGGTCTATTGGCGCGTATTTGCAGGGCTCATTTGTTCCTGGTCTTCTTGACCAAGTCCACGCCATCATATGCCAGACTGTCTACACTTGCCGCCTTCTGCCGGAGGTAATAATCAAAAAAGGTCTTCGTATAATCTGTAACCACATTTCGCATCTCCATCGCATCCCGTTCGCCTCTGAGTTCTTCATTAGCACTGGTAAAAACAATGTCGCAGTAATCTAAATGCGCAACCCGGTCAACAGAGTAATAATAGGTTTCCCTGCTATTGTTAGCACCAATGACCGCATTCATGTTGTAGTTGGGTTCACGATACAGCAGGAGGAAGGGCTTCTTAAGGTCGCTGTCCAGAAGACCGAACGCACCACTATCCAAGCCAATTCCGCAGGTGAACCGGTCGTCATCCCGGCAGACCATCGCCGTCGTAAGCCCTCCATAAGAATGCCCGACGATACCCATGCCGGTGTCAAAGAGCAGTCTGCCATTAAAGATAGAATCCAGCTCTCCAGCGTCCAGTTTATACAGATGATCGGCTACAAACCGTATATCTTCCGCCTGTAATTCACTATACTCTGTTACCTTGGCAATTACCGGGAGTGCAAGCACGTTACGGCACATCCGAACGGCTGTATCATCGTCAGGCCGCATTTCCATTTTACCAGCCAGCGCCTGCATCTCCGGATCTTCAGACAACGCTATGATAGCCTCCGAAAAACCCTTGGATACATTATACAGACGTCCGTCTTTACGCTTATACATTGTACTATTTGGATGGCCGATGCTAACCACAACATATCCAAGACTGGCCAAGTCTGTACAGAGCACTGTGCCCCATTCCGGTGAACCGCCCCCGCCGCAAACATAGAATAACACCGGATAGCGCTTGTCCTTTGCGGAGAGAGCAAGATCGTCGTAACACCGGGTCTTGAACTCTATAGAGAAATAACCCCCTGAAAGATACCCGGTAACCAGTGGCTGATCCTTTAACATTTCGTAGACTTCAGGAAACATGTATGCTGATGTAGCTTTATCTTCGCTGCTGTCGGACGGATAGTACACGAACACCGTCAGTTCTCTTGTGGAATGATCCGATGCTGTGTACTCCAAATCCATCTGGGTACGACCAACGGTATAGCTGCCAACAGGTGCTGGAAAAACCTCATAAGTCTTCATATGCTTGTTCATACACTTCTACTCCTTTGCTTTTTTAATATCGCTAACCAGCTCGGAATATTTATGATCTTCAAGCAGACCATGACCCATAAAGTCAGCAAAGTATTTGCTAAGTTTATGCTGCATCTGAGAATCCTTAATACCGAATTCCCTATAAAACATGACTAAATTAAACTGCATAGATTCGAACATAAATGAAATCAGGTCGTCGTCAATATCAGGCCGGAGATATCCGTCAACCCTCAGCCGCCGTATAATGTCCTTGATCAAGGGGAAGGACTCGCCCTTTAGCACGTTCAGATATACTTTCAGCAGTATGTCCTCGGGAATGTGTAAAAAAGTCTCAGTAAGCTTGATCTCCAGCTCATTCAGCGGCTCGGCCGCAGTGCCATTCACGTTACCAAATAAGCCGGTAAGGAAAGAGCGGAAAAGGGAATCCTCAGTACTGTTACTAAAATACGCAGCTCTTTTCCGGGTCACATTACGGACTAAGTGACAATACAGGTCATCTTTGTCTTCAAAATAACGGTAGAAGGTTCCGGGGTGCATGGACAAGCTATCCAGAACCATCTTCATCGATATATCCTCGTAAAGATGATCCACAAAAAGCTGCATAGCCCTGTCCGATATTTCCTCGCGCCTTGCTTCATCCAATCGAAAGAACGTATTTTTCGGCATCGCTTCCTCCTTTAATACGGGGTGTGAACTCATTCACACTATATCGATAATTGATTCACATGTCAAATATCAGGGCTGGAACAACGGCATATTAAAAAACCACAACCCGCATGTAACTCTTGCGAATTGTGGCTTCTAAGCGTTAGAGCAGAATACGAACTTCGCCGCTGGACAGATATTCCTCATCACCATTCGGATACCGGACCTTCAAGCGGCAGTCATTGTCTATACCGACAGCGGTGGCCTGCTGCTGCTGATTCTCCTTAATGACCATGACCGTCTTGCCCAGGGACATCATGCGCTGCCGGTAGTCCGGCAGGAACAGCCGGTCCTTGAGCTGATCATAATAGCCTAAGAAACGGTTCAGCACTTCAGCGGCAAGCCGGTTGCGCAGATCGCCAGGAGGCTTGTCCTCCTTGTATACAGAGGTTGCAATCTCAGACAGACCGGCGGGGAAGCCCGCTGCGGGCAGCGCCACATTGATCCCAATCCCGAGTACGGCATAATCCAGCCACTCATTCTCCAGGGACAGGGAAGCCTCGGTGAGGATTCCGCACACCTTTTTACCGTTCATGAAGACGTCATTCACCCATTTGATCTGCGTGCTGAGGCCGGACACACTCTCGATAGCCAGAGCGACCGCAACGGCAGCAGAGGTAGTCAGAAGCGTAGCATCCGCCGCCGACAGACGGGGACGCAGCAGAATGCTCATATAGATGCCCGTCCCCGCAGGGGAAAAGAAAGGCCGGCCTTTCCGGCCCCGCCCGGCGGTCTGCTCTTCCGAGAGGATGACCTTGCCCTCCGCTTCTCCGCCGGAAGCCAGCACCTTCACCAGCTCGTTCGTGGAAGCCACGCTCTTGAAAACTTCAAGCCGCAGCGTTTGCCCCCTGGCATTCAGGTATTTGGCGACTGCGGCGGCGGACAGAATGTCCGTCTGGGGGGAGAGGGAGTATCCCTTATTGGTGACGGCCTGAATGGAATAGCCGTCACTCTGCAGCGCTTTGATGGCCTTCCACACTGCGCTGCGCGTCACGGATAACCGCCCGGCGATGTCCTGGCCGGAGAAGTATTCACCCTTATTGCTATCCAGTAAGGCCAGGATATGTTCTTTGACTGTCATGCCTATAACCCTCCACAAGTATAACGTTCCGATCTCATCTCTATAAGTATATTAACATGCTTAGGATCATTAGAAAAATCAGGCATACTCACATCTTAATTGTGAACCTAAAAATAATTAGTGGTTTACAATGGAGTCATCCTCCACTATAATTCAGCTTGTTGGCCGGACTCCCTGACCGGAAGGCTGCCCAATTCCTGTATCTTATCTTGTGGAGGTTATTGAATTGAGAATCAAAGAGTTGGTCTATGCGGCCTTATTCGCCGCGCTTATCGCGGTGCTGGGCTTGATTCCGCCCGTATCGCTAGGCATTATTCCTGTACCTGTCACTGCCCAGACGCTTGGCGTCATGCTGGCCGGCTGTTTTCTGGGCTGGCGGACAGGCGCACTCAGCCTGATTATTTTCCTTATCCTTATCGCGTTAGGCTTGCCGGTATTACCAGGCGGACGCGGCGGGCTGGCCATTCTCGTCGGACCGACAGCAGGCTATCTGTTCAGCTGGCCGCTGGCCGCCGGGCTGATCGGCTGGTTCACTGAAGCGGTCTGGCCGAAGCTCCGGACCTGGAAGCTGTTCGCCGTTAATCTGATTTTTGGCGTTCTGCTGGTGAATCTGATCGGCGCTTCTGTCATGGTCTGGATCACGAACACTCCGGTCTGGACCGGACTTGTCGGGTCTGCAGCTTTTCTGCCCGGAGATCTGATCAAGGCTCTGCTGGCCGCCGTCATCACCATGCAGCTCCGGGCGTTCAGTCCGGTTGAGGAGAAGAGGGGAGCGTGAGATTCCGGTGAATCTGGCAGAACACATTCTGGAACGTGCCGCACTCGTCCCTCACCGCATCGCAATTTCAGATGGACACGAGGAACGTACCTATAAGCAGCTCACGAAGCGGGTTCAGCAGGTTGCCAGCAGTCTGCGGCATGACGGACACACGAATCAGACCGTTGCGCTTCTGTCCGGTAACCGGATGGAATTCGCCGAATTTGTCCTGGGTGCTATCTATGCAGGCTGCACTCCCGTGCTGCTGGACCCGAAATGGTCTCCAGCAGAGCTGGAGCAGGTCATCCGGCAATGCGCTCCCGGGCTGATTGTCAGTGAAGCATGCTTCGCAGCTGATCTGACTGGTCGTTACAGCGGAATTCCCCAGATCTATTTCGGCAGGGGACAGGTCTCCGGCAGCTATGAGGCTTGGGTGGCAGGCTTCGGGCCGGAGGCTGAAGCAGCGAGTAGCCCTGAACTGCTGTTCATCGGGTATACCTCTGGCACTACAGGTATCCCGAAGGGGTATATGCGGACCCATGAGTCGTGGTTCAGCAGCTTGGAGGCTACAGAGAAGGCGTTCAGCCTGAACCGGATGCAGCATGTGCTTGCGCCCGGACCGTTCGTGCATTCGCTGTCGCTGTTCGCCCTGCTGCAATCCCTGTACAGCAGAGCCACGTTCCATCTCCTTCCGGAATTTGATGCAGAGCGCGTACTCACCCTGTGCTCTCGTGTACCGGATATGATTCTGTTCGTTGTGCCCGCTATGACCGAAGCGTTATTGCGTCAAGCGGAGTCTAGCAACGCCGGGGTGTCCATCCAGGCCTTGATTAGCTCCGGCGGCAAATGGCCTGTGTCTTCTATACCTAAGTGCCGCGAGAGGTTCAACGGGGTTAGGCTCTATGAGTATTACGGCTCATCTGAAGCCAGCTACATCAGCTATCTGGAGCTTACCGGAGCGGAGCCGCAGGACTCTCTGGGCCAGCCGTTCAGCGGTGTAGAGCTATTGATCTGCGATGAACAGTTCCGCGAGGTTCCTCAAGGCACGGTGGGGGAGCTATACATCCGCAGCGATATGATCTTCTCCGGGTATCATCTCCTGCCGGAAGAGACGGCGCGGGTATTCCGGGACGGCTGGCTGCGCACAGGGGATTACGTATATCAGGACCGGCAGATGCATCTGCGCCTGGCCGGACGCGCGGGCAGCATGATCAAGAGCGGGGGGCTCAAGGTGTTCCCGGAAGAAGTGGAAGCAGTGCTGCTTCGCCATCCGGATATCCGGGAAGCGATAGTATTCGGCATACCGGATGAACGCTGGGGAGAGCAGGTAACGTTACTGATACAGTGGCAGGGCCGGGAACGGCTTACACTTGATGAGATCAGGAAGTATTGCCGGCCCTATCTGGCCAGCTATAAGCTGCCTAAGAAGTTGATTAACGTAGAGGAATTCAGCTACACCGGTTCCGGCAAAATCGCCCGCCAGCTCATGAAGAGCCGCGCGGTAAAGGGGTTGACATGATGAAGGCCGTGCAGGAAGAAGCTTCGCCCATGCTCGTTTTTGACAAGGTAGATTTCGCTTACCGGAGAGGGCAACCGGTGCTCCGTCAGCTCAGCTTTGACATTCGCCAAGGCGAATTCGTTGCCATAATCGGCGCGAATGGCAGCGGTAAATCCACCATCGCCAAGCTAATGAACGGATTGCTGCTGCCAAGAGCCGGAGAGGTGAGGCTGGGAGCGCTGAGTACCTCGAACCGCCAGAATCTCATAAGCATCCGTGAGCAGGCCGGACTGGTCTTCCAGAATCCTGACGATCAGTTCATTACGGCTTCCGTGCTGGATGAGGTGGTCTTCGGGCTGGAGAATCTGCGTGTCCCGAGAACCGCAATGCTCAGCCGGGCAACACGTGCACTGCAAGCCGTTAATATGGAAGACTATATGGACGCCGCTCCGCATCAGCTGTCGGGCGGGCAGAAGCAGCGGGTTGCCGTGGCAGCTGTTCTGGCAATGGAGCCCTCCGTCCTCATCCTGGATGAAGCCACCTCCATGCTTGATCCGCAGGCCAGGCAAGACCTTCTCCAGGTGATGCGCACGCTTCACCGGCAAGGGCTGACGATCATCCACATTACACATCATATGGATGAGGTACTGCCTTCTGGCCGCGTGCTGTTGCTCAGCCAGGGAGAGCTGGCTTTTGACGGGACGCCCTCCGGCTTGTTCAGCAGTGTAAGCATGACAGAGCATCAGCTTGCGCCACCTTTTGCCGTAAGATTATTTCAGGCCCTCGGGGTGGACGCCCCGCTGCACACAGAATGGAAGGAGATGGTCAGAAGCATATGGTCTACGCATTGCAGGATGTAAGTGTGAGGATGAACGGGCGGGACATTCTTGAATCTGTAAGCTGTACGCTTCAGGAGGACAAATGGATTTCGGTGATCGGTCAATCCGGGGCCGGCAAATCCACCCTTGCCAAAGTATTCAAGGGTCTGCTGCCCATCTCAAAAGGCGAATATACGTATCGTCAGCAGCCATTGCCAAGAGATCCGCAAGGCAGGCTGAAGGCTGTTCCGCACATCGGTTATGTTTTTCAGTATCCTGAACAGCAGCTATTTGCGGCAACTGTGAATCAGGAGCTGGCTTTTGCGCTTACCAGGAAGGGGGAATCCCGGGCGAACGTGGAGCAGGCGATAAGTCAGATTATGGAACAGATGGGCTTACCCGCAGCTCTGCTTCAGCAGCATCCCTTGCAGCTCAGCGGAGGGCTGAAGCGGCTTGTGGCTATCGCTTCTGTGCTGATGGCGGGGCCGGAGCTGCTTATTCTGGATGAACCGACCGCAGGACTTGATCCCGGGAACAAGAACGACTTGCTCAGGAGGCTAAAAAGATGGCAGGAGGAGAACAGACGGACCGTGCTGTTCCTGTCGCATCAGCTGGAGGATGTTGCCGAATACTCGGATGAGGTGATGATTATGGGGCAGGGCCGCTTGTTAGGACATTGGGAGGTAAACGAACTGTTCCTGAAGCATGCGGAGCGCATGGAGCAAGCCGGTCTGCCAGTACCGGAGCCGATTCAGCTCTTGAGAATCATCGGGGAATGTTCTGGAGCGAAGCCCCAGCCCGCAAGCTGCAGGGAAGCGGAGATTTTTCGAATGGTGAGTGCTATCTGGCAGGCAAGAGGTCCTGAGTGATGACGGATACAATTATACTCGGGCAGTATGTCCCCTCAGACTCTGTCATCCACCGGCTTGATCCGCGAACGAAGCTGCTCCTCCTTATTGCCTTCACAATGGGCAGTATGCACCTCCAGGCACCCTCCGGATATATTGCAGCGACACTCCTCACCGGGGGGCAGGTCCTATTATCAAGAATCCCTCTTCGTATGCTCTTACGGGCATTGCGGCCGATTCTGTTCATCCTGCTGCTGCCAATGCTCTATCATCTCCTGCTCAACCAGGAAGGACTCAGGAATGAGCTCTTCGCCCTCTGGCGGATTCTGCTCCTGGTCTCGCTTGCTCTCATTCTGACATTAACAACGAAACCGCTCGATCTGGCCAAAGGTCTGGAACAGCTCTGCAAGCCGTTAACCCGTCTGGGCGTTCCGGTAGAAGCGCTGGCCTTGACGGTCATGCTGGCTATTCGTTTTATCCCCACTATTACCCAGGAGCTGGACCGCATTCTTGTGGCGCAGCAGGCCAGAGGGTATGATATCAAGGATACCAAAGGCCTTAACCGGATACAGGCGTACATCCAATTAGTGATTCCGCTGCTCGTTACCACCCTTGCGCGGGCGGAGCAGCTGGCTATGACGATTGAGGCAAGGGCTTACGGGAACGGGAAGGGACGGACTTCCTATCGGGTGCTGAAATATGCACGGATGGATTATGCAGCCGGCGGGATTATGCTTGCGTATGTTCTGCTGGGAATTCTGCTAGAGAGATGAGGAGATAGAGCTTGAACAGAACAGCCATACTGGAGCGGCTTCAGTCAGAGCTGCACGAAGGCAACCACATTATCGGTGTCTCGACAGGCACGGGAATTACAGCCAAGGTTGCCGCTGACAGCGGAGCTGACTTCATTCTAATGCTGAACTCCGGCAAGTTCCGGCAGATGGGGAGAAGCTCTCTGGCGGGGTTCCTGCCCTTCTGCAACAGCAATGAGATGGTAATGGATTTTGCCTCGAAGGAGATTGTGCCGCTGGTGAGAGACACTCCGGTGCTGTTCGGGCTGAATGCGAATGATCCAACGAGAGAGATGTCCCTTTATATAGAAGAGATCAAGAACAGAGGCTTCGCGGGAGTGAATAATTATCCGACAGTCGGCTTGATCGACGGGGCGTTCAGAGAGGCATTGGAGGAAGACGGCATCAGCTATGACAGGGAGGTGGAGGCTATACGTCTGGCTCATCAGCAGGAGCTGTTCACGGTGGCCTTCGTCTTCGACGAGTCCCAGGCGGTTCAGATGGCTGAAGCGGGGGCGGATGTGATCTGTGTGCATCTCGGCCTGACCGTAGGCGGATTGCTGGGGGCGCGGAAGGTGGTCTCTCTGGAAGCTGCCAAGGCGAAGGCGCTGCGCATTCTCACTGCCTGCGGTGAGGTTAAGCCTGAAGTCATTAAGATGATCTACGGCGGCCCGGTCAAGACTCCGGTTGATGTCCAGTATATGTACAGCAATACTACGCAGATTATGGGCTACATTGGCGGCTCTGCCTTTGAACGGATTCCCTCCGAGCAGTCGATTACGGCCATTACCCGCGATTTCAAGCGCCTGGGCAAGCTGGATGAGGATGATCTCATGGTCAAGATGCTCAGCGGCATTACACGGCATTACGATTACGTAGAATTCGTCAAAGAGTATGTCGCCCAGAATTACAGCGAGGAAGTAGTGTTCGCGGATCTGGCTAAGGTGGCGCATGTATCGCGCAGTTATTTGAGCAGCTTGTTTAAAAAGGAAGTAGGGTGCAGCTTCCAGAACTATCTGGTCGGCTTCCGTATGCAAAAGGCTGCCATACTGCTCCAGGCCCCGCACCTGCAATTATCCGAGGTGTCCGCAATGGTCGGCTACCCCGACTACGCCCAGTTCAGCAGAATGTTCAAAAAGCTCATGGGCTGCTCGCCCAAGCAGTACAAATCTAACCTAAACACAAAAACATAGGACATAAAAGCGTTTTCATCCATAAACATGCCCGGTATGATGAATCTATGATTCGTATACGAGGAGGCCACAGAATGAAGACGATCGCCATAGCTGGAACGTTTGATACGAAGGGTGAGGAGTACCTGTACATCAAGAAGCTTGCAGAGGAGCTGGGCCTCAGAGCCCTGATGATCCATACCGGTGTATTCGAGCCGGCCTTCCAACCCGATGTGTCTAACCGGGAGGTCGCAGCCGCCGCAGGGATAGAGCTGGACGAGCTTGCCGCGAAGAAGGACCGGGCGTTAGCTACAGAAGTGTTGTCCAAAGGACTGGAGCAGCTCGTTCCCCGGTTATACCATGAGGGGAAATTTGACGGCATCATCTCCTTCGGGGGTACCGGCGGAACTTCACTGGTTGCCCCTGCGATGAGAGCCTTGCCAATTGGCGTACCGAAGGTGCTGGTATCGACAGTAGCATCAGGAAATACAGCTCCTTATGTCGGGACCAGCGATATTATGATGATTCCGTCTGTGGTGGATGTCTCAGGCCTCAATTCGATCTCGACCAGGATCTTCAGCAATGCGATGTTTGCCATCGCGGGCATGCTCCTGTTCGAAGCAGACTATGAACCGGAGAAAAAGCCGCTGGTCGCAGCCACCATGTTCGGAGTAACCACGCCGTGTGTGACCGAAGCGCGCAAATACCTGGAGGAGCGCGGCTACGAGGTGCTGGTATTCCATGCTACCGGAATCGGCGGACAATCGATGGAGGCGCTGATCGAAGCGGGCTTCATTGAAGGGGTGCTGGACCTAACCACCACCGAATGGGCAGATGAACTGATCGGCGGCGTCTTGAACGCAGGACCGCACCGCCTGGAGGCCGCAGGCCGCAACCGCATTCCGCAGGTCGTCTCGGTGGGCGCCCTGGACATGTGCAACTTCGGCCCCGCAGATACTGTACCGGAGAAGTTCAAGGATCGCAAATTCTATCATCATAACCCTACAGTCACCCTGATGCGGACGACCGTGGAAGAGAATGAACAGCTTGGCAGGAAGCTGGCCGAGAAGCTCAATATGGCAACGGAGAGTACGGTGCTTATGCTGCCGCTTGGCGGTATTTCGGCGATTGATGTGGAGGGTCAGCCCTTCTACGGCCCTGAAGAGGACCGGATGCTGTTCGATACTCTGCGCCGGCAGGTGGACCGCTCAAGAGTTGAACTGATTGAAATGGACGAGGCGATCAACGATCCGGCCTTTGCCGGGGCAGCAGCCCAGAAGCTGATTGACCTCATGCAGGCCGCGAAGGCCTGAACCCCACACTAAGGAGGAGCTACTAATGAATAAGCAGACCAGAGCTGAGATTATGGATAGATTCAAGCAAGAGGTGAAGGCGGGCAAGATTCTTCTCGGTGTCGGGGCAGGCACGGGGATTACCGCCAAGAGCAGTGAGGCAGGTGGAGCGGATATGCTGATTGTCTACAATTCCGGCCGTTACAGAATGGCGGGACGCGGTTCGCTGGCAGGTTTGCTGTCTTATGGAGACGCCAATCAGATTGTGGTGGAGATGGGCTCGGAGGTGCTGCCTGTCGTCAAGGATACGCCCGTTCTGGCAGGGGTATGCGGCACCGACCCGTTCCGGGTGATGGAGGTATTCCTTAAGCAGTTGAAGGAGCAGGGCTTCAGCGGTGTGCAGAATTTCCCTACTGTGGGTCTGATCGATGGCGTCTTCCGCCAGAATCTGGAGGAGACCGGGATGGGCTACGGCCTGGAGGTCGAAATGATCCGTATCGCCCATGAGCTGGATATGCTGACCACCCCGTATGTGTTCGACCCTGAACAGGCACGGGCCATGGCAGAGGCGGGCGCCGATATTCTGGTCGCCCACATGGGCCTCACCACCAAGGGCACCATCGGCGCAGTAACCGCGTTGACCCTGGACGATTGTGTAGAGCGAATCGAGGCGATTATCGAAGCCGGACGGGCGGTCAACCCGGAGATTATGATTATCTGCCACGGCGGCCCGATTGCCGAGCCGGAGGATGCGGCTTATGTCATTCAGCGGACGAAAGGCATCCATGGATTCTTCGGCGCATCGAGCATCGAGCGCTTCGCCGCGGAGCAGGGAATTACGCGGCAGACCGAGTCGTTCAAAGCAATTCAGCAATAAGCAAGCAGGTAACGGCTTCTATAATAGCGGGAAATGGGCACTCTTTAATTAAAGAGTGTCTTTTTTAATGTTCACAGAAGAGAGAGGATATGATATAAATCACAGAATGGTCACAGACTCCAGCCGGTATAGCCAGTTCGGGCTATAGGCACTTCAATTCCTTTTATTTACACTTAATTCGGGTTTGCACAAGAAACCATCCTACAGTGGGGGTGAACAATGCTTGTAGTGAAAAGGTATGAATGCTCCATCAGCATCAGGGTTCTCGTCTTCATGATTCTAGGCATGTTAATCTGCTCCTTCAATCATGGCACCGTTGTAAGCGCAGACACGAACACCGGAGTCCTTCCGCTCCAGCCCATCATTGATTCAGCTAGTGAGGGAGATCTCATCACTCTGGCTCCGGGAACCTATTCCGGTCCGGTCCGGCTGGATAAGCGATTGACAATTAACGGTAACGGCAAGGCGATTCTGATGCATACGGCTAAGGACGAACAGGCGGCGGTGCTGATCGTGGCAGACGGTGTAAGGCTTGAGAACCTGAAGATTCAGCAGAATAACGACGGAGAAGCGGCGGCGGTTCGCGTTGAAGCGGACAGGGTCACCTTGAAGGGGCTGGTCATTCATTCGGCAGGGTACGGCATACTGCTGCGTGAAGCCGATGGCGGGGTGATCTCGGATAATAAGCTAAGCTGGTTCATCCCCACAGGAGAAGCACCGGGAACGAGAGGCAACGGCATCGATCTCTATAACTCTCACGGCGCTGTGATCCGGGGCAACGACATCGCTTATCTGCGGGATGGCATCTATCTGGAGAACAGCCGCAATACGGTGGTGGATCAGAACAAGCTCGCTTATCTGCGGTACGGGGTCCACTGCATGTATATCAATGGCTCGAAGGTCACTAACAACACCGGTGAATACAACATTACCGGCGCGATGGTGATGGGTGTTACGGGTGTGGTGGTGTCCGGGAACTCCTTCCGCAAGCAGAGCCGGAATGTGCATTCACAGGGGATTCTGCTCTACGATGTACGGAATTCCGCGATTATGAACAACCGGGTGGAAGGCAACCGGGTGGGGATTTACATGCAGCAGTCCTCGGATAACAAGCTGCAGCAGAATCTGGTGCTCCGCAACTATATCGGTGTGCAGTTCGAGAATGCAGAAGGCAACCGCTTTGAGCGTAACGGGTTTGTTGCGAATGTCATTGAGGCCGAGGCCACAGGCAGCAGGGACAATGAGATGAACGGGAATTACTGGGATGCCTTTGGCGGACTGGATCTCACGGGGGATGGGATCAGCGACCTGAAGTATGCGATCAACCCCTTCTATCAGCAATTGGTTGCGGGGAATGCAGCGTATCAGCTGTTTTTCCAGTCACCGGGGATGACGTTCCTGAGCGATATGTACACCGGCGGTTCGGCAGGGTGGTCCACCGATTCAGCGCCGCTCATGCAGCTTGAGGCAGGTACGGTTAGCCCGGATCAGGCGGCAGGGGGACAAGGCACGGTCATGGTAGCGGGCTGGCTGCTGCTGTTCCTGTCCGTCATTACAATCATATACTTGGGGGTACTGCGATTATGAAACGATGGAGTCTGGTCTTGATGGTAGCAATGAGTCTGGTGATCCTCGCGGCCTGCGGACAGAAGAAATACGAGCCGGTAGCGATTAATGAAGACGTCGATATCTGTGTGGTCTGCAATATGCAGGTCAAGGATGATGCTTACGCCACTCAGCTAACGACCAAGGACGGCAAGAATTACAAGTTCGATGATATCGGCTGTATGAATGAGTGGAAGAAGAGCAACGGCACGGAGCAGATCGGCATGGATTATGTCCGCGACTATAACGACAAGAGCTGGGTTGAATTCAGCAAGGCGAGTTATGTCTATGACGCTTCTCTGCGTACACCGATGGCTTATGGAGTGATCAGCTTCAAGGATAAAGCCGCAGCAGAAGCATTCGTGAAGGAGCAAGGTGTGGGCGCTGTGCTGACCGCCGGAGAGCTGGCCTCCCATGAATGGAAGCAGAACAAGGATATGATGAACATGGACATGCAGAGCGGGGAAGGTCATATGGAGGAGCATAGCTCAGAGGAAGGTATACATTCCGAAGAGACGGATATGTGAGTATGGCTGACATTCTGCATATTGCCCGCAGAGAGCTTAAGATCGGCTTCCGCAACCCGTGGGCCTATTCCTTCCTGGCCTTGTTCTGTACCTTCAGTCTCGGGCTGCTGCTGATCCATGCGAATAACGTGGTCGAAGGCTATACTGCGGTTACGGGCTCCATGCTGAGCCTGATTCTGTATCTTTTGCCGCTGATGACGTTATTTCTGGGCTCCTTCTCACTGACCTCGGAACAAGAAGACGGAAGCTGGCAGCTCTTATCCACCTATCCCATTGGAACCTTATCATTTGTCCTGGGAAAATATACCGGGTTAGCCGCTGTCCTGCTGACGATTGTAGCGTTTGGTTACGGGCTGATGGGGCTGGTCAGCGGCCTGCTCGGGATGGCTTTTGCGGCGGATACTTACTTCCTGTTCCTGGCCTTCTCGGCAGGTCTGGTCTTGCTGTTCCTGACCCTTGCCCTCATCATCGGCTCGTTATCCCGCAACCGCTGGCAGGCGTTGACGATCTCCGTAGCAATCTGGTTCTTCGCGGTGATCGGCTGGCCGACATTCCTGATCGCAGGCCTCGGCCTGCTCCCGTATCTCTGGATCAAGCCAGCGCTGATTGTGCTGACGATGCTTAATCCGGCGGAGCTGGTGCGCCTGTTCGTGGTGGTGAAGCTGGGCGGAGGTTCGGTCCTGGGGCCGGAATATTATCAGTGGGTGGAATGGATTAGCCGTCAGGGCGGCAGCCTGCTGTTCCTCGGGGTCTGCGCTGCCTGGGTGCTGCTGTCCATCTTAGCGGTATATTGGATCTGGGAGAGGGGGCGTTCCCGTGGATAATCCGCTAATTCAGGTGAAAGAGATTACCAAGGTCATAGGGCGACAAACACTGGTCGAAGACATCAGCTTCCAGGTCCCCGGCGGCAGCATACTTGCCCTGTGCGGCGGGAATGGAGCCGGCAAAAGCACGGTGCTGCGGATGGTAGCTGGCATTCTACAGCCGACTTCAGGCGAAATTACGGTAAACGGGCTGAATTGGAAGCATTCCCGCAAGCGCTTTTCCGAGCAAATCGGCTTTATGCCGGATGATTATCAGTTCAGCCACGGGCTGTCTGCGGAAGAGCTGCTGAATTTCTGGGCGGCGCTGCGCCGGATTCCCAGACGCAAAGAGCGGGTAGAGGAGGTGCTGGCTCTAGTCGGACTTGCGGATAAGCGCAACAGCCTGGTAACCACCTTCTCCAAGGGGATGCGCCAGCGCGTCCTGTTCGCGCAAGCGCTGCTGGCGAAGCCGCCGCTCCTGATTATGGATGAGCCGACTAACGGGCTGGACCCGTTCTGGATGAACGAATTCGTGAAGCTGCTGCAGGGAATCCGGGAAGAGGGGCATACGGTCCTCTTTTCCACTCATCAGCTGGAGATTGCGGATCGGGTGGCCGATCAGATTGTCTTCTTGAATCAGGGCAAGCATGTGGGGTCAGGCACTACGGCAGAGATCCGTACAGAGTTCGGTTCGCTGTACGCCGCCTTTCACCATAGTCTGGGGCTGGGATGAAGCTGCGCCGGATCGTTACTCTGCTGATTATTGCTGCTGCCTTTGCTGCCGGAACCGGGGTATATCTTCAGCAGTCCAGCCAACCTCCGGCCGGGAGAATGACCGCAGGTGCTTCGGCTCCGGCGTTCGAAGCGGTAACCTTGCAGGGGGAGAAGGTGCGCCTCAGCGAATATAAGGGCCGGGTCGTGCTGCTTAACTTCTGGGCGACCTGGTGCAAGCCTTGTATGCGGGAAATGCCGCTGTTAAATGAACTTAACCAATCCGCTGAGCTTCCAGTCGAGACCTTGTTCGTGAACGCAGGAGAATCCAGGGGGACGGTATTGGAGTATATGGCGGAGCAGCAATTCTCTTTTCCCGTCATTATCGATGTTACCGGAAGGATATCTGCCTCGTATAGCGTCAATGCACTGCCGTCTACTTATATCATCAATAAGGCGGGCGAGATAAGCAGAGTCGTGGTCGGAGAGATCGAGGATCTCGATGTGCTCAAGCAATGGCTGGCTGAGGCCGGAGCGGAATGAAGCGGATATTCTATTATATTTTATGCACAGCCTCCGCTTGCCGGGAAGATGCTTCCGGTATTGGCGGAGGCTGTTTTGCGAAAAAAAAGAAAAATTATTTCTTTTTTTAATTTATTTTAGGAAAAATACTTCATTTATTTAAAATTTCTGATATACTCATTGCAAAGAGGGAGCAATAAGTCAGGAACCTGACGCGGGAAGGGCGCTCGCCTTACACTTAATCTGAGGGGGAATGTGGTGTGGGAACTAACAGAAAGGGCTTCACAGTATCGCTGCTGCTGACCATGTCTATGCTGCTTGCGGCTTGCGGAGGAAATGGCAATACGAAGGGGACACCGGATGCCGGAAGCACCGGAGAACCCGGCACGGGCGCTGAAGCTACGGCTGCGGCGGAGCCGGTGAAGCTTGAATTCTGGACGATTGCACTTCAGCCGACGTTCAATGATTACTTTAATAATCTGATCACCCAGTATGAGGACAGCCACCCCGGAGTAACGGTGGAGTGGAAGGACTATCCCTATGATGCCATCTCGCAGCGGCTGTTGACCAGCACGGCCAGCGGCAAGAGCCCGGATGTCGTGAATCTGAACACCGAGTTCGCCAGCCAGCTAGGCAGCAAGGGAGCGCTGCTGAATCTGAGCGAGTATCTGACGGATGAGCAGGCGAAGAGTTATTTCGAGGGAATTTATAATTCCACTGTATTCGATGGCAAGGCTTATGCACTTCCCTGGTACACTGGCACAGAAGTGCTGTTCATGAACAAGAAGCTGGTGGAGAAGGCGGGCCTCGACCCTGCGAACCCGCCGCAGACCCGCGATGAGCTGGTGGAGTGGGCGCGTCAGGTTCATGAGAAGACCGGAGCAGCCGGGTATGCCCAGCAGCTGGTCTCCAAGCTGTTCCCCATCGACGGCATCTCAATCCTGAATGAGGACAAGACAGCCGCCGCCTTCAATACGCCGGAAGCAGAGGCGATGATTACCCAGATGCGCGACCTGATGAAGGAAGGGGTAGTGCTCAAGGAGGACGCGGATTTCAGCAAGCAGATTCAGTATTTCTCCGGTGAGCAGGTAGCCTTCCAGTTGTCTGGTCCAACGTTCATCAACTTCATCAAGACGTCCGCGCCGGATGTCTACAAGAACACCATTGCTGTCCCGCTGCCGACAGGCAAGGCGAACCTGCGTCTCTCCAATTCGATGAATCTGGTCGTGCCACAGAAGTCGAAGAACCCGCAGCAGGCGGTGGAATTCGCTGCCTTCCTTACGAATGCCGAGAACCAGACAGCCTTCTCCAAGGCCGCCAACACGCTGCCATCGAGCAAGGCGTCCATTCAGGATCCGTTCTTCACCGAGTCTGACGGCTCTCTGGAAGCTGAAGCGAAGGTGGCTTCCTCGCAGAGTCTGGATAAGGCTACCGATTACATGGTCGGCGTTCCAAGCGCCGCAGATATCAACTCTGCGCTGGCGCGGGGATTGCAGGAGATTCTGATGAACGGCGCGGATATCAAGGAGACGCTGAACAAGGTGGAGAAGGAAGTCAATACTATTATCAGTCAGGGTTCCTAAGCTGCTGAAGCATAGCCGATAAGGGGGAGTTTCTCCCCCAATGGATATATTTTGAGGTATTTAAAGGAGTGGGAGGTGTAGCAGGTGTACAAGGGGTTTCGGTCCGAATCTTTTACCGCATGGGCGTTTATGGCGCCGGGGCTGCTGTTTCTGGCGGTGTTTACCTTTTGGCCGATTATTTACGGCATACCGCTCTCGTTGACAGATTATTCTGTCATTACCGAGACGAATTATGTAGGTCTGGAGAACTTCACCCGGGCCTTCCAGGATCATAATTTCCTGATTTCACTGTGGAATTCACTGGTATATGTGCTGATTGTGCCGGTGATCCAGATCATTTCGATCTTAATGGCGATTCTGGTCAACAGCCGGATTCCTGGAGTCAAAATGTTCCGGGCCGCCTACTATATACCGGTCGTCACTTCGATGGTTGCGGTGGCGCTGATCTGGAGCTGGCTGCTCGGCAATAACGGAGTTGTCAATTACCTGCTGCTGAAGGCAGGGATTATCAGTGAGCAGGTCTCCTGGCTATCGACGAGCAGCACGGCGCTGTATGTTCTAATGTTCATTACGATGTGGAAGGGCCTCGGCTATTACATGATGCTCTATCTGGCCGGGCTTCAAGGCATTCCTGCAGATCTGTATGAGGCGGCAAGAGTGGATGGTGCAGGGCCGCTGCGGCTGATTGTACATGTGACGCTGCCGCTGCTGCGCCCGCATATTCTGTTCTGCACGCTGATCTCGGTGATGGGCGCGATCCGGGTGTTCGATGAGGTCTACATTCTGACCAAGGGCGGACCGGGGACGTCCACACTGACCTCAAGCGTCTATATTTTTCAAAAAGGGCTGGAGCAGTTCAATTTCGGCTATGCCTCGGCGCTCGGGCTGATCGTCAGTGTGATGGTGGGAGCGCTTAGTGTACTCGTATTCAGACTGAACCGGAAAGGCGGGGTGAATTCCTATTGATGCCGCGTAGCTTGCGTGTTCTAATCACTTATCTGCTGCTGATCCTGCTTGCCCTGTTCATGATGGGGCCGTTCCTGTGGCTGCTCAGCGTCTCGCTGATGCCGGGGCGCAACGTGTTTGCGAACCCGCCGGCCATTCTGCCCACCTTCATTGCGTTCGATAACTATGTGCAGGTGTGGAACTTCATGAATTTTCCGCGTTACATTCTGAATACGGTCATCATCACGCTGCTGGGAGTCGTGTTCAACATTATTCTATCCTGTCTGACGGCTTACCCGCTGGCGGCCTTCCGGTTCAAGGGCCGGAACCTGGTCTTCACGCTGCTGATCTCGACCATGATTATTCCGTCGGCAACTGCTATGATTGTGCATTATCTGACGATTCAGGCTTTTCAGCTGGGCAATACGTTCTTCGGCGTTGTTCTTCCGGCAGCGGTGTCCGTGTTCAATATCTTCCTGATGCGGCAGACGTTCCTGGGTATTCCGGCAGATATCCGGGATTCGGGTAAAATGGACGGAGCCTCCGAGCTGCGCATCTTCATTCAACTGGTCATGCCGCTCGTCAAGCCGGGGATTGCGGTAATTGGATTACTGGAGGTCATGGCGTTCTGGAACAACTTCCTGTGGCCGATTGTCGTCCTGGAGGACCCGGAGAAGTATCCGCTCGCTGCGGCGCTTACGTATCTGAACGGGCAATTCTCCTATAACTTCGGCTGGATTGCCGCCGGAACCATGATCTCGGTGCTGCCGATCATCCTCGTGTTCCTGTTCACGCAGAAGTACTATATGGAAGGGATTGCCGGCGCGATAAAAGGCTAACTAAGGAGGCATAACTCAATGGGAATCTCGTTACGGGACTGCCAATATCTGTTCCGCGACTATTATACGCAAGGGAAAGAGCTGGTGGTAGAGGGCCCGCAGCTGCGCTGTGAGCTGGCTTCGCGGTATGCGATGAATCAGGATGTTAACGGGCTGCTTACTGAAGGAGCAGGAATCGTAATTCTGGAGCCGGCCGGACCGGGCGTAGCCACCGCTGATAAGGGGAATGCGCAGCTGATGCTGGAGTATGACGGCGGGCTTGCTGCGGATGGATACCGGCTGGTGATTGGAGAGGATGCAAAGCTTGTTGTCGCTGCCTCTAACCGGCGGGGACTGAAGTACGGGCTGGATGCGCTGACAATGCTCCTGACCGTGGAGGAGGATTGCTGCCGCCTGCCGGTGGTTACGGTGGAGGATGAGCCTTCTTTTCCGGTGCGGGGCATTATTGAAGGCTTCTATGGCGTGCCATGGAGCTTCGCGGACCGGATGGATTCGGTCAGATATATGAGCGGGCACCGGATGAACGCCTTCATGTACGCGCCGAAGGATGATCCTTATCACCGGAAGCTATGGCGTGAGCCGTACCCGGACGATGTGTTCACCAGGATTCATGACCTTAAACAGGAATGCGACAAGCATCTGGTGGATTTCTACTATTGTATTAGCCCGGGCAATGATCTGGAATTCCGCAGCAAGGAGGACTTCGCTAGGCTGGAAGAGAAGCTGGCCGCGATGATCGCGATTGGAGTGCGGCATTTCGCCCTGCTGATGGATGACATAGATTATGTGCTCCAAGGCGACAACAAGCAGTTCCTGGAGCGCTCCGGGACCGCCCATGCCTATGTGACGAACCGGGTCTATGAATACTTAGCTGGATGTCTGCCGCACTTCACCCTGGCTATGTGTCCTTCGGAATACTGGTCGTATTGGAATACGGAGTACAAAAAGGATATCCGGGAGCAGCTTCATCCCGCTGTCAAAGTGTTCTGGACCGGCTATTTCGTCTTCGCTCCGGAAATTGGCCGGGGGCATGCGGAGGATAACCATGGCTATTACGGGCATGAGCTGTGGCTGTGGGACAATATTCCGGTGAATGACTGCGATAAGGACCGGCTGTTCCTCGATCCGGTGCGCGGGCGCAGCTCCCGGCTCGGCAATTACGGGCATACAGCGGTCGTTGCCAATCCGATGAATCAGTGGGAATGCTCCAAGATCACGCTTAACACGATGGCCCATTATATGTGGAACAGCGAGCGTTACATGCCGGAGCTGTCCTGGGAGCTGTCCGTGCGTGAATTCGCCGGGGAGCTTGCGGAGGACATGATGTTCTTCTGCCGCCAAAATCTGAACAGTCGCCTGTATTCCGGCGGCTACCCGGAGCTGGACGATGCGCTGGAGGAGCGCGATCTGGAGCGGCTGGATGCTTATTTCAGCCGGCTGGAGCAGGCTGCCGTGCGGCTTGGCGGATTAGAGAATGCCAAGTTTATTGAAGAAGCTGGGCCTTGGCTGCGCCGGGGTATCGGGGATGCAGCGCTGTGGCGGGCAGTGCGCAGACAACTGGAGGACCCGCTGAATCCGCAGGCACAGGCGGAGGTGCTCCAGCGGCTCGAGACCTGCCGCAGCTACGGGGTGCGGCTCGGCAGTGATCCGGCTGTGCGTGCGGCTGAGGCGCTGGGGATCGAGCTGCCGGAAATGGAGAAGGAGACAAAGGAGGAGGACCAGCATGTCTAAGCACCATAAGCTGATTCTGGTTCCGCTGGATGAGCGGCCCTGCAATTATGAATTCCCTTATCTGCTGGCTCAGGGAACAGATTATAGGGTAGAGCGTCCGCCCGCCGGGATTATGGGGCTGAAGAAACGCCCTGGAGATGTTGAACAGCTATGGTCCTGGTTCGAGGCTGCCTGCGAAGGGGCAGATGGGGCGGTGGTCGCACTGGATACGCTGCTCTACGGCGGCATTATTCCCTCGCGGCTGCACCAGCTGGAGCTTGAAGTGCTGGCTGCGCGCCTGGAGCGGCTGCGGGAGATCCGGCGGCGTTATCCGCAGCTTAAGCTGTATGCGTTCCAGCTGATTATGCGCTGTCCGCAGTATTCTCTATCAGACGAGGAACCGGATTATTATGCCGACTGGGGCCGGGAGATTTTCCGCAAGGGCTTCATCGGCCACCGGCTGGAGCTGGGAATCGCCACCGATGAGGAGATTCGTGAGCTGGCGGATATTGATCACCGGCTTCCAGCCGAGGTGCTGCAGGATTATCTCGGCCGCCGGGCGATAAATATTGAAGCGAACAAGCAGGCGTTGGAGCTGGTCCGGGACGGGGTGATCGACTTCATGATTGTTCCGCAGGATGATTCGGCGCCATATGGGCATACCGCCAAGGACCAGGAGAAGGTGCGGGCGAGGATTAGTGTGCTTGATCTGGAGCTTAAGGTCTATATGTATCCGGGAGCGGATGAGGTGGGCTGCACGCTGCTCGCCCGGATGCTGAACAAGGCCGAAGGGCGGAGGCCGATGATCTACCCGCGTTTGTCCGCTGTGCAGGGGGCATTCGTGACGCCGCTGTTCGAGGACCGCTTTTTCTATGAGACGCTGAAGTATCAGATCCTGGCCGCCGGGGGGCTGATCGCATCCAGTGCTGCCGAGGCAGATCTGGTTCTGCTGGTCAGCACGCCGGGTGAGACGATGGAGGAGGCGGTGTCGCAGAAGCATGCTTTTCACAGTTATGACGTATACCGGAACCTGATGGAACTTGTAGAGTACGGGGAGTATCTGCTTCTTGACCGGAAGATACCGGTGGCTGTAGCAGATGTGGGGTATGCCAATGGCGGTGACCAGAAGCTGGTTAAGATGCTGCGGCAGAAGAACCTCCTGTTCGATCTGGCCGGATACGCTGCCTGGAATACCAGCTCCAATTCGCTTGGAACCGTAATCTCGCAGGCGATGATCTATCTGATCTACGGACGTACACAAGGACATCTGGATTTCCTGGCGCTCCGCTATGCCGAGGATGTATGCTATTGTTCAGTAGTGCGCGGAGAGCTTAGTGAGGGCCCGGTGCAGGAGATGGGCTATGGCAAATATGAACTGGACGGACCGCGCGGCCGCGTGGCTGCCCGTGTACAGGAACGGCTGAGTGAGGAGCTGACTGTACGGATCGACAGTCCATCGGGAAGCGTTAAGATCACCGACTGCTATATGCCATGGAACCGGATGTTCGAGGTGGGCTTAACTGTGCAGTATGTGCCATCCTGAGGGCAGGGCTGGCTCTATCCATTGAATGGTTCATTTACAATTGAAGCGAACATTCAGAGATAGGTGTATTCTGTGCAATTAAAAACAATGAAATAGAAGGATATACTCCTCTAAATGTAGTCTGTACAACTAAATTTCCCAAATGAGCCAAAACACAGGCGCTGCAGGCATTTTAAATGTACAAAATACAGCTAAACGGATCATAGGCCGAACATCAGATGATTTAATTGTACAGAATGCACTTAAGCATATCGCGTGTACCTTACACGGGGCATCGCAAGCCCTTGGCATGCGGCTGGTTACAGTAATTCTTACTAGTTGAATTCTGATGTTGTACTTGTTCAATGGATATAGAATATAAGGAGAGAGGGTGGGGACCCTGAGCAAAAATATACTGGAAAAACTGCATCTGGGGCTGATTGTATCCTGCCAGGCGCTGCCTGACGAGCCGCTGCACGGGCCGGAGATTATGGCCCGGATGGCGGTGGCGGCAGCGGAAGGCGGGGCCATCGCCATCCGGGCGAACGGGGCGGCAGATGTGCGGGCGATCAAACAGGCAGTTGCGCTGCCGGTGATCGGTATCGTGAAGCGCAATTACCCGGATTCGGACGTCTATATTACCCCTACGCTTAGAGAGACTGAGGAGTTGCTGGAAGCGGGGGCGGATATTATAGCTTTTGACGGGACCCGGCAGACCCGGCCGGGGAATTGTACACTGGAGCAGATCATAGACCTGCTCACGGCAAGCCCGGCGGCTTCCATGGCAGATATCTCCACTCTG
Source organism: Paenibacillus sp. FSL H8-0122 (assembly GCF_038005345.1). NCBI lineage: Bacteria > Bacillati > Bacillota > Bacilli > Caryophanales > Paenibacillaceae > Paenibacillus > Paenibacillus sp. FSL H8-0122. Next base: position 2,846,953 of record NZ_JBBOTB010000001.1, on the reverse strand, counting down.
GAGGAAGCGCTATACGCTGAGTCGCTTGGAGTCAGCTGCGTCTCAACCACCTTGTCGGGATATACACCGTATTCCCGCCAGCAGGAAGGGCCGAATCTGGAGCTGCTGGGGCAGGCTGCACAGCAGCTTAAGATTCCGGTCATTGCCGAAGGCCGGATCAGCCAGCCCGCCCAAGTGGAGGCAGCGCTGGACCTGGGGGCCTATGCGGTGGTGGTAGGCTCCGCAATTACCCGGCCGCAGCTGATCACCCGGCCGTTCGCAGCAGCGGCGAGAAAAGTGAGGATGAACCGTAATGGAAATGAATGACCGGATCAACACGTATTACCCGTCCATGACCAAGTCTGAGCAAAAGGTAGCCCGGTGTGTGCTTGAGCATCCGGATAATCTGATCTATCTGTCTGTGACTGAGCTGGCCGACTTCGCCGGAACGGGCGAGACCACGGTGATGCGCTTCTGCCGCAAAATCGGCTTCAAGGGCTATCAGGATTTCAAGCTGATGCTGGCCCAGGGCCTGCCCAAGCGGCAGACTCTGGCGGATGGCGAGCAGGGGGCAGGCGGAGGGGATTACGCCGACCACCTGTATGACTTAATGGTTGGTGTATTGCAATCCAGTCTCGGGATGCTGGACCGGGAGCAGCTGCAGCAGGCGGTAGACGCTCTGGATCAGGCCCGGTATGTCCAGTTCTTCGGCGTAGGCTCTTCCGGGATTACGGCACTGGACGCCAAGAACCGCTTCCTGCGGATCGGGCGGCGTGTCGAAGCCAATTCCGACAGCCATATTCAGTCGATGATGGCGGTGACGATGGGGGCGGGCGATGTGGCATTTGGCATCAGTGTATCAGGCAGCACACTGGATACGAATGACATGCTGATGAAGGCCAAGCAGAACGGGGCCAAAGTTATTGCCATGACTAACTATGCCAAGTCCCCGATTGCTTCCATTGCCGACATTGTGCTGCTGACAGCCGGGAAGGAATCCCCGCTGGAAGGCGGCTCTGTAGGGGCTAAGGTCTCCCAGCTGTTCATTATCGACCTGCTCTGCCAGGGACTGGAGCAGCTCCATGCCGAAGAGACCAAGAGGATGAAGGAGGTGACCGCCCGGGCGGTCATTGACCGGATTTACTAGGGTGCGGGGGAAATGAAGCGGTAGGGAGAAATGAAACGACTGGGAGAAATGAAGGGATAGTGAATTATGCATTACATTCCGGTTAAGGGAACAGCGTGGGTGATATAGGGGGCGTTGAGTTCGTCTGTCGAGGTAGGGGTGTGAGAAAGAGGCATGCAGGCGGAAAACCGAACACATTGGAGCCTGGGGCGGCGTGTTGGTCGAATGTAATCGGAAAACCGATTACAATGCACTCGTGAGAGGGCAGACGGTCAGATGTAATCTGAAAACCGATTACAATGTACTCGTGAGAGGGCGGACGGCCAGATGTAATCGGAAAACCGATTACAATGCGCTCGCGAGAGGGCGGACGGCGGAATGTAATCGGAAAACCGATTACAATGCACTCGTGAGAGGGCGGACGGTCAGATGTAATCGGAAAACCGATTACAATGCACTCGTGAGAGGGCGGACGGTCAGATGTAATCGAAAAACCGATTACAATGCACTCGTGAGAGGGCGGACGGTCAGATGTAATCGAAAAACCGATTACAATGCACTCGTGAGAGGGCGGACGGCGGAATGCTAATCGAAAAACCGATTATAAGTGTATTGTTACTCAGGGATTATGCTCTATGCCGTCAGATAGCAGGCGAATGGAGATATATGAGGTGTCACTTATGAGCTGAAACTTAAGCCCTAAAACGGTACCTATCCTACAAGGATGGCAGCGCCGTTTCCGTGTGGTACAGACGCAGTAGTGGAGGTGGTGCGAATGCGGCAAGTCATAGGTGTGGACATCGGGGGGACAGGCATCAAGGGGCTTGTGACCGATGAAGCGGGAACGATTCTGGCGGAAGCCGGGCGAGACACGGAGGCCCGGCTGGGCCTGGAGGTTATTCTCGGCCAGCTCCACAGCCTGGTGGAGGAACTGCTGGCTGGCCATCCTGCGGTGGAAGCGCTGGGGATTGGCTCGGCGGGCAGGGTGAATGCGGATACGGGCGAGGTGGTCTACGCCACCGATAATCTGCCTGGCTGGCAGGGGATGCAGCTTACGCAGTGGGCAACAGCTGCATTCGGACGGCCTGCGGCGGCCGATAACGATGCCAACGCGGCGCTGCTGGGCGAGGCCTGGCTGGGCGCGGGACGCGGCAGGGCGAGCCTGGTCATGCTGACCCTGGGCACCGGGGTCGGCGGGGCTAATCTGGCGGAAGGCCGGCTGCTGCGCGGAGCCGCCTGGAGCGGTGGCGACTGGGGGCACAGCGTGCTGGTGCCGGGAGGTCGCCCCTGTAATTGCGGCAAGCGCGGCTGCGCGGAGCAATATGTGTCCGGCCGGGCGCTGCTGCGGCTGGCACTGGAGGAGACCGGCCGGGCGTATGCGCACGGGCGGGAGATTATGGCGGCGGCGGAGCAGCGCGACGCGTCAGCGCTGGCGGTGCTGGAGCGCTTCACAGCGGATCTTGCGCTGGTGACAGCTAACATCGGGGCGGCGGTAGACCCCGAGCTGATTATTATCGGCGGCGGTGTCATTCAGAGCCGCGCGGTCTGGTGGCCGCTGCTGGCTGGGCAGGCGGGCGGCAGTTTGGCTGCCCGGATCGTGCCAGCGGAGCTGGGCAACCGGGCAGGCTGCTTCGGCGCGGCCCGGCTGGCTCTGGAACGGCTGCGCCGGGACGAAGGCGAAAGACAGATCTAACTGCTGAGGCAGGGAGGAGATGGAGAGATGGCTGGCGAACAGGAGAAGCGTTCGGATGTAGTAATTATCGGCGGCGGACTTGGAGGAACGGCGGCGGCGCTGGCCGCAGCCAAAGCCGGGCTGCGGGTGCTTGTGACAGAGGAGACGGACTGGCTGGGCGGGCAATTGACCTCCCAGGCCGTGCCGCCGGATGAGCACCGCTGGATTGAGGAATCGGGCAGTACCGCGTCTTACCGGGAGTTCCGCAGCAGAGTCAGGGAGTATTACAGGCGGAATTATCCGCTTACAGAAGATTCCAGGAGCAATCCTATACTGAATCCCGGCAACGGTTGGGTCAGCCGGCTGGCACATGAGCCGAAGGTAGCACTGGCTGTTCTGCAGGAGATGCTTGCCCCGTATGTGAATACCGGGCGGATCGAGGTGCTCTATCATACGGTGCCAGTCGCGGCCGATACGGAAGGGGATTATGTTACTGGAATCACCGTTCGGCAGGGAACAGGCAGTGACCTGATCAGGCTGCGGGGAGCCTACTATCTGGATGCCACGGAGTGTGGCGATCTGCTGCCGCTGGCCGGAGTGGAGCATGTCAGCGGCGCTGAAGCCCGCAGTGAGACAGGGGAGCCGCACGCCCTGGAGGCCGCAGACCCGCTCGACATGCAGTCGATTACCCACGTGGCGGCGGTGGACTATGTGCCGGGTGGAGACTATACAATCCCGCGTCCAAGAGATTATGATTACTGGCGCGAATATGTCCCATCGTTCTCGCAGTATCCGATCTTAAGCTGGTTCGCTTCGGATGCAGACGATACTAGCAAGCTGAAGCAGTTCACAATGTTCCCGAATGAGCAAGGGATTGTCTCCCTGTGGGATTACCGGCGGATCGTAGACCCGGACATCTGGACAGAGCCGCTGAATGACGGCGAAGTCACCCTGCTGAACTGGGCACTGAACGATTACTATGCCGGGTCAATTATCGGCGTATCGCCGGAGGAACGGGAGCGGCACCTGGAGGGGGCGAGACAGCTTACCCTCTCACTCGTGTATTGGCTCCAGACCGAAGCGCCCCGCCTGGACGGCGGGCAGGGCTATCCGGGCGTGCGCCTGCGCGGAGATGTGCTCGGCACAGAAGACGGGCTGGCCAAGGCCCCCTATATCCGGGAATCCCGGCGTATCCGCGGATTGTACACGATAGCAGAGCAGGATGTGAGCAAGGAGCTGCGCGGACCGGCCGGGCCTAAGCGTTATGAGGATAGCGTAGGGGTAGGCAGCTATCATCTGGATCTTCATCCCACGACAGTGAGCCAGCGTACCTTTTATATCCCGAACCATCCTTATGAGATTCCTCTCGGATCATTGATCCCGGTACGGGTCAAGAACCTGCTCCCGGCTTGCAAGAACATATCCATGACCCAGATTGCGAACGGCTGCTACCGCCTGCATCCCACAGAATGGAATATCGGCGAAGCGGCGGGCACCCTCACGGCCTATGCCATCAAGCAGCAGGTCGAACCATCGGCAGTCAGGGAATCAGCGGAACATCTAAGGGCCTATCAGCAGCAATTGATTGCGCTCGGTGTTCAGCTGCACTGGACCCCGGAGGAGATGGAGGCTTAAGCGCACCTTCTCCGGTAATTCAGTCTATCTCAATAGTCTATAATCTCACATTCAAGGTAAGGTGCCTCGTCAGCGGGGTGCCTTTTTTGGTGTGGTCTTCTTAGTAGATGATACCTGTCAAAGGATACTTTGTAGAGTAATCCCTTAGATGCTTCTTTAAAGGAAATGGTAGACAATTGTCGAATCAAGTCACTATGACATTTCAAGGAGTGAATTTATTTTGTGTAAGATAATCAAACTTGTATCCACCACTGTACTCGCTTTCCTGCTATGCTTCGTTTCTACTCCATCCGTATTTGCAGAAGCCGCACTAATCTCAGACAAGAATCTGGAACAGGCGATTCGTGCCGAGCTTAAGAAGCCGGCCGCTCCCCTTACCAAAGAAGATCTGCAGACCCTAACCTCCCTCTATCCTAGTGATCCTGAGCAGAAAATTAACAGTCTTAGCGGACTTGAGCACGCTGTTAATATAAAAAGCTTAATGCTCCCAGGGCTGGGCATTACCAACATCGAGCCCCTTCAAAATCTACATAAAATTACCTTCCTGGCTCTGAACGACAATCAGATCACTGGGCTGGAGCCGCTGCAAGCACTATCCCAACTGAAGCAGCTTAATCTCGATGCAAACAACATAGAGAAGCTTGATGCACTAGCAGGATTGACCCATCTAACAGACCTGTTAATCGGCAACAACCAGCTGAAGGACCTGTCGCCCATACAATCGTTGGTCAAGCTGAACTGGTTAATCATAAGCGATAACCAGATCCAGTCTCTGGAACCGCTAAGAAATCACCCGGAACTGGAGCATCTGTACTTTGATAATAATCTGGTCGAGGACATCAGCGTCTTAACCACTCTTCCGAAGCTTAAGGAGGTTTCAATCAGCAATAATCCTCTGAATGCAGGAGCAAAGAAAATTCTGACCGAGCTCGCTGCCAAAGGCGTCGAAGTGCTTGATGAAGATACCCAAGAAGCCACACCGCCTGCAAATCCTGACGAAATCATGGTGCAGTTAAATGGCGAGAGTATTAAATTCCAATCTCCACCCATCCGGCAAAATGGATCTGTAATGGTTCCGTTCCGCACTATTTTTGAAAAATTGGGACTGAAGGTTGAATGGGATTCCACAACGCAAACAATCAGAGGAAGCAAACCCGGTACGCTGATCAAGCTTAAGCTGGGTTCAACTACTGCTGAGATTAATGGCAATCAGAAAAAACTGACCGTAGCTCCTGCTAACATCAAAGGCAGCACTTACGTTCCATTGCGTTTCATCGGCGAAGCTGTGGATGCGAAGGTGAACTGGCTCGCGGAGATTCAAACCGCCATAATATCTACGAAGCAGCCTTTTACAACGAAGGATAAAAAAATCCAAGTCACAGGCTACAGTGATTGGAGTGACGTAACTTCTTCTGGAGAGAATGCAGTAGATCACCAGTTGCTCTTAATCTCACCCGAGAAGAGTATGCTGGTTATTAGCCATTATAGTAAGAGTGCATTAGATATGAACTTCGAACAATATATTAGCTTTGTCAAAAAAGATATAACGGACAAGAATGCATCGAAAATCACGGAACAGTCCGTAAAGGCAGGAAAAATCAATGCGAAGCAGTTAAGCTATACTTTGAGCGATGCAGATGAAAAACTCATTTTTCAAATGATTCTATTCGAGAAAAACAATGAAATCTATATTCTGCTATCAGCTTCTCCAGCAAAGATTAGCCAACAAGCCAAGGCGGAATTCAATGAAATATTGAAAAGCATACAAGTGAACTAACTCAACCGGAAACCGGGAAACGTTTAGTCAAATAACAGCGGCAGTCTGAGGCTTTTTGTCAAGTCTTATTCTGCCGCTGTTTTATATTAAATTTTAAATATAAATTTATATATTAAAGTTCAGGCGTGTTATATACTCAATCTAGTCTTCCCGATGCAGTTGACACCACTAGATGAGGAGAAATGAAATTATATGTCCATTCTGAACAAATTCAAAGGAATTACCCCCGCAGGTGCGCCCCCCCAAACAGACCATCAGCTGATCGGACTATTAAGAAACTATGTGGAGCGGGCTGAACGCGGGGAAGAAGAGTTATCCGATACATCTTATGATGCAGCCGCAGGTGAACTGCAAGCATTGTTAACGCGACTAACGTCCGTGATACATAAGCGTGAGGACTATTACAAGGTTCGGTTGGAGATGATCACTGAAGCGATTGAGATCTCCCTGTGGGAAATGGATGTGTATGAGGGGGATCCGGTGAATCCGCTCAATGAGTTCAGGTGGACCGATGAGCTGCGCCGGATGATCGGCTATACGGATGAGCATGATTTCCCCAATGTGCTGGAGAGCTGGTCCAATTGCCTTCATCCCGAGGATAAAGAGGGCGTACTGCAGCTGTTCGCAGATCATATGCTGGACCGGACGGGCACGATCAAATACGACATTGAATACCGGCTCAAGACGAAAGCAGGCGAGTACAAATGGTTCCAGGCGACGGGCACAACCGTACGTGCCGCTGACGGATCACCTATTATGGTAGCCGGAGCTTTGCTGGATATTCATGATAAAAAAATCAAGCAGGACGAGCTGGGCGCACTGGTGGTCCGCTATGATCTGGTGAACCGCGCCCTGGTGGAAGCACCTTGGGATATGGTGGTTATCGCAGGCGATCCGGTCAACCCGGATAATGAGTTCTGGTGGTCGGAGCAATTCCGCAGAACAATTGGTTTTGAAGGCGAGCATGATTTCCCGAACCTGTTAAGCAGCTGGAGCAACCAGCTACACCCCGAGGATCTTCAGCCCACGCTGGACGCCTTCGCCAATCATCTGAATGATTACACCGGGCAGACGGACTATACAGTGAACTACCGGTTACGCTCCAAAAATGGCGAGTATCGCTGGTATCACGCAGGCGGTGAAACGATCCGGGACGAGCAGGGTATCCCTCTGCGGGTAGCAGGAACGATTCGTGATATTACGCAGGAAATCAATAAAGAGGATACAATTAGGCGGGTAAACCTGCAGATGGAAGGCTTGCTGACTGCGATTAACGAGATTGTTCACGGGATTGTATCGGTAACAGAGCAGGCCCAGGATATTGCCGAAGTCCAGGAGCAATCCTACAAGGCTGCAGTTGATGTGAAAGAAAAAACGAATGAAACCAAAGAAATCACCAAATTCATCAGCGAGGTCTCCAATCAGACCAGTCTGCTCGGGCTGAATGCTTCCATTGAAGCTGCTCATGCGGGAGAGTATGGCCGGGGCTTCTCTATTGTGGCCAGCGAGGTGCGCAAGCTCGCAGACCACAGCAAGATGGCTTCGAATAATATTGAGAAAACTACGCAGGAGATGAATGACCGCATCGATCATATTATCAGCACCATTAACGGCATGTCCAGCTTGACCGAAGCACAGGCTGCTTTGACACAAGAGGTCAATGCTTCTGTAGAAGAAGTAAGCAGAATGTCGGAGGAGCTGTTAGGTATTCTGCGTACTTTATAAGGGCTAACTGGAATGGAACACTATAGCCTGAGATCAAAAAGCGAAATGGAGCTTCAAGCGTTTCGCTTTTTGTGCTGCAAATCAGATTCGATATCAGCATTGACAAATCGTTAGAATCCGGCTATATTTGGTTTCCATAAATTATATTTCGCGCAATTAATAGGAGGAGCATACTGATGTCCGAATCCAATCATGCTTTTGGTCAAGCGCTGGTGAAATCTCTGGTGGGGGAACGCGGACATATCCCGATCGCCCGGGCCTTGCCGGATCTGACGCTGGAGCTTGCAGGTTATACTATAGAGGGAATTCCCTACTCCATCTATCAATTGGTGAAGCATATGGGCTACTGGCAGGACTTCATGCTGACCCATCTGGAGGGCGGCCGCCCGCAGCCGCCTGCAAGTGCCCAGGAGAGCTGGCCTGCGGAGAAGGCTCCTGCAGATGAGGCGCAGCTTCAAGAAGCGATTACGCATCTGCTGGAAGGGGTCGATAAGGCGGTTGCTATTGCTCAGACCGTCCAGCTTAACGAAGCGTTAGCCCATTTTCCAGGGGAGACCAAGGGTGGCCTCCTGCGCAACATTGCCTCTCATAACTCCTACCATCTGGGGGAGATTGTTCTGCTCCGCCGTCTGCAAGGGGCTTGGCCTCCGCCAGGGGGCGGATATCCTGCTTAAAGAGAATAATCCGAAATGTGGAAAAGTCTGCAATCTCAGGTTGCAGACTTTTTGGTATGGAAGCAATAACATTCATTGACAGTTCGTGAAAAAGTAGATGATAATTTAGTAGATTCATCCTGAAAATTATGGTAATTAGATCTATCAAATCTTCAAGGAGGCGGGCATGGAAGCAACCTATGATCTGTTTACGATTAAAACGCATTGCATGAATTTCCTGAACTACGCATATCTCGGTATTGACAAGACTTCCCGCAAAGCTTTTGTAGTTGATCCATCCTGGGATGTATCGCAGATGATCCGTATTCTGGATTCGCATGAGGCCACAGTCACGGCTGTTCTGCTGACCCACTCTCATTTTGATCATACCAATATGGTGAAGAAGCTTGAACTGCTCTACCATCCTACTGTCTACATCTCCAAAACCGAGGCAGATTACTATAAATACCGCTGCAACCGGCTCCGAACCGTCGAGGACATGGACCTCATTCGTATCGGTGATTCACGGATTACCTGTCTTGTGACGCCCGGCCATACGCAGGGAAGTGTCTGTTACTGGGGGCAGGACCATCTGTTCTCCGGGGATACGGTATTTATTGAAGGCTGCGGCTTATGCGACAGTAGCGGAGGCTCGGCTGAGGATATGTTCAACAGCATCCACCGGCTCATCCGGCTGATTCCTCCCAGCACCCGGGTATACCCGGGACATTCCTTCGGCGATCCGCCAGGCAAGGAGATGAGCTATCTCTACAAAAATAATCTGTATTTCCAGATTGATGATATCAATCATTTTGTGAAATTCAGGAACCGTAAGAATAATGCCAGACTGCTTGATTTCAAATAAGCCGCTCTACAATCAGGGGGGACGGAAATGCACAGCGAAATCGTATTTATGTTCTCCGGGCAAGGCTCGCAATATAATAAAATGGGGCTTGAATTGTTCGGGAAGCAGCCGGTATTCCGGCAATCGATGGAACGCCTGGACCGGATTGTTCATCAGCTGACCGGCAAGAGCGTGATTGAAGAACTGTATCAGAACTCACGAGGTAAGGGTGCCAGCTTCGAAAATATTGTCTTTTCCCATCCTGCAATCTTCATGGTGCAATACGCGCTGGCGGAGACTCTGGAAGCTGAAGGAATCACCCCACGCTACACGCTGGGAGTCAGTCTCGGGGAGTATGTGGCGCTGGCGGTGGCTAAGGTACTGACGCCTGAACAGGTGCTGGAGCTGATTGTGACGCAAGTACGGCTGCTAGAGGATACCTGCGACAACGGCGCGATGATTGCCGTTCTGGATCATGTGCAGCTCTATCACGCGAACGCCGAGCTGAACACCCGCTCCGAACTGATCGCTGTGAATTTCGACAAGCACTTCACCATCGCCTGCAGAAGCGGGCATACCGGCGAAATCCAGCAGTTCCTAAGAGCACAGGGGGTGGCCAGTCTAAGGCTGCCTGTGAGCTACGCCTTCCATTCCTCATTCATCGATGAACTGGAGAAGCCTTATCGTACATATATGCAAAAGATCGATTACAAGACGCCTACTCCGGGAGTGACACTGGTATCGGCCATGACCGGGGGGAAGGTGCAGACGGTGGATGAATCCTTCCTGTGGGATGTGGTGAGGAAGCCGATGAATTTCCGCACAGCCCTGGAGGGTCTGACTGCCGGCGGGCCGCGGCTGCTGCTCGATCTGAGCCCGTCGGGTACACTGGAGAACTTCAGCAAGTATATTCTCGGCAAGCCGCTGGCCCATAAGGTCCGGTCAGTGATTACACCGATGGCCAGCGAGCTGAAGAAGCTGAATGAGATTGTGAATGATACCTTAGAAGTCTGATTAAGCCCAATCCCTTCAAGCAGCGTTTTCTCTAAGTTATGGAGAGCCGCTGCTTTTCTGTTGTTGCAATTTGTGTATAATACATGTACAACCATACATGTAACGGAGGGAACGATGAAGCGGTTCATGCCATATCCATCCCTCTCAAAGAGGTTAAGGGCGTATATGCCCTTTCTATTCAGCGGAAGTATGCCGCTGCGGCGGAAGATTCTGCTAAGCAACCTCCTGATTGTCCTGCTGGCACTGGTGATTTTCATGGTCAGCATTCAGCGGATTGTCTTCAATCAGACCCTGGAGAGAACCACGGCAAGCTCACAGCAGGAAGTGAAGCTGGTCAAGCAGTCGATGGAGACGGTGTTCCAGTCGGTCCAGAATTTCACCAAGTTCGTGCTGATCAATCAGGACACCCAGAAGCTGCTCAGCAGCGATACCGGTACCGGCAATGATGTTGCTGCACTGAAGTCGATCTACAATACACTTGCAGCGATGCTAGTAACCGAGCCGAATATTGATTCCGTAATTATAGAATCCTTGAGCGGCAATCTCTATTACACCTCCAATCTGACCGGCGTGACCCGGGAGAGTCTGGGAATCTATCCCAAATCGGAGATCGATGCAGCCAGAGGCGGGGCGGTGTGGGCGGATTCGCTGACACCTGCCTTCCTGTCCGGGATGAAGCATAAGAATATGATCAGTGTGGGCAGGGTGATTAAGAGCCTGGAGAGCGGGACCCCGCTTGGCTATATCTATGTCAACATTGACGAGCGGACGCTTGCCCGCCTCTATCATAATGAACAGAACCCGGAGAGCGCTACGCTGGTCATTAACCGGTATGGAAGAATCATCTCTGCGAATGAAGCCACAAGGGTGAACCAGCCGGCCCCGGAGGAATCCCTCACGAATTGGGTCAAGTCAGTCTCTCAAGGGACCCGGACCCAGGAGGTCGCCGGAGACCGTTATTTAGTATCCATGCAGAGTCTTGCTCCCTATGACTGGAAGGTAGTCCAGCTGGTGACGATATCGGAGCTAACCTACGGGTACTGGAAAATCGCTCTGCTGCTGGCCGGGTTTGGCCTGATCAGCATCCTGTCGGCCGTGCTTCTGTCTATTCTGTTCGCCCGCCGGCTGACCCGGCCGCTCAGCCAGCTTAGTGAGGTGATTGTCGAAGTGGGCAGCGGGAATCTGGAACGGCGCGCCGCCGCCGATTCTGAGGACGAGGTCGGGCGGCTCGGAGCTACCTTCAATGAAATGGTGGAGCGCATCCAGGGCTTGATGGTCCAGGTGGAGACGGAAGAGAAGACTAAGCGGCTGCTGGAGCTGCGGCTGCTCTATTCGCAGATTAAGCCGCATTTCCTATATAATACACTGGATACGATCCGGGCAATGGCGGTGATGTCGGGGGCGAAGGACATCAGCAAGATGCTGAAGGCGCTGGGTGAGTTCTACCGAATATCACTTAGCAACGGACAGGAACTGATTACGGTGGCCCAGGAGCAGAAGCATCTGGAGAGCTACCTGTATATTCAGCAGATCCGTTTCCCTAAGCTGAACTACCGGATAGGGTTCGAGCCGGGGCTGGAGTCCTGCCTGGTGCCGACCATGCTGCTTCAACCGCTGGTCGAGAATGCGATCCACCATGGCATTAGAGGGATGGCGGACGGAGGCTGGTGTGAAATTACCTGCGAAGCGGAAACCACGAATGGACAGAGCCTTCTCTGCTTCACTGTCCGCGACAACGGCAAAGGCATGAGCGAAGAGCAGCAGCGGAGGATCTGGTCCGGACATGACAGTGCAGACAGGTATAGCTTCGGACTCCGAAATATTCAGGACCGCATCCGCCTGCGGTTCAGCGGAGCCTATGGAATCCTACTAACCTCTGAGCCGGGCAAGGGCGTAGAAGTGAAGATGCGCTTGCCGCTGCTTAAGCAGACGAACGAACAGGAAGAGGGGACAGTCAGACTATGAGTACAGCACCGGTAGCCCGCGTCCTGATTGTGGATGACGAATATTATTTCAGGCAGCTCCTGATCCGTCTGGTGGACTGGGAGGCCGCCGGGTTCGAGGTCGCCGCAGAAGCGGATGACGGCATGGCCGCGCTGCAAATCATCGGGGAGCAGCCGATTGATCTTATCATTACGGATATTGAGATGCCGAATATGAACGGGCTTGATTTCATTCAGGAGGTCCGGAAGCTGAATTCGGCGGCCAAGCTGATTTTTATCACCAGCTACGATAATTTCTCATATGCCCAGCAGGCCATATCGCTTGGAGCGGACCATTACCTGCTGAAGCCCGTGGATGAGGATGCGGTGGAACGAGCTCTCCACACGATCCGCACGCAGCTGACGGAGAAGTGGGAGGCAGAGCGCTACATCAACCGGCTCAGAATCAAAGCCGGGGATGTGCAGGAGCCGCAGGCAGGCGATGCCCGTACGCCGAAGCGGCAGAGCAGCGGCACGGCCTTAATCGGCAAGACCATTGCCTATGTGACGGCGCATTATGCCGAGGATACATTGTCACTCCAGAGTACGGCCAGCGCCCTGTTTGTGAATCCTAGCTATTTAAGCCATGCGTTCAAGAAGGAGACCGGCGAGTCTTTTGTGGAATATGTGACGAACGTCCGTCTTGGCGAGGCCATGAAGCTGCTCAGCCAGGGGGCCTCCGGGGAGGAAGCCCCGGCACCCAAGATTGCGACGATTGCCCGGCAGGTGGGCTATAAAGACCCGTTCTATTTCAGCAAATGCTTCAAGAAACGCTACGGAATGACTCCGAATACCGTATACGGCGGTTCCTATTCGGATACTTAAAGAGCAGCTATACTTAGAGTCCGGTGTTTTGCAGCCGGGCTTTTTCGTTTGAATGCGTGCCCAGAGGCACGCATTATCTAGTTGGTGAAAGTCCAACCAAAGGAGGGACCAAGCCACCTTTGTAGCTAGGATGCTTGCGCATGGCGAAATCTGTGCGTAAAAGCGCATCGACAAAAGTACCGGTCAGAGACTGGGCGAGCAACAATCCAGGCCGCAACATGAAGTGAATCTTGCCGCGTCGTCAAAAAGGCCCTGCGAAGGGGATGAGAGGATGCCGAGTCTCGAATCAATAGACGAAGGCCAAGGAAACTGTACAGAACTTGGAACAGCAGTGAAGAATCCTCCGGCGTATAGGGAACGGCATGGATTGAAAGATAATGCAGTGAACTGGGGAGACCCTCCCCCACACGGGAGAAAAAAAAAGAAAAAAATTTTTTTAAGGAACCCGTAAAGAGACGCTCTATAAGTCCAGAAGACGAAGTGAACCGTCTGTGGGAAGGGAGTCCGAGGGGCTCATAGTACCGAAGAACCTAAGGACAACATAACCTTAGGGAGGGAAGGAGCCCTGCTTTGTTTACGCTTTTGGAGGAGGTACGAGTGAGTGAATGCCAAGCGGCTAACGACACCCAAGGAAAAAGTTCAAGAACTCCAAGAAAAGCTAGGTCATGCGGCCAAGGAGAACAACAAGCGTAAATTCCACGCCTTGTATGACAAAGTCTACCGGTGGGATGTGCTAGGCGAAGCCTGGAAACGGGTGAAAGCGAATAAGGGAGCTGCGGGAGTGGATGCCGTGACGCTCGCAGATATTGAAGAACAAGGAGAAACAAGATTCCTCAAGGAATGCGAGCGAGAACTGAAAGAAGGCAGCTACCATCCGCAGCCCGTACGTCGGCACTATATCCCAAAGAAAGACGGGAAGCCAAGACCGCTAGGCATCCCTACCGTGCGTGACCGAGTCCTACAGATGGCAACGAAACTGGTGATTGAACCCATCTTTGAAGCCGATTTTAAAGAAGTCTCCTTCGGATTTCGTCCGAAACGAAGTGCGAAAGGAGCGTTGGAGCGAATCCGTAAAGCCTGCAACCGCAAAGGAAATTGGATAGTCGACATCGATATCCAAGGCTACTTCGACAATATCAATCAGGAGAAGCTCATGAAGTTAATACAAATGCGTATCAATGACAGGCGGATCTTGAAGCTGATACGGAAGTGGCTACATGCGGGAGTGATGGAAGAAGGAAACGTACGGCGCTCCGATTTAGGGACACCCCAAGGTGGCGTGATTTCGCCACTGCTGGCGAATATCTATTTGAACTACTTTGATTGGTTATGGGAGAAACACGGAAGTGGGCTGGGAGAACTGACGAGGTATGCAGACGACTTCGTTGTGGTCTGTAAAACCAAAAAGGATGCGGAACATGCGTATGAACTCATCCGCAACATTATGGAACGTCTGGAACTCACGCTACATCCGACCAAAACCCGCATTGTAGGTCTGTGGACAGGAGACGAAGGCTTCGACTTCTTAGGAATGCACCACCGAAAAACGAAAGCAGAAACCTCTCAAGGGAAGGTGTACTATACCACACAGCAGTGGCTAACGAAGAAGGCAGAGGAACGTATCCGGGGCGTGGTCAAAGACCGATTAGCACCACCCGGCATGCGCTGGAAATCGTTTGAGGAACACGTGGAATGGCTCAATCCCAAGATACAGGGATGGAGAAATTATTATTACACGAAGTATAGCCAAAAGAGGTTAGCGAAGCTGGATTGGTATATTCTGCAGCGATTCACCCGGTGGTATGCAAAGAAGAGAAATCGGAGGAGATGGATGAGTTCATTCCCGGAGGTCAAGTATATGGCCAATAAGTGCGGACTAAAAACGCTATTGTAATCTGCATGCCCATGAATGACAAACATCGGAAAGCCGTATGAGGGAAAACCTCACGTACGGTTTGATGAGGAGGGGCTGGGTTACTCCAGCCCTTTACTCTAGAACTTTTCACTGATTAAAGTTAACCCTGTGTAAAGCTGCCGTTAACATGGGAACGCCCCGTAAATTGAGTGTAAAGTTACCTAACACACCTAAAAATTTTACTGTTAGAACCAATATATCTCCATTCGTACACGGCGGTTCACTTGTTAAGATGATACCTGTAAGTCAAAACCCGAAATATTGAAAGGTGGTCCAACACAAATGTTCGGAAAAAAGCTTGGGGTAGTTGCAGCATCCATCGCGCTTAGCAGTGTAGTGCTTAGTGCTTGCGGAGGAGCCAATGGTAACGAAGAGGCAACTCAGAATCAGGATGCGAAAGCGGCGGAAGGCAAGGAATCTGTCTCCTTATGGATGTTCGATGCAGATCCGATGTATCAGGCTGCTGCCGAGGCTACCGCAGCGGAAGTCGGCGTGGATTTGAATTATGAGTACATACAGGACGAGACCTACAAGACCAAAATCAGTGTTGCGCTGGCTGCCAATGAGCTGCCGGATGTCTTCCAGCAGCATGCCGGGAAGTCCTACCGGACACCTGTTCTGCAATCCAAAACGGTAGCTCCTCTGAACGATACCCTGGATTCTACGGGACTTGGCGCGAAATTTCTGGACAACCAGCTGGTGAAGGAGGAAGACGGCAATATCTATTCCGTTCCTTCCAACATCAGTACAACCCTGGTCTTCTACTATAACAAAAAGCTGATGAGCGATCTGGGCGCTACGCCTCCGGCAACCTGGGACGATCTTCAGGCGCTTGTAACCAAGGCCGAAGATAAAGGGATCATCCCTATCGCCCTCGGCGGCAAGGAAAGATGGCAGGGCGATCTGCTGTACAACCTGCTTGTAGCGCGTCAGGACGTTAACGCCTTCGATAATGCGATTAAAGGGGATGCCAAGTTTACAGATGCTCCATTTGTAGATGCAGCGAAGCAGGTAGCCACCCTGGTAAGCAGCAATGCCTTCCAGAAGGGCTTCCTCGGCTCGGCTTACCTGGATGCCCAGGAGCTGTTCAAGAACAATAAGGCTCTGATCTGGATTGACGGCAGCTTCAACTTCGGCGCGCTGTCGAAGGCCATGGGCGATAACCTCGGATATATCGCATTCCCGAAGACGGGTGCAGAGGATGTCTACAGTGCAACGATCGGCTTCCAGAACTCGGCCGCGCCTTACTCCCTGTTCGTGAACAACAGCTCCAAGCACCTGGACAAAGCCAAGGAGTTCGCCATTAAGCTGTCCCTCAAGCTGAATGATGAGTTCATACGCAAAGGCCTGCCGGGCTATGCAGCCAGCGAAGTGAAGTCGGAGTCGCAGAATGAGCAGCTCTCCGCTTATGCTTCCGATATCAGCAAAACGGCCAAAACCCAGGCGATGTGGTTCGGCCTGCTGTCGGCAGATACAGGTCAGGAATACCGCGATATGACGCAGCAGCTCTATGGGGGCAATCTGACGCCTGAGGAATACACTGCGCAGCTGGAAACCTTGCTCCGTTCGGCAGAGTAGGACACGTTTTACAAATATAATAGGGGAAAGGCGATGCAGTCTCTTGGACCGCATCGCTTTTCTGCACTCTGATAGGTGGATAGTGATGGAAAGAGCGCTCTCGGATAAGAAATTAATCGCTTTGTTTCTAGTGCCCGGTTTAACCGTATTTCTGGTCTTCTATTTCGTGCCGATCCTCATGACAGCGTATTACAGCTTCCAGGAGTGGGACGGAATCAACCCTATGGCCTTCGTGGGCCTGGACAATTACACCAAGATGTTCACCGCAGATAAAAGCTTCTGGAAGGCGGTATGGAACAGTGTGGCCTTCCTGCTGACAGGCGTGTTCGTCCAGCTTCCGCTCTCGTTCGGCCTGGCGCTGCTGGTCTCCCGCAAAATGAAGGGACGCAAATGGTTCCGCAATATTTACTTTTTCCCGGTGGTTATGTCAACGACGATGGTCAGTCTGCTGTGGGTCAAAATCTACGATCCGAACATAGGGATGCTGAACACGCTGCTGGAAGCCGCTCACCTCGGCAGTTGGGCCCAGGCCTGGCTTGGAGATACCAAGACGGCACTCTTGTCAGTCCTGATCGTAACGACCTGGCATTATGTAGGCTATAACATGCTGATCCTGTTCGCTGGTATCCAGGGTATCTCAGAGCAGTACTATGAGGCCGCGAAGCTGGACGGTGCTGTCGGTTGGAAGGCCGTCCGTTATATCACGCTTCCGTTATTGTCTGATGTGCTGCGGATCTGTGTCGTGCTGAACGTGATTTATGCGCTTAAGACTTTTGAAAGTGTGTATGTGATGACGAATGGCGGACCGCTGCATTCCACGACCATGATTGCCCTGAAAATGTTCCAGGAAGCGTTCCTGAAGCAGAACTTCGGCTACGGCAGCGCACTTGCCGTGTTCATGGTGCTGGAGTGTCTGATCATTGCCTGGGTACTCAATAAAGTGCTGACCCGTGAAAAAATTGAATATTAAGGAGGACCGGACATGCTGAAGACTACGAAAAATACAGGCATCTATCTGCTGATGATCCTCATTGCCGTCCTCCAGTTGTTCCCGCTATACTGGCTTGTGGTAAGTGCGTTTAAGGATAATTCGGAGATTATCGGCGGAGTGGTCTGGGCGCTGCCCACAGAGTGGCGGTTTAGCAATTTCACAGAGGCCTGGGTAAGCGCCAAGGTGAATCAATACTTTTTCAACAGTGTATCTGTTACGCTGATTACCCTCTTGTGCGTGCTGCTGTTCGCTTCGATGATGGCTTATGCGCTGACACGGATGAGATTCAAATATAACGGTCTGATTCTGTTCATTCTGCTGATGGGGGTCATGGTGCCGATTCATGCTACGCTGATCCCGTTGTTCATGATCCTGAAGAATCTCGGCCTTCTCAGCTCGCGGCTGTCGATTATCCTGCCGTACATCGCTGTGAATCTGCCGATTGGCGTCTATATGCTGTCGGCGTTCCTGCGGAGCATGCCGAAGGAGCTGGAGGAGGCTGCGTTCATTGACGGCTGCGGGGTGGTGAAGTCCTTCTTCAAGGTCGTGCTGCCGCTGCTGAAGCCGCCGCTGGCCTCGGTTGCCATCTTCGTGTTCCTCGCTGTGTGGAATGAGCTGCTGATGGCGGCCACCTTCATCCAGAAGGAATCGCTGCGGACGCTGCCGCTCGGGCTGATGAACTTCAGCGGGCAATACAGCATTAGCTGGGGACCGCTGGCCGCAGCCATGGTGATCTCTACGCTGCCGATTCTGCTCGCTTATGTGCTGTTCAGCGACCAGATGGAGAAGAGCTTCACCGCAGGCGCAATTCTGAAATGATGAGACGGAAGAAGGGTGAACGAGATGATGGAACCGGCAGCAAGCCGTAACCTGCGCAAGATCGTGATTATCGCAACCTCGGATGTGCATGGCAATCTGTGGGGCTACCGTTACGAAGACGGACTCGATACCGTAAATGACGGGCTCGCCAGAGTAGCCGCTTATGTCCGCGAACTTAGGGAGAGCGGGACGGAGATTCTGCTGATCGATAACGGAGACATCTTTCAGGGGAACATGCTGACTGACGATGTCTACAATAAGCGGCCGGAAGACAGGCATCCGGTCGCAGCAGCACTTAATGCCATGGGTTATGCTGCACTGACCCTGGGCAACCATGAGTTTAACTTCGGCCTTGGCCTGATTGAGCGAATCAAGCAGGAGCTGAGCTTCCCGGTGCTCGCGGCGAATGTCTGGGATGCAGAAGGCAGAACGTTTGCAGAGCCGTATGTGATTCTTGAGCAGCACGGCATCCGCATTGCGGTTATCGGACTGACGAATCCCAACGTTCCGCGCTGGGACGGAGGTAAGGTAGAGGGCCTAAGGTTCGGACACATGGCCGAGACCGCGCAGGCGATAGCGGCTTCCCTCCGTGCGGAAGGGAAGGCGGACCTGATTGTGATCAGCGCCCATGCGGGCATGGTTGCAGAGTTCGATGAAGAGGGCGGCTCGGATGCCGCCGGACGGATTGCAGAGCTGGTTCCTGAAGCAGATGTGCTGCTGGTCGGCCATATGCATATTACCGTGAACCAGCGGATTGGGAGTACGGTCATTGGAGGACCGCGTGACCGGGGAAGGGAAGTTGTACGCTTCGACCTGACACTGGAGCTGGACAGCAGGCAACCCAAGGTTGTGAGCCGCGAGGTCACGGTGGTAGACATGAGCGGCTGGGCGCCGGACCCGGAATTGCGCAAGCTGATCGCCGGGGCGCATGAAGAGACCCTCCGGTTCATCGCCGAAGGCGGCGGAGGCTCTTCGATAGAGGGGGAGGGCGGCATTCTGGGCTATGCGGCCGCCGATTTCCAGCCTGAAGAGACTGCTGCCGGTCTGCCGGCGGGGCGTGTGCAGGATACGGCGGTCATTACCTTGATCCAGCGGGCCATGCTGGAGGCCAGCGGAGCGGATGTTGCCGCCACCAGCCTGTTCAACGACAAGGCGGATCTGAAGCAGGGACCGCTGACCTATGCAGATGTGTACCGAATTTATCCTTTTGACAATGTACTGTATGTCGTTAGGGTCACCGGCAAGGAGCTGAAGGCTTATATGGAAGCTTCCGCTGCCCATTTCCGGCAGTGGCAGCCCGGGGATACGGAGATTGCCGCCGATCCCGAGGTGCCGAGCTACCTCTACGATATGTTCGCCGGGATTAATTATCAGATCGACATCTCGCAGCCTGTTGGCCGGCGGATCATCCATCTGGCCTACCGGGGCAGAACGCTTGCCGATACAGATACGTTGCAGCTTGCTGTCAACAATTACCGGTATAGCAGCATGTTGAAGGCTTCGGGATTGGTCAGCGCCGTCAAGCACTGGGAGTCGGACTGCAGCGTCCGCGAGTTGCTGGTCCATTACATCCGGGAGCGTCAGACGATCATACCGGAGGTCGATCATAACTGGTCTATTGTGGGGATGGATTGAAAAGAGCAGCACCTCTCATTGATGAATGGTCAATGAGGGGGCTGTTCTTTTTTTATTGTATAGGAAGCTATAGTTTCCTTCTGCTGTGGAAAAGGTGTGTGTAAATTTGTGGATACGAGTTCTTTGAAAGATTCGTAGAAGGACTTTGATGCTGAATGTGACTGAAGGCTGAGGGTATGCTTACAACCGAATACAATGGGCTGTTACAGTGGAATATGGACCCAATGTATGTGAAAAACAGCATACATTGTACTCGCAAGCAGGCATATGGACCAATGTATGTGAAAAACAGTATACATTGTGCTCGCAAGCAGGCATATGGACCAATGTATGTGAAAAACAGTATACATTGTGTTCGCAAGCAGGCACACAGCCTGAATATATGTGAAAAACAGCATACATTATACTCGCAAGCAGGCATACGACCTGAATGTATGTGAAAAACAGCATAAATTGTGTTCGCGCGAAGGTAATCTTATTCATCCTTTAGGATGATTTTTTTCTGTTCACTTATTTTCAGATATTAACCAACTATTGACAACTTGATGTATTAATACCATAATACACCTATAGTGTATTAACCACTTAGTACATACACTTGTGAGTATAAGGGGTGTCAATATTGAATACAGTCAACCAATGGGCAAGTATCTCCTTCAATAGCCGTGATCCTGTTTATTCTCAAGTCGTTCGCCTTTTCAAAGAAAAAATCGTAACCGGTGTTATTCAGTCTGGACAGACCATACCTTCCAGAAGAGAGCTGGCAGCCCTGTTAAAGATAAACCCAAATACGGCTCAGCGGGCATATAAAGAAATGGAAGATCAGGGATTGATTGTAACAGAGGGTAACTCCCCCAGCCGCGTTACTTTGGATCTGGATGTATTAGCACAGATCCGGGCGGAGCTGCTCGGCTCAGCCGTTGAGGCCTTCGTGGCTTCCATTCGTAACATTGATGTTCCTCTTAACGAGCTGCTGCATGTGGTTCAACAGGTATATACAAAGGCGCAAACGGAAATCAGTCAGAAATCCCCGGAAGATTCTTGTGATAGTGTAAGAGGAGGAAAGAACGATGATTGAACTTATACGTGTTAGCCAAAAATACAGAACAAGACAGGTTCTTAAAAATGTCTCATTCACTGCCGCGAAGGGAGAAATCACTTGTCTGATCGGGGTTAATGGAGTGGGTAAATCCACTGTACTCAAAACGTTAATGGGGCTTACACCGATTCAGGGAGGAAGCATTCTGATTGATGGCGAGCCAATTAGCCAGGGTACTTATGAACAGATATCCTATATCCCGGACCATTTGGCAATTCGGCATCCATGAAGCTCTCTGATGCACTTCGGTTCATGGAAGACTTTTATAGCAGTTGGAACATAGGGAGGGCGAACGAACTTATGAGTTTCTTCGATCTTGATTATAAGGAACGGGCGGGACGCTTGTCGAAAGGAACCGCCGCCAAGTTCAATCTGGTACTCGGCTTGGCTCAGGATTCCGATTATGTGATTATGGACGAGCCCTTTGCCGGGATTGACTTGTTCAACCGGGAGAGAATCGCAGAGGTGTTATCCAGTGAACTGGTCGGTAACCGCGGTGTACTCCTGACGACACACGAAGTGAGAGAGATCGAGCATCTTATCGACAAAGCTGTTTTGCTGCGTGATGGAGCTGTAGCCCGTAGTTTTGAATGCGAACAGATCCGAATTGAGGAGAACAAATCTGTCGTTGACATCATGAAGGAGGTGCTCCTCCCTTGAATCGATATCTTAAGCTTGTCCATCTGGAAGTTCACCGCTTCCAATATGCTATCTTCAGCCTGATGTTTTTGACGGCTACTATTCAAATTATCGGACTTGTGTATACTACCCGGCTTAGAGTTAGAGGCTGGAAAGAAGCAGCCCGCCTCACAGAGCATTCTCCACGAAACTTTTCATTTGCCGATATCATCGGAGATTCTCAGTTCTTGTTCACGATACCTATTTTGATCAGCCTTATCGTATTGGGATTGTATGTCTTTGGAATTTGGTACCGTGACTGGTTTGGTAGAGATAAGTTTGCCTACCGGTTGTTCACCCTGCCGACGGCAAGACGACACGTATACATGGCCAAAGCCAGTGCAATCTTCATATTTGTCTTTGCTATGGTTTCTTTCCAATTGTTGCTGCTGCTGCTCGAACGCCAGTTATTCGACTGGATGGTTCCGTCCGAATATCGGATGCCCTCGCTGCTGGCCGAAGCGGTCGCTTCTAACCTGGTGTTTGTGCGATACTTGCTGCCGCCAGACGGATTAATGTTTGCCGTCTATTACGGAACCGGGATTCTGGCTGTCTTTGTGATCTTTACGGCAATATTGCTTGAGCGAAGCTACCATCTGGCCGGTATAATCTATGCAATCTTGTATGTTGCTTCATGCGCGGCGGTAATCGGATTCGCATTCTCCCTACATCCGTATGTGTATTTCTATCCCCGGGAGATAACAGTCATCCGTTTGTGCATTTATATTGTTGTCATGAGCCTTACACTCACGCTTGGCTTCAGGCTCGTCTCGAAGAAGATCACCGTTTAGGGAGTGAATGACTAGTGAAACGTTACACGATTACGGGCGCGCTTGTTCTGTTAATAGTGGCTTCGCTTGGAACTTATTATGCTTATGGGGCAGAGTTGCGCCTGCCGGAATATCAGTTGCAGACACTGGAGGGGGATTCGGCCGAAGCTGCCCCTGTGAATCTGATTAGGAGCTATGTGGGCGGGAAAGGCTCTTATGCCATTGAAGTGTCCGCATCGGGCAGCAAGAGAATTGAGCAAACATTCAAGAATCAATGGATGACAAACAAAGGACCTTCAGAGGCGCAGGCTTATTCCGAGTTCAATGCGCTGTATGAGGAGTATTCAGAATTTATGAGGGGGAAGAAGGGGACGAGCGGCTATTACCGGGATCAAGACACACTCATTTTTGCCAAGTCGGCTTCTATCGGTTCAACTAACTTGAAACAGGAGGGCAAGATTCGCTGGAACATCGATGTGCTGGATCTGGCCACGCGAAAGCAAGTCCATTATACGGATGAGCAACCCTATTCCGCACAATACGCCAGCGTGGAAGACGTACAGAAGGCTGGGTCAGAAATTCATGTACTTACTAACGTTAACAAGGTGAACCAAGATCATGAGATAATCGATAACGTGTATAATGCTCAGACGGGTTCACCGATCCGCAGTGTCAAACTGCCCTTAGGCACACCCTCCGGAAAGGATCGCGGGCTGGAGATACGGATCATCACTGAAGCAAAGCAGACAGCAGCCAACAGCAGAGTGCTATTTCTGGTGAAAGAGATCGGCAAGATCTGGACTGATGGTACACCAGCGGCAACCGACACTTTTCCTGTTGTGTTCTCTAAAAGACTTTTTGAATACCAATATGCTTCTGGAGAAGTGAATGAATTGCCGCTAGCTGCCAAGAGGGAAGAAGAACGAGCGCCAGGGCCTTGGACCCATTATATCCTGGAGGGAGATACGCTCACTACACTTCACATAGCAGAGGAGGCGGTGACACTCAACCGCTATGACCTGTCAACCAAGACGGATCACCCCCAAGTGACTATAAATGCGAGCCAACTCGGCAAGGGGAAAATCAGTCAAGCCCAGGCGGCGAACGGCCGGGTGTATCTGCTGCTGCAAACCGGGAGCGGTGTTATCAGCAACAACAGCATGCCAATTACAGCGGTAGCTGACATAACTGACGGCCATATTCTCTACAAAGGTATACCTGCGCTGGTCAAAGCCAATGGGAGACCCGTTAACCAGTTGGATGATGTCAGCTTATTGAATATGAGTATTACGCGATAAAGTATCCCCCTGTTCATACTCCGTTCATATTCCCGTCACGAAGAGGACATCTTAAGCAGGTACACTCTACCTATACCGCTAAGGCGAATCTACAGATAGAAGAACAGGAGAAGATGGACATGGCAGGAACCGCTGAAATAAATAAACCTGAAAAGGGACGCAAGAAACGGAAATTATGGTTGAAAATATTAGGTGGCATTATCGGTGTGCTCGTGCTGTTCATAGGCATCACCTTTATTGTTAATGTTATCAGTACCGGAATCGAGAAGAAGAAGATCGAATCGTACGGGCAGTACGTTAATGTAGAAGGCAAAAAGATGAATGTGCTGATTCAAGGCAGCGGGGAACAGACCATAGTTCTCTTGCCCGGGCAAGGAACCGCTTCGCCTGTGCTTGATTTCAAGCCGCTGATAGATCAATTGACGCCTTCGTACAAAGTCGTAGCCATAGAGCCTTTCGGCTATGGCCTGAGCGATGGGACAGATAAAGAAAGAACGACAGAGAACATTATCAGTGAAATTCATGAAGCTGTGCAGCAGCTCGGGCTGAAGCGTTACATTCTGATGGGACATTCCATTACGGGACTCTACTCCGTGTCTTATGTGAATGCTTATCCGGATGAGGTGCAAGCCTTCGTAGGGATTGACAGTAGTGTGCCCAATCAGCCAGGTATGGATGTGAAATTGCCGCTGAAGACCATGAAGTTTGCCAAGGATTCAGGTGTGATGCGGTTGCTAACGAAGTTGGGCGGAGATTCGTTTAAATCGCTTGACTATGATGAGCATACCAAAGAGCAGATGAAACTGATCACCAATGTACACGGCAATAACTCCACGCTGATGAATGAGCTTAGCCACCTTGGCTCCAATTTCAAAAATGCCGAAAAGCTGACATACCCGCAGGATTTGCCGGTCTTGCTGTTCGCGCAATCCAATAACGAGCGGAACAAGCAGTGGATTCCGCTGCATGAGGAGCAGGCGAAGCAGTCTGCACAGGGTAAATTGATCCCGATGGTAGGCTCCCATTACCTGCATCATACGAAGTATAAAGAAATCGCCGAGGAATTCAAGGAATACATGAAGACCGTTCAATTGAAGCAAGCGAAGTAGGGAGAATGGAATAATATAGTGCGGCGCCCCTCGGGGTGCCGTTTTTTTGTAGAAAGATAAGAATTTATATGCTTCGCGCTATAATTATCCTTCTATTTCTCGCTGAAACGGTACCGTCCTTTAAAAGGACGGCAAAGCCGTTTCCACTTGATATAACTAATTATAAATACTCAATTTCGCAACCTATTCCAATTACTGGAGTCTAATTTAAGAATCAGCAATTCTACAAATTAGATGAAATGGATGAGATGCACGTATGAAAAAATGCAATTGGTTCCTCCTGTTCGCCGTCCTATTCTTATGCTTCCCGCTCAGCGGGCAGGCCAGTGCCGCCGTGAAGACAAGTCCGACCATCATACTGGACGGGCAAGCCATTCCTATGCAAAAGAAAGACAAGGTTGAATTGATTAACGGCAGTGTGATGGTTCCCTTGCGGATCATTGCGGAGAATATGGGAATGGGGGTCCTCTGGAATCAACAGGTTGGAACCGTAACCATCCCGAAGGAATCCGGCAGCATAGTGCTGACGATTGGCCAAAAGAAAGCCCTCATCGATGGGGCTTCCCATTCGCTGGCCACCGCTCCCCGGAACCGTAACGGAACCACGCTGGTGCCGCTGAGATTCATCAGCGAAGCCATGGGTGTCCAGGTGAGCTGGGACAACAGCCGCAAGGTGGTGGGCTTGACTTCAGCTCCGCTTGCGCCGGTGCAGCCGGTTTCACCGGCGGCTCCAGAGCCGGCTGTCACTCCCGCTCCGGTCAGCCCTGAAGGCCCGGAACAGCCGGTGACCCTGCCCGTCCCAGCCGCGGCGGCTTCCACCGTCCATAGTCTCAGCTTCAGCGATGACCGCCTGATGCTTGCTTTTACAGGCAATGTCCAGCCGTCTGTACATACCGGAAACGAACCTCTGCAGATTGTGGTGGAGCTGCCCCGAACGACCTTTTCCGCAGATTTCTTACAGACGGTGTCATGGGATAGCCGCACCCAATCGGGCGAGCAGACTGTTACCGGCGTTCCCAATGTCAATAAGCTGTATTACGGACTTTCGGGGGCGGACGCCGCCACCGTAAGGATTGTGATTGCGCTCTCTACGGATACGAAGTATACCAGTTACATCGAGGAGGATGCCGCCTCCCGGCTCCTGGTCGTCGACCTGAGCTCTGCCACAGCCGAGCTGCCTCCGGTAGAGCCTGTTCAGCCGGGCAACGGGAAGAAAACCGTTGTTATTGATGCCGGCCATGGGGCTGCGGACCCGGGAACGATCGGCATTACGAAGAAGCTGGAGAAAGATTTTAACCTTAGCGTCGCCTTGAAGGTAGAGCGTCTGCTGCTGCAGGAACCGGCGTTCAATGTGGTGATGACACGCCGCGACGATACCTATCCGCCCAACAAGCGACGGGCAGAGATGGCCAACGAGCTGCAGGCCGATGCCTTCGTCTCCATCCATGGCAATTCTGCCACGGGGATGCCCAATGTCCGGGGAACCGAAACCTACTACTACAGTCAGGAGAGTAAAGCCTTCGCCGGTATCATGCATAAGCACCTGCAAGGGACCACCGGCTTTCCGGACCGCAAGGTTAAATACAACAAATATATCGTCTTGAAATATTCCAATATGCCAGCTACGCTGCTGGAGGTTGGTTTCTTATCCAATGCCGTCGAGGAAGCCATCCTGTTCTCCGACGATTTCCAGAACCGGGTAGCGGCTGCTATCGTAGCGGGCCTGAAGGAATATTTCGGGGTCGCTTGACCCCGTCTGCTCCTGCATTTATAGCTTTCAAGATCGCGGTCCGCTCCTTATAATATAGAGAGTGAGAGGAGAACCCCGCCTTAAGAAGCTGAGCGTATTTTGTAAATAAACAGGAGGTTGAGAAGATTGAATCCGCATGAACAAAGCGCGAATACGCCTAGCTTGTTCCGTAATCGCTTTCTGCAGACGATTCTGTTATCCAGCGTGCTGCTGCAGATCGGGATCTGGGTGCGTAATTTTGCTATTCTGCTCTATGTTGCGGAGAGGACCAACAATGATCCCTACGCCATTTCGCTGATCAGTGTAGCTGAATTTGCACCTATCTTTGTATTTTCCTTCATTGGAGGAACCTTTGCGGACCGGTGGCGGCCGAAGCGGACGATGATCTGGTGTGATTCCCTGTCTGCGGTATCGGTATTCGCCGTTCTGCTCAGCATTCACTTCGGTTCATGGGAATCCGTCTATCTGGTTGCGTTCATCTCGGCCATTCTGTCGCAGTTCTCCCAGCCTTCGAGCATGCGGTTATTTAAGTTCCATGTGCCGGAGGAGCAGCTGCAGCAAGGGATGGCACTCTTCCAGTCGCTGATGGCCATCTTCATGGTTCTCGGACCGATGTTAGGTACTTTCGTATACAGCACCTTCGGCCTTGAGATCTCCATTGCCGTAATGGGCGTAGCTTTTCTGCTGTCGGCACTCGTGCTTATCCGTCTGCCGGAGGATCATATGGAAGCCGGGACAGTTGCCGAGAAGGGGCAATTCCGTAAGGACTTCACCGAAGGCTTCCGGTATGTCTGGCAGAGCCAGGTGCTGCGGATGCTCGGACTTGCGTTTGTACTGGCCGGACTTGCTGTGGGTGTATCCCAGGCACTGAATCTGTTCATCGTCACAGAGCGGCTTGGCCGAAGCAAGGAGTTCCTGCAATACATGCTTATGGTCAACGGTGCAGCCATGCTGATCGGGGGAGGGCTCGTAGCCGCCTTCGCCAAAAAAGTTCCGCCCCAGCTGCTGCTCGCCATGGGGATGCTGGCAGGTGCCGTATGTACGACCATTGTCGGGTTCTCGACAAGCATTCCGCTCACGCTGACCATCCAGTTCCTGAACGGGCTGATGTTCCCTTGTATTCATATCGGGATCAGTACGATGATTCTGAGATGGTCTAATAGCTCCATTGTCGGCCGGGTCAACGGGGTGTTGAATCCGATGTTCGTCGGGATGATGGTGGTGTCTATGTCGTTCGCAGGTGCACTGAAAAGCGCCTTCTCCCTGAGTACCATTTATGGCGGGGCTGGCATACTGTTCCTCCTAGGCGCCTTAATGATGCTTCCCATCATGAATCAAAAAGCGCCGGAGCAGGCACAGGCTGTGCAATAACATAAATATATGATCTAAGCAGATAGAATACTTCTGCTCGTTAACTGAAACCATATCCCCTTAAAAGCCGCTGGTTAGCGGCTTTTTGTCGTTATACCAGACAAGTAGGTTAGAGCTCCCCGCATGGGCATGACTAGGGGCGTGATGTACGGTTAGAGGAGCGGCGGAAACAGCTGAATTTGGATTTCCCTATGCTCAAAGATAATCCCAGGCTTGACCCTGACGTATACTGGAGGGTTTACAATGGCAGCAGGAGGGATGCACAATGGATAGAATAACATCATCTGCAAAGCACAACGATGGCCGGGAATCATCCGGGAGATGGCTGGCGATTACAGCGCTTGGATGGTTGGCCATGACGCTGGGGCTGTTCACCGCCACGGTTGCCGGGAACGCTGTGCGGGCCTCCGGCGGGGCGGATAACACCATTTCTGTCGTCCAGGCTATGACCGCAGCGCTGCTCATTGTACCTGCCGTTTATCTCATTCAGCGCCGGTTCCGGCTGACCGCCAAGCTGCTGCCATTGACTCCGGCCGCATTCCTGCATTTGCTGGGCGGCGGCGCATCTGCCTTGCTGATGGGGGGAATAGGCTTTATGATTACTGGGGCGCTGGGCTGGACCACCATTATTGCCTGGCATTTCTCCGTGGACCTGTTGCTGGCAGTAGCCTTCAGTACATGTATCGCTTTTCTGTACGAGGCGATGCCGGAGGAATTGTCGATGAGAGGAATCGTATACAGCGGCTTGCGGCTGCGGCTGCCTGCCTATGCTGCATATGGCGCTCAGGTGCTGCTGTTTGTACTGGTGCCGGTCACTGTAAACCAGCTGCAAGCCTGGAGCGGACTCGACCGCGGAAATAGCATTAATGCAGAATATGTGATTATGCTGCTCTGCTTCGGCACGGTGCTTCAGCTATGGCGCAGCTTGACCGGATCGCTGTGGGCTTCCATCGGCTTTCACCTGGCGTATCTGGCAATGGCGCGGTTTGTCATTCTGCAGAGAGATCAGAGTTTACTAACGTACAATGAGCTGGAGGCAGGGACAGGCCCGGTTGTCATCCAGTTCGGAGTTGTGATTGTCGGCACCGCAGGACTGCTGTTACTGTTCAACCTGTGGCGCCGGCGTCGCCGGCGGACAGCCTCTCAGTAATAAACGATCATTCGGCATTGGCATGGCCGGATGAATTACTGTGCCAAACCTTCTATATAAGAAGCATTCAAGAAATTAACAAAAAAGCAAAAGAAGCGGAGGGAAAATTTGGAACTGCAGGAGCGTCAGCGACCGCCTTTAGGTTTGGATTTCTACCGCATTCAGCGGTATAAATCAGGAAATCCAAACCTAACAGCGGCCGGAAGTCCAAATGTTCACCGCAGTGACGATAAAGCTTCAAGTTTAGCTCTTAAGTGCTTCTTATGTAGCCAATAATATACCTATTTTGGAGGGAAGCCGATGTATACTGTAGGGCAATTGTCCAAGCTTACTGGTGTTTCTGTCCGCACCTTGCATTATTACGAGAAGCTGGGCCTGCTCCAGCCGGACAGGAAGACCGGCACCCAGTACCGATCTTATAGTGAGAATGATATTTTAAGGCTGCAGAAGATCGCTGTGCTGAAACACATGCATTTTAAACTGAGTGAGATCAAGATTATCCTCGACAAGGGTGAAGTAGCTCACAATGATGTTGCCGTATGGAGTCGGGCCCTTACGCAGCAGATGGCCTTCGTGAAGCAGCAGCAGGACAAATTGCAAGCGGTAGAGCATTTGCTGTATTCTACCCTATACGCCATGCGGGCAAGCGAACAAGTAAATATAGACGAGATGCTTGAATTTATCCGTGAGCTTGAACAGCCTCCGCAAGGCAAAGCGCTACGGCAGCAGTATTTCTCACCGGAGGAACTCGAGCTGCTGCCGATCAACGATGTAAGCAATCCGCTGACTATGGAGTGGGCCGATATTCTCAGGCGGGTTAAGGGACTGCTGGCAGAGCCGCCCGATTCACCGGCAGCGCAGCAGCTTGCGTCCTCTATTATAGAATACGCCGATACAATGTTTGGCGGAGATGAGCAGCTCATCCAGAAATATTGGGACTACATTACTCCGCAGGAGGGCCAGAATACGCGAGTGTACGGGATGACCACCGAAGTCATGCAATATATGGATGCGGTTATCCGCATTTATCTGGGTGAGGAAGATCCCCGCCCTTAATCGTTGTTCCATGAAGCGTGCCACCATCCGGGGCACGCTTGTTTCATTCCTCCCCCGCCACCGAACCCAGCTCCTGATTATCCCCGCCAGCCCGCTTGCGGTACTCACCCGGGGTCAGGCCGGAGGCACGCTTGAACATGCGGATGAACGAGTTCACGTTCTGGTAGCCGACCTGAAGTGCGATATCCTGGATGCGCAGGTCGATGTTCATCAGCAGCTCCTTGGCCCGTTCGATCCGCAGCGTGTTGAGATATTCGCTGAAGTTAATGCCGGTCTTCTCCTTGAAGATGCTCGACAGATAGCCGGAGGTCAGATTCAGCTTGTCGGCTACAATATTCAGATTGATATCCTCACCGTAATGCTTCTCCAGATACTCCAGCACGAAGCTGATGACCGGGTCCCGGGTCTCCGAGCCGCTGCGTATCGCTGCAAGCACCGGTGTCACCAGCTCCCGGAGCCATTCACTATACTGGTGCGTGGAATAGAAGGCGGCGAACGGCTCACCGGACAGGGCCGCGACCAGCCCCATTTCAAGCTCCGGCAGATTCAGCTTCATGACGGTCTTGCTTGTCTGTTCTGCCACCCCCGCAGCAAAAGCCCGGAAATCCTCCGCAGCGGCATCCTTATTCGACAGTTGCTCCAGTTGGCGGTCTATCCAGCCGAAGACCGCCTCTTCGCTGCCGGACTGCAGCAGGTTATGCAGCTCTTCCCCATGGGTGACCTTCAGATGAAACGCTTTGGCCGACGAGGCCCGCGGCTCCACGATGATCTGTGTCTCCCCGTTCAGTCTGCGTTCCTTCAGCAGCTCGGACAGGTTGTGGTAAGCATCGGTAAACGGGGTTTCCCCCGAATACACCGGGCTGACCGCTATCGTGAGGTAGAGGGAACGCTCCTCTGCCAGCAGCTCCTGGAGTGTACCCAGCACCTGAAGTATGCCGCTCTGCGGACCGGGATCGAAGAGCAGCAGCAAGAGCAGATCCTGCTCCGGCTGCAAAGCGACGTTCTCGGATTCCTCCCCGGTGAACAGGCGCTGAATCAGCTGCCATAAGGCCAGCGTATGCTTCTCCGGCTCCTCCGGGAAGCGGGTGAAGCTGAGCTTGAACAGGATGGAGGCATAAGGGCGTTCGGAATGCAGCGCATCCTCCAGCTCGCTCAGACTTGCGTTCAGCGGAATATTTTTCACCTTATGGGTATACGCATACTGGCGGACCAGCGAATTCTTGTGCGCCAGATCGTTCTGGATGAACCGGTTGTTCTCCAGGATGGAGCTTAGGCGGTCGCCGATAATGGCGAACTCCTTGACGCTGCTCACCTTGCCGGGGGCGCCGCCCGATTTGCGGTCGAACGCGGCGATCAGGCGCTGGAGCGGCTGGTTCAGCCGGTAGCTGAACAGGAGTGAGAACAGGAGGCTGACCAGAACCGCAGCAGCGAGCAGAACCGCGAGCAGCAGCCGCATGCCGCGCAGCCCGCTCGCAATGGCGGCAACCTCGGTGACCCGGACGTAGGTGAAGCCGGTCTGCGCCCCTTTTTGATAGAAATAATAGTTGTCCCCGATCCGCTCATGAGCGCTTGTAGTAACGGCATATTCCAGCGCTGGCAGCTCCGTCTCTGCGGTGGAGAAGAGCAGCCGGTCCTGCGCATCCATTATATAGAAGGGATTCTTCCCGGCATCCCCGTACGCCTGCTCCAGCCGTTGCGGATTCAGCATCACAATGCCGTAGACCTCTTCATAAGGAATCGCCTTGATCATGACCGGCATCAGCCGCCCGAGCGCACGCGTGGAGCTCATTGTTGTTTCCGTAAAAGAAGCAGCAGGGAGGACCTTCAGATACTGGTTGTCCATGGTCTGGCCGCTCCAGAAGTCCGCCGGATACTCCCCGCTGTAATAATATTTGCCGAACATGTCGGCCGCGGTACTCAGCCCCTCTTTCTCAAGAACATAGTCCTCCGCCTTGAAGTACAGAATGAAATTCTCAATATGCAGAAAAGGATTCCCGTACAGCGTCATCAGATCCGACTTGACCTCACTGAGAATATCATACCGCCGGTTCTCCTTCAGATGGCTGAGAATGCCCAGGTTGGCTGTCCACGTATCCGACTGGGTCAGCGCCAGAATCATATTCTGCGTCAGCCGGAAGTGATTCTCGTACCCTTCCACCGTCTGCTTCAGGCTCTGCTCGTTCTGCCGGACCACCTCCTGATAGACCTTCCCGCTAAGATATAGATGAGAGAACAGATTGAATGAAGCCAGCAGCAGGATGACGCTCAGGAAGCTGAGCATGAGCTTAACGAACAGGCCGCTAAGGGCAAATTGGCTGGTAAGCGGTCTCTTCATATGTATTCCCCCTTCAGGTGCAGCCGCTTGGTTATCGTTTTATCCTATCATAGCGGCCCAAAGCTGACACGCACAATATGCACTTTTGCTGATTTATACGCTATTCTAGGGAAATACGCAAATAAGGCGAAAAGATATATAACATGCTGATAGCGCTTCCCAAAGACTTGCCGCTATAATTCGGAGACAAACCCCGGAAGCAGAGGGGAAGTTAGCTGACATTCAGCGAGCTGCATCATTAAGAACAAGAGGGGAATGCCTATGGCTCAAACGAGTGTAGTACAAGACAACTTGCGAAAGGAAATGAAAGATCCTTACCGGCGTCAAGGGCGTCTGCTGCGGACCTGGAACCATAACAAAACGCTATGGCTGCTGTTCCTGCCTTGCCTGCTGTATTATCTGATTTTCCGGTATGCGCCGATGTTCGGCCTCGTCATTACGTTTAAGGATTATAATCTGTTTAAAGGAATCTGGGCCAGCGACTGGGTGGGGCTGAAGTATTACCGGATGTTTTTTGAGAATCCTGACTTTTGGCCGCTGATGAAGAACACCCTGCTCCTGGGTCTGTACAAGCTGGTGTTCGGTTTCCCTGCCCCGGTGATTCTGGCCATTCTGCTGAATGAAGTCCGTAAGGCCGCGTTCAAAAAGTTCGTGCAGACGGTCAGCTATCTGCCGCATTTCATCTCGAATGTCATTGTGGCGAGCATGGTCATTATGTTCCTGTCGCCGACCGGCGGCCTGATTAACAATCTGCTGGGCACGTTCGGAATCGGACCGATTAACTTCATGAATGAGCCGGGGATGTTCCGGGGGATCTATGTCCTCTCGGAGATCTGGCAGCATATCGGCTGGGAGACCATCATCTATCTGGCGGCATTAACGGCGATTGATCCCCAGCTCTATGAAGCAGCCGACATGGACGGGGCCAGCCGGATGCGCAAAATATGGCATGTCACACTGCCCGGCATCTCACCGGCGATTGTCATCACGCTGATTCTGAATATCGGCAAGGTGCTGGAGATTGGCTTCGAGAAGGTGTTCCTCATGCAGAACCCGGCGATCTACGATACGGCCGACATCATCAGCACGTATGTGTACCGGGTCGGGATGGAGCAGGGGAACTTCAGCTATGGCGCTTCGATCGACCTGTTCATGGGCATCATCAGCCTGATCTTCATCTATAGCGCCAATTACATCAGCCGCCGGGTCAGCGAGACAAGTCTATGGTAGAGAAGAGGTGTGGTGATGAGGTCACCGAGAATATCCTTGTTTAATATTGTCAGCACGTTCTTTCTAATGATCGTTGTGGTGATTACGCTCTATCCGTTCCTGCACATGCTGGCGGTGTCTCTGAGCAGCGATATCAATGTCATCAAGAACACGGTCTCGTTCTGGCCCAAGGGCTTCAATGTGAAGATGTACGAGCTGGTGCTTGGAGACCCGAAGATCTGGACGGCCTATAAAAACACGCTGATCTACACCGTGCTCGGCACGCTGATCTCGCTGGTGGTTACGTCAACCGGGGCTTACGCGCTCTCCCGCCGGGATATGGCGCTGCGTAAGACCTTCACAATGCTGATCGTCGTGACGATGTTCTTCAGCGGCGGGATGATCCCGACCTTCCTCGTGGTCCGCTCCCTGAATATGGTGGATACTGTATGGGGCATGGTCCTGCCGGGCGCGGTCAGCACCTGGAATCTGATTCTGATGCGCACCTTCTTCTCCGGCATTCCCAAGGAGCTGGAGGAATCCGGGCGCATTGACGGGTTGAATGATATCGGGATATTCATGCGTATCATCATTCCGCTGTCGAAGGCTTCCTTCGCCACTATTGCTTTATTTTACGCGGTGGGCATGTGGAATAACTTCATCTATCCGCTGCTGTATCTGCGCACCCCGGATCTGTTCCCGCTTCAGGTGCTGCTCCGCAATCTGGTGCTGGCGGGAAGCGCAAG
Organism: Paenibacillus sp. FSL H8-0122; assembly: GCF_038005345.1. Taxonomy (NCBI): domain Bacteria; kingdom Bacillati; phylum Bacillota; class Bacilli; order Caryophanales; family Paenibacillaceae; genus Paenibacillus; species Paenibacillus sp. FSL H8-0122. The sequence goes on along the minus strand of NZ_JBBOTB010000001.1, from coordinate 2,812,212 downwards.
CTCGGGGGATGTGACCGGGATCGGGGGAGACAACCAGGTCGTTGAAGAGTCTCTCAAATATGCAACGATTATGGTCTCTACGCTACCGATCCTCACGGTATATCCGTTTGTTCAGAAGTATTTTGTCAAAGGCGCCATGATCGGTGCAGTGAAGGGCTGAACCGGTCTGAACCATAACTACTACTTAAGGGAGAGATGAAGAATGAACAAATGGAAGTCTGTAATGTTGCCCCTCGCGGCAGCGGCAATACTGGTGAGCGGCTGCAGCGGGGGCAATAACAATTCCGCTTCGCCTGCGGCTACGGCTGCACCTGGAGGAGAAGCTTCTCCGGCCGCTTCGGGAGCGAAGCAGGCCCACACCTTCACCGCCCTGCTGGACAACAATGCCACCTTCCCATATTCCAAGGACTGGCCGGTCTGGGGCTGGATCAAGGATCAGACCGGCGTCACTCTGGAGGTGCAGACACCTTCCGGGAAGCTGGCTGAAGCGTTGAACCTGGCGGTGGCTTCCAATGCGCTGCCGGATCTGATGTATATGCCCAACCGCAAGGAATCGAACAAATTCGGCCAGCAAGGCGCACTCGTAGACCTGATGGAATACATGGACAAGCTGCCGAATCTGACCGCCTGGATGAAGCAATACCCGGATGAGGCGAAGGCCGTACTCTCCGCTGACGGCAAAATGTATATGTTCCCGAACCAGGGCTTCGGAGAGACGAACCGGATGATCTGGATGTACCGCCAGGATGTTTTTGAGAAGGAGGGCATTCAGGCCCCCAAGACTTATGATGAGCTGCATACGGCTCTGAAGACGCTCAAGACGAAATACCCGGACAGCTACCCGCTGTCGGTCCGTTACGGCCAGATCCCCGATGAGATGAACACGAATATGACGGTCAACTATGGAACAGGCGAAGGGGCGTACTACGATTTTGATACAAAAGAATGGCGCTATGGGCCGACAGAGGACAGCTACAAGGAAATGGTCGGCATGTGGAAGCAGTTCTACGATGAAGGGCTGATTCCGCCGGACTTCCTCTCGCTGCAGACCAAGCAGTGGCAGGACATGGTGTCTACCGGCAAGTCTTTTGTAACCGTGGATTATATCAGCCGTGTGGACTTCTTCAATAATGCGATGCGCAAGGAGAATCCTGAATTCAATATGCAGTTCTTGGCTCCTCCCGCAGGGCTTGAGGGCGGCAAACAGCTGAATCCTTACTTCCATTACATGGAGGGCGGTCTGACGGTTGCTTCGACCTCCAAGAATATCGAAGATATCATGGCGTACATGGACTTCTTCTATTCGGAGGACGGCCGGACGCTCAGCAGCTGGGGTGTGGAAGGCGAGACGTATGTGAAGGAAGGCGATACGATTAAGTTCAAGCCGGAATATACCGATGTGATTGAGATGCGGAAGCAGACGGGACTTCAGACCAGCGGAACCTATACGTGGATTGACTTCAACGCCCATCTGTCCCTGTTCTCGGATGACCTGAAGCACGCTTATGAAGAGGCTGTCAAATACGATCCGGCCAACATGCAGCCGCGTCCGGCCTTCACCGAGAAGGAGAATGAAGTCATCTCGATCACCGGACAGGCGATCAAGAAGCACCGCGATGAGAGCTTCGCCAAGTTCGTGACTGGTTCCCGTAAGCTGGCGGACTGGGATAAGTATGTCGAGGAGATTAACAATCTCGGAGTAGACAAGCTGCTGGCGACATATAAGGAAGCTTACGACCGCGTTCAGAATATTCAATTAGGCAGCAAGTAACCGGGTACTGACCGCAGGGAAGAACCGCTGAAGCACAGGCTAGGCAATCAGGGTATTCGCTTGACCATTAAAGGAGGCGGCGCTTATGAAGCAAAGGCTGCAAGGTTCTGGTAAACGGCTTGGATGGATATTGCCCTTGATCGGTCTGATTATTGTGATAATGGCAGTTCCGGGCACCGCCCGGGCCGCAGGCACCATTACACTGGATGAACCGCCCGGGGGATATGTCTCCTCCGGCGGGCCGGTGGAGGTCAGCGGAACCTATACCGGACTATATGATGTCCGTTTATATGTGAACGGGACAGCCCAGTTCGAGGTGCTGCTGGATGACCCGGACGGGGATGACAGCGGCAGCTGGTCTTACACCCTCGACACCTCACGTTACAACGGTTCGGTGGAGCTGGTGGCCCGCGGGCTGGATACTTCCACCCGCTACGGGGTGTGGAGTCCGTCCGTCACCCTTGAGGTGAACAACCCCACAGGCGTTGCGCCAGTGGTGACGATTACCGGCCCGGACGAAGGGATTGCTGTGACCGGACAGGTGGCGGTAACCGTTCAGGCAGAATCGATTACGCCGGTCTCGGCCGTGCAGGTCCGGGTGAACCGGGGACCGTGGCAGCAGGCCGCTTATAACGGCACGGAATATGTATATGCCTGGAATACGGCGGGCATCGGTGACCGCACGATCAGCCTGGAGGCCCGGGCCACGAATGCTCCCGGACGCTACGGGTACAGCCCGACCGTCTATGCGCAGGTCGGTGCGGGCACGCATGAGCCGGCGCTTCCTCTGCCGGATCAGGACCGGGCCATGTGGATCTGGGAGCCGGAGAGCTATAAGCTGCTGCTGAATCCGGGCTCGCGGGAGGTGCTGGAGTCCTTCGTTACGGACACCGCAACCTTCGGATCAGAGCCGGTGACGACGCTGTATCTGGCTGTGGGCAACTACGCGGGCTACCGGGCGCTGGAGGAGCAGGAGGATGAGCTGCGCTCCTTCATGCGCTGGGCGCATGAGCGGAACTTAAACGTCCATGCCCTTGTCGCGGGCGGAACCTCCCCGGCTTATATGGGTGCTTATGAGCGCTACCATAGTCATGCCGTACGGGAGATCGAGCAGATTATCAACTACAATCTTGCGGCGGATGCGGATGAGAAGTTCGATGGAATCAATGTGGACATCGAGCCGTATATCTCCCCGGACTTCAAAGACCCAAGCAAGTTCTTGCAAAAGGAGTACCTGGATGGCCTGCGCAAAATGATTGACCGACGGGATACAGCCGGTATCCGGCTGCCCTTCGGCCCTGCTGTCCCTAAATGGTATGATTCCTCCGAGCAGGGGGCGAATATCCAGTGGAACGGCACGACGAAATGGCTGTCCGAGCATATCCAGGATATCTCCGATTATATCTCGATCATGGATTACCGGGATTCAGCAGACGGCACAGCGGGCATCATTGCCGGCGCAGCTGGAGAGCTGGCTTATGCCGAGGCGATCGGCAAGCCGAATTCCGTAGTCATCGGGGTGGAGACACTGGATATTGCAAACAGCGGCGACCCGGAGACGATCACCTTCCAGGAGGAAGGCCGCAGCCACATGGAAGCAGAACTGGACAAGGTCTATGCCGCTTCCGGGCAGAGCAGCGCCTTCGGCGGAATCGCTGTTCATCACTATGATTCTTACCGGGCGCTGCCTTCTTATTGGGGACCAGGCGGTGTCTTCTGGACAGCACCGGAGGATCAAGAAGCACCGTCTGCACCTGCGGGCACTCCGTCCGCCGTTGCCAGCGACTATCAGAGCATAAGGCTGAATTACGGAATCGCTACTGACAACTTAGAGGTAGACCGCTACATTATCTACCGCAGCACGGTCTCCGGCTTCACGCCAACCTCTGCGGATATTGCCGGTCTCGCCCGGGGCCTGAATTATCAGGACAAGGGACTGCTCCCGGAGACGACTTATTATTACCGTATCGCCGCCCGCGATCTGGCGGGTAATATCGGGCCGCTCTCCAGCGAAGTGTCTGCGGTCACCGGTAGCACAGCGCTGAAGCCGATGATCGTGACAGATATGCAGCTATCATATACTGGAACCGCTGCGGCAGCTTCCATGAAAGTGCGTGACTATACCACAGGGGCGGTACTCGCAGGGGCGGCTATAGAAGGACGGTTCACCTATTCAGCAGGCCGTTACGCGGCGGCAGTAACAGGTGCGGACGGTCGGGCAGCCTTCACTTCGGAGGCTATTCCGTCGGGGCGTCAAGCCGGATTCGAGCCGAGGAGAGTTCAGGCTGCCGGATATTATTATGCCAGCGCCCATGACCTGCCACACACTACGGCGTTGCTGCCGCATGGCGGGCTTAGCGGATTAACGCTGTCGGCAGGAGAGTGGGACAAGCCTTTCGCTTTGGGTGATAAGGCCTATACCTTAACTGTCAGCAGCAACGTAACGGCGCTGCAGGTCACACCGGTTTCCGCCAAGGCCTCGGATGCAGTGCTTGTAAATGGAATGCCAGTGGCATCGGGAACAGCCGCATCCGTTACGATCGGTTCAGAGCCTGCGGATGTGCCGGTCCTGGTGTACCACGAAGACGGAACCGCAGATCTCTATCTGCTGAATATCGAGAGAAGTGCTCCGGCAGCTCCGGTGATCCCGGTGACCACGGATGCCTATGTCCATGAACATCAGCCCTCCACTAATTTCGGACAGGAGCCTGTGCTGGAGGTTGCCGATCTTCCAAATGCACAGGGAGGAGGAGATCGCATTGCCTTCATGAAGGCGGAACTGAATCTCTCCGGAACGGCGGTGCAGTCCGTAACCCTTAACGTGTATGTCACCGCTGCCCCGGCTGCCCCGGTTACACTTGCACTAAAGGGCTACGCCGGAGCGCAGTGGACCGAGAGCGGCATCACCTGGAATAACCGGCCCGTCACCGGCGGAACGAATCTCGGAACAGTACGGGTCACCGGGGCCGGGTGGTACAGCATCGATATTACAGCTTACGTTGGTGCCGCCGCAGCCGCTGGACTGCAGCCCACCTTCCAGTGGAGTGACCCCAATACTTCCAGTATCGTGGTATCGCTGGCTAGTTCAGAGAATTCAGATAACAAGCCATATTTGATGGTGAGTAGCGGGTTGTAACCGATTGGATGCGCTAGACAGAGCGTGACTGGAAGAGTAGAACGGGATGAGTTTAAGTGAAAGAGAGTAACGAGAAGATCGTAATTAGAAGAGTGTAACTGGATGAGCGTAACAAGCAGGGGCGGCCCCCGCCCCTGCCACACCCCAATAAGGAGGGATGACGTAGCTATGAATGATAATATGGCTCCGGCAGAGGAGCATCAGGTGGAACGTATGCGTGTTCTGGTTTATCACCACCGCAGTGAGATGGGAGCGGCGGCAGCTGGTCAGGTTGGACAGAGAATCCGAGACTTGCAGAAGCATTCCACGGCTCCTGTCCGCATCGTATTTGCCGCAGCTCCGTCACAGAATGAGCTGTATGAGGGGCTGGTGCAGGAGCAGGGAATTGATTGGTCCCGGGTGCATGCTTTTCATATGGATGAATATATCGGCCTGACGGAAGACGCGCCACAGCGCTTCGGGAACTACTTGCAGGAACGGCTGTTCAGCAGAGTCAATCCCGGAAGGATCGAGCTGCTGGGCCGGACGGGCAATATTGAAGAGGAGTGCCAGAGATACGCAGCGCTGTTGAATGAAGCTCCTATTGATATCGTCTGTCTCGGCATCGGGGAGAACGGGCATATTGCGTTCAATGATCCGCCTGTAGCCGATTTCGCCGATCCGCTTCTTGTTAAAGCGGTCGAATTGGACGAAGCCTGCCGGACGCAGCAGGTGAACGACGGCTGCTTCGCCAGCCTGGACGATGTACCTACTCATGCGCTGACGCTGACCGTCCCCGCCTTGATGGCAGGACATCACCTGTTCGCCATTGTTCCCGGCACGGCCAAGCAGGCCGCATTGCAAGCGGCGCTTCATGGCCCGCTCAGTACCGTGTGCCCGGCGAGCATCCTACGGACCCATCCCGCCATTGAGCTGTTCACGGACCGGGAAGCCTTCGGCTCATGAACGGTGTGATCTCGGGAAGACATTACAGAACCGGCCTGCCGCTTGAGGTCCACGTTAACGGTGGCGTTATTGAAGCGGTTCATACGCTGGCCGAGAGTCCGCATATGGCAGATTGGCCCTGGCTTGCGCCGGGGCTGGTCGATTTGCAGGTGAACGGCGGCTGGGGACTTGACTTCAATACGCTGCCGCTTGCGCCGGAGACTGTAGCCGGACTCTCGCGCCGCCTGCTGGCCCGGGGAGTCACCTCTTATTGCCCGACCCTGATCACCAATGGGCCGGACCATCTCGCCCAGGCAGCATCCGTGATTGCTGAAGCCATGCGGACACAGCCGGATATCGCCGGGCTGATTGCAGGCATCCATCTGGAGGGGCCCTTCCTGTCCCCAGAGGACGGTCCGCGCGGGGCGCATCCTCTGGAGCATATCTGCCCGCCCGATTGGGAGGCCTTCTGCCGCTGGCAGGAGGCGGCGGAGGGGCTGATCCGGATCATTACCGTGTCGCCCGAATGGCCGGGAGCCGCAGCCTTCATCTCCAGATGCACCGCTTCCGGCGTCAGGGTTTCCATCGGACATACGGCGGCCTCACCGGAGCAGATCCGGCAAGCAGTGGCCTCAGGCGCGGTGATGTCTACTCATCTGGGCAACGGTACACACCTTACACTTCCGCGCCATCCCCATTATCTGTGGGAGCAGCTGGCTGCCGATGAGCTGTATGGCTGCATGATTGCCGACGGCTGTCATCTGCCGGATGCGCTATTGAAGGTGATTCTGCGGGTGAAGCAGCGCCGGGCGATTCTGGTCAGCGATGCCGTCTCGCTGAGCGGCATGGCGCCGGGTGCCTACCGGCTGCATATCGGCGGCGATGTGGTGCTGACGCCGGAAGGGCGGCTGCATCTGGCCGGCCATCCGCAGCTGCTGGCCGGATCGGCCATGATGCTGGCGGACCAGGTGGCCTACCTGGCCCGGGCCGGGCTGGCCCCGCTGGAGGAGGCGCTCGACTGCGCCTCGCTTCACCCGGCCCGGCTGCTGGGGCTCCCGCAGGCTGCCGGGCTTACCGCAGGTAGGCCAGCGGATCTGATCGGCTTCCGCAAGGACAGCGGCGGAGATCTGGAGATCCAGGTGGTATGGAAGAATGGCCGGATTATAGCGGCCGATAAGGATTAGGAGGGCATCAGAATTAAAGAACTGATGCCATTTCATTAACGCGATAGGGCAGAACGTTGCATTCGTCGCGAACAACCACCGACCACAATCGCACTGTGAGCGGCGCATAGGCCAATTGTATCGAAAAACCGACCACAATGGGACCGGAGGCGGCACGTTAGCCAATTGTATCGAAAAATCGATCACATTCGGACCGAGGACGGCGCGCTGGCCAATTGTAGTCGAAAAACCGACCACATTGCGACCGGGGACGGCACGTTAGCCAAATGTAGTCGAAAAACCGATTACATTGCGACCGGGAGCGGCACGTTAGCCAAATGTAGTCGAAAAACCGACCACAATTGGACCGGAGGCGGCACGTGAGCCAAATGTAGTCGAAAAACCGACCACATTGCGACCGAGGACGGCGCATAGGCCAATTGTAATCGGAAAACCGATTACAATCGGACCAGAGGCGGCGCGTAGACCAATGTAGTTGAAAACCTGACGTTGTAAGAGGAGGAGAGTGCGATGCTAAGCTTGATACCCGAGCCGAAGCAGGTGAGGATTACAGACAAGAAGCCATGGCAGGCAGGCGGGGAAGTCCGTCTGCAACTGGCTGTGGAAGTGGAAGACCCCCGGCTGGTGCTTCATTGCCGGAGGGCTTTTCCCGGCCGGGAAATCACCACTGCCTGCCCCGGAGCAGGCGAGAGATACTCGCTGCTGATTGAGGAGATTGTGAGAATCGAGGGAACCGAGGGGACTGAGAGCACTTCAGCGCAGGCATCGCCTGGAGAAGCCAGCCTGAATAACGGCAAAGGTCCGACTTCTAAGCCTGCTGAGGCCGACCTGTCCGTGCTGAAGGGCCGGGCAGAAGGCTACATTCTGGAGGTTAGCGCAAGCGGTGCAGCGATCCGCGCCCTGGACGCTGCCGGACTCTATTACGGCCTGCAGACACTGCTGCAATTGCAGAGTCTGCAGGGCGGTGGCGATATTCCGGCGTTGTCCATTACCGATTGGCCCGATACGGAGCTTCGGGTGATGAACTTCGATCTGCGCCAGACCTTCTCGAAGCCGGAGCGGCTAATCGAATACCTGGCGGAGTTCTCCCGCTACAAGACGAACGCGGTGCTCATTGAATACGAGGATAAGTTCCCGTTCAGCATACACCGGGAATTCACCCATCCGCAGCACGCGCTTAGCCGGGAACAGCTGGAGGCGCTCCAGACTGCGGCCCATGAGCATTACATCGAGATTATTCCGCTGCAGCAGAGCTTCGGCCACCTGGAGTATGTGCTGCGCCATGACGCCTGGAAGCATCTGCGGGAAACCGAGGAGTCTACCGGCGAGATTTGCCCGTCCCATCCGCAGACGTATGAACTAATCACAGGCCTGCTGGCGGAGATGATGGATGCCCATCCTGAATCACGTTATATTCATCTGGGTTGTGACGAGGTGTACAGTCTGTGTGAATGTGAAGTGTGCCGGAAGGAATTCGGCGGCGTACGGGAACGGGCCTTCATCTCCTTCCTGAACCGCTTGATCGAATACACGGCCAGCCGTGGACGCCAGCCGATCTTCTGGCATGACATGCTGGACAAATGCCCGCCCGAAGAGCTGGCGAAGCTTGATCCGCGCAGTGCAGCGATGATCTGGATCTATAATGGCCGCAACATACAAGAGGAAGTCACTTCCCTGACCCATAAGTTCAGAGTGCTCAATATTGAGGTGATGGGTGCTCCGGCGGTCCGCAGCTTTGACTGGGCGGAGCATCAGAACTACCCGGTCATTGATAACCGGACCGACAATCTGCTGCAGTGGGCAGAGACCGCCGAGAAGCTGGATATCCGCTGTATGGTCGCTACGAACTGGACCGGGCCGTTCAGCCTTGGCGTTCCTTATGGCGTATTCGAGACCACTTGGTATCCGATGCTGCTTCATGCGGATCTCGCCTGGAACCGGCGGGCAGATGCTGGTACGTTCATCGACCGCTTCCTGGAGCTGTTCCATGGTATAACTCCAGAGACGGGTCATGCGCGGCTGGGAAATTACCAATTAGAGGATTACTACGATATCATCTGGAAGCTAAGGGAGCATGTGCAGAGGAACAAGGATTACGCCGAGCTAATCGCAATTATGCATGATTTCGAAGTAGCAACCGACCGCTCCAGGGCGATTCACAAGTATGCCTACCGCTGGGAGCTGTACCCGGGCGACAGCGCGGAATGGCGCTCGCTGCGGAATAATTACACGCGCAACCACAACGGGCGGGAAGCCGTCCGGCCCCGGATGCTGGAGGCTCTTATGCAGTACCAGCCCCGCGATATGGCTGAGCATTTCGTGAGATCCCGGTTCTATCTGCATGATTATCTGGAGCGGACGCTCTATCAGGAGCTGGGCCTTGTCCACAGCGAGAGTTAGCAAACAGACCGACAGGAGGATGGAACAGATATGCAGCTGAATGAAGTGAATTCACCACAAGCTCCGGCAGCGATGAGTCTGGAGGACAAAATATCCCTGATGTGTGTGGTCGGAACCCCCTCCACAGCAGCAGAGCCTGACTTCCGTCAACGGATGTCTCAGAACCGGTTCGGGGGGATCGGCTTGTTCCCCCATAATGTTAAGGATGAGGAGCAGACGCTGAAGCTGATGGAGGAGGTGCAGGCCATTGCCGGAGACTCCGGCATTCCGCAGCCTTACTATGTATCGATTGATGAGGAGGGCGGCACGCTCTCCAAGTTCAAGACCTTCTATCCTTACATTCCCGGCAACCGTGCTGCCGGATTAAGCCAGGATGCTGAGACCGCCTATCTCCAGGGTAAAATCATCGGCAGCCAGCTCCACGCGCTGGGCATCCCGATGAACTGGGCGCCAGTGCTGGATGTGAATACGAATACTGACAATCCGGTTGTCGGGGTGCGTTCGTTCGGCGAAGACCCTGAAATCGTAGCCGCCTTCGGCAAGGCATATATCCGAGGAATGCATGAGGCAGGCGTGGCGGTCACAGCCAAGCATTTCCCCGGCCATGGACAAGTCAGCGGGGATTCCCACGTTGTCCTGCCAGAGTGCGAACTCACAATAGATGAATTAATGAACGGGCCGCTGTTGCCATTTATCGCTGCCATCGAAGCCGGGGCCGATTCAATCATGATGGGACATCTCGTATTTCCTAACATTCCCGAGTCGGCAGGATTGCCTGCTTCACTGAGCCCCTTCTTTGCCGGAGACTTACTGCGCAACAGGCTGGGCTTCGAGGGTATCATCTGCACGGACGATATTGAGATGGGCGCGATCAAGAAGAATTTCAACCCGGATGAGGTGGGCGTAATGGCTGTGCTGGCCGGCAATGACATGATTCTGATGTGTCATACGCCGGAATACCAGGAGCGGGTGATAGAAGGCATCCGCAAGGCTGTTCTGGACGGCGTCATCGAAGAGTCCAGAATTGACGAATCGGTCAACCGCATCCACCTCCTCTATGGGAAAGTCCAGCAATACCAGGCGGCAGCCCGGCCTATTCCGCGGGAGGGCTGGAAGGAGGCGGCCCAGCAATATGCACGCCGCACGGTCAAGATCAGCCGCGATCCGCAGCAATTGCTGCCACTGTCTCCATCGCGCCCATATCTGCTGATCTTGCCGCGCCAGGAGCAGCTGACCATCGCCGATAACTCCGGCGGCCAAACAATCGGCTTGACTGCGCTGCTGCAAGCCCGGGGACTCACCGTAGAGGTAGAGTATTGCAGCATGAAGCCTGAAGCTGCGGAGATCACAGACTTATGTGCCAAGGCTGCCGGACATACCGTGATTCAGGGAACACTGAATGCCCATCTGTTCAGCGGACAGCTTCAGCTTGCTGAGCAGCTTGCCGCCGCCGGACCGCTGCTGAACCTGGTGCTGCGTAACCCGTATGACGATGCTTACCTGCCGCAGAACGCCGGAAGCATTCTGCTGTGCTCCACCTCCGATTATTCGCTTCAGGCTCTAGCGGAAGTGTTGGTTAGACAGGCTTAATAACTCACTCAAGAGCAGACTCTCATGCCATACATGAGGTCTGCTCTCATTTGTGTTGATAGAATAACTCGGTATGGATCAATTTTATCGTTGTATCCATCATTGGTTTGCGGGACGGGCTGCTTTATAATTTCATTGTGCAAGCAATGTCATTCCATTAAGGGGCTGCAGCAATGAGAGAACTGAAGGGCAAACAGGTCATTCTTCAAGATCATGATTTGAGACGCAGAGAAGAGGCCAACCGCCGGTATCTGATGAAACTGACAAATGACAATCTCCTCTTTAACTATAAGGTGGAAGCAGGAAGATATGACGGCAGGGAGATTCCAGCGGATGCGCACGGAGGCTGGGAGACGCCGGTCTGCCAGATCCGGGGACATTTCCTGGGACACTGGCTGTCAGCGGCAGCCATCCGCTATCATGAGACCGGGGATATGGAGATCAAGGTGAAGGCCGATCTCATCCTGGACGAGCTGGCTGAATGCCAGAAGGACAACGGCGGACAATGGGCCGCACCGATTCCCGAGAAATATCTGCACTGGGTGGCCCAAGGCAGGGCAATCTGGGCACCGCAATATAACATTCATAAGCTATTTATGGGTCTTGTCGATATGCATCATTTCACCGGGAGCCGTAAGGCGCTTGACATCGCGGACCGATTCGCCGACTGGTTCGTCGATTGGAGCAGTACTTTCACCAGAGAGAAGTTCGATGACATTCTGGATATGGAGACAGGCGGTATGCTGGAAGCTTGGGCTGATCTGCTGGAGCTGACCGGGAACGATAAATACACTGTTTTGCTGGAACGGTATTACCGCAGCCGACTGTTCCGTCCGTTATTGGAAAATAAAGACCCGCTGACCAACATGCACGCCAACACGACCATTCCCGAGGTACTCGGCTGCGCCAGAGCTTACGAGGTCACCGGCGAGCAGCGCTGGATGGATATTGTCACGGCTTACTGGAAATGTGCGGTCACAGAGCGGGGAATGCTGGCTACCGGCGGCAATACGGCGGGAGAAGTATGGATGCCGAAGATGAAGATCAAAGCCCGCCTTGGAGATAAGAATCAGGAGCACTGTACCGTGTATAACATGATCCGTTTGGCAGAATTTCTTTTCCGGCACACTTCAAATCCGGCCTATGCGCAATTTATCGAATATAATATGTACAACGGAATTATGGCGCAGGCCTACTACCAGGAATACCATCTGACCGGCAACAAGCACAGTGATCCGGCAACCGGACTGCTCACGTACTTCCTGCCGATGAAGGCTGGGCTGCGGAAGGACTGGAGTACGGAGACGGATAGTTTCTTCTGTTGTCACGGAACAATGGTCCAGGCCAATGCGGCGCTCAACAGAGGCATCTATTATCAGGAGCAGAACGATATCTATGTCTGCCAGTATTTCCGTTCGGAGCTGACCACCGAGATCCACGGAGAGAATGTGCGGATTCAGCAGTCCCAGGATCATATGAGCGGAAGCATGCTGAACTCTTCGAACACAGCCGGGCAGCAGGCGCTGAATGAGATTACAGCCCTGCACGAGAACATGCCGGATTACAGAAAATATGACTTCACCGTCCATACCGCCTCTGCCCGTGAATTCGCCATCCATCTGCGGATTCCAGACTGGATCATGTCAGAAGCCGTGATCTATGTGAACGGCGAGCTGCACGGGAAGTCTGCGGATCACTCCGCCTTCTACACGATACTGCGGAACTGGCAGGACGGCGACCGGATCAGCATCATTCTGCCCGTAGGCATCCGGTTCATCCCTCTGCCCGACGACGAGCAGACCGGCGCGTTCCGCTATGGCCCGGAAGTACTGGCTGGCATCACCGAGAACGAGCGGATTCTATATACTCCGTTAGGGGATGCAGCAGGTGAAATCATCATGGAGAATGAACGGGAGTGGGGGAGCTGGCGTTATTTCTTCAAGACCACCCGTCAGAACCCGGGCATTCAGCTCAGAAGAATCCGCGATATCGGATACGAGCCTTATCAGGTGTATTTCCCGGTAGAATCCCCCCACAAAGCGGAGTTTTAGCTTCGATGTCTATTCAAATAAGCATAGGCGTTATTTAGTAGAACAACCACTTGCATCCTTGCAGGTGGTTGTTTTATGTGTAAATATATTTTTTTGAACGATCGGTCGTTAAATTATTGACATTTCATTAGGTTAATCCTTATAATGACATTAATTCAATGGAAGGGAGCCTGAGGGTTATCAAGAAAAGAGAGATTACATCCAGTCATATCATCCAGGCAGCATTTGAGCTTTTTGCAGAGTATGGAATAGAGAAAACGAGTTTGGGCATGATTTCCAAGAAGGTGGGGATCACAAAATCCTCCATTTACTATCATTTTGCTACAAAAGAAGAGCTGATCAGCCGGACCTTTGAGCATATTTTCCGGGATCATCATTTTACAGCTTACTTTGATACGGTATCCGTTAACAAAGACAATTTTGCAGAGACATTAATTAACGGCGGACTAAACATGCTGCCAAGCAGCGACGCAGAGTATCGTTCAACATTAAGGGTACTTAGCGAGTTCACGATGCTGGCCGAGCGTGATGAGCAATTTAGAGCTCCGCTATTGAAAATTCAACAGGATTTTGTTAACGGTTTTGTTCAACTTCTGTCCAAGGGCGCTGAATTCGGGCTTATTACTTCTTCAACCATCGGGGTCAACGCAGCCATTCTTGCCCTGCTTATAGATAATTTATCCAGATGCAAGATGATGAAGATGGACCTCGACTATGAGCTGATTTGGGAAGAGGCTGTCCGAAGAATGATCCTTCGTGAAGATCACCAATAACCTACAGGGGGCAGATACACTTGAAACATATTATTATTACAGGTACATCCAGAGGAATCGGTGAATCCTTGGCGAATCAATTAATCGACCCGTCCCACCATCTGATATGTATATCCAGAACGGCTAACCAAGGACTCATGGAGCGTGCGAAGCAACTGGATTGTCAAATGGATTATTTCCATTATGATTTAACGGATATCAGTGGTATCGATCAGCTTTGTGAAGATATTTTCAGCCGAATTGAGCTTCGTTCCAGCGATGAAGCCGTCTATCTGATCAATAATGCTGCCATGTTGACTCCTGTATGCCCGATTGAGCGGTTAGAAACGGAGCAGATCGTAGAGAACCTTCATTTGAATCTGTTAGCACCGATGGTAATCACCTCCAACTTTTTACAGCTTACTAAGCATATGAATGTGGACAAAAGAATCCTGAATATCTCCTCAGCTTCTGCCAAGTACATACTGCCTTCACAAAGCGCCTACAGTACTGCCAAAGCTGGTTTAGACTCTTTTACCAAGTGTATAGACATAGAACAGAAGCTGGCTGCCTATCCGGCAAAAGCAGCAGCAGTATATCCCGGCATGATCGATACAAGCTTGCAATCGGAAATACGGTCTGTATCCACTGAGCTGTTCCCCTATGTCAATGAATTCATTCAGCTATCTGAAGAAGGGAAGCTGCAATCGCCGGAATACACGGCGTCTAAATTAATTGAGATTCTTGTCAGTGAAGATTTCGGAAAGACTGTTCTTATTGAAACCATCCATTAATGTTGAGAGAGAAGTGAGCACGGCCGCAGCCTGGATGTCATGATCTTCTTCCTGGATGCGTTATATTCATAACAAGTAAAGAAAAACCACCGTTGAAGGGCTATCCCTTATCCGGTGGTTTTTTGCAGATAAACGAACTCCTGCCATGACCCGCCTACAAAAAGTAGATCAAATGGAAATTCAATTGCCATTTTTTTGCGCATCTGCACGTTGATTAGAGTATTTCCATTCATCTACTTCACGGGGATCAACACCACACAAGTGACTGATTAGAAGCGCCAATGTAACGTTCGGGAGTACAACACCGTACTCAATATTCTGGTAGTTGCGCAAGGTGCATTTCATGGTGTCATTAATCTGATGTACGATGGATTCTTGGGTATATCCTGCGGCTTTCCGTGCATCCTTTATCCTCAAAATGCAATATCTCCCTCAACTTTTCGGTATGTTTTTATGATAGGGGAGGAAACAAGTTAATTTAACGATTTATAATACACGAAATATATTGCGTAATTTATTTTTCGGTATATAATAATAGATGTAAACGGGATAAATAGTAAAATATACCTTTGTATTGACCGCCGTTTGATTCAACCTTAGTATCAACTACATGTATGCTTTTCATCCTATTTTATGGAAGGAGGTGTATTGGTTTGGGATCGGTCAATTCAATTCGGGAAGAACTGCTCGCGTATATGAACAGAAATCAAATGATACATTCACATTTTTCGGAGTTATCAGGTATCAATTCAGGTACACTCAGCCGGATTTTAAAAGGCAACCATCCAATCTCTATGGCACAACTTGTTGCAATTACTGCTGGAATGAAGCTGCCGGAAGACTATTTTTTTGAAGACTATGTAGATGAATGCTTTTCTTTTGTAGTGTCCATGCGGCGGATACGACCCTTTATTTTCCGGTGTGCAGAACTGGATCGTTTGGATTGTATTGAACAGATTGTGAACCGTCTGCTGGAGGATTTATCATATGCAGCTGTGCTTTTTGAATTCGCTGAACTTTTTTATCGTGATAATAAACGCCATGCTGCAAGGATATTGTATCAGGGTGTGAGTGCAGCCGAAAAGTATCAGCATTCCGAACGGTTAGCATTATGCCAGTACCGTATATTTCAGATTGAATTAGAAGAACAACTGGATCTGGAGGAGAAGTTACGTGCAGCCACTCAATTTGAGTTGTATGTCAACCGCTTAGACGCAGCCGATCAGCTCGATGCATTAAAAGAACTCATGCATATTTATGGTCTGGTACACAAGTGGAAGAGAGTGGATGAACTCGCTAAGGAAATGCACCGGATTGCATCCGTTCAATACGAGCTGGAAGGCCGCCGGTCTGACACAATAGAAGAAAGGGTGAAGCTTCCTGAGCGTCCTTTTTACTATTATATCCTGTACGCATACTTAGCCAGATCTACGGCCAGCGAAGAGTGCGGCGACTACAAGAGGGCATTATCCTTTGTGAAATTGTATGCAAATGGTGAACGCTGGGTTCAGGAGAACGATGAAGAATCCCGGCAGATCATTGCACAATTTACGGAATGGGCCGTGGCTAACACCTATCTGTACCGGTTAATGTCCGGAGATTTGGATGTAATACATGAGTACGCAGACTATATAGCTGCTCATGAGGATGAAATATTTGTGGCATTGCGTTATATGGTGCAAGCGGCGAATGTATTTAAGCTTAATATCGACAGTATCTTAGAGCGGTTCGCACCCTACATAACTTATGAATCCAACAAGACAGATTTTGGCGGTTACAAGCAGGCCATCCTGCAAGAGAGCTATGCGCAATTCCTCATCGACCTGGCAATCTATCTTTTCAATCAAAGGAAGAGTAATGAGAACGCTCTAAACACTGTACTGAAAGGCTTGGAAATATCAATTACGATTAATAGCAGCCGAAATATGATTGCTTGTATGACTCTTTTTGAGCAGTATAGGGATTTCGCGGATCAGGAACTGCAGGAAAGATTCAAAAATCTATCAAGTGAGGTGTATCGGCTCAATGCGAAAAAAAGTCTTGTTCTTCTTGACGCTCTGTAGCGTTTCAGTTGTAATTTCTACGACGTTAACCTTGGTGACTACACTGGGCCATGGTTGGGGAACTTAATCATTTTCGCGAAAATATACAAGGGTGCTCCTGACATTTCGGGGGCACCTTTTTTGTGATGCTCTGAAGTTATTTTGTGCAATGTAAAAGATATCCTATTATCTGTCATAAAACCCTAAGATAGCATAAAGGGAGGATTCTATGGTGAACAGAAATATGCTTGTGCAAATCCGTATCGAGCGTGCCCGGAACCGGCTTCACATTCTGGCGGAGAAACATCATGATCTTCAGCATCCTGCGGTCCTTAAGCAATCCATGGTATTGGATGAATTGATTAACCAGTATAATATGAAGGGAGAGCAGCAGAGATTAATAGAGAGCAGGAAATCACTTGAGAACAAACATACTTTATATTGAAGATAATGAGAAAATCGGCACTTGGGTCAAAGAAGAGCTGGAGCAGCGGGGATATTCGGTACAATGGCTGCAATCCGGTGAGGGAGCCGAGGCTGAGGTTGCGCAGCATGATGTCGTTATTCTGGATATCATGTTACCGGGCTTAGATGGATTCACTATAGGCAAACGGTTAAAAAAGGCGGCACCCGCTGTTCCAGTGCTGCTGTTGACCGCCCGAACCTCCGTCGGCGATAAGGTAGAGGGCTTACAATTCGCGGATGACTATGTGACGAAGCCCTTCCATACCGATGAATTAGTGGCCAGGCTGGAGGTGTTGATCCGCCGGAGCGGCGGCGTCTCCCCGGACCGGATTACACTGGGCACTCATATCGAAGTGGATATGAAGCTCCAGACCCTCTACGATAAGCGCACAGGAGAAGAGATTATATTGACAGGGAAGCAGCATCAGATCCTGATGTATTTCCTGCGTCATCCGAATCAGGTTCTGCCGAAGGAACAGCTCTATGAAGCCGTCTGGGAGGAAGCCTATATCCCTGGCGACAAGACCTTGCTGGTACATCTCCACCGGCTGCGGCACAAGCTGGAACGTGACCCGGAGGCCCCGGAGATTATTGAGACGCTGAAGGGAATCGGCTACCGGGTGAAGCTATGAAGCAGCCCCGCTCCTTGTTCCGGCATTTTTTGAAGCTGCACTTTCTGTTCATCCTGCTTCCGCCTCTTGTGCTGATGGTCTTCTCATCGTTCTTCGGAACTACCGGACCTGAGGCAAGGTTCAATACGCTGAATCTGTTCTACATTACAGTACTTCTGTTCACTTGTATCATTGTGGCGTTCGTTGTTCTATCGTGGCTGTTCTTCTGGAGACTCCGCAAGCGTCTGACCCGCTTACAAGAAGCAATGTCCGCTGCTCCCGCTGCTGCGGATTCTTCGCCTGAGCCTGTCCTGATTCAAATGGACCGTATGGATGAAATAGACCAGTTAGGCGGTTCCTTCAACCGGATGATCCGGCAGCTGGAAGACAGCCGCAGGCGGGAGCGGGAAGAGGCCAGGCTGCGGCAACGGCTCATTGCCAACATGTCCCACGACCTGCGGACACCACTGACCATCATGCGGGGACATATCACCCGGCTGAACAAAGAACCTATGAGTCCAGAAGGACAGAGCTCCTTAGCAGAGATCAACCAGACCATTACCCGGACCGGAGAACTGATGGATGATTTGCTCTCGTATACCTTGCTTACCTCGGGAAAATATCCCTTCGAGCCTGCCCCCACAGACATGGGACGCCTGGTAAGAGCCTCGGTTGCTGCGTGGTATCCGGTTTTTGAAGAACACGGCATTCAGGTCGATGTTGATTTACCGGCAGAGGAGACCTTCCACTGGACAGCAGATCCTGGGTGGATGACCCGGGTGCTGGATAATCTGTTTCAGAATATCATCCGCCATGCAGCGGACGGGAAATATGCTTGGATCGCTGTGGATGTGCAGCAGGAACGGATTCTTGTCGCTGACCGAGGCCCGGGTATGGATCATTCCGCATACGGCGGCGGGGCGGGAATAGGACTATCGACCGTACAACACATGCTGAATACAATGAACCTGAAGGCCGTATTCAACTCAAGCGGACAGGGGACGAGGGTAGTCATTAGCAGAATGTAACCTGAAATTAACCCGGAAGTAAACAGCCTGCCCACCGGGATGTAACCTTGCAGCTGTATACTTAGCACCATAACGAAAGGATGTGTTATGGTTGCTTACCATCAATAACTTAGTCAAACGCCGCGGTACGCAGGAGATTCTATCGGGGATCACCTTCGAAGCCAGACCGGGAAGGGTCACGGGATTCCTGGGACCCAACGGGGCCGGCAAAAGCTCTACACTCCGTATCCTGCTCGGACTGGATCATGCCACCTCCGGAAGCGCCTTGATTCATGGCAAGCCCTTCGCAGAATTGCAGCATCCGCTGGCCGCCGTAGGTGCCGCACTGGATGGTTCTGGAGCTCACCCGATGCGGACAGGACGGGCACATCTGCGCTGGATCGCTTGCGCCGCCGGTCTGCCCCGTTCACGTGTCGATGAGGTGCTGGATATTGTCGGTCTTACCACGGCAGCGGGCACTAGAGTCAAGCAATATTCTCTCGGCATGGGGAGAAGACTGGGAATCGCAGCAGCGCTGCTTGCAGACCCGGAGATTCTGATTCTGGATGAACCTGTGAACGGGCTCGACCCGGAAGGCATCCGCTGGATCCGGACATTTCTGCGTAAGCGGGCAGAGGCCGGGAATACGGTGCTGCTCTCCAGTCATCTTATGGGGGAGCTTGAAGAGACGGTGGACGATGTGGTGATTATTAAGCAGGGGAGAATTGTCGCAGACGGCACCTTGCAGGAGGTAACCGGCAGTCATTCCACGCTGGAGGATGCCTTCTTCGCCCTGACCTCTGAACAGGCAGGTGATGCCTGGTGAAGGCATTCTATGCAGAAATCTCGAAATTGCTCTCGCTGCCGGGAATTTGGCTCGCCCTGCTTATTGGAGCATTGGCTCCTGCGGTGGTGGCAGCCCTCGATAGTCTGGCCCAGAAGGAGGACATTCTGGCTGGCGTCAGCACACGGCTCCCGGAGGTTGGTTATATCGGGTTAGGCTTTGGTATACAGGGCGTTATTATCCTTGGCGTGCTTGCAGTCAGCAGCGAGTTCCGGACAGAGAGCAGTGAAGGGGCCGGAGGGCAGCAGATTTCCACAAGTCTGATGGTTGTGTCATCGCGGCTTCAATTGTTTCTGGCAAAAGCAGTCGCTGTATCTGTTATCAGCATCCTCCTGTGTATCCTTGCTGTGATTCTGATTGTGCCAACCACACGCTATATATTAGGTGACTATGCCCCGCTACTTGAATGGACCCGGCTTGCCGGTGCCGTCTGCTACTGGACCTTCACTGCACTGTTGGCCTTCGGGCTGACGCTGCTGACGAAGCAGGGCATGATCCCGCTTACCGTGCTCATGATTAATTCATCGCTGGTATCCTTCAGTGTCCTACTGGCCAAGGTGACGAAGCTGGCATTCTATTTGCCGGACCGGGCCGGCTTAGAGATGTTTATGTTTACGAAAGACGGCGTAGCGCCCGCGGCTACAGGCAGTGTGTTCGACAGCTATCACACCCCGGTTACCGGCGGTTTGATCATGTTTGCCTGGGTAGCCGTGCTGCTTGGGACTGCAGCCATTGTCTTCCATAGGAGGGATGTGGCGGCATGAGTGTCTCATCCGGCAGGAAGACTATACGAGTCCTTAGAGCTGAACTGGACAAGCTGATGACATTGCCATGGACATGGACAGCTGTTACGGTTACATTTCTTGTTCATCTTCTTTTGACCGCGGCCTTCACTTCCGCCTCTTTGCAGGAAGGAGCCGCAGTACCCGAAATCCTGAATACAGGACTTGCCTCGATGAGCTATCTTCAGGCAGGGTTCATTATTCTGGGGATCTTAGCGGCTTGCTCCGAGTATACGGGCGGACAGATCCGCACAACGTTAACGGTAATCCCCTGGCGCGGGCGCCAATTATTCATGAAGCATCTGGCACTCACCTTGATTACGATTCCCGCCGCACTTATCCTTACGGCCTCTGGTGTCTTATATGCGGGCTGGAGGCTGGGCGGTCATGCAGCAGGGGTTGAACCTCATGAAATCATACAAGCATTGCTGGGGGCAACGGGCTATCTGACCTTGACCACACTGCTTAGCGCGGCGGTAGGGGCTTTATTGAGAAGAACCCTTCCGGCCCTGGTGATTCTGCTCGGCTATTATTTCATTATCAGTCCGTGGTCGCGTGGGCTTCTGCCGGCTTACTTCCCGGATACGGCTGGACGCTACATGTACCTGCCGCCTTCCTCTGGCGAACTGAATATCCTTACACCTGTGCAGGGGGCCGGTATTGTAATGATCTGGACAATGTCCCTTGTGGCAATAGCGATTGTATTCTACCGTACACGGGATGCCTGAGGCTAAGCGGAGGGTCACGAGGGTGACGGGCTGGACTTAAAGACGTTAAGTATATTACCATAGAGGCAATGAGTCATGAGACGGTACAAGAATGTACCGTTTTTTGGCGTCCAGGAAGATTGTATTACACCAAAGTACCTGATAGAGGTGATCCCGCATGAATGATGTACGACCGGATCGGCCAGATTCCGGCACCCGGCCGGAGCTCCAGCAGGTACTGCGCGATTCCCGTCTGCCTGCGTTAATCTGGGTGATTCTGATTTACGGATCGGCCCTTTTGTACGATTTTTTATTTTCCTCCTCACGTTTAGATGGTTCCATCACTGATATTGGAGGAGAGACCGAGTTTCAGGCTCTGAGGGATGAGCTTCTAGTTAAACTAGGTGCTCTGCCATTATTGATAATGTAGTTCATGCGGATTTCTCCGACTCCTTATTTACCGCTACAGATACATCCGCCAGAGGAACCCGCGACGCCCTGGATCAGCGCAATATTATTACCACGTACACCAAGGCGTTTTTTGACAACTATTTGTTGAAGCAGACCACGGACCTTGACAGCCTCACCTTTGACGGGGTAGAGATGATTAAGAAGCCTTAAATAGAGGGCTTGAAGAGGGCTTGAAAAGATCTATAACAGGTTTTATTGAAGGATGCCATGAGCAGTGGCGTCCTTTTGTGCGTTCTTGAGCAAATGGATAATCATGACAAAGCAGTCCCTCCCCGGCGGTGACAATCACAGCATGATCTCAACAAGATCTTTGCAGTATAAAGACTCTCTCCCGATTCATGCTTGAATCTTAAGGTGAAGGGTATGTAAGATGATGTGTATCCAGGGCGTATTTACGCCGATTACGCTACAGACGTTTCATTTTATGACGTATTTACGCAGCTTGAACCATGCAGAGGAGCGAGAAGGCGATGAGAAAATCATTTTTGTCCTTATTTATTCTAATATTCTGGATTCCTGCAGTGATCCTTGGCTTCCTGGTCTGGAACGATTATTCCGGGTCAGTCCGCAGTACAGCGGATCGCCTGCTCCCTGTCAAGGCGCTGTACTATCTGGACCAGGGCAAGAAGGTGCTTGCCCTCACAGACAGCAGCAACGGGTTAATGGCGACGCTGTATGATACAGGCACTCATAAGGCTGAGCAGGAGATCGAGCTGCGCTCCGACATCCACCGGCAGCGGCTGGTCTCTTATCAGGCTGGTAAGCTCGTCATCGCAACCAAGGATACAACAGGCCTGCAGGTGAATGTTATCGATCCGGCGGGGGGCACGAAAGAGCTGGTACAGGGAAGCTTTAATCTCCCGACATTTCTGAGCTCGGATGGTCATGAGTGGCGGGGCCGGTTACTGTTCGCGGGAGCGGACAAAAGCTCGGCGGTCCATGTGGCGGAGGTCAGCCAGGCTCAGCTACACTATGTGAATCTGAACGGATCAGCCGCTCTTCCCGCACGGCCGGTCTCGATTCGGGAAGCCTCCTTCAGCTTCCAGGATGGTTATTCCCTCCCAGTCTATGAAGTGGGACTTAAGGATGGGCGCACCGCCTATGCTTCGTCCCTCTTCGGTAAGGACGGCACACCGCTCCTTGCACTGAAAGGAGAGCAAGAGAGTGCGCCCGAAGCTCTGAAGCGGATAGGGCAGGAGTTCACCGGGCCATTCGGACTGGACATGACCCGGCTACTGAGGGTAGGCTCCAAATATCCAAAGCAGGTGCAATATTACAACGGGGTTGCGGGTGAATGGGGAGAGCCCGTCAAGACGCCGGAGCCGGTCTATCAGGCCAGGCTTTTCCCGCTGAACGACCAGGAGACGCTGATTGCCGGGTCCACCGCGGAAGACGAGATCAAGGGTACCTTACGCGGGTATTTGTATCATGAGCAGACCGGGGAATTCACGAATGTCACTGCCGCGCTTGAGACCTTATCCTACGATAAGCTGCAAGATCCGAAGCTGAGCTTTTATAAAGAAGCCAACAATGATACACTGTACTATTCAAGTCCTGACTCATTAGGAGGCTGGCTGCAGGTGAAGGAAGGGCTAAGCGGCCAGATCACTGCCGGGGAGCTGCAGCAGTGGCAGATGGCCGCCGGAGAGGACCAAATATCTGCTGCGACCTTCAAGAACTATGTGCTGCAGTGGAATGCATTGGTCGTGAACTGGGTGATCTGGCTCTTTATTCCCTTACTGATGGTAACGGGAATGGTCTTACTGCCACGGTTATTCACCCGTAACCGGCAGCGGAAGCTGGCCGAGGGGGTTCTGATTCAAGGCACGGTTATCAATCTGACCGAGACCGGAATGCTGGTCAACGAACAGCCGCAGGTCCGGCTCACCGTCCGTTTTACGGACCAGGGCCAGAGTAAGGAAGTGCAGATCCGGCAGGTCATCTCTTATCTGAACCCTATCCGCCCGGGGGATAAGGTGATGATCAGCTATAACCGGGGCAAGCATAAGGCGATCCTGGTGCGGGACAGCGAGCTTAAGGATCAGCCACCTCCCCGGATCATTCAAGATGCGGTACTACGGCAGATTGAGTCCTGTGGACCCGTGAACCGCGGGGAAGCACTGCTGCTGCATTTTGAAGCAGCCAGTCAAACCTACAGTGTACCTGTGGTGCAGCCCTCTGGCTTCGTCTACCGTACCGGAGAGCGGGCAGATCTGATCGTTAGGGACAGCATAGTCAGATTGTTGCGGTATGGTCCAGCGGAGCGGAGGGACCAGGCCAGTCAGCTCACCTTAGAGGCTGAAATTACAAGCATTCAGAGGTTCCCGGTGAAGCTTGCCGGCCAGCAGCTGCTGCTGCTTGAGATTGTGATGATGCACGGACAGGAACGTCTGCGCAAGGTGAACAGCCAGTTCGTGCCTGAGCATCTGGAAGTCTCCGTAGGTGCGGTGGTTCCGGTGAGTGCCAAGCCGGAGGAGATTGCAGAGCAAACGCGGCTGCTGCAAGGCAAGCAAGGCAGTGCGAGAGTGCTGTCCGTAGACTATCGGGGAACAACCGGCGACCGGCCGCTCGCCACCATCACCGTGGAACGCGGCGGACAGAGCTACCGGATCAGGCAATCCATAGAACCGGTGTATGGCGTTGAAGCTGGCGATGAAGTATGGGTCGCCTACGATGAGCGGACCGGGGAAGCCACAATTGTTAACTACGCCACGTAAGCACAGTCAAGGATTGATAAATTCATTTAATGAAGGGAGGGAACTGGAGATGGACAGCAGAAGCCGAATAAGCAATCTTACGAACCTATGGTCGTGGTTAAGCAGGAAGCATCCCCTTCCCCCATTGCAGTATAGGTCTATTGTATTCAGTCTGTCTTCAGGCCCCCCTGAATGACTGAATCGGAATAGCCTTGCAGCTCTCGTGAATGAAGGAATGTGTAGCTCTCCCTGCTGATGCAGAGGAGAGTTTTTTATTTGGAGCAGATTGGAGTTGTAGACGATGCAATTGAATTATTTCAATAACGGGAACCAGCGCAGACCCTTCGGCTGGGCGGATATTCTCGTCATATTCTTGTTGTTATCCATCCTGTATGCCGCGGCAAAGTTAGGCTCAGGGATGCAGGTGCCTTTAGATCCAGAGGAGCTGTCATCGCTCAGTCTGGACCCTAAGTGGCTGCCTTACTATGCAGGCCGCTCGCTCCTGCGCATGTTTATCGCTTTTGCAGCATCCTTGATCTTCACCTTCGTGTACGGCCGCATTGCGGCTTATAACCGGACAGCCGAGAAATTCATGATTCCCGCCATTGATATCCTGCAATCCGTTCCGGTGCTTGGATTTCTTTCAGCCACTGTCCTGGCTTTTATGGCCTTGTTTCCTGGGAGCCTGCTGGGGGTGGAAATGGCTTCAATCTTCGCTATTTTCACCAGTCAGGTCTGGAATATGACACTCAGCTACTATCATTCCCTTAAGACGATCCCGCGCGATCTGAAGGAGGCTGCCGCAATGAATCAATTGGGCAGATGGCATCGTTTCACGAAGCTGGAAGCGCCATTCTCGATGATCGGCCTGGTCTGGAACAGCATGATGTCGTTTGGCGGAGGCTGGTTCTTTCTGGCAGCCAGTGAATCGATCAGCGTGCTGAACCAGGATCTGCATTTACCCGGCATCGGGACGTACATGGCCTTGGCCGCAGATGAAGGTAATATTAAGGCCTTGATCTATGCGATCCTGGCGATGGTGTTGCTGATTGTGATGGTGGACCAGTTCTTCTGGCGTCCGGTTATTGCCTGGAGCCAGAAATTCAAGAATGAACAGACAGAAGCAGGCGAGGCGCCAACCTCATGGGTGTTGGAGCTTCTGAAGCGGGCCGGATTTGTTCATGCTCTGAACCGTAAGCTGCGCGGTGGGGTTCGTGACGGATTCTTGCGGCTCTCCGCCACAAGCTCACAAGTGAAATTGCCGCATGTCCCGTCACGGTTCAAGACAATCTTCAAATGGCTAATCTTGCTTGCGGCCGCTGTACTTATGCTCCGATATTTGTACTCGGGGATTCTGGAGATTGCCCGCTTAAGCTCGAGCGAGCTGATTCATGTGGTATTCCTCGGTCTGCTGACCGGGTTGCGCGTTGTCGTTTCGACACTTCTGGCTGTAATCTGGACGCTGCCTGTCGGGGTGTTCATTGGAACGAATCCTCGGCTGTCACGAATTGTTCAGCCTGTTGTGCAGGTGTTGTCTTCTTTTCCGGCGAACATGGCATTTCCGATATTCACGATTCTGTACTTGAAGTTCGGGATCTCGATGGAGATTGGGGCAATTCCGCTGATGATGCTGGGGACACAATGGTATGTATTATTTAATGTGATTGCCGGTGCGATGGCCATTCCTTCTGATCTTAAGGAAGCTGCGGTAACTTTGAAATTGACACGCTGGCAGACCTGGAAAAAACTAATTCTCCCCGCCGTCTTTCCATTTCTTGTAACCGGCTGTATTACGGCAAGCGGAGGCGCCTGGAACGCCAGCATTGTCTCGGAAATTGTATCGTGGAAGGATCAGGATCTTCAAGCAGCCGGGTTAGGTACGTACATCGCTGAGGCCACTACGAACGGCAATTGGCCGCAGATCATCTGGGGAATATTTGTCATGTGCCTGCTCGTTGTAATTGTGAACCGCCTGGTGTGGCGCAAGCTATATGCATTAGCCGAAAATAAATATCACTTGGACTAGAGGTGCCCTATGATGAACAAAACTCTGATTGAGTTAAAGCAGATCAGCAAACGTTATGATCAGCCGAAGCAGGCAAATGTGAGCATTATGGAGGATATTAATATCAAGATTAAGGAGGGAGAGCTGGTATCCATCCTGGGACCTTCAGGTTCAGGGAAATCGACTCTTCTGCGCATCATTGCCGGTCTTGTCCCTCCTTCACAAGGCTCGGTGCTCTATAATGGACGCGAGATTGCCGGTACTAATCCGGGTGTGGGGATGGTATTCCAATCATTTGCATTGTTTCCTTGGCTTACAGTCCTGGAGAATGTGAAGCTGGGGCTGGAGAACAAACCGTTACGCGAAGCCGACAAAATGCGTAAAGCCCTCTCGGTCATCGATATGATTGGGCTTGACGGATTTGAAGGGGCGTACCCCAAAGAATTGTCCGGAGGGATGCGCCAGCGTGTCGGTATCGGCCGGGCGCTCGTTATGGAGCCGGATATTCTCCTGATGGATGAGCCGTTCTCCGCCCTTGACGTATTGACCGCAGAGAACTTGAAGCGCGACCTGCTGGAATTATGGACGGAGAAGCAAATCCCTACCAAATGCATCATTATGGTCACCCACAGTATTGAGGAAGCCGTCTATATGTCGGACCGGGCCATCGTCCTCTCCAGGGACCCGGCCCGTGTAATCTCCGATATTCCCATTCCCATGCCGCACTGGAGGGATAAACAAGATCCGCAGTTCACATCGCTTGTGGACCAAATCTATTCCATACTTACCCAAAGGGAAGTGAAGCCTGCCGGTCCGGCCGAAGAAAAGCAAAATACCATCGAGAAAATACCACCGGTTCCGGCTGGCGCCCTCACAGGCTTCATTGAACTGATTGACGATCTGGGTCAACAAGTGGATTTGTACAAGCTGGCCGATCAATTAAGTCTGAAACTGGAAGATTTCCTGCCTATCGTCGAGGCGGTGGAAATGCTGCAATTTGCAACGGTTCTGCATGGAGATATCGAGTTGACAGAGCCAGGACGCCAGTTTGCCAATGCAAGTGTTCTCTCCCGGAAGGAAATTTTTAAAGACCAGGTGCTGGAGCATGTTCCCATCATGGAGAAAATCATCTGGATTCTGCAATCGAAATCAAATAATAAAATGGAAGGGGCTTTTTTCGTGGAGATTTTCGAAAAGCATTTTGAGACGGAGGAAGCCGCACTTCAACTGGATATCCTGATCGACTGGGGCCGGTACGCGGAACTGATTGCCTACGACAAAAAAGCAAAGGTGTTGTATCTGGAAAATGATTGAAATCAACCTGGACATTCGGGCAGAGGAAGTTCCTGGTCTAAGAGAAGCCGTGGGCTGGGCAAGAAGAGACTCTGACTATCCCGCCCTGTTTCAGCGGTGCAATTTCTGGGCGGGAGCCAGAGATCACGCAGGCAGACTCATTGCCTTTGGCTACGTTGCCGGAACCGGCCTGGAGCACGGGTATATGGAGGATATTATCATCCATCCAGAGTATCAGAGGCGCGGAGTGGGGCAGCAGCTTGTTAAGGAGCTATTGAACGAGTCTATTCGATGCGGATTGACCATAGTAACCCTCACTTATAGCCGTGAGCATAAGGAATTCTATGAAAAGTGCGGATTCTCGTCTACAGCGGCCGGGATCTGGCGAGCGGAGGAAGGAAAGTAATGCATACAAGAACTGAGAAGCCAGCGAACCCTTATGAACGCTGGCTTTTTGGCGACCGTAAACCGACAGTAATTCTATAATATGTAAGGTGATTTACTATCATTAGGCAGGTTAATTCCATCTTCCCGATCCGGTATGCTTACATAAGCTCTGCTCTTTGAAGGAGGTTCTGTGGGCTTATGAATCCGACCCGTACGCTGATTAAGGAAATACTGTCTAATAGTAAGGGTATCCTTGCTATGATTCTATTCTTCAATATAGTAGCCGCATTCGTCTCGACTCTTCAGCCCCTCCTGTTCAAAGACCTATTCGACGACATCCTGCCAGACAAGCAGATCGGGACGGCTGCATTCTATATGCTCCTGCTTATTCTAATTCCCGTAATCTATGCCGCCTTAAACAGCGTCACCTCTTATTACAATAATGAGCTGGGCAACCATTTATCCAAGAATCTGCGCCTGCGGCTGTTCTCTGACGTACTCCAGACCCGGCCAAGAGATGTGGACAGCATCGGCAAGGGGGAAATCATCAACCGGATCACCTTGCAGGTGGGGATGCTGTGTGAAATTTTCGTGGTAGACACCCTGATGTCCATAGTCTCGAATGCTATTCTGCTGATCGCGACCCTGTGGATCATGTTCTCGATGAGTACCGAGCTTACACTCGCGGCCATCCTCTCATTCCCTCTATGTATGTACGGCTTCAAGCGCTTCAGGAGCAAGACAGAGCGCCTGGATAAGCAGTATCATGGTATTTTGGATAAGGGCATGAATTATTTGAATATCATTTCCATCATTACGGGCATCATTTACAGCTACAGTCTGTTCCTGATTCTGCGAGGCCGCATCTCACCAGGCACATTGCTGGCCTTCATTGTGATTCTTCCAAGGCTGTATAGCATTTTCAAGTCACTGTTGACGCTGAACATCGATAGGAGCCGGATGACGGTCATTATTAACAACCTGAATGACATCCTTGAACTGGAGAAGGTCGGATCGGGAGCTAACGCTCCTGACTATGGCCGCGTCCCCCTCCTGCAGATGAGGAATGTCTCGTACCGGTACGCTCCAGCAGATTCTTTTGGGATCACAGACTTTAATCTGAACGTTCAGCCCGGGGCTTTCATTGGGATTGTTGGATTAAGCGGCTCAGGGAAATCTACGATATTCAAGCTAATTCACAGGTTCATGGAGCCGGATGAAGGCGAGATCTGCCTGGACGACATACCGATCAAGGAGCTGGACATTCATGAACTAAGACGATATGTCGGCTATTCCCCGCAGAAGGGAGTGCTATGGAACAAGTCCATTCTGGACAACATCATCTACCCGCTGCAGAAGGAAGACATGAATGAAGAGACATGGCAGAAATTCAGCACTGCTGTTGAGCTTGCCCATGTGGACCCATTTGTTCTAACCATGCCTGAGCAATATGACAAAAAGGTAGAGGGCCACGGAGACAATCTCTCCGGTGGCGAGATCCAGCGGATTCTATTAGCTAGGGCCTTCATGGGTGAGCCCCGTATCCTGATGCTGGATGAATACACCTCGGCCCTGGACGCCTTGACGGAGAGTGACCTGAACGACACCCTGCTGAGCCTGAAGGGGAAGCAAACAATCCTGGTGATCGCACACCGGCTGTCCACTGTGAAGAATGCAGATGTCATCCTGGTCGTTGAGAAGGGACAAATTGTAGAGCAGGGCAGTCCAGCAGAATTACTATCCCAACAGGGGTTATATTACAAGATGGTGGAGAAGCAGAGAATTTAGCGCTTCAGCAGCATAATCCAGCCTTAGGCCGCCTCAATTATCACCTTTTGGTGACTATATCACAAAAAAGTGGGTACTGTTTTTCTTGTAACTTTTCCCCCATACTAGCGTTCATAGCAACTACAAACCACAAAAGGAGTGTATAATAGTATGGGCAGATTTGACGGGAAGGTAGCAGTTGTAACCGGAGGAACAAGCGGCATCGGGCTTGCGGCGGCACAGCAGTTCGTAGAAGAAGGGGCTTACGTGTTCATCACAGGACGCAGACAACGCGAGCTGGATGAAGCCGTACAACAGATCGGTAAGAATGTTACAGGCGTTCAAGGTGACATCTCAAAGCTGGAAGATCTGGATACCTTGTTCGACACTGTACAGCGGGAAAAGGGGCACTTGGACATTCTTTTTGCCAATGCCGGACTTGGGTCGTTCCTGCCGTTAGGCGAAATTACGGAAGCACATTACTACAAGACTTTTGATGTCAACGTCAAAGGAACTATTTTCACTGTACAAAAGGCATTACCCTTATTCCCTAACCAAAAAGGTTCCATTATCCTGACAGGCTCTACGACCGGATCAATGGGGGTCCCAGCGTTCAGTATCTACGGCGCTTCCAAGGCAGCGATCCGACAGCTCGTCCGCAACTGGATTCTGGATACGAAAGGGACGGAGATTCGGATGAATGTCCTTAGTCCGGGTTCGGTCGTCACACCGGCGTACGATGAATTATTTGGCTCCGAACTTGAGAATTACCTCGAACAGGCCAAAATAGATATCCCGCTCGGCAGAGTTGGACAGGTAGAAGAGATCGCAAATGCTGTCATGTTCCTGGCCTCTAATGAGAGCAGCTATTTGAACGGCATTGAATTATTCGTAGACGGCGGAGTGGCTCAAATCTAAATCGCTTAACGTTTTGTATCAACTCGGGAGATGATGGATTGTTATGAAAATCTTTCACTGTGAACTGGAAGTTACACTAGAGGTAATCGGAGGGAAGTGGAAGGGGCTTGTTCTGTACTATTTAATCAAAGGACCCAAGCGGACAGGGGAGCTTAAACGGCTTGTTCATAATATCTCGCAAAAGATGCTGATCCAAACGCTCCGGGAACTGGAGACAGACGGATTAATCCACAGAACCATGTACAATCAAGTACCGCCTAAGGTGGAATACTCAACGACAGAGCTGGGCCAATCCCTCGAACCGGTTTTGAAACTGCTGTGTAACTGGGGAGAGAATTACGCAGAACAATCCTACGCTCCTGGTGAGATTGAGATTTTAAATTTGGAATGAGCATGGGAAATTTAGGATGCCAAATGAGCCGAGGCTTAGTATAATAGGTGCAGACGGATTCCAAGGAGGAGGTGGTTGTATGAGTGCAGGCGATATTAGCGACATTAGCGGCATTACTCCGATGTTCCAATTGAATATGAAAAGGAGAGGCTTTCATGAGCTACAACCCCGAAATCCCGAGAACCCGGTATGACACCTATGGTGACCGTGAATGGACACGGCTTACGAAGGATGGTCCAGGCGAGCTTTTGTATCAGGTGCATCTGGATATTCTTCAACGTTACACTAAGCCTACAGATACCGTGCTGGAGATTGGTGCAGGTTCAGGCAGGTATACTAAGGACCTCGCGACCATGTGTTCCGAGTTGACCGTTGCTGATCTATCGAGCCATCAGATTGAATTCAATCAATCCAAAATGCAAGAGCTGTCCCTGGCGGACAGAATCAAGGCGTACCATGTGTTAGATGTGCTAGACATGAGTGTATTTGAAGATGCTTCGTTCGACACTGTGGTATGTATCGGCGGTGTAATTAATTATCTCTTGGACAAAGAGACGGATGGTATCCGTGAGCTGCTGCGGGTATTGAAGCCAGGCGGTATACTGGTGGTCGGTTCCATGAGCTTCATTGGCTCTTCGCTGTATTATCTGGATGGCATCCAGTATGAGAAAAATCTGTTCGGTCTAGAAGCGACCAAATGGCTTATGGACACGGGGATTCAGGACGAAGCGAATTATCCTGTGCCCAGCAAGCATTACATCCATATGATGAGAAGCTCAGAATTGGATGCTTTATTGGCCCAGTTTCCGGTTAATATTCTGGAGAGAAGCTCTGCCGGACTATATACGCAAGCGGGAGACGCTGCCTTGGAGAACGCCCGTAACGATCCGGAATTCTGGAAGCTCATGATCAAAAAAGAAATTGCGTTCACCAAATTACCAGGCACCCTGGACTGCGGAATGAATATCATCTACGTGGTGCGCAAGTTATAATCGCTGCCGCTGAATAAGCATGGCTTGGTCGAAATCCCGTCTGCCACAAATAGGCGGGACTTTTTATATCCGAAGGAACGGGGGATCACGGGAATGGGAGTATGGACTAGCTCAATGAATGGTGCACCTTGGACAAGAGGTAAAATGGATCAGGCGGTGAAGGAGCTCAGACAGCGGGCGCTTATTTCGTATGTCATCGATGTGGACAAGCTCCAAGATCTGCAGGAATTAGATCAGCATGTGTTTGCCGAACGCCCGGATCTGGTCTTGTCGATTAGCCAAGCGGACAAGAACGGACGATATACCAAGGAATTGCTGCAGACGATTGCGGAGTTACAGCACATTACGGCCTTGCAGCTCAACCTGAATCATAGCATTGATCTGAGTGTTCTCGGAACGCTGGAGCGGTTGCAGTATCTATCCATTACGGCCAAAAAGCCGGTGGACCTATGCTTCCTCGCAAGACTCAAGCAGCTGCAATATCTCTCTGTCCATGGGAAATTTCATGACTTAACGCCGATTGGCGAAGCTTCCAGCCTGGATACTTTAATCTTGCGGACTACGATTCATGAGCTGGAATTTGTCCGCCGGTTACCGAAGCTGCTGTGCCTCTTCATTCACGACTCCATTTTGAAAGGGTCATTGGATGCTCTTGCAGACGTTACCGTCCCCATGCTGAGTCTGGCGGCTATCCGCAACTTAACGAAGGTGGATGCCCTGGAGTCCATGAGCAATCTTACATACCTGCACTTATCCTTGCCGAAGCTAGAGGCTTTGTGTGACTTTTCGAATATGCCGGGTCTCATACAGCTTGAACTCGATCAGATGAAATCCCTGGAGGATATTGACCCTTTATGGACCGCAACGCAGCTTGAAATGTTACAGCTAAGAGAGATTTCAGCAGCCGTGACCGCTAAGGAGTTAGAGCCTTTGACCGCAATGAAGCATCTGAAGCAGGTGGACTTCCAGTTCCTTGATCTCAAAAAAGGAAGGATCGCAGCCTTACGTGAGTCGTTTGCGCAGGCAGGCAAAAGCCATCTTCTGTATGAGAATATTGCCGAAGCCCAGAGAATAAAGCCCTTGTCCTTAGTGCACTTACGCAAGCATCTAGGGTTGAATCAATAAATTACGGGATAGGAGAGAATACAATGATTGATTTAGTACAACTCCAGAAGAGAGTGTATCAGAATAAGGTCGAGAAGGGGTTCAATGTCACAGATATTTATCAGGAGTTCTGCCTGACTCACGGCGAACTGTCAGAAGCCTGCGAAGCTTACCAGAAGAAGAAAGACGACCTCGGCGAAGAATTAGCGGACGTTGCCATCTACCTGATTGGACTAGCGGAGATTCTGGGGATTAACCTGGAACAAGAGATCATGAGCAAGATCGAAAAAAATGAAAGCAGAGTCTATGAGAATAGGGATGGCGTATTAGTGAAGGTGGAGAATAATCTAAAAGGAGTGCATCCATGAAATATTATAAGAAATTAACCGGAGCGAAGTGTTACTTAAGCACGGTAGCTCCAGACGATGCAGAAGCCTGGACCCGCTGGTTCAATGATCTGGAGGTGACAGCGCCGCTTGGAAATGAAGCTTATATCCTAACGTCTCTGGACAAGGAGCGTGAAGGAATAGAGCATGCTCTCAAGTCTGGAGCACATATGTTCAGCATTGTGGACCTGGAGAGTGACATGGCCATCGGACGGTGCCTGCTGTTCGATGTCAATCTGGTCGACCGGAATGCCAAGGCAGGAATTTTTATCGGCGATAAGGAGTTTTGGGGCAAAGGATTCGGCTCTGATGCCATGAGACTGCTGCTTGATTACGGATTCAATCTGCTGAATCTGAACAATATTATGCTGGGGACGTTCGCCTTCAATGAAAGGGCCATTCAATGCTATAAGAAGGTCGGATTCAAAGAGATTGGCCGGAGAAGACAGGCCCGCATTATCGGAGGCGTGAAATATGATGCAATCCTGATGGATATGCTGGCCGAGGAATTCGAATCGGTATTCGTGAAGCCGATTATCGCAGGCTCGCAGGTAAGTCAATAGGGTAGCTGTACAAAACAAAACACATCGCTAAGGCACCTGGCGGTGTGTTTTGTTTTTCCGGCATCTATAAATGCATTAGTGGTGAGCTTCATGCATAAGCACCCCGATGGTATGGAAAAACTTATATAGTGCAGATAAACAGCATGATTAGATTTCTCAGGAGGTTAGCATAATGACAACTCAGGACCCGAAGGAGCTTTTGAAGCGTAAACATGAGCAGGACGAGGAGAAAAGACAGTTCACTAACTTTGCCCGGGCTGTATCCGAAGACGGGGAAGTAGAAGCAGGCCAGGAATTCAGTCATGACCGGCTGCCTGACGACCAGAACCGGATGAAATCGGTGGAGAATAGACAGAACTGAGCAGGACCCTGACAGAAAAGTACAATGGATGGACCCTCAGGAAGCCTTCCATGCGTTCCTGAGGCTTTTTTTGTTTATTATTGTATACATACACTACTCATGGAGGTTCATTTATGGTTTTTATCATCTCAATTACCATCGTAGCCATTTTTGCAATATGGGGAGCTATAGCGCCTGATCAGATGGCAGCTACAGCTAATGCTGCGTACAATTTCTCCATCCATAATTTCGGCTGGTTCTATTTGCTGGCTACTTTGTTCTTCCTGATCTTCACCTTCTATTTAGCCTTCAGCAGATTCGGCAGTATCCGGCTGGGAGACGATGACGACGAACCGGAATATTCCACGATATCCTGGCTGTCGATGCTATTCAGCGCAGGAATGGGGATCGGGCTGGTCTACTGGGGTGTCGCTGAACCGCTGTCCCATTATTTATCTCCGCCGGAGGGCGTAACAGGAGGGACGACAGAAGCAGCACGGATCTCCATGCGGTATTCTTTTTTCCATTGGGGACTGCACCCATGGGCCATCTATGCCGTCATCGGCTTGACGCTTGCTTATTTCCAGTTCCGCAAAGGGTACAAAGGCTTGATCAGCTCCGCTTTTATCCCTCTACTCGGGGAGCGGCTGGTATCCGGCTGGCTGGGCAAGGCCATCGATATTTTGGCGGTGATTGCCACCATTTTTGGAGTAGCGACTTCGCTGGGTCTCGGGGCTCTGCAGATTAACGGAGGTCTGCATTATTTATTCGGACTTCCGAACACCGTAGCCGCTCAGATTGCAATTATTGCGGTAGTGACCGTGCTGTTCCTCATCTCCGCTACCAGCGGTCTGGACAAGGGAATCAAAATTCTCAGCAACACCAACCTAGTGATCGCCGTTCTTTTGATGCTGTTCGTATGGATAACGGGTCCGACCTCGTTTATCTTTGATACCTTTACAACTACATTAGGCAGTTATCTGCAAAACATCGTCAATATGAGCTTGAGGTTAACGCCATTCTCCAAGGGAACCTGGGTCGGGGCGTGGACCTTATTCTATTGGGCCTGGTGGATTGCCTGGGCACCCTTTGTCGGAACATTCATTGCGAGGGTATCCAAAGGAAGAACAATCAAGGAATTTGTCATTTGTGTGCTGATTATACCGAGTCTGTTCGGTTTTATCTGGTTTTCGGTATTTGGCGGAACGGGAATGCAAATGGAGCTCTTCGATGGTGTCCAGCTGGCTGAAGCCGTTAAAGGAGACACGACCACTGCCCTGTTCGTCATGCTGGAGCAATTGCCCTTAGGCACCATAGTATCGTTAATAGCTACGATCCTGATTATGATCTTCTTCATTACATCAGCCGATTCGGCTACCTTTGTACTGGGCATGCTGACGTCAGACGGCAAGCTGAATCCCAGCGCAAGAGTCAAACTAACCTGGGGCATTCTCCAATCCTCGATCGCTGTTGTGCTGCTGATTAGCGGCGGACTGGGCGGCCTTCAGACCGCTTCCATTGTAGCTGCGCTGCCTTTTGCCATTGTCCTAATCGGCATGTGCTTCTCCCTGCTTAAAGCGCTCAAGGAGGAGGACAAAGAGCGCCGTCAACGGGAAAAGCGCCAACGCCAAAAGCTGAAGCGGCTGCTGGAGGAGCAAGAAACGGCCCGGCCTAATGTGGATTCCATTTGATCATTCATTTGTGAAAAGTTAATTTAAAGAGTTCTCTACCCCCCCATCCTCCAAGACCCGATGTTATCCTTAACTAAAATTATAAAAAGGTGTGTGTTAAAGATCACAACGGATAATCTAAGGATAGAAGCTAACAGAATGGAGCTTGTTGTAGAGAATTTATTAAAAGATTTCGGCGCGGTTTAGCCTGAAATAATATAAATGGATGAACCCTCAGGAACGCGATCTCAGCGTCCTGAGGTTTTTTTCGTAAAGCCTCCATTCACAATTCAGATTAATATCTTATAAGAAATTCTTGAAATCACAGAAATTCACCCGGGCAGGGGAATGCTATTATACCCCTATAAACAAAGACGAGGTGATGAGATGCAAGCAAAATCGGCAGCGGACGCCATTCCCCTCCCCAGACAGCGGAAGTCATGGATAAGAACGATAAAAA
Organism: Paenibacillus sp. FSL H8-0122; assembly: GCF_038005345.1. Lineage (NCBI taxonomy): Bacteria > Bacillati > Bacillota > Bacilli > Caryophanales > Paenibacillaceae > Paenibacillus > Paenibacillus sp. FSL H8-0122. The sequence continues at coordinate 2,775,709 of NZ_JBBOTB010000001.1, read as the reverse complement.
AGTATAGAGTGATGTACGCGCTCTTGTTCCCGGCATTAGTGTACTTTGCCGTATTCAAATACATTCCTATGGCGGGAATCGTGATTGCGTTTAAAAACTATAACCTTGCTTTAGGCCTATGGGATAGCCCATGGGTGGGATTTAGAAACTTCACAGATTTTATGAACGGCGTTTATTTCTGGGACATCATGAGAAATACGATTATCATCTCGTTGTATAAGCTATTGTTCGGCTTCACTGCTCCGGTCCTGCTTGCTCTGCTGCTCAATGAAGTGTATACCCAATGGTTTAAGAAAATCGTACAGACGATCACGTATTTGCCCCATTTTCTGTCATGGGTCATTGTGTATGGAATGATGGTGGCATTATTAGCCCCAGGCGATGGTCTGATTAACATGATTATGAAGGATTTCGGTGTTGAACCTATCTCATTTCTAACGGAGCCTGCCTGGGGCAGACTGCTGATCATCTTATCTGAAATATGGAAGGATATTGGCTGGGGAGCGATATTGTACCTTGCGGCATTAGCAGGAATCGATCCCAGTCTATATGAAGCGGCACGGATGGATGGCGCCTCCAAGCTGAGGCAGTTATGGCATGTCACACTTCCCGGTATTCGCGGAGTCATGATTCTGATGCTGATCCTTAAATTAAGCCATATTCTGGATGCAGGCTTTGACCAGATATTTATGTTCGCCAACACCTTTAATCAGGAGAAGATCGACATTATCGACACATGGGTATACCGTGAAGGGCTTGAGCGGCTTAAGATCGGGCTCGCTACCGCTGTGGGATTGTTCAAAGCTGTTATCGGATTTGGTCTGGTGTTGGCAGCGAATAAGCTCGCAAAAAAATTCGACGGGCAAATCTGGTGAGGGGGTGATCTAAATGATCCATTTGACAATCGGGGAAAAAGTCTGGCAAGCCATCGTTTATTTTATTCTGATTCTGCTATCCCTGCTGTGCTTACTCCCTTTTCTGTATGTGGTTGCGGTCTCAGTGACCCCGGAATCGGAAGTGTTAAGAAGAGGCATTGTTATTATTCCAGAGACCTTTACCTTTCTGGCCTATAAAGAAGTATTCATATCTCATGGCATCGGGCAGGCGTATAAAATTACCTTGTTCCGAACGATTGTAGGCACTTTGCTGAATGTGTTTTTTACGGTAATAGCGGCTTACCCGTTATCCAAAAAATATTTACCGGGGCGAAGCCCATTCCTGCTATTCATTGTCTTCACCATGATGTTTGGGGGAGGATTAATTCCGACTTATTTATTAGTCCGCTCGCTGGGATTGCTGAACAGTCCGTGGGTACTAATCATTCCACAGCTCATTAGTGCCTTTAATCTGGTCATTATCAAAGGATTTTTCGAGCAATTACCCGCAGAAATCGAGGAATCAGCGAGGGTAGACGGTGCCAGTGAGCTTCAATCGTTATGGCGGATCATTTTACCCCTGTCCTTGCCCGTTCTCTCTACCATTTCCTTATTCTACGCAGTCGGTCACTGGAACAGTTATTTCGATGCTATTGTCTATATCAATGATTCCAGCTTAATGCCGCTGCAAGTGATCTTGCGCAACATCCTGCTTAATGTCGCAACCCAAAGCGCTGATTCGCTTGCCAACTCCGGAACGGTTAGTACATTCGCTGTGCAAATGGCTGCCGTTGTCGTGACTACCGTTCCGATCTTAATCGTCTACCCCTTTATGCAAAAGCATTTCACCAAAGGTGTACTCCTGGGGTCGGTCAAAGGTTAAAAAGCATTTCAACCTGAGTTGTTACGGGGAAACCGTGATAATATAGAAGCAAAGGAGAGGTCATTATGCAACGTAAAGCGATTTCATTGGCTATTCTGGCAGCAATGGTCGGTATGGGAACGATGTTGTCTGGATGTGGGGAACAAAAAGAGGATACATCGGCAGCTCCAGGTAATTCACAAGACCCATCGAATCCCTTCAAAACCAAATTAAAAATCTCGATGTTTAACCAAGGCACCTTCAACGCTGCTGCTCCGATTCCTCCCCGTGAAGAAGATATCCAGCGCCAAATGCTGGAGGAAGCCGTAAATATCGACCTGGAAATGATGATTCCGCAATCCGGGCAAGCAACGACTAAATTAAATACGCTGATTGCCGGCGGAGATATTCCAGATTTGATCTTCTTGAAAAGCCGGGCGGATCTCGCGCAATACTATGATCAAGGCGTCCTTGCCGATTTGACACCGTATCTGGATCAATTTCCAGCATTACAGAAACGATTCAGTGACGACTCCTGGGAGGCGATGTCCTATCAAGGCAAAACCATCGGCGTTCCAGGTTATGATAATGTAAACGGGATCAGCCGCAGCTTCTTTATCCGCAATGATTGGCTGAAAAAGCTGAATATGGAAGTACCAACGACCCCTGACGAGTTATTTGAAGTTATGAAAGCCTTTACAGAGAAAGACCCGGATGGTAATGGCAAGAACGATACGTACGGATTCATCGGCGGTATGAACAAAGAAGGCAATCTGCAAACCTACGGCTTCGATAGCTTGATGTGGATGTTCGGCGTCAATCCTCCCTCGGCCATTGATGTGAAGGACAATCAGCCGGTGTTCCTGTTTACCGACCCCAAAATGAAAGAAGCGCTCGCTTATATTCATAAAATGATGGAGGCCAAAGTGGTAGATCCAGATTGGGTGACGATGAATACTCCCGAATTGCTGGACCAAAAGTTATTTAAGGGCAAAGTCGGCTTCATGATCAGAGATGCCCGCAGGCTGGAGCCGGATTATCAGCAGAAAATGAAAGAAATCAGCGGAGAAGTCCCGGAATGGATCGTCATTCCTCCAATGACTGGTCCTTATGGTGATCAAATTGTAGAGAGAAAATCGTTCCAGGGCAATTCATGGGCCATCTCCAAAAAAGCGGACAAGGACAAAATCATCCGGATCTTGGCCATGCTGAATTATCTCTTTACAGACGAGGAAGCCTATCCGAACTTCGCCTACGGAATTAAAGGGATTCATTGGGATGTTGTGGACGGTAAGATCAAGAATAAAACCTCTGAATTATCGAAGGAAATGAAAGAAAAATATCTATGGGTCGATCATTACAGAATGCCGCGTCATGGCGATGATGCTGAGTACTTCAGCTTCCAGAACCCTAAGACGGCAGAGGCCTTTAAGAACAATCAGCAATACGTGGCGGCTACGTTGCCCGGGAATTTATTGACCGAGGACCCGAACGATACATTGGCAACAGACCGCCAACGTTTCATTAATGAAAGCCTGGTCAAATTTATGACCGGCAAAGATCCTCTGGACAACTGGGACAATTTCCTCCATACGCTGGAGACCAAGTTTGACATGCAGAAGTATACGGACACAGTCATCAAGCAATTTACAGAAGCGGGCTTAATCAAGTAAATCAAACGAAGAGAGCGGCTATAATTAGCCCCTCTCTTTATTGTCATATGCTATGATTTGTTCAATACAGCTTTAGAAGGAAGAGGATCAATGCGAAGAAGAATCAGCTTGCCTTTTAAATTATTTTTGATCGTGTTTGCCTTTGTATTAAGCTGCATTATCTTGATCAGCCAGCTGTCTTACCGCTATGTCCAAAAGGAAATAAGAACCTCTGACCTGTATTACACCAACCAGATACTTGACAAGGTAGATCAGTATTTCACCGTTAATTTCTCCTCCTTCCAGACGATCCTGTTCTCGGTGGAATCATCGGTGAAAGCCAACATTGGCAATCTGGATGTGATTAAGAAGCAATTACGAGAGCTGTATGAGCTCAACAGTAATTACGTCAGTAATATTTATCTGATCAAAAGCGATTTATCCATTCTAGGCGGAAGTGCGCCTACCCGGATATTCGATGAATCTTTAGCTGAAAGAGAGCCATTGTTTGACGCGGCTGACAAGAACAGAAGGATTACCTTTGTCAGTGATCCTTACAAATCCAAATATTCCGGATGGACCGTTACGATGGTCCGGTATCTGAACAGCGCTCCGTTTCCTATGGCCATTGCGGTAGATCTGGATCTCAATGCCATTGAAGAAACCTTGTTCAAGATTAATACACAAGAACAAATGAATCTGGCTCTGCTCACCGCATCGGGAAAAATCATCGCCGGATTCTCGGAAAATAAAGGCCCCATAAGTATTCTGGATCATACCTTCTCCATCGGTGAAACGTCAGCGGAACAAATTCTGGATACCCCGGAAACCAGTCTTCAACTGCATACCAAGGAGGGCCTGCCCGTCTCCCTTCTCAAGAAACCGACAGAGAAATTCAACTGGACGCTGATCTCGATCAACGATGAATCACGCTTGAAAGCTGCGTTGTCCCGGCTGGAAACCTATTATATCGAGCTTCTGGCTGCCGGCTTTGTGTTAAGTCTATTCATTTCTTTGTTGATAGCCAAATATATAAGGACCCCTCTCTACGCACTCAAAACAAAGATGAAGCGGGTGGAGCAAGGCATTCTTACCACTCCAGTATCAATTAACCGGAACGATGAGTTTGGAGATCTCTCCAAGGCATTTGACCGTATGCTGCAGCAGATTGTGGAGCTGATCCGGGGAGCGGAGCTTCATCATGAACTGGAGCGGAAGCTGGAAATCCAAGTGCTTCAATCTCAAATAAACCCTCATTTTCTGTATAATACGCTGGGTTCAATCAGCAATGTCATCCGGCTCGGACGAATAGAGAAAGTAGATGTGGTCATCGAATCGCTCATTTCAATACTGGAATATGGGATCGCCGATGCTGCGGAGAAGGTCTCTCTGCGTCAGGAATTGCAAAATGTAGCGGACTATATCGCGATCCAGAACATCCGTTATAACCGAAGCTTCCACTTGATTGAAGATATCGAAGCAGGGTTAATGGATTTTCCTGTTTTTAGAATGCTGCTGCAGCCCCTTGTAGAGAACAGTATCTTCCATGGTTATAACGGAGGGGGAATCGAAGGCCCTATTACTATTCATGCGTACAGAGAGGGCGGCATCGTCATTATAGAAGTAATTGACCAAGGGGAAGGCATTCCAGCGGATACGCTAAAGCATATTCTGGTTTCAGAACCGGGTGATGCGGAAGTGAAGCGGAAAAGAATCGGGTTAAACAATATTCATGACCGGATAAGACTTCACTACGGAGAGCAGTTCGGTCTCCAGATCATAAGCATACCTAATGAAACAACCCGTGTCCGCGCCTTATTCCCGGCAGCCTTGTTTAAAGGAGATGCATGATGGTGAGAGACTACACCTGCTTCATTGTTGACGATGAAGATCTAATCATACAGCGATTGGAATTGTTTTTTGAAGAGCTCTCCCATAGGGATAAACGATTCCGTTTAGTGGGAAAAGCGAATAATGGGGTGGAAGGGGTAGAGGAGATCGTAAAGCTTAAGCCGGATATCGTAATCTCTGATATCGTTATGCCGCGAATGGATGGAATTTCCATGATTGAGCAGCTAAAGCCTAAGCTTCCTCATACGCAGTACATTCTTTTGACCGCCTATTCATCCTTTGAATACGCGCAGCGGGCCATTCAGGCCAACGTATTGGAGTACATTGTTAAGGTTCCGCTCAGGGAGGCGGATTTGGATCGCGCTCTTGCTAAGGCAGCGGGGATTTTAAATGAAATGAAGACCAAAGAAGCGGAATTTCAATCGTTACACATATCCGTGCTTGAGAATAAATATAGAGTCCGCAAGCAGTTTTTTAATGAGCTTATCCGCGGGGAGATTCCAACTCACCGGGCATCGGATTTTGCCAATCGCATGCAATTCCATTTCTTTCAAGCGAGCTATTGCTGCTTCATTGTGGAAATGAACCGGTATGAGAGTTTCCGGAACGATTATTCAGCTTCAGATCAAAACATCTTGAAATATGCGATTACGAATATCATCGAAGAAACGGTGGTGAATGGAGGCAGAGGCGTAGCTGCGGATCTATCCGATAATCGTTTTATCGGCTTTCTGTCCTGGGAGAATCATCGCAGCGATATGGACACAGAATATGCTTGCCATTCATTGGGGAGTCAAATCATCTCCCACTTACAGCAATACTTGAATCAAAGGGTATCCGTCGCTTTTGGTGGCCCGCACCGGGGCTGGGAATCCATCAAACAAGCTTACATGGAAGCTAATAGCGTGAGTGAAGATTTCTATTATCATGAAGAGAGAACCGTCACAACGCCCATGCATCGCTTACATTATCATAACGACAAACAAGAGGACTTTCAGCTGAAGCTGGATGACTTCCTCAAATGGGTGCAACGAAAAGTATCCAAGGAAGAGCTGGAGAAAGAACTCTCTGAGCTAAACCAATGGGTGACGAATTATAAAATTCATAGGTCCGTCATGGCACCTATGCTCCAAGACTTATACAGAGACATTACTGCGAAATTTAAATCCCGGAACGCGGTGACCACGGATGTGTCGGAGCTTCCCATAAAATTCATGACCTTTGGGGAGCAGCTTGCCTATATTGGCGACTTCACCTTCGAATATGTACACGCCGGCCAACTTTTACATCGTATAGAAATTATGAGTGCACTGCGGTATATAGAGCACAACCTGAAACAGAGAATAACGCTGGAGGCTATTGCCGAGGAAGTGAATCTGGCTCCATCGTATTTCAGCAGCTTGTTCAAAAAAACAATGAACGAGGGCGTTATCAGCTACATCAACCGTAAAAAAATTCAATTAGCTCTTGAGCTCTTAAATATTCAGGATTACTCTTTATTGGAATTGTGTGAGGAAGTGGGAATTGTGAACGAAGGTTATTTCTGCAAATTATTCAAAGAGTACACAGGTGTTACGCCTAAGCAATACCGGATCAAAATGACACGGTATGCATCCAAATAAGGCTGCAAAGAATATATAAATTTCTCTCGAAATCCTATAAAAAAAAGGGCATCAGATGGCTTACCATGATAGAAGGATCTACTCATGGAGGTTATCAAAATGGAGCTTATTAAAGCAGATGTAACCGTCGTAGGCGGAGGGATTGCCGGAATATGCGCTGCCATTGCTGCCGCACGCCAAGGGCTGCAGGTCTCACTTATTAATGACCGGCCGGTTCTTGGAGGAAATGCGAGCAGCGAGGTCAGGGTTCATATCAACGGGTCAGCATATCTCGGAAACAGTCCATCCTATTATGCACGCGAGGGCGGATTGGTGGAAGAGCTCAAGCTGAAGATTTTTCACTATAACCCGTTATACAACAAGAAGCTGATGCTGTCGCTTTCGGATATGGTCTTGCTCGACATGGTTTATGCGGAGCCTAACCTTTCGCTATTTCTGAATACATGCGTGCATGATACGGGCATGGAGAACGGCAGGATTAAGTGGGTGGAGGGTCTTCAGTTAGCTTCCGAAAGAAAATTCCGGTTCGAAAGCCGAACCTTCATCGATTGCTCCGGTGATGGAGTGGTCGGATATCAGGCAGGTGCGCACTTCCGCCGGGGAAGAGAAGCGAAGCATGAATACAACGAAGAATTGGCTCCTGAAGCGGCGGATCATTACACCATGGGCGATACGATCCTGTTTCAAGCCCGTGGTGTAGAATATCCCGTTCCATACACAAGGCCTGACTTTGCCTATGACATTACGAAGCTGGCTTTTTTCGACAGTATCAGACAAGGCTTAAACCATCGGGCTTTACCCCGAAGAATCAACGGACTTGGCGGATTATGGTGGCTGGAATACGGCGGACATCTGGATACGATCAAGAATAATGAGGACATCGCCTTGGAACTGCGGAAATTGGTGTATGGGATTTGGGATTATATCAAAAATAGCGGCGAATTTGACGATGTAGACCATCTCATTTTGGATTATGTATGTCCGATTCCGGGAAAGCGTGAGTCACGGCGGTTCATAGGGGACCACATGTTGTCCCAGAACGATCTTACAGCAAAGCCGCATTTCGAAGATGCTGTCTCCGTCGGTGGATGGTATATGGATTTACATGCGAATAAGGGTGTCTACGATGAGGGACCGGCTACGGCATGGAATTTCGTGCCCGGATTGTACAATATCCCTTTCCGCAGTTTATATTCAAGCAATATTCCTAATCTCATGTTTGCCGGACGCAATATAAGCGCTACCCATGTGGCTTTCGGATCTACAAGGGTCATGGCCACCTGCGGTTGTATGGGGCAGGCGGTTGGAACGGCTGCTTCGTTATGCGTGAAATATGAGGCCGACCCTGCAGCCATCGTCGAATCTCATATGGAGGAGCTGCAGGCGCTGCTGCTTCGGGACGGCCAGACGATTGTAGGGCTTCAAGAGGAACTAAGTCCTTACTTCACTGAGGGATTAACGATTCGTGCCTCGTCTCAGCGCAGCTATGACAATCCCCTTCCAACCGAAGAGCTCTCCCTGGAGAACGGGTTATGCCTGGTCTTGCCGATTCAGACAGCCGTGGCGGAAAGTGTACGGGTCAAAATTAAAAACAGGTCCGGACATCCGGAACCCTTGCATGTCAAGCTGTTTGGCGGAGAACGGAAGGAAAACTACATTCCCTCCAGCGGATTGAACGATTACCGCTTGGAGATTGCAGCCGGTCATGACGACTGGATTACGCTGGACTTGGACTGCAAGACACCGGCTGACGACAAAATCTACATCGTATTGGAGGGTCCGGGTAGTCTTGCCGTATACGGCAATGAAGAGAAACTGACCGGAGCGGTCAGCTTCCAATATCGTCCGGAAGAGCCGTCCAGGCTGAAAAAAATCAATAAGAGCATTTGCTTCAAGGATCTGCTGCCGGCCCAGAGTATGTATACTCCCGAGAATGTTGTCAACGGCTTCTCCAGACCTTATGGCCTGCCGAACGGCTGGATTTCGGAGCGTACAGAAGGACAGGAATGGCTGGAATTCTGTTTTGACGGCCCCAAAAATGTAGAGGAAATCCATCTTGTGTTCAATTCACAGCTCGATTTAGAGCATTTCAACGACCCGATCGAGTCCCTTGTGCAAGATTATGAGCTGACCTTGACTCTAGAAGACGGAACCGAGAGGACAATCCTGACACGCGGGAATTATCTCACGTTGAATAAACATCAGGTGGATGCGAAACATGTCACCCGCGTCCGGATGAATTTCAGCAGAACGTATGGTTCACCTTATTTTGAAGTGTTTGCTGTAAAATGGTTTGCTCCTAAAATCAATAAATGAGGCAAGGTGAAGTCACGATGAAGGAATTATACCCTCGTAGAGGGCTCCCCAATGTCATTCATAAATTGGAAAATGGCGATACCATCACCATCGTATATTTTGGCGGCAGCAATACGCGTTCTGAAGGCTACAGGGTCATGACGGCGGATTGGCTTCGTGAGCAGTATCCTAAGGCGGATATCCGCGCGGTGAATGCAGGCATTAACGGGACAGGGTCGGATCTGGGCTGTGCCCGGATGGAGACCGATGTACTGCGTCACCGGCCTGATCTGGTATTTGTTGAATTTGCCGGCAACGATGGCGGAGATCCCGAATCCAAGGCGCGGATCGAAGGAATTGTCCGCCAGATCCGTAAGCGGAGCCGGTTTACCGATATCCTGTTCGTGTATACGCTGAAGGAGCGGGATGTGGCCGTATTCCAGTCCGGGGAATACCAGAAAGGGGCTATCATGCAAGAGGAAGTGGCTGACTATTATGGTATTCCTTCAATTCACCTGGGCGTAGAGGTCAGCCGCCTGGTATCTGAGGGGAAACTCGTGTTCACCTCAAGGGAGGACCTATCCGTTCCCGGAGTTGTTATTTTCACACATGATTCGATCCATCCGACCATTCCCGAAGGACACCAGATTTACACGGATACGATCACCCGGTCATTTGAGATCATGCGCGAACTCAGAAGTCATCCGGGAAGGCAAGTACATCACTTGCCCCGGCATCCGTTGGTTCCGGCTAATCCTTGGGAGTACGCGACCATGCTGTCACTGGATAGTCTTCCTAACACTCATTTCACTGCAGGATGGTCTTACCTGACGCCCGAGGAATCTGCTGTAGTACGTGAGTACAATTGGTTGTTCCCGGGCCTATGGCAGGCGGCCGATCCTGGAGAGGCGGTCACGGTTCAGTTCGAAGGAACCCGTATCGGGTTATTCGATATCGGGGGGCCGGATTCTGGCAGATTGAAGGTGTCGGTGGATGGAGGGGAACCCTTTATTATCGACCGGTTCACCCATTACAACGATCATAACCGAAATCAGTATGTATTCCTGCCGGAGCTCCCGAACGGGAAACATACGGTTCGCTTCGAGCTCGATACCGGCAAGACAGACAAAGCGGCTGTGTTCGAGGCAAGCGGCAATGAACGGAGCAGTGAGCATATCCGGCAGCATCCAGAGTGGTATGAGCAAACGGTGATCCGGCTTGGGAAGCTGTTAATGGTGCAGCCTCCCTTATAATGGCTCATTAGACATTGTACAATGGATGAACCCTCAGGAACGCTATCCTAGCGTCCTGAGGGTTTTTAGCTTTTGTTTCATTTCTTTTGTCCGTTCATATTCAGTTCATATTGACGTCACGGGGAATACACTTTCATTGGTTAAGCTTACATCTTAGCAAAAGAAGAAGTAGAAAGAGAGGGAGTCAAATGAGATTATTTGAGATACTTTTAGTTCTATCCTGTTTCGCGCTGCTCGCAGATCTATTGTTTATCAGAAGAGGTGTAAAGACAACAGGACTGGCTTTGGGGATAGGAAGCAGCATTATATTGGCAGTTCAATTATCGGTAGAGGGATACAGGTGGCAGTTACTTTTGGTATATATCATGACGGCGCTGCTCATACTCATCGTTATACTCAGGCATTTAGGTAAGATAGGGAATATAGGGAATATAAAAGCAGGGAAGCTGTTGAAATATAGTTCATCTTCCATCATCGTCATTCTGCTTGTTATATCTACCGCCCTGTCTGTATACTTGCCCGTCTTTCATTTGCCGAAGCTTGAAGGCCCTGAGAAAGTGGGGACTCAAACCTTTCATTTTACGGATCAGAACAGAGATGAAATCTTAACGGAAGATCCAGGCGATAAGAGGGAACTAATGGTTCAAGTGTGGTACCCTACTGCAAATAGCAGTAACAAGAAGAGTGAAGCTCTTTTTCCAAAAGATAAAGAAATGTTCAAAAAGTATATCCAGACCTATTCTAATTCATTAAACCTGCCAGACTTTGTATTCGATTACTGGAAGTATAGTAAAACCAACTCTTATGAAAATGTAGAAATATTGCCTTCTACAAGTCCTTATCCTGTGGTACTGCTATCTCACGGTATGGGAACCAGTCGGGTTCTACATGCTTCACAGGCCGAGAATCTCGCCAGTCACGGGTTTATAGTAGTTACCATCGATCATACGTATAGCACCTTTGCTACCATTTTTCCGGATGGCCGTGTAACGGACTATACAACCAAGACGACTACCGTAGAAGATCGCAGAAGAATCGGTAAGATATGGACGAAAGATGTGGAGTTTGTAATCAATCAAGTGGATAAGCTAAATTCAGGTGCAATCGAAAGTCAATTTAAAGGAAAAATTGATCTAAATCATCTAGGCGTAATGGGGCATTCTTTCGGGGGGGCAACAGCGTTTAATACTACTTATCTAGATCCTAGAATCAAGGCCGGGGTCAATATGGACGGGTCGCTAATCGAAGTAGACAATAGAGATGATCTAAAGAAGCCTTTTATGTTCATAAGATCGGGAAGCTTTAAAGACTGGTTAGCAGATTTTAAGAAGGATACCCAACCGGATAACGAAATAACGAAACAACTTTCAGATGAGCTGCACATTATGCAAAATGTGATCAATCAAGGGGGGCTTGCGATTTATGTCAAAGGTACCCAGCACTTCAATTTCACCGACCTTCAATTCTATTCTGAGCTGATTAAGCTGACTGGAATAACAGGCGACATTAATGGTAAACGAGGATCAGACCTCGTTAATCAATATGTCCTCGATTTCTTTAATAAGCAGTTGAAAGGAGAAGGGGGACAACTGCTTGAGGGTCCAAACGACAGCTATCCCGAGGTGAAATTTATAAAGCCGGAAGACCTGTAATATGAAACAATATACGATTTTGATATAATTACAAACGATTTCGGGAGCAGCACTCCCTTCTTTATACTATTCTGAGAATAGAAATAAGAAGGGGGTGCTGCTTATGATCGTTCAGGCTGTGATAGGAATGCTGTTGATTCCATTCCTTAATTGCAATTTGTACAACTAACTGGTCTGATATGCCGCCAAGTCTCCGTTTAGTTGTATTTCCTGCAGTTAAAATGCCTCTATATCTGAATTTTCGCCCATCCGGGCAAATTTAGTTGTACAGAATACACTTAGAAGAGGAAGTCCACCCTTTTCATTGTTTTTAGTTGCACTGAATACACTTATCCCTTATATTCCTACAACAGAAAAGGTATAGCAGGGGGAAAACAAAAAAAGTCATAAGGATGGGATTTCTAAAGCAGAGGATAGCTGTGTAATAAACTTGGAAAGAACTTCTCTGTTTGAATTTTAAAAGGATTGTAGCACATTTTCCGCTTAAACAGCGGAGAGGACGGAACGATTGTGGAAAAGCGTCAGCGGTCGCCTTGGTCTCCGGATTTTCACCGCTAAGGGGAATAAAAAAAATCTGGAGAGCACAGCGATTGTAACAACGGTCTGTTCGCGGAGCGTCCTCACCGAGCGCAAACATCCATCCAACTCCAAAACAAGGGGGTGTCCCAGCCATTTCATGGCTTATGGGATACCCCTTTTATTTTAAGAAAAGCGCATAACCAATAACGAACATGGTTCTTGACGAACAGTGTTCGTTATGTTATAAATGTATCAGCTTAACTAATTCATACGCTTATTTAAGGAAAGGAGGAGAGCGTTTATGTCAGATACAAAGGATAGCCGCAGTGTTCAAGCAGCCTTTTCCTTAAAACAGATCCTGCCCGTACTTCTCGCTGTTGCTTCAGGGATGTTCCTGGTGATATTAGACAGCACCATCATGAATGTAGCTGTTCCGAAATTAGTTAGTGCCTTCGATACCAATCTTAGTACGATTCAGTGGGTCATTACGGCGTATACCTTGTCTTTATCGGCAGTCATTCCGTTAGCCGGCTGGTTCTCTGACCGTTTCTCACCCAAACGGATGTTCATGATCAGCATTGTGTTATTTGTGCTCGCTTCTGTTCTGTGTGCAATGGCGACCACTCCTAGTCAGCTTATCATTTTCCGCATCATTCAAGGTCTGGGCGGAGGCATGGTGGCTCCCATCGGAATTGCCACTGTATTCATGGTCGCTCCTCCGGACAAAAGAGGATCGGTCATGGGCATCCTCGGGATCCCGATGCTGCTTGCTCCTATTCTTGGCCCCTTATTATCGGGCTGGCTGATCGAGTACATCAATTGGCACTGGATCTTTTTCATCAACGTACCGGTTGGCATCTTGGCTTTATTCATGGCCTGGAGGTACTTACCTGCATCGGATGCACAAGCCAATAACAAGCTGGATGTGACCGGTGCGCTTTTGGCTCCTATTGCCTTTACTTCAATTGTGTTTGCCGTACATCAAGCAGGAGAGAAGGGGTGGTCCAATCTATGGACGTTAGCTCCTCTGGCCTTGGGCCTGGTTATACTGGCCATCTTTATCTGGAATGAGCTGCGGCAAAAGCATCCGCTGTTGGAGCTACGAGTATTCCGTTCGCCTACCTTTGTGCATGGCATTTCTGTCGCCTGGCTGAATCAGATCGCTTTGTTCGGAAGTATCCTTTTGTTCCCGCTGTATTTACAGCAAGTGAGAGGGCTAACTCCTCTTGAGGCTGGATTATATGTGATCCCGCAAGCCCTGTTATCTACTGTCGGGATTAACGCAGGTGGCCGGTTATTTGACCGTTTCGGTGTTCGCCCGGTAGCCATCATGGGTATTCTGTCTCTCTGCGGGTCCTTACTTGCACTGACGCAGATTGATGCACATACGAGTTCTATATATATCATTTGCAGCTTTGCTTTTGCAGGGCTTGGGCAAGGATTAACGATGATGCAGATTAATACACATGTCCTCAGATCAGCTCCCAAGGAATTAATAAGCCGTGTTACGCCCATAACCACTTCAGCACAGCAAATCATGTCCAGCTTCGGCGTTACCATCACGATGGCTTTTCTGGCCAAACAAATCAGGGGACTTCCCGCACAGCATTCACCCGATCAATTAGGTCATGCCTTCGGATCAACCTTCTGGATTACTTTGGGCTTTGCAGTGATTGCATTGGTTTTATCTTTGTTTTTTGCAGGCAAGAAGCAAGATTCTTGAGAAAATACTTTCAAACGAAGGAGATGTCTACACATGACAACTGTTAATTCTACCGAACAACGCCGGATCGCCATTATTGGGGGTGGACCAGGAGGGCTAACGCTCGCCCTGATTCTGCAACAGCATGGTATTTCCTCGACGATTTACGAACGTGAACATGAGGACCTTAGCCATGAACGCGGAGGCTCCTTAGATATCCATGAAGAATCCGGGCAACTCGCTTTGAAGGAAGCCGGATTATATGAAGCTTTTCTGCAGGCAGCAAGGTTTGAGGGCGAAGACTTCCGGCTCATGGATAAGACGGGGACTATATACCTGGATGAAGTGGCCGATGAAGAGATCTCGGAAGGGCAGAGACGCCCGGAGATTGACCGTGGTGTGCTTTGTGACTTGCTATTAAACAAATTAGATCCGTCTACCATTCAATATGGGTATAAACTGGAGAAGGTTGTATCTCTGGGCGAGGGTAAGACGGAGCTTCATTTTGAGAATGGACATATCGCTGTGGCAGATCTTGTCATTGGTGCGGATGGCGCCTTTTCCCGCGTTCGCCCTCTGCTTACCGATACAAATGTGGAATATTCAGGTCTGACTATGCTGGAGCTTAACGTTATTGCAGCCGATCACCCGGATCTGGCAGCATTCAACGCACGTGGCAAGATGTTTGCACTGGATGATCACAAAGGGATTCTGGGCCAGCTGAACGGCAACGGACGGATCAAAGTATATGCGAGTTTCAAGGTAGAGCGGGACTGGTTAGACGAAATCCGCAGCGATAACCCGCAGGAGATAAAGGCAAAGCTGCTTGAGCTGTTTCACGATTGGAGTGAACCGCTCAAGAATTATATCCGGTATGCGGAAGATGCTGTTGTGCCCAGACGGATTTACATGCTGCCTGTCGGCTTTCGCTGGGAACGGAACTCTGGTGTCACGTTGATCGGGGATGCTGCACATGTCATGTCTCCTTTTGCCGGAGAAGGGGTGAATCTTGCAATGCTGGATGCGCTGGAGCTGGCTCTTGCCATAGTAAGGAACAAGCAGACATCAGTGGCCATTGAAGAATATGAGGAGAAAATGTTCCAGTATGCCTCAGAGAAAGCATATGTATCTAACGAAAATCTCATCCTGAGCTTCTCACAGAATGCGGCACCAAAATTTGCTGAACTGATACAATCTTACCAAGTTCAGGCTGATCAGCTGGGATGAGGTTATCTTCCGCGGGTGTATTTACTATTGTCTTCCGGCATGTTATAAGAAAAGTATGATGAAACCTAAACGAGAAATTGTGAGCCGCCGCAACCGGCCAGCCAAAGAACCCCTCAGTCATGAACTAATTGTCAAAACCGCCTATGAGCTGCTGAAGCAGGAAGGGACCTCCGGTATGAGCATGAGGAAGGTTGCCAAACAACTGGACACCGGACCTTCCTCCCTGTATGTTTACGTCAAAAATTTGCAGGAATTGAGTTCTTATGTGCTTGACCTTGGTCTCGGTGAGTTGAACCTGCCGGAGCTGACGGACGATAACTGGAAGGAGCAGTTATTTCAAGCACTGCATGCTTATGCGGAGCTGCTTATCGAGCAACCCGGATTAGCTGAGCTGTCTCTACAGACGATTCCTATTGGGAATCATGCTTTTCGTCTGAATGAGTATTTACTTACTGTCCTCCAGAAGGGAGGAATCACCTCTACGTCTGCTGCTTGGGGAACGGACCTGTTGCTCCTGTACGTGTCTTCCATTGCCTTGGAGAAGGCAAAGAGAGCAAACGAACTGATGGAAACTGCCCAGAGCTACTATAATGAAGCAGATCCGGTACGGTTTCCGTTGATGAACAGTCTGAAGACTGATTTATTCTCGGGGGATACTGCCTCCAAGGAGAGGTTCTTCTGGGCCATTGAGGTGATACTTCAGGGGATATTGCACAAACAGTTAGGAGACAATGGTAAGTAACCAAGCGACGAAGATCATGAGAGAGGTGTCTATTGAAATGGAAGCGAATCAACCGACGAAAATAATTGTACAAGCCGTGGTTCAAGCCCCTATCGGGAAGGTATGGCGCTACTGGACCGAGCCGGATCACATCACGAAGTGGAATCAGGCGTCCGAGGACTGGCATGCGCCGAGAGCCGAGAACAATCTGCAGGCCGGCGGTACCTTTCTGACACGGATGGAAGCGAAGGACGGCAGCATGGGCTTTGATTTTGGCGGCGTATACGATGTCGTGAATCAGCACGAAGTGATCAGCTACACCATAGAAGACGGAAGAAGAGTGGAGATCACGTTCGTCGATCAAGGGAATGAGACGAAGATCATTCAAACATTCGATGCGGAAAACGCCAACCCCGTCGAGCTCCAGCAAGCAGGCTGGCAAGCGATCATGGACAATTTCAAAGCGTATACCGAGCACAACTAACTATCAAAGAAAGGCGCCTGGGATCCCAGGCGTTTTTCTTTTTGAAGCCTTAGTAGGAGCATACTCTTCGTTCAAAGAAGGAGAACAGATGTTTTAAATATGACATAAGGTGACATGATTAAGCTTTATAATGATATTAAATCAACGAAAGGAGCAATAAATCGTGAGCAGAAGAATCATTTTAGACTTGGCAGTTACTTTGGATGGTTATATTGAAGGGAAAAATGGAGAAGTGGACTGGTGCATTATGGACCCTGAGCTGGAGTTCACTCAATTTTTGAATCAAGTGGATACCATATTTTATGGAAGAAAAAGCTATGACCTATTTGGACAATACATTCTGAAGGATGAAGATTCGGATGCTGACAAAGAACTTTGGGCACTAGTTCATAGCAAAGAGAAATATGTGTTTTCCAGGTCGCAGCAGGGGGAGGGGCATGAAGCTATTTATATAAACGACCATATTCTCGAAGAAGTAAACAAAATCAAACAGAGACCCGGTAAAGACATCTGGTTATATGGTGGAGCAAGCCTGATTACAACGTTTATTCAATTAGGACTTGTGGATGAATTCAGATTATCCGTTCACCCTGTGGTTCTCGGAGAAGGAAAACCGCTGTTTGCGGATATCAAAGAACGGTTGAATTTAAAATTAGCTCATACCCGAAGCTTCTCCTCCGGACTTGTTCAGCTTATATACCATTGGGATGGTGAGCCTGGTGCACGCTAATGATATCGTCATTAAAGGCGCGAGAGAAAATAACCTGAAAAACGTGAATGTCCGCATTCCGAAACGGAAAATCACGATCTTCACAGGCGTCTCGGGTTCGGGCAAATCTTCGCTGGTCTTCGACACCATCAGTGTCGAAGCTCAGCGGCAGCTTAATGAGACGTTCTCTGCATACATCCGCAACCGGCTACCCCGGTATAGTCAGCCAGACGCCGATCTCATCGAGAACTTGTCTACGGCCGTTGTTATCGATCAGAAAAGACTCGGCGGCAACTCCCGTTCGACGGTTGGCACGATCACGGATATCAATGCTATGCTCCGGCTGCTGTTCTCCAGAATCGGCAAACCGTTCATTGGCAATTCGCATGTATTCTCCTTTAACGACCCGGCTGGTATGTGCCTGGAGTGCTCGGGAGTGGGACAAGTGGTGCAGTTCGCTGTGGAGAAGCTGCTTGACAGGTCCAGGTCGCTGAATGATGGCGCGATTCTGTTCCCCGCTTTCAAAGTGGGGGGCTGGTTATGGAATACATATTCCCATTCCGGACTATTCGACAACGATAAGCGGCTCGCTGACTACACACAGGAAGAGATGGATGTCCTCCTGCATGGCAAAGAGAGCAAGATCGTGTACAACACCAAGGGCGGAGCCATCGAATCGGATTACGAAGGTCTGCTGCCCAAGCTCACACGCCTGTATCTGAAGCGGGACAGCAGCGAGCTGTCCGAAGCCAAACGCGAATCCATTGACCGGTTCTTGTCCTACAGCGAATGCAGCCTGTGTAAGGGGAGCCGGCTTAATCAAGAAGCCTTAGGCTGCCGGATTAACGGATACAACATCGCTGAGTGTGTGGCTATGGAGATTGGCGGGCTTATTTGTATCATCGAAGCCATTCAGGAACCCGTTGCCGGGCCTATGAAGGAGGGAATCCTGACCCGGTTGAATCATCTGGTCTCGATCGGGCTGGAGTATCTCAGTCTGGACCGGCAGACCACAACATTATCGGGAGGGGAGTCGCAGCGCATTAAGATGGTCCGTCATCTGAGCAGCAGTCTTACCGATATGATCTATATTTTTGACGAGCCAAGCGTCGGGCTGCATCCGCGGGATGTTCATCGTCTGAACGGCATGCTGCGCCAGCTCAGGGACAAAGGGAATACGGTGCTTGTTGTTGAACATGACCGCGAAGTGATGGAAATCGCTGATTATATTATTGATGTAGGACCTCATGCCGGTACCCGTGGCGGTACAATCGTCTATGATGGTGACTTTGCAGGCTTACTCCAGGCGGATACGTTAACAGGACGGTACTTGAAGCAAAGTCTGCCCTTGAAGACATCTGTCAGAGTGCCAAAGGGACGAATGAGCGTAGCCTGCACCAGCTTGCACAATCTGAAGGAGGTGAGTGTTGATATCCCTGTTGGAGTACTGACTGTGGTAACGGGAGTTGCCGGCTCAGGTAAAAGTACGCTGATTAACGGAGCTTTCCTGTCCTCACATCCGGATGCCATCGTCATTGATCAGTCGGCTGCAGGCACATCCATCCGCTCTAATCCGGCTACCTACACGGGAATAATGGACGACATCCGCCGGCTGTTCGCAGCCGCCAACGAGGTCAGCGCTTCCCTGTTCAGCTTCAATTCCAAGGGAGCCTGTGCCAACTGTCAGGGTCTAGGCATGATCTACACAGATCTGGCGTTTCTCGAGCCCATACGGACGACTTGTGAAGTGTGTGCGGGCAGGCGGTTCAGCGAAGAAGTATTGACCTATAAACTCAATGGACAATCCATCAGCGACGTCCTGGCTATGACCGTGCGGGAGGCTTCGGAGTTCTTCAGCAAGAAGGAGCTGCTCCGCAAGCTGCAGACACTGGAGGATGTGGGACTTGGGTACGTAACGCTGGGCCAGCCTTTGAGCACCTTGTCGGGCGGTGAGTGCCAACGCATCAAGCTGGCTGAGGAGCTTCACAAGGAGGGTAGCCTCTACGTTATGGACGAGCCGACAACCGGACTGCATATGTCCGATATCTCTGGTCTGATGGACATCATGAACCGCCTCGTCGACAGTGTCAACTCCGTGTTGGTCATCGAGCATAATCTGGATGTGATCAAGAGTGCAGACTGGATTATTGACATGGGTCCCGAAGGCGGACACCGGGGTGGGCAAATCGTATTCGAAGGCACACCTGCCCAGCTTGCCGCTGCTGAACATTCTATAACAGGGACGTATCTGCGCAAGGCTCTAGAGCAATCTTGAATGAGCATCCCATATCAAACCTATCTTCGTTCCCTCTTCGGGATTCGATCGAACCTCAATTCGCCCTTTCATAGCCTCGATCAAGCCTTTGGTTACCGCCATACCCAGGCCTGAGCCGACATCGGGTGCCGCTGTATCTGTGCCGCGATAGTAACGTTCGAACAGCTTCCACACTGTCTCCTGATCCATTCCGCGTCCATTATCGGCAAATTGAATGATGAAATCGCCTGCCTCCGTACCTGGCTGCACACTTACAATCAGCTTCGCGTCCGGCGGATTATGCAGCAGGGCATTGGCGGTCAGATTATCAACGATCCGTTCAAAGGAGGGAATGTGTACATAACCCTGTACCTGAGCCGGGGCAGGCTGGAACGTAATGCGGCCCTCACCATAAGCCGGGTTACGTTCAGCACGCTCTACCAAATCCTGAAGCAGAGCATTGATATCCGTTAGCTCAACAGGGGGCTGGTATCCGCCACTGCGCAGACGATAAGTCATGGCCAGGTCGCTTACCAGCCTGTCCATGTACATCGACTTGTCTAACATAATGCCCGCGAATTCCCGTACTTCATTAGAAGCCCACTCGTATCTCTCTGCTTCCAGCATATGTGCATAGCCCTGGATGGAGGACAGGGGTGTCTTTAAATCATGGGTGATTCCAGCAATCCATTCCTCGCGAAGAGAGTCAGTCTGTCTGCGGAGTTCTTTATCCTGTTTCAGAGTATCGGATAACGTCTGGATGGAACGTAACACTTCCGTATATACCCGATATTTCCGCCGCCATTTCCCGTTCTTCTTCTGGCTAAGCGGCCTGCCGCGGGGGCCGGCCGGCTCCTCATATTGTCCGCGTTCCAGCCGCTGCAGCCATTGGAGCATATGGAGCATAGGATAACCGAACAGGTTGGCATACCAGACAGCAAGCAGGATCAGCAAGCCGATAATAGATACCAGAAGTGCAGCCAGGGCTGGACCAAAAATAAATCCGAAGGGGTTCTCATTGCTCCCCGCCGGCTTGCTCCCAAGTGGAACACTAAGCATCCAGGTAGAATGGTTCTGCTCATCATAGCTGGTAACTGCAGTCATTCCATACCGGGAGGGGTAACGTGTACGCAGAATCAGATCCTGGATGCTGTAGCTGTCCGGAATCCCTGCTGCGGGCTTGTTGAATGAAGCCATCTCCTGCCCCTGTTCGTCCAGAATCTGAAGATAGGCATCCGCCGCGCGGATGATGTCCTGCTGCCCGGATGCCAGTTCAAGCTTGTTATTTGCATAACGCCCCCCGTTATATGCTTGCTCCAGTATGGTTACGGCCTGGTTGTTCTCTCCATACAGCAGGGTGAAATTGATCCCTTGTCGTTCCCGGATAAGCAGATATAGCTCGTAGGGAAAGGGCTTTTGTCCTTGCCAATAGGATATGAGCTCTCCAGGTTTATAGTGATTCGGCACATCAGGAGGAGTATGAAAAGCATCCAGCACACGGCCCTGCTCATCGAGAATCTGCAGCCAGCCGTTGTTCTCTTCGATTCGCTTCAGCAGACCGGGATCATACTTAACACTGCCGTCCGGCAAAATATCGGCTGTACTGATTAGCTGGTCGAGCCCGACAGTAGCAAAATCTTCAACAAGGTTAGCCTCATTCAACTGCTGAATGACCCAGTAAGCTATACTTCCGCCTATGATCAAGATCAGAATCACTGTACCCGCAAGCAAGCCAATGAACCGCGTCATCAATCTGCGTCTTACACTCATCGCCCAGGCCCCATGTCGGACTGAATGAGCTTATACCCTAGCCCGCGTACGTTCACCAATAATTCAGGTGCGGAGGGATCTGCCTCAATACGCTCACGAATCCGGTGAATATGCACCATGACGGTGTTATCATCACGAATGGCCTCCGATCCCCAGACCCGCTCATATAATTCAGACTTGGTAAAGATACGATTGGGATGTTTGCAAAAGAACAGTAGCAACTGGTACACCAGCGCTGGGCAGTTCACGGGTTGACCTTCTACTCTAAGCTCACCGGCTGGCTCAATGACTTGAAAGCGTCCAAAATCATAGATGCCTTCCTGCGGCGGTTGCTCTGCTTCCGTCTGTCTGGGCAAATATCGTCTCAGCAGGGATTTGATCCGTGCGACTACCTCCAGCGGGTTAAAGGGTTTAACGACATAATCGTCTCCTCCAACCGCAAAGCCGGTCAGCTTGTCATAATCGGTAGTTTTCGCAGTCAGAAAGAGAATAGGGGCATCTGTAATTTGACGCAGAAAAGGGCAGACTTCCAGCCCGCTTCGGCCTGGAAGCATTACGTCCAGCACGATGCAGTGATAGATTTTCTTTTCACATGCCGCAATCGCCTCTTCACCGGTAGTGACCGTATCAATATCCAGGAATTGCTCTTTGAGCAATACCGTTCGGAGCATATGCAGAATCGCCTGTTCATCATCAACAAGCAGGATTGAAACTTCATCCATGACGAAATAGAGCCTCCCAGCTTTTTATACAAGTATCATACCATTCTGAAGCACTGTGTTGCGTGCCGGCAACCTTAACGGATGCTTAATTTTGGAGATAGAACACGCTGCAAAGTTAAGATAGACGTAAGAGTGGGTTAGACGGCAGATAAGATTGATTTCGTACACTGAACTGGAAAGATATCGTGCTAACAAAGGAGTGCAGGGAAATGACTAGAGTACATTCGAAAAGCTGGAAGCTGCTTGCCGCAGTGCTGGGTACGTGTGTGATATTATCTGCCTGCGGCACCTCGAAATCAGCTGAACCGCAAGAGGAATTACCTGTAGAACAGACTTCCAGTCCAGCCCCATCAGTGGAAGCTGCGAATGGAGCGGGGGAGGGCGCAATGATTACACCTGACAATTTCATGGATACCTTAATGAAGGGATCGAAGGAGGACATCTACAAGCAGATGAGCCCGGAGCTGCAGGGAATCATATCGCTGGACGAATTCAAGACGACTGCCGATAGCTTTATGGAAGGCATTGCTTCATGGGAGAAGGTTACGGAGTTTAAAATGAACAATCTGATTGAAAGCTCATGGAAGGATCAGACGGGGACTAAGGGGATTCAAGCCTCTTTTGCCGAAGATCACCAGATTGCGGGGCTGCTTATTCAGCCGCTTGAGAGGCATGAAGAAACGGATAAGGCGCTGACCAAGACTGCATTCCAGTTTCCTCTGAAGGGCGAATGGTTTGTATTCTGGGGAGGGAACGATGTGTTATCCAACTATCATTATGCTCATGAAACCCAGCGTTACGCACTCGACATTATCCGCACTCAGGATGCTGCAAGCTATGAAGATAAGGGAACGGACAATGAGAATTATTATGCTTTTGGTGAACCGATCTATGCAGCAGCAGATGGAAGGGTGGTTGAAGTCAAAAATGACATCCCGGATAACACTCCGGGCGTGATGAACGCTGAAGAACCGGCCGGGAATGTTGTGGTCATTGATCACGGAAACGGGGAGCACAGCATCACAGCACATCTCAAGCAAGGCAGTGCAGCCGTCAAAAAAGGGGATAACGTTCAGCAGGGAGATCTCATCGGACATCTTGGTAATTCAGGGAACTCCAGTGAAGCACACTTGCATTTTCAAGTATCAGACGGGCCCGACATCTTCACTTCGCGTTCGCTTCAGATCCGCTGGGCCGATCAGAGTCAGAAGCTGACACGGGGTAATTCTTTTCAGGGACTGCCCGATTAATTGCGTCAGTTTTTATAAACGGCATACTTTCCAAAGGACTCTTGCACCCGCAAGAGTTTTTGCCGTTCCAAGTAACGTACATGTGCTGAGGTCTCCCCAAGCGCAAACCGCGCGCTGTCATTGTCAAAAACCTTGGAGAACAGTCTCAGGCTAATGTCATATATCGTAGCACCAGCGCTTCCAGCCTCCTGCACAATGTCCAGGACATGATTGAGCCGCTCCTTATGATGGGCGATCACAGATTCAAAAAAGCCGGTCTGCGGCTGAAACACCGGTCCGTGTCCAGGCAGAACGGTGCGGATATTCCGTCTTTGCAGCGCGTGCAATGTCTTAAAATATGACGCCAGCGGATTATCCTCATCGTCTTCGTACTGATAGGTGATGTTGGGCGTGATTGTCTGCAGCAGCAGATCCCCGCCAATCAGCGCCTGACGTTCCGCATTCCAGAACCCCACGCTGCCCTCAGCATGGCCACCGCCGAGCACGATCTCATACGGCTCCCCGGCGAGCGTGATCGAGTCCCCTTCCAGCAGGTTTACCCTCGTTCCTGTAATTGGGGAAATTTGCTGGAGCAGCTGCGAATCCAGCACAGCTACCTCCTGAGCAAGCACCTCCGGCATTCCGCTTTTTAAATAAAATTGGAGATTTCGCTCTCCCTGCTCTTGGCTATAATAGTGCTCCGCCAAGGCATAAGTCTCGCGGCTTGCGAGCACCTCAGCTCCTGCCCAGCGCTGCATCTTACCGGCAAATCCATAATGGTCAGGATGGAAATGCGTAATGTAAATGTTGCGGATCTCAGAGGGCTTTATATGGAGCTGATGCAGCGTCTGCACCCATGATTTCTCGGTAATTACGGTGTCCAGCCCGGGATCGATGACACTCCACCAGGCCCCGTCCTGAACAAGATAGCTGTTCACGTGATTGAGCCGGAAGGGGAGCGGGATGCGAATCTGATAGATTTGCTTCAGCGGTGTCTCCATGTATTGATCTCCTCTTTATGTAAATCGAAGTTTAGTGAGAACTATAGATCAATGCAGAGCCTTTCGTCAATGGCTTATAGATTTTTTTGTTGTGATATAGAAAAATTCAATTAGACATTAAATACCTACCGGTTTAGTATGAATAAAAATGTTTCATAGGCAAACAAAAAGGAGATGAACATCCATTGGCCGCCGTTTTAACTAGAGAAGAAATAGAGCCGGTTCTGACCGGTACGAAGTTCCATCAGTTTCTGGGCATCCGGTTAGAAGAAGTGAATGATCAGTCCCTTACCATCCGGCTGCCCTATAATGAGCTCTTCTATACCTCCGCCGATGGATATATCCACGGGGGGATTCTTGCCACTGTCATCGACATCGCCGGATATTTTGCCGTGTTCAGCCAACTGAACCAGCCGGTACCGACGGTCGATCTCAAAATCGACTACTTGCGTCCCGGGAGGGCGGGGGATCTGCTGTTTACCGCTTCCGTAGTTAAGCTGGGAAGGACCGTCAGCATCGCCGATATCGTGGCAGCCGATGAATCCGGTAAAGCCGTTGCAATTGGAAGAGGATTGTTCAGCTCCAAACAGGAGTAAGAAACTAACAATATTCAGAAAACGAAGGTGGAGCAGCGATGAACGCTTACAATTTTGCAGAAATCATTCGTTCCTCTGCAGCCCGTGCTCCCCAAAGTCCGGCAATCATTGCCCAAGGGAGAACGATAAGCTACGGTGAGCTTCAGAGCCGTACCAACCAGGCGGGCCATTTGTTTGCCGGACTTGGGATTGAGCCGGGAGACCGGGTGGCCGTGCTATTCATCAACGACTTCAGGTTTTTGGAAATCTGCTTCGGACTGATGACCATAGGAGCGGTTCCGGTGCCGATGAATTCAAAGCTTGGCGCAGATACACTTACTTATATTTACAAGGATAGCGGCAGCCGCTTGCTGGTCTACCATTCATCGATGGGGGACAAGGCTAAGCTCATTCATCAGGAGGCGGATGTCACGGCGAGCATCATCTGCACTGCGGAATCACATCCGGACGATCCCGGACTGAATTCATTGGATTATGATGAATTGCTATCGTCACAGGACACCCGGTTGGACCTGTATCCGACCCGCGGCGGCGATCTGTGCCTGCTTCCGTACACGTCCGGATCTACCGGAAATCCCAAAGGCTGCCGCCTCACTCACAGCGGTCAGCTGTGGAACGTCACGGCGATTGCCGACATCCGTAGCTTGCAGCAGGGAGACCGGGCCGTGCTCTCCCTGCCCCTGTATCATAAGAATGCAATGCTGTCCATGAAGGCGGTGTTCTACTCCGGGTCATCGGCCGTTATCCTTCCGGCGCCTGAGCCTGCGGCTATTTTTCAAGCCATCGGGACGCATCGGGCCACTTATATTTCCGGCGTTCCAGCCCTGTACCGGATGCTGGTGACTCACCTGAAAGAGTCAGCCGCTGCTTATGATCTCAGCTCACTGAAGTATGCGATCTGCGGATCGTCTGATACGCCGGTTGAACTCCTGGAGGACATCAAGCAGTGGATGCACATCGAGGTGTATGAAGGCTACGGCCTAACCGAAGGAGGACCGGTTGTGCTGGAATCGCGCAAGGGCCTGCACAAGCCGGGATCAGCCGGCTTCCCGCTGCCGGGATGCTCGATTCGGATCGTGGATGCGGCTGAAGAAGATGTCCAGGAAGGAACGATCGGCGAATTGTGGGTGAGTAACCCTGGCGTAGCCGACGGCTATTGGAATCTGCCGGAGGTGACACGCAAACGGATCACCTCAGACGGCTGGCTCAAAACAGGAGATATGGCCTGGCAGGACGATGAGGGTTATGTCTACATTGTTGGACGCAAGGACGACATGATCAACGTAGGCGGCGAGAACGTCTATCCGAAGGAAGTCGAGAACATCCTGCTTCAGCATCCGCATGTCGAGGATGCCTGTGTGCTTCCGGTTCCTCATGAACTTAAAGGTGAGGTGCCTGTAGCATTTGTCGTATTAAATCATCACACGGGTCGTGAGGAAATCAAGCGGTTCTTCATCGAGCGGGGACCGGCCTATGCGCATCCGCGCGAGATTTACGAATTGGATGCTTTTCCGCTGACCGGTCCGGGGAAAGTGGACCGGACGCGGCTCAAACAAATGTTGGCTGAACAATTACAAAAAGGAGTGGGCAAATCGATATGAAAGCAGCGCTGATTCTTGAACATGGAGACCGAAGCAATGTAGTGGTGGGGGATTATCCGAAGCCGGAAGCCGGTCCTGGAGAAGTTCTGGTCCAAGTCAAGGCGGTCTCCCTGAACCACCTCGATATTTTCGTCAGAAGGGGAATTCCCGGAAGAAAGCTGGAGCTGCCCCATATTTCGGGCGGAGATGTCGCCGGCGTCGTTGAAGAGATCGGAAGCGGGGTGACGAACGTGCAGCCTGGCGACCGCGTTCTGATCAATCCGCATATCCAGGGCAAAGGGGCGCTCGGCGAAGATACGACGGGTGGACTGGCGGAATACGTAAAGGTTCCGGCAATCAATTTGATTCCTCTTCCGGAAGACATCAGCTTTGACGAGGCGGCAGCACTGCCAATCGCTTATGGAACGGCCTGGCGGATGCTGATTACGCAGGGCAAGCTTCAGGCCAACGAAACGATTGTTATCTTGGGGGCCAGCGGCGGCGTAGGGAATGCCGCAGTGCTGATCGCCAAGCTGGCAGGGGCACGCATTATTGCAGCAGCCGGATCGGACAGCAAGGCGGAGAAGCTGAAGGAGCTTGGAGCGGATCATGTGATCAATTACAGCAAATCCGATTTTGCCAAGGAAGTATGGGCTTTGACGGACAAGCAGGGTGCGGATATTGTAGTGGATTATACCGGCAAAGCCACCTGGCCGCAGAGCATCAAGGCGACACGCAAAGGAGGGCGGATTCTGACCTGCGGAGCGACGACGGGCTTCGAAGCTGTGACGGACCTCCGGTACGTATGGGTTCGCGAGATTTCGATCATCGGCTCCAACGGCTGGGGAGAGGGAGATCTGCATACGCTGCTGGATTTGGTCAGCCGTAAAAAGCTGAAGCCGGTCATAGACCGCGTATTGCCGCTTGAGGATATCAGGGAAGCGCACCGTTTGATCGAGGAACGGGAATTTTTCGGCAAGATCATTATTCATCCTTAACTGAGGACAAGGAGGAGCGGACCATGGGAGTTCAATTAACGTTTGATCATGCCGTACATTTCGTGAATAAACCTGAGCAAATGCTGGCAGAGCTTGCAGAGCTGGGAGTTCATACAGTGAACGGCGGAAGGCACGAATTGATCGGAACGTACAACGCACTGACGTATTTTGATCTGCGCTATATCGAATGGATCGGAATTTTTGACCCGAAGCTGCTGCCTCCCCACCAGGATACTGAGCGTTACGGGCTCGTGGATACGCTGGCAGGTGACGGTTTTGTCGAAGGGCTCAGCCGGATCGCGCTGCGGACGGAGCAAATTGAAGCGTTGGCGGAGCAGCTAGCCACCGAGGGTTATCAGGTAATCGGTCCTGTGGATTGCTCCCGCAGAAGGCCGGACGGGAAGCTGCTGGAATGGAAGCTGTTGTTCGCAGGCTTACCTGAAGAAGGACTGCCGCTGCCCTTCTTCATCCAATGGAACGAGGCCGATGAGGACAGGAGGGCCGGGCTGACGGCAAACGGCACCATAACGGATCATGCCCGTGGTCCCGTGACACTGGATTATGTGGCATTTACGGTTCGCGACTTGGGAGCGACGGTCAGCCGATGGACGAAATGGCTCCACTTAGAGGCCGGGGAAGCTGTCTATGATGACTATTGGAAGGGCAAGAAACAAGTCATTTATCTGGGCTCGTTCCAACTGGTATTTTTGGAGCCGGATCATGAGGGACCCGCAAAAGAGTACTTGCAATCCAGGGGAGAACGTCCGTTTCTAGTCGGATTGAACAGCGGTCAGGCAGGCTCACCCGAGCAGTACGTCAACCTTCACGGTTCTTTCTATCATTTGAAATAATCGCAGGGGACGCCTGAAGGAAAGGAGAGGCATCACATGGCGTTACGCACCAAAAAAGACACTAAAGCGAAAAACCTATGGATTCTATGCGTACAAATCGCATTTGTAATCATCCTGCTGGCGGGTATGCAGCTAGCGGTGTCCAACGAGTGGGTGAGCCGGGTATTCTTGGCCTCCCCGTCCCAGATTGTACAGGAGTTCGTGTATATGCTCCAAGAAAACACACTTTGGCCGCATTTGTCCATTTCCCTGCAAGAGGTTGCAGTAGGATATCTTATTTCGGCGGTAGCAGGCATCGGGCTTGGTGTGTTATACGTCTCATTTCCGTTATTGGAAAAGCTGATTGATCCGCTGATGGCAGCGATCATGGCGATTCCGAAAACGGCGATCATGCCGCTGCTCATTGTTTGGTTCGGCATCGGCTTCAAGAGTAAGGTCATCCTGGTCATTCTGTTCTGCTTTTTCAACATTCTGTATAACACCGTTACGGGCTCCAAGCAGACCCGGACGGAGCATTTGAAGCTGGCCAAAGTGTTTAAGGCGAGCCGGGCGCAGACGGTATTCAAGGTTTTACTGCCTTCCGCGCTCCCTTCCATTTTCAACGGGCTGCGTGTGACGGCGGCGACGGCGATCACTGGCGTCGTATTTGCCGAGATGGCAGCAGCGAAGAATGGGCTTGGTTTCCTGCTTAATGAGTCCCAGGCTGTACTAAATACGCCAAGATTGTATTTGGTCATTATTGTGGTGACGGTGTTATCCGTTCTGTTCGTCGGGCTGATCAACCTGATCGAGAGATTGGTCTGCCGCCGGTGGATGCCGAGCCGCGTGGCCTGATTAAGATTTGCACATTATATACGGGGGGGAAGAGACACATGTACTCAAATCAATGGTTAAGCAAAACAATTAGCGGAGTGATCTCCATATCTCTGGTTCTCACGCTCGCCGCTTGCGGCTCGTCCGCCAAGGATGCTCCTGCTTCCTCCAACTCCACGGGTTCTGCGGAAACCGGTAGCAGCACAGAGGCAGCTTCAAGTACACTGGACAATACAACCGTGGATATCGCTTCAGGGATTCCGCCATGGAAAGGGCGGGACAACAAAGAGGTCACCCTGACGGCCGGTTTCTCCAAAGGGATGACCGGAATTGCCAATCAGTTCGCCATCGACAAGGGCTGGTATGAGGAGGCTGGCATTAAGCTAGACTTTGTCGATACGATTAACCCGGTTGCGGCGTTCGGAGCCGGAGAGGTCGACATCGCCGACGGGGACCCCGGAACCTATATCCCTGCCATTGTGAACGGTGTGAAGATTAAAGTCGTCAGCAATATGTGGAGAAGCCGCGGGGCTTACTGGATCATTGCCAAGCCGGAGATCAAGACGTTCGCTGACTTGAAGGGCAAGAAGATTGGTTCTGCGCAGCCGATCGGCGGTATGCCGCTCACCTTGATGGAGGTGCTCACACAGAACGGCATCGATCCGAAAAGGGATGTTGAGCTTGTGCCGAACGGTGTGTATCAATCGGCTTATGCGACGTTTGAATCGGGCGAAGTTGACGCCACTATTATTCACCAGCCGTTCGCCACGATTGCAGAGCAGGCCGGTAAGGGGAATGTGCTGGCCAAGACTTGGGAGTTCATGCCGAAATACCAGACCGGTGTGCTGGTAGCCAGCGAGAAGCTGATTAATGAGCAGCCGGAAGTAGTGGAACGAGTACTCGAAGTGTATTTCTATGCCAACGAATACGCCAAGACGCATCTGGATGAATTCCTGCCTTGGGCGGCCAAGTATTTGAACCTGGATGAGAAGACAGCGCGTACCGCAATTGAATCGGAAATCGTCCTCTGGGAGAACGACCCGATTGTCGATAAAGACCGCTTGCAGGTGACCGAGGATCTGCTGAATGAATACGGCATGCAGCGGGACAAAATCTCGGTCGACGGCACCTTCGACAACACGTTTGCGGAGAACGTAGCCAAAAGGTTGAAGCTGGGCAAGTATAAGGCAGACAAGTAAAAGGTAAAGCGGGAAAGGAGCTGATCTCATGCCCACAATCGAGCTTCGGCATATTACCAAGGAATACGAAAATATCGATGAAGCGCAAACCTATGCGCTGCAGGACATTAACCTCACGGTGCAGGACGGGGAATTTGTATGCGTGCTGGGTCCAAGCGGCTGCGGAAAAAGCACGCTCCTGGAAATTACCGCAGGTCTGCTATCCCAAACGAGCGGAGAGGTGCTGCTGGATCAGGTTCCGCAGGCCGGAGCCAGCCGCGACATCGGAGTCGTATTTCAGGATTCCGCGTTGTTCCCTTGGCGGAGCATCCGCCGCAACATCGAATTCGGCTTGGAGATTGCCGGCGTCAGCCGCGAGGAGCGGCGCGCCAAGGTGCAAAAGACGATCGAGCTTGTAGGCTTGGCTGGCTTCGAAGACAAATATCCGCATCAACTCTCCGGGGGCATGAAGCAGCGCGCCGGGCTTGCCCGGACGCTGGTCGCCGATCCGCGGGTCATCCTTATGGACGAGCCGTTCAGCGCGGTGGACCATCTGACGCGGCTGACCTTGCAGGACGAAATGATCCGTATTTGGGAGAAAGAGAAGAAGACGATCTTTTTCATCACGCATGATGTGGCTGAAGCCGTCTATCTGGCGACCAGAATTGTCCTGCTCAGTCCGCGTCCCGGCCGCATCCAGCAAGTCTTCGACGTACCGTTCGACCGGCCGCGTAACCGGAACGATATAGAGCTCCTCAGTATCGTGGAAAAGATTTATATGGCGATCAACAACCCGGTCCAGAGCCGGGACACCGAATATTTTATTTAAAAAGATCAAAGGGTCTTCAAACCGGAGGATAGGGGGTATATGGATGAGAGTCATCATTACCGGGGGCAGCCGGGGGATCGGACTTGCGATTGCCCGGCAGCTGTCCATCGCCGGTCATGAGCTGCTGCTGGTGGGGCGCAGCGGGGAGGCCTTGGCTGAAGCGCGAACCGCGCTTGGCGGGAATGTTCGGGTGTTTACGGCAGACCAGACGAGCGGAGAAGCACCGGAACAGCTCTTTATATATATGAAGGAACTGCAATTTCAACCTGACGTCCTTATCTTGAACGCTGCCGCTTTCTTTGATGACACCCGTTCCGTTACGGAGCCAAAGGGGGATCAGTTGGAACGCATCCTTCAGGCCAATGTCGTATCCAACTACAATTGGGTGCGGACGTTGCTGCCGCTGATCCGCCAAGGTACATACCCGCGCATTCTGGTCATCGGGTCGACGGCAGCACTGCGGGCGGATACCTCGCTGTACGGCATTTCCAAAGCGGCGCTGCGGAATTACGTCCTCGGTCTGCGGGAGGAGCTGAAGCCTGCCGGAGTCGGCGTGACGCTGATCCATCCCGGCGGTACCTTTACCGAGCGGCGTGTTCCCAATGAGCGGACAGCTCCGGACCGGCTGCTGGAAGGCAGCGACATCGGTCTGCTGGTTGCAGCCATCCTGTCATTAAGTCCGCAGGCGGTCGTCGAAGAGCTTACGGTCCGGCCGATGCTGGGTGACACTTTTTAGCCGATATTAGCTGGGATTGGACAAAGGAGGAACGGTTGTATTGGATCAGTTTCATATTCAAGTGGACCTGGCCTTGGGACGGATGTTTGAAATTTATAATCTCCTGAATAAAAAACCAAAGGAATATGTGTCCGGCATGCTGCTGTATTATTCGGAAATCCATATGATTGAAGCCATAGGAAGACATCAGGACTCTAATCTGACAGAGCTTGCCGGCATATTGAACATCACGAAGGCAACCGCCTCCAAGACAATCGCCAAGCTAAGCTCAAAGGGGCTCATCTGCAAGTTCCAGCGGGAGGATAACAAGAAAGAGGTCCATTTCCGGCTGACGGAGCTTGGACAGCTTGCGTTTGAAGGCCATTACCGTTATCACGAGTCCCGAAGCTCGGATATCGACCGGGACTTCGACAGTTATTCCCCGGACGAGCAGAAGCTGATCTTGCGCTTTATTGAGCGTTACACCGAAGAATTAAGCCGCTACCTTCAAGAATGACAAGGTTGCCCTACATCATCAGATTTAAAGGAGGCATTTGCATGGCCAATCCCGGTTTAACTGCGGCGCTGCAGGAACGCTTGGTGGACATCCGCCGCAATCTGCACCAGGAGCCCGAATTATCCAATGAGGAGTTCGAAACGACGCGCAAAATTAAAGCGTGGCTGCAGGAAGCCGATATTGAAATTCTGGATTTGCCCAACCTGAAGACAGGAGTCATTGCGCAAATCGGGACCGGCAATGAACCGGTTATGGCTCTGCGGGCGGATATCGATGCGCTGCCGATCAACGAAGAGACGGACGTTCCGTTCCGGTCCAGGGTTGCGGGGAAAATGCACGCTTGCGGCCATGATTTTCATACAACCGTCGCTTTGGGGGCCGCCTATCTATTGAAGGAAAAAGAGCATGAGCTCCAAGGAACCGTACGTATCATTTTCCAGCCGGCCGAAGAGACTGGGCACGGAGCTAAGGATGTGGTGGATTCCGGTGGACTAGCAGGCGTCTCGGCGATCTTCGGCCTTCACAACTCGCCGGAGCTTGCGGTAGGGGAGCTGGGCACCTGCGCAGGCGCTATCACTGCCGGCGTTGACCGGTTCGAAATCGTCATTAACG
The DNA here is from genome assembly GCF_038005345.1 of Paenibacillus sp. FSL H8-0122. Lineage (NCBI taxonomy): Bacteria > Bacillati > Bacillota > Bacilli > Caryophanales > Paenibacillaceae > Paenibacillus > Paenibacillus sp. FSL H8-0122. The sequence continues at coordinate 2,742,620 of NZ_JBBOTB010000001.1, read as the reverse complement.
GAATTGGCGCCCATGCGGCAACGCCTGAAAAAGGAACCGATGCGATCGTTGCCGCCTCCCAAATCATCCTGGCTCTGCAAACGATCGCCAGCCGCCGGGTCAGTGCACTCGATGCCGTCGTGGTCAGCATCACCCGAATCACAGGCGGGAACACATGGAACGTCCTTCCAGGGACAGTGGAGCTCGAAGGAACGGTAAGAACGCTTGATGTGGAGGTGCAGCAACGTATTCCAGACACGATCCGGCAGATTATTGACGGAATCGGAGCATCAGCAGGGGTGTCTGCCGAGCTGAAATGGTACCCCGGACCATTAGCTACGATCAACGACGCGTACTGGGCTAAATTCGCCAGCGATGCGGCGGAGGAATCCGGGTATGTCACCAAAGTGCTCGGACCAAGCATGGGCGGAGAGGATTTCTCCTACTATCTCCAGCACATTCCCGGCGCATTTGTGTTTGTGGGATCTAACTCACCCTATGCGCTGCATCATCCGGAGTTTAATCCGCAAGAGGACGCGCTGCTCCCCGCTGCGGAATATTACAGCCATCTGGCGGTACGCTGCCTTGACGAATTGAATAGCCGGTAAGACCCATGTATGCGGAAAACAGCATACAATCCTGCACGAAATGCAACAATTCCAGCGCTAACTTGCTCTAAACACTGAAATTTGTGCAAATAATGCAACAATGTAGCGCTGCCCATAACATTTATAGAAGAAATCCTGCAAAATGTGCAACATTGCTACTCCTTACAAGTGGCCGGTGATAGGTGGCACTAGCACATCCTTCACCCGAAGGTTTAGTTACTATAGATCCTGGACAATTTCAAAGCCTGTACCGAACACAACTAATGATCAAAATAACCCCACAAAGTGGGGCTTTAGCGTAAGTGATGACTCAGGTACTTTGCGTGGACCCCAAAACATATAAATTCGTATCTATCAAAGAAAGACGCCTGGAAAGATGCCCGGCGTCTTTCTTTTGGAATCTTAGTAAGAACACTTACTCTTCGTTAGCTCAACCTTTTGCCGCATCCGTGTTCATGCAATTAATCGCCCACAGATGGCCGTCCAAATCCACGAAGCCCCAATGATACATGAACCCATGATCTTCAGGTTCAGCGTGCAATTTCCCGCCTAAGGAGAGAGCGGTATTTACGATTTCATCGACCTTTTCCCGGCTTTCAAATTCCAAAGCAATTGTCAGCTGCGCATACTTGCCCGTATCGACGGATTGCTTCTCCGTGAGTGTATTGAAGAAGACTTGATCGATCAGCATGACCTGCAGGTTGTCGCCGATCAAGAGGGCTACCGAAGTCTCGTTATCAGGATATTGCGAGTTGAGCTCAAATCCGAGTCCGGTGAAGAACGCTTTCGATTGTGCTACGTTTTTAACAGGCAGGTTGAGGCTCGTGAATGCGGACGTTAATGCCATGTTCCATACACCTCTTCGTCATATATTTGCCAATGGTTCTTATGATTATATCACATCAAACATATTTGTTATCATCGATGAAAATGAGGATAATATAATAGAGTGATCAACGAGAGGACTGCGTTTATCTCGATTGTTCTATTTTTGAAACAGGAAAGGATGATAAAGGAATGTCCATGTCTCGACCAAAACGCGGAATTAAAGCGATAGAGCTGCGAATGGGCTCTTTTATTGTATATCCGACATTGTTGTGGGATGAACGCCATCTTGTACTTGTGGATACTGGCATTCCCGGGCAATTGGATAAGATTCGTGTGTTACTTGAAAGGGAAGGCTTTGGACTAGATGAGCTGACGCATGTCATCATTACGCATCAAGACAGCGATCACATTGGCAGCCTGCCGGAGCTCATTCGGGAAAGGGGAAACGAGTTGACGGTGCTCGCACATGAGGAGGCTGTACCCTATTTGACGGGAGCCATTCCGCTTATTAGAGGTACAACTTTTGCGCCGTCCGTGCACGTTCATACGGCACTGAAGGATCGGGACATTCTGCCTCTGGCCGGTGGCATTCAAGTCGTCTTTACCCCAGGACACACGCCAGATCATATGTCCCTCTATCATATCCCGACGCAAACGTTAATTGCCGGCGATGCCTTAAACTCAAAGGATGGTAAGCTCCTGTCCTGCGACAAATATTACACGTTGGATCACCCTACTGCACTGAAGTCGATTGCCAAGCTGCTAGAGCTGGATATTAAAAAAGTGATCACCTATCATGGTAACGAAGCTACACAACGAATCAAGGAATCTCTCCAGAATATAGTAAATGCAAGATGAAGCCGCCATTTTGGCGGCTTTTTCCAATGGATATTGCTATAGGTTTCATTGGAATAAGTTATTGGACAACTCATTTTTATTAAACTAGAGTGATGTTTATAGAAATGAGGGGATTGGATTGGCGAGAGAAAGGGCTCAATTACGTATAGGGGAAATCGTTTTTGGCGGGGAAAAATATCTGATGTGTGTTCCGCTGGTGAGCAAAACTATGGACCGTCTGGTAGAGGATGCAACGGCTGCAATGAAATTCGCACCTGATCTATTCGAGTGGCGGGCGGACCATTTCGAAGCTTATCCTGAGCCTGAAGCCATCCTTGCGGGTCTCCAAGCATTACGGACAGCTATTGGGAATATTCCTATTCTGTTCACTACCCGTCACTTCCTTGAGGATGGTGCGAGCGATATTTCCGATAGTCAGAAATTCGGGCTGATCGATCACATCAGCAATACAGGAATGGTGGAGCTTATAGATATTGAACAGCGTTACGGACCAGAATGCTTACTGGCGTGGAGCCGGAAGCTGCATAGCCGCGGCATCAGGTTGATCATATCCCATCATAATTTCAAACGAAAAATGAATCGCACTGAAATTCTGAAGGTGCTGCAAGCTGGACAGGACTGGGGCGCAGATATTAATAAAATGATCGTCAAAGCAAGCAGCTTCAGTGAACTGGCCGATTTCAGCGATGTGATCCATGAGGCCAGGAACAGCTTCCTGAAGATTCCTGTGATTGCCGGTGTCGTAGGCAAGGCTAGTCCGCTTATGCGCGTTTTAGGTGACTACCTCGGCTCTGATATGACCTTTGTGGCGGCTGGAGATAGCCGTTCCCATACATCACAGATCCATATTAATGAAATGAGACGGTTTCGTGACCGTATTCATTTAAGCCAGTAATGCAGTTTCCTTAGTGATAAATGTCTTGAATTGCTCAGCAGCAGGACTGAGAGGCCTGCTTTTGGAATGGGCCAGATAGTGGTAGAAGTTGCTCGACTCATTGGTCAACCGGATTTTCTTAACATTGTACTGGTTAATATGCTCTGCCTCAGGTGAAAGCGCAATTCCGAAGTTATTGGCTACCAGCGAGGCGGTAAAAGTTACACTTTCGGCTTCAAGCGCGACCGGAGGCAGAGCACCGATTTCGGCAAACATTTTCTCAAAAATCGTCCACATCCCTGTGATTTGTGCCGGATAGATGAATTTATAAGAGAGGGCTTCTGCGATATCAATCTGATCGTAGGCTGCCAACGGGTGGGACTCTGGCACAATTAAGCTGACCTTTTGCTTGAAGATGGGAACATATTCAAAATCATCCTGTTTGCTTTTGCTTGAACAAACGATTAGATGACACAGATTGTTTCTTAAGGCTTCGAAGGATTCGGGTGTATGCCGCTCATAAATGGAAATCCGTATGTTCTGATGGCTGGGCTGATTAAGAAACCCGGTTACATATTTAGAGAACTCGGATCTCGGATGCGAGTGGACCGAAGAAATTACAATCGTTTCAAGCGGGTCTTTCGGCTGCAGCTCGATGGCCGCAGTATCAATTAATTCGAACGCCTGCTGAATTTTATTGTGAAAAGCCCGACCAGACTGCGTTAAAAACACATTTCGGCCGCGTTTTTCAAACAAGGAAATGCCCAAATCTTTTTCTAGCCGCTTGATGCTTTGGCTTAGACTGGGTTGTTCAATGTGCAGCTGCTGCGCGGCTTTTCCAAAATGCTCTGTCTCGCCCAAAATTTTAAAATAATATAAGGAATTATAATTCATGAGGCTCTTCCACCTTTGATGTAGGTTGCAATATGCTGAAGTTGAGAGGCTGGAAATGGTTGATTTGATACTACAGTAAATAGGTCGGAATATCAAGGGATTATCGCAGCTGAATGAATTTTCCATAGATTAATCCTATAGATTATTAGACAAATAGTATGAGTCAAAACGCTATTCTTCCACTATACTGAGAGCAAGTGATAAAGAAGCAAGCTATCTGGCGACTTAATTCCTAGTAATCCCATTACATTAAGAGGAGGAAGCCCATGCTGAAGATTGTGGCCAAGAGAACGCTCATCGAAGGTAGTTTGGAGAAGTACACGGCTGTAGTTCAGGAGCTGGCGGATCAGTCAAGGCAAGAACCCGGCTGTGTGGAGTATGCGCTATATGTGAACCGCGAGCAGAATGTAGCGGCAATCATCGAAACATGGGAGAATCAAGAATACTTGGATGCCCACCTGAAGTTAGTTGAAGCTGGCGGATACCGGGACAGGTTGAACGCCTATGCTGAGCCAGGCCAGCCTGTGCAGGTGGAGAAATACGAGTTCGTGTATTGAAATCAAACACATCATAGATAATGGAGCCAAAAATTATGGGACTTAAATTGGGAGCAATACCATCGGATATCTGCGGCCCGGACGGGGATTTCGAACATGCTCTGGCTGTGATGCAGCAGGACGGTCTGAAATATGCGGATATTGAGTGGGTGTGGGGAAAGCGTGTGGGCACACACACCGAGGAAGAGCATCAGAGAATCAAAGCCTTGCTGAACAAATACGATATTCAGGCCGCTGTGGTCGGCGGGTTTGCCTTCAGGGATCAATCGGCACAGCATATTGAGCTTGGCGATGCCATTTATGAGGCGAATATCGAAGAGATTAAGGCACAGATTGAACTTGCTAAATATCTGGATTGCAGTAAAATCCGTTGTTTGACCTTTTCCAGACAAATGGCGATTTGGGGATATCATGGTGCTGATGTGCGAAATGCCTACCATAACCGGACCTGGCCCAAGATGCTGCGTTTATTTGAAGAGCCCGTACGGCTGGCAGAGGAACATGGAATTGATCTGTTGATTGAGACAGGAGTAAATACACTGCTGACCTCAGCTTATCTTACCCGAAAATTTGTCGAAGACATGGGCAGCAGCCGTTTCAAAATACTGTGGGACCCGGCTAACACTCTTTTTCATAGTGAGACGCCTTTTCCTGATGCCTATGAAGAGCTGAAGGATCATATCGGCCACATTCATATCAAGGATGGTACTGTGGATATCCGAAAGAGTATAATAACCTCTACCAATGTAGGGGAAGGCGCGATGGTGCCTTATATGGAAGCTATTGCGCAGGCTCTGACCAAGGATAACTATTCCGGTGTGGTCTCCCTGGAGAACTTCTTTGTGCCGGATGGGGGGACGCTGGAAGAAGGTTACCGCCAGTCGGTCATCGGGTTCAAGAGGCTATTCGGGGGAGAGCAGCGATGAAGACAGCCGTTATTACCATGAAGCACCGGGTGGAGATCCTGGATGCTCCTGTACCTTCATTACAAGATCACGAGGTCCTGGTTAAAGTTGAATATGCAGGAATTTGCGGCTCGGATATTCATTTATTCCATGATGAGCATCCCTTTCGCAAACCGCCGATGATTCCGGGTCATGAGATGTCCGGGGTGGTAGCAGAAGTCGGAGCTTCTGTTACCAAGTACAAGCCAGGGGACCGGGTCGTTGTCAATCATGCCATTCCCTGCGGGAAATGCCGCTTTTGCCTAGCTGGCCAGATTAATATTTGCCCCGCCAAAATTGTGGCTGGCAGTGACAAGATGATGGGATTTTTTGCCGAATATATTAACGTGCCTGAGAGTACCCTCTTCAGTATTGACGATGGCATATCGCTGGAATCTGCTGCCATTGCGGAGCCGCTCTCCATTGGCTTCCATATCATGAGGCGTCTGCAGCATGCAGGCAAGGGGCCCATTGCCATCCTCGGCACCGGCACGATTGGTCTGGTGGCCCTGATCGCCGCCCGAAGCCTGGGTTACAGCGAAATCTATTGTATTGACCCGATCGATTATAATCTGGAGGTGGCCTTGAAGCTGGGAGCGACCCGGGTCATTAATCCGCTCAAGGTCAATGCGGCAAAAGAGATTCAGAACTATACCGGTTCTAGCGGAGTGTGTGCTACTATTGTTACAGCTACCGCACAAGAGATTATTACAGATGCCTGCGCTATGACCAGCTTGAACGGCACTATCATATTGCTTCCTATGACCTCCCGGATTCTGGAGGGGAACTTTTACCGGCTGGTAGCAGGAGAACAGTCGCTCATCGGCTGCAGAGGGATCATTCAGGGTGATTTCGAGAATGCGGTAAACCTGATTAACAGCGGTTTTGATTTCAGTCCGTTGATTACGCATATTCTGCCTATGGCACAATCGCAATACGGCTTTGATATGATGGTCTCCAGGCAAGAGCCGGTAATTAAAGTACTGGTGCGGCCTTAAAACCAAGTAATACCATTTGATTAGTATATATCTGCGTCAGCAAGAGGAGTGAGCACAATGGCCACATGTGAGCAAGTCATGAGTGTCTTAAATACGATCGTACCCTTTGCGTGTGTAGCCGCCAGGGATAATTCCGGACTTATTGTCGGGGAGCCTTCCTTGAATGTCGATACCGTGCTAATGGCTGTAGACCTGACGGAAGCAGTTATAGAAGAGGCTGTTAACCTGAACTGCGGCATGATCGTAACCCATCATCATATTATGGGCAAAGGGGTCAAGCGGATTACACCGGATACCTTCGAGGGCAGAGCGGTCCGCAGGTTAACCCAGAATAATATTGCATTTGTGGTCTGCCATAACAATCTGGATTTTTTAACCCATGGTACAGCAGACACGCTAATGCGGGCAGCAGGAGCCGCCGAGTCAAGAGCTCTATATGAGGGTTATGCTTTTCTCGCCACCACTCCTGCGGAAGTCAATGCAGCAAGCATACCGGTGCCAAAGGGAGAGGGCATCGATCCTGATCTGGAGGCAGGCTTTGGCAGAGTGGGTAAGCTGGCTGTCCCTTGTACACTGATTGAGCTAATTAAGCGGTTAGAAGGAACGGTTACCGGTCCGGTAAATGTTGTAGGTGCGGATGACCGTCGTATTCGGTCGGTTGCTGTACAGGTAGGGGCAGGTGAACGTTCCGATCTGGACCAGGCCAAACGCATGGGAGCCGATCTTCTGATCTCCGGTGATGTAAGACATGACAACCGCCTGTATGCAGCCGAAATCGGCATATGTCTGCTTGATTTCTGTCACTATGAGGTGGAGCTGCCCGGGATACTCAGTCTGATGAGCCGTTTGAAGCAAGGACTTGACCGGGGAGGATACGAGGTACAGGTGAAGCTATCCCAGGCGGAAGCGCCGGTCAGACATATGGTTATGCCGGATAGGATCAATATGGAATCATTTGGTTTGTAACATTAACTTACTACATCAGAATATGGGAGTGTAAACCATGAAGTTGAAGAAATTGATATCCATCGTTCTCCTGGCCACAAGCGTATCTATCGTAGCAGCCGGATGCTCGGAAACTGCGGCCCGCAAGAATGAATATCCTAACGCCAATATTAACGGCATTGTTCCCTGGGCTGCAGGAGGAGGTACGGATCTGGTCTCAAGGACTGCCGTCATCGCTGCCGAGAAAGCACTTGGTAAAAGTATTGTGATTGTCAACAAGCCCGGGGCTTCCGGCACCATAGGCCAGCAATATGTCTATGACCAGAAGGCAGACGGCTACGATCTGCTCTTTAACACTGGAGACGGTACACTGTACCCTGTGCTTGGACTATCCGATTTAACCTACAAGGAATTTACGCCGATTTACATTTTCTCCAAAATTGCCGGCGTGATTGTAGTAAGCAAGGACTCTCCCTATAATACAATCGACGATCTGTTAAATGCCGCTAAAAGCCAGCCTGACAGTATTTCATTAGGCGTTGGCGGTGTAGGCACCTTGCCTTGGGTTGCATCCATTATGCTGGACAACCTGTTTGGGGCTACATTCAAATCGGTTCCGTTCGAGGGTGATAACCCGCTGATTACAGCACTGCTGGGCAATCAGATCGATGCTACGGTGCTGTCGGCGGGATCGGCCATTCAATATATTAAGAGCGGGGATTTTAAAGGCCTGGCGGTTGTCTCCAACGATCCTGTGGAGTCCATTCCTGATGTACCGGCCCTTGGAGCAATCAAGCCTGAAGCCCAGCCGATGCTCAAGACTACGGGGCCATGGTTCGGTGTTTTTGTCAAAAAAGAAACTCCTGCGGATGTGGTACAGACACTGACGGAGGCGTTCAAGAAGGGCTATGAAGATCAGCAGTTCCAGGCTTTCGCCAAAACCAATGGCTATACTCCTCTGGGCCTGACAGGTGATAAGGCGTGGGAATATATTAATGCCTGGCAGTCGCAACAGGCCTGGTTGATCTATGATGCCGGCAAAGCCAAAGAATCACCGGAGAAGTTCGGCATTCCAAGACCTGGACAATAAGCAGCACACAAGGAAGGGTGCTTTCACCTTCCTTTTGCCAATTAACCACAAAAAAGGGGTGAGCACATGTTGTCCGATCGTATCGGTGGCGTAATCACAATGTTTTTTGGCGCATTAGCGATATCCGAGTCCGTGAGATTATATCCTGCCCGAGAGAGTACGTATGTCGGAGATCACCTCATGCCGGGAGTGATCGGTGCTGCCATGCTTCTGTTTGGCTTCATCCTGCTGATCAAAAAAGGGGAGCGCTTCAAGGTACAGTTCCCCGACAGATCCACTTTGCGCCGAATGCTAGGGGTTGCATTGACCCTATTTGCGTATTGGGGCTTGATCAGCTATTTAGGTTATACCATCAGCACATTTATCATTTCTATTGCTTTATTCAAAATCATCGGTTCCTATCCCTATGCAAAAGCAATGTTCTATTCAGCGGTTCAGACTGCAATCATTTATTTCATCTTTGTATATTGGCTCCGGTTGCCATTCCCTGCAGGTTACTTCAATTTCTAGGCAAAGGAGTCGTTCACAATGGAAGCACTGAATATGCTGATGTCCGGCTTCGGAGCAGCGTTCACACCTATGAATCTTTTAATGGCATTGTGGGGGGCGTTGATTGGGACTTTGGTAGGTTTGCTGCCTGGACTTGGCCCCACGTCTACCATTGCCATTCTGCTCCCGTTCTCGATGTCGTTGGGGCCTACCGAAGGCATTATTATGCTCGCAGGCATCTATTACGGGGCCATGTATGGGGGCTCGACTACGGCCATACTCCTGAACATTCCGGGAGAGGTGTCTTCCATTCCCACCAGCCTGGATGGCTATCCGCTGGCTAAGCAGGGAAGAGGCGGAGCGGCACTTGGGATATCCGCTATCGGTTCATTCATTGCCGGTACAATTGGGGTATTTGGGCTTGTATTCTTCGCACCGCTTCTGGCCGATCAGGCCTTAAAGTTTGGTCCTCCCGAATATTTTGCATTAATGCTGCTTGCGCTGACGGTTATCGTTAATCTGGCAGGCAACTCTCTAATTAAGGGATTAATTATGGGGTTGTTTGGTTATTGGCTCTCCATGGGAGGAATGGGGTTCACAGGAGGGCAGATCCGTTTTGCCTTCGGAATCGAACCCTTGAGAGGCGGAATTGAATTAATCAGTGTAATTACCGGCCTGTTCGCCATTACCGAGGTGTTCAAAGGACTGGAAGAAAAGACAAAGACCATCGCCATTAAAAATATCGGCAACGTCTATCCCAAGTGGGCGGAGATCAGGCAAACCCTGAATTCCATGTTCAGAGGCGGGCTGGTCGGCTTCTTTATGGGTCTTTTGCCGGGATGCAATGCAGGAGTTACGACCTTCATGGCCTACGATCTGGAGAAGAAAGTGTCCAAGACACCCGAGAAGTTCGGCCACGGAATGATGGAGGGTGTAGCCTCTCCTGAAGCTGCCAATAATGCCACCAGCTCCTCCGGATTTATTCCGCTGTTCGCGCTGGGGATTCCGGGCTCTCCTCCGCTGGCGATCCTGCTGGCCGGACTCATGATTAACGGGCTGACACCGGGACCGATGCTGTTTAAGGATCATGGCCCCTTTGTCTGGACCGTCATTGCCAGTATGTTCATCGGGAATGTGATGCTGCTGGTACTCAATCTTCCTTTGGTTGGACTATGGGCCAAATTAACTTTAATTCCTTACGGAATTATGGCCCCTGTGATCTTGATTTTAAGTCTGATTGGCGCATATTCCATTAACAACAGCATGTTTGATGTATTTACCGCCCTTGTTTTCGGAGTAATCAGTTACTTTCTACATAAATACCGCTGGCCAGTGACCCCGTTGCTGTTGTGCTTCGTGCTGGGACCGATGTTCGAGAAATCATTCATTCAATCCATGGCTATGTCTTCAGGCAGCTTTGCGATCTTCTTGCAGCGTCCCATCTCCTTGACGATTATTATTCTTGCCTTGCTGCTGTTTATCTTCTCTCTATTCATCATTCGCCGCACCAAACGTCAGGTGAAGGCAGCGGTTGGCGAGAATCTGGAGCTTGCAGATTAAAGCTGAAGAGATAGGAGGTCTTAATGGATTGATTTCCCCACAAAAAAGCAAGAGAATTGGCTGATGTTGATTTACATCACACAGGCCAATGATCCTCAGGATCATTGGCCTGTAATTCTGTTTTAGTAGACGCCCACCGCATTGTAAGCTTTGGTTACAGCGGTTACTTGAGCCGAGCCTGCTCCAAACAATTCAGTGGCCGATTGAATGATAGCTGTACGTGCAGCAGAGAAGTTGGATGAGGTTGTAAGGTAATATACAAGTGCATTGTAATAGATTTGAACGGCATCCTCACGGCCAATACCTGTGACCGTTACACCGTTAAACGTGCCGCCTTGAGCAGCCAGATAGAAAGCTTTGTTATTGATGCCGCTGTTCGTATGCACGCCGCCTTCGTCAGCGGTGCCGGTGTAACGGTCGCTGTATTTGTCAGGCTGGCCGTACAATGGCGGATTAGCCAGTGAGCGCAGTGCGTCCCCCGCAATGCCCGGAGTATATATTTTATCACCGATCAGCCAGTTCGCACCTTCAATTGAATTGCCGATGATGTCGGAGAAGGACTCATTAAGTGCCCCTGGTTCCCCGTAGTACTCAAGATTGGAGGTCTTCTCAGTCACACCATGCGTCAGCTCGTGGCCTACCACGTCCAAATCACCGGACAGCAGTGTAAAGGTAGATCCATCCCCATCACCGAAAACAATCTGTGCACCATTCCAAAATGCGTTGTTATAGGAAGTATAGTAATGAACGGTTGAACGGATCTGCAGTCCGTTGTTGTCCAGGCTGTTGCGGCCGAAATGCTGGAGATAATAATCATAGGTTCTCTCAGCATAGGTGTGGGCATCAACCGCTGCTTTGTCTGTCCAGACATTGTTAGTGCTGGTTAAGAGCGTCCCCGGAAGTGAGGTCTTGTTCTTGGCGGTATAGGTCACAATGCCCTTGCCGCGGGTGCTGTCATAGAGCTGGTAGGTTGAGCCTGAGAGGCGTGTCTCGAACGTCTTGGTATCTCCAAAAACTCCAGTGCCCGTACCCGTCAGATTCTCCAAGATATTATATTTGAACAGTACGCTGCCATTCTCCGCAGAAATGAAGTACCGTATCCGCAAAGGCTCGGGTTCCAGCACGTTCACTTCCGTTTTATAGGCTAATTTAGGTTCTCCGTCAACGATAAAATAATACAAATCCGCTGCAGGAGTAACCTGGGGCTCACCTAGCGGTCCATGCTCCATCCTGGCATCCTGGCTGGCTGCCAGGATGGCCTCTGCTCCGGATATGGTTTGGAGTTGAATCAGCGGCTGCGGAATGGTCTGGTACACATCTTCAACTACACTTCCCAGCAGGGAGGTAACATTGCCGTCTTTGTCGATATGCAGGGTCTGATCGGCTCCATATACCGGTATTCCCGAGATATACTGGCTTAACCGGTAATGCTGGCTGCCGGTCTTGCTGCTTATGGTTTGCTCTGTAATTTTAAATTTTGCCCGAATATCCTCCTTAGCCGAAAGATGCAGGTTCCCTTTAACACTTTCAAGATATCCCCATACTTTGTCCTCAAAAGCGGAGCCTGCTGGAGCTTTCCAGGCTTGGCCCGTAATCGAAATGGGGGAAGAGCCTGAGAAGAGCTCGGCAGGCTGATTACGCTCGTTGTTTTCAGCGGCAGCGCCCACCGAAGCAAAGGACCCAAGTGCTACAACACCTGCAAGAAGTGAAGCTACAGTCTTTTTCATAATTAATACTCCTCCGATCAAATTGGTAGGTTTTAAATCAAGCCTGTGTACTTACTCAAGCTGCGATCTGGGGTGCAAGGACTAAGGCGGCGAACAACCTTAATGTACGGAGGGAGAGTGTGGAGAGGGCAAGACCCCTTTCGTGAAATTTACAACTACATCATTATTCACAGATCCCAAAATGGATATAAATTATAAAAATGTAATTATAGTGTTTTCAGTATATTTAGGTTTTTGAATATCAACTATGATCAGAATCACAATTAATGCAATAAAATTAGTAGGCAATAATTGTGCAACATAAATTGACGAAGAAAGTTAATTGTGCTAGCATTGCTGTAACTTAAAACAAAAAGGCTATGATGAGAAATAGTAACTATTAAGGATCTCACAGAGAGAAGATGGTTGGTGCGAATCTTCATTGATCTAATAGTGAAGCAGTCTCGGAGCTGTGAACCGAACAGAGCAATCTTAGTAGGCTTCAACGGAGTTCCACCGTTATTCAGGAAACAGTATCGGAGAAATCCCGTACTGATAGAGCGCAGAGCAATCTGAAGTTAGGTGGTAACACGGACATAATCGTTCGCCCTAAGTTGACAAGAAACATGTCAGCTTAGGGCTTTTTTGTTTTATTAAGCATAAATAATATTTGATGGAGGGATTGAGCATGGTGAGAATGACACCAGATGGATTAAGACGATCATATATTGATTTTATGAAAGGAATAGGGGCCAGCCAAGTGCCCTCAGCAAGCTTGTTACCGGAGAATGATCCCTCGACGTTGTTTACAGGAAGCGGCATGCAGCCGATGGTTCCCTATTTATTGGGGGAAAAACATCCGATCGGCAATGAGATTGCTAATATTCAGAAGTGCTTGAGGACAGTGGATATTGAGGAAGTGGGAGATACGTCGCATCTGACATTTTTCGAAATGATAGGCCGGTGGGAGTTCAAAGCAAATGAGCATAACTATAAGCAAACACAAATCGATGCCATTTGGAATTGGCATATTATCGAATTAGGAATGGATCCGGGCAGGCTGTATATCAGTGCTTTCGCAGGAAGTGACGAATTGAATATACCGAAAGATACGGAAGCCATTGGGCTCTGGTCAGCAAAATTCAAATCCGTTGGGATAGATCCCATCATTGAAGAGGATCCCTGGCAATATGGGGCATCTAGAGGCGGGAAAATATTCTTATACGATGAAAAAGAAAACTGGTGGAGCCGGGCCGGAAGTCCACTCCATATGCCTGTTGGTGAACCTGGTGGACCTGATAGCGAAATGTTCTATGATCTTGAACCGGGCGTTGATCCACTGGATCATCCTGCTTCTGAAAGCGACAGATTCCTGGAAATTGGGAATAACGTATTTATGTGTTACACCAAAGAAGACACAGGATTCGTAAAAATGCAAAATCCCAATCTGGATTATGGAGGCGGATTAGAAAGGGTTGCAACAGCTCTCAATGGTGATAAGGATATCTATAATACGGCCTTCTTCCTTAATCCCAAGAACAAGTTGATGGAGATAAGCGGTAAATCCTATACTGACGATCTAAAGTCGTTTAGAATCATACTGGATCATGTAAGAGCAGCTACTTTCCTCATTAATGACGGTGCGGAGCCAGCTAATAGTGATGCAGGATATATAACAAGAAGGCTATTAAGAAGGGCGATTCGTGCAGGTAAAAAAATAGGGATACAAGGAAGCTTTGTGGGTCTGTTGTCTGAAGTTTATATCGATGAAGCAAGAGCTTATGAAGATTTGTTCGGCAATAAAAAGAAAGTTATCGAAATCGTAAATAAGGAAGAAAATCTTTTCTATAGAACGTTACAGCAAGGAGAAGTTGAAATCCAAAAACATCTTAAGTATAAGGGTAAAGTTACAGGTGCAGATGCCTTTTATTTTTACGAAACCTATGGGTTTCCCTTGGAGTTGACGGAAGAGTTTCTTATGGAAAGTGGATATAGCATGGAGGACAAGGCGTCTTATATAGAGGCGGCAAAAAAACATGCTGAAAAGAGCAGAACTGCTTCTGCGGGTAAATTTAAAGGTGGCTTAGCTGAACACTCAGCAGAAACAACCGCGCTGCACACGGTATCTCATTTGCTACTTGCGGGGTTAAGGGAAGTTCTAGGGGATCATGTTCACCAGCAAGGAAGTAATATTACTTCCGAACGGTTACGGTTTGACTTCAACCATGATGAGAAACTTACGCCAGAGCAAATAGCTGAGGTGGAGAAGTATGTGAATGATGCTATTTCATCCAAAGCAGTTACCTCTATTTCAGAGCTGCCTAAGCTTCAAGCGAAAGAAAGTAATGTGGAAGGGAACTTTTGGGATAAGTATCCGGATATCGTTAAGGTGTATACCATCCAAGATCACGAAGGGAAAGTATGGAGCCGGGAAGTATGTGGAGGACCTCATGTAGCAGATACAACAAACATAGGGACGTTCAGGATTACAAAAGAACAATCTTCTGCTGCTGGAGTCAGAAGGATTAAAGGAGTCATTGTCAGTAGACAATAACATAGTCCCAAACCTGCACAAGTTGCAGGTTTTTTTCGGTTGAGAGGAGGGAATGGCAATTTAAGAGCCAACAAATTAATTGACCATAGGATGGAAAAGACTTATTATTGTAATAAAATGGTCTGTAAGGAGTGAATTAGGAGTTGTTGGAACTTGATGGTATGGATGCCGACTCGTTAATAGCTATGCTAAAAGCTTCATTCACCTTAGACAATTTGACGAAGAGTCATTGGAAGAAATTGAATATTATAAAAATACCGCTAGAGCCAACGCTTTCGTTCTTGACTTACTTGAGGGAAAAGAGGAAGTATTGCCTGAATACGTGAAATTTCTAAAGATGGGTGCTAGGGAAGAGTTGACCGCTGGTTTGCTAAATATCTTGGACTCCGCATTAAGATACAACTATCCGGTGGACTGGGCATTGGAAGAACTGCAAAGTGATGTCGAGAAAATTGATGATACATCACCAGCTGTATACGTTAGGTACTACATAGAATATATTCATCTATTATCAATTTATTGTTTTAAACGGGGAAAGTCAGCTATTGCAATAAACCTAACTCTGGAAAATATCATATTAAGTGGTAAACTATTCGATAGAGCAGGCTTTAGAAAATCTATTGCTTTTTATGAGCTTGTTAGAGCTAAGGCCAATATTTCACAGTTACAAGAGTCTCATGCAATCATGCGAAATATTTTAGAAGGGGAGTTCAATGATGAAAATTATGAAAAAGAAGCTTTTGTTATTGACAACCGTATTGCTGATTAGCTCATTAACCATTTTGACTGCCGCAAGCGCTGAAGATGTCAGTGCATTACAGACCACAACAGTGACAACCAATAGCCACGGCATGGGCCACTGATTTGTCTGAGATGTATTAATTTCAATCTTTATTAAGGGAAGACTCTGTCGTCAAGATAGAGTCTTTTTAATTTGGTTCCCATGGTCTACAGCCAGTAACTTTTCAAAAGAAATCCTGCAAAATGGGCAACAATACTATGTTCATTGCAGAGAAACCCAGATCTTTTAAAGACTCTGGGTTTCTTTTGTATCAAACCGGTCTCTAATATACGGGTATACTTGTCTGGTTTTCGTTTCATTTCGTCCTGGCTGCATGAGAGATCTCCCTCTACTGCCTAAGGGTGGTCAGCATACTCTGAATATGGCTCTCCATAAGCTGCCGGGCGGTTCCGCTTTGCCGCTCCTCGATGGCAATGGCGATCAGCACATGATAATTGGAAGCTTTGGTCCGCATATTGGGCAGCGTATTGGTCTGCTTGCGTCCTTCGGCCAATAGTGGAAGAATCGATTGGAGCATTCGTGCCACCACCGGATTGGCTGCCCCTTCGGCGATTAATTGATGGAAGGCGAGGTCTGTCTCGAAGAAGGAGCCGCCTTCCTCCATTTGCTGCACCATACGATCCGCCAGCACCCGCAGCCGGCGGATCTGAACCTCATCGGCCCGCTTCGCGGCTAGAGCGGCAAGCTCAGGCTCAATGAGCAGTCTGGCTTCCAACAGATCCACGATCGAAATGTTGTCTAATTCCTCTAAAGCGACCGCCGGATCATCCAGCAGCAGCGGATCGTTCCGTACATACATCCCGCGCCCGTGTTCAATGCTGACATTCCCCTGACTCTCTAATATCCGCAGCGCCTCACGTACTGTTGTGACACTAACCGAGAAATCAACGGCCAGCTGCTGGAGAGTAGGGAGCCGGTCTCCCGGAGCCCAATCCCCATCGAGAATTTTCTGCTTCATAAGCTCTATTGTAGATTGAAACGCAGTTTGTTTATTCTGTTTCATAGTTAGCCGTCCCTTTAACCTGGAATACATTCATTCTAGCATAAGAGCTTCGTGACAATAAACAGATAGATCTGAGTATTGATTTAGTATTGACTAGCGAAGAGCAAGATAATATGATCTTATCGTAAAGATCATATCTATATTAAATAATTAACGATAAAGATACGATCTTTAAAGAGAGACCCGATTAGTGAACAAGCAGAAGGAGGAGGGGCAATGGAGGTCGTAACCTTTGGGGAAACCATGGTGCTTCTGGCACCGGACCGGATGGTTCCCCTTGAGTATGTGAACGGTTTTCACAAGCATGTTGCCGGAGCTGAGACTAATGTGGCCATTGGGCTCGCCCGGATGGGGCATACCGCAGGCTGGTTCAGCAAGCTCGGAAATGATCCGTTTGGCCGGTATATCAGGCAGTTCGTAAGAGGACATGGCGTTGATGTTTCCGAAGTCAGGGTTACCGCGGAAGCGCCGACGGGAGTATTCTTCAAAGAACAAATCTCCCCGGACCAAATACAGGTGTACTACTATCGCAAACAATCGGCGGCCAGCCTCATGCAAGAAGATGAGCTTAGTGAGGCATATGTTGGAGGGGCCCGAATCCTGCATGTTACTGGCATTACGCCAGCTCTTAGCCCGGAATGCAGGCAATTAACCTTTCGGGCCCTCGAAGCGGCCAAAAAACACGGTACGGCCATTGTGTTCGATCCCAATATCCGCTGGAAGCTGTGGAGCCGAGAAGAAGCTTATCGTGTTCTTAACGAAATCGCGGCTCTTGCCGACTACGTGCTGCCCGGCATGGAGGAGGGGCAGTTTCTGACAGAATGTAATGAGCCTGCAGAGATCGTAGAGCGATTGCTGAAATCCGGTGCAGGTGCTGCCGTAATCAAGCTTGGCGCGGACGGTGCCTATTACAGTAACGGACGAATCTCTGGAACTGAGCCAGGGTTTCCCGTGAAGAGACTCATTGATCCGATGGGTGCCGGAGACGGTTTTGCCGCAGGCTTTATAAGCGGTTTGCTCCAGGGAGAGGACCTGCCTTCTGCCGTGCGGCGCGGCAACGCTGTGGGTTCCATGGTTGTCGGGGTAAGCGGCGATGTGGAAGGTCTCCCGGCCCGGCAGGATGTGGATCTTCTCTTGGCCGGGGGAGCCGGCATGGAAGATATTATCCGGTAAGTGAGTGCATTTCCAAGAAGGAGGAAGGACATGGACAAAGCAATGCAGATTGAGCGGCTGATGACTTCCGGACTGGTCGCTGTTATTCGTAGACCACCGCCTGAACGGGTGGATCACATTGCCTCAGCACTGGCAGACGGCGGGGTCGGAGCGCTGGAGATTACGACCGATACTGCGGAAGTATACAAGCTGATTGCGGACATGAAGGCGAAATATGGAGACCGTCTGCTGGTTGGAGCGGGTACCGTACTGAAGCTGACGCAGGCCGAGCAGGCGATCGCGGCGGGAGCCGATTTTATTTTCTCCCCAAATTTGAATGAGGCGATTGTAGAACTGACCTTACAGCACGGGCGAATCTCGATTCCAGGTGTAATGACACCGACCGAAGCGGTCAGAGGGCACGACGCTGGTGCAGACCTGCTTAAGGTATTCCCGGGAGGTTCACTGGGTGCCTCCTACATTAAGGAACTGCAGGGGCCCCTTGGCCACATCCGCATGATGCCGACAGGAGGCGTGACACTCCAGAATGTCGGAGCCTTCATTGCCGCCGGAGCCGTTGCCGTTGGTCTTGGAAGCGCTCTCGTCGATCGGGAAGCGGTGGAGCAGGGCGACTATGGGAGAATCACAGAGACGGCCCGCCAATTCGCCAAGGAAGTCCGCAAGGCCAGAATGAACAACAACAAAGGAGCAAAAAAACCATGAAAATAACCGGATTCGAGACCTTTATCGTTCCTCCCCGCTGGCTGTTTCTGAAGATTGAAACCGATGAAGGTATATCCGGCTGGGGGGAGCCGGTGGTCGAAGGCAAGGCGCATACGGTGCAGGCCGCAGTGGAAGAGCTGATGGATTATTTGATTGGGCAGGACCCCCAGCGGATTGAAGATCTATGGCAGCTCATGTACAGGGGAGGCTTCTATCGTGGCGGGGCTATTCTGATGAGTGCGTTAGCCGGGATCGATCAGGCCTTATGGGATATTAAAGGGAAAATCTACAATGCGCCTGTGTATCAGCTGCTGGGCGGCGCTTGCCGTAATTCCATGCGGGTGTACTCCTGGGTAGGCGGAGACCGCCCCATCGATGTTGTTAAGGCGGCACTGGAGAAGAAGGCCGCCGGGTTCACGGCGATTAAGATGAATGCCTCGGAAGAAATGCAGTTCATTGATACACATGACAAGATCTATGCTATCGTCGAGCGGGTCGCCGCCATTAGGGAGGCCTGCGGACCGGAGTTCGGGATTGCTGTTGATTTTCACGGACGGCTGCACAAGCCGATGGCACGGGGACTGGCCAGAGAGCTGGACCCCTACCGTCTGATGTTCATAGAAGAGCCAGTGCTGCCGGAGAACAACGAAGTACTGCGGGAGATCGCACATCATACCAGCACTCCGATCGCCACGGGTGAACGTATGTACTCACGCTGGGAATTCAAAAATCTGCTGAAGGATGGGGTGGTTGACATTATTCAGCCCGACTTGTCCCATGCAGGAGGGATCACGGAATGCAAGAAAATATTTGCCATGGCCGAGGCGTTCGATGTCGCAGTCGCGCCGCATTGCCCGCTTGGACCGATCGCTCTGGCCGCCTGTCTTCAGGTGGATGCAACCTCTTACAATGCGGTCATTCAAGAACAAAGCCTGGGCATCCACTATAATCAAGGCAATGACCTGCTGGATTATATCACCGATCCGTCCGTCTTTGCCTACAGTGACGGGCATGTCCAGATTCCTTCCGGACCGGGACTTGGCATTACCGTGAACGAGGAGTATGTGCGGAAGATGGCGGAGGACGGCCACCGCTGGAGAAACCCGGTATGGCGGCACCGCGACGGCAGCATTGCGGAGTGGTAAGCTTAAGTAAATATAGTCCTATTGAAGCCGCTATTATAGCGGTTTTTTTATTTTAGATGTTGTCAGAAAACCTGCCATGGGAGTAATATGAAATACAGAAGATTAACAGGTATAATTCATACTTAACATTAACGTAGGAGTGGTTGCAGTGAAGATTCTTGTAGATGATTTGAGCGGGGCACAAGTGATTGGATTAATTGCAGAACATCTGCAAGGAATGGCAGAGGACTCTCCGCCAGAGAGCATTCATGCCCTTAATCTGGACGGGTTGAAGCAGCCTGAAATCACCTTCTGGTGCGCCTGGGAGGATGAAGAGCTTCTGGGCTGCGGGGCGATAAAGGAATTGGACACAGAGCATGCAGAACTCAAATCGATGCGGACTGCCAAGAAGCATTTGCGCAAAGGTGTAGCCAGAAATATTCTTGCTCGTATTATTGAAGTAGCCATAAGCCGCGGATATAAACGGATCAGCCTGGAGACTGGCTCCATGGATTCATTCATCCCCGCCCGCAAGCTGTATGAGGATTTCGGCTTCACCTATTGTGAGCCGTTTGCAGATTATATCCCTGATCCGAATAGTAGTTTTATGACGAAGGAACTGTAGTTTAATATATCACACTACTCTGGGTTTCTTTTGTACTTCAACTACAAGCCGTAATTGCTGCAAGATCCCCGTGTAAGTATAATGTCATAAGAGAGAAGTAATGGAGGGGATCCTATGAGAGAGCTGAAAAATATTGAGGAACGTATACTGGACCGTGCATTGTACCTGATGGGAAAGAATAAAAGCTGCAATATCGCGATTCGTGCCATTGCCAAGGAAGCGGATGTAAATGTGAGTGCCATCAATTATTATTTCCGAAGTAAAGAGGAAATGCTCAATCTGGTTAAGGAATTCTACATCCAGAATATCCTTACTGTATTGTCAATCTTACGAGATGAAGCCTGCAGTCCAAAAGAGAAGCTGCTGCTGGCCGCCAATGAGATTATGGAATATTCGCTGCGTTTTCCCGGTAACCGGGTCATCTACACACATTCCTTAGAGTGTTCCGATGATGATAAAACTTCAAGACGCGTTATCGATCTGTCAGAGGAGATTGGCAGCCTGCTCAAAGGGTGTTTTCGGAAGCTCGTATCAGGAGACGATGCAAGCTTCAGGTTCAAATACTTAATTTTCACTTCATCTGTTAATTATCCCACGGAATACGAAGGGATTACGGAAACAGATGGTTTATTCCTGACTGACAAAGAAGCGCGTACAGAGTACCTTAACCTGTTGATTCATTCGTTATTTTCCGGTTAACAGACCTCATGAATAGTGACGCAAAAAATTCAAACAATTTGTTTTAAACATATTGTAACAAATCATTCTCTCAGGTATATTTGAGGTGTCAGTGATCAGGTCGAATTGATTATGTGAAATTTATTACAATGTTTCGGGCCTCTAAAAAGAATGTGAAGGAGAATGTATTATGGCTTATCCTGCTTTGTTCAGTCCTATTCAAATCAGAGGGTTAGAGTTAAAGAACCGTATTATCTTTCCGGCCATGGGAACCAAAATGCCTACTGAGGAACGCTTCGTTACCCGGCAGCTTATCGATTACCATGTAGCCAGAGCAGAAGGAGGCTGCGGTTTAAATTTCACTGAGGTATGTTCGGTATATGGGCCAGCTGCGCCTAAGAAGTTCCTCGCCATCTCTGATGATAAATATATCCCGGGTCTACAGCAGCTTACAGACGCAATCCATAATGTTGGCGGCAAGGCAGGAATTCAGCTGTGGCTGGGTGGCTTGGCCGTTGCGAGTGATCCGGAGCAGATGATTATTATTCCGAGTCCCGTGCCTGTGCCTGGTACAGAATATACCATTCCGGGAGCCGCAATCGAGACCTTGCAGGCGGCTGCCAAGTCCTTCGGAGAAGGAGCACGGCGGGCAGTCGAAGCTGGCTTTGATGCTATTGAATTTCATGCAGGCCATAACTATACCCCGCATTCCTTCCTGAGCCCCTTCTTTAACCGGAGAACCGATGAATATGGGGGTAGCCTGGAGAAAAGAGCCAGATTCCTCATTGAATGTATTACTTCTATCCGTCACAACATTCCGGCAGATATGCCGCTGTTTATGCGTATTGACGCTCATGATGATTATCTGGAGGGCGGACTGAGTATAGAGGATGTTATCGCATTCTGTAAAATGGCAAAAGCTGCTGGCGTGGATGCGCTCGACGTCTCCAGAGGAAACTTCTCTTCTGCGGCAATCAAATATGAGGTTCCTCCTATCGACCTGCCAAGAGGGTTCAATGTCGATAATGCCGCCAGAATCCGCCAGGAAACAGGGATGCTGACTGTTGCGGTAGGACGTATTAATGCCCCTGACCAGGCAGAGGACATCCTTGCGGACGGCAAAGCAGATATGGTGGTGATCGGACGTGCCCAGCTTGCTGACCCTGAATTCTGCCTGAAGGCAGAGTCCGGCAACAGCAACGATATCGTACAATGTGTCGCTTGCAATCAGGGCTGTTATGACGGATTTGTCTCAAGTGAAGTGCCGTTCATCACATGCTTAAGAAACCCGGCTTTGGGCAGAGAAGCGGAATACAAGCTGATGAGGACAGATCATCCCAAGAAGGTCGTGGTTGCCGGTGGCGGGATCGCCGGTTTGGAAGCAGCGATGGTCCTGAAACGCAGAGGACATCAGCCGATTGTATGCGAGGCGGCAGGAGCGCTGGGCGGCCAGTTTGCCCTGGCTGGGGAAGCGCCAAGAAAAGAAGAGATGAAAGCAGCCGCTATATCCCGGGGAGAACAGGTAATCAGAGAGGGGATTGAGGTCAGACTGGATAGCCCGGTTACGGCGTCGCTCCTGAAGGAACTCAAGCCGGACGAAGTGATTGTGGCCATAGGCGCAGCTCCCATGGAGCTGAGAATTCCCGGAAGCCAGTTGACCAAGGTTACGAATTCGCATGATGTACTGTCTGGAGAAGCCATGGTTACCGGAGAAGTCGTTATTGTCGGCGGGGGACTCGTTGGTCTTGAGGTTGCCGAATACCTGCATGGTAAGGCTTCTAAGATCACTGTAGTCGAAATGCTGGATAAAGTAGCTAAAGACCTAGGTGAACTACGCTCAATCTGTGTCATGGAAAGCCTGCATGAATCAGGGGTCCAGCTTATGACCAATACCAAATGCCTTGAAATTAATGAGTACGGAGTCGTCATCGAAAGCAATGGTGAAGTTTCTGCGTACCCGTGTGACTCCGTTGTTGTTGCCATTGGAGCGAAGTCACGGAACTATGAGGGGCTCCAGCATTTTTGCAATGAGCATGATATCCCTGTTCATGTGATTGGTGATGCTTTACGTGCCCGCAGAGCCTTAAACGCCGTCAGCGAAGCGCATGAAGTGGCGAGAATGATCTGACAGAACAGCAAATGAACCGAAAGTCCAGGGGCTTTACATTAGAATTAAGAGGGCGTTGTAGGATTACTACAATGCTCTTTTATTTTAACGTGTACTAGAATTCATCAGTATGAAAGGGCTGCCGAGTATATCCCTTTCCCTTTCGTACGATTCTATAATTATTGATCTATAGTACAATCAAGTAAATGTGGATGGGGGGATGAAATGAGAACGTCCAGAGTAGATGAATTGATGGTTGCGCGGGTACCTATTCTTATCTGGGTTTCTTTAGTCTACGTCGCTTCCATGATTCTGCAAAGTACCAGTGACCTGGTCTTTTTGAATACTATAATTTTCACCATAATTTATATTCTCCATGGCGTTCTTCATTGGAGCCTGTACCGGATCTCCCTCAGCCAAACTTGGGCTTATTTCATCGTACAAGGAATATTCATCTTCACTTGTGCTTTACTGATGCCCATTAGCTCACCTGCTGTACTCATTGGCTTGTTTCCTGTACTCATCGGACAAAGCATTGGGTTGTATTATCAGAAGCGGAAAATAGTGCTGGTTTGCCTATACTCTATTTTGATGTTCTTCTATGCGCTATTCTATTTAAGAAACGAATATGATCCGGTACTACTCGTTCTTTTATTCCTCTTAATGCTGATTATTGTGGGTGCATACGCCTCTTTGTTTTTTCGGCAGGTACATGCCCGGGTTCGGACCCAAGTCTTTCTGGAGGATTTAGAAAAGGCACACCAAAAGGTCGAGGAGCTAACTCTTGCTAATGAACGGCAACGTATGGCACGTGATCTGCATGACACCTTGGCTCAGGGAGTGGCGGGTCTAATCATGCAGCTTGAAGCAGTCGATGCGTATATTTCACAAGGGAAGGTCCAAAGGGCGCAAGAATTTGTTGAGATCTCCATGCGTCAGGCACGGCGGACACTAGCGGAGGCTCGTCTTGCAATTGATAATCTTCGGGTGAAATCCGCTTCCGGGATCGATTTCACAGAAGCAATTACAGATGAAATACGAAGATTTAATCAAGCAACGGGAATTGATGTTATTCACCAGATTAACATTAGCTCGCTACTGCCGGGAACAATCAAGGAACATAGTCTGCAAATCATTAGTGAAAGCTTAATGAATGTAGCAAAGCATGCTAAAGCTAATAAGGTATGGATAAGAGTTCTGGAGCAGAATAACCGGATTCAGCTTGTTATTAAGGACAATGGTGCGGGCTTTGATACCAAACTTATCGGGAAAACCACCGGACATTACGGCATACTGGGTTTATATGAGCGTGCACGTTTAATCGAAGGTGAAATCAATATTGTGAGTCTGTCCAGCGGTACCAGCATCCAAATAGAAGTTCCATTGATCTAAGGAGACGGGATATGCAGCCATACCAAATACTTATCGTAGATGATCACTTAGTGGTACGGGAAGGATTGAAAATGATTTTGGAGACCGATCCGCGCTTTAGCATTGCCGGTGAAGCGGAGAATGGTCAGATTGCTCTTCACTTAGTGGAAACACTTGTGCCCGACGTGATTTTGTTGGATTTAAATATGCCTGTGATGAGCGGACTTGATACCCTGAAGGCTATAAATGCTAAGCAATATAATATTCCTGTAATCATCTTAACAACCTATAATGAGGATGAATTAATGATCAATGCGCTGGCCCTTGGAGCAAAAGGCTATTTACTGAAAGATACAAACCGGGATGAATTATTCCGGACCATTGAATCGGCAATCCGGGGGAGTACCCTATTACAGGCTGATATCGTAACTAAAGTGTTAGCAGCCAAGGAACGGTCAAAAGTTGCCGGGGCAAAGGATACAGAGCCTGTTAATCTTACAGATAAGGAACTACTCATTTTGCAGCTTGTGGCCCGGGGGTTTAAAAGTAAAGAAATTGCCTTTGATATGGGTGTTACGGAGCGGACAATCAAGTCGCATTTGACCAATATCTACAGTAAGCTTGGAGTAGAATCACGCGCCCAGGCCGTAGTTACTGCCATAGAACAGGGCATTCTTCATATCTAGCAAGCAGGCATTATCCAGACATTCCCTTTTGGGCTATGCCGGGATAATGTCTTTTTCTTTAGCTGTCCGTTCCTTCCCAAAAGTACATGTCCACGCCTTCCCCTTGGTACGATTCGTCTTTTACCGTTCTCCTATACACTAAATGCATAGAGAATAAACAACAATAGGATGTCGGGAGGACACGAAATGGCAAAATATCTATACCGTTTAGGTCATTGGTCAGCAAGCAATGCGAAATCAGTGATGTTGGGGGGATTTGCAGTTTTAGTGGCATTTGCAATACTTGCGCTGAGCTTGGGGCCAGCGTTCAATGACAACACCTCTATTCCAGGGCTGAAATCCCAATCAGCGATTGATCTGTTAAATAAAGAATTTGCCGGACCACAGGAAAATGGAGGACAAACCCGGCTCGTCATGAAAGCACCACAAGGTCAAACCTTGTCGTCAGAAGCCTCTCAGGCCGCCATTCAGAAAACACAAAAAGAGATTATGGAAGATCCGCAAGTGAAGTCCGTAGCGGGTCCTTATGATAACCGGTCGCTGAATGCCGACAAGACGATAGCCTACATGGACATCACCTACAAAATACCTGCCGGTGAAGTCACAGAAGCTTCCAGAGAACATATCACAGCTGTAGCGGAAGGGATGCGCTTCTCCAATTGGCAAGCTGAGCTGACGGGTCCTGCTTACGTCCAGATGAAAATCATGGGTCCGTCCGAAGTCATTGGTGTACTGATCGCTTTCTTGGTTCTGTCTATCACCTTCAGTTCCTTCCTGCTTGGAGTATTGCCCATTGCAACAGCAGTGGTAGGCCTTGGGATTGGCTTACTCGGTGTAATGATTGGCTCCAATATGCTGGATATTCCCTCAACCTCCATGGCGCTCGCCGCTATGCTTGGGCTGGCGGTGGGTATAGACTATGCGCTCTTCATTGTCTCCAGGTTCCGTCAACAATTGGCCGCGGGCTATAGCAGCAGGGAATCTATAGCAATCGCCAATGCTACAGCAGGCAGCTCCGTAGTCTTCGCAGCCATTACGGTCATCATCGGACTGGCCGGTCTGGCTGTCGTGAACATTCCGTTTCTGACAGCTATGGGGCTGGCAGGTGCATTCTGTGTACTCTTAGCCATGCTCACCTCGATCATCCTGGTTCCTGCCGTGCTCAGCGCTGTGGGGAGCAAGGTCACTGCTTCAAGCGGAAACAAGTGGCTGAAGCCCCGTAAACGGATGAACACAAAAAAGAACCGTCTGGGGCATTTTGTAACAAATAAGCCTTGGACGATAGTTATTCTGGGAATGATCTTGCTGGGTGTAATTGCCTTACCTTTCTCACATCTGCAGTTAGGGAGTTCCGACGACGGGGTGAAATCAACGAAAAAAACGGAGCGCCGGGCGTATGACCTGCTCTCGGAAGGGTACGGCGAAGGCTTTCACAGTCCGCTTATTGTTCTGGCCGTTGCCGAAGGGGAAGGAGACTTCATGACCAATGTATCAAGCGGGTTAAAGGAACTGGAGACTATTCCCAATATAGGTACGGTATCACCGGCTATTCCCGGACCGTCTGGAAAAGCTGCACTGATCAATATTATCCCGGCGACAGGGCCGCATGATACAGAAACGACTAAGCTTGTCGAAGCCATCCGAAATCAGGCTCCTGACATTCTAGAGAAGAACCATGTGGAATTTATGGTTACAGGCAGCACAGCCGTTAATCTTGAGATTTCGCAGAACCTGAGTGATGCGCTGCCTAAATTCTGCCTCATCATCATCGGACTGGCGTTTCTCCTGCTGATGGTCGTATTCCGTTCGCTGCTGGTGCCGGTGAAGGCGGTACTGGGTTTTATTCTCTCCCTTGCAGCAACATTTGGATTTGTCGTCTTCGTCATTCAGGATGGACATCTGGGCAGCATCTTCGGCTTCTACGGTACAGGTCCGGTTCTTAACTTTCTCCCCATCATCGTTGTAGGCATCCTGTTCGGCCTTGCGATGGATTATGAGGTCTTCCTCGTTAGCCGGATGCGTGAAGAATTCACACATACAGGGGATGCCAAGCAAGCCGTGCTGGCGGGAATGGGCCACAGTGGCGGTGTAGTATCGGCAGCGGGTCTGATTATGATCTCCGTATTTACCGGCTTCATGCTGGCAGAAGATCCGATTATCAAGTCGATGGGCTTCGCACTTGCCTTTGGTATTCTCTTCGATGCTTTTGTAGTAAGGCTGCTCATCGTTCCGGCTGTAATGACCCTAATGGGTAAATCTGCATGGTATCTGCCGAAATGGCTGGACCGTATTTTGCCTAATCTTGACATTGAAGGGGAATCGGTAATGAAAGAGCTGAAGCGTAGTGCTGCTTAGAACATTTAATAAACTACTTACTTCTCTTCTAGCTGTGTAATCGCCACTAAGGAATGGTCGGCCAAAGTGAAGATGAGCTCCGCCAGTTCATTACTGGAGAGGATAAACCCTTCTTGTATCCATTCTTGGATGATCGACAGGCTTCCATTGACCAGGTAAGAATAAGTATACCGTTTCAATCGTTCAGGTACGTTGAGTTGAAGCTGGCTATCAATATTCTTGAGTATTTCACTAAGAAGGCGTTTGGGAAATAACACGTTTTCATTGGAGGTGAGGAGCATGACAGTGAATAGCTCCTCATCTTTTTTAATGTACTCCAGAAATGCCAGGATATAAGTAGTACCGCTGTTTCCCGCTTCAATTTTATCCAGATAGGCACTCGTATTATTAATAATCTCCTGTTCAACATTCTCAAGCAGGTCGTAAGCGTTGGCATAATGTAAGTAGAACGTGGAGCGGTTGATGCCTGCTGCGGAGCACAATTCCTTAACGCTGATTTGGCTTATATTCTTCTCTTTGAGCAAGCGGATCAAGCTCTGCTTCAACAATAGCTTCGTTAAGCGCTCACGTTGATTCATGGTCAAATCATCTCCAAGCCATAAAATTTCTATAAAAATAGACACTGTGATCTCAAATGTCTAAATTACATCAAAGCATAAAGCAACTGATGGTTGTTAAATAGACACTGTGTCCGTAGTATGAAGGTAGACGAATGACTTGTCAATAAACTAATGATGCAGGTGAACAATAATGAAGAAAAAACGGATCATGATTACAGGTGCAGCAGGCAATATGGGTGGAGAGACATTAAAGCTGCTGATAAACGATCTGGCGAAATGCGAACTGCTGCTCTTTGATTTAGACAGTCCGAACAGCCGTGAGAAGCTCCAGCGGTATGAAGGGCTGAACGGTGTGGAAGTAGTCTACGGTAATTTGTTGGATCGCAGCCTGGTGGAAGAATGTGTGAAGGATGCCGACATTATTCTTCATATCGCTGCTTTTGTTTCCCCTGCAGCTGATGAGTTTCCCGAACGGGCGATGCAGGTTAACTATGGTTCAGCCAAAAACATTGTTGACGCCATTAAGAAATGCGGCCATGCAGGGATAACGCGCTTTGTAAATATCGGTACAATCGCTGAGACAGGTGACCGTATGCCGCCTATCCATTGGGGGCGAGTAGGAGATCCTCTCAAGCCAAGTGTGTATGATTACTATGCTGTATCCAAAATCGCTGCCGAGCGTATGGTGATTGAATCCGGACTCAGCTATTGGGTGAGTCTCCGCCAGACCGGAATAATGGGCCCTGCGATGAGCAAGATTCAGGACCCGATTATGTTCCATAACTGTCTGGAGAATGTGCTGGAGTATGTGTCGGACCGGGATTCAGGACGATTAATGCGCAACCTGTGCATCCAGGATATTGACGGAGAGCTTGATCAGGCATTCTGGCAGCATATTTACAACATTGGCGGAGGCGAAAGCTGCCGGGTGAGCACGCTTGAGATGTACCGGGTGCTGTACGGCAAGCTTGGCATTACCAATCTGGATCATGTCATCGATCCGAAATGGTATGCCACCCGGAATTTCCATGGACAATACTATCTGGATTCCGACAAGCTGGAGGATTATTTCCATTTCCGCCGGGATACGATGGAATACTTCTATCAGAGCTACCTCGATAATCTTGGCGCACTCGTCCCCGCAGCGAAGGTCATCACGAAGCTCCCGGGAGGGCAAAAATTCATGGGGGCTATGATTAAACGTACACTGAAAAAGCAGGCTGTGAAAGAACGGGGCACGCTACGTTTTATAGAGGATAATGACCTTGAGAAAATCGATGCATATTGGGGAAGTAAGGCAAACTGGGAGACGATTCCGGAGAAGCTGTCCGGGATGAAGAAATTCTCCGCTTGGAATAAAGTGATCAAGCTTGACCATGGTTACGATGAGAATAAGCCTGCCTCAGAGTTAAATATTGAGGATATGAAAGGGGCTGCAACCTTTCGCGGTGGCGAATGCCTGTCTACAGAGATGGAGACGGGGAATTGGACGGATAAGATTGATTTCAAATGTGCATTCGGCCATACCTTTAATGCCAGCCCCAAACTGGTTCTGGAGGGAGGACATTTCTGCCCGCAATGTGAGCGCGAAACCTGGAATTACAAAGAACGTGCCAAACGCGAGCCGTTTTTCGCCCAAGTGTGGAACCCTATTCAAGGCAAGGATGATGGCCGGGAATATGCAAAAATTGTTTCTGAATTACCTTAAGGAGGAAAACTGCAGGGAGGAACACAATGCACAGTCTTAAAAGTCTGGAACTGTGACAATGGACGAGGTGATGGCATGCTCTCGAAGAATGTGAATTTTCTAATGGATTCCTTCTATAATCTTACAGGTCTGCCGATTCGCTACTACCTGGATAATTCGCTTATACGGATGTTGCCTGATGTTCCTTCATTCATTGATCCTGGCGTTCAGATGCAGCAGCAGCTCCTGCCAGATCAGCAAGCAGTATATTACCGTGTGACGGACGAGATTATGTTCTATGGTGTAGTATCGGAAGAAGATGGAGGGGGGATGTTCGTCATTGGCCCCGGATGTATCCCGTTAATTACCTTCGAGAATTTTTTGAGTGCGCTCTGCTTCTTTCATTTCGCAATGAACCAGAAATGCCTCACTGTCGAATCGCTCCTGCTCTCCGGCAACAAGTTCCAGCGCTTCGAACCGGGAATTCAATCTAATTTGTCAGAGGTGCTGTACGAGGCTGACGGGGAGCCCCCAGTCCATGACACCTACAACCTGGAGCGCCAGATCATGTATTATGTCCGAGGCGGTTCTACAGATAAGCTGAATGAGCTATTCGAGAATGCTGTACGTGCTAGGGCAGGAACTATGTCGAAGGACGCGCTGCGCCAGGAGAAGAATATTTTCATTTCCACAGCCACACTTGTAACCCGGGCGGCCATCGAGGGCGGACTGGATGTGGAGATGGCCTACCATCTCAGTGATCTGTATATTCAGCAGGCAGAAAGCCTGACGCGGTTAGACCTGTTGTCCCTGCTCCGGCAGCAGATGGTACTGGATTGTGCCAAGCGAGTGGAGGAGAATAAGTATCCTGCAGACGTCTCTTCATTAACAGAGAGCTGTATCCGTCTGATTCGCAAAAGAATGAACACAGCCATTCTGGTTCGGGAGCTGGCACGCGAGCTAGGTGTCAGCGTCTCCTATCTCTCCCGGATCTTTAAGCGCGACCTGGGAGTCAGCCTGAACGACTATATCAACCATGAAAAAATCGAGGAATCCAAGCGCCTGCTGGCCTTTTCGGGCAAGCCGCTCAGTGAGATCAGCAGCTATCTTTGCTTCTCTTCTCAGAGCTATTTTCAGAATTTGTTCAAAAATGAAACCGGGCTGACTCCCCTCAAGTATCGGAATGCTATGCATCATCAAGAATGAGCTGGAACAGCTAGATAAAGTAAGTTCCCCCAAAGTCCTGCGTTCATAATTGAATGCGGGACTTTTTTTAAGCATGTTCAACAAAACGAAATTAAGGTCATGTTTCTACAATACATTTGTATACGGCTACTCTAAACTGAGGATAAATCACAGAAAGAATGGAGTAGCATAATGAATCATATGAAAGCGTTTTTCCAGTTGCGGTGGCTGAACTCACGGATTACCCAGTCTGAAACCACAGCCAAGGAGCGTTGGTTCGGTTATTTAATCGGTCCTACCGGAGCACTCCTGCTAAATGCGGTACTGGCCTCTTATCTTAATGTGTATTATACCGATGTTCTAGGATTAACCTCCGTTGCCGGCGGCGCCTTCCTGGTCTTGTTTCCGATGCTGTCCAAGATTCTGGACGCAGTGGCCAACATTGTTATGGGCTATGTCATTGACCGGACCCGGACGAAACAGGGCAAGGCCCGGCCGTGGCTCCTGTTGTCCGCTCCGCTGATGATGATTGCCGGGACACTGCTGTTCCTGGTGCCTCAAGCAGATACGAAGATTCAGGTAATCTGGATTATTGTGTCGTATAACCTGTATTACTCGATTGCCTTTACCTCCTATAATGTGGGTCACAATCTGATGGTCCCGCTGTCGACAAGAGATAGTGCACAGCGGGGGAAGCTGTCCGTGTTCAGCCAGATTTCGGTGATTATGATGAGCGGAATCATTGTGGCCCTGATCTTCCCGATGCTCATCCTGCCTGTTATCGGGGTGGACAAGAGCCGCTGGATCCTCGTGATGTGCATCGTTTCGATCCTGGTGCTGCCGCTAACCTTACTGGAGTATTTCTTCACCAGGGAAAGAGTCACCGCCGAGAGCGCAGAAAGGGAAGAGCAGGAAGGCGAGGTTAAGCTCCCGTTCCGCACCCAATTGAAAGCGGTTGTAACTGACCGCTACATGCTGGTTATTCTGCTGTACTTCCTAATTTATACCTTTGCAGTCTGTCTAAAAAACCTGAGTCTAATCTATTATTGCAATTATGTGCTTGGGAGCTATAACGACGGTATAACCCAGACTCTGATTTCCCTGATCGGCGGCATTCCGCTGGGGATTGGCATTGTGATTGTCTGGCCGCTTGCTAAAAAATTCGGCAAGCGCAACATCACCGTAATCGGCTTCATGCTGGTCGCTATCGGCAGCGGACTATGTTGGCTATTCCCGGCCAGTATGCCCGTGGTACTGACCGGCCAGTTCATCAAGAACATGGGGCTGTTGCCCAGTGCATATATCTTCATGGCGCTGTTCGCTGACACACTCGACCATATGGAGTGGAAGAACGGCTTCCGCTGCGACGGGACTGCGATGTCGATTTACACGACGATTTCCGTTACAATGGTGGGCCTCTGCACCGGAATATTTAACGGGCTGCTGTCGAAGGCCGGCTACGCCGCACCTTATTACAATGCTGCAGGAGATCTGATCTCCACTCAAAACAGTGCTGTTCAGCAGGTAATCACCTTCTCCTTCGTAGGTCTGGAGACGATAACAAGTCTGATTCTGATTGGGCTGCTGGCATTCCTGAGTGTGGAGAAGAACCTGAGTCATAAGCAGCAGGATATACGTGAACGCCATTCATCACAACCATTACATTAAAAAGAAAGCAGGAGCTAGATGGATCAACATACCATAATCAAATTAATGAGTCTGGAAGAAAAAATAGCTTTGTGCTCAGGGGCATCCTTCTGGATGACCAAGGCTTTTCCACAATATGAGATCCCTGCACTGTTCCTGAGCGACGGCCCGCATGGCATCCGCAAGCAGGAGGGAGAAGCAGACCATCTGGGACTTAACGCCAGTGTCCAGACGACCTGCTTCCCCACAGCGAGTCTGCTTGGTGCGACTTGGGATGAAGCTTTGCTTACGGAGATTGGTGAA
This sequence comes from Paenibacillus sp. FSL H8-0122, assembly GCF_038005345.1. Lineage (NCBI taxonomy): Bacteria > Bacillati > Bacillota > Bacilli > Caryophanales > Paenibacillaceae > Paenibacillus > Paenibacillus sp. FSL H8-0122. The sequence continues at coordinate 2,709,728 of NZ_JBBOTB010000001.1, read as the reverse complement.
GCGCTAGGCCGGGAGGCTATTCAGGAGGATGTAAATGTAATTCTGGGTCCTGGTGTGAATATGAAGCGCAGCCCGCTGAGCGGACGGAATTTCGAGTATTTCAGTGAAGATCCCTACCTGTCGGGCAAGCTTGCCGCAAGCTGGATCAAGGGTGTCCAGCGTACCGGCACTGGTGTGTCTGTCAAGCATTTCGCGGGCAATAACCAGGAAGCCAAACGAATGAGCAGCGATTCATTGATTGACGAACGGGCCCTACGCGAATATTATTTGCCGGCCTTTGAGATTGCGGTTAAGGAAGCACAGCCTGCTACGGTGATGTGTTCCTACAATAAGCTTAATGGCACCTACGCCAGTGATCACCGGGAATTGCTGACAGATATATTGCGGGAGGAATGGGGCTTCACAGGTGCGGTGATAACCGACTGGGGTGCAATGAATAACAGAATTGAAGGGTTCAAAGCAGGACTGGATTTGGAAATGCCGGGAAGCAAGGGAGCCTTCGATGAGCTTGTCCATCAGGCTGTGCTCTCCGGTCAATTAAGCGAAGCTGATATTGACCAGTCAGTGCTGCGTATCCTGCAGCTGATAGAGCGAACCGCTAACCACCCAGAGAAGCAGGGAAATGCACAGCAAATGTACAATCAGCATCATGAGCTTGCCCGCAAAGCCGCACAAGGCGGCGGTGTCCTGCTGAAGAATGAGAATAGCTTCTTGCCGCTAAGCAAGGACCAGCGCCTGTCTGTCATCGGGAAGCTGGCCGAACAGCCGCGGTATCAGGGCACAGGCTCCTCACTGGTCAACCCCATGCAGATCTATAGCTTTCTGGACGGCCTGGAGCAATATGGTGCAGACTTCAGCTTCTTCGCAGGGTATGAGCTTGAGGATGCCGAGAATGAGGAGCTATTGGAGGCGGCCATTGCGGGAGTCGAACAGGATGCAACAGTCATCGTGGTCATTGGCCTGACCGAGATTTACGAAAGCGAAGGCTTCGACCGCACCACGCTGTCCATTCCTAATAATCAGATTAGGCTGCTCAGCAGATTGGCGGAGACAACCGGTAATGTGATCGCCATCATGGTTGGAGGCTCAGCAGTAGAAACACCATGGATGAAAAAGGTGAGGGCCTGCCTTCATATGCAGCTGTCCGGACAGGCCGGGGGGCTGGCGGCGGCAGACCTGCTGTATGGGACGGTCAACCCTTCGGGGAAATTGACAGAGACCTTTCCGCTCCGGCTAAGCGATGTGGTGAATGCTTCCTATTATGGTGTAGATCCTAAACAGGTTCCGTACCGGGAAAGCATGTTTACCGGTTACCGCTATTTTGACAAAGCAGGCAAGCATGTGGCTTTTCCCTTCGGCTTTGGCCTAAGCTACACTACATTTGCTTATGACCAGCTCCAGGTAGAACGTCTGAAGGACAATGAATTTGTGGTTCGGCTTGAAGTAACGAATAACGGCCCCTCAGACGGGGCGGAAGTTGTTCAGCTATATGTATCCAGGCAAACGCAAGGAGCCTACGGGCCGCTCAAAGAATTAAAAGGATTTGCCAAGGTATTTCTCACCAGCGGCGAACGGCAGAGCGTGGCTCTCCAATTGGATAAGCGCAGCTTTGCCTTTTATGACCCTGACTCCCGGGATTGGCTAATTGAACAAGGGGAGTACAAAATACTGCTCGGCAGTTCCTCCGCTGATATCAGACTGGAATCGTCAGTGCATCTTGAAGGGATTACACCGGAAAAGAGCGCAGTGAATGAATGGTACTATACGCTGGAAGGGATTCCTTCCCTGAAGGATTTCAAATCTGTGTACGGGGATTTCAAGCCGTTTATCATGCCGGGTAAAGGCAGGTTTACGGTGGAATGCTCTGTCTTTGAGATGAAGGACCATAGTTTTATTTTCAAGCAATTCTATAAGGCCATTGAACGGGTCATTGCCAAATCAACTACGGCAGACGGGAAACCGGACTATGCCAACGTGCATTTCAAAATGCTGATGGCATCGGCCAGCGATAATCCGATCCGGACCATGGCGCTGCTCAGCCCCGGCTTGTTGACCTTCAGACGCATTCAGCTGCTGGTGGATTTGGCCAACGGACATTGGATCAAGGGATTTCGCAGATTCTTTACTAAATAATGCAGTTGAGCATAAGACAATGGAGGAGAATGCATGATTACAGCAGCTAAATTAAGAACGGAATATCTCGACAATCCGCTTGGCATTGACATTACCCGGCCGCGCTTCTTCTGGATTCTGCAGGGGGATTCCAATGATCAAACCGCCTACAGAATTGAAGTGCAGAATGACCGCCAAGAGCTCTACTGGGATTCGGGAAAGGTGGCCAGTGAAGATTATACGCACATTCCATACGGCGGCAAGGCATTACAGAGCCGGGATGCCCTGTCCTGGCGGGTGAAGCTGTGGGATGAAAGGAATATCGAGGGGGAGTGGAGTCTTCCGGCAACCTTTGAGATGGGACTCTTGAAGGAGGAGGATTGGAGTGCTTGCTGGATTACCGGCGATTATGAGGTGCTTAAAAAGCAGCGCTATCCCGCAGATTATTTCCAGAAGACGTTCATGGTGGCGGAACAGCCGCGTAAAGCACGTATCTATCTTACCGCTTGCGGCCTCTATGATGCCTATCTTAACGGCGAGCGCATTGGTGACCAACAATTTGCTCCAGGTGTGACAGATTACCGCATACGGCTGCAATACCAGACCTATGATATATCGGAACATCTGCGTGTGGGTAATAACGAGCTTATGATTATCCTGGGCGACGGCTGGCACCGCGGACATGTAGGTGCCTTGAGCTTCAGCAACGTGTTTGGCGATGAAACGAAGGTACTGGGACAATTGGAATATATTACAGAGCGGGGAGCACTGGAAACGGTCATCACCGATGGAACCTTTGACTGGACCAATAAGGGGCCGATCCGGGAGAATGATCTGAAGGACGGAGAGCGGGTGGATTCGCGCCTTGTACCTGCATTTAGCCATAAGGCTAAAATAACCGCCTGTAGTACACCGAAGTCCGCTTCCAACAATGTGCCCATCCGGGAGAAGGAAATATTCACACCGAAGCTGATCACGACCCCTGCAGGCAAAACAGTGCTTGATTTCGGCCAAAATATTGCCGGATATATCTCCATAAAGGTTCAGGGAGATGCCGGACATGCCGTTACCATCAAGCTGGGAGAAACGCTCGACAGCAAGGGTGAATTTACACAGCGGAACTTTCAGATCGAAGATGAAGCTCATGCACGCGGCAAAAAATATATCAAGCAGCAACTCGAATACATCTGCAATGGCCAGGAATCGACCTACAAGCAGCGCTTTGCGATCTCCGGCTTCCGTTATGCCTATCCCGAAAACTGGCCAGGCAAGCTTACAGAGGACAGTGTGACAGCGATTGCTGTTTATTCCGATATGGAGGAGACAGGCAGGTTTGCTGCGAGCGACCCCTTCGTGAATCAACTGGTGGCCAATACGCTCTGGAGCATGAAGGGCAACTTTCTGGATGTTCCAACCGATTGTCCTACCCGCGAGCGGGCAGCGTGGACTGGCGATGCGCAAATTTTCTTCAATACCGGCAGCTACCTGATGAATACCGCCCCTTTCTTTCGCAAATGGCTGAAGGATTTAACAGACCGGCAAGGTAAGGATGGAAAAGTGCCCAATATTGTGCCGACCGTAGGCAATGAGGGCTATCTGAAGGCCGTAGACGGCTCTGTAGGCTGGGGAGACGCTTCAATTATCGTGCCGCATCACTTCTGGAAAAAATATGGGGATCACACGTTGCTGGAGGCGCATTATCCATCCATGAAAGCATTCATGGAGTTTGAGATCAAACGTGCTTCCCGGACGTTTCCGACCCGGCTGTTCAAGAAGAATCCTTACCGGAAATATACGTATGACACCGGTCAGCACTTTGGGGAATGGCTGGAGCCGGAAAAATATGAAAATTTCATTATAGGTATGATTCTTCCTCGTCCGGAGGAATCCACCGCCTATCTCTCTTACGATGCCTCCTTGATGGCAGCGGCAGCGGCTGAAATGAACGATATGCCGGCCATTGCGCGTTATAAGGAGTATGAAACCGGGGCAAAGCAGGCGTATAATTATCTGTTTGTGAAGGAGAAGGATATTCGGGCCGACCGGCAAGCTAAATTGGTGCGTCCCCTCGGACTGGGGCTGCTGGAAGGTGAGGCCTATGACCGGGTGATGAAGCGTCTTGTGGACAACATTCGCAAGCGGCAGCATACGATTGGCACCGGCTTTCTGTCGACACCATTTGTCTTGCCCTTGTTGACCGAGAATGGCTATATAGAGGATGCCTATACCATGCTGAAGCAGGACAAGGCACCAGGCTGGATGTATCAGATCAAGAAGGGGGCGACTACCATTTGGGAAACGTGGACCGGGCTTAATGAGCAAGGGGAAGTGAATGCATCCTATAATCACTATGCGTTTGGCTGCATTACCGAGTGGCTATTTGCTTATGCAGCAGGCATTCAAGTCGCAGGTCCCCGGAGCTTCACCATCAGACCTTTTCCCGGAGGCGGGCTGAATTACCTGAACTGCTCCTATGACAGCATCTATGGCCGTGTATCCAGCAATTGGCTAGTGGTTAATGAGACTTGCGTGTTAAAAGTAGAAGTGCCCAAAGGGACAAAAGCCCGGATTATACTGCCGAGCGGAGACAAGGCGGATGTTGGACCTGGCGAGCATGAATTTCAGTGGAGAATGGGGGACCTTTAAATGAATATATCCCCCTTTTTGCGAGCTGGCGATGTGAGGGAACCATTTATAGCTCCTCGCAGGACCCGCATTCCAAAGAAGTTATCAAGGGTGCTGGAGAGAGGAAGTATCGAATGATTGATTTCTTGAGCTTTTCGTTTTAATTCAGGTTAAGAACAAGTGAGCCCAATAATTTCTGTAGGCTCACTTGTTCTTAAAGGTACCCTAACCTATACATTTATTGCTTATAATCTGTGTTTACCGTTACTTCTTTCCATTGTTCTATGCTGGCAAGCAGGTTATTAAATTTATAGGTTGCTGCTTCATAGGCTTGTTGTCCAAGCAACAAACGAAGAGGCGGCTCTGTTGTTTCCACGACTTTAATAACGGCTTCCGCAGCCTTTGCAGGATCTCCAGGTTCTTGACCCGCACCGAGCCCGATTCCTTGCAGCATTTGTCCGACGGCGGATTCTTTCAGCTCAGGGATGCTTGTCTCTGTTTTGACAGAAGAGCGGCCGCCCCAATCGGTGCGGAAGCCGCTTGGCTCTATCAAAGTCACATGAATATTAAAAGGGTGCAATTCTTGGGCGAGACTCTCGGATATACCCTCCACAGCGTATTTTGAAGCATGGTAATAGCCAAGGGTCGGGAAGGAAGTCAGACCGCCAATGGATGAGAAGTTTATAATGTGACCACTTTTTTGTGATCTCATATGAGGAAGAACAGCATTGGTTACATGCATAAGTCCCCAGAAGTTGACCTCGAACATCTTACGCGTTTCTTCCTCTACGCTTTCCTCAACAGAGCTGAAATATCCGATACCTGCATTGTTCACAAGCACATCAATACGGTTAAACCGCTCAATCGTGCGGTCAACCACATTACGGATCTGCTCTGGATTGGTGACGTCCAGTGGAAGAGCAATCACCTGATCCTCATGCCCGGCGGTAAGATCGGTTACCTGCTCAACATTCCGTGCGGTCACGACAACGTTATAGCCGGCTTCAATCGCTTGCTGCGCGATATGCCGCCCAAATCCTGTTGAACATCCTGTGATAAGCCATACTTTTGCTTCAGACAATGTAATCACTCCTTCAAGGGTATAACTTCACTATAAATCTTAAAGTTAACTTGAAGTCAATACTATTTTTAAAATATGATTCCTCATAGACTATTTCATCTTCTTATACATCAAAACCTCATAGAGTGCTATCTTGCGGATAATCTTCTCCAGATGAAACTGAGTCTGAGCCATACTGCGTTCCACTTTAGTTTTATGCATAAGCAAAAATTGTTTTCTGGCCTCCAGAGAGGGATCACCTTGCCGGATCAGCTCTGTATAAGCCTTAATATCTTCAATGGACATTCCCGTATCTTTCAGAGCGATAACCAGTTCAAGCCACTCTAAGACCTCGTCCGAATATTCTCTTCTGCCTGAAGCATTCCGTTCAACCTGTGGCAAGATGCCTTCTTGTTCATAATAGCGTAGAGTGGAGGGACGTAAGCCTGTGATCTTCTCAATTTCACTGATACTGTACATGCTAAAGTACTCCTTTCATAGTTAAAGCTAGCTTGAAGTGAATTATACCTTTTTCATGAAGCACAAGCGAACTTGTTATATCTTTGCTTTACGTATGAGCCTTGACATTATGAAATATAATAGTTATTACAGACACCTAAAGTCCTTATTAAAAATAACTATCAATGAGGTTCTCAAAAGCTAAAGGAGAGCGAGAAGATGGATGTATTCAAAAGCCAGTATGAAATGATCCAACGTACAAGGGAGTCATTATTTCGTTATTGCGAAACGATGTCGCCCACAGATTATGTGAAAGAAGTAGAAAGCTTTGGCGGAGCTTCTATTTGCAGTCTGCACGCTCATGTAGCCGATTGTTATCGGGTATGGTTAGGAATCCGTGCCCTTGGTAAACCACTTCCCAAAGTAAATCCGAAGTCCGTAGACACTTTACAGAAAATGCGTGAATTGTTTAAGAACACGGATGAACTGGTTTATGAATTTCTAAATGACTTTAAAACCAAAGGAGATACTCCCCCTTCAGCATCCTGGCAGAGTGACAGTGTAGAGTTAACCGAATTATGGTTATTTACGCACACCATCACCCACGAATTTCATCACAGAGGACAAATTGTTAAAATAGGCAGGCAACTCGGGTACATCCCGCCGAAAATGAACCTCGCTAAACTTTAGTGATTTCATGGAATAAGATTCCGCGCCCAGCGCGGTTTTTTTTGTTTTACTCTTTTACGCAATTGGCTTATCGTACTCTATGACAGAGCATACAAGAAAATGGAGGTTTAACTTTGAGACGTTCTCCTATACCTTTATTGTAAGCGATTACACAATAAACTGATGGCATTTTATACGAAACCGAAAATCATGAAGCTGGTATTTTTCAATGATTGCAAGGGGGGACACATCATGGTTACCGAGTTCATAAAGAGACATACGTCCTGGTTAATTTTCGGCAAACGCTTCATGAAATACGGTCTTATATTGGCCATTCTTATGCTAATGATCATTCCGCTGTATTTCAAATCCTATACGCTCGCCAAGCAGCTGACACTGGATAAAAGCGAATCCAAGCTGCTGGACGGCGTGGAATCGTTGGAGCAGCAGGTGCTGCGGGCCCAAAACATTACCAGCCTGCTGCTCCAGGAGGAATCGTTTATGCATTTGTTTTTTCTAAAAGGTGTTCCGTCCAGCGGATACTACATGGATATCAAAGTATTACAGACCAAATTAAAAACCCTGGCGCTGACCCAGGATATGTATTCCAACGTATATATCCGCTTCAAGGACAATCCGGTATTTATCTCCAACTATATTTCATCGGACGACTATGAAGATGTGTATGCCCAATACTACGGGTACGGAAAGCTCTCGGCGGAAGAGTGGCAGGACCGGCTGTTCGGCGAGAACTACACCATGAAGCTATTTCCGGCCAAGGAGGTATACTCCTCTTACTACAGCCGCAAGCCATTCGACGGCATTACGGCCGTCATTAACAATTCCTATTTCAACGCCATTGAGCAAAAAAGCGTCCTGGCCATCGACATGGACCGTGAGGACCTTGTAAGCAAACTTCTGTATGAGGATCAGACGGATGATCATTTCGTCTACATTGCCGACAGCGAAGGCCGTATTTTACTGTCCCATAATTATGAAAAAGGTGATCCGCTGGAATCGGCGGAGACGCTAGCCGAAACTGAGATTTCGGGCGGCAAGTATATCTTGCTTACGCGTTCAAGCGAACGGCTGGGACTTCAGGTCGTAGTCGGCATCCCGGCGGGAGCCTTCGAGGAGAACGTTAATTCCCTGCTCGAACTTGTAGTACTTTACGTCGTGGCGGGCATGGTACTTACCGTGCTTCTGGCATTCCTTTTTTCGATGAGGGAGACGAACGCTTTGAAGAAGCTGGTAGAGACGGCGGCAAGGTCGACCCAAAAAGGCTTAACGCTCCGCAATGAATTCGAGTACCTTGACAACGCCTTTACTGAGATTCATACACGGAGCGAGCAGCAGCAAGGGCGGATCGAAGCATTGAACGATTCCATTAAATATTCCATTGCCAAGCATATGCTCATTCTGGGTGCCTTTACGGAGCGGGAAAAGGAAGAAGCGGAAAGCTATTTCGGCTCTGCCTTCGAGCGGTTTTGTGTGGTGAAGGCCATGTACAAGGTGGACGGCCCCCATGCAGGACTTAAGGCTGTGCAGCACAATATCGGACTGGAGCTGGAGGAACGGTTTAACGCCGTCATGCGCCATCGTCCGCTTGCACTCAATTTTCATGCGAGCGAAACGGTTTTTATCCTGTTTTTTGATCCCGAGGAAAATGCAGTAGGGCGTTCGGAGATTAAAGTCCGGTTGTCGGAGTTAATCCGGTCGCTCAATGCCGAATCGCCGCTGGCGGTGACGGTAAGCATCGGCGTCAGCGAAATCATGTCCGGTCCTGAGCAGGCCAAGGCAGCTTATCAGCAAGCGAAATACGCCCTGGGTATCAATGAGAACGAGGTAGCCAGCGGAGTGTATCTGTTTGAACTTCCTTCCGATTCCGATAGTCGTCCGGCTTTCGACAATGCCGTGCTGTTGAAGCTGCACGATGCCCTGATCGCTGGTGAGACAAGCCTGGTATCGCAAATATTGGATGATTGTCTTGGACTTCTGGCCGACTATTCCCTAACGGAGCAAGAGCAGCTGCAGATCTTTTTCTCCGTCCGGCAGACGGTGTTCGGTGCCCATAAGGTGATCGGCGGAGACAAGAGTAGTCCGGGTGGACAAGCGTTGACGATTCCGGCTTACGACCAGTCGCAGGATATGATCCGGCTGGCTGACCGCCTGCGGAGGACCGCGTTCGATTTATGCGACATCGTCATAGGCAACAAGAAGAGCAACAATAACAGGCTGAAGTCCGACATTTTAAATTATATCAGGGCGCATTATGGAGATGCTGGCCTTTCTGCCGGCGGTATCGCCAGTGAACTGCTTATTTCCGAGAAATATGTCTTTTCCTTTGTCAAGGAGCAGACCGGTAAAAGTCTGGGCAAATATATTGAAGAAATTCGGCTGCTGAACGCGGAGCAACTGCTGTTAACCACCGATTATGCCAATAACCGGATTTGGAAGCTGTGCGGCTTTGGCAGCGAAAATACATTCTACCGGGCTTTCTCTAAAAAGCATGGTGTAACGCCGAACGTTTGGCGGGAAAACCAGGGAAGTCTTACCGACTGACAATGGGGAGGAGAATTGCCAGCCCCTCTGATCTTACCCGATGGCAGTGCATAGGAGAAGTAACGGTTTTCACGGTGGGGCTAAGGGCAATACAATCAACCTGTAAGCGATTACAAAAAAATTGTGGATCACACGATCCCAAAAGGGAGGAATACCGTTTGACCCAACAGATCAGTAAGGAAAGGAAGGCGCTGTCGGCAGGTTTGTTAGTTCTTCCTATGCTGGGAGCGCTGCTCTCGGCTTGCTCACAAGGCAATCAACAGGCGAATGAGAGCGGAGAAGGAGGACGCCCCGTCATTACGGTTGCCGTTCAGGCTAATCCGAATGTAGAGGACTATGAAACGAACCATTATACGAAGCTTGTCGAAGATGCGATGAACGTCGATTTGAAATTTCTGGAATTGCCCAGCCAAGCGGACGAAGCGTTAACCAAGCTTTCGCTGATGGTCTCCTCGGGAGCGGAACTGCCGGATGTCGTCAACATTTATTTAAATGAATCCACGGTCTTTGATTATGCTGCCAAAGGCGTGTTCATCCCCCAGGACGATTATTTGAATAATCCGGAGCTCGCTGTCAATTTCAATAAAATACCGGAAAAAGAATTCGTTCGCAGCTCGATGAAGCTCCCGGATGGCAAGGTGTACGCACTGCCCAGATACTCCCCGCAGAAATGGAATGAAGGCTCCAACCGTGCCTGGATCAACAGCGAATGGCTGGAGAAGCTGAAGCTGGACATGCCGAAAACGACAGATGATCTATATAATGTCCTGAAAGCGTTTGTAGAACAGGACCCGAACGGAAACGGCAAGAAGGACGAAGTCGGTTTTGTCGGCTCGCTGAACGGCTGGTCGCAGAACCCGCGCGTCTATCTGATGAATGCTTTTATTTACGCCGATCCGGGCAAGAGCTATATGAATGTGAAGGATGGCCGGATCTTCCCGGCTTACACCCAGACGGAATGGAAGGAAGGGCTGGAGTATATGAATAAGCTGGTTAAAGACGGCCTGTTCTCGCCCTTGTCCTTCACCCAGGATGAAACCCAGATGAAGGCGCTTATCAACGTGCCGGGCGGCATGGCTGGCGTTGTTACGGCCGGCAGCTACAGTACATTCGGTCCGGAGCTGGACAACAAAATGACGTTGCTGCCCCCGGTCAAAGGTCCTTCCGGCCTGAGTGCGACTCCGTACAGTCCCTCCCTGCCAACCCAGCTGTGGTTCATCACGAAGGACGCGAAGGATCCGGAGCTTGCTTTCAAGGTCGGCGATTATATGCTGGACCCTGAGCTGTCTATCGTCAGCCGCTACGGCGAGAAGGGTGTCGACTGGAGCGATGATCCAGCCGTTGTCGCCGGGTATGTCGGCCCGTTTGAAGATTTGGAAGGTGTGCCTGCAGCCGTTGCTGAGCTGAATCCGTCCATTTGGAACAACCCGCAAAATAAACACTGGAACGATGCCAATCCCGCTTACCGTTCACTGGAACTGGGGAAAACGGTATCCAACCTCAAGAAGGGTGCGGACGATGTACTGCCCAACTGGAGACCTGCATTTGAGGAAGGGTATGTACCCGCTTTTCCGGAAGAAGTCATCGTCAAGCTGAGCTATCTGCCGGAAGAGTTGAAGCAAATCGCCAACAGCAAAACGGCGATCGACAACTACGTGAATGAAAGCGCCGTTGCCTTCATCACTGGCAACCGTCCGCTGTCCCAGTGGGACGATTATATTGCCGAACTGAATAAAATGGGCATTGAGCAATATCTGGAAGTCACTCAAGCTGCCTATGACCGGTCGAAGTAGCCATGCGAGCATCTATATTTCATTGGCTGAAAAAAGAAGTTTTTCCGAGCTGGCAGTTGTATCTGTTTCTCATTCCGGCCACCGTGTACATCATCATTTTTGCTTATGTGCCGATGGCAGGCGTTCAGATTGCCTTTAAAAACTACAATTTCAATCTGGGAATCTGGGGCAGTGAATGGATTGGATGGGACAATTTCAGGCGGTTCTTCGATTCCTATCAGTTTACAACCCTTATTTGGAACACCATTAGCCTGTCCGTGTACAGTTTGCTGATTTCCTTTCCTTTGCCGATTCTGTTTGCCCTGATGCTTAATTCGTTTACGGGGCAGAAATTTAAAAAAATCGTACAATCCGTTTCTTATATGCCGCATTTTATTTCGACGGTTGTCATCGTCGGCATGCTGGTTCAGCTGTTCAATCCGCGCACAGGTGCTTTTGGAGCGCTGTATACGTTCTTTAGCGGTGAATTGCTGGCGGACGCCTTTGCCAATCCGGGCGCTTTCCAGCACTTGTATGTCTGGTCCGGCATATGGCAGGGCATCGGCTGGAGCAGCATCATTTACATCGCCGCCTTGTCTTCCGTTGACGAGCATTTGCACGAGGCTGCTCAAATCGACGGTGCTTCGCGTCTGCAGCGGGTGCGGCATATCGATTTCCCGTCTATTTTACCTACGGCTACCATCATGCTGATCCTTGCGGTCGGCAATATCATGGAAGTTGGATTTGAGAAGGTGTTTCTCATGCAGAATGAATTAAATATTTCGAAAAGCGAAGTTATCTCCACTTATGTATATAAGGTAGGGTTGACGATCGGTTCGGGCGATTTCTCGTTTGCAACTGCGATTGGGTTGTTTAATTCACTCATCAACTTTGTGCTGTTGATTATGGTGAACTACGCCGCCAAGAAATTCAGCGATACCAGCCTGTGGTAAGGAGGGAGACCGGCAATGGGCCAGACCAAATTCTCAACGCATCCAACCTCGGATAAAGTGTACTACATCATTTCAGGCTTTATTTTAACTTTTATTTTAATCGCTGTGTCTTATCCGCTTATTTACGTGCTTTCGGCTTCCTTCTCTTCCGGCAATGCCGTATCATCCGGCCGGGTTCTGCTGTGGCCTGTCGATTTCAGTCTGGAAGGTTATGAAGCTGTATTCAAAAACAAAGATATCGTCAGAGCTTACGGCAACACGTTTCTGTATACCATTCTGGGAACGCTGGTGAATGTCACTGTCGTTATGACCTGCGCCTACGCGCTGTCCAGACCGGGGCTGAAGGGCAGAGGCAGCTTTATGTTTCTGTTCACGTTCACGATGTTTTTCAGCGGCGGCCTGATTCCGTTCTATATATTAATGAAAGACCTCCATCTGATCAACACCATGTGGGCGATGGTGCTTCCGGGCGCGCTTTCCGTGTACAACATGATTATCGCACGAACCTTTATCCAGTCTTCCATTCCGGGAGAACTGATCGAAGCAACCAGCATCGACGGCTGCAGCGATGCGCGCTTTTTCTTCTCCTTCGTCCTACCGCTATCCAAAGCCGTGATCGCGGTCATCACACTGTTCTCGGCAGTGGGCCACTGGAACGCTTATTTCAATGCTCTAATGTATCTGAATGACCGCTCGCTGTACCCGCTGCAAATTATTTTGCGGGAGATTCTGATCATGAACCAGGTGGATGTCAGCATGATTATGGACCCTGAACTGCAGGTAGCCAAAGCTCAGGCGGCGGCCGTGCTGAAGTACTCCCTGATTGTCGTGGCGACGGTTCCCATTTTATGCGTGTACCCGTTCATTCAGAAATATTTTGTCAAAGGGGTAATGATCGGTTCGCTGAAGGGCTAGTCCTCCCAAAGAAACAGGCAAGGAGTTGAGCCATAGAAAATGAGTCCATTAAGTGAGTTGCAGCCGTTGTCCGGCGCCGATCTGTATGCATATATCGACGCGTTGGAGCGGCCGGCGGCTTTCAAGCCAACCGGTTTCTCCAAGGATATCTATCTGGATCTGATGGAAGGGTCGATTCAGGAATACGGGCTGGAGCAGGCAGATATGAGCTGGGGGACGGACCCGCAGGGGTGTCCTGAGGATCTCCAGACCTATTGCCGCGTGGTCTCTGTTCTGGCAGGATTGATGGCGGGCGGGCGCAAGCTTGAGCTTTTTCCGTTATGGGAGAGCATGATGGAGACGGGCTGCCGGGAACTGCCGCGAACGACGGGCAATCAGATGACTGATTTCAGTACCAAGGAACTGCTGCTGGCTTATAAGTCGATGAAGCCGTATGTTTCCGCAGAACAATCTGTAAAATGGAAAAATGAATTAGCCCGCATTGAGCCTGCGGTCAATTATGTGTATACGCTGGCTTCTGTTTCCGGACCTGAACGGCTGCACAATATCAATATTTACAACATGGCCGGGGAGTATTTGCGCGAAACGGAGGGGATGACAAGCGCCGCCGGTTATTTGGCCGAGCATTGGCCGGTGCAGCTGCGGAAATTCGACGGGAACGGAATGTATATGGACCCGGGCTGTCCGCTGTTGTACGATCTGGCGGCCCGCTGTCACATCCAGCTGATGCTCGCGGCCGGGTACCGGGGAGCGTATCATGAAGAATTGAACCGCAAGCTGGCTGCTGGCGGAATGATGACCTTGTTCATGCAGTCTGCCGCCGGTCATTTTCCCTATGGAGGGCGCAGCAGCCAGTTCCAGTTCAATGAAGCGCTGGCGGCGGCGTGCGCGGAATTTGAAGCCGCGCGGTACCGGCGTCAGGGCAGACTCAAGCTGGCCGGCGCATTCAAACGAAGCGCAAGACTGTCGGCGCAGGCTATCCTGCGCTACGTCCGTGATATTACGCCGCCTCGCCATGTCAAAAATCACTACGGTATCCGGTCCGGTTACGGGACGGAATCCTACGCGTATTACGACAAGTATATGATTACGCTAGGCAGCTTCGCTTATATGGCCTATTTGTTCGCGGAGGATGATATTGCCGAAGAGCCTTGTCCGGCCGAAAGCGGGGGATATGTACTGGCGACCTCAGAGCACTTCCACAAAGTATTTGCCTCTGCCGGAGGCCAATCCGTGCAATTGGATACTGCCGCTGATCACCGCTACGACTCCACGGGCCTGGGAAGATATCACCGTCAGGGTGTTCCTGCGGAACTGGCATTGTCCAGCCCGCTATGTGCCGCGCCTGAATACCGGTTGCCCGGAGGGGTCCGGTCCCTGAGCGCTGCGATTGGTCCGGGCTGGGAGCGGGAGGACGGGACAGCGGTATATCTGGCAGATTTGAGCGACGGGCTGGAGCATGAACTTCATGTCATCCGGCAAGACAGCGGCCGTGTGGAGTTCAGGATCACCTATCGCGGTCAGGGTCTGCCGGAAGACGGGCGGGTGACGGAAAGCTACGCTTTGTCGGAGGATGGGTTGGAGATTGTTTCCGAGCTTGCAGTGCAGGATGCGGGGCCTATTCTGTACCGGGTGCCCCTGTTCTGCAGTAATGGACAGGAACGGAGCGCGATAACAGTAGAGCCGCACGCCGCACATGTCGCGTTGGGCCCTTTCCGCTACACAGTTGGCGCAACCGGCTGCTCCTTCGAGATAGAGGAAGAACACTGCGGCAACCGGAACGGGGAATACCGTCTGGCCGTGATCCGGTCGCCCGGTCCATCCTTGAGTCTTCGGCTAAAATTATGGGCGGAAGGGGGATAGGATACGGAAAATGGATTAGTAGTATTGACTTAGAGTGCGCTTAAACTCGTATACTGGCTACGTATGATGCAGGTAAGCGTAAGTTAATTCAATTTGATAAAGGGAGGATATCGTGTGAAGCATTTTCCGTTGGGGAATACAGGAATGCTGGTAAGTGCTTATTCTTTGGGCTGTCTGAATTTTGGATCACGAACCGACAAAAAAACCTCTTTCCAGTTGCTAGATCATTTTGTTGAAGCAGGGGGAAACTTTCTGGATACAGCCAATAATTATGCGATATGGAACGAAGGCTGTGTTGGCGGAGAAAGCGAGTCTTTGCTTGGCGAATGGATGAAGGAAAGAAAAAACAGACATCAGATCATTTTGGCCACCAAAGCGGGAGCGAATCCGGTAGTGCCGAAAAGCGAAAAAATGGAAGGCTTAGGCCGCCAAGCGATTGAGAAGGCAATTGACGAAAGTTTGCTGCGGCTTGGAACAGATTATGTAGATTTATTTTATGCTCATATAGACGATAACGAAACTGAGCTTGAGGAAACCTTGGAGACTTTTGATTCCTTGGTCAAAACTGGTAAAGTAAGAGCTATAGGGTGCAGTAATTACCGGTTTTCCAGGCTCCTGGAGGCCATGGCGATTAGTCAGTCAAAAGGATGGGAGTCCTATTGCTGCCTCCAGCAGCGATATACGTATTTGCAGCCTAGAGCAGATGCGGATTTCGGAGTGCAGGTCAGTGCGGATGAGGACTTACTTGCTTACTGCAGTCAACACGATGATTTTACGCTCTTGGCTTATTCCCCCCTCCTTGGAGGCCTATACAACAAAAAGGAAGCTGTCCTGCCCGATACATACCGGAGAGAGGATCAGATGACCCGATTGCATACGCTAAGGAAGGTTGCTGGAGAGCTGGGAGCGACACCGAATCAGCTTGTCCTTGCTTGGATGCTGCACAAGCATCCGAGAGCTCTTCCTATTGTTGCTGCAAGCGCTCTAACGCAATTGGAAGAAAATTTGGGGGCACTTCAGCTACAAATTAGCTCAGAACAGCTTGATCAATTGAACTGAAGTTGAAAGGAGCGGACTCATTATGACCGATAAAGAACTGACCATTCAGCAGGCTGCTGAGATGACGGGGTTAAGCGTACATACCCTTCGCTATTACGAAAGGATCGGTCTGATGGACCCTATACCTCGTGCCGAGAATGGTCATCGGATATATCGGGAGCATGATTTTGAATGGATCGTATTACTCGCAAAACTTAAAACTACAGGAATGCCAATCGCACTTATGCAACAGTTCGCTGATATGATGCGGCTTGGCAATGAGGGCATTCCCGAGCGCAGAAAACTTCTGGAAGAGCATGAGCGGAAATTAATAGAGCAGGCTCAAACGATTCATCAAACTTTGGATATTCTGCGGGACAAAATTGATTACTACCGTTCTTGGGAAGAGGATACCAGGCGAGAGGCCTGAAAGAACAAGAGAAAGACTAAGTATACTGGGTAGACTAGAAGCTGGCATATTCGCCAGCTTTTTTCTTTATGTAAAGTAGCGTAGATGGTGAGCTTGGGTGTGGAATATGGTTGTTCTCGGCCAAGTAGTCAAGAAATTCACCTAAAAGGTCATGCAAATGGCCTTAAAGCAAATGCCAAACGGCAGGTACAATGAGGATGTCACACGGATAAGAGATTATGACTAAGGGTAAAGGAGGTAGCCTATGGATTCAGATTTGGCAGCGGCGGACCGGCAGCCTGAGAACCATCCCTTTCGTACGGTAAAGCCGGAGCGGTTTCAGGCCCTGAAAAAGTACTGGGACTTATACCTGATTATGCTGCCGGGACTCGCGTATTTTATCATTTTTAAATATGTGCCAATGGGAGGCATCATCGTTGCCTTTCAGGATTTCAGCGCCTTTGCCGGCATCCGCGGCAGCGAATGGGTGGGACTTGCGCATTTTAAAAATATGTTTACGGACAGCGAGTTTTACACGGTATTCAAAAATACGCTGCTGATCAGTTTATACAAGCTGATCTGGGGATTTCCGGGTCCGATCATCCTGGCCCTGATGCTGAATGAAGTCCGGCACATGCTGTATAAGCGTGGGGTCCAGACGCTTGTCTATTTGCCGCATTTTCTGTCCTGGGTCATCATCGGAGGCATTCTGATCAACGTGCTGTCCCCGGCAACGGGCATCGTCAATCAGTTTCTGGGCATGCTCGGTTTGGAGCCGATCTTCTTCCTGGGCAGTCAGGAATGGTTCAGAACGGTGCTTGTGGTCAGCGATATCTGGAAGGAAGCGGGATGGGGGGCCATCATCTATCTGGCTGCGCTGGCATCGATCGATCCGCAGATCTACGAGGCTGCTGTCGTAGACGGCGCAAGCAAATGGAAGCAGCTGATCCATGTTACCCTGCCATCGCTCATCGGGACCATCGTGATCCTGTTCGTACTGCGCCTCGGGAGCGTTCTGGATGTCGGGTTCGAACAGATCTTTGTGCTCTACAATCCGCTGGTATACAATGTGGCCGATGTTATCGAGACTTATGTATACCGGACCGGAATTACGCAGGGCCAATTCAGCTTTACTACCGCTGTCGGGTTGTTCAAATCGGTCATCAGTCTGATATTGGTCGTCCTCGCCAACAAAGCCGCCAGAAAGCTTGGCCAGGACAGCTTATGGTAGAGGGGGTGAATCTATGAGACTTACTAGGGGGGAACATCTGGCATCCAGGCTTAATTACCTGGCCCTGGGTTTCATTGCATTGCTTGCGCTTCTCCCATTCCTGCATATCGTGGCCCAGTCTTTCAGCAGTCATCAGGCGATAACCTCCGGCAGGGTGACGTTATGGCCGGTGGATTTCAGTTTCGAAGCGTATGTGAAGGTACTGCGCGAACAAGCTTTTATGAATGCCTTCAAGGTCAGTTTGCTGCGCACGGTCATCGGAACGCTGTTTAATGTGGTG
This sequence comes from Paenibacillus sp. FSL H8-0122, assembly GCF_038005345.1. Classification (NCBI taxonomy): domain Bacteria; kingdom Bacillati; phylum Bacillota; class Bacilli; order Caryophanales; family Paenibacillaceae; genus Paenibacillus; species Paenibacillus sp. FSL H8-0122. Next base: position 2,691,780 of record NZ_JBBOTB010000001.1, on the reverse strand, counting down.
ATCACTTCTATGTTGGCCTATCCGCTGTCCAAGGCTTATATTAAAGGACGATCAGCTATCATGTTCCTGATTGTGTTCACGATGCTGTTTCACGGGGGCATGATTCCAACCTTTCTGGTCGTGAAAGCGACCGGGCTGCTGAATTCCTTCTGGGTCTATATCATTCCTGGAGCGGTTAGCGCGTTCAATGTTATTATTATGAAAAATTTCTTTCAAGGCGTGCCGCCTGAATTGGAGGAATCAGCCAAGATTGACGGCTCCTCCAATATCGGAACGCTCGTCCGGATCGTCGTTCCGTTATCCATGCCGGTCATTGCAACGATTACCTTGTTCCATGCGGTCGGACATTGGAACGCCTTCTTTGACACTGTCCTGTATGTGACGGACCGGAATCTTTTCCCGCTGCAGGTGTATCTGCGTGAGCTGATCATGTTCAATCAATCGAACATCAGCAATAACAACGGGTATTCCGCCAATATCGACAGCACCCTGCTGGCCTTGGAGTCCTTGAAGGCTGCGGCGCTGATTGCCAGCACGGTTCCGATCCTGATCGTGTATCCGTTTCTGCAGAAGCATTTTGTCAAAGGGATTATGCTTGGATCGGTAAAAGGCTAGAACGGCATGTAACATGAGATAAGAGAGGGGATTGTTATATGAAAGTCTCAATCTTTATAAAAAGATCCGTATCCATCCTGGCGGTGACCTCCATGCTGCTGGTGTCTGCGTGTTCATCCGGTACGAAGGAGGGAGGGGCCGAAGGGAAGGAAGAACGTCAGGCCATTGATATCGTATTAAGCAATGCCGGACGGAAGTTCCCGCCGGGTATGGACGAGAACAATAATCCTTATATTGATTACATCCGCGAGAACACGGGCCTGGACATCAAGCTGATCACGCCTCCTGCGGACGGTTACGGGGATGCCCTGAACGTGATTATGGCCTCCGATGATCTGCCGGATATGCTCCTGTCCTATGACGCCAATTGGTTCGAAAGCTATGTCCGGCAGAAGGCCCTTACCCCTCTGAATGATTTAATCGACGAATACGGACCGAATCTGAAGAAAAGTATCCCGGAGGAAGCCTGGAAGGTCGTCACCGTGGACGGAAAGATCTATGCGATTCCCGGCCTGAACCCGATCCCGGGCAATGAAATCATGTTTGCACGCAAGGATTGGCTGGACCGTCTGGGGCTCAAACCGCCGGCAACGCTGGAAGAATACAAAGAGGTGATTCGCGCTTTTGCACAGGATGATCCGGACGGAAACGGCAAAGACGATACGTTTGGCCTGATCCTGCAGGAAAACCTCGGCAGAGTAGCTCCGTTTATCGGGGCATGGGGAATCCAGCGGGGCCAATGGACTGAACGGGACGGGCAATTGGTGAATTCCAGCACACTGCCGGAAATGAAGGAAGCACTAAGCTATCTTGCCGATCTCTATAAGGAAAAGCTGATTGATCCCGAGTGGGCTTTAAATAAGATGGCCAATGTTGACGAGAAAGTCGCCAGCGGCAAAGTGGGCCTGTTCTCCGGGAACTGGTATGATACCCGCGGCCCGATCCTGACCAACCAGAAAAATGATCCCAATGCCGAGTGGATTACCCTCGAATATCCAACCGGACCTGACGGGAAGCAGGGAACCTGGGGCAATAGCTATGTTTCCGGATTTAATGTGATTCCGGTTACGAGCAAACATCCGGAGGCTGTGATTAAGATGCTTGATTTCATGATCGGAGACGGATACCGCACACTCATGCTCGGATTTGAGGGCGAGGTATGGAATATGGAGGACGGGAAGGTGGTTACGAACTTTGATGAGCACAACAAGCATATTTACCGGCTCACGCTCGGCGAAGCGATTGTACCGTTCAATTCCGAAGTATCCAGAGAACGTCTAGACTCGCTCGGTATGGAGTTTAAGCTGAATGAGATTGTCGACAAGATTAACGAGGTTGCCATCCGTAATCAATATCTGGGTGTACCGACGCCTGGAATGGGTAAATACGGGCCTAAGCTGTCTAAAATGGAGGTCGAAGCCTTCACGAAAATCATCATAGGCCAGCAGCCGGTAGACAGTTTTGATCAATTTGTTGAAGACTGGAAGAAAAACGGCGGCGAGGAAATGACGAAGGAGGTCAACGGGCAATGAACAGGACGGATAACGGGGTCTAAGCTATAATGAAGGCAGCATGAATCGTGGAGGAATCGTATGAAGTGGCTGACGCAATTCCGCAGCGTTTTGAAGCAGTCGATTCAGTTTAGGCTAACCTGTTATTTTCTTCTCATCCTGCTGCCGCTGGTGGCGTTCAGTATGTTTGCCAATGTAAAGTCTCAGCGGATTTTGGAGCAGGAGCTTGGCGAGCGCACGCTCAGTGCCATGAACTCCGCTGTGGAGTTTGTTGACCTGACCTTAAAGAGCATCCATAATCTGTCCACCTTGATCGCAACCGATACCAATTTATCCACCCTGCTGTCTCATCAGGAGAAGACCCTGACCTCCGGGGCGATTATGGACTTCACGCGTGTCATGGAAGAGATTACGAATATAACCATGGTCAACGAATATTTAAGCGACGTAATGATTTATCATCGTCCCTCCAACTCGCTGATCGCAACCAAGCTCGGGCTGCTGCACCGTGAATCCCAAGATCCTGAACCATGGTACGATGAGGCTCTGAAGGCAAATGGCGCAAGCATATACTACTTGTCAGAACGCCATGAAGAGAATTTGTCCGGACACCCGGATCCTATCTATAACCGGAATCAGCTTATTATGATGAGACTTATGGATTTCTATCGCTCCGAAAAAGGCGAAAATGTCCTCATGCTGTCGATTTCGAAGAATCAGTTGCTCCGCTCGTTGTCCCATTTGCTGGCGAACAGCAGCTCCAAGGTCTATCTGTTTGATGCCCGGGAGCGGTTGATCGTATCGAATGCTTCTACAGAAATGTTGTCTTTCGAATGGAGAGACGTCCAGCCAGGCAGTGTTGTTGTCCGGGAAACCCCGGAAACGGATGAGAAAAATTTGATTCTGCGGGTAACTTCTCCCCGAAGCGGATGGTCGCTGCTGCTGATCCAGCCCGAGCGTGAGATTTACAATAAGTCGAGGCCGCTGCAAATTTTTACCTACTGCATTATTGCACTCAGCGTCGTGCTTGCCGTCTGGATTGCATGGTTTATCTACAGCGGAATTGCTTCTCCGATATCAAGACTTGTGTCCGGCATGAGGCAGCTGCGTAAAGGCAATCTGAATATCAGGCTGGAGAACGGGCGGCAGGACGAGTTGGGGTATTTAACGGATGCTTTCAACGAAACGGCGAGTCAGCAGCGTCATCTGATCAAGGATATCTATGAGCAACAGCTCAGAATGACCAAGACGGAGCTCAAATTTCTGCAGGCTCAGATTAATCCCCACTTCTTGTACAACACGCTGGACTCGATTTATTGGACGGCCAAAAATTATGAAGCGGAAGAGATCAGTACAATGGTGTTGAACTTGTCGAACTTTTTCAGGCTGAGTTTGAGCAAAGGGCAGGAGTCTTTTACAGTGGAGGAAACGTTCAAGCACCTTCATTACTATATTCGAATTCAGCAAATCCGTTTTGCCGACCGGTTTACGGTGGGGTACTGCGCTTCCGAGGATAGCCATCATTTGCATATTTTGAAGCTGCTGCTTCAGCCACTGGTTGAGAATTCCATATTGCATGGATTGGAGAAACGGAAAAAAGGCGGAGCATTAAGCATTCAAACCGATGTGTCTAATGACCGGCTGATCATCCAGGTAACCGATAATGGAAGAGGGATTCCAGGGCCGAGGCTTATGCGGATTCAACAGGCCTTGGCAAGAATCAGGTTCGGGGATTACACGACCCCTCCCGAAAAGAACTCCGAGTTTTTTGCGCTGCTCAATGTCCAGGCTCGAATCGCCATTTACTATGGGGAGACGGCGGAATTGAAGATCGTCAGCGAGGAAGGGAACGGAACGACGGCGGTCATCGATTTACCGGCAGACCGCTGCCGGGAGGAGAGAGGGGAATCGGAGCATGAATCTCATGATTGTTGAAGATGAAATTCGAATTTTGAATAGTCTGGCCAACAATATACCGTGGAATGAGCATGGCATCGAAGTGGTAGCGCTTGCCGAGAACGGCTTAGAAGCACTGTCCATGATCGAGCGCAGGAAGCCGGATATCGTGCTGCTCGATATCGAGATGCCGGAGATGGACGGGTTGACCTTAGCGAAAACGGTGCTGCAGCAGGAAACGAACATGAAATTCGTGATTTTAAGCGGCCATGACGATTTCCCGTATGCGCAGGCTGCTGTGGGACTTGGCGTCATGAAGTACTTGCTGAAGCCGGCCGGAGACGATGAAATTTTGAAGGCTATTCTTGCGGCTGCGGAAGAGATTCGAGAGGAACTGATGGAAAAGCACAGTATGATTGAGCTGGAGCGGAAATGGTATGATCGCCTGCCTCAGCTCCAGGATGATTTTTATAGAAACTGGATACAGGGCCGGTATGCGGACTGGGAGCTCAAGAAGCATATGGAGGAGCTGAATCTGGAGCTTGCCCTCTATACTTGGTTTGCTGTAGCCGTATGTGAAATCGATCCGATTCACAGGCAAGGAGAACGATTTACGTCTTCGGATCAAGCGTTGCTGCAGTTTTCGCTGGAATGCATAGCGGCTGAATGTTTACAGCATGAAAGCTGCCGGGTCTTTAATGATGCGGACGGAGCAACCGTGCTGCTCTTTTTGGGACAACCGGAGGAATCGGTTCCCGATATCATCCAACGGATCAATGTCCACGTTCCCCGACTCTTCAACATTGTTAAAGAGTGTCTGAAGCTTACAGCCAGCGCCGGACTCGGGACCCCAGGCTCATGGGATCATGTTTCGCTGTCCTACCGGCAGGCACGCCGTGCGCTGCAGGAACGGGCCATTTACGGACATGAGGTGTTCGTTCCTTACCTGGACGTAACCAACAAGGAGCAGCCGTTTCATTATGACGCTGAGTTCGAAAAGCAGCTGGAGATTGCGGTTCATACGGATCACGCGGCAGTGGTTGCTGAGCTGATAGACTGCTATTTCAAGGACGTATACTCCCAGGCTGTCTCAACCCAAAAGGTATACGAGCATTTGCTGTATTTGAGCAGCTTATTTACACGTATGATTCAATCGCGGGGCTGGTCGATGCAGGAGGTGCTGCAAGAGGATTATTCGATGTTTCTGTCCTTTGAATCCCTGCTCTCCAAAGAGCAAATCGTAGAATGGTCCAAAAGAGTGGCCAGCCGCATTACCCAATACCGGGAACGCGAGCGAAAGCATTCAAGCCATCGGCTCGTTAAACAAATGATCGAGGCCGTGGAGGAAATGCTGGGGAAAGAAGAACTGACCTTGCACACACTGGCCGAAAGATTATATGTCAATCCCTCTTACCTTAGCCGGCTGTTTAAGCGGGAGGAAGGGAAATCCATTTCAGAATATCTGCTAAAGCGGAGTATGGAGCATGCCAAAGAGCTCTTACACAACGGCGTTAAGGTGTATGATGCAGCAGAAGCGGCAGGATATCGTGATGTCAGTTATTTTGCCAGAGTGTTTCGTAAATATTGGGGCGTAGCCCCGAGTGAATTAAAAAAACAAGAGCGTTCGGTCTCACCGCGTTCGATGTAAGTTGAAGCTGCAATGGAAGAAATCAGGTGGAGGTGGTCAGAATGACCGATATGGCACTAACCGTTAAAATACCCGAGCGCGATATTCCTGTCTACACGGAAGTGGATGTTGTCGTTGCCGGAGGAGGACCGTCAGGAGTAGCGGCAGCGCTCGCAGCGGCAAGAAACGGGGCATCCGTATTGCTGATAGAGCAAAGAGGATACCTGGGCGGCATGGCAACGGTCTCTCAGGTTCCTGCATTTTGCCCGTATACCGATCAGATCAAGCCGGTCATCCGTGGGATTGGGCTGGAAATTCTGCTTGATATGAAGAGCAAGATGGAGGAGACGTTTCAGGAAGCATGGAAGGACCGGCTGGATTGGGTGCCGATTGATGCGGAAATTCTAAAGCGCCTATTGGACGAGAAGATGATCGAGGCTGGCGTTAAAGTGCTGTATCATACGTTCGTCAGTCAAGTTCTTGGGCAGGACGGCATCCTTGAAGCGGCGGTCATTACCAACAAGACCGGAACCCAGGCAGTGAAGGGGAAGATATACATTGATGCAACCAGCGATGCGGATCTCACCTATCTTGCGGGCGGGCAATTCGCCAAAGGTGGAGATGATGGAGAGCTGCAGCCGGGGACGATGTGCTTCGTTCTGAATAACCTGGACCGGAACAAATTTCTCTCAAGTGTTGAGACGCACAGTCACGATCTGAAACATGCGATCAACAAGGCGAAGAGTGAAGGGCGGCTTCGCGTCGCCAGAGATTGGGCCGGTATTTCCTGGCTAAACGATCATACGGCAGGCTTCAATTTCGGGCATGTATTCGGGATTGATGGTTCAAATACGGATGATCTAACCCGCGGAGCAATCGAAGGCCGCGCGCTTGTTGAACACATTACCGGTTGGCTGCGGGAAGCGATTCCCGGATTCGAGAACGCTTTCCTGACGTTGACGGGCGAACAGATCGGCATTCGGGAAACCCGCCGGATCATCGGCGATTATATCGTCACCGCCGACGATTTTCTGGCGTGCCGTTCGTTCCCGGACGATATTGCCCGAAATGCCTACTTTATTGATATTCATATGGCAAAGCCTACGAGCGGCATGACGATGGTACGTCTATCGCCGGGAGAGTCGCACGGCATTCCTTATCGCGCTTTGCTTCCGGCCGGCATTCAGAACGTCATCGTAGCCGGCAGAGCGATATCAACCGATAGAGCGGCCCAAGGCTCCACCCGGGTCATGCCGAATTGCTTTGCAATGGGCGAAGCCTCCGGTACGGCCGCAGCGATTCTGACCGAGAGGGGCACGCGGGAAACGCGCAGTATCGACATCACGGAGTTGCAACGCAGACTTGTCTCTCAAGGCGCATGGTTAGGAGAGCAGATCAATGAGCGGTTCTAGGAAATAAGAAATAAAAAGGCTGAGCCCAAAGTCATATCCTTGACTTAGGCTCAGCCTTTTCAAGCTGTTTCAAACTTGTTCATCCGGGCAGTTATTTACAAGCGTTGCGTCTATTCGGATTCAGAACGAGGAAATCCTCTGGAAGCTCAAACAGCTTGGCGACCAGTTCATCCATACCGGACTCCAGCTTGAACTCCATTTCCTCCCGGTACAGCGGAACCAGAAAATAAACCTGAACCTGATTGCCGTCTTTCGTATGGACGGTGCTAACCTCTTCCGGCAGAGCATATAGGATCACGCCGGATAGCTCCGTATTAGCCGCATAAGGCTCGTAATCCTCCGTGTTGGGGATCGTATGGCCGTATCCAAGCCATGTCTGATACATATGCGGGAATCGGGCAAGCATCTTCATCAGCCGGATCGGCCAGTAGTTCTCCTCCGCCTCGAAATCCTCCTGCGTAAGCGGCCAGTCCGCCGGCAAAAACATCATCAGCTCCGCGCGTTCTAGATGCTTATACTCTTCACGGATCTCCTGCGGGAGCGTCAGCGGCAGATCGCTCATCCCATTGGTGTACAGCACCCGGTATGGCTCATCAGGTGTAGCTTCCATAATGTTCACATCAATATGTACGATGTCTGAAATCAGTTCGTGGAACACGCCGGTTTCCCGGTTTGGAAAGACCCGATTGAAATGTTCGTTTAAATCTTCCATGTACAAAATATTGGCGGGAGGCGTAACCTGCTGCTCATCCGAAGCGTCATAACCATAAATGGTGGTACCGTCTTCTGATTTGCCCATTGCATTGCCGCCAAACAGCTTTTTGAAAAAGTTCATGTCTTTGCGCTCCTCTAAGTGGGTTTATATTAAAGTGCGAAATGAAGTATTTGAAACCTCACTTGGAAGTATAACAAAAGACATAGCCCCGGAGCGATGGGTCTATCGATTCGAATTCCATGGGATATCCATGCAAAATGGTCGTAATATATTTATCTTAATTAAACCAAAAGAATTTTGTTACCACACTGATTGTTTCCAAAATAATCGATGTCTCCACCTGCGTATTTCAATCGCTACTTTAATGGAAAGAATAAGTAATGTAAATTAAATGGAAAAAATTATTACGGAATGAATTCTTCTTTAACTATAAATGCAGCAATCTATTTCACCAACCGAACGTGGTGATAAGGGAATGTTTTCATTCTGAAATGGCACATATAGCACTTTTATGATATAAGTCTTCTATCTATATGATATTATAACATTAATGGTTTACTTCTAAATTTTCTTACATAAATTGTAGGTAAGTAGCTTTTATAGTAAAATAAGGGAGATAAAAAGATGGATAATTTGCTGGAAATATCCGATTTAAAACCTGGTATGGATATTGATGAGTATAACCTAATTAATTTGTTTAAATGTAGCCGGCAAGGAAGTATGAGAAGATCTTTAAAAACAAATTCTCTTGTCCTATTGTCTTATAAAGATAGACCACCATATGCAAATGTATTCAAAGATAAAAATGGTTTGTGGCAATACACTGGCATGGGGAGAATTGGTGATCAAAATCTTCAGTATTCTCAAAACAAAACCTTGCTCAACTCAAACGATACTGGTGTTAATTTGTACTTATTTATTGTAGAAAATCGAAAGTATAGATTTGAGGGCAAGGTATTGCTTGCAGGTTTACCCCAAAAAGAGTTTCAATTAGATGAAGAAGGCCATAATAGATCAGTTTATGTATTTCCTTTGTTAGAAGTAGGAAGTTATATGAACGCATATGATTTTTTTATGGAACAAAGCAGAGAGGATCTTGTTATTCAAGGAGTATTAGGTGAGCCTCGGTACGAATTGTCATTACATAGTGTAAGAACCCTCCCGATGTACATGAAGTCAATGAAATTGGATACGTTAATCGGACCGGGTGGATGGTTTTATAATGTTAAAGGATTTTTCAACAATCCAAATACAACAAGCAAATTTAAAACTGGAAATATCAACAGTTTAATAGAAGAAACTAATATCAAGAAAATTTCGCGAATTGTTTTCGAAAATCAAAACAAATTTATTAATCCATTTTACGATACTGCATTTCAGAGAAAAAGTACTATTACATCTTCTGAAAAAGATGAAGGTGGTTTCTTAGTACACCATATAAAGTATATGAATTCAGTTAATACACAAAATAATTTTGATGTATCCTTTTTTGAAGATCCTCCATTTCGTGAACCTACTGAACCCTATATTTCACTAATTATTGGACCCAATGGCACTGGGAAAAGTACAATATTGTCAACTCTTCAAAAGATATTCTTAGAACTATATCGTTTGAAAAAATCTAAAAGAACCTTCAGTAAAAAATCAAATATATTATTCATCCTTACCTATCAGATCGGGGTAGACATTTTTAAAGTTATTCAAAAAGATGATATCCATAATTACTATAAAAACGGAGAAAACATTCATTTAAGCGACCTTCAGCTTCCCAACAAACTAATCGCGAGTGCTTATAGCATAAATGATAGGTTTATCTATAAAAATCAGTTAGATGATAAAGACAAAGAATATAGCTATTTAGGGATTAAAAGTTCAGATACTACAATTCGCATTGGTGAAACATCGAGAAATTTGATATTGAATATATTAAATTCATCGCAAAAAAACAATTTCGAATCAATATTAGAAAAAATATTAAAATTCGTAAGATTAGAACCCGTTATTAGAATAGTGTTCAAAACAGCTAATAATGAAACAATTGAAAAGGTTGCGGTAAAAGAGCACATATTACTTAACCAAAATAAATTGAGAAAGAATAAAACAAAGTCAGAATTAAACCGTATTCATTTTTCGGATTATCAAGAAATTATGGATTTTTTTGAAAGCCTAAGTGAAGAAAGAAACAATATATTTAAAATACGGGAGAATGCAATAAGTGTAACTTTCAAATTAGATGAACCTGGATACTTTGAAAGATATTATGATGATTTGTACATACTTTGGCATCTATTTGAAATTAATATTTTTAATGAGCCTACTGTCTTTATTAGAAAAGAAAAATATTTCAAGTTAGAATTCGCTAGCTCAGGGGAAGTGCAGTATATAACAACCATGATTAATATCTTATCTAACATTGAAAAAGATTCCCTCATCTTGATGGATGAGCCTGAAACTAGCCTACATCCTAATTGGCAAAATAAATATATTGAGGGCCTAAGAAATATATTTAGCCTTCACTATGCTTCTGCACACTTTTTGCTAGCAACACATTCTCATTTTATGGTATCAGATTTAAAACCTAATACGTCTTCTATTGTTTCAATTGAACGAGATAGTCAGTACCAAACTAAAGTGGTTCTACACAAAGAAGAAACGTTTGGCTGGTCTGTAGAAGACGTACTGTTTAATATTTTTGATTTAGCTACAGATCGAAATTATTATCTTGCTGATGAACTGGATCAAATAATGCTTGCTATAAGTACTAACAATCGGAGAGGGCTTGCTGCGAGAGTAGATCGCATAGAACAGCTAAGTACAAACCTAAAAGAAAGTGATCCGTTAAAAACAGTCATCGAGCTAATAAGTCAAAAAATAAAAGGTGAGTAAATGTATACTTTAACAGCTGATGACATTCATTTGATTATGAAACATGATTTTAATTGGGATAAAACTGAGTTGAAATATATAAAAAACAATATAAAACAGATACTCATTAATAATAATAGTGAATGTTTTTATTGCAAGTCACCACTTGATGAGGGAAGCAGTCCTGGAGATATTGAGCATATTGTACCTAAAGACCCTCATAAAATCTTTTCTTTTCTACCGATAAATTTAACACTGACGTGTAGGAGATGTAATACAGCCAAAGGAAGAAAAAACGTATTACAAGGATATACAAATCAAATTTTTAGCATTCCAGAGGACTATCCATCTACATCAGGTGACTTTCTTATTATTCATGCATATTACGACTTATATGAAAGTTACATAAAGTTAGAGGATTCAATCTTCTTTAAGGGTATTGACTCAGGGGGTAAGGGAGAAAGTACGATAAGGATTTGCAATTTAACAAGATTGGATCTTGCTCTATCAAAAGTTAAAATGAACTATCTTCAACGTAGTATTGAGGAGAATCTCGTTAAAAAAATGGTGAGTTCAAATAACAATTCCCAAGAAAATGAAATGCTACTTCATCTGTTCGAATCCAAGTTAAAATTGAATGTACCTGATGAGAAGATAAATATTGCCATTGAAAAAGTTAATAAGAATTACAATGTCGTAGATATTGTTGATGAGTTATTTAAGATAGAGGAATTGCATAATATAACAACTCATCAAATTACAAAATTAAGAGAGTGGCTAGATTACACAGATACCATAGGAACATACGTTAATTTGATTAATTATCTTCATACTTTAAAAACCTTAGTCCCCTTGATTAGTCCTCATTTGGAAAATATGATTTTTCAAAATAGTTCAGGATATTTATTGCTTAATCCGCAAGGACTTATTAAATTGAAGGATTTGTTAAACACTGTGGTATTTAAAGGTTTACAAGCAAAAAGCAAATCGAAACTACTCTCCATGATTGCCGAACTTGAAAATATCAATTTCAATAAAATTCCAAATGGTATTTTTATTGAAAGTGAAACTGAATCAATTCTAGACTGCTTGAACGGGATAAAAGAAATTTTTCAAAATCAAGTTATAAAGAGCGTACTTAATGGAATTAATTCACAAACATTCGATGAATTAAGAGATTCTATACTATTACTTTATAATAATGTGGATAAAAACCCTAAATTCGGAACATTAAGCAAGATAGAATGGTACTATCACGAAATTTTTACTCTTGAAAAAGAAAATATTTGGGACATTCACAAAAATCTTAAGGGCTTAATGAAATTAATGAACAGCAGTCACCTGAACAGCCAATAATTAGTCGGATGGTGAATTTTAGTGTGTTGCTCTTAAGGCAGCTATGTGCAAGTTTAATACGGGGTAACCCTATTGAAGATCAATTCAAAAAGGAAGTTGAGGTTTTCGTGTGAAAAAGAAGCTAATCAGTTTCATGGTTGCTGCCCTGATGTTTGCAAATGTTGGTGGGGTGGTGGCTGCTAAGAATTATGAATCCTTGCCACAAGCGGTTTGGACTCAGACACCGAATGAAGATTACATACCGATTCAACCAGAGAGTTATTATGTGCCGGGACAAGGAACGCTGTACTTACATGTTGGAGAAGAAAGATTTTCTGAGACAAAAGCTTGGTCACCCGATACCCTTAGGGCCGTAGATCCCAAAACTGGAAAGGTGAAGTGGGTATTCTCGTTTGCCAAGGCTGGATACGGATGGCCAAGTACAGAATATCCTTTTGCTTATGCACCAGACGGTACGGTATACGCCTATTTCTCGTTTCCAGGAGTTCTTTATTCTGTGAGCCCTGCAGGGAAGGAAAATTGGAGTAAGCGCGTAGGACAAGATCTGGGAGCATTTGACGGCAAGTTATACCGCATGAGTGACGGAAGCTTAATTATTGCAGGTCAGAAATCGGATACAATCGGTGCAGAAACGGTACAACTGCTAGCTTTCGATAAAAATGGCAAGCAGAAAGTAAGTAAGGTCGTATCCGGCAAGTTAACTACTGTTTCGAAGAACCAAATCGCCATAGAGATGTTAACCAAGCAGGGCAATGCTCAAAAAGTTGAAGTATACAACTCTTCCTTACAACGCTCATTTCAATACACTTTCCCAAAAGGAGCAGGAGTCAACTTTTATACTGCTTTTGCACTCGATGATGGTACTTTTGTGTTTTCAGTATATCAAGCAAATACGCGTAAACTAATAGCTTTATCTCCAAAAGGTTCCGCTATCTGGGGAAGAACAATCGATCAATTTGGGTTTGCTTTCCAAGCTGGGGATGATTATATGGTATTTAATCCTAAAACCAAAAAATTAAGCTTGTTCAATCAGAAGGGCTTAGTAAAGGATAGGGTACTATCGAATTTTAATATGCCTGAGGGAGATGGTCTGCCGACAGCAAAGAAAACGGTAGAAGGAAACCTATATGTCGATTTGCTTACCTCCCAGTATATTTTAGATGCAAAAACGCTGGCCTCTATTCACGAATTTAATGGAATACAAGGGTCTATATTGGACTATCGTGAGAATAGTGTCTTAGTATACGACTGGAATGAGAATAGGATCTCAAAGCATATATTGAAATAAGGTTGTAATAAAATGGACATGATTTTAAGCCGCTTTCAGAATATTTATCTGTTAGCGGCTTTTTTGGCGTTCTGTGCTACTCCCTAATAAAGTCAGCCATCAATTCATGAATGATTGCTTTACAGCTCTTCACTTCAGTGATCAGATCGATCGCGGTATTGATGGTGATGGGCCCCTCATCCAGCTTCCCATGCAGCATGCTATTAGACACACCTCCGTTTTCACTGATCCTCTTTTCGATATTTTCAGATGATTCCCCATTGCGGTACATAGCCTCCAACTCACGGGCAAATTGATGCGGAGTGGAGCGTGAATACGATGATAACATAATCAGATCTGAACCTTTGGATTGAATGATATCCTGTTTCGTTGCCTCAGCAGCAGGGCATTCTTCAGAGGCGATAAACCGTGTTCCCAAATATACCGCTTCAGCTCCAAGTGCAAAAGCCGCTCTCACTCCGCGAATATCATTGATGCCGCCTGTTGCCATAACCGGGATACTTACCGCATCCGCGATCGCGGGAACAATCGAGAAAGTGCCTATTTTGTTCTGGGGAATGGTTCCTCCTTCATCATACCCTGTGGCAATGAGTATATCTGCGCCATGCTGCTCAGCCATTTTCGCTGCTTCCGGGGAAGGAGTAAGCTCACGATGAATCCACATGCTATCGTTATCCTTGATTTCTTTGACCATAGCTCTATTCAGAGAACCAACGGTCACAAAATACCGTACGCCTTCCGCGACAGCAGCCTCAAATGTAGCTTTGGAATATGGATCGGATTGGCCATCCGGAGGTAGATACAGATTTACCGCGAACGGTTTTTCCGTCAATGATTTAATCTTACGAATTTCATTGCGAATCCTTTGACCCACTTCGTCCGGACTGGAGGGCCGCGTCTGATAACCCGCATGAGGCCCCATTACTCCCATGCCTCCCGCATTGGATACGGCTGCGACAAGCTTAGCATCGGTCAACCAGGACATGGCGGCCTGCACAATCGGGTATTGTATTCCAAGCATCTCTGTAACACGATTTTCTGTTTTCATCATCATTCACCCCGTTAATTAACTTAAATGCATTAGCATTGTATAATTAACTAAGTCTTATAGAATATAGACACTTGAAGGCAAGTGACAATTTTTTTGCCGTTGCTCATCATTTTGTCATAATAGGAATGGAAGGTGAAATCAACGATGCCTACAAAAGATATGACGAAGACCATGTTTGCAGAAGCCATAATTGAGCTATTAAATCACGTGCCTTTTAAGAAAATCACGGTAACCATGCTGGCAAATCACTGCCGCGTTCCCCGCCAGACATTCTACTATCACTTCCATGATAAATATGAATTGGTCAATTGGATTTACTCCTCGGATTTGAATAAAGTGATGGCGGAAAACGCAAACGAATCATGGAGCAAAGTCACCTCTCTTTTCTTTCAAAAGCTTAATGAGAAAAGAGCATTTTATAAAAAAGTCCTGATGGACAGTGGACAAAATTCCCTATTGGAGCATTCCCAGACATACCCGGCAAATTTGTTTCTGGCTTCACTGTCACAAGGCGCGCAAGCTCCTGTAATGAAAGATCTGCAATTTTCCTTGAACTACCATGCTTATGCCTGTTCCAATATGACCAGACATTGGCTGCTCAGTGAACCGCACGTTACTCCTGAAGAGCAGAATGACCGAACACTCCGGGCCATGCCGCAAATGTTGTATGACAAACTGAATGGTTATAGAGAAAAGGAGCAGGTATGAACTATATCATTTTTGATCTGGAAGCCACTTGTTGGGAAAATGACCGCAAAAGACAAAACGAAATTATCGAGATCGGAGCCGTAAAACTCAATGAAAGGCTCAAGACTGTGAGCGAGTTCCAAATTTTTGTCAAGCCTGCATTAAGCCCGCAGCTTTCTGATTTTTGTAAGCGGCTTACCTCCATCTCTCAGGCGGATGTGGATGCTGCAATGTATTTTCCGCAGGCAATAAGTCAATTCCAAGAGTGGATAGGCAATGAACCTCATGTCCTCTGCTCCTGGGGGTTTTATGATAAAAACCAGTTGCAGAAGGACTGTTCACTACATCAAATCGCAAGTGAATGGACGGATAACCATATCAGTCTCAAGCATCAGCACGGGAGGATGATTGGCAGGGAGCGGGGCGTAGGCATGGAGAGAGCCTTGACTATGCTTGAATTGCCGCTTGAAGGTACTCACCATAGAGGTATCGATGATGCCAAGAACATTGCGAAAATCTTCGTTAAGATTTTTGATCAACTGGAGTTTTGATAATTTAAATTGATCATGTCTATAGCAGTGAATAATAGGATACCGATTCTGCAAATAAAATGGTTGGATTCAGATGACTCTTCACCGTATTAATTGAATGGATTCTTTGCTCTGTCCTTTGATGGCGATACCGCTCCGATCCGGCTCCTACCTTCATTCGGATTTGGTCATTTTGAATGAACATACTATCGAGTGCAGTCTTGATCATGTTAAGTTGATTGGGAGCCCATTCTTGTCCGTGCATCCGGACGTATTCTGTGGCTTCTTCTGCAGTACAATGACATATCTCTTTCAGAAAAGAGCCCCATTTGATTAAATCCACCGCATTGTCACCCGCACAAAGAATGCAATTCCCATAGCTGATCTGTCCTCCGAAGGTTAACTTCAACACCCCATACCAGCATCCGTAAGGCTCTGAAATATGCAGGAAGGAAGGGCGGCAGCTAAATGCGAACAACTCGATTCGTGACAGTCTGGCGTTAATCATGAATAATGCCTCCTAGGTTGTCTATAGATTTCATATAACGCTGCAGATTATGGGTCTGCTCAGCTGTGGCTACATAGGCTGTCAGTTCAGTTTCATTCTCACATACAGCAGCATGCTCAAGCCAAACGGAATATTTGGTTTTCTGTACGATGGATAAGTGTAATGGAAAGGTTTTGCGGGATCGCAGCAAAAAAGCATGGTTAATGCAGGCTCTCTCCAGTGCTTACGAGGTTAGCTGACGGATTCGGACGGTGAGAGTCGTCCTACCAGTGAAGAGTTCAATCTTCTTTGGATTCACCCCATTTCGGCTGGTCACAGCCATTTGGTTCCCCCGCTTCCCGCCTGACGGGAATTCAGCATTTGTTAAAAGGAATCTTACGCTGAGCATCACTGTTTGTAAAATGCTGAAAGTTCTCTAGGAGACTAAATAAGACTCTATAGGATATAAAAATGAAGAAAATCCCTTGTAATCTAGCATTCATCCCCGATTTTCTGAAGTTATCGCGTATTTATTAACTTTTTAATGCAACCTAAATGGGGCTAAATGAATCTTAATGCTTCTTTAATCATGATATTAAGATCAGATATAATGTTTAAGATCCTCCTGTTTACAGGCCCGATATGCGGAGCCTCCATGAAAGTAAGATTGTAGGAATAGATCAAAAGGAGAAGTTCCTCCGTTTGCGGATGGAACTTCTCCTTTTGATCTTCATTTTTATAGTAGCTTCTCCATAATCATCACATCAATAAACGCTCCGTCCATCAATCCTTGCTTCTCAAATACACCAACCTGCCGGTAGCCCATCTTCCGGTACAAGCCTTGACCATTCTCATTAAACGGAAAGGTAAAGAGAACAATTTTATAAAAGCTATTTTCTTTTGCCGCCTTGTGTATGGACTCTAGGAGGGAGCTGCCTACACCTTGCCCACGAAAGCTTCGATCAATATATACAGAAAGGTCAGCGACGCCGTTATACGCGCAACGGTGAGAATATGGGTTCAGTGAGGCCCAGCCCACGACTGCACCTTCGCGTTCAGCAACCCAAACGCTAAAACGGCCTTGGTGATCGTTGAACCATGATTCCATATATGAGGAGTCTTTCATCTCTGTTTCAAGTGTAGCGATCCGGTCCTCGATCCCCTGATTGTAGATACGAAGAATGCTTTCAATATCCTCAGGTGTGGCCTGACGGACAGTTAATGTACTGATCATATCAACACCCCCTTAAGATTACTTTCTCGCTTTAATTACAGCAGAGACGATGTATTGGTCAACGTTCGCACCTGGAACCCAATCTTTAATGAATGTTTTAGATTCGTCCTTTGGTTCAATGCTGATATCAGTAAAGCCGCATTCCTGAAGTATGATCTCCAAATCGGCAATGGAAGAGGCGCCTGAGATACAACCCGAATATAATTCATCCAGGTCATTTTTGATCTCAGGAGGAAGCTCAGCTGTAGTTACGATATCTGATATGGCAAGACGACCGGCAGGCTGAAGAACACGATAAGCCTCACGGAATACTTGCTGTTTGTCTGGGGAGAGATTAATTACACAGTTGGAGATAATGACGTTGATCGAATGATCAGCGACAGGAAGATACTCTATTTCGCCCAATCTGAATTCAGTGTTACTGAACTTACCTTTAAGGGCATTATCTCTTGCTCGACTGATCATCTCAGGTGTCATATCCACACCTATAACATGGCCTTCATTACCTACCTGCCGGGAAGCCAGGAAACAATCAAATCCGCCGCCACTCCCAAGGTCCAAAACATATTCACCCGCCTGCAGTTCAGCAATAGCCTGCGGATTACCGCAACCAAGACCTAAATTTGCGCCTTCGGGAGCTGAAGCGAGGTCCTCACTGGAATATCCCAACTTAGCAGATATGGCACTGAAATCAGATGGGGAGTCACAGCAACTGCTGTCAGCAGAAGTTCGGCTGGATGGGGAAGTCTCAACGTTTCTTACAGCAATCTTTTGATAGCGGCCCCGTACATTTTGGCGGATTTGATCATTAGTAAGCTTGCTCATGATTATACACTCCTTAGCTGAAATAATTTGCAATATACAAGTAAAAGAGAAGGTCACCCTTTTACGGGTGCGCAGCAATTGCTGAGTTTTCCCATAGATTCGTTGAAAAGCTTAATGGACCGTAGTAATGTTTCTACTTCAAACTCACTCATGTGTGAGAAGGCCTCGTTCAGGTATTCATTCATTTGTTGATCAATAGTTGTAGCTACCATTTTACCTTCAGGAGTGAGTGACAGGTTATAAATTCTTCGATCTGTGGGATCAGATGTCTTTTTAACCAAATTCATTTTCACCAGAGATTGAACTTGTCTGCTGAAGGTTGTAATATCTGTGCCAAGTGTTTCGGCGACTTGTTGCATGGAAGGATTGTGACTCCGATCGATCTCATATAACAGATGACTTTGGGTAGCGGAAAGATTACATCCTCCTACGCTACAGCAATCCTTATTGAGTAATCCTAAACGCCGACTCATAATTTGGAGTAGTTCTCTTGGAGTTTCCATTGTTTTCACCTCTTGAACTAGTTATACTGCATTTAGTTGCAAAGTGCAAATATAAATTTTGCTTAGTTGATAATTGATGATAAAGGTATTAGAATATAAGTATTGTCTTATATACGAAGAGAGGAGATTCAAAATTGGATACATTAAATGATCTTGCAGAAGATTTAAAGCTCCTTGGAGATAAAACACGTCTCACAATTCTAATTCTTTTAAAAGAGCGAGAGTGGTGTGTATGTGAATTCGTGGATCTCTTTGACATTTCTCAGCCAGCCGTTAGTCAGCATCTACGTAAATTAAAAAGCAGCGGATTGGTAAAGGAACAGAAAAGGGGGCAGTGGGTCTATTATTCTTTAAATATAGTTGATAAACCCCATGTTAAGGCCATCCTAAATCTTACCCCGAATGCGAGTGACCTTTTACTGCATTTGAATAAACCGTCTAATGCTGTTTGCTGCGAATGACAGTTTTCTATTGAATATATAAGTGTATAATTATATAATGATGCCTGAGATTAAACTTAACTCTTTGAAGGGAGTGTTCGGATGCGTGGTATTTAGACATAAACTGGGGGAATACCATTGGTAGCTCTGGCAAGTCTGATATTTATAGTCACTTTGATTTTTGTCATTTGGCAGCCTAAAAAGTTGTCCATTGGATGGTCTGCCTGCGGCGGAGCGTTACTCGCTTTAATTGCCGGTGTCGTCAGCTTGAATGATGTTCTGGATGTTACGCTGATTGTGTGGAATGCCACACTGGCCTTTGTAGCAATCATCTTGATCTCGTTAATCCTCGATAAAATTGGATTCTTCGAATGGGCTGCTTTACATATGGCCAAAGCTGCTAGCGGGAATGGAACCCGAATGTTTATCTATGTCATCATTCTTGGTGCTGTAGTAGCGGCATTTTTTGCTAATGACGGGGCAGCGCTCATTCTAACACCCATTGTGCTGGCTATGGTCCGTGCGCTGAATTTTGATGAGAAAAAGGTTTTTCCGTTCATCATTGCTAGCGGGTTTATAGCAGATACTACGTCTTTGCCCCTGATTGTAAGCAATTTGGTGAATATCGTATCGGCCGACTTTTTCGGGCTAACCTTTATGGAATACGCCGGACGGATGTTAATGCCAACCTTATTTTCTTTAGGGGCAAGCATCTTTGTGCTCTATCTCTTTTTCCGTAAAAGTATTCCAAGAAACTTCGATAGCTCCCAGCTAAAAAAACCTGAAGCGGCTATTAAAGACAAGCAGATGTTTAAGCTATCCTGGTTTGTACTTGCGGTTCTGCTTGCGGGATACTTTGTCAGTGAATTCTTGAACATTCCGGTATCTGTCGTGGCGGGTATCATCGCGATCTTTTTCTTACTCATGGCAAGGAAAAGTCCCGCTGTCCCCACAATAGAAGTGGTGAAGGGGGCACCTTGGGCCATTGTGTTCTTTTCCATCGGCATGTATGTTGTTGTATATGGTCTGAGAAATGCGGGCCTTACGAATGTATTAGCTGATGCCATCCAGGCCATTGCAGATCATGGGCTGTTCACAGCAACGATGGGGATGGGCTTTATTGCCGCAGTGATTTCCTCCATAATGAATAACATGCCTACCGTAATGATCGATGCACTGGCTATTGATGCCACGAATACCTCGGGACTGATTAAGGAAGCTTTAATTTATGCGAATGTTATTGGCTCTGACTTGGGACCAAAGATAACACCGATTGGTTCTCTAGCTACCTTACTGTGGCTGCATGTGCTTTCCACCAAAGGAGTAAAGATATCCTGGGGCACGTATTTCAAAACAGGGATTATTTTGACCATCCCTACGCTGTTCATCACACTGCTTGGTCTATATATAACATTGACCTTATTTTAAAATCAAAGGAGAATGCGACTCATGGATAAGAAAACCATTTACTTTTTGTGTACAGGAAACTCCTGCCGGAGTCAGATGGCCGAAGGCTGGGCCAAGAAATATTTGAGCAATGAATGGAATGTGTATAGTGCAGGCATTGAGGCTCATGGGTTGAATCCGAAAGCCGTTCAAGCGATGAGTGAAGTAGGTATAGATATCTCAGGTCAAACGTCAGATATTATTGATCCGCAGCTGCTGAACAGCTCTGATCTCGTCATTACTTTATGTGGAGATGCAGCAGATAAGTGTCCCATTACCCCGCCTCAGGTGAAACGTGAGCATTGGGGATTCGACGATCCGGCAAAAGCGCAAGGAACAGATGAAGAGAAGTGGGCGGTCTTCCAGCAGGTTCGTGATCAAGTGGGAGAGCGCATCAAACAATTTGCTGAAACGGGTGAATAGTCACGATAGTGGAGTAACTGCTGCTAATGAGACAGGAGAGAAACTATAATGGTAAATTATCATGAACTGATTGAAGGTAAAGTATAATAGATCTTTTTTGCTAAAATTCCAAATTAAACCCGACCTTTATTACTAGGTCGGTTTTTTGGGTGCGCCTGGCATGGATGATAACTTGGCGGTGAAACGAGCTTGCCACATAAAGCGAAGTTCAATACTGCCCGAATCCCAGCATGTATATGTGGTGGTCTAACAAAGGACTGTGTGTTCTCCAATATCCGTACCGGGCTGGAAGAACTGCTTCAGTGGATGAAGGAGCTTCAGCAGGAACACGCCAAGAGTGACCTCCTCTTTGGCACCCGTGCTTACCGCATGCGGGTGGTCACTTGATCGGTCAGTTCCAGAATAATGTTATATTAATTAAATCCAAACCCCCGAGTTAGCTGTCTATATAACAGGAGGTGAACGACAATGATCGATGCACAGCAACAAATCAACGCCGCACAAAACGGAGATCACGATGCCTTCGTTTCTCTTATAAAGGATCGGACGGATAAGCTGCACCGAGTGGCTCGCCATTATGTACGGGAGTCCAAAGATGCGGAGGATATCGTTCAGGATGCCCTGGTTAAGGCTTATGAGTCACTGCATACGCTGCAGCAAGCCGAAGCGTTTGAGAGCTGGCTTACCAGAATTGTGGTGAACCGGGCGCTCAATCATTTGAAGAAATCCAAGCGTGTTCACCTGAGCGAAGACCCGCAGGCGCAAGAGACATTGGTCGTTAATGATATCGATCAAACCCTGGATCTGGAGCTTGCATTGGCCAGTCTGAATCCGAAGCTGCGTCAGCTCCTGTTCTTAAAATATAAGAAGGACCTGACCCAGCAGCAAATCGCCCATCTCCTGGACATGCCATTAGGTACTGTAAAAACACAATTACGGAAGGGGCTGGAGCATTTGCGCAACGAAATGGCTCAAGATTTTCCCGAACGAGACCTGGATACATTACGCCTGCAGTTAAGACAACAGGCAGAGCACCAGTTTGCCGTTTCACCGGATTATGATCTGATCGTCAATGATTATCAAGAGAACACCATGAGGGGAACAGGGAAGGGAGAAGCGGGATTCTTATGGGTTAAAACGGGGAGTGATGACGCCGTTTCTGCTACGCTCTCCAGGGACGGCAACTTGCTAGACTATGCCATTTCCTGGGCCTCATTGGACAACGGGACACGGCTATCTGAGGATGAGCTCAAACAGCAGGCAGAGCAATTCCTGGAAGATCATTATCCCGGCGCACTGCGTAATTTTCCGTATTGTGAGATGGAGTGGATGGAAGGGATGTTTGGGTACACACGACAGCAGAAGGCGATGGGGCTGCCGCTTCCTGAGACGGGATGCCTCATTATGGTTCACCCCAGCGGTCGCGTGGTCGGATTTAGGTACTACGGAACCGTTCCAGGGCCAGCACTCCCAACCATGATCACACCAGAAGAGGAACAGTTGGCGTGTATGAAGGAGAATTTTTTGCTACATGTGGAATATTGCGTATTGGACAAAGCCGTGTACACGGATGGTGACGATCAGGTCCATCTTGTTTACGCCCCCCGAAGTAGAGGACTAATCTATACTGCATCATCACAGGAGGAAGTTCCGACAGACTATAGGGCAGAAGCTGTCCCTTCTGACCCAAGAACTCTGGACGAGTGGCCAGGTGAGTTCCCGCCCGCACGAAGCCTAGAAGAGTGGATTGGCGTAGACAAGGAACAATTTCAGTTAGTACAAGACGACAATATTGGCTCGAACACCAAGTTGATGGTGTGGAAGCAACAGAATGAAGAGCGTCCAGCCAAGAATGACCGGTCTTGGAAGGCCTATTGGGCTGATCAGATGGAGGGAGCGGTTAAGGCGCGAGTAGACAGCCAAACCGGACAACTGATTGACTTTGTTTCGCATGTTAAGCCAGATCAACTAGCTCCATTAACCTGGGATCGAGACGCATGTATAGAAGTAGCTATGGACTATGTCCGAGGACTAGCAGCCGAAATGTTGCCGTATCTCAAGCTTCTAACTGAAGAGACCGACGACGAAGATCGTTTGGAAATCATTCGCTTTGGTGTATATGTTCAAGACGTATCTGTCAGGGATGAATGCTATCAACTAGCTGTTGACCGCTCTAATGGGAGGGTCAAAAGTTTGATGTCCCCCTCCATAAGGCCAGAACAGTTAAAGAAGCTGGAGACCGTGCCTTCATTTGATTCCCAGACAGCCATCCTCCGATGGACGGCACAGGCCAAGCTGCGTCTGCAATGGGAACGGATGCACAATGCTAGGGCGGAAGAGGCCCCGTACGAACTAGTGTATCGGATGATTGGTAGCGAGTACGAGCGGACGCCCGAAGTGCTTGATGCGCATACGGGGAAATTATACGAAAATACTTTTTACTGACGAACAAAAACATCTTTTGTCAGTGGACAAGAAAATAGCACTATTAGAACCCGCGCCCAGCGTGGGTTTTCTGTTTTAATGGACAAGAACATGGTACTATTGCAAATTTGGTGAATATCTAATCAAACTTGATCCTTGAATAAATTGTGAAATTCTACATAGGGTGAAATAACAACTAATTTATGGAGGAGGAAATTATGAAAGCGCTATATATCCGCTGCGATGAAGCAAGCTGTTGAAGCCTTGGTGTTTACGATAGGGGTAAGCCGTGGGTGCACGGATCGATAAAAAGGAGGATTTTCAATGATGTCAAAACGATTTGGCAGAGCGCTCGCGTTCCTCTGTTGCTTGCTAATGGTGGCGTCACTAATGCCTACCAGCTTTGCCGCCGCCACTGACAACAACGAGTATACAGAAGCACTTAATGGCGACAGCAGTTCTACAGCTCTTACAAGCTTGCAGACAAATGAAACACCGACCGCCATTTATGGAACTCCCGAACTCGGGTCAGACGACCCGCTGTGGGCCCTAACAATGGAGCATCTCATCAACAAAAGCACTGTGCCCGGCGACCCCAGGGCCCATTCCACAGGCACGGCCAGGCTCCTTTGGGACCAAGACTACCTGTATGCCCGTGTAGTCGTGGAGGACAGCAATCTATATCAGGGACCCGGCAATGATTATCAGTACGACGGCCTGGAGTTTTATGCCGGCGCTGGAACCCAAGGCGCGAATCAATGGCGCATCAGCGCGACGGGCGTGTTTTCAGGGCAAAACGCTCCGGGCAGAGCTGCGTGGACTGAGATCACGGACACAGGATATATCGTGGAGATGAGAATACCTAAAAGAACCTTGAACTTGCAGGCAGGTCCGTTTACCTTTGAAATTTATATCAATAACTCGTCGGAAAAGGGCGGTGACCGCTATGAAGTCGTTTCCTGTTTCGGAACTCCGGACGCTGCTTACAACAATGCCGCTTCTTATACAAACAGCCTGAATCTCATTGCCGCTAGTGGAGCGGACGAGAGATTCTCAATCACCGCCACGGCGGAATCGGGCGGCCGGATAACGCCGAACGCACCCGGCAATGTTCTGAGAATAGCTAGCGGCTCAGACACAACCTTAACGGTTACCCCCGATTACGGCAAAATTGTAGATACCGTAAAGGTAGACGGAGAGGACGCAGCTCTATCCGATGATGGCACTTATACCTTTTCAAATGTTGTCGCTAACCATACCCTTCAAGTGACATTCAAAAATGATTCGACCGCGGAGTTGCTCCCCTTTATTGTATGGAATGACAACTTCGCCCGTGGCGAGTACACGACGGCTGTCATCATTGACTTAGGCGAAGGGAAGTCGGCGGAAGGCTCCAAGCTTAATCCGGACTTGTTTACCGTCTCGGCCAGGAACACGACCCTGAACGGCGACTCGGTAACCTTTGAAGGGACGCGCAAGATTACTAGGGTATACGCCAATGACGAACCGAAGGTACGCGGCTATCTGGGGACGGTAAGCCATTCGCCGGATTATCAGGAGGGACTGGAACGCGGCCGTTACATCGTAGTTGAGTTTGAATTCTATTCAGAGAGCGGCGGCAATATAACGCTGGATGGCAACATGAACTCAACAAAACAGGTTTACAGCGTCGTCCAAAACGGCGAGATCCCACTGACAGAAGGGGATCCGCTTAACTACGCGGTTTTTGAACAGGACAAAGTTGTGAATCCGATCCTTGACCAATTTACAGCACCTACGGGCAATTCGGTCAATCGAGCGCTCTACCTTCACAAGGATGGAAACGGTGAAGTGTCGCGGGACTTGCCGCTGTATGTCTATACCCACGGCAGGGGACGCGGCGGCACAAGCGCTGCGACTGACCCAAAAGCGGCGATGAAATCCGCGAACGGCTCGGTCGCTCTGATGAAAAAAATGGAAAAGTCCCCCGAGAAATACGCCAGCCATATACTGAATATTTCCTATAATGGCACGAGTACTCCCTCCATAGCCAATGTTAAGAAGGTTATAGATGACCTGGTTGCCAGCGGTGCAGTAGACCCTAACCGTATTTACGCGGCGGGCTTCTCATGGGGCGGTCAGTATACGAACAGCTTAATTAACGCTTATCCCGGCTTCTTCGCGTCCGCCGCACCTATGTCTCCGGTAAGCGGCTCACCGAACGCGAACGCCAACTACGTTCACACCAACCTGGCCTATTGGATGTTTATCAATGAGTATAACGTTGGAGTATACCAGACTAACCTCGCTAACTTCATAAACACCAATATGCCAAAAATGATCAACGCGAAAGCTTCGCGCTTTGAGAGCAATGAGGCTCTTACCTGGCCTTACAATCAATTTGAACAGCCGAATCAGAAACCGGATCCGAACCATTCACCTGCCCTGAGTGATTCGGTGGCGCATGAAGTTGAAGCGGCTGTTCTTTACAATGACATAACGATGGGGACGTGGAGCATAGCGCCAACAGCGCAGTCCTCTAACTTGCCGGCTTGGAACAATGATTACACTGACGTCTTTGATTGGATGTTCGCGCAGACCACAGCAAACCATCGGCCTGTTGCCGGATACGGTTCACCTGTATTGGGTACTAACGACAAACTGTGGGAACAAGCTGCAGCGTTTGACATCAACAACAGTAGCGCACCCGACCAGAAGATAGGCCCCAAGGCCACCGGCAAAGCCAAAGTATTTTGGGACGAAGACTTCCTGTATGCACGCGTTGTGGTTACAGATCCAAATGTGTGCACCGGTCACACGCCTGGCACTGAGTACATGACCGACAGCGTGGAATTTTATGTCGGTGACGGAAAAAGTGGCTCAAACCAGTGGCGTATTGGCGCAAGCGGTATTTTCTCAGGTCAAGCCGCTGAGGGCCGCGACGGTTCAGTTACACGAACGGATACCGGGTATATCGCGGAAGTGAAGATACCTAGAAGAACCATTGAATTCACAAGCAATTCCCCGATTACGTTTGATGTGTATATCAATAACTCAACGGGTGCAGGCAATGACCGTTATGAGGTTGTATCCGCTTTAGGTAAGCCCGACGCGGGTTATGGCAGTTCTGACAGCTTCAAGAATAGCTTGCTGCTGCTTGGGAGCTCCACGGTAACCAGACACCCCGTTAACGCCACGGCAGGATTAAACGGCACCATCTCGCCATCCGGCTTGATTCGGGTAGCTGACGGCGGAAGCCAATCCTTTACATTCACTCCGATCGGCGGTTATGTCGTGGATACTGTAACTGTAAATGGAGAGTCTGTAGAGATTGCAAACAATACCTATACCTTGAATAACGTGAACACCGATGACAAGGTAATCCATGTTACCTTCAAACCCGATCCGGCCGCAACGTTACTTAACTTTATCGTATACAATGATAACTTTGCCACCGGAGAATTTACCACAGCTGTTATCATTGATCTGGGTGCGGGAAATGAAGCTGTGGGTGCCGGCCTTAGTTCAAACCTGTTTACAGTATCGGCGAGGAATACTTTGTTCGACGGTAGCCTGGCATATCAAGGCACACGCACCGTCAATAGAGTATACGTCAATGACCAACCTAGACCCAGAGGGTATAAGGGTGTGAACCAGAACTCCCCTGATTATCAAGCTGGACTTACTAAAGGCCGCTACATCGTTGTAGAATTGGAATTTTGGACATTAACCGGCGGACAGTCCACTTTGGAAGCATCCAAATCCACCGTCCAGAATTACAACATTGTATCTAGTGGCGATATCAAGCTTGATGGCAAGGCTGCCATTATTAAGTCGGCTTTCGCACAGTCAGGTACCGTCAATGAAATCATCGACAAATTTGAAGTGGGTCCCAAAATTGACAAAGCGGACGCGATGCAGTATGGACTCTATATTCATAAGGACGGCAACGGCGCTCCGGTAAAAGGGCTTCCCCTTTACATCTATGCTCACGGTTCTACCCGCGGCGGTACACAGGACGGGGATACCTTTGCGCCCATCAGGTCCGCCAACGGAGCCACCGCGCTTATGAAGAAAATGGAGAAGAACTCTAAATACGCCAGTCATATAATCGCTTTGCGGGCTCAAAACAACGTTCAGGCAACACCCGCTACCTTAAAGGCTTATATCGATGATCTGGTAAGCAAGGGACTTGTTGACCCCAACCGTATTTACATGGCAGGCTTCTCTATGGGATCCGCTTATACGAATACTTTCTTGACGACATATCCCGATTTGCTCGCAGCCGCAGCGCCTATGTCTTTTCCACCATCAATCAACGCGAAACAAGCAGAAACGCTTAAAAACTTTGCATACTGGTCATTCGTTAACACAACTGATTCTTCAACAATAAAAACAGGGGCGGAAACTTATATAGCGAATATAATGCCCCTATTGGAAAACTCCAGGCACACGTTCATCGACAGAAATGAAATATTCGTTTGGCCTTATGACCAATGGACAAAGGCGGAAGCACCTGTTAATGGAACCAATTGGATTCCTTCCGGCCATGAGATGGAAGCTTCAGTTCTGTGGAACAATATTTCAGGCTACACGGATACTTTGTCCAATGTAGGTTCCAACAAGGAGTGGAGCCTTAAGCCTACGGCGCAGTCCTCTAAGTTGCCGACTTGGAACAATAACTACACTGACGTCTTTGATTGGATGTTCGCGCAGAGAAAAACGAGCGTACCCAATCCTTCTGGTGGCAATACGGGCAACACTGGCAATACCAGCAATACAGGCAATACCAGCAATACAGGCAATACCAGCACCGGGACAGTCACTGGATCGTTGAAGCCGACCTACACAGTGAACACACCGAAGGATAAGCCTGCGGTCACGGACAAGAACGGCAACACCAACCTGCCCGGCGGCGGCGAGATTGTGACCAAGGGCGGGACGAAGATTAAGGTACCCGAAGGCACGACGATAGACTCAAAAGGTAAGGTGACACTTCCGGCGGGCAAGAGCGCCGAAGTAACACTACACGGCGGCGCGAGTGCCGGCTTAGACAAAGGCATGTCGCTGAACATCCATGAGGGTACGGAATTTGTGTTCGATGACGACACCCCGCTGGGCTTCCTCGTGATGTCTGGCAATCCATTCAGGGATGTCAACATGGACGACTGGTTCTACAGCTACGTAAACTCCGCCTACACATACGGTCTTTTCAACGGCACGACGTACACGACGTTCTCACCGGGCACTTCAATGACGCGTGCGATGTACGTGCAGGTACTGGCCAATCTGGAGAATGTTAACCGCTCCGGCTACACGAATTCCCGTTTTAGCGACGTGACGGATGGGCAGTGGTACACGGCGGCAATCGAGTGGGCGGCCGAAAGCGGCATAGTCAACGGTATAAACGCAGACCTGTTTGAACCCAATTCACCGTTGACACGCGAGCAGATGCTGGTGATGCTGTACAATTACATGAAGTACAAGGGCTATGAGATACCTGAAAGCCAATCTAAATCCTTTGCGGACGAGAGTCAGATCAGCTCATGGGCGTTGAAGGCCGTTCAGGCACAGCAGGGCATCGGAATTGTATCAGGCAAGCCGAACAACTTCTTTGCCCCCCAAGCTACCGCCACCCGCGCTGAAGTAGCTGCTATCTTTATAAAGCTCATCGAATATCTGGCTAAGTAAAAGCGTAAACAGAAACATGCGGACCCTTCCGGCTGGGCAAGATCCAGCCGGAAGGGTCTTTTTCAGCAATCCTGATTACAAGAGAAGGAAAACGTCGATATGTGGCGAAAATACCTAAAGAAGTAAATAAATCTCATGGGAAAGGAGACCCCATGTTCATAGTTAATAAAGAACATTATGACCAGAATGAACTGGAACGCCGAATAAATGCGATATACGCATTATTGGGTTCCTCGGTTTGGAAGGAACGGCGGACAGCTGTATGCATGAAGGAACCGGCGAATATTCTGGCCGCCACGGAGCTGATTATCAGGAATGAGGGTTCGGTGCTTCTGATCAACGGCGATACCCCGATTGAAAGCGCTCTCCGTCAAGCCGAAGACGCAGGCTGTACGGGTCTGCTGACCGAAGCAGGAGGCAGCGCCGTCTTTCACCCGCTACACTCACGCCTGGATCGGATGAATGGGGAGCCGTCCTTGCTTCAATTCAGCTCCGGCACGACCGGCGCTCCCAAGCTAGTTGAACGGTCTTGGTCTCATGTGCAAATGGAAATTGAGGCCTACAACAAGCTGCTGCCCTGCAGCGGGGAGGATAAACCGATCATTCTGGTGCCCGTCTCCCATTCCTTTGGATTCATCACAGGCATGCTTTCCGCACTGAAGCGCGGAGTCGAGCCGGTTATCGTGACGGACAAGAACCCCAAGTTCGCCCTGCATCTCATGCAGCAGCATGATCGCCATGTGGTGTATGCGGTGCCCTTCCTCTTTCAAATTCTGCTCAGTCTGATGAGAGAGAAGGTGCTGCTTAGAAAGATGGTATCCTCTGGTTCCCCGATGTCTGCAGAACTGCTGAACAGGCTTGGGGGTGCAGGTGTGGAGGTGATCCAGCAATACGGGTGCTCTGAGGCGGGCTGCATCTCGCTTGGCGGCCGGCCCTCCGGTTCTACGGATGCCGGGATGTTACTGGAGCATATGGCCATTGAAAGGGCCGGAACCCGGGATCAGCCGGATGAAATCATCATTGCCACAGGCGGACGCCGGATTCATACCGGAGATATGGGATATTGGCTCGGCGGCAGGCTTCATGTTCAGTGCCGGATGGATGATCTGATTAATGTGTCAGGACTGAAGGTAGCTCCCTCCGAGGTGGAGGATGTCATCCGGAGGCTGGACGGCGTTCAGGAAGCTGTCGTGCACAAGGCTCCGCATCCCGTCTGGGGGGAAGCGGTCAAAGCTCGAATCGTCCGGAAGGGCGATGCGCTGTCTCAGGAGGAGGTGAAGAGGTGGTGCGCGCGGTTTCTGCCTGCTTATAAAGTTCCGGGCTTTATTGCTTTTACGGAGGACATTCCGAAGACGGGTACAGGGAAGGTTATGCGAAAACAATTGGTAGAAGAGGAGTATGGTATTCATGGATAAGATACAAACGGTATCTCAATTGAGGCAGCTCATGTCCGAACAATTGGAGCTCTCTCTCCCGGACGTCATTAAAGAGGAAGACCGGCTGTACGAAGACTTAAACGTAGATTCGATCATGGTACTCCAATTGGTGGTATACATCGAGGAAGTGTTCAACGTAACTGTGCCCGAGGAGGAGATGGACCCTGCCGTCTTCCAAACGGTCGGTTCTTTAGTCGATTTCATCCACGCCCTTAAGGGGGAGCACATCGCCCAAGTGGAAACCAAATCTTAAGATCATAGAAAAGGATGGATATGATGACTAACATGAATGAACAGGATATCGTACAATTCGTAATTGTCCGGGTGGCCGATTTGACCTCCAGACCGGAGCTGGCGGAGGAATTGAATGGGGACGCACCGCTAGAGGATGCAGGCGTGGATTCGGTGCTGCTGGTTAACCTGATGATGCAGATTGAACAGCAGTACGACATTTTTTACGAGGACGACGAGCTTCTGCAGGAGAACTTCGCCACCGCGCGCTTGATCTCACAACGCATATTGGCCAAACGGGCCGTTAAAACCGGGGCTTGACGTGAAACAAGCCCATTGCTTTCTGAACGGACTCGGTTATGGCTTGGAGCAAGCCGGATGGGATGATCGTCCGCTCTATATCGGTGCTTGGGACGCGCCATTCAGCGTTACGGAGGACGGCAAGCTGACCTATTTCTCAGCGGACATCACACCGTCCGAATATTTGCGGCTGTTCACCCGCCTGTACGGGGAAGGGGCCGTGGAGTGGTATGATTACGGGGCCGAAAAACTCGTCAACCTGAAGAAGTTTCTGGAGGTCCTGCGGCGTCATCCGGAGCTTCCTGTTTTGGTACAGCTCGATCTGTTTCATATGCCCTATCAAAAAAGAACGTTTCAAACCATGCATCAGCCCCATTTTGTCATCGTACACGGAATGCGGGGCAATCAATTCGTGGTATACGACCGCTATTTTGAATGGGAAGGGTTACTGGCCGCAAGCCATGTACACGATGCTTTTCTGAGCAATGAGCTGGGCGGGGGACTGCTGCTTCATCCCGAATGGCTCCATGCGCCGGACGCCCACGAGGTGGCGAGAATCTTCGAGGATACGATAGAGACCGATCCGGGTGAACGATCGCTAACCGGCATGGTGAGGCGAAGGATTATGCAGACGGTGGAGTCGCCGGGTATGTATCCGCCCGGGACCTTGAAGGATTCTTTATCCCAGCTCGGCATCCTCGCCAAACGCAAATACAGCTACGGGCTGCTGTATCAATATTTTTCGGAAGCGCTTAATCAAGGTACGGAGCTGTATCAGGAGCAGCTGGAAGGATTCATAAAAATGTGGAGTACGCTCGCATACCTGGCGATCCGTACATCCATGCCGGGACGAACCGGGGAAATCGGACTGCTGGTGGATAAGGTGGAGCAGCTGCACAGGACGGAGCAACAGCTGAAGGAGGAATTGATCGATGTCTATCATCGCTGGAAACCCCGATTTGCATGCGGAGTGCAGACCTAGGGTGGGCTGCTTCGACGGCCATTCCCCCCGGTTGAACGAACGGGTGATTGATGACCAATGGACAGGGTATCTGGCTGAATATACGGAGCTCATCCGCATTCCGCCGGTACGCTTCGCCAAGATCTTCGGGAGTTCGCTTCGCCATTTCTCCAAGCAGCCGATGTCTTCGCTTCCGCAAGCGTCGGAGCGGCTGGCCCGATTATGCGAGGAATACGGAATCAATACGCTGTATGTGAACGCTCCTTATTTCATGCCTTTCCTGATGCTGGTTCGGAGCTTCGCCAAGCTTCCGCTTCGCTTCATGGTTATCGCCCATTCCGTCGCATCCGCCCGTTGGCTGACAACCTGGCTGTCCTGTGCGCCTTGGATTACAGAACAGGATGTGCTGCTTGCCAGTACGGAATCTTGCAGACAGGCGCTGGTTAATCTCTCACCCCGGTATGCGCATGCTCATAAGATCCCGTTATGCATCGACACCTTGCTGGCTGCGGAGCCGGTTCGGCCGCTTGCCGGTAAACGTCTGTTATCCATCGGCCGGCTGGAAGAGGTAAAGAACATTCATGTGCTCTTAGAGGCTATGGCGGCAATAAAGCAGCGTGTCCCGGACACTGTATTGACGATTGCCGGAGAATATACGGGGTCCTTGCAGGAAGCGGACCGGTATAAAGAACGGCTTGAAGCCATCGTAGCGGAATATAGACTGGAGCAAACCGTGGAGTTTACAGGTCCCGTCCACGGGAGTGAGAAAGACCGCCTGTTCCGGGAATCCAGGCTTCTGGTCAACCTCTCTACCGATCCGGGAGAGACGTTTGGCTTCAACCTCCTGGAAGCGAAAGCTCACGGTCTTCCTGTGGTCTGCACCCACTGGGACGGTTTCCGGGAGCTGCTTGTTGACGGCGAGGACGGTTGCTTCGTCCAGGTAGATTGGTCCGGTGAACATCCGAAGATAGATCTGGACGGGCTGGTCCGCAGCTGCACCGGGGTTCTGCTGGATGAGAAGCTTCACGGCAATCTCTCGCAAGGAGCGCGGCGTGGCGCTCTAATGTACGACTATCGAATCATCATGCCGCAGATCAGGAGGCTCCTGAATACTCCCCTTAGACAGATAGCAGGTGAGGCGGAGGAGACCGCCCTGCTGGAATCATCTATGAGAACGCTGAACGAAATCTATCATTGCAGCTTATTGGAAGCGACAGGCTGTTTGAGTGAATCGCCGCTGTCGGTTCTGGATTGGCAGCCGCAGGGTGACACGGAGGAATGGATGCGCAGGGTGAAGCCGCTTATTCAACATTTTGCCGGGAGGAACCATCATGCACACGTTTAAACTGTTCCGACGTCTTGCTCCCTACGTGAAGATCAAATGGAATTTAACCTTGATCGCTTATGTTTGCACGTTCCTGCAATTGGGACTCGTCATGCTTCAGCCCTTAATCTTCGCCTATCTGATCGACCACGTGCTGATTGGCGGAAACCGTAAGCTGATTGTCCCGCTGCTTAGCCTTTCCTTGGGAATAGGCGTTCTCTCCATCGTGTTCCTGTTTATCCGGGTAGGTCTGTTCCGCTACCTGGGCATCTGTAATATGCTGGATATCCGGAACGAGCTGTTGAAGCATGTCCGGCAGATCCCCATTCCGGAAATTCAGAAGGAAGGCCCCGGGAAATTCTCGGCCTTGCTCGGGATGGATACCGCTACGATGGGGAATTTCCTCAACCACATCCTGGTCGAGATTACCTCACAATTGTTTATGATGCTGATATCCCTCGGAATCCTGTACTCTATGGACTGGCGGCTTGGCATCGTTGCGACGCTTAGCATCCCCTTCCTCTTATGGGTGCCAGGGCTGTTCCGCAACCCTGTGGCGCGTTATTCGTCCGCCGTTCGAACCCATAATGAAGAGATCGGAACCTATCTCTATGAAGCGATCGAAAGTTCGCAAGAAATCCGGGCTTTAGGACTAGAGGGATGGGAACAGAAGCGGAATGAAACGATGTACAAGGGGCTGGTGAAGGCCAGCACCCGGGAAACGCTGTATGCCGTTATGTCGTTTCAAATCAGCGGTTTCGTGATTAGCCTGATCCTGGCTGCCATCTATTGGATCGGCAGCGATCAGGTGCTCCAGCAAATGATGACCGTTGGCATGATGGTTGCTTCCGTAACCTATCTGCAAAACGCTCTGAATCCGGTACAGCAGATTAACAACTTTTTCAGAGAGCTTCAAGGCGCAGAGGTTGCAATGGGCAGAATCGAGCAATTTATCCAGACCCCGATCGACCGCTATTCGGAAAACGAGAGGAAGCAGATTTCTCCTGCAAGGGAGCCTCAGCTTGAAGCAACGCCGTCCGGTATCGAAGTGTGCAATCTGCGCGTCGGGTACGGTGGAACAGAAATCTTGAAGGATCTGTCCCTGTCGCTGTCTCCGGGCAAGGTGTATGCTTTCGTCGGGCGAAGCGGGTCCGGGAAATCTACCCTTTTCCGGGCACTTATCGGGATGATGCCCGTTCTCGAAGGTGAAATTCGAATTGGCGGACAGAATCTGGAGGAGATGACCCGCAGCGCGATTAGCCGCAAGATTGGCATCGTGTTCCAGGAGCCTTACTTGTTCCGTGGTACCCTTATGGAAAATATTGCTGTCGGGAAGCTGGACGCGACGGAGGAAATGGTTATGCAAGCAGCCCTGAATGCGCGGCTCGGAGCTCTGCTGGATCAGCTGCCGGAAGGACTCCACACGAAGATTGACCATAAAGGCTTCCAGCTATCCGGCGGACAGCGGCAGAGGCTGGCTATTGCGCGTGCCCTTTTACACAATCCCGATATTCTTATCCTGGACGAACCGACCTCCGCCTTGGACCAGCTTACGGAGATTGAACTTATGGATTCCATACGCCAAGTCATGGCGGGCAAGACGATTCTGGTAGCCACCCATCGCCTGCAAACCATTATGAACGCGGACCGTATTCTGGTGATGGAGAACGGTTGTCTGGTGGCGGAAGGCGACCACGAAGAGCTCATGAAGCAATCGGCTGAGTATTATGCTATGGCATCGACCTTCGAGCGCGATACCTCTGTGGCCGGACAGGCATCTTATAAAGAGGGGGTTCCGGTATGAATGGCACAGGCACCCTCAGGGAATTGTTTCAACGTGCACGAAGGCATGACCGGGGAATCACTTACGCGGCACGAACCGGCGAGTCCGATTGGACAAGCTATGCGGAACTCGGAAACCGCATGGACCTTCTCGCTGAACGGCTGAAGCAGGAGCAGCTGCGTCCGAATTTTATCGGGGCCGTCTGGATGGCTCCGACGCCGGAGTGTCTGGCTGTCATTGGGGCAGTCATTTTGGCGGGAGGCATTCCGCTCCCCATCCACAGCTACATGCCAGGACAGGACATGCTTCGCCTCATCCGCAAATTTGAACCCGAAGCGGTGTTCGTCTCTGAAGAGAAGCTTCCAATCCTTGCGGAATGGAACATGCAAGGGGAAGAGTTGCCATTCTGCCTGTATGCAGGTATGGCAAGCGGACCGGTTGCAGGAATCAGCGCCGCTCCGCGGCCGGTACGCCGGTACACGCCGCCAGAGGCCGCGCGTATGATATTCCTCTCCTCCGGTTCAACGGGAGAGCCGAAGGGGATCATGCTGAGCGACCACAACATGCTGTCCAATGTGGACGCGATCCTGGAGTACACGACTCTGTGCGACGAGGACATCGTTCTGCTCTCGAAGTCCCTGGGGTATTGCTCGACAATTGTTGGGGAATGGTTAGCAGCCATGGCCTCTGGAGCCAATCTTGTTCTAAGCGGGGGCTTCGTGCATCCCTTCGAGATGATCCAGTGCGTCCGTACGAACAAGGTGACCTTCTTATGCACTGTGCCGTCTGCGATCCTGCCTCTAATCCATTCCGCCAAATGGGCGGCGGAGGATCTAATCACGCTCCGGCAGATACTCATTGTCGGCGGCCCGATGCCTGCCGTCATGCTGCTTCGTTTGGCTGACCGTCTGCCTCACGTGCGGCTGACGCCCTCCTATGGACTGACCGAAGCCTCTCCGCGCGTCTCGTATTTGCCCTACGCTCAGTTGAGGACGAAACCGCAATCCGCCGGGATACCCATTAACGGCGTCGAGCTGGCCATCGTTCAAGGCGGAAGGGAGGCGGCAACAGGGGAGAGTGGAGAGGTGGTCGTTCGGGGGCCGAATGTGATGATCGGCTATTATGACGATCCGGATCGCACCCGCGAGATCTTAGGCCCGCTTGGCCTGCACACCCGGGATACCGGGTATCTCGACGAGGATGGATATTTGCACTTGACCGGGCGAACCGATAACGCTCTGCTTGTCGGGGGACACACGGTGTATCCGGAAGCGGTCGAAAGCGTCCTGTTAAGCTTGCCTGGGGTGTCGGACGCTGCGGTGTCGGCCGTAGAAGACCTTCAATGGGGACATCGTCTGATTGCCGTGATCGTATCCGAAGCATCCACAGAGCCTGTCAGCAGCCCGGAACTGCATGTCTGGTGCGTAAAACGGTTATCCCCGGCCTTGCGTCCCAGGGAATTCCGCTTCGTTACGGCTCTGCCCAGAACAGCCAGCGGAAAGCTGGATCGCAAAGCCCTGAAATCTATGGTGAAGGAGGAAGAACATGTCCATAGAGCATGAAGATATACTCTTTAAGGTGAGAGAAACGATAGCCGCTGTGGCCAAGAGGCAAACAAGCGAGGTCGAGCTGGACCAGGCTTTGGTAGATGATCTGGGAATCGACTCCATTCAAATCCTGGAGCTTCTGTCGGCTCTGGAGGATACATTCGGCTTTGAGCTGGAGGTGGACGATATTCGCCCGGAATCGTTCCGAAGCGTCCAGGCCGTATTGCATTTTGTAGAACGCAAGGTGGCTTCATGAAGGTGTTCACCCCGGCCCATTTGCAAGAGCTGGCCGGCGAATTGCGCCGGACGTACCCGTTTTATAACCCTTATACGGACGTTGATTTCCATCAGCTGCCGATTACAGACAAACACTTAATCGCAGGCAACCGCGCCCTTTTCGAACATCCCGATGCGGGGCGGGTGATCGAATCGTTCACCTCGGGAACTACCGGAGTGCCGCTGCGCTGCGTGAAAACCCCGGAGGAGATATGGAAGCTCTCACTGACCCTGTATAAGCATAGAAAAAAGTGGGGGCTGCCGCTCAGGCACCGGATGCTGCTGCTGAGCAACCGTCTGCTGGCGGAGCCCAGGTCTCTTAGACATTATGCAGAGCTGATGATCAGGGAAGATCCTCATTTTATCCAGGGGAGAGCTTCCGCTCTCTGCGCGTTGGCCGAATATATGCGTGACGAGGGATATTCGTTGCCGTCTTCCCTCCTGTTTACCCAGAACTGGGGCGAAACGCTGCATGGCTCCCAGAAAGAACGGATCGAGGAGGTATTCCGCGTTCCATGCGTAGACTATTACGGACTGGAAGAGTTCTGGTGTATCGCGTTCGCCAGCCAGAGCGGCCAACTGGAAATCGATGAGTCCTCCGTATATGTGGAAATTATCGATTCGGCCTCCGGACTCCATGTAGAGGAGGGGGAATTCGGCGAAGTGCTGGTCACCTCGCTGATCATGAGGAGTCTGCCTTATGTCCGTTACCGGACAGGGGATATCGGAAGTATACGCAGGGACCCTGAAACCGGCCGTCTCCTTCTTGGGCTGCTTCCCGTCCGAACCTCCCAGATCCGGCTGCCTGGAGCGCAGGTGCATTCTGCCGTCTTCCGGTATTTGGACAAGTTTTTTTGGGAGCTTGCTGCAGCCAGAGGAGTCCGTCAATTTCAGATCGTACAGAATACGTACACCTCTTTTTCCGTCTCGCTGGCGACTGAAGCCCCGCCAAGCGAGTTCGGGGACGTACAGACCAAGTTATCCGCTTTTCTTCACCAAGCGGCGGGCAAGCCGGTGAAATTGTCCATAGAAACCGTCTCAAGGCTCGAAGCCGATCCTGTCAGCGGCAAAATACCGTCCTTTGTCTGCCGTATTTCCTCAAATGAAGAAGGAGAATGAAGAGATGACGTCTCATACGGATACGCCGGCTGCCAAGCCGGAAATGTTGAAGCTGGCGGCGATGGAATGTGCAGCTTCCTGCATCCTGACCCACTTATACCGGTCCGGGGCCAACCCTGATCTGTTTCTGCTGGATTACTGGAATGTCAATTATGTCTCGCGCATTATTACGGCGAGCCAGCATGTGCGATTGAACAAAAGCTTGCCCTTTCTGTACGGCATCCATCTGGTTTACAAGGGAACTGGACCTGAGGCGCTAAAGCAGTCTGTTCAGTCAGGGACCCGTGCGGTAGTGAAATGCCGCCCATCCGATCTGGATTTTTTCCCACCCCATATGCTGGGCATGGCGGAGAGCGGATTCGAGCATTATATCCTCGCAGACAGCTTCGATGAAGTGCGTAACGCCTTCAGAGTATTCGATCCCATTGTCGATTTCAACGGCTTCCTGACCGGTGAAGAGCTTATGCGGGCATCGGCGGAGCCGGGAGAGGAGGAAATCATTTACTACGAGCTTCAGCCGGATCTAGAAGGGAAGGGGTTCGAGTCTCCCGGCAAGCGTGATATCTTCGCCTATGCAGCCAAGCGAAACTACGAAATGTATGTCCGTTCTCAATACAGTTCGGGTACCGCCGCATTGGACAGCTTTGCCCGGGATTTGCAGGAATCTCTAGCTTTAAGCCCGGAACAAACGTCGAACTGGTTGAGCCAGAACTCGATCGGCATTGCTTCCATAACCAAGCTCCGCTCCTCCATATGGAAGAGCTTTACCGGGCTGGGCGTGATGGACAAGGGGCAGGTGCTGGAAGGGACGAACCGGATCAGCGGGATCGTGAAGTTATGGACGACACTGAATTTCATACTTGTGAAATACCGCAAAAACATCGGGGACGAAGCGCTGCTACGCTCAGCTCTTGCCAGGCTGCGGGAGATTCGGGATGCGGAACTTCAATTCCTGGCCTGGATGAATGGAATAGGCGGTGATCTGACTGAAGTATAATCTATGCACGATTTCTTTTCGGCACGAGCTGGTATCCTTCCGGGAGTTGCTCCGTTATGCTCATGATACGGGCTTCAACGGTATAGAACTGTGGGGCGTGCATGCCAAGGCTTTGCTTCGCCAACGGGGACAGGAGCTGGGAGGTATGCTGGACGAAATGTTCAGCTACGGGCTCGAAATCAACATGCTGAGCGATTATATCCCTCTCATGGGGAATATCCCAATGGACGTTCTGCTTAAGGAATGGCAGGAAACCGTACAGGCGGCCAAAGCATTCCACACAGATAAGCTGAGGATTTTCGCCGGAAACCTGAGCAGTCAATCTCTTGATGAGAAGGACTGGGAGCTTTGCACCGAACGTCTAAATCTCCTGTGCGCCGCAGCAGAGAGGGAAGGAGTCTATACAGTGGTTGAGACTCATCCGGGAACCGCTGCCGACGGCTTAGATTCCACACTTCAACTGCTCCGGCAAACCGATAACCCTGCCTTGAAGCTGAATTTGGACTTTCTGCACATGTGGGAATCGGGGGCTGATCCCCTTGCCGCCTACGAACGCTTGAAGCCATGGATTGTCAATATCCATCTGAAGAATGTGGAATCCCGGCAATGGCTCGAAGTATTCTCTCCTGACAATATATATTCTCCGAGCGGCAGCCGCAGAGGTATCGTACCCTTGGCCGATGGAGAAATGGACTGCCAAGCCATAATGAAGCACCTTATCTTGGACCCTACCCGGGCCCCGGTATCTCTGGAATGGTTCGGAGCCACACCCTTTCAAATCTTAAAGTCGGAGCTGGGCTGGCTTAAAGGGCTGGAGTCTGATCTCAAGCTGGAGAATGTGGAGGTGACGGGATAATGAATAACGCACCTTATATGGAGCATCTGACAGGAACGCGTGCACCGAAGCTCTGGTACTCCAATATTAATTGGGAACAAGGAAAAGCCGCGCAAGAGCTTCGCTTACCCCATATTAACAATGCGTCCGGAGATCGGCTCGTATCGCAAATGGATCTCTACCAGATTTATTTGGCTGACCGGGAGGATCTTGTTCTCCTGAAAGAGACTCCGGACCCTGAATTCCTATCTTATTTGGAAGAAAAGAAGATAGCACTACCATCAATCGCGATTGGCGCACGGTCTGAATATACGGGTGAGTTCCGCAACCGGATTGCTGTTCCTTACTTGATGGACGAGCAGGAGGAGCAGTTTCTCAAGGAAAACGGAGGGAGCTGGATCGGCCCGCCAGCCCGGTTGTCCGTGGAACTGAACAGCAAGATCGCAACGCGTAAATTATGCGAAGAAATCGGCTTTCCAGTCAGCGACGGCAGGATATGCGAAGGGCTTGACGCAATCCGCCGTACTTGCGCCGAGTTGGAGGGACGGCATCCTGGAGCCCGGCTGGTTGTAAAAACCGCTTACGGTTCTTCCGGTAAAGCGCTGTTCCATATCCATCGGGGCCCGGATTTGGAGATGCTGCTGGGATATTTAGAGAGGCAGATCTCGCGGGGAGGCGGGCAACCGGTTGTGACGGTGGAACGCTGGCATCAGGTCGAGCGCCATCTGACGGCACAGCTCTGGCTGGGGGGAACCGATTGCGAGATCCTGGCTATGACCGAGCAGAGGATTACGGATGCAGGAGTATACAGGGGGAGCCGTTTGCACCCGGATCTGCCTGAATCCTTGATCGCGGCTTATACCGGACAGCTGCAGCAGTTGGGTACATCTTTACATTCCCGGGGCTACGAGGGTTTCATCGGGGTAGACTCCATACTGGATGAAGACGGAACTTTAATACCGGTTATTGAGATCAACGCCCGTCTTACCATGGTCACGTATTTGCTAAAGATTCGCAAGCACTTGCTCGAACGCGAGTTTCCTAGAATGGAGACTCAATCCTATGATTTCAAGCTCCACCCTGGAGCCAAATTTGCAGAATTTTCCGAAAAGGTGGCATCGATAAGGATCTCAGCCGAACAAGGAGGGGCATTCGTGTATGGTTTCCACCAGGATGGGGAATCGGCAGACCGTATCCGGCCTTGCCGGGTCTCGACTTTGAGCTGGGGTGTGGACGATGAAGCTGAGAAGCTTGCCCGTCAAGGGCTGGAGGAAGCCATCATGGAATGGAGGGGAGCTGTCATATGACTATGGCTTCACAACGACTGTCTAATCAGCAGGAGGTGGGCCAACCCTTTTGGCTGGAAGCAGTCGAGCCGTTTGGATCACCCGTTTATGTATATGACGAGGGAAGGCTGGCCTCCGATTATTTTTCGCTGCGGGACGCTTTACCCAAGGATGTGACGCTATATTATTCCATGAAAGTCAACCCCAATCCGGAGGTATGCCGTCTCATCAACGGCTGGGGTTCGCCGATCGAAATCGCATCGGTTGGGGAATATGAGCTTGCCCGCTCTAACGGGGTAAATCCGAACAGCATCGTGTTTACCGGACCGGGCAAAAGCGCGGACGAGATTCATCATGTGCTTCGCCATGGGATCTACGCGATTAATGCGGAGTCCATCCCGGAGCTATTCGTCATTCACGATGAAGCTGTTGCGCTTGGTATTGCCGCTCCCGTTATGTTAAGGGTCAATTTGTCTACTGGAGCCAAAGGCTCGCGGATGTCATCGGTCGGACTTGCCTCCCAGTTTGGCATCGACGACAGTGAAATTAATGTGGCGGTGCAAACCGCCATTACCCTTGAAGGGCTAGAGCTTATCGGATTGCATACGTACCAGGGCACGCAAAATTTTCACCTCGACTTTTATATGGAGAGTGTTCCGATGATGTTCGGTCTCACCCGGCAGGTGCGAAACCAATTCGGCCTGCAGCTTCGATGCTTAGGGCTCGGCGGCGGTTTCGGCGTTCCCATGTTTGAAGGTGATGAGCCGTTTCCTGTTGAAGCTTTCGGGGCGTATCTTGCCGGGGAGTTAGAGCGCAACCGGGATCTGGAATTGGAAATGGTATTCGTAGAATCAGGGCGGCGAATTGCCGCAACGATGGGGATTTATGCGGTCAGAGTGCTGTACACCAAGCTCTCCAAAGGCAAAGCCTTCGCCATTGTCGATGGGGGGACTCACCATCGGGCTTTTTCCAGCCTGATGGGACGAAGCTTCAAGCAGCCTCTGCCTCTTCAGCTTTGGAAGGCGGGGGAGCGCAAGCTATACGAATCCGGTGAAGGAGAGGGGCGAGTCTCCTACAATGTTTGCGGTAAATTGTGCACTCCCGCAGATGTGCTGCAAGGCAGCGTCATGCTCCCGCCTCTAGAGCCGGGGGATTGGATCGCGTTTCCCCATATGGGGGCCTATGGCTTAACCTGCGGCAATGTTCATTTTCTGTCTCATGCTCTTCCGAAGGAAGTTATGCTTCGCCCTGACGGTACGTTAAATGATGTGAGCTGGCTATCCACCTAATAAGTGAGTTCATCATAGGGAGTTGACCATGTGACACCTACCGATCGGATTTTGCCTTATAATGACATATGGCTTGATTGTGTCAATAATAACTTGATGTCGATTCTCATTAGTCATCATTCATCGTTCGAGAAGCTGCCGCTGACTTTTAAAACGCAGTACTGGAAAAAACTCATCCACCAGACATTCCCCGAAGACAATTTTGAAAGCTTGCTGCATCAAGGATTAATGCTGCCGAAGGTTCAATATGACACGGAACAGCTCTATCATTATCTTCGGTTTGAGGATCAGCTTCTTGAGCAATCAGATATACCTTTGCTGGATGAGATGATTCAAAGCGCTTTAGACAAGAAGAAATATGTCTTTCTCGATGTGGACCGCTTTTTTTATTCCAGTGGAAGAGAATCCGGTAAAATACATTTTATCCATCCGACCTTTATTCATGGGAAATGCGCGA
This sequence comes from Paenibacillus sp. FSL H8-0122, assembly GCF_038005345.1. Classification (NCBI taxonomy): domain Bacteria; kingdom Bacillati; phylum Bacillota; class Bacilli; order Caryophanales; family Paenibacillaceae; genus Paenibacillus; species Paenibacillus sp. FSL H8-0122. Next base: position 2,648,934 of record NZ_JBBOTB010000001.1, on the reverse strand, counting down.
GTGGGGGGGCATACACAGTAATTGAAGATTGCTTATCTCCAGGGCGAATGCACGATTATCAAACTCCACTTGAAGTCATTATGGAATCTACCCGATATCTAATGACAAGCGGCAAAAAAGTTAGATTCATCATGGTTTCTGTGCATGAAGGATCGATAAGGAATTTTAACCATGAATTTTCAGTACAGGACTCGTTTGTCTCAGAACTCAGAAGCAATCTATTGGATAATAAAGTCGTTTTTCTTGAGCAATATGGTCTTCATTATCAGTTGGGACTAAAAGCGTTGACCGATTATGTAGAGGAATTCGAAGAACTTGTAGGTCATTTGAACGATACCAGCATATTTGCCTTGAGAAGCAGTTCTTTTGCACAGAATCATAAGAAGAATAACAGGCTTTTTAAGCTACTGGAAGATCAATCGTCCCATACAAATCTCTATAAGAAGTTAGCAGACCAAAGCGTGGAACTAAGTCGTTTATGGGAAATTTATAGAACGACAGTTATTAAAATGATCGCATCTAATAATCATGTTCATGATCAAGCTATCGTAAAACTCGAAGAGATTGTGAAGAAAGAATATAACATGGTCCAGACGATGAAAATGGCAACTGAGGTTAGTAACCAATGCAATTGAGATGATCTAAATGATAACTAATGAAAAAACGCCTTTTAGTCAGGCGTTTTTTTAATTGGAGAAGGTGTTTAATCTCCATACATACATATGTACAAAATACGGGTTTTGTGAATATGTATGATAGAAACCGCGAAGCACCGCGGGTTTATCGATCCTTATTGTTTACAGCCTTACGCATCTCTTCATCTGTTAAGTGTGTATATATCATAGTTGTTTGTATAGATGAATGCCCTAATTGATTCTTTAACCTTGGTACATCGTTGTTTTCCAAATGGTATCGCGTTGCAAACGAGTGTCTAAGCGAAAGTACTTCACCTCATTATAATTCTCAAACAGTTATCATGAATAAATATGACTTTATTAGTTTATAACACCCGTGAATTTTATCATTTTGTATGGATAAATATGTGTTTTCAGCTGAATTATAGTCTCATTTGAAGCAAAAAAAAAAAGCCCGGAATCCGGACTTTAAATAATTTAAAATAGATGGCTTTACAGCGGGGATGCATATGTTTCTAAAGCGTTAATCGTCATATCTAAAATATGAAGATACTGCTTGCGGCTGCGGGCTCCGCGGATAAAAGAGGTATCCATCCCTGCTTTCCGCAGTTTCTCAATCCAGTCTAGCGCTGCCTCACGCCCCATACCTTGCTGAAGCATTCCATAATACATATACACAAGTTCATTACTGACATTCGTGTTAAAAACCATCGGATCATCGGAGTTTACATTGACCAGCACATTTTCCAGTGCAGAATTACCCGCAGACTGCAGCTTAAAAAGCTGATTACCAAAAACGGAATCAATTTCTCCGATGGCTTCATTCGATGAGGGGTTAACTTCAATAACAATGCCGCTCACAGAAACCTTGTGAATCAGATATTTTTGCATATCACTCATCATTATCTGTTCTATTTCATCGGTCATTACATAAATGGGCTTTTCCATTTTCAACAGGGTTGCTTCCTGATGATAAGCTGCATACAGCTTATCCTGCAGTTTCATTGTACGCTCGTAATCCTCAGGATCTCCCTTATCTTCTCTATCTTGCTGAAGCTTCATTACTTCTTCAGTACGCCGCTTGAATCTGCGTTCATATACATTATACAGTACAGGAATACGTAAATCGCCTGCAGACACAACTTCACCAAACAGCTCTGCAGCAATACGGTCAATCGTTCGCTCCAAGTAAACCAGTGTCTCCGTCTGCAGACTGGCAGTATGACTATATACTCCCCAAATCCAGAGCAAATTGTCCAGATATTCTCCGCGGGGAATAATTACCAGCGGGTTATACCTTACCCATTCCGGAATATCTACACCTAGTGCTATACCGTGCCCGATTCGGTCTCCGGCATGAAGTTTGCAGTAGCGTATGACTTCATCAATACGGCGCAGGCCGGAAATGAGGTGCCTAAAGTCCTCGCCCGCATGAAAAGTAAAGAACAGGCTTTGCCGGGGTAAAATATTTCCTTGCGGATCGACGATGCGCAAGGCATCATATTTACTATCCCGTGCTTCTTCAAATACCGGGGCAAACACCTGCACAGGCGTGTTATTCTCAAGACTAGCTGCATCCAGACCAACAATAAAATTTGTAGCCATCGGTATGACTCTGCGCAGCTCCTGCAAATGCTGAACCTGCTTAATATACTGCTCCTGCAGATCACCGAAGTGCAGCGCTCTTTTTAGCGTATGATCCCGTTCCTGGTCGTATTGCCATAAATCCTTGTTTGAATTATCCGGCTGCTTGATAAGATGATAAACAATACCAAGCATAGGAAATTCTACTTGCGGGTCATCCTCGACCTTATAATCCTCCTGAAGTACCTCACGATATGAGCTTAATATTTCGTACAAAGTCTGCTTATTCGTCTGCAGCTTGTTTTTAATTGAGATCCTCAGCTCAACTTTTTTCAGGTAACCATTCTGGAATAAGGTTCGGAGCATTGTTTTATAGTAGTCCCTATTTTTAGCAATACCATCTGTCGCCCGGTCAAAATACCCCCGAAAGAAGTCAAGGCCGTGCATAACAGTCGGCTGGGTGACCTGCTGGTAAAATTCGTTCTTAATCGATACGTAAATGAAAAAAGTACGGAAAAACTGTTCAAAATACTCATCAAATGAAGGCAGCTGCTGAATAAGTTGTTTATACGATATAACGAGATGTAAAAATATATTTTCCCCGTAAGTCTTTATGCCGCCGTGATTCTTAAAAATACTGAAAATAAAGTCTGACGGTTCCGGATCCCCGATATCTATATAAGCAATCCTGACTCGTTCTATTGCACTTAACAATTCTTCCGATTTAGCAAACTCACAGCTCCGATCCCTGATCAAGCTCCACAACAGCTCAAGGGTTTGATTATCCTGCTGCTCAAAGCTATTTTTCAGCCAGACAAAAAACGGTAGATGTTGATCTACAACAGCTTCCACCTGGCAAGTCTCAGAATGATTTCTGTAAACTTGTTCGTTCAGGTAGATTGTCATTACTAACCGGAGAAGCCTGGCTGTCAAAATGTAGGACTCCACATTGTGCTTTGAGGTGGCAAGGTGATTGGGAAGAAACTTCTGCAGATATCCCGCTTCAATGCGGCCGTTCATCACGGTTTGCCACAGGATAGAGAAATTAAATGCAGCTGAGGCATGAATATGATTCTCTGCCACTCCCCGGCGCAAGATGTCATCCAGTGCTGCATCCGCCAGATTGACATGCTGATAGAACTCATGAAGTTGAATAGGATTTCGCAACCCATTTTTTATAAAATGCAGCATAATAATCAAGTCAAGCGGGATAAACCGGCTGATCGCATGAAAAAAACGGACCTTATCCTGTCCCTTGTATTGATCCATAAAGTCAATGAACCGCCACTTCTTATCTTGATTGACGTCGTTTTTCCAATACTTGAATACCACATCTCCGTCCCGGTAAGAGATAAGGGCATCACCGAACTCTTCCAAGATATGAAAATAGTGCAGATACAGCTTTTTCTCAATGGCAAGTGGATTTTTGGAGTCTTTAAACCGGAAGCCTGAACGCTCAGCTTCATCATCGCTGCAAAGCATCGGGTAAAATTTTTGCATAAGCAAATTGATTTCATCCATACTTTTAGGACGTGCTTTCCGTAAAACCTCATTCTGAATCTCAATCCGAAGCTCATTTTGAGCTTTTTGACGATCTGCTTTCCCCACTTCACTTTTCTCTTCTATGTAACCTAGAGCCGCGAAAATCTTTTTCTGGCCGAGGAAACTTAGATTCTGGAACGGGAATAGGGAGATGTTAATGAGGAGATTGATTTTGTTAATCATTCGAAATCTCCAAGTCCTCGAAATCATTGAAAAAATCATCATAATCATCAATTTTTTTTGGTTCATCTTGATCACTATCTAAATCGTTCAATTTAAGATTGTATCCTTTGATATCTGCAAGTGTCTTCGACTGGAATCTATTATGTGCTTCGTATAGTTTTCCTTGAATAAATTTCTTTGCGTTCTCATAGGTATCCATCTTTTTCTCAACTTCATTTGCTCCTATATATTTAGCATACTGATGGATTGTATATCTTTCCGATTCAGAAAATGCTTCAACTGAAAATCTTGAAGCATTTTTTAATTTAGGAAGGAAAACATTAGCTTCTAAACGTCCGTAGTAAACTCTATTATTTTGTGATAATTTTTCGATTGTTCTCAAGCCAAATCTATATGTTCTAAACTTTAAGTTATCTTTATTATTAAAAATCGGTTTGAATGCTTCCTTGGCTTGATTGAAACGGGTATTACTTATTCCCGCTGGAGCTTCCATAAAAATCTCTGCCTCTTTTTGATCAATTTCCTTCAATTCAACTGATACGTTTTGTTCTGAGAATTTTAGTAGAATATCTTTTGCGAACTTGTTCATTCTATTCTTTAGTGTCGAATAGATTGCATCAGGCACTTTGGTCAAGTTACCACTAGTTTCTCTATCACCATTAATCACATTTAGCATATATCCAATATCAGTAGATTTAAGATTAGATTTTGTTAGCACAACTGCTGTATTTTTAATGGTAATAATTGAATTCAGAAATAAAGATCGCTTAATTTGCAAATCCATAAACTCAACCGACCTTTTTTTTAGCTGTTCCTGGTTAACAGCTAAACTAAATTCTTTTTGCTTTTTATCAAGAGCAGCATCCCACACGTCCATTAATAGCTTAAATTGACGTTCTGCAATAACTACTTCTGCTGTTTCGGCACACAAAGATTCCAATAAATTCAGACTAAAGTTTGCCAGTTTACTATTTATATCATCTTGATTTGAATAAGCTTGGTAATAAAGTTTATCAAGTATTGTCATCGATTTTTTTTCAGAATTCTTTCCCTCCTGCATTCTGTAACTCAACATCGCTTCCTCTTGAAGTAATAGTGAATATATTACACTAATGACATATTCATCTTTTACTTGCGTATCTTCAGAAGTCCATCGATTTTTATAATACAAATTTAGATCTATATTATAAATTAATTCGGATATCAACGCGGAAATTTCAGGATTTGCGAATACAGCTAGTGTCTCGACTAGAAAAAATAATCGATAATCCGAATACTGATTATGTTTTAAATATTCTTGATCTATATATTGATCTGATTTTCTTTTAATATCGATTGGCTGGTTTAATAATTGATCCATTACGTCCTTTCTCCAATTTAAATAATGTACTTGATCATGAGTTACCTTTGGCAACAAATTTGTTACAAGTTCACCGATCACGTACAGGGTTACCCTCAAATTCTCAAAATCTTTATCTATTTCGTAAGGATTATTTATTTCATTCAACACATCGTATTGAATTGAAGAACTTTTCGCCTCACTTCCCCAAAGCAAATATTTCCCAAAAATAAACTCTTGGTGAGGCAGTAGTTTAGTATTTGATAAGATCAATGTGTCAATAAATGCTTTTACTAAATGAAAGTATTTATCCACATCAATTTCTTCCCCATTCTGTTTAGCTTTTATTAGTTGATTAAGATGATAATAAGCATTAACGATACCTCTTGGTTTCTCATCAAATATTACATAGCTTCTTTTAATTGGCTTATTAATTGTTTCATTAGCTTCTTTATCCTGATAACTGAATATAGACCATTTACCGAACAGTCTACTCAATTGCTCTAAAAGCGTCTCTTCTCCAAACGCAAAGAATGGAATTGTATTCTCATTCCATTTCACTAGTTGGTGACGTCTTGCTGGCGGGATAATTTTCTTCAAATATTCATGAGCTAAATCGGTTTTCCTTTTTAAGATGGTCAGTTTACCTTCTTTATCTGACTCTATCTCACTATCTTTAGCTGATACTTTCAATGAATCCTGCGCACCTAACCCCAGCTCTTTCAGCGGTTCATCCTGCAGCAAAGCCAGCGTCAATGATTCAGTCAAGATCTCATAATCCCCGGACAGAACAGTGATGATATTCGGATGATTGGTATACTGCAAGAGAGCATCCATCAGTTCGCGAGTTTTCGAGGTTTTTAGGTCGATATCGTCAATGAAGATATAAATAAGAGGAACTGGGGATTGACATTCTTCTGTTGCTCTGTCTTTTTTATTGTTTACTTCAAGAGTCATGAGCTTTTTCTTAACATCAATAATGGTATCTATCAGTATCATCAGCTTCTTTTTAAACTCGATATCAGGGATCAGCAGCCGCTCCGACTTACGGATATGGGTTGCGAGATCAGCGAAATTTTGTCCTAACATGTCCCGGTAGTGCCGTTCAGTATAAAGATGATATTCTATCGTCTCATCAATAATCTGCTTGAGCGGGTTGTTTGGCTTCAATGTACCGTTATAAAAATATGAGCTAAGATCAGGAGGGACATCCCTTTCATCATTTTTTAATATATGTAATTTCTTCAGTGACCTTATTAACTTATTCCCCTCTTCACACAATAATCCGACAATTGAGCCGATAATTTTTGTATTTTCACCAAAGTTATCCGGCTCGATTAGCGGAAGCAAGATATTCATCATATCTTTAGACAGATAATTCCGAAGTGTATAGAGCGCCGACGATTTACCGGTCCCCCGTGGACCAAATATACCTACCGTATTATTAAAATCTTGTTTATCATTCCCACCACAACGGTTTTGCTTTTTAAGAGCTTGTTTGGCAGCGGTCGACCGGATTTCCTGCAACTGCTCCAATAATAGATCGTATGTCGGCATGATTTTATACACTTGCTCTCCCAGTGCTCTGGCGCCGAGGATTACTTCCTCTTGATTCTCCGATGTATTTGTATTTAAAGTCACTGTTTAATCTTTCCTTTCAAATTCAAATTATTTATCTTTTCTGCAGGGTGTTTCCAGCTTCCTATTCAGCTCAACCAGTTGCTCCAAAAAAGCAATCGTTCCAGTGCGCGGATCAGGATTAGGCGAAATAACCGGCGTGATACCGCGGGCGCATAGAATACGCTCCTGAATTGGATTAGGTGTAGTCAGGAATAAATATACAGGAGGGCGGTCAGCAGAGGAGTTGAAGGATTTCCATATCTGATTCAGCTTATGAAGTAGCACCCGAATATTGATGTCACTCAGACTGTAACCGAGGAAAAAAATCGATTTGCCTAAGATATCGGAACGAAACTTGATATCTAGCGGAGATTCAAAATCCAAACGGTCAAAGAAACTGGACTCGGTCAGGACGATACTAGATTCATCTTTCGTCTCCATATCACCATGAAATTTAATGATTTGCGTATCGCATCCGCTGCTTTTGGCAATATCCTCCACGTTGGCGATTTTGTGATACTTGGTACATGGAGAGTATTCTTCAAACGCCATTTCCAATCCGTTATCGTAATTCGTCGTGTATATTATTGGAAATTTCAGCTGTATGAGCAATTCATGAACTTTAGAGGCTTTGACCATATCCGAGCTGACCACCCACTTGCTCTGGAATCTTTCCATCAGCGGAGCCATTGAACCTTATTTCAAAAAAAAATACTCTGCTAAGGGCAAATAATCTTTATTACCTAACTCCCAGTAAATCTCCGGATCGAAGCCCAGCTCCTTCCCCCCTATGTTGATAAAAACTTACAATCTATTATAATTCTGTTCCTTTTCTTGCTTTCCTGCTTTCTATAAAAAGAATGTCGTTTCATGATCGTAACCCTTTATCAGTCTTTCCATCAAAAAATCGGAATACCTACAATAGGATATCCCGATTTTTTGATATGAACTGTTTTCAGCACTCTTTTAGCCCCCTGGAAAGGGAAACATTAAGTTTGGTAAACCACTACTTATAGGCTAGAGAAGATGGTACCTATACTATATACTCTCGTATCATCTACAGAGAAAATAATAGTGATTTATTGAAAAGTGATTAGAGAAAATATCACATAATAATATGTGTCACAATATATATAGACCCACTAAAATTTTGTTTGAATTTAGATAATAATATACTAAAAGAAATACGGGTTTTGTGAAGAAGTATTATATAAAAGTCTTAACCCTAAGCATTTAACCTTATTCAAACAATTAAATCGTTAAAACAAATAATCAACCCGCACCAACGGGCTGATCATCATCTCAACATTTCAATATTCTGTTATATATTCATTTCTGTTATATATTCATTAATGATTGACCTTCATTTATCAGTTATCAACATCTTCATAAGCGCCAGCAACTGATCCATATTGATCGGCTTGCTTAGATACTCCGTAGCTCCAGCCATAATTACACGTTCCCGGTCTTCTTGCATGGCTTTGGCAGTCAAAGCAATAATCGGTACATCCTGGTGGCCGTGCAGCTCCTTGATCTGCTTAATGGTCTCATAGCCGTTCATGACGGGCATCATGATATCCATAAGGATGAGATCAAACGATGCGGAGTTCTGCAATGCCTTCAGCGCATCTTCTCCATTGTGTGCTGCCGTGATGTCCAGTCCTTTTTGAGACAGGATTGTGGTTAGCGCATATAAGTTACGTTCATCATCGTCAACCAGCAGCACTCTTTTGGAAAATAAAGGACTATGATTGTCTTGAGTCTCTATATCATCAATAGATTTATTCAAATCGACAGAAGTATATCCTTCTGCGGTAACCTGCTCATCCTTCTTCTGCTCTTGATGCACCGGGAGATACACACTGAATGTACTGCCCGCCCCTTCTGCACTCACTAGCTTAAGCTGGCCGCCAAGCAGCTCTGTAAGCTCTTTGGAGATCGATAATCCCAAGCCGGTTCCTCCGTATTTACGCTCCGTATCACCTTCCGCCTGCTGAAAGGCGTTAAAGATAAGACCTTGTTTGTTCTTGGCAATGCCGATGCCGGTATCAGTCACACTGAAAACAATGCAAGGCCCTGCCGCAATCCCTTGCAGCTCCAGAAGCTCTTCAGCAGCTGCCATGCGTATTTCCAAAGTTACCGTGCCTTGAGCTGTGAATTTGAACGCATTGGATAACAGATTTATGATGATCTGTCTTAAGCGGTGAGGGTCCGTGTATAGGATATCCGGCAGTTCGTCGCTTAATTTCACCTGCAACGGAATGCTTTTCTTCTGGGACAGTTGGCCAAAATGAAGGGATGCTGACTCCGGAATTTCGGATATATTCACTTCTTCCATGGTAATGTCCATCTTCCCGGCCTCGACCTTGGACAAATCCAGAATGTCATTGATCAGTGCCAGCAGATCCTGACCCGACGAATGAATCGCTTGGGTAAATTCAAGCTCCTCTGCATTCAGTGAGCCCGATGGATTCTCCATCAGGAATTCGGAGAGCAGCATAATCCCGTTCAGAGGCGTCCGCAATTCATGCGACATATTGGCCAGAAACTCCGATTTGTATTGTGTGCTCCGCTTCAGCATTTCGGCATACTGGGTCAGCTCCTCACGCGCATCTTGGGCTTCCCGGCTCTTTTGCTCGGCGATCGCGTTCTGATCTTCCAGCTTCTTGTTGGTGATCAGCAGGGATTCGGCCTGAATATGCAATTCTTCGGATTGCGTCTGCAGCTCTTCTGAATACACTTGCAGCTCCTCATTCTGACGCTGGGACTCTTCCAGTAACCGGTCAATTCTCATGCTGCTGACGGTACTGACAATGGCGGCTCCGAATTGTGCGGCAACCGACTCCAGAAACGCGATATTCGCTAAGGTCAGCGGCGCAAAAGAGGCAATCTCAACGACCGCCACCACTTCTCCCAGAAAACTCACCGGCAGCAGCAGCAGATGCTGCGGCGAAGAGGCCCCCAAGCCGGAACGGATATGAATATAATTCTCCGGGAGCGGAGCAATATTCAGGGTGTGCCCTTCTTTGGCACATTGTCCGATAAGACCTTCCCCATAGAGAATCCTCTCCTGCTCCGTATCCACGCTGCTCCCTGCAAACACCGCAGACCGGGTCAGGTAATCCTCCCCGCATTCCTGAGAACGGATATACAGCGTGCCATAGGGATAACCGATCATTTCTGCCGTCTTGCTGAGGAAGATATCCCCCAGCTTCGCAATTGTGGTAACACCCTGATACCCTTCCATCAAGCCATTGGCCCGCTCCTGGAACCATTCACGCTCCTGCTGGCTGTTCAGCAGCTGGTTCGTCGCATGACCGAGATCGCTGACTTCATCATTAGTGGTCATCGTCAGACGGGTATTCAGATCCCCGGTGCGGACAAGAGCCGTTAAGGTCCCGGTAATTTTCCGCACAGTCGCCGAGATAGAATGAGCTATGATCCAGGAGGCAGATATTCCTGCTGCGGCGATCAGGAACCAGACGATATACAAGATTTGCAGCAGAAATTGGTTGCGATCCGCTTGCTTATCTATCAGCAGGTTAGTATTCTCATTCATCGTCGCCCGATACCCGCTGATTTGGCTGCGAATCCGGTCCATCTGATCTATGCCTGCATCCGTATTGAAGATTTTTAGGATCTGCGCATCCTGCCCCTCTTTTTTGAGCTGAATGACCGGGTCTCCGGTGGCCGCAATCCATCGATCTACATTCTCCTTAATACTGTGCAGGCGGTTAAGCTGAAGGGCCCCGGCATTCGTTAGCGCAGCCAGTTGGTCGTAATTGCTGTCCAGGGAAGCCTGTCCCTGCCGGTAAGGCGCCAGATATTTGTCTTGCCCGGTGATAACATACCCCCGCTGTCCCGTCTCCATGTCCAGTATATTTTTCTCAAGCTGATTCGTTAAATTGGTCATTTCCCGGTCTTGTTGGGTAATGGAGTTAGTCGCTTGCTGTAAGGAATGAATGCGTCCGTGCACTACAATTACAAACGCCAGTAAGGCGGAAACAATGAGTACAGTGATAGATAATATCTTAAGTTGAACGGTAAAACGAATTCTCCGCACAAATAACCTCCGCTCTGTCTGCTCTATGGATGGATAAAATCCTATTCTACACGTTTATCAGAAGTTAATATAGCTTTATTGTCATAGATGCGAAGGTTTAATGTCTCTATCTGCAGCTGGTGTGATTGTCCTGCCCTGCAGCATACATCCATAACAAACAGCTAGAGCCTCTAGAAGTTCTAGAGGCTCGTAGTAGTATTACTATATTTAGTTGCCAGTCATCTTCTGATACATACTCTCCGAAATAGTTCTTCTGGCAGTTACATATCTATCCTTATAGTAGCTTGAAGACAGCTTGGTGATGGTTACTCCATTATTGCTTGAGGAATGTGCAAATTTGTTGTCGCCCACATAGATGCCTGCATGCGAGATGCCGTTGCCTCCGGTGTCGAAAAAGACAAGATCTCCCGGACGTAGATCGGACTTGGCTACATATTCGCCTGCACTTGCCTGCGACTTGGATGTTCTCGGAAGATCTAAGTTGAACTTGCCAAATATGTATATTATAAATCCGGAACAGTCAAACCCTTCAGATGCCTTGGTGCCCCCCCATTTATATGGAGTTCCCATAACCTCATTAACCTCTTGGTCAAGCCTGGAGCTGTCATCCGCAGATGCTCTTTCAGATCCAAACGATAGCAATAGTACAATCCCCAGTAGCCACACGATCCCTTTCTTCAAAAAGAACTCAGTCTCCTTTCTTGCCGGCTAATGCTGCCTGACATATATTAATTTTTTGTAACTATTATGAATGATAGTGTAATAATCTCCGTTCGTCAACCCCTTCGGCGCTTTTTGAAAGAGTTTACATTCCCAGGCCCAGGTTAATCTCCCGGATTCGCGCAAGCGGCACCTTCGGCTCACGTTCCGCAGTCATTAAGCCGTTGACCTCTTCCTGAACGTCCGTAACCTGCGTATAACAGTACCCGGAGATGAACGGAATGGCCTGAATCGCCCGGGTCAAGCTGCCGAACCGCTCCAGAAAAGCTTCCTCGCTATCCACCTGCTGGCCATACCCCCAGCCGTGCTCGCTCTTGAAGGCAATCCCCCCATACTCGCTGATGATAATCGGCTGCCCCTTATAGCTGTACCCTTCTGCAAAAGCAAACTTCCATTCGTTATACGTGCCGCTGCCGCCGGTAATAGAATCTTTATCCTTATAGGTTTCATATAACGCTTCGGCCCGCTCCACATAATCATGCAGGGTCAGGATGTCGGACACGGTGTGCTCCCAGCCGTCATTCGTAATCACCGGACGATAAGGATCGATAGATTTGGTCAAATAATAGATGCCCTCCGTGAATGTCTGCTGCCGGACGTCATGAAGAATATTCTGCACACCCCAAGATTCGTTAAAAGGCACCCAGGTGATGATGCACGGATGATTATACTGCTGCTGCACAACCTCCAGCCATTCTTTAGTGAAACGCTCCAGCGCCTCGTCGTTATATTCATAAGCGGCCGCCATCTCTGACCAGACCAACAGCCCTTTGACGTCACACCAGTACAAGAAACGGGCGTCCTCCACCTTCATATGCTTGCGCAGACCGCTCCAGCCCATCTCCATAATCGCCTCAATATCTTGAATCAGCGCTTCTTCTGACGGCGGGGTCAAATGAGTATTAGTCCAGTAGCCCTGGTCCAGGATCAGTCTTTGGTAGAGAGGGATATTATTTAGAAGGATCTGGCCGTCCTTGATCGAGATATTGCGCATACCGAAATAAGAGCCTACCCGGTCAATCTCCTGTTCACCCGCATACAGCACGAATTCTATGTCAAAAAGGTTCGGATTCCCCGGTGACCACAGGTTCTGCAGCCAAGGCCCGTTGATGCCGCCCATCATGCTGACCTCCACTGTCATGCATGATCTGTCCACTGGCAAGCTAAGCTTATTTACTCGCTCCCCTTGAAACGTAATTTCCGTCTCCAGCCGGAGATCCTTTTCTTCCGGGAGGCCGTGTACGCGATAATCCAGCCGGAGCATTTGGCGGTTAATGTCTGGCGTCATTTTCACGGAATCCAGCCGGGCCCTATGGACATGCTCCAGCCAGACGCTTTTCCAGATGCCTGTCGTCTGCACATAGAATGAATCGTGGTTCCGGCCCGCCCAGCGCTGCTTGCCCCGGGGCTGCAGACAGCTGTCGCTGTCAGTCACCATCAGTACGATCTCATTGCCGCCCTCGGGTCTAAGCAGATCGGTAATATCGAAGGAGAAACGGGTATACGCCCCCTCATGCTCTCCTGCATAGCCGCCGTTCACCCAACAGACCACCTTATAATCCACGCCTTCAAAATGCAGCACCGTCCGCTTCCCATCTTCCGCCCGGAACAGGTCCAAATGCTTGCGGTACCAGATCCGCGGGTGAAAGGTCTCTTCACCAATGCCGCTGGCCGCTGTCTCGTAGGTGAATGGAACGTTGATCGTGTGCGTGGCCGGAAAATGGTCCATCCAGCGCTCCGCAACGCCTGCATTGTCATCATCAAAGCTAAAATCCCATTCTCCGTTCAGATCCAGCCACTGGCTGCGGACAAATTGGGGTCTCGGGTAGTTAGGGGTATAGAATTTCGTAGCTGGCTTTGTAGTTGCTGTAGTAGACATCTCGAACCATCCTCTTTCTCATCACTGAAGTATTCTCTATTCACTATCACAGAGTACTCCCTTGTCCCGGGAAAGAAAATGAATTATCCTATCTATTGACTGATCTATTATCTAAAAGGTGGAATTGTGTGTGATCACCCTGAAGCGGTGCGGTGCGAATGTGATTCATCCGGAGGGCATGACAATCGACCGCCCGGAGGGCTCCGGCGATTATGTCTTCGTATTCTTTCGAAGCAAGATGGAGCTGAGGCTTCAATCGCGGAGCATGTATGCTGAACCGAATACTTACATCATCTATAACAGAGACAGCCACTATTACTACAAGGATGTGGAGCTTCCGCTGGTGCATGACTGGTTCCATTTTGAGCTTGAGGGTGCGGATGCTTGGTTTAACCGCTTGAAGCTGCCGCTGGACACCTTAATGAAGGCCCATGACCCGCTCTATATCACCAGAAAAGTAAATGAGCTGCACTGGGAGAATCTGCAGAACGGCACCTTCCGCCAGGAGATTATCGACTCCATTATGCGCTGCCTGTTCATGAAGCTTAGCGATATGCGGCATCACGTAGAGGCCAGCCATAGGGTCAGCAGATACTATGATTCGTTCCTGATTCTGAGAAATGAAGTACTCAGCTCCCCCTCCATCTGGTATTCTGTCGAAGCACTGGCAGAGCGGATGAACATGAGCCCTTCCTATTTCCAGCAGATCTACAAGCAGATCTTCAGTATCCCGGTCGTCAGCGACATCATTCAGAACCGGCTGGGGCATGCGTCCTATTTACTGAAGAGCACCACGTATAGCGTCAGCCAGATTTCTGCGATTTGCGGCTATGAGAACGATGTCCATTTCATGCGGCAGTTCAAGAAGTTCATAGGACAGACGCCGAGTGAATATCGAGGGAAGGGCTGATGGCGAAGGAAGGCAGACCGGGGTTATTGGCTTGGATGAGCGGGATTAACGATTCCGTAATAAACCAAATCCTCATACGAATTAATCTTATGTATTTGATCTTTCAATGTGCCTTCATAGGTCATTCCGCACTTCTGCATAATTCTTCCTGAGGCCGGGTTGGAGGCGAAATGCCGGGCATAGACCTTGTGATACTTCTTTTCGGTAAAAGCAAATTCAATAACCGCCCGCGCAGCCTCGGTTCCATAACCATGCCCCCAATGGGCTTCGCCGATCCAATACCCGATTTCACCGTTATGATGGGACAGATGATTAGATAACCCAATCGCTCCATATAACCGGCCGTCTGCCTTGTCAGTGATAGCGAAGTCATACATCTTATCCAGGTCAAAGTTCTGTTCATGGTTCGCGATCCAGTCCACCGCACACTCTATTGGATAAGGATACGGAAGCGTCAAAGTACTTTTGTATATATTGTAATTGTTACAATGATAGCTGACATCCATTGCATCCGTTTGCTTAAACAAGCGCAGCAGTAACCGATCTGTTTCAATCGCCCGCTCGGCCCGGTGATATATCATTTAGACCCTCTCCCTATCAATTCATGACTCTCCTAAACAATTCATTTGGAGATGTTATATAAGACGCACTAAAGAAATTAACAAAAAAAGCAAAAGAAGTGGAGGGGAAATTTGGAACTGTAGGAGCGTAGCGTCCGCCTTTGTATTTGGATTTCTACCGCAAGAAGCGGTTCTAATTATGAAATCCAAATTGGGCAGCGGCCGGAGGGCCAAATGTTCACCGCAGCGACGACCATGCTTCAATTGCTAATCTTAAGTGCTTTTTTATAATCAAAAAATCCACATGATCACAACAACAATAAAAGCAATAACACCTACTGCAATTAACAGATCAGAGATCTGCCGCCAAAATCCCAAAGGCCCTTCACGATGAAGCTTCTGTTCATTGACGTCATGGTTGGCCTTGTGCCCGCCGGGATCAGTCGAATTCGCATGAGGTCCCGGATTGAAGAAATCAGTCATTACAATCGCCTCCCTTTCCCACAATTATACACCATTTAATCTCATTTATGGTAAACGAAAAGAATTTGATATAGCTTACATTTGAATTTTAGTTGGAAATATCCTATTTTAAAAAGATAGAGTTTCAGCAGTTAACGGAAGAGGTGAGCGCAGCGTGGCGGAAATACATGAATTGATGTCAGCGGGAACCCGGGGTTTGATCGTGGATAACTTCCTCCAGCTCATGGAGCAGGAAGGATTTCACAAGGTGAGCGTACGCCAGCTGGCGCTTAGAACACATATTAACAGGGGAACGTTCTATCTGCATTTTACGGATAAATACGATCTGCTGGAGCAGCTGCAGCGGGAAATACTGACAGGTCTGGAGCAGGTGATGGTTGTCAAAATCGTACGCGAAGAGATGTCCGGGCATTATCTGAAAGGCTTGCCCTATCCGCCCTTGGTGCATATCCTTGAGTATCTGCACCAGCACGGCGAGCGAATCCGCTTATTTCTCGGGGCTAAAGGGGATGCGGCATTTCCGGGGCAATTCAAGGAGGTTATCAAACGCAGCTTCTACCGGAAGCTGGAGATGAATGGCGTATTTGCCGGCCACCCGGCGGTTCCTCCGGAGTATCTCGCTGCGCATTCCGCATCCATTTTTCTCGGAATTACGGAAGAATGGCTGCACAGCGGGATGCCTTATACTCCGGAGGAGCTGGCGGTGATCTATAATGAAGTGTTATTCATGCAGTCGACTCTGATCGCTAAGGGTTAAATTGTAATCAGTACCTTACCACGGAGCTTACCGGCCTCGCTCATGGCATGTGCGGCAGCCAGCTCGGCCAGCGGCAGACGGCCGGTAATCCAGAGCTTCAGCTTGCCCGCATCCACCAGCTCTGCAACCCGCGTCAGCAGCGTGCGATCCTCTTGTGCAAACAGCCGGTGTGCCTTAACGCCAAGCTGCGCTGCCAGCATTTCGTCCGCAGGATTCACCGCCGAGATCAGCGCTCCTCCCTCTTTTAGCAGCGGCAGCCATGTATTAAGTACCTCTGTACTCTCAGGGGACAGATTGAGGATCAGATCTACCTTGTCCTTCAGCTTGTCCGTAACGCTCTCCCTGGTGTAATCAATAATCTCGTCAATCCCCAGCTCTTGAAGCATCGGCACACTGGCCGCTGAGGAAGTCCCTATGACATACGCCCCATGCTGCTTGGCGAATTGCACCGCATAGCTGCCTACCCCGCCAGCGGCTCCCGCAATCAGCACACGCCCGCCCTGCGGCAGATTACCATGATCGAATAACCCCTGCCATGCGGTTAAGACACCAATCGGCAGCGCAGCTGCATCGGATAACTCCAGGGAGGCTGGAGCGAACGCAGCATGATGCGCTTTGGTGACCACATATTCTGCGGCAGCACCGTCCCGGGACATATCGAGCGCAGCATAGACCTTGTCCCCCGGCTGAAAGTCCGTAACCTCTGCGCCTGCTGCTTCCACCGTACCCGACACCTCAAAGTTAGGAATGTAAGGAAATTCATGCGGGAAAAAGGCTTGCAGGTAGCCCTTGCGGATTTTGACATCTGCCTGATTGAACGCGGTCCCTGCCACCTTAATCAGAATCTCGTCCGCTGCGGGAACGGGAATCGGCGCATCCTCATACTTTAACTCTTCCAGCCCTCCAAATTGATGTATCCGAATCGCCTTCATATGTGTGGCTTCGTTCATTGCGATCACTCCTATAGATGAATTGGGAATCCTCGTACCGTTGAAGCAAGAGGTGTACTGTTCCTGTAACTCATTGTAGGGTTCAGCACAGGTGGATACAATCAACAATCAGGCCTCAAGTGTTCATTCTTCTCTCTAAGGGGTAGTAGAGTATAATGGCACAGGCATCCTTGATGAAACCTGCTACTGAAAGGAGACTACCTATGGACAATATGGATACGATCGATCTCGTCGCCATTCTGGCGCTGGTGCTGGTATTATTGCTCATGCTTAGCGTGTTCAGCCTGAAGCGGCGTGTGAACGAGCTGGAAGCCCGGCTCAATCAAAGAGATCCTTACGGAGGAATGCCCGCTGGCCCCTCCTTCAGCCGAACCAGCCATATTCCTGCGCCGATGTTCGTGCAGAACCCGGAGCTGGCACCGGACCTCGAGCGGAGAATCCACCTGCTGATAGCCGAGGGCAAGAAGATCCAGGCAATCAAGGTCGTGCGCGAAGCGCGGAATCTGGGCCTCAAGGAAGCCAAGGACTTCGTAGAGAACCTGGAACGGAGCGGGAACTTCCGCTGAGTGAACCATGTGTGAATGATCAAGAATGACCTCAGACTGCCACTGGACGGTGGAAGCTGAGGTCATTCTTGTGATGAAGCTCATACCGGCAATGAAGCTAAATATCCTTATTCATATAAATCCGCGAGGAAATCAGATAGGAGGCATAAATAATGATGAGGTATGCCAGCACGCCGATGAATACGAGCAGCATATTGTCTATTTTACCGTCCTGAACCCATTGAGCAAGAGCCGGAAATTCCTTATTCAGGCTTCCAAATGTAGTGAAACTCAGCATAATCACCATCATAAAGATGAAATTAACGATCTGCATCCCTTTTTGCCCCAGCCAGTAATATAGCGGCAGGTAGAAAGCGGCAAGCAGCGGGATAACAGCTGTAATCAGTCCCAGCTCTCTCCAGCGCAGCGGTTCGTCCAGCTTGCCCATCTGTACAGCAACAAAGTACATCACAAGGGTACAGATCAGGCTGAACAGGGAAAGTGGAATGATCGTCAGATACTTGGCTTGAATCAGCCGCTGCCTTGGCACCGGCAACGTGGCCAGAAACTTCTGGTTGTTATGCTGCATATCAATCGTACAGGCGTTAATCAGTAACAATAGTGCCGGCAACAACGAGAATACCGTATAGGCTTGTGCATTGGAATATAACATAAGCACAAAATAGGGAATCAGCAGCAGAGCGAACTTCCGGGTAAGCATGAAGTCTTTACGGATCAGCGCGATGGAATTATGCATGGGCTTCATCCCCTTTTACCGTATAATACATAATCTCTTCCAGCGTAGGTGTCTCGCAGATTGCGGTGTCCCTGAAGTAACGTTCGCCCTCCGCACGATTGCTGATCAGCCCCTCGAAGCCCAGCCCGTTCTCCCTCAGCCCCACGAACCACCGCCGGACATCCCGGTCCAGCAGCTCCTTCCCGCCTTTGACCAGCAGATAGCGCTCGCTCAGACTCTCCTTCATTTCATTGAACACAATCCGTCCCTCATTAATGAATACAATATAATCGGCAATCCGGTCCAGATCCGTAGTGTTATGAGTGGAGAACAGAATCGACTTCTTCTCATCCTGGATATGCTCGCTGAGCAGCTCCAGCATCTCCCGGCGAAAAATCGGATCAAGCCCCGAAGTAGGCTCATCCATAATCAGCAGATCGGCACCATGGGACAAGGCTACGGCGAGTGAGAATTTGATTTTCATCCCCTTCGACAAGTCCTTAATCTTCTTGCCTGGAGACAGCTTGAACTGCTCCTGAAATCTCAGATATGTATCGTTGTTCCAACCGGGATAGAACGGAGCAATAATATTCTTCATCTGCTTCACGGTCATATGCTCATAATAGAAGCTCTCATCCGAGACGTAGCCGATCCGCCCCCGAATCGCAGCCTGCTCCTGACGGTTGTTCTGGCCGAAGACCCGGATGTCCCCTTGATCCTGCGAGATTAAGCCCATCATCAACTTGATCATTGAGGTCTTGCCTGCACCATTCGGGCCGATCAGCCCGGTAATGTAACCCTCCTTAATCGATAACGAAATATCCTTCAGCTCAAAACGGTCGTAGCTCTTCGTTACATGGTCCAGCTCAATTACAGTACTCATTCCTGTTCCTCCTCATAGAGCAGCTTCAGCATCTCCGCGAGTTCAGCGTATTCCATGCCCAGTTGTCTGCTCTCGTCAATAATATCCTTCAGCTTGCCCTCTACCATCCGCAGCCGCTGTTCCCGGATATATTCCTGATCGGCCCCGGAGACAAAAGACCCCTTGCCGACAATCGAGTTGATCAGCCCCTCCCGCTCCAGCTCCTCATAAGCCCGCTTGGTGGTAATGACGCTAATCTGCAGCTCCTTCGCCAGTAAGCGGATCGATGGCAGGGGCGTACCCGAGACCAGCTCGCCTTGGAGAATCATCTGGCGGACCTGTCCCACAATCTGGGCGTAGATTGGTTCGCCAGATGTACTTGATATCACGATATTCATGCAGCAGCATCAGCTTCCTTTGTGTTTGTTGTAACTAGTGTATATATGTAATATATACACTATGTCCAGTTGTGTCAATCTCTTAATGTCATCCCCTTAATTAGCCGATCATTCCCTGAGACCGCAGAAAGTGGTATACGATCTCACTCTGCAGCCTTACTCTTAAGGCGTAATCCAAGCTCCAGCAGGTCTCTACGGTCACCGCCCGGGCACCGAGCAGGCGCTGGAAGGCCATCCGTGAAGTTCCTGCACGCTCCCTATGCCGTATGTTGAAGCGGTAAGCTCTATTCGTGATCGTCTGATTCATCCGCATCACAATTTGCTTCGCCAGTCCATGCGCCCGGCTGACCGGGCTGATGATCAAGGTCTGGCCGACCCGCTTCGGATTCAGCTCGGACAACCCGTTCGCCTCATGCAGATCCAGTACCCACGAGGGACGGTAGCGCAAGGCAAGCTGCCATACGGCTGCCGACAATGGATGACGGGCCGGGGCGCCTTGTCCGCGCGGGAAGGTACGGTTCAGGTCGGGCTTCCCGCGAATCCCCTTGCGCCGTGCGATTTGATTCACCAGCGGGACGATAATCAGCTTTCCTGAACGCAGCATCAGATCTCCCCGGCTGAACCGGCTGGCGATGCCTTGCGCTGCACGGCTGCTCGCCGGCTCATTGCCATGAACACCGGAGATGATCATGAATACAGGTCCGGGGACGCCGCTGCTAATGACATAATAAGGTGTGGCATAGGGCGTTCCTGCCGCCAGCGTATGCTTCTCTACAGACACTGTGGTTCACCTCGCTCTGGATGATGTGGATCATGTGGATGATGGTATACAAGATTCTGGACAGCACCAACGGTTACTCTGTAATGTATGCGGATTACCTGCGGGGGATTGGACGAATAGGACAGCAAAATAACCCCACAAAGTGGAGCTTTAGCGTAGGTGATGACTCAGGTACTTTGCGGGGGCCTCAAAACATATAAAGCCGGACAAGTCCAATATGGACTCATCCGGCTTTATCTCTGGATGCACGCTAATACTAGCGTGTGTTAATAAAATACGACCTGGTTCTTCCCGGCGGACTTTGCTTCATAAAGAGCCTTCTCCGCCTTGGCAATGAAGTCAGACGGGCGGTCAGAGGGAACAGGTACCTTCAACAGGCCGCCTATGCTTACAGTGACCACACCCTCCTCTTCAAACCGGTCACGGGGAATCTGCAGATCAGAGACACCTTGACGGACGGATTCGGCTAATTGCTCCGCCTGGGAGGCGGACGCACCCGTCATTGTGAGGATGAAGTTCGCCCCGCTGAAGCGGGCCACGAAGGTGCCATGCGTGATGCTGATGATATTCAGTACATCGGCTACCGACTGGATGCAAAGATCGCCGCCCTTCAGCCCGTGCACCGCATTATAGGAATGGAAATCGTCGATATCAATCGACAGCAATAGCAAGGGTTCCCGGGTATTCAGCGTATCCTCCCAGCGCTGATCCAGCTCATGCACAAGGGCCTGGCGGTTCGGAAGATCGGTTAGTGAATCGGTCGTCAGATAGCTTTGCATCTGATTGGCCGCATCGGTATAGGCTTCGCCCTTCGCCTCTACACCGGTTCCTGCATTAAGGACCGCCATAATGGACGGTCTGCCGCCATGAATAACCGAAGCCAGACTCAGGCTTATCTCCAGCACTTGCCCGTTCCCGCTCATGAATTGGCCCTGATCGGATACGAACTGGGTCACATTCTGGCTCAGGTCTGAGAAGTGCTGCTTCAGATTTGGCCGGTAGGACTCCTGCACATAGTTCAGGAACGGCTGCCCGATGAGTGATTTGCCCTTCTCTTCACCCATCAGCTCTACTGCGCGGTTATTGCAGTAGGCAATCACATCATCGGTAATCATGAAGAAGGCTACGGGAGACAGGTCCATCAATTGCAGATACCGCTGTTCATTATGACGCAGACTGCGGGCGTTCTGCAGGGCCTGCTCTTCCGCCTGACGCAGCTGGTTCTCGGTCTGTCCGCGCAGTATAGATTTGAGCTGCGGCAGAATGTTAAGATGCTGCTCTCTCCACGGAAGTGAGGTGGACTGAACTACCTGCCGCCATTTCTCAAAGGACTTGCGGGGCGACAATCGCATTCCGTCATTCTCCTGAATGACAGCCTTAGCCGGATCTCCGGCCCAGTCCACTATCTCCACCACCTCAGGTCTGAACCAGATCATGTAATTCTGATGTCCTGGAGTGAGAGCGAGATAGATGACACCGGAGGCTTTATTCTTGTAAGCTTTGGCTGATTCATATTCCAGACTGAGCCTGGAGGTGCAGTATGTGTAATCCTTCGACTTCCCTGCCAGCCAGCCGGCAAGCTCCCGCACCTGCTCCTGGGAGGGTGCTACTCCGAACAGCATCAGCTTGTCCTGATAACACACGGCTGCGCCGGAAGCCTCCATCATCCCCAGTAGCGTCTGCTCTTCATCTCCGAGCTGTTCAATCACCCGGGAAGAGCTGACGTTACCTGTGAAAATATCGACAATTCTCATCGCCTTGGTCCGCAGCTCCAGCTCCGTCTGATAGTTATCTAGCTGCTGACGCTGGTACAGTTCACTGGAGAAGAAGGCGCCCAGGAAATTACACAGATTACGGATACGGTGCGGGACATACTTGGGAGAATAGTGATGACAGGTGATCAGTCCCCAGAGCTTGTTATTATTGATCAGCGAGATGGTGGTCGTTGCGCCTACCCCCATATTCTGCAAATACTCAATATGGAGCGGAGACACACTGCGGAGGATGGACAAGCTGAGGTTCAAGGGCTTACCGGTAAGCGGCTGCAGCACCGGGGTGATCGGAACCGGAAGATAGTTCACATCGACGATTGTCCGCAGCCAGTTGCGCAGATACAGCTCACGTGCCTGCTTCGGAATGTCAGACGCAGGATAATGATGGCCAAGGAACGGTTCCAGTCCTTCTTCCTTGGCTTCCGCAATCACCTTGCCGTTCCACTGCTCATCGAACTCGTAGATCATGACCCGGTCATAGCCGAGCATCTCCTTAACCTGCTCTGCGGCGGCCTGGCTGGCTTCCAGCCGGTTCGCCGTATGCTTCAGCCGTCCGAAGAAGGTGCGAATCCAGTCGAAATCATTGGTGCTGTCGCTCTGATCGATGGAGGCAGGCTCCAGTTCAACGATCATCAGACCTTCACTTTCGTGAATGATGCAGAAGAAGTCCTGCGGCTCACCCGCGACTTCAATCTGTAAGACAATATATTGCAAATCGGCTGTTTCTTTCGCATTCACGCTGCGGATAAGCAGCATCTCCAACTGATCCGGGCCTACCAGGTCAGCCATAGGCGTTCCTAACAGGGCTTCAGCATCTGTTCCCAGTAACTTATCCGTATTCAGACTGGTCTGGACAATCCTATGGGCTGTGTCCTGAGTTACGGCCAGCAATACGCCATGCGGCTGAATAAGCCCGGGAATATGGATGGGCTCCTTCTCGCAGTTATTAAGATCCACAGATTCCTTGGGGTCCAGCCCGGCTTCGTTCAGCAGGGTCCGGTTCAGCGGTTGATTCTCATGTTCTATATTAAAATCTGACATAGGTATATAGCCTCCATTGAAGTAAATGATTTCTAAGCTGTTTTGGCGTAGGTTCATTCTATCTTACTTTGGGCAGCAATAACAAACATAAGTTTGGTCCGCACAGCCTGTTTTGACTTGTATTACATACTTGGAATAATTATGTATAATATGGACGGATAGAGCATAACCTGTGACAGCTAATCCATTCCTATACTCCGAGGTGACCGTAATGCGGCGAACTACACGTTCAGGGAGAGAGATTGTTTCTTTTCTGCTCAGCGCCTTCTCCATACTAATCATTGCGTTCTTCGTGATCCGCTATGTGCTTCAGACCGTTTCATTCGCACCTTAACAGCCTGCCCACGCAAAAAGGAGCATTTGGGGGAAATGCTCCTCTTCGGCTTGCACATACCAAGTATTAGGTTGCACTTCCGGAAGAACTTTAATCCGAAAGTCTTACCAATAATTTACCTTAAAAACCTCAATAATACAAGTATTTCCTTCTATTCCAGTGAAAATGTGACTAATTCATAATTGCGCTTCGCCGCTTGGCTGCGCATCCGGGGATTTGAGGCACAGCGGGCTTTGCCGCCTGATCTATACGCCCGTTATAATGAACCTACTCTGCGCAGAGAATAACGAAAAAGAAGGAATATCCACATGGATGCTAATCCCCTGTTACAGCGCAAGACCGCACAATTTACACATCTCGTTACCGAAGGCACTCATTATGAGGTCGGACGCGCCTTGGGCGCCCATCATAAGAATAACTCCGCCATGCTATCCTTCATGTCCTCCCCCTTCATGGGAGCCTCCCCGCTGACTCCCTATGCTGCGGACAAAGCCATGGAGAGCTTCGAGCGCTACTGCCCCGGCTTGAATGAAGAAATTCAAGGCTTCGCCGATGAGACCGGCGTAGAGGCTGCCCATGTCGTATTCTATTATTCCTATTTTCAGGCACCGGGCCACTGCACACAGGCAGCCTACCGAACTGGAGCAAGTGGGGAACAGAGAGGACATATCTGTCATATGCGTAATTATGATTTTGGCTGGGAGGATGAGCCTTATAATCAGCTGCTGCTCAGCACAACCAGGGTGAAGGGCAAAGCGGCGCATACAGGCTTTGCGCTGCAGCTGTTTGGGCGTTATGACGGGATGAATGAGGCAGGACTTACCGTAACCACCACCTCGGGGAGAGTCCGGCCGGAGATGACCGGGGAGGGCTTTATTTTTCCAGGCGTAGTCCGGGCCTTGCTGGATCAATGTACTACTGCGGAAGAAGCGGCTCAGCTTATGCGCAGCATGCCGGTGGCCGACTACAGAAACTTCCTGATCTCTGACGCCCAAGGGAACATCGCCCTTGTAGAGACGGCTGGTACTGAGAAAGCGATCCAGTATCATCCGGCTGCTGCCAGCTTAAGCGCAAGCCAGCTTGTGCTCTCCGCGAACCATTACACCCTGCCCTCCATGCAGCTACATAATCAGCAAGTCATGGAGAACTCATGGACCAGATATGATGCGCTGCGGGCAGCACTTCTGGACGACAACACTCCTATCCATCCTGTAGAAGCCATGAAAGCTGCCGCAGGACGCGAATATCCCGAAGGAATCTGCTGTCACCATTACAGCGAAGGCTTAGGCACCTTATGGTCCATGGTCTGTGACAATACAGCCCGTGAGCTGCATATCTGCTTCGGTTCCCCGCAGCTGAACGGCTGGAGAACCTTCGGGTTTCATGACCCGGCGGGAATGCGTGTATACGAGGCAGTGCTGCCGGACAAGCCGTCCGCAGAGGGATTCTGGAACCGTCCCAGGTAAGCTCCCTCTTACTCTTGCTGCTGTAACACTCTCTGTAAAATAGACTGCACAAACGCGGTCTTCCCGTCACAATACGCATCAATGTCATAACGGTACTCTTCAGCCAGCCGCTGCTTGACCGCCTGATATTCCTCACGGGCAGCGGGATGGCTGCGCAGATAATCTCGGAACCGAATATGCTCCACGTAACCCTTGCCGTCCTTAGGGCATACATAGAGATGGTATTTCATGAATCCGTCATCCTGGTTGCTCTTGAAGGCTTCCCGGCCCTCGATGCCCAGATTGCCCTGATGCTCATAACCGAACGCCTGCAGTCTGCGGATGATCTCCGGCAGCTGGTCATAGCTCTCCATCACCAGATCGATATCAATCACGGGCTTGGCCCATAGCCCTTCAATTGAGGTGCTGCCCACATGCTCAGACCGGATAATCAGATCTCCCGCGATCTCCAGCATCCGCTTCTCAATTCTGCTATATTCCGCCTTCCAGGCCGGATCATATGGAACCACTTCTACAAACTTGGTCTTCTCAGCCATAATCCCTCTCCTCCTTCAGCTATAACCTAGACCCGCCACTGGAATAAAATACAAACCACTATCTCATACTAACCCACAGAGACGGAGGTGAACAGTATGCCCAAGAATAGTGCGGACCCGAAGCATGACCGTGCAGATAACCGTGCCGATTCAAAAAACAACCAGCAGAACCACTCCAGCATCAGCGAAATCCCCCAGATGGTAACTCCTGATAAAGCGGCAGATGTCGTGCCGAGCCTTAACGGGGTGACCAAGAACGAGAGCTGATTTCCGGTTTGATCTGCCCGCAGACCAGGCTTCTCCCTCCGGCAACAGAGGCGGAAGTCTGGTCTTTTGTCCATGCGCTATAGTTCTACAATAAGTCTAATGATAGAATAATAGAATCCTATTAATAATGACGGAAAGAGTGGACATATGCGAATTGGATTTTTTGACTCCGGAATTGGCGGGTTAACCGTGCTTCATCAGGCGCTTAAGCTCTTGCCGCAAGAGGACTACCTCTTCTATGCAGATACAGACCATGTGCCCTATGGGGAGAAGACGAAAGACGAAGTCAGGGAGTACATCCTGCAAGCGGTGGAATTCATGGCCAAGCAGCATATCAAAGCGTTGGTTATCGCTTGTAACACAGCCACCAGCATCGTGATCGAAGAGCTGCGGCAACGGTATGACTTTCCGGTCCTCGGGATCGAGCCGGCAGTCAAGCCTGCGGTTGAACAATCGGAGGGTAAGCAGAAGAAGGTGCTGGTACTCGCCACCCGCTTAACGCTGCAGGAGAAGAAGTATCATGATTTGGTGCACCGTATCGATCACGGGGAGATTGTAGACAGTCTGCCGCTTCCCGGGCTGGTTCAGTTTGCGGAGCATTTTGATTTTGACGAAGAGAGAATTATTCCCTATCTGAAAAGAGCGCTGGCACACTTGGACCTTAAGCGGTACAGCACGGTGGTCCTTGGATGTACCCATTTCCCCTACTTCGAGGGAAGCCTGCGGAAGATATTCCCCGAAGGGGTGAACTTCATCTCCGGCAGTCTCGGAACCGCCAGGCATCTGAAGCAGATTCTTCTAGCAGGGGGCCGGATCAATGAGGGGACGGGCGATATCCTTTTTTACAGGTCCAGTGTCCTGGTAGATGATCCTGCAATTTTATCTGAATATAAGCGCCTGTTCAAGCGTCTGGATGACATTGAACAATCTATTAATCTGAGCAAAAAGGAGTGATCCCGCATGAGTCACTATACAGCCATAATGGAGAAATTACGCCGGAATCCGCTGAAAAATGTTACGCTGCTCAAAATGATGACGGCTTATCACGCTCAGATCGACAGCGTACTGATTGAACAGCAGGAGGAGTGGGGCGTGCTGCTGCTTATGCCTGCCGCAATCTTCGGCTATGATCACCGGACCTACCCGGAGGCTGACACCGTTGTGCTGATGGACTACAGCAGTCCTGAGGTCTTCCCTGCCCTGCTGAAGCGGTTGCCGCGGGACGCCAACCTGGTCTTCAAGCTTCAGGAGGATGCGTACCGTCAGGCGCTGGAACCCTATTTCACGCTGCGGCGGGTCCGTAGTCTCTATTCTTATTCTTCGGCCGAAGGCCAGGGGTTCAGCGCAGATGAGGCCTGCATGGTCAGTGAAGCTATCGATGAACGGCTGCTGCCGCTGTGGATGGCGAATGATTATTCGCTAGAGGAGATCACGCAGTATTTTGCAGACGGGGCGTTCGCTGTGACGTTATTTGACGGGGATACGCCACTCAGTACATGTATGGTGTACCGCAATGAGGAACGAATCTGGGAGATTGGCGGTGTGCGTACCATAGAAGCTGCCAGACAGCGAGGCTTGGCACAGCGCGTAGTCCGCACAGCAGTCTTCCACACTCTGCAACGGGGCTACATTCCCAGGTACCAGGTGCTGGAGAACAACCTCGCCTCCATCCGCCTCGCCGAATCCATTGGCCTTACCCGCGCTGTTACGCTGGAGCACTGGGTTAATTATTGATGGATTGAATTAGTGTAATCAACCATATCTACAGGAGGCAGACTATGCAAGCAAGCGAAAAGTACGTTTACCACATTGTAACCCGGAAGAAGATGGCCCTGAATCAAATCATTAATTTTGACAACCAGCAAAAAAACACCTTGTATCGCTTCTTTTTTGAGCAAGAACAGTTGAATGCCAAAGGGGAAGACGTTATTCAAATCCTGCACGGCAATTATACTGAGGACGGTTTGAAATTGGATAAAGAGGATGCAGATGTTACGGTTAAGTATGCGGAGCAGACCATCCGAGCGGTTCGAGAGGTGATCGTTGAAATGGTAAGGCTACAGGAACATCCTGAGTATCCTTCACGTTTGTCTTGCTTATACGCAGCGAAGAGCTATGAAGACGCCCTGATGTGGAAAAGCATATTCGATTCGTATCACCGGAAAGTGCTGCAGATCGTGAAACTTAAGGTCACTGGAGCTATTTTTGAAGGGGACGGCAGTCTATTGCCCAAGGAAGACGGGGCCCCATTCTCCCGTAAAATCGAACAAGCCAGAGAATACTGGAAGGGTAATCTCAATAACGCGCTTCCAGAGCTGTTGATCAACGGAAGAATCGAAGTGGCAGACATCCTCACAGAGTACCCTTGCTCCTAAGAATGCTGATGCTCTCCTGCTGGCGGTACTCCGTCGGGGTAAGGTTGTATTTCTTGCGGAACATTTGGGTAAAATGGCGCATGTCCTGGTATCCTACCCGCTCCGCAATATCGGCCAGCTTCAGCCCCGGATTCAGTAGTAATAGCTTCGCCTGCTCCAGCCGCAGCGAGGTGACATATTCCTTGTACCCCTGCCCCGTCTTCTGCTTGAACAGCTGGCTGAAATACGCCGGATTCAGGAACACCACCGAAGCGATTCGCTCCAGCGACAGCTCCTCGTAGAAATGCTCCTTAATGTAGTGCAGCGCTACTTCAATCGCCTTCTCTCCACTCCCCTTGAGCGGCTCAAGCGGCGGCCCCTGGAAGGCCGAAGCTTCCCGCATCCGCTTCACGATCTGCGGCACCGTATGGAAGTCACAGCTCAGCCCGGAATAGATGATCTGAAAAGGGATTTTCAAATAATGCGTCAGATGCGTCTTCACCTCCTCCTGGAACTGCTCTACCCGGACACTCTCGCCCGGTGTGATCAGGCCCAGCAGATTCTGCCGGTCATAGTTGACCACGAAGCCCCGCCCATACCGCTCGATCAGCTCGGAGAGAACATTCTCAACAATGAAATGCTCCAGCCGGGCGCTCTGATCCCCCGCCTCCAGCTGAACCATCACCAGATAGAAGGAGTGATAATCTTCAATGAACGCGTCGATGTCCAGATTCCCGATATCCAGCCCGGAGGCCAGCCGCTGAAAAACCCCCTCGCGCAGGAACCGCAGACTGGCCTTCAGCCGCTCGCCTTGCCGCGAGAGCTGGTTATCCTGCTGGATTTCGCTTGTCAGGCTGTCGATCAGCTCGGTCAGCTTATGCTTGCCGATCGGCTTCAGCAGATAGTCGCGCGCACCCAGCCGGACCGCTTCCTGGGCGTAGGAGAATTCGCTGTGGGCAGAGATGACAATCCATTTCACGTACGGATACCGGCGTTTCGAGATTTTCATGAATTCCAGCCCGTTCATGCCCGGCATCAGAATATCCGTCAGCACGATATGGATATGCTGCTCCTCCAGGATCTTCACCGCTTCCTCCGCCCGGTCGGCTACGAACACCTGATGCTCCGCACTAATCTGCTTAATCGTGCGCTTGATCCCTTCACGGATGGCCCGTTCATCATCGGCTATAAGAATATTCATCCCGGCATCTCTCCTTCCACTGGAATAGGCAGCACGATCGCCACCTGCGTCCCCTCACCGGGGAAGCTCTGAATCTGCAGACCATAGCCCTCCCCGAACATGAACCGCAGGCGGCGGTGCAGGTTCTGGAGTCCGATCCCGCTTTTGCCGCCTTCTCTGCCACTGGAGCCCGAACTATCCGGACTATCCACATTCAGCGACTTCTGTAGCCTTGCAAGCTGCTCCCTATTCATTCCGTCTCCGTTATCCTCCACGATTAGCTCAAGGTGGTCGCTCTCTTGCCGGGTGTATACCTTAAGAATCCCCTGACGCGAGAGCGGCTCCAGTCCATGCTTGACCGCATTCTCAATGACCGGCTGCACCGTCATCTTCGGTACTCTTATGTTCAACCAGCGTTCATCAATATCTGTCACAATTACGAGGCGGCCCTCCAGACGGATCGAGATAATCTTCAGGTAATGCCCGATCTGCTCCAGCTCCTCACTCAGGCTTACATCTGCCCCGTCCTCCCACTGGCTGCTGTAACGGAACATAGATGACAGCGACAGCACCAGCTCACCAAGCTGTTCATTACCCTCCTCATCCAGCATCCAGTAGATCATATCCAGCGTATTGTAGAGAAAATGCGGGTTCACCTGGGACTGCAAAGCGTGCAGCTCCGCATTCTTCTCGCTGACCGAAGAGAGCTTGACCCGTTCAATCAGCTCCTCGATCCGCCGGACCATCCGGTTGAAGGAAGCGACCAGAATATTAATCTCCTGATAAGAGGACACGTTGACCAGCCCGCGGAAATTACCGACCTCCACCTGCCGCATCTCGCGGATCAGCTTCTTCAGCGGCGAGGAGATGGTCTGTGACACAATCGAGGCAATCAGCGTGGAGACGAAGATCAGCGCCGAGATCACGATCAGCAGATACCGCTTCATCTCCACCAGCTCTACATTCAGATCCTTGTCAGGGGTAATACTCATGATCCACCAGCCCGAGAAGCTCAGCTTCGAGGCCACAACCAGTTGTCCGTCTTTCTGCTGAACCATCATATCCTGCGTATCCGGTAACTTCGGTAAGGCTGCTGCGTCCGGCTGCGGGTCCGTGGCCGAGGTGACAAACCGTCCGTCCGGGGACATCAGGTAGACCTGACTGTGCCCGCCCAGCTTCAGATTCTCCAGAGCCTCCAGCACCGGCTGCGGGTCGGTCTCATACAGCACGATGCCGATCGGCTTATGCTCATTCAGATCATAGAGCTGCCGCCCGAAGGCGAAGACCGGACTGTCCTCCACCTGGTCGATCAGGGAGTGCGGATACACGCCGAGCCAGACCATTTTGCCCGAAGACGCCTCTAGCTGCCTGTACCAATCCTCCTGCGCATACTCCGGGTCCACCACATTCATAGAATTGCCGTAATTATAGATCTTGCCCCTGTCCGTAATCACATGGATGCCCACCAGATCGTCCCGCGAATAAAAAATCGAGCCGATAATATTCGTCACCGTCTGTTCATTGATATACGCCACCGCCGGCCCGTCCGTCTTCTCGTTAATGAGCCGAATCATCTCAAAGTTATTGCTGAGCGACTTGGACAAAGCGTCATACCCTTTATAGAGAAGCGTAAATAATCCTGCGGTCTGGGCGACATTCTTACGTGACAACTCGCTGATCTTCTCATGCAGTTGATCCGTAGTCCGGTTATAGTACAGCAGGCTGACAATAAGCAGAATACTGGACATGCAAAAAAGAAACAGCAAGAACAACCGATGATGAATGGAATGAAAGCCGATCTTCATAGACTCTCCCTCCCCTTTCCCGCACCCTGCTCTGCCGTTTCCTATTATAGAACCTTTCCATTTTTATGCAATGAGGGAATTTGCCGGCTTGCAGCTTATCCCTTCACCGCTCCGGCCACCATCCCTTTGGTAATCTGATTCGACAGGAAGAAGTAGATTAGAATCACCGGCAGCGCGCCCATCACCAGGAAGGCCCCGATATTGCCGTAATTGACCGAATACTGGCTGACGAAGGTGTAGACGCCGAACGGCAGGGTCTTCAGCTTCTCCGATGAGATGAACGTGGCGGCCAAGATATACTCATTCCAGATGTTGATGAAGGTTAAGATACAGACAGTCATGACAGGCGGCACGGACACCGGCAGGATGATGCTGCGGAAGATCCGGTACACGCTCGCCCCGTCGATGAACGCCGATTCTTCTATCTCATGTGGAATGGCTCTCATGAAGCCGCTCAATATGAACACGGCGATGGGTGTTGAGAATGCGATGTACGGCAGAATCAGCGACAAGTGGGTGTTGAGGATCGTCATATTTTTGAAAATAATCATCAGCGGCAGCAGCGTGGCCTGCATCGGGATCATCATCCCCATCAGAAAAATGGTCATCACCGCATTGCCATACTTCCAGCGGAACCGGGAGATCGCATAGGCCGCCATTGAGGCCAAAACAATCACACAGATCATCGTAACCGCGGTGACGAACACGCTGTTCGAGAGGTACTTCAGATAGCTGCCTGAGGTGTAAGCCTCATAGTAGTTATGCCACTGCAATTTATGGGGCAAAGAAAAGAAGCTTCCGTCCAGAATCTCCTCATTCGTCTTCAGGGAATATAACAGCAGCCACAGCAGCGGGTAGAGCTGGGTAATGACAGGAATGGCAAAAAGAAGATACACGATTGCTTTTTTGAGCTTACGCATGGTCCGCGCACTCCTTTGTTAGTTAAATTTTCGCTCCAGCCGGTTGAAGATGGTGTTGATCATCCCGGTGAAGATCAGACAGACAACAACCAGGAAGGTCGCAATCGCACTGCCGTAGCCATATTTGAAGGACAGGAACGAGCTGTTGTACATATGGGTGGAGATGACATCCGTAGCATGTGCGGGCCCGCCGCCAGTCATGACCATGACCAGATCGAAGGCCTGCAGAGAGCCGATGAACGCCAGAATGATCGATATTTTGAAAATAGGCACGATCAGCGGGAGGGTGATATAACGGTCGGCCTTGAAGCCGTCCGCTCCGTCGATTTTGGCCGCTTCATAGAGCTCATCAGGGATATTCTGCACCCCGGTATACTGGATCAGCAGATGATAACCGAAGTATTGCCACAGCGATACAAGATACAAGGCGTACATGGCAATAGCAGGCTCCGTCAGCCAGTTGTGGGTCCAGCTCTCCAAGCCCAGGGAGACGAGCACACCGTTCAGCATCCCCCCCATGGAGGTGGGGTTGTAGATCGTTTTCCAGAGTTGTCCGATAATGACGACCGAGAGAATAACCGGCGTGAAGTAGATCGACACCAGCGTGTTGCCCTTACGCACATAGCGGTTCAGCAGAATCGCCATCCCCAGACAGAGCGGAATCTCCAGCATTGAGGCTACCGCATACAGCAGGGTTCTCCGTACAGAGGGCCAGAACACCGGATCATGCCAGAACATATCCTTGAAGTTGCCGAAGCCGACAAACTGCGCAGAGGACAGTCCGTCCCACTTCAGCAGGCCTGTAATGAACGAGACCAGGATGGGAACAAACACCAGACCGACGTACAAGAGCAGACAAGGCACTATGAAGGCAGCGATTGTGCGTGCCGGCACCTTAAGAACTTTCATCTTTCCCGCCTCCTATCAAGCAGATTCTGTATCTGTTAATCCGATTAATCATTAATGTAATTAATTCAATAAAAGGCATAACAAACCCGATGCGAAGCAAGCAGGATGAAGCGGCTTCGCATCGGGAAGAGTGCTGATGGACAGGTTATTTGTTGGCTTCAAAAGCAGCCTGATGCTCCTTCGCTACTGCGGCGGAATCCATCTTCTGCACGAACAGGTTCTGAATGCTGCTGAGGTGGACCTGTGCGGTTGCAGGGTTCATGGTGTTATCGAACGCCAGGTCGCCGCCCTTCACTTGGTTGAACAGTCCGGCAATGTTCACTGCCAGATCGGAATAACCGGCAGCCTTGAGGTCGCCGTCCACCTTTTGGCCGATCCCTACAGCGTTCTTCAGCTCAAATTGCTTCTTGGGATACTGGGTGCCGAAGTAGTTGAGGAAGTCCTTGGTTTCCTGCAGATGCTCGCTGTTCGCCGATACCGCGAAGGCGCTGCCGGGGGCCAGCATGAATTCGTTAGGGTCGCCTTTGCCGTTCACCGTCGGGAACTGGAAGGCTCCCACTTTACCGGCTACCGGAGAAGCATCAATGGCACCGGTCTCCCAGGAACCGATGGACCACATGGCAGCTTTGCCTGTTTTGAAAATATTCCCGCCCGCATTGGCGTCAATAGAGGTTGCGCCGTCAGGGAAAGCACCCGCTTGAACCAACGCCTGGAACGCGTCAACCGCTTCGATGAACGCAGGGTCTTCAAAGGTCTTTTTGCCGTCCAGCACATCCTTCAGGAAGCCAGGGCCGCCGTTGGTGCGCAGCAGAATGTTCATGAACAGGAACGAGCCGGTCCAGGAATCCTTTTCGCCGATCGCCAGCGGGGTGATGCCCTTGTCCTTCAGGATCTTCACATCCTTCAGCATCTCCTCGAAGGTAGTCGGAGGAGCAGCAATGCCGGCCTGGGCGAACAGGTCTTTATTGTAGTAGACGACTTCAATGTTGTTGCCGTCGGGGATGGCATACACATTATTGTCGAAGCTGTAGTAGTCGAGGAGGCCCTTCTGGTACGTGTCCTTCAGGCCATTCTGATCAAGCATATCGTTCAGCGGAGCGAACAACCCTGCATCGACGAACGGTTTCATTTGTGCTGCCGGGTTCACGATGGTGATGTCCGGCACTTCTTTGGAGGCCGCCTGTGTCTTCAGCTTCACCTTCTGCTGGTCCGTGTTCAGCGTGTCCAGTTCAATTTTCACATTGGGATGCTCTTTCATGTACGCGTCGGTCAGTTCACGGATCATTTTGTAATTGGGCGTTGCGGGATCGGGGTAGATGTTCTGGAAGGTAAGCGTTACCTTTTTATCGCTCGGTGCGTCTGTTGCAGCGGCATTTCCGCTGCCTGTGGCGGCGTTCGGTGCGGCGGTGTCCTTCTTATCCGCCCCTGTGTTGCTGTTCGAATTCCCGCATGCGGCAAGGCTTAATGCCATCACTGCGGTGAAAGCGATGGTGGCTGTCTGCTTCATTTTTCTTTTGACCATAAATGAATGCCCCCTATAACGTGATAAGCTAATTATCATCGCGCAGAGGGCTTCCGGGCAAGGTAGGAACTGCAGGAGAAAGGTTTGTTTTTTCTAGGTATAGCTATGCTTGGAGCTGTTTCTCCAGCAACTGTTCATCGTCTTGAACATAATGGCAATGCTCATAGAACTGAATGGCGGCTGTGTTCG
The DNA here is from genome assembly GCF_038005345.1 of Paenibacillus sp. FSL H8-0122. Lineage (NCBI taxonomy): Bacteria > Bacillati > Bacillota > Bacilli > Caryophanales > Paenibacillaceae > Paenibacillus > Paenibacillus sp. FSL H8-0122. The sequence continues at coordinate 2,614,092 of NZ_JBBOTB010000001.1, read as the reverse complement.
TTCTGCCGGTCAGTATGCGTATGCTTGTCACTCCGCGCTCCTGGAGGTTCTCTTCCAGACAAGACATAATGGCTCGTGCAACCCCTTGTCTCCGGGCGGCTTCTTCTACGTATAGTTCGGTGATTTCACCGTAAGGCTCATCATAGCAGAAGGAATGGAGGCTCTGGGCGCAGCCAAAACCCATGATTGCCCCGTTCAATTCGGCTACGGCAATTAACTCGTTGCGGTTGGTATGTAAATGCTCAATGATCTTCGCCGGAGACCTTGGTGCGCCGCCGTTGAATTCCTGATTCAGTCTGGAGAGTGCTTCAGCATCGGTAGCAGTTGCCAGTCTTGCGTGTGGAGCAGAGTTCATTTTCCGGTCACCTCGTTTGTTATTGGGAATAAGATCATTATCGATCCTTAACGAGCCAGCGCTCAATCCGCCGCAGTCATTGGGAAGCTGCGGATTGAGCGCTGGAAAGATAGCAACTGCACTTTGTACAATGGAATGCTGTAAAAAAGTCTTCGAAATAGAATCTATTGTATTCAGTACATTTGAATGTTGAATAAAGGCCCTTTTTCATCCAAAATTCAACATTCCATTGTATGAAGTATAATAGAATCTCATTTTACGGTCAGCTACGCGTTTTCTATTGCAGGAAATACAATTACTTACGTTTAAGCGAAATCCAGAATGGGCTTGGCCCACTTCTGGAACAGCTTCATCTTCATCATCGGGCGCTTCTCTTCGCCTGACTGTACGTGCGATCCACCGCAAATAGCTCTAATTCTTGAAGAACCTCCTTTACGTCACAGCTGGAATTCAAAATATGAATCATCTCTTCCGTAATGGGGAGATCCTCGTAGATTTTTGCAACAACCTCTAAGGATAGGGATAATTCAAAATAATCTGTTGCAAATTCCACAAAATCCTCTGGTGTATAGAATATACAGCCCAGTAAAAAATCAGAACCATCGCTTATCCCTTCTGGAATCTCAACGTTTCCTTTGTGCCAGCTAGTGTCACTGTTTTTACGCCAAACACAAAAAGTCACATCTTCTTTTTCAATTGCCTCATCTTCAAGTAATGATAATAATTCCTTTGGGACGTCATCATAAATCCCTTGCCATACTTTATGTTCATCTTGTGCATATGGGCTTAATTCAGATTCGTGATCGAAGCCTTTGATTATGGAGCCGTCATTGGAAAACAAAATAATTAAATGATCCCCTGCTCCATTATCTATTTTCGCCATAGACACACCTTCATTCCAATCTTGAATAAAGCTATGGTAACGAAGCCATTCCTCCTTACAAAGAATAATATTCAGTGAAGCTTGGATTTTCATTAGCTTTTGTAACATTGTTGGATCCGGTAAACGCTCTAACGCTTTTGCTTCCATAGAATCCTCACCCACCATATAATATTTTTCTAATTATACCGTAGTTCTTTGTATAATTTCCGTGGTTAAACAAGAAGCAGCTGATCACGATAGGATCGACTGCTTCTTGTTGAATAAGCGAGATACATCTCCGCATATTGGCCATCGCTATATTATGCCGGAGGCTGCTTCCACTGTTTGATCACGCTGATCAGTCCAGGGACATCAAGGCCGTCGAGCGAAAAGGCTTTGCGCAGCAGGTCATGGGGGATGAACTCATCGTATTTGCCGAGGTAAGGGGCTTCATCCGGCTTCAGGAGCGTGAGTGCATCGGTAGCGGCAGCGGTCTCGGCGATGATCTCATCCTCCAGCTTCTCTGCATCCACTTTACCGGCGACTACCATGTAATACGGTTCCATCGGCACGACCGAGCGTAAGCCAAGCGGCTCCTTCAGATTGTTCTTGAGCAGGCGCTCCAGCGTACGGAACTGGCGGCTGCCTGCCCACGGAAGGATGAACATGGAGTCTCCCCCGGCTGGCAGAACCGAACGTGTCAGCAGTCCGCTCTCCTTGGCGAGCCTGCGGGCCCGCTCCAGTCTGGCGGCTGCGCTTGGTGCAAGGTAAGGGTACAAGGCCGTAGATCCTAGTACCTCGCGGATCTTCGTCATAATTCGGGTATGGACATCTCCGCCTGCACCGAGCCATAAGGTGTCTACTTTGCCGCGTGAGCCTTTGACATAGACGGCCTTATGGCGGTTGTCTACCTCCTCGACCTTCCATAGCTTGCCTGCCAGGGTGAAGCAGTAGCCCGGAGGCGGAACGGTGGTAATGGACCCGATCTCCTCGGTTCCGTTATAGACGACATGCTCTTCGTCGTCCTTAAATACCGCATAGAAGCGGAAGTTGTTGACGATCTTCTCGCCCGCCATTCCGATCAGCAGGCTGCCCTCATCCATCTTCTCGATATGGCCCATACCCAGCATGTATTCCATGAAGTCATCATAATCCGCAGGATCGATGCTGCGGAAGGACGGCAGGCTCAGCACAGCCTCCTTAAGCTCCTCCGGCTCTGCTTCTCCCATGCTCTTCAGAATGCTCATCGTCTGATGATACAGGAGACCGACCGGCAGCTGGCGCACGGCCAGCGGCTCTACCCACTTCTCGCGTACGTACAGCTCGATGACGGCAATGGCCCGCAGCAGCGTCCACGGCATGCGCGCCGGGAGCTGCGCCTCCTCGTCCTCCTCCTCGGGTGTGACGAAGATCATCTCCGAGGCGGCGTCCCCGCGCCTGCCCGAGCGGCCCAGCCGCTGCACGAAGCTCGCGCAGCTGTAAGGCGCGCCGAGCTGGAGCACCCGCTCCAGCTCGCCCAGATCTATCCCCAGCTCCAGCGTCAGCGTCGCTGCAGCCACAGCCGGCCCCGCGCCCTCACGGAGCGTGGCCTCGGTCTCCTCGCGCAGCATCGCGGAGATGCTTCCATGATGCACATGGAAGACATCCCGCTCGCCGCGCTTAGCGGCAATGCGCCGCATCTCCAGAATGGCCTCTTCGGCATCGGTGCGGCTATTCGTGAAGATGAGCGCCTTCTTCACATGCGTGTGATCATAGATGAAGCCATAGTAAGCCTGGCGCGCCCGCTCCAGGTGTTCGGCCTCCTCTTCATTCCGCGCATCCGGGAACGAGAAATGCTCTACGCTCAGCCGCAGCTTACGCCCGCCCTGGGGTGCGCTGACCTCCACGCTCTCGCGCGTGCCAGCCGCCAGCCACTCCGTGACGGAGGCATAGTCGCTTAAGGTCGCAGACAGGCCGACCCGCCGCGGATGACAGCCCGCCATCCGCGAGATCCGCGCCAGCTGGCTCAGCACCTGAATGCCGCGGTCCGCGCCCATGAAGGCATGAACTTCATCGATAACGATGAAGCGCAGATCATGGAACAGGGCCGGGATCGCATTCGGGCGGTTCATCAGCAGGCCCTCCAGCGATTCAGGGGTGATCTGCAGCACCCCTGAAGGGTTCTGCATCAGCTTGGTCTTGTACGCCTGCGGCACATCGCCATGCCAGTGCCAGACCGGAATATTCCCTTCACGCAGCAGATCATTCAGCCGCGTGAACTGGTCGTTAATCAGCGCCTTCAGCGGCGCGATATATAGAATACCTACCGATGCAGACGGACGCTCATACAGCTCCGTAAGCGCCGGGAAGAAAGCTGCTTCGGTCTTGCCTGAGGCCGTTCCTGAAGCGATCAGCAGATGATGCGGCGTGTCAAACAGCACACGGCAGGCATCGACCTGCGCCTCGCGCAGCGTATCCCAGCGGTTCTTGTAGATGAATTCCTTGATGAACGGGGCCAGCCGGTAGAACGGATTATCGCTCATAGGTCGAACTCCGCCAGGAAGCCGTCAAGCTCATTCTGTTCCGTCTCGGCAGGCCGCGAAGTCCGCTCCCCGACCAGTTTCTCGAATGAAAGCTCCGGATGCTGGTGCAGGGTATGCAGCAGATCCATGAAGTCCCGCACGACCTCGCGTGCGGTGAGCAGTTCATCAGCTCCCAGCCGGTTGACCGCCTCCTCCATGAAATGCACCAGTTGCTCCTGTGTCAGTCTTGCTTCATATCCGTAGTGCAGCGCGTGGATATCCCGCAGCTTCTGGAGCAAGATCAGAATCTCTTCATGGGACAGCATGTCCAGCGCGATAATCGGCCCTGTGTAATTGTTCAGCCCGCTGCCTGCATACCGTCCGGCCACCAGCCGGGAGCGCAGCGCCTCATAGCTGAACAGTCCGCGCCGGTGGTCCTCCACGAACTGCGGCGTACCGCCAACGAAGATGCCCAGCCGCTCTGCTTTGCCTTGCATCGTATCATTGAACATGGTCAGCAGCTTCTCGTAATTGCTCTGCCGCGAGATGCTGTTGGTAATCTTGTAGAGGTTCACCCCTTCATCGATGAACAGCAGCAGACCCTTATAGCCGATGGCTCCGGTGAATTCCGCCCACAGCTTCATGTAGTCGTACCAGTTGTCATCATCGATGATGACCCCAACGCCGAGCGCCTTCCGCGCTTCCGTGCGGGTCGGGAACTCTCCCCGCAGCCAGCGCAGGGCATCCTGCTTCAGCCCGTCATCGGCCAGCTTGTGCCCGTTCCAGTAGGAGGCCAGCACCTTGGCGAAGTCGAAGCCATGCACCAGCCCGCGCATCTCGGAGGCCACCGAATAGATGCGCTGCCCGACCTCATCGCCAAGCTCCGGCGCATCAGGGCCATAGCCCTTATCCTGCATCACCGCCTGCTGCAGCGTCATGATCCACTTCTGCAGCATAATCTCCAGCGCCCCTCCATCCGGGCGGGTCCGGGTCGAGAGATGGCTCATCAGCTCGCGGTAGGTGGCGAGCCCCTGGCCCTTCGTGCCGACCAGCCGCCGCTCCGGCGACAGGTCAGCATCGGCAACCACGAAGTCACGGTCCATCGCATAGTTGCGGATGATCTGGAGCAGGAAGCTTTTGCCGCTGCCGAACTTGCCTGTTATCAGCTTGAAGGCAGCTCCGCCATCGGCGATATTCTCCATATCGCGGAGAATCGCCTCCACCTCCGGCCGGCGGCCGACGGCGATATGTTCAAGACCGATACGTGGTACAACTCCCGCTGTCAGTGAGTTGACGAGCGCGGTGGTCATCCGCTTCGGTATTTTGAGTGGGTTCATTTTACGAATTTCACCTCTTTATATAGTCCAGCATGGATAGACATTCTTCCGTCAGCTCTTCCCCGTCAATAATGAGGTCTCCCAAAGTGTCCATTGCCAGCTCATTAATCTCATCGTAGAGCAGCTCTGCCATCGTTCCTGCTCCCGCAGCCAGCCGCTGCACCTTCGCAGAACCGTCCTGCTCAGCCAGCGTCAGCACGGCCTCCCGTTGCAGCGGGGTCAGCTCTGAAGCGAACAGCGTCCAGTGCTCCGCTTCGCTATCAGCGGCAGGAGGCTGGGAAGCGGTAAGCTTCTGTCCGGCAGACGGCTGGTTCCCTGGAGGCTCTTCATGGCCCCGCTCGATCCGCTTACCACCAGCCATCCGGCCTGCTTGCTCTTCAGCTTTTGCAGAACTATCGGAATTACTTTCTCCAGCGCTATTCACATCGATTGTCCTAACTTTCCCAGCCGCGTTCGCATCATTTTTCTCGCCCGCTGATCCGGCTCTTCCATTTACTTCTGCATCACTCTTCACATCTGCTGATCCCGCTCTCCCAGGCACGTCCGCATTACTTCCGATACCAGACAATCCGGCTTCTCCATGTGCTTCTTCCGACTCAATTCCCCACTCCGCATCATCTTCATGACCCGGCTCCCCGGTGTCTTCCACCGTAAGCAAGGAACGCACCACCTCGGAGTCGCTTGCCAGCTGCTCCAGCTTCTGCTGGTCAATGACCACTGCCGGTCCCTTCTCTTCCTGCTCCGCCTTACGGAATTCACGCTCCAGGTAACGGGTGACGAGATCATCCATATCGGCATCAACCCGGACATCCTTCAGTCTTCCCCGGTAACCCATCAGCGCCCGCAGCTTATTCTCGGTCAGCCGGAACAGCCGGGTAATCAGACTTCGCAGCGGTGGAGACTTGCTGACCCGGATAACAGGCACAAGAACAGAATAGCCATACAGGGAGATATCGTATACCGCGCTGCGGAACAAATAACGCTCACGGACGACAGGCGGGGCGGGCGGAAACATCGTGATCAGATTCGAGCCGTGCTTCCGCGCGACATAAGCATCAATTAGGGCTACAACCTGGGGAATATAACGATCCGCAGCGATTTTACCCTCGCCGGTATAGAATTTCGACTTGCTGATATCATAGTCCGACATCACACTCAGCACCTCGATCCTAAGCTGCTCCGGGGCAGCCGACAGGCAGCGGACCAATTCAAGCTCAGCCAGATCCCCGGCTAGCCCGCGCGAACGGGCCACAATCTCCGAGAACGGGATATCCAGCTTATGGACAAAAGAGAAATCCGCAATCCACCCGCCAAGATACTGATCCAGACGTTTGTAACTATCACGGTAGGCCTCCCACAGCAGACTGAGCTGACGGCAGCCCTCCTGAGGCTCGTCCCAGCCCACACCGTTAATCAGCTCATAGATATGCAGGAAGATGTATGAGAGATCGGTCTTCGGGTATCTCCCCTGCCGCACTTCATCCCTCCAAAAGAAATACCATCTGCTCTGCGCGCCGGTCATATGCCCGTAGGTGGGCCAATAGCTTTTGAACGGGACGAACAGCGCCGCAGGCTCCTTATGTTCTACAAGCTCACGTGCACGCTGGACGAACTCGCTCTCTGTAGTGGTTACCGGCTCCACACTCTCTTCCATATCCCAGAGCTTAAGCTGGACTGTATCGTAACCGGACGTTGTCTTCTTAACCGGCTCTGACTTAGGCTTCCGGCTGCCTTCATCTACAGTACCGCGCGGCGGAATCGCCACATTCTGCTCCGTACTCTCCCAGACCAGCTCCGAGAAATGCAGCCCCTGCCTGTCTTTAGCCATGCTTCATCGCCCCACCCGTATGTCTTGGTAATTCTCACATTATATCATATACCCTATGCAGCGGATGCAGCCGTTCCAGTCATGTGTTGAAGCAGTCAATGAGGCTACTCTCACTCTCCACCCGCTGTGCCGGACTGAGAATCCGTTATTCTGAACAAATCCGGCAAATGCGAAGCCAAGCGGACTCAGAATCCCTTAATTAGACAATATCGTCTCATTTCAGGGCCGAATAACCCAAATAAGCGCTTCTCAGTCCGCTCGGGCCTCATAAAGTAGCTTTTTGAAGAAATAACTGATTCTCAGTCCGCATAACCGCTAAAATATCCAAACCGCTAAATATCCGAAGTGCCTGTCTATGTAGTCGCACAATAGCACAGTAGGCAGGAATGCACCCGCCGCCCGCGTCCCGCCATAAATCAATAAAAAGACCTTGAGAGACTAACTCCTCAAGATCTTGGATGAGAGCGTCTGTCACCGCACCGCAACTTGATGTAACCTGCAGGGCAATGAGAACGTTCGTTTGTGTCTCCATAAGAATATACTATACTCACCCTGCGGGCTGCAATAGCGGAGAATCACCCCTTCAAATAATCACTAGGGCTGCGCCCGGTAATCATCTTGAACACCTGACTGAAATAGGCGGGGTTGTTGAAGCCGACCATTTCACTGATCTCATACACCATATGCTGGCCGGATTGCAGGAATTCGATGGCCCGGTCCACCCGGTACTGATTCAGGTAGCTGACGAAATTCTCACCGCTGATCCGTTTGAACAGCTGACTGAGATATTTCGGATGCACATGCAGCTCCTGCGCGAGGCCCATGAAGCTGATCTCCTGATTGTAGTGGGCTTCCACATAGCTTTTGACGCTCTCTACCAGACGGTTCTTCTTGACATTCATCTCAGTGAACGCTGCGGTCAGGAAGGCCGGAATCATCTGCCCCATCCACTCCGTCAAGCTTCTCCAGGTATAGTACCCCGTTACCGCCTGCAGGAATTCGGACATGCTCATAGGGGGAGTGCGGCCCGGGCAGCAGGCATTCCAGTAATACATCAGCGTAGTAAACAGCCCGACACACACCGTCTGTATGTCCTGAATATTATTCTGGTCCTCCTGCCGGAGCCTGCCGAAGATGATCTCCCAGGTCTCCCATACTTTTGAGGAATCCCTGCACAGCAGCACCTCATTCCACTCTTGGAGCAGCCGGGAATAGTCCTCCAGCGTCCACGGGTTGGTGCTTTTGCACGGCTCATAGGCGTAGATGGGACTGGTCTCCTGAAACTCCGCAGAAGCAAGCGCCTCTCTGCTCTCCAGATAAGAATCGATCAGTTCATGGATGGCAGATTTGACCGAACCAATGCCGGCATAGGCCTGAAGCTGAATGTAATTCCGGATCTTATCCATCGTCTCCTGCACTACTTCCTTCAGAACCGGGATTGGCTCTCCCGCCTCACGGTCCAGCAGCAGCACCACCAGCAGATCGTCGGAATAGTCCAGCACATGCCCCTGTACAGAGGGATGTCCGGCAAGCTTGTGCTGGAGTGTCTCCCGGCAGATATTACCGGCTCCGAAGCGCAGCAGCTGCCATTCGCGCTCCTTCAGCTTATGCAGCGGCGAAGGCCGGTTCAGCTGGATGCTGGCCGCCGCCAGCCGTTGCGGGCGGGTAATCTGGAGATATCCGAGCCGCTCCTCGGAGCATTCCTCCGCACTGTAGCGGGTGGTCAACAGCTCCATAAGCAGGCGTTCCCGCAGAAAAGGAAGCGTGCGGCCGATTTCCTGCTGATAACGCTCCTCCAGCCGCTTCTTCTGCTCTCCGGCCTCCAGATCCAGCAGCACAGCGCGAAGCACTGCTTCGATCTCGTCTACCCGGGCCGGCTTCAGCAGGAAATGGCTGACGCCCCAGCGCATCGCCTGCCGGGCATTCTCGAATTCCTCGTAGCCGCTCAGGATAATAACCGGCAGCTCCGGGGCCAGCTCCCTCAGCGCCTCTGTAAGCTCCAGGCCGCCCATGCCCGGCATATAGACATCGGTCATCACCAGGTCGGGGGAGAGCCTGCGGAACAGCTCCAGCGCTTCATGGCCGTTGACCGCTGTTCCAGCCAGGGTCAGGCCCAGCTTCTCCCAGGCCACATGTCTCGTAAGGGCTTTCAGAATATGCGGGTCGTCATCCACCAGCAGTATAGAGCGGCTCATATTTGATCGCGCAGCAGCCGCTCCAGCTGCTCCTCCGTCTCAATGACTGGCAGTGTAATCATAGCCGCAACCCCTCTCTCCGGCCGGTTGGCCAAGTATAATCCGTACGGTTCCCCGCAGTACAGCTGAATCCGGCTCATCACATTCCGGGTGCCGATGCCGCTCACCTGCTCCATCGACCAGCCTTCCGCCAAGCCCCGGCCGTTATCCAGCAGCGTGATTTGCAGGTAAGGCTGGCTTCCCGGCGTCTTAATCTCCCGCACCTCCAGATGAATCTGCAAAGGGCTGGAGCCAGACTCCCGGCTGCCATGAATAATTGAATTCTCAATCAGCGGCTGTAGTATGACCTTCGGAATGAAATAACTCCGGACCGCCGGGTCTGCAATCGACTCCGTATACTCAATGGCAATCGGCAGCCGTTCCTGCTGGATGCTCACATAGCACCGCGCATGCTCCAGCTCGTCGCGCAGACGAATGAGCATTCTGCCGCCGCTCAGGCCGATGCGCAGCATTTTGCCAAGCTGGGTGATCATGTAGCTGATATCCTGGGCGTCGTAATCCATCGCCTTCCAGTGAATCATATCCAGTGTATTGTACAGGAAATGCGGCTTGATCTGGGCCTCCAGCAGCCCTGCCTGCGCCTCCCGCTTCGCGGCGCTTGCTTCCCGCTCACTCTGCACCAGCTCCTGCAGCCGGTTCACCATGTGGTTGAAGCCGTAAGACATCTGCGTGTATTCCTCTGTCAGCGACTCACTCATACTGGCCCGGAAATCACCGCGCTCCAGCTTCCGCATCTCCTGAATCAGCCTGCGTACCGGACGGATCATATTGCGGATGAAGAAGTACGCCAGCAGCGCCGACAGGAGCAGGCAGAGCAGTCCGATCCCGATCACCTGCCTGTCCGCCTTACGAACCTCCTGCAGCAGCTCACGCGTAGGGATGACCTGGACTAACCGCCAGGAGATGGTGCTCGGTCTGGAGAACAGGACGAGATAGGACTGGCTGTCCTTGTTCAGCAGTTCATAGCCTTCATTTCCCTCATACGTATGCTGGTAGAGCCAGTCCGCATCCAGTACAGTTTTGCCGGCAGAGCCTTCCTCCTTGTTCACCAGCAGCAGAAGATTACCGCTTGTATCCACCAGATGAATCTGGCCGTCCAGCACAGCCGGAATATCCTTGAACTGCTTCAGGATATCGTCTGCGGACAGCCGGATATAGAGGTAGCCGATCGTTTTTCCTTCATTTCCGAACAGATGCTGAATATGGCCGATCAGATAAGGCTCGTCTTCGCCGCCGCTGCCCTCCAGGGGAACCCAGAGTGAATCCGCCTGCTTCAGCTGGGGATACCAGCTCTCATTCTTAATCGAAGAGACCGGAAAAACGAGATCCGTCGAGCTTTGCGGCACCCCGCTGAACAAATCACTGTAAATCTCAATCGAGCTTACCCCTTCGTTCAGCACCAGCGAATGCTGGAGAATCTCCGTAATCTCCCGCCTTCTGGAGATCATCTGATACTTGGAGGCAGGCGTAGTCTCCAGCCCCTCAATAACGCTCTTGTTCGCGGCAATGGAGTAGGCGGTACCCGACACATTGGTCATGAAGTCGAAGCCGCGCTTCGTGCTCTCATTAAGCAGCGCAAGCCTGGTGGTGCTGATCTCCCTGAAGGTTACATCGGAGAAGGTCCGGTACGCCAGCAGGACTATGAACCCGAGAAAGATCAGATTGAACGTAATAATACTGGCCGCCATCAGCGTGGAGAGCTTGCTCCGCCTGATCCGCAGCAGCCAGGTGCCGAGCATTCTTTTTTGCATCTGCCCCATCCCTATGCTTTTCCCCAGATTCTATCCTTTCAGGCCGGATGTCGCAATTCCTTCCACGAAATACTTTTGCAGCGTGATGAAGAGAATGAAGCACGGCACCAGCGACAATACCGACATGGCGAACATCGGGCCCCAATCCGACTGCGAGCTGGAGTCCAGGAACAGCCGCAGGCCGAGCGGCACGGTGTATTTCCCGATATCGCTAAGGAAGATGAGCTGGCTGAAGAAATCATCCCAGGTCCACATAAAGGTGAAAATCATCGTCGTGATCAGCGCAGGCAGCGCCAGCGGAATAATAATCCGGCTGAAGATTTGCACCGGCCCGCAGCCGTCAATCGTTGCCGCTTCGTCCAGCTCCTTCGGCAAGCCGCGGATGAACTGCACCGTCAGGAAGATAAAGAAGCCGTCCGTCGCCATCCACTTGGGCAGAATCAGCGGCGCGAAGGTGTTCACCCAGCCCAGGCTGTTGAAGAGGATATAACGCGGGATAAGGGTCACATGCAGCGGGAGCATAATCGTCATCAGCATCAGCGCGAAGCCCAGTGCCTTGAACCGGAAATTCAGCCGCGCGAACGCATAAGCCGCCATGGAGCAGGTGATCACATTGCCGAGCACTGCCCCCAGAGAGACCAGAGCCGAGTTTTGCAGAAACCGGGCGAAGGAGCTGCCCTGGAAGCCAAACCAGCCGCTGACATAATTATGGAAATTCCACTGCCGGGGCCAGAACCAGATTTCCGAGAAAATCATATTCGCCGGCTTGAACGAGCTGCCTACCAGCCACAGCACCGGGTACAGCATGACAAAGGCGATCAGACAGATGATGAAGTGCTTGAGCCATATGGCACTTTTCGATGCGCTGCCTGTATCCATAGCTTATTTCCCCCCATCTTCATAATGCACCCACAGCTTGCTGCTGCCGAATAGCAGGAGTGTGAATATCCCGATCAGCAGCACCAGGACCCAGGCCATCGCCGAGGCATAGCCCATCTGGAAGAAGGAGAAGCCCTTCTTGTACAAGTACAGGGAATACATCAGGGTGGAATTCACCGGTCCCCCGCTGCCGTTACTGATAATGAACGCTTGGGTGAACGACTGGAAGGCGGTGATCGTCTGCATGATGACATTGAAAAAGATAACCGGAGACAGCACCGGCAGCGTAATATGCAGAAACTGCCCTACTTTACCTGCACCGTCCACCGATGAGGCGTCATAATATTCCGGCGGCACCTGCTTCAGCCCGGACAGGAAGATGATCATCGACGAGCCGAATTGCCATACCGACAGCAGGATAAGCGAATACAGCGAGTATTTGGGATTCGATACCCAGTCAGGCGCCTGTATCCCCGCCATGGCCAGTAGCTGATTCAGCAGCCCATCGCCGCCGAGCATCTTGCGCCACAGCATCGCAATAGCGACACTGCCTCCGAGCAGCGTAGGGATATAATAGACCGTCCGGTAGATGCCTAAGCCCCGTATCCCTTTGTTAAGAAGCAGGGCGACCGCCAGGGCAAACATCAGCTTCAGCGGCACCGACACGAATACGAAGATAAATGTCACCTTAAGCGACTGAACAAATAACGGATCTGCAGTGAGCATGGTGGTGAAGTTATCCAATCCGATCCATCTGGAGCTCTCCAGAATACTGTAATCTGTAAAAGAAAAATAGAGTGAGGCCGCCATCGGCCCCAGGGTCAGGCACACCAGCCCCAGCAGCCAGGGCGACAGGAACAGGAGGGCAATCCCGTTCTGATTGTAGCGCAGCTTTGTTTTACGCCGCTTCATGCCTGCTGGTCTATCTACTGTCATCAGATCTGCACTCAATGGCTCTCTCGCTCCTCTGTATTTATTTGGCCTTGTCCAGTATGGCGTTAGAACCGGAGATGAACTGCTCGCTTACCTGCGGAATGCCGGCCTGACCGAAGGAGATCTGCTCGCTGGCGCTCTTGAAGTTCTTATCAATCTCCGAGAAGCCCTGCGGGTAAGGCGGGTCAATATCACTGGAATGCTTGGAGACCACATCGATAAAATCAAAGATTAACTGCTCCTCGGCGGTAAGCGACGGCTTCAGCTGCTCCCGCACTGCGGAATTGACCGGCACTCCCCGTTCAGCCCCCAGAATAGCGGTGCCTTCCGGATCATTGACCATGAAGTCGATCAGCTTCGCCACCTCCTTGGGATACTTGGTCTTGGCATTCCCGGAGATGAACTGGCCGGGCTTCAGATATTCGCCGATCTTCTGCTCCCCTTCCATATGCGGAATCACCTGCATCTTCAGCTTCTGGCTCTGATCCTTCAGCACATTCTGATAGGTAATCAGCTGGTTGGACCAGGCAAAATCAAGGGCAGACTGGCCAACGGACAGCGGCCGGGTCTCCAGAGCATTCGTCATCGCGGCAGTTACTTCTGCCGTTGTAGCGCCGCCGCTGTCCCGCAGCTCCTGCCAGTAATTGAACCATTCATGGATGACCTCCCGGGAGACCCCGAGCTTATTCCCGGCGAACAGGCCGCTCCCGTTCTGGCGCACGAATACCTCGAAGATGTTCGTAGTGCCCGAAATATCCGGCGTACCATAGTAGCCGTTGCCTTTCTTCTTAGCAATCGTATTCGCCATCTCCGCAAAATCCTTCCACGTCCATGACTCCTGCGGCTCCGCAATTCCCAGCTCCTGAAGCACGGAAGCATTATAGACAACGCCTGGAGCGTTCACTCCAAGCGTAACGGCGTACAATTTGCCGTCAATGCTTCCTGCCGAGAGCATGCTGCTGTCATGGTCCTCCGTCCGCAGCGTTCCATCCCGGGTATAAGGCGTCAGGTCAAGCAAGGTGCCGCGCTTGGCATAATCGGACAGAAACGCATAGTCCATCTGAATGATATCCGGAGCATTCGAGCCTGCCACCTGGGTAGACAGCTTATCGAAATAGCCGTCCCAGCCGGAATATTCCGGCTTAATCGTGATGCCCGGATTCTTCTCCTCGAAGCGCTTGATCATCTTGGTGGTCAGATCGTGGCGTGTCTGCGAGCCCCACCAGGTCATACGCAGCTCAATTGCAGGTGCCGAACCCTCTGTCTTGGAAGAAGCCTTAGCGCCGTCCGGTGCATTCGATCCGCCGGATGAGCATGCAGCCGTAGTCATCAGCAATATGGAGCTTAGAAGCAGTACAAGTCCTTTGGTCCCCTTGATTGTCATCTGTTGCCTCCTCGAATTTGTGAAGTAAGCGGTTACATGAATGATTATACGGAACGCCCTGCATAGGGTAAATCCAGAAAAGTAAGGGGTTATATCAAATAAGTAAGACAAAAGCCAGCCGGAATCTTCCGGCTGGCCTGTTAATCCTGGTTAGTTCTGTTAAGTATGAATCTATTCCGTAAGCAGTCTACTCTAGCTCCAGTCCCTTCGTTTCTTTCCCCAGAAACAGGACCGCCAGAGCGCCGATTACAATCGTGACGAAGAAGATCATGAAGATGGAGCCGATCCCGACCGCCTTGCCGACCAACAGGCCAACCAGTGTTGGGGCAATAATGCCGCCAATCCGTCCAAAGGAGGTGGCGAGTCCGGCGCCTGTGGAACGGATCTTTGTCGGATACAGCTCAGGCGTGTAAGCATACATCCCGCCCCAGGCTCCCAGGTTGAAGAACGACAGGCAGATTCCGGCAGCCATCAGCATGCCCTCGGTCGTGGAATTCCCGAACCAGGCAGCGCTAACGGCTGTCAGCAGCAGGTAGATGACCAGTACGAACTTGCGGCCGTATTTCTCGATGAAATAAGCGGCGGTGAAGTACCCCGGCAGCTGGGCGAGTGTCATGATCAGCACATACTCGAAGCTTTTGACCAGACTGAAGCCCTTCAGCACCATTACCGTCGGCAGCCACAGGAACATGCCATAATAAGAGAAGACCACGGTGAACCACAGAATCCACAGCATGATGGTCGAGCGGCGGTACTCTGCCGACCAGACTGCCGCTACACGCTTCTTCAAGGGCACTGGAGGTGCTTTCTTGATCTCCGCGAACTTCGGTGAGTCATCGATTGCCCTGCGCAGATAGAGCGCATATAGCGCCGGTACCGCCCCGATGGCGAAGGCGATCCGCCAGCCGTAATCCGGAATGACGAAGTAAGCAATCAGCGCCGACAGAATCCAGCCCACCGCCCAGAAGCTCTCAAGCAGCACAACAGCACGGCCTCGTTCCTTGACCGGCATGCTCTCGGATACCAGCGTAGAAGCCACCGGCAGCTCTCCGCCCAGCCCGAAGCCGGCAATGAAGCGCAGCACACATAATACTGCATAACCTGCGGCGAATGCCGACAGTCCGCTTGCAATCGAGAAGATCAGCAGCGTCCAGAGCAGCACCGATTTGCGGCCGAAGCGGTCCGCCATAATTCCGGCTGCGGCTGCACCGACCGCCATCCCTACCGAGTTAATGCTGGTTAAATAGCCGATCTTTTCCGGTCCCAGCGACCATTCCTTGGCTAATGCAGCCACGACGAACGAGATCATCCCTACGTCCATTGCGTCGAACATCCAGCTTAGACCTGCACTGAAGAGCAGCTTCCGCTGCTTCCGATTCTGCAGCAGCGACATTTGATTCCACATGACTTAAGGCCCCTCTCCCCTGATTCCGGCTAATCCAATAATTCCTGATTAGTATCACTTACACATTCTAGAAGCGGATGATTCAAAAATCAAGGAATAACACCGCATTGAAATATTGCCGGGCCATCGCCTGAAAATAACAGGTCTGCACCGAGATCGCAGCGATCAGCAGCATATTCTGCACCGCATCCCGCTGCCCTCTGCTCAGGTGGCTGAGCCGCTTCATCATTCTGTCCATGGCGGACTTGATGGCGCTATCCGATTTCCACAGGTATTCCTTCGGATTTCCGGTTAGAGCCTGTCCTTGCGCCGGAAGCGGGGAACGGGTCTTAATCTCCTCGAACAGCTCGGCATACCCGTGATACAGCTGTGCCGGCTCCACCAGATCATCGTCATCACGCTCAGGCGCCAGGAACAGCATACGGAAGAGCTGTCTGATGCTCTCGAAATCAAGCGCAGCCTTCAGATCATCTATTATAAATAGAATAGCCGCCTGATTAATGGAGTACTTCTTCCCTTCACGCGGGGACCCGAGATATTCCTTGAAATCGCGCTTCACCCAATTCTGCATAGCAGAGACGGATAAAGTGGAATACTCAATCAGACCGCCAAGCGAAGCAATTTCACCCAGGGACAGCCCTTTGACGCCGCCGCCTTTGATCAGCTTTTGCAGAATCGGGGGGATATCCGTAGACAGAAAAGCGGGCAGGCTTGTCCCCTCCCGCACCTCGTCACGGTGGAACTTGGTCCAGGCTTCCTGCAGAATATGGAGCGGCTTCCGCTCCGAGTTTGGCCCTAGAGACAGTAATAGTCCGGACATCTCTATCCGGCTAAGTGTAAAAGCTTCCATAGCTGGCAACCCTCCACCATTTGATATTTCAATGAAAAGTTCGTACAATAGGTTCATATGAACTCATAATATGAGTATAACCTATTTTAGGGACGAAAGGGATGGTAAAGATTATATGGGTATAGGACTTAGTTTGACGCTCGTGGCAATTTTGATTATTTTAACCGCATTTTTTGTAGCGACGGAGTTTGCAGTAGTGAGATTACGGGGAAGCCAGGTCAGCCAAATGGTGCTGGACGGCAAGAAGAACGCACTGGCAGTACAGCGGGTAGCCGCTAACCTGGACGGATATTTGTCCGCCTGCCAGCTCGGTATCACGATTACTGCACTCGGGATTGGGGCATTGGCAGAGCCTGCTTTTGAGCAGCTGCTCATTCCATTGTTTGATCTGGCTGGTGTGAGTCACAACGTTAGTAAGCCCATTGCTTTTGCATTGGCCTTCATTATCGCCACCTTCCTCCACGTCGTGGTCGGAGAGCTTGCACCGAAGACCGCCGCTATTAATATTCCGGAGAAAATTGGTCAGATTACCGCACCGCTGATTATTTGGTTCTACAGAATATTGTACCCTTTGATTTGGTTCATGAACGGTTCCGCCAACCTGCTCGTTCGTATGTTCGGCATGAAGCCTGCCAGTGAACACGGTGACGCGCACAGCGAAGACGAAATCCGCCTGATCCTGTCCGAGAGCTATGAGAGCGGCAAAATCAACAAAGCGGAATATGGTTATGTTAACCGTATTTTCACCTTTGATGAGATGCTCGCCAAGGAGATTATGGTTCCCCGGACAGACATGGTCTGCCTGTTCACTGACCATTCGCTGCAGGAGAATATCGCGATTATCCGCAAGGAGCAATATACGCGTTTCCCTGTGGCCGACGGCAGCAAAGACAATATCATCGGCATGATCAACACCAAGCAGCTGTACCTGCAATATGACAACAACCCGGATTTTGATTTCAAAAGCCTGATTCTTCCGATTCTTACCGTATCTGAGGTTACACCGGTGAAGACCCTGCTGACCCGTATGCAGAAGGAGCGTGTGCATATCGCCCTGCTGCTGGATGAATACGGCGGTACCTCCGGTCTGATTACGATTGAGGACATTCTGGAAGAAATCGTCGGCGAGATCCGCGATGAGTTCGACGGGGATGAACGCAGAAATGTCGAGAAGCTGAGCGAGACTCATTATCTGTTTGACGGCAACGTGTCTCTCCTGGAGATTAAGGACCTCACCAAGCTTGATTTCCACGATGAGGAAGTCACTACCATCGGCGGATGGCTGTACAGTCATCTGGAAGAACCTGTGGTCGGCAAAAGCCTCACTTATGAGCATGTCACCCTGACCGTCCGCGAGATGAACCGCCACCGTATCTGCAAGGTGGAGATCCTGATTGATCTTCCGGTCTCTGAAGATTCTGCTGTACGCAGCGAGTAACCATATGCTGTAAAGGAAAAGGCGCTTCCCGTGAGTTATCGGGGAGCGCCTTTTTTCTTATTTTAGGAAATTATAGTTTCTTTCTTTTGTGGATAAGGGAGGCACAGAGACCGGGGGCGCCGCGTTGGCCGAATGTAATCGAAAAACCGATTACATTTGGATCGGGGGCGCCACGTAGGCCGAATGTAATCGAAAAACCGATTACATTTGGACCGGGGGCACCACGTAGGCCCAATGTAATCAAAAAACCGATTACATTTGGACCGGGGGCACCACGTAGGCCGAATGTAATCGAAAAACCGATTACAATTGGACCGGGTGCGCCACCTAAGCCGAATGTAATCGAAAAACCGATTACATTAAGCAAATGAGGGGTACTCCTGCCCCTGAATTCACCGGATGCCCTTGAAGTGGGCGATTTCCGTTCAGTTCCTCCTGGAGGTTGAAGCGATATGTATTTTTAGAAAAGCTTGCTTCCCTCTCCGTCGTACCCCAGACGCTCATAGAACCGGTGAGCATCCTTACGGATGCTCTTGCTTGACAGCATCACCTTAAGTGCACCTCTGGCTGCGGCAGCCTCTTCTGCGAACCGCAGCATGGAGGCTCCTATTCCCTTGCCCCGAAGCTTCTCGATGATGACAAAACGCTCTATCACCGCGAACGGACGGTCACCGCTAAGCGCATCCATACACAGATGCAGATGAACCGTACCGGCAACTTCCCCGCCCTCTACATAGACAAACAGCAGACTGTCCGGATTATCGGCAATTTGACTTATTCTTTGGGGGGACACATGAATATCGCTGGAATCCGGCAGCAGAATCCGGTATAAGCCCTCTATGCCGGCAGCGTCCTCCGCCCGTGCTTCTCTTATCATCTATAATCCTCCCCTTAACAATAATTAATGAGATTAACCTTTATAATTAATCTCATTAATTAATTGATATAACGGCAGATCATTAACACGTTTCCGTCAGGGTCCTTGAAGTTAAACCAGTGGTCATTCTCAATATCCGTAAGGATCTCTGCCCCGCTGGCTTTGACATAATCATAGGCGGCATCAATATCATCGGTAAGCAGATGGAAGGACGGCACCTTCAGCACGGCTTCGGCTGTGAATATTTTGCTGTCCAGTACGATCCCCGGCCCCTGCATCGGCACCTCATACAGATGCCCGAATAATACTTCACCGTCAAGCGGCAGTCCGAGCAGACTGCAATACCAGTTCTTGGACCTTTCGATATCACTAACCGGGATGAAGACAGCGCCAATCTGATTGCGTATCGGACTTGTCACAGCAGTATAGCCTCCTCATAGAGTGCAAGTTGTTGAATCCTACAGCCTTTAATGATTTCGATAAAATATGTCAATTTCCTGCCTGTTTAGGGATGAGAATATAAGTTATGCTATAATCTTGTCAGATCCTATCCCTATTGTCAGGAGAATGAACTTGGCTAACCTTTTCTTTGGGCATTTGAAGCTGACGCCGCCCAAAATACTATCGCTCGGCTTCGTGCTGCTGATTGCTGCCGGAACCCTGCTGCTGTCCCTGCCTGCCGCTTCTACGGGCGGAAGAATCTCGTTCATTGATGCGCTGTTCATGGCGACCTCTGCGACCTGTGTAACCGGACTTGCCGTCATCGATACGGGTACGCAGCTCTCGACCTTTGGACAGATCGTGCTGCTGGTGCTGTTCCAGTTCGGCGGTCTTGGATTCGTAACGATGGCTACGCTGATTACGCTGGTGCTGAACAAACGAATCTCATTGAAGGAACGCCTCTTGCTGCAGGAATCCATGAACCAGAATTCCATGCAGGGGATCGTGAAGCTGATCCGCCGGGTTCTCATCTATTCCCTGGTGATTCAATTAACCGGGGCCATTCTGCTGGCTGCCAGATTTGTAGTGGATATGCCGATAGGCAAAGCAGCTTATTATGGACTTTTCCATAGCATCTCCATCTTCAACAATGCGGGCTTCGATCTGTTCGGCGACGTTCACGGGCCATTCAGCGGTTTAACACGCTATGTGGAAGATCCTATTGTGAATATTACCTCCATGCTGCTGATTTTCCTCGGCGGTATCGGCTTCATTGTATTGTCCGATGTGATCGATTATCCCAAGCGCAAGCGGCTGACACTACATTCGAAGGTCGTGCTCGCAACTTCAGCAGTGCTGATTCTGGTCGGAGCTGTTGTCTTCTTCTGGCTGGAGCTGAACGCTACACTGAAGCCGCTGCATGCCGGAGGCAAGATTATGGCCTCCTTCCTGCAAGCTATTACGCCCCGTTCCGGCGGGGTGACAACCATTGAGATTCCGCTGCTGCGGGAATCCACCCAATTCCTAATGATTCTGCTGATGTTCATCGGGGCGGCTCCCGGCTCTACCGGCGGCGGAATCAAGATTACCACCTTTGCCATTCTGGCCAGCACCGCCTACGCCAAACTAAGGGGCAAAGAGGATATCGTCATGTTCCGCCACCGGATCTCGAAGGAGAATGTATACAGGGCTATTACCATGACCCTGCTCTCCCTAATGCTGGTGGTCATCTCCACCATGCTGCTGTCAGTCACAGAGAGCGCAGATTTCCTGAGCGTATTGTTCGAGGCGGTGTCCGCTTTCGGCACTTCAGGCATCACTATGGGACTGACCACAGAGCTGACCACGACCGGCAAGGTGCTGGTAATCATTCTTATGTTCGTGGGCCGGACCGGACCGCTTACTCTGGCCTATGCGCTTAAGCCGAAGAACAGCAAAGAGTTATACCGTTATCCGGAAGGCAATATCACCATCGGCTAAGGGCAGCGACTATTAAGAACAAAATCACCCATACGGGTGAATGAGATTACCTTCGCGCCAGCAGAATGTATGCTGTTTTCCGCATACATTCGGGCCACACGCCTGCACGCCACTTATACGTAACAGAAGAAAATCATAATCTCCTCTACTATTAAAAATGCGACCCTGCCCGTCCAAGGCAATCAGCCGGGACGGGGGTCGCATTGTTATATCCGCAAGTAAGCTTAAGCTTCCTCTTCCGGGATCTCTTGGGTATCCAGCGCTGCATCCAGCAACTGATTATACAGATCATCGTCATTCTCCAGCAGCGCATCCACTTCCAGGAACTGCTCCTCACTCCCCGGCTCCCCGGCGAAGCTCAGGCTGTAATCCCATTCGGTTCCACGGGAACTGTAGAAAGTAATCTCATAAGGGGAACGGTGATTCTCTAATGTAAATACCGTTCTCCCTACAAAACTTCTATCCTCTACGCGTTTCATTTCTGCTTTGGTGATTTCCAGGTTCATCCTCTTTCCTTCCTTTCATCTGATCATGCCCACAATATTCAGTATAACATTGATATGTCAGCATTTCTCTTTCCTTTTGCGCTGTAATTGACTTTTTTCATCCGGCGGTTAATAATTTAGTACAATGCTTATATAGAGCTAAAAATAATGGTAATGGAGGAAATGTCAATGACTGAAACAGAGCTTCAGGACAAGCTAAGTAAATATGCTGATTTGGCGGTTCAAATCGGTGTGAATGTTCAGCCGGGACAAATCCTGGTCGTGAACGCACCGATCACTGCGGCTGAGTTCGTCCGCCTGATTACGGCCAAGGCGTATGCCATCGGCGCCAGCCAGGTTAAGGTGAACTGGAGTGACGAGTTCATCACCCGCCAGCAGTTCGAGCATGCGTCGCCCGAAGTATTCACCAAAGCCCCAACCTGGTTTGCCGGTGAAATGACTGAGCTTGCAGAGAATGGTGCCGCCTTCCTGTCGGTCATTGCCGAGAACCCGGATGCCCTCAAAGGCATTGAGCCTGAGCGGATTGCGAACTTCCAGAAGACCCGGGGCGCAGCGCTTACGAAATACCGTGAATTGCAGATGTCCGACAAGGTTAGCTGGAGCATTGTAGCGATTCCTTCCCAGCCTTGGGCAGACAAGGTGTTCCCTGAAATTCTTGCTGACCAGCGTGTAGACAAGCTGTGGGAAGCCATCTTCCATACTGTCCGTCTGGACCGTGAGGACCCCGTTACCGCCTGGCAGGAGCATCTCGACACGCTTGAGTCGAAGGCTAATGTTCTTAACGCGAAGAAGTACGCCAGCCTGCATTACATAGCACCTGGAACTGACCTTAGCATCGAGCTGCCTGAAGGCCATTTATGGGCGCAAGGGGACAGCATAAATGCCAAAGGTCATTCTTTTGTCGCCAACATGCCAACGGAAGAAGTGTTCACAGCTCCGCTGAAAACCGGCGTTAACGGTACGGTCCGCAGCACGAAGCCTCTCAGCTACGGCGGGAATATAATTGACGGCTTCTCGATCACTTTTGAACAGGGCCGGATTACCAGTGTGAGCGCTGAGCAGGGCCAGGAAGCCCTTGAATATCTGATCAGCCTGGATGAAGGCGCCAAGTATCTGGGGGAAGTCGCACTTGTGCCGCATCAGTCGCCGATCTCGGAATCAGGAATTCTCTACTTCAATACCTTGTTCGACGAGAATGCCTCTAACCATCTGGCTATTGGCACCGCCTATGCCTTCTGTCTGGAAGGCGGCAAGGAAATGAACCAGGATGAACTAACCGCCCGCGGCCTCAACAACAGTGTAACCCATGTCGATTTCATGATTGGCTCAGCCGAGATGGATATCTACGGAATTACCGCTGACGGTGCGCGTGAGCCGGTCTTCAAGAAGGGCAACTGGGCCTTCTAGACCCCTTATAAGTTATTGCATTTCATTAGATGATGAATGGAGCTGAAGCTATTGCTGGATTTCAACCAAAAGCTGGAGAATTACGCACTGCTCGCTGTAAAGATCGGCGTTAATATTCAACCCGGCCAGACCCTTGTCGTGAATGCGGATATCGTATCGGCTGCACTGGTCCGCCTGATTGTACGTCAGGCCTATGAAGCAGGTGCGAAGCTCGTCAAGGTTAACTATTCCGATGAATTCGTCACCCGTACCCGCTATGATCTGGCGCCGTCCGAGAGCTTCCTGGAGCCGCCGAAGTGGCAGGCCGATGAGCTGGAGGATCTGGCACGGGGCGGAGCGGCATTCCTGACAATCATCTCCGCGAATCCGGACTTGCTGAACGGAGTAGATGCAAGCCGCATTGCGGACCATCAGAAGACTGCCGGCCAAGCTATGGCTCCGTACCGCGAGATGCTGATGGCTAACCAGGTCAGCTGGACCGGCCTCGCCTTCCCATCCGCCTCTTGGGCCGCGAAGGTGTTCCCGGACGCTGCACCTGAGCAGCAGATCGAACTGCTCTGGGACGCCATCTTCAAGGCCGTGCGCGCAGACCAGGAGAATCCGGTGCAGGCCTGGAGTATCCATCTGGCCGGTCTGAAGCAGCGCTGTGAGCTGTTAAACGCGAAGAAATACCGCAAGCTGCACTACACGGCTCCGGGCACCGATCTGACGATCGAATTGCCTGAAGGCCATATCTGGTGTCAGGCCGGTGCGGTGAACAGCCGCGGCATGTCCTTCCTCGCGAACATTCCGACCGAGGAAGTATTCACTGCTCCGCTGAAGACGGGTGCGAACGGCACGGTCCGCAGCACGAAGCCGCTCAGCTATGGCGGCAACATCATCGACCGCTTCAGCCTGACGCTGGAGAATGGTAAAGTTACAGACTTCACCGCTGAAGTGGGCCAGGAAGCCCTCGCTTCCCTGCTGGCCATGGATGAAGGTGCCGCCTACTTCGGTGAAGTGGCGCTTGTACCCTTCCACTCCCCAATCTCGGAGAGCGGCATTCTCTACTACACCACCCTGTATGACGAGAATGCTTCCTGTCATCTGGCACTTGGCGCTTCCTATGCCTTCACCCTGCAGGACGGCATTAACATGACCAAGGAACAGCTGGTGGACATGGGCATGAACCAAAGCCTCACCCATGTGGACTTCATGATGGGCTCCCCGGAGATGAATATCGACGGAATTGCCGATGACGGCTCCACCGACCCGATCTTCCGTAATGGAGATTGGGCCTAAGCTTAATATTTATACTATGAACGGGACCCCGCTATTTCCTCTTGAGGAGTGGCGGGGTCTTTGTTTTTACCAGGGGACTTTTCCCCTAAGAATGCTATGCGATGAGAGTGCTATGAGATTTAATGAGTGACAAAGTGGCTGATTGCACTTTCTGCAATAGATTTCACGGAAACTACGGTTAAAACACCTTCTGCTGTATTTCGTACAACAGATTTCTGGATTTCAGCTCAAAACCCCCGTTTTCTCAAAATTCTAGTGTATAAAGTGCAAGAGATTCATTTTTTCGGCGAAAATAGCGCTCATCTATTGTATAAAGTGCAACCGAAGGTGAAGTTAAGTGGGTCAAAGCAACTCAAACAGCCCAAATGTGAACATTCAGTCAAAGAATTTTCACAATATTGTTGAAATTAGTTCACAAATATGTCACAATACAATTATAGATAGTGTTTACAGTTCCAAAAGAGGAATGTTTTAGTCCATGAATAATCTAAGGAGGGAATTCTGATGAAAGAAACTTTCACTCATGACAACACGGATTCTATGGAAACAGAACGTCTGGAAGTCCAGGCTCCCAAAGACTTAAGTATCGTTGCCTCCGACGCTATCAAGTACACCGCCTACATCATGCTGCTGTTCGGATTCCTGTACTTCCTGGTTGCCTACCTTGGCCCTATGCTGTAAGGCTGCAATATACACAAGATACGTAGGACAATCACATATTCGTAAGCGCTTACGGCCGGTCTCCTGCGGGAATGAGATTAGCCGTTTTTATTTGTCTCCCCTGTCAAAACGCCAAAAACGGCAGCCCTTTTCATATGAAGGACTACCGTTCTTTGTCTATTTCCAGCCCAGAGCCTTATTGATCCAGGCAACTGCCTCCGGTGCCCACGCGTCTTCCATTCGCGAGCGCAACCAGGCTATCGCCTCTTCTCTCGATCCCTCAAACGGCGGAATGCCCGCTTCATGCATCCAGTGCCCCGAAGTTTCAAAAGAGGTGCTGTTCCAGCCATTCGGCTCTCCGTCCGCATTCACCCGCTGCTTCACGCCGGAGATTACGATATCCATAGACCCTTGCAGCTCCGTTACCGCATTGTCAAACGCCGTCTTCTTCTCCTTGGCCTTCATATCAGCCATTGACCGCAGCTGGCGTGTCTCAATTCCCTCATCCGCCCGGATAATCTCCAGCAGAGTCAGCGCTTCTCTCGTGGCCAGGCCGCTCTGATACCGCTCTTCCAGAGACTGCTGAGGCCCGGACGCTGCCAAGTAAGCCGGAAGCCACTCGCGGGATACGAGCACGGCTTTTTTCTTGATGAATTTTCCATAGCCGGCTAAGCCTTCTCCGGGAAATCTGACCCGCCAGCGCCAGGGGTCCAGCTCTGTATCGGTATGCCAATTCTCCGCCAGCGTCAGCCCGTTCACAGACGGATGCTCCGGGATCAGGGGTGCCAGCGGCACAATCCCCAGTCGGGCGACTACCTCAGCCATCTCTTCATAGGTGGTTACATTCTCTTGCTTACCTGCTTCGCCCACGTAATTCAGCCTCCTAAGTCAATCTGGCTTGTACACCAAATTAAGCTTATCATTATAAATGAGCAAATTCACTTCCTGCATATGCTCATTAGGAGATTTTGTTTAAAAATATACCATTTTCATTACAGCCAATCTGAAAATGTTCATCCTGTAAAATCCAGGCATCTGTTTTTTCAACAAAGAAATGAAAGCCTCCGATAGATTGAACCAATGCCGGATCGATCGGTGTAGCACTTGCATTTAGGCCAATCGTAAAAGCATCTGAGCCGCCACCTGCATATTTTGCATAAATTCTTACATATTGGGCCTCTGTCAAACCCCATTCATCCTTAAAAGAATCAATAGCTTGTTCCGTTACTTCAAATGATATCATCCCTGTTCTCTCCTTTCCCCAGGTTAATCACATTTTTTAACTTCCCCCCGATAGTTAGCCATCCGAAAACTGGCCCCGCATCCACATGAGGCTTTGGCATTAGGGTTATTCATGGTGAATCCGCCTATCATTCCGCTTTGTTCATAGTCAATTTCAAGACCGTCAATATATGGAATACTCTTCGTGTGAACAACTATACTGAACTTATCTTTATGGAATACCATATCCTCCTCTGTCTGCTGCTCATCCAAGACAAGGGTATAAGATAATCCGCTGCATCCCCCTTCTTCAACACCTACTCTAAGAAAAGAGTGCCGGGTATCAGCGGTTAACAAGATTTGGGCGATTTTCTCTGCTGCGATCTCACTGACCTCAATGTTCATCTTCATTCCTCCTCGTTTACAAGCTTAATTTAGTTTTGGCTACCCCAGTCCATTAAACAAGGTATGAACGTAGCAAGAGCCGCTCCTTTTGGTGTAAGTTCATACATGGTTTTTGTAGGGCGCTGCGGACTGGTTCTCTTGACCAGATTATGATGTTGAAGCTCCTTTAAACGCTGGGAAAGGATTCTTTGCGTAATGGAAGGGATACTCCGGTTGATTTCACTAAATTTCTTCGGACCGTAAGAAAGAGTGAATAAGATGTGGATCGTCCATTTAGACCCGATGATGTCAAAGGCTATAAGAAGTTTCTCCCTATCCTCATTGGACAATGACAGGCACACCCTCTTTCTTAGGATCAGCATTCTTGATGGATGGCTGTGAGATCCGGGTGCTGGCAATGATGCTAATAACGATCAACAAGAGATGGAAGCCCATGGCTGCAATTAAGCCGGATTGCAGTGACATTCCGCCAGCCTGACACACGACGAGGATGGAACCGCCAATCCCGATAACTACGCCGGGTGTAAAAGAATCCGCGAATTGCAGATTTGCCGAGGTTTGGCCCACGCCGCCTTCCCCTGTTTGGGAAAAGGCTACAACACCGCTAATCGGATGCGCCAATCCAATACCAACTCCTGCGATGATCTGACCCATAACTGCAACGGTAACGGACACAACCGGTATCCAAAATACGATGGCAATCCCGATGGCAAGCAGCAATACCCCAAGAATAATTCTCATATGACGTCCACGGCCCTGATCTGCCGCATCCCATCGTCCTTGCAGATACGCAATGATACACCAGCTTAATGCAGCACTCGCTACGATTAAACCGGCCTGAGAAGGTGTAATTCCTTTCACATTAATTAGAGCCAATACCAGGAAATTCTGTGTGCTGGTATAGGCAGCGAAGAACAACCCGCGTGTAGCCAGAATCGCCGGCATCCCTCTTCGCAGCGTAAGCGTTCCCTTCGGCAGCAATTGACGGAGCGGAAATATCATACCTACGAGGCCAATCATGACGAATACAAATCCCATCGTGCCCGGAAGCATACCTAGACCAACCAGGAAAAGACCTGTACCCATCGTTAAGAGTAACGCCATCCAAGTGGATGAAGATCCGCTAGCCTCTCCCGTCTGCTGCACTTTCAATTTCCTGAACGCAGGTAAACTAAGCACTGCTGAAACAACCAGCACAGGTAAAATCCCCCAGAAAACAAACCGCCAGGACCACTGGTCTGCTATAAGACCTGCTACATATGGACCGAGCATGGACGGAAGGACATAGGCTGTACCAAAGGCTCCAAGGATCTTGGCACGTAACTCATCCGGGTAACTTAAGGATATGGCTGTATACACACAAGTCATCATAGCTCCGGCACCCAAACCCTGCAGGGCCCGTGATCCTATCATGATATACATATCGCCTGCTGTTGCGGCAGCGACCAATCCTGCGATAAACAACAGAAGTGCATAAGTGAATGGTGCTGCAGGTCCTCTTTTATCTATGATTCGACCGACGACCAGCGTTCCGATAATCTGCGCAAGCAGGTACGTACTGAATATCCATCCGAACAGGCTAAGCCCGTTCAAGTCTCCGGCAATCGAAGGAGCAATGGTAGTTACGGATAGACCTTCGAATCCAACGGCCATCACGGACAGGATAATCCCTATGGATAGTGCAAAATAACGCGGGCTGAAAATACTTTGATGATTAGACGACATGAATGGTGACCTCCAAGGAAATTGGTATGTATACATCGTATCCGGATACTTAGTAAACATTTTTGTTTATAAAGTCTAGGCTACAGTCCGGCTTTGACTTTGTCAACATTTTTGTTTAAAATGTAGGGAGTGATGTGAATTCAGTTGCTGCAAAAAGGAGGTGCACCATGAGCCGGAATGAAATCAAAAAGGATGTCTCCACCCGTACCCGAAGAGCGATCATTGATCTGTTAAAGGAGCGTGGGGGCATGGATGTTATGACCCTCTCCGCTCATTTTTCGCTGTCTGGAATGGCTATTCGCCAACATTTGAATGCACTGAAGGAAGAGGGATTGGTTACGAATGTGGAAGAGGCCCGTCCCATGGGCCGGCCCACCAAGCTGTGGATATTAACACCAGCAGCTAATCGTTTTTTTCCAACCGGATATTCGGATTTATCCATCAGCCTCATTAATTCTATGAAAGAAGCTTTTGGCAATGAAGGGCTGGACAAGCTGCTGGATGTTCGAAATAAAAAGATGCAGGCACAATATCTTCAGCATCTTGGCGATGCATCGGATGTTAGAGAGAAATTGGAGAAGCTGGCCGAGATTCGAACCAATGAAGGTTATATGGCCGAGGTTAAGACGCAGGAGGATGGCAGTCACTTGTTCATCGAGAAACATTGTCCGATCTGTGAAGCTGCTGCTGTATGTACCGGGTTATGCAAGAATGAGCTGCATTTATTTAAAACGGTGCTAGGAGATGATGTTCATATTGAGCGAGGGGAGTACATTTTAGCGGGAGGCAGAAACTGCAGCTACACCGTTAGGCAAAATAAGCCGTGACAACAAGAGCAACCTCACTTGGAGATTGCTCTTTATTTCATTTGACGCTGTCTGCGTCCGATCCCATACAGCGGATTCCCGCAATATAGGTGTTAATCAGCCGGGTGAGCGTGACATTCAGGTCCAGCGGCATTCCAAATCCGCCCTGGTGCTCCAAGGTGGAGAATCCGTGCAGTATACTCCGCAGTCCACGGACGGCATGCAGATTGCCTTCCTCCTCCAAGCCGAATGCGGATATCACCTGGATGATGAGCGACAGGATCTTCCCTCCCGCCGCTTCCAGAGCGGTGTCTCCTTGTTCGGGTGCTTTTAGCGTCGTCTGGTACAGCCCCGGGTGCGCTCTGGTGAATCCGATGTAAGCCTGACTCATGGCATGTACTGCAGCCTCTCCGCTTAGCCCCTCCGTTGCCTCCGATATGACCTCATACAGCTGCTCCAGGCCATATACCGCCATCAGTGTACGCAGCCCAGCAAGCCCGTTGATGTGATTATAGAGTGACGGGGAACGGACACCCAGCTTCGCGGCAAGTGCAGCCAGCGTCACTTCTTCAATCCCGTATTCATCCGCCAGCTCTGCGGCAGCCAGCACCAGCGTGTGCGTGTCCAGACCTGCTCTAGCCATGTACTCTCTCTCCTCCCTTTAACTGTCCTTCAGCCTCCGAAGCCGCCCGCTTCATCGCCTCCACCGGAGCTATAAGCAGATCACCATGTCCTACCGCCAGTACAGAAGGGGCAAGATCAATCAGCCTGTAAGCACTCACCAAGGCCTGTTCGGGGCTCCAAGTCGCCATAGCCGGAAAAGGAAACCAGGCGACCTTCTTGCCGGACACTGCCGTGGCCCGGAAGGTCTGGAACGCATCACCAACGATCAGCGCTCCACTGCGCCGGTCCTGAAAAGACATCGACCCCGGCGTATGTCCGGGAGTGCTGAACGCTGTCAGCGAGCCGATGCTATCGCCCTCATGCAGCAGAATGTCGGGGCGGGTCACTATTTTGGCGGGTACACTGCCCTTAATAGGAGTCTGCAGCTCACCGGCTCTGAGCGAGCGGTCACCAGCCAACAATGCAGCATCCCGCTCCGAGATATAGACCTTAGCCTCCGGCACCTGTTTCTTCAAGGCATCAAGCGCTCCGACATGATCCATGTGGCCATGAGTCAGGATGATGCGGGTCAGCGGCTTACCGAGCTTGGCGGCCTGACTCAGAATACCTTGCAGACTGTAGGACATTCCCGCGTCAATAAGTGTAAGCTCCTGTTCTTCCTCGATCAAATAGCAATTCACTGGAAAAATACGCGGCAGCCACGTAAGCTGATGCAAACTGCCTTCTCGTGTCACTCTCAATGTAAAGCCCTCCTCAAAACTAATCTTATTAGTTAAAATATAAACTAATTATATTAGTTTTGCAAGAGATATTTACTCATACAAAAGTGAAGGGCTTAGGCAGGGGTGTGGCGACATCCAGTCTCTGCTCCTCGCTCCGCGCAATGTGATCGGTTTTTCGATTACATTGGGTCCGCACGCCCTCGCGCAATGTGATCGGTTTTTCGATTACATTGGGTCCGTCCCCCTCGTCCTGGCGCAATGTGATCGGTTTTTCGATTACATTGGGTCCGCCCCCCTCGTCCTGGCGCAATGTGATCGGTTTTTCGATTACATTGGGTCCGTCCCCCTCGCGGCCGATTATCTCCTGAACAGCCAAAAACACCACCCGCAATGGATGGTGTCCTGAACGATCAGTGTGATCGAATTTGTCTATTCCCTTCTATACGCGTCCCGGCTGGCCCGTCTCCCGATCAGCCAAACCGGCCCATAATGTACTCCTGCGTCATCTGGTTCTCGGGGTTCGTGAAGACCTTCTCGGTCTTGTCGTATTCCACCAGGGAGCCGAGATAGAAGTAGGCGGTATAATCCGAGATCCGCGCGGCCTGCTGCATGTTATGGGTGACGATCACGATGCGCAGCTCTTCCTTCAGCTCCTTGATCAGCTCCTCCACCTTACCGGTTGATACCGGGTCAAGGGCCGAAGCCGGCTCATCGAGCAGCAGGATCTGCGGGTTGACCGACAGCGCCCGCGCGATACACAGACGCTGCTGCTGTCCGCCGGACAACGCCAGCGCGGAATCCTTTAAGCGGTCTTTGACCTCGTCCCACAGGGCGGCGCGGCGCAGACTGCTCTCGACAATTTCATCCAGCGCCTGCTTGCCCTTGATGCCATGATATTTCGGGCCGAAGGCGATATTATCGTAGATCGATTTGTAGAACGGATTGGGCTTCTGCCATACCATTCCGATCTTTTGCCGCAGCTTAATTACATCCGTGCCTGTAGCATTGATATCGACACCGTCAATCCAGATGCTGCCCTTGGTCGTAGAGCCGGAAATATCGTCATTCATCCGGTTCAGCGAACGAAGAAAGGTTGATTTCCCGCAGCCCGAAGGGCCGATCAATGCGGTTACCGTATTCTGGGCAAAAGGAAGGCTGATCCCCTTCACCGCCTCATACGTGCCATAATAAATACTCAGATCCTCCGTTTGAAATGATTCGCGTACGACTGGCTCTGCGATTCCCATCTTAGTTCCTCCTACAGACTCTTTTTGAAAAGCGGATTGCCTTGTCTATTCTTAGCTCATTCTCTTGGATGCGGTAAGCTTGCGGTAGATGAATCTGCCGAAGTAACGGGCCGCCAGATTGAAGATTAATACGGTCAGCACCAGGACGGCTGAAGCACCCGCTGCGATCTGAAGTGCATCCGGTGCCAGGCCTTCACTGTTGACCTTCCAGATATGCACCGCCAGCGTCTCCGCCGGACGGAACGGGTTCAGCGGCGAGGACGGGCTAAGCGGATTCCAGTTGCTGAAGTCCAGGCGCGGGCTGCTCATCCCTGCCGTGAACATCAGCGCGGCCGCTTCACCGAACACGCGGCCGGCCGACAGGATCGTGCCGGTGATAATAGTCGGCAAGGCTACCGGGAGCAAGACCGAGGTAACGATCTTCCACTTGGACAATCCGAGCGCGAAGCCTGCCTCCTTCTGCTGCTTAGGTACCGTGCGGAAGGCTTGCTCCGTAATACGAACCATCAGCGGAAGGTTGAAGAAGGTTAACGCGAGCGCACCCGAGATCAGGGAGAACCCGAGATTGAAGGTGTTGACGATCAGCAAGAGACCGAACAGACCCACGATGATCGACGGGAAGGACGACAATACCTCCACGACCAGACGGATGAAGTTGGTCAGCTTGCCGGGACGGGCATACTCTGCCATGAAGATTCCGGCACCCAGCCCCAGCGGCACGGTGATAATTAGGGTCAGCACCAGCAGGAACAATGAGTTGAACAGCTGCGGCCCGACGCCTCCGCCTGCGCGGATCTTTTGCGGCGCGGAGGTCAGGAAGTCCCAGCTAATATGATTGAAACCGCGGATCAGGATATATCCGAGTAAGCTAACCAGGATGGCTACGATCAGCAATGCAAAGGTAACGATAACGACAGTGGCTATTTTATTCGCAGTTCTCGGCTTCAAATTTTATTTCTCCTTTCGAGCATTCTCACCAGCAGGACGAATACGAAGGTCATCAGCATCAGCACCAGCGCCATACTCCACAGCGCATTGTTCTGCGGTGAACCCATTGTTGTATTCCCCATGCCCAGCGTGATGACACTGGTAAGTGTGGACGCGGACTCGAACAGGGAGTGTGGCACGAACGGCGCGTTACCGATAACCATCTGCACGGCAAGAGCCTCGCCGAAGGCGCGGGCCATACCAAGCACTACACCCGTCATAATCGCCGGGAAGGTCGTCGGGAGAATGACCCGGGAGATCGTCTGCCAGCGTGTGGCACCGAGCGCAAAGGAGGATTCTTTCAAGTTTTGCGGCAATGAAGCAAGCGCGTCTGCAGCCACGCTGGTAATCGTCGGCAGAATCATGACCGACAGCACTAGCGCGCCTGCAGCCACCCCGATGCCCTGTCCGGGCAGCGTATCCCGCAGAAATGGAACAATGACGCTTAAGCCTACGAACCCGTAGACAACAGATGGAATGCCTGACAGCAGCTCGATGACCGGCTGCAGCAGCTTTTTACCCCAGCCCGGCACAATCTCTGTCATGAAGAGCGCAGCGCAGATACTGAGCGGACTTGCGATAAGCGCGGCCAGCAGCGTGACCAGGAAGGAACCCGAGATGAACGGGAAGGCTCCATAGGAAGGTGTATCTGCTTCAGGCGACCACTTCGTGCCGAACAGGAATTCTGAGACCTTGACCTCACCGCTCACGAAGTTGGCCACGCCTTTGGAGGCTACGAAATAGACCATGGATATAATAATGACAATGAGCAGCAGCACGCAAAAGGACATATAAATACGTCCGATTAAATTTTCTATATGATGTTTTTCCAGCCGCTTGTTTGTTGGTTGTCCCCTCAAGATGCTCCCTCTTTCTAAAGTGAAAAGAGAGGCAGAGTTTATCCGCCTCTAATCACATTAAAGTTGAAATCAATTAACCTTGCGAACGGGTGAAGCTTATTTAGGTGTTACAGTACCTGCAACATCACGCGATACCTGCATTTTGGAAGCCGGAATGTAGCCAAGCTCTACCACATCGCCAGTCTGTACTTCATCCGTCAGGAAGTAATCCAGGAAGGCTTTTACAGTCTCATTGGGTTCACCGTTAGTGTACATGTGCTCGTAAGCCCATACCGGATATTTACCGGCCACTACGTTGTCTACCGAAGGCTCAACGCCGTCATAGTTTAATGTTTTCACGGAATCATCCAGGTAGGACAGTGCCAGATAACCGATAGCTCCTGGTGTTTCGCCGATCATTTTCTTAACCGTACCGGAGGAATCCTCTTGAATTGAACCCTTCAGATCCTCTGTCTTGGTGCCAAGAGCAAAGCTCTCGAAGGTAGCACGGGTACCTGAGCTTGCCGGACGGTTGATGATCTGGATGGCCTGGTCTGCACCGCCGACCTCTTTCCAGTTCGTGATTTTACCTGTGAAAATATCTACCAGCTGCTGCTTGGTCAAGCTGTCTACGCCTGCCGCCGGGTTGCTTACTGCCGCAATCGCTACAACCGCCACCTGATGATCTACCAGTTCAGCCGCCTTTGCTGCATCCTTCAGCTTCTCTTCGGCGAATACGTCCGAGTTCCCGATATCGACTTGCTTCTCGGAGACCTGAGTCAAGCCCGTTCCGCTGCCGCCGCCCTGAACCTGAATGTCCACGCCTGCATTCGCATCCATGAATTTCTCAGCTACCTGCTCTACGAGCGGCTGAAGTGCTGTGGAGCCTGACGCCAGAACCGAACCGCTTAGCTTCGCACCGCTGCTGGTTTCTGTGTTTGTAGCAGCCGGTGTATTCCCTCCGTTATTGGTTGTTGCCTTATTTCCCCCGTTGTTGCCGCATGCTGAAAGTGCCAGTACGCTGGTAAGAGTCAAAGCCATGATCCACGATTTTTTGAATTGCATTGTTTGTTTTCCTCCTAAAGGTTTTGTGAGTGTCTGCTGCGTTCCTTCTGCTTCGTACAAAACTCACTCGGGAAGCATTATTGTGTGTCTATCAGCTTCTCTTCTGACTCTTCTTATTCTAGGACCCGTTCGTTAGATAAAAGTACTGAGTTTGTAAACCGAAGGATAAAAGTTATAATATAAATTGAATAATTAAATAGATAAAATCTATATCGAAACAACAATAGGGGGTTTTTTGCCCCCTCCCGGAGGAATCTTCATGAACCTTGTAAAGCTGCAAATCTTAGTTCTCATTGAAAAATATAAAAAAGTAACGGATGTAGCCGCCGAGATGAACCTTAAGCAGCCTACCGTCTCCTTCCATATGAAAAGTCTGGAGAGTGAGCTTGGCGCTTCCCTCTTCCAGTACCGGAGCGGCCGGGTCCTGCTGACGGATGCCGGACGCGCCTTGTATCAATATGCGGTCCGCATTGTCTCGCTGAGCGCCGAGGCCGAGCGGACGGTCAAGCAGTTCACCTCGCTCGCCTCGGGGAATTTGGAGCTTACCGCCAGCGATATCCCTGCCAGTTATCTTGTGCCCAAACTGCTGTCCCAATTCACACAGCATTATGACGGGATCGATGTCTATTTGTCCGTGCTGCCGGATGACGCCATCCGGGAACGTCTGCGCAGCCGGGAGATCCAGCTCGCCGTGCTGCACAGTACAGAGGGCCAAGACGATACCTTCCATACGCAAGTGATTGCTGAAGAGGAGACGGTGCTGGTCTTTGCGCCGGAGCATCCCTTTGCGGCGGAGCAGGAGCTGACCGCCCAAGCCGTAGCACGCGAGCCTTGGGTCCAGCATGAGGCCGCCTCCTTCCTGCGCGGAATCTCCGACCAGTGGGCACAGCTCAATAACGTAAGGGTATGGAACCATGCGGTGCTGGGCTCGCCGGAGGCAGTCAAGGGGATGCTCTACACAGGCAGAATGGTGGGCGTGTTCTCCCGCTCCGGGATTGAGGGTGAAGTATCGGCAGGCCGTCTGGCCTACGCCAAGCTGCCGGGAATCCTTCCGGCTGACGGGTCTTTTGTGCTGGCTTGGCGCAAGGACTATACGCTGTCTCCGCTCCAGCAGGCTTTTGCCGGGATGGCGGCGGATTCAGCACAAATAAACGGTATCCCCGGAGCGCCTGTGTAACTGCGCTAACGGGGATACCGTGTGATGGTGAACCTTATTATCTTTTGACAGCAACCAGGGTGAAGGTCTTGGGAATTCCCTTATCGTACACATCCGACGACAGGTTGGGCTCCTCCACCAACTCCTTAATCACCAGTCCGCTGGCTGCGGCAGCAGTAACCAGCTCGCCCAGCGTCCAGCGCCGCCAGTAGACGACATTCGGCTTGTCCGCCTCCGATGCTGCTCCTGAAGAAGGCATGTATTTGGAATAGGATACCTGCTTCTCTTCAAGCGCCGTATCGAAATAATCCCCGCTCACCTTATGCTTACGCACCTTGGCCGTCGACCCCTTGGAGGAGATCAGCTTGGTCGTTACCGGATGGAAATCCCGCAGCACGAACGTCCCGCCCGGTGCCAGCAAGCGGTAGGCCGTAGCCATGAACGGAGCCAAATCCGTAAAATAATGAACAATCCCCATTTCGGCAAAAACCGTATCAAAAGAGCCGTTCAGATGCGCTTCAGGCAGCTCCAGGACATCCGACACTATATATTCTAGCTGCACCCCAGCCTCCTGCGCGAGTTCTCCGGCATAACGGGCATTGGCCTCAGAGAAATCCGCTACAGTCACCTCAGCCCCCAGCAGTCCCAGTGCCACCGCCTTCATGCCGTTAGAGCCCATCAGATTCATGATCCTCCGGCCCTTCACTTCACCGAGATAGGTGTTCAGCGGATACAGCTTCCCCGCAGGGTCCTTCGACAGCTTCTCCGCAGCCTCCGCAGGGGTTCCGAACCGGCGGGTCCAGGCGGCAAAGGTATCCTCATTCCACAGCTCCTCACTGGTAGGGGCCGCCTCCTTATTGAGGCCATCCGTTTCATTCTGATTAGGTTCATTCATTGCTTTCGTTACCCCTTTATCTAAGTTCTATAAAATGTAATCAAGTTTGCCTCACGGGTCTGTCCGCGTATAGCTATGAAGCGTTCGGCAGAGACTGCCGGAGCTTCATAGCTTTCCTGCGCCCGGCATACAGATAGACGCCCAGCCCGGCCATGACCAGCACCCCGCCCGCCCACTGCAGGCCGCTAAGCTGCTCACCCAGCAGCAGGAATGCGAGAATACTAGCGCCAACAGGTTCTCCCAGGATATTCATGGAGACGGTAGTCGCCGACGTATATTGCAGCAGCCAGTTGAACAGGATATGGCCGAAGACGGTGGGCACCACCGCCAGCAGGACGAAGATGCCCCATTCCCGGGCCGGATAATCGAAGAACGGTGTGCCGGTCACGAGATTGTAGACGGCAAATACGGCGGCCGCTGCGATAAATACAATCAGGCTGTACAGATAGGACGGCATACGCGCCACCAGCTTTTGTCCAAGCAGCATATGTGCGGCTACCGCTACGGTTCCGCCAACTGAGAGCATGTCACCCTTCAGATTCTCAGCAGACAAGCCAATGTCTCCCCAGCCGATAAAAGTAACGCCGAAGATGGCAATCGCCATCCCCAGGATAGCAAAGACCGAATTACGCTCTTTATACAGTATGTACGCACCGAGCATAATGAATAACGGCTCCAGCGCCATAATCATCGTCGAGCTGGCTACCGAGGTATAATTCAGCGAACCCATCCACAGCAGAAAATGCAGGGCAAGCATGACACCGGACACTCCCAGCAGCAGCCAGTCCTTCCGCCGCAGCTGAAAGAGTGCCCCGCTATAGGGACGGGCGAACGGCAGCATCAGCAGCGAGGTGAACAGCAGACGGTACATCCCTTGGACCGATACAGGCGCGGAGGACCATTTAATAAAGATGGAAGAAAACGAAATGGCCACAATTCCGATTACCATCAGAAGAGGCACGGGAACGGGCGGTTTATTGGTACGCATGACAGAACGCCCCTTCATAGGATGTAAGACTCATTATGTTAATTTAACGTAAATCGGCGAAAAAAGCAGCATTTTTTCAAAATATAGAATCTATATGTTGCTATTCAGCACAAAAAAAAGGCACAGAATCCGCCTCTGACGGGTCCCATGCCTTATACTTGTTCTCCTTACACTAGGGTATAACCCCAACTCCACCGGATTTATCCGTGCAGCAGCGGAGAATACATCATCAGTGCGTGGTTCTCGGCCACTGCTTCGTCACCTGCCAGCTCCCCACTAAGCGTAAGCACCCTGCGGCGGATCGCATTGCGCCGGATATACCCACCCCACGGCTCCAGGCTGATGCGGTGGCCGTCTTCATAGATCTCATAACGGTAGAGCTGCTGTCCCTCACAGCGCCATTCCCCGTGTAGATGGGTCTCATCCAGATGCAGCTTAAGCTGATAAGCGTGCTGTGTATCATTGCGCAGCTGCAGATCCAGATAATTATACGCACAAGTAGCCCCGCTGCCAAAAGGCTGGGTCCGCTGCTCATCGGGAAAGACATCATAGCTGTGCCGGTGCCGCTCGGTAACCGTCAGCGGGGTATGCAGCGTCATCCAGTAGATCAGATTGGACAACTGGCAGAGCCCGCCGCCTGTGCCGGAACGGAACCCGCCATAATGGAGCACCATTCCGTCCAGGTAGCCTTTTCTCCGCGTGGGCTTGCCGATCCTGCGCCAATAGGAGAAGCTCTCGCCCGGTTGAATGACAAGCCCGTCCAGCTTCGTCACCGCGAGCCTCAGGTTCACGATTTTGTTGTGCTGGAGCTGCATATCGACATTGCGCAATTTGCGCAGCAGCGGTGTAGCATGACTGGCCGCCTCATACGGCAGAGCTTCACTGCGCTGTTCTGTAGCCAGACGTCCGCTGGCTGTGATCCATTTCCAGTATCTTTTCCAGGTGAAATACCGCTTGCCTGCAAATAATCGCAGCTTGGACCGCCGGATGGGCTTCATGTTGCTGATTACCGAATTCATGGAATGATTGCCTCCCTCTCCCACATCATTGTTCAATTATAGTACAACTGAACCGGCCGGAGGCTACAATTCTGTCCCATTTCTATTACAGCAAAAGACCGGAACTCCCCTGTAACGGAAGCCCGGCCATCAGTAACTCTATTCGGATTCATCCCGGCAGCGGGCGCGCTATTTCCCCCGCTTATTATGCCAGATCAGGGCATGCAGCTGCGGCAGCACCCGTGCGCGGTTCATCTGCGGATCGGCAATGACCAGGCCGAACAGCCATTCCAGCCGCCCCAGCAGACGGCCTGAGATGTCGCCTTCCTCCGTGACGTTATCGTTGCCCGGCTGCAGGAACAGCGGGACCTCAGGGTACCTGTAATGTACCTTGCGGGCATACTCATAATCCTCCTGGTTAAAAACAACCACCTTCAGGCTATGCGCAGCCTTGCCGTTATCAGCGGCTCTATGCATAATCTCATCCAGCTTATCCCAGTCCGTCTGCATCCCGGAGCTAGGCGGCTTGGGGCTGATCGTCAGCACATCCACCTCAAGGAACCAGTCCTGCCAACGGCTGCCCTGCGTCTCAATCGCCGCCTGGATGCCCCGCTCGTGGAGGAGGGAGATGA
Source organism: Paenibacillus sp. FSL H8-0122 (assembly GCF_038005345.1). NCBI lineage: Bacteria > Bacillati > Bacillota > Bacilli > Caryophanales > Paenibacillaceae > Paenibacillus > Paenibacillus sp. FSL H8-0122. The sequence continues at coordinate 2,575,353 of NZ_JBBOTB010000001.1, read as the reverse complement.
ATTCGCCCATCGCCTCCCCGATCAGCGCCGGGTTGCCCCCGGAGATGGTCACACAATTGAAATTCTCCCCCGCCAGCTCCAGCAGCCCCGCGAGAATCTCCTGCGGCGACAGCATCGTTACTTTATCCTTAGCCGAGCCGTCCCAGGTGAAGGCGGAATCGCACCAGCCGCAGCGGTAGTCGCAGCCGTAGGTGCGGACGAACATCGTTTTGACGCCAATGACCGCCCCTTCCCCCTGGATTGTCGGGCCGAACATTTCAATGACCGGGATTCTACTCATTATCGCAGCCTCCATACAGCCGGTAAGCCGGTCCCTCCTCGGGGATATCTGCTGCCAGCACCTCAGCCCAGGAGGTCGGAGTCTCCCATAGCTTGACCGAATACACCGGCAACGCCGCTTGCTTCAGCTCATAGGCAATATAGGCAGACAGATTCTCCGCAGTGGTGCGGAAGGAGAGCATCGCTACCTTGGAGCCGGTCGCCTTCAGCGTCTCCAGCACAGGCTCATTGCCCATCGCCAGAAAAGCATGATCCAGACGCCCAACCACCGCCTCCTGCACAGCCGCCTTAATATCGCTGAAATCGATGACGAACCCCTCATCCGACTGTCCTTCCTGAACGGACGGCACACCTTTCAGCACTACCTCCAGCCTGTAAGTATGCCCGTGCAGATTACTGCATTTCCCCTTGTGTCCGATTAGCTGATGGGCAGCGTCGAAGGTGAATATTTTGCAGACGGCTACTTCGCCCCGCATTATAGTCCCGCCTCCTGACGCTCTGCCTCATACTGCTCCAGACCCCGCTTACGCAGAAGACATGCCGGACAGGTGCCGCAGCCGCTGCCGATGATTCCGTTATAGCAGGTCAGGGTCTGCTCCCGGACATAATCGAACTGGCCCAGCTCGTCTGCCAGCTTCCAGGTTTGCTTTTTGTCCAGCCACATCAGCGGGGTATGAATGACGAACTCCACATCCATGGACAGATTAAGCGTGACATTCAGCGACTTCACGAACACATCGCGGCAGTCCGGGTACCCGCTGAAGTCCGTCTGGCAGACCCCGGTGATAATGTTGGAGTAGCCGAGCTGCTTGGCCAGAATTGCCGCGAAGGACAGGAACAGCAGATTACGTCCATCCACGAAAGTGCTGGGCAGCTCTTCCCCTTCACCTGCGGTAATGTCAATATCCTCCCGGGTCAAAGCGTTCGGAGCCAACTGGTTCAGCAGCCCCAGGTCCAGAATATGCTGCTTCACGCCGAACCTTGCGGCTATCGCCTTGGCGACTTCAATCTCGGCCGCATGGCGCTGATTATAATTGAACGTGACCACCTGAACCTCCTGGAATTCCTGCAATGCCCACGCCAGGCAGGTCGTGCTGTCTTGGCCGCCGCTGAAGACGACTAATGCTTTTCTATTTACCATACTGATCTCTCCTCCTGATTGCTCTGCGAAGCTGGCTCCTGCGGATTAACGGTTGTCCACTTTCTCGGGATACAGATCATGATTCATCAGCCGGTGCTCGGCCATCGCCTCATATTTGGTTCCCGGACGCCCCCAGTTGCAGTAAGGATCGATGGAAATACCGCCGCGCGGCGTGAATTTGCCCCACACTTCGATATAACGCGGCTCCATCAGCGAGATCAGATCATTCATAATAATGTTGACACAGTCCTCATGGAAATCCCCATGATTGCGGAAGCTGAACAGATAGAGCTTCAGTGACTTCGATTCCACCATTCGGATATCCGGAATGTACGAGATGTACATCACCCCGAAATCCGGCTGACCGGTCACGGGACACAGGCTGGTGAACTCGGGACAGTTGAATTTGACGAAATAATCACGGCCGGGATGCTTGTTATCGAACGCCTCCAGAATTCCCGGATCATAGCCGAACTTGTACTGTGTGCCTTGGTTGCCCAGCAGGGTAACCCCCTGCATTTCCTCTTGCATTCTGCCTTCTGACATGACAAAAAACCCCTCTCTTTTCCCTAGGCCCCTGGCCTGAACTGGAAAGAAGAACGAGATTTCGAAAACCTGGCTCTACTAAGATAGCTTAGTTTTTTATAGAGGGAGTTCGCGAACCTCTCCTGCGCGCGGCGCAGATTCCTTCTTTAGCTTGGTGCGTCTTGAACTATACCATGATTGCAGCGGGCTTGACAACCCTCACAGCTGATCCAGAATCAGCGAGCACAGCAGTCCCATCGCAGCGATGAACCCTGTGAGCGGCCCCCCTTCTTCGTAGGCTTCGGGCATCATGCTGGAGGACACCATAGCAATAATCCCTCCTCCGGCAAAAGAGGCAATCAGCGCTTCCGTATACCCGCTTGCGTGATCCATGAACGCATATCCCGCCCCTGAGGCCAGTGTGGAGATAGCGAGTACGCCAAGCCACAGCAGCATAATCTTGCCTTTGCCATAGCCGTCCTGCTTCAGTCCAGCCGTGCTGGACAAGCCTTCGGGAATATTGCTGATGAAGATGGCAATGACCAGCAGTACGCTAACGCCTTGACCCGCAATGAGACTTGCGCCGATCATGATCGATTCAGGAATCGCATCCAGTACCGTTCCGGCAAAAATAGCCAGCCCTCCGCCCTTGGCATCGCTTTTCCCTGAAGAAGCTCTGGCTGAGCGCTTGCGTCCGGCTCCCCCTTTACGCGAGATCAGCCAGTCGAACAGCGTGAACACCAGCGCTCCGGCGGTGAAACCGATAATCGTCGGGGTCAGCCCGCCGTCACTGGCAGAATCCTCTAACAATTCATACGCCGCCGCGCCGATCAGCACACCAGTTCCGAACGCCATAATGAAGCCGATCAGCTTGCTTCGAATCTGCAGGAATAAGGCCAAGAGCGCGCCAATCATGACCGCCGAGCCGGAGACTGCGCCCCATAGCAATGCATTCCCCATCCGATTCACCTTCTTGTAGGATATTGGCATCATTACAATGCATAAGAATAGTTTACACACGAATGAAGAACGGCAAACACCTTGCATAGTTCAACTAATTTGCACGGATTCATTTGCATGGAAAGGGGTAACTTAGAATTAACAATCTCTATTAACCGAAGGATGGGATCACCTATGGAAGCAAACGTACAGAAGCTTATCGATTGGCTGGAAGCCCGGAAGGATACGACCCTTGTTATCGAAAAACGGGAGCTGGAGGATCTGGACACCGTCCACTTCAAGCTGGAGACCGTTGACTACCGGAACGCTGACGATGTCATTGATGATTATCTGGACAGTGCGGTCATTCTGCGCGGCACAGGCAGTACCCTGAATGCGGACGGAGAGCTGGTGCCCCTGCCGCAGCCGGGATATGAGCTGGCAGTGAGCGGTCTGCAGCTTCATGAAGTGTCCGAAGCCAAGGTGGATCTGCAGACTAGCCGGGCGAAATATTCGCTGGCTGTAAGCTGATTATCCGGCGGCTCCGGCCGTAAGAATCTAAAGAGGGTGCAGTGATAAGCCAACATCCCGGCTTAGAGCTGCACCCTCTTTTTCCACAATTATCGCCTATAACTCTTCCCCGATAATCTCCACTTCCGTCTCCAGCTCCACATCGAACTTCTGCTTCACCGCTGAACGTACATGCTGGATCAATCCGATATAATCACTTGCCGTTGCATTGTCGGCGTTAATAATGAAGCCCGCATGCTTGCGTGAGACCTCAGCGCCTCCGATGCGCGTGCCCTGAAGACCGCTCTCCTGAATCAGCTGCCCCGCGAACCGGCCCGGCGGCCGCTTGAATACACTGCCGCAAGACGGATACTCCAGCGGCTGCTTCGATTCCCGCAGATAGGTTAATTCATCCATGGATGCCTTAATCGCGGCAGGATCGCCTGGAAGAAGCGCAAATCTGGCCTCCAGCACGATATACTTTCCGCTGGAGAAGATGCTTTTGCGGTAGCCCCATTGAAGCTGGTCGCTGTGCAGGGTCACAAGCTGGCCGTCCGGGTCAACGACAAGCGCACTGTGCAGCACATCCTTCACTTCCCCGCCATAGGCTCCCGCGTTCATGTAGAGTGCCCCGCCTACCGTGCCGGGGATGCCGCAGGCGAATTCCAGACCGGTCAGCGCCTGCTCCAGCGCATAACCCGAGACATCGATAATCTTCGCCCCGCACTGCGCATAGAGCAGGCCGCCACGGATGCCCATCTCTGACAGATCGGAGGTCTGGAGCACGATGCCCCGGATGCCTCCGTCCCGGATAATGACATTGGAGCCGTTACCGAGAATTGTAAGCGGGATCTGATGATCATGGGCATAGGCAGAGATGCTCCGGATCTCTTCATATGTAACAGGGGCCGCCAAGATATCTGCTTCGCCGCCCATGCGGGTATAGACCAGATCCTTAAGGCTCTCACGGCGTTTCAGTGAGCCTGCTGTAATGAGCGGCTGCAAATCCTCATATATGTTGTCAATATTCATTCTTCATGCTCCTAACTCTATGAACAAGATAATAGTGGTACATATCGCCGGGCAATCACGCTTCAGCAACCACAACTTTAACAACGAACAGGCTCCCTTGTCAATGACAGGAGCCTGTTAAGAAGCTGCATACAGCATTATTATGTTTCGAAATTCCCATTTATACCCTATTCGCCTGCTGCTGCGCGCTCGGAGCGGAATTCCTCCCGCCGTGCGGACCGCTCCTCCTCCTTCATACGGGGACAGGTATAACACAGCCGCCCGCCCTCTGTCCGGTAATACATACAGCAGCGGTTGCGCATCTGCACCGTCTGCTGCGGGTCCGCGAGCGACTCGATTCTCCGCACCTTCACCTGGAACGGATTGCGCGGCAGCCCGAATACGGCAGCAGGCAGCTCATCCTTCAGATAGGCGTAATCCTCCTCCAGCCGGCGGAGCAGGAGCAGATCTGTAAGCTCAGCGGCAAAGGCTTCCGCATAATAATTGAATTTGGTCGGCATCTGTCCCCAGATCTCCACAAGCGAAAGGCCGCTCACTTGTGAAGCCATGCGTATCAGCGGTCCGGCTGTACTCTGATAGAAGCTCGTGAGCACCTCATTGCGCCAAGCCTTGCGGCCAGGCTCATCTGCAGGAGCTTGTCCCATCCCCCATTCACGAAGCGAGAAGGCAACACGGCAATAGCCGTCTGCCGGAACAAGATGCAGCCGCAGATTTCGTAAGCTGAAGTCTGGTACGCATAAGAAGCCGGTCACGGAATATTGGACAGCGAGTGCAATAATGCTTAAGTAACCGCCGAAATACGCACCGGCGGCTTTATCATCGAGCGCCTTCATCAGCGGACGGTAAGCCTCCATGAAGGTCCTCATCCCCGCCTCTTCTGCCAGTTCAGCAGCGGCGAAGGAATGCGCGGTCCCCTCCGGTACTGTAGAATGGAGATCGAACTTCGAGCTATATTCTTGCATCAGATGTTCATTCATGCTGCTGTCCACTCCCCGCTTGCACAATTCTGTATCATCCAGCCTATAACCCTACTGCCTTATATGCCGCCAGTTCGTATGGCAGACAGAGCGGCACACCTGTACGCGGATCAGGCACAATATCTGCCTCAATGCCGAATACCTCACGCAGCACCGCCGGTGTCATTACCTCATTCGGAGCGCCTTCGCTGATCACATTACCGGATTTGATCGCTACCATATGTTGCGCGTAACGCGAGGCATGGTTTAAATCATGGACAACCATAATAATTGTCCGGCCTTCCTGCTCATTGAGCTTCTGCAGCAGCTGAAGCACCTCCAGCTGATGGGCCATATCCAGGAAGGTCGTCGGCTCGTCAAGGAACAGAATATCCGTCTGCTGGGCCAGCGCCATGGCGATCCAGGCCCGTTGCCGTTGTCCGCCGGAGAGCCGGTCAATCGGCCGGTCACGGAATTCATTCATGCCGGTCAATTCAATCGCTTCAGCAATGATGCTGCGGTCTTCAGGCGTCAGGCTGCCGAAGCCCTTCTGATGCGGATACCGTCCATACCCTACCAGCTCAGATACCGTTAAGCCGTCCGGGGCCGTAGGATTCTGCGGCAGAATCGCCAGCTGGCGGGCCACCTCTTTGGTGGAGAGATTGTGAATGGACTTCCCGTCAAGCATTACATTGCCGCTCTTCGGCTTCATGATCCGGGCCATCGTCTTCAGAATCGTGGACTTTCCCGAGCCGTTCGCCCCGACAAGCGCTGTAATCTTCCCTGTCGGAAGCGACAGATTCAGCCCCTTTACAATCATAGTCTCCGCATATCCGATGCTCAGCTGCTCTGTATTTAAACGTTCCGACATGATACACACTCCTTAGTTTTTTTTATTTATATCCATCCCTGTTACGCTTTCGATGTAGCCAAAAGATATAAAAAGTACGGGGCTCCAATAATCGCCACCACGATACCTGCCGGCACCTCTGCCGGCTGCAGAATCCAGCGCCCAATGGTATCTGCCGCAAGCAGCAGCAGGGCTCCAATCAGGGCAGCCGCAGGCAGCAGGATCTGATGGCGCGGACCGACCAGCCTGCGGGCCAGATGCGGCGCAATGAGCCCGACAAAGCCAATGCTGCCGCTGACCGATACACAGGCTCCTGCCAGCGCAACAGCCGCCGCCAGCAGCCACCGCCGTTCCCGTTCCAGTGGCAGGCCCAGTCCCTTGGAGAGCTCATCGCCCAGATTCAGTACATTGAGCACCCGGGCTTTGTAGAATGCGAAGGGCAGCAGGATCACGATCCAGGGCAGCAGGGCCAGCACAAACCGCCAGTCTCCGCCCCAGATTTTGCCGGCCAGCCAGATGGCTACGAACTGATAATTCTGCGGGTCCAGTCTTAATGACAAAATAAGCTGAAAAGCATATATCCCGGCACCCACAGCAATCCCGATCAGGATCATCCTTGTCGGTGAGAGCCCGTCCTCACTCCTGTATGACAGGAAATAGACCAGCGTTGCTGTAAGTGAAGCTCCTGCCAGGGCCAGCAGCGGAAGCAGAAGGATCGGAGCTGCTGTTGTAGCCGGTACGAAGGAGATAAAGATCAGCACTGCGAATCCTGCTCCTGCATTGATCCCCAGGGTGGAAGGCTCGGCGAGAGCATTACGCGACAAGCCTTGCAGAATTGCTCCGGCTACCGCGAAGCCTGCACCAATCAGCAAGGAGATCACGATCCGCGGCAGCCGGAAATCAAACAGAATCAGCTGCTGCTGCTTGGTACCGTTGCCGGATAGGGTATGTAGAACTTCGAGCGGTGACAGCCGCATAAGGCCGGTATTCATACTGACCAGAAACAGAATGACGATAAGCACAGCAAGCAGTGTCAGAATACCGGCCTCTCTGGAACGGCGCGGTTTGGCCGGGGGGAATGAGATGGGGCGGTTCATTTCAGCTCCCCCTTGCGTTTGCTGGCCAGATAGATGGAGAACGGTACGCCGAATACTGCAATTAAGGCACCGATCGGTGTTTCGTATGGCGCATTAATCATTCTGGCCGCAATATCGGCCACCAGGACCAGAATGCTTCCAAGGACCGCGGAGCAGGGAATAATCCAGCGGTAGTCCACCCCGACGAGGTAACGCGTAATATGCGGAATCATTAATCCGACAAAAGCGATCGGGCCCACTGTGGAGACTGCCGCTCCGGCGAGGATAACCACAATAATCATCCCTGCGATCTGTACCAGACCGGTGCGCTGTCCGAGACCTGCGGCAACATCCCGGCCCAGGCTCAGAAGCGTAATCGAACGCGACAGCAGCAGCGCACCGGTCAGGGCCGCCGCGACCCAAGGAGATATAACCTGCAGCTGCTTCCAGCTCGCTCCGCCAATCCCGCCAGCCATCCAGAAGGCGATATCCCGGGAGAGGCTGAACAGAATAGCAATGCCCTGGCTGACCGCCAGCAGCATGGCGCTTACCGCCGCACCGGCGAGGGTCAGCCGGAGCGGGGTCAGTCCGCTATGGGAGAGTGAACCGATCCCGAACACCAGCAGCGAGGCCACAGCCGCTCCAAGGAAGCAGTACAGCATGATGTACGCGAAGGATAACGATGGCGCGAAGGCAAAAGCCAGGGCCAGCCCAACGCCCGCTCCTGCGTTAAGACCGAGCAGTCCGGAATCCGCCAGCGGGTTACGGGTCATCCCCTGCATAATCGCACCGGCAACGGCAAAGCATGCGCCGACCAGCGCCCCTGCGGCAGCCCGGGGAATCCGCAGCTCACGGATGACCTGATGCTGCGGCAGCTCCGGATTGAACCGGAAGACCGCCTCCCATACGGTAGCCAGGCGGATATCCGCCGCACCAACCGATACGGATACCATCAGGCCGAAGACAATCCCTGCTATTCCCAGCACCAGAATAACAGTAGCGGCAAGCGGCCGCGACCGGACAGTTGTGTTCCCTTCATCAGAAGGAGCTTGTAGAGCAGAATCTGTGGATGAAGCCATATGCCGTCTCCTCATCAGGATTATTAGGGAAATATAGATGATTATGATTCTCATTATCGCAAAGATATGAATATTGTTCAACTTAAAAAAAGAGGCAGGCTTCTATATCCTGAGGATATAAAAGCCTGCACCATTCTCCGGCCGGTAAAGAACTATTTTACAAAACTGCTCAGAATATCATCGATAGTCTTGGAATTGGCTATAGGACCGCTATACAGCCAGCTGGTATCTTTGCCGAATTCGTGAACATTCCCTGCCTTAACGGCCGGAATTCCCTTCCAGACCGCCCCGTCTGTAATCTCTGCTCCGTCCGCTTTGTCACTGTTCACCAGAATGATATGCTCTGCAGTCAGCTCGGACAATTTCTCAAGTGAAATCGGGTTCCACGGGGCTCTGGACTCCGCAGGAATATCGGTCACGAGATTCGGGAGCTTCACTCCAAGATCGCCATACAATACTGCGCCACTGCTGCGGGTCTCGTCCACGATGAAGAAGTTCTTTGACACCAGCCACAGAACAGCTACTGAATCATCTCCGATCGCCGCAGAGACAGCCGCTTTGGCCGAAGCCGCTTTCTGGTCATAGTCTGCAATAGCCTTCTCAGCTTCTGGTGTTTTATTAAGCAGCTCACCGATTTTGAGCGTAGCCGCGCGCCAGTCACTGCTGACTTCGTCGCCCAGTACATAGGTTGGTGCGATCTTGTTCAGCTGGTCATAGAGACCATTCTGAACCGAGCCTTCCGACTGGACGATGTGGAAATCCGGCATGAAGCCGGTGACGGCTTCTAACGGCAGGTCATAGCTGATCGGCGGAACGTCCTTAAGCTCAGCAGCGAGGTACGCCTGAGTACCGTTCTTCGTAGACCACTGCGCAACCGGAGTCACGCCGAGTGCTACCAGATAATCCTCCAGATAAGAAGCAATTACACGCTGCGGATTAGCGGGAACGGTCACCTTATGTCCCATGGCATCCGTTACGGTCTTCTCCACAGCGGGTGCAGCAGTTGCTGCAGGTACCGCAGTTGCCTCCGCAGTCGCTTCCACGGTTGCTGCAGGTGCGGTGCTTGCTCCACCGTTACTGCCTGCGTTGCTATTATTATTTCCGCAAGCGGACAGCAGCAGTGTTGTAGTCATAAGTCCGGCCACCGCCAGCTTCCCGCTTCTTGATCCTTGCAGGTTGAACGAAAACATTAAATACCCCTCCTGTATGTTGTCTTCATGATTGGCAAAAGTCCTTTTACCTTCAGCTTGTCTATACTGATGATATTGATTCTCATTCTCTATGTCAACCAATAACTTATAATAACGACCAAACGGCCGTCTCCGCATCAAGCAGAAACAGCCGTCTTCCTATAATCTTCTATATTATTTATGCAGATGGAAAGGAACCGTGGCGATGACAATGTCCTTCTGATTCATCAGATAGGAGCGGATGAACAAGCTGGTCTGATTATGCAGCACCGCCTGCCACCAGTGCTTGGTCACGAATTGCGGAATCAGGACGGTAATATGATCCGTTGAAGAGGTCTTCCACTCTACTGTATCGATGAACTTCACCAGCGGGCGGATAATGCTGCGGTAGCGGGAGCGCAGGACAATCAGGCGTACGCCGGGGTTCCACTCCTCCCACTTCTGCTCCATCTTGTGAATCTCTTCTTCATCGAAGCCTACATATACAGCGACCACATTATCCGTCAATGACTTCGCATAGCTGATCGAATGCAGTACAGCGCGAGTCACACCGGCGACCGGAACGACTACGGTGCTTCCTTTGATACAAGGCTTATCGGTAGCCGGACAGATCCGCAGCTGATCGGCAATATTCATATAATGGCGGTGAATCCGGTGGAACACGATGATAACAACCGGCAGGAAGATGAAGGCCATCCACACGCTGGAGAATTTAGTGATTATGAAAATCAGGGTGATCGTTAATGTAGTGAGCATCCCCACCGTATTGACGGCGAACTTGCTCTGCCAGCCTTTCGGCTTCGTTCTGTACCATTGGACCATCATGCCAAGCTGCGACAGCGTGAACGGAATGAATACCCCTACTGCATATAATGGAATGAGTCCTTCCGTATTCCCGTGAAACGCCGCTACCAGCACAGCCGACATGACACCGAGGAAAATAATGCCGTTGGAGAAGCCCAGCCGGTCGCCGCGCACCATGAAGGCATGGGGCAGATATTTGTCTTTGGCGAACATGAACGCCAGCAGCGGGAAGGCCGAGTACGCCGTATTGGCTGCCAGGAACAGGATAACCGCCGTAATCCCCTGAATGAAGAAGTACAGTCCGCCGCGGCCGAAGGTAGACTCTGTAATCTGTGAGACCACGGTTGCCTTCTCATCAGGCATGATACCGTACCAGTAAGCGAGCAGCGTAATACCTGTGAACATTACCCCGAGAATGAGGCCCATGAGCATCAGCGTTTTGGCTGCATTTTTCTCCGCCGGCGCTTTGAAGTTAGGAATGGCATTAGAGACTGCCTCAACCCCGGTCAGAGCCGAACAGCCGGAGCTGAAGGCCTTCAGCAGCAGGAACATACTCACGTTCGATACCGCCGAGCCAATCTCAGGAACATGGGCATGGGCACCGCCGGTCATATATTTGAAGACCCCCGAGATGATGAGCACGAAGATGGAAACAACGAACAGATAGACCGGGATAGCGATGAAGGAGGCCGATTCGGTCACTCCCCGCAGGTTAACAATCGTTAAGAGCACGATAACAGATACCGCTATGAGGACAGTATGATTATGGAGATTTGGAAAAGCTGAAGTGATCGCATCCGTCCCCGCCGAGGCGCTTACCGCCACCGTCAGAATGTAATCCACCAGAAGAGAGCCGCCGGCCAGTAAGCCGGTATGAACCCCGAGGTTGGTTTTGGCTACAATATAAGCACCACCGCCCTGCGGATAAGCAAATATCGTCTGCCGGTAGGATAGAATCAGAATGGCCAGCAAGCCCAATACGGCTAATGCAATTGGCAAAGAGTACCAGATAGCGGTGAACCCGGCGGCCACCAGTACAATCAGAATTTGTTCTGTTCCGTAGGCTACAGACGAGAGCGCATCAGAAGACAGGACAGCCAGTGCTTTCACCTTGGATAACTTTTCATGATCGAGTTCGTTCGACTTCATCGGACGCCCGATCAATAGTCGTTTTACCTTGCTTACCATTGTAGTAACAGTTCCTCTCTTGGTTAAGTTGAAATGGGCTTTCCCTGCGCTGTTTTCATAAGTGGATTTCATAAATGCAGGCACCAAAATAAGCATACGGAAATGATCCGCATGCCTAATGTGCATGGTCATTATCCCACTTGTGGCTTACGAGGTTAGCTGGCGGATTCGGACTGTGGTAGCCCTACGGTTACAGGCCCTTGCGGCCCGCTCCGATTCACCCCTTTTGGCCTTGGCCAAAGTGTGGTTCCCCCGTTTTTCCTTCCGGAAAATTCAGCGCATATTCAACTTCTCACAAGGACTAATATTAAGCTACAACACGTCTTCCGTAAAGCGTGGAAACAAATGAAAAAAGAATGAAAAGCACTCAAAACAACCAAATCCATCATCCGGTATGTCTTGATCTTTCATTCTCTTTCATTATCCCTTTAACACGTGAATTTACAGGGTTTTTGCATATTATTTTTTGCTAAAATTAAGGGTATTCTCTTCTCTTCCTTCTGCCCGTCAGCTTCTTACTCAGCAGGCTCTTCTTTGCGTCCTGTCCAGAGCAGAATGGAGATTAAGGCAAAGGCTATAAGTGCAAGCAAAGGGACTGTTACAAAACCGAACCAATTCAGATAATCCTTATTGCATGGTACGCCGATGGTACAGGGAAGCACCTTGCTGAGCGCCGGAATTTTCTGCTCCGCATAATGATAAATCGAGATGCAGCCGCCGATTAGGCTGAGCGGAAGCACATAAGGAATGATCCGCTTGTCCGCCCGGTAGGTGGCAATTCCCAGCAGGAACAGCTGCGGGTACATGAAGATCCGCTGGAACCAGCACAGCCTGCACGGTTCGTAATGCAGGACCTCACTGAGATACAGGCTTCCCGCTACAGCCACCACACAGACGAACCAGGCCAAGTAGAGACAGTTACGCCGGCAGAAGGCAGAGAAGGCGGTCATTGGGCGGCCCCTGCTCCCGCTGCTGCTGTTGCTGCCTGAATCTGGGCGTCAATCGCCTCCATATTGAAAGGCTCATTCACCTTGATTCCGTTCACGAACAAGGATGGCGTATTCGTTACACCCGCATCCGTGCCCACCTGAATATCCCGCTCCAGCTCATTTACATAAGTACGCTCGTCAATGTCCTTGCGCAGCAGGTCATAATCCACCGGCAGCTCCAGCTGCTTGGCGAGACTCACCAGGAAGTCAGGCGTAGCCCATTCCTCCTCTTCATTCCCCTGATTGGCATAGATCGCATCGAAGTACTTCCAGAATGCTTCCTGGTTCTGATGATACACCGATAGGGCTGCCAGGGAGGCCGTTCTCGAATCCTTGCCGATGAAGGCCAGATTCACGAAATAGAAGGCTGCTTTATTCTGATCTACATAGCCCTGAACGATCTGCGGCTTGATGACACCGGTGAACTGGGCGCATGCCGGACATTTGAAATCGCCGAATTCCACAATTTTGACCGGAGCATCCTCCTTGCCCAGCCGCATCATTTCACTGTAATTGAAGGCAACAGGCTTGCTGTCTGAGCCTGCAGGCGAAGAATCCTTGGAAGCAAGCATGAATAAGCCTACAAAAATAATAATGACGATGGCCACCGTACTCACGATCAGAATTCTCGTTTTCTGCTTCTGCTGCTCCTGCTCTGCCCTGCGCTTCTCCTGCTTGCTCATCTGGGGAGCCGTGACATTGTTCTTTTTTGTTTTGCTCAAAGAGAGTTCCTTTCCGTCCTCAGGACTATCGTGATAAAAGAATAGTTACTTTCAAATTATATAATGTTAACTCTCTTGTTGGCAATCGCTGTCTTATACGGCTTCATTCTCGTCTGCTGACTCCCCTTCCCCTGTATCCTTGCCGAAAAATACCTCCGGGGAATGCTCCTGCGACTGCAGCTTAATTCTGAAGAAGAATTGTGTGCCGCCCCCTTCTGCCGGTTCTGCCCAGATTTCTCCTTGCATCAGGTCCACCAGCTTCTTGCAGATCGCCAGGCCCAGACCCGTGCCGGGGTACTTGCGGGTATGCGACCCGTCCACCTGCGAGAAGGACTGGAAGAGCAGCTGCAGCTTATCCGGTGAGATGCCAATGCCGGTGTCGCGTACCATGAATTGCAGCGCCTGAGCGGTCTCCCTGACGCCATAGGACTCCACTTTAACCGTTACCGTGCCGGATGGCGTGAATTTCACCGCATTGCCGATCAGGTTGATGAGAATCTGGCGGATACGCGCAGCATCCCCGGTGAACTTGTCGGGAAGTCCCTCCTCGATCAGAAGCTCAAGAGATAACGGCTTGTCTTGTGTGCTCACCATGAACAGGTCCATACAGCCCTGGAGCAGCGCCTTCAGCCCGAAAGTATCCTTGTTCAGTGAGAGGCCATCCGCCTCCAGCCGGGAGATATCGAGAATATCGCTCATCACATGCAGCAGAGCGTGGCTGCTTGTACTCTGAAGCCGCAGGAGCTCCAGATGCTCAGGATTGCTGATCTCCTCGGACAGCAGCTGGTTGACACCGATAATGCCGTTCAGCGGCGTGCGGATCTCATGGCTCATGGTGGCGAGGAACTCGCTTTTCATCGTCACAGCACTCTCCGCGGCATCCCTGGCCTCCAGCAGCTCATACTGATACTTCATCAGGGCAGTCACATCCTCGGCCACAATATAGACCCACTGCTCCGTATGATGCAGCAAAGGAAAGACAGTGACACTACAGATCAGCTGCTCCCCGCCTTTGCTCCGGACCTTCAGCTCCAGCTTGGAGGACTGCCCCCGTGAAGCGCGCGTTATGGCATCCCGTACGGCCGCTTCATCCCGTTCGCTGTATAGTATCGCCTTATAATTCCCCAGTTCTTCGCTGCTATATCCGGTAATGTCCCGCAGAGCAGGATTAGCACTGATTATCTTCTTACGAGCAGGATCAATGCAGATCACCATATCAGGATTATGCTCGAACAGCGCAGTATACCGCTGCTCATTGAAGGCAGCTGACTGGAGTACCCGCTGCCGGTCCCTGTACAACAGGGCAAGGACGATCGACACAATAAACAGAAAGGAGCCGCAGAGGATCATTCCCAGTATCGAATCCTGCAAATAGAGCACATGCGCGGCTGCACTGGACGGTTCTCCTAGAGGGAAGGAAGCGCCCGCCATGGCAGCGTAATGGATGCCTGTGAACGCGCCGGTCAGGGTCAGGACAAGCAGCAGCTTTTTGAAGCTGAACATATTGTAGGCCTGCTCCAGCCACTTCGGATCGTAGGATGCGGTGATCACCGGGATGATCAGGGCGAACAATACCGCCAGAATAATGGAAAAGGCGCCTTGCTCATACGTTGCCGTAAGTCTCATCGACAGAATGCCGCTGAAATGCATAATCAGGATGCCGCTGCTGAACAAGAGGCCGCCCAGAGCCAGATAGACCCTGCTGCGGGTCTGCGGGTTATTCAGCATAGCTAACAGCATATAAGAAGCTGCTACGGGAATTACTAGAGAGAACGCCAGTAGTGGCAGATTATACGATACCGGAACGGCCATATCCATTGCGCGCATCCCGATGAAATGCATGCTCCACAGGCCTGTGCCAAGCACCAGGGAGATGAGCAGGATGAACCGGGAGCTCCGCTGGCCGCGAAGCAGACGTTCCGTCAGATCGAGCGCCGTGAAGCAGGAGAGAAAGGCTATCGCAACCGACAAGAGGACAAGCAGATCATTGTAATTGTTGTGAGGATGTTCCAACGCTCCCGCCCCTTTCTTGAATCGGATATATTACATGTATTTACACTTCCTTACCCGCCTTAAATCCGGCCGAATCGGAGACAGGTCAGAACTATTCGTCCTTATAATGACAAAAAAGCACAGCGCTGTAGTAGCGCCATGCTTATATTGTATGCAGCAGCTTATGCTCCGGCTTCTTCCGTCAATAACTGCAGCTTCAGCAGCTTGATCCGGGAAATCCGCTTATTATCGGTTTCTTCGACCACGAATAAATGATTGTCGAACTCAATGGACTGGCCCTTTTGCGGCGGATTGACCTCCAGCTTGGAATACAGCCAGCCGCCGATCGTATCATAATCATCAGTCTCCATATGGATTCCGAGCTTGTCGTTAATCTCTTCAATCAGCATCAGTCCGTCAACGGAGAACTCATCCTCTCCCAGCTTCTCAATGCCGGGCCGCTCCTCGTCGAACTCATCCTGAATCTCACCGACAATCTCTTCCATAATATCCTCCAGTGTAACCATCCCCGAGGTACCGCCGTACTCATCAATAAGAATGGCGATCTGGGTCTTGGCACGCTGCATGACCTTCAGGAGACTGCTGATCTGAATCGATTCCGGTACCGTCAATATCGGACGGATCAATTCATTATAGCTCGGCGCCTTCTCCCGGATCATATCCTTAATATGAATGAAGCCAAGAATATGGTCCTTGTCTCCGTCACAGACCGGATACCGGGTTCTCATTCCATCGAAGGCAATCTCCAGATTCTCCTCCGTCTCCAGATGCGTGTTCAGACAGATCATCTCGGTACGCGGAATCATAATCTCCCGGGCCATCGTGTCCGCAAATCCAAAAATATTATCCACCAGCGTCATTTCTGTGTTGTCGATGAGGCCGCTTTTGTTACTCTCCTGCATCAGGATGCGGATTTCTTCCTCCGTATGCGCAGTAGCCAGCTCGGAAGCCGGTGTCAGACGGAAGATCCGCAGCAGTCCCCGGGCCAGCCCGTTAACGACCCAGATGAATGGAAACATGATCCGGTAGAAAACGTTCATCGGTCCCGCAGTTAACAGAAGCACCGCCTCAGCCTTATTCACAGCAATGGTCTTCGGTGCAAGCTCGCCGAGTACGATATGGAGAACCGTGATGAACATGAAGGCAATAATCAGGGAGATGACAAATACAGTAGTATCATCAAAGCCCAGTCCCCTGACCAGCGGCCCCACAATCGTGGCCACGGCCGGTTCACCGAGCCAGCCCAGTGCAAGTGAAGCAAGGGTTACCCCAAGCTGGCAGGCCGACAGGAAGCCATCCAGATTATGGACGATGTTCCTTGCGGCCAGCGCTCTCTTGCTGCCTTCCTCAATCAGCGATTCAATGCGCCCGCTGCGCACCTTCACCATCGCGTACTCCACCGAAACGAAAAAACCGTTAAGCAGCACCAGCAAAATAATAAGTCCTACATGTAATATACCGGGTAAAGGGTCGCTCAATTTATACTCCTATCCACCGTAACCTGTACGGCTGGATAGGCCCACCTCCTTCGTTTGCTCAAAATGTCAGACTCGATTACGCCAAACGAACCCTTGCGTATCAATTCCCCAATGCCCTCATCTCCTATACAAAATCACGGATTATAAATAATACTTTCATTATATAAATATATTAGGTGAAACAGCAAGCATGCGTGTCCCCTCGAAAAATACAGCATATGTACGTACGGGAGCATAAGTAACGGCTGACCGCCTCAAACCAAGGCGGACAGCCGTTTTTGGATGATTCTATGGATAAATGGCCGGAAAAGCGGATTAACAGTTGCGCACTCCAAGCGGATTCCCGACAACGCCCGGATATTGATAGACAAGCGGCTCTTCGAAAGTAGCGTAATCAAAGTTAACCATCAGCAGCACCACCCGCTGTCCGGTAGCCCGGTCGCTGATAATCAGGTGGTCACGGCCCGCAGCTTCCAGCACCCCGGTATAGACCTTGGCATTCCAGTCCTTGTTGTTCTCATATGTGAAATAGAAGGTGCCTACCTTGCCCAGGTTCAGGCGGAAAATGTTCTCCACGTAGGACTGTTCAAACACAGGTGCGGCTGTGGAGACCACCGTACCGCCAGGCATCATGGGACTGCCGCTGCTGACCTGAGGCGGCATAGCGGCCATGTTCCCCATGTTCCCCATGTTCCCCATGTTCCCCATGTTCCCCATTTTCCCCATATTCCCGATGTGCCCCATGTTGTTCATGTTATTCATGTTCTCCATATTATTCATATTGTTCATGCTGCCTGCTGGATTGCTGCCCATCATATAAGGAACTGGGCGGTACGGTTGAACGATCATGTACGAATTACCTCCTAAATTGTAATAATGATTCTGTCCTGCTTAGTATACTGCCGGACAATCTCCCTGTGTCGGAGTGAAGAAGCAGTGAGCCTTGTAGCGTCCCGTATTCTGCTGATTGTACCAGGTCCCCGGACAGTCGCCGACAGGGCGGAAGAACCAGAGCGCATTCGAGGCCGGCCAGGTTCGCTCCCCGGCAATCGCACGTTTCGCCAGCCGGATATCGGCTTCCCGCGCCCGTTGATAGAAGTATCCCTTCTGCGGGGCTTCGAAGCCGCCGGGGCTCTGGTACACCATGTCGTTCACACTGCGGATGTTGTTGAAATCCAGACAATTGCCAAGAATCCGGTTCACGCCGACATTGCCGACCATCAGCATGCCTGACTCTCCATCCTCTTCAGCCTCTGCCCGCATCAGCCGTGCAAGCACTCTTACGTCCTCCGAGTTTGTTTTGATGACAGCCACGCGTTCTCCTCCTTACATTCATTTCATTGACGGGTGAAGCTATGCAGACTATGTGATTCTCCGTTGTTCTTTTGCTGCTCGCTGTATTGTATGTGTATTCGCCCAGGAGGTGACAGTCTGCGCCCAATTTGCTGTTTCCTCTTCTTCCGTCTCTATGCCGGATACACGCAAAAAACCCCTTGCTCCACAGTGGGAACCAAGGGGGTCCTATCACCATCTATAATACATTGCCATCTTAGCTACTCCGCCGTGGAGTAGTGAGGACGCCGCTGAAAGCCATGATACCGTGTCCCCTGATACGTCAGTATGCCTTGATCCCCCTCAGCGCTCATCCCGTATTCCTGTCCCTCCACCTTGAATTCCCTGCGCACCCCATCCTCAGCTTCATAGGTCAGATAGTAGGTGGTGCTGGTCCGGCTGGAGAGACTATCCTCCTGGGACTGCTGCTGGCGCACTTCGGTCCGCTTGCTCACGATACGGGCGGGAATGGACTGCAGGGGGGCATTATTGTTCCGGCTCCACTGAAGCAATCCCCGGCCAGCAGATACAGCGATGATCCCCACGACCAGAGCGAGAAAGACCGGCAATACCGTTCCTGTAAAATCGAACAGCCAGGATGGATCACTCCCCGTTCCCATTGTCTCTTCCCCCTTATTCCCAAGTAGTTAGCACACCTGCCTCTATAGGCTTCTCTACATGTATATGCCTCTTGTCTGTCTGGCAGCACCGGTACACACGGCAAAAAGACCATTCAGGCTCCGGTACTTCCGGGAACTTAAATGGTCTTCTATAATACCCGATTGGCGGTTACATTAAGCATGTACGAGGTCTAAGAGTTGTCTGGTTTCGTTCGTTTCTTCCGGCATCATGCCGTTCTCTGCCCAGCAGGCTTTGCATTGTTCTTCAGTCTGGCACAGATGAGCGTCATCACAGTTGTAGCACAGTTGCATCAGGTTTCTAGTCATATAATCCGTTTCAAAAGTTGTCATTGTAATCTCTCCTCTTCGGGTTGGAAGTTTGTTTGAAAGTTTGTGAAAAAAGTAACTTGTTCTCTATGTGTTAAATATATCACAGGATTCAAAATTTGTCATGTGATTTATTTCACATTTTTAAAGAAAATTTTAAATAAGATTTTTCCTTATATTGTAGAGGCCTTTAAACAGATTTAATGTGAAAAAAAGAGGCTGTCCGTCAGAACGGACAACCTCTTGTACAGTATTACATTACACGCCAGCTCTCGCCGCCGTTAGTGGTCTGAAGCAGGATCGACTTGCGGTCCTCCTCCTTCGAGATCAGCAGCCAGCCGACATCACTTGAAATGAACTGCAGCTTCACTACCTCCGGATACTCCAGGAGCTTGGATTGAAGTACCGTGCTGGCCGGGAGGGCCGTCCAGGTCACTCCTTGATTCACCGTCTTATAGAGCAGATTACCTTCCAGCGACCAGCCTGTCATAGAATTCAGGAAGTCAGGTGCCACATTCCGGTTCATGCCGGACAGCGCCGGCCGTCCGAATGTGGTGAATTTCCAGTTCTCTCCCCCATTGGCGGTAAAATAGCCGTTAAAGGTCATGCTGCCTTCCTTTTCCTTCTGACAGCCGACCGGCATCCAGCCCCCCGCTGCATGTTCTCCGAAGAATTCAGGGACACCCGTAACCACCCGGTCACATCCGGCAAAGCTGTCATTGACCAGGAATTCCGAACCCGATACCCAGGTCGCTCCTCCGTCTCTGGTCATATAAATCTTGGGCAGAGCGCCGGTCTGCAGCATAACAAACCCCCGGCTCTCGTCATTAAAGATCATCCCGGTCGTTACCCCCGCATGCGGAATGGAACTAGTCGGCAGATTCGGATTATACTGCTCATTCTGCATCACCAGATTCCAGGTGGCTCCGCCATCCTTGGTAGCGTACAAGGCTTTGCTCTCTTTGGTCGCACTTGCATCCCACTTGGTCATCAGCCAGCCGCTGCGGCTAGAGCTGAAATAGATGGAGGACAGCTTGTTGGAATCGGGGAACGCTGAGATCTGCCAGCTGTGTCCACCGTCTGTGGTACGCAGCACAACGGTCTCGGTGGAGCCGAACGAGCTGCGGATGATCCAGCCATGCTCGGGGTCGGTGAAAAAAATCTCTTTGCCGTAGACCGGATTGCTTAGAAATTGTACATTCGTAGCTGGAGAGATATTCGCCCAGGTCTTGCCGTTATTGAGCGTCATGTACATTCGAAGCTCGTTGCGCGTTACCCCCCAGGCTAGTCCTGCTGAGGGGTTGAGCAGCCGGAAATCGGTCAGCCGTGTCTGAATCTGGTATTTCTTTGCATTTTCGGGTTCGACATTCTTGTTATCCGGGGTAATGACTGTAATCATCTGCCCTTCTTCCGGCGCTTCAGTCGGCTGAGGAGGCCGGGTAGCCTCCGGCGGAGGGGCGGACGAGCAAGCCGAGAGAATCAGCAGAGTCATAAGAAGCATCAACGCCACTCTTAGAACCTTGGAACATGAAGCTTTGGCTGACAATGCTCTCTCTCCTTTTCTACATTAATGAGTATTTAAAAGATTATTTCTTCGTATTCAGATTACTGCGTTTGTAGCCGTACAATGAGTAAATTACCAGTCCGAACGCAACCCAGATGATGAAGCCAATCCAGGTCTCTCTGCCGAGATTATACATTAAGTAGCCGCAGGCTGCCGCACTAAGGAGTGGAACCAGCGGAACCCAAGGAACCCGGAAGCCTCTGCGGAGATCTGTCTTCGTCCGGCGGAGCATAATGACCCCGAGAGATACAACCAGGAAGGCAAATAAGGTGCCGATACTCGTCAGATTCGCCAGCCTGTCCAGCGGTACGAAGCCGGTAAGCACAGCGATCAGGCTGCCCACCATCCAGGTACTGCGCACCGGGGTATGCGTTGTGGCGCTAACCTTGGACAAGCTCTTCGGCAGCAGGCCGTCTCGCGAGATAGCGAACAGCAAGCGGGTCTGGCCAAACAGCATAACCAGCAGAACGGTCGTCATTCCGGCAATCGCCCCGATGGAGATCAGTCCGGCAATCATATTCTGGCCCACGAACCGCAGCGCAAAGGATACCGGATCGCTGACATTCAGGCTCTGATAAGGCACAATGCCCGTCAGGACCAAGGATACGGCGATATATAAAACTGTACAGATAGCAAGGGATGAGATAATCCCGATTGGAAGATCGCGCTGCGGACGCTTCACTTCTTCTGCGGCGGTTGAAATGGCATCAAAGCCGATATAGGCAAAAAATACAGTGGCCGCGCCGTTCATCACGCCATGAATCCCGAACGGCAGGAAGGGCGTCCAGTTCTCCGGCTTCACATAGAAAATACCGGTGATGATGAACAGCAGCACCACGGATATCTTGATGGCGACCATCACTGCGTTGAAGCGGGCGGTCTCCTTGACCCCCCGTGTCAGCAGATAGGAGATCAGCAGGATAATGATGACGGCAGGCAGATTGATGAATGTTCCCTTATCCGCATTATACGCTCCAGACAAAGCTGTGGGCAAATGTATCCCGAAGCCCTCCAGCAGACCCTGGAAATATCCGGACCACCCGCTGCTTACCGCTGCTGCGGCAACCCCGTATTCCAGGACAAGGTCCCAGCCGAGAACCCAGGCGAGCAATTCGCCAAATGCTACATAGCTGTAGGCATAGGCACTGCCGGATACCGGCAGGGTCGATGCAAATTCAGAGTAGCACAAGGCGGACAGCACACAGGCAATCCCCGCGATGATGAAGGACAGCACCAGCCCCGGTCCGGCATGCTCCGCAGCAGCCACACCTGTCATTACAAAGATCCCGGTGCCGATGATGGCTCCTACCCCAAGCATCGTCAAATCCAAGGCGCCCAGTGTCTTGCTAAGCTTCTCCGCTCCGGCATTCTGGGGAATAGCCAGCGGTTTTTTGCGGAATAAATCCATACTTCAGTTCGCTCCTGTCAAGTGGTTGAGTGGATAACAGAAAAATCGTTGTTAGCTTACCCTATTTCGGGTAATGGATGAAATACGGACAGCTTGAAAACACTATCCCTAGCGATTATGATGGATAAGATTGGACAGCAAGTGGAATGGCTCTGCCTTCCTTATATTACCAAAATACAAATGCTGGAGGAGATTTAACATGGCCCCATTTAAGCCCAATCGTGTTGTAGTCATCGGTACCGGTGCAGTCGGAACCACTACAGCCTATACGCTGCTGCTGCGTAAGCGCATGCCCGAGCTTGTACTGATCGATGTGAACCACCAGAAGGCGCTTGGTGAAGCGCTGGATATGAACCATGGTATGCCTTTTGTAGGAGGCGTGAAGCTTTGGGCCGGTACCTATGAGGATTGCCGCGAAGCCGACATTATTATCGTCACTGCCGGAGCCTCCCAGAAGCCTGGTGAAACCCGGATCGACCTGCTCCGCAAGAACATCTCGATCTTCAAAGATATCATCCAGAAAATCACGAAATACAACCATCACGCGATCCTGCTGATTGCGACCAATCCGGTCGATATCCTGGCGTACGCCACCCTGAAGATCAGCGGCTTCGACCGCAGACGGGTTATCGGCTCAGGAACGGTACTGGACAGTGCCCGCTTCCGTTACCTGATCGGGAAGCACAAGGAGATTGACCCGCGCAGCATCCATGGACAGATCATCGGGGAGCATGGCGATTCCGAGCTGCCGGTCTGGAGTCTCGCCAATGTCGCCGGGATTGATCTGGGCTTCGATGAAGACGAACGCAAAGAAATCTTCGAGGATACGAAGAATGCCGCTTACGAGATTATCGATGCCAAGGGATCGACCTCCTACGCCATCGCGCTTGCACTGGACCGCATTGTATCGTCCATCCTGAACAATGAAGGCTCCGTTCTGAATGTATCTACATTACTGAACAACTACAACGGAGTCTCTGATGTGTTCCTCGGCGCTCCGTGTGTTGTGGACCGCTCCGGTGTGCGTGAGGTGCTTGATCTTCCGCTCAGCGAAGAAGAACAGAGCTTATTCCAGCAGTCCGCTGACAAGCTCAAGAGTGAAATCGCCAAGCTGGAGCTATAATTCCAGCCGGAATGAGCCGGCCGCCAATCCGCAGGGATTGGCGGCCTTTTTTTTGAAATCTAAGCATTGAAATCTAAGCATCCAAGCATTTACAAGCCGCGAAGACGCGTTAAGCGGCTAAAGCGAATGTTGCGGTTGATTTCATGCCCCCGTTTTTCCCTTTCTCATGGTAGCAATTCAGAGACAAGTTGTCATCATAAAAATGCACATTCCATGTAATTTATGCGTTAGGGTTTGAACAAAAGTTCATAGTTCAAGTGATAATATTGCTAGACAGACGGATTACAGGCTGCCGCTCAGCTTATCAGCACTGCTGATTTGCAGTCTGGACATCGCCTCTTCCTTCTCCCGGCTCGTGATATGCGTATAGACTGTAGTTGTCTGAATGGAAGAGTGACCCAGCAGCTCCTGCACCGTCCGCAGATCCGCGCCCTTGCGCAGCAGCATAGTGGCGAATGAATGCCGCAGCTTATGGCTCGAATAGGCACGCTGCTGGGAAGAGGGCAGCTCACTCTGGAAGCGGCTGAAGGTATCCGCAGCAATGCCCTGAATTCCCCGGATCGACAGTCTGCGGCCCTTCTGCGAGATGAACATGGCCTCTTCTTTGCTGCGCCAAGGGACCAGCCGGTCCGCAATCGCCTGATCGAGATACGGGGCTACATCCTCCGGAACCGGTATGCCCCGCCATTTGCGCCCTTTGCCGAAGACCCGCAGCGTGCGCCGGTCTACATTATAATCACTCAGATTCAGCGTATGTACTTCCCCTACCCGCAGCCCCATATAGGACATAAGCAGGAAGACCGCCAGATTGCGGCTTCTGTACTTGCCGTCCACCGCCGACAGGAACCGCCCCAGCTCTTGCTCCTCCAGATAGACCGGCTCACGGTTTTTGTCGGTCTTGGATTTCTTGATCCCTGCCGCCGGGTTAATAGATAACAGCTCCAGCTCGGACAGTGCCTTGAACAGACAGTTAACCGAGGCGTGCTTGCGGTTACGGGTGGCATCGCTGACTCCCCGCTCACGGACCGAGGTCAGGTAGGACACCACATGCAGCTTCTTAACCGCTCCCAGCTCCTTGCCGTTCAGATGGTCCAGGAATTCCCGCACATCAGCAAGGTAGGATTTCTGGGT
The DNA here is from genome assembly GCF_038005345.1 of Paenibacillus sp. FSL H8-0122. Taxonomy (NCBI): domain Bacteria; kingdom Bacillati; phylum Bacillota; class Bacilli; order Caryophanales; family Paenibacillaceae; genus Paenibacillus; species Paenibacillus sp. FSL H8-0122. Next base: position 2,551,077 of record NZ_JBBOTB010000001.1, on the reverse strand, counting down.
ATGTGCTGTATAACCAGCGTCCTTCATCCAGATCAGGAAGGCCTCCAGCTCTTCTTCGTATGTTAGTTCCAGCTCATTCATGATCTGTCCCTCCCTCTTAAGTACAACTATTATATCATTCTTCCGCAGTAGCTTCCCTCCATCCGGCGGCATGCTTCCCTACCATTCTGAGGAATTCACTGAGCGCAGGAGACTTCCATTTCTTGTTATGGTAAGCGATCTGGGTGGCCACCCGCTGCGACTGGTCATTCCAGTTCAGCCGGCCCAGCTTGCCTTCCGCCAGCTCGCGCTTCACCGTAATCTGCGGCAGAAAAGAGAGACCGAGTCCGGCCATCACGCACTGCTTGATTGCTTCAATGCTCCAGAACTCCAGGCTCGGATCAGGAAACACACCGTGGCTGTTCAGATGACGTTCAAACAAGGTGCGGTAGGTGCAGCCCGCTTCGGTATGCAGAATCGTTACGTTCTTCAGCTGATACGGCTCCACTTCAGCAAGCTCCAGCAGCGGATGATCCAGCGGAGCCACCAGAGCCATGGCTTCATGGATCAGCGTCTCACAGTGCATATCCTTATACTCTGTTTCCGGCTGCAGCAGGAAGGCCAGGGAGCGGATGAATTCGGTCAGCTCCCAGCAGGCCCCCGGCTTAAGGGTAATCTGCACCTGCGGATACCGGCTGCGGAAATCCTTGATAATTCCCGGAAGCCGGAAGGCCGCCAGGGATTCCGGTGCACCAATCCGCAGCGAACCGGCGATTTCGGTCTCAGACCGGAGGGCATTCTCAGCCATCGTGTGCATCTTGGAGATTTCCTGGGCATACGGCAGCAGGCGGCGGCCTGCATCCGTGAGCATAATCTTTTTGCTGATCCGGTCGAACAGCGGCTGCCCCAGCTCTGCTTCCAGAGCCTGAATCTGTGCGGTAATGCTGGACTGGGCATAATCCAGCTTCTGCGCAGCGCGGGTAAAGCTTCCGGTCTCTACCACAACGAGAAAGGTGAACAGATGCTTCGATTCCATAGCGGACCTTCCTTTGATCCATCGGTTTTTTGAATGAATGTTATTTGATAATTCCGTTTTTCCAATGGATCTATTATCTGATACTCTAGAACTAAATACAAGGAAAGCGGGATTATACATATGAAGAAACACACCTCGTTACAACGTACCATCGGCATGCCTCAGGCCATTGCCTTATACATCGGGGCTGTCCTCGGTTCGGGGGTATTAATTGTCCCCGGGCTGGCAGCCGAGATGGCTGGCCCAGCTTCGCTGCTGGCCTGGGGCTTCATGACCCTGCTCATTCTTCCGCTTGCCTTATCCATGGGCCTGCTCTCTGCCAAGTTCCCTAACGCCGGGGGCGTCTCCCACTTCGTTACTCTAGCCTTCGGGCCGAAGGCCGGGGCCCTTGTCGGCTGGTTCTTCCTGATGTCCGTTCCGATCGGCGCACCAGTCGCTGCATTGACCGGTGCAGGATACATGACGGCAGCGATGGGCTGGGGCGATCCGGCCAGAATCGCCCTTGCCGCCGGGATGCTGGTGATCGGACTCCTAACGAACTGGATGGGTATGCAGGTCGCCGGTAAAGTGCAAATTGCTGTGGTGATCGCTATTATTGCCGTACTGGTCTTCTCTTTTGCCGCTGCGCTTCCGGGGATGGAGCGTGCCCACTTCACTCCGTTTGCGCCGCATGGCTGGATGAGTGTCGGGCAGGCGGCCGCTATCCTCTTCTGGTGCTTCATCGGCTGGGAAGCTGTCTCGCATCTGTCCGAAGAATTCAAGGAACCTGAGCGGGCTGCAGTCAAGGGTGTGACTATCGCTGCTGTAATTGTCGGCGTCCTGTATTTCCTCTCGGCACTTGCTACCGTAGGTACGCAGAGCTATCTGCACGGCGGGGCAGATAGCTCCCTGCTCTGGATCATCAGCCAGCCGCTTGGGGTATGGGGCGGGTTCATCGCCGGACTCACCGGTCTCTTCATCTGCACGGCGACGATCATTGCCTATGCTGGCGCGGCTTCACGCGTGGCGTATGCGTTGTCCCGGCAAGGCTATGCTCCCGGCTGGATGGGCCTTGTATCTAATCGGTATCAGACGCCTGTAGGGGCCATCGGCTTCCTGGCGCTCTGCTTCACCTTGATATTATCGCTCTACGGCAGCGGGGCGCTCTCGATTACGACACTGATCACCTTCCCTAATGCCACCTTCATTCTTACCTATATTGGGGGCTGCGCAGCCGGAATCCGCCTCTTGCGCGGTAGCCGTGCAGGCGTAACGATCAGCTTCATTTCTTTTGCCGCTACACTGGCCGTGTTCCCGTTCACAGGCTGGGCGATTCTGTACCCGCTGCTGATTACAGTGTTGTTTGCCGGAGTGGACTATTGGAGATACGGGGCAAGGCGTGTGGGGAAGCGGTGAGGGGATTTTAAGTTGGACTCGAAGGTACTATCAATACCACATACTTATGAGCTGGACTCGAAGCTTGGTCGTCGCTGCGGTGAACATTTGGCCCTCCGCTTCTTTTTGCTTTTCGTTATTTCTTAAGTGCATTAAACAAAGTCACCTGTGGGCTGTGCTTCCATCCCGTGTACCTGCATGCCTGCACATTGTCTTACATCTGGCCTGCACGCCTCCGCACTGCCCAATGTGTTCGTAAAATTCTTCTACAACCGCAAACAGGCCACGCCATCCATAACAGGACGGCGCGGCCTTTCTTTTATAAGCGTTGAATTTCAGCAGCTATTGGGTCCACTCAATTGGAATGCGAAGACGGAACTGTTGTATATCCTTCGTATAAGTGAAGGAATTAGCCACAATTTCGAGCTTATCGGATGGCTGCACCGGCGGGAAAATCAGCTTAAAGGCTAATTTATCCCGGCTAATGCGCACCGGCTGTCCTTTGGGGAAGATCGGATGATCCTTGTTCTGCTCCTCTTCTAACCGAAGCGGGGTATTCTGGCTCATGACCTGACTTGCCTCATAATATACAACCGTCTGCTTCTCCTCATAATCAACGGAAGTTATCTTCACTGTTCCTCCTTCATTGCCCTTCAACGTTATAGGGTAAGATCCATTCAGGCGCTGACGGTCCTCCGCTTGCTTCACTGCTCCATTCTCCAACGGTTCAGTAACGATCAAGGTCACATAGGCCGGCTTAGGATTGAGCGCTGTCAGCGGTGAGAAGTTGAAATAATAGTAGTCATTGGTTGCACCTCCTCCCTGATCTGTATACAAGGTTCCTATATCATCCTGGAGTATAACGTTCAGCTTCTCACGGGGGTATATATTCCGCATAATCACTTGTGTATTGACTGGACCAAGAGTCAGCTTCTCAAGCGTATATAATGACTTCCTGTAAGTGAAATTCAGATCTTTCGGATACACCGTGGAAGTCAGCGCCTTACTCTTGCTTGCATCCAGCGGAATGGTGAGATCCCAAATTCCTTTGGTAGCTCCGATTGTATTAATGGTCATATCCAGTGTTAACTGACCGGGCAGATCCTTATCTCCAAAAGATTGCCGGGTGGTCCCTATGAAGGTGTGGTCTCCTGTAATCGTAAAATCATGTGTATAAATAGACTGCGGTTCATGGCCTCTCAGATGTAGTTCATAGTAGACCTCCGCGTCCTTCTCTGAAATCGGCGGTGAGGATGCCGGATAAGTCACTTCGTAATTAAGTACCAGTTGAATACCGTCATAATACACCTCTGCCATCTCAAAAGTGATCCCCTGATCCTTGGCCTCAAGGCCCACGGGACTGCTAAGCTGCTTCTGCTCAATAACTTTGAGGTTTGCTGTGTACGCACCTTTAGCATACAAATAATCGAAGAACGGAATGACACGCAGCGCTTCAGCAACCGGAGGCGAGACGAATCCGATCCCAATAATGGATCCGGCTGTAACAGCTAGCGCAGCTGTGGCGCCGATGACCCACTTCCTGTACGATGATAACCGGTGTCTGTATCTTGGGGCTTTCCCTACTCCTCCAGTATGTAGCTGCCACAATTCATCAAAATCAACAGAAGAAGGCATACTGTGTATCATGTGTTCCGCTTCCTTTTGTAATTGTGCGGTTACTGCTCCGGATTCAACATCCAGCCTGTCCTTAGCTGTCGTCATTTCAGTCCCTCCTTCATCATCAGCACACCGGGGTCAAGCTCGCCGCATTCTCTCAGCTTGCGCAGTGCCGCATGAAGCCTGGATTTGCAGGTTCCCAGCGGAATGCTTAATACCTCTGCGGTCTCAGGTAGCGATAATCCGGCATAATAGTGCAGGGTGATTACTTCGCGCAGCTTCGCGGACAGATGGCTGACCGCCTGCCATAATTCCAGCTGATTCTCACTATGCAGGGCGAAGCTCTCGGCGGATTGCTCTTTTCCCTCTATAGGAACGCCCGCCAGGAGTTGTATCCAGGTCTTCCTGCGTAACAGGTTACGGGACGTATTGACGGCAATCCGGTACAGCCAAGGCCGAAGCGGCCTGGAGGGATCGTACAAATGATATTTTGCAAAGGCACGCAGAAAAGTCTCCTGGGTAATATCATCGGCCAGCACCCGCTGCTTGGTCATCATAAGGGCAATCCCATAAATATAAGCGGAGTGTGCTTCAAACATGTCCTTGGCCTGCTGCTCTGTGATGGGATAATTCTTCAACGCTCGCTTCCCCCCTTTCTTACTGGATATACGCTTTGACCCGGGCGATCCGTTCGCTTTACGTTTCAGAAACTTGTCAGGCGGTTATGGATGAGGATAGCTTGACCTAATCTGCTAGAAGAAGGAGACTGTATCCTATGTCTGATCATAAAAGAGTTATTCTTGAACCTGCAGCTCAGAAATTTGCCGATGATAATGCCAAGCCTCCCTTCCTGCCCGATCTGGGTCCGGAAAAAGGCCGCGAAACGGTCAACACCGTCCAGGCTGGCGATATCGAAAAACCCGAGGCAGATCTTCAGGATCTGACCGTAGCCGGCGGCCCCGGCGGTGAAGTGAAGGTCCGCATTGTCCGTCCGGTAGGCACCTCCGGCACTTCCTTGCCGGTCATTCTCTACATTCATGGAGCAGGCTGGGTATTCGGCAACAGTCACACCCATGACCGGCTCATCCGCGAGCTGACTGTGGGTACGGGCGCTGCCGTGGTATTCCCGGAATACAGCCTGTCTCCGGAAGCCAAATATCCTACGGCCATTGAAGAAATCTATGCGGTACTGGAATGGATCGCCAGTGAGGGCTCCACGTATGGACTCGACGCCTCCAGGCTGAGTGTCGCTGGGGACAGCGTCGGCGGTAACATGACTGCTGCCATCACCCTAATGGCCAAAGAACGCAGCGGTCCTGCTATCTCTAAGCAATTACTTTTCTATCCGGTTACGGACGCATCCTTCGATACGGAATCTTATCATCAGTTCGCAGAAGGATATTTCCTCCAGCGCGAAGGCATGAAATGGTTCTGGGATCAATATACCACCGATCCTGAGGAGCGGGCACAGATTACGGCCTCTCCGCTGCGGGCCAGTCTGGACCAGCTTAGCGGTCTGCCGGAAGCCTTGATTATCACCGGTGAAGCCGATGTGCTTCGTGATGAAGGAGAGGCCTATGCGAATAAGCTTCGCGAAGCAGGCGTTCCCGTTACGGCTGTGCGCTTCCAGGGCATTATCCACGATTTCGTGATGCTGAACGCGCTGGCAGACACTAAGGCTAACCAAGGGGCTTTGCTGCTGGCAACGGCTTGGTTGAAGCACTAAGTCCCTGGAATATAACTATGTAAAAATAATACAAGCCCGTACCGGTGAATTCCAGTGCGGGCTTGCTTACATATATGAGGTTGCCGGAACCTGCAGCAGTGCGGTTTAGACTACCTGCCTCAAACCAACCTGCGGTCCATCTATTTCCGCTGGGAATAGAACTCCGCTGCTTTGATCAGCATATCCTTCAGTGAACCGAAGGAAGTAGTCTTCGCTACATGCTCATCAAGCTGATCCGACGGGAGCGATTTTATCTCCTCTGCTGATCCGGCAGAGAAACCCCCTTTTTGCAGCAGATCCTTCAAGGACTCGAACGGAGTGAACTTTTGCAGAAAAGAACTAGATAGCAGTTGCTCCAGCGGCAGCTTCTGAAGCAGTTGCTCGACAGGCAGCTTGTCTAGCGGTAATTTCTGCAGCAGCTCGTAGGCACGGCCTTCTTTGAGGGAACCGACTACTCCTTGTATTTTATCGCCTAATCCTCCAATGTTAAATCCCATAAGGTCAACCTCCTGAAAATCTGTAGTTGATCCTTATTACCCCGAATTCAGATCAGCGAATTACATTGGTTGACATAATGTTGATTATGTTACTCAATGGCACTTCTCACATCTCACATCCTCATCTCCCCGAACGCAGAAACTTCCCGATCCTCCGGGCAGCTTCCAGCAGACGTTCTTCCTCCTCTACCAGTGCAATTCGCACATACCCTTCCCCCTGGCTGCCAAAAGCATCTCCCGGAATGACCGCTACTCCGGTTCTCAGCAGCAGGTCATGCGCGAAGCGGCGCGAACTTCCGGCTTCACCCCTACTCCCATAGGTATCCGGCAGCCTCGCCCAAATAAACATAGTAGCTTCCGGCGAGGGCACCGCCCACCCTTCAAGATGCAGCGCCTTTACCAGAAGATTCCGCCGCCGCTCATACAGCTCAGCCACCCCTTGGTCCGGCCCAGAGTTCATCGCTTGCTCCAGCGCCACAACCGCCGCTTCTTGAATCGGCTCGAAGACGCCGTAATCGACATTGCTTTTCAGCTCCCGCAGCGCCCCGACGGCCTGAGCATTGCCCGTCATGAAGCCGATGCGGCAGCCGGCCATGTTGAAGCTTTTGGAGAAGGAATGAAATTCAACGGCGGTGTCCCGCGCCCCAGGTACCTGGAGGATGCTGATCGGCCGGTATCCATCGAAGCCCATCTCTGAATACGCCAGATCATGCACGACCAGCACCTCCCACTTACGGGCAAGCTCCACGAGCCGTTCCATATAAGCCAGATCCACAGTAACCGAAATCGGATTGCCGGGAAAGCTGAGCAGAATAAAAGCTGCTTCCCGCCAGACCTCATCAGGAATTCGCTCCAGATCCGGCCGGAACGCATTCTCCTCCAGGAGTGGCAGCGGCCAAGACCTAACCCCTGCTATTGCGAGCGCCCCTGAATAAATGGGATAACCGGGGTTCGGCACAATCGCCAGATCACCAGGATTGCAGATGGCCAGGGCCAGATGCGAGAGTCCGTCCTGTGAGCCCATCAGGGACACGATTTCCTCCTCCGGATCTACCTCCGCGCCGAAACGCCACTGCATCCATCTCGCCGCCTGATTGCGCAGCGCTGCACTTCCCTTGGACGACGGATACGCATAGCTATCCTCCCGCAGTACTGCTTCACTTAATACCTGACGGATCTCGGGCAAAGGCGCCCGGTCCGGACTGCCGATTCCAAGATCGATAATGTTAAGTCCCGCTTGCCGGGCTTCTGACTTCCATGCCGCCACCTCGGCGAAGATGGATGATCCCAGATGAGACAGCTTGTCTGATCTCCATTTATGCTGCTTGCTGCTATGAATCAATGGACTCCCTCCAACGAATGTTTTTTCCAATAGTATAGCATGGGTCAGGAGCCTCGAAGCAGAGAAAGAACAGACGAATGCTCGAAATGGGCATTAATTCCATTATTAATATATTATTCTACTAAAATCACTCTATTTAAGGTGATAACTAGTGCGGGAATTGATATAAAAGTTGATCTGAAGTGAAACAGCGTATAATTTAAGTTATACGCTGTTTTTTTCGATGTTAATATGCGCCTTCATCGTTATCTTTTTTAATTCCCGCCGGCAATCATATGTAGGAACTCTTTTATGATGACATCAATCTCTTTGCCGTTCGTATTCAGCTTTTGTGTATTCATTTCTTTGTAATTCGCTAACCTGTTAATGCTATTTTCAATTTCACTCTCGCTCCTCTCATCCTGACGCATACGCTTTATCAATTCTTCCTCAGAGCACATTAACGTAGCTTTTATTAGCTCATATTCATTTCCTTTTAAGCCTGCAAGAATTTCATCGAATATGCTTTCCTTATGAATCACCCAAGAGAAGAAGACATACTTGAACATAGAATTGTCAAGGTACTGATTGAGCATATAATGGATGTTATTCATTACCATCTTTTTGTTCTCTTCGGTAACCACCCAGGGGTTCATTAACCAGCACCAATCTCCATCAAGCCACACAGAATGTTGTAATTCTTTATAGAGCTTACTAACAATCGTACTTTTTCCGACTCCCATGGTTCCGTTTACGATCACAAACTTTTTCATAATGTCCTCCTTCGAATGATTGACCAGCAGCTCCAAAATAGCAAAAATGCCCTGCATGGATTAGTCCAGGGCAAGGCATTTCTATTAGTCTATGAAGATTGGGAGAACTGGGTTAATCCGCGTTCGGTTAGTTCCTTCTGCCGCCGCGTTAACTCTTCCAAATTGTACAGTCTTTCGGACATATACTCAACATGCTGAAGCAAGGATGCGAATCCCAGTATGAAGATGCTTGAGACTGCGCCGCTAACCCAGAATGTTACCATGAATCCCCAGGCAAATGTCTTGTCATCAAATGAAAACTCCGGCTCCGGTGCAAAAATATTACCTGCTACGATTCCCCCAATGAAGGCTGCTGCAATAGTTATGTAGGCTACCCATTTCAATGCTTTTACCACTACGTTTCCTCCAAGCTCTATAGTATAAAACCACTTTACCAGATTCATACAATAGAGTAAACAAACAATTCATTAGATTCCTTTATGCCGCAATAAAATGCATCTCCGTCGAATCGATACCGGCTCCCGGGCATAGGATAGAGTATTACAGATGAAAGTGGGAATATACATGTCCAAGAATAAGCGCGGCAAAGCACTTTACACTACCCCCTCCCGGGCCAGGGGCACCTGTCCGATCTGCGGGAGCACCCGGATCAAGCTTTTGTATTTCGGCAAAGGCCCGGAGGGTGAGAAGCTGACGGTCTGCAAGAAATGTGACGGTAAGCAGCAGCAAGCGGTCTGAATCAAGTTGTAAGGTTATTGCACAAAAAAACGGCCTGCTCTCCCCTTCAGGAAAGCAACCGTTTCTTTGTGCCTACTCAAACCCCGATTTCACCCACAGCTTGGAGATATCCAAGAATCCGAAGGAGCCGGGCTCCAGTCCGAACAGATTCTGACTTAATTGCGCTTTTTTATTCATGTGACAGCCATACAGTACCCAACCGTTATCACGCAGCTTGCCTTCGGCCAGTTCCAGTACCTCTGCCCTCTCCCCGGCGGCCAGCCGGGCGAAAGGCTTCAGTAGCTCTGTCAACTCAGATTTCTGGCTGTCCAGCAAGAGGTGATGCAGATAATTCGACTCATTGCGAAAATAATTAATCATCCCCCACTGCCAGTCATCCTCCAGTACTTCTTCGCAGATCACAAGATCCGCTTGGTTCACCAAGTCCGGCAGATCATAATCCCCTAAAGGATACAGCTCAAGCTGTAATCCAATTTTCCTGCTGCGCTCCTGCAGCCAAATCGCCTCATCCTGATCCTCTTTGCAGGTCCGGTAGGCCAACTTCACTGCCTCTCCTCTGTATCCGCCTTCCTCAAGCAGCGCCCGCGCTTCCTCCAATTGTGGCTCAGCGAACTCATACTTGCTGCTCTGCCAGGGAAGGAAGCTGCCTGCCGGCATAATCCGGTTGCCTCCCAGCTCACGAATCAGGGCAAGCTGATTATAGAGGATACGCATGGCCTGCCGGAGCGCGGGATGATGGTGTACGCCTTCTTTTCGAAAATTAAACAGAACGTACCTGCACCCGACAGCCGGATAATCGATACTGTGGCTCCTTCCCTCCTCTGCTGCGGCCACACTGCTCAGACTGGTACTGGCACCCGTCAGCTGATATTGACGTACCCCCGAGGCCAAATGTGGCAGGTACCAGATCTCGACCCGGTCCAGCAGAGGACGGATTCCGTAGTAAAGATCGCAAGCGCTGAGTACAAGCACATCCTGGCTCAGATCCGCTACCTGATAGGGCCCCGTGCCGACCGGATGTACAGCGAAATCCACATCGTAAGGAACAATCGACATATAGATTGAGCTGAACAGATGCAGGAAGAAGAAATTAGGCTGCACCAGATCGAACCGGATACGGTAGTCCCCCTCCAGCTCCACATGAATGATATCCTCAAAATGACAGATCGCCGGACTTCTAAGTCCGATCAGACGTAGGAGGGTTTCTTTTACATCCCGGGAAGTCATCATGCGGCCGTGGTGGAACCGCACCCCCTTGCGCAGATAGAACAAATAGCTTGTACTGCTCTCGTTAGCCTCCCATGTGTGGGCCAGCCCCGGCAGGAAAACCCCGTTCTGTGCATCATAAGTAATCAGGGTACTGCAAATATGCCCCAGCAAATAGGTCTCAAAAGCGGTGTATACGGTGGCCGGGTCCAGCTTCTCCATCGCACGGTTACGGGAGATTCGCAGCACCTCCTGCCCGGATGTGGAGCCGGGTTCGCTCCAGAAGCCCATTTGCTTATCGAGAACTGCCAGCAGGCGTTCTTTGAGCGGCTCGTTAACCGGGTATTGACCAATCAATTCGATGGCAGGCTTAATCCGGCCTTTGCTGACCAGCTCCTGAAATCTCTCCTCCAGCACCTCATCTATATGACGTAAAAAAGTCATCTGCGAGCGATTTCCTCTCCCTCTTCCGGGTATCCAGGCAATCAGCTGCTGCTCCTCCAGCTTCCGCAGAATAAACTTCACATTGCGCGGTGTGCAGCACAGGATACCGGTCAACTGCTCAATTGTCACCGGAATCGGCTGCTGGAGGCTATATGCCGGAGCCAAGGCTGCGGCCAAACAGAGATAATGCGTGCTGCTGGTGTCCATATGATCAACCCCCTTTTAAAAGGTGAAAAGTGACATATAATTCTTACACTTTTATTTCCCCCTTTGTTCTATACAATTATACATAATCATTCGATAAGAAGTATGCTTCATATTCAAAAACATGGACTAGGAGACGGGGATTCAAATGAAACAACATCTGCGCCACATTCACCCGCTGGCCTGGACCATCATCATTGGAACGATGTTCGGCCGGCTGGTTACTTCAATGAGCATTCCTTTTCTCTCTATTTATCTCACGCAGGTGCTTGGCGCATCCGCTACCCAGACCGGGTTCACCGTGGCCGTCAGCTCGCTGGCAGGGGTAATGATCAGCTTCTACGGCGGTTATATCTCGGATGTGATCGGGCGCCGGATCGTCATGCTGGTCTCCGTGTTCGGCTGGGCCTGCGTATTCTTCGGCTTCGCCGCAGCACAGCATTTATGGGTCTTCTTCCTGGTGAACACGCTCAACGGACTGTGCCGCGCCGTATTTGAACCAACTTCACGGGCATTGTTGTCGGATATCACCCCGCCGGAGCAAAAGCTGCTGGTCTTCAATCTGCGGTATGCGGCGGTGAATCTGGGTGTGGTCTTCGGTCCGATTATCGGCCTCCAGCTCGGCTCCGCCAAGTCCACCTTCCCGTTCGTAATCGCAGGGATCGTCTATATCGCCTATGGACTTGTTCTGTTCCTGCAATTCTCGGTGCACCGTGCCAGTCTGCCTGTTCATGGAGAAGCCCGGACGCCGAAGCTGCTCGATGCGCTCGCGGTCACCGGAAGGGATAAGGTATTTCTGCCCGTTCTGCTGGGAACCATCTTCTGCGTCCTCGGGTATGGCCACTTCAGCTCTACACTGGCGCAATTTCTGGCGATGAACACCCATTTCAGCAATGGCAGCCAAGTCTTCTCTTATATGCTGTCGCTTAATGCAGTCACGGTGCTGGTTGTACAGTATCCCATCGTGCGTGCAGCCAGCAAGTTCCCGCCAATTATCCCGCTCATTCTGGGCAATGTCTGCGTAGCCCTTAGTCTGCTTCTGTTCGGGATGCCTGGAGGGGTGCCCCTGCTGATGTTCAGCGTGGTTCTGTTCACTGTCGGGGAAGTCCTGCTCTTCACGATGATGGATATGCTGATTGACCGGATCGCCAAGCCGGAATGGAAAGGCACCTACTTCGGTACGATTGGCTTCAATAATCTGGGCAGTGTAATGGCTCCTATCCTTGGAGGACTGCTGCTGGATCAGTTCGGCGCTCTGAATGGCCCTGCGGTGTTCGTACCGCTTGCGCTGACCACGGCGCTCGGCCTTCCTTTCCTGATTACCGCACATAAAAGACTCCGCATCCGCGAGGCCGCCGAAGCCACTGAAGCAAGGCGGGTTGGCGCTTGAGACGTTGAACACATTAATAAACCCCAGACCTGCGTAAAGCGGATTTGGGGTTTATTAATATATACTTATCATTGTTTTTAACTCTTGTGATCGTTAATAGATTAACATAATAATTGTTATGTTGCAAAGTAATGATTATACTGCAACTAAACGCCGCTGCACTAGCCTAATGTAATCGGTTTTCCGACTACATTCCGCCTACGAACCCTCCTAGTGCCTAATGTAATCGGTTTTCCGACTACATTCCGCCTACGGACCATCCCAGTGCCTAATGTAATCGGTTTTCCGACTATATTCCGCCCACGAACCCTCCCAGTGCCCGATGTAATCGGTTTTCCGACTACATTCCGCCCACGAGCCCTCCCAGTGCCCGATGTAATCGGTTTTCCGACTACATTCCGGCTACGAGCCCTCCCAGTGCCTAATGTAATCGGTTTTCCGACTACATTCCGCCTACGAACCCTCCTAGTGCCTAATGTAATCGGTTTTCCGACTATATTCCGCCCACGAACCCTCCCAGTGCCCGATGTAATCGGTTTTCCGACTACATTCCGGCTACGAGCCCTCCCAGTGCCTAATGTAATCGGTTTTCCGACTACATTCCGCCTACGAACCCTCCTAGTGCCTAATGTAATCGGTTTTCCGACTATATTCCGCCCACGAACCCTCCCAGTGCCCGATGTAATCGGTTTTCCGACTACATTCCGCCCACGGACCATCCCAGTGCCCAATGTAATCGGTTTTCCGACTACCTTCCCGCTCCGCAGCTCTATAGTACTACCCCATCCCGTTTCAGCTGCTCCTGCAGCTGCGGGATATCGAGCGCCTGCGGCTTCACCCCTGCGGCCGCCGCGAGCGCCGCTGCTGTTCCGGCCGCCTGGCCCGTGGCCATGCAGCTTGGCGTCAGGCGGGTCGTGGCCAGCGCTTCGTGCGAGGTCGAGATGCATCTGCCTGCAGCCAGCAGATTGGACACATTGGCGGATAGCAGACAACCGTACGGAATGTCGTAAGCGCCGTCTCCGGCGATGAAGGAAGCTGTTACCCCCTTGCCGGAAGGATCGTGAATGTCGATCGGGTAGCCGCTGCGGGCAATGACATCACTGAACTTCCGGCCTTCTATGACATCTTCTTGGGTCAGCTGGTAATAGCCTTTAATCCGCCGCGATTCGCGGATGCCGATCTGCGGTGCAACCGCTGAGATCGAGGCCCGTTCGAAGCCCGGAACGTCGCGCTTCAGAAACTCGGCCATGAGCAGCACCTGCTTGCGGCCCTCCTGCTCCGCCAAGGTCAGATCCTCCGCATTCGTTGCGTCCAGCCCCTGGACGCGGGTGCAGTTGATCAGCACCTCATCATCTGCCGGACCGGCAAAGAACAAGACCTGATCGCGGTTAATCGGCACCTCGGCCCGCTTCCATTGCGAGTAGAATCCGCTTACCCCGGTGAGCGGCAAGTCCGGCAGTTCAGCGATCGGCGTTTTGCTGTAGAACTCTTCGGGATGGCTGATCATATATGCTTTGACCTTGTGCAAATCAACGCCGCGCATTCTGAACTTCATCGTCATCGGCTGGGAACGGTTATCCCCCTCCCGGCCCTGCAGCGTTTCAGCCCCGGACAGCTTCGCTACATCGGCATCTCCGCTGCAATCCACGAAGATGCGCCCCGTTACAGGCGTACGCCCGGATTTATTAGTCACCACGACATGTTCAATTGCGCCGTCACTGACCAGCACCTCATCCACAAAGCTGTGCAGAAGCAGCTTCACCCCAGCTTCATGCAGCATATCTGTAGCTACCACTTGATAAATCTCAGGATGGTACGGCGTCAACGTATGCACGAAGCCTACCGTATCCCGGAGATGGCCCGGCGAACCACCGCTGGCCTGCAGCCGGTCTACGATTTCCTGGGCGATGCCCTTGATCACCTGCTCGCCGCTATCGGTGTGAAAGGTCATCCAAGGATAGACCATAGCAGCGGTGGACATCCCGCCCACGAACCCGTAACGTTCAATGAGCACGGTCTGTGCTCCCAGCCGTCCGGCGGCGATGGCCGCCGTGATTCCTGCAGGGCCTCCCCCCACGACAACGACATCTGCCTCTATTGCAGGATTCATATTATCTACTCCTTTTCGGTATGTGCTACTCCTTCTCGGTGTGTGCTATTCCTTCAGCCCTGTCATGGCTACGCCCTCGATGAACCGCTTCTGCGCCAGGAAGAAGACGATCAGCAGCGGCACGGTTGCCATGACGGTGGCACTCATCAGATAATGCCAGGAAGTGCCCACTTCATCTGTAAACAACGATAATCCCAGCGGCAAGGTCATCAGCTCACGCGTATTAATGAAAATAAGCGGGTCGAAGAACTCATTCCAGATGGACACGAACGTGAAGATCGTCAGTGTCGCCATGCCGGGACGGGCAATCGGCAGCATAATTGTCCAGTAAATGCGGAACCGGCTGCAGCCGTCGATCATCGCCGCCTCCTCAAGCTCCGTGGGTACAGTAATGAAGAATTGCCGCATGACGAAGATTCCGAACACGCCGCTTGCGCCGAAGATCGGCAGCAGAATCAGCGGCAGATGCGTATCAATCCAGCCCAGGTCGCGCATGAACAGGAACATCGGGATCGCTGTCACTTCATGCGGAATCATCATGGCGCTGAGCAGCACCAGGAACACGGCATTTCTTCCGGTAAAGGGAATTTTGGCAAATGCATAACCAGCCAGCGAAGCGAAAAACACGGTTCCCGCCACGACGACAAACGAGATATAGACACTGTTAAAATAGAAACGGTGAAACGGGATCAGCGTAAAAACATCCACATAATTCTGAAACTGGAATACCGGCGGAATCAGCTGCGGCGGGTAGGTGAAAATATCCTGCGGCCGTTTGAAGGAAGTGGACAGCATCCACAGGAACGGAACAAGCATAATCAGCGATACCGCCGTTAATGCGGCATACACTCCTGCTACAGACAGCCTTTTGCTGTTGTTAGGCGTCGCCTTCATTGAATACCCACCTCTTTCGCAGCTGCCACTGCAGCAGAGTCAAGATCAACACGACAAAGAACAACACAAATGCCAGCGCCGAAGCGTAGCCCATCTGGAACAGCTTGAACGCTTTTTCCCAGATGTAATAGACCAGCACCTTGGTGCTGTTACTCGGTCCGCCCTGGGTCATGACGTAGATCTGGCCGAACACCTTCAGCGAGCCGATTACGGTCATCACCACGGTCAGAAATACGGTGGGCGTAATCATAGGCAGGGTCACGTTGAAAAAGGTTTTGGTCTTGCCTGCCCCGTCCAGCTCAGCCGCCTCATATAATGAACGCGATACCTGCTGGATCGCAGCGATGAAGAGCACCATGTTCAGGCCCACGTTCTTCAGTACACTTGTCACAATAACGGCTGGCATCGCCAGTCTCTCATCATACAGCCAGGCGGCCCCTTTAATGTTGAACAGCATCAGCAGCTGATTGATCAGCCCGGAATCGGTGGCGAACATATACTTCCAGACGATGGACCATACGATCAGCGAAGTCATCACGGGAACGAAGATCGCGGTGCGGAAGAAGCCGATACCCTTCAAGCTTCGGGATAACAGCAGCGCCAGCATCAGAGCCAGCACAATGTTAAACGGCACCAGACCCAGCGTGAAATAAGCCGTGTTGCCGAAGACCTTCCAGAACAGCGGGTCCACCGCAATATCCTTGTAATTATCCAGACCGACGAACCGGTGCTCACCAAGCAGCGGCCAGTCATTTAGGCTCATATAGAGCGCTTTCCCCATCGGAAATAACAATAATAACGTGAAACCAAGCAGCATTGGCGATATAAAAAGCCATCCGGTCACCTGTGCCTCGCGGGCAAGCGGACCTTTGTTTCGTCTCTTGACCTTTCTGTTCATGCCGGAATTCACCGCCCCCTAGCTCAATTTGTCTATTGCACCACGGAACGAGCTAACCGCACGCCGCAGCTCATCTTCTGTCTTGCCCGTCACCACCGCACCTAACATGATCGCCTTCACTCCGGCACGCTGCAAGGCAGGAACATCTCCCTCTACCAGCTTGCGCTGGGAAGGCACCAGCACGGGAAGACCGGAATGGTCGGCCAGATACCGGTATTTCAGCAGGTCTGCGAAGCTGAGGGCCGTACCGTATTCGCTGCCAGGCACAATGGAAGCTTCAAGCGCCGTGATCCCGAATTGCGCCCCCGCCTGAACCTGACTGAGATCATAGGTGTCATTAATGGCAAAGGTCCGGTCCAATCCATGGTCCTCCAGCATAAAGGATGGCAGATGATGGGCATAGATCGAATAGAAATCGAACCCGAGCGGAGCAAGCCGCCTGATCTCTTCTTCCGCCACACCCTCTAAGCTGCCGGAGGGCACTACCCCAAAGGGACCGTCAAAGGCAGACCGGATGTCACTAAAAATATCCTCATAGCTGTCAAGCGGACCGAAATGAGTACCACTGGCCCGGTGGCCGACATTAAAATGAACCTTCAAAGCATCCGCGCCTTCCTCAAGCGCTGCCTTCGCCAATCTCACATCGTTAGCAGGAAGGCTGATGATCAAGGACAGGGCGTTTTGCTCCAATCTTTGCTTCAATTTACCCATTGTATTTCGCTCCCTGTTTCGGGCAGTCCGTCAAGCCGGACGCTGCTCTCTGCTGAACGCCGGTTGACGGTCCCTTGCCCGGAGTCTTATTTCAAAATAGCCTCGACATCAGTCTGCATCTTCGCCATATTGTCCTTGGCGGACGCCGATTGGCCGAACAGGCGGTCAAAGCCTTGCAGCACCGCATTGTCGATATCCTGCCAGCGGATGTGGCCCGGAATGATGCGCGCCTTCGGCATTTCATCGATAACAGCTTGCACGATGTGCTCGGCTGGCGGGTTGTTCGGCTGATTCAGGAACGCATCGGAACTCAGCACCGATGTACGCGGCGGCACGAAATAAGTGGATGTCGCTTCGATCCCCGACTGGCTGGCGAACAGTTTGAGCAGCTTTTTGGCTTCCTCCGGATGCTTGCTGTCCTTGAACAGCGTATAGCCTGCTTGACCCAGCATCGGAACACTGCCTGCGGAGCCGGACGGCATCGGCGCAATGCTCCATTCAAATCCTGTAATCTCACGCGCTTTCGAGACATAGCTGTAGTTGTCGAAGAACATGCCCAGATTCCCTGCATCGAAGCTAATCTGTTCGCCTGCTTTCGGGTGGGATTCGTCCTCATACATCATCCGCTCCAGCAGCTCCATGGTCTCCACGCCATACTGGTCATTCCAGGTGAACGCGGTCAGATCCTCATTGAACGGGCCGCTTCCATAAGACCAGGAGTACGAGGACAGAATGGCCCAGGTCTTCCAGTCACGGAAGAAGTTCGCGCCATACACCCGCCCCCCAGCATCTTTGACAGCAATCGCTTTGGCCGATTCCTCAAAGGTCTTCCAGGTCCATTTCCCTGCGGAAGCCAGCGTATTCGGGTCCGTCAGATTCGCCTTGTCGAACAGCGTCTTGTTGTAGAACATGACCACCGGCGGTGTCGAGAACGGCAGGCCCAGCAATTGATCCCCGTCCCGGAACAAATCTAGCGTGCTCGGAATATAATCGTCCAGGTTAAAGGAAGCATCGTCCTTGAAGGAGGAGACATCCGCCAGAATGCCGTTGGCCTTGAACTGCGGGATCATCCGCTCCGAGACCCAGGCGATATCCGGAAGGGATTTCCCTGCGGCCAGCACGGATATTTTCTGCTGATAATCCGTGAATGGCACCGAATCCATAGTCACCTTAATGCCCGGATTGTCTGCTTCAAATTGGCTGATCAGCTTGTTGTACACATCCATATGCCCTTGATTGCCCCACATTAGAAACTTTAACTCCACATCTTCCTGTTTCCCGGGACTCTCGGCATTTCCGCTTGCTGCGGGCTTGGCACAACCTGCCGTCAAGCCCAGCAGCATGGCTGAAAGAAGCACTGCTCCTGCTTTTTTCATGAACATCCCCCTTTGATATGTTAGTTTTAATGACTCTTTTAGTATAAAGGAGACGTATTCGGTGTATAAATCATCCAAAATACAGGAATGGTTCGTTATATTTATGTTTTACGTTAGATTAACTAACACTTCACTCTTGAATATTAAATTGATTACGGTATTCTCCCCCCGTCATCCCCGTCTGCTGCTTGAACACCAGCATGAAATGCTTCGGGCTTTGATGGCCGGATAACCGGGCGACATCATATATTTTGAGCTGGGTATGGCTGAGCAGCCATTTCGCACGTTCCATCCGGGAATCGGTTACATAGTCTGAATAATTGCAGCCCGCCTCTCCCTTGAACAGCTGGCTCAAATACGTAGCGTTCAGATTGACATGGGAAGCTACCGTCTGCAGCCGCAGATCACCGTCAATATGCAGTCTGACATATTCCTTAACATCCCGTATAATCTTGCGTGTATCTCCTCCGCTCTCCACCCGCAGCGGGCCTGGCGTCTGTTCCAGAGAAGTTATGCCATGACGCTTATCGAGCAGCAGCCGTGCTTTTTCCATCACGCTAACCAGCTCATGGCGTTCTACGGGCTTTAGCAGGTAATGAAGAACTCCGTATTCTATGGCTTTTTGGGCATATTCAAATTCGCCGTATCCGCTCACAATGATGACCAGCAGCCCGGGATACATCGACTTCACCTTCCCGGCCAGCGCCAGTCCGTCCATTTCCTTCATGCGGATATCGGTAATCATTACGTCCGGCAGCTCGGACTTTAAGTACAGGAGCGCCTCCCGTCCGCCCGGCATTTCAGCGGTCACCTCGAAAAAGGGCGCCGACCTGCTAATTAGCTCGCGCATCCCTTGTCTAATCACGATCTCGTCCTCTACGAGCAGCACTTTATACATTCTCTTCTCCCCCTGATTCCGGTATCGTTATCGTAATAGTCACAGCCAGCCCTTGTCCCGGACTTCCGTCAACCGTGAGGCTCCCGCCTTCCCCGTACAGCAGCTTGATCCGCTGGCCGATATTGCGCAGCCCCAGACTCTCCTCCTCGCTGCGCCGGAGCGAATCCATGGAAGGATCTTGTTCGATCTCCCGGTTCAGCGCCGTGAGTTCCTCCTCCTCTAAGCCGTTCCCGTCGTCACGCACCGTAATCAATAGCTCGTTGTCAAAACGCAGCGCTGACACCCAGATCGTCCCTTCTTCTCGCCCGGCGATCCCGTGATCGATGGCATTCTCCACCAGCGGCTGAATGGTGAGCTTCGGAATGCGCAAATGCTGCACATCCTCTTCAATCTCGTTATGCACCGTCAGCTTACCGCCAAAGCGGATCTGCTGGATACGGACATAGGAGTCCACGAACGCGATTTCCTCCCCCAGCGATACGAGCCGGCCGGCCTTGTCAATCGTATAGCGAAGCAGCTTGCCCAGTGCGGATACCATATCCGATACCTCATCATGCCTGCGCTGGACGGCCATCATATTGATCGATTCCAGCGTATTATAGATAAAATGCGGGTTGATCTGACTCTGCAGGGCGGACAGCTCAGCCTCCTTCTCCCGGAGTCCAATCACAAGCACCTCATGAAACAGGCGGTTGATTTCGTCCATCATCTTGTTAAATCCGCGCCCGAGCTGCCCGAATTCATCTCCCCCCAGCGGACTGACCCGCATGTTGAAATCGCCCCGCTCCACCCTGGACATATTGCTCTTGAGCTCCACCAGAGGAAGGGTGATCCGGTACGATACCGCATAAGCGAGCAGCAGCACCGTCACCAGGCAAAAGAGGGCAAGCCATAACGTGAAAATCATCATCGCGCGCGATTCCTTCAGCATCACTCCAATGGGAGTCAGGCCGATGACGGACAAGCCCGAATACGGGGACTTATGGCTGACAAACAAATAATCTGTGCCTCCCAGCCTCTCCCGCTCCCCGCCATGCAGGTCCTTGATTCGCCCGGAGCCCATCAGCTCGCCGTAGGCCGACTGCCCGTTATCCGGCTTTTGCTCATACAGCAAGCGCTGGTCTCCGTCAATGATCATCAGGTTCGTGGATTGTTCAATCTTCAGCTTAGAGAAGACGGAGCCGAAGGCTGACTGCTTAGCGTCGATGAGTATGTAGCCCAGACGCCTCAGTGTTCTGGGTTCCTTGATCACCCTGGCTACCGAAATATAGGCTGAGGGGTCGGTTCCGGCATAATAAGAGGGATGATGCGGGGGAAGAATGATCCACTCGCCGTCCGACTGCTCCAAGGCGCTGAACCATTCGTCATGCCGGCCATCCCATGAGGTGTTGACCGCCAGCGGCTCCACGTTGGAGAACAGGGTTCCGCTGTTGCTCAGCAGATGGATCCCCCGGATTTCCGGACGGTCGTAGGCCTGTGCAGAGGTATATAGCTTCATTTTCTGATAATCATCAGACAGCGCCCATGTGCCTGAGCCCATAGGACCATCGTATTTAGCCAGAATAGATAACACCTGCTCGTCATACAGAGGCATCAGCGACAACCGCTCCAGATCCTTCAGCAGCCTGTCCAGATTGGCGTTGGCCTGTCCGGCGACATCCACCGTATACTGTTTTGTTTTCTCGTTCAGGGTGGAGGAGAAATGACGGTACGTCACCATTCCCTGTACACTTAACGGCAGCAGCGTCAGCATGGTGAACAGGAGCAGCAGTCTGGTGCGCATTTTACTTCTTCTCAACCGTAGGATCAGCCCCCGCAGCATCTCAAGCCCTCCTTTTGTTAAGTAAGCTGACATCTAAACCTCTATACAGTTTATCGTATAATGTTCCGTAATTGAATTCTATCCTCTTATATTTGGAAAAGGTACGGTTCAACAAAGTCAATAAACCCCAAACCTGCTGAAAAGCAAGGTCTGGGGCTTATTATTTTCACTCTTCGATTGTTGAAACAGTTAACATAATACCGATTATGTCTCCTTGCTGCGATTATACATTTTATCCCACACTCGCACTTGATTGCTGACGTACTCTCTCAGCTCTGGCGGCCCCACAATTTCAGCATGAACCAGTAGCGGCAGCACCCTTGCACAGGCTGAGCTATAATCGTACATATTTACAGTAAAAATCCAGGCATCTCCATCAGATCCGGTATTCATGACCTCCAGCCCCTGCAACATCTGCTCATGCTTAACACGGGTACGGATGACCACCGGATAGAACTCCCGCGCTCTGCTGGTCTGAACGAAGGCTTGCTCTGCATGTTGCCAGTAATGCTGCAGGGAGAACTGCTCAGGGATGGCATAGGTCTCCTCCAATAAAGTAACAGCTGTGAACCGCTCGCACTTGAATGTCCGCAGATTCCCGGCGCTCTCGCAATAGGCGGCAAGATACCATTCCCCCTGCTTCACTATGAGTCCATAAGGCTGCAGCTTCCGCTGCGAGCTCTCCCCATTCACCTTAAGGTACTCTGCCGCAATCTTCCGTCCCCGCCATACCGCAGTGCGCAGAATCTCAAGATACGGCACCGCAACATGACCGCTCCACCACGGCGTATCATCGAACAGAAACCGGCGCTGCGCGGTACGGATATCCTCCTGATAGGGAGCGGGCAAGCTTGCTTCCAGCTTCAGGAGCGCATTTTTGAGCAGCAGACTAGTCTCTCCTGAACCGCCCGCCGGCATTCCCATCCCGGTCAAAAAGAGCTGGACCACCTCTTCCCCATGCAATCTCCGCAGACTCACCGTATAGCCTTCCATGAGCGAAATCCCGCCGTTCGGCCCGGTGGTGGTGACCAGCGGAATTCCCGATTCCGCCAAAACATCGATATCTCTGTAAATGGAGCGGACGGACGTTTCGAGGGCGATGGACAGCTCGTTCGCCTTCATCCGGCCCCGGGATTCAAGCAGTAAAAGTATAGCAATCAATCGGTGCAGCCGCATGCTTCTCCCCCAAACCTTCTTATTCGTCAACTATTCTTGCCACTCTGTTGTCAACAATACTGCGTTAAGATGAATGTATCAAAATCAAGGAGCTGCTGCAAATGAATATTGGCATATTAGGAACTGGGTTCGGGGCGTATCACGCCTCTCTTCTGAAGCAAATGGAGTTCGTGAACAGGATCGTCGTCTTCGGGAGAAATGAGGACAAGCTGCTGAAGCTGAAGGAAGAGCTGGGGGTAGAGATTACGATGAATGCTGAGGACATTCTGTCTGATCCCTCGATTGACGTAGTGGATATCTGCCTGCCGTCTGCGCTACATAAGACCTATGCGGTAGAGGCGATGAGACGGGGCAAACATGTTTTTTGCGAGACGCCGGTTGTTCTGGAGCCGGAAGAAGGGCGGGAGCTGCTGGACGCCGAACAGCGGTATGGCCGCAGAATCCTCGTCAATCAATTCATCAAATTCGATTATGCCTATGAATACCTGGAGCAGTCCGCCCGTGAATCCGCCTACGGCCAACTGCTGCATGTCAGCTTCCGCAGGGAGACCGCTCCGGTGTGGGGGGATCTTGGCCTGTCCGCGATCGCTGCCAATCTGATGATTCATGATCTGGATGCTATCGCGTGGCTGCTGGACACCCCTATATCCTCTTCCGTCTGGGGGACATCTGGAGGTGTGGACGGTCAGGCGCTGGTTCATGCTTCTTTCACTAACGCTGGTGTTAGCGCCCAGTTAACCGTCTCTTCACAGATGCCGGAAGCGTACCCGTTCACGGTTGGTTACGAAGCGTATTTCGAGCGCGGCAAGCTGGTATTCCAAGAGACCAATGCTGCGAACGGAGAGGTTGAAGCCAGCCTAACCAGCTATACTTCTGCGGGCAAGACGGCTATCCCGGTGACCCCGAACAATCCTTATGAGAAAAGCCTGCGGCATGCCTTATTGTCTCTCCGGGACGAGACGGACTCCTGCCTGGCGCTGGAACATGCACTGAAATCCGTGAACCTAGCCTTCCAGTTGACGGATCAGCTTACAGTAGCCCCGGTGTAACGGGCTTTTGGATGGAGTACGGAAAGAGTTGGATTTGCTACACTTGCTGATGAACGAACGGCCCCTGCTGGGGTAACAGTTGGAAAAATGGCACTTACTTAGGCGTATTCTCAGTAAATCTGCAAAATCGCCTCCAGCAGGTGCTGTTTTTCCAAAGCCTACTGACCCCCATAAGTCCATGTCAATAACGAAACCTCGCCCGGACGGTTGACAGCGAAGCCCTGTTTTGGCAGGTTTGGGCCTCACTTTCTCCTTTGTTAATGGCTAAGTCCGTCCAGCGTATGGGTTTGAGTGGTATGGTAAGGGGAGTGGGTATTTCAGGTTTTTCTATTGTGAATTTTTCATATGTTGAAATTATGTAATTAAGGGGGCGGGAAAGGTGTGTGTTTCATGCTTTTTTATACTACTCATCGATTAATGGTTAACATAATTATTTTTATGTCACTTCTATACCCCGACGTTATAACGCGTTGCTGCTACAATATAGTACCGTTTATTTTCGTTGCCGAACCCCTTGGTTCCCGCCCCTCTACTCCCCTGCCAACATCGTCTGCGCAAAGCGCTCCAGCTTATCCATGGACAGCCCGCCTCCTGTCTTGTGCTCCTTGCCTTTGACCATACGTATAACCCACTTATCCAGCGCAGATATCCGGTCCGGGTAGATCTCATCGCCCATGATCTCCCTGGCAAACGCCTTGTTATAGATGATCTCAGGATATGCCTCCTTCAGCTCTTGCTCCCCCTGTTCCCCTGTCATTCCTGCACAGATGAACAATCCGAGGCGTTTGGTTAAAAGCTCCTGCTTGTGCTGGGCTGTGAATGCAGCCATCTCCTTACGGATTCTGCCATAGTAGATGGAGCCGCCTAGAATTACTGTGTCATAGCCAGTTAGATCCGGCAACTGGCCAGAGCTCAGATTCACCACTTCGGCCGCGTTCAGCCTGGCTTGCAGCAGTAATGCGGCTTTTTCGGTACATCCGTATTTGCTTGCATACACGATCAAGATCCGATTGCTCACTTAAGTCCGCCTCT
This sequence comes from Paenibacillus sp. FSL H8-0122, assembly GCF_038005345.1. NCBI lineage: Bacteria > Bacillati > Bacillota > Bacilli > Caryophanales > Paenibacillaceae > Paenibacillus > Paenibacillus sp. FSL H8-0122. The sequence goes on along the minus strand of NZ_JBBOTB010000001.1, from coordinate 2,526,806 downwards.
ATTCTATAGGTAATGGACTTGCAGGGGGTGCGGGTTCCTGCGCGTTGCGCAGTACAAGAATGAGACACCAGATGACTGCCAGATTGAACATTGGAAACAGGATCAACTCTACCATGGAGACATGAACTCCTGCCCTTAACATTCCAATCATCATGGAGGAGATGGAGGTCAGCAGGGTTGCAGCTTTTACCAGGATAACTGGAGCCAGAAGGTAACCGTAAGACTGTCTGCGGACGAGCAATGCCCCTGTTAGCACCATGAGCGGAAGCAATACAGCTAAATCAAGTGCCTGAATCACCAGCGTGGTGTAATGCTCAAGCAGAGCAGGCGCGGTTCCATTCCGCCAGCCGCCGGCAATCCGGCCCAGCCATAGCATGATAATCAGGAAGGCGATCAGCAGCAGGATGAAGCCAATGCTTTTACCCGGAAGCTGCGTCTTCATCAACACCCCCTCCCGCTCCACCGAGCGAAAGACCAAAATAAATGCAAATAAGCTGCCCGAGAACAGCAAGACGTAGACCAAAAACAGATCATTATACATAGCCAGAAAACAATATGAAGCATAGGTATAGGTGAAGTATCCGAGCGCTCCAGCAAGTAGCAGCCGACTCCGTATTGTTCCTCTGAGACTCAGCAGCAGGGATACGAGCAGCAAAGGAATGCCCACGACTAAAGTAACGCCATCCTGAGCGATAGCCTGGGCTGCTGCGGACAAAGAATCATTCTTGTAGATTCCGCTTCCGTACAATTCAATCTGTTCTCCCCGGATGGAGATGTAGATGGGGTGGCTCCCCTCATTCTCAGATCCTTCACCTGAAAATAGCCCGATGCCTGACGCAACAACACCGAGCACGATCACCATCCACGTTAAAAAGGTAATGGCTCGTCTATGTCTCATCTTAATCCTCCGATCCTTGTGCAATATGCACCATGGCTTCTATGTGCCGGTTAATCAGAGCCTCCTTCTGCCCCTCAGGCAGATTCCCCTCCACCATCAGCCTCATAATCAGCCCGAAGGCTGCGCTCCAGATGATTTGGGCGGTGAGTTCAAGCTCCCTCTGCTCACAGGAGGCCATCCCGCTGAATTGACGGAGCGTATCACAGAGACCCGCGATCCCGCTGCGTTCCAGGGCTGCTCCCTGATGCAACACCCCGGTGTGGCTAAGCACGGACGGCGAATCATTCAGCATCATACTCCGGTATTGTGAGCCTTCTGCAGTTGTGACCTTAATGAACTGTCTCAGCGTGCGTCTTAAGCGCTCTTCTGGAGATTCTTCATCCGGTGAGGCCTCCGATCCGGCAATCAGTCCGCCCATTAGCTCCCGGTAGCCCCGCTGAAGAAGCTGCTCCACAATCTCCTCTTTTCCTTGAAAATAGTGATAAATAATGCCGGCCGAATACTCCATCCGTTCCGCGATTTTGCGGATCGACAGCTGCCTGATCCCCTTCTCTGCCAGCAGCTCGCCAGCCGTAGTCAGAATCAGATTACGCATCGCTTCGCGCTCCTGCTCTTGTCTCGCTGCTTTGCCCATGATCGTTAGACTCCTTCTGTCAGAGTGTTGCTGTTCCGTTGTATTGAACACTGTAATGTTTTTGAACATCGTTCAACCTAGATTATAGCCGCCGGTACTTGGAAAGGTTGTGATCATTTATACATTACGGCAAAAAAGCCTGAAACCCCGTAGGTGTCTCAAGCTTTCGAACTTCGGCAGGTGCTCTGCCTAATCAATACTAGCGATTTTCCACTCTCCCTGCTTATTCAGCAGCAAGGAGATCTCATTGTTGCTCTCCGTAATATAGCCCTCAGAGGTCATCTGCGTAAACTCCACATAGAAGGCCGCCCGTTTGGCTCCCTCGACAGGAATTCCGACTACGGTCAGTTTATGGAAACGGTAAACATTCTTATGATCCAGCAAGTACTGTAAGTTGTCATTAAGCAGCGGTGAATACATCGTGGCAGCGAACTTCTCTTTGTCTCCGGCGGCCCAGGCTGCAATACAGTCCAGTGTCTCCTGGAGCGCTTGCTTGTTGCCCGGACTGGAGCCTACATCAGGGACCTTGAAGAAGACTCCCGGCTTAATCGGCGGTTGCTTCTCCATGTACTCCATACCACTCAGCATGGATGTGAAGAGGGGAAGCAGCGCATCCCGTTGTTCGTCCTGAATATGGATCTCGGCCCGGTAAGTATCCTTATAGGCTGAGAAAATAAATGCCTCAACCCTCCGGTCCCCCTCCACCCTGCTCCCTTCATATTCCTTGAACTTCAGCAGTCCCGGGTCTGTACCGGGTTCGAACTTCCCGCCTTTTGTACCATTCTCAGAGCTTAGCTTAATCAACGTAATATAATTATGCTTGTCCGCAGTCCCCCATGCCGTTCTTCCGTCCTGTTCAAAACGGATCATCGTCTCCGGCAAAAACACCCCGAGCGGTAAAGCCGGGTCTGCGGAGTAATCCGCTTGGACATTGACGCCATCCAGCTCGTAGCCCCTGCCGCTTCCTGAATACTCCCGTACTTCGGGAATCAGCGACACGGATTTAACAGCAGGCGCAGCAGTTGCAGCCGGAGTAGGAACCTCGGTCGCAAGAGCAGCTATTGTAGCCGTTGCGGCTGCGGGCGTTGCTGACGGCTGATCCGTACGCTCTGCACCCGAAGAACTCTGATCCGCCCCATTGCTGCAGCCTGTGCTGATTGCTATTGTAACCGCTATACAGCCCGCTCCCCATAAGCTTATTCGCTTGGACAATCTAATCACCTCAGTTACCAGACGCCGGATACGATCCAAAGTTGCGCTGAAGTCTGCCAGGAACAGGTAAATTTATTTCTTAACTCTATTAGTGTTTAATGTACTGAAGTATTGACTCGGATTGCCTTGGCGGGAGTTGAACCGCTCCTGGAAATCACCGCCGGTGTAAGCTCCGATGACCCGGTGCCAGAAGTCCCGCGCAGGGGTGTTGGCACGAATCTGAGACACCTTCCAGTTGCCGGGGAACATGTCGAACAGCCGGTGTGCCGCCCAGGTCCCTACGCCGCTGCGCCGGTAGCGCTGCATCACAAAAAACTCCGTCATATAGAACTCGCCCTCCGGGTCGCGCAGCAGACGGTCGATCAGGGCAAAGCCTGCGACATTGCCGTCTACAGTAAGCAGGTAGGCGAATTTATTTTTACCGCTGTTCCAGTAAGCCTCCAGACCGGGATAGGAGGGGAACAACCCCTCACGGTCGACCTGCAGCTCCAGATAGCGGGTAAAGTCATACAAATAGAATTGCATCAATCTGCTGATAATCTGCTTCTGCTCTTTAGGAACCAGCTCGATTCCAAGTTCCATTAAGGTTCACCTCTGCCGTTTTCGTTTACTACCCATCATATAACTTTGTCTCATCAGGAGCAAGGTTTGCCAGAAACATGGTAAGATAGAAGGACAGCCCTCCCCCTGGGGGAAACTATAAAGAAGGTGAAGCTCATCAGTATTCAAAAAGCGACCGACCGGGCAAACCTGGATCAGCGGCTGCCGCAGATGCCCTGGTTTGTCCAGCAGTTTATCGACTATAAACGGCCGGATTTGTCCCCCTCCACGCTGCTGGAGTATATCCGGGACTATGAATCCTTTTTCGGCTGGCTGCGGGGTGAAGGTCTCTCTGTTGCGGCCAGCAATGCTGACATCACCCTGCTTGAGCTGGAGACGCTGCATATGGACAGCATTGTCGGCTACCGTCTGCACTTGACCACCCGGGCTGAGAATGCCAATTCGCGGGTGACCGTCTCCCGTAAGCTGTCTGCGCTGCGCTCGCTGTTCCATTATCTGAGCCAGATTGCCGAGGATGAGAACTTCTACCCGCTGCTGAAGCGTAACATTATGGCGAAGGTTGAGATCAAACGCATTCACAAACCGAAGGACACCGCCGCCAAGCTTAAAGGTAAAATTCTGGAGGACGAGGAGCTGCTGGAGTTCGTTGGCTACATTTATGAAGGATATGGCACAGCTGTGGAAGCCAATAAGCAGGCTTATTATTCTTGGCAGCTTAACCGTGAACGGGATGCCTGTATTGCCAGTCTGATTCTGAATTCCGGCCTGCGCGTCTCCGAGGTGGTCAACCTGAACGTGGATGATCTGGATGTCAACAATAAGCTGCTCTATGTCTTCCGCAAGGGTCATAACGACGAGACCTTCAAGACCCCGGTCTATTTCCGGGAACAGTCGAAGGATGATCTCAGCTTGTATCTAAGCCTCCGCCAGAGCAGGTACAAGACGCCGAAACGGGAAAAAGCGCTCTTCATCGCCCTGCCCAACGGCAGCAAAGAAGGCAAACGGATGACCAAACGGGCGATCCAGGAGATGATCATCAAATACGCCAAACGTTTCGGCAAGCCTTATCTGACCGTGCATAAGCTGCGGCACTCTTTTGCCACCGATTATTACCTGCAGAATGACATCTACCGGACGAAGGAACAATTGGGCCATGCCTCTACGGAGACTACCGAGATCTATGCCCATCTCACAGATAAAACGATGTCGGAGGCGATTGAACGCCGTATGGACAATGAACCGCCGCAGTAAGCTGCATGACCGCTATGTTAATCTCATTTATTTTTTGGAGGAATACGTTTGTTAGACAATCATTCATCTACTGAATTCCCTACGAATCCCGGACTGCCGGAGCTGCAATCGGATTGCCTGAACTGCTTCGGGCTATGCTGCGCAGCACTTCATTTCTCTGCATCCTCAGACTTCGCCATAGACAAGCCTGCCGGACAGCCCTGTCCCAATCTGCGGGAAGATTTCCTCTGCGGCATTCATACTGAGCTGCGAGAACGCGGCTTCAGGGGCTGCACCGTGTACGACTGCTTCGGGGCCGGGCAGAAAATCTCCAATCTGACCTATGGCGGACGCGACTGGCGTCAGGCTCCCGAGACCGCAGGACAGATGTTCGAGGTTCTTCCTGTAATGCGCCAGCTGCATGAGCTGCTATGGTATCTGCACGAGGCACTCACGCTGCGCGGGGCCGAGACCCTGCATGATTCGCTTATCAAAATGCTGGAGCAGACGCAGGCCTTCACCCTGCTCAGCCCGGACAAGCTGCTTCAGCTCGAAGTGCCCCTGCACCGCGCTGAAGTCAACGAGCTGCTGCTGCGTGCCAGCGAGCTGGCGCGCACCGCTGCCCGCAAGCAGCTCTCCCCGGCTCCGAAGCGCCAGAAGAACTATGGACGCGGGGCCGATCTCATTGGGGCCAAGCTGCGCGGAGCCGACCTCCGCTGCCTCAGCTTACGGGGCGCGTATCTGATCGCTGCGGATCTCAGCGGCGCGGACCTGCGGTTCGCCGATCTGATTGGCGCGGACTTCCGCGACACGAATCTGCGCGGAGCCGATCTGCGGGGCAGCCTCTTCCTGACCCAGGCGCAGCTGCAAGCTGCGCAAGGCAGCCCGTCTACCAAGCTGCCGGAATCCTTAAGGCATCCGGAGCACTGGGCTTGAGGAGAATTAACCGGATGATGTTCTATCCGGTTTTTTTTGTGTCGTCCAGAGGGTTGGTTCAACGATTTTCCCTTGCCATTTGCCTGCCGATGTTTTATATTGACATGACAGCAGGTCTAAAATAAATGAGGTGAACGGATAAGATGACTCCCCGCACGAAGGAACAGAACGAAGATATCCGGCTGCGGCGGCTGGTGCAGATCCGCAAAGCAGCAGCGGACGTATTTTTGAATAAAGGGCCTTTATTAGAAATCAGGGATGTGGCTGCGGAGGCCGGTCTAGGTTATGGTACGGTCTATCATTATTACAGCAATAAGGGTGACTTGCTTCACGACTTGTTATGGGATGCGCTCGACCGGGCCGGGGAATGGCTGAAGTCCCCGTCTATGGCAGAGCCCGGGCTACCGCTAAAGATCACGCTGGAGGGTTCTGCCGCCGGGGTGCGGCTATTGCAGCTATGGGCGGAGGATCACGCTATCTATCTGCTGTGTAAGCAGGCTGGTGAGGGATTCCCTTCCCTGCCTGAAGCCCGCTCTTCCCCGCTTACTGCCGAGTTCCGGCGGGAGGTGCTGACCCCGCTGTCCATGATGCTTGGCACTGGACTTACGGAGGAATCACATTCTCCTGGAGGGACAGTAGTCGATGCGCCGTCTGGATTACAATATACAGAGATGCTGTTAGCCGCTCTGGTTGGCTGTGCTGCTTTGTCCCTCCGGCGGGGACAGCTGAATGAAGAGGCACCGGAGATCGTCAGGGTTCTTAAACTATAAAAGATTGAAACTATTAAAGGATGAAGGAGCGGATACACACAGCATGATTATTCTTAAATCCCCCAGAGAAATTGAAGAGATGAAGCAAGCCAGCCAAATTGTGGCCGACTGCTACCGTGAGGTGTCCAAGCGGATTGTACCCGGAATCACTACGCTTGAAATTAATGACTTTGTGGCAAAACATATCACCAAGCTAGGCGGCAAGCAGTTCACCAAAGGCTACAACGGATTCCCTGCCGAGACCTGCATCTCCATTAATGATGTGGTAGCACACGGGATTCCATCCAGCAGACGGGTCGTGAAGGAAGGCGACTTGCTGAAGCTGGACATCGTTGCGCAATACGGGGGTTGGTTCGGAGATTCATGCATGAGCTACGCTGTCGGTGAGATTGGGCCGGAGGCGCAGAGATTAATGCAGGTAACGAAGGAGTGCCTCGATCTGGGGATCGCCCGGGCTGTTCCGGGAGGACGGCTGGGTGACATCACATCGGCCATACAACAGCATGCCGAAGCACATGGTTATTCGGTCGTACGCGATCTGCTGGCGCATGGCATCGGACGAAGCCTGCATGAGGAGCCGAACTACGTGCACATCGGCACCGCAGGCAAAGGCCTCCGACTCAAAGAAGGTATGGTATTTACGATTGAGCCCATGATTAACGAAGGCACATACCAAATCACCATCGACGATGATGAATGGACCGCAAGAACGGCTGACGGCAAGCTGTCCGCGCAGTATGAGCACACCATTGCCATCACCGAAGATGGACCGTTGATTTTAACGGCCCAGTAATCATTGAAGTAGAACGTTAACACATATAGGCTAGATTAAGTTGACCACTTACGAACCCTACAAACCCTCCCGTTTCTGTCTAGGGACTGACCCCAATTAGAGAACGGGAGGGTCTTGTTTTTTACCTTTATGACCGGGTTTTGCAGTTACGGCGTTGGATGCTGTCGTGCGATTGGGTGGTCCTGCTTGTTGGTTGCTGGGTAGTATTTTGGGTTAGGTTTTGAACTTACTATTGTGAATTTTTCATGTATTGAATTTTTAACTAATTTTGAGTTCAAAGCAGCAGTTAGTTAGGTGCTTTAGACGCTGGAACGACAGCAAATGTATTTTGTACAATAGAACGCGGTAAAAACGGCTTCGAAAAAGAATCTATTGTATTCGGTACAATTGAATGTTGTACCAAGGCCCTTTTTCATCCAAAACACAACATTCCACTGTATGAAATACAATAGAATCTCATTTCACGGTCAAGTATGTGTTTTCTATTGCAGGAAATACAATCAGCTACCGGTATCCAGATAAATGACCGGGTTTTGCGATTCTATTATGAATTTTTCATATGATGAATTTTAATAATTAAAATTTAGTTGGTTTGTCATTTGACTTGTCATTTTGCTGACCGGTCAATACTAGAAATGCTGAGACTTGCCGTGCCCCTCCACCCTGATCTCACCCGGCAGCTTCAGCACAGTTACCTTGTCACCGGCAGATAATTGTCCGCTGTCCGGCGGGATGACGATCAGGCAATCGCTGTCTTTGATCGTAACTGTGACGGATGACTCGTCCACGGCGGCTGGATAAGCATAGAGAACTGCTTCGCGGATCTCGAGACGGGCGCGGACATAGCGGGTGAAGCTGTTGGCCCGCTTATAATCTTCACCCAGCACCGCTGTCCACTCCGGCAGATACGGCTGTACTGCACCCTGCATCAGCCCGATGACCGGACGGGCAAACAGCTGGAATCCTACGAAGCAGGCACCCGGATTGCCGGATAAGGCAAGCAGGATGCTCCCGCCGCGAACAGCAGCTGTAGTGACACTGCCGGGGCGCATGGCTATTTTATTGAACAGCATCTCTCCGCTCTGCTCACGGACCAGATCCCCCATAATATCATAATCCCCTACGGATACGCCTCCGGTAGTAATCACCAGATCATAGCTCTCCAGTGCCATCTGCACCTTACTCCGGGCCAGCTCCAGATCATCGATAATCGCACCAAGCATCACGGGCTCCCCGCCCGCTTCCCGGATTAGCGCCTCCAGCATGGGGGAGTTGCTGTTGCGGATTTTGCCCGGGACTAACGGCTCGTCCACCTCCAGCAGCTCAGTTCCGGTAGCGAAGACCGCCACCTTGGGCCTGCGGCGTACAGGAACCTCCGGCACTCCAAGCGCTGCCAGAACAGCAATTTCGCCAGCGCCGATTAGAGTCCCTTCAGGAAGCACTGGATCACCTGTACTAAGCTCCAGCCCGCAAGGAGTAATATGCTGCCCCCGCTCTTGCGGCTTGCGGATACCGACATAAGTGACTCCAGCTTCCATCCGGCTCTCCGTGGCTTCCATCATAATCACTGTATCTGCGCCGTCTGGAATCTGCGCTCCCGTCATTATGCGCGCAGCAGTGCCAGCCGTAATCTCTCTGGAGGCTATTGCGCCGCAGGGTATGACATCGACGACTTCAAGCCACACCGTGTCAGGCTCTCCTGCCGCCAAAGTATCTGCCGCAATCACGGCGAAGCCGTCCATACTGGAGCGGTCAAATGCCGGAAAGGGATGTGGTGCAGCAACCGGCTCAGCCAGATAACGCCCGCTGCTGAGATGCAGGGGTACAGCTTCCGGCGCAAGCAGCGCAGCATACGGCTTCAGCCTGCTTTGAGCTTCTGCAACCTGAAGCGCTGACCGCTGAAATTTATCATTACTATAATCCTTATTGGAATCCTTATTGGATTGCTTGTTATTTTCCTCGCTAGATTCCTTGTTATGATTCTCTCGGTTAGTCACTGTTGAATTCACTCCTTCTGCTTCTCCGGTAGATTGCTGCTCATTAAACCAATTACGCCCTATTCTAACATGAAGGCATGGCAAAAGGGATGCACAGGCCTGTAACAAGCGCATGCATCCCTTATTCCATTGTGATTCTATTCCGCAGTCAGCAGCGCAGCCGCCCCTGCTTCAGTTCAGCTTAAGATGCGCGGATCACTCTGACATCAGCCGAAAGGACACTTTCACCCTCATAGAGCATAAACCGTCCATTCTGCCATTCCACGCGCAGCAGCCGCGAATCATCTGACTGGTATTGCCAGACATGCTGCTCCCCGCCGTTCATATAAGGCGTCTGCCCGGTAACGGCGGCATATCCTTCATATTCTTCCTCCAGATAAAAGGTCCGGTCATCCAGCTCCAACGTAGCCGGAACCTCGGATGGACTGTCCAGACGCCCGTCTATCGGGTGATACAATCTGTATTGCAGCTCTTCCCGCTCTTCTATATACAGATAGGCGATCCGGCTCCCGTCGCGCAGCGTCAGTACAACTGCATTACGGCCGCTTGTCTTCGTCCGGCCCGTCACTTCATAGGTGACCAGGGAGACCTCACAGATATCTCCGGGAGACAGGGTCAGCATGCTTGCGGGCGCTTTAGGCGCCTCCGGCTTCGAGAACAGATTGCCGATTCTTTTCCAAAGACCCAAAGCCATCATCCTCCTACAGATTGGTACGCTATTCCTTCTTCTTATCCGCGAATAAAGGCCGCAATAATCAAGGCTCCCGTCACATGCAGCGAGCCTGCCATCAGCCCGTAGCCGACCTTGCCAAGCTGGGTGCCGTGATCCAGTTCAAGGTTCCCCCACCGGCTCAGCAGCTGCTCTACCGTCTTCTCCAGTACGAATAACAGGATAAAAGATACTATAGAGACGATAAGGGCGGTCCCGAGCCGGTTCGCCGCAGCAATGGATGCCGATAAAATATAGCCTTGTGACAGCAGCTTCAACACCAGCCGGGTAGTCACGGCCATATTTCCTGCCTTCAGCTCCTCCATATCATTATAACGGGTAAACAGCGAATCCACGAGCATCAGCACACACAGCAGTACTGCGCCGCTGACCGTCCATACTACCATGGACACCAGGGTATCGAAATCCATTACTCCAGCCCCCGCTTGTTCATATTTCCTAACAGGTAAGACAAACATAAAGCGAAGGAGAAACCGCTGGTTCTGTCTCCCCTTCGCCTGTGACCATCAGCCTAAAGTCCGGCTTAAGCCCGTATTTTATTGTTTCTCGTATTGCTTCATCAGCGCAGCCAGCTCATCTTCAACCGCCTGGTCTTTGCCCAGCTTCTCGAACTCATCATCCAGCGATTTGTTGCCCGAGCTCATCTCGTTGCTGGCTTCTGCCTGTGCTTCGGCCTGCAGCATCTTGTCTTCCATCCGTTTGAGTCCGGCAGAAGCAGAGTCGGAGCTGAAGCCGCTCATCGCTTTGTTAATTTCGGTCTGTGCCTTCGCAGCGTTGTAACGGGCAACGAGTGTCTCCCGCTTGTTCTTCATCTGGGTAAGCTGTTTGCGCATTTCGTCAAGCTTGCCGCGCAGGTTGTCGGCGGAAGCCTTGTTCTGGTCGAAGCTGGTCTTGTATTCTACAAGCTTGGCTTCTGCCGATTTCTTCTCTTCAAGGGCACGGCGGGCCAGATCGGCGTTACCGGCTTGTGCGGCTGCATGAGCTTGCTGATTACGCTTGTTCACGAGCGCTTCCTGCTCTTCGTACAGCTGTTTGAATTTCTTCTCAATTGCGATCTGGGCAGCTACCGCTTTCTCGGCATCCTCCAGATCCTCCGTCATGTCACGAATGTACTGGTCGGTCATTTTAACCGGATCTTCCGCTTTATCGATAATCGCATTCACATTGGACATGGTCAGATCACGCAATCTTTTAAATATAGACATCGTTCATTCCTCCAAAATAAAAGTTAGTTGTTCAATGGTATCTTTTACGCAGGGAGACGGGGATCGTTTCAAAAATTTGTTCCGGCCTTCTGTACTAAATATTGCTCCACCTTATCATTCACAATATTTACGACCGCAAGAATGCCCTCTTTGCTCAGATCGTCATAGTGAATGCCCATCACAACCGTGACTGTCCGGTTCAATGCGGCAGCAGCCTTCAGCGCAATGGCTTCACTGATCGTATGCTCCTTATGATGGGGAACGGCAGAGGTCATCACCCGCGCGAATTCTCCGTCCATGTACGCCGTGCTTGCGGCACCGATATGGCGCACTCCCCCGGTAATCAGCAGCAGCAGATCACGGCCCACCTCGGTCTCGGACAGCACAATATCGTCAGGATGCACCAGATTCGTTGTCAAGCAGAACACCCCTCCCTTTATATTAACCATAGGCTGTAGAGATCTCTCATTCTGCGGCAAAAAGATCATTGCAAACCGGCTTGCTGCCTATACAATACCACGGATCTCATCCAGTGAGGAAATATTCTCATCCTTCATAAACTGCTGTAATTCTTCTACAAGCGTGCTGCCCGCCCGCAAATTCATGAAATTGTAGGTTCCAACCTGTATAACAGTCGCTCCCGCCATAATAAATTCAATAATATCCGTGGCCGAAGTGATGCCGCCCATGCCGATCACCGGAATAGTTACCCTGCGGGATACCTGATGCACCATACGCAGAGCTACCGGCTTAACCGCTGGTCCGGACAGTCCCGCATAGAGGTTATTGAACACACTGCGGCGGCGGCGGACATCAATCTTCATCCCGGAGATCGTGTTGATCAGAGAGACGGCGTCCGCGCCTTCTGCTTCGCACATCACAGCCATCTCTGCGATATCCTCAGCATTCGGCGACAGCTTCACGGCCAGCGGCAGACTTGTAGCCGCCCGTACCGCACGGACCACTTCCTGGGCTGCCGGAGTCTTCACACCAAAAGCAATCCCGCCCTCCTTCACGTTCGGGCAGGAGATATTCAGCTCAATCATATCCACGGCCGGCTTCCCGGCCATAAGACGGGCATCCGCATCCCGCTGGATCAGCTCCGCGCCCAGTACGTAATCCGCCAGCGTATTGCCGCCCAGATTCACGATACGTGCGGTATCCAGCGTCTCCCAATACGGCAGCTCCTTGGCCAGAAAGGCCTCAACTCCCGGATTCTCAAGCCCTACGCTGTTCAGCATACCGGAAGGCGTCTCATAGACGCGGATTCCGGGATTCCCGGCTTTGGCATGAAGCGTAAGTCCTTTGCCGGAGATTCCGCCCAGCAGGGACACATCGTATAACCGGCCATACTCACGGCCGAAGCCGAAGGTACCCGAAGCCATTACAATCGGGTTCTTGAAGGACACACCGGCAATCGTTGCAGTTGTATTAATCATGGAACAGTACCTCCTCAGCCAGGAAGACAGGACCATCTGCGCAGGCTTTGCGTTGCCCGTCCTTGCAGGAGACGCTGCAGACCAGACAAGCGCCGATTCCGCAGGCCATCCGGTTCTCCAGTGACAGATAGACGTCAGGGTGCTTACCCGCAGGATCTGGAGCGCTGCCTTTGAGCTGTGCAGCCTTCAGCATCGGATGCGGGCCGCAGACGAAGATATGGTCATACGCCGAGAAATCCACGCTGTCCAGAATCAGTCCGCCTACATCAACGGTCAGCTCAGCAGCCAGAGGACGGAAGGCTTCTGTACGGAACGGCTCGCGGCTGAAGCCGAGATAGATATCACTCCCTGGAAGCTTCTGCGCACAATAATACAGCGGAGCAATTCCGATCCCCCCGCCCACTAACGCTACCTTACCTTCGACCTGCGGGAAGCCTGTGCCGAACGGTCCCTCCAGCTCCAGCGGATCGCCCGGATTCAGTCCGGCAAGGATCTCTGTTCCTTCACCTACTACGTGATACAAGAATTCAACACCGTTATCATTCACCTGATGTATGCTAAGCGGTCTGGACAGCAGCGGATAGGCTCCCCATGCCCGCAGCATGTAGAACTGACCCATCTCCCCGCTGTTCCCCCCTTCAACTGCCAGGTGGTACACTCCTTCAGCCAGCCGCTCATTACTAATCACCGTCGCCACGTTATCAAGCTCCTTCAAATTTAATCTTATTAACCATGCCTTAGAAGGAACTTAAAATCTGTGACATTATTCACAAATGATGCCCTCTATTTCTTATTCCAGATTCCGCGCAAATAAGGTACGGGCAGATCGGACGTATTAATTCCGCCCAGCGCCTCCGCAGCATGAAGTGCCCAGTACGGGTCACTGAGCATACCTCTGCCTACAGCTACCAGCTCTGCCTTCGCTTCCGTAATCACCGCCTGCGCTTCCTCATACGACTCCAGACGCCCGACTGCGATAACAGGAACCTGTAATCCGCTGCGTATGTATTCGGCAAGCCCCACCTGATAAGCCGGCCCCGCATCAGGGCCTCCATTCGAGCCTATCGGCCCTTCCCCGCCCGAGGATACATGGAACAGGTCTACCCCTGCCTCCTTGTAGCGGCGGCAGAATTCCAGCGCATAAGCTTCATCATAACCGCCCTCGACGTATTCCTTGGCGGAGACCCGCATGATTAGCGGCATTTCAGCCGGCAGCACCTCACGCACCGCCTCCACCACTTGTTCCCCGAACAGGATAGGATCTTGGCCATACTCATCGTCCCTGACATTGGAGAGCGGGGAATGGAACTGGTGAATGAGGTATCCATGGGCTCCGTGCAGCTCGACGGTATCGAATCCCGCTTCAACCGCACGGCGCGCTGCTTCCCGGTAGGCGGTGATCAGCCCGGCGATCTCTTCACGGCTAAGCGCCTTGGGCATTGCATAGTTGCTGTCGAACGGAATCGCTGAAGGAGCAACCGGCGGGGCGGCATCGACAGCTTTGCGACCGGCATGACCGAGCTGAATCGCTATCTTCGCTCCATAGGCATGAACGGCCTCCGTCAACTGCTTGTACGCCGGAATCTGTCCATCGTCCCAGATCCCCGTGTCCTGATTCGAGATCCGTCCGTCCGGATGAACCCCGCTCATCTCTACAATAATGAAGCCTGTTCCGCCGACCGCACGGCTGACATAATGCACATGATGCCAATCCGTTGGAATACCGTCCTGCTTCTCAACCGCATACTGACACATTGGCGGCATAACCACGCGGTTCTTCAGGGTCAGAGCCTTCAGTTCATAAGGTGCAAACAAATCGGTCATTCTTGTCTCCATCCTTCCCGTATCTATGATCCATTTCAGTATACAACGATTTGCGGATGTGATAAATCTTTGAATGCTCCGCGGCACGTAGGGCATAAATTCACGGCTGCATGGAAATAACAACCTTATATTCTAAACTAACCGGACCCGTGGTTGGAGGAGGCATCGTTCCGATGAAACTGGTAAAATTCCGCCGCATTGTGCTGCTCATATCCGTCATTGCCCTGGCCCTGTCTGCACCGGCTGCGGAGCTTGTGTCTGTCTCTGCTGCAGCGGCAGATAGTCCTGCGCCAGTGCCGGCACAAGAGATCCTGCCATCTTCCCGGCCACAAGCTTCTATTGAAGAGGAAACGGCGGTACCGGCGGGATCAGCGGCCTCCCAATCTTCAGTAAAGCGCCATAAAAAAAGCAAAGGCCTCTCCCTCAGCCAGCTGCTGCGCAAATACCCGGAGACTCTCAAGACCCAGGGTCCCCGCCGCAAAATGATCGCTCTCACCTTCGATGATGTGCCTGATCCGCGTTTCACCCCGCAGCTCCTGGATGTGCTGCGCAAATATAAAGTCAAAGCTACATTCTTCGTGGTCGGCAGCCGTGCGGAGAAGCATCCCGCCCTGGTAGCCCGGATGATCCGCGAAGGTCATGCTATCGGCAATCACTCCTATAATCACCCCCAGTTCAGCAAGCTGAGTATGAATGCCTTCCGCATCCAGATTATCCGGACGGAGAATATTCTGCAGCTGCTGGCCGGATACAAGCCGAAGCTGATCCGCCCGCCGTATGGCGACATCAACGAGCCGCAGCTTAAATGGGCGAAGGCGCATGGCTATAAGCTGGTGAACTGGAACGTCGACTCGCTCGACTGGAGAGGGCTGTCCAAAAATCAGGTCAAGCATAACATCCTCTCCCGGGCCGGCAGAGGGGCCATCATCCTTCAGCACGGGGGCGGCGGCAGGGGCAGTAATCTTCAGGGAACATTGCAGGCCTTGCCCGAGATTATCAGCAATCTGCGCCAGCGCGGATACAGCTTCGTAACCGTTCCCCAGATGCTCCAGGTCAGCAAGAGCAAATAGCCGCTTGATAAGCAGGGTAACAAAAAAGGAAACAAAACCGGCGGAAGCTGCCTGGTTTTGTTTCCTTTTCATTAATACTTGTTATGCTTGCAATGGTGCAACTTATCATTATCGGTTTATTCAATAATATATAAATGTACATACTGATAACCGAAATTGGCTACAAAGCTCTGGCTGCCCGGAATAAAGATATCGATCCTGTTGCCCTTGATCGCACTTCCCATATCCGTGGCTGTAGCTACGAAGGCTTGCTTCGGAAGGCCCGGATGGGTATACCCGGTTACGAGCACCTTCGTCCCCAGCGGAATCACGCTCGGGTCAACGGCGATGGTTCCGAGCTTCAGCGTATTGCCGAAATAATCGACTGCGCCCCACTTGCCATTCTCGCTGGCTGCCGAGGAATAGGCGGAAGCCTTGACCTGCAGCACTTTGGCATAATTGAATTCTTTGCCCCAGGCTTGAACAGTGTTGGTTGCCGGCTGCACACTCAAGGCTTGAACTTCTGCAGCGTCCACAGCTTCTACTGAAGCTGCTGCCGTATTGGCTGCTGCCACAGTCTTGGCTTGAACATCACCCGGAATGGTGAATTTCAGCCCGGGATAGATATTTAGCGCTGAAATCTGCGGGTTCGCATTCATAAGCTCTTCTACACTTATGCCATAATGATTGGATAGAGTATAATAGGTTGTAGTCTCTCCAGCGATATGTACGCTGTCGGCTTGAACGGGAGCTGCGTGAAGCAAGGTGCCGAGTCCCAGTACGGCCGCCAGGGCGGTGATGGCTCTGATCTTGAGTTTCATGAATTGCCTCCTTCAATGGTGACGAGCGGTTTGTAAACTAACAGTAATGAATATATCACAACTTTGTAACCATTGGCTATGTTTTTGTGGATATTGGAAATAATTAGCCCTAATAAAGCGTTATCAAGGATGCAAATATTACATATTCTTAATCATTATGAAGAGACTCTGCAGAATTATGCCATGTTTCCTGAATATTCGCAAAAATTTTACACAGTTTTAACATTTCTCGCTTAAGCAAATAGTAGAATGAAAGAATACGATATCTTAACTAGACATTGAAGCAACTTGGAGGGTCCATGAACGTGAATACAGATGAGAAAAAAATCAACAATATCAGTCCTGCAACAGCCTATCTTAACCGTGACCTCAGCTGGATCGAGTTCAACCGCCGGGTGCTCGGCGAGGCACAGGACCCGGAGAACCCGCTGATTGAGCGGGCCAAATTCCTGGCCATTGTGTCCAGTAACCTGGATGAGTTCATCAGTGTCCGGGTAGCGGGCATCCAGGATCAGATCCGGGCGGGATATACCAAAAAAGATTTTACCGGCTACACGCCCTCCGGCCTCTATAAACGCCTCAGCAAACGGGTGACCAAAATCGTCGCCGACCAGTACCGCACCTTTAAGGATATTTCACGCAGCCTGCACAAAGAGGGCATTGTATTCGTTGATTATGAAGACTTGACACCGGCACAGGAGCTGTCGGTTGAGGAATACTACCGTGATATTATTTTCCCTGTGCTGACTCCGATGGCTGTGGACCAGAGCCGTCCGTTCCCGCTGGTTCACAGCCAATTCATCTATCTGGCTGTCGTGCTGACACGCAAGGACAGCCAGGAGGATGAGCCTTACTTCGCCATTCTGCAGATTCCGTCCAATCTGCCGCGCTGCATTCCCTTGCCTCACCGCTCGAACAGCAAAAAAAGGCAATTCGTATTCATTGAAGATGTGATCCGCCATCATATTCAGACCTTATTCAGCGGTTATGATCCGGTAGCTGTCAGTGAATTCCGCCTGACCCGCAACTCCGACCTGACGATAGATGAAGAAGGCGCGGAGGATCTGCTGGAGGAGATTGAGAAGGAGCTCCGCAAACGCCGCCGCGGCGTGCCTGCCCGTCTGGAGGTCCAGAAAGGCATCCATCCCTATGCACTGGAGCAGCTTCAGGCTGAATTTGAGCTGGAGGACTTCCTCTTCGAAATTGAGGGTCCGCTTGATCTAGGGTTCCTGCGCAGCTTCACCAGCAGTCTGAAGGGCTTCAGCTATCTGCTCAATCCGCCTGTCGAGCCGATGTATCCGGCAGAATTCGATGAGAATGAGGATTTCTTCGAGGTGCTGAGCAGCCGTGATGTGCTGGTCTATCATCCGTACGAATCCTTCGATGCGATGACGGATTTCATTATCCAGGCCTCCGAGGATGAGCAAGTGATGGCGATCAAAATGACGCTGTACCGGGTCAGCGGCAATTCTCCGCTGATCACTGCCCTCGCCAACGCGGCCGAGTCCGGCAAGCAGGTTACGGTGGTCGTGGAGCTGAAGGCCCGCTTCGATGAGGAACGCAACATCGCCTGGGCGCGTAAGCTGGAGCAGTCCGGCTGCCACGTGGTCTACGGTCTCGTCGGCCTCAAGACCCATGCCAAGGTGACGCTGATCGTCCGCCAGGAAGGCTCGGAGCTGCGCCGTTATGTTCATGTAGGAACAGGCAACTACAATGACAGCACGGCCAAGGCCTATACCGACCTTAGCCTGTTCACCGCCAATCATGAGATTGGCCTGGATGCGTCAGAGCTGTTCAATCAGATGACAGGCTACTCTGCCAATTACAACTGGAACTCCTTCATCGTAGCACCGACCAATATGAGTCTGTCGCTCCAGAAGCTGATTCTGCGTGAGGCGGAGCATGCCGCCGCAGGCCGGCCTGCCCGGATTATCGCCAAGATGAACTCCCTGTCGAACCAGGAGGTTATTGACTATCTGTATAGCGCTGCCCAGGCTGGAGTATCTATAGATCTGATCGTCCGGGGAGTCTGCTGTCTGCGTCCGGGAATTGAAGGCCTCAGTGAGCGCATTACGGTCCGCAGCATTGTGGACCGCTTCCTGGAGCATTCACGCATCTATTACTTCGAGAACGGCGGCGATCCCGAGGTCTACCTGTCCAGTGCCGACTGGATGACACGTAACCTGACCCGGCGGATCGAGCTGATGTGTCCGGTGAAGGATAGCAGTATCCGCGATCAGATTGTCAAGATTCTGGAGCTGTCGCTGATGGACAATGTCAAATCCAGCTTCCTTCAGCCCAACGGATATTATGAACGGATCGACGACAAAAAGGCCCCGCTCCGGAGCCAGTTCGCCGCTATGGATGTTACCCGCTGGAAGGGAAGCCGAGCTTTACCTTCACCGACCAAGCATTCCTGAAGGCTTTGAGTGCATTCTCAATGTCCTCCAGGCCGATAAGCACTTGTCCGCCCTGAAGCTCCAGATCCAGCGTATGATTATGCAGACGGGACTTCAGCCCGCTGACAATGCCGATCTCGGTGCTGTCAAGCGCAATGCTTAACTGCACTAATGTACCCAGCTTATGAATCCATTCCTCGTCGGAAGGCAGCAAAATGTCCTTATGCATCAGGGACAGCTTCTGCTTCCGGCTTTTTGTGCTGTAGGAAGCGATGTACGCGCTAAGAATCAGCTGGCGGTGCGTCAGTCCCCGGATGGGTGAATTCATCAGCCAATAGTGGGTGTGCCGCTTAGATTGATAATAATTAATGTTAGAGCCTGTCCGGTGCAGCATAATCGCCACATAGACCAGCATCTCCTGCTCCTCCCGGTTCCCTTCCCGCTCAAAGGCCCCCAGCAGACTCAGCGCCAGCTTGTTGATATGGTCGAGATGCCGCTTGGAGGTACGGATATCGAAGCGGATAATCGTATCCAGACTGTACTCCAGCGCGCTGTCACGCACCGGCTGCTCCGGCTCCAGCAGATCATGCAGCATGCCCTCACGCAGGCCTTCGCCGCTAATCAGCGCCCGGCTGGCACCAATGTAATGATAGACGGTATGGAAAATAATCAGCCCGGACACGATGATATCCGCCCGGCTTTTGGACAGCCCGTCCAGGTCCTTGCGCTTCTCAAACGAAGTAGCAGGCAGAACCTCCATGAACCGTTCGATCGTCTCGTGCTCCAGCGCGTAACCATGAGAATTAGGCAGCGAATAATCGCGGTTCCTCTGATCGAGCTTAGCCAGTGAGCGAAGCGTTCCTCCCAGCCCGTATAGCGGAAGTCCTGTGCCCGTCGATAGCCAGTCATGCTCCACCAGCCTGCCGGTTACGTATAATTGCAGCTTGCGGATCTGATCCGCATTCCAGTTGCCGCCCTGGCTGAACATCTGATTTGTGTTGACCGCACCGAACGGGAACGAGATACTCTGCTGATAACGCCGTCCGCGGAATAAGGTAACCTCGGTACTGCCACCGCCGATATCAATCACGAAGCCATCCTGGACGTCAAAAGCATTAATCACCCCAAGGAAGCCGAAATACGCCTCCTGATATCCGCTGACCACCTCAATCCGAATCGACGAGGCCTCTGACAGATAGCTGATGATCTCCGCTGAGTTCGCTGCATTCCGGATGGCGGCGGTGGCGCCTGCGCGGATTCTCTCTACTTCAAAATCATCACAAATCTCCTTGAACTGCTGAAGAACAGGTATGATCGTATCCATATCCTTCTTCTCCAGCCTGCCCTCCTTCGTAATCTTCTCGCTCAAACGGGCAGAGTACTTACATTCCTTGATGATTTTGTAGCCGCCTGCCTGCGTCGTGTCATAAATTACAAGCCGTATAGAGTTGGAACCAATATCAATAATGCCGATCCGGCAAAGATCATCTCTCATCTGTATGTACTCCTTTTCAAGTAGATTGATCATTTGTATACTATATCACCCATTGTGCACTCCGCCAAAATAAAATAACCCCATATGGTGGGGTTATTTAACCAGCCTTCTATAATACCTTGCTGAGAAAATCGCGTGTGCGGGCATGCTTGGGATGACCGAACACCTCTGCCGGTGTCCCCTGCTCCACAATCACTCCGCCGTCCATGAACAGGATCCGGTCCCCCACTTCACGGGCGAAGCCCATCTCGTGCGTTACAATCACCATCGTCATACCGCCCACGGCCAGCTGCTTCATAACCTCCAGCACTTCACCGACCATCTCCGGGTCCAGCGCCGAGGTCGGCTCGTCGAACAGCATGACATGCGGCTGCATGGCCAGCGCCCGGGCAATCGCGATCCGCTGCTTCTGTCCGCCGGAGAGCTGGGCCGGATAAGCATCGCGCTTGTCTTCAAGGCCTACCGTTCGCAGCAGCTCCATCGCGTACTTCTCCGCCTCGGCAGCCTGCTGCTTCTTCACCTTAAGCGGGGCGAGCATAATATTCTGCAGCACGGATTTGTGCGGGAACAGGTTGAATTGCTGGAACACCATCCCCATTTTCTCACGGGTCACGTTGATGTCATGGCGCTTCGCGGTAATGGATTCACCCTCGAAGCTGATCTCCCCGCCTGTGGGCTGCTCCAGCAGGTTCAGGCAGCGCAGAAAGGTGCTTTTACCCGATCCGCTGGGACCGATGACAACAACGACCTCTCCCTTGTGAATATTCAGATCAATGCCCTTCAGGATCTCCAGCTTCCCAAAGCTCTTCCGCAGGTTCTTAACCTCGATCATCCGTGTTCAGCCTCCGTTCCAATATACCCAGCAGCTTGGATAGTGTGAATGTTAGTACGAAATACATGACCGCAATCACAAGCAGCGGACTAAGTCCTTCATAAGTAATGGTGGTTATTGTTCTGGCTTGGAACAGCAGATCCGCTACACCAATCATCGATACGATAGAGGACTCCTTAATAATTGTAATGAATTCGTTGCCGATGGCAGGCAATACGTTCTTCAATGCCTGCGGCAAAATGATGTAACGCATGGTCATACCCTGCTTCATTCCGAGTGAACGAGCCGCCTCCATCTGGCCGCGGTCCACCCCTTGAATTCCGGCACGGAAAATCTCAGCCAGATATGCGGAGCTGTTAATCGTAAGTGTGATCGCACCCGACTGAATCGGGGACAGCGAAATACCAAACTCCGGCAGGCCGTAGTGAATCAGAAACAATTGCACCAGCATCGGCGTCCCGCGTAAGAATTCCACCCATGCGGTGGCAATAAAGCGCAGAATTCTCCATTTGGACATCCGCAGGAGCGAAACCAGGATGCCCAGTACGAAACCGAAGAATACCCCCAGCACCGCAAGCAGCAGTGTGTACTGCAGACCGGATAAGAATAAATTGCGGTACTCATAAGCCATATCGAATATATTCATTGCCCTCAAACCCTCCTCTTCTCAAAAAAATAGAAAACGGCGGATCACCGCCATTTTCTGCATGGTAGAGCATGATCCCGCAGCCGGCTGCGGGCTTATCTTGATCTCCGCTAACCGTATATGCGGCTTCGCGTGTTATTTGCTCTCAGCAAGCTCGCTTGCTGCCGCTACGAATTCATCAATCTTGCCTTCGGAGTTCAGGCGTCCGAGTGTCTTATTCACTTGATCGAGCAGCTCGGTGTTGCCCTTCTTCACACCGATGACATAGCCGTCATCTTCAACCTCCGGCTTGGCATCCGTGATCACGAGGCCCTTGACGTTCTTCACAAAGGACTTGGCAACAGGTCCTTCCATGATGGAAGCATCCACCCGGTTCGACTGCAGCTGCAGGACGATTTCGGAGATTTTGCTGAGGGAGGTCAGCTGTGCGCCTTCGATGCCCTTGGCAATCCCCTCCTGGATGGAACCGGTCTGAATTCCGATCTTGGCGCCCTTCAGTGCGTCCATGCTGGCGAATTTGTCCTTGTCGGCTTCACGCACTACGACAGCCTGCTCTGCCTTATAGTAGATGTCCGAGAGACCTACAGCTTCAGCGCGTTCCGGTGTCGGGCTAAGTCCCGAGATCACCATATCGATCCGGCCGCTCGCCAGCTCATTCAGCAAAGAGTCGAACGGAAGATCCTTAACCTCCAGCTCCTGGCCCAAATCAGCGGCGATCTCCTTGGCAATCTCGATATCGAAACCAACAATCGTATCTGTACCTTCAACCATCTTGTGGAATTCATATGGAGGAAAGTCTGCGCTTGTACCCATAATCAGCTTCTTGGCAGGAGCCTCTGTGCTTGCTGCTCCGCCATTTCCGCTTGCTGCGGTGTTGTTCTTATCATTATTGGAGCCGCATCCGGCCAAGAGTCCTGCTGCCAGCAGCAGCCCCATAGAAAGTTTACCCCATTTGTTCATTTGTTCCGTCTCCCTTACTCTATTTATATTCTATCTCTAATCTGTCCCAATGACTAACTGACCGATTGACCGATTTATTATAAAACACTTCGCATGAATATGCAAAGACGAATTTGTGACAAAAACCTGTTACGAAGACAAAAAAATGCACATCCTATGAAGGTGGTATATAATACTATCTACTATAGATTATCTCCAATTGCCGCACGAATCATTACACTGGCGTATATAGGAAGTATCGCATGTTTCTCAAGCTTCCACCCAACTTACAGGAGGTGCTACTATGCTGCTTGAAGCGATGTACCATGTTCCCCGTGACAAATGGGCCTATGCCTATGATACTGAAACGATTCATCTGCGTGTGCGCACCAAACGAGATGATGTGGACTACGTAGTTGCCCTGACCGGCGACAAGTACGATTGGCAGCATACCTCTTATGATATTATCATGGAGAAGGCCGCCTCCGATGACAAATTCGACTACTGGGAAGCGGCGGTCCGGCCCAAGTATAAGCGACTTAGCTATACTTTTCGCGTGAGTAAGGGGATGGAGACGGTCTATCTGCTTGATAACGGTATTCGCTCTGAGTGTCCCCCGCCGCCGAATCACTTCTACGAATTTCCTTATATCCACGGGATCGACTTGTTCCGGGTTCCTCCCTGGGCAAAGGATGCCGTGTTCTACCAGATCATGACCGAGCGGTTCGCGAATGGCAACCCCCTGATTAATCCGGAAGGCACGCAGCCTTGGGGCGGCAAGCCCGAGCTGAATAATTTCTTCGGCGGCGACCTTCAGGGCGTGCTGGATCATCTGGATGATCTGCAGGAGCTGGGCGTCAATGCCCTCTACTTCACGCCGCTGTTCGTCTCCCCTTCCAACCATAAATATGACATTGTGGATTACCGGAGAGTCGACCCTCATTTCGGCGATAATGAGCTGCTGAAGCAGGTCGTCGAGGAATGCCACAGGCGGGGCTTGCGCGTCATGCTTGACGCGGTGTTTAACCATTGCAGCGACCAGTTCCCGCCCTTCCAGGATGTTCTGGCCAAAGGGGAGTATTCAGTCTACCGGGACTGGTTCCATGTGAACTCTTTTCCGGCTGAGATTGCGGACGGTATTCCCACCTATGACACGTTCGGCTTCTACGGCAATATGCCGAAGTTCAACACCGCCAATCATGAAGTAAAATCTTATCTGCTGGAGGTGGCCGAATACTGGATCAAGGAGATCAAGGTAGACGGCTGGCGGCTGGATGTGGCCAACGAGGTGGACCATCACTTCTGGCGCGATTTCCGCAAGGTGGTCAAAGCCGCGAACCCGGATGCCTACATCGTCGGCGAGGTATGGAGCGACTCCTTAACCTGGCTGCTCGGCGACCAGTTCGATTCGGTGATGAACTATCCCTTCTCGGGGACGGTGCTGGAATTCTTCAACGGCGGGATGGACGGCATCACCTTCGGTCACCGGATCGGCGGCCTGCTCATGCGTTATCCGCAGCAGACGAACGAGGTGGTCTTCAATCTGCTCGGCAGCCATGACACTCCCCGCCTGCTCACCGTGCTTGGTGAAGACAAACGGAAGCTGAAGCTGACGGTCGTCTTCCTGTTCACCTTCATGGGCACCCCCTGCATCTATTACGGCGATGAGATTGGCCTGACCGGCCACGAGGACCCGGATTGCCGCAAATGTATGGAATGGGACCTGGACAAGCAGGACCGTGAGCTGTATAGCTTTTACCGGATGATGATTAATCTGCGCAAGGAGAATAAGGCGCTTCGTGAAGGCCGCTTCCGGATTCTTCAGGCTTGCGAGCATGACCCGTGCATCGTCTATGAGCGTGCAGATGAGCTGATCCATTTCACGGTCTGGATGAACAATTCGCCGCAGCCCCGCACGCTCAGCCACCCGATGGAGACCAGTGACTGGCTGGATGCGCTGACCGGCGAAGCAGTAGCCCCGGAACGCGGGATGATGAATGTGGCGCTGGAGCCGTACGAGTACCGGATTCTGTTCCGGCATATTGTGGAGGTGGGATCTAATGATTGAACGTGAGCAGCGGATCAGACAATATTTTGATTCGTGGATCAACAAGGACAGCTCTATGTTAAGCACCATCTTCGATCCGAACATCGTGTATACCGAAAGCTACGGTCCTCAGTACCGGGGATTAGGCACCCTGTTATTATGGTTCGAGGACTGGAATACACGCGGAACCGTATTGAACTGGACGATCAAGCAATTCATCCATCAAGGCCATATGACTGTGGTTGAATGGTACTTTAAGTATGAGTATGATGCAGTGAACGATGCGTTTGACGGAGTCTCCTTAATCGAATTGAATCCCGGGAACCAGATCGTGAGTCTAAAAGAATTTCAATCGAAAATACCGCATTCTTATCCTTATACTTGAGCTTACACCTAAACACAAAAAGGCACTCTCCTGTTCAAGCTGATCGGGTGAGTGCCTTTTTTTAAAGCAAAATCAATAATACTATTCCTCAGCAGCTACAGTAATCTTGTTATAAATATCAATATACTGCTGAGCGGATACGTTCCAGCTGTAGTCGCCGGAGAATGCGTTTTTGGCTACTTTTTTCCAGTGCTCGGGCTTGTGGTAGAACGATACGGCGCGGCGGAGCGTATGCATCATATCATGGGCGTTGTAATCCTTGAAGGTGAAGCCGTTGCCCTCTCCGGTATATTCGTTGTACGCCTGCACGGTATCGTTCAGTCCGCCTGTCTCACGGACCACCGGAATGCTGCCGTAACGCAATGCCAGAAGCTGGCTGATGCCGCAAGGCTCGAATTTGGACGGCATCAGGAAGATGTCGCTGGCGGCGTAGATTTTGCGGGACAAGGCATCACTGAAGGTAATCTGTGACGACAGCTTGGTCGGATAACGCCACTGGGCCTCGCGGAACCAGCGTTCGTAGACTTCATCCCCCGTCCCCAGCAGCACGAACTGAATGTCATCATAGTACAGCAGCTCATCCAGCACACGGGTCAGCAGATCCAGTCCTTTGGAATCCACCAGACGCGTAACCATCGCTACCATAGGAATGTAAGGGGCTACCGGCAATCCAAGCTCCTGCTGGAGTCCCAGCTTGTTCTCGGCTTTCTTAGCCAGGTTGGAACGGTACTTGGTGAAGATTGCACTGTCACTGGACGGATTATAGCTCTTGGTATCAATTCCGTTAACAATGCCGCTCAGCGCGTCAGAACGCGCAGTCAGGAGACCATCGAGACCATACCCGTAGTACGGGGTCCGGATCTCATCAGCATAGGTCGGGCTGACGGTGGTGACATGGTCACTGTAAACAATCCCGCCCTTCATATAATTCACATTCCCGTAATACTCCACGCCCAGGAAATAACTGTCGTCCAGACCCAGCAGCTCTCCCAGCACCGTATACGGGAAGACTCCCTGATACAGGAGATTATGTATGGTGAATACCGTACGCATCTCACTGTAGAACGGATTATGCCGGTAATGCGCCTGCAGCAGCAGCGGAACTACCGCAGCATGCCAGTCATGGCAATGGATTACATCCGGCTGGAAGCTAATGGCCGGCAGGCATTCCAGCACCGCCCGGTTGAAGTACGCGAACCGCTCGCCGTCATCCATATAGCCATAAATCCCGTCACGGCCGAAGTAATACTCATTGTCGATGAAATAGACGGGAATCCCTTCAAATACCACCTTTTCGATCCCGCAATACTGATTGCGCCAGCCAATCGGGACCTCCAGCGTGGCGACATGCTCCATCTGTGCGGAATACTTCTCAGGAATGCCTTTGTATTTGGGCAGAATCACCCGGACATCGACCCCGGCCGCCTTGAGGGCCTTCGGCAAAGCGCCGATGACATCGGCCAGTCCGCCTGTTTTGATAAATGGATGGGCTTCCGCTGCGGCAAATAATACTTTCATTCCATTCTCCCCCTTATATAGTTGCTTACTCGGACACTTCCTGCGTTTAAACGGTCTTGCGGCCTGACTTCTTAAGCACCACGAAGCTAAGCGGCGGCAGGGTCAGCTCTACACTGTTCACCTGATTATGCCACTCGGTCTTGGTGCTCTTCAGCGGCTCGTTGTGGAAGCCTGATCCGCCGTATTCGCTGTTCTCTGAGCTGAATAATTCCTCATATATGCCAGGGCGCGGTACGCCAATTCGGTAATGGCGGCGCTCCACCGGCTGGAAGTTGATGATAATGAGCAGCGTATCCACCGGACGTTTGCCTCTGCGGATATAGGATACAACACTCTGCCCGCTGTCGTCGGCATCGATCCACTGGTAGCCCGCCATGTCATGGTCCAGCTCCCACAAGGCTTTTTCGGCAAGGTACAGCTTATTCAGTGCAGCGGTATAGGCCAGCATCCGGCGATGGCTCTCATAATCCAGCAGCAGCCAGTCGAGCTGATCCTGATCCTTCCATTCAATGAATTGCCCGAACTCTCCGCCCATGAACAGCAGCTTCTTGCCCGGATGGCTGATCTGATATCCGAGAAGCTGGCGCAGACCGGCGAATTTCTGCTCATAGGACCCCGGCATTTTGTCCAGCAGCGACTTCTTGCCGTGCACCACTTCGTCATGCGACAGCGGCAGTGTATAGTTCTCTGCATACGCATAGCATATCGGGAAGGTCAACAAATTATGATGATAAGGGCGCGAATCGAAATCCCGTTCTATGTAGCCTAAGGTGTCATTCATCCAGCCCATATTCCATTTGTAGTTGAAGCCCAGGCCCCCTTCATGCACCGGCGAGGTTACGCCCGGCCAGGCACTGGATTCTTCCGCCATCATGAGCGCCTTCGGATAATACCGGAAGATCGTCTGGTTGAGCTGCTGAATGAACCGGATGGCCTCCAGATTCTCCAGCCCGCCATGCTCATTCGTCCGGTACTGATGGGGTTCCTTCTCGAAGTCAAGCCGCAGCATACTCGTAACCGCGTCCACCCGCATGCCGTCAATATGATACTTCTCGAACCAGAACAAGGCATTGGAGATCAGGAAGGATGAGATTTCCGGCTTGCTGAAATCGAAGGACAAGGTGCCCCAGCCCGGCTTCTCCGCCAGCATCGGATCGGCATACTCATACAGCGGCGAACCGTCGAACAGGCGCAGACCATGAGCATCCTTGGCAAAATGGGCCGGAACCCAGTCCAGAATGACTCCGATGCCTGCCTGATGCAGCTGATCGATCAGATACATCAGATCCTGCGGCTCTCCGAAGCGGCTGGTAGCCGCAAAATAACCGGTTCCCTGGTAGCCCCAGGACAGATCATAAGGATGTTCAGCGAGCGGCATGAACTCCACGTGGGTATAGCTCATCTCGCTCAGGTAAGGAATCAGCAGACTGCTGATCTCCCGATAAGTGTAGAGCTCGCCGTCCTCCTTCTGACGCCAGGTGCCCAGATGCATTTCATAAATATTCATGGGTGCCTGATACGGACCTTTACTCTTCCGCCGCCAAGCAGCATCCCCCCATTTGTAGCCGTCCAGATTCGCTACAACGGATGCAGTGGCCGGACGCACTTCCGCGTGGAAGGCATATGGGTCTGCTTTGAGGAAGCTTGTCCCATCTGCTCCTGTAATCCTGTATTTGTAAAAAGTTCCCGGCTCCATTCCCGGGAAAAAACGACTCCAAAATCCTGAATCGGGTATCTTATATAACGTATCAAGATCGGATGTTCCATCCCAGCTGTTATGATCTCCCGCCAGTCCTACATATGCCGCATGAGGAGCCCACACGGTAAAGCGAACGCCGGCCTGCCCTTCTTGGACGGCAATGTGCGCGCCAAGCATCGTATAGCTGCGATAATTCGTGCCCTCATGGAACAGATAAATATCTTCAGCGGACGGGAGGTTTTCTGTTTTTGGTAAATCGGCCAAATCATCACCACCTTAGGATATATGATGCACCTATTACATTACCCGAATATATAGATTTTGAAAATGATTTTGAGCGAAGCCGGGGCAATTTCTGAATATTGAAAATAAAAATGTAATTTTTGCAGATATGCAGCAATATAATTCACCTATGCCGTTTCAAGCGCCCAGCTTGCGTGTATATTACAAGCATTGACAAAAAAATGGGAGGGATAACACATGAGTAAGAAAGAATGTATCGCTATGCTTCTTGCAGGCGGGGAAGGCCGAAGATTGGCCCCGTTGACTTCCAGCATGGCTAAGCCTGCAGTCCCTTTCGGCGGACAGTACAGAATTATTGATTTTCCCCTCAGCAACTGTGTGAATTCCAAGATTGATACTATCGGAGTACTGACTCAGTACGAAGCAGAGTCCTTGCATCAGCATATCGGTGAAGGTGAGCCCTGGGGGCTGCACAGCCGCAGTGACCGGGGTGTAAGGCTGCTCCCTTCAGGGATTGAAGGCAGAGACAGCTATACAGGCACCGCCGATGCTATTTATAAGAATATTGAATATATTGACAGTCAGAACCCGGAGCATGTACTTATTCTGTCGGGAGACCATATCTACCACATGGACTACCGCAAAATGCTGGATTATCACATCGCCAAGTCTGCGAAGGCAACGATATCGGTTATGGAGGTTCCTTGGGATGAAGCGAGCCGCTTCGGCGTGATGAACGTGGATGAAGATTTCAAGATCTCTGAATTTGCCGAGAAACCGAAGGCGCCGAAGAGCAACCTGGCTTCCATGGGTATTTATCTGTTCGAGTGGGCGTATTTGAAGGCTCATTTGCTGCGGGATGCCGCAAATGCGGAGTCCGGTCATGACTTCGGTAAGGATGTCATTCCATCCATGCTGGATGCGAATGATGAACTGTTCGCTTACCGATTCGAGGGCTACTGGAGAGATGTGGGTACTGTTGGCAGCCTCTGGGAAGCTCATATGGATCTCTTGCAAGAAGACGGCTTCCAGCTTGATAACTCACGCTGGCCGATGTACAGCCGTGCACAACGCACCAAGCTGGCTGCGATCAGACCCCGCACTCAACAAGCTGCTTCAGCAGATTGCCTGATTCACGAAACCTGCCAGCTCGAAGGCAGCCCTCAGCGCTCGGTCATCTTCAGCGGTGTAGAGATCGGCAAGCAGAGCAGAATCAAGCAGAGTGTGGTAATGCCCGGTGCCCGTATTGGACGCGGTGTTCTGATTGAACACGCCATTATCGGCGAAGGAGCTGTAATCAAGGATGGCGCTGTCATCAAAGGCAGTGCAGACAACATCGTAGTTGTCGGCCCGCATGAGATTGTCGCCGCCAAGCCGCTGGTCCGTACCCAGCCTGCCCGCCTGCTTCAGGAGGTCTATGAGAAGGCCGGCCGTCTGCGTGCGGAAGGAATGCCTTCATAACAATCGTTCAGCACAATCGTTCAGCCCTTAGGGCTGCTACATACAAAGGGATACAGCTCCGGTCTGTCCGGATGAATGCTGTATCCCTTTTGTATGCCTTCTATGAAGTTACCGGTGAGTTGCCGGGACGGGTATTCCCCTGCTGGCCGTCATCCAGCGGCAGAATGACGGTAACCTGAGTGCCCTTGCCCAGCTCACTGTCCATTTCCAGCTTGCCGTTATGAAGCTCCACGATCTGCTGGGAGATCGCCAGCCCCAGGCCCGTGCCTCCGTTCAGGGCATCGACCTGGAAGAAGCGGTCCCGTACTCTGGACAGATGCGCTTCACTAATGCCAATACCGCTGTCACGAACAGTGACCGCCATCTCCGTACCGGACAGGCGTTCCGCCGACAGCACGATGCTAGAATCCTCGGGCGAGAACTTCACCGCATTATCCACCAGATTGAGGAAGACCTGCTTCAGGCGGTTGGCATCCCCCTTGATGAAGATCGTCTCCTCACATTCCAGCAGCAGGTGAATCCGTTTCTTCTCGGCCTTAGCCCAGATATTGAGCAGCGTCTCCTGCAGCAGAACCTTAATATCCACCTGCCCCATCGACAGCTTCATTTCGTTCTGCTGCAGCTTCGAGAAGTCGAGGATTTCTTCCACCAGCCCGATCAGCCGGTCACTCTCCCTGGAGATAATTCCGACCCCAAGCTTAGTCTCTTCAGGGTCGTAGCCCCCGGAGACCAGAGTCTCGCTCCAGCCCTTGATGCTGGTCAGTGGAGTGCGCAGCTCATGGGAGATCGAGGAGATGAAATCATCCTTAATCTGATTGCTGCGGACAATCTCGTCCGCCATATAGTTGAGCGTTGAAGCGAGTTCGCCGATCTCGTAGCGGTAATCGCCTTTGATCCGGGTCGTGAACTTGCCCTTCGCCATCTGCGCCGACACGGCCGTAATATTATTCAGCGGACGCACAATCGAATTGGCGAGCCCGAAGCTGAGCAGCAGCACGATGGTGAGGACTGCTGCACCGATGCCAAGGGAGAGCAGGGTCAAATTAAGCAGATCTTTATTTACGCCTTCCATGGAGGTCAGATACCGCAGAATATAAGTATCGTGAGCATTAATACGCACCATCTTGGATACGGCCATGACACTTTCATTGGTGCCGGCCTGCCGCCCCACCCAGCGTCCTGTACTGCCTCCCACCGCCTCTGGGACATCACTGGTGGTGATCGTCCGGTCCGGCTGAAACCCGGTGGAGCTCGTAATAATATCTCCTTTAAGCGTCAGGACCTCCAGCTCTGTATTTTCCAGATTGAACAATTCGAGTAACCCTTGCAACTGGTTCGCTGATGCGCCGTTTAAATTTCCATATTTAACCATACTTTCGGCTGCACTAATCTGTGTAGTGATCTTGGTGTAGATGCTGTCGTAATAATAGGTACGGATCGCCAGCAGAAAGGTTGTCTCGACCAGGAGAAGCGCTACAAAGACTACAAGAATATAGTGCAGTACGATCTGTCTGCGCATCCCCTTCTTGATCATTGTACCTGGCCTTTCCATTTATAGCCGTGTCCCCACACCGTCTGCAGGTATTCAGGCTCTGACGGATTGTTCTCGATTTTTTGGCGCAAGCGGCGGATATTGACGTCAACGATCTTAGGGTCCCCCATATATTCCTTGCCCCATACATGATCGAGCAGGGAATCACGGCTGAGCGGCGTATTCTCCTTCTCCAGGAAGAACTGCACCAGCGAGAACTCTGTTGGCGTAAGCTCAATGGCTTCCCCGCTCCGCTTGAACTGCTTGGAGATCAGATCCAGGGTGAACGGACCCGACTGGAACGATACCTTGGCTGACTGCTCGCGGTGAACATTGACCCGGCGCAGCAGCGACTGGATACGGGCGATCAGCTCGGTTGGACTGAACGGCTTGCTGACATGGTCATCAGCCCCTACGGACAGCGCATAGACCTTGTCCTGCTCCTGTACCTTGGCCGTCAAGAAAATAATCCCCAGCCGTTCATTGGTCTCCCGGATGCGTCTGCATACCTCAAAGCCGTCGATGCCCGGTACCATCACATCCAGCAGGGCGATATCAATATCATGTATAGTAGTAAGCTTATGCAGCGCCTCATGGCCATCCGCCGCCTCCAGCACCTCAAAGCCGTTGCGCTTCAGATTAATAACAATAAAACTGCGGATAGACTCTTCGTCCTCCAGTATCAGTACTTTACTCATTGATTCCCTTCCTTTCAATAGAGGATTGAATTCGCCCGTCTCCTCCTCCGATTGTATTTTGTTCCAGTCCTCCCCGGTACCCGATCATTTTATCCAGATCGCGGCCGAGCAGCTTCCAGCCGTTGTTCTTCGCATTGTCCCATTCTGCAGGCGAGAAGAACGTCACTTCAGCGACGGTCTCTCCGGTATCCGTCATAATGAATTTGAGCGATTTGTTCTGAACCGACTTCGTGTCCACCGTCACCCGCTCCTGCCATTCGGGGGCGAAGTTAATCGTGAACCGGTCCAGCGGATCATTATAGAGCTGGGTACTGAAGGTCAGGCCGTCTTTCCCGTCCCAATTGTAATAGGAATTGAAATACGGAATGGTCTCCGGATCGAAATATTCCCAGCCCTTAGGGGGAACCAGCATCCCTATCTCAATAATTCCGTCCGAATCAATATCCTCGCTGACAATTTTGCGGTCCTTGAAGGTGCTGGCATCCCCTGGAATAGCGACACGAAGCTTGTTATTCTCCATTACAACCACTGTTGTATACGCTGAGTGAGAATCCACGGCAGAATCCAGTACAATACCTTCTTTATTCGCAGCAACTTTTCCTGAGACAATATTGTAATAATTATTGAAATAAGGGTCCAGGTCGTCCAGTTGATCCAGCACCTTGAAGCTGTCATTGTACTGGTAGGTAGTTATTGTAGCGAATTCATTACGCTTGAAATACACGACGGTAATATCCGCGATTCCATCCTCGTTCAGATCATCGATGATGTATTTCGTGTAAGGCTTGGTTAGAATCTCTTCCAGCACTCCCCCTGAATAACTGTAAACAACCATGCCCTTCACACCCTTATCTTCCGTGCGGGAATACCCGGCAATAATGTTGAGCTTACCGTCACCTGTTACATCCTTAAGCTCCACAGAATCCAGCTTGGTGCCGTCGCCATCGAATGTAAGCTTCTTGACCCAGGTATCCCCCTGCTTTTCCAGAATCATCCCGTGATTAACCACGGCTTCATTCTTAGTCTGGTAGAACACAAGCGTCTCCATCACACCATCCTGGTCCAGGTCCTCTGTAAAAATAGATCTGTTATCATCATTGGCCGGACGGGTCAAGGTGCCATCCAGTGCCTTCAATGAAGAATTAATCGCTGCCATCAGCGAAGCCTTGTCCGCTGGCAGCTGGGGCACCCTCATCTGGGATACCGGATCGCTGATGAAGGTGCAGCCGGGCAGGGTAAACAGCGACAGGGCGGCTGCGGCAAGTCCTCCCAGCACACGCATACGCATATTCAACTTCATTTACGCTCTCCTTACTGAACGCCTTGCCTTACTTCACAGATGCAGCCGCTCCTGTGAGGTCAGCCGGCGTCCTTTGACATCATGCTTAATTCTTCCGTCCTCCAGCACCCACAGACGGCTGGCATAACGCTCGGCCAGCTCGATCGGCAGCACCGTAAGCACGGTAAGGCCTGTCTCCTTGCACAGATTGCGGAGGGTCTCCAGCACATTCTCCGCAGTCTTGGGGTCAAGGCCTGTCACCGGCTCATCCGCCAGGATGACCTTGGCGCCGTGGACCAATGCCCGGGCAATGGCTACACGCTGACGTTCACCGCCGCTGAGCTGGCCGGACTTCAGCTTGGCCTTGTCCAGCAGGCCAAGCAGATCAAGCTGGTCCATCGCCCCCATATAATCATCTGAGCGGACCATGCCTGTAGCCATCCGCCACAGCGGCGTCTGGGAGGCCTGTCCGATCAGCACATTCTTCAGTGCAGTGCGGTTCGGATTCAGCTCCGCATTCTGCTCCAGATAAGCCCATTCACGGCGGATCTTGCGTTTGCCGGCGAAGGGGCTCTTCATAATATCCTGCCCATCTACCCTGAAATTCCCTCTGTCCCACTTCTCACGCAGCGCAAGGCAGCGCAGCAGTGTTGATTTCCCGCTGCCGCTGGCTCCCAGCAGCGCTACAAATTCTCCCGGTTCTAATTGAAATCCGATATCCTGAAGCACCGGTGTTTTATCTTCCCCGACCGCTTTGGCCAAATGTTCAACTGTAATCATAGGTCAGCCTCTCCTGTCTTCGACTCTACTCTATAGTGTACTCTGAAAGCGGGATCAAATTCCATGCGAGCATTCGTTCTTATTCTACCTCATATCGTCTTCCGTGGCGAGAACAATAACCCTGCCAGCCCAAATACAATATACAGGCCGCCCATTACGGCAAACACACTGCCGCCCCAGCCGAATTGCAGCAGCAGCCCGCCGATACCCGGACCCGCAATACTTCCCAGACTATAATGGAAGGAAGCGACTACATTGGCAGCCGGAAGCAGCTTGCGCGGCAGGATATCAGCGGCATAGCTTAATCCTAATGAGAAAAAGGAGCCGACAAGTCCCCCGGCCGCCATCAGCACCAGCAGGGTGAGCAGGAAATGGTCGCCGGTAAGCGGAAGCAGTGTGAAGGCCAGGCCTCCTCCTGTCCCCGCAGCAATCAGGATGGCCTTGCGGCCATAACGGTCGCTCCATATGCCGAGCGGCAGCTGGAGGAGCAGGCCTCCAATGCCTGCAAAGGGCAGCAAAGCGGCAATCTGGTCTGCACTGAATCCGGTGCGCAGCCCGTATACCGGGAAGCTGCTGTTCAGGCTGGCTTCCATATAGCCGTATAGCAGCGCCGGAATCAGCGCATACCAAGCAAGCCGGTAGCTCCGGCCGAATCTGCTCGCCTGGCCTTCGCTGTGATCCATAGCTTCCGGCCGCGAGTCAGGCAGCTTGAAGCCCACAATCAGCAGCACGATTACGAACAGCAGGGCTGTAATCAGGAACGGTGCGGGCTGCCCGAACCGCAGCAGGCTGATGCCCAGCGGTCCGAGGCTGAAGCCCAGTCCGTAGGACATCCCGTAGAGCGACAGGTTCCGTCCACGGTGCTCCGCCGGTGTCATGAGCAGCACCCAGAGCTGCGCGGCGTAATTCACCGCCGAATCGCCGATCCCGACCAGCACGCGGAGCACGAACCAGACCTTCACGCCGGTAAGTAGCGGGAACAGCAGGAGTGATACCAGCACCAGCGCGAGACCGGCGGCGATTAGCTTCTTGAAGCCGATGGCGCCAAGTACCCTTTCTGCAATCAGGGTCATGGCAAATGAGCCTACATACAAGGCGGCCGCGTTAAGTCCGTTCAGCGAGGACGATACGCCTTCCTGCTCCAGCAGAATAGATAAAACCGGCAGCAGCATCCCCTGGCTCAGCCCTGCCAGAATAATCACGGCAATCAAAATCGAATAATTCATTCTACCGCTCTGTCCATGCGGCATCGGTGTAGAATCTGACACAAATAAATCCTCCTATGTAATTCATTGATGTGCGAACCTGATGTCCATGCAGGCAAACACCGAACATTATAGTAGACAACCCTCTTCAAAACAAGAGATAATATATAGAAGTGACTGATTTTCTGGAGGTGACCCGGCTTAAATGAAGTATGAACTGAGCATTGATGTTTCCCCCGTATACGAACTGCTGGACAGTTTCATGTTATATGTAACCAAGAAATGGACCTCCAATCTGGACATCGGCACCGACTGGATCCGGGATGTGGATGGCCGCTTCACCCCCGCACAGCTGGCTGCACTGAAGCAGGCCGCCGAGTGGCCGTTCGAAGATTATGATGTACTCTACGCCTGGGCCTACAGCCGGGGCGAGGCTTCCAAGGTGCTGCAGTTCCTGGCTGAGCTGGAGAGCTCGTCTCTGGAGGATTGCCTCCGGCGGACCGAGCCGTTCTTCCACAGCTTTACGGCCGAGGAATGCGCGCGGATCAAGAACGGATACACGCCTCTTTTGCGGATATGGTATGAGCATTATTTCCGCCATGTGGAGCATACCCTGCTGCCGCTGCTGATTGAAGACGCCTCTGAGAAAAAAATGCTGGAGAGCAAAATGGACATGGTCCCGCTGATCGAATATGCTTCCGGCGGAATTGTCATTGAGGACATACCCGGGCTGAAGACGATTGTGCTGCTGCCTACCGTGCATAACCGGCCGATCAACACGTATTGCTTCTACAAGAACCTGATGCTGGTGCAATATCCGGTAGATGTCCCTTCAGACAATGAGGAGGAGCCTCCAACGGTACTACTTCGTTTAACACAGGCTCTCTCTGATCCTACCCGGCTGAGACTGCTGCGCTTCGTAGCGAACGAACCGAAGACACTGTGGGAGATGCAGTCGGAGCTGAGCCTGTCCCGGGAGATGCTGATGCATCACCTGCTTAGTCTAAGAGTCGCCGGACTTCTGCGGGTCCATTTGCGCGGTGAAGGCACCGAACGCTACAGTATACGTCCTGACGGGGCCTCGGAGCTCCAGATGTTTCTGGAGTCCTACATCCGTATCTAACAGACCAACTTAGGAGTGAACCTCATGAAGTATTTGACCCAACAAGTGATCTTTGATCTCGACGATACCCTGGTGCATTGCAATAAGTATTTTGACCTTATCCTTGGACAGTATTTCGAGCTGATGTCTGACTGGTTCAGCGATTACCAGCCTACCATCGGCGAACTGCGCAGCAAGCAGGTGGAGATCGATGTCGAGACTGTTAGCACAAGCGGCCTGGCCAGCGACAATTTCCCGAAATCGCTGATTGCCACCTACCGTTACTTCTGCAGCAAATATAACCGCAAGCCGGATGCCTTCGAGGAGCGGCAGCTGATGAAGCTGGGAATGAGTGTGTACGACCAGGAGGTGGAAGCTTATCCCGGCATGGTAGAGACGCTGGATACCCTCAAGCAGGACGGCCATTCCCTCTATCTCTATACCGGCGGCGACGACACCATCCAGCAGCGCAAAATCGCCCAAATGAAGCTTGACGCCTATTTCGATGACCGCATCTATATCCGCCAGCACAAAAATGTGGAGGCGCTTGAGAATATCCTGACCACCTATCCGTTCGACCGCAAAATCACCTGGATGATCGGCAACTCCCTGCGTACGGATGTACTGCCCGCGCTGACTGCCGGGATCAATAGCATCTACCTGAAACAGCCGAATGAGTGGCTCTACAATCTGATTGAGCTGGAACGGGAGATGCAGCAGTCCGTCATGACCATCTCTGCCATTCACGAGGTGCCTCCGGTGATCCGCACCGCTGCGCTGCGGGAGCATCACGGCTGATGGACATGCATCATCAGAATCGGGCAATTGTTACAAATGGCATAGGCAGCCTGCCGCCGGTATGATTATACTATTTGAGTAGATTTTCACATCGTGCAGGAGGCCGGCCATGAATAACAAAGCTAACCGTTCCAGGAATACCCCGAATCACGGGCGTCTGCTCCCTATGCTGCTTGCAGTGATTGCCGTGCTGCTGATTGCCCTTCTTGCCTTCTTCCTTACGCAGGGCAAATCGTCCGGCACTGAGGCGCTCGATAATCTCCCCAACTACACCGATGTGAAGGGCAAGATCGTGGTGGACGGGCTGAAATACGAGAAGCAGCCGCATCTGGGCAGCGAATCCGCCAAGGTGAAGGTGATTGAATTCGCCGATTTCAAATGCCCTGCCTGCAAAAATTGGACCGCCTCCTACCTGGATACGTTCATCAAAGACTACGTAGACAGCGGGAAAGTCCAGTTTTACTTCATGAACTTCGCCTTCATTGACCGGGACTCTTACCTGGCCGCAAGTGCCGGGGAAGCTATCTATCAGCAGAATAATGAGAAGTTCTGGGAGTATCTCCACAAGCTCTACGAGAGCCAGGGCGATGAGAGCAAGATCTGGGCAACCCAGAAGTTCATCCTTAAGTTCGTGAAGGACAATATTGCAGGGATTGACCAAGAGCGGTTCGAGCAGGATCTGAAGAACCATACGTATATGTACGATGTCAAAGAGGATTTCAAAATCGCCGGAGCCTACGGCGTCAACGGCACACCGAAATTCATGGTGAACGGCGTCCTGCTGCCGGATTCCTCCTATGAAGGCTTAAGT
The DNA here is from genome assembly GCF_038005345.1 of Paenibacillus sp. FSL H8-0122. Taxonomy (NCBI): domain Bacteria; kingdom Bacillati; phylum Bacillota; class Bacilli; order Caryophanales; family Paenibacillaceae; genus Paenibacillus; species Paenibacillus sp. FSL H8-0122. Next base: position 2,488,839 of record NZ_JBBOTB010000001.1, on the reverse strand, counting down.
GCCGCCATTGAAGCAGCTTTGAATGAATCCCCGTAATCTTGCTTGCAGGTGAAGCTCATCATCCTATAACAAAGCGCCCCGCCATGAAAATCTGGCCGGGGCGCTTTTGGTATTTAGGAATTATGATTCCACGGCCAGCTGGCCGGTATCCCTATTCTGCAGCACCAGCTTGCCTTCAAGCGGCGCGCCGTCTTCACCTGTCAGCTTCAGCTTCCCGGTTCGGCCCTTCTCAATCAGGGCCTTCACCTGGGTGTCGGTGAGCGTGCGTCCGTGATTCTCCTTCCAGATCACGAAGGCGCAGCCCTCCTTATAATGGGAGCAGCCGTAGCCCTTGCGGCCCATGAAGATCATACCGCCGCAGCCGGGACGCGGGCAGCTGCCGATAACCTTCGGCCCGGTATCCCCGCTCTTCCCGGCCGCGGCAGACACCGCGCTGCGCGGTTTGGCCGTTGCCGGCTTGCGTTCAGCCGCTTTGGATTCGGCGGGCTTGCGCGACCCAGCAGCCGGGCTGCGGCCCTTGCCGCCGCTGTTCAGCGAAGGTGTATCCCCTTCGAAGGAGGTCTTGGCGGCGCGCGACTGCACGCGGACCTTGTCCACAATCATCGAAGCGAACCGCTTGACGTTCTCCATGAATTGTCCGTCCGCTGCGGTGCCGCGGGCAATTTCATTGAGGCGGCGCTCCCACTGCCCGGTCATTTCCGGGGAGGTCAGCAGCTCCACGCCTGCCCCGCGGATCAGTTCAACCGCCGTCCGCCCCTTTTGGGTGATGGCGATCTTTTTCCCCTGCATCTCCACATAGCCGACATTCTTCAGCCGTTCAATCGTGGCGGCCCGGGTCGCCGGAGTGCCCAGCCCTGAATCCTTCATGGCATCGCGCAGCTCTTCGTCCTCAATCTGCTTGCCTGCGCTCTCCATCGCCTTCAGCAAGGTCCCTTCCGTGTAATGCTTTGGCGGCTGGGTGTCCTTCTCCTTCACGATCGCATCGCTGCAGAGCACTTCACCGTCTGCGTTGACCGAGAACGGCTCGTTCACCTCAAGCTCCTCTTCCTCGTCTTCCTCCTTGCCTTTGCCCTTGGCCGGTTTGGACTTGTCCTTCTTCTGGTCTGCGTAAATCACCTTCCAGCCGAGGCTGAGCAGTTCCTTGACCGTAGTCTTGAACTTCTCGGCTTCCACTTCGGTCATCACCGTATGCACCTTATATTCCGCAGCCGGGTAGAACTGGGAGAGGAAGCGGCGGACAATCAGATCGTACAGCTTAGCCTCGTCCGCACTCAGCCCGTTCGCCTTACGGTTCGTAGGCAGAATCGCATGGTGATCCTCGACCTTGGACGGATTACAAATAAACTTGTTACCTTTATGAACCAGGTTACGGTTCGCACCCTTCACCCAATCGTCGTATTGCGTACCCTGAAGGGCCGACAGCGTCTTGTGCATTTCAGGAATATTCTGCTCCGTGACATAGTTGGAGTTGGTACGCGGGTACGAGATTACCTTATGCTTCTCATACAGCGCCTGGGCGATGTCCAGTGTCTTCTTGGCGGAGAAAGCATATTTCCCGTTCGCCTCACGCTGCAGCAGCGTCAGATCGTACAGCTTATTCGGATATTCCTTGGTCTCTTTGACCTCATAGAGAACAATCCGGGCGGGCTTGCCTTTGACCTTGGCTGCAAGCGCTTCTGCCTTCGCACCCTCAGTTAACCGGTCGCCCTGCCACATTCCCTTATACGTCAGCTCATTCTGGGTGAAATGCCCTTCCACCTCAAAGAACTTCAGCGAGGAGAACGCTTCAATGGTCTTCTGACGGTCATAGATCAGCGCCAGCACAGGGGTCTGCACCCGGCCTACAGAGAGCAGCACATTATGCTTGGTGGTAAAAGCGCGCGAGCCGTTCATCCCGATCAGCCAGTCCGCCTCGCTGCGCGCCCGGGCAGCCTTGGTCAGATTCTCGTATTCCGATCCGTCCTTCAGCTCCTGGAAGCCCTTGCGGATCGTCTCCGGCGTCAGATCGGAGATCCACAGCCGCTTCACCGGCTGGTTCAGCTCCAGGTAGCGCTGGATCAGCGAGAAAATATGCTGGCCCTCACGCCCGGCATCGCAGGAGTTCACCAGCAGATCGCTGCGCTTCGCCAGTTCCCCGATCACCTTCAGCTGATCCATGGTGCGTGCATTGGGCAGCAGCTTGAACTCCTCGGGGATGATCGGCAGATCATTAATGTTCCATTTTTTATATTTATTGTCGTAGGCTTCGGGCTCTGCCAGGCCAATCAGATGCCCGATCGCCCAGGTGATGATGTACTGCTCCCCTTCCAGATAGGAACGGTAGTTTTTGGCCTTCGGTTCTATTGCGGCGGCGATATTCCGCCCCATGTCCGGTTTCTCCGCAATAATGAGTGTCTTCAACAATAATCGCTCCTTACCCTCGGTTCATTACAAAAGTTGTCCAGTAGTCTATTATACCATTCCTGGACCCCAAAATCCGCTGCTCATTATTGAGGCCTGCCGCTTAAGGGCGAAATACCGCCATCAGAATGAGCAGCGCCCCGATGATCAGGCTGAACAGCTCAAGCACATCTCCCCTGGACCAGTGCTTGCGGAAAAATACGATTGCAGGCTGGGCAAGCCCCGCGATCACATACAGAATAGCTAGCAGCAGACCAAAGGAAAGTATGGTGAAGACGGGCGCATTACTCTGCGGTCCCCCCAGGAAGGTAATCAGCACAATAAGCACGGTCAGAAAATACAGAATACACCGGAAGAAGATAATCCACGGCCCGGACTTTGCGGGTGCAGATGCAACCGGGACTTGCTGTTCCCTGGCCCGCTCTTCCAGTAGACGGCGGATCTCCTCAGGATGCTCCTTACGCATTTTCTGCATCTGTCTGGCATTGTCAAGCCTGCGCCTCAGGCGTCCAAACATGCATTTTCCTCCTCTCCAAGGCGGCATTTCATGCGGTATTCCCCTATTTTACCAGAGCTTCAATTCAAGCAAAAGCAGTATCCGGTGCGGACCTCAGACTGCTTACGCGCAGAACGGCCTCGCCAATATCAATTACTTCCTTGTTACCCGTTCTGCGGTCCATGTATTCAACCCTCTGCTCAGCGGCCAGCTTGCCGACCACCAGCGCAACCGGTATACCGATCAGTCCGGCATCCTTGAATTTGACCCCGGCCCGCTCATCACGGTCGTCCAGCAGGGTATCGATGCCCATGGCAATCAGCCGTGCATACAGGGCTTCGGCCAGCTCACGCTGCGCTGTGTCTTTGACCGACATCAGAAGAATATGAACTGTAAATGGAGCCAGACCCGGCGGCCAGATCAACCCCTGGTCATCGTTGTTCTGCTCAGCCACTGCGGCTAGCAAGCGGGAGATTCCGATGCCGTAGCAGCCCATTACCATAGACCGGGTGCGGCCGTCTGCATCCAAATAATCTGCCCCCAGCTTCTCACTATAGACCGTGCCCAGCTTGAAGACATGCCCAACCTCGATGCCCTGCTGGAAATCCAGCTCGCCTTCGCCGCACTGCGGACATCTGTCGCCGGTAACCGCATTACGGAAATCCCCCACCTGCGTCAGCGGAAAGTCCCGGCCGGGCACCACTCCACGCAGATGGTAATCCTCTTCCCCCGCGCCTGTGACTGCTTCTGTCATGGCTGCAACAGCAGCATCCACCAGGATAGGCACGGACAATCCGGCAGGACCGACATAACCGCTTCCGGTTCCGGCAGCCTCCTGCACATGCTCAGCATCAGCCAGTGTAATGTCACCGCAGCCGAGGTACTTTTGCACCTTCAGCTCATTCACCTCATGATCTCCACGGACCAGTACAGCAACTGTCTTGCCTCCGCCCGTATAGATTAATGTCTTGATGATCTCCTGCGGTCTGAGCTGACTCTCCTGCTCCAGCTGCTGAACAGTCTTCTGGGCAGGCGTATGGAATCGCTCAGGGGCAGGCGGTCCGGCACAATCTTGTCTATGCGGTACGGCCCCGCTCTGCACTTCGGCCTGCTCCAGATTTGCGGCATATCCGCACAGGGAGCACACAGTTATCGTATCCTCACCTATCTCTGACAGGGCCATGAATTCATGATTCTGGCCTTTGCCGCCAATCGCTCCGGCATTCGCCTGCACCGCCCGGTACTTCAGGCCGCAGCGGTCAAAGATCCGCTCATAAGCGCTGTACATCACCTGATAGGCCAGATCCAGGCCCTCCCAGTCGGTATCAAACGAATAGGCATCCTTCATCAGGAATTCCCTGCCCCGCAGAAGCCCTGAGCGCGGACGACGTTCATCCCGGAACTTCGTCTGAATCTGATAGACAGTCACCGGCAGCCGCCGGTAAGAGCTGATCTCTGCGCGCATTAGCGCTGTAACCACTTCCTCATGGGTCGGACCCAGCACGAACTCACGGTCGTGACGGTCCCGGAGCTTCATCAGCTCTTTGCCGTACACCTCATAACGTTCCGATTCTCTCCAGATCTCTGCCGGCTGCATCGAAGGCATGAGAACCTCCTGCGCACCGGCTGACTCCATCTCCTGGCGCACGATCTGCTCCATCCTGCGCAGCACCCGCCGTCCGAGCGGCAAATAGGTGTATACCCCGGCTGCCACCTGCCGGATATATCCGGCACGCAGCAGCAGCTGGTGGCTCCTTGTCTCTGCTTCGGCAGGAGCTTCGCGCAGAGTGGTAACTAGTAGTTTGGTTTGACGCATACAGATCAGCCTCTTTCGTCGAAAAGTGTGTACAGCTCCGGAACATTTCGCTGCCATAATGAGAACGCAAAAAAGACGCATCCGTCAGGGACGAATGCGCCGTGTTACCACCCTGTTTTAACCCCAAGACTATCCAAGCCTGCGGTCCTCTAATCCGGATAACGGCCGGTTCCGGCAGACTTATGCCCCTCTTCAGCATAAGCTGCAGCTTCCAAGGCAGGATTGGTGTCTTACGCACTCGGGGGATCTTTCAGCCGGTGAATCCCCTCTCTGCTTCCGGCGCTTACGGATACCAGGTCCTTGGTCAACGCTGTTACGTTATAAATGTTGGTTCTTAATCTATACGATATTCGAGGCCGCGTCAAGCAGGCGATGAATAGATTGTGAATGCAATTAAATATTTTACATCAAATCCTTAAGATATGAAAAGAATGTGTCGATAAACCGAATAGGAGTTGAGGTATTTAGAGAGAAACGGCTAGCTACCAGCCGATTTCCATGTACCAGAGGGGGAACCGTTACAATGTTCAAGTCAGTCAACCGCTTCACCGGCAAGCTCAGATCACGATCACTGCAAAGACAAATGATGATGCTGTTCACCATTATGCTGGTGATCCCGATCCTCTTGGTCAGTTATTTCTCCTATTCCAGTGCGAAACGGGAATTGGAGCTTAAGATGCAGAAAGCCACGCATTCCAGTGTCGATCTGGTCGCCGGGACCATCCAAGAATATGTATCCGCTGCTATGCGGAATGTAGATTTGCTCAGCCGCCAGATTGAGTCTTCCGGGCTCGATGTGAAGGCTCCCGCAACACGTGCACTCATCGATGAGTTCATGAAGGCACATCCCGAGCTGGAGATTCTTACGGCGGGTAACGAACAAGGTGCCTGGATGAAGGCCCCGGACCCCGGCAAACAGGATTATGATCCGCGTACACGGGACTGGTATAAGGCGTCCATGCAGAATGCCGGTACCACTACAATCATTGATCCCTTTGTCTCCGCAACAACCGGCAATTATACGCTGTTCATCTCCCATTCACTGGAGGATGGCAAAGGAGCTGTGACCACCAGCCTCAATCTCAAGGCAATGAGTGAAAGAATCCATACCACCCATCCAGGTGAGACCGGCTACTTCTACATTGTGGACCGTAATGATAAATTCGTCTCTTATCCCGGCAAAGCAGCAGGTGAGGATGTAGCAGATTATATAGTGAAAATGCTGGCAAACGACAGCGGGGACCTGCACTATACCAATCCGGACACGGAGATGGAGATGCAGGGTTATTATACAACGGATCCGAATACAGGGTTCAAAATTGTCGGCATCCTGCCTACCCAAGAATTCTCGGATGCCTCACAGCCCATTATCTATACAGGACTGATGGTTCTGGCTGTTGCCCTGCTTGTCGCCCTAACCCTGATGTACCTGATTGTCCGCTCCATCACGAAGCCGATCCGCAGCCTGAACCGTTCGGCACAGCGGGTAAGCGAAGGCTATCTGAATGAGCAGATACAGATGAACCGGGTGGATGAGATCGGTCAGCTGGCACAGAATTACAACCTGATGGTAGGCTCTCTGCGCGGCATCGTCTCGGATATTTCGGACACCTCGGGACAACTCGCTGCCTCCAGCCAGCAATTAAATGCCACAACCGAAGAGAACTCCAGAGCCACCGCTTACGTGGCTGAACTGGTGCAGGACTCCTCCGAGGGTGCGCAGACACAGACCTCGGCCATGGCAGAGACCTCGCGCGCGATGGAGGAAATGTCCTCCGGTATTCAAAGGATCGCCGAAGCCGCCGCCTCCATCGTCGATTCTTCCGCAAGCACTGAAGCAGATGTGCGCAGCGGCAGCCGGAAGATGGAACAGGTCAGCCAGCAAATGGATGCCATCCGGACCTCTACCCACCACTCTTCGCAGCTGATCGGGCAATTAAACGGCCTGAACGATGAGGTGTCCGCGATGAGCAGTGCGATTACGGCGATCTCCGTACAGACTAATCTCCTATCGCTGAACGCCGGCATTGAAGCGGCCCGGGCCGGAGAGCAGGGCCGGGGCTTCGCCGTCGTGGCTGCTGAGGTGCGGAAGCTGGCCGATCAATCGAAGAATACCGCCGGAGATATTCAAGATACCCTCCAGCAGATGACCCGGTTGATCGACCAGACCTATGAAGCGATCCGGCATACCGTCGCAGCTGATGTTGAGCTGGGTATTCAGGTCACCGCCGAAGCCAAGGAATCCTTCAACAGCATTGAACAGTCTACGGCCAAAATCAACAGCCAGCTGCATGACATCTCGGCTATTACCGAGCAGATGTCAGCGGGAGCGCAGGAGGTCGCCGCTTCCGTTCACGAGATCTCCGGCATCTCCCGTTCTACTTCTGACGCCTTCCAGAGTGTAACAGCAGCTACAGAGGAACAGCTCGCTTCCATGGAAGAGATCTCCGCCTCCTCTACGGAGCTGTCCAGGATGGCGGGCGATCTGCAGCTTAAGATTGAACGGTTCAAGCTGGAAGACTAGCCCCCGTGATCATGTGAGCGGTGAAGGCCATTCAATAATATAGCAGCATAATAAGAGCATAATAAAAAGCCGTCTCTCAGCAATGCTGAAGGACGGCTTTTTCGTACATATAGAATTAAGCAAGTACAGTCGAACCCATCAGGTATTTATCCACTTCACGCGCTGCTTCGCGTCCCTCGTTGATAGCCCATACCACCAGACTCTGTCCGCGGCGCATATCTCCGGCTGCGAATACTTTATCCACATTTGTGTTGAATTTGCCATAACGGGCCTTCACATTGGTACGGCGGTCCGTATCCAGCTTAAGCTCCTCAATGATATCCTGTTCCGGTCCGTCGAAGCCAATCGCAATCAGCGCCAGCTGGGCCGGATAGACAGCCTCGGTGCCCGGAACCGGCTGGTAGATCTTCCGTCCGGTCTCATCCACCATACGGCGGATCTGCACGGTGTGCAGCTCCTTCAGGTTGCCTTCATCATCACCGACAAATTTCGTCGTCATGATCGAGAATTCGCGCGGATCTTCACCGAAGACCGCCTTGGCTTCCTGCTGGGCATAATCCAGCGTATAGACATTCGGGAATTGCGGCCAAGGGTTGGCAATCGGATCACGCGTAAGCGGCGCTTTGTCATGCGTGCCGAATTGGGTAATGCTGTTGCAGCCATGGCGCAGGGAGGTCGCGACACAGTCAGAGCCGGTGTCGCCTCCGCCAAGTACGATGACATCCTTGCCTGCGGCGGATACGTAATTGCCATCCTCCAGATTGGAATTCAGATAGCTTTTGATCGTGCCGTTCAGGTAATCCATGGCATACATAACCCCTTTGAGGTCATGACCCTCCACATTGAAGCGTCTTGCCTTGGTCGCACCGCCGCAGAGAACAACGGCATCATATTCATCCACCAGTTGCTGCGCCGGAATGTCTTTGCCAATCTCAGTGTTAACCACGAACTCGATACCTTCTGCAGCCAGCAGATCGACGCGGCGCTGAACGACACGTTTGTCCAGCTTCATCGTCGGAATGCCGTACATCAGAAGGCCGCCGATCCGGTCACTGCGCTCGAAGACCGTTACCGTGTGACCCGCCTTATTCAGCTGCGCTGCTGCGGCCAGTCCTGCCGGACCGGAGCCGACAATGGCGATCCGTTTGCCTGTACGCTTCTCCGGCGGACTCGGGACTACCCAGCCCTCTTCAAAGCCCTTGTCCACAATGGCCAGCTCGATCGTCTTAATCGTAACAGGCTGTCCAATCAGACCGACGGTACAGGAGCCCTCGCAAGGTGCAGGACAGATGCTGCCGGTGAATTCAGGGAAGTTATTCGTCTTGTGCAGGCGCTCCAGCGCTTCCTTCCACAAGCCCCGGTAGACCAGGTTATTCCACTCCGGAATCAGGTTATGCACGGGACAGCCTGAAGTACCGCCGCTCATATCCATACCGGTGTGGCAATACGGTGTGCCGCAATCCATACAACGGGCACCCTGGGTCCGAAGCTCGTCCTCGGTCAGATGCTCGTGGAATTCTTCCCAATCCTTCACGCGCTGCTCGGGATCGCGGTCCCCTGGGAGCTGGCGCTTATACTCCATAAATCCAGTAGGTGTAGACATATATACGTTTCCCCCATCCGTTCTCTTCGTGTTGATGTATAGTACACCATTTCTAATTTTAATTATATTAGCATTCAATACTTTCGCACTGTAATGGACTAATCTGCTGATTATTTGTACTATTTCACATCTTGTGTCAGAGAAAACGCTTCATTGTCACTCCTTGCGGTCATACACCATAAAACGATAATCATACGGATTCTGCTCATTCTTGAGTCCCGGTGTATTGGAAACTTCCTTCCACTGGCTCCAGTCTACCTCAGGGAATCTCGTATCGCCTTCAATCTCCGCCTCTATCCGTGTAACACGCAGCTTGTCGGCATACGGCAGCATCAAGCTATAGATCTCGGCTCCGCCGATCACCATCAGCTCATCCTCCTTGCACCCCTCAGCCAGCGCCTCAGCCAGCGTATGGATGACCTCAGCCCCTTCGGGTGCGAAGCTCTTATCACGGGTCAGAATCAGGCTGGTACGGCCCTTCAGCGGCTTGCTGCCCAGCGACTCCCAGGTTTTTCGGCCCATCAGCATCCGCTTGCCGAGTGTCTCTGCTTTGAAATAAGCGAAATCCAGCGGCAAATGCCAGGGCATGTCATTATTTTTGCCAATTACGCCATTTGAGGCCATCGCCCATATCATGGTAATACTCATATAGCAACCGGTGCCTTGATTCCCGGATGATAGACATAGTCGGTAAATTCAAAATCCTCAAAGGTATAATCAAAAATACTGTCCGGTACTCTGCGGATGTTAAGCTTCGGCAGCGCATAAGGCTCCCGTGCAAGCTGTGTAGCCACTTGTTCCATATGATTTGTATATATATGCACATCTCCGCCGGACCAGATGAATTCTCCGACCTCAAGCCCCGTCTGCTGGGCCACCATATGCGTAAGCAGCGCGTAGCTGGCAATGTTAAACGGAAGCCCAAGGAACGTATCCACCGAACGCATCGTAAGCATGCAGGAAAGCTTGCCGCCTGCTACATAGAACTGAAACACGAAATGGCAGGGCGGAAGCTTCATCTGCTCGATCTCGCCTACATTCCACGCACTGACGATATGCCGCCGTGAATCGGGATTATGCTTAATCGAATCAATCACATTCGCAATCTGATCGATATGCTGCCCGTCCTTGCTCTCCCAGGCCCGCCACTGCGAACCGTATACCGGTCCCAGCTCCCCGTTCTCATCGGCCCATTCATCCCAGATCGAGACGCCATTCTCCTTCAGATACGTTGTATTGGTATCCCCTTTGAGGAACCATAGAAGCTCATGTACCACCGACTTCAGATGAATGCGCTTGGTGGTCATCAGCGGGAAGCCCTTCGACAGATCGAAGCGGAGCTGACGCCCGAAGACGGACACTGTACCTGTACCTGTCCGGTCGCTCTTAGCTGTACCGTTGTCGAGAATATCCTGCAATAAATCCAAGTAATTACGCAAGCCGTATCACACCCCACTCTCTTTTTTCTTCTATCAGTTTACCATGAGCTGACGGTCGTTGTAACTTCCCTAACGATAAAAAAACGCAAAAAAACAAACATTTATCTACCCGAATTGGGCTGGCTGCCAGCTATTTCCGAACGTTCATGACAGAGACTTCAGGCATTATCTAAAAAAGGATGTTCCCTGACCATCTGCATGGCTTCGGAAACATCCTCTTGGATTCTTACCGCATAAGCTTAAGCGGTTATTATTTCATTACGTGGATCGGGTGGCCTTCTACCAGCTCAGCCGCTTCCATAACGATCTCGCCAAGGGTTGGATGCGCATGGATGGTCAGTGCGATATCTTCAAGCGTTGCACCCATTTCAATCGCCAGACCCAGCTCAGCGATCAGGTTGGAAGCTTCGATACCGACGATTTGCGCGCCAAGCACCTGATTGTTGTCGCTCTTCGCTACAATCTTGATGAAGCCTTCAGGAGCATTCAGGGACACGGCACGGCCGTTGCCTGCGAACGGGAACTTGCCGGCCTTAACCGCATAGCCCTTATCCTTCGCTTCCTTCTCAGTCAGGCCTACGCTGGAGCATTCAGGATCTGTGAAGACTACAGCCGGCATTACCTTGTAATCCACAACCGATTTGTGTCCGGCAATGGCTTCCGCAGCAATCTTACCTTCGTAAGAAGCTTTGTGCGCCAGGGCGAGACCCGGAACGATATCGCCGATTGCGAAAATGTTAGGAATGTTAGTCCGTCCCTGATGGTCTACCTTCACCAGACCGCGGTCATCCAGCTCAACGCCGATCAGATCCAGGCCCAGCTCGCCGTCAGTATTCGGACGGCGTCCTACGGTTACCAGCAGGTATTCGGCAGTCACTTCTTTGGACTCTCCGCCTACGGAGTACTTCACAGTAACTTCCTTATCGTTCTGAACCGCAGATTCCGCTTTGGCGTTAGTCACAATTTCAATGCCGGTCTTAGCCATATTCTTGGCAACCAGACGGGTCATGTCTTTGTCGAAGCCAGGCAGAACAGTATCCAGACCTTCAATGATGGTAACCTTGGTGCCGAATTTGGAGTACATCTGACCCAGCTCCGCACCAATGTAGCCGCCGCCGATAACGATCATGCTCTTAGGGATTTCAGGCAGATCCAGCGCTTCCGTGGAGGACAGGATGCGTCCGCCGAACGGGAATGGCTTCAGTTCAATCGGACGGGAGCCCGTTGCGATAATGCAGTTATTGAACTTATAGCGCGGGGATTCATGATCATTGAACAGACGGGCTTCGTTTGTGCTGATGAACATAGCTTCTCCGCTGAATACTTCGATCTTGTTGCCCTTCATCAGGCTGGTAACGCCGGAAGTCATTTTCTTGACTACGCCGTTCTTGAAGGCCTGAGTCTTGGACCAGTCCACCTTGACGTTCTCGGCAGTAACACCGAATACTTCACCGTGCTGGGCAGCCTCGAATTGATGTGCGGCCGAGATCAGGGCCTTGGAAGGAATACAGCCGCGGTTCAAGCATACGCCGCCGAGTTCCGATTTATCTACAATGATTACCTTCTGGCCGAGCTGGGCGGCACGGATTGCCGCCACATACCCGCCGGGACCTGCACCAATTACCAATGTGTCGATTTCGATTGAAGCGTCTCCGACTACCATTAATTACACCTCCATAACTAACATATCAGGATTTGCAAGCAGGGTCTTAATGTAATTCATGAAATTCTGTGCTGTTGCGCCGTCAATAATCCGGTGGTCAAAGCTCAGGGACAGAGCCATTACAGGTGCTGCTACGATTTCGCCGTTCTTCACAACAGGCTTCTCAGTGATACGTCCGGTTCCGAGAATAGCAACTTCAGGGAAGTTGATAATCGGAGTGAAGAACATACCGCCGGCAGAGCCGATGTTGCTGATCGAGATCGTGCTGCCCTTCATTTCATTCGGAGCCAGCTTGCCGTCGCGTCCGCGTACAGCCAGATCTGTAATCGCGCTTGCGATCATCCAGATACTCTTACGGTCAGCATCCTTGATGACAGGAACGATCAGGCCGTTGTCTGTATCTGTAGCAATACCGATGTTGTAGTACTTCTTGTAGACAATTTCGTTCGTAGCTTCGTCAATCATCGCGTTAAGCGCAGGGAACTGACGGGAAGCGGCCACGAGTGCCTTCACGATGAACGGAAGATAAGTAACCTTCACGCCCTTCTTCTCTGCTACCGGCTTCATGCGGGCACGGAAGGCTACAAGCTCCGTAACATCCACTTCGTCCATGATGGTAACATGCGGTGCAGTGTAAGCCGATTTAACCATAGCATTGGCAATCGCTTTACGGATACCCTTGAATGGTACGCGTTCTTCTTCCAGGTTAGCATTGCCGGAAGCGGAAGCTGCTGGTGCAGCTGCTGCCTTAGCTTTTGGCGCTTCTGCTGCTGCCGGTGCAGATGCTGCAGGAGCCGCTGCTGGTGCTGCAGAGCCGCCCTTCAGGAAGGCTTCCACATCTTCAAGTGTGATCTTACCGTTCTTGCCGGAGCCGTTCACCTTGGAGATATCTACGCTCTTGTCACGGGCATATTTACGCACGCTTGGTGTTGCCAGCACTTCACGGTCAGGGGCTGGAGCTGCCGCCGCTGCCGGTGCAGTACCTTGGGAAGGAGCTGCTGCCTGGGCACCGGATGCTTCAGCGTGGCCGCCCTCCTGCTGAGGAACATCGCCTTCTGCAGCAATGATAGCCACAACTTCACCTACACGGCAGATCTGGCCGTCTTTGGTGAACACTTCGACTACAGTACCGTTGACTGGGGAAGGAACTTCCACCACCGCTTTATCATTCTGAACTTCCATAATGATATCGTCGTCGGTGATTTTGTCTCCAACCTTGATGTGCATCTTGATGATTTCCCCTTCATGCAGGCCTTCGCCCAGTTCAGGGAACTTGTATTCGAAGTTCGTTGCTCCGCCAGTAGCCGGGCTGCTGGTTGCCGGAGAAGAAGTAGTATCCGCTCCGCCCTTGGCTGCATCAGCTTCCTGGGAAGCCTGCTCTGCCGGATGGCCACCCTCTTGCTCAGGGATGTCGCCTTCTGCATCAATAATGGCTACAACTTCCCCTACACGGCATACTTGGCCGTCCTTGGTGAAGACTTCAAGCACTGTGCCGTTGACCGGACAAGGAACCTCTACTACCGCCTTGTCGTTCTGAACTTCCATTACGATATCGTCATCGGTTACTTTGTCGCCGGCTTTGATATGCATTTTGATAATTTCGCCTTCATGCAGACCTTCGCCCAGCTCAGGGAACCGGTACTCAAATTTTGCCACCTTGATAACCTCCTATAAATTATGTTGAGTTATTCCAACAGCTCTGTTTGGTAGAAGATAGAAACGGCTGCCGCCCTTTATACAAGGACGGCAAGGTCGTTACTTCCTAGAATTCCATGACTTTCTTAACTGCCGTGATGACACGTGCAGGGGTAGGAATCCAAGTATCTTCGATTTGAGCAAACGGGAAAATTGTATCTGGACCTGCTACACGAAGCACAGGGGCTTCCAGGTGCAGCAGAGCTTTTTCATTAATCTGGGCAATAACCTCAGCGGCTACGCCGGAGCTCTTCTGAGCTTCTTGCACAACAATCGCACGGTTAGTCTTCTTGATGGAAGCCACGATGGTGTCGATATCAATCGGGCTAACGGTACGAAGGTCGATAATTTCGACTTTGATGCCTTCTTTTTCGAGCTGGTCGGCCGCTTTGGTCGCTGTATGTACCATTAGACCGTAGGTAATGATAGATACATCCGTACCTTCGCGAACTACATTCGCTTTGCCGAGTTCAACGGTATATTCACCTTCAGGCACCTCTGCACGGAAAGCATGGTACAGGTTCAAGTGCTCCATGAAGAATACAGGGTCATTGTCGCGGATCGAAGCAATCAGCAGTCCCTTCGCATCGTATGGGTTAGAAGGAATAACTACCTTGATACCAGGACTCTGGGCAATCAGGCCTTCCAGGGAATCGGTATGCAGCTCGGCTGCCTTAACGCCGCCGCCGAATGGAGTGCGGAAGACTACAGGAGCATTGTACTTGCCCCCGGAACGCCAGCGCAGGCGCGCTGCCTGAATAACGATCTGATCAAGCGCTTCGAAGATGAACCCAACGAACTGGATCTCAGCGATCGGGCGGAAGCCCTGCACGCCAAGACCGAAAGCCAAACCGCCAATGGCGGACTCTGCCAGCGGTGTATCGAATACGCGCTCCTCGCCAAATTCCTTCTGCAGCCCTTCCGTTACACGGAATACGCCGCCAACATTACCAACGTCTTCTCCGAAGATAAGAACATTGGGGTCACGAGTCAGTTCAACGCGCATTGCGTCACGAATTGCTTCTTTCATATTCATCTGTGCCATTGCCTGATATCCCCCTTATTCAAAATCGGCTTTTTGTTCTTCAAGATGTTTCGGAGTTACCTCGAACATGCTGTCGATCAAGCCGGGAATGGTCATTTTTTCGGTCTGTTCTGCTTTCTTAATCTGCTCGTTAACCGTTGCTTTCGCTTCTTCTCTTACGCGCAGAGTGTCCTCTTCTGTCCAGAGGCCTTTCTTCTCCAGGTACTTGGCGAGACGGGCAATCGGATCTTTCTCATTCCATTGACCTTCTTCTTCCTTCGTACGGTACTTACTGGCATCATCGGACAGGGAATGCGGACGGAAACGGTAGGTTACCGCTTCGATCAGTGTGGCGCCTTCGCCTTTGCGGGCACGTTCAGCAGCCTGCTGTACAGCAGAGATTACTGCAAAGACGTCCATACCGTCGATCTTGATTCCGGGAATCCCTGCGGCAACCGCCTTGTGGGCAATGGATTTCGCTGCTGTCTGCTTCGAGAACGGAGTAGTGATGGCATAGCCGTTGTTCTGAACGAAGAAGATCACCGGCAGCTTATATACTCCTGCATAGTTAAGGCCTTCGTAGAAGTCGCCTTCAGACGAACCGCCGTCACCGGTATATGTGATTGCAACGTTCTGCTGTTTCTTCAATTTGAAGCCCATAGCAATACCGGTAGCATGAAGGATCTGTGCTCCGATAATGATCTGAGGCATCAGTACATTCACGCCATCAGGAATCTGTCCGCCATGCTGATGTCCGCGGGAATACAGGAACGCCTGATATAACGGAAGGCCATGCCATACGAGCTGTGGAATATCACGGTAGCCCGGGCAGACGAAATCTTCCTTCTGCAAAGCGTACTCGCTGCCGATCATTGTAGCTTCCTGTCCGGATACCGGAGCGTAGAAGCCTAGACGGCCTTGACGGCCCAAGTTAACAGCACGGTCATCCCAGGTACGGGTAAATACCATACGGTACATAATTTCTTTCAGTTGGTCATCAGTAAGGTCAGGCATCATTTCCTTGTTGATAATTTCTCCATCCGGGGAAAGAACCGTAAGGGCTTCAACGTCCTCTGTATACACTTCATAAGGAACTCTAGTCATTATCTTCACCTCAATAAAAAAATTTGAATATCAGTGGTCTCTGTTATAGAATTATTATACACCTGTTGTATCTGTTTCGTCAAAGAAATACGCATAAAATTTATGTTTCCATAAATTTTGTATGTATAACAGGCGTTCAAATATCCTATAACAGATTAAAGGATATTTATCAAGTAAATGATATATCCCACATTTGCCGCTTGGCTAATTTTAACGCAACACTAAGTCTTAAGCAAAATTCGACATGAAGGGTGACGATTTGACAATGAGCGAACCTGTTTTTCTGAAACGTACAATTGTAAAACAAACACTGTGGAGCGAACACCTGCAGGAAGAGCGCAAGCTGCGTATCTATCTTCCCCCCGGATATAATGAAGTACTCAGCTATCCCGTCGTCTACTGCCAGGACGGTGAAGAATTCTTCAACTTCGGCCGGATTGCCACCTTGGCTGGTCAGCTGATTCTGGAGCAGGATGTGGAACCCTTCATTATAGTGGGCGTCGAAGTGAACGTGGCAGTCCGCACCGCTGAATACGCACCGTTCGGCAGCCGCTTCAAGCAGTACCTTGCATGCTTCGCCGAAGAGATTATTCCCTTCATTGAACATAATTATCCTGTCCGGCGCACACCGGAGGAGCGGATCGTAGCCGGTGATTCCCTGGGCGGAAGTGTCTCCCTCCACCTGGCGCTGGCGTATCCGGGATTATTCAGCCGTGTGCTCAGCCTATCCGGCGCTTACTATCCCGAGACCCGCGAGCTGCTATCCCAAGAGGAGGATCTCTCCTGGCTTCAGATCAATATGGTTGTAGGGCTTCAAGAGCGCGACTACAAGACCGATACCGGCGTCTATGATTTCGTGGAGATGAACCGGGAGACCAAGGCTATGCTTGAAGCCAAGGGGGCCACGGTGTCCTACCGCGAGAAGGACGGCCAGCATCTTTGGGGTTTTTGGCAAAAAGAGCTCCCGGAATCATTACTCTATTTCTTCAGCTCCTGAAACAGCAAATAGAACCCCAAAAGTGAACATCTTACGAACTTATGTATGCAGCACGATTGACTGCGCTTTCATCACGAATCGGACATACGGTGCCGTTCCTTAAATCATAAGGACGGCAACCGGTCCGGCTGTACACTATGCCTGCTGTATCTTCTCCTGAATAATCCGTTCCAGCAGCACATCACAACCGGCGTTGATTAAATCATAGACCTGCTCGAAATTACCGGTGAAATACGGGTCAGGCACTTCACGCAGCTCCTCATCCGGCAACAGATCCATGAAGAACAACAGCTTGGACTGCTCACCGCCGGGAATTTTGCGCACATTCTCCCCGTTGGACTTGTCCATGCAGATGATATATTCGAATCTCTCGAAATCCTCACTGGCTACCAGCCTTGCTCTCATATGCTCATAGCTGATGCCATGCAGATCAAGGATACGCCTTGTCCCTTCATGCGGCGCTTTCCCGATATGCCAGTCTCCCGTTCCTGCAGAATCCACTGTAATCTGATCCGCAAGCTTACGCTGTTCAATCTTGCTGCGCAGCACAGCTTCCGCCATCGGCGAACGGCAAATATTCCCCAGACATACAAACAACACATTAACGATCCCTCTCACCTCCTGCGCTCAAGCACTCCTAATCATCCGTAAGGGATGGTGCGGCGAACCGCACTAACCCTATTTTAGCGTCAGCGGGGCAATTGTACAACTTTTGAAACTGCTATATACTGTTCAGGATGATGAACTTAATTGAACAACAAGGAGGGGGAGCTATTGCCATCCGGGCGTATTGTAATTGTTGCAGGCGGTGAACTGACCGCAGAATGCCTGCGCTTATTAGATGAAGAGGATTATATTATCGGTGCTGACCGGGGAGCGCTGTTCCTGATTGATCATGGCTTCACCCCCCAGCTTGCCGTTGGTGATTTCGATTCTGTCTCTCCTGAGGCACTGGGGCGGATTCAGGCGGGAAGCAAGGAGACTATAAGCTGTGATCCGGTCAACAAAGACCTCACCGACAGTGAAATGGCCCTGGATCTTGCCCTGAACCTCCAGCCGCAGTCTATTCTGATGATCGGGGTAACGGGTACGCGCATGGACCATACGCTGGCCAGCATTCAAATGATGACAAGAGCACTGCAACGGCAGGTAGCCTGCTCTATTATGGATGCGAACAACTACATTACGCTTACCGGCTCTCAGGCGGTTGTAGAGGAACGGGGGTATTCCTATGTCTCCTTGCTGCCTCTGACTCCCGAGGTAACGGGCATCACCCTTCAGGGCTTCCAATATCCTCTGGAGAACGCCACCCTCAAGTTAGGGCAATCCCTGGCCGTGAGCAATGTGCTGCTGGAGCAGAGCGGGACCGTTCAGATTGAGAGCGGACTTCTGCTGATTATTCAGAGCAAGGACTGAATACATAGATTTCTGGAGACATCGCTGTAACCTTTGTTTCAAAATCGAAAAGCCGGGATTCTCCTTGATGCTCAAGGGATTCCCGGCTTTTTTTGTTGAGCAAAATAGCTAAATATTAATATTTTGTAACTTTTAATGCGATTTTAATAAAACGCTTACATTGTATATCCCGCCTGCATTTAGCCCATCTCTTCCATAATTTAGGCCTGTCATAACCTGCTATACTACGAATCAGACGAACGAAACTACTAGAATTCATTACAACCTTGGAGGTATACAACATGAATAAGCAACAATGGTTCAAGCAAGCAATGACAATCGGTCTGTGCACAACAATCGGGTTCAGCGCCTTACTCGCAACCGGAGCAGGAACAGCCCCTGCTGCCGCTTCAGCTGTATCCGCCGATTCTGTAAGTGCCGATTCCGTATCCGCATCTTCCACCGGCTCCAAAGTGGTCAGCTTCGGTAAAAAGTATCTGGGGACGCGTTACCAGTTCGGTGCCTCCACTTCAACTACACGTTATTTTGACTGCTCCTCCTTTACTCAATTTATCTTCAAAAAATATGGTGTGGATCTGCCCCGTACGTCCGTAGCCCAATCTAAAATGGGTAAATCGGTCAGCAAAGCCAATCTGCGTGTCGGCGATCTGGTGTTCTTCTCCAGCGGAAGCCGGGCCAACGGCAAGAACGTAACCCATGTAGCGGTATATGCCGGCAATGGCAAGATCCTGCACACTTACGGCTCACCCGGCGTGACCATTTCCGATCTGAATTCGGGCAACTGGAAAAAAACCTACCTGAAATCACGCCGCGTACTATAACAGCGGAAAGCTTAATTGTAGCTTGTACCAAGAGAGTACAAGTTCTAATAGCCGGAGAGCTGCTTCGCAGCGGCCGTCAGCTTGTGGCCCCGCTCTCCGGTGCCCGCAGTACATATCCGGTTCCACGCACCGTATGAATCAGTTTATTCCGGCGGCCTTTATCCACCTTCAGTCGCAGATGCCGGATGTAGACATCCACCACATTGGTGTCCGCATGAAAATGATACCCCCATACCTGCTGTAATATCTCAGCACGGGGACAGACTTCACCCAGATGCTCTGCCAGATAATACAGCAGATCGAATTCCTTGGGGGTCATCTTCAGCTCGGCTCCATCCCGGCTGACCTGCCGGCGCCCGGGATCGAGGAGCAATCCGTCCACCTTAAGCAGCGAGGCCGTATCTCTGCGGCGGCCTGTCAGCTTAAGTAAATTCAATATTCTGCATTTGAACTCACCGGTATGTACAGGCTTCTCCATGTATTCATTGCCTCCGGCATCGAATACGGAGACAGCCGCTTCCCCCTTCACTTCAGGTGCCCCCCCGGATATGACCATCACCGGCAGAATCATCCCCTCCTTCCGCGCCTCCGAGACAGCTTCCCAGCCCGCCCAGCCTCCGGGTTCCTCCAGCTCCGCGAGCAGAAGCACAGGCTCACCGCCTGAGAGCAATAAGCGAAGACTATCCAGATCTTCGCTTATTGCTGTTCTTATACCAAGGCTATGGATGGCCTCCTCTAGCCCGATATGGCCGGCAGCCCTATCCTCTCTGTCTGCATCAGCTTCATGGCTATCCGGGCGCGGACCGGGTATATACCATGCTAACTTTTCATTCACCGGGATAGTCCCCCTGTACCAGTCTTGCACCGGCTATGCCGCTGCAGATGATACCTAGAATTCCCGCAAAACAAAGAGACCATTCGGGGGAATGGTCTCTTTGCGGTACTAATCGTGTGAAGCCTATAATTTCTTATATTTGTACGAAATCGATCTCCTGGAATGACGCTACCTGGGTGTCCCAGCGCTCTGCTACAAAAGCCTGGTGCGCCGGATGACTATTGTAAGCATCATAAGCCGCCTGATCGGCGAACTCCATCGAGAAGCCGTACTGATGCTCACACTTGGCGCTGACCTGACGCAGCACCTCGAAATTCTTCACCACCGGAATCCCGCTAAGAATCTCAGCTCCATCCCGCAGGAAAGCTCTGGTCTCCTCCGAATCCGGGGCAGATTTCAGTGTGAATACAGCCATATGACGGATCGTTCCTTTGTTCATTACGTTTCTCCTCCATTCAACCGAAATACCGGTGATAATAGCTGCGGGCGGCAGCGATATCACTGGTTCCATGTATTAAGGCTCTCCCGTCTGCGAACACAACCATCCGGTACGGCTCCTCTGTAAAAGAAAGCAGATACGGGTTGCGCTCCACCTTGCCGCTGCCGAGCCTGGACAGGCGGGCAGCCGTCTCCTCCAAGTCAAGACTTCTGCGGTGTGCCGGACGGATCTGCACCGTATCCCTGCCGCACAGCACGTCGCTGCGCTCTGTATTAGAGGCTGACAGATACGGATAGCTCCGTGATTCACCGCATGAGGGACAGTCGTTCTTCTTCGCCGCCCTCACGCCAATCTCCTGCTGCTCGTTATGCCAGATATCGAAGGTCAACAGCTTGCCGCGCAGCTTGTCCTTGAACCCGCCGAGCAGCTTCAGCGCCTCAGCCGTTCCGTTCGTGGTCACCATCTGCACTGCTTGCGGAAGAATGCCGGCTGTGTCGCAGGTATCCCCGCCCAGCGGAATCGTGCCCAGCAGACAATTCAGACAGGGGGTTTCACCCGGCAGAATCGTATACGTAATGCCGTAACTGCCGACACAGGCTCCATAGATCCAGGGAATGCCGTGCTTTTGCGCCAGGTCGTTGATAATCAGCCGGGTATCGAAATTATCGGTCCCGTCCATAATCAGATCCACGCCGGGAAGCAGGCTCTCCAGCTCCTCTGCACGTACATCCAGCACATGAGCCTCGATCACAATCTCCGAATTGACCGCCATCAGCCGGGTACGGGCTGCAGCCGCCTTGGGCGTGCGCACACGGGCATCATCTTCCGTATACAACTGCTGGCGTTGCAGGTTACTCCATTCCACATAGTCACGGTCAACAAGGATAAGCCGCCCAACCCCGCAGCGGGCCAAAGTCTCGGCGATGCCTGTTCCCAGCGCCCCCATGCCAACAACCAGCACACAGGAACGTCCCAGTCCCTGCTGTCCTGCTGCGCCGAACGGCGCGAAGCGGACCTGTCTTGAATATCTGCCAACCGGCGTGTTTTGATCAGGACCCATCTCTGAACAGCCCCCTATGTATGTAGGTTTTTGGTAAAAAACCGGGAAAAGCGCAGACCTCCACTTTTCCCGGACTCCATTAGTATACGGTCTGCGCGGACCACTGCTCCACATTCCAGACCTTCGTCACCCATTCCTCGTAAAACTCCGGTTCATGGGACACCAGCAGAATCGTTCCCTTGTATTCCATAAGCGCCCGCTTCAGCTCAGCCTTGGCTACAATATCAAGGTGATTCGTAGGCTCATCGAACAGAATCCAGTTGCTCTCACGCATCATCAGCTTGCACAAGCGGACCTTAGCCTGCTCGCCGCCGCTCAGCATGTTCATCGGACGGGTGATATGCTCGTTTTTGAGACCGCAGCGGGCCAGATGGCCGCGCACTTCATTCTGGGTCAGACCGGAGAATTCATTCCATACGTCTTCAATCGGCGTGATGTTCTCTGCTTTCAGCTCCTGCTGGAAATAGGCTGAACTCAGGTAGTCTCCCAGGTAGGTTTTGCCGCTGTACGTAGGGATGACACCCAGGATGGTTTTGAGCAGCGTCGATTTGCCGACCCCGTTGTAACCGACAATCGCAATCTTGTCCCCGCGTTCTATGATCATATTCAGCTTGCTTGGCAGCAGCGGACGGTCATACCCAATCTCGAAATCAACGCCCTCGAACACCGTCTTTCCGCTGGCCCGGCTCTCCTTGAACTGGAACACAGGCTTCATCGCCTCTTCCGGCTTATCAATCCGCTCCATCCGTCCAAGCTGCTTCTCCCGGCTCTTGGCCCGGCCTGAGGTGGAGGCACGCGCTTTATTGCGCTGGATGAAGTCCTCCTGCTTTTTGATGAAATCCTGCTGCTTCTCGTACGCATCAATATGCTGGGCCTTGTTCATCCCCGCCATCTCCAGGAATTTCTCGTAATTGGCCGTATAGCGGGTCAGCTTCGAGAACTCCAGATGATAGATCACATCGACCACTTTGTTCATGAATTCCGTATCATGGGAGATCAGCATGAACGCATACGGATATTGCTTCAGATAATTCGTCAGCCAGTCAATATGCTCCACATCGAGATAGTTGGTAGGCTCATCGAGCAGCAGTACATTCGGTTTCTCCAGCAGCAGCTTCGCCAGCAGAACCTTGGTCCGCTGTCCCCCGCTCAGGGAAGTGACATCCCGGTCCAGACCGATCGCCGTCAGGCCCAGTCCGTTCGCCATCTCTTCAACCTTCACATCGATGAGGTAAAAGTCGCCGATATCAAGCTGCTCCTGAATATCGCCCATTTGCTCAAGCAGCAGGTCCAGCTCCTCGGGACTCGCCTCCCCCATCTTATCGGTAATCGCCAGCAGCTCATGCTCCAGCTCCAGCAGCGGCAGAAAGGCATCTTTAAGTACATCGCGCACGGTTTTACCGGCGGTAAGCAGGGTGTGCTGATCCAGATATCCGTAACGGACCCGCGGCGTCCACTCCACCTTGCCGTTGTCCTTCAATAATTTGCCGGTCAAAATATTCATCAGCGTCGATTTGCCCACGCCGTTCGCACCCACGATTCCCACATGCTCTCCATCCAGCAGACGGAAGGAGACATCCTTGAACAACACCCGGTCCCCGAAATTATGGGAAACGTCTTCCACACTAAGTAAACTCATAAATTCTCTGCAAGCTCCATTCTATATTGTAAATACCAAGAGGTTCAATCATTATAGATATCGCTCCATTTTAGCACACCTGCACCCTGCACTGAAATAGAAATAAAGCCCGATTTCTGAAAAACTGTCAAAAATCTCTGAGCATTCAGCACTTTTTCTGAAACAATCTAATATTCTTTGCAGGAAAACGGGCACCCTTAAGCGGTCCAATCAGCCCCCTAATGGCCTGAACCAGCTTTCCTTTACTCTGAAAAGGGTCCTGCTGAAGCGGCAGGCTGTATACGCTCGCAGGTTCAAGCAGGGAGGCCAGCAGCGCTACAGTATGCTCCCCGGCCAGCGGCAGGCAGATCCGCCATTCCGGCCGGGGAATCAGGCCTCTGCGGCGCAGCCAGTGCAGGGTATCCTCCAGCCGCCAATCCGCAGCGGAGGCAATCAACAACGGGAAGCTGCTGCCTGTGAACGCTTCCAGCGCCCCCTCACCGCCGCCGGTTCCAAGATCCATGACGATGTAAGCATAGGCTTGCTCCGGCACCTGCGGGAGTCCCTCCGAAGGGAGCAGCCTCCAGTAGTCCACTCCCATCCAGTTGAACGGTTGCACCTGTGTCCCCTGAACACCGTTTATTTCAGGGCTCCCCGCCATTTCCTTCATGCGGTTAAATACCTGCGAACCGGGATTACAATCTACCCATGCCGTCCGTCCGGAGGACGACAGGCAGCGGCTGACAGCAAGCGAGGTATGCGTGGTCCCAATCCCGGGGGACACTCCTAATACTGCCACTACCACAGGCGATTGCTGCGAGTGTAGGTCATCCGCAGCCTTGCGTATGTTCGTCCGCTCATGTCTAGCTTCCCCCGCACCGCCAATCTTCAGCTGCTGGAGGACCCTCCTTACCTCCTCAGCACTGCCATACCGTTCCTCCGGGTGATGCCGCAGCAGCCGTCTGATGACCGGAATCATCCGGTCCGGGAGCTGACCCTGCAGCTTCCGCTCCATCCCGGGCTGCCAGGCGCTGAACTCCCCGCCGGAGGCCATATACAGCAGCAGCGCGCCAAGCCCGTACAGGTCCGACACCGGGCAGCTCTGCCCGCCGCCGTATTGCTCCGGGGCTGCGAACCCGGCTGTTCCAAGCTTCTCCGTGTCCTCACCGGAGCCGCCTCTCAGCCTGCGCGCAATCCCGAAGTCAATGAGCTTCAGCTCATGCTCTCCAGTCAGCATGATATTCGAAGGCTTGAGATCCCGGTAGACGATCGGCGGCTCATGGCTGTGCAAATAATGCAGCACCTCCAGCAGCTGCCGCGCATAGCTTAGGATTCGCTCGCCCGTCATTGAAGTAGACTGCTCTGCCATATACTGATGCAGGGTGATGCCCTCAATATAATCCATCACCAGATAGGTGTAGCCGTCAGCGTCCGGCGGAAAGAAATCCGCAATCTGCGGGAGCAGCGGATGACGTAGCGAGATTAACAGCTCCGCTTCCGCCTGAATGGCGCCCGCACCATAACTCCCCTCCCGGATGACGCTCTCTTTAATGGCCCGCAGCATACCCGGCAGCCGCATATCCTCCGCCAGATATACCCGGCTCATTCCGCCTGTCCCGATCAACCCGGTTACATAATAACGCCCTCCCAGAATCTGTCCGGGACTTAACTTTCCTGTGAATTCCATCTCTTCCCCGCCTGTTCATATAGAATGTTGTATAACGCAAAAAAAGCCCCCACTGCCCGCACCGGAACCGGCAAGAAGCCGGAGGTGCAGACTGCGGGATGCTTTCCCATAATCCTGCAAATATGAATTAATACTTAATCATATAAAGTGTAATCTCGTCCCGGTTGTGGAACAGCTGCTTCGCACGCTGGACCTGCATCCGCTGGCCTTCAAACATGGTGATGATCTCCTTGATCACCGCCATGGGCTTCTTGTGCATCAGCTTCACGGTAACAATCGCGCTGCCGCCCGGTGTCAGGCTATGCAGCAGCTCAGTGACCAGCTTCGCCATCAGCTTGGGGCTCCAGCTCATATCGCAGACCAGCAGGTCAAATTCGTTCTCACGGAATTTGACCTCTCCGGCATTTTTGCGCAGAATCTTGAGTGCCGGATTCTTACGTAAGGACTCGTGCATCAGCGCCGGATCAACAGCAGTAACCTTGAGACCGCGCTCCAGCAGGAACGAAGTCCAGCCGCCCGGAGAAGCGCCGATATCGACCGCATTCTTGAAGCTGTAGAACGGAATGGCGAATTCCTTCTCCGCCTCCATCAGCTTGAATTTGGCCCGTGAGATCTGTCCGTCCTCCTTGCGGAAGCGGATCATGCCGCCATTCCAGCTGGACAGGTTCGCCTCCGGCCGGGATACCCCGGCATACAGCGCGTCACCGTCCGCATAGATGGAGATCACCCAAGCGGGCTCCTGCACGGTGAACTCGGCGTCCAGGCTGTCAAGCCTGCCCTGCAGCCATTCACGCAGCTCGCCGGGACTCTGCTCCCAGAAGGAGGACGGGCCTTTGCGGACATGCAGCGACACCTTCTCGCCTTGCAGCTCCGTACGACGGCTTAAGTATACCGCCAGCCGTTCCAGAGCCGGCAGATCGCCGGTGTCCTGGAAATCTACTGGCTGAATGTGGCGCAGGAAGACCGGCAGGTTCTGTGCCAGCCGCTGCGCTACCTCCTCCGGCTCCGCCTCAAGCGTGGCCAGGAAGATTTCTCCAGGCAGCAGCAAGGTGCTTTTCACCGCTCCGAACAGGCGTCTTAGCTCCTCCTGTGCATAGGGGGCGAAGCCATGATTCGCCGTGCAGATATATCTTGAAATACTCTTGTCTTCCGTAACATCGTTCAAATCGCTTTGCCTCCAGAACTTATTTTTATCCAGGGACGTCCGTTATCCCATTCAACCTTGACCGGAAGATCATAGGTAGCCATCAGCATCTCCTGCGTCAGCACCTCATCCTTGGGACCGGCTCCTGCCAGCTTCCCGTCACGGATCAGCGCCACGTGAGTGAAGAGCGGAACAATCTCCTCCACATGATGGGTAACATACACCACTCCAACATTATGCTGCCGCAGCTTGTCGATCTCGGCGAGCATTTTCTCCCGTTCATATAAATCAAGACCGGCGCAAGGCTCGTCCATAATCAGCAGCTTAGGCTCTGCGATCAGGCAGCGGGCCAGCATAGCCTTCTTGCGCTCCCCCTGGGATAACAAGCCGAACGGATGATAAGCCAGTTCACCGAGGTTCATCTCCTCCAGAAGTTTAAGCGACCGGTCCTTCACACTTTGCGGAATCTCCTGGTAGAAGCGTAAATACGCATAGGCACCAGTAGCTACAACCTCCCAGACCGGGTCGGTTAGCGAGAGCTTTTCCATCAGGGACGGGCCGATATAACCGATTCTCTTGCGCACCTCGCGCAGATCACATTGACCATACTTGTACCCCAGCACTTCAACAGAGCCCTTACTGGGGAACAGGTAGCCGGTCATCATTTCCAGCAGGGTGGTTTTGCCGGAGCCGTTACGCCCGAGAATGACCCAGTTCTCCCCCGGCTTCATATCCAGCGATACATCGTCAAGAATCAGGCTCTCCTCCCTGCGCAGGGACAGATGTTGTAATGATATCATTATAATGTCACTCTCCTTATGTATGCCAGCACCCGTTCAACAGAGTGAATGGAATAGATGATGTCAGGTTCAGCGCTGCGGTCAGCAGATACGGCCAACAGAGCGGGCACACTTGAGATTTGATAGGTGTTCACCAGATCAGGGAGCCTATTGACATTCCCCTCAGCAATCAAAAGGCCAGGCGGAAGCAGATGCTCCGCCACCTCAATCATCCGCCGGGCTGCCTTACAGGTTCCGCATAGCGGGGTATGCAGGAACAGGACGAGCGGCTCGCCCTTCGTGGCCAGCAGCTCCAGCAGCTCCGGCTGATTCATTTCCTTCATTCTCAATCCTCCCCCGACTCAAACCAGGTCCTCACAGCAGCAATCTCCGCTCTGTGCGTGCCATCCGGTCCCTTTTCTGTTTCCATAACGATCACTTTATCAGCCAGGGCCTCCATCTTCACAAGCTGGCTAAGCGCCGCTCCCCCGATATATCCGCTGCCGATTCCGGCATGTCTGTCCCGCCGGGAGCCGTAGGGAAACCGGGAGTCATTCAAATGCACAGCCGCCAGATTCGCCCAGTACCCCAGCTGCTCACCGCGTGCGATAAGCTCCTCCGTCTGCTCCGGGTTCCAGATGCCCGCAGCGAAAGCATGGCAGGTATCGAAGCAAAAGCCGATCTTCTCCGGGTAGCGGCTCAGCTCACGGACCTTGACCAGCTCTTCGGGCGTCATGCCTTCATGCCCATGATTCCCTGCCATATTCTCAAGCAGCAGCTTGGTTCGTCCCGTCCAGTCTGCCAGTACCTCGTTCATGCATTGTATAATTTTTTGATAACCCTGTAACGGCTCCATCCCGGCAAAATGTCCGAAATGCACCACAATGCCCACCGATCCGCACGCCTCGGCAATCTCCAGATCGTTGCGCAGGGAGGCAATCATCACCTCTCTGTCGCCCGGGCCGGCAGCCAGATTCGTCGGATACGGGGTATGGGCAATGGAAGCCATTCCCTGCTCCCGGCAGTATTCTGCGCAGCTGCTTGCATCGCGGTAGTCTACCGGCTTCAGCTTCAGACTGCGCGGATTCTTCGGAAAATACTGAAAACATGTAGCACCGCTCTCCCTGGCGGACCGGGCAGCCTGCCCGTACCCGCCGCGTATGCTGACATGTGCCCCTATGAAGGGGCTATGCGTCATGCTGGCAATCCGGGCAATAGAACACCTTGCGTCCGGACAGCTCTGTCTTCACTATGGTTCCCCCGCCGCGCAGGCAAGGCTCGCCTTCACGGTCATACACTTTACAGGCATCATTATAAGAACCGGTCACCGTATCGCCGGTCATGAACGGCATTTCCATATAACCGCCGATTTCAGTGGCCTCCGTTAACACCTTACGCACGCTGTCGTACAGCCGGGTCACCGCTTCCGGTGACAGATTCTGAACCAGCGTAGACGGAAGCAGACGGGCTTCATAAGCAATCTCGTCAGCGTAGCAGTTGCCGATTCCAGCCATAACATGCTGGTTGACCAGCAGACTCTTCAGCGCACCGCGCCGTCCCTTGAGCAGTCCGGCGAAGCGTTCGGCCGTCATCCGGCGGTCCAGCAGCTCCGGTCCAAGCTTCCCCATTGCCGCTTCACCTTCCTTAACAGACAGCAGATGGAGATACCCCAGCCGCAGTCCCATGAAGTAAAGGATATGCTCACCGAACGCAAGCTCAACCTGTGTAGTACGGTCAGGACGTTCTTCCTCTGTACCATAGAACAGTAGTCCGCCCAGCATCAGATGCAGCAGCAGTCTGCGGCCGTCATGCAGGTGGAAGAGGATATGCTTGGCGCGGCGTTCCACGAATACAATTCGTGCCCCGACCAGCCCTTTCACGAATTCTTCAGTCTCCATATTGATGGTCTTTTCTCTATTTACGGTTACCCCTGTAATGGGTACGTTTATTAGATGCTGGCTAAGCAGCTTTCTGTAATTCTCCATTTCCGGCAATTCCGGCATATTGTCATCTTCCCTTCTTGGATGGTCAAATGGTCACCTTTGTCATTATACACCGAGCAGTACCATAAGTTCAGCTAAATCAGTACAAATTTCATCAGGCTTGACTCCGGTCAGCTGCTGGTAATGCTCCAGATTATCCCGGGTTGTAAGTCCCGTAAGCACCAGCACAGTCCGGCAGCCTGCATTGGCACCCGCCAAGATATCCGTTCTCATATTGTCACCCACCATCACCGCATCCTCCGGCTTGATGCCGAGCAGAGATGTCGCATATGTCACCAGGTGCGTCTCGGGCTTGCCGATGACCACGGGCGCCACTCCGCTGGCTGCTTCAATAGCTGCACCTATCGTACCTGCACCGGGCATCACTCCGTCATCGGAGGGAAGCATCAGGTCGGGATTGGTCAGGACGAATCTGGCTCCTTCACGAATCCAACGCGAGGCGCGGGCCAGTGCTTCATATGTAAAAGAACGGTCGATCCCCTGCACGACAACCTGCGGATGCTCGGAGACCAGGGTTAGCCCTGCCTCTGTGCAGGCTTCCACCAGCCCCTCTTCTCCAAGTATCGCCACGGATGCTCCCGGAGATTCTCCGGCAATGTAACGGGCCGCAGCCAGCGCTGAAGTGCAGACCTCCTCGGGCCTGGCTTCAATGCCCATTCCGCACAAATGTGCAGCTACACTCGCCGGTGTTCTGGAAGAGTTGTTCGTCACATACAGGAACGGAATCTCCGCCGCACGAAGCGCTGCTATCAGCCGCTGGGCCCCGGGAATCATTCTGCCGCCATGATACAACGTGCCATCCAGATCAATTAACAAGCCTCCGATATTGTTCATAACTCCTCCTGCCGATTCGAATTAAGTGATTCATCTTATTTATTATTAACCCTATGAATTATATTTCAGAGCAGCGGCAGCTTCTCCGGGAAGCGCGCTGTGAATGGATTTATTGCCCGCCTGCCTGCGATTTTTAGCCGCTTCGTTTCGGCATTTTCTCTACTGCTTCGTACGCTTAATCCTCAGCTTTTACTTTAAATTTAACGTTCTTCGTCGAACGCTAGCGAACTCCTGCAGCGCCCGGCTATTTTTGGCACAGCCCTGTCATTTCCTGCGCTTTCCCGGAAAATAATTCAGTCCGCAGCGTCATTTCCAGGGGTTCTCCGGTAGACCGGGAAGGTGCAGAACTCCTCTGCCAGCAGTGTATTCGGGAAGATCTCCTGTGCTTCCTTCAGCAGCGGAGCGAGCTCCTCCTGCGAAGTGTAACGCGAGCTGAAGTGGGTCAAGATCAGCTCAGCCCCGCCTGCATCCCTTGCCAGTTCCGCAGCCTGCTGTGCCGTGCTGTGATGATATTGATGAGCCATATCCGCCAGGCCATGGGCAAATGTCGCCTCATGAATAATCAGATCGGCATCCTGCGCCAGCGGCAGCGAGCCCGCACAAGGCCGGGTATCTCCCAGAATAACTACGATGCGTCCGCGCTTGGGTGCATGAATCACCTCGGCCGCCCGAATCAACACGCCTTCTTCGGTAGTGATATCCTCGCCTTTTTTTAACCGGCCATATAATGGTCCCGGCTTCAGTCCGTAGCTCTTCAGCAGTTCTGTATTCAGATTACCCGGACTGTCCTTCTCCGTTACCCGGTAGCCATAGCTGTCAATCCGGTGCTCCAGCAGTCCCGCTTCCACCTTGAAGGTCTCATCCTCAAAAATCAGCCCGCCGCTGTGCTCCACAATCTCCAGCTTATAAGGAATGCGGGACTGGCTGACAGATAACGATATGTCAAGATATGCCTTGAGCCCGGGAGGTCCGTACACCGTAAGCGGTGAAGTCCCGCCCTGGTAGCCCCTGCTGGAGATGAGTCCGGGCAGGCCAAACAGATGATCACCGTGCAGATGGGTGATAAACAGCTTCTCCAGCTTGCCCAGCCGCAGCGGCGAGCGCAGAACCTGATGCTGTGTCCCTTCCCCGCAGTCGAACATCCAGAAGGTCCGCCGTTCTTCAAGCAGCCGGAGTGCAACCGACGTCACATTGCGCTGCAGCGTCGGCACCCCGGCATTCGTTCCGAGAAAATAGATTTCCATTATGCCCCTCCCCTCTCTCATCCTGATGTCTTTATTATTTTTTGTGATCTTGTCTGTTCTTATGACAAGAATTCTACTCTGTTTTTGCTGCAAAAGCATCTTTTCTAGTGGAAACGGCTTTGCCGTATAGCGTGAACATATAAATTCTTATATTTGCAGCAAAAAACCTCCCGGTAACGGGAGGTTCCGAAAAGTCGGGGCATAGCCCCTTCTGACCGGTAAGCATGCGGAAGGCTCAGAGCTTCTCCACATTGAAGTACTGCGCTTCAGGGTGGGCAAAGACCATCGCCGAGACCGAAGCCTCCGGCTCCATCATGAAGCCCTCGGTAAGCTGCACGCCGATATCCTCAGGCTTCATGAGCTTGAATAACGGCCCCTGATCCTCCAGATCCGGGCAGGCCGGGTAGCCGAAGGATACACGGATGCCCTGGTAACGCGCGCCATGTCTTTGCTTCATAGTCATATCTGCCGGGTCCGGGAATCCCCAGGTATCGCGCATCATATGATGGACACGTTCAGCCAGACCCTCCGCGACCTCAAGAGCGACTGCCTGCAGAGCATGGGAACGGAGATAATCACCCTTATCCTTAAGTTCAGTCGATAATTCACGGACACCATGTCCCGCAGTAACCACCAGGAAGCCAACATAGTCCATGACTCCGCTCTCCACTGGCTTCAGGAAATCAGCAAGGCAGAGATACGGCTCCACATTCTGGCGCGGGAAGGTGAAGGTATGCAGCACCTTGGCCTGATCCTGCGGATCATAGATCAGAATATCATTCCCGCGTGACTGGGCCGGGAAGAACTGATACATCGCATGCGGCACAATCGTGCCTTCCAGCATCGCCTGATGCAGAATATCGTCCACGGTCTCTTTCAATTCTACCGTACGCGGGTCCCGCGCTGCCAATTGCGCCTCTACAGAGCCGCGCAGACCGAGATGATGGCCGAGCAGCATCTGCATATTCACATAAGGAATCACATGTCCCAGCGGATAATTCCGCAGGACATGACGCTCCAGATCAGGCGGGATGAACACCGGAGCATCAGCCGAGATTTTGGAGCGGACTGCGCGCGTAAGCTCGGGCAGCGGCGCTTGCGGAGCGACAGCTACGGCAGCCTCAGCCTCCTCGCGGACCTCCTCCTCAATCTTCACCCGCTCCAGCGGGTTCATCAGCCGGTTGGCGATATCCAGACCGTCCATGGCATCCTTGGCATATAAGACGAGCCCGTCATACTCCGGACGGATTCGGGTCTTGGTGAATTTGCGGGTCAGTGCTGCACCGCCCACCATAATCGGCACATCAATCCCGGCGGACCGCAGATCCTGCGCAGTCAGCACCATCTGCTGCGCCGACTTCACCAGCAGTCCCGACAAGCCGATGGCGTCAGCCTTTTCCTTGCGGAAGGCTTCAATAATATTCTCTGGCGGAACCTTGATCCCCAGATTGACGATCTCATAACCGTTGTTGGAGAGAATAATCTCGACCAGGTTTTTACCGATATCATGCACATCACCCTTGACGGTCGCAAGCATGATTCTCCCCTTAACCGAGGTCTCATCCTTCTGCATGAACTGCTCCAGATGGCTTACAGAGGCCTTCATGACCTCCGCACTCTGGAGCACCTCTGCCACGATTAATTCATTGTTATTGAACAGCCGTCCGACCTCAGACATCCCCGCCATCAGCGGTCCATTAATAATCTCCAGCGGAGGCGAGGTCTTCAGCGCTTCATCCAGATCCGGGATCAGTCCCTCCTTAGTGCCTTCTACCACATAGGAAGCTAGGCGCTCCTCCAGGGAGAGATTGGAGATCTTCTCCTTCTTCTCGACCTTTTTGCCGCGAAAAGCCGCCACGAACGCTGACAAGGTGTCGTCATTCGTATTATAGATCAGCTCTTCTGCGAGCTTGCGCTCCTCTTCAGGGATCGATGCGTACCGCTCCACCTTCTCGGTGTTCACAATGGCATAATCCAGACCGGCCTTGGTGCACTCGTACAGGAATACTGAGTTCAGCACCTCGCGGCCGGCTTCCGGCAGACCGAAGGAGACATTACTAATCCCGAGAATCGTGTGAACAGCAGGCATAGCCTCCTTGATCAGACGGATGCCGTCAATCGTCTCCTTCGCGGAGCCGATATACTGCTCATCCCCGGTTCCAACAGGGAACACAAGGGTATCGAAGATCAGATCCTCGGGAGCCAGACCGTATTTGTTGACAAGCAGATCATAGGAACGTCTGGCAACCTCAAGTTTGTCCTTAGCCAGGATGGCCTGACCGGTCTCATCGATGGTGCCTACTACAATCGCTGCTCCGTATTTATGAATCAGAGGTGTGACATGCTCGAATTTCTCTTCACCATCTTCAAGGTTAATGGAGTTAATGATCGCTTTACCCTGACAATACTGCAAGGCCAGATCAATGACCTTCGGGTCCGTCGTATCGATCATTAACGGCACCTTGACCTTCTTCACCACCAGCTCCAGGAACCGCATGATGTCTTCCGTCTCATCCCGGTCCGGGTCCTGCACGCAGACATCAATAACCTGTGCGCCGCTCTTCACCTGGGCACGGGCTATCTCCGAAGCTTCCTCATATTTCCCCTCGACGATTAGACGCTTGAACTTCCGGGAACCGAGGACATTGGTCCGTTCACCGACCATATACGGACGGTTCTCACTCTCCACGTACACCGGCTCTATCCCCGACAAAGCCGGAGGATGCTGGCCGTCAAGCTTACGCGGCGGGTAAGCCGCCATCACTTCAGCCATCGCCCGGATATGATCAGGAGTCGTTCCGCAGCAGCCGCCGGCAATGTTCAGCCAGCCCTTCTCAGCGAAGCCGCCCAGCTTACGGGCCAGAGAATCCGGGGATTCATGATAATTCCCGTTCTCATCCGGCAGACCTGCATTCGGGTAGCAGCTGACGGCCGCTGAAGAGATCGCGGACAGCGAACGGATGTGATCCCGCATGAACTCCGGTCCGGTAGCACAGTTCAGTCCGATGGACACCGGCTTCAGATGCTCCAGCGAAATATAGAAGGCTTCTATATTCTGACCGGCAAGTGTAGTTCCCATAGGTTCAATCGTTCCTGAAATCATCACCGGCAGTGTAATTCCGCTCTTCTCGAAGGCGTTACGGATGCCAATGCTTCCAGCCTTCACGTTCAGGGTATCCTGGGATGTCTCCAGGAGCAGCGCGTCCACCTTGCCGTCGATCAGGGCAACCGCCTGTTCTTCATAGCTGTCTATAAGCTCCTTGAAGGTGACTCCCCCGGTAACGGAAAGCGTCTTGGTGGTCGGTCCCATAGCTCCTACAACATAACGCGGGCGCTGCGGTGTATCATATTTATCAGCGGCATTACGTGCAAGTCTGGCGGCTGCAAGGTTAATCTCCCGGGCACGGTCCTGAATATCATATTCGGCAAGCACCACTGAAGTGGCACCGAAGGTATTCGTCTCAATCAGATCTGCACCGGCCTCCAGGTATTTCTCATGAATGTCCTGAATAACCTCCGGCCGGGTCAGGACCAGCATTTCATTACAGCCATCCAGGTCATCCCCGCCGAAATCCTCACCGGTGAGCGGCACCTGTTGAATCATGGTACCCATAGCTCCATCTAGTATCAATATGCGCTGCTGCAAGCTCTCAGCAAGTGTGTATTTAGCCACTTTCCATCCCCCCAGTGAAACATTAGAGTAATTTTAGCAGAATAAAGGGATTTCGGAAAGCCTTCCTTTCCACCCTGCATTATTTGTATTTCATTGATTTCATTTCTTTTAAGGCGCTACCACCAGTTGCTTGCTTGGCATGGAATGCTGCGTCCGGGCAGTCACATGTGAAGTGACACTGAATTCGCCTGCCTCTTCAAAGGTATATTCCCCGACATAAGCCCCTTCTCCAGCACTTTCACCCGTGATTTCAACCTTCCGGGTCTTATCCGCTGCCTCGTTGACTTCAAACATTACTTCTCTCGCATCATCAACCGGTTCACCGTCCTGTGTCACCACAGCCTTGAAGCTAACTGCCGTACCTGCGGTTACTTCCTCCGGGGTCCAGCTCAGCTCCACCTTAATCGGTGACATGGAGGAATTGGCCGCAGCATGCATCTGCATCTCATCTTCCTTATTCCCCGAGCATCCGGCTAGCGTCATCCCCATTATAATGCATATAAGTCCCCTGCGTATCCTTGGCTTCATCATCTGAAGTCCTCCCGGTTCATAGGTAGATTCTTCTTCATCCACGAACATATCAATTCTATATTACAATGAAAGTCAGATCGCTGCTCTTCTTATTATACACATTTTATTCAATTTGCCTTAAAGAAGCTGCATGATTCACTCGTTAACATGAGAATAGTCATATCTTTGATGGTGCGCACATGGGTTTTCAAATAAAAAAGTAAAGAGCAACAATTCTCCAGTGACGGGAGGACCGTTGCTCTTTGACCTTTTGCAGTTTTAAAAACACAGATGTTTGAATTATAGGGAGTCTACCAGCGGCAGAAGCTCTGAAAGATGGCTGATCTGGTAATCCGGCGTAATCTCCGGGTCCGAAGCTTTCGCGTTGCGGTTGATCCAGACCGTGGTCAATCCGGCAGACAAGCCGCCAAGAATATCTGTCGTAAGCTTATCGCCCACCATTATCCCTTGTTCCGGAGTAATATCCAGCAGTCCGAGCGCATGCTCGAAGATTCCCTTGTCCGGCTTGCCTTTGCCGAAGCTTCCCGAAATTACAATGTGGTCAAAATACGGGGTAAGCTCCGGCACACCATCCAGCTTCTCCTGCTGAAGGGCCGGGCAGCCGTTCGTCAGCAGCAGCAGCTTCACCTTACCGCGCAGTTCGTTCAGCACCTGAAGTGTCTCTTCATAGATGTAGGGACGGCTACGGCGCTCAGCGGCGAACTTATCAGCCAGCTGTGCAGCCAACGCTTCATCCTCTACCCCGAGTGCGGCGAGGCCGCGGCGCCAGGATTCCTTGCGGTAGACGGGGGCAAGCTGTTCCAATTGACGGAACTCCGGCTGCTCACCGGCAGTGAAGTTCGCCCACAGCGCTTCAAATGGGTTAATTCCGATCAGCTTCGTGAACGGATACGTCTCATAGGATTCATAGAGGGCACGGGCTTCTCTGCGTACAGCAGCTTCCAGCTCCTGCGGATCAACGGAATCTCCAGCAGCCTCACAAGCATAGCGGAAGGCTTCTTCCACACTGCGGTCATCCCACAGCAGAGTATCGTCAAGGTCAAATAGTACGGCGGTAATCGGCATTTGTTCTTCCACTCCCTATATGCTGGTCTGTCTTCCTATTCGTGCACAACCT
The DNA here is from genome assembly GCF_038005345.1 of Paenibacillus sp. FSL H8-0122. Classification (NCBI taxonomy): domain Bacteria; kingdom Bacillati; phylum Bacillota; class Bacilli; order Caryophanales; family Paenibacillaceae; genus Paenibacillus; species Paenibacillus sp. FSL H8-0122. The sequence continues at coordinate 2,452,877 of NZ_JBBOTB010000001.1, read as the reverse complement.
CAATGTTGTTGTTCTTGGCGAACTGCTCCAGGCGTTCCCCCATCGCAGCGGTGTCATATCGGTTAATCAGCTTGGAGAAAATCCACTGCTTGCGCTTACCCTTATACTTAATAGTAACTACACTGCGCGATAAAGTGATCTTCTCAATATCCGCCGCAGCCAGGAAGCGTTCGCGGTTGTATTTAATAGTAGAGATACGCGCACGCTCAACCTTAAGGAAGGGACGGCGGAAGAACAGCAGCGCAGCAAGCAGGAAGTACAGCACTACACCCAGCCAGTTGGCCAGAATCCGGCTTCCTTTGGCTTCGTCAATTGAGCCGACCACCCAGAACATGATGCCAAGCAGCATCAGTACAACGGGGAATACAATATTGCGGCCTTTGAAAATATCGATGCTTTTCGCAGCAGTCTTAGTGCTGGAAGTGTAAATGGAGTCCTTCCCCTGCTTCTTTCTTTGCTGGTTAATTTGCTTGGTGTTGCGTTGAACCATTCTTTCCCAAGAACGGGCCATGTAAGTTCCCCCTAGTCATCCTGTATTATCTATGAAAAGGCAACAGGCTAATGCTTAAGTCCGTTATTGCCTTCTTCATGCTCCGGATTGTCCACAATTTCGATGGTATCAAGCTGGGCCCGAAAGTTAGTGCGGATATTCCCCAGGTAAATCTCGCGGAGCTTGGCACGTTCAGCCAGTTCCTCTTCATTCAGGCCGCCGTTCTTAGCTTTGCGTGCCAATTCATTGATGCGTGCGACCAATTCGTCAATATTCAATACGTTTCCCTCCCTCTAAATTCATTTTAACTTTGCCATGAGAAAAAGAGCTTGTCAAGGTCTACCCCCTGAAAGCTCTCCGAGTCGATCATTAGCCTGCTGCATTCCTTCAGTATAAAGGTAAAGTCAGAATATCTCCGGCCTTAATGAAGCTGTTCTCCAAATGATTACTCTTCATTATTCCTTCTATATATACGGCTGTCTTCATGTCCTCAGGCTTGTTGCTTAACGCAATACTCCATAAGGTATCCCCGCGTTCGACTACGATCCGCTTATCCGGCTTCATTGAAGAGACCGAACCGGCAAAAACATTCCCCACCACAGTGAATCCCGAAATAACAAGCATCAGCACCAGAACCAGCTTCATCAGGCTGACCTGACGGAATAGCGATGATAGCGCAGAGAGACTATGAAGAATCGCCCCCTTGATCTTGGTTACATTACTATGAGCAGTTGGATTACCGGGAGCGGACACCTTGATATCCTCATTATTGTAGATGCTGTTGTATGTACTATACTTTAACATGATTATCATCCTCCAAACACATGTTCTTGCTTTCGAAAATAATATAACACGAACATGTGTTTCGATCAATAGTTTTTTCGGAACATTTGTTCTCTTTATTTCCGTTCTCTTATTTTCCTCATTTTAGAACTTATGTTTGTACGAACGGAAGTTCTATGTTATAATTTTCCCAAACATAGTATATGGGGTTGATACCGATGTCAAAGATTTCTAGTCGTCAGCTGGCGATCCTGGAATTTATACGTAATGAAGTCCGCAGCAAGGGTTATCCTCCGTCCGTCCGCGAGATTGGCGAGGCTGTCGGACTGGCCTCCAGTTCCACCGTGCATGGTCACTTGGACCGGCTTGAGAAGAAGGGCCTGATCCGGCGTGACCCAACGAAACCGCGTGCCATTGAACTACTCGGCCAGGAAGATTCAGAGAATGTGCATCAATTCGTCCAGACCGTTACCCGCATCCCGGTAGTGGGTAAGGTTACAGCTGGTGTTCCTATTACAGCTACAGAGAATATCGAGGATTACTTCCCGTTGCCTGCTCATTATGTAGGCGATAACAAGGTATTTATGCTATCTGTCCTTGGTGACAGTATGGTGGATGCCGGAATTATGAACGGGGATTATGTCATCGTGCGCCAGCAGCAGACTGCCGACAACGGCGATATTGTTGTAGCGATGACCGAAGAGGATGAAGCAACTGTCAAGACCTTCTACAAAGAACGGGATCATATCAGGCTGCAGCCGGAGAATCCGGCGTACGAGCCTCTCCGCCTCAACCGCGTTACGATTTTGGGCCGGGTCATCGGATTATTCCGCGATATCCACTAATCTACTCCCCGCTTAAGAACAGGCTGCTCCGCACCATGCGAAGCAGCCTGTTGTATGTTCACTTCACTTCGTATAGTGGCCAAAAAGCCGAATGAGAACAAATGTTTGCATTTGGCTTTTTGGCCATTTTTTCTGCGAACCGCTGCATAGCTCCGCACATATCCTGTTACAAAGGAGTGCTGATCTGTATGCCCAATTACCGAATTATCGTCGATCTGTCACAGCGCATGCTGTACCTGCTGGATAATGACGTTGTCACCAGAGGCTTCCCTGTCGGCATCGGCAAAATGTTAACCGTCTCGCCTGTAGGCGAATACACCATCATTAACAAACAGCCCAATCCAGGCGGCCCGTTCGGTGCATTCTGGATGGGACTGTCCAAGCCGCATTACGGCATTCACGGAACCAATGACCCCTCCTCCATCGGCCATATGGTCTCTCACGGCTGTATCCGTATGTACAATGCAGATGTTCTGGCTCTAGCCGCCCTCGTTCCCATAGGTACCCGTGTCACCATCCGAGAATAGGAGTCACAAAAACCCTTGAGACGCCAGATTGCGCCCCAAGGGTTCCTGTGACTCCTATGAATTAGAGAGGATACAGACTACAGCACACTTCTCAACAGACGGATAGCCACTGTATTCAAACGAATGGCCTCGCGGATCGATTCTCTGGCTGCCAGCAGCTCTCTTCTGGCCCGCGAACCTCTAGGCACTCTACGCAGATTCTCATTGATTTCTTCCAGTCTCTCCAGCAGGACAGCCCGCTGTGTCAGCAGGACATTAATGGCTCTGCGAATCCGGTTACGTTCTCTTTGGCTCATCTTTACACCTCTTTTACACTTGGATAGTATAAGAGATGCCAAGAATGGCTCCAAAGATTGTGTGATTCGGCAGTAATGTTAGTTAGAGCTGCAGGTAGTGGGCAGCGAATCTGCTTACTTCTTGTTCAATCGTACCCGGAATTCAAATTCATCGCGTCTATAAGTCATTCCGGCCAGCACAATGTACTCCGGTGTCCATTTCTGTACAGGTCCGGCATAATCAGCAATCACATGCGGTTTGCCATCAACCAGCTGAACGACGTAGACCTGTACCTGTGCCAGTGCGGCAGCGAATAGATCAGCATCACTGGACAGTACTTTATAAGCCGTATTCAACTTCGTTCCTCCTTGTTCCACAACCATATTAAAGATTCCGTCTCGAATCTATTCAATTATACCGGGTCATGGAACAATATGTAAACCATATTTACAGCTTAATAAAAAGGATTTTGAACAATCCAATATACTTCTTCGTGGCCCCGCCATCCCGGGTAAAAAAATTGGTATTCTTAAGGTCCGGTACACTGAATACTGAGAACAAAATGTAGTTATCCCTCACGGTCAAAGACTCAATTACAGGCTGGGCCACCTGCTTGGTAATTCCGTCGCCTATTTCCTGACCGAGCGTATTTTCCAGATTCTTTACAGAATATTCACTGAATGCTTCCTTTCCCGGATTCGTAACCGCCATCACAATCAGAACAAGGATAAGGACCAGTAACGACTTACCGCCCGATCTCCTGCGGACTCTGCGTGCAGGGCTTGGCGCATCATAACGCGAATTCATTCTTTTCCCCCTCTACTACAGAATATATAGTATCTCTTGCAGCATGACCCCCAGCGGATTCAACATCATCCGGTACACGAACAGCATCCCACTGCTAATACCACTGCCCCCGACATCCATGCTGCTCCAATTCCACACCGGCAGAGGCGGCGCATCCAGCCCATATTGCTCCATAAGCCTCGCTTGGGTCTCCGCTGGCACAGCCGCTCCTTCCGCCCCAGCCACCGGACCTATCAACGCCAGGATGAGCATCAGCGAAAGCATAATCTTATATGTATTCTTCATCATCCGCTCCCATAACTCCCACTAGGATTCTCTTCTGGTTAAGTATATAGGAGATGGAATAGTATGTAAAATGGATTGATCTGAAGTTATAATTCCTTTATATTATGATGTAAGGGCTTTGCTCAGTCGTCATCTTCACTCCTCTCCCCCATACTAAAAATCGGGAGAGTTTTTTTATGTAGGAGATAAATGTATGAATGGAAATAAAGTTATCCTCATTCTTCTGTCCATATCCATACTGGGTGTAATCCTTTACTTCGGAATAGCTTATGGACTGCTATGGTATGCCTTCCGGTCCCCGGTTCCCATTGAAGAATAATCTATAAAACCTGGGAGGGAACGTGAATGGATTTTCGCTTAAGGCTATGCCGCTCATCCAAGGTGTTCTGATCAGCGAATATTCGCCAGAGATCCTCCCTACGATCAACCAACTTACAAAGCAGCTAGGCACATACTACGCTTGGTGGTAGTAGGCGCCTTTTTTATAAACATACTTCGGAATAACTTATATACTAATGTAGCAGATCTTCCGCCCCCCGTTTGACTTTGAACAATAATCTTAGAACTACACCATCTAAGTAATGTCATCATGTTAAGATTACTTATAATCAAAAAGCACCTCCAAAATATATATTTCATGAGATAAACTTATAGAATCGTGATATTATTTGGAGGTGTACTTATGCGAAATATAGATTATACAAACTATTATTGGCAAGATGATGAAATTAGATTGCGTTCAATAGAGGCTGAGGATTGGGAAAGTATATATTTAACTGCATTCGATACCCCTGCCCGTCGTTTTCTGGAATGTACTATTGAATTGCCGCCTACAATCTCGGATGCGAAGAAATTCGTTGAAGAGAACGTTGAATTTTCATCCACTAATGGCCGAATCATGTTTACTATTGAAAATATGAATGGTGAAACGGTAGGTGGTATTAATCTAAACAGCATTGACGAGAGGAATGGTACTTTCAGCATAGGTATTGTAATTGATCATCCCTATCGAGGTAAGGGTTACGGTACCAGGGCAGTGCACATGCTCTTAAAATATGCATTTTTCGAGCGTAGACTTAATAAATTTAATGATTATGTTCTGGACGCAAATAAGGCATCGGCTGCTATGCTTAGAAAAGTAGGATGCGTTCAAGAAGGAGTCCGACGTCAAATCTTCTATATCAATGGTAAATATCATGATTCTATGTTGTTTGGTTTAACAAAGAATGAATATAGGAATCTTCATCATAAGGATCACCAAAATATATAATCATACATTAACCTAATCAGAGACGTTCAGTTCCATATACCAACAGCAGTCCGGGATTTATTTCTCGGTAAAAGAGAGCTGTTGGTTTTTTATATTAGAGTTTGTTGAGGTGATCAAATTGAAGAAATACAACAGATCTGAAAAAGTCATTATTGGAGTGCTGCTTGGTATGACTGCTGTGCTAGCTTTAGGAAGCCTGTTCTTTTGGTATGTCTTCAGCACAATATAAAATAATCTCCTAGCTGCCGCCAATTGTATTCGGTTTTTTGCATACATTGGGCCTGGTCGTCTACGTGACACCCATTGTATTCGGTTTTTCGCATACATTTGGCCCTCATGTCCTCGCCACTGTCCAATGTATTCGCTTTTCCGTATACACTGGGCCTTGTCACCTCCCCGGCGATCCATTGTATTCTGTTTTCCGCATACATCCTGGCCCCCACATACGTAAGAGCACTAGATCCCCGGACAGATGTAAATCATACTCTCTAAAAAAATATAAAAAGCCCCCAGCGTGTATAGCGACAGGGGCTGCTTGTATCCTAGTAAAGCGTCATGTACTGATCTCTTTCATTTTTTACGATCATTTTTAATTATCCTATAGCTTTCTATTTTATGGATTGAGCTTTCATTTATCTATTTTTGATAGTTTTGTCTGTTGTAGCATTAGCTTGCCTACCTGGTACCTCTTTCGCAGATAATGCCCAAGCCTCTTTCTCAAAACAAAAGCTATAACCATAATGGGTGACGTATTTAATAGTCGGGATACGTACTTATTAAGTTCCGTCGAAACGTACACATTTAATTATGATAAAAGTGATGGGAGCTTTTTGAGATTTTATTTGGTAGACCAAAACCACAAAGGAACGAAAATAATAATATATTCGCCTACCGCTCCTGTCCCCGCAAAAAGAGACAGTGGCTCCAATTCCCCTCTAATTTGCAGGGGCTTGGTGGGGATTGAACAATTTTCGAGGAGAGGTTGGTTAACCCGCCCCTTTATTGAAGTGTAGTAACTACGTCCACTCCATATTGATCCCAGGAACATATTCTGTTATATGTCAAATCAATAGGAGGCAGCTACTATGTCTTGCCCGAAGCATCGAAAAGTAATTGTCGTAAAACTGCACCCGGGTCAAAAAGCGATTATCGTTTGTAAGCATAAAAAACGCCGGCGGCATTGCTAAGATGAATTACAAGGGGCTGTTCCAAAAGCCATGAAATGGCTAATGGGACAGTCCTTTATTTTGGAGTAGAACATCGTTAAAAACAAAAAGAAATCCTCCCGCGTCCACATACAAAAAAGCTCCCGGCGCTTAGAGCGCCGGGGGCTACTGTATCCTAGTACAATGTCATGTACTGATCTCTTTCCCACTCGTGAACCTGGGTCCGGTAGATGTCCCATTCGATTTCCTTCAGCTCGTAGAAGTGGGCCAGGGCGTGTTCGCCGAGGGCTTCTGTGATCACGTGGCTGCGGATCATTTCGTTCAGGGCTTCCTTCAGATCGGCTGGCAGACTTGGGATGCCTTCTTCGATCCGCTCTTCTTCGGACATCACATAGATGTTACGGTCGATAGGAGCCGGAAGATCGAGCTGACGCTTGATTCCATCCAGACCTGCCTTCAGCATAACAGCCAGTGCAAGGTAAGGGTTAGCCGCCGGGTCCGGGTTACGAACCTCAACGCGTGTGCTGAGTCCTCTCGAAGCCGGAATACGGATCATCGGGCTACGGTTACTTGCAGACCAGGCTACATAGCAAGGTGCTTCATAACCAGGCACCAGACGTTTGTAAGAGTTGACAGTCGGGTTAGTGATCGCTGCAAAAGCACGTGCGTGCTTCAGAATCCCCGCCATGTAATAACGGGCAGTCTTGCTAAGGCCCAGCTTATCGCTCTCATCGTAGAACATATTCTCTTTGCCTTTGAACAGGGATTGGTGAGCGTGCATACCAGATCCGTTCATACCGAACAGCGGCTTAGGCATAAAGGTTGCATGCAGGCCGTGATGGCGGGCTACCGTCTTCACGACAAGCTTGAAGGTCTGAATCTGATCCGCTGCCTTGATGGCATCGGCATATTTGAAGTCAATTTCATGCTGGCCGGAAGCCACTTCGTGGTGGGAGGCTTCAATTTCAAAGCCCATCTCTTCCAGTGTCAATACGATTTCGCGGCGGCAGTTCTCCCCAAGATCCATTGGCGCCAGATCGAAATATCCACCCTGGTCATTCAGCTCTGTAGTCGGATTGCCCTTCTCGTCTGTTCTGAACAGGAAGAATTCCGGCTCCGGTCCGACATTCATAGCTGTAAAGCCCATTTCTTCCGCTTCCTGCAGACAACGCTTGAGGATACCACGCGGGTCTCCGGCAAACGGTGTGCCATCCGGCATGTACACATCACAAATCAGACGTGCCACACGGCTGTCAGTCACCCAAGGGAAGATAACCCAGGTGCTCAGGTCCGGATACAGATACATATCGGATTCTTCAATCCGCACATAACCTTCGATGGACGAGCCATCGAACATCATTTTATTGTCGAGTGCTTTTTCAAGCTGGCTTACCGGAATCTCTACATTCTTGATCGTTCCCAGCAAATCGGTGAATTGCAGGCGAATAAACCGGACGTTCTCGTCCTTGGAAATGCGCAGAATATCCTCTTTAGTAAAGCTCACGTTACCCTCTCCCTTTCAACAGCTCTATATTATTTATTAAAAAACCGGGATAGCTCACCTTGGATCAGAGACACTTGTCCCGGTCTTTTACCGGAAACCAGCTCCTGCTTCAGCAGACGGTGAAGCTGCGAATCAGACAACTCTCTACGTCTCACCTCTGTGTCAGGGGTAATAACCGTAGCTTCTTCAGATTCCTTCGAGACAGGATTCATCACCTGCTTGATGCCGGCAATATTAACACCCTTCTCAATCAACGCCTTGATCTCAAGCAGACGTTCCACATCATTAAAAGAGAACAAACGCTGGTTGCCGGAGGTACGCGCAGGTACGATCAGGCTGTGCTGCTCATAATAACGAATTTGTCTGGCGGATAGATCTGTTAACTTCATTACGATTCCAATCGGAAATAATGCCATATTTCTGCGGATTTCATCACCCATGACTCATCCAACCTTCCAATGATCTTTTTCTCATCTCATTGTACATTTCCTTATATGGCGTGTCAATGGTATGTGAGTTTTTCTCACAAGATTTCTTTCACCCATTGTGAGATTAACAGATCAAAGTGTCCGATGCATGGGATTTGGTTCCCCGAAGTATATCACAAAGAGCAATCCGCAGGCAAAATCCGCCCACATAACAGGGCTTTAGTTCCGATGACGAAATAGATGCTTTGCGGGGGCCTTAAAGGCTTACTGTACATGTTTCATGGCATGTCACGCTTCAACGACCCATTCCCCTTCTCCAGCCGGAGTCTCGAATCCGTTCAGGAAACGGGTCAGAATCTCCTCGGTAATGGTGAATGCCGCATTGGCATCCATCCGCTCGCTTCTTAACAGGAGCCGCCGCCGTAGCTCTTCAGGCTGTACCTTGAGGAAGATCACAGCCCATTTCCCGCCATACTCCCCGATCAGATGCTTGTAATCATCCCGGCGCTGCCGCTGCCAGAAGCTGAAATCCACCACCACATGACGCTTCGCCTGAACCAGCTGCACCAGCTCTTTGCGCAGCTTGCGTTCCGACTGTTCCTTCAAGGATTCGTACTCCTCCTCAGGATAATCTATCCCGTAGCGGCCATATGTACTCCAGATATCCTCATCGATGGACAGCCGGACGAACCCTTCATGCTCCAGCTTAAGCGCAAAAGTCGTTTTGCCCGAACCCGCTACTCCGCACATCATGACGACTAGTGGAGCCTTGTCCGCACTCCTTTTCTGCAACAATCCCTCGATTGCTTCTGCTTCGTACATCGGCCTCTGCCTCCTATGTGTTCGAGAACTACAGCAGCTTGCGCTCCCTCATGCTCTGAAGAGCCATTAATACCCCGTATTTGACATGAGAATAGGTTAATCCGCCTTGCATGTACCCGATATACGGTGCGCGGATGGGCGCGTCGGCTGACAGCTCCAGGCTTCCGCCCTGGATGAATGTCCCGGCAGCCATGATGACTAGATGCTCATACCCCGGCATGTCCCAAGGCTCAGGCACGACATGGCTGTCTACCGCTGCTGCGCGCTGGATACCTTGTACGAAGGCAATCAGATGCTCGGGTCCGTCAAAAGCCACCGCCTGAATCAGATCCGTACGCGGCTCATGCCAGGCAGGCTTGGTGGTGAAGCCGCAGCGCTGGAATACCGCCGCTGCGAAGATACTTCCCTTCACAGCCTGTCCCACCGTATGCGGGGCCATGAACAGGCCTTGATACAGGCCGCGCGTCGTGCCGAGCATCGCTCCTACCTCACCGCCGATTCCAGGGGCAGTCAGACGGTAGGCCGCCAGCTCCACCAGCTCTGCACGGCCGCAGATATAACCGCCGGTCTCGGCGATTCCGCCGCCGGGATTCTTGATCAGCGAACCGGCTACCAGATCAGCGCCAACCTGCGGCGGCTCCAGCGTCTCGGTGAACTCTCCATAGCAATTATCCACGAATACGATCACATCCGGCTTAATGGCTTTTACCCGCGCTGCCATCTCGCCAATCTCAGCGACCGTGAAGGAGGAACGCCAGTCATAGCCGCGCGAACGCTGGATTCCGATGACCTTGGTCTTGTCATTTATTGCTAAGGCGACCTCCTCCCAGTCAACCTTCCCCTCTTCTGTCAGCGCTGTCTCCCGGTAGCCGATGCCGAAATCCGCCAGAGAGCCGCTCCCGTCTCCTGGCTTCCCCACCACCTTGTGCAGCGTATCATAGGGGCGTCCTGTAATGTACAGAAGCTCATCTCCGGGCCGCAGCACACCGAACAGAGCGGTTGATATGGTATGAGTTCCTGAAGCGAAATGCGGCCGGACTAGCGCAGCTTCCGCACCGAATACTTCAGCATAGACCAGATCCAGCACCTCACGCCCCCGGTCATTGTAGGCATAACCAGTAGAACCTGCGAAGTGAAAATCACTCACATGCTGACGCTGGAAGGCTTCGATCACCTTCCACTGATTATGATCCACAATCCGGTCCAGCGCCTTGACTGCACCTTCAATTTCAAGCTCTGCAGCTTCCGCTGCCTGTAATAAATCCTCTGCAAATCCTGCCATGTCCCCTTAATCTCTCCTAACATTCTGTATAATGATGCCCCGCTTCCGCAAGTGATGTACAGCCTGATAGGCATCGATTCCTGGAAAACCCGCACAACAAAGCCTGCCTGGATCAATATCCGAAGCAGACTGTTGCTATGCGGGCTATGAATGCTTCCTATCTTAGCGGTTCATGCCAACTCCCAGCGGGTCAGATAAGCCATTATTGCGGCTCCACGAATTCAGCCAGCTTGTAGCTCCATTTATCGTAATCCTCTTTATTCAGCCTCACGTTATAGAGTACATCGCTTCCATCATAATCCTGTTCAAGCACCTCGCCCACCCGGTAGAGCAGAGAGGACAGATCCCCGCGGTCACCGGGAATGCGGAAGATTAGAGTATCCCCGGCCAGCTGATCGCTGATGATCTCCGTGATCCGTGAGAGGTCCTCCTCATTAAAAGCACTGATCTTCAGGAAGCCCTCACCGGTCGGGAGCATCTCCAGCTGCTCCGGCTGACACAGATCGATTTTGTTGAACAATACGATCTGCGGCTTGCCTGCCGCGCCCAGATCCTGCAGAATACTCTGAACGACCTCCATCTGCTCCTCACGCATCGGAGAAGAGGAATCCACCACATGCAGCACCAGATTGGCTTCATTCACTTCCTCCAGCGTAGCGCGGAAGGAGGCTACGAGATCATGCGGCAGATTCTGAATGAAGCCGACGGTGTCCGTAAGCACGACCTCCTTGCTGCCCGGAAGCTGAAGCACACGCGAGGTCGGGTCAAGGGTAGCGAACAATTGGTTCTCGATGTACACATCGGCATCGGTCAGCTGCTTCAGCAGCGTGGATTTGCCCGCGTTGGTATAGCCTACCAGTGCCACCTGAACCGCACCGCTCTTGCGGCGGTGTTCACGGTGCAGCTCACGGGTCTTGACCACCTCATCCAGCTGGCGCTTCAGCTCGGTAATCCGGTCACGGATATGCCGGCGGTCCGTCTCCAGCTTGCTCTCTCCGGGACCTCTCGTACCAATTCCGCCTCCCTGACGCGACAGATTCTTGCCTTGCCCGGACAGGCGCGGCAGCAGATAAGACAGCTGGGCCAGCTCTACCTGGATGATCCCTTCCCGGGTCTTCGCGCGTCCGGCGAAGATATCGAGAATCAGCTGTGTGCGGTCAATGATTTTGAGATCCAGTGCCTCTTCCAGATTACGCACCTGCGCCCCGGACAGCTCCTGATCGAAGATCGCGGTATTCGCGCCAAGCCCGTCAGCGGCCATCCGAAGCTCTTCCACCTTACCCTTACCGATAAACCACCTGGAATCGGGGGTCTCCTTATTCTGCCGCAATACATCCAGCACCTCTACCCCGGCGGTCTCTGCTAATTGTACCAGCTCCTGGAGCGAGAGCTCAGGGTCGATCCCGGTGCGTTTGATCTTGTCAGTTACCAGACTGACAAGAATCGCCCGGTCCTGCACTTCTGTCTCTGTGTCATGTGTTGTAGTTGCCATTCGTTCCATGCTCCTCATCTATTCTTCCTGGACTATCCTTTGAAATCCTCGGTCCGCAGCGTCATCAGCTCCTGCTTGCCCGGACTTGTACTCTCATACTGGTTCAAGAGCCGCACAGCCTGTGCGCGTACCGCCTTCTCAATACTGTTGCGTACATACCTTGCATTGCTGAAAGCATGCAGACTCTCTGTCTTCTCCATAAGCAAATGCTGCTTGAGTCTGAGTATGGCCTGCGGCATCAAAATATAATCACGGTCCTTGGCCATCAGCTCGGCAATCTGCAGCAGCTGGTCGATGGTATAATCGGGAAATTCAACCTGGATCGGAAACCGCGAGGGCAGACCCGGATTGCTCATCAGAAAATAGTCAATCTCGCCGGAATACCCGGCCAGAATCAGGACAAACTGGCTGCGGTGGTCCTCCATCGATTTCACTAAAGTGTCGATGGCCTCCTTGCCGAAATCCTTGTCTCCGCCCCGGGCCAGACTGTAAGCTTCATCGATGAAGAGAATACCGCCGAGCGCTTTTTTTACCAGATCCCGCGTCTTCTGGGCAGTATGTCCGATATATTCGCCTACCAGATCTGCGCGCTCTACTTCAATCAGATGCCCTTTGCTGAGCACACCCATCCGCTGGAACAGCTTCGCCACAATCCGTGCAACCGTGGTTTTGCCAGTCCCCGGATTGCCCTTGAATACCATATGGTAGGCCTGGCCTCCGGTGGCAAGTCCGGCTTCACTGCGCATCTGGGCCACCTGCAGCAGGGCATAGATCTCGAAGACCAGCTCTTTGATGTTATCCAGACCTACAAGTGCATCCAGCTCCCGGCTCAGCTCCTGGAACAGTCCGCTATGGCTGCCGGGCTTGGGAGCTGCCGTGCCGCCTGCGCTATCAGCCGGCAAGCCGGACACCGGGGCCGGAGCCTGATTATTCAGCACAATGTTAATCTGCCTGGACGGTCTGCGTTCTTCCCGTCCGCTGCTTGCCGCCGCTACATGTCCGTTCACCTAGTTCACCTCATTATACAGGTCTGACTTGCTCTAACCAGTCTATTCCAGTATAAAAGGCGTTATTAGCAGTTTTGGAAATTAGCAGATTTACAGCGACAGCTCCTGCAACTTCCATTTGGTGTAGGCCAGAATCTCGCGGGACTTATACTTAAGCATCGACATCACTTTAGACTCTGTGACGCCAAGCTCCGGGTTCTTGTACCCCAGCTTATGCGCAATTTCCAAGGCGCGGCGGCCATGGAAATCATGGGTAATCACGACGGCTGAAGACAAGCCCTCCTGCTGCATGACTGTCTTGCTGAAGAGCAGGTTCTCGTAAGTGCTGGTAGACTGGTCCTCCAGATAGATCACCTTATCCGGTACTCCATGGGCAACCAGATACCTCTGCATGCCTTCGGCTTCTGTGTACTTATACTCCGGCTGATCCAGCCCTCCAGAGACAACAAAATGGCTGAATGCACCAGACTTGTACAGCTCAAGCGCATAATCCAGCCGTTCCTTCAGCCCGGGACTCGGTTCATCCCCCCACATCGACATCCCCAGAATAACTCCGGCGTCCGCCTTCACCATGGGCGAGGTGGTTGCTGCACTGTTAATTCTGTTAAAAGCTACTCCGCACCAGATGAATCCGGCCACAATCAGTACCAGCAGCGAAACCGCCAGCACCCGCTTTGTACGGTGATGGCGCTTGCGCGACACTTTACGGATCGGGGATGAACCCCGATGATAGACATACCAATCCATAATCTACTTCCTCCTAAATTCTCCGTGATGAAACAATTCGGCACGATGCTTCAGTGAAAGGGAGAAATACGGAAAGGCATGAGCGTCTATCGCACGCAGTATTGCATTGGCTGTTGACCAGGCTAACTGGTAATCACTGTCCGTGATATCTTCCCGCTCCAGCGCTTCCTCCAGCTCATCCTCATCCAGCAAAAACACTTCACCATTCCACAGTACTACAACATCCAGATACAGATCGTCGAACCAGGGAACCCCTTGATCTGTCACACCCTGGACCTTGCAGGTATCAATGTACCACTGCACAATATTTTGCCGTTCATCAAACATGGCCGTCACAATATAGTGGCTGTCCTTGGGAAAATACTGCAGCCATGAATATCCCTTGTCCGCAATGCGGTATGTATGCCTGCCGTAACTCTTCCATAGCGGCTCCTTCAGCCCGTATATAGTGTAGAGTGTGATGTAACCGCTGAACTCCCGGGTCTCCACATAGCGGCAGGCAAAATGGCGGCGGGTAATCCTGCGCCAGTTGGCCCGGTCTCCGAATTTACGTTTCATATGAATAACCCTCTTCTGATAATGGTGCATTCAGCTTAACACATTTTGCAGAGACACTCAAAACAAGAATACCCCGACATCCGGCAATTCTGCATAGCGCAGAGCTCCCGGAGCTGTCAGGGTAATCGTTCATGCTATGAATTTGACTTCAAGTCAGTCTAATGCACATTGCCGGGTCCTTCAACAAAACCGCTGCCCGGATCACTTGCCGGATCGGTTCCGGCATTCGGGTCAGGGATGATTCCGGGATCAACCGTACCGGTTGTCGCCTCCGGTGTCGGTAACGGCTCTGGCGTGGCAGGCGCAGGCGGCGGTGTCATCTCAGGCGGGGATGTGGCGGCTCCGCTGCCGTTATCCCCGCCTTGACCATTGCCGTTATTACCTGGACCGTGATTGCCTGGACCATTATTACCTGATCCGTTATTCCCAGGTCCATTGTCTGGCGGATTGCCGCCGTTCTCTCCATTTCCGGAATCGCCGCCGTTATCGGGGCTATCCGTAGGCAGATTCGGGTCAGGCGTCATCTCCGGCTCAGGGGTCTGAAGCTCATCCTGGACGGACACCGTTATAGTCTCAGAAGGCTCGCTCTCCTGATCAAGCTCCTGATAATATGCAGTAACATAATATTCGTAAGACAGTCCCGGCATCGCACTGATGTCCCCGATATTCGAGGCCATGGTGTTCATGAGCGGGGTGAAGTCTGCTTCAGACGTCTCGCGGCGGTAAATACGGTATTCTACCCCGCTGGCCGCAGCAGGATTCCAGCTCATATTGACCGTCATCGTGGATGGATCATACGCAGCCTGGAAGCCCGTTACCGCCGATACCGCTTCAGGCGTCGGCGTAGCCTCTACCTCTGGAGCAGCGCCCTTCGGTACCGGGAACTGTTTGGCAGGTACACCTTCGAGCGCCTTCTCCATGACCTTGCCCCAGAAGGCAGCGGCCAGCGGACTGCTGTTCTTCAGCAGATGGGTCTTGCTCGGCTTGTCGTAGCCCATCCATACCGCTGCCGTCCATTCCGGCGTATAGCCGACGAACCAGACATCACGGTTCGAGCTGATGCCCTTATATCCGCTTTGTGTTGTACCGGTCTTACCGGCTACCGGACGGTTAATTTTCGCTTTTTTACCTGTACCGTCCTGTACAACACGCTGCATCATCTCTGTCATCTGATAGGCCGTCTGTTCACTCATCACACGGTCTGCCTTGGTGTTCGCCTTGTAGACGGTCTTGTCATCAGCGTCAGCTATAGACTTGATCGAGTATGCCTCCCGCAGTTCTCCCCCGTTAGCAAAGGCACTGTAGGCCTGGGCCATCTCCATCGTGTTCGTTCCCTCACTCATCCCGCCGAGGGCGAGCGACAGGTTCTTGTCTTCATCCTTCAGGTTGATGCCAAGCTTCTTGGCGAACTGGAAGCCGGTATTCACACCGATCTCATTCAGCAGCCAAACCGCCGGAATATTCTCCGACTTCGTCAGCGCATCGCTCATACTGATCGACTTCGAGTACCCGTGCAGATTGTTCGGGCAATATTTGCCGAAGCACTGCTTCTCATTGCTCAGCATGGAATCATTTGTGAATTTGCCGGATTCCAGTGCCGGTGCATAGGATACCAGGGGCTTGAAGGCAGAACCCGGTGAGCGGCGGCTGCCGTCAATCCGGCTGTAGCCTTTTTTCTCATAATTACGTCCGCCCATCAAGGCTACGACGCTGCCGTTCTCCTGATTCACAATGGTCATCGAGCCTTGTACCAGCTCATCGTCCACACTTTTCTCGAAGTTATCACTGTCGGCAAAAGCATCCTCAATCGTCTCCTGGGCATGCTTATCCATAGTTGTATAAATCTTATACCCGCCGATGTTCAGATCATCCTCGGTCAGCCCGAATTTATCCTCAGCCTCACCAATCGCATAATCAATGAATGCCTGGTAACGCTGCTTCTTCTCAGGCGGCTTGTAGTTATAATCCACAGCCTTCGCCTCGTCCATCTGCTCCTTGGTAATCAGCTTCTGCTCATACATGAGTTGAAGCACTACGCCCCGGCGTTCCTTCGACAGCTCGGGGTTACGCAGCGGATTATAGCGGGACGGCCCTTTGGGCATTGCAGCCAGAGTGGCTATTTCCCAAAGCTCGAGTTTATTCAGATCGCTTTCCCCAAAATAACGGATGGAAGCGGCCTTGATCCCGTAAGTGGTTCCGCCGAACGGAATCCGGTTCAGGTACATCGTGATAATACTCTCTTTGGATTCTTTCTTCTCCAGTGCCACGGCAATGGATACCTCGGTCGCCTTGCGGAAGAAGGTCTTGTCACGGGTGAGGAAGATGTTCTTCGCCAGCTGCTGGGTAATTGTACTCCCGCCTTCTACCATACTGCGGGCCGCAATATCCTTAACGGCCGCGCGTCCGATGGACCAGAGGTCCACCCCGTTATGCTCGAAGAACCGTTTATCCTCGGTGGCTACGAATGCTTTAACCAGCATCTGGGGAAGATCCTCATATTCCACCGGATCGCTTTTCTCCAATGACAGCTCGCCGATCAGGTTCCGGTTCCGGTCAAAAATCTGTGTCGGCGGATTGATCGTCAGCTTATCCCTGTTCTCCTCCAGCAGCTTCTGCCCGTTCAGCATAATGAACAAATAGCCGCCCAGCGCACAAAAAATAGCCAGCGCAACTGAAAAAAACAAACTCCACAGCACACGTTTTTTGGTTAAGAATCTTTTCTTTTTTTTCTTCGGCTTCCCTTGGGAGCTTGGCGGCTGACTTCCTCTGTTTCTGTTACCGCCACTCCGGGTTAACTGGTCTCTGGACATGCTGCCTCCTGACTCCCTTAACGGAAAAAACATAAATGATGTTCACGAATGAAAAGAACAACCTTCGCAGGTTGCTCTCTCGCACTCTCTATTCAAACGATTTATAAACAAAAAGGTTTCGCTTCAAGACGGTAAAATCTTAATTCTCGCTGTTGTTGTCCTGCATCAGTGATACGCTCCGCTGCGGCGTAAATGTGGAGATCGCATGCTTGTACACCATCTGCTGGCGCCCGTCACTGTCGATGACAATGGTGAAGTTGTCGAACGCTTTGATAATTCCCCGGATTTGAAAGCCGTTGGTCAAATATACTGTAGCAGGGATATTCTCTTTGCGCAGCTGGTTCAAGAACGTATCTTGAATATTAATGGACTTGTTCATATGACGTACCCCCAATGGTTCAATTAGATTGTTCAGAAGTATATTCAAGACCTGTGAGAAACTTTCCTGCTATTATACCATTTAATTTCGCAAAATTCTCAGAAAAGTTTTGGCTCTCCAGGACGTCAATCCACTGAATCTCCTTCATGTGGCGAAACCATGACAACTGCCGCTTGGCAAACCGGCGGGTGTCACGCTTCAGCAGCACCACGGCTTCCGCAAGCGTCATCTCCCTCTCCAGGTAAGCGGCAATTTCCTTGTAGCCCAAACCCTGCATAGACACAAGACTCCTGCCGTAGCCTTGATCCAGCAGCTGCTGCACCTCAGACACGAGGCCATCCGCCAGCATCTGATCGATTCGCTCTTCAATACGTTTATATAGTATTTTCCGGTCCATTGTCAAACCGATCAGGCATAATTCATAGGGAGACTCCTTCTTCTGGACGGCCAGCGAGTCGGATAACGGGACGTTCGTCTGGTGATAAATCTCCAGCGCGCGGATGATCCGCCTGCGGTCATTGGGATGCAGCCGCTCCGCGCTGGCCGGGTCTACCGCTGCCAGCCGGGCATGCAGGGCATCAGCCCCATGCTCCTCGGCATAGGCCTCCTGCTGCTCGCGAAAAGCCTCGTCAGCCACCGCTTCGGAGAAGCGGAAGCCGTAGCATAACGATTCAATATACAGTCCAGTACCGCCCACAATAAAAGGTAGCTTGCCTCGCGCGCTGATCTCCTCGATCAGCCGGGCACCCTGCTCCTGGAATTCAGCCGTGGAATACGCATCCTGCGGATCATGAATATCAATCAGATGATGGGGGATGCCCTTCATCTCCTCCGGCGTAATCTTGGCCGTACCAATATCCATCCCGCGGTAGACCTGCATCGAATCCCCGGAGATGATCTCGGCTCCGTGGGCCTCGGCCAGCTCCAGACTCAGTCTGGTCTTTCCGACCGCTGTCGGACCCAGCAGTACAAGCACTTTGCGTTTCTTCTTAGTTGTCAATGGTAATCACCCCGTACGATGTTTTGGCATTGGCCCGCAGCAGCTCCTTGAAGCCCAGCCGGGTGAACTCTCCGCTCAGCGCCTTCTCCTTCAGCAGCACCGTCTTGCGCGCAACCCTGGTTGCCTCAGCCACGCTATCAGCTGACAATGCAGCCGGATTCGCGAATTGCCGCAGCGGCGAGATCGCCGCCGAATCCGTCAGCGGCACCCGGAACATCGGATCGAAGTAGACAATGTCTATGCTCTTGTCCGGCTGGGCCCGCAGATATTCCAGGTGATCCCCGTGCCGCACATCAATACGGCGCAGGGCCTCGTTCACCTTCACCTGGCCGGATACATAGCCGCTCATCCCTTCCAGCAGGAGGGCGTACAGCGGCAGCGAGCTCTCCAGCGCCGTCACCTTGGAGGTCTCCCCACCGGTGACGGCGAACAGCAGCGAATCCGCTCCGAGTCCGGCCGTGCAGTCCAGCACGCTATCACCGGGGAGCATGCCTGCGGCATCGATCATAGGGTCGGGCTCGCCTCTTAAGATTCTTTTGGCGCGGACAAACCCCATGCTGGGATGGAATTCCATCGGCGGCATTCCCGGCGTAATCAGCCGAACGGCCTCCTGCAGAACCACCAGAACCTGTTCGTCCCCGTAATGCTCCACCAGCTTGCCCATCGAGAATTTCGCTCTCGGAGCATAGGCGCAGCCTGTGCGGTCCGCAAGCTCCCGGGCCCGGGCCACCACTTGCGGTATCGGGTCAAAGCCCGTAGTTATAATCATGTTGCCTCCGTTCTGCACTCTATAAATGTACAATATAGCCACTACATAACGCGCTTAAACAGCTTCTCCAGATCATAGGCCGAGAACGACACAACGATCGGGCGTCCATGCGGGCAGGTATAAGGCTGACGGCAGGCCGCGAGCCTCGTGAGGAGCGATTCCACTTCCAGCTCTGTAAGCTTCTGGTTGGCTTTGATGGAAGCCTTGCAGGAGCAGAGAATGGAGGATTTCTCACGCAGCTTGGCGAGGTCAATCGACCGTTCACTCAGCACCCACTCCGCCATCTCTTCGATGACCGCCTTCTCATCCCCTTCCGGGAACCAGTACGGCAAGGAACGGACCAGGAAGGTCTGCCCGCCAAAATGCTCAAGCACGACCCCCGCCTGCTCGAACCAGTGCAGCCGTTCGCTAAGCTGCCTGCTCTCCGAAGGCGTGAACTCCAGCGTAATCGGCAGCAAAAGCTCCTGTGAGGCATCTTCAGGCTTGCCGAATTTCTCATAATAAAATTCATAATTCACCCGCTCATGCGCAGCGTGCTGGTCAATCAGGTACAATCCGCTGTCATTCTGGGCGATAATATAGGTTCCGTGGTGCTGGCCGATATAATTCAGCTCGGGGAACTGTGGAAGACCAGTGCCGGTCTGCTCCGCAGGAGCGTATAGCTCCCCGGCCGCCTGCTGCTGCCCCCGGCCAGCGATGGCTGCCGGAGGGCGGTAGCTGTCGCGGGGGCCGGAGGACGGCTGACGGTATGAACCCTGGGCGGCGTTCCCGCCGCTGTAAGCAGCGGCCGTCTCTCTGGCCTGCTGCTGCTCCTGTGCATTGCTGCCGCTATAAGGCCGGGTATTCCCGGATGCTTGGGAAGCCGCATAAGGGCCTTCTGCGGCTGGAGCGGCAGCGCCCGTTAATGGACCAGCGCTGCCAGAGAACGGAGCGCCGCTCCCTCCGCTGGAAGGCAGCTGGTTGCCCACTGCGACGCCAGCACCGCCAGGCATTCCCTGGCCGTTGCTGCGCGGAGCTGCTGACATATCCGCACCGCCCGCTTCCGTGCCTTGCTGGATATTGCCCGGAGCTGCGCCTTTGGAGAAGGCGAATTGCTCCTGAATGAAGGAGCTGCTGTTCTTGCCGCCGATGATCTCCTTGGTGGGGCGCGGAATCAGGCTCTGGCCCATCAGCAGCGAGCGGAGCTGCTGTTCTATGAAGCCGTACAGCTCGGGTTCCTTGCTGAAGCGCACTTCAAGCTTGGCCGGATGGACGTTGACATCCACGAGTGACGGGTGCATCTCCAGCTTCAGGACCAGCAGCGGATAACGGTTAATCGGCAGCAGCGTATGGTAAGCGCGCATGATGGCCGCGTTCAGCCCGTTGCTGCGGATGTAACGTCCCCCGACCAGCGTCGTCACCGCATTGCGGTTCGAGCGTGTCCACTCGGGACGGCTGATATAGCCGGAGATCCGGAAGTCCGGATCTTCCGCCGACACAGGGAGCATGGCCTTAGCCGCTGAGGTGCCGTATACAGCAGCAATCACCTGCAGCAGGTCTCCGTTGCCCAGCGTATGCAGCAATTGATTGCTGTTATGCTGGAGGGTGAAGGAGATATCCGGGTGGGCCAGCGCCATCCGGTACATGGCATCCGAGATATGGCCCAGCTCGGTCTGGATGCTCTTCATATACTTCAGGCGGGCAGGCGTATTATAGAACAGCTCCCGCACGGTAAGGTCACTGCCTTGGCCGGAAGCTGCATCTTCATTACGGATCAGCCTGCCGCCCTCAATGTCCAGCACCCGTCCCTTCCCGTCGTCTCCGCTTGCGGTCAGCAGCGTCAGCTTCGATACCGCTGCGATACTCGCCAGCGCTTCTCCACGGAAGCCGAGACTGGTGATCAGGAATAGATCACGGCCGCTGGCAATTTTGCTGGTCGCATGGCGGTAGAAGGCGGTCTCGCAGTCCTCCGGCTCGATCCCCGAGCCGTTATCCTTCACCCGGATGCTCTGCAGTCCCCCCTCTTCCACAGAGACTTCAATGCGGGTGCTGCCCGCATCGATCGCGTTCTCGACCAGCTCTTTCACCACAGAAGCAGGACGCTCGACTACCTCCCCGGCAGCAATCTGGTTGGCAATATGCTCATCCAGCACATGAATTTTGGCCATATTCGTTCACCCCGCATGTATTTATTTTATAGATAATATTGAACATTAACGCACTGTAAAAACCTTATTCGGACAAGTAGAAACGGCTTTGCTGTCCTTTGCGGTCCTTTTAAAGGACGTACCGTATCAGTGAGATAAACATTCTAACCGATGAATAAGATTACCTTCGCGCGAGCACAACGTATGCTGTTTTTCACATATATTCGGACCGTGTGCCTGCTTGAGAACACAATGTATGTTGTTTTTCACATAAATTCGGGCCGTGCGCTGCTTGCGAGCACATTGTATGTTGTTTTTCACATATATTCGGGCTGTGTGCCTGCTTGCGAACAAAATGTATGTTGTTTTTCACATACATTTAGGCCATATGCCTGCTTGTGAGCACAATGTATGCTGTTTTTCACAAACATCGGGCCGTATGCCTGCTTGCGAGCACAATGTATGCTGTTTTTCACATACATTCGGGCCGTGTGGCTGCTTGCGACCACAATGTATGCTGTTTTTCACATATATTCGGGCTGTGTGCCTGCTTGCGAACACAATGTATGCTGTTTTTCACATATATTTGCTACTTATTCCGCTGTAACAGCCAATCGTATTCGGTTTTAAGCACACCTTCAACGGCAGCAGTTCCGCTGAACTACAGCTCCCTTGCCTTCAGCTTCAGCTCATTCAAGAGGCCCATCGCCTGCAGCGGGGTCATGTTCATCAGATCCGCGCCTTGCACGGCGGTGATTAGCTCTTTGAGCAGCGGATTGTCTTTAACGGCAGATGCCACGGCTCCGCCCTTGCGGTTCTTGCGCGGCTCTTCCTCGCCAAAGATAGACAGCTGTACCACTTCATTGTCCTCTTCCTCTACAGGAGAAGCAAGGGTAACGGCAGCTTCACGCTGTCCGGCAGCCATAGAAGCTGCGGCTTCGGAAGACGGGTCCGAATGGGCTGAAGCTTGGGTGGTGCGTTCAGCCGAATAGGACTGGCTGCCTGGGGCAGCTCCTTCTCCGGCATCCGGCGTCTGCGCAGCGGTAGCCTGATGCTCCTGTATAACCGTTCCGCTCCCGCTCCGGTCACTGTAACCCGTGCCGTAATTCAGCGATGTACTGCCCGGCGGAGAAGCCTGTTCAATGCTCTGGAGCAGCCCGTAAGCCCGGTCAATAATTCCTTCAGGCAATCCAGCCAGCCTTGCACAATAGATCCCGTAGCTGCTGTCCGCAGCTCCCGGCACAAGCTTGCGGAGGAAGTTCACCTTGTCGCCGCTCTCCTGGACCGCCATCGAATAATTCCGCAGCCCCTCAAGGCTCTGCTCCAGATGGGCCAGCTCATGGAAATGTGTGGAGACCAGTGCCTTGCAGGCAATGGTATCATGCACATATTCGATCACCGCCTGGGCAATCGCCATCCCCTCGCTGGTTGAAGTCCCCCGGCCCAGTTCATCGATGATGATCAGGCTGCGGGCGGTGGCTTTCTCGGTCATGACCTGAATATCAGCCATCTCGACCATGAACGTGCTCTGGCCGCCGATCAGGTCATCCGCTGCACCGATCCGCGTGAATATGCGGTCGATCAGCGCCACCTCGGCGCTGGCTGCAGGCACGAAGCAGCCGATCTGGGCCATGATGCAGATGAGCGCCACCTGGCGCATATACGTGCTTTTGCCGGCCATGTTCGGTCCTGTAATCAGCAGGATATTGCCCTCGTCCTTGCTTAGCGTGCTCCCGTTCGCAATGAATGCCGAATCCTTCAGCACCGCCTCCACAACCGGATGGCGTCCGCCTTCAACCCGCAGATCATAGCTGTCGGACAGCTTGGGCTTCACGAACCGGTGCTCCGCACTGACTGCTGCAAGGCACTGATACACATCAATCTCTGCCACCTTCTCGGCCAGCGCCTGCAGGCGCGGAACCTGGCTGCTGATCCGCTCGCGCAGCTCGGTGAACAGACTGTATTCCAGATCTGTCATCTTATCCTGGGCCTCCAGGATCAGCGCTTCCTTCTCCTTCAGCTCCGGGGTGACATACCGCTCGGCATTAGCCAGTGTCTGCTTGCGCTCATAGCGGCCTTCCGGCAGCGCGGACAGATTGGAGCGGGTGATTTCTATATAATAGCCGAAGACTTTGTTGTAGCCGATCTTGAGGGATTTGATCCCGGTCACCTGGCGTTCCTTCGCTTCAAGCTCGGCAATCCAGCGCTTGCCGCTGCTGCTGGCTTCCCGCAGCTCGTCCAGACGCTCATGGTAGCCCGCGCGGATGATTCCGCCGTCACGTACGGATACCGGTGCATCCTCCACAATCGCCCGCTCGATATCCTCACGGAGCTCCGCGCATTCATCCATGGAAGCACCGATCTCCCTTAAGGTGGACGAGCCAGAGGTCAGGCACATCTCCTTCAGCGCAGGAATCTGAGCCAGGGACAGCCTCAGTGCGTTCATATCGCGCCCGTTTGCGCTGCCGAAGGCAATCCGCCCGACCAGCCGCTCCAGATCGTAGATCTCCTTCAGCGCCCCGCGCAGATCCTCGCGGACGATGAACTGGTTATACAGATAGTCGACGGCTTCCAGACGGCGCTCAATCGGCGCGCGCTGCAAGAGCGGCTTATCAATCCGGCGGCGCAGCAGGCGGCCGCCCATCGAGGTCTCGGTGCGGTCCAGGAGCCAGAGCAGCGAGCCTTTTTTGGAGCGTTCCCTCACGGTCTCGGTCAGCTCCAGATTCCGCCGGGTGAACGGATCGAGAATCATATAATTTCCCGGCTCGTAAGGTGAGATCTGGGTAAGCTGTCCGAGTGAACGCCGCTGGGTCTCGCTGAAATAGGAGATCAGCAGCGCCAGCACACGGCCGCGCTCCTTCTCCAGCCGGACCCAGGCCGCTTCGCCGAACTGGCGGCGGGCCAGCGCCTCCTCCTGCTTGTCCCACGGCGTATAGACCACAGGCTTGGCCAGCAGGGAAGCTTCACTGCGCAGCTCCTCCAGCAGGGCCGAATCCCCGATAATCTCTGCAGGCTCGTAGATGCCGATCTCGTCGCGCAGCCACTCGGTGCTTGCGAGTACCGATGTGACATACAGCTCACCTGTCGTTAAATCGCAGGCAGCCAGCGCCATCATCCCGTCTTCCTCTGTTACGCAGACGAGGTAGTTGTTGCTTTTGTCCGAAATAATCTTGCCGTCCATCACGGTACCCGGTGTTACGACCCGGACGATATCGCGGCGGACCATCCCTTTAGTCACGGCAGGATCATCCAGCTGCTCGCAGATCGCGACCTTGTAGCCCTTCTCGATCAGTCGCTGTATGTACCCCTCGGCGGCATGATACGGTACACCGCACATCGGAATCTTTTCCCCGATCCCGCCATCGCGGCCTGTTAATGTAATCTCAAGCTCTTTGGATGCAAGCAGCGCATCCTCGAAGAACATCTCATAGAAATCGCCCAAGCGAAAGAAAAGGAAAGCGTCTTTAGCCCCTTCCTTGACTTTGAGATACTGCTGAATCATCG
Organism: Paenibacillus sp. FSL H8-0122; assembly: GCF_038005345.1. NCBI lineage: Bacteria > Bacillati > Bacillota > Bacilli > Caryophanales > Paenibacillaceae > Paenibacillus > Paenibacillus sp. FSL H8-0122. Next base: position 2,428,000 of record NZ_JBBOTB010000001.1, on the reverse strand, counting down.
GCGTATAGTTTGCCATCGTCTACCTCCATACCTACTTCATACTGTTCTCTATTATAGCAGAAACTCCGCTCCCCGGGTTACCCCTGGCACGCCCGCAAAGGTTCCTAAAAGTTGGTGGGGGTATTCAGGGGGATGTCGGGCGGGCTGGCGCTTGGGGATTAGGGGTTTGTGGGGGGAGGCTTGAATGTGAGTGTGTGAGATATATTAGTTGGGGGGTGGGAGGAATGTGGAGATGTTGGGGCGGGTGTAAGGGCGGGGTGAGACGGAATGCGGGACTGTGCGGGGATGTAGGGAGCGTGAGTAACTTGGGGGGATGCGAGTGTTAAGGGCTGAGTGAGGCGGAGTACGGGGCTGTACGGGAATGTGCGGAGCGTGAGTAACTTGGGGGCGAGTGTTAGGGGCTGAGTGAGGCGGAGTACGGGGCTGTGCGGAGCGTGAGTAACTTGGGGGATGCGAGTGTTAGGGGCTGAGTGAGGCGGAATGCGGGGCGGGGCAAGGCTGTGGGGAGCGTGAGTAACTTGGGGGGATTCGAGTGTTAGGGGCTGAGTGAGGCGGAGTACGGGGTTGTGCGGGGATGTGGGTGAGCAGTAAGAGCGGCTGAGAATGTTTGGTCAGAGTGCGGGCTATATGTGGTGGGAATACAGGTGAGAATACTTGGTCCAGATGCGTATACGCGAGTGCGAGTGCGGAGTGGCAAATGCGGATGCTTGTGTGAGTGCGAAATATGGTGACGGAGGCTCAGGCAAGCATAGTCAGGTATGGTGATGAGAGTTCCTGGCAGGTTTTTTATTCTATTGTAGTTTGTGCATTAGATGGCCCTGTAATTGTCTGAAAAATAGGATCTATTGCACTTCGTACATTAGAAATCCTTAAAAGCAGAGTTTTCGGACCAAATCCCAGAAATCTAATGTACGAACTACACCAGAATGGATCTCAGCGCTGGCAAACGGCGATTCTGCTGCAGTAAATGCAATCACTCAGATAATCAGCTTTGTTAATCACTTCGTTAATTACTTCAACAGACCCATATAGTTGCGATAGCGGGATTAAAATAGTAACTTGCACTGGTAAGAATACGTCAGATTTTTATTAGTGGAAGTAACGAACAGCAGTTTGACCAACCGCATCTTGAGGTTCTTCTGTGTCCCCTTTATATACAAGCTACAGTGGTATACATAATTGTAATTTGTACAACTAAAATGTCCGATATTCCACCGACTATCCGTTTAGTTGTAGTTTGTACATTTAAAAATCCATCTGTACACGGGTTCACGCCATTCGGGCAAATTTAGTTGTACAGACTACACTTAGAAAAGAAAAAGCTTCTTTTGGAGTGTGTTTAGTTGTACAGAATACACCTATGGCTATGCACCTATCGCTGAAGGTGTGCTTCAAACAAAATTTCATGAATGGGCGCACGTTTGAAGGGAGGATTGGTTGAGTAACTTAGGTAATGGAGAGTAAGCCAGAGTAATTGAGGTACATGAGTACGATTGTTTGTTTAAAAATATAGCCGCCATAGCTTCAGCTTCCCACACCTAGCGGTGCAGAAAAGCTGTAACTGGCGGCTATCGGGACTTGACGGGCGGCGGGCTCTATTGATATGCATCCGCCCGCCCGGAGGGCAGCGCCCCGGAGTCCGGCGGGGCGCTGCGTACCCAGGAGCCGCGGATATCCCGCGACTCATCCCAGCTCTGCTGCTCCGCTATGGCGCGCAGCAGCGGATCAATCCACCGGGCGGCGGCTGCGTAGCCGCCCAGTGCGCGCAGCTGCGCCTCCAGGGGAGGCCAGGCTGTGCGCAGAGGAGATTTGCCGCCGCTGTAGAAGGCGGCATGCAGGTCTTCCCGGTCGAGCGGGCGCAGCGGCAGGTCTTCATAATGGCTCACGATCAGGTGAGCCAGACAGACCGCGCCTTTGGCGATGACCGGGGAGACCAGGAAGCTCGGCAGGGTCCGGTACTCGAAGCCGCCATGCGGCTGCCGCCGGAAATCGCCGAGCACGCCATAGCGGGGACGCCGGGCCGCAGCCCGGATGTCCTCCAGCAGGAACAGGGGCAGCGCTAGATAGTTATCTAGCGCGCGCAGGAGCGGCGCACACAGCGTGACGCCGCTGAAGTGCAGGTGGCCGCCGAGGGCCCAGCCCCGCAGCGGCATACCTCCCGCCCGCCAGCGGAGCGAGCGGTCGGCAATGAGCCGGTCCGCCTCGCGTGCGGCGGACATCAGCTGCGCCAGCAGCGCGCGCGGTTCCCCGCGCGGCGCAGGGCGCAGCTCCGCCACCGGGAACACGCCGCGCGTTCCCGGGGGTCCGGCGTCGCAGCCCGCGACGCCGTCCATGGGCAGGTACCGCGACGCCGGCACGACGCGGCCCGAGGATTCCCGGAGCAGCAGGAACTCCGGGTCCATGCCCATGAGCAGCCCCGGCCGGCCCGGCTGCTCACTGTCAAGCATCCGCTTAAGCGCTGCGGATGCTGACCGGTACGGCTCAGGCAGCGCTCCTGCGGGATCAGGCAGCACCGGAGTGATGCCTGTCACCATATACCTCCGCCCGCCCATGGCCCGCAGCTCCACCTCGCCGCTATCCAGTCCCAGGCTATACAGCGCCCGCACCGCAGTAGTCCGCAGAACCCCCGCAGAACCCCGCAACTCACTTCCCCCGCCACCTAAACTGCCAAACTCTCCCCCTCCACTCACATACTCACCCTGCCCTCCAGCTCCTACCTCACCACTCCCATACTCACCCTGCCCTCTAGCTCCTACTCCACCACTCCCATACTCACCCTGACCCCCAGCTCCTACCCCACCACTCCCATACTCACCCTGACCCCCAGCTCCTACCCCACCACTCCCATACTCACCCTGCCCTCCAGCTCCTACCTCACCACTCCCATACTCACCCTGCCCTCTAGCTCCTACTCCACCACTCCCATACTCTCCCTGCCCCCCAGTTCCTACTCCACCACTCCCATAATCACCCTGCCCCCAGCTCCTACTCCACCACTCCCATAATCACCCTGTCCCCCAGTTCCTACCCCACCACTCCCATAATCACCCTGCCCCCCAGTTCCTACTCCACCACTCCCACACTCACCCTGCCCTCCAACTCCTACTCCATCTCTCTCATTCCCGCCTTGCCCCCCAACTCCTCCCCCGCCACTCCCATACTCACCCTGCCCCCCAGCTCCTACCCCACCACTCCCATATTCACCCTGCCCTCCAGCTCCTACTCCACCACTCCCATAATCACCCTGCCCTCCAGCTCCTACTCCACCACTCCCATAATCACTCTGCCCTCCAGCTCCTACTCCACCACTCCCATCCCCACCCAACCATCCAGCCCCAAGCCCCCCGCCCATAGCCGCCCCCGCTCCAAGGGGCTGGCAGTCCAGCACGGCCAGATTGAAGATGAGCACACGGTAGTGCTGTCTGTAGCTTTCGGAGTCTTGTCCATGCGACTGGGTACGGATGTCTCTTGTATCTTGCCGCCGCGACCCTCTGCCGATAGAATTGGAGTCGGCCTCAATCCCGCAGCGCCGGAGCCTGCGTTCGATCTGCTCCGGCGCAAGCTGCCGGAATACGTTCAGCCCTTCATTCATGTCTAATGCCTCCGCCCATACGAAAATTCCTCAGGGCCGTATCCCCTCGCGCACCGTCCTGTACCGGACAATACCCTTTGAGCGATAAGCCGCTGAGGAAGCCTGACCCCCAATTCATTTCGAAATCGCAATGACGCTATCATTTTACAGCCAAAGCCCACAGACAGTCGCTGCCGCTTCTCCCGCTCCAGCATCCCTCTCCGCTTCATTTCGCCTTGAAGGATAATGCTCAGCGTGAAGCATACATTTAACGTTCAAAAAATTATTTTGCATTTTTAAAAAAAAGAGGGCATTCGCCCTCTACGCCGCTGCCCTCTCATCATATAATGGATCATAACCCACACAGTACTTCAGGCAGCGGCGCATTCCTTCCTAGAGCTCATCATCCAGAGCGTCAGGGTCCATATCATCGTAATCATAGTTCTCGCCTTCAAAATCATAATCCTTGTCTTCCAGATCGTCACTCTGATCACTGACAAACACGCGGAGCTTGGTCTCAGCCACCAGTTCCGCATCGAACTCACGTTCCACCCGGAGTGTCACACTGCCTCCGCCCGGCGATACCCCGGCTTCCACACAATTGGGTTCCTGCGTTGCCTCCGCAGAGACCTGTGCCGTGGAAGCACGGTGTCTCGGGTCGAGGTACGACAATGGAATAAGCTCCACATAGGAGACCGTTTCCTTGGCAACCTCGGTCTGCTTGTTTTTGTCGTACGAATACCAGATGTTCACATCATAGGTACCGATTACTTCGATTCCGTTCCCGGCGGCAACCGCTTCGTACTGGTGGTTAATGATCCAAGCCCCCAGAATACTAGTCGGATGATGTGGCGGAGTCACGGTATGGGTTGCTGTAGAGAACTTACGACCTTTGCCGCAAATTGCCTTCGTAATGATCTCCCTTGTTTGACGTTTATGGCTTAATGACATCTTTGAACCTCCTCCATACAATCATTCACTATCAAGTGTATGCACGTTCTGGGCATTTGTTGATTGTTAGAGTAGAAATAAATTTGGGTAAGCCCTCAGATGCCGTAACTGAAGCCCTTTGCTTCATTTTATTGCCGGATTTAGTCCATTATGAGTCTCCTGACCTGAAAAACAAGTGGAAACGGCATTGCCGTCCTTAAAAGGACGGCACCGTTTCAGCGAGAAATAGAAAGATAATGTATAATGCAAAGACTATAAATTTTTATATTTAACAAAAGTAGCGGCTCCCCCAAACCGGGAAAACCGCTACTTTTTATTGTGCCAACATCTTAAGCCGGGAAGAGCAGAGGCCCCCTGCTAGGAAAGTACACGTACGATGCCAAGCTGCCGGTGGCGGCTGAGATCGATGAAGTCCTCACCGATGTTCACCAGCGGACGCAGCGGGTCATGGGCCAGAATCATAATGATTTTGCCGATCTGCCCGTCCGTCAGGAGCACCTCATTGCCGATCATCGACTGCATCAGCTTATTAATGAATACACTGCAGATATACGGGTCCAGCTTGCCGTAGACGTTCTCGTCCATCTGCTTGAGCACCTCATACAGCGGCGCGGCTGTACGGTAGAACCGGTCCGAAGTCATCGCGTGGAAAATATCCGCCACCGCCACGATCTTGCTGAAATCCGTAATCCGGTGGCCCAGCACGCCGAAGGGATAGCCGCTGCCATCCATCCGCTCATGGTGCTGCAGCGCCACAAGCGCCTGCATATGATTGGTGCCCACCGTATCGCGGATCATCTCATAGCCATAGGTGGTGTGCTTTTTCATCAGGGCATATTCATCCTCACTCAGCGGACCCGGCTTGGTGAGGATCTCGGCCGGAATCATAATTTTGCCGATATCATGAAGCGTCGCAGCAATCGTCAGCATGCTCAGCTCGTCCGGCTTCAGCTTCAGCCATTTGCCGAGCAGCGTAGAGATGATGCCCACCGCCACATTATGCCTGTATGTATAGTCATCCTTAGTCTGCAGCGCAGACAATATTCCGAAGAAATCATTCTTCTCGCTCACCTGCTGGATGAACGGGATCACTTCATTCCTGAGCTCAATCATCGGCAGACGCTTCGTCTTCGTATAACGCAGCTGCTCAAAAATACTCTCCATCGCCGCCGTACAATCATCCACAGCCAGCTGATAGAATGCAGCGCTGTCGACCTGGACCACATCCTGCGGCTCCAGAACAATCTTGTGCTGCGTAATCAGGCGGATATGCTCTCCGGTGAGCAGGGTCAATGCCGGCAAGACAAATACACCGCTATGATTAAAAAGGTTCGCTACCAGCTGTTTGCCGATATATTGATCATTGCTGTTATTCATATTCCTCACCTGCCAGACCAAGATTCTTGGGTTTTGGACATAACTTAAGAGACAAGCTCACTTTGGGTGCTTATGTTTCTTATCGTTATTTTACACCGGAATGTGAATACCTGACACCTAAATTACATGGATTTGCTTATGCTTTGCCTTTCGCAGGCTGCTTGTCCTTAGCCGGACGCAGCTCCACCGGGCTCTTATAGCGCTTGGCAATCTTAAGATACAGCGCAAGCTCGCGGCATAATTGCAGAATCGCGGAGCGGATCTCGAATTCCTCGCGCGAATCCGGCAGCTCCATCTCCTGGAACTCCTGCTGCAGCTCCTCCAGCAGCCGCTCGGTCCGGCCGGTATATTCCTCAGCCAGCACATCGCCGCTTAGCTGGTCGAACAGCTCTGCCACCATATCCCCATGCGGCAGCTGGCGGTACACCTGCGAGAGCAGCTGCATCATATTCTGGATGGACTCCAGCTGCTCCTTGCGCATATAGAAGTACACGTTCCAGGCTTCATCCGGATGAATCACATGATTCTCCATTTCCCTGGAAGCCGCGCTCAGCCCCTTTTGCACGGTCTCCCCTGCCCCGATCAGCTCTTTCCCGTCCCAGATATAGCCGGGATCACGGAGCGTCCTGGCCATCTGCCGGAAGATCACCGAGAAGTAGCCGTCCACCTCCTTGCGGATGCCTGCAATCATCCCGCCGGTCTCCGGCATATAGATGAAGTTCACAAGGCCGGCCGAGCCAAGGCCGATAATCAGCAGCTCCACCTGCTGCAGCAGGATATGAACCGTGATATCAGCTTGTCCAAATACGCGGAACACAATTACCGAGCTGGTGACGATCCCTTCCTTGAAGCCGGCTTTGACAATCAGCGGGAAGCCGAACAATACATACAGTCCGAGTACCCAATAATGAAAGCCCAGGGCGAAGAATAGAATACAGCCCAAAAAGAGTCCCACCAATGAGGCGAAGAAGCGCGCCGAAATCGTGCGTAGACTCCTTTTACGGGTCGTTTCCACCCCGAGAATGGCCAGCAGTCCCGCGCTTTGCGCATTAGGGATACCAGCGGCGGCTGCCAGCAGAATAGACAGCAGAGTTGCAGCCGCCGTTTTAATAATACGAAATCCCATGTGAATATCTCTCCTACACCGTTAAGCTTCATCATTCAAATAAAGATATAGTCATGGTACAAGATTTTGCCAAGAGACACAATATGACATGGTTCTTACCGTCTCGACAGCAGCAGCTTCTCCACATACACCACCAGCTGGTACATGGCCGTAGCCACAGCCGCAATAATGAGCAGACTCGACATCACCAGGGTGAAGTTGAACACCTGAAAGCCGTAGATGATCAGATACCCCAGCCCCGATTTCGCAACCAGAAATTCACCGACAATAACGCCGACCCAGGACATGCCGACATTCACCTTGAGGGTGGAGACCACCGCCGGGAACGACGCCGGGAGAATGACTTTGCAGAACTCCTGGCTTTTGGAGGCGCCGAAGGAGCGGACCACCTTGACCAGATTCGGGTCCACGCTGCAAAAGCTGTTGTACACTACCAGAGTCGTGATAATCACGGTAATAGATAAGGTGGTAATGACAATGGCGGTGAAGCCTGCCCCGAACATTACAATGAAGATCGGGCCCAGCGCCACCTTCGGCATACTGTTGAATACGACCATATAAGGGTCCAGGACGGCGGACAGAAACGGTGACCACCAGATGACGACAGCCAGCAGCGTCCCGATTAAGGTGCCCAGAATAAAGCCCACCGCGGTCTCGCCCACGGTCATTCCCAGATGCGGCCACAGACTGCCGCTGACCATGTCCTCCCAGATCTGACCGAAGACCTTCGTCGGATAACTGAACAGCAGCTCATCGATCCAGCCCATTCTGGCCCCGGCTTCCCAGAGCACGAAGAACACCAGCAGCAGGCTGCTCCGGACCATAAGCACCTGACTTTTGCGGCGCAGCTTCTTCTTCCTGTAATCCGCATGCTTCTGTTCGAGCCACTGCGCACGGGAAGCCGTCTCACGGGGCTGCGCTTCTGTATTCACATCTCTTCCCTCCCTGCCAGCTCCATTTCCTTCCATACCTCGTGAAAAAGCCCGGCGAAGCCCGGCAGGTCCCGCGCATACAGCGGCGGTGTTCTGCGAATCGCTTCCGGAATCTCAAAAATCCTGCGGATTCTGCCCGGATTCGGCTGGAGCAGAATGACCCGGCTGCTGACCGCAATCGCTTCAGACAGGTCATGCGTAACCAGAATCGCCGTGGTTCCCCGGCGCATCAGCGTCTCCGAGACCAGATCCTCCAGCTGCAGCTTAATCTGGTAGTCCAGCGCCGAGAATGGCTCATCGAGCAGCAGCAGGCCGGGGTCGGTAGCCAGTGTCCGCACCAGAGCGACACGCTGGCGCATCCCTCCCGAGAGCTGTGCCGGATAAGCCTGCTCCTTGCCCTCCAGCCCCATATCGGCCAGCAGCTGCAGCGATTTGGCACGAGAGCTTCCGGTGAGCCTTCCGGTCAGCTCCAGCCCGAGCAGCGCGTTATCCTCAATCGTCCTCCAGGGGAAGAGATAGTCCTGCTGGAGCATATAGCCGACCTCCGGCGAAGGTCCTGCGGCCTTACGTCCGCTGAGCAGCACCTCACCGCGTGAAGGCTGCAGCAGCCCGGCGATGATCGACAGAATCGTCGTTTTGCCGCAGCCGCTCGGTCCGACCAGGCTGACGAACTCGCCTTGGCCGACGCTGAGATTCAGATCCTCTATAGCAAGCGAAGCCTCGCGGTCTCCCAGATAGGCGTGCGTGACTTCCTTCAACTCGACTACTGGAAGCATAGTGGTCGGCCTCCTCACTCCTTAATGGTGCTCTCTGCGTGCTCTGCAAAGCTGTTATTCACAATCTTAGCGGCTGGAATCCGTTCCTTCAGCTCACCGGCCTGGTCAATGACATCCAGCAGATTATTCCATTCCTTGTCATCAATTACCGGATTCACCGCATAGGTATCCTGTTCCTTATAACGGCTGATGGCAGAGACCACAATGCCCCGGTCAATCTTTTCAAAATACGGCATTACCGCGTCAGCAATCTCCTCAGGACTATGAGCCTTCACCCATAACTGGGCACGCTGGACCGCATTGGTGAATTTCTGCACCGTGTCCTGATTCTTAGTCATGTAGCTCTGCTTGGACATGAATACCGTATACGGCAGATAACCGCTCTCAACCCCGAAGGAAGCGACCACCTGGCCCCGGCCTTCACTCTCGAAGATCGATGCCTGAGGCTCGAACAGCTGCACATAATCCCCGGTCCCGGAAGCAAATGCACCGGCAATATTGGCAAAATCAATGTTCTGGATCAGCGTCAGATCCTTCCCCGCATCAATCCCCTTGCTGCGCAGTGTGAATGCGCCCGCCATCTGCGGCATGCCCCCTTGCCGTTGCCCCAGGAAGGTCGAGCCCTTCACTTTGTCCCATGTAAAATGGCTGTCCGGTGTACGCGCGAACAAGAAGGTTCCATCCCGCTGCGTAAGCTGCGCAAAATTAATGACAGGATCATCCGCCCCCTGCTGGTACACGTAAATGGAGGTCTCCGAACCGACCAGCGCTACATCGATTGCCCCTGAGAGCAGGGCCGTCATGGTTTTATCTCCGCCAGGTATCGTCTGCAGCTCCACATCCAGCCCTTCATCCTTGAAAAAGCCCTGCGATAAGGCCACATATTCAGGCGCATAGAACACGGAACGGGTAACTTCGCCGATCTTCACCTTGACATTAGCGGATTTACTGCCGCAGCCTGCAAGAACAGAGCCAAGCACAAGCATCAACAAGAACGGCAATGACAGTCTTTTGAACCCTTTCATCCTCTCCACTCCTTTCCTCCCGGGTCTTTCGCCCTTGCTCTATGCATATGCGGGAGTCTATGGAAAGGTTAAAGTGCAATATGTGAAGCGCTTACATTATATTCGGTTCGTCAACCCCGCCCGCTCTATGAATGATCGCAGCGCCGTATTCACGCTGTACCGGACCAGCGAGCCGGACTCGTCAGAATGGGGCGGTGCTTCCGCCGAGGTTATTTTGCAAGAACAATCTTAATAGAGCAGCCATTCCCCAAAAGCTTGACACAGCTCCGCCCGGGTCAGCGGGAACGCAATGATATAACCGTCTTCCTGCTCACTGCTGCTGCGCATTAGCCATCCGCCCGAAGAAGCTTCAATGTAAGAAATCTCCTGCAGGGTCCAGCCTTCCCCATTCCTCGCACATAACCGCAGTTCACCGGACGCTGTCCGGTTCTTAAGCACTTTAGCCAATTCGGCAGAGCTGTCAGGATCACCTGTCTCCGCTTCCAGTGAAGCCGCCAGCACACACAACGTCCATGTTCCGGCCTTCTCATGAATCTCCTCATAACTCCGTCTGGACAGGAATACCGCAGGAGCGGACGGCTTCCGGGGCTGCGCACGCTCGAAGCAATTGAACAGGTAATAGCAGGCGCGCTTCATCTCTGCCGGCTCCTTCAGCTCGTATCTGAAATCGTCCTCTTCCGTTAACCCTGTCAGGAGGATCTTATCCTTATGTACTTGCAGGCATACATCCTGCGCATATTCACGCTCATTGAATTTCATTCTGCAGATCCGCTTGGAGCCGGAGGCTGTGTGCAGGAGCTCTGCCACCACTCTACGCCCGGTCTCACCCGGGAACAAATACTGTGCCAGACAGATACAATCTTGCTTATTCACATTCTTTATCCCTTCCTTTTAGGCATACATGTAAGTATAACTGTAAATGAGTGGCTTTCAAAAAAACTGCAAAACTATAAAACTTGCAATCTTTATGTTATCATAAGCTAATTTTAAGGTAAAATTAAGAAACACAGGGTAAGATCAATACCATGAAATACTTTTAGCGAGGTGGTTTTCAAAATGAGAATGCTCATCACTTTTCAAAACAAGCTTGTCCCTGTATATTTCACAACAGAAAACAAACAGCCGACCCAAAAAGTACTTCGACTGCTCAACAGTACGCTTGAACTCAAAATTCAAAAAGGCAAAAACGCCCTGCAGACCTGTTTGAATTCCCTGATCAGTATCGAAATTAAAGGCTCAGAAGCTATATTGCACAGTTACAGTGAAAATGATTCATTGGCCTTATCCCTCTATTAAACAGAGGGATATTTTTTTGCCTGAATAAGTACATACTTGCATAAATATAAAGGTACACAACAAATAAGCACATACCCGCATGTTGAGGGGATGCGCTTAGTTTATAGGATGGTAGGCGCTTAGCAGTCAATATTATACCGTCACTCAGCCAATCCGGAGGTTCCGGTTCTCCTCTTTCTCCGCCTTTTTAATTCGCAATTTGAACAACTTCACCAGGTTACGCCGGGTATGCTCTTCGTGACAGCTGTCCAGCTTCTTCAGGATGAAACGGTCGATGGACATGTCAATCGCTCCTTTAAATGGGGGCTTAGTCCCGAGATCTGGAGAGGGAATCATTTCCTCTTCTCCTTATATCACCTATATAACCGGACCGCTGATCCCCTAAACTTGTCCTGATGCGCACCTGCACCGCTTGCGAAATTAGTCAAACTACATATGGGCCTTTGAGCGGCAAATTAGGAATCCGTTATAGAAGATATGGTACATTTGCGAAGGATAGCAGCTTCTGTAAGCAGAAAAAAAATTTATCCGACGGATATTTACAAACTAAATATTAAATGCTATATTATCGATAGTTAATATTAAATATATACCTAAGGAGAAATCATAATGTCGAATGTACTGTTTATCAAAGCTAATAACCGCCCTGCCGAGCAATCCGTAAGTGTTCAGCTCTACAACGAATTCCTGTCCAGCTACAAGGAGACTCATCCGCAGGACCAGATCACTGAACTCGACCTGTTCGCTGAACAGCTTCCTTACTACGATAACACACTCATCACTGGCGTATACAAAGCAGCCCAAGGCTTCGAAGCCACTCCTGAAGAAGCAGCAGGCGCTGCACTTGTTAAGAAATATCTGGACCAGTTCCTGGCCGCTGACAAAGTAGTCTTTGCCTTCCCGCTCTGGAACATGACCGTTCCGGCTGTACTGCACACTTATATCGATTACTTGAACCAGGCTGGAACTACCTTTAAGTATACTGCTGAAGGTCCTGTAGGACTGTTGACTGGCAAAAAAGCAGCTGTTCTGAACGCCAGAGGCGGCGTGTACTCCGCAGGCCCGGCAGCAAGTGCTGAAATGGCCGTGAACTTCATCATGGGCAACCTGAACTTCTGGGGCTTCAAGGAAACTACACAGGTAATCATCGAAGGACACAACCAGAACCCGGATAAATCCGCTGAGATTATCGCTTCCGGTCTGCAACTGGCTAAGACAGCAGCAGCTTCGTTCTAATCTGATCATAAATAGCTTTTTGAAAGTCTCCGTAGGGAGACTTACCGAGAGCATATGAAGAGCTGTCCCAAATGCCATGAAGTGGCTGCTTGGGACAGCTCTTTTTTTTGGAGTTAGATCAACGTGAGCACTTGGGTGGACGCTGAGTGAACGGACCGTTGTTTGGGTCGCTGTGCTCTCCAGATACCACTGCTATAAAAGTTGCTGAAGCAGGTGGATTTTCTCCACTTGCCATCGAACAAGAGACCTCAAGCTAGAGAGCAGTTGGAAAAATGGCACTTAATCTCCTCCAACTCTTCCCAATCAAGGCTTTTACGGTGTAACAAATGACGTTTATCCAACTAATTTCCTCTATAGCTCCCGAACCACCAAATTAAGATACGTTTTTCCAACTACTCCAGGTGGCGTAGCTCCTGCTTACACAATGCACAGCATCTAGCAAGTTTATTCCGTCATGCAAACTTTCATCCCTATTCCCATGCTCGCTTCCATGCTCCAACAACGCCCTGCAATGTCATCGCCGCTCAATATTCGTCCAGCACCCGCTGCCAGCTGTTGCCCTTGGCACGGGGCGGGGTGCTTTTGGCGGAGGCGGCGGCTGTCTTGCGCTTCTGTCGCGCTTCCTTGCTGTTCTGGAATTGCAGCTCCTTCTGTGTCTTGTGGTAATTCTGCAGCCGCTTCCCGTCCAGCACACCGCTCGCGGCAGCCGCAAGCACGGCGCAGCCTTCCTCCCGTGTATGAGTACAGTCACTGAAGCGGCATTCCGCCGCAAGCGTGCTGATCTCACCGAACGCCAGGTCCAGTCCGCCGTCATCCTCCCACAATTGCAGCTCGCGCATTCCCGGCGTATCGACGATGATTCCGCCATCCGGGAGGACGAACAGCTCGCGGTGTGTGGTCGTATGACGTCCGCGGCTGTCCCCTTCCCGCACATCCTGGGTGAGCTGCAGATTCCGGCCGCTGAGCCAGTTGACCATCGTCGATTTGCCGCAGCCGGACGAACCGGTCAGGGCTACCGTCTGGCCGAAGCCAATATAAGGCTGCAGCTCCTCCCGCCCGTCGTTCAGCAAGGCACTGACCGCATGGACCGGGACACCGGGAGCCGCCTGCTGCATTTCGGCCATTTTCAGCTCCGCATCGGTGCACAGATCTGCCTTGGTCAATAGAATGACGGGATTCGCCCCGCTGTTCCAGGCCATAATCAGATAACGCTCCATCCGCCGTACATTGAAATCATCATTCAGTGCACTGACCAGGAATAAGGTATCCACGTTGGAAGCCACAATCTGCTCCTCCTGAGTCGGGCCCGCCACCTTACGTGAAATGACGCTGTGACGGGGAAGCACGCCATGGATCACCGCATGCGCTCCTCCATCCTGCATCGCCAGGACCACCCAGTCGCCTACCGCCGGATACTCGCCGGACCCGCTCAGCGAATGCCGGAACTTGCCTGACAGCTCGCCCCACATTTCACCTGCTGCGGTAATCACCCTGTATTTACTGCCGAAATCTCCGGCAATCCGCCCCGCTGCATATTCTCTGTCGTCCAGCAGCCGCAGCTTATCTGTCCATTTTCCGTTCCATTCTTCATTCCAGCCGTACTGTTCTAGCTTGATATCGATATTCATGCATTTCCTCCTGAATGGGTTATTATCATACATCCGCTTATCACATCATCCATGTATCTCCGGGCAGCATTGGCTCGTCACGCCGCACAAAAAAGCCGCCGGAACCCAAAGGTTCCGGCGGCAGAGGCAGACTCGGCTGCGGTCCGGCTTTTGCTGTTGTACAGCAAAGAACCGTCCGCTGCGGGCAGAGTCATTCCAGAATAGCGGAGGCTACTCCCTCTTAGGGAGAAGGAGCAGACACCGGTATTTCGGGCGTGATGCAGCAGACCTGCACACGCAAAAAAGCCGCCGGAACCGATACGGTTCCCGGCGGCTCTAGAAGGCATCATAGAGCTTACCTGCGAAGCTGGGGATCAATTATTACTCCACAGCCGCATTTCCCGGAAGACACGTATCCACAACAGTAGCAACCAATCCTGAAACGCTAGTATAAACTGCCATTTGACATCGTCTCCTTCCGAAATAATATGCTGTAATAATATACGGCCCGGATACCGTTTGTCAACAGCGGGCCCTAACTTGCTTAAATAATGCCCCGGAGCTCATCCAGCTCCTGAATCACAGCGAGAGGCTTCACGTTCAGTGATTCATCCCAAGGGTGGTTGCGCTTCAGCCAGATCGTATCCATCCCGCTCTGCGCCGCCCCCCAGATATCATTCACCGGATGATCGCCGATGAATATAGTCTGCTCCGCCGTGGAGCCCAGACGTTCCAGAGCTAACCGGTAGATCGCCGGATCAGGCTTGCTGATCCCGGCCTCACCCGAAATGACGATCGTGCGGAAGTAGCCGCGGAGTCCGAGCAGATCGATTTTGCCATATTGAATATCCCTGCCGCCGTTCGTGACCAGTCCCAGCGGATATCCCCGGTCCCGGCAATACTCCAGGGTCTCCACCGCATGCTCCATTATCGCCCCGTGGCGGATATAGGTCTCGTCATAATAGGCCCGGATGTCCGCAGCGGTCAATGCCTGCTCCCATGGGAGAACCTCGCTAAGCTCCGCGAAGAACCCATCCTTATCCCGGTATCCGTCGGCATCCCTGATAATCATATCCTCCACCACCTGCACGGCCTGCTCTTCGCTAAGATGTCCCAGGTGATCCTGCACAAACTTCATGCTGAAGCTGCGGAAGGTCTGATCCCGGTCCATCAGGGTATTGTCCAGATCAAACAGCAAAGCTTGTACCTCTCTCATGTCTATGCTCCCCTTTCTGTCGTCCATTTCTGCGGTCTACGCACCAGATGCTTATTGTACTACGCTCCCGGGCGCAAAATAAAGACCATTCCGCCAGGAAGGACAACCTCTCCTTCGTCAGAATGGCCTGTATAGGGGGAATCAGGTACGCAGAGCTTTCAGGATTCAAAGTGTTCAAAATGCTCTGCGCGATGCGTAAGCATCATTTCCTCATCGGTAATGTAGAGCGGGAACGGCGGTGTCTCCTTCAGATAACGCTCGGTGGACAGCAGCCGGTAATGAACCTCAGGGAGCCAGGCGTCTTCGAGCAGCGGCAGCTTGCCGGTGTCACTGATATAATTGTCTACCGCCGATTGAACCATATCGAGGTAGTAAGGCACCAGCTTGTCAGATTCTTCAAAAATCTCAAAGGTCTCGCTGGACATATAGAATTTCTGCTGCGGAACTCCGCCTAAATATCGTTTGAGCCGGTTCAGGTCAATACTCTTATCTTCCTGGATCAGAGCGGTACGGTTAATGGGAGCGGGCATATCTTCTTCAAATTGCCTTACAGCCTGCTTGATCTGCGGCAAGGTAACGGTTGGATGATTGGGTTGCAAGTTTTTTTTGGCACGTTTGAATATCATACTGAAGGTCTCCTTTCGAAGCTTTTGTCAGATAACGCTTACAATACCATTTTATTCGTTATTTGAACAATTAATCAGCAGTTTCGCACTTGTCATAAAAAATCCCCATTTATTAGATCATTATTTGACATTTTCCCAGTGAGTCCAGAGTTCGGGCGGGTTGAGCTCGTACTTATCATTCTCCCGGTACATGAACTGGTGCATAATGAACTCGCGGCGGATGGTGGCATAATCATCATGGAACGGCTTAATGAACTCGTTGATCTCTTTCTCCGTATAGACTGTGCCGGGTTCGAGCTTCTCCACCATATATTGCAGCGCGATTAATTTCTTCTTGTATTGTGCGGGAATCTGGCGCAGGCGTCCGTCTTTGGCAAAAAAATTACGGAGCACCGACTCCTTCAGACTGTGTTCAGGCGACTCTTCCTCCATCTCCTCCACCCCCTTTGCAAAAATAAATTTCAGCGAGGCCTCAGAGCCTGCCTGGATAAACTCGGGATTCAGCTTGAAATATACAGTGTTCTTGTCTCTGCGCTCCAGGATCAGTGCGGCTTCACGCAGCTTGGCTGCATGATGGGTCACCGTAGGCTGTGACAGATTCAGCTTCTCGGCCAAGGCATGACCGTGAACCTCGCCCCGTGACAGGAGCAGAAGAATACGCAGCCGGGTGGGATCGGATAAAGCTTTGTGATAGGCGACAATTTTGTCTAACTGCAAGCGGGATCACGCTCCTACGGATATTCGTAAGGCAGTCTGGGGGGCTGCCAATTTACATTTTAGATATATATCTAATTATATACCCATCTTGTCATCTGATCAATCCCCAATTTGCGGAATTCACCGGACATGGCAAAAAACAAAAATATAAGGTACCATTTACTGAATAGAATACTACCTTAGGAGGACATAGATATTATGCTAGACGTTATTATTATCGGCGCCGGTCCCTGCGGACTGTCTGCAGCCATCGAATGCCAGCGCCAAGGACTCTCCAGCCTGATTGTGGAAAAGAACTTCATTGTCCATTCCATCTACCTGTATCCGACCAACATGCAGTTCTTCAGCACCACCCCGCTGCTTGAGATTGGAGATGTGCCCTTCACCTCTCCGAATGACAAGCCCTACCGCCATGAGGCACTGGTCTACTACCGCCGTGCGGCCGCGCAGCATCAGCTTGAGATTGCCGCTTATGAAGAAGCGTTGTCCGTTCTGCCGCAGGAGGATGGCAGCTTCGTTGTACATACGGTCAACAAGCGCGGCGAGGAGCAGCAGCGCTACGCTGCGAACGTAGTCATCTCTACCGGTTACTTCGACCAGCCTAATCTGATCGGGATTCCCGGGGAGGAGCTGCCGAAGGTCACGCATTATTTTGGCGAGGCTCATCCGTATTCCGGCATGAAGGTAACTGTAATCGGAGGCAGCAATTCAGCGGTGGATGCCGCGCTGGAGCTGCTGCGGGTAGGCGCCAAGGTGGATATGGTCTACCGGGGAAGCAGTATCTCGGACAATATCAAGCCCTGGGTGCGTCCGATCTTCGAGAGCATGGTGCAGAAGGGGAGCATTACACTGCATCTGGAATCGCGCGTCACGGAGATCACCCCGGCCTCGGTGCGGGTAACCTCCTCCGTGAATGGGGATATTACCGAGCTGGACAATGACTTCGTGCTGGCGATGACCGGCTTCCGCCCGAGCAGGGCCCTGCTTACCTCTGCCGGGGTGCAGATGGATGACTCTATGGATAAACCAGCCTTTAACCCCGCCACAATGGAGAGCAATATACCGGGCATCTACGTCGCCGGGGTGATCGCTTCCGGACGGAACGCCAACGAGGTATTCATCGAGAGCGGGCGGGGGCACGGCAAGCTGATTGCCGATCATATTGTGAGCACAAGGCTTACTTAGAGAAGGAGTGTATCCAGGTTATGGATATAACCTCGTTATTGCTGCTGGGTCTGGCAGCGCTCGGTGTCGTCAGCAGCAACTCGCCGATTACCATTGCCATGGTCGTGCTGCTGCTGATCCGTGTGCTGGGACTTCAGCAGGCTTTTCCCTGGCTGGAGAAATACGGACTGACCGTCGGCATTATCATCCTGACCATCGGAGTCATGACGCCGCTGGCCAGCGGGAAGATCTCCCTCCAGACCGTCGGCCAGTCGTTCCTGCACTGGAAATCCCTGGCCGCCATCGGAGTCGGCGTCCTGGTCGCTTACCTGGGCGGACGCGGAGCCGTGCTCATGGGCAGCCAGCCGACCATCGTCGCCGGGCTTCTCATCGGAACCGTCCTTGGCGTGGCTCTGTTCAAAGGCGTTCCCGTGGGACCGCTCATTGCCGCCGGCATCCTGTCGCTGCTGATTGGCCGGATGTAAGCCGGTAGCCACCTCAAGACCAAGGCAAGACGAAACAGGCTGCAAGTCCACCTAAGCGGGTGGACTTGCAGCCTGTTTCTTTTGACCAAGAATAGTATAGCCGTGTTATGCATCCAGCCGCTGAACGTTGAACAGCCGGGCGTAGCTCCCCGCAAGTCCCATCAGCTCCTCATGGGTGCCGCGTTCGGTGATTTCCCCGTTCTCCAGCACGATAATCTGGTCGGCATGGGTAATCGTGGACAGCCGGTGGGCCACAATCAGCGTCGTCCGCTCAGATGCCAGGGACTGCAGCGCCTGCTGGATGAGATGCTCGGACTCCAGATCCAGCGCGGAGGTCGCTTCGTCCAGAATCAGCACCTTGGGGTCCTTCAGGAATACCCGGGCAATCGCCACGCGCTGCTTCTGTCCGCCGGACAGCTTCACACCCCGTTCTCCCACTTCGGTATCATAACCTTCAGGCAGCTGCATGATGAAGTCGTGGGCATTCGCAGACACCGCCGCCTTCATCACCTCCTCTTCCCCCGCTTCCGGGTTCCCGAACCGGATATTGTCGCGTACCGAACCGCTGAACAGGAAATTATCCTGCAGCACCATGCCCACCGTCCGCCGCAGACTTTCCTGGGTCAGCCCGCGGATATCGTGGCCGTCCATGCGCAGACTGCCGTCGCTGATATCATAAAAGCGCGGGATCAGGCTGATCAGCGAGGATTTGCCGCCTCCGCTCATTCCGACAAAAGCCACCGTCTGGCCCGGAGCAATGCTCAGATTAATGTCCCGCAGCACCCACTCGTGCTCGTCGCTATACTTGAACCACACGTTGTTGAATTCGATCTTCCCGGCTGGCTTCAGCAGCGGCTTCGCGCCCGGAGCATCGACAATATCATACGGCTCATTCAGCAGCTCCAGCACACGGTCAAGCGATGCCGAAGCCTGGGTCAGCACGGTCGAGGAGTTGATCAGGCGGCGCAGCGGCGCATACATCCGGTCCAGATAGCCGAAGAAGGCCACGAAGGTCCCGAGCGTCAGGTTGCCCTGAATGACCTGGTATCCGCCGTACCCGATCACGAGCAGCGGCGCAATATCGGTCAGGGTGTTGATAATCGCGAAGGTGAAGGCGTTCCACCGCGTTTGCGCCAGCGCTTTTTGCAGGAACTTGCCGTTGATCTCCTCGAATTGCCGCTGGTCCACCCGCTCCATCGTGAAGCTGCGGATGACCGCAATCCCCTGAATCCGTTCATGCAGATAGCCCTGAATGACGGCAAGTGCCTGCGACCGGTCTTTGGTCAGCACCTTGAGACGCTTGTACAGCGTATTGACGGCAATGCCATACAGCGGCAGAATCGCAATCGCTACCAGCGTCAGCACCGGATTCAGATAGAGCATGAAGCCCAGGGCGAAGAGCAGGGTGAACATATCCAGCCAGACATTCATCATTCCGACCTCAACCAGGTTCTTCGACTGCTCGACATCGTTAATGAACCGGGAGATGGCCTCGCCTACCTTCGTATTCTGGTAATAACGCAACGACAGCCGCTGCAGATGCCCGTAGAGCTTATTGCGCATATCGAATAGCACCTTGCTCGTAATCAGCTGGGCGAAATACTGGCGGTAATACTCCACCGGCCCCCGGACAATCACGAACAGTATCAGGCCCCCGCCTATCACTGTCATCAGCTTCGAGACCCGCTCCGCTATCGTCAGTGCCGGATTACCCAGCAGCTCATCGACCACATATTTCAGAATCATCGGCAGCGTCAGCGGAATGCTGAATTTGACCATCCCGATGATCAGAGTGAGCACAATCCATTTCATATAAGGCCGAACAAAGGTATAATAAGATTTCCAAGGTTTCACAGCGTGTCAGGTCCTTTCCAATTCATTCTTCATCAGGGTGCAGTTGACATTTGCGCGCTGCAGTGTTTTATTATTTTTAAACAGTTACGGTTGCAGTACCGAAATTCAGGAGGATAATGATGCCCAGACAATTTGTGACGGAAGCCGTCATGATGGCGATTTACGGCCAGCTTCTCATCCCGCGGAGCCCTGTAGAATATATAGTCCCTTATACCACAATTATGGAGCTTTACGAGCTGCGGGACAGCGAGGAGCCGGTGATGAGTCAGGCGGATGATGACAAGCATGTCAGACTCAGAATCCGCGAGCTGATCAACTATTTCGAGGAGCCGCTGAATGCCAAGAAGATCAACCGCTGCCTGAACGTCCCCTGGGCCAAAAGCTCCGGTATCCTCCTCGGCGGACACGCGCAGATCACCATTATCAACAGCGTTGACAATGCCTCCTACGGAGAAGCATTCGATCCGATTGAGACAGAGCTGCTGCTGGCGTCCCAGCGTGAGAAGGTGCCGATTCTGACCGACCAGTTCGAGCTGATCCAGCGCATCATCGAAGGCGGAGTTCCCGTCCAGGTCTATGACATTGATGATTTCGAGTTCGCCATGGAGGAAGAGACCTTCCGCAGCTCGCACTGATCGCGTCACCTGAGCGGCGGGCAGCTTCGTTGGCCTTGGGGCATATCCCCATGTAAAAGCCCTTGCCTCACGGCAAGGGCTTGTTCCGCATCCCCGGCAGTGCCGGGATCTGCCCTTTGCTGCAGCTCTCCCTTTATGCCACCGGCACAGGCTCATACTTATATTCGATGTCATCCTCAGCCTGAGAATAGACAATCGACAGATTGTACCCCTCCATATACCACAGATCCTGCTCTTCCATATAGAAGGTCAAGCCGCCCTCCATGAACTGCACAGCAGGACGTCCAGGCTGCTCGGTGGCAATGCCCAGCGAGCAGCCGGGATGCAGGCCTCCGCCTGAGCTGTACCGGGGAAACAACCGGATATATGCACCCTCCTGGAGGCTCAGTTCTCTTTTGAACCAGGCGGCTGCTTCCGGACTAATTAATATGTTCATCTCTCCACTCCTCCCCTCTACCCCAATCATACCCAAAAAACTTCAATTCACCAAATCGAAGCGGTATTACGGCAACATGCCGTCTCTGCCACAAAATTAAATTTGACAATTCTTAAAGTGTGATGATAAACTCGGAACATAACGAAACGTCTTCAAGTTATTACCAAAATGAAGAAAGGGTGATCTCGGTGTTTAACATTGATATGGTATACCTCGCCACTATTGTAGAAAACTATACCCAACTGAATACCGAAGCAGCCCGAGCAGTGGAGAATTCCTGAGGTTCATGCGTATTACGCGTAACGTATGAGAACAGGCTTAACTTATCTCTCACATGTCTCTGTGCTGCTTATAGCACCGTGGACATGATAACCGCAATTACAGGCGTATCATCCGTTTTCGGATGGTACGCTTTTTCGCGTGCTGTGAGAGTGTGATCTGCTGTCCAAGTGTCTATGAATGTTCCGTTAACCAAGCCAACTTAGTAATTACTCCAAGCACGAAAGGAAGGGATTCATCTTGTTCTCCGTACTCCGAAATCTCGGCTGGTTCTTCCGCCGGGAAAAAAGGCGCTATACTATAGGCCTTATTCTTCTTATCGTGGTAGGTGTGCTCGAACTGCTGCCTCCACGCCTGCTGGGCAACGCCATTGACGAAATCGTCACCGGTGCCATCACTGCAAGTTCACTGATGAAATACATTGGCCTGATCATACTTATGCTGCTGATCATTTACTGGATCACCTACATATGGATGCATAAGCTGTTCGGGGGTTCGAATCTGGTGGAGCGCCTGCTGCGCTCGCGGTTCATGAATCATCTCATGACGATGACCCCCGCCTTCTTCGAGCGTAACCGCACCGGCGATCTGATGGCCCGGGCCACCAACGATATCCGCGCCGTCTCCGCAACCGTAGGCTTCGGGATGCTCACTCTTGTCGACTCCACCGTATATCTCACGGTCGTCCTGTTCGCCATGGGGTTCCTGGTCAGCTGGAAGCTGACACTGGCTGCGGTCATCCCGCTTCCGATGATTGCGGTAGCCATGGTGTTCTACGGCAAAGCGATCCACGACCGCTACAGTCTGGCGCAGGATGCCTTCGGTGACATGAATGACCAGGTACTGGAATCCGTATCGGGTATCCGCGTCATCCGCGCTTATGTGCAGGAGCGGCACGATGAGAAACGCTTCTCTGACATTACAGATGATGTGTACCGCAAAAATATGGCGGTCGCCCGGGTCGATGCTTTCTTCGAGCCGACGATCCGCTTGTTCGTGGGTCTCAGCTATATCATTGCCCTGACCTACGGAATCTATCTCGTATTCCGCAATCAGATTACGCTCGGCGATCTGGTGTCGTTCAACATGTACCTCGGGATGATCGTGTGGCCGATGTTCGCGATCGGCGAGCTGATTAATATCATGCAGCGCGGCGGCGCTTCACTGGAGCGGATCGACGAGACGCTGAATGCGAAGCCTGATGTCAAAGATGTGCCTCAGCCGGTTAAGGTGGCCCAGCCAACCACCATCGAGCTGAAGAATGTGACCTTCCGGTATCCGACCTCTACCATCGATAATCTCAGCGGAGTCAGCTTATCCCTCTCCCAAGGCCAGACGCTTGGCGTGGTCGGACGGACCGGCAGCGGCAAATCGACGCTGCTGAAGCAGCTGCTGCATGAATACCCGGCGGGCACAGGCGAGATTCTGATCTCCGGTGTGCCGATCACCCAGATCGCCCTCGACCAGCTTCATAGCTGGATGGGCTACGTGCCGCAGGAGCAGATCCTGTTCTCTAAGTCGGTTCGCGAGAATATCCAGTTCGGATATTCCGGGGCCAGCGATGAGCGGATCATGCAGGCGATTACCGCCGCAGCCTTCCAGAATGACCTCGGCACCCTATCCGACGGGCTGGATACAATGGTTGGCGAACGCGGCGTCTCCCTCTCCGGCGGGCAGAAGCAGCGGGTCTCCATCTCACGCGCCTTCATCGCAAATCCTGATATTCTGATTCTGGATGACGCCTTGTCTGCTGTGGACGCGCGGACAGAAGCGAAGATCATCGAGAACATCCGCGAGGAGCGCAGCGGCAAAACCACGCTCATCTCCACCCACCGCCTCTCGGCGATTGAGCATGCCGATCTGATCGTTGTTCTCGAAGACGGGCATATTACAGAGCAGGGTACGCACCAGGAGCTGCTGGAGCTGAACGGCTGGTACCGTGAGCAGTTCGACCGCCAGCAGGTCGAGAATAATCTGACGAATGAATAACCCCATACAGGAGGTGTCACCGTTGACACAGAGTACAGGCAAACGTCTGCTGCAATATGCACTGACCGCCAAAAAGACCTTCATCGCCGCCCTTCTGCTCCTGACCATCGGAGTAGCGGCTGAGCTGGCAGGGCCTTTTATCGCCAAGAGCATGATTGACAATCATCTGCTTGCGATTGAGAAGCCCTATTTCCAGACAGCCTCACCGGAAGGTGCCGCTGAATATAACAACACTTATTACAAACGCGGTGACAAATTTGCCGCTGACGAAACCAAGGGCCAGGAGGTCCGCCTGCTTCAGGCGGGCAGAAGCTTCTACTTCATCAATGAAGCGGTAGCGAAGGCCGAAGGCGAGCGCAGCTTCGCGGACGGGAAGCTCCAGATTAAGTACGGTGAGCAGACGACGGCTTATCCGGCCGTCAAGCTGTCGGCGGGTGATCTGCTTTCCTTTTACAAGCCGGAGCTTCCTGGTATCTATCAGTTAGTCGCTCTATACGCCATGTTCCTTGTGATCTCCATTATTGCTGAGTTCGGCAAAACCTACTGGCTGCAATCTTCTGCCAATCAGGTCATCCGCAAGCTGCGGACCGATGTCTATGCCCATATCCAGCGCCTGCCGGTCTATTTCTTCGATAATCTGCCTGCCGGTAAGGTAGTGTCCCGGGTTACCAACGATACGGAAGCAGTCAAGGATCTCTTCATTGCCGTGTTATCCAACTTCGCTACAGGAATCATTAATATCACCGGTGTCTATGTGGCCCTCTTCCTGCTCGATGTGAAGCTGGGACTGGTCAGCTTGTTCATCGTGCCGATTATTATTCTCTGGATCGTGCTGTACCGCAAAATCGCTACCAAATACAACACGATCATCCGCTCGCGGCTCAGTGAGATTAATGCCATTATCAACGAATCGATTCAGGGGATGTCGATCATCCGTATTTTTCGCCGCCAGAAGCAGAGTAGCGCTGAATTCGAGCAGCTCAATGACGACTATCTGAAATATCAGAACAAAATGCTCAACCTGAACGCCTTCACCTCCCACAACCTGGTGAACTCGCTGCGCAGCCTCTCCTTCGTGCTGGTGCTGTGGTACTTCGGCTTCGGCAGCTTGGACGGGTCGACCTTCGTATCGCTTGGTGTCCTGTATGCCTTCGTCGATGTGCTGGGCCGGATGTTCCAGCCGATTACGGGGATGGTCAACCAGCTGGCGAATCTGGACAGCTCGATGGTCTCTGCCGGCCGCGTGTTCACGCTGATGGATGAGCCGGGAGAGCCCGTCACTGACGGATCGATGCCGCGTTACAAGGGAAATGTCGTGTTCAAGGATGTCTCCTTTGCTTATAAAAAGGACTTCGTCCTGCGCGATATCTCCTTCGAGGCGCGCCCGGGCGAGACCGTCGCCCTTGTGGGCCATACCGGCTCCGGCAAAAGCTCCATCATTAACCTGCTGTTCCGCTTCTATGATCCGCAGCAAGGAAGCATAACGATCGACGGGCAGAAGGTCAAGGATCTGCCGAAGCAATGGCTGCGCAGTCATATGGGCATCGTGCTTCAGGACCCGTACCTCTTCACCGGAACCATTGCCTCCAATGTCAGTCTGGGTGACGAGCGGATCTCTAGAGAGCGTGTCGAACGCGCCTTGCGTGAGGTAGGGGCTGATAAACTGCTGGCTCATCTGCCGCAAGGCTTCGATGAACCGGTGATTGAGAAGGGCAGCACCCTGTCCGCCGGACAGCGGCAGCTGATCTCCTTCGCCAGAGCCTTATCCTTCGATCCGGCGATCCTGATTCTGGATGAAGCAACGTCCAACATCGATACCGAGACTGAGAGCATTATCCAGCAGGCGTTGGAGGTGCTGAAAAAAGGCCGGACCACCTTCATCATCGCCCACCGGCTGTCGACCATCCGCAGTGCGGACCAGATTCTGGTGCTGCACCTGGGCCAGATTGTCGAACGCGGCAGCCATGATGAGCTGATGGCGCAGGGTGGAAGGTACTTCCGCATGTATCAGCTTCAGTTGGGTGCAGGAGCCGGGAACGGCTCAGGCGAGCCGGCTCCCCTATCCGAGGGCCATGCTTCTTCCGCTGTACTCCGTCCATCGCTGGAACAGCTCTAATCCAGTTGCTTAGGGCAGGCTGCTTAAGTCCGCGTGCGGGCAAGCGCTTGTACCGCTCAGATCGTTAATAATTCGTAACAAGAACACCCCTTGATGCTTACAGGCGTCAGGGGGTGTCTTATACTTGATATCAGAACATTTGTTCTGTATAATGAAGCAATACATATTATGGGTGAGGTGAAGATGATGATAACCTACAGTCTTAGCAAGCGGCAAGCCCGGCTGTTCCTGCTGCGCCATCAGCGGCTCGTCCCGGACGGATTGCCCGGCGGCAAGCAGAGCATCTATGACTTCGTCCGGCATGTAGGCTGTATCCAGTATGATCCGCTCAGCATAGCCGGACATAATCACGAGCTGGTGCTTCAGGCGAGAATCCCCGGCTTCGTGCCCGAGATGGCCAATGAGCTGCTATATAAGGACAGGCTGCTGATTGACGGCTGGGATAAGAACATGTCGATCTACTGCACGGAAGACTGGCCGTATTTCCAGCGCCGCCGGGAAGCTGCCGCCAGGCATCAGCATAACGAGGCCATGGCGGGCATGATTACCCATGTCCGTGCGGAGCTGGATGCACGAGGGCCACTCTCGTCACTGGACCTGGAGAGTACGGAGAAGATCGACTGGTCCTGGGCTCCGGCAAGACTCTCCCGGGCCGCCATGGAGAGCATGTACTTCTGGGGCGAGCTATCCATCCATCACCGGGTGCACACCCGGCGTTATTACGACTACACGGCCAAGCTGCTGCCTCCTGAACTGCTAGGCGCAAGCGATCCTAACGAGACGTTGGAGCAGCATCACGATTGGTATGTGCTGCGCCGGATCGGCAGCATCGGCCTGCAATGGAACCGGTCCGGGGACGGCTGGCTTGGCATCGCAGGCCTGAAGAGCAAGGAACGGACAGCGTCCGTGCAGCGGCTGCTGCAGAAGGACCTGCTCCGCGAGGTACAGGTGGACGGCCTGAAGCTGCCGCTATACATCCGCACAGCAGACGTCCCTGAGCTTGAAGCTATATTGCTTCAGGATGATACTGCGGGTGTGAATGAATCCACAGCCGGGCCACAGGCTGGTAATGAGGGTGGGGCCGGTCGTGCTGGAGGAGCAGCCTCCTTCGCGGCGGCACTGGCTCCGCTGGACAATCTGCTGTGGGACAGAGAGCTGATCCTCCAGCTATTCGGCTTTCAATACCGCTGGGAGGTCTACAAGCCTGTGCTCGAGCGGGAATACGGGTACTATGTCCTCCCACTCCTCTACGGCGACCGCTTCATCGGTCGGCTGGAACCGGTGATGAACAAGAAGACCGGCGTACTAACCATCGTGCGCTGGTGGTGGGAGGCCGGAGAGGCGCTTGAACGCTCAATGCTCCCCGCTCTCACCAGGGCCTTCTCTTCACTGCAACACTCGACCGGAGCCTCCTCAATCCGCTTCGCGCCGGATGTCGTTCAATCTTGCGGGCTGCAGGAGCTGGAGGAGGCCCTGTCTGCCAATGCGGTAAAAACAAATTAATCCGATTATCTGATAACCCTCCGGGCGGAGGATGGAAGGACTTATGCGGTCGTCCGCCCACCTCTGGGGCAATCGGCGAATTCAGGGGCACTAGTGCCCCTCATTTGGACGTTTGGCTCGTATTCGCTGAATTCAGGGGCACTTCTACCCCTCGCGGCTCTCCGTCAGCCCACATAACGCCTCTCCAGCACATTGTATTCGGTTTTCCGCATACATCCGGCCCAATATTACGCTCAGCTCGTATAACCAAAGAAAACTCCCGCTTTCGCAGTCTTACTGCGAAAGCGGGAGTCTTCTTGTAAGTGTAACTATATTTCATTGATTACCTTATTGGATATGCTCTTCCTCAAGGCCAAGCTTGCTGTACATCTCAGTACAATAGCCCTGCAGCTTAATCTCCAGCCGGCTCGCCTTGTTCTTGAAGCGTTTCAGTTCACGGATCATATGGGCCCGGCCGGCCGGGGTGAAGGTCTCTTGAATCCGTTCCTTGAAGTAATCATGGACAATATGATTGCGTTCCTTCCATACGGCCTGCAATTGACTCGTCTCTTCCTCAGAGAAGGGGAAGTGATGCTGGATTTCTTTGATGAGTTGGCCGAGTGAATTGCTAAGCTTGCGTTGATACAATTCTGCGATTTCGGCGTCAGTTGGCGTCTTGCCCCGCGACAGCTTCGTCAGCAGCAGCAGATTCGTTAATTGCTGCTCCAGCGCCTGGCAATAGTAGACAGCCAGCCCGAAATAGGCAAATAGCTCTTTGGACTGTTCACTCTCCGGTATTTGTGTATCCTTCATCGTTCCTCCCGTTCTTGATCTGGTTATTTGATTTGTGTGTAGATTGAACTTTTCGTTCTATTTCGGAATGGCCGTTGCTGCGGTGAACATTTGGACTTCCGGCCACTTTTTTCAAATTGTAAATCATCAAGGTCAAAGGACACAGCTCAGTTTGTTTTGTTATAGTCCATACGGCCGGTACGGTAAATGTAGAACCCGGCAAGCAATATTATGTACGCCAACGCGTGGGCATAGGCTCCTAGCACGGAGGACACTGGCAGAGTCTCTGCATTCATCATCCTGTCCATGACCGGGTATACCGGGGGCAGGAGAATAGATACAACAGGCCCCGGCACCACATCAGCCACTTTACCGGCGCTAATAGATAGAATGAGGAGGATCAGCATCATTCCGGCCGCATATCCAGCCCGCGGTACCCACGAGGATTGCAGGTACAAGGAGAGTGTAATCCCTAATAACCCCATTAGAGCATGTCCGGCCAAACCAAGCAATATCCGCTGAAGTCCGGCAGGTTCATGGAAGCTTCCGGTCAAGACGGGGTACATAACAATGATGACATCCAGCAGCAGCGTAAGCAGGACCAGGGTCAGCAGACCGCCGATACTGTAGCGGCGGGCACTGCGGAGCTGAACGATAACCACCTGCTTCTGCACCGCCTGCTCATGGTTAAGGAAGCTTAAGCCGAGCCACGCACAGGCTATGAATAGAAAGACTGCCGTAGCCGAGTAGCTGCTCATGACCGGATTAGGCTTATAGGAATAGAGAATTAATACCGCAATTATTACACCGGCAACCGGTCCGAAGAACCGCTGGGAGACTGTATAACTATGCAAAAAATAACCGATTAGCCCTTTCACCCGCGTCCACTCCCGCTCTGATCCTTGGGGTCCATCCACTCGGCCAGGTCACTTAATCCCCCGAGAGGCTTCACTGAAACTATGGAACCGCCCGCAGCAAGAATCTGCTGCAGGCAGGTATCTGACATTTTCTGTTCTACAGTCAACCCTGTACACGCTGTACCGGCGAAGTCCGGCTCCGGCAGCACGCGGATGACTCCAGGCAAGGCTTCCAGAGCCCGCTGGGCTTGTCCCGGCAGTGCTTTATAGACGATATCCACTACTGGAGCACTCTTCAGCTTCTCCGCTCCATGAATCGTCCGGAGGGTCTGCCCTTCATGTAATACATATACTGTATCCGCGACAGCTTCGATGATCTGCGGTTCATGAACGGACAAGACGAGTGCCGTCCCCTCCGCCTTCAGTTCCAGCAATATTTCGATAAGCGTATCTTGTGCGGGCAGATCCAGTCCCGACATGGGCTCGTCAAGCAACAGCAGCTGCGGCCGGATGAGCAGGCTCTGGATCAGGTTGACCTTCTGCAGCATTCCCTTGGAGAAGCCTGCCAGCTTGCGGCTGCGGGAGGCTTCGAGACTGAACAGCTGCAGCAGTTCGTTAATCCGGGACCCCGAAGCCGCTTCGGAGAGTCCGGCAATCCGGCCCATACAGCGCAGATAGTCTTCGGCGGTGAGCTTCAAGCCGGGAAACGCCTCAGGTGCATAACCTGTGGTTATCGCCCGACGGTCACAGATAAGATCACCGGAGGACAGCTTCAGCAGCCCCGCGAGGATGGATAACAGCGTACTCTTGCCGGACCCGTTACGGCCGATGAGAGCCGTGGCCGTGCCGGGAAGAACCGTCATCGATATTCCGGTCAGAACCGGGCGGCTTCCATATCGCTTGCTTCCTCCGGTAATTGTAATTAGAGATGTTGCATTCGTGGCTTCCAGGCCTCCTTCCATTCGTGCATGCCTCTGGGCCGCATCGAACGGCAGCCTGATTGTTCTCTTATGTAACATTCGCCGGAATGGCTTTATTCTCCTTTTTATTTTCGTGAATCCATGAATTTCACATTGAAAAAAACCAGAACTGTGCAGAAAAAATCCGCACCCGCCCTGGTTCCTGTTAAGTATTCAATGCTATATATGTTAGTCCTAATGGGTGATGTCAGGCGTAGACTTCAACAGCTTCACTGACCAATCTGCAGGCCATGGCTGCATTGCGGCAGGCATCAATGCAATCCTGGCAATGGTTATGCTTATGACGGCTGCTTGTGTCCGCGCAGCGGTCACAGATGTCAGCACATAATTTGAGGATTTCGGCCACGAACGGGCTTTGGCGGGTCATCGCCTGAATAGCGAAGGAACAGATGTCTGCGCATTCACGGTCCAGCTGGATGCTCTCCCGCAGATCGGCCAGATCATATTCCTTTAGGCTTGAGACATAGCTATAGTTACAGGCATCCATACATTTAATCAAAGCATTAATGCATTCCTGATATTGAATTCGGGTCATAGCCTTACAACCTCCTGCAATTAGTATAGGGTATGCCTATGTATTAACCTGCAAGAATAAGAACGAACCATTCATAAGGAACTGCAGATTGTTAACTATAGGCTTCGTTTGACCGCTGCGGGTCTGGACAGCAGACGTCCCTCCAGGCGCAGAAGTTCCCTGCGCAGCTCACCGGAGGAGAAATGCTCACCTATGAAAACCGCAACATCCGGCACCTCGCCCTGGGGCGTAATTCTCATGAAATCCGCTTCTCTGTAGGCGTACTGAAACAGAAACCGGCTGGAGGTATCGGTAAAAGTTACGATCCCCTTGGCCCGGTACACATCACGTGGCAGCTCCTTCACAAACCGTTCGAATTCCTCGCTGTTCACGGGATTCTGGAAATAATGCGTGTAAGCCATCACATGATCATGCGAAGCATGCATCGCCCCTTCAGCTCCGCCCTCCGTATGCTCCCCGCCCTCAGGCCGGTCTTCCCTATGAACGGCTCCCACACTGCCCAGCAGCACTTCCGGCTCCAGCTCACAGCGTACCGCCGGCAGAATCTCCGCGTACGCATTCCACTTACGCAGCACCTCCGAGATCTCTGCAATCTCTGCGGCTTGAATGCGGTCTGTCTTGTTCAGAATCAGGACGGATGCACAGCGGATCTGCTCCTGCATCAGACGGTAGGTAGCCCCTTGCTGGGAGCGGTACAGCTCCAGCAGATGGGCAGCATCGACGACGGTAATCAGCCCCTTCAGCTCCACCTGCTGATATAGCGAAGTCTCCGTTACTGCATCCACAATCTCCAGCGGGTTGGCTGCGCCTGTAGCCTCGATGATAACAACATCCGGCGATTCTTTTTTGACCAGCGTGGTCAGCTCCGTGCTTAAGTCCCCTCTGCTGGTGCAGCAGATACAGCCGCCCAGCATCTCTGCCATCGGCACAGACTGCTCCACCAGCAGGCCGTCCAGATTCACCTCACCCAGCTCGTTCATAATTACGGCCGGACGGAGGCCCTGAAGCTTCCAATGATCCAAGAGACGCTGCAATAATGTTGTCTTGCCGCTGCCGAGAAATCCCGACAAGATATATACTGGTAATGACTGTTCCAAGTTTGCTCTCTCCCTGCCTCAATCGGTTATGGTAGCGAGTGTACTACAATGACCGCCTCTGTGCAAGGCGGCACTGCCAGGTGAGGCATACATCAGCTTCCCCGGAGCTTGTTATTGCCGCTTCCATACCCTATCATGGGAAATATAAGCTGCACAGCAGTTACAAAAAGGAGCTGGTTCGTATCTCATCCGTCGAAGAACACCGGAGCGAAGCCCCGGATTCAGTCGCTTGCTACATCATAACGGTCTCGGACACCCGGACCATCGATACGGACACCGGAGGGCCGCTGATCCAGAGTCTGCTGGAAGCTGCCGGTTATACCGTGACCGGCCGCACCATCGTCAAGGATGATTATGAAGATATCCGGGAGCTGGTCTACAAAAGCTCCGTCCATTCCGGCATCGAAGCTGTGCTTCTGACCGGAGGGACCGGCATTTCCCCCCGTGACACCACCTATGAGGCCGTAGCCTCTCTGCTGGACAAGTCGCTGCCGGGCTTCGGGGAGATTTTCCGGCTGCTGAGCTTCACGGAAGATATCGGCTCTGCCGCCATGCTTAGCCGGGCCATTGCCGGGACGATCGGCAGTACCGCTGTCTTCTCCATGCCCGGCTCCACCGGTGCGATCAAGCAGGCCATGGAACGGCTGATCCTGCCCGAGCTGCGCCATGTCATGCGCGAGATCTACAAGCGTTCGTGAGACGCAGCATGGCCGGACACCTATTTTGCCGGAATCTAGACGAATGAACAAGCAGGCTCCTGCATAACGCGTATACTGGCATAAGTCCACTGCGAAGGAGCTGAGTGTAATGAGAAATTGTCCGAAATGTCCTGCTGAAACGGTTACAGATCCCACACAGGTTGTATATGAAGATTACTATCATCCCCAGGTGGTCCAGGTGGTCCACCATGTAGAGGTCGTCAGACGCCACCACTGTGTTCCGGTCCCTCACCATATCTACACTTATTCCGTCCGGGATGAAATGTGCGGGCCTACCGCAATGGTGCGCAGCAGAAAAAGATAGTCTAGTCTGCCTCTCCGGTCTATAAGATAGTATATTGTAAAAGGCAAAACCGCCGTCTGCGCGTGAAAGATACGCGCAGCGGCGGTTTTGTCTTTTCCGGGAAAGTCTATACAATTGGCGGGTCTGTATGAACGTCTGCATCGGGTGCTGTAGCCGCCCAGCGTGTGAAGGTGACCTGAAACCCGGCCCGCGTTGGAGCACACAGGAAGGGTCCTGCCTGGCTGCCAGTCTCATAGGGGAACCGGGCAACGCGGATAGTCCGCCAGGGATGATTCTCTGTTCGCGCTCTGAGGATTACTGCATCCTTCATCCGTGAAGCCCGCAGGGTAATTACTTCGCCCTTCCACTCGGGCACAGGGGACAATGACCAGTCAGAGTAACCATCCGTCACGACTGCACCTATATGGGGAACCCCGTCATTCACCTCAATACCGGCTTTGATCCATTGCTCACCGCTGTGCCATAGCATAATACCTGCCTGGTCGTACAGCTCCGTGAACCCGTCCAACGCAAAGCTGATCTCTACCGCTTCTGCCTTGTCCCAAGGGGCAAGCAGCGCATGACCGTTGTCATGCTGGAAGCCGTACATCGTCTTTTCCCAGTAATCACTGCCCTTCGCTGCATGGGCCACCAGTTGACCGTCTGCGGTCCTGCTGGACACCGGTTCATTGCTCCATACTCCATCCTGCCATTCTATGAATCTCATTACAGCCTCACCTCTCCTTGTCGTTTGCTCATCATCCGGTTAATGATTTCAGAGCTTACTATCATCACTATGATATACCCAATCATTGCCGGCGGGAGAATCATGAAGGTGCTCCGCGCCGCCGCCCAACCCAACAGTGGAGGCAGAAACGCACCGCCGGTGTAAGCCAAGGCCATCTGATACCCCATAATCTTCTGCGAATGCTCCGCTCCGAACCGGGCGGGCGTCTCATGCAGCATGCAGGGGAAGATCGGTGCTGAGCCCAGGCCAATCAGAATAAAGGCGACCAGTGAATACACATCCGGCAGCGGCAAGGCCAGCAGCAGCGAACCCGCGAGTGAGATCGCCAGCCCGCCGCGAATCAGCGTACGGTTGCTGAACCGGAAGGTAATGAAGCCGGTAATCAGCCGCCCGGCCGTGATTCCGCCATAATAGAGTGAGACCCATCCGGCAGCCGTTGCCGGGGATACCTCCTTGACGTTCACCAGATAACTGCTGCCCCATAGCCCCACCGTAGCTTCCACTCCGCAATAGAACAGGAAGGTGAGCATCGCCAGCTTCACGCCCGGGATGCGGAGCACCTTACCCTCAGCGGGAACGGCCGGAGGCCGGGAATCTAACTTCTCAGACCTCTCTACAGGCTGCTGGCCGCCCCGTTTGCTTACCTTTGTCCACAGCGGCAGACTGAAGAACAGTACCACGACTAACGCGAACTGAATCATGCTGACCGCGAAAAATCCCGTTCTCCAGGACTCGCCATTCGCAATATAACGCGACATCAGAATCGGCCCCAGCATAGCCCCTATCCCCCAGAAACAGTGCAGCCAGCTCATATGATGCGCTTTGTAATGAGTCGCCACATAATTATTCAACCCTGTATCAATCGAACCGGCCCCCAGACCCAGCGGCAAGGCCAGCAGAGCCACCCACACGACGGAAGAGGAATAAGAGAAGCCGAACAGGGCCAGAGCGGTTACCGCCACGCTGATAAAAGTAACCATCCCCGTCCCGAGCCGCTTCAGCACCACACTGCTGGCCAAGCTTGAGATAATCGTCCCGGCGACTACTATCATCGACAGCAGTCCGGCCAGCTCAACCGGCGCCCCGAAATCCAGCCGGATAATCGGCCAGGCTGACCCAAGCATCGAATCCGGCAGTCCCAGGCTGATGAACGCCAGATAAATAATGATTAAGAATACCGTTGCCATGTTACTCCCGCCTAACCTTTCATTGTAGGTGAACTATCCCATCGATAGAGTTGCCAGCTTCTTGGAAGCGACTTTTTTTCATTTGGGTTTCCCCTCGTTACTATATCATGTTACATAATTATTTTATAATATTCTTCCGGGCTAGTTATAGCTGCAAAATAGCCCGGCAGAGTGACTCTGCCGGGCGGGTACTAACTTTAGCTATTGCTTGCTTATGAATGCTAAGACTCCAATAGACCTTACACCTTACAAGTCTGGATGCTCATGCTTCGCCTTGAGGCGGCTCCAGCGGCGCTGTACTTCACCCTCGAAGCTGCGCAGGGCCGGTTCATTCTCCGGCTTCAGCAGATGGCGGGTCTTGCCCATTGTCTTCAGCCAGGCGGATACTTCTATCCGTTTGTCCTTATCTTCCGGGTTATAGGTGATACTCGTAATTCCCTGCTCTACTTCATAGAGCGGGAAGAAGCAGGATTCGACAGCCAGGGACACGATATCTGTGCCGTCCTTGTCGTCGCTCATCCAGTTCAACGGACAGGCAATGAGAATCTTGCCGTAGACCAGACCTTCATTTTGCGCATACCACTGGGCCTTCGCCGCCTTCTTCAGCATATCCTGCGGATAAGCTTCACAGCCGGTGAAGACATAAGGAATGTTGGTAGCCGCCATAATCTGCGCTGTATCCTTGTGCTGGGTCACCTTGCCCTGCTGGGTTTTGCCGATGCTTGAGGTGGAAGTCCGGTGTCCGAGCGGTGTCGAATAGGACTGCTGCGCCCCTGTATTCATATATCCTTCGTTATCATATTCCACAATGATCATCTTGTGGCCGCGCAGCGCTGCACCGATCGCAGGTCCCATCCCGATGTCCATCCCGCCGTCGCCGGTAACCATAACGAACGTGAAGTCTTCCTTCAGCCCCAGCCCGTCAAGCTCACCGCGGCGTTTGCGTTCCCAGAACATCTCAACCACACCGGACAGCGTAGCTGCGCCGTTCTGGAACAGATTGTGGATGAACGTCGATTTATGGGAGGAATACGGATAGCCGGTAGTCGTTACCATCGCGCAGCCGGTGTGGTAGAGCGCTACGATATCGCCTTCGATCCCTTTGAAGAACAGCTCCAGCCCGGAGAAAATCCCGCAGCCCGGACATGCCCCATGTCCTGGAGACAGGCGTCTTGGCTTCTTCATCAGCGAACGGACCGGCGGAACTCTGACACTCAGCTTGCCGGTCTCTTCGTTCCGGGTTACCGTGATCAGGCCGGTCTTCAGCTTATCGAAGTCCATCGGCTTCAAGAGGCGCTTCGGCGCATTCTCCGGCGCTCCCGGATTATGGCCATAGTAATCGAACGGAATCTCTACACGGTCCGCAACAACAGCATCCATAGCCAACTGGAAGAAGTGATGCCCGTCTTCGGCATAGAAGTCTTTACCGCCCAGACCGTAGATCCGGCTGATCACCTTAGTCGTTGTATTGCCGTAAGTGAACAGTGCAGCCTTAATCTCGTTCACCATGTTACCGCCGTGTCCGCCAACCGAATCGGCACGGTCACCTACAGTAATGGCTTTGACATGCTTCAGTGCTTCAGCAATCTGCTTCTGCGGGAACGGACGGATCATGTTCGGGGAGATTGCCCCTGCCTTGATTCCCTGCTCACGGAGCTGATCGACTACGTCCTTAATAATCTCCGAAGCCGAGTTCATCAGGAAGACAGCAACATCGGCATCCTCCATCCGGTACTGCTCGATCATCTCATAATGGCGTCCGGTCAGCTCTGCGAATTCCTGGGCGATTTCTTCAAAGACTTCACCCGCATTGTACATCGCAACGGATTGCTGATAGCGGTTGTTGATGTAATCCGGTTCATTCATGTAAGGTCCCACAGTGACCGGATTATTGCGGTCCAGGGTATCGGTGAAGCCTGCAGGCGGTTGTTCGCCAACGAACTTGTGAACATCCTCACGGTGGGCAAAAGCCTGTACCCGGCGCTTCTGGTGCGAAGTGAAGTAACCGTCAGAGGCTACCATCACCGGCAGCCGGACTTTGGCGTGTTCCGCCAGCTTCAGCGCCATCAGGTTCATATCATAGACCGACTGCGGATCACGGCACATCAGGATCGGCCAGCCGGTGTTCAGGGCGAAATACAGGTCGGAGTGATCTCCGTGAATATTCAGCGGTCCTGAGATCGAACGGCAGACTAGATTCATGACCATCGGCATCCGCGTACCTGCTTGTACAGGCAATTGCTCCAGCATGAACATGTACCCTTGAGCGCTGGTTGCGTTGAACACACGGCCGCCTGCCGTCGAAGCACCGTAGCAGATCCCGGCGGAGCTGTGCTCGCCGTCGGACGGTACCAGCATAATATCGTGCTGGCCGCTGGCTTTCATCGTATCGAGGAACTGAGCCACCTCAGTCGATGGGGAGATCGGGAAATAACCCATGACATGATAGTTAATCTGATGCGCGGCATAGGCCGCCATTTCATTACCGGACTCGTATAGGAATTTCTGCTCCACCTTGGCGGAGCCTAGTTCTTTTTCATAATCAATAGCCACAATGTATTCCACCTTTCTTCCGGGTTTTAGACTGGAGTTACCAGATCGAACTGATGCTTCACGGCATGGCTGTCCGCATAGCCTTCCTTCTCCCTCATGCTGGATAATGCCGAGGTCGGGCAGGCACCGATGCATTTCAGGCAGCCTTTACAGTACTGGTAGTCAATACCGAGCAGGAACATCTGCGAACGGCCCTTGCGGTCCAGGCGCTCTTCCCACACGAAGCATTGGTCAGGACATACCGTGTCACACTGTGCACAGTTGATACAGGACTCGATCTCAAATGCCGGAAGCATACCGGAACGGGAGATGCTGAGATTCTTCAGGAAGCTGCTGCCCGGGTTCGTGATCGTACCGCCCATCGGCTGAGTCTCGTAACCGAGAGCCGAGATATCAGAACGGACATATTCCGGCATGCTGTCGCCGGCAGCCAGCTCGAACTGCATGAATTTCACTTCATTGTAGCCGCGCTCAAAGGTGGTGATGGCCGACTGGACGGCCTGCGGATATTTTTTGCCGAGCGACTTCTCAATGACGCCCTTCATAATATCTGTATCCAGGAACGGGCAGAGCCGGAACAGCGCTCCGAGCATGGCCATGTTAACACGGTTCTTCTCCTTGAGTGCGATGCTGGTAGCATCGATTACCGCAATCGTGCCGGCCTTCATCTTCAGCAGCTCTCTGAGTTCTTCCGGCGTCTTGGCCGAGTTCACAAGAACGGTGCTGTGTTCATGAATTCCGCTGGTTACATTAACGGTCTTGGCAAGTGCTTCGTGAAATACGCCGACAACATGCGGACGCTCGACCGGTGAAGTATCGCGGATATGGGTATCCATATCACAGAAGCGGATGTGAGCCTTAACCGCAGACCCCTTCTTCTCCGAACCGTACGATGAGAAGCTGACGCCGTTCAGCCCTGCGCCGACCACTCCTGCTTCCGCCAGCATTTTACCTGCCAGGTTCGCGCCCAGGCCTCCAATGGATTCCAGACGAATCTCAAAGAATCCCAGTTCATTTACTATTGGCAATTGTACCACCGACATAACCCCTTTCTTAGTACATCCTTTTGACTTTTTCAACGATTGTAACTTGATTTTGCAAGCCGCGAAGTGACATATCTTGCATTTTCCACGCTCAGGAAATCACAGTTCTTTATAGATTTATGCAGGTTTCTTTATACGCGACAGTGCGGTGTTATTTCAATAGAAGGAAAGCTTCCATGAAAACGACAAAATGTGAAAATTCTGTGTAATCCCGCACTCTCCCAAGCAAACTGTGGATGAGATGTCATCCTTAATTTAGCAATAAAATTAAAAATTAAGATGTTAAAAATATCACAGAAATTTTGGGCGATGCACAGTACCGGCAGCATCGTCAATGATCTTCATCCCTTTTAGGACTGTGTTTACTGT
This sequence comes from Paenibacillus sp. FSL H8-0122, assembly GCF_038005345.1. Classification (NCBI taxonomy): domain Bacteria; kingdom Bacillati; phylum Bacillota; class Bacilli; order Caryophanales; family Paenibacillaceae; genus Paenibacillus; species Paenibacillus sp. FSL H8-0122. The sequence goes on along the minus strand of NZ_JBBOTB010000001.1, from coordinate 2,389,941 downwards.
AGGGAAAAGTAAATAAAGTAGATCCATTAAAACAGTGGGCAGATTTTAGTCCGCAAGTTATGCAGACATAACTTTATTCGATAGAGTTGATTTATGTACATTTGAACAACGGTCTGTCCTTGGAGCGTCCACCCAAGTCCTCGCTTCGATCCCACTTAAAAACAGAGGGCTATCCCATTGGGACAGCCCTATTAAATATTCAGCTCATATTAGAGTACTTCGTATGCAGAAAAATTCAAATGGTAAGCAGGTGGTGAACTAAAATTCGGAGCATCTACAACGATATATACTGTTGCACCTGGTGGCACAAAAATGTTACCAAAGGTTTGTGATTCTGTTGTACCCGCCTTTTCTGTATAAAACAATTGGGTTTCACCAAAACCATTATTATAATTAATTTTATAACCAGCTCTTGTCGGTCCGTTCCCAGTAAAACCTCCTACAGTCGCATATACTCTTTTATAAGTAGAAGTAGTATTAGTCCATTTAAACCAATCTTTTTCTGTGGAATTTTGAATAAAGAGATCGTAAATAACCCCGCCTAATACTCCACCTTCTCCATTTAATAATAAACTTATTGCAGTGGACTGGGTATCTCCAATTCCAACTACCATTGGCCGGACTTCAGATACCTGACTATTTTCTTCGGCAAATGCGGAAGCCGATGGAATCAAAACGACAGCAGAGATAAGAAGAACAGACAGGAACTTTTTAATTTTCACAATTCTTCCGCCTTTCCAACCATTGTTAATCGGCCGATTACATCTTAAATAATACATCTACCCCTATATTTTTAATATAGTCCATAAGATGTCAAATGATAGATATTTACCGAAGATTATTTTGTTATTATTTGTTATATTATTGAATTAAATATCACATTATGTCATATCCCTCTAATCATGCATATTCAATGTAGGGACAAAGTCTGACAGATGTAGACATAATATAAACGTCTCAAGAAAACAAGCCATTTATAACCAGTACTGCTAGAGTGATAATCTTCTCCATAATCCCAGAACAAAATGCCTCGGCATCCCCATTGTAGTCGGTTTTTCGACCATATCCGGCCCACACACCTCTGCCGCACCGAATGTAGTCGGTTTTTCGACCATATCAGGCCCACACGCCTCCGCCGCACCGAATGTGGTCGGTTTTTCGACCATATCAGGCCCACACACCTCTGCCGCACCGAATGTGGTCGGTTTTTCGACCATATCCGGCTGTTCGGTGAAATCAGCGAAGTCATTCCTATTACTGATCCAGAATATAGTCATCCTGCCGATTCTCCAAGACACTTCCCCCCCCAACTTTATGCACAACTTATCCATATCGGACGTAAATCATAATTTCCTCTAGAGTAAAGGGCTGGAGTAACCCAGCCCCTCCTCATCAAACCGTACGTGAGGTTTTCCCTCATACGGCTTTCCGATGTTTGTCATTCATGGGCATGCAGATTACAATAGCGTTTTTAGTCCGCACTTATTGGCCATATACTTGACCTCCGGGAATGAACTCATCCATCTCCTCCGATTTCTCTTCTTTGCATACCACCGGGTGAATCGCTGCAGAATATACCAATCCAGCTTCGCTAACCTCTTTTGGCTATACTTCGTGTAATAATAATTTCTCCATCCCTGTATCTTGGGATTGAGCCATTCCACGTGTTCCTCAAACGATTTCCAGCGCATGCCGGGTGGTGCTAATCGGTCTTTGACCACGCCCCGGATACGTTCCTCTGCCTTCTTCGTTAGCCACTGCTGTGTGGTATAGTACACCTTCCCTTGAGAGGTTTCTGCTTTCGTTTTTCGGTGGTGCATTCCTAAGAAGTCGAAGCCTTCGTCTCCTGTCCACAGACCTACAATGCGGGTTTTGGTCGGATGTAGCGTGAGTTCCAGACGTTCCATAATGTTGCGGATGAGTTCATACGCATGTTCCGCATCCTTTTTGGTTTTACAGACCACAACGAAGTCGTCTGCATACCTCGTCAGTTCTCCCAGCCCACTTCCGTGTTTCTCCCATAACCAATCAAAGTAGTTCAAATAGATATTCGCCAGCAGTGGCGAAATCACGCCACCTTGGGGTGTCCCTAAATCGGAGCGCCGTACGTTTCCTTCTTCCATCACTCCCGCATGTAGCCACTTCCGTATCAGCTTCAAGATCCGCCTGTCATTGATACGCATTTGTATTAACTTCATGAGCTTCTCCTGATTGATATTGTCGAAGTAGCCTTGGATATCGATGTCGACTATCCAATTTCCTTTGCGGTTGCAGGCTTTACGGATTCGCTCCAACGCTCCTTTCGCACTTCGTTTCGGACGAAATCCGAAGGAGACTTCTTTAAAATCGGCTTCAAAGATGGGTTCAATCACCAGTTTCGTTGCCATCTGTAGGACTCGGTCACGCACGGTAGGGATGCCTAGCGGTCTTGGCTTCCCGTCTTTCTTTGGGATATAGTGCCGACGTACGGGCTGCGGATGGTAGCTGCCTTCTTTCAGTTCTCGCTCGCATTCCTTGAGGAATCTTGTTTCTCCTTGTTCTTCAATATCTGCGAGCGTCACGGCATCCACTCCCGCAGCTCCCTTATTCGCTTTCACCCGTTTCCAGGCTTCGCCTAGCACATCCCACCGGTAGACTTTGTCATACAAGGCGTGGAATTTACGCTTGTTGTTCTCCTTGGCCGCATGACCTAGCTTTTCTTGGAGTTCTTGAACTTTTTCCTTGGGTGTCGTTAGCCGCTTGGCATTCACTCACTCGTACCTCCTCCAAAAGCGTAAACAAAGCAGGGCTCCTTCCCTCCCTAAGGTTATGTTGTCCTTAGGTTCTTCGGTACTATAAGCCCCTCGGACTCCCTTCCCACAGACGGTTCATTTCGTCTTCTGGACTTATAGAGCGTCTCTTTACGGGTTCCTAAAAAAAATTTTTTTCTTTTTTTTCTTTTTTCTTTTTTTTTCTTTTTTTTTCTTCCGTGTGGGGGAGGGTCTCCCCAGTTCACTGCATTATCTTTCAATCCATGCCGTTCCCTATACGCCGGAGGATTCTTCACTGCTGTTCCAAGTTCTGTACAGTTTCCTTGGCCTTCGTCTATTGATTCGAGACTCGGCATCCTCTCATCCCCTTCGCAGGGCCTTTTTGACGACGCGGCAAGATTCACTTCATGTTGCGGCCTGGATTGTTGCTCGCCCAGTCTCTGACCGGTACTTTTGTCGATGCGCTTTTACGCACAGATTTCGCCATGCGCAAGCATCCTAGCTACAAAGGTGGCTTGGTCCCTCCTTTGGTTGGACTTTCACCAACTAGATAATGCGTGCCTCTGGGCACGCAATCAATTAAAAAAAGCAGCTTCACCAGTTTACACCGGGAAGCTGCCAGGGAACGCTTAGTAAGCCCACCAGTTGCCTGACATGACAATCATCGAGAACAGCTTGAGGCTGTCTTCATAATAGTCCTCTGCTGCGCTGTTCGCCGTATGGCTCCAGAGGGAGTTCAGCCAGCTCTGGTTCGCGGATGAGGTCATTGCGCCTACACCGAAGGGGCCGTAAAAGGCTCCGCTGTTGTAGCTGCCAAAGGTGGTTCCGTCCAGCTTGTAGCCATCCTTGATATTGCCCGGCGTGCCTCCTGTCTTGGCCTTAATCCAGGTGTTGAGCTGGTTCAGCTGGGATAAAGCGCGGTTATCACCGGTGAGCAGATAATCGGTGGTAATCCGCCATGGCACCCGGCAGGAATTATAGTTGTAATCCCCGTCACGCTGAGATTCCAGGAAATTCGCCGCAGCAGGCTTATAGGTATTGTTAGAATAGACTACGAAGTCAGGAAGCAGACCGGTTGCAGAGCTATAACCCGTATAGAGGCTGTTGATTAAGGTGTAGGTCTTGTTCGTTACATTCTGCCAGCGGGCATCCCCGGTAGCGGCCTGGAAGGCTTTGAAATGATTCACCATGAAATCTGAAGGTCGGGTGGCTGTGTTATAGGAGCCGCTGGTCGCCCAGTCTCCGAGACGGATCGTCCACTGGGACTGATTGATGTCATTATTCATGATGGCATTGATGATATTGGTCGCAGCCTGCAAGTAGTTAACGGTTCCGCTGCTTCCCCATTGCTTGTGGGCGAGCAGCAGGGAGTAGGCAATATCCATGTCGCCGTCTGTAGCCGAATTCTGGCCTTCGACATTCTGGAAGCTGCTGTTCTGCTTCCAGGACATCAGGTAAGGATTAATAGAGCTCGGGTGTGCGGTGTAATAATTATAGAGTCCATTATAATAGTTCTGCGCGTTAGCGTCATAGCCGGCCATCAGGACGGTGAACAGCATCCCGTAGCCCTGAGCTTCCGATACGGTCTCCCCGGCTGAATTATATTTCACATAATACTTGCCGGTGCCAGCCGGTTTGAGGTATGCGCCTTTCCATGCGTCCCATTTGGACTTAACAGCGTTATCCATGACTGTCTGCGTGACATTGTTCGGCTTGATGGTTCCGCTCGTGTAGGTTGTGTGCTGCGGGAACGGCTTGTTGACTGCTGCGAAGGCGGACCCGGCAGGCAGGATGAACATGGCCACACATAAAAGCATCAGACTTGTCAAATGCAGCTTGCGCCTCGCTGGTTTGTTCATAACTCTATCACTCCTCATAAGTTTGGTAGATGCCGTATAGATTTGCTGGTTAAGTGAACAGACAACTGCGGAAAAGCTCACCTCCTCCTTCGAGTGTGGCGGCTACAGTAGATAGCGTAGCGGTTATCATGAGCTTGAGGACGAATTTTAAAGCGCTTATACTTTCGTTGCAAAATCAGGTATCTTTCTTCCAAATCTGTAAAACCTAACATATTTAATATATGATTTCAGAGACTTGCTGTCAATGAGCAGATGGTCGCTCACACGAAAAGCCCTCTCAGGCCTACCGCCGAGTTCACACGGCAGGCCTGAGAGGGCTGACTATATTCCGGTTCTAATGAAATTCATACCAGGTTCTATTCTACATCTGTAATCATGTGCTCCGCAATCAGCTGCTGCTTGCGGTTCCATAGCTGTTCGCTGAGATTCACGCGGAAGACTTCCGGGTTCAGCTTGCGCAGGTACTCCGGCCAGAAGAGGTCGAGCTGCTCCTCATGGTAACGGCGGATCTCCGCCAACTCCGGCAGAGTATAGACCTGGAATCCGTTCACCACAATCGGCTCCAGCATCCGCACCGCGTCGTAACGCTCCACATGCTTCTTCATATAAGGATGCAGCGGGTTGAACAGCTTCAGCCGGACACCGCTGCGGGGTGCAGGCTCATCGGCGGAGCTGATATAATCAGCCAGCGCCTTGCCGTTTTGCCCGATAATGCGGTAGACTTCCTTTTTGCCGGGCGTAGATACCTTCTCGGGATTGGAAGAGATCTTGATCGTAGGGATCATCTCGCCGCTAGGCGCTTCAATCTCGACCAGCTTGTAGACGCCGCCCAGTGAAGGCTGATCCGAAGCGGTAATCAGTTGGGTTCCGACCCCCCATGTGTCAATTGCCGCCCCTTGTGACTTCAAGTTCATGATGGTGTTCTCATCCAGATCGTTGGAGGCCACAATCTTCACATACTGCAGCCCGGCTTCATCAAGCATCTCGCGTGCCTTGCGGGACAGATAAGCAAGGTCACCGCTGTCCAGCCGGATGCCGTTCATCCGTTTGCCCTGCGCTTCCAGCTTCTTCGCCGTGTTGATCGCATTCGGCACACCGCTGCGCAAGGTATCGAAGGTATCCACCAGCAGCGTCACGCCGTCCGGCATTACTCGCGCGTAGGCGTCGAACGCCTCCTGCTCGCTCGGGAAGCTCTGCACCCAGGAATGGGCATGGGTGCCCTTCGTAGGGATGCCGAACTTTTTGCCGGCCAGCATGTTAGAAGTCGCATGGAAGCCGCCGACATAAGCGGCGCGAGCGCCCCAGACTGCGGCATCCGCTTCCTGCGCGCGGCGCGTTCCGAACTCCAGCAGCGTATCACTCGGGGCCACCTGCTTGATCCGTGACGCCTTGGTAGCAATCAGTGTCTGATAGTTCATGAAGTTCAGGATCGCAGTCTCGACAAGCTGCGCCTCCATAATCGTGCCTTCGACCCTGATCAGCGGTTCATCCTGGAACACAAGGGCCCCTTCCTTCATGGAATGGAGACTGCCCTGGAAATGGAACTGCAGCAGCTCCTCCAGGAAGGCCGGCGCATAGTTCTCTTCCTGCTCTGACAGGTAACGGATATCTTCTTCCGTGAACCGCAGCTCCGCGATGTACTGGGCGATCCGCTCCAGCCCGGCGAACACAGCGAACCCGTTGCCGAACGGCAGCTTGCGGAAGTAGGCTTCGAACACCGCCCGGCGCTTGTGTGTACCATTCATCCAATGGGCATACATCATATTGATCTGGTATTTGTCTGTATGTAGAGCAAGTTCTCTCCTCAAGTCCTCATCTCCTAGTCGTTACACTGTTGTATTTGTGACAACCTTCGCGCCAAGACTGCCGCGGAAGTGTCCAAGCGCCCACACGTGGCCGTCCGGGTTGAAGCTGGCTACGGCATCCTCATGCACCGTAATCCCGAAGCCGTGGTTGTAGGCATCCACTGCCGTATGCAGCACACAGATATCCGTACATACCCCGATCAGATGCACCTCGGTAATGCCCCGCTCACGCAGCTTCAGCGCAAGATCCGTGCCGCAGAAGGCGCTGTAACGCGTTTTATCCATCCAATAGATGGCTTCCCGGTTCGCCTCGTAGACAGCCTTCAGGCTGCCGTACAGCTCACGCCCCTCGCTTCCCCGCAGATTATGCGGCGGAAACAGCTTGGTCTCCGGGTGGTACGGGTCATCGGCTTCATGCAGATCTACAGCCATCACCACATAGTCCCCGCTGCGCACGAATTGCTCCGTCAGTTCACTGACTCGGGGTGCAATATCGATGCCGGGCTGGCCGACAGGCAGGTTCCCGTCAACGAAATCATTCGTGAAATCAATTACAATCAGTGCTCTCATGGTAGGATAGCCTCCTAAAAGGTTAATGGGCCTGCACTTCCCGGCAGCTTACGTATAAATGGATAATAACGGCTCATGGTCCGTGAACATATAGAGCTGTGCCGGGCGCTGGGAGTATTGATTGGAGCTGAGCGGATTCCCCGCTTCATCGCTCACTTCTTTTAATATACCCTGACGGCTGCGTGTTGACGTAATTTTGCGGATAAAATTCGGTTCTTTGAATTCCGGCACCACCGTCTGAATCACCTGGTACAGCTCGCTCAGCGTGAAATGGCGCGGCAGAAACTGCCGGGCAATCGTCGTCTGCAGCATCTGCTGCTGAATCCGCAGGTAGGCATCGGTAATAATATCATGGTGGTCAAAAGCCAGCTCCAGCTCCTCCAGCGCTTCCTGCAGTGTGAACAGGCCCACCTCGCCTGCATCATCCGAGGCCTGCCGCTGCTCCAGCATCCACTCTTCCACCAGTGCAAAGAAGGCATGGCTGATAATCCAGCCGCGCGGATCCCGGCCCGGCTGGCTGTAGACGCCGAGATATTCCAAATGCCCGCCGTCCACGCCGGTCTCTTCCTTCAGCTCGCGCGTAGCGGCATCATAGATCGATTCATCCTCCTGGCAAAAGCCGCCCGGCAGGGCCCACATGCCCGCACACGGCCATTTTTTGCGCCGGACCAGCATCACCTTCAGCTCGCGCAGCGGCAGCGTCTTCGTGACGGTCTTCCGCTCGCGCTTGGTCAGTGTAAACATGACAATATCCGCCGGAACGCCATCCGGAGTGCGGTACTTCTTGGCGTTATAGGTTTGTTCCGCGTTCTCAGTCACTATAGATCATCCTTTGCCGCAGCTATTGTTTGTTGTTCGTATCTTTTAATGTACCAAACCTGTCCGCCCAAAATCAACCGGAGCCGGCCCGCTGACTATGTAAAAAGGGACGGATTCACATCCGCCCCCGGGGTGTTCTGCATTAATCTCCGCATGTAGAGGGCGGCGCTTCAGTGCCTGCTTCCACATTGATTTTATCCGAAACGGTATCCCTGATCACTGAAATCACCATCTGCAGCAGATAATTGATGTCGCTCTGGCTCTGCTGGAACTCGTTCACGACCGGGATACTGTCGATTTCATCCTGCAGCTCTTCAATCTCACGTTCAATCTTCGCGACCATCGCCTGGTTCTTGAAGCTCTCGAACGCCACGATCTCCTTCTGCTTCTTCTTAATCGTAGCAATGAGTCCCTGCACACGCTCGTGATTCAGAATCTTCTGCTCGGCCTGCTGGAAATGGCGGACCTCCTCACTGGTGGAGATGAGTGCAGCCAAGTCCTTCGCCTTGCCCATAATATCTTCACGGACAATTAAATCCCGGGTATTGTGGGTCTGCATGCCATATTCATTCAGTCGTGCTTCTTCCTGGCTCATTCTTCTCGCCTCATTTCTCTATAATTAGAGGACCGCTGCGGCTTCCGCCTGATAGTCCCCCTGGATGTACCAAGTCTTCGCGCCGGTAATGCTCACCTGCACCAGTGTGCCGATCAGGGAGGACGGGCCTTCAAAATGCACCAGCTTACTGTCACGGGTACGTCCGGCCAGCATCCGGGCATTATTCTTGCTCGTACCTTCCACCAATACCTCCACCCGCCGGCCCAGCATCCGCTCATTCCCCAGACGGCTCTGCTCCTTGATCAGATCATTCAGACGCTGGAGACGCGCGCTCTTAACCTCTGACGGAACATTATCGTCCATCCCGGCTGCCGGAGTCCCTTCGCGCGGAGAATAAATGAAGGTATACGCCATATCATACCCTACTTCGCGCACCAGGGACAGTGTCTCCTCGAACTGCTCCTCCGTCTCACCGGGGAAGCCGACGATAATATCGGTAGTCAGCACCGCATCCGGCACGCCTGCCTTAATCTTACGGACCAGCTCCAGATAGGCTTCCCGGGTATATTTGCGGCTCATCCGCTTTAGCACGGCTGTACTTCCTGACTGCACCGGCAGATGGATATGCTCCACCAGATTACCGCCTTTGCCCAGCACATGAATTAATCGTTCGTCAAAATCACGCGGATGCGAGGTCATGAACCGGATACGCGGAATATCAATCCCCCGCATGTCGTCCATCAGGTCGCCGAAGGTATAATCAATGTCCGTAAAATCCTTGCCGTAGGCGTTCACGTTCTGCCCCAGCAGCGTTACTTCCTTGAAGCCCTGGTGGGCCAGCTCCCGCACCTCGGCAATGACATCCTCCGGACGTCTGCTCCGCTCCTTCCCCCGGGTGAACGGCACAATACAGTAGGTACAGAACTTGTCGCAGCCGTACATAATATTCACCCAGGCGCGCAGACCCTCCCGCTTCTTCGGCAGATTCTCAATGATGTCGCCCTCCTTGGACCAGACCTCTATGACCAGCTCGCGGCTGAACACCGCTTCCTTAATCAGCTCCGGCAGGCGGTGGATGTTATGTGTGCCAAAGATCAGATCCACGAAGCCGTACCGGCTCATGATCCGGTTGACCACGCCCTCCTCCTGGGACATACAGCCGCAGATCCCCAGGAGCAGGCCGGGCTTCTCGAGCTTCAGTGTTTTGAGATGGCCCAGCTCTCCGAATACCTTATCCTCCGCATTCTCGCGGATCGCACATGTATTAAGTAGTATAATATCAGCTTCGCTGCGGTCTTCAGCCGCCCGGTAACCGAGCTGCTCCAGCATTCCCTTCATCGTCTCCGTGTCATGCTCATTCATCTGGCAGCCGTAGGTGGTAATATGATAGCTCTTGCCTGCGCCGAAATCTGCCATCTCCGGCGGAATGTCGAAATGATACAGCACTTCAATCTCTTCCTTGCCCCGCCGCTTGCCTTCCTTGTAATCGGGCTGGCTGTTGATCTGTACGTTTCTGCCTTTGATCCGGTAGGTGGTCTTGCCTTCAGTCTCGCTGATGATCTTGGCATCCGTGAAATCGAAATACTGCCCGTAATCCTTACTCCCCTTCGCCATGCTACTAACACATCCTCTGCTGATGTCCCCGTATTTTCAGAGCTTTTCTAGTGTAAAATTATATCATAAGAATCCCAATAGATACCATTCTATGTCCGGGGTCAAGTTGGATTTAAAAGCTTTACTATAACGTATACGTTATCGTTTATAGTGTTGTTGAGGAGGGAACGTAACTATGATCCGCATTGGGGAGTTGGCGAAGACCGCAAATATCAGCAAAAGAACCCTGTATCATTATGAACAAATTGAATTGCTGCAACCCGCACATATCTCAGAGAACGGATATCGCTATTATGATAATCAAGCCATCCTTCGGCTGCAAAAAATTCTTTTACTGAAATCGATTGGCTATACCTTAGAAAAGATTAAAGGGCTATTGGAGAATAAGCATTCTGCGCAAGAAGATGATCATTGGATCGCTTCATTAAACGAGCAGATAGAGCTGATAGAACAGAAGAAGGAAGAGCTAAGCCGCAAGCAGTATTATCTCCGGTCAACCATTCATGCCATCCGGCTCAAGGGAACGGAGAATTTGCAGGATCTGACGCACATCATTAGTGCCATGAATAACCGCCCTTTGAGCGGAGAAATCATACCTGCCGAATTCACGGAGGACTCCCCCTTTACGGTTAAGGAAACCTGGATTCTTCAGCATCTCCCTGTGCTTGGCAGCAGCAACCAGCGATTGGAGGAGCTTGTAGACATTATGGGACAGGCAGCAGATATGATGTCCTCCTCTCCCTATTCTTCTGAAGCTCAGGCTCTGGCGGGCCGGTTGTACGACAAGGCACTGGAGCTATTCGAGGGTGATGCCAAGCTGCTGGATAAGTATTGGGAGCAGATTAGACCCGCTGACGGGGCAGAGCCTGTCGTAATGGGCATGGATCGCGCAATGATGTCTTTTATAGATGAGATGATCGGATATTATCTTGGACATAGAGAGGAGAACCGGCATGAATAAAGCTAAACAAATAGAGATGATGATCAGGAAAATAGGAAGGACTGCCCTGCTGGCCAGTGTACTGCTTCTATTATCGGCCTGCGGAATATCACAAGAATCCAAGGATGGAATGGTCGCTGAGCCCTCCCCAGTACAGGCTGAACCGGATGCAGGTGCCATACGTGTAGAGGTGCTGATTGAAAGTGACAGCGATTCGGCAGTTAATCTGGAGGTGGACATCGACGCCCGGAAGCACCCGGAGAGTGTATACCTGGATACGATTGAACTTCCATATCGAGAGGAATTTAACGTCCCCAAGGACACCTTCATCCCGCTGAATTCCACCAAGGTGCAGGCAGAAAAAGATGAAGCGGCCACTTGGATCAGCTGCACCATTCTGTATGACGGAGAGGTAGTCGCAACTCACAAATCCAGAGGGGATAAGGCGAAGGCCGTTTGCGAGAAGAATTTCCGCCTAGGGCCGGGATAACGAACGGATAAGATATCAGGCTTCCCGGACAAAAAAGAACACCCCATGCCCGAAGGCATCAGCGAACAGGCTGATGACGGGTGCACTGGGTGGTAGTGTTGACCTCTATCTATTAGTACAAAGTCTTGGTCGCCGCGGAGATGAACGGAATAATCTCATCCGTCTTGCCTGTCTGCACTTTGGCAGGCCATGCGGGATCGCTGATCAGCGCCCGGCCTACTGCTACCAGATCGAATACGCCCTTCTCCAGGCGTTCCAGCAGACGGTCGATGTTATCGTCCTCATTCTTCTCCATAACCGCACTGGTAAATGCGAAGATATCTACCCCGGTATTGTTGAGCGGGGTCAGGAAACGGGCCAGATACTCCAGCGTCTCCTCCAGCTTAGCGTCGTAGGCCCTGCCCTTCCACTACGAGAAGCGGAGTACGATCGGAAAATCCCCAGATTTAAAATAACTTCATTGCTTAGAGCTTCAATGTGAGGCACGCAACTCAGGAGTATCTCCAGCGCAACAAAATCACCCTTCGGGTGGATGAGATTACCTGCGCGCCAGCAAATGTATGCCGTTTTCCGCATACATTCGGGCCACCTGCCTGCGCGACAGCAAATGTATGCTGTTTTCCGCATACATTCGGGCCACAAGCCTGCGCGACAGCAAATGTATGCTGTTTTTCGCATACATTCGGGCCACCTGCCTGCGCGACAGCAAATGTATGCTATTTTCCGCATACATTCGGGCCACAAGCCTGCGCGACAGCAAATGTATGCTGTTTTTCGCATACATTCGGGCCACCAGCCTACGCGCCAGCAAATGTATGCTGTTTTTCGCATACATTCTGAGCTCTTCATATACTCATGCGGCCTCCGGATCATCCAAAGAGTGCTTCTCCCCACGCTATGCCCCCTTATCCACAACAGAGGGATAATATAATCTCCTATACGACAAAAAATACGACAAAAAAGCCCGGACTTAAATGTAAGGTCCCGGACTTATTTATTACAACCAGCTTGCCACCGGACGTCCTAATCCCCAAGCCTATAGATCAAAATCGATGCGTTGGAGTTGATCTGCGTTCCTCCGGCTAAGGTCTGTAAATTGATTGCAGCGGCACTGGAATGGTTCCTTAAAGTGATTACATCGCCGGGGACTACAGAGATAATCACCATCCCGGGGTTAGGCTGTGTTCCCGCTCCTGAACCATAGACACTGCCACCAACAGGTGCACCGTTCAGATACAACGTGAACTGATTCGGTTCCACTGCGGTGACAATATAGATTACCGCATAATCTCCTGCATTCTCAACATTAATCTGAGCTGTATTAGGGGTATGCGAGAAGCCGACAAGACTCTCATTGCTGTCAAAAGTAACATCTGCTTCCGTAGCCACGGTCTGGGCCCCCGTATTGAAAATATAGGCATAAGATGACGCCAATACGCCCGTCGCTCCCGTCACACCCGTTACTCCCGTCACTCCCGTTGCTCCAGTTGCACCCGTCACTCCCGTTGCACCCGTCACTCCAGTTGCACCCGTTACTCCCGTCGCACCCGTGGCTCCCGTTACTCCCGTCGCCCCCGTTACTCCCGTCGCCCCCGTTACTCCCGTCGCCCCCGTTACTCCCGTTACTCCGGTAGCTCCGGTGACTCCTGTTGCCTCTTCTCCCAGCAACTCCTGCGAGACCAGCCGGTGTGCTGTCACCAACTGCCCGCTGGTATTTTGGCCCCATAGGGACACCTGCGCTTCGGAGACCGCCGTTCCTGTCGTGTTGAACACGAATTCAAAAGCATCCAAGTCTGCATAGTAAATTTTGGTAACCACTTGGGAGGGGGCCACACTGATCTCCTCCTGCACATATAAGGTGCGTATGCCGTTCAGGGTATAACCCGAAATAAGGATATCGAAGAATCCGGTTATATTGCGGCCGTCTATTTTGAGTGTTACCCTTTGCGTCGGGCGGGTCCCCGTATTGCTTGCAATATTATTCTCAATCGGTCCTGTTGATAAAATTGCCATTTCCAGCTCCCCTCTCAACCTAAATCAAGCTATATTAATAGCAATATTCGAGAGAAAACAGAAGAGTGTTGGCAAATTGGCATTATTATAAGAAATAGTCATAATCAGTACATCTTCAAAGATTCACCCGCAAAAAAACACCCCATGCGGGCAGCCATGAGCGGATAGACTTGAAGTCTAACCTAATGGCTTGGCACAGGGTGTTACAGATCAAGCTCTATTGATTAAAACAATGTCTTGGTAGACTCCGAGGTGAACGGAATAATCTCGTTAATCTTGCCCGCCTGCACTTTGGCAGGCCATGCGGGATCGCTGATCAGCGCCCGGCCTACTGCTACAAGATCGAATTCGCCCTTCTCCAGGCGTTCCAGCAGACGGTCGATGTTGTCGTCCTGGTCCTTCTCCGTGACCGCACTGGTGAACGCACTATCCAATCCCACAGAACCTACTGTAATGGCAGGCTTGCCCGTGATCTTCTTCGTCCAGCCTGCCAGGTTAAGCTCCGAGCCTGCGAATTCCGGCTCCCAGAACCGCCGGGTCGAGCAGTGGAAGATATCCACACCAGCATTGCTGAGCGGGGTCAGGAAGCGGGTCAGGTCTTCGGGAGACTCGGCCAGCTTAGCATCATAGGCCCCGGCCTTCCACTGCGAGAAGCGGAGTACAATCGGGAAATCCGGTCCTACCGCGCGGCGGCAGGCATCGACCACTTCCACCGCGAAGGTGGTGCGCGCCTCCAGATCACCGCCGTATTCATCGGTGCGGCGGTTGGTCTTCTCCCAGAAGAACTGGTCGATCAGATAGCCGTGGGCGCCGTGCAGCTCTATGCCGTCGAAGCCGATGGCTTTGGCAGCCTTCGCTGCCTTGGCGAAGGCACTGACGATGGCCTGAATCTCGCTCTTCGTCATCGGCTCCGTCACCTGCTCACCGGCCAGATTCAGCCCGGACGGGCCAATCGGCAGCGCCGAAGCGTTAGGCTCCTCACCGATCTTACGGGCCATGCCGACATGCCAGAGCTGGGGCATAATCTTGCCTCCGGCGGCATGCACCTCGCGCACGACCTGCGCCCATCCCTCCAGAGCGGCTTCGCCATGGAAGTTCGGGATATCCTGATGGCTGACTGCCGCCGGATGATCGATGGCTGTGCCTTCGGTAATGATCAGGCCCACCCCGCCTTCCGCGCGCCGGCGGTAATACGCCGCCACCTCAGGACCAGGTACGCCTCCGGGAGAATACACCCGGGTCATCGGGGCCATCACCACACGGTTACTGAGAGACAAGCCCCCGTATTCAAAAGGTTCAAACAATGCAGCAGCATTCATAATTCACTAGCCTCCATTTCATACGATGATTACTTGATGATTACTTTAAGTAAGCATAGTATGACGCTTCCCGGCGGCAAATGCAAATGACTGCCAGTCTAAGCGGTTCGATAAGTCTTATAAGTCCAGCACTCCGGCTTTTGGAGTCACCCGGAAGGCTGCGGCCAGATCTGCCAGCTGCTGATCAGTGATCTTCTGCCGAATCTCTCTTCCGCCGATCAGGTTATAGACAATCGCGGCCTTTTCAATCGTTTCAACCAGTCCGAAGGTGGCATCCATCGTCGCCCCGGTCACAAAGATCCCATGCTGCGGCCAGATGACTACGCGGTACTCCTTCATTTTATCCGCGGTAGCCCGGCCGATCTCGCTGCTCCCCGGCACCATCCAGGGAATGACGCTGACGCCATCCGGGAAGACCACCAGACATTCCGTGCACATCTCCCACAGCGTCTTGGTGAATTTCAGCTCATCCAGATCATGGGTGAAGGTCATGGCAATTACATTCGTTGCATGGGTATGCAGCACAATCCGGTGCGCCGGATCTACCTTCAGCCGTTCGATATGGCTCATGAAGTGGGAAGCCAGCTCACTGGTCGGAACAGCGCCATTACGCAATCCCCATAACACCTCTACACTCTCGCCGCTGCTGCTGACACGCAGCACACCCAGATTGGCCTCCGGGTCCTTGATCACATTACGGAAATACTTGCCTGATCCGGTAACAATGAAGTATTTGCCCGCCAGCTCGGCTACAGGGAAGGTAAGGCTGATCGTGCGCAGCGGCTCGCGGATATTGATATACTTGGCTACCTCTTCTTCATCCAGGAGGTAACTGACATTGCCCCCATTCAGCTCATCCCAGCCCAAGGACCACATGTGATGGGTAATTTCAGACATTTCCTCGATAAAAGGCGCCGTGACGCCGGAGATATACCCTTTGGATTCAATTACGGAAGTACTCATATGTTCTCTCCTTCTATATGCACCCTAAGCGTGCGGGTACTTGTTATTTATTATTTCAGCAGTCATTGTAATTTCAGCAGCCTAATCTTATCTTAAAGCCAATACATCCTGTTCATAGCGCTTCACTTCAGCCAGCCATTGCTCGCGGACCGGGGTCCCCTGCGAAGCGCAGTAGTAATCCCAGACAGCACCGAACGGGTAGGACTTGAATTCTTCCACCAGGGCCAGCCGTGAGGTGTAATCTCCGGCCCGTTCAATGTCCCGAAGCTCCTCTACCGGCTCCAGCATAGCGCGCAGCAGCGCCTTGATCGTATTGCGCGTGCCGATTACCCAAGCTGCCAGATGATTGATACTGCCGTCGAAGAAGTCGAGCCCGATATGCGTACGCGGCAGCAGATCCCCGCGAACCAGCTCGCGGGCAATCTCCAGCAGCTCATCGTCCATCGTTACCACATGATCGCTATCCCAGCGGACCGGTCTGCTGACATGCAGCAGCAGCTGCTCGCTGAACATCAGGATGGAGCTGAGCTTGTTCGAGATCACTTCCGTCGGATGGAAATGCCCGGCATCCAGGCAGATTGCCTTGCCGCGTGTAAGGGCGTAGCCCATGTAGAACTCATGTGATCCGACCACGTAGCTCTCCGAGCCGATGCCGAACAGCTTGCTCTCCACGGCATCGATAGTATACTGCGGATCCATCTCCTCGCTGAAGATTTCATCCAGCGATTCCTTCAGTCGCATGCGCGGTGCCAGCCGGTCTACCGGAGTATCCTTGTATCCGTCAGGCACCCAGAAATTCGTCACACACGGCTGGCCCAGCTCGCGCCCGAAATGCTCGGCAATGCTGCGGGAAGCCTTGCAATGCTTAATCCAGAAGCTCCGGATCTCTTCGTCCGCATGGCTCAGGGTGAACCCGTCCGCCGCCTTCGGATGCGAGAAGCAGGTCGGATTGAAATCAAGGCCTAAGCCCTGCTCCTTGGCCCATTCCACCCAATTCGTGAAATGGCGCGGCGCGAGCTCATCCAGATCCACCTGCTCCTTCGTATCGGCATAGATCGCATGCAGATTGACCTTATGCTTGCCGGGAATCAGCGAGAGGGCCTTCTCCAGATCCTGACGCAGCTCATCCGGTGTACCGGCCCGGCCGGGGTAGCTGCCGGTCACGGCAATACCGCCGCTCAGCTCTTTATCCTTGAACAGGAAGCCCCGTACATCATCGCCCTGCCAGCAGTGCAGCGATACTTTGATCTGCCCCAGCTTCTCCAGTACCTCATCCGTATGAATCCCATGGGCTGCATATAATTTCTTGGCTTCGTTGTAGCTGTTAATGATGCTCTGATCCATGCTGTTGCCTCCTAATACGTATTGTGAACATCCGCTCCCGGATGAAGCTGCTCCCAGCGGACCAGCAGCTCCGCCAGCTGAGGAACCGGCTGCGGAAGATAAGACTGAATCGCGAAGGACTGAGAGATGATCTGCCGGGCTTCATGGATATCTGCCATACGGCCCGCCTCAACCATCTGCACAGCCAGATTACCCAGGGCTGTAGATTCGGTCGGTCCGGCCAGCACTTCCCTGCCGGTAACATCCGCCGTCAGCTGGCACAGCAGCCCATTGTTAGAGCCGCCGCCGACAATCTGCAGCACTTCGGTACGCTTCCCGGTGAGATCTTCCAATTCAGCCAGATGACTGCGGTAGGATAATGCCAGACTGTCAAAGATACAGCGGGCCAGCTCGCCCGTAGTCTGCGGCACAGGCTGGCCGCTCTCCAGGCAGGCCCGCCGGATCTCCTGAATCATATCCCCGGGCTTAAGGAACCGCGGATGATTGCAGGGAATCAGGCTGCGGAAGCCAGAGCATTCCCCGGCCTGCTCTGCCAGTTCCGCGAAGCTAAATCTTCCACCGTCCAGTCTGCGCACTTCCTGAATCAGCCAGAGGCCCATAATATTCTTCAGGAACCGGTAAGTCCCGTAAGCGCCCCACTCGTTGGTATAATTGGCGGCCATCGCTCTGCTGTTATTGATCGGGTGATCCAGTTCTACTCCCAGCAGAGACCAGGTTCCGCTGCTAAGATAGGCTGACGCACGGTCCTTCTGAGCAGGCACACCGAGCACCGCAGATGCTGTGTCATGCGTAGCCACGCAGATCAGGCGGCACTCCGGCAGATCATACTCCGCGCGCAGCTCCTGCGTAATGAAGCCGAGCTCTTCCCCAGGCTCGGTTAACGGAGCGAACTGTTCACGCCGCAGACCCAGAAATTCCAGCAACTCAGGATCGTATTCACGGGTCGCAAGATTCAATAGCTGTGTCGTGGATGCATTGGTAACCTCGTTCATCTTACGTCCGCCGAGCCGGTAGTACAGATAATCCGGCACCAGCAGGATCTGATCGGCCGCCTTCAGCTCTTCCCGGTCATGCGCATATAGCTGATACAGCGTATTGAAGGTAAGCTGCTGAATACCCGTTTTGGCGTAGACCTTCTCTGGCGGAAGGAGCCGCCCGACTTCTTCCATCACCCCGTCGGTCCGGTGGTCACGGTAGGCATAGACCCCGCTTATCCGCTTGCCTTCGGCATCCAGCAGCACATAATCTACCGCCCAGGTATCAATGCCGAGGGTGCATTTGTGAATGCCTCTTAGATTCGCCTGCTGCAGACCGTTAATAATTTCATTCAATAAATAATCCATATCCCAGAAGCAGGAGCCTTCCTGTTCCGTGAAGCCATTGCTGAAACGGTGAATCTCCTCCAGACGGAGGCTCCCGTCCACGAGCTGTCCGAGCACCAGCCGTCCGCTGGAGGCGCCGATATCGACGGCGATATGATAGGTCATAGGGAATCTCCTATTCTATGGGAGGTGATTTACAGAATTTTGCGGAATAACGCGATTACTTCATCTTTGGCAGGAATAAAAGGATTACCGGGCGCGCAGGCATCCTTCATAGCGTTCTCAGCCAGCAGATCAAGATCTACTTCCGCTACACCCAGCTCGGACAGCTTGGCAGGTATGCCAACCTCCTTCGACAGGGCCTTGATCGCCTCAATGACGTAATCCGCACATTCCTTGTCGCTGCGCCCTTCAGTCTGCATACCGGCCGCTCTGGCAATCGCTCTGAACTTCTCCGGCACATACTTGGCATTCTCTTCCTCCACGTAAGGCAGCAGCATGGCATTACATACGCCGTGCGGCAGATCATACACCCCGCCCAGCTGATGGGCCATGGCATGCACATAGCCTAAGCCTGCGTTATTGAAGGCCAGGCCGCCGAGGAAGATCGCATAGACCATCTGCTCACGCGCTTCAATATCCCCTCCGTTCGTTACCGTCCGCGCCAGATTACCGAAGATCAGCTCCACCGCAGCCAGTGCCGTAGCATCGGTCACCGGATATGCGCCTGGAGTGACCAGCGCTTCAATCGCATGTGTCAGTGCATCCATGCCCGTAGCTGCCGTCAGCGCAGCAGGCTTATCGACCATCAGCTCCGGATCATTCACCGAGATGGTGGCGATACTGTTCTTGTCTACCATGACCATCTTGATTTTGCGCTCTTCATCTGTAATCACGTAGTTGATCGTCACTTCACTTGAAGTCCCGGCCGTCGTGTTCACCGCGACAATCGGCAGAGATTTCTTCTTGGATTTGTGAACGCCTTCATAATCGGCAATATGCCCCCCATTGGTGGCCACAATTCCGATGGCCTTGGCCGTATCCTGCGGCGAGCCGCCGCCGATGGAGATCAGATAGTCACATTCGTGCTGCTTAAGGAAGTCTACGCCGTCATGAACATTTTTGCAGGTAGGGTTCGGCTTCACTTCATCATATACCACATACTGAATCCCCGCCTCCTCCAGCACAGCCAGCAGCTTGCCAGCGATTCCGCTCTTCATCAGGAACTTGTCTGTGACCACAAGCGCCTTGTTCAAATTCAGCTCTTGAATGTACGGGGCGATGTCCTTCAGACAGCCCTTCCCCATAATGTTGATTGACGGTACATAATAGACATGAGTAATCATTGCTTAACCAGCCTCCCGGGCACATGAATAATGAATGAACACTGTAAACGTACATCTACCTGTTGACCTTCTCATCGTATAGCCGTTAATCTGTGTTGTCAACATTATAAATACAAATAATGTTGTTTTTATTTGTTTAATGTACGTTTCGTGGAAAACAAACGATCATTATTGTGGGTTTCAGAGCAAATCGGGTTCATAATGTTGTACAACACAGAAATAACAGTCTATATTAAGACTATCAACTCTGGAAAGGTGATACGTATGCTCGCTGCCGAAAGACGCAAAAAAATAATCGACCTTGTCCATCAGGACAAGCGGGTGCTGGTGTCCGATCTGAGCCGGATGTTCGAGGTGACAGAGGAGACGATCCGCAGAGACCTGGAGAAGCTGGAGAAGGATGGCATTGTAAGCCGGACCTACGGCGGAGCCATGCTGAACAGGCATACCAATGAGGACCTGCCTTTTCTGACCCGGGGAGCGCTCAATACGGATATCAAACGCGCAATAGCGATCCAGGCGCTGGATCTGATTAATGACGGGGATACGCTGATGGTCGACCCCAGCTCGACTTCGTTTGAATTCCTGAAGCTGCTGGGTAATAAAAGTAATCTGACGATCATCACCAATTCGATCAACATTCTCCATGAGTTCGCAAGTTCGAGCCACAGCATTATTTCTACAGGCGGCTCACTCCGCCACCGTTCCCTGTCGCTTGTCGGCCCCGTAGCCCATGAGACCATTCAGCGCTACAATGTGGACACCGCTGTAATCAGCTGCAAGGCCCTTGATATGGACCGCGGGGTCACCGATTCCAATGAACCGGAATGCGAGCTGAAAAAATATATGCTGCGTCAGGCACACAAGGTTGTGCTGCTCGCGGACCATACCAAGTTCGACCAGACAGCCTTCGCGAGGCTCGCAGAGCTAAGCCGGATCGATGTGCTGATTACCGACCGCAAGCCTTCGGAAGCGTGGCTGAAGCTGTTGTCCGAGAAGAATGTGGAAGTATTGTATTAATATCACAAGAGATCATTTTGAGAGGGGATAAGTTTAGATATGGGCACAAAGAGGAAAACCTTACCCGCCGATTTCCGCGAGCTGGTTAAAACAGGGGATATCGATCTACTTAAGGCTGTTTTTGAGCAATGTGAATGGAATGCAACCTTGGGCTACTCCAAAGAACCTGCACTCAGCATCCGGCAAATTCCGGATGAGCTGGCCCGCTGGCTGGTGGAGCAGGGTGCTGACATTAACGCCAGGGATAAATATCAGCGTACCCCGCTGCATTCACAGGCCGGAAACTGGTCGGGTAATATCCCGCTGTTCCTTGAGCTTGGTGCTGAGCTGGAAGCCCTGGATTATCAGGACGAGACCCCGCTGCACGCCGCTGTCAACTACTACCGGACTGGGGCGGTCCGTGATCTTATCGCTCACGGCGCCAACATCCATGCTGTGAGCAAGCGCGGGAATACCCCGCTGGCAAAAGCCTTGATCAATTGCCGGAATGCCGATATCACCGGCATGGCTGAGATCGCGCAGGCAATGCTTGCAGCCGGAGCAGAAGCTACACCGGAGATGAGGGAATCCGTGAAGAAGATCGGCAAGAGCTTTGAATTCGCCCGCTCCAATTTCAATAAAGAGCGCTTGAGTGAAACCGCAGCTGCACTCGAATCCCTGTACAAGCTGTTCGATGTAGAGCCTGTAGCAGCGCGGGTGATGCATGACGGCGTTTCCAAGATCGAGGTAAACAGCACAAGATGGCAGGATCAGCACCAGGAGCTATGGGAATTACTCGTCCCGGCGTCAGGGCATGCGTTCACCGTGCAGGGAGAGGTCATTCGCATCACCGGCCGGATCTCACATGAAATCATGAATAACGGCGGAGGCAACTGGGATGCCGATTTCCGTAAAATGCTGAATGCGCTGCTCCGGCACTTCGCCTCGGGCACACCTCTGGACCCTGCGCACCTCAAGGAAGCGGCGGAATTAGCCGGTTACCTGCGCCATGGCAACGGCAATGATGAGCCGGCCAGATTATGCGAATTGGCCGTGAATTGGGTACTTGCCAATCCACAGCCTGTTTCGTTGCCGCAGCCGGATTACAAACGCTAAATGCTGAGACATCCAGCACTTGTCCTGCTCCCTATGAAGAAGCGGCTCCCTTGGAGAGCATAATATTCAGAATCGCCTGGTCTGTGGCGGCAAGCCCTTCCTGAACCAGGGTCTCCATATTCTTGATCGTATCCTCCACCTTCTCGAAGATGACACCGTCACTCGGACTAGCGGAAATATTGTTCATGGCGAGAGTAGCAGACTGAATGGCCGCATTGGTGGCCGTTGAGATTTTGAGCGCACAGGTTGGCTTGGCACCATCGCAGATCATGCCGGAAGTAGAGGCAATCGTATTCTGGATGGAGTGCTTGATCTGCGCCAGCGTCCCGCCCATCAGATAGACAATGCCGCTGCCCGCCCCCACTCCACCGGCAATGCCTGAGCCGCAGAGCGGGGACAGACGGCCAATGTAATGCTTCACATGAATGGTAATCAGATTGCTGAGCGCCATCGCTCTTGCCAGGGTCTCCTCATCCTTGCCGAGGAGCTCGGCCAGGGCAATGACCGGCATGGTACAGGCAATCCCCTGATTGCCGCTGCCCGCCGTCGTCATTACCGGCATGGCACTGCCGTCCATCCGTGCATCGGATGCGGCTGCCGTTGCGGCAATGATCCGGTTCGCCACATCCGCGCCGAACAGATTGAGGGCGGATTGCTGGCTCATTTTCCGGCCCACCTGAAGGCCATACTCCCCTCGCAGCCCTTCCTCCGAGATCGCCTTATTCATAACCGCTCCCTCCAGCAGGAAGCGAAGATCCTCGAACGGTGTATTCTGAACGAAGGCATAGATATCTTCGAGTGAGACCGAGTATACCTCAGGGTCCAGACTAAGCGGGTCACCGCAGTCGGCCTTGTCCAGCTTCGGCTCAAGCCGCTGGCCATCCTTCGCCAGAAACTGCACATTCGTGTGCTCTTTTACCAGGATCGCTGTGGCGGTATGGTTCTTGCTGTGTACTCTCGCTTCAATATATAGCTTCTCCGGCGTATCCTTCAGCTCAACCTCCAGCAGCTTACGCTCCAGCAGTCTCTCTGCACTTGCCAGCTCCTCCGGGGTCAGACCGGACAGAATCTCCAGCTTCCGCTCCGAGCGGCGCACCACCGCACCCAAGGCAGCCGCTATCGGCAAGCCCGTCTGGCCTGTACCAGGAATCCCCACACCCATCGCATTCTTGATGATATTGCCGCTGAGGAATAGCCGAATCGCCGTAATCTCCTCTTCCACCAGTTCAGCGGCCAACGAGACGGCATAAGCTACCGCTATCGGTTCGGTGCAGCCTTCTGCCGGCATAATTTCTTTGTGTAATACTTCCAGTAGGTTAACCATCTGTGCATCACCATTCCCTCTGTCTGTCGATCTATGTCTATATCTGTTTCTTTATATAGTACATCAGATAGACAGTCCGGGGAATCCCCGTTATTACCCATCACCCGCCCAGCTTCACCAGCCGCTTCAGCCCTTCCGTACAGGCCCAGCCTCCGGCACCTGCCAGAATCGCATTATGACAAATGTTCAAAGCCAGCTTATACGTCATACTGCCGATAATGATTTCGACCACAATGAACCGTAAGATATCTCTTTTCGTGATCAGATAAACTCTAAATTCCTGATTATGGGACACCGGCTATCTCCCCCGTCCAATTCATGTTTCTGTACTTATATGCCGCCTGCGGGTTGTCTGATTCTCTGTGCCAGGCACAACAAAGAGCACTACTTCTCCATTGGGCTACATTGCTGGAAAAGTACTGCTCCGTTGGCTTGATTGCTTAGTTGGCGGATATTCGGCGGATTCAGGTGCACTAGTGCTCTTCATTTGCGAGGTCGGCGGGTAGTCGGCGGATTCAGGTGCACTAGTGCTCTTCATTTGCGAGGTTGGCGGGTAGTCGGCGGATTCAGGTGCACTAGTGCTCTTCATTTGCGAGGTCGGCGGGTAGTCGGCGGATTCAATGGGGCTGTCTCAAAAGTCATGAAATGGCTGCTTGTGACAGCTCTTTATTGCGGAGTGGGACCAACATGAGCACTTAGGTGGACGCTCTGCAAACGGACCGTTGTTCCAATCGCTGTTGTGTCCAGATTTTTTTCATTCCCCTTAGCGGTGAAAATCCGGACACAAAGGCGACCGCTTCCGCTTTTACACAATCGTTCCGTCCGCACCGCTGTTTAAGCGGGAAACGACTCATCCATGCTAAAAAAGAAACAAAAAAATCGCTCAGAGGGCGTTCGGCAGTTGCGTAAGGAGGTGTTGCCTTAAAAGACGACCCATTAGCTGTACGCTGAATGACAGAACCGGAAATTGCTTGGACAACTGAAGAACAATCGAGGCTTCCGGGGATTTCTGCAAGTGGCTGTCATCGCTCATAGAAAATTACTTTTGGGACAGCCCCTTCATTTCTCCATCCGACCCACTTCCGGCCAATTTAATGGGATTTATCCCCTTCATTTCCCCATCCGGCCCGCTTCCAGCCGATTTAATGGGATTAATCCCCTTCATTTCTCCATCTGGCCCGTTTCCGGCCAATTTAATGGGATTAATCCCCTTCATTTTCCCATCCGACCCACTTCCGGCCAATTTAATGGGATTTATCCCCTTCATTTTCCCGTATAGCCCGCTTCCAGGCCCGCTTCCGGCCAAAGCCGAAACAGAAGAGGCTGCCCAAACAGCCATTACATGGCTATGGGACAGCCCCCTGATATCACCGCTTCAGCCTAATTGCTGCTGCTTATTTCGACTCCACCGCATGGCCGCCGAATTCGTTACGCAAGGCGGCGACGACTTTGCCGGTGAAGGTGTCGGTCTCCAGCGACCGGTAGCGCATGAGCAGAGCCATGGCGATAACCGGAGTCGCTGCCTGGAGGTCGAAGGCCGTCTCCAGTGTCCAGCGTCCCTCCCCGGAGGAATGCATGACTCCCTTGATGTCCTCCAGCTTGGCATCCTTGGAGAAAGCCCGCTCGATCAGCTCCATCAGCCAGGAGCGGACCACCGAGCCGTTGTTCCAGACGCGGGCCACCTGCTCGAAGTCGAAATCATATCCGCTTTTCTCCAGCACCTCGAAGCCCTCGCCGATCGCAGCCATCATCCCGTATTCAATTCCGTTGTGCACCATCTTGAGGAAATGTCCGCTCCCGGATTTGCCGGCGTACAGATATCCGTTCTCTACCGCAGTGTCACGGAACAGAGGCTCGACCACCGCCCAAGCTTCCTCATCGCCGCCAACCATGTAGCAGGCCCCGTTCCGTGCACCTTCCATTCCGCCGGAGGTTCCTGCATCCAGGAAGTGAATTCCGTGGGCACCCAGCTCCTCATGACGGCGGATCGACTCTTTATAATGTGAGTTCCCGGCTTCAATGATAATATCTCCCTTGGATAATAGCGGCGTCAGTTCAGCAATCACTGAATCTACAAAAGTATGGGGAACCATGATCCAGAGAACGCGCGGGGAATCAAGCCGGCCCGTAAGCTCCGTGAGGCTTGCTGCCCCGGATGCACCGCGTTCGGCCAGTTCCTGCACCGCAGCAGGATTCACATCATACGCTACCAATTCATGGGCATGCTCCAGCAGGTTCTGGCCCAGATTGAAGCCCATTTTGCCAAGTCCGATTAAACCGACTTTCATTACGAATCCCTCCGAATTGTGTAGTCATATATAAGCTAACTCTGTCCGCTTGCTGTTACCGCCGCCGCTTACGCTCCCGGCCGGATGACTTCCGGCTCTATCCCGGCTGTCCGGTGAACGCGTGCAGGCTCTGCATTCTCCGGCTCATCCAGCCACCAGTGGAACTCGCCAAGGAGCTGATCTGCCGCCGCCGGGCCGTTAGATCCGGCAGGATACTGGTGCAGCGGCAGGCTGCCTTCTGCTGTTGCTTCGATTATAGGCTGAACCCACTGCCAGGACAACTCTACTTCCTCCCAGTGGGCGAAGAACGTAGCATCGCCGAGCATAGCATCATAGATCAGATTCTCATAAGCCTCCGGCACATCGGGATTGCCCGGCTCATGCTTAATGCTGACCGGCTCAAGCTCCCCGTGCTGAAGCGGATTCTTGGTGTTCAGAGTCAGGGAGATGCCCTCATGCGGGCCAATATCAATCACCAGCAGATTAGGGTCAAGCGGCAGCTTGTTACGGTTCTTGTTATGCACATCATTAAACGGCTCTTTGAATTCTATAACAATCCGCGTGGATTTCTCCTTCATGCGCTTACCTGTACGAATGTAGAACGGCACATCATTCCACAGCGGATCTTCAATCCATAGGCGTGCTGCAATATACGTCTCATTCTGTGAAGTGGCTGCGATCCCCGGTTCAGCGGTATACGCAGGCACTTGCTGTCCGCGCATCTCCCCCGCTGCATACTGGCCGCGCACTACATGCTGAGCCACCTCTTCGGGCAGCAGCGGCCGGACGGAACGGATGACATGCCGTTTTTTGCTGCGGACGTCTTCTGGTGTACTGCCCTTCGGAAGCTGCATCGCCATCATCATGAGCAATTGGAGCATATGGTTCTGGAACATGTCGCGCAGCGCACCAGCCTTATCATAGTATCCCGCCCGCTCTTCCACCCCAACCGTTTCACTGGCAGTAATCTGGACATTTGCGATATACCGGTTCTGCCACAAAGCCCGCAGCACAGGGTTAGAGTATTTCAGCACCTCCAGGTTCTGCACCATCGGCTTGCCGAGGAAGTGATCAATACGGAAGATTTCCTCCTCTGCAAAAGCTGCGCTCAAGCTCTCATTAAGCACACGCGCCGACTGCAGATCCCGTCCGAACGGCTTCTCGATAATCAGGCGTTTCCAGCCCTTGGTATCCCCAAGTCCGCTGGCATTGATATTACCGGCAATCTCCCCGAAGAATTCGGGACCGACCGACAGATAGAACATCCGGTTCTGCGGAAGCCCCAGCTCTTCCTCCCGGCGCTGTACATGCCCAAGCAGCTTCACATAATCCTCAGGACGTCCGACATCCAGCACACTATATTCAAAGGCCTGCAGGAAATTCTGCAGCCCCGTTGTATCCTCTACCGGACGGCGCGAGAAGGTGCGCAGGGAATCCAGCACCTGACGCTGGAACGTCTCGTTAGTGAGCTCCCTTCTGCCCAGCCCAATGACTGAGAGAGGACCCGAAAGCTTGCCATCAGTGAACAGGTTGTATAGAGCGGGGAAGATTTTCCGCTTCGCCAAGTCCCCGGTTGCGCCAAAAAGTACAAATGTAGATGATTCCACTTTCATTCCTCCCGTTGTTATCATTTTAATATATAGTTACTTATTATTACTCAGAAACTTTATAACACACATCATACGACGATAAAATCAATTCGTCAATCTCAATTCGACATTTACGAAAATTAACCGGTGCATGACAAAAAGCAGGCCTTCTCGTTGAAGACCTGCCGGGTTGTTCCGAGCCCATGATCAGAACCATGAAGATACCAGATCATTGATCGGCTTGTAGATGAATATAATCAGCAGCAGCGGGCTGGGAACCTGAATTTTGAGCAGCGTGCATATCGTGGCAGTCATTCCGCCGATCCAGAGCAGCCCCCACACCACACGATCACGCCGCTTCTGCCTGCCCTTCAGGGAGGACAGATCCATGGCTGCACAGCCTGCGGCAATCAGAGCAAACATCAGCACCAGCAGCATACAGGCTCACTCCTTAATATCTTCATAAAATGAATTATCAATCGTACCGATCCGGTTGATCGTTACACTGGCCTCGTAATGGACAGGCAGGGTCTTAAGATAGCCTTCTCCCCTCCGTTCCTTCAGCCTCTCCCACTCCTTGGGGCTCTTACGGTAAATGGATTGGCCGAAGCCGAAGATATCCACGTTGAACTGCTTGCTGATTCCCTCTACAGCATCTTTCATCCGCTTGACAACCCGTTCCTCTGTCTCCTCTTCCAGTGATTTGATTTTGGCCTCCGTATCCAGCGTATCCGCGCCTTCAACTTCCTGCACATTGCATAGTGTTTCTGCACTCAAATATATATGCGGCTCGCCGTCTATGATTTTCACCTTCCGGCTGGTAGTGGAGGTAAGCGCCTCTATAATGATCAGGCCTCCGGCTTCGTCTTTGAAATGCCCCGTATTTTTGGTGACATTATCAGTGACATAATTGAAGCCAACCGTTAGATCATCTTCTATCCAGCCAACCAGCTTATCCTTTTTGAATACGGCAACACTCTCATACCGGAGCTTCGTTCTGGGGTCTGTCTGTTCCACATTGCTTTTCTCACTGCCAGCCTCGGGATCACCCTGCACCACCACTCCGGTCAACACCGGGCTCTTGCCCTGGTAGAGCAGATCTTCGATGAATTTGTCCAGCGTGACCGCGACGGTCTTGGATGAAATTTTGTAGGATTTATCCAGGGAACTGAATAATTTAGTCGCCGGCAGCCGGTCCAGCGGGGTCAGCACCTTCAGAACATTCTCGGCGGTCGTCTTCCGTGCAACCATCACATAGAAGTCCATGCGCGGCTCCCGGCTTCTTTTAATCACATCCAGCGTCTTGCCCACCCCTTCCCGCGCCAGCTCTTCTCCGATCACCAGCACCCGGATATGGCCCAGATACGGAGAGCGGGAGCTGATCAGATTGAACTTACGGAGGGATTCATAGACCGTGGGCACTGTAAAATTATACTCAACCACGGGAACCCCGCTTCCCCCTGTTCCTCCCGCATTCTGTGAAGAGATCGAAGAGGGTATGACCACCTGCATCGTTACGTTGTAGCCATTCTCCGCTTTATCGAGGCCCATCGCCAGCACAAAAGCCAGTTCATTCAGCTCCTTCCTCTCCCAGCACCCGCTAAGCAATAGCGAAAGCAGCAGCAGGGGAAGGCAAGCCGCGGCTGCTCTTTTTATTCTGCCTGCCATATCAGGAACCCCCGCGTCTGGATCTGTTCTGGCGGTGCAGATTCTGTGTTCTATTCTCTTGCGGTCTTGTTCTCAGGAACGGCCAGGGGAACCTGAAGAAAGAATCCTTAAGGTCTGCCGGCCTGAAGGGCCCCAGCGGACTCATATAAGGAACGCCGAAGGAGCGCAGGCTGACGAGATGCAGCACCACTAAGAATACTCCGCACAATATTCCGTACAGTCCCATGAACCCGGCCAGCGCAATCAGGAAAAACCGGATAATGCGTGCGGCAATGGACATCCCGGCCTCGGGAATCACAAAGCTTGAGATCGCTGTAATGGATACAATGATAACCATCGCCGAGGAGATGAACCCTGCCGCAACCGCCGCTTGCCCGATGACCAGTGTTCCGACAATGGATACAGCCTGACCTACATTCTTAGGAATCCGTACCCCTGCTTCACGCAGAATCTCATAGGTTAATTCCATCATCAGCGCTTCTACAAAAGTCGGAAACGGCACCGTCTCCCGCTGGGCCGCCAGACTGATCACCAGATTGGTCGGGATCATCTCCTGATGATAGGTTGTGATAGCCACATAGAACGCAGGGGCAAACAAGGTGA
Organism: Paenibacillus sp. FSL H8-0122; assembly: GCF_038005345.1. Lineage (NCBI taxonomy): Bacteria > Bacillati > Bacillota > Bacilli > Caryophanales > Paenibacillaceae > Paenibacillus > Paenibacillus sp. FSL H8-0122. The sequence goes on along the minus strand of NZ_JBBOTB010000001.1, from coordinate 2,360,644 downwards.
GAAAAAAAGCCAGAAACCGGATGAACCGCAGCAGGGTAGAGATATCCGCACGCTGATAATAATCCTCCGCCGACTGAAAGAAGGAGACAAATACGGTCGGGGCCAGCAGTACAAAAGGGGTTCCGTCAACCAGGATAGCCACCTTCCCTTCCAGAATCCCCGCCGCGATGGTATCCGGCCGGTCACTGTTATAGATTGTCGGAAAGGGAGTCGCCACCTTGTCCTGAATAAATTCCTCGATATAGCCGCTCTCCAGAATACTGTCCGTATCAATGCTGTTCAGGCGCCGCTTTACCTCGTGCACCAGCTCTTTATTCGCAATGTGGCTGAGATACATAATCGAGACACTGGTCTGGGTGACACGGCCAATCTGCATCGTTTCCAGCCACAGCTGGCTATCTTTGATTTTGCGCCGGATTAACGCGGTGTTGGTCCGCAGATTCTCGCTGAACCCCTCCATAGGTCCGCGGACCACAGACTGCGAGCTGGGCTCACTTACCCCGCGGTCTTCCCAGCCGGGCAGCCCGATTCTCAGTGCTGACATCGTCCCTTCCACCATCAGCATCACGTTGCCGGATAACAGGTCGTGTACGAACTGGGCGTAATCCTGAACCACGGCAAGATCGCCGGCCATTAGGACACGGTTCGTCAAGATTTCCAGTTTCTTATCGGGGTCCTGTTCCTCCAGCAGAGCCGAGGTCCGTCCCTCCTGAAGCGAATACAGAATTGAATTATGCAGCAGCTGATTATCTATCAGACCATCAATATAAAAAATAGCCAGCTCCGTATGCTCTCCCAGCTTCAGTTGCTTTCGCACCAGGTCAGTGCTCTCGCCCAGCAGCTTGTACAGCTGTTCATTATTGACCTCCAGCCGGCTGGACAACTTACCCTCAACCGTACTCTTCATCCGGGCCACCTCTCCTTCCCGTGAACATTCTATTCAGGTTAGTTTGGTAGCATTGCTTGATAATTATTCCTAAGATGAGATCCGTGCCTGATTCACATAATTCTGGAAGGGGATGCCATACTAAGAGGAATTCCGGGTTAATAGGCCCTGGCGGTCACAAGTAAATGGAGGATAGAGATGAGTATTGAAAAAGATCGGATCAGTACGGCACAGTTGGTAATCCTCGGTCTTTTTACCTTTATCGGAGACATGGCTCTGGTCTATCCGGCAGCCATGACTGCAGAAGCCCATCAGGATGCCTGGATCGCCGCCTTGTTCAGCATTCCTCCGGGAATTGCACTAGTGTTCCTGTTTGTCACAGTCGCTAATATTAATCCGGACAAAAATATTATTGAAATCAGCCAGCAGGTGCTGGGGAGATGGCTTGGCAGCGCGGTAGGCGGGTACTATCTGTTCTTCTTCATCATCGCGGCCTCTACGTATGTCCGGGAAATTGAGGATTTCATGTGTACCCAGATCTACGAGGGAACTCCCGGCGGAGTGATCCGGTTCATGAGCATTGTTCTGCTGGTGTACGGTCTGCGCCTGGGGCTTGAGACGGTCGGACGGGCAGCGCAGGTGTTCTTTCCGCTGTTTGCCTTATTTCTGGTGGCCCTGATGGTGCTCTTATTTCCGCAGGTCCGGCTGGATCGTGTCTATCCCATGATGACTACACCTTTACCGGATATGCTGCATTCGATCATGATCGGTGTGTTTTACCCGTTCGGAGAGATCTGCGTGTTCTTCATGGTCTATCCTTACACCCGTAAGAACAGTAAAATTAACCGTGATATCTTCATCGCGCTCTGTATAGGCTCTGTAGGCCTGAACCTGATTCTGTTCCTCTCGCTGACTGTTCTCGGTGTCTATTTCTCCGAGCATAATTTCTATGCCGCCTATATCCTGGCCCAAAAAATCAATATCGCCAACTTTTTGCAGCGGCTTGAAGCACTTATGGCTACAGCCTGGATTATCACGACCTATTTCAAGACAGCACTCTACTTCTATGCCTTTGTACTCGGAACCGCGCAAATATTCAAGCTGAAAAGCCACCGCCCTCTAATCTTTCCTGTCGCCTTCCTGATTTACGGACTTTCACAGCTCATCTCCAAGGATATCATCTTCTACGTCAAAGAAATCCCCCCCTACTGGGTGGACTGGAATTTAACCTATTCGCTCGCACTTCCACTTGTGATCCTCGTAGTATACAAAGTGAGGCAGCGCGCCGCTGCCTCATAAGCTGTAGAGCTATACGCTGTGCGGGGCTGATACGTCCAGACCTGTATACTCGAAGTAGTCAAAATATGCCGCCTTCGCCTGCTGGTCCAGATCCTGGGCGCAGATCCCGGCATAAGAGCCGGTAAAGCCCAGCTTGCCGCCGTGCTCATCCGAGAGAGTGCCGAAATCAAGTGGTGTACACATCGCTGTCCAGACCTCCCCGTCCCGCGAAGCGTAGAACATAATATCTCTGCCATGAATCTCTGCCTTCAAATAGTAACGCTCCCAGTCCTTCACCGATATCTGCATAGAGGAAATCTCCCCGTATTTGCCGGCCTGACACATTACGACCCCTAGAGCTACCCCTCTGAGTTCATCCGCTGTTACGCGCAGATAATAGTAATCCTTGTCATCATAGTAGAGCACCAGTCCAGCCATCTGCATGAAGCTATCCGGCTTGTATTCCAGGCAGGTAGTCACGGTGCAGGCAAAATGCTGAATCGGCCTCCCGATCAGACTCTGGTCAAACAGCGATGCCAGGGATTCCCGGCCGCGGAGCCGCAAGAATCCGGGACGCTCCTGCAGGCTCACCCATGATTCATCGAACGGTACACGCAGACTCTGGTAGGGATAACCCAGCACACGGCCGTCAAAATCATCCCGCTCCGGCAAGGCATCGAACGGGTGCGGGGGAAGCTCCGGCGCTTCGGTCCGCAAGGCCGGCAGCTTCCCGCCGTGTGCCAGGCGCAGCCAGCCGTCCTCCGTCCATACGCAGCGCTGGATGGCCGTCTCCCGGCCCAGCGGATTCAGCTTGCCCGTTCCCGGGATCGGCCGGGTGCACAGATGAGCCATGTACCATTCCCCCGACTGCGTCTCCACCAGTGAGCCGTGCCCTGCCTGCTGGAAGGCATAGGTCAGATCATGAGCCGTAGTCATGACCGGGTAATCGGGATCGGTCTCATAAGGTCCGGTTAGGCTGCGGCTGCGCGCCATCGTGACCATATGATTCACTCCGGTGCCCCCTTCGGCAACCAGCAGATAGTAATAATCCCCGCGCTTGTACAATTGCGGTCCTTCCGTTACTCCTGTAGGAGTCCCCTGGTATATTTCATGAATAGGGCCGCTCAGCCTGCCGCTCTCAGGGTCATACTCCTGCATCACGATGCCGGAGAAATTGCTGTGATTCTGCCGGAAATCCCAGCGCATATTCAGCAGCCATTTGCGTCCGTCACTGTCATGAAACAGGAACGGGTCGAAACCGCTGCCGTTCAGCCGTACCGGCGGGCTCCAGGGTCCTTCAAGACTGGCAGCAGTGATCAGGTAGTTATGCAGATCCTTATATACACTTGAGCGGGACTTTACATCCGTAAACAGCAGGTAATATAAGCCGTTATCCCAGGAAATGGCCGGTGCCCAGATGGAGCCGGAGCTTCCGTTGCCGCGCAGGTCCACCTGTGAGGTCGCGGTCAGCACTCTGGTAAGCGTATGCCAGTGCACCAGATCACGGGAATGATGAATCTCCACACCGGGGAACCATTCGAAGGTGGAGGTTGCGATATAATAATCATCACCCACCCTGAGGAAAGACGGATCGGGATGAAAGCCGGTCAACACCGGATTGACAATGGTTGAAGCCATGAATGTTACCCCCTGCTTGATGTAAGTTACAGATTGAATTATACCTCTTGGATTCTATTGAAGAATCCCCGCTTTTATTGTAGCGCGTGAGGGAGCAGAAAGTTATAATGGGTTATAATAAAATGTTTGTATTTTGTCTTGTTGGAGGCTTCATAGAGTGATATGAAACAGCTATTCGAACCTGTTCTGTTTGCGAACCGGCAGTCTCTGATCTGGGACTACCGCATCTATACCGACGACCATTACAAGGGATATTACCACTGGCATCAGTGCTGTGAGATCATGTTCGTGCATGGCGGGCAGGGCAGCATTGTTGTGAATCAGCAGATGTATGATATCCGGCCGGGCATGCTTTTCTTTTTCCAGCCGTATCAGCTGCACCGGATCTATTCAGAAGTATCACCAGCTTGTCCATTCGTACGCACGATCTTCTATCTCGATCCCCATATTGCCGAGAATCTGCTGCAGGGCTTCAGCAAGCGTAAGGCATTATTCTCTGCTCTCTGGCAGGGGGACAACCCGTATTGCGGCTTTGATCTTCGGGACCGGATTGAAGCCATAGAATGGTTCTATCAGAATTACAATGAGTTAAGGATGAAATCGTCCGAGGAAGACCCTGAGGATATCACGATGCTGCTCCTGCAGCTGCTAAGCTGCCTGGGAACAGACGGGCAGTCTCTGATCCCTGCCGGAGAACGGCGGAATCTCCGGTATTCGGAGCAGATCATGAACTGGATAGAGGCTCACTATCAGGAAGAGGTGAATCTGGATCAGCTTGCGGAGGAGACTCATCTCTCGAAATCCTATGTCTCGCGGATCTTTCATCAGGAAACTGGCGGCCGACTGGTCGACTATCTTACCGCCCGGCGGCTCAAGCAGGCCTGCCGGCTGCTCGGAACTACCGATATGCCTGTAGAGCAGATCGGCATCGCCGTCGGATTCCCGAACGCCTCCTATTTCAACCAGCTGTTCAAGCGGGTCCTCGGGACCACTCCGCTGAAGTACCGGAAAGGGAACATGTAGTTAAATGACAATATAACAATATTTCTTCATATCAAAGTGCAACTTTATATAACCATAGAACGCTATACTGAGGCCATATTCTAATTATTGGAGGCATCAGTGATGAGTACAGCATATTGGCAGGAAGTTATGAACCGGCTGGATACGAAGGTTACGCGGATGATCGAGCAGATCGGCGGGAAATGTCCGCATTTCGCCGGAGAAGACGGTAAGTTCGATGATATCGCCTCCGACTGGTGGACAACCGGCTTCTGGCCGGGGATGCTATGGATTATGCATGATATGACCGGCAAGGACCACTATAAGGATGCAGCCTGGCCCTGGGATGAGACGCTGGAGCAATGGTTCGTTAAGCCGACCGTGGAGCTGCATCATGATGTTGGTTTTCAGTTCCTGGCTACAGCCGTAATCAAGAACGTTCTGACCGGGGATGAGGACGGCTTGCGCCGGGGACTTGAGGCCGCTAATTTCCTGGCCGCACGCTATAATCCGGTTGGCAGGTTCATCCGCGCCTGGAATGAGGACAAACACGGCTGGGTGATTATCGACTGCATGCTGAACATCTCCCTCCTGTTCTGGGCAAGCAAGGTGACTGGCGATCCACGCTATAGACATATTGCGGTCAGCCATGCGGAGACTGCGATGCAGTATGGTGTACGGGAGGATGGATCGACCAAGCATATCCTCTCCTTCGATGCCGAGACTGGCGCATATATCGAGAATTTCGGCGGTCAGGGCTATTCCGCGGAATCCTGCTGGAGCCGGGGGGCTGCCTGGGGACTGTACGGCTTCATTAATACTTACCGCCACACCGGAGATGAACGTTTCCTGAATACTTCGAAGCGGATTGCCCATTATTTCATCTCTGCCCTTCCGGAGGATCATGTGCCTTACTGGGACTTCCGGCTGGCAGACGACAAGCGGATGTTCAGAGACAGCTCCGCTGCATCCATCGCGGCATCAGGCTTACTGGAGCTGGCTGACATCGTGCCGCTTGGCGAGAAAAGCCTTTACGCTAATGCCGCAGAGCGGATTCTGCGTTCACTGACCGAGAACTATGCTACCTGGGACCAGCCGGAGCATGAGGCGATTCTGCTCCATGGTGCAGGCAGCGGCGACTCCTTCATTGATGTATCGCTGATCTACGGTGACTATTACTATGTCGAAGCTGTCGCCAAGCTGAACGGCTGGAAGCATCGTATTTTCTAGTCTGGTTATGGCATAACAACAAACAGCGGGCCTCCCTATCCTTGGGGATTCGCGCATAATACAAACAGCGAACCCCCGCCATGGGAGATTCGCTGTTTGTTTTTTTAAACTTATGATTCTTAAAAGCTCAAAGATTTGCAGGTAGGATTCCTGCATTTCATGCAGCAATCTTCACGAATACACAACTATTCGGATTCAAAGTTGTAATACATGCAGCACTTATAATGTTTAACACGTTCCCCCGCTTATGCGGCGTACGAATGCTTATCCCCGCTGCTCATCCAGCCACAGAATAGCCGTCACACCGCGCGGATAATATTTGCTGCCGGTGATCTCGCCAGAGATAATCTGGTCGCTCCAGCTCCAGACCGAGAGCTGCGGATGCGTAAGCCAGCTTACATGTGCCGAATCGGCTGCATGGCCCTTGTCCCCCCACTCCAAACCGAGAATTTGTCTGGCGATGAACTGACACAGATAAATCTTGCTCAGCCAGCTGTTGTTGCTGGTGGAGGAGATTTTCCAGCCACCGTCTTCGAACAGGCAGACTCCCTCCACAAGCACAGCCTTCAGATGAGTGTCAAGTGCCCCGAGATATTCACCGAACCGCCCCCCGCGCTCCAGAGCTTCCTTGCAGCCGGTGAAGTAAGGGAACACGAGGCCTTCAATCGCCGGAATAATCTTCGAGTCATTGCCTTCTCCGATTACTGCCGGGATATAGCCGCCTTCGGTAACACTGCCCACGATGGTTGCTGCGCAGAGCTCGGCCTGTCTGCCGGCAGTCTGTGACAGCTCCGTATTGCCGTTATCGCGGAAAATCTTCTCCATCGCCAAATATGCTGCCCAGCACTTACCCGCCAGATAAATATTGTTGCGCGCCTGGCCCAGTGACACATCCAGACTGTCGTACGTAGTAATCTCCGCACCGCCCATGGTCCGTGAGCTGTCGAGCGCCATCACACCGTTGCGTTTCGCCGGGTCCGGATGATCCCGGTTGAGCATACTTTGCAGGCAGCTCTCCAGTACCGTCAGATTGCGCTCCATCCAGCTGCGGTCGCCCGTGTGCTCCACATAGGTTGCTGCAGTGAGAATCCAGTTGACCAATTGCTCGTGGGTCATATGCGAGAAGCAGCCGTCAATGCCGTACAGCTCATAGGAGGAATACCCCGGACGCGACACGGCGTTGGCTACTCCCATATCATGCGTGAAGCTAAGTCCGCCCGGATATTCGGTGCTATCTCCCGGGAAACGGACGGTGTCCACATAACTGAACCGGTCCACGAACATATCCAGCTCATTGCGTACGGTCCACGGGTTCATCTTCAGCTCGTAGAACAGCTGGTCTACCGTAAGGTCGAAGGTGTTCATCATCCGGTATTCGCCTTCGTTGACGACCCAGAATGGCTGGCCTTTGTACTCCAAGAGTTCGGTGGAGCCGTAATAGCTGCGGATGGCGTGAGCAAGCATGAAGGTCTGATCTTCGCTGAGCCCTGTTCCTTCCAGCATGGAATTAGCCTGCATGGCCTGCTGCTTCAGCTGATCGAAATGGGACAGCGCATATTCCGCTACCGCCTCTACATTGCTGTAATAACGGTTATAGTAATAACTGGCATCCATCCCCGAGGTCACATAGCCCGACCGGTGGAAGCAGACTGCGAAGCGGTAGACCTTACGTTCACCCGCAGGCACATCCATGACAAGTGCACCCACTTGACCCAGTCCGAAGGTCCAGTTCTCCTCCAGCTCCGCAGTGAGGATATCCTCCATAGTGAAGTGCATGGCGGACTTGACGCTTCCCTGTTCAGCGGCGATCGCCAGGAACCGGCCCTGGCCGACACCGGTCAGATCCTCCTTGCCTCCATCGAATCTTCTAAGGGCGCTATACGGGTCATTCCCCTGGAAGCCGAAGAAAGCACGGCGCGCAGAGCTGCCCGCTGTGTTATCGACTTCAAGCTCTACCAGCACGGCTGGCAACAGCACTTCCTTCAGCTCTGCATCCGAGGCCGTCTCCGGGTCCGGCACCGGCCGCACTGGTGACAGAATGCGGAAGGTCAGATCGCCTGCCTGCCAGCTGTCGGCGGTAAGCCGGAAATCGCGCGTAATCTCCTCTTCCCCGAAGTGAAACAGTATCTGCGGCTTATCCGGGCTCGGGTCCGGGTTCTCGATGTCATAGCGCTTGCTCTCATCGTCACTGCCCTGCTCATGGAAAGGCAAGGTATCAAAGCCGCGGCCGTCCTTACGTTCCAGGCCAATATATACGTTCTGTCTCGGCGGCTTACCCGCTTCCAGATCGAAACCGCCGGACGCTCCCTTGAACCCCAGAGTGAAGCTGGAAAAAGAACCAATCGGTGAATGATGGGCATTGAAAAACGGATTTGTCGGCATAACGTAAATGCACTCCCTCCAGACTGTGTCCCGGCACTACCGGGATCATAGCTCTATGTTAGCGCCAGCCCGGCTTATGTAACAGGCGTAAAGCGGCCAATTTTTTGGACAAATCAATCGGACGCGGCAGCCTATGTTATAATAAAGCCAACTTTTAGTGAAAAAGAGGCATGCGTATGAACGTTTTAGAACCCGGTACACAGCATTCCATGGACGGCCGGATGTCCCCGGATATACAGGCTGCCTTCCATATATTCGCTGCCCACTGGCGCAAGGTGAACAGGGAGTGGCAATATCCGGCACACACCCATCCGATGTTCGAGATCAATATCGTCCTGCAGGGTTCGCAGCAAATGACCGTAGGCGGGCAGTCTTACATCCAGCACAGCGGCGACATTCTGTTCATCCGCCCAAGTGTCCTGCATTCCAGTCTGGGTACGGTTTCAGAAGATGAGATGACCTATTATTGCCTGCATTTCGACATTGATGATCTGGTCCTGCGCCGTTCCCTGATGACGATGGACACTGTCAGCCTAAGCGGTGACACTCCGGAGCTGCAGGCGATCCGTTCTTCGCTCGATGCAATTATCAGCTCGACGATCCTCCCTGATGCCAGCGATACCCAGCGGGGCCGGCTGGTGACGCTCAATGCTTCGCTGCAGCTGTTCACCGCACTCAGCAGCTGGGTGCTGGCTGCATTGCCCTCCCCTGCCCGAAGCACCCTGCCGGGCGTTACGGAGAAAACCGTTGCCCTGGCGAATGCCATTGAAGGACTGCTGCAGGAATCCGTATTCACCGCTGCGGCAACCGGCAGCCGGGGCGGAAGCATCGAAGACATAGCCGCAAGGCTTGGCTATAGCCCGAGTCACTGTAACCGCGCCTTCCGGCAAATCTACGGACTGCCGCCAAGGCAGTATCTCTCTGACCTGATTATCCGCCATGCCAAGCTGCTCCTGCTGGATAACAGCCTGTCCGTGGAGAGTATCGCCTACAGGCTCGGCTACCGTGATGTCTCCCATTTCAGCAAGCAGTTCAAGCGCTGGACCGGCCTGCCGCCCATGGGCTACCGTCAGCTTACGGAGGAACCGGGGAAGACAGACGGCAATGCGTTATCCGCTACTGCGCAGGGAATTATAACAAAAACTCCGCAAACCATTATATAATGGCCTGCGGAGTTTTTTTATTCTCCCCCCAGAAGACACACACCTCTTACCCCTTGGTGGCCCCTGACGCAATCCCCTTAACGAAATACTTCTGCAGGCAGATAAACACGATCAGCACAGGCACGACCGACATGGCGGTTCCGGCAAAAATCATATCCCAGCGCGAGGAGAATTCCCCGATATACCGGTAGATTTCTACAACCATTGTCTTAGCCTGGCCTGAAGGCAGAACCAGCATAGGCATCAGGAAGTCATTCCAGATCCCCAGACCGTTCAGCACCACCATACTTGCCGTAACCGGCCCGAGCAGCGGGAAGACGATCCTCCAGAAAATCCCGTAGCGGGAGCACCCGTCAATCTCTGCGGCCTCTTCGATCTCCCGTGGAATACCTTTGACGAAGCTGGTATAGAGCAGGCATCCGAAGCCTACGGCACCGGCGACATAGATCATGATAGGTCCCGCCAGACTGCCGTACAGGCCGAGTATTCTCAGCTCTTTGAACAGCGGAATCATATACGCCTGGAACGGAATCATCATCCCGGCCAGGAAATAGATGAAGACCAGCCGCGTCCAGCGGGCATTTCTGCGTTCAATCGCGTAACCTGCCATCGGAATAATCAGCACCTGGGCGACAATCGCCACTACGGTCAGAATAAGACTGTTAAGGATCGCACGCGGAAATTCGGTCTCCGTAAGCAGATATTTGAAGCTGTCTAAATACAGTGTCTTCGGAAGAGCAACCGCATCGCGCATAATCTCGGCGTTGCTTTTGAACGCGGACATCAGATTAAAGAAAATCGGGAAGAAAAAGATAACCGCTACCAGGAGCGTTATGACAAACAGGACAATTTCAGTGATTCTCCGCTTGGTCTGCATCGTCATCTTAGAGCTGCACCTCCCGTTTCTGCAGGAATTTAACCTGGATGACCGTAATGATGAGAATAATCAGGAACAGGACCATGGCCAGAGCAGTGCCGAAGCCTTGTCTCAGCTCCCCGAAGCCTACTTTGTAGATAATATAAGTTAATGTCTCTGTCTCAAAGCCCGGGCCGCCGTCGGTCATTACGGCAATCTGGTCAAATATCTTCAGCGCACTGATCATAGAGAGCACCATGCACACGGTCATCGAACCCGCAAGCAGCGGGAACGTAATATGCCGGAACTGCTGCCAGCCGCCTGCACCGTCAATGCTGGCCGCTTCATTAAGCTCCTGCGGAATGCCCTGCAGTCCGGCCAGATAAATGATCATATAATAACCCGCGCCTTTCCAGACCGTTGACAGAATAATCGACAGCATAGCGTATTTCGGATTACCCAGCCAGTCCACGATATAGTCGCCTAAACCGACGGAGGTCAGGATCTGGTTAAACACGCCGAAGTTGTAATTCAGAATCATGGCCCAGACAAAGCCCATGACGATCCCGCTGAGCAGGGTCGGGAAATAGAAGATACTTCTGAATAAATTACGGAACCAGCGTACCTTGTCGACCATTAAGGCCATGGCGATTGCAGCAATGTTCTCAAGCAGTACCAGTGTAATTGTCATAACTAAAGTGTTCTTCAATGCGTTCTGCACCCGCGGACTCTGGAAGATCTCGACGAAATTGGCGAATCCGATATACCGGATATCGCTGCTGATCCCGTCCCATGATGTGAAGCTTAGGTAGACGCTGCCTGCTGTAGGGACAATGACAAACAGTGTGTATAAAAGGAATGACGGCAGGATGAACAACAGCGCGTAGGACTGCCATCTTTTCTTTTTCTTACCCGGCTTCTCTGCGGCTATCAATGACTTGTCTGTATTCACGATGGATGTAGCCATGGTTCTTCTCCCCTCCCTGGGACGCGCTTGTTCAGATAAGGGAACCGCTGCCGGAGCAGAGGTTCCCTTCCGGCGCTTTTATTTACAGTGAATTGGCTTTGACCTGATTGTCATATTCGGTATCGGCCTTCTTCATATATTCCGTGACGTCCGCATCGTTCACTACCATATCCTGGAGCAGCTTATAGTACCAGTTGCGGAATTGCGGAGGAATCAGGTTATCGCCCCACCAGTTGTTGATGGCCAGAGATTTGGTTACGTTCGTGTCGGCAATGAGATCAAGTGCAACCTGCATTTGCTCGCTGGTCTCATAGGTTACTTTCTCTTTGGTGGAAGGAATGGCATTGATCGATGCCAGATAGACCGAGTACTGTTCCGGTTCAAAGAAGAAGCGGATGAAGTCTTTGATCGCTGCCGTCTTATCGGCATCCTTAGCGGCATCCGCGGATAACGACCAGCCGGCCGGTGACGGCAGACCGATGACATTCACTTTACCTTCGCGGTCCGGGATCGCGTAGAAGCCGAATTCGAAGCCTGGATCAGCTTCAGCAATCTGGGTAAACATCCAGGTGCCGGAATACAGCTGTGCGGCTTTGCCGGATACCAGAATCGAAGCGGTCTGATTATCTGCGGTGCTCAGCCAGCCTTTGTCCACATAGTTCTTGAACAGCTCTTTGAAATCAGTCATGGCCTGAACTACAGCAGGATCTGCGAAGCTGACGGTCTTAGCCGTACGCTTGGCGTTCCAGTCCGGGTCTTTGCTGTAGACATCGTCAATCAGGAATTTATTGACCCAGAAGCCCATATGGAAGATATCCTTACCGCCTACTACCAGCGGGGAGATACCTGTTGTTTTCAATTTTTCCTGGATGGCAATGAACTCGTCATAGGTCTTGGGAAGCTCGGTGATCCCGGCGTCCGCGTAGGCTTTTTTGCTGTAAATGATCCCTTGCGGTGCATTGACCTGCATGGGAGCGTTCCATACTTTGCCGTCCACCTGCGGCGGCGATTCGAACAGATCCAGCAGATCGGCTGGAAGCTCTACAATTTTGCCGGCATCTGCGAATACCTGGGTGTCACGCATTTCCACCAGATCCGGGAATTCTCCAACCGCATCCTTCGTCTTCAGCCAGTCCAGATAAGCCGCCGATGAGGTTTCACTTAAGTCTTTGATGGTGACGTTAGGATTCGCTTCCATGAATTTCTTAACGGTATCGGCTATGGCTTTCTTGGTCGCCGGATCACCTGACGCATAACCGATGGTGAAGCTGACGTCCTTCTTCGCAGAATCAGTAGCTGCAGCATTCCCTGCCGGAGCTTCAGTCGCGGCTGCGTTGCCGCCGCTGGCCTTGTTATTGTTATTTCCGCCGCATGCGGTGAGTACAGTGGTTGCTGCGAGCAGCATGACGGATAATTTCGTAATGGTGTTCTTCATATCTTGAGTAACCTCCCCTTGGGTATACAGCCCGGAAGCTGGCGGCCCGATGTGCGCATCATCGCCCGTAAGCGTTTCCTTATGCTCCAAGAATAGCATTCAGCCCTCAGGGTTAGAATGAACTAATTTAAGAGGGAGGTGCGGTAAATTTAAGAAGATGTGCAACATGTAACTTCTTATATTCACAGAAAAAAACGAAGGTCCGCTGACCTCCGTTCTTGCGCGGGCTATAGGGTAATGTCACTGCCAGTATTCCGCTACCTGTCTGTCATATTCAGTATCGGCCCGCTTCATATATTCCAGTACATCCCCGTCCTTAACAACCATTTCCTGCAGCAGCTTGTAGAACCAGTTACGGAACTGCGGAGGAATCAGGTTCTCTCCCCACCAGTTGTTGATCATCAGGGATTTGGTAACAGCGGGATCAGCCATCAGATCAAGCACCACCTGCATCTGTTCACCGGCTTCCCGCCTGAACTCCTGCCTGGTCGAAGGAACCGAATGAATCCGGCTCAGGAATGCGCCATAAGGCTCCGGTGAGAAAAAGAAGCGGATGAAGTCTTCGATCGCCTGCTTTTTGAGCGGCTCCTTGGCCGCCTGGGCAGACAGCGACCAGCCGGAGGGCGACTGCAGACCGACCACATTCAGCTTCCCTTGACGGTCCGGCACAGCATAGAAGCCGAATTCGAAGCCCGGATCGGCTTCCTCGATCTGTGAGAACATCCAGGTGCCGGAGAACAGCTGGGCCGCCTTGCCGGATACCAGAATCGATGCCGTCTGGTTATCCCCTGTGCCCAGCCAGCCTGTATCCACATCATTCCTGAACAGCTGTTTGAAATCAGTCATGGCCCGGACTACATTCTCATCGGCGAAGCTAACCTCACCGGCCGTCCGCTTCGCGTTCCAGCCGGGATCGGCGGCATATACCTCATCTATCAGAAATTTATTAACCCAGAAGCCCATATGAAAAATATCCTTGCCGCCTACAACGAGCGGGGTGATTCCGCTTGCCCGCAGTCTGTTCTGGATCTCCAGAAACTCCCCGTAGGTTGCCGGAAGCGTCTTAATGCCTGCCTCGGCGTAAGCTTTCTTACTATAAATAATGCCCTGCGGGGCAGAGACAAACAGCGGGGCATTCCACACCTTGCCGCCGATCTGCGGCGGCTGATCGAACAATTCCGCCAGCTCATCGGGGAGCGGAACGATCTTTTCCGCACCGGCGAAGGCCTCGGTATCCCTCATCTCTACCAGATCGGGGAACTCGCCCACGGCATCCTTAACCTTTAGCCAGTCCAAATAAGCAGAGGAGCTTGTCTCACTGACATCCTGGACGATTATGTCCGGATTCGCCTGCATGAAGGCCTTAATGGTATCCCCGATAGCCTGCTTCGTCGCCGGATCACCGGAGGCATACCCTATAGTAAAGCTTATTTTACCGCTCCGGGATGCTGTATCCGGGCGGCTCTCCTGATTGGCCGCCTGGCTCCCGCCGATTCCGCCTGATCCCGTTTTGCCTCCACAGCCGGACAGGATCAGCGCCGCCGCAAGCGACACTATTGTTATTTTCATACCTGATATCCTCGGCATTTGCACCCCTGTGACCTCCTCATTCTGTGATAACCGGGAATGTCAGCGTAATAGAGGTCCCGACATGCTCTCTGCTGTTCACAGACAGGCCATACCCATCCCCGAAGCTGGAGCGGATACGCTCATGCACATTTTTCATGCCGACATTCTTGCTTGGAGCCTCCGGGTCTTCCAGAATCTTATTCATGCGGGACAGCGTCTCCCTGCTCATCCCCACGCCATCGTCATAAATCGTTATCGCCAGCACTTGCTCTCTCCGTTCGACCGTAATGCCGACGGTTCCTTTTCCCTGCCCCCGCAGCCCATGCTGAACTGCATTCTCCACCATCGGCTGCAGGGACAGCTTCAGGATGGGCCAGTCCAGGTTAACATCTTGGGCAATATCCAGATGCAGCTCGAAGCGGTTCTCATACCGCACAGAAATGATATAGAAGTAATTCTGCAGATGGGCGAGCTCGCTGGCAAGGCTTACACTGTCTTCCCCGTAATCAATGACATACTTCAGCTCATTGGATAACGCCAGAATCATATCCGCCACCTCGCCTGCTTCCTTATCCACCGCGTTCATCCGGATCACCTCAAGGGTGTTGTACAGGTAATGGGGCCGGATCTGACTCTTCAGTGCATTCAGCTCGGTCTGCTTCTGCTTGATCTGGGCCACATAGGCCTCATCAATGTAGACCTGCAGCCGTTCCACCATCCGGTTGAATCCGTGGGCCAGCCTGCCCATCTCATCATTGCTGTTCACAGAGAGCTGTATATCCAGCTTCCCCGATTCCACCACGGCCATCTGCCGGATCAGCTCCCGGATGGGAGCGGCGAGACGTCTGGAGAACCAGGCCCCCATTACAATCATCACAAAGGCACACATGCCAATAGCGATATATACCGTTGCCCGGGCCGACAGCAGCTGCTCGAACAGGTTGCCACGGTGGATTTTGGCGATAACCTGACCATTCAAAAAAGGGATCGGCTCACTGAGCACAATCATCTCATTGTTAGTTAGCTCAGCAGCTCCAGTTCCAGCCGCACCGGCAGGCTGGTTGCTGAAATACGTCCGACCCTCTCCGTCCAGCAGGTACAGCTCATCCTTCTCCCCGAGACTCAGCTCACGAAAGAACTGCTGGAATAACGAGGTATCAATATCGAGGAAAAGCGTTCCGACTACCTTGGGATCTTTGGTCACGCGCCCGGAGGTATCAATCAGGCTGCGCCCGATCGTGAACACCCGGCGGTCCGAGCCATAGAAATAACTGTCCTGATGGGTCGGGAAAATAGCCACCTTCGCAGGATCACCTGCCATGGCGGACAGCCACTCCGCATTCGGAACCGTCTCCATATTCAGCGACCGGTTGCCGCGCTCCTGAACATACAGCTTACCGTCAGACTGGCGGATAAACTGGACACTGGATATATAAGAATCACTGAACAGAATCGTCTTCAGGAAGGATTCTATCGGAATGGTGTTGATTCTCTCCAGCTCATTCACATTCTGTGTCTGATTCTGCGAATAGCTCTCGATGAACCCTTCATAACGCCCTGTATACATTAATTTGGATACTTCATTATACTGATTGAACGCTGAATTCAGATTATAGCTCATATAGAGCACCATTTGCTGCAGATTGCTGGTGGTATACCGCTCCACATAGCCCGAGAAGGTCTGTACGGAGAAGAAGCTCAGCGCAAACAGCGGAATCAGCCCGACCAGCAGGAAGGATGCAGAAAATTTAACAAAAATACTCTTCGGTCCCCGTCCCCAGACCGGCACAGGCCATCGTCTTATCACTCTATGATCCCCCCAATCCGCTTAGCTCCTGGCCGATTGCTTGTATTCCTGCGGCAGCTTGCCGAATTGCTTCTTGAACATGTCGCTGAAATGCCGCGCGTTGTTGTAGCCGACCCGGTCGGCAATCTCGTAGACCATCAGATCACTCTGCAGCAGCAGCCGCTGGGCATGACCCATCCGCACTTCAGTAACATAATTCTTGAAGTTCTGGCCGGTATGCTTCTTGAAGAAGCTGCTGAAATAATAAGGATTCATATACACCATGGCGGCTATGGACTCCAGCGTAATATTCTCGGCATAATGCTCCTCCACATAGGTTTTCACCTGCGCAAGCTGCGGCATTTCCTTGCTGGAGATCCGGCAGATCAGCTGCTCAGACATTTTGGACAGGACCGCTTCAAATTCCTGCTGCAGTGCGCCGAAGGTCGGGGCATCCGCCAGCTTTTCCAGCAGCGGCTTCTCTCCCTGATTCAACAGCCCCGCATCCGCGCCGAAGTCAGCCATATCCTGTTCAAGCTGGATCACGGCATTATACACATAGGACACCGCCTGGTTCCGGCTTTCTCCAGAGAGCAGCCGCACGGTCTTCAGCAGCTCGCCCGTTAATGCCGTTAGCCGCTCCTTGTCGAGTGATTTGAGCGCTTCCGGCAGGCTACTCTGGATGGCACCAAGTGCAGATACAGGTACAGCAGCCTCCAATGACTCTTCGGGATAGGGAATTACCCGGTTCAATCCGGCGAAATATCTGAATCTTAGCGCTTTCAGCGCAGACTGGTAAGAATCCGCCGCCTCTTCAATGCCGCTGGCCGGGCGGCCGATGCCTATTGAGACCTTCAGCTTCAGAAAGCTGTTGATTTTGTGATGCAGATCCTCCATTAATTGCTGCGGTTCATTCAGATGCTCATGCTGGAGCAGCACCCCGAAACGCTCTCCTTTTCGGAACACATACCCGTTGCCCCTGCTGTCCACTGTCTCCTTGATGATATTCAGCAAAGCGAACTCCACCAGCTTGCGTTCCCGTTCCTCCCAGCGTGAAGGCTGGCCGCCGTATTCATCCGTCTCAATGACGCACACGCTGACATAGCGGGTAATTGCCGTGTTGCCCATCCGGGCAAGCGTAGCTGCCGCCGCCTTATTGCCATCGGTCAGCTGCTCCAGCTGCTCCTCCACCGTAACAGACAGGTTCTTCCGCTCATAGGACTTGAGCATTTCCTTGTTGCGCTCTTCCTCGGATTCCTGGCGGATTACCGTAGCTGCGCGGATCACTACCTGCTCCAGCTGGCCCGTATTCACCGGCTTGACCAGATAATCCAGCGCCCCGTATTGTACCGCTTGCCGGGCATAAGTAAATTCCTGATAGGCGCTGATAAAGACCACCTTGATCGGACGCCCGGAATGATGAATTTCACGGATAATATCTATACCCGAATAACCCGGCATACTGATGTCACTGATAATCAGATCGGGATGACAGCTGTCGATCATCGCCTTCAGCTCTATCCCGTCACATGCTTCCCCTACTATATTAAGCCCGAGGCTCTCCCAGGCTATGAGCTTCTTCAGCCCGCGCAGAATAACCGGCTCGTCGTCCGCGAGCAGCACCCGTATGGTTCTGTTCATTGCTGCACCTCCGCTGGTTGTCATTGATATATTATTACAGGATTACGGCCGTTTCAGTCTGTATTCATTATTGAAGAGATTCATCCAATTATACTGTATCATGACACCTCCGGCAGCAGGGTGAAGCTTTTTAAGAGGAAAGCGCAGTTTTTTAAGACAACTGTGAAGCTGGGAACTCCTGCCGGGCTCGTGGTACAATATCTGATATGATCCTCGAAAAAGTTGGTGAACTCTTGATCTATCTCATTAAATTCGTATACAGCTTTGTCCTGCCGCCCGGGATATTCGTCCTGCTGCTGCTGGGCATGGTGGTCTGGCTGTGGAAAAATAGCCGCCGTCCCGCAATCGTGCTGCTGGCGGTCACACTCCTGCTCTATCTGTCGATGACCTCTGCTGTCGCCGACACGCTGATCGGGAGCTTGGAGCGGAAGTACCCTCAGCCTGCTTCCGCAGAGGGGGATGTGATCGTAATCCTCGGCGGCGGGGCCACCTCCGGCACCCCGGATCTGGACGGGCAAGGCAATATGTCCGGTCCGGCAGCGAACCGCCTGCTGGCGGCTGCGCGGCTGTACCGCGAGACTGGCCTGCCGGTTATTTTCTCCGGGGGACAGGTATTCGCCGACAGCGGCAATGAAGCGGATATCGCCCGGCGGCAGCTCATCGGCCTCGGCATCCCCGCAGAGGATATCCTGCCGGAGAACCGCTCGCTCAATACGGAGCAGAATGCGGTCAACACCGCGAAGCTCATGCAGGAGCATGGCTTCAGCCGTCCCGTTCTGGTGACCTCCGGCTTCCATATGCCGCGCAGCATGCTCCAATTCGAGCATGCCGGACTTACGCCGCAGGCTTTTCCGGTCGATTTCCAGGCCAGCCGTCCTATGTCACTCTATGTAAGCAAATTCACTCCGTCCGCCGGAGCCGTCTCCACAACCGGGCTGGCGCTGAAGGAGTATCTGGGGGTAATCGCCGCGAAGCTGCTGCCTTGACCCCTGCAGCTGGCTGCACGCGGCCGGACGCCCATCCCAGAAAGCGAGGTGCCGTAACCAGTGAACCCCTATGATGAAGAGAAGTTATCCGGCGGAAATGTAAACGAGATTATCCGCAAGGCAGACACTGTCCGCCGTCCCACAAGGAGCTGGAGCACAAGTATTCATGCACTGCTACAGCATTTGGAGCAGCAGAATTTCGCAGGAGCACCCAGATTCCTGGGTGTAGATGAAGCTGGGCGCGAAATCCTATCCTTTCTTCCCGGCGAGGTTCCGGGCAACGCTTATCCTGAGCTGAAGCCGTACATGTGGTCGGAAGAGACCCTTACGGGCCTGGCGCGCCTGCTGCGCAGCTATCATGATGCAACGGTGGGCTTCGTACCGAATAGTATACATACGGAGTGGCAGCTTCCCTATGCCGATCCTGACGCACATGAAGTGATCTGCCATAATGACGCGGCGCTGTACAACGTGGTGTTTCAGCATGGTTCGCCCGTGGCGCTGATTGATTTCGACATGGCCGGTCCGGGCCCGCGCCTATGGGATATTGCCTATACCCTCTATACTTCAGTTCCGCTCGCCGGTTTTGCACCCCACTATCTGACAGGCTCCACGGTACCATACCAGGCAGACCTGCATGCGGCAGACCGGCAGCGGCGGATTGAGCTGTTTTTTGAAGCCTACGGACTCGCTGTCCCGGAAGATCTGCATGTCTGGCTGACCCGGCGGCTCACGGCTATGTGCGATACGCTGAAGAAGGAGGCCGGGGCGGGCAATCCTGCTTTTGTCACAATGGTGGAAGAAGGCCACCTGGCCCACTACGAGCGCGAGCTGCAATTCATAGCCGACCATTACAGCGAATGGACTACTGCTTGAAGCAAAAGCCGGAACCCTACACACATAGGAGTTCCGGCTTTATTCGTTACACTTCCTCTTTAATCAACTCTGTAAAAACCGCAGACACTGCTTCGCCCAGCAGCTTCGGCTCAAGCTCCATCTGAACGCCGATCCGGCCTGCGCTGACCGCGATTGTCTCAAGCTCCGCCGCACTGCTGTGAATGAACGTAGGGTAAAGCTTCTTCATCCCGACAGGGGAACAGCCCCCGCGGACATATCCCGTGTGCTTCAGCAGGTCCTTCAGCGGCAGCAGCTCAATCTTCTTCACTCCGGCGGCTCTGGCGGCTCGCTTCAGATCCAGCTCCTCAGCAACCGGGATCACATAGACATACGGCTGCGGTCCGCTGTGTGCGACCAGTGTCTTGAATACTACCTCAGGAGGCAGACCAATCTTCTCAGCAACCGCTGTTCCGTGAATCAGCCCGTCCTCATTGTCGTAGCTATGAATGGTGTAGCTTATCTTCCTTGCATCCAGTATGCGCATGGCATTCGTTTTGTTCATCTGCCGCTCCCCCTAATCCCGGGGATAATTGATTTGCATAATGTCCATGAACGGCACCTTGATAATCTCTTCGTTATTTCTGACATGCACCCTGCCGGTACGCGAATCCATCTCTACAATCACCCCGCGCACCTCTTCTTCCTTCCCCCAGACCGTCAGCAGAATCTCGGAATCCTCCTGCTTCGCCTCTACCAGCTGGTTGCCCAGCTCCTCAAGCACGAATTCGTCGCGGGTGGGACGTTTTGCCACTTTTGCCTTCGCCACACTTTGCCTCCAGTAAGCCATTACAGAATATAGGATAATGCCCGGTGTAAATGCTCGTGTCTATTATACCATGAGAGGAAGCCTGATTTTACACAAAATCACGATTATTACTCATGATTCAAAAGCGCGGCCCCCGCGATGCCGGGATGGGTCATTTCATACGGGTCCAGAATCAGGTTCAGCTCTTCCTCGCTAAGCACATTGTACTTCAGACACAAGGCCCGCACCGATTCTCCGGTCAGAATGGCTTCCCTGGCAATCCGCGAGACGACCTCATACCCCAGATGCGGGTTCACGGCGGTAATGATACCGACGCTTCTCTCCACCTCACGCGCAAGCTTCTCCTTGTTGGCTTCAATCCCTGCCAGACAATAGTCGGTGAACACCCGGAAGGAATTGTTCATGATGCTGATCGACTGAATCAGATTGAACACCATCACAGGCTCCATAACGTTCAGCTCCAGTTGACCGGCCTGAGCAGCGAGGCAGATCGTATGATCATTGCCAATCACCTGAAAAGCCACCTGGTTAATCACCTCGGCCATCACAGGATTCACCTTACCGGGCATGATGGACGATCCCGGCTGGCGGGCCGGCAGCGTAATTTCATTGAAGCCGGAACGCGGGCCCGAGGCCATCAGCCGCAGGTCATTGGCGATTTTGGACATATTCATCATGCAGACCTTCAGCGAGGCCGAGACTTCGGTATAAGCATCCGTGTTCTGCGTAGCATCCACCAGATGCTCCGCGCTGACCAGCGGCAGACCGCTGATCTCGGCCAGCAGCTCGACGACCCGCTTGATGTACCGGGGATCGGCGTTCAGGCCGGTACCTACGGCGGTCGCGCCCATGTTCACCTCATACAGATGACCGCGCGTATGCTCGATCCGCTGAATATCACGCTCCAGCACCCGGCTGTACGCCTCGAATTCCTGTCCGAGACGAATCGGCACCGCATCCTGCAGGTGGGTCCGCCCCATTTTAATCACGGAATCGAATTCAGCCGCCTTCTGCAAAAACACACCGTGCATCGTCCGCATCGTAATCAGCAGCTGCTCCAGCAGCGATAGCGTGGCAATATGAATCGCCGTCGGAAAAGCATCGTTCGTCGATTGCGCCATATTCACATGAGTGTTCGGACTGAGCTGTAAGTAATCCCCTTTGGCCTTGCCCAGCAGCTCCAGCGCACGGTTCGCAATCACTTCATTGGCATTCATATTCAGCGAGGTACCCGCGCCGCCTTGAATCGGATCCACGATGAACTGCTCATCCCATTTCCCCGCAATCACCTCGTCAGCCGCTTGGACAATGACCTCACCCAGACCCTTATAGAGGCGGCCGATTTCCATGTTGGCGAGCGCAGCGGATTTTTTGACAATCCCCATCGCCTTGATTAATTCATGGTGCACACGGTAGCCGGTAATCGGGAAATTCTCCACCGCCCGGAGGGTCTGTATCCCGTAATAGGCCTGATGCTCCACTTGCTTGCTGCCCAAAAAATCCTTCTCCAGCCGATATTCCGTCTCTGTCATCCTGCTCTCCCCCATGTTTTCAGTAGTAGATCCTCTGCTGCAAATTAGTTAACTTATTCTTTCCTTGCAGCGTTAAAGATATTACCTTCATTGCTGCGCCATGCTCAGGGCCTATGCGGGTAGCGCAAAGAACCCGGCAGCCATTGCTGACCCCCGGGCTCTATGTCATTGTAGCTTAAAATTTGAGATAGTTCCAATCCGAAAAAATCTTAAGTTTCCCAGCGAGCGAAGTGTCCCGTTTAGACCATATAATGTTCAAATGATACCGGTTTGCCGTTAATTAGCGATTGTATTCCCGTATGCTTATTGTCTATGCTGAGCTGTAAATGCTCATTGCCGCTCCAGGCCGTATACGCTGCCGACAGGATCTCTCCCTCCGTAAATTCCGGTGCCCGCTGCATAGCGGCTGCGGCAAATTCCTCAAGACTGTGTATCCCCAGCTCCGCCGCCTGATCTGTGCTAAGTGCTTCGACTACGACGCCTCCCGGCATGTTCTTGGACGTTACCTCCAGATAGGATGGCCGCTCCAGAAGTTCGTATTCATGTGATACATAGACAGCAAAATACACATTGCCCGCATGTCCAAGCAGCGTCTTGGGCTGCCTGATCCATTCGCCTAACGGAAGCACCCCGACGATGGCCGTATCCTCTCCTTCAGGCACCGGGAACAGCGACAGGATCGTGTTCCGGTGATACAGCACCTCCATATAAGGACTCTGGTGCCGGGGATCGCCCGGCTGATAGCCTTCACCCGTATGGAAAAAATAAAGCCGGTTCACGCCCGCCGCCGCCGGAACCGGGAGCGAGAAGGCCCAGCGCAGCTGCTCATTGTCGAATTCCTCCACCCGCTCCCACATCCCGCCTGCCGCGTAATCCTTGCAGATATAGGCGTAAGAATGCAGCGCCGGCTGGCGCTCCGGGGAACCGGCAATCACCTTCTCGGTCTTCTTGCAGACCTCTGCCGGTAACTGGCGGTTCAGGGCAGCGGAGCGCACCTCCTCCGGCGCTTCATAATAGAGGAACCCTGCATATTCGGTACGGGGCATCTCCGCAGGCAGAGCGAAATCCCCGAACTGCACATAGTCATGCAGCACATTGCCGTCTGCCGGAACATCATGCGGCCAGCCCCGGGAATGCGCGCCCGCCCAGGCCCCTTGCAGGTACCACTGGCTCCGCTCGGTCCACAGGAAGTCCAGCATCTCGCCCAGCGTCTGTTTGATCCCGTTGTCCTCTTCCAGCTCCCAGGCGCAGGTGAACGCCTGCACCCAGTGCCAGAACCACGGCAGGCTGCCATATTCCGGCATGCCCTTCGCACGGATATGCGCCAGAGTCAGCTCCAGGCTGTGCCGCCCGTCTTCCCTCAGCAGATCATCCTCGAACAGCCTGCCGAAGATCAGCTTGGCGGCCGTATATTTGGCTTCATGATGGCCGAAGGTCGCTACCTGCTTACGGAAGAAAGCGCTGCGGTAGATATGGCCGATAGCCGTATGGAACGCCACCCGCAGTCCCGCGCTGAACCGGTCGGAATATTGCCGGTTGAACCAGACCATCAGGCTGCCCATAATCTCAACCGGCAGCTCATGCGGTGCAGCCTCTCCGGGAGTAGGATGCAGCCCCAGCGGCCAATGTCCATACAGTGGGGTCCCCGGCATCCGGTTTTGGAGCTTAACTGTTTCTAATAGTACAGACTCGGCTTTCCGCTTGGCATCCTCCTTGCCAAACGGCAGCTCCAGAGTGTCATCCACCGCAGCGGCAAACAGATAAGACGCATAATAGAAGTTGTTCCGCACATCATCATGGAACCAGAGTCCGCTGTACAACAGCGGGCGGCGCTCCGCCTCCACCGCGATAGCGGATATAATCTGCCTTTGGCGTATTTTAGAAGTCATCTGTTGCTGAGGCATATCTGCCATCTCGTTCACCCTCCGTAAGTATGAATTCCATATTTTTAATCCTGAATAAATTCCCTGTACTCCAGCTCTATTGTGCACGCTTTCAGTTCAGATGGCAATCTTATCGCTGAATAAATAAACTAAAATAAACGTACTAAAAAAGATTATACTTGATAAATGAACGTAAATGGATTAAATTGTACCTATACGAACGAAAATATGTTTTCTAAGGAGACTGAATATTCGATGGAAAGACGTTTTGCATCACATCCGAATGAAGTGAAGCAGTTTGACACTGAGCGCCTGCGTAAGGAGTTCCATATCCCAGTTATCTTTGCACCAGATGAGCTGAAGCTTGTCCTGACCCATGAAGACCGCATGATCGTTGGCGGAGCGAATCCGGTGAACGGCGAGGTGGCGCTGACCACGGACCTCAAGGAGCTGGGCGTAACCTATTTCCTGGAACGCCGTGAGCTGGGCGTTATCAATGTCGGCGGCAAGGGTTCGGTGGTTGTGGACGGAACTGAATATGAGGTTGATTTCAAGGAATGCCTGTATGTGGGCCAAGGCTCGAAGGATGTTATTTTCAAGAGTGCGGACAGCGCCAAGCCGGCCAAATTCTATCTGAATTCCGCTCCGGCACACCAGTCTTACCCGACTACGAAGACTACGCTGGCTGAATCCGAATCCGGAGCCATGGGCGGTCTGGAGAATTCCAACGAACGGACGATTCACCGCTTCATCCACACGAACGGTGTGCAGAGCGCACAGCTTGTCATGGGGATGACTCAGCTGAAGCCGGGCAGCATGTGGAACACCATGCCATCCCACACGCATCCGCGCCGGATGGAAGCCTACTTCTATTTCGATCTGCCGGACGACTCCATCGTCTTCCACCTGATGGGCGAGCCGACCGAGACCCGCCACATCGTCATGCACAATGAGCAGGCTGTCATCTCCCCGAGCTGGTCCATTCATAGCGGTGTCGGTACGCATAACTATACCTTCATCTGGAGCATGGCCGGAGACAACAAGCGGTATGATGATATGGACCCCGTAGGGATGAAAGAATTACAATAGTAGCAAATCAACTACGGAAAGATGAGGCAGGCGGATGAACCCGATACGGCGGCACGAGATGATTATGGAAGTTATGCTGAACCAGAAGGATGTAACCGTGAACGAATTGAGCGACAAGCTCCAGGTCACCGGCAAAACGATCCGCGAGGACTTAAGCAAGCTGGAGGAGCAG
The DNA here is from genome assembly GCF_038005345.1 of Paenibacillus sp. FSL H8-0122. Classification (NCBI taxonomy): domain Bacteria; kingdom Bacillati; phylum Bacillota; class Bacilli; order Caryophanales; family Paenibacillaceae; genus Paenibacillus; species Paenibacillus sp. FSL H8-0122. The sequence goes on along the minus strand of NZ_JBBOTB010000001.1, from coordinate 2,335,486 downwards.
GGACTGATTATGCGCGTCCACGGCGGTGCCGTGCTGGCACAGAGCGATCAGTTCGGCATTCTGCCCCTGCGCAATCCGCTGGATAAATACGCTGAGGAGAAGACGGAGATTGCCCGGCGTGCGCTGGCGCATATCGCTCCGGATGATATCATTGCCCTGGACGGCGGAAGCACAACGCTTGAGATTGCCCGGCGGCTTACGAATATGCCTCTTACGGTCATTACCAATGATGTCTACATCATCAGTGAGCTGGTCCAGAGAGATAACATCCGTCTGGTCGTACCCGGCGGCTACCGTGTCCGCAATATGCTGGCCGGTCCCGAAGCCGTATCCTATGTACAGAAGCTTAATATTCAAAAAGCCTTTCTCTCGGCCACAGCCGTTCATATTGAACACGGCCTGTCCATCTATACCGGCGATCTTATAGATTTCAAACAGGCGTTAGTCTCCACGGCCCGTCAGGTGTTCGCCGCATGCGATCATCACAAGTTCGGTCAGACCGCGCTGCGCACCTTCGCTTCCCTGCAGGAGGTCGATGTGCTGCTGACAGACAGCGGGCTTGCCCCGGAGACCGCCGGGCTGTTCCGCAAGGCCGGCATCAACATTGAATGCGGATAATTATACAATTCAAATCGCTCAAAGGAGAGAATAATCATATGTCATCTTTATTCAGCTTGGCAGGTAAGACAGCAATCGTAACAGGCGCAGCACAAGGTCTTGGACAAGGCATTGCCATTGCCTTCGCAGAAGCCGGTGCAGACGTAGTCTCCGTATCGCTTAATTCCAGTGACGAGACCGTAGCTGCTTGTGAAGCTTTTGGCGTCAAAGCACTGAGCATCGCCGCTGATCTCAGCGACCATTCCAAGCTTCAAGCCATGTTCGATGAAGCCGTTGCCTTCACCGGCAAAGTAGATATCCTGGTGAACTGTGCAGGCATGATCCGCCGTACTCCAGCCAAGGACCACAGTGAGAAAGACTGGTTCGACGTGATTAACCTTAACCAGAACACCGTCTTCCTGCTGTCCCAGATCGTCGGCCGCCACTTCCTCGAAAGAGGCAATGGTAAAATCATCAACATCGCCTCCATGCTCTCCTACCAGGGCGGCATCAACGTGCCGGGCTACACCGCAAGCAAGCATGCCGTAGCCGGTCTGACCAAAGCCTTTGCCAATGAATGGGCAGGCTCGGGCCTTAACATCAACGCAATTGCTCCAGGCTACATGGCTACAGAGAACACCGCTCCTATCCGTGCGGACCAGAGCCGCTCCGACTCCATCCTTGACCGTATTCCAGCCGGACGCTGGGGAACTGCCGATGATGTGAAGGGACCTGCCGTATTCCTGGCCTCCGCCGCTTCCGACTACCTGAACGGCCACATTCTGAATGTGGATGGCGGCTGGTTGGCTAGATAAGGAACCGGCTGCTCTAAGCAGTTGCCGAACCATAAGACCCCCGGAGGCTTCGAAGGAAGCACATCCGGGGGTCTTTTATGGATTTTAGCAATCATGCTGATGGGTCACTGAAGAATTCTTCCGGCCTTGCCCGGATATAATCCGCTATGGTCTGCAGAAACCGGGCATAAAGCTCGCTGACTTTGGTTGAAGTCCGCTATCTGCTTCCAGGTCTGTGATAGCAGCGTCGCCCCAGCCCGGTACCAAGCAATAGCGTCCAGATTCAGCTTGAGTACAACCTTCATGGCGCTCCCCCCGTTCCTCCATGATAGTGCTCTACTCTTCTACCTTCTGGATATTACTGTATTTCCTTGTTTATGGTAAGCTGTTTAGGATGTAACATCAACACCTGCGGATTTCCGCAGCTACTATCGAACTTGCGAAGGAGCTTCTGTATGATCCAGGAAATACTGACTACGTTTGACGAGCAAGGCAACCGGACCGGAACCGCTCCCCGCGATGAGGTCCACAGGCAGGGGCTGTGGCATGAGACCTTCCACTGCTGGTTTGTCCGCAAGGCTGACAGTGGGCTGAGGATCAGCCTCCAGCTGCGCAGTCCGGAGAAGCGAGATTATGCCGGGCTGCTCGATATTACGGCTGCCGGACATCTGCTGGCTGACGAGACCGTTATGGACGGTATCCGCGAGGTGCAGGAGGAGCTGGGGCTTGAGATTGCTTTTGACGAGTTGCAGCCGCTGGGGGTCATCCCCTACCAGATGGACTCCGCCGGATTCATGGACCGTGAACGGGCGCATGTATATGTCTATGAGAACCGCTATGCACTAAGTGAATTCACCCCGCAGGTGGAAGAAGTGGCTGGAATCGTAGAGGCCCGCTTCGCTGACTTCCGCAGCTTCATCTCGGGAGCAGACAGCAAGCTTCATGTGCAGGGCTTCCAGGTCACCGGGAACGGGGAACGAATCGGCATCGACGAGCTGGTAGACTTCACGCACTTTGTCCCGCATGAGCGTGAATACTTCAGGCGGGTAATTGAGGGGATTGAGCGGTTGTACGGTCCAGCCACAACCTAAGGCATACTTAAAAGGCAGAACCCCGCGATGGGGTTCTGCCTTCTTTTGTAACTCAATGTATCTATGCCGATACTTGTAACTATATTACGCGGTTTAGCTGCATCACTTATGCTGTAGCCGCTGCGCGCTTCAGAATTGCAAGTCCGTTCACTGCCAGCTTCAGCTCGGCCGGAGCCGCAGCGCCGGATTCAACATCGGTGTATGCTTGTCCGTCCAGTGTCACTACTTGCTCGGAGCCGCTGAAATTCTGCACGAATACATACTCATGCTCACCATCGGAACGCAGCTGGGCGGTTACTCCGGTCGGAAGCTCGGTGTTCAGAGTGCGGCTGATCCGCTCTTTTCCGGTAATCGCGGCGTACAGGTCCACATAGAACTGCGCATCCTTAACGCGTGTTGCCAGATGATAAGCCTTACCTGCTCCCAGCTTGTTCACTGTGAGTGCAGGACGTCCGGCGTAGAAGTCGCTGCGGTAATGGCCCAGCGCCTCAGCGCCTTCCAGATGAATCAGCTCGGCGATCTCATGTGCATCGTATTCCCCGCTCAGCTTCAAGCTGTTGCCTGGGTCCATTACTAAACAGTTCAGATCGCGGCTATGCAGTCCTTCTGTCTCTTCGGCCCAAATGCCCAGCGTTCTGCGCAGCGGTCCAGGGAAGCCGCCCAGGTGACACAGATCGGTCTCGCCGACTACTCCCGACCAATAGGTGGCCAGGAAGGTTCCGCCCTGCTCCACATACTTCTCAATCCGCTTCCCGTTCTCTTCGCTGATCAGGTACAGCATCGGAGCAATCACCAGCTTATAGCCGGACAGGTCATCGCCTGAGCCAACCACATCCACCGGAATTCCCAGCTCCCACAGTCCCCGGTAATGCTGAAGCACAGTCTCTTCATATTTCAGGCCGGAATTGCGGATACCTTGGGCATCCTTAACCGCCCAGCGGTTATCCCAATCAAACAGAATGGCTGTCTCAGCAGGAGTTGTTGTACCTACAACTTCCTCCAGTCCCGCCAGGGTACGGCCCACCTCAGCTACATCCTTGAAGACACGGGTCTCCGTGTGTCCGCTATGGTCGATCACCGCGCCGTGGAATTTCTCGCTGGAGCCGCGGCTTTTACGCCACTGGAAGTACTGTACAGAATCAGAACCATGAGCAACTGCCTGGAGTGAAGACAGCTTGTGCATCCCCGGACGCTTCAGCTTGCTGACAATTTGCCAGTTCGTGAGGGAAGGTGTGCTTTCCATGAGCAGGAACGGCTTCTTTTTGAAGCTACGGTACATGTCATGGTGCATCGCTGTCCAAGCGGCCAGACGGGCGTCATCATCGTCCTCGGTATATCCCCAGTCCGGGTAAGCGTCCCATGATACCACATCAAGAATCTTGGCCATGTTGCGGTAGTCTACGCCGTCAATCATATGCATGTTAGTGGTCACCGGCAGGTCAGGGTTAAAGCCCCGCACCGCGTCAATCTCATGCTGGCAGAAATTGATCGTCTGATCGCTTACGAACCGGCGCCAGTCCAGATTAAGCCCGTGTACTTGTGTCTCTCCGTGCGGAGCCGGGGACTCGATCTGATCCCAGGAGGTATACGTATGGCTCCAGAAGGTCGTCCACCAGGCATGGTTCAGCTCATCCAGATCATTATTGTACTTCGCCTTGAGCCAGTCTCTGAAGGCATCCTGACAGTAATTACAATGGCATTCGCCGCCGAATTCATTAGAGATATGCCAGCCGATCACTGCCGGGTGATGCGCATAACGCTCAGCAAGCTTGGAGTTGATCAGCGCAGTCTTCTCACGGTAGACCGGAGAAGTGAAGCAGTGATTATGACGGACGCCATGCAGGTTGCGCACCCGGTTCCGTTCTACCCGCAGCACCTCAGGATACTTCTCGGACATCCATGCCGGACGCGCACCGCTCGGAGTAGCCAGGAAGGCATAAATGCCATTCGCCGCAAAACGGTCCAAGAGCTGGTCCATCCACTCAAAGTTAAATACCCCTTCTTCGCGCTCCAGCGATACCCAGGAGAAAATCCCGACAGACATGACATTACAGCCTGCCAGCTTCATCATACGGATATCTTCTTCCAGTACCCCCGGATATTTCAGCCATTGCTCGGGACTATAGTCGGCGCCATGAAGCATTACAGGAGCCTTGCTGCTAATTGCAGGAACTTTGCTGCTCATATGATTTCATCCTCTCGTTTATGTGTGATGGTAGATGTCAGGATGGGACTTTTCACTGATACAATTTCCTTTGTGGCTCTGTCCCTCTTGCTTGTTACGATTTATACTATTTATAATAAAGGATAATCTGTGATCAATGGTAGGATAATAATAGCGTTTTCATAGCACAAAATGAATATGAGGTGTTCGTATGCTCCCCTTCTCTCTGATTGAAATGCCGCGTGACCTGAATGCTTTCCCTCTCTATCCATACTCTGTCGGCCGTCATATCCAGTATCACCATGTGCGTCCTGCCGGATTCCCGGTGCATCAGATTTTTCTGATCCGCAGCGGCAGCGGGCGGTTCCGTGACCTGGAGGACGGCACTGAAACGGTGCTGCAGCCTGGAATGGCCTATGCATTTCCGCCTGACCGCGGGCATGAATATCATCCGTTATCCCACGAGCCGTGGCATGTCGGCTTCATCGGGTTCCACGGCAGCCAGTCTGCCTCCGTTCTGGAGGGTCTCGGCCTGCTGCCGCCAGCCCCGTTCCGCCTCGAACGGTTCGAAGAATGCTGGGAGATGCTGGGCGGGATCTGGCACACGGTGAATGGGAACAGCTCGTCGCGTCAGGAGGAACAGTCGATGCAGGACTTGTCGGTGACGCTGTACCGGCTGCTGCTGATGCTGCGCAGAAGTGAAGTGTCCACAGGTGCAGCGACCCGGCTGGAGAACGAGAACGTCCGCAATGATGCGCTGAACAAAGCAGTCAGCCTGATCAACGAGCATTTCACCGAGCCGCTGCTGATCACCAATCTGGCGGCGGCTGTCGGTTATTCCGTCCAGCATTTCCAGCGTCTGTTCCTGCAGGAATACGGGGTCACTCCGCATAAGTATCTGCAGAACCTCCGGCTGCAGCGCGCCATGCAGATGCTGACCGAGGACCCGGAGCGTCCCGTGCAGGATATCGCCCTCAACCTTGGAATGGAGACCAATTACTTCATCCGGGTCTTCCGCAAGGCCCATGGAGTAACTCCCGGGGTTATGCGCAGCCGGCTGCATCCGGGCAAGGATCACTCTTGAGCTGCTCACGGAAACCGATCAACCCGAACGGCCATGGCCTCAGAACCATGTGTTCGGTTTTCGGTATACATTGGGCCCAACTGCCTTCTCGACAGCAATTGTGCACCTCATTTCCGTCTTTCGCCCGCATCCGGTGAATTCAGGTGCACTTCTGCCAATGTCATTAAGATAAGTTCAAAGATAAGTTTGGAATTAATAAAGAGAATCCAAAACGGTATGGGGAAACGTCCTATGCCGTTTGTTTTTGGTGTAAGGAAGGAAAAAAGCGCATAGCAAACAAAGCGGATGGAAGATCCACTTAAAAAAATGTTCATGCGAACCGAATTATGCTACTCTGTAGACGAAGCTAATGGCGGATTTGCTACGTATTCTGCGTGTATTCCTTTGCCCAGGACGGGTGAGACGAATCGGCAAAATATTTTTGCGAATCAAAGCTTCCACATCAGGCGGGGGTCCATCGCCCTTGGAGCGCAGGAAATGTCTACAGACGTGAACGGCCACCGTGAAGTTGACTTGGTAGAGGTGCCGTTTATCCTTTTGGGAAATGACTACGTGCGAGGTAATCATTTCAGCGAAATTGTAGAGGATCATTCTTGCGAATATCTCTTGGGTAATGGACTCTTGCTTCTTTGCGTGAAAATGGGTCAGACCGATGGTGTATTTTAAGGCCCGGAAAGAGGTCTCAATCCCCCATCGCAGGTGATACAGTTCCCGGAGTTCATCCGGTGAGAATTCAGCAGCCGGTAGATTGGTAATGACGGTTTCATAATCGCCACTGGGCAGGAGGAAACGAACCACCCGAAAGGAAATCGGGTAAAACAGGTTCTTTTGCATGTCCAGAAAATCAAAGCTAGAGGTGGCCGGAAGAATTTTATAGATTTCGGGGTGATCCCTGAACGCTTTCGTTCGTTTTTTAGTCAGCGTCAGGTGAATCTCCTGATCAAACGCCCCTTCAAAGGTCAAGTGCAAGCCCGAAAGAATGCCATTCGAATGCAAATCCTTGACCCGTATGACGTACTTCCATCCTTTCCGTTCCAGATGCGCGAACGTATTGTAGCTTTCCAATCCTCGATCCGCCAACACAATGACGTTCCCCTGAATAGGGGACCGATCCACCATCGTGGACAGCGCCCTTCCTTCGTTGCGCAGCTTTCGAGGTTGAAGGATGGCGTCCACGTAAAGCCGGTTACAGAGGTCATAAGCAGCGTTCAAGTGCAGAAGGTTAAAGCCTTTCGAGTGGGGCTGACTTTGAGAATAGGTCAACGGGTCCGCAGGATCTGTTGCAATATGCAGATCGGAACCGTCAATGGCCAATAATCGATAGCCTCGATAATCCTTGAATTCCGTATGGGACGCGGTAAAGGTGTGAAACAAAGATTCGACCGCAGACGGCAAAATTTTATTTCTTTGCTGAACAAAAGCAGAAGAAGTTGCGGTGTTAACGTCATAGCCCTGCGATTCCAACAGTTCCTTATAGAGGCTGTTGCCGCCCATAAAGATCAGGGTTTGCATAACCATTTCAAAGGGTAGTTTTTTCGTTCGGGTAAAATCCTTTCCCGGGTTTCTGACGTAAGGCGCGGGGGCAGCCGCCATCTCACGGATGAGAGATGTCAGTCTGTCTTTCAGCGAATTTGCATAAGCATTCATTGGCGTAACCTCCTCGTTTTTTCAAGGGGCTTCGCCACACGTTTTCTACGGATTGTCAAGATTTTTTTGTGCAAAAAAAGAGCAGGCTATCTTTTCGATAACCTGCCTTTTTCTTGTTTTTGGCTCTATATCTTAACTTAATGACATTGGCACTTCTGCACCTCATTTGCCCATTTGGCTAGCATCCGGTGAATTCAAGTGCACTTCTGCACCTCATTTACCCATTTGGCCCGCATCCATTGAATTCAGGTGCACTTGTGCACCTCATTGTGTTCGGTTTTCCGCATACATTTGGTACAACTGCCTTCTCGCCAGCGATTGTGTTCGGTTTTCCACATACATTCAAGGCGCTGTTCCTCGCCGTCAGGTTTCCGGCGCCGCTTCCCCCTATTCCTTCTTCTTTCCCATAAAATAAAAACAGCTGCGGCAGACTTCCGAAGAAGTTCTGCCGCAGCTGTTCAAGCTAACCGTATGCCTACACCGCCGTAAACTGGCTGTTGTACAAGCGGGCGTAGTAGCCTCCGCTCTCGAGCAGCTCGTCATGCGTTCCGCTCTCCACGATATCTCCATCCTTCATGAACAGGATGAGGTCTGCCTCGCGGATCGTAGACAGCCGGTGGGCAATGACGAAGCTGGTCCGCCCGGTGATCATCGCCAGGAAGGCCTTCTGTATCCGCGCCTCTGTCAGCGTATCAATGCTGCTGGTCGCCTCATCCAGAATGAGCATCGGCGGATCAACCAGCATGACGCGGGCAATGGTGAGCAGCTGCTTCTGACCCTGGGAGAGATTATCGCCCGAGGTGCTGATCCTGGTGTCATAGCCTTCAGGCAGGCGCTTGATGAAGCTGTGCGCATTCGCGGCCTTGGCGGCCGCAATCACCTCCGCTTCGGAGGCCTCCGGCTTGCCGTAAGCAATGTTGTCGCGGATGGAAGCCCCGTACAGCCAGGTCTCCTGCAGCACCATGCCGAAATTGCGCCGCAGACTGTCGCGGGTGATGGAGGTAATATCTACTCCGTCAATCCGGATCGTTCCGCTGTCTACCTCATAGAAGCGCATCAGCAGGTTGACCAGCGTGGTCTTGCCTGCCCCGGTCTGGCCGACGATCGCCACGCGCGTGCCCGGCTTCACCTCCAGGCTGAAATCCTTGATCAGCGGGCGCTCCGGTGTATAGGCGAAGCTTACCTTGTCGAAGGTGATCGTTCCCCGGCTGTTCTCCATCACGTAGGCATCCGGCTGGTCCGGGGCCTCCTGCGGGAGATCCAGAATGGTGAAGATCCGCTGCGCCGAAGCTGTGGCAGACTGCAGCTGTGTGATCACACCAGTTATCTCATTGAACGGCTTCGCGAACAGACTGGAGTAGATCAGGAAGCTGGACAGATCCCCTACGGAGAACAGGTCTCCGATAACAAGCACACTTCCGATCATCGCAATCAGCGAGAAGGTGATATTATTAACCAGCCGCGTAGTCGGGTTCGAGAGCGAGCCATAGAACTGCGATTTTGTCCCTGTCTTGTACAGCTCATTATTCCGCTCGGCAAAACCTGCAAAGGAGCGGTCCTCGTAATGATAAGCCTGCACCACCTTCTGCCCGCCGACGATTTCCTCGACATAGCCGTTCAGCCCCCCGAGAATCTTGGCCTGCTCACGGAACAGCTGCTGGGAGCGCACCGTAATGAAGCGGGCAACGAAGAAGGTTGCCGGGGCAGACAGCAGTACCACCAGCGTCATTACAGGGCTGATATAGAGCATCAGCCCAATGGCTCCGGCGATGGTGACAAGCCCGGTCAGGAGCGTGGAGAAGCCCTGCAGCAGCCCGTCAGAGACGGCATCCATGTCGTTCACGAACCGGCTGATGCTGTCGCCCTGGGGATGGTTATCATGGAACTTCAGCGGCAGGGCGTCCAGCTTGTCAAACAGCTCGCGGCGCAGGTCATAGACCGTGCGGAACGCCAGCTTATTCGTATAATAAGTGAGCAGCCAGCCGAAGAAGCTGCCGACCAGATACACACTGCCCAGAATCAGCAGCAGGCGCAGAATTTCCAGGAACTCCACCCGATCCGGTCCGATCATATGGTCGATGGCGCGGCCAATCAGGAGCGGCCCGATCAGGCTGGCAACCACGCTCAGGATGGCGCAGAAGATAGCTCCATACGTTATTTTCCGGTACTCACGGGTATATTGAAACAGACGTTTCCAGGTCATTGTACTGTTCATTGTAAAGCCTCCTCGCTTGAGAGCTGTGACATGCAGATTTCCTGATAGACTGCGCAGCTCTCCAGCAGTTCCTCATGCGTACCGATTCCGGCAATCCGGCCTTCATCGAAGACGATAATCTGATCGGCCTGCCTTACTGTGCTCACCCTCTGGGATACAAGCAGTACGGTCATATCTGTACTGTTCTTGCTTAGTGCGCGGCGCAGTGCCGCATCCGTAGCGAAGTCCAGCGCGCTGGAGGAATCATCCAGGATAAGAATCGGCGGACGTCCGACGACAGCGCGGGCAATGGTCAGGCGCTGCTTTTGGCCACCGGACAGGTTATGACCGCCGCGTACCACCAGCGTATCCAGCCCTTCCGGCAGCCGGGTGATGAACTCCTCAGCCTGGGCTACTGCCGCCGCGGCCATGATCTCGTCCCGGGTAGCAGACGCCTTCCCCCAGCGGATATTCTCGGCAATCGTGCCGGTGAACAACACCGCCTTCTGCGGCACAATGCCGATTCTGCTGCGCAGCTGCTCCAGGCGGTAGTCCCGTACATTTACACCCTCGACCCTAACCTCCCCTACCACAGCGTCGTAGAAGCGCGGAATCAGATTTACGAAAGTGGTTTTGCCCGAGCCGGTACTGCCGATTAATCCTACCGTCTGCCCCTTGAGGATATCAACAGAGATATTCTCCAGGGCCAGTTCACCGGTCGTGTTATAGCCGAAAGAGACATTGCGGAAGGAAATCACCGGCGCTGCACCGTCCCGCTTCGCAGCAGGGGCATGAGCAGGCACCTCAACAACCGAAGCTGTCATCGCCAGCACCTCATTGATGCGGCTGGCAGACGACGAAGCTTTGGTGAACAGAATGACCAGATTGGAGACTACGATCAAGGCCAGCAGGATCTGGGTTACATAGTTAATGAATGCAATAATCTCACCCTGCGACAGACTCCCTTCTTCAATGTGAATGCCGCCTGCCCATAGAATGGCAATAATTGCTGCGTTCACTACCAGTGTCGTCATCGGTCCCAGCCAAGCGGAGATCCGTCCGACACGGATGGCCGTCTGCGTCAGATCCTCAGAGGCTTCATTGAAGCGCTGCTTCTCGCGGCGGCTCTCGGCGAAGGCCCGGATCACCCGGATGCCCGAGAGATTCTCGCTGAGCACCAGCGCAAGACGGTCCAGCTTAGCCTGATATTTGCGGTACATCGGCGAGCTGCGCGTAATAATGAAGTACAGAATGACTCCGAATACCGGAGTAGCAGCAATCAGGATCAGCGACAGGCGGAAATCCAGAATCATCGCCATAATAATAGCCCCGATACAGATGAATGGCGCACGGATGACCAGCCGGATGAGCATGGCTACTGCCAACTGCAGCTGGTTAACGTCGTTCGTGATCCGATTGATCAGCGAAGGCGTGCCGATGACATCCAGCTCGGCATACGACAGCGAAGAGATGTGCTTGAACATTTTGTTGCGCAGCGTGGTGCCGAACCCCTGTGAGGCCCGCGCCGCATAATATTGACATACCATGGAGCAGCCGAAGCCCAGAATAGCCATCAGCACCATCAGGGACCCCATCCGGTAGACATAGCTGCTATCCTGCTTGCCTATTCCGTTGTTGATGATCAGGGCTACAATCGTCGGCAGCAGCAGCTCGAGAACCGCCTCCAGCAGTTTGAAAATCGGCCCGATTGTCACTTCTTTCTTGTATGGTTTTAAGAAAACTGCAATTTTGCGCACATTCATCCTCACCTAACTTAGCGTAGTATGTAATCCTTCTTGAAAAAAATAAAAGACCCGTTATGATTATGTCATACCTGCTTATATATTCATAATATTGGTTTCGTATCTATCCCATATCTATAACGTATGTCATAACCCTAACAAATGGAGGCTATACCATGGATATCCGCCAATTAAAATATTTCCTGGCCATTGCCGAGGAAGGACAAATTACATCCGCAGCCAGGAAGCTGCAAATGGCCCAGCCCCCGCTCAGCCAGCAGCTGAAGCTGCTGGAGGAGGAGCTCGGAGTCAAGCTGGTGGAGCGCGGACCGCGCAGCATCCAGCTGACGGATGCCGGAATCATTCTGCGTAACCGGGCCCAGCAGATCCTGGAGTTAACGGACTCCACCGCCCGGGAGATCAGCGACTATGCGAAAGGGCTGAAGGGGAGCCTTACCATTGGAACGGTCTCTTCATCAGGCGCTACCCTGCTGCACGAGCCGCTGACAGCGTTCCATAAGCGCTATTCGGGCGTAACCTTTGAGATTCATGAAGGCAATACGTTCATGATTATCGACCTGCTGAACAAGGGCATTGTTGAGGTGGGCATTATCCGCACCCCGTTCAACACCAGCAATCTGGAATGCCTGTATTTCCATTCGGAGCCGATGATCGCGGTGATGACCGCTGATTATGACTGGGCCCCCAGCCAGAGTGCTGCCCAGCTGGGCGAGCTGCAAGCCAAGCCGCTCATCATCTACCGCCGCTTCGAGCAGCTCATCCGCGAGACCTGTCTGGAGCATGGCTTTGAGCCGCAGATCTTCTGTATGAACGATGATGCCCGGACCACGCTGCTCTGGGCCAATGCGGGACTCGGGATCGGCATCGTGCCCAAGTCGGCGTTCGAGCTGGCTAATCATAGCAACCTGATCTACAAAGAGATCCTTTGCGAGAGCCTGCGCACCCGCGTAGCCGCCGTGTGGATGAAGGATAAGTATTTGTCCACCATGGCTACCAAGTTCATCGAGACGTTCAAGTCGCTATGAACACGCCCGGCTCAGTCCCTCCCTTCTGGAGGATGTCCATTATCTGTGCCGGTCATCCTGCGGCTGGACGCTTTCCATATTCGCACCAAAATACCCCGCACCGGCCTAAGCCAGTCGCGGGGTTTCATAATCAGTCAAGGTCAACAGCCCGGCGGCAGCGCCGGTATTAGACCATGATTTTACAAATATCGTTCGTGAACTGCACCGGATCATTAACCTGCAGTCCTTCGATCAGGAGTGCCTGATTGTACAAGAGGTTGGTGTACAGACCCAGCTTCTCCTTGTCGCCTTCGGCCGCAGCCTTCAGGGACTTGAAGACATCATGGTGAATGTTGATTTCCAGTACCTTGTCCGCTTGCACATCCTGGCCGCCGTTAGGCATGGCCTTGAGGATTTTCTCCATCTCGATCGTCAGCTCGCCTTCGGTGGACAGGCAGACCGGATGGGATTTCAGCCGCTTGGAGGCTTTGACCGCCTTCACTTTGCCGGACAGAATGCCCTGCATGGCTTCGAACAATCCCTTGTTCTCATTCTCTTCCGCTTCGGATGGCTTATCCTCGGCACTCTCTTCAATGCCTAAGTCGCCGCTGGAGACATTTCTGAACTCCTTCTCCTTGTACGCCATGATCATCTTGATTGCGAATTCATCGATATCATCGGTGAAGTAGAGAATCTCGTAGCCCTTGTCCAGCACCATTTCGGTCTGTGGCAGCTTCTCGATGCGCTCTACCGATTCACCTGAAGCGTAGTAGATATATTTCTGGTCTTCCGGCATTCTCTCTACATATTCAGCCAGCGTCACCAGCTTCTTCTCCTTGGAGGAGTGGAACATGAGGAGATCCTGCAGCGTTTCTTTTTCCATACCGTAGTCGTTATAGACCCCGAACTTCAGCTGTCTGCCAAAAGACTTATAGAACGTCTCATACTGCTCGCGCTCATCCTTCAGCAGGCTCAGGAGCTGGCTCTTGATCTTGCTCTTAATGTTCTTGGCGATCATTGTAAGCTGGCGGTCATGCTGCAGCATCTCACGGGAGATATTGAGCGACAGGTCCTCGGAATCGACCATCCCCTTGACGAAGCTGAAGTAATCCGGCAGCAGGTCGGCACATTTGTTCATAATCAGCACGCCGTTGGAATAGAGCTCCAGGCCCTTCTCATATTCCTTGGTGTAGTAGTCGAACGGAGTATTCTCCGGGATGAACAGAATCGCGTTGTAGACCACTGCACCGTCGGCACTGATGTGGATATGCTTCAGCGGCTTGTCGAACCCGTAACGCTTCTCTGCATAGAAATTGTTGTAATCTTCATCAGTCAGCTCTTTCTTGTTCTTGCGCCAGATCGGCACCATGCTGTTGACCGTCTGCTCTTCCGTCACATCGATGAATTCATTCTCGGCGCCCTCTTTGGGCTGTCTGCCGGTAATGTCCATCTTGATCGGGAAGCGGATGAAGTCCGAATACTTCTTAATGATGGATTTCAGACGGTATTCTTCGAGGAATTCATCGTAGTTATCGTCTTCGGTGTTCTCTTTGATCTTCAGCGTAATTTCGGTACCGACCGTATCCTTCTCACAAGGCTCAATCGTGTAGCCGTCCGCACCCTGGGATTCCCATTTGAACGCCTGCTCGCTGCCCAGCGCCTTACTGATTACGGTCACATCGTCCGCCACCATGAATGCGGAATAGAAGCCGACCCCGAATTGTCCGATGATATTGTGACCGTCCTTGGCTTCATTATCCTTCTTAAAAGCAAACGAGCCGCTGTTCGCGATAATCCCCAGGTTATTCTCCAGCTCTTCCTGCGTCATCCCGATGCCCGTATCGGCAATGGTTAACGTGCGGCTTTCTTTGTCAGCGGTTACTTTAATGTAGTAGTCCTCTTTATTGAACACCAGACTATCATCGGCCAGTGCCTTGTAATAGATTTTATCGATGGCATCACTTGCATTGGAGATCAGCTCCCGCAGAAAAATCTCGCGCTGCGTATAAATGGAGTTAATCATCATTTCCAGCAGTCTTTTGGATTCAGCTTTAAACTCTTTTTTAGCCATGAATAAATAAATCTCCTTTCAAAAGTAACCTTCGGATTGCGGAGCATCGTTTAGCACTCCACACACTTGAGTGCTAACACTCCCTTTTATATACCATATTCTAGTTTTTGATGTCAACATCTTGCCGCCCAGGGAGCCCACAAAAAAAGAAATGCATTCTATTTTAGTCCATGTTAGCATTCGGGTTGTACTCCATTTGACCACAGAATCACAGAAAGGATCATGAACAATGATGAACATTCAGCTCGAAAGCATTCCGGCAAAACGCATAGCTTATGTACGGCAGGCAGGCCCCTACGGCCCCGCCAACGTTCAGGCAATGGAACAATTGAAGGGTTGGGCGCGGGAACAAGGCTTGCTTCAAGGCTCAGTTAGTGGCTGTTGTACATTGTTGCATCATTTGCAGGAATTCCGGGGATTAGAGCAAGTTAGCGCTGGCTTTGTTGCATCTCATGCAGGATTTCAGCACCGGTCGTTTCTATTGGTCCGTATTGTTGCATTTCATGCAGGATTTCACTAACAATGTTACAGGCTGCGGAGCATGGGGCGCATTCCTCATCGCAGCAGCACGATTGTATTCAGATTTCCGTATACATGTGGTCCGATTACCTTCGTAGTTCTAGTGGTATGAATCTGCGAGAGGCGACTCCCTGCTGCCCGGTACGTTACCTTCATAGCGCAACAGTCTTCGCCTTGGCATCCTCCAGCAGCATCTGAATCAGCGACTGGAGGGGCAGGGACTTCCACTTCTTCGGATGCAGCAGCAGCTGCAGATCGAAATGAATCTCCGGGTGGGCAAAAGACAGCTCGGACAGGTTCCCCCGCTCGATCTCCTCCTCCGCCACAATCCGCGGCAGCAGCGCTATGCCCAGGCCATTGCGTACACAACGCTTGATCGCTTCCAGATTCGACAGCTCAAAACCAATCCGAAACACGATTCCGTGGTCCCGGAGCAGGTTCTCGAACAGGCTGCGGTAAATGCAGCTCTCCTCGGAGACAATCAGCTCGCAGTTGTTCAGATCCTGAAGGGTTACCTGCTCCAGCCGGGCCAGCGGATGGCTGGCTGGTGCCACGAGGACAAGCGGCTCCTCACGGATGATCGTCCGCGTAAGCGTGCTATCCACCGTGCTGCGGTCCAGCAGAAGGCCGATATCGACCTCGCCGTCCCTGATCTTAGAGATCAGATTGGCCTCCTGCTCGGTCTGCAGATGAATATTCAGACCAGGGAACATCGTCCGCAGCTGCTGCAGGAACGGCGGCAAATAGAAGGCTGCGAGCGAATCAATCGTTCCGATAGTAAGCGTTCCGCCGATCTGCTGGGCAATCGTTTCCTTGGAGCGGTCATAGAGATCCAGAATCTCCACGAACAGCTTAAGCAGCTCTTCCCCGGGCGGAGTCAGGCGCAAGGCGCGGCCATGCCGTTCGATAAGCGGTACTCCGTATTCCTTCTCAATCTTCTGTATCTGCATCGTGACGCTGGACTGTGCATAGCCCAGCTCCTCAGCCGCACGCGTGAAGCTCTGCCGCTTGGCCACTTCGCGGAAGGTCCGCATATACGTTAAATCCATCGTCTCACCCTAACATCAATATTATTGATAACCCACATCATTTATTATAGCTAACAACGATGCAATAATCCATGGTACAGTAGAACAAACGGATTTTACATTTTTGGAGGACGATATTCATGTTAACAGAAGAACAGATTTATGGAATTTATGTTCCCGTGGTCACCCCGTTCCACGCTGCCGGTGAGCTTGATCTCGAATCGTATCAGCGTTATGTGAACAACATCATCAAGAACAATATTCATGGTCTGGTCGTCAATGGAACCACTGGAGAATCGCCGACAGTCAATATACAGGAATTACAGACACTCGTGGATACCTCACGGGAACTCTTGAAGTCCAGCTCCATCCCGCTCGTGGTGGGCACAGGTACGAATGATACTTACTCTACCGTGGCCCGTACTGAGCTGGCGGCCAACGCAGGCGCCGATGCCGCACTGGTGGTTGTCCCTTATTACAGCCGTCCGTCTCAGGAAGGCATCATCGCTCATTTCCGCAAGGCGGCAGAGGTGGGTCTGCCCATTATGGCTTACGATATCCCGGGCCGCACAGGGGTCGGCATGACGCTGGACACCGCCCGTACGATCCTGGAGATGAATAATGTCGTAGGGTTAAAAGACTGCTCCGGCTCCCCCCTGCTCGTCTCCGAGCTGTCTAAGAGCGGCGGCAAGCCCGTGCTCTGCGGCGACGATCTGCATTTCTTCGACATGCTGGGCTACGGGGCCGCCGGAGGCATGCTGGCCTCAGCCAATGTACATACCGGCCGCTTCCTCAGCATCTACGAGCAGTACAGAGCCGGTCAGATTGAGGCTGCACAGGCTGCGTATGATCAGCTGGTGCCGCTGATGAAGCTGCTGTTCAAGGAGTCCAACCCGGCCCCGATCAAATGGCTGCTCAGCGAACTCGGAGAGCTCGCCTCGGATACGCTCCGCTTGCCAATGACTTCCATTAGCGCCGCGCTGCGCGAGGAGCTGGGCGCCTACCTTGCAGAGGAAGCTGTCAGCGGCAGACAAGAAGCGATGTAACAGATAAGAGGACGTGTAACAGACAAACACCCGCCATTTTCAGTGAGAACCTGAGAATGGCGGGTGTTTGTGTTAGACACGGTCAAGCATTACTGCACGTTACAAAATCGAATTACGAGCGGCCCGCTTTAGCCGCTGGACGGCTGGACGGACGTCCGCTCTGACCGCCAGGTCTACTGCCCGAAGGGTTTGAACGGCCGTATGAGCCGCCAGACGATTTCTGGCTCTGGCTGCCGCCTGGACGCCCGTTGGCATTAGCCTGGCCCCCCGAAGCACCTCTCGCTCCACCGCCAGCATAACTGCTGCCCGATGCGCTTCTAGCCCCACTGCCTGCATGACCGCTTCCAGAAGCACCTTTAGCGCCACCTGTGTTGCCGCCGCTCTGCTGTTTGCCTTGCGCGAACCATTCCGACTTCGGCTTGCGGGGCGGATTCGTCTTGGCCTTCTGCGACGGTTTGACCGGCGCTTTGCCGGGACGGTCTGCCAGCAATGCCAGATTGCTCTTAGACATCGGATACGCATGCTCCTTGATCTCGGGAATCGTCTTGCCAATCAGCTTCTGGATATCCTTCAGATACGGAATTTCCTCCGCTTCGCACAGCGAGATGGCGATGCCGCTCATCCCCGCACGGCCGGTCCGGCCAATACGGTGAACATAGGTTTCCGGGATATTCGGCAGGTTGAAGTTGATAACATGGGACAGCTCATCAATATCAATTCCGCGCGCAGCGATGTCTGTAGCTACCAGTACGCGGGTCGCTCCGCTCTTGAAGTTTCTTAGCGCATTCTGGCGCTCATTCTGTGATTTGTTCCCGTGAATGGCTTGTGCTGTAATATTAATGCGGGTTAAATCCCGGGTTACCCGGTCCGCGCCGCGTTTGGTGCGTGTGAATACCAGCGCCGATACAATCGAAGGGTCCTGCAGCAGACGGTTCAGCTGATTCTGCTTATTTCCGTTCTCCAGCAGATAGATCGACTGCTCAATTCTGTCTACCGTGGAGGAAACCGGAGTAATCTCGATTTTCACCGGATTGACAAGCAGTGTTTTCACCAGCTGCGAAATCTCCGCAGGCATAGTCGCTGAGAAGAACAAGGTCTGCTTCTTGAGCGGCATCTTGGCGATAATCCGCTTTACATCATGAATGAAGCCCATGTCCAGCATGCGGTCCGCTTCATCCAGCACGAGAATCTGCACATGCTGCAGATCCACACGCTTTTGGCTGATCAGGTCGATTAGACGGCCCGGTGTAGCAATCAGAATGTCGGCACCGATGGCAAGCGCCCGCTCCTGCGCCTTCTGTGATACTCCACCGACAATGGCTGTCGAACGGATGGTTGTGAACTTGCTGTAAGCCTGAATGTTCTCCTGAATTTGCAGCGCCAGCTCGCGGGTAGGCGTAAGAATCAGGGAACGGATGCGCTTGCCTCCGCCGGTTCTGCCCGGCTGCTGGCTCAGCAGCTGAATAATCGGCAACGAGAAGGCCGCCGTTTTACCGGTACCGGTCTGTGCACAGCCCAGGATGTCTCTGCCGGCTAATGCCGCAGGAATAGACTCTTCCTGGATCGGGGTTGGGGATGTATAGTTTTCCAGGCTAAGCGCCTTAAGAATCGGGGGGATCAGGTTCAAATCGTTAAATGTCATTTTATCTCCTTCATTGGGCATACATATATTGGTGAATCCTTAATTCCGTTACTGTATATTCCTTTTGCGGCGTCTCCACATAGCGCTCAGCAAAGTCATAACACATAATGATACCACATAAAAGCGAATATGAAAACTTTCATTTCTTTCTTTTCAAAAAAATATACAACAAAAAAGCAGAGGAAGGGTCCCCTGCTCTTGTCTTACCTATTATAAAATACTAGTCTAGGATTTCAGCGGTATCGCCATTATTGGCACCGGCAGCGTTAGCTTCATCAGTATCGATGTGCATGTCCAGCTTGAAGCTGTCGGATACGCGTGCAATTACGTTCTCCAGCACCAGGCCGCGTTCGCCGCCCAGACGTACCTTCAGGAGCTGCTTATCGGCAATGCCCCAAGCTTCTGCTTCGGAAGTATGGAAGTGGATATGGCGTGCTGCTACAATAACACCAGTCTCCAGCTCAACTTCACCGGCAGGTCCTTTAATTGTAATTCCTGGTGTTCCTTCAATATTGCCGGATTCACGGACAGGTGCCTTCACGCCGAGGCTGAAGGAGTCTGTGCGGGATACTTCCAGCTGCGAAGCCGGACGGGCAGGTCCGAGGATTCTTACTTTGTCGAACTTCCCTTTCGAACCAATGACAGCCACTTGCTCATTCGCTGCGAATTGTCCGGGTTGGGACAGGGGTTTGAACTCGGTCAATTGATAACCAGGGCCAAACAATGCTTCTACGTGCTCCTGCGTAAGGTGAATATGCCGGGCCGACACACCTACGGGTACAGTCTTGCTCATTTTTAAGTCACTCCTTGTATTTTCTCTAGTATCTGTACAAGCCACTGAACATTATACATCTTATTACCCGAAAATAAAAAGACCCGCATCACAATGCGAGGCTTTTTTCCGGGCATATTACGATTCTGTGAATGCTTAATCCTGATTTTTCCAATTCATAGTCACTTCCTGGTGAGCGAAGAGGTTAAACCTGCGGAAGAAGGCAGCTGCTCTCTCAAGAACCCCAGCGCATTCTCATACAGCCAGCCCCGTACATCAGCTTCGGGATAGTATTTCAGCAGCATCTCGGCGAACTCCGCGTATTGCCCCGGATGCTCCAGCCCTTCTACCCACGCTTCAATTCCGTCAAAATCCGAGCCGAACATCAGCTGTCCGCTCCCGCCAAGACCACAGACATGCTCAATGTGCCTCCGCATATCCTCCCGCCGGGCAGCTCCTTCATCCCGCACGAACCAGGGGACAAAGGTAAGCCCGATTCGCCCGTCCCTTACAATCAGTGCCTTCAGCTGATCATCACTCAGGTTGCGGGGATGACTGCATACCGCTGCGCAATTCGAATGCGAAGCAATGAACGGACGGGTACTGTGCTCCAGCAGCTCCCAGAAGCCTGCCGGGGCCAAATGCGATACATCCAGCAGCATTCCGCTCCCGTTGCACCAGTCGATCAGCTTCCGGCCATGCTCAGTGAAACCGCCGTTCCGCCGCTCCAGCACACCGTCCGCCGCCCAGTTGGCATAGTTCCAGGTAATCCCCAGGCAGCGCACACCCAGCTCGAAGCATAACTGGGCATAGAACAGATTGCCCTCCAGACCGTCCACGCCCTCCAGAGAGAGCATTCCATAGGCCGGTGCAGTGAAGCTGCCTTCCTGCGCTTCTTCCTTCCACCTCAGCCACTGCAGCCCTCCTGGACCGGTAACCTTTTGATGGAAGCACTCGATTTGCCCCAGAATATCCTCGAACTTTGCCCTTCCGCGCACCGCAGACAAATAGATGGCAAAAACCTGCAGTCCGACATTTCCCTCTGCCAGCCGCGCTGCGGTCACATCCAGCCGGGGATCATTCTTGAAGTCTATCCCTGGATTCGCCTGCAGCTTACTCAGAGCATCACAATGAAAATCCGCCACCTTCAGCTTCCTGTTTCCCACCATAGGTCAGCTCTCCTTCTTCCTTCACCTGCTGAATATTTAAATGAACCGTTGACGGCCCAGCTCTATTTCATGTATATGCACCTAACTGAAGCGGCAGTCAGCACAGCAAAAAGCCTGTTTACAGTGTAAACAGGCTTAATCTAAATGATTCACTTGAGTTATCTAGGTTCCACAATAAGTTTGATTGCCGTCCGGTCTTCCCCATCAATCACTATATCCGTAAAAGCCGGAATACAGATCAAGTCCACTCCGCTAGGTGCGACAAATCCCCGGGCGATGGCAACGGCCTTCACGGCCTGGTTCAGTGCTCCTGCTCCAATAGCTTGTAGCTCGGCCGATCCACGTTCGCGAAGAACACCTGCTAATGCGCCAGCAACGGAATTTGGATTGGATTTAGCTGATACTTTTAATACATCCATAGTAAGTACCTCCCCTGGGAAAATGATGGTGTTCTTCTTCCACTACAGTAGATGTTATTCGCTTCAGAAGAATTAATTCCTTCTTTTTGCGGACCTCTCCGGAGAAAATAGTTCAAAAGATACTCTTTTTCGATATAATAAATATCACACTTCACCCAAAACAAAATGAGTATTACCTAATTACCTATTTGCAAGTAGAAACGGCATTGCCGACCTTCTAAAGGACGTTACCGTACCCTTCTAGCTCATCACCCATTCATCCTCACGCAGCCGGATCTTCTCCAGTCGTGTCGCTCTGCCTGTAGCTTCATCAAGTTCTGCGAATAGACCATGCAGCTGCCATTTGCCTTCGTCGACTACAAACCGGGAGGGAAGCTGAGTTGTAAATTTATAGATGATCGCATCCTTTTCCATACCCAGAATCCCTTCTCTTGAACCAACCATACCCGCATCTGTAAGATACGCCGTACCTCCAGGCAGGATCACATCATCATTACTCTGCACATGAGTATGTGTGCCGACTACAATCGAAGCCATTCCATCCATAAAATAGCCCATCGCTATTTTCTCGGAGGTTGCTTCCGCATGGAAATCCACCAGAATGCACTTATGCTCTCTGCGCAGTTCCTCCACAATCTCCTCGCCTACCCGGAACGGGTCATCGATCGCCGGAAGAAAGGTACGGCCCTGCAGATTCACAATCGCCAGCTGCTTGCCGTTCCCCTTAACAACTGTATAGCCCCGGCCCGGTGTCCCCGGCGGAAAGTTAGCCGGACGGATGATCCGCGGCTCGTCGTCGATGAACTCGAAGATATCCTTGTTGTCCCAGGTGTGATTACCCATCGTAATACCGTGGATACCCCAGTTAAAGAATTCGTTAGCGATAGCAGCGGTGATCCCTCTGCCGGCAGCGGCATTCTCACCATTGGCAATGATGATATGCGGCTGATATTTGCTTTTCAGGGAAGGCAGCATTTCACGCAGCGCTTTTCTGCCTGTATTGCCTACAATGTCTCCGATAAATAAAACTTTAATAATCTTCTCCTCCTAAATTTTTGGTTTGTGTATGCTCTGCCAACCATAAATCGCTGCTTAAGTATAATTTCACCTATTCTGCTTCATTCCAAACTCCACGGCGTGATGCATGAAAAAAGGCCCCGCAAGGGGGCCGATTTCCTTATTTATTTCGCATATTCTACAGCGCGTGTCTCGCGGATTACCGTAACCTTGATATGACCCGGATAGTCCAGCTCACTCTCAATCATCTTCGTAATATCGCGGGCCAGACGGAAGCTTTCGGCATCATCAATCTTCTCAGGCTGTACCATTACGCGAACCTCGCGGCCCGCCTGAATGGCATAGGATTTCTCGACACCCTCGAAGGACTCCGAGATCTCCTCCAGCTTTTCCAGACGTTTGATGTACGTTTCCAGGGTCTCACGGCGTGCACCTGGACGGGCAGCCGACAAAGCATCAGCAGCACCAACCAGCATAGCAATAACCGAGGTAGCCTCGCAATCTCCATGGTGGGACGCGATACTGTTGATAACCACCGGATGTTCCTTGTACTTCTTCGCCAGTTCGACGCCGATTTCAACATGCGAACCTTCCACTTCATGATCAAGCGCTTTGCCAATATCATGCAGCAGTCCGGCACGTTTTGCAAGCACGATGTCTTCCCCAAGCTCACCGGCCATAAGTCCAGTCAAATAAGCAACCTCCATGGAATGCTTCAGTACGTTTTGACCGTAGCTCGTGCGGAATTTCAGGCGGCCCAGAATTTTGATCAGATCCGGGTGCAGACCATGAACGCCAACCTCGAAGGTAGCTTGTTCACCGTATTCGCGAATCCGTTCATCCACTTCTTTGCGGGATTTCTCCACCATTTCTTCAATACGTGCAGGATGGATACGTCCATCTGCCACCAGCTTCTCCAGTGCCGTACGGGCCACTTCGCGGCGGATCGGATCAAATCCTGACAGAATAACTGCTTCCGGCGTATCATCAATAATAAGATCAATCCCGGTCAGAGTCTCCAGCGCACGGATATTGCGGCCTTCACGACCGATGATCCGGCCCTTCATCTCTTCATTCGGCAAGGTAACGACAGATACCGTAGTTTCCGCCACATGATCAGCCGCACAGCGTTGAATCGCCAAGGTGATAATCTCACGGGCTTTCTTGTCCGCTTCTTCCTTAGCCTGCTGTTCGATTTCCTTGATCATCTGAGCAGTTTCATGGCGAACTTCCTGTTCTACATTGCTGAGAATGATACTTCTGGCATCATCGATGCTCAGATTGGAGATACGTTCCAGTTCAGTAACCTGATTCTTGTAAATAACATCAATTTGCTGTTGGGTTTCATCAATTCGTTTCTCTTTGTTAGCTACTTGTTCTTCTTTTCGTTCAAGCGATTCCATTTTTTTATCCAGCGATTCTTCCTTTTGCAGCAAACGTCGCTCTTGCCGTTGGATTTCATTCCGACGTTCACGAGTTTCTTTCTCAGCTTCGGTACGGATTCTATGAACTTCGTCCTTAGCTTCGAGTACCGTTTCCTTCTTCAGCGCCTCCGCCTCTTTCTTCGCGTTCTCCACGATGACTACGGCTTCTTTCTCTGCGCTGGAAATCTTAGCTTCTGCAAGGGATTTACGAATAAAATAACCGAATCCAAAGAATGCTGCAGCTACAACGAGAACGACTATGACCCAGATCAATGGATCCATCTGTTCACCTCCTCGTTGATATCCTCCAAGGATCTTCCCTTGGGTATTTGTGCAGTTGTTAAACTATCCGTTCATCACCATACAAAAAACCGGTAATACACCGATTGCCATACTGCACATGCTGCACATGCACATTGCCCGCCTTATCCGGCGATTACATTTCATATGAGTTGTACGCGAACCGGAACATAAGAGTCTGCTTTTTGGGAAGGAAAAAGGAATCTTAGTTTATGCCGATTCATGTTATATTTTATTATTTATAAAAAGACCTTGTCAAGAGAGTCGATAACCGTAATAAAGTCAAGAGAATCAATCCGGGAAGTAAAACTCCTCTTCTTCCCCCTCAGAATTCTCCTCTTCACGCAGAATCCCGATCACCTGGCGCACCATTTCACCAGAGAATCCCCGGCGCATGAGGAACGCCCCTGTCTTCCGCCGTTTGTCGTTCACATCTCCCCGGATCGTATTCCATTTCTTCCGTCCGGTCAGCAGCGCGCTCTCCAGCTCCTGCTCGGGTGTGATCTCATCCAGCGCTTCCGCAATCAGCGACTTATCAATCCCTTTCTCCCGCAGCTCCTGCCGGATCCACATCTTACCCTTACGCTGATTCACAATCCGCTGCTCCGCCCACTGCTTGGCGTACAAGGTATCATCAAGCAGACGTTCCTCCTGCAGGCGGAGCAGAACTTCGGCAATAACAGTCTCCCCTATTTCCTTCTCCCTTAAACGGCGGGCCATCTCCTGTGCGGTTCTGGGCTTGCGCTCCAGATACCTAAGCCCCTCCACATACGCCCGCTGGCGCTCGTCTGCGGCAACAATATCCTCCAGATCTGCTTTTACAAAAGTACTCCCGGTAATCATCCGGTATTTAATCATGACATCTTCATGAACAGTCATGTTGTAGTCTCCGAAATGGATTAGATAACGATAATTAGACTTCTTAAGCCGCTCTACCTTTGTAATTACCAGCTCTTGATCTGCCGGGAAATCCGCCAGCACCTGCTGCTCATCCTGTTCTTCGAATTCCTCATCCAATTGTATAACCATCCTGCCGATCACCTGCTTAAGCTGAAATATTTGCGAAAAGGCACCCTGTAATATCCTCCACAGGGCGCCTATCCATCATGACTTCATTATTCAATTAGAAGTAGAGGAGTACTTAATTACTCGATCTCAAGCAGCAATTTCTCTTCTTCCTCTTGCTCCGCAACCACATCTGCTTCAGATGGTGCCGCTACCAGAGTTGTCAGATTACTTGCCTCACGGATCTTGTTCTCGATCAGCAGAGCAATATCCTGATGTTCCTTCAGGAACTGCTTGGAATTCTCCCGTCCTTGACCCAGACGTTCGCCTTCATAGGAATACCAGGCACCGCTCTTGTTGACAATATCCATCTCCGTACCGATATCCACAAGGCTTCCCTCTCTGGAGATTCCTTCGCCGTACATGATATCTACATCCGCTTGCTTGAACGGAGGCGCTACCTTGTTCTTCACAACCTTGATCTTCGTACGGTTACCCACAACATCGTTACCCATCTTGATACTCTCTACCCGGCGCACATCCAGACGGACGGAGGAGTAGAATTTCAGAGCGCGTCCACCCGGAGTGGTCTCTGGGTTACCGAACATTACGCCAATCTTCTCACGAAGCTGGTTAATGAAGATCGCAATGGTGTTGGATTTGTTAATGGCGCCTGACAGCTTCCGCAAGGCCTGAGACATCAGACGGGCCTGCAAGCCTACGTGGGAATCACCCATGTCGCCTTCAATTTCCGCCTTAGGTACCAGTGCTGCTACAGAGTCAACTACAATGATGTCTACTGCTCCGCTGCGTACAAGTGCTTCAGCGATTTCCAGGGCCTGTTCACCCGTATCAGGCTGGGACAGCAGCAACTCATCAATGTTAACGCCAAGCGCCTTGGCATACTTGGGATCAAGCGCATGCTCAGCATCGATGAAGGCAGCTTGTCCGCCCTGCTTCTGTACTTCAGCGATCGCATGAAGTGCAACCGTCGTCTTACCGGAAGATTCCGGTCCATATACTTCAATAATACGTCCTTTGGGAAGTCCGCCAATACCTAGTGCAATATCAAGTGCCAAAGATCCGCTAGGTACAACTTCCACTTTCATGTGAGTGGATTCTCCCAGTTTCATTACCGAACCTTTACCGAATTGTTTTTCTATTTGACGAAGCGCCATATCAAGCGCTGCACGACGATCTGACAATCAGACCACTTCCTTCACTGTTTATAGTATTATAATAACGTGTTTTGAAGGGCTTGCCAAGTCTTTTTTAGAACATACATTCGTTTTTTTTGCTCCCAGGGATAATACTCCCTTTTATTGTAAGATGCAGGCCTCCTTCCGGATGCAAAACTCAGCAGGTGCTTCTCTTCCGCTTCTTACGTTAACAGGAACAGCCATAGGATAATTTGTTATACCTAATATAAAACAAAAAACCGCAGCATGATCGCTCAAGCCACGGTTCTTCCGTATACATGAATTATATACCGGCACGTACAGTTATTGCAAGGCCGAGCCTTCCAGCGGAGTGGCAACCTTGCGTTCTTCCAGGCGGCGCCACAATCGGTACAGCAGCGCCTTGACGGTGCGCAGGCGGATGTTGTCACGGGTGCCCTTCAGATTCAGCTCATATACCTCTGTCTTGCAGCCCCGCTCAGCCAGTCCTACGAACACAAGACCCACCGGCTTGCGCTCGGAATATCCCGGTCCGGCTACACCGGTAACCGATAAGCCGAAGTCCGTGTCACCAATCATACGCACCTGCTCAGCCAGCACCTCCGCAACCTCGCGGCTCACCGCTCCCGGGGCATCTGGACCTTCAAGCATGGCGGAAGGCACATTCAGCAGTTTCTTCTTAATATCATTGGAATAACACACGATCCCCCCGGCAAACATGGAGGCGCTGCCCGGGATATTCGTAATGCTCTCCATCAGCAGACCGCCCGTACAGCTCTCGGCAGCACTCAGAGTGAGTCCCGCATCCGCCATCCAGTCCACAATCAGCTGCTCCAGCGGCACATCGATGTTGGCATACAGATGCTCCGGCAGAATGTCAGCAATCGTCTTCTCCAGAGCATCGAGCTTGACCATAGCTTCCCGCTCGGACGGCGCCTTGGTGGAGATGCGCACGGTCACTTCGCCTTCCTTGGCATACGGGGCAATCGTTGGATCGCTCTGGCTGCGGATCAGCTCAATCAGCTTGTCCTCCAGCAGCGACTCGCCAATCCCGGCGAACTTCAGCATCTTCGAGTAGAGCGGCATTTCACCAGTAAGAGCATGCTGCTGAAGCCATGGCTTGGCCTTATCCGTGAACATCGGCTTCATCTCCCGGGGCGGGCCGGGCAGCACGATATAATATTTGTCTTCTTCTGCAAAAGCAATCCCTACCGCAAGGCCGGCATCATTGGACAGAGGAGTCGTCCCTTCAATGACAAGCGCCTGCTTGCGGTTATTCTCAGTCATTACAATCTTGCGGTCATCGAAGAAGCGCTGCACATGATCCATGGCCAGCTGGTCGATATGCAGGGTCCGGCCAAGCGCCGCAGCCAGCGCATCCTTGGTCAGGTCATCCTCGGTCGGACCAATCCCGCCCGTGAACAATATAACATCCGCCCGGCTCTGAGCAATCCGGATCGCTTCCAGAAGGCGGCTTTTGTTATCTCCCACAACGGTCTGAAAATAAACGTCAATGCCTAATGCAGCCAGCTCGACTGAAAGAAACTGGGCATTGCTGTTCACGATTTGTCCAAGTAAAAGTTCTGTTCCAACGGCAATAATCTCTGCTTTCATAGCTGACGTTCTCCTCCTGATTGTAGGTATCCTGCAAGGTTCAGCCTGTTCCAGTGTCTTAGGCTTTGTTCAAATCCAGCAGATCCTTGTTCTTCACGAAATAATCAATGCCAGAGTAAATGGTAATGATGGCTGCCGCCCAGATCGCAATGTCATCCACAGGGATGCTGACGAACTGGAACGGGAAATTGTTAAGCAGCAGCAGGGAAATGGCAACAATCTGAATCACTGTTTTTACCTTTCCCCATTTGCTTGCGGCCACTACCTTCCCTTCCAGCAGTGCCACCTGGCGCAGGCCGGTCACAGCAAACTCGCGGCTGATGATGACAATGGCAATCCAGGAATCGCATCTTCCCAGCTCAACCAGCGAGATCAGCACGGCCGAGACCAGCAGCTTATCCGCAAGCGGATCGAGCAGCTTGCCCAGATTGGTGACCATGTTATATTTTCTGGCTATGTAACCGTCAATTCCATCGGTACTGGCTGCCAGCAGAAAAATAACTGCCGCGACCAAGTGATTAATTGAAAGCTGAAAGGAGCCCCAATGTATCGGTTCCGGATAGAAGCTGAAGTCCACCAGCAGAAAAAACATCATGATTGGGATAAGGCAAATGCGTGCTAATGTGATGCGGTTGGGTAAATTCACTGAAGGTTCCTCCCCTAGTCCATACGAATCCGGTATTCCAGCATTTTCTTCAAAACTGCTTAGCTAGTATATTATAGCCATAAATAAGTGTCAAAAAAACATGAAGCACCCCGCAAGTAAGGTAAGTATACACTGCGGGGCACATGATCTTACTTTAAATTGTTAAACTGTAAATCAAGCGGCAAATCAGCCTTGCGCAAGAGCTGGATAATCTGCTGGAGATCGTCGCGGCTTTTGCCGGTCACGCGGATCTGATCACCCTGGATCGTGCTCTTAACCTTCAGCTTGGAATCGCGGATCAGAATATTGATCTTCTTCGCGTTCTCCTGGTCTATTCCTTGCCGCAGTCCCAGCCGCTGGCGCACCGTGCCGAGCGAAGCCGGCTCCACTTTGCCGAAATCCATATTCTTCAGCGTGATTCCCCGCTTCACCATCTTGGTCTGGAGGATATCAATCACTGCATTCAGCTTGTATTCATCCTCTGAGGCGATGACAAGCGCATCCTTCTCCAGCTTCAGGCTGCTCTTGCTGTTCTTGAAATCAAACCGGTTATCGATTTCCTTCTCGGTCTGATGAACCGCATTGGTCAGCTCCTGCATATCCATCTTGGATACGATATCAAATGAACTTTCTGAACTCATGGTTCCACATCCTTTACTTACAATTAGTCTGTTCCTATTATATGAGATAGGGGCTCTTAAGTCTAATACTGGAAAAGAGTCAAGTGGAAACGGCATTACGTCCTTTGTAAGGACGGTACCGTTTCAGTGAGAAATAGAAGGATAATTTATAGCGTGAACATATAAATTCTTATATTTGCACCTAAAAACACGCCTCCCGGAACCTGTCCGGGAGACGCTCACCTCTAAATATTATCTGCTGCGTGCAGGAGCCCGGAACATATCCAGAATCCCCAGCAGAACATGTGCCAGTCCAAAGCCCAGAATACCATATCCCCAGGCGCCCGGTGTCAAATAATACCCCAGGAGACTGACAATAATGCCAAGCCCTGTTACAATCCAGCTGACGGTCATGAGAGAATACACCTCACTTTGGCGTAAGAACTGTTAAACACTTCTAGGTTCTCCATTCTGCCAAAGACTATACATCGGGTGTACTATTCTCCTGTAGTGCTACCGTCAGTAGCGCCGTCCGTCCCGCTATCCAGTTCAAGCAGCAGGCGCGAGGAGGTTTTGCCGTCGGTGATAGCCTGTCCGTTGACCGAAATCGCGGTAGCCGGTGAATATCCCGATTTGATATACATTCCGCCGCTGTCCAGTGTAAAGCTCAGATTCTCACCAGCCTTGGTGTTCCCGAAGCTGAGCTTCTCCCCCTTGGAGTTCTCGCCCTTGTACACTTCAAGCCAGCTGACTCCGGTCGCGGCAATCTGTACCTGAACCGGGGTTCCGGCAGGTGCAGAGACCTTGTAAATGGTCGTCTTGCCCGATTTACGGTCCTGAGTAACGGTGACAGAACCCGGAGAAGCCGATGGAGACGGCTCTGGAGTTGCAGCAGGCGCAGTGGTTGCCGCGGCTCCAGCATCAGGCGTAGCTGCCGCATCCGCTGTCGCTGAAGGCACTGCACCGCCTCCAGCGGCAGTAGGAGAAGGCTTCACCTTCGCCGGATCTTGCGTGGCAGTCGTCAGGTTTGCATTATCCGCTTTCTCCGGCGAATCATTATTCAGCGTGGAAGAGGCATATAAGTAGATGACCACCAGGATCAGCACCGGGAAGGTCCACATCAGCAAGGTCGGGAGCCACTTGGCGTTACGCTCCGTTTCAGGCTTGCGGCTCCGCTTCTGAATCACGGTCTCCATGGTAGTATCGACAGGAGCAGCAGGCACATTGCCGTGCTCCTCCATCAGCTCATCCGGGTTAACCCCGACCGCCTCGGCATAGGTTTTGATAAAGGCCCGGACATAAAAGCTGCCCGGAAGCACTTTATAATCCCCTGCTTCGATGGCTTCCAAATATTTTTTGCGGATCTTTGTTACTTCCTGGACATCATCAAGACTCATCCCCTTTTGCAGACGAGCCTCCTTCAAATGCCGGCCCAGTTCCGACATACCATCACCTCCTGAATGTTGTGTGAGCAATGCTCTTAATGAAATATATTAAAGATCTTCACTGTAGCTTGTCGTAAACGACTCGTACAATATCTCTTCGTTCGGTGAATTGCGCAGCTCAATAATAATATCGAAGTCATCGAAGGTGAATTCGGATTCCCGCACAAAAATATCAGGATGCTCAATCACCTTGGTGCTTGCCATACTCATGACATTCTGCAGCAGGTTATAATGCTTCTCGTTCGAGCGGATGGTGCTGACGATCCCGTCAATGATAAATACATTATGCGGATTCATCTCGTCTTCGGCGAGCTGGCTGCGGACGGTCTGGCGCAGCAGCGTAGAGGAGACAAACGTCCAGCGCTTCATCGCACAGACGCTGCCGGCAATAATCGATTCTGTCTTGCCAACCCGCGGCATACCACGTAGTCCTATAACCTGATTGCCTTCCCTCTTAAACAGCTCGCCCAGGAAATCGACCAGCAGCCCGAGCTCATCGCGGGTGAAGCGGAAGGTCTTGCGGTCATCCGAATCCCGGTCGATATACCGTCCATGCCGGACGGCCAGCCGGTCCACAAGCCGCGGTGTACGGAGTGCCGTAACCGTTATATTATCAACTTTCTTGAGCATTTCGCCCATCAGCATGATCTTCTCATCGTCGCTGGTTTCCAGCAGCATTCCGCGCGTCTTGCCTTCCACGCCGTTAATCGTCAGAATATTGACTTCCAGCATCCCCAGCATCGAAGCGATGTCGCCTAACAGACCGGGTCTGTTCTTATGTATCTTATACTCCATATACCATTGTTTATATTCCACTTGTGCGCACCTCATAGATTCCTTTTCCCTGCATGTTGTTTCAGATACACGGGTCATGTTAATGATATATAAAAAAAAATTGAAAGGCAAGGACACGATTGTAATAATTGCAGAAAAGCTCCCGCAAGGGGAGCTTCTTCCGCGTAGCTATGCGTTTTTCTTCGCCAGTTTGACCATGAGTCCGGCAATGGTATGCTTCTCATCATCCGTCCCGACATCCCACAGCTCTTTGATGGCCCGGTTGGAATAGTTGCCCGGATCGACCTTCTTGTCGAGGAATTCCCCGATTTCGAACGCCAGCTTGGTGATGGTCTCGTCGCTCATCCCCATTTTTTCGGCCTGAATGACCCGGTCGCCCAAAAAGCTTTTCCAGGTATCAAAGTTCTTCACTACGGAATCTGTTGACATCTTAAATCCTCCTCAGGTTTGTAATGATATTGAGATTTAGAAGCAACAGTTATAATATGTCTCAAGCCGGAAGGTCTTATGCTGGAGCATTTCTCCAGAGCAGGCTCATGGTTCCTGGCATTATACCGGTTATTACGTAATCCAGCCGCCGTTCGGACTGATGACCTGACCCGTAATATAACCGGACTCAGGCAGCGCCAGAAAATAAACAAGCGAGGAAATATCCTCAGGGGTAGCCAGCCTCCCCGCAGGGATCTCCTCCTCCAGCATTTTCAGTTCATCCGCCTGCAGATTGGACAGCATGGCCGTGTGAACTGCTCCAGGCGCTACAGCGTTCACAGTGACCTTGGAGGGGGCCAGCTCCTTGGCGAGCGCCTTGGTAAAAGCATTCACTCCGCCCTTACTGGCCGAATAAGCCACTTCACAGGAGGCACCAGAGATCCCCCACACCGAAGACACATTAATGATCCGGCCGTAACGCTGCGTGACCATATAAGGCATGAAAATCTGGCTGCACATGAAGGTGCCCTTCAGATTCACCGCCATGATATCGTCCCACTCCTCCTCGGTCAAATCGGCTAACATGCCATAATGAGCTTTCCCGGCATTATTGACCAGGATATCCGGCATCATGCCGCTGCTCTCCAGCCTTTCGGCCATGCGTACGAGCTGACTGCGGTCTTTCATGTCCGCCGCTACGGTCATTACCTTCGCCCCCAGCGCCAGACAGCGCCGGGCCACATCATTTGCCGCTTCATGCGAATTCATATAATGGATCACAATATTCATCCCCACCGAAGCAAAACGCTCAGCGATCGCGCCGCCGATTCCCCCGCTGCCCCCGGTAATGAGCACTGTCATTTCACCAATCGGTTTGCTGTCCTCTCCCGGTAACATCATTAAGGACTCACCACCAGCGACACGGCCAGCTGCTCCCAGTTCACATGGGCATGGAGCCGGGCATTCACTTCCTCCAGAGTGATCGATTCATACAGGGGAAGCACTTCAAACAGATCTCCTCCACGGAACTGGTAACGGGTGAACTCATGGGCAATGCTCTCCGGTGAATTCAGCATCCGCAGGAAGCCGCCGATTTTCTTTTTGCGGGCCCGTTCGAAATCCTTCTCCGCGAAGCCCGTCTCCAGAATACGTCCTACCTCTTCCTTAATCCGTTCAAGCAGCAGCCCCGGATCTTTGGTATCGCCGCCGATCGCCGAGAAGGCATACTCCGCAGAGCTGTTAAATTCGTGACCGAAGCTGTCGGAGATCAATTCCTCGTCATAGAGCTTCTGATACAATGCCGTACTGCTGCCAAACAGCAGATCCAGCATCAGCTTCGTGGTCAGATCACGGCGCACCGCCGCTTCACCGCTCAGACCATCCACCTTTTCCTTGAAGCCGAACATCATTTTGGGGATGGATACAGCGAGCCTGCTCTCCACATGCTTGGAGGCTACCTGCTCAGGCTCCTCCGCGAAGATACGCGTAATTTCACCCTGCTTCTCATAGCTCTTGCCCTGCTGATTGCTGCGGATCAGTTCAAATACCTGCTCAGGGTCCACTCCGCCGACAACGAACAGCAGCATATTGCTGGGATGATAGAAGGAATTGTAGCAGGTGTACAGCGTTTCTTTGGTGATGGTTGAGATCGACTCAATAGTACCGGCAATATCGATGTGAACCGGATGGGTAGCGTACATCGCTTCAATCAGCCCGAAATAGACGCGCCAGTCGGGATTGTCGGCATACATATTGATTTCCTGCCCAATAATTCCCTTCTCCTTCTCCACATTCTCATCGGTAAAATAAGGACGCTGCACAAAATCAACAAGCGTGCTTAGATTCTGCTCAATATTCTCCGTGGCCGAGAAAAGGTAGACCGTCTGGTCGAAGCTGGTGAAGGCATTCGCAGACGCACCATTGGAAGCAAAAGTGGCAAAAATGTCGCCTTCCGGCTCCTCGAACATTTTATGCTCCAGGAAATGGGCAATTCCGTCAGGTACTGTAGTCTCCTCACCGCCCGCCACCTTGAAGTGATTGTCTACCGAACCGTATTTCGTGGCAAAGGTGGCGTAGGTTTTGAGAAAAGCCGGCTTCGGCAGCACATACACCTGCAGTCCGTTATCCATAACCTCGTGATAAAGTGTTTCTTGAAGCCGTTCGTAATGGAGCTTCTCCATCCCTATTCCTCCTTCCCTGTCAGGAAATAAATCGTATCCAGCTCAAAAGTATCCGCCGCAGCCTTCACTTCAGCCGCCCCCATGCCGTCGACCTGGTCCATCAGCTCCTGGGCAGAACGGTCTTTGCCGGATAGCTGGCGGTTGAAATCAAAGGAAATCATCTCAAACGCCGAATCCTGAATCTCGGACAGCAGGTTGCGGATCATCGCCTTCGTCTGGCTAAGCTCCAGGTCAGTAATATTGCCGGCCTTCAGCTCATCCAGCTGCTTGCGGATAATATCAACGGCTTTGCCGTAGTTCTGGGTCTCGATCCCCGATTGAATCGTCCCGATGCCCTTATGCCCGTCATAACGGGAGGAGGCGTAATACGCCAGACTCTCCTTCTCGCGCACGTTGACGAACAGCTTGGAATGGGGGTAACCGCCAAGAATACCATTGTACATCAGCGCGGAAGCATACCGGTCATCCTTGTAGGTAATCGAGGTCCGCAGCCCCATGTTCAGCTTGCCTTGATTCACATCCAGCTTCTCCTCCACCGTCCGCACTTCCGTAACCGTGACTGACGTTATGTCCGAGGTGTAGCCTCCGGCTTCGGAGTGATGGGCCCGGCCAAAATGAGCTGTCACCAGCTTCTCGACCTCCTCAGGTGTGGTATCGCCCACAACATACAGATCAAGCGTAGCCCCATTCAGCCAGGAGGTATAGCTCTGGTACAGCGTCTCAGGCGTGATAGCATCCAGATCGGCCCGTTGACCGAGGGGATGAAGACGGTAAGGCTCGTTGCGGCACATTTCCTCAATGCAGCGTTCTGCCGCGTAGCGGATTTTGTCATTCACAATGGATTCCAGCTTCTTGCGGATCGTCTCGCGTTCTGTAGCTACATAAGAAGCCCGGAAGCTTCCATTCTCAAGCAGGGGACGGGTCAACACCTCTCCCAGAAAAGCAAAGGATTCCCCAAGCAGGCTCTCCTTGCTCTGCACAAAGGAATCATTGATCGTATCCATCCGGAACTGGACAATCTGGTAATCTCCGCGTTTATAAATATCGAAGCCGAAGCCGGCACCGTACAGCTCCTCCAGACGCTCGCGGAATTGGGTTGTTTCCGGGTAGGACGCTGTCCCCCGGCGGAGTACAAACGGAACCAGTGCGGTAGAGGTCACTGTACTTTCTTCAAGCGGAACGCCTGCATACAGTGAGATGGCGAATGTCTTGAACGCCTTGGTCGGCAGAACATGTATGCGCATGCTTGCGGCATGGCCATGTTGAAATCCATTATTAGTCAAGTCCAAAACTCCTTTGCAGCGTGGATTGATGCTCTATAACAAGTTTATGAAGTATTATCCATTCTAAACCATTCCAAAGTAAGGAAGCAACCGGAGGACAGCGTACCGGTTGCTCTTACGGAGGGTTGTATACAGACACAGTAAGCTACATGCAGAAAATATGCTGGCCGATCGTCTTCACCTGCGGACGGGACCAAATCCACTTGGAGGTCGCCGTCTTGGGATTGAAGTAATAGATACAGCCGCCCGACGGGTCCCAGCCGCTCAGAGCCTGCTGCACTGCCTTGCGTGCCTGTTCATTAGGCTCCAGATAGATCTGGCCGTCAGCTACGGCGGTGAAGGCTCCCGGCTGGAAAATGACGCCCGATGGCGTATTTGGAAAGCTTGGGGATTTGACACGGTTGAGAATGACTGCGGCTACAGCCACCTGTCCTTCAAAAGGTTCGCCGCGTGACTCGCCGTAAACCGCGTTAGCCATGATCTTCAGGTCGTTTTCGGACAAGCCCATGGTATTGCCGGAGGACAGCTCAGCCGTATTGGTTTTGGCTGCAGCTGCGCCGGAGGGCGTTTTCTTCTGGGCGGTAGACGTCTCGGGCGCTGTCGGCTTCCAGGCTGTAGTCGCATTGTATAGCTTAAGCTTCGTCTTGGCCCCGACTACCCCGTCGGATTTCAGGCCGAATTTCCACTGGAACCAGGTGACAGCATTCTTCGTCTTGGTCCCGAACTGACTGTCAATCTTCCCGTTAAAATAACCAAGATGCTTCAATCTTCCCTGCAGCTCATAGACATCCTGCCCGGAGGAGCCTACCTTAAGCGGAGTTGTGCCGAATACGGGCATGGCTTCCTCCCCTTCATCAGGGTGATCTGCGGCAACCTGTTCTGCTGCATATGGCTTGGCATAGATCAAATCATGATCTTTGAAGACTGCACCGGCAAACGGCGCAGCTGCAAGGGCAAGGGTAACGGCGGCAATGATCCACTGCTTATGTTTTGTCATGGGATTCGCTCTACCTTTCTCTTGGAAGTTCTGCATGAATGGCTAAAGTTATTATGACGACTGGCAGGGCTTCCTATGCATGACCGCAAATCAAGGAAACGTAAATCCATTGCAACTGAGAACGATTATCAACTATACTTGGGTTATGAAACAACAGGAGTTGAGAAGAAACATGGATTTTAAAGACCATATTGTACTGTGGAACCATGCTGCTGTAGAAGTTATCGATATCCGCAAGGCCTCATTCACTTCTGGACAACCTCCGCTGAACTATCGCCTTCCGGCTAGTACATACCTGTATATCGTTCGCGGCAGCGCAAGTCTGCTTATAGATGACAGCCGATATGAAATCAGCGGCGCAACTGTCTTTCACGGGGGCAAAGGCACTACGATTAAATTGCTGAAAACACATGAAATTCTGGATTATTACCTTATTATGTACCGTTCAACATTAACGCTGCCTGCCCGGCGCAACCTGACAGCGGTTCTGGAACGCAGCAAGCCTTTTACCGGAATCTATCACTTCACTCCTGTCCATCCCCTGCTGCTGTATGAGATCCTAGACCAGATGTATGGGGATTGGCAGACACGCCGCGCCCTGGAGCATCTGCATGTCAAAGTCCTGTTCTATCAATGGGTCCATGAGCTGCTTCATCAGATGCAGGAGCAGGAGCTGCACCCGCTTAGAGCAGATGTGCTCGACCAGGCTGTACGCTATATGCATGATTCTTACAGCAGGCCGTTCACCCTGGATACACTTGCCGACACTTTGGGCACCAGCCCGAGGACATTATCGAGGCTATTCCGCATGCGGCTTCAGACCAGCCCCGCCCAATATCTGGTTCAGATTCGCATGGATAAGGCACGTGAGCTATTGCTGGGCACAGAAGCCACACTGCATGATATTGCAGCTGCTGTGGGCTACCCGGATGCGTATTCTTTTGGCAAAATGTTCAAAAAGCACTTCGGAAACTCGCCAGTGAGGTACAAAAATTCTGAGCAGACCGCTTCCCCTTGGCGGGATATGATATCTGCGCTGTCTGCAAATGACATTGCCCGTGAAGGCACTCTCCGATATATTGATGATGATAATCATTATCAATATGATCAAAAAGGAGCGTCATCCATGTTCAGAACGGCCAAGCCATCCCTAATGTTAACCTTGTTGTTATGCTTCACCATAGTGTTAAGTGCCTGTTCCTCAGGAAATACCACTACAACGACGGCGGGCAACGGCAGCAATACGCCAACCTCTTCGCCTGCTGCGACGGCATCCTCTACAACGTCCCCTGACAACACTGCAGCCGAGGCACAGACCCGGACGATCTCTACGGTAAAAGGAGATGTCGTGGTGCCTGCCGATCCTCAGCGTGTCGTGGTGCTGTATCTGCTGGGCGATGTGCTGGCTCTGGGCATCAAGCCCATAGGGGTATCTGATGTATCCGAAGGCGCTGCCTTTGAGAATGAATTGAAGGATGTACAGAAGCTGGGCACCTGGTTCGAGGCTAGCCCTGAGGTTGTACTGTCGCTTGAGCCCGATCTGATCATTGTTCCTTCTGAGGAAACCTATCAGGCATTGCATGACATCGCACCGACAGTGCTGGTCCCTTATGAGAAGATGACGACCGATGAACGGGTAGGATTCATTGGACATATTTTCGGCAAGGAAGAACAGGCTACCAGCCTTCTGAACAATTTCAAGGCCAAAGTGGAAGACAGTAAGCAGAAGCTGCAGGACGCGGGAATCCTCGGTTCAACGGTCTCCATCATGGAAGGCGGCTCAGACCGCAGCATGGTAGTGGTGATGAGCAAACAGTACGGTCGGGGTTCACAGGTCATTTATGAATATCTCGGAATGAAGGCGCCTGAGCTCCTCCAGCAAAAAATTGATTCCAAGACCGATATGGGCGGTGATTCCGTATCCTTTGAAGTGCTGGCCGACTACAGCGGGGATTATATCTTCCGCTCCTCTTATGAAGGGATGGCTGATCTGACGGAAGACCCGCTCTGGAACGGCATCCCTGCAGTCAAAGAAGGCCGGTTGATGAATATCGACTTCGGATTATCCTATTACAACGATATTTACTCCCTGAACGCACAGCTTGATTTCATTGTTGAGCATTTGCTTGCAGCACCACGGGTGAAGTAATATTGTTGCCCCTGCAAAATAAAAGCTGTCCCGTAAGCCATTGATGGCTTGCGGGACAGCTTTTTGCATTTATGAACTGAGTCTATTATGCTGATACTGCTCCAGCGACATCAGCACCTCACGCGGCTTGCTGCCCTCGTAAGGGCCGATGACGCCTCTGGCCTCCATAGAGTCGATCAAGCGTGCGGCACGGGTGTATCCGACGCGCATACGCCGCTGAAGCAGCGATACAGAGGCCTGCTTGGCTTCCAGCACGATCTGGACGGCCTGTTCATACAATTCATCCTGCGGCTCCTGATCCTCGCTCATGGTATCGTCCACCTCAGGCACAAGCGACTCGTCGTAATTCGCTTCCCCCTGGCTGCTGACATACTGCACAATCGTCTCTACTTCCTGATCGCTCATGAAAGCGCCCTGAACACGGATCGGCTTGGAAGCCCCCATCGGCAGGAACAGCATATCGCCGCGTCCGAGCAGCTTCTCGGCACCCGGCATATCCAGAATGGTACGGGAGTCCACATTCGAGGAGACACCGAAAGCAATCCGCGAAGGAATATTCGCCTTAATCAGGCCGGTGATCACATCTACCGAAGGACGCTGTGTGGCGATAATCAGATGAATTCCCGCCGCCCGCGCCATCTGGGCCAGCCGGCAGATTGCATCCTCTACATCATTCGCAGCAACCATCATCAGATCGGCAAGCTCGTCCACGATGACAACGATATACGGCAGTACTGCTGCCGGATTATCCTTCATCAAGTTGTTGTAGCCCTCCATGTTACGTGTGCCTGATTTGGAGAACAGCTCATACCGCTTCTCCATCTCCACCACAATCTTCTTCAAGGCCAGACTGGCACGCTTAGGGTCTGTAACTACAGGAGCCAGCAAATGCGGAATGCCGTTATATACATTCAGCTCGACCATCTTAGGGTCAACCATAAGGAATTTCACTTCATTCGGCTTAGCCTTATAAAGAATGCTGGTAATAATACCGTTGATGCAGACTGATTTACCGGAGCCGGTTGCTCCCGCTACCAGCAGATGGGGCATCTTGGCGAGATTGCCGATAATCGTCTGGCCGGAGATATCCCGCCCGAAGGCAATGGATAACCGCGAATCCGCCTCCTGGAAAATCTGTGTCTCCATCACTTCCCGCATGGTGACGACCGAGACCTCCGAATTCGGCACTTCGATGCCGATGGCTGATTTGCCGGGAATCGGCGCTTCCATACGGATATCCTTGGCAGCCAGTGCCAGCGCGATGTCATCGGTAAGATTGACAATCCGGCTGACCTTCACGCCGATATCCGGCTGAATCTCATACCGGGTCACCGCCGGTCCGCGAACCACTTCCAGCACCTTCGCCCTTACACCGAAGCTCTCCAGTGTAGCCTCCAGCTTGCGTGCCGTCTGCATATAATCATTCTGATCGCCCGCCTTCGCCCCGTTAATCGGCTTAGCCAGCAAACGGAAGGACGGCAGCTTGTATGGCTTGGGCGGAGGTGGAGGCGGAATAATCGGAGCCGCTTCGCCCTCCTCTGCCGTTCCCAGCAGCCCGTCCAGCTCTACAGGCAGACCCTCCCCGGATTCCCCTGACGGAGCAGAATCTGCTCCCGCTCTCGTAAGCTCAGCAGCACCTGTTCCGGTGGCAGCACCACCACGTGCCGCTGGTGAGAATTCGCTCCATTCCTCCCGGTCCTCGGCATTCAGCCCTTCAGAGCGGATATGCTCGAAGAAATCCCGGATGATCGGCGTTACAGGCTCAAGCTCCTCATCCGGGAAGTCCTCCTCGCCATACTCCTCCAGAGGAACACCTCCCGCTGCTGTCATTCCGGAGATGACCGGACCACCCCGCGGATCCGTAATGATGATATCCGTCACTTCATCCTCCGGGTCACCCATGACTTCCGGCTGACTCTGGCGGGCAGCCCCGCTGAACCAGCCGGTTATTCTGCCCAGCAGCTTCGACTGTCCGCGTCTTGGCAGCTGCTGATCCGATCCGTCATCCTCTTCAAAGTAATCGTCATCATCCGCAGGTTCCGGCGTTGTAACTCTGCTGGCTCTAGCCGGTCTGCTGTTCACCACTGGAACGGCAGCCGGGCGGTTCGCCGCCCGTAGCTTAATTCCTTCAATCAGCTTGACGGCCCTTACCCGGAGTAAGGTAAACAGCTCTACATAGGAGAGATTGGTAATCAGCATGAAGCTGATGGCCAGAAGTACAATCATCAGCAGCTTGGCGCCCAGATTGCCGAACAGCCACAGGAGGGCAGCGTATTCAAGCGCACCGATGTACCCCCCGCTGATATCCTTGCCCAGCATGTATACGCTGCTGTCGCCGGCGCCCGGTGAGAGGGCGCCGGATAAATCATTATGTATTTGAGACAGCACATTGCCCGGATGCAGCATCCCGAGCGGACCCAGCTTCTGCTGCATTGCCGATATGGTACTCATCAGGCACATGGACAACAGCAGGAGCAGGCCGCCGGTATAGCGGCTGTTCCAGGTGGACGGCCATTTCCTGTGAATCATTACCATCAGCCCATAGAAAATTCCGGCCAGCGGCAGCACAAAATAGAATCTGCCAAGTAAATACCCCGCCATGCTTGAGAGCGAACGGCCGACAGCCGCTTCCCCCGACAATGCAATGACGGAAATCGTAATCAGCAGAATTCCGTAGATTTCATATTTTAAAACACTGCCCAGCAGCGCTTTCTTCTTCTTTCTTCTCCGTTTAGCCACGCCAGCCACCCCCGAGTCAACATTATACCATATAATGGCGTGGCGTACCTATGTTCTCTTTTGTCAGAATATGCATCTTTAGGGGGTTTGTTCGCACTTAGCGGTCCAGCTGAACGATTGCACCCGGGGAGAAGGCCGCATCCAGATATTTATCCAGCGGACACTGCAGCAGCCGGACCACCTTCGCCTGACCTCCAT
This sequence comes from Paenibacillus sp. FSL H8-0122, assembly GCF_038005345.1. Lineage (NCBI taxonomy): Bacteria > Bacillati > Bacillota > Bacilli > Caryophanales > Paenibacillaceae > Paenibacillus > Paenibacillus sp. FSL H8-0122. Next base: position 2,294,463 of record NZ_JBBOTB010000001.1, on the reverse strand, counting down.
CCAGCAGCTCTACCTGCATCAGCATGCCCTGAATAGTCATCTCCTGCACGGGAGAGGCATAACTCAGTGCCCCCTCGAATACCTGCTCCATCGGAAGAATGGTATAGAAGGTCATTGGGTCAGCCCCCCTGGCGTAAGCGTATCGTTCGTCTGAGAAGGAGCAGCGGCAATCATCCGGTTCAGATGGGCCAGTGCGGCACCGATTCCGCCCACTTCATCCATCAGGCCGAATCTGACGGCATCCTGGCCGCCCACTGCGGTGCCGATGTCCCGGTTCAGCTCTCCGGTCTTGAACATCAGATCCTTGAACTGTGATTCCGTGATGCGGGAATGAGAGGTCACGAACTTCACCATCCGCTCCTGCATCCGCTCCATATACTCGAAGGTCTGCGGCACGCCGATCACCAGGCCGTTCATCCGGATCGGATGGATCGTCATGGTTGCACTTTCGGCAATAATGGAATATGTGGAGGATACCGCTATAGGCACGCCGATGCTGTGACCGCCGCCGATGACTACCGTTACTGTAGGCTTCGACAAGGACGCGATCATCTCAGCAATGGCCAGTCCAGCCTCTACGTCCCCGCCGACCGTATTGAGAATGATCAGCAGCCCTTTAATGGTCTTGCTCTGTTCAGCTGCAACGAGCTGGGGAATGATATGCTCGTATTTCGTGGTCTTGTTATGCGGCGGCAAGACGAAATGACCTTCAATTTGTCCTATAATCGTCATGCAAAAAATATCCGGCTCCCCTGTCGGCACCGCCGTCTGCCCCAGTTCCTTCAGCACCCCCACAGGTCCCGGCATTCCTGGAGGAACCGGATCATTCACCGCTGGTTTAACCTCGCCTGGCAGGATCTCTTCGTTACGCCCTCCGCCCGCCTTGCTTGCTTCTGTGATTTCCATCGTACACAGCGCTCCCCTTCTGCCTGCAACACCCGTCCGTGTGCTTCAGGATTCTGATTTCTATTAGTATGACATTCCGGGGGACTTCCTTATGCACTATATCAATTGCACTTGAATTTTTCTGCTGCTAATTCAAGAGGGCGGGCCCTCTCATTAACGGGCCGCCCTCAGTATTTCTTATTTTAATATTTGTCCACCACTGCTCCCAGTACTGCTCCGCGCACGTAGGTCTGACCTTTCAGGCTCTTTAACCCGTCCGCCGTCCCGGTCACAACTACGCCCAATATCCGGATATCACCGGCTTCCGGCGCCGCCTTGTCCTTTTTCAAATAATTGAAGATGCGCTGATACTCACTGTGGTGATTGTCCTTCTTGTCTACCCCAATCTGTACTGCGCCGATGAAATCCTCGGGCTTCGCCTGATTCCACTCCGGCTGGATGCCGAAACCGTAGACTCCGTAATTCGCACTCATCGGGGTCGGATAGTTCATTTTAGCGGGATCGTTCTCATTAGGAAACGGCTTAAAGCCGAACCCCTCGCGGTCATCATACGTATCGACCCAGTACCAGACCTGTTTTGCCCCAGCGGGCAGAATGCTCTTCGCTTCTTCAAACGAGTAGTCCTTGTCAAAAGATACCGCCAGCTCCACCCGCTTATCTCCGTTCATCCGGTCCAGCTCGGAGAGATCATTGATAATTTTTCCGTTGTAATCGACTCCCGGGATATAGAAGGCCATTTCTCTTTGTCCATTGTCGGAATTGTAATTCCGGTAATACTCGTACCCCTCCTGCTTCATACGCGAATCTTCTACGTTCAGGTTATTTGCCCCTCCGTATGCGCCCGTTGTAAAGGGGAACCACCAGGGATTGTAATTGAGCCATCTGGTTTTCCAGGGGATAGGTACGTCATCGACAATCTTGTAGGTATTCATTTCCAGGACGCCTGACAAAAAGCCGCGGTTATCCTTGTAGCCGGAATCGAATTCATTGGGACTGCTGATCCTCATATACTGCTGCTCGCTATAGTGGGCATTCATGGATAGATGACCTACAAGCTGCGCTGCTCCATAGAATACGATCAACAACGTAAGTATACTGACTCCGAGTGAAATCAGGATACTGCGGATCATACTCTTCCGTTTGGTTTTTTTCAGGGTGGTCATAATATTCTGGTCTTCTGCTTCTTCCCATGGGGCAGTCATTCGCCCTCACCTCCGTATAATTGTTTAAATTGCTGCCGCGCCCGGTAGAGCGTAGCCTTCACTGTTCCTTCCGTGATGCCGAGCATGGCGGAAATTTCCTTGTAGGACAGCTCCATTTCATATTTCAGCAGAATCAGCTGCCTGTTGGCTGGAATCATACCGGCCAGCACCTCTTCAATCTTCTCCTTGCGCTCCCGCCGCAGCAGCACCGCTTCCGGGAGCTCATGCTCAGGCGTAGGATGAACCTCCACTTCCTCGCTGTATTGAAACTTCTTCTTCCTGCGGCACAGGTCAAAATACCGGTTGATTGCAACCTTGTATAACCAGGCGCTGAATTTGCGCTCATCGATCGCTTCCAGATATAGCAGCGCCTTGTACACAGTGTCCTGCACAATATCCTCTGCATCTGAGGCCCCGGCACCGAGGCGGATCAAGTAGCGGCGGATCTCCGCCAGTTTGGGTTGGAGCACCTTCTCCAAGTCTCTTGGCTCCATGCTGCACCTCCTTGCCTGTATAACGGTCAGGTTGCCCAAATGTTATTTTGTGCAGTGAAAAAAAACATAAAAAAGCCCCTTCCCCAGGAAACCGTCCAATATTTCCGGGAAAAGAGGCTATTGCCAAAGCTATATTGTTAAGAAATGCTTCTCTTATACTTCCATAATAATCGGCAGGATCATCGGTCTGCGGCGGGTCTGCTCATAGAGGAAACGGCCGAGCGAGTCTTTGACACTGGTCTTCAGGGAAGCCCATTCATTGACCTTCTCACTCATCAGACGCTGCAGCGTACCCGCAACAATCCGGTTCGCTTCGTCCAGGAGACCTTCCGATTCCCGCACATATACGAATCCGCGGGAGATGATGTCAGGACCGGAGACAATCGCTCCGTTCTGCTTGCTGAGGGTAACCACAACCACCAGGATACCATCCTGCGACAACAGCTTACGGTCACGCAATACAATGTTGCCTACATCGCCGACACCCAGCCCGTCGATCAGTACGTTACCTGCAGTTACCTTACCCGCTCTGCGTGCAGCTCCACCGGAGATCTCAATCACTTCACCCAGCTCGGTGATGAAGATATTGCTTGGCTCTACGCCAACAGATTCTGCGAGAAGTGCATGCTTGCGCTGCATCCGGTATTCACCGTGGATCGGCATGAAGTATTTCGGCTTCATCAGGTTGAGCATCAGCTTCAGCTCTTCCTGGCTGCCGTGACCGGATACGTGAACGCCGGAGTTGGAGCCGCTGTATATCACATTGGCACCCAGACGGAACAATTCATCAATGGTACGGCCTACATATTTCTCATTACCCGGTACCGGTGTAGCCGCAATAATAACGGTGTCGCCCGGCATAATGTCTACCTTGCGGTGGCTGGAACGCGCCATGCGTGTCAGCGCAGACATGGGCTCGCCTTGGCTGCCTGTGCACAATACTACCACACGGTTGCCTGCCATTCTGTTCATCTCTTCAGGCTCAATGAGCATGCCGTCAGGGATATGCAGATAGCCAAGCTCGGAAGCAATGGATACTACGTTAACCATGCTTCGTCCAATAACGGTAATCTTACGTCCGGTGGCTTCAGAAGCGTTCACTACCTGCTGAATACGATGCACGTTGGAAGCGAAGGTTGCTACTACCACACGTTGTTCAGCTTTGCGGAAAATATCTTCCAGCACGATGCCGACATTCTTCTCCGAAGGGGTGAAGCCCGGCTTCTCGGCATTGGTGCTGTCTGACAGCAGGGCCAGAACGCCCTTCGATCCGATCTCAGCCATGCGGTGCAGATTGGCAAATTGACCGTTGACTGGCGTGTGGTCGAATTTGAAGTCACCGGTGTGGACAACGTTGCCCTCTGGTGTCTCAATGCATACCCCGACAGAATCCGGAATACTGTGATTCGTTCTGAAGAAGGTTACCTTAAGCGATGTGCCCAGTTCAACCTCGGAATCCTCGTTAATCAGAATCCGCTTAGTTTCACCCAGCAGGTTCGCTTCCTTGAGCTTGTTCTCCACAAGACCCAGGGTAAGTCTTGTTCCGTATACCGGAACATTCAGGTTCTTAAGCACATAAGACAAGCCGCCAATGTGATCCTCATGGCCGTGCGTAAGAACAATACCTCTTACCTTGTCACGGTTCTCGGTGAGGTAGGAGATATCCGGTATTACGATATCAATACCCAGCATATCTTCTTCAGGGAATTTCAGACCGGCGTCTACGACTACAATGTCGTTGCCATACTGAACTACGTACATGTTCTTACCAATTTCACCGACTCCGCCAAGTGCGAATATCGTCAGTTTGTCGTTGTTGTTATTGTTTTTTTTGGACAAATGAATCTAACCCTCCTATGATGTTGGACGTCATACTTTTTATTTGTTAACAATGAGCTTCAATATTTCAGCGGCGCTGTAATATACATCAAATTGCTGTTAACTCCTTATTTCGACAAGGAATTCCCGGTAAGTCTGTATACTTGCGCAGGTCTAAACTCCCGAATCCGGGCAGTAATATCCTCTTGAAGCGGGCAAATGCCCTCAAAATTCCACCACCGCGCCCCTCGCGCGTAAATCCGGCATATTTAGCACAGACTTATTCAAGGACCTATCCTGTCTTACAATGCAACAAATCCGCATTGCCGGAAGATTACCGCATATTCAATTAACCGCACCAAGTCACTTAAGTTCATTATACATGATTTTTTTGGCAAAAGACAAGTCACCCTGTACCTGGTCCTATTCTTTCCTTAACAAACAGCCAATATTTAAGGAAAAGACAAGCAAAAAACGCTGCAACGCCTGACTTTTTTAACATAGAGTTAATCCTGGAGAAATAATTACCATATGCGATCTGCGGCGGCTGGAAGTCCGTAACGTAAAAAAACCGGCCGCTCCATAAGAGCGGCCGGTTGCCGTTGTACCTATCTTCGCCTATTCATTTATCCACGCCTGGACTATTTTATCTTAGCAGGGCAGCAATGAAAGCCGCCTCTTCTTCCGTAGGTGAAACCAGCGGCAGGCGGACCGAGCCGACATCCAGCCCGCGCAGCCCCAGCGCATACTTCACGGCAGAGGGGTTAGGCAACGGCTGCGGACACTCGAACAGCCCCTTGAAGACCGGAAACAGCTGCCGGTGAAGCTCGCCTGCACGGCGGACATCCCCGGAGGTGAAGGCCTCGATCATCTCTGACATCTGCGCTCCGACAACATGGCTGGCCACACTGATGATACCGTGGCCTCCCACAGCAAGCGTCGCGAGGCCGGCGGAATCATCTCCGGTGTAGACATGGAAGTCTTCAGGACAAGCTGAGGCAATCCATGTAATCTGGTCTACCGAAGCACATTCCTTCGTAGCCACAATATTAGGAATCTCCGCCAGACGCAGGGTGGTAGCTACACTCATGCTTACTGTCGTTCGTCCTGGCACATTGTACAAGATGCAGGGCAGCGAGGTCGCAGCAGCAATTGCAGAGAAATGCTGGTAGAGCCCTTCCTGATTCGGTTTATTGTAATAAGGGACGACCAGAAGCACACCGTCCACGCCGATTTTCTCAGCTTCCTTAGTGAGCTCGATGGAATGTTTGGTGCTGTTGCTGCCGGTACCGGCAATAATTTTACAGCGTCCGCCTGCTTGCTGCTTCACGAAGGAGAACAGCTTCAGCTTCTCCTTATCGGTTAGGGTCGGCGATTCGCCGGTGGTTCCGCAGACTACGAGCGCAGCGGACTTTTGTTCCTCGATCAGATCATCGACCAGCCTTGAAGTTGCTTCCCAGTTGATTTCTCCTTCCCCGTCAAACGGGGTTACCATTGCGGTGATCAGTCTTCCGAAATCCACTTTGAATTCCTCCTTGTCAGCGGTGCAATTCAAACTTGGCATGCAGGGCGCGAACCGACTGCACCATATCTTCTTTTTTCACGAGAACCCAGATGGTTGTGTTGGAATCGGCAGACTGCAGAATCTGGATGTTCTGCGAGCTGAGCGCCTCGACGATATGCGCCATGATTCCCGGAACGCCGTTGATGCCCCCGCCGATGACGGAGACCTTGGCACAGCCGGACAAGCTCTTGGGACGCAGGCCCAGCTCCTGCAGCGCAGCAATCGCCTGCTCCGATTTGTCATCGAACACCGTATATACGGCCTCAGTCGGTGTCACATTGATGAAGTCCACACTGATCCCGTTATCGGCCATGCTTTTGAATATCTGCAGCTGCACGCCGGTTCCATTGCCCTCCGGGCATTCCACCGAGATCTGCGTAATATTGCTGACATAGGCAACCCCTGTGACGAAACGGTCCACGACTCCATGGGATACATCACTGAAGCCCTCGGGATGGGTCACCAGCGTCCCCTCCGCTTCGGAGAAGGTCGAGCGTACACGCACCGGAATCTGGGCCTGCATGGCAATCTCTACAGCCCGTGGATGAATGACCTTGGCTCCCTGATACGCCATGTTACAAATCTCGGTGTAGCTGACATAAGTAAGCTGCCGTGCATCTTCGACAATCCGTGGATCAGCGGTGAGTATTCCGTCAACATCCGTATAGATATCTACCATATCCGCACGCAGAGCTGCTCCAAGTGCTGTAGCCGAAGTGTCGCTTCCGCCGCGGCCGAGAGTGGTGAAATCACCAGCTTCCGTCTGACCCTGGAAGCCGGTTACTATTACTACTTTATGCTCACGCAGTTCCCGTAGAATGCGTTCTGTGCGCACATCCAGGATTCTGGCATTGCCATAGCTGTTGTCGGTCAGGAATCCGGCTTGCGCCCCTGTCAGCACCGTCGACCGAATACCTTCCTGCTCCAGCAGACCGCACAGATTGGCCGCCGAGATAATCTCCCCGCAGCACATCAGCAGATCCCGTTCCCGGTCCGGCAGTGAATTCCCGCTCTGAACCGCCAGATCAAGCAGTGTATCGGTAGCATAGGGCTCCCCCTTGCGGCCCATAGCCGAGACTACGACCACCAGACTGAACCCGCTGGCCAGCTCCCGTTTGACATGACGGATTACGTGTTCTCTGGCCACTGGTGTGGAGAGTGAGGTTCCGCCGAATTTTTGCACCAAAATACCCATGTATAATTCCTCCATTGCTTCTCTCAGCAGACTTACTGAACCCTACGTGAAATAAATCACCCCGCGAGGCAGAAGTGTTCGTAGCCGCGATAACCTGACTCTTATTATAGCGTAAAATTGTTCGTGCCGCCCCCGGGATGAGGACGGCAGAAATGAAGCTTATGGGTCCGTCAGCTAAAATTCGCTCTTCCGGGCCAATCCTGTACTGATTATATAAGCTATGCAGTATGAAATCGTTGTACTAACATAGGCTGTAACTGGTGACCCTGCAGGGCGGCGTAACAGGCTTCGGGAATGAGATCCATCTGCGCCACCAGCGAATTCGGCTTCCCCTCGGGATTATCCTGTCCGAACGGGACGAAATAAATATGTTTGGCTACCAGGAGCTTCGCAATATTCGCAGCGTTAAGGCCAAGTCCGTCATTCGTCGAGATCGCCAGCACCAGCGGACGCCCGTTGCGCATCTGCGATTTGGCTGCCATCAGCACCGGACTGTCCGTCATCGCGTTCGCCAGCTTGCTGGTTGTGTTCCCTGTGCAGGGAGCAATCGTCAGCACATCCAGCAGCTTGGAAGGACCCAGCGGCTCCGCTTCAACAATTGTAGAAATGATATCATTCCCTGTTATATCTTTCAACTGTTTTAACCAATTTTCCGAGGTTCCAAAGCGGGTGTCCGTGTTCAGTACCGAAGCAGACACAATCGGCACCACATTCGCTCCTGAATCCATGAACCGCTGAATCTGCGGCATCACCTCAGCGAAGGTGCAGTGTGAGCCGGTAATGGCATAACCTACTGTTTTTCCGTGCCAATCCATTCATTCATCCCCCCTGATTAAAGTCTCGTCCGATATCGACTGTACCAGCGCACCTGCCATAATGATTCCGGCGCTCTTGGGGGCAACAATCCCGGGCAGGCCCGGTGCCAGCATCGCCTTGATCCCGCGCTTCTCGGCATAACGGAAGTCGCATCCGCCCGGTGCGGACGCCAAATCGATGATCACGCAGTGCGGCTGAAGCCGGGACAGGACCTGTGCGTTGATAATCATAGCGGGTATGGTGTTGAAGATCAGATCCGCCTCAGGCGCATGCAGCAGCAAATCGTCTGTCATAAAAGGCTTCCAGCCCATTTCCTCCGCCCTTGCAAAGTGCTCCTGCTTCCTGACGCCTACTTTGACCGTGGCCCCCATTCCCTGGAGGGTTCTGGCCATGGTGAAGCCGGTCCGGCCCATCCCCAGCACCATCGATGTGGAGCCGTGTATGGTAAAGTCAGTGTTCTGCACGGCCATCACCAAAGCTCCCTCCGCTGTCGGGATAGAGTTGTAGATCGCCACATCGTCCCTGTTCAGCAGCTCCACCAGCTTCAGCGAATGTCCGGCACACAGGCCGCGCAAATAGCTTTTAGCCATGCCGGTGTATACCAATGCCCGGGACGGCAGAGCCGCGATATGCTCCTCCCGCAGCTGGAGGCGTTCCGAAGAATACAGCGCGTTAATGTAACCCTCATCATCGCAGCCGACCGCCGGCAGCACCAGCACATCCGCTTGACTTAGCAGCTCGGGCGACAACAGTTCAAGGCTTACCCCCGGGCATGGGGCATCCCATGTATCGAATCCGGCAACGCTTACGGCCGCATCCAATTCCACACATTTCCGAATCACTTCAATTTGTCTCGCGTCCCCGCCCAGGAACACGATCCTGATGCCAGTAAGCATAGGGATGACGCTCCTTTCCACAACCACATTCGACTATAGAGCATCTTATGCCGGAAGGCGCCGATGGGTGAAAAGCGGAGAGGAATTCCCGCAGCACAGATATTAATCACAGAGTTTGCTGATGTTTCAATCTATAATCAACTAAAAATGGATATGAAAGGAATGCTATGCGGAATAAATTCATTCGTTACATTGTACCAGTCCTCGCAGTTGCAGCAATCATTACAGCAGCAGTCTACTTGAATCAGACCGGTATTAGTGGCCCCAAGAGTGAACAAGCGAACTCTTTGCCGGAAAACAATAAGGTAGCCAGTTCTGCACACGCCCCCAGTCCTGCCATGGCAGAGCTAAGTCCGGCGCAAATGAAAGAGGACCTGGATAAGCTTGTACAGACACTTGTCCAGATGCACCCCCGTCTGATCAACGGTTGGACCAATGATGAGCAATCCGTTATTGACACTGCTTACGCCAACATTGAGCAATCCAAGACTCGCGGTGAATTCTATTTCATTGCAGACACTATAGTCATGCTGCTCCATGACGGGCACACGACGCTCTACCCGCTCCCGGAGGTAAATATCCTTGATTTGCCTTTATTTTGGAGCCGGGAGGGTCTGCTGGTGAAGGATAGACGGGGAGCCTTTCTGCCAGGGGATCGGATTACAGCCATTGGAGGACGCAGTGTCAAGGATCTCGAAAAGGATCTGCAGCAGCTTATTCCGGCAGAGAATGAGAGTTGGGTCAGAATGCAGGCAACCAGCCTGCTTCCTTCAGAGTGGTTCCTGCAGCATTTAGGACTGGTCACCGAAGGTACAGTCTTGATAAACGCAACAAGGGCCGGACATCAAATTTCGGAGAGCATTCCCTTGACAGCAGACAGCGGACAGAAGGAATACAATCCGTACCCGTCACATTCTGCTGCGTTCACTTTTGAAATCAAGCCTGAGCAGTCCCTGGGAATCTTCCAGATCAATGACTGTGTGTATTCAAAGGATTATAAGTTAATGGTTAAACGTTTCTTTGACGAGGTCTATACACAGCGAATCAGCAATATAGCGGTTGATTTAAGGAATAATGGAGGTGGGGATTCCAGGGTGGTTGACGAATTTCTCGCCTATACGGATGTCAGAAGCTACCGGAGCTTTGGAGGTGAGGTCCGCTTCTCCACACAAGTTAAGCAGCAATTCCCAGACTTTCCGGACGACGGTACAAGCAGGAACGAACCGGTTCCCGTCCAAAATATACAGCTCACCGATCATCCCTTCAAAGGACGCATCTATGTACTGACTTCTCCCCGTACCTTCAGCTCGGCGAACATGTTCGCACTTATCATACAAGATAACAAACTCGGTCAGATTATCGGAGAGGCGAGCGGTAATCAGCCGTCCGCTTACGGAAATGTTATCGGATTCCAGCTTCCGGCATCGGGCATCGGCTTTCAGGTCTCTTTCCAAAAATTCACCCGTCCTGATCCTTCCCGAGACCCGGCCACAGCCGTGATTCCTGATATTGAAGCCTATACAACTGCTAAAGATATTATTGATCGCAGGGATGCCCAGTTGGAGAAGCTGTACGAGGTCATTGTGCAGAAACAGACTGAGGGCCCTTCCAGCTAAGCGATATATTTCAAAAAAGCTTGCGGACGCGCACCTAAAGGTGCGCTTTCCGCAAGCTTTTTTATAATTCCTGTATACTATTTGCCAGTATGCCCGAAGCCGCCAGCTCCGCGGGCCGTGTCAGACAGCTCATCCACTTCCACCAGAGTCACTTCAGGCACAGCCTGGAATACCATCTGGGCGATCCGCTCGTTGCGGGCAATTGCAAACGGCTCCTGCCCCAGATTGATCAGCAGCACCTTAATTTCGCCCCGGTAATCCGCATCGATGGTGCCCGGTGTATTCAGGCAGGTGATGCCATGCTTCAAGGCCAGCCCGCTGCGCGGACGGATCTGTGCCTCCAGCCCGCCTGGCATCGCCAGAGATATGCCGGTGGGGATCAGTGTCCGCTCGCCCGGAGCAAGCACCACAGGCTCTCCTACAGCGGCATACAGGTCATACCCCGAGGCCTGCTCGGACATTTTGCAGGGCAGCAGCACATCCTCATTCCCCGGAAGCTTGTTAATTTGTACGTAATGAGGCAAGATCATCTCTCCTAACATTGGCTATCGCTTTATCGGTGGAGCCTACCATCGCCAGGGACAACGGCTGTGCGAACATAAAGTCCAGTAGAGCATTGATGTCCTCCATGGTTACAGCTCCGATTTTGGCTATCATTTCATCCAGCGTATCCTGCCGGCCGAGCATCAGCTCATTTTTGCCCATCCGGTTCATCCGGCTGCCCGTGCTCTCCAGACTGAGAATCAGGCTGCCCTTGAGCTGCTCCTTGCCTTTACGCAGTTCGTCCTCGCTCAGGCCGTTCACCGCCAGATCGCGCAGCATCTCTTTGATCAGCTCTGTAACTTCCTTGGTCTGCTTCGGCGCTGTCCCGGCATAGACCGTGAACAAGCCGCTGTCAGCCTGGGCGCTGTGGTACGAGAAGACGGAATAGGCCAGACCGCGCTTCTCGCGGATCTCCTGGAACAGCCGCGAGCTCATGCCGCCGCCGAACGCATTGTTGAGGAGCGCCATCGGATATTGCAGCGGCCCGCCGCTGCGGACGCCCGGCAAGGAGATGCAGATGTGATTCTGCTCGGTCTTCTTTTTGTGGAACACCAGCTCCCCCTGATATGCAGGCTCAGTCAGCTCCGCCGCTTCACCATGATTCGTGAAGGAACCGAAATGCTGCTCCAGCAGCGGGATCAGACCGTCGTTAATATTACCGGCTACGCTGATCACTGTATTCTCGATGGTATACTGCTCCTTCATGTACGCACGCAGATCATCCGGCGTCATCTCCAGCAGACGGTCCTTCAGTCCGAGAATCGTATAAGCCAGCGGGTGCTCACCGTAAGCGGCGGCACACATCAGCTCATGGACAAGATCATCCGGCGTGTCCTCGCACATGGCGATTTCCTCCAGGATTACATTCTTCTCCTTGGCCAGCTCCTCGGCATCCATCCGTGAGCGGAAGAACATATCTGCCAGCACATCCACGGCAATCGGCAGATGCTCATCCAGCACCTTCGCATAAAAGCATGTATATTCCTTCGAGGTAAACGCATTGACGTTCCCGCCAATGGCATCGAACTGTTCGGCAATATCCTTGGCGCTATAGCGGTCAGTCCCCTTAAAGAGCATATGCTCGATGAAATGGGAAATCCCGTTGTTGAGCGGGTTCTCATTGCGGGAGCCCGTCTTGACCCAGATTCCGAAAGATACGGACCGGCCGGTCGGGATCTTCTCGGTCACCACCCGGAGTCCGTTCGATAATAATATTTTGTCCAATGTGTAATCCTCCTGGCACAGCCCCTGGTTCTGTCTGTATTTGTTATTCGCGCCTCTTATCCTATCAGAAATAGGGCGTTCACTCAACTTCCGCAGTCACGATACGCTCAGGAGAGAGCGTCTGACTGACGGTTCCCAGCTGCAGGCCCTTGGCTCTGATCCCCCGGATCATCCCTCTCAGCGCTTGCGAGGAGGATGCCGTCGGATGCATCAGGATCAAAGTTCCCGGCTCTACCCGGCTGCTGATCTTGGCAACAACTGATTCGGGGGACGGATTGCGCCAATCGACCGTATCCAGCGTCCACAGCACCGTCTTCAGTCCCAGTGAGGCGGCGATCTCCACCGTCTGCTGGTTAAAGTCGCCTGACGGCGGAGCAAACCACTTGTTCGTCACACCCAGGCTTTCCTTCAGCAGCTTCTGCGTCTTCTCAATCTCGGCAGTAGCACGTGTCCGGCTTAGAATACTCATCTTAGGATGCGTATACGCATGGTTCTCCACCTCATGCCCGCGCTTCAGCATCTCTGCTGCAAGCTCCTTGTTGCGGCTTAACCAGCTTCCGTCCAGAAAAAAGGTAACCTTCACCTTCTCTGCATCCAGAATGTCCAGCATCGGACGGATATACTCATTCCCCCAGGCCACATTAATCATCAGCGAGGCCATCGGCTTCGCCGGATTCCCCCGGTAAATCGGCTGCGCTCCCAGATCATCCAGTGATACCTTAGGCTTAATCTGGCGGTACAACAGCTTAAGGCCTGCTTCGGGTCCCCGCAGCAGCGCGCTCCGGTAGGTTGCCTCTACATCGACCTCCAGCCCGTTATACCCTGGTATGGCTTTCCATACCCGGTCAACTACAGCATTCACCGGCTGCGCATTCAGCGCCTCGGCCCGGCGGGTAATCTGCGCGCGCAGATCATCCTCCGCCTGATTCAGAGCATAGCTCATCACCGCTGCATCCGCCTGAGGCTTAAGCCCGGCAATCATCTCTTTCACGGGTCCGTTCGTACTTCCGATTCCGATTACTACTGCGATGCAAGCCAGCACAAGCGCCGCCTTGTACGTCTTCATGACGTTATACCTCCCCGGCACAAACGGTCTGTTCCGTCTCCGCACCAGGGTCAAGCCGTGCGGGGACGCTTTGTCCCAGCCTATGCATGAAGGGTGCAAATTATGCATACTGCATAGATGCCACCTTCAAGCGGGTAAGGTATAGCCATCCTGTCAGGACCTTACCGTTTCCCTATACTTGTCCAAAAAAAAGAGCCAGAACTGTACTGCTTCTGTCTCTTCTTATCTATAGTCAGGATAGCGGTGAAGCGGCAGCGTAAATGCTTACGCCTTCGCTCCGCTCTCTGAAGTCAGCACCGCTTTGCGCGACAGGTTGACACGGCCCTGCTGGTCGATCTCCGTTACCTTTACGGTGATCGTGTCGCCAATCGCCACAACATCTTCAACCTTCGCTACACGCTCTGTAGACAGCTGGGAAATATGCACAAGGCCGTCTTTGCCAGGGATCAATTCAACGAATGCGCCGAATTTCTCAATGCGTCTAACCGTACCCACATAAATCTCACCAACCACAACTTCCTTCACAATTCCTTCGATGATGCCACGGGCCTTCTGGATCATAGCTTCGTCAGAAGAACCGATAAATACGCGGCCATCCTGCTCGATGTCGATCTTCACGCCGGTTTCTTCAATGATCTTGTTGATGATTTTACCGCCGGCACCAATTACATCACGGATCTTGTCGGGATTGATATTGATGATAATGATCTTCGGAGCATATTTAGACAGGCTCGGTCTTGGAGCAGCAATCGCTTCATTCATTTTACCCAGAATGAACATCCGGCCTTCTCTTGCCTGCTCAAGCGCCTCCTGCAGAATTTTGCGGTCGATGCCATCAATTTTGATATCCATCTGAATCGCCGTTACGCCTTCTGCTGTACCCGCTACCTTAAAGTCCATATCGCCGAGGTGATCTTCCATGCCTTGAATATCGGTCAGGATGGACACATGCTCTCCGTCCTTGATCAGACCCATCGCTACACCGGCTACAGGCGCCTTGATAGGTACCCCTGCATCCATCATCGCCAGAATACTGGCACAGATGCTTGCCTGGGAGGTGGAGCCATTGGATTCAATCGCTTCGGATACCAGACGGATGGTGTACGGGAATTCAGTCTCACTTGGAATCACCTTGGACAATGCGCGTTCACCGAGTGCCCCGTGGCCGATCTCGCGGCGTCCCGGTGCTCTTAGCGGACGGGCTTCCCCTACGCTGAACGGAGGGAAGTTGTAGTGGTGCATGAAGCGCTTGGTTTCAGCCGGATCAATACCATCCAGAATCTGCACATCGCCCAGTGCACCCAGTGTACATACGCTGAGAATCTGTGTCTGGCCGCGTGTGAACAGACCGGAACCGTGCGTACGCGGCAGCAGCGCTGTATCACATTCGATCGGACGGATCTCGTCCAGCTTACGTCCATCCGGACGAACCTTGTCATGCGTGATCAGTCGTCTGACTTCATCCTTCACGATATCATGCAGGGCTTCCTTAACATCCTTAAGAAGCTCTGGGGTTTCTATGTATTTCTCTGCGAAATACGCCACCGCTTCGTTGTTCACCAGATCGATAGCATCCTGACGGGCATGCTTCTCGGCAATTCTTACGGCTTCTACCAGACGGCTCTCAGCAAAAGCACGAACCTCTGTATTCACATCCGCATTAACCGCATGCAGCTTCACAGCCATCTTCTCTTTACCGGCAACGGCTACGAGCTGTTCAATCACAGCCACAATCTTGCGGACCTCGTCATGTCCGAACATGATCGCTTCAAGCATCACTTCTTCAGTCACTTCATTGGCTTCAGCTTCTACCATCATGATGGCATCCTTCGTACCGGCCACAACCACATAAATATCGCTGATTGCCTGCTGGGCTTGATCAGGGTTGATGATGAATTCTCCGTTAATCCGGCCGACAGCCACGCCGCCGATGGGTCCGTTGAATGGCACATCGGAAATACTGAGCGCAGCGGAAGTACCGATCATGGCAGCAATATCAGGCGCACAGTCCTGATCCACACTCATTACCAGGTTCAAGACTTGAACGTCATTGCGGAATCCTTCCGGGAACAATGGACGAATTGGACGGTCTGTCAGACGGCTGGACAGAATCGCTTTCTCGCTCGGACGTCCTTCACGTTTGATGAATCCGCCAGGAATTTTGCCTACTGCATATAATCTTTCCTCATAATTCACTGTAAGCGGGAAAAAATCCAGATCTTTAGGCTCACTGGATGCTGTAACCGTACACAATACTGAAGTATCTCCGTAACGCACCATCACGGCTGCGTTCGCTTGTTTGGCCAGACGGCCTGTTTCCAGCACAAGGCGTCTTCCGCCCAGCTGCATTTCCACACGTTGTTCCATAAAACCCCTCCTTGAATGGTAATAATACGTTCCTGTATGTTCTACAAGCAAAAACGGCTTGTCCTCCGCAGAAGTGCTATAGCCGTTTTTGCGAATGCTATCCACTTGTCAACTGTAAAAGTTTACCCTAAATTTTCAAAAAGCAACCCGGCTGTCCCGCTGTCGCTCGTAAGAAGGACATACGGTATACAACCAGGCTGCTTTTGGGCTTAACTTATGGAAAATTAACGACGCAATCCCAGTTTTTCGATCAGGGCGCTGTAACGTCTGATGTCTTTGTTCTTCAAATACGCCAGCAGTTTACGACGTTGTCCAACCATCTTCAGCAGTCCGCGGCGGGAATGATGATCCTTCTTGTGCGTACGCAAGTGGTCAGTCAAATTAACGATGTTCTCCGTAAGGATAGCAACTTGCACCTCAGGGGATCCAGTATCGGATTCATGAGTTTTGTGCTCGTCAATCAATTGGTGTTTACGTTCTTGAGTCAATGCCATCCTGTTCACCTCCTTCATTATAATCGCCAGTAGCCTCGTCACCGTCGGTGAGAACAAGTAACCAAGCTAAGGTTCACATGCTGTCATTCCAGCAACGTTAATCAGTATAGCACCTTCACAGGCAAAAGTAAACGGCTTGTCCGGAAAGATTAGGAATGATATCCCAGCATCCCTTTGGCCGTCTCAGCATCTGCGCCGATCTGTGCAATTAAGGCATCGATGGACCCGAACTTCCGCTCAGAGCGGATATAAGAGACCAGTTCCACCTTAAGTTCCTGCCCATAAATATCTGAGGCAAAATCAAACAGGTGAACCTCAAAGCTCGGAGTGGTCACGCCTTCGTGAAATGTTGGCTTCACGCCCACATTCATCACCCCGTACAAGACCTCGTCCCGGTAAAAGACCTTGACGGCGTATACGCCCTTGGCCGGAATCACATAGCGGTCTTCGAGCTGCAGGTTCGCGGTCGGAAAGCCAATGGTCCGGCCCCGCTTCTCCCCGTGACCGACGATACCGCGCAGGTGATAACAACGTCCAAACCAGGCATTGGCCTTACCCAGTTCCCCGCTCAGCAAGCTCTTGCGGATACCCGAGCTGCTGACCTTCTCTCCTTCAAGCAGGAACGGGGCGACCGTCTCTACCTTCATCGCACCCTGTCCCAGCTCCGAAAGCGTGTCCGCATCTCCCTCGCCCCTGTAGCCGAAGCGGAAGTCGAACCCTACAACTGCAGTTATAATCTGCAGCGGAAGCAGCATTACAGAGACAAAATCCGCCGGACTCACCCGGGAGAGCTCTTCATTAAATTCAATGATATATAAAAGCTCAACACCCATCCCGGCAAGCAGCTCCTGCTTATCCTTAGAAGGGGTCAAATATCCCTCATAATCCCCCTTGCCCATAACATCCTTGGGATGGGGGTAGAAGGTCATCACCGCAGCGGGTACACCTGCCTCGCGGGCAAGAGCAACGGCTGATGTGATGACACTGGCATGCCCGAGGTGCAGTCCATCGAACTGTCCCAGAGCAACTACTTGAGGCTGCGCGTACTGTGCTGCCGCCTCAGGCAGCATCGGATAGTTTAACGTTACGGTTCTCACGCTGTTTCTCACCTACATTCGCAAATAAATTAAAGTTTAGACCTGGGCAAAGACCTTGACAGGTGCAATAGCTCCGGTAGCCTCCAAAGCATAAATACCAAGGAACTCCCCTTGCTGATCATAGAGACGGAAATCTCCGGCCTGCTTCACTTCCGGCATTACAAACCGGGTCGACAGACGCTGCCCCTGCAGGGCTGCTTTCTTCTTCTCTGCCGCAACGGTATGTCTGGGCAAATGTGAAATCGCCTCGTCGGCAGCAATCAGATGCTCATCCAGTGTGCCGCCTTCCTTGTGCTGCGCAATTTGCTCCAGAGTCAGGCAATGACTGGCCGTGATCCCGGCCGACATCGTCCGCTCCAGCTTCACCATCACACCGGGAAGACCAAGCTTACGTCCGATATCTACACAGAGGGTGCGGATATAGGTTCCCTTGGAGCATAACGCCCGGAAAGTGATCTCCGGATAATTGCCGTTCCAGACCATTTCCTGCATCTCAATCTCATAAATCTCCACTTCACGGCTCTTGCGCTCTACGGTCTTGCCTTCCCGGGCCAGCTCGTACAGACGCTTGCCGTCCACCTTCACTGCGGAATACATCGGCGGCACCTGTGAGATCACGCCCTGAAAGGAGTTCAGCACAGCCAGCACTTCGGCTTCTGTGATATGAACCTCCTCTACAGATTCCGTAATCGTGCCGGTCAGGTCCTCTGTATCGCTGGCCATTCCCAGCCGCAGTGTGGCAACATATTCCTTGGGCAGCTCCTGGATATACTCCACTACTCTAGTAGCCCGGCCCAGACAGAGCGGCAATACTCCGGTTACCTGAGGATCAAGTGTCCCGGTATGTCCAATCCGCTTCATGCCCAGAATGCGCCGCGCCTTGGCCACAACATCATGTGAAGTGAACCCTGCCGGCTTATATACAGCCAGAACTCCTGTAAGCTCACTCATAAATGACGTTTGACCTCCTCAAGCACCTGTGCCACAGCTTCTTCCAGACTTCCATTAATACGCGCGCCCGCTGCCCGGGTGTGTCCGCCGCCGCCGAAGGCTTGCGCAAGCAGCGCCACATCCACCTTACCTGCTGAACGCAGGCTGGCCTTCACCGCATGGTCATCAATGACCTTGAACAGAATGCCTACCTCTACCCCGCGGATATTCCGGGGATAGTTGACAATCCCTTCAAGATCCTCATTGGCCGCTCCAGAGTCCAGCATATCCTGAGGTGTAACATACACCCAGGCTATATCTCCTTCAGGACTAAGCTGTAATGTGCTAAGTGCGCGGTTGAGCACCTTAACCTGGGGAAGCGTCATCTCTTCCAGCAGGGTCTCTGCCAGGTCCGGTCCATTCACGCCCAGTGTCAGCAGCTCGGATACCGCCGCCATCACTTTAGGAGAAGTATTGCTGTAACGGAAACCGCCGGTATCCGTTAACAGCCCTGTATAAATGGCTGTGGCAATATCAATATCCCACTTGAGTTCAAAGGTCTTCAGCAGATCGAACAGAATCTCTGCTGTCGCTGCCGCATCCGGCTTGATGAGATTCACCGCGCCGTAGCCGTTGTTCGTTGGATGATGGTCTATATTCAAGATCAGGGCATCACTGGTGAAATGCTGCTGGGTCAGCCCTACACGCTGGAAATCAGCACAGTCAACACATATCACATGGCTGTACTGGCGGGGCAAAGAACCTTCAGACAGATTGACAATCTGATCGGCATGCCATAAGTATTCCATCCGCTGTGGAATCTGGCCCTCGTTCAGCATCAGATATTTTTTGCCCAGACATGAGAGAAGCCAGCCCACCGCGAGGGTGGAGCTGACTGCATCTCCGTCCGGCTGAACATGCGACACTACAAGATAATCGTCGTGTTCCAGCAGAAACTTACGCGTCTGCTGGAGACTTTGTTCATAGCTCTGCATTCGCCGTCTCCTTTATGTTCCGTAGCCTATTCGTTTTTGCCGATTTCGCCGAGCAGCTTCTCAATATGACTTCCGTAAGCAACGGATTCGTCAATCTTGAAGATCAGCTCAGGTGTATGGCGCAGGCGGATCGCTTTGCCCAGCTCCGAGCGGAGAAAGCCATTGGCCTTCTCAATCGCTCTAAGCGAGTCTGACTTCTGCTCCTCGTCCCCGAATACGCTCAGGTATACCTTGGCCTGTGACAGATCGTTCGTCACATCTACGCCAGTTACGGTTACGAACCCGACACGCGGGTCCTTCAGTCCGCTTTGGATGAGCTGGCTCAGCTCTTTCTTAATCTGCTCGCCAACCCGTCCGGCTCTGATTTTAGACATCTTCTTTCACCTCTTCGCTTAGCGCTCTACCGTTTCCATGATGAATGCTTCGATGATGTCGCCTTCGGCGAGATCATTATAGCGTTCCAAAGTTATGCCACATTCATAACCCTGTGCCACTTCTTTTGCATCATCTTTGAAACGCTTCAAGGTGTCGATCTTGCCTGTGAAGACAACAATACCGCTGCGGATCAGGCGCATTTCAGCATTGCGGGTAATTTTGCCGTCAGTAACCATACAGCCTGCGACACTGCCCACTTTGCTGATTTTGAATACGTTGCGCACTTCGGCATGGCCGATAACGTTCTCTTTATAGATAGGATCAAGCATGCCCTTCATGGCACTTTCAATCTCTTCAATGACGTTGTAGATGATGTTATGCAGACGCACATCCACCTTCTCCTGCTCAGCCGCAGCTTTCGTCTGGGCATCCGGACGAACGTTGAAGCCGATCACGATAGCATTGGAGGCTGCTGCCAGGGTAATATCGGATTCCGTGATCGCACCGGCACCGCTGTGAAGAATCTTCACGCGTACGCCTTCCACTTCGATCTTGGCCAAGGAGCCCTTCAGCGCCTCTACCGAACCCTGTACGTCACCCTTGATGATTACGTTGAGATCCTTGATCTCGCCGTCCTTGATGTGCTTGAACAGATCATCCAGCGTAACGCGGGTGTTCGTGTTCAGCTCGGACTGGCGCTGCGTAGTAGAACGTCTGTCAGCGATCGCCCGTGCTTTGCGCTCATCTTCGAAGGCCATGAACGGATCGCCCGCCTGCGGCACTTCGGTCAGACCGGTAATTTCCACTGGAGTGGAAGGTCCCGCTTCCTTGATTTTGCGTCCCTTGTCATTCACCATGGCGCGTACGCGGCCGAAGCAGTTACCTGCTACGAATGCGTCTCCGACCTTCAGTGTACCGTTCTGCACGAGAATACGGGCAACCGGTCCACGGTTCTTGTCAAGCTCAGCTTCTATAACAGTACCGCGTGCCCGTTTGTCCGGGTTCGCCTTGTACTCGTTCACTTCGGCAACGAGCAGAATCATTTCCAGCAGCTCTTCCAGGTTAATGCGCTGCTTAGCGGACAGGTTGACGAAGATTGTATCGCCGCCCCACTCTTCCGGCACCAGCTCATAGTTGGTAAGCTCCTGCTTCACCCGGTCAGGGTCTGCGCCCGGCTTATCAATCTTGTTAACTGCAACAATGATCGGAAGTCCGGCTGCCTTGGCGTGGTTAATCGCTTCTACGGTCTGAGGCATTACGCCGTCATCTGCCGCTACGACGATAATCGTCATATCTGTGACCTGGGCACCACGGGCACGCATGGCGGTGAACGCTTCATGGCCCGGAGTATCGAGGAATGTGATTTTCTTATGATTAATCTCAGCCTGGTAGGCACCGATATGCTGCGTAATCCCGCCTGCTTCACCGCTTGAAACATTCGTGGAACGGATGGCATCGAGCAA
This sequence comes from Paenibacillus sp. FSL H8-0122, assembly GCF_038005345.1. Taxonomy (NCBI): domain Bacteria; kingdom Bacillati; phylum Bacillota; class Bacilli; order Caryophanales; family Paenibacillaceae; genus Paenibacillus; species Paenibacillus sp. FSL H8-0122. Next base: position 2,273,402 of record NZ_JBBOTB010000001.1, on the reverse strand, counting down.
GGTTGTTTTACCGTGGTCAACGTGACCCATGATCGTTACAACCGGCGGCCGTGTCATCAGATCGTCTTCGGAATCGTTCTCTTCCACGGTCTCGAAGCTGTCTTCGTCAACCGGAATCTTCACTTCTACTTCTACGCCGAATTCGCCGGCCAGCAGCAGAATCGTATCGATATCAAGCTCCTGGTTGATGGTGGCCATAACCCCCATCGAGATCAGCTTCTTAATTACTTCCGAAGCATCCTTGTGAAGCAGCTTTGCGGTTTCACCCACGGTCATGCTGCCACGGACAATGATCTTCTTAGGTGTGTTGTCAATCTTCTCACGATATACGGTCGGCTGGTTTCTGCCGCGGTTGTTCTTGCCGCCACGGCCGCGATAGTTGCCGCCCTTGTTGTCGTCGTAACGTTTCTGGCCGCTGTTATTGCCGCCAGGTCTGCCGCCAGTGGTATTCTTCTTAGGGCCGTCGTTGCGAGAGAAACCTCCGCCTGCATTGCCTTGACCTTGCGGACGGTCACCTGTACGTGGTGCGCCGCCTTGTCCTTGCGGACGGCTGCCAGTAGAGCTGCCCTGTGGGCGGCTTCCGCTAGTTGAGCTGCCTTGTGGACGGCTTCCGCCAGTCGAGCTGCCTTGCGGACGGCTGCCAGTGGTGGAGCTGCCCTGTGGGCGACTTCCGCCAGTAGAGCTGCCTTGCGGACGGCTGCCAGTGGAGCTGCCTTGCGGACGGCTGCCAGTGGAGCTGCCTTGCGGGCGGCTGCCAGCCGAACTGCTTTGTGGACGGCTGCTGCTTGAACTGCCCTGCGGGCGGGAATTCTGAGCGGAGCCTGATGTTTGTGTTCTGCGGGAATCTTGTCCGCTTTGGGGCCTTGGGGACGTCGTCGATTGGTTGTTGTTTTGGTTACTGTTCATACCTACCTGCTTTTCCGATTGAATTTTGTTGGTATTCTGAGCACTGCGTACTTCGGCGGTTGCCGCACCGGTAGTAACTACCGGACGGCTGCTGGTGCCGTTGTCCCGCTTGGCTGCAGCGTTTGACTTGATGTCCTTGAAGAACTGTTCAACTTTGTTCACGGAGCCATTCTCCATGACACTCATATGATTATTCACCGGGACATCCAAACGCTTCAGAATGGTAATAATTTCTTTACTGCTCATGTTCAAAGACTTTGCGTATTCGTATACGCGCAGCTTATCCTTATTATCTTCTTTAGTCAATAACTCCACCTCCGACAGTATCTCCAAGCGTTCTGGAGATCATTTCCGCGAATCCTTTATCCGTAACGGCCAGCACCACGCGCTGGTCCTTACCAATACTTGCACCGAGTTCATCCCGGTGAAATGCGATTACTAGTGGAATATCGTAGGTTCCGCATTTATCGCGGAACTTCTTCTGGGTATTATCTGAAGCGTCACCTGCCAGGACGACCAGCTTCGCCTCTGAAGACCGCACTGCCTTAAGCACAGCCTCATCGCCGGTGACAATCTTGCCTGCTCTCATCGCAAGCCCTAAATAAGAAAGTGTCTTACTCATTGTCCTCACTATCCTTCGCTGCCAAAAACTGCTCCTCCACGGATGCAAAATCCCGGGCAAGCTGGGCATAGATTTCAGGACTGACCTGACATTTCAATGCCCGGTCAAGTGCTTTGGTTTTCTGTGCTAGCTTAAAGTATTCCAGTTTACCGCAGATATAAGCGCCACGGCCCGACTTCTTGCCTGTCAGGTCGATCAGCACCTCGCCTTCAGGCGTTCTCACCACGCGAATCAGCTCTTTCTTGGGCATCATCTCCTGGCTGGCAACGCATTTACGCAGCGGCACCTTTCTTTGCTTCATAACAAAGCACCTCCCGTCAGTCAGCATTCATTAATCGATGGAGACGGAATCCTGATGCATTTCATCATTGGACGATCTGGGTCTGCCGTATTCCTGCTCCGCCTGCGTCTCGCTCTTGATATCGATCTTCCAGCCGGTCAGCTTGGCGGCAAGACGGGCATTCTGCCCCTTGATGCCGATAGCCAGCGACAGCTGATAGTCAGGAACAATGACGCGGGCCATCTTCTCAGGTTCAAAGACTTGCACCTCAAGCACCTTGGACGGGCTAAGCGCATTGGCTACGTACTCCTGCACCAGCTCGGAATATCTGACGATATCAATCTTCTCACCGCGAAGCTCAGTCACGATGGTCTGTACACGCGTGCCTCTCGGCCCTACGCAGGAGCCCACCGGGTCCACTTCAGGATTGCGTGAGAACACGGCGATCTTGGAGCGGAAGCCGGCTTCGCGGGCAACGGAACGAATCTCCACCACCCCGTCAAAAATCTCCGGCACCTCCAGCTCGAACAGACGCTTCAGGAGACCCGGATGACTGCGGGACAGCATGATCTGCGGTCCTTTGGTCGTGTTCTCCACCTTGGTGATATAAGCCTTGATACGCTCGCTCTGCTTGAACTTCTCTCCAGGCATCAGCTCGCTCAGCGGAAGAACCGCCTCGATTTTGCCAAGATCCACATAGATGTTGCGCATATCCTGACGCTGTACAAGGCCGGTTACAATATCATCTTCCTTGTCAATAAAAGCGTTATAGATCAGGCCGCGTTCCGCTTCGCGGATACGCTGGGTAACCACCTGCTTCGCAGTCTGGGCGGCAATGCGGCCGAAATCACGCGGCGTGACTTCCTGCTCGGCGATGTCCTCCAGCTGAAAATGCGGGTTGATCTCCCGGGCAGCCAGGAGCGAGATCTCGGTCCGTGCATCGAGAACCTCCTCCACAATCAGCTTGCGGGCAAACACCTTGATTACGCCTGTGTTGCGGTTCATATCCACACGCACATTCTGCGCCGCATTGAAATTGCGTTTATAGCTGGAGATCAGCGCCGCTTCGATGGCTTCGAACAGCACATCCTTGCTGATGCCTTTCTCCCTTTCCAGTTCATTCATAGCTTCAATAAACTCCATACTCATGAAATTCCGGTCCCCCTTTCAAGACGTTAAAAAATAATGGCCAATCTCGCACTGGCGACCTTGGCGTACGGTACCACATGTTCTTTTTTGCCCGCGGAGATGAGCAGTTCCTCGTTCTCGAACGAGAGCAACCGTCCTTCGAATTCTTTGAGTCCTTGAATCGGCTCATAGACCGTTACATATACGTCCTTGCCTACTGCCTTGGCGACATCCGCAGCTTTCTTGAGCGGACGCTCAGCTCCCGGCGAGGAGACTTCAAGGAAATACGCTTCGGAGAACGGATCATTCTCATCCAGCTTCTGGCTGATATATTCGCTGATGGACCCGCAGTCATCGATATCGATGCCGCCCTCTTTGTCTACGAATACGCGCAGAAACCAGTTGGAGCCTTCCTTCACGTATTCAACGTCCACCAGTTCGAAACCATTGTCCTCGAGATAGGACCCGAGCAGCTGCTCTACCGTTTGTTTAATTTTGGATTTGGGTGTGCTCAAAAGAAGATTACCTCCACGAACTTGTCTTTTGCTATATACCAAAGATAAAGAGTGGGTTTCCCCACTCTTTACACAACGGACTTATCTCATTATTACCAAAAAAATTATACCATAGTGAGGCAGCACTGACAAGTACCAGCCCTTGACTCCCCTTTTTAAAGGACTATATATGCTATCACTTAAGCCGGTTGTCAGAACAGTGAAAGCTGGTTACTCTCCGGCAATCCCCGGAAGCAGCCCATTCCCGTGAGCAGCTCAATCACCGTTTTACTGGCCTTGGATTTCTGCTGGAAATCCTCAATGGAGAGGAATTCTCCTGCGTCCTTGGCAGCGGCGATATTAATCGCAGCATTATCCCCGATTCCCGCAAGCGAGGAGAATGGAGGAATCAGGCTGGTACCGTCTACCGTAAATTTGGTAGCGTCCGAGCGGTACAGATCAATGTTCTTGAAGGTGAAGCCGCGTGCGGTCATCTCCAGGGCCATCTCCAGGACCGGAAGCATGGCTTTTTCCTTAGGCAGCGCCTGGAAGCCCTTGGCTTCGATCTCTACCAGCTGGCGCGCAATGGCTTCGTAGCCTTTGCAGCACAGCTCGATATCGAAATCCGCCGCGCGGACCGAGAAGTAAGTCGCATAGTATTCTATCGGATGATACAGCTTGAAGAAGGCTGTCCGCACCGCTGAAATAACATAAGCCGCGGCATGGGCCTTCGGGAACATGTACTGGATTTTGAGACAGGAATCAATGTACCACTGCGGCACCTTGCAATTCTTCATCTCGTCAATCCACTCCGGCGGCAAGCCCTTCCCTTTACGCACGCTCTCCGTAATTTTGAAGGCCAGACTGGCATCCATACCCGCCTTATAGATCAGATAGAGCATAATATCATCACGGCAGCCGATTACCGTCTTAATGTTGCAGGTGTTGTTCTTGATCAGCTCCTGGGCATTTCCCAGCCACACGCCGGTTCCATGGGACAGCCCCGAAATCTGCAGCAGATCGGCAAAGCTGGACGGCTTGGCTTCGACAAGCATCTGGCGGACGAACTTCGTCCCCATCTCCGGCACTCCGTAAGTGGCTACCGGGGTGCGGATCTGATCCGGCCTTACCCCGAGCGCATCCGTAGAGTTGAACATACTCATCACCTTCGGATCATTCATTGGAATGGTCGTCGGGTCGACGCCAGTCAGATCCTGCAGCATCCGCATCATCGTCGGATCATCGTGGCCGAGAATATCGAGCTTCAGCAGGTTGGCATCGAAGGCGTGATAGTCGAAATGGGTGGTCTTCCACTCGGCTGTAACATCATCCGCCGGGAACTGCACCGGAGTGATATCTTCGATCTCCATGTAGTCCGGCAAAACAACGATACCGCCGGGATGCTGCCCTGTACTGCGCTTCACACCGGTACAGCCGGCGGCAAGCCGTCCGACCTCCGCACCGCGCCAGCGCTTCTGGTGATGCTCCTCATATTTCTTGGTGAAGCCGAAGGCAGTCTTCTCCGCCACTGTACCGATAGTTCCCGCGCGGAATACATTGTCCGGACCGAACATTGTTTTGGTAAAATTATGGGCGTTCGGCTGATACTCCCCGGAGAAGTTAAGGTCGATATCGGGAACCTTGTCCCCTTTGAAGCCCAGGAAGGTCTCAAACGGAATATCCTGGCCTTCTCCCTTAAGCTTGCCGCCGCAATCCGGGCAGTCCTTATCCGGCAAGTCAAAGCCGCTCGGCACACTTCCGTCCAGGAACCATTCACTGTGCCGGCATTCGGGATTGGTGCAAATATAGTGAGCCGGAAGCGGATTAACCTCCGAGATACCGAGGAAGGTAGCCACCACAGATGAACCTACCGATCCACGGGAGCCGACGAGATAACCGTCCTGGTTCGACTTTTTGACCAGCCGTTCCGAGATCAGATAGTTGGCGGAGAACCCGTATTTAATAATCGGGGCCAGCTCCTTCTCCAGACGGGCAACCACCACTTCAGGCAGCTCCTCGCCGTAGATCGATTTGGCTGTGTCATAGCAGGTATTGCGGATCTCATCATCCGCCCCTTCAATAATAGGCGTGAAGAGATCGCTTGGGAACAGATCGTATTCCTCGAACCGCTCAGCCAGCTCAACAGTATTCGTGACCACGACTTCCTTCGCTTTGGCTGCACCCAGATATTCGAACTCGGCCAGCATCTCATCGGTTGTGCGGAAGTGGGCATCCGGCTTGTTCTGGTCCTTCAGCGGACTGAATCCGGTAATCCCGTGGATCGTAATATCGCGGAACAGCTTATCGCGCGGCTCCAGATAGTGCACATTCCCAGTGGCTATCACCGGCTTGTTTATCTGCTCGCCAATCTCACAGATTTTGCGTACAACTCCCCGCAGGTCCTCCGGACTCGCTACGAACCCTTTATCCACCAGATGCATGTACATGGTCAGCGGCTGGATTTCCAGCACATCATAGAACTGGGCAACCTCAATCGCCTCTTCCACGGTCTTGTTCAGTACAGCCTCGAAGAACTCGCCCCGCTCACAGCCGGATATGACAAGCAGTCCGTCACGATGCTCTTCGAGCTTCGATTTGGGAATGCAGGGCACCCGCTTGTAGTACTCGGTATGCGACATGGAGATCAGCTTGTAGAGGTTCTTTTTGCCGATGGGATTCAGTGCATAGATGCCGCAGTGAAACGGCCGCACATTCGACAGGTCATTGCCTACATAGTCATTCAGCCGGTCCAGCCGGGTCATCCCCTTCATCTTCTCCGCATCGGCCAAGAGACCGTTCAGAATCCCGCCCAGTGCTATCGTATCATCCACCGCACGGTGATGGCTCTCCAGCAGTACCTTGTACTTGTCAGCAAGCGTATTGAGCCGGTGGTTCTTCATTTTGGGGAAGAGCAGACGCGCCAGCTCCAGCGTATCCAGTGAAGGATTCGGCAGCTCCGGCTGCCCGAGCTTCTTCAGAGAAGCTTGAATGAAGCCCATATCGAACCGCGCATTGTGCGCAACGAGAATGCTATCTCCTACAAACTCCACGAACTCCTCCAGTACCGGCGCGAGATCCGGGGCATCCTTGACCATTTCATCCGTAATGTTCGTCAGCTGCTGGATGTGGTAGGGGATTTTCTCATGCGGATTGACGAAGGTGGTGTAGCGGTCCAGCTCCTTGCCTTCGCACATCTTGATCGCCGCAAGCTCCGTGATGTTATTGCGTGTGATGGACAGCCCCGTGGTCTCGATGTCGAAGACGACATAGGTTGCGGTCTTGAGCTCCAGCGGCTGTGCATTCTCCACGATATTGACCGCGTCATTGACGACATTGGCCTCCACACCGTAGAGCATCTTGAGCTTATGCTTATGGGAGGCATGATTCGCATCCGGGAAGCTCTGAACATTGCCGTGGTCGGTAACTGCAAGTGCCGGGTGGCCCCATTTCGCAGCTGTTTTGACATAGGCATCAATCGGTGCTACCGCATCCATCGTGCTCATAGTCGTATGCAGGTGGAACTCCACGCGCTTCTCCTTGGCATTGTCTTTACGGGCAGGCGGCGCCGACACCTCGGTCAGATCCGAAGGAATCATCACCAGCTCGGGAATCTGCATGAACCGGTCATACTCCACTTTGCCGCGCGCACGGACCCATTTGCCGTTAGCAAGCTGGCCCATGATCTTCAGCTCTTCCTTGGTTTTGGCGAACATCTTCATCTGCAGGGAATCCGTAAAGTCTGTGATGCAGAAGGTGAACAGTGTATTCCCGTTACGCAGCTCCTTGCTGTCCAGCCCGAAGATCGTCCCCTGGATCGTAATCTTCTTCTCTTCATCCTGAATCTCCAGAATGGAAACGGCCTGCTCCTTAATGTCATTCCCGATCTGAAGCTTAATGACCTCGCCCGGGTCCCCGGCTTCTTCAGGCTCGTCCGGCTCACTGTTCATCATCATCAGCTCTACCAGCTCACGCTGCTCCTGCTGGAGCTTCTGCTGGAATTCCTCATAGGCATCCGCTTTGTTCTTGGTCTCATCCTCGGACATCTGCAGCTTGACCTTGAGCGGGAGCGCGAAGTATTTATCATAATATTTAATAATGGCGGCTTCGATACCCTTTTTGCGGGCCAGTTCGAGCGACATCGAATCGTTCAGGCTAAGGATGAGCGTACCGTCCTGCAGCTCCTGGCTGGAGCGCGTCAGCCAACCGTTGACGGACGGAATCTCACGCTGGACCCACTCCAGGAACATGCCCCAGTACTCCTGCACAATATCGGCTCTGCTTACAGTATCATCATATAGGAACAAGAAGCTGACCTTGGCAATATGCTGCAGCTTCTCACGCATTCTAAGGATAAATGCCCGGTAGGTCTGGGCGGGAATCAGGGTTGTCTTCGCAATCACGATATGCCAGTCATGGTTGCCGCGGCTAATCTCCACCCGTTCAATCTGTCCGTCTACAAAATAAGGATCAATCATGGCAGGCGGAATCTCCCCCTGCTTCATCAACAGCTCAAATCTCTTTCTTCTCTCCACGTTCTGCTCCATGCATTCCCCACCTAACTCGGCAATAATTGGCGTAAGACTTCGACGTCATTCTAATACTCTATTGTAAGAAAAAGCCTCCGGCTTAAAAAGCATTGGGTACTTGCGGCCCGCCGACTCCTCTCGCCAGAAGCTGATATAATAAATGAACAAATATAACGTTACCGATTAATATGCTTTGGCAAATACAACCGTATGCTTAGCAGGCTTGCCGCAGCAAATACAGGTCTCTTTCGTTTCTGACGGGTGGAACGGAATATTACGGCTGCCTGCGCCGGTCTCTTCCTTGACCTTATCCTCACATTCCTCAGAGCCGCACCAGCCTGCAAGCGCAAAGCCGCGTTTCTCCTCCATGGAATCCTTCATCTGCTCAAGAGTGTCTACGGAATAGAAATGATCCTCACGGAATTTCAGTGCCCGCTCGTACATTTCCTGGTGGACCTGCGCAAGCATGGCATTCACTTCTTCAACCAGGTTCTCCTGCTGAATGACCTTCTTCTCGCCGCTGATCCGGGATACGAGCACGCAGACGCCATTCTCCATATCACGCGGTCCAAGCTCCAGACGGACAGGGACGCCGCGCATTTCATATTCATTGAACTTCCAGCCCGGGGTTACATCCGCACGGTCATCAACACGCACACGGATTCCGGCGCTCTTAAGCTCACCAAACAGTTCGTCGGTACGTCCGATGACTGCTTCGCGGGTCTTAGGCGGTCCGATTGGAATCATAATGACCTGTGTAGGTGCTACCTTCGGCGGCAGAGCCAGTCCGCGGTCGTCTCCATGCACCATGATGAGGGAACCGATCAGACGCGTGGTAGAGCCCCACGAGGTGGTGTGTGCATGTTCCAGTACATTCTCCCGGTTCAGATATTGGATATCAAAAGCAACCGCGAACTTGGTGCCCAGATAATGGGAGGTAGCGGCCTGAACAGCCCGTCCATCCTTCATCATCGCTTCAATGGAATACGTATCCACAGCACCGGCGAACCGCTCGGATGGCGTCTTCTGTCCGGTCACTACCGGAATAGCCAGAAAGGTCTCCACGAAGTCGCGGTAGTTATCAAGCATCTTCATCGTTTCTTCGCGTGCTTCCGTCTCATTCTCATGCGCGGTATGGCCTTCCTGCCAGAGGAATTCTGTCGTACGGATGAACGGCAGGGTACGTTTCTCCCAGCGGACCACGTTGGCCCATTGGTTGATCAGCACGGGAAGGTCGCGGTAAGACTGAATCCACTTGGAATACATATGGCCGAACATGGTCTCGGACGTAGGGCGGATCGCCAGACGTTCTTCCAGCACATCGCCTCCGGCCTCAGTGACCCAAGGCAGCTCCGGGTTGAAGCCCTCCACATGCTCCTTCTCCTTCTGGAAAAAGCTCTCGGGAATGAACAGCGGGAAGTAGGCGTTCCGGTGACCGGTCGCCTTCAGGCGGCGGTTCATTTCCTCCTGGATATGCTCCCAGATTTCATAGCCGTCCGGTTTGAACACGATACAGCCGCGGACCGGCGAATAATCCATCAGGTCCGCTTTTTTGATAACATCGATATACCAGCGTGAGAAATCCTCGCCCTGCGGCGTGATCTCTGTAACGAACTGCTTGTCTTTGGCCATGTGAAGAAATCCTCCTATTATTCGCCCCTCAGATTGCACATTAGCTATGAAGCCCAATCAAATGCATCACGGGATAAAAAAGATATGACATCCGTCAGCCGCTTATGAGGCGTAAAATATCATTATACGTAACAGCGATCATCACCAGGAACAGCAGGGCAAAGCCTACAAAGTGGACCATGCCTTCCCTGCTCGGGTCCACCGGCTTGCCGCGCAGTGCCTCAACACCCAGGAATACAAGCCGGCTGCCATCCAGTGCAGGAATAGGCAGAAGATTGAAGATCCCTAGATACAGGCTGAGAATAGCCGCCCAATAGGTCAAATACTGAATCCCCTGCTGGGCAATCTGCCCGGTCAATTGGAACGTGCCTACCGGCCCGGAGATATCATCCATATTAAATTTGTTGATCAGCTGCTTGAAGCCGATAAAAATCAGCTTGGTGGTGTCGACCATCGCTGTACCGGACTTGGTAATTGTCTCCCCCACTCCGGCCTTGCGGGTAGGAAGCTCCGGCGTAATTCCAACCTTGCCGCCTTGCTCCCCTTCCATTCCACGGGGAATCATGGTCACATTCAAGGTCTCTTCGCCGCGCTTCAGCGTCCAGTTCATTTCTTTGCCTTTGGAGGCTGAAGTCAGCTTGATCATCTTCTGGTAATCTCCGCCGATGGCCTGCCCGTCCACAGTGACGACGATGTCGCCCTTCTGAAGACCTGCTTCCTGTGCAGGCATTCCTACGCTGACGTCACCGATCTTCACATAGGTCGGATTCTCCACCGGGATTCCGGCCATCTGCAGATGAAGTGCAAATAGCACAAACGCCAGAATGAAGTTCATCACCGGTCCCGCCAGGATCGCTATCGCGCGCTGGCCGACGGTTTTGCTGCCGAACTGGCGGTCCTTGGGCGCAATTTGCGTCTGCTGGGTGCCTTTGATCATCATCGCCTGCGGATTCACATCATAGGTGGTCACTTCACCATCTACATCAAGGCGGATCTTCAGTTCATTCTCCAGATCCGTGAACTGCGCTTCGCCGCGGATAACATTTCTGCGCGTATCCAGGGAATCGAGGTAGATATTCTTTACCTTGTTATCCTGGCCCAGCCGGACAGCAATGGTCTGCCCGGGGCCGATCTCAACCATCTCCGGGTCTTCGCCGGCCATACGGGCGTATCCCCCGAAGGGCAGCAGGCGGAGCGTGAACTGGGTTTCACCGCGTTTATAAGAGAACAGTTTCGGACCGAAACCGATCGCAAATTCCCGTACAAGAATTCCGGCGCGTTTGGCAAAATAATAATGTCCCCATTCATGGACAGTCACCAAAACAAAGAACATAAACACCGTTAAAAAAACAACTCTTACCATCTCCATAGCGCAACATTCCCCCTTAAGGTGTAAGACCGAAGTATGTCCTCTTAATTTATCATTATTCCAAGGCAGGGCACAAGAGAATCAACAGTCCACACCTATTTTTCAGGGTACAGCCATATTCACCGTTTCCAAAGGCCTCTTATCCCTTTACAGGACAGCCGCAAGCTCCCGGGAAGCTATATCGCTACTGTGAATCTGTTCCAGACCGGGGTTCGCCTCACCCTGATGACGCTGAAGCACTTCATCAATAATCTCATCAATCCGCAGGAAGGGAATCTCACCGCGCAGGAAGCGGGCCACGGCGACCTCATTGGCTGCATTGAAGGCTGTTGTGAATGTGCCGCCCGCTATGCCGCAGTCAATAGCCATCTTCAGCGCCGGATAGCGCTCATAATCCATCTCCCGGAAGGTCAGGCTGGCTACCTGAGCCAGAGACAAACGCTTCGCAGGAGACGGCCAGCGGTCGGGATAGGTGAGCGCATATTGAATGGGAACCCGCATATCAGGAGTCCCAAGCTGAGCAATAATGCTGCTGTCGCAGAACTCCACATAGGAGTGAATGATACTCTCCGGATGCAGCACCACATCAATCTGCTCATACGGAAGGGCGAACAAATGGTGGGCTTCAATAACCTCCAGGCCTTTGTTAACCATGGTTGCCGAGTCAATAGTAATCTTGGCCCCCATGCTCCAATTGGGGTGACGCAGTGCGTCCGCTACGGTAACATTCGTAAGCTGTTCACGCTTATAATCACGGAATGAACCGCCCGAGGCAGTAATGGTAATTGAAGCCACATCTTCACGGTTCTCCCCGTTTAAGCATTGGAAAATCGCCGAATGCTCACTGTCCACTGGAAGCAGCTTCACGCCTTTGCGTTCAGCCAGCTCTGTAACCAGATGTCCGGCGGTCACCAGTGTCTCCTTATTAGCCAGTCCAATATGTCTGCCGGCTTCAATCGCCGCCAGCGTAGACTGAAGTCCTACACTGCCTACAAGCGCAGTTACGACTGTCTGTGCATCGCCTCCGGCAGCAATCTCCACCAGACCTTCACTTCCGCTATACAGCTCTACACCGGCAGGCAGACTGGATCTGATCTCCTCTGCAAGCTCCTTCGTGGATACCGATACACGGCGAGGCTTGAAACGGCGGACCTGTTCCAGCAGCAGTGAAGTATTACTTCCCGCCGCCAGTCCATCGACTTCAAAAGCTTCCGGATGCATAGCTACCACATCCAGCGTCTGGGTACCGATGGAACCCGTAGAGCCGAGAATACTAATTCTTTTCACAGTTGCTTTCCTTCTCCCTGTCGTTAATAGTAAGGCATCAGCATTACGATATGTACGAAAGGAAATACGATGATCCAGCTGTCGCAGCGGTCCAGGATGCCACCGTGACCCGGCAAGAGTGAGCCTGAATCCTTAATACCGTACACCCGTTTATAGGCAGATTGTACAAGATCTCCAAGCTGACCCAGCACAGCGCAAGCAATTCCAATCAGCAGCGCGCGTCCGATAGTCAGCAGATCAGGAACCAGTATAGCAAACACAATCGATATGACAGCAGAAATCAATACTCCGCCAAGCGCGCCCTCTATAGTCTTGTTAGGACTGATCGCAGGCCACAGCTTGTTCTTCCCGAAGCTTCTGCCGACAAAATAGGCTCCGGCATCACTGCCCCATATACAGCACAGCAGCAGGATCGTCCAGAAGAGGCCATGGCCATCTCCCGCACCGCGGGCGATTCCCATATACGAGAACCCCATTCCTATGTAAACAATGCCAGTGAACATCATCGCGGTGATTTTGATATCAAGCTTATTCTTACTGAAGACAGTGACCAGCAGGAATAGCAGCAATACCAGCCATATCCCCTGTTCCCAGGAGAATAGCTTATTCGTTCCCAGGAGATCCCAAGGAATCATAAAGCCTACTACAGAGGCATAACCAAATACAGCAGTCAGCCCGAAGGTGGCTGTACCTGTCATTTTCACAAATTCATAATAGCCGATGAGGGCCATCGCAGTCAGCATCAGCTGATACGGCCAGCCACCCCAATAGCATAACCCTAAAAACAAGGCCCCGGCAACAATTCCGGTAATCAATCGCTGCTTCAAAGAATCCCTCTCCCATCAGGCTACTTCAATCCACCATAACGGCGTGTGCGGCGCTGATATTCAGCCACAGCCTGCATCAGATGCGACTTGTCGAACTCCGGCCAGTACGCATCCGTAAACCAAAATTCACTATAGGCGATTTGCCACAGCATAAAGTTACTGAGCCGCATCTCTCCGCTCGTACGGATGAGCAGGTCAGGATCGGGTAATCCGCTGGATGACAATCTGTTGTCAATCAGCTCTGAAGTGATCTCTTCAGGTGACAGAATTCCTGCCTGGATATCCTTGCCCAGAGCGCGCATACAGTCCTCAATCTCTTTGCGCCCGCCGTAGTTCAGAGCAAAATTAAGTATAAGTCCGGTATTGCTTAGTGTGCGGGCGACCGCTTCTTCCATCGCCTTGCGGGTATGGGAAGGCAAAGCCTCCGTGTTGCCCATTACGCGCACCTGTACATTCTTCTCAATGAGTTCATCCAGTTCAATAGCCAGGAATTCTACGGGAAGGCGCATCAGGAAATCCACTTCATCCTTCGGCCGGGTCCAGTTCTCCGTAGAGAAAGCGTACAGAGTCAAAAATTCTACTCCGAGGTCATTCGCTGCAATCGTAGCACGTTTGACTGCCTTCATCCCGTTCTGATGGCCCACAACCCGGGGCATACCGCGCCGTTTCGCCCAGCGCCCGTTGCCATCCATAATTATCGCTACGTGCCGGGGAATATTATCCGGTGAAATCTCGACTGGCTCCTGCCTGTCTTTACGGCTCAGCCATTCTTGAATCCGTTTGATCATTTCCGTTTCCTCCAAGCTCTTATCAGAAAGAGACAAACCCCACCATTAACGGAGGGGCCTGAAGTCTCATGAATTTCGTTATACTTCCATAATCTCTTTTTCTTTGGACAAGAGCACTTTGTCGACTTCAGCTATGAACTTATCCGTTGATTTCTGGATATCTTCCTGATGTCCATGTGATTCATCTTCTGAAATGCCGTTCTTCTCCATCTTCTTGATGTCATCGTTGGCATCGCGGCGGATGTTGCGGATCGCTACCTTAGCTTCTTCACCGAACTTCTTGGTGAATTTCACCAGCTCAGTGCGGCGTTCTTCGGTAAGCGGAGGAATCGACAGGCGGATAATCGTACCGTCATTGGCAGGTGTAATCCCGATGTCGGATTTCATAATCGCCTTTTCGATGTCTGACATTGAAGTTTTGTCCCACGGCTGGATCAGCAGGGTCCGGGAATCCGGTGTGCTGATGTTAGCCAGCTGATTGATCGGAGTTGGTGCACCATAATACTCAACCTGGATGCGATCCAACAGCGACGTCGAAGCGCGTCCTGCCCGCAGTGTTGCCAAGTCGCGTTTCAGCGAGAGAATCGCTTTTTCCATACGCTCTTCGGCATTCTTCTTAACCGATTGTGGCATTTAATTTACACTCCCTTTAACGATCGTCCCGATCTTTTCGCCGAGAACGACGCGTTTAATATTGCCTTGCTCTGTAATAGCAAACACAATGAGCGGTATATTATTATCCATGCAGAGTGAGGAAGCGGTAGAATCCATAACCCCCAGGTTTTTGTTCAGAATATCCATGTAAGTAAGCTGCTCGTATTTCACGGCTGTGCTGTCCTTGAACGGATCTGCTGAGTAGACGCCGTCTACCTTATTCTTGGCCATGAGGATAACCTCGGCTTCAATCTCGGCTGCTCTAAGCGCTGCCGTAGTATCTGTCGAGAAGAACGGATTCCCTGTCCCTGCGGCAAAAATAACTACGCGGCCCTTCTCCAGATGCCGGATCGCCCGGCGGCGGATATAAGGCTCAGCAATCTGCTGCATGGCGATAGAGGTCTGAACCCGGGTAGGGACATCGATCTGCTCCAGAGCGTCCTGCAATGCCAGCGAGTTCATCACTGTTGCCAGCATTCCCATATAATCGGCTGTTGCCCGGTCAATACCGCTTGCACTTCCGGCGATTCCGCGCCAGATGTTGCCACCGCCGCATACAATCGCAACCTGAACTCCAAGCTCCACGACTTCCTTGACCTGCTCTGCAATAGAGATGATCGTATCGGCATCGATGCCATAGCCATTCTGTCCGGCGAGCGATTCACCGCTTACCTTAAGGACTACTCTCTTAAATACCGGTTGTTCCAATTATATACCCTCACTTTCTACAAAAGACGGAACACTACTTGTATGTGTTCCGCTCTTTTGATGCTTGCCTGTATTCAGTTCTTATTCAATGTCATGCAGTTATTATTGTTTTACTTGTGCCATAACTTCTTCTACGAAGTTGTCGACTTTCTTCTCAAGACCTTCACCCAGTTCGAAACGAACAAAGCGGCGGATGGTGATGTTCTCGCCAATCGTGCTAATTTTTTCATTCAGCAGCTGGGAGATTGTCTTGTCCGGGTCTTTAACGAAGGATTGCTCCATCAGGCAGTATTCTTCATAGAACTTGCTGATGCGGCCTTCCACCATTTTTTCAACGATCTTCTCAGGCTTGCCTTCGTTCAGCGCTTGTGCCTTAAGAATTTCTTTTTCCTTCTCTACGTCTGCAGAAGGTACTTCTTCACGGCGGACATACAGCGGGTTCGCTGCTGCGATTTGCATAGCGATGTCGCGCGCGAATTCTCTGAAGGAATCCGTTTTGCCTACGAAGTCAGTTTCGCAGTTGATTTCCACCAGAACGCCAATACGGCCGCCAGCGTGGATATAGGATTCTACAGTACCTTCAGTAGCAATACGTCCGGCCTTGTTCGCTGCTGCGGACAGACCTTTTTCACGAAGCAATTCTGCTGCTTTGGTGATGTCGTTGTTTGCTTCTTCCAGCGCTTTCTTACAATCGAGCATTCCTGCCCCTGTTCTTTCACGAAGTTCCTTCACTGCTTTTGCATCTACTGCCATTGTTATTCCCTCCAGGGTCATAGTCGTTGTCATACGCGGGCATAAAGCGGTACTTGCTTGCATTTTAAAAAAAGGGCAGTGAGAGGTTATCCACCTGCCAACCACCCTTTTCATTTAAGTTTATGTTTTATGTTCCGGTTACTACTTAAGCTGTAGTTGTGTCTTCGCCCTGATGAGCTTCAACAACAGCATCAGCCATCTTACCAGTCAAGAGCTTCACGGCGCGGATTGCGTCGTCATTGCCTGGGATTACGTAGTCAATTTCATCCGGATCGCAGTTAGTATCAACGATAGCTACGATAGGAATACCCAATTTGCGAGCTTCTGCTACTGCAATGCGCTCTTTACGCGGGTCAATGATGAACAGCGCGCTTGGAAGACCTTTCATGTTCTTGATACCGCCCAGGAATTTCTCAAGACGATCTTTCTCTTTGCGGAGAAGGATAACTTCTTTCTTAGGCAATACTGCAAAGGTACCGTCTTCTTCCCAAGCTTCCAATTTCTTCAGGCGGTCAATACGCTTCTGAATAGTCTGGAAGTTAGTCAAGGTACCGCCGAGCCAACGCTGGTTAATGAAGAACATACCCGAACGTTCAGCTTCTTCTTTTACGGAATCCTGTGCCTGCTTCTTTGTTCCTACGAATAGGATTGTGCCGTTGTCGCCAGCGACGCTCTTTACAAAGTTGTAAGCTTCCTCTACCTTCTTGACTGTCTTTTGCAAGTCAATAATGTAAATTCCGTTTCTTTCAGTGAAGATATAACGATCCATCTTTGGGTTCCAACGACGAGTCTGGTGACCGAAGTGTACCCCAGCTTCGAGAAGCTGCTTCATGGAGATTACTGCCATCTTCACACACCTCCTAAGTTTGGTTTATTGTGTGTCTCCTCCGCCGCGCGTCATCTTTCAGCAAGACTTTCTTCAGAAGAAAGCACCCCTTGTCGAAATCAACCGGCGTGTGTTTTAACACCGTCAATTAATATATCATATTAAAACAGCCTATGCAACGATTACTTTTTTACGGTAATCAGCTTGTCAATAATGGAGTTGATGCTCTCTCCCTTGGTGAAGCTGTAGCTGCCGTATTGAATGATAGTGTTCACCTTACGGCTGTTTGCCGTCTGGAGGAACTTGTTCTTATCCTCGATAACCCCGGCTTCCGCAAGCAGATCTGCCGTCTGGGCGAGCGTAATTCCAGTGGGAATCTTAAGAGAGATTACCCCGTCCACCGCAGCCACAGGCGCTTCAGGTGTGGCCGGAGCCTCTGTAACAGGCTCAGCAGTGTTCTGCGGCTGTGCAGGAGCTGAAGGCTTGCCCGGTGTCGCTGCGGCGCTTGGCGTTGCAGCCGGCTTGGGCGGGACAGCAGGCGTAGCTGCCGGCGTTGCTGCTGGCGTCACGGAAGCCTGGGCCTCGGCCGCTTCCTCCGGGGACGGCGTTGCTGTTGCAGCAGCTTCTGCCGGATCTACAACAGTCAGGTTCAGGCTAGCCGCTTGCCGGATCAGCTCTTCTTTGGTCAGAGGCGCCGTCCGTCCGGCTATCATCAGCTGCAGCAGCAGCGCGCCGGCGATCAGCCCGATCCCTAGTCCCAGCATAAAGAACCGGTTCTTCATCATACGGATTCCTCCTGCTGCGCAAGCTGCAGGATCAGCTGCACCTCGCCCCGCTGCAGACCGGCAGTCTTGGCGATAGAATCGATTGATTTCCCTTGCTCATGCAGCTCGAACAGCCGGGGATACCGCAGCTTGATGGAGCTGACGGGTCTTGGCTTAACAGGAGGCACTGCCTCGGCAGCCTGCTCCCTGCCCTGGGGCTTCTCCGCGTGTCCGGACGAGGCTTCCCGCGAGAAGGTTGCTGACAGCTGAAGCAGTCCCTTCTCTTCTGCGGTCAGCCGCGCATCCATCAGCAGCAGGCTCTTCTGCAGCTCGCCCACCTGCTCCCGCAGTACACCGATCTCTTCCTGCAGGGCCGCCTTATTGCTCTGTGACTGTGTCTTAATACTGCCCACCAGCTTCAGCAGCTCGGAGTTCTCATGCTCGATATCGGCCATGTAGAGCTCCAGAGCCGCCTCCGTCTCCTTCAGGCTCTTCTTCTCCGAGTCTTCCTTACCCGTTCTGGCCGGCAGCCGCAGGGCATAAACAATAGCAACTGCGCCTACCAGCACGATGTATACCCATGGTTCCAAGTGTGTAATCTCCTTCTGCGTTTAATTCATAGGATGCCTTAACTGCATTTGCGGTTATTCTGTCCCAATCAGAGACTGAAATCTATACGGTGCCCTTTATAAGGATGTTCGGCATCATGGGTGTTCTCCTGCTTATCCGGCTTGCGCGGATGAGGCTGACTGCCAGAGCCGCTCCCCTTGCCGCCATCCCGCAGCGCCGATTCGGCAGACTCGTCAACCTCACTGCTGCGCAGCGAGATTTCCTGGCTATGCTTGATATTCTGGCCTGCCAATTGCTGCTGGTCGAGTGCAGGACGCTGCTGAAGGTTGTTCTGAACTTTGCCCGCATCATGGGTACGGGGCAACGCAATTTGCAGTTCCACCGGTTTCAGACTCATAAGATCCCTCTTCTCCACTCATTGGTTACAGAATCAAGGAATAGCAGGCCGCCTCGGCTGCCTGCCTGATTATACATACGGTATTATGGATATATCCCCTTCACTGTAAATGAAGGATATCCGCTCCGTCGGGTCCTTGACGAACCTGGTATATCTGCCGATTACGATCTTAGAGCCTCCATAGATCGTCTTGACGACATCAACCCTAGCTCTGCCGGTGTCCTCCAGCATGCGCTCGATCTCCAGCACACGCTCTTTAATTCTCTTTTCATCACGCATATGGGATTGCTTGGTTGCATTAAGCTTGACGCGAAGCGCCACCTTATCTGGCGATAGCTGGCCATTGTTCGCCAGCTGATTAAGCAGATACAGCGCCTTATTGGTCTTGTCCTCATTCTCAAGAAGCTGCCGGAGCTCCTGGCGCAGTTCATTGATCTCATTTCTCAGCTCGGGAACAACGCCCACTTCAATCGCTGTAGCTGTAGACATGGTATTGCCGATGGTACGGGCGATCACACGCTCGCCTGCCTGTACGATTCCGCCGACGATTAAGCCTTTGGCCCCGTTACACAGTACATCTCGGCCAGCCCGGATGCTGGAATGCATAATGCTTTGGGAGACGATAATATCCTCACCGGCCACAACATTGCCATCCTGGATGAACGAGACCTTAACATTTTTACCGGCACTGACGAGGCCTTTATTATATCCGATGATGCCGCCCGTAATCTCGATGGACCCGCCCGATATCAGCTCGGCCCCCTCTACCCCGCCGACCACCCGGATATCTCCTGCGGATTTGACGGTGAAGCCGGTAAGCACATTGCCGCGGATGACCACCGTGCCCACGAAATCAATATTGCCTGTGCTGTAATCCACATCCCCATTGATTTCATACACCGGAAATACATTGATTTTGCCCTTGTCTGTCAGCGTGACCAATCCGTCAATCGCCGAATACATGGAGGTCTCTTCCTGATCCACCACCACATTCTTGCCTACCTTGAAATGAGCCTCCTTCCCTGCCCGGAACGGAAGCTCCTCCCCGGTTACCGTTCTGCCGCTCACACCGTTCTCTGCCGGAATAACCTTGGCAATAAGCTGGCCCTTCCTTACATTATGCAGCCGGACCAGCTCTTTGTAATCCACCCTGCCATCCTCTTTCTCCAGAGGCTTGCGGTCCTCCTCCATATCAACGGTCAGCACAATGCGGCCATCCTTACCGTTGACAGCAGGCTGTCCAATCGCGATCGGCACCCGGTTCCAGAAATATTCTTCCGGGTTGCTGCTAATCCGCTGCACAATATCATGCTGGATACCGAAACGAATATTGTGACTGGACAGGAAGCTCTCAAGGTCCTCGACCGAACAGGTGAAATTCTCATCCTTCTTGGTGAACTGAAGGTAAGCAATCCCCTTATCCTCCGAAAAAGTAATGCTCAGGTATTGGCTCAATACATATTGACCGATCAATTTCTGCTCCCCCTTGTCACCGTCACCCGGTTAATCATTTTGCATTAGAAGGTCCCGGTTCTTCTCAAGTGTTCCTCTTAGCCGCAAAATAGCTTTGGAATGAAGCTGGGAGATTCGCGAAGGAGACAGTGACATCACTTCCGCAATCTCGCTTAAAGATAAATCCTCATAATATAAAAGGGACACGACGGTCCGTTCTTTCACTGTTAGTTTCTCGATGCCTTTGGTTAGCGTATCCCGCAGGTAGAACTCATTCACTTTACGGTCCGGATTCTTGGCCTTGTCATCTACCAATATGGACATTCGTGTCTCTGATTCTTCTTCACGTATAGGATCTTCGAGTGAACAGAGCGACATTACTGCGACATCCTGCAGCATCGTCTGAAACTCCGTTTCCGAAATATTCAGATACTTGCTCATTTCATCGTCACTTACCGATCTCAAATACTTCTGCTCCAGCTGCTGGTAGGCATCCTCGATTTTTTTCGCTTTTTCGCGTACGGATCTGGGAACCCAGTCACTTTGCCGCAGAGAATCAAGGATCGCTCCCCGAACCCGCCACGATGCATAGGTCTGGAATTGAAGCCCCCGCTTGTAGTCGAATTTTTCGATCGCATCAATGAGTCCCATGACACCGTTGCTGGCCAAATCGTCCTTGGAGACGTTTTTGGGCAGCCCTACTGCCAGACGGCTGGACACGTAATCAACAATATGGAGATAACTCTCAATCAGCTTTTTTTTAGCTTCAGGATCGCCGTGCTCTTTCCACTGCTCCCAAAGCAGGTCTGTTTCCGACTGAGTTGCTTTACGCTCGTTCAACGGCTTTCACCCTTCCCAAAGTTTAGTCAGCGGGCAAACATGCGGCGCAAGATGACGGACTTTCGCCGCAGCACTCGCTTATTCTTCTTTCAGGTGACGAACGGCCTTGGCCAATTCTTCAGGATCTTTCATAGAGACTAGCTTCGGAGGCTGCAAAGGCGTGAACCCCCCGGGCTCTTCACTGACCGCCTCCCGTTTTGGGGTTAGCAGGTCTTTGAGCTCCTGATCCTCTTCAGGTGTACTAATATCAAGCTTCCCGCCAAGAGACTCTCCGTTATCGAACAAACCGGCTTCCGGGTCTGAGGATTCTTTTCCGATAATAAAACCCAATACCCATCTCAGGAAGAAAGCAAGCACAAACCAGATAATAAATCCGTACAGGCCCCGGATCAGGCTGGTACCCAGCAGGTTCTGTCCGTTGTTCGCAAGGAAGGTTAGTACAAATCCGATCAGTCCGGCCACAATATTCAGTAATAGTTTCCTGCTCATGGCTAAATTTCCTTCGGGCCTTTTTGAACGCTGCGGATAAAAATCACTCCGGTATTGCAGGAGATTTCTATCGTGCGCCCATAATTGCCGCCCGTGTCCTCCGCGATAAGCGGAATATGAAGGCTCTCAAGAGCAAGCTTGCAGGATTCCACATTCCGAGGCCCGATCCTCATGGTGTCACTCCCTCCGGCAAAAGCAAACATCTGCGAGCCTCCGGCCATCTTGGCCACAATCCGGCTTCTAACCGCCCCCAGCCCCAGCAGGCGGGCCAAAAGCTCAGGCACAGCAGTATCAGCGAACTTGGCGATATTCAGCTGTCCCTCCCTGGCAATCTCTGACGAGGGCAGCATGACATGAGCCATCCCCGCCAGCTTTTTACCGGGATCAAACAGAGTCAGACCTACGCAGGAGCCAAGACCGGTCGTACGAATAAGGCTGTCCTGGCTGCCTACGTTCAGATCCGCCATACCTACTTTAATGATGCTCTGCTCTTCAATCATTGTCGAACGGTACTCCTAAAGCCTTGAATATTTTGGGGAACGATTCCGGATCGGGAATAAGGAAGAATTGTCCTTCAATTTCATTTTGGCCTTCTAAAAAAGTCGTATCGATCAGCAGCGCATCATCGCCCATCTGACCGAACTGCAGCAGCCCGTAGCCAAGAATGGCTCCGGCCATATCCATCGCAAGCGCCGGCACGGTCGGATACATGGTCAGGGAGGTGAAGTCCGCCAGGGAAGAGAGATAAGAGCCGGCCAGAATATTGCCGATCTCGCTTAGTGCGGATAACTCCATCTCACTCAGCTCACCGCCGCCGGAGACTTCAATGCCGGCAATCCGGCTGAGCAGGTTGCTTGCCGCCTCCGGGGTAAGAATGAAGAACAGGTTGCCCGGGGCCTCACCTTCCACACGCAGGAATACCGCATATACGAGCTCCTCCGCTCCGCCCACCTTATCAGTGATCTCCTCGAAGCTGAGCAGCTGTACCTTAGGCACGGCCATGTCAATCGGCTTATTGAGCAGCTGGGACAAGGCAGTGGCCGCATTACCGGCCCCAATATTCCCTACTTCCTTAAGCACATCCATTTTGAAGTCTTTGAAATTCTTGAATAGCTCCATAGGCTAGCCCTCCAGGCTTTCCAGCTGCACGATTTCACTCTTGTTCAGCACTTCAGACAGGTTAAGCATAATCAACAGACGGTCATCCCCAATTTTGGCTACCCCATCCAGATACTTCGCCTTGATACCCCCTACAACATCCGGCGGTACATCGATAATATCACGGTTCAAGTCGATGACATCATTGGCTGAATCGACAATGAAGCCTACTTCCATCTCATTCACATTGACGATAATGATCCGGGTCTGGTCGGTGTGCTCCGCTTCCTCGATACCGAATCGTCCGCGCAGATCGATAACCGGAATCACAACACCGCGCAGATTGATCACACCTTTGATAAAGGAATAGGTCTTCGGTACGCGGGTAATCGGCATCATACGTTCAATCGTCTGGACCTTCTCTACTTCAATGCCGTATTCTTCAGTGCCAAGCTTGAATACAATTACTTTGATATCTTCAGCCATGGAATGACCCTCCCTGTTCTAACCTGATTATTTGATAAAAGCATTCGGATCGATAATAAGCGCTACCTGTCCGTCTCCAAGAATCGTGGCTCCGGAAATTCCCTGCACCTCTGGGAGATACTTGCCGAGATTCTTGATTACAATTTCGTTCTGGCCAATGAAGTCCTGCACAGCCAAGGCAACCAGCCGTTCTCCCTTGCGGACAACCACGATCTCCGTCTCCTCTTCCGTGCTTTCATCATAGTCCGGAATGGAGAAGATCTTGCTCAGGGAGACCAGCGGAATATGGCTGCCCCGGAACTCCAGCATCCGGTTGCCGTGAATGGTGCGGATCTGGGATTGCTTCACAATTCCAGTCTCCACGATGGAAGAGAGCGGAATGGCATATTTCTCTGAGCCAAGCCGAACCAGCATCGCTGCAATGATCGACAGGGTCAGCGGAAGCTGAACGGAGAAATTCGTGCCTTTGCCCGGTGTGGAATAGATGGTGACGTTACCGCCCAGGGAAGAGATTTTGGATTTGACCACATCGAGACCCACGCCCCGGCCCGATACATCAGAGATGACCTCAGCTGTACTGAATCCAGGCGCGAAGAGCAGCTGGTACGCTTCGTCATCTGTCATCGTGCCCGCCTGCTCTTGGGTAATCACACCCTTTTTGACAGCAGAGGCTAAGACATTCTTCGGATAGATGCCCTTGCCATCCTCTTCAATCTCGATGAACACATGATTGCCGCTATGGAAGGCCCGGAGCTGGACGGTCCCGGTCTCCGGCTTCCCGGCCGCAATCCGGTCTGCAATGGATTCAATCCCGTGGTCAACCGCATTGCGCAGCAGATGCACCAGCGGATCGCCAATCTCATCAATCACCGTACGGTCAAGCTCTGTATCTGCTCCAGTGATGATTAAATCCACCTTCTTGTCCAGCGATTTCGCCAGATCGCGGATCATCCGCGGGAACCGGTTAAATACGGTGTCTACCGGAACCATGCGGAGCTTCATGACGATATTCTGCAAATCGCCGCTCACCCGGCCCATATGCTCGACCGTTTCGGTAAGATCGCCGTTCTGCACCTCGGAGGCCAGCTGCTCCAGCCGGACACGGTCAATCAGCAGCTCGCTGAACAGATTCATCAGCACATCCAGCCGCTCAATATCCACACGGATGGTCCGGGAAGGCGACGGCGCTCCTCCTGCCCGGGCCGGGGCTGCCTTGCCGTTCTCATCCTTGGGATGCAGAGAAGCCGCAGGGGAAGCATTACCGGCAGCAACGGGAGCGGCTTCCTGCACCGGAGCCGGAGCGGGCGCTTCGGCTGTAGCTGCCGCAGTGTCTTGTCCCATTTGGCGAAGTGACTCCTGATCAAGCGCCACAGCGGTAACCGCTTCGATCTCTGACAGATTCAGAATCATCTTCTGAATCTCACTTGCATCCTTTTGGGTTATGTAGTAGAGGGAGAATCCGTAATCGAATTTCTCCTGCTCTATGTCCTGAACCGAAGGGAAGGATTTCACGACTTCTCCTGAACGCTCCAGAAGGTCGAAGACCATGTAGGCACGTACGGCTTTGAGCTGACAGTCCTTGCGGATCGCCACATCCACATACAGCACCTGATGGCCTTCCTGAAGGGATTGCTCCAGCACGGAGTACTGGAATTCATCCAGGAACACCTGGGCCGCGCTGGCATTGCCGGACGCAGCGGCAGTGACTTCAGCAGAAGCATTGCCGGCAGAAGGGACCTCTCCGCGTACGATGGCCTGCAGGGAAGAGACAATCGCTGTTACATCGGCCTTGCCCGCTCCCCCGCCGGTGATATCCTCCACCATGGATTCCAGCGCGTCAATACTTTGGAACAGGGTATCAAAAATGAAGTCCTGCATCCGCAGTTTGTTATTGCGCACCAGATCGAGCACGTTCTCCATTTGGTGCGTAAGCGAAGCCAAATCTTCAAACCCCATTGTAGCCGCCATACCTTTCAAGGTATGGGCGGAGCGGAAAATCACCTGAACAATACTCAGATCCTCCGGATTCGCTTCCAGCCCCATCATGCTCTCGTTCAAAGACTGCAGATGATCATTTGACTCATCAATAAACATGGATAAGTATTGGTTCATGTCCATGAGCGGGTACCTCCCCTTCGAGTTCGCTATTCCATTATTTAACGGCTTGTACCAGCCTTGGAGCAATTTCTTGCAAAGGCAGGATGTGTCTTACACACTTCAACTCTACTGCAGACCTCGGCATTCCGTATACCACACAGGTTTCTTCACTCTCTGCAAAGGTTGATGTCACCCCCGAATCATAGAGTGCTTTCATCATACGGGCCCCGTCGCTGCCCATCCCCGTCATAATGACGGCATGACGTTCCAGCGAGGTAAGCTGCAATACCGATTCAAACAGTGTATCTACAGAAGGACGATGTCCATTACGGACCTCTTCCTTAGTAAGCTCTATCATGTATTGGCCGCCAGGCGCAGGAACCACTGTCAGGTGATAGCCCCCGGGGGCAATATACGCCGCACCCTGCCGGAGAATCATACCGTGCTCCGCTTCCGCGACCTCCAGCGCGCTGAAGGTATTCAGACGCTGGGCCAGCGACTTGGTGAAGTTAGGCGGCATATGCTGGACAATGACAATCGGTGCCGGGAAGTCACCGGGAATGTTCTCCAGGAACGCCTTCAGCGCTCTCGGACCTCCGGTTGAGCAGCCTACAGCAACCAGCTTGCGCACGCTCCGGCTTCCGCTTGCCTGGCCTCCTGTTGCTCCAGGAGGTTCTGCGAACGAGCCTGCAGCAACTTCAGCAGCCGCCCGTTGTCCAGCCCATCCGGCGCCCGGCGCCTCCTGGGAGCGGCCTTTGAACCTCTCGGGAGCCGGTTTAGGCACTGCCGGCGCTGGCTTGACTACCCGCTTCGCAGTGGGCGGCTCAGTGCGGGCTTCCGGCTTCCGTTTGTCAGCAGGCGGTTCAAGCGGCGCCCTGACCCTCTGCTTCTCCGTGCCCAGAAGCGGCGCTTTATCCGCTTCTTTCTTGGACGGCTCCAGCTTCCTTCTTACCGGTTCCACAACAGCCCGCGGAGCAGGCGGTTCAGCAGCGGGAGGAGGAGGCTCAGGCGATTTGACGGCGGAAGCACGGGCTTCACGCCGCTCGCGCGCCAGCATCGCTTCCTTCATCTGCTCCCGGAGGGACACTCCGACAGCGATGATATCCTGGGAGTTTGAAATGGACGGCTTTCGGATGAAATCGAAAGCCCCCCACTCCAAGGCCAGAATCGTCTCCTTCATCCCCTCTTCATTGATGCCGGACAGCATAATCACCGGGAGCGGACGCTGGGCCATGATACTTTTGAGCGCCTCCAGGCCATTCATCTCAGGCATCTCCACATCCATGGTTACGAGATCCGGACGAAGCTCGTTAACCTTCTCAATCGCCTCGCGTCCGTTGGCAGCTGTCGCTGTGACTTGAAAGTCGGCATCATTCTCTATTAAATCGGAAATGATCTTGCGCATGAATGCAGAATCATCAACAACCAGAACTTTATATGGCCTCATAGCTTTTCCACCTCTGTGCCTCAAATTCAGAACAATTATCTGTTTCGTTTCAACCACTTGCTGATGAATCCCTTGATGCCTTGAACTTTAGCGGTTTCTACTGAATCCACAGCCAGATAGCTCTGCGCAAGCCTCTGCACATCCCTGGCTGCAATACTGTTCGGAAAAGCCACTGAGAATGGAATTTGTTTCTTAACGGCCTGTACTACATGCGGATCACTGCTGATGTAACCGAGGAAGGGAAGCTCAAGCTGCAGGAACCGGCTGGCCGCCATCCGGATTTTGTCACTGGTGGCCCGTGCCTCCCGTTCATCCCCTGCCTGATTGACAATCAGCCTGAACGAAACCTCAGGATGCGCATTATGAACAACCTTCATCAGCGCATATGCATCTGTAATTGCGGTAGGCTCAGGCGTGGTCACCACCAGGCAGTCATCGGCAGAAGTGATGAATTTCATCGTTTCCTTGGACAGCCCCGCCCCTGTGTCGAACAGGATGAAATCCATGGTATCGGCAATGCTTGCAATCTGTGTGGTAAAGTAATTCAGATCCGCCTCCGAGAGTGTGAACAGCTCGTCCATCCCGGAGCCCCCTGCAATGAAGGGCAACGCCTGCGGTCCGAGCTGAATGATCTGTCCGATATCCGCTTCCCGCTTGAGCAGGTGGTACAGATTGTATCTGGAGGAGACACCCATAAGGACATCAATATTGGCCATGCCGATATCGGCATCGAACAGAAGCACTCTCCGTCCCATGGCCTTCAGTGCAAGCGCGAAGTTAAGGGTGAAATTCGACTTTCCGACTCCCCCCTTCCCGCTGCATACCGTGATGATCCGGGCGGAGGCACCGCTTCCGGGAGCCTGCCTTGTATCCTGGCTGGAGACCAGCCGTCTTAATGCCTGCGCCTGGTCCATCACCCGCCCCCTGTTCCCAGCAGCATGCCGCCAATCTGCTCCCCTGTGGCCATAAGAAGATCATCAGGAACATTCTGTCCGTTGGTAATATAAGAGAGCTTCAGCGGATAATCATTCAGGACATTGAACAGCGGGCCGTAGCTCCCCGTTTCATCCAGCTTCGTGAATACAACCTTATCCAGCTGGTATCTGCCGAAGTGCTCCGCGATCTTTTTCATATCGCGGCTCTTCGAGGTCAGACTCAGCACCAGCAGAGTCTCGCTCTTAAGCTCCTTGGCCAGCAGGCTCTGCAGTTCTGCCACCAGCATTTCATTGCGGTAATTGCGTCCGGCGGTGTCCATTAGCACCAGATCACAGCTCTCCAGCCGGAACATCGCCCGCTGCAGATCACCCGGCGACTGGACAACCTCCAGCGGCATGTTGAGAATGGAAGCGTAGGTTCTAAGCTGTTCAACGGCAGATATCCGGTAAGTATCCGAGGTAATCAGCCCAACCTTGCGGCCCTGCTTGAACAGCTGCTCCGCTGCCAGCTTGGCAATCGTTGTCGTCTTGCCGACCCCAGTCGGCCCGGCAATATATACAATCCGGGTATCCGGGGCAATACCGCCGGCAATGCGTCCTGACAGAAAACCATCAATCTGCTCTCTGAGCACAGCCTCGAATTGCTCCGGCCCCCAGCTGCTTCCTTCCTCACGGTAACGCTCCAGAACATGTCCGATCCATTCCTCAACGAGAACAGCGTCAGTCTCCTGGTCAATCAGGCGGCTGCGTAAGGATTCCAGCGCATCAGGCAGCTCGGCTGCCCCTGAGGAATAACGTGCGATACGTTCCATCCATTGCTTCATATCCCGGATCTCCCGCAGAACATCGCTTTCAGTGGGAGCAGTATGCTCAGGTTCAGACTGCTCTGTTGCAAGCGATTCATAGATCGCTGCAAGCTTCTTCCGGTTCTCCTCCGGCTGCGGTACAGACGGCGGGCCTGCTGCAATATCCTCAGTGCGGATATCCGGCGGCTCCGTCTTGGTCAAAGGCGGCATCACAGCGACGCCTCCGCCCTGCTCCAGCGGATCAGCCAGCGCTGCGGCAATCTCGGCAAACGACTTGGCTGCTGCCGCATCTCTTACCGTCACAGGCGGCGGGAGAGGAGGAGCAGCGGCTGAGGCAGCCTTCTGATAGGCCTCTGGCACTGCATTTCGCGGTACATTCATGGGCGGTGCAGGAATCTTCTCCTGCGCGGCCGCCTTTGTACCGTTCTCCACAGCAGCCACAACCTCAATCTTCTTTTTCGTGAACATGCCCATGAATCCGCCAACCTTTATTTCTTTGGTGCTTAAAATAACGGCATCGCTTCCAAGCTCGCTGCGGATCGAATGCATGGCGTCAGGCATCGTATCGACCACATAACGCTTCACTCTCATAAGTTCACCACCCCGACGCTTTGAATTTCAATGTTTGGCTCCAGCTCGCTGTAGGAGAGCACCGGGATATCCTGCATGGTTCGCTCAATCACCTGGCGCAGATACATGCGAATCGTTGGAGAGGTTAGTACAATCGGCTGCTGGCCGGATTGCAGGAGACGGTTGATCTGCTCCGTAAGCCGCTGATAGACGGTTTGGGTAGATACCGGATCGAGCGCCAAGTAGCTGCCCTGCTCCGTCTGCTGCACGCTCTCGGAAATTTTTTTCTCAAGTCCGGGGCCTACGGTAATGACACGCAGGGTCTCCCCCGTCTGAGAGAACTGCTGGGTAATCTGTCTGGAGAGGGATTGCCGCACATATTCAGTCAGAATGTCAGGGTCCTTGGTATACGTGCCGTAATCGGCAAGCGTCTCGAAGATGGTGACCAGATCGCGGATGGATATTTTCTCCCGCAGCAGCTTGCCCAGCACCTTCTGAATATCCCCGACGGCAAGAATGGAAGGGATCAGCTCGTCCACCAGCACAGGATAATTCTCCCTGAGGTTGTCGACCAGCTGCTTCGTCTCCTGACGGCCCAGCAATTCGTGTCCATATCGTTTGATCAGCTCGGTCAGATGTGTGGCTACAACGGAAGGCGGGTCAACCACGGTATAGCCGGATAATTCAGCCCGCTCCTTCACCGACTCATCGATCCATAGGGCAGGCAGCCCAAAGGATGGTTCAATAGTCTCAATCCCGCTAATCGACTCATCATCATAACCGGGGCTCATGGCGAGATAGTGATTAAGTAATAATTCACCGCCGCCAACGTTATTTCCTTTAATTTTGATGACATATTCATTCGGTTTTAGTTGAATATTGTCGCGAATACGAATAACCGGCACGACAAGACCCATCTCCAGTGCACATTGCCGTCGAATCATGATGATACGGTCGAGCAGATCGCCGCCCTGCCCCGTATCCGCCAAAGGAATCAGACCATAACCAAATTCGAATTCGATCGGGTCCACCGTAAGCAGATTGATGACACTTTCGGGACTTCGCACCTCTTCGATCTGCTTCTCCTCGACCAGTTGTTCATCGGCAATCTGCTGCCTGCTGGCCTTCTGCCCCATACTGTAAGCCGCGTAAGCCATCAGCCCTGCCAAAGGAAGCGTGGACATAATCGTAATCGGGGTAAAGAAACCCAGAAACGCAATTGTCGCAGCCACTATGTATAGAAGCTTCGGATAAGACAGCAATTGTCCGGTCAGATCCTCGGCCAGATTGCCTTCCGAAGCCGCCCGGGTAACGATCAGACCGGAAGCCGTGGAGATCAGCAGGGCCGGAATCTGGCTGACCAGACCGTCACCGATGGTCAGTACAGAATAGGTTGAGAGTGCTGTCTGGAACGACATGCCGTGAACGGTCATACCGATAATGAAGCCGCCGATCAGGTTGATAATGAGGATGATGATACTGGCAATAGCGTCACCTTTGACGAACTTACTCGCACCATCCATGGCTCCGAAGAAATCCGCCTCGCGTTCGACATTACGGCGGCGTTCCCGTGCCTGCTGCTCATTGATCATCCCCGCATTCAGATCCGCATCAATACTCATCTGCTTACCGGGCATCGCATCCAGTGTGAAGCGGGCGCCTACCTCGGCCACGCGCTCAGAACCCTTGGTGATAACAATGAACTGAACCACAACCAGGATCAGGAAGACAATGAACCCGATCGCGATCTGTCCCCTGGCAATCCAGCTTCCGAAGGTCGCTACGACCTCCCCGGCATGGCCATCAGCCAGAATCAGCTTGGTTGTGGACAGGTTCAGCGCTAAGCGGAACAGCGTGGTGATCAGGAGCAGTGAAGGAAATATTGAGAACTGCAGCGGATCTCTGGTATTCATAGCGACCAATATAATGGTCAGGGCTATCGAGATATTGATAATTAACAGTACATCCAAAAGCCAGACAGGGATGGGCAGAATCATCATCAGCACGATACCGATAATGCCCAGTAGAACTGTTAGATCTTTAGCTTTCAATGTCCTTAACCTCCCCCGGCTTATCTCCTCTTGCCTTTAAGCTTGTATACATAGGCCAGCACTTCGGCAACTGCCTGGAACAGATCAGCCGGCACTACATCACCGATCTCCGCTCTCTGGAACAATGCCCGTGCCAGCGGCTTATTCTCCATCGTTACAACACCATGCTCCTTGGCCAGCTCCCTGATGCGGAGTGCCACATAATCCTGGCCCTTGGCTATAATCTGAGGAGCCTCCATTGTGGAACCGTCATACTTCAGGGCGACTGCAAAGTGGGTCGGGTTCGTGATGATAACATCGGCCTTGGGGACCTCCTGCATCATCCGCTGCATCGCCATTCTGCGCTGACGTTCCCTGATCTTGCCTTTGATGATGGGGTCGCCCTCCATCTTTTTGTACTCATCCTTAATGTCCTGCTTCGACATCTTGAGACTCTTCTCATGCTCGTATTTCTGATAGATATAGTCCAGTACAGCCATTATAAAAAGAGCCGCTGCAATCTTGATGCCCAGGCTCATGGTCAGCTTCGCAACGAAGCTGTATGTCCCTTCCGCATCGACATGCGAGAGACGTGAAAAGCTCTCCTTCTGTCCCCAAAGCGTACTGTAGACCAGATAGGCAATCAGGATGAGCTTGAAGACAGATTTGAGGAACTCTACTACGGAACGCATGGAAAAAATATTTTTGAAGCCTTTGATGGGGTTGATCTTGCTGAACTTAGGCGTAATTCCTTCGCCCGAAGCCATAAAGCCTACCTGTGCAAAGTTCGCCACAAGCGCCAGCAGGAAGGTGATGCCCAGCAGCGGAGCGAGCAGAATGAGGATCTGCAGCCCGTACTGGTTGAACAGTGCCGAGATATTCTCCGGTGTTACCTCAAGCATCATCCGGTTCTGGAACACATCTGTATACAGCTTGATAAACCGTTCTTTCATGAAGCCGCCGAAGACGCTCAGTGACAGCAGCGCCGAGAAGAGGACCACTGCACCTGACATTTCAGCACTTTTGGCAACCTGCCCCTTCTTGCGGGCATCCTGCCGTTTCTTCGGAGTGGCCTTCTCTGTCTTATCTCCCCCGAACAGCTGAAGGTTCAGTTTGTATCTTGCCTGTTTTGCCAAGACAATCTCTCCTTACCGTAGCCTAAGGACTCTTCCCAATGAGGCCAAGCAGGTTGTGCATGGACTCGAACATAATCTCGAAGAGATTCTGGAACAGCGCAGCCAGCCCCGGCATCAGTATAAGAAGCAGCGCCAGACCGATAATGATTTTGAGCGGAACACCGATGACAAACACATTATATTGCGGAGCCGTTCTCGCCAGGAAGGCCAGGCCTACATCCGTCAGGAACAGTGCAGCGACCAGCGGAGCCGACATTTGGAAGGCCAGCATAAAGGATTGGGCAAAGGTGCGGATCAGAAACTCAGACAAGCTTCCGCCGATCATTTTGAGGAACAGATCATTATCTATCGGCACCCATTTATAGCTGTATACGATAGCATCCAGCAGGTAGTGGTGGCCATTCATGCTCAGGAACAGCAGCAGTGCAATCATATACTTGAAATTGCCGATAATCGGTGCAGAAGCCCCGGTCATCGGGTCAATGACGTTCGCAATCCCGAACCCGATCTGAATATCGATAAAAGAGCCCGCAGTCTGAATCGTCATAAACATCAGGTAGGCGATAAACCCAAGCAACAGCCCGATTAATGCCTCCCTGATAATCAGGAGGATAAACCCCAGATCCTGCGGAACCGTAATATTCATGCTGCCTGAGCTGAAGATGACCATGGACACAAAAAAAGACAAACCGATTTTGAATGTTGCCGGCACGCTTTGTGACGAAAAGACAGGAACGACAACAAAAAAGGCGGTAATTCGACAAAAAATCAACAGAAAGACAGGAAAACTTTGCAGCAGGGTCTCTATATTCATAGTCTCAACCGATATACATATAGAGACTGCCCAGAATTTGGCTGGTGAAATCCACCAGCTTCGTTATAATCCACGGACCGAACAGCAGTAAAGCAAGCAGTACGGCAACGATTTTGGGAACAAACGCCAGGGTCTGCTCCTGAATCTGGGTTGTGGCTTGAAAAATACTGACGATCAGTCCTACCACCAGACCAAGAATCAGCATGGGGGCGCTGGTCTCCAGCACTAAATATACGGCTTGGCCGGCCAGACCGATAATAAACTCCGCATTCATCCCATGTGCCTCCTCTTACAAGTCAGGTGTTAAAACTCAGCAGCAGTGATTTGACTACTAGGTACCAGCCGTCCACCAGCACAAAGAGCATAATTTTGAAAGGCAAAGATATCATGACCGGCGGCAGCATCATCATCCCCATGGCCATCAGGGTGCTGGACACCACAATATCAATAATAAGAAAAGGAATAAAAATCATAAAGCCCATGGTAAAAGCCTTCTTCATCTCGCCGATTGCAAAAGCAGGTACCATTACTGTTAAAGGAATATCATTATAGCTGGCTGGCTTCACTGTAGCGTTATTGCCGGTATAGTTCATGAACAGCAGCAGGTCCTTCGTGTTCGTCTGCTTGAACATAAACTCCTTAATCGGCTCCTGCGCTTTGTTCAGTGCTTCGCTCTGGGTCAGGGTGCCCTTCATATAGGGCTGTAAGGCCGTCTCGTTCACGGTTGCCAGCGTCGGCGACATAATGAACAGGGTTAAGAATAGAGCCAGTCCTACAAGCACCTGATTCGGAGGCATCTGCTGTGTACCAAGTGAGGTTCTTACGAACCCAAGTACGATCACGATCCGCGTGAAGCTGGTCATCAGCACCAGGAATGAAGGAGCAATGCTAAGCACCGTTACCAGCAGCAGGATGGAGATGGAGCTTGTCCCCCCGCTTGGGGCATCGTTGTCCCCCACCGAGATATTGATATTAGGAATCGGGTCAGCCTGAACCGGATGCAGGAGCAGCACACTGAAAATACCAAGCAGCAAAAAAGAAAGAATCAGCTTTTTTTTCATAAATCCTCCGACTCTTTCCTGAGATCCTCATCCCTGCGCAGTTCCTCCAGCTTCTCTTTGCGCTCTGGCGCCAGGGCAAGCTTGGATTGCAGCGTCTCATAGAAAGACGAAGTCTCATGAATCTCAATTTCCTGGGACGGCACCTCACCGCGCAGCTTGGACTTAATTTTGGCGATAAGCGGTGCCATGAAGTTGTCCGTTCCTGAGGCCTGGTCTTCAAAAGCGGATATAATCAGCGCCACCTCTGCCGGATCGGTGATCTTATCCATCATGGTGATGTCCTCGCCCACTCCGATCAGATAGAGGCTGCCGCCCAGCTCAATGACCTGAACCGACTTATTCGGACCCAGCCCCAGCGCACCCAGCGTACGGATGGAACGGCCGCTCATCAGAGTCTGATTGCGGCGTCCCAGAAAACGGATCAGCAGCACGATAAGAATAACAATGACTGCCAGAAAAAAAACAACCTTCAATAAATTCAGCAGGGCATTACTACTGTCTCCGAGCGTTCCGGAAGCAAATAACATACCTCGTTCCTATATACCCAGCGTTTTATTGATGGCTTCAATGACACGGTCTGCCTGGAAAGGCTTCACAATAAAGTCCTTGGCACCGGCCTGGATTGCATCAATAACCATAGCCTGCTGACCCATGGCTGAACACATAATGACTTTGGCATTGGCATCTACTTTTTTGATCTCCTTAAGGGCGGCGATTCCGTCCATTTCAGGCATGGTGATATCCATCGTGATCAGATCCGGGCGCAGTTCCTTAAATTTCTCTATAGCCTGTGAACCGTCCTGAGCTTCACCCACTACCTCAAATCCGTTCTTCGACAAAATGTCCCGGATCATCATTCTCATAAATGCTGCATCGTCCACGATTAGAATTCGGTTAGCCATTTTTACAAAATCCTCCCTAAGTATGCTTATTGTAATTTTTGTATACGGTCCCACTGGCTGACGATATCCGTAACGCGGACACCGAAGTTCTCGTCGATAACTACGACTTCCCCCTTGGCAATGAGCTTGTTGTTAACCAGAATGTCAACAGGCTCACCTGCCAGCTTGTCCAGTTCAATAATTGAACCTTGCGACATTTCCAGAATATCTTTGATCTGCTTCTGGGTCCTTCCTAATTCTACGGTTACCTTCAGTGGTATGTCCATTAATAAATTTAAATTATTTTCGTCAATATTGCCAAAAGCCCCTGCACTCAGATTCGCAAATTGCACAGGCTGCACATTTACATTACGGCCCTGTGCCGGATTCTGCGGCTGAGCCTGCGGATATGGCGTGCCTTGCGGCGGCATTCCGTAAGGCGGCATGCCCTGCATCCCATACGCCGGCATCCCTGCCGGAGGATAATAATATCCCCCTTCCGGCATTCCCGGATAAGGCGGCATGCCCTGACCCTGCGGAGGATATTGCGGCGGGTACCCTCCCGCCTCCGGCGCTGGCATCTGCTGCTGAGCTGCAGGCGGCGCCTGCGCGGGTTCCGGTGCAGGCGCTGGTGCGGCTGCCGCAGCCGGAGGCGGTGTAGCTTCCGCAGAGGAGACTGCCGCTTCCTGGTCAGCCTGGCTGACATCGCCTAGCAGCATGGTCACCATATCCTTGGCGAATTGTACCGGTAGCAGCTGCATGATCGTGGAATCAATCAGATCACCGATCTTGAGGCGGAAGGAAATCTGGATCAGAGTCTCATCATCCGGCAGGCTGCCTACACCTTCTCCGCTGGACATGTTAAGAATATCAATGCCAGGCGGAGAAATGTTGACGAATCTGTTGAAGATCGTTGACATTGAGGTAGCGGACGAGCCCATCATCTGGTTCATCGCTTCCTGCACGGCACTGATATGAATCTCGTTCAGTTCCTCGTCTTTGGGATCTCCTTCCCCGCCGAGCATCAAGTCGGCAATGACCTGTGCATCCCGGATCTTGATCACCAGAGAATTAATTCCCTGGAAACCGTCAACATACTGTACGTGAACAGCTACATGAGGTTTGGGAAAGGCTTCCTCGAACTCTCCGCGTGTAATAATGGATACCTTAGGGGTAGTAATGTCTACCTTCTTACCCAGCAAGGTGGAGAGTGCGGTTGCCGCACTTCCGAAGGTGATATTGCCGATCTCTCCCAATGCATCCTGTTCAAAAGGTGTTAAGTAATCATCCACGGTCTTCGGTGAAGGAGCCAAATTGCCTTCCGCAGACTGTCTAAGAAGAGCATCTATCTCTTCCTGGGACAAATAATCTTTACTCGTCAAACTCTTCAACCCCTTCGCTGACAATCTCGTCTATTTGCACAGCCACACGTTCTTTGATCATCCCCGGACTTCCAATGAATTTCAGCTTGTCCCCCACCTTAATCGACAGACCGGAATCCACCGTCTTGTTAAGAGAAATCACGTCGCCGATGCTGAGCCCGAGAAATTCAGCAATGGATAAATTCGATTCGCCCAGCTCAGCCACGATGGGAAGCTGCGCCCGGTGCACTCTTGCCCGGATGGCTTCGAGCTCTACCTCATCCCGCACCTTTTTCTCAGAGACAAACCACTGGTGCACCGAGAGTCTTGACATAATCGGCTCCAGCACAACGTGCGGGATACAGAGGTTGATCATCCCCGTTGTGTCTCCTATTTTGGTACTGAGGGAGATCAGGGCAATCGTTTCATTTGGCGATACAATTTGCATAAACTGCGGATTCGTTTCCAGCGCCTCCATCCGGGGATGGATATCAAGCACCGTTTTCCAGGCTTCCTGCAGACTTTCAAAGCATCTGCTGAAAATCCTCTCCATAATGGTCGTTTCGATTTCAGTCAACGCGTTGATTTTGGAGGGTGCCGTTCCGAAGCCGCCAAGCAGACGGTCCAGCATGGCAAAAGCAATATTCGGATGCACCTCCATCACCATCCGGCCCTCCAGCGGCTCGGCCTCAAAAATATTCAATATCGTCATTTTGGGAATGGAGCGGATAAACTCGTCATAAGGGAGCTGCTCTACTTGAACGACATTGATCTGCACGAAGGTGCGCAATTGGGCCGAAAAGTACGTTGTAAGGTAGCGGGCAAAGTTATCATGAATCCGGGTTAAGCTGCGGATATGATCTTTGGAGAAGCGTACGGCCCGTTTGAAATCATAAGAGCGGATCTTTTTAGTAGTTTCTTCTTTTTTAAGTTCGTCGGCATCCATTTCACCGGATGAAAGTGCAGCAAGCAGAGCATCAATTTCGTTTTGTGATAGTACATCAACCAATTCAATCACCCCCCCATCAAAGAATTGACCCGCCTGCAGCTACATTGGTGCCATTATGAATTTGGTGAATTCAATCTGGGTAATAGAACCTTCTGTCAGGTTTTTGTTGATGATGTTCACCAGTTTGCTGCTGAACTGATCTTTGCCGCTGGCCCCATTCAGCTCCTCGGGTTTGGCATCGGCAATCGCTTTGATAATCAGCGGTGTTATTTTAATCGATTTTATCTTTTCGAATTCTTCCTTGGACGCCGCTGAATCTAATTGAAGCGCGATGTCAACTGAAAGGATGTAATCGGGATCGGCGAGATTAGTTTTGATATCCTGGATTTCGGCCGTCATCTTAACAATTTCATCAGCAGTCATCTTCTTCGTCTCCACGTTCTGGACAGCCTTGTTCACTTCATTCCCGTCACCCGGGAAAAATCTGTCCATCAGCAAGAATGCAGCGA
The DNA here is from genome assembly GCF_038005345.1 of Paenibacillus sp. FSL H8-0122. NCBI lineage: Bacteria > Bacillati > Bacillota > Bacilli > Caryophanales > Paenibacillaceae > Paenibacillus > Paenibacillus sp. FSL H8-0122. The sequence continues at coordinate 2,235,910 of NZ_JBBOTB010000001.1, read as the reverse complement.
CTACGATAAGTGTAACGGCCAGCAATATCGTGATGAGCCATGGCAGCATCTTTTTCATGAAAGCTCCTCCATTGACTGGACTTTAATGGTGGCAGCGTGTGTGCCTATGTCCCTGTTATATTCCTTGATCTTGCTAATGACTTCATCGGCCTTCTCAAGCACGATCAGCCTTTTGCCGGTTACCAGCGTAATATACGTGTCCGGTGATTCTTCAACCATTTCAACCAGCAGGGCATTCAGCCACATCCCCGCCCCGTTCAATCTTGTTACCGAAATCATGACAGGCCTCCTAACCTAAATAGGGGGAGGAGCTCCTCCCCCACGACTGCAATAACATTTCCGCTGCAGGCAAAACGTTATTATTCAGCAAGTTACATATTACGGTTCAGGCTTAACGCTTCAGATTAACTACTTCCTGTAATACTTCATCGGAAGTGGTGATAATCCGCGAATTCGCCTGGAATCCACGCTGGGTAACAATCATTTCTGTGAACTCGCCGGTCAAATCCACATTGGACATTTCCAGCTGGCCGGTAACGATAGTACCTGTCCCGGCTTCTGGATCATTGGCAGTTGTCGGCTCCAGTGCACCTCCATCATTTGCATTTAAGGTCACCCGGTACAGATTTCCGCCGATTTTCTCAAGCCCCTGCGGATTGCTGACTTTAGCCATGCCAATCTGTACACCAGCCTCAGTAGTGCCGTCTGCCATTGTCTGCACAATCGTTCCGTCACTGGAGATGGAGAATGCCGTAACATCGTCAGCGATCTGAATGGGTCCGCCTCCGGAGTCAACGACATGCAGACCATCCGATGTAATCAGATTGCGGCCCGCATCCACATGAAAATCTCCGGCACGGGTCAGGAATGGAACCTCCTGATCACCCGAAAGCTTCACCAGAAAGAATCCGTCTCCATCGATTCGCAGATCTGTAGGGTTATTCGTTGTCATCGCACTACCAGCTGTGTGCAAAGTGTCAACGGAACCAATGGATACCCCAAGACCGATTTGCTTGGCATTGACACCGCCTTGTCCCTCTTCTCCGGGTGCTGTAACCCCGGAGACAGTCTGGCTCATAATATCCTTGAACATCACGCGTCCTGACTTGAAGCCGATGGTATTGACATTCGCAATATTATTACCAATAACATCGAGCTTGGTTTGGAATCCGCGCATACCTGAAACCCCTGAGTACATAGATCTTAACATTATTAATCGTCCTCCCGGTTATAGAGTCTTCTGACTCTTAAGAATTGAAAGATGAAGCTGGAGCGGTGGCCGCGTCAGTCGGTCGGCAGCCACATTCGGCTCTCCAGTAAGGACCAGCCGAGGTCAAGATATAATTACCGCACTGTCAATCTGCGTGAATACATTGTCTTTCATTGAATTGCCGTCCATCGCTGTAACCACTGTCCGGTTCTTTACACTTACAATCAATGCCATGTCCTTCATAAGAATCAGAGATTCTTTGCTGCCCTTAGCGGCTGCTTTATCTACCGCAGAGGAGATCTGATCCAACTGGCGGCTGCCAAGCTCAATTCCCCGCTGCTCCAGACGCTTGGCTGCATGATTGCTGAACTTCAGCATATTCTTCTGCAGCACACTCTCGAACGACGCCTCAGGACTTGATGAGCCCTTAACAGATTGCTGACGCTGCAAGGCGGAAGGATGTACAGCTGCCGGATATAATTGTCCGATAGTTATTCTGTCACTCATGATGTCTCCCCGCCGCTTGTTTCAGTCTCGCTGGCTGCCGGAGTCTCACTGGCCGCTGGTGTCTCGCTACCGGCTGGAGTCTCGCTACCCGCTGCAGGTGTAGTGCCGGCATTCTGAATTTGCGTAATATCCGTCAGAGCAATCCGCTCCTTGCCTACCACTGCATATTGCACACCGCTGCTGACAACAATCGATTCAACATTGCCTGATTTCGGCAATTTCGTCTCGGCATCCGTCCAGGTAATATCCTTCCCGATCAATCCTGACACAGAGCCAAGGGACTGATTCAGTGCTGTAAGCTGGGTGGATATGTTCATAAGCTGCTCTACAGATGAGAACTGAGCCATTTGAGCGATGAATTCCTTATCCTCCATCGGCTGCATCGGGTCCTGATTCTGCAGCTGGGTAATCAGTATTTTCAAGAACTGATCCTTGCCCAGTGTAGAGGTGCCTGTGGTCTTGGGTGTCTTATCATTCGCTACATAATTCCATTGGTTGCTGTTAGACACGGGAGTTGTTGCCATATCATTTCACCTCGCTTATCCTATCGATCAAATCTTGGTTGAGAATCCGCCGCTCTGGTTACTGTCCTGCTGAGCTGCTGATACCCAGTCTTTCCATTCTCCATTAAGCTCTGCGGCAAGCACGGCATCTGCCGATTCTTCCTGGCGTTCCCGTGAACGTCTGCCTTGCTGCTGTCCGCCCGCGCCTGTCTGCTGACCCTGACCTCCGGTCCACTGTGACTGAGGGGAGCTGTTGTTCTGCGTCACTTCGAGGCGCTCTACTTGAAGTCCCTGGGACTGCAAGGCCAATCGAAGCTGACTCATCTGCTGCTCAAGCATATCCTTGGTTCCGGCATGCTGGGTCATGAACTGTGCCACCAGATTACCGTTTTGCATGGAAATCTTCACATCCACTTGTCCCAGATTCTCCGGGAATAAGGTAATCGTAGCTTCAGCCACTCCACCCTTCTTGACAATCTCAAGCTTGCCGCTGATGAAGGTGTTCATCTCCTGGGCGAATTGCTGAACCGGCACTGGCGCGGCTTCCGCCTTGAGCGGTGCAGTAATTCCGTGCCGCAGGGATAATTGGCCGGCCGTTACAACCTCCGGCTCTGCGGTCGCTGCTTCGCCAGCGGGCAAAGCCTCCTCGGCTGATACGGTCTTCTTCATCGAAGCTGCCATTCCTGCAAGAACAGGAGTGGAGCCCTCATCTGCAATTACAGCTTCGGCGGTACCGGCTGCTGCTGCATCCAACATGGAACGAGTGCTAGCTGAAGCCCCTAACAACCTACGGACATCCGTTGCCAAATCTGCTTTGCTATACATTTCCACCTTGGGCTCGCTTTCCGTTGCCTGCTTAAGCGACACCGCTGGAGCATCCACAACTGCTGGAGCCTTGTTAGCCATGGACTTGTGATTAACAGGCGCACTCTCCGCCATAATAGCCGAGAATTGATTCAGCAGCGCCGCTCCTTTGGCAGCAGTCTCCTGATCCCCGCTGACAGCTGCCGTCTGAACCTGTTGAAGCAGGCTGTTCAGTTCATCTTGAACGGCAAAGCGCAGGGTTTCAGGGTTCTTGGCAAGCGGCGACAAGCTGATGGATGTATCAGCAGCAGTAGCCGAGGCATCCTGTGAACCTGTAGAGGGATTGCCGGACACAAAAGCAGATACTTGAAGCAGCCAGCCTTGAAGCGCTGCAATCAGCGCCGGATCAGCCGCAAGGCTGGTGTCCAGCTTCTCAATATCCTGCACAAGACCTTCCAGCAGATTCGTTTGCTTGACATCTGCGCTGCCTGTCTCTTCTCCCTTAGCCTGAACAGCACTCAGGAGTCCCTGCAATAATGAAGCCAAATTACCGGCTGCAGGAGTCTCAGTGCCTTTGACAGCGGTAACTCCCACCATGCTCTGCACAAGCGTCTGGGCAAATGGCGTCGCCGGATTAACCGTTCCGGTTGTTCCCTGCTTTGTGCCGCCGGAAGCAGCCAGATTGCCTGCGGTTAAGGTTTGTAGAATAATACTCATCTTTTTCACCTCCCTTCAAAGGTTATTTCCCGCCCATCAGACGGTTGACAATTTTGGCTGTCTGTTTGCTGTCTTTCTTGGTCATCTCCCCCAGAATCGAGGAGCGGACCGAATCACTGACCGTATTCAGCACCGTGATAACCTTATCCGGACTAAGGCTGTACATGGAGCCAAGCAGCACTGCCGCATCCGCAGCGGGCATACTGGTAAAGGTCTGGCCTAGCTTCTCCTGATCCAGATTAGCTGAAGGCTTGGGAGTAGAGGTACCCGCCTCCTGCTTCAGCCGGGATTGCAGGGCTGCAATAGCCATATCGGTTGAATTTGTGGTTTCTTTTAGCTTTATGGAGACATCTGCCGCTTTTTTGGCATCCATTTTTTCCAGGATGGCCGTTTTGCTGGCATTACTCATGACACTGAAGATTTGAACCATCTCATCGGTAGTCAAATTCTCCATAATCGGTGCCGCTTTGGAGGCCTTCATGCCGGCGTAGAGCTTGGCCAGATCCGTCACTTTCTTCAGATAAGGATCTTCCTCTTCCTCAGTGGCTGCAGCCGTTTCAGCGGCAGTCTTTAACTCTTCAACCTGCTTTTGAAGCGCTTCAGCCTTGGTGGTCTCCGCCGCCTTGTCTTCCTCAGCCTTCTTCAGCTTCTCCTCCTGGGCGGTAAGCTGTGCTTTGAGCTCTTTGATCGTGCTCGCGGAGCTGGCGGCTTGCTCCTTGCTCTCAGCCGGCGTATTCTCTGCGGCTTCACCCGGCGCTGCCGGGTCTGGGGGCGGATCAGGCACCCATTTCTCTATAACAGGAATTTTGTTGGCAATCGCCAGCACGTTGTTACGGATATCCATATTAAATAGGGTGAGCAGTACGCCAAGCAGTACAAGCGTGAAAATGATTGGAATCATCAAGAACAAAAAACGCTCTAATTTGCCTGCCGACCCTTCATCTTCAAATTCCATCTGATTATTTGCCACTGGCGGAAACCTCCCGGGTTAGAGGGATTTCATCGCGAAGCGGACGGTAGCCATCTCATCCAGTTCGTTTTGTTCCCGTAAACTCATATTCTGCAGAAATGCGGTTTGTGCTTTGTCTTTGGCCTTAAGCCATACCTTCTCATCCAGAACCTTAGTACTCAGGTGATCCTGCTTATTCTGAACCTCAACATGTGCCCGGCTGATATCGGAATGCTTGCGGGCAATGCATTTGTCGAGATAATCTACGTAATCCTGCATTTCGCGAAGCTTAGCCATCGGTGTCTTCTGCTGTGCTGCACTTTGCAGGGACAACATCAGCGTGCTGCGCTGGCCGATTAATTCATCAAGGCTTTTTTCCTGTGCCTGCAGTTCTCCGAGCGCGCTTGAGAGCATCCACTCTGCCTGTGTTTTTTCGTTACCCTTCAAGTCCACCACTTTTTGAAAAGTATAATGGAATCTCATGATCAATCAACTCCTCGAGAACTGTGAAATTAAAGTCTGCTGCACTTCGCTAAGGGTTACCTTCTCGTTCACTTTTTGCTTGGTGAAATCCCAGATGCTGTCGATGTAATGCATCGACTCATCGATTTGTGCGTTAGAGCCCCTCTGGTAGGCTCCGATGTTAATCAGATCCTCGGAATCCTTATACACCGCCATCAGGCGCTTCACATTCTCGGCTGCTGCAATCTGCTCCTCCGGGGCGATATCCTTCATCACCCGGCTGATGCTTGCGAGAACATCGATCGCCGGAAAATGTCCTTTGTTGGCTATATTCCGGTTCAGAACAATATGTCCGTCCAAAATACCGCGTACAGCGTCTGCTATCGGCTCGTTCATATCGTCACCGTCAACCAGCACCGTGTAGAACGCGGTGATTGAGCCTGTAGGACCCGTCCCGGCCCGTTCCAGCAGCTTAGGCAGACTGGCGAACACAGAAGGTGTGTACCCTCTCATCGCAGGCGGCTCACCGACAGCCAGTCCCACCTCGCGCTGCGCCATCGCATAACGCGTTACCGAGTCCATCATGAGCATGACATTCAGACCACGGTCACGGAAGTACTCGGCAATCGTAGTAGCGATCAGCGCCCCCTTGATCCGGATCAGCGCAGGCTGATCGGAAGTAGCCACAATGACTACCGAACGCTGAAGGCCTTCAGGTCCCAGATCACGCTCAATGAAATCAAGCACCTCTCTGCCCCGTTCACCGATCAGCGCAATCACATTGACATCTGCCGAGGTGTTGCGGGCAATCATCCCCATCAGGGTACTCTTCCCAACACCCGAGCCGGCAAAAATCCCCACACGCTGCCCCTTGCCGATCGTCAAAAGTCCATCGATAGCCCGGACTCCAATGCTGATCGGCTCGGCGACCCGCGGGCGGTTAAGCGGATTGGACGGAATATTGAAGGTGGAGCTATGCGGCATTCTGGCCGGTATGAGCGAACCGTCCAGCGGCTGACCCAGACCGTCGAGAACCTTCCCGAGCAGCTCCGAGCCGACTTGAACGCTCAGCGGCTTGCCGGTGCCCACCACATCACAGCCAGGCCCGATGGCCTGCAGTTCGCCAAGCGGCATTAACAGCACCTTGTTATCACGAAACCCCACAACCTCTGCTTGAAGCGGCTTACTTCCTTTGGCAGGATAGATATAGCACACATCACCGATGCTGGCGTCAGGCCCTTCCGACTCCACCATCAGCCCGATAACCTGTGTAACCTTACCGTTAATCCTTACCGGATCGAAGTTACGCAGCTGATCTTTGTATCTTCTGCTGTCAAGCATCGTCGTCCCCATTTCCGTGTTCTTCCGAGTCCAGAGCGATTCTTAGCAGCTCTTTTTTAATTTCGGCAAGCTGGGTATCAACCCGGGCATCGATACTGCCGAAGGAAGACCGGATCACACATCCCAGATCTCTGACTGTTGAATCCGGGAGGATCTGCAGTTCAGCCTGAGAGTCCACAGCAAGCGAGAGTTCTTCGCGGGCCGCATTGACAAAAGCAAACTGTGCAGGAGACACACAGAGTGAGATCAGCCCCTGCTCGCGTTTGCGGGCCAGGTTCTTACGGATCAAATCCATCGCAAATTGCGGTTCAACGGTCAGCTGCTTGTCCACGATTTTCTCAGCAATATCGCAGCTTAGCTCTACAAGAAACGGTTCCGCCTCCTGAATAATTACATCTCTTGCCCGGTAGGCTTCCTGAAGCACGGTCCGCGCTTCTTCCATCATCTCGGCGAGACGCCGGGACATCTCCTGCTCTGCTTGAGCCAGACCTTCCTGGTACCCTTGCTGATACCCCTCGGATTTGACGGCTTCGATCAGCAGCTCATCTTGTTCTCTACGCTCGCGCCACCATTCTTCAGCTTCCGTCCGTGCTGATTCCACAATATTCTCCGCTTCCTCGGAGGCGCTGCGGACTTGACTCTCCGCGAACTCCTGAGCATCCTTCAGCATTTGCTTGCGTGACTGCTCCGCTGCCTCTCTCGCGGGGTCCTGGTAGTGTACTTCACCCGGAGGCTCTTCAGGAGCCGGCTCTTCAGTCAGACCTGCATGATGCCTGGCCTGTTCAAGACGCTTCAGCACATCTACCGGAATATATTGAGAATGCTTGATCAGCTTAGACAATAATGTCATCTCCTCCGCCACGGGCGATGATAATTTCACCAGACTCTTCGAGTCTGCGGATCGTGCCTACGATGCGGGTCTGTGCTTCTTCCACATCACGCAGCCGCACAGGTCCCATGTATTCCATTTCCTCGCGGAAGGTCTCGGCCATACGCTTGGACATATTGCGGAAGATCACATCCCGCACTTCCTCGCTGGCCACCTTGAGCGCAAGCTGCAGGTCCGCGTTGTCGATATCCTTGATAATCCGCTGAATCGAGCGGTTGTCGACATTGACGATATCCTCGAAGACGAACATCCGCTTCTTGATTTCCTCGGCCAGCTCCGGGTCCTGAATTTCCAGGGAATCCAGAATGGTCCGCTCTGTACCGCGGTCTACGCCGTTCAAAATCTGTACAATCGATTCGATACCGCCTGCATTCGTATAATCCTGGGTGACTGTAGCAGACAGCTTCTGTTCCAGTACACGTTCGATTTGGGTGACCACCTCTGGAGAGGTGCTGTCCATAATTGCTATTCTTCTGGCCACCTCCGCCTGCTTCTCCTGAGGCAGGGAAGACAGGATGGAGGCCGCCTGTTCAAATTGCAGATAAGAGAGTACAAGTGCAATAGTCTGTACATTCTCGTTCTGGATGAAGTTGAGAATCTGGTTCGGATCAGCCTTACGGGCAAAATCGAAAGGTCTTACCTGCAGCGTTGCCGTCAGGCGGTTGATGACTTCGAGCGCCTTGGCCGAGCCGAGAGCTTTCTCCAGAATCTCTTTGGCGTAATTGATACCGCCCTGCGAGATATATTCCTGTGCGAGACAGATCTGATGGAATTCGGACATAATCGACTCTTTTTCCCCGCTGTCCACCTTGCGTACATTCGCAATTTCCAGCGTCAGCTGTTCGATTTCCTCATCCCGCAGATGCTTAAATATTTGTGCCGATACTTCAGGCCCTAGTGTGATAAGCAGGATCGCCGCCTTTTGACGGCCGCTGAGTCCCTGCTGGCTAGCTTTTGCCATCTCTTCACCTCTGTTCTTCAGCAAGCCAGGTGCGGAGCAGATTTACGAATTCATCCGGCTTCTTCTTCGCCAGACTTTCCAGCTGCTTGCGGACCTGACTTTCATTCGTCACGCTATCCATATTAATTGAAGGGAACTCGGTAGGAACCTGCAGCGGAATATCTTCTTCGACCTCTTCCTCCTGCTTGTTCTTGCGGCTGCGGTAGATCAGATATCCTCCGCCTGCACCGACCAGCAGAGCTGCCGCACCGATGGCCCAGATCATCCAGGTTGCCAGTCCGCCGGATGCGCTCTCGGCAGTGGCACCTCCAAATTGTTGCGAGAATACCGAAACTTTTTTGGTCAGGTCTGCGTCTGTATAAGTGATACCTGAATCTGCCAGGGACGCGCGGACAATGTTGACCAGAATGTTCTGTATTGCTCCTGAAGTAGCCTCGTCCAAAGTTGTTTGTCCTGCAGGTGGTTCAACCGCAACATTTATGGTTAAATCTTTTACAGTATATGGACTTGCGATAATATCTTTAGTGATTCTAGTAACTTCATAGTTCCTTGTCTCCGATGATTCCTCAGAAGAAGAAGCACCTGTGTCAGCCCCCGCAGGATAACCTGCAACATCTTCAGATCCTGTACCTGCGACTCCTCCGGAAGTGTTCCCTTGGCCCGAGAATGTTTTGCTGATAATCTGCGAGCTGATCTCAATCCCCTTCATATTCTCAGCATCCACCGGTACTACGACATCTTCCTTTCTGTTCTCCTTATCGAAATTAAGCTTGGAGAACACCAGGACATCGACCTTATCGGGACCTGTGAGAGTACTCAGGAATTGCTTCACATCTCGCTTCACATCATCTTCGAATTTCTTCTTGAGTGCGAAGTTCTCTTCAACTTGGCTGGAGATCCCCGCCTGGCCGCCCTTGGCCGTCGGTTTCAGCTCCACCTCGTTGTTGGTGATTGTAATGTTGTCGATGGGAAGATTCGGGACAGCGGTCTTCACGAGATTGAAGTAGCCGTCAATATTCTCCTGGGAAGGTCTGAATCCCGGATCAAAGCTCATCACCACGGAAGCCTGCGCTTTCTCCTGATCCTCCTGTGAGGCGAATACTGTCTCCTTCGGCAGGGTAATGAGAACCTTGGCGTCTTTGATCCCCTGCATCCTTCTCATCAGCTGTTCAACTTCACCATTAAGCGCATTGTTGTATTTAACATTGAATTCACTGTCTGTAGTACCGATCATGGACGAGGATTCATTGAATACCTTGTACCCGATTGAGCCTTGCTGAACGATTCCCTGAGAACCAACAGCTATCTTGATACGTGCAGCGTCCGTACTGGGAACTGAGATACTTTTACCATCCGGGCTTAAACGGTAAGACACCCCTGATGTATCCAAATAACTCATAACTCCCGCTGAATCGGTACTGTCCAGGTCCTGAAAAGCAACCTCGTATTCCACCTTCGATAACTGCATGGTCGTAACTACGATTATTATAATGATAATAAACAGAGTGGAGAAAAATAATATCTTCTGTTTACCGCTGAATCTGTTCCAATACTGGGTTATCTTCTCCCGGTACTGGGCCAATCTTTCATTCACAGTGTCACCCCATCCGAAACGTAGCTAGGATTATTTAGATTTGAGTTCTCATAATTTCCTGATAGGCTTCAATCACTTTGTTCCGGACTTGTGTAGTCAGCTGCAAACTCAGCAATGCCTGTTGGGACGAAATCATAGCCTCATCAATGTTGACCTCTCCCAGTACAAATTTGTTACTCATGTCTTTCGCCTGCTGTTCCTGATCTGCTACCTGGTTAAGCGCATTCTCCAGATATGAACCGAAGCTCTGTCCCGGCTCTTGCACGGCTGAGGATTCTGCAGCTACGGACTTCATAGCCAGCGGCTGAACCGCCTGGTTCCCGATCAATAAATTCTGTATCAATTCTTCTCCCCCTAGACAGTCAATTCATTCTACCGGCCGATTTCAAGCGCCTTGGTCACCATGGATTTGGATGCATTCAGCATCGTAACATTCGCTTCGTAAGAACGGGAGGCAGACAGCATGTCTACCATTTCCTTGGTCACATCCACATTCGGCATATAGACATAACCGTCAGCGTCCGCATCAGGATGGCTCGGATTATACACCGGCTTGAGCGGAGAAGAATCCTCGATAATCGATTTCACCTTGACGCCATCATTGCCGCCGCTCATCTTGGAGCCTAGTATATTCGCGAAGCTGTCAGCCTGAGTAGTCTCCAGAACTGTGAGCTTACGGCGGTAAGGTACGGCTTTGCCGTCCACCACGGAGGCTCTTGTAGTCTCGGCGTTGGCGATATTGGAGGAGATCACATCCATCCGCAGTCGCTGGGCGGTTAAAGCCGAGGCGCTAATACCAAAGCTGCTGCCAAAGTTCATTATTCATTACCCTCCCTGTACAACTGTACGCATCATTGTGATCTGACTGTTCAGCTGTTCAACATAGGAGTTGTATCTCAGCTGGTTCTCGGCGCTCAGTGCCTGTTCACGATCCATATCCACATTGTTGCCGTTGTTATTCATAGATGTAGTCTCATCGGTACTGACCACAGCGGCCGGCATACCGGTCACTGTCCCGAAGCGGAAATGACGGGAGTCTGATACTTTCGCACCCAGCGTGGCTTTAAGTCCGCTCTCCTGATCTCTCAGGAAGCTCTCAAAGCTGACATCTGAACGTTTAAAATTTGGTGTATCATTATTTGCTACATTATTAGCCAGAACACTTTGTCGTTTGGTGGCGGCATCTAGGCCTCCTTGTAATCTTTGAAAACTGACACTGTTCAGCAAACCCATAGTAATCCCCCTTCCAAACCTATCATAATGAAAAGAATTCCACAACTTTGTTCAAATCCCTGCTTATTTTCGACAAATAAAGTCATTTTTTTCACAACATATTCGTCTTAAAGTCGAACCATGTCGATGAATGATTCTTATGTCAATCTCACATACATTGATTCTCTTAGAATTTGTATATTATTACAATAAGAAATAAGCCCTATCTTTTCTGAAAAGAGAGGGCTTAAAGCATGTTTTTACAATTATTTTCCTTTTATATTACATTTTATGTTTTATTATAGATTTATTTAACTTTTTATGCATGAATTTAGAATCAAATTTGTATAACCATAATTCGAATTACCTATATTAATGATTTTATAGCTCTGCCTTCTCACAGAATATATTGGCTTAAGTCGCGGTCCTGCGCGATTCCTGCCAGTTTTTCGCGAACATACTCCGGAGTGATGACCATTGTGTCGAGCGTCAGCTCAGGCGCCTCGAATGATAGATCCTCCAGCAGCTTTTCCAGGATCGTATGAAGACGCCGTGCCCCGATGTTCTCCATATTCTGATTCACGGAGGCCGCGATCTTGGCAATTTCCTGAATGGCTTCCTTCTGGAACTGGATTTCAATGTTCTCCGTCTGCAGTAAATGCACATATTGTTTCGTAAGTGCGTTCTCAGGTTCCGTAAGAATAGATACAAAGTCCTCAAGTGTCAGACTGCTCAGCTCTACACGGATCGGGAAGCGCCCCTGAAGCTCAGGGATCAGATCTGAAGGCTTGGCAATATGAAAAGCGCCTGCGGCGATGAACAGCACGTAGTCTGTCTTCACAGGCCCGTATTTGGTCATGACTGTCGATCCCTCGACGATGGGCAGAATATCGCGCTGCACGCCTTCGCGGGATACATCGGGACCGGAGCCCTTGCCCTGGCTGGCCACCTTGTCGATCTCGTCGATGAAAATAATCCCGGATTGCTCTGCGCGTGCTACCGACTCCTGAATCATGTCGTCCGTGTCAATCAGCTTGGCCGCTTCATCCTGAATCAGCACCTTGCGGGCTTCACGGATCGGCAGCTTGCGCTTCTTCGTACGCTTCGGCAGCAGGTTCCCGAACATCTCCTGCATGTTCATACCCATCTGGTCATTGCCCTGCCCGGCGAACATATCCATCATCGAAGGCGTCGTGTCCTCGACATCAATCTCAATGACGTCATCCTCTAACTGGCCGGCGAGCAGCTTGAACTTGATCCCTCTGCGGCGTTCGCTCAGGCTTCCGTCCTCCGGCTCTTCCTTGGATTCTTCCGCCCCGCCGTTGTTCCCGCCAAAAATCATCTCAAACGGATTGCGCTGCGATTTCCCCTTTGAGGAGGAAGGGACCAGAATGGCCACAATCCGGTCATTCGCCAGCTCTTCTGCACGGTCCTTCACCTTTTCGGTGCGCTCCAGCTTCACCATACGGATAGAAGTCTCTACCAGATCACGGACCATCGACTCCACATCACGCCCCACGTAGCCGACTTCCGTAAATTTGGTCGCTTCGACTTTGATAAACGGGGCATTAACAAGCTTAGCCAGACGCCGGGCGATCTCTGTTTTACCTACACCGGTAGGGCCGATCATCAGGATATTCTTTGGCACAACCTCATCCCGCAGCTCCTCGGACAACAGACTGCGCCGATACCGGTTGCGGAGGGCAACGGCCACTGATTTCTTGGCCTGCTTTTGACCTACGATATATTTGTCAAGCTCTGTTACGATCTGGCGTGGCGTAAGCGATTGATTCACCATTGTGACTTCCTCCCTTTATATATGGCACCTTGCCTATAACTCTTCGACAATAATATTGGAATTGGTATATACACAGATCTCGGAGGCAATTTGCAGCGCTTCTCTGGCAATGTCACCGGCACCCAGATGGGAGGCATGGCGCTTGAGCGCCCGCCCGGAAGCCAGCGCAAAGTTACCGCCGGAGCCGATCGCCAGTACATCATCATCCGGCTCGATAATTTCACCATTGCCGGAGATCAGCAGCATGCCTTCCTTATCCATTACAATCATGAGCGCTTCCAGCTTGCGCAGAATGCGGTCCTGGCGCCAATCCTTGGCCAGCTCCACCGCTGCCCGCTGCAGATTGCCATGGTGCTCCTCAAGCTTCCCCTCGAACTTCTCGAACAGCGTAATCGCATCAGCAACGGAGCCTGCGAACCCGGCAATGACCTGACCTCTGTACAGGCGGCGGACCTTCTTGGCCGTCGTCTTCATAATGACACTCTCTCCGAATGTAACCTGGCCGTCACCGGCAATCGCCGCATGGCCGTTATGTCTTACCGCACAAATCGTAGTTGCATGAAAGCTGGGTAACATGATGGGCACCCTCCTCAGATTAGGTAATGCAGGTCTGAACCTATTGTGCCGGTTGTGCAGAACTATCCGCTTCTGCCGGATCAGCATCCACCGGCTCCGGCTCAGCATACTTCAATTCATGGGCTGCAGCATAAGCAGCAAGGCTGTCGAGCGCCCGGTAAGCCAGACGTTCATTCTTCTCTTTTTTGCTGCGGAACCGCGTCTCAAGCTTCGGCAGCAGGCCAAAATTGGCATTCATCGGCTGGAAGTGTTCAGGATCTGCCGAAGTAATATAGGCGGGCATGCTGCCCAGCACCGTATCCTCGGGGAAGATCAGGCTCTCTTCGCCAAGCGCTGCTCTCGCTGCGTTCATACCGGCGATCATACCGGAAGCCGCAGATTCTACATACCCTTCCACCCCGGTCATCTGGCCGGCAAAATACAGTCTCTCCCGGCCCTTCATCTGGTAAGTGGGCTGCAGCAGCTTGGGGGAATTAATGAAGGTATTGCGGTGCATGACCCCATAACGCACATATTCCGCTTGCTCCAGGCCCGGAATGAGTGAGAATACGCGTTTTTGCTCTCCCCACTTCAGATGGGTCTGGAAGCCAACCAGATTATACAGCGTACCGGCAGCATTATCCTGACGAAGTTGCACAACCGCGTAAGGCAGCTTGCCTGTATGAGGATTCATCAGTCCTACAGGCTTCATAGGGCCGAACAGTGCCGTCTGCTTGCCGCGTCTCATCATAATTTCAATCGGCATACAGCCTTCAAAGTAAATCTCTTTCTCAAAATCTTTGAGTGCAGCCGTCTCAGCCGAGATCAGCGCATCATAAAAAATATCGAATTCCTCTTCCGTCATCGGACAGTTCAGATAGGCGGCTTCGCCTTTATCATAGCGGGAGGCCAGATAGACCTTGCTCATATCGATGCTGTCTTTCTCTACAATCGGAGCCGCTGCATCATAGAAATAAAAATACTCTTCGCCAAGCAGTCCCTTGATCTCCGAGGACAGGGAGGGTGAAGTCAGCGGCCCGGTGGCAATAACAACAATCCCTTCCTCCGGTATATGCGTAAGTTCCTCGTTTATGACTTCCACCAGAGGGTGGTTATGCAGCATGGACGTGATTTCACCGGAGAATCCGTCCCGGTCAACAGCAAGAGCGCCTCCCGCCGGAACGGCATGCCTGTCGGCTGCACCCAGTACCAGGGAGCCCAGGCGCCGCATTTCTTCTTTTAGTACACCCACTGCATTTCCGAGGCCATTCGCCCGCAATGAGTTGCTGCAGACCAGCTCGGCGAACTGATCTGTATGATGCGCCGGTGTCTTCACGACAGGACGCATCTCATACAATCTGACCGGAACACCGCGCGAAGCGATCTGCCAGGCAGCTTCACTTCCGGCCAGACCTGCTCCGATAACGGTTACTTGTGCTTTTTCTGTCAATTTCCGTTCCTCCTGTAGCCCTATTATTCTGCTAACTCATCGCTTTCGATTACAGCCTCTGTATGATCACATGAAGTGCACTGCAGCTTGGTTCCCTGCTTGTTGCGCTTCTCTATCATCCAGGAGCCGCAAGCCGGACATGGCTTCACTGACGGCTTATCCCAGGAGACAAAGTCACAGCCCGGATATTGGTCGCAGCCGTAGAAGACACGCCCCTTCTTGCTGCGCCGCTCCACTACCTTGCCTTCATGGCATTTCGGACAGCTTACACCGATATCCTTAATGATCGGCTTGGTGTTGCGGCATTCCGGAAATCCGGAGCAGGCCAGGAATTTGCCGAACCGGCCCAGCTTATAGACCATCGGCTTGCCGCATTTCTCACACAGCTCATCGGAGACTTCATCTTCAATCTCGATTTCCTTCATTTCTTCTTCCGCATATAGGAGTCTTTTCTCAAAGGATTCATAGAACTGGGCCAGCACCTTCACCCAATCCTCCGCACCTTCCTCCACATGGTCAAGGTCCCCTTCCATATGGGCGGTGAATTCCACATTGAGAATTTCCGGGAAGAACTCTTCCATTTGCTCTATGATTAGTTCTCCAAGCTCAGTCGGCATGAACTTCTTCTCTTCAATCGCCACATACCCGCGCTTCTGGATCGTCTCCAGGGTCGGAGCATACGTACTTGGACGGCCTATACCCAGTTCCTCAAGCGTCTTGACGAGACGGGCTTCTGTATATCTTGGCGGCGGCTGGGTGAAATGCTGCTTCGGCTCAATCTCGCGCTTCTCAAGCTCATCGCCCGCCTTCAGCTGCGGCAGGAACTTCTCTTCGTCTGTTGTGCCGTCGTCATTCCCTTCCACATACACCTTCATGAAGCCCGGGAACGAGACCTTGGACCCTACCGCTCTGAATATCGCTGTACCGGCTGTAATATCTACCGACAACGTATCCAGCAGCGCGGAAGACATCTGACTGGACACAAAACGCTCCCATACCAGCTTATACAACCGGAATTGATCACGGCTCATGAATTCCTTGACCGTATCCGGCTCACGCAGTGCAGAGGTCGGACGAATCGCTTCATGCGCGTCCTGGGCGCCCGCAGCCTTCTTGGAATATTGACGCGGCGTCTCGGGAATGAACTTCTCACCGTATTTGGATTGGATCAGCTCCTTGGCTTCATCCTGGGCCGTAGTGGATATACGCGTGGAATCTGTACGCATATAAGTGATTAACCCGACAGTGCCTTCCTTGCCCAGCTCCACTCCCTCATAGAGCTGCTGTGCAACAGACATCGTCTTGGACGCGCGGAAGCCCAGCTTACGGGCAGCCTCCTGCTGCAGTGAGCTTGTCGTGAACGGAGCGGATGGATGCCGCTGTCTCTCCTTCTCTTTCACTTCTTTGACCTGGAAGGCCGCGTTCTTAATCGCTTCCAGCACTTCCTGCACATCGCTCTCTTGACCCAGTTCCTTCTTCTCGCCGTTCAGCCGGTGGAACTTGGCTTCGAATTCAGAATCCCGAATCGCTAGCCGGGCAGTAATGCTCCAGTATTCTGTAGGAATGAATTCAGAAATTTCATTCTCCCGGTCCATAACAATCTTGACCGCTACCGATTGTACCCGTCCGGCGGAGAGGCCTTTTTTGACTTTCTTCCATAATAGAGGGCTAATCTTGTAACCGACAAGCCGGTCCAGAATCCGCCGTGCCTGCTGGGCGTTCACCAGATCCATATTAATCTTGCGCGGTGTCTTGAAGGCATCCTTCACCGCCTGCTTGGTAATTTCATTGAAGACCACGCGGCATTCCTGTGTGTTGTCCAAATTCAGCGCATTTGCCAAATGCCAGGCAATAGCTTCCCCTTCGCGGTCCGGGTCAGCTGCGAGATAGACTTTTTTCACTTTTTTGCTGGCATCCTTAAGTTCCTTCAAGATAGAGCCCTTGCCGCGGATCGTTATATATTTGGGATTAAACTGATTCTCCACATCCACACCGATCTGACTTTTTGGCAAATCTATGATATGCCCCATTGATGCCTTAACAATATATTTGCTGCCCAGATATTTACCAATCGTTTTCGCTTTTGATGGTGATTCTACAATAACCAACGCATCTGCCATAGGTTTTCCTCCCAAAAGTTCGTAAGCAGATCACCTCCTGAACCAGTCCTCGGACCCGGCTGTACCAGAAAGTCTATGCTTACCACAGTTACTTCTATATTAAATTACCTTATAAATTGCACCCGGTAATTGTGTTACCGCTTTTTTTATGATTAAAGATAACAGAACTGAATGCAAATGTCCAAAATCCCACCTCGTTGACGTGAGCAGCTCATCGAGTGTAAACGGGCCTTGATGCAGTATATGGTAAAGGTGCAGCTCCTCACTTGTCAATTTCTTTTCCATCAGACCGGCTGGACTCTCCTGCTCTACTGCTCCTGCTGAAGCAGATGCAGCCCCCTTGGAAGGCAGGCAGGAGACGTATTCTTCCACAATATCTGAGGCGCAGGTTACCAGCTTCGCACCTTGCTTAATCAGCTCCAGTGCCCCTCTGCTCTTGGGAGAGGTCAGCGGCCCCGGCACGGCAAACACATCCCGGCCTGCTTCAAGCGCAGCATCGGCGGTGATCAGGGACCCGCTGCGGCTGTCTGCCTCCACCACCAGTGTTCCCAGCGACAAGCCGGCGATAATCCGGTTGCGCTGCGGGAATAATCCGGGATGACTCGGAGTTCCGATAGGATATTCGCTAAGCACCAGCCCGTTCCGCGAAATCTGCCGCTCCAGTTCACGGTTATCCGGAGGATAGACCTTATCCAATCCGGTTGCCACCACCGCAATGGTCCCTCCTGCACCGCCTAGCGCTGCTTCATGACAGACACTGTCAATCCCCCTCGCCAGGCCGCTTACAACCGTGAGACCGGCTGCACTTAGCTGTCCCGCCAGCATCTCCCCCACCTTGCGCCCATAAGCGGTAGGCACCCGGGTCCCCACCATAGCAACAGAGGGACGGGAAGCCAGCTCCAAACGGCCACGGTAGTACAATACCCAAGGCGGCTGAGGGGTTTCCCTCAGCTGTACAGGGTAGTGATCATCCAGAATAGTGACCATCGCTACACCGCTTTCTTCCATTAAAGAGAGGCGCCTCTGCACCCATGCTTCGTTGAAGTCTGCCGCCAGCCGGGCGGATATTACACCGCTGATTCCAGCCCGCTCCCACTCCTCAGCAGAACAGGAGAAGACAGCATTCGTCAAAAGACCCGCCCGGCGGATCTTGTCGATACTTTTCCAGCCGATCCCTTCCATCTCATGCAGACCGAACAACAGCTCCCGAATTTCCATATGTATTCTCTCCCCATGCGGAAGGTCCAGCCTTCCATATTGTCTTAAACAAAATTGTCTTAAACCAAAAAAAGCAACCTTTCATCCGCGTCATCCGGGACAAAAGGTTGCTTACCTTCGATATACATTATACCTGCTTCAGCAGGAAAAGCTGTGACAAAACAACCCCACAAAGTGGAGATTTAGCTTCGATGATAACTCAGGTACTTTGCGGGGAACCCAAAACATTTTGAACTAGCGTAAGAAACGCTCTAGTGGGTCGTGAAGGCATTCAGGATGCCGCGTTCCTCAAGCACGCTGACAAGAGTAGAGCCCATTTCAGCAGGTGTTGGCGCTACCTTAATGCCGCAGGACTCCAGCACAGCGATCTTCTCGCTCGCCGTCCCTTTACCACCTGAAATGATTGCTCCCGCGTGACCCATCCGTTTGCCTGGAGGTGCCGTAACCCCGCCGATGAAGCCCACTACAGGCTTGGTCATGTTCTCTTTGATCCACAGTGCAGCTTCTTCCTCCGCCGTCCCGCCGATCTCACCGATCATAATGACAGCCTTGGTGCCCGGATCTTCATTGAAAAGCTTCAGGATGTCGATAAACTCCGAACCCTTCACCGGGTCGCCCCCGATGCCTACCGCTGAGGATTGGCCGATTCCGCGCTCCGTCAGCTGATGTACGGCCTCATAGGTCAAGGTTCCGCTTCGGGAGACTACACCGACATACCCCGGCTTATGAATATAACCCGGCATAATGCCGATTTTGCATTCTCCAGGTGTGATGACACCCGGACAGTTGGGACCGATCAGCACCGTGGAGCGGCCCTCCATGTATCTGGACACTTTGACCATATCAAGCACCGGAATGCCTTCTGTGATACAAATGACCAGGTCCATCTCCGCATCCACCGCTTCCATAATCGAATCTGCGGCAAAAGCAGGCGGTACGTAAATGACACTTGCAGTTGCACCAGTGGCTGCTTTGGCGGCAACAACCGTGTCGAAGACAGGCAGACTTTTCTCCGTGCCGTTGTCCAGGGTAATCTGAACCGTAGTCCCCCCCTTGCCCGGAGTTACACCGCCAACCATCTGTGTTCCGTAGTCCAGCGCACCTTTTGTATGAAATAAACCCGTAGCGCCGGTAATTCCCTGGGTAATGACTTTCGTATTTTTATCTACAAGAATGCTCATGCGATAGGTCACATCCTCACTTTTATTGTCGAATATTACACCAGAGCAACGATTTTGCGGGCACCGTCCGCCATGGAATCAGCAGCAACGATATTCAGTCCGGAGCCGGCGAGAATCTCCTTGCCCAGTGCCACATTCGTGCCCTCAAGACGTACGACCAGCGGCTTGGTTAAGCCAAGCTGTCTTGCCGCTTCGACTACACCGGTAGCGATGACATCACAACGCATAATACCGCCGAAAATATTAACAAAGATACCGTTCACCTTGTCATCGGACAGGATGATTTTGAAAGCCTCCGTTACCTTCTCAGTCGTCGCACCGCCCCCTACATCCAGGAAGTTGGCCGGTTCGCCGCCATAATATTTAATGATGTCCATAGTCGCCATCGCCAGGCCCGCCCCGTTCACCATACAGCCGATGTTGCCGTCAAGTGCGATGTAGCTGAGGTCGAATTTGGACGCTTCGATTTCTTTGGCATCCTCTTCGTCCAGATCACGCAGCTCCAGGATATCCTTGTGGCGGAACAGACTGTTGGAATCGAAGTTAAGCTTGGCATCAAGCGCCATCACATTACCGTCTGCAGTAACGACCAGCGGGTTGATCTCCGCAATTGAGCAATCTTTATCCACAAAAGCCAGATATAGCGCTTGCATGAACTTGACCGCTTTGTTCACCAGTTCGGGAGGAATGGCAATGCTGTAAGCCAGTTTACGCGCCTGGAAGGTCTGAAGCCCCACCGCCGGATCAACGATTTCCTTGAAAATCTTCTCGGGATGTGTAGCCGCCACCTCTTCAATCTCCGTCCCGCCCTCTTCGGATGCCATCATGACGACCCGTCCGGAAGCGCGGTCCACAACCAGACCGATATAATATTCTTTGACAATCTGACAGCCTTCTTCAATCAGCAGCCGCTTCACTACCTTGCCTTCGGGTCCCGTCTGATGGGTCACCAGTGTCTTGCCGAGGATCTCGGACGCAAAGCTGCGGACCTCATCACTGTTCTTCGCCACCTTGACGCCGCCGGCTTTGCCGCGTCCGCCAGCATGAATCTGCGCTTTGACTACAACCACAGGTGTACCCAGCGCTGCGGCAGCTTCCACTGCTTCGTCCACTGTATAAGCAACTTTTCCGTTCGGTACGGCTACGCCATACTTCTTAAGTACTTCTTTTCCCTGATACTCGTGGATATTCATTCCGGAAGCCTCCTAAAGTGTTGCGGTGACCTGTGCAGGCAGCCTGCGGTCATTCCGCATTCCGTTTTGATTGTCCAAAGCCGGGTCCAGACCGGTTGTTAACCGGCAATATCCCGGTACAAGCAGAGCGCCTGCGCCTGAAGCATATGCTGCAAACGGTACGGTCCTCTGCCAGTAGCATATAGTTCCTATCACATAGTGATATCTATAATTACCTATATGCCAGAATGTGAAACCCAGAATATTGTAACATGTTTTAAAAACGCTTTCCTTAAAAACTTTCACTATTTATACATACATTTTCGCTCGGTTTCATGCCGGAATGCGAACGATTGCATTGACATCCATGCTGAAACGGCTTTACCGCCCTTATTCAGGACGGCGAAACCTATACCTTTATATGTGAGTGAGACTACGATTTCGAATTGCTAATGTTAGCTTCGTGCACCCGGTCCAAGAGATTTTTGAACTGTCCCAGCAAATCTATGAACTCTACCGGGGAGAGTTTCGTACCTTCTACCATTTTGCCGGGAATGTCCATAGCATTCTGCTGCAGCGACAAGCCTTGGGGTGTTAATGATATCAGCACCTTCCGCTCATCCTGCAAAGAACGTTCACGCAAAATTAGTCCTGCAGCCTGCAGCCGCTTGAGCAGCGGAGTCAGTGTGCCTGAATCGAGGAACAGTGCTTCACCCAGCTCCTTGACTGTACATTGCTGTCTCTCCCACAGGACCAGCATAACCAGATACTGCGAATACGTTAATCCGATCTTATCCAGATGAGGCTGGTATAGCTTCGTAAATTCACGTGAACAGGCATAAATCGTAAAGCAGAGCTGGTTCTCCAGCATAAGCTCAGGGGTTGTAGTGGATTCTTTTTGCATTTCTTCTTCACCTGCCTTTGTGACATTAGTTTATCACAATTCATCCATAATATCATGTTAATAGTGGAAAATAGATTGACTTTTATTTTAATTGTGTTAAATTAAGTTGTGTACAATACAATTTGAAAACGAACGGGAGCGATTTAATATGATGACCATCCAACAGAAAATGTACGAAACAACAGTAAAAGCCGTAGGCGGCAGACAGGGTTCTATCGAATCCGACAGCCCTAAATTGAATCTTGCGATCAGCACACCACGCGAAATGGGCGGCGCCGGCGGTGAAGGCACGAATCCTGAGCAGCTGTTCGCAGCCGGATATTCCGCTTGCTTCGACAGCGCGCTGAACATGGTTGCACGTATGGGCAAGGTAAAGATTGAAGGCTCTGAAGTAACGGCTACCGTCAGCTTCGGTAAAGTGGAAGACGGCGGCTTCGGCATTGCCGTGAAGATGGATGTTCTGGTCAAGGGTGTTGACCGCGAGACCGCTGAACGGCTGGTACAAGAAGCTCATGGCGCATGTCCTTACTCCCGTGCTACCCGTGGTAACATCGAAGTAGAATTGAACGTGCTGTAAGAATAGCTTCACAAGTAGAAACGGCATTGCCGTCCTTTTTAAGGATAGTACCGTTTCAGCATCCAACCCCTGTCCGGCGGCCCCGGACGGGGGTTTTGGCGTGTCAGGCTTCCTCCTCCACCATGACCTGCCTGTCCAGATTGCGGTATTGGACCGCTTCGGCCAGATGGTCAGCGCCAATCTTCTCCGCTGCTTCCAGATCGGCAATCGTGCGGGCCAGCTTAATAATCCGGTCATGCGCCCGCATGCTGAGTCCGAGACTCTCGAGAATACTGCTGAGCAGCATCTCCTCTTCCGGCCGCAGTGCAGCATAACGGCGAAGCGCCGCCCCGGACAGCTCGCTGTTCCAGGAAATCGGCAGAGTCTTATATCGCTCCGCCTGAATCGCCTGAGCCCGCAGAACCTCAGAACGCATCTGTGCCGTCGAGACCGGAGGTACACTCCTGTCGCCTGCTCTTGGACGCGGCACATCAACCTGCATATCCATCCGGTCCAGCAGCGGGCCCGAGATTTTGCCCCGGTACTGGGCGATTTTGGCCGGACTGCAGCTGCACCGCTGCTCTGCACTGCCATTGCCCAGAAACCCGCACATGCAGGGATTCATGGAGCAAGCGAGCAGGAACTGGGCAGGAAAAGTGAAGGATGCCCGCGCCCGGCTGATGGTGACAATTCCATCTTCCAGCGGCTGGCGGAGCACTTCAAGCACGGTCCGGGAGAACTCGGGCAGCTCGTCCAGGAAGAGAATGCCGCGGTGCGCGAGACTAACCTCCCCCGGCTTCGGAATTCCGCCCCCGCCGATCAATCCGGCTGCCGAGATGGTATGATGCGGTGAACGAAACGGACGCTCGCGCAGCAAGCCGCCTCCGCCGTCCCTAAGCTTCCCGGCAGCACTGAATATCTTCATCACTTCAAGCGATTCTTGATCATTAAGATCGGGAAGAATTCCGGGTAACCGCTTAATCAGCATCGTCTTGCCCGTACCTGGAGGGCCGATCAGAATAATATTGTGCATTCCCGCTGCCGCAATCGTAAGGGCACGCTTCACATGATTCTGGCCGATAACATCGCTGTAATCTTCATCCATAAGCTGCTTCACCCCAAGCAGGGAGGGAATATTCTCCGCTGGCTCAGAATGGTATCTCAAATGGTC
Organism: Paenibacillus sp. FSL H8-0122; assembly: GCF_038005345.1. Classification (NCBI taxonomy): domain Bacteria; kingdom Bacillati; phylum Bacillota; class Bacilli; order Caryophanales; family Paenibacillaceae; genus Paenibacillus; species Paenibacillus sp. FSL H8-0122. The sequence goes on along the minus strand of NZ_JBBOTB010000001.1, from coordinate 2,212,636 downwards.
CAGGGACAACGCCAGAACGGGCGGACGCTTCCTGGAGGTCGCATCAGCGCTTACAGATACCGATACCGGAAACGGTAAATCAGCCTGCGGCAAGGGCAAGTCTGATCCGGCTGCTTCAGACTGTTCAACCGGATTCGGCGGAGGAAGCTGACCGGGCTGAGGCAGCTCCCGCAAATGCCCGGCAGTGTACACCTTCATTCCCGCGATCAACGCAGCTTCAGCCGCATTGCCGGGCGGCACCAGAACAGCATGAATCCCGGCCTGCCGCGCAGCCTGGGCCATGGATAATACCCCATTTACCGGCCGCAGACTTCCGTCGAGCGCAAGCTCACCAATCAGCAGCATCTGCCCGGCTTCCGGCATAACAAGCTGGCCGCTGGTTGTCAGTATCCCCAGGGCGATCGCCAGATCAAATGCCGAGCCCTCCTTGCGCAGATCCGCCGGGGCCAGATTAATCGTCACCCGCTGTTGGGGATAGCTGTAACCGCAATTCTTGACGGCGGACCGTACCCGCTCCACCGCTTCCCTGACTGCTGAATCCGGCAGGCCGATAATATGGGTCTGCGGCAAGCCGTTAGCCAGATCCACCTCCACTCCGATCATTACACCTTCAATGCCATACAGGCATGCGCTATGCATTTTTCCGTACACAAATAAGCACCTCTTCTCCAGAAATACACCCGCAACGGGCGTTCGTTTCCAGGAAAAAAGGTGCTTCCTCTTTTTCCGTAAGCTCAATTACACTCAGTATACCTAAAACCCTACACAACATGCAAGGTTATTGCGCATATAGCGCTGCATAAAAATCGGTTTTCAATCGTCTTGCATAAATATGCAACTACGACCAAAGAATCATTTTATTCAGCCTTCTTCACTGGCTACCACCGAATCCCTTATCTGTTCAAAGGACAGCGGGGTGTAATTCCAGTGCTCCACACAAATATTAAAGTGATGATTGCCCTCATATTTCTGTCCATGAATATGACCGTGCACATTCACGTAAGGCATATGCTTGTTCATATACATCGGCTCATGCGAGAGCAGAAAAAACTCCTTGTATATCAGCGGATACTCACTGACCTCATCAAATCCGGCTTCCAGCCACCAGCCCCGTCCGCGTCCACGGTCATGATTGCCAAGAATCAGTATTTTGTACCCGTTCAGGGCAGCCACAATGCTCCGGGTCTCCTCTTGATTCCTGAAAGAAAAGTCCCCCAGATGAAAAACCGTGTCCTCCTCTCTTACGACTGCATTCCAGTTCGCAACCATCACCTTGTCCATCTCTTCCGCACTGGCAAAAGGCCGCGATTCAAAATCAATGATCAGCTTATGGCCAAAATGATGATCTGAGGTAAAAAATTCGTTGGACAAGATCGCTCCCCGCTTTCGCTAAGTGCCTGTTGCTTATTCATTCCACTTCCGTTTGGCTCCGCGCCGGTTCACATCCATTTGTATTAATTCCGCCACCGGCGGACCTTCCTCATGCTCGATCAGCCATTTGCGCATTTCCTTAATGGCCTCCACTTGCCCGTTACCCTTGTCGCGCCAGGTCAGCAGCTCAATCACATTGATGACCAGTGACAAGAGGCTGCTGTTGCTGTCTTGGGTTTTCTCAGCACGCATCTTGTGGAATAACGCTTCATTCTCCCAGTCAATCAATATCTCTTCCGCTATTGCAGGCCGCATAACGGTGAATGTCTTATTACAATTACTGCAGCATACAACGGATAAGGGCTCTGCGCCAAGTTCCGCTACTATATTATGCTCACAATTTTGGCAAGTAAAGCTTACCTGTATATTCATTGATTGATTCCTCATTCCGGCAGCCCTCCTCATGGTGGCATTAAAAGTTACACTAATGTTTACCCACTTCTTTTGAGAAATGACCCATGAAGTCCGGCATCTGTCAAGGATAATTGTTAAATTCTAACCTGTTTTTGCAAAACAGAGACAGCTAAAAGGCTTCCCGGAGATGGCGCAGGGAGGCGATGCTTAAATCCGGCTGAAGCTGTACAGCGATCACATCGAAGGCAATCGCAGCCGGCTGCAGTCCCTGCATGTGCAGGTAGACCCGGGCTGTCTCTCTCACCTGACGGATTTTGCGTGCATCAACCGATTCCTCCGCAGTGCCCTGCACGGTTGAGCCGCTCCGGCTGCGCACCTCAATGAAGACCAGAGCGCCTTCATACTCCGCGATAATATCCAGCTCTCCGCTGCGGCAGCGCCAGTTATAATCCCGGATGAGGTAGCCCCGCGAAGTCAGATACATTCGGGCCGCCTGCTCGGCAGCAGCGCCTTTCTCCTGACGGGTGTAGGTTCTGCCGTCTCCGTTATGGCTCACTTCTGTCTCCGTTCACCAGCTGTCCGGTCACTCTGGTATACATAGCTGAGAATTTCAGCCACCAGCTGATAGAGCTGAGGCGGAATCTGCTGGTCGAGATCCAGCTTCGACAGCACCTCTACCAGCGCCGCATCCTCCTGCACCGCTACTCCGTTTTCCTTTGCCTTTTGCAGGATGATGTCTGCAACCGAGCCTTGCCCCTTAGCGACAACCACCGGCGCTTCGCTCTGGCCCGGAATATATTTGAGCGCCACTGCCTTCTTGAGGTTCTGCGGAACCTTCTGCTCAGACTCACTCATATGCGGTAATCCACTCCTTTGTACTCCTGAGGAGCATAATCGGACGGCTTCACCGCAGCAGCGGCCACACTCCGTTCCGGCAATGCCTCCGTACGCAGGCTGGACAGCTGATAACCTATGCCTTCTACCGCCGCTTTCATCTCCTCGCGGCGGCCCTCCAGCAGCTCCAGTACCCATGGTTCATCGTTATGCAGCTTCAGGCTGACGATGCGGTCGACCACCTGTACATCGACCATCGTCTGGCCGAGCTGCTTCATGTCCAGATCGAACCACAAGCGGCAATTCGCCGCGTCGAGTTCCCCTTTGCTGCCGCGCCGTGACTGGATCTGGACGGAGGCCGTCTCCCGGCCATCCGGACCATGCAGCGGCAGGAACATCGTCACCTGCGCGAACGGCGCGGTGCGGTCTGTATTCAGCAGCAGCTGCTGGCCTGTCAGCTGCTGCACCAGCTGGCCCGCGGCTTCCTTCACCGCGGGCGGGGTCTCGCTGCTGCCCAGTACCTGCAGCAGCACGCCCTTGAGCGTACCGGCGGCATCTTCTGCGCCGCCGGACGCTGCCTGCGCGGCGGCGGTATGCGCCCCGCCGCCGCGCAGGATCTGCTGCTCGTGCTCCGCACCGAGCAGCTTCAAGATCCGCCCCACCCAGGGGTCTGTCCCCTGGGTGGCGGCGGGTTCCCCCTGCGGCGGCGCAGCCGCAGGGGCTGCACTGCCGCCCGCCGCGCCGGAGGCGGGCGGCGCTTCGGCGAGCTGCGGCAGAGTGCCGCGCAGCTCGGAGAGCACGCCCTGCAGCTTCGCGAGCAGGGCAGGCCCCGCAGCGCTCTGCGCCTGCGCGGCAACGCCCGCGCCCTCACGCACCCCAGCTGCGATTCCCGCACCTTCACGCGTTCCTGCCGCGTTCCCTGCGCTTTCTCGTACTCCAGCTGCGATTCCCGCACCTTCGCGCGCCCCTGCCGCGTTCCCTGCGCTTTCTCGCACTCCAGCTGCGATTCCCGCACCTTCGCGCGCCCCTGCCGCGTTTCCTGCGCTTTCTCGCACTCCAGCTGCGTTCCCCGCTCCTTCGCCACGCGTTCCTGCCACGTTCCCTGCGCTTTCACGCGCTCCAGCTGCGTTCCCAGCGCCGTCACGCGCTCCAACTGCGATTCCCGCACCTTCGCGCGCTGCTGCTGCAATTCCCGCACCTTCACGCGCCCCTGCCGCGTTCCCCGCTCCTTCACCACGCGTTCCCGCTACAGCACCCGCTCCTTCACGCGCCCCTGCCGCGTTCCCCGCTCCTTCACCACGCGTTCCCGCTACAGCACCCGCACCTTCTCGCGCTCCAACCGCATTCCCGCTTCCTGCCGGCTCCGAATCTCCCGCCGGTACTAATGCAGCTTGTCCATTGGCACTGCCAGCAGCTTGCGAAGTACCCGCATTACCGGTTACTCCTGCCTGAGTATTCACCCCGGCAGCCCCTCCCGGAAGAGCACCGGCTGCTGGAGTATTACCAGGCAGACCGGCATTCGCTCCGCCTGTCAGCAGCCCTCCCGCAGGTCTGCTATTCCCCGCTCCTTGACCTGATCCGTCACCGTCCGCTCCTTGCTGCACCCAGACGTTCAGCGCAGTCTCCAGCTTCGCCAGCAGATCATGCAGCTTCGGTCCGAATACAGCCTGCTGCAGCCCTTTCACCGTCTCAGCCGTTACAGGCAAGCCGCGCTTCACTGAGATTACAGCCGCCTCCAGCCACTCTGAAGCAGGGACACCTGGAGGCTTGGCATTCATGACTGCATCCAGCTTCGCTGCAGTCTCCTTGGTGAAGGCCAGCCCTCCGGCTTGCATCGCTTGAACAATCTCCCGTCCCGCCTTGGAATTGGCAAGTCCAAGCGACTCCAGCGCCTCGCCCATACTCTGCGGCGAGACCATAGCCGCCTCCCCCAGAGAGACCGGCTTAAGCACCGGCAAGCCGCCTTCTCCTGGTGCACCCACCTGCAGGTTCAACGTCTGACCGGCTGCCAGCGGTGTTTCCAGTTCAGCCCGTACCGGCGTTCCCTGAATCTGCACCACCGCTTCTTTTCCGGAATCGGATACGCTTAGCACAACGCCGCGAACAACCTGACCTTCCTTAAGCTCTACAGATTTGGCCTCCCCAGCCTTGCTGTCGCCAAGCAAACCGCGAACCAGTGATCCGATGTTCATGTTGTCCGCCTCCCTTCTTTCTATTTATATCGGTATTTCGTCTTCAATTGTGATTATCGGGATGATACGCCAAGTGGAAACTGCTATGCCATCCTTTTAGAGGACGGCACCGTTTCAGCGAGAAATAGAAGGATAATGTAGATGTGAAACTATACATTCTTATATTTTTAGAATAAAGACAACTGTTCCTGCTCGGCAAGAATATTGCCGATGAAGCTGCGCCGGTGCATCGGAGTTACACCCAGTGCCTTGATCTGTTCACGGTGCAGCTTGGTAGCATATCCTTTATGTACTTTGATCCCGTAATCCGGGTATAGCTCCTCCCACAAGCCCTCACAGAGCCGGTCACGTGTCACCTTGGCTACAATGGATGCGGCAGCAATCGACTGGCTGTTGGCATCCCCTTTAATGATGGCACGCTGCGGCAAGGGCAGGTCCACCTTCTCCGCATCAATCAGCATATAGTCCGGCTGCTGGCTTAATCCTTCTACCGCTAGGCGCATCGCCAGACGCGAAGCCTGCTTAATGTTAATTTCATCGATTACCGCCGCCTCCACATGCCCTAAGCTTACCGCCAGCGCCTGCTCCATAATGGTCTCATACAGAGCATCCCGCTTTTTGGCCGTCAGCTTCTTCGAGTCATCCACACCCTCAATAATCAGCCCCACCGGCAAAATTACCGCTGCAGCCACCACATCTCCGAACAAACAACCCCGCCCCACTTCATCCACACCTGCGATGTGACGGAAGGATTGCCCCCAGCCTTCTTTTTCGTACCCAAGCATATCTATCTCACTCATCATCTCTCCACCTGCCCACTAAAATTAAAATAAGCTACATCTATGATCAACCAGCGAATATATGACTTACCGCGAATCCCAAAGATACTTCAGGACTTACCCATTTCCATACAATCCCAGTCTCCGAATCTTAAAATTCTGCACTAAATACAACAATCCCTTCATTAATACTGCGTAAATCCAAAAAAGTTGTATGAATAACAGCATTTCTCTTCCCCTAAATAGCCCAAACGAGGACATTCCTGCATTTCCTACAACAATTCTGTTACACTGTATCATATCAATAGAGAAGAGTTGCAATTCTTACAACATAACTTCGCGCATCCCCTTTTGCCTCCACCCCCCCCATACTTCCGACGTCTTTTCGCTCCTTCTCACACTTCCCAGCACCTTCTATCGCCTTCCAGCTCTTTCTCCCCAACCCTCTACACGCAAAAAAGAGCCACCCCACATTCACGGATGGCTCTTCCATTCCATACAGTATTCTACTATTCAGGTGTCTCCAGCGTGAAACGTCCAAGCTTCCCTGCACGAAGCTCATGCAGCAGCGCGCGTGAAGCCTTCTCCAGATCCACCCGGCCGCCGCTCATCAGACAACCGCGCTTACGCCCGACTGCTTCCATAACGGCCACGATTTCGTCCGGGTTCTCTAAGTCCTCCGGCAGCTTATTGATATCGAAGCGTTCCTGGAACCGGCTTCCGTAATCCTTCACCAGATACTTCACCGCATAATAAGCGATATCCTCAATATTCAGGATCTCTTCCTTAATGGCCCCGGTTACTGCCAGCTTATAGCCTACCGTCTGGTCCTCGAACTTCGGCCAGAGAATCCCCGGCGTATCCAGCAGTTCCAGACTACCGCCAGTCTTAATCCATTGCTGGCCCTTGGTAACCCCCGGACGGTCACCGGTAATCGCAATATTTTTTCCAGCCATCCGGTTAATGAGAGTCGATTTGCCTACGTTGGGAATGCCCACAATCAGTGCCCGCATCGCACGCGGATTCATGCCCTTGGCAATTTGCCGGTCGATCTTGTCCTTCAGCAGCAGCTTCACCTGCTCGGGAATCTCTTTTATCCCGGTGCCAGTAGAAGCATCTACCGGATAGGCAACATGACCCTGCTGCTTGAAATAAGCCAGCCACTTGCGTGTAGCTTCCGGATCGGCCAGATCTGCTTTGTTTAGAATAATCAGCCTTGGCTTGTCCCGCAAAATATCGTCAATCATCGGATTACGGCTCGAGATCGGCAGACGGGAATCAAGCAGTTCTATTGCAACATCAATCAGCTTCAGCTTATCCTCGATTTGCCGTCTAGCCCTCGTCATATGACCAGGAAACCATTGAATGGCCAATGCCGTCACCTCCTTTGACTTCTGTCAGCTTAAAATAATTAATGATTTATTAATGAGATATTCTTCACCGGCCAGAAAATAAGGTCTGCACGGCCGACAATATCCCCCAGCGGCACATAACCGATCATCCGGCTGTCCGTACTGTCAGAGCGGTTATCCCCCATTACGAACACATGGCCTTCAGGCACCTTGTTGTCCGTAAACTGCTCATTCGGGAAGTTCTTATTGTTGTACAAAATGTTGTTAGTATGCGCATCATCAATCGCGCTCTGGATATACGTCTCGTTCACAGGTTCTCCGTTAACTGTAACGACATCCCCTTCAACTGTGACGGTGTCGCCTGCCACACCAATGACACGTTTAATGAAATCCCGGCCCTCAGAGGGCACATGGAACACAATGACTTCCCCGCGCTCCGGCTTGCGGATATCGTAGAGAATTTCATTAACAATCACCCGTTCGCCGGTATGGAAGTTAGGCTTCATGGAAGGGCCGTCTACGATAAACGGTTTGAACAAAAGCCAGCGTATTAGAATAACCAGAACCAATGCAATCGCTATCGCTTTAATCCATTCCAGGACTTCATTCTTTGGCTTCCGTGGGCTCTGGCCGTTAGAATCAATCACTTCGCCTTGCCCTTGCTGCAAATCCTGCTGCATAGTTCACCGTCCTCTCCAATAATTGTTATCTCCACTATACAATACAAAAAAGCTCCTGCCAAAAACTCCCCCGCGATTACTCCTTCAGGAGGCCTTTTCGGAGAAGCTGTTCCTAAGGCACATATGTCTAAAAACCCACAAAGTAAGGCTTTAACTTCGATGCTTACTAAGGTACTTTGCGGGGATCCACAATTCTGTAATCACAAGAAATAAACGAAAGGGGCTTGAATTCAAGCCCCTTTCCTTTGTCACTGTTCTAGCGACGAATTTCTTTAATTCTTGCAGCTTTACCGCGCAGGTCACGAAGATAGTACAGCTTCGCACGACGCACTTTACCACGGCGAGCCACTTCGATTTTCTCGAGTTTAGGGGAGTTGACTGGGAATGTTCTTTCCACACCAACACCATAAGAGATTTTACGAACCGTAAAAGTCTCACCGATACCGCCGCCGCGACGTTTGATTACAACGCCTTCGAACAGCTGGATACGCTCACGAGTTCCTTCGATAACTTTTACATGCACCTTCAAAGTGTCACCCGGGCGAAAACTCGGGATATCTGTACGAAGTTGCTCTTGTGTAATTGCTTGTAGGATATTCATTAAGGACTTCCTCCTTCCGTACAGGTGTTCTTGCCTCTTCCGGAGAGCCATTGCTCTCCCTCATTATCCGCAGAGGACCACCGTATTCCACACAACAGAAGTAATTTTATCATAAAAGACAGGCTCATGCAACATATATTTATTCATTAAAGCGGCAGCATATCCCGTTTCTTCGCCTTCACCTTGCAATCCTTGCAGAGTCCGACCACACTTCCGTCATCCTGGGCATAAAAAATCAGCTTGCCGTTCTTCTTCTTGCAGGAGGAGCACTGCTGATCCGCAGCATTCTGCTTTGCCTTACGGTGCCCTTCCATAGAAATCACATTACTGGCCTTCCCCTGCTTCGGCGCTTCAGACTGTTCTTGGCTCATCCGGCTGCGGTACACGGTATAGACAACTGCACCCACCAACACAACGATCAGGAATGCTGCATACTGCATTTGGCTCATCCGCCCCTCTGACTTGTTCAGTCCAAATAGTAAACAGCCCGTCTCCCGGGTCTGCTTCCGTGCCGGCCCTCCAGCTGTCACATTTCATTCTTCCGGTCCTTCATCTAACGACAGTGTACCATAATGCCTCTCTAAAATGTAGTAGCTAAGCTTACTGGACTATAGTCCAGTAGAACAACCCGCCGCCAGGCTGTTATCCAGTGTTTTCCCATAATATATAATACTGAGTATACATAAGCAAATAATCATGCCTTTAGGAGGGCCTATATAATGAAGAAACATCACAGCACAGCAATTATTGCAGCAATGGCCGTATTTTCTATTGCACTTACCGGTTGCCGGGAGCTTCCCGGCAAGGAAGCGGCGGATAACCAGCTGGAGCAGACGATCTCCGGCAGCTTCACCCAGGAAGCGGCAGAAGCCGTGAAGCAAAGTCTCAGCGATGCCAGTGCTGCTGTCGGTGACGCCACCCTGAACATAGCAGGCAGGATTGAAGAGCAAATAAACAGCAACGGAATCAGCCGGGAGTTCTCCACCTCCTTGCCTATTGCTTCTGCTTCCGTCCTTAAGCTGGATAATGCGGTTGGGGAAGTCGCAGTAGCGCCCGCTTCAGGTGACGAGATTACTGTCCAGGCCACCGTCATTGTCCATGAGCAGACAGGCCATAAGCTGGTATCCGGTGTGCTGGATCATACTGAAATTTCTATTGAACATAAAGGAGATGCTCTAATCGTCTCTGCTCATGGTGAAGGCAATTCGAAGAGGAATCTCTGGGAATGGGCGCAGCATGAGTATGGTGATTCCAACTTCAGCATTAATTATGTAATCGGGATTCCAGAGACCGTTGACCGGTTTGAGATTGATAATAATGTAGGCACCGTCCAGCTCCGCGGGCTTGAGGGGACTTTTGAGATTAACAGCAATGTCGGCAGCATCATCCTTCAAGACACCGTGTTCACAGGCAAATCCAGTGTGCAGTCAAATACGGGGAGTATTGAGCTTGGGGTATCCAGTATGACAAAGGGCAGCAGCCTCAAGGCCAAGAGCGATATTGGAAGAATCTCCGCCGATCTGTCAGCATCAACCGCATGTACGGTCAAAGCCAGCAGTGAGCTCGGCCACATCTCCGGCGCCGACAACGGTACATCGAAGGATTATAACGGCGGCGGTCCGCTGGTATCGCTAACCACGCAGATCGGAGCCATATCTGTTAAGTAGATCATTCTATAGTCACGCAAAAAGCGGGCCTTCCTGATTTCCAGGAGCCCACTTTTTGTGTTGTTCAGGCTATCGTCAGATTAACGCAATTGCCAGAAGCGTGAACAGGCTTAAGGTCAGGATCTGGCTGCCGTAGCCATAGTATCCGCCATAATAGTTACCTGCGCCGCCCGGATAGAAGGCCGAAGTTTGCATTCTGCCATTGCCCTTTGTTTTCAGATACACATTATTCCGGTCCACATCCACAATAATTCCTTCATGGCGTTTGCCGTCAGTAGTCATAATGCGTACACGCTTATCCTTGCAATGGAGACAATTATAATAAGCTTCCATCTGCTGTTTCCTCCTTAATCGTGGTTCTGTATCTTATGAGGGGAGGGATAAGCCGGTAACGGCTATCGTCACGCAGCAATTGTCTATATGTAAAATAGTTGTGAAATGAAGAACTTGTGAACATTGTGTATCAATTTTGTGTAAAAAGGGGTAATATTAAAGTAACAAAATCAATTAAACGCTTACGGTTGTGAACAATCTTCTACAATCCAAAAGGAGGCAGGAATCATGAGTACAGCAGGCAGACGTTTTATTAATGAAGGAGTACTGCGGATCGCCTGGTTTATCATTTTCGCTTCGCTCACCTACACTGTGCGCAATTATACTTGGGCCATTGTATTGCTTATGGTTGTTGCCTTGTATTCACTGGTCACGGGAGTTATCATGCTTACCCGCCGGGATGGAGACAGGGGCAGGTTTTAGCTTAACCGCACACACGGGCCTTATCACCTAAATAAAAACACTTCCTACAGAGCGTGATGCGCTGACGGAAGTGTTTTTTTGCGTTACTCGAAAACGGGAAAATCGGAGTAACAGGATTTGAACCTGCGACCTCACCCACCCCAAGGGTGCGCGCTACCAGGCTGCGCTATACCCCGATATTGCAAATCAACCCATTACTTCATACTTACGTTTGCCGCATCCCTACGATTAACATACGTTCATCTAATGCATAATATGCCGGTAAGCGGTTACTTACTGATATACTATAAATATACCTCACTAGTTCAGCAGTTTCAAATAGAGTTCAGCATTTTTATAGAGTTCAATATTTTTTCGCATCTTATTAAAATTTAATGGATTTTCTGTAAAGGCTGTGCTATACTCTTGGCACAAGGAAAGGAGGTGCGTTCACATCAAGCATGACATGCTGAACGTATCCCTTACCCGGACCAACGGCTGAATGATTAAGTCTTGGTGGCGCGGGATACGGATCAAAGTTACAAACTAGCGCCTCGGGTAGAGAGACCGTCTTCGGACGGTCTTTTTTTGTTTGCCCGCACTCATCGCACCCGGCAAACAAATAACCGCCGAAGCCAGCGAACCTGGGGTTCGTCTGTCTTCAGCGGTTATTTGTGGAATTTGCTGTATTACTGAGCCTATTGAACCTGCTTCCAGGTCTAATTCATTTCTTCGATTATAAGATTACGATTTACGATTCTTATAAAAATCAATAATATCACTTACCGTGCGGAGCGGCTCCGCCTCCTTGTGGACAGTGTCCACGGCTGGCTTGAATGATTCATGCGTATTCGTAGTCACTTCAGTCATTCCTTTCGATAATTAAGCTAGCTGCGTCTATAGCTGCATGTCTACTTGCGGCACCTCTATTCATTACCCTAGAAAAAGGGTATTGACGCACATCTGCTCGTATTTATTTCGCTGGCAAAACTTCTTCTATGCCTATCCGTTCTCGTTCGTAATTCCCGTTCCCGGTTCTCAGTACACAGCAAAAAACGCCTCCCTTACGTAATATACGTTAGAAAGACGCCAGCTATGACTCTATTCAGGCCCAAATTTACAGTTCATTCTTCTTAAGGCTTGCCTGCTCCTGCAGCCGCTTCAGCGTCTGCTTGTCCTTCACTGTCAGCTCCGCTGTCTCCAGCAGATCCGGTCTGCGTTCGAGGGTACGCTGCAGCGCCTGCTCACGCCGCCACACCTCGATATTGGCATGATGTCCGCTGAGCAGCATGTCCGGCACCTTCCAGCCCCGGAACTCTGCCGGGCGGGTATAATGCGGGTACTCCAGCAGCCCGGTGCTGAAGGAGTCCGAGATGGCAGAGGTCTCATTGCCCAGTGCCCCGGGCTGCAGACGCACTACCGAATCTATTACTGTCAGAGCGGGCAGCTCACCGCCGGTCAGTACATAGTCGCCAATCGACAGCTCGTCCGTCACCAGATGCTCACGGATTCGCTCGTCATAGCCCTCATAATGACCGCAGATGAAGATCAGATGCTGCTCCTGTGCCAGCTCTTCGGCGATCTGCTGATTATACGTCCGGCCCTGGGGGCACATCAGAATAATACGCGGCTTCACCGCCTCTGTATTCCCGTGATCCCCTTGCTCCCCGCCAGCGCTACTCTGAGCCAGCACATGCTCCACCGCTGCGAAGATAGGGTCAGGCTTCAGCACCATGCCTCCCCCTCCCCCGTAAGGCGTATCGTCCACGCTGTTATGCTTGTTGCCCGAGAAATCGCGGAAGTTCACTGTATTCAGTGAAGCAATGCCCTTCTCACGGGCCTTACCGAGAATGCTGGTGCCGAACACGCCCTCACACATATCCGGGAACAGCGTCAGCACATCGATGCGGATCATGGAAGCAGCCCTTCCATGAGGTGCACGGTGATTTTTTTGGCTGCAATATTGACGTCCAGCACTACATCGTTAATAACCGGAATCAGAATATCCTGGCCCTTCTTCGGCTTCACTACCCAGACATCATTGGCCCCGGGCTGCAGAATCTCCGTAATCGTTCCCAGCGGCTGGCTGGCATCTTCATCCGTATAGACCTCGCAGCCTACGATCTGGTGGAAGTAATACTCATTCTCCGGCAGCTCAACCAGATTATCACTAGGCACCTTGAGCATGCTGCCTTTGTATTTCTCAACCTCATTAATGTTCGTATACCCCTTAAGCTTGGCGATATACATCCCTTTATGCTCTCTCGCCGATTCGATCGTCACCTCGAATTTCGGGCTTCCGTCTGCGGGAATCAGCAGCAGCTTGTTACCGGCTGCGAACCGCACTTCCGGGAAATCGGTATGCGACAGGATTTTGATCTCCCCGCGAATGCCGTGCGTATTCACCAGCCTGCCTACGGTTAACTCTTCTGTCATGTGTTCATCTCCTTCACGTTGATTGCGTACAGCCTATAAATTCTTATATTTTCAACAAAAAGGAGCCGGGATATACTATCCCTAGCCCCTCCTTGTGCGCATCCTTAAGATAAAATATCCACGGTAACGCGTTTATCACTTTTGACTGCTGCAGATGTGACTACGGTACGAAGCGCTTTGGCGATCCGCCCCTGCTTGCCGATGACCTTACCGACATCATCAGGATGCACGGAGAGCTCATAGACAATCAGGTGATCCTTCTCCACGGTCCGTACGGCCACATCCTCCGGATGATCCACTAAAGCCTTAGCAATAACACCAACTAATTCTTCCATAGAGGACCCTCGCAATCAGTCATTATTTCTGAAGCTTTGACTCATGGAACTTCTTCATCACGCCAGCTTTGGAAAGCAGGTTGCGGACGGTATCAGATGCTTGTGCACCTGTCTGAAGCCATTTAAGAGCCTTCTCTTCGTCAATCTTAACGACTGCCGGTACTTCGATCGGATTATAATAACCGATTTCCTCGATAAAACGGCCGTCACGAGGAGACCGGGAATCGGAAACCACTACACGGTAGAAAGGCGCTTTATGTGCTCCCATTCTTTTCAAACGAATACGTACTGCCACGAAATTCACCTCCTTAAAAGAATATCGTTATCGATCCCTCCCAAACCCTCCCTTCCCGAAGGGAGGGCCCCAAGGGCTCTGCCCTCTGGACACCCGCTAAGTGCAACTAGCGTAGGCGTTCAGACTGGCGGGACTTGGCTGGGTTCGGCGGAAGACCGCTTTTCCTCCCTGCGGGATACGCTTGACTGGCGGCGTTCCCTGGCAACAGGGGGAAGAGATTTAAACATTAAGATCAAGGTCAAAAGACTAAGATCAAAAGATTAAGGTCAAGAGACTGTCCGATCTTCTGATGTTGTACTATATCAGATCTAGGGGTAAACCTTAAACATTAAACCGTAAAGATTAAGGTCAACGGAAAGGGAACTTCATTCCGCCTTTGCCGGCAAGGCCCTTGAGCTGCTTCATGGCGTTCTTCTTGCCGCCCTTACCGCCTCCGCCGCCCATCATGCCGGAGAACTGCTTCATCATCTTGCGCATTTCATCGAATTGCTTGATGAGCCGGTTCACCTCAGCGATGTTGGTACCGCTGCCTGCTGCAATACGCTTGCGGCGGTTGTGGTTGATGATCTCAGGCTGGGCTTTCTCGGCCTTGGTCATGGAATGAACAATGGCTTCAACGCGGCCCATCTGCTTATCGTCCACCTTCAGGTCCTTCATGCCCTTGGCCTTATTCATGCCAGGCAGCATGTCAAGAATCTGATCGATCGGGCCAAGCTTCTTCACTTGATCCATCTGCTCCAGGAAATCATCGAACGTGAACTCTGCGTTACGCATCTTACGTTCCATTTCCTTGGCTTTCTCGGTATCGATGTTGGCCTGAGCCTTCTCGATCAGCGACAGCATGTCGCCCATGCCGAGTATCCGCGAAGCCATCCGCTCCGGATGGAACGGCTCCAGCGCATCGATCTTCTCGCCGAGAGCGGCGAATTTGATCGGGCAGCCGGTGACCGCCTTGACGGATAATGCAGCACCACCACGGGTGTCGCCGTCAAGCTTCGTAAGCACTACCCCGGTAAGCTCCAGCTGCTTGTTGAAGCTGTCCGCCACATTCACGGCATCCTGACCGGTCATCGCATCGACTACCAGCAGCACTTCATCCGGAGTTACTACGTTATGGATCTGCTTCAGCTCTTCCATCAGCTCTTCATCAATATGCAGGCGGCCTGCGGTATCGATGATGACATAATCCAGGTTATTATCCTTCGCATGCTGAACACCTTGTCTGGCAATCTCTACCGGACTCGTCTGATCACCCAGCGAGAAGACAGGAACCTTAATCTGTTCTCCGAGCACCTGCAATTGCTTGATTGCAGCCGGACGGTAGATGTCGGCGGCTACGAGCAGCGGGCGGTGGTTGCCCTTCTGCAGCAGCTTCGCCAGCTTACCGGAAGTTGTCGTCTTCCCCGCGCCCTGCAGACCCGTCATCATGATGACCGTCGGCGGCTTGTTCGACTTAGCCAGCTTCGCCTGGCTTCCGCCCATTAGCTCCGTCAGTTCCTTGTTAACAATATCGATGATGACCATGCCTGGCGTGAAGCTGTCCATCACTTCCGTGCCAACAGACTTCTCTTTCACCTTGGACACGAAGTCCTTGACGACCTTGAAGTTAACATCGGCTTCCAGAAGGGCCAGCCGCACTTCACGCATCGCTTCGTTTACGTCATCTTCGGATACTTTCCCTTTGCCGCGCAGTTTGCTGAACACATTCTGCAATCTTCCGGTTAATCCTTCAAATGCCATAGGCGGCTCGCTCCCTTCTTCCTACTCTAGCCTCTGCAGCCGGTCCATGATTTCCATGAATTGCTGCTTATATTGCTCCGGCAGCATTCCACTGTCCGGGAATCTGCGCAGTTCTTCTAAGTACTTATTGCGGTCTTCATGCTTGGACAGCAGTCCAAGCTTCTCTTCATAATTCTCAAGGACTTGCTCCGCCCGCTTGATATGCTCGTACACAGCCTGGCGGCTAATTTCAAATTCCGCTGCGATCTCCCCCAGGGAGAAATCATCATGGAAATAATATTTGAGAAACGTCTGTTGCTTGTCAGTAAGCAGCCGTTCATAGAAAGCAAATAACAGGTTAATCCGGTTGGTTTTCTCGAGCCTATTCTCCTGACTCATTAAGGGCACTCCCTTCGTCAAGGAAAAACACTTTACAGCTTCACAACGTCCCTTATGATACCGAAAACAAAGAAAGATGTCAAGTCTTTTTACTTGTCATCTTTTTCTTTGCCCAAAACCGGCATTCCCGCCCTCAAATCCAGCACCAGTACTGCCCTATATCTCCCGCATTAATGAATAGGGAGAATGTATAACAATACAACGAAGAAGTGTAGAACGGTTCCCGCAAGCACGAATAAATGCCAGATCGCATGATGGTACGGGAAGCCGCGCCATACATAGAACACGGTGCCCAGAGTGTACAGCAGTCCGCCAATCATCAGCAGAGTCATCCCGCCGCTGGCGACAGCATGAGACAGAGGGCTCCAGGCGATTACGATCATCCAGCCCATCGCAATGTAGAAAACGGTGGACATGAACAGGAATTTTTTGACGAAAAAAGCCTTAAAGAAAACTCCGAATACCGCCACTCCCCAAGCGATGCCGAACAACGTCCAGCCCAGCGGTCCGCGGATCGCCACCAGCATAAACGGGGTGTACGTTCCGGCAATGAATAAGTAAATCGAAGAGTGGTCAAGGAATTCAAAGAAGTCCTTCGCCTTGCCGTCTCTGAGACTATGCACCATCGTTGAATTAAAATACAGGATCAGCATAGTAGCGCCGTAAATGGAGAAACTGACTACATGCCAGGCTGTGCCGTTCTGAACAGCATATACGACCAGCAGAACCAGCGCAGCAATACTTAATAGAGCGCCGATCCCGTGTGTAACCGCATTTGCTACTTCTTCCTTCCGGCTGTAAGTATGAGTATTTGCCATGCCACGATTCCTTCCGTTTGCGGTTTCCTTCTATTATAGCCGTTTCTCCGAAGTCCTTCCAGCTTGAAGTACGCCGCAGTCAGGCCGCTGCTGCACCATTCAGTCGCTTGAGAAGCCATTATTCGCAGCTGTGCTGTTGCAGCAGGGTTCTTCAAGACTTATAGCTTGTAGAGCTCGGTATACTTCGCTTCCAGATAATCCGCCAGATAATCGGGATTCAGCGGTTCGCCTGTGACTTGCTCGATAATCTGCGAAGGGGTCAGGCTCTGGCCGTAGCGGTATACCTTGTCAGTAAGCCATTCTTTGATCGGCAGCAGGTTACCGGCGGCAATCAGCTCTTCGAACTCCGGTAGTTCCTTACGCAGGGTGTTCAGCATTTGTGCCGCATACATGTTACCCAGGGAATAGGAAGCGAAATAGCCGAAGTCTCCACCGGACCAATGAACGTCCTGCAGTACGCCAAGCGCATCCGTAGGCGGTGTAATACCTAAGTATTCCTGATACTTCGCATTCCAGGTCTTAGGCAGATCCTTGACTTCAAGCCCTTCATTGAAAATCAGCTTCTCAATCTCATAGCGCACAATAATATGCAGGTTATACGTCAGCTCATCGGCTTCAATCCGGATGAAGGAATTGCCTACACTATTGATCGCCCGGTAAAAGTCTTCCATCTCCACGTTCGCAAGCTGCTCCGGGAAATGCTGCTGCAGATCGCCGTAGTAACGCTGCCAGAAGGCCCGGCTGCGGCCGATCATATTCTCCCACAGTCTGGACTGGGATTCATGAATTCCCATGGAGGCGCCCTGTGCCAGGGGTGTACCGATCAACTCTTCACCGAAATTCTGCTCGTACAGGGCATGTCCGCCCTCATGCAGCGAGCTGAAGATGGAGCTGGTCACATTGTCCAGCAGATAGTTCGTTGTAATGCGGACATCGCCGGGGTTCAGCCCTGTAGCGAACGGATGTACACTCTCATCCAGACGTCCTGCCTCGAAATCATAGCCCATCTGTTCGAGTAAGAAGAGGCCGAATTTCTCCTGCTGCTCCTTAGGGAAGATCTGGCTCAGGAATCCGGTGTCCGGCTTGTTCGGCGAAGCATTGATCGCTTCGGCCAGCGGCACAAGACGGCTGCGCAGACGGGTGAAGATCGCATCCACCTTCTCAACGGTCAAATCGGGCTCGTACATATCCAGCAAAGTGTCATAACGCGAGCCTTGCACACCCCAATAATCAATGAACTCTTGTTTGAAGGCCACAATCTTGGTCAGATAAGGCTCGAAGGAGGCGAAATCATTATCATCCTTAGCCTCTTCCCAGATCGTCTGCGCATGGGCGGTGAGCACCGAATATTCCTCGAAGGTCTTGGAGGGAATGCTTTTGCTGCGCTGGTACTCCTTGCGGGTATCCTTCACAATCTTATTCTGATTGCTGTCCAGCTGCTCCGCTACTTCCGGGCGGCTGAAATATGCTGTGAACGCCCCGATCTCCTCCGATACCTGGAGTCTGAATGCTTCTGCACTCAGCATCCCCAGCGTGGCGGAACGGATCTCTACACCTTTGCGGGGCGCGCCTGTACGCAGATCCCAGCCCAGAAGTCCAATTGCTTCATAATAGCCTTTGATTTTAGATAATAGCTCGCTGAATTTATCCCATTGTTCCCGGACCTGCTGTTCCATGTCTGAGCACCTGCCTTGTCATTTTTTTCTACTCCTCTTGATGATACTTTTTATAATCGTTATAATCAAATTCGGGCTGTATCTCTTCAAATTTGAAGTAGTTAACGGCTCACAGGCGCGGAGACAGACTCTGCTTAAATTTTGCAATATTTGATTACAGGAAGCCCTTTATGTTCGCGGCAAGACGCAGTACAATGGATTACAGTTTAATCTTAAGGAGGCACATGGCTTATGAGTCAGGTTACAGACATTTTAGAGTTCAACAAGCATTTTGTAGAGGAAAAAGCATATGAGAGCTATCTGACCAGCCGCTTCCCGGATAAAAAAATGCTGATCATCACCTGTATGGACACACGGCTTGTTGAGCTTCTGCCCAAAGCAATGAATTTCAAGAACGGTGATGTCAAAATCATCAAAAATGCCGGAGCCATCATCTCCCAGCCGTTCGGGAGCGTCATGCGCAGCGTAATGGTTGCGCTATACGAACTGGACGCGGACGAAGTGATTGTCGTCGGCCATTATGAATGCGGCATGGCTTCCCTGAATGCTGACCATATGATTAACTCCATCAAGGAACGCGGCGTGTCCGAGGAAGTACTCAGTACTTTGGAGAATTCGGGGATTAAGCTGACCAAATGGCTGCGCGGGTTTGACAACGTAGAGGAAGGGGTAATTCAGACTGTGGAGCTGATTAAGCGCCATCCCTTACTCCCCCCAAACGTACCTATTCACGGCATGATCATCGATCCGGCTACCGGAGCGCTTGAGCTTGTCTCGGACGGATACGCGGACTAAGGCAACTCTCTGATACTGCTGTTTGCGCGGGTCCCGGACCCGCGCTTTTTTTGTGTAAATTCTTATTTATTAAAAATTGAAACCTTAGCCTCCGCTCTGCGTATTACCGGGCAACAGCCGGGTAAACTGGGTGTTACCAATACTTCTAGGAGGTTCTTGTACTCAATGAAACCAATGAAACGTGTAATGATGATCGTTATGGCCTTCACACTGTTCTTCGCCGTCACTGTTCCTGACTTCGCAGATGCCCGCCGCGGCGGGGGCTTCAAATCAGGAAGCCGGGGCTTCACGACGACCCCGAAGAAATCAACCACTGATAATGTGAAAAAAAGCGATAGCACCAAAAGCAACACCAACGGAACTGCAGCGAACGCGAACCGCGGCTTCTTCAGCGGCGGCGGACTGATGAAAGGCCTGATGATCGGCGGAATCGCCGGCTTCCTCTTCGGCGGCATGTTCGCCGGAATGGGCGCTTTGGGCAATATTATCGGATTCATGATTAACATGCTGGCCATCTACTTCGTCGTGATGCTGATTATGAACTTCTTCAAGCGCAGACAAGAAAGACGCCGCCTGGAAGAAAGAGACGGACGCTACTAATGGGTGTTACCGTTCTTAGTATGGACGAGATTATCAACGCGATCTGCCTGCATATGGCGGAACGCAAAGCCGTACGGGTCGAGGAAGTCCAAGTCGAGCTCAGCTGGGACGAGGACACCGGCTACACCGCAGAGGTCTGGATACAGGGAAGAAGCCAGTATCTGGTGGAGTCCAACATGATTGAGTCCATTCTTCGCTACGTCCACAGCGAATACGGCATCCGTGCTTATCGTGAGGATGTACGGCTGGAGCTGGACGAAGAGATTACAGCGGTTGTGAAGTCGTAAGCGTTGCAAGACTTGATTCGAATAAAGGGATGGCCCCGGGTAGCGGGGTCATCCCTTTATTGTCCATCCATGATAATCACAAGATATAACAATTGTACTAAGACTTTTTATGTTTTGGGATTAGCCGTGACTCCAGAGAAGTTTTGGACTTCCGGCCGCTGTTGTATGCAGATTTCTTGATTTATCCCATTTTTAACGGTTGAAATCCGCATACAAAGGCGGTCGCTTCCGCTCCTCCAGTTCCAAAATTCCCCTCCGCCACTTTTCCCTTAATTTAAGTTTTCAAGTTCAATCTGTATAACTTCTCCTCCTGACGTCAGGAACCCGGCCAGTACATCCTCCCTGCTGACCCGCGCACTGCCGCTACCGTGCAGCTCAGCCCAAGGCGCACGCTGCTGCCGCAGAATCGCCGCAGTTCCTTCAGAAGTGTACTCCGCATGCCTGACCGTCTGCTCACCCCCAGGCTCGCCCCAATGAGCCCAGCCTTGGGGGTGGATATGCTGGCCCATCCGGCAATCCATAAAGACTGTCTTGGCATGCTCCCGCCATGGACGGCCCAGGTAAACCGGCGCTGTTCCCGGCTCAGCACTCAGATAACATTGATTGAATACATAACCAAAGGCTTGCCCTTCAGGAGTGGAGGCAGCCGTGATATAGCCTGCATGGCCTCCGCTATTCCGCAGGCTGTGCAGCGTACAATGCTCGAAGTAGGCCGTTGCTCCACCAAAGATATAATCTACCGTTCCCTCAATGTAACAGTGCTGGTACAACTGGCGGTACTGCGCATGATGCTCCCGCAGCGGAACGCCGCCGAACAGCAGACGCTCTCTGGGGGCTGGAGGCAGCGGACCGGTGAACAGCGTGTCCTGATGGCCTTTGAACGTACAATTTCGGAATACCGTCTCATCACAATGGGCGTACACCGCCACAGCCTGCCCTACCTCGCTGCCTTGTCCCGCTGTATTGGAGACGGTCAGATTCTCCAGCACCAGCTTCCTGCCGCCCAGGAACAGGGTGGGAGTGGCAAAGGTCCCGATCTCTTCCCCCTGCTCATCCAGCTCCCGGGCATAGCGGTTCATCGTGATCTCCACTTGTCCGATGCCGATGATACGGAGACAGGAGCGGTAGACCCGCACCTCCTCCTTGTACACTCCAGGCATAATGTAGAGTGTTGCCTCTGTGTCCGGGTCCAGCCCTTCCAGGGCATCGACTGCCTCCTGAATGGTCGAGTAATCGCAAAAGCCCTCCTTGCCCACCAGCATCCCTTTTCCCATCCCCTCTCAGACTCTAGCCTTCGCTTAAGGCTTGCTTACTTCTGTGTCAGTTTGTATGCAGCTTCGTATTCCTCGGTGATCTTTGTTCCGCCGGAATCCTTCCAGGTCTGCACGGCTTTCTTGAAGGCCGCCTCATCCGATTGGCCCATGATATATTTGAAGGTAGCATCTGTGATGATCTTTTGCAATTCCGTTCCCTGCTCATTATTGGTAGCCGAATCCAGCGGAACGGTGGGGTCAAGCACAGCGAACTTATCATTCTCGCGGATCAGCTCATTGGCCAGCTGCTTCTCAGGGTTCGCATCCTTAAGCGTATAGGCAATCTCACTAGGTCTGCTGGAGGAGAAAGGCTGCACATCCGCCTGCCACAACTCGGTGTTCAGAATCTTGAACGCGCCGTTCTCATCATATTCATAGTGGGTCCCTTCGATTCCACCCGTCATCAGCATGAACGCCTTCTCATCGATCAGGTCATTGACGAACTTCAACAGCCGCTTAAGCTCTGCTTCGGTCTTCACCTCTGATTTTGGAAAAGCCATCAATCCGCCGATCCCGCTGCCCTCAGACCAGATATGATACTGTCCATCCCCATTCGAGATCTTGTTCACCGGCACCAGCTCCATGCCCGGCTGCAGATCCTGCGCCAGTGTTCTCAGACTGGAGATGTCCACCATCCCGGTATAGATCCCGGTCTTCCCCTGCGCGAATTGCTGCTGCTGGTCCGTTTTGGCTGTAACTGCGAAATCCTGCGCCAGGTATCCGTTCTCATAGAGCTTTTTGGAGAAATTCATCGTGTCCATATATTCCGTTGTATCGAATTCAGGGATGAACTTGCCGCTATCGTCCACCTTCCAGCCATTGGGCGTGCCAAAATAGGAGCTTAGCGTTTTGAAGCTGCTGTATTTCAGCTCCGATCTGTCTCCAAAGCCTGTCGTGTCCTTCACACCGTTGCCGTCCGGGTCATCCTCTGTGAAGGCTCTGGCCACTTCATACACCTCATCCAGCGTCTTCGGAACCGGCAGACCCAGCTTATCCAGCCAGTCCTTGCGGAAGATCAGACCGGAACGCGCCAGATTCTTCTGGAAGGGAACACCGTACAGGACGCCTTCAATCGAAGCCGCTTCCTTCAGCTCAGGAGCAATCTTCGCCAGATTACTGAACTCTGAGAGATAAGGGCCCACATCCCAGAACAGCCCTGATTTCAGTGAGCTTCTAACCGATGAATTAGTCATCATGGTCAGGGTAACAATGTCTGCAAGCTCCCCGGAGGCCAGCGCCGTAGTGATCCGCTCTTCCTTGGAAGCATCGGGCACCCAGTTGAAGGTGATTTTGCTGTTGGTATATTCCTCAAGCAGGGATTTGATCGTATCGGTCGGCGGCGAAGCGGTGTGCAGAATATTCAGCCATGTTAATTCAAGTGTCGAATTCAGATCCTCTGCAGCGGCAGTCTCCTTCTCTTCCTTGTCTCCGCCGCAAGCCGAGAGCATAGAGGTAGCCATTGTAGCGATTGCAATTAGCGTGACCCATCTTTTGTTCATAACACTTCTCCTTTGGTAGATGAAATAGTTAGTCTTAGCCTTAATACACGCCGTCTTCGCCCATCTTCTTGGCCAGCTTATTGGAGAGCATCACGAGAATTAACCCGACAACGCCCTTGAACATGCCTATCGTGGTGCTGAAGCTTAATTGCCCGTTCTTGAGGCCCGCCGTATAGATATAGGTATCGAAAATCTCGGCGACACTGCGGTTCAGCGAATTCAGCAGCAGATACATATGTTCGAAGCCGAGATCCAGCGTGCTGCCGATTTTGAGAATCAGCAGGGTAATAATCACGGGACGGATCGCCGGCAGTGTAACATGCCAGGTCTTGCGCAGACGGCTTGCCCCGTCCATCTCTGAGGCTTCATAGAGCTGCGGGTCCACTACAGTAATAGCTGCCAGATAGATAATGGTCGACCACCCCAGCTCCTTCCAGATAATCTGCAGGATATAGATCGTCCGCAGCCACTCCGAAGAGGTGAGGAAGCTGATTTTGTTGCCGCCGAGACTGGCGATCAGCTCATTGATGACCCCGCCATCCACCGTCAGGAACACATACGTAATAGAGACAATAATGACCCAGGACATGAAGTGCGGGATGTAGATAATCGTCTGAATCCAGTTCTTGAGATAGCGTCCCTTCAGCTCGTTCAGCATCAAGGCTACAATAATCGGCAGCGGGAAGAAGATCACAATGTTCATGGCAAACAGAATCAGGGTGTTACGCAGCAGCTGCATGAACGTAGGCTCCGTAAATAATCGGATGAAATGCTTCAGGCCGACCCACTCACTCCCGGTAATCCCCTGGAACGGCTGATAATTCTGGAATGCAATGATCAGCCCGCCCATGGGCAGATATTTGAAGATGATGAAATACAGCAGCCCGGGCAGGATCATCAGATACAGCAGCTTGTATTTGTTCAGAGCCGTAAGAGCGCGTGCGCCTTTCCCCTTTTCGATAGTCAGATTTGGTGTTGCGGTGATGCTTGTTGCTTTCACATGTCAGCCTCCTTTGCTCGTTCCTGTTACGGTCTCAGCGTAAGAAATTTCTTACATTACGTATATAATCATTATGTGATAGCGTTTACAGAACCCGCGTGGCTGCGGGGTTAATGCCCATCAGATCTCCTCTCAGGATTACCTGCCTAGGCTAATGATTATTCTGCGGAGACGGGCTGGACAGGGCTGGCCTGCGAACACCTCATGCCCGGATTATATACGTAATTTCTGCTCCTTGTTACAGTGAAGAGGTACTGAAAACCGAGGAGGATCACAGAATGAACCCTAGCTCACGTAGAAAAGAATCGGTCGGCGGAAGGATCTTCACCTTCGTTAATACAGCCATACTCGTTCTGATTGCGCTTGTCTGCTTATTGCCCTTCGTTAATATCATTGCCAGCTCCTTCGCGACTACCCAGGAGGTCATGGCCAAGCGGTTCATCTTATTCCCTACTACCTTCTCCCTGGATGCGTACCGCTACATTCTCTCAACGCCTACCATCTTCCGGGGACTCGGGGTATCCGTAGGTGTCACCGTTGCTGGAACCGTAGTCAGTATGCTGCTTACCGCGCTGATGGCCTACGGCTTGTCCAGGCGATACCTGCCAGCCCGCAATACCATTAACTTCATCGTCGTCTTCTCCATGCTGTTCAGCGGCGGAATGATCCCTACCTTCCTGGTCGTCAAAAGTGTCGGCCTGATCAACTCGTACGGGTCCCTGATCTTCCCGGTTGCCGTCAATGCCTTCAACATGATTATCATGCGCAACTTCTTCCAGGCGCTGCCTGACAGTCTGGAGGAGTCCGCCAAGATCGACGGGAGCAATGACTTCGGAATCTTCATGCGGATCATGCTGCCGCTGGCCCTGCCTTCCATCGCCACCATCTCCCTGTTCTATGCGGTTGCTTACTGGAATACGTACATGAACGCGATCCTCTATATGAATGATTCGGCAAAATGGCCGATCCAGGTGCTGCTGCGCCAGATCGTTATTGTGTCCAGCGGGATGCAGGCCGAGGGAACCTCGGTCGATATTGTGCCGCCGGCCCAGACGATCAAAATGGCGGTCATTGTCATCGCCACCGTGCCGATGCTGGCCGCTTATCCTTTTGTACAGAAGCACTTCACCAAGGGCGCCCTGCTCGGAGCAGTCAAGGGCTGACGGCCCGCCGTTCTTCTTCCTTCCGAATCCAAAGAACATATGCAGAAACGGTACCGCCTTGAAGCAAGGACGGTACCGTTTCTGCATGAACCCCTGATCCAGGCTCTCTCCTGAACCAAGCCCCTATTCCTGCTAAAATATCTGCTGCTCCCCCTGCTTCAGCTTCCGGTAAGCGCCAGGCGTAACCTGCTCCTTCTTGCGGAAGGAGCGGATGAAATTCTGCGGATTATGATACTGCAGCCGTTCGGCAATCTCTTTGATCGTCATATCCGTCTCCGTCAGCCACCGTTTGGCCATCTCCAGGCGGTAGTTCATGAGGTATTCGCTGAAGGCGGTGCCGTACTCTTTTTTGAAGATGCTGCTTAGATAATTCGGATTGTAATGAAGCCGCTCGCCGATCCCCTCCAGCGTAAGCTCACGGTCATACTCCGCGTGCACAATGTCGGTGATCTTATCCGAGAGACAGCGGAACTGCTTGCTGGTCTTGTCCTTCATGCTGTACATCATGGGGTAAATAACCTCCTGCACCAGCATCCGCTCCATCTCTTCGGGATTGCGGATGTCCAGCAGGCGGTGATACAGCTTATTGTTATCCTGGGTCAACAGGACGCTAACCCCCAGATGCTGCTCCAGCTGGATCAGATTATTCACGAGCCGCACCAGCATGACCTCGAATTTCAGGGTGCTCTTGTTCTTGCCCATCAGCTCCGCCAGGAACGGATAGAGCGCAGCCGTAACCTGCTCCTTGTCCCCCAGCCGGATGGCATTGAACAATTGCGTCTCCAGCTCTGCCGG
The DNA here is from genome assembly GCF_038005345.1 of Paenibacillus sp. FSL H8-0122. NCBI lineage: Bacteria > Bacillati > Bacillota > Bacilli > Caryophanales > Paenibacillaceae > Paenibacillus > Paenibacillus sp. FSL H8-0122. The sequence goes on along the minus strand of NZ_JBBOTB010000001.1, from coordinate 2,186,881 downwards.
ATAATGCAGCGACACCGGACCGGAGACGACCATGGATATATCCTCATAGAAGATAATTGATTCCTTACCCAGATTCAGCCGCTGATGCAATGCCTGCTTGCTCATCTCCCCGGCTTCCTTACTCTCTAACAGATTGCTGTAAAAGTTGCTGATGCCGATGCTGATCGACACCTTCAGATAATCGCGTACCGCCTTCAGCAGAGCTGCCGCATAATCCGTCACTTCCTTATTCATCCCGGCATCGCTGTACCCGGCGAAGGTCAGGATCGTAGCCTGGGTATCATCGTTCAGTATAATAGGCTGTAACCGCTGCTGTGCCGGGATAAGTTCCTCCACCATCTTATTGACGGCCAGCAGCAGGACATCCTTGTCCGAGGCCTCCCGGCCGCCCAGACTGTCCAGCTGAATCAGCATCGCCGCATAACGGTGCTTCTCTGACAGGTTATACCCGAACCGGAGCAGACTCTGCTCCAGCTCCTCGGCCGAGACGCGGCTGCGGAACAGATTAAGGATCAGCTGCGTCTCCAGCCGGGGCATTTCCGATTCGATCAGACTCTCAAGCGAAGCCTTCTCCGAGATAATCGTATCAATCGAATGCCGGATATATTCCAGCTCATTCCTGGAGTTCACCTGCGGAATAACGGGCAGGCTGCGCTTAAGCTGCTCAATCGGCTTGGTGAAATATTGGGAGATCATATAAGCCACCACCCAGATCAGGAGAATCAACAGCAGCCCCATCGCGGAGATCCCGAACTTGGTCATCTCCAGGGAGCGGGTAATCTCCGCCTGATCCAGCACGGTCAGATAGATCCAGTTATTGTACGAGGACTTGGCATAGATTAGCTTCAGACTGTCACGGCCGGAGAACTTCTGCTGTACCGTCCCTTTGTCCTCCATGGAATTGATCGTCCCGGCAAGCTGGCCGAACTGCTCCGGGGCTAACAGCCCATTGCCGGGATCAGATTCATACATCAGTTCACCATGCTTGTTCAAAATGTAGACGGCTGCGTCTTCCCCGCTGTTTATCGTGGCATTCAGGGTATGTAATGAAATGTCGGATAAGGCAATCGCCTGTTTCTTACTGGAGAACACCGGCAGTGTATTCACGAACCGGATGCCTTTGTCCGTCTTCATCCAGAAGAGGCTCTGCTCCTGATTCTCAATATACTGCTCCCGGAGCTGCTGGACCTCCCCGGCAGTGAGATTGCTGAGCTTCTCATTCAGGATCTGCCAGTTCTGCACCAGACTGATCAGCGAATATTCCGTTCCTTCAGCCGCCATGGAGGCGATATAATTCAGCTGCGAATTCACATTCCGGTAGGCGATGAAGTCTTGCACGGTAATCGGATGGGTCACGACCTCCTGAAAAGAGCTGGTGGTGCTATAGGTGTTGAACGCGTATTCTATCGTTTGGATTTTATGCTCCAGATTGTTCTTGATCTGCTCGATATAGCTCTGCTTGCTGCTGGAGAACCGCTCGACCACTGAATCGATGGTACTGATGTAGATATAGCTTCCGAAGCCGACCACCAGTCCCACGCCAAGAATTAATATAGGTATAAAGATGCCGTAGAACATTCTTCCTTTGCTCATTGTGTTTCCCCTTTGATTTGATAGACTCTACTAAATTATAGCGCTTTCATGAATGCGGTTCCATGATTATTTTCACGTGTGCAATTTGCAGACTGCCCGGTTAATACCAGTGCGCAGCAAAAAACCGGACCAGCGATAGGCTGATCCGGTCTGTTCACATCCTGGGGCTATAAGCCTTGCTTAGAGCAAGGAAATTGTCAGCAGTTCGAACAAGACCAGCGGCATAATTACATTGCTGTTCACCGTACCGGGATATGGGTAGCCCGGGCCCGGATATCCCGGACCTGGATAGGGCTTGTAATAAGGATTGTAATATCCGCGGCCCATATCTGTGGCTATGGTTACAACCAGGTACATATTCTTACTGTCCATACCGGCAAGCGTACCCTCATGCATCTGACCGTCAAGGGTCTGCACCTGCACTTGGTGATTCAGATACGGCTTACAGGACTGGTGAAGGGAATCGCGGACCCCGTTCAGATGCTGGACCACCGCCGGGTCTGCCTGATAGATCACCGGCGTCTGCGTGCCGGAAGAAGTTGTCGACATAGGTGTATGACCTCCGTGTAATTGGATTTGCTTCATACTATGCACCTGCCCAGTCCGGTGTGCCTAGCCTGCTCCCCGCCGTTCATTCGATCCGCATACACAGACCAAACAGCCGTACACCGGAAAGTCCGGTATACGGCTTAATTTTCACTTTTCTACAAGTGCTGTGCGTTTATATTTTTAAAAAGCCACGCCAATCCCGCCCTGGCCGGCATAGGTTCCCATTACAGGTCCCATCGTGGACAGCAGAACCTCCTTGAAGGGATGCTTCTCCAGAATACGCCGCTTAATCTCCAGCGCCAGTGTCTCACAATTGCTATGCACAATCGCGATTACCGCCTGCTCATAATCATGCTGCTTCTGGTCCAGCTTGGCCAGCAGATGGGTCAGCGCCTTCGGTAGTCCGCGCGTCTTCTCGACGACTTCAACGATTCCCTCGTCACTGATCTTCAGCAGCAGCTTAATGTTCAGCACGGAAGCCACCGCGCCGGAGATCCGGCTCAGCCGTCCGCCCTTGATCACATTCTCCAGGGTGTCCAGCGTGAAGTACGCCGTTGTCTCTTCGACCTTCTTCAGCACTCTGTCCTTCAGTTCAGCCAGACTTGCTGCGGTGAGTGACCATTTGGCCGCCATGGCGACAATCAGGGTCAAGCCGCCGGAGAACAGCTTGGAATCTATAATTTCAATCGCATTCGGATGTCCTTCTTCCTCGTACATCTCCTTAGCAATCATTGCGGTCTGATAAGTACTGCTAATATTAGAGGACATGCAGATGACCAGAATGTCAGTGCCTGCTTCCACTTGCTTGAAGCTGTCCAGGAAGGTCTGCGGACTCGGGCTTGCAGTCGTCGGCAACTCCTTCGATTCATGCATTTTGTCATAGAAATCCTTCGCATTCATATCATCCGGCATCAGCTCATGGCCGAAATGAACCGGCAAATGAACAATGGAGATGTCATACTGCTTCGTGTATTCAGGGGGTAGATCCGAACCGCTGTCCGTAATTATCTTGATGGGCATCAGAATGCTCTCCTTTCAATTCTATACCATTATAGTTACCCTTTCCGGAGATCAATAGTACAATTTATAACTTGTCAAAATCGGACTTTTGTGCTTAGTCCTACTTATGTTATGGTTGAAGCATATGGTTACAGAAATGGAGTGTATTAAGATGAGCAAGAACCGAGTATGGAACCGGGGCAAGCATAATGGCGCCGGCCTGTCCAAGAAAGCACCGGCTGCCGCAGAATCCGAGGGTGTTGCCGAGACCGCTGCGTCAGAGGACCACAGCGCCGAGGTAATTAACGAGCGGATTGATACCGTCAAGCCGATGAACCGCAGCAACTGGGTCACCCGGCCCGCCCGCGTGAAGCCGCAGAACCCGGAGCGTAAGAATTAAGCAGCTTAACAACTGACATGCTTCGCATTCTATGGAAGCACAATTCCCCCACAACCTTGCTTATCATGCAGGCACAAACGGCTACGCCGTCCTTATGAGGATGGCGTAGCCGTTTCTGCTTGCACTAGTCGGCCGGAGAACGGTGAGCTTGTTAGAACTGGTACCATCCAAGCGGGGTATCCCGCTACAAGGATTCAGTCAGACTATCCGGCACGTACCGGTTCTCACGCATTAGCGTCCGGATTACCTTCAGCGTGTTCCGCTGAACCGGGACACCCGTTGTCCGGTGCAGCTGAAGCCAGCGCAGGGCAGCCAGTGCCTCGAATCGCTCCAGCTCAGCCGGGCTGTAGCTGCTTTGGTCGATAAAGGCCGACCGGTATACGCCAGCGAACCGCTCCCCGGCGTATACCCGGAAGAGCAGTATAGACCACGCTATATCATACCTTGGATCGCCAAGCTGAACATTCGTCCAATCGATAATGGTAAATGCCCCCGCAGCCTCCAGAATATTGCCCAGATGATAATCACCATGAATCAGCTGGTGTGCGGTAAGCTCTGCCCGCTCCGCCAGCTCCAGCGCCAGCGTTCGGATCTCCGGCTGCTCCGCCCAGGCAGGGAAGAAGTAATCTGCGAAATCATAACGCGGTACCTTCAAGCCACTGGATGAATCGATCTCCAGCTTATGTACATCAAGCAGATTAGCGGCTATGGCTGTAAGGCTGGCGGCATTTACCTTCTTGACTGGTATACCATCGAAGCTGGTTAACAGCACCTGATGACCCTCAGCATCTAGCCCCCAGGCATACGGCCGTGAGACTGCGCAGCCCTGCCGGAGCATCTGCTCCAGCACCTGATACTGAATAGAGACATCCGGCCGGGACTCGCGGTTCCATATTTTCAGCACAAGCTTCATTTCCGGCAGTGTAATGCCGCACACCTCCGCTTCCAGTCCCCCCTTCATCGGGGTTACGGCCGCCTCTTCCAGCCTTGCCAGCAGTCCTCCACTATCTTCACCCTGCTCTTGCCAGCGGATATCGCTCAGAACATTATTCATAGTTATAATTCCCCTCTCCAAGGAACGATCTGCTGCTCATTAGGCTGCTCCGAATCCCTCAGACCATATTCTAGGCATCTTCCCTATTCCAATGAATAACATATTTCAACTATACAAATCAATAACAGAGAATTGAGGGATGCGAAATGGAACATTGGATTAGAGTAGAGCCGAATGTGAAGGTGTATGTGAATGATCTTAACCCGCTTGCCACCAAAACGATACTCTTCATTCATGGCTGGCCAGCAAATCACCAGATGTTCGAATACCAGTACAATCAGCTAGTGCCCATGGGCTACCGCTGCATTGGAATGGATATGAGAGGCTTCGGCCGGTCTGACAAACCGCTTGGCGGTTACGACTACAACCGTCTCGCAGATGATATCCGCTGTGTGATCGGCGCCTTGGGACTGCACAATATTACACTCGGCGGGCACTCTACTGGCGGAGCTGTAGCGATCCGGTATATGGCCCGGCACAAGGGATATGGTGTCTCCAAGCTGGCCCTGTTCGCTTCGGCAGCCCCCAGTCTGATTCAGCGGCCGGGCTTCCCTTATGGCACGACCAGAGAAGCTATAGAGCAGATTATCCAGTCCACCTATGCAGACCGGCCCAAGATGCTGAAGGATTTCGGTGATATTTTCTTCTATCAGCCGGTATCACAGCCGTTCTCGGACTGGTTCTTCCTCTTGGGACTGGAGGCGGCAAGCTGGTCCACTATCGCAGTCTCCAACGCCTGGCTGGCCGAAGAGTTGTTCGATGATCTCCCCCAGATCCAGGTGCCTACGCTGATTCTGCACGGGGTTCATGATCAGGTCTGCTTCTTCCCGCTGGCCGAGGCGCAGCATCAAGGGATTAAACATTCGGTCCTTATTCCCTTTGAGAACAGCGGCCACGGATTATTCTATGACGAGCGGGACCGGTTCAACCGGGAGCTGGCGGGGTTCGCGGGATAGATTTTCCGCCCAGCCAGAACAGGACTGCCCGAGAAGAAATAGCTTCATGGGGCAGTCCTGTGTTGATTCGCAGGCGTAGGTGCGTGTGCGAATGAGAAGCTCTACAGCTCCAGCGTCTCACCATATGCAAGTGCCGAGCCTCTGATCCCCGCCTCCTCCAGCGCCTGAACGAAGGCCCCGGCATCCTGCTTGATCGGCGGGAAGGTATTATAGTGAACCGGAAGCACCTGTCTTGCACCCAGCCACTTCGCCGCAATAAGCGCATGCTCCGGCCCCATGGTGAAATGTCCGCCAATCGGCAGAATCGCGAGATCGATGTCATACAGCTCACCGAACATTTTCAAGTCACCGAACAGCCCTGTATCCCCTGCATGCAGTACCGTGTGTCCGTCCGCCTCAATAATAAAGCCCGCCGGTGTGCCGCCATAGATACTCTGTCCGTCTTCTAGTGTAATGCTTGAGGTGTGGAATGCATGAATCATCGTCGCCTTGGCAAAGCCCAGGTCCACCGTCCCCCCGATATTCATCCCAATCGTCTGTGCCCCTGTGGATTCAAGGTAACCGGCCAGCTCCACGATGGCTACAATCGGCGCGTTATTGCTCTTGGCAATCGGCGCAGCATCCAGCATATGATCCATATGGGCATGAGTCAGTAGAACAGCATCTGTCTTAATCTCCTCTACCTTCGTCACCGCCGCAGAGTTACCACTAATGAATGGGTCGATGATCAGCGATTTGCCGTTCACCTCAATTTGAACACAGGAATGGCCGTGGTAGGTAATTTTCATAGATATCCTCTCCTCTTCTTGATTAATTTCAATAGGTACTAAGCAATGCATCGTGCAAAAACCCAAGGTTTACGATACAATGACAGCAAGTTGCTCTAAATCCAAATCCAGCAGTGCGATTGACGAATATAACATAAATTATTACGTTCGTTGTTTTTTATGATATATCTATTCCTGCCAGCTGTCAAGAGAGGTGTGAAGAAGTTGCTGTCCGTTGAGAAAACAATGCTGTTTCTGTTATCTAAGGTGAAGCAGATGGGCGCCCAGCAGTTTGTCGAGATCTATGAGCAAAGGGGGTACACCTCCACCTATATCCGCAATGCCCTATCCCGCTTGAAAAAAGAGGGCTATATCGCTTCCCCGGCACGCTCCTGGTATAACGTCACTGCCGAGGGCCTCGCCTACATTAAGGCGATTAACAGCAAGCCTGCCCGTTATCAGGAGCAGTGGGATCATACCTGGGATGTGGTGATGCTGGAGGTTCCCGAATCCGAACGCAAGAAGCGCGATCTGTTCCGCACAGCACTCGGGCAGCTGGGTTATGGGCTTTTATATAACAGTGTGTACATCTCACCATGGAACTATCAGGACGAAGTCGCATCCCAGATCCAGAAGCTGGAGCTGGAAGGCAAGGTGTCGATCCTCCAAGGCCAATTTCAGGAAGGTACCATTACACCGCTCAAAGCGCGGGCCATCTGGCAGCTGGACGACATTGAAGCCTTATACCAGAAGAAATCAGTCTGGCTGAAGGAAGAATTCGCTCCGCGATTGGCGGATACCCTTCAGGCGGGGCAGCCGTTACAGCTCTTCCTGCTATATTTGCAAATGGGAGAGGAGTTAAGCGGATTGTTCATGGCTGACCCCTATCTCCCGGATGAGCTGCTGCCGGACCATTGGCCGGGCAAACGGGTCCTCTCAGACATGCGTGAATACATGGTTAGAGCCGCTCAGGCGATACCTGCGGATTCTTCCTATGCGCCCTTCGTCCAATAAGGTATGGCAAAGAGCAGCCCGGACTCCGGGCTGCTCTTCGTATATGAACTACTCCTCACGGCTGCCGGAAGCCAGCAGCTCCCGGACCGCTTCCTTATTCGTAAGCGGGGCCCGGCAGGCGAAGTTACGGCAGACATAAGCGGTCGCTTCGCCCCGGATGGCCGGTTTATCAGCCAGATGCGGCAGCAGGCGGAGCATCTCTCCGCCGTCCCCTTCCCAGTTCAGGATGAGCGCCGCATCCGGCAGGTAAGTCTGCTGGACCTGAGCGAGCATGGCGTGCAGCGCGGGATCTTCTTTTTTGCCGGAGAGGACCCATTCTCTGCCGCCAGAGACCATCCCCAGATGGGCCTGCAAATACATCGCATACCCCGGCGGATACTCCGAAGCAGCGGAAGCAAGCACCGCAGCGGTGCGCTCCGCAATCTCTTTTAACTCCATATCCTGGGTAATAACCGACAGCTTCCACAAAAGCTTCGCCGCCACCGAATTCCCGGACGGAATCGCCCCGTCATACAATTCCTTCGAGCGGACCGGCAGCTTCTCCCCGTCATGCCCGGTGAAGAAGAACCCGCCTCCTTCGGTATCTAGGAACAGCTCCAGTATCCCATCCTTAAGCGTCAGCGCCCGCTCCAGATAGAGCGCTTGACCTGTAGCTTCATATAATTCGCTGAGACCCCAGATCAGGAATGCATAATCATCCACATATGCGGGAATCGCCGACTCCCCGTCACGGTAACGGGCCAGTAGCCGCTCATCCTCACGCCGCAGCTTGTCCCAGATGAAGTCCGCTGCACGTTCGGCGGCCTTGGCATATTCCGGCTTCTGGAGGGCTTTGGCCCCCAGGGCTAGCGCAGCAATCATCAGTCCGTTCCACGAGGTCAGCACCTTGTCATCCTTAAGCGGATGAATGCGCTGCTCCCGGTACTCGAACAGCTTCGTACGCCATTCCTCCATCCGGGTCCGCAGACCAAGCGGATTCATGCCCATACGCTCCGCAATCTCTTCCGGCAGACCGTGAAGGAGATTCGGAATATTTTCCCCTTCGAAGTTGCCCTCCGGGGTAATCCCGTACACATTGCAGTAGGAATGCATATCCTCCAGCCCAAGCGCTTCCTCAATCTCCTCACGGGAGAAGACATAGAACTTGCCTTCCACCCCTTCGGAATCGGCATCCTCCGCAGAGTAGAAAGCGCCTTCCGGTGAAGTCATATCGCGCAGCACATACGTGAAGATCTGCTCGGCAATCTCCGCATACAGCGGCTTCCCCGTAAGCTGGAAGGCTTCCAGATAGACATTCGCGAGGAGAGCGTTATCGTAGAGCATTTTCTCAAAATGCGGTACCAGCCACTCCCGGTCCGTGGAATACCGCGAGAAGCCGTAGCCTACATGGTCGTACATGCCGCCCCGGTACATTGACTCCAGCGTATGCTCGACCATCCGCAGCGCTTCCGGCTGATCATGCAGCTGGCTGTACGCCAGCAGGAAGGACAAATTATGCGGCGAAGGGAACTTCGGCGCATTGCCGAACCCGCCGTACTCCTCATCGAACTGCCGCCGGTACAGCTCATACGCTTCATGCAGCAGTTCTGCACCAGGAATCCCGCCTGCGGCTTCCGGGTTGTACGCATTCTTGCGGTCCAGCGTATGCAGCTCAGCCAGCAGATCATCGCCCAGCTTATCCAGCGCCTCGCCGTCCTGCTCCCACTTCGTATGAATCTGCTCCAGCACATCCATCAGCCCGATCCGCCCAAACATCTGACGCTTCGGGAAATACGTCCCCGCATAGAACGGCTTCTTCTCCGGCGTCAGCAGCACCGTCAACGGCCATCCCCCGCTCCCCGTCAGCGCCTGACACACCGACATATACAGCGCATCAATATCCGGCCGCTCCTCTCGGTCGACTTTGATCGCTACGTAGTGATTGTTGAGGAGCTCCGCGACTTCGGTATCTTCGAAGGATTCTCGCTCCATTACGTGGCACCAATGACAGGTCGAATAGCCGACAGATAAGAAGATCGGCTTGTTCTCCGCCTGCGCCTTGGCAAACGCCTCCTCTCCCCATGGATACCAATCCACGGGGTTGTGGGCGTGTTGGAGCAGGTAGGGCGATTTTTCGTTCGCTAATCTATTGGGTGTATTATGAGTCGTCACCAGGCGTCCCCTCATTTCGGATGATTTGGGTAAAGTACGTATAGGGTTAGTTTACCCAATTTGGTGGGGGAGGGCTCAGGATATAAAAAAGACTACAAACAACGAGAAGTATTTATTAATGATCCGGAAATTCTTGGCCATTAGGGTTTCGGACTACATCGACATAAACCTATAAATCGAAGTCACTGATCTTCCATTGACCGTCTTTCATCCGATTAATTGTAAAATGATTTGTCATTACTTTATCAAGTATGGCTTGATTCTCTTGCAAATATTGTTGATTTCGTTGTACAGTTTCCACAATCATTTCATCTTTACTAACGGCTTTAACAGAGATTGACTTTAGATCATATATTTGTTTGAAACTGTGATGAGTTCCAAGAAGTTTTGCAACTTTCAAATTCAAATTATTACTTGTAACTAAGGAATTCTTTATCTTTATCTCATCCCCCTGTTCAACTTGAAGCAAGAATCGTTCAACTGCGTTTTGTGCAAGACTAGCTGCTGTGCCTAATCGCGCTTCTTTTATACTTGGGTCCCATTCTATTTCCAACCCTGATACTTCAGCAACGAGTTGAAGTGGGATATAAGTGGTTCCATTGTGACTCTCAGCACCAACAGCAGGTCTCCGTTGTTTACCATTAAGATATACAGTGGTATCTCCTAGCTTAAACCGAATTTCCTTACTTTCCATTTTCCCGGTGATTTCGAGTGTTTTCTGGTTCTCTACTACTTTGAACCCCAATCTTTCAAGTACATTGCGATAGGGTACCAATACAACTCCACTTTTCACAATAGGCGGGTTAGTGAGCTTGAATAACTCTCCATTAATACGCATTGAAGCTTTCCGCAAACCTATTTTAAAAATACCTATATTATCTGTGATTCCGATTAAATCGCCCTCATTGTCCACAAGTAATTCAGTGAGGGTCAGCCCTGAATTATTACGTAATAAACAGAACATCTCATTTCCCATCTCATCTAATCCATAAATATTACCGTTAACATCCGAAAAAAACACATGTCCTTTAGAATTCGCAACAATATTTTCAGGTGGTCCATATTTCCTCAATTTATAGCTCCATTTTATTTTTCCCGATAAATTTTTTGCGATGAGAATTGCACCTTCACCAGCTTCATAAGAGCCACCTTTCCATTGATTGGTATCATCATTATTTGTGAATGAGCTTTGTAAATTCCCCGCTATTTTCTCGCTATTAACCGGTTTGCCTTGATCATCCAATATAATCTTCTTATTGCCTATTTCAACAATGAGATACCCGTTTAAATCAGCAAAATAAATATCGTTTACATTTGTTGTGGTGCCAAAAAGACGATCCTCCGAAACCAAAATATCTATTCCATAGGTCCAATTTTTCTGTCCAGTTTTATTGTAAGAAACTATTCCCGTTTGTTCCAATACAATTATATTCTCATTATTATCCAACCAATAAATTTCTGAGAAAGGACTATTAGGTTTTACAAAGTTTAGAATTGCCCGAACTGTTTCATCTGAATTGTATATTTTTATATATCCATGCTGAGTAATAGTTCTTGGTTCTTCATCTATAATCTGAAGGGTGCTTGTTTGATCATAAAATGTAGAAATAAGCGTCCCCTTCGCAGTGCGAGATATATTTGCCCGTTCGTCAAAAAACATCCAGTTTCTCTTTCCCTCTCCATCAACTGCTGTATAAATGTCATTAAAGTCCTTATAATAAACCATATTGTCCGAAAATTTATCAAAGCTAAATTGGTGTGCACTGCGAATCGTCCATTTCCATTCATATGTACCGTTGGTCAGAAAATTCAACGATGTGTTTGTCTTCTCTCCAGAACTATCATAAAGCGTTACTGGAGGTACGGTACTCTGTTCCTTGGTTAAATATTTTAATTTTGGGCTGGCTTCTGAAATTCCCATCTCTGAAAAACTAATAAATATCATGCAAAAAATAAGCAATCCTATTACTTTCCTCATAAATAATCGTCCCTTCAAAGTACTTCTTATCACTTCACTTTTTCTATTCGGGGAAACAAGATGAGCTGCTTTCAAGCCAAATGTATCACTAATTTCCAGATACTCTCCTCCCTATATAATTGGGTATTCCTTCTCATGAAGGATAGCATAAATCTATTTGTCAGTGGTATATTTTTTACTCTATTGTCATGTTTTGTTTATAAGATGTTTCAAAAGTCCAAACTAGCGAATAATTCGCTAAGATATACTTGCGTTGGAGGTGTTCAAATGTGTATCAACGTATCCGGGATTTACGCGAAGATAAGGATTTGACGCAAACTCAAATGGCGGAGTATTTGCAATGCAGCCAGCGAATTTATAGTAATTATGAACGCGGTGATGTTGATATCCCCACTGCTATTCTCATCAAGCTGGCAGACTTTCATATGACGAGTACTGACTATTTACTTAACCGAACAAACCAAAAGAAACCTTATCCCAAAAGTTAAACTAATTTTCGTAAGCGCCATAAACTAAGTTTATAGCGCTTACGAAAAACTCCGGAGGACTTAATGAAATGAAGAAACTTCTGTTTATTATATCTGTTTTCTTTCTTTTATTAAGATGCTCAAATGACAAGGTTACAAGCAACAATAATATGTCCAATAGCGATCCCGTCACTTGGCTCACAATTGATGGAAACAAATACTACTACACCACTACTTATGACAGTATGGATGAGACCACACTAGTTGATACGGGAAACGTAACTGATGAGGAAGACGGAATTCAACTTGGCCTTAAAATCTACAAAAGCAATGTCTTCGAAGAACGTTACTTCATAAAAAGCCAAGATTATGAAAACGCATGGCGAGAATATAAATTACGCGATTAACATTGTTCATATCAACACAGTCTTACACTTCCAACCCTAACCGCAAAGCCAATCCTGCGGAGAATTCTTTTTGTGACTCCAGTTGCAATTCATTATACACTCTGGTCATACGTGCCTGTGCTTGTTCCATATCACCTGTTAAGCAATAAAGAGCTGTTAAGTGATGCGGGTTCTCGTATATTCCAGCTTTCTCCCTTAGCTCCATTATCCGAATGGCATCTTTAATCTCTTGAAACTGCCGCAGGTAAGGGAACATATACTTTGCAATGTCAATTGTTATTCTTAGTTTAAGTTCCTCAACGTTCGAATCAGGGGTCAACTTGTACCAATTATCGTTTTTCGTTAGCTCGTTACCACGTATTTGTAGAACTGAACTCACGACTGTTGGAAAAGATGGTTTTGGGTATAGATAAACTGTTCCAAATAATTCCTCCATATTGATTCCAGTATTGAAACAGAATTCAACCTCATCTTGTGTGTTCCACTTGGATGCCTGAATGTTCGCTGTCACAGAGAAGTTAGGAGTAATACGGGCAAAGTTATTGCCCCGCCTCATAAATCCTTCTCCTTTAAACAAGGGAGCAATGGTCTCCTTGATAACATCCTTAAGTACTTCCTGCATTCCCACTCCCCTATCCTCCAAAAACTCAAATCCCCAAATTCTCATTCACATACAGCTCGCTAGGTTGAATTCGATGCTTACCTGTGTGCAATAGCTCTGGCAAACGCCCTATGCGCTCAGCCAAGCGGGAGAGTTGTTGCTCATGAAAATTAGATAAGCCCGTATGAATCCGGTCCTGGAAAGGCTCAAGCCATCTCGCATCCAAGCTATCCTGCCCAAAATACACCCCGAGCAGCGAGCCTGCTGTTGCTCCGAAGCTGTCGGTATCGTTGCCTTGCATGACCTGCTTGCATATTCCGTCTCCGACATTGTCAGCAAATCGAAATGTATTTATCAAGGTGCCAATTTCCTGATACACCTGACAGTGGGAATAATTCGCATACTTCTGATGAATCCCCTGATAAGCCTCCAGCCAGTTATCTGCATTCGCTACGATCTGGAGACAATCCGCAGTAATCTCATAGAATCGGCTCCTTCTAGGGACGAATTGCTGTGCAGTACTTATTATTTCAAGCGGATCGCGCAGCACATGTGCAGCAGCAATCGCGGCTGCAATGAACATCGTGGCATAAATTCCTGTCCGCCGATGTGTAAAACTGGCATCACGCCAAGCCAGCTCGGCCGCAAGCGCAGGTTGACCGGGACAGGCATAGCCGTAAGCATCTGCACGAATCGCCGCCCCGCATAATTCTGTATCTTGCACCAGGAAGTCGGGCCAGGCCTCAAATTCAGAATGATTGAATAATTCCCGGTCATGCTCCAAATAGCTAATCCCCGACCGAACCAGAATGGCCCTCTCCGGCCCCCATGTTGTACTGATCGGAAGATGATTTATCCATAGGTCTCTTAAATTCCTTTTCGTAAAACCCTTGCCGAATTGCTCCAACGCCATCATTCCCATTAAGGTGTAGTTGATATCATCGTCAGGTGCCACATAGCGAATACGCCCCCGCGTCGTCTCGAACCAGGACCAATGACGACGATCCAACGCATGGAGAGCTTTTTCAGAAATATAATCATTCAGCGGCCATTCGCCTACAGAGGTTAATGCTTGACGTAATTCCGACAAGGTGGGATTGACCTCAATCGGCTTGCCCAGCATTGAACCACAGACTGAAGCGAGGAAGCCTGCCTCTACACGCTTGGCGCTGTCCTTCAGATTCAAGACTCCGATCTGCCCAAGAGGTCTGTCCGGATCGCATTCCCGCCATATCTCCTGCAAATCGTCCGGTTCATAGTAAGGCCAATTGTCCCGAATTGGAAGATCAGCCAAGCTATGAGCGAATTCTAAATAAGCATCGTAGCTTGCCGGAAGCTGTTCCAACCTGGCCAAAAAACCGGAGGTCTGGTGCCCCTGTGCAAATTTATTACGCAGAATTCCCTCTAATTGATGTTTCAGAAACGTTAGTGATGGCAGCATGTTGTATCTCCTTTATTCTGATTGTCACAAAACCCCAGCAACTTAGAAAAATAAACAGATTTCAATAGTTCACTGTTTATCGCTTGAATCTCCTTAATAAATTCAATAATTTTAGTTCTTATCTCATTTATAAATTCACTTTTGTGTACTCTAATATTTGAGAATGACCCGTATGGTGCATCTATCAATAGGAACTTATCCGTTTGAATTAAATATCTATAGGGGATTTCATGATTTAACTCACTTAAGATTAGAACCTCATCATCAACTTGTATTTCTAACCATGTGCAGCTATTTTCAACATACTTCAAGGCTAAGTATTTATGCGAATTTAAGGAGTTGCAGCCATCGACAAGCAGATCCAAATGAGTCAGAATGAGTTCAGAAAAAGTGTGCTTAACGGTTAAAGGCATATTGGAAGTAGGATAAGAGATGAACTCATGACCGCCTATAACCAGAGTAAATGCCCCATAGATCTGGTGCCACTCTTTATCAAATGTCGCTGTATCCACCGTTCTCAGTTCCTCTATCTGATCTTCAAACACCTCATACTTAATCTCAAATGTTGGGCGCTTTTCCTCCGATACCACAATCAAATCATTGTGCATTTCAGACATTAACTTCATGATCCTTTCTTCGAAACTCAAACATCATAACATCAGCTCATTGTTATATTTCAATTTGATAGAATCAGGCAGTTGATTATAAATATGCATTGGTAATCCGAAATCTTTTTTTAACACTTTTTCCTGCCCCTCCAGATACCCGCTAAGGAAATCCCAGTAAACAATAAATAAACCATCTTCATGTATAAACTCCATCCACCCATCAGCAACTAATTCTTGATTAGCATTAAAAACCATGATGTTTGAGAAGTTTTCTACTTCACCATCTAAATACTTGGTTCGATGTCCTTCTATACAACAATCAGACCAATCAAATCTATAATCATCCTGGATGAGTCCATACCACTTCAAATCCTTAATTAACTGTCTCTCTACTTCAGCTTTTAATTGAATCCCCATACAGTCGGCGAAGCAGAACTGGGAATGCTCTGATGCCATCTGAGTTCCTCCCAACTATTAAGCCAGATCAATATGCTCCTCTTCACACCTGCTAAACACCACTTCAAACTCACCACTCATTATTAAATGTGAAACCACCTCTTCAATCCGCTTACGGCTGCACTCATCCACAAGCACCATGTCACTTCCCCACAAATACTTGCCGTGCAAGCACTCACCCGTCTGTTTATTCTTGTCAGCCAGCGTCTGTATGTTCCTGTATGTAAAAAATGAAGCCACCCACCTGGAACCATCTTCAAACGTTACTATGGCATCCGTGTTATCGCCATCTATGTTCCATTGTCCTTCCACCCATTCTTCAGCTTCAATCCAAATAGAATACTTCATTTCATTCACCCTAGCCCCTCCCCAATCCTGCCTCACAAAATAAACACAACCGCAATCAACACATAAGAATACCGCACATTCTTTCTCAACATTATGTATATCGTTCCATATAAAATGGACATAAAGAACGCATAAATCCCTGTCGCCCCGCCTTGAAGCAGAATATGGATCAGGCCCCAGGTGAGTGCGAGGAACGTCCCGCCATAGGGCAGACCGTCTCTTTTGAAGAGGGTTTCACCGAACTTTTGACCAAACGCAATCGTCAGCAGGATTATCGCAGCTTCAAACAAGTAATAAACATTCTGAAAAACGAATCTCACCGCATCCTTGTACTCCTGAACCGGCTTAAAGCCCTCCCATACTATAGTTGTCGCTGCAATGGCGATCACCGAAACCACAATCGCGAGTAGCCATCCCCTGGCTTTTGGCTCCGCATTTAACTTCATCATGTCAAAATCATATTTGCGCTTGGAGAGCCTGATCAGGAATAGGGCCATACTTCCCCACAGCAAGCAGGTAATTCCCCAGTGGATACATTGATGAAGCAGCGTATATTCAGAAGCTTTTACCCCGATTACTGATGGCAATACCATCAACAATACCACTTCAAGTCCAAACCCTGCAAACGCATACAATGCTAAAGACAGATAATCGCTCGCTCCAACCTTCTTCTCCACCATCCCGGTATCCCTCATCACCCGCATCCTCCAGTTCACTTAAATTCTCCTTCATGTGGAAAAATCTCACCCTGCCACGCTTACCAATTCACACCACTAATCTCCCTCATACTTCCTCATAATCCCCCGCACATATGCCTTGAACCCATTCCGTATCTCAGGCGGCCCCAGCACTTCACACTTATCTCCAAAAGCAAGCAGCCGGTCGTAGCCATAGTCATTCGCAATAATGGGATACTTGGCCCAGCAGTGGTGTTCATCCACCCGCAGAATATGGTCGGCACCGAACCGTTCGATCACCCGATCCATGACGGAGCGGTCCAGCCGAATCGTAACCTCCGCCCAGTCCTGGCTTAACCAATCTCCTCCGTCCATGGGAAGAGGGGTGAACGCTTTTGGAACGAACTGCTCCTTCGTCATCTGGAGACCGCTCATTCTGGCCAGCTTGAAGATCCGGTAGTCCTGCTTATCCAGACAATAGGCTTGCAAGTACCAGGTACTTTCCTTGAAAACCACCTGATACGGCTCCGCCTGCCGTTCACTGATCTGCCCCCGCGCATCCGTATACGCAAAAGTAAGCACACAATGCTCATTCATCGCCGTCTCCATCATCCCGAACAGGCTGCGCAGCGACTCGTTTCCTTGATTCAAGGACAGATCCATGACGAACGGCGCATTCGGCTGGCGCTCTGCGTTGTCCGGGTAGAGAGCGTTTAGCTTCTCCGCTGCATACACCATTTCCCGTCTTCCAAAAAGCTGCTTATAGCTCTGCATCCCATTTTGCAGGTTCTGGATTTCTTGTGGGGTGAATACGGTTTTGCCCACTTTGTAGGATTTCATCAGGCCGACACCGCCCCATGCCCCCATGAGCGTATAGATCGGCAGGCCAGCTCTATTCAGCGTATCAATATCCCGGTAAATCGTTCGTCTGCTGACTTCGAGCCGCTCCGCTAACTCGCGCGCACTAATCTGCTCATGCTCCAGCAGGATCATAATGAGCGCAATCAAACGATCCATTTTCATCATGACCACCTCAAAACAAGTATGCCATACAGATGTCACAGTTGGTAGATTATGCTTGCTTGGAATACACCAATCCCACGATCCAGGAGGTACATTGTCATGATTTCGACCAGAATTGAAACGAAAGCAGCATTCCGCATCATCGGGTACAAGACGGCTATAAGTGAAGGTGGAACGGTGCACGATCCGGCGTATTCTCCGCTCAAAACGGCTTTTTTCAAAAGCACGCTGGAGAACAGCTCCATGGCCGCCCTGCGTCCCCTGTCTGAGAGTCCATACGGCTTCGCCGCGATTGCCCAGGAGGATGGAAAGATCCTGTATATTGCAGGCGTTCAGTCGTCGAGGCCCCAGCCGGAGGCTGCGGTTGAAGTGCTTTTTCCGGGAGGAGAGTATTTGGTGTTGTCAGGCCAGGGCGGGTTGTCGCGTCTCGCATTTGACCGGCTGGAGGACGAGGCATTCGGTGATATCCTGAACGATAACTATGAGTATGTGTATACCGGACACCCGATCGCGGAGGTACTCACCAATGGTAATCCTATGGATGCCGAAGTCGAAGTATGGGTGCCGGTGAAGAAGCGGTAGGCAAATTGAGGATTAAGCTTGAGGAAATAGCGTTGGGCTGTAGGTAGAAGCAACTTCGTTGTGTTGGAGCGTGTTGGATCAGCGGTACTCAGAATTTGAGGTGTAGCTGATCCAGCGCTCAACCATCTGCTCATGTCTAGCGACTTTCGCGTTGACCCGCCCAGTACGTTAAGGTGCAGGCGTATAGGATGATAAAGGCTATTATGCTTAGGACAACGGGGATAACAAAATTAATGTTAAGTAGAGAGATCATATTGAGCTGCACGACGGATAACAGGATAACGAACAAGAAGCTTGCTGTAATCATAAAACTCGACCAGGCACGGCGGTAAGTTTCGTCTTCTCTAAACTGCTTCTTCCCTCTGCGGATACTCCAATACTCAAATATGAACAGAAAGGTTCCTAAGACCTGCATGATCGCAGGTATAAACACGATACTATAAGATTTATCTACATAGCGGTCTACGGTCCAACTGCCGTTGAAATGGACGGGAAGCTGGTCAGGAATCAGATCGTAATTGCGCAGCACTGTTACAATACTAACCACAATAATAACAGCATGAATGAGGAACCAATGACTGGACAGGCCAACATTTCCGTTCCGCAATCCAGGTTCCATGATCGATGATTCGGGAGCAGCAGGCAGCGTCGGCAGTACGCTTTTCATTTTCAAATGATACCTAAAGTTAATAACCAGGGAGATTACGAGGATGGCGAGTGTATAGGAGATAATGACCCAACTGATTTGCCTCGAATGTTCATCGCTGTAGATTAGGCATAGGAAGCCAACAATAAATAAGATGATATGTAAAATAGTACTAATTCTAGCATATGACCTCCGCATCTGGCGCAGAGGCTCACTGTGGAATTGTTCAGCGCTGACAGTGACACCGAAACTAATCGTCTCTTTTGAGAAATAAGGCATCCTCACGATGATTATAATGGAAGGTACAAATACTAGGATAAATATTATAACAGGCAGTATCGTCATATCATTCACCTCATTCTACATGAATTATTTCACATAATCCTCTCTCGAAATTGTAATTTCCGCACAATGCAATAACCCTACCATAATATAGTATATTTGTCACATCGCACTCCTATCCATTATTTAGACAAGCCGGTGCTGCTTACCCCAGGAAAAAGGGCTATACCAAGTCACTCTTTCTCTACCCGTCACAGCCCTATAAGGTACCCGCACCATCAGACCAATTCACTAACCGATACCTGATACAACATATCATCTGCACAGAACAGCACGAGATCTTCCCGAAAATCTTGCGTGACTGGCACAAGCGGCTCCGATTTTTCATTCAGAAACTGTATCTTGTGCCCTTTGGTCAAGCTTGATTGTTCAAGTTTTTTGATTACATATTCTCCGTGTTTGCCGTAACCGCCATCGAACAAGAAGTGATAACCATCTGTGCAGAACCCGGCCGAACCGGAGATCTCAGGATTCAGAAACGTAACCTTGGGCTGACCGGGTCCGCCTGAGATGCAGCCGAGCAGAAAGTCTGTATAATAATAAAACCAGACCTGCTCTTCACGGACAACATTCAAAGCGTAACAATCAGCAATATTAGATACATGATCTTCGTACAATTTGTTCCCATGCTCATCCCAGGCCACAAGGCCGTGTTCACCGACAGGCTGATCCCACCCGTTGTTCCCGAACACGCCTTCGTCAAAATAACTGGTCCAGATGGTCCCTTTCTCCGTCACTTGAACATTCTGAATCCCGTCTCCAAGCAGGAACTCACGGACGGTACGTCCTGTATAATCACACACTTTGGCGTTCAGATCATATTTACCTGCACCATAATATGAGCAGCGTGCTCCAACCAGCAGCAAATGTCTGCGCAGGGGCTGAACATAATGATAATTAAAATGCTGATCCGGAAATGTTATTTCATCGATATAATGTTGACTTTCTACCATCAAAACCTTGTAAGTATGCGGTTGCTTCAAAGCCGGTTGGACGAACATTCCTCGTTTCCGTACCGGGATCTGGTTAATCAGCAGGACATATACGCAGCCATCTCCACCTAATTGAGCCGAGACGATCTTGAACCCTTCAGTATACATCGAAATATCTGCAAAAGGCTGCAGCGTCACTGTTTTATGAAACATGCCAATTCCTCCTTAAGAGCTGGTGTAAACCATCCTCTGTTCTATTACCGTATTATGTCAGAGTAGATGGAACCAGAACATGGCGGAAGTATGGCGAAGCATAGACTTCATCTCTTTCGTTATACTCTGTTACACAATCCTCACCCTATCCTCATACAACAACACCTGATCCTCCGGCAGCTCTGCATTATGATGAAAATGCCCAAAATACCATCTTCCATAGTCCAGTCTGAACTTAATTTCGTTGAAATACGTATGCATGGGATCTGCCTCCACATTCGTATGATAGCGCTCTTTGATCCACTGAAGTGCATCATAAGAGCAGGTGTGGGTCAATACATAGTCCACTCTCCACTGATTCTTTTCCAGATTGCGGATGCCTTCCTGGTACTCTTCCGGGCTTGGCATTTCGCGTTCCCACCAAGATACGCCAGCCTTCCTGTACTCCTTGTCATGTGAAGCCGCCCCGCCAAAGGTGAAAAAGCTCTTGCCTTCAATCTCAAAGACTTGGCCGCGCATTAAGTGAATAATACTGGGGGTAATGTGATGCACCTGCCCGCCGTTCCATTCGGAGACTGGATAGGACTCCAGCAGATCAAAGTTCTCGTGGTTCCCGTCAATGAACAGGGTGGTCCACGGTTTCTCTGTAAGCCATTTTAGCCAAAAGCGGTCTTCCTTATCATCTGCCCACAACAAGCCGAAATCGCCGACGATAATAACGTAATCCTGCTTCGTCAGCGTCCTGCCTTCGGGGAAGTTCCTGGAGTTAAAGCGGCTGGCCACGCTGATCGAACCGTGAATGTCACCAGTGACATAGATCATGGGGTCTGCTCCTTTCGTGTGAGTAACAGTCTCGTAAACGGCTGGCAGCTCCGGTCACCGCCAATTCCTGCCTGCCAGAATCATCGACAACACGCAGCTAAGCGAAGCCAGCCCCATCCACAGCAATACGGAATAGGACATCCATACACTAATCATAGTGTAATTATAGTTTATCAATAAAGGCCAGCCTAGTACCAATAGTAACAACAGCGCTCTGATAAGCAGCGTAACACGTGCCCTGATTTTTTGACGGCGGATTCCCTTCTTCTCCATGGCGTATGTTCTTCTCCCTGCCGCCAGCCGGATGAGCTTAAAAGCAATACCGATCACAGTTAACACAACGAAAAATGAAGCTATCCCATCCATTAGGATATACGTATCGTCATACTTGAAGCTCTTCATCTGTTGTCCGTGCATCTGATCATAGATATTCTGGGCAATGAGTGTAGGGGCTGTTGAGTTCAGATTAGCCATTACGAACACCGCCTCCTTCCGCTCTACATCGATGATCGCCTGTGAGGCATAATTCGGGTTACTTCCACTATGACGGATCACCTGCGTATCCCGTTCTTGACTCCAGCCGAAGGCATAGCGCAGGTCCTCGCTTTCATGTCCCGCTGTACGGAGGTCAGGCTCATGCGATTGCCCAATGGCCTTTTTTAGCTCATCTGGAATGTCGCTGGTCCCCATCTGGGCGTTGACCCAGTGCTGCAAATCCTTCAGATTGGTCACCAGATACCCTGCGGCTATATTTCCGTAGTATCTTGGAGCATCATATGCCATGCTTTTGCCAAAAAACACCCGGTACCCCTGCGCAAGCTGCTCCGGCTTCCGTTCCTGCCCTGTCGAGAAATAGCTGTCGTTCATCCCCAGCGGCTTCAGGATCTGCTGCGTCACATAATCCTGATAGCTCATCCCTGTAACCTGTTCAATGATTGCGGCCAGAATATCATAGTTCACCGTTGCGTACTGATAGGTGCTCCCCGGATCGGTATCTAACTTAAGGCTGGACATCTTATGTATGGTTGCCGCAAGCTTCTCCTTATCTGAACCTTCAGGGATCAGGCGGATGCTCCAGGACGGTATTCCGCTGGTATGTGCGAGTAGCTGGTTAATTGTGATCTTAACCTTCTCCCCTTTATAGGCCGGAGCAAACTCTGGCAGATATTGAGTGACATCATCGGTAAAATTCAAGGCCCCCTGGTTCTTTAACAAAATCACAGCCAGTGCCGTAAACGCCTTGGTTGTTGAGCCTAGCTCAAACAGCGACTCCGCTGTGACCTCCTGCCCCTGCGCCTTATCGGCGTAGCCGTAGGTTTTGAATTCGGTTTTGCCTCCTTTGGCGAACAGGATCGCTATACCTGGAGTCGCTGTCTTGTCCATGACGCTCTGCACCATAGCGGACTCACTGTCAACCTTCCCTGAAGCCAAAAGAGTTCCAATCTCATGCCAACATGCAGCCGTAGCAAGGACTACGATCAGCAGCATCGCAATGCCTTTTAGCAGCAATTCTTTTCTTCGCGTTGTCTTCTTCATGATTAAGCTCCTTCAAGATCTGTCGTCTGGTTCAAGATGTACTTAACTAGTAAGACGTATTGACGCAGCCGTTCCCTGCACAACGAGGGTAAATCCCAAAGCTTCTGAATAAAACGCTACTGCCATATTTAATTTCTCTCCCTGCCTTGACCTTGAAGTATACTTCAACCCTTATAGTGAAATATAGTTAATGGTAGACTTAAAAAACGGGCAAATATGCTTTTAACGAAAGAGGTATATTATGAGAAGTCAATTAAAAGGAGAACTGTCGGGGATTCTATTCCTGATTCTAGCGATTTGTGCTTCTGTATTCATCGGGAAAGAAATGTTGTTCGCTGTACTAGCAATAATCTTTCTATTGGCACAATTAGGTATTTATACTCTTCTCCTCAAGAACAGAGGTAAAGTGTTTTGGGTCTTTGCAGTTGCCTTGGTAACCGAGATTTTATTCTTAGTCACTAAGGAGTTTTGGATATACGCACTTGCTATTTTACTGCTAATCGCAGCAGGGGTATGGAATGTGTTTTTTGCTGGTGATGTGCGTAAGAGCGGGAAGGTTTTTCTAGTGGTTCGGAGAGTGTTGTACGGTATTGTCGCTTTAGTTGCCAGTGTGGTTTGGATCGTTAACCTATATGCTCAGCCTATTACGAGGTCTGTTACTCTGCCTGCTGAACTGAATGTTGAAATAAACAATGACCAGCTTGATTCTCCAGCCCTCATGTTGGAAAACATAAAAAAAATGAATTCTTTTGGCAGCCGTACAACGGGCTCTGAAGGTCACAATCGGTTCATTGCCTGGTTACAGCAGCAGGTGACGGATATGGGGCTTACTGTGTATCGTGACAAGTACACTTTTGATCGCTGGGAAGAGAAGAGCAGCTCTGTGACCATCGATAACGAGGAAATTCATGTATCCTCTGCGTTTCCTTACTCTGGCGAGACCGATGCAAATGGAGTAACCGGAGAATTTGTCTACACCAAACCTGGTGAGTATGAGGAAGCCAAGGGTAAAATAGCCGTCGTTGAAATCAAGAACCTTAAGAATTTCCCTATGGCCCTGGTTATGAACATACGTGAAAAATTTCAAGCGCCGGGCGGTATTCCTTCAGATGAAGGCGATCTAGTCCTTACCACCGCTCTCAAGCAGGTGAAATTGGAAGAAGCCAAGGAACAGGGCGTGAAAGCAGTCATTATCGTCTGGGATGGCGTTTCAGATGACAAGGCTGAAAAGCAGTACCTCCCCTTCACCGAGCATTATTTCGGAATCCCGGCAGTTTGGGTCAACAAAACAGAAGGGCAGAAAGTGGTCAATGCAGCTAAGGAACATAAGGCGGGCACAGTGATTTTAGAGGCAGAGAAACAGGAACATGCGCCGACCGAATCTTTTTATGTGAAAATTGAAGGAAAGAACAAAAAGGAATCGATCATTATAAATACGCATACCGATGGTGTAAATGTGGTAGAAGAAGACGGTGCGATTGGCATGCTCTCCATGATTCGGTACCTGCAGCAGCAGGAGCAGCCAGAACGGACTATGATCTTCACCTTCGTAACAGGACATTTCCGATTGCCCGAATTCAAAGGTACGTCGCAGGCAACCTCAACCTGGATGCAGGCTCATCCTGAGCTGTGGGATGGTAAAGATGGACACCTGAAAGCCGTGGCAGGACTCACTGTAGAGCATCTAGGCAGCTTGGAATGGAAGGACAATGCTTCCGGTGAATATGGACCGACTGGAGAAATAAGCACTGAATTCGCCTATGCGGGAAATGAAATCATGGAAGCCATTTGGCGGAAAGCCGTTGAAGATAGAAGTAACACCCGGACCGTTATCTTACGCGGACATAATAAGTTTCAATTCGGTGAGAGTCAGCCCCTGTTCAATGCCGGGATTCCAATGATTGGACTGATCCCCATGCCAGATTATCTCCTGGTAGATATCGCAAATAGAGAAATGGATAAGTTCGATGTGAATCTGATGCGCGAACAAGTCGGGTCTCTATTGAAGGCATTACAGCTTATTGATCGTACAGAGACTACTGAGTTGGGGGCGGCAGATCGGTATTCGTTTTTCTTTGGGCGGACGAAGTAGTTGAATGATAACAGCTAACACTGATGCCACAGGATAATGAGTGTAATTATGGTATTATTATATTCGAGTTTTTGAGTCTATCAATCTTCTTATACCGGAGGGAAACATGGATATCACTGAATTTCAACAATGGGTTAGGGAATATTACAAGAATCGTAACTGGTCGGACTTAGATATATTTGTTCGTATTGGATTTCTTGCTGAAGAAACTGGGGAAGTCGCCCGCGCAATTCGTGCGCTAGAGATTGGCAGAGATCGTCCTGATGAGGTTGCAGGCACATTTCAAGAGAATAAAGCTGAATTAACAGAAGAACTTGGAGATGTTCTAGGGAATCTCATTGTCATCGCCAATAAATATGATATATCGCTTGAAGATATCTTGATATCGCATAAACAAAAGCTTCAGGCACGCTATTCAGAAAATTAGAACAAATGCAAAAATAGGAAGAAGGTATACATATGAAGCTTTGTGGAGTCTGTATCCTCACTGACAATGCGCCGCGCCTCGCTACTTTTTATGAAATCGTGCTCAAGGAATCTCCGGTTGTTGAAGGACAGCATTACGGATTCGATAGCGCCCAGCTTGCGGTCTACAATCCGGGCCAAGTGAACGTGGTCAATGACAAGAATATGTCACTAATGTTCTATGTTCATGATGTCTTGGCTGAATATGATCGTCTAAAGCAAGCCATCCCCGGTATCGGAATTACCTCTCCACCTGAGCGCAGACCGTGGGGCGCCTATTCCTTTTGGTTCCTTGATCCTGACGGAAATACGGTGAGCTTCATTGAAAAGAGGGATCTACAGTAATATACCAGTATACACCGTACTTATCGACAACTTCAGCACAGCAGGTCAAAGTTAATCCCCTAACTCATCGTTGGGCGTGATTTTGTGATTAGACTCCCTCTCCCCACCAAAAACCTCAATCATCATTAACGCACCTATTTTGTAGCCTTGGATAAAAGATAATGCCGAATGCAGCGAGCAGGATTCACTATGTAGCTCCAGTAATTTCTCGATCTGATCAAAATCTGCTTCGGGTAGTCTCTCTTTAAGCATCTGTAATGAATCAATAATCCGCTGATTAATCCTTCGTGATTCTGGATCGTTTGGCTTCATCCGCTCATTGGGACGCAAACTCCCATAATACAAATCCTCCAAAATCATGATTATCACTCCCTTTCTATGTGCCGCGATACTTGTACACAATAGTGATCCACACTTCCAAGTTTACTTGATATAGTGGGTATATATTGTTTTTTATGCAGTATTCGCATATAATCACAAACTCTACAAAAACAAGCCCATATGCCGATGTTAAAGAAAATAAAGTACTAGACTAGCGAGGACGCTTCGTTAAGCAAACGGACAGTCTAACGCAAGAAAATCAACGAAAAACGCGGACATTAGCTGCCCGCGTTTCTAGTAATTAGGAATTAAATGCCTTCAACGATGCGCTTAGACCTCAGTGAAACTTGCTCCAATAACTCGTCTTCATCAATAGTGAGCAGTTGACGGCCTTGCATTAACACTTTTCCGTTAACGATGGTGGTGTCCACGTCCGCACCGTTGACGCTGTATGCGAGTAGTGAATGGAGGTTGTGTATCGGTTGCAAGTGGGGTTTTCTCATATCAATCAAGATGATATCTGCCTTCTTCCCGATTTCGAGCGTGCCCACCTCATGGGCAATGCGCAGCAATTCCGCACTTCCGGCCGTCGCCATGCGAAGAGCATCCACTGCGGGAAGCTTCGTGGGGTCCCCGTAATCCAACTTTTGCAGCCATGTTGCCGCCCGGATCTCTTCGAACATGTCTAACGTGGTGGCGCTGCCCGCCCCATCCGTGCCTAAGCCTATCGTAATCCCTTGGTCAGCCATATCCTTGATCGGCGCTATGCCGCAGCCAAGCTTAAGATTGCTCACTGGATTATGGGACACTCCGCCCCGCATACTCTTCAGATAACCGATATCACGGCGATTTAGATGTACGCTATGTGCGAGGAGCACATGCGCCTGTTCAAACAGACCGAGGTGATACAAATATTCGGTTGGGGTCTGATTATACTTTTCCCGAATCTGAATGACTTCCTCTTTCGTTTCGGCCAAATGAGTATGTAACGGTATGTCCTCCTGCTCCGCTAATTCGATAAGCTCTCTAAATGGCTGCGGAGGAACAGTGTAAGGGGAATGCGGACCTAGCATGGTCGTGATTCTGCCTTCCGCTGCACCGCTCCAGTGACGAACGAGATCAAGCGCCTCGGACATTCGCCGCCCTCCGTCATTTTCGAGGAAGGTGAGCCCCCGTGTTAAAGAAGCCCGCATACCGGCCTCTTCTACCGCTGCCGCGATTTCATTCATGTGAATGTACATGTCAGCGAAGGTTGTCGTACCTGATTTAATCATTTCCGCCATCGCGAGCTTTGCTCCCCAATAAATATCCTCTGGAGTCATGCCTGCTTCAGCAGGGAGCATTTTCTGGTTCAACCAATCCATAAGCTTCAAATCGTCGGAAAATCCCCGCAATAAGCTCATAGACGAGTGTTGGTGGGCGTTGATCAGCCCGGGCATTGCAGCCATACCCCCGCCATGAATGACCACATCTGCCCCAGTGGATATAATGGACTGAATGTCCGCTATGCGGTCCCCATCGATGAGAATATCCCCGATATAGGGTTCCTCGTTTCCCATGGTTAAGATGGTCGCGCCTTTGATTAACGTCTTCATCGTGACAGCCTCCTTTTCTAGGGTTTATACTAAACCTTGACGTTAAGTGAGGGTCAAGAACATAAAGGGGTCTAGCTCATGAAAATAAAAGAAGTCGCTGATATGCTGAAAATATCGCAGCGCGCGATTCGGTTTTACGAAGCCAAAGGTCTCATTGCTCCTTCCAAACAACCTGACAATCAGTACCGGAGGTTTGACGAAGAAGATATTTGGCGCTTGCAGACGATCATTGCACTCAGGGAATCAGGAATGCCGGTTAGTGAGATTCGGACTGCACTATTGGATATTGAAGCCAAAGGAAACAGTCAATTACGATATTTGTTGGAACTCCAGCGATCCGTCATGTTCACCAAGTGGGTCGAAATGCAGCAGATTATCGAGACAACAGACCAAATGATTGAAACCCTCAAGAATGACCATACCCTTCCGCTTGACGACATTTACATTCTGGCAGAGGGTTCGAGAAGACTGAGAGAACAACGGACATGGAAGGATAAGTGGGGGTATGACCGCTTAGCCGGCGTTCACGATCAGTTGGTTCAAGAGGACACACGGAAATATGGGGACTATGATGAGGCGCTGCGGCTCGTCGTGCAATGGGTCTCGGCAATCCGTGGGGAACGGGGATTGGACATCGGAACGGGTACGGGAAATTTAGCCGGCCGACTGATCCATGAAGGCGCGGTGATGGCTGGAGTGGATCAGTCCAACGAAATGTTAAAGAAGTGCCAGCTCAAATTTCCAGAGATGGAGACCAAGCTTGGCAATTTCCTGGCACTTCCGTACCTTGACGGGAAATTTGATTTTATTGTTTCAAGCTTTGCCCTGCATCATCTGACGAGCGGCCAAATGCTGCTCGCTATTCAGGAGATGCGCAGGGTATTAAAACCTCACGGAAGGATCTGCATCGCGGATTTGATGATTGACGGGGAAGGAGACACAGCGCATGAAGGTGATGAGGATTCTATTCTACTCCCCAAGCTCATTGATTTATTAGAGGATAGCGGATGCATCACTAAACACCTTAAAGTAAATCGATTGTTGCATGTTGTTTTAGCAGTACCTGTCCGGTAAAAAAACCTTACCCCTGCGTCAAGGTTTACCGTATTGTATGTGATTTACAACAACGCCCCTTTTTACCAAGCCACAACTCCATGCTCATCAAAAAAGCCACCAGTTGGACCATCACTATTTATTGTGGCAAGCTCCACTACAATGGAAGCTGCTTGTTCGACTGAACGATAGCCACTATTACCATTTAGATCGGTAGCTGTAAATCCAGGGCAAACGGAGTTGATTTTAATAGGAGAATCGCTTAATTCTTTAGCAAAGGAAACGGTTAAAGCATTTACAGCCGTTTTAGAACTATTGTAGGCGAGCGAATTCGCCTTATAAAATTCCGACGTTGAGTCTGAATTCAAGGTTAAGGAGCCTAATGCGCTGGAAAGATTAACGATTCTTCCGGCAGAAGAATTTCTGAGCAATGGGAGCATTGCTTTAGTGACAGAAAATACACCGAAAACGTTTGTCTCATAGGTATTCTTGAGAACAGACAATTCCAGTTCAACGGGAGAGGTGTTTTCTTCGAAAAACACGCCTGCATTATTAATCAAGATATCAAGCAATCCATACTCTTGCTCAATCCATTCTGCTGCGGAGAGAACGGAGCTGGGGTTCGTGACATCAAGAACCACTGTTTTAGCTTTAATTTTCTCCTTTTCCAATAACGTTACGGCCTCACGTCCTTTATATTCGCTTCTTGCTCCTATTAAAATCTCGCACCCCATATTTCCCAATTGTCTTGCTGTCTCAAAACCGATACCTTTGTTTCCACCTGTAATTAATACGATCTTAGATTTATTCATAAAATTGCCTCCATACATTCTTGTTTTAATACGGCTGCGTTTACCGCATGAGATAAGAATATCAGGGAGACGAATACATTTCTTTGCCTACAAGCTCATTCTATTTGTTTATTTAGCTCATTTTTAAGCCCCTATAGTCATCCTTCTTCAACCTTAGCTGCCGTCTAAACTCTGACGGTGGAAGTCCGAATCTTTCCTTGAATACTTTGGAAAAGTGAGCGATATTTTCGAATCCGGTCGAAAAACAGATATCCGTAACAGATAACGCTGTTTCCGCTAACAGTTCCTTGGCTTTAACCAGCCTTCGATTGCGAACCCATTTGAGCGGGGAGGTGTTGTATATTGCTTGAAAATCCCTTTTGAACGTCGCCAGGCTTCTGCCGGACAAATAGGCCAGGTCGTTAAGGGAAACGGGATTCATGAAGTTCTCCTCCATGATCTTTGTGATGCTGCCACTGTACTTGCTTATGGGTTGTATCATTTGATGCAACAAACGATCATTCGAATCTGCTATGTGAAACAGCAATTCCATCAGTTTCACACGAACCAGTCCATCTTTGACTTCGTTAGGGTGCTCGAAATAGGGTTTTAACGACTCGATATAGCTTCCAATGCGGTCATTGATCGGAAAGACTGTTATCGGAACAACCTCATTCACGGGACAAACCGGTTTTAAACCGGCGAATTTGAGGAATTCATCTACTATCTTCTCGTTCAGGAAAAACATCATATAGTCGAGGATGTAATCGGAATCGGGTTCACCCGCTTTCTCGTATTCGACGCCCATTGATTTATGAATAAACATCATTTCGTTGCTCCGCATCGTATATTCTTGATCACCGAAGCGAACTGTATAGACACCCGACTTGATGATTAGCAGAAGATGATCCTGCAAAAAAAAGGTTCCTTTTATGCCTTGCGTGTAAAAGCAGAGTTCGATAACGGACATCCCATCCAGCTTCAAGCTCCCTTTTTTATTCGGAAACTTTACCAGTTCATTAGGCACCTTGACCATTTTACTTGATCTCATAGTCATGGACGTCCCGCCCTGCTTGTACCTGCGATTGCTCTAGTTTCCATTTCTTGATCATCCTTTCGGTTATGCCAGTCTGCGCTTACGTTTCAACACTTATCCTTTTAGTATAACTGGAACCCGGCGCGAATACTTTGCTGAAAAGCTCAAACGACTTGTTCATTTAGCTCCAGACGAGCAAGTGCTAAGATAGAATGAAAATACAGGATTAGACTGTGAAAATGTGGGTATGTATTGTTATCACTAACCAGCACAAAAGGGGAGAAATAAAGCATGGGAGTTTCTGTTTATTACACTTGTACGAGAAATCATAACCTTACGGGCAGTGAGGAGCAGGAGATCAGGGCCATCATTGATAAATTCAATGCGGGTTTTGAATTGAAGGATATTGGAGAAACATTTTATGTTTATGACTATGATCAGGATGAACCAACGGTGATCTTTGCAGGTTCGACAAAGCTGCCCCTTTCAAATGATTTTGAAGATACATTGAATGCGCTGTATTATTGGTTGGCCTGTTTGACGGATATTAGAAGAAGTATTTCTAGTGGGGATTGGCATGTGCATCTAGATGATACGGATGCTGTTTGGGATGAGGAAACGGGTTGGCAAATGCCAGAAGGTTAGTATTCTAAGGTGGAATATGAATGTAAACGTGCAATAATAGGCTCATTGCGAAGATTATTATATTTGGAGGTGAGTAAGATTTCTCAAATCAATGAATTACATAAAAAAATAGAGGGTTTATTAGCCGAAAATATTGTGGATGAAGACATTGAGTACTTTGAAGAATACAAGAAGATAACTGGAGTAATGGATAAACAAATGGACGACTTTGAAAGAGATTTTAGCATTTCATTGCCAACAGATTTTAAGGCGTTTTATACACTTAAGGATGGCAGCGGTTATCCGCTTAATCTTTTGTATACTTCATATGGAGATAGTGTTATTCCATTTACCTTACTTTCCTTTGATGATATTAGAGATACTAAGAAATTTTTCTGTGATCGCGATACTTTAATGAGCGAACATTACAGTGATGAGGAAATTAGCAAGCTAGATTCTCGTATTAAACCCTATTTATTTAACAAGCGTTGGTTTCCTTTTGCACAGGTTGTAGGAGGGGCATTGTACCTAATGTTAGACTTTGACCCGACAGAACAGGGTACTGCTGGGCAAGTTATCTTTTATGTACATGACCCTGATTTTGTTTATTTTATAGCTCCAACCTTTTCAAATCTTTTACAGGATACTATTCAAAATCTTGAAGACCATTGGTATGAAGAATGCCGATGAAAAACAAGAAACGCAAGTTGAACGAAAACAGCAGCAGTCTAAGACTTATCCAGTCTTATTCTGCTGCTGTTCCTTTTGATGACTTGTTTTTGGGTTAAACTACCGCCCGCGTCTACACATATAGTAGCTCATTCCCCAACCTTCTTCCTAAAACTAAACCGCGCCGCGCTCCGCCCAGCTCCGAGCGGGAATAGGTCAACTCCCCACTCCCCGTTCAGCCGAGCCGCTATCTGACGGCAGATGGCTAGGCCGAGGCCGGTGACGCCGTTCGTGCCAGTGAAGAAACGCTCGAAGACCGCTTCCCGCTCCTCATCCGCCAGCCCCGGACCGTTATACTCAATATGGATCGCCCACGCCGCTCCCGGAACCTCCGGGTCCACCCGGATGACCACCTGATCCGTGGTATGTCTAACCGCATTCTGTAACAGATTGACCAGGATACGGAATAGCTGCTTGCCGGGAATCGTAGCTTGCAGGCTCTCGCCTTCCACGATGAGCTTAAGGTTCCGCCGGTTGGCCTCGGGCATAAGCAGCATGGCGGCTTCTTCGGCCATGGTCGGCAGGTCAACGGTGGTGGCGGGCCAATACTCGTTTACGGCTTCCAGCCGGGAGAGCTGGAGCAGCTTGTCTACCATATCGATTAAGCGCTTGACTGGACGGCTATCGCCTAAGCCCCTCTTCGTGTCTGGATATTGAACGTCCAGTAATTCCTGAATTTGAAGTGACCCATCGACTTTTGTCCATCTTTCGCAAACCTGCAAATGACGTCATCCCGCTAACGGTTCAGTAAACAAGCTTCCCTTTCGCACGTACTAAAGGCCAGAATGTCAAAGAAAAAATCCCGCGTTTCCTTGGTCAAGGCACTAGTATTCTTAATTGTTTTTTATTGACAAATTTTGTCGAAAATAACCTTTTATTTTTTTGGTGAGTTATGATTATTATGTAAAAACCAAAAAAACATATCGAAAGAGGAGGTGGGCCTTCATTTAATATGTTCACATTTACTAATCTGAGGAGGATAAAAATGAAAAGAAACTTTCTGGTTGGTATAATTACTTTGTTCATAAGTACTTCATTCTTAGTAAGTAATGTGAACGCAGTTCCGGGAACTAATGGGAAATGGCCCAGTAGATTTAACACATTATATATTAATAGTAATAGCATAAACTCTCCTTGGGCTACAGGTGCTGCAAAATGGTATAACAACACAAATTTTAAAGTATCAACTTCTGTAGGTGTCAGTTCAACTTATTATGCCGTCAACGTATTTAATTCTTCTGTAACTTGGGATGGGTTGACTTCTAAGGCTGTAAATAATGGTATACTTCAAAGCGCTATATTAAATTTAAATACCTACTATACATCAAGTAGCATGTTTACAAACAGTATATTAGCTGGAGTGACAGGCCATGAAGTGGGACATTCTCTGGGCTTAACACATACATCAGTTGTAGAAAGCAGTTCAATTATGCATCCATATACTTTTAATAGTGATGGTAGTTTAGCCAGAGCACTTTCACCTTCGTCATCGGATATAGATTTTGTGAATGGACTTTATCCTGCTCTTGCTATTTCTTCTGAAGAGGCTGAATCAGAACTTGAAGATACTAGATATGATTCTTTAGAGGATGGAGTTTATATCCATCCTTCGTGGGCAGTGTATTATGAAGATAAAGAAGCTTTAACAAAAGCTGCTGATCTAGTAGTTAAAGGAAAAGTGATTGGAGAAGCAAAAAGTGACTTTACTAAGGGTGATTACCTCAATTACTCTACCAAAGTCAATATAGAAATTATTGATACTCTAAAAGGAGATGATAGTCCTGGGCAAATCATCACAATCTCGCAGATGGGAGGCACAGATGGTCAAGTAACTGTTTTTTCTGAGTCTTCAACTCACTTAAAGGATAATCAGGAGGCCATTTTATTTTTACGTAAAATAAATGAAAATACATTCATACCGCTTAATGAAGATGATGGTATTTTTATTTATGAATTAGGACAATTTAAAAATATAAAATCTAATAAAGAGTTATAAAATAATCTTGTAAATAATACTTTCTGAGTGACTTCAGAAAGTATTTTTGATTAAGGAAACATTTCCCCCTGAAGTTACGTCATGAAAGAGAGGTGATGATCAATGAAGAAAGTAATAATCTTGTTTTTAATAATCCTTACGGCATGCTCCAATGCTAATAATGCCGGAGAATTAAAAAACAATCCTGCCAATGTAGATGTAAATGTTGAGTCTTCCTTCCCCTACCCTTTAGTAATATGGGACAATCAAAAGTATAAGGTTACAACTGATGAAAAAATCAATATCAACAAAGTTATTGGAGAAATTCTAAACTATTCTACAGATGAAGCCCTAATTAAAGAAGATACTGATAACTTTTCAAACTATTACCCTAAAGGTACTCAAATTTGGTCAATTCAAGGAGTCGATACCAAACAAGCTGTTGCGATTGAATATGAGAAAAACATGTATGTAAAAGCTGTAGTAGAATAGGCGAGAACAGTCTAATTCGGTATGAGGTCAGCTGAATGACGACAGCAGCAGTCTAAGCTTATTTAGTCTTGTTCTGCTGCAGTTACTTTTAATGCGTCTGTCTGTAACACCTCATTCCCCAACCTTCTTCCTAAAACTAAATCGAGCCCCGCCCAGCTCCGAGCGGGAATAGGTCAGCTCTCCGTTCAATCGTGCCGCAATCTGGCGGCAGATAGCTAGCCCGAGACCTGTTACTCCGTTCGCTCCGGTATAGAAACGCTCGAAGACCGCTTCCCACTCCTCCTCGGCCAGCCCCGGACCGTTATCTTCAATATGGATTGCCCATGCAGCTCCCGCAACCTCCGGGTCCACCCGGATGACCACCTGATCTGTGGTATGTCTAACCGCATTCTGTAACAGATTGACCAGGATACGGAACAGCTGCTCACCGGGAATCGTAGCTTGCAGGCTCTCGCCTTCCACGCTGAGCTTCATGTCCCGCCGGGTGGCCTCGGGCATGAGAAGCATAGCGGCTTCTTCGGCCATGGTCCGCAGGTCAATGGCTGCGGCGGGCCAATGCTCGTCTACGGCTTCCAGCCGGGAGAGCTGGAGCAGCTTGTCTACCATATCTATCAAGCGCTGCGACTGATTGGTGATCACCTCCAGGCCTTCCTCCTGCGTAAACACCTGATCCTGAATGGCGAAGACGAAGCCGTTGATGGACATCAGGGGTGTTTTGAGCTCATGTGAGATATTCTGCAGAAATTCAATCGGGTTGCGCTGATGCTGCTGGATACGCCCCGACATGGATTGGAAGGTGGTCATCAGCTCCCCGATTTCAGTCCCGTCCCCCTGCGGAAAGGGATTGCCCTGTGCATAGGAAGGCTCATATCGCCCAACGACTTCCTTCAACCGGTTCAGCGGACGCACCACCCGTGAGACGGCGAATATTCCAATCGCAAGAATCACCACAAAGCTGGCGCCTATGGACAGCAAGGTGGTTCGCATAAGGGAGCCGTATAAAGCCCGAAGCGAGGACAGCGGCGAATAGATGAAGATTTCATCGGACAGCCCCCTCAGCTTTTCTTGCGCATATAGGACCTTCCTGCCATGCAGGAGGGCAATTCCCTTTTTCCCTGTGGGCGCGTAATGCAATAGCTTGCCTTCCTCCTTCTCATTGCTAGCGTCAATAATCTTCTGATCTGCATCCAGAATCATATAATCTGCGTTCATCATCAGTCCCTTGACGACATACTTGAACTGCGTGCTGCTCAGATTGTTGAGGTCACCATCGCTGAGCAGCTTCTGCGCCTTCCCCACCTGTCCGTGCAGCTCAGCCTTCACCTGATTCATCAGAATGTCGTCGATCAGGCGCACGAACAGCATCACCGTAATCGCTACAGTGACGAGCATGGCAATGCAGAGCGAGAACAGCATTTTACTGCGAATGGTTCGCATAGCTACACCTTCCGCACGGATGCCCGGTATCCGAAGCCCCACACCGTATCAATTAGGAGCGTGGAGTGGTGCTCGGCGAGCTTTTTGCGGATTCTTTTGACCACATCATCTACGACCCGGACATCCCCGAAAAAATCATATTCCCACACCTGCTGGATCAGATGCTCACGCCCGAAGGGCCGTTCCAGGTGAGAGGCCAGGAAGAGCAGCAGATCGAATTCGCGCGAGGTCAGGCTCACTTCCTCTGCATTCACCATAACCTTCCGGTAATCCGCGTCAATCTCCACATTCCCGGACTTGCAGACCTGCTTCGCTGCCGCCACTGGCGGGATCTCCTCCGCAGCGGCATTACCCGCTCTAGCCAAACGCAGCATAGATTTCACCTGTCCCACCAGCTCACGCGGATTGAACGGCTTACTTAGGAAGTCACTGCATCCCAGCTCCAGCCCCTGAATCCGGTCACTCTCCTCGCCGCGTGCAGAGATCATAATAATTAGGAAGCTCGGTGAAGGTGCGCAGTTCGGTGAGCAGTGCCAGACCGTCAATGCCGGGCATCATAATATCGAGAATCAGGCAATCCGGGTGCTCTACACGGACATGCTCGACCAGCGTGCGGCCGCTTGAGAACGAAGTTACGTCATACCCTTCCTTGCGCAAATATTCCGAGAGCAGCTGTAAAATGAAAAGATCGTCGTCTACGACTACAATTTTGGCCATTATGTATACCTCTTTACCTCCTAATCTAGTTCTATCATACAGGGTTATCTATGTAGATAAAAGACAGGACTCGTCATAAGCCCCGTCTTCCTCTTCTTCGAAAAAGATGTGGAGCTCTGTTCTTACATATCCGCATACTGACCGTCACAACATGTCTCACTCCTCAATAGTATAAAACTAAAGGGGGAGTGATTATGACTCGTTGGGTTAGCAGATTCCTCTCAAGCATACTGGCTGTTGCGGTTCTAACATTGGGCATGCATATAGCTGCTGCTTTTGCCGTCAGCAAGGTGTCCATTACATCCATGACTGTCACCAAATCCGGCATTACGGTTAGTCCTTATAACAGTAACCCGGCATTATCCAAGGAGCAGCAAGACAAAGCGTATCGTAATTACAAAAATCTGACACGCGTCGTGATGATAGAAAAGTATGTACTGTCCAGTCAAGGAACCAAGACAAAGATAGGCATTGGTGCAGGCTTTATGTTACCCGGCGGATACATTGTCACTAATAATCACGTGGCTCCCGCCAACTATAATGGTAAGAAATTACGATTCCAAATCACCTTTTATGCGCAAAAATCGGACGGGTATCTGCTTGGCTCACTAGTTGCTACAGATGTGAAGGAAGACCTCTCCCTGCTGAAGATTGACGCTAACAAAATCCCTAAGCCCTATCAAGACAGCTATTTCAAGAAATTCAACCTTGAGCCAAAAGCCAATGAAAAGGTGACAGTCATAGGGCACCCTACTAAGCCAATAGGAAACTCAGACACCGGTAATACCAAGAGGTACACCTGGACACCGCTCTACGGAACATTCACCGCCGATGATGTGGCTGTTATCCGGAAATCGAAAAATGCGTCAACACCCGATGTGTACACCCACTCCATGGAATTCAAAGTACAGACCTGGCCCGGAAATAGCGGCAGTGCTGTCATAGATTCGAGCGATAAAATAGTGGGGGTAATCTCCTCCACTATCCTGGGTGAACCCCGGTCCTTTGCCACCAGTTCGAAGCTTATCTTACAATTCATAGAGAACAACGATTTGTCTGAAGCCATTTTTGGACACGCCGTTGACGGATAATTTTCCTGAATTAGCATTGGGCGCTGAATAAAGACGGGACTCTGCATGAGTTCCGCCTTTTTTATGCGTATGTTGCTGCGATTGCACTCGTTGTTAGCGTCACAGAATGTGAACGGTGGCAATGTCCTTTCCTGCCCACAAGTTGAAGCTGTAACCCGGTACCCACAAATGCCACGGTGCGGCGTCCACAATAAAAGCCACATCCGCATACGTATCCCATGTCCCCTCCACTTGACTTGTGATTCTGACCAATACAGTCCAGGTATCCCCCTGCATGACCCTGTCAATGATCTCCCCATAATGAACAACGATATCTCGTATCCATTCATTTCTTGAAAATTTGCTGGGGTCTCGATGCCAGGTTATTAGAGCTTGAGCGTGCCTTATGTCGTTCATGGGGTTACCAGCCCCAAACCGTTCATTACATAAGGACGAGCAATGTCGACGAGCACATCGGTCCGATTATTCTCCCCGGCATTTAACCAATAATGTGCAGCGCCATAGATAGCTGAACCTGTCATGGCAGCCATGATTTTGATATGATGAACGTCCACCCCATGGCGGGTATGGCCTTTGAGAAAAATGCTCTCTATGGTTTGCTGCAGCATTTTCTTTATTTTGTCATCGACCAGCTTAGCCATCGGATTGGAATCTATTCTGCAGATCCAATAAAAATCTATGATGTATTGGTGCGTCATGATGATCAACTGGTCACAAATATCTTCCGTAAACTCCTCTGCATTCACCACTTGCTCAGGAATCCTCTCATGAAAAGCCTGTTCTGTGACTTCGTCCAGCAAAGCATATTTATCTTCAAAATGGGCATAAAAGGTGGCGCGGTTAATGGTTGCTTCCTGAGCGATATCTTTGATCGTGATTGCATCAAATCCTTTTCTCTGCAGCAAATCTCTGAACGCTGTTCTAATTAACTGTCGTGTGCGCAATACCCTCGGATCTTCCTGATTTACCATCCCTATATCTCCTTGTTAAACATCAATGTTCTCAATGTGTTGCCTATGCAACTTTCCTCGAACTCTGCCGGTTGAACTCTCAAGCACGCAATATTATTATCTTATCAAACAGGTGTTGCTTAAACAATCTGTGAATCATACTTATGTTCAATTTATGAGGAGGATCATTATGAAGGCTATTGCTTTGACAAGCTTTGGAATTCCCGAAGCGCTAGAAGAACTGGAAGTCCCCG
The DNA here is from genome assembly GCF_038005345.1 of Paenibacillus sp. FSL H8-0122. NCBI lineage: Bacteria > Bacillati > Bacillota > Bacilli > Caryophanales > Paenibacillaceae > Paenibacillus > Paenibacillus sp. FSL H8-0122. The sequence continues at coordinate 2,148,352 of NZ_JBBOTB010000001.1, read as the reverse complement.
TTCCCGCACTCACTGACACACAGGTTCTCGTTGAAATGCGCGCCTCATCCATCAATCCCGCAGATGTTCTATTTCGCAGCGGCGCAATTCTTGAGGGTCCGTTGGCCGATAAATTTCCGGATCAATTTCAATTGCCGCTTGTTCTGGGTAATGAAGTAGCCGGCATTGTTAAAGAGGTTGGCGGGAAAGTCCGGCATTTCAAGCCGGGAGATCGTGTCATGGGAATGATTCCGAGAGGTTCCTACATGGACTATGTTGCCGTGGAGGAAGATCTCCTGGCCGTTATTCCTGAGAGTCTCTCCTTCGAAGAGGCGGGCGCCGCGCCTGCCGTTGCCCTGCCAGCCTGGCAAGCGCTGTTTGAGCATGGCCAGCTTCAACCGGGACAACGCATCCTTATTCAAGCTGGCGCTGGAGGAGTGGGACATGCGGCAGTTCAGTTGGCTAAGCAACATGGAGCATATGTTATCGCAACTGCGAGGGACTACAATCACGATTTCGTCAAAGGACTTGGTGCTGACGAGGTGATCGATTATACAAAAACCGACTTCGTTACCCAAATCACAGAGCCTGTTGATTTCGTGTTGGATGCCGCTATGGACTCATCTACTTTCGGTACCGGGTTACCGGGAGACATCGGAAGGAAGAACTACTCGGTCATCAAGGATGGCGGGACCTATATTTCAGTGGTGGCATTCGCGCTCAATGAATACCCGAAGGTCCGCGGTATTAACGCCTATTTCTTCCAGGCAAGAGCTAACCGTACTGATTTTGAAGCCATTGTCCGCCAGATGCAAGAGAATAAATTGAATATCCATATCCATGAGGCTTACCCCTTTACTGCTCAAGGTCTGCTCAAGGCGTATCGCCAAAGCGAAGAGTTGCCCAAGCGGGGGAAGATCGTCATATCGAAACATCTTGGATAAACGCCATGACTAGGGAGTGCGTGAAGAAAGCCCCATCCTCTAAGGATTAGGGCTTTCATATCTCATCCATCGTTCAATGATCGGCTGGCCGCTCAGGTGGAGCATATCATGGTGATCTTCGCAGAGGAGCCATTGAAGCTTTTTGGAGATCAGGTAGTATTCATTCAGATGGCATAACTCTGGGATCAATTGGAGAATTGTTGTTGTCTTGCCCTCATAGAGCCACAGCTTATCATACCGGTCCTCGGCAATGAACCAGATGAATTCATCTTGGATGATGTCTTTTAGTTTGGAATAGTTTTTGTCTGCGAAGCTGGCGCTATACCGGGGTTCCTGCAGCCGGTTCCAGCCCCAGTGTAATCCCTGTGTATAATGGGTCTTCACCAGAAACCGTTCCTCGATTTCACTCAACATGCGTTTCCACTGGTCTTTGCGGACTTCAAATAACCCGCTCCGGTCCAGCTTCAGCGTCTTGATTAATTCTTCGATCTCTATTCGGACAGATAGGGAATCCACAGGTTCACCTCATTTTCAGATTCATAATGGATTTAGACAGCCGTATTGGTCTCCATCCTGCTATCCCTTCTCCCCTCTCATCTGAATCACTTTATATTTGAACAGCAGCGTAATCCCCAAATTCATGAAAAAATGCACAAGGATCGGGACCAGCAAATTATGCGTCTGCACATACACCCAGCCGAAGACCAGACTTGGGATGGTGATGTTCAGCAGCATCAGCGGCTTGCTGTAGTACTGGACATGCATTCCCGCGAACAGCACCGTGGTGATTCCGATGGCGAGCCAGGGCTGGGGAAGGTAGAGATTCAATACATTTTGTATAATTCCCCGGAACAGAAGCTCTTCAAATAAAGCTCCTGCCAATGTAAAGGATACAATCGCAGCGAGCGAATAGTTCTGATAGCTCTTATTCGTCTCGTCAATGTAGCTGGCAGGAGTGAGTAAGGTCAGGATGATTCCGAACAACAGCAGGCTGATTGTGGGAAAGACAACGTACAGCACCATTTTCAGCGGATGCTCAAAGGATAGCAGGTCCTGCAGGGTCAGGACCCTGTAGATAACAAGGGCAAAGATAACGGCTGCGCTGATCAGAGCGAAAGCGAAGAAGACCAGCACGGCGTCTTTCGGATTGAATTCTTTTTTGGCTGGTGGCAGGGTCTCCGTTGGACGATTCATAACTTAGCTTCTCTCCTTGTCTTCCAGGTTCTACTTCTCTAAGGACAATAGGTTCATATACTTCATCACTTCTGCAATTCCCATGCACTGAAGCGTGAGCCGGGTGTTCAGCTTCTCCAGCGCAACCTGGAAGGAGCGTTCGATCTCCTGATGATCCTGTGTGTCCAAAGTACTTAAAAGACTCCTCATATTGTCTATGTAATAGACAGTCTTCCGCAAGCTGCTAATCACAAGGATCTTGCGCAGTTCAGCTAGGGAGAACATCCGGAAGCCATTCTCCGGGTTGCGCTCGGAACGGATCAGTCCCTCGGCCTCCCAGTGGCGGATCGCTGAAGTCTTCACGCCCGCTAGGGCAGCAGCTTCTCCTATATTCAACGGCTCTTTCCATTCCGTATTAAGGGTTCTGGGGATATCCGTATGTCTGATCATGGCAAGGATGTCTTCGACCCGCTTTTTCTCCAGATGGATTTGGTATTGCTGCTCATTCATCATCCATAACGCCTGTTCCGTCTGCCCCTGCTTCATCCTTCTCATCACTTCATAGGCGACAGGAATATCATACCTTTGTAATAGAACCCGGATCGTCGTAAAAGCCTGAGCATGCACCTCTCCATAGTAACGGTGGTTGCTTGGCGTTCTAGGTACAGTTGGAACCAGGTCCTGTTCCTCATATCTTCTCAGGGTGGTGGTGCTCACCTGGAGCATACCGGCAATCTGGTTAGGGGTATATCTCTCCATCTGATGAGCCCCTCCTTTAAGTCTAACCTTCAAGTGCTACGATAACATATCTGAGATATAATGCCTATTCCGTATAGGCCCGAATCTCCCAAGCCGGAAGATTGCATGAATGTTATATGCTTACTATATAACCAATTAGGGAGTGAAGATATGGATAAAATGATTACACTATCAGACGGATCAGAGATAAAGGCTGGCCTCACAGGGCCTCCCGGCGCTCCAGTTCTCATGCTCCCGGTAGCCAAAGCTTCTGTATACGGACAAGAAGCGGATCACCTTCGCCTATGGGGCGTTGATCCTGAGCTGGGAGAACATTTCGTAGATGGATTGCGAGACAAATTTCAGGTGCTGTATTTCGATTACGAGGGCCACCGGCTGCACCAGCCCAATCCGCTTGATCTGACCGCTTCAAGTATCGCCCAAGACCTGTTGACTATTGCCGATAAAATGAATGTTAGCAAGTTCAGTTACTATGGCTATTCCTGGCTGGCCCTGGCCGGACTGCAATTGGCGATCCGCACGGATCGGCTGGAGAGCTTGGTGATGGGCGGTTTCCCACCCTTGGACGGTCCTTATACAGAGATGCTGATCGTCACCAACCATACGTTCCAGATGGCACTAAACCAACCGGCTCCAGCTGATCCCGTAGAGCAGGAGGCCACTACTCCCGAGGCGACCGATTGGAACAATATCCAGATCCAAATGGTCCCGGAGCAAACCAGGCAGTTCGTTACACTGTATGAGAGTTTGTCCGATTTTAGAGATCATGACATTCAGCATCTGCTGGTGATGCCGAGACTGGCTTTTGCCGGGGAGCAGGACAAGATAGTATACGGGGAGACCTTCGGAGGTGTAACGGTGGATATTGCCGGTAAGCTTGTAGCCCACCAATCTCGGCTGGAACAGCTCGGATGGGAAGTAGCCATTCTGAAGGGAGACAATATGGACCATACAAAAGCGATGCAGCCCGAGACCGTTCTGCCCGTTCTGAAGCCTTGGCTGATCCGACATGTGCTACGGGAGAGCTAAATCATCCGCTCGAACATACTTTGGCGGAACAAAATCATCCTAACGGATGAATAAGATTACCTTCGAGTGAACACAACGTATGCTGTTTTCGCCATACATTTGGTCCATATGCCTGCTTGCGAGCGCAATGTATGCTGTTTTTCACATACGTTTGGTTCATATGCCTGCTTGCGAGCGTAATATATGCTGTTTTTCATATACATTCAGGCCGTATGCCTATTGCGACCGCAATGTATGCTGTTTTTCACATACATTCGCATTTGGTCCTTATGCCGCGCTGTAACATCCAATTCTATAGGTTCTAAGCCTAATTTCCGCCACATTCAGCTTAAAAGTCACTCTACGAATCATTCCAAGAACTCTTTTCCACATATCTACACACACCTTTTCCACAGCAGCACGAAACTATAGTTTCTATACGTCAAAAAAGCTCCCGTGATCGCCACAGGAGCTTTCCTTCTTTTTTTGCAGATAGAATGTGATTCGCCGCTTCACGCTGAATAGCTTATTGCATCCCCTGCATAATGGCATTGATAATGCCTTGCTGGGTGACGGTGTTGTTATAACGGTTGAACAGGGCGAAGCCGTGCTGTCCGTTATAGCCGTTGTCCCAATAGACCGGCACGGCCTTGTACTTCTTGGCGGTTGCGGTTACGGCTTTGGCATAGGCGGCGCGGTAAAGATTATTGCTTGAATCATAGGAAGATTTGTCGATTGAACCGAATTCTCCGATCACTACCGGATAGCCTTGGGTCGTGAATTTATTGTACATGGATTGGAGCTGCGAGTTCAGGTAATCCTCCTGTCCCCAGGTGGATTTCTTGGCAGGGTTCGTCGCTGACGCTCCCCACTGCGTGATATTCCCCGATTCCTCACCGGCAAAATCCCAAGGGGAATAGTAGTGGGCGGAGATCATGATTCTTTTTTCCGAGCTGGGTATGGTGGATGATCTGTAGCTGTCGGTTGGGAGTACGAAGCCGTAATTGCCCGCCGTATAGTCGATGTTCGTATTCCAGCCCGGAATCAGCAGCCATCTGGCACTATTGTTGCCGCCTGTCTGTCTGACCGTATCCACGAAGATCTGATTATAGGCGTTCAAGTTGGCATAGTAAGCCAGATTCGGATTGTTGTAATTGCCGTCAAACACCTCGTTCATCGATTCCAAAATCAGCCGCTCCCCATAATTGGCGAACTTATTCGCGATCTGCTGCCAGACCTTCTGGTACTTCTGCTTAATGGCCGTCTGATTGCCGCTGTTCACCAGGAGCCAGCTGCCCTGAACGGAATTGAAGCCGTCCCCGTGAATATTAATGACGACATACAGGCCTTCATTGTAGGCGTAATCCACGACTGCTTTCACACGGTCCAGCCATGCCGAGTTAATCGTATAATTGGGAGCGCTGCCGATATAATTCAGATAAGAGACCGGGATACGGATCGTTTTGAAGCCTGCTGCCTTGACTTTTTGGATCAACTGCGGCGTAATGGTTGGGTTATTCCAGGCAGTCTCGCTGGGAATCCCGTTCACCGAAGCTTCGAGCGAGTTGCCCAGATTCCATCCTGCACCCATCTCGCTGACAATCTGCGAAGCCTGCAACGATCTGAAGTCCGAGGTCAGCGCGGCTGACGCCTCTGCCGCAGATGCGCGGGAACCCGTACTGCCGAGCAACGTGGAAGCCAGTAATACTAATGCTAGGCTGTAGACTCCGCATTTTTTGATTTTGGCTAACATATTAGAACCTCCGTTCCTTAGATTGAATTCTAACGATCAGGCAAGACACAAGCAGCGCTATGGAAATCCCGAAAATCAAAAAGTATCTACGTTTAACGCCAGCAGTATTATTGTTGACCCACACCTTCTTTTCAGAATAACACCTCCGGTATAATGTACTCCCCGCCAAATAACCTAATTTCATTAATTAGCGGAGAATGGGTCAACAACTGCGTTGGAGGGCGCTTAAGGCTCCATCCCCCACACCAGCTGCCCGTTCACATACCCAGTAATCTGCTCGTGATCGGCGAACTGGGTACCGGCGGAGCGGAAGGAGTAGTCGTTGGCCTGATTGTAATTGGACCAGTCTTGTTTAGAGAAGCGGGTCTGGAGCTCGGCGCTCTGGCCGGGGTTCAGGGTGCCCGCAGCGCTGGTGAAGCCAATCTCCAGAGCATAATCGGCACTGGCGGCCGGGGTGTCCAGCTTCACGAAGGTCCCGGTAACGTTGGCATTTCCGATGCTGGCCCAGTCGGTCCAGAAGCTTTGCTGCTGCTCGCCGTCAATCGTGTAGTAATACCGGAGCTTCACATCGCTGAGCTGGACCGGTGCATTCCCGGTGTTGATTACTTTGAACTTGGGTGCAATTCCATTGGTCGAAGCACCGGTGCTGCCGTTGTAGGCCTGGATGGTCAGCTCACCTGAAGGGAGCGGAACGCTGCTATCCTCTACATTCACAGTAAGCACAACCTCTGCTCCGCCGCTAAAATGAAAAGTGATCGCATGCGGGCCGAGCGGCAGCGTGGAGAGATAAGCTTTGCTCAGAACAACCGCAGTGTCAGTGGCCGTGTAATCCTGGCCGGATACAAGGGTGTAGTTCCCACTCTTCAGGCTTGTCAGCTGGTGCCCGTGTAAGGTAAGCGCTACAGATATGTCCTGTGCGAGATTCGCCGCCCGGTCAAACACCGCATGGTCTGGTGAGATGGCAGCGCCTGGTGTAGTATCGATGACTTTTACTTTTAACACGGGATCTTGGCCCTGATTGAAATCCAGAACGATCGAATGCTCGCCAACAGGCAGCGTTGCCAGGAACGCCTTAGTGAGCAGCAGGGTGTTCCCGCTTACGGTATAGTCCTCGTTCTCAGTCAAAATGGCGGTGCCGGAACGAAGGGCCGTTAACGTGTTACCGTTCAGATTCATAGTGACGGTCTGGTCAGTCTGATGCGCCGGAGCTTTGTCAAATTCGACCATGGATGGTGTAATGGTGGCGCTCGGGTGAGGGTTATTCCCCTTCAGATCAGGCAGCTCGTCGAGCGTAATGACATAGTCGCTCTGGTAAAGGGTGGTCAGCGTAGCCGGATAATTGAAGGCCGTGCTCATCAGATGCTCTCCGTACCACGGCAGGAAATAGAGCCAGCCCGCTTTTTCATCGGTCAGATTCTGCACGCTGGGAACGGTGTCGTTCTCGGTCATGGCTACCATCTTCTTGCCGCCGGTCAGATCCACCAGCTGATAAAAGGTCGAACTAATCGCATCCTCATTCGGCACGCCGGACAGTCCGTCATAGCGGTTGTAGATGGTGTTGTATTTATCGTAGCCGACAATATCCACCTGATCATCCCCCGGATACCAGGCCGGAGAAGTGCTGTACACATAACTGTTATAGGTCCAGATCAGGTTGTGCAGGCCGTAGGTCTCCGTAAGCTCGGTATAGAGCTGATCCCAGAGCTGCTTGTACACCTCAGCGCCTGCCGAAGCCCACCAGAACCATGCCCCTTCCCCGTTCAACCCGCCGTTGCCTTCTGCCTCATGATAAGGACGGAAGATCACAGGCACGTTGTTGTCCTGCAGAATCTGTAATTGTTCCGCCAGATCCTGGGTTGCGAGCTGCAGATACTGGTACTCTTTGGTTCCCGGAATGACAGCATTGGCGGTATTGAAGTTGGTCTCGGTTGGCTTGTAGGTGGCTTCCTTCCAATCCACAAATTCCCCAAGCTGGTAGCTCGTGAAGTCGCGCGGAACCGTAAGATGCCAGCTATTGGTCGCAATCCCTCCCTTGGTATTCACCCAGTCGATCATGCGGGCGGTAGTGCCGTCCTCCCAGCCATACAGCGGATTATAGTTCATGAGGTCAAACCCGCGGACTGCCGGATACTTGCCGGTCAGATTATGAATCCAGTCGAACTCCAGCTCGGAATTGCCGTCATTCCCTCCGCCGTAGATCTCCTGCTGGCCTGAGAGCATATGCTTCCCGTACACCTCTGTCAAATAATTCATCAGGAGCTGGGTTTCGGGCGTGGCCTGAGCATCAGAGAGAACGGGCTGCACAATCAGGGGGTCCAGGTTCGCATGGTCCACCGTGAAGGTGTCGAAGTAAGCGAAGCCCCAACCTGCTTTTACCTGAATGGTATTGCTGCCTTGCTTCAGCTTGTGATAACCGAAGTTGAAATCCTTCCATGTAGTGGTATAGGGCAGCATATACGAACCCTTGGCAGCACCGTTAACGATTAATGCCTGCTGTCGGCCGTCCGGGCTCAGCTCCTGCATATAACGGGTCGAGATCGTATACATGCCGGTTGCCGGGACAGTTACGGTGTAGGTTAGCGTACCGGAGTTCTGCATCCAGACAAAACCGCTTCCCGAATAGCCGGGCTTCGGCGTTCCGTAAATCTGGGTCGTCACTTGCAGATCCGGGGTGAGCTGGGCATCCTCGCTTTCGATGGTGATCAGTGCAGGGTCAGCGCGGGCCGCAGGCGGTGCAGTAAACCCTCCAAGCAGCAGCGTACAAGCCAGCAGCATTGTTCCTGTTCTTTTGAGCCATTTCTTCATTTTCTTCCTTCCTCCCCATGAACAAAATGGTAAAACCTTGGTTAACCTATCAGATCATGGTTGCGCTTTCATAGCTAAGATAGCATGTATCCCATAATTTGTAAATACAAATTAGTAAGTGTGCTCAACGGTATGAATTGCAGAGAGGAAAGAATGTTCAGTCTATCGCAAGCGAAGGGAATGCGGAGGGAATCTAGTGGAAAAAGTACAACTATTCGAGCGCCCATGGCGTACTTGGGGGGTAGCAGTTGGATAAACTACACTTAATTTGTCCAGATTCAGCGGATTTCATAGAATACATGGAACTAGGTGCCTTTTTTCCAACTGCTTCTTGAAAAGGGAACGGTTCGTCGGAAACAAGTGTTCTTTATCCAACTGCTGTGTTCTCTAGTGAGTGGATTGCAGGGAGGGCATTTGTCCGGCAGCACTCCGCGATTCTAACGGAAGCTTGTCCTACCAGAATCCGCCCTCCCCTGTTCAAGGAGCAAAAACCTCCGGGTTGTCGCTCGTCCAAGCACCGATGCAGCCGATCAGGCAGGCTGTGCAGCTTCTCAGCACCCGCCCGCGCAGGCTGTCCTCATACTCTAAGACGATATTGATGCCCTGCCCCCGCCAAGCGAGAATCCGGCCGGAGAAGCCGGGCCACTCACATTCCTCATCCATCGCGGGCTGGCCGTATGCCGCCATCGCCTGTACCGGAGAGGAGCTCATTGCAAGGCTCCCGGGAAGCAGCCCGGGATAAGGAGTCTTGATCCGGTCATCCGCTCCGGGCGCGAGGAACTGAACCGAACCGATAATCCATTCTTGCGGGTCCGGATGCTGGAGTCCGGTCAGATTCTCCAGCTTGGGCCCGCGGTACAGATCAATGCGTAGGGATGATTTTGCAGTCCAGATGATATCGTCGTTGAAATAGCTTTTTGGCACGGGCGGCAGTCTCCGGACACCGTAAGGCTTCAGCAGGGCCTGGATACGCTTGGGATCATACGGCTGGCCCAGCATTTCCACCAGTTGCTCGGAGGGTTCGTTCGTGATCATACCTGTCCTCTCCCCTTCACTTGTTCTTCTGTAATCCGCTCTTATTATAGCAAAAGCGCACTCCCAGATGAAGCTCAAGGAAGCGCGCTTACTTGCAGGTGCCATCCTAACGAAGGCTTAGTTGGCATTGCTGAATTTCAGCCCCTCCTTGCCCAGTTCAAAGCCATATGCCTGGGCCAAGGCCTGAAGCTCACTGTCATCCAGCAGCTTAATCTCCTTAACGGCATTGTCTTTGTCTCTGATGACCCGGAAATCAGCCGAGCCGTTCCCGTCATAGTAGAATTTGTTGAACTTGCCTTCATGCTGAAGGTCCGGGTCCATGAACAGGCGGATATGCTTGCCGTTGTAGAGGAAGCGGTCCTGGGCCTTGTCATACGTTAAGCCGTAGACTACGTAATCCTTCAGTGCATCGTAATTGAAATCGGTGAGAGCTCCGCTTCCATCCGACGAAGCCGCGGCCGCATCCGGCCCGCTGCTGTCTCCATTCTCCATTGCGCTCATTTCCGCAGCGCTGTCTGGTTGCACACCGCTCACGGCTCCGCTGGACTGCTCTGCGAACGCGGACACCGCTCCTGCGATCAGAATGAGTGAAATGGCCGCCGACAACACGGTCAATTTTTGCAATTTCATAATCGACACGATCCTTTCTTTGGTCGCATTCTTACTGAAGCCTGTATACAGGGGCGTGAACCCCCTCTGTTCTTCCGCCACTTCCAAGAGACATAACGCATAATCCGCCTTGTGCTCTGCACCCAGCTTACGGATGACTCTGGCATCACAGACCATCTCCAGCTCCCGGTTCAGATAGAAAACCATCAGCCAGACCAGCGGATTGAACCAGTGTAGGCATAGAGCCACGGACGCTGCCAGCTTCCATACCGTATCGAAATACCGGATATGCATATATTCATGGGTGAGAATATAATCCATGGCCTGTGCGTTCCCGGTATTCAGGGTCGTAGGCAGAATAATCTTCGGACGCCAGATTCCGCACGTTACCGGCGTATCCATCCGGTCAAATGTCAATATGGCAAGCTTACGCCGCAAGGGATGCCGGGCACACCAGGCCTCAATGACAGGCTCCCGCCTCTGCAGAGGCAGTGCAGTCCGCAGCTCTCTCTTGCTTCTGTAGAAGATTACCGCCAGGGTCATAAACAGTAGCGCCGCGCCGCCAAGCCATATGGCACCGAGAAGCTCGGGCCTCAGGAACGGCTGCTCAGGCTCCCCGTCTGCAAAGGCCGTGAACGCTATATCCCGGGCGAACATCCCTGTGTGCAAGGCAGAATGTTCCGGCAACTGAACTACGGCTGCTGTGTGCGTATTCACCTGATCGAGCGCAGCAGCAACCTCTATCTGAGTTGATAGGTGCGGAAGAACAGGCACAGAACCCGGAATCAGCAGTCTGGCGATGACAATGCCCCACAGGACCAGGAACAGCTGTCTGGGTAATTTGTGCAGGGTCACAGACCGCAGCGCGATCACAAGAACGATTAGCACGCTTGCTGAAATACTCATCTGTAGGATATCCATCATCTCTCGCCTCAGCGCAAGCTTTCCACGATTTGCCTCAGCTTGTCGATATCCGCTTTGCTGAGGTTCTTCTCATTGAGAAATGCCGAGAAGAAGATCTCCGCCGAACCGCCGTACATTTTGTTAATCAGCTCCTTGGTCTCATACGTCTGCACTTGCTCCTTGGCAATCAGGGCTGTGCAGACAAACCCGGGATCTGTCCGCTCGATGGCGTCCTTGGCAATCAGCTTCTTAATTACCGTATAGGTCGTATTCCTGTTCCAGCCTGTCTCCTGGTTCAGAATGGCGGCCAGATCCCCTGCGGGCAGCTTGCCTTCCCTCCATAGAATCTCCATGACCTTCAGCTCGGAATCATACAGCTTAATCTCCATGCACCAGCCTCCCTTCGTTTGACTACTGCAGTAGTCATACCTCAATACTACTCCAGTAGTCACCTAATGTCAATTATATCCTTTTAATCCTTGTTTATTCCATGTCATTAGGCATACAAATCACTCTGAGCTGTGTACATCTCATAATATTTCCCCCGCCGGTTCATCAGTTCGGTGTGCGAGCCTGCTTCACAGATCTCCCCCTGGTCGAATACATAGATGATATCGCAGAGCCGGGTCACTCCCAGACGGTGTGAGATCATGATCGTCGTCTTGTTCTCACACAGCGCCGAGAACTCTTCATAGATCTGCGTCTCCACCTTGGGGTCCAGGCTGGCTGTCGGCTCGTCCATAATCAGAATCTCTCTGTCCGCCCGGCTGAGCGCCCTGGCAATCGCCAGCCGCTGCCATTGTCCGCCCGACAGCTCCAGATCATTGTTCTCCAGCTGGCCAAGCTGGGTGTCCAAGCCTTGGGGCAGATGATCAATGAAGGCATCCATATGGAAGATCCGCAAGGACTGCTTCTGGAACGCTTGTCCGAAATTCCCCGCCCGGATATTATCCGCGACTGAGAACTGGTATTTAATGAAATTCTGAAATACACAGACCGTCTTCCTCCTGAACGAATCAATGACGTCAGCCAGCGGGTCTCCTCCGATCAGTACCTCGCCTGAGGAGGGCTTGTACAAGCCGAGCAGCACATGAATGAAGGTTGTTTTACCGCTGCCGTTTTCGCCCACTAAGGCAATTTTCTCTCCTTTATGAATCGTTAGTTCAATATGTTTCAGTGTAAGGTTCACGCTGCCAGGGTATTTGAAATCCACCTGCTTGAACTGAATAGTTGATGCATCTGCAAGCGTCTTATGCCCCCCGCCGGCATCCTCGGGGAGGTCCAGGAAATTCAGCATATCTTCCATATATAGCGTGTAATTGTTCATGGAACTGATTTTATTCACCATACTGCTCAGAGCACCCGTTATGGCCTGCATGGCTGTAATCACCAGCATAACATCGCCTATACTCATTCGATTATCTATAACGCCCAGGCAAGTAATGAGCAGGCAGATACCCAGCGCAATGTTCCGCAACAGATCGACGAGCGCTCCGCCCAGCGTATAATGCAGCAGCAGCCCGAACTTCTCTCTCCATACCTCGCTTCGGATCTCTTCCGTGCGGTCATTGAAATAATCAATCAATCCGAACATGCGGATCTCCTTGGCATATCTTCGGCTTGTCAGCACATCGTACATATAGTTCAACCGGCGCAGCGGCTTGCTCTGTTCAACCGCCTGGAAGTAGCTCCGCTTGCCCTGTGCATTCATCAGCAGCAGATAAGGAATGGTGGCAAGCACCGCGATTACGGGGAAATACCATTTAATATTCAACAGCAGCACTATAAAGGAGAACATGGAGAAGACGGGAAGCACGACAGACAAGGAGTTGTTGACGTAAGCCAGAATCCCCTTGTTCACGTTGGACTGGACCCGCTCCAGCAGATCATAGACGGCCGGGTTCTCCAGCTCTTCCATATCAATAACAGACAGCTTCTTGTTCACCTGTCTGATGAATTCACGGTTAATGTTATACTTCAGGCGATTATTAACATGCGCAGTAATATGCTCTATCCCTTCCAGGGCAATCTTCAGCACGGTATATCCAGCGATAAGGATCAGCAGCTTGTGCGTTACGGCAGATGCGGACTGGACGATAGCGAGGCCATCGATCAGGAGCTTATAGAGCCAGGCTCCAAGCGGGGCCAGCAATGCGCTGAGCGCCATAAGCGCCAGTGACAGGTACAGATCTTTGGTGCAGAACAGCTTAATGATCAGCTTGAGGTTGCGGACATGAACCAGCATTTTCGTTGTCATATGACCTGATCTCCCGTATCGTACCATTTGGCCTGATTGCTGAAGAAGCTGCAATATTCCCCCTTCAGCTGCATCAGCTCAGCATGGGTGCCTACTTCCACGATCTCTCCCTGCTTCATAAATACGATCCGGTCGGCGAGCTTGGCAATTCCGATCCGGTGGGAGATGAGTACAACACTTTTGCCGCGAAAATATTTGCCGATATTGCGGAACTGCTGAATCTCCGCCAACGCATCCAGGGAGGCAGACGGTTCATCGAAGATAATAAAATCGGCCTCGCGCATGAACGCCCGGCTGATTGCCACCTTCTGCCACTGGCCTTCCGACATCTCAATTCCGTCGGCATCGAATTTTTTGCCCAGAATCGTGTCCAGTCCCTTGGGATATTGCTGAATGACCTGGTGAATCTGGCCTTTCACCGTTGCTTCTGTGACTCTATCGTTGTCGTTGATACTCGCTACATCGCCCAGACCGACATTATCCCGGACCGAGAATTCGAATTTGGCATAATCCTGAAAAGCTGCGGTCGAGGTCTTACAGTAACTGTGGACGCTGCCTTCCGTCGGCTTCAGCAGACCGGCCATAATTTTGGCCAGAGTACTCTTGCCGCTGCCATTCTCACCGACAAGCACAATGCTCTCCCCTCTGCCGATGTGCAGATTAATATGTTGTAACACTGCGGACGAATTACCGTATGCAAAAGAGACATCATGCAGCTCCATCGCCATCCTGTTTCTGGTTAAGACCGAAGAAGGCTGGTGAGGAGTCTCTGCTGCTTGTGTCTCCGGTGTAATCAAATCTCTGAATTCCTTGATGTAGATGGTATTCTTGCGGGCTTCGGAGAAGAACTCGGCGAAGGAATTGACTCCCTCGATGATCTGTCCCTGTCCTTGAGTTAATACGATCAGCTGATCCAGGCTCAGCGTTGTCAGCGCCACAGCATAACACATCACCAGCAGCGTACTGTTCTCCAGGCCCAGCATCAGCCCGGACCATATACAGCCAATCACCGTCCATTTCAGGCTGAAGGCCATATTCATGTCTCTGATCTCATCGAATTTGGAGAGCCGCTTCGACTCCAGCCACTCAAAAATCTGAAAGCTCCTAATCTCCTTCTGGTTGCTCCGGTCTTGCATGAGACGGCTCAAATAATTCAGCTTGCGGTCCTCATGCTCCTGCCTCTTCATCACAGCGATATGTTCCTCCGTGTTGCGCTTCACGAAATAGTTATAAAGCAGCCCAAGCACAATAAAGGCCGCTACATATATAGCCCCCAGCCTGACAATAATCCATACAGACATGCAGAAGCCGGCAATGGACCCGAAGAAATGGAATACATCGTTAACGGCATTCGTGAGCTTATACCATAAGGTGTCCTTCGCCCGCTCGATTCGAAGCAGATAATCCGCCTGATCCAGCTTGTCTAAATCGGCCTGGGCAATAGCGGTGAACATCTGTCTTTGCAGCAGTGCGCCGACCTTATTCTCCAGCAATTCTATGAACAGCAGCGAAAAGGAATATTGGATATTCTTCAAGGAGTATACGAGGATATAGGCAATAATGAGGATGGCAATAGACATCACCCCGGACGGATGCCCAAGGCTGACGATGATCCGCCCGATCAGAAGCAGCTCTAAGGGCTGCAGGGCGTACATTAGGATATAGAGCAGGAGGATGGATACCATCGTTACCGGCTGTTGTCTGAAAAAGATGGACAGAACCCATTTATATTCCTTCAAGCGCTCCCCCTCCCTTTGTTAGACAAGAACATGATTATATGAAATAACCATGTTCTTGCCGGGTAATATGGAACTTGTTAAGTATGCCGAGGATCAGGGTTTACCAGTTTCCGCATTTAAAGTTTTTCTTACAGGAGTAGCTTCCGCAGTTAAAGGTTTTCGGGCAGCTGAAGCCATTAGTACACGCAGCAGGAGTGATCATAGAATCAGTGCTTGCTTTTTCAATCATAGGTCTGATATAGCTCATGTTCTCACCTCCCTTCAAGTCGCTGTCTGCCGGATTACTGCGGCACTAGTGCTTTTCTGTTCTTCTTCAGCTCAGAGACATAATATTTCGTTCTTACCTTGCAGCAGCCATCCGTATCCTGAATTGAGCCTCCGTTGGCTACTGCCAGCGCTACACACCCCTTGCCGCAAGTCCCATTCCATATACAGCTCTGGCATTGGTTCATATAATTCTGTCCCACTTGAAAGAACTTGACCAGGTTCACGAGTTCCTGAGATTCAAGCATGGAGGACAGGCTCGTCTGATTGACATTGCCGATGGCATACTGCGCGTCCGTGAACAATTGGCACAGGAACACATTACCGGAAGAATCTATTCTCGGTGTTAACGGAATCCGGTCAGCGTCTTCGGTCACTCCATTTAACAACGGGCAGGCTCCTGTAAAATCATCGGGCAGTGTGATCTTCATACCGCTGTCCATCAGCTTCACAATCTCTGGTTCCCGCTCCAGACGCTCCACCAGTGCCGACTTCTCCAGAATGTCCAGGTATAGGTTGTTCCGGTTATCTTCACTCCGGCCCAGGTTACTGAGGCTTGCGATCTCAGCCTGGGGAATCTTAAGCTCAGCGACCATCTTCAGCAGATGAACGATGTCATCCTTATTGAAGCCCGTAAGCACGCTGCGGATCAGGATACGTTCGCTCATGCCGGCATCGAGTAAATGCGTAAGGCCCCGCATCGTCTGGTTAAAGCTGCCGCGTCCGCATAATTGATCATGAATCTCCGCGCGTGAACCATTCACACTTAGCTGTATGGCCACTTTGCAGGCCGCGAATTTCTCAGCAACCTCCCGGGTGATATAGGTGCCGTTCGTGATGACCAGCACCATGCCGAACTGCTTCTTCTGCAGTGCCTCCATGAAATCCCAGAATTCAGGATGCGAGGTTGGTTCTCCCCCGGAGATGGTGATGCTTGTATCGGGATGATCCGGCAGATCATTAATAATGTTCATGAAGGTCGGCATATCAATCTGATCCTGCAGGACGCCGGATTCGTTATAGCAATGCAGGCAGCGCAGGTTGCAGTTTGAAGTGATCTCCAGGTAGCAACCGCCTAATCGAAAGCTCTTGGCTGGGGATAACAATTCCACACAAGCACCTCATTTCCTTATTTTCACGAAACCTCTCTGCTCCAGTTCTTCAAATGCGCCAATACAGTCCGTAATAATATCGCTTAATTCAAGCTGGTCCTTCTCCAGACACTGGTCATGGAGCATACCGGCAACCTCTGATACCGTTCTTCCATTGCAGTGCTCCCATAAATACTTGGCGGTCTGATTCAAGAAGAACATCTCATGATTACGGTCCATCACCAGTGATTCCTCACCAAGATCCTCATGGATAACATTGACTTTGGACAATAACGTGCTTGCGTTCATTCACTCACATCCTTACGGGAAATAACGGATTGTGTTGCTGGATAGCCACGGCATAACGTGATTTGTTTCACATTTGAATCTATCATTGATCTCTTCCATCTCTTCTGAATTCAATATAACGCATCCTTTCACTTTATGGAACATTATGTATGTTAATGGTATAATAAGGCATGCAAACGCATTCCCTGGTTCATTTTATTGCTAGTCTATGAGGGATAACGACATTTAAAAGGAGAGATCGAATTGTTTCATGTAGGCGTGTGCGATGATGATGCCGAGGTTCTGAGCAAGGTGAAGCAGTATTTCAAGCTGCTGTCGCTGTCGACCAACTATTCATTTGATGTCCACTGCTTCTCTTCCGGCGAACAGCTGCTGCAGCATTATAAAGCCATGCAGGGAGAATACACCTATCACCTGTTGATTCTGGATGTGGAAATGTCCGGGATCAGCGGAATTGAAACCGCTCAGGCTATCCGGTCTTTGCCTGACCGCGATGTGCACATTATCTTCCTGAGCAGCTATCCTGAATACATCATGGACAGCTTCGACGTTCAGACCTTCCAATACCTGCTCAAGCCAGTCCCCTATGAATTATTCCAAGACAAAATACTTAAGCTGTGCAGCTATATTCATTCCAGCCCGAACCGCTTCTTCACCATTAAGGTAGAGGATGATCAGGTGGTGCTGCGGCGGCCCGATATTATTGCTATTGTCAAAATTAAGCATTCCCTTGCCCAAAATAAGCTGAAGCTCATCACTGCCTCCCGGGAGTACCTCATTAATGGCACCTTGCAGAGCTATTCGGATAAGCTGGGCAATCCGTTCCTGCTGATTCACCGTTCCATAATTGTCAATCTGGAGCATGTCCGCAGATTCAACGCGAATTCCGTGGTTATGTCCAGTGATGAAGAATATCCTATTGGACGTTCCCAGTCGAAGGCCTTCAAGGATGTCTATGCCGGGTATGTGCTGGAAGAAATTCAAGGGAGAGGATAACGATGGTCTTATGGTTCAGGAGGAGGAATGAGGCTGCCCGGCTGGCGGAGTTGAATGGCCGTCTGCACAGACAGCTTGAAGCCCAGGAGCTCTGCTATCAGGATACCTTACATTCCTTCATGGACATCAAGCGAATCATTCATGATATCAACAAGCAACTGGTATACATACGCGCCTGTATTGAAGCAGGTCATGCGGCAGAGGGCGCAGATCATATTAACGGGATTTTGCAACAGATCGAGGCCTCCTGCAACACCATCACTACCGGCAACCTGGCGGTGGATGCCTTGGTCAGCCATGCGCTTAACCTCGCCTCTGACCTGAATATTGCCATGCAGCATAAGGTACAGCTCTCCGGTGCACCTGTTAACATTGAACACTACGATCTGTGCTTAGTACTTGGCAACCTTCTGGATAATGCCATAGATGCTGCGAGACAGGTCCGGCCGGCTCAGAACAGATCCATTCAGCTTCATATCCATTCGAACAACAATGCCCTCGTTATCTATATTGGCAACTCCATGGCCTCTCCCGCCAGCACAGCAACGCCATGCCGCCGGGCCCATCCTGAAATGCACGGAATCGGCTTAAGTACTATTCAACAGGTTACGGGCAAATACGGCGGGCACCTGAGAACCACCGTCAAGCCAGGGAAGTACGAAACGGTCGTTGTTCTGCCTTATGCGAAGACCGGAAGCTAAATACAGGTTGCCGCGCCGACTCGTATGGATCAAGAAGCCCGCACCGTCAGCCTATCCGTTCCTTAGAGCGTTGCTCTCGCGTGAGCTTCTGCCTATCATCAGTTGTACCGCGATCATAAGTACAGTGACCACAGCCATGCCGATCAGCGCGGGCTGGAAGGAACCCGAGGCATCGTAGATACGGCCAACCGCGAGCGGTCCCAAAGCTCCGAGAAAATACCCGCCCCCCTGATTAAGCGACGACCAGGAGCTGGCCTCTTCCGCCCGCTCCGTCATTAAGAGCGGCAGCATTAGAGCCAGCGGGAATAATCCACCGGCGCCAATGCCGAGCAGCACTGCGCTCAGCAGCGGTGAGGCTGAGCCCAGAAGGAGCAGCAGTCCGCTTAGCTCGAACAGACTGCACAGCACTAGCCATAACGTGCGCCGCTGGAATCTGGCCACAAGGATGGGCACGAGGATGCTTACCGGAATCTGTATCAAGGTGAACAGTGTGAGCAGATTGCCCGCTTCATGCTTGCTATACCCCATGGATGCTGCCACCGGCGCCAGCCAGGCAGTCAGCGAATAGAAGATACTAGCCATCAGTCCGAAGAACACGGTGAGCAGCCAGGCCCGCTTGTTCGCCAAGGGCAGCCGGGCATGTGCAGTCTGCTCCTTCAGCGGCTTGGACCGCGCGGCAATCCTCCACCAGACAGGGAGAGCGGCGAGCGACAAGACTGCCCATACCGCCAGGGACAGCTGCCAGGAATTGTCCAGCCAGGTATAGACCGGAACAGCCAGCCCGGCTGCGAGTGAAGCACCCATCACCATTGAGGCGGAATACACACTGACCATAGCCGAGCGGCCGGGAAAATGACGCTTAATGAAGCCGGACAGCAGGGGTCCGGCAATTCCGATCCCTACGCCTGCTGCCAGCGCCGTCAGAATGAGATCGGAAGATGAAGACAAGAACCCGCGTGCGGCTGTCGCCGCCCCGATCAGCACCATAGCTCCGAAGATCGTGCGCTCCAGACCGAAGCGCCGGCTGATGCTCACGGCAAGGGGTGCGAATATCCCCATACACAGGACAGGCAGTGTTGTCATCAGACTGGCCTGCAGGCTGTTCATCCCCAGATCACTCTGAATGTTACCCAGCAGTGGTGAGACCGAAGTGATTACCGGACGCATATTTAATGAGGCTGCCAGCAAGGCAACGAATAATAGTAAGAAAGGCATTTCCATCACTCCATATCAGTATTTTGTATTTAGCCTGAGTATACGGCGATGTCATATATTGATCAATACTATTGTTTATATTATTATAATAGTAATTGACTATGATCTTATCCTGAAAGGAGTGAATTCCATGGAAACCCGCCACCTGCACTATTTCATGGCCGTCTGCGAAGAACTGCATTTCACACGCGCCGCTGAGGGACTGGGCATCAGCCAACCGACACTAAGCCAGCAGATTAAAGTACTGGAAGGTGAAATGGGCATGCCCCTGTTCGACCGGATCGGCAAAAAGATTGCCCTTACCGAAGCTGGTGCCCTCCTGAAGGACTACGCAGCCCGGATGATTCAGAATGAGCAGAATGCCAAGGCAGCGATTAATGAGCTGCGCTCCGACAACCGCGGCATGATCCGGCTTGGGGTGCTGCCCTCTGACCTGGACTACCGCCTAACTCCGATGCTGGTTAAATTCCATTCCGATTTTCCGAATATCCGGCTCCAGGTCTTCGCTTCAACGCTTATTCAGCAGGAGGTGCTGGAGAACAAGCTGGACATCGGCATCTGCCTTCCGGGTCCGCGTGATTCCATGCTGACTCAAGTGGACCTGGGCTGGGAGTCTTATCATCTGATTGTCCGCGAGGATCATCCTTATGCCGCCAAGAGCCACATTGAGCTGTCATCACTTCAACAGATCCAGCTTGTAATGTACCCGCGCACCTATATCGGCAGAGAGCTGGTGGAGAATACCTGCCGGGAGGCAGGCTTCGAGCTGGAACCGATCATGGAGACCGGATCAGCCACCTCGCTGCTTCAGCTGGTCAAGGCCGGGATTGGCGGCACCATACAACCGCGCGGACTGCTTGAGGGCATGGAGAACAGCGGACTGCGCTCCATTCCGATCCTGAATACCGCCCCCTGCCGCAACCTCAGACTGATCTACCGGGCTGACCGCTACATCAGCCATGCCACCCATACCTTCATCAGCAGCCTGCGCCGGTTCCTGATCGACAATCTCCGGCTTGAGGAATGAGCGTCCACACGTTGATGCTACTTACCAAACAGGGGCCATCCCAAGCAGCCATTTCATGGCTTTTAGGACAGCCCCTTTTATAGAGAGGTTCAACATCAGTCATTCAAAACTTCAATCATCTGCCTTGTCTTCGCCAGTTGCTCCACAGTTAAATCATGCTGGGCAGAAGCATATACGCTAAAGACAATATCGAGCACAAATAATTGGGCAAACCTTGAGCTGGTTGCCGCACTGCGAAGTGTGGCTTCCGGGGCACGTGATGTAAATAAAGAAACATCCGCCAGCTGGGAAAGCTTGTTATTTCCAGGACGGGTAAGGCTGATTGTTTTGATCCCATGCTCCTTGGCCCGTTTGGTTAATTGAATGACCTCGCCCGTCTCCCCGCTATACGAAATTCCCCAGAAGACAGCGTTCTCTGATTTCGTAGCCATAGCTGCCGCCAATAAATGACGGTCTGAAATAGCATATACATTTTTGCCGAGCCGCAGCCATTTCTGTGCCGCATCCTCTGCAATAATGAAAGACGCCCCTATCCCATACACATAAATAACCTCTGCCTGCTGTAACAGGCTCACGGCCTGCTCAATCGAATGCGCGTCCAGTTGACTGGCTGTATTCTGAAAGGTCAATATGGTATTGGACAACATTTTATCAATGATCGAATGCACCGTCTCGTTGGATTCAACATCAAAGTAGCCGACATAATTCGTATTCTCTACTTCAGCGGATAAACGGATCTTCAGGGCGGGGAAGCCCTCGATGCCCAGTGACCGGCAAAAACGGACAACCGCCGCACTGCTTGCCTCCGCTTTAGCCGCTAACTCATGTATGCTCATATGCATCACTTCTTTAGCATTGGCAAGAATGTACTCCGCTACTTTTTTTTCGGATTCCGGCAGTTCATTTAATACCAGTTCAATTTGAGAAATCATACTTCCTGCTGCCAAGTTCTAAACTCCTCTCCTCAGTCTATTCTCCTTATTGTAACAAAATAGAAGGGAGTAATCATTAAGTAGCAGCCGTGAAGCTGAAGCTCCTTCCGCCTTGTCTGACGTAGTCCAATAGAGGAAGGTCCTCTTCTATCACATGACCAATCACATTAACAGCCTCATGTGCCGGCAGATCTCTTAATGCGATCTGTAATTCATGTTCATAGCGGCCATACAAATAATTATCGACGGTAATTGTTCCTCTGGGCCGCTTGTTCGTATGCATAGGCGCAATCCTTCGGGTCATTCCAAAACGCTCCTGATCTGTCCGTGCCGTCTCAGAGCGAATCACATCACGGGCAGCGTCAAGGCGGTTCCGGTGGACCTTATCCCATAAGGCATAAGGTAATTCTCGGGTTACCCGCAAAGGAATAACCCCTTCCTCATACCGCTGAAATTGAATCTGAGACCCTTCTGAGAGGGTTAAATCGCCAACGAAAATTTTGTCCACTGCACAATCTTGCTCTAATTCCAGGTAGGCTAGAAAAGAAGATTGATTCCGGTGCTTCTCCAGAGTAGGCAAGCTTTGAAATAACGGTTTTCTCTTCAGCCCGTCTCCCGGAATAAAGGCCATCGTCGTAATCCCTTCCGCTTGCAGCCACCTGTTCTTCGCTATGAACGGTTCCTTATCCAGACCTGTCTCCGGGCGGGGATAATAATTATGCCAGGCTTCAATGTTCTCAAGACAAATCGGATGCTCCTTCAATGCGGCTAAGAATTCCGGGGTTAAGGTGCTGGCATTTAAGGCGATTCTCATTTTGTTGGAGTAGGCGGCAATGTCACGGGCTTCAAAGCCGAAATCCATCCGCAAACCTGTAACACCAGCCTCTAGTAGAAAGGGTAACGAAAAGTTCTCCAATGCCTTCCCGGAGATATCCGCCATCAGGTCCATTCCTAACCGCCGGGCAGCCTTTGCGGTCTCCAGCAGCTTCTCCTTGAGTTGTCCGATATCATCTTCCGGCATATGAAGAGAGGTGAATATTTCGGTACAGCCTGCTTCCTTCATGTGTTCCATATACTTCACATTGTCTTCTAACGTGCGGTCCGCCACAAAAATTGAAATTCCGAGCACTGGAATCACCTCAATATTTCAGGGTTGCTTAATCCTGTTCTGCCATAGCCTCTTTAGGTGTACCGAAGAGGTAAGTGGCGATAAATCCGCCAGCGTAAGCTGCAATTAAGCCTATTACGTATTTCAGCCATAATCCACCCGCAATCAAGGGAATTAAGGCAACTCCGGAAGGGCCAATCGCAATGGCTCCAACGTTGCCGAATAAACCAATGACCGCACCACCAATCCCGCCTCCAATACAAGCTGTAACAAACGGCCGGCCTAGCGGTAAAGTAACCCCGTAAATCAATGGCTCGCCGATTCCCAGAATCCCCACCGGAAGAGCGCCTTTAATCATGTTCGTCAATGATTTATTCTTCTTGCAGCGAATCCATAAGGCGATGGAAGCCCCAACCTGGCCTGCCCCAGCCATAGCCAGCATTGGAAGCAGCAGCGTCATCCCTGAATCATTGATCATCTCAATGTGAATCGGCGTCAACACCTGATGCAGCCCTAACATAACAAGCGGCAGGAACGCAGTTCCTAACACAAAGCCTGAGAATGCTCCGCCCACTTCTAACGTCCAGTTAATCGCTCCGATTAAATTGCTTGAGATGAATCCGGCGAACGGCATGATGAAAAAGATGGTTACCAGCCCTACAGCCAGCAAGGCGATTGTAGGTGTAACGATAATATCAACCGCATCAGGAATCACTTTACGCAAATATCTCTCAACGATGGACAGCATCCATACGGCGATGAGAACGCCGATCACCCCGCCTTGCCCCGGTGTCAGAGGTGTACCCGTAAATATATTAGTAATGGTCAGGTCTGCTGTAACCCCTGTTAACAGTGTTACCCCACCGATTACTCCCCCGAGAGCAGGCGTAGCTCCGAATTCTTTGGCAGCGTTAATACCGACATAAATCACCAGGTAACTGAAAATCGCATTTTTGATGACATTTAATATCGTCACATATTGCTGCCAGGTTGCTGTGTCTAAATTACCCGCTGTAATATTGTTCGCCAGAATAGACCCAATACCCGCAATTAATCCGGCTCCAACGAATGCAGGGATAAGCGGGATGAATATATTTCCGATCTTCCGCAAAAAGTTTTTGAACGGCGTATCATTCTTCTTTTTTAGCTGCGCCTTCATTTGTGCGCCTTTGGCCTGTAATTGTTCAGCCGAAATTGTACTTTCGCCCGCTGAAGCACTTTCTTCAAGTACTTTACCGAATTCTTCAGCTACCTTGGTCACGACCCCAGGTCCGAGAATGACTTGATAAGTTTCATCATCCACTACTCCCAGAACCCCGTCGATTTGCTTCAAGTCCGCTTCAGCAATCCGGCTGCGGTCCACAACAGTTACACGAAGACGAGTCATGCAATGGGTGTACTCGGATACATTCGCACGGCCACCGATGGCCCCTAATATGTTGACCGCTAAATCATGATATTTACTCATGTTGTAGCCCCCTTCTTCTTATCGTATTATTGAATCGCCTGACGGACGAAGCCTTGTGATGCTTCCAGCCGCTGCACAGCTTCTTTCTTAGTTAGCCCCGCAAGAATCATCACAATGGCAATCTTCGGTTTCTGATCTGCCTGCTTCAGAACACGCTCCGCTGTTTCAGCGTCACACTCTGTCGCATCCATCACAATCCGTTTGGCACGTTCTACAAGCTTTTCATTGGTCAGCTGTACATCCACCATTAAATTTCCATATACTTTGCCCGTACGAATCATCGAAGCGGTTGATAGCATATTGCAGATTAATTTCTGCGAACTCCCCGCCTTCAAACGTGTTGACCCGGTTAATACCTCCGGTCCATTTACGACTTCAATCGCAATCCCGGCAATTCTGCCAATCGCTGAATCTTTGTTGCAGCTCACAGCTACAGTGGGTGTTCCAATAGAATTGGCATATTCTAATCCGCCGATCACATAGGGTGTGCGTCCGCTGGCGGCAATGCCGACGACAACATCTTTCGCTGTCAGCTTAATATCCTGTAGATCCTGCACCCCTAATTGTTCATTGTCCTCTGCGCCTTCAACGGCTTTGATAAACGCCCTCTCTCCCCCGGCAATTAGCCCGATGACCTCCTCAGGTGCTGTTCCAAAGGTTGGCGGACATTCAACAGCATCCAGCAGGCCGATACGCCCGCTTGTTCCAGCCCCCATGTAAATTAAGCGCCCGCCTTGTCTGATCGCCATTGTAATCACTTCCACGGCTTCGGCAATCTGCGGAATGACTTGTTTCACAGCTTGTGCGACCTTGTGATCTTCTTCATTCATCACTTCCAGAAGCTCAAGCGGTGTTAACTCATCCAGGTTCATGGTCTTCTTATTGCGGGTCTCCGTTGTCAAATGCTCTAACATGATTTCCATCATCCTTTTCCGTTTATGAAATCGCTCTCTAAATGCAGAATACCATTACTGAAATATTATTTCAACATAATTATTGTTTTATTAAAATTAAATATCAGTAAGAAATTGAACACATACAAAAACAAACCCCTGCGATGCACGCAGGAGCTTGTTCATGTATCCTTCTTCTATATTTCCCCTTTACGCCTCCATCAACCCTAACGCAGAATCGCCCCTTTTGTCATCCGCTATTGTTAGTCAGGAACCGGACTTCAGATGGCAAAATGGGATAATATGCTGGCTATGCTATGGATGCTGCGGTCCGGCAAAAAACTCACTGCCGCACAGATTGCGGACAGTCTGGAGATCAGCGTCCGTACCGTGTACCGGTATATCGACGCGCTTGGTGCCAGCGGTGTACCGGTGGTTGCGGAATCCGGGCATGACGGCGGAGTGTATATTCTGGACAGCTTCAGCGAGACCCCTCTGTTCTTCAACGCGTTAGAGCTGAAGGCTACTTCCGCAGCCAAGCGGAAGAGGAGCAGGAAGAAGCCGGCCCCCTTGCGGTTATCCGCATTGAAGGGGAGCCTGATACGCTGAACAAGCTATGCAGCAATTGGCATCTGCGTCACTACTTGACGGAACGGAACGGCCGGGAGGCGCGGTTCCTGCTCGATGTTCCGTCCATGAACAAGTACCTGCCCAAGTATCTGCTGTCGTTCGGTACAGCGATCCGTATCCGGGAGCCGCTTGCGCTGAAGCTTCTGATTCAGGACAGAGCCCGCGAGATCAGCAGACATTACATGGACGATGCCGATTGAACTTCACTGACAAGCGGTTTGTTTAGACCTTAAACAATATAATGATCTCGGTAAGCAGAACGAGCCCGGCGGCCGATACACCCAGCGAATTAATAATCGTCAGTGCATCCGGGTAGCTCTCTTTGCGGAACTGGGAGCACAGGGAGACCGTCCATAATACGCTGAAAAATAGTCCGGCAGACCCGCAGCCCTGCTCGTTCAGGACCTGTCTTCTGCGCCGAAAGAATCTGCCGAGTCCGGCAAAAGTGAATGCCATATAAATAATAAGCTCAGCCGATGAAATGGCGATGACTTCGCCTGCAGAAAACAGATGCATCAATGCGTACTGAATGCTAAAACCCATAATTACAAGCATGTTAAAGGAAACCTTGTGAATACTCAAGCCTCTTCCCCCTCCTGCGTAAAAACGTACACAGCATTTAGATAACGCTTACATTATAATTGTAATCGTTTTCCTTTTCTGTGATTAATGACGCTTCGGGCCTATAGGAAGATATGCTTTGCGGGTCTTTGCGCCCGGGTTCTGCGCACTAAGAACCGGGCTGCTTCGGCAACAGCCCGGTTTCTTCCACAAGATGTAAGTGGTCTTGACTACATAGCTTCCAGATAATCCATCACAGCCTGAGTCTTCTTATCGCCATTCTGCTCCACAAGCAGCAGGAAATCATCCAGCTGAGTCAGCAGCCTGCTGGCCTCAATCTGCTCAGGACCTGCCTCAGAAAGGGTATTCTCATACGCAATTGCCGCTTTTAGAAGGATGACCTGGGTCTTCTTGTCGAACAGCGGTGTGTTGGGGGCTCCGTTAAACACAATCTGCTTGGAAGCTTCAAAGGCTTCCTTCATGGCGGCGGCACGGTTAGAGGTCTTATACGTCTGCACAAAGGCTTCATATTGCACCGCCCGTTCCAGGACCTGGTACCAGTCCACCTGTAAAGTTCTGTTGATCACAGTGGGTTGCTCCGACTCTGCGGCCATCAGGTCAATATATACCTGGAGATCTTTGCTGAGGTACGGCTTGAATCCTTTGAAGCTCTTGTATTGAATGACCGGAACAAACCCGCCGCCGCCCCTCTCCAGCTTATAGTTCATGGCCGTCAAGTCTTGCAGTACAATCCGTGACTCGGACCGCTGCACCTTGGAGCGTGCCAACGCCATGGACATGCCGGGGGTGTATATATTTTTGATATCCAGTTGAACGACAGGCGCATTCATACGTTTGGTTGCTGTAGGAAGGTAAGCCTTTAGTGCATTCTCCAGATGCAGCACAGCCAGGTTAGCCTCGGATGGCATCATCTGACTGATACGGTTAACCAACGTAGCTTGGGCCAGGCCAAGAGAAGATGGCTTTTGCAACCTCTGTTCGAATAAAGCGAAGGCTGTTGTAGGCTTCACCGCCGCTGCCTCGATCTTCTGCGGGAAAGCGCCAAGAACGGTAATTCCGGTGCTAGTCAATAACAGTGCGGAGGCAAGCATGGCTGCCAGGTTTTTGGTTAATCTCTTCGGCCTCATAGGCACACCCCTTCAATAAATAGACGTAGTGCTTATATTTTACCATACATTAACAACCGGGTTCACGTTCATAGACAACCCGATTATATGATCGCATAATAATAGTATGAAATATTGCCCATGAATAGGAGAATCATCAATGAACTTATCCGAACCTTTTACAACCAGCCGTCTGCACTTCCGCTTACTGAATCAATCAGACACCGATGCCGTCTACAAGCAATTCTCAGACCCTGATATGTGCAGATACTTCAGTGAGCCGCCCTGCGATTATAACGAAGCTGTGGAGATTATTGAGCATTACGCCCAGCCTGAAGGCAAAGGCCATCACCGCTATGGGATGTTTGACCGGGAGACCGGTTCCTTCATTGGCACCTGCGGCTATCATTACTGGGACGCTGAGCGGAAGCAGGTGGAGATCGGTTATGACATCTGGAAGGACTATTGGGGACAAGGTTATATGTCGGAGGCCCTGCTCCCTCCCCCATTGAGCTTTTCCAGATAATCTGTCATTTGATAGGACATATATAGCCTCAGTACCTGATCGATCTGGTGCAAATCAAGCTGAATCAGTTCGTCGATCTGGCGTAAGCGGTACCGCAGGGTGTTGCGGTGGACGAATAGTTCGTCGGCGGTCTTTTGCAGCTGCTGGTTGTTCTTCAAGTAACAATAGAGGGTATGATACAAGTCCGCATGATGCTTCTCATCGAATACACGCAGGATCGTAAGCGCCGGATGGGTGACATCCCGGGAATCATGCTGCGCATGCGGGGATAACAGGTCATACAGCTGCACAGCTGCATATAGCACACGCGGTTCCGCAGGCCAGACGATCCGCCCGATCTCCAGCGCCTTGAGCGCCTGCAGATAATATTTGCGGCAGTCTGTAAGGCCGGTGAATTCCCGGCTGATCCCCAGACGGAGCTGATGGCTGACGAGAAATTCCCGCAAGCTTGGATCATACTCTCTTGACCTGGACGATGCAGTATCACCCTCACTGACCCCTACCATATATTCATGGTAAAAAATCAGGCGCTCTTCCCCGAAATGCAGGTGCAGCTGATCCCTTAGATAACCAGTCTGTTTGCCGGAAGCAGAGGCATTGTACCCCGCAAGCTCCAGCACCAGAATAGACAATCTGCCCTTAGGCAGATGCACTCCGCTCCGCAGGCTCTCCTGAATTAGTTGTGGACCGTTCTCCCCATTCTCCAGCAATTCATAGATCAGCTCTTCATATTCCGCCTGGCTTGAATTCCTGTAAAAGCTGTTCTTAGCCAGCTCCGCCGCCACCAGCCCGGCCGTAAAACCCGCCAGTTCATGATCCTTCTGTTCAATCGGGCGTGTGTCGCCCAGCACAATCACATTCCCGACAGGCTTGCTGCCGATCCTAATCCTGGCGACCAGCTTGGTCACCCGGCTTCCGCTGCATTCCACTTCGTAAGCCTCCAGCGACTCTATGCCGGTCTGCACACTCTTCAGTTGGTGGACGGCAGCTATGAAATCATAGGAACAGTAGCCTTTGTGCAGATTATCGTTCCAGATGGGATCGGTAACCCCGCTACAATCCGAAGAAGCCAGAACCTTATAGCTTACATCGATGATAATTACCGGATTGCCCATCAGCTCTGCCGCCGCACAGACGATTGCATCCAGTCCTTTGCCGGCGACACAGGCCTCAAGCATTCGGCCCTTAGCCTGCTCCCGTTCAGCCTCTTCCAGGAACAGCCCCCGGATCTGATTATAGAGCTCGAATACATCTTCCCCTGCCCCGAATTCCATACGGTTCTGTCTGCTATATATCTGCTGATGCTGGCCTGAAGCTGGCTCCACAGTATCATTAATCAGCATCAGGCTGGCCTGCTCCAACCCTTCTGCGTGATCCGGTAATCCGGACCGGTAGCCTACATAAATAAATTCAGGCGCAAAATGCGTCAGGCTCTTCGTAATCAGCATCGTATCTGAATATGCTGTCGTTATTGCTTTGTTCCACTGGATATGTAGGGCTTGCTTACTAAATTGTCTGCTAATCTGTTCAAAGGTTACATTCATCGCTCTCCCCCCTTGATTATTATAGTGCGCCGCGCACAATATTCCCATTTATTTTTATATTTTCCATATATATAATCACTGGAATAGTCATGTTACATTATTCGTGACCCTATATCACAGGAGGAGATTCAGATGAGCAGCTTCGTAAAAGATGTGAATGAGATTACCAAAAGAATCAATACACCTACGACCTTCTATAATGCCGAGACACTAACTGTCTATTGGGAGACTTCGCCCGAAGTGATCCGCAGCATTCTGCCTGCCCCGCTTACGCCGGGTCCAAGACCGCTTGTGCATGCTTTTGTAGCCAACTATCCCCGCACCAGCTTCTGCGAGCCTTACCGTGAAGCTGCGGTCTTCGTTCTGGCATCGTACAACGGGCAACCGGGCACCTACTGCCTGTCCATGCCGATCAGCGATGATATCGCGATGGGCCTGGGGCGTGAGATTTACGGCTTCCCCAAGAAGATGGCCGACATCGGTCTCCAGAAGGAGGATCAGCATATAGCAGGCAGCGTCTCACGGCGGGGCACTGAATTCTTCCATGTAGAAGCTGCACTTAGCGGTAAAATGAATGCCGTAGACGGACAGCGCATCATTTCTGAACATTATGGTGATGGCCTGCCTGTCTTCAATATGAAGTATTCTAAGTCTCCAGATGGACGCGGATTTGATCTTGGACCGCTGCTGATCCGGCAGACAGCCTCAATGGATATCAGTGTGCGCACAGCGGCAGAAGTTGAGATTCACCTGCATGACTCTCCGCATGATCCTTGGGCCGAGCTGGAAGTCGTTCGGATGCTTGGCGGCATCTACACGGTCAGCAATACCGTCCTTGAACGCGGTGAGGTTCTGACTGCTGTAGATCCTGAACAGTTCCTTCCCTACTCCAACTTGCGCTGGGATTGGTGGAATTAATGGAGGTGTGCCTGTGAGAAATCCATTTGATTTGAGCGAAAAAGTAGCAGTGGTGACAGGCGCAGCCGGGGGAATAGGCGCAGAATTGGCTCAAGCTCTGGCCGGGCAAGGGGCGGATGTTGCCCTGCTGGATGTAAGAGTGGACGAGCTGGAAGCGGCGCGGCAACAGATTGAAGCCCAGGGCCGCCGGGCGCTTCCGCTCCAATGCGACGTAACCCGCAGCACGGAGATTGAATCGGCAGTAGCAAGGATGCTGGAGCATTTCGGACGGATAGATATCCTGGTGAATAATGCCGGAGTTGCCTCCGCAGGCTCTGTCGAGGAATTGGCAGAAGCGGAATGGGACCGGGTGATGGATACCAATGTGAAGAGTATTTATCTCATGTCCAAAGCTGTGATCCCGGCCATGAAGGCACGCAAGGCGGGCCGCATTATCAACCTTGCTTCCATCTGCGGTGTGAAGGGCAGCAAGCTGGCCGCCCTGCATGCCTATAATGCCTCCAAAGGCGCTGTCGTGAATCTGACCCGCGGCATGGGCGCGACCCTCGCTCCTTACGGAATCACGGTGAATGCGATCGGACCCAGCCTGTTCCCCAGCGGGATGACCCGCGCACTCTATCAGGACCAATTTCTGGAGCAGTATAATACGCTATGCCCTATGGGCCGGCCCGGCAACCCCGATGAATTGAACGGCGCTGTCCTCTACTTCGCCTCAGATGCTTCCAGCTACACGACAGGCCAGACGCTATATGTGGACGGGGGCTGGACAGCCGTCTGATCCTAGCATAAAGAGCTGTCTTCCTAGCCTTGGAATGCCTGGAGGGCAGCTCTAGCTTTTACAGAAAGGGACGTCCCTTATATGGAGGGCGAATCAGAACAAATCCAACATCCCATCCAGCCGGTCAATCACGAAATCATGACTGCTCACTTCACCGAAGCCGTATCTTGCATATACAAAAGGAATCCTCGCGAACCTGGCCGCCTTCCTATCCCCTTCTGTATCGCCTACATAGACAGGACTCATCAGATGATTGCGGTCCATGACCAGCTTGATATTCTCTCCCTTGGACAGTCCGGTTCTCCCCGGATTCTCGAAGTCTGTGAAATACTTCTGCAACCCATGATACGCATAAAAAGCCTCAATGTACCCCGCCTGACAGTTGCTTACGATGAACAGCTTATATTTAGCTGATAATGCCTGAAGCACCTCTTCCACCTGTTCGTATAATCTTCCACCTTGTCTCGCCAGCACATCACATTCCATGTTACAGCAATCATCCAGCATCCTCTGCCGGGTCTCCTCATCCGTATCAGGGAACAGCCTTCGGCCAACCTCCGGCACCGGCAGACCCATAATTCCCTGTAAATCTTCTATACTTACTTCATTCGCAGCTCCATTGTAGCTGTTAATCACATGATTCCATCCTGCTACTACAGTCTCCGTCGGGTCCCATAACGTGCCATCCAGATCAAAAATAATACTATCCATTTCACATTCCCCTCACCTTTTACGCAGCCTTAATAAGGCTCAGAATACTATCAATTGTACTCCGATCAAGTCCCGATAACCAAGTAATCGTATCATGCTCTTCTCTTGTTACGCTTCAGCCAACCAACTCAATAGCTGAAGAACTAATACCTTTAGGGATAACAAAAACATTCTCTTTTAGCTATCCGTAAAGGTATACCTTTACGGATAGTGTGTTGCATATTGAATTGTACGAATATCTCAAAAATATATTTTTTAAAAAAAAGTTAAAATTTCAAGGAACCTTTTCCCTTTTTTGGCGTTTATAACTATGAACGTCATTACAAAATATGACAATGGGAGAGTGGCAAATTGAACTTCAAGAAGACTTGGTTGATTGTCGGAACGTTCGCTCTAGGCTTCAGCTTAGTAGGAAGTGCTGTTTCCGCCGAGACTTATTCTGAGAAGAATGCTGATATTCAAATTAAATCTAGTGATATCCAGTTTTACAATGTGCTTCCTGGAAAGTCAGCAGAGGTGAAGGAAAAAGCTCTTATTGAACACAAAGATGCTATCAACTTGGTTGAAAACCAGTTGAATAAAGATACTATCGCTATCAAAACAGACTTAGACAATGTGGAATATCAAAAATATGTACTCTCATTAGGAACTTCTTTTGAATTATTCTCTGCTGAGGACATGAAAAAAATAGTAGAATATGTAAAATTTATCGATTGGTATGAAAACTATGAACTTAATGTACAATTGAAAACATATCAAAATAAGCTTAAAAACAACATAACACTCTCCAATGCAGAACTTACTGAATTAAATGGTCTTTTACCGATTCCTTCAGATGCTCCTTCTACTGCTCCATCTACAGCCAATAGCGAAACAAACTTTGATTCTTTCGCAACAGACGAGGTTAGTCCACTAGCCGTTTCCGCAAATGGATATGACAACATAGCAGCCCGTGACTATGCTTATAGTTGGTGGAACAAAAGAAATCCCACGTATTCAATATATTATGCTGAAAAAGCTGGCTGTAATGTAGCGAATTCATCTTGTTGGTCGCAATGGAATGATTGCACTAACTTTGTATCCCAAGCGATTTATGCAGGAGGGATGAAATTTAGAACAGGTTCCCACGTAACTGCTGATGATGCTTGGAGGTTCGGACCTCTTATGCCTACTCACACGTGGGGAGGAGCGCAAAACTTCTATAAACATTGGAGTCAAAGAGCTGGCGTTGCATCAAGTGTGACCGCTCTACAAACAGGTGATGCCGTAAATGCGGACTTTGGAGCTGATGGACATGTCGATCACACTGCTATAATCACAAAAAATACAGGCAACAACAATAATAATAAATTCTTAACCCAACACACAACTGACAAAAAGGAAACTAGCACACTCCAAGATTGGTTTAGCGCTGGCTATAGTGTATATGGATACGAAATGGACAAAGCTAGTAACACTGGTAACTAAGTACAACGTAAAACAACGCCCCCTTTACAAAGTAGGGGCGTTGTTTTCTTGTCTAGTCCTCAAGGTTCGCAATTCCAGCATTCAAACTATATATAATATAAAAATGATTCCATTGCTGCGTAGTGACTATTTCTTCCCTACCGTCTTTCTTAAAAAAATAACCCGATCCCTCCTGTTGAGTATATACCCACCCTTCTCGTTCCATGCGTGACTTTAACAGTTCCTGTGGATCGCCCTCTTCTTTCGTGAGATAGCGCTCTCGGCCAGGCATATCGCTATCTATCCGAATAACAGATTTACCGGTTGATTCTAAACGATACATGTGTTTCACATTATTATATCCAACGTTATTGACGTATAATGCTCCTAACGTGGCTAAAAGGACAATAGCCCCAATAAAGCTAAATAAAATGATCTTCCATTTCTTCTTCATCCGTTCCCCTTCCCCTTCCCTCTTAAAAAATTGATTTCATCATATTTATAAACGGAAGCGGGCATCACTTAGTTACCAAAAAAATCGATTAGTCCTCTCCTTCCACGTTCTCATACAACTCCGTCAATAAGAAACCCTGAACGCTCCAAAGCCAGTTTAAAAGCGTCTGAGCTGAAATTTAGCGGCTCATCAATCTATTTCTGTTTGACCTCCAGCAACACCCATTTTCTCGGGAAAACAATAATTCCATTGATCGCTTGAACAGGAATAGACGTATCATAAGTAATGATCATAGTTGTTGTTCCACAGGCCCCGCCCAGATCAAATGCACCATATTCAGTGAATAGCTCTCTGCTCTGTGGATCTGCATCCCCGACTCCCGCACCAGTCCAAGAACATCCCGGGTCTGATGGCATCCGTATCAGCCGCTCTGTATCCATCCCCACCGTTCACTCCCCTTCTTAATACAGCCGCTTCTGGTAGCTCTCCTCTATCCCGCGCCGCACCACTTCCTCCGTGAACTCCGCTGCATTCACATGAGCGGCGATGATGGCCGGAGCAGACGGGAGCGTGGCTTCAGCAGGCCATGTGCCGGGGTCCCAGACCTGCGATCTTTTGAAGGCCTTGGCACAGTGCATATAGCATTCCTCCACCTTCACCCCGATCCCCAGCGCAGGCCGCTTGCCTCTGGCTCTCATCCGATCCAGAATAGGCTCATCCTTAATGATATAGGCTTGCCCGTTAACCCGCAGTGTCTCTTCAAGTCCCGGGATCACAAAAATCAGACCGATATGCGGATTAGCCAGGATATTCAGCAAAGAGTCCAATCTGCGGTTGCCCGGACGTTCAGGAATGACCAGATGTCCTTCATCCAGCACCAGCACCGAACCGGGCGCATCCCCGCGCGGAGAGACATCGCATGAGCCGTGTTCATCTGCTGTGGACAGAAATAATAGAGGGGACATCGCTATATAATCACGGCAGTGATGATCCAGCTGATGGATCGCTTTGCGCTTCACCACTTCACTCGGATAGCCCAGAAGCTCTCTAAGCTCATTTTCCGATGTCAGCATGTCATGAAAAGATTTATTCATCCCGCACCCCGCTTCTGATTATTATGTTAACCGTACTCCGCCTAACGCCAGACCTTCATCCGTTCATCCAGAGTAGAAGTATGCAGCTCCAGCTGAATCCCATCCGGGTCCAGGAAATTCACCGACCAGCCGGTTCCCCGCTGAACAGGTCCTCTGACGATCTCAACGTGATGCTTCTGCAGGATGTCTACAGCATCATTGAAATCTTCCTCTGCGATATAAAAAGCTACGTGATCCATCCCGGCGAATTCGTCTAAAGGCTCCTTGGTAACCGTTCGTTCAAGCAGACAGACCCAGGCGCTGCCCCACTCCAGATAGGCATCTATCCGGCCGCGGTGTCTGACATTCATACCCAGAATGCCCTGATAGAACTCCAGAGATGCCTTAAGATCGCGTACCTTAAGTGTGATGTGACTGAATCCGGTGACTTTCATTTGATCATCTCCTCCTATCATACGTTCCTTAGTTCACTACAACCATCTCACAAACTTCTTATGTACTACTTCGATCTGATGCCGATCTGCCCATTCCTTTAGCGCCTTTATCCCTTGATCTTCCTGCTCCGGGAAGCGAAAACAGTATTTGTAAGGAACCAACAGGTGCGCTTTAGGCTTTACTGCGATCACGGGCATGAGGTGTCCTTTGATGAAAATCCGCTTAATAGCAGAGGCTTCAATCTCTACATTCTTGATCTGCAGGGCTTCCGGCCTTATCCCTATGTTGAACACTCTGCTGAAGGTCAGCAAACGATAGATCATAATTCCTGCAACGGCGGTTGCGATTCCGACGACGAGATAGACCCAAAAATACTCCAGCGGAGTAGTTCGGTCAAAGCCAAGGAAATAGCATATCCAGAATACCATAAGGGCCACCACGCTTATAGTCGCCGGCAATTCAGCAGGACGTTTACCCTTGAACACGATCCTCTTCTCCATCCCTATCCCCCGTCTCATTTATCCTGAAGAACAACAAGCTTCTTCTATCATACAGGGAAATGCTGGAATGAGGAAGGGTAGGAGGGCTGACGACATTTATCAAGCCCATATATGCTTTTTTAGCCACACGACCAGAGTCTAAGGGTTTAGACTCTCATCGACCACTTTTATTAAGCAGCATT
Source organism: Paenibacillus sp. FSL H8-0122 (assembly GCF_038005345.1). Lineage (NCBI taxonomy): Bacteria > Bacillati > Bacillota > Bacilli > Caryophanales > Paenibacillaceae > Paenibacillus > Paenibacillus sp. FSL H8-0122. Next base: position 2,112,478 of record NZ_JBBOTB010000001.1, on the reverse strand, counting down.
GTTGCATTTCTTGCAGCAATTTTCTAAACAACAATGAATGAGAGCCATCTGCCATAGGATGTTCCCTCATTCATACTCTACTCTCGCAAAGTACACTAAAATTTATTCATTAAAATTTTTGACTATCCTGCGGCTACAAGATATTATGGAGGGCATAAGGGCTGACATAGATCAGGAGGACGAACCATGGATGTGTTTGCAGAGTATCTGGCGAAGATTGATAATCCGGTCCATCAGGCAACGGTGGAGGAAGTACTCGCCTGGGTGTTGCAGGAGTTCCCGCAGCTCGAACCGAGAATTGGCTGGAACCAGCCGATGTTCACCGATCACGGAACATACATTATCGGCTTCAGTGTAGCCAAAGGGCATATGGCTGTCGCCCCGGAAAAAGCAGGCATGGATCATTTCGAAGAGATCCTGAAGCAAGGCGGAGTAGATCACACCAAGCTGCTGATCCGCATGAAATGGACGAATCCGGTGGATTACGGCCTGCTGAGACAGCTAATCGAGTACAATATTGCCGACAAGGCGGATTGCACAAGCTTTTGGCGGGTATAGCTGCAGCTAGTTATCCGCTCCCGGATATAGAAAAGGACATGCGCGGGTAGCATGTCCTTCTTTTTTGTCACCAAATCACGCCACTGACAATCTTGCGGTGATCTGACACATACGTTCTGAATTTATGCTCCTGTGCGGCATCCTCGAACGATTGCTTGGCAACGAACCAATATTCTTGTGGCCCATGGAACAGCAGATAGTAGCTCTGGTTCTCCCATACCCGGGTGAAAGAGCCCCATGTCATGACGGAAGCGTCCTTCTCCGGACTGAAATTGATCCCCTCTGCATCGAACAGATATTCAAAGTCCTTATTGTACCTTGTATCTGCCGACAATATCTTCGGTAAAAGCAAGGTTCGCATCACAATTGACATTCCCATGGTCAGAACCAGCGTAATCGATATGCCGAGCAGAATAACCGATTGGTTCTGAGTATACAGAATCATGCACACCGCTATAAATACCGCTTGAACGCCAATGGACAGTATGGATTTCCACGAGTGGAAATATAATGCCCGTGCCACCTTGGAAATATGCCGTCCATAATGAAAGCTGATTGTCTCCATCCTGCCACCCTCTATCTCTTCACTTCATCACTTATAGTAGTATAGCATCCAACGCGTAGAAAATCCTGTCCCGTTTACACTTCGCGTGTCTCTTCGGGATGATACAGGATTCGCTGGTAATCCCAATCCTTCGTATCCATATCGCCCAGGTACATCCGTTCATGCTCCGGGACAAGCTCATATTTGATTCTAAGCTGCTCCCGGTAGTATTCACCCGGATTCTCCAGATAAGCGTAATAGGCAGCCCGGCACGCTTCATGCGCCGTTTGCCCGCCGTTTAGCTGCTTGTGAAGGTTGTGCAGCTCTTTGAGCTTCTCTTCCGCATCGGCAGAGTATAGGGATTCGCCTAACGTAACCACGCCCAATTGCAGAATACGGACTGGAGTGGAAACATTCAGGGTAGTAAAGAGCGTCCCGTCTGCAAAAAGCCCGTCCAGCTCCTCCAGCGTATATTCTGCTTCAGCAGGCAGGTTATAGACCGCAACCTTTCCGTCCTTGTATATTACAACATCGACCAGGTATACTGCGCCGCTATACTTCATGAACAGATGGATACTTTTGCCCTCCGTCGTCTGGTAGAACATTTCGCTGTTGACATAGAATTCCGTGGCTGTTGGCGAAAGGGCGATCCGGCGCGTCTCATTGCGCTGCTGCTCACTAAGAGAAATGTCATAGATATTCGTAAGCTCAGGATTCAGACGGGCCACCGTATCCTTCACATGCTGATAATAACCCGCTTCATTGTAAGTCCACTTCGCCGACTCTACCGTATACGCACCCAGTCCATGAATGGACAGCTGCTTCCCGGAGGGGACTGCCGGCGTTAACCAGCCTGAATTTATTTTGCCGGATAAGCCCTTAAGATCTGTAAGCTCCCAGCAGTTGACCATGCCGTCTTCGTACACATCAACATTAATATAGAAGTAACTTCCTCCGTTATGGATGATTCCGGGAATGGAAGTCCCTTCCACCGTCTTCGTTCTTCTAATGGCTCTCATATGTAATCCTCCTTAGCTAGGACTTGGCAAGTGGTTCGACGGCTGGCTCCGGTCCAAGCTTCACGCACAACGTTGCAATCAGGGCTATCAGGAACCCGGTGGTACATGCGATCAGGAAGCCGCCGAACCCTTCCCCCAGATAAGCAGGCAGCGTAGCCAGCCCCGGAAAAGCGAATGAAATCGCAGACGAGCCGAACATCCCGACCATCCCGCCGCCAATCGAGCCTGCAATGCAGACAATAATCATCGGCTTACGCAGCGGCAGATTGACCCCGAACATTGCTGGCTCGGTGACACCGAACAAGGCCGATATCGATGCTGACAGGCTTAAGGTGCGGAACTGCTTGTCTTTGGCTTTGATGAATACCGCAAGCGCTGCTCCTGCCTGGGCAAATGCGGCGGGACCCATCAGCGCGAGGATGGTGTCTGAACCGCCCGTGCTGATATTATTGATCGCCAGCGGCACCAGACTCCAGTGCAGTCCGAAGATGACCATCGGCTGAATGATCGCCCCCAGCACCATTCCGGCGCCGACTGAGCTGAGATTATACACTGTACGGTACCCGTCTGCCAGGGCGTCACCGGCCAGCGCCCCCATCGGTCCGAATACCAGCAGCGTCACCGACGATACCACGATCACGGAGATCAGCGGAGTGAAGAAGCCGCGGATGACCTCCGGCAATATTTTGACACAGAATCGCTCGACATAGACCAGCAGGCCTACCGCCAGGATGATGGGAATAGCGCTTGCAGGATAATTCACCGGCTTGATGCTCATGCCCATAAACTCAATGACTTCGTTGTTCGCAAATAGTGTAGTCAGACTGGGATATAGCATAACCCCGCCTATAACGACCGCCGTAAAAGGATTCGCCCCGAATTTACGGGCTGCTGTAAACGCCAGCAGCAGCGGAAGGTAATGAAACAGACTGTCCGCCATAGCATTCAGCACCGTATAGGTGCCTTCCGTCTTGCTTAGAAGCTCCAGCGCCACTGCACCAGCCAGAAGCCCTTTCATGATTCCTGCCGCGCTCAATATATTAACTATGGGAAGAAAAATACCAGAAATGCCGTCAATAATGATATTGACCAGACTGCGTTTGGATGGCTTCACGACTGTCTCCTCATTCACTACGTTCATATGATCCCCCTGCATTCTTACTCCACTGTAATACGAATGACCCGCAAGAGTCACTTTTCGCAAAGTACCCTCCTACGGGTCAAGCTCAACACCGGCGTTATTGCCGGTTCGGTTCTCTAGAAGACTTTGGTCGTCCACGATTCGCAGTTCCAGGTATCGGTCACGATATCACGGTAGAATTCAGGCTCATGCGAGATCAGCAGAATGCTGCCCTTATACGCTTGGAGCGCACGCTGCAATTCTTCCTTCGCATCGACATCGAGATGGTTGGTAGGCTCATCGAGTACCAGCAGATTGCTCTCCCGGTTAATCAGCTTGCACAGACGTACCTTGGCCTTCTCGCCGCCGCTCAGGACAGCGATTTTGCTCTCAATATGCTTGGTGGTCAGGCCGCACTTCGCCAGTGCTGCACGAATCTCGAATTGGGAGTAGGAAGGGAATTCGTTCCAGATCTCCTCAATACAGGTGTTATAATTAGATTCCTTCATTTCCTGCTCGAAATACCCGATCTCCAGCAGATCGCCAAGCCGGGCTGTGCCCGAGATAGGCTGGATCTGGCCGAGAATACTGCGCAGCAGCGTGGTTTTACCGATACCGTTCGCTCCGACGAGAGCAATCTTCTGACCCCGCTCCATGCTCAGGTCCAGCGGACGCGACAATGGGGAATCATACCCGATCACCAGATCTTTGGTCTCAAAAACCATTTTGCCGGAGGTCCGCCCCTGCTTGAAGTTGAACTGCGGCTTCGGCTTCTCCTTGGCAATCTCGATGACCTCCATCTTATCCAGCTTCTTCTGCCGGGACATCGCCATGTTGCGAGTCGCTACACTCGCCTTGTTGCGGGCCACGAAGTCCTTCAGATCGGCAATCTCCTGCTGCTGGCGCTTGAACGCGGATTCCAGCTGTGACTTCTTCGCTTCATACACCTGCTGGAAATATTCATAATCGCCCACGTAACGCGACAGCGACTGGTTCTCCATATGGTAGATCAGGTTGATCACGCTATTCAGGAACGGAATGTCATGCGAGATCAGAATGAAGGCATTCTCATAATCCAGCAGATAACGCTTCAGCCAGTTGATATGCTGTTCATCCAGATAGTTCGTAGGCTCATCGAGCAGCAGAATGTCCGGCTTCTCCAGCAGCAGCTTCGCCAGCAGCACCTTGGTCCGCTGACCGCCGCTGAGGTCGTTGACATCCTTGTCCAGACCGATGTCGGTTAAGCCCAGTCCACGTGCGGTTTCATCGATTTTGGCATCGATCATATAGAAGTCCTGGCTGGTCAGCATGTCCTGAATCGTTCCGACATCCTCCAGCAGCTGCTCCAGCTCTTCAGGGGTCACATCCCCCATCTTGCCGTACATATCGTTCATCTCCTGTTCCATATCGAACAGGTATTGGAAGGCCCCGCGCAGCACATCCCGGATGGATTGCCCCTGCTGAAGCACCGCATGCTGGTCCAGATAACCGGCGCGCATCCGCTTCGCCCATTCCACCTTGCCTTCGTCCGGCTGCAGCTTACCGGTAATGATATTCATGAAGGTGGACTTACCTTCACCATTCGCACCAATCAGACCAATATGCTCGCCCTTCAGCAGACGGAAAGAGACATCTGTGAAGATGGCCCGGTCGCCGAAGCCGTGACTTAGCTTTTCTACATTTAATATGCTCATGAAGTTACACCTTTTCCTTTATTCTATATTCTCGTCATATTATAAAGGCTAACGCGCCACAACTCCAGAAGGTTTATGAAAAAAGCGGCTTCAATTACATCTTTCTCAACATATCCAGGTAATTTGGCGGAAAATCGTATACCTCCGGTCCCTTTATATGCTTATACTCTACAAGCTCAACTTTCGATGGTGAGATTCTATAAGTGAACAAATCCTCTCCCACACTGATATGCGGTCCCACTGTAGGGAAGGCTCTCAGCGTAATCTGAAAGTCAAAGCCGCGAAAGCCGTTCACCCGCTCCAAGTGTTCTACTTGAACGAAATACGGATAAAGCTCAGGACTGGTGGTTAAAAGACTGAAATAGGCTGACTTCAGCCGATCATCCATATAGGGAAGCAATTGGAGGACAAGCATGTCCTGCAGTTGCAGCTCCCGGGAGTCTTGCTGCGGATTCTGTAGCTGTGGTTGCGGATCTGCTGCGGTACGTTGAGCTGGTGCTAGCCCGTTGGTTATAAGCGCGATAATTAGCAGGATGGTAATGACTCGCAGATTTCTTTTCAGCGGAATCTCCCCTTGGTCAATAGTTATAGTATAAATTTTCCTAAAGGGGGAGGAAGTATGTGATACAGTAATGAAACTATTTTCTTAGCGTTCAATTTACCAAAAAGTAATATTTGGATTATAAACTTACTTTCTCCTATCTTTTGTATTATATTGGTTAGAGAGGTATCGGCTGATTTATAAATCATACATTTGGAGAAGATGCATATGACTTTTAAACCACTCAGAATTCCAACTATACTCTTGATACTTTCAGTCACCTTATTATCGGGGTGCGAAGGCGAAACTTCCAATAGTCTCGCGGCAGCAGATAATGAAGAGTATAATTTGACAATTACTAATAACAGCCCATTATTTTTGAAAAGTGTAGTTGTGACTGTAGATGAAAAAGACGACACACACATTAATTCTCAAATTGATAGTAATATTAATGTTGGTGAAGTCGCAAAGTTCAGGATCAAAAATGGAAATCACAGTTTCAAGATTACACTCAATCCCAAAAAGAACTACTCTGTAAGTAAAGAGGTTAGTGAAAAATTCGAACAAGACAAAGTAATTAATTATCAAGTAGAAATCGATAGAAATGAAGTCACTATTAATAAACAAACCGACAATGGGACATCTGGAGAATAACCCAAGTTAGCGGAGGTAAGAATGTTAGAAATCAAAGGAATAGGAATCAGTGTAGTTAAATACGCACTCCTAAATTTCATGCTGGTCATAACCAACTTACTATTATATGCTTCAGGACCAAATGGGGGCGGAACCGGGGACCGGGAGGAAGGGCTGATGTTCTATCAGATGTACTTGATCTGCCTGATTGCGGGATTTGCCATCTATGGGGTATGGTCCATTACAGCAGGTAGATATGAGAAAAAAACAAGAGGTCTAACTGCTATTCCTGTGTTATTATCCTCAGTTTTTATCACCAGTGTATTAATTTATGCTAACCGTAGGTACAAGAACCTGTATGATGGCGAGTTTGTGAATGACGCAGGGTCCAAGGTCCTGACACTCTACGCCGACACTTCCCTGTACCTCGTGTACTTCCTTCTGCTCTTCGCTGTTTGCATCAGCGTGCTTGGAATTGTTAAGCGGAACAAATTATCTATACTGGGGCTGCTGCTGAATCTATCGCTGCTAATACTCATAAACCTAATACAATTTGTATAAAACAATACTCTCCATTCTCGCAGAAATCATGGCATGCTACGATGAAGCTATGATGATCCGGAGTCAAGGAGGTGTACAAAATGTATATGGAACAAGGAAACTTGATCATACGGGAAGCAACTATGGCCGATACAGAGCTGTTATGCAACTGGTGGAACGACGGAGAAGTCATGGCGCATGCCGGATTTCCTGAGGGCTTAGGAATCACTGAACAAGAGGTGTTAATCCAATTGCAGACCGGGACAGATTCTGAACGTAAAGGACGTCTGATTCTGGAAATCGATGGTACTCCTGCAGGAGAAATGAGCTACAGTGCGGTTTCTGGACATGTGGCGGAGATTGGTATCAAAATCTGTGATTTCAACCAACAAAACAAAGGGATAGGCACACGATGTTTGGGAATGCTGATCCGCTATTTGTTTGAAGCACAGGGGTTTCACAAGATCATACTGGATACGAATCTTAAGAACACCAGAGCACAGCATGTGTATGAGAAACTCGGCTTCCGGAAAATAGCGGTGCGAAAGAATGCCTGGGCAGATCAGCATGGTGAATTACAGACTTTTATAGACTATGAGCTATCCCTAGTAGAATGGATTCAAGGTTCCTGACAGCGACTGGTCACATTGTGTTCGGTTTTTAGCATACAAAAAAACGCCAACAGATGCATCCCTGCATTCGTTGACGTATTACCGAACCAGTCTTACGTCCGGCGCATATACGCACGTACGGTAATCGGAGCGAAGACCGCCACAATCACAGCGGCTCCGATCAGCGAGTAGACCAGATCACTGCCTACCGTTCCATGGTTGACCAGTTCACGGACAGCAGTGACCAGATGCGAGATCGGATTGTTATTCACGAACCACTGAAGCCATTTCGGCATCGTATCAACCGGCACGAAGGCATTTGAGAGGAACGTTAGCGGGAATAACACAATCATTGAAATCCCCTGTACACTGGAAGCCGTGCGGGCGATTACACCGAAAAAGGCAAAGATCCAGCTGATGGCCCAAGAGCATCCGATGACCAGAACCGCTGCCAGGGCAACCCCGCCGATGCCGCCTTCCGGCCGTAAGCCCATGATGTAGCCCATTACGAAGGTAAGTACCGTAGCAATCGTGTAGCGTATAGTATCTGCTAACAGTGCTCCTGCGAGAGGGGCAATCCGGGCAATCGGCAGCGATTTGAAGCGGTCGAACACCCCTTTCTCCATGTCCTCCCGCAGCTGGACACCGGTGACGACAGAGGTCGTGATTACGGTCTGCACCAAAATTCCCGGAATGATTACCGGCAGATAACTGGCCACATCACCGGCAATCGCCCCGCCGAAAATATACGTGAACATCAAAGTGAAAATAATCGGCTGAAACGTGACGTCAAACAATTGCTCCGGTGTACGCCGGATTTTGAGCAGTCCTCTGTAGGCCATCGTAAAGGAATTACGTACCACTTGGCCGAAGCTGGTATGGTTTTTCAAATTACGGTCTGCACCCGGCTTAATTAAAGTACTCATGCTAATACTCCCTCCTTCTTCTGTGTACTATCCGGGATAAACCCCGCGTCTTCCTTGACACCATGGCCGGTTAGGGTCAGGAATACTTCATCCAGCGTTGGCTTCTGCACACTCATCTCAAGCAGCGGTATGCCTGCCTCACGAAGGGCGATCAAGAGATCGGTTACCCGGTCCACGTTCCCCATCGGTGCGATAATTTTGGCTGCTTCTGCCGACAGGTTAGAGCGTACCTGAAGCACCTGCTCCACAATCTGCCGCGCCTTCAGTAACTGCTGCGGTTGGACCACCTTCAGGTGAAGTGAGGAGTTGCCCACCGAGCTCTTGAGTTCATCAACTGTTCCCTCTGCAACCACCTTACCGGTATCAATAACGGCAATCCGGTCCGCCAGCTGATCTGCTTCTTCAAGATATTGGGTCGTCAGCAGGACCGTTGATCCCGTATTCACCAGCCTGCGGATCGTCTCCCACATCTGATTGCGCGTCCGGGGATCAAGCCCCGTTGTCGGCTCATCCAGGAAAATGAGCGGTGGCTGCGCAATTAGACTGGCCGCCAGATCCAGCCGCCGGCGCATCCCTCCGGAGAAATTCTTCAGCGGGCGCTTCGCTGCTTCCGTCAAGCCGAATTCCTCCAGCAGGTCGGAGGCTTTGCTGCGCGACTCCGCACGTCCCAGGCCATGCAGCCTGGAGAAGATCACCAGGTTCTCCGTTGCGCTAAGCGATTCATCCACCGATGCATATTGACCCGTCACTCCGATTAACTGACGCACGATCTGCGGTTCTTTTGCCACATCATGTCCGAAGATACGCGCCGACCCTGCGTCAGGCCGAAGCAGGGTCGCCAGCATGCGAATTACGGTTGTCTTCCCGGCACCATTGGGACCCAGCACCCCATAGATCATTCCTGTGCCTACTTTGAGATCCACACCATCCACGGCCCGGTTGCTCCCGTAGATTTTGACCAATCCTTGCGCTTCAATGGCGTAGCTGCCGCTCTGCCCTGCTGATTGTGTCTGCTTCATGCTTTATTCCTCCTTGGTTGCTGAATCTATAAGGATAGTAACCGACATATTTAAACTGTATTTAAACCTCCTTCTACTCGTCCGGTTGCTGTTACCCTATCCCATTAAACCAAAAATCCGATCCTTTGGGATCGGACTTGCGGAGTACGCTTGCAGTCGTACACTCTATATGCTGTTCTCCTTAATCATAGCCGCCTTCAGCTTCGGGTAATGCCTGGTACTCTTCTTTACCTGCTACAATGTCTGCAATGAAATTCCGCAGCTCCAGCAGCTGCTCTGCATCTTCCGTTAGCTCACAATTCTCGCCAGACCAGGACCAATTCCGTGTGAAGCCGTTGACGGTGATCCTCCAGCTGTCTTCCTGGTAAGGTACCCTCGCGCAGCTCTGCTTGAGGGGCACAAGCTCCAGCTTCCCCATGATGTGGATGCCTCTCATCCGCTCATAGATGCTGCGCATTTCATCTTCAGTCAGTGTAATATCCGCCGTGGCCGTTCCGTTCATGATCAGATCTTTGACCACGGTATCCTGATACGTATTGATCTCATTCTTAGTGACCTCCCCATACCCGTAACGGACGAGAAAATCGAAATCCGCAGGCATCTCTTCAGGCATTTCTCCCAATACCTCCGGCTGCTCCGGAGCGGGTTGTGCATCCTTATTGGTGCTACAGCCAGCTATGAGCAGTACGGCCAGCAGCAAGTAATATATGGGCCTCACGTTGGTCACCTCCAATATGTCTATTAATACTGTATGTAATTAACAGAATGATTACGAATTAAGCTTATATGGCAAAAAAGCCGGGGCCACAGTCACCTGTGTCCGCCAGCCTAGTATATCATGCTCACCGCCAATTCTTCACTTCTACCCACGCGGCACCCGGTCCGCTCCGTTCAAACGCTGTACCCACAGCTCCTTTAAAAGGCTCCAGCAAGCTCGGGTCCCGGTCGATCAGATCATACACATTCATGATGGCCGTATTCTTCGGGTCGCTCAGATAAGCGTTATCTTCTTCTCCAGTGAACAGCCGCCAGCCGCTGTCCTCCTCACGGGTAGGGGCCTCCCGGTACATCCAGCGCACACCGCTGCCTGGCGTCAGGCATTGTCTGGTGATCATACCCGCCTTCTCTCCAGCTTCCACCCATGCAGGGTCTCCTTGTCGCAGGATGGTCTGGGCGATATGTCTGGGTTCGAACTCTACCGGATCTCCGAGCTGGAGCGACTGGATAACTCCCGGTGTATTGGTCAACAGCCCCGTGTACCGCCCGGTAAGCGGATCTCTCCCGGTGATCTCCACCCACATCCGTTCAGCCCGTGGCTGCTCTTCAGCCGGATGGGTCAGCATGAAGTGCAATCGCACCATTCTCCCCGTGCCCTGCGCTTCCCGCTCCTGTCTGGAGGGAATAAAAAACGACTCAGGATGCAGCCTGCTCGTCTCTTCCACATCTTCCAAAGTCCATTCCATGAAGTACGCCTCCTAGTCAGTTATACTAGACTACCATTACCCGATTGTAGGAGACACTATTCATTCTGTTAGGAAGACCTGTTCGCTCCGGCTGTATACCTGCACCGTTAAGGGCGCTTTACTTCCCGCACCGGAATCCATATTTCACTTTTAAAGGTTGGCGAGTGGGTATCCTTGCTTTCATTCCACAGCAGCTCCGGCCCTTCGACCTGCTCGTAATTGGAGGAGGGGAACCATTCGGAATAGATCCGGCCCCAGACATTCTGGAGCGTACCCGGAAAGGGACCTACCACTTCGAACACGGCCCATGCAGATGCTGGAACCTCAAGCTTGGCGTAGGACGGCGGGCATTCCTGCGTGGTAGCCACTCCGATATAATGATCCAGCTCCCCGCGTTCATCCATCCGTCCTTCCGAGAAATTCACGGATGCGCTGATCAGCCCTGACGGAACCATATCCGACAGCCCCTTCAGCTCCGCGATCATCTCCATGCTCAGACTCTGCCACATGGCAGCAATCTCCGGGTTCACCCCGCTGAACTGGATAGCTACCCTTTTCTGGAGTCCAACGATCCGGAAACTCTCTTTCTCCTCAATACGGTAATTCATTTCACTGCCTCCTCTGATGGTTAACTGAAAAGTCATTCGAGGAAAGGCCTTCAGGGGTGTCCCTGCCGTTCTTGCTTCTGAAGGCGTTACGCCATGAAGCTGCTGAAAGGCTTTTGTGAATGCATCCGGCGAAGTGTATCCATACTCCAGGGCAACATCAATAATCCGGTGCTGGCTTCCCTGCAGCTTGAAGGCAGCCAGCGTAAGACGTCTGCGGCGGATATATTCCGAGAGCGGGATACCGGCCAGGAAGGAGAACATCCGTGTAAAATGATACTCCGAGCATAATGCGTAACCCGCAGCCACTTTTACATCGATCTCTTCCTCCAGATGCTCTTCAATGTAGAAGAGTGCAGCATTCATATCTTCCAGCAGGTTCACCGTGCACCACCCTTTCCTCACCATCAGATTAACAGCTACGCAGGGAATGCATCCGACAGTTCCTGCACCATATTAACGGGTACTTTCTTATTTAAAGACAATCCGCAAATTTAGAGGCATAATGAAGCATAGAATATATACGAATAAGCTAAACAGGAAATCCCCATTACATGGTTAAAAAGGGAGGTTGCCATGAAGCTTGCCCCCAACTGCATCACGCTCAGCCGGATCGCACTGGCTCTTCTGCTGCTGTACCTGGCGCCGCTGGGCACGGGCTTCACTATAGTCTACCTCCTGTGCGGAATTACCGATCTGCTGGATGGCCCTATTGCCCGAATGACCGGTACGGATAGCAACCTCGGTGCCAAGCTCGATTCCGTGGCCGACATGACACTGGCAGGCACTGCACTCTATACCTTATATCCGTTCCTTGGTCTTACCCTCGGCCTCATCCTGTGGGTCGTGCTGATTGCCGTCATCCGGGGAACCTCCATCCTGACCGCGCTGTGCAAATTCAGCACCTACGGCAGCATTCATACCTACGGTAACAAGCTTGCCGGATTGCTGCTATTCCTTACACCGATGCTGCTCCCCTATGTGAATCAGGCGATCTGGACAATAATTGTATGCTTAGTGGCCACTCTATCTGCAATCGAGGAACTGATCCTGCTTCTAATCTCAAGTGAGCTGCAGTTGGACCGCAAGGGACTGTATGTGCGGCGTTGATTAGCATTCTGCATAGCGATGAAGCAACTCCTTGACCTGCCGCCTTGTATTTACGATCAGCACTTGCTGGTGAGCTCCGGCCTGCTTGAGCCTCTCCAGGGTAGTAGCACGGCTACGTGCCTTATAGTTCCAGACCCATTTCACAAAAGCCCAATCCAGCTTCTCTGGGCAGCCTTCATTCATATCCGGCCGGGTCTGGTTATGGTACATGACACGACGCTTCACAATCCGGTACATACATAATAAACGGGGTAAATCCAGAAAAATAATGACCTCCGCACGCCTCAGTCTGCTATCCATGGTCCTTGAATAATTACCATCTATAATCCATTGCTCCTGATTTGTATATTGCCGTACCAGTTCATCCCACTCTTCATCCGGCTTAGGGACCCAGCCCGGGTTCCAGAAAAGGGTATCCAGATGTACAACCGGCAGATGTAGAAGAGCACCAAGCTGACGGGCCAGGGTAGACTTGCCTGATCCTCCTGATCCGAGAATTAAAATCCGGTTCATAGGCTTCTCCTTGTGCATTTTGACATCATAGTGATCCATCACTCCAGCCCCAGATACTCCCTAACGGCATCCACAACAGCAGAGGCCACGCTCTCCTGGAACCCGGAGGTCCACATCTTCGCCTCGTCGCCGGGATTCGTTAAATAGCCCAGCTCCAGCAGCACCGACGGCATTACAGTATCGCGCAGAACGAAGAAATTCCCTTTCTTCACGCCGCGGTCTTTGAGACCGGTAGCTTGAATGACATGCTTATGTATAGTCTCGGCCCAAGCCAAGGATTCTTCATGATAATAAAAGGTTTCTGTACCCGATGCTGATGCCTCCTCATAGGTATTGCCATGAATGGAAATGAACAGGTCTGCGGGCAGGTTATTGGCGAACTGGGGCCGGAACAGCTCTTGTGAAGAGATAAAAGCATCCCCGGTCCTTGTAAGCCCGATCTCAATCTGCGGGTCCTGCTCCACCTGGGCTGCAATTTTCTCTGACAGGCTCAGATTGAAATCCTTCTCCAGCCGTCCGCTGACGGAGACTGCCCCGGGATCTTCACCGCCGTGTCCCGGATCTACCACAACCTTAAAGACCCTGCCGAGGTAGGGTTGACTGCTGCTCTGCGGTTGACCCGATCTGGCAGTATGCACATGGAGAGCTGCATCCTCAGTCGGACCTGCACTTAGGCTGGTATCGGCAATCTTCCCGCCAGAACCGCTGCCGGCGCCATCGCTACATGCCGCCAGCAGCAATAGGCTGAGCCATATGGCGGCTATCAGGTACGTTTTCCTCATTCCGGTTGCTCCTTCTCGCTCACTTCCTGCACGTTGCCTACTTCCATTTCAGCATACCGGAGGCTTGATAAGCAAGACCTAATTCTCCGCAGCTTCAGGGGCGTTTTCCCCGCAAGCCTTATCCGGTGAATTCAGCAGCACCAGCCCCCCGATAATGATCAGTAGACTTATGCCGGTGAGCAGATTGAACGGATCATTCCAGATCAGGATGCCGATCAGTGCTGTCAGCGCTGTCCCCACGCCAGACCAGATGGCATAAGCCAGGCTCAGAGGTATGGTGCGAAGACTGATCGATAAGCAGTAAAAAGCCAGGCCCATTCCAAGCACTACTCCGATCGACGGCAGCACACTGCTGAATCCATCGGAGAGCTTAAGCATAGTCGTACCGAAGATTTCTGAAATAATAGCAATGCTTAGCGCTAAGTAACCTCTCATCTCTACACCCCCGTTGACAGCTTCAGCAGAACCACACCGCCAATGATGAGGATTAAGCCTGCTATTTTTCGCACATTCAGACGTTCCTTATAGACCAGCACGCCAACCAATGCAGTTAACGCCGTTCCCACGCCAGACCAGATGGCATAAGCTGTCCCGAGCGGGATTTCTTTCAGCGCCAGTGACAGATTGAAGAACGCCAGGCCCATGCCAGCGACCACCGCAATGGAGGGAAGCAGCTTTTTGAAACCGTTCGATGCCTTAAGCATAGAGCTGCCGAAGACCTCACTCACAATGGCTAAGGATAGTAACACATAAGCATTCAATGGGGTTGCCTCCTTAATGAATCATTTCATATAATTTCCGGATGACCTTATCACGCATGTCATCGCTGATCTCGCCGATCCCGAATACCTCCGATAACCACAGGCCGTCTACAGCCAGCCGGACAATGGAGCCAATTACCGGGTCCAGCCCATCATTCTCGATGTTCTCTTGCCAGACGGTGTAATGCTTCCTTAATTCATCCAGCAATTCACCGTTTGTAAAAAGCGCTGCGTTAAGAGCAACATTCATGTCCTGCCCATCCTGATCAGCTTCCACGGTAGACTGCAAATAAGCACGGCTCCACTTCCCTTGCTCCCGCGTATCCTGGGCCGCCCTCTTCTGGACATCTGCAACGAAATCATTTGTGATGCCCGAAACCATACTGTAGATTAATGCGTCTTTACTCGGAAAATGGTGCAGCAGACCGCCCTTGCTCACTCCTGCTTCAGCAGCCACCGCTTCAAGTGTAAGCTTCTCAATTCCGCTATTCCTAACAATCGTTGAAGCTGCAGCCAGAATCAGACTGCGTTTGGAATTACTGTTCACAATCATCACCTCGTCATTTACTATACCGTCCAGACGGTTTGTTTGTCAAGCAGATGAATTGCAGCACAAAGCGCTCATCAGCTGATGAGCGCTCCCGCAACTTATACTGTTCAATGGATATGCCGTTACTGTTAAGACCCTGACAAAAGTCCCCGGATATAGCCGCTTAACTCCCCGGCAGTCTGCTCGTGCGCCGGCAGGCCCGGATGGGTCCGCGCGCCCATTGTCTCATTCGTCACATTCGGCAGCTGGAACACCGACACGTTCTTGTCGCCCGTAGACCTCATGTACCCATCCACCGCCCGGCAGATCGCCGGCATCAGGGAGAGGCCCAGCATTCCATACACCCAGAGAAGATGGGCCCCGGGGTTATAGCTTCTGAGCTTCGCCAGGAACCTCGTGACTGCGGCCTCGAAGGCGGCCAGATCCTCCTCATGATAGCTTCCGTCTTCATTCAGCCGCTGCTTATAGATACGTCCGGTGTCCTCATCCAGCCACTCGGGGGAGTTGAACGCGCCGTCATCATTGGTGCCCAGGTTGACTACTACCACATCCGGCTGCCAGGCCGCAAAATCATTCATCGCATGCGCCCCAAGCGCTTCATTACGGGGACCGGTCAGCAGACCGCAGACCTGCTCGTAGATGTCAGGGATATTGCCTCGCGGATTGTTGTCCCAGCTGGAGAGCACGCCCCATCCGCTCTGTGAGATCACCCGGAAATCGGCCTCAACGGACTCAGCAGTCATTGCTGTATAGTTATGAACGCCGCTGAACCAGGCAGGAATCCAATCCTCTTCGGTCTTGGCCCCGATGACGCCTTCCCCTGAGGTGATGCTGTCACCGATGAACTCCAGCCGGTACGGCTTGTCTTCAACAGGCAGGAAGCTGCCGTCTGTGCGGACCGCATGGAACTGAAGATAAGCGCCGGGGTCCCCGCTCATCGCCTGGACCTCTTTTACAATCCGGATATTCTTCACCCGCTCAGGGTTCATTCCTCTGAATACGCAGACCCAGTGCCTTCCGGCATTCACCATCTGTCTGCTGACGGGAACGGAGTTAATCAATATACTAATCCAAGACTCGTGATGATCGTAACCGGACTCCACTTCAAGCCACAGCTCAGAGGCCTGGAGGTTCACCTCTATCGCACTGCCCGTCCAGAATAACGTCAGGGGGTTAAGCGCTCCGGTCGTTCTGCCATGAATCTTCAGATGCTTGATCTCTGTCAAAGGCTGTACCTGTAACTGCAAATGGGAATAGCTGCTCATTCTGATCCCTCCTGTTTGGCGGCAATCGAGAAGCTGCGGACCTTCATCCACTTCCCGTCTACCCATTCGTCAACGGTGCCCTTCCGCGTTCTAACACAGAACTTATGCGAGGTGCCGCGGTCAAAGCCCGTTGCTTCATATAACAGGTCTTCTCCCTGCTGTCCCTTGAAATACACCTGCTTCAGGCCGAGTCTGTTCAATAATTCCTGCTTCACACTGTCTGTATATTGGCGCGAGAATTCTTTTGTCATGGTTGTTCCTCCTGCTTCGTTTATCAACGGTTCAACTTCCCGGATGCTTCTTAGAGAATAACGTATATGCGGCGAATTTTCACCTTTATTTTTCACCAAACTGCCCTTAAATCCGGTTGATTTTGAACTCGGCCCTGTAATAGAATTAATGGATTATATAGAAAAGGATGCGCATACGCAATGCCTTACAAGGAATCACGTCCGCTTCGAAAAAGGTCGATTCTGTTCTTCTCGCTGATCATGCTGGTGAAGAGTTATTTCGCCTGGTATTACTTATTCGAGGACGGTCCAACCTGGACCACCTGGCTGAAGGAAATCCCGTTCGTGCTGCTGCTGTTCTGCCTCATCGAATGGTTCGCCACGAAGCACAAGGTCGCGATCTATCTGCTTGTCAATCTGCTCATTACCGTCCTGTTCTTCTCTCTCATCGTCTATCATAATCATTTTGGAATGATTGCTACGTCCCAAGTCTTCGGTCAGGTCAAGCAGGTAGGCGCCGTCAAAAAAAGTATATTCGCTGTCGTGCATCCGCAATATATGCTTATCTTCGTAGACATCATTATCATCAGCCTGATCATGCTCAGACGGAAGAAAGCGCTGGCCTGGAAGCATTCCATGTCCCGCCCCAGCAACCGCAAGGCGGTAGCTATCCTGTTCTGTATCTCGCTTACGCTGTGCATGATGAATATCTTCCCCAATAAAGCCAGTATGAACGAGAATGTCAAGGCAGAGCAGATGGGCATTCTCAATTATGAAGCTTACGCCCTGCTGCGTGAACCCGCAGAGGAGCCCATGGACCCTGCGCAAATCTCTCAGGCCGGCATCGATAGGACAAAGGGCATTCAGCAGAAGGCTGATCCAGTCCTGTTCGGAGCTGCCAAGGGCAAGAATCTGATCATCCTGCAGATGGAGTCGCTCCAGAACTTCCTGATCAACCTGTCGGTGGACGGAACCGAAATCACGCCGAACCTGAATAAGCTGGCTGGCGGGAGCTACTATTTCCCCCGGTTCTTTCAGCAGGTAGGCCAGGGCAATACCTCGGATGCCGAATTCATCGTCAACACTTCCTTTTATGTGCCGCCGGACGGTCCAGCCACAGATAAGTATGCTCCGAAGGAGCTGCCGAGTCTGCCGAAGCTGCTGGAGGCACAGGGGTATGATACCGCGACTTTTCATACCAATAATGTAGAGTTCTGGAACCGCGGGGAGCTGTATAAGGCGCTGGGCTTCAATCAATATTACGACAAAACCTACTTCGGTGAAGAGGATGCAGTCTTCTACGGCTCATCGGATGAAGTCCTCTACCGAAAGACCTCTGCCGAGCTTGCGCGGATGGATCAGCGTGAACAGCCCTTCTATGCCCATGTCATCTCGATGTCGTCACATAATCCGTTCTCGATCCCGGAGAGCAAATACAAGATGACCCTGCCGGAACGGTACGAGGGGACACTGGTCGGCGACTATATCCGGGCGGAGAATTATGCCGATTATGCCCTCGGCCAGTTCATAGAAGAGCTTAAGGGCAGCGGGGTATGGGACAATAGTGTAATCGTAATCTACGGCGACCACCGGGGACTTCCGATCTTCTCGCTGAAGGAAGCCGATAAGGTATTGCTGCAGGAGATACTGGAACATGAATATAATGAACGTGACCTGATTAATATACCGCTGATCATCTCAGCCACCGGCGTTACGGCACCGGCACTGAAGGAGCAGTTAGGCGGCCAGGTGGACATTCTGCCGACCGTTGCCAATCTGCTTGGTGTCCCGCTGGACTATCATATCCACTTCGGACAGGATCTGCTCAACCAGACAGCGTATAACCTGCTGCCGCAGCGCTATTACCTGCCTACGGGTTCATTCGTTAATAATGAAGAGCTGTTCCTGTCAGGCAGCGGGTTCGAGGACGGCCAGCATTATACGTTATCCGGTGACGGGACGGATCTGCTTCAATCGACAGAGGATGAATTCACCCGGGCGCTGGAGCTGCTGCGCATGTCCGACAGTTATGTTACTCAGCTGCCTGACCGGGTAGTTGAAGGTCCGCCGGAGGGCGAATAAGAACTGATAATAGGTACCATCCTTCACACAGCAAAGCCCGGTTCGGAGTCCTGTCTCTGAACCGGGCTTCTTTATATGCTTGGTAGGGTTAGCGCTGCTTGTCCAGAAAATCCCGCACAGCCTGACCCGCCTGAAGCGGAAGCTGCATCCAGACATACGCATGAAGCGAATCCGGGATCAGCGCAATTTCATAGCTGTCCAGCAGCTCTGCGAAGGCATTCAGACTGCTGCGGACCCGTTCATCGTTCCCTTCCGCTTCGCTGGGCAGGAACAGGACCGGACATTGTATTGTCTGATAATAGTGTTCAAAGGACAGCTCCCAATACTTCTCTATGTATTCGATTCTGACACGGTTCGGACAACAATTGGTATACTTGCCGTCTGGATGCTGCTCCAGGCTATGCGTATAGAACGCACAGAAATATTCATTCCACAGGCCCTCCGCTGTCAGCTCATCCCTCTGCCCGGCTACATACGATTCAAGGCTGTCATAGCACGGTTCCTTCCATTCCTCCAGTTCTGCCCGGAGCTGCGCTTTCTTCTGATTCATCTCTTCCGCCGTAACGTTAAATATACCGTATTCTCCAAATTCGTTATTCAGCGCACCTTCACACACCAGAGACGCTACAAGCTCCGGATGAGCCGCTGCCAGACTGACTGCTACCTGCGCCCCCATGGAGCTTCCTACTACGTGGCACTTGTCCACCTGCAAATGCCTCAGTAACAGATACATATCCTCTGCCATCTCGTCAATATGATAGCCAATCTCCGGCTTGTCCGAACGGCCATGCCCCCGGAGATCCGGTGCAAGGATGCTGTAGTCCTGCTCCAGTTGCGGGAGAACTCCATCCCACATATGCAGGTTCCCGCCGCTGAAATGAAGCAACAGGACGACAGGCTTGTCATTTAAAGAAAACTTGGCGTTTATGCTTAATTTCTTCAAAGGAATACGTTCCTCAATCATTTCCATTTCCTCCTCCATTCCCGCAATCCCTTACGTTTGCTTTACCTTATATGTATTTGGCAGACAATGGATTAATTATATACGCGGTCCGTCTATGCTGTCACCAGACGAATAGGCACCAATCCCGCCTTCTGATCATACACAGATAGAAAAGAAGGGCGGGATGCGGAATGAATAACAGGACAGATGAAGAAGAGTGGGCGATCTTCCTGGCGGCTGTCTGCGGACAGACCTACACTCAATTTGCCAATGCAGAGGGTGCATTCGTGGTGCCGGAGGGGTTCTCGGCCGTGCACAGCTTCCAGGCGAAATCGATGGGAAATGTCTGGGAGCTGTTCGGCTTCATTCTGGAATCCCCGCAGGAGATCATTGTGGCCTGGCGTGGCAGCATCTCCACAAATGATTGGCTCTCCAACATGAATGCCGCGCAAAAACCGTTCCAATACATTAAAGAGCCCTGCCTGACCCATAGGGGGTTCACGGATATTTATGCATCCGCTCGGGATGCCATTCTCTCCGTGCTTGGTACTCTGTCCCCGGAGAAGACGCTATATGTAACAGGCCATAGCCTTGGCGGGGCACTGGCCACTCTGTGTGCGCTGGATGTTGCTGCCAATTCTGCCTTCATCGCCCCGCGGCTGTATACCTACGGGTCTCCGCGTGTCGGGGACCCGGATTTTGCCAAGGCCTTCAGCCGGTACGTGCGCAGCAGCTACCGCTATGCCAATCTTTTTGACGTCACAACGTATGTTCCGCCAACCGTCTACAAGCTGCCCAAGCAGAAGACCAAATACTATTACACTCATGTTCAGACCCTTAAATCCCTCTCCTTCCAGAATGGCAGCCCTGAGCTGAACCATGTCATCCGTAGTTATTTCGCTGTGCTGAGGAAAACCCGGCCAGACTTCACCACTGCTCTGTGCGCTGCGAACCCCGGGTTCTGTCCGGTCCCGGAGCTGGTCACCTGATCTCCGCTCTGAGGATAGACCTTTCTACCGGTTGATCTTACGAATCTCGTCCAGCGGAATCTTCGGGGTCCGGTCCGCATTCAGCAGTCCGTTCACTTCCTGCTGCACATCCGTAACCTGAGTGTAGCAGTATCCGCAGATGTACGGGGTGTCCTTGATCGCCTGCGTGATGCTGCGGAACCGTTCAATGAAGGCTTCCGTGCTGCTGACCTGCTCCCCATAGCCCCACCCTTCGCCGGTGTCGAAGGCAATGCCGCCGAATTCACTGACTATGACAGGCTGACCCCGGTACTCGTAGCCCTGGGCCATCGCGAATTTCCAGTTATTGAACGAGGAGCTGCCGCCAAGCACGCTGCCGGAATCTGCATAACGCTCTAGCAAGACCGCTCCACTCTCCTCATAATCATGCAGGGTAATAATGTCGCTGACCGTATGCTCCCAGCCGTCATTCACAATAACCGGACGGTTCGGGTCGATGGCCTTGGTCAGATGATAGATGCCTTCCGTGAATTTCTGCTGCCGCTTGTTCGTGTAGATCTGCGGGATGCCCCAGGATTCGTTGAAAGGCACCCACGTAATGACCGAAGGATGGTTATATTGCTGCCGGACAATCTCGGTCCATTCGTTCGTGAACTGCTCCACTGCCTCATCATTGAACTCATAGGTGGCCGCCATCTCCGACCAGACCAGCAGCCCCTTCACATCACACCAGTACAGGAAGCGCGTATCTTCAATCTTCATATGCTTGCGGACACCGTTGTAGCCCATCGCGAGAATCGCGTCAATATCGGCAATCAGCGCCTCCTCCGAAGGCGGGGTCAGGTGGCTGTCCGGCCAATAGCCCTGATCCAGAATCAGCTTCTGATACACCGGCGTGTTGTTGAGCAGCACCTTGCCTTGTTCGATGGAGATTTTGCGGAGTCCGAAGTAGGAATAGACCTGGTCGATCACCTTGTCCCCCTCGTACAGAAGGAACTCTACCTCATACAGCACCGGCGAAGCGGGCGACCACGACTGGAGCTTCCACGGGCCATTCGCTTCATGGGTCAGCTCTACATCCAGCTGCTGCCAAGACCGGTCGATATGCAGCGAGACCTGCTTGAAGGTCTTCTCCTGCGTGCTGATCCGGGTCTCCAGGCGGAGATTCGGGGCTGCCACCTGGGCCTCGTATTCGAAGCGGACCGAGCGGTTATCGAGATCCGGGGTGATTTTGACAGACTTGAGATACGAAGGGGATACATACTCCAGCCACACACTTTGCCAGATTCCCGTCGTCTGCACGTAGAAGCACTCGAAATTGTCATCCACCCAGCGCTGCTTGCCCCGGGGCTGTGTGCAGCTCTGGCTGTCCTCTGCCTTGACGGTCAGACGGTTCACCGCTCCGGCACCCGTGTTCAGATAATCGGTAATATCCAGCGAGAACGCCGCATACCCGCCCCGGTGCCCCCCGGCATAGCTGCCGTTCACCCACACCTTCGCCACGTGGTCTACCGCCTGGAAGTTCAGCAGGACCCGCTTGTTGCCCATGCCCTCTTGCAGCTGCAATTCCCGCTCATACCATACATACGGATGGAACACGGTCTCACCGATTCCGCTGGCCTCCGTCTCATACGTGAACGGAACCTGAATCTTCAGATCACCCTTCAGCGCCTCGTACCACTTCTTCCGTTCACCGGCGTTGTCATCGTCATACCGGAAATCCCATTCCCCGTTCAAGCTCTGCCAGGCGTCACGGACGAACTGCGGCCGCGGATAATCCTTGATATAGTGCCGGGTTGTCATGGTAATACGCACGCTCCTTATGAACAATAATTTTGTTTTAATACAATAAATATGTATTAATTATTACAGAATCCGCTGAGATGTCAATGGCGACGCAAAAAAAGAACCGAAGCCAAAGCTCCAGGTTCTTCGCTAATCCCTATGTTATTCATCCTAAGGCTCCACGCTATAAAAAATCTTCATCACCAGGTCCTGCTCATAATCGCCGAACTTTTTGCCGAACAGGTTCATGCCGCCCTTGAAGACTGCATTCTCCTTCACGCCCAGCCGCAGATCCACGTGGTTCTGCCTTGTGAGACCCAGCTGCTCCAGATTAACAGCGGATAGCTCCTGGTGGTCGATGGTACTGCGTGTGTCATCTACACTCCAGGTCTTGAGTGCGCCGAACTGGGTTCCCGTATCTATCCACCACGAGGGATTCAGCTTCCCGCGTCTGCCGCCGAAGTCGCCGGGCGAGGTCCAGGTCCCCACCTCCACCTGGTTAATCCAGAGCGTAATATCCGAAGGCCAGTCATTCTCGTAATTCGGTGCCTCCGAGCAGATCTCCATGGAGAACTGAATCCGGTGAAGCACCGCTCCTTGCGGAATTTCCAGCGGATAGCGGTATTCGAGATAACCTTTGCGCAGCCAGAGCAGCTGGGCCTGTACCCGGTCCGGATGAAAAAATCCCGCCGGTGAATCTTCCGAAATAATTGGACCGTTCTCACTGACCATCCCGCAGGTAGGCGCCACTTCGCAGGCTGTGAAATTGCCGATCGGCATGGATATCTCATAGCAATATTCGCCTTGACCGGCTTGCAGGCGGCGCTGCGGAGCATTGATCGTGATCTTGATGTCATCATAAATCCGGCTGCATACCTTCATCGCCCCGCGTGAAGCGGGCAACAGCTCCGTCTCAATCAGCCCTGCCTGCTCAAGCACCTTCACATTGGAGGCTGCCGTGGATACCGGAATCTCCAGCGCCTCCGCCAGCTCCGCCACATTCATTCTCCGGCTGTTAAGCAGCGCCAGCATTCTGAGTCTTAGCTCCGTAGAGAGCGCGTGTGTCACCTTCACCAGCTCATCCGCATGCTCCATGGACAACTCCAGCATATCTTTCACCCCATTTAGCTGTCCGTAATTACATATCCTGCACGAATTGCAACATTCCCCGGATCTAACTCCCGCTAACCCGAGAATATTGCATAAAATGCAGCAATTCCTTCGCATAAGGCAGTTATTCCAGACAATTCCTGCAATCTGTGCAACAATTCTCCCAACGGTGCCGCTGCTGAGATATCAAAGTTGTAAAACTTACAACATTATAGTCGCTAAAGACATTATGTAGGTGACCGCCCACCTTTGGCAAGAGCGTAGGACTTCTGTCCAGCTTAGCTATCCAGCATCACTACCTGATCGCCCAGCCGGACCTCTCCCGGAGTGATAACGGAAGCGTAGACGCCGAACTGCTGCTTCAGCTCTTTGTGGACTTGCTTCAGCAGCGAGCTATCCCGCTCCAGCGTATCCGGATCGGTCGTAATCATCACGCAGCGCTCACAATAGCTATCCACTTGCAGCACTGTACTGCCAATCGACAGACGGCGGCCGAGCCACTCTTCCTCCCCCAGCGAGTCCTCACTCACTTCCACGAGGAAGTTGCCCCGGAAGCGGCGCTGGTCTATGGGCTTGCCCCACATCGCCTCCAGGTTCTTCAGACTCTTGTCGGTCACCAGCAGAATACTTGCCCCATCTACCGATAATAGCTCCGGGTACTGCTCCTCCGGGTGTGGTGCCATGAACTCAGACATGGTAATTTGGGTGGAAGTCAGACTTTGAATTTCATTCAGCAGCTCCCGATCCCAGCCGAACACCCGGCCATCCGCAGCCGTTACACGGATATCTTCCCCCGTATACTCCGCCTTATAAGACATCATCTTCGGAATCTTCCGGGCAGTAATATACTGTGACCAGTCTTTTTTGGTCATATCATAAAAGGAACAATACCGGTCCCCCTCCACTCCGTAAGATACAACCTTACAGGCCTCCAGTGCCTCTCCTGCAAAGGATTTTACCGGATAACGGTTAATCGATTTAATCTCCCCAACTGTAACTGACACGCCCCCACCTCTTCTGTCTATAATCTGATAGCTCTGCTACTTTTACTGTAGCGGCTTTAACTTCTGAATCTCTTCTACGGAAAGCCCTATTGCCGGGCGATAACATTTGGTCTGCTCCGTTTCGGTCTTATTATACCATTATCGCTGCCTGTTTTGCGTAAGGCAAGAGCTGAACCCTTATGAACTTGCAACAATATAATTACATACACGCAAAAAGAAAAGGACAGCCCCAAGGCTATCCTCATCATTGCATATAATTACAGGGATTCCCGGATTACCCGCTTGTAATACAGGACGGACAGAAGGCCGAAGATGGAATACAGCACGGTATACAGCCCCATAACGACGAACATCGGAGTAAGCATCTCGGTCCCGAAGAAGAACCAGCCGGATTTTACCGCAAAATAACTGTGGCACAGGCCGATTACCAGCGGAATACCGAAATTGAACAGCTGCTTGAACCGGATGCCGCTCAGGAGATCCCCTTGGGTGAAGCCCAGCTTGCGCAGGATCGTATATCCCTCCCGCTCCTCCTCGCTCTCATCCATCTGCTTGAAATAGAGAATACAGCCGGAGGTGATCAGGAACGTCAGGCCCAGGAATCCGACAATGAACATAATGAGACCCATATTGGTCCGCTGGTTGAACTCAAATTCATATTGCGAGAAGCTTTGCAGCTCCGGCTTGTGCTGTGTATAAATCTCATAAGCCTGCTTGGCCTGCGAGGACCCGGTAAGATTGATACCGTAATAGATTCCTTCGCCGCTCACTCTTTTTTGCTCATCCGGATCTTTATGCTGAAGCAATTCCTGGAAGACTGAATCATCCACCACGAACACCCCCAGGATCCCTCCGCCAAAATAATACGGCAGCACAGACTGCTCAGACAAACCTGTAAGCTGCTGCTTAATGACCCCACCCTTGATATACAAGTCCAATTCACCGCGATCCTTCAGCTTCAGCATGGTTTGCTTCGTAGTTGTGTAACCCATAATCCGTACCTCGCCCGGCTGCAAATCCATGTTTTTCAGACTGCTCTCACTAATCACGGTAGCCAATAGACTGGTGTCATTGTTGGAGAAATTTTTAGTATCCACGACCTCCTTAAGATCCACCTCTACCTGCACCGTTGGAATCTCCAGCGTGGTATAACCTATGCCAGCCTGATCCAGCGCCTCCCGGAATCCTGTCTCATCGGCCTTCTGAAGGAAGCCGTAATCATGCGGCGAGCTCTCACGCGCGGAGGACTCCACCGAATAATACGAGATATAACTCAGAGAGAGCAGGCCGATCGCCAGCGCGGATACCGTGGTGATGACCGTCAGCAGAAGGGCATTCGATTTCATCCGGAACATAATGGAAGAGAGTGATAATACCTCCCGAATGGACAGGTAGCCCTTCTTCCTGCGGCGGATGAGATTGAAGAGAAAGCTGACCGAGCCTTTGTAGAACAGATAGGTTCCGATAATCACCAGGGCGAGGATGGCAATCATTGCGTACATCAGCCCGTTCATACCCGTGAATCTGCCGCTGAACAGCTCCCCGGACACATAATACCCTCCGCAGATGCTGCCAATCCCGAGCAGGCCGATCACAACCTCCCACAGCGACATTCTCTGAATACGTGTCTGGGAAGTGGCCGTAGCCTTGAACAGCGACAGAATGCTCTGGGCCCGGATGAAGGTGTAATTCATGATCATAATCAGCACGTACACAGCGGCAAAAACAAGCACCGTCCGCTGCAGGGCCTCGGGGGAGAAGCGCAGCGCAGCGACCTGATCGACCTCCAGGATTTTGAACAGAATCATCAGGATCAGCCGTGACATCACGAACCCTGCACCGATCCCCGCGAACATCGATCCGAAATATAGAATCAGATTCTCGGCGCTCAGCAGCACGAAGATTCTGCTCTTGGTCAGCCCGATCAGCTGGAACAGCCCGATCTCCTTACTGCGGCGCTTGATGAAGATGGTGTTCGCATACAGCAGGAAGATGGCCACAATCGCAACCAGCAGGACGGAGGACGCGCCGATAGCAGCCCCGCCTTTGATCGAACCGCTGACCTCGTGCATGGCCGGGTCGAACTGCAGCGTCACGAAGGAGAAGTACAGGGCCACACTGAAAATAAGCGCGAACACGTAGAGATAATAGTTCTTAATGTTCTTTTTGAGGTTCCGCAGGATAATATAATTCAGACTCATTGTGTGACACCGCCAAGTACGCCCTGAGTGCTGATAATATCACCCAAGAAGGATTGCCGCGATTCCTCCCCCTTGTTCAGCTGGGTGTAGATTTGCCCGTCCCGGATGAAGACGACACGGCTGCAGTAGCTTGCGGCCACAGCATCATGCGTAACCATGACAATGGTGGCTTCACGCTTGCTGTTCATGGCGGCCAGCTTGTTCAGCAGATCGGACGCAGATTTGGAATCCAAGGCTCCAGTAGGCTCATCGGCAAAAATAATGCTCGGATCATGCACGAATGCCCGCGCCGCCGACGTACGCTGCTTCTGCCCGCCGGAGATTTCCGCCGGATATTTGTCCTTCAGCTCATAAATTCCCAGCTCGCCCGCCACCTGGTCGAATTTCTGGTGCGCCTCCTTCTTGGACATGCCTGTAATCGACAGCGGCAGCATGATATTCTCCTTGACGGTCAAGGTGTCGAGCAGATTGTAATCCTGGAAAATAAACCCGAGATGATGCTTGCGGAACTCGGCGAGCTGCTTCTCCTTCATCCCGGTGAATTCCTTGCCCTCAATTTCGATTGTGCCCTTGCTTACCCGGTCAATGGAGGACAATACGTTCAGAAGCGTCGTTTTGCCGGACCCGGACGGACCCATGATTCCGACGAATTCGCCCTTGTCCACCTGAAGATCAATGCCCCTCAGGACTTCCTGTTTATTGAATTTGTTACCATAGGTTTTATAGATTTTGTTAGCCTGCATAATAAGCATCTGTTCCCCACTCCTTTTCTATAGCTCTATCATAAGCGGGTGGATGATTATTCTCCTGCGCTTCGCCGAACAAATGGAACAGGCATGTGACACTATTGTCACATCCCTGTCAGCCGCTGAAAGTCATTTTCCCTTGGAAAAGTCAGCGTAAATACACTCCCCTGCCCAAGCACGGAAGCAGCGTGAAGTCTAATCAGCAGCGGCTCCGCAACCTGCCGGGTCAGGTACAGCCCCATGCCCGTAGCTGCCCCCTCCTGGCGGAAGCGCGATGAGGTGAAGCCCTTATCGTAGATCCGCGGCAGATCCCTGGGGTCAATTCCCTGTCCGCTGTCTTCAATGACAAGCACAACATGGCCGCCCTCCTCACTGCTCCGGATGAAGATATCGGAGGCTTCGCTGTATTTCACAGCATTGGTCAGGAGCTGCCGCAGCATGAAGGCCAGCCATTTACCGTCTGTCAGTACCGTTTCAGCTTCAAGCTCCACATCGAACCCGATGCGTTTGGAGATGCACCAGGATTTCAATGCCCGGATCTCCTTATTAAGAATAGGAGCAAGACCGACCTTCTCAATGAACAGATCATTGCGGATGAAGGGAATCCGCTTCTGGTGCAGCTGCTGGTCGAGCAGATGGTGAATCCGCAGCCATTCGTACATCATCTGTCTTTGCAGGGTCTCGTCCGGCAGGCGCTCTATCATCAGCTGCATAGCAGTCAGCGGGGTCTTGACCTCATGTATCCAGGCCAGCAGCTCGTCCTTCTCCGATTCCAGCAGCCCGACATTCACGGAGGATTCGCGCTTGTAACGGTCCGTCTGGGCGCTCACCGCCTCGTGGACGAGCCGCTCCATCGGACTGCCCGGCTCCAGGACCGCCTGCAGCTCATAGATCTGATCCCAAGAGGCAAGGCTCTTGTAGAACCGGGTCTCCCGGGAATACCTCAGGAAGACGAAGGCCAGGCAAAGCAGCGTATTGAGGAGCACAATGTACAGGACCGGCAGCAGCGGGATGGCAGAATCAATATAGGCCACGAATATAATAATCAGCTGGAGGGCGGCCAGCAGGAGCAGCCAGCTCCGCTTCTCGGTGATGTATTTCCTTATCATTCTGCCGCCTCTTCAGTCGCCATATACCCTTGCCCCACCTTAGTCTCTATGTAGGCATCCAGACCGAGCGGCTCCAGCTTCTTGCGCAGCCGGTTCACATTCACAGTCAGCGTATTATCGCTGACAAAATGCTCGTTGTCCCACAGGCTGGTGATGATCTCCTCACGCTCTACAATAGTGTTTTTACGCTCCAGCAGGATTTTGAGAATCAGCATCTCATTCTTGGTCAGCAGAGCCGCTCCCCCGCTGCCCGTGACCGTATTCTTCACGAACTCAATTGCCGCTCCGCGCCAGGTCTTCAGCTCCGTGCCTTCCTTGGCATAATTATAGACCCGGCGGAGGATGGCCTGAATCTTGGCAATCAGCACCTCGAAGTGGAACGGCTTCTGAATGAAATCATCGGCCCCAAGCTGCATCGACATCACCATATCGCTTGGATGGTCCCGGGAGGAGAGGAAGATAATCGGCACCTTGGAGTGGCTGCGCAGAATCCGGCACCAATGGAAGCCGTCGAACTGCGGCAGCTGGATATCAATCACCACCAGATCCGGCTTGACCTCCGAGAACTCCTGCAGTACCTTACCGAAATTTGTAATTCCGTACACCTCATAGGACCATTGGGCAAGTCTCTCCCTGATCTCCCCGAACAGGGTGATATCATCTTCGATTAGCATTATTTTGAACACAAAGGACTCTCCTTCAGAAGAAATACTATCGGACTATTATACTTCACGTTTATTATATTTGTGAAACCTCCCCTTAACCAAGTAACGTATTAGATATAAACGGCGACAAATTTGAACCTACTGAGGAGCTGATGATCATCGAAACTTTTAGCGCAATCTTCATCTTGTTATTTGGAATTGCAGTTAACTTATTTAGCTTATATGTGCGCAAAAACCCTACCTTCACCTGGCAGGCGAGTGAGGGCTGGAAAATGAAAGGTGATAGTGAACCCAGTGACGCCTACATCAGCTCCATGCGCTTCAGAGGGGCCGTGGGCTTATGGATGGGATCTTTCCTGATGGTGATGGGGATATTGACACTGTGGAGTTCTCTTAGCTAAAGGAATAGCGGATTGCAATAATGTACTATAGCGATTCGCAGCCCCGGTGTATATTCATGGAACTACTTTCACCGGAGGTCATCATGAATATCCTTTCCTTTATCATCTATTGTATTGTGGTTACCTTCACACCCGGCCCGACCAATATTGTGATCCTCTCCTCTGTGCAGCATCATGGGGCCAGGAAAACAATGGGATATGTCGGCGGAGCCACACTCGCGTTCGGACTGCTCCTTGCCGCATCCGCTCTGCTGAACCGCCTGCTTGCTGACATCCTTCCGCATATACTCGGTGTCATGCAGATCATCGGCAGCCTGTATATGCTCTACCTCGCTTATCAGGTGTACAGGATGGGCCGTTCTGAAGCGGCAGGCCAGCAGGCCTCAGGCTTCCTCTCCGGGCTGCTGACGCAGTTCGCCAATCCGAAGTTACTGCTGTTCACGCTGACGGTTATCCCGGGTTATGTCATGCCCTACTATAGCTCGCCCGCAGCTTCCTTCATCTTCGTCATCGTCATTACGGTGATCGGTTTCCTGGCTTTCACAGCCTGGGTCGTCTTCGGCTCCGTATTCAAGAGCTTTTTGGAGCGGCATCAGATGCTGATGAATAGTATAATGGCTCTGTTTCTAGTATACTCTGCTGTAATGGTATCCGGAATTTTATAGAACGGCGGTGGTCAGGATGGAGCAATTCAATTACAGGAAGTCTGCCGAGATCCTCGCCTTATCGGCCAGCATGACGGATTTCACCTACAAAAAACATTGCCACGAAGAATACGCCGTCGGCGTTACCCTGCGTGGCATTCAGCAATATACACTGGACGGCACCCGGCAGGCTTCGCACAGGAATGGTGTCATGCTGTTTAACCCGGAGCAGGTTCATGACGGCAGCTCTTATGACCGGGCAGGCATTGACTACATCATGCTGTATATCAAGCCGGACCTGATGACAGAGATTGTGGGCCAACAGGAACTTCGCTTCGCCACTCCTATCGTCTATGACAGGGAGCTGGCGCATTGTATCTGTAATCTCAGACACGCTGTCCAGAGCAGTGCCGATGAGTCACTTAGCAGCGAACTGCTTATCCGGCTCGCCAACCGCTTGTCCCATACGGAAATACAGACCGCACGGCGCATGAACAATGCTTTTGCCACCAAAGCCAAAGAAATGATGTACTGCAGCCTGGACCATGTACTGAAACTCGACGATCTCGCGCGCGAGTTCAATCTATCCAAATACCAGTTCATCCGCGAGTTCAAAGCTCATACCGGAACCTCGCCCTATCAATTCTTCCTGAACTGCAAGGTCGAGCATGCCAAGCAATTCATCGAGAAGAACAAGGATATCTATGCCGCTGTGGCCGAATTCGGCTTCACGGACCTGACCCATCTGAACCGGCATTTCAAAAGTGTGTATGGCATCACGGCCCATGAGTATAGGCTGCATCTGCAAAATTAAGCCGGAGCCCATACGAAAGATCATCTGATGAAGCATTCCAATAAAAGAAGGGCTGCCCCCGTCATCCTCATGACTTGGACAGCCCTTCCTTATTTATTTATGGCTTGATCATCATCTCGCCGCCTTCCGGCCGGCTTGTGTAGTTATGATCCCGTGAAGCTTCCTCAATCTGATGGAACGCCCAGTGGATCATCGGCACATCGGACCATACTGGCACGGTCTCACCGTACAGCGGCCCTCTTTCCAGAATCCGGTTGAACACAGTTACCCCCTCGGCACGGGTCAAGGCTTTGTCCGGCTGGAAGCTGCCATTCAGCATCCCTTCCATATAACCGGCCTCTTTCGTTTGGCCGATTGCCTTCTCCGCCCAATGGCCAAGAGCATCGTTATAGCTGTGTTCTCCTGTACCTGAGAGTGCTTTCCAGCGCGCAATGATGACTGCCATTTCCGCTCTGGTGATGCTCTGCTCCGGTCTGAAGCTTCCGTCTGTCATGCCCTTCATTAGTCCGGCACCTGTAACCTGACGGATAGCTTCTGCTGCCCAGTGGCTGCCTGAGACATCCGAATATGGGGCTGCGTCTGCACCTTGCAGCGCCAGCACCCGGTAGAGAATCATGGCTACCTGTGCTCTGGTCAGCGCGTTCTCCGGCTTAAACGTTCCGTCCGGCATACCGACCATATAAGCGCGGTGGCTTCCGTCTGCTCCGTTGTCCAGATTAAGAATAGTGAAGGTGCTGAACTTCCCGATTGGGAAAGTCAGGCCCAGCTTGTTGTCCCCGTAAGCTACAACTGCGGGCTTCACCAATTCCCGTTCTCCGTCACTGTGCTCAATGAACACAGCCAGCTTCGACAGATAAGCTTCTCTTGCACGTGCCTCTGCCGGTACATGACTGCTGTCGAGCGGCAGGGTGATTGTTACCGGGCGGCTTGTCATATTGGTTTCAATCGTTATTGGACGATCTACTACATAGACGTTGCCATTGTTCAGTGCCTTGCGGACAATCTGCTCCGTTCTGGCCCGTTCTTCTACCTGCTTGCGCTCGCTTTCCTGTTTGACAGGAATCAGGTGGAAATACAGGTTCGGATTCAGGCCGCTGAGCGAGGCATTCGGAATGGTAATCATGCCGTTATCAGTATAGATTTCCAGGTTTAGGCCAGCGTCTTGTACAGCCTTCACTGCCGCATCCGGCAGCTCCACACGGACATCTTTTACGATATCCTGTTTGTCCGGAATAAGAATACGTACGCTTGGCGAATGGGCTGCCAAGGTCTTTTCAACAGCTTCAAGAGCTTTGGCCGTTGTAAACGTCACTTTATCGCTCTTGCTGCCATCATTATTTGTAGTTCTTTCAATTTCTGTTTTGGCAACAATTCCATAGCCAATGGCCTCAACATCTACAGTTATTCTCTCTATTACCGGTAGAGCCGGTGTAGGTGTATTAGAAGGGACATAAGGTGTCTGAGAAGGCTCATTAGGCGCGGATTGGCGTCTCACGGTAACCGTGTACGTTTTTTCGCTGCCATCCGTTTCCCGAACTACGATGGTTACGGTATTATCGCCTACATTCAGAGTCACCGCAGCACTAGCTTGCCCCGTCCCGGCCGCCTGGCCGTTAACCGTAATGGCTGCGTCCGGATGAGCGGCTGCCAATGTCAGTTGAAGCTCGGAGACCTTGTACTCCACATTAAGACTGTACTCGTACACGCTCGCCGTCACATTGGGTTGAATCGCACCAGCCGATGGCGTAATGCTTGCCAGACCGCTCTTGGGAACCAATGCCCGGTAAGCCGCCTGCAATGCTTCCAGTGCAGTGTCCACTTCCGCCTGCGTGGCCGTGGCGCTTGCCAGTACTGCTTGCGCGTCGGTCAGCTTGGACTCGTAGCTCGCCCAGCTTGCTGGCGTGTAGGTCTCCTTGTCCAGAATAGCGGACAAGTCCACTTCCGCTTGCAGCTTGCTCTTATCCACTACTGGTACCACAGGCACTTCCACCAGCGCTTCACGTGCTGCTGTCAGTTCTGCCAGTGCTGTGTCCACTTCCGCTTGTGTAGCCGTGGAACTCGTAAGCACCGCTTGCGCGGTAGTCAGCTTGGACTCGTAACTCGTCCAGCTTCCAGGTGTGTAGTCTTCCTCATCCAATGTGGAAGACACATCCACTTCCGCTTGCAGCTTGCTCTTGTCCACCACTGGCTTCAGCACCAGCGCTTCACGCGCTGCGGTCAGCTCCGCCAGCGCCGTGTCCACTTCGGCTTGTGTAGCCGTGGCGTTACCGAGCACCGCTTGCGCGGTGGTCAGCTTGAACTCGTATTCCGTCCAGCTTCCAGTTGTGTAGTCTTCCTCATCCAATGTGGAAGACACATCCACTTCCGCTTGCAGCTTACTCTTGTCTGGCTTCAGCACCAGCGCTTCGCGCGCTGCGGTCAGCTCTGCCAGTGCCGTGTCCACTTCCGTTTGTGTAGCCGGGGAACTCGTAAGCACCGCTTGCGCGGTAGTCAGCTTGGACTCGTATTCCGTCCAGCTTCCAGGTGTGTAGTCTTCCTCATCCAACGTGGAAGACAAATCCACTTCCGCTTGCAGCTTGCTCTTGTCTGGTTTCAGTACCAGCGCTTCACGTGCTGCTGTCAGCTCCGCCAGTGCCGTGTCCACTTCGGCTTGCGTAGCCGTGGCGTTACCGAGCACCGCTTGCGCGGTGGTCAGCTTGGACTCGTAACTGGTCCAGCTTCCAGGTGTATAGTCTTCCTCATTCAATGTGGAAGACACATCCACTTCCGCTTGTAGCTTGCTCTTATCCACCACTGGTTTCAGCACCAGCGCTTCACGTGCTGCTGTCAGTTCTGCCAGTGCTGTGTCCACTTCCGCTTGTGTAGCCGTGGAACTCGTAAGCACCGCTTGCGCGGTGGTCAGCTTGGACTCGTAACTCGTCCAGCTTCCAGGTGTGTAGTCTTCCTCAATCAGCGTGGAAGACAAATCCACTTCCGTTTGCAGCTTACTCTTGTCTGGCTTCAGCACCAGCGCTTCACGCGCTGTGGTCAGCTCCGCCAGCGCCGTGTCCACTTCAGCCTGTGTGGCCGTGGCGTTACCCAGCACCGCTTGCGCGGTAGTCAGCTTGGACTCGTAACTCGTCCAGCTTCCAGGTGTGTAGTCTTCCTCATCCAATGTGGAAGACACATCCACTTCCGCTTGCAGCTTACTCTTGTCCACCACTGGTTTCAGCACCAGCGCTTCACGTGCTGCGGTCAGCTCCGCCAGTGCCGTGTCCACTTCCGCTTGTGTAGCCGTGGAACTCGTAAGCACCGCTTGCGCGGTAGTCAGCTTGGACTCGTATTCCGTCCAGCTTCCAGGTGTGTAGTCTTCCTCGGCCAGCGTGGAAGACAAGTCCACTTCCGCTTGCAGCTTGCTCTTGTCCACCACTGGTTTCAGCACCAGCGCTTCACGCGCTGCGGTCAGCTCCGCCAGCGCCGTGTCTACTTCAGCCTGCGTGGCCGTCGCATTACCCAGCACCGCTTGCGCGGTGGTCAGCTTGGACTCGTAACTCGTCCAGCTTCCAGTTGTATAGTCTTCCTCATCCAATGTAGAAGACAAATTCACTTCCGCTTGCAGCTTACTCTTGTCTGGCTTCAGCACCAGCGCTTCACGCGCTGCGGTCAGCTCTGCTAGCGCCGTGTCCACTTCCGCTTGTGTAGCCGTGGAACTCGTAAGCACCGCTTGCGCGGTGGTCAGCTTGGACTCGTAATTCGTCCAGCTTCCAGGTGTGTAGTCTTCCTCGTCCAACGTGGAAGACACATCCACTTCCGCTTGCAGCTTGCTCTTGTCCACCACTGGCTTCAGCACCAGTGCTTCACGCGCTGCGGTCAGCTCCGCCAGCGCCGTATCCACTTCCGCTTGTGTAGCCGTGGAACTCGTAAGCACCGCTTGCGCGGTAGTCAGCTTGGACTCGTAACTCGTCCAGCTTCCAGGTGTGTAGTCTTCCTCGGCCAATGTGGAAGACAAATCCACTTCCGCTTGCAGCTTGCTCTTGTCTACTACAGTAATTGTTTTGGAGGCCATGTTGGTTTTTCCGTTTTTGGCCGAAGTCACTTCTACCGTGTATTTGCCATACGGCAGTGCCGCTTCCGGCTTAAAGCTCCATGTGCCATCCGCATTCACAGTAACTGCGGGAGTTCCGATGGTTTTACCGTCCTCATCTTTGATGACTGCCGTTACTGTAGCCCCAGGATCTGTCGTTCCCTGGAACTCCGGCTTGGGATCGGTTACCGTCTCTCCGCCCGGAGCTGTGATCTCAATTGCGGGCACCGGAAGATTAACCGTAATCCCCTTGGTGGCAACTGCAGATTTCACACCTTTGGTTGCTGTCGCCTCAACGGTGTACTCCCCATCGTGTAAGTCGCTGCCCGGGGTGAACGACCATGTCCCATCCGCTTCGACGACAGCATTTCCGCCTGCGCCAGTTACGATCTGTCCATCTTTATCCCTGATTACAATTGCTACGGCAGAACCCTCTTCAGCCTCTCCTGTAATCTCAGGTTTAGGTACATTGACCGGACTCCCCGCAGGCTGGGTGATCTTAAGTGAATCAATGAATTGATCCCTTGGACTGACCGCAAACGGCTTAGCAGGGGCTCCGTAAGTGCTCTTGAGCGAACCCGTGCCATCATAGGACACGTTCACCGTTTTCCCTTTAACATCCGTACCCTCAGGCAGCGTCAAAATCAGCTTCTTGGAATCGGCAGAGTCCACTCTGTAGGTGAGGCTGCTTATAGGCACGGCTGTGCCTCCAATCTCAACAATGAAGCCTGCCAGATTGTCCGTGGTCATCTCCTGGTCGAAGGCCAGCACGATCTCATGTCCATCCTCCGCAATTTGTTCCAGCAGAGAGTTCTGAAGCTCAGGAGCCTCTGCCGCAAAAGTGAAGTATTGCCCATCCTTGAGCGTCACCTTCGCAGCATAGTGAGCTTTATTGGCAAGTGTGATTGAACTGAGCTCATACTCAGTGGCTTGTGCGAAGTCCGTGTCCGTATCGCTCACCAGCAGCTTTACGGCTCCCGGGGCAGCCGATGCAGGAATGGCGATTTCCACCTCTCCCACATCACCATTATTCTGAACCTTCCAGATCCGCTGGGCCAGATACCAATCCGTCGAGCCAAGCTGTTCAGTGAATTTAACAGGTTTGCCATTATCGCCCCAGATGAGGTATTGCCTATCAGCAAGCGCAGCCGTATTTCCGCTGTTTGCTTCAGCAAGTCCGCCCAGACCGATTGCGACTTGTGTGTCTTTATTAATGCTTCGGCTTTGCTTCTGGTCCAGCTCCTCCAGAATGTCTTTGCCAAGGCCCGCCACATTGTGATGATACGCCGCGTTGGCCGTCTTGCTCCACAGGAGAGTACCATCCGTACCAATGTAGTCATGGTCTAAAGTGATGCCGTATTTTACAGCAAGATATGTCTCAATCTTCGCTGCATCAGCACTTGTGATGGTTTCATATAAAATAATTTCCGCTACTTCCGCATTCAGACCTGTCCAGTTATTACTATTGGGTGCATTCGTAGCTCCGATCACAGGTATGAACGTGAATGGAGTAAAAGTTGTCGATTGAAATCTTACATTTTTGTTCTGACCATCAATACTGGCAGTATGAGCAGCATCTCCTATTTCGTAATTAACAAGCTGGTAACGATCCCGTATATTGGAACTAGCGTAGCTATATACCTTTTCTCTACCAGGACCGTTACTAATATCTGACCCATATCCGCCCATAACGATAACTCCGTTGGAAGGTTTAAGATCGGAACTGCCTACGAGAGTGCCTGCACTACCCGCTTCAGGCCATTTGTAAACGGCATATCCGGACTGGAATGTTATATTTTTATCACCGAGTAATTTCGCCGATGAATTATAATGGGACCAGTTCGCCGGATTGGCAAACTTCACACTCGGATTAAAATTCACTCCGCTTTCATTGTACTGCGGAACTTTTGCCCCATTAGGAAGGTCGAGCGTGAACGCCACAGGGTTAGGAGAACGATCCTGCCAGCCTGTCAATCCTCCATTTGTAGCCGCTGCGCCATCATCCGCCTTCAGCCATAATACCGGCGCCTGAAGACTTCCGCCTGGAGTTCCGCTGGCCGCGTGCACCTTCGATGTCACAACTGCCGAAGAGAAACCGCTGGCCACCAGTGTCAGCGACAGCAAGGCTTTCGCCGGCCTGCTCCACCAGCCTTTTCGTTTTGCATGAGATTCCATCTTTCACCTTCCGCCCCTTCTATAGTCCTTGTTTGAAACTCGAAGAGATAAAAAGGCAGACGGTTCCTTTGTGTAAATCGCCATTTCGAGCTCCAAACAGAACTCTTTGTAGTAGTAAATACAAATCCGGCAACTTCAACTCTGCTAACCTCTGAATCTTTCAGCAAGCTCAGCGTTCTTCCGTCCATGGCAATACCGCCATGCTTCAGCGGCAGCACTTCAAGATCGCTCTGATGAATCCCTCCTTTGACCTGCTGTTTTAAGAAATGCTGACAATGGGTCAGACTGCTCAGGGGAAGAACGCAGACGGTCACACATGCATTTAACTTAACCCGTTCCCGGACCTAAGCCATACTGGCACACAGAATAGTGCCTCCAACTATGTTAATTAGTGCATGTGAACAAAATCTGAACATTTTCGACAAAACGGTGGTTTTTTATACCAAAATCTCATATCACCCTATGAAATATGCGCTAAAACACTAGTGAATGATTCAAATTATATTTTTGTCAGTTATTTTTGTCACATCTGCTGATAAAGCTTTTTACAGACAAAAACTCCGGCAGTCCGCATAAATGCAGAGCCGGAGTCTTCGTTATTCTTCCATATCATAAATACCAGAGCTAATCACTCTACGCCAATCCTATACATGAATTGTTCACTTGCTTGAATCTATTGTCCCGCTGCCCCGGACATCTGTAATAACCTTGGTAGCAATAATCTTCCCGGCCTGATCCAGTCCTTCGATTTCGAACGGAACGCCCGCCGTCGCCGCTTGAAAAGCAAACCAAATCGTCCGGCCCTGCGACGTCTGAATCAGCTTCGCCTCGGACTTATCGGTCCCGGTCTGCTTTTGTTGAACGATAATCTGCTGAATAGACGGGTCCAGCACCTCACCGAACACCATAGGAAACGGAGTGGAGATTTGCTCCAGCTCCGGCAGCCTCATATAATTCATTGCCGACACAGAAGGGTCTCCGTCCATCCCGTAGCCCGCCCCCCAGACCCATTTCCAGCCGATCCAGGTTTTGCGGACATATTCGACTTGAAGATTGCTGCGGTCCTGATCACCTGAACGGGTCAGAAAAACAAGCTTCCCCCTGCCAACAGTCTCCTCATGTACCACCGTCATGGAATCAGACTCACGGAATAACCGTACGGCCTCCTCCGGACTTGAGCCCAGAGGAATCTGGAGCGACTGATTCATTCCCAATGAGCTGGACATCCGCTGGTCCGACCACCCGCCGGGTCTTTCATACATATATAACAATAAATAGAGTACCGCTACAGAAGCCAGAATCACTCCCGCAGCCATCCCCCATCTCCGTGTAGTTTTCATGAGTGCATCTCCCGTCCCGATTGTTTGCGCTTACAACAGCTTCCATTTAACTATAGATGATTTCGGTCCAGATTACAAAATCCCCCCATACCATATAAAAAGCCTGTAGCGCAAGCCCCTCCGGGACCCTGTCTACAGGCGGTATTTCCTTATAGTAATTGAATGAATTCCAATATACTTATTTTATTTAACTTCTGTAGCTCCGGTTACTTTACCTTCAAGCACAGCCGTTGCCTTCACATCTTCGCTGGAGAAGTACAGGTTGCCGTCGATTGTAGCATCCTTATACAGGTTGAAGCCGTTAGCTTCTACATATACATCACCTTTGATCGTACCGCCTTGAACGCGGAAGTTCTCGCTCTGTACAGTTACTTTTGGTGCTGTAAGGGTGTAAGTAGCTGTAACTTTGTGGTCAGCATCCTGTGCGTACAGGGCCAGCTTACGGTAGATTGGCTTAGCTGTATCGTTCTTGTCGTGGAATTCGCCTGCTACCACTACATCCTTGTCCACAGTCAGATCGTTCAGCACTGCAACAATCCAGGTTCCCTTATCGCTTACTGCACTAATGAAAGAATCTGCCTGGTTCACGATCGAAGCGGAGGTTTTTGCATCTGTCTGCTCTGTTGCCGGTGCAGTTGTCGCTGCTGCCCCTTTGTCTGCATTATTCTTATCCGATCCACAACCAGACAACAATGCTACCGATACCCCTGCTACTACTAATACTTTAAATAATTTCATTTTAATTCCCCCTGTTTCTTTAAGTTAACTTTATTATATATTAAAATTTTATGAATACAACGTGATAATTTTCACGAATTTGTGTCTTTTTTCACAAACATTCATATTTACTCTCTCAACGTATCCTCCCACTCCTCTCTAAGCAGCCCCATCCGGATAGAATCATAGTATATTCCGTTATAATATCGGCATTTTCTAAGCCTGGCCTCCATCGTCATGCCCAGCTTCATTCCTGCTTTCATCATTCGCTCATTCCCGGACCAGGTGGTGTAGCCGACACGGACTAGCGGAAGGGTAGTGAATAAATGACCAATCCACAGCTTGAGAGCCCTAGTCCCATAACCGCTGCTCCAATAGGCAGGATCATAGATGACAATCCCCATTTCCAGCCAGTATGACGGCTCATGCTCCCAGTAGTAGCTGACGTCACCTATAACAACGCCCTCAACTTCTATTACCCAATTGTTCACACAGCCAATAATTTCGGCTCGCTTCCTGTAATACGTCTCCCATGTAATTCGTTTGTGTTCATAATAAGGTGCATCCCATTTCTTCCATTCCGGCACCTCCTCTTTATAAGCGAGTTCCCACAGCCTAGGCAGATCCCCTTCAGCTATTGGGCGAATCTGCAGTTCATGATCCTGAATCATAGATACCCTCCGTTCAGCTAATATTTCACATACTTATATTATATTAACTGAACTGCTGAAACTGTTGCCAGTATTGAACATTTATAATTAAAGAATACAGATGTTCCGGCTGCTGTAAACTTTTCACGGAGCTTGGCGTTGTATAGGGGAAGGGGGCAAGACATGGCCAAAGACACCATTCATCACTTTCTGCAGCAAGCCGGTACTTTGCTATACCGGTATTTGAGGAAACGCGGGCTTGCCCGCGAGGACGCTGAAGATATCGTTCAGGACACCTGTTATAAATATCTGGTCTATCAGGACGGAATTGGCTCCAAGCAGGTTATGGGCTGGATGTTCCGTGTCGCGACGAATCAGTTCTATGACCTTAAGCGAAAAGACAAACGCCATCCTACGGTTGATGTTGACGATATTCAACTTTTTTCCTTGACCCATCTGCCGGAAATCCAGCTGCTGAGGCGGGAAACCGCACAGAATATCCGCGACACCCTTGCTTTACTCTCTGAGCAACATCAGGAGCTGCTGATTCTCAAATATGAGCTGAACCTTACTTACAAGGATCTCTCGTCCTTGTACGGTATGAATGAGAACACGCTCAAGACTCATGTCACACGCGCCAAAAACCAATTCATCAAACATTATAAGGAGGGTATTTAAATGGAACAGAATCAGGAGCAGGACCAGTTTATTCTCGGAGAGAAACAGACTCAGCAACTCATCAGAAAAGCCAGACTCCGCTCCACCCTGAAAACCATTGGAATCATTATGGTTGTGACCCCGGTTATACTTGCCGTTATTTGGTATGGCCTCTACCACTTAAGACTGAACCAGGGAGACAAGGTACAATCTGAAATTCTCTGGAAAAACGAGATCAGCGCCCCAAATGTGCACATCAGCAACCAGTCATTGAAATTGGATAGCTTTGGAGGTGAAACATACAATCAGACTTACAAATGGCTGGGAAACCAACCTTATATTTGGGAGACCGTCGAGGAATCATATAATTTATGGGGCCGATCCACCGGAAGATACGGCGCATCTGGAGCAATTTCGCCGCCGGAAAAGCTGCGCCCTTCCTCCTCATATCCCCGTTACAACTCTGCTACCGGTGACCGGGAAATGGTCTTTTATCATCCTGAGATCCAGTATGATTCGTATGAGGACAGCATCAGTCTGCTGAAGCAGCTCGGAGATGATACATTGGTGGAGCTGGCCTTGTCTTTTGACCATGCCTACACGCTGGAGGAGACGCAGAAGCTTCTGCCTGCCGGGCTGCAGCCTGTCTGGTTCTGGGCGGATGCCTATACTCCCTCTTATAAAAAATACCTGAAAGAAACGCGCCAGACCATCGCAGCTGATTCGATGATCATCTACGGATTTCACGGAGAGCAGTTTGCCCCCTATGGCGGTGTGAACTCCTTCATTAACAGTGTCGAACAGCTGCGGAAGCAGGGCAAAAACTTCATATGGGAAGCAGATCAGGTTCATGAGAGCCTTGCCGGGGATAATGATATTCTGGAACCGGGCGATATTACAATTATTGGTGTAGTCGTAACCGGTACTGCTAAACAGCTTGAAGCTCTGCAGAATCAGGCTTATATCCAAGGATCAACCTTCGGTGTGGTCTCAGATGCAATATCACTTCCTGACTAACCTGCGGCTAATAGAGATCTTCAGTCAAGGTGCAGCATGAATTGGACATCCATTCGTTAGACTGAGATAATACAGGGAAATCCATCAAAGGTGGTGTATGCAGATGCCGGCAACCTGGACATGTCATGCAAACAGAATCAGAGTATCCCCTACTGTTAACTAATCATTTACAGGGGGAATGAACAGTGAGAATTTCTGAGCGGTTATTGAAGCAATATCTGAAGCATGTGTACTGGATCTGTGGAGGACCCTGTGGGGGTAAAAGCACTATGGCAGATCTGATATCAACCAGGCGGGGAATGATTTTCTATTCTTCCGATGAGCATGCGTTTAAATATAAACAGCTGGCTAATCCGCAGGACCATCCGGCTATTCTAAGGTATTTCGTAGACTGGGAATGGTATTTCCTCGGTCAAGGCAACGACAGGAATCAGTGGCTGGTCTCTGCAGCGGAGGAAAGCATTGAATTCATCCTGCTGGAGCTGCTGCAGATGGGTAACAGCAAGCCGATAATAGTCGATACGGATATAGCCCCGGAGTTCCTGAAGAGTATAGCCGATAATAGGCAGATCGTGTACTTATATGCGGAGGATGAATTGATTCGCCGGGATTACTTCAACCGGGATCATGTGCGGGGAATGCTGGATCTTTTCCCTACCCTGTCAGACCCGGAACGCGCCAAGCGCGAGACACTGGACGGAATCATTGCGAATACCCGCAAATCTCTACAGCAAGCAAGACAGCAACATGTCCCGTATTATATAAGAAATGCCCGGACCACCAAAGAAGAGATGCTCACCAAGATTGAGGCGCATTTCGGATTAGCATAATTGCTGGCTTGTCCCCCCTTCTAGTGACATTCCCAGATGAAGCTGGAGTTGTTCATTCGGGCGTTTGGCAAGGCGTAACGGACTGAGGCGCACGTATTCCGGATGAAAGTCACCCCTTGAGCAAAGGAACGGACCCCATGGAGCTTATTCTTGGAATTCCTACTCTTAAACCTCTTGTAGAGAGACGATAAGGTCCACTCTGTCCGTTAAACCGCAAAAAGTGGTGTTTTCCGAGGAATAGGATCTCTCAGGTCCGTTAAGAGCAAACTCGGCCGGGCGCCGTAGTTCCGTGGTTTGGAGTCTCCGGGATTCAACCCTATTCACAGAATTAAATCTGATATCTACTAGAACCGCACGGCCACCTTCCACTCGGTGGCCGTGTATAAACAGAAAGGATAATCCCAATGAACCTGTCCACCCTATCGGCCTCGCTTGCGCCGTTGAATCTGCGGAGCTGCCTGATTCAGCAGCAAGGCAGGCTGATCTTCGAATATTATAGAGATCCGCGCACGGCCTCCGAGCTGGCGAAGATCAACTCCTGCACCAAGAGCATCCTCTCTGCCCTGATCTGCATCGCCATGGACCAGGGGCTGCTGCCCGGCCCTTCGGCTCCGCTCAGCAGCTTCTTCCCGCAGGTGCTGCGCGATAAGGATGCGCGGAAACAGGACATTACGCTCGAACAGCTGCTGACCATGTCAGCAGGCTTCCGCTGGACGGAATTCGGCGGGGCCAATTCCTTCCCGAAGATGACCCGTTCCCCCCACTGGGTGAATTATGTGCTGGAGCAGCCGATTGCGGATGAGCCGGGTACCCGGATGGAATACAATTCGGGAATCTCGCAATTGCTGTCTTCGATTCTGGTACAAGCCACAGGACAGAGCACAGCCAGCTATGCCGAACAGGTTCTCTTCGGACCGCTCGGCATCCGGGACTATGAATGGGAATCGGACCCCCAGGGCATCCATACCGGCGGCTTCGGGGTGAAGCTGCGGCCTGTAGACCTGCTGAACTTCGGACAGCTCTTTTTGCAGACGGGGGTATGGAAGGATTCGCAGATCATCTCCGGCAGTTGGGCTGCGCGTTCGGTACAGCCAGTCATGCACACAGAGCCTCCCCGCCACGGAGGGTATGGCTGGCATTGGTGGACCGATGCCCTGACCTGCAGCTCAGCCGCCGGAGAATCCAGTCTGGTAGACTACTATTACGCCCGCGGGTATGCCGGACAATTCATATATGTAGTGCCGGAGCTTCAGCTTGTTACTGTGCTGACCCAGGATAACAAGCGCGGGAAGAATAATCCTCCGGTGGATGTGTTCCGTGACTATATCGTGCCTGTACTGGGATCTATTTAAGCTTGCTCCTGACCCTGCTGGCAGCATACCACAAGAGCGGACACAACAAGTTGAAGAAGAATACATTGAGATACCAGACTTCATTCAGCTCGGCAACCACCGAGGGATTATCCCAGACATTCATCGCTAAGGGTATGGAGACCAGCGCCATGGGGATCAGCAGTCCCTTATAATGCTTAATTCCGAACAATTCAGCGCAGCCATGAGCTGAGACGAAGAGGGTAAGAATCAGCCGGTAAAAAATGACCATGAACCAGATGATCGTAACGATTGTCTCAATCCGCTCATAGAATCCGCCTATCGTTACCGTTTTGGCCGCGAACTGGCTGACATAAGGCATATTGGGCGGCAGGCTTTCTCCCAGCACCGCAATAATCAGCACCGTCAGCAGGAGCAAGGCGACACAGGTAATCCAAGTGCTGTGGACGAGCGCTTTTTGATAAGAGGCTTTGTCCTTAATGAATGGAACCAGGAACAAGCTTAAGGCCACCTCGCTGCTTGGATAACCCAGGAACATAACTGTGCCCTGGAATACAGGCTGAACCCCCTTCTCAAAGAGGGGCAGGAAGTT
The DNA here is from genome assembly GCF_038005345.1 of Paenibacillus sp. FSL H8-0122. Classification (NCBI taxonomy): domain Bacteria; kingdom Bacillati; phylum Bacillota; class Bacilli; order Caryophanales; family Paenibacillaceae; genus Paenibacillus; species Paenibacillus sp. FSL H8-0122. Next base: position 2,068,150 of record NZ_JBBOTB010000001.1, on the reverse strand, counting down.
AGACCATTCCGCACCGTACAGCAGGGACAGCAGGAACAGCAGCAGTAGGAACATTGCAACCGGGAACGTAATTTCAGCAGACCGGCCGACCGCAATAATCCCTTTATACAGACAATAGACCAAGGCGAACAGAATCAGGACATATATCGCAGATGGCGGAGTCTCTATAAACAGGTCGTTGCTGGTAAAGTCCCCGAGGCTGCGGAGCGTCAGGACAAAGATGAGAAAGGGGACACAGAATATATACAGGGCCAGCATGATTTTACCGCCCGCCTTCCCCAGAACACGGCTTAGAAATTGTCCCAGGGAATCGCCGCTCATCTGGGTGTATAGCGCCACGAATAACCGGATGATCAGCAGTTGAACCAGCATGCCCAGCAGGATTGGTGCCCAGGAATCCCTACCGGACAGCCCGATGACCATAGAAGGCAGCCCCAGCAGCGCACTTCCCCAATAATGCAGCGTCAGCAGCATCATTAACTGGCGGGAGCTCATCTGTCCATCCCCTCCTTTATTAAGTCTACCCCCAGTTAGCCTAGAATGCCGCCCGGCTTCAAGAATTGCAGCAGGTTAATGAACGGCCGCAGCAGATCCGGGGTGAACCCGTCTTTAGCCGACACAATATTTAAGCCCAGTGCTATCGCGTACAGAGCATACACCAGCGTTTTCTCCCGGAGTCTGCCCCGTTTCTTGCGGTACCGGCTGAATTGCCACATCCATAACAGCATATTGATTGAGATTAGAAAAGCATTCATGCATCCGGTTCCTTAAATGGCGGATTTACGATTCTTCCTCTGCCCTTAATGATGTATTCCACAACCACCTTCACATCCATCCTGCTGAATTTCTCATTCCATTGATCCTTCCATTGACTCCAGTACCGGGGATGCTTCTGATGGAATTTGGTGCCGAAGCCAAAAATATCGACACCAAAATGATTCTGCACATCCCTGATTCCAGTCGCAATCAGCGCCTCCGTCCGTGCAATAGCCATCACCTTCATCTTCTCCAGCGTCTCCCGGCTGTTCAAATCAAGGTTACATCCCACCTCTCCCACATTCGCCTCAATTCTTACCTTGACAGTGGCCGAGGGCTCCCCGTTTCGCACCTCAGGCTTAATGGAGGTCTTGGCATCCAGTACCTCCATTACAAAATCCCCGTCCTTGTCCGGGCAGTCCACCTTACCCACTGTCGATTTCACTTTACCCGTCACATAGTTATAGGCTTTGCTGTCTCCTTCATTCAGCCAGCCTAGCAGGATGTCATCCTTCAGCACCCCGATGCCCCGATACTCAAATTTGAGCGGGCTGTTAATAGAATCTACATTTTCCTTCGTCTTCCCCTTCTCCAGATCGCCCACCAGTTTCAGACCGGTCAATACAGCCTCCTGGCCATCCAGATCAAACCATTTCATCAGGTCAAGCAGGCGTACCGCCGAAGTCGGTGCCCAATTCTTCTGCGACCCGTTCAGCGAATCATAGAGGTCTCTCGCCGGCAGCCGTTCCAGAGGTGTCATGATCGACAAGGCATCGTAAGCCGTTCCCTCCCGGACGATGGCCACATCGAAATCCGGCCGGACCTCGTGATCCCTGAACAGGAAATCCAGCGGCTTGCGGATGCCTTCCCTGGCCACAGCCTCGTCCAGCAGCAGCATGCTCAGATGGGATAGATAGACCTTACGCGGCAGCATGGTGGTCAATTTACGCAGAGCTTCCATAATCGTTGCCGACTCCGTGGCAACGACAAGGGCAGGCGGTCCTCCCGTGCCGCCGCTGCTGGCAGCCGCCAGACTGGGCGCAACAATCTGGACGGTTACCCGGTAGCCCTTGTCCGTACGGTCAATGCCAAGACCGATGGCGACCGCCAAATCGCCCAGCTCCTTGCGGCTCCAGCAGCCCGTTAACGGCATACTCATCAGAACCAGTGCGCAGATCAGGATGACCGTCCTTCTCATGGCTAGGCCCCATTCCTGGTGCGTTTATTCCGCGAGCTGGACCAATAAGGACTTCGGAAGACACCGTCTACCTGTTCGTTCTTCAGATAAGGCGCATAAGGCCGCATGTATGGAACTCCCGCAGACTCCAGGCTGCAGATATGCACGGTCAGAATAACGAACCCTACAGTAATCCCGTATATGCCGAACGAAGCCGCCGCACCCATGAACAGAAACCGGATGAGCCGGATGGGGATCGACATATTATAGGCAGGAATGACGAAGCTTGAGATCCCGGTGATCGCCACCACGATAACCATCCCGGCGGAGACAATCCCAGCGTCTACCGCGGCCTGTCCCACAATGAGAGTTCCCACAATGGATACCGCCTGACCGATGTTGCGGGGCATGCGGATTCCCGCTTCGCGTATGATTTCGAAGGTGATCTCCATCAGCGTTGCTTCAACGAATGCCGGGAACGGCACGCCCTCGCGCTGGAACATAATGCTCAGCAGCAGCCGGGTGGGCAGCAGATCCTGATGGAACGTTGTTATGGCGATGTATAGTCCGGGAGCAAAGATACTGACGATTACAGCGGTAAGCCGCAAGATCCGAATCAGACTGGAGAACAGATAAGGCTGATAGCTGTCCTCTGCCGACTGGATGAAATCCAGGAACAGGGAGGGAACAATCATGACAAAGGGGGTTCCGTCCACCATAATGGCTACCCTGCCTTCTGCCAGCCCTGCCGTGATGCTATCCGGACGTTCTGTGTTCAGTACAGTCGGAAACACCGTGTATTTATTGCTCTGCAGATATTCTTCAATGAATTCGCCTTCCAGTACGGTCTTCAGTCCGATCTGATCGAACATCTCCGAGACCCGGTTCAGCACCTGCTGATCGGCCAGCCCTTCGATGTAGAGGATTGAAATATCCGTCTGCGTGACCTGCCCTACGGTGCGGGTTACAATTCTCAGACGCTCATCCTTCATTTTCCTGCGGATCATCGTAATATTAGTGCGCAGATCATCCGTGAAGCCTTCCTGCGGCCCCCGGATCACCGTTTCCGTCTTGGTTTCGTCGATACTCTTCTTCTCATAGCCCTGAATGGCAAGCGCAAGCGCCTCTTCGCAGCCGTCAATCAGCACCAGGACACAGCCGGATAAAATATCCTTGACCGCTCCGCTCAGGTCCCCGGTCGTTCGGACCTGTCCTGCACTCAGGATGTGGTTGCTGAAATAGTCCAGCAGGCTGAGCCCGTCCGGGGCGGGCTGTGCGGACTGAATCGCCGGAATGAACGACTCCTCCAGGACCTGATTGTTCACCATCCCGTCCAGGAAGATTAACTGAATGATTGTTTCCCGCTGTACACCGGCCCAATCCAGACGAAGCGACCGGACGCTAACATCCGAGCTATTTCCCAGTCTGCGGCTGATCAGCTCCGTATTGATGTGAGACTCCCGGCTCAGTCGCTGTGGATGCTCATTATCCAAGTGACCGGGATGTTGTTCATGAAATTTCATGTGTAGTCTCTCCCTGCTGTATCGTCGCATAGTTATGTATCCAGTGTTGCCTAAGTGGGTTTATTTCTAAACCACGAAACAGCGGCTTTTCCAGTCAAAAAAAAGCCCTTCCCCCTGGCCAAGAGAGAAAGAGCTTATTATGTACAGACGCACAAATCCCCGCTGCCTGATTGCTTAAGGCCCGGGGATTCATGTGTTGATTACGCTATTCAATTCAATCATTTCCTCCAAGTAACAAAAGCCATATCCCTGACATGGTGATTGTTCTCAATTTCATGTTCACTTCATGCTTCCGTGTTGCCCGTTCGCTCCATTCCGGAGTGTTGCTCCATGTCCTGCATATGGGGTGGATTCCCGCGTACACGATTTCACGAAAAACGTTTTCACGGACGTTTTCCCTACTGTGAGGAATCGCAGTTGTACGCTTCGCTAACCTTTTTCATTGGAATCACGCTCTTTCTTCCGCAAGAGACTTCTCCTGCTTGAATGATAAGCTTCGTTCTTCTTCTAAAAAAGATTTGTTCCTGGATTCCCGCATACCCACGATCTGCCAGAAGATGTTATCATCCACCTTCTTCATCAGCAGCCGATTCCGGCATGCTTCGCTAACGCTAGTACATCGGGGCTCTCTCCTTTCCTTCATTCATTGCTAAATTTAGGAATGAGACCATCACCTGCGGTACCACTTGTAATGCTTGGTGCTCTTGATGCTGTGGTTCCTGTGGTGATGTCTACATTATACCTGAGAAACACTTAAATTTAAACTTTCAAAAACCTGCATATCCCCGCAGAATCTGCGATATTCCAGTAGGATTGCAAATAAAATGCCCATCTCTAAACATTGCTCCGTTTACGGATTATTTGCTCCTGTTAGCTGCTAATTTTTATGTATGCGCTATCATTTCACATGAAAATGAATGGCCAGCCTGAGGAATTCCTTCCCCGGACTGGCCGGTATGTCTACAGGGTGAGACTATGATTTCTATGCTTGCGGCTGAATACCACCAGCAGATAAATTCCATAGAGCAAATACAGAATATTAAGAATGGAGACGATGAGTACCTCATGCTCGAGATTCTCATTGCTGACCATGGCCAATGCATCGTAGATAAAATGGAACGCGATCAGCGGAACAATATTCCGGCCTGTCTCCATCAGCAAGGCGAGCACACAGCCCAGCAGCAGCGCATTGATAACCTGGAGAATCGTATGTATGATATCATTTCCGCCAAAGGCGTTGGCCATATGCAGAACCCCGAAGAAGATGGAGGAGAACACAATATAAAAGACCGGCCCTTTGGATTTCAGAACATTCCAGATCACACCTCTGAAAATAGCTTCCTCGGTATAGCCCACCAGCAGGGTCATAATGACGATACTGATGATTTCAGGCGCTCCCAGTTCAACGTTGATTCCATTCATCAGCGGCTGGGCCACCGCAATAATAAGCAGCGGGATGTAGAACAGCACCGCCCGGGACGGACCGGCCTCAAGCCTGCGGAAGCCGAAGCTGACGAGCGAAGAATCCTTTCTTTTCATATAAAGGGTTACAATAATGCCCATAACCAGGAAGGCGCAGGCCTGGGCATTCCGTATCCCCATATCTCCGAATTCCATAATCGTGGCTACAGCGGAGGCAACGGATACAGCCAGAGTCAGGACCACTCCCCATACCAGCGAGTATACGAGCGGATGTCCTTGTGCAGCAGTGTTTTTCATTTCAAATCTCCTTTATAGTAGGCTAACGTATTGCCGCTTCAGGACAATAATGGTCTAATTGTATGCTATGATGCCAAATTATACGATATCTATATAATCTTCCAGTGGGCATTGCGGTCTGTACATGCTATAATCTCTGAATCCTGCAATGAGAATGGAACAACAACATGAACAGTCCTATCAAGATCTTCAAAGTGACCGTGCAGCTGGAAAAGGATGAATATGGTCTTGAGGTCAGCCATTGGCGTCTGCTGGTGGAAACGAACCGCTATTACGAGATCAAGCCGGAGAGCGGACCGGTTAAACGGATCTACAAAGAAAAATTGAATACGGTAATGGATGACACCAAATCCTATACAGACGGCTATCTGGCCTGTTCAGCGTTCTGTAACGAGGACCGTATAGATGATATGCATACTGAAATGCTGCATGCGCTCCAGATGAAAATCAAGGCGTATATGGCGGAGCTTCATTTGAACCAGCAGGCCATAGAGCTGCAGTTCAAGAGTCCAAGGTCTATCAGAAGCTGGAAGTAGACACCTGTCTCGCCTTCGTCTACAACACAAAATACCGGAGAAGTCCGCAGGCTACTGCAACTTTTCCGGTTTTTTGGCCTTGCTATTCCGTTACAGCAGTCCTGCGTTCTTCATCGCGTGTTCCCAGCTAGTAATCAATGGCTAACGAGATAAGAAGCATCCAGAATCAGGGCGACCCGGCCGTTGCCCAGGATCGTTGCCCCGGACAGATGATTCATCGTCCCCAGATACGCGCCCAGGGACTTGATGACCACCTCCTGGTTGCCGATGATCTCATCGACTGCGAACGCAGCGATCCGGTCAACAGATCTTACAATTACGAGCGGAATCGTCTTGGAACGCCGCTCTGTGCGCGGGTAATGCAGCTTGTCTCTGAGCCAGGAGAGCGGAACAATCCGCCCGTGGTTGATAATCGCCTGCTCCCCTTGAACGACCTGTATCTCTTCGGGGGAGATCCGCACAATCTCAGCCACATTATACATCGGTAGAATCAGAACACGCCCGGACACCTTGACCAGCAGCCCCTTGATAATAGCCAGTGTAAGCGGCAGACGGATTGTAAACAGAGTCCCTGCCCCCGGCTCGGTCTGAATATCTATGATTCCGTTGAGACGTCCAATCTGACTGCGGACAATATCCATCCCCACACCCCGCCCAGACACTTCACTGACCTCGGAGGCTGTGGAGAAGCCTGGCTCGAAGATCAGACTAACGGCTTCCTGCGCGGTTAAATACCCTGCCTGCTCTTCTGTAATGATCCCTTTGCTGAGCGCAGAGGCTGTAATCCGGGCGGCATCGATGCCCTGTCCGTCATCCTCCAGACGAATCACGACCTGGTTCTCCTCATGAAAAGAAGTAAGCGTAATTCTGCCCTTCGGAGCCTTGCCCTGCTGCACGCGCACCTCTGGACTCTCGATTCCATGATCGGCGCTGTTACGGATCAAGTGGATTAGCGGATCACTTAGCTCTTCAATGATCATCCGGTCCAGCTCGGTCTCGCCTCCCTGAATCTGCAGCTCAATGTCCTTGCCCAGCTTCTGGGCCAGATCTCTGACCAGCCGCGGGAAACGGTTGAACAGCTGGTCGATCGGCAGCATCCGGGTCTTCATGACCCCTTCCTGGAGCTCCTTAATAATCCCGCCCATATGATCCGATATAGAGCCGATATCAGGCAGAACCTTGGCGGGATCCGTACGTTGTCCATTAGCGCTCAGATCGGCCAGAGAGGTCTGCTCGATCAGCAGCTCCCCCACCAGATTCATCAGATGGTCCAGCCGCTCCACACTCACCCGGACGGTTGACTGTACCTCATGGGATTTCCCCTTGCCTGGAGTAGAGGACGGAGGTTCTGCAGACACCGGTCCGGCCGTGGCCTGGACGCCAGTTCCGGCAGCAGGTGCGGGCACGAATGGCGTAATGACAATGCTCTCGACATCGGTCTCCCCTGCCAGCTGCTCGGACACCTGCCGGAGCTCGCGAGGGGAAGCAGCGACTACAGCAAATTGGCTGTAGCGGGCATCTTCATCGGTTCCCGGCGCCGCCGGGGGCGCCAGGGCAGCAGCAATCACCGGCCCGCAGACCTCTTCGATACGCTGCAAGAGGATATAATGCCGGGCCGCCTTCATCTGGCAGTCCTCTCTCAAGGTGACTACCAGAGCCAGCAGCGAGTAGTCCGCTGCCACGGCCTCTTCCGCCTGAAGCAGCTCCGCTGCATTTAAGACCGGAAGCAGCACCGGCTGAAGTTCAGCCGGCTTATTAATCAGCGCCTTGATCTCCGCAACCACAGCTGAGCAGTCTGTAAAGCTCTCCCCGCTGACATACTGAGTGCGCAGCAGCTTCATCGCATCCAGCGCCCGGAAGAGCGTATCAATCAGATGGCCGGTAATCTCCGGCTTCTTCTCCCGCACCCACTCCAGCGCATACTCCACCTCATGCGTGAGATCGCTCATCTCGCGGAAGCCCATCGTGGAGGCTGAGCCCTTGATCGTATGGGCTGCGCGGAAGATCGTCTGAATCAGCTCAGCGGTTGGAGCATGCTCCAGCGCAAGCAGGGACTGGTCGATCCGCTCTAATTGCTCGTTCAGCTCTTCTATGAATATATCGCGGTAAGCCGACAGTTCCATCATCATTGCTTGTTCCCCTTTTTACCCGCCCAATATTTCTTCGAGCTTCAGAATACCGATCAGCTGGTCATCCCGCTGCCCCACTCCGTGGAACACCGCATCGCGGCTGCGGTTATGTCCGCCTGCCGGCGGATGAATCTCGGCGTACGTAGTCACCTTGTTCACCTTATCTACAATCAGTCCGACGAATTCCTCGCGGTAGTTAACCACAATAATTCTTGTGCTCCGGGTATAAGGCTCATCCGCCATTCCCAGCAGATTGCGCAGGCTCATGACACAGACCACCTTGCCGCGCAGATTGACTACACCTTTGACTTCATTCCGGCTGAAGGGGATATCTGTAATGCTGAGCATTTTGATAATCTCATGAATCTCTTCAATCCGGATGGCACAGGTCTCGGCTCCTACCGCAAGCTCGATGTATTGTTCCTTCTGTAAGGATGACATGGCTTCACCTTCCGTCTGTTGAATTAATGGGTCTTGAATGCGGCAGCGGACTTGGCCAGATCCTCGGATAACAGCGCCAGGGCCTGGCAGGTAGCCGCCGTCTCTTCAGAAGCCGCTGCTGATTCCTCGCTGGAGGCCGCAATGGATTGAACCGAGTCCATCACCTCAGCAGCCTGTGCTGATTCCTCTTCGCAGGCGGCAGCAATCTCGTTGACCTTGAGTGAGGAGGTGTTGACCATCTTAATAATCTGCTCGAAGGCCTGGCTGGTCATCGAAGACTGCTCTACGCTCTCAGCGACCGCCCTCACACTCTGCTTCGTATTCTCCTGCATGACCTTGATAATCTTCGTAATCTCCTTCGTGGCATCGCTGCTGCGTTCGGCCAGCTTGCGGACCTCGTCCGCCACCACGGCGAAGCCGCGCCCCTGTTCTCCGGCACGCGCCGCTTCAATCGCTGCGTTCAGGGCCAGGAGATTGGTCTGCTCGGCGATATCGTCGATCACTTCGATGATATCCCCGATTTTGCTGGAATCGTCTTCAAGCTGCTTCATCTGGTGATTCACCGTCTGCATTCCTTGCAGCGAAGTCTCCACCACATATCCGCCTTCCCGGGCGGTCCGCACGGTATCATTGGAGAGCTCTGCCGCTTCCTCGGCACTGGAGGCCACAGAATCAATCGCCAGCGACAGCTCCTTGAACAGCTCGGTGATATTGGTCGCTGCCGCCGACTGATTGGTGCTGGTGCTTGCAATCTCCTGGGTGCTGGCTGAGATCTGTTCGGAAGAGGCTGCAACGCTCTGTGAATTCATCACAATTCCATTGATTAGATCCTTAAGGTTATGAACCATCCGGTTAAGGGCTGTGGCAAGCTGTCCGACTTCATCCTTAGTAGATATATCCGCTTGCTGCGTCAGATTTCCATTAGCCACTTCTGTAGCTACATGCAGCATCTGCATCAGGGGTCTGGAGATCGATCTTGCGATCAGGTAGCCGATCATAATACTGAGGATAACCGCCGCAATGACTACCGAGATTGTAAGGATGAACGCCGAGGAATAAGCGGATTGTGAATGGTTGTTCGCTTCATCTGCCAGCTCAACATTCACTTTGATCAGACCATCCAGATTGTTCAGCACATTCTGCCCCTGGACGGTCAACTGTGTAGTCAGAAATGTATTGAAAGCAGCCGCATCATCTTGCTCCGCCAGAACCAGCGCCTGATCGAACAGCTTCTCATAGCTTGCATACTCCTGGTCAAACGAGGCCAGCAGCTCCTTTTCACGGGCAGTGGTCGCCAGCGGACGGTAGTTATCCACCTTCTGGACAATTTCCTGACGGCCTGAGGCAATCTTTTGTTTATAATCGGTAATTTTATCTGTATCTGTTGTATTGCTCATATCCCGTGTATAGACCCGGTTAAGCTGATAGCTGATCTCGGCGGCAGACAAATCTCTGACCGAGATCAGGTTATTGCTGTACATTTCCTTCATATTCTGATTGCTGGTGCGCAGGGATAAGACCGAATAGACTCCAAGTCCTGCCAGGATTAAAGAGACGATCAAAAAAGCGGAGACGATCTTTGTAGCTGTTTTCAAATTCCCGAACCATTTCATAGTGCTTCCCCCTGTAGTTACAACATCGTGTCCATCTTGTCGGCGGTATCCTAACACTCCCCCATCAGCCGGCGGGACATCATTAGCTATATTTCGACATTTTATATCAAAAAAATTATATTCTAATTTGTGTTTTTCATATTTTTTTCATCAAACTCAGTGCAATCCTCCTCTTCACAAATTGAAATGTTCACTATTCCGTAGCTTGATGCAGAATCCGCTTGACAGAACATAGAAATAAGTTATAAATAGACATAATTAGCAATCGATTCATTCCCATTTTATCCCCCGCGAAAAGAGGCTTGTCATGTCAGCAAAAGTACCTGTGGCCGAAAAACTGGTGTACTCAGGCGGTCTGCTGGGCCAGAATATGCTCTACAGCTTCATGTCGATGTACATCCTGTTCTTCTATACGGATCTGCTGGGAATTCCGGCAACCACCGCCAGTGTCATTCTGGTCGCAGCAAGTATTATCGATGCTTGTCTTGATCCGCTCATGGGCATGATTACCGACAAAACACGCTCCAGATGGGGGAAATTCAGGCCTTATCTGCTGTTCGCCCCTTGTCTGATCGCGCTGGCGACCGTCCTCTGCTTCTGGGACTTCGGCGGTTCCCGGACTGTGACTCTTGTAATCGCTACCGTCTCTTACCTGCTATGGGGAATGCTGTACACGGTCTGTGACACACCGCTTTGGGCCTTGTCGTCCGTAGTCTCCACCGATCCGGGGGAACGTACCTTATTCGTCACACTGGGCAAAATCGGCGGGACGCTCGGCGCGGTCGTTATCACCATCGGCGGTATCCAGCTTCTACTCGCCTTCGGCGGTGAACGGAATACGCAGGCTTATCTCTACTCGGCAATCATTATCGGGGTCATCGCGGCGCTGTCGATTGTCCTGACCGGGATGTTCACCAAGGAACGGGTCGTCCCTTCCGCTGAGAAGATCTCATTCCGCCAGAACCTGCAAACGGTGTACAAAAACAAGCCGCTGCTCACCCTGCTCGCCTCACTCCTGATTATCAACCTGGTGAACGGCATCCGGCAGAGCATTCAGCTCTATTATGTGGTCTATGTCTGGGGGGACGCGGGGTATGCCACGCAGGTCGGGATCAGTCTGGTGGCCGGTATGCTGCTGGGGATGATCGCTACGCCGCCGCTGCTGCGCCGCTTCGCCAAGAAGAAGGTATTCATTGTCTCCTGCATTCTGGGGAGCGTAGCCTGCATTCTGCCTTATCTGCTCGGTGACCATAACGTATTGAACACCCTGGTGTTCTTTGGGATCAGCTTCTTTTTCTCCGGCATGACGACGATTGTCAGTACCTCGATGCTGCTCGATACGATAGATTATTCGGAATGGAAGCTGGGCTTCCGGGGCGAGGGCATTGTGTTCTCAACGAACACATTCATTACCAAGTTCAGCGGAGCGGTATCGCGGATGATTATCGGAGCCAGTCTCGGCCTGCTCAGCTATGTGGAGAATCAGCCGGCGACTCCGCAGCTCCAGCATGGTCTCAGCTTCGTGATGTTTCTGCTGCCTGCTCTCTGCTTCCTGGCCGCTATTCTGCCGATTCTCTTCTACAATATAACCGAGAAGCAACGGGTGGAAATCCTGAGCGATCTCAAGCATAGCCGGTCATTGTAGTGGGGCTGGCGGGGGAATGCTTTTCCCTGATGGAATCGTTCCTGGTCAGGGGTGCGGCTGGGTGTAACGGACTCCGTTGCGCTTATTTCTGCCAAAAGCTACGATTGGAACAAGTTACGGACTCTATGGCCTTTATTGCCGGATTTTCTGCGCCGTAACATTGATTATGGAGCGAATAAGGGCGCCTCAGTACCCTTACCACAGATTAATAAGGAGGTATTTGGATTATGGATATATCCACACTAGCGGCGTTGATGTCCCCTCCAGATCTTAGCGGGTGCCGGACAGTATTATGTATACAGCCGCACCCGGACGATAATGAGGTGGGCATGGGCGGCACGATCGCCGCATTCGCTGAGAGGGGCTGCGAGATTCACTATCTGACGATCACAAACGGGGATTTGGGCGCAGTGAACGAGCAGGTGTCTTCCGCCGAGATCGCTGCCATCCGCGCGCTCGAACTGAAAGCCGCCGGACAGAAGCTGGGAGCTGCCGTATTCCACCAGCTCGCCCACGGTGACGGCACGCTGGAGCATATTCCGGCGCTGGCGGGAGAGATTGCTGAGGTCATCCGTACCGTGCGGCCGGATGTGATCTTCTGCCCTGATCCGTGGCTGAGCTATGAGGCGCATTATGATCATATCGTCACAGGCAGAGCCGCCGCCCAGGCGCTTCTGTCGTCCGGTCTCCCCCTCTATCCGAGGGGGACAAGCACCCGTCCCTGGCAGCCACAGGCGATAGGGTTCTACTTCACCTCCGAGCCGAACACGGTAATAGACATTACCGCCCACTTCGAGCAGAAGTTCGAGGCCATGGCTCTGCACCGCAGCCAATTCAGCGAGGAGATTCTGGCCATGTACCGGATCTATTTCCGCGAGCAAGGCCGTCAGCTTGCCGAAGGCAGGGGCTTCGAGCTGGGGGAAGGCCTGAAGGTGTTGTCACCGCTGCACCTGCACTGCTTTGTGGATGCCCGGCGGATATGAGGGGAATTAAGCGGGGAATTAAGCGGAGATCTCCGGGCGAGGGAACGGGGGCGGGGATCGCTGAGGCACGCGCGCCCTTCCATTCATAAAACAAGTGGAAAAACGTATCTTAGTTTTGCGATTTTCAGCATTTGCAGGCAAACAAGTGGAAAAACAGCATCTAATTTCATTGTTTTTTCTATTTTATATAATTTGCGTTTAATTAAGTGCTGTTTTTCCAATTATTGTCGTGGCAAGCCTTTTCCGTTCATCAGCAAGTGTACAAAATCCACCTATTTTTTCTTTCCTGTATTTTGCAGCCAACGGGCTTATCGCTATGCCCCCACATACCGGCCTAAAGCATACTCGCCCAATCCGATTCAGTACTTATCCGCAACGGTTCAAACTAATACTGCCCCTTCTTTACAAAAATAGCAGCAAGCCCTCATCTACGGGGATTTGCTGCTCTTTCTTAAACGGGAAGCTCGGACAAGCGGTAGTAGGGGATGTTCAATAGCGGCTTGAAGCCCAGCTTCTGCGCCAGTCTGTAAGAGCCCACATTCTCTTGGCGGCAGCCCCATACCGGCTCCAATCCCTGCTCCAGACAGTAATCGATTAACTTACAGCACACTGAGAAGGCAAAATGCTTCCCCCGGTGACCCGGTGCCGATTCGATTCCAATCTCTAGCATATCCGCTGTCCGGTAAGCCGAGAATGCGCTGGAGGCCTGCTCTCCCTCCCACAATACAATGTATCCTTTGCCTGAAGCCAGGAAATGCTCCGCGTCACGCCAGAAGTACCGGGGAATGACCGCACCCTCCTGCTCGCCGAATCCTTCACCGTTCATCTGGACCATCTCAGCATCCTGCCGGAACCATTGCGCCTTCGCACGATAATAGACCGCCGGGTCGAACGTAAAATTCACCCGGGTCTGTATGTACATTCTGCGTGTATCCGCCGCATCAAGCCGTGCATTATGCTCAGCAAGCATAGCTTCAATCAGCGGGTCCCAGCCCCCTGCCGGATCAGCCTGCAGCCATTCTGCTGAATGCCGGTGCCCCGTCTTGTTCGTAATATAGTCAGATAAGCTCCGGTTAAACTCCTCATTGCCCGAATCCCCATAGACCAGCGACATCCCGTATTCATGAGCCACATAGAAGCTACGGGGGTCATTTACAGAATCCACATACACACTGCCGGTCGTCTGCCCGCTCAGAACGCCTTCAGCGAACAGCGTGTTGATCTTGACTTCCTTTAACAGCGGCCAGGCAAGAGTGTAATCCCGGCTGTCTAGCTTCAGCATGCTTATCTCCTCCCCTTCCATTTATATTTCCCACTTATTATACCTTACTATGTCGCCCATAGAGGAATGAATGTTATAATACATTCAATGTCATGCGAATGACTTGAATCCTGGCTCAACCTGAAAGGAAACGACCTATGATGAATACCATTCCCGAAGTGAATTTCGCGACTTCCCCTTACTATAATCCCGGCCTCAAAAATGTAGTCATCCTCGCCACCGGCGGTACGATTGCCGGCAGCGGCGAAGCCCATAAAACCTTGAATTACGAGCCTGGCGCTCTGCCCGTGCAGGATCTGCTGGATAGTGTGCCGCACCTGGAACGGCTGGCGAACTGCGCCGGGGTTCAGGTCAGCAATCTGTGCAGCGCCGATATTACCAGCGAACACTGGCTTACCCTGGCAACGTACATTAACACGCTCGCGCTCCGGGAGGATGTGCACGGATTCGTCATTACACACGGCACCGACACCCTGGATGAGACGTCCTACTTCCTGAACCTGGTAATCAAGACTGACAAGCCGGTAATTATTACCGGATCTATGCGCCCAGCTACTGCAATCAGCGCCGATGGTCCCCTCAATCTGTATCAGTCCGTTGCACTAGCAGCGAATCCCGAGGCTTCCGGCCAGGGCGTGATGGTTGTCTTCGCTGAGGGCATCTATAGCGGGCGGGATGTGCAAAAGGTGAACACCTTCAAGGCCAACGCCTTCGATGAGCGAGATTTCGGCTGCCTGGGATATATGCGTGACAGCCATGCCTTCTTCTATACGCGCACCCTGAAGCGGCATACCACCGCAACCCAGTTCGATGTATCTGTGATTCAGGAGCTGCCGGAAGTGTCCGTAGCTTATTTCCATGTGGATGCCAATCCCGGGATTCTGGATTATCTGGCTACGGTCTCCAAGGGGATTGTCATTGCCGGAGCAGGCGGAGGGATCTACAGCAAGCCTTGGATTGACAAGGTGGGTGAGCTGAAGAACAATAACATCCCTGTAGTCCGCTGCTCGCGGATTTCCAGCGGAATTACACTTAAGGATTCCTACATTGATCTGTCTGCCAATTCTATTCCCTGCAACAGTCTGGTCCCGCAAAAAGCCAGAATCCTGCTCTCCCTCGCGCTGACGCAAACCACCGGCTACGATGAAATTGCCGCAATGTTCAACGAGTATTAAACGCTGCCCGCAGCTGACGGGAACTCAAAGGTGAAGACTGCACCGCCCTCCGGGCGGTTCCGGGCACTAAGCTCTCCGCCGCAGCGTTCCACAATAGCACGTGCGATGGCGAGTCCCAGCCCGGATTCGCCATTTTTCCCTTTGACGAACCTGTGAAACAGGCTGGGCAGCAGCTCCTGCGCAATGCCCGCACCATCGTCAGCGACCGTCAATGTAATCCTTCCCCTGCTTGAATGCACCTGTACATCAATTCGCTTCTCTGCATAACGGACCGCATTGGATAATACGTTCAGCAGAGCTTGCAGCAGCTTATCCCGGTCTGCTCTTACCATCCCCCCATGGTCCCCGGAGACTGCCGGATACAGCGACAGCTTCCTTGCCGCCAGCAGCGGATTGACCCGCTCCACCGCCTCGCTCAGCAGCTCCTCCAAATCCGTATCCGCCGCCTGGTAAATATCCTCTTCACTGTCCAGCTTCGCCAGGAGGGTCATTTCGCTGACCAGATCACGTAAGCGCCCGCTTTCACTCAGAATAATATCCAGTCCTTTACGGACGCCCTCTCCTTCAAATACTCCATCCTTAATGCCCTCCGCATAACCGGCTATCGACATCAGCGGAGATTTCAGCTCGTGCGAGGCATTCTGGAAAAACTGCTTCTGCACCCGATTGAACTGGTGTAGCTCACCGGCCATCTCGTATACCGCCCTGGCGACAGAACCGATTTCACCGCCCGCCCGGATCAGATTCACCTCGGCAAACCGGCGGTTTTTCACTTTCCCCAGCTCCTGACGCAGGCTGATGAGCGGATCAATCAGCTTCCGCGTAATAAACATGCTGAACAGGAGCATCGCTGCCGCTCCCGCAGCAAAGACAAGGATCAGCCGTTTCAGCAGCGACTGCTCAATGGCCTTGATTCTGCTGACAGGAGTCAGCAGGGTGAGCTTGCCTTGGGGAAGCGTGTTGACCTGCACCAGATAACGCGGATCATTGCCATCCCATAAGCTCTGCAGGCTCCCCTGCTCCATAGCTGTGATATCTACCGTTAACCCGGATTCCATTGGCAGGGCCGGGAGAATTCCCGAGACCACATTCCCCTGCTGGTCGGTCACGATGGCCTGTACTCCGCTGGAGAGCGTAGGATATGGAGCCGTAAGCGGCTCGCTTTTTCCCAATGAGAATGCCCCCCCTTCCGCGAATGGAGGCTGCTGCAGAGTCGCGGTCAGGGAAGCGCCAAGCGTCCTTAATCCCTCTTGCTCCGTGCCGATGAAATGATCCATCAGCACATAGTGGATCATCACTCCCGTGATGGACAGGACCAGCAGCAGAGTCAGCCCAAAAGCAACGTTGATCTGATGCACCAGCTTCAGCTTTTTCATCCGCAGGTTTAGCCTTTCCGCCATCCTCTTCATTCCTGCACCCCTCTCATACGGTAGCCGTGGCCCCAGACCGATTCCAGCGGCAGGCCGTCCATTTTTTTGCGGATGCGCTTGATCAGATGGTCGACAGCACGGTCGCTGCCGAAATAATCCTCTCCCCAGACATGGCCCAGCAGCTCTTCGCGTGTAAAGGCCCGGTTCGGACTTCCCGCAAACACCATCAGCATCAGGAATTCCTTGCTGGTCAGCTCCACTTCAGCTCCTTGCCAGAAGGATCTTCTCTCCTCGGGATGCAGCAGCAGACTGCCCAGCTCTATCCCTGAATGCACAGCAGGCAGAACAGCCGCAGACCGGGAAGAGTGAAGGCGCTCCCACCGTTTCAGCTGGCGGTTAATCCGGGCTACCAGCTCACGGGGACTGAAGGGCTTGACGAGATAATCGTCGCTGCCAAGCTCCAGACCCAGGATTTTATCCACTTCATTATCTTTGGCAGAGATCATAATAATCGGCACCTCCGCCTCATCACGGATACGCCTGCACAGCTCATAACCGTCCATTCCCGGAAGCATAATATCAAGCACCCACATGGCGGGAGGATCATTCCTCCATAAATCCCACGCCTCCTCGGCACTTCCAAGACCAACTGTCCTGTAATTCTCCTTATGTAAATAAGCTTCCACCAGATTGCGTATATTCTCGTCATCGTCCACAACAGCAATGACCGTTTGATTGTTCATCCAGGTAACCTCCGTGATTTGTCTCTTCACCATTATAGCAAGCGGCGGAGCGGGATAGGGCACTGCCATTGTTTTTCCACATTGCTGACCCTCTCCTGCCACAGAAGCCCGCTATAGTGAGAGCTGTAAGACAAACCACCTGAAGGAGTGTTCGTACATGAATCGTCTAATCGTAAAAAGAATGGCTCTATCCACCCTGCTGCTGTCCAGTATCGCCACCCCGGTCTTCGCGGATACGGGAATCACTTCGCCCCCAGTACAGGGACCCACTGCCACTATAAGCATGGCCGCTGCATCCACAAATGGCAGTGAGCTGCGCCCCTTGCTTGAACCGCAGGTTCTGGCACTGGTGAACAGCTATGCACCGGAAACATCCCAGGACTGGCGGGATACGCTCAGCCGCTACCATGATTTGACAAGCACGAAGGCGCTTAACGTGGTTCTCACCACGCCGATGTCTGCTGCTCCATGGACAGAACAAGCTGGCATTGTGGACGTGCAATTAGCCATGCCTGGAACATTGACGGACGCAGAAACGACTCCCCTTACAGCTGTGACGGCATCCGGAATAACAGGGGTCCAAGCTAAGGCAGTCCCTTTTGAATTAGGAGCCGTAAACCTCACATTAGCGGGGCTTAACCATCTGGAATCCGGCAAGCTTGCCAATGTGGTAACCTTACATGCATCGTATATCGACGGCTTATTCAAAGAGCAGGCTGCACTGGCAGAGGCTGCACATTCCGCAGATGCAGCAGCCATTAAGCAGGCACTGTCCGGACTGCTGAGACAGTATAAAGACCTTAACCACAAGCTGGAAGAAGCGAAATAAACCGCGCATACCCTGTATCCATTAGAAAAGCAGGCCAAGGAATTCCTCCCTGGCCTGCTTTTTCTTTTTAGATCATTAATATAATGTAGCCGCCGCCTACCGGCGGGGATACATCGGATAAGGATAGAAAGCTGCGGCGGGCTGCTGGGCTGCGTAGGCGGGCATGCTTTTGGCGGGCGGGGCTATGTTCATTCCCCCGGCAGACCCTGCAACAGTGCAGCCCGGAGGCGGTCCAAGAATAATCGATTCCTTCAGCGGAGCCACGGCCTTGGCATATTCCTCTTCATTGATGCAATAGGCGCGCTGGATGACCTCTGCGGGAACAGCCCGCAGGAAGTCTGAACCATACACAATATCCGGTGTCGGCGCATCGAAGATCGCCAGGAAATGGGCCTGTTCACTCTCGGCCAGAATCCAGTGGAACCAGCCCTGCGGGAAGACAGCAATTTGTCCGGCCTTCAGATGATAGGTCATCAGCTTCTGGGTGAACGGATCGAACACGGAGGCAATCAGCTCTCCGCTAATCACGAAGATCATCTCTGTCACGTTCGTGTGCCAGTGCGGCTGGACAATGAAGCCCTTGCTCATATGTGCATTGAAGAACCCGTTACGTATCGCCGGCAGCTGCTCGGCAAAAAGCTGCGTAATATAATTGTTCGCATCCCGCTTATAATTAAGCACCTGGTTAGAATCGGCGGCAAGCTTCAGGTCCGGTGCCTGCAATACTGGATCTAGCATGATTTGTTCCTCCTCAGACTGGATTGTAGCCTTAATTAACACTGGGCATTCGTCCAGATACTATATGCGGGGGAGGAACCCTTTGACACTAGAGTCAGGTGCGGATTAGATCAGGCGAGCGATACTCTCAATCTCCACGGCGGAGGCTGCAAGCTGCTGCATCGAGGCGGTGATCTCCTCTGTGGCTGCGGCCTGGCGTTCGCTTTGCGCCAGACAATCCGTAAGCACGGCATCCATCTGGTTAATCTTCTGCTTGATCATCTGCAGAATGCCGGCAATATCCTTCGCCGATGAAGCACTGGATACCGACATTTTGCGGATCTCCTGGGCCACGATACCGAAGCCCCGTCCATGCTCAGCGGCATGAGCCGCTTCAATCGCTGCATTCAGCCCGAGCAGATTGGAGTTGTCTGCCACCTTGCGGATGAAATCGAGAATCTCGTCCGTCTGCTGCAGATCCTCAACCACCTTCTGGCCCAGCTCTTTCAGATCCCCTACAGTATTCGCCAGATCCGAGGCCGTTCCCGCAATCTCTACCGAGGTCGAGCTGATCTCGTCGGAGGTTACCGCCAGAGCATTCGCTGCATCGCTGAGCGTTACCTGATTACTGAGGCTGATTCCGATCGTGAACACACCTGTCACCACCCCGTTCCGGTCCCGGATCGGCATGGATGACGATTTAAAAGGAATCCCGTAGATCTCTCTTGGAATCGTAGCGCTGACTTCCTCCCCGCTCTCCAGAGCAGCCCGGATTCCTCCGCTGGGCGGTACTGGAGAACCCAATTCAATCTTGGCTTTCAATTCCTTCCCTTGCAGATAATAAATGAACTTGTCCCGATCTGCCAAAGCAAACATTACATCCAGCGGGAAAAGCCGCTGCACCAAGGGCAAAGATACTTCAAGCGCCTTCCGCAGCTGGTCCATTTCTGATGCTTGTCCTGATTCCTGTTCGGATTCGTGTTCGGTATTCATTGCTTCAACAGCTCCCTAATTCTATTTATTTATGTACATCTCTTATCACTTGAATCTTATCGCTTGAACAATGTAACACAGTTGCGCCCTTCCGCCTTGGACTGATACAGTGCATCGTCACCCAGCTTGTAGATATCCTCCTCGCGCAGACCGTCCACCAGCACGGCGGCTACGCCGATAGAGACGGTAATTCTTCCGTATTCCGGACTTAGGTCATGCTGAATCCCCAGCTCCGCAATGCTTCGTCTGATCAATTCGGCGAACACACGGGACTCTGGAGGGGTAAGTCCGGCGGCCACAATGCCGAATTCTTCACCACCCAGCCGGAACGCGGTTCCATCCGCCTGTTCAGCCAGCTCCTTCAGTACCCCGCCGATTCTGCGCAGTACCGTATCGCCTTCATAATGTCCGTAGGTATCATTGAATTTTTTGAAATAATCAATATCCAGCATCAGGTAGGTTAAATACCGTTTGCCTGCAGCAGCCTTGTCCACTTCATCCAGGAACAGCTTATTGAAGTATCTGCGGTTGTACAGCCCGGTTAATTCATCGGTGATCGAGATCTTTTCAATCAGTCCGATATATTTGCTCAGCTCCCCGTTGTTGAACTCCAGCTCCTTCGTCCGCTCGGCTACCAGTTCCTCCAGATGCTCCTTGTGGCGCCGCAGCTCCTCTTCCGCCTTCTTCCGCTCGGTAATATCCTTGATCGTTCCCTGAATCGCCGGCTTATCCTGATACATAATCCGGACAACCTTGTGAATGACGATAACTTCATGCGACTTATCCTTATGCAAAAGCCTAGTCTCATACTCTTCCGGTGCCTGCTTGCCCTCGACTCGTCTGGCATAATAATGCATCACCTTCTCCCGCTCCGGCGGCGTAACGAAATTCCCGAAGGGCTGCTCCAGCATCCCGCCCGGTTCATAGCCCAGCATCTGCTCCAGCGCCTCATTAACATAGACACACCGCATATCCTGGACCACGAATACCCCGTCCTGCAGGTTGTTGACTAATTGGCGGTATTTCTCCTCAGAGCGCTCAAGCTCATTATACAGACTGGCATTCTCAAGCGAGAAGACCATCTCTCTGGACAGCAGATTGATAATCTTCATCCGTTCCTCGGTGAATACGCCGGTGACCAGATTATTCTCCAAATAGATGATGGCAATCGTCTTATTCTGGTTAATCAGCGGCATGCAGACCATCGATTTCGGCTGCTGTCTCACAATATAAGGATCATTCACGAATGGAGTCTCGGAATAGGCATCATTGTAGATCAGACTCTCCCGGCTCTCCTCCACCTGTTTGATGATCGCAGCAGGCAGATTGTCCAGCTGATGCGACTCATGAATCGCCACAGAGATCCGGTCTGTGTCCGCTTTATATTCTCCTTCGACCAACAGATTGGCCTTGGAGGTCATCAGGATACAGCCCCGCTGCGCCCCGGCATTCTTGATCACAATCTCCATCAGCGCTTCCAGCAGGTGGTTCAGCTCAATTTCTTTGGAGATGGCCTGTGAAGCCAGAATGATGGAATTCAGATCAATGCTCTCAGTATAATCGGTCACCGTCCTGCCGTGCATGAACTCCTTGGTGCTGATTTTCTGGTCCAGAGCAGGGTATCGCTCCTTGATGAACACGATCTTCTCCTTGGCGCCCCAGACCGAATAATAGTATTCGGATTGTCTGAGCAGATAGGCAGCGAACTCGTTGAAGCCCTTGTCCATATAGTACCGGGCCGCCAGCTCGTTGCAGAGTGCCTTATAGCGGACGAAGCTTCCCTGCTCGCTGGCCTCAATTGCCAGATCATAATAATAGCCTGCGCGCGTGCTGTTCCCGGAGATCCGGGACCATTCGGCCCTCATCAGATATTCATGCTGGCGGAAGGTTCCCGGTGCATTGCTGGCCCATTTGCGTACCCGGCCGAGCTCCTTGCGCATTTTGGACCTGGCCTTCCGCTTGCCGTTCACACCCAAATCCTTGTAAGCATAAGCGAGATTCAGGAAGGTGTAGAGCGCGAATTCTTCCATAAAAGCCGAACCGGCCAGCGTCCCGATAATCGGATAGGCCCGCTCGATATACTCCAGCGCTTCATCATGCTTCTCGTAGAGAAACAGCAGCTTCATTTTGTAAATATAATAGATCGCAATTCCCGAGTAATACCTCGCTTCCTGCAATTCGTGCAGATAGACCTCTTCACTGAAGGCTTCATTGTTGAAAGAGGTGCGGTCCGGCAGCTCTCCGGCAAGACTGAGGTAATACTGGCGGGCCAGCTGCGCTGTGGCAAGCGACTCCCTGTACTTCGTGTTCTCAATCATAGAGATCGTACGCTCGTTCTCCTGAAGCAAAGCCGGGATGTCCATCGACGGATTCCAGAGATTCACATAGAAGGCGGAATGGGCCAGATAGAGCAGATCGCCTGTCCGCAGACTGGCTTCAATGGAGGTGCCGAACCAGTCCTGCAGCGTATCCCAAGGCTCGGTCCAGGCATGGCTGAACAGCGTATACAGGACATGCGCCGCGCCTTTCCATTGCAGATCATTGAATTTGTCATTAATTCTGATCCCGAGACGTCCATAAGCGAAGGCCCCCCGGGTATCGCCGAAGCCGGACAAGAGCATGGCATAGCCGATAAAAGCGAGCGCCGACTCCGGGGAGTTGCCGTATTTCAGCGTCAAGCCCACCTTCTTCAGCACCACCAGACCAAACAGTGAGGTCTCCCCGGAGATAAATGCAGGCGGTATAAAGTTAATCAGCAGCCGCATAACCAGCTTCATCTCCGGGTCCTGCATCTCCGGCAGTGCAAAAATCGTCTCCGGCGTTCTCCTCCGCAGCGCAGCCTTAATGACCAGCAGCTCCTTAAGGACGGCGGGCATTCCAACCTTAGCCGGAATCTTAATTCCGAGCGCCTTCAGCCCCCGTCTCCCTGAAGCAATCGACTCGGGCATCATACCGAGGTACATATAATGATTGGTCTGCATCTCATAGATTTCCGCAATAGCCATCCGCTCCGTAGTTTGCTCCAGCAGCAGACGGCAAGCCTGGTCCCCCTGACCGATATGATGAGTGAGATAGCTGCATTCCGCATACAGCCTGTAGATCCCCGCCGCCTGCCCCGGGTCTGTACTCCAGATCTGCTCCGGGAGCAATTCCATTGCCGCTTCAAGCAGTAAGAAGGCCGAATCATACCCGTATCCTGCTTTGGCCTTATAGGCTGCCCTCAGATTCAGAGCGACGATCTCACGCGCCTCCGAGCTATCGGTGATTAACTCCAGCCCTTTATTAATATGGGTTGCGATATCGACCAGCTTGTCCTCGATCTCCTCCTCTCCAAGATTCCGCAGCAGCAGCCGGCCGATACTAAGATGAAGTCTCTTCCCCCGTTCAGGATCAAGCAGCTGGTAGAAGGCCTGCTGAATCCGGTCATGGGCGAATTTCAGCCGGATGCCTACCTGCGCAGCCTCGCGGCCGGATTCAGCAAGTGTAGCCGAGAATATAGCGTACTTGTGGTCGGCAGGGACGATATATTCTTCCTGGACCGCCCGGGTAACCGCAGCCGCAATCACCTCCGGCGCTTCTTCTCCGATCAGCGTCAGCATCCCGTAATCGAACACACTGCCGGCCGCCGAGCTGAGCATCAGAATATGGCGGACCTCCTCCGGCAGATGCTGCAGCTGTCCAACCAGGAAATCCACCACACTGTCGTGGACCGGCAGCGCCTCCAGCTCCTCCAGGCTCCAGCTCCATTCCCCGTTCCGCTTATCGAAGTAGATAATCCCGCGCCGGTGAAGATCCTTCAGCATTTCCGTCAGGAAAAAGGAATTCCCCTTGGACCGCTTATATAACCGTCCGGTAATTCCTTCAACGCGTTCCATGCTGCTGTATAGCGTGTCCGCCACAAGGCTTTGTACATCTGTTTCTTGCAGCGGCTGAAGATGAATACGTCCAACCTCACGGTTTTTGCCGATCTTGGCCATCGCGGCGAACAAGGGATGACCTTCATGGATCTCATTCTGCCGGAAGGAGCAGATTACAAACATCCGCTGCAAATGGTTATCCAGCACCAGCTTCTCCACCAGCTGCAGGCTGGAATAATCCGCCCACTGGACATCATCCAGGAAGAGAACCAGCGGCCGGTCCGGATACGTTATGGCCTGCACGAACTTGGCAAAGGTCAGGAAGAACCGGTTCGTCTCCTCAGCCGGACTCAGCGGTTCCGGCTCTGGCTGAATCCCGATCCAGGTAGCAAGCTCAGGGATCAATCCCGTAATTACACCGCCGTTGCCGCCAAGCAATCGGGTAAGCGAACGGCTGATCTCACGCTTATACTCCTCATCCGGGCCCTCCAGCAGCTGGCTGACCAGCCTGCGGAAGGCCTGAATGAGCGCACTGTACGGAATGTTCTTATTGTACTGGTCGAACTTCCCTTCCGCGAACAGCCCCTTCTCCCGGCTGATCGTCCGGTGCAGCTCATGGACCAGTGCTGTTTTACCTGCACCTGCATCACCGGAGACCAGCATAACCTGTGAACTCCCGTTAACGCTGCTGCGGAAGGCCGCCTCCAGGGTGGACAGCTCCTGCTGTCTGCCGACTATTTTTTGCGGAATACGGAAGGTGTTCAGGAGATCCTCCGTTCCAATCACGAAATCCGCCTGCCCGGCCAGGCATCTCTTCAGATCGGCCTTAATGCCGTGAGCGCTGCGGTACCGGTCCTCAGACGACTTCTCCATCAGCTTCATAATGACTGCCGACAAGCCCCTGCTAACCCTGCCTCCGGTTGCATGGTAAGGAGAGACGGCTTCCTTCGCAATAATGGAATAGATCTGCTCCAGCATCTCGGACGATGGATACGGCATAAGGCCGGTCATCATCTCGTACAGGACGACACCCAGTGAATAGTAGTCACTCCGGTAATCAATATTCCGGTTCATCCGGCCGGTCTGTTCCGGTGAGATGTACAGCAGACTGCCCTCCAGCACGCCGCTGTTCTGGAAATCCCGTCTCTCCTTGGACAGCTTCACCGCAAGGTCGAAATCAATCACCTGGACAATATCCCGCTCCCGGTTCCAGATGATATTCGACGGCTTGATATCCTTATGGATCACGTTCTGCTCATGGATGGAGCCGAGAATATCCACAACCTTGACCGCCAGTCTCAGTAAATCCTCCTCCCCCGGCTGCTCCTCCGCCAGAATCCGCTTCAGCGAACGTCCGCATATATCCTCAAGGACCATGACATACAGACCGTTCTGCTCTTCAAGCCTCAGGGGACGGATAACCCCTTCTGTGGTGGTGCTAAGCTCAGTAAGCAGCTTATATTCCTGCTTGAAGCGCATCACCGCTTCGGTTCCGGCAAATTCCGATTTCAACACCTTGAGAATGACCGTTTCTGCAGAAGAAGCCTCTGTGCAGCGGTATACAGCTTTTATCGGATTATCTGAAATGGTCTCCAGGACCTGATAATGGTCATTAGCAATCATTGTACTCCACCTTTAGCCTTGTTCTTCCGTAACCTCAATATCGGCATTGAATTTAAATACATAGGCAGCAATCAGCCAGATAATCCAGCAATTCAGCCCAAAGAACAGATAACCGAAATACCCCAGAACCGGCATCTCGGAAAAAATATGAAACTTGTCCAGATAAGGCACAGAGTATTTCCAATAATTCGGGTTGGTGGGGGCATCATCATGGAACCATTCACTGCCAAAGTTCCAGAACTCCCAGAAGAAGCCGTTGAACAGAGTAGCCAGCCCCACCAGAATCACCTTAGACCAGTCTCCGTTCTTCACCGGGGTGAAGGGGGTCCAGTAACCGGCAAGCGCCATCGCTGCGGACAGCATCGGAACCAGCGCAACCCACAGCACCCAGAACAGCAGGTACGGATAATAGCCCATGCCGAAGGCCAGGATCAGCCCGAGAATATAATAGATGATCAGCCACATGCGTGATACGTTCAGCTTAGGCCCATGGCTATAACGGTTGCGGAACAGACGGAAGGTCTTGAGGAGTAAATACCATTCGAAGATGGCCGGAAGAACGGTGGTATAGGATAAGGAGAACCAGAACACATTGCCGAAGTTAGAGAACACTTCATTATTAGGGTAATACCAATTCTCCAGGACGAAGAAATTCAGGTATTCAAAAGCAAACCAGCTGAAGCAGGACACCACCGCCAGCAGCTGCATCACCCGGGGCTTACGCGAGATGATCGAGGCTCCATGATTTCTCCGGTAGACCAGCCCGTCCAGAATCAGAATAAAGGACCACCAGAGGGGAACAAACGTGTAATGCTCCAGTGAGATAAACAGCTTCACCCGGGCCCACATCAGGAACCAGCTAAGCGCAAACACCGGCAGGCTCCACCAGAACCAGACAGGGAAAGAGGTGGCCGCCCCCGCCTTCCGGGGTGCCTCCTCCGTCTTCTTGAAGCCGAACCATCCGGGGAATACCAGGACCAGTGTGATGATCAGGGCCACGACGCAGGCGAGCGAGAAATAGAGCAGGCTGAACCCGGGGTCAGCTTCGACCTTCTGAGCCGGGAAATCCCCGTAACCGGGCGGCATCCCCTTCCATTTCGCCAGACTGCCGAGTAACGGGAGCAGAAAGATAAGTCCGAAGGTAACGATCAAGAATGCTGTCTTTTTCCATGTTTTCATTGTGCAAAACCCCGCTTATGTATGTAGTTGAAAAGTCGAAATTTGTTGATAATCGCTAATATTCGATAACACTCCAGTTTATTCCTGCTGGCCGCACACAAAAAAATGCCCCACCGTCCACTTCCATGACGTATGGAGCATCTGTGCGGGGGCTGTGCGCCGAATAATTCGCGGCAATATGTATATCAAACGCCTCCCGGATCAAGGGAGTGATCCCCACAAGATCTGGACCGGCACAGTACACACCCCGAATATTTGTAAATGCACAGGCACATGATACAATGTGACCGTAACGTGGTGCTTGTCCCATAATTAACTCTTGAGGAGTGAAGGCTGTGGCAATTGATGTGTACTTGAATTTCAATGGCAATACCCGGGAAGCGGTAGAGTATTATGCAGAAGTATTCGGTACAGAAGCTCCGCATATTATGACATTCGGCGAAGCTCCGCCTGATCCGTCCCATCCTCTGCCCGAGGAGGCCAAGTCTCTCGTGATGCATGCCAGACTGCAGATTGCCGGCAGCACGGTGATGTTCTCTGATGTGTTCCCCGGCATGCCGTTCACGGAAGGCAATAATATCAGCCTGTCGCTGCTTCATACGGATGAAGCGAAGATTACGGAATGGTTCAATAAGCTCAAAGAAGGCGGTACTGTGAGCATGGAGCTGCAGCAGACCTTCTGGAGCAAGGCCTACGGGAACCTGAAGGACAAATTCGGTATCCACTGGCAGCTCAGCCATGACAACGGCCAGAACGGCTGATTTCCTACCCTTTTCTAGTACACAAAAGTGACTCAGGATATGACGGTTCTTCCCCTGAAAGGACCGCATATCCTTTTTTGTATGGCTTCATAACCGCAGCCTAACCGTAACATTTCAAAGTTGTAACCTGATTTTTAATGCGCTTACATCCTGTTCTATGTTTTAATTGTAATAACGTTATGTACTTCATCCTACTGTAAAGGAGACTAACCTATGGAAATATCCTCATTTTTGCTGCCCAAGGATCAGGTTGCGTACATTACCTCCTCGATCTCCATGCGGGAAGCGCTGGAACAGCTGGAGAATCATTATTATTCGGCCATTCCGATTATTGACGATGCCGGTAAATATGTTGGGACCTTGTCGGAGGGCGATCTGCTATGGAAGCTGAAGAACACCGACGGTCTGAGCTTCGCGAATATGAACGAGGTGACCGTCGGCACCATTCAGCGTCATGTGCATAACGAGAGCGTCGAGATCCACGCGCAGATGGAGGATATGCTGACCCTGGCTGCTGACCAGAATTTCGTTCCCGTAGTGGACGACAGCGGAATCTTCCTCGGCATCATCCGCCGCAAGGACATCATCGAGTACTACACACGCAATATTACGGATTAACTCAGGCGAAGCTGCAGCAAAGGCAGGACTGTCCTCCATGGACGGCCCTGCCTTTGCTGCGTCAAGCGGATCTGTATCCACTCAAGCCATTTACAGCTCTGTCAAAATAATCGTGCCCTGCGGGGTGACCGCCAATGTATGCTCATACTGGGCCGACAGACCTCCGTCAATGGTCCGCGCAGTCCACCCGTCGGCATCTACCTTGGTCCGGTAGCTGCCGGTATTGAGCATGGGCTCGATGGTGAACACCATGCCTTCCTTAATCCGCGGGCCTTTGCCGGCCGGGCCGTAATGAGGCACTTCAGGCGCTTCATGCATCTCGGAGCCAATCCCATGGCCGATGAAGTCCCGGACGACGGAGTAGCCGTTAGATTCGGCATAGACCTGGATAGCATGCGCTACGTCGCCTATACGGTTGCCGGCTACAGCCTGCTCGATGCCTTTGAACAGAGATTCCTTGGTTGTCGCCAGCAGCTTCTCCGCCTGCTCGCTAATTGTACCCACCCCGTAGGACCAGGCCGAATCCGCCAGCCAGCCGTTCAGGTTGACTACCATATCAATCGTTACAATATCTCCATCCTTCAGCTCCTCATGCTTAGGGAAGCCATGACAGATGACATCATTCACAGATGCGCAGGTGGCATACGGGTAACCGTGATAGCCTTTTTGCTCCGGGGTTGCTCCTTGGGAGAGGATGAACTTCTCGGCAAACTGGTCGATCTCCCAGGTCGTAATTCCCGGCTTGATCAACCCGGCAATCTGCCGGTGGCATTCCGCCAGGATTTTACCGGCTGCCCGCATCTTCTCAATCTCTTCCATCGATTTCATAATGATCATTCAATTCGCCTCTTCTGTACAGAATCCATTACTCACTATATATAATGGCTCTTGGTTATAATGGTGTATTGCTACTCTATATTATTTGAACTTCCACACCCTTAAAGGGCGGGATTCTTAGCTAGTTAGCAGGCGCATCCGTTTCCGCTTTGTTCTACTGCTAAGTTAAGGGCGAGTTCATTCGCCCATCCTAGATCAGAGCTTATAGCTATCTAGGCTGGTAGACTGTTACCATCTGCCACAGGTTGACGCATGATGTTGATTGCACCGACTCGATCCCGATGTGCTGTATAACCGCAGTCGCACTGATACGTTCGATCCTTTGCTTTGTTCCGCTGTCCACAAGAGGGACAGGTTTGCGAGGTGTATGCCGGATTCACTTCAACCACTTGGATTCCAGCAAGTGCCGCCTTATATCCGATGAACATTTGCAACTGATAGAACGACCATTGATGCAGATTTTTAGCGTTTTTACGACTTGTTCTTGTCGTCTTACGAATTTTAGTCAGTTTCTCCAGCTTGATGACAGACACCTTTTCTTGAATCGCCATATTCACGATCTGGCGGCTGATTTTGTGATTCTGATCTTTCATAAAACGACGTTCCTTGTCGTTCTGTTTACGGATCGCGGATAACTTTTTAAGCTTTCCTAATTTGCGGCGATAGCTACGGTACTTACGGCGAACAAACTTGTTTTTACGTCCGTTTCCGCAAAATGTGGTCTTCCCGCTAGAAGTTACGACAACAGCAGGCACTTTCAAGCCTAAATCAACTCCCATCACTTCATGACCATCGGCTGGCTTAGTGGGGCATTCGATTGAAATTTGAACAAACCATTTCGCTGATTTTTGAACCACGCGCAGAAGTCCAAGCTTCCCATTCGAAAGGATGTCTCGCTCCCGATCCGAAAGAAGCGCAGGAACCACAAGACGTTGTACTTTTCCATCCAGGATTACTGGGAACGAAATGTTGTTGCCCCAAATCGTATAATTTTGATTGTTCACGTAGTACACCCTCTTTTGGAGAAGAGGTCGCTTCTTCGTTTTCTTGAACCGCTGAAATAGGCTTTTGGCGTCTCGCATCACTTGATTCTTTACGGCAGAGGGTAGATTGGCATGAACGGTTTTTGAAGTTAGTTTCGGAAACGTTCCAGACCTTTCAGCTTGCTCCGTTAATTCGTTGACGGTTCGAATATATTCGCCCCCCATATCTACTAATATAGACGGACGGGGTGGAAAAATGCGGATTTGAATCGTTACGGTTTGCAGAGTCTCACCCCCTTGTTTTTTGTCCCTCAACATATCGTTTGATCGTTTCGCTTGAAAAGTTCCCTGCCGTACTGACCAAGTATGAACGAGTCCAGAGGGATTGCAAGTGGTTCAAGTGCTTAAATTGTTCACGGAGGCGCCGGGAAGTGATTCCTTTGAGTTTCGCCATCAGTTCTGCAGGAGAATCGGTGGGCAGTGCGTTTAGAAAAATATGCACATGATCAGGCATGACTTCCATTGCTAATAGCTGCCAATCCTGTTCGGCACATATCTCTGTAACGATTTGCTTAAACTGAATCTCGACTTGATCGACTAGCACTTTACGTCTGTATCTAGGGCAAAAAACAAAATGATAGTTAATGAAGGATACGGTTGTTTTGGTATTTCTGTAAGCTTGTCTCATACCTAGATTGTAGCATTTAAACAATTTAACTGCTACAAGAACACGCGCTCATTTAGTACAATTTTTACAACATAAGGATGTTTATTGAACAAAGACGGTTCATCCCAACCCTAAAGGAGTGGGCTTTCTCGACCAATTTCTGTAAGGAAATTGCCAAAAATCCAAATCCGCACAACAATTAAGCCTGTCTTCCGCCAAAAAAAAGCAGAAAACAGGCTCATGCCTAACGTTCTTCCTCAATAAGCGGCTGCGGTCAGTCGTGGAAATTGAGTCCCGAGGTAACCGCCTTGACATATCCGCTGCGGATCACATAATCCCCGAAGTGTTCACCAGCAATGCGTTCCTTGGCATAACCATGAATAATCGGCCCGAGGGTGTCTAGAATCTCCTGCTCGTCAATGTTCTCCTTGTACAGCTTGTTCAGCCGGTCTCCGGTAAAGCCTGCTCCCAGGTACATATTATACCTGCCCGGACCTTTGCCGATGAACGCAATCTCGCCGAGCGCCGGTCTGGCACAGCCGTTAGGGCAACCGGTCATACGGATGATAATCTCTTCATTCCGCAGCCCGGCTTCATCAATGATAACCTCCAGCTTATCCAGCAGGTGCGGCAGATAACGTTCCGCCTCCGCCATGGCCAGCCCGCAGGTCGGAAGCGCCACACAGGACATCGCACTTCTGCGCAGTGCGGAATGATGGGCTCCGTCTGTCAGCCCGTATTGCTTGGCAAGCTCCGTAATCTTACGCTTCTTCGCCTGGGTCACTCCGCCGATAATCAGGTTCTGGTTCGGGGTCAGCCGGAAGTCTCCGCTGTGAATCTTGGCAATCTCGCGCAGGCCGGTCATCAGCGGGTAGCCCTCCTGATCCTGAATCCGTCCGCTCTGGATATAGAGCGTCAGGTTCCATTTGCCGTCCATCCCTTTCACCCAGCCATAACGGTCACCATTATGATCGAAGTGATAGCCGCGCGCCGGCTCCAGCGTCCAGCCCAGCCGGTCGTGCAGCTCTCCCTTGAACCAGTCCAGCCCGTGCCGGTCGATCGTGTACTTGAAGCGGGCATTCTTGCGGACCGAACGGTTGCCGTAATCCCGCTGGATCGTCACCGTCTTCTCCGCCAGATCAATCATCTGCTCCGGACGGCAGAAGCCGATGATCCGGCCCAATTGGGGATACGTATTCGTATCGCCGTGTGTCATGCCCATACCGCCGCCGACCGAGACGTTGAAGCCAGCCAGCTTGCCGTCCTCCAGAATGGCGATGAAGCCCAGATCCTGGGAGAATACATCTACATCATTGGACGGAGGCACCGCCAGGCCAATCTTGAATTTGCGGGGCAGGTAGACCGGGCCGTAGATCGGCTCAACCACCTTGCTGTCCACGACCTTTTCGCCGTCCAGCCAGATCTCATGATACGCGCGGGTACGCGGGGCAAGGTGATCGCTGATTTTGTTGGCCCACTCTTGAACCTCGGCATGAACCTCCGACTGATACGGGTTCGGACCGCTCATCACATTCCGGTTCACGTCACCGCAGGCCGCAAGTGTGGTCATCAGGGTGTCGTTGATCGTTCTGATCGTCTTCTTGAGATTCCACTTGAGCACCCCATGCATCTGAAAAGCCTGCCGCGTCGTCAGTCGCAGTGTCCCGTTGCCGTACTTATGGGCCAGCTCATCCATGACAAGCCACTGTGCCGCAGACGCCACACCGCCGGGCGCTACTACCCGCAGCATGAACTGGAAAGCCGGCTCCAGCTTGGAGCGTTCCCGCTCACTGCGCAGATCGCGGTCATCCTGCATGTAGCTGCCGTGGAATTTCAGCAGCCGGTTGTCATCCTCCGGCAGACCTCCTGTAATCGGATTGCTGAGGGTCTCGACAAGCGCCCCGCGCAGATAATTGCTCTCCAGCTTAATATGTTCGACATCACTCGGTGGTCCGCCAATCGGCTTCACCGCTGATTCATTGTTTGCCATTGCTGATTCTCTCCTCTCCGCTTAGGTCCCGCTTAATAGACATCCCGCTGGTAACGCTGCTCCTGCTGAAGGGTCTCCAGATAGTCAGCAGCCGCTTCCGGGCTTAGTCCGCCTTCCTCCTGGATCACTGTAATCAGGGCGGAGTGGACATCATGGGCCATATGCTTCTCATCCCCGCATACGTATACATGCGCCCCTTCCTGCAGCCAGCGGTACAGTTCCTTGCTCTGCTCCAGAATACGGTGCTGTACGTATACCTTCTCCTCAGTGTCGCGTGAGAAAGCCACATCCAGCCTGCTGAGGACACCGTCCTTCAGCATCCGCTGCCAGTCCGTCTGGTAGAGGAAGTCTGTAACGAAATGACGGTCTCCATAGAACAGCCAGGTTGGACCCTCAGCACCCTGCTCTTCACGCTCCTCCAGGAAGGAACGGAACGGGGCAACGCCCGTACCCGGGCCGATCATAATGACCGGTACACTGGAATCAGCAGGCAGCTTGAAGTTCGGATTGTTCTGGATATATACCGGCAAGGTGGCACCCGGCTGTACACGCTCAGCACAGTGTACCGAACAGACGCCGTAACGCTCACGGCCATGTGACTCATAACGTACAGCCCGCACCGTGAAGTGTACTTCATCCGGGTTGGCATTGTAGCTGCTGGCAATGGAATAGAGCCGGGCCGGAAGCTTGCGCAGGATGGTCACGAAGAGACTGGCCGGAGCCTCCCAAGGTCCGTAGTCTTGAATAAGATCCAGCAGATCCCGGCCCTGGATATATTCCTTCAGCTCCTGCTGCCGCCCGGGGGTCAGCAGTTCCTTAAGGGCAGGTGCGGAGGTAAGCCCGGCAGCCTGTTCCAGGAGGGGCTTGGTCAGCACCGTAATTTCGTAATGCCGCAGCAGCGCCTCCTGCAGCGTGCCTTCTTCCCCCTTCTTGTTCAGCGGAACACGTTCATTCGCATCCCAGCCCATAGCGGCAATGATATCTTCTACCAGCTGCGGGTGATTCTCGGGGTAGACACCAAGGGAATCCCCCGGCTCAAAGGTAATATTCGATCCGGCAAGCGACAGCTCCAGATGGCGGGTCTCGCGGTCTGAGCCGCGGCCGTTCAGATTAAGATTCTCCAGTACTTCGGCATGGAAAGGATGATTTCGTGAATAAGCGGATTCCAGCGACTCTGCGCTCTCCGCAGCCTGAACCGCTGCATCCGCAATTCCTGCAGCATTCTGCGCACCGTTAAGCGCGCTGATGACCTGGCCGAACCATTCAGCCACCGGCTCATCATAATCGAGGTCGCAATCTACACGCGGGCTGAGCCGCTGTGCACCCAGCTCTTCCAGCTTCTGATCGAAGTCTTTGCCGGTCTGGCAGAAGAATTCATAGGAGGTATCGCCCAGCGCAAGTACCGAGAAGCGCAAGCCTGGAAGCTGCGGCGCTCTTTTGCTGTAGAGGAATTCATGGAAGGCCCGGGCATTATCCGGCGGTTCCCCTTCGCCATGGGTACTGACCAGCAGCAGCAGGTTCTCTGTCTTCTTCAATCCATTCGGCTTGAAGCTGTTCATCGCGGACACTGTGACCTTGAAGCCCTGCTCCTCCAGCTTGCGGGAGAGGCTCACAGCCAGCCGCTGGCAGTTGCCGGTCTGGGAGCCGAACAATACGGTCACTTCACGCGATGCTTGCTGCGAAGCGGCTGTTGCCGGCTCTGCTACTACTGCTGGAGCAGCGGGGGATACGGCCTGAACGCCTGATCCCTGGTTACCCTGCAGCGACAGGGCAGATAAGTACCCGCTTAACCATACCTGCTGTGAAGGTGTCAGCGTGGGCAGAAGCTGATTCAGCAGCTCTGCCTGGTTCTCATTAAAAGGACTGTTTGTAACTTGTAGTTGCAACAATATCGACCTCTCCTTAGCGTGCAATCTTCTTTCCTCTTAATATCATGAACTCAGGCTAACACAATACCGGCAAACGATCAACGAATCTTATAACAGGCATCATGTTCTTTAAAAGGTAAATACTTGCATAAAATGCACAAAACCCGGCTAAATCACAGTAAAATGCTCTGATTTAGCCGGGTTCATTACTAATTATGATAAGTTGCATTAGATAAAATGATAGACCGGAGACGTCTTTGCCTGCCATTTATAATAGTCTGCGGGTTGCTCTGTGCCGGAAATGGTCCACAAGCAGGTAGATTAGAATGAGAAGGCCTCCGGCATTGATCGCCAGATCGGCCAGATTCATAATCCCGCCACGATTCCCGAAGGCCAGGAAATCTGTCACCTGGTGGTAAACTGCCCGGTCGATGGCATTGCCGATTGCCCCGCCGACCAGGAAGCCGCTGGCTGCTTCGAGCAGGGGGCCGCGGATTTTGCCCTGGCGCCGGTAATAGAAGATTGCTGCTACAAAAATCACAGCCACAATCGCAAAATACTTCCCGAACCCCTGGAATGAGCTGAAGGCCGCGCCGCTGTTCTCATAGTATATAAACCGCAAATGCGGCGTCCAGGAAGGAAGCATCTCCCCAAGCTCCATATGGGTACGCACTATCCACTTGGTCGCCTGATCTAGCATCAGGACGAGGACAGCTATCAGATAAAAAAGCATCGGCAGTTCCCCTATCTTCTCTAGTTGTTCAACTCACAGAATCAGTCTACCACATTTATCTGGATACTTACAAAAATATAGCCGGACCATCCCTTCAGGGACAGTCCGGCCGTTACTGGTTAGATGATTCCGTATCATTCAGCTACTGCGGGATGTGCTGGGTTCCAAACCCTGCTTACCACAGGCATGGTTAACATTCGTTGGCTTCGCTTACCAGGCATACGCTTCCGGTGCCGGCTTGCCCGGTCCCGGGAAGATCTCGTCCAGCTTCTTCAGCGTGGCCTCATCCAGCGTGATCTCGGTCACCCGCAGGGAGTCCTCGAACTGCTCCATCGTACGCGGCCCGATAATCGGTGCGGTCACAGCCGGATTCGCCAGTACCCAGGCCAGAGCGACCTGATCCTCATGCTCGCCCAGTTCCTTGCAGAGTGTGGAGAACTGCTCCAGCTGGCTGCGGTGCTGCTCCAGCTTGGCTGAACGGGCGCTGCGCACCCCAGTCTTAGCGAGCGCATTACGTCCCAGCAGGCCTCCGGCCAGCGGACTCCACGGAATAACACCAAGACCCAGCTCCTGTGAGGCCGGCAGCACTTCCAGCTCCGGCGTCCGTTCCAGCAGGTTGTAGAGATGCTGCTCGGAGACAAGGCCGAGGAAATGGCGCTCCTTCGCCTTCGCCTGGGCAGCAGCGATATGCCAGCCCGCGAAGTTGCTGGAGCCAATATAGTCGGCTTTGCCCTGGGACACCAGGATCTCGAAGGCGCCCCACAACTCGTCCCACGATACGTTCCGGTCGATATGATGCATCTGATATAGTTCAATATGATCGGTCTGCAGGCGCCGCAGCGAGCCTTCGAAATGCCGTCTGATCTTGTAGGCAGACAAGCCTGAGCCGGAATTGGGACCGTCCTGCTCGTCGAACATGTCATTGTAGACCTTGGTGGCCAGCACTACCTTCTCGCGCCGTCCGCCACCCTGCTGAAACCAGCGGCCGATAATTTCCTCTGTCCAGCCCCGCCGGTCCTGGCCGCCGTACACATTCGCCGTATCGAAGAAATTAATTCCCGCATCGAGGGCCGCATCCATAATTCTGAAGGCTTCCTTCTCCTCCGTCTCCGGTCCGAAATTCATCGTCCCCAGACACAACTGGCTGACCTTTAACCCCGATTTACCCAAATAACTGTACTTCATCGCAATTCCTCCCTTTCACTCCTGCTAGATTGGCTGCTTCATATTCACTATAAACCTTAGAGTCCACTCTAAAGCAAGTTTTCCTGGGATACGAACAAGTTCACGCTATGTAAATTGTACTTGTAAGTTTTTCGTACCGGGATGAGTGACTCCAAAGAATGTTTGGCCCTCCAGCCGCTGTTGTCCCCAGATTTCTTAATTTAAACCCCTATCTGCGGTAGAAATCCGGTGACTGCTTATGCTTCCGAAGCTAGCTTTCCTACGGAAAGCTTTCAGGCGGACGCTAACGCTCCTACAGTTCCAAAATTCTCTTCCGTCACGTTTTCCCTCTCTGTCCATTCCCCAAGTTCATTTTACATAACGCCACATAACGCCTAAATAAAATTCTACTTCTCACCGGCATATTGCTTATGTTCGGGTTTTTCGTTACTACTTAGTTCACTTCAAAACAGGGTTATCAGAAAAAGCAAGAGATAGAGAGGAGAGGAAAGGACTTGAAGTTGTTGTTTAATGTATGTGGATACTACGCTCCGTAATCGGGCAAACCAAAGCGCAACGCCTTCTGTTCGAAAGGAACGTAGACTTTCTGCTTCACCTTGACCATTCGGACATCACTATCGGCTTGGTTATTATCAATCGGAATGTGGGGATACCAAAGAAACGAGAGGATCGCCTTTTGTGAACTAAAAAAACGTTCTCCCAGGTTGAGAGGACACTGCAAAACTAGCCTTTCTTAGAAAAGAAATATATTCATCAAAATGACTACAAGGAACTTTCAAGGAAATTCTCATAAAAAAACAATAGGGAGCGAGGATTAACTACCCTCAGCTACAACAACGGACAGGTTTCTATGTTATTGAGGTTTGCGGGGTAATTTTACACTCGATCTGGTTAGGTGAGGTATCCTCATTCCAGCAACAATCAATTACGGAGACCCTGTATGCCGTTGTTACCTATAATAGAAACAATCAGGAAGTAGTTCAACAATTATTGTATATTACGAAGTACCTCTTCTCAATATCAGGATCAATTTGAACAAATGAAACACATAATTAAATCCAAAGTTTAAAGTGTTATACGTGTAAAATGTCATAGCATCCTAAAATTTTAACGATGAACTATTCTCCTAAAGTAAGTAATCAGTAAATAAACTTAATTAGCTAAAAATGAGGGGATGTCCCATAAGCCATGAAATGGCTGGGCCCCCCCTTGTTTTGGAGCTGGATGGACGTTTGTGCTCGGTGAGGACGCTCCGCGAACGAAACGTTGTTACAATCGCTGTGCTCTCCAGATTTTTTTCATTCCCCTTAGCGGTGAAAATCCGAAGACCAAGGCGACCGCTATCGCTTTTCCACAATCATTCCGTTCTCTCCCCTGTTTAAGCGGGAAATGGACACAATATTTATAAAAACACAAAAAAAGAAACCCCTCTTTTGGTAAAATGGAGTTACCACACAACCATTTCAAAGGAGAGGTTTCTTTTGTACATTCAATATACCATGGACCAACTTTGCTTGCCAATGGATCTCGAAGAAGATATTCCAGAATATCACCTCGTTTGTGTCGTGAATGCCGCTGTCAATCGGCTGGACAACGCCATCTTTGACGCGGCCTACCCCGGTGGCGGCCGTGACAGCTCCCACCCCAAAATGCTGACCAAAGTCATCATTTACGCCTACACCCAGCGAATTTATTCTTCTCGTCAAATCGCCAAATCCGTCCGGGAGAACATCCTCTTCATGTGGCTCGCCGGACGGCTGCGGCCAGACTTTCGTACTTTGAATCGTTTCCGTTCCCAGCGGATGAAGACCATTCTCGAAACTGTATTTACCGCCGTGCTCCAATTTCTGGCTGACGAAAAATACGTTTCACTGGAGCAGTACTTTGTGGACGGAACCAAAATGGAGGCGAACTCCAACCGCTATACGTTTGTGTGGGGCAAAGCGGTCAGCAAACACAAAGCCAAACTACAGGAAAAGGTGCAAGCCCTGTTCGCTGACATTGAAACGGCAGAAGAGCAGAAAGAACAGCAGAATCAAGGAAAAGATCTTGTTGAACTCGGTTCAGGTTCTGAAGTGAGCAGTAAGAAACTCGAACAAGCCGTGCAAAAGCTTGAAGCTGAGCTTGCCCTAAAACCGAAAGACAAGCCCCTAAAAAAGGCAGTACGGAAGTTACGCAAAGATTTGCTTCCCCGACTGCTGAAGTACGAACAGTACCAAAAGCTGTTTGGTGACCGAAATAGCTTCAGTAAAACAGATTCAGACGCGACCTTTATGCGAATGAAAGAAGACCACATGCGAAATGGCTAGCTAAAACCGGGCTACAATGTACAGATTGGGACCGAAAACCAGTTTATTTTAGCCTACAGTCTACATCAAAAACCGACCGACACGCGCTGTTTACAGCCGCACATGGAAAAAGCACAGATCCTTGGGAAACTTCCAAAGACCGTCATCGCGGATGCTGGCTACGGCAGCGAAGAAAACTACGCCTACCTAGAAAAGAAAGAGATTCAGGCGGTAGTGAAATACGGCAGCTACCACAAGGAAAAGAGCAAAGCCTGGAAAGCGAATGCCGGAAAGATTGAGAACTGGGCGTACGACGAAACCGAGGATCGCTGGACATGCCCGGCAGGACAAACGCTGTATTTCCGTAAAGAGAGCAAGGAAATCTTAGAGAGCGGATACGAAATTCGGAAGCTTCATTACCGAAGTGAAAACTGCGAAGGATGTCCGCTAAAAGAAAGCTGCACGAAGGCAAGCGGAAATCGGAAAGTTGTGGTGAGTTTGGAACGCTTTCGGTACCAAAATCAGGCTCGGGAAATACTGCGAAGCGAGGAAGGATACCTCTTAGCCGTTCACCGAATGACAGAGCCGGAAAGCGTATTTGGACAACTGAAGAATAACCGGGGCTTCCGGCGTTTTCTGCTTCGCGGTATCGAAAAAGTGACGCTCGAGGTCGGTTGGCTTTCACTTGCCCATGATGTATTAAAACAAGCTGCAAATGACCAAAAACGCAGAGCAGCGATTCTCCAATAACGGGAAAATCGCTGCTTTTTGAGTTTTAAGCTTTTGAAGATAAAGGCCTGGCTCAGCTAGGTTACTTTTGGGACAGCCTCTTTAAACAGTAAAGTTTAACTTGGGAAATTAATATTTATTGAAGCATCATCTGCTGTTGTACTCCAGGTTACTTTTGCTCCAAGCGATTCAGATATAAATCTCAAATTCACATAAAAAATACTACTGGTTGGTTCTAGTGAAGGTGCTTGATTTAATTTTATCAATTTCCCATTTAAATAAGCGTCATATGAATTATCAGTCAATTTAATTGTAGTATCATCTTTTGTTGCAGTAACAGTTTTGCTACTATTATCCCACTTCACTGTCATTCCATATGCTTCGAAGATTGGACGCATAGGGACAAGCGTAGTACCAAGAGAAGTTACATTAGCATAAATATCCATTTTTTCGTTATTTATAAAAACACTCGGATGTTCTCGCGAAGCAAATACACTGCTTACCCCTGATACTAATAAAATAACCGTCGTAGATAATAATATTTTTTTCATTTTTCTCATAATGTGCCTCCAATTTAAAAATAATAGACAATGATCATCTTAATCCATTGCCTATTATTATAGTTGTTAAATATTGCTAGAGTCAATAAATACTACTATTTACAACAATTTGAACGGAAGAACTACTTGTTATATTAACATTTGATTGATCATTCTGAGGAGTTGTGATTGCCCCGCTTGGAAGTGGGGAACCATTAAATTGCAAACTTGAAAAAGTTGTTTGATTTTTCCCTGTATCATCATTACTAACAACAGTTGATAATAGTTTCCATCTGCTAATTGAAGGAATATTGTAACTACCGCTGGACTCTAATATGGTGATAAGATTTGTGTCCTGAAGACTGTATCCACCATATGTGGGTGAAATAGCCCATCCATCAACCTTCATTCTTGCTTTGCCATTATAATTATACCACCAGTAGATCAGTGGGCTTGTTCCAGGTTTATATCCATTCTTGTTCTGTACTTCACCATAACCGCTGCAAACGAAGTACCATATTGATCCCAACCAGTATCAACATTAGGTATGGTTGCACGCAACTTCTTTTTCAAAATAATTACTGGCTTCCAACCATAGGAAGTTGAGCTTGGTCCTAAGTTATTATAAAGTTCAAGACCCATATCCGCTGCCCAAGAGCCGATACCATTCGCATTGGTAGAGGAATATTCAAACCCTCCATAGTTAAAAGCAACATGCGTCGGTCGGTCTAAACTTACAACACTTGAGTTAGCTTCTGGAAGACTCATAAGCCCCATAAGATAACTTCCAGCAGAACCAGTAGTTGTTACGTTAACCCTTCCTCCCACTCCATCTGTAATAAATCCTGTACTTGTAGCAGCGGTTTTAAAAGTGTTTTCTTCAGAATTGGAAATTAATAAATCTTCCACGTTCGTTTCTGCTTTATCTACAACAATAAGTTGCGGCTCTTCATTAGCCGCCTCTTCATAAAAATACGTATATTGATCATCAAATGTAATGTAATCATAGGTTTTTTGATCAGAGGATCTTGCGAAACTAACTCCAGCACCTCTTTCTTCTGCAATTGCATCCTGTGCAACATCTAAAATACCCGCTAATTTGTCGACTGAAACCTCCTGAGTTTCTTGATGAACGACATTTACATCCGGCAACCCCAAATCTACTGGTGTTGAAGTATCCTCGGCAAATACCGAGGTTGGGATTGCTGTAAGACTTAAAATCAGAAGAGACATTAGCAACTTTTTACTTCGATTCATAAAATTACTTCCTCGTTGGAATGAGATAATTCTATCATTCGTTATTTTCTAAATATAGTAAATTTATCATTGTTATTATTTTACAGCAAGCATATAATGAGATACTTTCTTACTCTAATATCGTTTAGGAAAGGGGGAGTCTTTAAAGTCATTCAGGCACTGTTCGTTTCCTTCCCGTCGTTTCGTTCTCCCGTGGTAAGGGTCACTGCCTTAATGATTCGCTCTTCACTCATCGCGATATGGGTCTTGTACGCAGAAAATGTGGAATTTGCGCTTTTGTGGCCCGCTTTGGCATCAGGATCGGTAGAAGTCTGCATATGTTTAACATCGTCCACAACGGTTTCATTCAGCAAATTAAAGGGTTCTTTCACCTTGGGGAGTCCTGTGAAACGTCCGTCCTTCTCAATCACCCCAATAAGATCTTGGAAGTATAGAATTTCATCTTCCAGTGCATTCGTAACGGGAGGTGTCCGCAGATTCGGAGGCTTGCGAAGCCCGTCACTGGATGGGGGTTTAATGCCGTTATGACTTTGCTGTCCGAGTTGTCGTTCCAACTAATGTACTCGTTTTTTCAGCATAAGAATCTCTTCGCTTGTGTGTCTACAAGTTTTTGAAGGTGTTGATTCTGTTCGGTTAAGGCCCGATTTTGGTCGAGGAGCATTTGGATGAAGCTTGAAATTTCAGGATCACCCTTACTTATCTGATGGACTTACTGTAGGCTAACATCCATACCTCATTCACCTCCCGAGTTTTGTCTTTTTTCTATCGACAGAGCGACCTAAGTAGTAACGGTTTTTCCGATACATTTGGCCCCTTTCCCACCAGAGAACCCCCAAATATATAAAAAACAAGCCCCCCGAAAGAGACTTGTTCCGCTATAACTTTAATCAATCCTATTATTGCACTACCCATGTACTCACTGAGCACTCACTATACGCTCACTCTAGCTCTCACTCAGCACTTACTCAGCACCCACTCTAACTCTCACCAAGCGCCGCTCCATGCCCGGCTTCACCGTTATCCGGGAACAGCACCTCGCCTGTCTTCAGCTGAATGTCCACAATCTCCTGAAGCGTACCCGACAATTCGCCTGGCGGATAGGGCTTGGTCAGATATTTCTGCACATTATCCATCATGCTCTTATCGTCCTTGTCCAGCGCCGAGGAGATGACAATCGGCACCTTCTCGGTCCGGGGATCGTTCTTGAGCATGCGGATCAGATCCCAGCCGTCCAGCTCATCGCCCAGCATCAGATCGACAATGATCGCTACGAAGGGCGTTTTAACAGCCTGGTCAAAAGCTTTTTGCGGATGATAGTGATGGGTGACCCGGAAGCCCTTGCCCTTCAGCTCCTCCGAGAGCAGCAGGGACAGGCTGTAATCATCCTCCAC
Organism: Paenibacillus sp. FSL H8-0122; assembly: GCF_038005345.1. Classification (NCBI taxonomy): domain Bacteria; kingdom Bacillati; phylum Bacillota; class Bacilli; order Caryophanales; family Paenibacillaceae; genus Paenibacillus; species Paenibacillus sp. FSL H8-0122. The sequence goes on along the minus strand of NZ_JBBOTB010000001.1, from coordinate 2,026,014 downwards.
AATCATCACATCCGGCTTCTGCTCCTTGCCAGCGCTCCATCTTAACGAATGTTCCTCCTCCGGGTGGCCGGTCTCCGCCTGCATCAGCGGAAGACGGAACCAGACCGTCGAGCCTTCGCCCTCCACGGATTCAATCCCGATCGTTCCCTTCTGCTTCTCTATAATCTCCTTGCAGATGGCCAAGCCCAATCCCGTACCGCCAATCCGCTTGGATGCACTATTGTCCACTCGGCGGAATTTCTGGAACAGTTGCCCGATCTGATTCTTCGGAATCCCGAGTCCGTGGTCCTGAATCCGTACCATAATCGATCCCGGTTCGTTATGAAGCATGACCTTCACTTCACCTGCGCCCGGCGAGAACTTGATCGCATTGCTCAGCAGGTTGGTCAGCACCTGGATAATCTTATCCTTGTCTACCTCAACCTCGGGATTCAGCGCCTCGTCCTCCAGAAGAATATGGTGGGTACCGCTTAGCTTGTACTGATCGATGACACTCAGGACCGTCTCGCTAAGGTTGACCTTCTCCACATTATACAGCTGTGTGCCGGACTCCATCCGCTGCAGGTCCAGGAAGTCGTTAATCAGCTCCGTCAGACGCTTGGCTTCCTTATGAATCGTCTCCAGATATTTCAGCTGCTTCTCCGGCTTCATGGTTTTGGACAGCAGCAGCTCCGTGAAGCCCAGTACACTCGACAGTGGCGTCCGCAGCTCATGGCTGACGGTGCTGACCAGCTCCGACTTCATCAGATCCAGCTCATACTCGCGGGTAATGTCCCGGTGGACGAACAGCGTCCCCACCCGGACCTCCCGGCGGAAGACCGGTATGGCATAGGCATCCACATGCTTCATATTTTCCTTGCCGATAGAATACTTCATCGCACTGGACTCAACAGTATGCTCAGACATCGCTTTCTGGTAGAAGCGTCCCAGCTCTTCCGATTCATTCACCCGGAGGGTGAAGTGCTCCATCCAGCGCTCCTTGGGAATCAGCATGCCTTCCGTCCAGTCCTCATAACTGAACAATTGGCTCAGGGCCTTGTTGATATGCTGAATGACACCGTCCGTGCTGACAAACTGGATACCCTCATTGACATTGTTCACAATATCCTGATTCAGCTTGCGGCCATTCTCAATCTCCTCGTACATGAACAGGCGTTCAATGGCCAGGGCGACCCGGTTCATCATCCCCTGGATTTCGCTGGTCTCTTCCTCCGTGAACGGATGCCCGATACGGGTTCCGCAGAAGACCGCCAGAATCTCATCCTCAGCATTCACCACAGTCGTATAGTAGTCGTAACAATACACCTCATTGGCGGAGATCCCCTGCTCTCTGACCGAGCCCACCCGCTTCACCATATACGACTTTTCCACGCTCAGGCGGTACAGAATCTCCTTGCTGCCCTCACCGATGTACCGCTCCACATTCTCCGGCGGAACCCCTTTGACCACCGCTATCTTATCCTTGACCAGCAGGAAAAGACTGGAGTCGAACGAGTACAGACGGTTCATGAATTTGTTGAACTTGTCGGCGAATTCCTGCTTGTCCAGCGTATAAGTGATCTCATGGTTCAGCTGATTGTTAAGCTCCAGCATCATGGATGTCTGCTCCGTGCTTTTCAGCGTCTCCGCCAGCTCCTGCTGCACATTCTTCATCGAGGTGACGTTATTAGCAATCAGGATGTACTGGTAGATCTGGCCTTCATCGTTCAGATAAGGCATGATTGTCAGCTGCAGCCAGAGCGGCGAACCTTCCTTGGCCTTCAGCTCCGTCTCTCCGCTCCACACACCGCCGGTCGATAGCTTGCGGATCATCTGCTCCACCTGTGATTCCGAAATATTATGCAGCTCAAACAACCGGTAGGTGTATCCGATTACCTCGGAGCTCTTGTACCCTGTGTAGACGCTCAGATTATCGTTCGCGTAAGTGAACACGCCTTTGTTCGACAGAATGCCGACGGCAGAGGTCTGATTCAGCGCCTTCATCATGCTCTCGATTTCACTGAGTGACCGCTCCAGTCTGTACTGCTGATCCTGCAGCTCGTCCTGCTGGGCGTGCAGCTCTTCATTCTGCATCATGAGCTCTTCCTCTTTGTCCTGGATGCTATGGGCCATATTCAGAAAGGCGTCATAGAGCCGCCCGATCTCATCCTGCTTATGCAGCTTACCGAGCAGAACCGCATCACCGGCCGCCAGCGAATTCGTTGCTTCCTCCAGCTTCACAATCGGATCGATGATAATTTTGAGCATCTGCCAGATCAGCAGCGTGAAGAACAGCAGCAGCAAGGTGCTAAGCAGAAAAGCAACAAAAGTGAACGTATCCGCCTGCCTGATGGAGCGGGAGTTCAGCTCATTCAGCAGCGCATCCGAATTGGCTTTGAATTGCTTCGTGTAGCTCAGGTATTCGTTCACAGCCCGGGTACTGCCGCTCTGGGACAAGTTCCGGATTCCCTCGTAATCATTATTCTTCACTAAGAGCATCACTTCGGGCAGGGTCTGGCTCTTGTACTGTTCATAGAACACCTTGAGGTCATCTCTGTACCGGACTTCTTCTGGCGACAGCTTCAGGGAGGCGTACTGCTCCAGAATGCCGTCAAGCCCCTTAAGCGCAGCGTTCAGCAGCGCAAGCTCATTCTCACTCTGAGTAGCCACATAACCTCTCGCCCGGAAAAAGACCTCGCTGAGCGTCACCGCCAGCTCGTTGATCGTCGCCGTCTTATGTTGCAGCACTTCACGTTTCTGATCCAGCTGTTCCTGCTGGACATTGATATAGAAGACAAGCCCGATTCCTCCGGCCATAATGGCAACGAACAGCAGCAGAAGAATCCGGTAATATTTCGTTTTGATGCTCCGGTCGGCAACCTTAAGGTTTCTCACTCAGAATGTCCTCCACGAGCTGCAGCAGCTCCATCGGGCTGAACGGCTTAGGCATGAAATAACGGGCTCCCGCCTCCCTGGCCCGGTTACGGTCCATCTCCTGTGCCTTGGCAGTCAGCATCATTATCGGCGTCCGGCTCTTCAGTTCCCCATCCAGCTCGCACAGCACTTCAATCCCGGTCATGACGGGCATCATGTAATCCAGAATCACCAAGTCGTAAGGCTCTGCCGCCAGCCTGGCGAGCGCCTCGCCCCCATTCTCGGCGGTATGGGTCTCCACATTCTCGAGATCCTCCAGCGTATCCTCAATCAGCATGCGCAGAACCTCTTCATCATCTACAATCAGTACCTTTTGCACCATAGCTCACTCTCACCTTTCAGTCATCCCTGCTTGGGATGCATTGCATTTAGAACAGAAACCGGTGGGCCAGACGCTCAATCCGGGTCAGCAGCTCCGGCAGATGGAACGGCTTAATGACATAATCGTCCGCCCCCATCTGCAGCGCATGGATAATATCCCGCTGGTTATTGCGGCCGGTCAGCATGATCACGAGAATGTTCACCTCAGGATAGCCGCTGCGGATCTTCTCCAGTACCTCAAGCCCGTCAAGCCCCGGCATGACGCCGTCCAGCAGAATCACATACTTCTCTTCAGGAGTATACCAGTCCGATTTCAATAAAAGAGCGCCGTCCGCGTAACTCGCAACCTTCACTCTGGCGTTAGTCCCGGGCTGCCAGGCAGCGAAGTGGGTCGTCACCATTCTGCGGATCAGCGGATCATCATCCACAATAATGACATTCAGCAGCGTCTCGCGCTGGCCCAGCAGCAGATCCTGGCTGTACAGGGTGCTCTGGTTCCTGCCGTTATGCTTGCTGGCATAGAGCGCCAGATCCGCTTCCTCTACCAATATATCGGCATCCTGCATCTCTCCGTTAACCTCGGTCACTCCGCAGGAGAAGGTCACATGGAAGCTCTCACGTTTGGCCTGGAACTCCCGGGCGGCGAAGACCTCCTGAATCCGTTCCATCACAAGCAGCGCCTGCTCTGCGGGGGTATTGGGCATGAACAAGGCAAACTCCTCGCCGCCGTAGCGGCAGAAGGTATCCTCCGTACGGATGGACTGCTTCACCACCTCCGAGAAGCTCTGCAGCACCTCGTCTCCCATCAGATGCCCGTAAGTGTCGTTAACCTGCTTGAACAGATCCAGGTCCAGCAGAGCAAGGGAGAAGGTCCGGCCTGTCCGTCTGAAATCGGAGATCAGCTGCTTCATCGTCTGGTTGAAGTACTTGCGGTTGAACGCCCCGGTCAGCTCGTCGACAATGATCGATTCCTGCCACTCCTTTTTCAGCTCGAAGCGGTTCTTGATCAGGACCAGGAACAAATCGATATCCACCGGCTTTTGTATGTAATCCATAACACCCAGCGAATAGGCATACTTCTGAACCTCTATCGAATGCTCGCCGCTGATCATAATGATCGGAATCCGTTCTTTCTTAGCCTTGCCGATAATCTGCTTCAGCACATCAATCCCGCTGCGGTCCGGCAGCAGAATATCAAGGAGAATCAAATCCGGCTTGTTCTCATAAAAAAGCTTCAGTCCGCGTCCTGCCGACAACGCAATGCTGACATAATAGGACTCCCGCTCCAGCGATTCCCGCAAAAAAGCAACCAGCTCCACATCATCGTCCACGATCAGAATCTCATACTGCTGGTGGACATTGCCGTGGGATAATGCAATCCCGGGAGTCAACGGCGGCACCGCGCCCAATGATTCCCGCTCCTCGAACAGCTCCAGCACCGGATAGATATAATCGCCCCATTCTGCTTCTGTCCAGCTTCTATGGTGATCATCCGAGAAATAGAGCAGCGCATTGCCCGAGAAAGCCTCTACGGTATCGAGACCCACAGTGCCCGAGGTGCCCTTCAAATTATGCAGGAAACGATAAATATCCTTCTCCTCGACTGCTGACTGTTCCGACCATTTCTGCAGAGTTTCTCTCGTGCGCTCTTCAACCAGCTCTTTATATTTTCTCGTTGTCATAATAGCTCCTTATATCCAGCTTATCGTTCAAAACTCAAATAAATCATATTTCACATCAAGTGTCAACATTATTATACGCTCAGGAAAATGCAGGCTCAAATCTCTGATCAGCCCCGACACAAAAGCTTTGGTTGATAACCTATCCTTGATTTGACATAATAATTAAAATCGTTCATTCCGTTAATGCGGCAATGAGCGAAGATTTCAGACCATGGATAACGGGAGGCTTTTCAATTGAAGGGGATTATTACGGTACTCGGAAAAGACAAGGTAGGCATTATCGCCAAAGTGTGTACATACCTCGCAGAGCACAATCTGAACATTCTGGACATCTCCCAGACGATTGTGCAGGATTATTTCAACATGATGATGATCGTGGACATCTCTGCCCCCAGCAAGTCCTTCGAGGAGATTGTGGAGGAGCTTCAGCAGGTAGGGGAAGACATCGGTGTGGAAATCAAGCTGCAGCATGAGGATATCTTCAATATTATGCACCGGATTTAACCGGCGAGGAGAGGAGTGAGCGCTAGTGATCTCGATAGTAGAAGTTCAGGAGACGAATAAAATGATCCGGGAAATGAACCTGGATGTCCGCACCATTACGATGGGCATCAGCCTGATGGACTGCGCCCATACCGATATGAAGGTGTTCAACCAGAAGGTGTATGACAAAATCACCCGCTCTGCCGAGAAGCTCGTGAAGACGGGTGAGGATCTGGAGCGCCAATTCGGGGTGCCGATTGTCAACAAACGGATCTCCGTAACGCCGATTTCGATTGCTGCGGGAGCTGTACATACCGATACCTACGTGCCTGTCGCCCAGATTCTGGACAAGGCTGCCAAGGAGGTTGGCGTCAACTTCATCGGCGGGTATTCCGCGCTGGTGCAGAAGGGCTGTACGAAGGGCGACCGGATTCTGATTGACAGTATTCCGGAAGCGCTGGCGGTAACCGAGCGAGTCTGCTCCTCCGTCAACGTCGGCTCCTCGCGCAGCGGCATCAACATGGACGCGGTGAAGCTGATGGGCGACATCATTCTCCAGACGGCGGAGCGCACCAAGGACCGCGACTCCATCGGCTGTGCCAAGCTGGTTGTATTCTGCAATGCGGTCGAGGATAACCCGTTCATGGCCGGTGCCTTCCACGGGGTCGGCGAGCGGGAGTGTGTGATTAACGTTGGCGTGAGCGGTCCGGGTGTGATCAAGCGGGCGCTGGAAGAGGTCAAGGGACAGGACTTCGAAACCCTGTGCGAGACGATCAAGCGTACTGCCTTCAAGGTTACCCGTGTCGGCCAGCTGGTCGCACAGGAAGCCTCCAAGCGGCTGAATGTGCCCTTCGGCATCATCGACCTGTCGCTGGCCCCTACGCCCGAGATCGGCGATTCTATCGCAGAGATCTTCCAGGTCATGGGCCTTGAAGAAGCCGGGGCTCCCGGCACCACAGCAGCACTCGCCATTCTTAACGACAATGTCAAAAAAGGCGGAGTCATGGCCTCCTCCTATGTCGGCGGCTTAAGCGGCGCCTTCATCCCGGTCAGCGAAGACCACGGCATGATCCAGGCCGTCCAGCGGGGTGCGCTGACGCTGGAGAAGCTCGAAGCCATGACTTGTGTCTGCTCTGTAGGCTTGGACATGATTGCCATTCCCGGCAGCACCAGCAAAGAGACCCTCGCAGGCATCATTGCCGATGAAGCCGCCATCGGCATGGTCAACAACAAGACCACAGCGGTCCGCGTCATTCCGGTTATCGGTAAGGACGTCGGTGAAATAGTCGAATTCGGCGGTCTGCTCGGATATGCTCCAGTCATGGCTGTCAACCCGTTCAATTGTGCGGGCTTCGTCAACCGCGGCGGACGGATTCCCGCGCCGATTCACAGCTTCAAGAACTAAGTGAGTGTGCTTAATGTGGCATATGTGAATTAACTAATAAAGACACGTTGCCTTCCCGCTCAGGGAGAGTAACGTGTCTTATTGGTTCTTGCTGGCCCTCAGTGCTGCGGCAGCTCCGGCGGTACGGTAATATGGGACAGCTTCGCAGGGTCCATCAGAAGATACAGGCTCTGAATCCGTTCCCCGCTGGAATCCGTACTCAGGCAGAGCACGCACTTCACGACTCCCTGATCGGTGAAGATCAGACCCGGCTCGCCGTTCAGCAGCCCGCAGGAAGGCTTCCACTCCCGCAAATAGTGCATAACCCGCTTCGAGGTCAGCAGTGCAGTCACTCCCCGGCGTCCGGTCATCGGCCGGAGTATGGTATGCACCTCACGGCCCCCGCCATCAGCAACCAGTACCGGATGCTCGGCCAGCAGCTCCAGCATGCCGCCCACATCGTAGGAGGTGAACGCGGCAGTGAAGCGCACCAGCAGATTCTCAGTGACTGCTCCATAGCTGAGCGAGGGCAACCGGGAAGCCGGCTCTGTCTGCAGGATACGCTTGGCCCGGCTGAAGATCTGCCGGCAGTTGCTGCCCGACTTGCCTACCATTCCGGCAATGGCTTCATAGTCGTATTCGAAGGCTTCCCGCAGTACGAATACCGCACGCTCCGTGGGAGACAGACGCTCCAGCAGCACCAGAAAAGCATACGACAGATTATCCTTCCGTTCTGCCGCCGCTTCCGGGCCGTCATATCCCTCGCTTACCGGCTCAGGCAGCCACTCTCCGATATAAGTCTCTCTGCGGCTGCGTGCCGAATTCAGCAGATTGAGGCAGCGGTTGGTCACGCCTTTGGCCACATAGGCTTTGATATTCTGAATGCCGCTCCGGTCCCGGTGCTGCAGCTCGGCGAACATATCCTGCACCGCATCCTCTGCATCGGCAATCACGCCAAGCATCCGGTAGGCAATGGAGAAGGCATAGCCTTTATAGCTCTGATACAGCTCCTCCATACCGGGATTCTCCGCTGCCGGTGTCTCGGCCTGAGTCCTTATTTTCCCCCTGTCCACTTCATGCCGCCCTCCTTCCTTACACTCTATCCTCTTCCTTAGCCGAAGCAGCCCGGGAACATCCCGGTCGTGATGGCAATCCGGTTCCAGCTGTTGATCGTATTGATCGCCATAATCCAGTCTACCAGCTCCTCTTCGCTAAAGTGCGTAAGCATCTTATTGTACAGCTCCAGCGGAACGCCAGCTTCGCTGATCAGCGTGACCTGCTCGGCGAATTCCAGCAGCACACGTTCCTTGGCACTGAACAACGGCGCTTCGCGCCACACACTCAGTAGCAGAATATGATCGGCATAGTTGCCCAGCTTCATCAGATCCTTGGCATGCATATCCAGACAGAACGCACAGCCGTTAATCTGTGAGACCCGTATTTTAACCAGTTCATACAGTACCTTATCCTTACTGCGGCTTCCTGCATGCTGCTCCAGCGCCATCATTGCCCGGAATGCCGGGCCGTTAACCTCACGATAATTCATTCTTAGACTCAAATTAGGTCGCCTCCATTATGGTTGTATTGCTCTTCATAACTGTAGACAAGATAGGGACGGAGATTGTGACACACCAAGAGCAGGACAGCGAAATTCCGCAGCCCTGCCCGTTTATTCATGTTATGCGCTCAGACTCTTCGCCCTGCGCGAGGAGAACAGCCGCCAACCGGTCAGGAGCGCCGATAACAGGCAGATCCCGGACGAAGCCAGGAAGACTGCATGCATCCCCGAGAGGAACAGCTCCGGACGTCCTTCTACCAGCCCGGTTACCCGGTAGCCGGCCTTGCTGCTCATTACATTGAACAGAATCGAGGTGGCTAAGGTAATTCCGACGACCATCCCCACATTACGGACCAGCGAATTCACGCTGCCTGCCGAGCCTAGCTGTGTTCGCGGCACCGTGGACATAATCAGCGAGTTGTTCGGTGAGCCGAACATCCCGCTGCCGATGCCGAGCATGGCGATCCAGACGCCGACCAGCATAACCGGACTGCCTTCATGCAGCCGGGCCAGCCCGAACTGGGCAACCACCATCACGATCAGCCCTGCGAAGGTGAGCAGCTCCGAACCGATTTTGTCCGACAATGCCCCGCTTAACGGAGCGACTATCACCATACAGATCGGGTAGAGCATCAGCAGGAAGCCTGCATCAAAAGGGGACATGTTCAGCATATTCTGCGCATAAAACGGCGCGATAATATTGAAGCAGAAGTTCGAGACGAACACCAGAAAAGCACAGAATATACTCAGTGAAAACAAGGGATTCTTGAACAGGCCCAGTTGAAGCAGCGGCTGGGCGCTGCGCAGCTCCACGATCAGGAAGACGATGAAGGTAATAACCGCAGCGGAGAGAGCGGCAATGATCCGGGTATCCCCGTATCCAAGCTGCTGGCCGAGCAGAAGTCCGGCGAACAGAGAGACAATGAAGACAGCAAACAGCAGGCTGCCGGGAGCATCAATCCCTGACTTCACGCGTACCAGATCCTTCGGCAGTACCTTCCAGCCCAGTGCAATCGCCAGAATTCCAATCGGCACATTCACCCAGAAAATATACTCCCAGCCCATCGACGATACGATAATTCCGCCTAGGCTGGGCCCCGCTATACTGCCGAGAGACACGAAGGTTCCAATCAAGCCGAGAGCCTTGCCGCGTTCCGTAGACGGGAAAATATCCGTAACAATGCCCTGGCTGTTCGCCATGGTCATCGAAGCGCCGACCGCCTGCACTACGCGCGAAGCAATGAGCAGCGGCAGGCTGTGGCTTAATCCGCAGAGCAGAGAGCCGATGGTGAAGACGACCATGCCCAGCTTGAACATCTTTATTTTGCCGGCGATGTCCCCCAGCTTCCCGAAGAACAGAATCACTGAACAGATCGCCATCAGATATCCGGTTGTCACCCACTCCACCTGGGCTACCGGCAGCCCCAGCTCCTTCACCAGCACCGGCAGCGCAATATTCACAATACTTCCATCCAGTGTAGACATAAAAGTAAACAAGTTAAGAACGATCAGAATCAGCCAGCGCTTCTTCTGTATCCCGGCATCCTCCTGATAGGTCGCCTCTAAGCTGCTCATCCGCTAACACCCTCTTGGTTCAAATGTAATCTAGTTGCACACGCAACAAACTAATCCTTCACAGTGTACTGCAAATTAGTTGCGCGCGCAACAAAATTACGGTAAGATCTGAGGCAGGGCGCTATGCCTTAGGGCTGGCAGCCGTTATAATCCTCAGCGAGGTGTCCATGGTGACTTCAAATAGAGAACCGGTTAGAGAACCAATCAGTGATCCGATCAGAGAACCAATTGGGAAGCTGATCTCCCATCTTCACCGTCAGAACCAAAAAATACTGGCCAAGGAGCTGCTTCCCTACGGCATCGGCAGCGGCGGCCAGCATAGCTTCTTAAAGCTGGTGCTGAGTCATCCGGGGATCACCCAGGATCAGATGACCAGCCGGATTAAATGCGATAAAGCGACAACTACCCGCTCCGTGAAGCTTCTGGAGGCCTCGGGATATATTGAACGCCGGACTGACCCGAAAGACCGCCGCTCCTTCCTGCTGTATCCGACCCCCCAGGCGCTTGAATTCGCTCCGGTCTTCCAGGCGCTGCTCGATGATTTCAACCGTAAGCTGTCCATGGACCTTACCGAGAGTGAGCTGGATACGCTGACAGAACTGCTCCACAAGGTCACCCGCAACTCAGACCGGCTGAACGGGCAGAGCTGATTGTATTGATTAAGTGGAGAAAATCAGGCTGTCCTTGCTGTCCTTGCTGTCCTTGCTGTCCTTGCTGTCCCTGTGTTCAGCCGCAAAGTGGACAGCTTGAAGCTGGCCTTCTGCGCGGTATTCACTCGGCAGCTTGCCGACATGCTCCCGGAACAACTTGCTGAAATAACGCTCATCCCCGAAGCCCGACCGGCAGGCAATTTCACACACCGGGGCACGGGTCTCCAGCAGCAGCGCTTTCGCCAGCTCCAGCCGCATGCGCCGCAGGCACTCCCCGAAAGTCTCACCGGCAAAGCGGGCGAAGCACCGGCTGAAATAGCCGCGGCTCATATGGATAGCAGCGGCAACATCGCCCTGATTGATTTTATCGCCGGCATGGCTCTTCATATAACGCACAGCGCTGATCAGGCAGAGCATCACCTCTTGGCTCAAGCCCAGCTCAATCATCCGGCGCTGGACATGCCCCGTGAACTGATGCAGCCAGACTTGCCAGTGCCGCCAGTGCCGGTTGCACTCTGCCGCCAGCGCGAGCTGCTGCGCTTCCTCCGCTGTAAGCAGCAGGCCGCTCCAGCCCTGCAGCAGCTCTTGGCCAAAGTCCGCCACTGCCGCAGGGTCCGGCTGCTGCATCGCAACCCCGCTGAGGAACAGGTCCCATTCTCTCCGCTCCAGCGTCCAGCGTAGATTCTGCGCCTGTACCAGCGCGGAAGGGACGCCCGTCTCCGGCCGTTGCCGCGCGGCCAGCGCCTGCAGTTCACCATAATGCAGCCTCGGGAGCGCCTGGCCGCCCGCCGCATAAAACAGCGCCTGCCGGGCCGACTGTTCAAGCACCGCAGCAATTCTCTTCAGCGGCTGACCGCGCACCCCCTCCAGCAGCGCCGCTGTCCAGCTTGTCCCAAGCGCCGCTCCCAGCTCTCCTCCGATCCGCGCTGCATCCACAGGATACGGCAGCGGAGACAGCCACATCCCCGGCACAGCATGCAGTGTGGAATTTCTCACCAGAGACAGCGCATACAGCTGCTCTTCCTTCAGTTCCGGCGTAAGCGGCACATAGAGCAGCGCGTTATCCTCAGCGATCACCTTCTGCTCTGCCTTCGCAGGGTTGCTTTTGTTCCTGTCCTCCCACCTGATCCGTTCCACCAGTCTACAGATGATTTCATCGGCATTCTCCGGCTCCAGCAGCGTTTTGACAATGTAATCTACCGCTCCCAGCCGCAGCGCCTCCTGCACCTCATCGAATTCATGATGGCAGGTCAGCACCACGCACCTTACCGCCGGATACCGCAGCCTCACCTCCCGGATCAGCTCGAACCCGGTCATCCCCGGCAGCGACAGATCCACGAACAACAGATCCGTCTCCTGCTCGCGCAGCAGCTCCAGTGCCGCATGCCCGTCTCTGGCCTCTCCGGTAATCACCACCCCGAAGGACGGCCAATCCAGCAGTGAGATGAAACCCTTGCGCACCAGACGCTCATCGTCTACGACAACAGCCTTAATCATCGAAGTCCTCCTTGCTTTTGATAGGAATAATGATGGATACCGGGTTCCGTCTTTCTCACCGCTCTTTGTGAAAGCGTTTCAATATATAGATACAATACCATATTTTGTTTATTCTGAAAATAAAAAGGCATGCACTTAAAGCTTGAACTCGATGCTTGGTCGCCGCTGCTGTGAACATTTGAGTCTCCGGCCGCTGTTGTCCCCGGATTACATGATTTTATGCAACATAAAAAGAGCTGCTCACAGGCAGAATATCCGCCGTATAAACAACTCCACTTCTGCTATTAGGTAATAGTAGAGCATCAGATTTAAAATGGTTGAGTCAGGGCTCCCCTCGTTAAAAAGCAGCCCGGTTAGCCTCCCGGCCCCTCACTCCCGGCTTAATGCGGAACAATCCGCCCGCCTGCGGCCAGCGTTCCAGCTCTTCTGCACTCATGTATCCGCGTGCCGTAGTGATGTACAGCTCGTCCAGATTCCCGCCGCCGAAGGTACAGGAGGTTACATAATGTGCCGGAACGTCGATTTTCTCCAGCTGCTCGCCTGTATGGGGATTCCACTTTGAGATACAGCCGCCGCGCCAATGGGCGACCCAGAGCATGCCTTCGCTGTCGATCGTCATTCCATCCGGCCAGCCTTCACCTTCCGCCAACCGGATGACCGTCCGGCGCCCGCTCACCGAGCCATCTTCCAGCGAATAATCCATTACATCGATCCCCTTGGTCAACGTGTCAATGTAATACATGACCCCCAAGCTGTCGTCCCAGGCCAAGCCGTTGGAGATACCGATCCCAGTCAACACCTGCCGGACCTCACCAGCGGATTCCATTACATACAGGCTGCCGTCTCTTCCCGCAAACCTTCTGTTCATCGAGCCGAACCACAAGCGTCCACGGCTGTCGCATTTGGCATCATTTAACCGGTTACCGGAAATTCCGGTCTCCACCGCTGCCAACAGCTCCACAGGCTGATGCTCCATATATCTGTAGATCCCATCCTCCATCGTCAGAATCCATCCGCCGCGCTCAGCCGGTACAGCTGCACTTACCTTTCGCTCAAAGGAATGAATATCATCCGTCCCCTGGCCGGGGTCATAGAGATGTAATTCATTGCTGTCAACATCCATCCAATACAACCTGCCCTTCCTGTGATCCCAATGGGGACCTTCTCCAAGGGCCGCCTTCGCAGCAACCACGCATTCCATCGTTCCGCTCAACCTAAATCCTCCTCTACTAAATACTTTTTCTATGTACTTGTACTATTACCATTCAGCCTCCGGCTGCCAACCTGACATACACCTGTCCGGTTCGCATGCTATGCTGAATACAGCACAATCCTATGAACTGAGGTGACCCGCATGAAGACCGAATGGAGAAAACAAGACAAAGCCCTATACCTGCCCCCTGCCGAGCCGGGGCTGATCCATGTACCCGCCTTCCCTTATTTCACCCTGCGGGGTGAAGGCAATCCCAACAGGAGCGCCTTCGCAGAAGCAGTCGCTGTGCTCTATTCCTTGTCCTATGCAGTTAAGATGCTGCCGAGACGAGGACCCGCGCCGGAAGGCTATTACGATTACACCGTCTTCCCGCTGGAAGGGGTATGGGATCTCAGCGAAGCCGGTCGCCGCTTAGCCGCTCTTGATAAAAACGAGCTGGTATATACCTTAATGATCCGGCAGCCGGATTTCCTGACCCCTCTGCTTGCCGCAGAAGTGCTGGAGCAGGTCAAGCACAGCAAACCGCACCCGCTGCTGGATAAGGCCGTCTTCGAGCACTGCGAAGACGGCCTGAGTGTACAAATGCTGCATATCGGCCCCTATGATGATGAACCGCACAGCTTCGCCAGAATGGAGCAATTCTGCACCGCTCAGGGCCTGGTGCGGGAGTCTCTCCTGCACCGCGAAATCTATATCTCGGATGCCAGGCGTGTCCGCCCGGAGAAGCTGCGGACCGTACTGCGGTTCAAGGCCGCCCGGCAGGATTAACGCTACATTTTCACCGCATTCCTTACCGTTGAGCTCTTATGCACCTCCAGCAGCTCCCCGTACTCCACCGTCTCAATCTCGCAGCCGGGCCCGATCACAACACTTCCGCCCCGGACAGTCTGCGCCTGCGTATGCTGAAGCTCGATCCGGTCTCCTTCGATCAGCCGGGCCGCGAAGCTCATCTTCTTCCCCGGTCTGAGCAACGCGCCGGAACGGCTGCGCTTGATGGAGATGCTGCCGCCGCCGACCGTATCCGCCCTACTGGGGCCGAATAATGTCAGGTCGAGCTTCTCCGCATTTAATAGTCCGCTGACCTCCAGGACTCCGGTAAGCTGCACCTGCTCTGCTTCACAATCGCCCGTAACTATGATCCCGCCGGTCAGCTTGATATCCTCAATCCGCAGCCCGCCGCCAGCCGTAACCTCTCCTTGTCCGCGCAGGCTGGCTGCGTCTACCCGGCCCTTCACCTTGCACTCCCCGGTGATTTTGATATCCTGTGCCCGAAGATTTCCTTCAACCGCTACCTCTCCGGTCTGCGTAAGCTTATGGCAGTCCACATCCCCGCCGAAGGTACATTCTCCCGTCACCTTCACATCCTTAAACACTCCGCCGACAGAGCTCGACGTCCCGAGTATCTTCAGATCATGGCGTTCTACCGTTTCATTCACCGGTCTTCTCCTCCTTTCCCACCTGGGCACCGGGATGTACAGTCAGTCCCGCTCTATACTCTACCCGGCCAATCGAGCAGCCCTGCCCGATAATGACCGTACCGCCCCTCACTACATCTGCACTCGTGTATTCCAGATCTAGCGTATCTCCCTCGATGAGCTTGGCCCGCAGCCCGATTTTGAGCTTGGGGATCATTCCGCCGAGCAGTCTGCCCCAGGCCGCGTTACCTTTTTTGCGGATCACCAGGCTCTCCACGCCAATCTCCCCTGCCTCAGACTGACCCTGTAGCCCGAACTCCATCCGGCCCGCACTCAGCAGGCCACCCACCGTGAATACCCCTTCACCGGTCAGCTCCTCCAGCTCACAATTGCCCTTCAGCTTCAGCATGCCGTCCATTACACAGCGCTCTCCCCGCAAACTGCCTTCTCCGTTGACTACTCCATTCAGCTTCATTTCACCAACCTGCAGATTGCCCTTCAGATTGAGGGTTCCGTCCATCTCCATCTCTTCCGCCGCAAGGTCGCCGTTCAGCTTCATTACGCCGTCACAGCTATAGGTATGTGCGCTTAGCGCTCCGTTAATCTTGCTGACGCCGTTGATGTTCACTTTGTTATATCTGCCTCCGGCAGCCGTGTTGACCCCATCCATCACCAGATCCGGCAGTTCATTCTTCTCCATGGTCCAGCCTCCTGTGGTTTACTGTTCCTTACTCTACAAGCCGCCTTCAGTCAAACGTCCATTCAGTAGTTCCGCCAGATCGGCAGAACGAAGCCTGCTCACCAGCCGTACTCCCTCTTCGAAGGCCAGCCCCGCTCCCGGCAGCGCCATAATGAAGAAGCTAACCCCCATCTTCCGCACAAAAAAAAGCTCCCAGCCCTTCTCCCCGTACCCCGGCGCATGACTCCCCAGCATCTGATAGAGCCGGTCTGCTTCTTCCCAGCTGAGCTCCCCCTTGCTGAGCAGCCAATCTGCCGCAAATACATGAAGAATCTGCTCGAAGCTCAGCGGTAAGCCCTCGGCCTCCGCCCTCCCGAACCGCTCCAGACTACCCACCGAAACAATGTTACGTTCCTTTAGCTCGGATAAAGTTAACCTTATGCTGTACGAGGATGCCGGCTCTGACAGCTTATCCGCCAATTCATCCAGGGAGAGATCATCCTTCTTCTGTAAAATATGCTGCACCCGCCCCAAAATCCGCGCCCGCGGAAAAAAGGTCTCCTGTCCCGTAAAGGTAGATTTGCGGATGAACCATTCCTCAGGAATCAGCTGCTTCCGCTTCCAGCGGTACAACTGCCCGTAAGAGATTCCTGTCTCATCGAGCAGCTCCTTTTTGGAGATTAAATCCTCTTCCATATCACCACTCCTTGCACCCATCGTAACATAACACTGTTACGTTGTAAACTGACAAGCTACCTACATCGCTCCCCTCCAGTGCAACAGCGCCTCCTTCTATTCACTCCTTCATAAAAAAACAGAGCAGACCCTAGCCCTTCCCGGCTTCGGATCTGCCCGCTATACTTCATTCTATGAACGCACAACGCCCTTCTGCCGGGCTTCACGCAGCCATTTCGGGTACTCGTTGAAGAGCCGGTCATACAGGTCCTCATCGCTGACCTCGTCCAGATCATCCAGCGCGAAGAAATCCGCATTATCCACATAACGGCCCCGCAGATCGTCAAGCTCACGGAGTACGCCATAATCCGCATTGCCCAGCCCCACAAACTGCCAGAAAATATTATGCTTCGAGCTCTGGATCAGCAGCTTCGATATTTTGGGCGTCTCATAGATGCCCCCGTCGCTGAAGAAGACCACATATACCGGCAGGTCGCCCGGCTCCTCCTTCGTATATTTCTTGATCAGATCCGCCATCACCACCGGCTCATTGTTCCCGATGCCCAGTCCCCCGAACATCTTCGGTCCCGGATAGGTCCGCTTCACATAATCCTCATACCCGTGTTCATTCACGCTTGGCATTCTTTTGCTCTTGGTGGCGAAGAACCAGACATCCAGCATTCCGTCATCATCCATCTTGGCAGCCACAGCCAGCACCCGTTCAAAAGCCCGCTGCACGACTCCCTTCGCATATAATTGCGCCATGGAGCCGGATGCATCGAACACCACGGCTACCCTTGCCTTCTCCTGGTCAAGATTCTTCTTGCGCAGTGAAATTCCGACCTGCTGCTTCAGAAGATCAATCTTCGTCAAATTCAGGGCAGGCCGGGGAGCCTCCTCCTGGACTGTATCCTTAGGCGGTCCGCTGTATGTAGCCGCTGCTTCCATATGGCCTGGCACCCCTTGTGCGTGTGGCTGTGCTCCGCTGCCGCTCTCCGGCGCATCGTCTTCCACTTCAACGCCGTGCGCTTCCGCCAGCGGCTTCAGTCCGCCATGGAAGCCCCGGCCGACCGCACGCAGCTTGAAGCCCCCGCCATGGCGGTACAGCTCTGCCAGCACGAGTGAGGTCTCGGCATTGCCGTCCATAATTTCATATACCAGCTCTGTACCCTTCCCCGCCGCGCTGATTCTGCAGCCTCTGACATCGGCGAAGGTTCCGGGACCGTCCAGCGTAGCCGCGAAGACGCATTTCTCAATGGCCGAATCACGGAGCGCGCGCAGATCAATGGCGAACTCTCCGCTGCATTTATCAATCGGATTGAATACGACCGTGTGCTTGGGGTCAGCCGGCTGATTATAAAAGATAAAGAAATCATCGGACGGCACCTTCCCGTTCCCGCCCACCATAAAGCAGCTGATATCCAGAATCGCCGGAGAACTGCTGCAGGATATCTTCACGGTTGCCTGGGTGGAAGCCTCGTCCAGCTTCGCATTGGAGCCGCTTACCAGCTTGATTATATTAGGATTCATGAATGCACTCTCCTACTCTCTCATATGTAGTACCAGGATGTACCAGATTCCCGCTTCTGCAAAAAGGAGCAGACCATTCCCTGCTAAGGATATGTCTGCTCCTGGTTGATCAAAGATTATGACTCTCCATATACAGCCGTTATCTCAGGCTGTCTGCGGAGTTCTCTGCATATAGAGATGCGATGGCTACAGCCAGAAAAGTCTTATTCTGCAGACTTCTCTGCTTCGGCTGCTTCCTCAGCTGGCGCGGCAGCAGCTTCATCAGCCGGCTCCTCCATCACGAGCGGAGGCGAAATCCGCACGATCAGCGTATCTTCAGGGGTAAGAATCTCCCAGCCCTCATGCTTCGGCAGATCGGATACCAGCAATTGATCACCGATATCGAGGCCGCTGATATCTACTTCGAGGTTTGCTTCCAGCTTGTCCGGCAAGGTCCGGATATCCAGCTCATACAGCTCAATCTGCTGCACGCCGCCGCTCTTGACGCCGATAGGATCACCTATGAAGTGGAAGGCTACCTTGGTATCCAGATCAGCCTTCATGTCAATCTGCTGCAAATCTACATGAAGCAGCGTACGGGATACCGGCTGGCGCTGCACTTCCTGAATAACCGCATTCTTCGAGCCGGAGCCCGGGAATTCCACCTTCAGGATGGCACGCGGGTTTTTGCCGAGAATATCATTAAGTGTTTTGGCATCTGCTGAGAAGGACTGGGTATCTGAACCTGCACCGTAAACTACAACCGGTACAAAACCTTTGCTGCGCTGGGAAGAATTTGATCCGGATCTTTCAGTCAAGCGTACTGTGGTATTCATGATATTTCCTCCTAATAGTTTTTTGAGCGCTACGCCCTTCGTTCAGAAGCCGGGTAAGTTGCCGGGGGCGGCGTACGCCAAGTAGTGTCAGCATAGCTGCATTAAAAAACAAGACCAATTAGCTCTTATGTCTAATCAGTCTCTTATTAACCATATTTGCCTGCTATGGAATCAGTATAGCACCGGGAAATAAACAAGTCAAAATAGGGTAATTTTCAAGCAAGATCCATTTTTATAAATGATTACGTTAAAATCACCTGCTGTAAATGACCTACGGTGCCTCTCTTCCCCTTTCTCGCTTTTTGCCGCACAGGGTAGTAAAATAAAGGCACTATACCGGAATGGAGTGAGGTTATAAGATGGATAAAATCGTAAAGGGAGAAGGACGTTTCTATATCGCTGGTGACGGAAAAGACCTGGCCGAGATTACATACAGAACCGAAGAGAACACAGGGAATCTGGTGATTGACCATACCTTTGTCTCCGAAGATCTGCGCGGCCAGGGTGCGGGAGAAAAGCTTGTTCGGGCGGTCGTTGACCTGGCCCGTGAGCAGAGTGTCAAGATTGTACCGGAGTGCCCGTATGCGGCGCATCAATTCGAGAAGCACGCTGAATACAAGGATGTGCTCAAATAGGAGGAAGACCGTTTGACGAACACAGACACACTGAAACAGATTGAAGAGCTCCAGCAGCGCTGCGAGCACTATGAAGGAATCTCGCTGAAGCTGAACTGGGACATGCTCCGGCAGCCTGGAGAAGCAGGCGGTGCGCAATACCTGGTAACCTATGAAAAGGATGTACTGACCGGATTCATCGGCCTGTACGGCATCGGCGGTGATATGGAGGTATGCGGCATGGTCCGGCCGGGCTACCGCCGCCGGGGGATCTTCAGCTCCCTCTGGGAGCAGGCCCAGGCCGTCATCCGCAGAGGGACAACGAAGACACTGCTGCTGAACACCCCTGCGGCTTCGGCTTCAGGCAATGCCTATCTGAAGACCTTGCCGCTTGCCTTCAGCCATTCGGAGTTTCAGATGAAATGGGATGGTGCGGGCAGCAAGGTCAGAGCCTCAGAGGCCAGCTCGGCCTCAGGCAATGTCATGCTCCGGCCTGCACGTCCGGAGGAGACCCCTCTGCTCATCGCCTTCGACTGCGACGGGTTCCAGATGACCGAAGAGGATGCCGCAGAAATGTATGTACAGCATGAACAGGAGGGCTCCCAGGAGCATATCATCATCGAGCTCAGCGGCCAGCCCGCCGGGAAAATGCGCCTCTGGTCCGAGGACAATGAAACCTGGATCTACGGATTTACGGTGGACAAGAAGCTGCGCGGTCTCGGCATCGGCCGGAGTGCCCTGCAGCAGACCATCGAGCGGGAGCAGCGGAATTATAACGGAGTGAATCTGGAGGTGGCGCTGGATAACCCGAATGCGCTGCGGCTCTATGAGAGCTGCGGCTTCGTCATTCAGAGCCAGCAGGATTATTACACCTATCCTTTGAACGGCTAGCCTGGCAACGAGTATTTCAAGAAGCATACATTAACCCATATGCCTGCGCACCAGCACAATGTATGCTGTTTTTCGCATACTTTCGGACCAAACGCCTGCATGTGAGCACAATGAATGCTGTTTTTCGTATACATTCGGCCCATGCGCCTTCGTGTGAGCACAATGAATGCTGTTTTTCACATACATTTGCGCCAAACGCCTGCTGGCTAGCACAATGTATGCTGTTTTTCGCATACAATTCCTAAACAATCAAAAAGCATCCCCTCACGGTCAAATGACCCTGAAGGAGATGCTTTTTGTATCGTCTCCAATTTCAATTCATCGTCTGCTTCTACATTAGCCCGTAGCCCCGCGCCTGAGCTTCATCCCGGTCGCTGCGGCGGTTGCTGCATTTCACGCAGCCTGCTCCCTGTTCTTCCCGTTCTAGGAAGACAGACAGCAGGCGCACATAATCCAGCGATTCCTGCAAAGGCATGTCTGCTCCGTCATACAGCTGCCTGCGGCCATCCAGCAGCGAGTAGATGGCGATCGTCTCCGCCGGCTTCCCGTAAGCCTTATGGCAGAATACATTCGCCATATGCAGAAATCCGGTAATCACCTGCTGGTCAGCATGTACCATGAATTTCTGGATATTCAGACTGCGTCCCGTAAGCTTCGAATTCCAGGCCAGCTGAAAAATCACCGCCAGCTCAATCTCAAGCTCCCGGACAGGAATATGCCACTGTTCGAACCGCATCACCGGAATCTCGCCGGTGTAACTGCCTGCGACAATCCGCATCAGCTCATCGGCCACCGCCTGCTTGACATCCCAGTAATGCATCAGGGAAGGAAAAGCATTGCCCTTCGGCGGCCAGCGGCGCTCCAGCAGAAACTGGACAGGCGTCTCCCGGCGCACCTCGGGCCGCAGACTGTAGTAGTCATTAAGCGTATGTCCGACTGCAAATTGAACCTGCTGTCTCCAGCGGGGAAGTCCGGTAGCGGGAGCTCCGCTGCCGGCCACCTCGGCCCCGCCCAGCATGATGTGCTCCATACGGTAATCATTCAGACGTCTGTACCGGCCAGCTTCAGCATCCGGCTTCGTTCCTGTGAATTCTCCTGCCGCCGCGCCCATCCTTAAGAGACCGCCGTGCAGATCTCGATGAACTGGCGCCCGTAAGTGCGGCAAGCCTCTTTCTCCGCTGCATTCGGACCATATTCAATCTTCAGGCTGGGCTGCACAATCTCAGCCCCGCGCTCCTTCAGCTTCTCTTCAATCTGATCCACTGCTCCACAGTAGATCGCATACCCGGTGTCTCCGCTTCCGAAGGCCGCCGCCTTACAGGCGCTGAGATCCAGCTCATCCAGCTCTTCATAGAAATCCAGGAATTCATCCGGCAGCTCGCCGTCTCCCCATGTGTACGCACCCAGCATTACAGCCTCATACGCTTTTATCTCATCCGCATTGCAGTCCATGACCGATTTCAATACGGCCTCTCCGCCTGCCGCGCGTATTCCTTCCACGATCAATTCAGCGATTTCCTCCGTATTGCCAGTCAAGCTGGCATATGCCACTAGCACTTTAGCCATGACTTTTATCCTCCCAGGGTCCAAATGAAATGTATTCTCTATAATCCGGTCCCCTAAGCAGACCGTATCTTGCTTACCTTAATACTGTGCTAATCTCATTCTATTTGATAATGATTATCATTGTCAATATTAAAAAGCGATCCTGCTCTTACCGAGGCCATCCTTGCCGCATAACACAAGCAGCGCCAGTCCAGGACATAACTGCTGCCCGGAGCTGACGCTGCTCATTATTATTATTATTATCATATGCTGTGTGGAATAATTAATATCCGCCTTCCAGCAAGGTAATGCCGTTGCCGTCGGGATCACGGAAATTCATTTCTTTACCGCCGTACTCCATGGTTGCCGGGGGATGACAATCCAGTCCTCTCGCCTTCAGCTGCTCATACGTCTCGTCCAGACTGCCGCAGGAGAATACCAGATTAACAGTTCCTGTCGTCAGATTCTCCCACTTGGCTGCGTTCCATATAATGATGCCGGGCTGGCTGCGTTCAAAAGCAATTTTGGCGCCGTCAGATTCTCCATAGCCCTCGAATGGAACCGGAATGCCCAGCACCTCTGAGTAGAATGCCGCCAGCGCCGCCGGGTCTTTACTGTACAGATTGATGCCGTCAAACGTTGTAATCATAATGATATCCTTCCCTTCATTGCTTGTATTGTGACCGGGCTGGTGTCAGCCGTTCTATCCTCATTGTACTTCTGCCTGTATGGCTTGTATTGCAAAAAAACGACATCAGCGCCGGGCATGACTCAGCGCATCCAGCGGAGTTCTGCCTGCGAATTTCTTGAAATTGTTGATCAAATGCGACTGGTGGCTGTACCCGTAAGTGAAGACTATATCTTGCATTACGCCCTTGGTCTGGGAGGAACGGTACAGGTCCAGCCAGACATTCTGGAAGCGGATAAGATCGGCCACCTTTTTTGGCGGAAGGCCGATATGCTGCCGGAACAGCCGTTCCAGCTGGCGGCTGCTCAAGCCTGAGCTGCTCTCCAGCGCCCCTGCCGTCATGATCCCGCGTGATGTAAGCAGTCTGTGGACCGCGTTCATCATCCCGTCGCTGCTGCGGTTTCCCCGTTCCAATCTCCGTAAAAGGAAAGCTTCAGCAGCAGCGATGCGCTCAGTCATTGTACGGATATGCTGGAGCCTGTCTCCCAGCTCCTTACGGAAGGTTCTGAAATAATACTCTACCGGAACATGCACATTCAATACCTCCGTCAGCGGCTCGTCTGCGAACAGATGAACGGCCCAGAAGTGAAACCGGATGGCGAAACGCTCTGTCGTAACAGGCTGTGCTGCTTGTCCTGCCTCAAACGGAGTGTCGTTAATCCCGCAAAAAATCCCGCCGGACGCCCCTGTCCGCTCATCCCATTCCCAAATGATGTCCATGCAGCTATCTGGTATGATAGTCTCCGTCAGCTGAGAGGCTGGTCCTTCGGCTGCTTCTGCACCGGATAGTGCCGCGTCCCCTTCACCGCATGCAGCGCCGTTAGATCCCCAGTAGCAGCGGATATACGGCTGAAGCAGCCTGCCCGGCAGATACTCGCCGCCCCCGGCCGGATTGGCCGTTATCGGATGATACAGCGCCGAAAGATTATACATCCCAGTGCAGCCTCCTTCCTTTGCTGTAACCTTGTATTCAGATCATACACAATCCCTGTACGAAGCGCCAGAACACCTGCTTTTCGATTGGCTAAGCCCCCGCTTACCGAATGATTATGTTGCAAAATGATCTGCCCTGCTTTTCCTGGTAATATTATACGCCTCTTGCTTGTTGGCTACACTGGGAATAGTCGCAGCTTTGCAACCATTTTGTTTGTTGCTGCGGGCTTAAATGTTGTACAATAAAGGCTAAATGACTTTTTGAAGGATGGATTAATAATGTATATAGCCAGTGATTGGAAAGACTATGAAGTGATTGATACCGGGGGCGGGGAGAAGCTGGAACGGTGGGGCGATATTATCCTGCGCCGGCCGGACCCGCAGATCATCTGGCCGCTGGCCAGCGAGAGCGCCAAGTGGCGGGATGTTCACGGACATTATCACCGCAGCTCCGCCGGAGGCGGGCAGTGGGAGATGAAGAAGACGATACCGGAGGACTGGAAAATCAGCTACGGCAAGCTGAAGTTCCACCTCCGCCCGACGAACTTCAAGCACACCGGGCTGTTCCCGGAGCAGGCGGCCAACTGGCGCTGGATGATGGACAAGATCGCAGCGGCTAACCGGCCGATCTCCGTCCTCAACCTGTTCGCATATACCGGCGGAGCAACTGTTGCGGCAGCAAGTGCCGGAGCCTCCGTCGTGCATGTCGATGCAGCCAAGGGGATGGTTCAATGGGCCAAGGAGAATGTAGCCCTGTCCGGTCTTGCCGACAAGCCGCTCCGCTTTATTACCGATGATGTATTCAAGTTCGTCCAGCGCGAACAGCGCCGCGGCAGCAAATATGATGCAATTATTATGGACCCTCCGTCCTACGGAAGAGGGCCGGGCGGTGAAATGTGGAAGCTCGAATCCAGTCTCTATCCGTTCCTGGAGAGCTGCATGGAGATTATGAGCGACCGTCCGTTATTCATGCTGATTAACTCCTACACGACCGGCATCTCGCCAACCGTACTGCGCAACATGCTGTCAATGACGATGGGCAAGCGCTATGGCGGCAAGCTGAATTCCGGTGAGATCGGCTTGCCGATTACAGCCTCCGGCATGAATCTGCCTTGCGGGATTCTGGGCCGCTGGGAGGCGTAAGCCATGAGCGGAACGAATAACGGCGCAGCAGGAGAATCCGGCAGCAGCCCCTCCCGGTTCGAGATTCTATATGAGGACAACCATCTGCTCGGCATTGTGAAGCCTGTGAATATTCCCGTTCAAGAGGATGCTACAGGCGACCCGGATCTGCTGACCCTGCTGAAGGAAGATGTGAAGCAGCGCTACGCGAAGCCGGGCAACGTCTTCATGGGCCTGGTTCACCGGCTGGACCGGCCTGTAGGCGGTGCGATGATCTTCGCCAAGACCTCGAAGGCGGCCTCCCGGCTATCCGAGAGTGTGCGCACCCACGCCTTCCAGAAGGTCTATCTGACAGTGGTGCATGGTCAGCTTCCGGGCGCAGAGGCCCGGCTGGAGCATACGCTGCTTAAGGACCCTAAGAGCAATACCGTCCAGGCCGTCCGGGAGGGAACGCCAGGCGGCAAGCAAGCCATCCTTGATTATACCGTGATTGGTACGGCAGAAGGCTATTCGCTGGTGAGGATTGACCTGCTGACCGGCCGCTCCCACCAGATCCGCGTCCAGCTCAGCGACGTTGGATGTCCGCTATATGGAGATCAGAAGTACGGTACTGCCGTGAACAGACCGGGACAGCAGATTGCCTTATGGTCTGCACTCACCCGGTTCCCGCATCCGGTGACCAAGGAAGAAGTCGAGCTGCTCTCCCTGCCTCCCCGTTCCTATCCCTGGAATCTTTGGACTCCGCAAATGCAAAAGCAGGCTATCCTTTAACGGACAGCCTGCTTTTTGGCATTATTATATAGGTTCTCAGTTGGTGCTTATACGGACTGTACCGAAGCTGCGTCATCCACGGCGGGGGCAACCGCCATCTTGCCCATGAGGTAGAGCAGCAGCTGCTGATTATGGGAGGAAATGGGGTCCAGCGCTTCTGCAAAAAAATCACTGCGGACCTTCAGTCCGCGCAGCGTCTCCCGCTGGCCTGTCTCGGTGATGCTCACCCAGACAATTCTGCGGTCTGAGGCATCGCGTTCACGGACAATCAGATTATGCTTCTCCATCCGGTCAAGCAGCATCGTCACGGCCGCCGGACTGGTTGCCAGATGAGGGGCCAAATCAGAAGGCTTCATCGCATCACGCTCCTGCAGCAATTCCAGTACGGTAAGCTGGGCATCAGTCAGTGTAGGGGCAAGCTTGCTGTCCATATGTAGCTTATAGTCCTTTAATATCTTATGCCAGATTTTACTGAATTCAGTGGAGTGCACACTTATTCCTTCCTTTCCTGCGGATCTCTATCCGGTATACTTAACTTTTTCGCCAGAAAAATTCCAAATCCTTCAAGGACGAAAAATAAAATCTTATCTGCAGCTATTCCCCCTAAATAAAAGCGCGGGCAGCCCGTTACTCTGAGCTGCCCGCACCGTTACATGCGGTATTATATTTTACTTGACTGCCTGAAAAAGAATAGCGATCTCGTCCTTCTTCTCGACAGCAACCAGCTGCTTGCCTGTAGAACGGCGTTCAGCAATCGGTGCCGATTCGGAAGAGAAGGAATGTACCGCACCGCTCTGGGTGATGGCGGTCACCTCCAGCGGCTCCTTGCAATAGAATGCGCCTGCCAGCCTGCTGCCGTTCGGACGGACACGCTTGCCTTCCTTGAACTCGAAGGTTGGCATCCCTTTGCCTCCGCGGCTCTGGGATGGATAATCCACCATCAGGGAGCGCTTGGCATAACCGATGTCGGATATAGCCAGGATCTCTCCTTCATCCTCGCTGACCCAGAAGCAGGAGACCACCTCATCTCCTTCACGGAGCTGAATTCCCCTAACTCCTGTGGCCACCCGGCCCATAGGATTCACTTCATTCTCACGGAAACGGATGCTCATGCCCTCACGGGTAATCAGCACGATGTCCTTGTCATTACTGCTCTGCGCCACTGTAATGATCTCATCGCCTTCCGCCACCTTACAGGCGGCAACGGCTCCGGAACGGCTTGTAGAGTACTCCTTGAGCTCGGTACGCTTCACCTGCCCCTTGCGGGTAATGAAGACCAGACTGGCCAGCGGGTCCTCCAGGTTGCCGACCGGCAGTACACTGACGACACTGTCTCCCTTATTCAGTCCGATCACGTTGACGATGGCCGTCCCCGGCTCTTTCCATTTGAACTCTGGAATCTGGTGCACGGGAAGCAGGAAGTATTGCCCCTTGCGGGTGAATACGAGCAGGCTCTCCCGGGTATTCAGATCCAGCAGCTTGACGATATGATCGCCATCCTTGACGCCTGAAGAGTGGCGCTCCCCGCCCGAACGGGTGAAGGACAGCATGCCGGTCCGCTTGATATAGCCGTCCGCAGAGAGTGCAACCAGCACATCCTCCGCATTGACCAGAACCTCCATGTTGACCTTAAGCTCCTCTACCTCGCCCTGAATCAGGGAACGGCGGTCGATTCCGTACTTGTCACGGATCTCCAGCAGCTCCTTGCGGATAACGGTAATCAGCTTCTTGTCGCTGTCCAGAATCCCCTGGAGCACAGCAATCCGGGCCAGCATCTCATCTAGCTCCTTCTGCAGCGAATGAATCTCCAGATTGGTGAGACGGTAGAGCTGCAAGGTAAGGATAGAATCAGCCTGACGTTCGCTGAAGCCGAACATCCATACCAGATTATTCTGGGCATCCTGGCGGTTCTTCGAGGCCTTGATGGCAGCGATCACTTCGTCCAGAATATTCAGCGCCTTGACCAGTCCCTCCAAGACATGGGCACGGTCCTCCGCCCGTTCCAGATCGAACCGGGTACGGTGAGTGACCACTTCGCGCTGATGGGCAATGTAGGCTTCAAGGATCGCTTTGAGCCCCAGCTGCTGCGGAGCCTTGTTAACGATGGCTACCATGTTGAAGTTGTAAGTGACTTGGAGGTCGGTTTTTTTGAGCAGATAGGCTAAGACGCCTTGTGCATCTGCCTCCTTCTTCAGCTCCACCACGATGCGCAGACCCTCACGGCCGCTCTCATCGCGGACCTCGGCGATCCCTTCAATCTTTTTCTCCAGACGGATGTTCTCCATGGAGGTCACCAGCCGTGACTTCACGATCTGGAAAGGCACCTCGGTGATCACGATCTGCTGCTTCCCGCCGCGCAGGTTCTCAATCTCCGTCTTGGAACGCAGATAGATACGGCCTTTGCCGGTGCGGTAAGCATCCATAATGCCGTCTCCGCCCATAATGGTGCCGCCTGTCGGGAAATCCGGCCCTTTGATGAAGGTCATGATATCCTCCAGCGCAATGTCCGGCTTCTGCATGACAGCGATGCAGGCGTCGATGACTTCCCGCAGGTTATGCGGTGGAATCTCCGTGGCAAATCCGGCCGAGATCCCGCTCGTCCCGTTCACCAGCAGATTCGGATAACGGGAGGGAACAACTACCGGCTCCTTGGCCGTATTATCGAAGTTGTCCTTGAACAGAACGGTGCGCTTCTCAATATCGCGCATCATCTCCATGGCAATCGGAGACAGACGCGCTTCTGTGTAACGCATCGCCGCTGCCGGGTCATCATCCATGGAACCCCAGTTGCCGTGTCCGTCTACCAGCACATGCCCCAACTTCCACGGCTGTGCCATCCGCACCATCCCGTCGTAGATCGAGGAGTCCCCGTGGGGATGGTAGTTACCCATGACATCACCAACGGTTTTGGCTGACTTGCGGTATGGCTTATCGGGCGTATTGCCGGAATCGTACATGGCATACAGAATCCGGCGCTGCACGGGCTTCAGCCCGTCGCGCACATCGGGGATCGCCCGGTCCTGAATGATATATTTGGAATACCGGCCAAACCGGTCACCCACGACCTCTTCCAGAAAAGCCGGCAAAAATTGCTCTGATAAACTGCTCATTTCCTCTTCACCTTCTGTTCCTCATTCTGTCCGCGTTTTTAAAGATTGATGATCTGACGCTTGGCGCTGAGATATTCAACCAATTTGCTTCAAAACGAGATCGTAATCTGAATAGAAGGGATGAGCGTAACTGCGGTGATTTTGGACTTCCGGCCGCTGTTGTATTTAGATTTCTAATTCATACGCTTTAGCGGATGAAATCTAAATACAAAGGCGGACGCTAACGCTCCTCCAGTTCCAAAATCCCCTCCGTCACTTCCCCTTCTATTCGATTAACAATTCTTATTTCAGCAAACCGTGAGTAACCCAACCGCTTCGCTTATGCAGATCATCAAAAAATTAAAAACGCGGAAGGTATCGTCACTTCCCACTACTACTTACGATCTTTGTTACTCCACGATCTCCGTGAAGTCGACGTTCTCGACAATCCAGCGCTTGCGCGGATCGACCTTATCGCCCATCAGGGTGGAGACGCGGCGCTCCGCCTTGGCGGCATCCTCGATCTGCACCTGAAGCAGCGTACGCGAATCGGGATTCATCGTAGTCTCCCACAGCTGGTCCGGGTTCATCTCACCCAGTCCCTTGTATCGCTGCAGCTCGAAATTCTTCCCGAATTCCTTCAGATAATTCTGCAATTCCTCATCGCTCCAGGCATAGCGGACCGTCTCCAGCTTGCCCGATTTACGTGTCAGCTTATACAGCGGCGGCTGGGCGATATAGACCTTACCGGCATCAATCAGCGGCTTCATGTAGCGGTAGAAGAAGGTCAGCAGCAGCACCTGAATATGCGCTCCGTCCGTATCGGCATCGGTCATAATGATGATTTTGGAATAATTGCTGTCCTCTACGGCAAAATCAGGCCCAATTCCCGCACCGATTGCCGAAATGATCGCCTTGTATTCGTCATTCTTCAGGATATCCAGCAGCTTGGCCTTCTCGGGGTTCATCGGCTTGCCCTTCAGCGGCAGGATCGCCTGAATCTTGGAATCCCGGCCTTGCTTCGCGGAGCCGCCGGCTGAATCACCCTCGACGATGAAGATCTCGGTACGCGTAACGTCCTTGGACTGTGCAGGTGACAGCTTGCCGCCCAGGTTCGAGCTCTCACTGCGCTTCTTGCCACTGCGGATCTCATCGCGGGCCTTGCGGGCCGCTTCACGGGCCTTGGAGGCCTGGATCGATTTTTTCAGCAGACTCTGTGCAACTTGGGGATTCTCTTCCAGGAACCGCGCCATCCGCTCGGAGACGATGAAGTCCACGGCGCTGCGGGCAGATGCGCTTCCAAGCTGATCCTTCGTCTGTCCGACAAACTCCACATCCGACATCTTGATGCTGATGACCGCCATCATGCCTTCGCGCAGATCATTGCCCTCCAGATTCTTATCCTTCTCCTTGAGCAGCTGCGTGCGGCGGGCGTAATCATTCAGTACACGGGTATAGGCTGTCTTGAAGCCTGTCTCGTGTGTTCCCCCGCTGCGGGTAGGAATGGAGTTGACAAAAGAAGCGATCGTCTCCGTATACCCCGCATTATACTGCAGCGCGATTTCCACCTCGATCTCGTCCTTCTCGGAGCTGAAATGGATTACATCGTGCAGTACATCCTTGCCTTCGTTCAGGAATTGCACGAACTGGCTGGCGCCGCCTTCGTAGAAGAATTCATCCTGACGGCCGCTGCGCTCATCGCTCAGAATGATCCGCAGGCCGGAGTTCAGGAAGGCAATCTCCTGTACCCGTTCTGCCAGCGTATCATAACTCAGCGCAATGCCTGCGGAGAAGACGCGAATATCCGGCTTGAAGGTAATCTTCGAACCGGTTTTATTCGTATTTCCCAGTATCTCAAGACCGGTTACAGGCTCACCGACATGCTCTTTGCCGTTCTTGTCGACCCAGTATTCAAAGCGCTGGCGGTGAATCTTGCCCTCCCGGTAAATCTCCACTTCCAGCCATTCGGACAACGCATTGGTTACCGAAGCCCCAACCCCGTGCAAGCCGCCCGATTTCTTGTAGCCGGAGCCGCCAAATTTGCCGCCTGCATGCAGAATGGTGAATACCACCTGCGGCGTTGGGACTCCTGTCTTGTGCATTCCGGTCGGGATTCCGCGTCCGTTGTCAATCACGGTTACCGATCCGTCTTTTTTCAAAGTGATATCAATCTTCGAGCAAAACTTCGCCAAATGCTCATCTACGGCATTATCCACTATTTCCCATACTAAATGGTGCAGACCCGAGGAACTCGTACTGCCAATATACATGCCGGGCCGTTTGCGGACCGCAACCAGACCTTCGAGCACCTGAATGTCGTCAGCATCGTATCCAGTCCGGCCTGCTTCGCCGTTCTTAGAGACTTTTGCAAACATATCGATCTGTTCGAGCATTCATGCTCCTCCTTCACTTGTCTTCCTGTCTCTCTAAAAATGCAAACAAACGTTTTCGTTCACTTTGTACATTCTAATTCAAAATATCCCGTTTCGTAAAGACGGCGAATGAAATGATTACGGCCGCAAGTCCCCAAATGCCCAGAACCGCCATCGAAAAGCCCAATGTCATGCCCTCTATCGGCGCGGGAGTGCCCGCTAAATAAGTCGTCAGCTCCATGTTGACCATAAATAAATATTTGGCCGCCGTCCAGGCGGAAGCCATATTCGTCAGGATCGTTCCGGCAATCAGCGCCGCCATCATCACTACAATACTAGCAGCCGTACTGCGGACCAGCACCGACACCATGAAGGCCAGCAGGGCCACCACGATGCTGACATACCAGATCAGCCCGCCCTGCATCAGCAGATACTTCCACTGCTCCACGGCATGAACCTTAGTCATATCCACAGTATCACCGTTCAGCTGGAAGCCAGTAAAGACTGGAACATTGAACCCCTTATAGCCAAAAGCCAGCCCCGATATCAGATAGCTGATTACGAATACGGACAGGACAATCAGCGAGACGAACATCAGCAGCGCTACCATTTTGCTGAACAGTACCTTCCAGCGTCTGACCGGGCGGGTCAGCAGCATTTTGATCGTGCCTGTCGTCCGCTCCCCGGAGACGAGGTCGGAGGCAACCGCCATGATTAGCAGCGGAATGAACAGGGAGACGGAATTATTGACAAACTCCCGGGTGAACGTTACTCCGCTCGGCTCGTTCGGATTCACATCATGGTCCAGATAATACTGCAATTGCTGGAGAAAAATCCGCCGGTACGACTTCCATTCCTCCGGAATCCGGTCGCTGCCGAGCGAGTTCTGGTTGTCGGTAATCTGCTGCTGGATCTCCAGCCTCCAGTCAGAGTTAAATTTGTCACGGCTGCGCTCGGCTATGCGCATTTGCGCATAGGTAAACATTGGCACCAGCACAAGCAGGATGAGCAGGATGACATAGAAACGTTTCTTTTTAATAATCTTCAGGCACTCATTTCGGATGAGCGGCAGCAGGTTAGTCAATGGCTTCACCTTCCGTTAGCTTCAAGAATAGCTGTTCCAGTGTAGGGTTGATTTTATGCACAGCCCGGACTTCCACCTCTTGTGCAACCAGCACGGCAACAATCTCCGGGATCAGCTCCTCGTCCATCGCCGTAACCAGGGAATTCACGCCCATGCCTGCGATGACCGAGTCATCCAGGGTAACCTCGTCCAGATGAAGCAGCGCGATATCCGGCCGCCCGGCCATGATGTCTCTTGCCCGCTGAAGCGGCTCCAGCTCCCACAGGACATAAGGCGAGTTACGGGCAACCAGCTCGTCTACAGCGCCAACAGCGAGTACACGGCCTTTGCTGATAATGGCTACCCGGTCGCACAGCAGCTGAATTTCGCTCAGCAGATGACTGGACACAAAGACTGCCAGCCCTTCGTCTGCCAGCTTACGGATGAATTCGCGCAGCTCCTTGATCCCCTTCGGGTCCAGGCCGTTGGTCGGCTCATCGAGAATCAGCAGCCGGGGACGGCCGAGCAGGGCTTGGGCAATACCGAGCCGCTGGCGCATCCCCAGCGAATACGTGCTGACTTTATCCTGAATGCGCTGATCGAGCCGCACGATTTCCACGACCTCGGCAATCCGCTGCTCATCCACTCCGGGCTGCATGCGGGCGAAATGCTGCAGGTTCTCCCAGCCCGTCAGATACGTATAAACCTCGGGATTTTCGACAATGGAGCCGACGTATTGCAGCGCTTTTTCCGGATTCCGGTTCACATTATAGCCGCAGACGGTAATCGTCCCTTCGCTCGGGCGGATCAGGTCCACCAGCATACGGATGGTTGTGGTTTTGCCGGCTCCGTTCGGACCGAGAAAGCCGAAGATTTCGCCTTTTTTCACATCAAACGTGACATCATCTATAATCCATTTGCGGCCGATTTTTTTGCGGACTCCCCGGGCGGACAGGACGACCTCTTCCCCCGGTGCCTCATGAATGGTTCTCGCCATCTTATACAGCTCCTTGCCACAGTCATTTCTGTTCAAAAAATTATTCTGTCAGCGAACCGCTTGAACAATCCGCTCACTCATCCGCTGATAGCCGTCCCCGTTCGGGTGAAAATGATCATTCGACAGGTATTTCGCCAAATGGCGGTCAAACAGATCAAAGGTCGGGACCAGCGTCATGTTCTGATGCTTGTTGATCATATCCATCGCCGCATTATTCCACGCCGTTACCGCCTGATTACCGGGAATTAGCAGCCCCTCGATATCTCCGAAGGGATTATACAGTCCGATGTAATAGACCTGGGCCTGCGGATTCACTTCTGCAACTGTATCCAGTATGCTGCCCAGCCGTTTGGCGGCCCCAGGCAGCGCGGAGAGAAGCGATTCCGGGGTCAGATCACCTGCAGACGCGGTTGGAACCGGGGTGGTGCCTTCTACCTTGTTATTGGCAGGGGCTTCCGCGCTCTGAGGTACCGCTTGCTCCGAAGGCTTCGCAGAGGCGGCTGCTTGTCCGCTGCTCCCGCCGGTCCCCAGAATATCCGAGCCCCGGAACAGGTCGTTCCCGCCGATGGAGATCAGGATGACATTCGCCTGACGCAGCGCGTATTGCACCCCTTCCTCCTGAAGCTTGCTCTGCAAGGCAGCCGTGGTCAAGCCGTTAATGCCCATATTGCCCAGCAGCTCTGCCTTTCCTCCATTGGCCGACAAGGCATCTACGGTCCGTCTAACAAACCCTTGCCCGGAGTTGTCGCCGGTCCCTTTGGCCAGAGAATCACCAAGCGCCAGAATCTTGTATTCGTCACTTGCCGCGGCTGTCGGTGCAGCCGTCTCCTGCGGAAGGGAGGAGAGGAACTGCTCCCCCTTCGGGTTCAGGATATCGCCCACTGCATACACAAATCCTGTAATCAAAAGTAAAGTTGCCAGGATGGACACCAGGCTTACTGTCCTCCAGGTCCATTTGGAATCCTTCAATGCTATCCCTCCATCTGCCGTACTCTTCTGCCTCTTCCATCATTCACAACATTATTAACTATGTAGATAAACATAATTCTTCTTTGCACAATTTGCAAACGAAAAGGGTTTGTTTAGGTGGGGGGCGCGGCTGCGGTGATTTTGGACTTACGGCCGCTGTTGTCTCCAAATTTATTGAATGAACCGTTATACGGTTAAAATTCGGAGACAAAGGCGGACGCTATCGCTCCTACAGTTCCAAAATCCCCTCCGCCGCTTCACACCTAAACGGTGGAAGCAGTAAGGGCGGCACGATGGCGCTGCGCTGATCGTGCAAGACCAATATTACTTTAATATCCTAAAAATCATAAAAACGCCCCCCGGCAATGCCGGAGGGCGGAGTTAACGTTGCTTTATTTACCGATGAATTCCTGAACCCAGTAGTTATTATCGAAGCCAACGCCGATGTAGTTGAAGTTCGCGCTCAGGATGTTAGCCTTATGACCCGGGCTGTTCATCCACGCGGTCATAACTTCCTGAGGGGTCTTCTGGCCCATAGCGATATTCTCACCAGCCGCCTTATACGTAATACCGAACGCCGACATCATATCGAAAGGTGATCCGTAGGTCGGAGAAGTGTGTGAGAAATAGTTATTCGAGCGCATGTCCGCAGCCTTCGCCGCAGCCACTTTGTTCAGGCTGTCCAGTGCGGAGACAGGAGCTAGTCCAGCTGCAGCGCGCTCTTTGTTCACCAGTGCGACTACTTGCTGTGTGTAACTGGAGGCGTTATTGCCAACTGCAGGAACCGCAGACGGGGCCGGGGTTACTACAGGTTTTGCTGTGGCCACGGGGGCCGGGGCTGGCTTAGCAGTGGCTACTGGTGCCGCTGTAGCCACTGGTGCTGCTGTTGCAACCGGCTTAGCCGGAGCTGCCGGGGCAGCTGCAACTGGCGTTGTGTATACAAAGGTTTTAGTGACAGTGTACGTATTACCATTCAGTACAAAAGTCTTCGAATTGTTCTGTGTGAAATAGTCCATGAGCTGTGCGAAATTCATATCTGATCCGGCTGCCGCAGGGGCACCGGCTGCTGCTGCGTTTGCTTGTAATGGAAGAGAAATGCCAAGCGCCATA
Source organism: Paenibacillus sp. FSL H8-0122 (assembly GCF_038005345.1). Classification (NCBI taxonomy): domain Bacteria; kingdom Bacillati; phylum Bacillota; class Bacilli; order Caryophanales; family Paenibacillaceae; genus Paenibacillus; species Paenibacillus sp. FSL H8-0122. Next base: position 1,991,460 of record NZ_JBBOTB010000001.1, on the reverse strand, counting down.
ACAGCGGCTACGCTTCCACCTATCACTCTTCTCAAAGTCTTGCTTTTCATTCTGCCATCTCCTTATTCTTCGTTGTGATGTATCGTGCTGCCAGGGCGTCGGTCTACAAATGTTACAAAGTTGTAATCTGTTCCTAGGTCATTGTAACACAAAACTATCAGCTGTGCGCTTCTAAATTCTGTCATTTTATAGATAGAAAGGATTTCATAGAATAGGAAGGCTTGTCCCTCCAGCAGCGGCAAAAGAAAACAGCATTGCCGTCCTTTTCAGGACGGCTGTATCTATCCTATATATCGGCGCTTCTATCGCTTATTTTAATGAAAAGACTGCCAGAACTCCCCTTCGGTCGAGATCAGGCCCATAATCTCAGCATACGGAATGCGGAAGGTTGGAAATCCTGCGGCGTACGGAGCAATCTCATAAGGTGCAAAATACAGGTACAGCGCCTCCGCATCCACATAAAAGGGCTGATCGGCTGTAATGCCTTTGTACGTATCAGGGAAAACATAGGAATACTGCGGATCATTCGCAATCTGCTTGCCGACAATGTCACTGAGCTTCTGCACGTATTTGCTGCCGGGCTTGAACAGATCGCTGAGCGTGTAGAACTTGCCGGTGCGCAGGTTGATATGCTCATAGATCCGGGTAGGCATGCCGTGCGCAGCGCCGAACGGAAAATGATAACCGCTAAGCTCCAGCACCAGCAGATTCTTACGGAAGAAGGATACGGCGAAATCTCCCGTATAGCTGAAATCCTGCGTACCTCCACCCGTCCCCGCGCCGTAAGCGAGCGACAGATTGCGCAGCTTGTCATTCACCGCCTTCGAGACCTCGGCAACCGCGATCCCTTCCACGACTGGATAATAGACCAGGTAATCCCGGTTAGGCTTGTATTTCTTCTCCAGCACAGAGTATGGCGGTCTGAGCGGAATGACCCCGTTTTGCCGCCAGACCTGCTTGCCTTTACGGTCATAATAGGAGGTGCGCAGATCAATATCCGCGCGGATCAGGCTGCCGCTGAAGGACAGTGATCCTGAGCCTGCGATGACCGGGGGCTGGGCGGCTTTTTTCCCGCTCGTGTCAATAAAATACGTATCCTTGGCATCATACACCGACGCGAGTCCCTGCTGATAATTGTTCACGCCCAGCAGCGGGTGAGTGCTGAGAATTCTTCCGGTCAGCGCATCGGCGATGACATAGCTGGAGCCTCTGTAGGGCTGATCTGCATACAGCGGGGTCCCCAGCGCCACTCGGTTCTCTCCCAGCTGCTGCACCTCATAATAGACGGCGGGAATGATCATTTTCCCCTGCTTGTCGATCAGACCGTAGGCGTTGCCATAATCAGCAGCTGTGTTAATCACCGCCCGGCCCTCCGAGAACGGCAGAGCTGCCGTATACTGCGGCTGGATAGCAATCGTGCCGTCCGTGTGGAGATAACCGTATTTCCCATCCTCCGTCGCCTGAAAGGCCAGCAGCCCATCCCCCGGATACCCGACAAAAGGATGTTTGTACGTATGCAGCACCACGCCATGAACATCAATCAACGCATATTCCCCTTCGGCTATTTTGACCAGTGCAGTCCCGTTCGAGAAATCCCCGGCGTCCAGATAGACGGCTGGCAGCACCTCTTTGCCCTGAGCATCCAGGTACCCATACAGCGAGTTCCCCCCGGTAGTATTCTGCTTGGAGAACAGCGCACGGCCTTCTTGCAGCGAATTCAGATAGTCATAGCGCGCGGACGTCACCTCTTTACCTTTTTCATCAATAAAAGTATAGCCCTTCGCATCCGACACCACGGCCCGCCCCTCGGAAAAAGGACCAATAAAATTATAGACCGGTTTGACCCGCTCCCGCCCGGAGCTGTCAATCAGACCGCTGACATTCCCCCGCTGCACCACCGCCAGGCCATTCTCCTGAAACTCCTCCGCATAATCATATCTCGGCTCAATCACAATCCGGCCTTCGTTGTTGATATATCCCCACAGCGTTCCGTCCTTAAGCTTAAAAGGAGCCGGATGCAGCAGCGCTGCCCGCAGGCCTCCGCCGTCATCCGGGAGCACAATGAGCGCCTCCAGTGGCTTTTTGGAGTAGTCTACACGGTATAAGCCCGCCTCTGCCGGGATTGTCACGAACAAATCCTCTTCCGCACGGATGAAATCCTCCTCCTGCTGCGGAATACACTCATTCCAGCCGATGCCGTCCCACCGCCATACCTCCGTCTGAATCAAACCGTTGTCGTTCCCTTTTCCCAGCTCGTTCAGCTTAATCCTCAGCATGTTGTCGTTCTCCTTTACAAAGGCTTTTGCCTATAGACTATGAGAGTGAGGGGGAAAGGGTGTGCTTGGGCGTTAAAAAACAGAAAGGCGATGTCGTAACTGCGGTGAGTTTTGGACTTCCGGCCGCTGTTGTCTCCAGATTTCTTGATTTAAACCGCTGATCGCGGTAGAAATCCGGAGACAAAGGCGGACGCTCCCGCTCCTCCAGTTCCAAAATCCCCTCCGTTACTGCTGCCTTTTTGTTGGTAAACCTTAAGGGCAACACAAACACACCCTTTCGGAGGGTGTGTACCGGGTGAACAAGGGCTGCTGTGCCTGCCCTTGAAATATGAGAATAACCCTTTTGCTGGGCAGGCAAAGGGTTATAAAACTCTATAAAGGATAGAGGTCTAAAACTCTATTCAGCGGACTGGACAAATTCGTCCGTAAAAATAGTGCTAATTCTGCCTGTTACCAGTCACTTGACTGCCACCCGACTACTAACTGCTGACTTGCTGACTGCTAACTGCTGACTATTCACTACTCACTGCTGACCGCTAACTATTTACCGTCTGCTACCTGATTAATAGCCACTTGTTACTTGCCGCCCACTGCCTGCTACCTGAATGCTAACTGCTTGTCTCCTGCTGCCTGCCGCCTGACTGCTAACTGCTTGCTACTTACCACCTGGCACCTCTATGCACACCCTCTGCCCTCTGCCGCCTCTCCGCGCCCCCTCTGCCCCTCTGTCGCCTCTAGATCAGAATAAAACTATTAATTAGTCACTATTAGCTGCGAAATCCTGCCCAAAATGCAACATTCGGCTACGTATATCGACTTTAAACTAACATTGTTGCCTAAAATGCAGCATTTGCCGGCCCACAAGCCAATTAGTAGAGGAAATGTTGCATTTCGTGCAGCAATCAAGCCAAGTCTCCCTGCTCCTGCCCGCCGGAGTTGCATTTATTGCAACAAATTATGATCACCTGTTCGAGTAGCGGAGGAAATTCGAGAACTGGAGGAACGATAGCATCCGGAAGTCCAATACTCACCACCACAGGCACATTCAATCATGTGATTTGGAGCAACGCTGCGACAAATCCGGGTAAGCCAAAAAGCGTTTGCGTGGGTACCGCAAACGCTCTTTGCCTGCCTTCCCCACCCTTGGTGAGGTGATAGGAGTACCGGAGGGGATTTTGGAACTGGAGGAGCGCCAGCACCTGCTGAGTTCTTGAATTCAATTGTAATGGAATTTGAATTATGAACTGATCCTCGGGTAGAAGGAAAGTGGCGGAGGGGATTTTGGAACTGGAGGAGCGGGAGCGTCCGCTTTGTCTCCGGATTTCTACCGCGATTAGCGGTTTAAATCAAGAAATCTGGAGACAACAGCGGCCGGAAGTCCAAAACTCACCGCAGTCACGATCATACCTTACACCCAAGATGCTCAGTTCAGTTCAAATTATATGAACACTTGAATTCAATAACTTAGGAGCGACAGCGGCCGGAAGTCCAAAATCCCCGCAGGTACGACTAATCACCGAACCCCAAGCTATTTTTTCGACGAATATTTCCGCATATCAAACGATACAGCCGCGATAATGATCAGGCCTTTGATGATCAACTGGTAGTAAGGGCTGATGCCGATGAAGGTCAGGCCGTAGTTGATCAGGGTGAAGATGATAACGCCGACCAGGACGCCCGGCACGGTACCGATCCCGCCGGTGGTGGATACGCCGCCGACGACGCAGGCTGCGATGGCGTCAAGCTCGTACATGTTACCATAGTTGTTGGTCGCGCCGCCGGTTCGGGCTGCTTCAAGCACACCGGCCAGACCGTACAGGGCACCAGCGATAGCGTAGATGTAGATCAGGTTCTTGGAGACATTGATCCCGGATACCTTGGCTGCCTGCATGTTGCCGCCGATGGCGTACATGTTTTTACCCAGCTTGGTTTTGTTGAACAGCACCCAGACTATCGCCGCGACTCCGAGGGCTATGAGCACGATGTACGGGATGGAATACTGGCCGCTGCCGATGAAGCCGGAGCCGATGTCGGTGAAGTCGGAACGCAATCCGCCGATCGGCTGGGATTGGTTCGGGTCCATATCGAAGTAGAGCGAGTTCAAGCCGTACACGATGAGCATAGTGCCCAGGGTGGCGATAAACGGCGGAACGTTGAGCTTAGATACGATAATCCCATTGACGAGACCGCAGAGCAGGCCGGCCACAATGGCAATCAGAATCGGGAGCCAGACCTGCACCTGGGGCAGATCAGGGAAGAAACGGCGGGAGTAGTCAGGTATCTGCAGCATGGAAGCTGAGATCACCGCTGTGAAGCCGACCACCCGGCCTGCCGACAAGTCGGTCCCGGCGGTGATCAGGATAAAGGCCACCCCGAGCGCAATAATCACGCGTGTGGAGGACTGGATCAGGACATCCCGCAAGGTGTTGATCGACATGAAGCTTGGCTCGTAGATGATGATCCCCATAATCAGCAGTACCAGCACGATGTAGATTGCGTTTTGAGTCACGAAGGACTGCGCTCTTTTAATAGTCATAATTGTGTTCCTCCTTAATTGTTACGCGAAGTTTAAGCATTCATTGCTAAGCTTCTTCAGCCTTGCAGCAGCCCTATGATCTTCGCCGTCCTGTGAGTATAGCTCCTGATTAATGCTGTGCAGCGAGACGCATCACTTCGGTTTCCGTAGCCTGCGCACCTTCTAATATTCCTGTAAGCCGTCCTTCCGACATCACCATAACACGGTCAGACATCCCCAGCAGCTCAGGCATTTCCGAGGAGATCATAATGATGCTCTTCCCCTGCTTCGCCAGGTCGGCAATAATCGTATAGATTTCGAACTTCGCACCGACGTCAATTCCGCGGGTCGGCTCATCGAGCAGCAGCACCTCAGGCTCAGTGAGCAGCCATCTGGCCAGCAGCACCTTCTGCTGGTTCCCGCCGGAGAGATTCATAATCTGTGTCTTGGTCGTTGGCGTTTTGGTCCGCAGCTTTTCAATCATTTTATCGACTTCAACCTTCTTCTTGCGGCCGTTCAGCAGCAGGTAAGGCGTCTTGTAGCGGTCCAGGTTGGCGATGGCGCCGTTCTCATGCACAGACAGCACCGGAAAAATCCCCGTCACGCGCCGCTCCTCAGTCAACAGGGCCAGCCCGTGCTTCTTCGCATCCTGCGGAGAGTTAATCTTCACCTTCTTGCCGTCAATCGAGATCGAGCCAGATTTCACCGCGCGAAGTCCAAACAGCGCTTCAATGACCTCGGTTCTCTGTGCGCCGACCAGACCGCCGACTCCCAGAATCTCCCCGCGTCTTAATTCGAAGGACACATCCTTGAAGGATCTGGGCTCGGGTGAGGTCAGACCTTCCACCTTCATGAACACCTTGCCTGGAACATTGGTGCGCTCCGGGAAACGGTTCGTCAGATCACGCCCGACCATCTTGGAGATAATCAGGTCCGTGGTCAGCTCGGCCGAGGGCCAGGTGCCGATCTTTTTACCATCACGCATAATCGTCACTTCATCGGAAATCTCCAGGATTTCTTCCATTTTGTGAGATATATAGATAATAGCTACGCCTCTTTTTTGCAGGTCCCGGATGATCCGGAACAGATGCTCCACTTCCACGCTGGTTAAGGACGAGGTTGGCTCATCCATGACAATCACGCGGGAGTGAAAAGAGACCGCCTTCGCAATTTCGATGGATTGGATCTTGGATACAGACAGCTTGCCCACCAGTGTTTCGGGATTCAGGTCGATATCCAGATCTTTGAATAAGTTTTCGGTGTCTGTGAACATTTTTTTGTGGTCAATGAACTGAAGCGGCCCGATGCCCTTGGTTGGAAAACGTCCCAGCCAAATGTTCTCCATCACGCTGCGGAAAGGTACAGGGTGCAGCTCCTGATGGATCATCGAGATGCCGTGCTTCAGTGCTTCGCTCGAATTCGAGATGGAGGCCTTCTGGCCATCCAGGAAGATCTCACCGGCATCCGGTGAATAGATTCCAAAGAGACATTTCATCAGTGTGGACTTGCCTGCCCCGTTCTCGCCCATAAGTGCATGAACCGAGCCCGGACGAACCTTAATGCTGACTCCATCCAGCGCCTTCACGCCGGGAAATTCTTTGGTAATGCCGTTCATTTCCAGCAAAAATTCCGTATTTGCCATGTTGTTACGCCCCCTACGCTTTTTTTCTTTTTCCATGAGAGGCACAGCGGTTCCATCCTGCTCCCTACCCGTAAGGAATTCCGGAGAGCGCATTGCAGCGCCCTCCGGGACTGGTATCTATGATACGTATCTGTATCTGTAGCCTTGCACCTGTTAACGGATTACTTGGCGTCTGCTACGTTGTCTTTGGTAATCTTTTTGTAGGAGATCCATACAAATTGGTTGTCTGTGATATCGAAGCCTATGTTCTCTTTGGTTGGCGTTTCGCCTTTGGCCAGCAGAGCGGCCAGGGTGATCGCTGCTTTACCTTGGTTGTTGGCATCGTTCAGTACGGTACCGAGCATCGTTCCATCCTGCAAGGCCTGAACCGCAGGAGCTGTTGCATCCACGCCTACAACCGGCATGTATTTGTCGCCGCTGAAGTAGCCTTGAGCCTTCAGAGCTTCGATCGCGCCGAGTGCCATGTCATCGTTGTTGGCCAGTACGGCTTCAATCTTGTCGCCGTGGGAGCCGAGGAAGGCGGCCATTTTCTCCTGGCCTTTTACACGATCCCACATCGCGGTATCTTCAGCCAGCTTCTCTACCTTGATGCCTGCATCTTCGATTGCCTGGATGGAATACGTTGTGCGCAGTTCGGCATCCTGGTGTCCCGGTTCGCCCTTCAGCATGACATACTGCAGCACGCCGTCGCCGTTCTTGTCCGCTTCAGGGTGTGCCTTCCAGTAATCCACGATCAGCTGGCCGGACATAGTGCCGGACTCTTCAGCTTTCGCGCCTACGTAGTAGACCTTATCCCATTTCTTCATATCTTCCGGCAGCGGCTCGCGGTTCAGGAAGACCACCGGAATGTTCGCGGTCTTGGCTTTGTCAATGATGACGCCCGCAGCGGTGCGGTCTACCGGGTTGATCAGCATGCCGTTATATTTCTTGGTGATGAACAGATCCACCTTATCGTTCTGTGTGGGCTGGGAATTCTGGCTGTCTACGATATCAACCGTGGCAATGCCCTTGGCAGCAGCATCGATGGCGTTGCGGACACCCGTCATGAACGTGTCGTCAAATTTGTAGATCGCTACACCGACCTTCGGAGTCTCAGCAGAACCGGAATTCGCCGTGTTAGCCGCAGTTCCTGTGTTAGCTGGGTCAGCCGCCTTGTTATTGTTGCCGCCGCAGCCTGCGAGAGCAGCACCCAGCAATGCACTTGCAAGTAGAACGGAAGTGATTTTTTTCATGTCTAATTGACCTCCTGAGGATATTTCTTTATTTGGGATGATCCCGGTGTGTCCCGGGTACATCCTTATTATGCCCTACGTGAAAACGGTTGCGAATATAAAATCCTACTCATTTCCATGAAAATTCTAATGTTTAATTCTTAAATTTCTGCTACCTTACAAACGGGAACAACAGCTTCTGATTCTCCGGCCACAGCATATTCTCCAGATCGATGAGCTTGGTGCCGGTGTCCACGCGTTCGGGAATATCCATGCCTTCGAGCGCCTCCACGGCATATTTCACCGCCAGATACCCGTTGCTGAACGGATTCTGGATGACGGTCGCCTGCACAGTGCCATCCTGGAGCGATTCCATCATGGAGGGCGAGCTGTCAAAAGCAATCATTTTCACACTATCCCTCTCCAGACCCTGAATCACCCTGGCCGCGCCCTGTGAAGCAATTTCATTCAAAGTGGCAATACCGCGCAGCCCGGGGTACTTGTTCAGCATCTCGCGGGTCAGATTTTCGGCGTCGGAGGTGCTGGAGGAGGTGTAGGCGATCGGTACGACCTTAACGTTAGGGAAGCGGGCGGCATAGTTCAGAAAACCCTTTTCCCGCTCATCAGCATCCCGCGCACCATAGTCGATGCTGCCCGTCTTGCCGGAGTCCGGGGTAAGCGACGAATTGGTGAAGTTAATGATCCCGATCTCGCCATAGCCCCCCAGCAGCTGAATCAGCCGTTCGGCGGACTTCTGTCCGGCCTCGTACCCGTTCGACCCCACGTAAGTCCGAACCTTGGCAGAGCCGACCTCCGCATCGACTGAAATCACCGGAATTCGGGAATACGCCGCCTGATCCACGACCTGCGCCAGTCCCATATAGCTGCTGGCCGCGAGAATAATCACATCCGCCTTCTCCTTAATGGACTCCTCCACCATGACGACCTGCTCCTCAATATCACTCTCCGAATCGGGCGCCTTGAAGGTCAGATTGACATTGAATTCCTTCGCCGCAGCCTCTGCTCCGAGCTTCAGGGTGTTCCAGTAATCCCCTTTGTTCATCTTGACAATCAGGTGGATATTCCGCGTCTTGCTGGTGCTGATATAAGCTGGCGAGGCGTTAAAGCAAGAAGATACAGAGATCCACAGCACGCCGCACAGCAGCACGGTGAGCCATACACGCAGGCTTTTCACAGGTTCGTCTCCTCCTTCTGCTTATCCATAGCCTCTCCCGCCGGGAGAGCCGGGAACACAATCGTCACAACCGTCCCCTCTTCCAGCTCACTCTGAAAAGCAAGCCCGTACTCCCGCCCGTAATACAGGCCGATCCGTTCGTGCACATTCCGGACACCGACCCCTGATCCGCTGGTGCTTTTGACGCTTCCGCTTAGAATGCCGTTCACCGTCTCCCTGGACATCCCGAGGCCGTTGTCGCTGACCCTGATGAGGATTAGCCCGTCCTGAAGCCCGGCGGTGATCGAGATCAGCCCCTCGTCCGGCAGCATTTCAATCCCGTGATAGAGCGCGTTCTCCACGATAGGCTGCAGAATCAGCTTGATCGTCTGGCACTCCAGGACCTCCTCCTGCGCCGTGATCTCATAACGGAATTTATTCTTGAAGCGGAAGCTCTGAATCACCAGGTAATGGCGGATGTGGTCCAGCTCTTCCTGGATGGTGATAATATTCTTCCCTTTGCTGAGGCTGATGCGGAAGAATCTGGAGAGCGACTGGATCATGGTGACGACTTCATCCGTTTTGCCGCGTTCTGCCAGCCGGATGACCGAATTCAGCGTATTGTACAGAAAATGCGGGTTAATCTGCGATTGCAGCACCTCAAGCTCGCCCTTCCGCTTCGTCTCCTGCTCATATATGATCTGCTCCATCAGCTGGCGGATACGCTGGAGCATCATGTTGAAGCGCCTCGACAGCTGTTCTACCTCATAGGCTCCGCTGACGTTAATCGGCGTATTCAGATCGCCCTCCGCCACCTGCTTCACGGTACGCTCCAGCTTGCGGATCGGGCTGGCAATCAGCCAGGACAGGAAGACAGACACCGCAATAACACAGACGAGAACAACCGCAAGAAACCACGCCAGGAACTGATTGAGATCCCGCTTGGTGGTGACAATCTCATCGTAATAGGCCACCCCGACAATCTTCCAGCCGGTCTGCGCCAGCGTGCGTACGGTGATAAACCGCTTCTCCCCGGTCGATTCGTCCAAGTAGCTGCGGTAGGCGTATTCCAGCACCGGCTCCACATTCTCATACTTCAGCCCGGCGTAGATGAGCTGCTGCTGCGGATGGTAGACGATATTGCCGAGCGGGTCGAGGATGTAGGCGTAGCCTCTTTTGCCCAGCTTGACCTGCTTGCTGAGTTCGTCAATCGTTCTGAAGTTGAAGTCCAGCAGCAGCACACCGGTTCTCAGCTCCCCGTTCTCCCTGTATTGAATCAGCTTGGAGATGGAGACTACCCAGGTATACCTGCCCTTGAACAGATTCTGGATATGCGGGGCGGAATAGGAGATCTCGGAGGTACGCTTGGCTGTGGTGAACCAGCTCTGGCTCTCAAGCCCCGTGTTCATGCGCATCGTCTGCCCCGGCGTCCCCACCACATACTTCCCCTGCGGTGTAAAAACAGCCACGGACACCAGATCCTCGCGGCTGCTCATCAGGGTATCCATCCGTTCATAGAGCAGCGGGGAATCGATGGAGGGCGTAGAGGTAATCTGCTTCTCGGCGGTCGCAAAAATACTGCCCATCCCCTTCACATACAGCTCCAGGTTATAGTTCACCTGCTCGATGATCTGCTGCATGTTGAGATTGGCATTCTCCTCGGCCGTGTTGGCGAACTTGCCGTACAGCATAATACTAACGATTACGGCCACCGCCGCAGTCACCGCCATGAACGTCAGCGTGATGATCAGCTGGATGCTCCGCAGCTTCGAGGACAGGCGCAGCCTGCCGCTCTTGCGGGACCCCGGCCGCAGCGGGAAAAAATAACCCCTCGGCTTGTTCATGGCTATTCTCCCCGCGCGCTGTTCTTATACTCTTTGGGGGATTGTCCGTATTTCTTGCGGAAGCAGAAGCTGAAATAGTTCGGGTCGGCAAAGCCGATCCGCTCGGCGATCTCGAACGCCTTCAGCTCGGTGGAACGCAGCAGCTCCTTCGCGGCCTCCAGCCGGATCTGCAGCAGATAGCTGACGAAGGTCATCTTCATTTCTTTTTTGAAAATGCTGCTGAAATAGCCTGTGCTGATATGCAGATGCTGGCATACCCTGCCGATGGACATATCGGATTCTTCATAGTGGCTGCGGATATATTCCTTAGCCTGGTCAATGAGCTGCTTATAGCTCGACTGGCGCTCCGAAGCAATGGAATCCATCAGCCGGCTGCATACGGTAATAATCCACTGCCGGGCTTCTTCCAGGTTGTTGAATTTGTTCATATCGCTAAGCGAGGTCAGGCCGGGTCCGATAAAATCATTCGTCCCGCTCCCGGATTCCTTCGCCACCCGCAGAATGGAGGTGATGATCTCCAGCAGGAAAATCTGATAATCCTGCGCCGAGACCTGCTCCGTATCCAGTCCCCGGAACAGCTCGTCCACGACTTCGCGCAGCTCCTGGACGGTGCCCAGCTTGATCGTACGGATCAGCGACTGCTGGGTCAGCTCATCATAGTCCAGCATCCGGCTGGACCGCGATTCCACATCCTCAATCCAGATGACCCGGTTGTTGCCGAGGATCAGCCGGTAATCAAGCGCTTGCAGCGCATCCCCGAAGGAATGGAACAGCATGGACGGTGCCTTGCAGACGGTTCCGGCCCCGGCAGTTACGGTCAGCTTCAGGAAACGCTGCACATTCTGGCAGATCTCTTCGAGAATGGCGAAGGTTCTGGAAGTAATGTCGCTCTCCTCCGGGCTCTGGCTGACCGAGAGCAGCACGACATCATCCCGGTGGATGAATACCTTGCCGAAGCCATGCTTCTGGCAGATCTCCTCCGCGATGTTCAGCACAGCATAGAGCTGGAGATTACGGTCGCCGGTATCCCGCAGGGACACGGGCCGCTGAGCTTGAACGGCGGAAGAATGGTCCGGGCGGATATAATCGATGCTGATCACAGAGGACTGGAAGCATTCACCGGTGAGGGGGATGCCGTACTCTGTGCTTTTCTCAGCAATCTCTGCGGAATGCAGGCGGCGGGACACCAGGGTAGAGAGGAACTGCTCGCGCAGAAGCGGCAGGCTCTTGCGGTAATGCTCGCTCAGCACGAACACATTCTCCTTCTCGGCAATCTCGGTCTCGATCGTGGCGCGAACCTTCAGCAGAACATCAATCAGCTCCTGGGACGAGAAAGGCTTCAGGATATATTCATCAATCTGCAGCTTAATTGCCTTCTGGGCGTATTCGAATTCATCATAGCCGGTCAGAATGATAATCTTCGTATTCGGATGGCGGCTGCGTATCCATTCCGCCAGCTGAAGGCCATTCATGAAGGGCATCTGGATATCGGTAACGACCACATCCGGCAGCAGCCGGTCGATCGCATCCGCCGCCTCCCGCCCGTTCTCAGCCTGCTCCACGACCTCGAAGCCGTACTGCTCCCAGTCAATCTGGGCGATAATGCCTTCTCTTACATCTTCCTCGTCTTCGGCGAGTATTAGTTTGTACATGCTTCATCCCTCTTCGGCATAGGATATGGAGGTTCACAGAACTATAATAGCTGATTCAAAAGGCCCGATCTATGGTTATATTAAAAAGGCCGCAGCCCGTTCCTGGTTAAGCTCATACGCAGGGTAGTTTACTATATAGGCTGCCTACATATTATGCAAGGAAATATTGTTTGCATTCGAAGAGTATTGGGATATACGAATAGAAGAGTATTGGGATATACGAATAGAAGATTATTGGGAAATACGAATAGTGAGAGGGAAGAGTAGGGGCCAGCGGAGCTAGTACAGCATCAGATTTAAATTAGTGAAAACCGTTTGTTGCAGCGCCCCGAGTACCGTATCCACTCATAGTCGATGGGCTTAATTGTATTTTGTACAACTAAAACGTCTGGTTTGCTCCCCAGTAGACGTTTAGCTGTATTTCGTACACTTAAAATCCCGCTTTCCCTGGTTTCCACCCGTTGGGGCAGATTTAGTTGTACAGATTACAGCTAGAAGAGGCAAGCCTTGTTTTTCGCTGTTTTTAAGTGTACATTCTGCAACTATCCCTGAATGTCTACTTGGAACAACACGCCATAAAGCACTGCATGGTTGAACTGAATTAACTTCTTTAGGTCTGATGCTCTACCAGAGGGATCACGGCAGGCACTTGTTCGGCGGATTCAGGGGTATTAGTGCACCTTATTTCCTTCACCAAAAAAAAACCATCCCGATTACGCCGGGATGGGGATGTTCGGTATACGTATAGGATTATAGCAGGGCTTTGTTGAAGCGGTAGCCTGTTGTCTTTTCAAAGCCGATATGGCGGTAAAACGCATGTGCAGGTGCACGTTCAACGCGGTTGCCGCTCCGCAGGAACAGCTGGCAGCAGCCTTGATGGCGTGCCCATTCTTCCGCTGCAGCTACGAGTCTTTTGCCAAGGCCTTGTCCTCTAAGCTCCTCTGCTACGATCAGCGCGGTAATCTCCGTAATACAATCGGCATGCTTGTAGTAGGACTTCACCTGCCGTAAACCGATCATTCCCACAACTTCGTTATTGAGCTCTGCGACCAGTGTGCAGTGGAACGGATCATGCTCCATGCCTTCCATTCTCTCTTTCATCACGCTAAGCGTTGTCGGATAGCCGAATTCACGCAAAAGGGCTGTCACTCTCTCCAGATCATTCATGCCGCATTTGCGAATTTGCAGTACCTGCTCCTGAGTACTACTGTTCATCCTTGTATACCTCCACTTGTAGCTTAGACGCAGCCTGCTTGGCCGTCATCCGCGCGATTTCAATATCTTCCGCTGAACTGAGTGTTACTGCCATCCGCCGTCCTGGGCGGATCTCCGGCTTGCCGAATATCCGGACCTGCGTGCGGGGAAGGGCCAGCGCCTCTTCAATCCCGGTCACCGCAAAAGCTTGTCCGGCTCCATCAGTCTTCAGGGTGGCCGAAGCTCCCGGTGTCAACAAACGTACCGCTTCCAGCGGAAATCCAAGAATGGCTCTGACATGCAGAGCAAATTCCGACAAATCCTGCGTAATCATTGTAACCATACCTGTGTCATGCGGCCGGGGGGACACTTCACTGAACAGAACCCCATCCGCGGTGAGAAACAGCTCCACACCAAAAATTCCATAACCGCCAAGCTGATCGGTAACCTTCCGGGCGATGGCCTCAGCCTCTTCCAGCTGCGCCCCGCTCATCTGATGCGGTTGCCAGGACTCTACATAATCCCCATCCTGCTGAATGTGGCCGATCGGCGGACAGAATACGGTTCCGCTAACCGAACGGACGGTAAGCAGTGTGATCTCGCTCTCAAACGTAACAAAAGCCTCCACGATGACGCGTGTTCCCTTCGCACGAGCGCCTTCAAGCGCCGTATTCCAGCAGCCTTCCGCATCCTCAGGTGTTCTGCACACACTCTGGCCTTTGCCGGACGAGCTCATAATCGGCTTAATCACACAAGGCGTTCCCAGCTCCTGCACGGCCTGGCGCAGTTCATCCAGACTGTCAGCGAACCGGTAAGCCGCTGTAGGCAAGCCCAGCTCTTCTGTCGCCAGACGGCGGATGCCTTCGCGGTCCATGGTCAGCCGTGCCGCACGGGCAGTAGGAACAACCAGGAATCCTTCTTCCTCCAGCTCCACCAGCGCACCGGTAGCAATGGCTTCAATCTCCGGTACAATCAAATCGGGCTTCTCTGCACGGATAAGCTGCTTCAGTGCCTCTGCATCCAGCATGTCCAGTACATAAGAGCGGTGGGCGACGCCCATCGCGGGTGCCGCTTCATAACGATCCACAGCTACGGTCTCTACGCCAAGGCGCTGAGCTTCGATAATGACTTCCTTACCCAGTTCACCGCTGCCGAGCAGCAGCAGCTTTTTACTCCGGGCTGATAAAGGAGCTCCCCACATTGTCGACTCCAACCTCTTTTCGCAAATTTGTCTGCTGACTTCTCTGTTTCTGTAAAATGTCGCAGTTTGATTGTAAATTTTCAGTCTTCTTTATTTTCATCCATCATCCACCAGATTGCAAGCGTTCTTCGACATTTTCCTACAAACTTCACAGATGGCTGTTCAACAGACAAGTGAAAACGGTTTTACTATCCCTTTTAGGGGGCGGCACCATTTCATTGAGAAATACAAGGATATGTTATCAAGTGCATTGAACAAATTCATCCTAACGGATGAATAGGATTACCTGCGCTCCGGCACAATGTATGCTGTTTTTCACATACATTCGGGCCACGCGCCTGTTTGAGAGCACAATGTATGCTGTTTTTCACATACATTTGGGCCACGCGCCTGCTTGAGAGCACAATGTATGCTGTTTTTCACATACATTCGGGCCACACGCCTGCTTGAGAACACAATATATGCTGTTTTTCACATACATTCCGCCTTTAGGTGAGATCAGATACACTCCTGCTCCTCACGGCGAGTCTTCAGCCACAAAGTCAATCTATGCATCATTCAAAAAACTCCTAATCACAAATTTAGCACACCTTGGCCACAACAGGAGGAAACTATAGGTTCCTATACAACGGCGAAGGCCTGCTCCTGAAGCCGTAATTCTTCGGCGATCCGGCCCCAATACTCCGCACCATCACCTCCCTTCAGCAGTGCCGACATGGCTGCCTCCTGTTCGGACAGGCCTTCACGCAGCTGATCTGCGGCCTGGGATAAGGCGGCTGCCGCTGCATCGGTATAGAATGTCAACAGAGAGTCCTCCTGTCCTTGCGCCGCCGCAGCCACCGCTTCTTTGAACCACGGCTCGGCAGCCGCGCGGATCTCTGCCCGGCCCGGTCCCTCAAAGAAGTGGCGCGGAGATTTGAAGCGGCTCCACAGTCCGGCCCAGTCCAGAGGAGCCAGAACACAGTCCAGCTTCGCCGGTGCCGGCCAGCGCTCATCCGGATTCTCCAGCAGCTGAAGCTCCTGATCCGGGATGGACAGCTCGGCTGCAGCCGCTGTAGCCGCCTGGGTCACGAATCTGCGCCCTGCCGACTCCAGACGCAGGGTCGTTGCCCACAGCTCCTGCTCCAGTTCACGCAGAATACTGCGCTCCAGCTCCCGCCCGCAGGCGATGAAGATGTCCTTCAGGTTCCCTCCGTCTTCCCGGAGAATAGAGGGATGGAAGGACTCCTGGAAGGAACGCCCGAAGGAAAAGGCAATCCGCTGCCGGACATGATAGAGCAGCTCCGCACCTTCACGGCGCAGGTCCCGGAGCGGGCGGTCTTCCTTAGCAAGTGCGGCCAGCCGCAAGTTCGCGGCTTCCCGGCGCTGCCGGAACTGCTTCATTCCCTCCTCCTGCTGGTCTGCCTCCATCAGCGCCAGCCGTTGCCATTCTTCGGCGCGCCCACGCACCGAGCTTAGGCTGTCCCTGGCTGCTGCCAGAGACAGTCCCGGCAGTTCATCACCGGCGAACGCGGAGAGTGCGGCTTCAAAGCTGCCGAATCCCGAGGCCTCATAGGCCTCCACCGCTCCGCTTGATTTGCCCTCCAGCGCAAGCAGGCTGGACACGCTGTAGATCCGCGGCGAGGTCAGGCCTCCGGCCCGCAGATTTTGCGCCACATGCTGCTTCACCTCTTCAAGCTCAACCTCGTCCGCTGCGAGGTCTGCGGCGTTGATGATGAAGAACATTTTGTCAAGCGCGAAGCTGTCCTTGATTCTACCCAGCTGGGCAAGCAGGCTGCGGTCAGCCTTGGAGAAGGCGTGGTTATAGTAGGTCACGAAGCAGATAGCATCGGCATTCTTCATGTAACCGAAGGTTACACCGGTGTGCCGGGCATGCAAGGAATCCGCTCCTGGCGTGTCTACTAATACAATGCCGCTCCGTGTCAGCGGGCTGTCATAATACAGATCCGTGCTCTGCACAAAGCAAGCGCGCTTCTCGTCTGCGACCAGACTGCGGTATTCCGCCAGACTGACCGTCCGCTCTGTTCCGAGCAGCGGACGGGATTCCTCCCATCCGGCGGCAGCTGCCCGCAGGAAGCCGGCATGCGGCAGCGCGGACGGATGGAGCCCGCCGGTCTGCAGCCGGGCCACGGCTGCGGTCCACGACTCGTGCTGCGGCGGCGCCAGCTGCAGCACGCTGAAGGAATGGAGGATGTCCTCCCAGACCTCCTCCGCCCGCTTCATGGTGATGGCCGCCGTCCCGTGGGCGAAGCCGCCCTCCGGCGCCAGAATCCGCCCGACGGCAGCCGTTGCCGGATGCGGCGACACGGGCAGCACCTCTTCACCCAGCAGAGCGTTGGCGAAGGAGGATTTGCCGGCGCTGAACGCTCCGAACAGCGCCATCGTGAAGCGGCCGCCGGCGAGATCCTCCGCCCGCGCCGCCAGGCTGCGCGCAGCCGAGGCCATCGCCGGCTCGCTCCGCAGCACCCCGGCCGCCGCGTGCAGCGCCGCTGCGGCCTGCGTCAGCCGGCGGCGCCCGCCCGCCGGCGTTGCCGTACCCGCCGCCCAGGCCGGGGCGGCGCTAGGGCTTGCCGCCGCCGCGCGTGGCAGCGGCGGCGGTTCCGGGCTGGCGGCGCTGAGCGCGCCAGCCGCCAGGGGCGGCACCCCCGGCAGCGCGCCGGGGGTGAGGGGGCGGCGCGGCGGCAGCAGCGCCGCAAGGGCGTCCGCGCGGGCAGCAGCCGCGCGGTCCAGGGCGGCCAGCGCGGCGTGGGCCGCAGCCTGCCGCCGCAGGGCAGCTTCGCGGCGCGCAAGCTCCGCGCGCCGCTCCTCCACAAGCGGCGGCAGCGCAGCCAGCAGCGGCTCGCCGAAGGCCAGGACCGTGCGGCGGAACTGCGCCTTAACCTCTGCCGCAAGCGTGCGGCAGAAATTAAGCAGCGCCTCGCCCGAAGCCCCGGTACCCGGCTTCACCTGATCCGCCAGCCACTGCTGGCTCACCGCCGGGAAGGCCTGCTTCAGCAGAGGCTCCGCTTCCTCCTGCCACAGCTCCAGGCCTTCCGCCCATTCGCGCACGAGCTGGAGAGTGTGCCACTCCAGCTGGGCAGTGATCTCTCTCTGCTGAAGGCTGTGCCAGTGCAGCAGCCGCGCCCCCTGCTCCTTCTCCCGCTTCGCAGCGGTGAAGAACAGGCCGCGCCGGAAGCCCGGCTGGAGGCTCTCGATGTATGCGCCCGCCGCGTCCCGCAGATCAGCCGGCATCAGATTCGTGTTGCCGAGCAAGGCGTCCAGCCTGCTGCGCAGCTCAAGCCGCGCCTCTTCAGGCAGCTCCTCCAGCGATGCTTCCTCCTGCATCGTTGCCCGGATCTCTGCTTCCACAGCTTCCGCCGCTGAACCGCCTGTCTCTTCCAGCAGCGCCGCCCGCTCCTCCTCCTGCTGCTCACGATAATCCGCCAGAACAGCATCCGCAGTATGATGCATGGAGCGGGACAAGCTGTACTCCAGCAGCTCCTGCCGCTGCTCCAGCAGACCGGAGATCACCGCCAGCAGATCCTTCCACTGATTCAGCGGATGCTCCTCCACCTTAAGCGAAGTGAACAACAGTCCCGCAGAATGAATCCCCCATTCCCGGAAAGCGCTTTCCACTTGCTGCCGGTATTCCTCCAGCGGAATTTCCTGCTCCCTGTGCTTGTCGATCTGATTGATGATCAGGTACAGCGGCTTGCCCCAGTCGCTAAGGCTTTTGGCAAACGCCAGATTATTCTCCGACTGCACATGATTGTAATCCATCACGTAGAACACGGCATCCGCCAGATGCAGCGCCGAGCGGGTCGCCGCCTGATGCCCCTCATCTGTCGAATCTACGCCGGGAGTATCCATCAGCACCCCGTGATTCCCAAGCACCGGGACATCCTCCCACACCTCTATCGCTGAATATTCAGTCCCCTGGCGGCAGTAATCCTGAAGCCGGTCAGGCGTAGTCTGGATTACCCCGGGATTCCCTCCGGTGCTTCCGTCCACCGGATGAAGCAGCACCTGCGGCGCTCCGCTGCGGATCGATACAATATTGGCGCTGGTTGGAACCGGACCCGAAGGCAGCACGGCCTTACCGCAGAGCTTGTTAATCATGCTCGACTTCCCCGCCGAGAAATGTCCGCAGAATGCGAGTGTCAGCTCATCCGCCTGCTCCTTGACCTTTAGATCCGCTACGATCTGCGCACTCTTCTGTTCTCCCCATTGCCTCAGCCGCTCCTCAAGCAGCCTAAGCGCTGATGACCCCGCTGTAACCAGCTTCACTCTTTCCCGTTCTGCTCCCACAACATCCCCGCCTCCGCTGCAATCTATAGCTACTTTCATTATTATTACATTTGTATGATTTATCTCACTGCAAGAATAGAACAATTATATTTTATCATCAGATCGTCACAAATCAAATGTCCACATTTACAAAATCAGCTATAATCCTTCACGAAAAACAAGATTTCGCAAATGGCATTCTAATCCTGCCCGCAAATCCTACTTCAATGGGTTCGGAACAACATCATCCTAACGGATGAATAAGATTTACTTCGCGCGAACACAATGTATGCTGTTTTTCACATACATTTGCTCCGTCCACCCCGTAGTTGCACAATGTATACTGTTTTTCACATACATTTGCTCCGCTCACCCCCGTAGTTGCACAATATATGTTATTTTCCACATACATTCGGCCCACACGCCCGCACATCAGCAATTGTATGCTGTTTTTCACATACATTCGGACCGCTCCCCCCGCTCCTGCACAATGTATTAAATTTTTTAAGAAGTACTGGGTTTTCACATACATTTGGTCATAAGCCGCTGTACCAGCCAATTATATTCGGTTTTAAGCATACCTTGAGCCTTCAATCATAATTCAGCATCAAAGTCATTCTACGAACCAATTAAAGAAAGTTTCCTATTCAACAAAAAAAAGAGGCTGCCCCGGCAGCCAATGCATGGCTATGGGACAACCTCTCTAATCAACTCCAACCGAATTAAGCTGTTTCCAGCACGGGAAGCAGGATTTCAAAGACTTTGCCGTGCTGCAGAATGGTCAGGCCACGGGATTTGTCTTTCATTACGACAACCTCGGGCTTCGCGGACATACGCTCCAGGTAGAACTCAGGCACATCGCCGGAATGGCTGATTGTGATGCCTTCCACTTCCTGCTCTTCGTTCTCTTCCATCGGGCTGTCCACAACGCGGTCAAAAATATCAGAGAACGCTTCAAAATTATCAGTATATACAGAAATGCACTTCATCTCTATCCCATCCTCTTCTTCTCTAATTCTTGGTTAGCTTTCGTATGATCCTTAGCTTTCCTGATTACAGCAGTTTTCATACGTTTTTTGCCCTCCCGGCATACATCCAGCAGCGGGCAGATCTGGCACCCGGGATTCTGAGCCTTACAGTGATATCGCCCGAAAAAGATCAGCCGGTGGTGCGTCAGCGTCCATTCGTCACGCGGCACCGCCTTCATCAGCTTCTTCTCCACTTCCAGCACGGAATCTTTCCAGCCCGCAAGTGCGAGCCGTTTGGCTACCCGTTCCACATGAGTATCCACGGCAATCGCCGGAACGCCAAACGCATTAGAGACGACCACATTGGCAGTCTTGCGTCCGACACCAGGCAGGGTTACCAGCAAATCATGGGCTTGCGGCACTTCACCCCCGTACTGCTCAATCAGGATTGCGCAGAGGTTCTGAATATGCTTGGCCTTGTTGCGGAATAGACCAATCCGCCGGATATCCAGCTCCAGCTCTTCCAGCGGCACTGAGATATAGTCGATCGGAGCCTTGTACTTCTGAAACAGGTCCTCGGTCACCTTGTTCACTGTTGCATCCGTACATTGGGCTGAGAGCAGCACGGCTATAGTAAGCTCAAAAGCGTTGCTGTGATTCAGCTCACAATGTGCATCAGGGAACATGCCTCCGATAGTGTCCAGGATGTGGCGGACCTCTGCAGCTTTCATAGCGTCCCCTCCACGGAGCAGGTATGACTGTAAGTTCTCTTACAGCATATCTTCTCAAATCTGAAGAAATATAAGCAAAGATACATTATATCGTATACTTTCATAGCGTTCAAGCGAACACCCTGCTGCCCTTATATTTCAAAAAAAACGCCTTGATCCAAGGCTAAACCAAGGATCAAGACGGTGTTTCACACGGAAAACCACCAAAACGATTATTGTTTCACAATTTCTACAACCTTGCCGTTGTTGAAATACATTATAATATTATCATTTTCTTTGAGAGATTGCACGGATAAAGTCGTGTCACCTTGATGAATATATACATTTGGGGCAAGCCCAAACGTATAATTATCAGTCAGCGTGGCGCGTTTGGTCAATATTTCATTCGTTGCGCTCTCATAACGGGCGAACGTCCGGTTCAACTGACTGAACACGGAGATGATCACTACACCGCCGGCATCCTTACGCACCAATACCCGGTCTGCTGTGGTAAGTCCGCTCAGGGCGTTCGTTGCAACACCGTCCCGGAGGATTCTCACTCCGCTGCCCGCAGCGAAAGGCTGGGAGGCTCCCGTATAATCCTTCACGGTGAACGTACCTGCTGCGGCATCCACTGCCGTTACCTGTCCGGCAACCTGTTTCACCGACTGCAGGGACAGCGGTGTGGAACCGTCGAAGCTGAGATTCACGAAATCTCCGGCCTTCAGCTCAGTCAGCGCGATCTTCTGGCCTGCTTCGTTGGTAAGCGGCACATTCACCAGGTTCAGCTCGCTGCTGTTGCTGCCACCCTCAAGCTTCACGGTCATTTTGTTAGTGCCCGCATTGATGGTAGCAATCTCGAACTGGGACGAGCCGTTCACCCGCAGCACGGAGATGAGCTCCTGATTGCTGGCAAGCACTGCCGTTACCGGCACATTGAGCGGAACATCGGTGATGACTGCCCCGCTTTTGCCAAACATTTCAATGGCCTGCGGATAAGACATCGTCAGCAATTGTCCATTGCCCAGCTTGAACACAATCGTTCTGGCCGAAGTATTGATAGCCGTCAGGGTGCCGGAATATTTGGTCGTCAATTCAACAGACATTGCACGCTCATTAATGGAGGTCACATCAATCTTGCGGTTCTCAACCAGTCTGGACCCCATGGTGGTCAGCGAAGTGGTAAGCAGGCCGCCGTACGACATCTTTGTTTTCTCGTCCATTTTGACCACATGAGCCTTGCCGTTGTTGTCCGTGAAGGTCAAGTACTGGGTCTTGGCGTTATAATCTACAACGGTAGCAGCCGCGTACTGTTCAATCTGGCGGCTGAGCACCTCAATCTTGGTCACCTGATCATTGCTGTTCAGCGTAAGCTGCACATTGTCTCCGCCTGTTTTGTCAGCAATCAGGTCAGCCATCACCGGACTCACAGCATTCGGAATCACAATGGCCGGATTAGTAGCAAGCAGATTAACCTCACGGGTGCCATCGCTCTTCTGATAGACAATTGTTGAATCTGTCAGCTCATAGATGAAGCCCTTCACTATGCGCTCCACTCCCGAGGTTACTTCCACAGAACGGATCGCATTATCCTTGATGGTATACGAGACAGCAGCACCGGCTTTCAGCTCTGCGGGCTGAATAATAGAGCTCTGGGAGCTGAACAGCGTAGTCCCTTCTTCCCATTTGAAGGTTTCTACTGTGCCGTCGGCATTCTTGAATGTAATGCTCTTGGCAGCAGTGTCAACGCTTTGAACCGTGCCTTTAGCCGTCTTGTTCACAATACCGGAAGTGACCTGCACCTTCACAACCTTTCGGGAGCCGGTGAAGGTTTCACGCAGCAGCGTAAGCTTGCTGCCGGCGGTGATCGAAGCAGGCTGAATAACGGCTCCATTCACATCCAGGAAGGCCGTGCCTGAATCGTAGGGATATTGATCATATCCGTTCGCGGAATCGACCCAGATGATACCCGGCGTATGCTTGGTGAACACACCTTCCGCCTGCTCAATCTGAACTGCCGGGTCTGTCAGCTCCACATATGCTGCGCTATAGGTGGCTCCAATTACAGTTACTTTGGTATAGGGCTGGATCTCGTTCAATGTGATGCGATTCTCGGAGGCACTGGTGTAGTAGGCAGTATTGGCATTCAGAGTGAATTCCAGCGTATTGCCGTTAGTGTACAATCCCAGCTTGCCGTCCTTGAGAGCACTTATTGTTCCTTTGAACGTATTGTCGTATTCCAGGCTGTTATGCGCTTCAGCACGGCTGAAGAAGGTAGCCAGCTGTGCACGGGTCACAGCGCCTTGCGGATCGAAGCGGTTGCCGGTCAGCCCGTTAGCCAGTCCCAGCTCCACCGCTGTGTTAATATAGCCGCGTTTGTTCGCGGACACTTTGGCATCATCGGCAAAGCCTGTCGGCCGGCCCGCAGCCGCAGAAGCGGATGCACTCTGGCCAAGCGCACGGATCAGCAGCTCAGCAACCCATTCACGGCTGGCCTTTCGCTCGCCCCACGAGCTTTTTAGATTATCTGCAGCCATCTCCGTGGTCTTGTCCAGCAGTCCTTGCTGGAAGGCCAGGATTACATATGGCTTATAATAGTTCGTAACCACAAAATCATTAGGCAGCGCAACTTCGGTACTGGTATTCACATTTCCCTGCAGCTTCATGAAGCGCAGCGCCATCAGCACCGCTTCCTGCTGGGTCACAGAATCGCCAGGACGGAACAGGCCGTTATTGCCGACCACAATTCCCTGGGTTGCCAGCTTATAAATATGCTTTTCGGCCCAGAACCCCGTCTTGACATCACTGAAGATCCCTGAACCAGTTGCAGCCGTCTGCGAAGCCGCTGCAGCAACGGTTGCCCCGGTTGAAGCGTTGTCGGCAAAGGCAGCCCCTGCCCCGCCAAGCACCATCGCACCGGCCAGAACGGCAGATACCGCTTTTACAGAATAAGATTGAACCGTACGCTTTAATCGTTTTGGACCGGACAATTCGATATTCCCCTCTCTATGGCTTATCTGGATTTCTATGTTGTTAATTTCGTTAGCCATCCGGCTTATTCCTGCCTAATGCTACAATCCGTTGTTCTCGCGGGTGATGGGATGTACAAGATCCACATGCCCCATCAGACTCTCCACCTGTTCTCCGTCTACCAGCACATCGATATTCTTCACTTCATCGAACTGGAAGAACATCTGGGACAATGCCCCGATTGCCAGAGCCTCGCCGCCTGCGCCAAGCTGTGCCTCGTCCGGCTTATGAATATCCATCACAATCTGTCCATTGGAGAACTCAAGTGATTTCAGTTCAATCTTGTTCCACAGCGGAATCTGGTCAGCCTTATCGCTCTTCTGGAGTGTTTTGAAGGCTTCCGTATATTTCTCCACCGCATCCTTGAAGGTGATGGAGACATCAGCAGGAACCAGGTCGTTCTGTTGCAGGTCTGTATAATACGTCTTGATCTTAAGGCTCTGCTTCTCAGGCACTGCCGGTGCCTCCGTAGCTGCCGGAGTGACCGTTGCTGCAGGCTCAGGCGTGCTTGTAGCTGCCGGTGTGGCAGTGGAACTAGCAGGACTAGCGGGACTGTCATTCCCGGCATTGTTTCCTTCAGCGCCGCTGGATACCGAGGTTGAATCCTGACCGGACGCATCGGCCGGTGCAGCAGTAGGTTTATCGCCGCAGCCCGAAATTACGAGAAGCAGCAGCGCAGCGATCCCTGCATATGTCAATTTCTTGTTCATTTGATTAACCCCCTCAGATGAATATGGGCAGGAGGGACCGCAAAGTCCTTTTGACCGCAATATAGGGTCTTTATCCGACTCTGCGGCCCCTGCTGCCGCCCGTTGTTATTGAATCCCGAGATACTCTTTAATTCCGCTGACCATCGATGCGGCTACATTGTTCTGCAGTGCTTCAGTGAACAGCAGAGCCTCGTCTTTCTTATTGCTGAGATAGCCCACTTCAAGCAGTACCGCAGGCATCTTCGTCTCGCGTATCACATGGAAGTTGCCGTAACGCACTCCCCTGTTGCTAAGCCCGGTCGCCTGCACAAGATACTTGTGCATCACATTCGCCAAGGCCTTGCTGTCCCCGCGCTGATAGTAGGTCTCCGTTCCGCTCGCAGCCGCTGATCCGCTGCTGTTGGCATGAACGGATATGAACAAATCTGCACCGAGGTTATTGGCCATTGCCGCCCTTTCCTTCAGTTCCAGGAAGGTATCATCGCTGCGCGTCAGCACCACGTCAATCTTGTTCTCCTGCCTCAGCAGTGCAGCCGCCTTCAGAATCACAGCCAGGTTGAAATTCTTCTCATATTTGCCGGTAACGCCTACAGCCCCTGAATCCTTCGCGCCATGTCCGGCATCGAGCACAACCAGCTTACGCCCGCTGTTGCCGAGCTGCGTTGAAGTGTCGCCTGGAGCCTGTGCGTTCAAATCAATGACAATGAGCTTGGAGGAATCCCCCGATACCTCTACGCTATAATTTTTGGGGGTATTAAGATCAATTACAAATCGGACAGTATAAGGATTAGTGCTATACAGCGAATAGCGGATACCGGAGACATCCGGATAATCCGTAACTGTCAGGTTCCCGTTCAGGTCAGGATCAAGTATTTGTCCTGTTCCGAATATATCCGAGAACGTGGCATTCGGCAGATCAACGATGATTCGGTCCGGACCGCTGATCTTAGAGACTTTAGGCTCGGCATTGCCGTCTATGGCAATCGTGAACCGGTTCTCATTGAAGCTGATGCCGTTGATCATGCTCAAGCTGCTTGAGGGTTCTCCCGGCGGCACTACAACCGTCCCTCCGTCTCCATTACTTTGTCCCGGGTCAATGTTAGGGTCGGAAACGGGCGGGGTAATAAGATCTACAACCTTCTTCGTGTTATCCCATTTGACCGTAAGTCCGAACTGCTCACCAATGAACCGGATCGGTACGAGCGTCGTGCCGTTCCGCAGGAGAGGGGCCGTTGACATCATTACCGTCTTGCCATCGACGGATGCCGCAGCCTGATCTACGATCAGCTGAATGGTCTTTCCCTGCTGTTCAATCTTGATGGTCTTGCTTGTCTGATTCCAATCCACCTTGTATCCAAGGTTCTCAGCGATCATTCTTAGCGGCACCATGATGGAGTTATTTACATTTTCCACCGGAACGTCTTGTCCTGCATTCAGTTCCTGGCCATCCAGGAAGATCTTGTTCTGGCCAGCAGCGGCTTGTCCATGCCCTGGCAGCACCACAACAAAGAGCAGCAGCAACAGCATAAAAGCAAATTTCTTCATTCTTCACCTCTAAGACTCTAGTATTCCGCCCCCAATCGAGCGTTCTTGATGGCATGCCAACTGACAACCTTCGACATAGTGTAGACGCCTTTAGAACTTAAAAGTTGCGAATAAATCCCAACCAAAGTGGAAATGTCTGTGTATTCCCTATAGCTAAAAGGTATGTAGTGCGGTTACAGACAACTCCGCTGATGCAGTGTTACAAACCAAGATATTCCTTAATTCCAGCTACGATTTCGCGGGCCAGATTATTCTGCAGCTGTTCACTATACAGGCCTGCTTCATCCCCCGCATTGGTCAGATACCCCGCCTCCAGCAGAACCGCAGGCATCCGGGTCTCCCGGGTAACATGCAGACTCTTCGAGCGGACGCCGTTGTCTTTAAAGCCGGTTCCCGCTACCAGATGCTTTTGCATAATTTCGGCAAGCGGCAGGCTCTCACTGCGGCTATAGTACGTTTCACTTCCGTTAACTTTGCTCCGGTTCGGATAGGATACATCCAGTGAATTCGCATGAAGGGATACGAACAGCGTAGCATTCGCCGCTTGGGCAATCTTCACACGATCCTGAAGACCCAATGTAATATCCGATGTACGGGTGTAGACGACATCAGCCCAGCCTTCCTGCGTCAGAATAGCTCCGGCTTTCAGGATGACCGCGAGATTGAAGGTCTTTTCCAGCTTGCCTGTAAGACTAACCGCACCCGATTGCTTCCCCCCGTGTCCGGCATCAAGCGCAATAATCGGTCTTCCGGTGAATCCCGGATTCACGGGTGCCCCCGTTTCGCTGCCCGTTGCATTGAGATCGATTGTGACTAGTCCTGTACTCTCATCTGTACTTACCTGATAATTCTGGTAGCCCGTAGTCTGGATTACGAACCTGACCGTCGGGGGATTCGTACTGAACAATGCATAACGTATTTCAGTTACAAGCGGGTAGCCGCTCACATCCAGCTTGCCCTGCGGACTTCCTCCAGTAGATACGCCCGGGAAGCTCCCGCTGAAATCAGGGGCAAATGCCGCTCCGGCAAAATCCACTACAATCCGGTCGGGTCCGGTAACTCTCGTAACCGTAGCCTTGGCTCCTCCGGCAGCGGCTACAATCAGCCGGTTCTCGCTGAATACCGCCCCTTTCACTACTGGGGATGTAGCTGGCGGAGTCGGAGTAGCTATAACGCTTCCGTCCAATTCCTCCAGAGTCTCTGTGCCGCTCTGAGGCGGATTGGTCGGTGAAGGACTCGGAACCGCCGCTGGAGGTGCTTCTGTTGATGCTGATGGAACCGGAGTAGCAGACGGCAGCGGATCTGAAGCGATTGGCGCTGTCTCCGTTATCCCTCCGCTCAAGTACACCGTCTTATCCGTATTGTCCCACCCGACGCTAAGACCGAATTGCTCGCCGACAAAGCGGATTGGCACTAATACCGTCCCGCCGTTCTGCTTGGGCGCGGCATTGAGCGTCAGGTTTACCCCATCGGCTTGTGCGGTGGTGCTGCCGACTGCAAGCTGTACGGATTTGCCGTCCTGCTGGACAGTTACCTTGCGGCTGCTCTGTTCCCACAGCACTTCGAAGCCCAGATTCTCCACTACTACACGGATCGGAATCATAACGCTTCCATTCACATTCTCGAGGATTACCCCCTTGGGCAGTGCAAGCTCCTTGCTGTCCATCACGATCTTACCGGGGGTTGTTCCGGCTGCCGCAGCTTTGTGGCCGGCGAATGACAGGAGGAGCAGTGGCAGCAGCAGTAGAAGCAACACCCGTTGTCCGGCTTTCTTCATCCTTTCCTCTCCTTTGGTCCATTGATAGATTTGCAGATAAGATTAAGACGACAATAATCCCCAAAAGTTGCCTTCGCAGGCAATAATATCTCGATTATAGCAAAAAAACTTCTATTTCCGACACCCGGAAATAGAAGTTTTGTGTAAATATAAGAACAAATACGCTTCAGCCGTTAACTTATCTTATCACTTAGGCAAAAAGCTTGGCCGCATGACGCTCTTCATAAGCGGCAATCTCATCAGCATGCTGAAGCGTCAGGCCGATATCGTCCAGCCCCTGCAGCAGGAACTGGCGGCGGTGCTCATCCAGCTCAAAGGTGATGGCCAGACCATACTCATCACTCAGCTTGTTGTTCTCCAGATCCACTGTAAGCGTGTAACCCTCATGCTCTGCTGTGCGGCTGAACAGATCGTCTACCTGGGCCTCTGAGAGCTTGATCGGCAGAATGCCGTTCTTGAAGCAGTTGTTATAGAAAATGTCGGCATAGGATGGCGCTATGACCACTCTGAACCCGTAATCCATGATGGCCCAAGGCGCATGCTCCCGGGAGGAGCCGCAGCCGAAATTCGCACGGGAGATCAGCACAGAGGCTCCCTCATAACGCGGTTTGTTCATCTCGAATGCCGGATTGTCATTCCCTGCTTCATCAAAACGCCATTCGTAAAATAAAAATTGTCCAAAGCCTGTGCGCTCGATCCGTTTCAGGAACTGCTTGGGGATAATCGCGTCCGTATCTACATTAACCCGGTCTACCGGGGCTACAATTCCTGTTAACTTCTTGAATTCTTCCATTGCTGAATCCTCCTGCTCTCTCAATTATTCTATGAGTTGACGGCTTCCGTCTTGTAGTTCCAGTCACGCACATCCGTGAAGCGTCCTTTGATGGCTGCCGCAGCCGCCATGGCAGGAGAGACCAGATGCGTGCGTCCGCCGCGTCCCTGACGTCCTTCGAAGTTACGGTTAGAAGTAGAAGCGCAGCGCTGGCCCGGCTGCAGAACATCCGGATTCATCGCCAGGCACATACTGCAGCCGGCTTCACGCCATTCAAATCCAGCTTCGGTGAAGACTTTGTCCAGACCTTCCTTCTCGGCCTGCATCTTCACGCGCCCGGAGCCTGGCACAACAATAGCTGTAACTTTGTCAGATACCTTATAGCCTTTGGCTACTTCAGCTGCAGCCCGCAGATCCT
Organism: Paenibacillus sp. FSL H8-0122; assembly: GCF_038005345.1. NCBI lineage: Bacteria > Bacillati > Bacillota > Bacilli > Caryophanales > Paenibacillaceae > Paenibacillus > Paenibacillus sp. FSL H8-0122. Next base: position 1,962,555 of record NZ_JBBOTB010000001.1, on the reverse strand, counting down.
CAATCCGGCCGTTGGTGCAGGAGCCGATGAAAACATAATCAATTCCGATCTCGGAGATCGGTGTACCGGGAGCCAGATCCATATATTCAAGCGCCTTCTCGGCTGCTTTGCGTTCATTCTCGGTAGTGAAATCAGCAGGGTTCGGTACGGTGGAGTTGATATCCGTTCCCATACCAGGGCTAGTTCCCCAGGTAACCTGCGGGATAAGTGTCTCTACATCGAATTCGACCACAGTATCATACTGGGCGCCTTCATCACTAACAAGGCCCTTCCAGGTCTCAACGGCGGCATCGTACGCTTCACCCTGCGGCACATATTGACGTCCGCGCAGATAGTTGAAGGTTGTCTCGTCCGGTGCGATCAGGCCCGCTCTTGCTCCGCCTTCAATCGACATGTTGCAGACGGTCATGCGCTCTTCCATCGACAGCTCACGGATAGCTTCGCCGGTATATTCGATAACATAGCCAGTTGCAAAGTCCGTTCCGTATTTGGCAATTACGCCGAGAATCATGTCTTTGGCAGTCACACCCGGATTACGTTTGCCGGTGAAGCGCACTTCCATGGTCTTGGCCTTGGATTGCTGCAGACACTGGGTTGCAAGCACATGCTCCACTTCGCTGGTGCCGATCCCGAAGGCCAGTGCACCGAAGGCTCCGTGTGTGGAGGTATGGCTGTCCCCGCAGACAATCGTCTTGCCGGGATGGGTCAGTCCAATCTCAGGTCCCATGACGTGAACGACACCTTGGTCAATATCATTCAGGTCAAACAATCTTACGCCGAAATCACGGCAGTTCTGCGAGAGCGTATCAATCTGCTGCTTGGAGATCGGATCGGTAATATTGTAACGGTCCTTGGTAGGCACGTTATGATCCATTGTCGCAAAGGTAAGTCCCGGACGGCGGACTTTACGGCCGCTCAGACGCAGCCCTTCAAACGCCTGCGGAGAAGTAACCTCATGAACGAGATGCAAATCGATATAAATAATGCTCGGCTTGCCTTCTTCCTGATGAATAACGTGATTATCCCAAATCTTCTCAAACATTGTCTTGTTGCCCATGAATTTCACCTCATAATAGTAGAATCGTTCCTATTGACGAGAGCGTGGAGTCTCTCTTGAATGTTCTAAATATAACATCGCCACGTTTATAATTCCAAGATATGATTTCTATAGGGTTTATAGGTTATACTTATAAACAGATGATCTACTCATTAAAGGAGCTTATGTATGGAACTCAGACAATTGCAATACACGCTGCAGATTGCTGCAGAACGGAATTTCTCCCGTGCGGCGGAGAAGCTGCATATCGCCCAGCCCTCGCTCAGCCAGCAGCTGTCGAAGCTGGAGAAGGAGCTTGGCGTACTGCTCTTCCAGCGCAATACCAGCTCTGTGGAGCTGACCTATGCCGGTGAGAAGTTCGTTGAACAGGCCCAGGGGATTATCGATGCCGTTGAACTGCTGAGGCAGGAGATGTCGGATATCTCCCAGCTTCGCACTGGACGCGTAATGGTCGGCAGCATGCCGATCACCGGAGCACACCTGCTCCCGCATGTGCTGCCTGTATTCAAGAGCAAATACGCCGAGGTTGAAATCACCCTGCTGGAGGACTCATCCATGAATCTGGAGAAGCTGACAGCCAGCGGCCAGACCGATCTCAGCCTGCTCTCCCTGCCACTCGAAATTCCAACCCTGGCCTACGAGGTGCTGGGTGAGGAGCGGATCGATCTTGCCGTTCCGCCGGGGCATCTGCTGGCCGCCCGCGAACCGCAGGGCATCCGCACCAGCCTGGCCGAGCTTAAGGATGAAGCATTTATCGTGCTTAAGGAAGGCCAGGGCTTCCGTAAAATGACCGTGGAATTATGCCGCGAAGCCGGATTCGAGCCGCGGATCGTCTTCGAGAGCAACAATATGGAGACGGTCCAGTCGCTGGTTGCTGCCGGGATGGGCGTTACTTTGGTGCCTCACTTTATCGCACGCGCTGCCAGGAGTGAATTCGTACCGGTCTACCTTCCGCTGGCTGAGCCGGTGCCAGGCCGGACGCTGGTCATTGCCTACCGGCGCGGACGTTACTTGTCCCGTGCAGCCGAAGCTTTTATCGAGACCTTCAAGGCAACCGTGGCCGGACTGACCGATAACTAGTCCTCATACAATCAGCCTTATTCATGACAAATGCCCGTCCTGCTCAGCAGACCGGCAGGACGGGCATTTCTTCTATACTTAAGTTAAGGTATCCATATTATTTACGCAAGTTATGCTGTGAGATCAGACGGTTCTGATCATCTGGCAAGCGGGCTGTACTCTCATCCACAGGCCCCTTCGTACGGGTGTCCCCGGCCTTATCTTTTACAAATTCGCGGATCGCCTAGTTTTGAAATTCGGCGGCTTCTTTGGCATTTTGATTCTGCTCCTGCCTTGCATCGCTGTTCTTACTCAAATCAATCCACCTCCTGTGTAATAGATTATAAGTATTTTACCCCCTGCCCCGCAGGATAAACATAAATCGCACCGGCAACACTGCATGAAAAAATTTATCCGCGGCTCTTTGCAAACCCTGCTGCCCCATGGTATCCTAAGTGACAAATAGTGAAACGTGCTGACGGGACCAGTAAGAATGGACGTATATTCGTGTGCAGAGAGTAAATTCCTGAAGGCTGGGAGAATTTACCGCGAAGGTCCTTTCCGAATCCTACCCCTGAGCGGCCTGCCATGCAGGACGGATACTCCCGTTATGAGAATGAAGTCGGATGAACCCTCATCAATGAAGGTGGTACCGCGGAAGTTAATCAAGCTTTCGTCCTTTGCTAAGTCTAAGGATGGGGGCTTTTTGTCATTTTCGGGCGTTACAGGCATTTCAATTCGAGAGGAAAGTGAAAGACAATGACGACAAGAATTGTGGTCAAAATCGGCAGCAGCTCACTCACAGGTCCCGAAGGCGGCCTTAATCGTGAGGCGGTCGCCTTCTTCGCCGCCGAGATTGCAGCGCTCCGCAAGGACGGCTGTGAAGTGCTGCTGGTCACCTCCGGGGCGGTCGCAGCCGGCTTCCGGGGCATCGGCTATGCTTCCCGCCCAAGGCTGCTGCATGAGAAGCAGGCGGCGGCGGCGGTAGGACAGGTTATGCTGATGCAGGCTTATCAGGAGGCCTTCGCAGGCCACGGTATACCCACTGCTCAGATTCTCCTGACCCGTACGGACTTCTGCAGCCGCCGGGCCATGAACAACGCCATGATGACGGTTGAAGAATTGCTCCGCCAAGGCGCCGTGCCCGTGTTCAACGAGAACGATACGGTATCGGTGGATGAGCTGAAGTTCGGTGACAACGATACCTTATCGGCGCTGGTTGCCAATCTGCTGAAGGCCTCGCACCTGCTGGTGCTGACCGATATGGACGGCGTCTACAGCGGCGATCCCCGCAAGCACCCGGATGCTGTGCGGTATGAGCACATCGAAGAGATTACGCCTGAGATCTACGCCATTGCAGGCGGTGCGGGCTCAAGCGTGGGCACCGGCGGCATGCGCTCCAAGATCGACGCGGCTAAGATCGCCACGCGGGGCGGCGTGCCGGTCTTCGTGGGCCAGGTTAAGGAGCCCGGGGATTTATCGCAGGCCGCAGCCGGGACGGGCAAGGGCACTTATTTTGCCACCACACTCTCCTCTCTGCCGGTCAAAAAACAATGGCTGGGCTTCATGTCTACCCCGCTCGGATCACTGTATGTCGATGACGGTGCTGTTGAAGCGCTGCTCCACGGGGGCCATAGCCTGCTGCCAGTCGGGGTTAGACGTATTGAGGGGAGCTTCCATTCAGGGGATGTCGTCGAAGTGCTCGGCCCGGATGCGAAGCTGCTTGGGCGGGGCATCGTCAATTATGATGACAGCCAGCTCCGCAGCATTCAGGGTCTTCCGAGCCGCGAGATTGTGCCCAAGCTCGGTGAAGTGCACCGGCTGGAGGTTATCCACCGGGACGAATGGATCACACTGCGTTAATTTTGCACAACCTATTGTATATCCATATGCCAACATCATTTTTTGAGGAGGAATTGCCATGAGTGAAGTGGTTAACAAGACAACGCTGGCCAAAGCAACGACAGGGGTACTCGCAAGCCTGACTACCGCCCAGAAGAATGAAGCCCTGCTGGTGATGGCTGCCGCCCTGCGTGCCGAAGCTGATTACATTATTGCCGCCAACGCCGAAGACCTGGAACGCGGCCGGTTGAACGGCACACCGGAGTCGATGCTCGACCGGCTGGCCTTGGATGCGGGACGGATTGACAGTATAGCCGAAGGCTTGCAGCAGATTGCTGTTCTGCCTGATCCGGTTGGAGACAATCTGGAGACGATCGAACGGCCAAACGGCCTGCACATTGAGAAGGTACGGGTTCCGCTTGGGGTCATCGGCATTATCTATGAAGCACGCCCCAACGTCACCGTTGACGCTGCCGGACTATGCCTTAAGACCGGCAATGCCGTGGTGCTGCGCGGCGGCTCCTCCGCCCTCTCCTCCAACCGTGCCATCGCCGAGGTGCTGCACCGCGCACTTGCAGGCACCTCCCTTCCGCCGGATGCCTTGCAGCTGATCGAAGATCCTAACCGTTCCTCCGTGGATGAAATGCTGAAGCTGAACGGACTGCTGGATGTCATCATCCCGCGCGGAGGAAGCTCTCTGATTCAGAATGTGGTTTTGAATGCCACCGTACCGGTTATTGAAACAGGAGCAGGCATATGCCATACTTATCTGGATGCAAGTGCCAATCCGGAAATGGCCCGGCGTATTAGCTTGAATGCGAAGGCCCAGCGGCCTTCGGTCTGCAATTCAATGGAGACACTGCTGGTTCACCGTACTTACGCCGAAGAACATCTCGCCGCACTTGCCGAAGCCTTCCGCGAGGCCCGTGTGGAGCTGCGCGGCTGCCAGGATACCGTTGCTCTTATCCCTTGGGCTGTGCCTGCCACACCAGAGGACTTCGCTACAGAATACAACGATTATATTCTAAATATTCGTATCGTGGACACGCTGGAAGAGGCTCTCGGACATATCGCGGAATTCGGCACCAAGCATTCCGAATGTATTGTAACTGAAGACGCGGCGAATGCTGCACGCTTCCTGCAGGAGATTGACGCTGCAGCGGTATATCACAATGCATCTACCCGGTTCACGGACGGCTTTGAGTTCGGCTTCGGCGCCGAGATCGGCATCAGCACCCAGAAGCTCCATGCCCGCGGGCCAATGGGACTGCCTGCACTCACTTCAAGCAAATATATGATTCACGGCTCCGGCCAAATCAGGGGTTAACTCACTCAACTTATAGGGGGACTGCCAGCCATGTGCCAGCAACCAGCAATTCCGCTCATCAATCATAATATCGTTTTTTACGGCGCAGGCTCGATGGCTGAGGCCATTGTACGGGGATTGATTGCCCGGAATGTAGTGGAATCGGACCGGATTATTATGCTGAACCGCAGCAGCAGCGAGCGCCTGGCTGAGCTCCGCAGCCGTTACGGCGTGCTCGGCTATAATGCTCCCGAGTCCAAGCTCGAGGCTCTGCGCACTGCGCCGGTCATCGTTCTAGCCATGAAGCCCAAAGACGCTGCCGAAGCGCTTCGTTCCCTGGGACCGCTGCTGTCGCCGGATCAGCTCGTCATCTCCGTCATTGCCGGGATGACCATCCGTACGATGCAAGGCTTACTGGGTAATCCGCAGCCTGTGGTCCGCACCATGCCGAACACCTCCAGCTCCATCGGCCTTGGTGCTACCGGGATTGCCTTCTCCAAGGAGGTTGGCGAAGACAGCCGCCGCACAGCGCTTAATATCTTCGAAGCGGTCGGCCTGACGGCGGTCATTGACGAAGAACGGATGGAGACCTTAACCGGGATCTCCGGCAGCGGACCGGCTTACATCTATTACATGATGGAAGCGATGATCGCTGCCGGTATCCGCGGAGGGCTGCCGCTTGCGCAGAGCCGTGAGCTGACCGTCCAGACCGTGCTTGGCGCAGCCCGGATGGTGCAGCAGACCGGTGAAGAGCCTGCCTCCCTGCGCAAAAAGGTCACCTCGCCGAATGGCTCTACCCAAGCGGCGATAGAAGTGCTGGAGCGCGGCGATTTCTTCGAGACCGTCATTTCCGCCGTCAACCGGTGTGCGGAACGTTCCCGGGAGATGGGCTCGGCTCTGGAGCAGGAGCTGCACTAATTATTTGGCCTAGTTATTGATATTCTTACCACAACTTCTTACTACAACATAACAGCCCGCAGTTCCTTCCATGTGAAGGGACTGCGGGCTGTGTGCTGGTTGTGAGGCATAATTCCGCCATCGCTTCGACTGGCTTCGACCGAAATCTAGTGCATTTATACCCCTCATTTTGCTCGTTATGCCACTTTTGCTCAAATCAAGTGCATTTATACCCCTCATTTTGCTCGTTATGCCACTTTTGCTGAATTCAGGGGCACTTCTGCCCCTCAGCCCCATTCCCGGCCCACGTTCAGCCCACTCACAACCAGGAAATGAAAAAAAAAATGCCCCTTAAGCCACATACATGACTTAAGGGACACCTTAACCGGCCGGGACTTGCCCTGGACCGGCATATATCTATTTCGCTCCGCTCATCTGCCGCCGCCCCGGAATTTCTGGGAATAGGCTTTGACATCCTGGGCATTCTTCACCCGGTTGCGGGCCCATTCCAGCAGGATGCGGTCAATATAGCGGAAATGAACTTTTCCGGCGAAGACAGATTCCTTCAGCGCGAGCAGAATCAGCTCTTCGGGATAGCGGTCTTCATCCACCCAGCCGGAAATGGATTCACATTCCATGGGGGACAGCGGACGCCCGAATTCCTTCTCGAAAATGCTGAACAGACTGCGTCCGTCTTCTGACTCCTTGTCACCCGGCACAGCCGGGCGGCCATAGCCGCCATCCGGTGCGGTAGCCCCGGAGTAATGAGCCACTGCCCGGGCTCCTGGCTCCCGCCCGCTCTGGCTGGGCTTCTCCTGAGCATTCTCCCGGGAGAGTTCCGCCAGATAAGCACCCAGCTTCGCGTATAAGCCGGAGAAGTTATAGCGCTCATAATGGATGTCCCTCAGCTCGTCGTTATCTCCGTCGATGCTGATGAACCCCTCCTTCATGAGCTTCTGCAGCTCTCCGGCAATCACCGGAATACTGCGCCCGGTTACTGCCTGCAGCTCCTCCAGGGAAGGGAAATCAATCCCCTCTACCTGTCTGAAGGAGAGCAGGTGAATCAGCAGCATGGATTCACTGCCGGTCAGATTCAGCTTCCGGTAATATTTCAGGAGTGCATAAGGAATGACGGCCATTCCGTTCTCCAGGCCGAAGGCTACGCCCTCGCCCCAGGTATTCCAACCTTTTCCGTCCATACTTAAGCCCCCTTTCCCTATTCTTTAAGGGTAAAGACGGTACAGTGTACGAGGGAAGGCAATGGTCTCACGGACATGGTCCAGACCGCAGATCCAGGCTACTGTACGCTCCAGCCCCAGACCGAAGCCGGAGTGTGGAACCGTGCCGTAGGTGCGCAGATCCATGTACCATTTGTAGGTGTCCATCGACAGGTTATGTTCCTTGAAGCGGGCTTCCAGCAGCGCCGGATCATCAATACGCTGTGATCCGCCGATGATCTCCCCGTAGCCTTCAGGAGCGATCATATCCGCACACAGCACCACTTCCGGACGATCAGGATGCGGCTTCATATAGAAAGCCTTGAAGGAAGCCGGATAGTGGGTAATGAAGACCGGTCTGTCGCTCATCTCGGCAATCGCCGTCTCATGAGGAGCCCCGAAATCATCGCCCCAGGCAATTTCATAGCCCTTTTCATTCAGGAACTTAATCGCATCGTCATAGCTGATACGCGGGAATGGTGCTTTGATGTTCTCAAGCTTCGAGACATCGCGGCCCACCGCTTCCAGCTCAGCGCGGCAATTCGTAAGCACGGACTGCACGACAAAGCTGATGAAATCCTCCTGTACACACAGGCTCTCTTCATGGTCGGTGAAAGCCATTTCCGGCTCAATCATCCAGAACTCAATCAAGTGGCGGCGGGTCTTGGATTTCTCTGCACGGAAGGTAGGCCCGAACGAATAGACGCGTCCCAGCGCCATGGCTGCGGCTTCCATATACAGCTGTCCGCTTTGGGTAAGATACGCATCCTCTTCGAAGTACTTGGTGTGGAACAGGTTGGTTGTGCCTTCTGCTGACGTTGGTGTCAGAATCGGCGGGTCCACCTTCGTGAAGCCGCGCTCATTGAAGAACTGCTGAACCGCGCGGATAATCTCCGCACGAATCACCATTACCGCCCGCTGCTTGGAGGAACGCAGCCAGAGATGACGGTGATCCATCAGGAAATCGACGCCATGCTCCTTAGGTGTGATTGGATAATTCTCGGTAAGATGCAGAACTTCAATGCCCGTAACCGTCAGCTCGTAGCCTGACTGGCTGCGGGGCTCCTCACGGATGATTCCGGTCACATACAGCGAGCTTTCCTGGGTGAGGCTCTTGGCATCATCCCAGACCTGCTCAGGGACTTCGGATTTCACCACAACCCCCTGGATATAACCGGTACCGTCGCGAAGCTGCAGGAACTGAATTTTACCGCTGGAGCGCTTGTTGTTCACCCAGCATCCGATGACAACAGTCTCTCCGACATGCTCATTCACGTTCTTGATTACACTCTTGTTAGCCATGCCTGTAATCTCTCCTCTAATTTAGCCGTTAATTCCCTGCACAATACGATAGGTATCGCGTGCAATCACCAGCTCTTCGTTCGTCGGAACCACAAGTACCTGTACCTTGGAGCTTGCAGTAGAGATACGGCGCGGATCGCCCGAACGAACCTTGTTGGCTTCGGCGTCCAGCTCAATACCCAGGTAGGACAGGTTGCGCAGGACCTTCTCGCGAAGCAAGGACGCATTCTCCCCTACACCGGCAGTGAAGACGATAACGTCTGCACCGTTAAGTGCTGCGGTGTAAGCCCCGATGTATTTGCGAAGACGGTATTCGTACATTTCGAAGGCCAGCGAAGCATTCGGCTCGCCCTTCTCGTATCCTTCGATAATTTCCCGCATGTCGCTGCTGATCCCGGAGATCGCCAGCATACCGCTGTGCTTATTAAGCATAGAGTTGACTTCACCATGAGTCAATTCTTCCTTGTTCATTACGTAAGGAACAATAGCAGGGTCGATGTCACCGCTGCGTGTACCCATCATCAGACCTTCAAGCGGAGTCATCCCCATCGAAGTATCTACAGAGATACCGCCGTCTATAGCCGTGAGGCTGGCACCGTTACCGATGTGGCAGGTAATGATCTTCAGCTCTTCCAGCGGACGTCCGACAAACTCAGCCGCAGCCTTGCTTACATAATCATGGGAAGTCCCATGGAAGCCGTAACGGCGGATCTTGTATTTGCTGTACAGTACTCTTGGAATAGCGTATAAATATGCTTTCTCAGGCATGGTGGAGTGAAAGGCTGTGTCGAAAATAACGGTCTGCGGCACACCCGGCATATTGCTCTCGGCAGCCAGAATACCAAGCAGCGCGGCAGGGTTATGCAGCGGAGCCAGGTCGAACAGACGGCGGATTTCGGACTTGGCTTCCGTAGTAACAAGTGCGGATTCCTTAAAGCTCTCTCCTCCGTGTACTACGCGGTGGCCTACAGCATTAATCTCGTTAATGGATGCAATGACGCCGTGTTCCTTGTCAGTCAGATTCGCCAGAACCTTGCGGATCGCTGTAGTGTGCTCCAGAATTTCGCTAACCTCGGTAACTTCCTGTTTGCCGGTTGGTTTGTGGGTCAGAATGGAGGAATCCATACCGATACGCTCAACCAGACCTTTGGCAAGTACGGATTCATCCGTCATGTCATAGAGCTGATATTTCAGAGAAGAACTGCCTGCGTTAATTACTAATACTTTCATACCCGGTCACCATCCTTGTCATACTTGAAGAAGCCTTCGCCCGATTTCGCACCCAGTTGTCCAGCACGCACCATCTTCTTGAGAATGGTCGAAGGACGGTACTTGAGCTCGCCGTATTCACGGAACATGTTCTCCAGTGCGGCAAGAACGGAATCCAGACCGAAGCGGTCTGCCATTTCAAGCGGCCCGTTCTGGAACTGGTAGCCAATGCGCATTGCGTCATCAATATCTTCAGGAGAGGCAACCCCTTCCTGGAGCACATGCATAGCCTCGTTAATGAACAGGCAAATGAGGCGTGAAGATACAAATCCGGGGGATTCGTAGATCATAACGCCTTTTTTCTCAACAATCTCATCGACAAAGGCTTTGGTATCTTCAAATGTGCTGTCCGAGGTTTTCAGACCGCGCACGATTTCAACCAGATCCACCTTACCTACAGGGTGTATGAAGTGCATGCCGATAACGCGTTCCGGATACATTGTAGAGCTTGCAAGCTCAGTCAAGCTAAGCGTTGACGTATTGCTGGCAAGAATAATGTGGCTCGGACACACCTGATCGAGCTGATTGAATACCTTTTGCTTGGCTTCCAGATCTTCAACGATGGTCTCAATGACCATATCGCAGGAGCTCAGTTCAGCGAAGTGTGTAACCTTCTGGATACGGCCCAGGATCAGCTTCTTCTCCGCCTGGGTAATCGCCCATTTCTCCAGCTGTTTGTCGAGACTGGTCTCGATCATTTCGTAGGAGTAGTTCAGCCGTTCTGCAGTTTTCTCCACCAGCATGACATCCAGGCCCTTGGCTGCCAGCATTTCGGCAATCCCTTGTCCCATTGTGCCTCCGCCGATGACACCGATCTTCTTAAAATTCATGTAAAAGTCTCCATCCTTTCAGGTATCTATACTTCTGTATTGTACCTTGTCTGTCGAAAAAAATAAGTAGCCCGACATATAATGATATCTTAGCATGTCTGAAAAGTAAAAAAAAATAACCGGCATAAAGAATTATGCCGGTAAAAGGACACTGTCACGAAATTGACAACGAAATTGCTCTCCGGAGAGAACTTCTTCCTTCATTAAAATGTCAAGGGAGTAATCAAATATATTTCTCTGCTGCTCCAGCATGTCCTTCGTATGGATCATAAGCTCATCCAGTATCTTACTGTTTTCCTTCATTAATTCTTCGGTGGTAACCATTTGCAGATTCGCAATGCCCAGCGAGGTGAGCCCTGACTTCATCATCGTCTCAACGATATTCAGCGCCTGATCGAAGTCTCCACGGGAACCGGTACTGCGTCCGCCGTAATACATCTCTTCGGCAGCCGCTCCGCCAAGGGCAATCATAATCTGGTTCTCCAGGTAATCCTTCGTGTACAGATACTGCTCGGTCTGCGGATTATGCCGGACATACCCTAGAGCCTGACCGCGCGGAGTCAGTGTTACCTGGCTAACGCTTCCGGGGCGCAGCAGCTCAGCCATAATAGCATGTCCAAGCTCATGAATCGCTACCCGCTTCTTCTCTTCATGGTTGGTCTCACGGTCGGTCTTCTCACCCATCATCACCTTGTCGATCGCCATCGACAGATGACGCTGCTCTACCAGGGTCAGATTCTCGCGCATCATGTAGATCGCGGCTTCGTTCATCACGCTCTCCAGTTGCGCACCCGAGAAGCCGTAAGCTTCTTCGGCGATTTTATCCAGATCCACGGTGTCATGCAGCGGCTTGTTCTTGGCATGCAGGTCGAGAATCGACTTGCGGCCCTTCTTATCAGGCATATCCACCTGAATATGGCGGTCAAAACGCCCCGGGCGCAGCAGCGCAGAATCCAGCATCTCCTTGCGGTTCGTTGCGGCTACCAGCAGGATGCGCGGGGTATCATTGTTATAAATCCCGTCCATCTCCGTCAGCAGCTGATTGAGGGTCTGATCATACTCACGCTGTTGTCCGCCTTCGCGCTTCCCGCCGATGACGTCGATTTCATCAATGAAAATAATGGCACTTTGCTTATTCTCCTTGAGTGCGCGTGTGCGGGCATCCTTGAACAAATCGCGTACGCGTCCCGCACCCACACCGACATACATCTCAACGAATTCACTGCCCGAGGCAGCTACAAACACGGAGCCCGTATAATGCGCCGCAGCCTTAGCCATCAGCGTCTTTCCTGTTCCCGGAGGACCTGTAAGCAGAATTCCCTTGAGCGGGCGAATCCCGAACTTGCTGATTTCTTCGTGCCGGATCAGGAAGTCCAGCGCTTCACGCAGCTCCTGCTTGGCATTGTCCTGTCCGCCGATCTCTTCAAAGGTCAGCTTGGAGGGGCCGTTCTTCTTGCGCTTCTTATCTGCACCTGCATTAACCGTCAGACCGCCACGGGCATGGGCAATGAACAGGAGCGCGGCAACCATACCCAGCGCTATGATTACAGGGAAGATATTAATCCCCACAAAAGCCATAAAAATCAGCATGACCGGAACGAATCCGGCTACAACCTCTTTCCAGTACTTAAACATTGTTCCACACTCCCATCTTGGCTGCTGCACGCGGCAGAATAATGAATTTGCTCTCTGTGCCGTTGCTCAGGCTTACATATACATTATTGTCGTCAATCTCTGTGGCGGCTGTAACCCCGCTGTACTTGCTGTCCTGCTCCTTAAGTCCGTCCAGCTTCGCTGGTATCAATGTATACTTCCGGCTCTCCATCGCTTCTGCTACAGAGAACATCGCTTTATCCCAGTACTCATCCAGCAGCTCGCTCGGCTTCTGCTCCACATCCAGCTTCAGGGTCCGTCCGTCAATAGCAGTGCTGCCTTCTCTTGATACATACTGCACCAGTTCACGTAATTTCGTGCCCGGCTGCAAATCCAGTTTCAAAGTGACCTCATTGCGTTTAATAGTAATATGGGAATCCTTCACTCCCTCGTAGGATGATACCAGCTTCTGCAGCGGCTCCTGCACCGCGAATGTACGGTAAGAATACCAGCCGCCAAACAATAATGCAGCAGACAGCAGAGACGTTAGCAGTACAGGCATGAGACGCAGTTTCAAGAAACGTCCTCCTCTCAAAAATGACCGAGCATAACTCTATAATAAAGACCATCCAGCGTGTCTAGCGCCCTTCCGAGACTGACATGCTCTTAAGCATGTCCTGATACAAGTAGTAGTATATCACAGGTGTATATACGATTTTACATAAAGTTGTGAATATATTTAAAATTTTTGATACTAATTTCTGGATGTTTCATGCACTTATCATTTTTGCCCGGCCCATCTTCAGTTCGCAGTCCGCTTGATTTCAGCCATCATATATTCCGCAAAATCAGTTAATTCGCCCGGTTCATAGCCTTCGGCGTCCCCCGCACCGCTATATTCCTTCAGACACTGTCTAAGCAAACCGTGATAGACTTCAGGCAACTGCTGCAGCCCCCACTCCCCGCCTTCCTTCTTGGAAGAAACATGACCTTCCTGCATATAATAGAGTACCCTGCATAGATTCAGTGTGTAATACACCGGTGATTTCTTAATATTCTGCGGTGCATCATCGATATCCCTGATAATGGAATCCAGATAGTACCTGTTGTCTAGCGGCGCAAAGGCCTCGCGGATCGGCTCCCCGTACAAGATAAACCCGCGATGGTAGACTACTGTAAAATGCGCCGCCAGATCAGCATCCTCAAAGCCGCCGCACAGATAATTCTCATCAGCTCTGTACCGCTCTACATGTGCTTCCGAAAAGTGAAATTCAAAAGGCGTAGGATACACAAAATTGCGCAGGTATGTCTTAAGGACGATAGATAGTTCAATTCCGCGCTTATTCGGCAGACTGTCATGATAAGCTACAATACGCCTGGCAAGTCTATGACTGACCTCTGCGGGCAGCTTGTCATGTACGACGATCAGCAGATCGATATCGCTGGTATCGGGGTGAAAACAGCCCATCGCCAGTGAGCCATGCACGTAAATTCCCGACAGATTCTCCCCCAGCTCCTCCTTGAACAGATCCACCGCCTGATACAAATATGCCAATATTTCCAATTTCATCAACCTCCTTGTTACATTCAACATGCAAGTTATTGATAGCAGATTAGGGATTACTTTTAATATATCAATTGATATATCTCAGAAGTGAAGGGGTACCGATTTCCTTCATCCCTCACCGTCAAAATAATAAAATAACCCCACAAAGTGGGGCTTTAGCGTAGGTGTTGACTCAGGTACTTTGCGGGGACCCCAAAACATATAAATTTATCTGTTAAAAAAACGGGAGAACAGATAAACTGTTCCCCCGCATGTATTCTTCCGCTGAGCGCTTAGCTTAACGGTTCGGCAGACTGTACCCCTCACCGATGGCGCTGCCATCCTTGAAGCGGTAGAAGCTGTAATAGAATCGCCCGTCTTTTTTGTAAAATAGCTGCCAGGCATATTCCCCGTTGTATACACCGGGCAGCAGCCGTTCAATCGTAATGTCCGGCAGCTGAGCGGCTATGATTCCACGCATTTTCTCTTCTGAGGTGCCATTGCTCAGTTCCTCTGCATACAGGTCGTTGTCGCCTCCGGCAGGCTTGCCCTCCAAGGTGAAACGGACCCACACCATCAGATCGGTCCCTGCTTCATTTTTACCGGTCAGCACCCAGTAGATCTCATTCTCATTCCAGACAGATTTCTGGGCCTTGGTAACCTCTGTTAGTCCGGCACGCGCCCGGGCCAGCTCCTTGGCCTCACTCCGCTCGTTCCACTGGTCCTTCATAATGTAGGCATAGAACTGGCTTAGTCCGAACAGAAGGAGCAGCACCACGGTAATCCCCAGCCAGATCCATCTTCTCCTCTTCTTCTTCACCACGCTGCTTCCTTTCCCGTTTCCCTGAATTACCGTTTAAGCAGGCTCTCGAACGTCTCCTGTGCTTTGCGGCGGATGGCTTCCTCATCAAGTGTCAGGCATTGTCCATGCTTCACAACCTGCCGGCCGTTCACCCATACATGCTCCACATCCTTGGCACTTGCCGAATATACGGCATGGGAGAGCAGATCGGTATGCGGCAGCAGATGCGGCTGGTCAATATCAAGTGCGATGAAGTCGGCCTTCATTCCTGCGGCAAGCCGGCCTACCCCGCTTAGGAAAATAGACTGCGCCCCATACTCCGTAGCCATCAGAAGCGCCTCAGGAGCCGGTACCGCTGTGGGATCACCGCTTACGCCCTTGTGAATCAGAGCCGCCAGCCTCATCTCTTCGAACATATCCAGATTATTGTTGCTTGCCGCGCCGTCTGTACCCAGGGAGACCTTAATCCCGGCTCTCAGCAGTTCAGGAACACGCGCAACCCCGCTGGCCAGCTTCAGGTTACTGCCGGGGTTATGCGACACGCCAACGTTATGGCGGGCCAGAATCCCGATCTCTTCATCGTTCAGATGAACCCCGTGGGCAATGAGCGAAGGACGGGTGAACATCCCGAGCTTCTCCAGATGTGCGACCGGACGCAGGCCATAGTCGGCCACGTTCTGCTCCACTTCATGGCGCGTCTCGGACATATGGGTGTGCATTGGCAAGTCCAGATCATGGGCAGCCTGCACAAACTTCATGAAAAACTCTGGAGGACAGGTGTACGGGGCGTGCGGCGAGAGCATGGTCGTAATTCTGCCATCAGCCTTGCCGTGCCAGTTACGGGCAAAAGCAATCGCCTCAGCGAGCTTGGATTGCTGTACCTCTTCCGGGCATAGCCCAATTACGCCGCGCATCAACACCGCACGAATACCGGACTGCTCGGTCACTTCCGCTACCCGGTCCATATGATCATACATATCGAGGAAGGTGGTTGTGCCGCCCTTCAGCATCTCCAGCACGGACAACGAGGTTCCCCAATATACATCATCACCAGTGAATTTCTCTTCCATCGGCCACATCTTCTCCTGCAGCCAAGACTGAAGCACCATATCGTCGCCGTATCCGCGCAGCAGTGACATTGCAGTATGACCATGGGTATTGACCAGACCAGGCATGAACAGCAGACGGCTGCCGTCTACGACCTGTGCGCCATCCTCCACTGCCGGCTCAGCTTCACCTATGTAAGTAATCAAATCATTCTCCAGGGTCATGTACCCGCTCAGAACCGGCTTGTCACTGCCCGGAACCAGGAAGTGCCCATTCTTGATTATCGTGATCTTACTGCTCATCTTCAGCCTCATCCTTTCCATCATGCAAATAATAAGCCAAGCTCTGCAGATCTGTGGTGAAATCTGCGGCATGAATCCGGATATTGGCAGGCGTCTTGAGAATAACCGGTGCAAAGTTCAGAATCGCCTCGATACCGGAATCGACAAGAATATCAGCTACGTTCTGGGCTTCGCTGTCGGGCACGGTAATAATCCCGATCCGGATGCCCTGCGAGCGGATTGTACTGCTTAGCTCCTCCATCGGCTGCACAACCAGCGAGTTGATCTGCTGGCCTACCTTCGGCGGATAGGCATCGAAGATGGCAGTAATCTTCATCGTATCCTTTAAGTAAGCGTTGTAGTTAGACAAGGCATGACCGAGATTACCGGCTCCAACCAGTGCAACATTAATTTGCTGGTCAAGCTTCAGGATATGGCGGATCTTCTCAATCAGATAAGATACATCATAGCCGATGCCTTTTCTGCCAAAATCACCGAAATAAGCCAAATCCTTGCGGATCTGGGCGGGATTCAGATCAAGCTTCTGGCCCAGCTCCTGAGAAGAGACTGTGGAGATTTCACGTTTTTGGAGATCGTTCAGGAAACGCAGGTACACTGGGAGCCTGCGCACGACGGCCTCCGATATTTTATCCGATTTCATGTATTCTCCTCCTTCAAGTTGATGTAACATCACAAATTCGCTTCATGTAATGCCGATTATAGCAACCGTGCCCCGCCGCCTGCCGGAGTGGCAGGGCAGGCGGGAACGGATCTTCAGGTTAATCATGACTTATTAATAATAGCAATAGCAGATGAATTAGGAAACCCCGCCGTCATCCAGCCATTCGGCAATTCTCGGGACCATCTGCTCGGTGAGCATATGCTCCATCTTGGGACCGGGGAGCGAGTACAGGAAGTACTTTCCGTAATGCGATTCAATGACTCTGGTATCGTACACAATTACGATGCCCCGGTCCTGCGCCGTGCGGACCAGCCGCCCGAAGCCCTGCTTGAAGCGGATGACGGCCTGCGGCACGGACAGCTTCATGAACGGATTCTTCTTCTGTGCCTGAAGCAGCTCCGACTTCGCTTCTGCCAGCGGGTGATTCGGCGGCTGGAACGGCAGTCTGACAATCGCCAGGCAGGTCAATGCTTCTCCCGGGATATCCACCCCTTCCCAGAAGCTGCTGGTACCCAGCAAGACCGAAGCCGGGCTATCCTGGAAGCGGCGGATCAGCTTGCTCCGGCTGCCGCCTTCCACGCCTTGTCCCAGCACCGCAATATCCTGTGAGGCAAGCGCCTCCTTCAGCGGCTCATAGACCTGGCGCAACATCTTGTAGGAGGTGAACAGCACCAGCATCCGCCCCCGTGTTGTTACAGCTGTCTCGGCAAGGGAGTGCACGAGGGTGTCCACAAAGCGGGCATCCCCTATACTTCCCTTGACGCTCGGGAAGTCCCGGGGAATGACCAGGAGCGCCTGCTCACGATACTTGAATGGTGATGGAAGCAGTGCAGTCATCAGACGCCGCTGCTCGGCAGCCTCGCCAAGACCCAGGTTATCGATCATGAACTGGAAGGATTTATCCACGGATAAGGTGGCCGAGGTCAGGATAATGCTCTTCTTCTTATCGAAGAACAGCTCCCTAAGCTGGGTGCTGACATCTACGGGAACAGCATACATTTGCAGCGACTTACCCTTATAATTACCGCTTCCCTCCAGCCAATACACGATATTCTCATCATTCAGGCTCATGAAGAAGCGGATCTGCTCTCTAATGGATGCCAGATCTTTGAATAACCCGCCGATATCGGTCACAAGGCTGTCTGAGGAGGATTGGCTGTCCGTGTCACGCATCTCACTGAGCATTTTGTCGCCCTTGCGGATGATATCGCTCAGACTGAGGTTCAGTGTATTCTCAAGGGCAGCCAGCTCCTCCCAATCCTTCGGCTTCTTGCCCGGCTGCAGGCGTGCCACCAGCTGGCCTGCTTCACCGGCCCCGGCATCGCTGCGCTCGGGCAGCAGGCTGAAGAGCCGGTCACTAAGCGCATCCCAGGACTCCTTCACCGTCAGCAGATCTGGATAGATCCGGTCGATCACGCCGCTCCATTCGGAAGCCTGCTCACTGCCCGAAGACTGCAGACTCTGGCGGAGGGCAGGCAGCTGCCCGCTCCGGCTATCCTTATAGAGACGGGTGAGGGTATGGGCGAATGTGAAATATTTCATCTGCATGCCAAGATGCTTGCCGGCAATATCCTCCAGATGATGGGCTTCATCAATCACAAGATGGTCGTACGCCGGAAGAAGCTGATGCCCGGCTTTGACATCTGCGAACAGCTTGGAGTGATTGGTGACCACCACATCGGAGATCCCGGCTTCATGCTTGGCCCGGTGGTAATAGCATTTGCGGAACCAGGGACAGGCGCGTCCCAGGCAGGAGTCGGTATCACTGGCTACAGTCTCCCAGAAATCGCCGCCCCGCCCGCTTAAGTTAAGCTCCTCATCATCGCCGGTCGTCGTCTGGGTTAGCCAGACGAGCATTTGCGCAGCGGTGAGCGCTTCTTCCCTTGGACTCGTAAAGTCCTTTTTGTTCATTCTATGTTCGAATTTGCGCAGACACAAATAGTGCCCTCTTCCCTTAAAGATGGAGGCCTTGAACGGGAACGGCACAACACTGGTTAAGAGCGGGATATCCCGCTCCCGCAGCTGGTCCTGAAGGTTAATGGTATGAGTGCTGACCATCACCTTCTGATCACTTTTCACACTATGGTAGATGGCCGGAAGCAGATAACCCAGCGATTTGCCGGTGCCTGTTCCCGCTTCAATCAGCAGATGCTTGTCCTGCTCAAGCGCTGTAATGACCTCATGGATCATCAGCTCCTGGGCTTCCCGGCTCTCATACTGGGGAAGAACAGCCTTCAGCCGCTTGGTTACCTCATCCATATATTCTTCAAAGGTAATATTCTCCAGCGGATTGACGCTTCCTTCCTCCCGTGGCACAGCCAGCTCTGCCCAGTCCCCCACAGCCAGCGCAAGCTGGCGGTAGAAGCTCAGCTCACCTTCCGGCTGAAAGGTCTCCATCTCCCGCTCCCGCAGCAGACCGTCGAAATACCAGGCCAAATCACTGTCTTCGTCCGCGAACAGCTCATTCAGCCGCTGAATCGTCAAGAGCGGCAGACTCTGCAGCTCTTCCAGACATTTGAGCAGCACAATAGCCGTGGCAAGCGCATCACTGTCCGCCTGATGGGGTCGGTCATGCGTAATGCCGAAGTGGCTGCTTACCGCGCCAAGCTGATAGGTGCTCAGCGAGGGAAAGCATATTTTGAGAAAATCGATCGTATCCAGAATCCGCCCCTGAAACGGCAGATAGCCGCAGCGGTCCAGCGCATTCTGCAAAAAATGAAAATCAAACGCGACATTGTGTCCGACGAGGACGACATCATCCAGCAGCGGCACCAGCTCCATCATCATCTCATCGAGCTCCGGCGCATCCTGTACATCGCTGTCTGTAATTCCGGTCAGGCCCGTAATAAAAGGAGGAATTGGCGCTCCGGGCTTGACATAGGAACCATACACCCGGGAGATCGTCCCGTCTTCTTCTATAATGGCAAGGCCAACCTGGATGATCTCTCCCACAGATTGGGTTCCCGTAGTTTCAAAATCAAGCACGGCAAATTTCATTATAAGTTCTATTCCCTTTCACTTGAGACTCTTTATCAGCATAACAGAAGTTACGAAAAAAGGCGATGCACACCCCGGGAAACGGGGCGCATCGCCTAAAGAAACCGAGGATAAATTATAAAAGCGAAACCAGCTGATGGCCAAACTCCAGCTTCCCGCCCCGCCTGCGGCATACCTCCAGATTCACATTCGGCTCCGGCAGATCCGGGTCATGCAGCAGCGACAGGCTGAATAGCTCACTGGCCTCATTGAAGCGTTCCTGGGAAGCCCGGATACAGCCCAGCGCATTATAGATCATCGCCTTCAGCTTCTCCTCACGGATCAGGCCCAGCATGTGATTCAGATGTCCCCAGGCGGTATCGCCTTCTCCCTCCTGCAGATAAGCCATGGCCAGATACAGGCGGGCAGCGAGGCTGTCCGGATACTGTGCCGTAACCTCCCTGAACTGTTCAATGCATTTGCGGTACATCAGCAGCTTGTAATAGCCCTGGCCTCTGACAAAAGCATCCATCCCAAGCTCGGGCGCTTCCTCTTCCGGCAGCTCGTCTGGCGGAGCCTGAAAATCCGCCTGTTCCCGGAACTCGCTCAGCTTCTCGGCGAAGACCAGCCATTCGTCCATTACATTATCACTGATTCGGTGGAGCATATTATACTTGGATAAAAGATCGCTTCGGCGGGCACCCTCCGCAGTAGGATAGTCGGCTTTGATCTCCTGGAGCATCTTGTTCATCTCAGCAAATAAATGTTGAAACACCGGACATCCCACCCTTACTGATAATGAAGTCAGCTTAAGCTTGCCTTACTTCATTATCAGCAAGTACAGGGGTCTTCATCCCTGCCATTGATTACATGGCTCAAAGCTCAGAATTCAGGCAATCGTCGCGTGAATCTCATGATCCGCCAGCTTCACCGGCTTGTTGCCCGCATCAACGAACACTACAGTCGGCTTGTGCGCCGCCAGCTCCTCGGAGGACATGACAGCGTAGGATATAATAATCACTGTATCGCCAGGCTGTACCAGACGCGCCGCCGCCCCGTTCAGACAAATGACGCCGCTGCCGCGCGGACCCGGAATGACATAAGTCTCCAGACGGGAACCGTTATTATTATCCACGATCTGCACCTTCTCGTTCTCCAGCAGGTCTGCAGCTTCCATCAGATCTTCATCAATGGTAATGCTGCCCACATAATTGAGATTGGCTTCAGTGACCGTTGCCCGGTGGATTTTGGATTTCATCATATGTCTAAACAAGAGCGTGTGCCTCCTTAGGAATAAATACATTATTATCAATCAGACGGGTTCTGCCGAACTTCACGGCCAGAGCCATTATAACCTCTCCGCCCGCATCCGTCAGCCTGCTGCCGCCTTCCAGCTCTTCCAGATCAGGGAAGGTTAGAATCTCCGCATAATCAATGACCGCAAGCGGCGATTCAGCAATGACCGAGACCAGCAGGGCCCGTGCTTCATCTACGGTACGAATGCTGCCTTCTTCCATAGCCTGGCGCACCTCGCGCAGGGAACGGGACAACACCAGCGCCTGTCTGCGCTCCTCGCTGCTCAGATAGACATTGCGGGAGCTAAGCGCCAGCCCGTCTTCCTCGCGCACAATAGGACAGGCGATAATGTCCACATTCATGTTAAGGTCAGACACCATCCGGCGGAGAACCGCTACCTGCTGGGCATCCTTCAGTCCGAAGAAGGCGTAATCCGGCTGCACGATATGAAACAGCTTGCTGACCACAGTAGTTACTCCGTCAAAATGTCCCGGACGCGAAGCGCCGCAGAGCTGCGACGTAAGCGAGGAGACCGATACGCCTGTACGGATCGGCTGCGGATACATCTCTTCTACACTGGGGATGAACACCAGGTCCGCACCTTCACGTTCAGCCAGCGCCAGATCACGCTGCTCATCCCGCGGATAGGAAGCAAAGTCCTCATTCGGGCCAAATTGCAGCGGATTGACAAAAATACTCATCACCACCGTGCCGCTCTTCTCCCCTGCCTTACGCAGCAGGCTGGCATGTCCTTCGTGCAGATAACCCATGGTGGGTACAAAACCAACGGGGCCATGGCCCCCTTGACGCATATATTCAAGCGCTTCGCGCATTTCAGCAATCGTTCGGATGACTCTCATGTTATTTCGCTCCTTTGCCGGCATTGCCGTATAAAGATTCCAGGACCGTCTCGTCTGCGCTGAACACATGCTCTTCCGCAGGGAATGAGCGGTCTTTCACTTCCTGAACATAGCTGGTGATGCCTTCACGGATTAAAGTGCCGACATCGGCGTAGGTTTTGACGAATTTTTTCTCCCGGTAAGGTGAGGCATACCGCAGTACGTCATGGAACACCAGAACCTGTCCGTCACAGTAGCGCCCGGCACCGATGCCGATGGTCGGTATGCTGACTGCCTTGGAGATGGCTTCTGCCACTTCCTCCGTGACCAGCTCCAGTACCATGCCGAATGCCCCGGCTGCTTCCAGTGCCTTCGCTTCGTCCATCAGCCGCTGCGCATCCTTAGGATCCTTCCCTTGAATCCGGTAGCCGCCGATCATATTGACCGACTGCGGGGTCAGCCCGATATGGCCGAGCACCGGAACGCCAGCAGCTACAACAGCGGACACTGCGGAACAGATTTCGAGGCCGCCTTCCATTTTAACCGCATGGGCTTGGCCTTCCTGCATCAGTCTGCGCACACCGCGCAAGGTCTCATCCACGCTTCCGTGGTAGGTCATGAACGGCATATCAGCCACTATAAAAGTATTAGGCGCCCCGCGCTTCACCGACCGGGTATGGTAGACCATATCCTCTATGGTAACCGGCAGCGTGGTGTCATAACCAAGCACGACATTTCCCAGGGAATCACCGACCAGAATCAGGTCGATTCCGGCTTCTTCCGCCAGCAGGGCTGACGGGTAGTCATAAGCGGTCAGCATGCTCAGGGGCACACCGTCCGTTTTCATTTTTTTCATCTTGATAATATTCAGTGCGTGTTTGTCTGCCATTGCTCTCATTCCCCTTTTCCATAAAATACGCGGTATCCGCGCAAACAAAAAAACCTTTTAGCATGGTCCGCTAAAAAGGTCCGAAGGGCAAAAAAGAGTCACTCGCGATCGTCCCTTCTGTCTCGGTCCTTACGGCTCAGAGCAGAATCCAACGTAACCGTTACATCCAGTTATGAAGGTACATCCGGTAAACAATTTCCTGTTAAAAGATTGAATTGCGTGAGTACAGCTCGCCATGCGATGCCGCCTCATGAGCACAGTATACCAAAAAAACACAAAAATATATACCTCAAGTGGAAACAGCTTTACCGTCCTTATTAAGGACGGTACCGTTTCAGCGAGAAATAGAAGGATAAGTTATCGTGTGAAACAGATAATTCTTATATTTTAAAATGTGACATGTCCGCCCTGCCACCTAAATCATTTCAATTTCGCCGGACAGTACACTCACTACCTCACCGGATTCGTTACGTAACAGCAGCCCGCCGTTATCGCTCAGTCCGACAGCAGTGGCTTCGGTGCGGCCTTGGGGAGTATTCACACATACCTGACGCTCCAGTGTCACCGACATTGACTCCCACAGCTCCTTCACGGGCTGGAAGCCTTGCTCCAGATATAGATGATACAAATACTCAAGTTCCTCCAGCACGGCTTCCGCAAGCCTTGTGCGGTCTACAGGAATGCCCCCGCCTTCGATCAGCAGCGATGTACCGATCCCGCGCAGCTCCTCCGGGTAGTCATCCTCCGTCAAATTCGCAGCGATGCCGATACCGGCGATGCAATAATGCAGCCCGCCTTCGCGAAGCGAGGATTCCAGCAGGATTCCGCAGATTTTGCGGCCGCCGGCCAGCAGGTCATTCGGCCACTTGATGCCGGCCGGCACCCCGGTAACCTCACGGATTGCTGTGCAGACAGCCACTCCGGCGAGCAGCGTCAGCTGCGGAGTCAAGGCCAGCGGAAGATCCGGACGCAGCACCAGGCTCATCCAGATTCCTTTGCCGTGGGGGGAGTGCCATTTGCGGCCCATCCGCCCGCGTCCGCCGGTCTGCGCTTCGGCCATGACCGTTGTCCCTTCCGGGGCGCCGCCCTCGGCGAGTATTTTGGCTTCCTCCTGTGTGGAACCGACAGTATCCAGCCGCTGAATTCCTTTGGCCCAGCCGGGAACGAACGCCTCCCGTTTCAACACGCCGGAATGCTGCGCATGACCGCTATTCATCTCTATCCATCCTTTGCGCTGCTTGCAGCAGTAATTGGTTGTCATTGGCAAGGTCACCTGCCGCGACAGCCAGCAGAAGCTGGTTCAGCAATACGCCCAGCCACGGGCCGGGACGCTTCTCCAGCGCCGCTGTCACCTCATGGCCGCTCACCGCCAGCTCAGCGAGCGTACGGATCGGCATCTCTGCAGTCCAGGACCGCAGGAGGCTGGTGGTGACAGGGGACGCGGCGTCAGCCCCCGCCGCCTCAAGCACAGTCAGCCACCCTTCGGCGGCTGACTGGCCCTGGCCCAGCACGGCGGCGATCCACCGCCGCCGCAGCCGCTCCCCGGCGCCGGAAGCCTCCGGCCGCGCCGAGAGCAACGCCGCGTCCCAGGCTTCGCGGACGCGGAGCACGGCGACGACGCCAGTGCGCGTCGCCCCCGGGAACGTCCATGCCCGCAGGAGCTCATCGGCGCACTGCGCCGACGATCCCAGGGCATGCAGCAGGAGCGCCCAGCGCAGGCGGGCGCTCTCCAGGTTCCCGAGACCGGCGAGGCGGGCGGCGGCAGCCGCCAGGTCCCTGCCGGTCCAAGGGAACGGCGCTTTGCCGCGCGG
Organism: Paenibacillus sp. FSL H8-0122; assembly: GCF_038005345.1. NCBI lineage: Bacteria > Bacillati > Bacillota > Bacilli > Caryophanales > Paenibacillaceae > Paenibacillus > Paenibacillus sp. FSL H8-0122. The sequence goes on along the minus strand of NZ_JBBOTB010000001.1, from coordinate 1,938,014 downwards.
CAGCAGGCCGCTGCGCAGCAGGAGCCCCAGCCCGCGCTGCGGGTGCGGGCCTTCCAGGATGCGCTCCACTTCGGCGCGCACCCGCTCCACAGCAATATGCGCCAGCTTGTCACGCTGGCGCAGCAGACCGCGCCAGGTATTCTTCGCAATCGCGAAATCCAGCACGGAAGCAAAACGTACGCAGCGCAGCATCCGCAGCGCATCCTCCTCGAAGCGTTCCTCCGCTTCGCCTACACAGCGGATCACGCGAAGCTTGAGATCCCGCTCTCCCCCGAAAGGGTCAATCCGCCCGCCGTCAAGGCCGCAGCAGATGGCATTGATCGTGAAGTCACGGCGGAGGAGATCCTCCCGCACATCCCTGACGAAGACGACATGCTCCGGACGCCGGTGATCGGCATAGCCGCTCTCCGTCCGGTAGGTCGTAACTTCCAAGCTGTAGCCTTCCTGCAGTACAGTGATCGTGCCATGTGCCAGTCCGGTAGGGACACAGCGCGGGAACAGGGCCATCACCTCCTCCGGCAGTGCGGAGGTAGTGATGTCTATATCGTGCACCGGACGGCCCAGCAGCTCATCGCGCAGGCAGCCGCCGACGAAATAAGCTTCATGACCGCCTGCCAGCAGGCCGGCAACAACAGTCCCGGCGGCTTCGGCCATGCCGGGTGGTGCCATTCTCCATTCCATAACGGACTCCTTACCCCCGGATCGGGTCTAATCCGGATACCTTGCGCCCAAGCACACGGTAATAGATATCTTCATATTGGTTGGTGATCATATCTCTGCTGAAATCATTACAGGACCGCTCCAGACAAGCGCGCCGGAAGCTCTCAGCCATTGCTGCATCCGAGAGCAGCCGGATGGCATACTCTGCCATCGATTCTGTATCGCCGACTGGCGCAAGGAATCCGGTCTTGCCATGCTGAATCAGCTCCGGAATCCCCCCGGCCTGTGAGCCGATAGTCGGAACGCCGCAGGCCATCGCTTCCAGGGCGACCAGCCCGAAGCTCTCCTTCTCAGAAGGCAGCAGCAGCAGGTCTGCCAGCGAGATCACCTGGGCAATCTCGTCCTGCTTACCCAGGAAGCGGACATGATCGTCGAGGCCCATCTCGCTGATCTTGGCTTGAATCTTAGGCAGGTCAGGGCCTTCGCCGACCAGCAGCAGCTTGGAAGGCACCTGCCGGTTCACCTTGGCGAACACATCCACCACATCACTCACCCGCTTGACCGGGCGGAAATTGCTGATATGCATAAGAATCTTCTCATCCGGGGCCGCGAAGTCGCCGCGCAGATCCGTTACATCCCGGGGATAATAGACACGCTTATCCACGAAATTATAAGTCAAATCGATTTCACGCGTAATATCAAGCGCCCTGCGGGTCTCCTTGATCAGATCACGGGAGACTGCGGTCACCGCATCACTCTCGTTAATGCCCAGCCGGATCAGATCCTTCAGGGATTCATCCTGGCCCAGTACTGTAATATCCGTACCATGCAGCGTGGTAACCACTTTGATATCATTACCAAGGATCTGCTTGGCCAGAAAAGCACATACCGCATGCGGAACCGCATAATGCACATGGAATAGATCCAGATTTTGCATTTTGGCTACCTGCGCCATCTTGGTCGCCAGCGCCAGATCATATGGCGGATAGCGGAATACATAATAATCGTTAACCTCTACCTCATGGTAAAAGATATTTTTCTGAAACGTTCCCAGCCGAAACGGGATGCTGTGGGTAATAAAGTGAACCTCATGGCCTTTTTCAGCCAATAGCTTGCCCAGTTCAGTTGCCACCACGCCCGAGCCGCCAAGAGAAGGATAACAAGTGATGCCTATCTTTAGCCGCTCCATAGCTCCGCCCCTTCATTTAACTTAGCTCTATTACTTCAAGTAACGATATGAATTAATTATAGTTGTTTTCCGGGCTTTGTCGAGTGGCGCCTTATCCGCGTGCAGCACTGAACAGATCTACGGTATACGGTACCTTACCGGCGAACCCTTCGGCATAAGGAATGAGCCTCCGCTGGCCGAGCAGCATGTCTCTGGAACGGACGCGCTCGATATACCCTTCCGTCAATGGCGTTGCAACGGCATCATCACCCGGAGCGAGTCCAAATTGGGAACGGTAGCAGGACAATGCCTGCTCCTTCAGCGGATACTGCGCAGTCACATCTACGATTAGATCCGTCCGTCCGAGATCATTAATGAAGTAGAAATATAACCCAGGCTCGGGGATAGCGGGCTTGTCCGGCATATATTTGCGCAGCTTGGCATTAAATACCGCTTCCTCCACCAGCTTACTGCAGGCAATATGATCAGGATGGCGGTCTTCCCAGTAAGGGGCAAATACCATAGACGGGGCATAGCGGCGGATTTCCGCTGTCACAGCCGCCAAATGGTCCTCTGTCATATACAGGCCGCGGTCAGGCAGCCCCAGATTACTCCGCACCGCAGCGCCCAGCAGTGCGGCAGCCTGCTGTGCTTCCTGTTCCCGCAGCTCCACCGTGCCGTTCGAGGACATCTCTGCCCGGGTCAGATCGCACATTCCTACCTTGAAGCCGGCAGCAGTATGCTTGGCAATCGTCCCTGCCATGCCGATCTCGGCATCATCTGCATGCGCGCCGAATACCAGAATGTCAAGCTTCATGACTCGTCCACACCCGGCTTGTATTTATGTACCAGCTCACGCCAGCCGAAATCCCCCCGGTCAATAGCCTTCACCAGAATTTCTGCTGTAGCAATATTCGTGGCCACCGGAATCCCGTACACATCGCACAGACGGAGCAGCGCTGTAATATCCGGTTCATGCGGCTGGGCCATCAGCGGGTCACGGAGGAAAATAATTAAATCCAGCTCATCCGTAGCCACCATCGAGCCGATCTGCTGGTCGCCGCCAAGCGGCCCCGACATGTAACGGTGAATGGAGAGCTTGGTCACTTCCATGATACGCTGGCCCGTGGTCCCGGTGGAGAATAATTTATGACCTTCAAAAACATGCTCATAAGCAGTTACGAAATTAACCATTTCATCTTTTTTGCGGTCATGTGCGATAAAAGCAATTTTCAACATTCTGTTTCTCTCCCCGTCTATTCTATAAAATGCTCAAAACCGTAAATTAAGCCGGTATAGCCCATCACCTTTTGAATTCCGAGCTTGACTCCAGGCATATAACCCGCTCGCTCATAGGAGTCATGACGGATCTTCAGCGACTGTCCGAACCCGCCGAATACAACCTCCTCCTGGGCAAAAACACCCGGAAGACGCACACTGTGAATACGGAAGCCGTTATAATACCCGCCGCGCGAGCCTTCAATAATCTCTTCTTCCTCCGGATGTCCCTGGCGGAGCTCCTGCCGCGCCTCAGAGATCATCTCTGCCGTCTTAATCGCTGTTCCTGAAGGAGCATCCAGCTTCTGGTCTCCGTGATATTCGATAATTTCGAGATGAGGGAAATACTTTGCGGCCTGGGCAGCGAATTTCATCAGCAGAATCGCACCGATGGAGAAGTTAGGCGCAATCAGTCCGCCGATTCCCTGCTCCTCACATTGCTTGTCCAGCCCGGCGATCTGCTCCGGCGTGAAGCCGGTGGTACCGATAACCGGACGGACGCCGTACTTGACCGCCAGCGCAGTATTGCTATATGCAGAGTGTGGAATCGTAAAATCAACCATTACATCGGCCTCTGTGTCTGCAAGCGCAGTCTCCAGATCCGAAGTCACAACTACACCGCAATCCTCAAGGCCAGCCAGCCGGCCGGCATCACTGCCATGTGCAGAGCGGTCAACCGCTGCCGCCAGCTCAAGTTCATCATCCTGCAATACCAGCTTCACAACCTCTTTGCCCATTCTGCCTCCAGCTCCGGAGACAATAACTCTGATCTTGTCACTCAAATGAATTCTCCCCGCTTTCCCTGGCTCTGTTATTATTGTATATAGTGTTGCAGCGATTTCTGCAGATCCTTCATCAGCAGACGCAGTCCGCTGTCATCCGGGTGCAGCGACATGACTTCTTTCAATACTGCAATCGCCTGCAGATGTTCATTCATCCGGCTGTGCGCAATCGCCAGCCATACATAAGCATCCCCGTAGAGAGGGTCAAGCGATACGGCTTCCTTCAGCAGCGTAATCGGATGGTACGGATTCACACTGTCCGCTGCTTCATCCTCCAGCAGCCGCTTCGCTTCCTGCACAAGCTTAAGAGCCTGCAGATGCTGAAGATGCAGCTGGTACTCCGGTTTGGTTCCATCCAGTCTGCGTGCGGCTACAGCATGTTCAAGCGCTTTATCCAGCATGCCGCTGCGGGCATAGGTAATAGCGCAGCGGTATCTGACTTCCGCATCATCGGGACTTGCGGCAATGGCCGCCTCGAACAAGGTGATGGCCTCAGCAAAGTCACTGCGGAGTATCGAGCGGTAGGCCGCTTTTACATAATCATTATGGTCCATATCCTCACCATCCTTACGGCTAAATCCCGTTCGTTTGGTACAGCATATGTAGCATAGGCCTAATCGGTGTTTTTGGGCGTCCAGCGCCCGGCATCACGCGTATTGAATTTGTGCATAACCTTATTATGGGCCTCAGTTAAGTCGATACCCAGTGAATTGGCGAAACAAACGGTAATGAAGAGAATGTCGCCCAGCTCCAGCTCAATCGAATTATCGGCTTCATCCGCTTTTTTCGGCTTCTCACCGAATTGATGGTTGACTTCGCGCGCCAGCTCCCCGACTTCCTCGGACATCCGGGCCAGCATCGACAGCGGACTGAAGTAGCCTTCTTTAAACTGTGAGATATAGGCATCCACCTCACGCTGAATGTCACCAAGACTTTTATCCATAAATTGTCGTTTCACCCCCGTGTGTTCTTGCCTTCTGTTTGCCCCTATGTTATCGTAAAGACGTTTTGAAGACAAATCTTTTTTTGCAATACCACCTGGAGCTAACATGCTCTCCGGGGGGATCATTACATATAAATTGCCCATTTAGAGGCGTAGGCGAGGGATGTTATGAGTTCAACCATTAAAATCAGCACAGTCAGCAAAACAGTGGCCCCCATCATGATGGGCACGGCCATCTACGCATTCGGACTCCTGTATTTCATCATTCCCAACCAGCTGATGGAGGGCGGAGTTACCGGGATTACCATCCTGCTCAATTACGCCTTTAACATCCCGATCTTCTTAACGACACTGCTGCTGAACCTTCCGCTCTTTCTGCTCGGCTGGAAGGTGCTCGGGGCGAATCAGATCGTCTATACCGGACTCGGCATCGGCTCGCTGTCTTTTTTCCTCTGGTTATTCGAGCGGATGATTAAGGCAGGCTGGATTGTGACGTTCAGTACCGAGCATGATTTTATTCTTGCTTCATTATATGCAGGGGTTACCCTGGGTCTGGGTCTGGGGATTGTCTTCCGCTTCGGGGGCACCACCGGGGGTGTAGATATTGTGGCACGGATACTCGGACGCAAGTTCGGCTGGAGTATGGGACAGATTATTCTGGCCGTGGATATCATCATTATCGGGGCTTCCCTGCTCTACATTCCCCGTGAAAAAATACTGTATACGCTCGTGGCGGTCTTCATCGCCTCACGTGTAATTGATTTCATCCAGGAAGGGGCGTACGCCGCCAAAGCCTTCACCATCATCAGCGACGAGGCTCCGCAGATTGCAGAGCTGATCACCGTAGAAATGGATCGCGGCGTTACCTTAATCCCGGCGATCGGCGCTTATTCCAAGCAAGCGAAGCATATGGTCTATTGCGTGGTCTCCAGACAGGAGATCCGCCGGCTAAGCCTGCTGGTGAAGTCAGTGGACCCTAAGGCCTTCGTCATTATCAGTGAGGTTCATGACGTTCACGGCGAAGGCTTCCGGGAGACCTGAACTATACACACATAAGGGCGGACCCCACAAGCCGGCAATGGCTGCTTATGGGGTCCGCCCTCTTTGTATCCTCTGTTGCCGCCGCTCAACCCTACACGGTTTTTAAATTCCCCTTCTGGCCGCGGTACTTACGGTAAGCTGTATACACGAGCACCGTAAGGATGAACGCGCCTGCCAGCAGAGCCCAGCCCCCGTATTGCTGCGGAGCCAGCGGCAGAGACAGGACCGGCTCGCTGCGGTCCTTGCCGAACATCACTCTTGCTGCATCCTGCCCGTAGGATACAATCTCCAGCAGGCGGGCCCGTTCCACGGGCTGCTCCGAGCCTGCAACCCCACCTGCGTAAGACATCCAGGAATCAAAGCTGCTCACCGCCTCAGCAGGCCGGGAGATGATCACCGCAGGCCGGATATTCGCATACCGGCTCTGAAGTCTTGCCAGCGCCGCTGTCCAGCTCTTCAGATCATTCGCGGCGGCGCTTTGCTCCATATCGTTCAGATCCTCACGGACCAGCTTATAATACTGCAGCCACATGGGCTGGCGGGGGTGATTCAGGCTGTTAGCGGCAAGCCGCAGCTTCGCCGCAGCCGCTTCCCATCTCTCCGGGGACGGCTGGGCCGCAGCCAGTGCCGACTTCATGTCCAGGATCACGGAGGATAGTGCATTGACCCCCTCTACTGAGGTCATCCCTTCAAAGGACGAAGAGATGAAGATCTGCGAGACCTGCTCTGCCTCCTGGCGGGCCTTTAGCACATCGCCTTCAAGCACATAGCCGTACAGAGCTTCCGCAGCCTGCTCCAGCCGCTGCGCTCCGCTTCTGGCTGTGAGAGCAGCGGGATCACTGGGCACACTTCCGGCTGCTTCTATGTAAGCTGTACTTCCCTGGTCTGCAGCGGCATCCCCTGCTTCAGCCTGAACACGGCCTCCGCTGATACCGGCCAGCAGCCAGCACAGCATGATTCCTGACAGTATGATTACTTTTCTGCGCGGCATAAGACATCCCTCCCACCTTAATGTATGGCGGAAGGACAAGAGTTAGAACAGAGGCTCAGTGCTTCATGGCAGTTCTGTCCGGAAGTGCGGGACGTCTTGTCCGGCCGCAGAACAGCCAGGCAGCAGCCGTACTGAACAGTGTAAGCCCCATGGTGAAGTACTGAACAGCGGTAAGATCATCATCAAGCACAGAAGGCAGCCATGGATACACGCCTTGTGAATAATCCACTACATCATTAGCGAACGTCCACGCAAGCGCCACAGGCAGCATTCTCCGGAAGGTGAAGAACCGGGCATAGATCAGAGCTTCCACGGCCATTCCGGTATGGGAGATCATCAGCATCCAGTCCTTCCAGGTGAGGGAATCTCCCTGATAACCGCCGGCCACAATGATGCTGACCGCCCATATTCCGTACTTCACAGAGGTTAGGACTGCCAGCGCTTCAATCAGCTCACGCACCAGCGTCCCTGTAAGCCCTCTTGGCGGATACAGCAGCAGCAGTAATGCAGCCGTGAAGAACAGACTGGCCGTAGGGCTGTCAGGAACGAACGGCAGGAGCCAGAGCGGTTCATTCTGCGCCGTGAATGTGAGCTGGTTGCCGTACCACATATACCCGTAGACCGTTCCGAGCAGATTCACGATAAACAGCAGCCATATTATTCTCCGGTCCCTAAATAACTTCTCAAACCAATGACCCGGCATATGTACAACTTCCCCCCGACTGTAGCAGCTTCATTTCAATACAACACTGATTTCATTACAACTCTTATGACATAACAAAGACCTGAGCGCATACACGATCAGGTCCTGCGTTACTTTATTTTACTGTCCGCTTTTTTGTTTGGCAAGCCAGCCGGCCAGCTCATCGATATCCTGCTCGGTCAGCCCTGCTCCCATAGCTGTCTCCACCATTGGCGGCATCTGACCCTTACCGTCTTTTATAATAGTAAGAATCGCCGCCTTATCATGCTTATCGCCTACACCCCGAAGCGAAGGAAAACTGCCGGAGCCCTTCATATCTACCGCATGGCAGGTTATACAGGTTGCTTGCTTATAGAGTGCCATCGCCGGATCATCCTTGTCCACAATGGCAATATCCTTCAGCTTGACGGCGCTGGTGGTTGGCAAGCCCGCCGCCCTGTTCTCGGCCGCTTTCTCCTCGCGCTGAACATCCTCTGGAATCTGGCCGGTTTCAGCCATCTCATGCTTGTATTCTGTCCAGGCTGTGTTGGTCAAATAGACGATTGCCGCGAGGGACAGGAACATCAGCGAGGATGCAATCGGTCTGCGGTAGAACCGCCGTTCGGGGCCGGTATCCAGGAAAGGCGCCAGCAGCAGCGCCCCGAAGGCCACGCCTGTCACGCCCAGCGTTCCCAGCACAATATAGTCACCTGATGCATAAGGAAGCTTCAAATACTGATAGAGAAAGAGAAAATACCAGTCGGGAATCGGAATTACCGTTGCTGCCGGATTGGCAGGGAACCCGAGTGGAGCCGGCTCCGAGATGGTCAGAACCAGGATTCCCACCAGCACCACTACGCCAACCATCCATTCCTTGAGCAGAAAGTTAGGGATAAAGGCTTCCGATTTGCCCGGATACGCCGTATAATCCGGCGGGGTAATGAATCCGTTTCCTCTGCGGACCCGGGAATCCCCGACGAATATCACCTTCTCTTTGGAGTCGTCTCCGTGTGCCATGACCGTGCCTCCTATACGTTATTTTACAGCGGACCGGATATGCCTTGTCTGCGGATCATAATGAAGTGCCCGACAAGCAGTATAAGCAGAACCGCCGGGAGGAAGAATACATGTAAGGCGAAGAACCGGGTCAGCGTCTCGGCGCCGGCAATGCTGCCGCCTTGCATCAGCTCCTTGAGCACCGGTCCCATGAACGGAACCGAATTGGCGATCTCCAATGTAACCTTGGTGGCGAAGTACGCCTTATTGTCCCATGGAAGCAGGTAACCGGTAAGTCCCAGTCCCAGCATGACAAAGAAAATCAGCATCCCAACTACCCAGTTCATCTCGCGCGGGGCCTTATACGAACCGGTGAAGAACACACGCATCGTATGAAGGAACATCATGACAATGACGAGACTCGCGCCCCAGTGGTGCATGCCGCGGACGATTTTACCGAAGGCGACCTTGGTCTGCAGATATTCCACGCTGGCGTAGGCATTAATGATATCCGGGACATAATACATGGTCAGAAACATTCCTGAGAGGATCTGTATTACAGTGATGAAGAAGGTTAGTCCCCCGAAGCAGTAGACAAAGGCTGAAAAGTGGTGTGCGGGATTGACATGCTCGGGGACCTCGTGGTCGGCAACATCTCTCCAGATCGGTGTAATATCCAGACGTTCGTCAATCCAGTTATATACGTTTTTGAACACGCCGTTCACGCCTCCTTCGCCGAAACAGTATTAGGGACGATTTCACCGAGATATACCCAGCCTCCGTCAATCTTGGTGGTGTACTGGTCCAGCGGCTTGGCAGCCACGGCCAGTTGCCGGCCCTGCTTCGTATAGCGGGCGCCATGGCAAGGGCAATGATATTCATCGGGATGCGCCTTGTTGTTATTCCAGCCTACGGTGCAGCCCAGATGCTTGCAGATCGGTGAAAGCGCATAAATATCTCCGTTCGCGTCTTTACGGATCCACGCCGTAAGCATCGCTGTACTGGCATACCATCCGTCCTGCTGCGGAAGCTCGAAGGTGAACTCCTGGGGCTCTTCTGTAATTTTGGACGCTTCCGCTACCTTGATGAATTCTCCCTCGCCTTTTTTCTGCAGAATCGGATCTACAGCAAACCGGACCATCGGCAAGATAACTCCGGCACCCATAAAGGCGGTAGCCCCTCCTAGTGTGTAGGTCAAAAACTGTCTGCGTGACATCTCGTTTCGGCTGGGCGGTTCTTGCGGAAGTGACTCTTCTTCTTCATTAAGGCTGCTCATACTGTATGTAACCCCCTTTTCAAAATGTGAGAAGGCACCTGCAGAGTTGTTGCATAGGTATTTTAGGTAAAAAATCCGTTTTCAATGAAAAATATCACAGTTCATATAAGTTCATCCTAATCATAGCTTAGGGTCTAAAACCCGTCAAGAATATTGTCTAAATTGTGACAGGCGTTTAAGGCCGTTTTTTGATAAATTGTTGATTTTCCGTCACATTTAACTCATTTTTCATTCTGCCACAGAGCCTGGATTTCACTCCGCACATATGCGCTTACCGGGGCTCTCGTATCGGCAGCTATCTCAGGCAGGCAAAGGAGTAAATCGCTTTCAAATACCTCCTCCCTGCGCAGCCCCTCATTGGCAGACATCACGATCGCGTACTGGAAGCCACTGGATTTGACTTTCCGGCAAAGTTCATTCAACAAAGCTGTCATTCCAGACCCTGTATACTGTACCGCCGGATAAGTCACGACCCGCCCCTTGTACGGTTGTTCGGCCAATTCCAGGAAATCACGCTGCCGTTCAAGTAACTTAACTGTCTCAGGCGGAGTCTCCGTGCCTTGAAGTCCGCTATACGGAATAATGCAGGTATCATAGTATTGTCCATCGGTCTCCCAGGCTCTACTGTCAAAATCACTGAATTTCATAGATTCGCCCCCTCTAGCCGCATTCCGCAGCATGCATTTAACTTTAAAAGCATCATAAACAAGTGTATATGGCTTGGCAATCTTTAATTTTGAAAAAAAAAAGAAATGCGCCAGGCGCATTTCCCTATGCCAAACTTTTCAGTTCTTCAGTCAGATTCCGGAAAGCCGCTTCATCACCAGCAGCCAGCGCCGTGTCGATCTTCCGGTACAACATGTCGGTACGACGCTTTCTTAACGCTTCATCCCACACCATTTCCGCAGCTAGCCCCAGCATCACTTCATAAGTAGCCTTCATTTTGTCCATTCGATACACCTCCGCTGTTTAAGAAATTCCGTATTCCAATGCTTTTTTCACATAGCTTTCACTTGTGCGTGCCATCCTCAGCAGATCCTGCTCAGTCAATTCACGGACCACTTTGGCCGGTGTGCCCAAGGAGAGCGTGTACGGAGGAATGATTGTGTTCTCGGTTACAATGGAGCCGGCTCCTACTAAAGCATATTCACCAATCTCTGCTCCGTTCAGTACAATTGCACCCATTCCGATTAATGTGCCCTTGCCTATCCGGCAGCCGTGGATGATTGCTGAATGCCCGACCGAGATGTCATCCTCCAGCACCAGCGGCAATCCGTCCGCCACATGGCCGACCACACCGTCCTGGATATTGCAGCGCTCCCCGATGATCACCGGCGCCAGGTCACCGCGAAGTACAGCGTTGAACCAGACACTGGATTGTTTGCTTATTCTTACATCGCCAACGAGCTTAGCGCCTTCCGCCACATAGACCGTTTCGTCAAGCTGCGGTATGTAACTCCCATAGGCAATCCGCATCTCTCTCCTCCTTACCTGAGCAGATGCTTCGGCACAGCCGCTTCACATCCCCAGGGTGTCATCATGACCACTGTTCCTGCGGCTTCCTCACCAAGCTTAAGCATGCCCAGATGCAGCATCATCCGCAAGATTCGCTGTTCGAGAATGGAAGCGGCATCATCGTAATAAAAGGGCTTGATCAGCCAGCCGATTCCTTCTGACAGCGAGGCTGTGGTCACCCATCTGCCGGCACTTAGACTAATCCAGTAGACCAGCGAAGGCAAATTGGGAATAGCCCCTTTATACAGTCTTAACCAAAAGGAGAATAACTGCATCAGCTTTTCCGATTTCCCCTCCGCCAGAAAATGCTCGCCTGCCGCTGTAAGCTGCAGCCTGTAGCCCTCCTCGGAGATCCAGCGGCGGTGGCGGGCATAATCGTACAGCAGGGCAAATCTCGGCGGATAATGCTCACAAGCCCTGCCGTAGCCGAACCTCCAGCCGCCCTTGCCGAGTAAAGGCTCTGCAATCTGCAGCGCATTCATCACTCCCTGCTGATTGCGCTTATAGAGTGCGCCTTCCTGGTTCAGCTCAGGCTCATTCTCCTTCACATACCGCAGGAACAGCAGCAGATCTCCGGCCAGCAAATCCCCCTCCCCCCTGTACACCGCCGGCTCCGGGCCCGGAACAATCCGCTCCTGCAAATACTGGCCCATCTGCTCACGGAAGCGCTTCTTCAGATCCAGCGGCACCTGGAACAGATACCGGCTCTGCTGGGAAGCTCCGCTGAACAGCCAGCCGCTGTTCTTAAGCCGGCTGACCAGCTCGCGGTAGTCACCGCTTTTGCCGGGCGGGGCATCGAAGGAAGCCTGCCTGGCCGCAGCCAGCAGATCCTCCAGGCTGAAGTGGCTGCGTTCATCGAAGAGCAGGCTGTTCAGCAAACGCAGCTCTCCCGGGGAACTCCCCTTAATATGGGACTCCATGAACTCCCGGCTGCCCAAGGTGATCAATATACTCTGAATCAAATCATGTTTGGAATTCCGTTTGCATTCACACTGATAGCGTCCCGCAATGGCGGTCAGCTGACCAATGTCTGCATAAGTGAGCATATCCGCCAGATTCATCTCTCATCGCCTCACTGTTTTACTACCATTATGGGAAATACAGCCCTTTTTATTCCTTTTGCCGCAAAAAAAATAACCCGAAGGGTCGGGTTAATGCTGTTTTTGTAAAATATGACGGGTACAGTTGTACAATAAAGGATTCCATTCCTGCTCGTTCTTCTCCAGAATCGTGAGTGAGAGATTGCCGAGCCGTTCCGAATATTTGTCTTTGTAGAGTGCGGTGTAGAGCTGTGCAAGGAATCCTCCATGGGAGATGACCAGGACATTCTTACCCGGGAACCGGGCCGTAATATCCTCCAGGAACGCAAGCCCCCGGACCTGAAGCGCCTCATCGCTCTCCTGTCCCAGAGACAGCAGCTTCCAATCCTTGCCCCACTTGGCTTCACGGGCTTCGGCTGTCATGCCCTCCACCTGGCCGTAGGCTCGCTCACGGATACGGTCATCCGGCTCAAGTAAAGGAATGCCCAGCTTGGCCGCTACGATCTTGCCGGTCTCTGCTGCACGGGACAGACTGCTCGTAATACAATAGTCCCAGTGATAAGGCTCCTGCAGCAGCCGGTCACCCAGCATCTCAGCCTGCCGCCTGCCTTCATCATTCAGCGGAATATCACTTTGTCCCTGAATTTTACCTACTGCATTCCAATCCGTCAGCCCATGGCGTATTAAGCCGATCAGCATCGCCTATCACCGTTCCCTTCCCTATTTATGTTTGCTTAATAATGTAACACGAATGAAAACAAATGTCTTCTTTTTTAGAACAAGTGGAAACACATACATTCTTGTATTCAAATCAAAAACCCTCTTCTCCATGCTCGGGAAGGGGGTTCTCATTGTCTGCGGTACCGGTTCAGACGGACCAGCAGGAATATGGATAATCCGACGCCCAGCGTCGACAATACCATCCAGTACTGCGGATGTGCAGGGCCCATACTGGCCACCAGCGGCTCAATAATCCCGCCCTCAGACTCCACCGGATATGAAGAAGACCAGTCCAGGGTTAAGCCTGCCACACCTGTCTCGACGATCCCGCTCTGTGCCGCCGTCGTATTCGAGGGGGTCTTGAACACGGTGAAATATAAGAAGCTTGAGATAAACACCGCTAAGAAACAGGCAATCCAGAGGCTTAAGCGATGCCGGAATACTGTAGAACTCCCTGCAGACTTCCCGTCACCGGGCATAAGCCAGGGGCTCTCCAGATAGATCCGCTCCATCACCTTACTGTTAATCGCTTCTGCCCGCTCATCGCTGACATCGAATCTTGTATCCTGCATAAGCTCACTGGTCTCCTGCCACAGCGCCCATTCGGCACTGCAGTAGGAGCAGGTTGCGATATGTCTCTCCAGTCTAATCCGCCTGGGATCTGTGGGGGGAGCGTCCCACAAGTGTGGAATGGAATCCTGCGCTTCCCTGCAATTCATAGGCCTTACACCCTCTCAGCCTGCTCTTCAACGTCAGGCTCATAGAAATAGGATTCGAGCTGGAGCTTCACACTGCTCCTTGCCCGGAACAGCAGTGACTTCACTGAGCTGACGCTCTGATCCAGAATCACGGCAATTTCCTGGTAATCCATCTGATCATATTCACGCAAAATCAGCGCGGAGCGCTGCTTCTCCGGGAGATTGTTAATCGCTTCGCGGACGAGCTCCATCCGTTCCTTGCGCAATGCTGCCTGTTCCGGGGCAACATCAAGCGGTGCCACAGGTGTATAACCGCTCTCTTCAAGCGACACATTCCCGGCACGGTTCTTGCGAAGCTCACTGAGCACTGTATTGCGGGCAATGGTGTACAGCCATGTGGAGAAAGAAGCATCCACTTCCCGGAAGGAATGAAGACTCCGGAAGGCTTTGTAGAAGGTCTCTGAACAGAGGTCTTCGGCAATCAGCTCCATATGGGAGTTCTTCAGCATGTGGTACACAAAAGCCAATATCTTGCGTTGATATCGTCGCATGAGTTCCGAATATAATTCTGTATCGCCTTGCTTGATTAGCTGGATCAACTGGGAATCCGTCATGGTGAGTCGGCCCTCCTCGCCCTTGCACGTGTAATCCCGTCCGGTCCGTATCTACTTATACCGGGCAGGTAACAAAAAGTTGCGGCATACCTTCATTTTTTGCAGCACAAAAATCCAATCTTCCTATGTATATTCAACTTACCGTTATTTAAGGCTTCCAACCTTCAATTCCTTTTCTGGACAGAAGAATGGCAGCATTCTCCTTACAGGACAACACAGCCCGTCTCCACTTGTTCAGCAAGCGGTTACCTATACTTGGAAGGAATCTATAAACATACTTAACCCAGTATAGCATAGTTTCTAACGGGAGGAAATTAATAGACTTTGAGAGATGCGCAGACAGTCCGATGAAAGCGGTCTTTTTTTCTTTAAATAAAGTGTTGACAATATGTAAACGGATACATATAATAAAAGTACAGTATGGTTTCTCTCCACTCCTATCCAAACACTACACGGTTCCAAGAAATTGTGAACTGTAACCGCTTATTATGTAAGCGGTCTTTTTTTTGTCCATTTTTACGAACATTTGGGTATTTACTGGCCGCTTGTATTATACTTCCGGAGCCGGGGCACCGTCTGATAGCAGTTGGATTTGCTCTATTAAATAAATAAGAGCCGAGGCATCCGGCCCCGGCTCTACTTTTACATATATACGGTATAATCATTCTCCTGCAGCAGAATTCTGGCCCGCTCCATATCGTTCTCCTGGCGGAAGGACAAGCGCATGATCCCGGGAACATCCTCGCGGCTCTCAATAATCTGCACGTTGCTAAGGTTGATGCCCTGGTCGCCCAGCTCCGTAGCAATCCGGCCGATAATGCCGGGGTGATCGGGAACATCAATATGCAGATCGAACAGCGGAGTGATCATTCCCTTCCGCCGCTCAGGAAGCTGGCTGCGGAATTGATTCGCCTCCTGGAAGGCCGACTCGATCCCTGCGCCATCCCCGCTCTCCAGCAGATGGATGAATGAGGACACCTCATCGTTCCAATCCTTCAGCAGCCGGAGCATCACAGAGCGGTTATTGAGCAGAATATCGCGCCAGATGATCGGATCGCTCGAGGCAATGCGGGTAATATCACGGAAGCCCCCCGCAGCCAGCGTGCTGTACAAGGAGTCCGAATGATCGTAGGCATGAATCTGATTCACCAGGGCTACCGCAATAATATGCGGCAGATGGCTGATCGCTCCAACAATCTCATCGTGACGCTCCGGATCAAGCCGGACAATCTGCGCTCTCGTATGCAGCAAGAGCGACTCCAGTGCCTGATATGCCGCTTCAGGTACACCCGGCGGGGGCGTAAGCACGTAGTACGCATTCTCGAACAGTAAGGAGGAGGCAGCTTCTACTCCCGAGCGCTCCGATCCGGCCATGGGATGGCCTCCGATGAAATGTACACCGGGAATATCCAGTGTAAGGGCACACTCCGCGATGCTGGCCTTGGTGCTGCCGACATCCGTAATGATGCAGCCCGGCTTCAGCGGCAGCTTGCTTAACCGCTGAAGATAGTCCTCAAGCATGCCTACCGGCACACACAGAAAAATATAATCCGCATCCAGTGCAGCTTCCTCAAGTGATAATGTAGCCTGATCAACCACACCTCTGCTCACATATTTGGCAGCAGATTCAGGGCGGTGGGCATGGCCTACAACGGTCAGACCCTCCTTGCCTTTGAAGCATAGGGCCAGTGAGCCGCCGATCAGGCCGACACCGAAAATTGCTATTTTTGTCGTCATGTTCTTAGTACTACCTGCCTTCTGTGGTATCGTCAATCCAGCTTCTGAGCCCTCACGTTATGCGCGAACTTCCTGCTCCTTCAGCGCCTGCTCCAGGGCAGCTACGAAGGCTGTGTTCTGCTCGGCGGAGCCGATGGTCACCCGCAGGTAGGTCGGATACCGGTGGAAGCCTGTTCTGACGATGATTCCTTGACGCAGCAGCGTATCGAAGACTTCAGCAGCCGGCTTGCGTACATCCACCATAATGAAATTCCCGTGAGCCGGGAACGACGTAAGCCCGAGACGCGCGAATTCCGCCTCAAGCTGCACAATCCCTGCACTGTTAAGCGCACGGCACTGCTGCACATATTCCTGATCGGAGAGTGCCGCCACCGCCGCCACCTGAGCCAGGCGGGTCGTATTGAACGGCTCGCGCACCTGATTAATCAGGGAGATTACCTGGCTGCTGGCCACCCCATAGCCGATACGGAGCGCCGCAAGACCATAGATCTTGGAGAAGGTACGAAGGACTACCAGATTAGGATATTTGTCGATCAGCTTAATGCCGTCGGTGTAGCTGAGATCCGTTACATATTCGTAATAGGCTTCATCCAGGACTACCATCACGCCGGCAGGTACTGCATCCAGGAACGAAATCAGCGCGTCCTCGGGCACAATGGTACCGGTTGGATTGTTGGGATTACAGATCCAGACGATCTTGGTCCGGCCGGTAATCTTCGCCAGCATCGCATCCAGATCATGCGTTCCGTCCTTAAGCGGGACTTCTATAGTCACAGCCCCTTCGATATCCGCATTGCTCTTATATACGGAGAAGGTCTGATCGGCCATAATTGTCTCGTCACCGGGCAGGAAGAAGGCACGAGCAATCAGCGCAATAATCTCGTCAGATCCGCATCCGAAAATAATACGCTCACCCGCCACGCCCAGATGCTTAGCCAGCGTCGCCGTCAGCTCAGCGGCAGAGCCGTCCGGGTATAAAAAGAGATTATCCAGCTCCGCTACAATAGCGGCCTTCGCACTTGGTGCAGCCCCGTAAGGGTTCTCGTTGGATGCCAGCTTAATGACTTCGCTTAAGCCCAGCTCCTTCTTGACTTCTTCAATCGGCTTCCCCGGCTTGTAGACAGGAAGGTCAACGATATTCGGTTTTGGATTCATGGGTGATCCTCGCTCTCCAAATATTAATTAGGTCTTAATTGTGCCACAAATTCACGAATTTGCAACAGTCCGGCGCTTCTCGTCTGCGGCTGGGACAGCAGGGGAATAACCTCCTCCACCTTGCGGACAATGGCGCTACCGACTACTACACCATCACAGATCTTGGCAAAACGGGATACCTGTTCTCCAGTGGAGATCCCGAATCCTACAGCGACAGGCAGGTCCGTAGACCGGCGCACGGACGCAATGAACTCATCTACTCCGCTGTGGAAGCTTGAGCGTTCCCCGGTTACACCGAGCGAGGATACGCAATAGACAAAGCCGCTGGCGCCGGATACGATCCGGGCAATCCGTTCGCTGGAGGTCGGGGCTACGAGCGGAATGAGATTCACTCCGGCGGCACGGCTGCGTGCACGCAGGTCCTCCGATTCCTCCACCGGCACGTCAGGGATGATCAGCCCGCTGATCTCATGGGCATTCAACTGCGCAAAAAACGTATCCAGCCCCATCTGCAGCACCGGATTATAATACGTGAACAGGATGAACGGCAGCCCGCTGCCTGCCTGCCGTGCTTTCAGCGCCGTCTCCATGCAGGTGCGGAGATGAACCTTGCTGCGCAGCGCTCTTGCGGACGCCCGCTGGATGACCGGACCATCGGCCAGCGGATCGGAGTAAGGAACGCCAAGCTCCAGGATATCCGCTCCGGCTGCCTCCAGCTCGGCAATAATATCAAGCGTAGTCTCGAGATCAGGATCGCCTACGGTAAGGAACGGAATAAGGGCGGTACGTCCTTCCGCCTTCAGCCGGTTAAACGTCAGGTCCATCCGGTTTGTCGTTTCAGTTGTCATTGCTGCTCCGCCCCTTCCGTATAAGCCATAATGGATTCCACATCTTTGTCGCCGCGGCCCGACAGGCAGATCACCACAATATCATCCTTGGTCAGCGTCTTGCCGAGCTTCACCACATGGGCAATGGCATGAGCTGATTCCAGAGCGGGAATAATCCCTTCCGTCACGCAGAGCAGCTTCAGCGCATCCAGCGCTTCCGCATCGGTCACCGGCACATACTGGGCACGGTGAATGTCCTTGAGATAGGAATGCTCTGGCCCCACGCCCGGATAATCGAGTCCGGCCGAGATGGAATGGGCCTCGATGACCTGTCCATGCTCATCCTGCAGCAGATAGCTCAGCGAGCCCTGGAACACGCCATGACTTCCCTTGCTCATGGTTGCGGCATGGAACGGAGTGTCTACGCCTTTACCGGCAGCTTCAACACCAATCATCGCCACCTGCTCATCCTCCATGAACGGATAGAACATGCCGATAGCATTGCTGCCTCCGCCTACTGCGGCAACCAGCAAATCCGGCAGACGCCCTTCCGCCTCCAGAATCTGGCGGCGGGTCTCATCCCCGATAATCCGCTGGAAGTTGCGGACCATCATCGGATACGGATGGGGGCCTACCGCAGAGCCAAGCACGTAGAACGTATCTTCCACATTGCTCACCCAGTAGCGGAGCGCCTCATTCCCGGCATCCTTCAGCGTTCTGGAGCCGGAGGTCACCGGAATAACCTCTGCCCCGAGCAGCTTCATGCGGAAGACATTCAGCGCCTGGCGGCGGGTATCCTCTTCACCCATGAACACCTTGCATTCCATACCGAGCAAGGCGGCTACCGTAGCTGTCGCTACTCCGTGCTGGCCTGCGCCGGTTTCGGCAATCACCTTGGTTTTACCCATCATTTTGGCCAGGATGCCTTGTCCGATAGCGTTGTTGATCTTGTGGGCGCCGGTATGATTGAGGTCCTCCCGCTTCAGATAGATCTTGGCCTCGCCAAGCTCCTTACTTAGACGCTCTGCATAATACAGCGGGGTCTCGCGGCCCGAATACTGCTTGAGCAGATAATCGATTTCCTTCTGAAAGGCCGGGTCTGCCGAGAATTTATTGTAAGCCTCTTCCAGCTCAATCAGTGCAGTCATCAAGGTCTCAGGAACGAAGCGGCCTCCAAAAGAACCAAAACGTCCATTTTTGTCCGGTACTTGTATCATGATTGCTTCACCCTTTCTACGAAAGCTGTCATTTTGGCAATGTCCTTACTGCCGTTACTCTCTACTCCGCTGGAGACATCCACGCCATAAGGGGCATAGCCGTCCAGCAGCTCGTTCACATTGTCCGGATGCAAGCCTCCGGCTATAAATAAAGGCAGCGCATGCTTCGCCGCCGCTTGCTGGTATAAGGGAATCTGCTCCCAATCAAATGTATGGCCGGTACCGCCGCGCTCCTGCGGGTCATAGGTATCCAGCAGCAGCGCATCAATGGTGCCCGCATAGCTGTCAAGCAGAGCTTGAACCTCATCCCCTGCATCAGGATCACGTCCGGCAACCGAAAGGGCCTTCCAGACCTTAACCTGGGGAAAAGCCTCCTTGACCTCCGCGCAGAACTGCGGGCTCTCTTGTCCATGAAGCTGCACAACATCCAGCGGTACAGTTCTCAGCAGCTCTGCCAGCTCGGACAGGCCGGGGTTAACGAATACGCCCACCGGGCGGGGTGCAGGCTCAGACTTCCAGTTGCCCAGCTCTGCAATCAGCTCCGCAGCCACATCAGCAGTAACCCTGCGGCGGCTGGGCGCAAACACCAGGCCCACGTAATCGAGCGGCAAACTATTCATAGATTTTAGCACTTCAACGCCCTGAAGTCCACAGATTTTTACGAGAGTTTCAGTCACGTTGCACACGGTCCTTCCCGGCAGGAAGCGGACCGAGCAGCTGATGGACCGCCTGCTCTACATCCGGCTGGCGCATCAGGTATTCTCCGACCAGCACACCGGTTGCCCGGGTCTTGCGGAGATACGCAATATCCTCCGGACCGGTAATCCCGCTCTCGCTGATTACCGGAAGACCGGCGGGCAGCAAGGCTGCCAGCTCCTCCGTAGCGGAGAGTGAGGTTTCGAACGTCTTGAGATTCCGGTTATTGATGCCCAGCAGAACCCCGGGATGTTCAGCCTTACCCGTAGACAATACCGTCTCCAGTTCAGTGCGGTCATGGACCTCAATCAGGATATCGAGTCCAAGCGCGGCAGCGGAGTCGGTGAACCCGGCGAGCTGTTGCGGGGTCAGAATGGCCGCAATCAGCAGAATCGCATCCGCGCCAAGCAGGCGGGCCTCATAGATCTGCTTCTCATCGATGATGAAGTCCTTGCGCAGCAGCGGAAGCTGCACCGCCTCTCTTACCTGCTGCAGATACACACCGCTGCCCTGAAAATAATCCTTGTCCGTCAGCACGGACAGGCAATCAGCGCCTGCCGCTTCATAGCCCCGGGCAATCGTCACCGGATCAAAATCGGCCCGGATCAGCCCCTTGGACGGCGAGGCCTTCTTCACCTCGGCGATCAGCCCCATCTCCCGGTTCCGGCGTTCAGTCAGAGCGCTGCGGAAGCCTCTGGTAACAGGCAATGCGGCAATGGAGCGCTCCGCCGCGGCGAGCGAGAATTGCTGGCTTAACGCTTCTACCTCTTTCACTTTCGTGGCAACAATCCGGTCAAGATACATAATCAAGCTCCTTTGTCATCGCTTTTAACTGTTCCAGCTTGCGCAGGGCCGCCCCTGAATCCACAACCTCTCTGGCACGGTCCACGCCTTCCTTTAGTGTATCCGCAAGACCGGCGACATAGATGCAGGCCCCGGCATTCGCCAGTACGATATCACGGTACGGGTTGATATTCCCCTCCAGCACTGTAGTGATAATCGCCGCATTCTCTGCGGCATCGCCGCCCATGACATCCTCCAACGGATGCTGGCTGAGGCCAAGCTCCTGCGGTGTAATTTCGTAGGTGGTGACTACGCCCTGCTTCAGCTCGGAGACCTGCGTCGGTGCCGAGATGCTGATCTCATCCAGGCCGTCCAGACTGCTGACAATCATCGCCCGCTTGGAGCCGAGCTCACCCAGAACCTTAGCGACAATCTCTGTCTTATTAAGGTCATAGATACCCATAAGCTGCCGGTCCGCGCCTGCCGGATTGGTCAGCGGGCCGAGCATATTGAATACGGTCCGTACCCCCAGCTCACGGCGGGGAGCAGCTGCGTGCTTCATGGACGGATGATAGATTTGAGCGAACAGGAAGCAGATGCCGATACTGTCCAGACATTGCCGCGCCTGCTCTGCATTCAGATGAATATTGACGCCGAGCGCCTCCAGCACATCTGCACTGCCCGCTCTGCCGGACGCCGAACGGTTGCCGTGCTTCGCTACTCTCACAGAAGCAGCAGAAGAGATGATCGCCGAAGCTGTGGAGATATTGAATTTATGAATACCGGAGCCGCCCGTGCCGCAGGTATCCAGCAGCTGGCTCCGCTCGGTAAGCACCTGTGTGCCGAAACCGCGCATCGCCTCTGCGAAGCCGGTGATTTCTTCAACGGTCTCGCCTTTGATCCGCAGCGCGGTCAACAGCGATCCGATCTGCGCGGGTGAAGCTGCACCTTCCATAATCGTGCCCATAATCTCGCGGGCCTGCGTACGGGTAAGATCCTTTCCCTCGATTAAACCGGCAATTCCTGATTGTAGTAACTGGCTTGCGTCCATAGTTCATGTCCTCCTAAAATTTTTAAGTTTTATGGAGCATTCTCTGCTCTTCTGATCTCGTCTCTGCTAATTCCCGGTTCACGGGGTATATTCATACATATAATCCTGGTTGATGACCTGCTTCTCCTTCATTTCAGCGGGGAACATCGCTTCCGCCATACGGATTGCCTTCAGCATTCCCTTGGCCTTGTTCACTGTCTCCTCATATTCCTTCTCCGGCACAGAATCCCAGACGATTCCTGCTCCGGCCTGCACATAAGCGCGGCCTTTGCGGAAGATAATCGTACGGATCGTGATGCAGGAATCCATATTCCCGGAGAAGCCGAGATAGCCGATCGCTCCGGCATAAGCACCGCGGGCTTCCCGCTCCAGCTCGGCAATAATCTCCATCGCCCGCAGCTTCGGCGCTCCTGATACCGTACCTGCCGGAAGGCAGGAGAGGAAGGCATCGAAGAAATCCTTATCCTCTGCCAGCGTTCCGGTCACATTCGAGACCAGATGCATGACATGCGAGTATTTCTCGATCTCCATAAATGTATTGCATTTCACGCTGCCGAATTTCGAGACCCGGCCCAGATCATTGCGGCCCAGGTCGACCAGCATGAGATGCTCCGCACGTTCCTTCTCGTCCTCCAGCAGCTCTGCGGCGAGCTGATGATCCTCTGCCGCGCTCGCTCCGCGCGGCCGGGTTCCGGCAATCGGCCGGGTCTCCACCCGTCCGCCGTCCACCTTGACCAGCGCTTCCGGCGAGGTGCCGACGATGATCTCCTCATCCATTTTCAGATAATACATATAAGGGGATGGGTTCAGAATGCGCAGCATCCGGTACACATGCAGCGGAGAGACCTCGGTCTCGATATGCATCCGCTGTGACAGCACCACCTGGAAGATATCACCGGCACGGATGTATTCTTTGGCCTGCTCTACGTTACTTATATACTGCTCCTTGGTGAGATTCGAGTGAATCTCTCCCAGCTCGATATCCTGCGGAATACTGCGGCGGTTGACGTTCTCCTTCGGGCCTTCCTTTTGCAGCTCCTCGGCCAGACTCACTAAGCGGTTGCTCAGTTCCTCGTAGTTCGCCCGAATATCCGAATCCGTATCGCCATCCTTAATATGAAGATTCCCCACCAGCAGGATCTGCTGCTTCACATGATCGAAGACGATAATGCGGTCACAGAACATAAAGCGGATGTCATCCATATTCAGGTCATCTACCGCATGTGCGGACAGCTTCTCATAATACTGCAGCAGATCATAGCCGAAGAATCCGATGGCTCCGCCCGTAAACGGCGGCATACCGTCCAGCTTGGGACTGCGGTAGGAACGGAGCAGCGCTTTCAGCTCCTCGACAGGTTTGCCGGACAGCTGTTTTTTCTCGCCGCCGACCTCCACCTGGATCTTCCCCTTTTTGCCGGAGATCATCAGGAACGGATCACTGCCGATAAAAGAATAACGCGCCCATTGAATGCCGCCCTCTACACTCTCCAGCAAAAATGCGCGATCCTGCTCGGCAAACCGCTGGAACAGCCGGATCGGCGTTTCCATATCAGCCAGCAATCTTGTTACGACCGGGATCAGATTGTATTCGCGCGACAGCGACACCACTTCTTCAATGCTCGGATTCGTCACTTGGGTAACCTCCTAGGGGATAACGGATATTGTCCGAAATACAGAAAAACCTCTACCGGAGTAGAGGTTTGTTGATAGTCAGTATGTGAATTAGCGTCTCGGACCGTCATGAACCCAATCGAATGCTAGAGATTCCTCCATGGATACAGGGATAGCGCAGATGCAACTCATTATAAGTTACGGCTATACAGGTATACCAAAAAAGAACACTGACAATCAAGGGTCTGCTCTGCAATAGGTCCTACACTCAGCTCAACTATACTCTACTCAACTCATTCTAAACTCTGCTTTACTCGGCTAACTTCACTATACATGATGACGGTAGTCATTGACAACCCCGCGGGCTATAATTTATTACTTGCTCTGTGAGAGATCCGGGCGAAGCCGCTGGGCTTCATTCAGATACACATGACGGATATCGCGCTGGGATTTGTCGGTGTTCACCTGCACCATCAGGCGGATGCAATTCGGCAGGCTGCCCTTCACAGGGATCTCCACGGAACACATCAGCGGAACCATCTCCCAGCCTTCAATCTCACGGATCGCCCGTGCCGGGAAGGTTGCATCCAGATCAGCGGTCATCGTAATCCACACACTGCAGATATCCTCTGCGATCACATCATTGCGCTCCACAATTTCCCTCAGCAGGATCACCGTTTCACGTAAAATTTCCGTCTCTTCATTCTGGGTTACGGTCGTTGCACCGCGTATGCCCCGGTTCACCATGGGCTCCCCTCCTTCTTAAGCTGGGCTATGACTTCTGAGACATCGCTTGCCTGCACATCACTGATGATACTTACATCACCAATGGCCTCCGGCACGATAAAAGTCATTCGGCCTTCCTTGAATTTCTTGTCATGCATCATCGCTTCCATCAGCTCTTCCCCGCTGTACTGCGAAGGAAGCCGGGTGGGCAGCGACAAGGCGTTGAGCATGGACACTGTGTCCTCGTAGATCTGTCTGTCCCGGCCCAGCTTCGCTGCGAGCAGAGCAGATCCGGCCATCCCGATTGCAATCGCCTCTCCATGCAGGAAGGTGCCATAGCCTCCGACAGCTTCAATGGCATGTCCGATGGTATGCCCCAGATTC
The DNA here is from genome assembly GCF_038005345.1 of Paenibacillus sp. FSL H8-0122. Lineage (NCBI taxonomy): Bacteria > Bacillati > Bacillota > Bacilli > Caryophanales > Paenibacillaceae > Paenibacillus > Paenibacillus sp. FSL H8-0122. Next base: position 1,913,423 of record NZ_JBBOTB010000001.1, on the reverse strand, counting down.
AGAATCGCACGCTGTCCGTGCTCGCGTTCATCACCGCCGATTACCTCCGCCTTGATGGCACAGCCGCGTTCCAGCGCATATCCCAGCGCCTCGGGGTCCAGTGCCAGCAGCTTGTCCGCATGCTCCTGGCACCAGTAAGCGAACTCACGGTCCAGAATCAGCCCGTGCTTGACCACCTCAGCCAGGCCTGAAGCGACCTGCCGGGGCGGAAGCGTAGCTAAGGTGTCCAGATCATATAACACCATAGACGGCTGATAAAAGGCGCCCAGCATATTCTTGGCCATCGGATGGTTAACGGCCACCTTGCCGCCTACACTGCTGTCATGGGCGAGAATAGTCGTTGGAATCTGCATGAACCCGATTCCCCGCATATAAGATGCAGCAACGAAGCCGGCCAGATCGCCGACGACCCCCCCGCCAAGCGCCAGCACGGCGGAGTTGCGGTCCAGACCGCCTTGAATGGCTGTGGAAATGACTTCTTCATAGACGGCCAGTGACTTCGAAGCTTCGCCCGCCTGAATGACATGGCTGACCACTGTATATCCGCTGCTGCGGAGGGAAGTCTCCACCTGCTCCAGATAACGCGGCGCTACTTCGGTATCACTGACCACCAGCAGCGGGCTGCGCAGTGCGAATCCGGCTTCGGTGCAGCGTTCGCCGATACTCTGCAGCAGACCGCTGCCGATATAAATCGGATAAGAACGTTCCCCTAAGTCAACAGTAATGCTGCGCATCTTAGTAGCTCTCCAGCTGAGCCAGGTAATTATTGTAGTTCGCGCGGATCTCTTCCAGAGAGTCACCGCCGAATTTATCCAGGAACGCCTTGGCAATCTCCCAGGCTACTACACTCTCCAGTACGACACAAGCTGCCGGAACGGCACAGGCGTCTGAGCGCTCCACCTGGGCTGTGAACGGCTCCTTCGTGTCGATATCCACACTCTGCAGCGGTTTGTACAACGTCGGGATCGGCTTCATTACCCCTCTGACGACCACCGGCATTCCATTGGTCATTCCGCCTTCGAACCCGCCCAGCCGGTTGCTCGCCCGGAAGTACCCTTTCGAGGCTTCATACATAATCTCGTCATGGACCTGTGAGCCGCGCAGCTTCCCGGCTTCGAAGCCGATCCCGATCTCCACGCCCTTGAAGGCATTGATCGACATCACGGCTCCGGCGATGGCACCATCCAGCTTGCGGTCGGACTGTACATAACTGCCAAGACCAATAGGCAGACCTTCGACAATACATTCCACAATCCCGCCGATGGAGTCGCCTTCTTCCTTGATCTTGTCTATGTAAGCCTCCATCTTCTGCTCCGTCTCCTTGTCCACTACCCGCACAGAGGATTCTTCAGTCCGGGCAATCAGCTCATCGATAGGCAGATCGTTGGCAGGTGCTTCAATCTCTCCGATCCGGATGACTTGTCCGGCAATCTTCACTCCGAAGGCTGCAAGCAGCTGACGGGCAACCGCGCCTACAGCCACTCTTGCTGCCGTCTCACGGGCGCTGGAGCGCTCCAGCACGTTACGCAGATCGGTATGGTTATACTTAAGTCCGCCGTTCAGGTCCGCATGACCGGGACGCGGACGGTTCACCCGGCGCTTCTCTTCGTCACTGCCCGGAATCGGCTCAATGTTCATAATGTTCTTCCAGTGTGTCCAGTCCTTGTTCTCCACAATGAGCGCTACAGGAGCTCCGGTAGTATAGCCGTGGCGTACACCGCCGGCAATCTGGGCAGTATCCTTCTCAATCTGCATCCGGCGTCCGCGGCCGTAGCCCTTCTGTCTCCGGTGCAGCTGGAAATTAAGCTCTTCAAAGTCAAGTGTCAAATTACTGGGCAATCCCTCAATAATGGCTGTAAGCTGGGGGCCGTGCGTCTCCCCCGCTGTTAAATAGCGTAAACTCATGCTGCGTTCCCCCTTCACACTTTTGGACTGTAAACCGCTAAAATGTTAAATGTCTTTGCTTATTATAGTATAGGCTCTCCGCTTTGACAAGAAAGCAATAGCCCGGCCCGCTGCGTCCAGCAGAACAAAACAAGCGCCGCTCCTGCTCTTTCGAGTAGAAGCGGCGCTGCTGTGCCCCCCGTTCAGGAGCCTGTCTCCAGACTGTCGCTGCCTGGTGCCGGAAGGCGGCCGCCGGTTCTGCCCTCTTCCGCAGTAAGCAGGCTCTGGAGCTGCAGCTCCTCAATGCCGAGAATCTGCCCGCATTCGCGGACAGTGAGGAACCCCCGCCGGTAGGCGGTGATGACCTTGCTTTTGTCCATCTGGGTTAACGACCTTTCACTTGGCGTTAGGTTTCTTCCTACTTCCCAGTATCACTGAAAAGCGCCTAAAGTATACCCTGCACCAAGGGAGACTCCAGCAGACTACGGCTATTTCTTCCGGTAAAAGAAGGTTTCGGTCGACTCGAAGCCATACTGCGCAGGTGTGAATATCTGCTCCGTGCTGCCCACGAACAGATAGCCCCCGGGACGCAGACTGGCCGAGAATTTGTGATACAGCTTATTCTTGGCTTCTTCGGTGAAGTAGATCATGACATTGCGGCAGATAATCAGATCGAAGCCTTCGTCGAATTTATCCAGCAGCAGATTCTGCTTGCGGAAATCGATATTCTTCTTCAGTCCTTCACTGACCTTGAAGACCGGGCCATCGGGTGTAAAATACCGGTCTGCCACATCTTTGGGCACATCCTTCAAGGAGCGCTCCAGATAGATCCCCTGCTTCGCTTTGGCCAACGCCCCGTCATCAATATCTGTAGCCAGAATGCCGGTCTGGGCCAGAATATTCTTGTCCGAGAGAATCATCGCCAGCGTATAAGGCTCTTCACCTGTGGAACAGGCGGCACTCCATAGCTTCAGTCTGCGGCCGGAGCGCTGAAGATCCGGCAGAATCACATCCCTCAGCACTTCCCAGCGGTTCGGATTCCGCCAGAATTCGGAGACATTGATCGTCATGCGGTCCAGGAACTCATAGAACAGAGCCTTGTCCTTCATCATTGCCGCATAGAACTCATTAAAGGTATTGTAGCCGTTCTTCATACGGAGCGTCGTCAGCCGCCGCTTCATCTGTGCTTCCTTATACTGCGCAAGGTCAATGCCTGTGCTTTGTTTGATATTATGAATAAATCCGGTGTAATCAGGGTCCGGGGTTAATGAGGATTCTTCACGTTCAGCCATAATAATCTCCTGTCTCCTGCCCGGATCTTACATCCAGGCCGCGATGTCTTTATGATACTGTGCCAGCTCATCCGGAGCGAAGAAATTGGCGATCTCACGTGCTGCGCTGTCCGGCGAATCCGATCCGTGGATCAGATTAAGCGGAGTATGGCTGGCATAATCCCCGCGGATGGTGCCCGGCAGGGCCTCACCGACTTTGGTTTTGCCGATCAGGAGACGGGATAATGCGATGACATCATCGCCTTCCCACACCATGGCGAACACAGGGCCGGAGGTAATGAAGCTTACCAGCTCCGGGAAAAAATCCTTGCCGTCATGCTCCGCATAATGCTTCTTGGCCTGCTCCTCAGTAACGGTAATCAGCTTGGCAGCGACCAGCTTGAATCCCTTGTCTTCCAGGCGGGCAACGATGCGTCCGATTAGTCCGCGCTGTACACCATCCGGTTTGATCATCAGATACGTTTGTTCCATAGAGTCACTCTCCAATTCCCCTTATTCTAAATGAATAGGCTGTTTATGGTCTGATATTATCAGAAACCCCGGCATCTGTGAACGTAAATTTGCAGTGGAGTTCTTATATTTTCAATAAGCCCGGCCGGTCACGAAAAAGGCGATATCGCGCAAATTGCGCTTGGTCCGGTTGCTTGGCAGCTGCTCCAGCGCATCCAGCGCCTTGGCGATATAACGGGAGGCCAGCTCCTCCGCACGGGAAATCCCGTCGCCAGAGAGAATCAGATCGATCGCCCGGCCGACCCCGCTGTTCCCTTCACGAATCGCTGCAAGCTCTTCCAGCAGGCGGCCGCGGAGCCGGTCATCCTGCAGACTGTAGATGACAGGCAGAGTGATATTCCCCTGACGCATGTCGCTTCCGGGCGGCTTGCCAATTTGCTTCTCTGTTCCGGAGAGATCGAGCAGATCATCACGGATTTGAAACGCCATCCCAACGTTATATCCGTAATTATAGAGGAGCCTGGCCGTTCCCGGCTCCGCATCTGCAGCCAGAGCGCCAAGCTGACAGCTGACGGCAATCAGTAGCGCTGTCTTCCGGCGGATTCTCCGCAGGTAGTGGCGCACGCTCTGTCCGCTGTTGAAGAAGTCGCGGATCTGCTCCATCTCTCCGATGGACATCTCTACCATGGCTTTGGAGAGAATCTGATGAATCAGGGGATTCTTCAGTCCTGATGTCATCACGAGTGCCTTGGCATAAATATAGTCGCCGGTGTACATGGCGATCTTGTCGCCCCATTTCGCCTTGACGGTAGGCTCTCCCCGCCGGAGCTCCGCATCGTCAATGACATCATCGTGGACCAGTGAGGCGCTGTGAATCAGCTCCAGCGGAATCGCGACGCGCTTCAGCTTATCGAGATCATAGGTCCCGAATTTGCCGCCCATCAGAACGAATACCGGCCGGAGCCGCTTGCCCCCGGCTCTCAGCAGATGCAGCGAGGTCTCGCTCAGCAGGTCATCATCCCCCTGGACACTGCGGTACAGCTCTTTCTCAATCTGATCCATATCTTTGTTCAGCAAGCCGAATATTTGCAGTCGCTTCATTCTTTCACCCGTGTCAGCAGATTGTGGCTCCAAAGCTCCATCTTCACTTCCTGCGGCAGCAGGCCCATTTCATAGGCATAGCGGAAATAGAGGTTCAGACCTTCCTGCTGCCTTTCCCCAAAGTCATAACATAAATTACGGAAGTAATCTCTCCAATAGGAGGCCGTGCCCCCGATCGTGCAGCAGGCTTCGTGAATTACCGGTCCCAGCTCATTCAGGCCGCGTCTCTTGCTCCGCTCGAAGGCTTCAGCAATCTCGGCAATGGCCTCAGGATTGCGGGCCGCAGCCCTGCGGTTGACCGCCCATACAGCAAAGGTCATACTGTGGCCCGTCCATTCCTTCCACAGCTCGCCCAGATCCGTCACTTCATAGCCCTGATCCTGCCAGGAGGCGCGGATGGCATGGTCTCCGATCAGGAGCCCGGCATCCGCCTGCTGCATCATGGTGTTCAGATCGGGATCGCTGCTAATGTACTCCGGGCTAGTGCCTAAGGCCTTGTGCATCAGGATCTTCAGCAGATTGACCGAGGTAGCCGAAGTATTCGTCACGGCTATCGTTCCGCTGCCAAGCTGCTGTAACGGCTTTTTGGAGAAGAGAAATATCGACCTCACCGGACCGTCCGCGCTGACGGACAGACCGGGCAGCAGCAGCAGCCGGTCGCTGGCCGCTGCGTAAGCAAAGGAGGATAAAGCCCCAACTTGAATATCTCCTGCTGCCATGCCCCGGTTAAGCACAGCTGGCACCTCACTCACCATTTCAGCAGGAAAGCTTAAAGAAGAGGGATCGAAATAATGATAGACCGGCCATGAATTGGTATAGCTGATTTTGCCGATGACGGTGTGTTTCAGGTCTGTCACCCTTCATTCCCCCCATCTGCGAAATAAAGTATGCTCAATCCCGAAGCTGTCGAGCACCTTGCCCACCATGAAATTGACCAGATCATCCATAGTGGCAGGACCGTAATAGAACGCCGGCATTGCCGGAATCAGCTTGACGCCCATCCGCGACAGCTTCAGCATATTCTCCAGGTGAATCGCATGCAGCGGTGTCTCCCGGGGCACCAGAACGAGCGGACGGCCTTCCTTCAGCATGACATCCGCTGCCCGCGTCATCAGATTGTCCGAGCTGCCATGTGCTACAGCAGACAGTGTTCCCATCGAGCAGGGCATAATAATCATCCCCTCTGTCCGGAAGGAGCCGCTGGCAATCGAAGCGCCGATATCCTGTACCGGGTGATACAGAAGAGAACCGGGATAGCTGCCGAACTGCTCGTTCAGCAGTCCTTCCCGGTCAGTTACGGCATAACCCAGCTCCTCCTTGAAGACACGCCAGCCTGCATTACTGACAACCAGATGTACTGTATAACCGAGGGACAGCAAGGTCTCTGTCAGCCGGATGCCGTAGATCGCCCCGCTTGCACCGGTAATGCCAACCACGAAGTTCTTAGGCGTAAGTTCGGTCATTTGTTGAACTGCACCACCAGGTCAATCAGAGTAAAGGAAAAGACCACAATGCTAAGTACACCGTTCATGGTGAAGAAGGCGGTCTGCAGCTTGCTTAGATCACCCGGAGACACAATGTAGTGCTCATAGAACAGAATAATATAAGCAATCACCATGCCGGCCACATACCACCAGCTCAGTTCCGTGATGAACAGCAGAGAGATGAAGCCCAGGGCTGTCAGCAGATGAAAGACCTTGGCAATCCCCAGCGCACGGGCCACCCCGAAACGCACAGGAATCGAATACAGCCCCTCCTTGCGGTCGAAGTCCACATCCTGGCAGGAGTAGATGATATCAAAGCCTGCTGTCCAGAATACGATAGTGAAATAAAAGATCATAGCAGTCAAATCCACCGTTCCTGTAACCGCAACCCACCCGCCGAGCGGCGCAAGGGCAATTGTAAGTCCGAGAATCAGGTGACAGGCCCAGGTGAAGCGTTTGGTGAAGGAATAGAAGACCAGCAAAAAAACAGCAATCGGCAGCAGCTTCGCTGACAACGGATTGAGCTTGAAGGCTGCCCAGAACAGCAAAAAGAACGAGAACGCGATGAACAGCGTTACCTCTCCAACCTTCAGCAGTCCTGCCGGAATGGCTCTTCCCGCTGTCCGGGGATTCTTCGCATCACTGATCCGGTCGATCAGCCGGTTAAGACCCATAGCGGCGCTGCGTGCGCCGAACATAGCAACAACCACCCATCCGATCTGGCTCCAGGAGGGCAGTTCACCGAACATAACTACTGAACCAAGCAACGCTCCCATAAAGGCAAAGGGTAAAGCAAAAACCGTGTGCTCAAATTTAATCATTTGTAGAAAAATACCGATTTTCTTAAACATTACAGTTCTCCTTGACTCCAAGATGTAACGCCGCGATGCCACCGTTCAAGGGGAACGATTCCACTTTTGTAAGTCCGGTATCCCGGAAGATCTCCTCTAATTGCTTCCTGTCCGGGAAGAGTGCCAGTGATTCAGGAAGCCATTTATATTGCTCATACCGCTTGGCGAACAGCCTGCCGAGCAGCGGAAGCACACGCTGGAAATAAAAATAATAAATACCTTTGAACGGCTGCTTCATCGGCTTCGACAGCTCCAGGCAGACCACCATACCGCCGGGCTTCACCACGCGCTTCATCTCGCCCAGCACCTGAACAGGATCAGGCACATTACGAAGTCCAAAGCCAATCGTGGCGTAATCAAAGGAATTATCACCGAACGGCAGCTCCATCGCATTCCCCTGAATCAGGGAGATGCGGTCCTGCAGTCCGCGCGCCTCCACCTTGCGCCGTCCCACCTCCAGCATGCCTGCGCTGAAGTCCAGTCCCATGACATTTCCGGTCTCGCTCGCATCCGCGAGGGCAATGCTCCAATCACAGGTACCGCAGCACAGGTCTACTGCCGAGTCCCCGCGCTTCATGTTCATCTTGCGCATGGTGAACTTCCGCCAGGCCTTATGACGCCGGAAGCTCAGAATATCATTCATCAGATCATACTTGCCGGCAATGCTCTCAAATACCGAATGGACAAATTGCTCCTTCGGCTTGTCGCCCTGCCCGCCTGTTACGGTAACTTTATCTACTGTCATTCTCTAACCCTCCACGGCAGCTTGTCCGGAAATTTTCATTTGCAGAAGCAGGCGGTCCAGTGCAGCTCTAAGCTGACCCGCCAGATCCTCGTCCCTGATCCCCTGCAAAAACGACTGAATGGACGCAAGCGAGCTATGCAGCTTGTCCGTCAGCAGCGTATCGCATTTGCATCTCAGCTTCAGCTTCTGCCAATCCTTGGGGTCCAGAGTCTGCCCCTTAAGCTGCTGACGCTCCTCTTCGGTCGCCGACTCCATCACCTTCCAGTAAGCATAGCCCTCCAGCGCACTTGCCGGAGCTGCCCCCCGGCGCAATTCCAGGGCTGCTGTCTCACACTGGCTGAATTCGGCGAGCAGCTTCTGCCAGATGTCTCTAAGGGACTCTTCGATCATCGGTGTAAAAGAAAGAAACAGCCGCATATTGAGCTGTACCGTGTGCTTCAAGTATTGTTCGGCCGGGACAAGCGTTCCGCTCATCTTGCCGTAAAGATTGGCCTTCATCACATTGAAATCAGCGATAGCCGCGCTCAATGTGCCAACCATTTCAATCTGACCGTGTCTCGCGAGCAGATGGTAGAACCAGCTGCTGAAATAATCACCGGCCAGAACCTTCAGCTGGCGGGTACGCATAATATCGCCGCCGGGCTCTTCATGATTCCGGTCAATGCTCTCATGGGTATCCAGTCCAAGCTGGACGAGTCCGGTTACCAGGGTGAACAGCTCTGCCTGCTGGAAGTCTGCCCCCCGGCCTCTGCCGAGAAAAATATATAACAAATGACCCCGCCCGTCTGAGAACGGCGGCAGTTCCGTATGCCGCTGAATCATATCGTAGTCGGTGTAGGGTTTAGCCAGTTGCGGTATGCGGTACGGTTTCATTTTAGCCTCCGAAGCCATTGACGTTTGTCAAACTCTTTGTTCACAATCTTGTCTATTATATCACATGTTTTTTTGTCACGCACGGGTGAAGCCTTCTAGTTTCAATTACCCGGTTCAGGGATAAATGAACTGCTTTTTCCACAGCTCGCTTTCGCTAATGCGGAAGCCGTTCTTCAGCGAATCGGGAAGAGGCGAATTGCCTGCGTTCTCCAGCGCTTCCTGCAGCAGGGGGCTCCACTCGCTGCGGCGGATATCACCGGCAAGGAGCAGGCGGCGGGTATTCAGCCACCTATCCTCTGCCACCACACGCAGCAGCAGCTGGTCTACGTTCGAAGTCTCCTGAATCGCGAACCCGGTAGCCAGAGCCATGTTGCGGTACAGCTCCTGCGGTTCGTGGGCATCACCGTTCACCTTGAGATCCAGAGACAATACCCCGTTCTCCCAGCCTACCTTGTCAATCATCAGACTGAAGGGAATCTCACTGAGCGCATCTACCAGATTGTCATTCTCCAGTACCAGGCCATCCGGGCCTATCGTCTGTACTGCGCTATACTTACTCTGGGCAGTTATAACGTTGCCGGCCAGTTGCGGCAGCAGCAGGGTAACAGCTGCACTAAGCAGCAACGCCGTTCCGATCAGCCAGCTCCGGTTCATAACATGCCTCCCTACTCATAGTTTCCGCTGCTATGCAGGATTATACGGCACCGCAGAGCGGCCCATATCTAGTTATATTTTGAAAAAAAGCAGGCTATGCCTGCTTTTCAGCTTTCACTCTCTAATTGTCCGTGTTTGCTCCAGATTTCAGCCTTGCCGCGGATTTTCATTGCTGAGGTGTGATCGGTGAATTGGGCAATGAGCACCTCGCCTTTATCCAGCTTCTCCGTATGGTGAAACCGTGTGTCCAGCCCTCTGGTCAGCCCGATGACCTGAACACCGTTCTCCTTGGCCTTGACTACGATATAGTCACTGCCGGACGGTGCAGGATTCACTTCATTCTTCTTCTCAGTCATTGTAATCCTCCTCAAAGTTTATGAGCCTCTCTCAAAAACAAATGCCGCCCTGGAAGGCGGCATCGTTGGTATTCAAGGACTATGGGGCAGATATGTAGAAATCTTTATTTGATTCCGTCTTTCAGCGCTTTACCGGGTTTGAAAGCCGGTACTTTGCTTGAAGGAATTTCGATTTCTTCACCAGTCTGCGGGTTGCGGCCTTTACGTGCGGAACGTTCGCGCACTTCAAAGTTTCCGAAGCCAACCAGCTGAACCTTATCGCCGCTTTGCAGTGCACCTGTGATCGCTTCAAAAACTGCATCTACCGCTTTCGTAGCGTCTTTTTTGGGAAGTTCAGTTGCTTCTGTAACTACGTTGATCAAATCTGATTTATTCATGTCTTCTCACCTCCCTGGTTAAAAGTTCCGGTATCATACACTCTTTCCGTTTCAACGTAAAATATACGTGATAATCCCGTTTAACACTAGAAACTGGCACCTCTCTTCTAGAAGCGCAACAAACTTATAGTAATACAGCCCACCCATAATTTCAAGGCGTTCCTCAAAAAAGGAGCAGAAAGTAGCAGGTTTCCCTTCATTCCGCTGCAATTGCGCAGTCTATTACTACCAGTTATGCCGTAAAAACGGAAGCTTTCCAGGGAGAATTCCCCTTTTCCACTCTAGCAGCGAAAGGGCCCGGAAATAGCAAAAGAGCGGGAAAAGCTCCCGCTCCAAAGGACAAGCCTATTTCATTTAGAGGATGATGGCGATCAGGCCGCCTGAACCTTCATTGATAATCCGGCCCAGCGTTTCCTGCAGCTTGTAGCGGGCATTGTCCGGCATCATCGCGATCTTGCCCTGAATGCCCTCACGGACTATGGAATGCAGGGACCGGCCGAAGATATCGGATTCCCAGATTTTGATCGGGTCATTCTCAAAGTCCTGCATCAGGTAGCGCACCAGCTCTTCACTCTGCTTCTCTGTACCGATAATCGGCGAGAACTCCGACTCGACATCCACCCGGATCATATGGATCGACGGCGCCGTAGCCTTCAGCCGGACTCCGAAGCGGGAGCCTTGGCGGATCAGCTCAGGCTCATCCAGCGCCATCTCGGCCAGAGAAGGTGCGGCGATACCATACCCCGTGGTCTTAACCATTTCCAGCGCTTCCGAGAAGCGGTCATATTCGCGCTTGGCGTGGGAGAAGTCCTGCATCAGCTGGAGCAGGTGATCCTTGCCGCGAATCTCGACCCCGACTACCTCCATCAGCACCTGATCATACAGCTCTTCGGGAGCGTAGAGGTCAATCTCGGCTACCCCCTGGCCCATGTTCATGCCGCTGAGGCCTGCCCGGTCGATGAAATCATATTCGGTAAACTGTGAGACCAGGCGGTCCACATCGCGCAGACGGCGGATATCCTTCACGGTATCACGGACAGAATTCTCATAGCTGCTGCGCAGCCAGTGATTCTCGCCCAGCACCATCACCCAGCTCGGCAGGTTAACATTAACTTCATGTACAGGGAATTCATACAGTACTTCGCGCAGGACACCAGTCACATCGTCCTCGGTCATATTCGCAGCGCTGAGCGTCATCACCGGAATATCATATTTGAGGGCAAGCTCACTGCGGAGCTGCTGGACTTCCTCACTGCGCGGCCGGGTGGAGTTGATGACCAGCACGAACGGCTTGCCGACCTCCTTCAGCTCTGCGATCACGCGCTCTTCGGAATCGACATACGAGCTCCGTGGAATCTCGGCAATCGTACCGTCGGTAGTCACTACCACACCCAGAGTCGAGTGCTCCTGAATGACCTTGCGTGTCCCGATTTCAGCCGCTTCCTGGAATGGAATCGGTTCCTCGAACCATGGCGTCGAGATCATCCGCGGACCATTCTCATCCTCATACCCTTTTGCGCCTTCCACTGCATAGCCTACACAATCGACCAGCCGGACGTTAACCTCCAGGCCTTCGGCCACCTTAATCTGCACCGCATTGTTGGGTACGAATTTAGGCTCCGTAGTCATAATAGTTTTGCCTGCCGCACTTTGCGGCAGCTCATCGACCGCTCTTACCCGGTCTGCTTCACTCGTGATGTTCGGCAGAACAATCGTTTCCATGAAGCGCTTGATGAATGTCGATTTCCCCGTGCGAACCGCGCCGACGACGCCAAGATAAATGTCTCCGCCGGTACGCTCGGCAATGTCCTTGAAAATATCCACTTTTTCCAAAAGAGATCCCCTCCTCATATTACTCCGAAGAAAAAATGCCTGAAGAGCATCGACTTCGCGTTCCGCCGGCAAACTGACCCTTGCAGGACAACCACCGGACTAAGCTTTGCCCGCCCGAAGCCTAGCTTAATTGCCTGAGGCGAAGCAAGGTTGCCCCGCGCTAAACTCCGAATGCTCGGACATGCATTTGGACTAGTATCATCATATGTATCCGTAACGGATTTATGACCAGCGTCCGCGCATTTTTGCATCTGAAATTTCGTATACCCGCTCTAGCTCGCCACTGCGTCAAGACACCCGGAAGTCTTCTCATCAAGTCTATGAGGGCGGCTTGCGGCCTAGAACTACTATCCGTTCTGAGATTTACCGTATCAAAAAAAGCAACAATCCCCCGCTCCCGGAGAACTGCTGCCTTAATTGATATTATTATATTGCTATTCCTGCGAAGCCTGCGGGACGGGACGGCCATCCACCCACAGATAAGGGAGAGACTTGACGGGGACATAATAGGAGGCCTGCGCAAGCTCCAGACGCAGATCACGGTCTGCCGCCGGGCTGCTGCCGTTCTTATCAATGGCTGAGGAGATATCCGCGCTGTAATCAACATAGACTGCCCCGCTGCGATCCATCAGCAGCCCGAGCGGCTGGCCCGAATATACGCTGCTTAGCTTGATTGTCCCTGTCCCTGCCCGTTTGGCATCGATAGACACCAGGCCCGGATACAGCTCCTCCCCTGCCGGAAGCTTCCCGCCGTGTGCAGACTTATAGAGGTTCACCTTGCGCTGGATATCGTTAACCTTCTGCACGGTCACCAGGTCCATTAATTTGACCTGTGGGTCCGTCTCCTCATCCAGCACCAGAAAATGGGCGCTCCCCCCCTTCTCGAACGCTGCCGCCGGGATCTCGTCCAGATACCCTTCCTGCTGCAGCTTATTCAGGTCAATCACGAATTTCTCGTATCTGGGCGTGTCCTGATCGCTGGTCAAGATCGGCAGCAGCCCCTTCTGCTCCTGATAATCATCGACCGCCGCCTGCACCCGCTTCACACTCTCGCGGTAACTGCTGCCGGACTGCTGCTGCTCCCGGGGATACATGCAGCCGGTTAGAGACAAGATCAGCAGAACAAGCAGCGGCAGCAGCATCGCAGACCTATTCCGGCTCTGCCGGAGCTTCGCCAGATGCATAGAGTCCACTCGCAGGGCTCCTCTCTGTTCGTTCAGGGTTGCATTTGCACCGGGAGTAACCATCACCATAAGTCCTCCGCTTCGCCACGGCGCGCCGCTTCGAGTCTGCGGCGTACAGCCGCCTTCAGCGGGTCTTCGGGAATATGCACATGGACGTCGCCCCATACAGCGGCCTGACAAGCCAGGCGGACGCCTTCATCCAGCAGGCTGCCAAGCTTGCGCTTCTCTGCCTCCGCAGGAGGTCTGAGTGCCACGGCATCCGTACGCTCTACGGACACTTTGCACATCATGCATCCCGCCTTGCCTCCGCAGCGGGTAGGCAGGACGATTCCGGCTTTGCGCACAGCCTCCAGCAGCGTAACACCATGCTTGACAGAAGCTGTGCGTTGTTCCGGAAGGAAAGTGACCGTTATTTGCGATTTCGCATTCATCTTACAGCCTCCTTCCTTCGAATCAGGTTATATACGTATAGATTCGGATATCCCCAGCAGCTCGTCCAGCCTAGACTGCAGGCCGTCGGCTTCCAGATGATTCTCCGCAATGAGCTGCTCCAGAAGCGGCAGATGACCGGCTACATCCCGCTTCATCAGCTCCGCAATAGCCCGGCAGCGTTTTTCCCTGCCGCGCAGCAGATTGAAGATCAGCTCATGGACAAGCGGCATCAGGGCCAGGCGGCCGCTCCCTTCGAATGTACATTTCGGGGCATAGGACTGCAGCTTGCTGATATCCACTGCATATTGCCCGGAGCCGCTCCCGATCCTGAATCCGCCCACCAGCTCAACCTTCACCTCCCCGATGAAGTAGAGCCCGCGCAGAGAGTAACAGCCTCCGCTATAATCCTCCTCCGGTGCACAGACAGTGTATCTCAGCAGTGCCCGATGAAGCTGCACGGTATCCTCCAAATCACAATAGAGGTCAATATCGCGCGGAGCAGCACTCAGCTGAACCCCGTGCAGCAGCAGACCGCAGCTTCCCCCCAGCAGCCACACCGGCGGCTTACCCGGCCCGATAACATCCAGCTCCCGCGTTATGCTGCCCAGTGCCGTCTCCAGCACATAAGGAATTCCTGAACCGGCCATCAATCTACACACGCCCCATTCCTGTAAAATCAACTAACGATTCTGTCAGAAATACGTCTGCCTGAGTATAATGTAAATGCTTACATAATTGAAGCAGCCCCGCCCAGAACTCCGATCAGCAGGATGACAAAAGCAATGACCGATAAAACAGCTCTAAGCAGTCCCTTCGTCTTGCTGCGTGCAAAAGTAATCAAAAAAACAGATAAGCCCATAATCAGTACCGCAATCAGAGACAGCCACATTTTTGTCATCGGGTCCATAGGTCATGCGCCTCCATTTCACTTTTCCCGGATTGCGACTATTATAGCGTGAATCGCGGCATTTTTTAAGTATAAATTTTAAGCATCAGCCGATTCCCCTGCCAAAAAAAGGGCATAACCCGCGGAATCAGCTTACCTTCCGGAGTTATGCCCAGTCTGAAAAGGAGCCATCCCGGCAGGAATGGCTTACTTCACGGATATGCTATTTTTTCAGCATCATTTTCATTAAAGACTCCATCGTACCGGAACCGGCGCCGCCTTTTTTAACAGTATTGACGATCTCCTGCACGGTAGCCTCGCTGACTGGCACTTTAGCCATAGCTGATACCTGTTTAATTAACTGGCGGAGCTGGGCTTCATTCTGTGTGGTGCCCGGCTTAACCGTACCGGCCAGCTTTTTGATGGCACCTTCCGAAATGTTTTTGCCCGTCTTCTTGTTGATGGCGTTCAAAGCATCCTTGGAAAAATCTCTGCTCACTGTTCATCCCTCCTCCGTCAATCCCCATTAACAACATATGAGATATTCCGGCAAAAGGTGAACGTGATCAGGAATGCCACTGCTCCCAGGTCTCCTGGGAGATGGCCTCCATCTCCGTCTTACGGTCACGGCCCATCAGGGCTTCCACCGCATTACGCGGTGTTCTGCCCTTGAACAGCACATGATAGATCTGGTCGGTGATCGGCATCTGTACGCCCAGCTTCAGCGAGATCGCATAAGCCACCTCCGTCGTCCGGATGCCTTCGACAACCATCCCCATGGAATCCAGCACCTCATTCAGCGGCTGGCCCTGGCCCAGCATGGAGCCGGCGCGCCAGTTGCGACTGTGCTGGCTTGTTGCCGTTACGACCAGGTCACCCAGTCCGGCAAGGCCGGAGAAGGTTAAGGGATTCGCACCCATCTCAACGCCAACTCGGGAGATCTCGGCCAGGCCGCGGGTAAGCAGTGCCGCCTTCGCATTATCCCCGAACCCCAGCCCGTCGGACAGCCCCGCACCCAGCGCGATAATATTCTTCAGTGCACCAGCCAGCTCTACCCCTAGCTGATCCCTGTTGGTATACACACGGAAGTCGTTGTTAATGAACAGCTCCTGCGCCGCCTTGGCACGGCTCTCATCCGGCGAAGCCACGACGACCGTGGTCGGACAGAGCCGTACCACTTCTTCAGCATGGCTCGGCCCGGAGAGCACCACAATATCGCCTTCGCTGCAGCCCAGCTCCTCCGAGATCACTGTGGACATCCGCTTCATGGTCTCGGTCTCGAAGCCCTTCGTGGCGTGAATGCAGAGCATATCTTCCTTCCAGAACGGCTTAAGGCTATGCGCCACCTGGCGCATTCCGGAAGAAGGCGCCACAATGACTACCGCCTTCGAACCGGAGACGGCAGTCTCCATGTCCGTGGTGGCAATAATATTTCCAGGGAGCTTAATCCCCGGCAGGAAATGATGATTCGTATGTGCTTCGTTAATCTCGGCAGCCTGCTCAGGCTTTCGCGTCCACAGATAAACCTCCGAGTGGTTAGCCGCCAGCACAGTAGCCAGCGCAGTTCCCCAACTGCCCGCGACCAGCACGGTTACTTTATCAGACAACGCGATTCCCCTCCTTGGCTTTGGAGCCGATTTTGTTCTCACGGCCCTGCGAGATCTTCACGATGTTGCTGCGGTGACGCCAGAAGGCGAACACCACGATGACCAGGCTTCCCCATAGCTCCGGGGTCGTATGCTCCGTGAACAGCAGACACACCGGAGTCAGAGCCACAAAGATCAGCGAGCCCAGCGAGACATACCGTGTAAGTACAATAGCGAGAATAGCAATTACACCGGCAATCAGTGCAGGCCAGAATACCAGCGTAGCCATCACACCAATCGTCGTTGCAATCCCTTTCCCCCCGCGAAAGTGAAAATAGACCGGCCAGTTATGCCCGATGATGGCAGCAAGTCCGCAGACCACTGCGACCCAGCTTCCCCATCCCCCGGCCCATGTGCCAAGCCAGACTGCGGCAATTCCCTTCAGTACGTCCAGAAACAGCACCAGTATGGCCGGTCCCTTCCCCATCACACGCAGTGTATTGGTCGCTCCCGCATTGCCGCTTCCATATTGGCGGATATCAATCCCCTTAAGCAGCCGGGCGAGCAGTACACTGAAGCTGATGGAGCCAAGCAGATAGCTTATAACGATAACCAGAAGTTCAAACGCCACTACTCTTCTCCCCTAACCTTCGTTCTCGGATTTACGCCGTGTAAAGAGGCGGATCGGTGTCCCCTCGAAATTGAACGCTGCACGCAGCTTGTTCTCCAGGTAACGTTCGTAGGAGAAGTGCATCAGCGAAGGATCATTGACGAATACCACGATGGTCGGCGGCTTCGTTGCCACCTGGGTGACATAGTTAATACGCAGACGGCGGCCTTTGTCCGTAGGCGGAGGATTAATCGCCACGGCATCCGATACCACATCATTCACCAGATGGGTGGTAATCCGCAGGGCGTGCTGTTGGGCGACATGCTGCACGACAGGCAGCAGCTTCTGCAGACGCTGTTTCGTAAGCGCAGACAGGAATACCACCGGAGCATAGCTCATGAACAGGAAGTGATCACGGATGTTGCGTTCGAAGTTCTGCATCGTCTTGTCGTCCTTCTCAATGGCATCCCATTTGTTGACAACAAAGACCGAAGCCTTGCCCGCATCATGGGCATACCCGGCAATGTGCTTGTCCTGGTCGATGATGCCTTCTTCGCCGTTGATTACAACGAGTACAACATCAGCGCGCTCAATCGCCTTCATGGCTCTCATTACACTGTATTTTTCCGTGTTCTCATAGACCTTGCCGCGTTTGCGCATGCCCGCTGTATCGATCAGCACATAACGCTGGCCATCCCGTTCGAACGGCGTATCAATCGCATCGCGCGTAGTCCCCGCAACATCACTGACAATAACGCGTTCTTCGCCCAGAATTGCATTGACCAGTGAGGATTTACCCACATTCGGACGTCCGATCAAGGCTACACGGATGACATCTTCATCATATTCCTCATCCACCTTATCCGGCAGACGTTCAACAACCGCGTCCAGCAGATCGCCGATTCCGGTTCCGTGACTTCCTGAAATGCCGATCGGATCACCGATTCCAAGGGTGTAAAATTCATAAATATCTTCGCTGCGCTTCATGTTATCCACTTTATTGATAGCCAGAACGATCGGCTTGCCGGAACGGAACAGAATCTGTGCCACTTCCTCATCCGAACTTGTGAGTCCGCTCTTCGCCTCACACATGAAGACGATCACATCCGCTTCCTCAATCGCCAGCTCCGCCTGAACGCGGATGGATTTCAGAATAGCGTCTTCTCCGTCAATCTCAATCCCGCCAGTATCAATGACACTGAAGGATTTGCCGTTCCAGTCGGAGACTCCATATATCCGGTCACGTGTAATCCCCGGTTTATCTTCTACGATGGCCAGTCTATCGCCAATCAGCCGGTTAAAGATCGTCGACTTTCCGACGTTAGGCCTGCCGACAATGGCCACTACGGGTCTTGCCATATTCATTCCTCCTGTCTTCCTTACGTTACTCATCATAGCAAAAAACATTCCAATTGGCTAACCGTCTTACCCAGGTATTGCCGCTATCCTGTATGCCCTGGAAAAGACAATCGGCGAACCCTCTGATCGAGGGCTCGCCGATTACTTTACCCGTTATGATGAGATAACAAAGGGATTAGTTGTTACCCTTGAATTTGTCCAGCTTGTCGCCGAAACGTTCAGCCAGTGTGAAGCTGAGGCCTTCGTTGCTGAGCGATACGTTAGGATTGTTCAGCACTTCCTTAGGCGCTCTGTCTCTGCTGTTGCTGCGTTCTGGTCTGGCCGAAGGAGCCGGAGCTTCTTCAGTTTCCTTGATGCTCAGGCTGACGCGCTTCTCGGATGGGTTGAAGTCAAGTACTTTCACTTGTACTTCCTGTCCTTCCTTGAGCACTTCATGCGGAGTACCAATGTGCTTGTGGGAGATCTGGGAGATATGCACAAGGCCTTCAACGCCTGGCAGCAGTTCAACGAATGCGCCGAAGTTCACAAGGCGTTTAACTTCGCCTGTAACTACATCGCCAATGTTGATCTTGCCTGCTGCGGAATCCCAAGGACCCGGAGCAGCTGCTTTGATGCTGAGACTGATTTTGCCCTTTTCAGGATCAACCTTAAGTACTTTAACGCGAACCTTGTCACCTTCGGATACTACATCGGATGGCTTCTCCACATGGTTCCAAGCGATCTCGGATACGTGAACCAGTCCGTCTACGCCGCCAACATCAACGAATGCGCCGAATTGAGTCAGGCGTTGAACAGTACCTTCGATGATTTGGCCTTCAGACAGCTCAGCCATAATCTTCTGCTTGTTAGCTTCGAATTCTTCCTCCAGAACTTCTTTGGCGGAGAGAATTACCTTGCTGTTCTCACGGTCAAGCTCTTTCACTTTGACACGCAGTGTGCGGCCCTTGTAGTCGCTGAAATCTTCAACGAAGTGACGCTCAACCATGGAAGCCGGGATGAAGCCGCGTGCGCCAACGTCAGCCACAAGGCCGCCTTTGACAACATCAGCTACAGTAACTTCGAAGGATTCCTGGGAAGCGAAATACTTCTCCAGATCTTCCCATGATTTCTCGCTGTCGATGGCACGCTTGGACAGCACCAGGCTCTCCTTGTTGTCGTTGATGCTGACAACCTTGCATTCCACTTCCTGGCCGACTTCTACCGCTGCTGCGGCATTGTCCAGCTGAACGGAAGACAATTCGCGAATAGGAATAACGCCGTCGTATTTATATCCAATGCTTACATAAGCTTGGTTATCTTCAATTTTGACGATTGTTCCTTTCACGGTATCGCCTTTTTTCAGAGAAATGATTTCCAGACCTTCCTGGCTTGTCACTTCTTCTTCATTGCTGGCAACAACTTCTGCAGACTCGGTTACAGCGGATTCTACAGTTTCTGCCCCTTCTACGGTCTCGTTATTCTCAACGTTATCCGCAGCTTCTTGATTCTTGATTTCTTCAGACATGTGATTACCCTCCTCGATTCAAAACCCCATTTATTTAAACCCGCGTAGAGCAGAGTTCAAAACAATCATTGCTTCGTTAAACCATTTCACTGTGTTGATTAGTATGTTCCAAAAAATAGCGGTTATGCTGTAATTTATAAGCTATTCACCGAAACAGGAGATTGACTTCCGGACTTACCGCGAACTGGGCTTGCCGGTACTGATCATTTCATGGATGCGTCCCATAATTACATCGGTTACAGCGTCCAGAGAATCACTTCCCGCACCTTCAAATGCGCTGAGGTCTATGGGTGCCCCATACACAACAGTCATCCGGCGGAACGGCTTGTAGGACCCGATAATGGCTGCCGGTACAACGGCTGCGCCGCTGCGGAGCGCGAAGCTTGCCGCACCCTTCTTGGCTGAACCTGAATCGGAGTTCCGCGTTCCTTCCGGGAAGATGCCCATCACATGTCCGCTGCGAAGCGTATTGACGGACGTCTTAATGGATTCTTTGCTTACGCCGCCACGCTTGACAGGAAATGCACCCAATTGCTTAATGAGCCAGCCGAGCACCGGAACATTGAATAATTCCGCCTTGGCCATATATCGTACCTGTCGCTTCAGCTTAATGCCGATCGTCATGGGATCAAGCAGGCTGATGTGATTCGCGCAGAGCAGGACTCCACCCTCCTTCGGCACATTCTCTCTTCCCACAATCTTGAGCGGGAACAGTATGGCATAAATCATACGAAGCAAGGCCACGCAAAATGCATAAATCATAGATGATTTCTCTCCCCGTTAACATAGGTTCTGCAGTGGGAGACGATGGCTTCCACGGCCTGAAGGATATCCATATGCGTCGTATCCAGAAGAATAGCATCCTCGGCACGGCACAGCGGTGAAATCTCCCGGCCTTCATCAAGCCGGTCCCGCGCTGCAATATCATGTTCAAGCTGCTGGAGAGTCACTGTTTCCGTATCCTTCAGTTCCTTGTAACGACGGAGAGCACGCTCCTCCACACTTGCCGTCATGAAAATCTTCACTTCGGCATCCGGCAGTACGGTTGTACCGATATCCCGGCCATCCATCACGACTCCCTTGCGGAGCGCCATCTGACGCTGCAAGTGACTCAGTCTGGATCTAACACCCTCAATCTTCGAATACTGCGACACCTGGCCGCTGACCTGAAGACTGCGGATATGCGGGGTCATGTCTTCCCCATTAATCAGCACTTTCTGCACATCTTTCTCAGGCAGAAGCTCAATCGCCATATTCTGGACCTTCCGGTCCACCAGCTCATGCTCCTCTGCTGCTATGCCTTCACGAAGCATATACCAGGTGATTGCCCGGTACATGGCACCCGTGTCTACATAAATGTAAGACAGCTCCCGTGCTACCAATCGGGCTACAGTGCTCTTGCCTGCCCCGGCAGGTCCGTCGATGGCGACGTTAATTCGGTCGTTAGTATGTGTATCCTGCCTGTCCAACGGGGCATTCCTCCTCAAACACTCTTCCGCAGAAATACGCATATCGACATATCTCTCTTGGAACTTGCTGATATTCTCAAGAAAAAAGCAGGCATTGCCTGCGACTTATAAAATTATACCACAGTTTGAACCCCAGTGCAAAATGACATTGAGGTTTTTTAGGGAGAAAAAAGCTGATTCAGGGCCCTCTTGAAGATTCGCGCGCAGGGAATCAGCGGTTGCGGAAATCGAACTGGCGTTCAAAGCAGTACCGGATAATTTTTTGCCGCTCCGTATCGGAAATGGCCGAGAATTTAACCATGACCAGATTCCGCCCGGTCTCCAGCGGTTTGATCCGTACAATCTCGCCTTCGAAATTAACATGCTCCGTGCTTCCGTTGCGGTAGGAGACGAGCAGCCAGCAGGCCAGCTTGTCGGCCACCTCCAAAGCAATCTTCGCATCGCTTAAGAATGACGTCCCGCCGCCGCCAATATCCTCGGTGCGCACCAGAAAGCGGCTGCCCAGGGCATCCTTAACGGCCAGCTCCAGCTCGGCATTGACACGGAAGAAGCTGCGCCGCTGAATTTTGAAGATGGACTCCGCCGCTGGCTTGCGCAGCCGGACCATCCGGATGACATCTTCCTTGAAGCCGAGCACATGAGTATTGAAGTAATTCTTGATGCCGCCCTCTGTGAGAAAATACACCGACAGCTCATCACCGACGAACAGCTTCTTAAGCCGGCCGTTGCTCTCCTGCATAGGGATCTCTATCAGGATACTCTCATCCTCCATGTCCGCAATCCTTGCCCGGTACTGGATCTCAGACTCTGCCGCATCGCTGGACGCCACCTGGAGGTATAGATATTCATTGATTTTGGGATACAAACCTGTCACCGCCGCTTGAGTTAGTAATAAATGCTAAACCGATTATAGCACGCCCTCTTGAGACCGGTCAGAAATATTATTAGGCGTTGAACACCAGCAGCCGCAACCGGCGCGCAGCAACAAATTAACCCCACAAAGTGGGGCTTTAGCGTAGGTGTTGATTCAGGTACTTTGCGGGGACCCCAAAACATATAGATTCTTATCTTCAAAAAAGACGCCCTCCGTTTCCGGAAATGCGTCTTCTCTATTATAACCGGGCTTATCCGTCTTAAGTGGAACGTCCGGCTATTTATCCTGTGCTCCCGAGGAGGTGCGGATCTGTTCCACCGCTTCCTCATTACCGTCATCGGCGTTCAGATAAATTCTGAACTGTGAGCCGTTGATTTTGCCCCCAAATTCATAGGTCAGCAGCTCCACCGCATCTTCATTCTCGATCCAGGCCAGCCGGTTATAGAGCTCCTTGAACTCCGGGTTAAGCATCGCTCTGGCTTCAGCCAGGGAAAGCTTCGGCTTCGGCAGCACACGCTTCTCCTTATGCTCATTCACATAGTCGCTTGCCTGAAACCCTATGGCCTCCCCCGTATCCAGTCCGACACGAACCGTCATTTTCTCGGGATAGATGAGCACGCCGTCCTGGCTGCTGACAAAGGTCAGATTGCCCAGATTATCGTACCGGTCAGCACTGACTGCGGTCATGCCGGGATATCCCTTCTTCTCCAGGAACTTGCCCGCCTTCTCCACAGCCTGCTTCATGGATACTTTGGCCGGCCCTACCTCGCGGTTGTCGTTGTAAGAGATCAGCAGTCCGCCTTCCGCCGTGAAGTCCATCGAGACCGGCTTCTTATGCTCTGCTGAAGTCACAGTCGCTGTATAAGAAGCCCACTCCGTTCCCTTCCCATTCTCCTGAATCTTCACCTGTGCCTGCCCGCCCAGCTCGGCGAACTTCATCGCCTTGCCCTTGATCTGGTCAGCGGTAACCGGCTTGCCGCCCAGCTTTTTCACCGACCGCTTATCATAGATACTTGCAACCGAAGGGCCGTAGTCCAGCTCCGGGTAAGCCGCCACGCGTTTATCCACGGTTTTGAATCCGTCAATGATCGTGTTGTCTTCGGCCTTCTGCTCTGTAGCCAGTGCAGTCTCTACATCCATCCAGCGCAGCTTTTTGCCGATGACCTTGTCTTGAACCTTCTGCAGGTCCTTGGAGATTTCAGCCGAATTCTGGTAGAGTGTCTTCAGATTCGCCATCTCCCCCTCTGTCAGCGGCTTCTTGGTGAAGTCACGTACCGCAGCTTTGTAAGAGAAATTAGCGATCTTGGAGAGGAACTCCTCCGTCTCACTGAACGGCAGCAGCGTCAGCGGCAGCTGGTTAATCTCGTTCTGCGCCTCGCTGGTAATCCGCCATACATTGACCAGTCCCTTGCGGTGCATTCCATTAGAGGTGGTGTTCACCGCAAGCGTATTGCCCAGCTCACCGTGAAGCCGCTCTACATGGAAGGAGAGATCATGGAACGCGCGCTGATACTGATTCTCCGCTTTGATCAGAATCGAATTCTTCTCCTGATTCTCCTGATACCCCCAGACGAGCGCTCCAAGCAGCAAGAGTGCGGTAAGCGGGAACATTATGGCACTTAATCTTTTGTACATAGGTCCGCATAGCTCCTTTCAGTAGCTTATTGCCGTTAGTTTGACAATAACTGAGAAGTCTTATGCACTTTTTCAAGAATCCGGTCTTCAGGCCCGTTCCTCAATCTCAAAGCCGCTTACACAGCTGCACAGACATTGCTTGAAGCCGGTCTGGACAACACCCTGCTCCTTGTTCCCTCTTAATATGTAGGTTTCGCCGCACTGCTTGCAGACAATCCGAACTTTTACTCGCAAAAAAAGACACCTCTCTCTCCTTTCTGGAATTCCCCGCCTTAAGGAACTGCCCTGTAGGATTAAGTGTGTCCATCTCGATTATAGGTTAACCTCTTCCTCACGCTTCAAAAAGCGAAAGGGGGAACGGCTGTTAGCCCGCGCTACCTTCCCCATGCCTCCGTACCATAAAACTGCCATCAGAGGCACGATAAACCAGATCCAGTAGTTAGCTGTCGTCGCGAGCAGAAAATCATAGATTCCATGCCACAGCCAGGGCAGAAGCAAGGAAATCAGCAGAATCTTACGGGTCTTGACCCCGCCGGAGAACTTGGCTCTGCCCATATGGTAGCCCATAATTACCCCGAACATGGCATGTCCGGAGACTGGAAGCAGCGCCCTTAGAATCATGGTGCCGATTGAAGCATTGCTGTACCATGCATACATTACATTCTCTATTGTTGCGAAGCCGAGCGAAATCGCTACGGCATATAGTATTCCATCATAGGGCTCGTCAAATTCGGTATGATTGTAAATCATATGGTACAGCACAAACCACTTCAGGGCCTCTTCCACCCCGGCTGAGATCAGAAAGGAATCCACATAAGGACCGCCGTCCAGCCCCAGCACAAGTCCCCTCTGGATAATCATCACCGGCAGCACGATCATCAGGCCAAGCAGGAACACCTTAAGCACCATATGGAGCGGTTCCTGATCATACTTGTCTTTCAAGTAGAAAAAAGTCAGCAGCGCAAGTCCCGGTGCAACTGCTGACGAAATAACCGATAACAAAAGCACCGAATAGCCTCCCTTGCGCTAATACCTAATCTCTGCTGAAGCCGTTATAGCCGGACTGGTACCTTCCCGTTATCTCTTATTCCTGGCGTTTGAAATGATTGCACAGCGTCTGAATCGCATTCTCCGCCATAACCGTCTTGCCGTATTCGGCCAGAACAGCCTGAGTTACCGGAGAGGAATCTCCGAATTCAGCGAGCACGCCTACCAGCCCTGACAGTGCAGCCTCTTCAAATTCCTTCGGATCGAAGTAGAGGTACCATTTATCATTATAAGAATACAGTTGTCCTTGAGAAGTAATATTGCCGATGAGCACATGAGCTGCTTCCACCAGAACCTCGAAATCGCGGAAAGCATATACAATGGAGTCGCTTTGTTCAAGAGTAACTTCCATTTCGTAAATCTCTTCAGGCAATTCATCTTCCCCGGCCCCACCGTACTGATGGTGATCATATTTCCCCCGGGTCACAATAACGACCATGCCTTGCGCGGGCAATGCGAACACTTCCACGGCAAGCGGACCCGTAGCGTCAAAACCCAGCTCGCTGTACGCCTGATCCATCATTTCCGTAAAGAGGTCGTGCACCTTGGGAACCTCCTGCCACATGTCTTCCTTCTGGATGCCCCGCTCGCTCAGGTCGTCAAAAGTGAGGAAAATCCGTATCTTATCTTGACTTAATCGCTCTATTCTCATGACAGGATCCTCCTTTTGCAAGCTCATTTAATATTAATGTATGATGAGTCCCGAGTAATGAGCCAAAAATGGTTACTATGTATGTATGTTATCATTTTGAAGCTACAAATGCACGTAAATAAATATAGATTCAGCCCAATTTGCTGCCCATTATATGTAAAGCCATATTAAAAAAGAATCACTTCAGCGATGCCGGCATCGCCAAAATGATTCTGCAGCGGTTAAATCCGGTTACAAACCGGGTATGGCGGTATGAGTATCTTTGAGAATCTGCTCGACTTCATGCTTCACATCAGGGTTGCTGAGGATGAAATCCTTCAGCATGTTCAGATTTGATTCTTTGGACTTAAGGGAATCCTCTTTATGATCGCCACCGCCGGATACATGTGAGCCGGAGTGGTCATGGCTGCTGCCCGCTGCCGTGCTGCCGAAGCCGGTCATGGCCATCCCCATAATTTTGTCCTTGGCCTTGTCACCCGCATTGTAGGAAGAACCGTTCGAGTGCATCAGGGCCGACATCATGGCGCTGCGTTTTTTGGACATAATCATACTGGCGGCTGCACCAATCAGCACCCCGCACAGAAATGACGAAGTATTCATATCTCCAACCTCCTTGTATGGTAAAATCATGCTTAGTGTTCGCGGAAAGGTAGCCGCTCATACAGCCAAACAACAAGAAAGCGAGATGAAAAAAGTGGGTAAAGCAACAATAACGCTGCTCCTGGCGGCTTGTCTGCTGTCAGCTTGCACTAGCGGCGGGAATACAGGCAGCCAGGCTGCGGAGAAGACGCCTCAGCCTGCGGCAGCAACAGAGGCGGCGGAGACAGCCGCATCTGCTACACCTGGGGCAACAGCCTCAGCTGCACCTGAGGCCACCGCCTCACCGGAGGCTACGCCTGCGGCAGCCAGCGATGCGCAGGTACCGCTGCTGTATCATATGAACAAGAATTATGACATTGTCCCGAATGATCCGGCGACGAATAAGAAGGTAGTCCTGCTGACCTTCGACGACGGGCCGAAGGAAGCGGAATTAATCAATCCGCTGATGGATACGCTGGACAAGCACAAAGCCAAAGCGATCTTCTTCGTCAATGGTTACCGGGTGAAGGAGCATCCCGAGCTGCTGGAGCTGATCCACAAACGGGGCGGCGTGCTCGGCAACCATAGCTGGGATCACATCGTGCTGAAGGATAAGCCGGAAGCCGAAGTGAAAAAGCAGATTGAAGATGTGCAGAATATCGTCAAGGAAATCACCGGTGAGACCCCTCACTTCTTCCGCCCGCCGCATGGTGCCGGCGGTGACGTAGGCAAAAAAATTGCCGCTGCAAACGGCATGCTCTATATGACCTGGTCCAATGGCTCCCTCGACTGGGAGATGAAGGCCAAGGATACGGGCAAAACGGAGAAGCTGATCAAGAATGTAACCGATCAGCTGCACTCCGGCAGCAATATTCTGATGCATGAGCTGCCTTGGACGGTAGAGGCACTTGACACTCTGCTGACTACGCTTGAAGGCAAGGGCTACAGCTTTGTAGATCCGCGCAGCATTGAGCTGAAGATGCGCTAAGCTCCGAATCCGTCCATACAAGCAGAAACGGCTGCCCCGCAAGAAGGGCAGCCGTTTTTTTTGTCATGCTTATGTGTCCATCACATTGAATCTCTGCGATCCGGAGTGCTGCCGTCCGCAGCGCAGGGTCAGCACATGCATCTCGGCCGGACTGCGCCAGCGCAGCGGCAGATGCGCCGTACCGAACCCCCGGCTGATCAGCATCTTCAGCGGCGGGAGACCCGCATTATAGCTCCGGGGGATCTCATACATCCCCGCATTATACCTGCGGTAGAACTCATCGGTATGCCGGTTCCCGATCAAGGGCAGTACAACCTGGCCTCCATGGGTATGCCCGGCCAGAATCAGGTCAGCCGGAACCTCCTGCTGCCGGGACAGCCAGAGCGGATCATGCACGAGGATAATCCGGAAGGCTTCCGCATCCGCTTCAGCCACAGCAGGCAGCGGCCCGTAGGCCTTCTTGCCGCCTTGCCGCGGGAAATCCACCCCGGTCAGAATAAACTGCGCACCGTCCCGCTCAATGACACAGTTCTCATCCACCAGCAGCCTGGCTCCGCTTCCCCGGATGATGTTATCCACCAGACTGATATTCGCCCTGTAATCATGATTCCCATGTACGGCATATACAGGGGCAACCGAAGCGGCAAGAGTCATATTTTTCAACAGGCGTTCTATGGAAGCACCCTTCTCCGTCATATCACCGCCCAGGAAGACAGCGTCCACCTTCCCCCGCAGCGGGGTCAGCATCTCCTCCGGCAGACGGCGGCGGTGAATATCCGTAATGAACAGTATCCGGTAGCCGTCGAAGACGGCAGGAAGCCGCTCCAGTACAATATCCTGATGATTCAACCGTTTCTTGAAGGCAGCAGCAACCATAAAGAGGCCCATGACCCCTGCTCCCCCAAGGCTCACACCTAATAGAATCAGGAGCACCCTAGTCAACTCCATAGGCTGCCCAGATCCGGCGCCCCGTTAATTCCCCACCACAGGAGGAAGCCCAGCAGCATCAGAAATACAACAATCAGCGAATTGATGAACATTTTGCTGAACCGGATTCTCTCTGACGGATAGCTGTCCGCACGCGACGGTGTCTGCTCCCCTTCCTGCTGTGCCGCCTCACGCTCCGGCCTCCCGGGGGCCCTGCGCCCGGATAAGCGCTCCTTCCTGGACAGGGTCCCTGCCACCGGCACCGGACTTCCCGCACGCTCTTCTGCTGCCCCGGAGGCCGGCTGACGCTTGCCCGCTCTGGCCGGAGGCTGTTGTTCTCTCTTCTGCTGTTTCTGGCGGGACCTTACCCGGCTTAATTGTTCTGTCATGATACCCTCCTGTAACGAATAACCATACCGGAGAACAAATCTATAAGGAAATGGCACAAGATAGGTGCCCACAGACTGCCCGAATGGATGTAGATAAGTCCAAGACCATAGCTGCTGAGGAAGACCCAGCCCGTTGGAATCCAGTGCCGCAGATAACGGACATGAATAACGGCAAACAGTATACTCGTCCAGTACGGCCCAAGCGAATGCTGGATCGCTCCGCGGAAGAGCAGCTCCTCACACACCGCAACCACCGCCGAAATGACCACAATATGCCACAGCGGCCGTTTGCCGAACAGCAGCTCATTAATCCCCCCGTCATCCATGCTGTCTTCAGGAACAATATGGGTCAGCAGGAAGTCAACAGCAAGCATAATAACTGCAAGGCCAAGGCCCCAGTACACGAAATGTACACTATCCGGAAAATTTAATATGTGAATAGGATTTCTTTTCTGCAATAATATCCATATCAAACCGATAAATAAGGTAAGGCCCTGAGTAATGTACAGATTAATGAGTAACAGCTTGTCTGTTAACTGCTGTGGATCGGCCTTTTTAATTTTGATGTCACCCAATTTGAATTTTTTCATTATAACCTGCCTGTTCTATAAATGTTTTTACATAAGTAAATGTTTTTACATAAGTTAATTCACCTATACGAAGGAGCACCTAATCATGAACAGCCGTACCTCCCGCACTCAAATGATGTACACACTAGGTTTTTTGTTTTTTCTAATATCCGCATTCGCTTCATTTTTCACGGGAGTCAAGGTTGGAGCTGACAAGACAGAGGCCAAGTATTCACAGCTGAAGGACCACCCAAGCGCCCAGGAATTCTCCGGCTCCTACCAGCAGCAGGATCTTGTCACCTTTTATCATAACGTATTTTTGCCTTACCGGGAATTCAAGCGCAATTGGAACGAACAGGTGGGCGTTCTTGCCCGCAGCACGGATGCACGCCAGAATGCGGCAACACTGAAGAATCTGAGTATTCTCGCGGACAAGCAGTATGATAAGGTTACCCAGGATTCGCTCTTCACCAATTCGCCGATGCTCTATGAATCTCAGCTCAATATTCTTAAGAGTCTCACACTCTTCTCCCAAGCCTCCAGTAAGGTGACTGCGGGAGCTTCCGGCGCAGAAGCCGCCAAAGTGCTGAGAAGCGACAACTTCACAACCAGTGCCGTGAGATTCGGGCTGCTCGCCCAGAAGAACTTCTATGATTCCATGCTGAAATGGGGGTCGAAGACCCACCCGTCCATTCCGCAGCAGTCCGGTGAGCTGAAGACACTCTCTTTCATTCAGTGGAAAAAAATGCCGTTCCTGCTCAAGAATGCTTCCATCGCCAATATCATGCTCAACCGCGGCATCTACGCCGGATATGATCCGCAGGATATCACTGCCAAGATTGATGACATGATCTACTCCGGGACCGCCAGCTCGCTGAAGCTGAATGATATTCAGTCCTCCGTCACCCTGCTCATCTCCACCGGTGCGGTGCAGGAGCAGGACTTCATCAAGTGGCGGGAACAATATTACGGCAAAGAGATCATGCCGCAGCTCCCTTTCTTCTACGAGTAGGACCAGTTATTGCATCATAACGAAAATTACGGTCCACTTCAAGGCGGACCCGTGCAGAAGAATCCTATTGACACACTTGGCATCACCATGTTACATTATGACAAATTAATCAAGCAAAACCGATGATGGAACAAAGATTACTTGCAGTCTTCAGAGAGCCGGTGGGTGGTGAGAACCGGTGGCGGACATTAATCTTTAGCGCTCCTGAGATATTGTATTGAACACAAGAGTAGATACAATCGGATCACTCCGTTACCAGTGTGGCCTTTGCAGGCCAATGAGGCTGCTTCTTAACCGTCGCAGTGAATTAGGGTGGTACCACGACAACTCTCGTCCCTTACTACGGCAGTAGTATGGGGGTTGGGAGTTTTTTTATTGCCATATTCCTATGAATCCGGTACCTTTGTATGCTGTTTCTTTTATGCGACAGCGCGTTACCCTGATGTCAAGGTGCATATTACGCTCTTGTAAGTTCTGGTACTGCGGATTGCCTTACCCGGTGATCCTTGGCATATACAATAGCTTTCCCATTTGAAGGAGGACAAGAGACCATGTTTAAAGTATTAGTATCGGACCCGATCAGCGATTTGGGCATTCAGCAATTGATGGACGCAAGCGATGTGACTGTAGACAAGAAAACAGGACTAAGTGAAGATGAGCTAGTTGCAATCATTGGCGAATATGACGGCTTACTCGTTCGCAGCCAGACTACCGTGACTGACAAAATTATCGCCGCCGGTACTAATCTCAAGGTTATCGGCCGGGCCGGAGTCGGCGTGGACAACATCAAGCTGGAGTCAGCCACGCAGCGCGGTGTAGTCGTTATCAATGCTCCGGACGGCAACACCATTACAACCTGTGAACATGCTTTTGCCATGATGATGGCCTTGGCCCGTCATATTCCTCAAGCCTATGCGAAGACGATTTCCGGCGTATGGGACAGAAAAACCTTCCTCGGCGTAGAGCTGCGCGGCAAGACACTGGGCGTACTCGGCATGGGCCGGATCGGCAGCGAGGTGGCCAAGCGCGCCAAAGCCTTCGGCATGAGCATCCTGGCCTATGACCCGTTCCTGACAGCTGACCGTGCAGAGAAAATGGAAGTGAAGCTGGCTTCGGTAGACGACATTGTGCGCGGTGCAGACTTCATCACCGTTCACACACCGCTCACCCCGGAGACCCGCCACATGATCTCCCGTCCGCAATTCGAAGTGATGAAAAAAGGCATGCGCATCATCAACTGTGCCCGCGGCGGTGTCATCGATGAAATGGCGCTGGTAGAAGCGATTGACAGCGGTATTGTAGCCGGTGCTGCGTTCGACGTCTTCGAGAAGGAGCCGCCTGAAGCAGACCACCCGTTCCTTACACATCCGAAGATTATTGTGACTCCGCATCTGGGTGCTTCGACGATTGAAGCCCAGGAGAACGTGGCCATCGATGTATCCGAGCAAGTCCTCCATATCCTGCGCAACGAACCGTTCATCAACGCGGTGAACATTCCGCCGGTTGCACCTAGCGTGATGAACAAGCTGCAGCCGTACTTCACCCTCGGCGAGAAACTGGGCAGCTTCGCTACGCAGATTACGGACGGAGCGATCCGCGAGATCCATGTGGAATATGCCGGTGATCTCTCGGATGTGGATACCCAGCCGCTTACCCGCTATGTCGTCAAAGGTGTGCTCACCCGCCACTTTGCCGGAGATGTGAACATCGTCAACTCGATGCATCTGGCGAAGACCCGTGATGTGAATGTAGTGGTGACCAAGGCTTCCAAAACCAAAGGCTTCACCAACCTCATCACGGTAACACTCAAGGCTGAGCATGATGAAGAGCGTCTGGTCGCCGGCACCCTGCTGCAGGGCTATGGCGAACGGATTGTTAAGGTCAACAAGTTCCCGGTCGATATTGCTCCGGAAGGTCATCAGCTTGTCATCTCGCACAACGATAAGCCGGGTATCATCGGACTCGTCGGCACCCTGCTTGGCGAGAACGGCGTCAATATCGCATCCATGCAGGTTGGCCGTACTATCATCGGCGGAGCGGCCATCATGCTCCTGACCGTTGATAAGGGCGTACCGAAGGAGGTCCTGGTGAAGCTGGCCGGACTGCCGGAGATCAACACCGCTGAGGAGATCATTCTGCTCTAATTCTTATTTCTTCACAATAAAACACTCTTCGGGAGTGCAGGCCCCAGGCTGCGCACTTCCAAAGAGTGTTTTTTGCGTTATATAAGCGGAAACGGCTTGGCCGTCCTTTTAAAGAACGGTACTGCGGATTAGATGATCATTTGCGCTAATCCGTACTCTTGTCTAATATATACCTTATACATGACAACCATTGACATATATAAACAATACATTCAAGGGAGGTTGCAGAATGAGAGCGGATCGTCTGATCACTATCGTTCAAATCTTACAGAGCCGCGGCAAAATCAGCTCCAAAGAGCTGGCGCAAACGCTGGAGGTATCCGAACGTACAATCTTCCGGGATATGGAGGCACTTAGCTTCTCCGGCATCCCCGTGCTGGCCGAGCGCGGCCGGGAAGGCGGCTGGAGGCTGGCTGAAGGCTACCGGAATTCCCTGACCGGAATGAACACCAAGGAGATTGCCGCACTGCTGGTGCCCGCTGATCCGGCAATTCTGCACGCTCTGGGCATTCAGGAGGAGTTCTCCTCGGCCGCCCGCAAGCTGCAGGCTGTCGCTACCCGGCAGCCAGTCACCCCCTTCAGCTTCCTCAGCCAGCGGATTCACATCGACGGAGCCGGGTGGCATCCCTCCGGGGAGACCTATCCCTGCCTGACCGCTTTGCAGGGAGCTTTATGGGAGAACCGCAAGGTGAGCATCACCTATCTGCGCGGGGAGGACGCCGCCGAGCGGCTGGTTGCACCGCTGGGGCTGGTGGTCAAGCGCGGAGTCTGGTACTTGGTCGCAGGGCATGACAGCGAGCTGCGGACCTACAGGGTCTCCAGAATCACTGAGGCCAAAGTCACAGATGAGCTATTTGAGCTGCCGGAGGATTTCGACCTGTCCCGCTATTGGGAGACCTCCACCGCAGCGTTCAAGTCTGCCTTGCCCCGGTACCCCTCCAGCCTGCTTGTAAGAGAGCAAACAATGAAGGAGTTGCAGAAGGAGCGATACGTCGCCCTGTTGCACAAGGAGCCTTCTGAGGCCCCGGGCTGGATCAGGGCCGAGGTCGAGTTCAACACGCCGGAGTCTGCGTGCCGGATCATCCTGTCTCTGGGTCAGGGCATCAAGGTGACGGCACCGCCTGAGCTTGCGGATACGGTTGCTGCGGCTCTGCGCGAAGCGGCAGCATTATACGATTTTTAATAATAGACCAAATGCACTAGTATCCCCTATAATATTACAATACACATTATTATTTATAGGGGGACTTTACATTATGGACTGGATGAACAAGCTGCCGTTGAAACAAAAAATCGTCACCGGATGTTACCTGGTTGCCGCTTTATTCGCTGTCCCTGTCTTAATTACGCTAATCCTTATGGACAGGCTGCTCATCGGCATTATTCTTGTCGCCGTCCTGGCAGCGCTGACTTACCCGCTTGCGCGCTTCATTGAGAGAACGCTTACATCTTCATTTGAGGATATCTCCAATGTGACGCACACGATTGCCAAAGGCGACTTCACCAGCCGTGCCGACGAGAATGGCTCCATGGGCGACATTAGCCGCTCCTTCAATACCATGATTGACAAGCTCAAAAAAATCCTCACCGATGCCTCACAGATTACCCGTCAGGTTATGGACGCCAGCCGCGGGATTGAAGACAAGAATCAGAACCTGAAGTTTGTCATGGCGCAGGTGGCCTCCTCCTCCAATGAACTGGCCCTCGGTGCTAACGAAATCTCGGTGGATATCGCTGATATGACCGAATCGATCAAGGATATCGAAATCAAAGTCTCCAATTATACGAATTCCACCAAGGAAATGAATAGAAGGTCTGTACATACGCTGGAATTGGTAGAACAGGGACGGCAATCGGTGGATACCCAAGCCGAAGGCATGCGCAAGAACATCCAGGCTACCCGGAAGGTGGCGGATACCATCGAAGCCCTATCGCATAACGCACGAGGCATTACGATGATTACCAAGACGATTACTGAAATTGCTGAACAGACCAATCTGCTGTCGCTCAATGCTTCTATTGAAGCCGCCCGTGCAGGCGAGCATGGCCGCGGGTTCGCAGTTGTTGCCCAGGAGGTCCGCAAGCTGGCCGAGGAATCCACCGCTTCAACCAAAGAGGTGTTCGGTCTGGTACGCAGCATCGAAGCGGATATCAAGCAGGCTATTGATAACATCGCCATTAACGAAGAGGTAGTCCAGGTGCAGAATGAGATGATTACGGAGACGGCCAACATCTTTGCTCAAATTGTGCATAGTGTCCAATACATAACCGAGCAGATTGCCTCCTTCTCCGCAGAGAGTGACCTTATGCTGGAGAGTGCACTCAAGATCTCCGGGGCGATCGAGAATATCTCAGCCATCACCCAGGAGACCGCCGCAGGGACGGAAGAGGTGTCCGCAGCGATGAACGAACAGATTCATGCTCTGCAATCCGTAGCTGAGGAGACAGAGAAGATGACCTCCGCAGTCTTCAACCTGCAAAAAACGATTCATATTTTCAAATTTTAACCCCGGCACAAAGAGACACGCCTGCGGAATTTTCTGCGGGAGGTGTCTCTTTTTTTGGGCAAAACAAAGATTGTTATGTAATATTCACAAATTGTTGAAATTGTGCATAAGGGTAAAAAA
Source organism: Paenibacillus sp. FSL H8-0122 (assembly GCF_038005345.1). Classification (NCBI taxonomy): domain Bacteria; kingdom Bacillati; phylum Bacillota; class Bacilli; order Caryophanales; family Paenibacillaceae; genus Paenibacillus; species Paenibacillus sp. FSL H8-0122. Next base: position 1,879,050 of record NZ_JBBOTB010000001.1, on the reverse strand, counting down.
CGTGCTTTGCACTTCTTTACTATAGTCGTTCTATTGTCATAGATTGTCTATAAGCTAACGTCTCACATCACCGCTACTTAAGTCCTATCACCGAAATTTGCAATGCTGTATATCTAGCGATTTCTTAATATTTTTCAGTAAATCAGGAATGTAATGAGTCTTTGGGCTCACTTCCCATATTAACCAACCTAAATGGCCATTTGCATTTTAAGACTTTAGTCTTCCAGAGACAACCATTTTCAAAAGTTTGAAAATCCAAATATTTAGCCATTTTTACTCCTGAATATTCGTCAAATTCCGAGTTTCTTCTCACAGGGGTTATTGACAAAAGAGGAGCAAGGAATATATTGTAAAGGAAAATTCTCCACAAATTCATTTATAACCGCATACCGGCAAAATTCACCGAAAGGGAATGACGCAAAGCCATGGATCTACAGTCTCATTTCTGAAGTGGGATCATGACAGCCAGGTTGCTGAAAAACTGTGAACGCCTTAGGTTTCGCGTTTGATTATGGTGATTCGTGCAACAGACCTGTGCTCCAATGCTGAGTACAGGTTTTCTATTGCTGACGTATACAAATAACAACTTGCGGGGTGGATGTTCTGAAGACAGTTGCAGATTATATGGCGGAAGCATTACACAATCTGGGAGTCACTCATTCTTTTGGAATTATAGGCAAGTCTATTTGCCCCATCGCTTTGAAAATGGTTGACTACGGTATAGAGTTCATCCCCGGCCGGCACGAATCCAGCTCCGGCTTCGCCGCCGGCGGTTATGCTCTGAAGACCGGCAGTCTCGGGGTAGCCTTCGGCACCTCCGGTCCGGGCGGAACGAATCTGCTCACCGCAGCAGCGCATGCCAAGGCCAATAATCTTCCCGTCCTCTTCATCACCGGACATCAGTCCATCAAGGAGCTGGGCATTCCCCAATGTCAGGATTCCACTTCCTATCTGGCTGATTTGGCGGATATGTTCCGGCCGGCCACCCTCTTCAGCAAGCTCGTTGAACGCGGCGATCACTTCAGCACGATTTTCAACCATGCCCTATCCATCGCCCTCGGTGACCGGAAAGGTCCGGTCCATCTCTGCATTCCGTTTGATGTGCAGACAGAGCGGCTCGCGGAATGCCGGATTGTCCTGCCGGAACGCGAGGGACTGGTCAGTTATCAGAACTATGACCGGGTTATCTCGGCGATTAATCAATCTGCCAGACCGCTGATCATTGCCGGTAAAGGCGTCAACCGTTCAGGTGCCCATCAGGAACTGGTCCAGCTGGCCGAAACCTTCAACATTCCTGTAGTCACCTCTCCAGGCGGCAAAGGCGCCATAGCTTATGATCACCCGCTCTACCACGGTCCTGTCGGCGTCGGCGGCTCTTCGCACGGCGATGAATTGCTGAACAACAGCGATCTGTTCATTGTTCTGGGCTCCCGGCTGAGCGACATGACCATCTGCAACCTGAAGCCGGAGAATCATCCGCAGCAGTTGATCCAGTTCGATGTAGATCCAACCTTTGTCGGCAAAATACTGTCCTCATCCACTATCGCTGTCGGCGGGGACTTAAGGGACAACCTGGCACTGTATCTTCAGAAGCTGGACTCCTCTACGGTCACCAGGCATGAAATCACAATCTCCAATGCTTACAATGACGAGCTTCCCGTGCTGGCGGGGCTCTCTCTGGCTTCGGTAATGAGCACGATGAGCGGCTTGATTCCTTACAACAGCAGCGTGTTTGTAGATGACGGCAGCCATGGCTTCAATGCTGTGAAATGGTTCAATGTCCGCAGGCCCGGCAGCTTCATATTCGATGCCTACTTTGCCTGTATGGGCAATTCAATTGGCATGTCGATCGGCGCCAAGGCTGCCTCTCCCGGGGAGACTGTCTTCTGTATTACCGGGGACGGCTGTTTTATGATGCTCGGAGCTGAAATAAACACGGCCGTTTGCAAGGACATTCCGGTAATTTTCATCGTGGTGAACAATATGCAGCTGGATATGGCGCTCAAGGGCATGGAGAAAACGACCGGCCGGATTGACGGTACGATCTTCGAGGTTCCGATGGATGCCGTGAAATTCGCCGAATCGCTGGGTGCAGCCGGCTTCCGCTGCGAGACGCAGGAGGAGTTCGCTGCCGCAATCCGCGAAGCTGTGGCACTTAACAAGGCAGCTGTCATTGAGCTGCTGACTGACCGTGATGAAATGCCTCCTACGGCCCACCGCACGCTGGATCTTACGTAAGGAAGCCATATCCGCACACCTTTTCTAACCTACTGTCAGGAGGACATAACGTGAACAAGAGCATGAACAGCGGACTCGATCATTTCACTGATCTCTCAGGAGATTATGGGGCCAAGGCCCTGGCTCCGATCAAAGAGCATTTTCCGGAATTAGCCGAATATATCATGGGCAATGCTTATGGCGATATTTTTCAGCGGACCACGATTGGCTCTGACTGGAAAGAGATTGCAGTGATCTCGTCTCTGATTACGATGGGGCAATATGAACAGCTGGGGGTTCATTATGTAATGGCGCTCCGCGTTGGCATGACCGTCGAGCAGATCAAGGGTGTGCTGCTGCATCTGACCCCTTGCGTCGGTGCCCCCCGGGTGATTTCGGCCTTTAATGTGCTGCTGGATACCCTGGAGGAGATCAAAGAAAAATCTTCATAATTCTACAAATTTCGACTTTTCGATTGCACATTTCAGGATGATCTGGTTATAATGAAGGCAAAATATCCCAAATCGAACTGCGATTTTGTCGAATAGAGTCGCAGGAATAATGTTTTGGAGGTATTGGAAATTACACTTAGGGAGAGATCAACATGGGACAATTTATTTTGAAGACAGATACTGCGAAGAAAGTGATCAATATTGAGCTGGAGGGAACCTTCTCTAACGAGGACGGGCTCAAATCTATACAGGCTTACCAGCAGACCATTAACCCGATCAGCCCTGCTGAATATGCACTAGAGATCGACTGCCGCAAGCTGAATGTAACAGCTCCTGATGTTGTACCGCTGCTTGAAGGCTGCTTCATCATGTTCAAGGCTGACGGCTTCCAGAAAGTGAGTCTTACCCTGGAAAATAACCCGATCCTCAAAATGCAGCTGGCACGCCTGGGCCGCAAAGCCGGACTTGAGAACCTGGAGATCACTTCAACCGTACAAGCTTAATAAATACAATTTAAACCTAAATCAGCTGCTTGAAACGCACATGCTAATTCATTCATTGAACCGGCTGCTAATGCCGGAAGAGAGTTTTGTAAGAAGCAGATTCGTGAGAAGTATAGCTAACAAAACTTTAGGAGGTCTGTACTATGGCGGGGATTCGCATTAAGGACATTGATATCTACCATCCAGACAAAAGAATCGGCAATGACTTTTTCATACAGCATTTTGACGATAAAGGTATTGATATCCGTGGACTGCTGGCTACTCTGGGCCGTCAAAACCGCTACAGCATCGACAGCCCGGATGAGAACTCCCTGACAATGGCTTTTGAAGCCGCAAGTAATGTTCTGGAGAAGACCGGTCTTACCGGCCCTGACATTGACCTGATCGCTTATGCAAGCCAGACTCCTGAATATATATTTCCTACGAACTCATTGATGATTCACCGCCTGATTAACGGGGCCTCGCATACCATCTGTATTGACAGCAATGCCAACTGTGCCGGAATGACCGCCTCGGTTGAACAGGTCAGCCGCCAGATGATGGCGAACCCGAGAATCCGCCGCGCTCTCGTCATCGGCTCCGATTATGTGGCGCCGCATGCGGACAAGAATGATCCGGTATATTACGCGAACTTCGGTGATGCCGCTGCCGCTGTCATTCTGGAGCGCGATGAGCATTCGGTCGGCTTCATTGACTCTATCTACCAGACAGACACCTGTGTGTACGGCAACTCTCTGTTCCCGGCAGAAGGCCTGGCTAAGCTCGGACGCAACGGTGTGGCCGCAGGAGAGTTCAATGTGAAGTTCATTCCATTCGATGATTCCATCTGTGTGGATGCTGCTTCCGAATCGATCAACACTCTGCTGAGCAACAACGGGATTGCCCCTGAATCGGTCAAGGCTGCCTGCTTCTCACAGCTGTCTCTTCCGAACATCCAGGCCGTCTCCGGCAAAACCGGCATTAACCCTGAGGCCGCAGTCTACATAGGCGATGAGTTCGGCTATACCTCGACCAGCAGCCCGTTCATTGCCCTTCACAAAGCCGTCACTACAAGGCAGCTTGAACGCGGAGACAAGGTCCTGTTCTGGACCGTAGGTGCCGGATGGCAGAACGTTGCATTTGTAATGGAGTACTAGTCTTACTGACCGTTCACTTCTGTTTCAGAGTAAGCAAACGGCCCGCAGCAGAGTTTCTGCCTGCGGGCCGTTTCTGTTCTTAATGCCTCTACTCTGCTCTAAAGTCTGCCTTCGTGCTTGCCCTCATGCTTCTCCCAGCCCATCGTGCGCGATACAGCATCCTGCCAGGCGCCGTATCTGCGTTCCCGTTCCTCCGGCTCCATCTGCGGCGAGAAGACCTTCTCGGCCGTATTGAAGCTCTCCAGCTGCTCACGGGTCCATACCCCGGAGGTAAGTCCGGCGAGCAGCGCAGCGCCAAGTGCTGTAGTCTCCGCATAGGTTGTACGTGTCACTTCGCTGCCCAGAATATCGGCCTGGAACTGCATCAGCAGATTGTTGCGCACCGCACCGCCGTCTACCCTCAGACCGGTGAGCGGCATGCCGGCGTCCTTCTGCATCGCGTCGATGACATCGCGGGACTGGAAGGCCAGTGATTCCAGTGTAGCCCGTACCAGATGTGCGGAGGTGGTCCCCCGCGTCAACCCGAATATGGCGCCCCGCGCATACATATCCCAGTAAGGCGCACCCAGTCCGGTAAAGGCCGGCACCACTACAACTCCTTCACTCTCGTCCACCTCGCTGGCCTTCTCTTCCGAGTCGGCAGGCGCGACGATTAGCCCGAGCCCCTCCTGCAGCCACTGCACAGCCGCTCCAGCCACAAAGACACTGCCCTCCAGCGCATAATAGAGCTCATCGCCCATGCCCCAGGCTACCGTGGTCAATAGACCGTGACTGGATGCCACAGCTTCAGTGCCTGTATTCATAAGGATGAAGCAGCCTGTTCCATAAGTATTCTTGGCACTGCCGGCTTCCAGGCAGGTATGGCCAAAGAGCGCTGCCTGCTGGTCACCCAGCACCGACCGGATAGGAATCTCCAGACCGAACCACTGCTGGTCACAGACACCGAAGTCTCCGCCCGACATCCTCACCTCCGGCAGAATGGACGGCGGAATACGCAGCTTGTCCATCAGCTCTTCATCCCACTGGCGCTCATGCAGGTTATACATCATCGTTCTTGAAGCATTGGTAACGTCTGTAGCGTGTACGGCACCCCCGGTCAGCTTCCAGATCAGCCAGGTGTCTACCGTTCCCGCCAGGAGCTCTCCCTTGCCCGCACGCTCTCTTGCTCCCGGTACATGATCCAGAATCCATGCCAGCTTGGTCGCCGAGAAATACGCGTCGATGACCAGCCCCGTCTTGTCCGCAATGACTCCGGCCATCCCCTGCGATTTCAGCTCCTCACATTGGTCTGCTGTCCGCCGGTCCTGCCAGACAATTGCCGGATAGATCGGCTCGCCTGTAATTTTATCCCAGATAAGTGCGGTCTCCCGCTGGTTGGTAATGCCGATTGCCGTGATGTGATCAGCCGGTACGGAGCTTGCTGCAATGGCATCTCTGGCTGCTGCAAGCTGACTCTCCCAGATCTGCTCCGGGTCATGCTCCACCCAGCCCGGGCGGGGAAAGGATTGCCGGATCTCATATTGCCCCTGCGAGATCACTTCCGCCTCTGCATCAAAGAGAATTGCCCGTGAGCTGGTAGTACCTTGGTCCAAGGATAAGATCATAATGCCCAGCCTCCTGCAAGCCTTAGCTTGAAATATATGTTTCACGATGAACAATATTAATGTGCTGATTTCAACAAAAAGCACCTCTGCTCTCAGAGGCGCTGTCATGCATGGTCTTGGTTTACTGTTTTTCGACAGGAAGCCGCAGGGTAAATGTGGTGCCTTCTCCTAGCTTGCTGGAGGCATAAATGCTGCCGTGATGCGATTCGACGATATTCTTCACAATCGCCAGCCCCAGCCCCGTACCGCCCGACTCTCCGCGCAGACGCGCTTTGTCGGCTTTGTAGAAGCGTTCGAAGATAAACGGCAGATCCTCGGGGTTAATGCCGGCCCCCTGATCTCTAATCTGTATCTCCACATAGCTCCGGCCTTCCAGCGTTGTTGTATCCGCAAGGATGGTTATCCTCCGGTCAGCCGGGGTGTGGCGGAAGGCATTATCCAGCAGATTGGTCAGCACCTGCTCCAGCTTGTCTTCATCGGCAGCCCCCAGCAGCAGCTCCTGTTCAGGCCTCTTAAGCTCCAGCATGATATCCCGCTCCTTGGCTCTGACGGAGAACTTGCGGTATACCCGCTCCAGCAATTCTCCCACATCCACCCTGGACTTCAGCATATCCGTATGTCCTGCTTCCATGCGCGCCAGGTCCAGCAGATCCTTCACCAGACGGCCCATACGCAAGGATTCATCGTGAATGACCTGCACCAGTTCACTGCTCTCCTCCGGGGAGGAAGCCATCCCGTCTAATAGTGCTTCACTGTAGCCCTGCATCATGGATAACGGAGTGCGGATCTCATGGGATACATTGGCCACGAAATCACGCCGCATCTTCTCCAGACGTACCTCTTCCGTCACATCCCGCAGAACGGCAACAGCTCCGCGCAGATGATCTTCGGAATAGAGCGGTGCCATGTGCACCGACCATACCCCCTGCCGGACATGAACATTGGAGCGTTGATCGCCCCCGCCCTCAAGGGTGCTGAAGAACAGCGGACGCAGCGGAGGCGGCACCTCACTGGAAGCGGAGGCCTTCGGAACGAGTCCGGTATCCTCTTCCTCCTCCCAGGCAAGATCACTCCACGTTTCGAGGAGGGTCTGGCCATGCGGATTGGTGAGGATGATCCGGCCTTCGATATCGAAGGTGATTACCGCATCGCTCATGCTGCGCAGAACACTGGATAAATGCCCTTTTTCATTATTCAGACTGCGTATATTCTCTTCCAGCTCTTCCGCCATATGGTTAAATGATGTAGCAAGCTGGCCGATCTCATCGCTTGTGACCAGGGTCAGTCTTGTTCCATACTCGCCGCGGCGGATGTCATTCGCTGCCTCAATAACCTGCTGCATCGGCTGGGTGATCTTCGTGAACAGGAACAGGGCGAAGAAGGTGGTCAGAGAGAACCCGATCATGCATGTATACATGAACAGGCGCTTGATTGCCCCGGAATTGGTGAAATTACTGTCGATGTAAGGCAGCAGGAACAGCCCGAGTGTAATGAGCACGACAGCAACCAGGAAGATGATCGTGATCCACAGCTTACCGACAAGGCTTCTCCAGAAGTTCACTTATTTAGGCACCTCTAGCTTATAGCCTACTCCCCATACCGTTGTAATCATCGCTGCCGATTCCGGGGATACCTTATTCAGTTTTTCACGCAGACGCTTGACATGGGTATCCACAGTGCGCAGATCTCCGAAGAACTCATAATTCCATACATCCTTCAGCAGCTCCTCACGCGAGAACACCTTGTCCGGTGAGATGGCCAGATAATGCAGCAGCTCGTATTCCTTGGGCGTCAGACTTACCTCTTGGCCGCCTGCACTTACGCGGTGTGCATCATGCTCAATAATCAGGAACGGGAACACGATATTGTTGCTTGAATTACTCTCTTTGGACAAAAATGCCGTTGCGGAAGAACGGCGCATGATCGCCTTGACCCGGTAGATCACCTCGCGCGGACTGAACGGCTTGACGACATAATCGTCTGCCCCCATCTCAAAGCCCTGCACCCGGTTGATCTCCTCACCCTTAGCGGTAAGCATCAGGACCGGTGTGGACTTCACCCCTCTGAGCCGGGTCAGCACTTCAATCCCGTCAATCCCAGGCAGCATCACATCCAGCAGAATCAGACCGTAGTCATTCGCGGTTGCTTTGCGCAGGGCAATTTCCCCGTCCTCTGCCTCATCAATTTCATAGCCTTCTTTTTCAAGATACATTTTGAGCAGGCGGCGGATACGTTCTTCGTCATCCACCACCAGAATTCTATTCAAGTGCTCAGCCATTTACACAACAACCCCTTCATCAATTACAGTAGAACGTCACCCTGGATCATACGCATGCCTGAAAGAAGCCTGAGCTTATCAGTCCGTTCCCGCATATGAATGAAGTCCGGCGATAACCAGATTAACGCCGACCAGGGTAAACATTACGATTAGAAAGCCGAGTACAGCGAGCCAAGCGGATTTGCGTCCCTGCCAGCCGCGTGCCAGCCGCAAATGGAGATACGCACTGTAGAACAGCCAGGTGACGAGAGCCCAGACTTCTTTGGGGTCCCATCCCCAAAATCTGCCCCAAGCCACCTCGGCCCATATCATTGCAAAAATCAAAGCCCCCAGTGTGAAAATCGGGAACCCGATGGCGATTGCCCTGTAGGTAATCTCATCCAGGTCATTCTCATCAATTCCATCAAGTACCGGATGAAGGGCCTTCCCAAGCGGCTTACGCACAGCCAGCCGAAGAAGCCCGTACAGGAGCAGTCCGGACAGCAGTGACCAGATCACAGTGTTGAACTTGCGCCCTGCATTGACTCCATTCATCCAGGATGGTGCTTGAAACAAAGGCTTCTGAAGCCCGAGAAACGGCTGGAAGCTCTCAATTTCGCTATGGTACGGTGCCACAATCGGCGGCATTTTATAACTCACTTTCTCTATTGTACTATCTTCCTGCCCGGGGCTGTCAATCGTAACGTTCGAACGGACAAAAACAGATTCATAGCCCGCACTGCGGAAGGCAAATACTGATCCAAGAAACCCAATTATAACAATGATCGAGAACAGAGTAAATTCGACCAGCCGCTGCTGCTTGCGGTCACTGCGTTCCTTGCTGTCAAATTTCACTGTCCGCAGCAGATACATCAGCCCGGCGGCAAAGCCAACCGCGAAGAAGGATTCCCCGAGGGCAGCGAGCGTGACATGAATATTCAGATAGATCGACTTCAGCGAAGGAATGAGCGGCTGTACTTCCTGCGGAAATACCGCAGCATAGGCCATTACAACAATCGAGATCGGAACCGCGAATACCCCGAGAATCATCTTGCGGTAAATGGCGAAGATCACCGTAAAAGCCACCATCACCATCATTGATAGGAAGGTCATGAACTCATACATGTTACTTACCGGAATATGACCGGCCCCCATCCAGCGGGTAATGAAGTAAGCCAGATGGCAGAGCAGCCCGAGTGAGGAGGTAATAAAAGCAATCCGGCCCCAACGTGCAGTATGCTCCTCCGGCTTCCTGCCCGACCATTTGCGGCCCATAATAGCAATGGTGAACAACATGAAGGCACCGCTGTATAAGAAAAATGCGGCTATAAAGACGTCACTGCTGAAATCGAGCAAGTTCATGCCATGCCTCCTCCGTTGTCCAATGATTTGTCATCGACTGTCATGTCTATCTGCTCCAGAATAGAAACAAGCTCACGGCGGAAGCCGAACCAGTTCTTGTTCGTGTGGCCTCCAAGCACCAGCTGTCCATCCTCAACGATCAGCCAGATGCGTCTGTGCTGCCAATAGAAGCCGAGAATCAGCCCCAGCATGACAATACCCGCACCAATCCAGACGAACGGCATTGCCCGGTCCACACGTATATTGAGATAGGTGGTGGATTCCGAGAAATCCACATCCGTCATACTGCCGACCTCAAGCTCCAGAAACCGTGTGCCGCCTCCAAGCTTGTCGTTGATGGCCTCCTGCTGGAAGCGCTCCTTGTCCACCTGCTTCGGGAAATAGAAATATTGCTGCCCCTCTGCCGGCAGATCCGGACCACGGATCAGGAAGAGAAACGCCGGAGCGTTCGGATAAGGGGAGGTGGAGACCGGACGGCCTTCCTCATTCAATCCGAAATCCATATACTTCTCCTTCAGTTCAAGCGTGTATGGTCCCGCCTTGAAGCTGCGCTGCGGATTCTTCATATCCAGTCTGAACTTGCCGTAGCTCTCGCCGGTTGCAGCATTGACCAGATCAGGCTGCACGGAACGCAGCACAGGCGTAAGGTCATAGTCAAACTGATACGCTTTCATTCCCTGGTAGCTTAGCGGAGAATTCACCTGAATGTCGTGCCTGGCCACTTCCGCAAGCTGAGGCTCCTTGGAGGGATCGCTGCAGTCTGCCGTACATTCATATAGAACCGCCTTCGTCTCGTAGAGCTTAGGGAGAACCTTCTTGCCCCGGAATTCCTCGGGCATCTCTTCTTCACTATAGAATTCTACCGTGAATTTCTCATTCTTCAGGTACATGCTGGTGTCCGGTATCTTTACTGTCTCTCCCTGCGGGAAGGCAAGATGCTGATCCATATTCAGACCCGGCAATCCCCTGGCAAGCACAGCAAGCAAAAATATAATCAGGCCGATATGTATTACATAAGGTCCCCAGCGGCTGAAACGGTGTTTCTCGGCCAGTAAAGCGCCGCCCTCCGTCCGCACGCGGTATCCTTTCTTCCTAAGCGGCTGAACGATCCGTGCCACCCATTCCTCCGGCTCCCCCTCCACTGCTGTATTCAGCGTAAGCTTTTGACGGGTAAGGAACTGGCGGTGCTTGCGGATCTTCTGCCGGGTTAGTGCCTTGTAGAGCGGAAGCACGCGGTCCAGGCTGCAGATGACCAGAGAAGCTCCAATCATAACCAGCAGTGTCACGAACCACCAGGATTCATAGGTATGCGAAAGGCCGAGTCTATAATATATATTCCCGGCTGTTCCATACGTTTGTTCATAATAGGTTGAAGCGTCAATATTCAGAAAGGTGCTCTCTTGCGGAAATATCGTACCTAGCATCGCACCCAGCAGCGTCAGCACAATCAGGTAGATGGCTATTTTGACGGAGGAAAAAAAGTTCCAGACCTTGTCGATCACTCCCGGACTTACCTTTTGTGAACGGCGGGCCACCCCGTCGTAGCGCATCTCCAGGTTCCCCGAAGCGTTCTCTTCCTTCTCATCCAGCGGCTTGCCGCAGGCTTCACAGAGTACCGTTCCTACAGGATTCTGGTGACCGCATTCGCATTTGGTGTTGCTGATCAGCGGCTCATGCTTACTCATGGTCCCACCAGCTTCCCGATTTGCTCGTCAAGCGAGCTCAGATCCAGCTGGCCGATATGAATGCTGTCCACCCTGCCCTTCGTATTAATGAAGAAGGTAGTGGGCAGCGGGGAGACCCCGTAGCTGCGGACCGCGTCGCGTCCCTTATCCATTACAACCGGAAAATCAATATCCACGAGCTTCACGAAATTGTCCACCGTCATCTGATCCTCGCCCACATTCACGCCCAAGACCACAACACCCTGGTCCTTCCATTTCTCCCACTGTGCCTGCAAGGCAGGCATTTCCTTCACGCATGGTGCGCACCAGGAGCCCCAGAAGTTCAGAACAACCGACTTCCCTCTGAATTCCTCCAGCGTATGGGTCGCACCGTCCAGCCCAAGCAATTCAAAATTTGGCGCTTTCCCGCCTTCTTGAGGCTTGCCGTCTCCCCCGAACACAGAGGAGCTGATCGCATAACCCCCAAGCAGAACGATTAGTAATAGTATCACGATTTGGATTGGCTTCCTGGCTTTGCCCATGCAGGGGTACCCCCTTCTGTGACGCAACTCATTACTTTAGTTGTAAGGTGTGAACATCCTATGAACATTATAACGAATATTGTCACAGTTTTAGGAGGGGAAATTGTGAACTTTATGTGTCTTTGCGTGTCTGATTGTCCCGAAGCATTCCCGCTTTGGCAATTTGCTGCAGATGATTGATCTCATCCTTGGTCAAATGGCGGTAGGATCCGCGCTTGAGATTCTGGAGCAGGATATCCCCGAAGGAAATCCGCTTCAGGCGGATCACCGGATGCGACACGGCCTCGAACATCCGCCGGACCTGGCGGTTGCGGCCTTCATGGATGGTGATGCTGATTACCGCTTCCTTATTGGCTTCATCGATATCCTTGTACTCTACTTCCGCCGGAGCGGTCATGCCGTCTTCCAGCTTAATGCCGGCCTTCAGCTTGTCCAGCGCTGTACCGTGCGGCACACCCTTGACCGTGGCCAGATACGTCTTCGGCACATGATGCTTCGGATGCGTGAGCAGGTTGGCAAACTCACCGTCATTCGTCAGCAGCAGCAGCCCTTCCGTATCGTAGTCCAAGCGGCCTACAGGGTATACGCGCTCTGTGATTCCTTTCAGGTAATCCGTTACTACCTTGCGGCCCTTGTCATCCGAGGCGCTTGTAATTACCCCTTTGGGCTTGTTGAACATAATATAGATTTTATTCTCGCCCCGGATCAGTCTGCCCGAGACTTTAATAATATCGGTTGCGGGGTCCGCCTTCGTGCCAAGCGTAGTTACGAGTTCCCCGTTGACTTCCACTTTACCGGCCAAAATCATTTCTTCACATTTGCGTCTGGACGCAACACCTGCTTGCGCCAATATTTTCTGTAATCTTTCCATTTTCGACTACTCACCTCAGGTTAATGATAACCATCGGAGGCATAAATCACAAGATCATTCCATGGAAAAAATGCTCCGGGGCAAGTTTCACTATGCGGCTCCACCGTAAGCGGCGACATTTGATAACGCCCGGACAGCTCCAGTATAAGCTTCCCCGCCGCAAACAGCTGCTGCTGGCGCTCCGGAAGCTGGGGCAGCTGCTCCGCCTCCCCGTAGTTGCCTTCGAGGCAAATATGAATATGCTCCGGGTCTGTCAGCAGCGGCGCCGCATAGACCGAGCCGTTCAGCCCGACCCAGAAGTCGAAGCCTTTGCCGTTAATAGACGGACAGCGGGAATGATGCAGAATAAAGCCCTTGTAGTCCACCCTTTGTCGTCCTCCCTCCGTATTGCTGAAATAGCATATGAAGTGGGGGGGCGGGCGGTGAGGATTGTTTGTTAAAATGTTTGAGGAGCAGGATGAGAGCGAATAAAAGCGTTGACTAATCGTAACTCCAGGGAATGTTTGGACTTCCGGCCGCTGTTAAAGTTGGATTTCCTTGATTTGACTGCCCTGCGGCAGTAGAAATCCAACTTTAAAGGCGGACGCTGGCGCTCCTCCAGTTCCAAAATTCCTCTCCGTTACTCCGTCTACGCACGGGCAAACCTAATAACAAACAGTCCTCACCTCCCGGAAGGGGGTGAGGACTGTAGGGCAAGCGGCTGCGGGGCAGCGCTTGAGAACCGCAACCACTGGCGGCAGGTTGCCAGGGAAGTGATCAGGTGCATTAATACCCTTCATTCGCTCATCTAGCCGACTTTTCCTGAAATCAGGTGCATTAATACCCTTCATTCGCTCATTTGGCCAACTTTTGCCGGAATCGGGTGCATTAATACCCTTCATTCACCCATCCAGCCGACTTTTCCTGAAATCAGGTGCATTAATACCCTTCATTCGCTCATTTGGCCAACTTTTGCCGGAATCGGGTGCACTAATACCCTTAATTTCCACTCTCCTGAAAGCAAACAATTGGATAAATGTATCGTAATTTATGAGTTTCGGGGAAGTTGGCTGAAGCAGGTGGAAAAAGGGCATTTAATTTGTTTAATTTCATCACTTTAGCGAGAATACGTATAATTAAGCGGCATTTTTCCAACTGTTGTCTTCACAACGTTCATTCGTCTAGCAGCAGGTGGAGGAAATCCATCTATCAACCTGCCTCCTACCCGAACACCAGCAGACAAACGGCAATCGCAGCTATAAAGCCGACGATGTCCGAGAACAGGCCCACCTTCAGGGCATAGCGGCCGTTGCGGATGCCTACGGCGCCGAAATAGACAGTCAGCACATACAGGGTGGTGTCTGTGCTGCCCTGTATAGTAGAAGCAATCATACCGATGAGAGAGTCCGGGCCGTGGACGCGGATCAGGTCTGTAGTATAGGCGAGTGATCCAGTGCCCGTCAGCGGGCGCAGGAGACCGAGCGGAAGCACCTCTGACGGAATACCCAGTCCCTCCATCAGAGGGCTTACAAAGCCCATCAGGAAGTCCAGCGCACCGGACGCGCGGAACACACTGATCGCCACCAGCATGCCGACCAGATGGGGGATAATCGCGATCGCGGTACCGAAGCCATCCTTCGCCCCCTCCACGAAAGATTCATAGACCGGAACCTTGCGCGTGAAGGCATACAGCGGAATAAAGGTAACCATGACCGGAATCGCCCAGGCAGAGATCAGACTGATCAGTTGTAACACGGACGGTCACCCTTTCACCGAAGAATGTGGGAGCGCCCCGCTCCCGTTTGCCGGGCCGCTCCCGGCCTTCAGGACCGGCGGCGGTCCGGGCGGCCTGCGGAGCAGGGTCAGGCGGCGGAACAGCCTGTCCGCAGCAATCGCCGCCAGGGTAGCCACGGCCGTCGCCGCCAGTGTGGTCCCGACGATGGCCGCCGGGTCCGCCGATCCGTAATTCAGCCGGATCGCAATCAGCGTCGCCGGAATTAGAGTGATGCTGGCAGTGTTCAGCGCAAGCAGGGTACACATGGCCGGCGTCGCGGTCTCCTTATCCGGGTTCAGCGTCTGCAGCTCCTGCATCGCCTTAATGCCCATCGGAGTGGCTGCATTCCCCAGCCCCAGCAGGTTGGCGCTCATATTGGAGAGAATGTAGCCGATCGCGGGATGACCTTTGGGCACATCCGGGAACAGAAAGGAGACTACGGGACCCAGCACTTTGGAGATTTTCTTCAGCAGATCGGCATCCTCAGCAATCCGCATAATGCCCAGCCAGAACACCAGCACACTGATCAGCCCGAAGCTGACGGTCACCCCGCTCTTCGCACCATCGAATACGGCGGCGGTGAACTCGTTCATCCGTCCGTTCACTGCCGCAAAGCCAAACCCGATCAGAATCATCCCCAGCCAGATTCCATTTAACATCGGTATCCCCTCCCCCGGTTCATTCTTTATACTCTGACTAACTGAACAGCTTCACTATTCCCCCATGTGGAACAGCGCCCGCAGCGCACTGCCGAAGGCCTGCAGCCAATTGCCCGCCGGATAGGCATTAGCGCTTGCAGCGTTGTATTTTTCCACATATGGTGAGGTCTCCGGCGGGAGCTGGCCAGGCGTATACACCGGAACCCGCCCGATCTCCTCATCTCCCAGCTGCAGAATAATCACACCCCTGAAACCGAAGTTAACATCGCCCTCACTCCCGTTAGCACCCGCTTCTGTACTGCTTCCGCCCTCACTCCCGCTGGCATTCATACCTGCCCTGCCCGCACCTGCACTTACACCGGAGCCTGCACCTGCACTCCCCGTACCCGCAGCATTACCACTCTCAGCAGCCTGCGCTTCCGCATTAAGCACCAGCTTGTTAACGAGTCTTGCTTCCTCCCCCTGACCAAGCGGATACGCGAAGGCCTTGCTGGTCACCAGACTGTAGCCTTTGACGGCCTCGCCCCGCTCGACCAGCGTCTTCAGCGGATAATGGTTGAAGCCGAAGTCCAGCAGCGAGGAATGGTCGTTCCAGTCATTGCCGTCGTTCAGCGTAACCGCCACGAGCTGCTGCCCGTCCCTTGTAGCGGAGCTGACCAGGCAGCGCAGCGCTTTTTTGGTATACCCCGTCTTCACCCCGTCCGCTCCTTCGTAGAGGCGCAGCATCTTATTCTTGTTGCTCCATTTATAGTCCCATTTCTCATAGGGATTGTCCGCCGTCTTCTCTTTGGTGGCTACGATCTCCTTGAATACCGGGTTATGCATCGCATATGCGGTCAATACGGCCAGATCATTCGCGCTGGAAAAGTGGCCTTCTGCATCTAATCCATGCGGATTGGCAAAATGCGTATTTTTCAAATTCAGCTCCTGCGCCTTGGCGTTCATCAGATAGACGAACCCCTGCTCCGAACCGCCGACATGCTCGGCGATTGCAGTTGCCGCATCATTGCCGGAGCGCAGCATCAGCCCGTACAGCATATCCTTCAGCGTCATTTCCTCGCCCAGCTTCAGGTACAGGGAGGAGCCCTCCTTGGCAAAAGCATTTTTACCAACCTTGACCTTCGACGTAATATCGCTGTTCTCTATCGCCACAAGGGCGGTCATAATTTTGGTCAGACTGGCAATCAGCATCGGTTCATCCCCGCGGCTGCTGTACAGAATTCTTCCGGATGTCACATCAATCAGCGCCGCCGCCCTGGCATGGGTAGAGATCGAACGGTTCTCTGCACTAACGGCAGACACCGGCACCAGCGCAAGCAGCAGCACACACAACAGTAAGGACAGCATAGATTTTCGGGTTAATGTCTTCATGTTCATCCTCCGGCTTCTTATCCGTTCCTTACGCAACGGTTCATCAGTCTTGCCTGGTTGTACAAGTGTATGCGGGGCATGGGGCAGGTATGTCCTATCCTCCATCATCCGGCAAAAAAGGGATACCACCCTCTTAGGTGATATCCCTGACAATTCATACTTTGCTTAATTCGCTCAATCTAATGTGTTGACGAATGGTCAGACGAGCCGGACCCGGTCTCCACAACGGTTTTGGTTACCTTGGAGCCAGGAATATCTGAAGCTTCGGGAACCATGCCGGGCTGGAACATATTCTGAATTTTGTCGAGCAGATTAGGCGTGGCATCAATAATTTTCTCGAACAGATGAGTCTGATTATCCAGCGGCACAATATGTACCCCTTCCCTGCCAACGACCAGAAAAGCGATTGGACGAATAGACACGCCGCCCCCGCTGCCGCCCCCGAAGGGTAGCATTTTGACACCGGACCCGCTGCTGTTGACGCCCGGACCGTCATCCTCCACCCTGAAATCACTGCCGCCAGCTGCGAAGCCGAACGTCACCTTGCTAATTGGCAGAATGACCGTGCCATCGGGCGTTTCAACCGGATCTCCTACAATTGTATTTACATCAACCATGCCTTTAATATTCTCCATTGCGGTCTGCATGAGACCTTGAATCGGATGATCTGACATTGTTTGTCTCCTCCTCGTGTGTATATAAATGTACCTGCAGTATTTATCTTGCCCACTATAGATTGGAGTATGTAGATTATTTAGGAATGTTCACGGCTGAGCAATTTCTTCCACCGGCCCAGACCGCCTTCCACCTTCGAGGCGCGCCGCAGCAGGAGAAGCCCCGCATAGAGCGCATATCCGGCGGACAGCTTGCCGCTGCACACGGCTTCCGTTGCAAAAGACGGCTGATCCCGGAAGACAGGCGCCACAAATATTCCCGGCTTATGCACCAGTCTGACCATACGGGAGAGCACGCCGATCATCGTCCACTTCAGTCCCCATAAGGCCCCCACCGCCGTGGCGGTCGTTGCGGCCTCCCCCAGAGAGAAGTCTGTGGACCAGTCCAGCTTGGTGATTTGAATATGTGACAGGGTGTCTTTAAGCCATTTTTTCAGACCGCGGGTGGCATGTAGCGCAGTGCGTACATTCTTTAGCCATTGCGTCACAGATTCCTTATCGACCTGCCCTTCCTTCTCGCTATCCAGCTTCACCGGTGCGATTCCGGTTTTCTCCACCTTGAGTTTAATTCCCTGTTCAAGGCTCTGGAAGACCAGCGCAGGCACCTCATAATGAAATTTAACGAGGCCATACACAGCTCTGATATCGAATTCGATGCGGTCATCCTTACCCAGCCTGCGGACACGAAAATGAAAATGAATCGATGACGCCAGAGCCAGCAGGAACAGCAGAACAACGAGCAGCAGCAGGACTAAGGGTATTGCCAGCCATAACGTCACACGGTTAACCTCCAAGCAGACTTTAGAATAATAAACATGGAGCCTCTGGATTAGTATGGCAATTACGGCTGGATAACATTCGGTGATTTCGCAAACTTCTCCATTTTTTCATGAAAAAATGCCGCTGCCCCCGAAGGGACAACGGCATCTCTGTCACAGCGGCAGCCCGCTGCGTTATTCTTGCTCATCAAAAGTCATCTGGCTGTCCAGCTTGCTGAACAGCAGCTGGGTCTCCTCTTCCAGACCCTCGGAGGTGTCGAAGTTCGACGGCTCCGGCAGCTCCTTCAGGCTGGCCAGCCCGAAGCTGTCCAGGAAGGACTTGGTCGTGCCGTACAGAATCGGACGCCCGACAGCCTCCGCCCGGCCCACCTCGTGGATCAGATCCTTGTTGCCCAGCGTATGGATGGCCCGTTCGGATTTGACGCCCCGGATCTCCTCAATCTCCACTCTCGTAATAGGCTGGCGGTAAGCGACAATGGCAAGTGTCTCCAGCGCCGCCTGGGACAGGGACGACCTGGAGGGCGAATACGCCAGACGTTCGAAATACTGCGCATGCTCCGGGAGTGTCGCCAGCCGGTAATTCCCGGCAATCTGGACCACCTGAAGGCCACGGCTCTGCGAGTGGTAATCCTCTCTTAAGTCATCCAGCGCTCTTGTAGCCAGATCAGGCCGCTGCTCGGTAATCTCGGCAATCTGCCGGACCGACAGGCCTTCATCCCCTGAGAGAAACAGCAGGCCTTCAATAATTGATTTCAGCGTGTTGTAGTCCACTGACATCCTCTCCTCCTCTCCACTCCATCACAATATCCTCAAATAATTTCTCCTGGTAGCAGTAAATGGCCTTCATCTTCATCAGCTCCAGGATGGCCAGGAAGGTGGTCACAATCTCATGCCGGTCCATCTCCTCATGCAGCAGGGAAGAGAAGCGCATTCTGCCGCCGATCCCTTTGCGCTGGAGCGCTTCGGATACATCACGGATACGGTCTTTTACCGAGATCTCATCCCGGGTAATCCGCTGGTACGAGGTGCGCCGGGCAGCCTTGCTTAGCGCCTTGCGGAACGCAGCGATCAGATCGGCGGTATGCAGACCCTTCAGTGTATTGTCCGTCTGCGCAGGGACGAAGGGGCCCAGATCCTCCGGCTCCTTCGTAAAAATCAGGCTGCGCTCGCTCTCCATATCCAGCAGCTGCACCGCAATGCTCTTGAACTTACGGTATTCAATCAGTCGCTGCACCAGCTCCGCACGCGGATCATAGCCGTCATCCTCATAATAATCGAAATCCTCGATTTCAATGACGGGCGGCTTCGGCAGCAGCATTTTGCTCTTAATCGACAGGAGAGTGGCAGCCATCACCAGAAATTCACTCGTGATATCCAGCTCCAGCTCCTTCATTCCCTGTAGGAATTCCATATACTGCTCGGTGATCTCGCTGACCGGAATGTCCTGGATGTCGATTTCCGCCTTGTCAATCAGATGCAAGAGCAGATCGAGCGGACCTTCGAACGTCTCCAGCTTGTACAATACAGTCACGCGGTTTCCTCCAGCCCAAAAAAAGTAAAGTGCAGCGCCGCAAGGACGCTACACAAGTAGAAAGATCTATGATCATGCTTTCTTCTCATACCTATAAATAAGCACGATTTACGCTCTTTCGTCAAGAGGCGTATTATTTGAACTGCTTATTCAGGTTAGCCATTTCGATAGCGGCAGTCGCTGCATCCCAGCCTTTATTGCCGGCTTTGGTCCCCGAGCGCTCAATGGCCTGTTCGATATTCTCCGTCGTAACCACACCGAAAATGGTTGGAACACCCGTCTTAAGATTAATCGCCGCTACGCCCTTCGCAACCTCGTTGCACACATAATCATAGTGTGTTGTAGATCCGCGAATGACGGTGCCCAGCGTGATAACGGCGTCATATTTGCCGCTTTCGGCCATTTTTTGGGCGATCAGCGGAATTTCGAATACGCCCGGTACCCAGGCCACATCCACTTCATCATCGGCGACTCCATGACGTTTGAAGGCATCAAGTGCCCCGGAGAGCAGCTTGCTGGTAATGAACTCATTGAAACGTCCTACGACAACCCCATATTTCAAGCCCTCAGATACTAAATGTCCCTCAAAATAATTCGGCATGCTACTCATCAACCCTTCGTGTATAGGATAGGAAATCTATGATTAAATTTTGGTATTCTCATTCTGTTCGATCTTGTCAAAATTCAGCAGATGCCCAAGCTTCGCCTGCTTCGTATGCAGATAATTGGTATTGTCCTTATTCTCCGGCATCTGGATCGCTACGCGCTCCACCACCTCAAGGCCATAGCCTTCCAGCCCCTTGATCTTGCGCGGATTGTTGGTCAGCAGCCGGATCTGGCGGATGCCGAGATCCTTAAGAATCTGTGCCCCGATGCCATAATCCCGCAGATCCGCCGCGAAGCCCAGCTTCAGGTTGGCATCCACAGTATCCAGCCCTTCTTCCTGCAGCTTGTAGGCGCGCAGCTTGTTGATCAGGCCAATGCCCCGGCCCTCCTGGCGCATATAGAGGAGTACACCCCTGCCGGCTTCTTCAATCTGGCGCAGCGCCGCTTCGAACTGCGGGCCGCAGTCGCAGCGGTGCGAATGGAACACATCGCCGGTCAGGCACTCGGAATGCACACGTACGAGTACCGGCTCATCCCCGGAGATATCGCCTTTAACAAGGGCAACGTGCTCCTTGTCATCCACCTCATTCGTATAGGCAATGGTCTGGAAATCACCGAAATCTGTCGGCAGATTCACTGCTACCTCACGGGTAACCAGATGCTCCTTCTCGTTACGGTAGTGAATGAGGTCCTTGATGCTGATCAGCTTAAGATCATGCTTCTTAGCGATCTCAATCAGGTCAGGCAGGCGGGCCATCGTACCGTCCACCTTCACCACTTCACAGATGACACCTGCCGGATAAGCCCCGCACATGCGGGCCAGATCCACAGCAGCCTCCGTGTGCCCGGAACGCCGCAGAACTCCGCCTTTTTTGGCGATCAGCGGGAACATATGCCCCGGTCTGCGGAAGTCGGCCGGCTTCGCCTTCGGGTCCAGCATGGCCTTAATCGTCTGGGAGCGTTCACCGGCCGAGATGCCGGTCGTCGTATCCGCGTGGTCAATAGATACCGTGAACGCCGTACCATGATTATCGGTATTCTGGGACACCATCGGATGCAGGTCCAGCTCCTCTGCACGCTCTGCTGTGATCGGTACGCAGACCAGGCCGCGTCCTTCGGTAATCATGAAGTTAATCACTTCCGGGGTAGCCCGTTCCGCCAGAGCGACGAAGTCTCCTTCATTCTCACGGTCTTCATCATCTACAACGATAACGACCTTACCGCGCATTAAGTCGTATATCGCATCTTCAATCGGGTCTAGAATACTATCCTTATCAGCTTGCTGGCTCATATTACTGTCCTCCTAATGGCTATACGCTTGCCTGACGGCTTGCCTTATGCCTGATCTATAGATTATACGAACCCGTTGGCCGCCAAAAAATCATGGCTGATCTTCGAGCTTCCTCCATCCTCTTCATTGCCCGCACGCGAACCGTAATGGAGCAGATGGTCCACATATTTACCGAGCACATCACATTCAATATTCACCCGGTCTCCCGCCCGCTTGTGGGCCAGTACCGTCTCTCCCAGCGTGTGCGGGATAATCGATACGGTGAAGGTTGCAGCTTCCGTCTTCACAACCGTAAGGCTTATGCCGTCTATCGTAATGGAGCCTTTGGGAATAATGAATTTGAACAGGGATTTGCGGTCCGGGGCAATCTCGAACACCACTGCATTCTGATCGCGCCTGACGCTGCGGATCTCACCGGTTCCATCCACATGTCCCTGGACAATATGCCCTCCGAAGCGTCCGCCGGCCGCCATGGCGCGTTCCAGATTCATTTTGGACCCGGTGCGCAGCTCCTTGAGCGTACTGTTGCGGTAGGTCTCGGGCATAACGTCTACGGTGAAATGATGGTCTCCAAGTGAGGTTGCCGTAAGACAGACCCCATTGACCGCCACACTGTCACCGATCTTCAGATCTCCCATAATGAGCGAGGCGCCGATATTCAGCACCATCATCTCCCCGCCGCTGGTGACGCTGCGCAGGACTCCCACCTCTTCAATTAAGCCGGTAAACATACCATCCCTCCTTCCTGAATATTCGGTTACTGCAGAGGAACCGGGGTGCCGCTGATACACACATTATCCCCGAGCACTTCCACTTCCAATCCTTCAAGCTGGATGGCATCACGCATCAGCTCCACACCCCCGAAGTCGAAGGTACCCGCTGCTTGCGCGCCGCCGCCGACAATCTTCGGAGCGAAGAAGAGGACTACCCGGTCAACCAGTCCCTCCGCAAGCATCGCCCCATTCATCGTTCCGCCGCCTTCCAGCAGAATGGACCCAATCTCCATTGCACCGAGCGCAGCCATAGCCGCCTGCAGATCCACACGCGGACCGCTGCCCGCAGCAATCACCTCTACCCCTGCAGCCAGCAGCGCTGCTCTGCGGTCAGGATCGGCTGCCTCTGTCGTCACAACCACCGTAGGCGCGAGTCCGTCCTTGACCACAGCGCTGTCCAGCGGCAGGCGCAGCGAGGAGTCAATGATAATCCGCACCGGATTGCGTCCGGGTACATTCAGTCTAGTTGTCAGCGAAGGGTTATCGGTAATCACCGTGTTCACCCCTACCATAATCCCCTGATGGCGGTGACGCAGGGTATGTACAATCTCCCGTGCCTCTGCATTCGAGATCCACTTGCTGTCTCCGGTCCGGGTGGCGATTTTGCCGTCCAGTGTGCTGGCGCTCTTCAAGGTTATGAACGGCCGCTTCGTCAAAATATACTTGATGAATTTCTCGTTCAGCCGCAGCGCCCGGCCCCGCAGCAGACCTACTTCAACATCAATCCCCTGCTCGCGCAGCATCGCGATTCCCCGGCCTGCAACCTGAGGGTTGGGGTCCTCACAGGCGACAACCACCCTGGCCACGCCTTCATCGATCAGACGCTGGCTGCAAGGAGGCGTAATGCCGTAATGACTGCAAGGCTCCAGCGTAACATAGGCTGTACTGCCTTGCGCTTTACCGGCTGCCATATTGAGCGCATGCACCTCGGCGTGTCCGGTTCCGCGCTGCAGATGGGTTCCAATCCCGATCATGGCGCCGTCCTTCACGACTACGCAGCCGACCACAGGATTAATTCCCGTCTGGCCCTGTGCCCGCTCCGCCATATCCAGCGCAAGGGACATGTAAAACTCATCGTTCATCTTCTCCATGTCTTGCCTCCTATCCCAAGGCTGTAGTCTTCATGTGTACCAAACCCTAAACAGAAAAACCCGTCTCAATCTCCAGGAGGAGTTCAAGACGGGATATACGAGAGGTGATCGCAGCAAAGAATATATGCGTAAATAAACGCCGGACCTCCGGCATTGTGAAAGTTCGCACATAAGTTCCGAGAACACTGCTGCTCGGCCGCCTGTTGCAAGCGCGGCGCGTGAATCTCTCCTTCTTCCATCCAGACTATACTGTCGGTCCCGGAATTACACCGGGTCCACCGTCCGTAGCAATATCATACGAAGCGGGTAGCGGACTGAGCATCTGAAGCAGCAATTATTAAGCCAGCTCCAACAGCATCACCGCCGGTAGGGAATCACACCCTGCCCTGAAGGATTGATCTATTCAGTTGAATACCAAGTTAAGCCTACAACAAAATTATCACTTCGCCGGATGAAATGCAAGTGTGCTTCGGAAATTTACTATATTTATGTAACTTAATTCCCTTATACACCCGTCTCACGCTGCTTGTCCGCTCTCAGCAGATCGCGGATTTCCGTCAGCAGGAGGATATCCGGTGCCGGGGCGGGTGTCTCCACCACCTCAACCTTGACGGTCTCCTTGCGTCTGAATCGGCTGCTCAGCTTCACCACCATGAAGATGGAGAAGGAAATAATGAAGAAGTCGACTACGGTCTGGAGGAACATGCCGTATTTTACCGCAACATCTCCTATACCAAAGCTAAGTTCCTTCAGATCAATACCTCCGCTGATCAGACCGATAAGCGGCATAATAATATCTCCCACCAGCGAGGTAACAATTTTGCCGAATGCCGCTCCAATGATTACGGCAACCGCCAGATCAAGTACATTACCTTTCATGGCGAAGCTTTTGAATTCCTTCCACATGACGAACCATCCCTCCGAAACTTTGAATTTGAAATTATTATAGCATTTATAGCAACCTGCAAGCAGAAAAATAAATAAGTGGAGTAGGATTAACGTGTGCACTTGGATGGACGCTCCCTGTTTAAGCGGGATGTGAAGTACCTAATTTTCTAAAAAACGCAAAGGAGCGAGTCTCCAATAACGGAGAATCGCTCCTTTTTTACATGTTAAGCTATTGGAACCCTATCCTGCTGCTCTAATTCTGCTTAGTCCTGCTTGCGTGTTCTGCGGAATACCCGGCTGAGGATAAAGCCGCCCAGAATCAGGCCTGCACCCGTCAGGTAGATCGGCAGCGGGCTGCTCTCTCCGGTCTGCGGCAGCCTGCCGCTGCCGTCGCTTGTACCCGAGACCGTCCCTTGCGGAACCGGATCGTCTTCAACATCTACTTCCGGATTGCCCAGCGGGATATTATCGTCGATTGGCGTTACCACTTCAGGCGCTGCCGGTACCGGAGTAACAGTTGGTGCCGGTGCAGATGGCTGCGCCGTTCCCGGCAAGCCTGGTCCTGCAGGAATCTGTGGCTCATCGATAATGACTCCCGGTTCGAACGTACCGGCTGGTGTTGGTACCGGAGTAAATACCGGACCTCCGTCAGGCGATGTCGGAACAGGTGTGGCCCCTGGCCCCGTAGAATCTGTAGGCACCGGCGATGGAACTGTAGTCGGAACAGTGGTCTCTACAGGTGTCTCAGTCGGCACAGGTGTCTCAGTCGGCGTTGGTGTTACTGTCGGCGTTGGCTGCTCCGCCAGCTTATTATACAAGGTAAGATTCAGCACAGCGGATGAGCCGATCGTCACCGGATGCTCGGTGGAATCAAGCACATAGCCCTGTGGTGCTATTGTTTCAATCAGGACATAACTGCCCAGCCACAGATTGTTGAATGCCGCGATGCCTGCTGCATCAGTGGTGCGGGTATTCACCAGCACCCGGTCATTTCCGTTCAGGCGGTATAGCTCATAGGTAGCTCCCGCCAGCGGTTTTGCAACATTGCCTGCTTCCAGCTTGAAGACATTAAGCGTCCCTCTGACGCCGCTGCCTGTTCCCGAACCGCTGGACACTCCTACGATAATCTCCTTGGTCGTCTCCTTGGTGATAAGCTTAACGTTATTGCCGCTGAAGCTCACGGAGTTAACCAGCTTATCGCCAGTGTTCGCAACGATCAGCGACTGATATTCCAGCACATAAGCGGAATGGATGTCACCAGGGAATCTTAAGACGAAGGACTGTCTGCCCTGTGCATCGGCACTGATCGTTAAGGTGTAATCAGTATCCTTCTGAAGTGCAGGACCGCTCTTTGTCACTTCGCCGTTCACGGCCGTAACCGTACGGTACAGCTGGAAGCTGTCCGGCAGCAGGATCTGATTCGTGCTTGGCACATCGGTGATCACGGCATCTTTTACATGGGACTGGGTGCGGTTGATCGCAATGGTCCAGTTCAGCTTATCTCCATTCTGCGCGCCGTCTTTGAATACATATTCATCCCCGTGCGGGATATCTACCGTGGCCTTCAAATCCTTGGAGACCTTCTTCGTGCCGTCCAGCAGGTTCGCTGTATTGGCTACCTTGGTTCCGATTAGCTGTCCGGCCAGGCTGGTCTTGAATACGATGTAATAAGGCGAATTAATGGCTGTGTCAAAATCAACCTTCAGCTCATTGCCGCTGCCCACGCTATAGCTGAACTCATTGCCGTCCACCTCAGCGCCTGGGCTATGCGTTCCATCCTTGGCAATATTCATCTTGTATACCTTAAGTGAGCCAGGTACCAGAGACTGTCCGTCACCCAGTACATCCGTCACTACAGGATCGGCAATGGATTTGCTGTTGTAATTGACGCCTACGGTCCAGGTCAGCTCCTTGGCAGAAGCATCATACGCCCCGGATTTGAACCCGTTGTTCTTCACCTCGGAATTAGGAATGAACTTCCCGCTGGCTTCTGTCCACTGTGCCTTGTTCTGGCTGTCCTTCCAGTCAATCCGGGCCACGTTGATGAAATCACTCGTATTGCCGGTAAGCCAGTCATTGCTGAATTCCGTCTGATAACTAATGGTATAAGTACCTGTAACCGGTGCATTAAACTTTACCTGGAAGCCTTTATTAGGCTGAGCCGGTGAATTCACAATCAGGGTATAGGCCGATGGAGGGATCACTGTGCCGGATAGTGTACGGACCACCAGTGAACCTGAGATGTATTTCTGTCCTCCCTGCGGGAAGCTGTCTGTAACCACCACTTCGTTCATTGGATAATTGTCCCCGTTGAACGTGATTTTCCAGTCGGTGGTGTGTTTGTTGTAATCCACCCCGGACAGATTCTTATAGATAATAATAGGCCGGATCAGTTGAGTAGCGTTGCTGCTATAGGTGCTGTCAGAGACAGTGTTGGTAATATTCGTATCTTTGAACACACGGTCTGCGGCTTTGGTCGTATATTCGATCAGATAAGCCGATTTCACCGTATTCTTGAACTCCAGTCTGAATCCGTTGCCGGATTCGCCGTTGACAGGCGTGACTGTGTAATCACTGCCTGCATTCAGAGCCGTGCCCTTGGCAGCTTCTCCGGCTGCATTCAGCGTAACCGGATAGATCCGCACCGAGTTCTCCAGGAGCATCTGGGAGCTGTTGAACACATCCGTCAACACCGCGTTCTCCGGGGAGATCGTCCGCTTATTGTAGTTGTATTCGATAGCCCAGTTAATGGTCTGAGTGCCCCAGTCATAACGGATTACTTTTTTGTTAAGGCTGCCGCCCCGTTCAATAACTACTGTATCCGAAGCGCTTACCGGGTCACGGCCGTCCCCTGTGAAGGTTGCCGTATTGGTGAAGCTGGACAAGTTATCACTCACTACCTGCGTAGTATAAACGATACGGTATGCCCCTGTAATCACAGGGTCCGTGAACTGAAGCTTCAGCGTCCCGCCGGAGACGCCGGCAGTATATTTGCTGCTGTCTACCAGCTGGCCTTGCGTAACTGTGCCGTCAAGCTGAACATTCAGCTGGTACACGGCAAGCGTAACCGTGCTGTCCAGTGCCAGCCCGTCAGGAATCGGGTCAGTCACAGCCGCGCCGCTTACCGGCTCCAGTCTTTTGTTCACATCGACGGTCCAGTCAATATGATCTGCGTTGAAGCCGCTGGAGACTCCCTTCTTGGTAATCGTCGAGCCTACAGTAGGCTTGAATGATACTGTAATCGTCTGGACCCCGCCGTTCACCGGGAACAGAATCTGCTGGACGGTGCTGCCGCTGATCACTTTTTTGTCAAATTGGGTATTAATACGTAAGGTCCCCTGCACATTGGCATGGCTCTCGATGTAATCGTTAAATGTCATCACTACCTGATGGGTAGCCTGGCTGACCGTGAATGTGCCTACCGTCCCTTCGTCCGATTCCAGTCCGCCCTGAATGTCATTGAAGAGCTGGAACTGCTCGGGAAGCTGGAAAGCAAAGGTGTCTCCCTGGCTATAGCCGTGGCCGTTAGGAAGCGACCAGGTATAGTCCAGCCTCACGGTGGAATCCACATCATACACACTGCCTGTCACCGTCTGTCCATCCGGACCATATACCGCCATGGATACACTGGTAATAATGTCCTGGTCCTGTTCAATGGCCGCCGCTGTAGCCTGCTGGGTGAAGCCCAGCCCTGAGACCAATTGCACAAATAACATGACCAGGATCACTGCCAGGCTTGTTCTTTTTTTCACCATTTCCCATAAGCCCCCGTTCTATCGATTGAATGATTTGAAGCATACCTGCTAAAAAGATGGCTGCTGAACGCACCGGTAAGGACACACTCCACCTGAAGTTTCGTTATGTATACGGGCTAAGAGTCCATCTTATGTAAATAAACTAGTAAACCTGACTTTTCTGCCCACTACAGACGATATATACTTATATCACCTAAGAGTAGAACTTTAGAATCAGAAATGGTTAAAATTAAAGAAATTATTATGCAACCGTTAATTCAGGATTCAAGGAGAGATTCCAAGTGAACCGTACTTTATTCTGGGACCGTGCCCGTGACAGCGATTTCGTCATGCTCTCCGCCTCCCATCTCGTTGCGCTGTCCGTTATTGCCCTATGCTGCCTGGCGCTCTTTTGGGCCCGCTTCGCCCTGCGCAACAGGTCCGGCCTGCGGTTAGGCATACGCCTGCTGCTGATCCTGTTGCTGGCTGCTTCTGAGGGAGGCCTGCATGTCTGGTATCTGTCCCATGACAGCTGGAGCCGCAGCTCCTCCCTGCCGCTGGAACTATGCGGAATTACCCTGCTTCTGTCGATCGTGATGCTGCTCACACGCAGCAGGCTGCTGTACAGCTTTCTTTATTTTGCCGGGATCGGCGGTGCATTCATCGCCCTGCTTACCCCTAATCTGGTCTATCCGTTTCCGCATTTTCGCTTCCTGCTCTTCTTCATCGCCCACGGGTCGATCATACTCGCGTCCCTGTACATGACCTGGGTCGAAGGATATAAGCCCGCCTGGCGCTCGCTGTTCTTCACCATGCTCTGCCTGAACCTTGTCGCCGCGTGTGTCTACGCCGCCAATAAGCTGCTGGATTCCAACTATATGTTCCTGATGCGCAAGCCCAGCACGTTCTCGGTACTGGACTATTTCGGCCCTTATCCCTACTATCTGCTGGTTGAAGAAGGCTTTGCCTTCGTCATCTTCCTCCTGATGTTCCTGATTTTCTTCAAGCTGCCGGAGCTGTACATGAACCGCCGTGCCGCAGCCAGCCGGAAACTTGGCAGGTAAATAGAGTGGAGGAAATCCAACTACTATTTGTACAATTCCCCGCACGGCAAAAAGCACCCGGCTGGATAACCCAGCCGGGTGCTTCGGCGATGCCTTAGGAAGAGGAGAACCTCCCCCTATAGCGTCAATGGAGTGCTTGTATTAAGCTTCTACAATTTCAACGGTCGTCATCTTGTCGCGGCCTTTGAAAGCGTCAACCAGATCCATGCCCTCAACCACTTTACCGAATACCGTGTGTACTCCGTCCAGGTGCGGCTGTGGAGCGTAAGCGATATAGAACTGGCTTCCGCCTGTGTTCTTGCCGGCATGGGCCATAGCCAGGGAGCCGCGCTCGTGCTTGTTCGGGTTGATCTCGCAGTTGATGGTGTAGCCAGGACCGCCGGTGCCTGTTCCATTCGGGCAGCCACCTTGGGCTACGAAGCCTGGAATCACGCGGTGGAACAACAATCCGTTGTAGAAGCCGTCTTTTGCCAGCTTCTCAAAGTTTGCTACTGTATTAGGCGCATCCTGATCGAACAAGTCGATCAGCACGACACCGCCGTTTTCGAGTGTAATTTTCGCTTGCTTAGCCATATGTAAATGACCCCTTTCGAAATGACAGATGTAGAACTCGTTTATTAGTTTACTATGAAACGGGGCACAAAGCAAAGCAAGCGGGAAGTCTTCCCGCCTGCCGCTATAGTACAACCCTATAGTCTTCTTATTTCGTAACGGCTTGTTTGGCAATCCGTGCAGGCACAATATCATTGGCAACAATGTCCTGATGGGACTCGCGGCGTACAACCAGATCGCTCTGCCCGTTCTGCACGAACACCACTGCCGGACGGCGGATACGGTTGTAGTTGCTGGCCATGGAGTAATTGTACGCGCCTGTGCAGGCCACAGCCAGCAGATCGCCGCTCTCCACCTTAGGCAGCTCAACGTCCCAGATCAGCATATCGCCGCTCTCGCAGCATTTGCCGGCGATGGATACCTTCTCCACGTTTGGCTCAGTCGCACGGCTTGCCAGCAGCGCTTCGTACTTGGATTCATACAGGGCCGGACGCGGATTATCGGTCATGCCGCCGTCAACAGCTACATATTTGCGCACTCCCGGAATTTCCTTGCTGGTTCCAACCGTGTACAGAGTCGTTCCGGCATCCCCTACGATGCTGCGGCCCGGCTCCACCCAGATCTGCGGCAGCGAATCGTTAATGCCGGTGAAGTGGGTCTTCACTGCATCTGTGATGGCTGCGACATATTCGGACACCTGCAGCGGCGTGTCGCCGTCCACATAACGGATTCCGAAGCCTCCGCCCAGGTTGACTACAGGGAAGGAGACTCCCAGCTCTTCCTTGACGGTACGGGTGAACTCGGCAATACGTTCAACGGCAAGCTGGAAGCCCTCGGTCTCAAAAATCTGCGATCCGATATGCGAATGCACGCCGAGCAGGTTCAGATTAGCCAGGCTGTCAGCCAGGCTGACCGCTTCCCGGGCCGAGCCGTTACCGATATCGAAGCCGAATTTGGAGTCGGTCTGTCCTGTGGAAGCGTAGGCATGATGGGCATGGGCTTCCACTCCAGGCGTCACGCGCAGCAGAATATTAACCGTCACTTCTCTGCGGGCGGCAATGGACTGAAGCAGACGGAGCTCCACCAGATTATCGGCGACAAAGCAGCCAATCCCTGCATCGATCGCCATCTCAATCTCATCCGGTGTCTTGTTATTGCCGTGGAAGTGAATGCGTTCCGCCGGGAAACCGGCTTGCAGCGCAGTATACAGCTCTCCATCGGAGACCACATCCAGCGACAGACCTTCCTCATCCGCAAGCCGGCACATCGCCATTGTCGAGAACGCCTTGCTGGCATAAGCCACCTGGAACCCGAGACCGGAAGCTGTGAACGCCTCCATATACTCGCGGCAGCGGCGGCGGACCAATTGCTCGTCCACTATATATAGCGGTGTTCCATACTCCGCCTTCAATTCGGTTACATCACATCCGCCGATCTCCAAATGACCTGCATCATTGATTCGGCTCGTCCCGTGTAAAAACATTGCGCAGTCCTCCAATTTCTGTGGAATTATCCGTTCCACCCTGTCTAGTATATGATTTGGGGCCCCGATGCGTTCCTGAAACAGATGCTCAGAATACAGATCCGGCTTATTGCGGGGCTGTTCAGTATATTCAGTATAACAGACAGAGGGAACACCATTGAATGGACTTTTTTGCAGTTGATTTGTATTTTCCTACGACTTGCGCGGGGCATCCTTATTCTCAGGCATCCGGGTGTTATCTCTTGTTTTGTTGAAGGATGGCCTTGTTTTGGAGCTGAGCACCGGCTGGCGCAGGAGGATCTCCGCCATAGCTTTTGCATTAAATGGTATAAACGGCCACATGTAAGGAGAGTTATACGAACGGTGCGTGGTCAGCAGCACCACCAGCAGCGTCGTCCCGATCATGAAGCCGGGGATGCCGTAAGCAGCCACCGCCAGCAGCAGCGCAAGCCGGACAATCCGGTTGGCCAGCCCCAGCTCGTAGCTCGGCGTTGCAAACATCCCGATAGAGGCCACCGCCATATAGAGCACCACTTCATTGACAAAAAGACCGGTCTGCACAGCGATATCACCGACCAGAATAGCGGCGATCAGCCCCATCGCGGAGCCGAGCGGCGTCGGTGTATGCACTGCAGCCATCCGCAGCAGGTCTACCCCCAGCTCAACGATCAGGAACTGGGCAATGAGCGGGAGATTGGCAGATTTTTGCGGACCGATGAAATCAAGCATGCCGGGCTTCAGCTCCGGATGGAGAACCATCAGCATCCACAGCGGAAGCAGGAACATCGATGCAAAGATCCCGATGAAGCGGACCCAGCGGAGATAAGTCCCCATAAAAGGCGTCTGGCGGTTCTCTTCCGCATGCTGGCACAGATCAAAGAACGTCGTCGGCAGCACCATGACACTCGGGGAAGTATCGACAAACACAACCACCCGGCCCTCCAGCAGATGGGAAGCGACGATATCCGGCCGTTCCGAATAACGGACCAGCGGATAAGGGTTCCAGCCGCCGCCGACAATCGCTTCCTCCAGCTGCTTGTCCGCCAGGGGAATGCCGTCGAGATTGACGCTTTTCAGCTTATCCGTAACGGCCTGCACCTGGGTCTTATCCACGATATCATCGATGTAAGCTAAGCAGACATCTGTCCGGGTCCGCCGTCCAATCTGATGCATCTCCAGCTTCAGCCCAGGGTCGCGGATACGTCTTCTAACCAGAGCCACGTTGCTTAGCAGCGTCTCTGTGAAGCCGTCCCGCGATCCGCGGACCACCCGCTCAATCGACGGCTCATCCGGGCTGCGGGAAGGATACGAACGGGTATCCATGATAATAACCTGCGATTCCCCTTCAATGAAGATCGCGCTCATGCCAGCTAACACTTTGTTGATGCTCTCGCTGAACAGCTCGCCCTTCTCCACCTGGACATGGGGAATATATTCACTCATGAAGCTGGCGAGGACATCTGTCGATACATTTTCGGGGGTCAGATACGTCAGGCGCTTCAGAATTTCATCGATAATCGTATCCTTGGCGAAGCCGCTGATGCAGAGCAGCGCAGCGCTTTTCCCGCCGAAGGACATTTCCCTGAACACAATATCGAAGGAGGAGCCCAGCCCAAGTACCTCGGTCAGTGTATTCTTCGTATCCGCCAGGGATTGCGGGATCTTGTCGTTGCCTTGCCAATAGGTAATCGACTGCTCCAGGGAGTCGGAGCGTTCATTATCCCTTTTTTGCTGCATAGGGTCCTCAGGCTTGCTTGCAGAATCCGCTCCCTGACCGGCTTTGGCCTTCTTAGGGGCGGACTGCTTCGGCTGCCGGGACTGACCAGCTTCCTGACCGTCCTCCTGATCCTCAGGCTCTTCATCATCTCCAAATAATCGGGCAAAAAAGCCTTTATGGCTCTTATCCTCACTTTGTTCGCCCAGTTCGTCCGAAGCTTCCATATCCTGTGACTGGCCTCTGCCGTCTTCATGGGCTCCCTGTCCCGCGCCGGAATCCGCAGCTGAATTATCCGTTCCTGAATAATCTGTCCCTGCCTGTGCAGCTCCGGTCTGCCCGGGTGTACCCGCACCTTCGGAATCTTCTGATTCCGGGCCTGCAAAACCGGCGGAGGCAGAATCCCCGGCAAAATGTGTTCCCTGCTGCGAATCGTCTGCTGCCTGGTCTCCCATACCGGATTCCGCAGATGCTTCCTCCGGCTGACCAGACTTGCCCAGTTCATCTGCAGCTTCCATCTCCTGAATCGGTCCATCCATATTGCCGGAGCCGTCCCCGTCCTGCTCCTCCGGCCCGGCATCGTCGCCGAACAGACTGCTTAAGAACCCTTTGATCCCTCCGCCGGACGATTCCTGATCGTCTCCGTTCTCGGATGCGGGATCATCCCCTGGACTGGCCTCATCATCTGTAGCCGCAGCATCTTTCCCGCCGACAGCCCCGCCATCTCCAGATGCAGCGTCCTTACCTCCGCTATCCTCACCTTCTCCAGTTGCAGCGTCCTTACCTCCGCTATCCTCACCTTCTCCAGATGCCGCACTCTGACCGCCACCAGCTTCTCCAAGATTCGCCGCCTGGGCTACTTCATTTCCGTCCCCGCCACTATCTGACGGAGCAGCATCCAAGCCAGATGGGCTCTCCTGCCCGCCCTCAATCGGGCGCGTCACCGCCCCCAGCTCCGCTGACGCCTCCAGCTCCTGACCCTTGCCGCTCTGGGACGCAGCCGGTTGCTCTTCCTGCTCCGGTGCCTTTTTCTCCGGCGATTTCTGCTGCGCAGACCGGTCTTTCTTTTTATCCGTCTCTACCCGATCACCGCTGTGAATATACTTCACTCCCTAGCCCCCTTTACTGTTGATAGACAAACCAGTCGAACAATGACCCTGCCACCTTGCCGCATACCATCGCCATCAGGAGACCAAGCAGCAGATGGGTCATATGCAGACGTTTGGCCAGGATCGGCAGAACATTCAGCACCTCGGTCAGAGCCGCCGCCAGCATGCCGATGAATATGCCGTTGAACAGGCCGACCCCCAGCTCGATCAGCGGGCCGGCCGCCATTTTCCAGTTCCAGAAGTCGCTTACCGTTCCCAATAGGGAACCGCCGACCATCGCTCCCTCATACCAGTGAACCTTGTCATAGGAGGAGGTAAGCTGCGCCAGCCGGGGGATGATGTCCAGCACTACGAATAATGCAATCACTCCGCCGCCCACCGCGATTCCCCCGGCAATCCCGAGCAGCAGATGAAGTCCGAGCGACAGCGGTGCGGTCATGCGCCCCCCTCCCGTCTGCCGGGTGCTTCGTCACTGCGGCGTTTCATTTTGCGGTACTCCTCGTTGATTACATATTGATCGATATTCTTCTGATACAGGAACATTTCCACCTCAAGGGGAGTCGGCTCCTCGTTCCATTTCTTTTTGAACAAATGATTGAAAAAAATCACCATCCCAAGTCCGATGCCCAGCGAATAGGCAATCTGAAACAGATAAGGATGCTCGTCCCTGCGTCCCGTCAGCATCTCCACAATCCGGATCTGTACCTCCAGCATGCTGACATCGGCATGGAAATTCATAATCGTCAGCGCCGAGCCGAAGAACAGCAGCAGCCAGACCAGAACGAACAGGGCTATAGAAGGTTTAGCAGCCGTAGCCGGACCTTCAATCTGTACAATGGTGCGGCCTTCGCCAATCGGCTGAATCTCCGCATCGGGGTACACATCCTGAATCCGGGGAATGACGGTCAGCAGATCAATCAGAATCAGATTGCCGTCACTCTCCTTCGGCTGAAGCACAAGCAGTGTATACAGCGGCTCCCGCCACTGCGGATCAGTGATCAGATAAGCGACATCGCGCAGCAGCACCCCCTTGCCCTTGGGCACCGTCACCCGGTTCTTAAGCTGGATATATATGGATGTAGCCGGAGAATCAGTGTTCATCTGCGGGCCTCCTTAAGCTCAGGTGTGATGCGGTCCTACGGCAAGAATAAGGGTAGTATGGGAAAAAAGGCTTATTTTTACTCTTCTCCTCCGCAATTCATCGTGAGTAAGCAGGACCACCGAAACTTTTTCTGCCTCAGAGCCGTCTATAGTTACAGTTATTTACACAGAAGGGATGGAAGGTCATATGAGAAAAGCATTGCACCACTCCTTACGGATGGTTCTCTCTGCATCGATGCTTATGGCATTCGCTGCGCCGCTCACAGCACATGCAGCCGAGAAGATCGAGGTATACGATTCCTATACCAGCAAGAGCAGTAACGTCCAGCTGTATTCGGTGAGTCAATTGGACGGGAACCAGTTCATCAATGCCGTCATTGCCCGGCAGCCGGATGGGACCTATAGTAAATGGCCGGAGGCTTTTCAGCATTTCCGGAAGAGTGACAGCGGGAACCTGCAATTGACGGGGATGGATGATCCGGAGCAAGCCTATGTCTACGATACGCAGAGCCAGTCCATTATGCGCAAAAGCGAATACACCCTATCCCCTGACGGCCGCTGGGGTGTGCTGGAGCGTTCCCGTTACGAACGTCAGCCAGAGGGCTATATCGCGAAATTCAACGATCAGTATCTGAGAAATACCGTAACCGGCAAAGTATCCGTCTATTATTCTACTCAGCAGTATTACAATGCCCGGTGGATCAACCAGCATACGCTGCTTGAGAGCGGATATAATGAGGCTGCCAGGCAGAATGTGATCAGTACGTACGATCCGTCCACCGGGAAGCGGCAGGAGCTGCTGAAGGGGACCTTGAACAACTGGAACTTGACGAAGGGACTGCTGCAATATGTCAAAAACGAGCCCAAACGTCTCCCTTGGATCTATAATCTGAAGGACGGATCGTCACGCCTGGTCAAGGACACCCGCGAGCTTGAAGCCTTGTTCCCTGCTCCTCCATCTTCAAGACCGGAAGTCACATTCCCTAAGGGTATGCTGTTGAATGACCTGCCTGTCACGGAAATGCCGATCACCTTAGCCTATGAACACAACCTGAATCTGGACGGAAAAAGTGTGGATGTATCCACCGTATTCACTAAGGGCGGACAAGAGTGGATACCGGTGAAGCCGCTTGCCGCGGCCCTCGGCTGGAAGATCGAAGTCATGAACCTTAGCGCAACCGGCGACCCTTCCGCTGCTTATATCTACAAAGTTACAAACGGCAGCAATCACGCAGTCCTCACCCCTGTGAACAGCTTCAATTCGGCAAGCAGGCTGTATATCGCACCAGCGCAGCTTAAGGAGCTTGGGTACAAGAGCATCAAGGTCACTCCATATGTGAAATAAAATCACTCCAGCGGCGGCTTCCCCTGCTTCTGCTATAAGGCAAAGAGGATGTTCCCGGACGGCGCGGCCGTGTAGGAACATCCTCTTTGTCTATGATGCGCTGGGTCCTGGGGTATGTCCCCTCAGACTGCAGCGCTATGAAGTTAATTCTGTTTGGCCGGCTGCAGCTGACCCCGCTGCTGACTGGAGATGAAGAACAGTGCCGTCCAGATCAGCGCGAAGCCGACAATCTGCGGCAGGGTTACAAGCTGCTGATAGACCACCCAGTTAATCAGAATACCGGTCATCGGGAAGCTGAGTTCGGCCAGGGTTGCTACCGAAGCTTTGGTCGTATTCAGTCCCTTGTAGTAGAGCAGCATGCTGAGCAATCCGGGCAGCAGCGCCTGCAGCAGCAGGTTAATGGCAACTGCCGCCGAACCGCTTACTCCGCCGCTCATCTGCCACGGGGCGCCTTCCATACTTGTAATGACGAACAGCAGCGGAAGCGCCAGAATGAAGCGCAGTGAGGTTACTGTCTCATATTTCATTGAGCCCAGCAGGTAACGGCCCATGACTGTAGAGCCGCCCCACAGGGCTGCAGCGCCCAGCGCCATCAGGCTTCCTACGCCCATGAAGCTGTTCACATGGCCGAAGGGAATCGTCCAGCCGAAGGTCAGCAGGTACGTCCCGGCCAGCGCAACAATAAGCAGCGGTGCGAAATTGCGCGGCAGGCGTTCTTTTAGAATAACAGCGGCAAGACCAATGGCGAACAAGGGCTGAAGCTTCTGGAGCAGCAGCACGGCATTGAAGTCTCCGCTGGACAGGGCTTTGGTGAACAGAATGGTCGCTACGGCTGAGCCGCCCCACGATACCACGAGCAGCGCTGCGGCCTGGCGCAGACGGACACCCTTCAGCTCTGCGCGATTGCGCCACATTACCGGAGCGGCAACCAGGAAGAGCACAACATGCTCAAGCAGGACAATCTGGGACGAAGTCAGGGATTTCAGCAGGATAATGCGGAACAGCGGGTCAACTCCCCATAAGGCCGCCCCCAGAACCACCAGCCAGAATCCGCTGCGCACCGGTGCGGTACGCACGCCTTGGGATGAAGCAGATACATTACTCATCTTTCATTCTCCTTGTCGATACAAACCCTCGATAGAGACCAAAAACCCCCGTGAGTCCAGAAAACAGGACAAACATCGGGGGCGTTATCAATAAAGACATACGGAATAGACCCGCCTGCCTTTATCTTATGATCCTCTCCCATCCGGACTTTACCGTCGGCTCTGGATTGTCACCAGATCAGTCGCTTCCTCTTGTGATAGAGTAACGAGTCGCGGGCTTAGTTCTCTCGAACATCACCGCCGGTCAGGAATTTCACCTTACCCCGAGAATCTTGTATTCTGTTATTATTTTCACAATCCCAGAATACCTCTGATTCTTCATTTCGTCCAGCTTTTTATGAAAATAATCATTATATTTCATTCAATAATCATCAAAACAATCATTCTGCCAACCAAATCTGCGTGCCGCATCCAGGTTCTGGTTCGTTTGGCAGAAACGGCGGCTTGCGATACACTATAGTATGAGCATTAATCATACCCAATATAGAGATTTTTTGGAGGTCATCATGAAAAGAAGCTTTCCGACCAATCTGCTGTATTCCATCTTTGCTCTGGCCGGCATTGCCATTAGCGGCTTTTTTACTTACTTTATTGTCTCTTTTACCAGAGGGATGCTGTTCTATGGCCCACTTGTCCTGGTCGTTGCATCAGGGCTGGCTGTATTCTCCATACTCAGCATCTTCGGCTTGTTCAGCAGGAAGCTGCGCCGGATGCTCCTGGCTGCTTTTGCCGGAATCTGTGTGCTGGCAGCCGCAGGCCATGAGATCAGGCAATCGTATGTGAACAGCCTTGCGGAAGTGAGGGAGCCTGAAGTGGACTTGTACCAATATGCCCCCTTTGAGGCGAATACCAAAGCTGCCTCTCTTGAGCATAAGGCGTCCTATCAGCTTACGGAGCAAATGCCCCGTCTGGATGGTGCAACCGCGCTGTATCCGCTGTATTCTGCTTTTGTCCAGGCGGTGTATCCGCAAGATACCTATAACTCCAGCATTGAGCTGACCGGAAATGATCTCGTCCTGTGCACCAGCACTTCCGAGGCTTACAAGCGGTTGATCGCCGGAAACGCTGATATTATCTTCGCTGCGGCACCTTCGCTGGCCCAGACGAAGCAGGCGAAGCTGGCAGGCCGTGAACTGAAGCTCACCCCGATCGGGCGCGAAGCATTCGTCTTCTTCGTCAACAAGCGCAATCCGGTGGACAGCTTAACGATAGAGCAGATTAAGGACATCTATTCCGGCACGGTCACGAACTGGTCGGAGGTTGGCGGCAAGAAGGCGTCTATCCGTGCTTTTCAGCGGGCAGAGAACAGCGGCAGCCAGACCAAGCTGCAAAAAATCATGGAGGACCGCCAGCTAATGGCTCCCCCGAAGGAGAATGTCGCGGATGTGATGAGCGGGATTATCAGCCTGACCGCCAGCTACCGCAACTTCAATAACGCGCTCGGCTTCAGCTTCCTGTTCTACGCCTCACAGATGAATGCCAGCGATGAGATTAAGCTGCTGGCCATCGATCAGGTGCCACCCTCCAAGGAGACCATCCGCAGCGGCGAATACCCGCTCACCGTGGAATTCTACGCCGTAACGGCCGGCAGCACCAACCCGAACATCGAGCCGTTCCTGGACTGGATTCTATCCGCCGAAGGCCAGGAGCTGGTGGAGAAGACCGGGTATACGCCAGTTAAATAAGCAGAGGCACCAGCATCCTTTACAGGGGAAGGATGCTGGTGCCTGCGCTTGCCTATTGTAATCGGTTTTCCGCATACATCCGGCCGCACGCCGCTGCGCTCACCCATTGTAATCGGTATTTCGATTACATTTGGTCCACGCGCCTCGCGCCTGCCCATTGTAATAGGTTTTTCGATTACATTTGGTCCACGCGCCCCGCGCCTGCCCATTGTAATCGGTTTTTCGATTACATTTGGTCCACACGCCTCGCGCCTGCCCATTGTAATCGGTTTTTCGATTACATTTGGTCCACACGCCCCGCGCCTGCCCATTGTAATCGGTTTTTCGATTACATTTGGCTCACACGCCCCGCGCCTGCCCATTGTAATCGGTTTTTCGATTACATTTGGTCCACACGCCCCGCGCCTGCCCATTGTGTCCGGATTTCCACTTACATTCCAGCACACACAGACAGCAGCCCTCCCGGAGGTCTTCCTCCGGCGAGGGCTGCTGTCTGTAAACTTATCCCTTATAATACTCAAAAATCCGTCTGCGCTTCTCCCAGTCCGGGTCGTTCACCACACGCGAGGACTGGTCAAATATCATCGTTGCCCGCATCTCTGGTGTGTACTGCGGCCAATCCAGTCCCGGCGCTGCCGGATCTCCACCATGGGCGAAGGCTGTCCAGGCGGTCTGCATTGCCTCCGCCACTGCCTC
The DNA here is from genome assembly GCF_038005345.1 of Paenibacillus sp. FSL H8-0122. Lineage (NCBI taxonomy): Bacteria > Bacillati > Bacillota > Bacilli > Caryophanales > Paenibacillaceae > Paenibacillus > Paenibacillus sp. FSL H8-0122. The sequence goes on along the minus strand of NZ_JBBOTB010000001.1, from coordinate 1,839,437 downwards.
CATGTCCGGCGTCACGTTCAGGCCATACTGCTTCAGCAGCGGGAGATTGTTGAAAACATATAGAATCTCCGCTCCGTGAATGGCCTTCTCCAGCAGCGGATGCCCGGGCACCGTCCAGTCGAAGCGGTACATCCAGACGGGGGCATGTCCCTGCTGCTTCTCCGCGAACGAAATCGAGCTTGCCCAGAAGAACAGGTCGGTCAGCACCTCCGCCTGTCCTTCCCAGGTATGGCTGTAATCCGAGGTCAGCTCGGAGAGGTCGTCCACTCCCATCAGCTGCTCCAGCGCTTTGAGCGATTGCTCGAAATTATCGGCCTTCTGCCCCTCGCGGAAGAACAGATTGCCTTCGTGCAGATTCGTTCCGATCAGCACGGGAATGCCGCTGGCGGCTCCAGCCGCAATGGCCTGTACCGGCTCAACCGGCAGGGTTCCCGGCTCAACGACCGGCTGGAAGAACATATTCATCGAGTCTCCGGACAGCTTGTACGCCATCCGGCCTGCGGCTTCCATAATCTCTCCGGCCGGGAGCTTATGCAACAGCTGTGTACCGCTGCCGGGCTGAAGGCCCAGCTCGGCTAGCAATGCGGCGGCAATCTGCCCGCCCTGCTCCCCATTCAGCGTCTGCGCCGCCCCGCTCTCCATAATGGCCCGGGCGAACAGTCCCTTCGCCGCAGGCATCGCCAGCAGCGCGGCAATGCTCATGCTTCCTGCCGATTCACCAAAGACCGTGACCCGCGCCGGATCACCGCCGAATGCAGCGATATTCTGCTGCACCCACTCCAGGGCAGCAATCTGATCCAGGAGGCCCAGGTTGCTGCCCAGCCCTCCGCCCAGCGGAGAGAGATGCAGGAACCCGAGCGGACCCAGCCGGTAATTCACGGTAACCACCACGACATTCCCGGAGACGGCCATATTGCTGCCCTCGAACATCGGCTGGCTGCCTGCGCCGGTAACGAAGGTGCCGCCGTGAATCCACACCATCACCGGCAGCGCCCCGGTCTCCTCCGCTGCCGCCGGGGACCAGACATTCAGATATAGACAATCTTCATCGTAGACCGGGGTGGTCCCACCGAACCGCGTCCCGCTGGTGCTGACCGGCTGCAGGCTGACCGGTCCGAACTTGATGGCCTCCCGTACGCCACTCCAGGACTCCGGCGGCTGCGGTGCCCGGAAGCGCAGCTCTCCGAGCGGCGGAGCAGCGAACGGGATGCCGCGCCACACGTTCACGCCGTTTCCCGCTTCTCCCTTCAGTTGCCCATAAGCTGTATTCACCAGTTGTCCTGACATTGCACTCATTCCTTTTCGCTTTATTCCTCAGTCTTTTCTTCAATGACTCTGTAGAGCCCGGAGCGGAAGCGGAACCACTGGAAGATATGGGTCATTACCACTTTAAGCACGGCATAGCCCGGAACCGCCAGTATGATACCGAGTACACCGAACATTTTTCCGGCAAAAATAATCACAAAAATAATCGTAATCGGGTGAATCCTAAGCGATTTCCCCATAATCTGCGGCGAGATGAACTTCCCTTCGATCAGTTGAACTGCGGTCCAGACAATGACCATCTTCAGCAGCATGAACGGTGAGGTAACCATCGCCACGATCAGCGCAGGGGTAATCGCAATGGCCGGCCCCAAATAAGGAACTACAGCCGTACAAGCGGCAACGATCGCCAGAACCAGCGAATACTCCAGCCCGATAATCAGGTACCCGATATAGAGCAATGCTCCGATGCAACAGCTGACAATAATCTGGCCGCGGATATACGATGCGATCTGATTGTTCATTTCCTGCATCACCATCCGGGACTGCGGCCGCAGTGCGGTAGGGATGAGTCTCATGAGATAGTCGGGCAATCTTTTGCCATCGCGCAGGAGATAGAAGAGAATGAAGGGTGTAGTCACTACAGCCAGAACAATTTCGGTCAGGGTTCCAACGAAGCTGCCTACGCCGCTGACGGCATTATTCAGGAAGGTTGTGGCCCAGGTCGTCACCTTGCTGGTGATATCACTAAGGTCCGTGCCTACGCTCGACTGAATCTTATTGAACAGTTCACTGCCGGTAAGCTGGAGGAATTCCTCCTGGATCTGCTCACTGTAGACGGGGAAGTTGTCAATCAGGCCCATAAGCTGGGTGCGGATGATCGGGATGACCATAAGCAGAACCAGGGTAATGATCCCCATGATGATCAGATACAGAATGACAATGCCATACGCCCGCTTCACCCGGCTTCTCTTCTCCAGACGGTCCACCAGCGGATTCAACAGATAATAGGCGATCCCGGAGAGCAGCAGCGGCGCTGCCACCGTATGCAGAAGCACAGACAGCGGCTTGAACACAAACGGAATCTTTGAGAATACGAGTATCGTTAAGCCCACCAGCAGCGCAATCAGCAGACCCACCACAAACTTGTTGTTCAGAAAAAACTTTTTGAATTTATCCGGCCATACCTGCCGTCTATCCATATCCTGCCGCCCCCTAGCTGCAACTCTTACCTGTTAAGTGTGATTATTTGCACTATGTATAAGCATAGTAACCCTGTGGCTGCAAGTCAAATCAGGGACAATCAACGCAAATAGCAGCCATTGTTAATATCAAAGGTGGCTCCTGTATAGGCTCTGGCTCTGCTGCTCAGCATAAAAATCACCGTATCGGCCACATCCTCCGCCAGCAGCGGTTCAGGATTTAACTGGTGTTCCCGGTATTCCTGCTGCCTCCAGGCGGGGATATGTCCCATCATCGGGGTGTCCGCCATGGTCGGAGCCACTGCATTCACGCGGATCAAAGGGGCAAAATTCATTGCGCAGCTCTTGGTCAAGCCAAGAATAGCAGCCTTCGTTAGACCGTATACTGCATCGGAGCTGCCTTCCTGGCCGGAGACTGATGACATGTTGACGATGACGCCCTTTTGCTTCTGCTCCAGCAGCATGCGTCCGAAGGCCTGGGAGAAGTAGACATACCCTTTGATATTGATATCCATCACCCGGTTGATCTCCTCCGGTGTATACTCCAGCAGGCTGCGGCCCAGATAGATCCCTGCATTGTTGACCAGCCCGCTCACATCGGCATGCTCTTGCTGAAGGGCTGAGAAGAAGTGCTCCACCCCGCTGTAATCGGCGACATCCAGCCGGTAGGTGTAGAGCTTATCCGAAGCGGCTTCGTGCTTCAACTCCTCCAGACGGGGACCATCCAGGTCACAACCAATGACCTCAGCTCCCGCCTCCAGACTATGTCTGACAATGGCCTTACCAATACCTGAAGCAGCACCGGTCACTATTATTTTCATTCCTTGCAGCATCCTTTGACATTCCTCCTTGTAATAGACTTAATAATTACAACCTTACTGAAAGCGCAAATCAACAATGCTTCCGGTCCGCTTGAAGCCCACCGACTGATAGACCTTATTGGAATCGGGATTCGCCGCATCGGCGTAGAGCATGGGCGTCACGCCCTGTGTGCTGAGCAGCTCAGCACATAGGGCAGCTACAGCCGCACTCGCATACCCGTGCTTGCGGAACTCACGCGGAGTGAACACTTCATTAATCCGCGCTTGCCTGGCAGACTGATGTGCCAGATTAACCATGGACACCGGCTGTTCCCGGTCGATGAGATTATGTTATGAACAGCCTGCTGTGCAGCACATCATCCCCCGGCCCGAAGCTTACAAACATCCCGTTTCCCCCTCTTAGACTTTTCTATCTATTGTAAAGCCCTCTTTGGAAAAAATAAACAGCCCTTAGCCGGAGAATTCCAGCGGCGGGCTGCACTGATCACTATATTATCATTTCTTCTTCTTACCTTTGGCACCCTTGGGAGTAGCGGCCTTGAAGCCTTCTTCATACGTATAGAGCAGATTCTCTTCGAGCTGTTCTCCCTTCAGCACCTTGCGCACCAGGCTTTTGGCAGATTTAGGGGTGACATCCCTGTACCATACGCCTTCCGGGTAAGAGATCACGACACAGGCATCCGAGCATCTTCCGTTGCAGCGGGTTACTGTTGTATGTATCAGCGCATCTGCCCCTTGCTTCGTAATCTCATCCTCAATCGCTTCCGCTACCTCTTCACCCTTATGCTTCTTGCAGTCACTTCCGTTACAGATCAGCAAATGGCTGACCGTTCCTTGCAGATTCCAGGTTGTCATGGCCTTCTTCGCCCCCTCTAATACAACTATACCCTGCTTGTCTCTGACCCTAAACTTTACCTTCCGATTCGAGGATCGTCAATAGCAGGAAAGACTGTTATACTATTACTGAGAATGATTATCATCTAAGAAAAGAGTGACTCGAAACATGCAGACGCGAAATGCCGGCAGTTCATTGCCTAATCCTCATAGCTTTTATATTCCGGTACATGTAACGGCACTGGATAAGGCTACCTTTGACCGGGAAAATCCCATCCCCCCCTTCACCTCATTCCTGGTAGTAGTCACCGGCGGAAGCGGAGTCATCGAGCGAAATGGAGAACGTATCCGTCTATCCGGCGGTCATACCTTGTGCAGTGACAGTCCGGTGGATATCAGGCTGCCCCGCAGCCATAAGCTGCAGGGTGTGTGGATCGAATATGCGGTGATCTCCGGCAACAGCCGGCCCTTCAGCCCGCTGAACCATGATCTGCCGGTCCGAAGCTGCCCTCCCCAGGTAAGCACGCTTGCTGTGCAGCTTCTTAGCAGCTGGAACCAGCCGGAGCAGCGCACGCCATTTGCCTTACAAGCTCTGTTCACTGAGCTGCTCACTGAGCTGCATAAAAGTGCTGCCGAGTACAAAGAACCGCAGGCTCAGTGGATTGACCGTGTACTACATCATATAGAGTCTAATTATAATGAAGATTTGACGAGAGAACAGGCTGCCGGACTTGCCGGAGTGACCCCGGAGCATTTCTCCCGTGCCTTCCGCAGATTCACCGGGCAGACCTTCAATCAATATATAACGCTGCTGCGCATCCGTAAGGCCCAGCAGCGTATCCTTACAGGAGCCCCGAATCTGAGTACGCTGGCGCTTGAGGTTGGTTATAGCGAAGGAACCTATTTAAGCCGCAAATTCAAGCAGGTTGTAGGGATTTCGCCTTCAGCCTATCACCGTAAAAGCAAATCCGTAGTCTCGCTGAACTTCAATCATACGGCCAGCCTCCATGCGCTCGAAGTCGTTCCCCGGCTGGGAGTCTATTCGTCCTGGATGGAGAACATGCAGCCCGTTCCCTCCAGGAAGCTGCTGGATGAAGGAATCGGCTCCGCAGGTCTATACGAACGTCTATCGTCAGCCCGGCCGGATGTCATTATCAGCTACTCCTTGCCTGACAAGAGCAAGCAGCTCCTGTCCGTCGCACCGGTGATTGAGATTTCCTTCATGCAAATGGACTGGCGGGAGCAATTCCGGCTGATTGCCGAGGTGACCGGACGTCAGCCTCAGGCAGAGGCCTGGTTAAGCCTCTATGACTGGCATTGTTACCAGGCTAATCAGCTGCTGGACCGGCGGATCGGTGACCGTGGAACCGCCATGGTCCTGGAGCTTGGCGCAGAGACGGCCTACTGCTTCAGCAGCAGCTACGGGCGCGGGACGCAGATTCTGTATCATGATCTTGGCTTCCGCCCGCCGCTTGGCCTCGTTGCCGAGGGACTGCTGGATAAGGGCTATCTGGAGATTGCCTTCCATAACATCGCCCGCTACCCCGCTGACCATATCTTCATTACCTCTAGTAGGGAGGCTGCTGAAGCGCTGGAGCCGCTGCAGAGCTTTCTTCACCCTGTACAGCAATATCATATCGATGACTCTCCAGGCGGAAGAATCTATTACCTGAATCAGCCTGGCATGTTCTACGGATTCGACCCGCTCTCCTCCGAGGCTCAGCTGAAGGTCCTGGTGCAGGCGCTGACATCATAAATTTACATAGCCGGACATCACATTCAGCCATAGTCTAATCATAGCAAACTCTGTAAAGTGTTATTGAGAATGATAATCGTTCTACATTAAGGAGGCTGCATCTTGAAAATCCCGTATTTACGTTCTCGCCGCATTCACCCGAAAGCTTGGATAGTCCTGTCTTTGCTTCTGGCATTGACTCTTATCGTCTCGGCTTGTGGGAACAACTCTTCTAATAGCAGCAATGGTGCTGCTTCAGCTAAGGCTACCGGAACACCCGCTTCCTCCACTCAGCCAGAGAAGGCTGCTGCAACCGCAGCTCCCGCCTTCCATACTGTGACAACTGTGAATGGAGATATTGAGGTGCCGGCAGCACCGAAGCGGATTGTTGCCGAGGAATATCTGGGCAGCTTGATTGCCCTGGATACGATACCGGTCGGTGCGCCCGGGCTTACCCTGGAGAATATGTACTTCAAAGAATTCCTCACAGGAGTCGCAGATACCGGCACATACGGTAAAATGTCACCGGAGAATATCATCGCGCTGAATCCCGACTTGATTATCTCCGGCAATGCAGACAGCTATGCGGCGCTCAGTCAGATTGCCCCAACGGTCATTGTGCCATATGGCGATTTGAAGAATGCGCATGAAGAGCTGACCTATTTCGGTAAGCTGCTGGGCAAGGAGCAGGAAGCGGTAGCCTGGCTGGCTGATTACGATAAGCGTATTGCTGACGCCAAGGCCCGTGTGGATGCAGCCATTCCTGCCGGGGCCACCTTCAGTATTCTAGAGCATGCAGACAAGTCCACCTGGGTCTATGGGGATAACTTCGGACGCGGAGGACAGCCTATTTATCAGGCGCTGGGGCGCAAGCCGCCGGCTGGAGTGGCTGCTGAAATTATGGAGAAGCAATGGGCAGAATTATCCGCTGAGACCCTGGGTAAATATGCGGGTGATTATCTGGTCATCACTGACAATACATGGACTGCTCAAGACTTCCAGGCAGACCCGATCTGGGGCAGCCTGCCGGCAGTCAAGAACGGGAAGATCTACGTATGGAAAGAAGAGCGCTCCTGGTACTATGATCCGATTGCCGTTCTGGCCCAGACGGAGGAGCTGGCCGATTGGCTGACCGGGGCACAACAATAATGGAGTCATGAATAAGCTGCCCGGAGCCTTCAATGGCTTCCGGCAGCTTTTGGCGTTTACCCTATCCATTACTCGGAGATAATAGCTGTAGCCCGCCGCGCCGGAACCGGCAAAATTATTCTTGCGGTGCACAAGGAGACCTCCATGAAGATTATCAGTATCTATGTTCTGTTAGCTGTTCTTACGCTTATGTTAATAGTCATCATTGATGTGATGTCCGGCATCAGCCTGCGTGCATCCATTCATTCGCTCTCGACCATCTTTGCTACAACCACACTACAGGAAGCCATATGTATCACAATCTTCCTGCTTCTCCCGTTCGTTCAGGTAGCCGTTCATGCCTCTAAGAAGCGTCAATCCCGCCGGAAACCGTCTTAATTCTTCTAACGGTACAATCCGAACTTGCGCCGGACAAGATGAATCAGCAGCAGCAGGATTGGAATCACCGCACAGAATACCGGCAGAAGCGTCTGCAGAAAAGTCTTCCCGTCATTCATATGCTCCGGATAATTCTGCGCGCTGACAAAAGAGCTGAACAGCATAATCACGCCTGCCGGAATAACCAGCCTGCTTGTATCGTTTACCTTGAACAGATCGTTGGCAATCGCAACAGCAGCATAACAGTAGACGGTCAGCTTAAAGAACGCCCCGATAATCAGTGTAAGCATAACCAGGGCATCCAGCCGTTGAATGAAATTGGCCATATTCACAAGGGTAATGGTCGTAAACATGGGAAAGGCGGTACGGCTGTACAGATTCTCGCCAAGCACAGACATTTCGATTGCATGTGTGAAGCTGAGCAGACAGGCGCTGACAATGATGGCTGCGATTCCGATTTTCTTAATTTTCCGGGATTTGTTGAAGTGGGGCAGAATGGTAGTGAAGCACATCATTTCGCCGAACGGAAAGATCAGGATGTTGGGATAGGCTGATTTCAAGGCTTGCTTGTAATCATTCATATGAAGCGGAAACAGATTCTTATACTCCACCAGCCCGGCTGAGATTACAGCAATAATACAAATGCACCCCATAATGATCACGATCCACAGGACAATCTCGGCAGTCCTCGCGAACACTTCTATCCCTTTGCTCAGGATATACATCACTGCAATAATCATGATTGAATTAATGATCAGAATCGGGGTTTTGTCATAGGAGGCCGAGATCAGCAGATCACCCGCTTCCCGCAGATTTCTTGAACCGTTATAGAGAAGCACCGGCAGGAACAGCAGACTTACCGGCCAGCCCAGCCATGGCCCGAGGATAGAACGCGTATACCCGCTTATGATCTGGTTCGGGAATTGGAGGCAGAGATGTGCGAACACCAGATACAGCAGAACGCCCCCGGGAAGGGCAATCAGAATGGCGAGCCAGACTGCATGTCCGCTCTCCAGGCCAATAGGTACAAGCACGGCGGTTCCCAGCTCAAACAGAATGATCAATGCAAGCAGCTGGCTCGGGCCGATCACTTCTTTTTTCATAACATCAATCACCTGATTTCTGCGGTTAAGCCAATTATTTACCTTCGGGGATATAAGGTTTCAGACTCATGCCTGTACTGCGGATGTAAGCCTTGATCTTGAGGTCCAGCTTGCCCTCCGCGAAGATCCGGCCCCAGTCCCCGTCCAGCGCCGCCCATTCCTGCGGATTCGTCCGCTTCAGCTCATTGCCGAAATTGAAAATATCGCTCTCCAGCTCTTGTCCCTTATGAAAAGCCTGCATCACTTCAATCCTCGTCTTCTTCTCCAGCTCTTGCTCAAGCTTCATAATTTCTTCCCGCTTGCTGAGATCCACGAAGCTGTCCGTTTCATTGACGCTCCCCTCCTCTGCAATCGTCACATGAAAGACGGGAAGGCCGTCTTCCATCGTGGTCTTCACCTCTGTTCTGGAATAAATGATATTGACGGCAATGGACTCTTTCTTATCCTTCGAATCAATATCAAGCACGGTTTCTTCTATTTGGTTAAGCAGCCACTCGGTTCCTCTTGCTTCTGAGTCCTTCATCCAATAGAGCAGCTTTCCCTGCCTGAAGACCCCAAGTCCGCTCATTATCGTCTCCGTCAGGGTCTCCGACCCCTCCAGATTGCTTTTCTTCTTCCCTTCCTCAGCGTCTCCCTTAATCTTCACCGCATTGATTGTCAGATCCCCTTCTCCTGTAATGCCATGAATGACATCGAATACGCTAATGGGCCGGTTCTCTCCCCAGACGCTGGAGGTATTCTGCGCTTTTTTGACCAGCCCCAGAGCAGGCAAACTCTCTACAGGGGTCAGGAGCTTCAAGACAGCGGCGGCATCGCTGCCGCGGGCAACCAGTATTTCTGAATTGAGCCGCAGCTCATGGGACCGCTCGAAGATATCGAAGATATCGTTAATCCCGTCCCGCGCCAGGGACTCTCCAAGTACAATAAGCTGGGTATGAGCAAAAAAAAGCTGGCGGGTCACATGCTTCGACGCCCGCCGCAGCGCACCGAACATCGTTTTGTCGGTGGCTGATACCACCACTACAGCAGGCTTACCGCTTCCGGGAGAGGTACTTGTAGATGTTGAAGACGGATTAACCAGCTGAAAGGTGACCCGGTATTCATCGGTCTCCGGAACGAGATCCATCCCGATGCCGCTTACGACGGCCAGCTCGTTCAATTCCCGGCTGTTCCAGCAGCCGCCCAGCGGCAGGACCAGCACCGCTATGGCGATCAGGCGCAGCAGCCTCTTACCGTTCATCCCGTTTCCTCCCGGCGTCCCCTTTCCCTGCAGGAGAGGCTGAAGAGCGGCTGCTGTTGTTCACCAGCCGCTTTCTGAGCTTCGTGAAGCTCTGGGGGGAGCGGATGAAGGTATCCTTCAGATTCCCCGGAACAAAGGGGCCTATAGGAGTCATGTACGGAACACCGAGCGAGCGCAGGCTGCACAGATGGGCAATCAGCATAATAGTAAATATAGCGATGCCATACAGCCCCATAAATGCGGCGATGCCCATGATCACAAACCGCAGCATGCGGATGGAGAGCGCCATGTTGAAGGCAGGCGTAGCAAAGCTGGATATTCCTGTGAGCGAGACCACGATGACCATCGCCGGCGAGACGATCCCTGCCTGAACCGCTGCTGTCCCCAGCACCAGACCGCCGATGATGGATACGGTCTGGCCGATCGGCGAAGGCATACGTACCCCTGCTTCCCGGATAATCTCGAAGGTAACCTCCATCAGGACCGCTTCTACAAAGGCAGGGAACGGCACCCCCTCCCGCTGTGAAGCCAGATTGATCAGCAGCGGGGTCGGAATCATCTCCTGATGGAAGTTCAGCGCAGCGACGAAGATCGCCGGACCATACATCGAAATGACCAGGCACACAAAGCGGAGCATCCGGATCAGCGAGGAGATATCATACCGCTGATAATAATCCTCGACCGTATGAAAGAACATGAAGAAGGTAGTTGGGGCAATCAGCACAAACGGAGTACCGTCCACGAAGATGGCAATCCGTCCATCGAGCAGATTGCCTGCCACACTATCCGGGCGCTCTGTATTGAAGATCGTGGGGAACGGGGAATATTTATTGTCCTCCACGATCTGCTCAATATATCCCGACTCCAGAATCATATCGACCTTAATCTCCTTAAGCTTATCCTTAAAGGCCTGAATCGTCTCTTCGTCGGCAATGCCGCGGATATACATAATCGTGATATCGGTGTGGGTTACATCGCCCAGCTTCATCGTTTCGGTCCAGAGGTCCGGGTTCTTGATGATTTTGCGGACCAGGGCAATATTCGTGCTGATGGTCTCGGTGAAGCTTTCTTTGGAGCCGCGGATGGCGACCTGGGTGCCCGCCTCAGTAACCGCGCGGGACTCCCCGCCGCAGGTGCTTCCACTGATGCCTCCCCCCACTCCGTTCACCAGAATAACCGTATCGCCCGAGAGCAACGCCTCCAGCAGTCCGTTAATATCTGTAACCAGCTTCTCCTTGCCGATACTAAGGGCATTCTCTTTAATATAGCTGTAGACTTCCTCCGGGGTTACCGCAAGCCGCGCACGGTCATTCAGAGCTTGAAAGGACATCACATGCGAGATGTAGTCATCGACCATCACTCTGTCGGTAATGCCGGCGATATATATTGCAGCCACACGGGCTGTTCTATTAATTAATTCATAGGTGCGTATAACCAGATCGGGACTGTTCCCGAGCCTTGCTTGAATGGTACTGATGTTGTCTTCCAGCTTAGGGGAGACCGGCGAATTTATATTCTCCATATCCGCACCTCCTGGCTCTTACTATTCGCCTGCTATCCTTTTTTTATACAGCATATGGAATGTGTAAAAGCTGAAACAAGCTGCCCCCGGTACGGAATAATCCGTGTAAGGGACAGCTTGTGCAGGTAGAGCTTATGGTATAGCGCCGGTACACCGGCTGGTATCTCAGAGCGGGGGGAAGATGTTAATGATTATCTACTACGCCAAGCGCCTTGTTCTTCTCCTTGAACCGGTCATTATGGGAGGAGACGTAGGCCACCTTCTCAGCGGTAGGGTCCATGTACAGCTTCGCGCTGTTCAGGGCAAGCACCGCGTCGGTGAATGTTCCGGCAATGAGCCGTACCTTGCTCTCATGATCCACGAAATCTCCGGCAGCGAAGATACCCGGCAGATTGGTCTCCAGCTTCCCGCTGACGTTCGCACACCATTCTCCCATATCCAGCCCCCAGTCCTTAAGCGGGCCGAAGTCACTTCTCAGCCCGTGGTTGACAATGACGGCATCGACCTCAAGCTGCTCATGCTCCCCGGTCTGTATATGGCAGACGGTCACCTGATCGATCTGCTCTCCGTCGCTGCTGTGCAGCTGGCTTACCGCACAAGGCACACGCACATCCACCGAGGAGGCCTTCATCCGGGCAATATTCTTCTCATGCCCGCCGAACTGCTCCCGGCGGTGCACCACGGTTACGCTGGCGGCAATCCCCTCCAGCTCATTCGCCCAGTCCACTGCGGAATCTCCGCCGCCCGAGATCAGCACCCGTTTGCCGCGGAAGGGCTCCAGCTCCTGTACCGTGTAGTGCAGGTTCGTCACCTCATAGCGGTCCGCGCCTTCAATCTCCAGCTTCGCCATCTGCAGAATACCGTATCCGATGGTAAGTATGACGGTACGGGTCCAGTGCTGCTCGCCTGTGGCTGAGGTCAGGATATACGTACCATCCTCCTGGCGGGCCTGGTGAACAATCTGCTGTCCGAATACAAGGGTAGGATCGAAGGTGCGGGCCTGCTCTGCCAGCTGATCAATTAACTGGCGGCAGAGAATAGGTGTTACTCCTCCGACATCCCAGATCATCTTCTCAGGATAGATCAGCATTCTTCCGCCCAGCTCATCCTTCGCTTCAATCAGCTTGGTCTTAAGATCCCTCATTCCGCTATAGAACGCTGTATACATGCCTGCGGGGCCGCCGCCAATAATCGTCACATCGTATAATTCCATTGATTCGTTCATTGATATCCCTCCAAGGTCTGGTTGTATTTAAGATTTGGTACGGGCCAGAAGATACAGAAAGTATGGAGCACCGATGACAGCTACCACAATACCGGTAGGAATCTCGGACGGCTGCAGAATCCGCCGTCCGATCGTATCCGCCGCAATGACAAGCAGCGCGCCGATCAGCGCGGAGGCGGGCAGCATCAGCTGATGCTTCGGTCCAACCAGCCGCCGCGCCAGATGCGGGCCGACCAGCCCGACGAAGCCGATGCCTCCGCTGACCGCTACGCTAGAAGCCGCAAGCCCGACCGCTGCTGCCAGCAGACGGAACTGCTCTCTGTTCACATTAGCACCGAGTCCTGTCGCTGTCTGCTCACCCAGATTAAGTACATTCATCACCCGTGCCTTGTAGATGACATAAGGCAGGAGAATCACGATCCAGGGCAGCAGGGATAAGACAAACTTCCAGCTGGTGCCCCAGATGCTGCCCGCCAGCCAGGTGGCAACGAACTGATACTTGTCCGGGTCGAGGCGAAGCGTCAACACGATCATCGCCGCGCTCATGCCTGCCGCCACTGCGACCCCGGTAAGCAGCAGCCGGATCGGCGAAATGCCCTGATGCCGCTTGTAGGCGAGGCTATAGATCAGAGCAGCAGTACAGGCCGCCCCGGCAAAGGCCACCACAGGCAACAGATAGACCGGTGCCGCCGAGGTCGTCGGATAGAAAGAGATCAGCAGCATAACCATCAGTCCGGCCCCGGCATTAATGCCGAGAATTCCCGGATCGGCCAGATCATTGCGGAAGACCCCCTGCATCACTGCGCCGGATACGGCAAGTGCGGTACCAATTAACAGAGAAATGACAATCCGCGGCAGGCGGAACTGGAACAGAATCAGCTCCTGCTTCTCCGTCCCCTTGCCGACCAGCGTATCCAGCAGCTCAAGCGGTGTAAGTCTTATGTATCCTGTATTCACACTTATAATGAACATCATCACAATCAGAACGGCCAGCACGCCGATCACCCTCAGGCCATACTTACGCCTTGCATCTTCTGAAGAAATTATCTTATGGCTCTGCATCTTTACAGCTCCCTTCTTTCTTTTCGGGCCAGATACAGGAAGAACGGTACCCCAATCAAGGCTATAATCGCACCCACCGGCGTTTCATGAGGCGGATTGATCATCCGGGCAGTCAGATCGCCCCCGACCACCAGCAGCGCACCCAGCACCGCAGAGCAGGGAATAATCCAGCGGTAATCCACACCCACCAGATAGCGCGTCAGATGGGGGATGATCAGGCCGACGAACCCGACAGCTCCCACTACAGCTACCGAGGCTCCGGCCAGTATCAGGACAATTAGCGTACCGGCCAATTTCACCAGTCCTGTGCGCTGCCCAAGCCCCTTGGCAATATCCTCACCCAGGCTGAGCATCGTAATCGAACGGGACAGCACGATGGCTCCCAGGATAGCCGCTATCACCCATGGGGACATGATCTGCAGCTGGAACCATTTCGTTCCTGCCAGACCACCGGCATACCAGAATGCGAGATCTTGTCCGATGCGGAAATAAAGGGCGATGCCTTCGCTTAGCGCAGAGAGCAGCGCACTGAGAGCAGCACCTGCCAATACGAGTCTGGCCGGGGTTAGTCCGCCCTTCGCCAGCGAGCCTACACCGTAGACAATTCCCGCTCCGGCTCCGGCGCCAACGAAGGAATAGAGTATGAGATACATGAACGGCAATCCCGGAAAAAATGCAAAGCAGACAGCCAGCGCAAAGCCTGCTCCAGAGTTAATGCCCATCAGTCCCGAATCCGCCAGCGGATTGCGGGTCATCCCTTGCATAATAGCCCCTGCCACAGCGAGGCCGGCTCCCACCATTACGCCGCCCAGCACACGCGGCAGCCTAAGCTCGCGGATGATCTGATGCTCGGTAATATCGGGATTGAAATGAAAGACTGCGGTCCATACGACCGACAGCTTAATATCTGCGGCCCCGAACGATACGGAAATAGCGATACCCAGCGCCAGCGCAATCAAACCGCCAATAAGAATTAATGTTGCCGCCCAGGGACGGGACCGCAGCTTCAGCGGCTTGGCCTTCTCATCCAGCCCGCTCCCGGACACTGCCTGTTGATTCATGAATGTCACCTGTTTCTTTGAAATTGATTCTCATTATCATTATCAATATTGTAAAGGAACAGGTCAAGGTTTGGCAATGGACAAAATAAAAACAAGTAGAAACGGCTTTGCCGTCCTTTAAAAGGAGGGCAAAGCCGTTTCAGCGAGAAGGCGGATCGTACCGGATCGCGGCCTTTAAACAACCAAATGGTCCCGCTAGCCCTAGCCCCATAGCCGCATAGCCGCAACCAAATAATGAGCCTAATCCGACAGTGCCCGCATAATATTGGATTTCGCCTCTGCCGCAATCGCTTCATTCCCGTCATCGACCGCTTGCATTAAGATCAGCATGGGGATGTATACCGCGATCAGCCGCGCCAGCAGCTTCGTGTCCTCGTCCGCTCCTCCGTACGTTTCGAAAAACACGCCGCGAGCGTAAGGTGGTAAAAAGCTATAAGCAACGCTCAAATCGCAAGCCGGATGGCCTACGCTCAGATCGCCCCAATCAATGATGCCGGAAACGATCCCGTTCTCATTCACAAGCATATTTTTGAAATGAAGATCGCCATGCAGCAGTACATTCACCGCCTCTACACGGTCATTTTGCAGACTGTTAATATACGCTTCGATCACACCGGACTCCTCCGGCGACAAGTGTTCAGCCAGCTTCGATAGAAAGCCCTCCATCTTCACTTTGCGCGATGCGATGTCCGTCAAGCTTCGATGATCCTGCTGAACTCCGCACTCCAGCGCCGTCTGCACCGGAAATTCATGCAATCTCCGCAAAAATCCCGCCAGCGTCTCTGCCGATAAAGCCCGGCGTTCTTCCGTCAAACCGATTGGGAAATCTCCCGGCACGTGGCCATAGCCAAGAAATGGTGCCGGATATTCATCACTTGCTTCGCCATAAAACAACGGTTTCGGATAGGGGATGGTCAAATAGGCCTCCAGCTTCGGCAGCAGCTTCCCTTCCATACGAATCGCGCCCACTGCAAACGTTCTTCTTGGAAACCGGAACACGTACTCGTCACCGATGAGAAAAACCGTATTGTCCCAGCCCCAGCCCAATCGCTTCACTTGCTTCGATGACAGCTGAGAGAATTGTCTGCCGATCAGCGTCCGCGCCTGCTCTTCGTTAACCTCCCACTCCGCATCCCATACATTCGTTCCTCCCATGAATTGTCTGCCTCCCCGTTCCTTCGCTCAATCATGCATTCGATACACCGAACCCACCTATGAGGTCGCCTCATTTTTTATGCTTATCAACAACAAAGTTTAACATAGCTATATTATTAAAAACAGCCTATCCTCCCGGTTCCATCCTGTTAGAGATGTAGCTGGAGCATAGGCTGTCAGATTGGCGGTTAGTTGAGTTCTATACATTCTGAAGCGTACCGCCGAATATTTTGCGGATGTACCCTTGCAGCTTGCCGATATGCGGCACGAAGAGGCTTTTGTCATACACATAATTGGATTGGGTTACCAGCTGTGAATAGAGCAGGAAAAGGATGGCCGCGAGCTCCCGGTCAATCTGCCGCTCATGCTCCATCAGAGCATACGTCTCATCCAGCGCCTCATAGAGCTGAAGCAGAGCCGTCTCATTAATGAGCTTACGGCGCAGAGGTACAAGAATATCTATAGCAATAGCATCAATCCGCAGAATAACAGCCGCCAGTCTCTCGTTCACACTATTCTCCTCCTGCAGTGACTGAATGGTTAAGCGCTTGCTTATTACCATCCTATGTCTGCCGGACCCCAGGCATGCCTGGGCAGCGGAATCAGCTACCTCGTGTAATCCTCGTATTCGTCTCTAGATCATTTTCGAGAGTACCGTTCCCGCCAGCAGCTCCCCAAGCGTCTTATCCAGCGGCAGCGGCTTGTTGCCCAGGCAGGTGCGGAGCGCGGTCAGCAGCACACGGACATCATATTTGCTGGGATGGACCGGAATCACTTCTTTGTCCAGCGCCAGCAGATTATAGACGGCCATCATTGCGGAGCGGACCGAATACTCCACGGTGAATACGCAGTCGTCCGGCACTTCGGCGAACTGGCCGAGGAAGGCCAGATTCACACTGCCCTGCGGCACGACCTGCGGACGGTCACCAAGAACGCGCGGCATGAACTGCGCAGTGATATAAGGCATCATACAAGGGATGACGTTAGTGGTATGCTCCAGAATCCCGGGAATGCGGTCCGCAAGACCCATATGGTAGCACAGTTCCTCCAGCAGCTCGCGTCCGGTGCAGTCGCTCATTTTTTTCTTAATATAGTCGCCTTCGGCATCCGGGAACAGGCCATACGCCCACAGTACCTTCACATTGTCCGGCTGATTGATGAAATGCGGCTGCTTCGGTGCGGTCCAGGACATCATCCACCTGGAGTCTTTGATCGTGACCACGCCGCCCATGCCGGGAGCATCACCCGTCAGCTCCAGCAGATAAGGGAATACAATCTCATCATCGGTAAAAGTCATTGTGAACGACAGCCATTTGGACTTGTCGATATCCCCGCAGAACACTTCAGGGCGGCCGAAATCCGGGGATTTGGCAGCAAGCTTCTCCCAGAGGCTCCAGCACCCGCGTTCAGTAACGGACCGGTTCAGCACCGCCGGGTGGTCCAGATCGCCAAGGGTAGAATTCTCTGTCATTGAGCCGTTCGTGACCATGACCAGATCCCCGCGTGTCACCGGAATCGTCTTCGGGGAACCATTAACCTGCACCTGAATCGCGGTTACAACCTTCTCATCGCCGCTCATACTAAGCTCCAGATCCGTAACCTCATGCCCTTTGTCAAAATGAACGCCCTCACGCTCCAGCCATTTTATCAGCGGCAGGATCAGCGAGTCGAACTGGTTGTATTCGGTGTGCAAAATTCCTTTCAGCTGGTTCATCCCGGAGATCAGGTGCATGAACCGCTCCATATAACGCTTCACCTCTACCACACTATGCCAATTCTCGAAGGCGAACATGGAGCGCCAGAAATACCAGAAATTCGTCTCCAGGAAGCTCGGGTCAAAAAACTGCTCAATCGTCACCGCGCCCAGTCTCTCTTCGGTAGCCAGCGTAAGCTTACCTAATTGCAGCGCATGTGCGGTAGAGAGCCCAAGTGATGAGAAGTCGGCGGGGGTGCCTTGCTTTTCAACCAAACGGCAATGCGATTCAATCGGTTCAGCCAGGTTGAGCTCCCGGAATTCATCCAGCACCGTCCGGTCCGGATTGGTCAGGGAAGGGATGAAGCCGAACAGCTCCATGAAGCACTCGAAGTGCTCTTCAATCTCGCGTCCGCCCCGGGCGCTGTAGCCGTCCTTGGCATTGCCCGCCCCGTCCATGGAACCGCCGTATACAGCTGATTGCTCCAGAATATGAATATTCCGGCCGGGCATATGCCCGTCACGGATCAGGAATGCCGCCGCCGACAGGGAGCCGATCCCTCCTCCGACGAGATAAGCCTTGCGTGAAGCGATGCCTTCCTGTACCTGCGGATGAATTCTTTGATATGTACCCATGTGTCCTCTTCCTTCCTTGATCAGGGGATAAGTGCCTGCTAACTGCCTTCACTATAACCGCCGTGAACCAGGGATTCTATGGACAGCCGGACGCAACTGTCCAGGGATTACACATCCGCCCGATATTGTGTCATAACTTCACCGGATGAACTGCAGACTGATAATGCTCAAGCCCCCGGGCAATGCATCCGTCCATAATCCGTGACACCTTGTCCACCACTCCGGCCGGATCTGTATTGGCCCCGGCTCTGAGCCAGTGGATCACCTGTTCAAGGATGGCCAGCGTGTAGAAATCGGCTATATCGAGTCTGGCCTGCATTCTCACAGGCTCCGGAATCTGCTCCTGTCCCGGCCACGCCTGCCCGTCCAGCTCCTCCACTACGCTGATCATGACGCGGTAAATCACTCCGTACAGGAATTGCTCCAGATGCTCGCGTCCCAGCGAATGGAAGGTATTCAGACAGATGGTTTTGTTATTTACGGTGTAACGCAGGACGCTTAAGAATCCTTGCTTCCAGCCCGCCCAGCAGCAGTATTGGTCCAGTCCTTCAATCACTTCTGACTTGTAGATCCAGCCGAGCAGCTCATAGATATCCTGAAAATGATTATAAAATGTATGGCGGGTCACCCCGCAATCCGCTGTGAGCTGCTGGATCGTTATTTTGTTCAGGGGCTTGGTGAGCATAAGCTTCTTCAGAGACCGGGCTAACGCGTTCTTCGTTAAGAGTGAATTGGACATCTCTGCCTCCTGTGAGCGCTTGGATTTGATATTCCAATTATAACCAATTGGGAGTTTGTTTTCATCCCGCCTGCTCCGCAGCTCTTGTTACTCCCGCTCCCCCAGCCGGACTGCATAGGTCTTGTATCCCGCTTCGCTAATCTCAAGGCAGTTCAACTGCTCCCCGTACACGCAGCCGCCGTCGATGCCTATTTTGTCGCCCAGCGGACTGAACCAGACACCTGCCCCGTCCTGCAGATCTACCGTAGAGGTATGCCCGAATACAACCGTCTTCTCCGTAGAAGTTACAGGATGATTGTAGAAAGGCTCCCGAATCCAGATAAAATCATACTCCCGCTGCATCCGCCAGTCGGCAAGGGAAGGATCAATACCCGCATGAACGAACAGATGGGTCTCCGTCTCATAGTAGTATGGCAACGAACCCAGGAAATCCAGATGCTCCTTATACTCCGTACGCATGAACCGCTTCATCTCCGTGTAATCCTTCCAGCCTGAATCCGGGTGCAGCAGCACCGAATCCCGCCCTCCGCAGTAGCTCAGAAGGGTGTGGAATCCCCCATTGGTTATCCAGTGGGTATCCCGCTTATCATCCTCTCCCGCCAGCGCATCGCAGGCCATCTGATCATGGTTGCCCCGCAGCACAATCACCCCTTCCGCTTCGGCAAGCCGCTTCACCTGTTCCACGACCGCTCTGCTGTCCGGGCCTCTGTCCACATAATCGCCCAGCAGGATCAATTGATCCCTGGAGGGGTTATACTCCGCCCGCCGGAGCAGCAGGCCGAATTCCTCTATACAGCCGTGAATGTCACTGATCACTAATGTTCTGATGCCGCTCTCCTCCTTCTTCACTTGTAACTGTCTTGACCTGGAGTATTCATTATACTATATAGGCATAAAAAAGAGGTTCACCCGCCAAGCGTTCAGCTTAGCAGGGAAACCTCCTGGTTACATTCTATTCCATCCGCGCGGATGACGGGTGCTGTACCGGCCGTTCCGCAGCACGGTTCCAGCGCCAGGGGGTGTCATGCCCCTCCAGATGCAGGCCGCCGTACCATTCATCGATACTTTGCAGGTGTAACCGGTCGGCTGCTCCGGCCAACACCTGCTCTCCCCATGCAGTCAGCGTAACGCTGCGGTTCAGGAATTCCGGTACTTCCCTGTAGTCTGTAAGCTCTGCCGCACCGTCAATCTCAAGCAGAGGCTTCGTCCCGGCCGTCAGTGTGCGCAGGATCTTCCAGTATTCCGTATCACCCATGCCAAGCCGGTGCAGCTCATCCGTCACCTGGCGGAACAGCTTAAGCGGCGTATCCATTCCGTTAGCTACAGCTTGGAGAGTGGTCTGTTCGACGATCCCGAGACCGTTCTCTACAGAAGGCAGACGGGAGAGGTGGGCCTTGAAGGCATCATAGGCAAAAGCAAGCGCGCCCGCAGCCAGCTCCTCCCGCTTCGCCGCAAGCAGGTCTGCGAGCTTCCGGGGATCGGCAGCGGCATAGGCCTCCCACAGCAGGCTTCCCAGCTGCAGCTCCTTGCGGCTTATATTCCGCCAGGTTCCCGGCAGGGTACTCAGCTGAGCTTCCGTCAGCTGTCCCAGACCATGGAACAGCTCAATCCCGGGGAATTCTCCGATGCAGAGCAGGCTCAGCTTCGTGTTGCCCAGCTTTTGCCCATTGAACCAGTGTAATAGATAGGCCAGCATACTCTGGTCGAACAGATCATGCTCGAACCATAGCACCACCTCATCATACTGGCGGAATCCGCTAATCCTCCGCTCCTGCTCCGCACAGCCCGCCAGATATTCAGCCGCCGGAATGCCCATCGTGGCCTGTAGCACCTCCGCCCGCAGCAGCCGGTTCTGCTCTTCCGCCGGATCGATGAATACCGGTCCCGCCGAATAGATCTCTCTCCACACCAGCACCTCCCCCTGGACAATCCCCTGCTTCAGCTTGTCTCCCACCGTGTCACCATTCACAATATGCAGCATTCGCTGTCCTCCCTCATGTAACAAATGAAATGCAGCCGCCAGATCGACAACAGGCAATGCCCCCTTCAGCTTGCGTCTGCCGTCATACAACCTTTTCTTCAGCGTACCCGCCGGAATTCCCAGATAGACGGAGATCTCCGGCAGCGAATATCCATAGAAGTAGAACAGTTGCAGCGGTACCCGCAGCTTGGCAGACAATTCCGACACTGACCTGTGGAGCACCTGTGTCCATTCCCGGTATTCAACAATCTCCGCTGCGCCGGGAGAAGAGCCCGCGACATGCACCGCTGCCTCCAGAGGCAGCAGGGCTTGACGCTTACGCCGCAGCAGCCGGTGACACTGCCTGACCACAATGGTTTTGAACCATCCCGGAAACGCCGCAGGCTCCTGCAGGCTGGCAAGGTTCATATACGCCTCCAGCAAGGATTCCTGTACCGCGTCTTCCGCAAGCTGCACATCTCCCAGCCTGTCGTAGGCCACTACGTAAGCCATCCCACGGACATGCCCGCTAAGCTGCCGGAAGGCTTCGGCATCGCCCTTCTGCGCCTTTTCAATCCAATGCAGCATACGTCTGCAAACCTCATTTCTGTATTTTTATCGTGTTCTAATGATAAGTGCCGATTCGGGAGGAAAAGGTTACAAAGAGGGTCCAGAATGTATTGACCAGTGTTAGATTTATATTTTGGAAAATTAAATTTGTAATGATTATATTTATTTAAATTAATTTCGAATGATATGTGTTACTATTATTTCATTTAGCCCAGCTCGGAGGCCAAGTCTGTTACCCTGAAGGATCTAGTGATACCCAAGGCCTATGTCAGCGAAGACAATACACTTTCGGGAGGCTTAATATTGAATCATAAACCGGGCAAGCTTTTTCTCTCTACACTAATGATAGTAACTGCACTATATTCTTCTGCCGGAACAGCTTTTGGCGCAGCAGCTCCTCAATTAACTGGAATCACAGGCCACTGGGCACAGAATGAAGTTACCGACTGGGTTGACAAAGGGCTCATTCAGGGATACGCCGACGGCAGCTTCAAACCGGACAATAGTCTGAAAAGATCAGAGTTCATGGCGCTCATCAACCGCGCCTTCGGATTCACCGAGACGGCACCTGTTGCCTATAAGGATCTCTCTACAAGCAACTGGGCCTACACCGAGGTTGCCAAAGCCGTGAAAGCCGGATATATCAGCGGATATTCAGATGGTACCATCGGTACCGGCAAGACGATCAGCAGACAGGAAGCCGCAGTGATTATCAACCGGTTATTGAAGCTGGATGCCGCGCAGACCGGCGCTCTTTTCAGCGATTCCAAGGATATTGCCGCCTGGGCACTGGATTCTGTCAACGCCGTGGCTGCCGCAGGAGTCATGAAGGGTTACTCCGAAGATAACAGCTTCAGACCCGGCAGAGATATTACCCGTGCGGAAGCCGTAGTGTCCTTAACGCGCACCAAAGTTATTGAGGAAGCTCCGGCCAATACTCCTGGAAATGTTGGAGGCACCCCTTCAGCAACCATCTCTCCAACAGCTAGTCCAACTGCCACACCAACTGCTACACCTACGCCTGTCCGGAGCACCTATGTCCCTTCCGATCCAACGGCTACTCCTACAGCTACACCAGTAGCGACACCAACACCTGCAGTTACACCTACACCAGAACCTTCACCAGAACCTTCACCAGTTCCTACACCAGTTCCTACACCCACTCCTACTCCTGATCCGGGGGATACGTCAGCCCCTCTACTTACCAGTGTGACCCTTGGAGCGGTTACTGTAGGAGATAACGTGTACGGGACAAGCAACGAAGCGGGTTATTTGTACCTGGTTCCTTCCACAGTGGTCGGAACTACAACGGGGCTGGAGGATTCTATTCATGCTGCTCTGGGTAAAAAGCTGGCGGTAACCGCCTCCGTCTATTCCCCGCTGAATACACAGAGTCTGCCTGCCGGTCATTATGTTGTGTATGCTGTAGATGCCTCCGGCAATATCTCCGTCCCTTCCAGCACAATTGAGGTTAGAGCGATTGAACTGACTATAGGGCTTCCTGCCTCCTTGACAGTGTCCAAAACCTATGACGGCACTGCTTCAGCAGCTGTAACCGCGAATTCGCTGACCGGTGTGCTGAGCGGTGACGATGTTAATGTTCATGCCTCTGCTGCCTACAACAGCGCGGCGCTTGGGGTGAACAAGACGATAACCGTTACCTATTCATTAAGCGGAGCCCAGGCAGCCAGCTATATCGCACCTGCTCCCTATATCGTGAATACGGGCAGCATCGCACTCCATCCGTTAACCATCGAAGCTCCGAATTTGACCTTGGCGAAGTTCAAGGACGGAACCACGGCAGCAGCGGTGATTCCCGGACAGCTTATGGGGGTAGTTCCCGGAGAAGATGTCACTGTGAGCGCCGTTGCCAACTATGACACATCAGCCGTTGGGACGAACAAGACCATAACTGTAGTCTATACGCTTAGCGGAGCAGATGCGGGCAATTATATTGCACCTGCGAGCTACATTGTCACCAACGGGGAGATTGACCGGGATCAGATCACACGCTCCAGAGTCTATGACGGAACGACTGCGGCAGCGGTAATCGTTGGTGCGGTAAACGGTATCATCGACGGGGATGATGTGACTGTGCATGCCTCCGGGACCTATGACAGTCCTAATGTCGGTGTGGACAAAATCATCACCATCTCCTACACCTTAACAGGAGTAGATGCAGGTAACTATTTCCCACCTGTTAGCTATTCCATTAATACAGGTATTATCACAGCCTTACAGTTGGACATTACAGCACCCGTTCTCACAGAGTCTAAGCTCTATGACGGGAATACATCGGCCCAGATCACTCCAGGAACCCTGATCGGAGTGATTCCGGGGGATGATGTTACCGTCAGTGCAACCGCAACCTACAGCGATGCCGCTGCGGGCAGCGGCAAACTTATCACCGTGGTCTACACCTTATCCGGCGACGATGCCGGTAACTATGCGGCACCGGGGAATTATATGATTTCCACAGGTGTGATTGTAGCGCCTTAAGCAGAGATTTGTGAACATATGGTAAAAGATAAAAGCGTCCCGCGAGCCGCGAACTGGCTGGTTGGGGCGCTTTTGTTGTAATTGGTTGGGGTTGGATAAACTAGGCTACAAGTTAGCAATGAATTCTGGCGGAATATAGTCTGCGAGCCAGATATTATGATTTCCGTGATAGAACTTGATTCCTTCCTGTGCGGCCCGCCCGGCATCGATGGTTAAGATCACAGGACTTGAGTCCTTTCGTCCTCCCACCAGCTTCGCTGTATCCATATCCACCGAGAAATGAACATACTGCCTCTTCATGGGTTTCAGTCCTTCGTGCAGAATCGTCTCCACCCATTGCCTGGCTGTACCGTGGTACAGAATGGGGGGCGGAGTTTCATTTTGCTTGATTATTTTTTGCGGGACAGAGTGACCATACAGCGCCCTGATTCTGCCCTCCGCAAGCTCATGCCGCTGCTTATCCGATGCTGCGATCATCTTGTCCAGATCCTCTGCACCGACCGATTCCCACTTCTTGTCCTGATGCAGCGAGTGGAGCAGTTGCTCGATATCCACCCATCCCTGTGCATCCAATTCCAGTTCATATTCCCACGGTGCGTGACGCAGGGCGTAGGAGACCTCTTTGCTGAGCTTTGCATAATCCATCTGTGTTTAGCCCTCCATAGTCATTTAGCATTGTTGTCAGTATTCAAAATCAACGATTGTTACGAGTTTAGCCTAGTTTAGCATATGTGAAGCTTCCGGTATAACCATGCGCAAGGCCATAGGCGTGCTCCGTCAACAAGCAAAGAGGACTGAGATTCCGCTATGCCTGCGTATGAGCCGGATATGCCGGAGCACGCGGACTCAGAATCCGCTATGTGACCAGATTCCGCTTGATCAGGAGCCGAAAAGACAAGATAACGGAATCTCAGTCCGTTTCAGGCTCAAAAAGAGACGTTTCGGCCAAATAAGGGAATCTGAGTCCGGTTCGTACAATGATCGGCAGTAGGGGGCATGTTCTCACTTTGAGTGCACGCAAAAAGCCGCCCCTCTAGGAGGCGGCTCCCTTGCACCCGTCACTGTACATCACATACTTAACTCTTGCTAAGCACCACAGCTAACCCGACTGCTGTATCGGACTTACGGAGCTGCGGCAGTATCAGCCGAGACGCGCTGTAACTTCCACCCTTACTGCGCAATCTGCTCGCGGATGTTCGCGAGGATCTTCTTCTCCAGCCTCGACACCTGCACCTGCGAGATGCCGAGGCGGCTGGCGACTTCCGACTGGGTCTGATCACGGTAATAGCGCAGATACACGATCAGACGCTCGCGCTCGGTTAGCGCACCGATGGCCTCGTTCAAGGCCAGCTTGTCGAACCAGCGCTCCTGCGACTCGTCGGCGATCTGGTCGATCAGCGTGATCGGATCGCCATCGTTCTCGAAGACGGTCTCGTGGATCGAAGTCGGCGGCTTGTTGGCTTCCTGGGCGAAGACGATTTCTTCAGGCGTGACGCCCAGCGCTTCGGCCACTTCACCGATGGTCGGGAGGCGGTCGAGCGTTTTGGACATCTCATCCTTCATCTTGCGCACCTTGTTGGCCATCTCCTTCAGCGAGCGGCTGACCTTGAGCGTGCCGTCATCGCGGAGGAACCGCTGGATCTCGCCGATAATCATCGGCACCGCATAGGTGGAGAACTTGACCTCATAGCTGAGGTCGAATTTATCAACGGACTTCAGCAGTCCGATACAGCCGATCTGGAACAAATCATCCGGTTCATATCCGCGGTTCATAAACCGCTGCACCACCGACCAGACGAGGCGGATATTGCAGTTGACCAGCGTGTCGCGGGCCGTATGGTCCCCGGCTTGACTGAGCGCGATTAGACGTTTGACCTCCGCATCGTCCAAATAGGTCGGCGGAGCTTTTTTTGCTTCTGCATCCATGGCTCCAACCCCTAATTGTATAAAGCTTTTTTCGAGACGATGGTTTTCTTCATGGAGATTGAGGTTCCGCGTCCCGGTTCGCTGATAACCTCGAATTCATCCATGAAATTCTCCATAATGGTGAAGCCCATACCTGACCGCTCCAGCTCCGGCTTCGAGGTATACAGCGGCTGCTGGGCCAGCTCCAGATCCTCAATGCCCCGGCCCTTATCCTCAATCGTCAGATGCACGGTCTCATTCTCAAGCGAAGCGGATATGCTGACAACGCCTGCGGGATCACTGTCATAACCGTGAATAATACAATTGGTGACGGCCTCCGAGACTACCGTCTTCAGGTCATTCAGCTCCTCCATCGTCGGGTCGAGCCGGGAGACAAAGGCAGCCACTACCACACGTGCAAACGATTCATTCTCCGACAGCGCGGCAAACTGGACACTCATGAAGTTACGAGCTTCGCTACTAGTCATAACGCGACCTCCAAATCCGAGAGTGCAGCGCTCTCGTCGTCATATAGGGGCATGATTTTGAACAGGCCCGACATTTCCAGCAGGCGCTTCACAGGCGCTGTGGCATCGCAGACTGCCATTTTGCCGCCCTTACTGCGGATCAGCTTGTACCGCCCCAGAATCACTCCGAGACCCGAGCTGTCCATGAACTGCAGCTCCTTGAGACTCAGGATCAGATGCTCCACCTGGCCCCGCATAATCGCTTCATCCATATCCATACGTACATAATCGGCTGCGTGATGGTCCAGTTCCCCGGACAACCGGACAATCAGCACACCCCGGTGATGCTCCATCTCCACATGAGAATTCATGCTTGCCACTCTCCTCTTCGTTGCTTGGACAACCGCCCTGTAACTATTTCTTTCCCCTACAAGGACAAGGTTTCTACACCGCAATTGAGGATTCCTGCCTCACGACAAAACTAGAAGAAAACCCCTAAGAACTTACACAAAGCCCCTGGTTCAATCTACAAAATGCAAGAAATTAATCATTCGTAAACATAGCGCCCGTTGCCCGCTTGAACAGCTTCCACCAGCCCGCCTTGGCTACTGTTTCGCCTGCCTTCAGCTCGTATTCCTTCAGGACACCGGTTCCCTGGTAGACCACCAGCTTGCCGACCGTCTGGCCTTCGGCCACCGGAGCCTTCACCTGCTCATTCAGCACCAGCTCATGGCGGATCCCCTCCTGGGTTACTCCTTTGCGGAGCAGGACACTATAGTCTTCCTTCGCCACCAGCGGGAGCTGCGACTTCACGCCCTTCTCAATCCTCACCGTGCCGATGGTGTCGCCTTCCTTGTGAATCGTATGCAATTTATATTGGGAAAAGAGGTAGTCGAACATCGCCGAGACCTCGCTGTTGCGGGTCTTGGTGTTCGGCTCGCCCAGCACCACTGCTACAGCGCGCAGGCCGTCTCTGGCCGCTGTCGCCGACAGGCAGAACTTCGCTTCGGACGTATATCCCGTCTTCAGCCCGTCAGCTCCCGTGTAGAACCGCACCAGCTTGTTGGTGTTGACCAGCCAGAACGGCTTGGTGGAATCCTTGCGCAGGTAATCCTGATAAGAGCCGGTGTATTTGATAATCTGCTCATGCTTCAGCAGCTCCCGGCTGATGACGGCAATATCATGCGCGGAGGAATAATGATTCGCAGCCGGCAGGCCGTTGCAGTTGGCGAAATGAGTATCCTTCAGGCCCAGGTCCTGCGCCTTCTGGTTCATGAGATCGACGAAGGCGCTCTCCGAGCCGGCGATTTTCTCCGCCATAGCTACGGAAGCATCATTGCCGGAGGCCATCGCGATGCCCTTCAGCATATCGTCAACCGTCATTTCTTCACCCGGCTCCAGAAAAATCTGCGAACCGCCCATCGATGCCGCATACTCGCTGGTCCGAACCTTGTCGGTCAGCTGCAGTTTGCCCTCGTCCAGCGCCTCCACCGTCAGCAGCATGGTCATAATCTTGGTAATACTGGCCGGCGGAAGTTTATCATGGCTGTTCTTCTCATAGATGACCGTGCCCGTGCTGGCATCCATGAGAATGGCAGAACGCGCCCCCGGCGCCAGCTCCGCCGCCGCCCCTCCGGCATTGCCGGAATTTGCGGTGCCTTTGGCTTTTTCCTCGGCCCAGGCTCCGGTAGCGCCTCCCAGAACCGATACAGCAATGCACAGCACAAGCGTAACATAACGAATTTTCCTCACAATGGTTCCCCTCCTGAACTTAACCTTCATTTCACAGGTACTGTGTTCCAGTTTCGTCAGAATCGCAGGAAATTATTCCATTTCACGCACAAAAAAAAGGGCTTCCCCCGGTATCTTCACAGATCCTTGAGAAAGCCCCTTTCCGGTACTGCTATGATAGCCTAGCCGCCGATAGCCAAAGCGCTGAAAATTACAGGTCCCACCACTGTAGCAACGGAGCCGACATCCTGGTTCTCTACAATCAGCTGATAGTTCTGGACCCCGGCCGGAACGTTGACATCTACCATATGCAGCGAAATAATACCGTCGTCATTGAAATTCTCCTCCAGCTCTGTCCGAGCGTAGAAGATTTCTGTACCTGCCCGCCAGATGCGGACCAGCACATTGGGCGTATCCAGCGTAACATCCACGCCGATGGTAGCTTTCAGTTCAACCTTATTGGGAAAATGTCCTGGAACTGCGGGATCGATATAAACCGATGTCCCTGCAATCTGTATCCCTGCCGGAGAAATGGGAACAGGTATGGAGACCCCGTTAGTAATAGGTGTAACTACGGATGCGTTATAATCCAACAGTGTTTTGGCCACGCATGATCACTCCTTTTCATATTCTACTAAAGTATATGAAAGATATGAAAAAGAGCTTGTGCATTTCTATCACTAGTATCACCTATTTATCTAGCGTGCGTTGCTATAATTCACTGCCGGACGGCTGCCGCCCTTATGCCCGAGATACAGTCTGGACAATAGAGGAGAACGTACCGCCCAAGTGGCGGCCAGCAGCGGCACCCCCACTCCGATCAGCGTAAAGGGCAACAGCCCGTAATCCGTCCCGAGGAGATATTTGAGCCCGTAATTCAAAGGCAAATGCAGGTACATAATCGCAATGGAATTGCGTCCCAGACTGCCCATCCAGTCCAGCGGCACAAGCTTCGAGAGACGGTACACAGCGGCGCAGATAGTCAATGAGATGAGTAGCGGCACGGCCAGATCGAGCAGCAGCGAAGTATACTCCTTGTATTTCATATTCAGGCTGTATTGAAGGACACCTGTCCGCTCCAGCAGCAGCACAAGAACACATAATGGAAGCAGCACCGGCAGCGCCGAATAGCGGCGGATTAGCGCAGGGATGGCCTGTTTGCCGTAGAATCCGATCGCATAATAAGTAATGGCGAGCAAGGACACATCTGCATTCCAGGGAAGGTTGAAGTTCTTGAGCGAGGTCAGGGAGATGAGATGTGACAGGAGGTAAGCAGAAGCGATCAGGAGAAATTGCGTGCGGCGGGAATAACGGACAATGTATCCGAAGAGCAGTTGGGTGAACAGCAGGCAGGTGATGAACCAGAACACCCCGTAAGGACCCGTAAGTGACAGTCCCCCGTAGAGCAGTCTCGCTATATTCTCGGCGAACCCTTTTACATTGAAGTTGAACAGCAGCAACACTGCCGCAATCAGGAGTCCGTAGGCAAAATAGGGAGTCATCAGCCCCTTGGTCCGTTTGGCTGCCCAGCCCAAATACCGCCCGGGTTCAACCGGCTTAAATACAAGTCCGCTAAGCATAAAGAACAAAGGCATCCGGAACCAGGACAGATAATGATTCGCTGCCGCATCGCCGGAGTGGCCCATTACTACAAAAATAATACTGAATCCCTTGGCGGCATCAATCCATAATTGTCGTGGTTTGTTCACGTCTTCGTCCCATCTCCTCCCAAATCAGTTTTAATTTAAAGTAATTATAAAAGGGTTTGTTTTTATTTTCAAATTCCGATGAAATATTTCAGTGTTATTTCTGAAAGGATATTCACTTAACAACGGAGCAAACTCTGTAAAAATAAGTCATTCTGCCTAGACGGGAGACGTTGTCCCATCCGGGTAATAAATAGGGCTAAAGTCCGGCGGTGTTGCCGGTGACGTAGCAGGCAGGAAAAGCGTCTGGTATGGTGCGGGGAAGTAGGAGGCGGGATGCCAAATGTGATCGATTTTTTCGATTACATTTGGACCACACGTCTCCGCAGCGCCGAATGTGGTCGGTTTTCCGATTACATTTGGACCACGTGCCTCCGCAGCGCCGAATGTGGTCGGTTTTCCGATTACATTTGGACCACCTGCCTCCGCAGCGCCGAATGTGATCGGGTTTCCGATTACATTTGGACCACGCGCCTCCGCAGCTCCGAATGTAATCGGTTTTCCGATTACATTTGGACCACGCGCCTCCGCAGCTCCGAATGTGATCGGTTTTCCGATTACATTTGGACCACGCGCCTCCGCAGCGCCGAATGTGATCGGTTTTCCGATTACATTTGGACTACGTGCCTCCGCAGCGCCGAATGTGATCGGTTTTCCGATTACATTGGACCGCGCGCCTCCGCAGCTCCGAATGTGATCGGTTTTCCGATTACATTTGGACCACGCGCCTCCGCAGCTCCGAATGTGATCGGTTTCCGATTACATTTGGACCACACGTCTCCGCAGCGCCGAATGTGATCGGTTTTCCGATTACATTGGACCCGCGCAACTCCGCAGCACCGAATGTGATCGGTTTTTCGATTACATTTGGACCACGTGCCTCCGCAGCGCCGAATGTGGTCGGTTTTCCGATTACATTGGACCCACGCAACTCCGCAGCGCCGAATGTGATCGGTTTTCCGATTACATTTGGACTACGTGCCTGCGTGCGAACCCATTGTATGCTGTTTTCAGCATACATTCGGTCCACGGGCCTGTGTGTGAGCCTATTGTATGCTGTTTTCGGCATACATTCGGCCCACGGGCCTCCGTGCGAGAACAATGTATGCTGTTTTCCGCATCCAGCAAAAGCAAAGGGCCATCCGCTGCCGGATGGCCCCTCCTCACACTGCCCCTCTGCTTAATACAAATGACAGGCCGTCTGATGGCCTGAATCCAGCTCCCGCAGCACCGGCGCTTCCGACTTGCAGCGGTCCATCGCATGCGGACAGCGGGGGTGGAAGGCACAGCCTGTGGGCGGAGTCTCAGGGTTCGGAACATCCCCGGTCAGGACGATGCGCTGCTTTTTCAAGCCCGGATTCGGCACTGGAACGGCAGACATCAGCGCCTGCGTATACGGATGCAGCGGCTTCGCGAAGAGTGCCTTCGTCGGCGCCAGCTCGACAATCCGCCCTAGGTACATGACGGCCACCCGGTCGCTGATGAACTTCACGACTGACAGGTCATGCGAGATGAACATATAAGTGAGGCCGTATTGCTCCTGCAGATCCTGCATCAGATTCAGCACCTGGGCCTGGATGGAGACATCAAGTGCCGACACCGGCTCATCGCAGACAATGAACTTCGGGTTCAGCGCAAGCGCCCGGGCAATCCCGATCCGCTGCCGCTGGCCGCCGGAGAATTCATGGGGAAAACGGTGGGCCTGATAGGGGGACAGACCCACCACCTCCATCAGCTGCTCAACCCGGCTCTTCAGCTCTCCGGCGGGAGCTGATCCGTGGGTACGGAGCGGCTCCTCCAGAATGCGCTGGACGGTCCAGCGGGGGTCGAGCGAAGCGTAAGGGTCCTGGAACACCATTTGCATATCGGTACGGAACCTGCGGAGCTGCTCGGTATTCAGGCTGCGCACATCGGTGCCGCCGAACATAATCTCGCCTTCTGTCGGCTCAATCAGCCGCAGAATGGCCCGTCCGGTGGTCGACTTCCCGCAGCCGGATTCTCCGACCACAGCCAGCGTCTCTCCCTGCTCTACGGATAAGGTTATGCCGTCAACGGCTTTGACTGCACCTACCTGCTTAGAGAAGAAGCCCCGGCGGATCGGATAATGCTTCTTCAGATTGCGGACTTCCAGTAATGTGGTCATAGTACTCCCTCCTGCTGCAGGATACAGCGGCATGTGTGGCCCGGCTGTACCTCAAGCAGCTCCGGGAGCTGCTCCCGGCAGCGGTCCACCGCTACAGGACAGCGCGGCGCGAACCGGCAGCCGGGCGGCAGATTGGCCGGATTCGGCACCTGGCCCGGAATCGAGCTGAGGCGGTCCTCATCCCCCGCCAGCTGGGGCAGGGAAGCCAGCAGCCCTTGAGTATAGGGATGCAGCGGCTGGCTGTACAGGGTAGCCACATCCGTCTCCTCGACGATCTGACCCGCGTACATGATGACGACCCGGTCGCACATCTCGGCGACGACCCCCAGATCATGCGTGATCATCAGGATTGACATCCCCTCGTTCTTTTGCAAATCCCGCATCAGATCAAGGATCTGTGCCTGAATCGTCACATCCAGCGCTGTCGTCGGCTCATCGGCAATGAGCAATTGGGGGTTACAGATCATCGCCATCGCAATCATCACCCGCTGCCGCATCCCGCCGGAGAGCTGGTGGGCATACTGCTGGGCAATTTTCTCGGGGCGGGGAATTCCCACCTTGCGCAGCATCTCCACTGCCCGGGCGTCTGCTTCCTTCTTACTCAGCTTCAGATGGTAACGGGCAGATTCGGAGATCTGGCGCCCGATCTTGAACACCGGATTCAGCGAGGTCATCGGCTCCTGAAAAATCATCGCAATCCGGTTCCCCCGGATGCTCCGTACCTCATTCATGGACATCTCCAGCATATCCTTGCCCTCGAAGCGGATCTGGCCGGAAGCAATCCGGCTGATCCGCTTCGGCAGCAGCTGCATGATGGAGAGTGAGGTGATGCTTTTGCCGCAGCCGGATTCACCGACAATGCCCAGCGTCTCTCCCTTGCGCACTGACAGACTGATGCCGTCCACCGCACGGATCGTACCCGCCGCTGTCTGAAACTCGGTGCATAGCCCTGATACTTCCAGCAGTTCTGTCATGATTGCCCCTCCTTAAATATCCCTGCACAAATTAAAACTTGAAGCTTCGTCGTCACTGCGGTGAACATTTGGACTTCCGGCCGCTGCCCATCCCCAGATTTCTTGATTCAATCCGCTGTTCGCGGGTGAAATCCGGTGACAAAGCGGTCGCTACCGCTCCTTCAGTTCCAAATTTCCCCTCCGATTCTTTTGCTTTTTGTTTATTTCTTTAGTGCCTCTTATATAAATCGGTTCCCTTGTTGTGTAATTAGCTCTCTCTATCCTCTACACCCAGATATTTAAGCGCCGTCAAGGCATACACCTTCGCACACTGGATAATCTGCCAGACAGGAGCTTTCTCGTTGAAATTATGAATGGTTGACAGCTCGGCCGGGCCGTATTGCAGAACGGGAATGTTATGAGTGCGGAAATGACGTGCATCGCTGGAAGCCCATTGCAGCACACCGTAGGCTTCTTCCCCGCTCACCTCACAGATACTCTCAACCAGGTCCTTGACCACCGGCTCCTCATTGGAGGTCCAGTTGGCATTGCCCTGGAAGCCGAAGCCCTTGACCTCGGATTCAATGCCGGCTTCAAGCAGCAGGGAGCGGGCACGGTCCAGCACATCCCGATAGTCTACCCCGAACGGTACACGGGAATCGACCTGAATGGTGCAGCGGTCCGCCACTACGTTCACCTTGGTTCCGCCCTGAATCGTTCCGATGTTGACCGTCACATGGTCGAATACCTGATAGGCGAGGGAATCTTCTTCTTCGCTGCCCTTCACGTAATCCTGCGAGATGCGAATAATCTCCTTAACTTCCTCGGGAATGTCCACTTTGATATCCCATAGCCGCTGTAAGGCTTCAATCCCTTTGG
This sequence comes from Paenibacillus sp. FSL H8-0122, assembly GCF_038005345.1. NCBI lineage: Bacteria > Bacillati > Bacillota > Bacilli > Caryophanales > Paenibacillaceae > Paenibacillus > Paenibacillus sp. FSL H8-0122. The sequence goes on along the minus strand of NZ_JBBOTB010000001.1, from coordinate 1,805,806 downwards.
CGGCCTTCACAATGGCGCTGTCTCCAACCACAGGCGACAAGCTGCCGTGACCCGGTGTGCCTTCCACGGTGAATTCGAACCAGCAGCTGCCCTTTTGCCCAATGGTGGGGTTCAGCGGGCCGGAAGGCTCGGCAATCACAGCGGCGGTTCCGGTAATCAGGCCGCGCTCCAGCACCCAGGGAACCCCGAGATGACCGCCGGTCTCTTCATCTGGCACGATCAGCAGGGAGAGATCCCCTTGCAGCGGAACGCCCAGCTTCGACAGCAGCGCAGTAACGTAGATTAACCCGGCCAGGCCCGCTTTCATATCCGAAGCCCCTCTGCCCAGCAGATAGCCGTCCACAATATCGCCGCAGAAGGGATCGAAATCCCAGCGCGAGCGGTCTCCCGCCGGAACGACATCGGTATGTCCGCAGTAAATCAGCTTTTTGCCGGTGCGCTCCTCCGCTCCTGCACCCAGTGTGGACACCAGATTGAACATCGTTTCGGTGGCCGGATAGATCGCGGTATCGATACCGGCTTCTTTCAGATAACCAATAATATAAGCGCTGATCTCCCGTGAATCGCCCGGCGGATTCTCCGAAGGGTAACGGATCAGCTGAGAGCAGAGCGCAAGCAGCTCCTCCTGCCCGGCATCAATGGCCTCCAGCACCTTGCTTTTCCAGTCCGTCATGGGTTACGAATTCTCCTTTGTGTTCCCCTCTCCGGGGGACTGCTTGAATTTGTGACAAGAAGAGGGACAGAGCCTATGGCTTGTCCGCTCTCTTACCGTAAAAGCTGCTTATTCTGTAATCGACAGCGGATAGAAACGGATCACTTCATCCGGGTAGAAGGCATAGCCGCTGATCTTGTTGCTCATCCCTACAATGCGGTTATACTCGTAGAGATACGCCCAAGGTGCTTCTGTCGTGATGATCTCCTGAGCCTGCTTGTAGAGCTCTGTGCGCTTCGCTGTATCTGTCTCCAGGTTCGCCTGCTCCCACAGCTTGTCTACTTCAGCATTCTGGTAGTTGATGTAGTTGGAAGATCCCTTGCCGTACAGCAGGAAGCCGAGGTGGTAGCCGGGATCATTGACGAAGGAAGTCCATTTAGAGATATAAGAGGTCAGATTATTGGTCTTCTGCTGCTCCAGGAACTGGGCGCGGGCCAGCTTGTTGATCTTCATGTTGACTCCGATTTTGGCCAGCTCAGCCTGGATCAGGACCGCATCATCTTCCCAGTCATCGAAGCCGGAGCCGAGCGTGAAGTCGAAGTCAAAGCCCTTCTCATAGCCAGCTTCCTTCAGCAGTGCCTTGGCCTTGTCCAGATTATACTCATACACATAGCCTGCATCGGTGAAGCCCGGCGTATTGCTCGCAACCGCACTCTTCATCTGCTTGGCCTGGCCGTACATCACCCCGCTCAGCAGCTGATCGTAAGGAATGGCATAGTTGATCGCCTGACGGACTTTTACATTGTCGAACGGCTTGACTTTGTTGTTCATGGCGAAGAACAGAATCCGGTTACTTGCATTGGAAGCAACGGTCAGCGCCTTATTGGTCTCAAGCGTTGACACATCCTTCGGAGGAATCTCAATCGCCATGTCTACATCGCCTTTACCCAGCAGCAGCACGCGGTTCGAAGCTTCCTTGGTGAACTTCAGGGTTACCTTGCCGAGGCTTGGCGCACCCTGCCAGTAGCTGTCATTAGCTGTGAAAACAGCTTCGGTAGCCGGGTCCCACTTCGTAAGCTTGAACGGGCCGGAACCGGCGGCATTCGTCTTCAGGTAGTCTGCACCCTGTGCTTCTACCGTCTTCTGGTCCACGATGGAGAAGGTGTACATTGCCAGAATCTGCAGGAAATTATGATTGGCCCCCGTCAGAGTAACTTCAACGGTCGAAGCGTCTTTTACCGTAACAGATTTAATTGAAGCCATGCCGTAGAGGAAGCTGCCGGAGCTGGACTTCGCCACACGTTCAAAAGAGTACGCCACCGCTTCGGCATCCACCGGATTGCCGCTCTGGAAGCTCACGCCGGATTTCAGCTTGAACGTATACACCGTGTTGTCAGCATTCACTTCCCAGCTCTCTGCGAGCATGGGCTTGATGTCTTCGGTATTGGCGATACTCGCGCCATTCTCGGTCTTGATGCCGTAGGTGACCAGCTGATCATATGCGGCCAGCACAAGCGTATCGGAGGTCAGATCATTGGCTTCCGCCGGGTCGAGCGTGGTGCCGCCCTCGGAATAGGCCACCGTCAGGTTCTTTTTGACCGGGGCTGCCGTTGCTGCTGCGGTATCTGTTCCTGCCGAAGTAGCAGCAGGGGTCTGCGGATTGGCGCTGCTGGCGCATCCGGCAAGCATGATTGAAAAAGCGACGAGTGTGGACAACATTTTAACTTTTTTCATCGTGTAATTCCTCCCTTTTCTATATCCTGCCTGCATAACAACTACTTGTGCTGCTGATGATTGTCTGCCGCTTGCGCTCCAGCTGACGTTAATTTATCTATCTCTATCGGGGACGGGCGGCCTTGGGGGATTCCCTTGCTCCGCCTCATTTCCCCGAACGCAACCGCGGGTCAAGCACATCCCGGAAGCCGTCTCCGAGGAGGTTGAAGCCTAAGATGGAGGTGGCAATGCCGAGGCCTGGAAAAGTAACCAGCCACCATTGCCCGGAAATGATATATTCCCGGCCTTCGGAGATCATCGCGCCCCATTCGGCAATCGGGGGTCTGACCCCAAGCCCCAGGAAGCTGAGACTGGACGCGGTCAGGATGGCGAAGCCCATCCCGAGCGTAGCCTGCACCATTAGCGGAGCCAGGGCATTCGGCAGAATGTGGCGGTACAGAATGACTCTATCCTTCACTCCAATGGCCCGGCTGGCTTCGATATACTCCTTCTCCCGCAGCGAGACCGTCTGGCCGAACATCAGCCGGGCGAATTCGGGAATGCCGACAATGCCGACAGCGATCATTGCGCTGCTGAGACCGGCGCCGATCGAGGCGGCAATCGCCATCGACAATACCAGTGACGGGAAGGACAGCAATACATCCATGACCCGCATAATGATGGTTCCGGTCCGGCCGCCGTAGTAAGCGGCAATCCCGCCCAGCGGCATCCCGATCAGGAAGGAGATCGAGACTGCGATCAGGCCGGTCCAGATGCTGATCCGTGCGCCGTACAGCACCCGGCTGAGGATATCCCGGCCGAAGTTGTCGGTTCCAAACCAATGGCTGCCGGAGGGCGGCTGCAGCTTGCTCGCCATATCCGTGACGAACGGATCATGCGGAGCCAGCCAGGGGGCGAAAATGGCTACCACGGTCCAGATCAGGATGAAGGTCAGCCCGATGGCCGCCAGGCGGTTGTGCAGCAGCAGGGATAATAGGGTCCGGGGCTTGGCCGGTGCGGGCTTCGCCGGGCTGCCCTGTGCTGAATGTGCTGCAGTGCTCACAAGCAATCTCCTCCTCTCACACAAGCTGTTCTATTCATAACGGATTCTCGGGTCAATGAACCCGTAGATCAGGTCGACCGCCAGGTTAATTCCGCAGTAGAGCACGGCACTGACCAGGGTGAACGCCTGGATCGGCGCGTAATCCGCTGCCAGTATAGAGTCGGTGACATAGCCGCCGATTCCCGGCCAGGAGAAGATGGTCTCCGTGATGACCGCGCCGCCCATCAGGAAGCCGAACTGGAGTCCGAGCACGGTTAATGTAGGAATCAGCGCATTGACCAGTGCGTGCTTGTAGATGATGGCCGATTCCCGCAGCCCCTTGGCCCGGGCGGTGCGGACGAAGTCCTGATCGACCACCTCCAGCATGCTGGAGCGGGTCATCCGGGCGATGATCGCCATCGTGCCGGTACTGAGGCAGATCGCCGGAAGCAGTAGATGCGCGAGGCTGCTTTTAAGTGCAGCGGTGTCGCCGGAGAGTATACTGTCCAGTACGTACAGCCCGGTGATATGCACCGGCGGGTTAAGATCCCCGCTGATTCGGCCCATCGGTGCCGGTGCCCAGCCCAGAATGGAGTAGAAGATATAGATGAACATCAGTCCGAGCCAGAAGATCGGCACACAAGCACCTATCAGGGAAAATACACGCGAGATGTGATCCAGCAGCGATTCCTTACGGGTAGCGGCCACAATGCCTACCGGAATGGCGATTAGAACCGCAATCAGGATGCTGGCCAGGGTCAGCTCAATCGTAGCCGGGAAGCGTGAGGCCAGGTCGCTGGCGACCGAATGTCCGGTGTGATAGGCATAGCCGATATCGCCTTGCAGCAGTTGCCCGATGTAAGCGAAGAACTGGATATACAGCGGCTTGTCCAGCCCCATATCCTGGCGGATCTTGTTCACAATCTCCTCCGGAGCCTGCTCTCCGGCCAGCATAATCGCAGGATCGCCCGGCAGGACTCTCGACAGAATGAAGGTGATGACGATAATGCCGAGCAAGGCTGGAATCATCTGCACCAATCTTTTTAATGTATAAGCAAACAATGAATCAACCCCCTTACGACTTCGACTGCTGTGCCTCTGTGACGGAATTCCGCTCTCATGTCAGGTAATACGTGTATGCTGTGTCTTATTAAAGTGTTGAGCTAATTCTACATAGAATTTCACAGCCCCTCTACGTCCCGTTCAGCTAAAAAAATGCACAACCGTTTGTCGGTTGTGCACTATCATGGACTATAAATGTTAGATTTACTCACACGACATTCCAGAAATCTTCCACAGCGCCCTATTTTTCCTGGAGGTAATAGTAAATCAGGCACAAATGGCAGACGAATTGTTCGCGCGGATCATTCAGATCGAAGCCGGTGATATCCCGAATCCGCTCCAGCCGGTATTTGACCGAGTTGCGGTGGATATAGAGGCTGTTCGCCGTCTCAATCAGACTGCCCCGGCACTCCAGATAATGATAGAAGGTCAGCAGCATATTGCTGTCATGCTCCCGGTCGTATTGCAGCAGCTTGCCCAGCTTGCGCTCGAACAGCCGCCCGAATCCGGGACCGTCCAGCCCCTCCAGCAGATGATAGACCTCCATCTCTTCGTAGCGGGTAATCCCGCCGGGGCCTTGTCCGAGTCTTCTGGAGATGGACAGCGCTTTGCGCGCCTCGTTATAGCTGGTGTGGATGTCCCACAGGTATTCCGAGGTGCCGATACCGCAGCGGTAGCTGCTTAAGCCTTCTGCCTTGTCCTGTAGCCAGCTGCTGAGCGTCTTCTCCCACGGCTCCTCCGCATCACCGCCCGGCGTGAACCTGCGCCCCTCCTGCGTAGGCAGGAACAGCACTGCCCGGCTCGAACGGTACTCGACGTGCGGCGTGACGCCGCGCTTCTTCGCCTCCCGCTCCAGCAGCCGGTTCACCGTCTCCTCGCTCGGCGCCGTCTCCCCTTCGATGACGGCCACCTCCCACTTGTGCTCCGGGTTCATCCCGAGCTGGCGGGCGCGCCGCTGCACCTCATGCCTCGACGGCAGCGGCGGGGTCAGCAGCTCATCGATGAAGTTGCCGCGCAGCCGGAATTCCGTATCCTCGGCTACCTTGCGCCGCATAATTTCAAGGGCAAACACAAGCCGGGCTTGCTCGATGCCCACCTCCTCCATATCATCCAGCCGCTCCTTGTCGACGAGCAGCCGGGCGACCGTCCGGCGGTCCACATGGATGTTCCAGCTAAGCGGAGAGCCGCTCTGCGTCCAGTCATAGTCTGCCGGGGAGGATACGATAATCTTCCGCTCCGTATCCACGAGTGCCACCGGGGCCTTAAGGAACTCGGCCACACTGTCGCTGACCGCCTGAATGCCGCTGTTCTCCAGCACCATGGTGGTCAGCGTGCGGTAGACCTCCTCCGCCCGGCGCAGCAGCATCGCCTGCCGTCCCAGCAGCAGCTCCATCACCGGCTGGGTGATATCCGTGTACGGAATCTCGGGCGGGATCTCCACAATCGGCAGACCGCAGGCATTGCTGGCCTCGATGGCTCCCTGAGGGATCTCCTTGAGGAAGCGGGCCGGCTTGATCGCCAGCGCCGCTGCGCCCAGATTGTCGAGCGTGTAGATCACCTCGGTCAGCAGTGAAGGATCATGCCGGATCGAATAGGCCGTCGTCAGCAGCATCACCCCTTCGCTGATCCAGCCCTTCAGATCCGGGACCTCCATAATATCCACGAACCGGACCACCCGGTCCAGCCCCTGCTCGCCGCTAATGACCTTCGCCTTCCCAAGAACCGAGAGCTCCATCAGCTCCCGCAGCGTAATTCCTCGTGTATTCACCCTTCCGCCTCCCTCTGCTTTCTTCAGTATTTCATGATTTTTCCTGAAATATGCCACATACATGCCGCCAGCCACTTTTTGCGTTCCCGCTAGTTTATCAGAGATTCCCTCCGAGCCACAGGAAAATCATATCCAGTTGGCGATATTTTCGGTGTGAAAACGCATTAGGAAGAAATTGGATGGTGGTGGATGGATCGGGAGCGGTTGCTGGGAGGGGGCTGGGGAGGGTTGAGAAGCGTAGGGGCGCGATAGGGGAGACAAATGGGAAGTTGGTGAGAGAGTGAAAGGGGAGGCGGATTCAGAGGGATTTATCCCTTTGATTACAGGCGGCAGGCACGTTTTGCCGGATTCAGAGGGATTTATCCCTTTGATTACAGGCGGCGGGCACGTTTCGCCGGATTCGGAGGGATTTATCCCTTTGATTACAGGCGGCGGGCACGTTTCGCCGGATTCAGAGGGATTTATCCCTTTGATTACAGGCGGCGGGCACGTTTCGCCGGATTCAGAGGGATTTATCCCTTTGATTACGGACGGCAGATGTATACAGATATGTTACCTATGGCAAAGTGCTCTAACCCATTTAGTTACTCTACACCATCTGGCTATTTCCCATCCTATAGCTATGCTCCTCATTCTCTCCCATTGCCCGCATACGCCAAGTTCAGGGGCACTATTGCTCCTTCGCTACCCTAAAAACAAACAAGCGTCCCCCGGGCCTGAGCCAGGAGGAGCGCTTTAAGGAGATCATAGCTATTAGTTTGCCACACATTAGTTTTCACCCATTGATTTTCACGCATTATTTGCCATACATCGCCTACACACTTAGTCTGCCCCACACTTACAAGGACGCGAGTTCTAGCAAATTGCAAAGCCTGCCCAACACAAAAAGCCATTCTACATGCGATGCACAGCTCCCGCAGCAGAGGCTGACGCAGCAGCAGCCGCCCCGAGGCAGAGAATCGGATCGAACGCACGGATGCCCAGCCGTTCTTCCAGCTCCGCTGCCAGCCCTATGGTCGCGAAGCCTGTGCACGCCAGCACCAGCACTTCCGCTCCGCGCTCCACGAGCCGGGCGGCACCGGCCAGCGCGCCTGCCCGTCCGGTAGGCGTGCCCAGATCCAGTGTGGTCGTCACGCCGTCGGGGCGGTCCATGCCAACGTAGGCATCGCCGAGAATGCTGCAGATGAGCGGCGGCACCTCTTCCAGAATCGTCAGCACCCCCACCCGGCTGCTGTACGCCATGGCCATATGAGCCGCACAGGAGCCTGCTCCCAGCACAGGAACATTCACCACTGCCCTGGCTTCTGCCAAGGCAGGGTCAGCTGCACAGCTGATGCCGATAGCCGTGCATCCCTGCTGCTCCAGTTCCCCGGCAAGCCTTATAATCTTCGGAATGGATTCCGCCTCTGTCTGCGCATCATACACACCCTGAGGCTGATCCGGGATGCAGCGGCTTATCACCGGCAGACCGTACCGCCGCTCAATTAGATCCCCATGTAACTGAATTGCAGAGCTCACCTGCAATGTAATGACACGTATGATTCCAAGCATCCTATCTCCTCCTGATCCGCCATGATTTAGATGCTGCAAAAGCATAACCAGCCACCCTATTTCAGCCGTAAACAGCAATAGCAGCCGGAAATCCAAAGGTTCACTACAGTGGCGATTGCACCCACCGTCCAAATCTGTGGTGCGGCTTATTTAACCTTGCATTCTGCTGCTTCCACTACGCTTACAGCAATTCCCCAGCCTGCATAATCAGCTTGTCGTCGATATACACATCCGGCTTCATGACCACAGCATCAATATGCACGCCAGCCGCAACGACCCCGCCGAACGTGTTATTGCTGCCAAAAGCCACATGGATTGTCCCGTAGACCTTCTCATCCTCCAGCACGACACCTGTAATTCTGGCCTTGTTGTTGGTCCCGATGCCGAATTCGCCCAGCAGCCTGCCATCGCCATCGCCAAGCATGTCCAGCAGCTTGCCGCCATGCTCCCCGCCGGCATGGATCAGCCGTCCATCTTCCACGGTCAGCACCATCGGGCCGTCCAAGGCACCGATCCCTGCAACCGAGCCGTCCACCTTAATCTGGCCGGTGGCCGTGCCTTCCAGGGGTGCAATATAAGCTTCACCTGAGGGCAGATTGCCTGATTCGCCCGGATTGAGGTATAATCCGGTACTGAGAATACCTTCCCGGCCGTCAATAGAGAAACTAAGAACCAGCCCCTCCTTCTCAACACGCACCCGGCTGCCAGCAGATAACAGCGCAGCAACCTGCTCAGTCAGCGCCTTCACCTGCCCATAATCCGCAGTAATCGCCCCGTTGCTGAACATATCGTCGGTGATTCCCGGCATAGTCGCTACCCGGGTTCCCGCTGCGGCTGCCTGCTTGCGCGCCGCCGTATGTGTCATCGAGTGGGTCGTGATGCATACGGCCACATCTGCCTTAGTCATAGCTTCGGCAACGGGAGCCGGAGGCTCCTCCCCCGATCTGCTCCGCGGCTGCATAACCAGCAGCATTGATTCTGCTCCCAGCCTTTTGCCCGCCTCATAGACCGACTCGGCCAGATCACGCTTATCATCGTCGGCTACTACAGCCAGCAGTTCTCCGCTGGCAAGCCCGAGACAATCCTTAAGAACATTCATGCTAATTCCAATTCTTGCTTCACTCATCTTCATTTCCTCCCGAATTACAGTAATTAGAAAGCCCGCTCCTTTAGGGTTGGGATGAACCGTCTTTGTTCAAGAAACATCCTTGTGTAGTAAAAATTGTACTAAATGAGCGCGTGTTCTTGTAGCAGTTAAATTGTTTAAATGCTACAATCTAGGTATGAGACAAGCTTACAGAAATACCAAAACAACCGTATCCTTCATTAACTATCATTTTGTTTTTTGCCCTAGATACAGACGTAAAGTGCTAGTCGATCAAGTCGAGATTCAGTTTAAGCAAATCGTTACAGAGATATGTGCCGAACAGGATTGGCAGCTATTAGCAATGGAAGTCATGCCTGATCATGTGCATATTTTTCTAAACGCACTGCCCACCGATTCTCCTGCAGAACTGATGGCGAAACTCAAAGGAATCACTTCCCGGCGCCTCCGTGAACAATTTAAGCACTTGAACCACTTGCAATCCCTCTGGACTCGTTCATACTTGGTCAGTACGGCAGGGAACTTTTCAAGCGAAACGATCAAACGATATGTTGAGGGACAAAAAACAAGGGGGTGAGACCCTGCAAACCGTAACGATTCAAATCCGCATTTTTCCAACCCATCCGTCTGTATTGGTGGATATGGGGGGCGAATACATTCGAACCGTCAACGAATTAACGGAGCAAGCCGAACGGTCTGGAACGTTTCCCAAACTAACTTCAAAAACCATTCATGCCAATCTACCCTCTGCCGTAAAGAATCAAGTGATTCGAGACGCCAAAAGCCTATTTCAGCGGTTCAAGAAAACGAAAAAGCGGCCTCTTCTCCAAAAGAGGGTGTACTACGTGAACAATCAAAATTATACGATTTGGGGCAACCACATTTCTTTCCCCGTGATCCTGGATGGAAAAGTACAACGGTTTGTTGTTCCTGTGCTTCTGCCGGATCGGGAGCGAGACATGCTTTCAAATGGGAAGCCTGGACTTCTGCGCGTGGTTCAAAAATCAGCGAAATGGTTTGTTCAAATTTCAATCGAGCGCCCCGCTGAGCCAGCCGATGGTCATGAAGTGATGGGGATTGATTTAGGCTTGAAAGTACCTGCTGTTGTCGTAACCTCTAGCGGAAAGACCAAATTTTGTGGAAATGGACGTCAAAACAAGTTTGTTCGCCGTAAGTACCATAGCTATCGCCGCAAATTAGGAAAGCTTAAAAAGCTATCCGCAATCCGCAAACAGAACGACAAGGAAAGTCGTTTTATGAAAGATCAGAATCACAAAATCAGCCGCCAGATCGTAAATATGGCGATTCAAGAACAGGTGTCTGTCATCAAGCTAGAGAAGCTGAAGAATATCCGTAAGACGACAAGAACAAGTCGTAAAAACGCTAAAAATCTGCATCATTGGTCGTTCTATCAGTTGCAAATGTTCATTGGATATAAGGCGGCACTCGCTGGAATCCAAGTGGTTGAAGTGAATCCGGCATACACCTCGCAAACCTGTCCCTCTTGTGGAGAGCGGAACAAAGCAAAGGATCGAACGTATCAGTGCGACTGCGGGTATACAGCACATCGAGATCGGGTCGGTGCCATCAACATCATGCGTCAACCTGTGGCAGATGGTAACAGTCTGCCAGCCTAGATAGCTATACGCTCTGATCTAGGATGGGCGAATGAACTCGCCCTTAACTTAGCAGTAGGGCAAAGCGGAAACGGATGCGCCCGCTAACTAGCTAAGAATCCCACCCTTTTAAGGGTGTGGAGGTTCAAACCATTTCTGCTACCAGCTTGCCCATCAGGGCATTGGACAGCACGGCGGGCACTCCTGCGGAGGCCGCCCACTGTCTATGCTGCTCCACATATCCCATACGTCAAGCACTAACACATCCGCATGACCGCTCAGACGCTCTGCTGCGGCGCGAAAATCCGCTTCCGTACCCGTATAAGGTGAAGCCGCTGCGAATGGCAGCCTTGCTCCGGCTCCTGCAAATTTCTCAATCATTGCGTCCTCCTGCTCCGGCAAAGGGCCAATCAATCCCAGACGGCGCCCGTCCAGCATCGCCTGCACAACCGGAGGAATGATCCGGTCCGGTTCAATCAGGTGAGCAACAGACGTATGCAGCCCCGGGAAAACGCCTGTGCACGCCAGCAGGATCGTCCGAATTCCAGCGGCTTCCATAGCATCAATCTTCCCTTGGAGAACAGACTGTATCCGCTCCCGGGAGATTACCGCAGCGGACCCGTCCGCCATGCGGGTGGTCAGTACATACTCTCCCGGCCCCGGACTATAGAATTCACGCACCTGTTCCGCCGTGAACCCGTCCAGCGCCCCAGCCTGAACCAGTCCCGTCTTGCCTTCCAGATATTTCTCAATGATGGGCGCGACATCCTGCCTGGGTGCTTGTCCAATCGTAATCAGCCCGATATTCTTCATTCTTGTCCCTCCAGACGCTATAGGTTACAAACCAAGCTGTGCTAACAGAGCAGGCGCTGAAGGAAGCTCAGCGCCTGACTGTACATGTACATCTGTTATCCTGTTAGTGAGAGGTGACTGCCGGTTTACCCAGCGTCTGCAGCACGCTCATGGAGCCGTACAGCTCGGTAATCTTCGCAAACTCTGCTTCGTTGTAGAAGGAGCATGTCCCCTGCGTTACTTCCTTGGCCGTCTCGATAGCAAAACGCACCGCCTGAGCAATATCCACCTCATGGCTGGCACCGGTACCACAGCCCGGAACCATAGACTGGGCAGTAATCGCGAGGCCCACCACCGGAGCAGAGGTAGCTACCGCAGGCTGAAGAATGGAATTGATATGATACAGCCCGTTGCCGTAAGGGGTAATATCCTGAGTCGTCACCGGGAAAGTAACCGGGTACTGTCCGGTCGTCATTTCCTTGATCCGCAGCAAATCTTCGCTGACCCGCAGAATATAGCCTTCTTTAACCGTCGGTGAGATGGCGATCCCTTTGTGGTTAACCACACGGTTGCCTTTGGTCGTATCAATCGATAGAACCGCTTCCATCTCCGGCAGCACTTCATGCTCATTCATCTGCAGAATATCTACAGGAGAATCCATGAAATCCACCGGCTCGTGCGGCAGGGTTGGAGCATCCGGGCAAATATGGGTGGTAACCAGCACATCCCCCAGCAGCACATCCCCCTTGGTCTGCATGTCTGCCAGCTTCAGCGCAGAAGCAATCGCCGCTACCGCACCGTCTGCATCAGAGACCAGGCCGATCCGGCTCGGGCGCGCTCCGATACCACCCAGTCTGCCGACAATGCCGAACGTTGGGGCAGATCCGCCGCCAAGCTTGCCTTCGCTGCCCGGGATTGTGATTTTGACGAATTCTGTGCTGCCCTTCTCCCCTTCGACCTTCTGAACCTCAACCTTAACCGCAGGATATTCTGCGAATAACTGCTTGACCTGCTTACCGTTAACATAAGCGCTGTCCAGTGCGTTCAAGACTGTAATCGTTTGCTGAAGTGCCATTCTAATTCCTCCCCGGATGCATGCTCATGTTTGTCATGTTTGCATTTATACTATCGCATCCGGCAAAATGTCCACAATGTACCGCCCTGCCAAACTGGAACAGCATTTCTTGTCCTTTGCAGATAAACCTTACGCGCAGCGTACACTCTTACGGCTTACCGCCAATGAATAAAGGTTAATTCTCCCAAGCAGCGAAATATAACAGGGTACTGATGCTTATTTTCACACAGGAGGTGCTTCATACGATGAAGCCTGCACATCAGATTAATAAGGATAAGCTGATCCAGATTATCAGTGAAGAGGCCCGGCGGACGGGGTTCTCAGGGGTCGTACAAGTGACGGAACGGGAGCATGTCCTTGCAGCGGCAGCTTTTGGGATAGCTAATATCGGGGACGTACGGCTCAACCAGGCTCACACCCGCTTCGCCATCGCTTCCGGCAGCAAGCTATTTACCGCCATTGCAGTCTGCCAGCTCGCAGAGCAGGGTTTGTTTTCTTTTGACGCCAAAATACTGGACATCCTGCCGAAGCAGGAATTCCCATTGTTCGATCCGGCGATCACAGTGCATCAGCTATTGACTCACAGCTCGGGCATACCGGATTACTTCGATGAAGAAGAGATGGAAGATTTCGCGGCACTGTGGAAGGAAACCCCGATGTACACGCTGAGGCGGCCTGCGGATTTCCTTCCGCTGTTTGCTGGACTTCCTATGAAATTCGTCCCAGGCGGGCGGTTTCACTATAACAATGCAGGATATATCATGCTTGCTATGCTCGTAGAAGCTGTCAGCGGGCAACCGTTCACGGAATATGTAGAACAGTATATTTTTTTGCCTTGCGGGATAAAGGATTCCGGTTACTTCGCGCTTGATGCGCTTCCGGCCCACACCGCTCAGGGATACATCGACAGCAGCAATGGGAAAAAGACCAGCAACATCTACTCCATTCCGGTGGTCGGAGGCGGGGACGGAGGGGCATTTGTTACGGCGGCGGATATGCATAAGCTGTGGAGCGGCTTGCTTGAACACAAGCTGTTACAGGCAGAGACCACGGCTCTGCTGCTGACACCGCATATTTATGAGCGAAAGGACAGCTATTACGGTTATGGCGTGTGGATACAAGCCGGCCCCAGCGAAAAGGTGCTAAAGTACCATATCATGGGCTACGATCCCGGGATCAGCTTCCACTCCGCATACTATCCCGAACGGGGCCTAACGATTACTGCTCTCTGTAACAAGAGTAACGGGGCTTACACGATGATGTCCGCTATGGAGGGCTATCTGCCGGTGGGGTAGCGGTATGTTCCGTTTAGAAGTTACGGAGTATGATTTAATTGTCCTCAGATACACTTATAGCCTTAGCTCAGCTTCTGGGCTAAGGCTATTTTACTTTTAATCTGCCGGGTGGAGTGGGATTAGGGCGTGAAAGTAATAATATTGAGATTTCGATTGATAACTGTTGCTGAGGTTACATTGGTATCCGTGGTGACAATTGCACGAACTTGGTAGGATACAGAAGCAGTAGCAGGAGCTGTATCAACATAAGTGTCCGCAATCGGAAAACGTTGCGTTCCCGATGCATTTCCGCTACGGTTAAGTGTTCTGGTAGAGATCAACGTTGCATCGCGGTAGATTCGAAGCTCAGCAACAAGTGACCAGTTGGACGAAGTGATCGCTTCTAATGATATAGCGTAATCTATTTTCAGCCGCTGGGATACCACTTCGTTCTGAGTCACCGAAACAACAACGACTTCTGTATTCAAAGGAGGATAGATAGCTATTGAGCCTGTAGTGTTGGTAAATGCCAGAGTAGGTGTCCCCGTTGCGCCTGTAGCTCCTGTTACACCTGTCACTCCTGTTACTCCGGTTGCTCCTGTGATTCCCGTTGCCCCGGTTACACCTGTCGCTCCCGTTACACCTGTCGCTCCTGTCGCTCCTGTTACTCCGGTTGCTCCTGTGATTCCCGTTGTTCCTGTTACACCTGTCGTTCCTGTTACTCCGGTTGCTCCTGTAATTCCCGTTGTTCCTGTTACACCTGTCGCTCCCGTTACACCTGTCGCTCCTGTTACTCCTGTTACTCCTGTTGTTCCTGTTACACCAGTTGCTCCTGTAGCTCCAGTTGCTCCAGTTGCTCCAGTGACTCCTGTTACGCCTGTAACTCCTGTTACTCCGGTTGCTCCGGTGACTCCTGTTGCGCCAGTGATTCCGGTCTCTCCCGTCGCCCCTGTAATTCCAGTTGCCCCGGTTGCTCCCGTTCCTCCCGTAACTCCCGTTACACCTGTGGTCCCAGTCTCGCCCGTTGCCCCCGTTACTCCAGTTGCCCCGGTTACTCCCGTTGCTCCGGTAGCTCCGGTAGTTCCCGTCACACCTGTGGTCCCGGTCTCGCCCGTTGCCCCCGTAACTCCAGTTGCCCCGGTTGCTCCCGTTGCTCCGGTAGCTCCTGTAGCTCCTGTAGTTCCCGTCACACCTGTGGTTCCGGTCTCACCCGTTGCCCCCGTAACTCCTGTCGCCCCGGTGATTCCCGTTCCTCCCGTCACACCTGTCGCCCCCGTGGCTCCAGTTACACCAGCCGCTCCTGTTGACCCTGTGACACCACCTCCTCCAGAATAACCTAGTAATTCTGCAGAAACTAAGCGATGAGGGGTAGTTAGCTGTCCTGAACTTCCTTTTCCCCATACAGATATTTCTGTGTTATCAACAGCTCCACCAGTGATTGTAAATACAAATTCAAAGGAATTAAGATTACTGTAATAATCTCTTGAAATCACCGTATTGGGTAAAATCTCATCCTGGCTTAAGATAAACAATGATCTCATCCCACTGAGATTGTAACCCTGTGTTAAGACGATCACGGGTTGGGTTGTACTTTGATTGGCGATTATTACAGTCGATGATATCGTTGGTCTTGAGCCGTTTACAGCATTATTCTCAATAGGCCCCGTATTCCATACCGCCATTCCCCGGCCTCCTTCTCCAGAATTTAGCTACTTCATTGCTTAAAGTGTCAATCTCTATTAAATGAACTGCAGATTCATCCAGAACCTATCGGCTCCTTCCATATGAATCCGGTAATAAAATATAATGTAGTCTATCCTATTCAAACCAATTTCAACTGCGTATGCTGTTGACCCTAGTAATCAGTAGTTTGGTTCCATTCGTTACGAGATTCAGGCTTATGCAAAGGGAATTACTAGGTACGTAGGGAACAGGCGGAAGAATTACCCGGATGTCTTCAGAACAAAATGCCTGCGGCATCCCCATTGTGATCGGTTTTTCGACCATATCCGGCCCACGCATCTCTACCGCACCGAATGTAGTCGGTTTTTCGACCATATCCGGCCCACGCATCTCTACCGCACCAAATGTGGTCGGTTTTTCGACCATATCCGGCCCACACGACTCCGCCGCACCAAATGTAGTCGGTTTTTCGACCATATCCGGCCCACACGCATCCGCCGCACTGAATGTGGTCGGTTTTTCGACCACATCCGGCCCAGATGACCACGCGCTGTTCATGTGTTCGGACCTCCCCCCAACTTTATGCACTACTTATCCCCATCGGACGTAAATCATAATTTCCCTAATCAAAAATAAAACAAGCCGTACGCCAGCAATCTGCTGATTCGTACGGCTTGTTTGTATTAACAGGATTCCAGCGTAATACTCCGTTTCCAGCTAGTAACGCGTTACCCCGTCCTTGGTCACCAGCGCAAAAACCAGCGGCTGCGGCGGAACTGGCTGGGCGGAGATGCGGTAAGCCTCCAGCACTTTGGCTTCGGCCTCCTTCACCTTGCCTTCGCCGGCATCGTTCACGTGGAGCACTGCCAGCGTATCGCCTGCGGCCACGGCGTCGCCGACCTTCAGCGAGAGCTGAATGCCGACCGCCAGATCGATCACGGACTCCTTCGTCTCGCGTCCGGCACCGAGCAGCATCGCGGCCACACCGATCTCTTCGGCCTGGATGCTCTCCATATAGCCTGCGGTTGCCGCCTTCACTTCAATGAATCTGCGGGCAGCAGGAAGGGTATCAGGCGAATCAATCTGCGAGACATCGCCGCCCTGGGCTGACACCATCTGCTTGAACTTAGCGAGGGCGCTGCCGTCTTCGATATGGGACAGTAGCATAGAGCGCGCTTCTTCCTCATCCTTCGCCTTGCCGCCGAGCACCAGCATCTGGCTGCCCAGGATCAGGCAGACCTCCTGCAGATCCTTCGGCCCGTGACCGTTCAAGGTTTCGATACCCTCTTTGATCTCCAGGGCATTGCCGATACCGAAGCCCAGCGGCTGGTCCATATCGCTGATGACCGCTACCGTGTTGCGGCCAAGGTGAGTGCCGATATCCACCATGGCCTGGGCCAGCGCGATGGAATCGTCCAGCGTCTTCATGAATGCGCCGCTGCCGGTCTTCACATCCAGCACGATGGCGTCCGCGCCTGCGGCGATCTTCTTGCTCATGACGGAGCTGGCAATCAGCGGGATCGATTCCACCGTGGCCGTCACATCACGCAGGGCATACAGCTTCTTGTCCGCCGGCGTGATGTTGCCGGACTGGCCAATCACCGCCGCACCGATCTCGCCCACTTGGGCGAAGAACCGTTCCCGGTCCATCTCCACCGAGAATCCCGTGATCGACTCCAGCTTGTCCAGTGTGCCTCCGGTGTGGCCGAGGCCGCGCCCGGACATTTTGGCTACCGGAACTCCGGCCGCTGCGACCAGCGGTGCAAGCACCACCGTCGTCTTATCACCCACGCCTCCGGTAGAATGCTTGTCCACCTTGATGCCCGCAATCGGGCTAAGGTCCACCTGGTCGCCGGACATTGCCATCTCCAGGGTCAGGTCGCCGGTCTCCCGCGCGTTCATTCCGCGGAAATACACGGCCATTGCCCAGGCAGAGATCTGATAATCCGGGATTTCCCCTTTACTGTAGCCTTGGATCAGGAACGCTATTTCTTCGCGGCTAAGCTCACCGCCGTCTCTTTTTTTCTGAATAAGATCAACAGCACGCATCAGATCTGTACCTCACGGACGAAGGCGCGCACCAGTCCGATGAATTTAGGCTTGGTCAGGTTCGCCACTTTGACCACCTGCTCATGGGTGAGCGGCTCCAGCTCATCGCCAATCGCCATGTCGGTGATACAGGTAATGCCGAGCACGCGCAGCTTGCTGTGACTGGCCACGATAACCTCCGGCACGGTGGACATTCCCACGGCATCGCCGCCGAGATAGGCCAGCATTTTCAGCTCAGCCGGGGTCTCATAAGTAGGGCCGCTGATGCCGGCATATACGCCTTCCTGCAGGACAAGCGCTTCACCGTCCACACCTGTAACGCCCCCTGCAAGCTTCTTCGCCAATGCAATATATTCAGGGTCATAGGCACTGGACATATCAGGGAACCTTACGCCCAGCTCCGGATCATTCGGTCCGATCAGCGGGTTGTCGCCGGTCATATTGAGGTGGTCGGTAATCAGCATCAGGTCGCCTGCCTTGAACGCTCTGTTCATCCCGCCGCCTGCGTTGGTAATAACAAGGGTGCCGATGCCCAGCTTAGCCATTACATAGACCGGAAGAACTACCTTGCGCATCTCATAACCTTCATAGTAGTGAAAACGGCCCTGCATGATCATAACATCCTTGCCTTCCAGCTTACCGATCACGAATCTTCCGGCATGGCCTTCTACCGTTGAATGGGGGAAATGCGGAATTTCTTCATAAGGCAGGTAGACTGCATCTTCGATCTGATCGCCCAGGTCGCCAAGACCTGAACCCAGAATAAGGCCGATTGCCGGTGTATAACCGCCGAATTTGGATTGAATATATGCAGCAGCTTCCTGAACCTGAGTGCCGTATGGGACTGTTGTTGGTGTTGTCATCGATTGATCCTCCCGGATATGGATTGTGTATAGATTAACGCGTATGTGAAGCAGTACCTACATTTTGGGAATAAAAGCAAGCACAAGCTTCAGGAACTGCTCGCGCACACGCTCAGCGGTCTCCATCACCTCTGCATGATTCAGCGGCTGTGGAAGAATACCGGCTGCCATGTTGGTGATACAGGAAATGCCCAGCACTTCAATTCCGGCATGACGGGCAACGATGGTCTCGGATACGGTGGACATGCCTACGGCATCTGCTCCCTGGCGGCGCAGCATCACGATCTCAGCAGGCGTCTCATAGTTCGGTCCGAGCAGACCCGCATATACGCCTTCCTTGAACTCAAAATTCAGTGCGGCGGCAGCTTCCTTGGCAGCTGCAATCAGACGCGGGCTGTACGCCGAGGACATATCCGGGAACCTTACGCCCAGCGCATTGTCATTCGGTCCGCTCAGCGGATTGCGGCCGGTCAGATTCAGATGATCCGTGATCAGCATGAGATCCCCCGGTGTGTATTCCGTATTGACGCCACCGGCTGCGTTGGTGACCAGCAGGCTGGTTACGCCCAGCTCCTTCATCACCCGTACCGGGAAGGCTGTAACCTCAGGGCCGTAGCCTTCATACATGTGGAAGCGGCCCTTCATCATGACCACGCGGCGGCCTTCGATGATGCCGATCAGCAGCTCGCCTTCATGTCCTTCTACCGTGGACACCGGGAAATGAGGAATCTCATGATAAGGAATAACGACTTCATCTGTGATCAGATCCGCCAGAACGCCGAGGCCGGAGCCTAGGATCAGCCCGATTTCGGGGGCGACGGTGCATTTATCTTTGATATATACGGCTGCTTCTTGAATATGGTTAAGAGTCACATTGGTCATGGTTTGGTTTCCTCCAGAATTAGATTAGTTGAGACAAAAAGCTTGTCCCGTACTGCGGCGCCTTCGCCCCGAAGTTATCGGCGATTGTGGCGGCCACATCCGAGAAGGTCTGGCGGATGCCCAGACTGCCTGGAGTCTTGAATCGCGGGCTGTAGACCAGGAGCGGCACATACTCGCGCGTGTGGTCCGTTCCGGCATGGATCGGGTCATTGCCATGGTCTGCGGAGATGATTAGCAGATCATCCTCACCGAGCGTACTGAGCAGCTCAGGCAACGCCTGATCGAATACCTCCAGCGCGCGGCCGTAGCCTTCCGGATCACGGCGGTGGCCGTAGAGGGAATCGAAGTCCACCAGATTGGTGAACAGGAATCCATTGAACGGTTTGCGCAACTCGTCGATCGTAATCTGGATGCCGTGTTCATTGCTTTTGGTCGGATAGGTTGCGGTTACCCCTTCGCCGGTAAAAATATCATTGATCTTACCCACAGCAATCACATCCTTGCCGATATCCTCCAGTGCATTCATCACCGTCGGCTCGGGCGGCTTCACCGCATAATCATGGCGGTTAGGTGTGCGCACGAAGTTGCCCGGCTCGCCCACATAAGGGCGGGCAATCACGCGGCCTACGGAGAACTCGGGAGCCATCGTCAGCTCACGGGCGATTTTACAAGCGCTGTACAGCTCCTCCAGAGGGATGATATCTTCATGCGCTGCAAGCTGGAACACGCTGTCCGCCGAAGTATAGACAATCCATGCGCCCGTCTTCATCTGCTCCTCGCCGTATTCCACAAGAATCTCCGTGCCGGAGGCCGGCTTGTTACCGATGACCTTGCGTCCGGTAGCCGCCTCGAATTTCTCGATCAGCTCCGCAGGGAAGCCGTCGAAATAGGTGTTAAAAGGAACCTCGATCTTCAGTCCCATCAGCTCCCAGTGGCCGGTCATGGTGTCCTTGCCTACGGATACCTCCTGCATTTTGCCGTAGTAGGCTGTAGGGGCCGTTACCGGTTCAAGCGGCGGCAGCGGGGCAATATTCGCCAGCCCGAGCTGCTGCAGATTCGGAAGCTTAAGACCCGGAACCCGTTCCAGAATATGGCCCAGCGTATGGGAGCCTGTATCTCCGAAATTAGCGGCATCCGGCGCTTCACCGATACCTACACTGTCCAGAACAATAAATCCGATGCGTTTAAATGAGGACATTGCCGTCTTCACTCCTTTTATAGTTTGCATAATCTTCTCGTCTGCTCTAAGCATGAAGAAACTCCGGGAGAACCTCTCCCGGGAGCGATTTCTTCAGTATGATTCCATCATAACTTTCTTACTCACAAAAAGCATCTTTTCGGCCTAATCCGATCCGCCCGCCCGTATTCCTAAGGTCCCTCATCCCTGTACAGCCGGCTATTTCGCCCGGGGATGATGATTCTCGTAGACCTCCTTCATATTCTTGCGGGCAATTCCGCTGTAGATCTGAGTGGTCGAACTATCGGAATGGCCCAGCATCTGCTGCACAGAGCGCAGGTCCGCCCCGCCTTCAAGCAGATGCGCAGCGAAGGAGTGGCGCAGAGTATGCGGTGTGATGTCCTGCTCAATCTGAGCTTCACGCGCGTATTTTTTGATGATTTTCCAAAAGCCCTGACGGGTCAGCCGTCCGCCCAGACTATTCAGGAACAGCGCAGGCTCCTCCCGACTCGCACGCAGCAGCTTGTCCCTCATCCCCGAGGTATAACGGGCTACGCAATCAGCCGCAATCACGCCGATCGGGACCACACGCTCCTTGCCGGAGGCGCCGCTGCAGCGTGCGAACCGCAAGGATGTGTTCACATCCTCCACATTCATCGAGATCAGCTCCGTCACACGGATACCCGTCGCATACAGCAGCTCCAGCATAGCCTTATCGCGCATCCCCTGGGGAGCAGCTTCATCCGGAGCCGCCAGCAGACGCTCGATCTCCGCAATGCTGAGAATGACCGGCGGCTTGTGACTCGGCTTAATGGCTTCCATATCCAGCGTAGGATCTTGGACAATCAGCCGTTCCTTCAGCAAAAAATGAAAATAGGCGCGCAGCGATACCGTATTCCGGTTCACCGTGGCTGCTGCCTTCCCTGCTCCGCGCAGGGCACCCAGATAGAGCATAATATGCGTTCTTCTAATATCTTCGGCCGCGTCCAGGCCCCGCTCTTCCGTAAACTCCAGAAACTGCGAAATATCCCGTCCATAGGATTCCAGCGTACTAGGAGACAATCCTTTGTCCCCGGACAAATACTGCATAAACGGCTGTAAGTATGACTTCATCAATTCACGCTCCTGTCAGACTCAGGCTGCTTCATGCGGCTTCGCAGCAGGTTGAGATCCAGCAGCCGGAACAGCGTTGTTCCATGACATGCTATAGATTGATTCGACATACTTCTCCCTTAATCCTGCAATCCGGCCCGTTACTCCCCGTACCAGTAAAAAAGGCGCAGGCGATCCCCCGCACTTATCCCCTGTTCCCCATACTGGACATCCTGAAACGCCCGGACGGCGGTTCCTTCCGGAATCTCAACATTGCGGGCCGGGCTGATCCATGCGCTGACCCAGCTCAAAACATAATACAGCACACAGCTTACCGCCACAAGCATCGTCATGAAATACAGCCGGCGCACCGTGCGGGGCAGAGAAATAATCATCCAGGCAGCCTCCTCAAAATGATATCAGCATCTGCATCATCATCCTGCATATGCTCCCCTTCTGCTGCACTTGGGTAAGCGCACGCAAGTGCGGCGGGTAGAAAGAATGCGGGCAGAAGGAATGTGAGCAGAACTCGTCCTTCACTTTATGCGCCGGAGGGCCGTGTTATGTATGTTAAGTAATATTTGGCTCCCTGGCCGCTCTCACTGAGACGGCTCTGCCGAAATCAGGTGCACTTTTACACCTTATTCCCCTGTTTAGTCCACGTTTGCCAAAATCAGGTGCACTAATGCTCTTCATTTGCTCAATATAGCGTACTTGGACTGGATTCAGGTGCACTTGTGCTCTTCATTTGCCCGTTTAGCCGACTTTGGCTGAATTCAGGGGTACTTGTGCTCTTCATTACTCTCCTTCAACTGCCCGTCCAGCACACTTTTAGTGAATTTAGTGGGATTTATCCCTTTCATTTCCTCATCCAGCCCACTTTCAGCGAATTCAAAGGGATTTATCCCTTTCTTTTCCTCGTCCTGTCCACTTTCATCCAATTCAAAGGGATTTATCCCTTTCTTTTCCTCATCCAGCTCACTTTCAGCCAATTCAAAGGGATTTATCCCTTTCATCCCGCTCTACAGCCCACTATCCTTGCTCTCCAGGCAATCAAAAAGCTCCCCTCCAGCCATTCAGCCGGGGGAGAGCTTGCGCGGTCATTCCTCATTTGAAGATGAGCTTAGGAATTTCGCAATGAAGCATTCTTAAGTCCACGTTCTATATACGCTTATTCGGGAGTATTATCCTCTGCCGGGTTCTTATCCTTGCAGCGGTGGCATATTCCGTGAAAATCAAGTCTATGATCAACCACCGTGAAGTTGTATTCCTGCTCCAGCCGCTCTTCCAGCGGTCCGAGCCAATCCTCACGAATCTCATCCATACTTC
The DNA here is from genome assembly GCF_038005345.1 of Paenibacillus sp. FSL H8-0122. Classification (NCBI taxonomy): domain Bacteria; kingdom Bacillati; phylum Bacillota; class Bacilli; order Caryophanales; family Paenibacillaceae; genus Paenibacillus; species Paenibacillus sp. FSL H8-0122. Next base: position 1,783,081 of record NZ_JBBOTB010000001.1, on the reverse strand, counting down.
CGCACTGCACACAAATCAAATGATGATGATGATGCTTCGCCGTATCCGTACGCAGATCATAGCGGGCCACACCGTCTCCGAAATTGATCTTCTCCACGACATGAAGCTCGCTAAGCAGTTCCAGGGTACGATACACGGTGGCAAGACCGATCTCGGGCGCCTTTTCTTTCACAAGCATGAATACATCTTCCGCACTTAAATGATCATCCTCGTTCTCCAGGAGAACTCTTAAGGTCGCTTCCCGTTGAGGTGTAAGCTTGTATCCTTGGGATTGTAGTTGTTGCTTAATCTTGTCTATTCGGGCTTCCATTGTCTGCCTCCCCCTTGGAAAATTACCACACCGGGCTTCAAGCCACTTCTTCCATTATAGGGGGATTTCCTTTAAGAAGTCAAACGGTTTTAGCATCTCGACAGGGCTGGCCCATTCATTCACAGATCCTCCATATTTGAAAATTCTTCCTCATCCGGCTGACACCAGAAGAGGCGTCACCCAGCGCATCATCACCGGTGTCACCCAAGCCTCGAAGCCCGAGATTCCCATCACCAGCAGCGCCATCCCCAGCGAGAGCAGCGTATACATCATGAACGGATGAGTCACCTGCGTGCGGCGCTGCTGTCCCAGCACCCGGCTGCGGATCATTAGCAGAGAGAAACCGAGAGCCGCCGCACTGCATACCAGCAGCACCGGAATCAGCACCAGATTATGCGGAGCGACGGAGACCAGGGCAAACAGCATGCCGTGCCAGGAATATTGGCTGACGAGCGTGCCGACGGTGAAGCCGATCAGCACGCCTTTGAGGAAATCCAGAATCAGAATTCCCGGAAGTCCGATCACGGACAAGCCGAGCACCCAGATCAGGCCAACCCACTTCAGATGAAAGGCGGCGATGCTCCAGTATGAATCCTGCGCGGCAGGCAGTCCCTGCTGATCGACCGTCACGAAGAAATTGCTTAAGTAATCGCCCAGCTCCTGCTGCTGATCCAGCGTAAGCGCAGTGACGATAAGCGCTCCGAAGACCACCCCGACCAGAAATAATACCGCGACAAAAATATAAAGAGGCGTCTGTTCCTTCACCATCAGCTTTAAACTGCGCACCCTGACATTCCCCTTTCCGGTCACATGTTACACCATATGAGGGAATGTCCTGATCTATGACTTGTCCTTAGCTCTTGAGCACCTTGCCGTAGGTGCCTCCGCCTCCCGAGGAGAGGACGAGCTGCCCGCTGCGGGCCAGCACGATCAGCCCGGCCAGCTCTGCCCCCGCTACAGCGGCAAGCTCAGCTTCTCCAGCCCGGTGCAGAATGTTCATCTCTGTGCCAAAAGCCTCCAGCAGCAGGTTCAGCTTACGCTTGCCGAGGCCGGGAATGAACTCCAGCGGCACCTGGTAATGGTAAGGCGGCCGATATTCCGGAACCTGCGGCAGCGGACGGTCGGCAATGTGCAGGATGCGGTCCAGCACACCCTGGACCAGCTTCGGACTGCCGCAATACGGGCAGCGCTCCGAGGTGCTGTAGGCTTCATCGATGATGCTGCCGCAGCCGCCGCAGTAGGTCCGGTGATATTTGCCCAGCCGGGGATTCAGCCCGAAATTGGCGCTGACCCTGCGTCCTGCCGAGCGCTGGAGCGCCAGCTTCAGCTCCTCGAAGGAGGGCTCCCGCATCTCGATGACATTGTACTCGCGGCCGATTTTGCCGAGGGAATGGGCATCGGAATTGGTCAGGAAGCTGTAACGGTCAAGCTCCGAGATATACCCTGCCATCTCTGAATCCGCACTGAGGCCAAGCTCCACCGCCGCGATGCGGTCCAGATCGAATAACTCAGCCATCCGCTCGGCCGCACATCCATAGAGTCCCTTGTGAGGCGTGAAAATATGGGCCGGAATCAGCAGCCCGCCCCGCCCGGTAATCTCGTCCTGCAGCACCCTGGAAGGGGCGTACAGGCGCTGGGAGCTGAGATTCACATTACGCATATGGGCGCTCATCCAGGTGCTGAAATCCTCCATTGTCCCGAGGTCCGGCATGAAGGCCAAAACATGGCACTCCCGCCGCCCGGGCTCACGGATCTCAATCTCGGTTCCCAGCAGGATCGTTGTCCCCCGGTACGCAATTCCGCCGCCTGAGGCTATCGTCATTTCACCGGAATCCAGCGCGGTATGAATATCACGCAGCACGCCCGGTGAGTGGCTGTCGATGATGCCGATCAGGCCGATCCCCTTGCGCTCCGCCGCTTCCCGGGCAATTCCGGCGAAGGTCAGATCACGGCTGCCGCTGATTTTGACCGCCTGGCCCTCCGAGGTCCGTCCGATATGCACATGCAGATCGCAGTAGATGCTGCTGAGCTCCGCCGCTAGTGCCATTGGCCTGTCAGCGTGTAGAGATGCCAGGCATAGACCGCCATCATCGTTTTCGCATCGGCAATACGTCCGTCCGCAATGTACTGGTAGGCTTCCTCCAGCGTCAGCTCGGAGACCTCCAGGAACTCATCCTCATCCAGCGCCATCTCGCCCGGCTGGGCATCCTCGGTCACATAGAGGTGAATGATCTCGTCGGCGAAGCCGGGAGAGGTGTAGAACGACTTCAGCAGCTTCAGCCCCCCGCTATGAAATCCGGTCTCCTCCTGAAGCTCACGGCCCGCAGCCGCCAGCGGATCTTCACCCGGGTCCAGCTTCCCTGCCGGAATCTCCACCTCGGTACGGTGCATCGGCTGACGGTACTGCTCCACGACCAGCATTTTACCTTGATTCAAAGCCAGCACAGCTACAGCTCCAGGGTGCTTCACGACCTCACGGGTTGCAGTGTTGCCGTCTGGCAGTCTCACAATATCCACCTGAAGCGAAATAATGTGGCCTGCAAAAATCGGCTTCGTTGACAATGTTTCTTCATCCAATGCGGGGTTGCGGTTGATTTCATCTTTTTTCATAGATTTGTGGTCTCCTTTGGCATCGTTATGCATAGGGTGTATTATAGCAAACTTAAGAAGAAAGAAGGAATGCAGGCATGAATAACATCCTTGTCCAAGCAAGCTCATCCGCAGTTACAATGGTAGGTAAACCGGAACAGATTATGGCCGTAATGGCCGGGTGGATGAAGCAATACGGGCGCGATATGCCCCTCTCTTACATCCTGCTGCTCCAGGCAGATTCGCGGATCAAAGCTTCCAAGGCTGGATAATGCCGCTTCGTTCTTCCGGTCAGCGTCTATAATATTCCAGAGTATAAGAAGGAGCTGTCTCCCGGATCATCCCGGAAGCAGCTCCTGTTTATTATTTGTTATGCGGCAGCAGACCGCCTTGGTACTATCCTTGGCATGAACGGGTCCCTGCTGCACAGTGTCTTGATCGGCTCAACCCTTCTGGCTCTCGGCCACAATGGCTACAACCAGGCTGGCCACCTTGACGATGTCTGCGGCCTTGATCCGCTCCTTCGTGGTGTGGATATCCTCGTAGCCAACCGCCAGATTCACAACCGGAACGTTCAGCCCGTTGAACACATTGGCATCACTGCCGCCGCCGGAAGCGAACAGCCGGGTCGTCAGACCCAGCGAAGTGATCGCCCGGTCAGCCAATTGAACAACCGGATCATTCCCATTAAAGCTGAACGCCGGATAGATCATCTCGCTGCGGAATTCACTCTGCGCACCGTGGTCGCGTGCGGTAGTCTCCAGCGCCTCACGCATAGAGGCAATCTGCTTCTCTACCTTCTCCTGCACAATACTGCGGGCCTCCGCATCCAGCTGCACATGATCGCAGACCACATTCGTCGGTCCGCCGCCGGCGAACTTGCCGATATTCGCTGTCGTCTCGTTGTCGATCCGTCCAAGCTTCATAGCCGAGATCGCTTTGCTCGCTACCTGAATGGCGCTGATACCATCCTCCGGGTTCACGCCTGCATGGGCGGATTTGCCGAAGATCTGCATCGTTACCTTCGCCTGTGCCGGTGCTGCAATCGCGATGGCTCCCACTTCTCCGTTGGAATCCAGCGCGAAGCCCATATCTGCATCCAGATGCGCCGGGTCCATGGCGCGTGCGCCCATCAGCCCCGACTCTTCGCCTGCCGTAATGACGAACTGAATCTGGCCGTGCGGCAGCTTCTGCTCCTGAATGACCCGGATCGCTTCGAACAGGGCAGCCAGTCCCGCTTTGTCATCCGCTCCAAGAATGGTGCTGCCATCACTTCGAATCCAGCCGTCTTCCCCCAGGGCAGGCTTGATCTTCTGGCCGGGTACCACGGTATCCATATGGCACGTGAACAGCAGCTTCGGCGCGCTCACTCCGCTGTCCGCAGGCCAGGTCACGAACAGGTTGCCGGCTCCGTGCCCCGTTCTCTCCTGCGAATCGTCCTCCACCGCAGTCAGCCCCAGGCTGCTGAACTTCTCCTTGAGCACATCGGCAATCTGCCGTTCATTCCGGGTCTCACTGTCAATCTGGACAAGCTCCATGAACTCATGGATCAATCGGTCTTCTGATATCATATGGACTTCCCTCTCTTTCTCAGATACGTTACAATGGTTGTACTGCGTTCAATTGTGGGCTTATGCTCATAACTTAAACTAATCTCAAAGGAGTCACTCATGCAACGACAAAAATGGTTCCGCATTATCATCTACATCATGCTGTTCGCTATGATCGCCTCTACGGTGCTGTTCGTCATCGAACCGTTTATGGCCGGTTAATCACGCTTAGCGCTTAAGTAACAGCGTCCGGGTTCCCCGGGCGCTGTTTGGCTATACGGAAACTGCTCCAGGAAATAAGGCACCAGCTCTTCAGCGACCGTCCCGATGTCAAAAGCGCGCCCTGTACATTCCTCAAGCGAGGTCACTCCGTATTCCGCAATCCCGCAAGGGATAATGCCTGTGAAGCCGCTTTGCCCGATCCCGGCCGATACGTTGAAGGCAAAGCCATGACTGGTGACAAACCCACGGCGGAATTTACACTTGTTGAACTTTACGCCGATGGCACAGATTTTCTCATCACCGACCCACACCCCGGTATACCCCTGCTTGCGGGTTCCCGCAATGCCATAGGCCTCCAGATACGCAATAATCACCGACTCCAGCTTGCGCAGATAGCCGTGCAGATCAACCTTGCCGTGCTCGCCCAGCTTCAAAAGCGGGTACCCGACCAGCTGGCCGGGCCCGTGATATGTAATATCTCCCCCGCGGTCAATCTCAAACAGCGCAATGCCCTGCTGCCTGAGCTGTTCCCCGCTGAGGAGCAGATGCTCCGGATGATTCTGTGAACCGATGGTGTATGTGGGCGGATGCTGCAAAAGAATCAGCTGCTCGGAAGCAGTGCCCGCGTCAATCGCATGCACCGCTTCCTTTTGCAGCTCCCAGGCCGCCCCGTACTCCATCACCGGAAGAATGGTAACTGTAAGTTTGCTTAGGTTCAGGTTCTCCATCATCGTAAGTTCCCCTTTGCTTCTCATTCTCCCTGTCCCAGGAGTCCGCAGCCGCCTTACTTAGTAGAGCTTCGTCTCCGGGGTGTAGCCTTCCACATTATCCTTCACGCGCTGCAGGAACCGTCCGCTGATGACTCCGTCCAGAATCCGGTGATCCAGCGACAGACAGATATTCGCCATCGAACGTACGGCAATCATATCATTGATGACGACAGGCTTTTTGACAATGGATTCAAAAGTCAGAATTGCCGCCTGCGGATAGTTGATAATCGGGTAAGACAGAATCGAGCCGAACGAGCCGGTGTTGTTCACCGTGAACGTACCGCCCTGCATATCGTCCAGGCGCAGCTTGCCCTCCCGTGTCTTGAGTGCCAGTTCGTCGATCTCGCGGGCCAGCCCGGCGACATTCTTCTGATCGGCTTTTTTGATGACCGGCGTCATGACCGAATCCTCTGTGCCTACGGCCAGCGAGATGTTGATGTCGCGTTTGACGATGATTTTGTCAACGGCCCAGACCGAGTTCATGATCGGGTAATCCTTAATTGCACTGACCACAGCCTTCATCAGAAAAGCGAGATAGGTCAGGTTAATGCCCTCTTTGCGCTTGAACTCATCCTTCAGCTTGTTGCGCAGCACCACCAGATTGGTCACATCGACCTCGATCATCGTCCAGGCATGCGGGATCTCCGAGACGCTCTGGCGCATTCTGGTAGCAATCGTATTACGGATCGGCGTAACGTCGATCAGATATTCCGAGCTGCTGCCCCGTCCGCCTTCGATCTCAATCGTCGGAATCTTCGGCGATTCGCTGAGGTGCAGGCCGGAATTGCGCACCGGCTGAAATTCATCCTGCACCGGCTGGAACACAGGCTGCTGTGCAGCGGGTGCAGGGACGGCGTCAGGTACAGGCGCAGCAGCAGGGGCTGCTGCGGGTGCCGGCGGCTGCACGGAGGCGCCGTTCTCCAGGAACGTGAGCACATCCTTGCGTGTGATACGTCCGCCCAGGCCGGTGCCCGGCACGGCCGCCAGGTTGATGCCGTGCTCGGCGGCCAGCGTCTGCACAGCCGGAGAGTAACGGGCCCGCATTGGAGCTGCGGCGTCATAAGCCGCTGCGGGCACGGGCGGCCGTGCGGCGGCGTGGGCCGCCTGCGGGGCGTCACCGGAAGCTGCCGGTGACGGGGCCGCCGCGGCTGGCGCAGCGGAGCCAGCCACTGCGATGCGGGCAATGATCTCGCCGACACTGACCGTCTGGCCCTCTTCGGCCAGCAGCTCGGCCATGGTGCCATCTACCGTTGCAGGCAGCTCCGCGTTCACCTTATCCGTGATCAGCTCGCAGATCGGCTCATATTGCTCTATCGGATCGCCCGGCTGCTTCAGCCATTTCCCGATGGTCGCCGAGACCAGCGATTCAGCCAGCTGCGGCATAATTACATCCGTCAGCGTTGTATTGTCAGACATAATGTCACTCCTTAATGGTTTGTAAGCGTGGACTTCTTGAATTTACTTCGTACAGAACTGGCTTCGGAAGCATACGCTTAGTTTGGTAAGCATTAGCTTCCTGGCTCCCGAACGGATAGTCAGCCATGAAATCCTGCACTAAATGCAACATTCGCTCATAAAAATCTGCCCAAAATTAAAAATGTTGCATGAAATGCAGCATTCCTGTTCATACAGGCGGCAAAGCGGATATTTTGTTGTATTTCCTGCAGCATTCTGCCTAATCCACTATTTATTTCGTATCTAAAGCTGCACTTTCTGCAGGCGTGTTGATTACCCATATTATGGGATGACAAAAACACCTAAATGTTCTTTACGCCTGAGCAGATTAAACTGAACCTGCCACTCCAGCGGAAGATTAAATATACGCCAGTGCTGCATAAATTCCCAAAGAGTCAGCTCAGCAAAGACCGGTACCTTCGGGTGAATTTCATCAAAAATGTATTTCAAAAGCACATACGTGGCAAGGGCTACAAACAATTGGCTATATACTGCATTTTCGGTGGTTCCAAATAGACAAGGGACATTCAAATGCTGTTTCACCCAGCGGAAAAAGACTTCAATTTCCCAGCGTGCTTTGTACATTTCAGCAATCACATGAGCGGACTCTTTTCTCAAATCGGTCACAATTCGTACCACTTCACCCCGGTCATTTTCAAATTCAACGACGCGGTGGCGCTGGGCGGATTGGTGTTTGCCTTGACCAATATAACAGGTGATATCGCGTACAATTTTGGTGTCTCCCTCCGCCGGTCGCTGAAGCTTTCGCGGCATCACCAAATGGAGATTGTCTTTCAGACGAATCACAAAGGACTGACCTTGCTGCACATATTGATCCAATCGACCGATTTTTCCATACGCCCGATCCTGAACTAAAAGGTAGTCCTTATCGGCCAAAACTTCTCCAAATGGAGCGTCATTGCGCCTGGCAATCGATTCGACCACATTCACGGGTGAATGCTGTCCATGTGAAAGAGCGACATGCAGCTTGATGCCTCCTCTGAATTTTTTATACGGAGCCCAAGACATGCGGGAGTTTGCCGCCGTAACCGTCGTAGAGTCAATCAGTAGAAGATCTTTAGGCAGATTTAGGTGCCGACGGGTTTGCCGATTACATTTCTGGACGAGCAGTTGAAACAAACGCTTGAAGATATCGTAAGGCACTTCACCGGCTTTGCCCGAAAGGGTGGAGTAATGAACCTTGGGCAAATCGTAGTTCGAGCCCACCCGAGCACTTTGACGAAAGCCATCCCATTGGTGGTAGCAGGCTTGGATAAAGTAATCGAACAACACACCCACGGTCATTTTGGTTCCGGTATCCTCGTAGTCCTTGGTTTGCCCGGTCACCCTTTGGACTTCTTCTGAAGTTAATACTTGTTTGAACACGGCCAAGAATGGGGTATTATTATTCATGAGGTCGCCTCATTTCGGTTTGGTTTGGTCGTACTTACCATTACCCGAAATGGCGGCCTTTTTTGTCCCTTTTTTTGGGAAATCAACACGCTTACACTTTCTGCAACATTCTTGCCCGGGTCCGGGTCGCGGTGTCCAGGCAGGATGAATTATTGAACTTAGTACTGCGCCAGACGCAGCATCTCAGCCTTGACCTTGTCCTTGCTGAGCAGGAAGAATTTCTCCATCGGCGGTGAGATCGGCATCGCCGGGACATCGGGTCCGCACAGGCGGAAGATTGGCGCATCGAGGTCGAACAGACAATGCTCGGCGATGATCGCCGCCACTTCAGCGCCGATGCCTCCGGTCTTGTTGTCCTCATGGACAATCAGCACCTTGCCGGTCTGCCGGACAGCGGCAATAATCGCCTCACGGTCCAGCGGCTGGAGGGTGCGCAGATCCAGGATATGCGCGGTGAGGCCATGCTCCTTCTCCAGCTCCTCCGCAGCCTGCATCGCAAAATGCAGCGGCAGGCTATACCCGATCACCGTAATATCGCTGCCTTCACGCAGCAGATTCGCTTCACCAATCGGCACCGTGTAGTCGCCTTCCGGCACATCGCCCTTGATCAGCTTGTAGCACTTCTTGTTCTCGAAGAACAGCACCGGATCAGGATCGCGGACAGCGGCCTTGAGCAGGCCCTTGGCATCTGCAGCCGAATAAGGAGCCACAATCTTAAGTCCCGGCGTGCCGAAGAAGATCGATTCCGGACACTGCGAGTGGTACAGCCCGCCGAAGATGCCGCCGCCGATCGGCGCACGGATGACGACCGGACAGTTCCAGTCATTATTGGAACGGTAGCGGATTTTGGCGGCTTCACTTATAATCTGGTTCGTTGCGGGCAGCATGAAATCCGAGTACTGCATCTCAGCAATCGGCTTCATACCGTACATTGCAGCACCGATAGCCACCCCTGCAATAGCAGATTCCGCAAGCGGTGTGTCCAGCACCCGTTCTGCGCCGAACTGCTCCTGCAAGCCTTTGGTTGTTGTGAAGACGCCGCCCTTCACGCCGACATCCTCACCCAGTACGAACACCGACTCGTCACGTTCCATCTCTTCCTTCATTGCCAGCCGGATTGCATCGATATATTCCATCATCGCCATGGCTTAAGCGCCTCCCTTCAGGCCGGTTTCATCGTAGACATGCAGCAGCGTATCTTCCGGTTTCGGGAACGGCGCATTCTCCGCGTAGGTTATAGCCTCTTTCAGTTCAAGATTATATTCGGCAGCCAGATCACGCTCCTGCTCATCACTCCACAGACCGAGTCCGGTCAGATAGGTGCGGAATGCGGCGATGCCGTCTTTTGCCCAGTTCTCATCGACTTCCTCCTGGGTCCGGTAAGCCAGATCATTATCCGAAGTGGAGTGCGGCGACAAGCGGTACATCATCGCTTCAATCAAGGTCGGGCCTTCACCGGCAAGCGCGCGTTCACGGGCTTCCTTCACCACACGGTAGACCTCCAACGGATCATTGCCGTCCACCCGGACACCCGGGAAGCCGTAGCCCAGCGCCCGGTCGCTGACCTTGCCGCCAAGCTGCTTGTGGGCCGGAATCGAGATGGCATACTGATTGTTCTGGCAAAAAATAATCATAGGCAGCTTATTCACACCGGCAAAGTTACACGCTTCATGGAAATCCCCCTGGTTGCTGGAGCCTTCCCCGAAGGTAACGAAGGAGACGAACTTCTTCTTCTGCATCTTCGCCGCCAGCGCGAAGCCTGCCGCATGTGGTACCTGGGTCGTGACCGGGCTTGAGCCCGTTACAATCCGCAGGCGCTTGCTGCCGAAGTGACCCGGCATTTGCCGGCCGCCGCTGTTGGGATCTTCCGCCTTGGCGAAGACGGAGAGCATCAGCTCGCGTGTGGTCATTCCGACAGAGAGGACAAACGCATAGTCCCGGTAATAGGGCAGGAAATAGTCATTCTCCCGGTCCAGTGCAAATGCCGCCGCGACCTGTGCCGCCTCCTGCCCGATGCCGGATACATGGAAATTGATCTTGCCCGCACGCTGCAACAGCAGACTGCGCTCATCATATTTCCGTCCGAGCTGCATGAATCTGTACATATCGATAACCTGGCCGTCTGTGAGTCCAAGCTGCTTATGTCTGTTAACGGTGTCTACAGTACCTTGGGATTCCATATAAGAGGTACCTCCTAAAAAGTATTGCCGGCGCTCAGCTTCCAGCCCCGCTATCTCTAACAGGTTCAGGATGCATCCGCCAGGCGGGTTGACCCTAATACTAAATATATATGCCCTGATCCTATCACCAGGTACTAAATCCATTATAATCTTTTTCGCGGCAAAAAGAAAAGCCAAAATCCCTCCGCCAAGGCAAGGCTCTGGAACCGAACAAATATAGCCGGTATGGAGCGATATCGGCGCATTACGCGCCTTCCGCTCCCTCCGGCCTTCTTGTTAAGCTCTCTATCGCACGCTAGAATCCGATTGCTCTTCCATCCACCGCCAGCATCGCCTCGCCCAGCACCTCCGACAGTGTCGGATGAGCATGTACAGCCTCCCCGACCTCCCAAGGCGTAGCATCCAGGATCTGGGCCAGCGCCGCTTCGCCGATCAGATCGGTCACATGCGGGCCGATCATCTGCACGCCGAGGATATCCCCGTTCTTCGCGTCAGCCACCACCTTCACGAAGCCGTCCTTCATGCCGTAGACAATGGCTTTGCCGATGGCGGAGAACGGGAATTTGCCGGTCACCGTCTCACGGCCGAGCTCCTTCGCTTCCTTCTCTGTGTAACCGACACTTGCCACTTCCGGCCGTGTATAGACACAGCGGGGAACCAGATGCGCTTCATACGGATGGAGCGCTTCACCCGCCAGATGGTTAACGGCACGGATGCCCTCATGGCTGGCGGCATGAGCCAGCTGCAGACCGCCGATACAATCGCCAATCGCATAGATATGCGGTTCACCTGTCTGCATATTGGTATTCACCGCAATGACACCTGTATCGAAGCGGATGTCTGTATTTTCCAGTCCGAGATTCTCGATGTTCGCCACGCGTCCCACGGATACGAGCAGCTTATCCGCCGATAGACTCTGGCTCTGCTCCCCCTTGCGGGCTTCAATCGTAATCCCTGTCTCCGACACTGTACAGGTCTCTGCATCCACCGTTGTTCCGGTGAGCACCCGGACTCCGCGTTTCTTCAGCAGACGCAGCAGCTCGCGGGCCACTTCTTCATCCTCCTGCGGCAACAGCTGCCCGGCTGCCTCGACGACCGTCACCTGCACTCCGAAATCAGCCAGCATGGATGCCCACTCCACTCCGATTACCCCGCCGCCCACAATAATAATCGAGGCCGGCAGCTCCTCAAGCGTCAACGCTTCCTCACTGCTCAGAATTACCTTGCCGTCGGGCACCAGGCCCGGAAGAACACGCGGACGCGAGCCGGTAGCAATGATGAGATTCGTAGAGACCACAGTCTCCATCTCTCCATTCTCCAGTTCTACAGCCACTGCGCCGCTTCGCGGGGAGAAGATCGAAGGCCCGATGATCCGGCCTTTGCCCTTCAGCACCTGAATCTTGTGCTTGCGCATCAGATACTGCACCCCCTGATGAAGCTGCTCCACTACCGCTTCCTTGCGTTGCTGCACTTTGGGGAACACCAGCTTGGTGCCCGTAGTCTCTATACCGTAGCTTTCGCTCTCGTTGATTTCAGCCAATACCTCTGCACTGCGCAGCAGTGATTTGCTGGGAATACAGCCGCGGTGCAGGCAGGTTCCGCCCAGCTTGTCCATTTCAATAACGACAACGGATTTGCCCAGCTGCGCAGCGCGGATCGCTGCCACATAACCGCCGGTGCCTCCCCCAAGTATCGCCACATCACAGGTCATTGTCATGATATGTATCCTCCAGTCATTCCTCTTGAATTCAGTTCAATCTATTATATTGTACTCTCTTTCGGGAGTAATACAAAACTTACAAACGTCATGTATTCATGGACTTTTGCAGGTTAAAGCGTTATCATATGGGTGAATTCAAAGAGCTGCGAAGAGGAGCGACTGTGATGAAACTGCTGATTTCACGCTTCATTGCCATCCTTATTCTGGTGATCCCCGGCCTCCTGGCGATGACGGGCTTCCTGATGATGAAAGATGATCTGTTCAACTATTTCGCGATGCATGGAGACGATACTGCTGTGCCGGAGTTCGCCTGGCTGCATTTCGGCGGCGGTCTGCTCTTATTCCTGGCCGGAATGACCTTCCTCGGCGGCTGGATTCTGGCCCGTGACCGCAAAAAGAACTACGTCGGCCCCCGCTTCCGGGAGAAGCAGCAAACGCAGCAGCCCCCGTCCTCCGAAGCCCGCTCCTAATTATATTCCATTGAAACAGGGGATGCCTCAAGCCATGAACGAACCGGCTGCTGAGGCATCCCCTTGTTGTTAGCTATCGAACTTTTAACTGGAGGACTCCCGATTCACACCAGACGCCGCGTGAACCGCACGCTGTACTCTGTGAGAGTGCGCTAAGAGTCTATCGCTACAACCACTACGTGCCTGTCACTCAAGTGCTAAGTGCAGTTTGTACAACTAAAATGCTCGGATCAGGCCCATTGTGAGGTTTAGCTGCACTTCGTACACTTATAAATCTCTACATTGCGTTTAAAGACTAATGTGCCTGATCTTAGTTGTACGGAATACATCTATGCCAGCTTATTCGTTAATCCGCAGCATTATAGCTGCACGAAATACAACTATCCGCGAGATAAGAGATACGGTTCACAGTATGTGGTACGATATTAGAGCTTACCAACAGCGCAATTGCACAATGTACAACAGAAATGGGTAATCTCCAGCAGAATTCAATAGCTATTGCACTTCGTACAATAGAATTCGAACAAACCCCACTTTTCTGCTCAAATCAGCAAAATCTAATGTACCAAATACAGTAGAATACCATTTCCCACTCAAAAATCAGATTTCTATTGCACAATATACAGTTACCTTACCAATTCCACCGCCGTAGCCCCTACGTACAGCCTTCAACGCAAGGGTGAGCATTAGTGTGAGCTCCTGCGTCTGCGCCAGCATCAGCGCCAGCGTCACACTTCCTTGCCTCACCCTCACCATGCCTCAACCATCCCTCACCCTTACTCCCCGGCCGCTTCCTTACTTCCCCGCACCAGCTCACTGTAGAGGCCGCCCTGCCGGAGCAGCTCCTCATGCGAGCCCTGCTGAAGCAGGCGTCCGCCCTCAAGCACCAGAATGCGGTCGGCTGCGCGGATCGTGCCCAGCCGGTGGGCGATCACGAAGCTGGTCCGGCCGCGCATCAGTGCCTGGAGCCCCTCCTGAATCTTGATCTCGGTGACCGTATCGATGCTGCTCGTCGCTTCATCCAGCACCAGCATGGACGGATTCGCCAGAATTGCCCGGGCAATAGCCAAGAGCTGCTTCTGTCCCTGGCTGATGCCGCTGCCGTCCACAGACAGCATCCGGTCGTAGCCGTCCTGGAGTCTCATGATGAAGGCATGGGCATTGGCCAGCTTCGCAGCCTCCTCCACCTCTTCATCGGTTGCATCCAGCCGGCCGTAGCGGATATTATCGCGGATCGTACCTTTGAACAGGAAGGAGTCCTGCAGGACGAAGGCCATATGGCTGCGCAGACTCTCACGGGTGACCGTTGACAGCTCCCGCCCGTCAAGTGTAATGCTGCCCCGGCTCGGATCGTAGAAGCGGGACAGCAGGCCGATTAGCGTCGTTTTGCCCGCACCGGTAGGTCCGACCAGCGCAATCATCTCACCGGGCTTCGCTTCAAATGAAATATCCTGCAGCGTATCCGCCCCCCCATCATAGGAGAAGGAGACCTCCGAGAACTTCACAGCGCCCTCAACACGCGCAAGCTTCACCGCCGCGCCCTCATCCCGGGCTTCCGTCTCTTCATCCAGCACCTCGAAGACGCGCTCCGCACCGGCGATCGCCGACAGCAGGGTGTTCCACTGGTTCGCCAGATCATTCAGCGGCCGGGTGAACTGGCGGGCATATTCGGCAAAAGCGATAATAATCCCCACCGTCACCAGCCCGCGGATCGCAAGCAGCCCCCCGACTCCGGCCACGATGGCAAAGCTCAGATTGTTCAAACCATTCATCAGCTTGGGAATGAAGCCTGAAATCGCTTGCGCCCAATACCCCGACAGCATAATCCGTGTATTGCGCTCTCTGAAGCCGCTAATCACCCGCTCCTCCTGCGAGAAGGCTTTGATAATCCGCTGTCCGGACAAGGTCTCTTCGATGAACCCGTTCAGCTCACCCATATTCCGCTGCCGCTCCTTGAACAGCGGGCCGGTCCGCCGGGTAATCCAGCGCATCCCCAGCATCATCAGCGGCACCACAATGAAGGTTAGCAGCGTCAAGAGCGGGCTGAGCCACAGCATCACGCCAACCGTGCCCACCAGCGTCAGGATACTGGAAAAGATCTGAATCGCCGAGCTGTTCAGCGTCGAGCTGATATTCTCGATATCATTGGTCAGACGGCTCATAATCTCTCCCTGCTGCCTGCGGTTGAAGAAGGAGATCGGCAGGCGGTGCAGGTGTGAGAACAGATCCGTCCGCATCCGGTAGACCGTCTCCTGGGCCACTTCGATCATCCAGACATTTTGCAGCCAGGAGACCAGGGAATTCAGCAGGTAGACGAGCGCCAGCACCAGCAGGAAGACGCCCCACGTTCTGCCGCCCTCCCCGCCCAGATAATCGTCCACTGCCCGGCTGATCAGGTAGGGTCCAAGGAGCGACAAGGCTGAGCTTAGTAGAACCATGAACAGCACCAAGATCAGCTTTGTCCGGCGTTCGGCGAGATAAGTCCATATGCGGCCTAATGTGCCAGACCAGTTCTTGGCCTTCGCCTTCGGCTTCCGGCTGCCCATCGCCCCGAAGACCTTGGCTTCGCCGTGGCCTACATCCAGCTTCGGATAGCGGAACGGCTCAATGAGTGCTTTGAACATGCTGCCCCTCCCCTGTCTGCGATTGATAGATTTTGCGGTACAGCGCGGACTCATCCATTAGTTCCGAATGGGTACCCTGCGCAATGAGCCGGCCTTCGTCCAGCAGCAGAATCAGATCCGCCGAGGCGGTGGAGCTGATTTTCTGTGTGATCAGGAAGGTCGTGCAGGACAGCTTCTTCAACTCCGCCAGCAAAAGCCCCTCCGTCACCGCATCAAGCGCACTGGTGCTGTCATCCAGAATCAGGATCGCCGGTCTGCGCACCAGCGCCCGTGCAATGCTCAGACGCTGCTTCTGCCCGCCCGACAGATTAACTCCGCGTTGCCCAAGGGCAGTATCGTAGCCCTGTGGCAGCCGGGCAACTGTGTCATGAATCTGCGCTGCCGCTGCTGCCTGCTCAATCTCTGCCTGACTCGCCGCTGCATTTCCCCAGGCTATATTCTCCCGGATCGAGCCGGTGAATAGCAGTACCTCCTGAGGTACATAGCCAATCGAGCCCCGTAAGGTCTGCATATCCATCTCCGTATGCTTCTGTCCGTCCACCAGGATGCTCCCGCTGCCGCATTCATACAGCCTGGGAATCAGCGTGACCAGAGAGGATTTGCCTGAGCCGGTCGCGCCCATAATCGCCACGCGTTCCCCCGGCTGCACCGTGAAGGAGATATCGTCAAGCACCTTAATGTCACTGCCGGCATAACTGAAGCTGACCTGCTGGAATTCAACCTTGCCTTGAACAGCTGACGCAAGATCTTCTCCAGAAGTCATACCCAGCTCGCCCGGGCCATCGCTTGCCGCCATCACTTCAGTGACCCGTCCCGAAGACGCCCGTGCGCGCGAGAAGCTGACCATAATCCAGGATAGCGCTGACAGCGCTCCCATCGTCCGCAGCGAGTAGTTAATGACAGCAACCGTCTGCCCCAGCGTCGCATCCCCTGTAGAGATCTCTATCCGCCCAAACCATAACACGGCCAGAATCCCGGCGTTGACAATGATCATAATGAACGGGGTTGAGGTCTCGGTAAGCCGTAGCGCAGCAATAGTCGATCTCATCAGCTCTCCGCTGAAGGTTGCGAACCGTCCAATCTCATGGCCCATCCGCACAAATACACGGATCAGCCGGATTCCGGTCAAATTCTCCTGAATCACACCATTCACGCCGTCGAGCCGGCTCTGCACATTGCGGAACAGCTCGGACGCTCTGCGCATCAGCCAGATCATGAAAATCACCAAAAACGGCAGCGTCACGGTCAGCAGCAGCCCCAGCTTGATATGTACAACAAGCGCCATAATCACGCTTCCGATCACAACCAGCGGAATACGGGTCATGAACCGCAGTCCCATGAAGATCGTATCCTGCATCTGCGATACATCGCCGGTAAGGCGGGTGATCAGGGATGAGGTCGGGAAGCGGCTAAAAATATCGTAAGAGAACGACTGTACCTTTTCATACAGCTTGTCACGCAGGTCGAATGCGAACCCCTGACTGGCATGCGACGCAAAAAAGGAGCTGAGTATTCCCGCCAGAAACGCCACAGCGGCACTCCCTACCAGCACCCCGCCCCACAGCCAGACGACAGCCGTGTCCTGTTGCCGGATACCGTCATCAATGATTTTGGAGATCAGCAGCGGCTGCGACAGCTCCACGGCCAGCTCAATCAGCATCATGACCAGCGCGGCAATGGCGGCGACCCGGTATTTTTTAAGAAAAGTCAACATTAGCTTCATCGAAGATACCCCATTTGCTTATTCGTAGAGCGCATCCCGCAGGCGGGTAGACATGGCAGAGCCTTGCCCCGACTTCAAAATGACCCGGCGCAGCGCCTTGTTGCTGCGGTTCAGCTCGGTGAGCTCGGCCAGCATGTCTTCCAGTAAATTCTCCGTATCGGGGATGAGCTCCCCCTTCTCCTTCAGCGCATTGATCTGTTCCTTATATTGCTCCAATTTCTCTGTCACCTGACTAACTTCCCTTCTGTTCACTATATTACCCTGCTGAAGACACAATTGCGTTCATTATAGCACATCCCGGGCGGAAGCAATGTTTGCACTGGCTACTCCGGTCCCGAGTATGATACTCTAGTAAGGTCGATTTTTTGGTCGTGTAGCAGATTAGCTGAACAGTGAAAGGATAGATGGACGTGGCACAATTATTTTTCAGGTATGGAGCTATGAACAGCGGCAAATCCATTGAGATTCTCAAGGTTGCACATAATTATGAAGAGCAGGGCAAGTCGGTGCTTCTCTTCACACCTTCCATTGATAACCGGGATGAAGTGGGATATATCTCCTCCCGGATCGGACTGCGCAAGCAGGCCATTCCGATCGACGAACAGACCGATATCTACAGCATAGTCAGCAGCAGTCTGCCGAAGCCGCACTGTGTACTGATCGACGAGTGCCAGTTCCTGAGCAAGGACTGCATCCTGCAGCTGGTGCGTATTGTGGATGAGCTGGACATTCCGGTGATGGCCTTCGGCCTCAAAAATGATTTCCAGAACAATCTGTTCGAAGGCAGCAAATACATGCTGATCTACGCCGACAAGATTGAAGAAATGAAGACCATCTGCTGGTTCTGCGCACGGAAAGCCACCATGGCGCTGCGGGTCGAGAACGGCAAGCCGGTATACAGCGGCAAACAGATCCAGATCGGCGGCAATGAAGCCTATTATCCGGTCTGCCGTAAATGCCACAAGAATCCCCCATTGTAAAATACCCAGCCTGGGAATTGCAAAACGCATTTCGGCCCTAAGAAAGGCTGAAATGCGTTTTTTCATAACCTCTATCTTCAGATCAGTACAGAATCTCAATCTGTCTATATTCCTTCACAGGTTCAGTGCTTATGAATACATCCGGTTCCGTATGGCCGGTTACAAGCGCATTCAGCGTGTTCAGCTCATAATACCATTCTCCCGTATCCTGATAGAGATGTCTGCCGTTATAAGAGATTCTGCCAGATTCATTGGGACCCAGTCCAAAGGCCCGCTCGCTCAAAGGATTATACCGCTGGTCATACCGTACGGGCTTGCCGCAAGCCATGGAGTAGTGATAACTAAACAGGTATTCCCGTTCAAGCTTGTCCACTTTGACACAGCCTATAGTCCAAGACTCAGCCCCGGGATCCAGGATGACGCTCTTGTTTTGAACAAGCTCGAACCCTGTCTTGTTCTGCGCAATCACTAAATGATGGAAGGGAAGACCATAAGACAAATCGTAACTGAACAAGGTATCCGGCAGAGAAAAGTTAGCCCTGTAATTGTTGCGCGCAGTTGAAAAAGGAGCGCCCCTCACTTCCTTCTCCCACCTGATGGTCGTAAATTGTAAGAGCAATCTCACTTCGTTCCGGCGGCCTTTATGCCAGGTCTTGTACATTTCCTCCCACCTTTATTTAAGACTTGTGAATCGCTCCCAGCGCCCGGTGCTCATCCTCCTTGCGGACGAACAGGTCATACTGAACGTTAACCTTACCGCCGAAGTTAGCACGCTGGGTTGTCGCCTTCATTCCGCCGTTCATCCGGGAACGGTGCGGGATGCCCGCTACTGCAAGGCGGCTTTTGACCTGAAGATATTGTCCTTGATCGAAAGTAGTGTACACTAATGTGCGCTCCCTCGGGACGAAGAAATGCCAGATGCTTCTTAGTAAGCCCACATGCGTCACCTCCCTCTAGTTCAGATAACGTTCATGAAGAACCCGCAGATGATGCAGCTCATGTCCGATGATTAGACAAAGCTGAGCTCGCACAGACATGGCAGTCCCGCCAAAGTTACCTGTACGGGCATAGGTGTCCTCAGCAAGACTGTCTGCCAGCGCCAAGGTGGACTCCCGGACGATCCGGTAGTGTGCAATCATCTCTTGCAGGGTGAAGCGGTCAAACGCCCCGGCAGCCGCATAATCATTCTCCTCATAGCCCGGCAGCGGCGCCTGCTCCCCTCTCGCAAAACACAGCAAGCGGTAAGACATAATACGGTCATTATCCGTCAGATGCCCTAGCATTTCCTTGATACTCCACTTCCCGAGGGCATAGCGGTAGGCCCCTTGCTCCTCTGTCAGCCCGCCAAGCAAAGTCAGCACCTGCTGTGTCTGCTCTCTTAGAATGACGCGAAGTTCTCCCTCCGGCGGCACCAGTGAAATATATCTGGACTGAAATTCGGTATACTCTCCTTGCGCAGGACGCTGAATCATGGTAAAAACCCCTCTCCAAACCAATTTTTAAGAAATATTTGCCGGATTGTGTCAAAAGCTGTTGTTGTATCTTAGCCTATTATGTATAATATCACCAGGATTACAGATTAGTTAATCTATTTCCCGGGAGTGTAAGCATGCTGGATTTTGTGCTTTATATGGTATTTTCAGTATTAGAGAGTTCCGCTTTATTCTATATTGCATTTAAAATTTTTAAACTCGACATTTATCCGAAGGAAATTGTGTTTGCAGGCCTAATTATGGCATTCATTTCTTACACGCTCCGTAATAATTATGGGCTCTCTAAAACAGACGTTTTTCTCCAGTATACTTTAACCTTCCTTTTTATTTGGCTTTTGTTCCGGATTCATATATTTTTTGCTGTTATTGTAACAGGCGTTGCTTATCAAGCATATATGTTAATCCAATCAGTTCTATATTTATTTATGAATAGTACCGGTATTTATGAACTACAATTCCCTTCCATATCTATAGGAATATATATTTTGCAGATTTTAACTTCAGCAACAGCATTCATTGTTGCTTATAATATAGGCGTCAGAAGAAAAGGCTTTGACTTCATTCCTGATAAACCTGAGGGAAGAGTTACTATTAGCAAAAGTGATAAAATATTATTTGCTTTGTGTATCCCTTCTGTTCTCGTAGTAATACTGATGCTTTACCTTATTGAGTACTTACCTCACTTTTTCTTTGTTATACCTTTATTTTATGGTTTTCTATTATTCGGATATCTCTATTTATCAAGTCAAAAAAATCGTGGTGGAATCTATTGAATACTCTTGCTTTAAAAATTTCGACGGCTATTAAGAACGCAAATCCAGAAGAAACAGGTTCTATCGAGGTCTTGCAATACTCTCTTAATATTATTCTAAATACTTTTCTTATAATTACTTGTTCATTATTTTTTGGCTGGTTGCTGAACAATGCAACAGCTACGCTATTATTTTTCGCAAGCTTCTCTATACTAAGAATTTTTTCAGGCGGATTTCATTTAAGAACAGCTACTGCATGCAATGTAGTGACCACCCTGCTTTGTGTGCTTACCCCATACTTTTTTAATTTAAAGGGCACTTTACTTCTGACGGTCCTCAACATGATTAGCTTTATTATGATGTGCTTTTTTGCACCTAATCCAGATAAAAATGCCCGAATTCCATATCATTGGTTTCCTCATTTAAAAATAATATCTATTTTTTTAGTAGCATCTAATTTTTTTATTGGCTCATCGGTTTTAGGACTGGCTTTTTTTGTTCAATCATTAACCGTATTACCCTGGAAAAGGAGGTTAAAATTATGAAAGCCATGACAGCTAAATACGTTTCAAAAGCGTTAGAATCTTCCGCACGCTTCTTTGTTTCCATTATGAAGATTAGTCTGCACAGCCCTGAAGCTCCACAAGAACTGCGTAAGTAATCATACAAGGATGGGGACTACATGCGTGTTCTACTAAATGACGGTTCTTCCCGTGATATCCTGGAAGAAGATATATTGTATTTCTCTAATTATAAAAATACAATATTCGTCCATACGAAAGAAGGCGAATTTGTTTTCCCCACCACTCTTTCCGATCTCTTATCAGCTTATAGAGATGAAGGATTCGAACGGCTAGATCGCAGTAATGTAGTGAGTCTAAGCAACATTGAAGCTTATGATTCGGAGCGTAAGATCGTTCTGTTTAATCAAGGAAAACAGTTTGCCCATGTATCAGAGTCCAATGAATCCAGAATTAAGAAATACTTGATTAATCGCAAATTCGATGATTAATTCATCATAGAATGTAAAGAGAGCAGCGATTCCCTTTTCAAAGGGGGGCGCTGCTTTTTTTGTAGTCATGACAGGCTAAGAAAAACAAATTCAATCATTATCACATATTATCCAACTTATGTAAAGATAAATTCAGAGGGCGAATGACAGCAGACGGATTATATTCCAGATGGTACCATTTACATAGAAGCATTTCATTAATATCTTAATTATCTTGTCCACTACTCTCAACCATGATGGAGGAATACAATGGATACTTACTTTCATCCTTCTCCGCGCCCCTCATCACTTGAGCTATTGTCTGACGAACAATTAATGAACATCTACGAATTGGCGCTGGAAGCCAAGGCTTCACCGGATTTTATCCAGATTATCAGGAATGTACTCACCACGCGGAATCTTTCAG
Organism: Paenibacillus sp. FSL H8-0122; assembly: GCF_038005345.1. Lineage (NCBI taxonomy): Bacteria > Bacillati > Bacillota > Bacilli > Caryophanales > Paenibacillaceae > Paenibacillus > Paenibacillus sp. FSL H8-0122. The sequence continues at coordinate 1,761,412 of NZ_JBBOTB010000001.1, read as the reverse complement.
GTACCCAACATCATTAGAAGGCGAAGCTCTCCACCCATATGGTATACCTCCACAGATGCCAAAAAACCATCCTCCACAATGTGCGGGGATGGTTTTTGGTGTGTAAACAAACTTTTGTCTACTCGATAATTTCAGTCTTGAACACATTCTCCAGCTTCCCGCCAAGCCGCTTCTTGAGGGGAACCTTGATATCGCGTCCCAGCTCCTTGAAGAAGGTCTCGGCATCACATTTGACGTTCTGGGCCATAGCAATGACGGTTCCATCGGCAACGATATTCTGGTTCACTTCAAGCGGCACATCTACTTCAATATCGTATTTTTTGGTCAGTGTCTTGATGTATCTTGCAAAAATCTCCAACAGCTCTTCGTTGTTGAAATTCTCGATGGCCGCTTTCCCTTTGCTGGTGAACTTCATATTGATTCTCATGATTCTTATCCCCTTTTCTGTCTAACCATTTGTTGTTTGTTTATGGATCAAGATGAATAGATGGCTGCAAATAAGGGCAACATTATTCATTTTGCAAGCACGCTAAGCCGGGCCCTTCTTTACTTGTACACGCCCTTGATCTGTTGTACTTTGAACTGGGTGAATTCCTTCAAGGCCTGAATCACCTGGTCCTGTTCCTCTTCCTTCAGCTCAAAGATGCCTTCACGCAGCCATTCTCCGAATAAGTATGCCTGACGCCCTTGGCGCGGCTGCCTGCGGAGACTGTCCAGACTTCCCTCGAATATATCGTTCAGCACATCGGTCAGGTTGTACTTCTCGATCTTCTCTATAACCATTCCTGCCCCATATTCCGTCTCATAAACGATGACCTCGTCAGAATCAAAGGAAACATATGACGTTTCTTTGTCTTCCTTCGCCCGGAATTCCTTCAGCTTGTTGAACGCCGTCTCGTAAATGTAGTCCTGGGACTGATTATGCTTAGGCAGCTTGTAGCCCTGCTTCAGTGTCTTGATGTACTCAATATCAGGCATATAGTCGGCCAAATGATACATCCGGTTCTTGAGATCCCCTCCGAGTGCTTCAATGATCTTATCCAGGTTATCCTTAAGCGGGATACTCTCTCCCCGTTCAATCTTGCTGAGCTGTGAATAACTGATGCCGCTCTTCTCTTCCAGCCCCCTGAGCGTTAACCCGCGGGCCTTCCTGAAGTGCCGGATGAAATTCCCCAGCTCATCGGGGTAATTATCGAAATCGTTCATAAGAGCCACCTCTACCTATATCATAACACAAGACAACAATTTGTGTTTCATAATAACAATTGTTTGTGTAAATTCTTTGGATCAGAAGCGTAAAACCCTCCATATCCCCTTAATATATGGGGTTAATTCCCATAAATGAGAGGCGATCCATTCCGTTTTCCTTATTCTCTCAAAAACACCCCAATCTTATCCGATATACTCTAATGTAAACTTAATACCACAACTGGAGGAATGTTCATGTCTTACACAATGGAAGTCAATATTGCAAAAAACCAGGTGATCGTCAGAGCCTACGGCCTGACTGAGAGTGACGTACCCGCCTACATAGCAGATTTTGAGAACGCTCTGAAGCAGCTGAAGCCAGGCTTTACCGGAGTAACAGATGTGACAGGTTCCCCAAACGTGCTCTCTCCTGAAGTAGCCGCAATGCTCGCTCCCACCGGTGACCGCGCGATAGAAGCAGGGGTAGGCGGCTGGGTATACGTTGCAGACTCCCCGGTCTGGAAAATGCAAATGAAAAGACTGTTCGGCAAATTTGCCGTACATTATCCTACATATCAGGAAGCCGATGCTTACCTGAGCAGTCTGGGCAACCAGTCCGTTAACTGACCAGGAGGAGGGATTCCAACATCCTCAGGAACGACATATTCAGGTATGGCTGCACATGTCAAAACCGTTCCTTACCGGAACGGTTTTGTGTGTTGTTTGCGGATTCACCACGTATAATAACCCAAGTGTTTTTTGTTATTTAGCAAGATCTTCGTCAATGCTGCAACACACAATATAATATAGATTGCCAGGAAAACCGGCATGGAAAGGAACCCCTTCCTTTCAACAATTCCCATCCCGGTAAAAGTTATACTCAGTAAAAGGTATGGCAGGACCAGCCCTCTTTGATAAGAGGCTCGCCCATCCCTACTCAAAGTATTCATTACCGATTGCCGAAGAAGCACATTGAGTTTAAAAAAATGACAAACCGCTTGTACGAACATCCAGAGCCCTAAAATAATCTGAGCTATGATTTCTCCCACCTCCTTTGCTTATCCCTTCATTATAAACTAAAAAAAGCCACTCAATGAAGGAGTGACTTGATTTGTTACTTATTCAATTGACGCAGCTTCACTATCTTATATATATATATCCTGCTTCTCTTACCAACCGCTTGTATGGAGCCTCATTGTTGCATATTTTGCAGGATTCCACTCAAAAATATTAATGGCCACGGTACATTGTTGCATTAATTGCAGTAATTCCATTGTTTAGAGCAAGTTAGCGTTGGTTTTGTTGCATTTCATGCAGAATTTCAGCATCGGTTGCTTCTATTGGGCAGTATTGTTGCATTTCATGCAGGATTTCTCTACTACAAAGGTACAGGCTGTAGAGCATTAGGCGCACCAGTTTTTTTGCATACAGACGGATTGGCTTCAGTGAAACAAAATACCACTTGCTATTGGGGAATACAATTTCCCATTAGCAAGTGGTATTTATTTTTTATCCAGCCCCTAACCCTTTCAACCCACCTTATGCTCAATCCGCAGCTTATCGGCTACCATGGCAATAAATTCTGAGTTAGTTGGCTTGGATTTGGAGATATTAATGGTATAGCCAAACAGGTGGGAGATGCTGTCGATATTGCCACGGGTCCAGGCGACTTCAATCGCATGGCGGATGGCGCGTTCTACGCGGGAAGGCGTGGTCTTGAACTTCTCGGCTATAGCCGGATACAGTGTCTTGGTGATGGCACCAAGAATCTCAATGTTGTTATAGACCATGGTGATGGCTTCACGCAGGTACTGATAGCCTTTGATATGCGCAGGGACGCCGATTTCATGAATAATTGAGGTAATATTCGCATCCAGGTTCTTGCCCTTGGACAGCGGAACCACATTACTGGAAGATCTGGAAGAAGAATAGCCGGACATGCTTCCGGAAGTGCTCATACTGCCCTGCGTGCCGACCAGCTGGCGCACACGGTTCGCCAGAACCTCCATGTCAAACGGTTTCAGAATATAATAAGAGGCGCCCAGCTGAACGGCTCTCTGCGTAATATTCTCCTGGCCAAAAGCGGTCAGCATAATGATCTTGGGCTGCGGGTTCAAATCCATATCACGCAGGCGTTCCAGCACGCCGAGGCCGTCCAGATGCGGCATAATGATATCAAGGATAAGGACATCGGGGATCTTGCGTGCTCCGCTGAGCATCTGTAGTACCTCTTCCCCATTATAGGCAATGCCTGTCACGGTCATATCTTCTTGTTCAGTAATGTACTCGGCGAGCAAATTCGTGAACTCCCTGTTATCATCGGCCAACAACACTTCAATATTCTGCACTGGCTACTTCCTCCTTATATATCTGCTATTCAGAAAATAATGATCATCTTCTCTCCCTATAACTTTCGACATCAGGTTTTAATATCCTTCTGTCGAAAATTATTTTTCTTTATTTTTTTTCGGTGTTGATTTATAATTAAATATTTTGTTTCATGTTTCGAGGATAATCGCTGCCCTTCGACAAAAAAATCTTAAGGCTAAACCGCCTTAAGATTGTATTGAGGCTCCTGATCCTGTTGAACCACACCGGAGTCCCTAAGCATCCACTCAATGAAGCAGCCATACCCTGACTTGGGATCATTGACGAACACATGGGTCACTGCACCGATTAGACGGCCGTTCTGGACAATCGGGCTGCCGCTCATTCCCTGGACAATCCCTCCGGTCTTATCGAGCAGACGCGGATCGGTGATGCGCAGCACCATACCCTTAGTAGCAGGGGTCTGCTGACGGGCCACATGGATGATCTCTACGTTGAAGCGTTCGACCTGCTGACCATCGACAACGGTAAGAATTTGCGCCGGTCCTTCCTTCACATCAGTGCTCATGGCCACCGGAATCGGCTCCTGATATAGGCTGTGCTCAGGATTACGGGTCATTTTACCGAATATTCCGAAATCCGTGTTGCTCTCCACATTCCCGAGAACCTGGCTTTCCTTCAGAAAATGGGCCCGTTTCTCCCCAGGATCGCCATCCTGGCTCTTGGAGATTGAAGTGACGCTGGACTGCACGATATGGCCGCTGCCGACCACAATCGGCGTACCTGTGTTCATGTCGGTGATGACATGCCCAAGAGCCCCGTACACACCCTGCTTCGGGGCGTAGAAAGTGAGGGTCCCTACACCTGCTGCAGAATCACGGATGTAGAGCCCGAGCCGCCACACCTTGTCTGTGCGGTCATACGCGGGCTTTAGCTGAGCTGTGTGCTCTTTACCGCCGCGTTTGTAAACGATGCTTAAGGAATCATTGCTCCGGCCGGCTTGCTCGACCAGCCTTGCTACCTTCGATACCTCGTCCAGCTTCACCCCGTTGATGGAGATCATCAGATCGCCGGGCAGGATGCCGCTGTTCTCGCCTGGTGAAATCTTGGACTGCTCCGACACTTCAATCAGATGATGACCTACAACCAGCACGCCTGCCGACTTCACCTTCACGCCAATCGTCTGACCTCCGGGGATGACCTTAAGTTCATTCTCGGTTCCCTGTACCGCCCTAAGCGGCTGATGTTCAAGCGGTGCTGCGTGGATCTGTGAGGGTCCCGTTATGCCTGATAAACTGAGAAAGAAGGCAAATAAAAGGCCGGGCATTAACTTCCTGAGGTTAGGCTTCAATGGCTGTCACACTCCCTTTTGCTTCTTTCGCTTGACGAAAAAGGTGGTCGCCAATTGCGTACCTATAAGATAACCTTGCCCCCAGGCTTTTATTACTGTCAATCATTGTCCCGCTTAGCTTGCAGCTGCCTTGCTGGCCTCGGCCAGACCCAGCATCTCCTGCGCGTGATGCAATGTTTTTTCGGTAATTTCCACACCGCCCAGCATCCGGGCCAGCTCCATTACGCGGCCTTCGGCCGAGAGGGAGTCCACCTCAGTCATCGTGCGTCCGTCTTCGACTTTTTTGGCAATCAGGTATTGATGATCCGCCATACAGGCCACCTGCGGCAGGTGGGTAATGGAGAACACCTGGCAGGTGGAGGACAGCTTATACAGCTTGTCCGCGATGGACTGGGCCGCCCGTCCGCTGACCCCGGTATCCACCTCATCGAAGATAAGGACAGGAATCGCATCATGCCGCGCAAAAATACTCTTCATCGCCAGCATGATCCGCGACAGCTCTCCGCCGGAGGCAATCTTGCCCAGCGGACGCAGCGGCTCGCCGGGATTCGGGGAGATCATGAATTCAGCACTGTCGATCCCCTGCCGGGTCAGACGGTACCGCCGTCCCTGATACTCCATGCCGCGCGGATCTTCGAGCGTCTCCATCTTCACCTGAAGGGAGGTCCGCTCCATCTGCAGGTCCTTCAGCTCCCCTTCGACCTGTGAAGCAAGCTCCGTCGCACACTGCCGCCGCGCTCCGCTCAGCGATTCGGCTGACTCCATTAAGATATGAAGCAGGCCATCGCGTTTGGCCGTTAATTTCTCAATATATTCGTCCTTATTCTCCAGCAGATCCGTCTCCCGCTCAATCTGCTGATAATACTCCAGAATCTGCTCCACGCTATCCCCGTATTTGCGCTGCAGTCCGGTGATCAGATCCAGCCGGTTCTCAATATCCTCCAGCCGTGCCGGATTGAACTCGATCTCTTCACGGTAGTCGCGCAGCTGAAACGCCGCATCCTCCAGCTGGTAATAAGCCGACTGCAATTGCTCGAAGACGGCCCGCAGACCCTTCTCGTCATACCGCACCGCATCTTCAAGCCTGGAGATTACATTGCCAATGGACTCCAGCCCTTGCCTGTCATACAGCAGCTCGTATGCGCCGGATACTGAATCCATCATTTTCTCACTGTGGGATAGTTTTACCCGTTCTTCGGCAAGTAATTCATCTTCTCCCGGTTTTAGTCCCGCAGCAGAAATTTCCTCCAGCTGAAAACGGTACAAATCCAGCATCTGATACGCCTTTTGGCTGGATTCCTGAAGTTCCCGGAGTTCTTTTTCCACTTTGGCGAAGGCTGTATATTTCTCCTGATAATCCGCTTTGAGCGGTCCGATCACCGCTTCCCCATAGGTATCCAGCAGCCCCAGGTGACGTTCAGCCTTCAGCAGGTTCTGATGCTCATGCTGTCCATGAATATTGACCAGCTGCTCCCCGATTTCGCGCAGCATGCTCAGATTAACCATTTGGCCATTCACGCGCGAGGTGCTTTTGCCCTGGGAGGTAATCTCCCTGCGGATCACCAGATGCTCCTCACGCTGCGCACTGATGCCCAGCCGCTCCAGCGTATCCCAGACCGGATGGCTTCCCGGCAGACTGAAAAGCGCTTCCATTTCGGCTTTCTCGCACCCATACCGGATGGAGTCAGCGGAACCGCGTCCCCCGGCAATGAGTGCGAGTGCATCGATAATAATTGATTTCCCGGCACCGGTCTCCCCTGTAAGGACATGGAACCCCGGATAAAAATGCACATCCACCGCCTCAACCACGGCCAGATTGCGTATAGACAATGTCTCTAACACGAATACAGCACCTCCGACATGATGATTGCCTGTCTGCCCGTAAGCAGAACTACGATATATAACCCATAATTTGTGAAATAACGTCCTTGCTGTCCTCCGGCTGGCGGCAGATTATCAGAATGGTGTCGTCTCCTGAGATCGTACCCATAATTTGCGGCCAGTCAATATTATCGATCAGCGCAGCCACGGAATTGGCCGTTCCCGGCAGACATTTCATCACCACAAGATTCGCGGAATAGTCGATTTGCACAAAATTGTCCACCAGCACCCGCTTCAGCTTCTGGGTCGGGTTATAACGCTGGTCGGTGGGCAGGGAATACTTGTAACGCCCGTCATCCATCGGAACCTTGATCAGCAGCAGTTCCTTGATATCGCGGGATACGGTAGCCTGTGTTACTTGAAAACCCGATTCACGCAATGCCTCCACCAGATCATCCTGGGTTTCGATTTCCTTTTGCGAGATAATTTCTCTAATCTTGATATGCCTGTGTCCCTTCATTGTTGCCTCCCGTATTTATATAGTGCTTAACTGGATTCTCCGTCGTCCTTGCCGAAATTAATTACATGAATGTTGGAATTCACCGTATCCACATAGAGTACCCCGCTGCAATCCGGGTAGATCAGCAGATAGGGGAGGATGTGGTCCCGGAGTCCGCTGCCGGTGAATTCAAGCTCCTTGCGGGGGCGGGACAGGATGACCAGATAGTAATGCTCCTCATTCCTGCTGGCTACATAATCAATAAACAGCCTGCTGTACATCGGTGCCCCATTCACCTGAAAAGACAGCGGAATCTTCAGCTTGCCGCCGATGACCTCGTACCCCGCATCCTCCAGCAGAGCGATGGACGGATGGGACTGAATGACTTTGTTGAGCGGCACCCGGTCCTTCATGAAGGAACCCGGGGACCCCTGCAGCCAAATATAGATTCTATAAACGATAAAGACTGCCGCCGCCAGTCCCATAAGTGCCACTACAGCCTTGTCCGAGCTCGCCACTCCCATCACCTCGCTGAATCTATTCGCGTGCGGGCGGGTGAAATCCTGCTTCGGACTGACAATCTGCCGCTAATTTCCGGTTCGGGGAGACCAATAAATTCTTATATTAGGCAGCAAAAGAAACTCATCGCTTCGATGAGTTTCCTTGGCCCGCAGCGCTGAAGGTTGCATTCGCTTCCTTAATGACAGAGTCGGCAAGCGCGGCGAAATTATTCGGCTGTGCTTCAGCCGCAGAAGTCTGCTCCGCTGAAGGCTGCTCCGCAGCTTCTGCAGGCAGCAGCTTCCAGTGTGCCAGAAATTCGATATTACCTTCCCCGCCGGTAATGGGGGAATACGTTAGTCCTGCAAGCGTGTAGCCCAGCTCGGCTGCCATGGACAGTACGTTCACCAGCACCTCCCGGTGGACAGCCGGTTCGCGTACGACTCCAGACTTGCCCACCTTCTCGCGTCCAGCCTCGAACTGCGGCTTAATCAGCGCCGCGATATCAGCAGGACGGCTGAGCAGCGCCATAAGCGGCGGCAGGATGATTTTCAGTGAAATGAAGGAGACATCAATACTCGCAAAGTCTGGTACCGGTCCCTTCAAATCAGGCGGGGTCATGTAACGGAAGTTGGTCTGCTCCATTACAGTTACCCGGTCATCATTACGCAGGCTCCAGTCGAGCTGGTTATGTCCCACATCGATAGCGTACACATGGGCCGCGCCGTTCTGAAGTGCACAATCGGTGAAGCCTCCTGTAGAGGAGCCGATATCCAGCATGTTGCGGCCGGTCAGCTCGATGCCGAACTGCCGCAAGGCCTTCTCCAGCTTCAAGCCGCCGCGGCTGACATAGGGGTGCAGTGCTCCCTTGACTCTGAGGGCAGAGCTGCGGAGCACCTTCATCCCCGGCTTTTCAATCCGTTCTTCGTTCGCAAGCACAAGCCCCGCCATAATGGCAGCCTTGGCCTTCTCCCGGCTGTCGTAGAAGCCTTGCTCCACCAACAGCACATCAATTCGTTCCTTAGGGTGTTCCATGTTCATCTCCTGATCACTTCGGTCCGCCCTCCGCCCCTGTCTTACGAGGTGGAAGTTGACTTATAGGTATAAGTGCTAAGCCCCTTCATCGATCTTATGCGTGCGCACACGGCTTCAACGGTAAGGCCGGTTTCCTGGCGTTGCTCCTTAATCGACCCATGCTCGACGAAAATATCCGGCACTCCCATCAGGTGGACATGCGCATCATATATTTCATGCTCTGCAAAGAACTCCAGCACCGCACTGCCAAGGCTGCCGGCCTGGCTCGCTTCTTCCAGCACCACCATCCCTGTTCCGGCATGTGCCAGATCAAGCAGCATGGTGTTATCCAGCGGCTTCAGGAAGCGTGCATTCACCACACCGACCTGAATCCCTTCACGCTTCAGCACTTCAGCCGCCTCTTCAGCAACCTGAACCATCGGGCCGCAGGCAAGCACGGCATAATCCTCACCAGGACGCAGGCGTTCCCAGGTGCCGATAGGAAGACTGTGCAGCTCTGCATCCAGAGCCACACCGGTGCCGTTAATCCGCGGATAACGGTAAGCAATCGGTCCTTCATTATAGTCCAGCGCCGTCTTCATCATGTGGCGCAGCTCATTCTCATCCTTCGGCATCATAAGCACCATGTTCGGGATATGACGCATAAAAGCGATATCGTACACGCCCTGATGGGTCTCCCCGTCCGCGCCGACGAAGCCCGCACGGTCGATGGCGAACATAACATTGGCATTATGGCGGCAAATATCATGGACAATCTGATCATAAGCACGCTGCATGAAGGTGGAATAAACTGCATACACCGGCTTCATTCCTTCCATCGCCAGCGCCGCACACAGGGTGGCGGCATGCTGCTCAGCAATCCCGACGTCAATCATCCGGTCCGGGAATTCCTTGGCGAACGGGAAGAGCCCCGAGCCGCCCGGCATCGCCGGTGTGACGGCAATCAGTCTTTGATCCTGCCGTCCGAGCTCAATCAGCGTTTCCCCGAAAACTTCGGTATACATCGGGAGGCTGACCGCCTCCACGGCCTTAAGGGACTGGCTTGATTCAATTTTGTAGGGTGAGATTGCATGTGATTTATAGAAGTCAGTTTCAGCCGGTTTGTAGCCCTTGCCCTTCGTCGTCAGCACATGAACCAGCACAGGCCCTGATACATTATCTGCCTGATGGAAGGTGTCGATCATCTTCTCGAGATCATGACCGTCCACGGGTCCCAGATAGGTAAATCCGAGTTCTTCAAACAGAACACCGGGTACCAGCATGTTCTTCAAACCATCCTTCACATTCTGCGCAGTCTTCGCCAGACGGCCGCCGATGGCCGGAATTTTCTTCAACAGACCTTCGACCTCATCCTTAGCCCGCAGGTAATGGCGGTCCGAACGGATCTTACTTAAGTAGTTATGCATGGCTCCTACATTCGGCGCGATCGACATCTCATTATCATTCAGAATCACCATGAGCTTGCGGCGCTCATGGCCGATATGGTTCAGCGCTTCGAAGGCCATACCGCCGGTAAGGGCGCCGTCTCCGATCACCGCGATTACCTTATTGTCTTCCCCCTTGAGGTCACGGGCCATCGCCATGCCCATTGCGGCTGAGAGAGAGGTGCTGCTGTGTCCGGCTTCCCAGACATCATGCTCGCTCTCCGAACGCTTCACGAAGCCGCATAGTCCGCCCTGCTTGCGAAGTGTATCAAACCGATCTTGGCGGCCTGTCAGTATCTTGTGCACATAGGCCTGATGACCGACATCATATATCATCTTATCCCGGGGACTGTCATAACAGTAATGCAGGGCCAGCGTGAGCTCCACTACCCCGAGGTTAGATCCGAGATGCCCCCCTGTTACAGACAGCTTCTCGATCAGAAACTGACGAATTTCCTCCGCAAGTGCAGCCAATTCTCCGACTGAGTAAGACTTGAGTTGCTGAGGATCGTTTATTTGTGGAAGCAGCACGAGTATTCCCCGCTTTCCTAGATGTTGTAAAATATAAACCCCATTATAACACAAACGAAACGGCTGTCGAAACACAGCCGTTTGCGAAACTTCATTTAGTGGTCGCGTGACATCAAATATTCGGCAATTTCCAGCAGCCGGGACGGGTCGTTGAACCCGCCTTCCAGAATCGCATCTTGCGCTGCTGCGGTCAATTCCTTGACCTCTGCGCGCGAAGCCTCCAGGCCGATGAAATACGGATAGGTTACTTTTTGCTGCTTGATATCACTGCCGGTTTTTTTGCCCAGCTTGCTCTCATCGCCGATGAGGTCCAGAATATCATCCTGAATCTGGAAGGCCAGGCCAATCTGTGTGCCGAACCGGCGCAGAGCTTCCAGCTGTCCCTCATCCGCACCGGCGATTCTGCCGCCAGCAAGCAAGGAGAAGATCACCAGATCGCCAGTCTTGTGCAGATGAATGTACTGAAGCTGCTGCAGGTCGGTCATTCCCTGCTCGCCTTCCATATCGGCCACTTGGCCTCCGACCATCCCGCGCGGACCGGCCATCTCGGCCAGATCCTCCACGATGGACAGCACGCGCTCTGCCGGAACCCCATGCTTACGGGAGGCTTGTACCACACTGTAGAACGCATGAGTCAGCAGCGAATCCCCGGCCAGAATGGCCATGGCTTCCCCGAAGACCTTATGATTCGTCAGCTTGCCGCGCCGGTAGTCATCATTATCCATCGCCGGCAGATCGTCATGGATCAGGGAATAGGTATGGACCATTTCAATCGCTGCTGCCACTGGCAGCGCGGCTTCACGGCTGCCGCCCAGCGCTTCGCAGGCGGCGGTGACCAGCAGCGGCCGCAGGCGTTTGCCTCCGGCCTGCAGCGAGTATTCCATCGACTCCCTGAGCACTTGGGGAACGTCCCACTGCTCCGGTACGGTCCTGCTCAGAGCTGCGGTAACCCAGCGGCTGACATCTGCTATATACTGCTCCAGCGGTTCGCGGCCCTGCGCCGCTGCCGTACCGCCCGATGGCTCAAGCTCAGAATGACTCATCGCTATCGCCTTCCAGCCGGCTGCCGAACGGCTTCTTGCGCAGTTCGCCATCCTCCACGGTGATCATCTCAATCTTACGCTCCACCTGCTCCAGCTTGCTGCCGCATAGCTGCGAGAGCTTCATTCCCTGCTGGAATAAATCAATCGCCTTCTCCAGGGGAACGTCACCGTGTTCAAGCTCACGCACGATACCCTCCAGGCGCTCCATAGCTCCCTCAAAATCCAGTTCAGCTTCCTTCGCCATTCGCTGTGCCATCCTCCTTCATTCCCCATACGTGGCAGTTTAGTTGTCCGTCATTAAGCTTTATGTTGACCACATCGCCAAGCTCTACTTCCTTCAGCGATTTGATTAAATGCTGCTCCTTCTCGTCATACACGAGGCTGTAGCCCCGTGACATGACTTTAAGCGGGCTGAGCGCATCCAGATGGCGCAGCTCTGCCCCGAACCGCGCGCGCTTATCGGCAAGGCGCGCCTGCATGGCCGCCGTCAGCTCACGGGTGAGGCCATCCGTGCGCCGGCGGGCAGCGCTGACGCTGCTAAGCGGATGGAAGCGCTGCAGGCTCTGGTGCAGCAGCGCGCTGCGCCCCTGCGCGCGGCTGTGCCTTGCCTCTGCTGCGCGGAGCAGGGCCGCGCGCAGCATATCCAGCCGCTGCGCGTGCTGGGCCAGCTGCCGGCGGGGGCCGGCCAGCGCCAGCGAGCGCTGCAGTGCAGCGAGGCGTTCGCCGCCGCGCTGCGAGCGGCGCAGCAGCCCTTGGCGCAGCCGCTGCCGGGCCATGCGCAGCTGCCCGGCCAGCTCGGCTGCGCTCGGCACAGCGAGCTCCGCCGCTGCCGTAGGGGTGGCCGCCCGGAGATCGGCGGCGAAATCGGCGATCGTGAAGTCGGTCTCGTGGCCCACGGCCGAGATGACCGGAATCCCGGAGGCCGCAATCGCCCGCGCGACGGCCTCTTCATTGAAGGCCCACAGCTCCTCCAGGGAGCCGCCGCCGCGCCCGACAATCAGCACATCGGCCTCTCCCATGGCATTCAGGTTCTGTATGGCCTGTACAATGGACGGTCCAGCCCCCTTACCCTGCACTAGTACAGGGTGGAGTACAATCGCAACCTGCGGGTAGCGCCGCTGCAGGGTGATGATGATATCCCTCACAGCCGCTCCTGTCGGGGAGGTCACAACCCCGATGCAGCGCGGGAATTGCGGCAGCGGACGCTTGCGCTCCGCTGCGAACAGGCCCTCCTTCTCCAGCTTGCTCTTCAGCTGCTCGTAAGCCAGATACAGGCTGCCGATTCCGTCAGGCTGCATATGTGTCGCATAGAACTGGTATTGCCCGTCCCGTTCATATACAGTCACATTTCCCCTGGCGATTACCTTCGTGCCTTCCTTCGGCACGAAGGGCAGCCGCGAGTTATGCGAAGCGAACATGATGGCTTTGATCCGGCTGCTCTCATCCTTCAGCGTGAAGTACATATGCCCGCTTCCGTGATGGGTGAAATTCGAGATTTCACCGCGAATCCATACGTCGGACAGCAGCGCATCCGAATCCAGCTTCATACGGATATATTTGTTAAGCTCCTTGATGGAGTAGATCTGCCGCTCTGCCGTCATAAGTCCGGCCTACTTCAGGCCGCGGCGGCGTTTGGCGGCGATCAGTGTGTTGCTCATCAGCATGGTGATCGTCATCGGTCCTACGCCGCCCGGCACAGGCGTGATATGCCCAGCGACCTCCCGGGCACTCTCATAATCGACATCGCCGGCAAGCTTGCCGGTATCCAGGCGGTTCATGCCGACATCAATCACAATCGCACCCGGCTTCACGAACGAGGCGTCGATGAAGTTGGCCCGTCCAATCGCTACCACCAGGATATCGGCCTGACGGCTAAGCTCAGCCATATTCGCTGTGCGCGAGTGGCACATGGTTACAGTGGCATTCTCACGCTGTAACAGCAGGGATACAGGCTTGCCGACAATATTACTGCGGCCGATCACGACAGCATGCTTACCGGAGATCTCCGTACCGGTCCGCTTAATCAGTTCAATGACCCCGGCAGGCGTGCAGGGAAGCAGACTGTCATCCCCGATGACGAGATTCCCTACATTGACCGGGTGGAAGCCGTCCACATCCTTCTCTACAGAGATGGCGTCAATCACAGCCTTCTCTTCAATATGCTTCGGAAGCGGCAGCTGAACGAGGATGCCGTCAATATCGCTGCGGCCGTTCAGGTCCGCCACCAGTGCCAGCAGCTCCTGCTGGGTGGTAGCGGCATCCAGCCGGTGCACCTCGGAATGGAAGCCCAGTTCAATACAGGACTTCTCCTTGTTACGCACATAGACCTGGGAAGCCGGATCTTCACCGACCAGAACGACAGCCAGACCCGGCTTTACGCCGCGCTCCGCTAAGTCTGCAACCTCCCGGGCAATCCCGATCCGAATGTCGTCCGATACCTGTTTACCGCTGATAATCGCTGCTGTCATGTAAGTCTCTCCCCTATTGTCTATTGAAGGCTTATTAGCCTGTTACTGCCGCCTGCTGCTGAATCTGAATCGAATCTGAATCGAATTTAAATGGAAGCTGAACTACAGCTCAGCTCTAAGCGTGTCCACATCCTGAATCATTTTACCGAGGACACCATTCACGAATTTACCGGAATCTTCTGTGCCGAAATGCTTGGCCAGATCAATCGCCTCATTGACAGACACCTTGGCCGGCACATCGCTGGCGAAGATCATCTCGAAGGTAGCCAGACGCAGAATCTGACGGTCTACACGTGACAAGCGGCTCATCTGCCAGCCCTTAAGATAATGCTCCAGCATATCGTCAATCGCCATTTTGTGCTCCCACACGCCGTTGACATGCGTAACTACATAAGCCTTCAGTTCAATCTCATCGGTAATAACGCGCTCGGTTTCATTCTCATCTGCCGCTTCTTCAATCAGCATATCAACCGCTTCGGTAACCTCTACATCGTTCATTTCCATCTGGTACAGGCTTTGTACAATAATTTCTCTCGCTAAACGTCTCTTCATGTGTTCCTCCTACGAACTAGCCTCTTGTTTTGGTGTTACAGATTTCAACAATTACAACCGGACCAGCTTCTATCCTACATTTCCTCACATAAACGTCCGCATAGGCCGATTTAAGAGCATTTATACCCTTAATTTTCTCAAAAAGCCCACTCCGGGCCGATTCAGGTGTATTTATACCCTTAATTTTCTCAAAAAACCCACTCCGAGCCGATTCAGGTGTATTTATACCCTTAACTTTCTCAAAAAGCACACTCCGGGCATTTATACTGCCTTTTCAGCAAAAAACCGCGCAGCCTTTCTTCCGCAGGTCAGCAACTCAAAGTAACGGGTTCCAGGCTTCCGGGAGAAAGACTATCGCGGTTCATTTGAAGGGACGCCAGCGTCCGGACAGCCGCTCTGCGATCTCCTGCCATTGAAACAGGGGACCCTGCGCGGTATCCTTTCGTTTGCCGAACGTATATCCGATGAACACTACCAGTGCAAAGAACAGCATATCCCAAAAACCGCTAATCAGATAAATCAATCCGAGAAAGACACCGAAGGCAACTCCGGTAATTCTACCCCCGTGACTTTCCCATACTTCTCTCCAGGACATCAGGGAAACTCACCTCTATTCCACTCGACTTTTGAAGCTTGGTGCCTGTGTGAGGTTAGCAATGTATACAGACACATCTGCAACCGGAATTCCGGTTGTCTCCTGTACGAAATCATGCACCTGGCGCTGTACATCCGTAGTAAGCAGCGGCAGTGAATGCTCGCCGTCGACGACCGCCCGGATCATAATCTCAAGACCCGCCTGTGAGACACGGATGCGCGATTTCAGGTCGCGGATGCCCTTCACTTTGCCCGCAGCCTTCAGACTCAGGTTCTCAATGGTCTCCATTGAGATCTGAATATCCCCGTACTCTGTACGCTGATCCACAGACGGCAGGGAAGCGCGGTCGCGGCGCAGGGAGATGTAGAAGAAGCGGATGCTCAGCAGGAACAGAATGACCGCCACCGAGATCGCAGTGATATAGACCGCCGGTCCGTCCGAAATCTCATACTTGTCCGGAATGACACCGCTTAAGAGGAGGATGGCAGTTACAGATAGTATTCCAATGCTTAAGCTGTACAGGAACAGCAGAAGCCTGTCCAGAATTTTGGCCACGAGTCTCACAACCTCCTTAAATTAAGGTAAACCCTCGACGCACTGTCGGGGGTTTATGGAAGAACTGAACCCTTACTTCACGCGGATAACCGCATCCGTGTCCTCGCTCTTGTCAATGCTTGTATTGCTTTTGAACTGCACATCATGAATATGCACGTTCACTTCCACAACGGTCAGACCGGTCATGGTTTCGATGGAGCGCTTAACATTGCGCTGAATTTCAGCAGCCACTTCCGGAAGACGGTAGCCGTATTCGATAATTACGGACACATCCACCGCAGCCTCGCGCTGTCCAACCTCAACCTTAACCCCTTTGGACAGGTTCTTGCGTCCGAGAAGCTCCACGATTCCGCCGGCGAAACCGCCGCTCATTCCGGCCACACCTTTCACCTCAACGGTTGCCAAACCGGCGATAACCTCGATCACCTCTGGAGCGATCTGGATTTCACCGATTTCCGTACGTTCAAATTCTGTCGGCAATGTACTCATTTGGACTTCACACCTTTCCAGCAAAAAAAGTTGTAGGGGCACTTCAAGCGGGCAGTACACCTCTTATTAAACATACTATATCATTTGACGAACTTTATGACAAACCATGAGAAGCCGTCCTAAACTTCATACTCCTCAAGGAACTTGATATCGAAGTTCCCGTCCAAAAACACCGGATGCTCCAGCAGTCTCTGGTGGAATGAAATGGTGGTATGTATGCCTTCCACCGCAAATTCAGCCAGTGCACGCTTCATTTTGGCGACTGCCTCTTCCCGGGTCGGTGCCCAGACGATCAGCTTGGCAATCATGGAGTCATAAAAAGGTGAAATGGTATAGCCGGGGTACGCCGCGCTGTCCACCCGTACGCCGAGTCCGCCCGGAGGCAGATAGAAGCCGATTTTGCCGGGAGACGGCATGAAATTACGTTCAGGGTCCTCCGCATTGATCCGGCATTCGATCGACCAGCCGTTGATGACAATATCCTCTTGGGTGAAGGAGAGCGTATTGCCTTCCGCCACAGAGATCATTTCCTTGATCAGATCCACCCCGGTAACCATCTCTGTCACGGGATGCTCCACCTGGATACGGGTATTCATCTCCATGAAATAGAACTGGCCGTCAGGTCCAAGCAGGAATTCCAGCGTGCCCGCCCCCGAGTAATTAACCGCGAGCGCGGCCCGCACAGCGGCTTGGCCCATCGCTTCACGGGTCTCCGGTGTCAGGATGGAGCAAGGCGCTTCCTCCACCAGCTTCTGGCGGCGGCGCTGCACAGAGCAGTCACGTTCACCCAGATGGACTACGTTGCCGTGATTGTCGGCGATGATCTGAATCTCCACATGCTTCATGCCGGTCAGGAATTTCTCCAGATAGACCCCGGCATTGCCGAAGGCCTTCTGCGCCTCCTGCTGGGCAGCGGTAATCTGCTTCACCAGCGATTCCTCGTCCTCGGCGATGCGGATGCCCTTGCCTCCGCCGCCTGCTGTAGCCTTGACGATGATCGGATACCCGATATCCCGGCCCAGCATCACCGCTTCTTCTATGTCGCCGACAAGCCCGTCGGAGCCCGGAATAATCGGAACCCCCGCCTGCTTCATCGTCTCCTTGGCTACTGCCTTGTCGCCCATCCGCGTAATTGCATCCGGCGACGGGCCGATGAAGGTAATGTTACAGGATTCACAGATCTCGGCGAAATCCGCGTTCTCGGCCAGGAAGCCGTAGCCGGGGTGAATAGCATCGCATTCCGTCAGCGTGGCAACGCTCATAATATTAGTAAAGTTCAAATAGCTGTCCTTGGCGGGCATCGGTCCGATACAGTACGCCTCATCTGCAAGACGGACATGCAGGGAATCGCGGTCCGGCTCCGAATAGACAGCCACTGTGGCAATACCCAGCTCGCGGCAGGCCCGGATAATGCGGACCGCAATCTCGCCGCGGTTGGCAATCAACACTTTTTGAATGTTCATGCGTTTCCTCCCAAAGTTTAGCGAAGCTTGCAAGCTCCTCCTCATTCTCGCGGCAATTATTCCGCTCTCACCAGAAACAGCGGCTGGCCATATTCCACCAGTTGGCCGTTCTCAACCAGGACAGAGACAATCTCGCCCTTCACTTCGGCTTCCAGCTCATTCATCAGCTTCATTGCTTCAATGATGCAGACCGTGGATTTCTCATTTACCCGGTCCCCGACATTGACAAAGGAAGGCGTCTCCGGTGAAGCGGCACTATAGAAGGTCCCGACCATCGGCGAGACGATTTTATGTAATGCGCCTTCAGCGGAGGGTGCGGGCTGCTGCGCCGCAGCAGGAACTTCACTAACAGCCGGAGGGGCAATGATCTGCGGACTTTGCGGCTGCGGGGCTGGCGTAAAGGGGTAGGTATAAGGAGCCGCCTGAATTACTGTTCCTTCAGCTTCAGAGCGATCCGGTTTACGGATAGCCAGCTTCATACCTTCGCTTTCAATCTCCAGCTCGTGCACGGAGGAAGTCTGGTCCAGCAATTGAATCAATTCCTTAATCTCGCTTAACTTGAACATTGGGTAGTTCACTCCTTCAGCTTTCTCTCGAAGCCATTTTGGGACGCTGGCTGAGCAGGGTACGATATCCGTTCTGACAAGCATACCTGTAAGGCTGGGCTGCTCTGTTATTCTCTTGAATCGCTACCTGGTGTAACCGCTGCCTGCGTAATCTTCTTTTTGTATGCATCGATAACTTTATGTATTATATCACAAACGCTAGAAATGGAAAGAGCCTGGGACGCGCCCGGGCTCTTTCGGCATTTTATTCTATTTTCCCTGATTATATTCAGCTGGCTTACTGCTCCGAGACGTATTGGACCTTAATCTTATCCTGGGTAACGCTCAGTTCCTTCATTACAAAATCCACGATGCCAACCGCCTGCTTCACATCCAGCTTATCGCTGAGCACTACGATCGTATAGGCGTCTCCGGCTTCTTCTTTCACAATGGCCTCGCCGTATTTTTGTTGAAGCTTTTCTTCAATCCCGGTGATTTTGGATTCCTTCTCTTCCAGCTTGCTCAGTTGCTCCTGGGCTGCTGCATTCTCGGCCGGTGTCTTATCCATATCGTTAATCAGCGCCAGCAGATCATTATGATCCTTCAGGTTCTTCTGCTCGCGTTCGTACAGGTAGTTCGTGAACAGGCTGCTGGCCGATACGCTCTGCGAAGCCACCTCATCCAGAATAGCCTCGTCGTCCTTCGCCGGAGTCTTGTCTACAGCGGCTGACGTATCCTTGCTGTCTTTGCTGTCCTTAGTGTCCTTATTCTCCTTGCTGTCCTTGCTGCCAGCCGTATCCTTGCCGTTATCAGCCGTAGTAGTGGCCGCCTTGTCCGTTGCTGCAGTTGTATCCTTAGCAGTGTTACTGCTGTCTGCAACCACACTGCTGTCATCTATCACAGCCGGAGTCGTAATGTCCTCAGTTGCCACTGTCGATGCTGCTTCATCCTTGGAGGTCTTGCTGCTGTCATCCACGGTTCCTACTGCAATCCCTTTGTCCGTGCTGACCTCTTTGATGACAAGTCCGCTGTCCAGCGTAGTGGAGGTTCCGCCGCCCGTCCCGTCTTTGATAGTGTCCACCTGGATGCTGCCTGCGGTTTCTTTGGGGATGGGAGCCCCCGTATCTTCCGTGAACAGATAATATGCAGAGAGCACTACCATCAAACTGAGCATAGAAACCAGCCAAATCGTTTGTCTTTTGCCCTTCATTGTTTATACCTCCTATAATTTTGTTGCCAGCCCTCTTGTCGTGTGTGTCATGTGTATCGTACAAGCCTCTTCTGTTAAAGCATATGCCGGGGTTGCCGGAGACATGCCTATTCCTGCTTGCGCGGGACAACAGAAATCCGGTAGACCGGTACGTTAAGCCCTTTTTCAACCGCCTGCTCAATCAGACTGCGCACGACCTTGTTCTCTGCCCCTTTGGCAACCACCAGCACTCCCCGTACCTGAGGCTTCACCCGCTTGGTTATAATCGGAGCCTCGTTCCCTGACTGGCTGTAAGTGACGATCTGGCCGTCCCTGGTGTACTGGGTGGTATGGCGTTTACCGCCGCTGGCATCCGTTTCTTCACTTTGCTGCTGCGAGTCGTTCATATTGCGCTGCACGATAATCTCTTCTGTGGAATCTACGGTGACCATGATATCCACAGTACCGACCCCCACGATTTTCTCCAGAATCCCCTTCGTACGGTTCTCCATCGCCAGTTCGATGCTGTCAAAAGAATTCGCGCTCCCGGTCTCCTGCTGCAGGACCGTCTGTGAGGTCTCGCTGTCCGGCGGTTCACGCCCTGTGTTCTCGTTGTCCAGCTTCTTCACATTCACGAAGGAGTTGAACAGCATGATCGCAACGCCCAGCAGACCGATAATGATTAGCCAGCGGAAGGTGTGGCTGCGCTTCGGGCTGCCGCTGCCGCCTCCGGCCCACTGCTCCAGCTTTTTCAGCCAATTGCCCATTGATTTCCCTCCTTCAATTATGATTTCACGGTACCGCCCCCGCTGCTCTGCACCTTGATCAGAGCGGGGTCCAGGTTCCAGTTCTTCTCCAACAGATGGATAATTGTTCCAGCTTCTTCCGCCAGGGTCTCCTGCACTCCCTCTATGCCGCTCCCGGAAGAGGAGGAAGCCGGAGCCGAACCACCACCTGAGAAGGACGCTTCCTGCGCTTCACCATCCCCGCCGCTGCCTTCCAGACTGACCTGGACCGGTTCTACAGGGTTAATCTGTATCGGCCCGGCTGACGGGAGGGATGCTGTACCCTTGCCCGGGACAGCGCCTCCAGAGGCGCTCTGCTCCGGCGGAAGAGCTACCGTGACCGAGGAGATCAGCGGCACCTCCTCGCCGAGCGGCGCATTTGGATTCGGACCCATGGCCAGGGCCACCGTCACCTTCACCCCGCCGAGCCCGGTGCTCCCGGCAATCTGGTCGCGCATCTGGCCGGCGATTTCCTCGGCAGCCAGCTTCAGGCTCTGGTCACGCGCTCCGGCGGCAAGCATCCGGCCGTCTGCCAGAATCTTGTCCAGCGAATCCGGTGCGCCCTCCGCCTTGTTCAGCAGCCCCCCGCTTCTCTCCTGCTGCTGCATCGCCACGGTCAGCTCCTTGCTGGCATCGCCCTTCAGCAGAGAGATTATCGGGCTGAGCATCGTTAGCAGTACCAGCAGACTGAGCACCAGCCTGGCATAGCGTTCCATGGATTTACTGGGCAGCAGCATCTCCACGAATGCAGCCATCAGCACGACGAGAATCAGCTCATGGAGCCAACTGCTGAGCCAGGACATGGCGCACCTCCTTATCCTTTCGTTCTATCGCATCATCACGGTCACATTGCCCGCAGTCAGCATAATGGTTACAGCCAGGAAGAACATCAGCGAGACGGCAGCCAGCGCCGCGAAGACGTAAATCATGCTTTTGCCGATCGTCTGCAGGCAGGTCACAATCGGTGTCTCGCCCAGCGGCTGCATCACAGCTGCGGCCAGATTGTAGATCAGGGCGAGGATCAGTATTTTGATTGCCGGGAACGCGCACAGGAAGAGGATAATGATCACTCCCGACAGCCCGATGGCGTTCTTCACCAGCAGTGAGGCCGAGATGACCGTGTCCGTGGCATCCGCGAACATTTTACCGATCACCGGCACGAAATTTCCTGTAATATATTTGGCCGCGCGTATGGTCACTCCGTCTGTAACGGAGCTGGTAATCCCCCGGACGGAGATCACGCCCAGAAACACAGTCAGCAGCACCCCGAGCAGCCCGGCCCCTATATTGCGCAGCAGATTCGCCAGATGGGTCAGCTTGTATTTATCCGACATGGCGCTCACCAGATGCAGCACCGCCGAGAAGAACAGCAGCGGGAAGACCAGCGTATGAATCAGCGTGCCTACGGTATGGATCATGAATACGATCAGCGGATGGGTCACCGACACCGTGACGATATTGCCCATTGAAGCCAGCAGCGCGAACAGCAGCGGAATCATAGCCATCATGAAGTCGATCATCCGGTCGATGGCATCCTTGGCATAGCCGATAGCGACATTGAAGCTGTTAACGGCGATGACCAGCACCACCATGTAGCAGAGCATATAAGCAATCCTGCTGACTGATTTCCGTTCAAAAGCGGTCTGCAGCGTCTCCAGAATCATGCTCAGCACACTGATCATCACAATCGTGACCAGCAGCTTGCCGTTGTAGAGTACCTCATGCCACATGAAGTTCATCAGACCGGACAATACGCTTTTGAAGCTTAAGCCCTTATCTCCCGGCAGCAGCATATCCATCAAGGAAGGCGTCCGTCCCTCCGGGAAAAATCCGCCGTAATCCTTCATCAGCTGGTCCCAGTAAGACTCGACTTTGTCTTTTGGCAGATGCTCCACCTGCCCTTTCACCCACTGGTCAACAGGAGACGCAGGGCCTCCGCTGCCGCCTGTAGCCGGGGACGAAGGAACCGGAGCTGTGCTTGCCGCACTTGCAGAACTTGCATCACTTGCGGCGCTTGCCGTGCTTGCACACAGCATAAGCATGTGGAGCACCAGCAGCAGAGCTGGCAGAAGCAGGAGCGCTTTCACCCCTTTTGGCGGCCGAAAAATACTATGCTCCTGCATTCCCCTCACCTCCGCTTTCCTCCAACTTGTCCGGCATGTCCGCTGTATCAGGCTGGCAGCAGCTTCATGACCGTTTCAATAATAATGCTGATAATCGGAACAGCCAGCACCATGATCAGCACCTTGCCGGCCAGCTCAATCTTGGAAGCAATCGATTCCTGCCCGGCATCCCTCACGATCTGCGCCCCGAATTCCGCAATATAGGAGATGCCGATGATTTTGAACACGGTTTTGATGTGGATCATTTCCATCCCGGAAGACTCCGCCACCCGCTCCAGCGTACCTAGAATCGTTCCGATCTTGCCGATCAGGAACAGGAAGATCAGGATGCCGGCCGCCGTGGTCAGCAGGAAGGCGAATACCGGCTTTTGTTCCTTCAGGACGAGGATAAGGACCGTCGCCAAGATGCCAATTCCCACAATCTGAATGATTTCCATAACTTCAGCCTACTGAAAAAGAAAAATCGTTTTGATTTCCTGCAGCAGCCCATCCAGCATCCGGATGACCATGAACAGGACAATGATAAAGCCGACAATCGTTACCCAGTGGGCGATATCCTCTTTACCCATCTGCTTAAGCACCGTATGGATCATGGCGATAATGATGCCGATGCCGGCAATCTGAAAGATCGCGTTGACTTCAATATTCATTCCTGGCACCTCGCTAAAAGATCAAAATGACGATCAATGCTCCAAGCAGCAGACCCAGGCTTTTACTCACCTTCTCATACTTGCCCTGATCTTCTCTGGCCGCTGTCTCCTCCTGCTTCAATTGCTGTAAAGCCAGTGCAATATGCGTGCTCTGATTCGGCCGGTCACTGGTTCCGAGCGTGCAGCTTAGCTGCCGGATGATCTCCTTCTCCGTGCCCCGCAGCGATGCGCTGCTCCAGTGGGCTTCCATCGCCCGCCGGATGGCCTCTTCCGCACTGTAGTTATGCGGCGGGTTCATCTCCTCCGCCGCCGTAAGGAAAAAAGCTCTCAGCGGCTCCTTCGTCTGCATCCCGATCCGGCGCAGCGCCTCCGGCAGCGGCGTGTAGCCGTACTGGATCTCGGTCTCCAGCCGCTGGAGCGCGGCAATCAAGGCCCGGATGTGCCTCGGCCGGTCGGCATACTGGGCCGCCCGCTTGAAGCCGGCCAGGGTTCCCGCCAGCACGATCAGTACCGCGCCAAGCAGCTTAAGCATGGCGGTCACCCCCTGACACCGGCTGCTGCTCCGGCGAGACCAGCAGCAGCCCGCGCTTCTGGGCGTCCAGAACGCGGAAGGACAAGCCAGAGGCTCCACGGTGCAGTATCACATACCGCTCGAACATCCGGTGCTCCAGCAGCCCGCCAAGTCCGGGCCGCCGGGCAAGCTCGGACACTTCCTTGCCGTGCGCGGAAGCGACCACCGAGATCCCGGCGTGCAGCGCCTCTGTCACTGCCTCTGCGTCCTCCATGCGGCCGATTTCATCGGCGATCAGCACATCGGGCGACAGGGAGCGGATCATCATCATCATGCCCTCCGCCTTGGGGCAGCCGTCCAGAATATCCGTGCGCGGCCCGACATCGAAGGCCGGAATTCCCCGGCGGCTGCCCGCGATCTCAGAGCGTTCGTCGACGATGCCGACCTTCAGCCCCGGCCGGCTGCCTTCCCGGCCGCCGCTTGCGCCAGCCGACAGCTGCCTGGCCAGATCTCGCAGCAGTGTGGTCTTGCCATGCTGCGGCGGGGACAGAATCAGCGTATGCATCACACGCTGCCGCCCCCGGTCCAGCAGATAAGGCAGCACGCCGTCGGCGATGCCGTGCACCTCACGGGCAATCCGCACGTTGAAGCCGGTAATATCACGCAGATGCTCCACGCCGCCCCCGCTCAGCACCGTCCGGCCGCAGAGACCGATCCGGTGTCCGCCCGGAATCGTGATGAAGCCCTTGCGCAGCTCCTCTTCCATCGTATAGAGGGAATGATTGCTGATGAGGTCCAACAGCCGGTGCGTATCCTCCCGGTCCGGCCGGTAAGCCTCGCCGGGAAGCTGGGTCAGGGTGCCGCCGGCACCGATGAAATGATACTTGCCGGAATAGTTGATCTCCAGCGGCCGTCCCTCACGGACGCGAATCTCCTCCACCTTGTCCAGGAGCGCAGCGGGGAGGCCGCCGAGCAGCGCTCTTACTTTTTCGGGAAACAACAGAAGCCAGTCATTTGTCATACCAGGTACCCCCAAGCTGTCCTCTACTAAATAGCTTTATTTCATATTTATGCTTGTACTTATGCTTTATGCCTATCATCTATCATTTCTTGAGAATCCCGAATAAGAGAATAGCCACCCCACAGCCAATCCAGCCGAGCTTCCCCCAGGACAGCTGCTCTGCCATCCCTGTAAGGCCGACAGCCGTGGTCAGAATGAGGATCGTAGGGCCGACAAGCGCCAGTCCCGAATTGACAGCCAGCGCCTTATCCACCTGATTCAGCTTCAGCATAATCAAGGCCGCCGCAATCTCTACACTGCCGGACAGCAGCCGCAGGGCCGACATCCAGCTTACATACTTGTCCAAATATCCCAACTCCCTTTTTACAAATCTATGGGCCCGCCCGCCATTTCACTGCAAATCAAACAAGCTGTTATCCATGGATATGCGGAAGGGGGCGACTTTAGACAAGAAGAAATGGGGATACTAGCACAGATTTCAGGAGGTGTGAAAGATATCATAGTGCCGCACCCCATAAAAAAATATCATCGGTATGATAAAATTAATTTTGCCGTATTTAAAGATAACTGAGCAGAGAAGGGGATCATAGTCATGCAGGTTCGTAATTTCGTAGTACCGCTTGTATCAGGAACGATAACCAGACAGGTAAAAGAGGTAGCTATTATTATATTTTCAGCCTTCCTGGTAGCAGCCGGCCTGCGGTTATTCCTGATTCCGCACCAGCTCCTAAGCGGCGGGGTAGCCGGGACAGCTTCCATCATCGGGTATTTGACCCATCCAAAGTATATTTCGTTGTATTATTTCGCCATCAATCTGCCAATCCTGATCTGGGGCTTCGTCGCCGTGGGCAAAAAGTACATCTGCTACAGCATGCTGTCCGTCCTGTCCACTACCTGGTTCCTGACGGTGATTCCTGTAGTGAAGCTTACCAAGGACCCGATTCTGGCCAGTATCTTCGGCGGGGTGATTATTGCGGGAGGGGTGGGCTTCTCATTGCGGGCGGGCGGTTCTTCCGGGGGCTTCGACATTCTCGGCTCGATCATTACCCGCAAGCGGGATATTCCTATGGGCACCGTGCTGTTCGTCATGGACGGTCTGGTGATCTTAAGTCTCGGCTTCTTCAAAAGCTGGGATTCCGCGCTGTACGCAATGCTCTGTATCTTCGTCAAAAGCCGGGTGGTGGACATGATCCACATCCGCCATATCAAGCTGACCTGCTTCATCGTCACGAAAGAGCGCGAGAAAATGCTGAACCGGCTGACCAGTCTGCCGCACGGCATCACGGTTGTGAACGCCGAGGGCGGATACAGCCACGAAGGCAATACGATGCTGATGACCGTAACCACCCGCTATGAGCTGGCAGATCTGCGCAAAACGATTCTGGAGACCGATCCGAAATCCTTCGTTAACGTGCTGGAGACGGTAGAGATTATGGGCAGGTTCCGGCGGCTGAGCTAAGCAGGAGCGAACTTGCTGCCACCCGCCGGAGCGTCAGGCAAGTAACATATTTTGCGGCAAAAGAAAAGAGTGCTGTTCTCCGCTTTTGCGGGTAACAGCACTCTTTTTAACTTAGGATTAAGACTCGATTCTTAGCGGCGGTCCTGCGGACCTCCAACGAAGGCTTGCTCTTGTGTATCCAGGTTATAGGCGGTATGCAGCGCCTGGATGATCTGCTGCAGGTTGCCGGATTCAATCACACAGGATACCTTGATCTCGGAGGTGCTGACCATCTTGATGCTCACGCCTTCATTCGAGATCACCTCGAACATTTTGGCAGCAACCCCCGGGTGGCTGACCATTCCGGCGCCGACAATCGACACCTTGACCAGACTGTCCTCGGAAGTCACTTCACGGTAAGGCAATACGCTGTGCAGTTCCTCGATAACCTCCTTGGCCTTCACAAGATCTCCAAGCGCTACAGTGAAGGAGAAGTCAGCCGTCTTGTTCTGCACTCCGCTCTGCACGATAATATCAACATCCACACCTTCATCGGCCAGCTTGCCGAATACCTGAGCGAGTACCCCCGGCACATCAGGAACTCCCAGAATACTGATCCGGGCTACATTCTTGTCATAGGCAATTCCGCTAACCACTACACCCTGCTCCATGCTTGCTTCCTCCTTCACCACAGTACCTTCATTATGGTTAAAGCTTGATCTGACGACCAGCTTCACTTGATATCGTTTGGCATATTCCACGGCACGCGGATGCAGCACTGCTGCCCCGAGATTCGCCAGCTCCAGCATCTCGTCATAGGAGATTTCCTTCAGCTTGCGCGCCGTCTTCACAATCCGCGGGTCAGTCGAGTAGATTCCGTCTACATCGGTGTAAATCTCGCAGACATCCGCCTTGATGGCTGCTGCCAGCGCAACCGCTGTCGTATCTGAGCCTCCGCGGCCCAGCGTAGTGATCTCGCCATCCAGCGTCATGCCCTGGAAGCCGGCTACAATCACAATCTGCTCCCGCTCCAGCGACTCCAGCACCCGGCGCGGAACAATCTCACTGATCCGTGCCCGGCCGTGGGTCTCATCGGTACGGAACCCGGCCTGCCAGCCTGTATAGGATACGGCATTCCGGCCGATCCCGTGAAGTGCGATCGACAGAAGCGCTACGGAGATCTGCTCCCCGGTAGTCATCAGCATATCCATCTCGCGTGCGGGGGGCTGACCGTTCAGCTGATTCGCCTGATCGATCAGATCATCTGTGGTATCTCCCATAGCGGAGACCACCACCACGCAGCGATGTCCTTCATCCTGCTTGGCTGCGATCCGCCCGGCAACCCGCTTCATACGTTCAATGTCGCCGACGGAGCTGCCCCCGAATTTCATGACATAAAGTGACAAAGTTCCATTCACTCCCTATTTCGCTCTAAAGTAGCTTAAATTTTGGTTAATGCTTTAACACAGTATAATACGAAAATCATAACATGCGTTAATGGTTTCACAAAATAAAATGCCCATTTTTGATGAACCCGGCCATAACCCCGAACCTTCACGACCTAAATCAGGGGCACTAATGCTCCTCATTCGCTCATCCAGCCCACTTCGGCCCAATTCAGGTGCAATAGTGCACCTCATTCGCTCGTCCAGCCTACTTCGGCCCAATTCAGGTGTACTAGTGCACCTCAATCGCTCATCCAGCCCGCTTTAGCCCAATTCTGGTGCACTAATGCTCCTTATTACTCCACTCCATATTCTGCCCACCTGAGACGCCTGCCAGAGGGATTTATCCCTTTTATTCCTAATGTGCCGCCCGCTTTCTGCAAATCTGAGGGATTTATCCCTTTGATTTCCCCTTCATGTCCACTTTTAGCTTAATCTGAGGGATTTATCCCTTTAATCCCTCCGTTCAGCTAACATTCCACTAAATCAGAGGGATTTATCCCTTTTATCCTTTTAATCCCCTTTCCCTCCACTTATTCCCTCTCGCCCAGCCTGACACAGCAAAAAGACCTCCGCCGCATCAAGCGGGGAGGCCCTCAAGTTACATCTGAAATCCAAAAAGGCTCTTACGCGCGGGAGATATATTTACCTTCGCGGGTATCGACCAGGAGAACATCTCCTTCATTGATGAACAGCGGTACCTGGACCGTATGACCGGTCTCCAGAACAGCCGCTTTGGTTGCGCCTTGAGCCGTGTTACCCTTAACGCCAGGTTCGGTCTCGGTAACCTTCAGCTCTACGCTGGTCGGCAGGTTGATCCCGAGGATTTCGCCCTGGTAGCTGACGATATTTACCGTCATGTTCTCTCTAAGGAAGTTAAGCTCCCATTCGAGCTGCTTGGCTGTCAATTCGAACTGGTCGTAAGTCTCGTTGTCCATGAACACATGCTCAGAGCCGCTTGCATACAGATACTGTACGCCACGGTTCTCGATGATGGCGCGGCCAATCGTTTCACCGGCACGGAACGTGCGTTCAACCGTATTGCCGTTACGCAGGTTCTTCAGCTTGGAGCGGACGAAGGCTGCGCCTTTACCCGGCTTCACGTGCTGGAAATCTAGGACGGTGAAGATGTCCCCTTCTACTTCTACGGTCAGGCCTGTCTTGAAATCGTTAACTGAAATCACAAAAAATCCCTCCTGGAATCCATAAATGAACTGAATAATAGTGTCTTACAGTACCAAATAATCCTTCGATGAATCTGTCAGCAGCGTGATGCCGCTCTCGGTAATGACAATATCATCTTCAATCCGTACGCCGCCAAGACCTGAGAGATAGATTCCCGGCTCCACAGTGACAACCATCCCCGGCTGGATGACTTCATCCGCCAGCTTGGACAAGCGCGGCCATTCATGTACTTCCATTCCGAGACCATGGCCTGTGCTGTGGCCGAAGTATTCACCATACCCGTAGCGGGTGATGATATCTCGGGCCAGGGCATCACATTCACGGCCGGTCATGCCGGGCTTGATATGCGCCAGCGTATGAAGCTGCGCTTCAAGCACAATATCGTAGATCTCCTTCAGCTTAGGGTCCGGTGATCCCAGAGCAATCGTACGGGTCACATCGGAGCAATAACCGTCCAGGAGCGCGCCGAAATCGAAGGTGACGAATTCGTTGTTCCCGATAACCTTGCTGCTCGCTACACCATGCGGCATAGCTGAACGCTCACCGGAAGCGACGATTGTATCGAACGAAGACGAAGTTGCACCATGCGTACGCATGTAGAATTCCATTTCCAGATCGACATCGCGTTCCGTCATGCCCGGCTTGATCACATTCAGGATATGACTGAAGGTGGCGTCTGCCAGATCGGCAGCCCGCTGCATCACAGCCAGCTCTTCCTCGTCCTTGAACATGCGCAGGTTCTCAACAGCCTTAGATACCGGTACCATAGCTGCCGGGGCAAGAGCCTCCGCATAAGCGGTGTACGCACTGAAGGTCACATCATCCTGCTCGAAGCCGACACGGACTTGTCCGCCCTTCGGCAGCAGTTCCCGCACGGTGTCAATGAATTTCGAGTCATGCTGTACCACCTTGAGGCCATTCACCTGTTCCGAGGCCTGTGTCATATACCGGAAATCCGTCAGCAGATAACTGTCATCACCGGTAACCAGTACAACCCCGGAGGAGCCGGTGAACCCACTCAAATAGCGGCGGTTATATCCGCTGGTAATTAACATCGCATCCAGTCCCAGTTCCTGCAGAACCTTACGCAGCTTGGAGACGCGCTTGTTGCCCATTTTCATTCTCCTCTCGAAATAGCCACATTGTATTTTACCATAGCGGCAGGCCAACTGAGAAGTTTTTTCGAAGGGCCTAGGCCAGCTTCGTCTGCTGTTCGCGTTTGCGTTCATCCGTATACTCGATTGCCGCCGTATATCCGATGAATAATCCCCATAGCAGGAAGAGACAGAATTCGCTGATCACCGTGATCCAAGGCAGCTTGAACGGCGGCTGGAGCAGGAATAAGCGCGAGCAGGCCAGGAACAGGACCGACCACCACAGCACCCCGTAGAACATCCCGGGCCAAGGTCCGTTAAGCTTCCGGAACACCAGCACATAGATTAAGGACGAGAGTACCGACAGAATGATAAAAAATAAATATCCGAGCAAATGCCCGGCAGGCGTCACCAAAAACTCATGCTTGAAAAAAGGCTCCGCCAAAAATCCCGGAATGACCTTAGTGAAGTGCAGAACATACATCAGCCAGTGCAACCCTCCCCAGATTAAACCGGCGAAATAACCCAGTTCAATGGAGAAATAAAAAGGATTCGTCTGGACGCTTTTGTGCTTGCTTGAAGAACTCATAGAGCTCCCTCTCTTTCGGTATGGGGTTAATCCGGTTTCCACTCCGCTCTCTACAGCTAGTATGTACAGCTAACGGCAATCCAACTAGTAATGTGCTTAAAAATTAGTTACAATGTATTATATAAATCATATCAATATACGGGAAGGTGAATTGGTTGTCCCAGGAAACTCCCAGTTACGGCGGCCAAGCCGTCATCGAAGGCGTCATGTTCGGCGGCAAGCATGTCAACGTAACAGCCGTAAGACGAAAGAATCAGGAGATTACATTTTTGGAGGTGCCGAAGAGCGATAAGAGCTGGGTCCTTAAACTGCGCAAGATTCCGCTGCTTCGCGGCATTGTCAGTATTATAGATTCCAGCGCCAAAGGCTCGAAGCACTTGAACTATTCGGCAGAATCCTATGCCGAGGATGAGACGGAGCCGGAAGAGCTTGCCAA
This sequence comes from Paenibacillus sp. FSL H8-0122, assembly GCF_038005345.1. Taxonomy (NCBI): domain Bacteria; kingdom Bacillati; phylum Bacillota; class Bacilli; order Caryophanales; family Paenibacillaceae; genus Paenibacillus; species Paenibacillus sp. FSL H8-0122. Next base: position 1,730,561 of record NZ_JBBOTB010000001.1, on the reverse strand, counting down.
GCAGCAAGCGAAGAACAAGAAGAAGGACGAAGGCTGGAGCCTCGGAATGATCTTCGGCGTAGCTATAATGGGGATTCTTTCTTTCCTGTTCGGCAAGCTGATTTTCACGCTGGTCCCGGTATTCGTAGAAGATTTTTTGTTCAAAAATGTATTTGACAACTATATTCTGCACAACCTTGTGGAAGGCGGCATCAAGCTGATTCTCCTGCTCGTCTATCTCTGGGCGATCTCGCAGACGCCAGTGATCAAGCGGCTCTTCCAATATCACGGAGCTGAGCACAAGGTCATCAGCGCCTTTGAAGCTGGTGAAGAGCTGACCGTAGCGAACGTACAGAAATACAGCCGTCTGCATTACCGCTGCGGAAGCAGCTTCATGATGCTGACGATTATCCTCGGTGTAATTATCTACTCGGTCGTCCCGTGGAATTCCCTGATGGAACGGGTGCTGCAGCGTATCGTTCTTTTGCCGGTGGTCATCGGAATCTCGTTCGAGGTACTGAAGGGCACGAATGCGGTAAGAGATATTCCCGGCCTTAAGTATCTGGGGTACCCGGGCCTGTGGCTGCAGCTGCTGACTACCAAGGAACCGAAAGACGATATGGTAGAGGTGTCGATCGCTTCCTTCAACCGGATGCGGGAGCTGGACGCTGCAATTGAAGCAAAAGGATATTCGGAGGCAAGTGTGTCAGGCGGCATTTTGGATCCTGCGAAAGGATGATTAGCCAATGATCAGACATGCTTTGATATTTTGGATTACGACAGCTCTTGCCGTATGGGGCCTGATGATAGATATTATGGCACGCGGCCTGATGGCCTTGTCCATCTTCATCTTACCCCTGATTCTGCTGGGACTGTTGTATTACGCCTACAAAGTGGCCCCCGGCAGAATGGGAGGCGGACCCGGTCGTCCGCGCACCAAGGTTAAGCCTTCAGCCAAAACGATGTCCAAGGTTGCCGGCATCCGCAAGACCACTGGCTCACCCGGTAAGCGCAAAAGCTATCCCTTCCAGGTCATCGAAGGCAGCAAGGGGAAGAATGATGATCAGCTGCCCAAATATCACTGAATACTAAATTTAACGAAGCAGAGCTGCAAAAGGCATCCCCACTTGAGGAAATCTCGTGGGGATGCCTTTTTTCTGGAAAGATAAGAATTTATAGGTTTTGGTTTAGTTACCGCCTTGGAGCAGCGGGATGAAGGGTTGCCCTCCAGGTATAGGAAGGCGGTGCCGGACGATAGTTAGCAAAGAACTCTTCTCCGGCTGCGATGCCCGCCGTATACAAGGCGTCCGTCTGTGCCTGCGTGATATGAAACGCGGTGGTGGAGATACCCAGCGTAGGGATTTTGACCGTACGAATGAATTTATCCGTCTCAATATACCGTTCATCATGCGCGGAGAGCATCGTCTCCACCATCGCCTCCAGCATGCTGAACGGCCCCGTAATATGATGCGGCTGCGGAGCCGTCTTCCCGATCAGCTGGTAGCCTATGGTTGGTGTTCTGCGCCCGGGGGACTGGAAGCCGTCCTTCTTCTCATCGAACAGCCAGAGCGGGAAATTACTCAGCACCCCGCCGTCTACCATATAGACCAGCTGCCCGCTGAACGGCTTCCCCCTTGCCGCCTCTCCGGCCAGCCGCAGGATCACCGGATCGAAGAAATACGGAATGCTGCAGCTCATCCGCACCGCCTTGGCGACTTCGAAGCTGTCAGGCTCTATCCCGTACAGCACCAGATCGTCGGGCAACACCACAATCCGCCCGTTGGTGATGTCTGATGTAATTACCCGCAGCTTGCCGCGCGGCAGGTCCCGGAATCTTACTACCCCCTTATCCAGCAGCAGGCCGCGAATCCACGCTTCCAGCGCCTGGCCCGAGTACAGCCCCTTCTTGAGGAGCACGCGCAAGGCCGGTCCAATGTAGGCAGTATTGTATAAGGCTCCCCGTTTCAGGAACGCGGTGAACGGCGTATGCCGGATAATCCGGCTCATCGCCTCCCCGCTGTACCCCGCTGCCAGCAGTGAGGCAATGATCGAACCGGAAGACGTCCCTGCCACCCTACCGAAGGTGCGGCCTGCGCGTTCCGTCGCCTCCACCGCACCTGCCAGGGCAATCCCTTTGACTCCCCCGCCTTCAAATACTGCGTTAATCTCCATACATGGCAAACCCCCGTTCCATAGAATGTATTGTTATCTATGAGCACGGGGGACTATTCATGACTTAACTCTTGAAATAGAAGCTGAGCAGGCTGGCCAGCCCATACGGGTCACGGACGACAATATCATTCGCCCGGAACAGGATGCTGCCTCCCACCTCATCGTACTTCTCATTATATTTGAGCTGGTTGATAATCTGATTCCCGCTCTGCCATTCCGCTGTCTGCTTGGTATCCCCTACCTTGTAGGAGGCCAGGCCGATGTACAGCTTAACCTTCGTTCCCTTAACCTCGTTCACCCACCAGTCCACCAGCTTATCATAACGGGCGGCGCTGAAGGAGAGGCTCCAATAGACCTGCGGGGCAACATAATCGATCCAGCCGCTCTGAATCCAGGTGCGCACATCTGCATACATGTCATCGTAGGCTGACACCCCTGCTGTAGTATCTGAGCCGGTGCTGTCCGCTTTTTTGTTGCGCCATACCCCGAACGGGCTGACCCCGTAAGAAACGGACGGCTTCGCTGCATGAATCTCCTGCCCCAGCTGGCGGATGAACTGGTTGATATTATCCCGCCGCCAGTTGCCTTTGCTGCTAATTCCTTGTGTATTGAAGGTCTTGAAGGCCGTATCATCGGCAAAAGCTACATTTGAAGGATAAAAGTAATCATCCAGATGTACTCCATCGATATCATACCCTCTGACCACCTCCATCACCGTGTCAATGATATGCTGCCGCGCATCTGGAATCCCCGGATTTATGTACAGCTTGTTCTCGGCCTTGACGATCCAGTCCGGATGAAGCTTGGCGACATGGTTAGAGGCTAGACTGCTGGTAGATGCGTCTGTCGTAGCCCGGAACGGATTGAACCAGGCGTGCAGCTGCATTCCCCGGCTGTGGGCACTGCTAACCATATAGGCCAGCGGGTCGTAGCCGGGCTCCTTCCCCTGAGTTCCGCTAAGCACCTTGGACCAGGGCACGATCTGTGAAGGATAAAGTGCATCCCCAGACGGTCTGACCTGGACGAATACACTATTGAATCCGGCCGCCTTCAGCTTGTCCAGCAGGCTGTCGAACTCTTTCTTCTGCTTGTCGGGATTGCCTGCCGAAGACGTCGAGGGCCAATCCAGATTATACACAGTGGATACCCAGGCGCCCTTCATCGCCTTACTGGTCTTGGCACCAGGAATAGAAGGTACGGTTGGTGACGGTACCGTTGGTATTGGCACAGACGGCGTAGGTGGTACAGTTGGTGTAGGCACTGACGGAACTGACGGCACCGCAGGCGTCGAAGGCGCGCCGATCTCCTTGCCGGAATATAAGGAAATATGCTTCGTCGCCTGATCCCAGAGTACCTGAAGCCCAAGCTGCTCGCTTACAAACCGCAGCGGAACCATGACCCGGCCCTGCGTGATCTGCACAGAAGTATCCAGACGGACAGACGCCCCGTTAACGATGGCGCTTGTTTTGCCGCTGGTCAGCTGCAGTATATTATTATCCTTGCTGATAGTTGCTGTCTTACTGGCCTGATCCCATTTCACACCGGCCCCCAGTCCCTGGCTAATCACACCGGCAGGCACCATCGTAACGTTGGTACGTGTAATATACGGCGGCACATCCGGATTCAGCGTCTCCCCATCCAGTTCAATGGTAATTTGCACAGAAGCTGCGCGCACACCCGGCGTCCACGCGGGCAGACATAACATAACGACGAGCAGTCCTACGATCCATTTTCGGTAATTCATAATTCCTCCCAGGTCTTGAAGTTGTATATATAAAAAATGACCCTCTCATCCTTAAGTAAGGGAGAAGGCCGCTCTTTGGTGTAAACGGAATCCTTCCTGAAGTGAAAAAGGAACGGTACCCGTTTTGACGTAAAAAAACTGGAAAGGTTGCGCTAATCAAACAAAAAAAGCCACGTTTATGAATCGCTGGCCATCTCATGGTGAATATCATACAAGGTCTGCACACGCGCTTCATCCCGGCGGAAATACTCCACCAGCGTTTCGATCCGGGTGATGGAATCCCAGCTCAAGTGATGCTCAATGCCTTCAACATCCTTATAAATATGCTCTTGCTGCACCCCAATAATCCCGAGGAACTCCTCCAGCAGCTGATGGCGGTCCACAAGACGTTTCCCCACTTTTTTTCCTTTGCTTGTTAGGACAAGCCCACGATATTTCTCATAGATGAGATATTCGTCCTTATCCAGTTTTTGGATCATCTTGGTCACAGAGGAGGGATGGACTTCCAGCCCCTCGGCAATATCCGAGACCCGCGCATAACCCTTCTCGTCGATGAGCTTATATATGCGCTCCAAATAATCCTCCATGCTGGGTGTTGGCATTCTAGCTTACCTCTTTTCTATAATGAGCGTAACGGTGGGACCGGGCCTTGCTCTAACAATGATACATGCTTCTGCCGCTCCTTGGCAAGTCCTGCCGGTCATCCGCTTCCCCGGTTAGTGATGTTTACCATGATTCCATTCGCCTGCGGATTGGCACAATAACGGTATCCTCATCCCGAAGGAGCGTGAAATAATGACCTTAATCACACCCGAACGCCCTCCTGCCAAAAGACAGCGCAAGCCCACCGGACTGTTCATCCCGGAGCTGGTTTTCTTCGAGCCCGATGCGCTCAATTATCCCAAAGGGGAGCGGATTATGGAATGGGTCAAGTCCCGGAATATTCCCTACCGTATGACCACCTCGCATAACCGGATTACCAACCTGCCCGGCGAGACGGAAACCGAGCAATACAAAATCGCCAAACGGACGCTTGTGGTCGGCTTGCGCAAGACGCTAACTTTTGACCAGTCGAAGCCGTCTGCCGATTATGCGATTCCGATTGCCACCGGGTGCATGGGCCACTGCCATTATTGTTACCTGCAGACTACGCTGGGAGCGAAGCCCTACATCCGCGTCTATGTCAATACCGGGGACATCATCGATGCAGCCAAAAAATATATCACCGAGCGTTCCCCGGAAATTACGACGTTCGAAGCGGCCTGCACTTCAGACCCGCTCGGCCTTGAGCATATTACCGGCTCGCTGACGGAGCTGATCGAATTCATGGCGGAAGAGCCGCTCGGGCGGCTGCGCTTCGTAACCAAATACCAGCATGTCGAGCCGCTGCTTAAGCTGAAGCATAACGGCCATACCCGTGTACGCTTTAGCGTGAACGCCGACTATGTAATTAAAAACTTCGAGCCGGCCACCTCACGCTTCGAGGAACGCATTGAGGCCGCCGGACAGATCGCCCGTGCCGGGTATCCGCTGGGCTTCATCATTGCCCCTATTATCTGGCATGACGGCTGGGAAGACGGCTACAGCGAGCTGCTGGAGAAGCTGGCGCATGCCCTGCCATCGGGCATTGGCAAGGGGCTGACCTTCGAGATGATCCAGCACCGCTTCACCAAGACGGCCAAGACCGTCATCGAGAAGCGTTATCCGAAGTCAAAGCTGGAGATGGACATCGAGAAGCGCAAGAAGAAATGGGGCAAATGGGGACAGAACAAATATGTCTACCCGGACGAACAGCAAACCGCCCTGCGCGAATTCATCACAGAGCGGATTTTTGAGCATTTTCCGGAAGCGGCTATTGATTACTTCACTTAAAGCTTCATTTAGAAAATCAGCCAGCGCGGCGTAATGCCCTGCAGCCAGATCGTAATGCGGAACATCTGGTCGGTGAACAGCAGGATGCCCATGAATACCATCAGACCGCCGCCCAGCTTCATCAGCAGGTTGGAGTATTTCAGGATCTTGCGCGCCCCGCCCAGGAAAAAGGCCAGTCCGAAGAACGGCAGTGCAAAGCCGATACTGTACGCCGTAATCATCGTAAACCACGTTCCCGGATCACTGGCCGATAGCGCGATAATGGCTGTTAGAATCGGTCCGATACACGGTGACCAGCCTGCCGAGAATCCGATGCCAAAGATGAAGGAGCCCAGGTACCCGGCAGGCTTCCATCTCAGCTCCAGCTTGCGTTCCCGGAGCAGGAACTGCGGCTGGAAGACACCCAGCAGGAAAAGCCCCATGACAATAATAAGGATCGCCGATAATTGACGGATCAGATCCCGCTGGCCGTTGAAGAATTCACCGAACAAGCCGGCTCCAAAGCCAAGCGTATAGAACACTGCCGAGAAGCCCAGAATAAACGCCAGTGTATGCGAGAGGGTCCGGAGACGGACCTCTTTGCTGTTGCTGCCGCTCTTCAGCTCCTGCACCGATAAGCCAGTAATATAAGATAGATAAGAAGGATAGAGCGGCAGGCAGCATGGCGATATGAATGACGCCACTCCGGCGGCAAAAGCGATTCCTGCATTCAGGTTGGACACGGGCGCATCTCCTTCCATAGTCGGGGTCACTCGGGTCACTTCATGTAGCAGCAGTACAGATACAATTATGTAGTTGGTGCTGAGGGCGGCCGGTTATCCATCTGTTTGTTAGGCTGGCAGCCCTTTTTTGCCGATGAGGGTCAGGGTTAATAGTGCAATTAACAGCAGAACAATCGTTGCTCCAGGAGCCAGATTCCATACTCCAGCAATGACCAGTCCGCCAATAACGGCAATCTCGGCAATCGCCACGGACAGAATAACCGAAGACTTGAAGCTCCGTGACAGCAGCAGACTAATGGCTACAGGAATGGTCAGCAGCGCAGAGACCAGCAGCGAGCCGACAATCTTGATCGCCGTACTGATCACCAGAGCCGTTAATACCGTAATCAGCATATTGAGCAGCTTCACCGGAAGTCCGCTGACACTTGCCGCGTCCTCTTCGAAGCTGAGCAGGAAGAATTCCTTGAAGAATAAGGTTACGACGACCACAACGGCAATCGTTACGATTCCCACCACGATAAGATCCGTAGTATTGAGCGTATAGATGCTGCCGAACAAATAGCTCATTACATCTGCATTATACCCTTTGCCCAGGGTGAAAAAAAGGGAGGCCAGCGCTACACCGCCCGACATGATGATGGCAATGGACAGCTCGGCGTAGCTTTTGTAGGCTTTGCGCAGCTTCTCAATCGCAAATGAGGCCACAACCGCAAAGATCAGCCCCGCACCCAGCGGATAAAAGCCTGTCAGAAAGCCCAGCGCTACACCGGCAATCGTAACATGTGCCAGCGTATCTCCGATCATGGACAGACGCCGCAGCACCAGAAAAACGCCGATCAGCGGCGCGGTAATGCCAATCATCAGCCCGCCGGCCAGCGCCCGCTGGAAAAAATCACTAAACAGGATTTCCAAGATGATGTTCTCTCCTACTTTCAAATATGAAACCTTTCATTGCAAAAGCTTTTAGCCATCCCTCCCAAACCCTCCCTTCCCGAAGGGAGGGCCCCAAGGGCTCCGCCCTCTGGACACCCGCTGAGTGCAATTGGCGTGGGAGGAACGACTTGCGGCGCTTAGAGGCGTTGGTGGAAGGATCGCTTTACCTCCCTGCGGGATACGCTTCACAGGGGGCGGGATCTACATACGTTACAAGACTAAGATCAAAAGACTAAGATCAAAAAATTAAGATCAAAAGATTAAGGGATCGTCCTATGTTGTACAATGGACGATCCGAAAACTGACTTGAGCGTTCTATGTTGTACAATGGACGATCCAACTGATGAGATCCTGACAACATCTCATCCTCCGATTGCAGAACGTACAACAGAATCTTAACTTTTGAGCGGTTAATCGGGTTCTGTTGTATTTCGTACAATGGATATTGGCAGAAGGGCTGGAAAACGGCCGATATCAAAAAATCTAATGTACAAACTGCAACAGAACAGCAAAAAGGGCAGAAATTCGGGCAATCTACTGTACAAAATACAAAAGGCTGCATTTCGAGCAATTGGACCGTTTAATAATCAGGGTAACTATTCTCTTGTCAGCCAATGTCAACGATCAGGACAACGTATGCTGCAAATTATCAACAGCGCAGTCCTGCACATCATGCGAGTGGCGGCAGTAGAAGTTGATTTTACCGTTCTTCTGGACGGGCTCGCTGCCCAGGTAATTCTTCATCATGTCGATATCATGCGAGACCATCAGGAAGGTCATATGGTGATGGGCATGCATGTGCATGATCAGCTCGAAGAATCCGGCCTGGGTCTCGGCGTCAATGCCGACGGTAGGCTCATCCAGAATCAGCAGATCCGGGTGGTTGATCAGCGCCCGGGCCAGGAAGACACGCTGCTGCTGGCCGCCGGACAGCTGGCCGACTCGTTTCTCGGCAATATCCTGAATCCGCATCACTTCAAGCGCATCCTCACACTGCCGGTGCTGGGCCTTGGATACGCGGCGGATCAGATTCTTGTTGTTATACAGGCCGGACAATACGACCTCACGGACGGTCGCCGGGAACAGCGGGTTGAACGCATTCTTCTGCGGCACATAGCCGATCCGCTCCCAGTCCTTGAACCTCCGCACCGGCTGGCCGAATAATTTGATTTCTCCGCTGGTGGCAGGCAGCAGGCCGACGATCATTTTAAGCAGCGTAGTCTTGCCCGCACCGTTAGAACCGAGGATACCGAGGAAATCACGTTCTTTTACCGTATAATTCAGATTCGAGATCACCTTCTGTTCCCCGTAGGAGAAGGACAAATCCTGTATTTCGATCATATGCTGATGGCAGTCCAGGGATACCGGTTGCATGTGAAGTACCGCCTTTCACTTATACTTTCCTTATTATTGTAAGGCCAGAATGAGATTTTGCAAATTTTTCTCCATTAAGGTGAAATAGTTGTCCCCGTTCTTCTGCTGGGCCTCGGTCAGCCCTTCTACCGGATTCAGCACCATCGTGGATACCCCGGTCTCACTTGCCAGGGTCTTAGCCAGCTTATCGGATACAAGCTCCTCGAAGAAAATATAACGGATGCCCTCTGCCTTAACCAGCGCCGCCAGCTTCACAAGATCCTGCCCGCGCGGCTCAGCATCCGGGGATAGCCCCATGATAGCATGCTGGGACAGGCCGTAGTCACGCGCCAGATACGAGAAGGCCTGATGAGATACGACAATCTCCTTGCCGGGCAGCTTGCCCAGCTCTTCGGTGAACTTCAGATCCAATGCGCTCAGGCGGTCGGCCAGCTTCTGGTAGCGCTCCTCATAGCCTTCAGTATGCGCAGGATCAACGGATTGAAGACTATCCTTGATATTCTTGGCCATCACAAGCGCCGACTTCGGGCTTACCCAGGTATGCGGGTCGGTGTGCAGGCTGTCGCCATGCCCGTCTGCTTCCGCTTCTTCACCTTCATGCTCATGGCCGTGATCATGCCCGTCTTCTTCATCCGTAGTAATCAGCTTCACCCCTTGGCTAACCTCTACAGCCTTGGTCTTACTGTCACTATCGAGGCTCTTGAGGAAATTGGGTACCCAACCCTCCAGTCCGGCTCCGTTATACAGGAACAGCTGCGCCTTGGAGGTTGCGATGATATCCTGGCTGCGCGGGGTCCAGTCATGCGGCTCTACCCCTACAGGAAGCAGGTTGATAACATTGGCATCTCCGCCGCCGATTTCGGCAGTGAATTCATATATAGGATAAAAAGTAGTCATCACGTTCACTTTTCCTTGGGCAATGCTTCCGTTGCTCTTCGGTCCGCATGCGGCCAGTGACAGCGTAAGCAGCAGGACAGCGGCGAGCAGCAGCCCTTTTTGCAAGCTTTTTGTAACCATTTCTCTATCGACCCCTTAAATCGTAAAATTTACTATCAGAATTATAATAGTAATCGTTACGATAAGTCAACTCCGATCTGCATTTCGTAGTCTGCAAGCTGCCTTCTACCCGGTTATCTTGGAGCAAAAAGAAGCAATCCCCGCTGCCTGTGGCCTGCGGAGATTGCTGTACGGTCATTATGCGGATGCTCTTGGCAACCTTATTTCACAATTGCTCCGTTCGGCATGCTGTCCGGCACGGTAGCAATGGTCAGCTGCTCGCCCTTGGAGGCGGCCAGGATCATGCCCTGCGACAGCTCACCGCGCAGCTTCACCGGCTTCAGGTTCACAATGCAGATCACCTTGCACCCCACCAGCTCCTCCGGTGTGTAGAACTTCGCAATGCCGGATACCACCTGGCGCTGCTCATAACCAAGATCCAGCTGCAGCTTCAGCAGCTTATCCGCCTTCTTCACTGGCTCGCAGGCGATTACCTGGGCTACGCGCAGCTCCGCCTTGGCGAAATCGTCGATGCCGATTTCTTCCTTATGTTCCTCTTCCTCCGGATCAGCAGCCGCCGCCTCCGGAGTCACAGCAGCCCCTACAGGCGCAGCTTCAGCAGCTGCTTCTGCAGGCTTCCCGGCTCCCATCGCTTCGGCGATGTACGCGACTTCCTGCGCCACATCCAGGCGCGGGAAGATCGGGTCGCCCTTCACCAGCCGGGTACCCGCTGGAATCAGGCCGAAGGATCTGCCGCTCTCCCAGGTGGTCAGCTCGCCCGGCTGAATGCCCAGCTGCTCCCAGATCTTCGCCGGAGCGCCGGTCAGGAACGGCTGAAGCAGGATGGACGCGGTGCGCAGTCCCTCGACCAGATGTCTCATCACCGAAGCCAGCTCCCCGCTGCGGCTCTCGTCCTTGGCGAGCACCCAAGGCTGGGTCTCGTCAATATACTTGTTCGTCCGGCTGATCAGCGCGCCGATGGCAGTCAGGGCTACGGAGAATTCCATCTTCTCCATCGCTTCTTCTACCTTAGCGTAAGTGCTCTGCACCATCGCCTCAAGCTCACCATCAAATGCGGTAACCTGCCCGGCATAAGCCGGAAGCTCGCCGCCGAAGTATTTCTCCACCATCGCCCCCGTCCGGTTCAGCAGGTTGCCAAGGTCATTGGCCAGATCGTAGTTAATCCGGTCCACGAAGCTCTCCGGCGTGAAGGTTCCATCCGAGCCGAAGGGAACCTCGCGCAGCAGATAATAGCGCAGGGCATCCAGGCCATAGCGGTCAATCAGCGTCACCGGGTCAACCACATTGCCCTTGGATTTGGACATCTTGCCGTCCTTCATCAGCAGCCAGCCATGGGCGAAGACCTTCTTCGGCAGCGGTTCGCCGAGCGCCATCAGAATGATCGGCCAGTAGATGGTATGGAAGCGGACGATTTCCTTCCCGACGATGTGCACATCCGCAGGCCAGTACTTGTCATACAGGCTGCGGTCCTCCGAGCCATAGCCGAGAGCCGTAATGTAGTTAGTAAGGGCATCAATCCACACATACACTACATGCTTCTCGTCGCCTTTTACCTTAACGCCCCAGTCAAAAGTCGTACGGGATACAGCGAGATCCTCCAGACCCGGCTTGATGAAGTTGTTAATCATCTCATTCTTGCGGGATTCCGGCAGGATAAACTCCGGGTTCTCCTCGTAGAACTTCAGCAGGCGGTCAGCATACTTGCTCATGCGGAAGAAGTAGCTCTCCTCCTTGACCAGCTCCACCGGATGTCCGCTGTCCGGACTTTTTCCTCCGGTAATCTTCCCGTCAGCATCACGTTCAATATCCACCAGCTGGGTCTCCGTGTAGAAGGTCTCATCCGAAATACAGTACCAGCCTTCGTACTCCCCTTTGTAGATATCCCCCTGCTTCAGCAGGCGGTCAAAAATATCCGCAACCACCTTCTTATGGCGCTCCTCCGTTGTACGGATGAAATCATCATTCGAGATGTCCAGCTTCTTCCACAGATCCTTAATGCCGACTACAATCCCGTCCACGAACTCCTGAGGGGTCTTTCCGGCCTTCCCGGCCTTCTCTTCAATCTTCTGCCCATGCTCGTCCGTTCCGGTCAGATAGCGCACCTCATAGCCGCGCAGCCGCTTGTAGCGGGCCATCGCATCACCGGCTACCGTAGAATACGCATGCCCGATATGCAGCTTGTCGCTCGGATAATAGATCGGTGTTGTCAGATAAAAGGTTTTGTTCTCACTCATTACTTCATCATCCCTTCGTTATCCCTAGTCGTCCATTTCACACAAAAAACTCCCGCCCCTCTATGGGGCGAGAGTAAACTCACGCGATACCACCCAACATTCCCCGGCTCCTCACAGAGCGCAGGCTTCGTCAGTTCCTTAACGGAACTGTCCATTAACGCTGGAACACGCCGTGCGCTTACGCAGACCCCGGCTTCAGGCCTTCCGCTCGAACACAGTTCCTCCCGGACCATATTCAATCTGGCATCCCATACCGGCTCCCAGCAGTCCCGGCTCTCTGTAATGGTGTCCACATCTACTTATCCGTTCCTCGGAATATCACTTATTATTCAAAATATACCCATCCCGGCGGCCCGTGTCAAGTCGTATGCAGCGGCTTGTCCCCGGATGGCTGCTCTTTGCGCGGCGGCACCGGGTCAAGTCCTCCCGGATGGAAGGGATGGCAGCGGGCAATCCGCCGGGCAGCCAGCCATGAGCCCTTGAGCGGTCCATGGACCTCAATGGCCTCCAGTGCATAAGCCGAACAAGTCGGGTAGAACCGGCAGGTAGCGGGCTTGAGCGGCGAAATGAACTTGCGGTAGACCCGGATAGGGGCCTGTACCGTTCTTCGTAAGCTAGCCATACTCAGCGTCCCTCTTTGCTGCGCACGGCCCCAGACGGCTCTTCTTCTCTTCCCTGCTCACAATCCTTGCAGTAGCCGAACACCTCGAATTTATGCTTGACCACCCGGAACTGATCCGGCGGATCGGTTAGATTCATCGGGCAGAATTGAATCGGGTACGTCTTCATGCACTGCAGGCAAATCATATGGTGATGATGGTGATCCTGACTGCAGCTTGCCTTGAATTTGACGCCTTCTTCAAATACAATCTGCTCCAGTACCCCCAGCTCCTCCATAACGCGCAGGTTACGGTAGACGGTATCGAAGCTCAGTCCGCTATACTTGCGGCCCATATGCTCATATACATCCTTCGCAGACAAATATCCCGTATTCTCGCCGAATAATTTGGCAAGCGTCTTGCGCTGATCGGTGATTCGCAGCCCCTGCCCCGACATGGCTTCCAGGATTTGATCTGTCGACAGCATTCGCTCATCTCCCATAACATTAGATCGTTTGTGTTGCACTCTCTTTATAATGCCCCAAAAGCACTGCCCCGTCAATAAAAGTGCCCGTTGCCTCCCCGCATCCAGATACTTGCGGCAGATTACAAAACGGCAGCCGCCCCATCAGGAGCGCTGCCGTTTTGTATTGTAGAAGAAATTATTTTTTCGCCGGAAGCGGCGTGAAGACAAAGTTCACAGGCAGGTTACTGCCTGAGGCGACGGAGAACACAATCTCCACACGCCCTTCATATTCTCCGGTGCGGTAGATGACAGCATTCGTGTCTGAGGATAAGCCTAATACGCCCTTATTGGGCAGGTTCACCATCGAACCGTTTACGATCAACGGCCCCAGATAAGGACCCCCGCGCGGATTGAAGGTGATCAGCGTGTTTGCTGCAACACGATCCAATACGATTTTGTACAGTACCCCGAAGTTACCGGCGTTGGAAACATATGTTCCATTCATTGGATCAAGGCCGTCCAGGTTTTTGTCCATTTTATTGTCGCCCAGAAGCAGCTTGCTTTGCGTGGTACCTACCAGCTCGGTCACGTTCATGACGCGGGTAGAATCGGGGAATGTTCCCCGGGTATGCACGCCGTCAATGTCAAGAACCGGCAGATAAGGCAGCTCGGCGACAGGATCTTTGCTCTGCTCCACCATAACTACGTTATACTGAATCGGCAGATCACTGAACAGGTCTGCGCTCAGCGACATTACGTCTTTGGGCTTCATAGCGATTTTGTTCAGGTCTGTCATAATCGGAAGACTTTGCCCAGGCTGCAGGGTAATTTGCGATTGCGCCAAGCCGGTAACCATGGAATTGAAGTATTTCTCCATCGATACTTTTCCAGTATATTCCGGTGAGGTCACCGGTCCGGCAATTCCTAGATATTGGATGTTAATGGTTGTCGGATACAGGTTGTTATTGGTTGCAATCACATAGAGCTTCTGTCTGGTAGCCATATTGTTCATATGATGCACCAGGAAGCGCGTATTGCCCACTGAACTCTCCCGGTACAGTACACCTTCCGTCTGAACGGTCTCCGGGCTGTTACTGCGGATCAGGGTGTAGCCTTCGGACGACAGCGTATACGGCAGGTTAGGGAGCGCCGGGATCATCCCGCCGTCCATACTGATGATATCCCCCGGAATGGTGAACAGCTTCGTTACTTCATCCTGTGTATACAGTTGTTCATTGGTGATTGTAATCATCTTCTCAAAAGTACTGCTAAGACCGTGCTTGTCCGTAACCGTCAGCTGAATGGACAGCGGTCCCGGGGTGAAGTACGCCAGGGAACGATTGTTCCAGGTTGCGGTCAGCTCTTCATTCTCAGGATCATAGCTGGTATCGGTCAGGACTACCGGCTCACCCATTTTGTATTCTTCTTTATCTGTTGTGAATTGGGCTACTGGCGGCTGATTAGGCTGCAGTACCTGAATGGTTACCGGATAAGGGTCACTCCACATGTTATTGGCATCGCGTACCGAATACATAACCGTATAGAAGCCCGGCTGATCATAGATATCCAGCTTGTTGTCGCTCCAGCGTTCTTCAACAATCGGCGTACCGTTCGGGGAAGAGCTGTAGGTTACATAATTCACAGTAGTCTCACCAGCATAGATTTCTTTGGGCTGAACTGTGAAGGAGACAGTCGGCTTTGTATTCAGCGTAAGAATAACCCGCTTCTGCACATTGTCTACGGTATAAGGAATATTAAGTGCATAGGTAATGGACGTTAACGGAATCATGAAGGTGCCTTTGAACTGGTAAGCCGGTCCCTTCATAGTGAACTTGGTGCCATTAACAGTATAGATTTTGCTGTCGGTCTTGAACCGCATAATGCTGGTACCCTTGGTCACAATGACCTCTTTGGTTTTGGCGTCATAGGTGAAAGCAACGCCGACCATTTCCACCATTGCGCGGATCGATACGTAGGAGACGCCGTTCTTGACTGCCATCGGCTGATTGGCGGTGTAAGGCGTTCCGTTTCTGAACATCTTGTTGCTGTTCATCATCAGAATAAGCTGGCCTGCCCCTGCAGCAGAGGTAGTAGTCATGCTTGGGGTTACAGGCGTATCCGTTAACGGAGTAGCCGTAGGCATAACGGCATCCGTCGGCACAGTACCGTCCACAGGAGCAGCTGTTGCACCTGGAACCTCAGTAGCGGCCGGAGCCGGAGTCTCTGTTACTGCCGGAATGCCTTGAACCGGTGATGCTGTAGGTACCGGTGTTGGTGTGGGTACCACTGTACCTGCAGGCGGTTCAGTCATTAACGGAGGCAACGGGTCTGTTGACTCAGGCTGAAGCTGTGTTTCAGAAGTATTCACCGCTGCGGCAACATGGCCTGTTACGGTCTGTGTGCTGACTGGAGCTGCAAAAGCCGGAACGGCTGCTGCTAATTGCGATACAGCTAATACTGTTACCAAGAACATTTTCCTAAAATTCATTGTACGACTCCTTCTGCTCCCATTGTAGTGTATAAGGCAGTATATTCAATGCTTTCTGTCCACCTTATAATCCCCGCAAAAACGCAACCGCCCTCTTCAGGACGGCAGCATATTTTGCCACGTTCATTTTACAAAACATAGTATTAGACGCAAGCAACGGAGAAAAGTTTCATTTTGTGTAAAGAAAGATCTATATAAATCCAATTAGCTCCATTATTAATCGGGTGCCCCCACCTGTCACCAGGAGAGTATAATAGTAGCAGACTTCATGTGAAAGGAGTATTTAAGCTGAAATGAATCCATCTGAAGGGTTATACAAACTTATCGACGCCCGCTGCTGTGTTAATCCGGCTGGATCTGAATCTGAAATACATAAGTCAGACAGGCATACCCTCCTCATAGGAATTAAAGGCAGCGGCGAAGTTGAAGCTAAAGGCTATTGCTCTGAATTTGGTTCTTGCGATGTACTGCTGCTGCTCCCTGATACACCGTGGCGCTTGTTAGTGAAGGAGAAGAACTCTCTGGAATACTGCTGTTTTACCTTTGATGTGTATACTATGGACGGACAGCATACGCTTCAGCGCGGAGAACTGGAGGCCGATATTTTCCCGCCTGCCCATTGGTCTGAAGCGTTAGCTAAGACTGACCTGATCTGCTCTTGCTGGCAGGGCAGCAGCTGGGAAAGAATGGAGTCATCTATCCGTTTTCAGGAATTGCTGCTTCAGTTATGGAGACCAGACAGTTCGGAGACTAAGCATCGCACTCCCTCAACTGCAATGATTGACCAGTCCAAAGCCTATATAGACAGTCATTTCGGGCAGCCCATGACCAGAGAAAAGCTTGCCGAAATGACAGGAATGAGCGTCGCCCATTATTCCCGGCTGTTCAAAAAACAGGTGGGCCGGAGCCCGATGGAATATCTGAATTCTGTCCGCATTCGTCATGCGGGTGATTTGTTGCTCCGCTCTGAAATGACGCTCCGTGACACGGCGCACCGTGTAGGCTATCAGGATGAGTTCTATTTCAGCCGTAAATTCAAATCAGCCATTGGCATTTCACCATCTGTATATGTTAAAAAACACCGTATGTCCACTCGTATTGCCTCCATGGCCCATCCCTACACCTCTCATTTGCTGGCATTAGGTTTAACGCCTTATGCGGCATTAATTAATAATTCACGGGGATCTGCCTATAGCTTGAATAACGTTATCAGCTTGGGGCATGATCAGCCCGACCTCGGCAGACTGGCAAGTGCCCGGCCGGAGCTGATTATCAGCTTCGAACATTCAGATTATGCGGAACCGGACAAAGCAGGCTTGTTCCCCCATTTTGCCCCAACGTGTACCGTGCCATTTGAAGGGGATTGGCGTGAGCATCTCCGGATAATTGCGAGAGCGGTGAACCGTCTGGAGATCGCCCGGCAGTGGCTTGAGGCGTACGAAGAGCTGGCTGAGAGTCTTCGGCTCAGTGTCAGAGAAAAGCTGGAGGACGGAAAAATTGCTGTGGCGCAATATGAGAACGGGTGCTTCCGCCTGTTCGGCAACCGTAACTTGGGTACCGTGCTGTATAAAGATCTGCAGCTTGAGAGACCCCGGCAATTACTGAATGTAGAGCATTCCATTCTTCTTACTCCAGATCAGCTTTCGGAATGCAGCATTGACCATCTGATTCTGTTTACATCGGGTAACTCCGCACAGCGTGATTTGATCCATCGTTCGCTAGCTTCACAAGAAGCATGGAGGGAGTTAAATGCCGTACGAAAAGGAAACGTCTACGATGCCGCTGATTCAAGTCTCTATTCCTGTTACACCTCGCTGGCCCACGATTTATTTCTGCGCCGTTCAAGCGATTTGCTCCTGAGCCATATGTCCAGGCGATGAGCATTTTTGTCCATGGCACCCGCCTATACCACTCCTTATAATTAAGTTATGATAATGATTATCAAAATCAATTACGAAAGGTGTGTGGCTTGTGTTTCCTTATACTCGAAAGTTCAAACACAAATTTAGCCGTGGAGTCATCGGCCTGCTTGGAGTAATGATGCTGGGGCTAGTCGTTGGATGCAGCAACAGCGGGAATAATGGAGGTTCAGCGGTTGCCGGTTCCACTTCTCCAATACATGCCAAGACGGCTGAAAATACGGATACCCGTATCATCTCAACCATTAAGGGAGATATAGAAATTCCGGCACATCCGAAAAAGGTTGCGGGCATGCTTTATGTTTTTGCTGACCATCTGCTGGCACTTGGAATTGAACCTCATGCAATGGTTACATACAACGATCTGGGATTCCCCCAATACCTGTCAGACCAAATGAAGGATACTATCGTTATTGGCTCAGGAGAAGCACCTAACTTAGAAGCACTGCTCGAAGCGGAGCCGGATCTCATTCTTGCTTCTAAGACACTGAATGAAGCCAACTATGAGCAGCTATCAAGGATTGCGCCAACGATACTTTTCGACAATGAAAATGAAGATGATTGGACCCGCTTCCGGCAAACGGCAGAAATTTTCGGAAAAGAAAATGTGGCTGATCAGGTCCACGCCGATTATGAATCAAAGATAGCTGCGGTCAGGAACGAATTGGCTGCCACTGCTGCCACTGAGACTGTCGCCTATATGCGGATACAGGACAAGCAATTGCAGCTGATTCAACCGGGAGATAATTTTACGCTCTTCGGCCCTCTGGGACTAACCCCCGCTTCCACAGAAGGTATAGACTTCAAGGACTCATGGAATGTAGCCATCTCCGAAGAAGTACTTCCCGAGCTGAATCCTGACCGTATGTTCATCATTCTTCGCCCAGGCGACAGTAATCAGACGGCTCTGGATAATATTATGAGCACTTCAATCTGGGCCAACCTTACAGCTGTCAAGAACAAACATGTGTATATCGGTGATGCAAATCTGTGGTTTGCCGGCTATGGCCCAATCGGACTAAGCAAGGTGATCGACGAAATCTCGAATGCCTACCTGCCGGAATCGTGAGGGACGAGCCATGACTCCTACTCCTGACAGCCTGCTCATACGAACGATACGCGACAGAAGAACCATTCAGGAATTTAATGGAATGCCCATTGCCCGGAGCACACTGCTCAACTTGCTGGACAATGCGGTATGGGCACCTTTTCATTCCAAAAAAGAGCCTTGGCGGTTCATCCTGTTCACAGGGGAGGGCCGGACAATATTTGCCGACGCTATTCTGAAGACACGCCCGGAAGCATTCGTTCAACAATTCGGTGCACAGATACATGATACGTATTGCAGGCGGATTCCGGTCCACCTCATCGTGATCATGCATAGCGCCCTTCCTCCAAAAGCCTGGGAGGAGGCCCTGGCAGCAACTGCCGCTCTGATTCAGAACATTCAGCTGCTGGCCTGGGAACAAGGAATCGGCGTGGTATGGAAGACCACTGCTTTTAATGAAGATTCCTCATTTCGGTCAGCAGCTGGTGTAACTCCTGACGAGAAAATCGTTGGCACCTTGCATATGGGATATTTCGATCCCCAAGACAAGCCTGCTCCAAAACCGCGTACTGCTGCTGTAGACTTGCTGACAGTTATAGACGGCAATCATTCGGATAATTGTTGACAAGAGATCGTGGTCGGTTCCTGCTTTAAAAAAACAGAGGGCTGTCCCGCAAAAGCCATTTCACGGCTTTCTGGGACAGCCCTAATTACTGGAAAGGCAGACTTACTGTGCTTCAGCCGTCCCGAACCTGCTGCGGTATTCCTTGGGTGTCATTCCCGTCTGCTTCTGGAACACCTTGGTGAAATAACGGCGTTCCTGATAGCCGACGCCCAAGCTGATGGCCGTGATGCTCTTATCGCTGCTGGCGAGCATGAATTTGGCAGCATCAATCCGCTGCTGCGTGACATATTCCACGAAGGTCACCCCGAAGCGGTTCTTGAACAGCAGGCAGAAATAGCTGCTGCTGATGCCAATCGTATTCGCCACCTCATCAATGCCGAGATCCGCATGGAGGCGCTCCGTAATGAACTGTGCGGCCTGATTCATCAGCTGCTCCGGTGTTTTTTTGACAGGATCGTCAGCCATAGGCACTTCCTGAAACAACGGGATGCTGTTGTACAACTTATCCTTATACTGCCTGCTGCGTATCCGGGACCCGATCTCCCGCACCTTGTCGCCAAGCTCCCCATAATGAATCGGCTTGCAGATATATTCCTTCACACCCAGCCGGATCGCTTCGCGCGCATAATCGAATTCCTGATAGCCGCTGAGCAGCAGCACTTCGCTCTCCAGCCCCATCTCGCGCAGCTTGCCGATGAACGTCAGTCCGTCCATTACCGGCATACGGATGTCACATAGCACCAGATCGGGCGGCTGCTCCTCAGCAAGGCGCAGTGCCTCCATTCCGCTGCGGGCCATCCCCGCAACCTCCATCCCCATGTCCTGCCAGGGCAGCACAGTATTGAGATTGCTCAGAATAGGCGCTTCATCGTCAACCAATAATACTTTTAGCATAATGGCCTTCCCCCTGCCCGTATTTCGGAATGACGCACTGGATGATCGTTCCTTCCCCAGGACTTGCACATATGAAAATCCCATATCTGTCGCCGTATTCGATCCGTATCCGGTCTGCGACACTGCGTACACCCAGCCCCCGCCGCTCCAGATGAATGCCCTGCCCGGGCTTGCCTGCCGGCTGCTGCTCAGCCGGATCATTCACCATGTATTGAAACATCGATAGCTGGGACGGGGTCATTCCGATTCCGTTATCCGTTATCCGCAGTATCAGATTGCCTTGGTTCTCCCACACCTTGACACTCACCAGACCCTTATACCCGATCCCCTCAAAACCATGCTGAATGCTGTTCTCCACCAGCGGCTGGAGCGTAAGCTTCGGAATTCCGCAGCCCAGCAGCTCTGGCGGAATCTCAAGCTCATAATCAAACAGGTCCTCGAACCGGAACTTCTGGATATCCAGATAATTGCGCAGATGCTTAACCTCTTCCTCCAGCGTAATCTCATCCCGGTCCTGAATGCTGATCCGCAGAATACTCGCCAGCCGGTAGACCATCTCACTGACCTTGCGTCCTTCATTCTGCACCGCCAGCACATTGATTGATTCTAAGGTATTGAACAGAAAATGCGGCTTGATCTGGGCTTGCAGCACACGCATTTCCGCCTGATTCTTGCGCTGTTGCTCCACATGAACCCGGCTGAACAGCGTGTTGATTTTGTCCATAAGATCATTGAAGCCTCTGGCCAGCAGCGTCATCTCATCGTTACCCTTCTCCTCGACGCGGGTAGTGAGGTCTCCGTCCTCCACCCGGCGCATGAAGCGCACGATCACAGCAATCCCGCCTGTAATCCGGTTCATGAAGAACAGATTGAAGATGACAGCGCCCAGGAGGCACAGGAACATCACTACGACGAACCAGCGGGCGAACACCGTCACCTCATGAGACAAAGTATCCCAGGAAGTGATGGAGACCAGACTCCAGGGATACTCCTTGAGATGGTAGACCGACAGAATGCTTTTCTCGCCGCCGAACTGTGTCTTGAAGCTCTGAAAGCCGGGCTTAAACATAATCTCCTTCGTGGTGAAGCCGCGGAAATCCTGCCCGTCCAGTTGCCTATCCGGGTCCAGCAGAATCATCCCGTCATCATTAACCAGCATGAAAGACACCTTCTGGTCGGTGCCGCCAATCTTAAGATTGCGGAAAATCGACTCGAACTCCCAGTTCTTGATCTGCACTACCAGAATGCCGATATTCTGAAAGAAGCTAAGCTCCTTAACCAGCCGGATTTGCGTGAATACAGCCTCCGTCCCGGTCAGCTCAGGGTACTCATGCGGGGCCAGCCATTTCGGAACCCCGTTCAGCTTCATGACCTCCTGGTACAGCTCGCTGCCTTTGAACTTATCATAGGGCAGGGTGCGGAAGTTCTCCTTGTTGAAGACCGAGACGATCTCCGAGCTGCCTTTCCCGTTGAAATTATACAGGAAGGCATAGCTGATCGACGGATGATTATAGAGCAAACTGCGGAAATTACGCTGGCTGGCATTCAGGCTGAGCTGCTCGGCATCGGTTAAATCCTGCTTGGAGGGATCATCCGCGCTGAGCGCCATATGAAAGACCGAGGTGGCAATTCCGTTGTCAGTCACATTGTCCATATCCTTGAACACATTAGAAATGCTGTAGCTGATCGCTTTGAGCGAATATTCGGATTGCTGGCTGTACTTCTTCTCAATGGAATTATAAGTCACGAAGAACATAATCATGCCAAGAATGAACAGCGGAATGATAATCAGGCCTAAGAATGCCGTAAACAATTTGTAGCGCAGATTCATCGGCTGTTGCTCCTGACATGATTGATGTTATCCTTTTACACTGCCTGCGGTGACGCCTTCAATAATCTTCTCTTGCAGAACCGCATAAATCACGATGACCGGAACCACACTGTAGACAATTCCCGCAGACATCTGTGCGTAATTCATCTGATACTGATCGCGGAACTGGACCATCCCCACCGGGAGCGTACGCAGCTCGTCATTGGAGAGAAAATAGTTGGCCAGCAGGAACTCATTCCAATTTCCCAGGAAATTAACAATGAATACAGTAACCATCGCCGGAACTGTCAAAGGTACAATAATTCTAGCAAATATACCCGGGGCCTTCAAGCCATCCATGACCGCCGCTTCTTCGATTTCACTGGGCAGCGAACGCATGAAGGCCGCCAGAATAATGATCGTGAACGGGATCGCATTGGCAATGTAAGGAATAATCAGCGCCCAGTGGGTATTGAGGATATGCAGCTTGCGGACAATCGTATAGATGGGCAGCATCAGCGCATTGTTCGGAATCAGCATCCCGATCAGAACCAGCGAGAAGAGAATGGTGTTCCACTTCCCCTGGCGCATCCGCGTGACCGCGAAGGCGAACATAGACGCGAGCAGAATAGACACTACAGAAGCCAGAACCGAAATATATAAGCTGTTGAAAAAATAAGTGCTGATCTTGGCATTCACCCAGGCTTCCACATAGTTGGACCATTCGAAGCTCTTCGGAATGCCGAAGGGGTTGAGGGCAATCGCATTATTATCCTTCTTCACCGAAGAGAAAAGGACGAAGAGGAACGGAAACAGCACAATCACCAGATACCCCAGCAGAGCGATGTGCGGCAGACTTTTTTTCAGCGGGCGCGGCATCAGTATTCAATCCTTTCCGTACGGCGGGCAAACACCAGCTGGTAGAGGGCGGTTACCACGAGCGTGAACAAGAAGATCAGAACGGCGATCGTATTGCCGTACCCGTATTTGAAGTTGGTAATCGCATACTTAATCATATAGGTGGCCATCACCTCGGTTGAACCCGCCGGTCCCCCCTTAGTCATTACAATGACGATATCGGCAGCCTTCATCGCTCCGGCAATGGAGAGCATAATCACCACCGAGATGATGGGTACGATCAGCGGCAGGGTAATGCGTGTAGCCCGCTGGAACCCCGTAGCGCCGTCGATAGCCGCTGCTTCATCTAATTCACCGGGAATGGAGAGAATGGCCGCCAGCACCATGACAATATAGAATCCGGTCCACTGCCAGGCATTCGTGATCAGAATCGACAGCATGGCGAACCGTTCGTCCGACAGCCAGTAGACCGGCTCAATGCCGACCAGACCCAGTACTTTATTGAACAATCCAATGTTCGGCTCGTAGATGAAGCCCCAGAGAATCCCGATAACCGCTGTAGACATAATGGATGGCATGAATACCGCCGTCTTGTACAGTCCCTTCAGCTTCTTCACATTCGCAATCAGTAAGGAGAAGAACACAATCAGCGGCACCTGTATGCCTACGGAGAACAGAATGAACCAGCCGTTATTTTTCACGGAAATCCAGAAGCGTTCATCTCCCAGAGCTTTCTTGAAGTTATCCACTCCGGCGTATTTGACCGTCTCGGATACACCGTTCCAGCTGGTAAAGCTATAGTAGATCGAACTGAAGATCGGATAGATGAAGAACATAATGAACAGCACCAGTGCCGGAATAACGAACAGAATGAACACCAGAGGATTTCTCAGTGCCTTATTCATAGCTACCTCCATATTGCTTTTCTTTTGAAAAATGCACCCTGGAGCAAGCACCAGGGCACATGAATATACGACACACTTAAGATTTGAACTCGAAGCATGGTCGTCACTGCGGTGAACATTTGGACTTCCGGCCGCTGTTGTCCCCAGATTTCTTTATTTTTACCGCTGTTCGCGGTAGAAATCCGGTGACAAAGGCGGACGCTACCGCTCCTCCAGCTCCAAATTTCCCCTCCGTTTCTTTTTGCCTTTTGTTAATTTCTTTAGTGCCTTTTTATACAGTTTACCGCTTCTTCTTATTCCACTGCCGCGTTGGCCTCTTCCTGAATCTTCTGGAGTGCTTCGCCCATCTTCTCAGGAGTCGTCTGCCCGCCGATCAGGCTCTGAATCTGGATATTACTGATTTCAGTGGTGACATCCGCCTGAACCAGCGAGTCAAAGGCCGGGAAGGACGACTTGGAGCTGTTCAATACGGCAACAATCTCACTCATCAGATCATCCGTAATGTTCTTGTTCAGCACAGCCTGATCAATCTTCATGGCAGGCAGGACTCCGTCCTCTACCAGGCCGCGCAGCTGCATCTCTTCATTGAACATATTCTTAATGAAGGATTTCACTGCTGCAAGCTGCCGCTCATCTTCACCCGCCGAAGCCGAGAAGCCATAACCATTGTTCACATCGCGCATCAGCGCCGTCTGATCCCCCACTCCGCCTTCAACCGCCGGAATATTGAAGAAGCCTACCTTGCCGATTAGACCTTCGCCGGATTGGCCGGCTTTGAACACGGAAGACTTCCAGGTCCCGTCATACATCAGGATGGCTTCACCGCTGGTGAACTGGGTAGTATATTCAGCATATTCGAAGCCCAGCTCTCCCTTCTTGAAGTAGCCTTTATCCACCCATTCCTTATATTTCGCCAAGCCCTTGATAACATTCGGATCATTCCACTTCGCTTCACCGGTAGCGAACTTCGCGGTCACATCCGGCCCGGCATAACGGGACCAGAGATGGTTGGCCAGCATCAGCGGTACCCAGCCTGCTTTGGAGGCACCGGCCATCGGCACTTTACCATCCGCTTTAATATCGGCCAGCTGCTTCTCCAGTTCGGCGAAGGTCGTTGGAGCCTTCCAGCCCTTACCGGTATAGTATTCTTTATTATAGAAGAAGCCTTCTCCAGAGCCGCCGATCGGCAGGCCGTAGATTTTGCCTTCATAGGTGAACGGGTCCAGATTGGAGAACTTGTCTTTGATCCCTAATTCATCAAGGATCGGGGTCAGGTCCAGCAGCTTGCCTTCTTTGGCATAGATCTTGGAGTCTGGGCTGCCGAACAGGTCAAAGATCTCCGGAGGGTTACCGGCCGCCATTTCACCGCGCAGCTTCTCCTTACGGTTCACATCCGAATCTACTCCATCAAGCTTGAAGGTCAGTCCAGGCACATCCGCCTGCACCTTGCCCACCACATCCTCCAGAATAGCCAGTCGTTTCTGTTTGTCCGCTCCAACCTGGGTATGACGGATCGTCATTTCAAAAGGCTCAGCATTAGCCGGTTCTTCCGTTGCGGCAGCATTGGTAGCAGCAGCCTCTTCCGTCGCAGCAGGCTCTGTCGTCGGAGACGCATTATTCTTGTTACCTCCACAGCCAGCCAGCAGCGCCGAGCTGACGAACATCAGGGACAACAGCAGTGTTAGACTTTTTCTCATTACGGGTGACCCTCCCTATTTAATGATTTCCCTTACAACTCTTATTATAGAAAACCAGATTTGTTACCGTAAGGTTAAGATTCATCTTCAATAGGGATAAAATCCTCTACTGGAAGCGGATTCAGTCAGATTTCCTGACATACAAAAAAGCGAAACTCCTCAAAATAGAAGCTCCGCTTTCGAAATTATTATATGCAATTAGACCAATGCAGACTCTTTACGGCCCTCTTCGATCAGCCGGTACGCACGCTGCACTTCTTCATCCGAAGGTGACTCCACCCCTTCAAGCTCATAGGGACGGCCGAGTTCTTTCCATTTGTAGATCCCCATTACGTGATAAGGCAGGATTTCGAACTTCTCTACTCCATTTAAAGTGCCAATGAACCGTCCAAGATTCTGTAAATCCTCTTCCTTGTTGTGAATGCCGGGAACATAGACATGGCGAATCCACATTTTACGGTTATTATCAGATAACCAGCGGGCCAGCTTCAAGGTACGGTCATTGGATTTGCCGGTCAGCTTGATATGCGCTTCATCATCAATATGCTTCAGATCCAAGAGCACCAAGTCAGTAACATCCAGCAGATCGCTGATTTTCGATCCATCATTATAGCCGTTGGTATCAAGCGTGGTATGCAGATTCCAGCGTTTCTTCACCTCGGTGAACAGCTGCTTCACGAAATGCGCCTGGAGGGTTGGTTCACCGCCGGATACGGTCAGACCGCCACCGGACGTTTTATAATAATTCAGGTAAGGCTCAATTTCCGCCAGCACTTGCTCGACGGTCATTTCCTTGCCTTCATTCAATTCCCATGTATCCGGGTTGTGGCAATACTGACACTTGAGCAGGCAGCCCTGCATAAAAAGCACGAAGCGGATACCCGGGCCATCCACCGTTCCAAACGTCTCCAAAGAGTGGATATGTCCTTTAAGCATGAGATGTCATCCTTTCGAAAAAAACTTAAAATTTTAACCACTTTCAGACAAGAGTGTACCGCCCTCTTGCAAGGGCGGCAGCTCTTTGATTGATTTCAGTTCTTATAGAACAAGAATGCTTCTTACATGGAATCGTGGAATGTACGGTTGATAACATCCATCTGTTGTTCACGGGTCAGCTTGATGAAGTTAACAGCATAGCCGGATACGCGAATGGTCAACTGTGGATAGTTCTCAGGGTGATCCATAGCGTCGAGCAGCTGTTCACGGTTAAATACGTTAACGTTCAAGTGCTGAGCGTTATTGTGGAAATATCCGTCCATCATGAAGACCAGGTTGGACTTACGGGAATCTTCGTCTTTACCCAGCGCCTTAGGAACGATGGAGAAGGTATTCGAGATACCATCCTGTGCATCGGAGTAAGGAAGTTTGGCAACAGAGTTCAGGGATGCCAGTGCGCCCTTCTTGTCGCGTCCGTGCATTGGGTTAGCACCAGGAGCGAAAGGTTCGCCTTTTTTACGTCCGTCAGGAGTAGTACCAGTCTTTTTACCATATACAACGTTTGAAGTGATAGTCAGTACCGATTGAGTCGGCACAGCATCACGATACGTTTTGTTTTTGCGGATCATCGACATGAAGGTTTCAACCAGTTCAACAGCAATGCCATCAACAGCGTCGTCGTTGTTACCGTAGCAAGGGAATTCACCCTCAGTTTCAAAGTCGATAGCAATGCCTTCTTCGTTGCGGATTGGCTTAACCTTAGCGTATTTGATTGCGCTCAGGGAGTCAGCAGCAACGGACAGTCCGGCAATACCGCAAGCCATAGTACGCAGAATGTCGCGGTCATGCAGCGCCATTTCGATACGTTCGTAGGAATATTTGTCATGCATATAGTGAATGATGTTCAGCGTATTGACATAAGTCTTAGCCAGCCATTCCATCATTGGTTTGAAGCGTTTCATTACTTCATCATAATCCAGGTATTCAGAAGTGATCGCAGGATATTCAGGACCTACCTGAGCACCGGATTTCTCATCTTTACCGCCATTGATCGCATACAGCAGAGCCTTAGCCAGGTTGGCACGGGCACCGAAGAACTGCATTTGCTTACCGATACGCATTGGGGATACGCAGCAGGCAATCGCATAATCTTCACCCCAGTATGGACGCATTACATCATCGTTCTCATATTGGATAGCGCTGGTCTCAATAGATACCTTGGCACAATATTTCTTGAAGCCTTCAGGCAGCTTCTCGGACCACAGTACAGTCAGGTTCGGTTCTGGAGCCGGTCCCAGATTGTACAGGGTATGCAGGAAGCGGAAGCTATTCTTGGTTACGCGGGTTGTGCCGTCTTCAGCCATACCACCGATGGATTCTGTTACCCAAGTAGGGTCGCCAGAGAACAGGTCGTTATAGTCAGGCGTACGCAGGAACTTCACGATACGCAGCTTCATTACGAAATGGTCAACGATTTCTTGAGCTTGCTCTTCAGTCAGAGTACCTTCTTCAATGTCACGTTGAACATAGATATCAAGGAAGGAAGATACGCGTCCCAGAGACATTGCCGCACCATTCTGTTCTTTAACAGCTGCCAGATATCCGAAGTATACCCATTGTGTAGCTTCTTTGAAGTTCATTGCCGGCTTGGAAATATCCATGCCATGAGCTGCGGCCATTTGTTTCAGTTCGCCCAGAGCACGCATTTGCTCGGACAGCTCTTCACGCAGACGGATAACATCTTCTGTCATAGAGTCTACTTCAAGCTCAGCCAGTTGCTGCTTCTTGTCTTTAATCAGGAAATCAATACCATACAGAGCAATACGGCGATAGTCGCCGATGATACGTCCGCGGCCATAAGCATCAGGAAGGCCTGTGATTACGCCGGATTTACGCACAGCTCTCATATCTGGTGTGTATGCATCAAATACGCCCTGGTTATGCGTTTTGCGGATGTTCGTGAACATGTCAACGATATTCTGCGGAAGCTCGAAGCCGTAAGCCTTAGTAGCATCGATCATCATCTTGATACCGCCGAACGGTTGGATGGAACGTCTGAAAGGCGCATCAGTCTGAACGCCGACAATCTGTTCCTTGTCCTTGTCAATGTAACCAGGAGCATGGGAAGTGATAGTGGAGACAGTATCGAGGGAAACGTCCCATACGCCGCCTCTTTCTCTTTCTTCCTTACTCAGCTGGGAGATAATCTTCCACAGTTCAGTTGTGTTGCTGGTAGGACCTACAAGGAAATCTTCAGTTCCTTCATAAGGCTTGATGTTCTTGGCAATAAAGTTATTAACGTCAACTTTCTTGGACCATGTACCCTTTGTGAAATTTCTCCAGCCAGACTTAACCTCTTGTACTTCTTTTTCAATCACCGACATGCTAAATCCCTCCATTTATATTTAGTATATTTGTAGAGATCGCGGGCTTGAAGGTTAATCCCGTGTCTCGTGATCCCGTAGCTGACAGTTGTTATAAAATTCACAATCACATCTTTATATCAGGGATCGTTGTCTATATAAACATTTTAGTTTATTTTCTGAAAAAGGACTGTGACAAATATCACTCTTTCGGTGATATTTGTCACTTCCATCCAGTCCCATATTAACCTTTAACCTTATTCTTTGCCAGGCAACCGTTAATTAGTTATCGAATTTGCCGTAGAATGCGTTGCGGTATACATCAGCAAGCTCGGATACCAGCGGCATTTTAGGGTTGGCAGTTGTACATTGGTCTTCAAATGCACGGTCAGCCAGATAGTCTACACGGGATTCGAAGTCCTTAGGATCGAAACCAAGCGCCGAGAAGGATTCTTCGATGCCGAGTTTTTTGTTCATGTCGCGGATCGCATTGATCAGGCTTGTTACGCCTTCTTCGGTAGTGCGTGCCGGCAATCCCAGAATACGGGCGATTTCAGCATACCGTTCGTCTGCTACAAAGTGCGAATATTTAGGGAACGAAGCGAACTTCGTAGGCTTCTTGGCATTGTAGCGAATAACATGCGGCATCAGGATCGCATTAGTGCGGCCATGTGCGGTGTGATACTGTCCGCCCCATTTGTGCGCCAAGCTGTGGTTAATCCCCAGGAATGCATTAGCAAAGGCCATACCGGCAAGTGTCGAAGCGTTGTGCATTTTCTCACGGGCCAGCTTGTCGCCTTGCAGTGCGGATTTCTCCAGCCACTGGAATACCAGTTGAATGGCTTTGATTGCCAGACCATCGGTATAGTCACTGGCCATTACGGATACATAAGCTTCGATTGCATGTGTCAATACGTCCATCCCTGTATCGGCAACTGCAGTTCTTGGCAAGCTGTATACAAACTCAGGATCGATAATAGCTACGTCTGGAGTCAGCTCATAGTCGGCCAGCGGATATTTAGTATTATTACCCGTAGTCTTATCTGTGATAACTGCGAACGAGGTTACTTCGGAACCTGTACCGGAAGTTGTAGGAATCGCAACGAATTTCGCTTTGTTGCCGAGCTTAGGGAATTTGTATACCCGTTTGCGGATATCCATGAACTTCTGCTTCAGACCGTTGAAGTCAGCATCCGGATGTTCGTAGAACAGCCACATGCCCTTGGCAGCATCCATTGGGGAACCGCCGCCGAGTGCGATAATGCAGTCCGGCTGGAATCTGTTCATCATTGCCGCGCCTTTTTCTACAGTAGTTGTCGATGGATCCGGTTCAACTTCCGAGAACACTTCAATGGCTACAGGAGTCTGACGTTGACGCAGATAGTGCTCCACTCTTTCAACATATCCCAGTTTCACCATCATAGGGTCAGTGATAATGGCTACACGTGTAATGTCAGGCATTTTAGCCAGATACTGAGTGGCTCCCTTTTCGAAGTAAATCTTGTCAGGTACTTTAAACCATTGCATATTCACGGTACGACGGTTCACCCTTTTCACGTTGATCAGATTGATGGCAGTCACGTTCTGCGATACCGAGTTGCGTCCGTAAGATCCGCAGCCCAGTGTCAATGAAGGGATATTAGTGTTGTAAATATCGCCGATTGCGCCGTGTGTGGATGGCGAGTTGACGAGAATACGTCCGGTCTGCAGACGGTTGGAGAACTTCATGATTACTTCTTCGTTGTTGGAATGGATAGCCGAGCTGTGGCCCATGCCGCCAAATTCAACGATTTGAGCTGCGCGTTCGATACCCTGGTCAGCATTCTTCACTTTGTAGCAAGCCAGAACCGGGCTCAGCTTCTCAGCGGACAATGGATATTTAGTACCTACACCTTCAAGCTCAGCTACCAGGATCTTCGTTCCGGCAGGAACCTGAATACCGCACATTTCAGCGATCTTCACAGCGGATTGGCCAACGATAGCCGGGTTAACCGCACATTTCTCTACATTCATTGCGCCGCTGGTCAGCTTAGCTGCTTCTTCTTTGTTCACAAAGTAACAGCCGTTTGCAATCATTTTCTTCTTCACTTGATCGAAGATAGCTTCTTCAATGATAACTGCCTGCTCGGAAGCACAGATCATACCATTATCAAAAGTCTTCGACAGGATAAGGTCTGTTACAGCCTGATCAATATCAGCACTCTTCTCAATGAAGGCAGGCACGTTACCAGGACCTACGCCGAGTGCCGGTTTGCCGCAGCTGTAAGCTGCCTTGACCATTGCCGATCCGCCGGTTGCCAGAATCAGTGCAACGTCCGGATTGTTCATCAGTGCGTTTGTTTTGTCCATCGTAGGAAGCTCAATCCATTGGATGAAGTTCTCAGGTGCGCCTGCTGCTACGCCTGCATCATGCAGAATTTTGGCTGCTGCCGCACTGCACTCTTGCGCTGACGGGTGGAAACCGAATATAATAGGGTTACGTGTCTTAGCGGAAATCAAAGCCTTAAACATCGTGGTGGATGTTGGATTGGTTACCGGTGTGATACCCATAATGATTCCGACTGGTTCGGCAATCTTCTGGAAGCTGTCATAAGCGTTATCCTCAATAACGCCTACAGTCTTGTCGTACTTAATACCGTGCCAGATATATTCAGTGGAGAAGATGTTCTTTGTAATTTTGTCTTCGTATACTCCGCGTCCTGTTTCTTCAACAGCCAGTTTTGCCAGGTACATATGCTTGTCGAGTCCGGCCAGCGCCATTGCATGAACGATTGTGTTTGTCTGCTCTTGATCCAGGCCCATGAACGCTTCGTGGGCTTTCTTTGCTTTATCCACCAAAACCTGAATGTACTCTTCAGCGGTGGTTTGTTTCACTTGGGCGGCGACTTCGTTTTTAACTGCCATCTCCCTCGTCCTCCTGTCAATTTTTAGGTTGTTTCTTTCTATACATTTATCTTAGCACATCCTTTTCACCTTGTATAGTGAAATCTTTCACAAAGTTTAAAGTTTTTTTTGAGTTGTTTTCAAAGCGCTTTCATTCGATCATATACTAGCGTTTTTTCCATATTATATGTAATATTTAATTGATATTTGTCTATTCTGCGAACGCAATACGACAGACTACAGTGTTGATGGCCCACTTTGCCTTGCTATGCCGGGTGAGCCTCAGGAATTCTGTTCATCTATGCCAAGAAGTCACCTCGGTTCATCCATTGCTCTTCTATAGACTTACTCTGAGGGTGAATATAAATATAAATCTCTGCTTAGAAGTGGAGACGGCTTTGTCGTCCTTTTAAAGGGTGGTACCGTTTCAGCGAGAATGATCAGGATGCTGTATAGCGCGAAGCACATAAATTCTTATCTTTGAACAAAATTACCCTGCGGGTGAACAATGCTAATGCATCTCTCACCGGCCGCTTTGAAGGAGCAGTAAGGAGCAGTAATGTTGCAGTTTTTGCAGGATTTCTATATACCTTTTACGGGTTGCAAGTACAATGTTGCATTATTTGCACAAATTCCGGTGTTTAGAGCACGTTAGCGCTGAATTTGTTGCAGTTCGTGCAGGATTTCAGCATAGAACGCTTCTTTGGGGCATTAATGTTGCACTTTTGGCAGGATTCCTCTTAAAAGGTTACTGGCATAATTTCCTGAAAGGAAAAAAAGGAGACAGCATCTCCGCTGTCCCCCCTTATTCATCTCTTCCCCCAAGTCTAGAAAGAGACATCCCAGGCTACTCCACCTTAATGGTATCGAAGAATTTCTTCTGTACAGTTGCGGCGGCTGCATCAAGCTGGGCCTTGGAGTCCGTGCCTTCCTTGGCAAACAGCTCCTGGATGACATTGGACATGGTTGCATAGTAGTCCTGGGTATTGTACTGCGCCTCAGGTTTGCCGTCGAGCAGAGCCATAATATCTGTATTGTATTGATATACGATATCAGAGTATTTGTCATACACTGCTTTGGTTTTCTTGCCGAACTCGGAATCAGCGGCATAGTAATCAAGAAGCGGCGGAATGAAGTATTTGCCGTCTGCCTTGCGCTGCTGCAGAATGGCATCGAGCGCTTCCAGGCCTTTATCCGAGAAATAGTCGAAGGTAATATAACGGAAGGCCATCTCCTGCTCATCCTTGCTGGCGTTAGGGTTGATGACCAGATAGTCGCCGCCGAGAACACCGGTATGCTTGCCGCCTTTCTCAGCCGCAGGCATTGGATAGGTCAGCACATCCTCAGGCTTGAACCCGCCCTGATTAAGCGCCTGTTCAATGACACCGTCAGATCCGGCCATCACCATCGCGGTGCGCCCCTGCTGGAAGGCACCTACCGCATCGCCCCAGCCGAGCGCCCAATCCTGGGGAACGGCCCCAGCTTCCCATCTCAGCTTCTTATAGAAGTCCAGCGCTTTGATCCCGGCTTCGGAATTGAAGGTTGCCACTACCTTGCCGCCTTCAATCTTCTGAATCTCCCCGCCTGCTTCAAACAGGAAGTTGGTCCAATTCCAGCCTGCTTCGTTGCCCTTGCCCATTGGCGCAATCCCGGAGATGCCTTTCTTGGGATCGGCGACTCCTTTGGCTGTGTTCAGCATGTCGTCCCAGGTCCAATCCATTGGAGGTACGGCTACACCTTTGTTATCCAGCATCTTCTTGTTGATCATTGTTGTAGTGACGTAACCCTTCTGGGTAACCCCATACACCTTGCCGTCGATAATGAACTGGCTCTGCAGCACAGGGTTGATCTGATCCTTGAACTCATAGTTGTTCCACAGATCGGTGATGTCGGCTACCCAGCCCTTCTCAATCAGGAATTTGGCTTCGGTGGCATACGTGTTGAAGAAGGTCGGCGCTTCATTCGCTGCCATCTTCACCCCGATCTCGCTTACATTATACTGCCAGTCGTCCTTGACGATCTCCACGTTCGGATAGACTTCCTGGAACCGCTTGATTTTGTCATCCTCCTGCGCTCTCACCTCGGTCAGGTCCGGCGTTGGATAGTGGATTTTGATTGTTACCTTTCTCTGGGTGATATCGTCAGCCGGTGCTGCAGACGGAGCGACTGACTCTTCGGCCGCCTGGGTTGCTGCTGGTGCAGGTGTCGCTTTTCCCCCGTCAGCCGCCGGCTTGTTGCCGTTATTATTGCCGCCGCAAGCAGACAATAACGTCCCCGTGACCAGGAGGCAGGCGAATACGCTGGAAACTTTACGCATGGTAACTCCCCTTTTCCATATCATAATGAGCTTACAAATTCATCTTAAAAGAGAAACCGTTTACAAACGAGGTGTATTTATATCCCCTTCATGTGCAGGTTTACGATCTCAACCGGACCTCTTCCTTCCTGCTTAGCCTTTGACCGCAGACAATGAAACTCCGCGCATAATGAACTTCTGGAAGACCAGGAACACGAGGATCGGCGGCAGAGAGACGATGAACAGAATTGCGAATTTGATGTTCGTGTTCAGTGCTTTTACATTAATAACGTACTTATAGATAGCGGTAGCGAGCGTATACTTCTCCTCACTATGCATGACCAGCGACGGCCAGAACCAGTCATTCCAGGCTGTGGAGAAGATGAAGATCGCCAGTGTTGCAAAAATCGGAACCGACAGCGGCACCGCGATGGTGAAGAAGCTTCTCGGCTCCGAAGCCCCGTCCATCCGTGCGGCTTCCAGAATCTCGGGATGAATCCCGTCGAAGAAATTCTTAAGCAGCAGGAAGAAGAACGTGTTCGCGCCTGCCGGCAGCCAGAAGGCCGCATATTGATTGAGCAGGCCCAGCTCCTTCAGATTGACAAAGTTCGGAATCATATAGCTCGTGGCCGGAATGAACAGCGTCATCAGGAAGAAGAAATAGAAGGCCTTGCGGTAAGGCACATTCATCCGTGAGATACTGAAGGACGCGAGTCCCAGTACAATTAGAGTGACGACCATATTCCCTGCAAAAATATACAGGGTGTTCCGCAGAAACATGGCCAGATCGATGTAATCCAGCGCATCCTTCAGGTTACCGAAATGCCATTCCTGCGGAAAAAAATGCGGCGGAAAGGAATTGACCTCGATATTCGACTTTAGCCCGTTGAACATCGTCATGAGGATGGGATACAGCATGCTGAATATCATCAGGACAATGAACAGCACCATAATTCCGTAGACCACCCTGTTGCTGGTCTTTTTCAGGTCATGCTCCGAGAGAATACCTCTGTCTGCGCTCTTCATCCTAGTTGTCCTCCTTGTTAAGCTTGAACTGAAGAATGCCCAAACCGCCCAGAACAACAAACATCAGCATCCCCAGCGCAGTCGCCGTACCATAATCCAGTCTGGTAAAAGCATACTTCACAATAAGCAGCGCATACGTCAGGGTAGCATTGTTCGGCCCCCCGTCCAGCAAGGCCATCTGTGACTGGTAGCCCTGAGAGGTGGCGATGACCTGAAGAATCAGCATCAGCAGAATCAGATTGCGCAGCGAAGGCAGGGTGATGTGGCGGATACGCGCCCAGACTCCGGCTCCGTCAATCTCGGCGGCTTCATACCAGTCCCTGGGAATACTAAGCACCGCAGCAAGATAGATCAGCATCCCCGAGCCGAACTGCTGCCAGGTCTCCATGAAGACCAGCGAGATCATCGACCACCGGGTATCGGTCAGGAAGGCGATCTGCTCCGCTCCGGTGCTGCCGATTACCGCATTGATCGGTCCAACGGGATCATACAGCCAACGCCACAGCCCGTATAGGACTACAGCAGGCATGACATATGGCAAATACGCAGCAACGCGCACGAATCCGCCGAATTTCCGCAGCTCGGAAATGGCAACGGCAAAAGCAATCGGAACCCAGAAGCCGATCACCAGGCAGAGCAGCATATAATACAAGGTGTTTTTGACAGCAATCAGCACATCGGGGTCAGTAAGTGCCCTGGCATAATTGTCCAGGCCGACGAAGGTATTCCCTTTGACGAAATCAACGGTGTAGAAGCTGTACAGGAACCCTTTGAAGATAGGCACCCACATAAACATAATGAAGATAATCAATGCGGGGACAAGAAACATCACGCCCCAATAATTCTTTTTCCAGCGGTTCTGCTTGTACGGCTTGCTCTCCAGCTCCGCTGGAAGGTGATCATGTAACGCAGCAGACTGATTCATTCCGGCTCCCTCATTCCTGTCGTCTTTCAGCACTTTTCGGGAAAGCGCCTCCTGTCTTCATTGTAGGAAATGAGGGAGAGACTTAACATGTCTATATCTATGGCAATCGTAAGCGTTCTTACTTCTTCAGTTCGCTGGGGCTGAGCCCGTAGTATTTTTTGAAAATTTTGCTGAAATGCTCCGGCGACTCGTATCCTACCCGCTCCGCAATCTCATACCGCCGCAGATCGGTGTTCAGAATCATCTCCCGGCTGTCCTCCATTCGCAGCTTAATGACATATTCCCACAGGTTATAGCCTGTATTCTTCTTGAACAGATAGCTCAGATAATTAGGGCTGACATGATTCTTTTTGGCTACTTCATGGATCGTCAGACCCTTCTGGGCGTAATTCCCGTCAATGTATTCCTTTGCCTTCTGCACGATCAGATTACTGTGCGTGTGCAGTTCCTCGGGTGACGGATCAGCAGCATAGTTGTTCCAGTTGAAATCCCCATAATAGAACACATAATGATCGGCATGCTCGTTGTTCCAGAGGATCGCCTTCGAGGCTTGCCGGTTCAGCACATCCATGAAGCTCAGCCCCTTCAGAATCTGGCTGATGCCGATGACAGCCCGGAGCTGCAAATAGCGGTTAATATTGTAATGGAGGCTGCGACCCAGCACCTCCAGCCGGCTCAGCTGGCCGGTGGATGGTTCCTCGTAGCTATGCTCATCCCACTGGATGATGACCGTAATCTCCTGGTCCGGCGAATAGAAGGCTGTGGAATTCCACTCCTGATCCAGCAGCTCCTTGGCAATATTCAAGGCGGCGTAACGCAGCAGGCTATGATCGCGGGTACTGTACCTCTGCTCAGGCCGGTCATGCGGCAGGGGAAGCTTGATTTTGATCACCGCAAAATACGGACCCTGCAGCCTCAGCTCATCCAGCTTGCGCCGCTTCTCCTCTGCCCCCAGCACCGCCGCAGTCTCTGTAAGCAGACTGTTCAGCAGCTCACTGTACTCGGGAAGCGGCTCCTCCAGGCGGAAGCGTTCTCCATTCCCATCCATATAAATGGCCAGCTCCGGCGACGGTCTATTCATCTTCAGGACGACACTGCGTACCGAATCCAGGAACTGCTCACTGTTCAGCGGCTTGATCAGATAATCTCTCGCCCCCAACCGGACGGCCATCTGGGCGTACTGAAAGGTCTCATGCGCAGAGATGACGATCGTCTGCATCCAGGGCCTGGTCATTTTGGCATGCTGCATCAGTTCGATCCCGCTCATCGCCCCCATCTGGATATCGGTCACAAGCAGATCGATCTCCTCCATGCGGATACAATCCAGTGCCTCATACCCGCTGCCGGCCGTATAGATATGGTCAATATCCAGCCCGGAAGCAGCCAGCAGACTGCTCAGTCCTTTGCAAATGAGCGGCTCATCATCAACAACCAGTATATTGAACACCGTATTCTCTCCTCTACTCTATAGTCTCTGACTTCGGAAGGATCACACTTACTATCGTGCCTCCGCGCTCGCGCGCACTATAGCTGATCCCATAATCACCGCCGAAGTGCAGCTGCACACGCTGATGGATATTGCGGATACCGTAGCCGTTAACCGGGTTCGGGCTGTCATCATTGAGTATCTGTTCGATAGCCTTATAATCGACCTGCTTATAGCCGTTATCCTCAATGGTAATCCGAATCCGGCCATCCTCCAGCACAGAGGTAATAATGATTTCGCCGTCCTCCTCCATATGCTTAACCCCGTGGATAATCGCATTCTCGATCAGGGGCTGCAGAGTGATCTTGGGAATCAGATTCCTGGTCGTCCCGGGAGCGATATTCCAGATAACGGCGAACACATAATCATGCCGGTGCTGCTGGAGCTTGATGTAGGCACCGGCATGTTCCAGCTCCTCTTCGAGCGTGATCAGCTCCCGGCCCCGGCTTAAGCTGATCTTCATCAGCTTGGATAATTCCTTGATCATTTCCGCGGATTCCACGTTGCCTTCGAGCGAGCTTTTCCAATAAATACTCTCCAGAGTGTTGTACAGCAGATGCGGGTTGATCTGCTGATAGAGCAGCTGCAGCTGCGATTCCTTCTGCTTCAGCTCCATCTGGTATTTGTACATAATCAGGCTGTTGAGCCTGCGGGCCATATCATATGTGGCGTTAATCAGCACACTGACCTCATCGTTGCTTCCTCTGCGGGGAGTCTCGGGCACACGGTTGCCCGGCTCATACTTGCGCACAAAAAAAGCCAGCTTCTGCAAAGGGGTCATCAGCGAACGCCAGAAGTAGGTAATGATGATCAGTCCGAAGAGCGCGTAAGCCACCGTTATGTATTGAATGACGCGTTTCATTTCATTCTGCTGCTGGAGCAGGGATTTGACGGGTACCTTGTAGACCAGCTTTTGCTCAAAGGCATGATTGTTGTTCACCACATAGATGAAGTCATCAGTGATAATATCCTCGGTTCCCTCAGGATCTCCCCCCTCCGAGCCGTCCGGCAGGACGATCACTTCTCCGGTTGAATTCGTGGTAGAGGCCAGTACACGGTTGCTCATATCCGTCAGATAGATTTCTCCGTCCGGCAGAGAGATGGATCTCAGCGATTCACCGATCTTCGATTCCATCTTGGTCACCACCAGCACGCCGAGCGTCCCTTCCCCCCGGTAGATATTATTGACAGCCCTGACATAAGTAAGTGTCTTCAGATCTTCGGCCTGCGGACTCAGCTTCTCCACGAACATCAGGTAGCCGCGCCCCCGCTGCTGCACCACTTGATCGAACCAGAACGGCCTCTCCTCCTTG
Organism: Paenibacillus sp. FSL H8-0122; assembly: GCF_038005345.1. Classification (NCBI taxonomy): domain Bacteria; kingdom Bacillati; phylum Bacillota; class Bacilli; order Caryophanales; family Paenibacillaceae; genus Paenibacillus; species Paenibacillus sp. FSL H8-0122. The sequence goes on along the minus strand of NZ_JBBOTB010000001.1, from coordinate 1,691,977 downwards.
GAGAAAAAATACACTCCTGCCTTCTTCACCTGCGGAAAATTGGGAGCGAAAAAGTAGTAGTTATCGGGATCATATACATACAGCGAGTAGTAAATCCCGTCACCCCGCTCCGCTCCCTGCGAATAGCTGCCGAGCAGCTTCTCTATCGTCTCATAGCGCTTCACGCGCTCCATCACCGTGTCGTCCCCGCGCATATTGAGCTGCTGGAGGACCGGATTCTGGATGACGGTGGTCGTGATTTTGTTCACCGTATCGATGTCCCTGTTAATAATGGCGAAATTCTGCTTGTTCAGCTCCACGTAGGCATTGGTCACATGACGCTTCAGAATCTCCTCTGCCTTGTAGTTGCCGTAGCTGTTCAGAATCAGAATAGGCGTAATCATGATCAGGAACAGCAGAATCAACTGCTGCTTCACACTGAGCCGGACAATGGGTTTTACAAGCGTGGACAACATCTGGATTCACCTCCAGTTCCAATAATACAAGTGGAAACGGCGTTCCCTTCCTTTTAAAGGACGGTACCCTTTCAGCGAGAAATAGAAGGATAAGTTATCGTGTGAAACAAATGAGTTCTTATATTTTAACAAACCTACAAGCGCTTACACAGGTTTATTTCAAAGTTGTTTATGTCTATTTGTATGGAGTTTTTCAGCCAAGTGAAAACCAGCCCACACACGAACACCCCGTGTTGGACTGGTTTTATAGTGTTTCATCCTGAGCACATTGAGCCGGACGGCTTATACTAGCTGTAATTCTTCCTTTACTGTTCTCAAAAAAGCAAGCACAGCAGCAATCATCTGCTCCAGCCCCTGTTGTTCAATCGGAAAATGACCTGCACCCTCTAAAATCACAGATTCTTTTCTGCTTTTAAGATGGTCATAAAATGGTCTGCTGAAGCGGTAAGGAGTCATAGGGTCTAATTGAGGATGAACAAGTAATACCGGACAAAGGTCAAACTGCTGAGGTTTCAGGACCGGTTTCATATTTAGAAAGGTTCTTAATAAGCGTAAAGGGATTTTTGTTCCTGCCGCATGAGGATCATTCATAATGAGTCTGGTCAGTTCAGCGTTGTTCGTGATCCATTTCATCCGGGATACTTTATTCACAGAGATATGCAAGGAATCTAACACCAAAGGGAATTTGTTCATTAAAAATCCCCCTAACCGGCTAATGAGTTTGTTGGGAGCTAACTGATCACGAACCTTCACATCACTCGTATCCACAAATGTCGTTGCAATCAACCCTTTGACCTGCTTACTTTGTACTGCGGTGTGATAAGCCAACATGCCGCCAATACTGGAGCCCAGCAGAATAATAGGCTTGCCGTCCCGTTTCAGCTCCTGTTCGATCAGTTCATTCAGGATGTCAATCCAGAGTTGATAATCCAATGATTCCGCTGAATCGGTATAGCTTAGACCATAGGGCGGCAGATCCGGAGAGACGACTTCATAACCATAGGTTTGCAGCATGCGCGCATAAGGCGCGAGCAATCTTCCATTGCCTCCAGCGCCATGAATGAAAATAATTTTTAATGGTGCATCTGGAGCAGGCATACGGTCCAGATGAATATGGGCATTATTCCAGATCATCAATTCCTCTGTCGGCAGATATCCTGCATGGACCTGCATTTCTTCAGGGAAAAATCTTTGGTATTGTTTCCAATAAGTCACCGATTGGTTATAGGATGAATCCTTGTTCATGAATAAGCTGTTCCTCTCTCAGGGGACCGGGATTTCTTTTTCCATAATGTAATCATCCATGACGAATCCGTTCCCGATATCTGCCACTTGTTCCCTAAGGGTCCGAAAGCCCTTTCTTGTATAGACCGCAATACTTGATTCATTATCACGATTGACCGTTAGCCAAATATGAGTCAGGTTCCGCTCCTGACACAGCTTCTCCAGGAAGACCAACGCCTGGCTGGCATAGCTGCGCCCCCTGTACTCCTTGCCTATATAGAACTTGCTCAGGAAGAGCTTCCCTTCCACTTGTCTGGCCGACATATACCCCACCGTGGAGCCTTCCCCGCTATGGATTAAGTAATATTCGTAACCCTGCTTATGGATCTGCTGCGTAATCGCTGGAACCGACTGGTACTTGCCAAGCATATACTCGATCTGCTCGGAAGTAATAAGGGTGATATAATATTCGCGCCATATCTCTGCCGCCAACAAGGCAACCTCAGCGGTCTCTTCCGCTGTATTCACTTGTTGAAATCTAAGCTCCATAATATGTACCTGCCTTTCCTGAGTCTCTCGTATCACCCTATCCTTGGACACGGACATTGAAGCAGAAGTTCACGCTCTGGTATACCCGTTCAAATGCAGCCAGGAGGCACAGGCATCCGTCCATGTCTTGGTGTGCGGCTCTTCAGGGGCTAAGCCCAGACCGTGTACACCGTGCGCATAGATATGCAGATCGAACGGAACCTTATGACGGCTAAGACCTGCGGCGAACAGCAGGCTGTTCTCCACCGGGACATAATCATCATCAGAGGTATGCCAGAGGAACGTTGGCGGCGTGTCCGGGGTCACCTGGAACTCGCTGCTGAGCTTAAGCGACAGCTCTGCATCGGGAACGGCTCCCAGCAGATTCTCCTTCGAGCCCTGATGTGTCACCCCTTCGGTCATCGAGATAACCGGGTAGCATAGAATGAGGCGGTCAGGACGGCTGGACAGCCGCTCCAATGGCTCCGGGTGATCAGGATTGCCCGGATCATAAGATACCCCGGCGGTAGAAGCGAGATGTCCGCCCGCCGAGAAGCCCAGAATACCGAGACGGTCCGGGTCGATGCCGAATTCGTCCGCCCGGAAGCGAATTGTGCGCAGCGCTCTCTGAGCATCCAGCAGCGCACTCGGGTATTGGTAAGGCGCAACACGGTAGCGCAGCACGAAGGCGGAGATGCCCAGCGTATTCAGCCACTCCGCAACCGGACCGCCTTCATGGTCGGCACGCATCGCATACCCGCCTCCCGGACAGACCAGAACAGCGGCATTCCCCTTGCCTTCAACTAAATAAGGTGTAATCGCAGGCTGATCCTCTTCACTGGCTCCCAGCGCTCCAGGCGCACCTTCAGGCCATAGCAACAACGTTTCCATCATCATCCCTCAAGCTTTCCTTCTATAATAGAATAGATAATAGAGGCCAACAGCTGAACCCTCTAGCGCCATTCTATCAAGCTCTTACAGTTCATGCAATCCGGATACGACAAGGTCCGCCGCCTTCAGCAGCTCCGGCCGTCCGATCCCGACCACGTACATGCCGGCAGCCTTGCCGGCGGCTACTCCGGCCTCGGCATCCTCGAACACCACGCAGTCCTGCGCCTGCAGCCCCAGCTCCCGGCAGGCGGTCAGGAACACCTCAGGGTCCGGCTTCGCCCGCGAGACCTTATTGCCGTCTACCACCGTATCAAACAGCCCCGCGATATTCAGCTTATCCAGTATGAATTCCGCATTCTTACTTGCAGAGCCAAGGGCAATACCCACGCCGCGTGCTCTGAGCGCACTTAGATAGGCTCTGACACCGGGCAGCAGCTCTGATTCATCCAGGCCTGAGATATATTCTACATAGAGGCGGTTCTTCTTCTCCGCCATCGCCAGCTTCTCTGCTTCTCCGAAGCTCAGACCGCCGATCTGAAGCAGAATATCCAGCGACCGCATCCGGCTGACGCCCTTCAGCCGCTCATTGTCCTCCTCGGTGAACGGGAATCCCAGCTGCCCGGCGAGCGAACGCCAAGCCAGATAGTGATATTTAGCCGTGTCTACAATCACGCCATCCAGATCGAAGATAGCACCCTTCATATGCTCCAGCATCATTTCATAATCCTCTCTGGTTGGACTCAGACGCTAACTCCAGGATTGCACCGGGCGGGCACGGCACAGACTCACCGCCGAATCCGGCGAAGCTTACCGCTTCGCGGTTGCCGGGCGCTGCCGTAACCGTGATCTCTTCGCGGCCGATCCGCAGCCGGAAGCTGCCTCCGCGCAGAATCACCGGCAGCTCAATGGAACTCCAGGTCTCCGGCAGAGACGGCTTAAGGGTGACGGTCTGTCCATCAAAGCGCACAGCCGCGAAGCCAAGAACCACAGCCATCCATGCGCCTCCATTCGCCGCCGGATGCGTCCCTCCAATATAGAGATCGCCAACATACTGCTTCGACTCCCCGGTAAGATCTACGGTGGCCGTGCGCATGAAATAAGGATATCCCCAGTCCGGCAAGCCGATTTCCGCTGCAGCCAGTGCGTAGATACACGCACTGAGGCTGGAACCATGCTCGGTTCGCGGCTCATAGAATTCCCAGTTGGCCAGCTTCACTTCCCTGCTGTATCTGTCCCGGAACAGGTGCAACATCAGCACCACATCGGCCTGCTTCAGGATTCTTGTGGTAGCAGCCAGCCCATTGCCTCCGCCCCAGTACTCATTCGGGTGAATGACCCGTGCCTTCAGCTCAGCCAGAGACACATCCTCCAGTTGCAGATAACGGTCGAATTGTTCAATCAACAGCGTATCCGGGTCCGGCTGCGGAACATAGAGCTGTGCCAGCATGGCTCTGAATTCATCCAGGAACGGCCCGTCTGCATAAGATTCAGCAAGACCGTTATACACGGCCGGATATTTGTCCTGCAACCTTTCTGCTGTCTGCAAGGCAATCTTCAGTGTCTCCTGAACCATAGCGCTCGTAAATGCGTTATTATTCACGCGCTCGTGATATTCATCCGGGCCGGTAACATCCAGCAGCTCATACCGCTGCTTCACGGGATTATAATAAGCATAGGAATAGAAGAAACGCGCACATTCCCAGATGACCTCCGCCCCGCCGTCCGCCAGGATGCTGTCATCTCCCGTGAAGATCACGTATTGCCAGAGGCCGTGCACGACATCTGCACTGATATGAATCTGCTTATCGCGGAAATAGGTCCGCATGGGTCGTCCGGTAAATACATCGTTCACATTGAACAGGGTACAGGCATCATCCCCTGTATCCTGACTCTCCCACGCATAAAAAGCGCCCAAATATCCATACTCCGCCGCCTTCCGCCGTGCACCGTCCAGCGTGTGGATGCGGTACATCATCAGGTTACGGGCGGTGCCCGGGTCGCTGTGCAGGAAAAAGGGCAGCATGAACATTTCTGTATCCCAGAATACCGCGCCCTTATAGACCTGGCCCGACAGCCCGCGTGCCGGAATGGATACTCTCGCAGATAGCGTAGGTGCAATGATCAGCAGCTGATACATACTGTACCGCAGCGCGAACTGCGCCGCTTCATCGCCTTCAATGACACAATCACTGCGTGACCATCGCTCCGCCCACTTCCGGCTGTGAGCCTCCAGCAGTCCGGCATACCCTGTCTCAGCGGCGGCCTGGACGGTCTGCACCGCCCGCTCATCAGGTCCGTCTTCTGCAGGATCGCCTTCGCCATCCAGACCGGTGAACACGGCTGCATATTTGCACCATGTATAAGTCTCACCTGCCTTAGCTTCTATAGAAATATGGCGCAGTGCGGTTCCTCCATCCAGCCCGATAACACCGTCAACCCGCTTCGCCTGTTCAGCCGTACCGAACGTTATAAGCTCCGCCACCGCCACCTGCTGCCCCAGCTCCCCGGTAACTGCTGTTGACAGCAGCACCCCACCGGCAGAGCTGCTCTGCTGCTCGAACAGATGGGGGCCGTTAATATCCCACACCGCGCCATCGATTCCTGTAGTAATCTCTATCCGGCAATCGGTTGTGCTGTGAACGGTCCAACGGGCGGCCATCACATGCTGCTGATCCATACTAACGAACCGCTCTGCGGTCAGGGTCAGCTTCCCGCCGCTGCGAATAGTGAACACCGTCTCCCTCGAGTGGACTGCTGTGCGTAGGTTCAGGCTCTGTGTATGAGCCAGCGGTTCTGTTTCCAATACGCTTAGTTGTATCCCGTCACAGGTGACTATCGTATACAATCCATTCGGGGCGTTCACCGGCTCGCGCCATTTGTCGCCCGCCCGGTCATATACTCCGGCCAATGTAACCGCCGCAAGCTGCTCCTTCCCGAACTCCTCAAGGACTCCCCGGAAGCCCATATAGCCATTGCCGGTCATAAATTTGTTGCCGTTCGCCGTAATCCGCCCGGGCCCGAAGCTGCGCTCACTTACCGTCCAGTCCATTACACAGCCATCCCTTCAGCAAGAGGAAGCTCGATTCCTGCTTCATCTACGGTCACCCGCTGATCATAGATCAGCACCTCTGTGCTTCCCCCATCGACTGCTCTGAAGGAAACCGACTCTGCATTTACCGTAATACCGAGCAGTACGCCCCTGCACATCACCTGGAAACTGTAAGCGGTCCACCGCTGCGGCAGCACCGGCCGGAAGGACAGACAATCTCCATCCGAGCGCATTCCGCCGAAGCCGTAGACGATGTTCATCCACGCTGCGGCGATCGATGTGGTGTGCAGCCCTTCCCGGGTATTGCGGTTATAGTTGTCCAGATCCAGGCGCGTGGCGAACTCGAAGAACCGGTACGCTTCCTCCGATTTGCCCAGCTCACTGGCCAGAATCGAGTGAATGGACGGCGAGAGCGAGGACTCATGAATACATCTCGGTTCATAATAATCATAATTAGCCAGCTTGGTCTCGCGGGAGAACTGCCCGTTGTAGAGGAACAGGAACATCAGCACATCCGGCTGCTTGATCATATCGTAACGGTACAGGCGGTCATACGACCAATTCGAGTACAGCGGGAATTCCGTAACCGGAATCGAATGAATGTCGATATGCGGCATATCAAAAAATCCGTCATGCTCCTCGTAGATGCCGCTGCCGGGATCGAACGGGATTTTCATATGGGCACGCTTGTGGTCCCAGTCGGCCAATTCCTCCTCGCGGAGCGCAGTAACCGCTATAACCGCCGTATATGCTTCAGGCGCCTCCGCCTTCATGAGGGCTACTGTTTCGAGCGTATATTCTAATAACTTCTGGGCCATCAGATTGATATAGCAGTTATTGTTAACCATAAGCTGGAATTCATCCGGCCCCATCACGCCGAAATATCCGTATTCCCCGGTGCGTTGACCCCACTGGCCGCGGGCTGCATAGAAACGGCTGATCTGAATCAGCATCTCGGCGCCTTTGCTGTAGAGGAATTCCAGGTCGCCGGTGTTCTTCACATAATGCCAGATGCCGTAGGCGACCGCCGTCCCGACATGAAGCTGCAGATTGGAATGCTGCCACAGGTCACAGCTCTCTGTCCCGTCAATCGTGGCAATCGGATAGAATGCGCCCTCGCAATCTACATCCTTCCCGCGCTGGAGCGCCTGAGGCAGTGTCTTGTAGCGGAATTCCAGCAGACTGCGGGCCGCCTTCGGGTTATTGAACAGATAGAACGGCAGACAGTAGGACTCGGTATCCCAGAAGGCCAGCCCCCGGTAAGCTTCGCCGGTTAACCCTTTGGCACCGATGTTGTACCCGGGATGGTCCCCGTGATACGTCTGGTACAGCTGAAAAATACAAAAACGGATGCCCTGCTGATTCTCCGGGTCGCCCTCAATCCGGATATCGCTGGTTGCCCAGATACTGCTCCAATAGGAGGCCTGGTCAGCAACCACCTCTTCCTCCACCAGCCGGTCCGCCGCTGCTGCAAGCTCCATGCCTTTTGTCCAGAGACGGTCTGTAGCTGGGGCAGCATCCGTGCCTGTCACATTGACCACAAGCTTCGTGAAGGAAGCAGGCTCCCCTTCAGCCAGCATAAGCGGGAATTGCCGCCCGATATACCGGTCATCTTCCACAAGCTCCGTATGCAGCACCTGCGAAGACTTCAGGACAAAGCCCGAGAACAGCTGATTTCCGGTTGTCAGCGTACGGGCCATAATGGCAGTTATTGCTCCTTCCCCGCCGCGCTTCTGCTCTTTCCACATACTCTGGCCGTGTTCCTCATGAATCATGCCGAAGTCAAGGCCAGTACAAATATCCACCTTCCCCGTGAAATTAAGCGCGGTGAAGCTAATCTGCTGCAGTCCCAGATGGGACAGAGTCATGCTGACCAGGCGTGTGAAGCAGAGCTTCAGCTTTTTCCCGTCTGCCAGCAGCCAGATGAACTCCCGTGTATAGGTTCCCGCCTGGAAATCCAGTCTGCGCGTATACGCCTCAATGCGGGAGTGCGCCAGATCCAGAGTTTCACCGTCCACCGAGATCCGGGTATGCAGCCAGTCCACGGCATTGACCATGTAGCGCAGCGACCGGATAATGCCTTTATAATGATTGCCAACCTCCATCTGCTCATTCAGCCCGTTGAAATAGCTGCCCGGCAAGGAATCACCGCTGTAACCCTCGTCCGCATACCCCCGTACCCCCATATACTCATTGCCCAGTGAAAAAATAGATTCCGAAGTCCGGTTGCGTTCCGGATCAAAGCCTTCCTCAATAATTGCCCAGGGATCGACCTTCAGATAGGGATCTGCTACTTTTGCCATAATTGAAACTCTCCTTCGCTAAGTGAGGCTTGGTCCGCTCCTCCGCTCACAACGGAAACAACGGACACTTTAGTTCCAGAGTATCGCTAAGCCCGCCCGTGACCAAGGTCCGCCTGTAAGCGAGTTATGTGCATTTGTACGGATCATATGGAATGCGGACGACAAACGCAAAAAAGCCGCTCCCCCTCTGCATCTATCCAGAACAGGTGGCAACTGATATAATATCGTGTGAAACACATAAGTTCTTTATTTTAAAAAAGCCTATCATGCGCCCAAAAACATAACCTTGCTCACACAATTGAAGTGAAATTTATCACAATGTTAAAAATTCGACACTTTTATACGAAAATACTTACCCATAAAGAGGAATTTCAAGGTATAATTAATTTAAAATTTACTGAAAAACTGAGGGAATAAAGGGGATGTCGATTATGATAAAGGAACATTATAATGTTATCGAAGCCCGCGGCAATACAAACTGTTTCTCCGAACAGAATTTTAACCGCCTGTTGGTCACCATGAAGGAACGTGTAGTCCCTGAAGGATCACACCTGTTCTGGGAAGGCGATTTCTCGGATAAACTGTTTTATATCAAGCGTGGACGTGTGAAATTGACCAAATCTACAGACGAAGGCAAGGAACTGATTCTGTATATGTATCAGGCCGGCGATATGGTAGGTCAGGCTGATCCGTTCTTCAGCACGAAGCACAGCTTCACGGCCGAAGTGATTGAAGAGAGTGAAGTAGGCGTGATCGAGCAGAAGGATCTGGAGATCTTGATCTGCCAGCACTGCGACTTCGCCATCGACTTCATGAAATGGATGGGCATTCATCACCGTCTCACCCAGACGAAATTCCGCGATCTGATGATGTACGGCAAACCGGGCGCACTCTGCTCCACACTAATCCGTCTTGGCAATACCTATGGTGAGAAGACTGGCGACAGCATTCTGATCAACAAAAAAATCACGCATACAGATCTGTCCAACATGATCGGCGCTACCCGTGAGAGCGTTAACCGCATGCTAAGTGATCTGCGCAAAAAAGATGCAGTGGAGTATGAGAATGGCATGATTGTCATCAAGGATCTGGCGATGCTTCAGGAAATCTGCCACTGCGAATTATGTCCCAATGAAATTTGCCGAATTTAATTTCCTATCAATAATACCCTCTATTCACCTCATTGAAACATATCTGACCCAAAAAATTTAATAGAGTGGTCATGACGCCCTGACCGGCGTCTTTTTTTCTGCTCACTTCCCTTATCAGTAAGCTATACCCACACGGGCTCTTATGAAATCGCTAGCATCAATTTGACTATAAGTGAATTCCGCTGTATCTGCTACAGATATTTCAGTACCGCCTTGGGGCAGAATGTCTTGTCTCACACGATAGGTTCCCAAGCGTTCGCCGTTCTGCAGAGCGGTTGGGCACACAATGGTCCATTTAAGGTTCGACCGCTCCAGCAAGCGATAGGCTTGCTCATGTTCTTCTGCGGCACGGGTGGACCTGCGTTTAGATTCGCTGGATTGGTAACGCAGGAGTTCAGGTGAAAGCTCACTTTGGAGAATACCCGCAGTTCCTACGGTAATAATGCGCTCTATCCCTTCCTGATACATGGCTTCAATGATAAAAGGCGTACTGTCTGTAAGCGTGGTTGTCCCATCAGTGTTCAATGCACTAATAACTACATCATTTCCCTGCACTGCCCGGGCAACATCTTCTTGATTAAGAACATTACCTTCGATGATCGTCAGGTTGGCATGGATCGGCTGAACCTTCTCCGGCTTACGGACCAACACTGTCACGTGATGTCCATCCTGAAGAGCATAGGTAACAATGTGGCTCCCCACCCGGCCGGTGGCACCAAGAATCAATATATTCATATGAAAATAACCTCCTGGTAAGAATTATCCCTATTATAGCAGGGATAGAGCGACAAAAAAGCCCCGCAGCCATGTAGCAGCTGCAGGGCTTTATATGGAAGTTAGCTTGCTTTCTTAGTCTGAGGAGGAGCAGATAGTTTACGCGGAGTTCGCACAGGCGAGATCAGCCAGTAAGCCATGCCGACGAATACACCGCCGCCGATGATATTGCCGAGCGTGACAGGAATCATATTATGCAGCCAACCGGCGATGCTGACGGTCTCCGGGTGATTCGGCAGCAGCACGGCTACGCTGAGCAGCGTCATGTTCGCTACACTATGTTCATAGCCGCTCGCGATGAAGGCGAACAGACACCACCAGATCAGGACCAGCTTCGCTGCTTCACTCTTGGCGCGGGAGGACATCCACAGTGCCAGGCAGACCAGCCAGTTACAGAGAATACCGCGGAAGAACAGCTCTGAGAACGGCAGGCTCATCTTTTTGGCGGCAGCTGCGAAGATCAGATGCTCGGCAGGCGCTGCCTTGAAGAGGCCCGACCCCTGAATCAGCAGCGCCAGCACCACAGCACCGGTCACATTGCCGAGGAATACCAGGACCCAGTTCTTCACCGTATCCCAGACTGTTGTTCTCCCGGCAAGCGTGCTTACTGTGAAGAACATATTATTACCTGTAAACAGCTCTGAGCCTGCGAATACAACCAAGGTCAAGGCAATCCCGAAGGATGCCCCCATAATCAGCGGCTGGAACGGTGACTTGATCGCCGCCAGCGGTGCCCCCAGGGAGAAGATCAGAATAATACCAATACCCACATATGCTCCTGCCAGGAGGGCCGCCAAAAAATATTTGGGCAGACTCTCATTCATTTTGTCGCGCTTCCCTACGGCTGTCTCAACGATATTCTCTACGCTCTGCGTAAACATATCCGCACCTGCTCTTCCTTTAATTTAGGTTTGTTACTGCCGCAGGCAGAGTGACCTTGACCACTCCGCCCTCTACTGTAACCGGATAGACTTCTGCCTGCCCCCGGTCCGGTGCCTGAACCTCTCCGGTGCGAAGGTCGATCTTCCAGTCATGCAGCGGATCATATAAATAATAGCCTGATACAATGCCTTCCGCGAGCGGACCGCCCTTCGGGTGGGGACTGTGGTTGCGGACCGCATAGACTGCGCCGTCCGATGTGCGGAATATCGCTAATTCGACGTCTCCTGCATGAATTACCCGGCCGATCTGCAGCATGAAATCTTCCACTGTGCCTATCGTATATTCCCGATTACTCCGTTCCATTATGCTCTCTCCCTCTCCCTTTGAACTATACCTGTGTCTCTTCAAACAGCGCGGTGCGGGTGTTTTTGTCGTCCAGCATTTTCCGCCAAGGATCTCTCACCTGGGCCAGGGCAAAGTCAATACGTGCCGCCAGCTCTTTACGGTTGTCGTCATTGCCCATAACCACTGTCTGGATATGCTCAAGACCCATACGCTCAACCCATTCGGAGGTTCTCTCCAGGTAGTTGCCGGTCTCACGGTAGTACTGGATGACTGCGGAGCAGACCTCAACCAGCTCCTCGTCGGTCTTCACCTTGCAGAAGGCATCTGCGATCCGTGGCTTAATCCCGCCATTGCCGCCGATGAATACTTCCCAGCCGCCGTCATTGCCGACAATCCCGATATCCTTCGTGCAGGACTCTGCACAGTTACGCGGACAGCCGTTAACCGCCATCTTGAATTTGGCCGGCATATCCAGCCGCTCATATTTACGCTCAAGCATAGCGCCCATGCCCATCGAATCCTGTGTGCCAAAGCGGCAGAACTGCGAACCCACACATGTTTTTACCGTACGCAGCGACTTCGCATAACCATAGCCGGACGGCATATCCAGCTCCTCCCACACCTTAGGCACATCTTCTTTTTTGACACCGATCAGGTCCAGGCGTTGTCCGCCCGTCACCTTCACAACCTTCACATCATACTTCAGGGACACATCGGCAATCCGCTTCAAATCCTCAGGAGTGGTCACCCCGCCATACATCCGCGGTATAACTGTATACGTTCCGTCCTTCTGAATATTGGCGCTCATCCGTTCATTTACGAACCGGGATTCCTTCTCATCCTCATGAGTGTCCGGATAGATCATGCCCAGATAATAGTTCACTGCAGGGCGGCATTTGGAACAGCCTTCTGCCTGCTTCCAGTCCAGGACATGCATGACTTCCTTGGTGGTCCGGAGGCCTTTCGCCGTAATCTCGGCAACGATCTCATCCCGGCTAAGCGGGGTGCAGCTGCAGATTCCCTGCTTGGCGCTCTGCTGGAAGCTGTCTCCGAGAACGAATTGCAGAATCTGCTCCACCACCGGCTTACAGCCGCCGCAGGAGCGGGTTGCACCCGTACAGGCTTTGATCTCATCCACCGTAGTGAAGCCGTTCTCCGTAACAGCATCCACAATCGCTTTTTTGGTTACGCCGTTACAGCCGCAGACGATTTCTTCGTCGGCCATCGCTTCGACGGACATGCCTTTCTTGGCTCCGCCTCCGCCGCAGCAGCTTGTGCCCATAACCTCATCATAGATTTCATTGGTCATCTCTGTGCTGTTTTTCACAAGCTTCTGCAGGTTGGCAGATTCCGTTACATCACCGAATAGAACGGCACCGACAATCACATTATCCTTAAGCAAAATCTTCTTGTAGGTTCGCTTCCATTCATCCTTGGCAGAAATGACGGTATGCTCCGGCGTTTCGGTGAATTCACCAGCGGAGAATACATCTACCCCGGAAATTTTGAGCTTGGTTGCTACAACTGAACCTTCATAGCCTGGAGTCTGACTACCTGACAGATGCTTGGCGAGAACCATGCCCTGCTCGAATAACGGTGCGACGAGTCCGTAGCAGGTTCCCCGGTGCTCTGTACATTCGCCGACAGAATACACATCAGCCATAGAAGTCTGCATATAATCGTCAACTACAATCCCGCGGTTAACGGTGATTCCGCTGTCCTTCGCAAGCTGGACATTCGGCTTGATTCCAACAGCCATCACTACAAACTCTGCGGGCAGTTCACTGCCGTCACTGAAGCGCAGACCGGTCACCCTTTCTTCGCCGGTCAGTTCGACCGTCTGCTTGCCCATGGCGAATTTCACACCTTGACGCGTAAGCTCTGCCTGTAGCATGGAAGAAGCGGTACGGTCCAGCTGACGCTCCATCAGATCCTCCAGCAGATGCACAACGGTAACATCCATGCCCAGATTGACCAGGCCCTTCGCAGCTTCAAGACCTAGCAATCCTCCGCCGATTACAGCCGCCGTGCGGTACTGCTTCGCTGCTGCCAGCATCGCATCACAGTCCGCGATATCGCGGAAGCCGACTACCCCATCCTTGGTGCTGCCGGGTACGGGTAGAATGAAAGAATTCGAGCCTGTGGCAATAATTGCTTTATCGTAAGGAACCGCCAGTCCGTTATCGGTCAATATTAGTTTGTTCTGTTCATCGATCCGGGTAACCGTCGTACCGGTATGCAGTGTAATATGATTATCCTCATACCACCCGAGATCATTGAGAATGATGTCTTCCATCGTTTTGCTGCCTTCAAGTACATAGGACAACATAATCCGGTTATAGTTGGGATGCGGCTCACTGCCGAAGACAGTAATATCATAAGCGCCGCCCAGCTTCAGAATCTGCTCAATAGTGCCTACTCCCGCCATGCCATTCCCAATCAGCACTAACTTTTCTCTTTCCGCTGCCACTGGTAGACCCTCCTTCAGAAACTCTGATTTCTTCAATAACTTTACCTGATAGAGAAATTATACTGTCCCCAATTCCCTCGCAAGTGTGACCACAGTCACACCTTATGTGAATTTTTTCACACAAGTGGAGATGACTTCTCCCGTTCTTACATAGGACAACTTATGGCGTGAAGCACAGAGATATATTATTCAAAAAAAATGGATACCCGTGCAGTTTCGCACAGATATCCATTCATTCACTTATTTCAGTACCAGAGAGATCTCCAGCTTGTCCTGCGGACTGAGCTTCATGTCCACTCCATTACCGAGCAGACCTTTATCGTTGACTTTCAGTCTCCATTCCTCGCTGCTAAGCGGGGTATATTCCATCACGGTGAGCACCGTCCGGTTATCCTCGGCAAGCCGGACCATACCGCTGTTCTTGAGCAGTCCCTTGACCGACATATCCTGCATAAAAGAAAGCACATGCGAATGGGTCAGCTCCGGCTGCTCGCTCCCCCCGTTCACAGTGATGATAACAGGCTGAAACATCTTTCCGGTTCCGGCAGGACCTGCTGTCATTGTAATGGCCGAACCCGGCTCCAAGGTCGTATTCAGCTCTTGAACCTTCTTGCCGTTCACCTGAACCTCCCAGCTCATATCCGGACCCAGGGAGACCTTATTCACCTCAAGAATATTAGCTCCATCTGCTGAAAATGTAACAACGCCGCTCTTCTTGAACAGCTCTATCATTGAATTTCCGGGCACGTAAGCTTCGTTAAGCAATCTGGCCGAGCTCCCGGCCATTTCGCTGTCACCTACCTTGACCGAAAAGGTTAATCCCTGTCCCCCGTTACTGCTGCCGCCATTCCCTGATCCCAAGCCACAACCGCTTGCCGCGGCCAGCAAGAGAAGGCACAGCATGAAGCGCATCCATTTCGTGGACATCCCGCGGCACCGCCTTCATATGTATTTTCCCGGACTCTTTAAGGATAACGCATAGAGGAAGGGTTCTCAAATCATTTTTCATCGGCATAATCTTCCAAATTATTAGGTCTCATGCTATAATCGCAGAAGCAATAGAAGGCTTACAAGGGCGGTCGGCTAATCTCCCAGAAGGGAGGTGAGGCCAATGGAGGTTTATCAAGCGTTGTCACTGATGTTCATGTTCGGCATGTTCATTATTGCTCTGCTGAACTACCTCAATAAGAAATAGACCGCCCTGGTCAAAGGTAGCGGTCTATTTCTGCTAAACCATATTCCAAGCCTCCGCCCTTAAAAGCGGCTGTTGCAAACGGAGAGTCGTGTTGGTAGCACGGCTCTCTTTGCATTGTTCGCTGTTTCTGAATCGAGTATACCACATACATTGATGAAAGTTAACCCAGTTAACCCGGTTAACTGGGTTAACTAGTTGAACTTTGTAACCCTATTGATATCGCAGGAACAGAATATTGTTCTCCAGATGTACATGCTCGAAGGTCATGCCTTCCAGTTCTTCAAGACGGGCATAGGTTAAGCGATAGGTCGTGCAGGCATGCGTGGGCGGCGTGTAATCATTAGTTACTCTGCGAAGCTCACGCAGAATCTCTCCGGCTCCGTCATGCTCGGCTTCCAGATTATGCAGCAATCCGCGCAGCTCAGTAAGTCCTTCTTCGGTTGGGTTCTGAGTGTAGGCCAGCATCTTAGGGAATTCACTCTCTTCTTCCTTCGCCGTATGCTGCAGCAGCTCTTCACGCAGCATATTGAACAGACGATGCATCTCTCCCAGGTGCGGTGAATCCTCACCGTGAACGCGGAACACCTTGGTTACATTTTGGCTGATTAGCGGAAGCTCTTCACGCAGGTAGCGGTGATGCTTGTTCACAATATAATCCACCAGTTCCTCTGACGAAGCCTCGTTCCAGGCGGTATCCTCTTCCAGAACCGGATGCTGCTGCTGCAGCGTGTTCAGCTCCTGAACCATTGCTTCCGGGTCAAGACCCTTCTCGGCAGCGGCTTCAGCCAGCGGCTTTGCACCTCCGCAGCAGAAATCAATCCGTTGTGCCTTGAAATAATCAGCTGCTTTGGGGAACTGCAGAACAATATCTCTGACCATTGCTTCCGGGGTGAACCCGGGATGAATTGTTGTATCGTTTAATTGATTGGACGCCATGTTGGCCCCTCCTCAGGTTAGATGTAGGTTTGTGCTTCTTTTCACTTCTACACCTTATCACTGGCCTTAGGCGGAACTTGTGATTGTACGCACTGAATATAACAAATTTTAATGAACGCGAACTTTTTGTATTTAAAATGTTAAGTATACTAGACATTTTGTTTTATATATTTTACAATATACGGGAGGTGAGGGAATGGGGAAAAATCTGAGGCTCAAAGCCTCCAGAGCGGCAAAGGACATGTCGCAAAAACAGCTCGCAGATGCCGTGGGGGTCACAAGGCAGACAATTATTGCGATTGAGAACGGTGATTATAACCCCACTCTGAGGTTGTGCATAGACATTTGTGTAACACTTGGGAAGACGCTGGATCAATTATTTTGGGAGGGAACGAAGGATGAACAGAACGAACCTGGATGAGAGACAATTGCAGAAGCGGCACAAGGCGGGGAATCAGGCATTTCTTTTGGTGGCATTCTTATTGCTGGCAGACATGGGGCTGCACAACTACGGAATGAAGTGGCTGGAATATCCGCTTAGTAATTACGCAATTTTCATGCTGGGTGTGGGTTCCTATCTCGTACGGCTGATCTGGAGCGGTGCATATGTGGGACCGGGTGGCGGGCAAAGCGGAGTGAACGGGAGAAGCATAGCGGGTGCAGTTCTGGCGATTGTGGTGGCGGCCTGCATCCTTATCATTACTTTCGTGAATCCAGCCGCCCAATCAGCAGCTACCAGCGGCGCGAACGGGAAGGTGATTCTGATCATTTCCGTTACAGCAGGACTGGTCATCTTAAGCACAGTGTACTTGATCCGGCGGAGGAATAACCGGGCGGACTAGAGCCGCTTTTGCTGTTGTGAGTCACTAGAAGTAGAAATAAAGAATTTAAACAAAAAAGCAAAAGAAGCGGAGGGGAAATTTGGAACTGGAGGAGCGGAGCGATCGCCTTTGTGTTTGGATTTCTACCGCAAAGAGCGGTTTGTATCGGGGAATCCAAACACAACAGCGGCCGGAAGTCCAAATGTTCACCGCAGCGACGACCTGGCTTCAAGTTCAAATCTTTTTTCGAGTTTACCTTTTTTATTGAACCGTCGCCTGCATATAAGTCCGCTTGCCCTGCGCATCCTTCAGGTAGGGGCCAAGTCCGGCGAACCGTGAATGATCCACATAGACACCCGTCATCCATCTGCCTTCGGTCAGGCCGCCGTTCCACTGCAGCACCAGATCGGGGGCAGAGATCCATTCCTGATACACTCTGATGTTCTTATCCTTATATTCTTTGGCCGGTTTGTTCAATTCGCTCAGCGGTGCCGGGGTAAGATAGGTGGGCACGAAATATACAGAGATCAGCTCCATATCCTCCTCACTCAGAAAAGCCTCCTCCCCCAGGTAAGGCTGGAGCAGCCGGGTATTCTCATACATGGACCATATCACAGCTTGAAGTACCATGCTCTGGCTAATTCCATTATGAAAAGTAAAGCGGCGCTGAACATTTGGGCCACTCCCTTCGTTAACCGCTACCGGCTCCAGACAATGCCGTTCACAGCCGATACATTTCCAGCCGGACGGGCCTTGAATCCATTTCTGAAACACGCTCCCGCTGTCATTGTCCCCTTTATATAGAGAAGAAATGATCTCATAGGGCACACCGATCCACGCATCCCACAGAGAATCCGGGAGATGGTTATGAAGCATGAACAGCACCTTGTCATAGATCAGCTGTACTTTAATCGAAGCAGTCTCCAGTTCGGCGACATCCTTTTTTCCATAGGTTATTTCCCGGGAAAACAAGGTGATGGTCATGGTCCTCGCCTCCTAAAAGTTGTGTGAGCCCTCCGCTTCCTTCCCTCAGCATCGTCCAAAACACATCTCGTAAGCATCCGCCTGCCGCATAACCCTGGGCTTTTCCACCTTTTGTTAACGCTTCCACGCATCCGTAATATTTAGTATGTTCTATTATATTACACAGGTAGGGCCTAAGTGCAAGGTTTATTTGGGCAAAATCTGCATAAACAAGCAGAACAGCATATGAAAAGCCCCTTACCCGCATACCCGGCAAGAGGCTGTCATCAAAAATATATTACGCTACTGCTACTCCACCCAGCTCTCGGCCCAGGACTGGATTTGCTGCATGACCGGCTCAAGTGCACGGCCCTTCACTGTCAATTCATATTCAATGCGCACCGGTGTCTCCGGGTACACATGACGTACCAGAATGCCCTCGCATTCCAGATCCTTCATGCGCTCGGACAGCATCTTATCGCTCATTGACGGAATCAGTCCGGAAATATCCTTGAACCGCTTGGGGCCGCTCATCAAGGTCTGAATAATGAGTCCGTTCCAACGCTTGCCCAGAAACGAAAAAGCCGTCTCAAATCTCGGGCACATCGTCAATTGATGTTCTTCCATGGTTATCACCTCTCACTTATGAAGCTTACAATTAGTTAGTATATATAATTTTACCACATTTATTCTGGAATGAACATCGTTTGCCAAAAAAAAGTTCATTAACCCCAATTATTATATTTACGCTCTCAATCCTTGGTGTCTTCTGCCCTGCGTCTTAGCTGGATAGCCTCTGTAACCACATAGGCAAGATCATCGTTGCTATATAGGGAGAGTACGCCCAGCACCGTATCATCGGAGATGAAGCCGGCCTCCTCCTCAGATACCGTCAGGGCCAGCGCATTGGCCAGCGCCTGATTGCCCTCCTGCTGCGGATAAGCCTGCAGATACAGGGCATGCGGGTCCAGCTTATTATTCACACACCACTGGGCAAATACGAGAATCATCATTTCCTCGTCCCGCTTATAGCTCTCGATAATCCTCTCTTCCATCGACTTGTTGTCATAATCCTCCATGTTGTTCTCCTCTCTGCTGCGAATCTGACCGCTCAGCGGCTTAGTCTTGCTGCTAATTCATGGCTCGGCAATACGGCCGAAGCGGAAATACCGCATTGCTCCGGTGTCGCTATATTGCTGAGATAATGGCTGACCGCGCCGCTGAAGCCTCTGCGCTCCAGTACTGTATCCCAGCTGCCGAAGTTCTGAGTGCGCGGCAACGAGCCCTGTTCATATAATATAACCCGTTCCATGTCGGTCACCTCAACCGATCTGCCATGTCCGTGCAGCTCCAGCTTCTCCAGATCGGCCCCGGCATCCCGGACCATGCTGTAATGGCCGGTGGTCCCGTTCTCCCAGCCAAGCATTCCTGAGGCGTGCAGAAGCCGCCCCTCCGTATCCGCCTTCAGGCTGGTGTGCAGCAGCTCATAATCCCCACCGGACAGCCAGAGCAGCAGATCCAGCATATGGATTAGATCATCATGGATCGTCTCATGGCTGCTGCCCTGCTGCAGCTTCGTCCGGTGTTTGACAGCAGTGGATTGGCTGATGCCTCCGGCCTTATGCAGCCAGGATTTGGCGGCGGCATACATCGGGGCATAGCGGCGGTTGAAGCCCACTCCCAGCAGCAGCCCCTTGTTCTCAGCAAGCTCTGCCATCCGGCGGGATTCCTCCAGATCATAGGAGAGCGGCTTGTCCACATACACGGACACCCCATGCTCCAGACAAGAGGTAACCAGCTCATAGTGCGTAGTTGTAGGACTATGTATGAACACAGCATCCAGATCCCAGGACAGCAGCTCCGTAAGCTCGGTTGTCCCCCGCTGAAGGCGATAAGCCTGGACTGCCCGCTCGACCGTAGCAAAGGAATGGCTGAGCACTCCCACCACCTCGGCCTGATCATGCCGGGAGAGCAGCGGCAAATAGACTTTACGGGCAATATCGCCTATGCCGATCATTGCCACTCTTTTGCGGACAGGTAGTTTCATTAACAGCATCTCCCTTACATATTGGGGGAATTTCTATTCCCTTATAGATGTATTATACCGTGACATGCTGCGGGAACAATGATCTTTGCTTCAATAATTGCTTTAATTGCTTTTTTTTCAGTATGATGAAATGGATGGAGTGAAGAAGGGGCATAGTATAATGAGAAAATGGCTAACGGTTGTTCTGTATGTTTCGTGCATAATCCTCGCGTTTATCTACAGGTATGAACTCCTGGCCTGGCTTAGAGAGGATCATCCTTTGTATTTGTCCATGCTCGCCGCTACAGTGCTGGCCTTATTTCCGGTCCTGCCCTACAAGCTGATTATCGGATTGTTCGGGTATGCTTATGGAAGCTTCGCAGGAGCGTTAATCTGCTGGAGTGCTACTACGATCGCGGCAGCCCTTGTCTATGGAGTCGTTACATCCATGTTCCGGAGCAAATCGATGGCCTATCTAAGCAGCTTTTCGGCGCTGGACAGATTTGTGTCTGCTGTGCAGCAGCGTCCTTTTGCATCTGTAGTGATCGCCCGCCTGGCACCGTTCATTCCGCAGATGGCTGTGAATATCTACGCCGGTGCCGCCGGACTGCCTTTCTGGAGCTATCTTGGAGCCACCGCACTTGGCAAAATTCCCGGCATCGCCCTCTACGCCTTCCTGGGAGGACAGATGTTCCAGCATCCGCGAAGTGCAGCTGTAGCTATAATCTTGTATATTGCCGTACTGGCTGTAGCCGGATTATCCATGCGCCGCCGTCCTTCTGCGGGCCGCTGACGCTTCAAGAATTTCCGGTATGCTGGCAGTAAGCCTCTATTTGATTTATAATTAAATTGTGATCTATTTAATTGCATTCTACAGATGGAGGGATAACAATGAGTGAATTTCAAGCTGATTCTATAAATTTCAAGACCGAACAAGCCACCTTCGCCGGTGGATGCTTCTGGTGTATGGTATCCCCTTTTGAAGAGCTTCCGGGCATTGTCAAGATTATCTCCGGTTATACAGGCGGACATACTGTGAATCCGACCTACGAGGAAGTATGCTCGGAAACCACCGGACATGTTGAGGCGGTACAGATTACGTTCAATCCGGATATTTTCCCATATAGCAAGCTGCTTGAGCTGTTCTGGCAGCAGATTGACCCTACCGATGCCGGAGGGCAATTCCATGACCGCGGCACTTCTTATGGAACGGCAATCTTCACCCATTCGGAGGAGCAGCGCCAGCAAGCAGAGGCTTCCAAGGCGGCCCTTCAGGCCAGCGGACGCTTCTCTGCTCCCATTGTGACGCCTATTCTTCCGGCTAAGCCCTTCTACCCAGCCGAAGAATATCATCAGGGCTATCATCACAAGAATCCAGCCCATTACAAGCGTTACCGCAAGGGTTCGGGCCGGGAAGCATTCATCGAAGCTCACTGGACGCATAAGGAGGACCCGCAGAGCCTGAAGGAGCGCCTGACTCCGCTTCAATATGAAGTAACGCAGAACAGCGCTACGGAATCTCCATTCCGCAACGAATTCTGGGATCACCACGGAGACGGGATCTATGTGGATATTGTCTCCGGGGAGCCGCTGTTCAGCTCAGAGGATAAGTTCGATTCCGGCTGCGGCTGGCCGAGCTTCACGCGTCCGATCCGGGACTATGCGGTCAAGGAGAAAACCGACCTCAGCCACCTGATGGTCCGCACCGAGGTACGCAGCAAGACAGCGGATTCCCACTTGGGCCATGTATTCAATGACGGCCCCGGAGCGAACGGATTGCGGTACTGTATCAACTCGGCAGCTCTGCGCTTTGTTCCCAAGGAGGATCTGGAGAAGGAAGGCTATGGCGAGTACCGCGTGCTCTTCCAGCATGCTTAAGGCTGGAGGTCCGGTTTGTCTGCTCCTCTAATGGACAGCTTTAAGCACTTACCTGCGCGCTAGCACAATGTATGCTGTTTTTCGCATACATTCGGACCACACGCCTGCATTTCCTGAACAAGAACAAAGCCTCCAGCCCGGATTCACGGGTAGGGAGGCTTTATTCTTTACAAATGATCCTTATCTTTACCGGTACAGCTTCTACTTGTTCTGCTTATCCGTATTCTCCTCTTCCGGTGCAGTTGGTACTATAGGTGCACTCTCAGGATGAGGCTGCGATTCCCGGCCCGGCAGATGCTTACCGCCCAACCGCACTTGTTCAGGGTGCGCAGGTTGCCGCCGCTTGAAGCTTCGCCGTAACCAGAGCACCAGCGCAACCACCACTCCAGCTACGAGCAGGACGGGGAGAGCAGCCGCCAGTACCACAACAAGCCACTGGAACATCACAGACAACGCCTTCATGCTGCCATTCAGCGCTTCTGAAGCCCGTACACCCAGCGGTCCCTGGGCATTGGTCTTCGTAAGGGTGAGACTCTTCTCCGTCTGGTATAGGCGAAGCTCCACTGTAGAGAAAGATACATTCTGATCAATATACCGCATTCTGCCCTTGATCTGTTCGATTTGCTCCTGAATTTCCCCAAGCTGGTTAGCGAACTGGACGAGATCGGCCGGTTTGGTTGCTTTTTTCATAAAATCGATATACTGCGCCTCCATCATCTGCTTCGCCTTAAGGCGTGACTCCAGGTCCACATATTCCTCCGACACATCCTGCCCCTGGATGCTTCTCTGGAGCTTCTCGTGCTTAATCTTCTCCAGATTGTTCAGGAACGGAGAGAAGCCCGCCGCAGGCACTTTTAGGATAAAGGTTCCGCCCTGTTCATATTCAGACATATTCTCTGAGAATTCGATAATGTAGCCCCCGGCCAGAGTAACCATATTCCGCACTTCAGTCTGCGCTGCCCCGTAGTCGCTTACCTCCATATTGAGGTTCGCCTTGTAGATCAGCTTCTTGTTCAGCCCTGCTACCACATCGGTTCCGGTGAATCCGGCAGAAGCATCTGTCCCTTGCTCAGCCCCCGCCCCAGGGACTGCCGAATTTCCGCCGCCGCCTTTCTGGTCAGCCTGATCATTAACAGCCATCGCAGTATTCGAGGTTAGACTATCCTCCTTGACCTCCACCGCAGCAGGCGCACTCTCCGCCGATCCGTCTGATGCTGCTTCATTTCTGAACGCGCTTTCTGTATTCGCGGCCGAATCTGAATTGCTACTCGACGCGCCGCAGCCCGTTAGAACCACGGCTACAACCACTAGATACAACAAGTAATGCAGACCCCATTTTCGCATGCTCATTCCTCCATCAAGTGTAATTGTATACTGCTTCCTGTGTTTCAGCTTCCGCGGCGAAAGGCCGTTATCTGTATCGGTCCGTTCCGCGCTTATCCCTCTTGACGTTCCAAAAGCTGGAAGGTTGCAGCCATTTACGGAAAATAACAAATAAGACCATTCAGCCATAGATAGCCAAGTGTGGTCCTGTTTGCGTATTGCCTCTTTATTTGTTACAATTACGATGATAAAACGGCAAAAAAACACCAAAAACCCTATTCGCATAGAATAAGGTTATGGCGCTATTCGGACAAGCTCCACCTTGCCCGGGCAGCTGTAATTGATTTCTTGCCGATTTATGATGCCTACTACTACAAGAGGAGGTGAACCCTCATGGCAAAAGACGTATTGTGCGCAGTTAATTCTTGCACCTACTGGGCTGAAGAGAACAAATGCAACGCTGAGTCGATCTTCGTTGCTTACCACAGCTCCAAGCAGCCTACACAATCTGAGGAAACAGATTGCAAAACCTTCGAAAGCAAATAATGAATGATTGCAGAAGTTGAAGGAGCCCTCCACAGGTTCCTTCTTTCTTTTCTCATTCTATCAAGAATGAGAATTATTATCAAGTGTTTCCTGCAAAAATAAAACCACTGCTGGCCGGAGACTGTACTCTCCCGCTTGCAGTGGTTTTTCTGTGCGAATCTAAGGATCTTAAACGGAACAACTCCGGCTGTTAACGGGTCACTGCGCCGTGCTGCTCTCTCACCAGGACCGCAGCCTTCACCATATTACGCAGTGCGCCTGTGGTCTCTTCCCAGCCCCGTGTCTTCAGTCCGCAGTCGGGATTAATCCAGAACTGCTGGACATCCAGCACGCGCAGCGCACGTTCGATGGCCGAAGTCATCTCCTCTACCACCGGTACGCGCGGACTGTGGATATCATACACACCCAGTCCAATTCCCTTGTCGTATTCCTGCTCCTCGAAGCTGACGATCAGCTCACCATGGCTGCGCGAGGTCTCAATGGAGATGACATCCGCATCCATCGCCGAGATCGAACCGATCATGTCATTGAATTCGCTGTAGCACATATGCGTATGCACCTGTGTGGTGTCCTTGACATGATTCGTGGCGGTCCGGAAGGATTTCACCGCCCAGTTCAGATAATACTCATGATCTCTCGCCTTCAGCGGCAGGCCTTCGCGGATCGCCGGCTCATCGACCTGGATCATCTCGATCCCAGCCTCCTCCAGTGCGGATACTTCATGACGCAGGGCGAGGGCAATCTGTCCAGCCACCGCCTCGCGGCTGAGATCATCGCGGACAAAGGACCAGTTCAGGATCGTGACCGGTCCGGTCAGCATTCCCTTAACAGGCAGCTTCGTCAGTGACTGGGCATACACGCTCTCCTTGACGGTCATCGGCTCGATGAAGGCAACATCGGCATAGATGACCGGCGGCTTCACGCAGCGTGAGCCGTAGGACTGAACCCAGCCGCCTGCGGTGAACAGATAGCCGGCCAGCTTCTCCCCGAAGAATTCCACCATATCCGTACGCTCGAACTCTCCGTGTACCAGCACATCCAGACCAAGCTCCTCCTGAAGCGTAATCGCTTCAGCGATCTGCCGCTTGATGAACAAGTCATAACGCTCCTGGTTCCAGACTCCCTTGCGCCATTTCAGACGGGCCTGGCGGACTTCAGCCGTCTGCGGGAAGCTGCCGATGGTCGTGGTCGGCAGCAGCGGCAGACGCCACTTCTCCTGCTGAACCTTGACACGCTCGGCGAACGGAAGGCTGCGGCGGTCCGGCAGCTGGGCAAGGGCACGCACCTGCTCCGCTACATCCTTACGCCCGCGCTCCGGCAGGGCACGGAATACGGCCAGCACCTCACGGCTGCGCTCCAGCTCGGCGGCATAACGCTCTCTTCCTTCATTAGCGGCTGCCGCAATCAGAACCAGCTCGGCCAGCTTCTCATTGGCGAACGCCAAGGCGTTCTTAACCGCAGCCTTCAGCTTGACCTCCCCCTCAACTGTTACAGGCACATGCAGCAGACTTGACGCTGGCTGGAGAATCAGCTGCTCCTTAGGCACATAGGTCAGCAGCTTCTCTACCAGCTCCAGCTTGGCATCGGTATCGGCGCGCCAGATGTTGCGTCCGTCAAGGATACCGGCTCCGAGTGTCTTATCCTGCGGCCACCCGAGGCGTGCAACCGACTCCAGATTCTTGCCGCCGTCATGGACGAAGTCAAGACCCAGACCCTGCACAGGCAGCGCGAGCAATGCTTCAAGCGGCTCCGCAGCTTCGAAGTACGTCTGCAGCATCAGGTTCAGACCAGGTACGGCCGCAGTAATCTCACCGTAAATGTTCTGCAGCAGCGCGGTATCCTCAGCCGTTAAGCCGGTAACAATCGCCGGTTCATCGATCTGTACCCAGGCCACTCCTTCCGCCTTCAGCTCCTGCAGCAGCTGCACATACAGCGGGAGGAAGCGTGCGGCAATGGCGGCGATGTCTGCTGCAGGGAAGCCCTTGGACAGCTTCAGGAAGGTATACAGTCCGACTATAACCGGCTTGCCCTCAATGCCTGCCCGCTCCTTGGCGAAGCGGTAGGCGGCCAGCGGTTTATTCGCTGTCAATACCGGGGACAGGCTGCCGATCTCAGGTACAATGTAATGGTAATTCGTATTGAACCATTTGGTCATCTCACAGGCCGGAGCCTCTGCATTGCCGCGCGCCATTGCAAAATACAGATCCAGCGGAATCTCTCCGCCCTTATATCCATAACGCGCCGGTACGATCCCGAACATGGCGGCAGTATCCAGCACATGGTCATAGAAGGTGAAGTCGCCCACAGGAATCAGATCAATTCCGGCCTGCTGCTGGGTCTGCAAATGCTGAAGCTGAATATCCTCCATCTGCGAGCGGAAGCTTTGCTCATCGATTTTGCCGGCCCAATAAGCCTCCAGCACTTTCTTCCATTCACGGTTCTTGCCGATTCTCGGATAACCGAGGCTGCTTGTATTGATTCCTTTACTCATAGGTGTCCACTCCTCTGTATAGTTGTTTATCGCTTATGCCTGCAAGCCTTAATCTGATGCCATCTTACTGCACGGCTTCCGCGCCCTGCAACAGTTTCCACGCAATCCGGCTATACAGATTCCCTATAGCAGAACGCCAAAAAAAGCCGCATCCCCATGAAGGAGGAGCAGCTTAGACTCTGAGGCGCGGAGAAATCAGAACCAGATCAGATAGACCACACCGGCAAGCACAATCCGGTAGATTGCGAAGGGCAACAGCTTGATCCGGTTAATCAGCTTCAGGAAGAAACGCATCGATACCAGTGCGAATACGAAGGCGCTAATGAAGCCGGCAATGAAGAACGGCAAGGCATCCAGCGTAAAATACTGCCAGTTCTTCAGCAGTGAAATCAGGCTTGCCCCGGCCATAATCGGTACCGCCATGATGAAGGTGAAATCGGCTGCCGCACGGTGGCTCATGCCCAGCAGAACCCCGCCGGATATCGTCGAGCCGGACCGCGAGAAGCCCGGCCACAGGGAGATACATTGAATCAATCCGACTGATAGCGCCTGCCTATATGTAATTTGGTCCACACTCTCAGTCCGGGCATTCGCAGGCGCAAAACGGTCAGCACAGATCATGAACAACGCTCCTACCACAAGTCCAATCAGCACAGTAAAGGTAGAGAACAGATGCTCATCGATGTAATCCTCCAGCAGAAATCCGAAAATACCGGCAGGCAGCAGTCCAACGAGGATATGCGTCAGCTTCAGCCGTCCTTCAACCGGAGCCTGCCGCTGCCCTTCCGGCACTACGGCCAGATCCTGGCGGCTAAGCTTCCTCAGGCCCAGCAAATCAATGAACCGGTTACGGAAAATAATGACCACCGCAAGAATGGAGCCTAATTGAATCACTACCTTGAAGGAGTTGGCCGTGTACTTCCCCAGGAACTCCTGCGATTTAAGCCACATATCATCAACGATGATCATATGGCCTGTCGAGGATACCGGAGCAAATTCGGTCAGCCCTTCTACAATGCCCAGGATGATTGCTTTAACAATGGTCAGCAGCTCCATGGCGATCCCCCTTTATTGTTTTCAATATAATAATTGTAAACTCGCACAGCTATTTCTGAAACTTACAACGTATATGCAGTATTGCAAATTTTAATCCAGCTGACTTGACAGGCAGAAACCTACGGCTTATATTTATATGCATGCGCATGCATTTATTGTTTATCCATCCCATATAGAACGAAGGAGCGACATTCATGACGAAAGATCTGTTCACCCCCTATGAGTATAAAAATTTAAAACTGAAGAACCGGGTGGTGATGCCGCCCATGTGCCAATATTCAGTTACCAATAAGGATGGCATCGCTAACGACTGGCATTACAACCACTATGTAAGCCGCGCTGTCGGCGGCACCGGACTGATCATTGTCGAGATGGCGGATGTGGACCCGGACGGCCGGATTACCGATTATGATCTGGGCGTCTGGTCTGATGAGCAGATTCCTGCGCTGGCGCGGATTGTGGAAGCCAGTCATGCCCATGGAGCCAAAATCGGAATTCAGGTGGCCCATGCCGGGCGCAAAGCGGAGGATGCCAAAGTTCCTGTCTCCTCTTCGGCTATTCCTTTTGACGGCAACTCCAAGACTCCTCATGCCCTGACGACAGAGGAAGTACAAGATATGGTCCAGAAATTCAAACGGGGCGTAGAGCGTGCGGTTCAGGCCGGGTTCGACACTATTGAGCTGCACGGCGCCCACGGTTATCTGATTCACCAGTTCCACTCGCCGTTGACCAACAAACGGACTGATGAGTACGGACAGGACCTGACCTTGTTCGGCCGGGAGGTAATCGCTGCCGCCAAGAGCGTGATGCCTGAGGATATGCCGCTGATCATGCGGATTTCCGCCAGAGAATATGTGAAAGGCGGCTACGGCCTCCAAGAAGGTCTGGAGATCAGCAGAGCCTATAAGGAAGCCGGAGCCGATATTTTCCATATCAGTTCAGGCGGTGAGGGAGCAGTTGACGCAGAGAATGGACCGGGCAACCATGCAGCCTATCAGTTACCGCTGGCAAGAACCATCCGCGAGGAGCTGAACGTGCCGGTGATTGCTGTCGGCCGGTTGGATGAAGCGGTTCTTGCCAACGCCGTCATTAGCAATGAAGAAGCTGACTTGGTAGCGGTGGGCCGGGGAATGCTCCGTAATCCTTACTGGACGCTGGAAGCCGGTGTGACACTGCGTAAAGACGCAGATATACCTAAGCAGTACGCATTAGGATTCCCGCGTTAAGGACAATTCGTCAGCAGCTTGCCTATGGTGATGGTATACTGTATAACAACTACTATTCATTACAGGTATACACCGGGAGGATGAAGACATGACTAACCCCCCTTCAAATGATCTGATTAACAGCTGGTTATCGCTCTCTCTGATACAGATGAAGGTGGCCGCAGTCCTTGAAGCGAAGCTGACCGAGAACTATGAGTTATCGCTTAAGGAATTCTATGTATTGCTGTTTCTGTCCGAAGCCCCTGAGCAAAAGCTGAAGCTCCAGCAGCTGGAATCGATGGTCGGGCTTAGCCAGAGTGCTGTGTCCCGGCTGGTCAGCCGCTTCGAAGCCAAGGGCTGCGGAGCGCTGGAGCGCAAGTCCTGCGAGGCAGACCGCAGAAGCATCTATACGTCCCTGACTGCCATTGGGCAAGATAAGGTTGACCGGGCGAAGCAGACCGTTAATGAAGTGCTGCAGGAAGCCTTTCCTGTAGACGACACGCAGCAGCTGCTGAAGCAGCTTATCCAACTGAAGCAATCCTAGACCCGGGCAGATGCCTGCCGGGTGAACCGCCGTCCCTCCCGAGGGATGGCGGTTTTTTTGTCTGAACCTCCATTTCCCCTAGAGCATACATCGTACTAATACGAAATTAAGAATAGCGGGGTGTATGAATGGTGTTCACAGTTATGCAGCTGGTTGGCGGTCTTATTCTCTCTGTAGGCTGGATTCCGCAGATTGTGCAGATCCTCAGGACCCGTTCTGTTGCAGATCTCAGTCTGAAATCTTACCTGCTGATGCTGCTGGGCATCGCACTTATGGAGGCTTATGCGGTTAACCTGGCCGCGCAGGG
Organism: Paenibacillus sp. FSL H8-0122; assembly: GCF_038005345.1. Lineage (NCBI taxonomy): Bacteria > Bacillati > Bacillota > Bacilli > Caryophanales > Paenibacillaceae > Paenibacillus > Paenibacillus sp. FSL H8-0122. The sequence continues at coordinate 1,662,614 of NZ_JBBOTB010000001.1, read as the reverse complement.
GGTCGGATTTGCTTTTCTGATCACCAATTCCTTATCACTAGCCGTTGTAACAACGGTAGTCCTGCTGATTATCCGCTACCGGACCCAAGGGTAATAAAGCATTCTTAAGGCTGCACCCCCGTCCCATCTGCGTTATACTTTCTGTAATACAAGGATGTGGGAGGTTCAAGAAATGAAGCAAAATAAGTATGACGACGCGGGTTTTTTTGAGAATTACAGCCAGATGCCCCGCTCTACGGGCGGACTGGAGGCTGCCGGAGAATGGGAGGTCTTCCGTACCCTGCTGCCTGATCTGTCCGGCCAGCGGGTGCTTGACCTGGGGTGCGGGTTCGGCTGGCACTGCCGGTATGCCCGGGAGCAGGGGGCGGCTTCCGTCGTAGGCATAGATCTCTCCGCCAATATGCTGGAGCGTGCCCGTGCGATGACAGACGACCCGAAGATTGAGTATCTCCAGCTCGCGATTGAGGATGCCGCATTCGGGGCAGAGCAATTTGATACCGTGATCAGCTCGCTGGCGATCCACTATATTGAAGATTTCGGCAGTCTCTGCCGCCAGGTCCGGCATTGCCTGAAGCCCAGGGGAGCCTTTGTCTTCTCTGTGGAGCATCCGATCTTCACCGCTCTCGCCGCGCAGGATTGGCATTACAGCCCGGACGGGAAGAAGCAGCATTGGCCCGTGGACAACTACCATCTCGAAGGGCTAAGACTGGCTGATTTTCTCGAACACGAGGTTGCCAAATACCACCGGACCACCGCCACCTACCTGGGTACGCTGCTCCATTCCGGCTTCGTCCTGAAGCAGCTGTCTGAGCTGCAGCCAACCCCTGAGATGCTGGAGAAGAATCCGGCCTGGCAGGAGGAGACGCGGCGTCCGATGTTCCTGCTGCTGTCCGCGGTGAAGCAGTCAACAGACTAATCTTACCGCACAAAAAAAAGACCAGCCGGACGGTAGTCCGCTGACCTTTTATCATCCCCGTGGTTCACGGAGTTCACATTGCATTATTCACATTCACTGTACCTTCCTGAGTCTTGGCAAGTGCGGACGGAATCTTAGGTGCCTGAACCAGCTTCCGTCTGCCCAGAGAGGTTGTAAAAGTGATTACATAACCGGCTACAACTACAGCCATCACAGTGTACAGGGTTTCTCTTAACGGCATATAGAAGAGGGAGAAAGCCAGAACGATTACATCCATCAGGATAAATACGGTTCCTACCTTAATACCTTTCCATTCACTGATCAGCACGGACAAAATATCGTCCCCGCCGCTCGCCCCGCCGCCCAGCAGGACCATTCCTGCGCCCAGACCTGTCAATACCCCGGACAACAGCGCCGCAACCGGCAAGTTATCCTGCAGGTCAATAACCCAGCCGGAATAGCGTTCCATCAGCCCGTAGAATACCGTGAAGGCCACTACGGAGATGAAGGTGTTCACTACGAATGATTTTCCTTTGAAAATGATTGCGATGATGAGTACCGGAATGTCCAAAATCAGGATGCTAAGTGATGGTGAAATCCCCAGTACATACTTGCCGAGCAGCGACAATCCTACGAATCCGCCTTCGGTCAAGTGGTTCTGATAATTAATGTGATAATACGTAAATGCAAGCAATAGTGTTCCGGTCAAAATAATAGCTAACCGGAGCGGCAAACTCATGCCACTGTCTTGTTTCCTCATTACTCGGTCTCCCCTTATCGTATATGGCGGCTAGACGTTCGTGCCAGCCTCTACGAGGGGTTATACCGGAGGAGATGTTGCTCCTTCGCATACAATACTTCCTTCCCTTCGCAGAAGCGGCTTCGTCAATGAACAACGGTTCGCGCACATGCTACAGGGAAGCTAAGTATAAGACAGATCATAACGTTTCCAAATCGTCCTTTGGGGAATCGTCCTTCGGGGACACATGGTATCCTGATCCTTTCTTTAGTTTGATATGTTCTGAATAGATTATACCACGCGGAGGGGCCACTCTAAACAGTTTCCACTAAAAATAAGCAATCAGCCCGGATTCCGCAGCAGACGGTTGACGGTCTCGCGGCGGACGCCGATCAATTGTCCGATCTCTTCCTGTGTCAGCAGATCTGTGAGCTGTGCGCCATGAGAATATTCGGTCAGCCAGCGGGTCAGCAGGGCCATCCGCTCCCCCGGCGTTCCAACCGTGAGATGATCGAGCCTCGTCTGCATGAACCGCACCTTCTCCTGAAGCAAAAGGGCGATCTCCATCACCTTCTCAGGCTTCTCCCTCAGCTCCCGGTACCATTCTGCAGCCGGAATCAGCTCGACCTCACTTTTCATCATTGCCACTGCGGTTCCATGCGCCTCCTTCGGCGAAATGAGGGAATGATGCGGAACGGTCTCACCCGGATATAGCAGGTTGAACAATACCATGTTCCCGTTCTCATGCAGTCTCGTGACCTTGAACAGTCCGCTCTTCACCTTGAACAGGTTCTGGCCGCCGTCACCCTGGCGGAATAAGACCTCACCTCTATGCAGAATCATTTCGCATTCTCCTTTGCCTTCTCTGTATATATATTTTTAATTATACCGAAATAAGACACCAAATTGGAGGGGCAAGCGTAAAACAGTCCTGTTACAGGGTCTAAATGGCAAAAACCGCCTGGGAGCAGAGGTCTGTCTCTGCTCCCAGGCGGTTCCAGGGAAAGGCAAGATACGTTATTTTGCTGTGATCGGCTTCTTCCAGAGCCCCAGGATCAGACCGGAAATCACGGAACCGATCAGCACGGCCAGCAGAAACAGCGCGGCATTGCTGGACAGGAAGGCTACGAACACACCGCCATGCGGTGCGGGAACGTTGAGGTTCCACAACTGGGTAAGTCCGCCGGCTACGGCAGAGCCCAGAATACAGGAGGTGAGCACCCGCAGCGGATCAGCCGCAGCGAACGGAATAGCCCCTTCGGTGATGAACGACAAGCCCAGCACATAGTTGGTTACACCGGATTTGCGTTCGGTCTCCGTGAATTTATTCTTGAAGAACGAGGTGGCCAGGGCAATCGCCAGCGGAGGCACCATCCCTCCGGCCATCACTGCGGCCATCATCATTCCGTTTGTATTGCCGCTGGATGTAAACACGCCGATAGCGAAGGTGTAGGCTGCTTTGTTGAACGGACCGCCCATATCAATGGCCATCATCCCGCCAAGCACCAAGCCCAGCAGAATCTTGTTGCCGGTACCGAGATTGTTAAGCGCATCGGTCAATCCTCCGTTAATCCAGCTAAATAACGGATCGAACAGGAAGAACATAACTGCGCCAGTAATTAGCAAACTGAATACGGGATAGAGCAGAATCGGCTTCAGACCGTCCAGTGTGCGCGGCAGGCCCGAGAAGGCTCTGCGGAGCATAATCACAACGTAGCCGGCCAGGAACCCGGCAGCCAGACCGCCGAGGAAGCCCGAATTGGAGTTAAGGGCCATCAGACCGCCGACCATACCCGGCATCAGCGCAGGCCGGTCACCGATGCTCATCGCGATAAATCCGGCAAGGATCGGAATCAGGAAGTGGAAGGCTCCGTCTCCGCCGCCAATGCTCTGCAGCAGCTTGACCAGCGGATTGTCGGGACTGGCCACCTGTTCAATCAGGAAGGAGATCGCCAGCAGAATGCCTCCGCCGACTACGAACGGCAGCATATGCGAGATGCCGTTCATCAGGTCTTTGTAGATTTTGCTTCCAATAGAACCGGACTTCACAGGCGCTGAGCCTTCTTCATTGCGACCAGAGCCGCGGTAGATAGGCGCATCTCCTGCAACTGCAATCCGGATTAGCTCCTCTGACTTGCGGATACCGTCGCTAACCGGACGCTGGAGCACAGGCTTGCCGCTGAAGCGCTCCATCTCCACGTTCTTGTCGGCGGCAACAATGACCCCGCTGGCCCGGGCGATCTCATCTGCGGTCAGCACATTCTGCGCACCCTCCGAGCCGTTCGTTTCGACACGGATATTGACACCCATCTCCTTGGCCTTCTTCTTGAGGGCATCCTCTGCCATGTAGGTATGGGCAATACCTGTAGGACACGCTGTTACAGCAACAACGAAGCTCTGTGAATCCGGGTTCCCGGTAATGATTCGAGCCGGTTCAGCTTGCGGTGCGGCTGCCTTAGGAGCAACCTTCACTGCCGCTGCTTTGGCTTCCGCTTCCGCCTGGGCTTCAGCCTCCGCTTGCTTGGCATCGAATAAGGCGGACACCTCGGCAGGGGTCTTGGCACTCATGATTTGTTCGATGAATTCGCTTTCAATGAGCAACCTGGACAGTGCAGCGAGTGTCCGCAGGTGCATATTTCCAGCTCCGTCCGGCGCGGCGATCATGAAGAATATGTGGGCCGGCGCTTCATCCAGGGAGGCAAAATCAATTCCGGCGCTGCTCTTCGCAAATACTACCGTTGCTTCGCTAACGGCCTTGGTCTTGGCATGAGGCATAGCAATGCCTCCGCCGATGCCTGTGCTGGACTGGGCTTCACGCTCCAGAATCTTCTCCTTGAACAGCTTCGCATCCGTGATGCGTCCGCTGGCCGCGAGGCTGGCAATCAGCTCGTCAATGACCCCTTCCTTCGTTGTCGCCTGCAGCTCCATAATCATCGTTTCCTGTATCATTAAATCTGTAATTTTCATCAATTCTCAACTCCCCGAATGTACTTGAACCTGTTAACCTCTGTTATTCATAGCTGAGATATGGCAATAAGCGGACGAAGCTCTTCAATCAATGCCCGGTCTGCCAGATCATCGGAGAACGCTGTGGCACTTCCTGATGCCACACCGGCACGGAATGCTTCCAGCACATTCCCTGTCAGCGACAAGGTGCCCACGAATCCGGCAATCATCGAATCTCCCGCACCTACTGAATTCCTCACCTGGCCCTTAGGAGCGCTGGCATGGTATACTTCTTGCCCGGTAAGGAACAATGCGCCTTCGCCAGCCATCGAGACCAGCACGTGCTTGGCACCACCCGTAAGAAGCTTGCGTCCGTAAGTGATAATCTCTTCTCTGGTACTGATCTGAACACCGAACAGCTCTGCCAGCTCATGGTGATTCGGCTTGACCAGCAACGGCCCCCGGGATAAGGCGTCCTGCAAGGCCTGCCCGGTCGTATCAATAACGAACTCCGCGCCCTTCTGCCTGCATACTGCAATCAGTCTGCTGTAGAAATCTCCACCCAGCGAAGGTGGCGTGCTGCCTGACAGGATCACAATGTCACCCGGCTTCAGGGCTTCCAGCTTAAACAGCAGCGAAGACGTCTCGGTCTCCGTAATGACAGGCCCGGCTCCGTTAATCTCTGTCTCCTGCCCGGCCTTAAGCTTGATATTGATCCGGGTATCGTCCGCAATATGAACGAAGTCGCCGGAGATCCCCTCCTGGCCCAGCCAGGTATCAATGTATCCGCCGGTGAAGCCGCCCAGAAATCCGGTGGCCGTATTCTCAACGCCCAGCTGCTTCAGAACGCGGGATACGTTGATTCCCTTCCCGCCGGGCAGCTTCATATCGCGCTTCATCCGGTTGAGTCCGCCTAGTGTTAACTCTTCTACCTCCACGATATAATCGACGGAAGGATTGAGTGTCACAGTATAGATCATCATTCATCCCTCATTTATAATGTTTGTCTTCCCATCCCGTCACACCAGTGTATAATCCACATCCAGCTTCTCAAGCTGCCTCCTGAAGCTATCCGGTGTGCCCGTATCCAGAATGCAGTGATCCATCTCCTGCAGATCTGCAACCTTGCAGAAGGAGATCTGCCCGATCTTGCTATGGTCGGCCAGCAGGATCGTCTGCTTCGCTACAGCGATCATTTTGCGCTTGGTGGCCGCTTCCAGCATATTCGGCGTCGTAATCCCTTCGCGGATATCCAGCCCGTTGGTGCCAAGGAAAGCCTTATCCACCCGCACCATATCCAGCGAGCGTTCGGTCATTGGTCCGACAAAAGCCATGGTATCCGGCCTTAGCATCCCGCCTGTAATAGACACCTCAATATGGCGGCAGTCCTTCAGCTCGTTCAGCGCCATGATTGAGTTGGTAATGACCTTGAGATTGCGGAACGATTTCAGCGCCCGGGCAATCTGCAGGGTAGTGGTACCTCCGTCAAGGAGAATGGCATCACCATCCTCAATCATCTCCACAGCCTTCCCGGCAATCCGCAGCTTCTCCTCCAGGAACCGGTCTTCCTTGTCCGTAACCGCCGCTTCAAAGTTCACACTCTGCAGGGATACCGCCCCGCCATGCGTACGCTTCAGCAGCCGCGCTTCCTCCAGCTCCTTGAGGTCCCGGCGTATGGTCGATTCCGAGACGGACAGCTCCTGGCCCAGCTCCTGAACCGAAGCTCTTGTATGCTTCTCGACAAACAGCAGAATCATCCGTTTGCGTTCTTCTTCAAACATGCAGCTCACTCCTTAGGATGTGCAGCTACCCGCTGCTGGATTCCTATATATACAGTAACTACCTGAATTGAAAGATAAGATGACTGGATTCAAATCACTTGTGACTGATGTTGATCATTTGTGCTCATTTATGATTGTAACAGCGTTTTCATGAACTGTAAAGAGGTTACTATTCCAGCCGGATACACTACTGCTGTAAGTATTCGCGTATGCTCTGCTCATTTATGCTCATTTCAGCCTTGTAACTATATCATCCGGTGCGGCAAATTACCTCCCGATTGCCCATTTCACAATGGCAGCGGGCGACATATTTATATTACATATGGGGAAAAGCGGGTGAACAGGAGATGGCCTATTACAATAACAACGGATATGGCAGCGCGGGCGGTAACGGCGGTAATGGCAGCAATGGCGGCATTAACGGCCATGGAGGGAGCGGCAGTGACGGCCCAGTAGAAACCGAGGAGCTCAGTGCAGAGGATTATGCGATTATTGCCGCCGGCTTTGGCGTGCTCGGGGAACTGTTTGCTTTTTTCTCTCTGGTAAAAGCCAAGCAGGTGACCAAGGAAACCGGCGGACAGGTAGGTCCCGGCATCGACCCCGTGCTGTTCGTACAGAACCGCAAAAAAAAAGCAGCCAGACGAAAGTCCCGCCGGCTGCGTTGATCCCTTATATTTTCCGAATCCATCGCTTAATTCAAAGGTATGACATCATGCTTCGCAAATATGGTCTGCACTCTCTCCCGCAGCTCCTCTTCGGGCAGAAGGACAATGACAATAATATGCTCCAGATCAGCATGCTTCGCATACGCCTCCGCGTCATCTTGCGGAATCCCCATTCCGATCAGGCTGACCGCAAGGCCGTCTGTCTCCAGATCCGCCCCCGCGAGCTTGCGGGCTGCCGGACCTGCTGCGACCGCAGAATCCGCGACCATATCCAGGCCTACCCCAAGCCCGCGGGCTGTTCCGTACAAGCCATTATTCCCCTGCCCCGTCTCCACTTCTCCAATCGCGGCATCCTTGCTGATGATCTCCAGCGTGTTCTTCTGCTTCGTGACAGCTGAGATATGCTTCGCCTTGATCCCACTCTTCTTCAATTCTTCGATCGCCAGCACCGCATCACTCCGGTGTCCAAAAATCCCCAATACCAATGTCGGCATGCGGCATCCCTCCTATTACTGCTACTGCAATATTTCCACTCTGCTACTGCGATATTACCACTCCGCCTGTGGCTTGAATCCCGCATGTGGCGGCGGCTCCCGGTCAGGCCTGAATCAATCTCTTCTAATTGGGTTATAAAGATACGTATACATAAACATAACTTAAGAGATAGGGGGGGCTGCTGTGCTTCAAAGCAAGTATTTTCGGACCTGCCTGGCCATTATCGCCTTTTTGACGATTCTGTACCTGGGCTCGAAGGTCATTTTTCTGTTCACACCGCTGGTATCTATCATTCAACTGCTGCTCGTACCCATGATGCTGTCGGGCTTTATGTATTATCTTCTGCGGCCGATTGTCAACTATCTGGGGACCAAAAATGTTAACCGCGGGCTGTCCGTCCTGCTGATTTATCTTGTGTTCGCCGGACTGTTCGTCTTATTCTGGGTGCTGGTCTGGCCTACACTGCGCGAGCAAATCCAGAATTTCATCGACAATACGCCATATCTGGTCGAGGGTATACAAAACCAGTTCAACAAACTGCAGAACGACCCGTCACTCTCCCGCTTCTTCAAGGGTGACACGGATGTGACCACACGCCTGACGGAGTATTTGAACAGTGCCATTAACTGGGTGACCAATTCGATGTCCAACCTGATCACAGTGATCTCCAGTATTGTCGTGGTTATCGCTACCCTGCCGATCATTCTCTATTACATGCTGAAGGACGGGCACAAGCTGTCCCCGATTCTTCAGGGCCTGATTCCGAAGAAATACCGCAAGGAAGGCCAGGAGATGTTCAAGGATATCGACTCTGCACTCAGCGGCTTCATCGTTACACGTGTCCTGCTTAATGTGGTGCTGGGCATCTTGCTATACATCGGATTTTTGCTGATCGGCCTGCCTTATTCTCTGCTGCTCGCCGTGATCTCCATCCCGCTGAATTTCATTCCCTATGTGGGCTCGCTGCTGGCGGCGGTTCCCGTTGTTATCGTGGGGTTCATCGAATCGCCTTCACTCGCGATCTGGTCAGCCGTCGTCATTCTGATCGCGCAGCAGATTCAGGATAACGTGCTGTCACCGGTCATCTATGGCAAGTCGCTGGATGTTCACCCGCTCACAACAGTGCTGCTTGTACTCGTGGGGGGCGACTTCTATGGACTGATCGGCGTCCTCATTGCGCTTCCGGTCTATATGATTATCAAAATCATCTTCCTGCGCATTTACGAGATCATTGTCGCCGAACGGGTGGATCAACCCGTACCCGAGCCAGGTGCTCCGCCGGGGATTGAGATTGAGATCGTCAAGGACGATAAGGTATAGTAAAACAACCCCACAAAGTGGGGCTTTAGCGTAGGTGATCACTCAGGTACTTTGCGGGGGCCCCAAAACATATAAATTCTTATCTTTTAATAAAAAGCCCTCCGGCGCTGATGATCTCCGCGCCGGAGGGCTTTTCAATGTACACGCTTGAATGTATCTGGACTTCATCCCCGCAGCGAGCGGACCACGAAAGTGTGGTTGCCCTTAGGCAGGTTCTGCCCGTCACGCAGCGTCACGGAGCCTTTGGTATGTGCGATGATCGTCGCATTGAATGCAACCAGCTGGTCCCCTTTCCAGACAGTAACCGCTGATTTGAAATAGACGGCATTATCAAACTGCAGACGTTCTCTCATAATATATCCGACCGAATGGAGAACCGGGGGCAAAGCCCTCTCTTTGGGAGCCAGAGCCTTGATGTACACAATATCGCGGAAAGGGACGGCAATCTCCTGATGCCCGATGACGGCTACCGAAGCTGCAAGATCCCATCTGCGCAGAACGCCTTTCATAATCGTATATGGCTGCTCGCCGCAGTACATAATGACCGGTCTGCCAACCCAATGCTTCATGGCTCCACGCCCTTCCCTGTGCCTGAACTACTTATACCTTCGGTATGGACCAGTCTATGCCCTTAAGCCCATGCTGCTCCAGATACTGGTTGGCCTGAGAGAACGGGCGGCTGCCGAGAAATCCGCGGTGTGCTGAGAACGGGCTCGGGTGCGGGGACTGGATCACCTTGTGTCTGCTGCGGTCAACTACCGCGCCCTTAAGCTGGGCATGACTGCCCCACAGGATGAAGACCATCGGTTCCGTCCGCTCGTTCAGCTTCTCCATAATGGCATCCGTGAAGGTCTCCCAGCCCAGCCCCTTATGCGAATTCGGCTGGCCCTCGCGTACTGTCAGTACGGCATTGAGCATCAGCACACCCTCTTCCGCCCAGTGCAGCAGCGATCCGTGGCCCGGCACCTCCAACCCGAGATCACTGTGCAGCTCAGCGTAGATATTGCGCAGAGACGGCGGAATCCTTACACCCGGCTCTACCGAGAAGCTAAGGCCATGGGCCTGTCCGGCGCCGTGATAAGGGTCCTGTCCCAGAATGACTACCCGGGTCTTACTGTAAGGCGTCAGCTTCAGCGCCGAGAACAGCTTGTCCTTCGGGGGATAGACTGTATACTGCTTGTACTCGCGTGCCAGGGCATAGCGCAATTCCTCAAAGTAAGGCTTCTGCGTCTCTTCCTGCAGCACTTCATCCCAATCGTTGCCAAACATTCGGTTCTCCTCCCAAATACCCTGCTATTAGTATTGTTTCATTACCTGTTATTAACCAGAATAACAGGAACTTATTTGCGGCCATAGTCCGCCTTGATCTCGCCCCATGACTTCGTCTGCCATTTCAGCACCTTGTTGTCATAAGTATGGCTGCGCAGCCAGCTCTCCGCCCGGTCAATCAGCTGCCAGATCTCCTCTGTAGAGGCATCCCGGGGCAAGGTCGTGGCCACCTTTTTCTGCTTGACCCATTTCATTGCATTGACAGAATCACTATAGACCGTCTTGCTGCTGCCTTCCTGCTTAAGATGAGCCAGCGCGTGCACAATCGCCAGGAATTCTCCGAGGTTATTGGTGCCTTTACGGATCGGACCGCAGGAGAAAATCACATCCCCGGTCTGGGTATCCACGCCTTTGTATTCGACCGGTCCGGGATTCCCCCGGGTGCCTACATCCACGGAGATGCTGTCATAATCGATCTCCTCAGATGTCTCCACTCCGGCACTCCGGCTCCAGGACTTGCCTGACTTGCTTGTGCCGGAAGTCCCTGAAGCTGCCGCACCCGTTCCCCAGTTGCCCTTCCAGCCTGCCTTGAAGGCTGTCTCAGCAGCCGCCTTGCTCTCATAGGACTTATATTTTGCTCCGGTATAATGATCCGTCTGCGCCTGACATTCCGCCCATGTATTGTAGACTCCGGGCTGCTTGCCTTCCCAGACAACGTAGTATTTCTGCTTAGCCATTCCTATTGCTCCCTCCTGCCGGTGTATCCTTATCCAGAATAATATTGTACTGCATACTGCGTTCATATTGAAGTCTGAATACACCCGCACGCCTGCTTCCCTCCCGAATATCTGTCTGGATAATTACCGGCAGGCGCGTTCATACTAATACGGCAGCTCAGTCCAGCACAGCCAGCGTAGTATCAATAATGGTCTGGAGCTTGCCTTCATCCCTCGTTGCCTTGACCATAACCCGCAGTCCAACCAGGGCATTGTGCAGATAAGCAGCAAGCGCCGGAGCTGCATGCCGGGAGGAGAGTTCTCCAGTCTCCTGTCCATGCAGGATCAGCTGTTCCATTAATCTCTCGGTATTCAGAAAAGCTTCATTGGCCCGCTCAGCTGCTTCCGGATCATGAGCCGACAGCTCCACTGCCGTATTCACCAGCATACAGCCCTTCGGCTCCGCTTCACTTCTATAGACTGTGGCTTCGAATAAGAGGCGGATGGCTGCCTTGGCAGAGGTGATGCCTTCGATCCGGCTCTCCAGCCTGGAGCTTTGAATGGAAGCAAAGCGTTCCAGCGCTTTTATATATAAGGTATGCTTGTCTCCAAAGGTGTCATACATGCTTCGCTTGTGAATTCCCATGCCGGCTACAAGATCCTGCATTGACGTCTTCTCATAGCCCTGCTGCCAGAAAATCGTCATTGCCTTGAGCAATACATCATCAATGTCAAACTCTTTGCTTCGCGCCATGATCATGCTCCTTTCGCGGTCTATTTTACCATTTATAGAACGATCGGTAAATATTATTGTAGCAGTGTTAACTAGATCACATCAATTCCGCACCAATCATTCTATATTAATTTTAAGGAAAATACCATCAGCATTACACACCCCAAGGAGGTTATCACATGAGAAAACTCGCAGTAATACTTGCGGCATTCACCCTGACCCTGCTGATCGGATGCGGCAACAATAACAAAAGCACAGAGAACACTAACACCTCAGCGAACACGGGCAATACGGCTACCGCTGCCCCGGATGCGGTCACTTCAGCTTCAGTGGTCGACAACGGCGAAGCCTTCAAGAAGGCGATCAGCAAGGACGGCACCTGGATTGCAGCCACCCTGAAAGACCTGAGCTTCTCCGAGGAGCTTGTGGTGGACGGACAATTCATTAACAAGGAAGAGCCTGCCCGCAAAATCGCGCTCTATACCCAGGATGCCGATCACAACATCACGAACTCCTTCAAGCTCACCGCCCCCAAATTGACGATCCGCAGCGAGAATGCCCGGATTCAGGGAGGAACCTTTGTGGGTGATGTCTATGTGGAGGCTGACGGCTTCGCCGTCGTGAATGCCACCATTGAAGGCAATATCTATTTCTCCGATGCCAAGTACCAGGCTACCTATACGGCAGCTGATCAGGGTAAGGTAACCGGCGTCACCGAAGTGAAAAAATAATGCGGCAGGGTGCGGGGTGTTCCTCTTCGGGCAAGCGGCCGGGGAGGATACCCCTTTTTCTTGTTCCTGTCCGCGAAAAGGGGTGCTGGCCTAATGAAGTTCATCCGTAAATATGCTATTCTTCCTCTTCTGCTCCTGATGCTCTCCTCCTGCGGCGGACAGGATGTAGCGGAGCCGGAGCCGCAATACCGGATTCAGTCCGGCCATGATCTGAGTATTCTGACAACGAGCGACACCCATTATTTAGCGCAGGAGCTAAGAGATCTCGGACCTGCCTTCCAGCAGTTTCTGGCTGCCGGTGACGGCAAGCAGCTCGGCTACAGCAAGGAGATGATGGAGGCGCTGGGCTATGATATCGGAATCCGCAAGCCGGATGTGGTGATTATCAGCGGGGATCTCAGCAACAACGGGGAAGAAGCCAGCCATAAGGAGCTGGCCGGACATCTGAAGCGCATTGAGCAAGATACCGGAACCCGGATCTATGTGATCCCGGGCAATCATGATATCCGGAATCCCTGGGCCCGGAGCTTCCGCGATAAGCGCCAATATGCCGCAGATTCCGTGAGCGTCAAGGCATTCCGCCAAATCTACGGCAGCTTCGGTTATGATGAGGCCCTGCTGAGAGACGAGGATTCGCTCAGTTATCTGGCCGCCCCGTCGGAGGATCTGTGGCTGCTCATGCTTGATACTGCACAGTATAAGGACAATAAAGCACTGGGACATCCCCAGCTGGAGGGACGGGTCAGCGGCCGGACCCTGGAATGGATCGCCGCCTGCGGCGCGAAGGCCGCGGCCGCAGGCGCGCAGCTCGTGACGGTCATGCATCACAGCCTGCTGAATCACAGTGAATTCATTCAGGAGGGCTTTACTGTAGAGGACCATGCCAAGGTTACAGATGCCTTGATGCAGAGCGGTGTACGGACGGTTCTCAGCGGGCATATACACATTCAGGACATCAGTGAATATAGCCATGACGGGGAGCGTATCTATGATATCGCCAGCAGCGCTTTATCTGTTTTTCCCCATCAATACGGACTCTTAACCTATTCCTCCGCCCGTCAGACTCTGGATTACAGCACGGTAAGATTAGGGATGGAGCAATGGGCAGCAGCCACCGGCAATACCGATCCGAATCTGCTGGGCTTCAAGGCCTACAGTGAAGCCAGCTTCCACAAGCGGTCTGCCACCCGGAGTTATTCCCGTCTGGCTGAAGACCCCGCTTATGCCAGCTATACGGAGGCTGAGCTGAAGCAAATGGCTGACGTTGTCGGAAGGCTGAACGAGAATTACTTCGCAGGCTCTGCCAGTACGGGCAATGCCGCCGTGACCGCCACAGCAGGCTTCCGGCTCTGGCAGGACGCCCCGGCAAGCGGAACGAGAAGCTATGTTCTGGAGATGGCCTCGCAGCAGCCGAAGAACAATCATGAACTGCATGTCCAGCTTCCTCAGCGGTAATGTTTGAAAAACTGGAAACAGGTGTAAAATAGACAAGTATGCTTACACCTACTGCTGAGGAGATGATGATCACCATGTTCACACGTATGGATGAGATTATGATTGAAATCCCGGACGTCGAGAAACCAGATCCTAATGCTGCAGCAGCCGTTCAAGAGCTGCTCGGAGGCAAATTCGGTGAAATGTCAACACTCAATAACTACTTGTACCAGTCCTTCAACTTCCGCTCCAAGGACAAGCTGAAGCCCTTCTACGACCTGGTAATGAGCATTACCGCCGAGGAGCTGGGCCATGTTGAGCTGGTCTCCCACGCCGTGAACAAATGTCTAAGAGGTTCCACGGCTTATAAGAAACCGGATTCCACGCCGCTTGCGGCTGTTAAAGACGCACGGCTGTCTTATCATTTCCTGGCAGGCGCACAGGGGGCCATGCCGTTCGATTCGATGGGCAATCCATGGACCGGAGCCAATGTGTTCAACAGCGGCAACCTCGTGGAAGATCTCCTGCATAACTTCTTCCTGGAGTGCGGGGCCAGAACCCATAAAATGAAGGTCTACGAAATGACCGACCACCCTGCAGCCCGGGCGGTAGTCGGCTTCCTGCTTGTCCGTGGAGGTGTTCACGTGGTCGCTTACGCCAAGGCGCTGGAGATTGCCACAGGCGTCAATGTTACCAAGCTGGTGCCTATTCCTTCCTTGGACAACAAAGCATTCAATGAAGCCAGAAAGTACGAGGAAAAAGGCGTTCATACGAAGCTGTACACCTGGAGCGATAAGGATTTCAGCTCCATTGACCAGATCTGGAAGGGTACTCACCCCGAGGACGGGCTTCCGCTTGAGGTCATTCAGGGCGTACCGGAAGGCTTCCCTATCCCCGAGGCCCCGGAATTGAAGGAAGAATTCGCACCGGGCATCTCTGCCGAGGAATTCAAGGAGATTGCCAAACGGCTTAAAATGGCCGGGAATATTCATGACTAGCAGCCGGAGCCAAGCATAGCGAATAATATCACCCATAGAGAAGCGGATGTCCCGGAAGCCATGAACTGGCTGCCGGAACATCCGCTTTATTTGGGAATGGATTCTTCTAAGATCTCTGCCTTATAACTCCGGTAACTCCGGCTCAAGCAGTAGTAGGGTATCGGCAACAGCCCGCCCATTCACAAGCAGCACTATGGTATGCTCTCCGGGATAGTGCTTCCGTGTAGTCAGGTTGGCCCAGCGGTGGGTCCGTGTACCGGAGAGTCTGGTGCCGCCGGGCACGGTTTTGTCGGATAACAGAAACAGCTTGCGCGAGGTCTTGCCGCCGGCCTTGACGAAGTTGATCCCGTATTCAATGCGGATGCGTACCGGTCCGCCCTCCCGGATGGTCAGAGCGTATTGCAGCTCACAGTGCTCTCCGATCCGCAGTACAGCCGGGTCTGCCGTGAGGACAGCCGAGCTGACCAGCGGGGTGCCGCTCTCCTCCGGAGCATATCCGAACAGCTCCATGATCTCAGGATCTGCCTTGCGGATCAGTGAGCGGCAGCCATGCCGCACAATCCAGTTCGTGTTCGCGTTACTGCCCAGCCAGCGGCGGGCGGTAGCTATCACGATATCGGGGTGATCCTTCGCGATATCGTTCAGGTTGTTGGCTACACTTTTGCGCACATAGAGTGACGGGTCAGCCTTCAGCTTCTCCAGCAGCGGCAATAGCGGAGACGGATCGCGCTTGAACACCGGCAGTGCCTGGCCCCAAGGCAGGCGGGGACGGCATCCCTCACTGGCGAGCCGCCGCACATGCTCCCCCGGATGCTCCGCCCAGACCAGCATCTGGTCTATCATCGCTTGCGGATCACGCAGCAGGAACGGCCTGACGGCAAATTCCGCCGAGGACCTCTGGGTGAACCGCTCCAGCGCCTCCATCGACAGCTCCCAGTGCTCCCCGCTTCCGCCATACACCTCCACGAAATCCGGGAAGATCAGATACGGGAAGCCGACACAGTCCTTATCTATCGCATACAATATCTTCAGCGCTTCCTCATAGGCCGGGGGCAGGCAGCTGCCCAGTGTCTCTGTAATCCTCCGCATCCGCGCCTTCAGCTCCAACTCCTCCCATGGCTCCTTCATCGCCTCAGCCATGAAGCGGTCTGGCTCGAACGAACCGTAGACGGCTTTAATTTTCATTCCCAGGCTATGCAGGAATTCTTGGTTGTACATTGCTTTCAAGGGTTCGGCCATTCTTGAGTTCCTCCTGCTGGTGTAATTAGATTCTCTTAATAATGAGAGCATACCATACGAACCGGACATCCCTGTGTCAACTTTCAGCTGGATATATATACACCAACTATAGCCTATGTTCAAATCCGGCAGCCTGTCGTACAATAAGGTTTAAGTTTTTTTGCCCGCTGACGATGTACTACCTCATGAAAGGACTGGGACTTTTGCCACAGACACTTGTTAAAAACATTGATTTTTTCGTAGCCGCACTGTCACAGACCTTCGTATCCGCCCTCCAGCTTGACCCTGACGGAATGTACTCCCAGGTAGGCAGCGGAGTCGTTGAGAAATTCTCTGATGAGTATGTCCGGCTGAAAAGATTCGACGGCACCACCTCGCATTACGCCCGCGATATTACGAAATTCCAGCACAACCATGCCTGAGAAGGCTTCGGGGTCTCTTCATCAGAGGAGAAGCAGCGCTCGCCTGTGATCCTTCCTCCCCTCTTCAAACGCAGACCCTGGACCCTGATCCGGGTCTGTTTTTGCGTTGACTTTTCACAAAATATTAACGTGTGCATTCCAATAAACTATTGACTTGACGCTGCTGGAGAACTAAACTGAAATCGTTAACAATTCCATGTACCCGGGGAGAACCTATGATTACCATCAAAGATATTGCCCGTGTTGCCGGTGTATCCCATACTACCGTATCGAGGGCGCTGAACGGCAACCCGCTGATCAAGAAGGCCACCCGGGATAAGATTGAACGGATCGCCGCCGAAATGAATTATGTGCCGAATTACAGTGCCAAGAGCCTGGTCACCAAGAGATCGTTCATCATCGGCTTGTTCTTCTCCAGTATTGAGCAGGGGACTTCCGCAAGCTTCCTGGTGGATGCCATCAAAGGCATTACGCACAGTCTGGATGAGAACTATAATCTGACGGTGAACGGGATCGACGGTGTGCAGCATTTCAGCAATATTCAACCGCAGCGCTTCGACGGCATTCTGGTCATGAGCCAGAGCGATGAAGACAATGCCTTCATCTATCATGTGAAGAAGACGGGCATTCCGCTAGTGGTGCTGAACCGCCAGCTGGAGGACCCCGGCATCATGAACGTGGTCGCCAATGACCGCGAAGGCGTCAAGGAAGCGATTGATTATGCTGTGCAGCAGGGTCACCGCAAGCTGGCTATTATTGAAGGCAAGCCCGGCTTCAAGTCCTCAAGCGAACGTAAGCAGGGCTTCCTGGACAGTCTGATTGCAGGCCGGCTTGCGCTGAATCCTGATTATTTTGCCCCGGGAGATTACAGCATTGAGAGCGGATATGCGGCGATGAGCAAGCTGCTTAGCCTGGAGGACCGGCCTACGGCGGTGTTCTGCTCCAATGATGATATGGCGATTGGCGCCATGAATGCCTGCTATGCCCACAAGGTGCAGGTGCCGGAGCAGATCTCACTGATCGGGTTCGATGATATGATGTTCGCCCGCTATACGAATCCTGCCCTGACCACGGTCCGCAAGCCGATTGCCGAGATCAGTGAGCTGGGCATTACCATGCTGATCCAGCTGCTTCAGCAGCCGGAGACCCCGCCGCAGCAGCTGTTCGTTAAGACTTCGCTGGTGGTAAGGGATACGGTTGCCGGAGTATAACTCTATCAGTACCCCACTCGCTATTTTCTGCAGATACGGAGCCTTCCTGGACAAGAGAAGGAATTCCGGATCTTGCTTAAAATAAAATGTTAACGTGTGCAATTTATCACTGTATTCTAAAGGAGA
Source organism: Paenibacillus sp. FSL H8-0122 (assembly GCF_038005345.1). Lineage (NCBI taxonomy): Bacteria > Bacillati > Bacillota > Bacilli > Caryophanales > Paenibacillaceae > Paenibacillus > Paenibacillus sp. FSL H8-0122. Next base: position 1,644,873 of record NZ_JBBOTB010000001.1, on the reverse strand, counting down.
TCATGACCACTATGACAAACCGTTTATCCAGAAGCACTCACCCGGGGCTAACCCTCCATCCGGAACGGATGATTCAGTTCGGCGAAGGCAACTTCATGCGTGCGTTCGTAGACTGGCAGCTGCAGCAAATGAACAATCAGGGTCTGTTCAACGGAAGCGCTGTCCTCATTCAGCCCATTGCTCAGGGACCCGGAGGAGTAGCTGATCTGATGGCCGCTCAAGACAACCTCTACACAGTGCTGCTTAATGGCATCATGGACAACGAGACCGTCAATTCCCGCGAAATTATCAGCTCGGTCAGCCGGGTGATTAACCCATACATGGATTATGAAGCTTATCTCGCGCTCGCCGAGAATGATGATCTGGAGTTCATCACCTCCAATACTACCGAAGCCGGCATTGCCTATCTTCCAGGCGACCGCGCAGACGATGCTCCCCCTAAGAGCTTCCCGGGCAAGCTGACCGCCCTGCTCCACCGCCGCTTCGAGCTTGGCAAGAAAGGCTTCGTTATTATTCCTTGCGAGCTGATTGACCGCAACGGCGAGAAATTGCAGGAGATCGTAGAACGTTATGCGGCTGACTGGAATCTTGGCGCAGAATTCCTGCAATGGCTGAAGTCCGAGAATACCTTCTGCTGCAGTCTGGTGGACCGGATTGTTCCTGGTTATCCGCGTGACCAGGCTGCTGCTCTCGAAGCTGAGCTCGGCTATCTCGATAACGTAATGGTGACCGCAGAGCCGTTCCTCTTCTGGGTCATTGAAGGACCGGAGTCTCTGGCAGAGCGCCTGCCGCTGGCTAAGGCCGGACTGAATGTCGTGGTGACACCGGATATGACGCCTTACCGTGAACGCAAGGTTCATCTGCTGAACGGACCGCATACCGCTATGGTCCCTCTGGGCCTGCTTGCCGGTCTTGAGACGGTTGAGGACGTCATGAATGACAGTACCTTCTCCCGCTTCGTGAAGCAATTGATCGAAGAGGAGCTGATCCCTATGCTGGATCTCCCTGCCGATGAGCTGCTGTCCTATGCCGGCGCTGTGCAGGAGCGGTTCCGCAATCCGTTCATCCGCCATGAGCTGACCTCGATCTCGCTCAACAGCATTTCCAAATTCAAGGCCCGCCTGCTCCCGGTCTTGCTTCGCTACCAGCAGGAACGCGGCAAGCTTCCGGAGCGGATGACCCTCGCCTTCGCCGCCCTGCTGCTCAGCTACCGGGGCGACCGTATTCCCCGGCAGGACGGCGCAGAGGTACTGGCGGTGTTCGATCAGGCCTGGAGCCAGCCGGCCAGCTTCGTGAACACAATTCTTGCCGACACCAGCCTGTGGGGACAGGATCTGACCCGGCTGCCGGGACTGGCTGATGCGATTGCCGCCCATTTGCAGCAGCTGGAGCTTGAAGATTCCCGCGCAGCATTACAGGAACTCGTCGGCTGAACCGGCGTGTTTGTACGAAGGAGCTCAGGAAAGCGCAGAATCACTAACTTTTAGGAGGGCCAACATGAAGAACTTAATGAAAATGAACCCGAGAGATACGGTAGCTGTAGCCTTACGGCCGATTGCTGCCGGAGAAGAACTGACAATAGACGGACTGACGCTTCAGGCCGCCCAGGAGATTCCGCAGGGTCATAAGATTGCCCTGACCGGTTTCAGCAGCGGAGACATCATTACCAAATACGGTTCCCCGATCGGCCATGCCACGGCTCCGATTGCCGCAGGCGACTGGATTCATACGCATAACATCAAAACCAATCTGTCCGGCGAGGAAGAATACGAGTATGTGCCTGATGTCCATCCGGTGATCTATCCGCGCCGTGATCTGACCTTCCAGGGATACCGTCGGAGTAACGGCAAGGTGGGCATCCGTAATGATCTGTTCATTATTCCGACCGTGGGCTGTGTGAACGGCGTTGCCGAGCAGATGCTTCAGGAGTTCAAGGCCGAGCATCCCGATCTTGGCGGATTCGACAACCTGACCGTGCTGAAGCATCCTTACGGCTGCTCCCAGCTGGGCGATGACCACCGCATGACCCGCAGCATTCTGCTCGATGCCGTCAATCATCCCAATGCAGGCGGTGTACTCGTCTTCGGCCTTGGCTGCGAGAACAATATCGTCTCCGAGTTCCGCAGCATGCTGGGCGATTATGACGAATCCCGGGTTAAATTCCTGGTGGCCCAGGAGGTAGGCAATGAGCTGGAAGCTGGACTTGTCCTGCTGGAGGAGCTGTATGAAGCCGCAGCGAACGACGTCCGTGAGCCGGTTCCGCTCAGTGAGCTGAACATCGGGCTGAAATGTGGCGGCTCTGACGGTTTCTCCGGCATTACGGCCAACCCGCTGCTGGGCGCATTCTCCGACTTCATCATCTCCCAGGGCGGAACCTCGGTGCTGACGGAGGTGCCGGAAATGTTCGGTGCGGAGAAGGTGCTGATGGCCCGTGCAGAGAGCAAGGAGGTCTATGATGATATCGTCTCGCTGATCAATAACTTCAAGCAGTATTTCCTCTCTTACGGCGAGCCTGTCTATGAGAATCCGTCTCCGGGCAACAAGGCTGGCGGCATCAGCACGCTGGAGGACAAATCGCTCGGCTGCACCCAGAAGGCCGGATCGTCGCCGGTGGTGGATGTATTGCAGTATGGCGTGAAGCTGCGCAAAAAAGGGCTGAGCCTCTTACAGGCTCCCGGCAACGATCTGGTTGCTGCGTCTGCGCTTGCCGCTTCCGATTGCCAGCTCGTGCTGTTCACAACTGGCCGCGGCACGCCGTTCGGCAGCTTTGTGCCTACAGTCAAGGTGGCGACCAACAACGACCTTTTTGCCAAAAAAGGCCACTGGATGGACTTCAACGCAGGTCCCCTGCTGGAAACGCCGATGGCCGATGTGCTGGAGGAATTCATCACGTATATCATTGATGTCGCCAGCGGCCAAAAAACACGGAACGAGCAGAATGAAGTGCGTGAGCTGGCTATTTTCAAAACAGGCGTTACCTTGTAGAACTTATTCCAATCCATTCAAAGGGAGATCCTACTCATGTTCCTAAACGAGGACTTCATGTTGTCCGGCGAAACAGCACGGCTACTCTTTCATAATCACGCCAAAACCATGCCCATTATCGATTACCATTGCCATCTGGACCCGCGCGAAATCTATGAGGACCAGCCCTTTGAGAATCTGACCGCAGCCTGGTTGTACGGGGATCATTACAAATGGCGGCTGATGCGCGCAAACGGCGTGCCTGAATCGCATATTACCGGCGACGCCTCTGATTATGATAAATTTCTGGCCTGGGCCCGTACACTGCCTAAGGCAGTAGGCAACCCGCTGTACAGCTGGACGCATCTGGAGCTCCGCCGTTTCTTCGGTGTAGAGGAGCTGCTGAATGAAGCCACGGCGCCGGCCATCTGGGAGAAGGTCAACCGTAAGCTGGCTGAACCGGGCTTCACCCGGCGCGGCCTGATCCGCAGCAGCGGTGTCAAGGTGATCTGCACCACCGATGATCCGGCAGATTCCCTGGAGTATCACAAGCTGCTGAGTGAGAGTGAGACTGCCTTCCAGGTGTTCCCGACCTTCCGTCCTGACAAGGCGCTGAACATCGATGCCGAAGGCTTCCACGCCTGGATCGGGAAGCTGGAGTCGGCCTCCGGCCTGCCGGTTAAGAGCTATGCCGCGCTGCTGGAGGCCCTGCGTAACCGGGTTGCCTTCTTCCACGAGCAGGGCTGCCGCCTGTCGGACCATGCGCTGGATGTCCTGCGTTACGAAGCGGCTGCGCCTGAGGTGGTGGAAGCTATTTTTGCCAAAAGAATGCAGGGAGCTGCGCTATCACCGGAGGAAATCACCCGCTACCGCACAGAGCTGCTGACTGCGCTGATCGGCTTCTATCATGACAAGGGCTGGACCATGCAGCTTCACCTGCATGCCTACCGCAACAATAATACGCCGATGTTCCAGCGGCTTGGACCGGATACCGGCTATGACGGCATCAACGATCTGCCGCTGACCACAGCGCTGTCGCAGCTGCTTGACCGGGCCGAGAGCGGCAGCGGCTTGCCGAAGACGATCCTCTACTCGCTGAATCCCGGCGACTACCCTGCCCTGCTCGCTCTGCTGGGCTGTTACCAGAAAGATACCCCCGGCAAGCTCCAGCTTGGCTCCGGCTGGTGGTACAACGATACGCGCAGCGGCATGCGCCAGCAGCTGACTCTGCTGGCTGAGGGCAGCCTGCTCGGCAACTTCGTCGGCATGCTGACCGATTCGCGCAGCTTCCTGTCGTATACCCGGCATGAATATTTCCGCCGGGTCCTGTGCGGACTGCTCGGTGAACTCGCCGAACGCGGGGAAGCGCCGGATGACCTCGAAGTCCTCGGGGCTATGGTCCGGGATATCTCCTACAATAACGCAGCCGGGTATTTCGGCTTCCAGACTGCCGGCAGCGAAGCCGGAGTCACCGTCTAGATGGAGGCATGCTGAAGATGCCGACTATCTATATCGCCGGAGACTCTACCGCCGCCCAGAAGGGCGGCGGGGAATGGCCGATGGCCGGATGGGGCGAGTACCTGCGGCAATACGTCAGCCGGAAGGTGCGGATTGAGAACCGGGCCATCAACGGACGGAGTACACGCTCCTTCCTGGCTGAGGGCAGACTGGCAGACCTGGAGCGGGACTTCCTCCCCGGAGATTTCCTGCTGATCCAGTTCGGCCATAATGACCAGAAGCTGGAGGACCCTCTCCGTTACACGGAGCCGCATACCGATTACCGCGAGAATCTCAAGGTATTCATCGATTCTGCCCGCAGCCGGGGCAGCTTCCCTGTGCCGCTGACCTCCGTGAGCCGCCGCCGCTTCACTGCGGACGGTGAACCGGACCCGCAGGCTGTCGGACTCTATCCGCAGGTTATGCGGGAGGTTGCAGAGGAGACCGGAACACCTCTGCTTGATATTTTTGCCGCCTCCCAGCAGCTCTACCGCAGACTGGGGACCGAAGCATCAGCCGGGCTGTTCATGCACCTGCCGCCGGGTGCCCGCCCCAACTACCCGGACGGCATTACCGATGACACGCATTTCTCCCAATCCGGAGCGCAGCAGATCGCAGCGCTGGTAGCCGAAGCGCTCGCACAGTGTGAGGAGCTGAGGCTGCTGCACCCGTATCTGCGGGTGTAATTGGGGGATGCAGGGGAGTGTGTCGCGCGGATTAGGTTATGCATCGGCCTGTGGAGCATTGCAAAAGCAGCGCATATTATTCGCCCTTCCTACATGTTGCTTCACTCCTCAGTCAGCATGATCAGGCCGCTTGTGACCACTTTCGGACACAGGCGGCCTTCTTCGTGGGAACCCGGCCCTTCGGTGCTCCATGCGAACTCTTATATCTGAATACAAAGGAGTCTAACCCTATGACCGTTCCGTTTCACCTGGGCGTCCGTGCCCATGACTTCAAGCGGTGTCCGCTGCCGCAATTAATAGATAAGCTGAAGGAGCATGGCTTCCCGGCAATTCAGTTTGCGCTGCATAAGTCTTTTCCAGAGAGTGTGGCGGAGCTTGGCGCACTAAGTCCGGGTGCTGCTGCGTACTATGGCGATACCTTCAGACAAGCCGGTATCAAGATTGCAGTCCTCGGCTGTTATGTGAACATTATTGATGCTGACCCTGCCAAGCGCGCGCAGGCGCTGAGCGACTTCAACACTCATCTGCGGCTGGCCCGTGACTTCGGCGCAAGTCTGGTAGGGACAGAGACCGGCAGTATGGGTCAGGGGTATACACCGGATAATTTCACGGAGGAGGCTTTTCTGGAGGTCGTTGCCTCGGTTAGCGCCATGGTTGCTGAGGCCGAACGGTTCGGAGTAACTGTGGGCATCGAGGCAGGCGTCAACCACCCGCTCTACACGGCCCCGTTAGCACGGCGTCTGCTGGATACCGTGGCGTCCAATAACCTGCAAATTATACTGGATGCCGCGAATCTGATGACCCCGGAGAATTACCTTCAGCAGGAGCAGATTGTGGCACAAGCGCTGGAGCTCCTCGGAGACCGGATCGCGGTTCTGCATCTGAAGGATTTCACCGTTAAGAACGGCGCCATCGACATCGTTCCTGCCGGACAAGGCATGCTGGACTTCGCCCCGCTGCTCCGCTACATGAAATATAAGCGCCCGCATATCCAGGGCCTGCTGGAGAGCACTCCTGAGGAATATCTCCAGGCCAGCGCGCAATTCCTGCGGAAGATATATAACGAGGTTTAACAAAAGTGCTCTGTGGATGGATGTTGAGTGCTGGATGAGGGTAATCTTGCACAAATTGCAGCATTTCCCCCAACTTATACACTCATAGCTGGAATTGTTGCACAAAAGGCAGGAATCCTCCTCTAACTAAGCATCCTGGCCTGCACATTCCTGCATTTCCTGCAACAATCCTCTGGCAAGCCCCGGTTTCAGGGTAGCCAAGTTGCATAACTTGCAACATTTGAGTTATTTGAGGGTATTTGCTCTAAACGAGCGGTTCACTAAGCAGCGCGCTTAAACAGCGCGCTCTAGGTATAGCAAACAGACCGCCCATAGTTAACCGGGCGGTCTGTTGCTTGAGGCTGCTATTCCCCGGCCTCGGGGGAAATCACACCTTTTTTGAGAATAATATTCCCGTAGAGCGCCTCTTCCCCTGTAATAAGAATGGCGTAGCTGTGCTTGGAGCGGTCATAGAAGTCAAAACGCTCTTCATACCCCACCTGCACCGCAGGATCATGCCGGGTAAGAATCTCCTTGTACGTGTCCCATATCACAGGGACTGTGGGGTCTCCCTCTACTACAGCCATGAAGGCCGCCTGAGCCGGAGCATAATGATCCAGCGGTAGCAGCTCCAGGATGGCGTCAAGCAGCCGGGGGATACCGATTCCGTCAGCCCGCAGCACCCGGGAATGCAGCGCATGTCCCGGATAATTGGCGTCTGCCAGCACCAGCTCATCCCCGTGGCCCATCTCCATCAGGGTGCGGACGAGCTCGGGGGAGAGCAGTTTGGGTATTTTTTTGAGCATATTCCTATCTCCTCTCGGCTTCATTACATTCCGTAAAATGATCTCAGCGCCACCAGCTCCTCAATCCGGTGCGGCGGCAGCTCACGCTCTCCCCCGATCATGCGGGTCAGGAAGGTCAGCTTCGCCGTATACTCAAGCCGCTCCATGTTCATATAAGCAGCCATTACATCCTTGCCCCAGGTCAGGGCCCCGTGGCTCTCCAGCAGCACAGCGGTCTTCTTGCCCAGGAAGGGAGTCAGTGAATCCGGGATCTCTTCGGTCGAAGGCGTCCCGTATATCGCCAGTGGAATGTCCCCCATGGCAATGACGGATTCCGGCATCATCATTTTGTCCAGCGCTTCACCCTTGATGGCAAAAGCGGTAGCATACGGCGGATGCGCATGAACCACCCCGCCCATCTCCGGCAGCTCGTTGTAGATCTTCAGGTGCATCTTCACTTCCGTGGACGGCCGGTAGCCCTCCGCTGCATCCAGAATCTCTCCCTGCAGATTGACTTTGACCAGCATATGCGGCTGCAGATAGCCTTTGCTGACTCCTGTGGGCGAAGTAATGACCTCGGTGGCCGACAGGCGGGCGGAGATATTGCCGTCATTGGCCGCGATGAAATCCTTGTTGAACAGATTCCGGCCGATATCGCAGATTAGGCGCCGTAGTTCTTCTTCATGATTATTCATAATTGCCCCCTTGATTGCTACTTGATTGCTGTATGATTGCTGTATGAAGCTTATCCGTTCTGATGTGTTAAAGACGGCTGGTACCGGAGCGTTGAGCACGACCGGGCTGCCACCCTTGGGACCTCTGCGGGATCGACAGCACCGAGCGCCGTCAATTGCACCAAAAGGTTGCCGATCGCGCTCGCTTCTACCGGTCCGGCAATAACCTCTTTGCCGGTGGCATCCGCCGTCAATTGGCACAGCAGCTTGTTCTGAATGCCGCCGCCGACCATGTGAATGCGGCGCACCGGACGGCCGGTGAGCGCCTCCAGCTCGCGGATCGTATCCGCATAAGACCTGGCCAGACTCTCCAGAATCGAGCGGATGATCTCCGCCCGGGTCTGCGGCACCGGCTGTCCGGTGCGGATGCAGTAGGATTCAATCCGCAGCGGCATATCGCCCGGTGTGCTGAAGAGCGGATCATTCGGGTCCAGCATGGCGATGCACGCCTTGGACCGGTCCAGCTGCCCGGCCAGCTCGGCGGCTTCCTGATGGCTGAGCGGTTCCCCCGCTTCAGCCCAGCACCGCTGGGTCTCCTGGAGCAGCCAGAGGCCGGTGATATTCTTCAGCAGCCGGTTCGTGCCGCCGAAGCAGCTCTCGTTGGTGAAGCCGCTGGCCCGGGCGGCATCGCTTAATACAGGCTCCGCCGTCTCCAGGCCCACCAGCGACCAGGTTCCGCAGCTGATGAATGCAGCGGATGGCAGCGGATCGCTGAATCCGTCGATCCGGTCTGGATCGCTAATGCCAGGATCAGCGCAACGAGAATCGGCATTGCTGGACTCAGCGTAGCTAGAGCCGAAGCCGCCGTAAGGAATGGACGCCACGGCCGAAGCCGTATCATGCGAGGCTCCGGCGATGATCTTAAGCGGACCGCTGCCCAGCTCTTGCTGGAGCGCGGGCCGGAGTTCACCCAGCACCGTGCCTGCCGGAACCAGCCGGGGGATCAGCGTCTCCGGCAGCTCCAGCCTGCGCAGCACTTCGGCTGCAGGCGCTGTGGACTGCAGATTCAGCAGGCCGCTGGTGCTCCAGATGGTCTGCTCGGCCACGGCCACGCCGCTGAGCATATAATGGAACAGATCCGGCATCATCAGCAGCTGCCTGGCGGTTGTCCGCAGCTCCGGATTCGCCATAAGATCGGCAAACAATTGATACACCGTATTAATCGGGCTGGACTGGTTGCCCGTCAGCTTGAATTGCTCTGCCGGAGGCAGCGCAGCCTCCAGTGCCGAAGCGATGTCCGCCATCCGCTGATCCCTGTAATGGTGAGGAGCATACAGCAGCCCGCCCTGCTCATCCAACAGGCCATAGTCGACTCCCCAGGTATCCACGCTCAGAGAGTGCAGCGGTCCGTAGCTTGCCGCAGCCGCTGCAATCCCTTGCTTGATCTCCTCAAGCAGCCGCTGCACATCCCAGTGCAAATGTCCGTTGACCTCTACCGGTCCGTTAGGGAAGCGGTGAATCTCCTCCACCGTCACCTTCCCGTCCCTGTAGCTTCCCAGCAGCACTCTGCCGGAACTGGCTCCCAGGTCGATGGCCAGCAGCCGGATTCCTTGGTTACCGGTTACCTCCATCACTTGCGTCTTCGTCTCTGTCATCTTCCCACCTCTTCACCTGGAGGATTAGTAGAGCGGGCCAAAGTTGCGGCAGGCTCTGTAATCGGCACTCTCCAGATTCTCTGTGCCGAACAGCGACCAGACACGCGGGCGGAAAATCCGCGATTCTTCCACGTTATGCATACTGACCGGAATCCGCAGGATCGAGGCCAGCGTAATGAGATCCGCACCGATATGCCCGTAGCTGATCGCCCCGTGATTGGCGCCCCAATTGTTCATCACATCGTAGACAGACTGGAACGAGCCCTTGCCGGTCAGCTTAGGTGCGAACCAGGTTGTCGGCCAAGTAGGGTCCGTCCGCTGGTCGAGCGTGTCATGCACCTCTCCCGGCAGCTCCACCGTGTAGCCTTCCACCAGCTGCAGTACAGGTCCCAGACCCTTGACCAGATTGAGCCGGGCCATGGTGACCGGCATACCGCCACGGGTGAGGTAATCCGTCGAGAAGCCGCCTCCCCGGAAATATTCCTGGGAAGCCGGACGGAACTGGGTCTGCGCGATACAGGCCGCCGCCTCTTCATCCGTGATGTCCCAGAACGGCTTGATCGCCGGCTTGCCGTCAATACTCTGCTCGCCGGTGCCATCCAGCGCTGCCGAACCGGAATTAATCAGATGCAGCAGGCCGCCTGCCGCTGCTCCCTCCAGCTCATACCCGGTCACACGCTTCACGGCAGCCGGACTCCAGAAGGTGCGCACATCAGCAAAGATCTGCGCCGTATTCGTCAGCAGGTAATTGAACAGCATGGTCACCCCGTTCAGGCTGTCATTCTCAGTGGCGACGATATAAGGCGCCCGTCTGCCGTTCCAGTCGAACGAGGAGTTCAGAATCGTCTCCATGAAATCGCCGTTAGGGAAGTGGTCAGTCCATTGCCGCTGGCCCTGGAAGCCGCCCAGCAGGGCATTGTGGCCACTCGCTTCTTCTTCGAAGCCAAGCTTCGCAAGCTGCGGATTGCCGGTCATGAGATCACGGGCAATCAGCGTCATTTTGACAACCGTCTCCCACTGCTCTTCCTTAACCTCCTCACTGAGCTGCAGATGCTGCGGGTTATTATCCGCTCCCACACGGCAGTTGTCCTTCACCCAGGCCAGCGCCCGCGTGAACTCCTCGGGATCATAGATCCCTTCCTCAAATCTGCGTACAAATTCGGACATATCGATATATTCATTGCGCATGCCGAGATATTCCTGGAAGAACTGCTCGTTTACAATAGAACCGGCGATTCCCATCGACACGGAGCCCATCGACAGATAGGACTTCCCCTTCATCAGAGCAGCCGCCAGCGCGGACTTCGCGAACTGCAGCAGCTTCACCTGAACATCCGCCGGGATCTCCTCGCTGCTGGATTCCTGGACATCCTCTCCGTAGATGCCGAAGGCCGGAATGCCTTTTTGCGCATAAGCAGACAGAACTGCCGCCAGATATACCGCCCCGGGGCGCTCCGTTCCGTTGAAACCCCATACCGCATGCGGGATTGTCGCATCCATATCCATCGTTTCCGATCCGTAGCACCAGCACGGGGTGACTGTAATGGATACGCCTACACCTGCACCCGCGAACTTCTGCGCCGCCGCCGCAGCCTCCTTCACGCCGCCAATCGTAGAATCTGCAATGATACATTCCACCTGAGAGCCATCAGGATACCTTACATTCTCCTGCAAAAATGCCGCCACGCGCTGCGCCATGCCCATCGTCTGCGCCTCCAGCGATTCGCGCACTCCGCGTCTTCTGCCGTCAATCGTCGGCCGGATTCCAATCTTCGGATAATTTGCTGTCACTGCTGTTCCTCCCCAAATCGTTAGTTGATAGTATGAGAACATTACACTGGAGCTATAGCTCCGATTAGTAAGCGCTACCAAATACAGCCTCTGCGGTCTGCACCCTCTTGTCTTTCGCCGCAGGCTTTCCATTTCCTCTACATCATAGAATCACTTACCTGTAAAGTCAACACTATTCCACACTTTAAATTTGGTTATTGTGTGGTTTTATGTGATATAATTTCAATGAACTGTGGAATTGTTTGTGATTGTGGGATTTATGTTAGGCAGCAGATTATAGTAAACTGTATACAACTACATAACGTAAGGGTGGGCATGATATGAAGGCTTTTGAACGGCGGGATCTGGTCATTAATGAGCTCTACAGGCATAAGAAGGTTCACGTTGCGGATCTGGCGCAGAAATTCGGTGTATCCGAGGAGACGATCCGGCGCGATCTCGACCGGCTGGACAAGGAGGGCATTGCCAAGAAGAATTACGGCGGGGCGATTCTGAACGTTCACACCAACGAGGACCCCTCTTACTCGCACAGGCATCAGGTCAACATTGAAGCGAAGCGGATGATTGCGGCAAGGCTGCTGGAGCTGATTAATGACGGGGACAGTGTGATGACGGACACCAGCACAACGGCTTTTGAAGGATTGCGGAGAATCGTCGAGGACAAAAAAAATCTGACCATCATCACCAATTCCCTGGCGGTATTGTCAGAATTCCAGCATTCCGGGCAAAAGCTCATCTCCACGGGGGGCCTGCTCGGGCCGGAGACCAGCTCTTTCGTAGGGCCTACGGCCTCGCAGACCATCCTGAAATATAATGTGGATGTGGCTATTTTCAGCTGCAAGGCACTCTCCATGAACGGCGGACTCTGTGATTCCAACGAGGCGGAGACCGAGCTTAAGGTGCTGATGCAGCAGCAGGCGAGCAAGGTGGTCCTGCTGGCTGACCATTCCAAGTTCGACCGGATCGCCTTCATCCGGCTGTTCAGCTTCGACAAGGTCGATTATATCGTCACCGATCAGCGGCCGTCCGAGGAATGGATCGAGTTCCTTGCCAAGTATCAGGTCTCCCTGCTCTACCCTGCGGATTCACAATAAGTCTTAACGTTCACGCTTAAAAGCCTGCGCCGACACGTACACGAACCGTTCCGCTCTGGCCATCATATGGAACTTCTGCTCCGGGAAGTGGCGGTACAGGTAATCCACGAAATAGCCCGGATTCTCGGCGTTGCCGGCGAACAGGTCATAATGCAGCGGAACCACGGTCTCAAAGCCTGAGGTCGCCGCAAACTCCGCCGCTTCCCGGTAATTCATATTGCCGACAATATTGCGGCTTCCCCGGTAATAGTCACGGCCGTTAATCGGCAGCAGCGCCAGATCGATCTTGCGGCTGCCTACCTCCTCAATCAGCTCAGGGAACAGCACGGTATCCCCGGCATGATAGAGCTTTACCCCGTTCAGCTCCAGAATGTAGCCGACATACTTGGGATTGCCCTGTTCATCGCGGTCCAGTTGCTCATGCGCCGCTGCCACCGGATATACCTTCAGGCCTTGTGCGGGCTCTGCTTCACTGGCAGGCAGGGCAGCGGTGAGGCGCTCCTTGCCGATGCCCAGCTCCTGCAGACGTTCCAGGCAGACCGCCGGAGCCATGAACTGCGCCTGCGGATTCAGTCCGGCAAGCACGGGCAGGGCCTCCTCATCCAGATGATCCGAATGGTCGTGGGTAATCAGGCAGACCTCCATATTCTTAATATCTGCCGGTGCAACCGGCGGCGGGAAGCTGCGGTCCGGATTCGGTGATACATACGGGTCAATATATACGGTTACATCTGCGCCCTTGACAATAACGCTGGCTTGTCCGAGGAACCAGACCGCCAGGCAGCCGTAAGGCACCTCGGTGCTGCGGATTTCTTCGATTAATTCTTGTCCTGCTAATGGCATAGCGGGTTGCTCCCTTCCTCTTCTATCGCTCATTCATCATGGCTGGCTGTTTCATCCCTGTTTAGTTTATACCCGCGAGAAGACAAATGGAAGCGCTTGTGATAATCCCTGCTTGTTACCAATGCCATTTCATGGGTACAATTATTAGATAGTCTACTTCTATAATGGACAGGTAAAGGACAGGTGAAATGAATGCAGAATTACGGATTCGCAAGAGTCGCCGCCGCTTCCCCGGAGCTCCGGGTGGCCGACTGCGTATTCAATGCAGACCAGATAATTGAAGCCATCAATACAGCCAGCACCCAGGAGGTGGAGTACCTGGTACTCCCGGAGCTGTGCATCACCGGCTACAGCTGTGCGGACCTGTTCCTCCAGCCCCGGCTGCTGGAATCCGCGATGCAGGCGCTGCTGCGGATTACAGCAGCTACGGCAGAGCACCGGATGATTGTCATTGCCGGTCTGCCGGTCTCCATCAAGAGCAGGCTGTTTAACTGTGCCGCAGTCCTCCAGCAGGGCCGGATTCTCGGGATGGTGGTCAAGACCTGCATCCCCGGATACAGCGAATTCTATGAGCCGCGCTGGTTCGCAGGAGCCGAAGAGCTGGAGGTGTCCGAGCTGCGGATCGGCGGATCGGCGGTGCCGGTGGGCAATGATCTGATTTTTGCCTGCGAGAGTGACGGGAATCTGTCGTTCGGTGTGGAGATCTGCGAGGATCTCTGGGTGCCGGTGCCGCCAAGCAGCCTGCTGGCCCAGGCCGGGGCCACGCTGCTGTTCAACCCGTCGGCCAGCAACGAGCTGGTTGGCAAGGCGGATTACCGCCGCCAGTTGGTCGGCGGCCAGTCTGCCTCCTGTGTGGCCGGTTATGTCTATGCCAGCTGCAATACGGGCGAATCGACAACAGACGTTGTCTTCGGCGGACATTCGCTGATCGCGGAGAACGGCCAGCTGCTGGCCGAATCGGAACGCTTCACCCATGAGAGCCGGATGATTACCGCCGACATTGACCTGCCCCGGCTGCAGTATTCCCGCACCGTGATGGGAACGTTCCGGGCCGGCAAAGGCGGACGCAATTACCGCGAGATTCTCTACGCCACGCCGCTTAGCAGCGGCAATGAGCGGGAGCTGAAGCGTTCTGTAGGCGTCAACCCGTTCGTGCCGGGCAATCCGCTCCAGCGGGACGAGCGCTGCCAGGAGATTCTCTCGATCCAGACCTCCGGTCTGATGAAGCGTATCCGCCACATCGGCACCAAGCAGGCTGTGATCGGCATCTCCGGCGGCCTCGACTCTACGCTTGCGCTGCTGGTTGCCGTGCGGGCTATGGAGCTGCTCGGGCGTCCGGCCAGCGATGTGCTGGCGGTCACGATGCCGGGCTTCGGTACGACCAGCCGCACGTACGACAACGCGGTAGGCTTGATCAAGGCACTCGGCGCCTCAATGAAGGTCGTTGACATCAAGGCGGCCTGCCTCCAGCACTTCCAGGACATCGGCCACGACCCGGAGGTGCATGACCTGACCTACGAGAACGTACAAGCCCGCGAGCGAACCCAGATTCTGATGGACCTCGCCAACAAGAACGGCGGAATTGTCATCGGCACGGGCGACCTGTCCGAGCTGGCGCTGGGCTGGTGTACCTATAACGGCGACCATATGTCGATGTACAGCGTGAATTCAGGCATTCCGAAGACGCTGATCCAGTATGTTGTCGCCTGGTATGCGGACCACGAAGCACACGAGACGGTGAGTAAGTATCTCTACAGCATTATCGAGACCGGAATCAGCCCGGAGCTGCTGCCGCCTTCGGCCACCGGAGAGATTGTCCAGCTGACCGAGAATATTCTGGGCCCTTACATTGTGCATGACTTCTTCCTGTATTACATGCTGCGTACAGGCGCTTCTCCCGGCAAAATGCTCTATCTCGCCCAGCACGCCTTCGGCGGGGCTTATCCCAAGGAGCAGCTGACCGCCTGGCTGAAGGTGTTCGTCACCCGCTTCTTCACCCAGCAGTTCAAGCGCTCCTGCCTGCCGGACGGACCGAAGGTCGGTACGGTCAGCCTCTCGCCGCGCGGCGACTGGCGCATGCCAAGCGATGCTTCCGCCGCGCTCTGGCTGCAGGAAATCGAAGAACTGTAGTTCCTGGCCGCAGCAGCATGGCATAATGCAAAGAGGCGTCCCCATCATCACAGGATGATCAGGGACGCCTCTTTTTTTCAGCAATCTGCTTCACTCGTACCTATTATCAAGAATCAAGACTTCATCGCTGCCGAACGGGGTCTGAATCGTTACCGTCTCTCCCGGGCACGCCAGAATCAGCCCTCTGCCCATCGGCGACCAGAGTGAGATGCAGAATTCATCCAGCTCCGCTTCACCGGGGATGACAATCCGGTACGGCTCATCAAGCGTCTCCTGGCCGATCCGCAGCGACACCCGGGACCCGACCAGCACCATAGAACGCTGAAGCGCATCGCTGTCACCGGACAGAATCTGCTCCACCGTCTCCTGATAACGCTTGATCATCGCTTGAACCTCTGCCCGCTCAGCCGGAGACTCCCACGTTCCCCTGTCCAGAATGGAGAATTTATGCTCATCGAGATAGACCAGCTGCTGCACCAGCTCCTCGCGGAAGGAAACCGTTTTGAGACTATGGCTCATAGTAGATTTCACCTACCTTCTTCATCAGGTCATGCTCGAAAATACGCTTGTTCCTGCTCATAGCCCTCAGTCCTCCCATATAAGAAAATAGATCCCGCACAGGGACCTATTCTCTATGATAGCATCTTTCTATGGAAAGACAATCTCATGTACTGGGAATGGACGGCAGCGGTTCAGTGCTTCACAGAATGTGCAGATTTCCCGGATGCTTCGGCAGCGGACCGGCTGTACATATTCAGGTCCTGCAGCTTGATCAGCACCTTACCGAACCGTCCGCCTTGGCGGACAACGACTTGCTGCTGCGGGTAGGCCGTGTGCAGATAATCCGTAACTGTCTTGCGGGTAGTCTCTCCCCCGTCCAGATGATGCAGCGGCAGCATCTCCATCACCTCTGCGGCTGCTGCTTCCAGTGATAGCTCCTTGCTTTTCGTTTCGCGGGTAATGATGGTCTCATAGGAATAGCCCTTCAAATATAATAATTGAGTCAGATAAGCCATATCCGAGGATTCTGCATGAACCTCCCGGCCCGTCAGCAGCGGCAGCACTTCATTCATCAGGCTATGCTCCTGCACACCTGCCGAGGTGCTGATATAGCAGTATTGCCGGGCACAGCTGATCACCTTCTCCGTGCTCTCCCAGTCGAAGACCGCCGGGCACATGGACACGAAGACCAGATCGAAGGCGTTCAGCCAGCCGCGTGCTGCAATGTCGATATTCTCGAACGCTTCATGCACCAGCTCCACCTGTCCCGGAGCGAATCCGGCAGTGTTCTTCAGGAACAGCTCCGCTAAGGGAACATTAGGCTCTACTGCTGTAACCTTGGCCCCCCGCTCGATAAAAGGAACCGTGAACCCGCCCGAAGCCGCCCCCACATCGAGCACAGTCAACCCGTTAAAATCCACGCCCTGGCCTTCCATCCAGCCGATAATCCGCTCACTCCGGTCCCGCCCGGCACTGCTGAATACCTCTTCATTGAACACCTGCGCCTTATGATCGAAGCTCGTGTGCGGGTTCATGCCCATCGCCTTGAACTTGTTGGCCATTGCCTTGGGATCTTCCTTCCAGGCCTTCTCCCATACGCTTGCATCGAATAATCTGTTGCTCATCACTGAATCATCCTCTCGTGGATACATAATAATCTTAATGTAGGACTATTGGCTTTACGGACTTAACAGACTTTGAATATCTATAAAAACTCCTAAGTTGAAACGGATGTACCCTCCTTTAAAAGGACGGCTCCGTTTCATACTTAGTGGCACTGCCTCATTTTCTCAGCAAGCTCGGACATCATTTTGTTACGCAGATAGTCCTCCATCTGCCCTTCGGCCTTGACCATCTCCTGCTGGATCAGACACTCGCTGGGATGGTCCAGGGTGCAGTCAAACAGCGATGCAGTCCCTTCAATAGCATGGATGATATCCAGAAACGAGATTTCTTCCCCTTTGCGCCGCAGACGATACCCGCCATTCGCCCCGGATGCAGATTCGATAAGCCCGGCCTTGACCAGCTTGGTCAGAATCTTGGATAAATACGTAGGCGATACATTCTGCCGCTCGGCAAGCTGCTGCACGCCCATTGGCTTATCAGGAGTGTGCGCCACCAGGAACAGCATCGTGTGCAGGGCGTAGTTCGTTGCTTTGGAGTATTTCATGTCTTATTCCACCTTACCTATGGACTATGTCCGCAATTACAGACTTCACTTGTCTATGATAACCCTTATGTGGAGGGAATGCAAGGGGCGGGGGAAGAATAACAAGTGAACACAGCAATGTTGTCCTTTAGGCAGCACGCTTACGTCCGCCTCGGCACATTGTGTTCGATTTTTCGCCTACATTTGGCCCGCGCCCCGCGCACCGGCACATTGTGTTCGGTTTTTCGCATACATCCAGCCCGCGCGCCGCAACAAAAAAACAGAGCCCCATAATCCATGAGGCTCTGTATCGCAGCATTATCTGTGGCTGATATGCCCCGTCTACACTCCACTTACTTCCGCAAAGGGTACTGGAATCTGTATTCCCCGGAGCCGAGTGTAACCTTCACCGCCTGTACCAGCTGCTCAGCGGAATGAATGCCGGGGACCTGCTCAAGCGGCTGCCCGGCTGCCATTCCTGTCTCCGACACTTCGGCCAGCAAGGCGTCCGGCAACAGCACCGTAGCTGAGGTATTCGGCGGAATCACGGCGATCAGCCCGATTGTCCCGGAATCTATCGTCC
Source organism: Paenibacillus sp. FSL H8-0122 (assembly GCF_038005345.1). Taxonomy (NCBI): domain Bacteria; kingdom Bacillati; phylum Bacillota; class Bacilli; order Caryophanales; family Paenibacillaceae; genus Paenibacillus; species Paenibacillus sp. FSL H8-0122. The sequence goes on along the minus strand of NZ_JBBOTB010000001.1, from coordinate 1,626,970 downwards.
ATTCGGAGCGGATCGTCCCGTACATGGATTCCAGACTGGCGGCAGCCGAGGTCAGTCCGCCTCCCGGATGCGGCTGGATCAGGAACTGCTTATAGCCCGGCCCCTCCTCTGTCTGCTCGATCCCGGCCACATGGCGGTACAGGAAATCCCCTACCGCTCCATAAGCATAGTGGTTGAAGGAATTCATCGACGCACTCCAGAAGCTTCCGTCCTCCTTAATTCCGTCCCAGTGCTCCCAGATCGTAGTTGCGCCGCGGGTAATCGGATACAGCCAGGATGGATAGTCCGTCTGGAGCAGCAGCTTGTAGGCAGCCTCGTAATGTCCCGCATCCGCCAGCACCAGATTCAGATAAGGCGTGCCGACGAAGCCGGTCGTAAGGTGGTACCCGCTCGCTTCCAGCAGCTGTATAAGTCTCGCTACCGTGCGGTCCTTCGCACTCCCCTCCACTAGTCCGAACATTAACGCCAGCACACAGGCTGTTTGGGTAGCCGGACCTTTCTCCCCCGCTGGCAGGATATACGCTTGGTTGAACGCATCTTTGACCTGGTGATGAAGCTGTGAGTAATTCTCTACATCTTCTGTCCTGCCGAGCACCTTCGCCGTCTTCTCCATCAGCTGGACCGAATAGGCATAGAAGGCAGTTGCGATATAATTCCGGTCCGTTGCACCCACATGACTGTCAGCCTTGGCATCCAGACCCAGCCAATCTCCGAAGTGGTCGCCGGTATTCCACAGGAACTCATCCGTACCCTGGCGGCGGATATACTCCACCCAGCCCTTCATGCTGCTGTACTGCTGCTCAAGAATCCGCTTATCCCCGTAACACTGGTAGACCGTCCACGGACAGATGACCGCCGCATCGCCCCAGGCTGCAGAGGAATGCGCCTCCTCCCCAAGCACATGCGGAATCACGTAGGGAACGCCGCCATCCTCCCGCTGATCCGCAGCCAGATCCCCCAGCCATTTGCTGAAAAAAGGTGCCACATTCATCAGATACGCCGCCGTGCGGATGAACATCTGTGCGTCGCCGGTCCACCCTAGCCGTTCATCCCGCTGCGGGCAGTCGGTCGGCACATCGACGAAATTGCCCTTTTGCCCCCAGAGGATGTTGTGCTGGAGCTGATTCAGCAGTGCATCGGAGCAAGTGAAGGTGCCGGTCGGCTCCATATCGGAATGCAGCACCACGCCCGTGAAGTCCTGCAGATCCAGCGGGTCCGGGAAGCCGATCAGCTGGACATACCGGAAGCCCTGGAAGGTAAAACGCGGCTGGAAGCTCTCCCGGCCCCCGCCTCCGGCGATATAAGTAACGGTCTGCCGGGCTGTCCGCAGGTTCTCGGTATATACATTTCCCTGCTGATCCAGCACCTCGAAATGCCGCAGCTGATATTCCTGACCCGCCGCGCCATCTACGGTGAACCGCAGCCAGCCGACCATATTCTGGCCCATATCGAGCACCGTCTCCCCCGCCGGAGTGCGGATGAGAGCAACAGGTGCCAATTCCTGGACCGCCCGGACCGGATCATTCTCCTGTGCAAGCAGAATATTCTTGGCATACGGAAGAATCTCCGCAGCCAGCCACAGCGTGTCATCGTAACCCGGCGTGCTGAAGCCGTGCTGCGCCAGGCGGGCGTCATAGGTCTCCCCGTGATACAGCTCCGACATCAGCAGCGGGCCGGGCAACACCTTCCACTGCGGGCCGCTCCCTATGATCTGCTCCGTGCCGTCCTCATAGGTGAGATGAAGCTGCAACAGCAGCGCTGTGCGGTTGCCATAGATATGCTTCCTGTGCTCCCAGCCGAGATTCCCTTTGTACCAGCCGTTCCCGAGCCAAGCTCCGGCCACATTGTCCCCAACCACCAGTTGTTCCGTTACATCATACGTCTGATACTGCAGGCGGTGGCTGTAGCTGGTCCACCCAGGATTAAGATAAGTATCTCCGACCCGCACCCCGTTCAGCTCCAGCTCGTACAGCCCGAGACTGGTCACATAGATCCGGGCCCGGGCGAGCGGCCGGTCCACCTGGAAGCTTCCGCGCAGCAGCGGACTTTGCTCTGCATCTTCCGCAAGGCAGGCCAGCGGAGCCGTAATCCATTCTGCGGTCCACTCCTCCGGCGAGAGCAGCCCCATCTCCCACCAGGCCGCCTGCGACCACTCCGTAGGGCGGTTGTGCTGATCCCATATTTTCACCCGGTAATAATAAATCTGCCTGGACTGCAGCTCCAGCCCCTTCAGCTCGATATGGAGAGATTCACCAGACTCCACTCTGCCCGAGTCCCACCATACGCTCCCGAAATCCGCCGCACCTGACACCTGTAATTGATACGCCTGCTGTCTCACATCGCGCTCATCCGTATGCAGCTGCCAGCTGAATCTCGGTAAGCGGATATCCAGTCCCAGCGGATTCTCCTGGTACTCCACTCGCGGTTTTTGGATAGCTATCATTGAATACACCTCACCTTTTATAGGATTAATCCTGTATACCTGTATATATGATGCGCTTTCTATTACAATTATAGGATTCCGCTTGGTTTGCATGACCTGCAATATGGACATTTCACCGGGGTAAAAAGGACTTTATACCATCTGGAGGAGGGAACTGATGGATTCGGCCAACCATACGCTAAAAGGGGAGTATTTCTTCCGGGGCAATCTCCTGTTATATGTGAACCGCGCTACCGAGACCTATGATCTTCCGCTTCACTCCCATGACTTCATGGAGCTGACCTTCGTGGCCGAGGGCAAAGGATTTCATTATATCGGCCAGAAGGCTCACCCGACCGGCAAGGGCCAGCTGCACTTCATTCCTGTCGGCGTGTCCCATGTCTTCCGTCCGTCTTCACCCAGCTCTCTGCGTGAGCCGCTTGTCGTGTACAATTGTTTGTTTAAGCCGGAGCTGCTGGACCGTCTTGCCTGCGTGATTCAAGACCCGCCGATTGCCTCCTACCTGGAGCAGATCAGAGAACAACGGCTGCATTCCTTCTCCCTGACGGATCTGAATGGTTCCATAGAGAACCTGTTTCTGGCGCTTCACCGTGAGGTTCACCTGCCGCAGAGCGGCTCGGACAGCTATTTGCTGACCCTGTTCATTCAACTGCTGATCAGTATCTACAGGCTGGAGCATGATGAGATTCAGTTTCCGCTGGGCAAGCAGACGCAATTTTTGCAGATTCTGAATTATGTCCACCTGAACTATGTGCAGGAGATTACCCTGACGCATCTCTCACGCAGCTTCGACTGGAGTGAACGGCATCTTCAGCGGCTGTTCAAGGCGCATACCGGGCAGACCTTCTACCGGTACCTGCAGAACATCCGGATTCAGAAAAGCTGCCTGCTGCTGGTCCAGCAGCCCAAGTCGCCCGTTCACCTCATTGCAGAGCAGGTAGGCTACCGCGATCCGGCAACGTTCAATCTGGTGTTCAAGCGGATTATCGGCACCACACCGGGGATCTACCGGCAAACACCGGGAAGGAAACAGATAGAAGCGGTGAACCCGGAGGAACAACTTTAACGCGGAATCATTGATGTTATTAGGAAATAGTGTTAGGCTATCAACGGTAAACTCCATTCCAGCTACACAGAAAGGTAGTCCTATGATTAAAGTTCAACACCTGTCCTTCTCCTTCCCGCAAAAAGAGCTCTACACTGACATTTCGTTTACGCTCGAAGAGGCGCAGCATTGCGCTTTTATCGGAACCAGCGGCAGCGGAAAAAGCACCCTGATCGATATCCTCATCGACCGGAACAGATATTTGTTCGACGGTACAATAGAGATGGAGCCTGATTGCAGCATCGGGTATGTGAGCCAGTTCGCCAAGCCTGACCAGTCTCTAGACACCACCGTGTTTGAATATATAGCCGGACCTTTCATTAAGCTACAGGATGAAATACAGCTCATCTGCACTGAGATGGAGACCTCGGCGGATATTGAGCCGCTGCTGGAGAAGTATCAACTGGCTCTGGACGCTTTTGAGGCCTTGGGCGGAGATGATTACGAGAGTCTCATTCACAAAAAGCTGAATCTGGCTGACCTCATGAGGCGCAGGGATCTTAAGGTATCCGAGCTGAGCGGCGGGGAATTCAAGCTTGTTCAGGTAATGAAGGAAATGCTGAACCGCCCCGACTTCCTGATTATGGATGAGCCGGATGTCTTCCTGGACTTCGAGAACCTGAATGCGCTCCGGCAGCTGATTAACTCTCATAAGGGAATTCTGCTGGTGGTTACGCACAACCGTTATCTGCTTAACCATTGTTTTAACAAAATCATTCACCTGGAGAATAAGGAGCTTCAGGAGTTTGACGGCCGTTATCTGGAGTACAACCTCTCCCTGCTTCAGACCAAAATAGAGCTGCAGGAGCTGGCCCTCGCTGAACAGGAAGAAATCGAGCGCAACGAGAACATCATCGACAACCTCCGGGCGATCGCCACGTATAATTCAGAAGCCTCCAGAGGAAGAGCGCTGAAAGCGAGAGTGAAGTTCCAGGAAAGACTGGAGGCCCGCAGAATCAAAGCGCCGTTCGTGGACATTAAGCAGCCGCAGATTCATTTGGGGATGGTGCATGAGCCGCAGGACGCGGACGCTCCTGTAGTGACAGTCCAGGATTACCGGGCGGCCTTCGATGAGCTGCTGCTGGACAAGGTTAGCTTCGAGCTGCATGCTGGTGATAAAGTCGCCCTGATCGGTCCGAACGGTACCGGCAAAACAACCCTGCTGCGCGATATTGCGCAGGGCCAGCACGACTCTATTACCCTCAGCCCGGAGGCCACAGTGGCTTATCTGTCCCAGCTTCAAGGCGAAGTGCTGAACGATTCCAACACCCTGCTCGAAGAATTCATCGAGGCCGGGATGGCTACGTATGATGAGATCCGCTCCCATCTGGCAGGCTACGGCTTTGAAGGCGAGATCGTGAACCAGAGAATAGCAGCCCTGTCCGGCGGCGAAAAGAATTTGTTACAGCTGGCCAAGGTGTCTGCCTTGAAGGCCAATGTCCTGCTGCTAGACGAGCCGACCAGCCATCTGGACACCTACACGCAAATCGCGCTGGACCAAGCCATTCAGGAGTACAAGGGCGCGATTCTCATGATCTCCCATGATTTCTATTCCGTAGTCAACGGGATGGATTATGTACTGATCATTGACGATAAGACGGTCCGCAAAATGACGATCAAGAAATTCAAGAAGATGATTTATGCCCGGCATTTCGATAAAGATTATCTGGAGCTGGAGCAGAAGAAGAAAGCAGCCGAGACCCGGGTAGAACTGGCGCTGAAGGATAATAATTTTGAGCTTGCCAAAAGTCTGGTTGCTGAGCTTGAAGAGCTGATTAAACAGATGTAAGCAGGGTTCCTCCGGGAGCCCTTTTCTGCATTGACAGCAGCGAAAAAGAATCGTTAAACTGAACGTACTACGCGAGATTCCATCAGGAGGCACCTACAGGAGGCAACTTAGATGAAGAAGCTTCTTCTCTCCCTGCACAAGATCCGTTTCAAAATGTTCGTGATCATCCTTGCCTGTATGCTGACCGTTGCGCTGTCGATCAGTCTGATTGCCTACCGGTATATCACCGATCTGCTGACCGAGAAGCAGATGAGCCAGATGAAGTCGTATGCCGACCGGCAGTTCGAGCAGCTCGAACGGATTCTGGCGGACATCAAGGCTCCGCTGGGGCAGCTGGCCGGACAACTGGCCGAGACAGACCAGTCCCGTGAAGCGGTTACCCGCGTCCTGCGGATGTATCAGTATTCGGTGTACCCTTTTTCCAGAGGCATGTATTTCATCGCCCCGGATTATTCGATTTATGAGACGGCGCAGACTACAACGCTGCCCGATGAGCTGAAGAACCGGCTGTATGCCGGAGCCCGGTCCTCCTGGACCTCCCTGCAATCCTTCGGCCCCTACCAATCCGCTAATAAAGGCCTGGTGCTGACCATTGCCGTAACCGTTTACAGAGGTACAGAGATCCAGGGCATCCTGGCGGCTGACCTCGACCTTCTGGCCATTAACGGGCTGATCACCGGGATGAATCCCTCCCCGGCAACCTCTACACTGCTGTTCAATTCCGGGTTACAGCCGATCCTCAGCTCGGTGAAGGTCAGACAGGATGAATACAGCGGGCTTTTTCCCCAGATCCAGAGCTTTCTTAGGCATAATGAAGACGGCCTCCTCCCCCTGTATACCGATCACGAAGAGTTTGTTGCTCTGTTTGGCGGTCCCAATTCGCAGGGCTGGCGGCTGGTCAGCTTTGTCGATAAGCAGGATATTCTCGCACCGGTCACCCAGCTCCGCTATTATGCGATCTATCTGGCCCTCTTTTTCATCCTGCTGTCGCTGATGATCTCCTTCTTCCTGGCCCGTTACATTGACGGCCCCATCTCCGGCCTGATCCTCCAGATGCGCCGCATCCAGAAGGGGAACCTCGGGCTGCGGGTCCAATTGAAGCGCAAGGATGAATTCCGCACGCTGGCGGATTCCTTCAATATCATGCTGGACCGTATCGGGGAGCTGATTGACGACAAGCTGCGGACGGAGAAGCTGAAGAAGCAGTATGAGTTCCGGGCCTTGCAGGCGCAGATCAACCCGCATTTCCTGTACAATACGCTGAACTCGATCAACGCCCTGGTCGATCTGAAGCGGACAGATGAGATCGCCAAGGTGCTGCATGCACTGGTGAATCTGCTGGATTATTCCATGGGCAAAGGCGAGGCGCTGACCACGCTGGAGAAAGAGCTGGAGGGGCTCAGTCATTATATCTACCTGCAGCAGATCAGGTACCAGTACAAATTCGAGGTCAGCATAGACGTTGACGAAGACGTGCTGGACTGCCGCATTCTGAAGCTGACCCTGCAGCCGATTCTGGAGAATGCCATCTTCCACGGAATAAGGGGGAAGCGGCGCGGGGAAGGACTGATTACTGTACGCGGCAGGCTGCTGCAGTCCAGGCTGGTGCAGCTCGAAGTAGAGGACAACGGCACCGGGATCGCACCGGATCGCCTTAGCGGGCTGCTGGACCCCTCCGCCCCGCCGCCCGGCGGAGCGGAGGGGATTCCGCATTATTCTTCGATGGGTCTGCGGAATGTCCACGAACGGCTGCAGCTCCATTTCGGCGAGGCTTACGGCCTGAAGATTACAAGCACAGAAGGCGCGGGGACGATCATCAGCATCACCTTCCCCGTAGTGAGAGGAGAACCGGCAGATGAGCAATAATCCGGTTGTACTGGACAAGATACGATGTATTGTAGTGGATGATGAGGCACTGATCCGGGAGCGGTTCCGGTATGCTTTTCCGCTGGAGGAGCATGGATTCGAAATCATCGGGGAAGCGGAGGACGGCGAAGAAGCGCTGGAGCTGTGCAGACAGCTCAGCCCGGATATTGTGATCACCGACGTGGTGATGCCGGGGATGAACGGGCTGGAGCTGACCGGACAGCTGAAGCAGCTCCTGCCGAGGATCAAAGTCATTATTCTGTCTAGCTTCCAGGAGTTTGAGTTCGCCCGCAAGGCGGTGGCGCTGGGCGCACTGGGCTATCTGCTGAAGGTAACCTCGGGCTATCAGGAGCTGCTGGAGATTCTGGATCAGGCCCGCAGCGAGATCGAGGCCGACCGGGAGCGGATGCTGCTGTCCATTGAGGAGCGCAAGCAGCTTCAGGACAGCCAGCCGCTGCTGCGCAAGCAGCTGATCCTGGATATCCGCAGCGGAATGGCCCATTCCCCGGCCAGGCTCGGGGCCGCCTGCGATTTCGTGAACTGGCACCGGCCGGGCCCGGTATTCACGCTGGGGCTGGTCAGCATCGACCGCTACAGCAGCCTGTCCCAGACCTTCCATTCCAAAGATCTGGCGCTGTTCAAATACGTGATGATGCGGATGATCGAGGAGTTGGCGGAGACCAGCCTCCCCTGCAATGTATTTGACTGGGATGAGCAGAGCATCGGTCTCTGGATACTGCTCCAGGACCCGGGCGATGCTGCACAAGTGTCGCCGCTCTGTGAGAGCATACTCCACCATGCGCGTAAATACCTGCCCTTTACGGTGTCGGTCCGGGTTAGCAGGGCGCACCGGATGGAGGCTTCGCCGGAGGGGTGGCCGTCCGCTTTCGGAAGTGCATTCGGGGACTTAGAGGAGCTGAAGGCCGCCTTGTTCTATGAAGGCCATGGCAGCTATCACGCATATAACGCTGTGCACGGAACGGTTCAGGGTAAGGAACCGGGTACTGCCTTGGTGGCTGCCGCCGCCTCCCGGCATAGTATGCCGGAGCTTCCCGATCCGGCTGAACGGCTGGCCGGACTGAGCGACCCTGCCGGGCTGCAGCGGCTGGTGCATGACGATTATATCCGGCCTCTGGTGTCGGCGAAGCCGGAACCGGAGCGGCTGCTGCACTGGATGGAAGAGCTGGCCGGGCGCTGGACCGCTGCCGACTCCCATTCCCGCAGCCGGTTCCTCGCCGGAATTGGCGGCGTGGAGACGATCCATGATGCGGAGGAGTTCCTGCTTAGCCTGTTCCTGTGGAAGCAGAGCGCAAGCCGGCTCGCCTTCGACCAGCCGGTACAGCGGGCCGAAATCCAGAAGGCGCTGGATTATGTCGCCCGCCATTACCGCGAGCCGCTCAGCGTGGCGGACATCAGCGACTACACGGCCATCAGCCCGAATTACTTCAGCCACCTGTTCAAGGCTCAGACCGGCATCAACTTCTCCGACTATGTGACCCGTTACCGGATCGAACGGTCCAAGCAATACCTGCGGGAGACCGAGATGCAGGTCGGTGAGATTGCCGAACAGATCGGCATCCCGGATTACAAATATTTCGCCAGAATCTTCAGGCGGCTTGTCGGCAAGACACCCAGCCAATACCGCGAGGAGGAGGGCGGGCGGAGCGGCCGGAAGTAGCGGAGTGGCCGGGTGTAGCGGAACGGCCGGAAGTAGGCGAGTGGCCGGGTGTAGCGGAGCGGCCGGAAGTAGGCGGGAGCAGGCTGACGCAGGCGGTGCGCCCTCTGGCTAATACTGAGAGTTTTCTCTCCCACCGGTCGCCTGTATGGAGAGCATTGCTGCACATATTGCAGGATTTTTCTATAACTGTTACTGGCGGCGGTACAATGTTGCATGATTTGCACAAATTCCGGTGCAAAGAGCAAGTTAGCGCCGACTATGTTGCATTTCGTGCAGGATTTCAGTATAGACCGCTTCTATTGGGCAATATTGCTGCATTATTTGCAAGATTTCCTAAGCAATGACAAAGAGGCCGTCCCGAAAGCCGTGGATCATGGCTTGGGACAGCCTCTTCTATTCTTTTTTATAAGCGGTCAGCCTTACAGGGTATCATCCGCCACGACCAGTTCGAACACCGAGCCGGCGGCGAAGAGCGTTCCGTTCTTCGGCTTGAAGGTCACGGAGGTCACAGCGGCGTTGTTCTTCCAGCGTCCGCCGTACAAGGCCAGGCGTCCGCCCGCAGCGCCGATCAGCGACAGCATATGCTTATGGCGGTCAGTGTCGGCATGGCGGATAATGGACAGCGCTCCGCAGCCGAACTGGCCCGCTTCCGCTTCCCCGCCGGGGATCACCCCAATCTCATTATCGCTCTGGAGCACGGTCTCATGCGTCTTGTCCATGGCAGATGCCCGCCGGATCGCATAATTGGCCGCAGAGGCATCCCCGTTCAGCTCGATCAGCAGCCGGTCCTCCGTCCCGGAGGCATTGGTTCTTGCCACTGCAACCGCACGCAGGCCTACAGCACCAGCCGGGACCTGGAGCGTAACGGAGGCTTCGCCCGCTGCTGAGACCACATGCCGGGCCGCCGGAGCTTCAGCCTTATAGGCGCTGATGATGGAGCCCGGCAGGAAAGACTCGCCGCCCATACCGGGGAAATAATGCAGATGGTTTAAGGCCTCCGTGTTCCTTCTACGGCCGTTCTCCTGGCTGACCGGATAGAAGACCTCTTCAAAAGCAGCATGCTGGCTGATCCATGGCTTATGGAAGGCGGTGCTCCGGTACTCCGGATACATCACCACCAGATTGCCAAAGGAATCCGCCGGGGCAGCGGCCGCCGTTGACCAGCCCACCCGCTTCTCCGTAAAATATTCATCAATAATTTTATTATCCGCGATGCCTTCCCCGCCAAGGCGCTGGATGGGATAATTGGCGGATGACGTATCATTATTAAGCTGCTGATAGACCCGGTCGCCCTGGCGGGTAGCCAGATTCTGGCTGGATCTCATCTGCATCATCAAGACCAGATGGTTAGCATCTGCGGGCAGTGAGCCGAAGGTGAATTTCTTCGACTTCTCGTCAGGCAAGCGGTCTGCTGCCAGCCTGGCCTCATCCACGGCATACAGTGTAACAATGGACCCGATGGCCCATTGGTTGACGCCGCCGGGAACATTCTGCCACGGCCGCAGGGCGATGGAATCCACAGCCGCCGTGCTCTCCCAGGCCCCGGAGTGGCGCTGCAGCCGGGTCTCCAGCGAGGACCCCATACTCTGCCACAGCTTCAGGTTATCTGTGCGGAAGGCATACGGGAACAGCAGATACCCTCCTCCGTATCCGGCAGAGGCTGGAGGGATGTCCACGCCCTGCGCAATGTTGGTATTCGTAGTGCTGACTGTCGTAATCGCTGTGCCGCTTGCTGTGAATTCCCGGCGGTTATAATGGCTGGCCGTATCGCCGTTCAGAATGACCTCGCAGAATCTGCGCTCGGTGTAGGTCTGGGCGGCGTTCACTTCAATCACCAGATGGCGCGTGCCTGCTGGCACGAGCGCCGCCAGGGAGGTGAAGGTGACCGCCGTCTCCGGCGCACCCTGGACCTTAATTTCAGCAACACGGACAAGCGGCAGTGCAGATAGAATACTCATGAATCATCGCTCCTTCGATTTTTGGAATAGGTAACCTGTAGTGACATCATTCAGAACAAGGGCTAACTATGATCCGGCACCCGGGCGGCAGCGGCCAAACCGGCTGTGATCCGGCGGGCAATGAAGGTATCCTCCTTACTCATTCCGGCAGCTTGCGCAGCTTCATCATTGCCGGACGACTCCCGGGGTAAGTCTTCCGGCCATATGTCATCAGCAATATAGGCCAGCGCAGCGGCATCGGGAATCCGGCCCTGTCTGCGCAGCTCCTCTACCGCAGGAACCATCAGCAGCTCACCGGAACCGGCTGTACCGGCGGCTTCCTCCGGCCAGCGGATATCCAGGTAAATCTCATCCGGGTAGAAGCCTTGGCGGAGACGCAGCAGCAGCCGTAAGTCCCCCATCCGCCACGGCTGCCAGCGTCCGTTCCCCTCCTGCCTAAGCGGCTCTGTCCCCGTCAGGACGGCCGTTAGTGTTAATGGAGACTCTCTGCGGGAATTGCCCTTCCCGTCACCGGACGGAAGAAGTGACCCCGCCCGGATGAAGCCGCGCCCGTTCTTGGTGGCGATCTCCACTACAATCTGCGCACCTTCCTTCCATGATCCCAGACTCCGGGCTTCGTACAGAACGCGCACTCCGGCTTCTTCCAGCAGCCGGTCTGCCGCCAGTTGGGTCAGTACCGGCTCCAACTGCTCGCCGTTCCACGCCCCCTCCTTGCGAAGCAGCTCCAGCAGCTTGCGGACGGCCGCAGCCTCCTGCTTATCCGCTCCATGGAAAGCAGTGAGCCGGGACCGGGTAACCTCCGTCATCAGAGCACTGCCCGGCGCAAGCAGTACTACGCGCTTGCCTGTCAGGCCCAGGGCGGCAGCACAGATCACCTCAGCTGTTCCCGCTCCGGTAACCGCAACATCGAATGTACCAAGCGGCGGAACTGCCGCTGCCTGAGACGCTGCATCCGCTGTACCGCCGGGAAGCAGACGGGCGGCCGTGTTGCGGACGTACCCCCGCGCATCGGCGGAGGCTGCGGCAGCCAGCTTCCCGCTTAGGCTGTCATCCGCCCCGGCCTGCGCCAGAATGGCGGCGGCCCGCAGCTCCAGGCTCCAGCGGAGCGATTCAGGCCGGTCGCCGTGCATCCGGTAATCCTCCCCGGGAACGCCGGAGGCCAGCCAGTTCTTCACGGCCGCAGCCGCTGCTGCCTGCTGCTCCTTGTCCAGCAGCGGCAGGACAGCAGACAAGTAATCCAGCAGGAACGTGCTGTGCACTGCACCCGGCTGCTCCGCAAGTGCACGGGCCGCCTCTTCCAGCCCGGCGGGTCTCTTCAGCATCCGCAGCAGAACGAAGGATGCCACCCAGAAGGGCACGCATTTCGGATGGTTGCTGAGCTTCCTGCCATCCCTTGCGCCAATAAGGCCAAGCAGATAAGGAATGGCCTCCTCTCTGCCGAGCAGTGCCAGTGTTATGGCAGCATTGAAACCAGCCACGGCAGACTGCTCCTCCAGTATTCCTGCCAGTAACCGGACCACCTTCGGGTCACTGCCTGCGCCTGCGGAATGGCCCAGCAGCCAGACCGCCTTCCAGCCCTCTTCCCTGCCGAAGTACCCGGCAAGCTGCTCACTGTATGTGGCAGCGTTATCCCCATCCAGCTTCAGACCGGCCAGACTGCCCTGCCGGAAGCGTAGGTTCCGCCCTGCGGTCCGCCGCAGGTCCTCCTGCTCCAGCACGCCGCGCTCAGCCAGTCGCTGCTGCAGCAGCGAACGGTCCACCTGACGGGGGGCGCAGCCGCGTTGTACGCTCAGTGCAGCCGCTACGCCGGCTGCTTCGCCAACCTTATGCATGTCCTTCTGCATCCGCACGCCCATGCCGGCATCCCTGTCCACCGACAGGGCGCGGCCTGCCACCAGCAGCCGTTCCAGCCCTTTTGGCAGTAGCGCCCCGTAGGGAATATCGCACCACAGCCCCCGGACGAACAGGCCCATCACCGCAATCCACAGCTGGCTGAACTCACTCTCATTGCCGGTATCGAAGCCGTGATTATCCAGATGGGAATAGCTGCGGGCGATCACCTCCGGCGAAGGCCGGTCTTCGATGTAATCCTGCAGCGTGATGGTGACATCCCCTTCGATAAGTCCGCCTTCTCTCACGCCAAGCATGGAGGACACAGCGAAGTAACGCGCCCCCTGAGCGTAGCCTTCCCTGACCCACTCTCTTCCGCGGGTGAATGCCCGGGAGACATCCCAGGGATCATACGGGTCCACCCACCCGGCATCCAGATTGTCGTACCCGATCTCACCCTCCAGGGTCCGGCGCGGAATGAACGAGTAGTTATGATAGATGCCGTCCAGCTCCCGGCCGTAGCGGAGCCTGCCCCCGGCCATACGCACCAGATGGGCGTTGCCGGTGCTGTCGATGGTAACCCCGGCGCGGATCTCCAGCGGCCCGGCCGGACTCAGTAGCCGCACACCTGCGACTCCCTCACCTTCCATGATTACCTCATAGACCACCGAATCCAGCCAGACCCGGATTCCCTTCTCCCGGCAGAGGGCGGCGAGCGCCACCCGCTTCGCATCGGGATGGAAGCCCTTGGTCCTCCCTCCGAACACGGCAGCCGCTTCGGCAGTCCGGCGGTCAATCTCTTCCTGAAGCCCCCCGGGAGACCCGTAGTAATAACGGTGGATGCCGCCCCGGGTGGCGACACCGCCCAAGGCGGTATCATTTTCTATCAGGATCACGCTGACGCCTTCTTCGGCGGCCGCAAGGGCCGCTACACAACCAGCCGTCCCTCCTCCAACGACAAGTACATCTGCTGAGACGGCTTTTGACTGAATCATGCACACACCTCCTGTTGCTTAGCCTTTGATGGAGCCGGCCAGACCTTCGATGAAATACCGCTGCAGGAACAGGAACACGATGATAATCGGCACCACCGACATCACCGCTCCCGCGGCAAGTCCCGTCCAGTCTACGCTGTTCGTCCCGAAGAAGTTATACATGCCGACCCCCAGCGTACGCAGCGACGGCTTGCTTAAGGTGAAGGTCAGCGGGACGAAGAATGCATTCCACGCGCCGATGAAGCTGAAGATCGTCACTGTGCCGAGAATCGGCTTGGACAGCGGCAGCATGATGCTGAAGAACATCCGGAAGTACCCGGCGCCGTCAATCGTAGCGGATTCCTCCATCTCTTTGGGCAGGGAGGCGAAGTAGCCGACGAACAGCAGAATCGAGACGATTTTGGACGGACCGGACTCGGCCAGAATGACCCCCATCAGCGTATTATTGAAGCCGAGGCCGACAATCAGCTCGAACAGCGGGAGAATCGTGAAGCCCTTGGGCAGGAACATGGAGATAACCAGCAGGGTCATAATCAGTTTTTTGCCAGGCATGTTGCCTCTCCCCAGCGCATACCCGGCCATCGAGGTAATTACCAGGACAAGCAGAACTACCGATGCGGTAACAATCACCGAGTTGAAAAAGTACTGATAAAAGTTCGCCAGCTCCCACGCCCGCACAAAGTTATCGAAGGTCGGCTCTTTGGGGATGACGTTAATGCCGCCCAGGAACATTTCGCTCTGCGACTTGAAGGATGACGAGATGATCCAGATGAACGGATAACTCCAGATTAAAGTGAAGCCCAGCAGCAGAAGCTGGACAGGCAGTTGTCTGAGCAGCCGGTTAAGCCTGTACATGGTTATTCCGCTCCTTTCGCGCCGGATCTGCGGGCATATTTGCCGGTCAGCGCCTGGATGATGACGACTACGAGCACAGCCAGACTGAACAGAATGCCTGCGGCCGAGGCGAAGCCATACCGGGACGAACCGCTCTCCGGCTCAAACGCATACCGGAAAATATAAGTCTGCACCACATCGGTCGCTTTGACCGGGCCGCCCTCAGTCATCGTACGAACCAGATCGAACGGGTCCAGGTTATTGATGAACGTCAGCAGGGTAATGACCAGGCCAATCGGGGCCAGCATCGGAATCGTGATCCGGAAAAAGCTCTGCACTCTCCCCGCCCCGTCAATTCTCGCCGCCTCGTACAGCTCACCCGGGATCGTCTGTAATCCTGCGAGCCAGTAGATCATGGGGGTCCCGAAGCTTTTCCAGACGGAAACCGCCAGCAGGGTGGGCAATGCCAGCTTGGTAGAACCCAGGAAGTTAATCGGCTCACTGATGATTCCGGTATTCAGCAGCATCTCGTTCACCGCACCGCCCAGCGGATTCAGCAGAATGGAGAAGATCACTCCGATTACCGCTGTCGTAGAGATCACAGGCACAAACAGCAGCAGCCTATAGATATTTCTCCCCGCCAGGAACTGGTTGTTGAGAATAACCGCCACCACCAGCGCCAGCGGCATCTGGATCAGGACATGGGTCAGGGCGAAGAAGAAGGTGTTCATGAACGCGTTCCAGAAGCCCGGGTCGGCAGCCACCTCCCGGAAGTTGCCCAGTCCGATGAAATCAGCCGGCCAGCCGATGCCATCCCAGTTGAAGAATGAATAATACCAGCTTGCAATCATCGGCCATAGGGTAAAAGCGGAAAAGAACACCAGCATCGGCAGCACGAACAGATAATGATAGCGGTGCTTCTTGATTTGTTTGAACAGCTCCGCTCTCCGAGAGAGCGGAGCCTTGCCGGCGGGAGCAGGGATCGTCTGCTGCGTGCCGTAGCCCATGATGCATTCACTCCTGTCTGTTTCTGTATGGTTTCCGGGGTTCAGCGCTTATTCAATGATGTAGTTCTGCATCGGGTCCCAATCCGGGTACTTCAGGTCATCTCTGGTGAAGGTGATTCCGCCGTCATTGGCGATTTTGATCTGCTCATCGATCACCTTATTGGCCTTGGCATCGTATTCCTCCGCGAGCGGCACCGGATCTTCATTGCTCATTACCGCCTTCAGGAAAACCTCCTGAATCTTCGGCTTCGGCATCGAGTCACTGATGTTCTTCGAGAACTGGTCATAGTTCTGGTTGTTCGTATTCACCGCCGGGGCCATGCGGATCGTCTCGTCCATGACCTTCACAATCTGCTGCATATCGGCGGACATCTCAATGCCTTCCATGGCTGCCGGCATCAGCACCAACTCTTTGGCATATTCATAATTCGCCCGCTCGAACGCTTCCGAGCCCAGGAAGTCCAGCACCTTCCACGCAGCATCCTTGACCTTCGACTGCGAGCTCATGGCATACCGCGGCTCGGCAATGGTCGGCGTGTCGCGGTAACCCTTGCGGCCTGCATCCGGCACCGGCGCTGCGGCAATCCCCATATCCATGCCTGCATTCAGCTTGCGGATCTCTTCCGCCTGCCAGGCTGCGCCGATGAACATGGCTACGCGTCCGGCGGCGAACTGCTGGTGCATCTGCGCGGTATCCCAGTTCTCCCAGCCCGGAGCCACAATCTTCTGCGCATTCAGCTGACGCAGAATCTCGACCACCGGCGTCGCCGACTTCGACGAGAATAGGCCGGTCTTCAGATTAATGATCGTATTTCCTTCATATCCGATTACACCGCCGTCAAGTCCCGAACCCAGGCCGGATACGCTCAGCCCGAACACCGCCGGAGCCTTGCCCATCATGGCAAAGCCGTAGACCTGCCCCTTGCCCTCCTTCGTAATCTTCGTTGCAGCTTCGACGAATTCACTGTGTGTCTTCGGCGGCTCACTGTAGCCGTATTTCTCCAGAATGGCCTTGTTGTAATACAGCGGTCTTACCTTATCGAAGCGCGGGTCGCGGACCGGAACGCCGATGATCTCCCCGTTCACCCGGGTCTGGCTGGTGCGGCTGAAGGCGCCCTCCGGGAAGCGGGCCTGAAAGGCATCGTCCATGTAGCTGTCCAGCGGCTCCGCCCATTTGTTGTCGTAGACGGTGCGGGCCTGCGGCTGGCCACCTTCGATGAAGAAGAGGTCCGGGCCCTCATTGGCGGCAAAAGACAGCTGAAGCGCATTATTATACTGCTCTGTCGGATTGGCGATAACGGTGACTTTGACGTCCGGATTTGATTTCATGAAGATGTCCATTTGTTCCTTGTAAAAGGCTTCATCGCCGGGTCTGGCCGAGACGATGGAGAAATTCACCTTCTGGACCGCAGCGGCTGTAGCCGCAGGTGCTTCAGATGATCCAGCCGGAGCAGTTGTCCCGCTGCTTTCCCCCGTGTTATTGCCGCCGCAGCCGGCCAGCACCCCTGCCATCATGCCCGTCAGGGCAAATACCGTTGTCAGCGCTCTCATGAATGAACGTTTTTGGGTCAATTGCATACACTCCCCTTTAAGTAGGCTCGGTGATGATTGATATACCTCGTCTGTATCGTTACTTCTCCTTACAGCCTTATTGTAGCAAGTACCGCGAACCGCGCGTATCCCATGCATCTACGATCCGGGTGGAGATATCTATGCAATTAGTGAGGGATGGGGTGCACATGTACAGTCGTCGCGGGCAGCGTCCAGCGAAATCAGGATCACTTATGCTCCTCATTCGCTCACCTAGCCGACTTTTGAGGAATTCAAGTGCACTTCTGCTCTTCATTGGCTCATTTGGCCAGATAGAAACTTGTATGCATTAGCCAGCAATCTGAGCGCCTGCTCTCCTCATCAAAAAAAGCAGTGCCGCCCATACAGGCGAACACTGCTCTTTCATTATGGTGCGGTCACTTTCAGCGTAACCACCTCGTACGGTGTCAGGACGCGGAAGACGGTCCCTCCGCTGGCCGCCAGCCTGGACTCCGTAACCGGCTTCTCCATCAGGTTAAGTTCCGTCAAGCCGGCTGGGTCCAGCGGCAGGTTAAGCTCCACCCGGTCCCGGCCGCCGCCGGATTCGTACAGGCGGAGTACAGCACCGCTGCCGTCCTCCGCGATCTTGACGGCATCCACGATCGTATGCCGGCTATGCACATCCAGCAGCGGGCCGGACGGCGGCAGGCTGCCCTCATGCTGAACGGCCGTACAGGCAAGCAGCGGCTGGTTCAGCTCGAACCCTTGCTGCACAACGTTCCCTGCTCTCCAGTCACCTTCGTGCGGATAGAGGGAATAGGTGAATTCGTGCACCCCGATATCGGCGGTATGGTCCGGCCAACGGGGCGAACGGAGCAGGGACAGGCGCATCGTATTTCCTTTGATATCGTAGCCGTACTTACAGTCGTTCAGCAGGCTGATCCCGTAGCCGCCCTCCGACAGATCCGCCCAGCGGTGCCCGCATACCTCGAACTGGGCTTGTTCCCAGCTGGTATTGTTATGGGTCGCCCGCTCAATGCTGCCGAAAGGAATCTCATACACTGCCTTCGCGGCCCGGATATCCACCGGAAAAGTAGCCTTCAGCAGCTTATGCTCCTCCCGCCAATCCACCCGGGTCTCGAAATCCACACGCCGGGAATGGCGGTGGAAGATGATATGCTGTTCCACCCGTGACTGGTTCAGCTCCCAGGTGAAACGGAGAATATCGCGGGTGTTCCCCTGCAGGACCGCTTCACTGGACAGCAGTCTGGCTTCCGCAGCGGGCTGCTCCGCAAAATGCGGGTCCATATCCCACGCATCCCAGACCGTCGGCCGGTCATGGAACAGCTGCAAGCCGTTGGCGGCGGCGCCTGGGGCGACAAGCTCCCGGCCGTTGCTTTTGTCCAGCCAGGAGCTGATCCGGCCCAACCTATCGAAGGTAATGTGAGCATTCTCTGTCTCCCAGCGGTCAAGTAGGGCAGGTATCTCTGCTGATTCTCCGCCAAGACTTGCCGGGTCCGCAGCAGCTACTGCCACAGCCCCTCCTGCTCCTCCGGTCACCCTATGGCGCAGCCAGATTACCTTGTACCCCATCGCTGGAACTTCTCCCGGCGCAATGAACAGCTTCACCTTGCCGCCAGACTCCAGCACATCGCAGGGAAGGGCCTGACCCTCCGCATCATAAGGCCGCTGAGCGAGCAGCTCCGCACCGCCTTGAACCAGAACCGTATCCTTCCGCGCCCAGGACAGGCTGTTGAACACAATCAGCGGCGTGCCTTCTCCCCGCGTGTCTATAGCAGCTGCCAGTGTGCTGGTGGCTTGACTGCGGGCCTGTTCCCCATAGCCAAAAACATCCTCATAATGCGCCTCCGACTTCACATACACCTCCGGGATGGAGGTGCCGGGAATGATGTCGTGGAACTGGTTCAGCAGCAGCAGCTCCCAGCCTTGGCGCAACGGCCCCTGTTGCACCTCCGCACAACGCTCAAGCGCTGCCGCGCCGGACAAATAGGACAGAGCATTCCAGATTTCCGCTTCGCGGTAGAGCGCCTCCGCCTTGCGGTTCCAGCGTTTATTTTTGGCGTGTGTGGTATAGGTTCCTCTGTGCAGCTCCAGATACATATCCCCGGACCAGACAGGCAGCTCAGGGGCAGCATCACGGATTCCGTCAAAAAACGCATGGGCCGTGCTGAACCGGCTCTCCGGCAGCCCCGGCAGGGAAGCGGAGCGTTCAATCACTTCCAGCATTTCGCGCGTGACCCCGCCGCCTCCATCCCCGTAGCCGTAGAGCAGCATTTGTTCGGGGTGTGCTTTTTGCTGGCGGAAGCTGTCCCAATGCTCTCCTACATCCGCCGGAAGTGTATTCTCATTCAGGCCGTGATTAAGGAAGGACAGAATCCGCGTGCCGTCGATGCCCTCCCACTGAAACAAATCATACGGAAAAGCATTCGTGTCATTCCAGTTCATCTTCGTAGTCATGAAGTAATCGACACCGGATTGCTTCAGCAGCTGGGGCAGGGAGGCACAATAGCCGAAGGTGTCCGGCAGCCATTCCACCCGCGGAACCTGGCCGAATTCCTGCTCATAGAAGGCACGCCCGTAGAGAAGCTGCCGGACCAATGACTCTCCGGAGGGGATATTCAGATCCGGCTCGACCCACATCCCGCCTACCAGCTCCCAGCGTCCCTCTGCGATACGCTGTTTGATGCGCTCGTACAGGTCGGGATAGTGCTTTTTGGCGTATGCATATAGCTGCGGCTGGCTCTGGGAATACCGGTAATGCTCATAATGCTCCATCAGCGTGATGACTGTCGAGAAGGTCCGGCCGGTCTTGCGCACCGTCTCCTTCAGCGGCCATAGCCAGGCCAGATCGATATGGGACTGGCCGACCATGTGCATCGTACCGGCTACTCCCGGGTCCCGGCTTCCTCCGGCAGCTTTGAGTGCGCTCCTAAGCTTCGCCTCCGCTTGCCCCATCTGCTCTTCACTTAGCGCTGCCGGGTCCCCGGCTTCCTGAATCAGCGCTTCCAGTGCGCGTTCAAGATATAGCCGTTCTGCGGAATGTTCCGGCAGCCGCTGCAATGTCTCGTAACCTACGGTTACCGTAAAATATAAGCTCTCCGCCGCCGTATCCACGCTCACCAGTCTGGCCTCCTCGAACCTGACCGGCGGGGCATCATTGTCCTTCTGCCCGTTGAGCGGATCTGTGGGAATCGGCGGCACATGATACAGCTCGATCTCCAGCTTCAGCTTACCGCTTGCCGCCAGTTCAGCGGAGAGCGGCACGAAGCTCCGGTTCTTGTCCAGGCCGTGATACGGTGTGCCGTTCACAGACAGCAGCCCCTCGCCCCCGGCCTTGAACACAAGGCCGGTCGTTCCTGCCTGCCATGCAGCAGGCACCTGTGCGGTTGCCGTAAGGAACAGGGTCTCCCGAACCTTGCTCGCAAGACGCCCGGGGGAAGCCGTCTCCCCTTCCGGTCCGTAATAACGGTAATCCCCTTCGTCTACATACTCCGCTCTGCGCAGCGACCACTCTTCAATCTCCAGGCTGTCCCTATACCGGCGCAGCATCAGCTCACTCAGCAACCGTCCGGTCCGTCTTGTCAGCGGCATATCCCAGCCTCCTCTATTGAGTTAGATGCTCCTGTTTCAACCCTCGCGTCAGGCAAAAGTCAAATGAACTGTGTGGATCTCATAAGGCTTGAAATCAAGCCGGATCGCAGGTCCGTCCACCTTCTCAGTCTCCAGCGGCCGCTCCATCAGATCGCGCAGCTCCCAGGAGGAGACGGCATAATCGCTGCTAACATCCGCCGTGCAGCGTGTTCCGGTGAACTCATGCAGCCGGACGATACAGCCGCTGCCGTCTTCGGCCAGCTTCACGGCATCGATGGCAATGTTCGGGGCATTGCAGGTGATCAAGGATTTGCCGGCTCCGGCGGTGTAGGCTCCTTCGACGGCCAGCAGCGGCTGGTTCAGCGCCCATGCTTCCTGCACCGTACCCGCAGCCACCCAATCCCCTTCATGCGGAAGCAGCGAATACGTAAAGTTATGCTCTCCCTGATCCGCCAGCCGGTCGGGGCTGGTCGCCGATTTGATCAGCGACAGCCGCATCGTATGATCCTTAATGTCATAGCCGTATTTACAGTCATTCAGCAGGCTGACCCCGTAGCCCCGCTCCGACAGATCCGCCCACTGATGACCCACGCTCTCAAACCGTGCATAATCCCAGCTTGTATTCCAGTGGGTCGGCCGCTTCACGTTACCGAACTGGATATCATAGGTCGCTTCTGTAGCACGCACAGCCACAGGGAAAGCCGCCTTCAGTAGCTGGTGCTGCTCATGCCAGTCAACATAGGTCTCGAAATCAATCCGCGCGCTTCCGGCATAGACCTTGACCTTCTGGACAATGGTGGAATCCATATAACTCCAGGCGAATTCCAGCACCGCCTGAAGCGGGCCGCTTTCGGTCAGCTTGACGGAGCGCAGATCGCTGATGATCCGCATCTTCTCCTGATAGTACAGATCGATATCCCAGGCATCAAACATCTTTGGCTTATCCTCGAAGACCTGAAGCACATTGCCGCATTCACCCGGTGCCAGCACCTCGCGTTCTGCGCTGCGGTCGAAGATCCGGCTAAGCTGTCCGTCCGCATTCCACTCCAGAATATAATAAGGAGTAGTTAGTATGGAATCCTGCCAGCGGAAGGGAACGGAGGGTTCTGGCTGAGCGGCTTCTGAACCGTCAAGCTGAGCGGCAACAATCACTGTACTGCCCATCGCCGGGACCGCCGCTGTCTGCACCAGCCACTGCCCGCCGGAGCGCTGTGCAATCAGCCGTTTGCCCTCGGCATCCGTCCAGATGGCGTTTTCTGTATCGTGAGACACGGTTGCCAGCCGGGGCGCGGTGAAGAAGGCGCTGTTAAACAGTGTATATTCTGTGCGCAGCGGGACTTCCGCCGGAGAGAGCCCGGCTTGCGGCGCAGGTGAACCCCCGGCAAACTCCGCAGGGAGACCGGCATGCGCTGCAGGCGAACCTTCGGCAGACGCAGACGCTGGACCGACAAGTCCTTCCACAGCCGCTGTCCGCGCGGCCAGGCCAAGCTGCTCCGCTTCGGCATATTCTACGCGGGAATCCTGGTACACCTCATGAATGGAGGAGCCGGGAATAATATCGTGGAACTGGTTGCGCAGAATAGTCTGCCAGCCTTCCAGAAGCGAGTCCGCAGGATACTGCTCGAATCCTCCGCTTTCCGCCGCCCAGAGCATCTGCAGCCATTCCGCTTCGCGGTAGAGCAGCTCCAGCTTGCGGTTCATTCTTTTATTATAGGCTTGGCTGGTATAGGTCCCCCGGTGGTACTCCAGGTATAGCTCCCCGTCCCAGGTATGCACATACTCCTCTGTAGCATCTATCGTCTCATGGAGACGCTCGAAGTACTCCGCTGCCCGGCCCGTCTTCACCTGCGGAAGACCCGGCATACTATCCAGCCGCCGCCGCATCTCCAGCATCTCGCGGTTGACACCGCCGCCCCCGTCCCCGTATCCGTAGGATAGCAGCAGCTCACGGTTCAGGTTCTTGTCCCGGTACTGTTCCCAGATTCCCTGCACGGAGAACGGCTCGATCAGGCCGTTATAGGTGTAATACCAGGCACCCGATTCCGGGCCCTCCGGCGTCGTGATGAAGTGGGTCAGCACCTCGCTGCCGTCAATTCCTCTCCACTGGAACGTATCATGCGGCATCCGGTTGTACTGGCTCCAGCTGATCTTGGTCGTCATGAAGGTGTCAATGCCTGACTTGCGCAAAATCTGCGGCAGCGCCCAGCTATACCCGAACACATCCGGCAGCCATAAATATTTGCAGTCCACGCCGAACTCCTCACGGAAAAACTTCGTCCCGTACAAAATCTGCCGCACAAGCGACTCGCCGCTTGTCAGATTACAGTCCGCTTCCAGCCACATCGCCCCTCCGGCTTCCCAGCGGCCCTCTTCCACCCGATGCTTAATCTCCTGATAGATCTCAGGGTAATCCTGCTTGATGTATGCATAGAGCTGAGGCTGGGTCTGCAAAAAAATGTACTCCGGGAACTCCTTCATCAGCCGCAGTACAGTGGAGAAGGAGCGGGCGGCTTTCTCGCGGGTGTGGGTCAGCCGCCATAACCAGGCCACATCGATGTGGGTATGGCCGATGGCGGTTACCGTCACCGGATGCTCCTGCTCCAGCCGGGACAGGTCTGCGAGCAGGCTTGACTCGGCCTCTTGGACTGAGGCATAAAACGCCGCGCTTCCGGGTCTGGACCAGTCCAGCAGGTTGAAGGCCTTGTTCAAGGCAGCCAGCAGCTCATGCTTCTGAATTTGGCTGTCTGGAAGCTGCTTGATTGTCCCAAGCGCCGCCCGGCCTGTGTAATAGAGGTTGTCGGCGGACTCATCCAGATAGGCCAGCTCCGCCCGCTTGATCTTGTGCTCCTGCGGAATCAGCTGCCCATCGCCGTTCAAGCCCGACCATAAGCGGAAGGTGAAATCCAGCTCACGGCCAGCCGCGCCGTCTTCCAGAAATACCTCCTGGTGGTTGGAGTCCACCCCCTGATAAGGCTTCCCGTCCAGGTACAGCAGCGATTCGAACCCGCTGTTATTGCCCCCGCCGGTACGCCCGAAATCGAACAGCCCGACCACGCGTTTCCCCTGCCAGTCCGCAGGCACAGCTACCTTGCGGTGCAGCCACAGATAAGCATCATAGCCGGTCCAATACTCACCGGTCCGCAGCTTCGTACCCCCGTCAAGTGTAGGCGGATAAGCACCATTAGCCCCCTCCTGATCCTCAGTAACCTGCCATTCCTCAAGTGTAATCCCCTCACGGTACCTGTAACTCTCCAGCTCTCTCAACCGCGCGCCAAGCTTCTCTTCTGTCCAGAACATATTCGTTCTCCTCCTTCGTTATAACACGTGTTATTAAACAGACAAAAGTGGTGGGCGGGCGGAGATCAGGAGCACTAGTGCTCCTAATTCCTGCGCCTAGCCAACTTTCGGCTAATTCAAGTGCACTTGTGCTCCTCATTCGCTCATCTAGCCAACTTTCTAGAAATTCAAGTGCACTTGTGCTCCTCATTCGCTCATCTAGCCAAATTTCTGGAAATTCAAGTGCACTAGTGCTCCTCATTCGCTCATCTATCCAAATTTCTGGAAATTCAAGTGCACTAGTGCTCCTCATTCGCTCATCTAGCCAACTTTCGGCTAATTCAAGTGCACTAGTGCTCCTCATTCGCTCATCTAGCCAACTTTCGGCAAATTCAGGTGCACTTGTGCTCCTCATTCGCTCGCCTAGCCAAATTTCTAGAAATTCAAGTGCACTTGTGCTCCTCATTCGCTCATCTAGCTCACCTTAAGTAGCACATCCAGCCCATTTCCAGCCAACTTAAAGAGATCTATCACTCTCATTCCAGCTTCCGGCCTACTTCCAGCCGAACCAGAGGGATTTATCCCTCTAAATTGCCGCACCCAGCCCATTTTCAGCCAACTTAAAGGAATTTATCCCTCTCTTTCCAGCACTCAGCCCGCTTTCAACCGAACCAAAGGGATTTATCCCTCTCATTTCAGCATCCAGTCCACTTTCAGCCAACTTAAAGGGATTTATCCCTCTCATTTCTGCATCCAGTCCACTTTCAGCCAACTTAAAGGGATTTATCCCTCTCATTCCAGCTTCCAGCCCATTTTCAGCCAACTCAAAGGGATTTATCCCTCTCATTTCTGCATCCAGCCTGCTTTCAACCGAACCAAAGGGATTTATCCCTCTCATTCCAGCTTCCAGCCCATTTTCAGCCAACTCAAAGGGATTTATCCCTCTCATTCCAGCTTCCAGCTCACTTTCAGCCTTGCCAGAGGGATTTCCCTCTAAATTGCCTCATCCAGCACATCTAGCCCACCCGGTGCATTTCATTTTACAAACCGGACTATCTCCAAGTACCTCCAGCAGCTACGCGCTTTCCCCCGCCCTCAACACGGCCGGGAGCCAGATTTTCTCGGCCTGTCCTGCTGCACTCCCGCCGCTCATCTGTTCGAGCAGGCAGCGTACTGCCTCTTCCCCCATACTCACATAGGGGATTTCAACGCAGCTTAAGGATGGCAGGCTGAGCCGGTGGCCCTGGATGGTATTATCAGCTGCCATGATGCGCAGGTCTTCGCCGATCTGCAGGCCCAGCTTATGAGCAGCCCGGTACAGATCGGGGATCGCACTCGACCAGTTAACCAGGAGGGGCGCAGACGGCTGACCGCTGAGCGCCGCAAGCCTCTGGAGACAATCTGCCCACGCGCCGCCATGCTCCTCCAAACGAAAGATTACCGGCTCCATCCCACGCGATGTACACCAGTTTGTGTAGGCCTCCCGGCGGTTCCGCTCCGCCCAGTTATCCTCCTCCGCCTCATGGTACACCTCGGCGTAGACCGGCCCCGGGTGCTGTGCCGTGCCTTCCCGCATCAAGTAATCCAGTGCGGTCTTCACACTGCCTGAATAATCAGCCAGTACCGAGTATACTCCCGGCACTTCCGCATACCCTTCCACGGAGACGTAGGGGACTCCGGCAGCGCTGACGCGGGAGGCCCATTCTTCGTCCCGGTAGCTGGTGTGGTCCAGGGTGACAATGCCATCGATCTTCCGCTGGTGATACAATTCCAGCAGCTCGGCCCTGCCGCCCTTATTCCCCTTGGGGCGCGGGGAGCAGAGCAGGATGTGATACCCGCCCAGCTCACACTCCCGCTGCATCCCTTCCAGCAGCCGGATGAACAGCGGATGACGCGTATCCCCGTATGCGGCAAGCGTCATGCTTCTGCCCGTCTTCATGCTGCGCGCACCCGCGTCCACATGATAATTCAGCTCACGGATCGCTTCCAGCACAGCCTCACGTGTATCTGCCCCAACCCCTATGCCGGGCGTATCGTTCAGCACCGCAGAGACGACACTGCGCGACACGCCCGCCCGTTTGGCTACATCGAAGCTGGTGACTCTTTTTTTGCTCATACTTTTCAGCACCTCAAGGGAAGTATAACACGTGTTATGAAACAAAGTATAGCGCTATCTTATGACGATGGAAAGGCAAGCTAAAACCGGGAAGTCCCCCCTCTCAACAAGTCACAATCCGTATACCCATCCGCACAAAAAGCCCCGCAGCCCATATTCAACGTCATTCATGGCACGGGGCATTTTATTTATTTCTGCAGCTCCTGGTCCTTTTGCTTCAGCAGGTCTGCATATTCTTCCTTGTACTGCTCCAGCTTCTGCTTGAGCTCGGCATTGCCGGGACTCGTCTTCAGCAGGCTGCTGGTCGTCAGGATGTTAGTGACCACACTATCAATCTTCTCGTCAATAATATCAATTTTACTCTTGGCCGCAGTCAAAGCAGGATCTGGCGTAGTCACCGGCACTGGACCAACCAGCGAGCTTCTCTCGTCGGACAACGGAGGAGCGGCTTGTCCTTTATCATCCAGGCTAATCGTTTTGCCCTTCACCGTCACTTTGAACCCGGCCAATTCGCCAATCGCCCGTACGGGCGCGTAGCTCTTGCCATCAATGACAATGGCCGGATCTGCCAGCTTTTTTCCATACACATTTACCGTATACTCCGCCTGAATGGCCTTTCCTACCAGTGTTGCAGAAGCACCAAGCGCCTGCGCACCCACCATCAGTATCGCTCCGGCAATGACGCCGGCAGCAATCTTTTTCATAAGAAATTCACTCCCTGTATAAGACTATAACTATTATTCTATCATTTTATAGCGGCGGGTGCTTCTCTTCGGCTGTAAATTGGCTTACAGTTATTTTTTTCCAATGAAAAAAGAGTTCTGATTGTCCCCTAATTACCTCGGATCAGACCAACTTAGAGATTGACAACACGGCTATTCCTCTCTATCATAGTTAAATGATAATGATTATCATCTTCATTCAACTACATACCTTCTAAAGGAGCATAGCACATGCCAAGCCTCAAAAAATTAGTACTCCCGTTAACCCTGCTTCTCTTCACCTTGATTCTGGCCTCCTGCGGCAAACCGGACAATACGGCTGCGTCCACTCCCACAACAACCGCCGCCACAAGTCAACCAACCCTAGCTCCTGAAGCCAGCCCGGCGGCTGTCACGGAAGCTGCTGCAACACGGAAGTATACGGATTACAAGAAACGGGAGGTTGAAATCCCCGCCGATCCTCAGAAAATTGTGTATGTTGGCAGTAATCCGGGTGACCTGCTGGCGCTAGGGATTAAGCCTGCGGGAGCTTCGCTAAGCGTCATCGGCACTCAGGTGGCTTACCCCGATCTGCTCGAAGGGATTGAGGACATCGGGTATCCGTTCTCTGCTGAGAAGATTCTGGCCTTATCCCCAGACCTGATTATCTTCGACGATTGGGACGAGACCGGGATTGAAGCATTAAGTAAAATCGCGCCGACCGTGGTGGTGGGACTGGACGGCACCTTCCCGACGGAGGAGCGTGTCCGGCAACTCGCTGACTTGTTTGGCCGCACGGAAGCTGCGGACCGCTGGTTCAATGATTATAAGACGAAGGTTGCCTCCGTGAAGAAGCAGCTCAACCTAACTGAAGGCGATACAGCTACCTCCCTGCTGGTGCTTGGCTCCGAGCTGTACATTATGGGCGGCAAAGGTCTGAACGAAACGCTGTACGGACAGCTTGGCTTCAAACCGGCAGAAGGCGTACAGAAGCTGGTCGATGCCGGCGAACGGTTCGTAACCATCTCTGACGAGGTGCTGCCACAGTATATTGGAAAGCATATGTTCCTCCTTACCGACAGCAGCAGCAAGACGGCTGCAAGACAGAGCGCGCTGATGGACAGCGGCTTATGGAAAGCAATCCCTGCCGTCAAAGAAGGCCGCGTATATACCTTCGATAGCAAGTATAACTTCGATGATCCGATTACGCTGGACAGGCTGCTGGATGAGATCGCGGGCATTTTCAAAGGTAAACAGTAATTAGAAAAATCGCGTTGACCGAATGTAATCGGTTTTTCGATTACATTCGGCTCAGGAGCCTCGCGACAGTGTGTTGTAATCGATTTTTCGATTACATTCGGCTCACGTGCCTCGGACAGCGTATTGTAATCGGTTTTTGGATTACATGCGGCCCATGTGCCTCGCGACAGTGCATTGTAATCGGTTTTCCGATTACATTCGGTCCATGTGCCTCGCGACAGCGCATTGTAATCGGTTTTCCGATTACATTTAGTCCATGCGCCACGCGACAGTGCATTGTAATCGGTTTTCCGATTACATTCGGTCCATGTACCCACACAACGCCCATTGTATTGGCTTTTCCGCATACATTCCGCCCAATCACCATCGCACTTCTCTCCAAAAAAGACTAAGGCTGCCTGGGAAAATCCCGGCAGCCTTAGTCTTCTTCTACACTAAACCGCTACTTCCTCTTACCCGCCCACCTTCACAGAAACCGCACCCTTCGCAGCGATATCTAGGGTTAATAATTCTTCCCCCTCCAGCCGCACAGCCACGGTCTCCGGGGTCTCTCCGTCGTTGAACAGGACGACCGCTAGCGAGCCGTCCGCGTTGCGGAAGGCAACCGAACGCAGATGCTCCCGGCTCGCCGCAGACTCCAGACGCAATGCCCCGGGGCGGATCACCTTGCTGAAATGTGCCAGTGCATAGTAGTCCAGGGTATACGTCAGCTCCCGGGTCTGCTGGTTGACCGTCACTACCCCGCGGCAGGTGCTCTCCCCGAAGCCCGGCACCGTAGGGCCGTTCTGTTCATCCAAGGCCATATTCCATAGCACGAACGATTTGCTGTGATTCCGCAGAATCTCAATTCCCGTACGCATCACATTGGAGAAGGCCTGCTCGAACGGGGGAATCCATTCCCCGCCGGAGCCTTCGGTGAAATGGACCTCATGATCCGGGTAGGCCGCCTGCACCACCGACTGTGCGGATGCCGCCCCGCCGTACCAGTGCCAGGCTACGCCGTCCACCTCTGCCCCGGCTGCCTCCA
Source organism: Paenibacillus sp. FSL H8-0122 (assembly GCF_038005345.1). NCBI lineage: Bacteria > Bacillati > Bacillota > Bacilli > Caryophanales > Paenibacillaceae > Paenibacillus > Paenibacillus sp. FSL H8-0122. The sequence continues at coordinate 1,597,943 of NZ_JBBOTB010000001.1, read as the reverse complement.
GCACAGACAGCGGATAATCCGGCCGGTCCCAGTTATGGTCGTAGCAGAAGATTTTGGCGGCCAGCCCGTGCTGCCTGAACGCAGGCTTCAGATAATCCCGGATGAACTCCCGCTGCTCCTCCGGCAGCATCAGCATACTGGGGTAATGCTGCGGCTCATAGAGCGGCTCGTTCTGCACAGTGACAGCATAGATAGGTAAGCTATGAGCGGCATAGGCCTGAATATAGCGGACAAAATAATCCGCATACACCCCGTAATACTCCGGCTTCAGCCGCCCGGCGATCATCGAGCCGCTGGTCTTCATCCAGCCCGGTGCACTCCAGGGGGAGGCCATCAGCTTCAGCTCAGGATTCAGCCTGAGTGCCTCCTGTACCAGAGGAATGATGTCCGCTTCATCGTGGGCGATGGAGAATCCGGCCAACTCTGGATCACTCCCGCCTTCAGGCAGGTCGTTATAGCTATAGACCGTTCTTGCATAATCCGAGGCGCCCATGGGATTACGCAGGAAGGACAAGCCGATCCCCGCCTGCGGATCGAACAGCTTCCGCATCACCTCCGTCCGCTGCTCTGCGCTTAGCACCTGATGAATCAGGTAGGCGGCCGAGTCGGTGAAGGAAGCCCCGAAGCCATCCATCTCCTGATAGGTCTTTCTCGCATCAATGTCAACGGTGACTGTAACTCTACCAGCAGGAGTCTGCGGCAGCGCCGCAGCAGGCTGTTCCACGAACAGCCGGTCCTCTCCGCCGGACTGGTACATGATCATTTCCCGCATGTGTTATCCCTCCATCTTCTTATATAAAAGGGCCCTAAACGGGCCCTCCCTTGCGCCTTGCCTACTTAATGCCCAGCTTTTCCTTATTGGCCTTCATCTTCTCGCTGCGCACCTCTTCAATTTTGCTCCAGTTATTCTTGTCCAGGAAGGCCTTATGCTCCGCCAGAACGCTGTCAAAGGTTGCCTCGTCCTTGGCACGGATCATGCTGACCAGTGTAGTGTTCCAGTTCGTATTAATGGCCGTCTGGCCGCGGGCCTCCGGCGTTCCCTGATCCGGGTTAATGTTCTCCAGGATGAAGTGCGGCTTCAGCTTGCCCTTGCCCCATTCCTGCATCTGCTTGATCGACTCGGGGAACGCATCCTTGCTCAGCGCTTTGTGACGGTCATGTCCGAAGAACATGAATTCGCCCATCCGGTAGTCCTTCTTGAACTTATCCGCATTATTAAGCTGCAGGTCCTTCACTTCCGGCAGCAGCTCAACTGTACCGTCCGGGTTCGATTTATACGTCACGCCTTCAACCCCGTAGTTCATCAGCTTCTGTCCTTCTTCGCTCAGCAGATACGTGAAGATTTGAATCGCTTTGGCCGGGTCTTTACAATTCTTCGTGATGTAATTGATCATCCAGCCGGTAATCCCGGATTGATTGAGAGTCGGCTGATGTCCTACAGTGCTCTGCGGCCCGTCAATAGCCATGTACTCCTTACCTGGATTGGCACTCATGAAGATCTGCAGATTGCCGCCCTGCTGAGGCGTACCATCGAGCAGCATCGTAGCATATTTGCCGGATTTCACCTTTTCCTCAAAGCCGGTTCCGTCATCCGCGAAGCTGTCATCACTGATCGCCCCGTCCCGGTACACCGCATTCAGCGTCCGCAGCCAGGTCAGATAATCCTCATCCAGATTGCGGTTGTAGAACTTACCGTCCTCCGTCTCCAGCGGAACGCCGATGAAATCCTGCAGCGCATCCCCGAGCGAGCCGGTCCCTTCCCCGATCGCATTGAACCCGAAGGGAATCATGTCCGGGAATTTGCTCTTAATCTCATTCATTGTCTTCTGGAAGGCCTCCGGGGTCCCGAAGTCAGGGCTGCCCAGCGCTTCATAGACATCCTTACGGATGACAAAAGCCGTCTTCGCCGGAATATTGCCGCTGTCATAATCCGCCTGTGTATTGGAATAGTTCGGATAACCGTAGGTTTTGCCGTCCTTCAGCTGGAACCAGTTCAGCGTGTCGGCAGCGGCCACCTTGTTGAAATACGGGTCATACTTCTCCGCCAGCTCATTGAGCGGAAGCGCCCAGGTGGCGGCTTTTTGCACAACCGGGGAATTGGAGTCGAAGATCGTCAGCAGATCCGGCATATCGCCGCCCGCGAAGAACGTATTCAGCTTCGTATCGTCCCCGGTAATGAACTTGATATTGATGTTCAGATCCTCTTTGATCTTCTTGGTGACTACATCCTTGCCGAAGTCCGTATTCCACCAGTCTGCGTTCACATACCAGGTTAAGTCCGTAGTCTCGCTCTTCTTATCCAGCTGCCAAGCCGGAGTCTCCGGGTCTACCGTATACCGGCCTTCAAGCGACACCTCTACTTCCTTAGTCGAACCGCCGCCGGAGCTGCAACCTGCCGCCACCAGCATAGCTGCCATCAGGAGCAGCACAGGCTTAAGCGTCTTTTTGCCGAGAACTTTAGTCATCTTGATCATCTTCTTGACCTCCTATAATGTAGTGAACCTCTTCTACTCCTTGACCGCTCCCAGCATCATGCCCGAGATGAAGTACCGCTGAAGAATGGGATACATCGCAACAATCGGCAGTGTGGTAATGACAATGGTGGCCAGCTGAACGCCTTTGGTGGTGGTCTCAATCACGACGGAGCCTCCGATATTCTGCATGGACTGGGTCTGCGACTGCACAATAATCTCATACAGCTTCATCTGCAGCGGGTAGAGCGCCTGATCGGTAATGTACAGCTTCGTGGTCATGAAGTCGTTCCATTGTCCCACCCCGTTGAACAGGGCGATGGTGGCCATCGCGGGCATGGACAGCGGAATGAAGATTTTGAGGAAAATATGCCAGTCGCCTGCGCCGTCAATCTTGGCCGACTCCTCCAGCGAATCCGGCACGTTGCGGAAAAAGTTCATCAGAATCACCACATCGTAATAACTGAATAATGCCGGGATAATGTACACCCAGAAGCTGTTCAGCAGCCCGAGCGATTTGATCAGCAGATACGTCGGAATCATTCCGCCGGAGAAAAACATCGTGATGACGCCCATCGCCACATACAGCTTGCGGCCGCGGATGTATCTTTTGCTGAGACCGTAGCCGATCATCGCGCAAAAGAATACGTGGGTGATCACCCCTATGAACGTCTTGGCGACCGAGACAACGAAGGATTGACCGATCGTGCTGTCATTGAAGACCGCCCGGTAATTCTCCAGCGAGAATTCTTTGGACCAGAAGATGAATCCGCCCTCGGCCAGCGCCCTGCCCGAACTAAGGGAGGAGATAATTACGTTCCATAGGGGAACGAGGATAATAACCATGAAGCACACCAACAGCACCTTATTCACCGCATCAAAGATCCGGCTGTCGAGATCTTCCCGTATGACCTTCCGATTCACTCTAACGCCCCCTCTACAACACGGATTGATTATCGTTCAATTTACTGGTGACCTTATTGGCCATAAGCAGCAGGATTACCGACACAATGGAGACACCGAGGCCGACAGCCGTAGCATAAGAGAAATCGCCCTGCGTCATCCCCATGCGGTAGACATAAGAGTTGATGACCTCTGCTTTCTCCCGGTTCTGCGAGTTCATCAAGACCAGCGTCTGATCCAGATTCGAGCCGAGCAGGCCGCTTACCGTCAAAATCAGATTCAGGCTGATGATCGCCTTCATGTTCGGAAGGGTGATATTCCAGATCTGGCGGAGCCGTCCCGCTCCATCAATCCGGGCCGCTTCGTAGTAGGTGGGGTCAATCTTGGCCATAATCGCCAGATACAGAATCGTTCCCCAGCCGGCTTCCTTCCAGATATCGGACAACGTGGCAATCCACCAGTACTTCCCGGCATCCAGCAGGATGTTGGACGGCTTCGAGATCAGCCCGAGATTCAGCAGCAGCTCATTGAACAGCCCCGAGGTGGAGAACCAGGTGATCAGCATCCCGCCCAGGACGATCCACGACAGGAAATGCGGCAGATAGGAGATGGTCTGGACGAATTTTTTGAAGCGGCCCATGTTCAGCTCATAGATCATAATGGCGAGAATAATCGGAATGATGAATCCGATCCCAAGCTTCAGGAAGCTGATGCCCAGCGTATTAATGACCGCATCCCAGAAATATTCATCCGACAGAATAATCCGGAAGTTGTCCAGACCCACCCAGGGTGCAGTGGACAAGGTATCAATGACCGTGTAATTCTTGAAGGCAATCGTCAGCCCGTAGATCGGTATGTAGCAGAAAATAATCATAAAAATAATGCCCGGCAGCACCATCGACTGAATCTCCCACTGCCTCTTGTAATCGGTTACAAACTCTTTGATCCGCTGCCCCACAGGCTTCTTGGCGGACGGCGGGATCACTGGCGGGATGGAAGCTGATGCAGTAGACGCTGATGGCTTATTCATGATCTTGTCCCCCTCTCCATTGAGATATCAAGTTGGTGCTCAATTTGTTGCTCAAGGCAATAAAAACGTTTTTATTTTGGCGCAAAAAATCCCCCTCCTGTAAAATCAGTTTCACCCGCTGCCCTCTATCTGCGGTCCTTCCGCTCCAGCTTCACATGACTTGAGCCTCTTACGACAAGCTCGCCCTGCAGCTTCTGTGCTGCGCCCTGCTCCTTGTCCTGAATCATGCGGACCAGATGATCAATCGCCAGCATACCCTGTCTTGCAATCTGATTCCTCACCGTCGTGAGCGGCGGCGAATAGTAAGGGGCGATATCAATATCATCGAAGCCCATCACGCTGACATCCTGCGGCACTTCATAACCGTAGCTCTTGAGCGCTTGAATACAGCCCATTGCACTGATATCATTGCCGGCCAGGAAGGCGTCAGGGACTCTCGCGGGATGCAGACGGAGATAAGACTTCACGGCATTATAGGTGCTGTCCTCCTCAAAATACCCCTGAAGGATAAAATCCTCCTCCACCGGAAGCTGGTATTCACGCAGCGCCGCCAGATAGCCTTCCTTCCGCTGCACGCTGTCGAACATCGTATCCACGCCGGAGATATAGGCAATCCGCTTATGCCCCAGGCTGATTAAATACTTCGTAGCCTCATAGCCTGATTCGTAGGAATCAAAGATAATGCTGCCCATCCCTTCATCCTCCAGCACCCGGTCCAGAAACACCGCCTTGATCTTGTCTTTCTTCATAGCGGCAATATCCTGCTCGTCGATGCCCAGCTCCTCATAGATAATGACGCCATCCACCCGCCGTCCGAGGATATTGCTCATAATGACTTGTTTGTCCTTGGTGACGAATACATTCAGGCCATAGCCCATGCGGTCGCACTGACGGGACATGGATTCTACCAGCTTATAGAAGTACGGACCGGACACGCTTGTCGTGAAGAACCCCAGCATCTTCGTGGTCCCTGATTTCAGCAGCTTGCCGTTCAGATTCGGCACGTAATTCAGGCGCTGGGCTACCTTGAGAATATGGGCTTTGGTCTCCGGGCTCAGCACATCCACATCATTCAGAGCGTTGGAGACCGTGGAGATGGAGACCCCGGCTTCCCGTGCGACATCTTTGATCGTTATCTTAGCCATATCAATGTTCCTTTTTGATAAAAACGTTTTTATTGACTCTAAAGTAACATGAAACCGCTTTAAATACAACACTTTTTCTCATGAGCTCTTTTCAGCCGCCTTTTCTGCTCATTATTGCCGCCGGACGCAAGCATAAGCTGGTTCAGCATACAATAACTTCTATGTATTTGAATTTATCTTATTTTACTATAAGACAGCGGGATTTAGCTATGCCGGGGTGAGGGTGCGGAGCAGACTTATGCCAAGTGGAAACGGCTTTGCCGTCCCTTTAAAGGACGGCACCGCTTCGGCGAGAAATAGAAAGATAATGCATAGGGTGAAACATATACATTTTTATATTTCGAAGGAAAGCCTTGCTTAGTCTGGCAGGCCTTCCTTTGGCATATCGTATTATTTGGTCAAGCCCAAACGCCGGTATCTCATGACTCTGCGGTACATGGATTTATCCTTGAGCTGATTAAAAATATAAGGATCGGGATTCATATTCACTTCAATAATCCACGGCTTCAGCGCGCGGTCCAGTCCGATGTCTACACCGAACTGCCGGTGGTGCGGATAGGTCTTCCGCAGCTGTGACGCTATGCGGACGCCCAGGCGGTTCATTTCCCCCTTAAGCTGCACAAGCTGCTGCGCAGACAGATGGGTGGAGAGCAAATGCTCCACTGCGGTCGGTTTGCCGCCGCTGTGGTAATTGGTCACAATTTTGCGCGGGTGCCCGAGCCGCCCGATAATCCCGGTAGCTTCCCAGACCCCCTTGGGACTGAGCTGCACCATCACCCGGATATCGAAACGGCGCCCGTGGTGCTTCAGCAGGTGGATGCCTTTTTGCAGCAGATAGCTCCTCTTGCCGATTCTTGCCGCCAGACTGTGATGAAAAGCCTCAAACGTAGCGAACCGGCGCACGGTCTCCTCATATTGGTACATATATCCCTGCCGCTCCCTCCGCTCCGCGCGGATCACACCCATGCCATACGTTCCCCGTTCCGGCTTGATATAGATCATTCCATAGCCGTGTATCATCTGCTCCAGATTGCGCCTGTTAAATCTCCGGGTATCGGGGATAAAAACCTTGATTGTCTCGTTCTTAAGCAGCAGTTGTGTCTTATACCATTTGCTCTGACCTGACTGAACTTTTTTGGCTGTCACTTACGCACTCTCCTGTCCGGGATGGGAGCCACCGCTCCCAATTTACATAAAGTTACATATTCACTGCATCCTATGCCGGTGGAGGTGCAGTTGAATATATCATTTGTCCCGCACAAAAAGATTAACTTTCTCAGGATGATGGCCCTATCAACCGCTGCTCAGCAGGCATACCCTAGTGAAGACGCTCAAATGTCAATATATGTATGGAGATGAAGCTATGTCCGTTGCTGCCGTAAGCGTGGCCTCAAGTGCTCCACCGATCGATGTCCTGATTCCTGCTATCGAAAAAGATCTCGCCACCCTCCCTTATGTAATTGATAGTCTTCGCCGTTATGTACAGCACTCTATCAGTAATATCTATATTGTCTCGCCGGAGAATAGTAGAATCAGACAGCTGTGCTCCCGGAAAGCTTGCGTCTTTGTCAATGAAACCACCGTCCTCCCGTTCACCAAAAAAGCGATCCGCTATTCCTCCTCCCGCTGGAACCGGTCAGGCTGGCTGTATCAGCAGCTGCTCAAGATGAATGGGGATCAGGTGTGCCGTGAGAAGTATTTCCTGGTCATTGATGCAGATACGGTGCTCATCCGTCCCCACCGCTTCCGTTCCGGCGGGAAAAGCATCTTCTATTGCCGCAGCTGGAGCCAGCCGGAATATTTCCGCACCTACCGCAAGCTGCTCGGTGCCCCTGCGCCTTCACCCAAGTCGTTCGTGACCCACTACATGCTGTTTGATTCCGCGAAGCTGGCCAGTCTCAAACGAAAAATTGCAGCCCGCCACGGCATGTCCTGGCACGCGGCTATTCTGCACTCTATCAACAAGAAGCGGCAGTTCGGCTTCTCCGAATTCGAGACCTATGCCAACTACGTGTACAGCGCAAACCGCACCTCTGTGCTGCTCAAGAATGCCAATAATAAAGCGCTGAAGACCCCGGCGGGCTCGCTGACTGAGGCGCAAATCCGGAAGTACGCCGGGTCTTACCGTTCGCTCTCCTTCCATCAGCGCAAGGGATACTCCACTCCGGGCAAGCCTTAAGGAGGCAAGAAACGTGATGCATACTATTCTTCTGTGCGGCGGCTCCGGCCAGCGGCTGTGGCCTCTGTCCGGCAGCATCCGCTCCAAGATGTTCCTGCCGCTGCTGCCTGCACCGGGCGGGGGCACAGAATCCATGATCGGGCGGGTATGCCGTCAGCTCGGTCAGGCCGGACTGGATGAATCCCTGTTGCTCGTGGCCCATCAGGAGCAGGTAGCCCTCATACAGCGGTATACCGGGAGTAAATATCCGGTGACCGGTGAGCCTTGCAAGCGCGGCACCTTCACTGCTGCCGCGTTAGGCGCGCTGCATTTGCTTGCCGCCGGAAAGGCACAGCCGGAGGACATCCTCTGTATCGCTCCGGCCGACATGTTCGCGGATGATGATTTCTTCCGCCAGTTCCATCAATTCGAGGCACTTCTGGCCGATTCTGAGGCCGAACTCCTCCTGCTTGGAACAAGGCCTTCGTATCCCTCAGAGCAATACGGCTATATCGTTCCGTCACTGGAGAGCTCTTGCGGGTATGCTCCGGTATTAACTTTTGCAGAGAAGCCGGATAAGGTGAAAGCCCTGGAGCTGATGCGGGAGCAGGCCTTATGGAATTGCGGGGTATTCGCTGCGCGGCTGAGCTTCCTGCTGGAGCATCTGGAGAGGCTGGGGCTGCCCGTGGAATTCGCAGCATTAACCGCGCAGTATCCAGAGCTTCCGGTCCGCAGCTTCGACAAGGAAGTGGCAGAACGCAGCACCAAAGCGGTTGTCGTAAGGCATGAAGGGGAATGGTCCGACCTGGGAAGCTGGGATACGCTGACAGACCGGCTGCCATCGCAGGTTATTGGAGCAGGCGGGCTATGGGGAGAATGCGGAGACAGTCACCTTATTAACGAGCTGGAGGTGCCGCTGCATGTCATTGGTGTCTCCGGCATAGTAGCCATAGCCGGTCCCGAAGGTATCCTGATCGCTGATAAGAAGGACGCTAACACCATCAAGGATATTCTGGCGGAGAATTCAGTAACGGAGCCGAGGTATGGTGAAACGGGCTGGGGCAGCTATACCGTTGTAGACCGGGAATCAGACGGCTCCCGGCTTGTCCTTACGGCAATGCTTACCCTGCTGCCGGGCCATGAGCTGCCTGAAATGACCTGTGAGCATTGTGCCAAGTCCTGGATGATTGTGTCCGGTCACGGAGAGGTTAAGGTGAACGGAGCTACATCCACTGCATTTGCTGGCGGAAGCTATACCATAGCGAGAGGACAACAGCATACGGTCAGCGCCTGGAGCGCAATGAAGCTTATTGAGGTACGGATAAGCGAAGCAGGAGAGGACGGGAAGGTCTATAGCTGCTGATAGGAAGATGCGGGCTTCCTCTCCACTGCCGACGGCACAATCAAGAGGGATACCGCAAACATCAAAGGGATACCGCAAACGTCAGCCATCCGGCTGTGTGCGGTATCCCTTATTTGCGGTGAATGCTGTTGCCTGCCGTTAGACAATCTGCCGGCGGACCGCCGGATGGCACAGCTTCTAGGCGAACGGCGGCAGGAACCGGAACCACTTGAAGTCAAACCGGCTGCCCGGCAGGAACAGGAAGGTGACGGTCTGGCTGCCGCTTACCGGCGGCTCCAGCGTGAATTCACGCTCCATATAGCTGGCGCTTCCGGCAAATTCAATCAGCTGCTTCGATTCACCGGCAGGACCGCTGAACAGAATTTGCATTGTATTGTTCGCAAGCGCTGAGCGTCCGCAGATGAGGAGCCGTGAGCATTCCGCTGCGCCGAAGTCCATTCCGGCAAATATAAGCGACACATTGTTGCCGATGCCCTCAATGGCCTCCTCCGTTATGGTGAAGGTATCGCCGTAGACCGCAGTGTTGGCCAGTGCATCCAGACGCTCGAATGCCTTGGTCTTGCTGACAAACGTGAAGCCTTTCAAATGAATCTTCTTGCGCAGAACGAAGGACAGCGAGGTAATCCCCGTCAGCCGTCTGGGCAGCGTATACCGTTCCTCCTGGTAGACATTCCAGCGGGAAGGCTTCTGGTAAGTCACGGTTGTGAGCCTCCCGGCACCGGGCTGCCCGGGCACGCCTTCCCATATCTCTATCGGAAATTCCTGATCATCCAGCGAGAAGATCGGCAGAATAATCTCATCGGCCCCATATCCGCCGAAGTCGATTCGTTCGAAGCAGATCAGGCTCTCCCCTTCGCGGGCGGTAGCCACCCCCCGTTCATTGCCGTTGGTCAGATTCCGGCTGTGGGTGCTGTTAAATCCTGATGAAACAAACTCATAGGGATTCAGATAAGCCTGCCCGAAGCCCGTAAGCTTGAATTCCATCTGCGAATAGAGCCGGATCCCGTCAGCGCCATTGGCTGTCCCGCAGCGGATGTATACCTCTCCGTCACCTAAGGCCGTGATTATGGCTTCATGGCCGCTCGTCTCAAGGGTGGCGATATTGGCATCAATTCCGGCGGCATTCGTAATCCGCCACTCGACATCCTGCCAGGTGGCCCCCTGAGGATGAAGCTTAACACGGACTGGAAGCGACGGGCGATCAGGCGTCAGAGTATTACCCCCGGGACAGATGATCTCCAGCTTGCGGACCGGGATCTCCCCAGCCCTGCCGCTCTCCGGATGACCGGAGGACACATCCGCCTCCAGCGGATAATGCGCATACAGATACAGCTCATCTTCAGTTGTCGTTCCCGCTGCCGGAAGCACCGATTGCAGCGTAAGCTCAGCCGGAGCCAGATCTGCCGAAGCCGCACGCAGCGTAATCGTTCCGGCCTCCAGTGTGCCGGCAATCACTGCCAGCAGCTTGCCGCTGAACAGGCGGCGGCTTACGCCCTGGTAGGAATCATAGTCCGTGCTGTCCCCGTTATCCAGACCGATCAATCGTCCGGGACCCTCCATACTGAGGTGAACGCGGTTATTGGCATTCGCTACCGGCCGTCCCTCCTCATCCAGAGTGCTGATCGTTACGAAGATAAGGTCCGTACCGTCTGCTGTAATTACCTGCTTGTCGGGAGCAAGGACAAGCGAAGACGCATCTCCGAACGAGGAGATTTGCTCTACAGCAACGACCTCCCCCTTCTCATCATAAGCCGCTGCCCGCAGGACACCGTCCGCATAAGGCAGCTGCCATTCGCCAAGCAGCTTGTGTCCATGGGCATGGTCGATATCCACGCAGCCCTGCGAGACTTCATTCAAGAACAGTTCAATGCGCGGAGCGTTCGAGCAGACACGCACATCTATCAGCTGACCCTGCGAGAAATCCCAGTACGGGAAGATATGAATCATCGGATGCGTACGGTAATCTGTCCATTCCGCCTGATAGATATAATAGGAATCCTTAGGGAAACCGGCGGTATCCAGCTGTCCGAAATATGAGTTCTTGGTGTGATACGGGGTAGGCTCCCCGATATAATCAAAGCCCGTCCACAGAAACTGTCCCAGCGAGAAGGATGCATCCCGGTCGGCGGTGATACAGGCCTCCGTGCTTTTGGCGCCCCAGCTGGTAGAACTGTTCCCTAGCGATGAGCACTGCTGATCATCATCGGCAAGCACAGATTGAGCCAGCGGGAAATGATAGACTCCCCGGCTCTGCACTGTCGAGCAGGTCTCACTGCCGTAGATGATCCAGTCGGGATGCTGCTTGTGATGCTGCTCATAATATTTCTCCGCATAGTTGTAGCCTGCAACCTTGACGATATCAGCGCATTTCTGCGCATTCTCCCAAGGCATATAGTTTGAGCCGATGGTAACGAAGGCATTGCCCCGCGGATCATGAATCAGCACTTCCTCCTGCAGCTCCCGGGTGAGCTCCTGGCCGCGGCTGTCTGCATGGGTATCGTATATCTCATTGCCGATACTCCACATGAGCAGACTTGGACGGTTGCGGTCCCGCCGCACCCAGCTGGCGATATCGCGCTTCCACCACTGCGGATAGAACCGTGCATAGTCATAAGGCGTTTTGCTGCGCTCCCACATATCGAAGGCTTCAGACACGATCAGCAGCCCCATTTCATCGGCCAGCTCCATAAGCTCTACCGCCGGCATATTATGCGCGGTACGGATGGCGTTGACTCCCATCTCCTGCAGCAGGACGAGCTGGCGGCGTAGCGCCGCTCTGTTCACAGCAGCCCCCAGAGCGCCCAGGTCATGATGCTGGCAGACTCCGTATATTTTGACATGACGGCCGTTGAGGAAGAAGCCCTCGTCACTGTCCAGCTCCAGGGTCCGGAAGCCGAACCTCTCCCTCTCCGCTTCAATCACTTCATCCTCAGCCAGCAGTTCGGTTTGCAGACTGTAGAGATGGGGACCGGAAATATCCCATAGCAAGGGCTGGTCAACAGTCAGGCGGCTGCGGGTATGTACGGTTAATTCACCCTGCACCGTCACCTCAGTAACTTGCTCTGCAACTAAGGCTCCTGCTGCATCCAGAATGCTATGCCGCAGCTTCAGCTTCGTCCCCGCGCCCGCTGCTTCAGCGATATGCAGCTCAGCATCCACATCTACAGTCCAGGCCTGACCTTCCGTTGCCCTGGCTGCAATATACAGCCCGTCAGCGGCGATATGCGTCTTCGGCACCGTCTTTATCCAGACGGGCCGGTAAATTCCGGCACCGGAGTACCAGCGGGAATTGGGTGATTCGTGGATTACACGCATATAGATTTCATTCTCTCCGGCGACCAGGTGCGGAGTTATCTCGAATTCAAAGGTAGAGTAGCCATATTTCCACTCACCCGCTACCTGTCCGTTCACATATAGTGTCGAGTTCATATACACTCCCTCGAAACGCAGGAACACAAGCTCATTCACCGGCACTGCATCGAACCGGAGGCGGGTGCGGTACCAGCCCTCTCCATTCTCGTAGAGGTTGCGGGTATCATAGATCAGCCAATCATGCGGCAGCGTAACAGCTATCCAATCCGCACCTGCGGCCACCTTGGCAAGCTCCGAATGAAGCGGCTGCCTGCTGAATTGCCAACCTTTGTTGAGTTTCCTTTTTAGACTCATGGCTATACTTCCTCCTTATCCTCACCATAGCTAAGCTTCCTGAATGACTTCATCTCTCATCCCTTCAATGCCCCAACCATTACGCCCTTGACGAAATACTTCTGCAGGAACGGATACAGCAGCAGGATCGGCGCTGTGCTCACGATGATTGCCGCATATTTCAGCGTTTCGGTCACATCACGGCTATGGAGCAGTGTTGTAGTCCCCAGCATGCTGGCATTATCATTCTCAAGAATGATGTTTCGGACCACGAGTTGGATCGGGAACAGGCTCTGGTCGCGCAGGAAAAGCATGGCGTTGAACCAGCTGTTCCAGTGGCCTACACCGTAATACAGAATCAGCACCGCAACCACCGGCATGGACAGCGGAATGAAGATACGGAACAGAATGGTGAAATGGCCTGCACCGTCCAGGAAGGCGGACTCCTCCAGCTCCTTCGGTATCGCCATGAAATAAGTGCGCATGATGATTAGGTTGAACGTACTAACTGCCGTAGGCAGAATCAGCGCCCAGAGGCTGTCGAGCAGGCCATAGGATTTCACGATCAGATAGAAAGGCACCAGTCCCCCTTGGAAAAACATGGTGAATACAATGAAAAACATGATCGGCTTTTGCAGCATGACCCCTTCCCGTGACAGGAAATAAGCGCCCAGGGAGGTAAGCGTCATGTTAATGCCAAGTCCCACCACCAGGATGAACAGTGTATTTTTGAAGCCGGTCAGAATGACTGGGTTGTTAAGCACCGCCTTGTAAGCTGCCAGCGAGAAGCCTTGCGGCCAGAGCAGAATGCCATCGAAGGAGATCAGGCGGTTCCCGTCACTTAACGAGGAGAACAAAATATACAGCATAGGATAAAGTGTCAGAATAATCATAAGCACCATAATAATCGAATTGCAAATATCAAAGATTCGTTCACCGAGCGATGCTTTAATCATAGTTGTCCCCCCTTACCAAAGACTGTTTTTACTTGCACGTTTACTGAAAGAGTTAGCGAGCAGCAGAATGGTGAAGTTGATGACGGAGTTGAACAGACCTACCGCCGCACTGTAGCTGTAGCTGAATTCCAGAATCCCTTTACGGTAAACAAAAGTGGATATGACATCAGCCGTCTCGTAAATACTGGCGCTGTATAACAGAATGATTTTCTCAAATCCGACATTCATAATATTTCCGAGTGCCAGGATCAGCATAATCATAATCGTAGGCAGAATGCCGGGCAGGGTAACGTGGCGGATCTGTTGAACCTTGGTCGCTCCGTCGATTTTGGCAGCCTCATACTGCTGCTGGTCAATGCCGGTGATGGCTGCCAGATAGATGATTGTTCCCCAGCCGATTTGCTGCCAGATCTCACTGATTATGTAGATGGGGCGGAAGGACTCGGGCTGTTGCAGAAATGAGATCCGGGCGCCGCCAAAATAGGCAATGACATCGTTAATCAAACCATCCGATAAGGTGAAGTAGCGCACAATTCCCGCCACAACTACAAGTGTAATAAAATGCGGCATGTAGGTAATAGTCTGAGTGATCCGGCGGAAAAGCGGGCTTTTCAATTCATTTAGCAGCAAGGCCAGAATGATCGGTGCCGGAAATCCGATGAGCAGATTAAAGAAGCTTAACAGAACGGTGTTCTTAATTACGCGGAAAAAGTAAATACTCGAAAAAAAAGCTTCAAAGTGCTTGAACCCCACCCATTCACTGCCCCATATTCCTTGGGAAGGCACAAATTGCTTGAAGGCAATAATCGTTCCGTAAAGCGGAACATAGTGGAACAAAACATAATACAGGATGACAGGCAGCATCATCAGATACAGCCATTTATTGCGCAGTAAGTCTTTTCCCAGTCTGGTTTTCAGCATATTTCCCTCTCCTTTGCTGCAATGTTTAACGCAGGGACTGCCCGTATCTGTTCTCTGTAGCAGCCCCTGCCGTTATAAGTTTAGTTAGCGGTTCAAATAACGTTCGTAGGCCGCTTGTTGAATTTCCAGTGCGCGCTCGATGCCCAGATCCTTCATTTGCTGAACAGCTTGATCGTATTTATCAACAGATTCGGTACCCAGGATGATCTTGATCTCCGTTTCTTTCACAAAGGCATTGATATCGTTCATAATACTGCTCATTTCATCCGCTTCTTCAGCAGTTGGTGTTACCGGAGGAAGCAGGTGGCTCTCATGATTGGTCTGTTTCCAGATGCCGATGGATTCAGTAGTTGCCGGATATTTCGCCGGCAGGTTGTTGTCCTGCTGAATCATCGGGAAGTTGGTACCGTGAGAATATTTGGACATGACCTGATCACTGCCGAGGCCCTCCGGATTCTTAACTACAAGATCGGTATATACGGGCTTTCCGTCTTTGAGCGTGTAAGTAGTGCCTTCAACCCCATAGGTATTCAGCATTCTGCCTTCTTCGGTAAAAGCGTAATCCAGCCAGCGCATGGCAGCTTCGACATTCTTGGTGGTGGCAGAGATGGCCGCCGAGCTTGTCCCCGCATAGGCATTATCCAGCTGTCCGAACTCCGGAAGTCCACCTTTGACAGCAGACGGGTATGGAGCGGCTACGAAGTCAGCCTTCGGATCAGTTTCCTGTACGGCTGAATTATATTTCTCAATATAGTACTGCCAGCCAATCGTTGCACCGCTTACATTTGAAGTCATTTTTTTATCGACTGTAGCTGCATCAATGGAGGCGAAATCCTTGTCGATCAGCCCTTCTTTGTACCACTGGCTCATCGTAGTCAGGTAATCCTTGTAGCCCGGCTCCAGATAGCCGTACACTACTTTTCCATCATTGACATAGAAGTTCCCCATCACGCCGAAGGCTCCGGCGAATCCGCCTGTTCGTTCACCCAAAAACATCGTGCGAAAGGTTACAGGGGAGGCAGCATTCTTTTTCTCTTTAAAAGCAGTCAATACGGTGTGCCACTCTTCAATCGTTTCCGGGATGCTGAGATTCAGCTCTTTCAGCCAATCTTGACGGATAATCGGCCCGCCATAGACACGTCCGGCTTCCGAGCGGATGAACGGGAAGGCATAGTAGGTGCCGTCATCCGTTTTGATCATTTTGTCAATTTCCGGGTGCTCCTGGAGGGTCTTTTTCAGGTTAGGCGCGTATTGCTCAATCAGATCATTAAGCTTCAGAATATATCCCTGCTCTACAGCCTTGTCAGGACCGCCCGGATATTGCAGCCATGTATTCAGGAAGATATCCGGCAGTTCACCTGATGCCAGCAGCAGACTGAACTTCTGATCAGTCATGGGTGTTCCGCCCAGCTGTTTGATGATGATTCCTGTGCGTTTCTCGTATTCGTCATCGACCGGCAGACGTTCCGGCGTGCCTCCCAGCTGTTCGTTCATATAAGTCAGCTCTATTCCGCCCGTCATCGGATAAGTGAAATCTGCAGCGGCTTCATTTGAAGCAGGGGCGTTCCCTGCAGATGTGTTTGGAGCGCTCTCATTGTTCACATTCCTGGAACTGCTGCAGCCTGAAGCCAGCAATGTGAGACCTAACAAAACGACAACCGGTTTATGAAGCTTGTTCGTTCCAAATAATTTCATCGCTAATTCGACCTCCGTTATATGTTTAGTTAACGACTTGATGCCTCTACAATGTAAGCTGAATCTTGTATACAAACAATATTCAAAATGCGGAATCCATTGTTAAAAACGCAAAAGAGGATAGAATCAGCCTGCTTCTATCCTCCTGTAGAGAAATTGGGTATCCGGTTTGTTTATTGCAGAGTTTTGAACCTCCCAGGTGTGATGCCTTCATATTTTTTGAATACCCGGATGAACGCACTGCTGCTGGAGAAGCCCACACGGGAAGAAACCTCCTCAATGGTGACTCCTTCCTGAAGCAATTTTTTGGCCTCGGCAGTACGAACCTGACTGATGTAATCATGCAGCCCCTGACCCGTCTGTTCCTTGAACAACCGGGACACATATTGCGGAGTGATGCCGAAGTTGGCACCAATCATGGACACACTAAGATTGATATCCGCATAATGATTCTGCACATAGGCAGATACCTCGTCTCCGATTCCCGAATTTGAGACCAGTGCAAGCTTCTCCGTGGCTTTGCTGCAAGCCATTTGGATCAGCTCTGTCAGCTCATGACGAAAATCTGCTCGGGTGGAGCAGGCCAAGAGCCTTTTCATCGGACGCCATTCCTCCCATAGCTTCGAGCGCTTCGTTTCATGCGGGACAGCCTTCATAATGGAGCTGGTTAAATCAAGCATGGCATATCTGACAAGCTCTATGGACGCCTGGGAACCGAAGAAGCGGGCCAGAATCTCATCTGCCATCACCGCAGCCTTCTCAAATTCACCGCTTTTGACCAGATTAATAAATACAACTTCATCATTGATTGTCAGATAATAATCCGTCTCCTGTGGTTCAATATCCCCATACCAGATTGATATATTCTCTTCCAGCACCAGCCGGTATTCCTGAGCCTCCAACGCCTGCAGATATCCCTGATGCAACCTGCCCATCCCATGAAGCAGCCCGCTGCCAGCCATCGCAATCTGCAGACCGTATTTCTGCTGAATGAAATCCAGGGTTTGGCCCAGCGCCTCTTCAATATCCTCCTTCCAGTTGCCGGAGCGGCCGGTGTTAATATTCATCACCGCCGCCAGCATACCGTCCATTTCGGTGAAGCTCAGGCCGTGATTCGGACCTGTGAAATCCATAATGATATTGGACACGATGAAATTGGAAAGGCTTGGCGACGGACTGCCTGCTCCGCTGGCCTGAATGTAGAATAGAAGTACCGCAAAATCCTCCGAATCCCACTGGAAGTGATGGACTCTCGCCGCTTCCTCCAGTGATAATCCATCTTCCACCTGCCCTTTGAGCAGCCTTGATAAGTAGTAGGTCTGCAACACACGCAGCTGCCTGAATTGCTGGCTGTTAATGTCATCCCTCTCCCGAATAGTAGCCAAGGCGCTCTCCCGGATGAATGAGAATTCATCCAGCACCCGCTGTGTCTGCTCATCTGTGGAGGGAGAGAACATATTAACCAGCTCGCGGACAGGATTATAATTCTTGCGGGCAAAGTAGGAGATGACCACCGTCCCGATCAAAAAGCTGATAAATAGTCCCAGCAGGTTCAAATTGCGGATATGCCGCGCTTTTTCCCAAAATACGCTTGAAGGAAACACACTGATATATTTCCACTTGGTGTTATCGGAATCGATGAAGGATACCATATTCTCCGTACCGGCGATATCCTGGAACGAAGTGCCTGCTGTCTCATCCCCAGCCCGGGCGTCCGGCACAGCTAGCTGCGGAGCAGCTTCGTTATTCTGAAATAAAATCTGATTATGATCATCGGCAATGTAGACCTCGCCGTTATTCACCCAGTCCACATTCTGCAGCATGCTCTGAATCTTGCTGCCGTTCAGCGGCAGAACCAGCATCCCCTTTAGTCCATTGTCAGCAACGCTGCTGGTGAACGGCTTCATCATTACAACCTTATTCTCCCAGCGCCTAAATTTGATAAACGGCATGGGGGCCTCGCTAATGTCACTCTCACCGTTCAGCTGCGCCAGCCATTCTTCATAGGTCAAGCCGATCATCGTGCTGTTCATCGCATAAAAGTCTTCACTGTCTGTATACGTCTCATCCGTCAGCACCCTGTCCAGACTGCTAGAATACAGATAGATTCCATCAATGAAATCATTGGCGGATTTGTACTTGCTCAGTTCCTGCCGGGTTTGATAGATCTGAAAGGCCCCTGCTCCCTCAGTCTCAGGTGTAAGTGTTAAGTATTTATTCACACTGCTATGAATGGATAATTGCATGGCCAGCTTCTCAGCCTGATTAATCTCGCTGTCTACTGTATTCTGCATCTGCTTAAGCATGGCGCTGCCTGCACGTTCAATCTCATACTCAACAATCTGTTTTGTCTGCAGATAGATGATAGCGCTAACAATAAGCGGGATAAGCATGATCACAGAATAGGAGACGATCCATTTAAAGGCTATACTCTTACTGAACCTAAAGCGCTTGTAATTCATCTGCTGTGCTCCCTTACTGTTGCTTATCTGGATTCTGGATGGATCGGACTTCACCTTCGTTACTTTGCCTTTTTTGTGAAGTTTTCAAGTTCACCTCATATAGAATTCCACTATATGATAGTTGAGCCCGGCGGGCAATCCGCAATATGAAACACATCGACAATTTGTAAACAAGACCGCTATACTATGCCATCCGGCTGGACAAATAAAACCTCTTTGCCGGCAGAAGACCTAAGGGGAAAAGCATTATCCCCGGGTCTTCAGCCTTCAAAGAGGTTGCGCTATTTATACAATTTGAAACACTGGCTGCTCTGGAATGAAGCGCACCGGCACCTGCGGGAACTGCCGGGCCAGCCGCGCCGCCAGCAGCTTCATTCCCGGCGCTTCGCTCTCGGCATGGCCGAGCATGATGAGTGCCCTGTCCTTGCCCTGCCGGACCGCATCGCGGATATACTCAGGCACCTCCCATTCGGGGCCTTCACCGGCGATGACCAGATCAAGCGACTCCTGCTCATACATCGGGATGACCGAATGGCCATTCCCCCGGTAACCGACCAGTACCCCCACTCTGGAGCAGGTGGCGGAGAGGTTCCCGGCAACGCGGACATAAGGGATATTCAACTTCTGCTTCAGATACTCTGCAACCCCGGAAACGGTCATCTCAGGAATGGAGAGGATCGACACCTCGGGCAGATGCCGCTCCACATAGGCTTCCCATTCCAGCTCCTGCAGCAGTCCTTCCACGATCCCGTCCAGCGCATAGCGGTGTATCGTGTCATGGAAGCGGTAGATGCCTACCCCGCTGCTTGAAATCAGTGCAGACTTCTCCTGGTAGACGGAATCCTGCTCCAGCGCGCTACCGTGACCTTGGTGGCTATAAAATACACCTTCATGCGTGATCACCAGGTTGGCGCCAAGCCGGGCCGCCTGCTCCACTACATATTGCGAAGCGGCGAAGGCAGTCACGATTCCCTGCACTTCTGTTCCCGCAGCGTCCGGCTCAAGCTTATCCACCGTATTCACGGGCAGCTGTATCCCTGCGGCTAAATGCTCTATCACATCACTGAACGTCACTGCCATGAGATCTTCTCCTCCTTGGTGTTACCTATAACTTAATAAATAGTCCGTCCCAATGCATCTGCAATCCCGCTCTTGCGGTAGAAATACGTATTGATCTGGTCGCGCCATTCCTTGGCATGAGCCGCCTGCCCCTTAAGGCGTTCCTCCACCTGAGTGTACAGGCCTTCTGCGATGCTGCCCTTCAGTCCGCCCCATGCGTCCAGCAGCCCCTCGGCACGCTCTGCACCTTCGAAATGCGTATCGTAAATATGCTGGATCACGGTTTTGCCGGAATGCAGCACATGAGTGTACGGCACATGATGGAAGAACAGCAGCAGCTCATCCGGGCATTCCTCCAGGGAATCATAACGTACGGCGTTGCTGCCCATATACTGGGCGCTGTACCCTGTGCCTGTCGCCACGGTCCGGTCTACCCCGATGCCCTGATGATCGGCATAGTGGTAGGTGCCCCACATTGAATATTCATAGCCGTCCACATTCGGGCCGTAGTGATGCTCGGGATTGATCATCCAGCCTACGCCAAGCGGCGATGTATAAGACTCATAGATCTCCCAGGAGTCCAGCAGAATCCGGCTGATCACTCCGGCAACCGCTGTGTCCGTGCCGAATGTCAAGGCGATCCATTCGGCCGCAATCTCCTCCGCACTCAGCTCAGGATTCCAGGCCAGCCGGCCGAAGCCGTAGAGATTCGCCTGAGCCAGCAGATGGCCGGTCCAGTTCTTGTCATTGCCCACATTGGATACCGCCGCAATTCCGCTCAGGCGGTTGCCCCACAGCGATCCGTCAACGATCCGCTTAACAGGGGCCGGGCCGCCCTTGGCCTGCGTATCGAATTCCATAATCTCCTTCCACTGTGGAACGAGATAACAGACATGGCGCTGCTGTCCGGTATATTCCTGGGCGATCTGGAATTCGATCACATGGTTCGTCCGTTCCAGGGCACCGAAGAGCGGAGATACCGGCTCTCTGACCTGGAAATCCATCGGGCCGTTCTTGATCTGCAGAATGACGTTATCATGGAACTGGCCGTCAAGCGGCTTGAAATGATCATAAGCCGCTCTGGCCCGGTCCGTCTTGCGGTCACGCCAGTCCTGCTTGCAGTTGTATACAAAGCAGCGCCAGATCACGATGCCGCCGTAAGGCTCCAGGGCTTCCGCCAGCATGTTGGCCCCGTCTGCATGGTTCCGTCCGTAAGTGAACGGGCCGGGACGGTTCTCCGAATCGGCCTTGACCACGAAGCCGCCGAAATCGGGAATAGCAGCATAGATGTCTGCGGCTCTCGACTTCCACCATTCCTTCACGCCGGCATCCAGCGGATCAGCGGTGCCTACTTCCCCTTCATGCATAGGTCCGGCGAAGTTCACGCACAGGTACAGACGGATGCCATAGATGCGGAAGATATCCGCGATTCTGGCCACATCCGGCAGATAGGTGGAGATAAACAGCGTCTCCAGCGCATGAACGTTCACGTTGTTGATCGCTATAGCGTTAATGCCGGCGGTAGACATCAGCCGCGCATAGTCTGTAATTCTGTCCATATCCTTCGTGAACTGGTTATTCTCATACAGGAAGGATCTGCCGGAATAGCCGCGCTCCACACTGCCGTCGAAATTATCCCAGTGATTAATCATCCGCAGCGAATTCACAGGATTCACTATTTCATCCAGATTCTCAATGTCCTTGCCGCTGGCAATCAGGCGCAAAAGATGGAAGACGCCGTATAACACACCTGCCTGGGAGGAAGCCCCTACAGCGATGCATTTAAGGGACTGGCTGGTTCGGATGGCGAACCCTTCTGCTCCTACAGCTTGGACGGTCTCGTCCTCGAACAAGCCCTGGATCAGCGGATGATCACCCGTGAAGGTGCCGAAGGCCACACCGAAATCTTCAAGCTGCGGCTTGGAGACAGCCTCAAGGTCCAATAGTGAGGCAATGCCTCTTGTCCATTCCTGAAGTGCAGCCTGGATGGTCTCCCCGCCTTCTGTAACGGATACTGCTCCGCACCATTTCGCATATTGCTTATATAGGGGGCCTTGTTGAAGCTTAGGATAGCTTAACCACGCATTGTATCCGCTGTCATATTGTGCAGCATACTCATTCCCGGATTGTTGTCTCATGTCCATATCTCCTCTGCATACATCTTGTATACTAGATTTCATTCAGGTTCATCCTACCACGCAGCCGCAGCCCCGGAACATTGTCAAATCACGCTAATATTTACCCAAATCAAGCAGAATCCTGTATACTAATAACAAGTGTACATCCCTATCAAGAGAACGCAAAGTATCAGGGGGCGATCCTATTGGTTGCAGCTTTTGAACCGCCGGTCCCGGGGCAAAGCCTTAGTGAAACTATCATCCCGGATGTGAAAACCACGCTCAACCTGTTCGGCATGCATCTGCGCAAGGTGAGCGGGGAATGGGATTATCCGCAGCACGCCCATCCCCAATATGAATTCAATTATGTGCTTGAAGGAGAGCAGCTGCTCACCGTCAACAACCACAGCTACCTTCAGCGCGCCGGGGATCTGGTCCTCTTGAGGCCGGGCGACATCCACTCCAGCCGCAGCGGAAACGGCGGGGCCTTCACCTATTTCTGCATCCATTTCGATATTGATGACAAGCTGTTCATTTCACTTCTCAGCCGGTTGAATCATGTATTATTCACCTCAGAGAGCAATGTTGCCCACAGATTAGGACCGCTCCTCAGCAGGCTGGTGGAGATTTCCACCTCCGGCTCCGGCAGCATCACGATCTCCCAGCGCATGAGGCTGCAGTCTGCCGTCTTCGAGCTGTTCGCCCAGCTCTGGGAGGTCTTCTCCCTGGAGGCTGACAATTCCTCCCCGGGCACTTATGAGCGGATCGAGCTGGCCCACCAGATCCGCAGCCGTCTCCAGGGGCTGGTCTATCAGCAGTTCAAGCAGGAGGTACCCTATGACAGCCATTATGGCGTTGACGACATCGCCGCTGAGCTGGGGATCAGCCCCTCGCACTGCTACCGGGTCTTCCGCCAGGTATTCGGCCTCTCCCCCCGCGTCTACCTGTCTGAGCAGATGCTGCATGAAGCCAAGGTGCTGCTGGATGACCACAGCCTGAGCGTCAGCCAGATCTCCGGCTTGCTCGGCTACCGCGATATCGCCCATTTCAGCAGACAGTTCAAGCGCTGGAGCGGCCAGTCGCCGCGGGAATACCGCGAGGGCAGGAGCTAGGCAGAGCGCGGAGCCTGTACAGCTGTATATCAAGTAGAAGCGGCTTCGCCGTCCTTTTAAAGGACGGTACCGTTTCAGCGAGAAATAGAAGGATAAGTTATCGTGTGCAACCTATAAGTTCTTATATTTTTAGTAAATGCCTGCCTTTATCGTTGATGAGGGCGGGCTTTTTGCGCTATTGCGGGCGGGGCTTGCTGAAGGCCAGCCCTATTTTTTGATATACGTGGCGAAATGCTCCTGGAGGTTCTTGGAGTCGATATCCGCCCGCAGATGGTGGTGCAGCAGCTCGTCGATCCCGGCGGTGTCCCCCTGCACGATATAATCCAGCAGCTGCTGGTGCTCCTGCCGGATGGCGGCCAGCTTCTCATCCTTCAGCATGTGCAGCTTCCGGTAGCGGATATAGTGCACATTGAACTGCTGGAGCACACCCCACAGGAATTCGCGCCCTGCCAGGCCGAACATGGTGCGGTGGAACTGGTCATCAAGCTGCAGGAACACCTCTGCTCCCTCCGCCTGCTCAATACACTTCTGCTGCTGCGCAAGGTTGTCCCTCAGCTCATGCAGCCCTTTAAGCGGGATATTCCCGGCCAGCGATTTCATAATCTCCTTCTCCAGCACATTGCGCAGGTAGATAATCTGTTCCACGGACTCCAGGTCTATGTAGGATACGAGATTGCCTTTTTTGGGATAAATATCGACGTATTGCTCCAGGGACAGCTGCTTCAGCACATCACGGATCGGCGTCCGCGACAGCTGGAAGCGCTCGGACAGAGCCGTCTCACTGATCATCGCCCCCGGCTTCAGCTCAAGGGAGAGAATCTCCTGCTTGAGGTAGGCCATTATTTCTTTTTTGGAAGTCATGGAATAGACCAACTTTCTGTTCGGGATTGTTCTTCCCCCCATTATATAGAAAAGGGATATGAATTTCATTGACAAAGATGAACGCATATTCTATGATCATTACGAATCCTATCTTGTATACAAGATTATGCCACATGTAACGCTGGTTCTGTAAGGTCAATTGTCACAAGGCTTCGAATGGTTATCATTTGTATTTATGCTTATCTTACTTAAGGAGGAAAATGACAATGAATATGACTTGGAGATGGTACGGCGAGGGCAATGACAACATCACTCTTGACCACATCCGTCAAATCCCGGGCGTTATGGGCATCGTCTGGTCACTGCACCACAAGGTGGCCGGTGAGGTCTGGGAGATGGAAGACATCCAGAAGGTTGCCGATCAGATCACAGCCAAGGGCTTCAGTACAGCGGTTGTTGAAAGCGTCAACGTTCATGATGATATCAAAATCGGACTGCCGTCCCGCGACAAATACATTGACATCTATATCGATACGATCCGCAAGCTGGCCAAGGTTGGCGTCAAGGTCATCTGCTACAACTTCATGCCGGTGTTCGACTGGACCCGTACCGAGCTGTACAAGGAGCTGCCGGACGGCTCGAACGCCCTCTTTTATGAAAAGGCTGCCATTACTGATAATCCGCGCGAGATGGTAGACCGCATTCTGAAGGGTGCCGGACAATTCACGATGCCTGGCTGGGAGCCGGAGCGGCTGGCCAAGCTGGATGAGCTGTTCGCGGCCTATGCTGATGTTACCGAAGATAAGCTGTTCGACAACCTGAAATATTTCCTGGAGCGCATCATTCCGGTGTGTGAAGAAGTGGATATCCGCATGGCGATTCACCCGGATGATCCGGCCTGGCCGATCTTCGGACTGCCGCGCATTATCCGCAGCCGCGATACGATCCGCCGCTTCCTGGACATGGTGGACAGCCCATATAACGGCCTGACCTTCTGTACCGGCTCTCTCGGCACCAACCCGGAGAATGATCTTCCGGCGATGATCCGCGAGTTCCACGACCGGATTTATTTTGCCCATATCCGTAATGTGAAGGTGTTCGAGAACGGCGACTTCATTGAGGTATCCCACCGGGGCCGTGATGGCAGCGTAGATGTTGCGGAGGTTGTTAAGGCGTATCATGAGAGCGGCTTCACCGGTTATGTGCGTCCGGACCATGGCAGACATCTCTGGGGCGAGGAAAAGAACTGCCGTCCGGGATATGGCCTCTACGACAGAGCGATGGGCATCATGTATCTGCTCGGCGTATGGGACAGCCTGGAGAATGTCAAGGGGGCCAAGTAAATGCTGAGTCTGAGCAGAAGCAGCATCGCTGACCGGGAAGCCTGGGAAGCCGCAGGGGTAGAGCTGCCGCAGTTCGATTTCGCAGCGGTAGCGCAGAATACGTTAGAGAAGCCGGAGTGGGTTCACTTCGGGGCGGGGAATATTTTCAGAGGCTTCGTGGCGAATGCGCACCAGAAGCTGCTGGACAGCGGCAAGGCCAATACCGGCATCATCGCCGCCGAGACCTTCGACTTCGAGATGATTGACAAGGTCTATAAGCCTTACGATAATCTGACCCTGCTGGTGCTGATGAATGCGGCGGGCGACTTCCAGAAGCGGATCGTCAGCAGCATCGTCGAAGGCATCACCGCAGATAAGACCCGGGAAGCGGACTACCGCCGCTTGACGGAGATCTTCGAGAATCCAAGCCTGCAGATGGCGAGCTTCACGATTACGGAGAAGGGCTATTCCCTGACTGGTCCTGACGGGCAGTACCTTGGCATTGTGCAGAAGGACATCGCCGGCGGGCCGGAGCATCCGGTTCATGCCATGAGCATCGTGGCTTCCTTCGCCTACAAGCGTTACCTGAAGGGCCAGTACCCGATGACCTTCGTCAGCATGGACAATTGCTCGCATAACGGCGACAAGCTGAAGAACGGCATGGTTACCATCGCCAAGGAATGGGCCGCCAAAGGTCTTGTAGAGGAAGGGTTCGTGGCTTACCTGGAGGATGAGCAGAAGATCACCTTCCCGCTGTCCATGATCGACAAAATCACCCCGCGCCCGTCCGAATCCGTCCAGGCAGCATTGCTGGAACAGGGAATCGGCGGCATGGATGTGATCGTCACCTCCAAGAACACGTACACTGCTCCCTTCGTTAACGCGGAGATCAGCGAGTATCTGGTCATTGAGGATAAGTTCACGAACGGACGTCCGGCGCTTGAAGAAGCCGGTATTATCTTCACGGACCGCGACACGGTTAATAACGTGGAGACGATGAAGGTAACCACCTGCCTCAACCCGCTGCATACGGCGCTGGCGGTAACCGGCTGTCTGCTCGGCTACACGCTCATTGCCGATGAGATGAAGGACGCCACGCTTCGCAAGCTCGTGGAGACCATCGGCTACAAGGAAGGCCTGCCGGTTGTGGTTGATCCCGGCATCCTGAGTCCGAAGCAATTCCTGGACGAGGTGCTGCAGGAGCGATTCGCCAACCCGTTCATCCCTGACACTCCGCAGCGGATTGCTACGGATACTTCACAGAAGGTCGGCATCCGCTTCGGCGAGACGATCAAGTCGTACATCCTGCGCGGGGATCTCGACCCTAGGGAGTTGACCGCTATACCGCTAGCGATTGCCGCCTGGTGCCGCTATCTGCTGGGCGTGAACGATGAAGGCGCTGCATTCACGCTCAGTTCCGACCCGCTGCTGGAATCGCTGCAAGCGCGGCTTGCAGGCGTTGCCTTGGGCGCGGATGCTGCCACGGCCGCTGGCGTGCGCGCGGTGCTGGAGGACCAGGCCATCTTCGGCGTGGATCTGTACGCCGCCGGACTCGGCGGGACGATCGAGGGCATGTTCACCGAGATGCTGGCTGGTCCGGGCGCGGTAAGAGCTACGCTGGAGAAGTATACGGCCTGAGTTGTGGGCGGGTGTGCGCGAACATAAGTAGAAAGGCTAGGCTCTCCTTGAAAAAGGAGGGCCTAGCCTTTCTTGTATGGTGAGCGTTGTAAGGATGTCGGTGGCAGGGTGATAATGTATAAACCGGTCTGCTTAGCTGAGTGTTGCGTTTCTGCTGCACCAAATCACACTAGACTGCGGAAGTTGGCCCGCGCTGGCGGTGGAAGCGGAGGCACTCTGCTCTTCATTTACTCACTTTGCCCGCTTCCGGAGGATTCAGGGGCACTTGTGCTCCTCATTTACTTGTTTAGCCAACTTTTCAGGGATTCAGGGGCACTTTTGCCCCTCGTTTGCTCGTTTAGCCAACTTTTCAGGGATTCAGGGGCACTTGTGCTCCTCATTAACTCAGTTGGCGCGCATCTGGATAAATCAGTGAGATTTATCCCTTTCAATTACTCCCGTCGGCCGATTTTGGCGGATTTAATGGGATTTATCCCTTTCACTTGTTCATTCCACTAGTTTCCCTTTCAGCCTTAGTCTCATGGAGTCTCATGGGAGCATCCTTTTCGATGCTCCAGGTATAGGCCGCCCTACTCCTGCTCCAGATACTCGAAGTAATCGAAATCTGCCGGATGCAGTGTGCCGCTGAGGTCCTGGGCACACATGCCGATGAAGGTGCCGGTAAACCGGATATAGGCCGGGAAGTCATCGGACAGATGATAGATTTCCAGGGCAGGGCCGATCTGCTCCCAAGTGGATTCGCTAACCTTGTAATAGAACTGGGCGAACTCGCCGTCGATGATGACCTTAAGCGACACGCTTACTCCGGCAGGCAACGGAATCTCAGGTGTCAGGGTGTCTTCATAGACCCCGTCCTTGGAGCGGATGAGTCCCAGGGTTCGACCAAGGACTTCATCGTGCGTGATCCGCAGATAGAGGTAATCCTTCGTGTCGTAATAGACGATCAGGCCGGCCATCTGCTGGAAATGCTCCGGCTCGAAGTCCACCGAGGTCTCGGCGCTGCAGCGGAAGGCCTGCTGGCGCAGGGCGACCAGGCTCTGGCGGTGCATGGAGCTCATCGACTCCCTGCCCTTCAGGCGCAGATAGCCCGGACGCTCCTGAAGCGAGAGCCAGGATTCATCAGCCGGCACGCGGAGCGTGCTCCAGCGGACATCCAGCTGCGGAGCCTCGAAGTCGTCACGCGGAGCGGCTGCGGCAAAAGGATGCGCCGGAAGATCCGGTCCCTCCACCGTCAGCGCCGGAGCGTTCCCGCCCCCGGACAGGGCCAGCCAGCCGTCGGCGGTGAATTCGACGCGCTGAATCGCAGTCTCCCGGCCCAGATTGCAGTACTTGTCCTTGACCGGACGGCCGCACAGATGGACCATGTACCATTCGCCGCTCTGTGTCTCTACTAGGCTGGCATGGCCTGCTTTTTGCAGCGCCAGTTCAGGGTTGCCTGCCGAGGTCAGCAGCGGATTAAGCGGAGCGGTCTCATAGGGACCTTCAATCTGCTTGGCGCGGGCTACGGTCACCGCATGATCATACTGCGTACCGCCCTCAGCCGTAATCAGATAATACCAGCCGTCCTTCCGGTATAGGTGCGGACCTTCGGTCAGCGCCAGCTCCGTTCCCTTGTAGATGTTAGTGACCGGTCCGATCAGGCGCTGCTCTTCCACCGAATATTCCTGGAGCACAATACCGGCAAAGCTGTTGCGGCCGGTGCGGTGATCCCACAGCATATTGACCAGCCATTTGCGCCCGTCTTCATCATGGAACAGCGAAGGGTCGAAACCGCTGCTGTTCAGGTACACAGGCTCTGACCAGGGGCCTTCGATATTCTCCGCAGTCACCAGATAGTTAGGTGTATCCTTGAAGGCACCCTGGCGGCTTTTGACATCGGTATAGATTAGATAAAAGAGTCCATTATCGTACGTGAGGCAGGGCGCCCATATTCCGCCGGAATCGGGGTCCCCTTCCATATTGAGCTGCGAGCTGCGGGTCAGCGCATACGTAAGCGGCCGCCAGTTCACCAGATCGCGCGAATGATGAATCCGCACGCCGGGGAACCATTCAAAGGTTGAAGTAGCAATGTAGTAGTCATCTCCAGCCCGGCAGATCGACGGGTCCGGATGAAATCCGCGCAGAATCGGATTATGAATCAGATTTCGGCTCATAGTTTCTCCTCCAATGCTTGCCGTCCTGCTTCCAGTAAGGCAATGATTTTGTCAGTGTCGTAAATGCAGCCCTTCCAGGTTCCGCCGCTGGCCGCCTGCAAAGCAGCCCACAGCCGGGTGTCCTCCGGCAGACCCGGGTCTACCGCCAGGCCCGGATGCGGCGTCCGCGAAGCCAGAATCAGCGTTCCCGCTTCCTTCGTCAGCGGCTCATCTCCTTCTCCGACCAGATTCACGCTTCCTTCCAGACTCACGGTATCAATGCGCACTTCCACCCAGTCATTATCGCGAAGCTTGCCGAGCGGGCCACCTGCCAGCGCTTCCGGCCCCATATGGCCGATGCAGGCACCGGTGGATACGCCGGAGAAGCGGGCATCCGTGATCAGCGTGACATATTTGCCGTAAGGCAGATGCTTGAGCGCCGAGGTGAGCTGATAAGTCTCCTCCATCCCGGTTCCGCTCGGTCCACGGCCGATGACGGCCAGAATATCCCCCGCCTGAACCATACCCAGCTTGATGCTGCGGATGGCGGCTCTCTCGGTGGTGAACACCTTCACTCGTCCGGTATGGCGATAGACGCCCTCACTGTCGAGAACGGCAGGATCAATGGCGGCCGATTTGATGACCGCCCCCTCCGGGCAGAGATTCCCGACCGGGAACGTCATGGTGGAAGCCATGCCTTGGCGCTTGGCCTCTTCCGGGCTCATGATCACGGAATCCGGGTCTACACCGTCTGCTTCCAGCAGCCGCTGCCGCAGCTCCGTCCGGCGCTGCGAGCTCTCCCACCAGTCCAGATTCTCGCCCAGTGTCCGTCCGGTCACCGTCAGCACGGACTCGTCAATCAGCCCCAGCTTCCGCAGATGCAGCATAACTTCAGGGACTCCACCGGCGAGGAATACCCGGATGGTCGGATGCGGCACGGGACCGTTCGGCAGCACGCTGACGAGGCGCGGAACCATCCGGTTCACCCGGTTCCAGTCCTCGACGGTCGGAACCTTCAGCCCGGCGGCATGGGCGATGGCCGGCAGATGCAGCAGCAGATTCGTTGAACCGCCGAAGGCAGCGTGCAGCACCATCGCATTCTGGATCGACTGATCTGTCAGAATGTCGCTCATGACGATTCCGTTCTGGTCCAGATGCTGAAGAGCCCGGGCCGACTGACGGCCGATATTCTTCCAGATCGGCTGGCCCGAAGGGGACAGTGCCGAGTGCGGCAGCGCCATACCCAGCGCCTCTGCAATGACCTGGGCGGTAGCCGCCGTACCGAGGAACTGACAACCGCCGCCCGGGGTTGCGCAGGCCCGGCAGCCGAGATCTGCCGCTTCTTCGAGGGACAGCTCTCCGTTGCTGTACCGTGCCCCGATGCTCTGTACCTTGCCCGCGTCTTCTCCCTCCACCGGCGGAAGGGTTACGCCGCCGGGGACGATAATTCCCGGCAGCTTATGCATACCGGCAAGGGCCAGCAGCATGGCGGGCAGGCCTTTGTCGCAGGTAGCTACGCCAAGCACACCCTTGCGGGTAGGGAGTGAACGAATCAGCCGCCGCAGCACGATGGCCGCATCATTACGGTAAGGCAAGGAATCGAACATGCCTGCGGTTCCCTGGGAACGGCCGTCACAGGGATCGCTGACGTAACCGGCGAACGGAATCCCCTCATTCGCGGTAAGCTCCTCCGCAATCTCCTCCATCATCACGCCGATCTCCCAGTGGCCGGTATGATATCCGAGCGCCAGCGGAGTGCCGTCCTCACGCCGGATACCGCCCATCGTTCCGAGAATCAGGTACTGGGGCCGGTTCAGCAGCAGCGGATTCCAGCCCATCCCGGCATTCTGTGTCATCCCAAAAATCTCTCCGCTCGGTGCATTCCGCAGCACCTCCCCGGTGATCGGCAGCTGGCCTGCCGGACCTTCCGCAGCGGTATGTACCGGAACAGCTTCAATGATGTCTTCCTTCATAATCTCTTGTACGGTCAATTTCATATGAATCCCTTCTCTCCCTCAGAATGAATGTGCCCGGATGTCTATGACAGTGAGAGCTTCCCCGCCAGCGCCTTCACCTCACGCAGCGCAATCTCCCGCTTCGCATCGAATGCGTGCTGAAGCATCGAGGTGCTCACCGCAGCAACCGCCCTTCCTGCGGCATCCAGAACCGGCGCAGCGGCGCAGCTGATGCCCTGGATAATCTCCTCCTGATCCAGCGCATAGCCGGTCTTGCGGATCGCAGCCAGGGCTGCGGTGAACTCAGACCAGTCTGTCAGCGTGCGGGAAGTGACCGCAGGCAGCATTTTACCCGGATAACGCCGCTCCAGTTCCCCCTCCGGCAGCAGTGCCAGCATCATCTTGCCCATCGCAGTCGCATGGGCCGGAAACCGCATCCCGGGGCTGGACTCCAGCCTCACCAGGGACTGCCCCTCCTGCTTGGCCAGGTAAATAATCTCATCGCGGTCCAGCACCGACAGCTGAAAGGTCTCCCCCACCGCTCCGACACTCTGCACCGACTCTGCCAGGAACCGCTCTACCAGATTCATATTCTGCTTAAGCGAATCATTATAGACGGTATTATAATAGGAGATTCCGGCACCAAGCACGTACCTCTCGCCCGCATCCTTCACCACCCACCCCAGAGTCTCCATGGTGCGCAGCAGCGAGAACATCGAGCTTTTGTTAATGCCGGTCTCCTCACAGAGGTCTGTCATCTTAAGCGCTCCGGTCTGTCTTGAGATGGCCTTAAGAATCAGATCAGCCCGTTCCAATGCCGGAACCCAGTACTTCTGGTCCACACCTTCATTCCCCTCTCATAAATCCATTGATTAAGCCTTCCAAGTTCACTATAATAATCATATGTTTATAATACCAAACCAGGAGGCAAAAATAAAATGAAACTTAGCCACCCGAATGCAGGTGTCATTCCTCCCGTCCCGACCATTCTGGATTCCGCCGGGAAATTCGACCGTGACGGAATGAAGCTGCTGATCGACAGCCTGATCGCCAAAGGGGTTCACGGTCTGTTCTTCCTTGGAACGGCCGGAGAATTCACACTGTTCACCGCAGAGCAGCGTGAAGAGATCGCAGAGCTATGCCTGGAGTATACGAATGGCCGTCTTCCGGCCTGGATCGGCACCGGCAGCAATACGGCCCCTGAGACACTCCGGCTCTCCCGCCATGCTGCTGAGCATGGAGCTACCGGCATCGTCATTATGAATCCGTATTACTACAAGCTGAACGGGGACGCCCTGTTCGCGCATTATGCCGCTGTGCTGGAAGCGGTCGATGTACCGCTCATGCTGTACAACTTCCCGGCCATGACCGGCCAGGATCTGACTCCGGCCTTCGTAGCCCGGCTTGCCGCACATTATCCGAATGTAGCGGGCATCAAGGATACCGTGGACCAGCTTAGCCATATCCGCCAGATGATTATGCAGGTGAAGGCGGTCAGTCCGGACTTCTCGGTATTCTGCGGCTTCGACGAATATTTGCTGCCTACGCTGGCTGCCGGAGGAGACGGGGCGATCGCTGCCAGTGCCAACTTCGCTCCGCAGCTGATGCTTGGCGTGTACGACAGCTTCAAGAAGGGAGACCTGGCAGGCGTCCTTCAGTTCAACCGGCAGATCGTTGAAA
This sequence comes from Paenibacillus sp. FSL H8-0122, assembly GCF_038005345.1. Classification (NCBI taxonomy): domain Bacteria; kingdom Bacillati; phylum Bacillota; class Bacilli; order Caryophanales; family Paenibacillaceae; genus Paenibacillus; species Paenibacillus sp. FSL H8-0122. The sequence goes on along the minus strand of NZ_JBBOTB010000001.1, from coordinate 1,565,357 downwards.
TTCCGGCGCTGTATGCCATCGACGACCCGTTCATCGCTTCGATCAAGGAAGCTGTCCGCTTGTCCGGCGTACCGGTATCCACCTTCAGCCTGGCTTCGCCTGGGGTATGGAGCGCAGAGCATGAGGATAGGCTGAAGCAGATTTTTAGCCGGGCGGGTATTGCCCAAGGGTAAGCGATATATATAGTGCGCACTCATCCATTCATATTTATCAAAGTCAGCCCGTCTATCAAGGTCAGTCAGCCCGCATTGGGGCTGGCTTTTTTTTGTACAGCTTCTTGCACGGTTCCGTGTAAACTGCCTCGTGATGTTCCCCCTATCTTCGCGGTGAAGGTTAGTCTATAATTTTGTTCAGGTGCACAATGAGTGAAGTAGAGGCAATAGAGGCGGTTACCCGCTCAAGACGAGGAGGGCGTTCCGGTTGTTTCAGCTATCCGAGAAGCAGGCGCAGGAGATTGTAGACAAGATGATGATGGACATCCCCTATAATATCAACATCATGAATCATGAGGGGATCATCATCGGCAGCGGGCATAAGGCAAGGGTGGGCACCGTTCATCAGGGGGCTGTCGAGGCGCTGTCCACCGGGCAGAGGGTCGAAGTCATGGAGGATGGGCGATATGAGAAGAAAGGCACCAACGAACCGATTGTCATCGGCAACACCCGCGTAGGTGTAATCGGGATCTCCGGCAGCCCGGAAGAAGTCCGGCCCTTCTGCAATATCGTAAGGACCACGGTATCGCTGCTCATTGAGCAAAGAAATACGCTGGAGCATCTGGCCAGCGAAGCCAGCCGCAAGAAGGCTCTGCTGGAGATGCTCCTTGACCATCAGGGAGCGTACTCCCAGAAGCTGCGGAAAGAAGCCGCAGCCTATCAGATCGATCTTCTGCTCAAGACCACCGTGCTGTATCTCAAGCATGTGCGGCCGGAGCTGGATGAGGCGAAGCTTCTGTTCCTGCATCCGTCCTTCCAGCTCGACGGGGATACATGGGTAATCCTGGTCCAGAACCGGCCGGACTGCAGCCCGCTGATTGCGCAGCTGCTGCATAATCAGCCGCAGCTCCTGCTGTCTTCGGGCCGGCAGGAAGCCAGCATCGCGGAGGGTTACCGTCAGGCAAAAGCTGCCCTTGGCGTTCTTCTGGCACTACGCCCTGCTGAGCAATCAATCCGCTACGAGGATGCGGAATTCCTGGTGAAGCTCAGCCAGGCGAAGCTGTCAGACAAGCCCGGCACGGCGATCAAGCTGGAGGATACCGCCGATCTGCTGGAGACGCTCCGCAGCTTCATCAATCACAATTGCAGTGTCTCGCAGACGGCTGAGCAGCTGAACATCCACCGCAATACGCTGCAATACCGTCTCAAGCGGATCGAGAGCATCACCGGCAAAGACCCGAGGAACCTGCTGCAGCTCTTCGAGCTTACGCATGAGCTGCTGGCATTGTACAAGTAGATGGCCCCAGGATTATTCCCGGGGCCACAGTTTGCACATTCTATTCAGCCAGCTTCAGCAGCCTGGCGATATTCTCACAGGTCCGCTCGACATTGGCGGGGCCGTCCGCCAGCAGCTTCTCCAGGCTCGAAGCGCCGGGAACGATGCCGAAGACGGCATCGATTCCCTCGGCGTAGAGCGTCTCGATGCCCTCGCCGATGTAACCGGCCAGGGCGATGACTTTTTTGCCGCAGGCCTTGGCAGTGCGGGCTACGCCGTACGGCGTTTTGCCGAATTTGGTCTGGAAGTCAATTCCGCCTTCACCCGTGAAGACGAAGTCTGCCTGCTCCAGCTTCTGCTGAAGCTCTGTGTATTCAATCACGATCTCGATTCCCTTCTGCAGCGTTGCCTGTGTGAAGATCATCAGACCCGCGCCCAGTCCCCCCGCTGCACCAGCTCCGGGAAGGTCGCGGACATCCTTGTGAAGCTGCCGCTTCACCACCGCCGCATAATGGGCCAGATTGGCGTCAAGCTGCTGCACCATATCGGGCGTGGCCCCCTTTTGTGGACCAAATACGGCTGAAGCCCCCTGCTCTCCGCAGAGCGGATTGGTCACATCACAGGCAACGATGAGCTGAACCTGCTGCAGTCTCGCATCAAGCCCGCTAACGTCAACACTCGCCAGTTGCCCCAAGCTGCCGCCGCCGCGTGGAAGTACGCTCCCAGCTTCATCAAGGAATCTGGCGCCAAGCGCTTCGGCCATTCCGGCACCGCCGTCATTGGTGGCGCTGCCGCCGATGCCGATGATGATTTTGCGGATACCACGGTTCAGACATTCCAGAATCAGCTCGCCTGTTCCGTAGGTGGTGGTGATCAGCGGATTCCGCTCCGCCTTGTCTACCCGCTGAATGCCGCTGGCCGAAGCCATCTCGATGGCCGCCGTCCGGCCGTCACCGAGAATGCCGAATTGTGCCGTCACCGGCTGTCCCAGCGGTCCTGCAACTTCTAAATCATGAAGCTCTCCGCCCGAAGCGTCGACAAGGGACTGCACGGTCCCCTCCCCGCCGTCAGCCATCGGAACATGGATGTAGGTTGCTTCAGGGTATATTTTGCGGAGTCCGGCCTCCATCGCTGTACATACTTCTTTCGCGGTCATGCTCTCCTTGAAGGAATCCGGCGCCAGCACAAAGGTTCTCTCTCTCATTTCCACACCTCATCTATCATATTGATCTTAGAGTAAAAATCCGTAAACCAGCGTAGCCACAATCGTCATCGTGCCGCCAACCATGGCCTCATACGGGATGAGCCCCATGCGCTGCTTGATTGACATTTTCATACTGTCCGCCGTGACATGGAAGTAAGTGCCCTGCGGCAGCGAGTCGATGACCGTAGCTCCGGTATGAACCATCACAGCGGCAGCCAGCGGAGCGGTGCCCATATTCAGAATGGCCTGCCCGAAGGAGCCGGTAGCGACAATAACACCCGTGGATGTTGAGGCGGTAGCCGCAGCCATCAGTATCCCGGAGATCGGTGCCAGGAACGTCCCGGAAATCCCGGACAGCTCAATCAGATGCACCACCTGGGCGGACAGATCGGAAGCGGAGATCAGACCGGCGATGCCGCCTGCCCCGATCAGAATCAGGACGGTTGCGGTCATTTTGCTAAGGCCGGAGGACGTATATTGCAGCACCTTGCTGCCTTGCCCCATCGCCAGCATCCCGATAATCCCCGCCAGCGGCAGAATGTAGAGCGCATCCACCTTAAGCTTGGTCAACGCTTCGATCCCGGAGATGGAGCCGATCGGGTTAATCATCAGCAGGACGATCGCCACGAGCGGAGCCACAATAGCTCTGCTGAGCGGCGGGTAAGCGGCTGTGTTCGCAGTGTCTGTCCCGTTCGCAGCCTCCGCCGGGGTAACCATAACCCCCTTTTTCTTCAGCAGGGTGGCTAAGATAACGGTTACAATTAATCCGCAGATTGCCGGGATCACGCCTGCCAGCATGACATTGCTGAGATCAAGATCGAAGCCGCGCGCAGCAGCAATCGTATTCGGATTCGGTGAGATAATATTACCCGCCTTCCCCCCGCCCGACAAGGCCAGCAGCAGCGCCAGCTTCGAGATCTCCATTTTGTTGCCTACGGATAAAGCAATCGGAGCCACAATCAGTACCGCTACCGGAATGAATACCCCCATCGCCGTAATGACCATCGTGGCCAGCGCGAGGGCCAGAATGGCCTTGCTTCCGCCGAACTTTTTCACAATAGCCTGGGCTATGGCCTCAGCCGCACCCGACTCCATCATCACACCAGCCAGCACACCGGCGGCCAGCACCCGCAGCACCGTGCCCATTACACTTTGTGTACCGCTTACAAGAACACTCACGGTCTGTTCGAGATTGGCTCCGCCGATCAGCGCCCCTGCAATGGCACCCAGGAATAGAGCGTAGACCGGATTCAATTTTCTAAGGATCAGAATAATGGCAATTGCCAGCCCTGCAAGCGCCCCATACCAACCAATGATTAATCCTTCCATTTCAAAGTTCCCCCTAACAACTTGTTGAACACGCTCTCATTATAAGGTCTGGGGGGAGGAAAAGAATATTGATGAACGGACGAAATGCATTGTGCATGTGACTAACGGATTAGGGGTAGATCTCAATTTTGGAATAGGTGCTCTGTAAAGAAATACGGACACTCGCAATATAGGGATTATTGAAGAATACGCTCTCTAAGTAATTCTGCGAGTAGTCCTGAAATTGCTTGATTCAAGCTTCTGATGATGGCCATCTCCTGCCCTCTTCTCCTCCAACTGTCGAGTTAGAATGATATTTCCATTAACTATGACTCTAAAGATTTCTAACAGTGTTTAATCGAAAGTATGGGACTTCGAACATGCAAAAAAGCTCATTCCTAATCATGGTTCAAGTGGGAATGAGCTTTTGAAAGTTCATCATGTGTTAGATGGTTTATTCATTTTCTATAATTTCAACTTCTAACATTTTTTGTTCAATCCATTTCATAACCATATCTGCCTCCTCTAGAGCAATTATTCCTTTCTAGCTTTTATATTTATAAGTTTCGTAAGCCCATAATAATATAATCCCCACAAATTCCACTGTCTCTAATTTACAGACCGGTTCAATTTCATCTTCTTCCTCATCGTAAAACGGATCTTCAATTATAGTATATTTTTTTATAAGATATAACGTTTGATGCATTTCCTCCATGTCTATATTCGGGTATATTTCCCCTTAATAAATCAAAATAATTCTCAATATCTTTTTTCAAATCTTTAAATCTCCAAGGTATATCAGATCCTAAGGGATCACTTATCATACTGGCGAACTCAAGTGATTTTTCATCGTCAAAATCCAATACAACCCATATTGAATTCATCCATGTATTTCAATCTAAATTTATATTTCATCATCACTGTAGTACCCTTCAATTCAGGATATTTGTTTGCTCAAGCTTCTCACTTTACTTAACTCTCTAATTAAAATATTCATTTACTACTGCAGTTAATAGGTCGTTTCCTAGCTCAATATTAGTCAAATAATAAATGAAATAATCTTCTACATCAGATTGTTTAAACAGACTCAGATATTGGAATGCAAGCAATACAGTATTATCTAATCCATTGCTTTTTTCTAGTTTTCTTTTTACATAATGAATTATTTGATTAGTCATTTTATTATCCTTTGTCTTATGAAGAGCATTGAGAACGAATATAATTTCATCCTCGTTGTCTTGTTCAAAAATCTCATGTAATTCATCATCACCTAACTCTTCTTGAAATAGCTGTTCCTTGACTAAATTGAACTTTTTCAAAGCTTCTAATTCATCATTATAGTAATCTTCCCAAAAACTTAAATAAGCAAGTTGCTTCGGTAAAAAAGCCGAACTATTATTAGGCTTGTTCCACAAAATCCAATCAGAGTTTTTCCTATCGGATACAATGTCAAATAAAGAGATAGAATACGGCACAACTTGTTTTAGATCATTTTCCACTCTATAAAATTCCTCTTTATTCTTGCTTGTTTCAACAGAATAAACCATATATTTTTTATCTATTGATAAATTTTCTTGTTTCTGGATTCCCTCTTTAATACGTACTCTCATTTACCTTACTCCTTTAATATTAAAATCAGCATCTAATTCAATTATCCAAAATAGGTCGTTCTCATTTACTCTGAGACTCTTCGGTTTAGATACCTTCAACTTTATATCAAACGAACTAACCTTTCCTGTCACCTGATTCTGGTAAAAATGAATTTCTCCCTTTCCATACGGAGTTTCATACTGTTGCTTTGAGGTCATTTTAGCCCAATCTTCTATTTTAGTACCATCATTAGTTAATGTTTTCAGAGCTTTTTCATCCCATAAATCCTCACCTTTAATTATAACATCCGAGTTTGATAAAACATCCTCTTTAAGGATCGATTGCTTATACTGTTGATGTTTATAAATGTCACTTGCTTTACCCGGCCCCTCAACCCTACCACCCTTCCCTTCCAACCCATCCATATACCGCTGCTGCACCGGCGTCTTCGGCAAGGCTGGAGTATCTGGGATCTCTCCTATCTTAAACACAAAACCTTCTGGCGTCTGCACCACCGGACCCAGATTCGGAAGCTTCTGCTTGATCCCTTGCAGGGCATCCTTCGCTGCTTGGCTGATGACGTCTTCTACCTCGCCCAGCACTTTACCTGCTTTGCCTGCTTTGGTGACCTGTAGTCCAGGAACAAGGATGGAAGCGACCGAGCCCAGCATTCTCGCCTTCTCTTCCGGGGTACCCTCATCAAATTGATGATACGCCATCTTCGTCGCTTCCACCAGCACTTCCGGATGGTCAATCAGATATTGCGCTTGCTGCTTCATTTCTGTGGTGGTTTTGACCGGGTCTACCACTAGTTTGAAGGCAAGGGTTGCCGTATCCGCCACGCCCATGACGACCTCTTTCACCAAACCTTCGGTAAAAGCCAGCACCACCGTATCCGCCTGACGAACCCGACTCTCCCATTTCGTCAGCCCGTAGGTATCCTCCAGCCACCCCAGATAACTGGTGTACATCGGGGTAAGATATTCATTCGGCACATAGACTTTCGTCTGATAAAAGTCCCAGGTGCTCTCATTTTCCTTGTTGTCTGCGGTAATTGGCGTGCCGTCCGGCAGGGTAAGCGGCGGCCCGTTCAACCGCCGCTCTGCTTCGATCTGCTCTTGAACCTGCTTAAGAGCCGCTGCGGTCTGAATTTCCTGCCGCTTCGCCGCAAGCTGACTCCGCGCATACGCTCCGGCGGCGTTCTTCTCCATGGCCAGCCGCAAAAGCAGTAAATATTCTTCGTTATGTAGTAAGGGAACCTTCTCCGCCGTAATTGACGGATCATACTCACAGGCGGTGACTGCTGGTTGTCTGTAGTGGGCGCTTAGATCTTTGCCGGTTTCATAGTAGATCTTGGCTACTCCTAGAGAAGCCAGCTTCTGCCGGGACTCTTCGGCCTTTGCATGAACTGTCTCCATCTGCGCCTGATTGCCGAACGCCTGATACACCTTGAAGGCCATCTGGGCCTTAGCGATCTCATTCCGCGCTGCGAAGATATCGTTCAGCTTACTTTGTGCAGCGATACTCTCTACGGTCAGCAGGCCGGAGGTCTGAATAACATTCCTGAGCTGCTGCACCACCGGGTCCCTGCTGAGTTCATCTTTTCCCGATAGAACGGCAATCGAAGTGATGAGATTCGTCGCACTTCGCTGCACAAATTCGGGGATGGAGACCCGTCCGGCGGCTGATTGCAGCCCCAAGCTTCCGAAGGCCGCGAGCAACAGATTAAATTGCCCCGTCAGCTTGTCCGCCTGCCGTTTATTCTCTTCCTGCAATTCCGAGACGCCTCTCAGGGCGACCCGGATAATATCCTCTAACTTCTCCGCTTCTACGGTTAATTCATTGATCAGGACCTGGGCTTTGACCAGATGATCGCCCATGGGAATACCGCCCCAGCTGCTGGACTGGCCCTTCAATTGAAGGTACAGCCGGTTGGTGTCCTGACTCACCTGGCCGATTTTCGTTTGCAGGCGCCGGACTTCATCCTCGTTAAATACAAGCTTCGTTGATGCCATCTTCACCCTCCCGCTGTACAGCATGTTTAACTGTAAGTTATGTTACACAAATTCACAGAATCATAGACTTATAACTCCTTGCAAACATACGGAGTTCTAAGATGATTCATTAACTCGCTTGAAAGATACTTTTTCTGGTATTGATCCAAGGTTGTATTTATGATTACGTTACCATCCAAGTAGAAGTCACCAGGCCAAATGTATGTGGAAAACCGAATACAATGTGCTTCCACCAAGGGATTCGGGCCAATGTATGCCAAAAACAGCATACATTGCGCTGTTGAGCAGGTGTGTGGTCCGAATGTATGCCAAATACAACACACATTGTGCCGGTGCGCAGGTGTGTGGTCCGAATGTATGCCAAATACAGCATACATTATGCCAGTGCTCAGGTGTGTGGTCCGAATGTATGCCAAATACAGCACACATTGTACCGGTGCGCAGGTGCATAGGCCAAATGCATGCGATAAACCGAACACAATAGATGGTCCCGCGTACTTCTTCAGAATGGAGTTCCAGTATTCCACATAAGGATTCAATATTTATCCATTATTGTTGTGCAGATCCCTTTATTATCGGAATTCGGAGCCGTAAAGTTTATCAAAAAAATATTTTCATGACATATATTGGCTGCCTGTTTCGCGCTATACTCTATTGTAAGCGTTATTACAAATATACTTACGGAGGTGATTTCATTCGTGTATACCCGTATCATCACCTTCATGAACAACCTGAAGCTCAGGACCAAGCTCTTCCTCTCCTTCGGCAGCGTCGTCCTGATTCCGGTGCTCATTGTGGGGGTGTTCCTGACCAGTGAACTGCGGAATATGGCGATGAACAATGCGCTGAAGCAGATTACGGCGAATGTCGACCGTGTGAAAAAACGGACCAGCGAGATGTTGAACGTTCCGGTGGATATCGTCTACCGCCTGTCCAATGACAGCCGGCTGGAGGAGGCCGCGAATCACCGTTACGAATCGGTCTATGATGTGGTGCAGGCCTATTGGGATTACCCCGACTTCCGGGATTTCGTCCGCCTGTACAAGGAAGTCTCCAGCATCCGGCTGTATATCGACAATCCGACGGTGCTTAACAACTGGGAATTCCTCCAGGCCGATGAAGCGGTTACCCGGGAGCCGTGGTACCAGCTCGCCCTGGCCCAGAAGGGACTGGCGTTCTGGAGTTACATTCCTGACAGCCGGAACGGCCAGTATTATCTCAGCCTGATCCGCAAGGTCGACTTCCTCAAGCAGCGCACAACCGGTGTGCTGGTCGTGAATGTCAATTCGGATCAGCTCAGCAGCATCCTGAAGCAGGAGAGCTTCGAGACCTTTATCGTCGATGAGAACGATAATATTGTCGCCTCCAACCGTGCAGGCACCCTCGGCAAGTCGCTGCACGAAATCAACCTGAAGCCGCTGTCCACCCTTGCCGGGCACGGGCCTGCAGATATCACGATTGACGGGCAGTCCTTCAAAATGCTGATCGACGACTGGCATCCCCAGGGCAGCCTGAACAGTCTGCGGATTATCTCTATTTTCTCCGTTGAGAGCATTGTAAGTGAACCTAACCGGATTATTTCCCTGGCTTCTTCCGTCATTATCTCCTCCCTATTTCTTGCAATCATCCTAATCTACTACTTCTCACGCCTGCTAACCGGACGAATGCTCCATCTCAGCAAGCATATCTCCAAGGTCGCTTCCGGGAATCTGGAAGCCCGGCTCGTGATCGACGGCAAAGATGAGATCGGCCAGCTGGCCCGGCAGTTCAACCACATGGTCCGCAATATCAATGACCTGATGAGCGAGGTGCAGGAGTCCAACCAGCAGAAGAATGCCATCCTGCTGAAGCAGAATGAGATCAAATTCAAAATGATGGCCAGCCAGATCAATCCCCATTTCCTGTTCAATGCCCTGGAGTCGATCCGGATGAAGGCCCACACCCGGGGCCAGACCGATATTGCGCAGGTAGTCCGGCTGCTGGGCAAGATGATGCGCAAGAACTTAGAGGTCGGCGGAGGCAGAATCACCCTGCAAAGTGAGCTGGAGACCGTGAACTGCTACCTGGTCATCCAGAAATTCCGCTACAATGACCGGCTGGCCTACGAGCTGTATGTAGATCCGGCAGCGAATACGCTAAGGATTCCGCCGCTTATTATTCAGCCGCTGGTGGAGAATTGTGTCATTCACGGCCTGGAGGACCGGATGGACGGCGGAATGGTCCGGGTGGATATCCGGGTGGAGGAGGCCATACTTAAGGTTCAGGTCTCCGATAACGGAACCGGAATCTCGCCGGCCCGGCTTGCAGAGCTGCGGCAGATGCTGGACAACAACGATGACTATGAGACCCACAGTATCGGAATGCGTAACATCCATCTGCGGCTGAAGCTGACCTATGGCCCGGAATGCGGCTTGATTCTGGCCAGCCAGAGCGGATACGGAACACAAATCAGCTTCGCCATCCCTTTAAGGAGTGATTCCTATGTATAGTGTGTTAATTGTTGATGATGAATTGTCGATCCGCGAAGGACTTGTCACTCTGCTGGACTGGGAGAGCCTCGGCTACCGGGTGGTAGATACAGCGGCCAATGCGATTGAAGCCAGGCATAAGGCTAAGCTGTATTCCCCGGATCTGATGATTGTGGATATCCGTATGCCCGGGAAGGATGGACTGGAGCTGATCGGTGAGCTGCGGGAGGATCATGAGGAGCTGCATATTCTCATTCTGAGCGGCTATGCCGACTTCAGCTATGCCAAGCGCGCGCTATCTTACAATATCGATAACTATCTGCTTAAGCCGGTCGATGAGGAGGAATTGCAGCTGTATCTTACCGGACTGTCCACCGTGCTGAACGCACGGCTGGCACACCGCAAGAATCATGAAGCCGTTAAGGTCTGGAGCCGGGAGATGCTGGTTCAATCCCTGCTGATGGAGAGCAGTCTGCATCCCGCTCCGGCACTGATGGAGTCGGCGCTGGAAGCGGGGCTGCTATGGGATTCCTACCAGATCGTGCTGATCCGGCTGCTGCTCCAGGATCATGCGGACAACGGACCCTCTAGTAGCGTCAAGTCCCGGCTGACGTCAAGCTTCGAGGACAACCGCTGGGGCATCGTTTTCGCGCTCGATTCTTATCTCGGGGTGCTGCTGCAGCCCTCTTACCAGAAGGAGCTGGTAAGCAAACGGATGGCCCTGCAGATCCGTGAGGCTGCTGCCGCAGAAGGACTGGAGTGCATCATCACTGCCGGGGATATGGTGGACAGTCTGACGGAGCTGCCGGTCTCGCATCAGTCGGCGCTGGCGCGGATGAAGGATCATTTCTTCTATGATGAGCCGGGGATGATTGGACCGGATTCGCTCAGGCTGAAGCAGGGGCTGCCTGCGAACCCCCAGGATACGGAGAGCAGGCTCGCTCCCGTGATGGACCGGCTGTATTTCGCCCTGGATACCGGCAATCTCAGCGTAATCTCTGCCCTGATCCAGGAAGCAGGGGACCTTATGGCTGCTGCGGGATTATCCGAGATGGCGGTGAAATCCTATTATGTCCGGGCCGTCACCTCCATGTCCGGCAAGCTCTCCGTTCATTATAAGGAGCTTAGCGCAGCGCAGAGCCGGATGGAGGAGCAGATTCAGCAGATCTACAGGCATACCTCCCTCCCCCAGCTCCAGCGCTATATCACAGGTCTGCTGGAGGAATATGCTGGCGGGATTATCCGCGACGATATGGATGTCCTGATGAAGCGGATGGTCGATCTGATCCACCGGCACTATGACGAGAATCTGAAGCTGGAGACGCTGGCCGATGTGTTCACCTATAGCAGTGCCTATCTGGGTAAGCTGTTCAAGAACACCATGGGCTGCTCCTTCAACACTTATCTGGATACAATCCGCATTGAGAAGGCCAAGGAGCTGCTGGACCAGGGCTGCAAAATCCATCAGGCAGCCAGCAGCGTCGGCTTCAGCGATGTCGATTATTTCCGTGAGAAGTTCAAAAAAATCACAGGCACCTCCCCCTCCGCTTACCGGAGAAAGGAGCCGGAGAATGTTTTTTCAGAAAGCGCTTACGAAAAAGACTGATTTCCCCCTGTTTTTACACTTAAATCTTCGGGTGTTTCCCGTCCTGGCGGCAGATTATGATAAAGCTATATCGAAGGAGGGACATAAATGAAAGCGATTACCACCGCGATGAAGCCGGAGCCGAAGAAATCCTCCTCCAGCTTCTGGGGGAAATTCCGGCAGCAGAAATACCTCTATATGATGGCTGTTCCTTTTGTCCTCTGGGCCTTTGTCTTCAGCTATCTTCCGTTATGGGGGTGGATGATGGCCTTCCAGAAGTATAAGCCGGGCAAATCCTTTTTCGAGCAAAAATGGGTCGGCCTCCAGTACTTCCGGGAGCTCTTCCAGGATGAGCAATTCTTCAACGCCCTGCGCAATACGCTGGCCATGAGTATTATGGGACTGCTGGCAGGCTTTATCATTCCGATTATCTTCGCTATTCTGCTGAATGAGGTCCGGCTGCAGGTGCTGAAGCGCTTCGTTCAGACGGTGTCGTATCTGCCGCACTTTGTGTCCTGGGTGGTTGCCGCCGGGATCATTACCAAGATGCTCTCCACGGACAACGGCGCAGTCAATGACCTGCTGATGGGTCTTCATATCATCAGTGAGCCGATCCAGTTCATGGCGAAGGGCAATCTGTTCTGGGGCATTGTCACCGCCTCGGATGTCTGGAAGGAGACGGGCTGGAATACCATTATCTATCTCGCCGCCATCTCGGGCATCGGGCCGGAGCTGTACGAAGCAGCCAGGGTGGACGGAGCCAGCCGGCTCCAGCAGGTGCGTCATATTACTTTTCCGGGCATCCGGGGTACCATCGTGATCCTGCTGATTATGTCCATTGGCCATCTGATCAGCATCGGGTTCGAGAAGCAGTTCCTGCTCGGCAACAATCTGGTGCGTGACTACTCGCAGACCCTTGACCTGTATGCCCTGAATTACGGGCTGGGGATGGGACGGTTCTCCTTCGGAACGGCGATTAATATTTTCAACTCTGTGGTGAGTGTGATCCTGCTCTTTACCGCCAACGGCATCTTCAAAAAAATAACCAAGGAAAGCATCATATAGGAGGCCCTGCTCATGATTAAAAAACTGGCTGCGGCATCCTGGTCGGACCGCATCTTCGATTTGGTTGTCTATCTCGCGATTACGGTGGTTACCGTCGCTACGCTGTATCCTTTTCTGAACGTGCTGGCGATCTCCTTCAATGACTCGACGGACAGCATCAAGGGCGGGATTACGATCTACCCCCGGATGTTCACCTTCAAGAATTATGAGACGATCTTCGCCTTCTCCGGACTGATTACCGGGTTCAAAATTTCGGTGCTGCGGACGATTATCGGGACCCTGCTCGGACTGGTCAGTGCCTCCATGCTGGCCTTCACCTTAAGCCGGGTGGACTTCCAGGCCCGCAAGTTCGTCTCTACCTTCCTGGCGCTGACGATGTACGTATCGGGAGGGCTGATCCCCTTTTACATTCTGATCAAAGATTTGCATATGATGGGCACCTTCGGCGTGTATGTTCTGCCCGGTCTGGTGAGCGCCTTCAATGTGTTCGTGATCCGCTCCTTCATCGACGGTCTGCCGTACGCTCTTCAGGAATCTGCCAAGCTGGACGGAGCCAATGACTTCACCATCTACTGGCGCGTCATTCTGCCGCTGACCAAGCCTGCGCTGGCGACCATCGCCCTGTTCCTGGCTGTCGGCCAGTGGAATGCCTGGATTGATACCTATCTGTATAACGGCTCGAAGGACTCGCTGACCACCCTGCAGTTCGAGCTGATGAAGGTCATTCAGAGCACTACGACCAATGCGGATAATTTCCGCGGGCGTAACATGACTGAGGTGATGGCCCAGATCTCCCCGGAATCGGTCAAAATGGCGATCACCATTGTCGTCACCGTACCCATTCTGGTGGTCTATCCGTTCCTGCAGCGCTATTTCGTTAAAGGCATGACGCTGGGTTCGGTCAAAAGCTAAGCTGCTTAAGCGGTATCTTCAGGCTGCGGCCTGTGAATACAATATGATTCTACCAGACAAAGGGAGGGTTTCAATTCATGACAAGAAAGACGGCGAAACCGGTTGTGGCGCTGATGGTGCTGACCTTGCTGCTCAGTGTGCTGGCAGGCTGCGGCGGGGGCAATAATAACGGCAACAAGAATACGGCTGAGAATACCGGGGCCAAGGCCACGAACAGCGGCAATGCCACGGCAACAGCTGAGGCTACGGCGGCGGCTGAGGACCTAAGTCCCCTGACACTCTCCTTCTTCGCGGAAGATCCCAATCCGAACTGGAACAATATGAAGGATGAGGTCAGTACCGTCATTACACAAAAGACAGGCGTCACCCTCGATGCCGAATTCGCTGTCGGTGATCCGCAGCAGAAGATTGCCCTCATTGCAGCGGGCGGGGATTATCCCGACATTATCTCTGCTAAAGGCGACATCGGGAAGCTGGTGGACGCCGGCGCGGTCCTGGATCTCACCGATCTGATCGATAAGCATGCCCCTAACATTAAGCGCGTGCTCGGCGATAATCTGGCCCGGGCCAAGTACACGAATGAAGACCAGTCGATCTACGCTATCCCAACCTGGGCAGCCGTGGATGAGAAGAAATTCGTAGCGGGCGGCGGCTTCGAGCTGCAGCACCGGGTCGTGAAGGAAGCCGGTTACCCGGAGATCCGCACGGTGAAGGATTATGAGAACGTAATTAAAGCCTATCTGGAGAAGCATCCGACCGATGAGAACGGCAACAAAAACATCGGCGTCTCCCTGAATGCAGATGACTGGCATATGTATATTTCCGTAACCAACCCTGCGGTTGCGACAACCGGCGGCTCCGATGACGGTGAATATTTCATCGATCAGGAGACTCATGAAGCAATCTATCATTTCCGCCGGCCTGAAGAGAAGGAATACTTCCGCTGGCTGAACCACATGAACGATATCGGCCTGCTTGATAAGGAGAGCTTCGTTCAGAAATACGATCAGTACAAAGCCAAGGTAGCGACTGGGCGCGTGCTCGGGCTGATTGACCAGGACTGGGATTACAACGACGCGCAGCAGGCGCTCAAAGCCGCCGGCAAATTCGATCAGACTTACGGACACTATCCGGTCACCTTGACAGAAGAATACAAGGAAACCAGCTTCTGGCCTACCGGCTTCATGGGCGGCTACGGCATCTCCATCTCCACCACCAACCCCGATCCTGTGCGGACGATCAAGTTCCTGGATTACCTGGCCTCCGATGAAGGTCAGATCCTGAACAACTGGGGTGTTGAAGGCAAGCACTATAAAGTGGAGAACGGCAAACGCGTAGTTCCTGCCGAGGTTCAAGACCGCATTAATAACGACAACACCGCCTTCACGAAGGAAACGGGCATTGGCTTCTACTGGAACATGATGGTTCACTATGGTGACGGTGCCAAGGATTCTACGGGCAACTACTACACCAAGAACTTCCCTGAGCAGCTGGTGCTGGGCTATAGCGATGTTGAGAAAGAGACGCTGGCAGCCTACAAAGCTACGACCTGGAAGGATCTGTTCCCGAAAGAGGAAGAATTCAAGGAGAAAGCCTACGGCGCAGCCTGGAACATTTCAATTCCCGGTGAGGATGAAGTCTCCATTCTGGGCAATAAAATGAAGGATATTACGTGGAAGCGCATCCCGCAAGCGATTCTGGCCAAACCGGCTGAATTCGATAAAATCTGGGATGATTACATGGCCGATCTGGAAAAAGCCGGCGTGAAGAAAATGGAAGCTGGCTATACCAAGTATGTGCAGGACCGTGTTGAGCTGTGGACTAGCAAATAAGATTCCATAAACCTTGATCAAAAAATCTTAGTAATAGGGTAGTCGCCACTGCGGAGATTTTGGACTTCCGGTCGCTGTTGTTGTAAGAATTTCTTGATTGGAACCGCTGGTAGCGGTAAAAATCCGGAAACAAAGGCGAACGCTACGCTCCTACAGTTCCAAAATCTCCTCCGTCGCTCCTTCCTTTATCTGAAGATTTATAGTTCAACCTATATTTCAGTGCAGAAGGACACCCGTGCGGGAAATAGCACGGGTGTTGTTTGCTGTGCTAGGATGCTGTAGTCGCTGGAACGATCGCAACTGCATTTTGTACAACAGAATGCTGGAAGAAGGGCTTCGAAATACAATCTATTGTATTCCGTACAATTGAATGTTGAAAAAAGGCCAGTTTTCACCCAAAACTCAACATTCCACTGTATGAAATACAATAGAATCTCATTTTACGGTAAGCTATGCCTTTTCTATTGCAGGAAATACAATCTAGCTATGCAGCTCGTGATAAGTTTTGTTAATCATATCGGTGTATATGGAAGGTGAGTAATCCCTGACCTGATCATAGGCGAATTGGGACAGCCGCAATGCTTCCTCCTTCAGGCCCCGGCGCATACAGATCTGTGCGCGGTAAGCATAAGCGGTCAACAGGTTGGCGCGGTCAAGCGGGTGGTAGACCTGATCCCCCGGCTCGGCTTTGGACAGGCTGATCAGCGCTTCATCGTCCTGGCCGAGATGAACCCGGGCGATGCCGCACATGAGCTGGACGCTGGATGCATACGGTTCATCCTCCGGCGGGTACTGCTCCGCCAGCGCGAGAACCTTACTGTATTCTCCCTTAGCTACCGCGAGTCTGATCTCTCCGATCTCCACCAGCTTCAGCGAGTCCTGTGATTCGGTGAATTCTGCGAATGCCCGGGCCTTCTTCATAGCTTCCTCTGCCGCCATGGTCTCTCCTTCGGTCAGCGCCAGAATCCCAAGCACCCGGTACAGATGATCCGTCATATAGTAGATTCCCTCTTCCCGCGACACCTGAAGCGCCGACAGCGCCGCCGCACGGCTTCCCGCATAGTCCCCCAGGGCAGACAAGCTGATGCTCTCTGCATAATGAAGCTCGATTTCAAAGATAAAATCATTCCCCACCTTATTATCCTCGTACTCCTTACGGACCCGGCGGATCAGCTCCAGCCCTTCCGCGTATCTGCTCTGTGCGAAATTCAGGGCATAGGAAATATACTGCACCTTCGCCCGTTCCACGAATAAGCCGAAGCGTTCATAGATCAGCGCTGCCCGCGCAAGCTCTTCTTCCCCGCCTCCGGCGCCTGTATAGAAAAGGGAGCTTACATAGAACTCCAGCAGACGCGCAGCGTCAATCGTCATCGGAAGCGTACGCTCCGTTAGCGGCTGGAGCCGCTGGATGACCTCTCTGTAATTCTTCGCCTTAAACTCCGCCTCCATCTCCCGGACAAGCGGAGCCAGCTCCGCCTCCTCCTCGCCTTCAAGGAAGTAGCCCGGATCAACGCCCAGCCGGCCGGCCAGAACCTGCAGGCTGTTCATTGAGGGCAAGGCCCGGCCATTCTCGATTTGACTCAGCATGCTCTTGGTCATATGGTCTCCGGCGAGGTCCGTCTGCGTAAGCCCCTTAGCCTTGCGCAGTTGCTTGACTTTCTCTCCGATGGTTTGTTTGGTGGTCATCTGCTTGCCAACTTTCCAGGTAGCTTTTCTTTTCAGTATAGCTTACCTATACCCTAAGAGAAAACTGAAAATACATAAAAGTTAAATTATATTAAACTTTTTGTTGCGTTTCTGAACTTTCACTCATACAATAAGTTTAATTAAATTTAACTTTTGACCAAGGGAGTGCTAGTATGTCTCAAATAACATCCGCAACCCATGATAAGACAGCGACTAACCGTAACATATTCCTCTTCTTCGGCAGCAAACTGGTCTCTGTTCTCGGCTCCAGTATGTACACCTTCGTAGCCGGTCTGTACATTCTGAACGAGACCGGTTCTGGGAGCAGCTTCGCTGTTACACTGCTGTGCGGTCTTCTGCCCGGCATCCTGATGTCCCCCTTCGCCGGTGTGCTCGCCGACAGAGTCAGCCGCCGCAGGCTGCTGATGGGCTCGGATCTGGCGAGTACCCTGATTATGTCCCTGGCCTTCCTGTTTGCCGCGCTGGAAGGAATGTCCGTGTGGCCTATCTATCTGTCACTCATTCTATTATCTATCTGCTCTACCTTCTATAGTATCTCTGTCTCCTCCTCGATGATGATGCTTGTAGACAGCGGCTCCGTCCAGCGGGCCGGATCACTGAATCAGATTGCCGGATCGGCTGGCCACCTGCTGGCTCCGATTCTCGCCGGCCTGCTGTATGCCTTTCTCCCGCTACAGGATTTCATGCTGTTGAATGCGGCAGGCTTCACCGTTTCGACTGTGATGGGCTGCATGCTGAAGTACAAGCCGATTCCGCGGCTTCAAGCTGCCAGTGAACCCGCCGAAGCCGCAGGTCCCCGGCCGCTCCGCGAACGTCTGGGCACTGCTGTTAACGGGGTCCGCACGAATCTGCAGGAAGGCTTCGCTTATGTGATCCGCCGTCCGGTCCTCCGTTCCCTGATGGGGATTGTGTTCTGGATTAATTTCTTCGTTGTCGCCCTGAATGTTGTGCTGCCCTATGTTGCAGTACAGACGCTGGGACTCTCCTCAAGGCAATATGGAGTCCTCGAAGCGATGCTGGCAGCAGGCGTACTATTGATGTCGCTGCTGCTTGCTATACTTCCCCAGAGCAAGAGTCCGGTGAAGCCGATCCTCGGAGGCTTAAGCGCGCTGGGAGTGTTATTCCTCGCACTTGCGGTTCCGCTGCTGCTGCATTTCGCCCCGAATGCCACCTTCCTTCTCTTCTTGCCGCTGCTGGTCCTTATCGGCGTCATGATTATGTTCATTAACATTCCGATTCAGGTCTATCTGCAGCAGACCACCGAGGAAGAGTACCGTGGACGCGTATTCGGGCTGGTGGAGGGCATCGCCGGTTCCATCGCTCCGCTCGGAATGCTGCTCTATGGAGTCCTCCTCGACCGGATTCCCGGCTCGTTCATTCTGCTCGTCTCCGGTGCAGCTATTCTGGCGGTCACGCTGGCCGGACGGAGAGGCCTCATCCGCAGCGGTGCCGCTGATCAACAGGTTGCCCAGGGGAAGACAGAACAGGCGGGAGCCTGAATGTCTGAATTGACCATAGCTGGCAAGCTGTCCAATTGATACGCTTAACACAGCAGAATCTACTCAAGGAGGCGGAACGTTATATGCACGCGCACCATAGACAGACGCTGGAGAAGCTGGCGGAGAAGCTGGAGCAAGACCCTTCTTGTCTGGCGGCAATCACCAGCGGATCTGTAGCCAAGGGGACCGCCAGCGAGACCTCGGATGTGGATGTACATCTGGTCTTCACCGATGAAGCCTATGCGAAATATGAGCGGAACAACAGGCTCTCCTACGTGGACCGGGAAGTCAGCACCTATGAAGGCGGATATGCCGATATCAAGGTGATCAACCGACGGTTTCTGGAGCTTGCCGCCCGGCGGGGCAATGAGCCGACAAGGTATGCTTTTACCGGTGCAGAGGTTCTATTCTCCAGAATTCCGGAGCTGGGTGAGCTGGTGGCCCGGATTCCCGTCTACCCCGAGGAGAACCGCGAGCGTAATTTGCGGGAATTCTGCGCTCAGATCTACCTGTACGGGCTGTATTTCGCCAAGGAAGCGGGTCAAAAAAATGACGCCTACCTGCTCGCTCATACGGCGGGCCAACTGGTGTTTTTTAGCGGACGGATGATTCTGGCGTATAACCGGCTGCTTTTTCCAAGCCACAAAGGGCTGCTGGATGCTGTCGATGCTGCGGAAGCCCAGCCGAAGAATTTCCGTACGCTGGCAACAGAGGTGCTGCAATCGCCCAGTGCACATAAGAGTGTGCGCTTCGCCGCGAAGATGCTGACTTTCTATAATCATGGCTTGTCCTTCGAGCAGGCACTCGGGATCTATGTGCTGAACAACGAGCGTGCCTGGATGGACCAGTCCCTTTCCTTACAGGACCGCTAGTGCAGCGTCAGAATTAATTTATGGATTGGATCAGTAAAGCGGAACTATATAGTGGAACAGCAAATAGCGCCCCCCACAAAGGGAGTCGCTATTTGCTTTTGCTGGAAATTGCTGCTGTCAATGGTCTCACTCTGCTGGCGCTAATACTATAGTGGAAGCATCTCAGAGACCCGGCACCGCTGCGCTTCGGCCATGATCTGGGACTGCAGCTGCACCCGTTCCCAGGTAGCGTCAAGGTCCTCGGCCTGTTGACCGCCCATGATTGCTGCAAAAGCCTCCAGCTGTCCCACGTAATAGTTCAGCGGGGCGAATTCGCATAGGGTGGTGCGGTTGTCCGGCAGGTCATGCCGGATTTTGAGCTTGTAGAACCCCTTGACCGGCCGGAAGAAATCCGGGACCGTCAGCACCGTATGGTCGAAATACAGGGTATGCGAGGCCCGGAATGGCAATTCGAAGGACGTGAGACACTCAGCCCTCAGCCCGTTCTTGAATTGCAGCGCCGCCTGAAAGGTCCAATCGCAGCCATCCGGCCCGTCAAAGGCGGACTGTGCCAATATCTCCTCCGGCTGAAGACCGGCAAGTATCTGCACGAACTGCAGCCAGTAGCAGCCCAGATCGGCAAAAGCACCTCCGCCCTTCCCCCTGACACTCCGGTAATTGCCAGCATGCCCGTTCTTGGCAGGAACGGAGATTCTGGTACTGATTCTGCGCAGCGCACCGAATTCGCCCGAATCGACAATGCCCTTCAGCGTTTGCTGCCAGGGGTGACAGGCAATCATCAGACCCTCGGCCAGCTTCGGGGCAGCAGGGTTATTCTTCGCCAGCCTTAACTGCTCCGCTTCTTCAGGATGCAGACAAATCGGCTTTTCCACCAAGACATGCTTGCCCGCGTTCAAGGCCCGGATCGCCCACTGCGCATGAAGCTCATTGCTGAGCGCAATATACACCCCGTCCAGCTCATCAAGCTCCAGCAGCTCATCCAGACTACCCGCCACATTGGGAATCTGGTACGCTTCCGCCATGGCCTCCGCTTTCGCCAAGGTACGGTTGGCAATCGCCGTGATCTTCACCTTGTCCACGACCCGAGCCGGCTCCAGCATCGCTGGAACAGCAATATTCGAGGCGCCCAGAATGCCGAGCTTATAGCTTGGCTCCTCTACCACACTGCTCATATCTGCGCCAGCGCAGCATAGGTGTTGAGGTATAGCACATTACATTTGGAGCAGGCCGGGGACAAGCCTTCGTCCATAATCCGCCGCAGCCGGTCATATCGCGCAGAATTCCATATGTCTGTCAGCGTCAGATCCTTCACATTGCCAATAGCCAGCTCCCCAAAAAATTTACAGGCGCTCACCATGCCATTCGGGGCAATATCCACCCGGGTACTGAGCGCCAGACATTTCGACGTACTGCGGGATTTCATCGGCTTCCCGGCTACGAAGTCCTCAATCTCATCAAAGTCCAGCCCCGGCTGATAGCGGATTCGGGTATTGTGCCAGGTGTTACTGTTAATCCGCCGCAGGTCATCGGTCAGTCTGGTGATATTCTCCGGCTGGATATGGTATTTGAACGCGTGCCAGCTGCTCCGGTGATCCGGTGGAAGCTCGGCCAGCCACTGGAAGTGTTCATCGTAGAAGCGGTCCATCGCAAGACTGGTGTCTTCCGAGATATACCAGGGGAAGCAGAGCAGAACCAGATCCACACCCTTTTGTTCAAAAAACTCCACCAGCTCATATAGTCTCCCGATCATATTGTCGTTGATCACATTATGCACCGAGATCCGGCCGCGGAAGCGGCCCTGCTCGCGCAGCTCCAGCAAACGGTCAACGGCGTCGATGACCTTCTGGAACGAATTCTTGCCGCGCAGGAAATCATGCTCCTCCTGGAACCCCTCGATCGGAATCAGCAGCTCCAGATTGTCCGAGATGGCACACAGCTCCTCTTCGAACTTAGGGATCATATAGGCATTGGTGCAGATGGTAGTGTCCCGGGGATGCTCCTTCAGCAGCTCCAGAATCTCCTTGGCCTGCCGGTGAAACAGCGGCTCCCCTCCCCATAAATACAGGCGGGACTGCGCTTCATCCGTCTCCTCCAGCAGCCTCTGGATCATTCCCAGATCCATATCCAGATTCTGCTCAGCGGTATCCATATCATGATGGTAGCCGTCTTCATTCCATTGATAGCAATGCTTGCAGCGCAGATTACAGCGGTTGGTCAGCTTGAGGGACATAATCTCGGGCATCACCGTCTTGAAGCCGGGATCATGCTTGCGTTCCCGGTGCGGAACCACCACATTCTTGATTGTACGTTTCAATGCCTCAAAGGACTGCTCGTCCAGGCTCACTCTACTGGTAGGTTGCATTAGCTTCTCCCTCCTGCTGTGGATAATTGTCCGGCATAGCTTGCCGCATAGTCCGGGTATTGACCTCTGGCGGCTCTGAGGTTATCCGCCCGCTTGCGAAGTTCATCATAATCATATCCTGACGCGGCCCACTCCCCGTAAGTGATGCCGTAACCAAGCCCCACCCACAGATCACTGTTGATCTTCTCGTGCGGGCCGAAGGGATCCAGCAGCACCAGCGGTGTACCCGAAGCCAGGGAATCAATCAAAGCGCCGCCGCCCGGCTTGCTAATGACTGCGGAAGCCTGCCGGATGACTCCGTACATCCCCTCCCCGTAGCTCTCGCAGGGCGGAAAATGCCCGGTCCGGTTACCCGTTACCTCTGCAAACGGCGGGAAGGTATATTGCCCGCTGCCATCCCTCGTCCAGGTACGCCACTGCGGATCATTCATATAATAACGTCTGCCGCGGACAGCCCCGCCAATCTCCTGAATGCTGTAAGCGGCGATATCCAGCTCGTACCCCGCCGACTCCAGCGCATCAAACTTCTCGCGGAAGGTTCCGATTCCCCAGCCGCCCCCATGAACGACCAGCCGTCCGTTCCGGGCCGCAGCAGGCAGTGCTTCCGCAGGTCCGGCATCGATGCTGCACAGAATCTCCTGCTTCCCGGGATCATACAGGCTTACTTCATGGTAGCCTTCTGCGTAACCCGGATTCAGTTTGCGGAGATTCTTCCACGATGGCGACAGGTCAGCGTCGATATACAGCAAATCGGCATATACAGTCATACCTGCCATCTCACGGTACCGGTCCATGACATGTACCCAGTGCCCGGACAAGACGATGAAGCGCTGCCGTTCCTCTTGCTTCCATTGCTCCAGCAATTGTTCAACGGCTGCAGGGTCAAGGCTGCTTCTTATATCGGACGGTATTTTCTGTGAGGTCAGGGCGACAGCAAAGCTCTGCTGGTATGCCCTGCGGCTGTTGTCTGTCTGCTCCTTTTTGTGGTCAGGCATTAAGGCCTCAAACACCTCAACCTCTGCCTGAAGGCCCATCGCTGTGAACTTCCGTTCAAGCAGCAGACCAGGGACATAGAAGCCCAGGCCAAAGCCTGAGCATAGAATCGTCACGGTGTTATTCATTGGAGGATTCCTTTCTTTATCGCAGGATAGTATAGCCTGTGCGCATGAGAGACTCGTCCAGCGTACGGATGAGGCTCTGCTTGCTGTCTTCACTCCGGTAAGTCAGGGCCGCATACAGCTTGCCCTTCGTGGAACCGGCAGCACGGGCGGGGTCCAGCGGCTGGAGCGCGCTTGAGGTCAAGGGCATCACACCTTCACCTGCCTCCAGCGAGAATAAAATCCCCGTCTCCTCCATCCGCTCCAGCAGCTCCTCATAATGAACTTTGCCCATAGCCGCCAGCGGCACCTGTATCAGACAAGTGTGCATGCCCTCCTGCTTGAACCGGCGGTCCACATGATGCTTAATCAGACTCATCGACTTGCGGGCATTGATCTCGACGAGAGGCGCCAGGCTTCCGTCACGCAGCTGCATCGAATCGACACATACTTCACCGTAATATCCGTCAGAGTACAGCTCCCGGCCTATGCTGTGCATGGTCTCCCAGTAGCCCTCCTTGTCCAGCTTGTCCAGCAGAGACGGATGCGGGGAGTGGGATTCGCCGAAGGCGAAGCCCTGGTTCACCAGCTGCTGAACCGACAGCAGATTGATCCGGCCTTCCGGATCAATCTGAAACTGGCAGGAGAAGTCTGTCTCCCGGTCCAGCAGAGGCTCAAGGACAAACCGGATTCTTTTGCCCTGATTGCGGCTCGACTCCAGATACCCGGCCATCCGGCGCAGCATACGCTCGGAATCCACCAGCTGATTTCCTTTACCGGATACCCCATACTCGTCCTTGATCAGGAAGGCCCCCTTCTCCAGCAGCGCTTGTCCCGCTTGCAGCAGCTCCTCCAGACTGTGGACCACTACCGCAATATTCGGCAGCCCGAGCCGGTCCCGCATGGCTGTAGAATAGCTCTTGGTATTCACTGCCCGTACAATCTCTTCGTCAGGCAACGTGGGCAAAAGCTTGTACCGGCTAACCGCAGCCTGTGTCCCGGGAAGCACGGCAAAGGGCTCCAGCAGCGCTCCTTCCGGTATTAAGCGTTCCGGCTCCTGCCCGGCCTCCATCCGGCCCAGCAGTTCAAATACATTCAGCGCCGCCTGTGCGGGAGCAGACGCCTCCGCCTCCAGACTGAGCGGCTCCATGTTGGTGCTGAATGAATAACCGAGCGATTGCAGATAGTCATATTGTGCCCGGTTCATCCCCTGGCGGGTTAAGAGAACATCGCCGCTCCCGCAGAAGACAAACAGCATTTCATCCATCGCCTGTACGATAGCCAGCGCCTTCGCATCGGGAATGGCCGGCAAGGAGGCCAGATCCTCCTCCCGCCAGTACCGCTCCGACTCCAGGCTGCCGCAGTGCACAGCGTTCCTCATTGTACGGCAAGCCCGGCGACATAAGCGGAGAACCGGTCCACTGATTTCAGATGCTCCAGATCAAAGGTGTCGAAATCTACCTCTATATTGAATTCATCCTCGACTCTCAGAATAAAATTAATGATCTGCAGGGAGTCAAGTGCGGCGTCCAGAGTCAGGTCAGAAGCTCCGCTGAGCGTCTGAAGCAAGCCTGGTTCCTCCTTGATTTCGGCGATAATCTCAATGACTTTCTGCTGCATGTGTCTACCCCTTTCAGGTTGCATAATTGGAATGAATAGGATGAATATACCAAATTTTAAGTTGTTAATATATGGTTGAATGCGCCAAAATATTGAGATATACTAGGGTGGATTCCAGTCATCCAACATAAGGAAGCAGGAAACGGAGGTTTGTTTATGGAAGCTTTTCCGCTATTTACGGGGGACTATTTATTCGACTCCTGTTCGCCCGTACAAATGCTCCTGACTCAAAAAACGGTCACTTCCGTACGTCATCAGCACGACTTCGTAGAGCTGGCCTACGTGGTTCAAGGGACAGGCATTCATCTGGCTGGCGAAGATAAAATGCAGGTAACGCAGGGGGATGTGCTCGTGATTCCGCCGGGGGTATCCCATGTCTTTCATCCGCAGGATCTGAGCGGTGCCGAGCCGCTGCTGATCCTGAGTTGTATGCTCAGGCCCGGGCTTGGCAGGATGCTCAGCGAGCTGCCGGGGCCCTTGTCCGAAGAGTCCCGCTTGCCGCTGCTGAAGCTTCTGGAGGTGCGGCAATGGTTCGGATACAGGGAGAAGAACAAGGAAATTCTCTTCCTGCTCGGGCGGCTGCAGGGGATGCTGAATTCTGGCCTGCTCATGGATGAGCAGCGGCTATACCCGCCGCTGCTGGAGCTGGCGAAGCTGATTATGCCCGCAGCAGACGTCCCCTTCACCAGGCGCCCGGAGCCTCAATATGACCCGCTGCATGATGTCATCCTATATATGATCAGCAACTATAGTGAGCGGATCACGCTGAATGAGATGAGCGGGCACCTGGCGATGAGCTCCCGCCAGTTCCAGCGGCTGCTCAAGAATAAGACCGGCAGATCCTACATCCAGATCTTCCAGGAGATACGGATGAAATACAGCTGCATCCTGCTCCTGTTCACGAAGCTTGGCGTGCAGTCCGTGGCCCTTAAGGTCGGCATTTACGACATGAAATATTTCTACCGGCTCTTCCGCGAATTCAGCGGCATGACTCCCGCTTCTTATCGCAACCGGCTGCACAGCCACTCCAGCTCGGCGAAGGAGATGATAAGCAGTGTTGAACATTGCTCCTGTTAAGAGTACCCCATACCCTAAGCTGCGCAGCTGCATTGATGATTGCATCCAGTCTGTAGCGCAGTGGCAGGGCCTGGACAGCAAAGGCATGTACGGCGATGCCTGGCAGATGTTCCTGGATGAGCCGCAAGCCCCGGACCAGCCGCTGATTGAGCGGATCCGTCTGCCCCGGATCAATACCGGCTATTTGTCTGCGTACCATGGCCTCACCTTCAGTTATATAGAACGGACAGAACCGGCAATGGATAGAAGCTACATGCTTGACCTGCTGGAGAATCAGCTGTCCTCCGGCATGCCGGTTCTGGTCGGCTTCGATTCCTATGACTGTCCCTGGTGTGTAGTATACCGCAGGCTGCATACGAACCACGCCTGTCTTGCCGTGGGTCTGGACAGGGAGAAGAGCCTGATCTATTTGACGGATGCCTACTATGGCAGGGATCTTGAAGCGATAGATTTCGGCATCCTTGAAGGGGCCTGTCATTTCTATGCTTTATTCGGGCGGTGTGAAGTCTCCCGTTCCTGCTCCGACTGGCAGACCATCCTTCAGGAGGTACTTACCAGCCAAGCCCCGCTGGTTCGTCCGGATCAGGTGGGCGTCCAGCTCAGAGCGTATGCCCAGGCCTATCTGGAGACCGGGATTAAGGCTGATAACTCAGCCGAAGCCAGTTCAGCCTTCAAAATCTATGCCAACGCCCTGCCGATCAGCCGGATCCGGTTCAGCCAATTCCTGCAGCTGCTGGAGCGCGAAGGCCCGGCGCCTGCTCTCTCCCGAGCAGCTGAAGGCTACCGTCAGGCAGGCGAGAAGTGGGATCTGATCAATCAGTTCATGATTAAGGGGATGTACTCGGGCAACAAGCCCGCCGCGCGGGTGAAGCTTCACAGGAATATGTGTGAGATTATCCGCCTGGAGGAGCAGCTTCTGGAGGAGCTGGTAGATTTGACGATGACGACGCAGCCTAGCAGATAGGTTATCGTGTGAACCCTTGGTGTGTGATTGGTTACACAAAGAAGCAGCGGCCCCCAACCGGGAGCCGCTGCTCTACTTGTGTCACACTATCCTGTTATTCTGCTACTTGCGCACCGAGAGGACGAACCGCTCCAGCGCGCTTATATCCGTAATGCTCTGATTGCAGCCCTGATTATCCATACATACGTACTGGCCCACGGAAGCAAAATTATCTGCTGCCGCCAGCTCCGGCTTGGTCTTGACGGTCAGGAAGGCAAGCTCCTGCTGCCGGTTGCAGAACAGGCAGTAGCCCTTCTTATGCACAGGCAGCATCCGGCCTTCCACACCAATGAACTGCCCTTCATGCGGATAGACGATGAACAGCTTGTTTGTGGCGATGTCCACCCAGGCCAGATACGTGACATAGCGGAAATCAAAGGACTGCAGGTCAGGCAGCTTCATCTTTTTATTCTTGGGAAACAGCTTCTGAATCTGCTTCAGTGTAATCGGCGGAAACGGCTCCAGATAAGGCTCCAGCCCGCTGGTATACTGCTGGAAGTCCTCGGCCTTCTCGAAGGTGGAGATTGCCCGCAGCATCTGCTCCTGCCCCTCGGTCAGTGAGGCGAAAGCCCCCGTCACGTTGAGCTCGGCGCTGTATCTTACGGTCTCCAGGACACGGCGGTCCGCTACCGAACGCAGTGTTTTCAGCACAAAATCCGCTTGTTTCTTAATATAATTATATTGATGGTTTCTAATAAATGTTGGTTTCACAGCTCTTCAGCCCCTTATTATGATTGATTACAGCAATAAGGTGCAGAGCCTGCGATTAGAAACGATAATATCTGTTTGGGCGATCAAGATTGTCCTGCCGCACCCCACGCAAAGTATCGCCCCGGATCAGGCTCTGCATGAGGACTCCCTAGCTAATGAGCAATTCGTTGCCATCCGTGTAACCCCCTATCAACTAACCTGACAAAAGTATAGCAGGAAATTACGGACGGAACAATTCCAATAGTGTACACAGCAGAGTGCCTGAAGGGATGACGGCGGCATGGCGTAGCTATTTTATAGCAGGAGTGTATTAAACGATTCCGCATCCAGCTCCAGCTTGTAATGCGTGCCGTCATTCGAGAGGGTAACCGTCCGCGATTCCTTGAACGGATTGGCAATGACGAGAACCCGTCTGCCCTCCGGCGTCTCGAAGGCGACTGCATTTCCGGTCCATTTGCCCTTGAGTCCGATTCTGCTGGAGCCGGGACCCACGAAATGGGCGAAATGCTTCATGACATAGAATTCGGGATTATGCACTGCCTGAACGCCGCCCGGGTCTACAGTAATCATAGAGTTCTGTTCCCATCCCCACGTACTGCGCCCCTTAGGCAGCAACACCATATTCCAGTAGATATACGCGTTCACGCCGTTAGTGAAATAATGCTGATACAGGTTGAATACATATTTGGCATAGAACCAGGTATTCTCCCCGTCCCCGCACTCATTCTCCGTCTGCATATAACGCAGTTCAGGATAGGCCTGTACCGTACGCTGGATGCCGTATTTACCTGCCCACTGGTAGCCGACTCCCTTCACATACTTATAAGCTTCAGGATCACTTAATACCGTATGGGCATAGGCATCGAAGCTGCTGTCCTTCTTCTTCATCCACTCGTCCCAAGGCTCCGGCGCGTTGATTGTACCCAGCCAGATCTCCGTACCCAGTCCATGCTGTTCAAAAGCCGGCCCCAGATAATCACGGATGAATTCACGGAGTTGTTCGCCCGTCCACACGCAGGAAGGGAATTTCTGATCGGCCACCACCTCGTTCTGCACATGCACCTGATGAATAGTAATTCCCTCTCCGGCATACGCCTGGACGAACTTCACGAAGTATAGCGCATAGGCCTCCAGAATATCCTTCTCCCAGCGCAAGGTACCGTAATTGTAGGCGCGCGGGAATTTCATCCACGTGGGCGGACTCCAGGGGGAGGCGAATAATTTCAGCTCCGGGTTCAGCTTGAGGGCTTCGCGGATATAGGGGATCAGATACTTGCGGTCCCGCCCGATGGAGAAATGCTCCATGGCGTAATCGCCGTCGGTCTCATTCAGGCTGTACCATTCCAGGGCATAGTCGCTGGCTCCGATCGGCAGGCGGCAAATGCTGAACCGCTGATCCCCTTCCGGGTGAAACAGCGAATGCAGTACAGCGCTTCGGTCTTCATCCGCGAGGAGGTTCAGCGCCTCGAACCCCAGCTCATTGAAGCATCCGCCGAACCCTTCGATATTCTGATGCAATTGTCCGGTGAACGCCAGATCCACTGCTTCTGCAGTGGTGGCTTCCAGGGGATGGGATACCCAAGGCTCATTTTCTGTACTCGATATCCATACTTGTCCTGTAACGTCCACGCTTCTGCCTCCTAATGCTATTAGTTAACTAATAATCATAACGCCCCAAGCATCAAGCGTCAGTTCTTCATCCTGCGCCACCGCATTGCCGGACAACAGCTCCTGACCGGCCTCATGCGGATATTGGAAGCTGAGCGGCTGGGCTGAGTAGTTATAGTAGTAGCGGATGGTGCTTCCCTGGCGGTTCACACCGGACTTCACGATGAGCGGGAACGACAGCTGCTGGTCCGCTCCCCATAATCCGGCCGTTTGGAGCGTATCGCGCAGGATCTCCGCAAGTGCGGCAGGTCCGGTCATGCAGCCGATGTAGGTGGCTGTTCCTTCGCCGAAGGTATTTCTGGTGACCGCCGCATATTCGCCCCACTGGGGATGATCATAGCTGGCCAGCACCTCCGCTGAACCGGGAACAATCATCTCCATCCAGGTGCGGACGGTGTGAACGCCTGCTTCGGCTCCCTCAGGGAACAGCTTGCCGGTAAGTCCCGTAACCGCATTCGGTGTGGCAAAATGACTGTAAGCAATCCCGCAGGCCTCATGAATGATCCCGGGTTGTGCGGTATGACGAACCTTCACCTGTTCATCGGTGAACCCGCTCTTGAAGGAATAGACTACATGGCCGCCGCTGCGGACGTAATCATTCAACTGCTGCAGCGCTTCATCGGAGACGGCGTATAACGCAGGAACCACAACCAGCTCATACTCGCTTAGGCGCGGGCTGCCCGGCTGGATGAAATCGCAGGCGATGTTCATTTTATATAACTCATCGTACATCCAGCGGACCACATCGTTGTAGTTGAGACCTCCTGGAAGCTTGAACCAGTCGATCGCGGACAGCGCCTCATTGCTGACCATAACGGCCACCTTACTGGTCTTCTTCAGTCCGATCAGCTGGTCGCTTAACCGCTTGAAGTCCGCGCCGATAGTCATAGCTTCCTTATACACCGGGTTAGGCAGGAAGTCATGGCTGAGCAGCCCTTTCCAGTAGGTCTCGAAGGAGTTATGAATCGAATGCCAATGCCAGTAAGCGACCATCGAAGCCCCTGAGCCCAGATGGCTGAATGCCAGCTGCCGCAGCTGTCCTGGATAAGGCGTCCACTCTGGGAACGCCTGTGCCTGCGTCTCCAGCACGAAGTAATTATCCTGCTTCAGCGAGCGGATCAGATCTCCCCCGAAGGCAATCTCGGCACCGGTCAGCTGGTCCTGGGAGGGATGATAAATATCTGTACCGGCAATGTCAAAAGGCTGCGAAGCCGCAAAATGATCCACCGAAGGCTGAACACCGAAGGAATAGCCCCGCCACTCGAAATCGAAGTTATGCGTGGTGAACTGCCCCGGCTGCTTATACTCATTCACAATTCCGACCTGCCACGCCAGGAACTCATTCACCAGCCCCCGCTGGAACCGGGCGAATTCCGCCCCCAGACTGCCGTTGATCGTCCCAACCATGGACGGGAAGTCCTCCCAGCTGTCGATCCGGTTACTCCAGTAATCCAGACCGAACTGGTGGTTGATGGCTTCGAGCGTTCCATAGGTTTCCCTCATGTATTTGACGAATCTAAGCTGGACGTTCGGCCCGGCCGTCTCATAATGCTTGGTCTCATTATCGATCTGGTAGCCGATCACCGCCGGATGCTTATGTACCACAGCCATCAGCTTGCGGATGATCCGCTCCGAGTAGAACAGATACGCCGGACTGGTGATATCCATAATCTGTCTGGCACCATATTTGCCTTCCCCGTTCACGGTGACCGCCAGCACCTCCGGGTGCTCCTTGACCATCCAGGCCGGAACCGCATAGGTAGGTGTTCCTACAATGACATGAATTCCGGCCTCATGCATCGCATCCAGCACTCTACGTACAGAGGAGAAGTCGAATACCCCGTTCTGCGGCTCATGTGTGCTCCAGGTGGATTCGGCAATCCGGACGGTATTAATGCCCGCATCCTTCATCATTTGGATGTCCTGCGCAAGACGGTCATAAGGCATGTATTCATCATAATAAGCAACGCCGTATAACAAGTGATCCATTATAATCCTCCTGAAAGTTTTGATAGCATACGCTAAGAGTTTTGATAGCATTTTACACGATAAGTTTAGCCTTTTACCGCGCCCGCTGTCACTCCCTTGGTAATCTGTTCGTTGAAGATGGCATAGATGACAATGGCCGGGATTGATGTCAGCACCATGACTGCAAATTGTGAGCCGTAGTCTGAGGAATACTGGCCGGCGAAGTTCATGACCGAGAAGGGCAGCGTCTTCAGCGCATCTTTACTGAGGAAGGTCGATGCCATAATGAATTCATTCCAGCAGTTCAGGAACGTTGTAACGATGACCGTAACCAGTGCAGGCGCGGTAAGCGGGGCAATGATCTGGAAGACAATCCGGTAAATATTTGCACCGTCTACTACAGCGGACTCTTCCATCGCTCTTGGAATGCTCCGCATGAAGCCGGTCAGGATGAAGGTTCCCAGTGGTACAGATACTGCGGTGTACGGCAGGATCAGCCCGAGATAGGAATTCGTCAAGCCCAGCGCCTTGAAGATGGCAAAGTTAGGCAGGAGAGTCGCATGAATCGGAATCATAATCCCAAGCAAAATAATGGTGAAGAAGATGGGGCGCAGCTTCCACTGCATACGGGTGAAGGCATAGCCGAGGGTAAGGGACAGAATCACCGTTAACAGAATAGTTACTGAGGTCACGAAGGCACTGTTAATGAAGTAGCGCAGGAATTTGCCGTCTACCCAGGCGTTAATGTAGTTCTGCCATTGGGGGTCACTCGGCCATTTCAGGACGCTGGAGGAGTAGAACTCATTGCTGCTGAGGAATGAGAAATCTACCAGCCAGATGAGCGGGAACAGCTGGACCAGGGCGACGATCAGGAAGAACACCCATAGTATGGTTTTTGTGCTTTTTGTCATGGTGAGTCCTCCTTAGAATTCCGTCGCATCACTGCGGGTCAGTTTGTTGCTGAGATAGGTGGCAAGCAGGCAGACAATGATGAACAGAATCGAGATGGCGTTGGCATAACCGTATTGGCTTGCCGAGAACGCCTTGTTATAGAGATACACGGCCAGGAATTGGGTGGAATCGCCGGGACCGCCGTTAGTGGTCAGGAACACCGTTTCCATCTGTTTCAAGGCGGTAATCATAGCCAAAGTAATCTGCACCGTAATAACCGGTGACAGCAGCGGAACGGTAATCCGCCAGTGCAATCGGAAGCCGGAGGCTCCGTCCAGTGAAGCGGCTTCATACATATCATCGGGAATGCCTTTGAGTCCTGCATAATAGAACAGCAATCCCCAGCCGAAGCCGGCCCAGATCAGGATGAACAGCATGGAGATCAGCGCGGTGCTGCTATCCCCCAGCCAAGCGTGCTTAAGGAAGCCGAGTCCCAGAGAATCCAGCATTTTGTTGAAGGCCCCGAAGGTCGGGTCCAGCAGGGACAGCCACATTTTCGAGATGACGACTACAGATATTACGCATGGGATGAAGAAAATCGTTCTAAACCACTTCTCTGCCTTCCCGCCCAGGCGGTCCAGCATAATGGCAAAAAAGATGGCAATCGGATGTTGGATCAGGATAAAGCCCAAACCGAGCAATACGGCATTTCTAAGCGCCAGCCAGAACCGTGAATCGTGAAACAGCAGCTCTGTATAGTTGGCGAATCCGATGAATGCCGAGGGCGTTCCCGGAGACAAAGTGTCTCTGAACGAGTAATAGGCGCTGAGTACAATCGGTACAAGAAAGGTTAGGGCGAACAGGAGAATCCCCGGAAAGACGAACAGAAAGATTGCCATTTTGTTGTTGAATACTTTTTGCATGGAACTCCAACTCCATCCTTAAGATTAGAGAGGGGCAAGAATGCTTCCCGCCCCGTCTCCTTTCACTCTCTTTAGTGGTGATCTGTTATTGTGTTTCCGCAGCCTTTTGAAGATCAGCCAGCAGCTGCTGCGGCGTTGATCCGCCGGCGAAGAACTTGCCGAAGGCATTCTGTGCATCATCCTTGAACTTAGGCGTTCCGGAGTCAAGAGCAATGGAGCCCGCTGTACTGGTTGCACCGGTCAGAACCTCGGTCAGTTGTTTCTGCAGCTCGCTCTCTTTACCGGACAGCTCATACTTCT
The DNA here is from genome assembly GCF_038005345.1 of Paenibacillus sp. FSL H8-0122. Taxonomy (NCBI): domain Bacteria; kingdom Bacillati; phylum Bacillota; class Bacilli; order Caryophanales; family Paenibacillaceae; genus Paenibacillus; species Paenibacillus sp. FSL H8-0122. Next base: position 1,532,252 of record NZ_JBBOTB010000001.1, on the reverse strand, counting down.
GCGCCGGTACAGCTGCTCCGGTATCCCATACAATCTTGGCCCATTGATCTGCGGACATCATATAGTCGAAGAACTTCTTGGCTTCTTCAGGATGCTTCGAGCTGCTGACCAGTGAATATCCTCCGCCGTTCCAGGCCAAAAGATCGGTGTCCTTACCTTTGCCGCCTTCGACAACCGGGAATTTCAGTACATTCACATTGTTGCGGAAGTCTTCCGGCAGCTTGTCATTCGTTGCCATCCCTGCTTCCCACGAGCCCATGTACCACATGGCTGCACGGCCCTGAGTGAACAGGTTCTGCGATGCGCCGTAATCTGCTGTCATGAACGATTCCTGGAACAGCTTGGTGTCTCTGGCCTGGGCCAGCAGCTCAGCAGCCTTCGTGAAGTTCTCATCGCCAGTGAAATTCTTCTTCTTCGCTACCGCATCCAGCATCAGGTTCTGATCGCCGGTGAGGCGTACGACAAGATCCTGGAAGAAGGCCGCGAAGCTCCACAGGTCCTTACCGTTCATCGACATCGGCTCAATGCCTTTGGCGCGGAACTGCTTGCCCGCTTCCAGCAGCTCGGCATAGGTGGAAGGAATCTTGATACCGTTGTCATCGAACAGCTTTTTGTTATAATAGATCACTTCATAGTCACTGTTGCGGGGCAAGCCGTAGAGCTTGCCGTTAAAGGTGAATGATTTGTACACTCCCGGCAGGAATTTATAAGTATCTCCTTCGTATTCCGCAGGGTTCAGCTCTTTCACATAGCCGGCTTGTACCAGCGTATTCAGCTCTGCACCGCCGTGAACCATGGTCACATCCAGCGCTTCGTTGGAGGCCATGTACGCCTTCAGCTTGTTTTTGAACGGCTCCTCGGCGAGGGTTTCGATATCGATCTTGACATTGGGATTCGCTTTGATATAGTTGTCGATTACCATTTGCTCTGCCAGACCCTGGCCCGATTTACGGTCGGGAAGGTTCGAGAACAGACGCAGCGTTACTTCCTTGTCCGCAGAGCCGGCTGTGCCGCCGTTCGTGCCGCTGCCTGCATTATTGTTCTTGTCATTGCCGCCTCCGCATGCGCTGAGCACCGAGACTGCCGCAAGGGCCGTAACCAGCAGTATATTACGTGTGGATTTTGAATTCATAGCCATGTCATTTCCCCCTAATTGTTATGGATCGTGGGTTGCCTTCTTTGTTTCTGAACACATCGTACCAGAGCACCAGAGCCAGGGTCAGTAGAGAAAAAGAGAGTAAAGTTGAAAATTGTCGACTTCAATCGTCAGCTCCCTTGTGTATACCCGGCATTACGCATAAGATAAAAAACAAAAAGGTTAGTGATCCTGTGCTGCGCTACTACTTGAATATGAACCTGCGATACAAGATAACCATACTGATCTTCCTGCTGATTACAGGGGTGGCCTGCACGCTGGGCGCTTACTCCTATAAGATCTCCAAGCAGCAGATTATCAATAAGGTGAGCAATTCCAACCAGAGTGTGCTCAAGCAGATTGACAGTAATCTCGCCCGTATGCAAAAGACGTTAGCCGACTGGGTCACCGTATTCAGCCTCGCTCCAGTCGTCCAGGACACTCTGAGGAGCAATACCCCGGATTCGGCGAAGATCGAGAACCAGCTCTATAACGGACCCACCGCGTCGATCATGAACCAGATGCTGGTGACCGGAAGCTTCGACTATCTGGCTCTGTATGGCAGCTTGTCCGAGCCGCTGTTTCAGGTCGCTACCGATGACAGCAGCGGTGCGTATAGTTTGAGCAAAATTACCTCAAATGATACTTATAAACAGACCGTTGCCTTAAACGGTGCCTCCTACTGGTTCCCGCTGACGGAAGAGAACAATGTATTCATTCAGAGCAACCGCAATGACAAGCTCGGCATGACCCGGATTATCCGCGATATTGTGAACGGGAACCGGATCGGCTTTGTGTTCGTCGGCATTAATCTGGAGACCATCCGCCGAACCTATCTGACGAATCTGTATGACAAGGATCACGGCATCCTCATCCTGAGTGAACAGGGCGCACAGCTGCTGTCGGCAGGCAAAGAGACCTACAGCCCCGAAGCCGTAGACTTCGTGATGAAGCAGGCCAAGGCCGGCATTCTGTCCGGCAACACCATCGTCAGCCTGGAGGGCAAGGATACGCTGCTGAATTACAACATCAACGAGGATGGCTGGATCACTCTGTACAGTGTTCCACTGCGTTCGCTGACCCAAGAGCTTAATTCCATCAAATCGGCAGTGCTCGTGATGGTATTAGCCAGCCTGGTGCTGAGCATTCCTCTGCTGATGTTCTTCTCCTCCTTCCTGACAGCGCCGATCAAGACGCTGCTGCTGTCCATGCGGCGCTTCCAGAACGGGCAGTTCGAGGAGAAAGTGGAGATCAAATATTGGGATGAGATCGGCCAGCTGAGCCGGGGCTACAATAATATGGTCGGCAACATCAAAGCGCTTGTGGACGACGCCTATCTGCTGAAGCTGAAGGAGCAGGAGGCAGAGCTGAAGGCACTGCAATCGCAGATCAACCCCCATTTTCTCTACAACATGCTCGACACGATCTTCTGGGAAGCGGAGGCGGCAGGACAGGACAAAATCAGCGAGATGGTGATCAACCTCTCCCGGCTCTTCCGGTTAAGTCTGAATCAGGGCAAGAGCTTCACCAGCGTAGCCAAGGAAAAAGAGCTGATTGAGCTGTATCTGTCGCTCCAGAAGATGCGGTTCCAGGAATCTCTGGAGTATGTGATCGACATTCCCGAGGAGCTGTACGCCTATGTCATCCTGAAGCTCAGCCTGCAGCCGTTCATTGAGAACGCACTAATCCACGGCATTGAACGCAAGCGCGGCGGCGGACGGGTAAGCATCAGCGGACAGCGTACCGGAGATCAGCTGAGGTTCGTGATTGAGGATAACGGGGGCGGAATGAGCAGTGATACGCTGCAAAAGATTCTTGCCATGCCTGACGAGACAGATGTGTATACTGCCCGGGATGTCGGCGGCTATGCGGTGCAGAATGTACAGGCACGGCTGAAGCATTTTTATAAAGGTGACTATGCCTTGAACTATACCAGTGTCCCCGGAGAGGGAACTCGCGTGGAGATCGTAGTTCCGGTGATCGTAAATGACATGCAAGAATAAAAGAAGCCGGGGCGAATAAACAATACGAATACAGATCGGAGGGGATGTCCCTTGTATAATATGATTATTGTGGACGATGAGGAGCGGGCGCGGGTAGGCATAAGGACTCTGATTGACTGGCATTCGCACGGCATCCATATTGCAGGCGAAGCCAGAGACGGCCTGGAGGCACTTGAACTCCTGGATACCTATTCCGTCGATATCATGCTAACGGATATCCGGATGCCGCAAATGGACGGCCTGGAGTTAATCAAGGTTGTCTCGGAGAAATACCCCCGCGTCAAATCGGTCATTATGAGCGGATATGATGATTTCGCCTATGCCCAGCAAGCGATAAGATCCGGGGTCAGCAACTATCTGCTGAAGCCGAGCCGCCGGCAGGAGATTCTGAGTACGGTTCTGGCCATCACGGAGCAGATTCAATCCGAGAAGCTGGAGATTACCACGCTTGAGCATCTGCGGCAAGGCTTCCGGGAGAGTCTGCCCCTGCTGAAGGAGAAGACGTTAAGCCAGCTCATTCTCACTGAGAGTCCCGCGTATTCCCGGCTGCTGGCTAATCTGAAGATGAACCAGCTGGTTTTTCCCTATTTGCTGTACGGCATCATTCTGCTGCGGATCGACAATTTCCAGCTGCTGCATGAGAAGTATATGCATGAGGATACGGAGCTGCTGAAGTACGGGCTGAAGAATATTTGCGAGGAGTCGCTGCCGGAGGCTGTGCTATGCGTTGCCTTCGAGCATCAGGACGATATTGTGCTAATCCTTAATATGGACGAGCTGCCGGATCAGGAGGAATTAAGCGGTTATATCCGGATTATTCAGGAGAATATCGCCAGCTTCCTGAAATTCACCGTGTCCGCCGGGATCGGAAGTATCGACAAGAATATCGGGCATCTGCGCCACTCGTTCGTGGAGGCCTGCCAGGCCTTGAATACAACCAACTACACCGGCATCGCTAAAATCGTGGAGTACAGCGGAGAATTCGATGCCGAGTCCTCTCAATCCTCCTATCCCCTGCATGAGGAGCAGGAGGTGCTGAAGGCGGTACGCGGCGGTTCCCCCGCAGACATCGCCGATAAGCTGACGCTGTTCAACGTAGCCCTGCAGCCCGAGACGGTGTCCAGGGACCAGGTGATCAAATCGAGCTTCGCCCTGTTCTTCGCCCTGTATAAATTATGTATCGAGAACAATGTCAATGTAAATAAAGTCTTTGGGCAGAATCTGACCGAGCTGATCCATGTCCTGTCCCGCTCCAGTCTGGATAATTTGTTCCAGTCTCTGCTGGAGACGGCCCAGCGGGTCAGTGAGCATTTGACGTCCAAGAAGAACAGCAACAAGCTGCTCGAAGCGGCCAAGAGCTATATCGGCGAGCACTTCATGAAGGATATCAACCGCGAGATCGTCGCCAGGGAGATCTATATTACCCCGGGATATTTAAGCCTGCTGTTCAAGCAGCAGCTTAAGATCAGCTTCATCGATTATCTGCATAAGGTCCGCATCGAGCATGCCTGCCAGCTATTCAAAGATCCCGGAATGCGGATTGAGGATATCGCTCTGCAGTCCGGGTACAACGACACGAAATACTTCTACCAGGTATTCAAAAAGTATAAAGGGCTCACGCCCAATCAGTTCCGCAGCAATACGGAGTAAGGGATATTGTTCATACTGCCCGCCCTGCTCCCTGCACCGGATGCTTCATATGTGTGCAGGGGCTTGTGGCCGCACCCGGTCCAATTGTGTTCGGTTTTTAACATACATTTGGTCCACGCGCCGCATCCAGGCCGATTGTAATCGATTTTTCGATTACATTTGTCCCACTCGCCGCATCCAGGCCAATTGTAATCGGTTTTTCGATTACATTTGGTCCATGCGCTGCATCCAGTCCAATTGTAATCGGTTTTTCGATTACATTTGTCCCACTCGCCGCATCCAGGCCAATTGTGATCGGTTTTTCGATTACATTTGGTCCACGCGCTGCATCCAGGCCAATTGTGATCGGTTTTTCGATTACATTTGGTCCACGCGCCGCATCCAGGCCAATTGTAATCGGTTTTTCGATTACATTTGGTTCACGCGCCGCATCCAGTCCAAATGTAATCGGTTTTTCGATTACATTTGGTCCACGCGCCGCATCCAGGCCAATTGTGATCGGTTTTTCGATTACATTTGGTCCACGCGCCTCGAAAGGCCAGCAGCCTCTCCAAAGGAGAAGCTGCTGGCCTGCTTGTATGTTGGTGGCACTAAAGAGCCAATGTTGAGTTATTGACCGAAATTGCTGTACTATGACCAAAATGCTGTGTTTTCGCACCATATTTCTGCTCATTGCACCGGAATGCTGAGCTCTGTCCCGCCGGAGGTTAGCACCGTAATCCGCTCTCCGGCAAGCTTGATCTGGAGCAGGTCTTCAGGAGTCTGTTCCAGCATCAGGCCGAGTTCCTTTGCCCCGTCTGTCAGCGGCGCAGAGGAAGGGTCGCCGTACACAGCAGAAGCCAGCCAATGAACTCCAGGCTCCAGCGATGCCATCAGGGTAGGCAGCACAGTCCGTGGATGAAGCAGGTTCGTGTTGGCATTCGGCGAGATTAGCTGAGCCTTGGTATAACCCATCAGCCCCTTGATGGCGCTTGTGCCCCATGGGGTCGCTGCCGCCGCCTCCAGTTCGTCCAGCTGCTGAGCAGGCTCCGCCTCCTGACCCAGCGCGAATCCGCCCTCGGCGGCATCCAGGGCCCGGCCCGTCTCGATCCGGTGAATCCGGATATGCCACGGCAGACCCGCTACCACCCATGTGCGTACCTCAACATCAGCCCAAGGCTTCCAGACGGACCGCAGGACGTTGTCCGTAATCTCTGATTCCAGATTCCGCCGCCGAACGCGGTACAGATTGTCCCCGCCTTCGCTGAGCGCCAACATGGAATCATAGGCTCCCTGTGCTAATCCCCATTCCGCACGCGGCACACTGAAGCCGAAGCCGATGGAATAGACGAATTTCTCGTATTTGGCCGAGGTATGGGTATGCTCATTGGTGGACAGATGCCCGCTGTTGAAGGCGGCCACATGACCGGAAGCCGGTTCGCGGACCAGAACCAGATGCGGCGGATGCTGCACCGTCACAGCCGGAAGCTCCGGCAGCGGCAGCTCCGGTTCGCTCCAGAACGGATGCTCCGCGCCGAGGGCAAGCAGCAGGAAGGTCTTCAGCGCCCAGTAAGGCGAGCCGGGCGCATTATAATTCTCCGCCATGACCAGATTCGGATACGTGTATCCGATGGTCAGCACACCGGCTGCATCGAAGATAGGCTGGCGGAACCACCAGCGCAGGTTGCGCAGGACGATGCCTTTGACCACACCGGCAGTGAAGCCCTCCACCTCTGCATACGCCAAGGCGCTCCAGAAGGCAGACTGGGCGAACCGGTACGCCAGACTGCGGCCATAGGGAAGCGCAGCGCCGTCCGGGGCGAACCAGCGTATGAATTCAGCGGCGAACAGCCGGGCGCGTTCTTTGAACAGACGGGAACGCTCCGGGTCCTCCCGCTCCATCAGCTTGGCATACAGCAGCGAATAGTAATGGATGGCGAAGGGCCCGTAATAATCGCAGTGTCCGCCAACACCGTCACTGTACCAGCCTTCACCCAGATAAAAGGCATCCATCCGCTCCAGATTCCGCTCCAGTTGAATCGCATCATAGGGGCGTCCTATCGTACGGAAGCCGACATTCACCAGCACGTTGAAGAACAGCCAGTTGCAGTCATAGCAGGGACGGGAATTGATCTGATTCAGCCAGTTGTATAGATGCTCCTGTTCCTGCTTGTCAAGCGGCAACCAGATATGCTCCGGCACTGCCGCCAGCGCGAAGCCGAAGGCGGCCATCTCGACCAGACGCTGGTCATAGTCCCTTACATCACCCCAATATTCCTCATGGGCCGGATCGGTGCCGTGCCGGATGCCGTCCAGCACAGTGGCCCATAGCTCACTGTTCCCGCCTCCGGCGAGCAGTGGAATTAGTCCCCAGAGCACCCGGGAGAAGCCCTCCATTCCGGCGGTGGCTGACGGATAGCTCGCTCCCGTAATCCCGATCTCAAGTCTTGCGCTGCCTCTGCTATAGAGCGGCCGAAGCGGCTCTGTCAGCTGCTCAAGGGCAGCCAGCAGGTCGTCCCGGGTCTTCAGCGGATTGCTCTGAATCCCCAGCTTGCCCGTCGCCGGATCGCCTGTCCCCAGATTTCCAACCACCGGAGTCCTCTTATCGTTCGTCATGATCATACTCCTCCTACTCCCAATAGAACGGGCCTGCTCCCTTAATCCGGGCCAGTGCCTCGACATAGAAGAAATCCCCGTAGATCAGCGGCACATCGATGTTCCGGTCCTCAGGAAAGTTACTGGTACCGTGAAGCAGCAGCCCCTGTTCGGCGGGATTGTCCCAAGTTCCATAATTGCGGTAGAGAGATTCCGTGATTCTAAGCGCCCCGTTTCGGTAGACTTGAGCCTCTGATTCTTCCACCAGCCCGGCCAGCAGCAGCAGACCGCTTGCCGCACAGGAACCGGCCGAAGAATCGCGAATCTCGCCAACATCGCCGGGAGCGCGGAAATCCCAATGCGGCACCTGATCCTCCGGCAGCCGGGTCAGGAAGAAATGCGCAACCTGCTTGGACGCATGCAGGTAGCTAAGCTTGCCCGTATGGTGATAGGCCAGCGCCAGCCCGTATAGTGCCCAAGCCGCGCCGCGCGACCAGGCCGATTCCGGCGCATAGCCCTGTCCGCCCAGCTTCTCTGCCACTTCGCCCGTCTCCGGGTTGAAGTTGACAATATGATAGACGGAGCCGTCCGGCCGGATGAAATGCTCCAGCACCGTATCCATATGTGCCTCCGCGAAATGCCGGTAACGCGGGTCTCCCGTGACTTCGGAGGCCCAGAACAACAGGCTGGTGTTCATGCTACAGTCAATGATGGCGACCCCGCTGTTGTCCTCGCCTTCTCTCCAGGGATTCCAGGCCCGGATGTAGCGGCCCTTCAGGTTGAAGCGGGCGGCCAGATAGTTGGCGGCCTTCAGCCCGCGAACCCGTGATTCTTCCCTGCCCGTCAGCTTGTAATTGGCAACACTGGTCAGCAGCCACATGAAGCCCAGGTCATGGTCCAGCTTCACATAGCCGTCCAGCACCTCATCCAGCCGCTCCTCGCAGCGCTCGGCTACCGCTTTCAGGCTCTCATCGCCGCTCCCTGCGTAGAGCTGCCAGAGCATGCCCGGCCAGAAGCCGGCAGTCCACCAGCTCGGCACTTCCAGTACATACTTGCCGCCTTGGCTGGCATGCGGGAACTCCGCCCCGATGCTGATACTGTTCGTTCTCGTCTTCTCCAGCGCCTTACTCCAAGCCTCATCTACCCATGTCTGATCTATGGTTCTGCTCATTTGAATCCCGCCTTTATCTGAATGGTATACGCCTGCCGTCATCTACAGAAATTGAAAAGTAAACACCAATACGCCTTCCGCCCCGGGCTGGAGAACCTGAAAGTCCAGACTATGCCACACCTTGTCCTGGCCATAGTGGTCCTGGTACACATGTGCGGTAATCTCCGGCCGGACGATCTGCGGATCGTAGGTCACCTGAACGCCGTGGCCTTCGGCACCCGGTAGCAGTACGTGCCCTGAACCCGTCAGCTCCGGTCTGCGCCACGTTACGAACCGTTCCGTCCAGCTTGCCGGAGCTCCGTCATAGCGGTAAGTGTCTGTCAGCTCCAGACGGGGCAGCTCCTCCTTATGCCAGACCAGCGAACGGACCAGGGATTGCAGTCCGGCTACCGGGTATGCCCGGGCCAGCTCCAGCATCAGCTCATCCTTCGCCTCCGCTGCCGATGCATGCAGCACCGTTGCCTCGAACTCCCGTCCTGCCCCCTGGTACTGGCCGTCAATAATCGGCACACTGTGGCCCTGCGACCCGTTACAGTCATAGCCGTAACGGCCGGCACCGAAATAGTCCGCCGTGTACTCACCGCTGCCCAGATCGGCCGCGAAGATCTCCCCCCGGCCGCTCAGAACGAATTGGCCCAGGTCATTATGATTATGCGGCTCGTCGTTATGGCCGCCCTTGGCCGCGAAGCCGAAGGCGCCGGCAGCGGAGATATGCCGTGCTACCAGCCAGGCTGCATCGGGCAGATAGCTGCTGCCTGCCTCCCACGACTCCTTCTCCTCTCCGGCTCTTGTCCAGATCAGATTGCGCAGCGCCGGTGCGAAGCGGCTGCAATGATCCTCCGTGAACGGGGCGCGCAGCGCAGAAGGCGGGCGCAGGACATCCGGATAGACGTCCGCCAGATAATGGGAGAGTCCCATATGCACCCGCACCCGGGGCACGGAATCGGAGAAATTAGCGACATAGCTGCCGTCTATGAAGCATTGCTGCTGGAAGCGGGCGATCTGTGCCACCTTCTCCTGCTTGAACCAGTCCAGCGTGCCTCCGCTCCTTACACGGAGCAGATCGCTGTAATAAGTGAAATAGCCGAACCCGTAATTCCAGTAGCCCAGCCCTTCCTGACAGGCCCCGTCTGCCCCGAAGCCCTGCAAATAATAATTCATGCTGCTCTCTGTCTTCAGCAGGATCTCCGCCAGCATGTCCTTGTCCTTCACAAGCAGCAGTGCAGCCGCCCCGACAGAGCCTGCGCAGACCGCCGCCCAATTGTGAGTCGAAGTCTCCCAGAAATAAGGGCCATGCGCAAGGAACGGCCGGAAGATTCGATTCTCCACCTCACTGCGTATCCGGGAGTGGAGCAGCAGCGGGAGTCGCTCTCCGAGCAGCAGCAGACATTCGCTTAAGGTAAAGCCCGTCTCGGAGGAGAACAGATCGATATGGCGGTTGATCTCAGCAGCCTCATGCTTCTCAGGAAGATGGGCGGGAACGCACCATGTGTACTCATCGCAGATCGCCCATAGAATATCTGTAAGCTGCTCCAGAGCTGCTGCGTTCTCCGGCTCCAGCAGACTAAGGAACACATACGTATTCAGTCTTCTTCTCCGTTCAAAATAAGGCCGCTCATACTCCAGTCTCGACCCCGTCTGCCGGAAAAGGGTAAACAAACGATACGACAGCAGCGGTATAGGCTGCCCTTCCAGCCTCCGTGCCTCTGCACGAATCTCACTGATACTGGCCTGCAAAACTTTAGAAGATGCCGCCTCTCTCCAAAAAGCAGCCGAATCTCCTTGCGGATAATATAAGCTGAGATCTGCCGGCTTCATGTTCTCTACGATTGCCTTAAGTTCCTGTATGTTCATGCCTAAGCTCCCTCTCCTGTTCGCTGTGTCTGTATCCCTTATTCCAAAGCATGGTCCCGCATCACATTCTCGCCGTCTGCGATTCTCCGGGCCGTCCATTTCATGTCCTCTCCCGACCAGAAGGGGTCAGCCGGAGGCAGCCCCAGCGGCAGGAAAACAGCAGCGCACAGATACAGACTGCCCGTATTAATGTAGCTCTCGGCCAGCTCCGGCTGATAGCCGTAGATCCCCGGCTGCAGCCAGCCGTTCTCATCCAGCGTGCCCGGGTATTGCATAATCCGGCTAATGACAGCGGTCAAAGCGCAGCGCACCTGGGCCGGGGGCAGCGAGTCTTCCAGGAGATGCTGGAGCGCCGCCTGCGACAGCAGCTGAAATGCCCCGAACCGGTAAACGATAGAACGCCCAAGGAACGGATACGTTCCGTCCGGGGCGATGCTGCGCTCCAGCACAGATGCGTATCTCTGCGCCCGCTGCAGGACCAAGGGTCTAAGCCGGGCATACTCCTCATTCTCCTGTTCGAAAAGGGTAACCACATCCAACAGCATCGGCTGAATCACGAAGCTGTTGTAATAATCCCAGTGGAAGTCCTTCCCGTCCCCGTAGACTCCGTCACCCTTGTACCAGTCCATGAACATGTGGACCGCATAACCCACCCGCATCCGGTCATACTCCGGGTCGTCCAGCAGGTATAAGGCTGCTTCCACCATCGCACTGAACAGCAGCCAGTTGCTGCCGCTGGGGGCGGTCCGCCGCGTCTGCTTGAGCGCCGCAATCAGATTGCTTTTGACCCGTGTGTCCAGCCGGGCTGTAACCGCTTTCGGTGCCCGCACCAGAGCATGGGCCAGAAATGCCGCATCGACCAGCGGCTGGCCCTCGGTCTTGAATTCCATATAGTCAGGCGACTGCGGATCGACCGCCGCAGCAATTGCTTCCAGCATCAGCCCGGCATAACGGGCCCTCAGCTGCTCTTCTTCACCCTCAAGCCCCTGAAGCTCCAGCCAGGGAGCCATTCCGCAAGCCAGCCTTGCAAAAGCTTCCAGATGCGCAAACTGGCTGCGCTCGCTATGAAACTCCGCAGGTAACTGTTCTTTCAGTTTCCGCGCGGAGAGCGCCTCCAGGACCGGCATTCCAATCCGTAGCATCGTATCCAGCCAGTATTTACGCTGTTCTATCCCACTCATCCCTAGTTCCACCCTCTCAGGTATTCTTCTTCTCTAGTGTATTGTGGTATTATTGCAATGTCTTTGCGAATAGTGATGAAATATTGCGTATATTGTGATCAACATGAAAGGGGCAGTGACAATGAAGCATGCCCGGTATTATGAAACGTTCGACGGCGATATTCTGGCCGGTATCGGCAATTCTCCGATCTCTCCGACGAAGGATTTCCATATCCATGACCACTATGAAATCTTCCTGTTCCTCGGCGGCAGCGTGAATGGCTTCGTGGACCAGTACAGCTATCCGCTGGAGCGCGGCGACGTCCTGTTATTCAATAATCATGAGATTCATAAAATCATCAACCGGTCCCCCGAGCCTTATAAACGGCTGACCATTCATTTCAAAGCCCCGCTGGTCTACCCGTTCTGTACGGCGACCACGAATCTGCTGGCCTGCTTCCAGAACCGCCAGCCCGGGGAGAATAACCTGGCGCGGATGGAGGAGCCGCTGCTCTCAGAGTATACCGACCTCTCCTCCCGGCTGATTGCAGCCCTGGAGCGCAAGCAGTACGGCAGCGAGGTGCTGGCCCTGACGTATCTGATTCAGATTCTGGTGCTGGTCAACGAGCTGTACAGCCGCTCCCGTGCTGCCGTGCCCAGCATCATCTCTTCCCATATTCAATCTGCCATGAGCTATATCGACAACCACCTGCACATGAATCTGTCGCTGGATCACATCGCCGGGGAGCTGGGCCTGGATAAATACTATCTCAGCCACCTGTTCAAGCAGCAGACCGGAGGCACCATCTACCGTTATGTCCTGCTCAAAAAGATCGCGTTATCCAAGCAGCTTCTGTCCGCCGGCAACTCCGTGTCCGATACCTGCTACCTGTCCGGCTTCAATGATTATGCCAACTTCATCCGCACCTTCAAGAACATCACGGGCATCCCGCCGGGAAAATACGGCAAATAAAGACGGCAGCGCCTATCCGCAGCGCTGCCGTAAAATGAACGATATAACTCGAAGCTTCGTCGTCACTGCGGTGAACATTTGGACTTCCGGCCGCTGCCCAATTTAGATTCCTTGATTAGAACCGCTCTTCGCGGTAGAAATCCAAATACAAAGGCGGTCGCTATCGCTCCTTCAGTTCCAAATTTCCCCTCCACTTCTTTTTGCTTTTTGTTAGTAACCCCGCTCCCCTCCCCTATACTCCGTAGGACTTACGCCCGTATAGTCCTTGAACACCTTGGAGAAATAATGCTGGTCGCCGAAGGACAGCAGCTCCGACAGCTCCTTCACCCTCAGCTCCGGCCTCAGCGCGATCAGCCGACAGGCTTCGGCTATCTTCAGCCGCATGCTGTAATGCACGAAGGTCTGGTGCGAATAGCGCTTGAAGATCCGGCTGACATAGGAAGGGCTCACATGGAACTTAAGCGCGGCCTCGGTAATGGAGAGCGGAGCGTAGAGCTGCTCCTGTACATATTGCTCCAGCTGCTTAAACAGCTCTTCGCTGCTCTTAGGCCGCTGCTGCCCGGCAGAGATCGCTCCCTCCGGCAAACCTATTCTGCTGCCCTCCTGCTCCTGCAGATGGGCGACCAGCCGCTGCATCACTTCGGCAAGCTGCTGCCGCTCCACCGGCTTCAGCAGATAATCGAATACCTGCAGATTCAGCGCTTTGCGCGTATACTCGAAGTCGCTGTAGCCGCTGATCAGCACCGCCTTGAGCGCCGGATTCACCTGCCTGCACTGCCCGATCAGCGCAAGCCCGTCCAGCTTGGGCATGCGGATATCGGTCAGCAGGATATCCACCGGGTTAGCCTTGATGTATTCCAGGGCATCCAGCCCGTTCGAGGCGGTGGCGGATATACGGACAGGCAGCTCCATAGACTGCAAAAGAGCCTCGATATTCCGCAGAATCGGCTTGCTGTCCTCTGCAATGATAGCGGTATACATAGCGGTCCCTCCCGGTTCTAGTAGAAGTCTTTACTCATAGATGCGATAATCTGGACCGTGGCACCCTTTTCCCCGCCCAAGTGGTTGTAGATGTTGAAGAACAGCCGGTTCCTGTACATCAGCTTCAGCCGGTTCACCGTATTCACAATCCCCATATTCCCAATTCCTGAGGTATCATGCCGAAGCTCGCTAACCCCGGAATCCGAGTCCTCAATATTGTCCAGAATCTCCCTGATCCTGCCCGGCGCGAAGCCTTCTCCGTTATCCCGGATTTCGATGGCCCACAGGCCGTTATATACCTTCACCCGCACCTCAATCCTCCAAGGAGGGTCCGTATTCTTAAAAGCATGCTCGATACAATTCTCCACGAACGGCTGAATCACCAGCCGGGGCAGCTCAATCCGCTCAAGGCCCCCGTCCCCGTCAATCTCCCACTCCAGGTCGTCCTCGAAATTATGCTGAATCAGGGACAAATAATGCCGGGTATGCTTCAGCTCCTCCGTCAATGTCACATGCTGATAAGGGGAGGACACAATATAGCGCAGGCTGTCCGAGAGATGCTTGCACATCTCCGTCACTACGCTATTCTTCCCTTCCTGGGCGGCAATACTGATCAGATACAGGACATTGTGGATGAAATGGGGGGCGATCTGGGCCTGCAAGGCGGAATTCCGCGACTTCACTTCTTCGTGGAGCGCAAGCTTTTCCCGTTCGATGGATTCCTGCAGCCGCTCCAGCAGCTCCTGAAAAGCGCTATTCAGTTGAATCAGCTCATTGTTGTGGGTACGGGGGCCCGTCTTCATATTCAGGTTGCTGTAGTTCATCCGCAGAATCTGGCTGCGCAGCTTGCGGATCGGAAGCAGCAGGTTCCGGGTCGAGAAGTAGATGAAGATGAACGAGAACAGAATCAGCGCGGTGATCAGCAGAATGGAGAGGTATTTCACCGAATTGACCGGGCCCAGCACCACATTCCTGGGATTCACCACGTAGGTAGTCCAGCCCGTCTCAGCAGAGCGGTGGTAAGCCACATAGTTCTGGCCGCTGCTTAGATAGATTCCGTTAGCTGTTGCAGATTCAGAGGGAGACGCTGCGAATTCGGGGACCTTCTCCCCTTCCCGCAATGCCGGAGAGCTGGAGACCAGCCGCTGGTCCTGATCCATAATATAGACCTTGCCGCCCGCCAGGCCCGCAGCAGATCTGTTCAAATACCGCTGGTCGAGCTGCACCGCCAGATAGCCGAACACCTGACCATTCTGGTTCCTGATCGCCCGCACAAAAGAGATGGCATCCGCCCCCTGCCGGTACAGCGCGTAACCGCTTGCATTCCAGGTCGGCAGGTTGCTGCTCTCTTCCAGAAACGGCCTGAGCGAAGCCGGGCTATCCGCATATCCGATATAGGATGCCACCCGCTCCCCTGTCAGATCATAGATCATCATATCCTCAATGTTCAGACTCGGCCCCAGCGCCTGGAACATGATGTCTTTCAGCCGGCGGCTCCGGGTCAGCCCTTCGAGGGTGAGCTGCGAATAATCACCTGCGGACAGCAGCGTGAACACCTCTTTGTTCGACAGAATCCGCTGGGAGAGCTGGTTCTGGTTACTGATATACAGGTTCAGCTGGTCGCTGACCTGGACAGCCGCCCGCTTCATTTCGTTCTCCGTCTTGTCCTTGAGCGGCTGGATCACCATATAATTCACGTAGACCAGGAAGCAGCCCAGCACAATCAGCAGGAGCAGCATGAAGGTGAAGAAGAATTTCGTTTGCAGACTGGCCTGAACCCTGCCTCCGCGTAATTTCTGAACAATAGTAGCCAAGCCCGAGCCCTCCCTGAACCTTAGGATGCTGCCTACTTTACAACCAATCGGGCGAAATGACAAGCCATCCCCGGAGTTCAGAATATTACACAGAAAGTGTCAAGTACAAACATGTACCTTGTGCTCTCCTCATTCTATAATGGGCAATGTAAACGGATTCAGTTCACAGAAAATACACTACGGGGGCGATCACATGAGTAAGCAAATGAAGAAAATCGCGACAGGCCTGCTCGCTGGAATCATGACCTTAACGCTGGCGGCATGCGGCTCTGACAATTCAGGTAAGGGCAATGCTGCGGCAACGGACAGCGGAGGCGGTAACAGCGGAGGCAGCAGCAACGGCAAAAAGGTAACCATCGAGCTGGCCATCTCCAAAAGCTCGCAGGATTCAGCGTTCGTGGCCCAGGATGTGCTGGATGAATTCGAGCAGAAAACCAACATCAAAGTCAATCTCCAGTTACTTCCCGCAGAGCAGACTGCCACGGTACTCCAGACCAAGCTGGCCGTTGACGAGGTGCCGGATCTGATTCAATATAATCTCGCCAGTGCGACCACGGACCTGAATCTGGAGCGGAATTTCGAGATTCTCGATAATGAGCCTTGGGTGAGCCGGCTGCTGAACAAGGATGTGCTCTCTGCTTACGATCATGTCTACAGCTTCCATTACAGCCAGGATACAGGGATGCAGGGAGTCGTCTATAACAAGGATATCTTCAAGGACTTGGGGTTGAGCATTCCGAAGAACTACGAGGAATTCCTGGCCGTGTGCGAGAAAATCAAGGCCAGCGGCATTACGCCGGTGTTCATGCCGTTCAAGGATAACTGGGCGGCGAATATCTGGCCGGCAGCAGCTTTTGCTGACTGGGCAGCCAAGAATGAGCCATCCCTGTTCGAGGACATTAATGCCGGCCGCAAAAAGTGGTCCGATGTCCCTGAATTCGCCACCTTCCTGGACCAGCAATACGAGGTCTACAAGAAAGGCTACACCAACACAGACATTCTCAGCGACAGCTACGATATGGCCGTGGGCAAATTCCTGAACAAGGAAACGGCGATGATGTTCATGGGCGACTGGCTGATCGTGAACGTGGCCGAGAAGGACCCGAATGTGCATCTGGGCCTGTTCGCCATCCCTTCCTCTGAAGATGCCAATCTCGGTGCAAGCCCGCTGGGCGGCCAGCTGTTCATTCCGAAGAAAGCCAAGCATATGGATGAAGCGAAGAAATTCCTGGAGTTCCTCGCCACCAAAGAGGTTGCCCAGAAAATGGTCGACAGCCAAGGCTCCGTCTCCAACTTCAGTGATGTCACAACACCGACGCTTCCCGAATACAAGCAGGAAATTGTCGATCAATATATCACGCCTAAGAAGACTACGCTTACTACCGATGCTTATATGATCGTGGACCGCAGCGAGCTATACCGCCTGCTTCAGGATGAATTCGCCGGCGGTCTGGACGCCAAGGGCGTACTTAAGGCCTGGGATGAGAAATTCAGCCAGCTGATGAAGGACAAAGGCGCAGAAGGCTTTTAAATCAAGTATCCCATCTGATTAACCATACAGCAGGCAGAATAGAGTCCGGCCAGGGCTTTATTCTGTCCTGGGCTATATAGGAGTGTGAAGAGATGAACGTATCCAAGAAGCTATACTCATATTATCTAATCTGGCCTGCGCTGCTGATCTATTCAATTTTTTTCGTGCTGCCCGCGCTGATCGGACTCTTCTATTCCTTCACCGACTGGCGGCTGGACAGAGAAGCGGTTAAGTTCATCGGCTGGGACAATTTCGAACGGATTTTCACAGATCGAACGCTATTGCTTGCGATGAAAAATACAGCGATCTTCGCCATCGTTACCGTTCTCGGCAAAAATCTGCTCGGCATCGCGCTTGCGGTCGGTCTGAACATGAAGCTGAAATCCAAAAACCTGCTGCGGGCGATTTTCTACTCCCCGTCGATTCTTAGTGTTCTCGTAATCAGCATTGTGTTCACGCCCATGCTGCGCTCTGACGGAACGATTAACCGCATCTTCGAAGCTGTGGGTCTGCCTTCGCTGAGCCAGGCCTGGCTGACCAATCCGGCTCTTGTCATCTGGACAGTTGCCTTCGTGTCCATCTGGCAGCATACCGGCTTCCAAATGGCGATCTACCTGGCCGGACTCCAGTCGATCTCCAAAGAGTATTATGAAGCCGCCACCATCGACGGCGCCGGCTCCTGGCGCAGCTTCCGCAGCATCACGGTTCCGCTGCTGCTTCCTGCCATCAACATCAATCTGATGCTGACCCTGATCGGCGGCCTCAAGGTATTCTCCGAGGTGTTCGTACTCACCGGCGGGGGGCCGGGCAATGCCTCCCAGGTGGTCGGAACGATCATCCTCCGCTCGTTCGGGGAAGGCAGCTGGGGGCTGGGCACAGCCGTCAATACCCTGCTGTTCGCTGCTGTAACTGTCATCGCCATTCCCCTGCTGATCTTCATGCGGCGTAAGGAGGTATCGGAGTAATGAGCTTTTCCCGTAAAATGGCCTGGCGCAACTATATCGTCGAAGGGCTGCTGATTCTGGCCTCGCTGCTGATAATTCTCCCGCTCCTGATTATGCTGTTCGGCAGCTTCATGACCAGCTCCGAGGTGCTGAAGTTCTCCCTGCGGCTCCCGGAGGAGTGGAAGTTCTCCAACTATACGACTGTATTCAAGGAAGGCGGTCTGGGACGGGCGTTCCTGAACGGGATGCTGATTACCGGCGTATCTTCCATCCTGAACATCTTCACCTCGTCGGCGGCCTCCTTCATTCTGGTACGCCGGGAGACCAAGTGGTCGAATTTCCTGTATATGTTCTTCTTCATGGGCCTGATTGCGCCGATGTCCACCATCACCACGATCCGTGTTGTGCAATGGATGGGCTTCTATGGCAGCATCACCAGCGTCATCCTGATCTACGCTTCGCTCAACACGGCGTTCAGCGTGTTCCTGTACAGCGGATTCATCCGGTCTATTCCGAAGGCGCTGGATGAGGTTGCTTTTCTGGAGGGGGCGAATACCTTCGATGTGTTCTTCAAGATCGTCACCCCGCTGATCGTCCCGGTGAACGCCACCGTAGCGATTATGGTGTTCATGTCCGTCTGGAACGATATCACCATCCCGCTCTACTTCCTGACCGACAGCTCGGACTGGACGATGCCGCTCTCGGTATACAATTTCTACGGCAAATACAGCCGGGACTGGAACCTGATCTTTGCGGATCTGGTGTTAACCTCCCTCCCCGTACTGATCCTGTATATCTTCTGCCAGAAGTACATTGTCAGCGGACTTACGGCGGGAGCGGTGAAGGGGTAACCTCTGCCCTTTTTGTGGCTTTCTAGGACTTTGGATCATTCGGGCCGGAGCATTCAGACATAACATACAGCAGACAACCTGATGAGGCTTCCGGGAGAATCCGGCGCGCCTGCCCATCCGGTTGTCTGTCCGCCGGGCCCGGCGAGTCCATGAGCCAGAAGCACATGAAAGGGGTTTTTAATTATGAATACAAAAATAGCAAACCACAGAAGAAATCTAGCATCAAATTTTAATCCTTACGTGTTTGCGAGTTATGAACTTTCCTATTATTTTGGCTACGTCGCTGTCATTGATCCTGTATACAATAAGGTCACCAAACGGATTCCGGTAGGCCTTAACCCTGGTCCTATGTGCTTGAATCCAAGTGAGGATAAGCTCTATGTAGTAAATACGGGCAATGATTCGGTCACTATCATTGATGCATATAACTTTAACGTTATCAAAACCCTTCACATTGGCTCTTCGTCCACCTCTAGCGCTCCTGTTGCTATCTTCGCTGCTGCTAACGTGAACAAAGTCTATGTAGCCCATTCGGGTAACAGGGCCGTTACAATTATTGACTCCGTCACAGATACGGTTATTAAGCAAGTGGATTTGCCTAGCGGAAGCGGCTACCCTTTTGCCTTTGCCGGTAAGGTGAACAGTCTCTTTGTCTTTGTTGCATGTAAGTCTAAAGATAATGATAAAGGCAAGGTTGTCGCCATTTCCGTTGACGATGATACCGCCCATCCAGTTGGGGATGATACTCCGCTTGAATTTGACGGGACCCACAACCCCTTGACCGTGTACCCAGGCGGAGTGGAGCTGGTCACACTTGGGCAGACTGGCATGCTGACTCATTTTGAACAACTTACAATTGGTCCGTCCAAAACTTCAAGTATGCTGGACAATACGGTATCCGGGATCTATCTGGATAACAAAATGTTATTTTGCACCTCGCGGGAAGATAGAGCCTATCTGAAAAAATTCAACAACCTGTTCATGGACCAGCAAGGAAACATCACCCATGATCAATTCACAGAAATTCCTAGCTACAAAGGCCAGGATAAAATCCGTGTTTCAAGTGATCAAAATACTATTTGCATCACCATTCAACCCACCACTTTCCCGACAGGTGGTCTGCAAATTTACGATGTAAACGCTGCTAGTTCACGGTTTGTTCCGCTCCCTTATGTCGGTGATTTAGCACTTTACGATTTCATCATTGCCTATGTAGGACAACTGACTTCGATTCAACCGATTGATTTGGGAAATCCAAGTAATCCCATTCCTGCTATTCCGATTGGCACAAGTCCCTCAGACCGCGTCAACGTGAAGAACATTATTTCCGGTTATAGCAATCAATCCTTGTAATGCACATTTAGTATAAAAATTGAGCTGTCGCTTCAAGTCGAACTGGACTTGGGGGCAGCTCTTTTTTTTACCTTACTGGACATTAGGACTATTCGGGCCGGAGCATCCAGACATAACCTACAGCAGACAACCTGATACGGCATCAAGGCACAGGACCGGTGCGTCTGCCCATCCGCTTGTCCCGTCCGCCGGGCCCGGCGAGTCCACTAAATAGAGCTGCATGAAAGGGGATTTTATCTATGAATATGAATCAAACCGCACAGCACAGCAGAAATACACGGAGCGGCGTTTCTTATGTCTATGTGTCTTATGTAACTAGCAATGCTGGGTATATCGCTGTTATTGATCCTACTACCGATGAGATCATCAAACGGATTACGACCGGCCGCAATCCTACCGCAATGTGTTTGAATCCCTCTGGGGATAAGCTTTTCGTGGCAGATGGCCTTGGGAATGTAGTCTTAGTTTATAGTACGGATGACTTTCGCCCTTTAGGCGGAATTCCAGTTGGTAATAAACCTGTTGCTATCCTCATAGAGCCTAGCGGCAAAAGAGGCTATGTAGCTAACTATGGAGAACCCAGCGTAACGGTCTTTGATCCCATCAATCTTAAAGTAATTGGATCTGTACCTTTGAAGAACTACGGCATGCCTTTCGCCATTGCATGCAATGAGAAGAGCCCCTACGTCTATATTGCCTGCAAGGGAATTCCTCCGTTTGAAGATTTTACTACGATGATTATCATTAATAGTGATGAATATCTGCTCCTTACCATTAAGGGACCTGTATTTGATCAGACCCACAACCCCTTGACCGTTCACCCGAATGGAGATAAACTGGTTGATATTGGAAATATTGGATTTATTGCTTATGTTGTTACTGGTAATATTATCGAAAATACGATAAGTCTGCTGGACAATACAGTATCCGGGGTTTATCTGGACAATGGCTTGTTATTCTGCACGATGCGAGAAGAACGGGACTTTTTGAAATTATTCAGAAACCTGGATATTGATGAGAATTATAACATCACCTATGATGATTACAAAGAAATTCCCAGTTACAAGGATCAGGATAAAATTCGCACTTCGCCTAGTCAAAAGTATATCGGAGTCACTTTTCAACCGGGTAACTCCCCGCTGGGTGGTCTGCAAATTATTGATGCAGATAATTTAAGCTCCCGGTTTGTTGAGCTTGCTTCCATTGGCGATCTTGCATTCTTCTCAGACACCAAAGCCTATGTGGGAGGATTTAACCATGTTACTCCCTTTGATCTGGCCACTGCAAGACCTCTCCCTCCAATCGTCATAGGGACAACGTACTTCAGAGTGAAGAATGTTATTTCCGGTTATAGCAATCAAACCTCCTAATGTATATTAGTATGAATGTTCGAGTTGTCTCTTCAAGTCGAAATGGACTTGGAGGCAGCTCTTGTTATTTGAGCAGATTCTTTTTTGTTACACATGCCTTTTTGTGGACTGACTGGACGTTTTGGTTGTTCTGTATGGAAAATATATGCATAACCTAAAACAGACATCCAAATGAGGCATCCGGATACTATCTGGCGCGCCTGCCCATCCTGGTTGTCGGTCCGCCTGGCCCGGCGAGTCCATCAGGTAGAGCCACAAGAAAGGGGATTTCATCCGTGAATCCGAAAAAGACAAACAGCAGCAAGAATTTGCCCTCAGGCGATCCTTACGTTTATGTGTCTTATGAACTTGATTATCAAATCGGGTATGTCGCTGTTATTGATCCTGTAGAAGATAAGGTTATCAAACGGATTCAAGTGGGCTACAACCCTGGCCCTATGTGCACTAATATCACAGAAACAAGGCTTTACGTACTTAATACCCGTTCGAGTTCGGTCACCATCATTGATACGAATACATTTAACATTATCAAAACCGTTCGCGTTGGCAATGTTGGCAGCACAAATACCAATCCTGTTGCTATCTTCGCTTCACCTTATGGTAACAAAGTCTATGTAGCCAATGCCGGAGATCAGAACGTTACGATTATTGATACCGATACGAATACGGTTATAACAAATTTGGATATCATCCCCGGCAAGCCAGGCAAGCCTTTTGCCTTTGCGAGCAATGAGAATAGTGATTTTGTTTATGTTGCCTGCAAGGTTGCCGATAAAAAAGATTTTGTTGTCGCCATTTCCGTTGAAGATGACTACCACGCCTTTCCGTATAACCAGGGAATTGAGCTTACCTTTGACGAGGCCCGCAACCCCTTGACCGTTCACCCGGACGGAGCCACGCAAGTCACGCTTGGCCCTATAGGCATGGCTACCTATTTTGGAAATGATAGTATCGGCTTGCCCAACACATCAAGTGTGCTGGACAATACGGTATCTGGAGTCTACCTGGACAACAAATTATTATTCTGTACCACGCAAGAAGAAAAAGCCATTCTGAAACGGATTACTGACTTAACTGTTGATTGGAAAGGAAACATCACCTTTGATAAAGTTGCAGATGTTCCCAGTTACAAAGGCCAGGATAAAATTCGTGTCTCACGTACGCAAGGCTATATTGGTGTTACCATTCAACCCACTACTTTACCAACAGGTGGCCTGCAAATCTATAATGTACGCAGTGCCAGTTCCTGGTTAGTTCCACTCTCTTATATCGGCGATCTGGCATTTTTCTCAGATACCAAGGCCTATGTGGGAGAACTGAACGCCATCCGTCCGATTGATCTGGCAACCGCAAAGGCTCTGCCCTCAATCCCGATCGGGTTCGCAACCGACACTCGTATCAAAGTCAAGAATATTATTTCCGGTTATAGCAATCAATCAACATAGGCCCTGAGCACAAGAAAGGGGATTTCATCCATGAATCCGAACATGGAAAAGGCAAACAATATCCACAATTTTCCAGTTGGAGATTCTTACGTCTATGTATCTTATGAACTTGACTATTTCATTGGATATGTCGCTGTTATTGATCCTGTTGAAGATAAGGTTATCAAACGGATTCAGGTGGGTATGAACCCTGGTCCTATGTGCATGAATCCCGTAGAGAATAAGCTGTATGTAGTGAATACTCACGGGAATACGATTACTGTCATTGATGTGAATACATTTAACGTTCTCAAGACCGTTCGCGTTGGCACTCTCATTGGCGCAAATGTCGAGCCTGTTGAAATATTCTTTGCTCCTAATGGTTATAAAGTCTATGTAGCCAATTCAGTAGATCATAGCATAACGATAATTGACGCCCACACAGATACGGTTATAACCAATGTGGATGCGGGCCCCGGTACGCCTTTTGCCTTTGCGAGCAATCAGAATAGCTCTTATGTCTATGTTGCCTGCAAGCTTGCCGATAAAAAAGATTATATTGTTGCCATTTCCGTTAACGACAACTCCTCTTTTCAGTATGGTAACGAATATGAGCTTACCTTTGACGGGATTCACAACCCCTTAACCGTTCACCCGGATGGACACACCCAAGTCACGCTTGGAACTACCGGTTTGCTTAGTTATCTTGATATTTTTGCATTAAGCGTTCCCACTACGTTCAGCTTACTGGACAATACGGTATCTGCAGTCTACCTGGACAACGAATACCTATTCTGTACCACGCAAGAAGGAAGAAGCTATCTGAAACAATTTATTGACCTAGAGGTTAATATGGAAGGGCAGATACAAGGTGACTATACTTTTTCAGAAATCCCCAGTCACAAAGGCCAGGATAAAATCCGAGTGTCACGCAATCAAAAGTATATTGGCGTCACCATACAGCCCACCACTTTCCCTACGGGTGGTCTGCAAATTTTAAACCCAACCGGTAGCCAGTCCTGGTTCGTTGCACTTGATTCTATCGGCGATTTGGCGTTTTACTCAGATACTAAGGCCTATGTAGGAGAACTGAGCGCGATTCGTCCGATTGACCTGGCAACCGCAACAGCCTTGCCCGCTATCCCGATTGGGTTTGCAACCGACACTCGGATCAATGTCAAAAATATTATTTCCGGTTAGCAAGCAATCATTATAACAGCATAGCAGCCAAATCTTTGGTCATTTAGCGTTACAATAGAGTTGTCTCTTCAAGCCGAAATGGACTTGGGGGCAGCTTTTTTTTGCCGAAAATACATTGCTAAGGGGCTTAGCACAGGGCAATTAAGGGATAACACACGCCTTTTTGTGGCCTTACTGGACATTCGGATTATTCGGGCCGGAGCATTCAGACATAACATACAGTAGACAACCTGATGCGGTATCCGGATCCAAACCGGCGCGCCTGCCCATCCGGTTGTCTGTCTGCCGGGCCCGGCGAGTCCAAGAGGTTGAAACACAAGAAAGGGGATTTCATTCATGAATCCGAACAAGGCAAAGGCAAACAACAGAAATTTACCTTCAGGCGATCCTTACGTCTATGTGACTTATGAACTTGACAATCTAATTGGATATGTGGCTGTTATTGATCCGGTTGAAGATCGGATTATCAAACGGATTAAAGTGGGCTTCAACCCTGGCCCTATGTGTATGGACCCCGCAGAGAAGAAGCTTTATGTAGTTAATACCCTCTCGAATTCAGTCACTATCATCGATGCAGATACTTCTAGAATTCTCAAAACAGTTCGCGTTGGCACTCTAGGCAGCTCAAATACCAATCCTGTTGCTATCTTCGCTGCTCCTAACGGTAATAAAGTGTATGTAGCCAATTCCGGAGATCAGAACGTTACGATTATAGATGCGCTCACGGATACGGTTATAAAAAATGTGGATATCTTCCCAGGCGGCCCAGTAACCCTAGGCGACCAAGGTAAGCCTTTCGCCTTTGCGGGCCATGAGGCAAGCAGCTTTGTCTATGTTGCCTGCAAGGTTGCCGATAAAAAAGATTATGTTGTCGCCATTTCCCTTGAAGATGACCATCCTTTTCCGTATAACAGGGATATTCAACTTACCTTTGACATGTCCCACAACCCCCTGACCGTTCACCCGGACGGAGACACTCAAGTCACGCTTGGACCGATCGGCATGGCTACCTATTTTGGAGATGGCGAAATCGGCTTGCCCAACACGTCAAGTGTGCTGGACAATACGGTATCCGGGGTCTACCTGGACAACAAATTATTATTCTGTACCACGTTAGAAGAAAAGGCCATTCTGAAACGAATTACTAACCTGACCGTTGATTGGAAGGGAAACATCACCTTTGATAAATTTGCAGATGTCCCCAGTTATAAAGGCCAGGATAAAATTCGTGTGTCGCGTACGCAAGGCTATATTGGCGTCACTATTCAGCCCACTACTTTCCCGGAAGGTGGTCTGCAAATATACAATGTTAACGGTGGCACATCCCAGTTTGTTTCGCTTGCTTCTGTCGGCGATCTGGCGTTCTTCTCAGACACCAAGGCCTACGTGGGAGAACTGACCTCGGTTCGTCCGATTGATCTGGCAACCGCAACGGCCCTGCCCGCTATCCCGCTTGGGCATTCAAATAACAATAATGTCACCGTCAAGAATATTATTTCTGGTTATAGCAATCAATCCCAATAACAGCAATCCTATTGATCATAGACCGTAAAAGCGAAGCTGCCTCTTCAAGCCGATAAAGGCTTGGGGGCAGCTTTTTTGAGCAGTCTCAACATATGTCCAGGAACTCTAAGTGGCTTTACTGGGCTGACTGGATGTTTTTATTGTTCTGGCTGTTCTGACCGGGAAATCCATGAATAACCTATAGCAGAACCATAAGAAAGGGGATTTCATCCATGAGCCCGAACAAGGCAAATACAAACAAGAGAAGGAGCATGCCTTCAGGAAGTCCTTACGTCTTCGTTACTTATAATCTTCACTCTCTATATGGACATGTCGCTGTAATTGATCCGATAAATGATCAGTTGCAAAGACGAATTCCGGTAGAAGCCAATGCTGGCCCTATGGCTATGGATCCAACAGAAAAAAAGCTTTACGTGGTGAATACCGGCTCAGATACGGTCACCGTCATTGATACGAATAACTTTGACATTCTCGCTTCCATATTCGTTGGCAATGATCAGTTCACAAATTCCGGTATTGCTGCGGTCTTCGTTGCCCCTTACGGCGACAAAGCCTATGTAGCCAATTTCAATGATAGAGCCGTAACGATTATTAATACCAAAACGGATAAAGTAACAACAAAAGTGGATGTGGGCTCAGGTAAGCCTTTCGCCTTTGCGAGCAATGAGAAAAGCTCCTTTGTCTATGTCGCCTGCAGGGTTGCCGATGGACGCGATTACATTGTCGCCTTTTCCATTGAGGATAACATTGGCTATCAGTATGGCAACGAACTTAATCTTACCTTTGATGAGACCCGCAACCCCTTGACTGTTTCCCCGGATGGAAACACCCAAATCACGTTGGGAACTAACGGTATCCTTTGTTTTTTTGATGATGATGTGAAAGGCCAGCCTACCACATTAAGTTTACTGGACAATACGGTATCCGCAGTCTACCTGGATAACAAATTGTTATTTTGTACCTCGCAAGAAGGAAAGAGCTATCTGAAACGAATTATTGACCTCACTGTTAGTCCGAACGGACAAATAAGCTATGATGATTTTAAAGATATTAACAGCTTCAAAGGGCAGGATAAAATTCGTTTTTCCCGCAATCAAAAGTATATAGGCATCACCATACAGCCCACTGTTCTCCCGAGGGCGGGACTTCAAATTTACAATTCAACCGGTACCCAGTCCCGGTACGTCTCACTTCCTTCTGTCGGCGATCTGGCCTTTTACTCAGACACCAAGGCCTATGTGGGAGAATTACAAGCGATCCGTCCGATCGATCTGGAAACTGCGACGGCCTTGCCCGTTATCACGATTGGTTCTTATGACACTACTCCAGTTCAAGTCAAGAATATTATCTCCGGTTACCGCAATCAATCCTAACAAGATACAACTACAAGAAAAGAGGAATTCATCCATGAACACAAACAATGCAAAAACAAAAGAAATGGCAAACAGAAGGAGATCCTCAGGCAATCCTTACGTCTATGTTAGTTATGTGTATGATTATGTTGCCGGGTATATCGCCGTTATTGATCCTGCTCGCGATGAAATCATCCGAACTGTTATCGCTGGCTTCGACCCTGGCCCTATGTGCACAGATGTCGAAGAAAAGAAGCTTTATGTACTAAGCAGCCAAGGCAGGTCGGTCACCGTTTTTGATACAGATACTTTTGACATTCTGGCTTCCTATCACATCGGCGATACAAATGACTCCTACCCTGTTGCTATCCTCGCCTCTCCTCTGGGCGGTAAACTGTATGTAGCCAATTCCGGTGAAAAAACAGTTGTAATTATCGATACCTCCACGCATGGCATTACAAAAGAGGTGGATGTAGGTCCAGGCAAGCCCTTTGCTTTTGCGAGCAATAAGAACAGCAACTTTGTCTATGCTGCCTGTAAAGTTGCAGATGGTGAGGATTATGTAGTCGCCATTTCCCTCGAGAAGGACATCGCTTATCCGTATGGCAAGGAAATGGGGTTAACCTTTTACGAGGGGCTCAACCCCTTGGCTGTTCATCCGGATGGGCACACCCAAGTCACAATGGGAACTCCCGGGATGCTTGTTCATACAGATGATAAAATTGGCAAGCCGGTTATGACAAGTCTGCTGGACAATACGGTATCCGGCGTATACCTGGACAACAAAAAGTTATTTTGTACCACAGACGAAGGAAAAAGTATTATTAAAGAAATTACTGACCTGGCCGTTGATGAAGAAGGAAACGTAACTTACAATTATTATTTAGATATTGATAGCTACAAGGGCCAGGATAAAATTCGTTATTCCCGTAATCAAAAATATGTTGGCATCACCATACAACCCACCACTACACCGGTAGCCGGAGTTCAATTCTACACTTCAACCGGTACCAATTTCCCGATAGTCAGACTGCCGTCCGTCGGTGATCTGGCGTTTTCCTCGGACACCAAGGCCTATGTGGGGTTATTCAAAACCGTTCGCCCGATTGATCTGGCAACTGTAAGGCCCCTGCCCGCTATCCCGATGAGTCCCATAAGCACCGATAATATCCAAATAAGAAATGTTATTTCCGGTTATAGCAATCAATCCTGACAGTGCTGGGCGCACTAACAAAAGAGCAGCGGATGTCCAATAAATGGATTATCGCTGCTCTTTTTGAATCAAAAGTCTTAAGCTTGAACCGCCTCGTTAGTGTTACTGTTACTTATGCCCCAGCAGATTGGAGATGACTTGCGCGCTCTCGGCGCGGGTCATGGTCTCCTGAGGCGCGAATTGCTGGTTGCCGCGTCCTTGGATCAGGCCCATCTGTTCAGCGGTAACGGCAGCGTTCTTCGCCCAATCCTGAATCCGGGAATAGTCACTGAACGAGCTGGCAGCAGATTCACTGCTGCTCTTGCTTCCCTTCAAGTGTTCATGTGCCCGAACGATCATGAGCGCCATCTCCTCGCGGGTAATGCGCTCATCCGGAGCGAAGGTCTCCTTGCTGCGTCCCTGCACAATGCCTGCTTCGTTCACTGCTGCTACAGCTTCGGCGTACCAGGCTTTGGCATCCACATCGGTGAAGGCTGATGCGGCTGAGCTTGCCGCCTTAAGGCCGAGCGCACGGGTAATCATCGCGGCGAATTGCGCCCTTGTAACTTCCCCTTGCGGCTGGAACTCCGTACTGGAGATGCCCTCGATAATATGCTTCGCAGCCATGGACTTAATGACAGAGCTTGCCCAGTGGCCGCTGCTGACATCGGTGAAGCTCTTATCGTACTCCAGTACGGCGTAATGGCTGAAATGCTGCACATCAGCAGTAAACTTTCGATTACTATCTACCAGCTTACCGCCCACATATTCCACTGCTCCGCTGGCAGCGATATGGTAGACGCCAAGCAAATCGCGGTTCGCCTTAGAATCTACTGCGAAGGTCACCGTCAGCGGCTTGGCAAAAGCCGTCACCGGTACGGTGCTTCCGTCCGCAGCAACAACCTCCAGGCTGAAGCTGATGACCTCGCTTGCCGCGGTTAACCGGACAGACCCGTTGACTGCCGGATTATTCATCCGCTGTTGTAGGCTGTCAGCGTCTGTCTTCACCGCAGATAGCCTGATGGCAACTCCATCGGCTTGACCTCCACCTGCAACAACAGTATTCAGGATACTCTTCAAAGCTTCCGGGCCCAGATCAACAGCAATTGTATTCCAGGCAAGACGCAGGGTGTTCGCGCCTGTCATGCTTGTGACTCCTGCCGGAAGCAGCACGGATTCCGTAGCGTCCGTAAGCTGAATGGTTACGATTCCGTCTGCCGGAGCCGTGAAATCATCCTGATGAAGCACCTTCTCCGTCTGTGGAGACGGGGACGGGGAAGGCGTTACAGCCGGTTTCGGTGTTGGTGTTGCAGTCGGTGCCGGTATCCATACCGGCTCATTCGTTGGAGCCGATGTGGCTGACGGTTCAGGAGCTGGTGTTGGCGTCGGGGTTGGTGGCTGCTCCACCGGCGGCAGCTCTTCTTCGCTTACCGTCACCGTTCTTGTCACTTCTTCGGCTGCGTTGCCGGCTGTATCTCTGACATTATAATGGAAGATATATTCCCCTGCTTGCGCCGTATCCAGTTCGGTCAAGCTGTAGACATCACTGGTTACGGTGGTCTCAATGCGTTCTGTGATATCTCCGTCCTGATCGTCATAAGCGGTAGCTCCCGCATCGGTGTATTCCGCTCCGACCGGCAGATTGACTGTCGCCTCGCCTGTCAGGGTAATAACCGGCGGTACCGTATCCGGTTCCGGTAGCGTGATCGTTCCACTGGCCGAGCTGTCTGCTCTCGCTTCCCCCTTGCTCAGCGTTACTGTGAAGGTGAAGCTGCCGTCAGTATCCTCCGTGGCTTCCTGGAATGCAGACAAGGTAATGTCACCCATTGTAACCCCGGTGTCGCTTAAGCCCGGCAACCCGCTAATGGTCTGCGCCAGCCAGTTCCGTACAGCTTCTTCACTATTCGCTTGCGCCTTCTTGACGCTGTAAGCCGCGCCTTCAATTATACTCTTCGCTTCAAGGACAGCCTGTTCATTGGCCGCGCTGGCCAAATCCTTCGCCACAGCCAGATAGCTGATCAGCGAAGCCTGGCTGAACGTATTGTTCACCGAATATTTCACCGTACCGCTGACCGGCAGCGTGAAATCATGTTGAACCTTCACTCCGCCCAGACCAGCAACCAGTCCGGTCTTTACCGTCTCGGTCACAATCTCTCCCTCGGCATCAGGATAGCTGATTGTAATATCCATCGTCCGGTTCAGGTTATTCCACCAGTCCAGATGATAGGAAGTAACCGTATATTTACCTGCACTCAGAGGCAGGTTGTAGACCAGCGGCGTATTTTTCGTATTCGAGCTGTACACTCCGGTCTGGGCTTTATTGGTGGTAACTACATCACCGCCCAGCCCTTTGACACTGTAGTTACCGCCCGTATTCGTATGTCCCCATACTGAATCCCCTGTGGACAGTTGGTCCGCCTTCTGATTCAGCAGACTGTCGCCTGCAAGATCCCGGATGGCTGTATACGGCGGAGTGTCGCCATCCCCGGCAACACCCATGTCCAGGAAGTACACCAGCCCCTCAGGAACCACTTCCACATAGGTAATAGTCTTCAGGCTTCCATAGGTGCCAGTGACCGCTACCCGTTCATATGGAGTATTGAAGTTAAGCGTATCGAGATTCCACTTCACAGCTACCTGTATGGTCGTGCCGTCTGCGAGCGTGGCCTCTACCTTGGCTGGCAGCTCCGGCAGTTGCCCTGCATAGGTGGCCCTATCAGGAATGGACGCAAGCTCTCTCACATCTCCAAGCAGCAACAGATTCAGAGAGGAAGACAGACGTTCCGCCAGCTGCGTTGCCCCTTCCTGGTCCAGCCGGTAGAGAACCGGATCATTCAGTGCTGCCTGGGCCGTATCCAGGGCATTCGTGAACATCCTCCAATCCTTCTCCGGGTAGTCGTCTTCCCTGCTGACCGCAAGCGCAGCACTCACCGCCTGCTTAAGCTCCGCCGTATCCGGGCTTCCTGCTCCTTCCCCGCTGATGACCGCCACGGAATCCACGGTCAGGGTTCCGCTCAGCACCTTGAGCTGAACCGTATGCTCATCGTATTTCAGTCCACGGAGCGTGAAGGTCTGGTATAGCTCCTTCGCTGCGTTAGCAGCGCCCGCGACTACCAGGGTCTCGCCGTCCACCACAGCTTCCAGCTTCGCGGAGCCGTCATTCGGCCCCAGAATATCAAGGCCCGTGCCGGTAAAAGTATACTTCAGCACCGCCCCTGCCCCTTGGCTGGTAGAGAGGGAACGCTGATAGACATACATGCCTTTGCCATTCTCATGGACCCAGCCGCCTTCATAGACCAGCTTGGTCCCTGGGACCTCAGCCAGATCCGTCATCTCCAGATTATCCAGTTGCTCGGAATAATAAGGGGTATACCCGTCTACCTTCTCCACCTTCAGATTATCGAAGCGGGTATGATAGAAGCCGCTGGCGAGCTGCACGCGCCCGGAGAGCTTCGGATTCGGATCGGTGTAGGAGGCAAGCTCAACCTGATCCAAATAAGCAGTCACCGTATCACCGGCCACCTGAATGGCAAGGTTATGCCACGCATCATGTGCCGTATTGAAATTCGAAATCTTCACACCGCCGGAGCCGGTAGCTGCGTTGCCGCTGGCCACAACGGTGCCGCTGGACAGCAGCTGCCAGCCGCCATCAAACCAGAACTTGAGCGCATAAGGGGTGCCGTTAATCGTCTGCGGCCCGCCTTGGTATCTGGTTCCAACCGCTGCGTAATTGTTCCCTCCAAACGTGCTATTCTGTTCAAAAGATACATCGGCACTCGCCTTGTAATTGGTCCAGCGGTAATCCCCGATTGCAGTAACCGGGTCGCCGCCATTCCAGGCGCCGCCTACTCCGGTGGTCGTCTGGTCCAGCTGCTGCCGCAGGACATAGTTATCCGTGCCATCGACCAGATAGCCCTCGAACGCTCCGTTGAGGTCCTGCGTATAACGCGGCATGACACTATACGGGCCGCCGCGCGAGCTGACATAGCTCTGCATGCCAGTAATCTGCCCGCCCTCTCCGATCACGGGAACACTCCGGTCGCCATAATTGAAGTCATCGGCGTACAGCGTCTGATCCTCCGTATTCTGCACAGAACCGGTAGCATCGGTATCAAGCACTGTGCGTTCGCCCTCCACCGGGAGCGGTGTGTTGAATCCTGCCTTATTGCGGTTATCCAGCGTGGTAACCGTGACAATGGAGAACGGCTTCACACGGATGGTATACACACCGCTGCCGTCTGCATGCACATCCCCCAGATCTTTCATATAATTGCTGTTAAAAGCCTGACCTGTCTCCGCCGCACGCGTCTCCCACATTTCCAGGGATGGATTGCCGGTATAGGCCATGTTGACAGCCTGGAGCTTGTAGATCTTCTCAACCTCGCTGTCATTGATAATCACCGTCGAGAAATCCTGCTTGTCAGGTGAAGCCAGTGTCATATAGCTCGGAGTTCCGTTGCGCCCGCTTACCGGGTTCGTGCCGGTTGCTCCGGTGTAGCTCGCCTGGGGAACAGCCCGCCAGATTCCTGCCGTATTGTCTTCGTTCTCCCAGCCGGTCTTGGCGAACCCATTAAAATGCTTCAGAACCAGCAGTCCAGCGTCATAATGAATGAAGCCCGACCACGGGTCACGGGCGCTGAGCAGCTCCTTGAACGAGTACTGCCCGCCTTCATAGAAGGAGCCAATTGCCGGCTGATAGATGAAATGCGTCCGGCGTGAATTCACGAAGCCCTTAATAATGGTATTGCCCATCTCTAGCGGTCCGCCGGTGCCGCCGATCCCTGTCCCGGGCTTAGAAGGGTCTTTCATATTATTGTGAGGGCGGAAGGCCGAATTACTGAAGGTGGCCTGGGCTTCACTGTTCCAGATCTCTTTGTCGAATTCATCCGCCAGCCGCTTGAAATTGCCTTTGCTGTCGTCATCGGTGTTGTAATGATACCCGGCAGCGGCTACAGCTTCGCGCAGCGACAGGTCATTCACCAGTGCATCGCCGAAGGAGCCGATGCCGACCTCATCGGAAATCACCAGCTTAATACTGTGGTACAGCTCTTTCTCCTGCTCGCCTTCAAACCCGGCAGTATCCGCTTTGACCCTCTCGCCATACTGCTTCGTCCAGGCCAAATCCGGCGCGTGCTCATTGATATGGGGATTCACATAATCCACCATATACCCGTATTCACGGTATGCGGCCAGAATGGTGTTTTTGTACCAGGTATAGATTTTATCATTGCTGTTCGCCCAGGCCGGAGCATTCCAGCGCAGGAAGCTGACCTTCACTGCCGGATTAATGGCCTTAGCATCAGCCGCAAGCTGGAAGCCGGGATGCCGGGCCACATTGGCCTCCTCATCCTCCGTGCGCATTGTCGCAGGGTCAGGACCGGTAGAGTTATTGCGGTCATTGCCCATCTCAATCTTGACATGGTCGATCAGCGGGCGGTCGCCGCCGAACAGGAGCTTCAGCATTTGCGCATACGCCTCCGGCTGCTCGGACTTATAGTCCATCAGCAGGGCGCTGGTGCTGTTGCCGCTCAGTACGCCGAAGCCTTTGAAGGTCAGGCCGTTAACATTGTCAGCCTTGATATCATTGCCGTCCAGCTGGACTCTGATCGCAGAAGCATCGGTCTCGCTGGCAGAAGCTACAGGCAACCCTAGTGCAGGGAACATCCCAGCCACGAGTGTAGCGGACATCAGCACGGAGAAAAGCCTTTTCTTCACGCGGTTCTTTCTGTTCATTCATTAATCCTCCTCTTTCTCACCTAAGTAAGCGCATTCAACATGTCGTTAGTAGAATGATTGACTTGGACAGACCTTCGTCTAAATTCACAATGCGGATATACAAATACCTGGCAGACTGCGACAAGCTGCAACTGCCAGGCGGATACTCTACTCACCTCAATCCTCGATTGGGACTGGATAGGATATTTTTATTACCTGCAAGTGGTTTACACTGCATAAGAAGCACTAAAGAAATTAACAAAAAGCAAAAGAAGCGGAGGGGAAATTTGGAACTGTAGGAGCGGTAGCGACCGCCTGAAAGCTTTCCGCAGGAAAGCTCGCTTCGGAAGCATCAGCAGTCACCGGATTTCACCCGCGAACAGCGGTTTAAATCAAGAAATCTGGTGACAACAGCGGCCGGAAGTCCAAATGTTCACCGCAGCGACGATGCAGCTTCAAGTTCAAAACTTAAATGCGTCTTATATAGTTAAAATCTGACTCCACTACCCCTTAATCCCCGAAGCAGCAACGCCTTGCACAAAGTACTTCTGAAGTGCCAGGAACACAAACACTACCGGAATGATCGACACCACACTCGCCGCCATAATCAGGCCATACTCCGCAGAATACTGTGAGATGAACATCCGCAGACCGATCTGGATGGTCTTAAGCTTCGTATCGGTCAGATAGATCATTGGCCCGAGGAAGTCATTCCAGGTGGCGACGAAGGTGAAGATGGTGAGTGTTGACAGCGCGGGCTTGGACAGCGGAAGCATGATTCTTGCCCAAATTCCGTATTCGCTGAGTCCGTCAATCCGGGCCGCTTCACATAATTCATCCGGTACTCCCTGATAGAACTGGCGCATCATGAACACACCGAAGGCCGAGAAGGCTTGCAGCAGAATGATTGCCAGGTGGGTATTGTTCAGTCCCATGTAACGCATCAGAATGAACTGCGGCACCATATAGGCCTGCCAAGGAATCGCGATTGTCGCGATGTACCCCAGGAAGATCACATTTTTACCTCTGAAATGCAGCTTCGAGAACGCATACGCCGCGAAGCTGGAAGTCAACAGCTGCAGGATCGTAACGATAATGGATAATTTCGCTGTATTGTAGATGAAGCGTCCGAGCGGAATCCGGGTCCAGATATCCTGGAAATTCTCCCAGCGCGGATTCGCCGGAATCCACTGCATCGGGAAGGAGAAGACATCCTTGTTCAGCTTGAGCGATGACGACAGCATCCAGATATACGGCACCAGCATTGCCAGCACGGTCAGAATTAACAGGGCATATACAAGCACCATTAAGCTGATTTTAAGTCCTTTACTTTTACCAACCATATCTTATAGATCCCCCTATTGTCCGTATTTCTTCTCGCCGCGGAACTGGACGATGGTAATGCCGAGTACCAGCAAGAAGAGCACAATCGCCATGGCACTGGCATATCCGTAATCCAGCGAGCGGAACGCCGTGTTGTAGATCTGATAGACCATGACCCGTGTAGCATTGTTGAGCTGGTTATCCGCGCCCGCGAACAGGTTGATGAAGATATCGTAGACCTTGAACGAGTTGATGACGAGAATCATCAGGACAAAGAAGGTGGTTGGTGCCAGCTGCGGCACAGTCACGTTGCGGAATCTTCTCCACGGGCCTGCCCCGTCCAGCTCAGCCGCTTCATACAGCTCTGGATTAATGCCCTGGAGACCGGCCAGATAGATGACCATGTAGTAGCCCATATTTTTCCACACGGTGAAAAGCACTACCGTAAACATCGCCCACTGCTTATCCGCCGCCCAGCGGGGCAACTCCTCCAGCGGAATGCCGGTAATCAAGTGCAGGATGTTGTTCACCGGACCCATGGTCGGGCTGAAGATGAAGTTCCATACCGCCGCAACCGCTACCAGCGAAGCCACATAGGGGAAAAAGAAGACCGTTCTCATGAAATTACGGCCCATAATCTTCTGATTAAGCAGAATCGCCAGCGCCAGCGCTACAATCATGGTCAGCGGCACGACTCCGATGGTGTAGACAATCGTGTTCCACAAGGCTTTGTGGAAGGTGGTATCCGAGATCAGCCGGGTAAAGTTGTCCAGCCCGATGAACTTCATCGGATTGGCCCCGTCCCATTTCACAAAGGCCAGAATAAAGGCAAAAATCATCGGTACCAGGGTGAACAGGGCAAATCCGATAAAGTTCGGCGCAATAAAGCTATACGCGACCAGGTTATCCCGGAATCCGCGCGACAACCGGCTTTTTGGGCTCTTATTTGTACGCAATAGGGTTTCGTTCTGCATTTGTTCTCCTCCAAACCTTATATAACATCCCCGCAAAGTGGGAATTACTTCGAAGCCTGTTATTGTGAATGCTGTGATGTCCTCTATTTATATGGAAGGCGGGCCTTCGCCCGCCCTTCATTCAGGACACTAACGTTACATGTTCACATTAATTGTTCAAAAGCTGGCCCACACGGTCATTCATATCCTTCAGACCTTCATCAATCGAAGCGTTCTTAGTCATGATGTTATCATGTGCTTCATTCAGAATAACCTCGATGTCTGCACTCTTCTCGTGAATCGGCATTTCCAGGTAAGTCTGAACGGTATTCAGCGCAGCCTTGCTGTTCTCGTCAGCCGGGAAGCCGTCGATGGAAGTGATAGAATTGATAACTTCATCGTTCTTGATCGCAGGAATCGTACCGGTGGAAGCAATCACCTTGGCGCCTTCTGCCCCGGTTACGAAGTTCATGAAGTCAAGCGCTGCTTCTTTGTGTTTGGACTTCTGGTTAACAGCCAGGGAAGTAATCGTTCCCAGCGTAGTTCCGGCTTCAACGCCGTCAGGATGAGGGTATTTCACGATGCCCCATTCCGCAGATTGGGATTCGCCGCTCTTCACCTTCTCAATCTGGGTGGCAATGAACCAGCTGCCCATGTTCATCATGGCTACGGAGTTGTTGTAGAATACGCCGGAGTAATGCGTGCTGGAGGTCTTCAGGGTCGCATAATCCATGACGATGCCGTCTTCCTGCTCCTTCAGAATCCGCTCATAGGTAGGCTTCAGGAAATCATAGTTGCCGCCGACCACGGTGTTCTTGCCGTCCAGAATCCCGAACAGTTGAACCGCGCTCCGCCAAGTGTGGTAGTGGGCACCGTATACTTTTTCCGAACCGCTGCCGGAGGTCATCTTGCGGGCCAGCTCATCATATTGGTCGAAGGTCATATCGTTGCTTGGATAATCCACGCCTGCTTTGTCAAACAGGGCCTTGTTGTAGTAGACCAGCCAGAAGTCACTGCGGAACGGAAGCGCATACACCTCACCGCCCACTTCAATCTGCTCAACCGTACCGCCGTATACCGAAGGATCGATGGACTTGTCACCCATGTAGGTCTTCAGCGGCTCCAGGTGATTCTGCTTCACAAGGTTCGAGTAACCCGGAATATCCTTAATCGTCAGGACGTCCAGATCCGCCCCGCCCGAGAGCTGGGTACTGAGCATGGTCATATAGTCGGTGGAGCCAAGATCGACATATTCAATGGTTACGTTCGGATGTGCAGCCTTGTAAGCATCGATCAGCGGCTTGTAGTATGCAGTAGCTTCCCAGTCCCACAGCGCCCATTTCAGTGTTACCGGCTCCTGGCTTGGTTCGGAGGAAGCGGTTGCAGCGTTGCCCGAAGCAGGTGCGCTAGTTGCAGCAGCGTCTTTCGTATTGTTATTGCCGGAGCATCCGGCCAGCATGCTCACGGAGAGCGCGGTGGCAAGGGTCATGCCGTAGAATCTTTTCAAGTTCATGTAAGTATCCCCTTTATCTTCTTATGATGGTGCAGCGGCCGGCACCGGTTGATCCGGCCTTAGTTCAAATTGTAAGCCTTTTCAGACCCGATGGGGATGCAAAATCAAACACAGTTCCTTCACTATTCTGTGCTCTTCTCCGCACGGCCTGCCCCGAACCTGTAATTTCTTATCCGAAACCTGTAAAATTCTCCGCTTCTCCCCCTGGCTCTATAATGAAACGCAGGAATATGCTATGGTAGTTGAAAACGCTTTAAATAGGTCCAGTTATAGATGAAGGAGTGTTCACCACGGTACGTAAATCTACTATTAAAAGCCGCATTATTCTGCTCATGACCGCCTTTGCGCTGCTGATTGCCTCGCTGCTGTCTTGGTTCAGCTACGAACTGATTACGTATTACCAGCGCAAAACGACGATCCAGGCGACGGAATTCAACCTCCAGCTCGTCTCCCATATTATCGAACAGGATCTGATTAATCTAACTACGCTGGCGATGACCAGCAGCACCAACTCGTCCACGAACACCCTGCTTACCGAATATTTCGGTTCGGCGGAGGCCAGCCCCAAGCAGGCGCTGAATGTCTTCAATGCGATGCAGGACGATGTGCGTATTAACCGTTCCTACAGCTATGTACGCCGCCTGATTGCCACAGATAACAGCGGAAAGTTCCTGCAGGTGGAGAATTTCGGCACCTCCATTCCGCTTACGATCCATAATATTGGTCAAGTGACCGGTCTGGCGAATGATGCCGAAGAGCAATGGAACCGGGTCATTAAGGACCCGCTCTCCAATTCCTACGGAATTCCCTTCGTGTTCCCGATCTATGGCCGGGGGGCCACCCGGGTGGGCACCGTCTACCTGCTCGCGAATACCTCCGTCATTACGGACAAGCTGAAGGGCTATGCCCTGCCGGAACACTCCCGGCTGCTGCTTACGCTCGGCGATCATCATTATCAGCTTAACGGAGATCAGGTCAGAGCCATTGAAGAGCCGTACGAGCCGGTAGCCTATACCAGTGACAAGCCTGTCGGCCCCGATACCGAGCTGTCCATGGTGAAAATGCAGGATGATGGGGAAAGCCATATCGTGGTATCGTATCCGGTACGCAGCGGTGTCATGCTCTCGCAGACCTTATCCAGCGACCAGTTCGCGCCCCGGAGCAATATATGGATTCTCGTTCTGCTCGGCGTCTGTCTGCTCGTGCTTGTCTTAAGCGCGATCATTACGCTGTATTTGACCCGCACGATCAGCCTGCCGGTCGAGAAGCTGAAGAAGCGCATGGATAAGATCGCCCAGGGCAACTTCCTGCTCGACCGTAATATTGAATGGAACAGCGAGCTGGGCGATGTCGGCCGGGGCATTAACCGCCTGTCCCAGGATATCGTAGCCCTCATGGACAGCCGGCTCGCGGACGAGAAGCAGAAGCAGGAGCTTGAATACCGGATGCTCCAGAATCAGATTAATCCGCACTTCCTCTACAATACCCTGAATTCGATCAAATGGATGGCTACGATCCAGAACGCCACCGGCATTGCGGAGATGACGACCTCCCTGTCCCGGCTGCTCCGCAGCATTGCCAAGGACAACCGGCGGCTGATGCCGCTGAAGGATGAGCTGAGCCTGCTGGAGGATTATTTCCTGATTCAGAAATACCGCTATGGCAGCACGGTTACTATGGTCACAGAGATTGAAGAGGAAGCGCTGCTTGGCGGGCTTATCCCGCGCTTCACACTCCAGCCCCTGGTGGAGAATGCGATTTTCCATGGCATCGAGCCCAAGGGCCGGGGCGACATTGTTGTCCGGGTCACGAAGAGCGGATTCACGGATCTGCTCATCACGATCGAGGACAACGGGGTCGGGATGACGGCGGAGCAGATTGCCACCATTCTAACCGTTCCCGGGGACGAGGCCAAGGGCATGCTGGAGAATATCGGGCTGCGCAGTGTGAACGAACGGCTGCAGCTCGCTTTTGGCAGGGAATACGGCTTGTCCATTGAGAGCGAGCCCAGCCGCTATACCTTAATGAAGCTGCTGCTCCCCTTCCGGCAGAGAGAATAGCTAAGAATCCCCCACAAAGTGAGGTCTTAGCTTCGATGAGTACTCAGGTACTTTGCGGGGACCCCAAAACAATAGCATACCGAGCAAGGATGTGATGAGCTTGATCAAATTATTAATCGCAGATGATGAAGCCCTGGTCTGCATCGGACTTCAGTCCATGCTGAAATGGGAGCAATATAACATTGAGATTGTGGGCATCGCCCATAACGGCGCACAGGAGGAGGAGATGATTGACACCCTCCGCCCGGACATTGTAATTAGTGATATCAAAATGCCGATCAAAAGCGGCCTGGAGGTCGCCGGCTCGGTCCGCCGCAAGTACGGGCGGCTTCCGCTGTTCATCATGCTGACCAGCTATGAGGAATTCCAGTATGCGCGCGGAGCGATCGAGGTCCAGGCTACCGATTATCTGGTGAAGCTGGAGCTGACCCCGGAGGCGCTGGCGGAATCGATCCGCAGAGCGATTTCCACACTCGAAGCCTATCAGACGATGGAGAGCTATCCGAAGCTGGTCCACCGTGGTAATCTCCAGGCCCAGCGGGATAAATTCTTCATCCGGCTGTTCAACAATCTGTTCGAGAACAAGAACCAGTATCTGCTGCAAAAGGAGGACCTGGAGGTGGACCTCTCCGCGCCGGCTTATCTGGTCTGTACCTGCCGCATTCTCGGACCGGACACCATCCCGCCGCGCGGGGATAAGCTGGTGGCCTTATGCTCAAGCACCGTGCAGATGGCAAAAGATACGCTGGCCTCCAGAAGCGCCTGCTACGTCACCAGCCTGGATCTGCGCAACTTCGCGCTGACCCTGCCCGTGCCGGGCCCGGACCCGCAGCTCTGGATGCCAGACATCCAGATTTTGCTGGCAGATATGGCTTCCGTGCTGCATAATTACTTCAATGTGACCATTATCGGGGCGATTGGCTTCGCAGCGGAAGATCCTTATCTGCTGCAGGGGAGCTATCTCGCTGCCCGGAAGGCGCTGCCCGCCGCTGTGAAGGAGCGCTCCTTCGTCTTCTTCACGGAGGGCGAGGCCCCGCTGCAGGAGCAGCTGCTGTTTGATTTCTCGGAATCGCGGCTTGAGATCCGCAGAGCTTTTGAAGAAATGGATACCCGCGCCTTGCACAGCATTATCTCCCGGATGATCGAGACCTTCGACGGACGGGATGACCTGCTCGTTCCCGCCACCGATGCCGCCTGCAACATTCTGTATATGGCGACCTCCCTGCTCGCGGACGGGGAGAACATGGTGGAGCAGATCTTCGAGCAGGAGCCGGAGGGCTACCGGGCGATCTATCAGATGCATACCATTGAAGAGATTACCGGCTGGCTCGTCCAGTTCCGGGACGGCTGTGTCCGGATGCTCGCCACCCGCAGACAGAGCTATAAGGAGCAGGTGGTGAAGAATGTACAGGAGTATATCAAAAGAAATCTCGGCACCAAGCTCTCGCTCCATCAGGTGGCGGATGTGTTCAACTTCAGCCCCAACTATCTGAGCCACCTGTTCTCCAAGGTCGCCGGGGTGAACTATGTTGAGTATATCACAGAGACTAAAATCACCGCCGCCAAGGAAATGATGGTCCGCGGCGAAGGCCGGATCTACGAAATCTCCCAGAAGCTCGGCTATGAGAGCGCCTTCTATTTCAGCAAGGTGTTCAAAAAGGTCACCGGGCTCTCTCCCCGGGATTATATGCAGCAGATTGAAGGGAATGCGGGAGGGAATTAAACGAAGGACGAAAGGAAGAAAAGTCAAATGAACAAAGGACAAATCGTATTTCTAAACGGAGTGACCAGCTCCGGCAAAACCTCAATAGTCGATGCGATACAATCGAGATCGCCGGAGTTTTTTTATGTGGTAGCCAATGATCTGTTCGAAGAAACGATCGGGGAACGTTACCTGCGTGAAGATTACTGGAAGTATCTTAGTGAAGCGATTAT
Organism: Paenibacillus sp. FSL H8-0122; assembly: GCF_038005345.1. NCBI lineage: Bacteria > Bacillati > Bacillota > Bacilli > Caryophanales > Paenibacillaceae > Paenibacillus > Paenibacillus sp. FSL H8-0122. The sequence goes on along the minus strand of NZ_JBBOTB010000001.1, from coordinate 1,490,697 downwards.
CATGATGTACCATACCGCCAAATTATTCTCGGATCATGGCAAGCATGTGCTGATTGACGGCATCCTGGTGGAGCGGCCGGGCCTCACGCCTCATTACGAGAAGGTGAAGGATATCTTCCCCGGATACCCGCTATCCATTGTGGAAGTATTTTGCCCCCTGGACATTTGCCGCCAGCGCAATCTGGCCCGGGAGCACCGGAGCGAAGACCAGTCCGAAGAGCAGCACAGGCTGATGGCCCGTGACATCGGATATAGCTTCAAGGTGAATACGCATGAGAACACCTCTGAAGCGTGTGCGGATCTGATTGTGGGACATTTGTTCGGTAAGCGTACCGGAGAATGATAGGGATGAGATGACGTTATTTGCTTAAAAAAAATGGACGAGGCTGAGGCTGCCGATATAGGTAGCCTTTTTTTGCTGCGTACAAACTGGATGATGGGCTGCGGCAACCTTTCCCGAAGGAGCAAGAGCTGGGCAACCAAGCAAAGCCTGCTATGCGCGTAAGGATTCCACCCAATCGGTGGCGATTAACCTTGGTTAAAGCTCCTCTTTGGGTTGTTTTGCATTTGGCGGACTCAGAGGACGCTATTGTGTGAAAAAACGGACTTTTGCGAGTTTCGCGGACTCAGGGGCGCTTATGTTGTCTTGTAACGCTGGAAACGAGGGGAATGTGGTTCATTAGCGGCCACTGAGTCCGCTTAGCCCGGTAGGATCGCGGTATGCATACAAATAACGGCCTGTCAGTCCGCACAGTCCTCGGGGAAGCGCGATGTTGATGCGATGGCAGGCTTGGTGATGCGGTAGCAGGCTTGATGATGTGGCGGCAAGCTTGATGATGCGGCGGTAGGCTTGAACTATGCTGCAGCAGGCTTGAACAATGTGGCGGACTTGAAATGATGCAGCGGATTCCTGGTGTGTACGAAACCAATGGAACCATGCTGCCCTTCAACCCCCTTCTAAATGTAAGCGCTCAAAAAATACTCTTGAAAGAACCTTCGGCGGATGATAGGATTAAGGCGAATGTTTAGTAAATTTATTAACTAAAAAGGCGTGATCAGCTTGGCAACGATTAAAGACATCGCCCGGGAGGCAGGCGTATCAGCCGCAACCGTATCCAGAGTGCTAAATAACGACCTGTCCCTGGCTGTCAGTGAGGAGACACGCAGCCGCGTATTCGCTGTGGCCGGGCAGCTGGGCTACAAGCCCTCACGGGTGCGGCAGCTGAAGCGGGAGAATGAGCTGGGCAGTAAGACCGTCTCGCTTCTGCTCTGGTGTTCACCCGAAGAAGAACGGGACGACCCTTATTACGGCTCCATCCGGCGCGGCGTGGAGCTGCGCTGTGAAGAGCTGGGCATCCGGCTGGGCCAGACGCTGCGCGGACACAGCACGCCAGCCCCGCTCCGGCCTGCGGGTGACGGGCTTATCGTAGTCGGCGGAAGCTTCCAGCCGGGAGAGCTTGCGAAGCTGCACCCTGACCGGGGCACCACGGTGCTTGTCGACCATTACTCGGAGCGCACGGAATATGACTCCGTGCGGACACATTTCCGGCAGGCTGTCGATCAGGCGCTGGGCCATCTGCTGGAGCTGGGCCACCGCGATATCGCCTTCATCGGAGGCGGCAGCGGGGAGGAGCGCCGCAGGCATCATTACACCCGGATTATGCAGAGCCAGGGCTGCTATGATCCGGCGCTGATCCGCACCGGAAGCTGGACCAGCGCTGACGGCTACCGGATGATGAGCGAGCTGCTGGCAGGCGTAAGGCGGCCTACGGCCTGCTTCGCCGCCAGTGATCCGCTGGCGGTCGGCGCTCTGCGCGCCCTGCATGATCACGGGATACAGGTGCCTGCCGGGATGGCTGTCGTCGGCTTCGATGATATCGAGATGGCGGCCTATGTTCAGCCTCCGCTGACAACGGTCCGCGCCTATCCCGAGCAGATGGGCAAAGCTGCGGTTCAGCTGCTCGCCGAGCGGTTCGAAGGACGCGAAGCCCCTTCGCATTCGATGATCGGCACGAAGCTGATTGTCCGCGAGACCAGCGGCGGGACCAGAGATTAGCCGTAGTAAGTAGCACACAGCAAGTAATGATTGCTCTATTCCAATACCCAAGGAGTGTTATGATCATGAACATTTTTGCAGACGAATCACTAGGCTTGTTCCATCTTCAGTCCAAAGACACCAGCTATATCATCCAACTGGTAGAGGGTTACCCTGCCCATGTCTACTGGGGCGCACGGCTCCGTCATGATGACAGTCTGGCAGGGATACTTGAGCTGCGCGAACGCGCCTCCTTCTCACCAACCCCGCTGCCGCAAAAGCCTTCCCTCTCGCTGGATGCCCTGCCTCAGGAGTATCCGCAGTATGGTACGAGTGATTTCCGGCGGCCGGCCTATCAGGTTCAGCTAGCGGACGGCACGCGGATCTCTGAACTCAAATATGCGGGATATAGCATTACACCAGGCAAGCCGGCACTCGAAGGACTGCCTGCCGTGTATGCGGAGAATGAAGCAGAAGCACAGACACTGGAACTTACCCTGAAAGATGACTACGCCGGTCTGACGGTCAGACTGCTCTATACAGTGTTCGCTGACCATCAGGCGATCACGCGCTCTGTCCGCTTCGAGCATAACGGTGAAGCCCCGCTCCGGCTGGAGCAGGCGCTTAGCACATCGGTGGATTTTGCCGATTCTGCGTATGATACCCTGCATCTGAGCGGCGCATGGGCCAGAGAGCGCCATGTTCAGCGCCGCCGGCTTAACCCCGGAGCCGCTCTGTCCCTGGAGAGCCGCCGCGGATCAAGCAGCCACCAGGTCAATCCCTTCCTCGCGCTTCTGCGCCCGGGTGCAGATGAAGACCAGGGTGACGTCTATGGCTTCAGCCTCGTCTACAGCGGCAGCTTCAGCGCTACTGCAGAGGTGGAGCAGTTCGGTCAGACCCGTGTAAGCATCGGAATTAACCCGTTCGACTTCTCCTGGCTGCTGGAGCCGGGCCAATCCTTCCAGACCCCGGAGGCCGTGCTCGTCTATTCCGGCGAAGGCATCGGCGGCATGTCGCGCACCTATCACCGGCTGTACCGGACCCGGCTCTGCCGCGGTGTTCACCGTGATCAAGCCCGGCCAATTCTGGTCAACAACTGGGAGGCGACTTACTTCGACTTTAATGCGGACAAAATCGCAACCATCGCCAAAGCAGCAGGCCCGCTCGGCATTGAGCTATTCGTCCTGGACGACGGCTGGTTCGGCAGACGCGACAAGGATAACAGCTCACTAGGCGACTGGTTCGAGGACCGCCGCAAGCTGCCTGAAGGTCTGGCCGATCTGGCCGGCCGGGTCAACAAGGAAGGCGTACAGTTCGGTCTATGGGTGGAGCCGGAGATGGTCTCGCCGGACAGTGAGCTGTACCGCAAGCACCCGGACTGGTGCCTGCATGCCGCAGGACGCCGCCGTACAGAAGGCCGCAATCAGCTGATCCTGGATCTCTCCCGCCCAGAGGTATGCGACTATCTGTACGAGACGTTAAGCACAGTCTTCGCAAGTGCCCCGATCCGCTATATCAAGTGGGACATGAACCGCAATATGACCGAGATTGCATCGGCGAAGGCTGCCCCAGAGCGCCAAAAAGAAACCGCCCACCGCTATATGCTCGGCCTGTATAATCTGCTGGAACGCCTGACCTCGCGCTTCCCTGACATTCTGTTCGAGAGCTGCTCCGGCGGCGGCGGCCGGTTCGATCCGGGCATGCTGTTCTATATGCCGCAGACCTGGACCAGCGACAACACCGATGCGGTGGAACGCCTGGCGATTCAGTACGGCACAAGCATCGTCTACCCGGCCAGCAGCATGGGCGCACATGTATCTGACGTTCCGAACCATCAGGTAGACCGCATTACCTCCCTCGCTATGCGCGGCGATGTAGCGATGAGCGGTAACTTCGGCTATGAGCTGGACCTCACAAAGTTCACTGAAGCGGAGAAGGACCTGGCCGCCCGGCAGATTGCCCAGTACAAGGAGATCCGCACGCTGGTGCAGCAAGGGGACATGTACCGTCTGCTGAGTCCGTTCGAGGGCAGCGGTGAGACCGCCTGGATGTTCGTCAGCGAGGACAAGACCGAAGCCTTCGTCGCTTACTTCCGCGTACTCGCGAGACCTAATCCGCCAATCTCGCGCCTTACGCTCAAGGGACTGAACCCGGAGCTGGATTACGTGCTTGAGACGGGGGCAAAAGGCAGCAACGAGCATCTGCACGGCGGCGCAGAAGTACATGAGGCAGCAGCGGGCGACAGCTCCGCTCCGTTCCGGACCGCCTTCGGCGGGACACCGCTCGGTGGAGACCGCCTGATGCGCATGGGTCTCGTAGTCTCCGACCTGCGCGGAGATTATGCAAGCTGCACCTACCGCCTGAGAGCGGTGCAGCGCTGATCTGTAGCTTTCGTTCTGCGGGCGGTGCAGCACTGATCCGCAGCTTCCTTTTCACTATAAGACTTATGCACGGTTTAGCTTCAGGCATACCACAGGCGTCAGCCTCCTTTAGGAGATTGACGCCTGTTTTTTTTGTGGAAAGGTGCAGTCAGGAAGGCGGCTTGCTGGCGGTTTATTAACGACTAACGCCTACTCCTGTTCCTGCCCCTGTTCCCGGCCAAGCAGTCCGCTGAGCGCTTCTGTTACGTTCATGCCGGTCAGCGTCTTGGTCAGCTCAGGTACCTGGGCCATGATTTTGGCGATATCGCCGGTGATTTTGTTCACGCCTGAGGAAGCCCCGTCCTGGGAGATGACGGTGATCTTGTCTACTTTAGCCAGCGGGGAGGCGATTTTGTCAGCCAGCTCCGGCAGGATTTTCAGGAATTCTACGGTCAGGGCGGCTTGAGTGAACTGTTTGTACGCTTCCGCTTTCTTTTGCAGCGCTCCCGCTTCGGCCGCTCCGGCCAGCTGGACGATCTCCGCATTTGCCTTCCCTTTGGCCAGCTCCGCCTCGGCTGTTGCCAGCCCGCGCTTGGTCGTTGTAGCGGCTTCGGCTTCTGCCTCCAGAATCTGCCGCTGCTTGGCAGCTTCCGCCCGCATAACCGTAGCCTGATTCTCCGCCTGGGCAGGCTTGATCACCGTTGCCTCCAGCTCCCTCTGTCTAAGCTCCACTTCAATCTCCCGGACCGTCCGGTTGGCCTCTGCTTCCATCTGTGTGATCTTGACCTGTTCCGTAACCAGCGACTGCTTGATCTTATTCTGCTGCAATTCATAGGCCAGATCCGCCTGCGCCTTCTTCACCTCGGTCTCCAGCTTGAAGTCCGCCTGCTTAATATTCAACTCCTTTTCGAACAAGGATTCCTTCGCACGGGCGGCGGTTCCCGCTTCTATAGTCGCCTGATGGGCATTGGCTTTGGCAATGGAGGATTCCTTCTCCGCTTCGGCCTGTTTGATCTGAATGTCGCGTTCGGCCTCAGCCTTGGCAATACTGGCATCGCGGCGGATACGCTCAATCTCGGGCACCCCCATATTGTCGATGTACCCTTTGTCGTCGGTAATCTTCTTGATGGTGAAGCTGACCACCTCCAGCCCCATCTTGTCGAGGTCCTCTGAGCAGGTCTCCCGCATCTTGCTGTTGATCTCGTCAGGGGTCTTCAGGATAGATTCTACGGTAAGCTGGCCGATCAGGCCGCGCAGATGACCCTCCACCGAATGCAGAATAATTGTCTCTCGGTCTTCTTCCGGCCGGTCAATGAACTGCTCGCTGGCTGTGAGAATAGCGGTTGGATCGCTTTTAATCTTAATCTGGGCTACCGCCTCCAGGTTCAGCTTGATGCCCTGGCGGGAAAACATGGCCTGCGCCGGGATCACATCGAAGCTCATCAGCATCATGGAGATGGTTTTATTGTTCTGGAAGCCGGGGATGACGAATGTCCCGCCGCCCTGGACCACTCTTTTGCCGCCGAGACCGTATACGATCATGGCCTGATTGGGCGGAACCTTTTTATACGCGGTCACAATACTGGTTAACGCCAGCAGAATTACAACAACAATAGCTCCGGTTACATATAAAATTAACATTTGCTCCGACACTCCCCGTTAGTTTTGTTCCATTTCCCTCTCGAACAAAGTGACCGCTGCGATCCCCTTATCCGTCTTCACAATAATCACCCGATCGCCCCGCAACAGCGACTGGCCGGATTCGGCACGCACGCCGATGGAGCGCATGGTCCCGTGCAGCACATACTTCATCTCTCCCACGGCCCCATCCGCTGCGGCGATGCTGATATAGCCGAGCTGGCCTGCCGGATCATAATCAAGTTCACTCATACTGCTGTCATACCGGGTCATCACCCGGGCTAGTACCGTGTAGAGCAGGATGCCCGGCAGCAGGGCGATCAAGGTACAGACCAGTACCACGGCGAGCAGCTGCATCCCGCTGTACTTGACAAGCATATACCCCGTGCCGCCCCAGACGGTGACAAACACCATCAGTGGAAGAATCGGCAGAAAACCAGGCCCCCCGGCATCGCCTCCCCCGACATGCAGGTGGCCTGCCAGGCCGTGCCCATGAATACTGCCACTGAGAATAAGCAGAAGTCCAACCCAAAAGCAGACGATAAATACAGTAGCGATGGTAACCCTCTCCTTTCAATGGATTGGTGATATGGTAACTGACTAGTGTGACGATGAATAGACCGACTAATTATTGTTGTTATACGTCTTTTTTGCACTTGCACTTGTCGCTATTGCCCCTAATTTCCACTTTGGGCTGCCTGGTTAGGTGGGGGCAGAGGCACAACTTGGTTGAAGTGCACTTGTGCTCCTCATTTGCTCGTTTAGCCAATTTTCCTGAGATTCAGGTGCACTTGTGCTCTTCATTTGCTCGTTTAGCCAACTTTTCTGGAATTCAGAGGTACTTGTGCTCTTCATTTGCTCATTTAGCCAACTTTCCTGGGATTCTGGTGCACTTGTGCTCTTCATTTCCACCTCCAGCCCAATTCCAGCGCAATCAGTGGGATTTATCCCTCTCATTTCCGCATCCAGCCCACTTCCAGCGCAATCAGTGGGATTTATCCCTCTCATTTCCGCATCCAGCCCACTTCCAGCACAATCAGTGGGATTTATCCCTCTCATTTCCGCATCCAGCCCACTTTCAGCCTATTCAGTGGGATTTATCCCTTTCCTGCACAGCAAAAAGACCACAGCAGCAGGGCTCTCCGTGGTCGGTTAATCGATCATGGCGCTCATCCTCTCTCTTCGAGGCTTACGGGGTTAGCTGACGGATTCGGGCAGCGAGATTGCCCTACCTTACCGGAGCTATAGTAGCACACTGGCAAGGATTCACCCCGGGTACTCAGCAGCCCATCCTTAAGCCGCCTGCACCAGTTGGTTCCCCCGTTCCCGTTACGGAATTCAGCCATTTCAAGAACAGTGTCATTTCATTCGGTTGTTGATTGAATCTTACGCCTGTAGCCATTTAATGTAAAACCTCACGGATGACAAAAGAAGTCAAAAATGCTGTCCCTTCGGGAATGAAGGCGCATTCTTCAGTTCGGCTCTTAACCGCCCGGCGATTTGCTCCTGCTATCGTCTGTTTACACCAACGTTACTCTTCCTCTCACTTACTTCTCTTCCTACGCCCACTCCCCTGCTCATCTGCTCATCTACTCACTCTTTCTTCTACTCACTCTCGCTTCTACTTACTCTCTCTTCTACTTACTCTCTCTTCTACTCACTCTCTCTTCTACTCACTCTCGCTTCTACTTACTCTCTCTTCTACTTACTCTCTCTTCTACTTACTCTCTCTTCTACATACTCTCTCTTCTACTCACTCTCGCTTCTACTTACTCTCGCTTCTACTTACTCTCTCTTCTACTTACTCTCTCTTCTACATACTCTCTCTTCTACTCACTCTCTCTGCTACTCACTCTCTCTTCCACTTACTCTCTCTTCTACTCCTATACTCACTCACTTCTCACCTACTCACCTACCCACCTACTCACCTTCTCACCTTCTCACCTTCTCACCTTCTCACCTACTCACCTTCTCACCTACTCACCTTCTCACCTTATCACCTTCTCACCTACTCACCTACTCACCTACTCACCTACTCTTCTACTCCCACTCACATCCTTCTCACTTTCCTCTATCCTACTTCTCATAAACCTTAACCCCCACCTTTCTTCCCCATCCCACTACTCAAAATTTGAAATATTCACGCTTCCGTCACTTGATGCTCATTGTGCAATCTTTCCCTTTGAGCAATAATAGAACCTATAGATTCTATAGCGCCTTTAACTTTTGAAGAAAGGAGGAACGTTGAAATTTGAATTCCAAACTGAATTTGCGGGACAAAAAAAAGGAAGCCACTGCCTACGCTCTAGCTGTAGGGGCCTTCGAGCTTGCGCTTGAGCATGGCATGGACGGCTTCATTGTTGACGATGTGGTGCAGAAGGCCGGTTACTCCCGGCGGACTTTTGCCAATTACTTCTCCTGCAAGGAAGAAGCGGTGGCCGCCTATTTCATTGGCAATATTGCTGCCAAAGAGAAAGAAGAAGCGAATAACACGCTGGCCGGTCAACCGCCGGATGCTACACCGCTTGATGTCCTGTACAACCTGCTGAAGCTGCAATTCACCTCGGAGTTCCTGCATAAGCTGCGGCAGTTCGTATCCCTGGCGAATCAATATCCGTCTCTGGAGCCTTACATTCTCAATGTCTTCCGGCATTTGCAGATCACAGCCCAGGAGACACTGGAGCAGTTCACCCGTGGACGGTATGCCAATGGATATACCCACCTGCTGGTAGGTGCCGTCTATGGGGCCTTCGTGCCTATCTTGGACGGACGGCTGAATGTCATGCTGCCGGGCGAACAGCTGAGTGAAGGCTCCGATGCCATGCCGTTTGAACAATACCTGAATTCTATGTTTGCTTATTTACGTAACGGCTTCTAAATTCACAGATAAAGAGGAGAAACCACTACATGTCTACCTTTCTATACCGCTTAGGTAAATCGGCTTATGCCAAGCCTTGGGCCTTCATTGCAGTCTGGATCATTGTACTTGGAGTTGTAGGCACCCTGATTGGAGTCAATGGCATTCAATCCAGCTCCGAGATGAAAATTGAAGGCACAGAGTCGCAAAAAGTGCTGGATAAGCTGACAAAAGAGCTGCCCGCTGCGGCCGGAGGCCAGGCTAGTATCGCCTTCACTGCACCGGACGGCGAACGTCTGGATACGCCTGAGCGTTCCGCACTATTGCTGAAGGCCATTAATGATGTATACAACATGGAATATGTCATAAACCCTGTAGAGCTCGCAGCACAAGCAGCGGCCGCCGCTAGTCAAGCCGCTGCTGATCCTTCCGCCGCTACGGGCCAAGCCGCTGCCGATCCTTCCGCTGCCGCTGGCCAAGCCGCTGCCGATCCTTCCGCTGCCGCTGGCCAAGCCGCTGCCGATCCTTCCGCCGCCGCTGGTCAAGCTGCTGCTGATCCTTCCGCCGCCGCTGGTCAAGCTGCTGCTGCGCAGGCGATGCCGTTCGGTCCGCTGATTGCCGAAGGCGCTCCGGTTCCCGGCGTGATGCTGTCGGCTGACGGCAGTATTGCCCTGTTCCAGTTCCAGTTCACGGTTCAGCAGACCTCTCTGCCATCGGAGGTGCCGGATAAGATCATCGATACCGTAACCGAGGTGGAACAGTCCGGTTCAGGCATTACCGCGATTCCAAGCGACTCGCTCAAAAGCATGCCAGCCATCGGCTCCACGGAAGCTATCGGCGTAGCCGTTGCTGCCGTCGTATTGTTCCTGACGCTGGGCTCGGTTGTCGCCGCAGGCTTGCCGCTGTTGACCGCGCTTCTCGGAGTCGGCATCAGTGTCGGAGGTGCTTTTGCCCTCGGCAGCCTGATCCAGATGAACGATATTACACCGGTTCTTGCCGTGATGATCGGTCTCGCGGTAGGGATCGACTACTCGCTGTTCATTGTGAACCGGCAGCGCCGTCTGATCCTGGATGAGAAATTAAGCGCAGCCGAAGCAGCCAGCCGGGCACTGGGCACCGCAGGCAGTGCCGTATTCTTCGCCGGTCTGACCGTTATTATCGCCTTGTGCGGCATGCTCGTCATTGGCATCGGCTTCTTATCGACAATGGCACTTGTGGCTGCGGCCAGTGTTCTGATTAACGTCCTGCTGGCCTTGTCCCTGCTGCCTGCGCTGCTCGGCCTGGTCGGTGAACGGATCGTAACCGCCAAAGCCCGGACGAAGAACACCACTGCCGCCGCCAAAGCGCAGCACAGCTTCTCGCACCGCTGGGCAAATGCCACGGTGAAATACCGTTGGGCCATCATTGTGCTGGTGGTGCTGGTGCTTGGCACAGCTGCCATTCCAGTTACCAAGATGGAGCTGGGTATTCCATCCGGCGCCTCGGCGAACCTGGATACTCCGGCCCGCCAGAGCTATGATGTCATCTCCAAAGGGTTCGGCGAAGGCTTCAACGGCCCGCTGCTGCTGGTCGCTGAGACGAAGAATCCGTCTGAGAAGATCTCCATACCAATTCTGGGCAAGCTGGTTCAGGAGCTGCAAATGCACGATAATGTGACCCTGGTCTCTCCGCTCGGTGTCAGTCCCACCGGCGATCTCGCCATCATAAGCCTGATTCCGAAGACAGGGCCCACAGATACCGCAACCAGAGATCTGGTGCAGGAGCTGCGCGATCCGAATTCCGCTCTGACCGCCGGCAACAATATTAATCTTGGCGTGACCGGCTTCACCGCCATCAATATTGATATGTCCTCGAAGCTGTCCGATGCCTTCCCTGTATACATCGGGATCATCGTGATCCTGTCGCTGATCATTCTGCTCCTGGTGTTCCGGTCCATTATCGTGCCAATCAAAGCGACCGTCGGCTTCGTGCTAAGTATTCTTGCCACCTTCGGCGTGACCACCGCCGTCTATCAGTGGGGCTGGCTGCATTCGCTGTTCGGCTTCGATACCGGCGGACCGCTGCTCAGCTTCATGCCAATCCTGGTTACTGGTATTCTGTACGGACTTGCCATGGATTACCAGGTCTTCCTGGTCAGCTCCATGCGTGAAGCTTATGTCCACGGCCGTCATGGCAAGGACAGTGTCATTCACGGCTATGATCTGGCCAGCCGGGTCGTACTGGCCGCAGGTGTGATCATGGTGTCCGTCTTCGCCGGCTTCATCTTCGCCCCGGATGCGATGATTAAGCAGATCGGCTTCGCACTGGCCTTCGGCATCCTGATTGATGCCTTCATTGTCCGGATGACGCTGGTTCCGGCCGTCATGGCCGTCTTCGGCGACAAAGCCTGGTGGCTGCCGAAATGGCTGGACCGCCTGCTGCCGAATCTCGATGTCGAAGGCGATAAGCTGATCGCCAAGCTGAATGCCGAGAGCGGACAGAAGCACTAAATCTTCCCCCATAAAGCAGAGACTTGGCTTCGATGATTACCAGGTACTTTGCGGGACCCCCAGACATGTATATCTCCCCGGAATAACGGACGGTGCTCCCGCCGTACTCCCGGTACAAATAGAGCCTGCGGCATCGTCCGCAGGCTCTATTTTGATATAATGGCTATAATTGAATTCAAATCCTAAGGAGGAGTACCCGTGAACATCGTAGAACTGGACCTTGCTCAGAACCAGCAGGAAATCTCCAGACTTCTGGAGGAACACAGCCGCGGCATAGACAGCAGCATTCCACCTTATCAGCGTGAGGTAATCTCCCTGGCGGCCTACGAGAACGGCGTCTTCGTTGGCGGCATTACCGGAGATATCGTCTGGAATATCCTGAACGTGCACTTACTGGCCGTTGACCCCACGTACAGAGGCAATGGACTCGGCAAGGCCCTGCTGGAAGAGATGGAACATAGGGCCTCACTTCGCGGTTGTAAGGTTAGCGAATTGACCACAATGAGCTGGCAGGCGCCGCATTTTTATCAGAAGCAGGGGTATGAAATCTTCGGTGAAATTAAGGATTGTCCGCATGAAGGGCAGAGCAAATATTATCTCCAGAAAAACCTGAAGCCCGGTTCTCCCTCCTAAGGGGTCCCGGCGCTTCGCGCCATCCCGTTCAAACCACACTGAAAATCACATGCTTCCCGGCCGCCAGTGCCTTCCCGTAGAAGTCCAGCAGGCCTGCAAATTCACTCTTCACTGCCTCGTTAAGCTGCTCTGTCACATTGCCCGGCTCCAGCTTCTCCAAGTTTACCTGCTGCATCGCCGCAATAATGTCTTCTAGTTCATCCTGCTCCGTGCAGGCGAAGAACCCGTCCTCCTCCTCCACCTCAAATACATGCACCCCGACAACAGCCTCACTTAACGGGTCCCCCTCTATAGGTTCACTGGCCGAGACACCGGTTAGCGCCACATGCAGTTCCTCCCACAGCTTGTCGATATCGTAGTATTCACTTCCGCCTTCAATGAGCTTCTCCAGCGTATCCATCAGCTCTGAACCGTCCATCTCCATCATGCGATCCAGCGTATCCTCATCCACCATGACATATTGGCCCAGCATCCCCATTTGTCATTCCTCCCTCAATAAAATACAGCTGCCCACGCTCCACTCTCCTTACAGAATAGGCGACAGCAGCCGGGAAATCCCCTCTTTCAGCTTGATCACAAGCGAGCGCTGCGCATACCGTTCAACCGTAAGCTCCGAGCACAGTCTGACATCATTCAGGAAAATATCCTGGAGCTGTTCGGCAATCGCCCGGTCATACACAATGGCATTGACCTCGAAGTTCAGCCGGAAGCTGCGGGAATCGATGTTCATCGTTCCAACAGAGGCAACCTCCCCGTCTGCGACAATCGTTTTGGCGTGCAGGAAGCCGTTCTCGTAGAGCAGGATTTTGGCCCCGTAATTCAGCAGATCTCCGGCATACGCCCAGGTGGCCCAATACACGAACGGATGGTCAGGCTTGTTAGGGATCATGATCTGCAGATCGACTCCGGAGAGCAGGGCGATTTTGCAGGCATCCATGAAGCTGGTGTCCGGTATGAAGTACGGGGTCTGGATATACACACTTTCCTTGGCTGACAAAATCAGCTTAATATACATGTTCTTCAGATGCTCGGTTGACGAATTGGGGCCGCTCGTAATGATCTGGACCGGGCTTGTCCCTGTATGCTGCTCCATATTGAAGACGAATTCCCCGTAATCCCCGCGCTCATGCTTCCCGGCCTGATGCCAGTCGAGGATGAATCTGCCCTGGATATGGCTGACGGCATTTCCGGTGATCCGGAGATGAGTGTCCCGCCAGTAGCCGAACTTCGGATCCTGCCCCAGATATTCATCCCCCACATTGAATCCGCCGATATAGGCGATGCTTCCGTCAATAATGCATAGCTTGCGGTGATTCCGGTTGTTTATCCGGAAGTTCAGCGGCTTGATCAGGGACGGGAAGAACACTTCAACCTCGCCCCCTGCTGCACGCAATTCCCTGAAAAAATGCCGTGAAATCCGCTTCGAGCCGACTTCATCATATAACAGCCGCACCTTCACGCCTTCCCGCGCCTTCAGAATCAGCTCTTCACGCAGCTTCATGCCCAGCTGGTCCGGCTGAATGATGTAATACTGAATATTGATCTCTGCGCGGGCAGACCGGATATCCTCGAACAATGCGGCGAACTTCTGATGGCCGTCACTGTAAATAACAATCTCATTATCGTTAGATAACAAGCCGTGCGACGAGCGGATATTCATGTTGATGAGCTGGGCATAATTCTGCAGCAGCTGCGACCGGTCATCCGCCCCTTCCGCGAAGGCTGCCAGCTGCTTGTCCGCTTCAGCCTGGACATATTCCTGCTCTTCGATGAAGAGCTTGTAGAAATTCCTTTTTTTGAGATTGCGTCCGAAGAAGATATACAAGACAAATCCCAGAATCGGGATGAAAAACAGTACCATCAACCAGGCCCAGGTGTACCCCGCCTCCCTGCGCTCAATGAACAGAAAGCCCAGTGCCAGAATGATGTTAATGAGGGTGACGACTGTGGTTAGACTTGCAAACTCCATGCTCTTTCCCCTTTCCTCTCTGTCTCTCTCTGCTGCCTAAAAGTCCTCCAGCACCTTGGACCTGTCGCCATGAATCCTGTCCAGATGCTCCTCTCCCCAGTAGCATAACAGGTCCAGCGCGGGCTTCAGCCCCCAGCCGTAGGCCGTCAGCTCATACTCCACTCTGGGCGGAATCTCCTGGTAGATGGTCCGCGAGATTATTTCATCGTTCTCCAGGCCTCTTAATTGGGCGGTCAGCACTTTCTGGGTGATGCCGGGGATGAGCCGCAGCAGCTCGGAGGTACGCTTGGGTCCGGTCATCAGATGGTAGATAATCAGCGGCTTCCACTTGCCGCCCATCACTTCCAGCGCCGCCTCTACTCCGACTCTATACTTCTTAGGAACGCTATCGTCACTCTGTTCAGTCATTGCTTCTGCCTCCATTATGTAGGGAACCTCAACGTTCCTATGGAACATACACCTTCCTATAGAACAGCAAAGTGCGTACTTCCAGATTATTTGATTCCTGTTTATAATAGCATCAGCCAAGGAACAAGGCTACAAACCTGCTAGTAAGAAAGGTAGTGAAGATACAATCATGAGCGTATTAATCGTCGTATCGCATCCGAGACAAGATTCCCTGACCTTCCAGGTGGCCCGCCGTTTCGCTGAGGGATTGAGCCGGGCCGGCCATGATTATGAGATATTGGATTTGCATGGGATAGGATTTGACCCTGTTCTACAAGGGCGGGAGGAACTCCATATGACTGCAGGTGAACAGGAATACCCCTATTCTCCTGAATTAGAGCGGGAAATGGAGCGGTTGCGGCAGCATGACGGCCTGGCCTTTGTTTTTCCGCTGTGGTGGTGGCATCTGCCAGCCATGCTGAAGGGGTATATCGACCGGGTGCTGAACAACAGGGTTGCCTACGGCACAAGTAATCTGCATGATTATCGTGCGCTGTGGCTGGCTCTGGCAGGCGTAACAAAGGAGCAGATGAAGAAACGTAATTATGATGAGGCCACCACGCGTCTGCTGAACGTAGGGATTGCCGATTATTGCGGAATCACAGACTCCAGAGTAGAATTCCTCTACGATACTGCGAGTTCCGCACCCGGACACCGTGAGGCGTTGCTGGAACAGGCCTATCAGGCGGGACTACATTATGGCAAGTGGGAAAACTGACAAATCGCAGGAATAAGGGAGATCACAGCATCACATCAAATTCACCCACATAAACTGCGTTGCCAGTCACTTCTATAGTGTTGCCGTTGTCTGACACGGACACCCTGACTCTGCCGTCCCTGCCGATCTCTTGGCCCTGCTCAATTAGCAGCTCGAAGGAGGGGTCTTGTCCTTGTCCGCCGATGTACCTGGAGTAATAAGCTCCCATCACCCCGGAGGCGGTGCCAGTAACCGGGTCTTCAATCGTACCGGAGAACGGAGAGGAGAAATGGCGGGCGTGCATATGGGCATCAGGATCATATGTCTCCAGGCAGAACGGGTGAATGGATGAGCGGGGCATCTCCTTCAGCACCTCGGGGAACAGCTTGTTGTCCGGCTGCATCCGGTTGAAGGCGGACAGGCTTTTGACGGGGACGATTAAGGTCCATGTGCCTGTACTGCCGTACATTACGGGCAGCATCTCATCCAGATCGCCGGGTTCGAGGCCGATCGAGCGGGCCAGGTCTTCAAGCGATCCGTTAAAGGGTTGAAACTGCGGACTGGCCTGTCTCATCGTCATATAGAGGCTGTCGTGATCTTCTGTGAAACGGACCGGGAGAATCCCTGCCTTAGTCTCGATGTTCAACTCACTGGCGTCTCCCAGCAGCCCCTTCGTCTTCAGGGCATACAACAACGCCATGGTCCCGTGGCCGCAGAGATTGATCTCATGCCCCGGGGTAAAATAGCGGATTCTGAGATCCGCCTGGGTGGATTTTAACGGAAACGCCGTCTCATTGAAGCCCACCTTCGCTGTAATCTCCTGCATTTGCTCCTCCGAGAGTGCTCCGCCGTCCAGGACAACCCCTGCCGGGTTCCCTTTGTTTGGAATGCTGCTGAACGCATCGTAATGATAGACTTTGATGTTCTGCACACCTGCACCGCCTGTCTTTTTTGAGTAATATGATAGCATAAATGAATACAATGTGAATTTAAGATATTTAGGCATTATGATATGTTCGGTTTTTCGATTACATTTGGATCACACGCCTCCGCCACGCCCAATGTAGTCGGTTTTTCGATTACATTGGGACCACGCGCCTCCGCCACGCCCAATGTAGTCGGTTTTTCGATTACATTTGGACCACATGCCTCCCTCACGCCCAATGTAGTCGGTTTTTCGATTACATTTGGACCACGCGCCCCCGTCACGCCCAATGTAGTCGGTTTTTCGATTACATTTGGACCACATGCCTCCCTCACGCCCAATATGGTCGGTTTTCCGCGTTCAGACAAAAAACAGCAACGGACCTCCCTCTAAAAAGAAAGGTATCCGTTGCTGCAATCATAAAGAATATACAATTTGTCTACTCTGCTGTCTATTCAGCCATCTATTCAGCCATCTATTCAGCCATCTATTCAGCCGTATCCCGCTTCCCCAGCCAAGCCAGCTCCGCCATCGCCCGCAGCGGTCCGCGCAGGCCTGACGCTACTTCCGCTTCGCTCTGCGCTTCCGGCTTATCGCTCCAGATGGAGAAGGTGCTGCCGATGAGTTCACGCGGATAGGCTCCGGTGTATTCCTGCTTAGCTTCCCCGGTACGGTTCGGGAACAGGCCGGGATGCCAGGAGGCGCGGATTTTCTCGCCAGTCGGATACGTGTAGCCTGCATGTTCACCCAGCACATAATACAAGTAGCCATCATTGTAGTTGATTACCTGATGCCCCTTGGCGAGAATGTCTTCCACCGGGGCCATCATCGGGTGCCACTTCGTCCAATACGTGATCTGGATGGACGGCTTGGGCGCGACCCGCTGAATCTGATCCGCACGATAGAGGCCATCATTCCAGGCACGGACGGTCCAGCCCTTCGACTCCAGATGTTCAGCAACCTCGTTAAGGTAATCGATATAAGTATCCACGCCCGTGCCTCCGCTGATGTCCAGCACATTCCGGGCATACTCCGCAAGCTGCGGGTACTTATCGAACTCCGCGAAGTTAATGAATTCATCCCCGCCGATATGAAAATAGCGGCTGCCGGCAAATAACTCCGCGTATTCGTCAATCAGGTCCAGCACGAACCGGCGGGCTGCCGGATTCGTAATATCCAGCGCCCCCGGAGCCGGAGTTCCCGCTGCATCCTTAAGCAGCCACTCGGGATGAGTGCGGAGCGCCTGTCCCAGATGCCCCGGTGAATCCAGTAATGGGATAATATCCACATGATATCTCTGTGCCGTAAGGATAATCGCCTTCATTTCCTGCTTGGTTAAATAGTGATCTGACACTACCTCGGGATGGCTCTCACTCATCAAGCGGAAGCCTTCATTCTCGGAGAAATGCAGCTGCAGCGTATTCAGCCGCAGCCGGGACATCTCTCTAATCCGCTCCAGGAGCCAGTCTTGGCTGTAGAATTTGCGGCCAATGTCGATATGCAGCGCCCGCTCTCGAATGACAGGGTAATCGGTGATGGTGCCGCAAGGCACGGAGCCGTCATCTGCCAGCCGCTGCAGCAATGTCCACAGACCATACATCACGGCCCGTTCACTTGCGGCGGTGATCTTCGCATAAGTCCCGATGTCAATGACGTAAGCTTCCTGGCTGTCCAGGTCTCCCGCTGCTTCATGATCCGTCAGCTCAATGACGATATCGCCTGAAGCGGGAGGCTCCGCGCCCCCGTGAACAAGAGTCATGATGTAGTCAGCGGGGGTCAAAATGCCCGAGAATTGGCCCAGAACCATAAAGACTGTTTCGTTCAGAACACTGTTATTATCCGATCTCGCATTGTCCACAATTCGCGCTTTGAACCCGGCAGACAAGCGCCATTGTCCCCCGGCTACCGCCGCAATCTGCTGCTGTACACCGGTAAGCGGGCCGTTATTGGAGGTTTGCCGATCTAATGGTTCATCCATATCCATCCCCATACTTTTCTCACCTCTTCCTTCTTCGCCTGGATCAGCTCAGCCGGATACCAACCGTTGTAATCTCATGTCCGCCAAGCGGAAGCTTCAGCGAAGCGGCTCCTTCTAGCTGAAGCTCTTCCCCTTCTGTTTCCAGTACATTTGAAGCATAGATGGCGGCAGCAGGAAGCGCTGGTTCCAGCTCCAGTATACAGGACTCGCCCGTCATGTTGAACCAGCGGAGCAGCACATCGCCGCGTTCCTTGTTCAGCTTCATAGAAGAGAACGCAGCGGTCGCGCCGCTCCAGCGGACGGCCGAATACACGGCAGGAATCATTCCCGTGTGAACCTCTGCCTGCGCACAGGTCCAAGGAATCTGGAACTGGTATGCTGCAGCAGCGGCACCGGAGGTTACGGCATCCCCGCTATGCGGCAGGAGCAGCAGGTCTGCGGTCTGTTCGCCCAGGCACTGGGCTTCCGGTGTAGGGAACCAGCCCCAGTCGCCCATCTCGCCGACACTGCGGAGCAGCGTAACGGCAATCGTATTGCGGCCATCGCGTAGAATCTCGTATTCGTGTAATCCGAGGTTAGCGACCGTCAAGCCTGCGTTCTCCCCGGCAACATCCACGAAGCACTGCTGATGCTGCGCATTACTCGGGTTCTGCCATTCCGGTGCCGGCTCGTTCGGACGCTCCGCCAGCTCGAACATCGAATCTACGCGGTGCGAGGCTGCAGCCAGATCCGCAGGGAACAGCATCCGCAGACGGTGGTCTTTAGCCGTATTATCGATGAAGCTCTTCACTTCCAGACCTTTGCCGCTACGTTCTAGTCTTAAGACAGTCCGCAGCTTCAAGGTTACCGTGGCGGCAGCGCGCTGCGCCAGCCGCTCCGGGTAATAGACCAGCGCCCGCTGCTCTTCTTCCAGCAGGGCATCGGCCGAGGCCGGAATCTCCCATTCATGGGTGATTTCGATGGAAGCCCGGTATGGCGTATCTTCAATAACAGCGATATCCGCGTTAAGGCCGAGAGTCGTCATCGGCACTTCACCCGCAGGCTGTCTGTACATATATTCGTTCCCGATGTCACCTGTGTTCTCATAGACACCAAGGTCACGGTAGATCTTGCCGCTCGGCTTATGCTCCAGTGTGAAGGAGCCGTCAGCCATAACCTCTACCCGAAGCGTATCGTTCTCCAGCACGTGCGCGCCTTGAACCAGCGAAGCTGGGACGGAAGCCATAGCTTCCAGGTTCGCCGCCGGAGCGCTTCCGGCAACATCAGCGGCGTTCGCTCCAAGCGGACGAACCCAGGCATAGGTGCGCAGCCCCAGGGCAGGCACATCCGCTGCCTCGAAGGTCAGCCGCACCTTGCGGCAGCTATACGGCTGGCGGAAACGGTCATCCGGCAAGTCATAGCCGAAGGACAGGCCGAGATCCTCCACCGTACAAGGAACCGGCTGGCCTTGTTCATCGACCAAGACCCGTCCGGCCAGGTCCACGGCTTTCATCAACCGGGCATTCTCTTCAAGCGGCAGGCCATCGCGCAGATACTGGCGGGCCGCATCCAGCTCTACGGTCACCGTGCCGGTGCGGCTCCAGCCGCTGATATTGGTTACCACGAGCGGAAGGGCCTCTTCGCCGTAAGCGGCGAAGCCGGAGGTATCGACCGCTGCGGTGATCGCCTGCATACTATCCGCTACAATGCCCTCGGCCATGTGATAGCTCTTGTCGAAGCGGGTAACCATCTCACGGTGCACCTCATCCACGCTGCAGCCGCAGATGGAATCATGCGGATGGTTCTGCAGCAGCGTCTTCCACGCATAATCCAGCAGATGCTGCGGATACTCTCCGCCGTGCAGCTTCGCGATCACGGCCAGCGGCTCGGCGACCTTCTCCAGCATCGCCTGACCCCGTTGGTTCAGTTGCTTCAGGTATACCCGGGCTGACGCTGTATTAACCAGCGTTCCCCAGCCGTCGGTGCGCTGGCTGCGCAGCTCGCCCTTCACGGTGGACAGGCTGCGGCCAGCCAGTGAAGCTTCCACTGCCCGGATATAGTCCGGGAAGTTGGAATGAACGAAGTTGACCTCCGGGTGCAGCTTCTCCGCCGTGCGGATCGCCTCCGGCAGGTCGGTCTGCAGCGGCTGGTGATCGCAGCCGTTCATGAACAGCAGCTGGTCGGTCGCTGCATACTGCCGGGCATCGCCCAGCTTGCGCTCCCAGAAGCGGCGGGCCTCCTCTAATTCCACCGGAACCTCATTCCCGTTAGAATACCAGTTGGCGAACAGGATGCCCAGCACCTGCGAGCCGTCCGGCCCCTCCCACACCAGCTCCGAGAACGAGGATTCATAGCCGTCATCCGAGACCATATTGTTGAAGCCTGTCGGCTTCACCCCGCGCCCGAAGAAGGCGTTAGTGATGCCGGCCTGCTGCATAAGCTGCGGAATCTGTCCGGTCAGGCCGAAGGTGTCCGGGAAATAGCCGATTTTGGACACTTCCCCATAGACTGCCGCATCCTGATGACCCAGCTGTAGGTTACGCACATTGGCTTCCGGGCTGGTGAGATAAGCATCCTGCAGAATATACCAAGGCCCGATGTAAATCCGGCCCTCCCGGATATGCCGTATCAGGCGTTCCCGGTTCTCCGGGCGGACCTGCAGATAATCCTCGATGATAATCGTCTGGCCGTCGAAGAAAAAGCTGCGGAAGTCCAGGTTCTGCTCCAGCGTGTCCAGCAAAGTGTCCACCAGTTGAATCAGCCGGATGTGATGGCGCTCATAAGGCAGATACCATTCCCGGTCCCAGTGCGTATGCGAGATAATATGTGCCGTCTGTTTTGTGGTCATAATCGGTTACCCCTCAATCTCCAGCGGATATTCCTCCATATAGCTGATCAGCTCATCCACGGTCGTGAAGGCCAGTCCTGTCACCGTATCCGCACAACCGTAGTAGATAGCAATTCGTCCGGTAGCCGCATCAGTCAATGCCGCGCAAGGGAAGGTTACATTCGGCACATCGCCTACACATTCATACAGCTCTTCCGGGCCGAGAATATAGTTGCGCGAACGGGCTTTCACCTTCCAAGGCTGATCCAGATCCAGCAGCGCGACACCCATGCGGTAGACGAATCCGTTACAGGTGTTGATAACGCCATGATAGATCAGCAGCCAGCCCTTGTCAGTTTCAATCGGAATCGGACCCGGGCCAATTTTCTTGGACTGCCACGCGGAAGCATCACCGTCAACCGTACCCATCACATAGCGGTGCTTGCCCCAGAAGGTCAGATCAGGACTCTCACTGTAAAAAATATCGCCAAACGGCGTATGCCCCGTATCACTCGGACGGCTGAGCATCGCATAATTGCCGCCAATCTTACGCGGAAGCAGCACACCATTGCGGTTATACGGCAGGAAGGCATTTTCCAGCTGGTGGAAGGATTTGAAATCGAATGTATATGCCAAGCCGATTGTCGGCCCGTGATACCCGTTGCACCAGGATACATAATAACGGTCATCAATCTTGCAGACACGCGGATCATAGCGGTACTCGCGCTTGGTGATCTCTTCATCGCCCTCGAAGACGATAGGCTCATGGTTGATCTTCCAGTTCACGCCGTCTTCACTGAAGCCCGCGAAGATGTCCATGCTGACCGACCGCGAATCACAGCGGAACACACCAGCGAACCCGCCCTCAAACGGGATAACTGCCGAGTTGAATACACTGTTAGAGTTCGGAATGGCGTTGCGCGGAATGATCGGGTTGGCAGAATATCTCCATACCGGGGAATTCGTGCCCTCAGGCTTCTCCTGCCAAGGGATGTTCGGTAGTGCTTCTCCAATAATTGTGCTCATGATCAGGTCTCCTTTATCTGTAAAAAAGTATGTTTGTCTTAGAGAATGTCTTCCTTCAGCGCCCGCAGGATCAGCTGGGAGAACAAGCTGTTCGACCAGGCGAACCATTTGCGCGTAAACACAGCCGGATCGTCGGCATGGAAGCCTTCATGCATATAGCCGGTATCGGCGTCAGTTGCTTCCAGCATGGCGATCACTGCCAGCCGCTCTTCCTTGCTGTCTGCCGTGATGCCCTGCATCGACAGCGCCATATGCCAGATGTAGCCCGGAGGGGTATGCGGACTGCCAATTCCCTTGGCGGCCTTGCCCTCGAAGTAGAACGGATTCTCGCTGCTCAGCGCGAACCGTCTCGTATTCTGATAGACAGGATCGTCATTGTTCAGATAGCCCAGGTACGGAATGGACATCAGGCCCGGCGTTCCGGCGTCGTCCATCAGGCTGTAATTGCCATACCCGTCTGTCTCGTAGGCGTAGATCGGTCCGAATTCCGGGTGGCGGTAGGTGCCGTACAGCTTGATGCCGTGATCAACCTCCTGCTCCAGTTCCTTCAGTTCGGCCAGGAAATCCAGGTCCCGGAACACCCACTCGGCGAAATCCTGCATCTGCCGCAGCGCCACCACGGCGAACATGTTCCCCGGAATGTTGTAGTGGAAATCGCAGGCATCGTCGCTGGAGCGGAAGCCGGACCAGATCATGCCGGTGTAATTGACAGGCATCCCCAAGCCGCCGTTACGGATGGAATCCTCTATAATCCCGTTGTTCCGGGTGAAGCGGTACGGGGACTGCTCGGCATGATGCTGCTCGCGCTTGAACAGGTCGGTGATGACGCGGAGCATTTTTTTGAAATCGGCGGTGAAGAAATCGGTCTGCTTCGTCTCTTCCCAGTAAGCATGGGCCAGCCGGATCACGAAGCACAGCGAGTCGATCTCGAATTTGCGCTCCCACACCCAGGGCGACATCTCCGTCACATCGGCGGCATTCCAGTGCCAGTCATTGGCCGATTCATTGAACGCGTTGGCGTAAGGATCGATCAGCACATACTCTGTATGGCGCTTGATCAGCCCGCCGATAATCCGCTGGAGGTCAGCATCTTCTGCGGCAAAAGGCACATAATGAATGACCTGCTCCACTGAATCGCGCAGCCAGCAGGCCGGGATGTCCCCCGTAATCACAAAGGTGGTTCCGTCATCAAGCAGCTTGGTAGTCGTCTCCAGTGTATTCGGGAAGCAGTTGCGGAACAGCCGCTGGAGCTTGGGCCGGTGAGCCAGCTTCGCTTCGGCGTCGGCCAGCACGGCCTGAATGGATGACGGCAGCGTAAGCTCCGGCATCTCGATGCGGGGAAGTCTGAATTGTTCCAAGATAGTAGTCTCCTTATCGCTAATCTATAATTTTAGAAGCTGAATTTAAAATCGAACTTAAAGCTCACTCGTCACTGCGGTGAATGTTTGGACTTCCAGCAGCTGCCCATCCCCAGATTTCTTGATGAGAGCGGGAGTTGCGATAGGTTTAATTGCAAATTGTACAACTAAAGCATCTGATTTATAGCCGACAAACCGTTTAGTTGCATTTCATACATTTAAAAATCGATAAGCTGTTAATTCTCACCCTTTTGGGCATTTTTAGTTGTACAGACTACACTTATACAATAAAAGAATGCATTTCCGCTGTTTTTAATTGTACGTTCTGCAACTATCCGAGTACCTTACACTCAGCCCCTCATGTGCTTCTATTCAGCATGAATAATCTTAATCGTCTTAATCTCGAACGGATGGAAGTCTAGCGTCAGCATGCCGTCTTCATCCGGCAGCAGCTCGGTCTCTTCCTCCAGCGCATTAGACAGGTAGATCGCCGAGTGCGGCAACGGCCAGCTGATCCGCACGGTCTCGCGTCCACCGGCTGATTCATACAGCCGCAGGATGCTGCCGCGTCCATCTTCCGCCAGCTTGACGGTATCCAGCACTACCTGCTTCCCTTCGTAGGGAAGGAAGGAGCCAGTGGACGGATGCTGTCCCGCACTCGCCTCGCAGGCTACAGCATACGAAGCATGATTCAGCTCGGCGGCCTTGCGCTGAGTATGCGCCGTACGCCAGTCTCCGGTATGCGGGTAGAGCGAATAAGTGAATTCATGCTCTCCCTGATCCGCCGAATGATCCGGCCAGCGCGGGGCGCGCAGCAGGGACAGACGGATGGTGCTGCCCTGCGTGTCATAGCCGTATTTGCAGTCGTTCAGCAGGCTGACGCCGTAATCATGCTCTGACACATCGGCATAACGGTGCCCGCAGACCTCATACTGCGCCTGCTCCCAGCTGGTGTTGCGGTGCGTGGTCCGCTCCAATGCGCCGAACGGAATCTCATACGTGGCCTTGCTGGTCACTACATCAATCGGGAAGCCAACCTTCAGCAGCTTGTGTGCTTCGTGCCACTGGACCTTCGTCTTGAAGTCGATCCGCTTGTCGGCATGGTACAGGATCAGCTCCTGCTGTATTTCCGATTGTCCGAGACTCCAGCGGAAGCTCAGCACATCACAGACAGGTCCTGAGGACAGCAGCCGCTTCTCCAGCAGAACCGCTGCTCCGGCAGGCTGCTCCTCATACCGGCTGTCAATATCCCAGGCATCCCATAGAATCGGCCGGTCATGGAAGAAATGCAGCCGGTTCAAGGCTTCACCAGACTTCACAATCTCACGCCCGGCTTCCTTGTCATACAGGCTGATGATTTCGCCCAGCTCATTGAACTGAAGCCGGTAATAACCGGTCTCCCAGCGATCTTCGAATGTAGCGGAGTTCGCCGCAGAGATTGAGTTGTTGCCTGCATCCGATGTATCCGCCCCCTGCTGCTCCGCTTCCCGCAGCCACACGGTTGCATAACCGAATGCCGGAACCTCCGGCACCCGGACGCGCAGAACTGTCCGCTTTCCTGCTGTAGTCAGCTCTGCCGGAAGCCGTGTTCCGTTCCCGTCATAGACGGCGACAGCGGCAGGCTCCACTTCAGAGGCAACCGCAAGCTCGGCCACCATGTCCCGGGTCCAGCCCAGTCCGTTCAGAATGACATATGGCTGTCCTTCGCCATGGGTATCAATATCCGATACAGCAGCTTCCATAACGGACTTCAGGGTGCTCTCTCCAAGGACGAAGATGTTCTTGTATTCCTTGTCCGAAGTCTCATAGACCTCGGGAATCGACGAGCCGGGGATTATATCATGGAACTGGTTCAGCAGAATCAGCTTCCAGCCTTCATGCAGGGCCTGACCTACCTCTTCCCGCCGCTGCGGCGTCAGCCGGTGTCCGGCCAGAGTCTGCCACAGCTCCGCTTCCCGGTACAGAATCTCGGCCTTGCGGTTATTGCGCTTGTTGCGCGCATGAGTTGTATAAGTTCCCCGGTGCAGCTCGAGGTATAGATCGCCCTGCCAGACCGGCAGCTCAGGTGCAGCCTGCTCGATGCCGGCGAAGAAATCCGCCGCCGTGCTGTAGCCGGAGGCAGGCTGACCCACCATCAGCTCCGAGCGCGACAGGTATTCAAGCATCTCCCGCGTCACGCCCCCGCCGCCGTCGCCGTGTCCGTAGAGCAGCATTTGCTCGCTGTGAACGGCTTTTTGGCGGTAGGACTGCCAGTGCTCATGGATATCCTTCGGCAGCGTACTCTCATTCACGCCATGGTTCATATAGGATAATAGCGCTGTCCCGTCGATTCCGACCCAGTGGAACAGATCATACGGGAACAGGTTCGTGTCATTCCATCCAAGCTTCGTTGTCATAAAGTAACGGACCTTGCCGTGCTTCAGGATCTGCGGCAGAGAGGCGCAATAGCCGAAGGTGTCCGGCAGCCATTCAATCTCGGACTGCTGTCCGAACTCCTCCTGGTAAAAGCGCTGCCCGTACAGCATCTGCCGCATCAGGGATTCCCCGCTCGGAATATTCAGATCCGGCTCGACCCACATGCCGCCGACCAGCTCCCAGCGGCCTTCCTGAATCCGCGCCTTCACCTTCGCGTACAGCTCAGGATCATTGTCCTTCAGATAAGCGAACAGCTGCGGCTGGCTCTGGGCATAGCGGTATTCCGGGTACTCCTCCATCAGGGCATGTACCGTCGAGAAGGTCCGGCTGGTCTTGCGTACCGTCTCGCGGGTCGGCCATAACCAGGCAATATCAATATGCGACTGCCCGATCATATGAATGAAGCCCTCGCTGTTGCCGCCGATGGCCTGCACCTTCGCGGCCAGCTCCTGCTCAATCTTCTCTATCTCCTTGCCAGCCTGCGAAACGTCAGGCCTCAAATTCACATATGCATCCATCGCCTGATGCAGCGCCTCCAGCACACGGACGAGCCGGAAGTCCTGCTCCGGCAGCAGCAGCATGGAATCCCGGATGACGGTCACCGTATACATCAGCGACTGCACCGGCAGGTTCGCTCTGACCAGCGCGGCGGTGATCGACCGGACCGGCGGCTGAATGACCGCCTGCTTGTTCAGGGGATCATCCGGCTCAGGGATCGGATCATAGAGCTCAATCTCAAGCTCCGGGTGTCTGCCGCCCGTCTCCGGGTTCAGGGAAGCATAGGTATGATTGCGGTCCAGTCCCTGCCGCGAGGCTCCGTTCACTCGCAGCAGGCCTTCGCCGCCGGAGTGGAAGATCAGTCCGGTATCCCTATCGGTCCAGTCCGCCGGGATATCCAGAGTAGTGCGGAAGTAATAGGTGGTGCCTTGCACACTCGGAAACAATCCGAACGATTCACTGCCAGAATAAGGCTGTGCTTCGTCATAGTGGCCCGGCTGTCGGTAGATGGTGGAGAAGACCTTCCAGTCGTCAAGCACCCGGTATTCCAGCCACTGCTGCTGTGAGCACTCCCGAATGAACCGGTTAATCCGTTCGATGTTGATCTGCTCCATCTCTAATCCTCCATGACCGTAAGATCTATATTCAGCGTGTCGTTCACATTCCTGCCGACCCCGATGCGGAAGCTTCCCGGCTCGACTACTGGTACATACTCCGGCCCGATGTAGCTCAGATGCTCTGCACTCAGCGTGAAGGTCACCGTCTGCTTCTCGCCCGGCTCCAGTGCGATCTTGCGGAAGCCCTTGAGTTCCTTGGCCGGTCTCGTTACCTTACTGACCAGATCGGAAATATATAATTGCACGACCTCCGCACCGCTGCGGGAGCCTGTATTCTCTACTTCCACTGTAACCTCAGCTGTCCCATCTGCTGTGATTACTGCCGGCTCGACCTGGAGTCCGCTATAGCTGAATTCGGTGTAGCTGAGTCCGAAGCCGAACGGATAACGCGGCTGCGAATTCCCTTCCAGATAGCGTACTCCCCGGGAACGTTTGCCTAAGTAATATACTGGCAGCTGTCCTACATCCTCAGGGAGGGAGAGAGTCAGCCTGCCGGACGGATTGACATCACCGAACAGAATGTCGGCAATGGCGTGGCCGCCTTCCTGCCCCGGATACCAGGCTTCCAGAATGGCATCCGCCTGCTCATCGATCCACGGCTCGGCAATGGGACGGCCGTTGATATATACGACGACTACCGGCTTGCCGAGCGCCTTCTGCTCCTTCATCAGCTCCAGCTGAACACCGGACAGATGCAGCGACATCCGGTCGATGCCTTCGCCGCAGTCCATATCGCTAAGTGCATTCTCTGTCACCTTGGAGGCTCCAGTCCGCAGATCGATGCTGCCTTCGCCGAAGTCACGGGCACTTGACCCGCCCAGGGCAAGCACAATGATATCCGCTTCGGCTGCTACCTTACGCGCAAGCTCGAAGCCCTCGGTGGAGCTGTCTTTGATCCGGCAGCCCGGCGCATAAGCTACACGCTCCGGCTGCGCGGCAAGCTTGGCCCGTATCCCGGCCAGCACCGTTGTCACCCGGTCACGCGGCTGCGGCGAGGTGTAATCGCCGAGCTGATTGTAGCCGATGTCTGCGTTCGGCCCGATCACCGCAATCTTACTCTTGTCCTTAGCCAGCGGAAGAATGCCGTTATTCTTCAGCAGCACAATTCCCTCTGCCGCAACACTCCGCGCCAGCTCTGCATGCTCTGCACTGCCGATTACCTGCTCTGCTGCATCGGGATCGGCATATGGTTGCTCAAACAGGCCCAGCCGGAACTTCAGCTCCAGCACCCGTGCCGCTGCCTGATCCACCAGCTTCTCCTCCAGCCGACCGGAACGCAGCGCCTCCAGCAGATATCCGCCGAACATCACGCCGGACATCTCCATATCAATCCCGGCGGTGAGTGCCTGTACGGCTGCATCCTCCCCGCTGTCCGCTGTATCATGGCCCGAGGCCAGCATATCGATCGCGCCGCAATCGGTAATGACCATGCCCTGGAAGCCCCATTCGCCGCGCAGAATCTCTTCCAGCAGCTCCCTGTTCGTGGTACAAGGCACGCCGTCAATCTCGTTATAGGCCGGCATGATGGAGACCGCACCGGCTTCCACCGCTTTGCGGAACGGGTACATATCGACTTCCAGCAGCTCCCGCTTGCCGATATGCGCCGGCCCGGCATTGCGGCCGCCCTCCGAGCTGCCATAGGCTACGAAGTGCTTGAGGGTTGCCCCCACACTGGACGCGCTGTCAAGCCGGTCGCCCTGTAGTCCTTCCACAGACGCTACGGCATATTCGCCGATGAGATACGGATCTTCCCCGAAGCATTCCTCGGTCCGGCCCCAGCGCGGATCACGCACCACATCCAGCACAGGGGAATACGTCACGGCTCCGCCTTGAGCACGGGTCTCCCGCGCGACTGCCCGGGACATCTCCCGGTAGAGGTCTACATTCCAGGTACTGCCGATCAGCAGCGGAACCGGAAATACCGTGGCCCCGATGGCCATATGCCCGTGCGAGCATTCCTCGCCAATCAGCAGCGGAATGCCCAGCCTGGAATGCTCCAGCGCATAACGCTGAATCGCATTGACGGCCTCCGCTCCAGCCCGCGCATCCAGCCCGCTCTCCAGCGTAACCCCTGTCCAGGGATCGGCACGCAGGGTTCCGTATAATGCGCCGACACCGCCTTCGCGGATCTGGCGCTTGAAGTCTTCTGTCAATTCAATGGTTCCATCTGTATGATTATAGGTCTGCCATCCGAACAGCTGCACCAGCTGGCCGACCTTCTCTTCCGGCGTCATCAGCCCAAGCAGATGCTTCGTCCGCTCCTTGACGGGCTGTGTACGGTCTCTATATAACATCCTGGCTCCACCCTCTCTCCCTTTGTTCTCTATTCTTTTATTCCGGGTTAGCCGTGACTCCAGAGAATGTTTGGCCTTCCGGTCGCTGTTGTCCCCAGATTTCTTGATTTAACCCGCTGTTCGCGGTGGAAATCCGGTGACAAAGGCGAACGCTATCGCTCCTACAGTGCCAAAATTCCCCTCCGCCACTTTTCCCTGCTTTTTTTTCAAAGTTCAATCTAAACAGCCCCTACTCCTTAACCGCTCCAACCGTAAGACCCTGAATGAAGTAACGCTGGAAGAACGGATACGCGAAGATAATCGGTCCGGTCGCCAGTACCACCATCGCCATACGCGAGGTATCCTGAGGCATGTTGCGGAGGGCCTCCAGGCTTAATGAACTGTTCTGTGAGTTCTGCAGAATGAACTGCATGCTTGTCTCAATCCGCATCAGCATGGACTGCAGCGGCACCAGATTCGGATTGTCAATATAGAGCAGCGCGTTGAACCAGTCATTCCAGTACCCCAAGGTGCTGAACAGACCGATCGTAGCAAGACCCGGTAGGGACAGCGGCAGCACGATTCCCAGGAAGGTGCGGAACTCTCCGGCGCCGTCGATTTTGGCCGACTCGATCAGAGCATCCGGTACGCTGGTGATGTAGAAGGTACGCAGAATCATAATGTAAAAAGCATTCACCGCCAGCGGCAGCACCAGCGCCCAAATGCTGTCCTTCAGGCCCAGCATCTGTGTCACGACAATATAGGTCGGAACCAGCCCGCCGTTAAACAGCATGGTGAAGAAGGAAAAAAACGCGAAGAAATTGCGGTATTTGAAGCTTTTACGTGAAATGGCATAGGCATAAAGTGAAATAATCAGCAGGCTGACAATTGTACCAATGACCGTTACCGCAATGGTCACTCCGTAAGAACGGAGCAGCGTGTCCCCTGAGCTAAATACATATTTGTAGGCTTCCAGACTCCATTTGGCCGGAATTAACCGGTAGCCGTCCCGCGCAAGCGCCCCTTCGTCCGTGAACGAGATAAGGACAACGAACAGGAACGGGAAGATACACAGGATGGCAAAGCCTCCGGCGATACAGTTGAAGATGGTATTGAGCACCGGCGACAGGCGATGGAAATCGCGCGATTTCGCAGCATTAGCAGACATTTGGATGACCTCACTTTCCTTCATTTTCCCTAGAATAATGCACTGTCCTTATCGAATTTGCGCACGATGTAATTAGAGGTAAGAACCAGCACGAACCCGACCACTGATTGATACAAGCCCGCAGCCGTACTCATTCCGATCTCGCCGGTAGTCTTAAGTCCACGGTATACATAAGTATCGATTACGTTGGTCACACTGTAGAGCGTCCCAGAATCTCTCGGCACCTGATAGAACAGCCCGAAGTCGGCATAGAAAATCTTCCCGATCGCAAGCAGCGTCATAATGATAATAATCGGCTTCAGCATCGGCAGCGTGATGCTGCGGATCTGCTGGAGCTTGCTGGCTCCGTCGATCATCGCGGCTTCGTACAGGGACTTGTCTATGCCCATAATTGCGGCGAGATAGACCACGCTGTTATAGCCGACGGCCTTCCATAGAAAGACGAATATAATAATGAACGGCCAGTATTTCGATTCCGAGTACCAGGAGATATTGCTGCCGAACATGGCATTAAGCAGCCCCCGCTCCGAGCTCAGGAAGCTGAACGCGAAGTATCCTACAACGACCCAGGACAGAAAGTACGGCAGGAACATGCCTGTCTGATAGAACTTGGCTAGTTTTTTATTGGCAATCTCGGACAGCACCACCGCCATCAGCACGGACAGAATCAGGCCCAGGCCAATGAAGGCTATATTATATAAAAGGGTATTGCGTGTGATCAGATAGGCATCATTGGTGCTGAACAGAAACTTGAAATTATCCCAGCCGACCCACTTGCTGTTGATGATGCTGGCCCAGAAGCCATCCCGGCTGAAGCGGTACTCCTTAAACGCAATAACCGTACCCACCATCGGCAGGTAAGAGAAGAATAAAAACCACAGTGTGCCCGGCAGAACCATAAACAGCAGCACTTTGTTTCTCAATATATCCTTGGCGGACTTTCCTATTTTCCCCATACTTCTAGTTCCTCCTATGCCGGAAAATTCTTCTTCCGTTGATACAAAAAGATCGGGCAAAGTCTAATCACCCGCCCGATCCTCTAATAGAATGCTACTTATTATTCGCTGCTTTCCAGGCGTCGATCTGCGTTTGAGCTTCAGCAATAATTTTATCCAGACCGGCAGCTTTCAGCTTCTCGTTAGCCTTGGTCAGGTACTCTTCCGAATCTACAGATCCGGTCATCAGCGGTGCCCAGAATTCTTCCTTCACGTTCTGAACAGCGGCGATTTCATTCGTCACCTTGGACGTATCGAAGTTGAAGCCGAGCAGCGGTGCGTTGATACCGGCATCATTGAACTTCTTGAATTCTTCCCATTTGTTCTCAGGGTCGCCTTCATTCAGATAGTTGATCATGATGTTACCCAGGGAGAATGTCGGCATGTCGTAGTTCTTCGCATCCGGCAGGTTCTTGATCATGTTGTCGCTGATTTTCTCGTAATGTACACCCTCGATCCCGGAGTCAATCATGTTGCGCAGCTTAGGATCTGTGTTCAGCAGGTTCAGGAATTCCATCGCTTTCTCAGGGTACTCGGAGTTAGCCGAGATCGCCTGCATGGAGCCCATTACGGACCAGTTGTAGATATAAGGCTGGCTGGCTGGTGTCGATACCACCGGATACCCGTAGCTTGCGGACCACAGATTGTCGGCCATCGGCTGGGTGGATGCACGGTCAGTGAACCATTTGCCGGCTTTGTACAAATCATCTACCGATGAGGTAGTCGCTACTTCAGGGGAGATGTAACCCGCCTGATAGAATTTGCGGACGGTCTTGAGCGCTTCCTTGATCTCAGGCGTTTCCAGGATGTTAACTACTTTGTAGTCCTTGGTGTCCATATAGACAGCCATCGGCATCTTCTCGATCACATAGTCAAAAGGCATAATCGGCATGAAGTCCTTGACCATCGCGTAAGGAGTGACTCCAGGCTCGTTTTCCTTGATCGTTTTGAGCAGCGGCTCCAGATCCGCCATCGTCTTCACGCTGGTGATATCCAGCTTGTGTTTGTCGAGCAGCTCCTTGTTGAAGCGGAAGACCTCTTGGGCCGGAAGCTCTTTGTTGGCCGGAATCGCATAGTTGTGGCCGTCTACCTTGGAGCCTTCCAGGAAGGCCGGATCAATGGTATCCACAATGCCCTTGCCCTGATTCTTCAGCAGATCATCGAGCTGCAGGAAGGCGCCCTTACGTGCATTCTGCACATAATCGAAGGCCCAGGACGAGGTGAACAGGATATCCATCGGCTCACCGGAAGCAGCCATAACCTGCATTTTTTGCGTATAGTCCCCGAAGTCGAGCATTTTGATATCGAGTGTGGCGTTGATTTTCTCAAGTGTGTATTTATTGACTTCTGTGAGGACCTTGTCCATATCCTTCTGCGGCGGCCCGATCGTGTACCAGATCAGTTCCACTGGCTTTTCGGTAGTCTCCGAGGCTTTATTGCCGCCTGAAGCTGCTTCCCCGCCTGCATTGTTCTTACTGTTCCCCCCGCACGCCGTCAGCGCCAGTGAAACGGTTAAAAGCGTTGTCAACAACAAGGAGAAGTGTTTCTTTTTCTTACTCATTTGCCGTACCCCCTTTTAATTAGCTGTCCGGAAAATTCAGGCCTGCCGGGCATTTCCGGCTGCTGGTTTCCTTGGGCTATACCTTAACTTTATAAGATGAAAGCAGTTTCAAATAGAAGAGAAACTATAGTTTTTCAGGTATGAAATAAAGAAAAATAACTCCGTACCTAACATATAATTTCTTTTCTTTTCAAAAAGAGCTGCCTTCAAAGCAGCCCCTTGAACTCTGTCGGGGAGATCCCGACATATTTCTTGAACTGCTTGTAGAAGTATCCCATTTCCCAGTATCCCACGGCTCTTGCAATTTCATGCACCTTCAGGTTCGTCGTGCGAAGCTGTTCCTTGGCCTTATCGATCCGGTAGCGGTTCATATATTCCGCAAAGGATTCGCCGGTCGTCTTGTGAAACAGCTGTCCCAGATACACCGGATGAATGTTGAACATGAAGCCCAGCTTCTTCAGCGACAGGTCCTCACTGTACGATTTCGCGATATAATTCAGCACCTGATTCACCACCGGGCTCTTCAGCTCCCGGTCCAGCATCCCGATGATGCCTGCCGAGGTCTGCCGGAGCGCAGCCGACAGTGCGGGCAGCGAATTCGCCCGGCGGATCGCCGTCAAGCCCTCGGCAATACACTCCCGCTCCGTTTCACTGCGGATATCCTTGATCAGCACCCGGAAGAACAGAATCCATTCCAGCGAGATCTCCTCCAGCATCGCTGGCGTTAACCCTTCCATTGCAGGAGACGAGAAATAGAGCTCCAGCTGCTCCGACAGCCCCGCCGCATTCTTGGACATAATGAGCTTGGCGTAATCGCTCCAGTCCTCCGGCAGAACCGCCCCCAGATCCTCCTTCCGGTCCCTCAGCTGCTCATAATAGATGATGCTGCGCTCCGGGTGAATCTCCAGGAACTCCTGTGCCTGCTTCGCCTGCTCGTAGCTTGCGGGAGCGGCGTCCACCCCATACACAGGCGGGCCTACGGCTGCGCGCAGCTTCTCACCGCCGGTGCATAAGCCGGTAATCTCCTCCAGCATGAATGCCATCTCCGCCGCTCCGGCGGAGGCTTCTTCATAGTTATGTATCAGCACCAGATCATTGTCCGAATCCCAGAACATGAAGAACGAAGCCTCTGCCTCTGCCAGATCGGATACCCTCTTCCTGAAGGTATCCGTTGCCGGCTCTACCTGTAGCAGGGCAACCTGCACATAACGGCTGGTGAGCGGCAGGCCGATCAGATTCAGCCGTTCGGAGCGCTCCTGCGGATCAATCTGCCCCCGCAGCCAGCGCAGCAGCACATTATCCTTCAGCACGGAATTCGTATATTCCCACCACTGCATATCCAGCCTGGAGACGTTCAGCTTCTCCACAATCGTCTCCAGCGTCTGCTGGAATTCCTCCAGATTAATCGGCTTCAGCAGATAATTCTCGATCCCGAGCGCCAAGCCTTCCTTCACATACATGAATTCATCGAAGCCGCTCAGCACCACCACCTTCAGATCCGGGCGGAATTCCCGGACAGCGCGGATCAGCTCAAGGCCGGTCATCACCGGCATGGAGATATCGGTAATCAGAATATCAGCGGGAATCTCCCGCAGCTGCTCCAGCGCTTCCTGCCCGTTCTCCGCCTGCCCCGCAATCGTGAGGCCCAGCTCCTCCCAGTCCAATATATCCTGCAGGCCGCTCAGAATGAACGGCTCATCATCCACAATAAACACCTTATACATCTGCGTTCTCCTCCTTCGGCGGGTATGGAAAAGTAATCGTAACCACTGTTCCGCTGCCCTCCTCACTCTCCAGCTCTAAGCCGTAAGGCTTGCCGTACATCAGTCTCAGCCGCTCATGTATGCTGCGCAGCCCGAACGACTCGGACCCGGACAATTCGCCGTGATCCTCCAGCACCCCGCGGAGCCGGGCCAGCCGCTCCTCCGCGATCCCTTTGCCGTTATCCGTAACCACCGCGCGGATACTCTCCGGCTCCGCTGTGATCACAATACGGATCACATTATCAGTCTGCCCTGTCCGCATGCCGTGCAGAACATAGTTCTCAATGACCGGCTGCAGCGACATTTTGAGTACAGGAAGCTCTTCCAGCTCTGGGCTGCATTCGATGGTATACGCGAACCTGTCCTTGTACCGGATACGGAATAATTCCAGATACAGACGACAGGCCTCCAGCTCATCCTTGAACGTATATTTCAGCTTCGGACGGACGTACGACTTGAACAGCATGGACAGGCTGTAGATCATCTCACCTACATCCTTCGCCCCGCTGGAAATCGCCCGCATCCTGATGACTTCCAATGTATTATACAGAAAATGCGGATTCACCCTGGCCTCCAGTGTAGCGATCTCCGTATGCTTCTGTTTGATTTCCGCCTTATAGACCTGGTCAATATACTGATTGAGTTCATCCAGCATGCTGTTGAAGCTTTTGGCAATCTGGCCTAATTCATCTTCCTTGCCGTCCACAATCCGGGTGTTCAGATCCCCGTTCTTGACTTTGCGGGTGAAGCGGATAATACGGTGGGTCCGTTTGGCAAAATTAGAAATGAACATCGCCGGCAGCAGCACGGCAAACAGAATACAGACGAGTGCGATGGACACAATGGTGCTCCGCGCACTGCTATAGGTCTCAGCCAGCTCCTTTTTGGAGATCAGACTGACTACTGTATACCCGGCCTGGCTCTGCGTCTGGCTTGTAACGACCATCCCCTCTATCGTAAACTCCTCGCCGGCGTTAATCCCTTGCAGCTTCGGCAGCTTCCGGCCATACCCCTTACCCGAGGAATCGAAGATGACTTCATTCTGGGCGGAGAGCACGAGGATGTCGCCTTTGAAATCCTGCTTATAGTTATTCATGGCCTGCCAGATCGCCTCGGAGTCGAAGTAGACCAGCAGCTGGCCGATATTAAGCAGGGAGGACTTATTGTTGATGGGTATTTTCACAGAGAACATTGGGGCTGTCGGCATCCCTATACTTTTCAGCACCCAAATATTCGGAACAGAGACAACACTCTCCTCACCCAGAACCATCGAATCGGGGACGAAGGAATGCGCCGCATTGGTCGAGATCCGCTCGAACTGCCTGCGGTTGTCGTAATAATACATCACCTGCTGGTTGGCGCTGTACAGGATCAGGCCGCGGATGTCGGGATCATCGTCAATCTTGTTCTGGAAATACTGGATGGCGTTCGAGGTAGACTGTTCCCCCAGCAGAAAGCGGTCCAGCCGGTGCTCGATATAATCGCTTAAGGGATTCTCCAGCAGGAAGGTCGTATTACTGGCCAGACTCGCGTCCCGGTATACATCACGGAGCATATCCTGAACGGATTGATATTTGTTCTCCACATAATTGCTGATGCTCTCCATACTCTTGCGCTGGATATCCATCTGGCGCTGCACTGCCGAATCCGAGATTAACAGCAGCACCAGGTAAGAGAAGGCGATAATGGTGGCTATGAAGATACAGGACACGATCAGCGTGAAGCGCAGGAACATATTGTCTTTAAAATACTTGCGGTACAGCGAAAGGCTTCGCATGATTCACCTCCTTACATAGTTGATAGCCTTGCAGGCACGGCTAGCCGGGATACACAAGAAGCGCTCCCCCCTGCTAAATGTGCCAGAGGGTGAGCGCTTTGTGTATGTTGTGCAGAATGGGCGGTACCTATTCCTACCCGCGCCTTACGGCGTTGGTTGGCCTTTGAGGTATACAGGCTGCGACTTGTTGCCGCTGTAATCCTCCATGACCACTGTAACTACTGCTGCGGTAGAAGTGAAGCTCAGCGCAGCCTTCGTCGTGCGGCCGCGAATAATCATCGGCTTCATGCCCGCAGCACCAGAGATATAGGTGACCGGGAATGACCGGTTCTGGCCGTCTTCATTAATGTACATATACCGCCAGTCCCGGGTGCTTGGCATCGGCAGGTTCAGCGTATTGCCGTTCCAGGACCAGTTCTCTGCATAAGGCTCGGACACCTTGTCGGTGAACGTTCCGTTATAGGTTATTTTATCGGTATTTCCGGCTTGAACGGTAACCGTATACTCGTCTCCGTTCACCGGCATATTCTGGAACAAGGCTGAGGTTGCCCCCTGCGGCACGGTCAATTCCTTCGATACCGGCTGCGGCGTGGTAGTCCAGTTCACCGACTTCACTGTAACCTTGACACTGCCCTGGGCTGCGGCGGGATTCGTCCACTTCACCAGGAAGTCTCCATTCGCAGCGGACTCGGCAGTCACATTGGATACCGCAGCATTCAGGTTGAAGGACAGCGTGGCCGGATCGCCCTCCAGCCCGTCTGCACCTACAGCCGCTACCTTCAGCACGCCGGATTTGGCCGGAAGCTTCTTGATATAGAAGGTCTCATCATACTTCCCGCCCACATAGATATCATTCACGTAGACATTATATTGCTTCACCTTGGAATAATCGGTGTCCATACTCCACTTCACGATCATCTCATCCGTGCCGGACAGGGCCTGGGCAATAGACAGACCGGCTGGAGCCGATGGTTTGACCGCTGAGCCGTCATGAATCCGCAGCTGGCCGATGTTCATCTGATAATTGGCTGCTTGTGTGGCTCCAGGGGTGAACACCAGACCGAAGGCAGCGATCTCCCGGCCGGCATAAGCACCAAGATTAAGCTCGGCTGTGGTCCAGCCCGTGGTATGCTTGCCGCTATTTGCAACAGGAACCTTCACCACTTGATTCGGGTTGTCGCGGAAGATGAGTCCTGCGCTCAGCACTGAGGTGTCGTTTGCCGACGGCTTGTTGTAAACGATGGACAGCTTGGAACCAGCTTTTACGGCAAGATTGCTCTTATAGAGACGCAGGAAGTTCTCGCTGTTCAGATTCCCGCTCACCGCCAGCGAGCTTCCGCCGTTGTAACCGCCAAGCTGCTGGTAATTCATACGCGAATTGGCGGTCTGGTCATAACCCGGACCATAATCGAAGTCCACGTTGAGGCGGTTGCCTGTAGTATCCTGCCACCATTGCCAGGTGACCGGAACATCCTGAAGGCTCATGTTCGACCACTCCGCCCCGCTGGATACCGATCCGTTCTTGTAATAAGCAAGGCCGTGGCCTGTATTAAAGCTGGTATAGAAGTTGGCATCCTTCACTACCGAGCGCTCGGCAATGACCGAAGCGATCCCAGGCCAGTAGCGGTTATCGGCATATACATCGGCTACCGTATTATTGGAAGACACCGCTGTATTCTTTGGATTCACCTGCGGTCCTGACCACCATAGCTGCTCGCGCAGGTTCGTCATCCATTGGTATTTGTTATCCGTACGGTTCGAGACCGGCCAGGACTGATTCATATCTTCGTCCAGGCCAGCATGGACAAAGTCCGCGCCCAGCGTTGCCAGGCTGGTTCGTGGAATCCCCCCGGACAGCTTGCTGCTCAGCGCTGAGCCCTGCACGCTCTTGAAGCGGTCGCGCCCGGCTTCAAGTCCCGCGAAGCCGGTCTCAAAAAGATTGTAGCTCGTTCCCTGAGCTGCATTGAAGGTATTCAAGTAATTCGCCGCTGAGGTAATCTGCGAGCTGCCCATGCCATAATCGAAGAAATACGAATTCGAGACCTGTTTCTGGGCCGTTTTATCATAGAGCATAGAGATATTGTTGTTATTAAAGGTTCTGGCGAAGACGTTGGCTCCCGTGGCAGTATTCAGAGAATCATACCATTGAACATACAGCCCGCCTTCCTGTAGCGCTTTCATGAAAGCAATATAATCCGGAATATCCGCTGTCGCCACATTCGGGTTCTGCTCCTCCTGATTCAGGAAGTACCCGTCATACCCGAAGTATTCGGCCATTTCAATCATTTTCTCAGCTACCGGGAACTTCCCGTTCGCATCCTTCACAATCATCTGCTTATACGTCTGCTGTCCCCGGTCATTGTTCGAGAAGAACACCCCGGCCAGTGACATTACCCCATTCTTATGTGCGGCATCGGTATATGCCGGATTCGGAATATTCAGCATGCCGAACTCGAACCATTTCTGCTGCCAGTCGGACTGGGCCAGATCGTCGTAATATTCCGGCGGTGTATACGCTGTCGCTGTTCCGTGCCAGTAGGAATAATAGTCAATATACTGCCAGAAGTTGAAGTGGTACTGGGCGAACTTGTTGGTGTACGGGGCATTCTCGATAAAAGCATTACCATAATCGCCCGCAACATTCATCATCTGCACCGCCGGATTCAGCGCCGGATTGGCCTGAGTCTGCTGGAAAGGTGCAATCCGCTGCTGCAACGGCACCCTGGAGCGCAGTAGCGCTGCGTCCTGATCTCTCTGCGGACTCCAGTCCGCTATGTGCTGGCTGGTATAGCCATGTACGCTGGGCTGATTCGCACCGTGTGCGCTTTCACCTTTGAACGGCCAGGTGTCTCCGGCCATGGCTGTCTGCGGCAGCAGGGTAACCAGCAGCGCTGTACCTAATACCGCTGAAGTCAGCTTACAAATTCTGTGTGTCCGGGATGTAGCTACCATTGTTCACTCTCCTCATTCTTCAGTTTGATGAGAACGCATTCATAATAACTGGCTGAATCTTCCTTCTGGATGATAGTGATCAAGGTTACTATATAGCAGCTCATGCGGGGACTAATAGAAGCGAAATTAAAGATTCGCTGGTCAAATTAAAGAAAAGTGCAGTGAGGAGGGCAGGGGCGGCCGCCCTGCGGAGTGTATTACTTGTAATTTTGCAGTATGGGATCGCCGTGACTCCAGAGAAGTTTTGGGCTTCCGGCCGCTGTTGTCCCCAGATTTCTTAATTTAAACCGCTGTTCGCGGATGAAATCCGGTGACAAAGGCGGACGCTACCGCTCCTACAGCTCCAAAATTCCCCTCCATCACTTTTCCCTGTCTGTGTTTTTTCAAGTTCAATTTATATAGTTACTTTATTGGCTGCTTGCTGCTGTGTTCGCTTTTCCGCATACATTTCGCCCACGCACCTCCGCTGCCGCCATTGTGTTCGATTTTCCGCATACATTTCGCCCAAGCGCCTCCGCCCTGCCCAATGTGATCGGTTTTTCGATTACATTCGGCCTACGCAGCGCCCCCGGTCCAATTGTGATCGGTTTTCCGATTACATTTGGCCTACGCAACGCCCCCGGTCCAATTGTGATCGGTTTTCCGATTACATTTGGCCGACGTAGCGCCCCCGGTTCAATTGTGATCGGTTTTCCGATTACATTTGGCCTACGCGGCGCGTCCGGTCCCATTGTGATCGGTTTTCCGATTACATTTGGCCTACGCGGCGCTTCCGGTCCAATTGTGATCGGTTTTTCGATTAC
The DNA here is from genome assembly GCF_038005345.1 of Paenibacillus sp. FSL H8-0122. Classification (NCBI taxonomy): domain Bacteria; kingdom Bacillati; phylum Bacillota; class Bacilli; order Caryophanales; family Paenibacillaceae; genus Paenibacillus; species Paenibacillus sp. FSL H8-0122. Next base: position 1,450,657 of record NZ_JBBOTB010000001.1, on the reverse strand, counting down.
ATTCGGCCGACGTAGCGCCCCCGGTTCAATTGTGATCGGTTTTCCGATTACATTCGGCCTACGCGGCGCGTCCGGTCCAATTGTGATCGGTTTTCCGATTACATGCAGCACCCGCACCCTTGCCACGCCAAGAAGCAGCCCCGCAAGGACCTGCCTCATGTTTGTCTCATATGTTACTTACCTTCATTACATAAATCCGCCAGCTTACTCCGCATCCGGATAAGGATTGATACTCTGGATCGTGCCGTCTTCGTTGTATTTCAGCTCGGTGTACTTCACGCAGCGCTTGTGGTTGACGCCTTCAGACAGGGAGCTGTCGTGATAGAACAGATACCACTTGTCTTCCACTTGCACAATGGAGTGGTGAGTCGTCCAGCCGATGACCGGAGACAGAATCTCACCCTTGAAGGTGAACGGCCCCATCGGATTCTTGCCGATTGCATACACGAGCTTATGTGTGGTTCCTGTTGAGTAGGACAGGTAGTAATCGCCGTTATATTTGTGCATCCATGGGCCTTCAAAATATCTGCGCTCTTCATCCCCGGCCAGAATCGGATTCCCGTCTTCATCGACAATCGAGATCTCGGCAGGCTTGCCTTGGAAGGACAGCATATCGTCGCTAAGCAGCGCAACTTGCGGTCCAAGCGCCGGCTGGTCGGCAGCCGGTCCTTCCGCATCCGGCACGAAGCTGCCGGTCTGCCACTTCTCCAGCTGGCCGCCCCAGAGTCCGCCGAAGTAGATATACGCCTGGTTGTCGTCATCTACCAGCACGGCCGGGTCAATACTGAAGCTGCCTTCCATATAATTCGGCTGCGGGGAGAACGGGCCTGCGGGAGACTCCGACGTTGCCACACCAAGACGGAAGATGCCGTCATGGTCGCGGGCCGGGAAGAACAGATAGTAGGTGTTGTTCTTATATGCGGCATCTGGAGCCCAGAGCTGCTTGGAGGCCCATGGAATATCTCTCACATGCAGCGCTTCGCCGTGATCGACCACCGGAGAATCGAAGCTGTCCATCGATAGAACATGGTAGTCTTCCATTTTATACTGATCGCCGTTATCATTGCTCGGCTCGTCATGATCCAGATCGTGGGAAGGATAGATATAGATTTTGCCTTCATAGACATGGGCGGACGGGTCCGCTGTATAGATGTGAGTTACGATCGGTTGATTAGGCTTAGGTGGTTGTTGCTGATTCATAAGGCATCTCCTTTGATATTGGAATAATAGAATCCTTCATAGTAAGCAGGGCTGGCATTCTCTGTACCGTTGCCCGAGGCATGTACGCCGAGGCAGACACCGGTGAAGCCGCCGTTGACCTCCGGGGACAGGACCGATACATGAACCGTCTCCGGGACTTCATGCCAGGACACGCCATCTGCCGAATATGAGCAGTGGTAGTGATGGCCGTCGCAGCGGAGGCGAAGCTGAACGGCACCTTGACCGCTTACCTCATACTGGTGAACCTGCCGCTCCTCGCCGTTCTTCACGACAAGCTCCATCACCCGGCGGCCGTTGCGGCAAGTAAGTCCCCAGAAAAGATATCCACGGTTGTTCAGCCGCGCAGCCAGTCCGGCATGCTCGCCTTCGGTCACCGGCGTGAAGTCAAGGCTTGCGCCCATCTCCATCCGGTGGTGCTGCTGGCGGAGACACGCGAACACGGCAGGTGCCTCATCGTCCAGCGTGTAAGCATTCCCGCGCACGGTGAGGCTGTCTTCCCGCTCGGTCCAGGAATAGCGCTCCGCCTCATAGGCGCGGAGGAACGCCCACTCCGGTCCGAAGCCGCTCTCCGGCGTAAAGCGCAGCACAAGGCTGTCCAGGCTGGATTCACCCTCTGCAATGACGGTGCCTTCATTATTGTCTATCATCGGCCAGCCGTCCTCCGTCCAGGTGACCGGAGCCAGGAAGGTCTCCCGGCCCAGCGGGGAATACCGGCCTTCCACCGGGCGCATGCCCAGGAAGACGGCCCACCAATGCCCGGACGTATCCTCCACCAGATCGGCATGTCCAAGGCATTGTACCGGGTGGTCCTTCAGTCCCCGGTGGGTCAGGATCGGCTCCGGCTTGTCCTCGAACGGGCCGTAAGGACTGCTGCTGCGGGCAATAATCTCCCGGTGATCACCCGCCGTGCCGCCGGAGGCGGTCATCAGGTAGTAGACGCCCTTGATCTTGTACAGATGCGGGCCTTCGACCCACGGACCGTCATCGCCGCTCCAGATGTTAACCGGCTCCGACAGCACTTCCCCGGACAGCGGATCAATCTCATACTGGATAATGTGCGACTCATAGCCTGCACCGTTCTGCACCGTAACATAGGTGCGCCCGTCATCATCGAAGAACAGAGACGGATCAATGCCCCCGTGCGGCAGCAGAATCGGATCAGACCAGGGCCCCTCAGGCTTGTCCGCAGTCACATAGAAATTGCCGATGCCTCTGACATCTGTAGTAATCATGTAGAATCGCCCGTCATGATAACGGATGGTGGCGGCGTAGATGCCGGATGAGCTCTTGGTCACCCGCAGATCCAGCTGGGACTGGCGGGTCAGCACATGCCCTATCGGGGTCCAGTCGATCAGGTCCCTGCTGTGGAAGACAGGCACACCCGGAAAATATTCAAAGGTGCTGTTAATCAGATAGAAATCTTCATTCACACGGACCACACTGGGGTCCGGATAATACCCGGCAATAACGGGATTCCGCACATTCATGGATTGCATCATACCCTCCTCTGGAATGAAAGCAAGCGTTTACAATTCGCTAGTGTTATTGTACAAGCCCAGATTAAGCTTTCCTATGCGCAGACTAAAGAATTTCCCCCGAAAAAATGTACAATTTCCGCCTACAACCGATTGTACTGGAAATAAGCACCGTTTGCTCGTCATTTTGCTTGAGGAAATGGTCATTTTTTGCGGAGTTTACCGGCTACCTATAGTAGTCTCAAAAATCAACAAAAAGCCGTCCCCCAACCATAATCTGGCTTGGGGGACGACCCTGATCTTGCTTATACAATCGTTATGTGATGCCTATACTTACGGATTAATCAGATTCGATTGAATCAGCAATCTGCGGATAGCCGCCGACGCTTCGGCGCGGGTAATATTCTCGTTCGGCGCAAGACGCTGCTCGTCTCTGCCCTGAATAATGCCGGCCGACAGATTCAGCTTCACATTGGCAACCGCCCAGCCCGCTACCGATGCGGAGTCGGCAAAGGACTTCAGCAGCTGCTGAACCTGCTCTTCGCTGCGCGAAGACTTCAGCTCTGTAATGCTCATCGCTCTGCTGACAATGGCCATGGCTTCCTGTCTGGAAATATTGTTATCCGGTCTGAAGGTTCCGTCCGGATAACCGGTGATCAGGCCGTTCTCGATAGCAACCTGAAGCTCCAGCCCGTACCATCCGCCTGCGGAGACATCGCTGAATTTAACCGGCTGATCCCCATGCGTGACTATCCCGAGTGCTCGGGCCAGCATAGCTGTGAATTCAGCCCGCGTGATCGCCCGCTGCGGTTCAAAGACCGCTTCCTTCGTGCCGCTTACCACCAGTCTTGAGCCCATGTCATTGACATCCGGCTTGCTCCAGTGCTTCGCCACATCCGGGAATTCCAGCGGATTCCAGATCAAGCCGAAATCGCCGTTCTCCAGACTGTTAATTGTCGCATAATAACGTCCGTCTTTGATTGTTACATAAGTCGGCTGATGATAGATTTTACCGTCCCGGTATAATACGCCAGTGGTAATCTTCATATTTGCCGGTACCGGCAGCGTGTATTTCACCCAGCCGTGGCTGGTTACAAGTACGGTCTGTCCCTGATACTTGGCCTTGACCGAGAAGTTCGCAAGTGTACCGCCTGTTTGCGCCTTCCGCATCCCGGCGGCAAGCTTGAATCCTTCAACGCTGGCCGGAGCAGACTCCGTCAGCTCGGCAGTAATAACAATGTCGTTCACATTCACATTGCCTTGACCGAACTGCTTGCTGAGCTCTGTCAGATTGATATCTGCAGCATTCAGTCTGGCTGTACCCAGATCAGACTCGACTACGATCTCGCCGCCTTTATTCTGCAAGTCCTTCAGGCTGCTCGCAGTAAGCTCTACACTGCCAGCCGGAATGCCAGTATTGGTTCCTTGCGGAGCAGGTGTAGCCGTTGGAGCAGGCTTCGTTACTGGATAAGACTCAGGACTCTTATCTGTAATCCGCACAATCTGGAAGGTGCTGAATTTGTCAATCTGAATCTCCAGCGCTACAGGCTCGCCGCTGGAATTATACACAATCGCTGGAGTATAGACGGCAACCTCGCCGTCGCTGTGTTCAACATATACCCGCAAGCTGTCCAGGAAGGCATCACGCGCCCCGGAGCTTTGCAGCGGAATGCCGCCAGCGATTTCAGTGAGCGGAAGCAGAATCTTGGTGTTGATCTTGCTGTAGTTGGCTTCAATCTCCCTTGGAGCTCCAAGGGTCTGGAGCGTCTTGTCACTGGTCAGCGCCAGCTTGGAAACGCCGTTCAGAACGGCATTGCTCTGAACCCTGAGCTGTTCCAGGGTATTCTCCACCGGTACCACCCGGAAGTACAGGTCTGTAGTGGTTGCTTCGAGCTGCTCCAGGCTGGCTGCATCCAGACGGATGGAACCCAGTGCTGTGACAATATCAAGTGAAGCCTTGCGTCCGGCCAGAACCGATACCGCGCCGGAAGGAATCTCCACCGCAATCTCATCCGCCTGTGCAGCAGAATCATCCACATGGGTGATGCTTACCTTCCGGTTCGCTGCATCCGGGTCATTCGGATTCACGCCTTCAATCAGGTTATACATTTCATTCTCATCAATCACAATCGTGTCAATCCTGGTTCCGTTCGACAGGTTCGTTCTCAGAATCGTTACGCCCTGCTGTAGCGGACTGCCGTCATTAGGGGTAGACATTCCTGCCTGCCTGGAGGTTGCCTGACGGACGGCACCGTCCTTGGTCACGCCTTTTGCCTTAACGATCAGCAGATAATGCTTAACTGCACTCTTCCCGCCCCGGGTGAAGGTTGCGGTCAGAATGACATTCGTATCCTTGGGCGGAAGGGTTACATTGCCCTTGGCCTGTTCGGCATTCTGCTGGACAGCGATTACCGATGCTTCATTCGAAGACCAGGTAATCTTCGTATCATATTTGCCGGTCTGCAGCAGTACGAAGGCTTCGGTGACACTCTCCCACGTATCCCCAGGCGCGAAAGTGGCCGCCGTGTTGATTCCGGTGCTTCTTGCCGCATCCTCTGCGGCTTCCTGGTCGCTGAGCTTTTTGACAACAATTGTAAAGGTCTTGACCAGCGTTTCGCCCGGACGGTCAGGGTCTGCCAGCTTCACAGTAAGCTCTACCGTCACATCCTCTTCATCCGGTCCAGGTCTCTTGACCCGTCCGGTATTCGTGAGAACATCAGGGTTACTGGAGGTCCAGGTCAGCACAGATCCGGTCTCGCCTGTCTTCGGCAGGAATAGATTCCGGGTCACCGACTCCTCTGAATCTCCCGGAGCATAGGTTACTTGAATATTCAGCTCATCCTGGGGAAGGTTGACCGGGCTGGTTCCTTTGACTGTAATATAGAAATCCTTCTCCCGGAAAAAGCCTTCCTTGGCAACACGCGCCGTCAATCTAACCACCGTATCCTTCAGCGGACGCTGAACTTCACCGGTGTTGCTGACAATATCGCTGCGGTGGCTCGTCCATACTACATCAGAATCATAATTGCCTTTCGAGATCAGTGTGATGGCTTGCGTTACACTCTTCGCCGTATCCTGCCCCTGATACCCGATAGCCAGGAGTTCAGCAGCTTCATCAAGCTGAGCATCAAGCCCCTCCCGCTTCGCCTTAACTGTTACAACGAACTCCTTGATGACGGTGACATTGCCTTTGGTAATTGTTGCGGTAAGGGTCACCTCCCGGTCCCCTTCATTAGCACCAGGACGGTTCACTGTACCCTCTGCACCCAGTACGGAAGGCTCCGTGGAGGTCCAGGTAATCTTACTGCCATAGTTGCCCTCTGTAATCAGGTCCAGCTTCGTTTTCACCTGCTCCTGGAGCTCATTGCCTGCCCGGATCTTCTCCCAGGTCAGAGCTTCCAGGCTCTCCTTCACGGACTCTTCGTCCGTCAGCGGATGCTTGACCACGGTGAGTACGAATTCTTTCGTCTCGGTTACATCCCCCTTGGTGATGACCGCCGTTAAGGTAACAGTACGATCGCCATCCAGGTAGGAAGGAGCCTGAAGTTTGCCATCCGGCGTAATGACCCCCTCATCTGAAGAAGTCCATTTGATGCTGCTGCCATTCTCACCGGCTGCCGGTAAATAGACATCTGAGGTCACCGAATCCTGGCTGACATTCTCTTTGCGGATGGTATTCCAGGTCAGCAGGTCTGTATCCTCGGCTACCGATTGGTTGTCGGTTCCGGCCTGTTTTTTGACTGTGAGCACGAAGGTCTTGGTCTGTTCCGAATCCCCGTTCTTCAGTACAGCGGTCAGCGTAACCTCCTGATCTCCCTCCGCAAAGACAGGGCGTGTTACAGTCCCGTCCGGCCCGATAACAGCCTCGTTGCTGGAGGTCCAGGTAATCGTGCTGCCGAAAGCGCCTGTCTCGGGTAAAAGCAGCCCTGACACAACAGACTTCTGCACCAGATTCTCCTGCCGGATCGTATCCCAGGTAACGGCTGCCGCGTCACGGTTCACCAGTGACACCGTGCCCGGAAGCTGGATATCGAAGTTATTTGACGTCACCGGCTTAACGCCGTCTACAATTATGGACGGATCGACAGTCACCGATGCGAAAGCCGAAGCCTCAAGCTTGCCGGTTGCTTCTCCGGTGATCTGGATCTCCAGCACGGTGTCGCTGATCCGCACTACCGTGTAGTCCAGACCTTCCGGCAGATTGTTGAGGTGAACCCCTCCGCTAATCCCTTCGGTGAATACGCCGTTGCGCAGGGTAACCGTCAGCTTCTCTGCCGCTGTCCCGTCGCCTGCATCGTGAATCACTTCAGGAGACACTGCAATCGCTGCCGGAGGAGAGCGGAACAGAATAGCGAAGGTTCCCGAAGGAATGCCTGCAACCATAACTCCCGCCCGGTCCACGCTATCAGCGGACTTGTGGCTGGCCGCCTGTCCGGCCAAGGCTACCGTAATCTGAGTCGGGCTATCTACGGTGATCTTGCCCGGCGTCAGGCCCGGCGGCCAGTTCACCGCTTCAATAGCCTCGATCACCGACTCATCGAAAGAACCGTTCTTCAGCTCCAGCACAAGCGCTCCCTCAATGGTGCCGTCATTCATCTCAGACTCATAGAGCAGCGGTGACTTGACCACCAGATAAGGCTCTTTGTCCATGAAGTCGAATTTGAAGGTATTCGTGCTCAGGTCCGCCGCTGCTCCTGTCAGCTTGCCGGAGGCCACGGTTACATAAGCTCCGTAGACATCGCTGGTTACCGTAGCTGCACCGGTGAATTTGATTTCCAGCTCCGTGTCGGAGATTCTTGTTACTGTTGTGCCGAGGCCCGCTGGAAGGCCATGCACCTGCACATCGCCCGCATTGACCGGTGCGGCGAATTTCCCGCCAGTAAGCGTCACACCGAGCGTCTCAGTAATTTCTCCAGAGCCGTAGACGGCTTCGGATACAATCCCTTTATTCAAGCTGAGCACCGCAGGGTCTCTGAACGTTACACTGAAGGTCTTGGTCGTCAGACCGGAGGAATTCCCAATCAGGTTCTCCTTATCGACCGTCACGGACAGATTGTTCGTGGTCGCGTCCTTGCCATGGTTAACGGCAGCACCCTTCAGCGTGAAATTAAGCTCGGTATCACTGAGCCGGGTCACGTCAAAGTCAAGGCCTTCCGGCAGATTATTGACACGGATGTGGCTCAGATCAATAGGATCTGCAAGGGTGGCCCCGACAATGTTGACCATCTGGTTGCCCGTAACTGTTCCATCGTTAGCCTTAGCCTCCGTCAGATCTGTACTGTCCTCCTCATCCAGCTCGATTTCCGAGATGACCTCACTGAAATCCCTCTCGTCCAGACTCGTATAATAGGTGAATTTCTTGCTCTCACGGGCAGCCATCGCACCTGAATCCCAGGTAATGGTAATCCCCCTATCCGCTACAACTTCATTGCCCTTGGCCGCCGGGCTATCATAAGCGGCTTCTTCATAAGGGTCGCTGTTGCTGAACCCGAAGACAGAGGCCTTCGCCCGCGGATTGCTGGAGTAGAAGAAGATCGGTGCTCTCGAATTGAAAGCCTTGAAGAGCGGATCATTATCCCCTGTGGTATTCGCTCTAACTACGGCGGCGCCATCCTCTTCGATGGTGTGAGTCACCATATTGGAAGTTACAAAGGCTCCACCCTGATCTACTGTATTATCCGGGTCCATGGTACGCATATACCGCGCCCCGTCCCATTTCTTGCCCGTCAGATTGGTGATGGTTACTTCATTGCGGTAGAACTTCTGGTCTTCCTTGAAGCTGATTACTTGCTTAATCTCCATTGCGCCAGCCCAAGTGGATACCGTGGTCGCACTTAGCATCCCTTTATCCGTCTGCGAGGTATTTATAACTCTAGTAGGCATATCGTGGGCGTTCATCAGAGCTGAATTGGACTTCGCATATGTATTTCCCTCGCTCTGGTATCCTACCGCGAAGCGTTCTTCCGGTGTGCCCGGCAAATAGTAATCGACCGGCAGGTCTTTGCCTGTTCCATAGCCGTCATGGTCGGCGCTCATCCCCAGATTCGGTCTTGAATTCGTGCCACGGAAGTTAGCGGGCTTACTGCCCATCGTACCGAAATTCCCCCAGTTGCTTACTCCCAGTTCAATGAATTTGCCCCCCAGGAAAAGCTCTGTTCCGCCTTCTCCGCCATAGGCAGCCCTCGCTCCCCAATCTGCTGAATCTGCATGTACAGCCAGGGGTGCAGGAAACATAGACAGGATCATTGCGGGCACCATTAGCAGTGCGAGCAGCTTCTTACGCTTCATTGTCTCACTCCATTCTTAATAATTGAAATGCAAGCTTATACATATAAAACCAAATCACTCTCACAAAATTCTCACAAATGATCGAAAAATGTCGTTAATTTGCGCAAAAAGCAAAAAAAGAAGCAGAGCGCACGATTACACGTGAACGCCCTGCCTTATGTTGATTCATATAAACTGCGGTTAGGAATGCTCTTCCCTAAGCCGGGAGTACATCTGCTGCATACGCCGGTTCTGATCTTCGGCCGGAAAAAGCTGCAGCAGCTGGCGGTAAAACTCCTCATTCTGCGGATCGGCCAGCAGACAGGCGTAGAACCGGTCCTCCGCTGCCTGAAGTGCACCTCCCGATATGCTCTCGCTGATCAGCCGAAGACTGAGCTTCTCATAGATCAGACGATACTTCTCTTCCAGGGAAATCTTCCATACATACGGCTTCCCCTGAAGTAACGGCCCCCGGTACAGGCTAAAGAGCGTCTCCAGCTGCTCTGCATCCAGACTTTGACCTGTCAGCACTTGTCCCGCCTGGTGATATTGCATAACGTCATAGTTGAATGCCCCGGTATCCAGCGTATATCCCTCAGAAGTCTTTTTGATCCTCATGGGGATGCCACCTGCCTCCATGACTCTTTTCACGCGATAGATGGCTGTGTGCAGATTGCGTAGCACCCGTTCTCCATCCATATCCGGCCAGAGCAGCTCGGACAGCTTCCATTTATCCACCTCACGGTTAGGATGACAGAGCAGGTAGGCGAAGAGTTCCTCCGAGATCCGCGTAGGGAATTGGAGCAGCTGCTGCTCTTCGTTACGCACCTCCAGCCGTCCAAAGCCCGTAACGGTTGGTGCCGGAGCCGGCAGAACAGAAGCGGTGGCCGGCCGCTCCGGCATACTCCGGTAAGGCTGCTGTCTGGCAAGCCGCTCGTATACCCGTTCAATTGCTTTAGGGGTAACGGGCTTGACAATGTAATCCAGGGCTTGTACATCGAAGGCTTTCAATGCATAATGCGTATGACCTGTTGTAAAAACAATGTGGGCATGCTCTGAAACCTCACGGATTTGCCGGGCCAGCTCCAGTCCGTTCATCTGCGGCATCTCTACATCCAGAAAAATAATATCCGGCTGCAGCTCGGGCAACTGTTCTAGCGCCTCCGCAGGATTGGTGAACGTACCCGATATTGTGAAGCTCTCATGACGGCTGACCAGCACCTCCAGCAAATCCAGCGCTGGAATCTCGTCTTCCAAAATTACGGCAGTGTACACCTAAGCCACTCCTATGATTGAGTTTGTTTTAACGCCTAACCCTTCTGGCAAAATCCACAAACTGAAATTTGTCCAGCCGGTGCCGGGACTCGGTATATTGGAACAGCACGGTATTCTCCAGATACACATAGTTGCGCACTACGACAATATGCGTGTATTGCTTCAGGTCCAGCAGGCGCTGATCCTCCCCGGTGGAGGGCTCAACAGAAATCAGCTTTTTGGCATAACTGATCTTAAGACCCAGCTCAGACTCAAGGTATTCAAAAATAGAGCCTGCTGCGATCTCCTTGCTGAGGAATGGGACGATATCTGAGCGGAAATAGTCCTTGTCCAGAATAATGCGCTCGGCTTCAATCTCTCTGGCGCGGATCACCTTCCACACCGGCGTCTCTTCAGTGATGTGCAGTTGCCGGGCCAGCAGGGAGCCTGCCGGCTCCAGGACCGTCTCCTCTACCAGTGTCCGCGAGGGAACCCCGAGCGTCCCTGTCAGCTCCTGGAATGAGATCAGCCCGGTTACGGGGAAATCCAGCCGGGTCATATCCAGCACAAACGAGCCTTTGCCTTTGATCTTGTTAATATAGCCCTCACGGAACAAGAGATTCAGCGCCTTGCGCACCGTCTCCCGCGAAGTCTGGTAAGCCTCCGCCAGCTCACTCTCGGAGGGCAGCTTGGTTCCGGGCGCAAGCTGGCCGGAATGAATACGGTTGCTATATTCCGTATAAATCTGCAAAAATATATTCTCTCTCATCAATCATCACCGCCCTATATTGTAACACGCCCTCACTTCATCCGTGTATGAACAAAACTGCCTTAACAGGCGAATTCAGGTCACTTGTGCAACTCTTGTGCCCGTTCTATTTCCCTGTATATTTATATAAAAACAGCCCCGCAGGGCTGTCTGACTATCCTTATAAGTCTTGCTTAGTCCTGCCTGATCCGCTCAGCTCAACCCTTCAGGTGAACGGTCAGAATACTTGTCTGCTTCGCGGTAGCCGGTCCGGTCCGCTCCTCAATCCGCTCCACCATCTCCTGCCCGGCAGGGATAATGATCGGAGTAATGAGCGGGTAACCGGCGGCGCGGATGGCCTCCATATCGAATTCCAGCAGAAGCTCGCCAGCCTGCACCTTGTCGCCGATTTCCTTGCGCGCCGTGAATCCTTCGCCCTTGAGCGACACGGTGTTGATCCCGACATGGATCAGCACCTGGACTCCGCTGGCATGCTCCAGAATCAGCGCATGCTTGCTCTTAATCACATGGGCCACTGTAGCATCGAAGGGAGCGTAGACCTTGCCTTCGGAAGGTTCAATGGCAATCCCTTCCCCCATCTGCTTCTCGGCAAAAGCGGGATCAGGAACCTGCTCCAGCGGCACCGCCGTTCCGCTAAGCGGCGAGGCCAGCTCCAGAATATTCACCGGCTCCTGCGAGCCTTGAACGGAGCTGCGGCTGCTTAGCTCTTTGCTTGTGTCTGACGGACCGGATACTGCCGCGCTTTCTCCAGCAGCATCTGATTTATTCGCCGCCCGCTGCACGACTGCCCGGCCATACAGCACCGTGGCAACAAACGGCACAATCAGTACGATCGCCATCCCGACGAAGAATACGCCCCACTGGTTAGGGAAGATCGACAGGAAGCCAGGTACTCCCCCCACGCCAATGGAAGTGGCGCGGACTTGATTAACGGTCAGCAGCACTCCGGCCATCGCGGAGCCGATCATCCCGAAGATGAACGGGTAACGGTAGCGGATATTTACCCCGAAGATCGCCGGCTCGGTGACTCCGAGGAACGCCGAGACGGAAGAGGTGACGGCCAGACCTTTGGCCTTCTGCTCTTTGACCACGAATATCATGGCAAGAGCTGCGGCACCCTGGGCAATGTTGGAGAGGGCCAGCATCGGCCACAGGAATGTGCCTCCTTCGCTGCCGATCAGCTGAACGTCCACGGCCAGGAAGGTGTGATGCATTCCCGTAATAACCAGCAGCGAATAGAATCCGCCGTAGATCAAGCCGCCAAGGATGGCGAAATGATCGAAAACATAGATCAGCCCGGAGGTAATGGCATTCGCAATGCCGAACGTAACCGGTCCGATGATGGTGAAGGCCAGGAACCCTGTAATCAGCAGTGTCACTGGTGCGACCACGAGCAATTTGATCGAATCATGGACCCGCTTATCCAGGAATTTCTCAATACTGGCCAGAATATAGGCCGATACCAGGACCGGCAGGACCTGCCCCTGATAACCGATCCGCTCCAGATGCCAGCCGAACAGGTTCCAGGTTGGAACCGTCCCTTCCGTAGAAGCGTTAGCATAGCTGTAAGCACTTAATAAGTCTGGATGAACCAGAATCAGCCCTAATACAATCCCGAGCAGCGGACTGCCCCCGAAGCGGGTCACTGCAGCCCAGCCGATCAGAGCCGGCAAGAAGGTAAACGCCGTGCTGGCAATCGTATTAATAATGGCAGCAATATCCTTCCACTGCGGATAGACATCCACCAGTGACTGGCTGAAGAAGATCCCCGGGCCGGTCAGCAGGTTATTGATCCCCAGCAGCAGACCCGCAGTGACGATAGCCGGAAGAATAGGGATGAAGATATCCGCCAGTGTCTTGATCGCCCGCTGAAGCGGGTTCTGCTTGCGGGCAGCAGCTGACTTCACCTCATCCTTGGAGGAGCGGGAGCCGCCGGTCAGTTGAATCATCTCGTCATATACTTTATCGACCGTGCCCGGACCGATAACAATCTGGAATTGCCCCTGGGAAGAGAATTGTCCTTTCACGAGGTCATTTGCGTCCAGCGCCGCCGCGTCCACCTTGCTCTCATCATAGAGCGAGAATCTTAGCCGGGTCACACAATGCGTCGCAACCTCAATATTCTCCTTGCCCCCAACCGCCCGGACAATAGCTTCAACATTTTTGCGGTCTATAGCCATATTGTCACTCCTCGCATAGTTGATGAATACATAGTAGCCCATCAGATTTCAACTTGTGAAAATTACTTTAACTAATCGCTTGCTAAGGGTTTGCCGCTCCCGATCAGATCAGGGGGTAAAGGGCAGGCTTAATTGCAATCTGTACAACTAAATCCTCGGATGTGCCGCCGTATCTCTGCTTAGCTGTATTTCGTGCAATTAAGATGCCTAAATACTTGGATTTTCGCCCATCCGGACAAATTTAGTTGTATAGACTACAGTTAGAAGAGGAAATCCTTCCATTTCACTGCATTTAGTTGTACAGAATACACATATCTCTGATGATTCGCTAAGAAGTGAATGCTTTCTATACTCCTTAGGGTTCATGCTCAACTGGTCAAAAATACGTTCGAAGTATATTCCCGCAATTTCGGTCTTTTCTAGTTCTGACTGATCAGCCACATATATGAGGCGTACGGGCTTAACCGCAGCTCTTGCGTGAATGCAGCCTGCTCTGCCGTATTGCCAAGCAGAAGCGTATCCTTGCCCTCAGCACCCAAGTCCGTCCAGTGATCGTCCGGCAGCCGGAAGGTGATCTCCTTACTGCTGAAGTTCGAGACCACCACCAGTGCCTCACCGTCCCCCATGCGTGCATAAGCGAACACCTCGGGATGTGCTTCGTCCAGTCTGCGGTAGATGCCGTCCGTGAAGACCGCATGCGCCTTGCGCAGAGCGATCAGCCTGCGGTAGTGATGGAAGATCGAATCCGGCCGCTCCAGCTCTCTTTGCACATTGATGTCCGGGTAACGTTCATCCACCTTCAGCCAAGGAGTACCAGTAGTGAACCCGGCGTTCGGGCTGTTCTCCCACTGCATAGGCGTCCGGGCGTTGTCCCTTGAACGTTCCTGAAGAATCGCAAGGGCCTGCTCAGGACTTGTTCCCTGCTCACACAGAATACGGTACATATTCAGCGATTCAATATCACGGAATTCTTCGATGCTCTTCCATCTCGGATTCGGCATCCCGATTTCTTCACCCTGGTAGACATACGGTGTGCCCTGTAGTCCATGCAGTGTAGTCGCCAGCAGCTTGGCGCTCTCCTTGCGGTACACAGTATCATCGGTGAACCGGGAGAGGGCGCGCGGCTGATCATGATTGTTGAAAAATAATGCGTTCCAGCCCCCACCCTCCTGCATCCCGGTCTGCCACTCACTGAACAGCCGCTTGAGTGCTTCGAAATCGTAAGGCATCAGCTCCCACTTGCGGCCGTTCGGATAATCCACCTTCAGATGATGGAAGTTGAAGGTCATCGAGAATTCCCGCTGCTCAGGGCTGGAGTAGCGGATGCACTGCTCCAGTGTCGTAGAGGACATCTCACCGACCGTAACCAGCTCATACGGGCCAAATACCTCGTCGTACATGGCCCGGATGTATTCGTGGACCCGTGGACCGTCTGTGTAATACTTCCGTCCGTCTCCCGGCGGCACACTCCCGTCATCGTCCGGGAAACGCTGGTCCTTGGAGATCAGGTTAATCACATCCATGCGGAAGCCGTCCACACCCTTGTGGGCCCAGAACAGCATCATCTCATTGACCTCTCTGCGAACCTGCTCATTCTCCCAGTTCAGATCTGCCTGTGTCTTATCGAAAAGGGTAAGATAATATTGGCCTGACGCCTCATCGTACTGCCAGGCGGGACCGCCGAACTTCGACTGCCAATTGTTCGGTACTCCCCCGCCTGGCGCCGGGTCCTTCCAGATATAATAATCACGGTACAGATTATCCCGGCTGGAGATCGCCTGCTTGAACCACTCATGCTCTGTCGAGGTATGGTTGACTACGATATCCGTCATGAGCTTCATTCCCCGCCGGTGCAGCTCCGCTACCAGCTCGTCGAAGTCCTCCATCGTGCCGAATTCGGGGTTAATCCGCTCATAGTCGGCCACATCGTAACCGTTATCATGTCCCGGCGAGACATAGACCGGTTGGAGCCAGACAATATCAATCCCCAGCTCCTGCAAATAATCCAGCTTCTCCGTCAGGCCTCTGATATCGCCGGTTCCGTTCCCCGTCGTATCCCTGAAACTCTTCGGATACACCTGATACACGGTAGACCGGCGCCACCATTCCGCTGTCCGGGCTTGACTCACTTGATTCAACTAAAGCACCTCCATGAAGAACTTGTTGACATACATTACACTTGTATATACAAGTTCAAACAGTGGGGAGGCTGTTATGTGAGGAGGATGCTCTCGCACAAACGGATACATTAGGCCCACGCGCCGTCCCCCGGCACAATGTATGCTGTTTTTGACATACATTCGGGCCGTGTGCCTGCTTGCGAGCACAATGTATGCTGTTTTTGACATACATTCGGGCCGTATGCCGCTTGCGAACACAATGTATGCTGTTTTCCACATACATTCGGGCCGTATGCCGCTTGCGAGCACAATGTATGCTGTTTTTGACATACATTCGAGTCGTATGCCGCTTTCGAGCACAATGTATGCTGTTTTTGACATACATTCGGCTCACGCGCCTCTACCTTTAAATTGTGTGCGGTTTTTCGCATACACTGGGTCCACGTACCTTCGGGCTGAGCATCCACCACTCCACCTCACAAAAAAACAGCGCCCCTCCCCGCAACCGGGGACAGAACGCTGCTTGTTAAAATGCTATTACCTCTACACTCTTCGCTTATTCGCGCTATTTTTCGCTATGCTTAGCTACTATTTACTACTCCAAATATCCCTTAATCAGTCCCAGCGGCAGCAGCTTCGGCTGCTCGCAGGTGGTGGTCAGCTCGGCATAGCGCTTCGAATCGGAGCTGGTGTGGAAGGCGTGCATGATCTCCAGCACATGATTCGCCAGCTCGCCGTTAGCGCGCGGGGTCTCTCCGGTCCCGATGCAGCGGGCCATATCCGCCACGCCGATGCCCCGGCTGTTGCCCTCATAGCTATGGACCACCGGAATCTCCTTGAATTCGGAGCTATGCGCCGGACGCAGCAGGATCGGGCCGCCGAAGGTGTTCGGGTCCGGCACAATCAGGGTGCCCAGCGAGCCGTAGATCTCAATGCGCGGGAGCGTGCTGTGCCAGACATCGAAGCTGGTAATCATCGTGGCAACTGTACCGCTGGCGAACTGGATTGTTCCGGCCACATGCGTAGGGACTTCAACGTCCACCACCTTGCCGAACTTCTTCTCACTGGTGATCGTCCGGGTAGGGAACGAGGTCTTCGTCATGCCGCATACCGTAGTGGCCGGACCAAGCAGAGATACCAGAGCCGTCAGATAATACGGGCCCATATCGAACATCGGGCCGCCTCCGGCCTGATAGTAGAATTCAGGGTCCGGGTGCCAGCTCTCATGCCCGTGGCAGAGCATGAAGGCCGTCGCCGCCACCGGCTCTCCGATGTAGCCGTCCGCGATCAGCTTCGCGCAGGTCTGCAGACCGGCTCCGAGGAAGGTGTCCGGCGCGCAGCCGATGAACAATTCTTTTTCCTTAGCCAGCTCCACCAACTCAGTCCCATGCTCAAGCGACAGCGACAGCGGCTTTTCCACATACACATGCTTGCCTGCGAGCAGTGCTTGCTTACACACATCGAAATGGTAATTAGGCGTGGTCAGATTCACGACAATCTCAATCTCGTCCGAAGCCAGCAGCTCCGCTGTCGTCCAGACATTCGGCACTCCGTATTGCTCAGCCGCCTGCTGCGCCCGCTCCAGATTTAGATCCGAACAGGCGTAGACCTCCGTATTCTTGAACGTTCCCGTCAAATTCTCGAAATAAATGCCGCTGATATTTCCGCAGCCGACAATCCCAATTTTTACTTTACGCACGCTGTCTCCCACCTTGTCCTTCGTTTATTTGGCTGCCCACAAGAAGCCCCGGCGCATCAGTTCCTTGGCCTCTGGAATATCGAACACATCCGCATGATGTCCAAGCGCGTTATAGAATACCTTGCCCTGGCCCCATTTCTTCGTGTAGACGACCGGCATCGTGATGACACCATTGGCCGAATGCTCCCCTTCACTCATAACAAAAGTAGTGGTAGCCAGTACATTCACCGCCGGATCGACGTGCAGATAATACTGCTCCGACTTCACCATGAAGTCCTGCATACCTTCCACAATCGGGCTGGAGCCGGATTTCACGATGTTCACTTCATAATCCACCCCATCGTTGAAGGGATGTGCCACCCATTGCGATCCGGTCAAAAATTGCCATTCCGTATTGGTACGGAAGGAATCGCACATCCCGCCATGACAGCCCGCGATGCCTACGCCGGAAGCCACAGCAGCCAGAACCGCCGAACACTGCTCCCCCTTGATTTCACCCATGGTCCACACCGGCACGATCAGGTTCAGCGCCTTCAGCGCCTCAGCATCATTGAAGCTGTCCAGCGTATCCGAGACTTCAACCTCGAAGCCTTCATTCTTAAGAATATCCGCAAAAATCGCCGCTACCTCATTCGGTTCATGCCCGTCCCATCCGCCTTTTACAATCAATGCCTTCTTTGCCATATCAAGCTCTCCTTTTTGTCCTATTTATCCAAGTTCGGGTTATAGATTGATTAAGAACCGGTCTTCCTGAAGAAATTGTAATTCATTGCGGCCGTTCCTGCTCGTCATTTTGCTTGTAGGAATGGTCATTTTTTGCTAAATTTAAGACTGCATTATGCAGTAAACACTAAATCACTGAAACCGCTTCCTGACGAACTGCCGGGAGGACGAGAACAGGAGTAACCATGAGAGCGTTTCACGAGAACCGGACGTATGGCTATGCGTTTCCCTTCACTGCCTTTGTAAGCCGTAATATTGATTTTTTGGCCCACTGGCATAATGATCTGGAGATTGTCTATGTCCTGGAGGGATCGATCCGGATGGGGATTAACTCCGAGACACGGGTGCTGACCGCCGGCGATCTGGCCGTATGCAGCAGCGGGGATATTCATTATTATGACAGCAAGAACAGCCAGTCCAAGCTGCTGATGGTTATTTTCAATCCTTCCCTGATCGGATATCCGGCCGGCTGGCCTCTGAATATGCGGCTGATGTCCCCTTTTCTACATAACAGCCCATCTGCCCCGGCAGAAGGCAATCCCCGGCTGCCTGCGATTATGCAGGAGCTGCTCGAAGAGTATCTGGAGAAGCCCCCGCATCATGAACAGCTGGTGACCGGCCTGCTGCATGAGCTGTGTGCGCTGATTCTGCGGCAGATGCCGCTGGATATCGTGAATCCGCATAAGGATAAGCGGCGCATTACCAATATGAAGATTATGCAGGAGGTGCTGGAGTATCTGGATGTCCATTACATGCACCCCATCACCCTGGCCGATGCCGCCCGGCATGCCAATATGAGCCTGTTCTACTTCTCCCGCTTCTTCAAAAGTATCTCAGGCATGAGCTTCGTCGCCTACCTGAACAGCATCCGCGTCAACCAGGCGGAACGGCTGCTGCTGGGCACCGACAAAAGCATTCTGGATATCGCCCTGGAATGCGGCTTCACCAACATCCGCACCTTCAACCGGGTGTTCAAGCAGGTCAAGCTGCGGACACCGAGTGAGCTGCGATAGCTTGAAATATTCTTAAAGAGAGAGTTAAAAAACCTCGTATAGGAGAGTATCCTTGCGGGGTTTTTTGCGGTTGTATGGGGTTAGGGCATGGATATTTCTTACAACTCTGCTGGAGGCGTCTCTATCTGTTGTTCATTTGCCCTGTTATAACGGACTCAACCTCTAAGTCCACACCAAACCGCCAAGCCTGAATATTACTATACTAATCATTAATAAGCTGCCCACTAGAGGATGAATGGAAAAGGAGTGGTGATAGTTAAACAGCCGATACCATACTATTCCGGGGCGCATACTTGAAGGAATTCAAATCTACTGACAGGAAGTGATAAAGTAATGGCCCTTTTATCAACAGGACCGATTGAGAATAATCCGGTTAGCGGAGTGAGACCTACCCAGCAGGTTACTATTAAAGTCGATAACCGCAGCGTTGACATGGCTTCTACAATATCGATTCAGGGATATTATTTAAATGCCGGGGTAAGAGTCTTGTATGTAAGCGAGCTACATCATATTGCACCGAATCAAGTCATTACGAAAAATTATTACGCTGATTTTAACGGTTTTGAATTTACCTTTGTTACACCGGAAGCATCTGAAGCCAGCGGACCGATTCAAGTCTCGGTGTGGGGCAAGAGCAGCACCGGCCAACTGGTAACGGCACACCGGTTAGTGTCTGAAGAACTGCTTGGAGAACATAACGGCGGAGGGGCAGGGCCTACTGGAGCAAGAGGTCCGACCGGACCGACCGGCGCAGGAGTGACAGGACCCCGCGGAGCGACAGGCCTTCGTGGAGTGACAGGACCCACCGGGCCAGGGACAGGAGCTACAGGGGTTACCGGTGCTACGGGACCTCGCGGAGCGACTGGACCCACCGGTTCAGGGACAGGGGCTACCGGCGCTACGGGACCTCGCGGAGCGACTGGACCCACCGGTTCAGGGACAGGGGCTACCGGCGCTACGGGACCTCGCGGAGCGACTGGACCCACCGGTTCAGGGACAGGGGCTACCGGCGCCACGGGCACTACCGGCGCTACTGGCGCCATGGGCGTTACCGGCGCTACTGGCGTTACCGGCGCTACTGGCGCTACCGGCGCCACGGGCGTTACCGGCGCTACTGGCGCCACCGGGGCTACCGGCACTACCGGGGCTACGGGTGCTACCGGGGCTACGGGTGCTACCGGCGTCACGGGTGTTAGGGGTCCAACCGGTCCAACCGGGGTATTATCCAATGAGCTTTTATTCGCGACTCTGTCTACAGATGCTGTCATAAATCCCTCAGGTCCCATACCCTTTGACGCCATTTCAACAAGCTTAGGAACCAATATCACACTTTCTACTTCAGGATTGACTCAAGGACAAATTACTCTCACCGGAAACCATGTCTATTTGGCTATGTATTCTGTGGCTACAAGTACAAATAACACCTCTTTTCAATTCTATAGGGATCTAACAACTCCAATTGCTGGTACCCAGACTTTAACAGCCAATAACTCCAATGCTAATCACAGTTCCACAGCTATTATCAATTTAATAGGAGCACCAGATGCGATCTTAACTGTTCAGAGTTTAACAACGAATGTAACTATGCGAGGAGTTTCTACTGAAGTAACAGTAGTAATGTTAAACTAATCACAATTTAAACATCCTCTTCTGGCTATTCGGAATACGGCTGTTCAATCGTTCAAATCCAATTGAGGTATACGCTCGTACTGTGCAGGAAAGTCAGCATTCCCTGCCAGTGCGAGCTTTTCGTTTGTTCTGAAGATCGTATAGTCAATAATCCAGTAGGCAATCTACCTTGAAGGCTAAGTCCCGCAGTTCTGCTGATTTAACCGGCTTTCAAGCATAAGGAAGGAAGCCGAAATGCTGCTCTGGAAGATTATATTCGCCTGCTTCTCGGCGGTCTGTACCTTCATCGCTACGTTGATGGGACTGGGTGACGTCATCGGCAATTACACTAGCGGCTGGGTCATTGAGACCGTCAGAGTAATATACGGCAGTGACAGGCGCCGTAGCTACAGGTTCAACCGGGACGACTGGACAGTCACCTCATACGGGTACAACGTCCGTTAAAACACAAAACGTGGTATTTTCCAGGGTCTCTCAGGTCCGTTAGCAGCACACTCGGCCGGCCGGTGTAGTCCCGTGATTCGGAACCTCCGGGATTCGACCCTATTCATAGAATTAAATCAGATGCTCTACTAGTCTTTTGTACTGAAGAATTACTATAAATAGGTTTATGTACGTTTCCAAAATAGAATCTACGAATATATTAATACATCCCCACCTATAAGGAGGCGTATGAATGTCTAACCCCAATATTCCAAACATCACTCCTTCGATTACCTTATCGAGGGATGATGTCGTCAATCTGTTGTTCTCTTCTATTGCGATGGAAGAGTTGGGACTTGCTCATATCATTAATGCAGAAGGCGAGAAAATTCAATTCGCTCTGGGTACACTACCAGGATTAAGCGGTCCCCCCGCCACACTGGCGCAGATGCTGGAGGTCAACAGCAGCACCCAAGCCATGCTCGACACGATCTTCCGACAGGAGATGATGCTCGATTCCAAGCTCAAGACCGCCGCCAACGTTCCAACCTTGCAGGGTCCCACCGGACCTGTCGGACCCACTGGCGCCGCAGGCGCCGTCACCACGGTCAACGGCCAGGCCGGTGTTGTCGTATTGGATGCTGCAGATGTAGGCGCATTTCCCGAAAACGTAGAGTCTTCTGATTCTAATCTTAACAGCTTCATAGAAGCGGGTGTCTATAGCTCCAATAATCCTACGGGTCCGGTGCCTCAGAACGGTCCGCAGCCTGTAACCCATCCGGCGGTTTGGACCTTGTATGTCTCACAGGTAGGTACCTTCGTGCAGCAGATCTATATCTCGAACCCTGTCCTCTTCTACCGTAGCAGTCAGGATAACGGGGACCACTGGGGCCCGTGGATCGAAATTGGACAACAGGGGGCGACTGGCGCTACAGGGCCGACCGGGGCAGGTGTTACCGGACCTACTGGAGTTAGTGGCGCTACGGGAGTAACCGGGGCCACAGGCGCTACCGGGACCACTGGGGCCACTGGGGCTACCGGGGCCACGGGCGCTACCGGCGCTACCGGGGCCACAGGCGCTACCGGCGCTACCGGCGCTACCGGGGCCACCGGGGCCACCGGCGCTACCGGCGCTACCGGCGCTACCGGTGCCACCGGGGCTACCGGCGCCACGGGCGCTACCGGCGCCACCGGGGCCACGGGCGCTACCGGCGCCACCGGGGCCACAGGCGCTACCGGCGCCACCGGCGCCACGGGCGCTACCGGCCCCACCGGCGCCACGGGCGCTACCGGCGCTACTGGAGCCACCGGGGCCACCGGCGCCACCGGCGCTACCGGCGCTACCGGGGCCACGGGCGCTACCGGCGCCACCGGGGCCACCGGCGCTACCGGCGCCACCGGGGCTACCGGCGCCACCGGCGCCACCGGGGCTACCGGGGCTACCGGGGCTACCGGGGCCACCGGGGCCACCGGCGCTACCGGCGCCACCGGCGCCACCGGCGCTACTGGGGCCACCGGCGCCACCGGCGCTACCGGCGCCACCGGCGCCACGGGCGCTACCGGCGCCACGGGCGCTACCGGCGCTACTGGCGCCACCGGCGCCACCGGCGCTACAGGTGCTACAGGCGCTACCGGCGCCACGGGCGCTACCGGCGCTACTGGCGCCACCGGCGCCACGGGTGTTAGGGGACCCACCGGGGCCACCGGCGTATTATCCACTAATCTTTTATTCGCGACTCTCTCTACAACTCCTACCTTAGGTGCCTCGGGTCCCGTGCCCTTTAACACCGTTTCAGCCAGTGCAGGAGGTAATATTACGCTCAATACAACAACAGGGCAGATTACGCTTACCGGGAATCATATTTATTACGCATCATATTCTGTAGCCACAACTAACAACAACTCCTCTTTTCAATTCTATTTAAATCTAACAACGCCAATTGCCGGTACCCAGACCTCAACAGCCAATAATTCCAATGCTAATCACAGTTCTTCAGCAATTATCAATTTAATAGGTTTACCAAATGCCATTTTAACTGTTAAGTCCAAATCCGCTAATGCAGCAATGAAAGGAAATTCTGTCGAAGTAACAGTATTCATGTTAGCTTAACCACAATTTGAGAGAACATCTCCAACAATCGAACAGTTGGCTACCTAATCTGACTTTCACATCAACGTACTGCCATTCAGTTTACCGTGGTTCAACCCCATATTCCACTTGTCATTAGACGCTCGTATTGGTTAGGGAAGTCATACAACCCTGCCTCTACGAGCTTTTTATTCGCTATGAAATGAGACAATTATATCTTGCCATTTCAGCGGAAACTAACTACAATTCACTTATTAGAACTCTTTTAAAAACATTAATACAATCATCCGGGAGGAGGACTCTGCTATGGCACCGCCGTCTCATAACACACAGCTGGTGAAGAAAATAAATGTGGAGCTAGTCAAAAATATGCTGCGCACCTCCGGCACCGGCACCAAAGCCTACATTGCCGGACAGACCCGCTTAAGCGTGGCTACCTGCGGCACCATCCTGAATGAACTGGTCCGCACCGGCGAGATTCTGGAGCTTGGTTGGGAAGAATCCAGCGGCGGCAGGCCGGCGAGAATATACCAGTTCAACGCAGATTACTCTTATATCCTCTGTATGATTGTACGTTCGGAGGGTGGCCTGCAGTCGATTACTTATGCGCTTGCTAATCTGAATGGTGAGATCATTGAGGAAGCTGCCAGGGAATTTGACCGGATTCCCCCGGATACTCTGACAGAATGGCTGGATGAGATCATTGCGGTCCATCCGAATGTCCAGGCGATCGGCATTGGCATTCCGGGAGTCGTCCAGCATGACCGGATAGGGATATGTGATGTCCCTGATCTCGCAGATCAGCCGCTCGGCATTCTCCTGAAGGAACGCTATGAAGAGGTAGAGATCATCATTGAGAATGATATGAACCTGACGGTCTACGGCTTGTACCAGAAGCTGCTCCTGGATGAAGAGAGCCATTTTGCTGTGCTGACCTTCCCCAAGAACCATTTCCCGGGGGCCGGCTTCATAGTGAACGGACGTTTGCTGAACGGCCACAGCTTTTTTAGCGGTGAGGTGTCTTACCTGCCTTACGGTATCCCCAGAGAAGAGCAGCTCCGGTTGCTCCAGAGCTCAGGCGACCCCCGTAAGCTAGCCGTACATGCCCTGGTATCCATCATCAGCATCATTAACCCTGCCACCATCGTAATTACAGGCGACAATATCTCGCCGAAGATGCTGGAGGATCTGCTCAGCGGGTGCCGGGAGATCATTCCGCAGGGGCATATGCCTGAGCTGATCATTCAGAATGATACCCGGCAAGAATACATGACCGGACTGATTACAACAACCATCGAAAGCCTGAATTGCCGTTTTCACCTGGTTGAACGAAAGTAAAATAAATCTATTTTTAATATCCTGGAGGCTATTGTACTGTGAAAGCTCAACCCACCCATTCTACCAGCAAACGCAACACCGTCTACATTATGCAACTCGTAACGATCTTCCTCGGCTTTGTGGTCTTTGGCATCTCCGAGAATATCAAAGGACCCGCGATTCCGCGGATTCAGCTGTCGTTCAATCTGGATGAAGGCCAGCTCGGCACACTGCTCTCACTGAACGCGCTGGGCTATCTGCTCGCCTGCTCCTTCACCGCTATTCTTGTCCGCAAATGGGGCATCAAGGCAGTCACTATTATTTCGTTTGCTTCCATGGTTCTCTCAGGGGTGCTAATCTACCTCTCACACAGCTATCCGCTGTTTACTTCCTCTTACTTTCTAATGTACATAGGGAACGGGATGCTGGAGATCGGACTGGCGATTCTGGGGGCACGTATCTTCGTCAAAAACACGGGGATGATGATGAACCTATCCCACTTCTTCTATGGCCTAAGCTCAACTGTAGCGCCGCTGCTGGCAACCGGGGTTATGTCGCTGAGTGTATTCGGTCATATGCTGGACTGGCGGGGGATGTATCTGGTCATGCTGTCGCTCTGTCTGCTGCCGATCCTCTCGGCGCTGCGCAGCACATTTCCCGGAGATGATCTGCCGAATGAGGACCGCACCTCCTTCCGTACCCTGACGCGCGATCCCGCGCTCTGGATGATGGTGATGATCCTGTCCTTCGGCGTGGTCTCAGAGCTGGCGGTGGGCGGCTGGCTGGTCAACTTTCTGGAAAAGGCTTATGCCTGGGACACTGTCCGGGCTTCCGGCTTACTGTCAGCCTTCTTCCTGCTATTCTCCCTGGGACGGCTCTTGCTGGGTGCGCTGACCGACCGGATCGGCTTCGTGCTCTCGCTGATTATTTTCTCCTGTTTCTCGGCCGTCTGCACCTTCGCCGCCCTGGCCGGCGGGGAGCGTCTCGCCTTTCTGTTCGCCCTATCCGGGGCCGGGATCGCTATTATCTATCCTACCGTGATGGCTTTTATTGCCCGCCGCTACCCGAACGGAAGCGATACAGCCATTACCTTTGTGGTCACCTTAATGGGCCTCGGGAGCGTCATCGGCAACTATATTATCGGCTGGGTTATTGAGTCCGTCAAAGCCTTCTACGGCTCCACCACCGAGCTTGGCCTGCTCCGCGGTCTCCAGGCGGGGTACGGGTTCATCGGACTGTGCGCAGCCGTCTGCTCCCTGTCGGGCATCGTGCTGTATGTATATTTGAAGCGGCGGCAGGAATTGATCTGAGGGCCGGATCGGGGAGGGCTTACTGCCCCCCTCCGCCCCTGCCTTTTACAAATAATCCTTAAGGTTATGCAGCACCACCGCGTACCCGTTAGCATACATGTGGACACCGTCCATCGTGTATGCTTCTTTCAAATTCCCTTCAGCGTCCATCAGCCCCTCATTGACATTAATGAACTCATAACCGTGCTTCATCGCCAGTTCCTCCACTGCCCGGTTCGCTTCCAGCAGCGCCGCATTGGTTCTCGTTCTGAAGTAGTTCTCCCGCATCTCCTCATCCATTCCGGGGAAATCGGCCTTGGCATTCACCGGATAATACGCCATGACATACACCTTGCACTCCGGCAGCCTGGCCCCGATCCGGGTCAGAATCTCATTGTAATTCGCAAGCAGCTTCTCCAGCTCATACTCCCCGTCCGCTGAGCTGATGTCGTTCGTGCCGATATTAATGAACAGCTTCGAAGGCGCAAGCTCCAGCACACAGACCTCCAGCGCTTCGAGCAATTCCCGGGTCACATAGCCCGCAATCCCGCGGTTATAGATAACCGTCTGCTTCTCCAGCGTCTGCTGCAATTCATTCACCGGAAAAAATTCCATCAGCGAGGAGCCCGCCAGTACAGTCTGCCCTTTTCGCGCCAAGGTGTTCAGGATGCTGTACTTCTTCACCTTTTCTGCTTTCTCCTCTTGCATTTGCTTCTCCCACATTGCGTCAAGCTCTTCCTCAGTCAAGCTAATCTCCTCCGTTTCTGCTGCTCTACTCTATTGTACTCTGCTACTCTACTATTGTTCTACTCCATAACTAAACCTGCAACTCGCTCCAAATTGTGTCAGAAATATGGAAATTGATCTTCATGTAAGGTTTATGTTCTATGCACACGTGTTCCGTTATATGTTAGATATCGGGTGCGGTCAGAGGTGCACATCTGGCTGGTTTGCCCGCAAGGTGCCGGTACGCCGGACCTCAATTCTACAGTTGAAGGGCGGAATGTTTTTGAAAAAGGTAGTTGGCTTGCTCCTGTCGGTTGCACTGTTGTCTTCGTTCTATGTTGCCAGTCCCCCCGAGGTATCAGCCGCATCACCAATTGTGGTGAATTCGACGATTGTAGTGAAGGCCGGGGAGACGTATAACGGCAATGGCCAGACGTTCGTCGCCAATCCGAGTACGCTTGGAGACGGCAGCCAGGCAGAGAACCAGAAGCCCATCTTCCGGCTGGAAAAGAATGCTACACTCAAAAATGTAATTATCGGCGCTCCCGGCGCAGACGGGGTGCACTGTTACGGGAATGCTACCATCTCCAACGTAACCTGGCAGGATGTCGGCGAAGATGCCCTTACCCTGAAGGCCTCCGGCACCGTCAATATTACAGGCGGAGGTGCGTACAAAGCCTACGATAAAGTGTTTCAGGCGAACGCTGCGGGCACCATCAACATTAAGAATTTCAGAGCCGATGATATCGGCAAGCTGGCCCGCCAGAACGGCGGCACCTCCTACACCGTGAACTTCACACTGGACAACTCGGACATCTCGAACGTCAAGGATTCCATCTTCCGCACAGACAGCAGCAGCAGCGCCGCCCGGATCACCAATACCCGCTACCGGAATGTGCCAACCCTGTTCAAGGGTTTTGCCTCGGGCAAGACCAGCCAATCGGGCAACACGCAATATTAAGGTACAACAAGGTCAGGGAAGCTAGTGTGAATACACCCGGCTGATTCCTGCAGCAGACCACCTTTAACAGTAACCGCCTCCATTTCCGGCTCCGCCGGGATGGAGGCGGTTTCAGTTCAGACGGACGGCCAAGCACACATGAACACGATAATCTCCGGGATGGAGAATTGGATTTATTTTGGACACATCTGCCCCTCTCAACTCTATCGACATGAACTCACATGATATGTTATTATGATACACTGATAACGTATTAACGAACTAAAGCAACCGATGCGGCAGGCAATCTACTAGGGGGATTAGAGAGATGAAGAGACAGGGAATATGGGTTCTATTAACCATCATGGCTATTGTACTAATTACAGGCTGCTCAGGCTCCGGTTCAGGCGGCAAGGACGGCAAGCTGGTGATCGGCATAGATGACAAGTTCGCCCCGATGGGCTTCCGGGATGACAACAATGAGCTTGTCGGCTTCGATATTGACTATGCGAAGGCAGCTGCCAAGAAGATGGGCAAAGAGGTGACCTTCCAGCCGATTGACTGGTCCGCCAAGGAATCCGAGCTGAACAGCGGGCGCATCGATATGATCTGGAACGGATACACCATCACGGACGAGCGCAAGGAGAAGGTGCTGTTCACCAAGCCTTATCTGGAGAATAGCCAGGTGTTAGTTGTGCTGGCGGGTTCATCGCTGGCAGCGCTTAAGGATCTGGCCGGCACAGAGGTCGGACTGCAAAGCCTCTCCTCTGCCGCAGATGCCCTGGATGCCAGTCCGATCAAAGCCGAGCTTAAGGACGTGACCGAATACCCCGACAATGTACTGGCGCTGACTGACCTGAAATCGGGCCGCCTGGACGGGGTGGTCATTGATGAGGTTGTCGCCAGATACTACATAGCCAAGGAGCCGGATACGTATAAGCTGATGGAAGAATCACTGGCTCCTGAGCAATATGGTATTGGAATCAAGAAGGGCAATGATGAGCTGCTGAAAGAGCTGCAGAAGGCGCTGGACGAGCTGAACAGTGACGGAACCGCCGCTGAGATCTCAACCAAGTGGTTCGGAGAGAATAAGGTATTGAACTAGAAGCTATCGTTTAGGAGCCGGTTGAAGACATGGATATCGATTATATTATTAGAATTTCCGGACCGATGCTGGAAGGCGCCCGGACCACGGTGCTGCTGTTCCTGATCGTGATCGTGCTGTCCATTCCGCTTGGGATGGTGGTCACGCTGATGGCCAAAAGCACGCTAAAGCCGCTGGCCTGGATCGCACACGCTTATATTTACGTCATGCGCGGAACGCCGCTCTTGCTGCAATTGTTCTTCTTCTGCTTCGGTTTGCCGCAGATTCCCGTAATCGGGCAATATCTGGTTATGGACCGCTTCGTGGCGGCCAGCCTGGGCTTCATCTTAAATTACGGCGCTTATTTCGCCGAGATCTTCCGGGGTGGGCTGCTCTCGATCGATAAAGGCCAGCATGAAGCAGCCAAGGTGCTCGGTTTAAGCCGATGGCAGACGCTGCGCAAGGTCATTCTGGCCCAGATGTTCCGGGTGGCGCTGCCTGCGGTTGCCAATGAGTCTATTACGCTGGTCAAGGATACCGCTCTGCTGTATGCCGTGGCGGTACCTGAGCTGCTAAATTTCGCCAAGACGGCGGTGAACCGTGATTTTACCGTCACTCCTTTTATCGTAGCGGGCGTTATTTATCTGCTGATGACACTGGTGCTGACACTATTCTTTAAGCTGCTGGAGAGACGTTTCAAATTTGAGTAGAAGGGCTGTTTGGCTATGAGTAGCATGATTGAAGTACGGCAATTGATGAAAGCCTTCGGCAGCCTCAGCGTGCTGAACAAGATTAGCTTTGACGTGAAGCCCGGCGAAGTCGTTGCCGTAATCGGACCCTCGGGCTCCGGTAAAAGCACCATGCTGCGCAGTCTCGTGCATCTGGAGGAGGTCACCGGGGGCAGCATCTCGATCTGCGGGAAAGCGCTGGTTGAGAATGGCCGTTACGCCAGTACGGCAGCGATCAGAGACATCACTTCAAGCATGGGGATGGTGTTCCAGCATTTTAATCTGTTTCCGCATCTCAGTGTGCGGGACAACCTGGAGCTTGCCCCGCGCACGCTGAAGCGGGAGAGTGTGCAGCAGATTACCGCCAAGAGCCAGGAGCTGCTCTCGAAGGTAGGGCTTGCCGACAAAGCAGACGTCTACCCCTCCACGCTGTCCGGCGGGCAGAAGCAGCGGGTCGCCATCGCCAGAGCGATGATGCTCAGCCCGGACATTCTTCTGTTCGATGAGCCCACCTCGGCGCTCGATCCTGAATTGACCGGCGAGGTGCTCCGCGTCATCCGCCAGCTCGCCGAGGAGAACATGACGATGATGATCGTCACCCATGAGATGAGCTTCGCCCGCGATGTCGCCGACCGTGTATTCTTCATGGACAACGGGGACATTGCCGAATCCGGCACACCGGAGGAGATCTTCGGCAGCCCGAAGCTGGAGCGGACACGGGCGTTTTTGATGCGGGAGTAGCAAATTGGAAGCAGATGAGGACTTGACTTAACGCGAGTCCTTTTTTTTTATGTGTAGGATGCTGTGATCATTTTGCTTTTCTCTTCTTTTCCTCTAAACGAATCCATAATATAAGAACACTGAGCTGTATAGCTGCCAGAATGAGAGCCACAAGTTGTTGCCCTGTGGATAGAGACTGGATGATGGGAATAAACATTACAGGCCCTCCATTTGTACAACTAATCTTTGGTATTCGTTTAATAGACAATCCAATTCCCTCGACTTCGTCAACACCCGATCATCCAATAAACCGTATTCGTTAGCCAACCCATTCATTTCCCTTCGTTTTTCTTCGATTAATTGCTGTAGGGTATACATGATAAATGTTTCTCCCATATTTTGTCGTTTGACCCATTTTAGCAAGAGTTACCCAACTATGAAAAAAACCTTTTAGGATTCTCACGTTATGAAAATGTTTGATCTCTCTGGACACAAAAACAACCTCCGCTTATAAAACACAGAGGTTGTTTTTATGTTGATTTTTTAAGAACCTTCACCATTTGAGAGCGTTGATACATTTACAGGAAAGGAACCGTCAGGTGGTATGGGCGGTATTACTTCCAAGATCAATGAACTACAAAGTAAGCTCACTAGAAGCAGGGATGAAAGCCACTTGCGCATCTTCGATCACTCCTTTCATAAATTGCTCATACCTTGCTTTTTTTTCAGCCAAAGCCTGATTTCGGTACTGCTCAAAAAAGGCAGCACAGTTTATGATGAGGTTCTTGTTGTTAGATGCAATAGAATGGGACAAGGCTTTTAGCAGCCGATTGATCCCCTCCTGATACTGATGGCGAGTAAGACAGTACTTAGCCAGCTCATAGCATAACCGCGCGTAGCGGTCACGTTGAAAAACATCTTGATAATGCACATGGGCAGGCCAGGAATCGTTCGTTAGTAACTCATCTATTTGATCTTTGAAATGAGCAAGCACTGCGTCAGCCTCATATTCAAAACGGTTAACTGCATTCATGATGGTCAGCAGGCTAGGCAGCCACTCCTCTGGGTACTTGTCTAAAAAAGTTAGATACTCTGGCAAACAATCAAAATGTCCCATAAGCACATTCAGGTTATATCGATTGGCCTCAGCAAACCGTGTGAATTTGTAGACTTCCTCCCAACCAGTATCATCCAGGTTATCGAACCAGCTCAGATCCTCATATCCGGCAATATACTCTAAAGCTTGTTCATACCTCCCCATCCACTCTAGAGCATTCCCTTTCAGCAAAAAACTCTGCCCATAATAAAAGACCAAATGCCGTTCTGTGATAAACGCTTCAGTTTCGGTAATCCCTCTACGTGAGCGTTCTTTTTTTGGAAAGAGAATAATAGTCAGCAAGGCTTTCATTTCATCGGCATATCGGATTACTTCGTCCCATTGTTGCAGGTTAAAATGAACATTGGCTAATTGCAGCAGGCCGTCTAATTGTAGGTTTTCGGCAAGACGCTTCCGATAAGGTGCAAACTTGAGCGCAGCCTCATGATTTTCCTTTAGGTCAGTACCTAGCCTGGCTCGAAACCATTTGTAATGACTAGTGGCTAGCCGCTCGGAATGCTGCTTGATCTCATTTTCACAGATACAACGGTAAAATGGAATGGAGGACTTCCACTCTCCTTGGGCAAAAAGTGACTCAGCTAAAGTGAATACATCTTGGATATGAACAGGCTCTTCCATGATATGGTTCAACGTGGCAGTAATCAAATCCTCTTTTCCAAGCTGGACACATCGCAACAGAAAATTTTTAATCTGTTTCCAGTGGGTTTTGCCGCTGGCCAAACATTCGGTAACATAAAACTCATACAGCCAGCCAGGAGGTTGCTCTAGCACCTTTCCGATTAAATCTAACTGCCGTACTGGTATGGGCTTTGAAGGTATGCTAGTAAATATAGCACTTAGTAGACCGCGGTTTATCCCGCTTCGCTGTGCAAGTTCATGCATTGTCACATTCTGCTGTTCCATCTCTCTCTCGATCAAGGTTAGTATAGAAGCTATTGGTTTAGTAAGAGAGCTAGGGTTTGGAACATTTTTGTTATTGATCAATATGATGTTCCCCCATCTCTTCTATGGTCTGCTCGGGAAAAGCGTTTTGCAGCTAATTTTTCCAAGCTGTAATGCTTTTTTTGTCGGAGCATGCACCACATCTTTTAGAATATGGGTAAATTGTACCTTATAGAACTTTTAAGTTCAATTATTAAACAAACAATACAACTTTCAACACTCTGCTAATCTCCTATAGGCTTGGTCTACACTTTTATATAGAGAGAGGTGGGCCTTTAATGAAGGTAGCAAAACAAATAGGAGATAAAGTACGACACTATCGAAATCTTAAAGGACTGACCCAGGAACAACTTGCAGAACTAGTAGATACATACGGCACCTACATTGGGCGATTAGAGCGTGGCGAGCAAAATGTGCAGCTTGAAACATTAGAAAAAATTGCAGATGCTTTACAAATAAGCGTATACGCCTTATTCAATCATCCTCAGTTTGATCACTTGAATAATCAGGAATGGATCTGGCAGGTTGTTCATCTGTTGCAGGAGCAATCTAACGATGAACAAGAGAAGGCTTATCGTGTATTGAGTGAAATGTTTAAGAAAACATCCAAGTAGCTGATTACATTACAAACGAATTCATACCAAAAAAACACACCGAAAATCATCTTATGGATTGATTTCTGGTGTGTTTATTTTAATCTGAACACTTAAAGTGTTACTGGGATGACGCTCAAGCTTAGCTCAGAACGCAGCAGATGAAGCAAGTGGATTTAGTCCATCTAATTTCGCGCTAGAGATACACTTCCTTATATTAGTTGGATAAACAACACTTACTGGGGCCGACTTTCGGCGAATCCTTATAATTCGGAAGATTAGATGTACTTTTTCCAACTGCTGACCCGTAACCGTCCATTTCGAGCGAAATAAGTGCCTTTTTTCCACCTCTGCCCCAAGCTCAGACCAACTCCACTCTTACTTCAGCCAACCTTACCCTTACTTCAACCGAACCGAACCGCACTTTCTCCACCCCATCCACGCGCTAATCCGTCCTTACTCTGCCTTATTTCACTCCACCTACTCCACCTACTCCCCCGCTTCCGCAGAAGACACTGTACCCCCGGGCACCGGCTCCGCCGGTCCCATGGGAACTGTCGGCTCCTCATCCCAGCGCTTGCGGATGAACAGCTGGTAGAGCTTGACGATGATGATTTTGAGCATCATATAGACCGGAATAATGACCAGGATGCCGATGATTCCGCCGAAATCGCCGCCGGCCAGGACGAGAATGATGGTAGTCAGCGGGTGGATATCCATGCTTTTGCCGAAGATATAGGGGGCCACCAGGTTATCCTGAATCTGCTGCGCAACGAGCACGACCACAATGGACCAGACCGCCGTAGACGGGGACTCAAACAGACCGATGATGAAGATTGGCACAGTAGACAGAATGGCTCCGATAAACGGGATAAAGTTCATCAGCACCGCCACCAGCGTCAGCAGCAGCGCATACGGCAGGCCAATAATCAGAAAACCGATGTACATCAGGACGCCCAGCGCCAGATTAACCAGCACTCTGCCGACGATGAAGCTGCCCATCACGCCGTCAATCTCGGCAATCACCCCCGCGCCCTCCTCGTGATAGCGTCTCGGGAAGAAGCTCACGAGCTTATCGCCGAACTTCCCGCCTTCCTTCAGCATGTAGAACAGCAGGATCGGAAAGGTGAAGAGCACAATCGCAAAATTAGAGACAAAGGAGAACAGCCCGGACACATAGCCCGTTGCCAGCGAGAAGCCTGTATTCAAATAGCCCATCAATTGGCTGGACAGGTTCATATTCTCGGGAATCAGACCCGACAGCAGCTCCGTGTTCTCCAGCTTACTTAACTGTTCTCCCACTGCTCTCAGCACACCCGGCATATTGTTGCCCAGGTTCAGCAGCTGACTTTGCAGCGATGGCCATACGCCTACCGTGAAGCCCAGCAGCAGAACAGCAATGACCAGATAGACCAGCAGGATCGCCAGCGTCCGCTTCAATTTGCGCGAGGACAGGAAGTCGATCAGGGGCCGAAGCAGATAATAGAAGAATACGGCCAGCATTAACGGCACCATCACAACATTGAAGAGCGAGATAATAGGGGTAAAAATAAAGTCTACCAGTGAGCTGACATAGATAATTCCCAGCACCAGCAGCACGGCAATACAAATGCGGATGAACAAATTCAATTTGGCCATAGTTGACTCCCGTTCCGTTATTTTGAGCAGCGTTTCTTGTTCACTTAAATATAGCCGGGGTTTCTTAATTCAGACTAAACCAAGTCTAAAGATAAGCTAAAGATTTGGTCTTCGGGCCGGAATACGACTATGTTTAATTCCCTCATGAAACGGCTCTGGGATAGGCGGGTATCTATTTGCCGAAAAGAAAGCTTCTGTCTGCGCGGTTAGCCGATAGTTTGGACTACATTGCCTTCCTGGTCTTTGATGTAAGTCTTGCGGATCTGCACCTTCAACGCTTTGGCGGCAGACAGCCGCAGCTCCCCTTCCTTGGGCTGGAGCTTCGCCTCCAGCTCCAGGACTGCCTCTTCTGTCAGACCGATACTGACAAACTCCTCATTGACCCTACTCTCGTTAGCAGGTCTCAATTCCAGCATCACCTGCCGCTTCTTGCTGGTCAGCGTCAGCGGCTTCCCCTTCAGCAGCCGGCCGCGCAGCAGCTTGGCTATAATCGGTGCCTGCCGTGCGCCTATAGTCAGGACGGCCGGTGCTGTGCCGATCAGACGGCTTGTGCCAGGCTCATAGCCCAGCTCATCCACATACAGAATGCCCGTCTGGGAACCGTCACGGTCGATACCCTGACGCACCGCTTCCTGGATGGCCGGAAGTTCGAGCAGTGAACCCCGGGCAAGATCGGTGATATAGTGGGGGAGAACCTCCCTGCCGGCCTCCAGAAAGGCGTTGGTATTCCAGGACATCATCGCTTCCAGCTCGTCCGCTGTGATCCCTACCATCTGCAGAAATTCCACACGGCCGTTCGGCGTATCCACAGCCGGAAGCTCCGGGTCATCGGTGAACGCCAGCGCCGTCAGCCCAGTATCTGCTCCCAGGCATATCGGACCATTGGCATCCAGGTGATGGCCGGAAGCAAAGATATTGCCGCTGGAGAACACATATCTGGCCATGTTCTGCAGCAGATTGATCGCCCAGGCCGGAGGCTCCTGTTCTTCTGTACTTCGCGCCAGGCGGAAGGTCAGCTCGAAGCCGTAGCCGCTGTATTCAGGGTCCTCGGACTCCTTCTCGAACAGTTCGGTGAAGCCGAAGGTTACGAAATGCCAATGCGGATAGGGCTGTTCGGCTGTATAGGCGCTGATTCCGTTCAGCGGGTCATTGCCTCCCAGGCTATACGGCAGCATAGCCGCATAATGCTTCGGCGTCTGCTCCCCGTATAATCTCGTCATCTGTTCCTCTATAGCATCCCAGCCGATAGCTTCCACTTCTTGCTCACTCATCTTGTTCCCTCCGGTCTCAGATTTATGTATAGCCGGTACTTCCATAACCGGCCTAGAATCTCCCGTTCATTACCCGTAATTCCGTAATCATAACCAGCGCCAAGCGCCTCTCTCCCCTATAGCCGTACACTTCCTGAGCAACACCTCCGGCTTGCAAAATAACCCCACACCCCAAACCATATAAATCCTTATTCTTGCAAAAAAACGGCAAGCTCATCTGACGAGCTTGCCGTTTGTGTATCTTCATTAATAAAGGTATCAGTTAACACCGACCAGCAGGTCCTTACGGGCTACGCCGCTCTTAGCTGCCGCTTCGGCTACAGCCATGCGGATTCTCTCTACTACACGCGGATCGAAGGCATCCGGGATGATATATTTCTCGTGCAGCTCGGATGGGTCAATCACTGAGGAGATCGCCTCTGCTGCCGCCAGCTTCATGTCTTCATTGATATCTGTGGCTTCACAATCCAGCGCCCCTCTGAATATTCCCGGGAAGCAGAGCACATTGTTAATTTGGTTCGGATAGTCGGAACGGCCGGTCGCCATAACTCTTACATGCGGCGCAGCAATCGCGGGATCGATCTCCGGGGTCGGGTTCGCCATGGCGAACACAATCGGATCTGTGGCCATGTTCAGCACATCTTCCAGCTTCAGCACGTCCGGTGCAGAGACTCCGATGAAGACATCCGCGCCTTTGATTACATCGGATAGACTTCCGATTTCAAGATAAGGGTTCGTAATCTGGGCGTAATCGCTCCAGTGACTGCGCTCATAATCCGCCAGCCGGTTAATCGCGCCCTCCCGGTCCACGCCGATCAGGTTCACCGCTCCGGCATGCAGCAGCATTTTGGAGACGGAGATGCCTGCTGCACCTATTCCGTTGACTACGATTTTGACATCCTTAATATCCTTGCCGCATACCTTGAGCGCATTCAGAAGTCCGGCAGTTACGACAATTGCCGTACCATGCTGATCATCATGGAAGACCGGAATGTCCAGCTCAGCTCTTAGTCTGGCTTCAATCTCGAAGCAGCGCGGGGAGGAGATGTCCTCCAGGTTAATGCCGCCGAACGTCGGGGCAAGCGCTTTTACAATTGCAATAATCTCTTCGGTATCCTTGGTGTCCAGGCAGATCGGCACGGCGTCGACGTCTGCGAATTGCTTGAACAGCGCCGCTTTGCCCTCCATGACCGGCATGGCCGCCTTCGGCCCGATATCGCCCAGCCCCAGTACAGCCGTGCCATCAGATACGACAGCTACGGTATTCTTCTTCGTAGTTAGCTCATAGGCCTGGGACTGATCGTCGGCAATCGCCTGACAGACCTTCGCCACACCCGGCGTGTAGACTTTGGACAGGTCGTCTTTGCACAGAATCGGATGCTTCAGGGTAGTTTCGAGCTTACCGCCTTTATGCAGCAACATAATTTCTTCTAATAGTTCCATGGGTATCTCCTCCATTCAACTGGTCAAACGTTTGTTCCATTTATTATAAGATCTTACTATATATAGCGGATCTTCCTGCATTCGGAACTGTACCAGACCCGTATGCAGGCCCGTCAACTCTGCATTTCATATACTCCCTTAGTCATTCTCCGCGATAATTATCGGATTGGCAAGATAAAAGCTAACACCTGAAAATTGTCCACGATTTAGACACGATTGGATGCGATTTCATGTGATTCAGGCGTATCGTATGCGGATTGAGTTCCCTGATCAGCCGCCCCAGACGGAGATGAGCAGCGTAGCCACAACTACTGTAATCGCTCCGCCGATACGGGTGGAGATCTGTGCGAATGGCATCAGCTCCATGCGTCCCGACGCAGACAGAATGGCTACATCGCCCGTTCCGCCAAGGCCGCCGCGGCAGCCGGTAACAATGGCCGCTTCAACCGGATACATATTGACCCATTTGCCGGTAAAATAGCCGGTGATCGTCATCGCCACGATAACGGTAGCGCAAACAATAATATAAGGAAGCGAAATCAGGGCTGCGACATCCTTCAGCGGAATGTACAGCATCCCCAGGCCGACCATCAGCGGCCAGGTTAACGTGCCGGAAACCAGCTTATAGAGCTGATAAGCACCCTGCTCAATTTTGGCAGGCAGCAGCTTGGAAATCTTGAGCAGCGCAGCTGCGAAGATCATCAGGATCGGACCCGGAATGCCGACGAACGGCGACAGCAGATGTCCGGTGATGAACAAGCCGCAGGCGAACAGCAGGCCCGCACCCATCAGCAGGAAGTCAGGCTTCGCGTTGTCATACGTGCTGCCCGCCAGTTTCTGGCCGTCCTTCGACTTTACGAGCACACCGTTACCGGTGATGGACGGATTTTTGTCAGCCATCCGCTTAAGCAGGCCCGCGCCGATAATCGCAAACACGTTGCCGATCACCGCCGCCGGAATCATCTGCGCCACATACGACCCGGATTCGCCGCCAAGAATCTGCGAGAACGCGATGGACAGCGGGAGAATTCCTTCACCGACGCCGCCGCCAATAATAGGCACAACGATGTAGAACAACGTCCGGTGTGCGCTATAGCCTAGCAGCATCCCTACGCCCATCCCCGCAGCGACTGCGGCGATTGTTCCGGCCATCATCGGAATGAAGATGCGGATGAAGCCGTTAATCAGCGTGGTCCGGTTCATCCCGGTAATACTTCCGGCTACCAGAATCGAGATGTACAGATACAGGAAGTTCGAGGTCTTCATCAGCGTGTTGACCGATTCGAGCACCGAAGGATCAAGCACATTCCAGAACACCAGGAACGATGGAATCATTAGGGAGAGGATCGCAGGACCGCCGATATTCTTGAGAATCGGAAGCTTGAAGCCCAGATCACTGAGCAGCACCCCCAGTACAATAATTACTGCAAAGCCGCCGATCATATCATTTGGCAGTTCACCAAGCACAGAAGCCGCAAAAATAATGAGTGCAAATACCACATACAATGGGAGCGGAATGACGCCTACTTTTAAATGCAGAAGCTTCTGGACGAAACCCTGTTCTCCTTGCTTCAGTACAACAGGCTGCTGTTCCGGTACCGAAATCGGGGGTTGAATTGCTTTTTGCATGTTAACCTTACCTCCTTAACTCTTTTACAAATTCATCATAGCTGCTTTGAAAGCGCTTTTGTTTTTATGAAAGTAATAAAGGGGTTTTGTAAATTATTAAAGTAAGCGCTATCAATTAAAAGCGCAGGAAGTACTCTCTGAATACAAAAAAATCCGGCTCCTCTATGTTAAGAAGCCAGATGAATAGCAAGTTTTGTGTTCTCGTTCAATTATAAATGAATAAGCTTACTGGTATAGACCTGAGATTTTGCTAACTCACGAATGATGAAGATGTATATTGAAATCCAGACTACAACAACAAATACACCTGAAATACTAACAAAACCAGCGAATTTATCGGATAATATCAGACTCAATATTAATAGAGCCAAAAAAGCCAGGTTCCAGCCATAAGCAGCATACCGCTTAGGGTGACGAAGCGCCTGAACCGGATTATTCCATGTAAAGTCAGGAAATTTAAGATCCATACCGATCTTAAGAAGTGTATTAACCCCTATGGCCAGTACTACTGACGGAATTAACCAGCATAACGTGACCCAATCCTGTATTTTGTTGGATACAAGCAAGATAATAATGGAAGGCAGCACACCTAATACATCACATATTGTGCTAAACAATAATTTCGTATTAAAGATTGATTGCAGGGATAGCGGCAGACTTTTTAAGCCGAACCATTCGCGCCCTTCGCGGGAGAACGCAACTATTGAACTGGACATCCCGGTACTCAGCAATTGAGTAATAAAAAATACGCAAAGGATGGAAGAAATGTTCTCAGGAACAATACTTGCCATAACGAGTTTAATATTGTGATTGAAGGCAAAAGAGAAAAATGCCCCCATACAGATCATAACGATGTAATTGACCGCAAAGGACGGAACTCTGAAAAAATTAGCTATTTCGCGCTCAAGCATATAGAAATGTCCAGGCAGCCACGTATGGCTTGAAGGTTTCCGGGGGCTTTTTTGCTCTTTCCCCTTCATCCAATATTTTTCAAGCAACCTCATGTTTGCCAGTGCAAGTATAGCTGCGAGAATCAAAATACCTAACCAGCACAAGGGACTGCTTAGCCAGTGGGCAATCTGCACTCTCAACGCGATGTTGTATCTGAGATAAACACCGGAAGAGATAATAATAATTGAAAAAATACTTAGATTTAACCAACGATAGTTTCTTCCGCCAGGTGACACATAGGCCCCAAGAATAGAAATAGCCAGCGATAAGTTAAGAGTTACAACTGGTAATAGAACGAAGCATACACCAATAGCAACGTAGTCCCATAAAAGAAGCGAATGGCTGCCCCAAGCTAAGTTGAGCAAAGGAAATATGATGAACGCCTTGTATAGTAAAAAACGTAATAATAATCCGCAAAAATAAGATCCTGCGATCTCTTGTTTAGACAATGGCGTAGATAAAAGCTGATCTATACTATGTCCATCATATAGAATGGCAGTGAACCAGTTCATCGTAAAATACAAAAAAAACAATTGCGTTACCAAAATCGAAACCAGCAAGTCATTTAATGGATTAAATAAAATTGAAAGATTCATTAATTCACTGTTGTACATTACATTTAAAT
Source organism: Paenibacillus sp. FSL H8-0122 (assembly GCF_038005345.1). Classification (NCBI taxonomy): domain Bacteria; kingdom Bacillati; phylum Bacillota; class Bacilli; order Caryophanales; family Paenibacillaceae; genus Paenibacillus; species Paenibacillus sp. FSL H8-0122. The sequence goes on along the minus strand of NZ_JBBOTB010000001.1, from coordinate 1,410,782 downwards.
AGACCCAAATAATCGCCAAGAATGATACCAAAACAGCTTTTCGTACAATATGACTACGTATTAGTTCATACTGTATCACCCATTTAAACATCAGCCAAAGTTTAGTGATTCTCATTTTGATACCACATCCGTAAATAGATGTTCCAGATCAATGGTCCGGGGAAGAGTGTCAATCGCTGTATTTAAAGCAGACTTGCCTTCCTTTAAGATTACAATATGAGAACATATTTCTTGAGCGATATGTAATAAATGCGTAGAGAACAACACGGCTCCACCAGAGCGGGTAAATTCAAGCAAAGATTCTTTCATCATAATGATGGACCCGGGATCTAATCCGACCATGGGTTCATCCAATATTAACAGGGCAGGATCAATCATTAGTCCGGCAGTTAGTTGCAGTTTTTGTTTATTGCCTAAAGACATTTCACCTATTTCTTTGTTTATATGTTTAGTAAGTCCGAAAGCTTCCGCAAAGCTTTTAATCTTAAGCCAAGCCAGGCTGTAATCAACATCATAAAGTTGACACATCCATTTTAAGTATCGGTCCCCACGCATTTTTTCAAACAAGACGGCATGGTCCGGAATAAAAAACAGATTTTTTTTGGCCTCAATAGGATGTTGTTCCAAAGAGATACCGCCTACTTCTACTGAGCCCGATGTTTTCTCGATAATACCTGAAATAATCTTCAGTGTTGTAGTTTTACCCGCACCATTTTCTCCCAATAAGCCGCAAATTTGTTGGGGATATATAGACAGATCGAGCTCAGACAGAGCCAGATTATTCCCATATTTCTTAGAGAGCGCACGAATATGGAGTGAAGCTGTTTGAGAGCTAACCATTCTTTTTTATCCTTTTGTAGCTGGCGAAGGCAGCCCCTGCCCAAAGTGCTGCACCTATAAAAAATAAAGAGCTGGTCGAGCTATTGGAATCTATTCTTTGAATTCCGGCTATCACAAATACCAAAGCGGTTACAGCACAGATAATAACTCTCCTCATCATTATTCCCTCCTAAACAGTACCTTGAATTTCTATACTCCAAAGCTTGCGATAATTAAAACTATTGCGAATTAATTCTGAATGAGTCCCCTCCTCAACACAACTAGCATCGTAGACAAAGATAATATGATCGTCTTCCATAATCGATTCTATATCGTGTGAAATTAATATTATGGTGCATCTTGCAAACTCTTCCTCCAGGCATTTATATAACATCTCTTTTGAGGATGTATCAAATGAAGAAGAAGGTTCATCAAGTAATAAGACGCTAGGTTTTTTTAGAATTAATCGGGCCAATGATAACTTCTGCTTCTGCCCGCCAGATAATTGAATTCCTCCCGTCCCTAATAAAGAATCCAGCCCTTTCGGCAAACCGCTGGCCCAGGCCTTCAAACCCACCTTATCCAGAACACCCCATATCTGCTCCTCACTAACATTCTCCTTCACATATTTGAAATTTTCGAACAATGTATTAGAGAAAAAGAATTGTTCCTGGAAAATCACTCCTGTCTGTTGACGCAACTGATAATCAGAATAGTGTTCCAAACCTTCTTCATCCAGTAGAATTTGACCGTCAGTTACAAGATATTGTCTGGAAATCAAATGAAAAAGGGTGGTTTTCCCAATGCCGTTTGCTCCTACGATAACGTTTCGGACATTGGGGATAATTCTGAAATTAGCCTTGTTAAGAATCTGTGTACCGTTATCGTAATGAAACGACACATTTTTAAACACAACTTCCCCGCTAATCTCCCGCTTACTCTTGCGGCCATCTTGAATAACCGGAGATGACTGATCTAATACCCAGTATATTCGTTCCATTCCCGTTAAAGACTTCTGATATTGGAGCCAGGTTGCTGAGAGTGTAAACATGGAATTGTACATTCTCTCGATATAAGTTTTATATGCTATGAGCCCCCCGACAGTCATCGTACCACCGATTACATAATATCCTCCTAATCCAAATGTCAGCAGCATTATAATTAGAGCACCTGATCCTAAAAAAAACGTGTTTTGGAGATTTATAAGCGATAAACCGATATTATTCTGGTACCATTTTCTTAAAGCCTCACTATACCAATGAATAATACGGGGATAGTTACCGTTACTTTTAATAAAATCAATACCACTCAGAATATCATTATCGATATTAAAAAGCTTTGAAATATTCTCTCTCCCCTCCATCGACTTACTTTTATATTTTTCACCTGTCCTCTTTTGGAAGAAATAAATCCCAGGTATTATAATCATTGTATAAACAAATAATGGAAAATTCAAGTATGCCATCATAATAAGCGAATACAGCATCGATATGATCTGTGAAATAATAACGAGCAATAACCTTGACGATAATAAATCTACTGAATTAATATCAACCTCCATCCGATTTAACAAATCACCCTTATCATTCTTATGAAAAAAAGACAGTGGCAACCGGAAAAGCTTTCGTATTAGTTTCAATCGAAATCGGGCTGTCGCCTTTTGACCGATTACCGTTTGCATGTAGGATTGAAAGCCGTCAGTTCCAACCTGCACCAGAAAAATAATGATAAACAGAATAATGAGTTTGAAAAGTAAACCAACATCTTTTTGTGAAATGGCTACGTCTATTATTCCTCTGACAATAAGCGGGTTTAACGCTATTATCAGGTTTGAAAATAGCGTTATTACAATTAATATTGCCCACCATTTGTATAGAAACCGCAAGTCCTTGACAAAGGACTTCAAGACCTTCGTATTGCCTGTTTTATTAGTCCGCATATAGGATTCCTTTCTTCAAATACCGCTCGAAGAATAAGTCCGTAGTTAATGTGTTTGCAGTTGAAGCTCCTTCTTTTTTTGAGTATATTCCAGGAGATTATTACCTTTAACCCAAGGGCAGGCTTCTTCTGAATGGGAGTTAGCTTCGATTGCACGCAAAGCACAGCCTCTGCAATACGATTTTTGACTGCATTCAGAACTGCACAACTCACTTTTAACAGGGGAAACCATATTAAGAAGCTGGTGCGCCAATGGTGAATCAAAAATTTCCCGGTAGCTTTGATGATGTAAATTGCCCACATCCATCATCCCTGGTGTTAACATTACACAGGGTCTAACATTTCCGAAAGGATCCACAATCACTGATTTCCATCCCATTCCACAATTTGGAGTTTTATTATTATTCCGGATTTGTTCTTCACTTAAAACAGCAATAAAATCCGAGTATTGATCCATAATGCGTTTTTCATAGTTGATAATCTGTTCAAGTTTGCCGACATCAACCTCCATTTCTAATCGTTCACCCCTGCCAAAAGGATCCACTTTGGAGTACCCGAAGAGTGAAGCACCCAACTCTTTCGCAAGCAGAAGTGTATCCTCAATATGCCATACATTTTTGTTATATACAGACATTGCTGCCCGGACAAAAAAACCTGCTTCACTTATAGCCCGGATCCCATTACATGTTTTCTGAAAAGAACCCTCAACTCTTCTTAACTCTTCATGAACTTCCGCAGTGGGTCCATCTAACGATACACTGAAAACAATTTTGTGCTTGTAAGGTTCAAGCGTTGACAAAAGCTTTTGTGTTATCTTGGTGCCGTTGGTCAATAACCCTACAATATCAAACATTTTTGCAGCCAGTTCAACAATCTTATAAAAATGCGGATGAATAGAAATTTCTCCGCCTGTAAGTTCAACAGATATCACTCCATGGTCTCTTAACGTAGAGAAAACATTCTTTACATGGGCAAGAGACATCGTATCATCAATGTCAGGACTAGCTTCACGGTAACAGTGCGCACATCTTAAATTGCATTGCGCAAGCAATTCAACCGTAGCATGAATGGGTGTAGCATAATCAAAATCTCCAGTAATATTAATCTTGTAGTATGCAGGATCGTCAAGTAATACTGCAGCTCCTTCTTCTACTAATTGACCAATTACATGCTCTGCACCTGAACTATAGACGAAAGGATCCGATACATCATATTTATTACCTAAAAGTGTTAAAATTTCGTTTCCTGTATATATCCCGTGACAATGAGTCAATATTTCCGCCGCTGTCTTATTCAAGGTGAGGAGTGAATCATCCATTTGTAAGGAGGTGGCATTCGTCTCATTTCGAATATAAATCAAATTATTTTTGCCCGGATTTAGATGTAAGTGTGCTTTTTCAGTGAGTGCAATGTATTTAGATAACATATACTTCTCCCCAATCATCTGAATTTGTTCACAAAATAAGAAAAGGACTTAAAGAATTAGCTCCTCTTTAAGTCCCATCCATAAAAACTTAACCCCAAATATTAAATACATTTACAGCAGCAGTGACCTCAGTATCGGGAATCGGACCGTCAAGCAGACACAATGCACAAACGTTACAAGCAGGACAAGTAGATTTTTGCGTTTCAAAGCTTGGGTTTTCCACGTGAATCTCCTCCTAAAATTTGGATTTTATTATTACTGCACCCAAATAATACATCTAGTATTTGGGAATTAATGTAAATAAATCACAAAAAATGGACAAATCCCATAAATATGAACACAATATGGAAATAACCCTCAGGCTCCTTATTGGGAAGCAAGAGGGCTAATCCATTTCTGATCTGAAACTGAGAGTATTCTTTCCAACTAGATATACTTAGTAATCAATCCCTTACCGTTCGGAGCGAGCCGGTATTTCTGCACAGGCCTGCCGATGCTCCCGTAGACGAGGTCCATTTCCAGCACTCCCATCTCCGTTAGCCCGATCAGATATTTGCCGGCGGAGACGCGGGAGATTCCGGATACCGCTGAGATCTCCTCAGCGGAGAACAACTCGCTGCCGCAGCCTTCCACAGCACGCCAGATAGTCTGGAGGGTCTGACGGGTGAAGCCCTTGGCCAGTTCATGAGATGTCGTCCGTTCCTGCTTGAACCGGGACAGCCTGTCCAGCTCCGACTGGTTCAGCCGCTCCTGGGTGCGGAATAGCTTGTTCTGTTCCCTGTATCCATTAAGCGCTGCACGGAGCCTGGAGAATTCAAACGGCTTAATCAAGTAGTCCACTGCCCCGTTCTGCAGCGCTTCCTGAATGCTCTCCTTGTCACTCGCCGCCGAAATCACGATGACATCGATCTTCACACCCCTGCGCCGGATCTCGGACAGCAGCTCCAGCCCGTTGCTCTCCTTCATATAAATATCCAGCAGGATCAGGTCATAGGCCTGCTTCTCCAGCATACCCAGCACTTCTTCCGCCGAGCTGGCCCAGCCATCGGCACGAAAGCCCTCCACTTGCTGCACATAAAACTTATTCATCTCCGATACCATAGGATCATCTTCAACGATAAGTACTTTTATCATAATCGTTATCACCACTCTTCATGGGCTATCCACCCTTTTCATGATTAATTTAATTCTTCGCTCTATACGGAATCTGCACCGTGAATTCGGTGCCTTCCCCCTCCAGGCTGTCATACGTAATCGTCCCGCCCAGCTTGTCTACACTTCGCCGCACCAGATACAGCCCTACGCCCCGGTCTCCGCCTTTGGTTGAATAGCCCTGCTCAAACAGGTGATCTCCATTCTCCGCCGATATGCCCGTCCCGTTATCACTGACCTTAAGGGTAAGCAGGTTGTCCTTATGCCGGAACCCCATCTCGATCTGCTTGTTGTCCGCGCCTTGCAGCGCTTCCAGCGCATTGTCCAGCAGGTTGCCCGCGATCGTGACCAGCTCCCGCGCCACCTCGTGATCCGCCGCTTCAGGCAGCATGCCGTCATCCAGGATAACCAGCCGCACATCGGCCTCCCTGATTCTGCTGAGCTTGCCGAGCAGGAAGCCGACCATTACCGGGTCTTTGACCAGCCGGACTACTGAATCCGCCTCTGTCTGGATGCTCTGTACAATATCCGTCAGATATTCTTCCAGCCGGTCGTACCGCCGCATCGTATTCAGCCCCATAATGACATGCAGCTTGTTCATGAACTCATGGGTCTGGGCACGCAGTGCCTCGGCGTACAGGGAGATGCCGGAGAGCCGCTCCATCAGAATACTGATCTCGGTCTTGTCCCGGAACGTGGCAATAGCCCCTTCGATGATTCCGTTCACCCGGACCGGAACCACATTCACCAGCAGCGTAATGCCGCTCTGCTCCACTTCCTTATCCAGCAAGGCTTCACCAGTATCCAGCACCTTCTCCATCCGCAGCAGCGGCCAGAACTGCCCGGCTTGCTTGCCTACCGGGTCCTGGCTCAAGCCGACGCTGTTCATCAGCCTGCGTGCCTCGGCATTCACCAGGGTAATCCGCAATTCCTTATCGACGGCCAGAATCCCTTCCTTGGTCGATTGCAGCATGGCGCTGCGCTCCTCCAGTAACTTGGCGATCTCTCCCGGCTCCATGCCGAACATCATCCGCTTGATTTTGCGGGCGAGCAGGATGGCACCGAATATCCCCATCAGCCCGCCGACCAGGATGCCCGAGTAGATAATCCAGCGGTTCTGCTGAACGGCGGAACGGACGCTGCCAAGCGATATGCCTACAGCTACTGCTCCAACCTGCTTGCCGTCAGCGGCGAAGATCGGTGAGAACGCTCTCACAGAATAACCAAGCGAGCCTTCAGCCACGGATATGGTCTCCTTGCCATGCAGTGCATCGGTCTCATCCCCGCCCATGAAATGCTTGCCGATCAGGGCCGGATCAGGGTGGGAACGGCGAATCCCTCCCATATCCATGACCACCACGAATTGAACGTCATTGATGGCGCTAATATCGGTTGCATAACGCTGGATGCTGCCGGAATCGGACACTGCAAGCAGCCCGTCCACCACTCGCGGCGTGCGCGAGACCGTGCGGGCAATCGTGATGGCCTTGTTCTCCAGAGAAGCCCGGGCTTCTTCGGAGAATCTCATGCCGAACATTACATACACAATCAGCAGCACCAGCACGACGATGCCGCAGGTCATCAGGGTGATGGCGGTCTGAAGGCGTAATCTTTTTGTACCAATTCTCACATTGCTCCACCTTCAGGAAATTTTTCTCGATTATAACGCAAAAGTATTCAAAGCGCGATATTCACAATTCAAAGTAAATTCGGCTAGGACTCCGCAATCACAGACTGGTTACGCCCTCTGCTCTTCGCCAGATACAAGGCCTGATCCGCCTTCACAAGCAGTTCCGTAAGGTCAGCGGCATGGGAAGGGTAGTGGGCAATTCCCTGTGAAACCGTAAGCTTCGCCGCAATCGGCCCCTGGCTCCGCTCAACCGCAAGACGGATTCGCTCAGCAGCGCTGAAGGCTTCAGCAGGCGTGGTCCGGGCCAGCAGAATAACGAATTCTTCCCCGCCGTAGCGGTAACAGATATCATCCGGGCGAAGCGAGGTTACGATGACCCGGACAACATGCTTCAGAACCTCATCACCCAGGTTATGGCCGTAAGTGTCATTGACGAGCTTGAATTTATCTATATCCAGCATCACCAGCGAGAAGGGAGCACCGGAGCTTATCCGCTGGTTAATCGTATGTTCCAGGGATCTGCGGTTCATCAGACCGGTCAGCACATCCGTTGCAGCTTCATGGGTCAACTGCTCAGTCTGCTGCTGGATATTGGCCAGGGCAAGGGACACCCCGTCTGTCAGTAAGTACGCCTCCCGGCTCCAATACCGCTTCGCTTCCTGCAGCTCTATATGTTCCTTGCCCATTCTGCTTACGACATCTGCCAGATAGACGAAGGGACGGGCAAACTTGCGGGCCAGCAGAATAACGCCCAACAGCAGCAGAATGAACGGTAAGGAGGAATACCCGATCAAGGTACGGAAATGCCCGATCAGCTCCTTATGAATCTGGCTAATCGGGGAGACGACCACGATTCCCCAGCCATTGGCGGGCACACTGGAATAACCGGCCAGCATCTCGATGCCCCGGGTATTCGTGACACGCTGTTCTCCGCTTTGCTTATTCATCAGCTGCTGCACAACCTCATTACTGCTGACATCTGTGCCAATCCGCGTTTTATCCGGGTGATACACCAGATGCCCTTCTGAATCCACAATATAATAATAAACCCCCGAATCATCCTCCTGTCCATTGTCAAAAATCTCAGACAGCACATTATTCTCCTGAAGATAGATGGTGCCGCTAATAATTCCAGCATAGGTTCCCGCAGCATCGAAGATGGGCTGGCTCAAAAATACGATTAACCGCTTGGTATTGGCCGTCAAATAAGGGGAAGAAATATACGGCTTGCGGAGCGCTAATGCTTCCTTGCTATTCTCTGAGGTGATGTGCTTGCCTGTAGTCCCTATGCTGGCAGGGGAGACATGGCGGATGAATCCGCTGGCGTCGACCACGGTGATGGAATTGAAGAAATTGCTGCTGCTGCGCATCAGATCCAGGGACTCATTCACTTGCTGCGGCGGCATAGCTTCTATGTCAGACAGCCGGGCGGCGTTGTATTCCAGAGTCCCGTGCATGGACTGAAATAAGGAATCCATGGTCCTCGACATACGGTCAGCATTGAGGTAATTCAGGTGAAGTGTGGTCTCCATTAATGACCGCTTCTTGGACTCATAAGAACCAAGCAAAAGAATACTCGAAGTTAGTAAGACCACCAGCGTCACCAGACCTGTGAGCAGCGTGGTGAGACTCAGCTTTTTACTTTGACGAAGCTTGCGCTTCAACCTTATATACAAAACTGCAATCCTCCTTGGAGCAAGAAACGCAAAGATACACCCATCATACCGCAAATACTGATAATGTTCGACAGCGGATTTATGGCAGAACAGACGGCGAATGTCTCCCATACATAGCAGAATAAGCCCGCACAAGCGAGGCTCATCTTCAAGCAGTTATTCAAGTTCCGGGTCACCCTACGCCTGCAAAATCTCATCTACCCGCGCCGATGCACCCTTCCAGGAAGTCATCAGCGGAAAAGAGTACTGCTCACGTGCCCTAAGGTTCCACGGATGCGGGATACAGAGCACCTTCTTCCCTGCCTGTACCGCAGGCAGCAGGTTATGCGGACCGTCATCAATCAGCAGGTCGTAGCCGATGAGATGCTTCCGCTTGCAGGTGAAGAAATTGTCGGCCGGGATATACGGCATATGCTTTTGCAGCCAGTTCCATTTCTCCAGCACCGTCTTCGGGACAGCGGCCGTCACAATAATAACATCATAGGCATTGTGCAGCTTCTCCATCTCTTCCACCACATATTCGTCGAACAGCTCCAGCTCCTCGTACAGGCCGGGTCTGCCGAAGAACAGATCCATGGTGCTGTCCGGGTGGCGCAGATGATCTGTGTTCCAATCCATCATATCTTCGTAGCGAAGCGGATGTGTAGGAAATTCAATGTTGTTGTGGTATATCGCACGTTTGACGAGATGGCAGATCGTATCGTCCATATCGACGGCGATGATCGGTTTATGCATTGATTCTCCTCCAAGTACATTTTCATTTATTTTCATTTATTATAGGCAACCGGGGAATGGGTGTCCAGACATGCACCAGACTGAACATAAAAAAGCACATGCCCGCCTTCAGGGACACGTGCTTTGCTGCCTATCTGCAGCCACTGTGCGTATTGTGTGAGCATTCAGCTTCGGCTATCCACTCATTTCCCGTTATCTCCGCGACCGTCCCTTGAACAAGTTAATCACGAACAATACCGCTGCGACAAACAGCAGAAGATGGATCATATTGCCCATGAAATCAAAGATAAGGCCGAACAGCCATACCACCACTACCAGTCCAATTAATCCCCACAGCATAAGCTTACCGCCTTTCTCTTCCGGATTTATTTGTTCTTACTTTACCCTTGTGGAGCGGGATTTAAACGGCTGTCCGGCAGTTATGGGAGCTGCTCACTTCATATGAGACCGTCAGATCCGGCTGTGGAGACAGCTACTCTCCCAGGTTTTAAGACATTGCTTAATTACGGAGCGTACTGGTATACTGTTTTTAAATAATACAATTGTATTGTAAAAAGGAGACGTACCAGCCATCATGACTAACTCTTCCAGTCACCCGAAGACTCCTGCCCCGAAACTGCGGAGCAGACTGCTCAAATTTCTGTTGATCCTTGTATCTACCGTCCTATTTCTCATAGGATCTGGGTTCCTATATGAAGCCCTTTCCTCCAGCTCTGCCCGCAAAAACTATCCTGCACCAGGTCAACTGGTGGATGCCGGAGGCTATAACCTCCACATTCGCCAGTTAGGAGCAGGAGCCCCGACTATTATTCTGGAAGCAGGCAGCGGCGAGACCAGCCTGTCATGGAGGGATATTCCTGAACAGTTAGCCGAAGCAGCTACCGTTGTCACTTACGACCGGGCAGGATATGCCTGGAGCGAACAGGCGGATACGGAACGCTCCGGAGCCAACATTGTGCGTGAGCTGCATACCGCGCTGAAGAATGCGGGTCTTCCCGGCCCGTACCTGATGGTCGGCCACTCCCTCGGGGGCATGTACGCCCGGCTGTTCACACAGACGTACCCGAAGGAAGTAACCGGGCTTGTACTGATTGATGCAAGACCTGAGAACGATGACCGGGAGACAAAGCCGATTCTGGAGGCAGAGAATGTGGCCGGTAACCCCAGCGCTTCCCTGCTGAGCCTGCTCAAGCGCTCCGGGGCGCTCCGCCTGTTCCAGGACCAGCTCCTCGCGGGCCTGATTGCGGAGCAGGACCGGGCACAGTTCATTAACGTTATTTCCACGCCTGCCTATTTTGCTGCCAAGGAGCAGGAAGCAGCACTGGCCAGTTCTACCGAGGATGCGATCCGTGGACAGCACTTCGGCGCACTCCCGGTGAAGGTGATCGCCCGTGGCCAGCCTCAGGACTACGCCTCCTTCGGGATCTCCGGGGAAGGCGGCCGCAGGCTCGAAGCCATCTGGCAGGAGGGCCAGCGTAACATGCTGAAGCTCTCTTCCAATAGTGAGCTTATTGTCGCCGAGAAGAGCGGCCATATGGTCATTCACGACCAGCCTGAGCTGGTCATCCAGACCATTCTGAGTGTACTGGAAGAGAAGTAACTCATGGGTACATCGGCTTGATTACATTCCAGTTGGCATGCATAGACAAGGTTACCGGGGAACAGCCCTTGGGCATCAGAATGCCAAGTCCATAGCTATGCTCGAATTGTACCGCATAGTACTGCATCTGCAGCTCTCTCCATAAGTGGTGCACGCCGAAGTCGTCTTGCATAGCCGCAATATCATGGAACAGAATAACTCCATGATCCGCCAGCTTCGGCAACCAGTACTCATAATCATGCTTAACCGCCTCATAGGTGTGAAGGCCGTCAATATGCAGCAGGTTGATGCTTGAATCCGGAAATACATGCAATGCCTCATCGAAGGTCATGCGCAGCAAGTGGGAGATTCCAGGGTAATAGGTGCTTGACGAAGATTGTACCGACTGATAAATAGATTCATCATAGAGCCCCGAATGCTTGTCGCCTACCCATGTATCGACTGCATAACACTCCGTTGCAAGCCCATGATCCTTAACCGCCTGACAGAAGGCGAAGTGAGATGCTCCGTAATAGGTCCCCAATTCTACGATCTTGCCAGGCATCAAATGAAGGACCAAATCATAAGCGAACCGGCGGTGTCCTTCCCAGGCGGTATTCAGATGCGTCCCCCGCTCATCCGTCTCAAACACGGGTCTTCTGCTATTCCATACGTTCATATATACGCCTCCTGATGAAATCCTTGATCTAAGTTAATGTATTCGGACCCAGTGGATTTGGTTGCAAAAAAGCGGTACAAACCCATGCTCATTCTTAGATGAGCTTGCAGTTTGTACCGCCTGTCTTCCCCCTATTTCAATACGCGGAATCCACAATAATCCATAATAAGTTCACAGAACAGCATATATCTGCATCCGTATCCTGAATTACTTGCTGCAGAATTACACTTCAATAATCGATTCAGCTCAGTTATCCGTTATGGAAGAATGCTAGGCTAATCTAATAACGCTAAGAAAGGCACTGGTTCCAGCTCTCCCATTACGATTAGATATAGTTAGGGTTGCGTTAGAAGTATTGACAACAGAAAGGACGCTTCCTGCTGCAAGATTTCGAATATATTCCCCGCCAATTTGATAAGCGTTACTACCACTAGGTACTTGTGTGTAGAACTCACCCCCAGGAATAACCGTTCCATTTACGGCGACAGCCCACGCTATTATTAGTATAGAAACTGCTGTGGTGACCTGAAAAGCAATCCGGTAAGTTCCCGCTGTAGCGACCGTAAGCGAAGTATTGGCATCTGTTACAGTAATATCCGATGTTCCAATGCCAGGAAGATTAAATATAACCTTACCTCTATTAGCAACAGTAACATTTCTTTGATTCGAAATGACATAACGATAAGAGGAAGGAAAACCAAATCCGGTTACACCCGGCTTGCCGATTGGGCCGGTTACGCCTGTCACTCCTGTCAAACCTCGAGCACCTGTAGGTCCCACTACACCTGTGGGTCCCCTCGTACCTGTCGGGCCGGTGGCACCCGTTGGACCGGTTACACCAGTGGGGCCAGTGGGGCCAGTGGGACCAGTGAGTCCCGTTGGGCCGGTTACACCGGTTGGCCCCGTCACCCCTGTAGCACCTGTCATCCCTGTAGCACCCGTCAGACCTCTAGCACCTGTCACACCCGTTGGACCCGTCACACCGGTAGCCCCCGTCACACCGGTAGCCCCCGTCACACCGGTAGCCCCCGTCACACCAGTCGGGCCCGTTACACCGGTCGGGCCCGTCACACCAGTCGGGCCCGTTACACCGGTCGGGCCCGTCACACCGGTTGGGCCGGTTACACCGGTGGGCCCTGTTACACCGGTCGGGCCCGTCACACCGGTCGATCCCGTCACACCGGTCGATCCCGTCACACCGGTAGCCCCCGTCACACCGGTAGCCCCTGTCATACCGGTAGCCCCCGTCACACCGGTAGCCCCCGTCACACCAGTCGGGCCGGTCACACCGGTCGGGCCCGTTACACCGGTGGGTCCTGTCACACCCGTCGGACCCGTCACACCGGTCGGGCCGGTCACACCTGTGGGTCCCGTCACACCGGTCGGCCCCGTCATGCCTGCCCAGCCGGTTACACCGGTGGGTCCCGTCATACCCGTTGGTCCCGTCAGTCCTGTGGGTCCTGTCACACCTGCCCGGCCCGTCACACCCGTTGGACCTTTTAGCCCCGCCTGGCCGGTCATCCCCGTTGGTCCCGTCACACCTGTCGGCCCCTTGACACCCGTGAGTCCCCTTACACCCGTGGGACCCGTTACACCGGTCGGACCGGTTACACCCGCTCGGCCGGTTGCACCTTTGGTACCGGTTATCCCTGTGGGTCCCGTTACACCTGCCCGGCCGGTCACACCCGTTGCTCCTGTTACACCCGCTGGACCGGTTAGCCCAATTGGACCGGCCGCTCCTGTTGGACCCCTCACCCCCTTCTCCCCGGTGGCCCCAATCCCAACAGGCCCTGTCACCCCTTGTTCGCCGATCGGAACCCATCCCCCAGGATACGTTGAACCACCGTCCTGACTGCTGCGGTAATACAGCGCAGGGTTGGAAATATACAGCTGCTGGACATAATTGTCTACACGAGACACATAAACGGTCCATACCGACGGGTGCTCCACCTGTGGCCCATCCGGCGGAGGGGGACCCGTGGGACTATCTGAACTGTAGACACCCGGCTGATTATACCGCGCCAGACGATTGTCCGACGGCTCTTCATGGAGGGGGAAGACCCGGTTGTCTGCATCCAGAATGACCTCGCCGGTCTGACCATTGACACTGAATACACTTCCGGCGAAGCCTGTTGGTCCCGTGGGCCCCGTGGGACCAAGGATCGTTGGAATACCGGCTGCGGTACGCATCTTCGAATCCAGCATAATCTCCTGACGGAAAAGGGTGTCAAGAATAGCTTGTACATTGCCGTTAATCTGAAGCACCTCTGCCAATGTAGCAGGAGTTGAACCGGGAAGCGTGCCCAGAGCGAACTGAATTTTCTCTCCTTCGGCATTGATGATATGTGCCAGACCCAACTCCTCCATTGCGATCGATGAGAACAACAAATTCAATACATCGGCCCGCGACAAGGAGAGGGCCGGAGTAATATTGGGTATATTGGGATTGGACATGGTAAGGCCTCCTTTAGGTTCTCAACCAATTCTGATTACACTCAGGAAACCATTGTCTTCACCAACATTAGCCCCTGATATCCTTTGCACTGTAGTCGCGGTATTCGTTAAAGTAAGCTTATCACCAGCATTTAATCGGATAAGATATTCTCCTCCTATCTGATAATTATCGCCGGTGCTGAAATATCTGTGAAATTCACCGTTGGGAATAGGAGTAGCATTGACCGAAACCGTCCATCTTTTGAGTGGAATTGACTGATTCGCTATCGTTAATTGAAAGGCAACTAAATAATCGCCTGCTGTATTAACCGTTACTGTGGATTGACCATCGAATGCGATATCAGACGTCCCTGCACCAAGAACGTTGAATACAACATTATCATTAGGATTTATGGGAACATTACCGGCAGTTGTAGAAATGTACCTATAAGAGGGAGCGAAGCCTACTCCCTGTGCACCAGTTGAACCAGTGTGACCGTTTGGACCCCTCAGACCTGTCGGACCGGTTGGGCCTGTTACACCTGTTGGCCCCCTTGCACCTGTCGCACCCCTAACGCCCGTCGGACCCTTCACACCGGTTGGCCCCGTCACACCCGCCCGGCCCGTCACACCGGTCGGACCCGTCACGCCAGCAGGACCGGTCACGCCGGTCGGACCGATTACTCCCGTCGGGCCCGTTATCCCTGCCCAGCCCGTCCCACCGGTCGGGCCTGCCACGCCAGTGGGACCGGTCACGCCGGTCGGACCGGTTACTCCAGTTGGACCCGTCACGCCAGTTGTGCCGGTAACACCCGCTATTCCGGTTACGCCCGCCCGACCCTTCACTCCAGTCGGGCCGGTGACACCGGCCCTACCGGCAGCACCTGTTGGGCCAGTGACTCCCGTTGGGCCTGTCACTCCCGTTGGGCCGCTCATGCCGGTCACACCGGTCGGGCCGGTTATACCCGTCACTCCGGTTATACCCGTTGGACCCGTTATACCCGCCACTCCGGTTATACCCGTCATGCCAGTTACACCTGCCAAGCCACTGACGCCTGCCCGCCCGCTCACTCCAGTTAGACCGGTTACACCTGTCCGGCCCGTCACACCTGACCGGCCCGTCAGACCAGTCTGGCCCGGAACACCTGCCCGGCCGCTTACACCCTTCAGTCCCTTCACACCCGTAGGGCCTGTCACACCTGTCGGTCCGCTCAAGCCTGCCCGGCCCGTCGGACCTGTAAGCCCCCTAACACCTGCCCGGCCCGTTTCACCTCTCAGCCCCGTCACACCTGCCGGACCGCTAACACCTGCCCGGCCGCGTACACCCGTTGAACCCGTTGGACCAGTGGATCCCTGCGCTCCGGTAAGTCCACTAGCGCCGCCCGGACCGGTTACACCCCTTGGCCCCGTCATACCTGCCGGGCCGCTAACGCCCGTTGGCCCCCTTGGACCCGTAGGTCCCGGCGCTCCGGTGAGTCCTATAGCGCCACCCGGACCTGTGATACCTGAGTTCCCGCTCACTCCTCTAGGTCCTGTAGCCCCTGTACCCGTTGGACCCGTCGGGCCTCTTTCGTTAATTTCTATCCATAGCGACCAGGTAATCCCCGAATCCTGACTGTTGCGGTAGTACAAATGCGGGTTAGATATATAGAGCTGCTGCACAAAGTTACCGACCCGGGATACATAAACAGTCCATATGGATGGGTGCTCCACTGGCGGACTGTCCAGCGGTGGAGGGCCTGCGGGATTATCTGAACTATACACGCCCGGCTGATTGTATTGCGTCAGACGATTGCCCGATGGCTCATAATTGAATGGGAGAACCCCGCTCTCTGCGCTCAGAATGATATCGCCGGTCTGACCATTTACACTTAGGACACCACTCGCCGCCCCAGTAGGTCCTGCTGGACCTGTAGGTCCAACCAGGGAGGGAACGCCCGCGGCCGTTCTCAGCTTGGAATCAAGTATGATTTCCTGGTGGAAGATTGTATCAAGCATCGCCTGACTACTGCTGTTGACATCCAATACTTGTTCAAGCGTCGCAGGTGTGGCTCCCGGAAGAGTCCCGAGGGCAAACTGAATTTTCTCACCTTCAGCGTTGATGATATGAGCAAGCCCCAGCTCTTCCATCGCAATGGATGAGAACAACAGGTTCAATACATCGTCCCGCGACAATGCGATAGTTGGTGTGATATTGGGAAGATTAGGATTCGACATGTTAATGCCCCCTTACATTCGAAATCGCATACGGAAATATCCCTTTATTCATGCGATCCTGATTATATTTAGAAATGCACCTGTCCGGTTGACATTACTTCCTCCCACTACTAATTGGGCTGTTCCTGTATTTTTCAACGTAAGTTGAGAATTTGCAGCAAGCTGAACAACAAACTCGCCGAACATCTGAAAATATCCTGTAGTAATCTGTTGATGAAATTCACCAGTTGGAATAGGGGTTCCATTAACTGCAACCGTCATCTCCTTCTTGGCTCCGTGATCCTCATTTAGAACCGCCAGAAAGGTAATGCGGTAAATCCCCGCCAAGTCCACTGTAATCGTGTTACTCCCGTTAAAATGAACATTGGATGAAATTACATTAACGGTATTAAATGGAGTACTCCCCCCGATAGCAACGAATGTATTAACCGCTTTATTCAAGGTAACGTTACAATAAGCAGGGATAGGCCTTAATGCAGGGCCAGTCAAGCCGATATGGCCCGTTGCACCGGTTGGACCGTTATGACCTCTGAAGCCAGTGGCACCGATTATACCGGTGGCTCCAGTGTTACCTGCGTCTCCCGTCGGGCCTGTGATCCCGGTCGGGCCGGTGGCTCCGGTTGAGCCAGTGGCGCCTGCCAGGCCGGTCGGGCCGATGATCACCCCCGTAGGGCCGGTTACACCGATAGGGCCGGTAGCACCTGTTGGACCAGTGGGACCGGTAAGGCCCGTGGCTCCCGTCGGGCCGGTTACTCCTGTCGCACCAATTGCACCCGCTTGGCCCATCACACCCGCCCCGCCAGTGCCCCCTGCCCGGCCAGTCACTCCTGCCCGGCCGGTGACTCCTGCCAGGCCGGTTACACCGGTTGGACCTATCACCCCTGTCGGACCCCTCACGCCTCTCAGGCTCACGCCAGTCGGGCCTCTCAACCCTGTCGGACCGGTGGCTCCGGTTAGACCCTTAGGACCAGTCACCCCAGCCTGACCAGTCATACCCGTGGCTCCGGCCCGACCTGTCGGGCCTGTCATTCCTGCCCGACCTGTCGGACCAGTGGTCCCCGGTGAACCGGTTGGCCCGGTGGCTCCCCTCGGGCCAGTCAGGCCCCTCGCTCCCGTCGGACCCTTAGCACCTGTTAGGCCGGTGACTCCCGTCGGACCAGTGGCGCCTGTCACTCCCGTCGGGCCGGTCACTCCCGTCGCGCCCGTGGCTCCGGTCGGTCCTGTTGGCCCTGTCAGGCCGGTCGCGCCCGTAGAACCGGTCTGGCCGACCGGGCCAGTCGCACCCGTCGGGCCGGTCACTCCCGTCGGGCCGGTCGCACCCGTTGGACCAGTCGCTCCCGCCCAACCGGTTAGACCCGTTGCACCCGCCCGACCCTTCACACCTGTCGCACCCGTCGGCCCCGTTGCACCCGTCAGACCCGTTGCACCGGTCACTCCGGTCGAACCTGTAAGCCCCGTTGCACCCCTCACACCTGTCGAACCTGTAAGGCCGGTCGCTCCCTTAGAACCGGTAACCCCAATCGGGCCGGTCCCCCCCGCCCTACCCGTTACATCTGCGCCGGTTGGACCGGTAGGTCCTCGCTCACCAATGGGTACCCACGGAGTCCAGTGTAAGCCAGCATTCTGGCTGCTGCGGTAGTATATAGCCGGATTGGAAATATAGAGCTGCTGAACATAATCACCTACATGAGATACATAAATCGTCCATACTGGCGGATGGTCCACCATCGGACCGTCCAGCGGACCCTCGATCCCGGCGGCGCTACCTGAGCTGTAGACACCGGGTTCAATGTAATTCCCTAGAATACCGGTCGGCGCCTCAACGTTGTTGATCGGGAAGATGCCATCTTCTGCAGTCAGAATCACATCCCCCTCCTGTCCGTTGATACTGAGAACACCACCGGGTTCTCCTCTGGGCCCTGAAGGTCCAATAGGTCCGCTTACTACAGGTATGTTCGAAGCGGTCTTGAGCCTGGAATCGAGCATCATTTCTTGACGGAAGATGGTGTCCAGCATAGCTTGAGTGCTGCTATTGACCTCCAGCACCTGTGCAAGGGTGGCAGGGGGACCGCTGATTCCCGGAAGCGTACCCAGAGCGAACTGGATTTTCTCGCCTTCAGCATTAATGATATGAGCGAGTCCAAGCTCTTCCATGGCAATGGAGGAGAATAGCAAATTGATAACATCATCCCTTGATAAGGTAATCGTCGGCGTGATGTTAGGAATATTGGGATTGGACAATATATTCCCTCCTTATGCTAGAGTTATTCTATCTTATTGATATCCATCTCAAAGTGCGTGTAGTAGATGCCCTGTCGGGTGTACAAATCAGCTAATTGACCCTGCTTTTATGATAGAAAGATAAAGAAGGCCCGCGATCATTCGCGGGCCTTGCTTGTGCGGGTTGAGTTGAGCTTCACCATACCGCCTACCGTACACGCTGGCGCAATGGATTCCCTTTCTTCATCTTATACTCGCGCTGAACCGGCCGACCTCCGCCTTCGGAATCCTCCTTGCTTGGCGTCACCGCGAAGAAGGACAGCAGCCCGCCGACGGCTCCTACACCCGCCATGGTACCAAACAGGGTCCAGTGTCCCCGGTTCATCAGCAGGGACACTACCGGCGGCCCCAGCGCTACTCCGATGAACCGCATGCTGCTATATAAGGAGGTAATGGTCCCCCGGTTTTCTTTCTCGATCCCTTCCGTAATCAGCGCATCCATACAAGGCAGGACCACGCCAATTCCAATCCCGCTTAAGCTTAAGAAACCTACCATGAAATAGATATTGTCGCTTAAAGCGGTAATCACCATCGCAGCCGTAACTACAACCATACCGCCGAAACCGATCCATTTCATCAAAGGCTTGTTCTTGCCGATGACCTTGCCGCTTCCGTAAGACGCCAGACACAGCAGCGCCAGCGGAATAGCCAGGACAAAGCCTTTGTAGGCTCCATGCAGATTATACTTCGATTCTAATATCTCGGATAAGTAGAATAACACCCCGAAGGTTGCAAACATGCAGATTCCGCCAATCGCGAAGATAGCGTACAGCCAGCGGCCCCGCTCATGCAGCGTTTCTATGATGCCGGTCAGGAATTGCTTCAGACTTTTGGGGTCTGCCTTGTCCTCGGTCTTCGGTTTATGCACGAGAAAGATAACCAGCGCGCAGGAAATGAGGCACAGCACCGGAATCGCAATGAAGGGGGCATACCACAGCAAGGTCCCCAGATAAGCACCCAGAATCGGGCTTAATACTTTGCCGAACGTATTCGAGGTCTCAATGATTCCAAGTCCCTTGCTGACCTCTTTCTCATCCTTGAACAGATCGCCTACGAACGGAATGACAATGGGAAAGGCGCCCGCTGCACCAATCCCCTGGATGAAACGTCCTCCAAGGATGATCCAATACGCGCTGGTTCCGTTGGAGAACCAGGCGGCTGCTACACACACCGCTCCGCCCAGAGCTGCCAGAATCAGACTGGGCAGAATCACTTTTTTGCGCCCATAGCGGTCCGATAAATACCCAGCTATGGGAATCATCAGAATGGCGATCAGGCCATAGACCGTGATGATCATACTGACTTGAAAAGCACTGATCCGCAGCTCCTTGGAAATCTGCGGCAGAATCGGCAACAGCATGGAGTTGCCGAGTGTCATAATCAACGGGATGGAAGACAGTGCAATTAATACCCCTTTAGACCCTTTCATCATCGAACCACCTTCAATTAGTTTCGCATCCTGTTTATTCTCGGTCTAACGACTGTATTTATACCCTTAAACCAAAATGCTGCTGCGCAGCCAACATCAGTTGAAGAGGGACCTGCCCTTAACCATCAGATACCAGAGGTAGCATAACGAACAGGCCAGTAAATAAGATACAAACGTCCAGCCCAGATTCCAGCCGTGAGCATAGCTTACTTTCCCGCTTAGCACCAGGCAGAACTCAAACATAGTTTTGCAGAACGTAAACAGCAGGAGAAGCAGCAGCGAATTCAGGGAAGACCTCCTTACCGTATAGATAAGCAGACAGGAGACCACCGGAAATATCCCCAGATTATAGGGAAGAAAGGATAGAATTCCCGAGCCGGCCGGGGTAATGCTCCACCACTTCATATGGTATCCGACCTCATCGAACACAAAGGCGATTACACTTGCAATAGGTGCGATGAGCAGGATAACTGAGCTGTCTTGTCTGAGAAAATAACCGGCAATACACCAAGGAATAATCCATCCGATGATTACGTTAATCAGCATTTTATTCCATTCCTCCATCTGATTTCACATCTGCCTATTATGGCTTAATGAATTGTCCCTTATGCGTGTTGGCGGTCATCCGCGGGCCTCTTTGCCGGTTGTCCTAATCCTGACATTGGCTGAATAAGCTAGCTATATCAAGGAGGTGGACAACATTAACATATTTATAGGTTACATGGTTCTGGGTTTGTCCCTGTCGGCACCGATCGGCCCCGTCAATGCGGCCCAGCTCGACAAAGGATTGCGCGGAGGCTTCATGCATTCCTGGGCAGTCGGCCTCGGTGCGGTCAGCGCCGATATCATCTACATGCTGCTGGTATATTTCGGCATGATTCATCTGCTGGATGCCCCGTTCATCAAGGCATTCCTCTGGCTGTTCGGGTTCTTCGTCCTGGTCTACAGCGGCGTGGAGAGCATCAAATATTCGGGAGAGCTGTCGGCAGCCGAGATGAGGAAGAGCGAAGCCCCCCTGTCCAGATCATTTGTGTCGGGATTCCTCATGTCCCTGTTCAATCCGCTCTCCATCCTGTTCTGGCTGGGCATCTACGGCTCGATCCTGGCCAAGGCAGCCAGCGAATACCCGGTGCAGCAGCTATTGATCTACAGCGGCGCCATCGTGCTCGGCATTCTGCTCTGGGATGTGACCATGGCCGCAGCCTCCAGTATCTTCCGCAAATTCCTGACTCCCCGGGTATTGCGGGCCATCTCCGTATTATCCGGTCTGTCTCTGGTCGGCTTCGGCTTCTATTTCGGCGTTCAGGCTGCCCGGCTGCTCTTCTTCCATTAGACCTTGTTCTTCCGCAGCCGGATGCCTGTAATCCTGAACGCGGGTCCCCCGGGCAGCGAAGGATAACCGTCAGCCTGCTCCTCCGGCCCGGATTCCTTAACCGGAGCATCCCGCTGCTTGCGGACATGCTGAACGATCCAGTCCCCCAGCGCGATCAGCGCCACGATCAGCAGGCTGATATAGAAGCCCGGGCGGCTGAGCGCGTGGAACAGTGTGCCTGTTACAGCAGCCATAATCAGCACCAGACCGCTCCAGCGCTTCACTGCGCCCAGCGTACTTGGCTTCAGCAGCCTGCCCGAGGAGAGCAGAATGAAGGCCCAGTTATAGAGGATCATCAATCCGGCAGCGGTGGTGATGTATTCATACACCTTTCCCGGCAGCCACAAGGACATCATAATGGCACCGCTCAGACCGGCGGCAATCAGGCACAGCGCGAAGAACGGGTACTTCTCCTTCCATTTCTTCGAGAACATCTTAGGCGCATCCCCCTCCTGCGCCAGTGTGATCATCATCGAGGTGATTGCATACAGCGATGCGGTCATGGTAGAGAAGCCGGCAATGATCAGCACGCCGTTGAACAGATGCGGCACGAAGGCCAGATGGTCGCTGCGCAGAGCAAGCACAAATGGACTCTCCTTGGGATTAAAAGCGCTCAGCGGCACCATAATTACCGCAAGTCCAATAGACAGGATATACACGGACGCCAGTCCCACCAGCATCACCTTCCCTGCCTTCGGGGCATCCTCAGGATTCTTGAGCCTGTAAGACATAATCCCCAGCACCTCAATGCCCCCATAGGCATAGAAGGCAAAGATAAACGCGGACCAAAGCCCGATACCTCCCGCCGGAAAGAACCCCTTATAGCCCTGCGGCAGCTTCGGGGTGTACTTACCGCCGCCAATCCAACCTGCCAGCAGCGCCGCCGCGATCACCAAGAACATCAGAATGGCTGCCATCTTGATGACAGCCAGCACATTCTCCACCCGGTCGAAGCCTTTATTCCCGAAGAATACAATCCCCAGGCCAACCGCCGCGAACCCGGCCGCGAACACCCACATGGGTATGGCCGGGAACCAAAAGCGCGAGAATATGGATAATGCGGTGAGCTGGCTGCCCATAATCAGCAGCTCCGAGAACCAATACAGCCAGCCGCTGCCGAAGCCGGCCCAATTCCCGAACGCTTGCTTCGCATAGGAGCGGAAGGAGCCTTGTTCAGGCTGCTCCGCCGTCATCCGGGCCAGGGCATCGAATACAACATAAGTCCCCGCCGCAGCTAACAGATATACCAGCAGCACCGCCGGTCCGCCGATTGTGATTGCCAGCCCCGAGCCGAGGAAATACCCGGTTCCAATCGTCCCCGCAATACCGAGTAAGCTCAGCTGCCACCACTTTAACTTTTTGTCTTCTTCAGTCTTACCGGAGGTTTGCTTCATGAATTCCGTCCTCACCGCTTTCAGAATGGTAGATAACTCTCCAGTTCTAGAATTCCCTGCGGGACGGGAAACATGAATTTTATTTGATGAGGATCATTCCGTCTCAGCGCCATGAACCCACTGTAGCTGGGTATACGCCTTCATAGGGATGCCTGATGTATTGAATATCTCTTGATCCTTCACGTATTTATGCTCATACGTCATCTAATAACGCTTCTCTTGCTTCCCGTTGAATTCCGTGTAAGCTTCCAGCTTCACCGGCAGGCCCAGCTCCTGATTGAGCTGTGCATATTCATGAATAACCACTGTGCTGCCTTCCGGCTGACGGTCGTCTTCGAGCATATCCTTGCCCGACAGCTTCACTAGCTTGGTGCCGTCCTTGGCGTCCAGAACGCCTTCATTCTTCCATCCCGCCCGGGCAAATTCGGCTTGCCGCTCAGCGAAGGATTTCCAGGCGTCTACACGCAAGGCTTCCTCAGCAGACAGCTTCACATATTTTCCGCTTACAGCCTTCCCGTTCTTGTCTCTTGACACCTCTACCCATTTCGTTCCTTTATCTTTGAGATAGTGGCGAAGGCTGCTGTAGAAGTGACCGCCAAGGATGCCATAAGGGTGGAAGCAATCCATAATTTTTTCATTGTAATAATCTCCTTCAAGCGGGTTGTCAGAAACGGCGGGCCGCCTCTGCAATTCAAGAATAACAAGCGTCTGCATCCAACACTCATCATAAGCCCATCATTGCTCCAGCCTAAAAGACCACAAAGCCCGCCTCGGCGCGGACTGTGTGGTCTTGTTCTTCATTGCAGTCTGAACGCTCCTGACGGCAGATGGCTATATGAACAGCCTATTTCACCTAAAAGGTAGCATCCTGCATGAACGGAGAATGGGGTATCCCCCACATTACCAGGTACTTAATTCATTTCCATAGGCTACTGTACCTCCCGGATAATTAGACCAGACATATAATGCGGAGGGAGAAAAAAACCCAGTGCGCACTGGGTTCTCTGCCGGGGCTAAGCGGTCCACCCGCTATCTGCTGAACTATCAAACCTTGAAAGAGGGTAATCTTTAGGCTTTTTTCTTTCATTCCAGTAGGCCCTCTTCCTTCCCCCTGATAAATATCGACATATAGTGAAGTATCACAATATGAAGGAGGGTTTTATTTGTCCACACCCAATATTCCCAATATCACTCCGTCAATTTCATTGACGAGGGACGACGTAATTAATCTGATTTTCTCATCCATTGCGATGGAAGAGCTTGGTTTAGCACACATCATTAATGCGGAGGGGGAGAAAATCCAGTTCGCACTGGGCACCCTGCCGGGATTAAGCGGTCCACCCGCCACACTGGCACAGATTCTGCAGGTGAATGACAGCACGCGAGGCATGATGGATACCATTTTACGACAGGAAATGATGCTGGGTTCAAAGCTCAAAACGGCTGCCGGCGTTCCCAGCTTGGCGGGTCCAACAGGTCCGGTCGGGCCGACTGGTGCTGTAAGTCCCGTCACCAGCGTCAACGGCCAGACTGGAGCTATTGTGCTGGACTCTGCCGACGTAGGAGCTTTTCCTTACAATGAAGAGCCATCTGATTCCAATCTGAATTCGTTTATCGCAGCTGGCGTCTACAGCTCCAATGATCCCAATGGAGTTGATCCCACTAACGGTCCGGCAGGAGTAACGCATCCGCCGGTCTGGACCCTGTATGTGTCTCAGGTTGGGCGTTACATTCAGCAGATATATATATCCAATCCTGCCCTCTATTACCGCAGCAGCCCTGATTCAGGGTTTAACTGGACAGACTGGCAGGAAATTGGCGAACGCGGTGCCACAGGGCCTACAGGTCCGACCGGTGCAGGCGCAACAGGTGCTCCGCAAGGAGTTACCGGACCGACGGGCGCTACCGGCATTAAGGGAGCCACGGGTATCACCGGACTGAGAGGCATTACCGGAGCCACGGGCGTTACCGGGCCAACGGGAGCTACCGGGCCCACGGGCGTTACCGGGCCCACGGGTACTACCGGGCCTACAGGCGTTACCGGGCCGACGGGCATCACTGGACCCACAGGAGCTACCGGTTCAACCGGCATTACCGGGCCCACGGGCATTACCGGACCCACAGGTGTCACCGGACCCACAGGTGTCACCGGGCCTACCGGCATCACCGGGCCTACCGGCGTTACCGGACCCACAGGTGTTACGGGTCCAACTGGTATAACTGGACCCACCGGCATCACCGGGCCCACTGGCGTTACCGGACCCACCGGTATTACTGGAGCGACCGGAGTTACCGGACCTACCGGCGTTACCGGACCCACTGGCGTTACCGGACCTACCGGCGTTACCGGGCCTACCGGCGTTACCGGACCTACCGGCGTTACCGGACCTACCGGCGTTACCGGGCCTACCGGCGTTACCGGGCCCACTGGTGTTACCGGGCCCACTGGTGTTACTGGACCCACTGGCGTCACCGGGTCCACGGGTGTCACAGGTCCAACCGGTGTCACAGGTCCAACCGGTGTCACAGGTCCAACCGGCGTTACCGGGCCCACTGGTGTTACCGGACCTACCGGCGTCACCGGACCTACCGGCGTCACCGGGCCCACTGGTGTTACGGGTCCAACAGGCGTTACCGGACCCACTGGTGTTACCGGGCCTACGGGCGTTACCGGGCCTACCGGCGTTACCGGACCCACGGGTGTTACCGGTCCAACAGGCGTTACCGGACCGACAGGCGTCACCGGACCCACTGGCGTTACCGGACCTACAGGTGTCACCGGGCCTACGGGTGCCACCGGGCCCACAGGCTTACGCGGTATTACCGGAACGGTAGGATTATCCAGCGACTTCGCCAATGCCACTATCGCTGCTGTGAATCCCGTTGTTAATCCAGGTGCCCCCGTCCCCTTCGATACTGTTATTCCTACAGGGAGTAGCAATATACTTCTGGATACTACAACAGGAATATTTACTTTAACCGGCGGCCATATCTATCTGGCCATCTATTCCGTAGGGTCCCAGCAGAACAGATCCTTCCAGTTCGCTACCGCTGTTGCTCCAACTGCTCCAACTACATTGGTACCAGGAACTCTCACACAGGCAACAAGCGGCTCCGATGCTAACCATACTACATCCGTAGTTATTGATCTTATGGGACTAGGAGATTCAACACTGGCAGTCCTTAATGCCCTACCTGTCGACACTGCCACTGTCGTTAGTGATAGATGCCAAGTAACTATTCTAACTTTACGATAATGTTCTGCTGAACGATCACATCATGAAGGAGGGTTTTATTTGTCCACACCTAATATTCCGAATATTACTCCATCTATCTCCTTGACGCGAGATGATGTCGTGAACCTGTTGTTCTCATCTATTGCCATGGAAGAGCTCGGTTTGGCCCACATTCTTAATGCGGAGGGAGAGAAGATTCAGTTCGCGCTGGGCACGTTGCCAGGAATGAGCGGGCCGCCCGCCACTCTGGCACAGGTGCTGCAAGTCAATAATAATGTGCAATCCATGCTGGATACCATCTTCAAGCAGGAGATGATGCTGGATTCCAAATTGAAGACCGCCTCTAATCTTCCTGTAGTAATTGGCCCTGCCGGACCTACAGGACCCACGGGCGCTGCCGGCGGCGCCTTAAGTGTCAACGGTCAGACCGGAGTTGTTGTGCTAGAATCTGCGGACATAGACGCTTTTCCCTTAAACGAAGAACCTTCCGGATCTCCTCTGAACTCATTCACTCAAGCTGGCGTATACAGCTCCAATGATCCCAATGGACCTGATCCCACCAACGGTCCGACAGGAGTATCACATCCCCCGGTCTGGACCTTGTATGTCTCCCAAGTTGGAGCTTTCATTCAGCAGCTATACATCTCCAATCCCGTTCTCTATTACCGCAGCAGCCAGGATGGAGGAGCGCACTGGACGGACTGGCAAGAAATTGGTCAGCGCGGCATTACCGGACCTGCCGGTCCGACAGGTGCAGGTCTTACAGGTGCAATAGGCAACACCGGACCGACCGGTATTACAGGTCCGACCGGTTCCACTGGAGCAACAGGTATCAAGGGGCTCACAGGCGTCACCGGATCTACGGGCATTAACGGGCCGACCGGGGCAAGGGGCGCAACAGGTATAACTGGCGCGACGGGGATAGAAATTAGGGGGATTACCGGACCCACCGGCGTTACCGGACCTGCAGGTGTTACCGGACCTACAGGCATCACTGGATCCACCGGCGTTACTGGACCCACCGGCGTTACCGGGCCGACCGGCGTTACCGGGCCCACCGGCATTACCGGGCCGACCGGCGTTACTGGACCCACCGGCGTTACCGGGCCCACCGGCGTTACCGGGCCTACCGGTATTACTGGAGTGACGGGAGTTACCGGACCGACCGGCGTTACCGGATCGACAGGTACCACTGGGCCGACCGGAGCTACCGGACCCACCGGCGTTACCGGACCTACCGGCGTTACCGGACCCACCGGCGTTACCGGACCCACCGGTGTTACCGGACCCACCGGCATTACCGGACCCACGGGCGTCACTGGACCCACTGGAGTTACTGGACCCACCGGCGTTACTGGACCCACCGGCGTTACCGGGCCCACAGGCGTCACTGGGCCCACCGGCATTACCGGACCCACCGGCGTTACTGGACCCACCGGCGTTACTGGACCCACCGGCGTTACCGGGCCGACCGGCGTTACCGGGCCGACTGGCGTTACCGGACCGACCGGCGTTACTGGACCCACCGGCATTACCGGACCCACCGGCGTTACCGGACCCACTGGCATCACTGGACCCACCGGCGTTACTGGACCCACCGGCGTTACCGGGTCGACCGGCGTTACCGGGCCCACAGGCGTTACCGGGCCGACCGGTGTCACCGGGCCCACAGGCGTTACTGGACCCACGGGCGTTACCGGGCCCACGGGCGTTACCGGACCGGCAAATGACTTCATCTTTGCAACAATAACCGCTGGTTCAACTGCAAATGTTGGCGTCAATGCAGCCGTTCCGTTCGACAGTTATGTTGGTTCAACCAATAATATACAACTAGACGTTCTCACAGGAACCTTCACTTTAACCGCCGGGCATGCTTACCTGATTATGTACACTATGGGAGCCGGTAATAATAACGCTTTCCGCTTTGCAACGGGTATTCCCCCAGTCCCTCCAAACACTCTGGTTCCAGGCACTCTTACGTCAGCCTCCAATAATACCAATGTCAATCACACTACAAGTGCCATTCTGGATCTTCGCGGTGGCGTAGATACTGCTTTGGAAGTTCAAAACGTTGGAGCTGCACCTATAACTGTTAATTCTGACAGATGCGGAGTGACGATAAACACTTTGACCTAACGATATTTCGAACCATCAACTCATGAAGGAGGGTTTTATTTGTCTACACCTAACATTCCCAATATATCTCCAACGATCACCTTGACAAGAGAAGATGTCGTTAATCTGTTGTTCTCGTCTATTGCGATGGAAGAACTCGGTCTGGCTCACATTATTAATGCAGAGGGAGAGAAAATTCAGTTTGCTCTAGGCACACTGCCGGGAATAAGCGGTCCGCCCGCTACGCTGGCACAGGTTCTGGAGGTCAATAGCAGTACGCAAGCCATGCTGGATTCCATCTTCCGGCAGGAAATGATGCTGGATTCCAAATTAAAGAATGCCTCTCTCATTCCTACGGTAACCGGACCGACAGGACCCACGGGACCCACAGGGCTAGCAGGGGCTGTCACCAGCGTCAACGGCTCGATCGGAGCGGTTGTACTGGACTCCGCGGACATTGGAGCCCTGCCTTTTACAGAAGAGCCCTCCAGCTCCCCCTTGAACTCGTTCACCGAAGCGGGTGTCTACAGTTCCAATGATCCCGATGGAGCCGATCCCACTAACGGTCCGACAGGAGTATCACATCCGCCGGTCTGGACCTTGTATGTCTCCCAGGTTGGAAGTTTCATTCAGCAGCTATATATCTCCAATCCCGTTCTCTATTACCGCAGCAGCCAGGATGGAGGAGCGCACTGGACGGACTGGCAAGAAATTGGTCAGCGCGGCATTACCGGACCTGCCGGTCCTACGGGGACGGGCGTTACGGGTCCAACAGGATCTATTGGCGTCACCGGGTCCAGGGGCGCCTCCGGGCCAACAGGTGCCACTGGACCTATCGGCGTGACGGGTTCAACCGGCATTACCGGGCCTACGGGGGCTACGGGACCGACCGGCATTACCGGGCCAACCGGTGTTACCGGACCCACCGGCGTCACCGGACCTACTGGCATCACCGGGCCGACCGGCGCTACCGGACCCACTGGCGTCACTGGACCCACCGGCGTTACTGGACCGACGGGCGTCACCGGGCTGACCGGGGCCACCGGACCCACCGGCGTCACCGGACCCACCGGCGTCACTGGACCCACCGGCGTCACTGGACCCACCGGCGTCACTGGACCCACCGGCGTTACCGGACCCACGGGCGTCACCGGGCCAACAGGTGTCACTGGACCTACCGGGGCCACGGGTCCCACCGGCATCACCGGACCCACCGGCATTACCGGACCCACGGGCGTTACCGGACCCACGGGCGTCACGGGGCCGACGGGTGTCACCGGACCCACCGGCGTTACCGGGCTCACCGGCGTTACCGGACCCACGGGCGTTACCGGGCCCACCGGGGTTACTGGACCCACCGGCGTCACGGGACCTACGGGCGTCACTGGACCCACCGGCGTCACTGGACCGACCGGCGTCACCGGGCCCACTGGGATCACCGGACCCACCGGCATCACCGGGCCGACTGGTATCACCGGGCCGACCGGCATCACCGGACCCACCGGCGTCACCGGACCCACTGGCGTTACCGGACCCACCGGCGTTACCGGACCCACCGGCGTTACTGGACCCACCGGCGTTACCGGGCCCACTGGCGTCACGGGACCCACTGGCGTCACGGGGCCGACTGGCGTTACCGGACCCACCGGGGTTACAGGACCAACCGGGGCTACGGGAGCCACCGGGATCACAGGACCGACAGGACCAACAGGGTTACCAGGCCAACCCCTTAACTCTGTATATGCCACTATAGCAGCTGCAGCCCCCCTACCTATTCCGAATGGAGACCCGGTACCGTTCGATACGCGTAACGGAACAAGCGACACAGTAACACTTGCACCAGATGGAACCTTTACATTAACCGCTGGGCACGCTTATATGATTATATACTCTGTAGGAGGTGGCACTAATAACTCGTACCGTCTTGCAACGGGTACTGCTCCTAATGCTCCAACGAATTTGGTTGTAGGAACACTCTCATCATCCACTAACTCGACAAATGTTAATCATACGGCGAATGCTATTCTTGATCTTCGCGGAGGCGTAAATACTACCATGCAGGTCCAAAACGTGACAGCCACTGCAGTAACTATTATCCCTGACAGATGTGAAGTGACGATTATTACTTTAATATAAGGAGTTCGTAGTAAAGGAATCGAACCTACGTTTCCTTAAGGCTGAAGCAGGTTGTCTCAGACTAACATGTTCGAACGACCACCATCATGAATGAGAATGTCTTGGCTTGTGAATCTGTGTCTTCCATGATGGAAGTGCAGGTCACAGGCCGAGACTTTTTTTTGGTAGGACTGAAGCACACAAAAGCCACCCGAGCTTAGCGGGTGGCTTAGGTGCTAAAGCAGTACTCCCAATGCAACGATACTAGGATCAGGTTAATCTATGCATAGACCATATAATACCTGAATCTGTAGCACCCAAATCAATCGCAAGGTTTAAGCCATCAGCCTGATACAGGACAGCAATCTGATCATTAGCTGTAAGTTCAACTTCGCCTGCCAGAGTAACTGTGCCGCTAGCCAGGAGTGTTCTAAGGGTTAAGGTTCCTGTGATAGCCACATCCAGCACCGGCAATAATCCGGTCACCAGATCTATAGGTGTCGGAGTAATTCTTCGCACCACTACATATGGATTCTCATTTGCCCCGAGCGCAGCCGCGATAGCCGCGTTAGTTGCGAAATTGACGGTAGCTTCAATAGAGTATCTTCCCGTTACCGGAACGGTGAATACCCCACTAGTCTCGTTGAACCCCAGGTAACCATAATAAGGTGCTATTATCGTCCAACCGACAAGTTGTTGATCCGCATTCACTGCGAACGTAGTTAGAAATGCCGAGAAGCCTTGAATGGCCAAAATCGGACCGGTGGGACCAGTTGGACCCCTTTCACCTGTGGCTCCAGTAGCACCTGTGGCTCCGGTCGGACCTGTCACTCCTGCACCTGTGGGTCCAGTCGGGCCGGTCGCTCCGGTCACTCCGGTCACTCCAGGTGGTCCCGTCACTCCGGTCGGGCCAGTCACTCCTGCACCCGTAGGTCCGGTCGGGCCGGTTGCTCCAGTCACTCCAGGTGGCCCCGTCACTCCTGTTGCTCCAGTCACTCCTGCACCTGTGGGTCCACTCGGGCCTGTCACTCCTGTGACTCCAGGCGGCCCCGTCACACCGGTCGCACCCGTTGCTCCTACCCCTGGACCTGGAGGTCCTGTTACCCCGCGAGGCCCAGTCACTCCAGCACCCGTTGGTCCAGCAGGTCCGGTCGGGCCTGTTACTCCTGTGACTCCGGGTGGTCCCGGCTCACCTGTTGCACCCGTCGCCCCTACTCCTGGACCGGCCGGTCCGGTCGGGCCTCTTGCTCCAGTGGGGCCTGCCTCTCCGCCGCCATTTTCTCCAAGCAGTTCCTCAGACACTAACCGGTGTGCCGTGACCAGTTGACCTGTACTGCTCTTGCCCCACACCGAAACTTGAACCGGACCACTGTCTTCAGACGCTTCCGGTGTAACAAAAGTAAATTCAAACCCATTAAAATCAGCGTAATAATTCCTCGTAATCACTTGATTCGCTGCAAGATGGTGTAATTCGCTTACATACATAACCCTCGTTCCGGCACTCAAATAATAGCCCTGAATCGATACGGTGGAAGCCGAGTCCACACTGCGGTTATCGATTTTCACGGTAACCTGCTGAGTAGGCCTCACTCCGCCAACCGGATTATTTTCAATCGGTCCTGTTGATAAAAAAGCCATTATTCCATCACTTCCTGACAGTATATTTGGATTTCATTTCAGCATACGCCCGGAATAATACGGTATAGCGATGAACTGCGATCCCCCTTTTCCACACCGCCATTATTCTTTAGTCATACATGCCGAGTCTGCACATATAACCAGAAATATTCCAGTCAACAGCATGCTGAATTGATTATTATAGTAATATTCCGAGTTAACGGTTTGGTGTGGACTTCGGGGCCGACAAGCTGTAATGGGGCTGATGAGTAACAAAAGAGACCCTCCCGGGGGTTAACAAGCCTACGGAAGGGTCTCTCTCGACTGAATATCCAGCAATATTTGCGGTTCTTGCGGTTAGTGTAGCATCCATACGCAGAATTGTTGTACATGGACAACTGCCCATGCATAGACTTAGACAAAGACAATTTCAAACGGAGGTGCAATCTTGTCCAACCCCAACATCCCTAATATTACTCCAACCATCTCCCTGACCCGGGATCAGACTATTAATCTGCTGCTTGCTTCCATAGCGATGGAGGAGCTGGGTCTGGCCCATATTATCAATGCAGATGGTGAGAAAATTCAATATGCTCTGGGTACGCTCCCTGGTTCTAATCATACCAAATCTTCGATTAAGGAAATTCTGGCGGTGAATGAAAGTGTAAGAGATATGCTGGAGACTGTATTTAAGGAGGAAATGATGCTGAATTCCAAGCTTCAAAATGTGCTTAAACTGCTTCCTGACCGCCACTGCTAACCAAATAACCTTAGTAAAGTTATTTAATTAATATAAAGAAGATAGGTTCATATCCGGTTCGTCAATAATGTTCAGAGAATATTGTGGATTAATCCAACTTAAGGAGGTTGTTGTATTGTCCAATCCCAATATTCCGAACATCACCCCGACGATTGCCTTATCGAGAGATGATGTCGTCAATCTGCTCTTCTCTTCCATTGCTATGGAAGAGCTTGGACTCGCTCATATCATTAATGCTGAAGGGGAGAAAATTCAGTTTGCCCTCGGCACACTCCCAGGATTAAGCGGCCCCCCCGCCACACTGGCCCAGGTGCTGGAAGTCAATAGCAGCACCCAAGCCATGCTCGACACCATCTTCCGACAGGAAATGATGCTCGATTCCAAGCTCAAGACCGCCGCCAACGTTCCCACCTTGCAGGGGCCCACCGGACCTGTCGGACCCACCGGCGCCGCAGGCGCCGTCACCACAGTCAACGGCCAGGCCGGTGTTGTCGTATTGGATGCTGCAGATGTAGGCGCCTTTCCCGAAAATGTGGAGTCTTCCGATTCTAATCTTAACGCCTTCGTAGAAGCCGGGGTCTATAGCTCCAATAACCCCACTGGCCCGGCGCCTCAGAACGGTCCGATGGGAGTCTCGCATCCACCGGTCTGGACCTTGTATGTCTCACAGGTAGGTAGCTTCGTTCAGCAGATCTATATCTCGAACCCTGTCCTCTTCTACCGTAGCAGTCAGGATAACGGGGACCACTGGGGCCCGTGGATCGAAATTGGACAACAGGGGGCGACTGGCGCTACAGGGCCGACCGGAGCAGGCGTTACCGGACCTACTGGAGTTAGTGGCGCCAAGGGTGCCACAGGGGCCACTGGCGCTGCTGGGGTCACAGGAGCCACCGGGGCCACCGGCGCTACCGGGGTTACCGGCGTTACCGGCGCTACCGGCGTTACCGGCGCTACGGGTGCTACCGGCGTTACCGGCGCTACGGGTGCTACCGGTGCTACCGGCGCTACGGGTGCCACCGGCGCTACCGGCGCTACCGGCGCTACCGGCGCTACCGGCGCTACCGGCGCTACCGGCGCTACCGGCGCTACCGGCGCTACCGGCGCTACCGGCGCTACCGGCGCTACCGGGGCTACCGGGACCACGGGGGCCACTGGCGCTACAGGAGCCACTGGAGCCACTGGTGCTACCGGCGCTACCGGCGCTACCGGGGCTACCGGGGTTACCGGGGCTACCGGCGCTACCGGCGCTACCGGCGCTACCGGGACCACGGGGGCCACTGGCGCTACAGGAGCCACTGGAGCCACTGGTGCTACCGGGGCCACGGGGGCCACTGGCGCTACAGGAGCCACTGGAGCCACTGGTGCTACCGGCGCTACCGGCGCTACCGGCGCTACCGGCGCTACCGGGACCACGGGGGCCACTGGCGCTACAGGAGCCACTGGAGCCACGGGTGCTACCGGGGCCACGGGGGCCACTGGCGCTACAGGAGCCACTGGAGCCACGGGTGCTACCGGGGCCACGGGGGCCACTGGCGCTACAGGAGCTACTGGAGCCACGGGTGCTACCGGGGCCACGGGGGCCACTGGCGCCACTGGCGCTACAGGAGCCACTGGAGCCACGGGTGCTACCGGGGCTACCGGGACCACGGGGGCCACTGGCGCTACAGGAGCCACTGGAGCCACAGGTGCTACCGGCGCTACGGGTGCCACCGGCGCTACGGGTGCCACCGGCGCTACGGGTGCCACCGGGGCTACCGGTGCCACCGGGGCTACCGGTGCCACCGGCGCTACTGGCTCTAGAGGTGCTACAGGTCAACCAGGAACCTTGCATCCTCCAATGCTGTATGTAGGCACTAATGGGGGGAATGCAGCTAATAGACGTGTGTCGGTCATTAACGCCTTAACGAACGAAATCGTCTCAACCTTTTCAATTGCCGCAACGTACTTCGATAGTGCGGTAGTAGACTCACAACGGCACCTTCTCTATTTTTCTAACAGCACCAACATTATTCAATATGACGAACTGATGAACCAGATTACTGCCACTTACGCTCTGGGAGCGGGAACTCCCCGAGGGATGGCCATCAATACGTTGACGAATAAGCTATACGTGGCTAATAACCTCTCCACAGCTACCAATATTTGGCAAATAGATGTTCCCACAGGTGTAGTTACAACCATATCCGGGGTTACAAGCTTCCCAGTAAATATCGATATCAATCCACTGACCAATACGATCTATATCGCTTCTAATTACATTTCAGTCCTTGATGGAAATAACAATAATGCCGTGATTACAACATTTGCCGCTGCGACCAGACCGCATGGTATTCTGATCGACCCTCTTCGTGACCGGTTATGGGTTTCACATTATACGAGCCCAGGCATTGTGAATGTTTTTGATTCAACTAACTATGGCATTGTAGGCACGGTTACCGTTGGTAATAATCTTACGAATATCTCAGCGAACTTGCTGACCAACCGCTTTTATGTAACGAGTTATAGCGCATCCTATGTTAGTGTCATCGACGGAAATACCAATACTGTCGTCGGTACGATTACAACAGGAAGCAATCAGGACTCTCCTGCTGTGAATCCATTCATCACCCTATTGCGGAATACCGTTCAATCTAATCTGGTCTATGCCAGTATCGGAAATGCGAATGCCGTGATCGTTATTGACCAGAATACCAATAAGCTGCTTGCCACCATTCCGGTAGGAGACACGCCTTTTTGGAGTGTTATTGATCCGTTTATGTCTTAACGCAGGCCGAGAACGGACCAACGGTCTATGTTTCATGTAATTCAAGGAGAGGTGCGTCTAAGCAATCGCGCACCTCATTTCTATGTAACGATGGACAAAATAGGAGGGTAAGCTGTGGCTACAATCAGTTTGTGTCTAATTGTCAAGAATGAAGAGCAGAACCTGGAGCAATGTCTCTCTTCCGTACAAGGCATTCCCGATGAGATTATTATTGTTGATACCGGTTCAAGCGACCGCACCAAGGAGATTGCAGCAAAGTGGACACAGCATATCTATGATTTCGAGTGGATTGATGATTTCTCTGCTGCCCGGAATGAATCCTTCAAGTATGCCACCAAGGACTATATTCTCTGGCTGGATGCCGATGACATTCTGAAGCCTGAAGAAAAGGTCAAGCTGGAGCATCTGAAAGATACGCTTACGGAAGAAGTCGACGCGGTTGCAATGAAGTACGAAATTCCGCAGGATGGCAGCCGGAGATTCATCAGTCACACCACCAGGCTGCGGCTTCTCAAGCGTACCAAGGGCTTCATCTGGAAAGGAATCGTACACGAAGATATTGCTATAGAGGATGCCTATCATTTTATGAACTCCGATATTACTGTCACCCATACTAAAACAGGAAGTGCTACAGGCGGTCCCCCCCCAATGAGAAATCTGAAAATCTACGAAAAGCATCTGGCCAGGGGTTACACCTTCAGCATATCCGATACGCTTAACTATGCCAGAGAATGCCAATCCCATAAGCAATATGAAAAAGCGATTCGTTATTACGAGTTATGCAAGGATCATCCTGAAATACCCCGGGAGAACCAAATTTTCATCCTTCACAAGCTGGCAACCTGCTATGTATATAACAACCAGCCGGAGAAAGAACTGGAGCTTACTCTTGAAGCTCTTGCCAAAGATGTCCCTTACCCTGCCTTCAGTTGCCGGATGGGGGAGCACTTCCTGAAGTCAGGCAATCTGGAGGCCGCCATATTCTGGTATCGCTCGGCATATTCCTCCCCTCCAGGGGAACGGTATTCCTGGTCTGCTGTTGACAATGCCTATCATACCTGGCTTCCGCATCAACAACTCTCTCTATGCTATCAGGCTCTGGGAGATACGGCCCAGGCGAAGCACCATCAGCAATGGGCTGAATTTTATCGTAAGGGGTAGCAGCAAATAACGTGGCTGTGATGGGTCAGAACACGAATAAAATCCTTGCTACCATTCAGGTAGGAACCGCTCTACTTTGGAGTGTTATTGATCCGTTTATTTGTTGATGTCTTCGTGGGGGCAGATACAATATCCTGTGTTCGTTTAGCAAAATATTTAATAGAAAGAGACAGCTCCGGATGCTTGTTCACTCCTGTAGCTGTCTCTTTCTGGGTTAATCCGCCCTTTATAACATGTTCCCCCCTAAGTCCACACCAAACTGGTAAGTCTGAATATTACTATATTAATCATTAAGCATGCTGCTGACTGGAACAAAATTCAAATATACTGACTGGAAGTGATGATGTAATGGCCTTTTTATCAACAGGACCGATTGAAAATAACCCGGTTAGCGGAGTGAGGCCTACTCAGCAAGTTACCGTTAAAGTCGATAACCGCAGCGTGGCCTCAGCCTCCTCAGTATCTATTCAGGGTTATTATCTAAACGCAGGAACAAGGGTCATGTACGTTAGCGAATTACTCCATCTTGCAGCGAATCAAGTCATTACGAAGACTTACTACGCGGATTTTAATGGGTTTGAATTCATTTTCGTTACACCTCATGATGCAACCGAGTTGAGCGATTCTATTCAAGTCTCAGTGTGGGGCAAGAGTAGTACAGGTCAACTGGTAACGGCACACCGGTTAGTGTCTGAAGAACTGCTTGGAGAAGATCACGGCGGAGGGGCGGGTCCCACTGGAGCACAAGGACCGACCGGACCCACCGGCGCAGGATTGACAGGTCCTCGTGGAGCGACTGGTCCTACCGGGCCAGGGGCAGGAGCGACGGGTCCCCGCGGAGCGACAGGGCCTCGCGGAGTGACTGGACCGACCGGTCCAGGGGCAGGAGCGACGGGACCTGCTGGAGTGACAGGGCCTCGTGGAGCAACCGGACCCACTGGTCCAGGGGCAGGAGCGACGGGACCTGCTGGAGTGACAGGGCCTCGTGGAGCAACCGGACCCACTGGTCCAGGGGCAGGAGCGACGGGACCTGCTGGAGTGACAGGGCCTCGTGGAGCAACCGGACCCACTGGTCCAGGGGCAGGAGCGACGGGACCTGCTGGAGTGACAGGGCCTCGTGGAGCAACCGGACCCACCGGTCCAGGGGCAGGAGTTACCGGGGCTACGGGTGCCACTGGCGTTACCGGGGCTACGGGTGTTACCGGGGCTACGGGTGTTACCGGGGCTACGGGTGTTACCGGGGCTACGGGTGCTACCGGGGCTACGGGTGCTACCGGGGCTACGGGTGCTACCGGGGCTACGGGTGTTACCGGGGCTACGGGTGTTACCGGGGCTACGGGTGCTACCGGGGCTACGGGTGCTACCGGGGCCACGGGTGTTACCGGGGCTACGGGTGCTACCGGGGCCACGGGTGTTACCGGGGCTACGGGTGCTACCGGAGCTACGGGTGTCACCGGGCCTACCGGTGCTACTGGTGCTACCGGGCCTACCGGCGCTACGGGTGCCACCGGAGCTACCGGGGCGACGGGTGCACCAGGAACAATACGTCCCCCAATGCTATATGTAGGGACTAATGGTGGAACTCCGGCTAATAGACATGTGAATGTCATTAACGCCTTAACGAACGAAATCGTTTCAACCTTTTCAATTGCCGCTACGTACTACGATAGTGCGGTAGTAGACACGCAACGGCATCTTCTCTATTTTTCTAACGGCACCAACATTATTCAATATGACGAACTGACCAACCAGATTACCGCTACTTATCCTGTCGGAGGCCAGCCTCGCGGGATGGCCATTAATACCTTTACGAATACGCTATACGTAGCCAACTCCACCAATTCATCTACGAATATTTGGGAGATCGATGTCGACTCAAGTGTAGTAACAACCATTGCCGGTGTTACAAGCTTCCCTGTAAATATCGATATTAATCCACTGACCAATACGATTTATATCTCTTCTGATTATGTTTCTGTCCTTGATGGCAATAACAACAATACAGTGATTACGACATTTGCCGCTGCTACCAGACCGCATGGCATTCTGATCGACCCTCTTCGTAAACGGTTATGGGTCTCACATTATACGAACCCAGGCATTGTGAATGTTTTTGATGCAGACACCTATGCCATTGTAGGCACGGTTACTGTTGGCAACAATCTAACGAATATTGCAGGGAACCTGATAACCAACCACTTCTATGTAACGAATTTCAGCACAACTTATGTTAGTGTCATCGACGGAGCCCCTCCATACCCAATCGTCGGTACAATTACAACAGGAACCAATCAAGACTCTCCTGCTGTGAATCCATACATCACACTTTTGCGGAATACCGTTCAATCCAATCTGGTCTATGCCAGCATTGGGGCAGCGAATGCCGTGGTCGTAATTGATCAGAATACCAATACACTCCTTGCTACCATTCCAGTTGGAGACTCGCCTTTTTGGAGTGTTATTGATCCGTTTATGTCTTAACCCAGTGCTGAAATCATTTATAAAGAAATCAAACTCAAGGAAACCGATTATTTTATCCATCGGCTTCCTTTTTTACTGGATTATTTTTTTGCAATAGATGGGTTCCTATCCGGTTCCCCTAAGCGGTTCTTAGAATATTGTGGATTAATCCAATTTAAGGAGGTTAACCTCTTGTCCAATCCCAATATTCCAAACATCACTCCTACGATTGCGTTATCAAGGGATGACGTTGTCAATCTTCTATTTTCTTCCATTGCAATGGAGGAGCTGGGACTAGCCCATATCATCAACGCCGAAGGCGAGAAAATCCAGTTTGCTCTTGGTACGCTGCCGGGGATCAGCGGTCCCCCTGCCACACTGGCACAGGTACTGGAGGTGAACAATAACGTACAA
Source organism: Paenibacillus sp. FSL H8-0122 (assembly GCF_038005345.1). Classification (NCBI taxonomy): domain Bacteria; kingdom Bacillati; phylum Bacillota; class Bacilli; order Caryophanales; family Paenibacillaceae; genus Paenibacillus; species Paenibacillus sp. FSL H8-0122. The sequence goes on along the minus strand of NZ_JBBOTB010000001.1, from coordinate 1,371,381 downwards.
TCCATGCTCGATACTATCTTCAAGCAGGAAATGATTCTGGATTCCAAATTAAAAACTGCCTCTAATCTTCCTATTGTAATTGGACCTACCGGCCCTACCGGACCCACAGGTGCTGCAGGAGGTGTCCTAAGTGTCAACGGCCTGACCGGCGCGGTGGTATTGAATGCCGAGAACGGCGTCTTCCCCTTCTCTAATGACGAACCTTCCGGTAGTAACCTCAATCAGTTCAACCAGCCTGGGGTCTACAGTTCGGCAGACCCGTTCGGTCCGGATCCCCAGAACGGTCCACCCGTCCAACACCCGCCCGTTTGGACCCTCTATGTCTCCCGGGTCGGCAACTTTGTCCAGCAGCTCTATATTTCCAATCCCTCCCTGTACTACCGCAGCAGCCAGGATGGGGGGAGCACCTATCCTACTCCTTGGATTCCTATTGGTGAACGAGGCCCGACCGGGCCGACAGGAGCCGGGGCTACGGGGCCTGCAGGATCTACAGGGGCTACTGGCGCTACCGGCGCTAAGGGGGCTACTGGCGTTAAGGGGGCTACCGGGCCTACGGGGGCTACCGGAGCCCCGGGGGCTACGGGGGCTACGGGGGTTACCGGGCCTACGGGGGCTACGGGGGCCACCGGAGCCACCGGCGTTACTGGTGCAACGGGCGCTACTGGCGCTACTGGTGCTACTGGTTCCACAGGGGCTACCGGCGCTACCGGCGCTACTGGTTCCACAGGGGCTACCGGCGTTACCGGCGCTACCGGCGTTACCGGCACTACCGGCGTTACCGGCGCTACTGGCGTTACCGGCGTTACCGGTGCTACTGGTGTTACCGGCTCTACTGGTGCTACCGGACCAACCGGGGCTACTGGCGCTACTGGCGTTACCGGGGCTACTGGCGCTACTGGCGCTACTGGCGCTACTGGCGCTACTGGACCAACAGGCGCTACTGGACCAACAGGCGCTACTGGACCAACAGGTGCTACTGGACCAACAGGTGCTACCGGGTCTACAGGTGCCACTGGTGCTACGGGTGCCACTGGTGCTACGGGTGCCACCGGAGCCACCGGCGCCACCGGAGCCACCGGAGCCACCGGCGCCACCGGCGCTACTGGCGCTACTGGCGTCACCGGGGCCACTGGCCCTACCGGCGCTACTGGCGCTACCGGCGCTACCGGGCCTACTGGCGCTACTGGCGCTACTGGCGCTACTGGTGCTACTGGGCCTACTGGCGCTACTGGGGCATTGTCATCATCCTATTTTTATGCGATTGCTAGTTCGAACGGCATAACACCAGTCATCACAGGTAACAGCATTATATTTAATCCATTTATAGTAAAAACCGCTGATATTGATTTTGTAAATGGCACTACCACAGCCACTCTTAACACTTCAGGCATTTACAGAATTGCTTTCATGGCAACCACGGCGGCTTCAGGAGGTGCTACCACTTTATTAGAGTGGACTCTGGCAGTAGGCGGTACCCGCATCCCTAGCGGAGAATTTCACGAAACCGTGGTCGCAACAACTGTTAATCAAATAACCGGAGAGTATTTGGTAGATATAACCGCTCCACAAACCATCAGCGTAGTGAATACTTCACCGAACACCCAGAATCTATCGGGAGCAAATGCTAATGAAACGAATGCATACTTGATAATTACGAGAATTGCATAATCTGATCAGGACACAATAAATTCCAGTTCAATGCGGCGGTACCCGAGGCTTCGGGAACCGCCTTTTTATATATCACTCAATACTTCTGATGCCTAGCTCTGCTCCATGTCTCGGTCAAGACTGGGAACTGAGGATTGGACCATCATAGATGGACTGACCCCATCTCATTAATAGGTTCCTATCCGGATCTCCTAAGCGGTTCTTAGAATATTGTAGATTAATCCAATCTAAGGAGGTTACATCTTGTCCAATCCCAATATTCCAAACATCACTCCTACGATTGCCTTATCGAGGGATGATGTTGTCAATCTGCTGTTCTCTTCCATTGCCATGGAGGAGCTGGGACTTGCCCATATCATTAATGCCGAAGGGGAGAAAATTCAGTTTGCCCTCGGCACACTGCCGGGGATCAGCGGTCCCCCTGCCACACTGGCACAGGTACTGGAGGTCAATAGCAGCACCCAAGCCATGCTCGACACCATCTTCCGACAGGAAATGATGCTCGATTCCAAGCTCAAGACCGCCGCCAACGTTCCCACCTTGCAGGGGCCCACCGGACCTGTCGGACCCACCGGCGCCGCAGGCGCCGTCACTACAGTCAACGGACAGGCCGGTGTTGTCGTATTGGATGCTGCAGATGTAGGCGCATTTCCCGAAAATGTGGAGCCTTCCGGTTCTGATCTTAACACCTTCGTAGATGCTGGTGTCTATAGCTCCAATAGTCCAACTGGTCCGGTACCTGGGCATGGTCCCACGGGAGTAGCACATCCGCCGGTCTGGACCTTGTATGTCTCACAGGTAGGTAACTTCGTTCAGCAGATCTATATCTCGAACCCTGTCCTCTTCTACCGCAGCAGTCAGGATAACGGGGACCACTGGGGCCCGTGGATCGAAATTGGACAACAGGGGGCGACTGGCGCTACAGGGCCGACCGGAGCAGGCGTTACCGGACCTTCTGGAGTTAGTGGCGCCACGGGTGCTACTGGCGCTACCGGCGCTATGGGGGCCACTGGCGCTACAGGGGCCACGGGAGCCACTGGTGCTACTGGGGCCACTGGCGCTACCGGGGCCACGGGAGCCACCGGCGCTACCGGGGCCACGGGAGCTACGGGAGCTACTGGTGCTACTGGTGCTACCGGGGCCACTGGCGCTACTGGCGCTACCGGGGCGACGGGCGCCACTGGTGCTACCGGAGCCACCGGGGCCACTGGCGCCACTGGCGCTACCGGGGCCACTGGCGCTACCGGGGCCACTGGCGCTACTGGAGCTACCGGGGCGACGGGCGCCACTGGTGCTACTGGCGCTACCGGCGCTACTGGACCCACTGGCCCTACTGGACCCACCGGACCTACTGGACCCACCGGCCCTACTGGACCCACCGGCCCTACTGGAGCCACCGGCCCTACTGGAGCTACCGGCCCTACTGGACCCACTGGCCCTAGTGGACCCACCGGACCTACTGGACCCACCGGACCTACTGGACCCACCGGCCCTACTGGACCCACCGGCCCTACTGGACCCACCGGCCCTACTGGACCCACTGGCCCTACTGGACCCACCGGCCCTACTGGACCTACTGGACCCACCGGACCTACCGGTGCTACTGGCGCTACCGGAGCCACTGGCGCCACGGGTGCCACGGGTGCCACGGGTGCCACGGGTGCTACCGGACCGGCTGGTACGATGCAATTCCCCAAATTATATACTGCCACCAACACTGGGCAGGTCGTATACTCCATTAACGCACTTACCAATCAAGTGATCGCTACCTGGCCTCTTAACCAGCCAGGTACGGGTTTAAAAACAGGTTATGGTGCAGCAATTGATACACTTCGTCACAAGCTTTTCTACTCGGATGGATTCAGCGTCGTCAAAGTGGATGAACTGACAGATCAGATAGAAACGGTGTATGTGGTAGGCGCCCAACCACGCGGTATGTCGATTAACACGATTACCAATACGCTTTATGTTACAAATAATACCAATACCAGCAATAATATTTGGGCTATTGATGTAGATACGGGTGCAATCAGCACAATTACGGTTAGTGCAACTGCTGTACAACCAATCCAGGCTGAAGTTAATCCCTTCACTAATAGGGTGTACACTTTACAATCTGCAGTACCTGGGATTACTGTTTACGATGCCAGCACCAGTGCCATTGTTCAAACCATTGCACTGACAGGTAACAACCCTCATGGCCTCGTGGTAGACCCTTTCAGAAATAGACTATGGATAACTTATTACGGCGCTAATTTTATCAATTCGTATGATCTCACAACAAGTACGATTGAGACCAACATCGTAATTGCTGGTAGTATTAGTAATATATCTGCAAATCTGGTCACTAATCAGTTGTACGCCACTGGCGCGGCAGTCTATGTAATTGATGGAGATAGCAGAACTGTGGTCGCAACGATTAGTACAGGCGGCAACTCAAATGAACTACCTGCCGTTAACCCTTATACGACCCTTGTTGCAAAGTATCCAGCGAATTCCGTATATGCCGCAGTAGGTCAGAGAAATTATTTGGCAGTTATCGATCAAAAAACGAATACTATAGTTTCTACAATCTTAGTGTCGCAAACCCCGCTTTGGACTGCCATAGATCCTTTTGTGAATTAAATGTTGGAAAAGGAATTACTTGAGGAACACATACTCCTCACTAGGAGGCCAGGATGATATCCATTAGCTTGTGCATGATTGTCAAGAACGAGGCGCACACCCTTAACAACTGCCTGGCATCCGTCAAGGGAATCCCTGATGAGATTATCATCGTCGATACAGGCTCGACAGATCAGACCAGGGAAATCGCCAAGGAATGGACGGATCAGGTATATGACTTCTCTTGGACGGATGATTTCTCAGCGGCGCGCAACGCCTCCTTCCAATACGCCACGAAGCAATACATTCTCTGGTTGGATGCGGATGATATCCTGTTGCCTGAGCAGCGGTCGAAGCTGCTGCAATTAAAGGAGACGTTAGCTGATAATGTGGATGCCGTGAGCATGCCCTATGAAATCCCGCAGCAGATAGACCGCGGAGTGGTGAGCTACACGGTTCGTATACGACTGGTGAAGCGCGATAAAGGCTTCCGCTGGCAAGGCGTGGTTCACGAGGATCTTGCAACTGGCCAGCCTTACCAGTATCTGTCCTCCGACATTAAGGTGACACACACGAAATCAACCAGCGGGACAGCAGCAAGTCCATCACGCCGCAATCTGGATATCTATGAACGCCATCTGGCCAGGGGCTATAAGCTTACGGTCTCGGATCAATTTCACTATGCCAGAGAGTGCCAGCAGCACCATTTGTATGACCAGGCGATCGAATCCTATGAGTTATGTGCGGACCACCCGGATGTCTCGCTGGAGAATCAGATCTTTGCGATGCATAAGCTTGCGACTTGTTATGTCCAGGCGGGCCAACCGCATAAGGAGCTGGAGCTGACGCTAAAAGCGCTGGCCAAGGATGTCCCCTACCCTGCCTTCAGTTGCCGGATGGGGGAACACTTCCTTAAGCAAGGCCATATTGAAGCCGCCATTCATTGGTACAGTACGGCCTATCTTCATCCGATGAAGGAGCGTTACAATGCTTCTGTCGTGGATACAGCCTTTCAGACCTGGCTTCCACATGAACAGTTGGCTATGTGCTATGAGATGCTTGGCGATGCCAAGCAAGCCGATACGCACAGACAATGGGCCGGATTTTACAAAATGGGGATCACAAAAAAAACTTATAAACTTAGTAAGAGCTCTTCCGGGAATACAGGGTAACTTTGAGGCAATTTTATAATGAAAGGAAGCCGACCGTACTTTAGTCAGCTTCCTTATTTTAGTACTATCTTCAAAGTAAATTACGATAGGTTAAGGTTAAGACTAGGCTGAGAAACTCAGCTCGTTCTAGGCTCATTGCCTGGTTTAAGCGACCCTCCTGCCGCTATTCAATAGAAAAAGGCAGCTCCGGAAGCTTGATGCCTCCTGGAACTGTCTTTATCTATGGTTCATTTGCCCCATTATAGCGGATTCCCCCCCTGAGTCCACACCAAACCGCTAAGCCTGAATATTACTATACTAATCATTTAGTATGTTGCTGACTGGAACGAAATCCAAATCTACCGACAGGAAGTGATAAAGTAATGGCCTTTTTATCAACAGGACCGATCGAGAATAATCCGGTTAGCGGAGTGAGGCCTACCCAGCAGGTTACCATTAAAATCGATAACCGCAGCGTGGACATGGCTTCCACAGTATCGATTCAGGGATATTATTTAAATGCCGGAACAAGAGTCTTGTATGTAAGCGAATTACATCATATTTCAGCCAATCAAGTGATCACGAAGAATTATTACGCTGATTTTAATGGTTTTGAATTTACCTTTGTTACACCGGCTACGTCCGAAGACAGTGATCCGGTTCAAGTCTCGGTATGGGGTAAGAGCAGTACAGGTCAGCTGGTAACGGCACACCGCTTGGTGTCTGAAGAACTGCTTGGAGAACATAACGGCGGCGGGGCAGGACCAACTGGACCTACTGGCGCAGGAGCGACGGGTCCCCAAGGGGCTACTGGGCCTCGTGGAGCAACAGGTCCGACCGGGCCAGGGGCAGGGACTACGGGACCTGCTGGCGCGACGGGGCCTCGTGGAGTGACGGGCCCAACCGGGCCAGGGGCAGGGACTACGGGACCTGCTGGCGCGACGGGGCCTCGTGGAGTGACGGGCCCAACCGGGCCAGGGGCAGGGACTACGGGACCTGCTGGCGCGACAGGGCCTCGTGGAGCGACGGGCCCAACCGGGCCAGGGGCAGGGGCTACGGGACCTGCTGGCGCGACAGGGCCTCGTGGAGCGACGGGGCCGACTGGGCCAGGGGCAGGGGCTACGGGACCTGCTGGCGCGACAGGGCCTCGGGGAGCGACGGGGCCGACTGGGCCAGGGGCAGGGGCTACGGGACCTGCTGGCGCGACAGGGCCTCGGGGAGCGACGGGGCCGACTGGGCCAGGGGCAGGGGCTACGGGACCTGCTGGCGCGACAGGGCCTCGGGGAGCGACGGGGCCAGCCGGTCCAGGATCAGGAGCTACTGGTGTTACCGGCGCTACTGGAGCCACAGGGGCTACGGGAGCCACCGGGGCCACCGGCGCTACCGGCGCTACTGGAGCCACCGGCGCTACCGGACCTACCGGAGCCACCGGCGTTACTGGTGCTACCGGACCTACCGGAGCCACCGGCGTTACTGGCGCTACCGGACCTACTGGAGCCACGGGCGTTACCGGAGCCACGGGCGCTACCGGCGTTACTGGACCCACCGGCGCTACTGGCGTTACTGGACCCACCGGCGCTACTGGACATACCGGACCGACTGGCGTCAGGGGTAATACCGGACCGACTGGACCCACCGGCTCTCCAAGTACAGCCCGCCACCTGTTTATTGGAAATAATCTTTCCACCACGTTTGTTGCCAACACTGAAGTTGTATTTAATCAGACGCTTGTCGATAACGGCGCTCCTGATATTGTACTTACAACACAAACTTCAGTTACTCTGCTAAGAGGATACTATTGGATTTCTTGGAATATAAGCGGAGGTCTTGTCGCTGGAGGTACCGTTTTTTCCTTTGCCTTGCGCAAAGGCGTGAACCTAATTGAGGGTGGCAGAGCAGCAACTAGCGTTGCGCCTGATGCTCCGGGTACTTTTTCTATAGGAGCCGATCTAATTGTAGGCGTAACGGGCGCCAGCAACGATATTAATTTATTTAACGATGGTGACAGCGCAGCTTTAACTGCAGTAGCTGGCCGACTGGCAGCCCAAATGTCCATTATGAAAATATCGGATTAACCGCACCTGTATGTGGAATAACTGGATTTCGATCCGGATGGAAAATTAGGAAGCAGCCTTTTTTACAGAGGCTGCTTTTTCATTTCTGCTTGGAAGTCCGATCCGCCTGCTAAGTCCGGCACATCTGCAGAATCCGCGATTGCCATGGCTGTAGGGATGCCATTCCTCGGTCCATAACCGTAAAGTCTGCTTTTCCAGATAATTCTCATCACAAATATTACTAATGCCTAATATTTTGGAGACAACGGCCATACATATAGTTATGGAAGGGCGCAATTATGGACTCAGCGGCTAACTTGCATGAGATCTATTCATTAGGATATATCTGCAATGCCTTATTCCCGGTATGTGAATTGACCATTAGAGGAGGATATAGATCGTGTCAATGCCCAATATTCCTGACATCACGCCCTTGATTACCCTGACGCGAAGCGAAGTCATTAATATGCTGCTGTCTTCGATTGCGCTGGAGGAAATCGGTCTTTCTCATATCATGAATGCCGAAGGCGAGAAGATCCAGCGGATGCTGAAATTCGATAGCATCTCTCTGGATGAGATCCTCCAGGTGAACCGCAGCGTGGAACGCATGCTTCGCACCATTCTTAAGAATCAAATGATGCTGCAGTTCAAGCTGGAGGATGTGATTGATCTTGCCGCCAAGAATGAGGGCCCGCCTGATGAGCAGGAAGAAGAATAAACGAAGTCATTGCCTGGAATCAGTCACCCGCCTGGAACAGGCCTTGCAGCAGTGTTGGCTTAGCCAGACCCGTTACATAGCTGTGACGCTGAGGAACTCGCCAAGCACTTCCCTAGGCTCCCGGTGCTGTCAGATATACTCTTGCCTCCGGCGACAGTGAGCACAGGCTCCAGTTGCTGAGGCATTCGATAGCGGGTATCCATACGGCACCGCAGGTGGCTTGCCCTCATATTTTCGTGGATAGCGTCATTGCAGGAATCATTCCTCATACTTCTCAAGCAGCTCGGCAAGCTCCTTAATCTGCAAAGACAGCTTCTCCAAAGAGCCAACCAGATCACGTTTGAAGCCCTCATTGCGTAGAGAGATTACGGATGCCGGATTACCGCTGGATTCACCGGAACCACCCGGATTGGGATACAACCTGCCAGCTTCAGAATCGTTCTCATGGTATAACGGAAACCCCTCTTCAATCAGAATCCGTACGATCGTTCCCAGATGGTAACGTTCTTTCCTTAGCGTCTCAATCCGTTTCAGCAAGTTCAGCGCCTCATATCTGTACATCACGCTATCCCCCTTCTTCACAATAGGCATAAAGAGGGAATAGTAGGTCAGCCAGCGCTTGACAGTGGTCGGCGGCAGTCTCAACATCTGAATCAGTTCCAATTGGCTGTATGCTCTACTCATCAACCTTCTCCTTTCGTTATCGCATTATCCGGGATGAATATAGCCTGAAATATATGCTATTCTAAAATCTATCCACGAAGTTCGCAATTCATGAGGAAAAAGCAAAAATAATCCGTATTATTCCAATTTAGGGACGAGCATTCATGAATTTAGACACAATGCACAAGAAACGCCTGCAGGGCAACTGAACTTCAGCTGCCCTGCAGGCGTTTCTTTGATTCGAATCACTGCCTATGATTCAAGGGTTCATGTCCTTAAGCAACTTACCGGCTTCAGGGTAATCCGGGTTAAGAATTAGCGCCTCCTGTAGCACAGTCTGCGCCAGTTTGTGATTGCCGCTGGACAGATAGCAACGTGCAAGATAATAACAAGCCAGGAAGCTGCCAGCCCCCTTGGTGGTCAGATGCTCATTGCAGTCCTCCCCGAGGGCAATGCACTCCTGGAACACTTCCCCCGCCTCCCGGAATAATCCCATTTCGAACAGCATCAGTCCCTTGGTGTAATAAAGGTCAACATAGTCAGGATACAGCTGAATTGCCAGATCAATTCCTGACACGGATTCCGGAGTTGGGGAGGTCACCAGAAGAATCGAATATTTTAATTTGTATAGCAGAGAAGGTGGCAGATACCCCTGTTGCACGAATTGGCTAATGGACGAATTCACATAATGATAAGCTTCGTCGAAGGCTTCTCTCCGGTACAGAACACTTGCCATATGATAATCAATCCACGGATCGGGAGAACCCTGATTCTTCTCTTGCTGCAGAATCAGCATATTTCGCTTGTCTTTGTCCCGCTGACTTACGGTTTCATCCAGATAACCATAATGATATACGGTTACCGGCAGCTGGATAATCATGGACTGCCCAATATCCCGGCCAGGCAGATGAAGCTGTTCATGTACACTGCCCCGGAAGCGAAAGCCGCTCTCCCTGCGGAACATTCGTACCTGATTCATTCCGTGCGCGCGCTGCCGGTCCGGCGGATTCTCGCCATAATAGCTGAACAGATGGATGCCGGCCAGCAGGATGGTCTCAGCATCCGTCTGCAGCACTTGCCTGACGTTCATGGCGTCACCGCTCCGGACTTCTTCATCGGCATCCAGCCAGAGCACCCAATCCCCGGTTGCCTGCTCCAGGCTATAGTTGCGTGCTTCAGAGAAATTATCCTGCCATGGATAGTCATATACCGCCGCACCAAAGTCTTCCGCAATCTTCCGGGTCCGGTCCGTTGAGCCGGTATCCACAATTATGATCTCATCAACAGCCTCCCGGATGCTGCGGAGGCAGTTATCTAGCCATCGTTCCTCATTGTGTACAATCATGCACAGAGACAGCTTCTTCTCAGCGTTCAATTTCATAGACTCCCTCCGCTAATAGCTTACATGGTGAACAGCTTATGGATCACACCCGCAGAATAGGACAGCATCTCTTCCGTAAGGCCGGGATGCAAACCGATCCAGAAGGAACGGTTCCTGACTGTATCCGTGTTCGTCAGCGGTCCAGCGAGCCTGTAGGAATCGGCCCTGTAATCGAGCTGGCTAATCGAAGGACCGGGGAACAGCAGGCGCGTGCCAATACGGTGCTCTTCGAGACTCTGAATCAGCTCATTGCGTCCGATTGGAGAATGCTCCTTTACGGTAAGCGGGAAGCCGAGCCAGCTCGGCTCGCTGCCTGGCGTCTCCTCCGGCAGGTACAGCGCATATTGCAAAGGCTCCAGAGCGTGATATAGAAACATATAATGCTCTCTGCGCTTGCGGGTGAATTCGGCAAGCTTGCGAAGCTGCGTGAGACCGATGCCCGCCTGGAGGTCAGCCGCGTGCAGATGGAAGCCCGCGGGACTTAAGGCGTTGCCCTCGGTATAACCTCTCCCGGGAGTCTCCCGTATCCCGGCCCCTGCATTCTTATAGGCGTGAGGAGAGGCCTTGCCCAAGTCGCGCAGGGATTCCACAATCTGCTTCAGAAGGGAGCTTGAGGTCAGCACCGCCCCCCCCTCTCCCATTGTGATCTGTTGTCCCGGAAAGAAGCTGACGGTTGCCAGATCTCCGAATGACCCTGCCGGCTGCCCCTGGTACATTGACCCCAGAGCATCGCCGGCATCCTCAATCAGCCAGAGCCTGTGCCTGTCGGCAAATTCTTTCACATAGGCAATATCAAAGGGGTTGCCCAGCGTATGGGCAACCATAATAGCTTTGGTCTTGGCGGTGACCGCCTGATCCAGCAGCTCCGTCTCCATACTGTAGGTGGGAAGCGCCACATCCACAAAAACCGGAATCAGTCCGTGCTGCAAAATAGGAATAACTGTACTTGGAAATTTATTGGAAGTCGTAATTATCTCATCACCCGGATGTAAGGCCCTTGCTCCCAGATACGGAGAGGTGAGCGCAGAGAGCGCCAGCAGATTGGCACTCGTTCCAGAGTTAAGCAGGAGGGAGTACCGGACTCCCACTGTCATGGCCAGCTGTCTCTCGAACCGTGCCGCCTGGTCTCCTTCAGACAGACAATAATCGAGCGACGCATTCATTAGACTGACAAGCTCCTGCTCGTCAAACACTTTTCCGCTCGCAGTAATCATGTCAACTCCCGGTCTGAATGAATGCTCGGGTCGTTGCTCCCTGTAATATAGTGCAGACAATTCCATTATTTGATCTCTGCGGATTGAGTTCAAGCCATCCTCTCCTTTGCTGTTTCATTCATTCCCGGTTCTCACGGATATTGTGGCCTTGGGATAATATATGCGGCTAACGGTAACATAGAAATGATTTATCCTAAGGAAATGAGCAAAGGCTTGTCCATTATGTAACGCAATTACGGATGTAGTGGATTGAAGGATGTCCACGGAGTTACGGAACCCATAAAGAACCCGGTAATGCTGAGAATAAATGCACAACCAGGTCCCTTGAGTCCGCTGCTGAAGGCAGGAATAATCTTAACGCTGCCGGGCAGGATTGCCGACAACGGTAGCTCCGGGCAGAACATCCTTGGTGACAACCGCTCCAGCCCCTACAACCGCCTGACTGCCGATTTCTATAGGAAGCAGGGACGCATTATTACCTATCCGGGCCCCCCTGCGGATTCGCGGTCCGCTGTGATGTCCTTTGCCGCTGGCCATGTACTTATCATTGGACATGGAGCAGCAGGGTCCGATGAAGACCTGATCCTCAATCACCGTATCCGCCGTGATGTACGAGCCGGTCTGAATCGTCGTCTCTGATCCGATTACGGTATTCGGCTCGACCATAACATTCCGCCCCAGTATCGTATCCTTCCCGATGACAATCTGTTCACGGATACTGGCATGATCTGCAATCAGAACACCGCTGCCGATCACGGAACCGGCATACACTGTAACCTGACTGCCGATCATTACATCAGCTTCAATGAATAAAGCCGGAAGATCTTTGGCAGGTTTCCTGGCCATCTTCCGGTTCGCACCGGGTTTCTTGCCGAGAATCGTCAGATCCCCGATCACTGTTCGATCTCCAATCTGTGTACCCGCTTTGATCACACAGTGGTGACCTATAGTCACCTGGTTGCCGATGACAACCCCCTCTTCCACTACCACATACTCTCCAAGCTCCACATCCTGCCCGATTCTTGCGCTCTCATGAATGCTCAACGCTCATTCTCCTCACATCTGGTTTAGATTGATTGCAGACGTTGATATATTTCAAGTATCCTCCGGCTGTTCTTGACCATATCATGGTGCTGCTCCACATAGGCTCTTCCCCGGATACCAATCTCCGGCAGACAATCCCGTTCTTGCAGCAACTTCTCCAGAACACTCTGAATCGTATCCGGGTTGGCACGGATCAGGGGTAGCTCCGCCGGATACTGCTCCGTCATGTAATCGCTGATCCAGCAGATAACCGGTTTGCCAAACGCCATACTCTCCACGGCCAGAAGGCCATAACTACCGATATGCAGTTGATCAATAATCAGATCTGCCTTCTGATAAATTTCCTTAGCCTGCTCGTGGGACATTCCCTGAACCAGCTGAAAATCAAAATCATACTGCTCCTTCAGAGCTTCAATGGCCTTCAGAATCACCTCGGTTCCCTTGAGTCCCGGATTCGTTGGTGCATGAACAATCAGCAGCCTCTCATTCGGCTTCCATTCTTCCTGCACGGAATAGCGGGTCAGATCTACCATCATCGGAACAACCGATACCTGGGGATAGTAGTCCTTCACATATTGTTCAAGCTCTTTATCGGCCACAATGCAATGCTGCACATGACGGGAGAGCTGGGACAGCCGCCGTCTCAATGGGCGTTCATGCTGTGTAACAAGCACATAAGGATTAGTCTTCTTCCCTACCGAATACAGCCGGACATCGCTGCCCCAATGCTGCATAATGATTGATTTACCTGCTTGCCGCAGCAGAGGGTAATCCGTATGATCAAGAGCGATACTCTGGGCAAAATGGAAATGAAAAAGATCATACTTGGGAAGGAGAGCGAGGGTTAACCTGCGTAATTTATCGTGTATTCCCCGCCTGGTCATCTCGGAAACCAATGGAAAGCTGTAGTCCGAGCCATATTTCAGATAAGTTGAAGAATAATCCAGAGAATGTGCCATGACTCCCTGAGCCTGCAGTCCTCGGTTTAAGGTATTCATCTGGTTAGCAATCTCCATAGTCCCCTGCAATACACGAATTGAAGCAGTAGGAAACTTGCTGTCAGCTTGTGAGTATAAGTCCTTCAATACCTCGTCTTCAGGATCATCTTCCAGGCCTCTCCACAACCATAGCCATCCATTGGGGACATTCCCCTTACGGACTGACAGTTCTGCACGATATTTATAGTAGACTGAGGTTGTAACTTCCTCCTTCTCCCATCTGTCCAGTAGTGATTCCGCAGCATCCCACTGCGCCATGTTCATAGCAGCTTCAATCAACGCTTCAATATCCGCACTGATCTTCATCCCCTCCTTCTGCCTGCCGCCATCATTACCGCTGCCATCCACCCGCCCCCATAATCTCTGTGGAGAATTCCGCCAGGGGCAGGGCCACCCTGCGGCCTTCAAGAGCGGAACGGTAGATGGCAAAGATGGCTTCAATCGCTTTGGTGGCCTCTACGGAATCGACGACCATTCCTTCAGACCCGTTCTGGATTCTGTCCAGATATGCTTCGTACATGCGCAGCTGCTCATCCCTGTCCGCCTCCAGTTGCCGAAGCTCCTCTTCCTCTACGTGAACTCCATTGACCTCAAACCGTTCAATCTGCTCCAGTTGGGTCCCGCTAATAATCAGCGTGCCCTTCTCTGCGAATAGACGAATGGAGTAGCCGAAATTGCCGGGTCTTGTGATCGTATTGGCTTCAACCAGTCCTTTGGTTCCATTCCGGAAGGATAAGACAGCAAGTGCGACATCCTCGATTTCCTTACCTTCCTGAACCTTCTGCAGCTCGCCGTAAGCTCCCTCCACATCTCCAAGGAACCAGAGAAGCAGATCAATGAGATGAATGCCCTGATTCAGCAGCATGCCGCCATCCTGGTCCCAGGTCCCTCTCCAGGCGGCCTGACGGAAATACTCCGGGGAACGGCTGATTTCGAGTGATGCTACGCCATAATACAGCTCTCCAAGCAGACCGCTGTCAATGTAATTCTTAATTCTCAGCATCGGGAGACGGTAGCGCATCTGATGGCAGACCAGTAAGTTCAGGCCACGCTTACTGGCCAGTTTAGACAGCAGCCTCGAATCCTCCAGTGTAAGCGCAAGCGGCTTCTCGATAATGACATGCTTCCCGGCTATCAGCGCATCCCCTGCCATATCGGCATGATGTCCGCTGGAAGTGGCAATTACAATTACCTTCACCTCCGGATGTACCAGTAAATCCGCGTAGTCGGGATACATCGCTACCTCACTTGCAGTGTGGCCCGCCTCAGTCAATTGCTGGTGGATGATTTCCATTCGCTCTACCGATATATCACTGATAGCCACTACCCTGGCCGAGCCCAGCCGCGATAGAGTTGCGGCGTGCTTCTCTGTAATCCGACCGCAGCCGATGATGCCAATGCCAAGCTTCATGTGATTATTCACACCTTCCCTGAATAGTTCAGAGCAACCTCCAGAACCTCCTGCTGTTCCACAGCAGACAGGAACGGGTGAAGCGGAAGCGCGAGGAGCCGCTCGGATTTGCTCTCTGCAACCGGCAGATCTCCCGGCTTATAGCCAAGCTGCCGGTAGACCTGCTGCAAATGCAGCGGCAGCGGATAGTAAGACCCGCTGGCGATGCTGTTCGCCTGCAGGTATGCCATGAAGTCATCCCTATGCTCATGCTCCAAACAATATAGATGATAGACATGGGAATTACCCTGATGCCGATTCACCGGAGTGCTCAGCCCGCTCTTCCCGTTCAAGCTGTCGTATACCTTCGCGAGAGCACGGCGTACTCCATTCCAGCCGTCGATGTGCTTCAGTCCGCTGCGGAGTACAGCGGCATGAATCTCATCCAGCCTGCTGTTGAAGCCAATCTCTTCATGATAATATTTCTTCACACTGCCATGGTGCCGGAGCTTACGCAGCCGCGCCGCCAGTTCCCCATCCCTTGTCACCAGCATTCCGCCGTCACCGATGGTTGACAGATTCTTGGTTGGAAAAAAGGAGTAGCAGCCGATCCGGCCGATCGTTCCGAGCTTAACCCCGTTCTCCTCTGCTCCGAAGGCCTGGCAGGCATCTTCAATCAGCTCCAGACCGTATTGATCAGCCAGTGCCGTGAACTCCCGCATACCGCAGGATTGGCCAAAAATATGCACCGGAAGAATCGCCTTGGTCCGCGGGGTAATTCTTGCTTCAACGGATGCAGGGTCCAGATTATACGTCTCTGGATCAATGTCCGCGAAGACCGGCATTGCCCCGACTCTTGAGATCGCCTCTGCTGTAGCGAAGAAAGTGAACGGTGTAGTAATAACTTCATCTCCCGCACCGATATCCAGTGCCGTCAAGGCCATAACCAATGCATCTGTCCCATTGCCGACGGAGACGGCATAGGGGACCCCCAGATAGGCTGCCGTCTCTTCCTCGAAACGTCTTACCTCTTCACCCAGAATGAACTGTCCGCGGTCAAGCACAGTCTCAACTGCGCTTAGAATTTCGGATTTCATGGACTGGAATTGTCTGTCAATCTGTATCAGTGATATCAAGTGATTCACGCTCCTTAGTATTTATCAAGGTTCTTCGTCCCTCTCCCGGCGCATATGTTATTCATGCGTAAATATGGATGTAGGAGGCTGAAAATTATGAACCTTGCGGATTTCCCGGATTTCAGCGGAAAGCATATTTTTATTACCGGAGGGGCCGGATTTATCGGGTCCTCATTAATCGGCGCCATTATTGAACATAACAAGGTGACGGTGTATGACAATTTCTCCAGGGATGCACTGAAGTTCAAACCCTACCGCAACCATCCTAATCTGAACATCGTACATGGTGATATTCTCGATCCGGAAGCGCTGAAGACTGCTATTCAGGGCGCAACCCATGTCGTTCATGCCGCAGGCATTGCAGGGATTGATACGGTAATCCGCAATCCCGTGCAGACGATGAAGGTCAATATGATCGGCTCCTCCAACCTGCTGGAAGCGGCAGCCACTCTGGATCACTGCGAGCGCGTGATCTGCTTCAGCACCAGCGAGGTCTTCGGGCAGGTTGCCTTTCGCGCCAATGAGTCCAATGCCACCGTGCTGGGGGCTGTAGGCGAAGCAAGATGGACCTATGCGGTAAGCAAGCTTGCCGAAGAGCATCTGACTTATGCCCACTATAAGGAGTTTGGCTTGCCCACCGTCATTATCCGGCCATTCAATATCTATGGTCCCGGACAAATCGGGGAAGGCGCCATTAAGACGATGATTGAGCTTGCTCTGCAGAACCAGACCATTCAGGTGCATGGCAGCGGAACTCAGATCCGGGCCTGGTGTTATGTCGATGACATGGTTGAAGGCATTATGCGCTGCCTCACGGTAAATGCAGCAGTCGGAGAATCCTTCAATCTGGGCAACGAATCGACCATTATCACCATCTATGGCCTTGCCAACACTATTGTGCGCGTGCTGGGCTCTAAGTCTCCTATTCAGTACCAGGCGAAGGATACTGTCGATGTCGAGCTACGCATCCCTGAACTCAACAAAGCCAGACAGGTGCTTGGCTTCCAGGCCAAGATCGACCTGGAAGAAGGCATCAAGCTTACAGCCGCCCATATCCGTCAGGAGATGGATAATAATTCTATATAAGGGGTCTTAAACCATGAACACTACACACTATGACCGGATATTCATCACCGGCTATTCCAGCTTTATCGGGAGTCATGTATTCAGCCTTCTCAAGGATTCGGGAATGGCCGGTCAGGTCATCTTGCTAGGGCGTAAGCCGCAGGCCCTTGCTTCCGCCTCCTGGAAATACTTAGATCTTACGGAGCCGCAGCCTGCGGGCCTTCCCTACAACGGCCGTAATCTGCTTATCCATTACGCGGCACAGCTGCCCGGCTCTATTTCTGTAGATTATAAGAAGCTGTTCGACAGCGAAGCAGAGTTCCTTGAGCGTTGCCGGATAATGCAGATTACGGATATTGTATATGCCTCGACTGGAGGAGTATACGGATATTCCGGCAGCAGACGGGAGAGTGATCCCCCCCATCCTGAAGATCCCTATTCCGTCTACAAGTTAGCCATTGAAGAGAATGTGACTTGCCTCTGGCCCCGCAATCACCTGATTCTGCGTTATTTCTTCCCCTTCGGGGCCGGGCAAGGAATCCCCCGGCTGATTCCAGGGCTGATTCATAAACTGATGGGTAATGAGACGATTCGGATTGCCGGAGAGAGCCATGGCCTGACCCTGAATCCCGTTTACATCGCGGATGCTGCTGAAGCATCCGCCTGGCTGATCCGCAATAATCTGCACGGCATCTACAATATCGCTGGCCGGCACAGGCTGACTTTGCTTGAGCTGGTTCAGCAGTTATCCAGCGGGCTGAACCGGACACCCAAGCTTGAATACTCTAATGAGCAGGACAGGGAAATGACTGGCTCCGCCGATAAAGTGCTGTCTATGCACAGCGGGCTGTTATCCACCCCCTGGAACGAAGCCATCCGCCGTACAGTGACAACCTATTTCGACCCCTCAGTACCTTTAAGCGAAGGAGTGGCCAGAGATGAAGCAATGGAAAAGTGAGGGCAGCGGCGAGATCGACCGTAAGCGCCTCGGCAGTTGCGGAGACAATGTCATTCTGGAAGACGGTGTCCGCATCTTCCACCCGGAGAACGTGCATTTTGGCGACAATGTGTACATTGGACACGATACGATAGTGAAGGGCTATTACAAGCATGAGCTGCGAATTGGCTCGCACAGTTGGATAGGCCCAAATTGCTTCCTCCACGGAGCAGGTGGTCTGCACATTGGCGAATACAGCGGAATCGGTCCTGCGGTACGGATTCATGGGGCTGCCCATATCGAAGGGGGAAACCCTAAGGAGGCCACAGTATTTGCCCCGCTCAAATATTCTCCTATCAAAATAGAACAAAACTGCAATATAGGAATCGGGGCAACGATTCTTGGCGGAGTAACGATCGGTGCCCATAGCAAGGTTGGAGCCGGTGCGGTGGTTACCCGTTCCATGCCGCCTTATAGCGTTGCAGTAGGCATACCCGCTAAAGTTATTCGCAGCCGGATTTGAATTAGGGACTGAAGGAAGCTCTCCGGTTGACAATATCAGCACTGTAATCGGCTCCGGTTTGCAGACTAAGATCGAAATATTCATTCATTTTGACGAGAATAGGCTGGATACAGGCTTTCTTTTGCTCCGCACTAAACGTCCTGGTGAATGAATTACTCATATAATTCAGCGCCATCTTGGCATAATGATTACCTATGGCATAATTCTTAACGGTTTGTCTGGTTTGCTCCCCGTACTGATCCCATTCAAAAGCAGGGAAGTACATCCTCTCATCAAAATGTTGGATAATGTAATCCAGGATATAAATCAGGGATTGAATCCTATTGTCTATTTGAAAGGTCAAGCTGCTTGAATGTCTACGGTAATTGAGCAGGGGCTCCTTCACATGCTTGCGGACCCAGCCGCGTTCGCAATTGATTACACAGTTCAATGTATCGCCGGCAAGCTTCTTCAACGGATCAATGAACCAGTTATTCTCTTGGTAAAAGGATGTCTTGAACATGCCAATCATTGGAACAACACCTGATCCCCATCTCTGAAAAACAAGACGGATAATATCCTTATCGTTATATTCCTGGTAAGTCCATTGACCGATCGGGTTCCCGGCAGGTCCCACCAGCCCCATATCACCGTAGACATAATCTATCTCAGGTCCTTCTGCCTCCTGAAAAGCTTGCAAGTATCTCTCCAGCACCCTGTCATGCGGGAGATAGTCATCTGAACTCAGAAGAAGGGTATACTTCCCTTCTGCGGTCTCATATATTTGCTGAAAGGCTCTGTCAGGAAGTCCGGTGTGCCCGCCATCGCTAATCAGCTTAATATTATCGTAGAGCTTCACGTATCGTTCAATTACCGCCATGGAGTTATCCGTTGACCCGTCGTCTACAATGAGTATTTCAATGTTGGGATGGGTCTGACTGAGCACAGACTGTAGGCATGCATCCAGATACTGGCTGTAATTATAGTTGATGATACCTACTGTAATTTTCGGCACAGCCGCTAGATCTGCCGGCTCAGCTTCTGCCGACTCCTCCAGAAGCTCTTCCAGCAGCTTCTTAATCTGTCCGGTCTGCTGCCGGAAATCATACCGCTCCTCTATGAAGGAGCGGTAACGGACGGAGGTATAGCTGTCCTCCGTTACAAGCTGCACCAGATCACCTATGGAGTTCCAGATAAAATCCTTCTCAAACACCTCTTCAGCACCATAGAAATTGTGAATCAGCGGTTTAATTCCCTTAGCCATAGCCTCCATCACCGAGATATGCTGGCTCTCCAGAGGGCTGGTAACCAGCACATACTGTTTATCCTCCAGATAGTGATCCAGATCCCCTTGCCAGCCGTCAAAATGTACACTGTCCTGCAAATCCAGCACTTCAATCATCTGGTTGAAATAGAGCTGAAAACGGATCTCCTGATGCACACCGGCGATGTGAAGCTGGTAACGGGAATCCCGGTCATGAATCGCCTTGAAAGCATGCAGCAGCAGCATAGGCCCTTTCTTATAATTGATGTAGCCTACATAGGCAATATCGAAGCCCTTCTCCCGTTCGGCGAAATTGTACTTCTCCAGCTCCAGGCCGCCTGCAATGACCATTGTCTGCTCTTCCTTCAGACCGGTTCTTCTACCCAGAACATGGTTGCGTATATGGCTTCCAACAAAGATGAGCCGGTCAACAGTACTCCAGTTGACCCTGTATATATTCCTGGAGAATGCTTCGAAGCTGTGCAACCGGCAGATGAGGATTCGCTTCTGGGCAAGCGGAAGCTTGCTCCCGGCCATCACCAGGTCATCGCACCATTCGAACCAGCAGATATCAGCCTCCTCCATCTCCGGGCCAAGCTGCTCATGATCCGTGACGATAACCTTTCTGGTCAGAAAGTGTTCGGACAGCGCCATGATTATTGGATTAAGGAAGTTATCTAAGCCCGGCTTGACGAAGAATACGACCCTCGCTTTGCCTTCCGCTATGATATGGGGGAGCTGTTTCATGAAACTTCATCTTCTGCAGAAGATTTACTTTCTTCCTTGGGCTTAACCTTCCCCTCGAACCATTTGCGGTTGTGGAGGATCGCAGCATCATTCGGGCGGAACGTCGCGGCCAGCTCGTTATGCTCATTAGCTTTTTCAAGTTCTCCTATTTTGGAATAGCAGAGGCACATCTGCAGGTGAGGGTACCACGTAGAGTATGCAGGATAGCTGAAGCTCCATTGATTGTCGTCCGGCTGAAGCTTGGTGGCCAGGTCATACCAGAATATTGCGTGCTTATATTCCAGATTTTTCTGGAAATTATAGCCGATCCGGCTACAGGCCTCCGGACGGGGCGTACGCGTGAACTGGAATGACTGCAGCAGAGCGGCCAGCTCATTGAAGCTGTCACCGAGCGCGCGGTAGCAATCCCCCTTATTGATGCAGGCATAGAATTTGTCTTCGACCCAGCCTTCCTTCATTTCTATATTCTTGTCATACGCCTTAATGGCTTCTTCCGGATGGCCATTCTCACGCAGCTCATTCCCGTAATAGAAATAATCCCGGGCAGAGAAGGTATCGCCCCGTTCAATCCGTGTCTTGTATATGGACAGGTTCCGGCCTACGGAATGCTTGATCTTCTTATGGGTGACCGAGATATTCTCGTTGATGATCTTGCCAAACACATTCAGGTACTGATGAGCCTCTCCCTGCCACTGGAAATTGCGGTCCCGGCGTACCAGACGGTTACGGCGGTACCGCAGCGTAACATTTCCGTACGCGTCTGTCCCGGCGTCATAGAACATCGAGACAGAATCTACCGAAGGGTCCAGGGTCTCCTTGAGCTTGCGCAGCTTCTCACGGTCTTCGTCCAGAATGACATCATCCGCATCCAGATACAGCAGATACTCCTTCGTAGCATGTTTGAACGACTCCGTCCGGGCTTCAGCGAAGCTTCCCGTCCAGGGAAAGAAGAAGACGCGGTCGGTGTAACGCTTGGCAATTTCCACTGTGCTGTCTGTTGAACCGGTATCTATAATATTAATCTCATCCACAATATCATGGATGGAGTCCAGGCAACGGGCCAGCACTGCTTCTTCATTCTTGACGATCATACACAAGCTAATAGTAATCATATGATTTCCTCCTTGAATTTAAAGTTTAACAACATGAGAATAAGCAAGCTCATAGCAGTTCCTGGTATCGAAAATCAGCGGTGCAGCGCGCAGGATCATCTCATAATCGACACTCTGGTGAGCGGTGGCGATCACTACGCAATCATATTCATTAAGGACCTCTTCGCTAAGATCCACATGCAGATATTCATGGCCGCCTGCTGTAAATTTAGAAATGAAGGGATCATGATAATTTACCTCGTACCCCTCAGCTACCAGGAGCTGAAATAGGCTGATCGACGGTGATTCCCGCAGATCCGCAATATTGGCTTTGTAAGCCAGCCCGATTTGCAGAATCCTTACCCGGTCATTCCTGTTACATTCGGCCAGTAATTGCTTGATACGGCCCATTACATACGCAGGCTGAGAGTCGTTAATGTTCTTGGCAAGGTCAATGAACGGCGTCTCCATCCCCTCCAGATTGGCTTTCCATTTCAAATAGAGCGGATCTACTGGAATGCAGTGGCCGCCAATACCGGGACCTGGATCATAGCTGGTGAAGCCATAAGGCTTGGTAGCTGCAGCCTCGATAACCTCCCAGACATCAATGCCCATCCCCTCGCAGAGCCTGCCAATCTCATTAATGAAGGAAATATTAATGAAGCGGTAGGTATTCTCCAGCAGCTTCGTCATCTCTGCCGCTTTGGTTGAACTAACCGGTACAATCGTCCGGAAGACCGTCTGATAGAGGTTCACGATCCGCTCCAGACAGCCCGCAGTGGCTCCGCTAACCACCTTTGCGATATTCTCAAGTGAATACATCAGGTTGCCCGGATCAATGCGTTCGGGAGAGTAGCCTACGAATACATCCTCGCCGACAGTGTATTGATGCTGCTCCAGCAGCGGTACGAATTCCTCCTCGGTAGTTCCGGGATAGGTGGAGCTCTCCACGACAATGAGCTGCTGCGGTCTCAGATAGGGCAGGATAGACTGCATGGCGCCCTTCAAATAGCTGAGATCCGGATCACTGCTCTCCGACAGCGGGGTAGGAACACAGATGATAATCGCTTCCGACTCGCTTAATCTGGAGAAATCACCGGTGTATTCAAAGCTCCCCGACGCATTCAGCCATCCGATTTGGTCATCGCTAATGTCGGAAATATAGGATCTTCCCTCGCGCAGCTTCACTAGTTTGTCTTCGTCCACGTCAATACCAATGACATGATAATCCTTCTGATGAAACAACAGCGCCAGCGGAAGACCAACATATCCCAGACCGACGACCACAATTTTCCGTTTCATAGATGTACTCCTCTCACCAAATTATCCGGCTCGGGTCCGTATATTGGCTCGCCTCAGGACCGGAAGGGCCTTAACCATAGACAGCATATGTAGCCGCTTCTGAAAGGTGCATTCATTCACGGACTTAACGGACGGAATTTGCTTGAAACCATAAAAAAAGAACCTGACGTTACTCAGGTTCTTCTCAGTCCTTCAGTTTCAAATTGGAGGAGGTCCGGATATCCGGGATATCTTCTGCCTGAGCCGTGATCTTTGGCCCTTGCGGCTGGGACTGCTTGGCTGCCGGTTTAAGCGGCGGGGCAGGCTTGTTATTTTTCTTATTCATTTTTGCAGGATTGCCTGCGGTCTTCCGCTTCTTAGGCTTCGGACGCTCAGGCAGCTTCAGGCGCTCAAGCAGCTCCGGCTTGCCGGGGTGCTGACGAACAGCAGGAAGGGGTTCAGCTACACTGCGGAACAGTGATTTGCCGCCAGCTCTGATACTGCTTACTCTCCGGAAGACCACCGGCTTACTGTCCTTTGCAGTCTCGGGCTTCCGGCTCCCGGTTTCACCTTCATCTTCGCTCCAATGGAGCAGGAGCCTGGTTCTGGCGATTAATTCATTAAGCTCATTCTCTACCTGTACAGGAATCAACCGGCTTGCCTGCTTGAATGCTTCCATCTGGCCGAGCGCTTCGCCCACAGCCTTCTTCAACTCTTCAACGACTGGCCCCGAAGTCTCACGCTTCACTGTTATCCACCTCGTCCAACAGGCGGCTATTGAGGATGAAGTAATGAAGCAGGACCACTTGTCTTCGCGTCAGAGCCTGAAGCACCCGGATAACAGCTCTCTCCAGACGGGACAACTGCCCGGACGGCTGATATTGCCGCTCCTCCGCCTGCTCAGAAGCAACAGCCTGTAACATAGACGTCAAGGCCGCCAGCATAGTCACGATAGCCCTTTGCTCAACAGCGGCAGCCAGAAGCACCGCTTCCGTAATTTTTGGTTTCGTCCGCAATTTCTACACTCCTTTAACAGGTGCACAGATGCTTAATATTATATTTTATGCAGTCAGCTCCCCTAATATATCGGACTTTTCGGATTTTCGGACGCCGCGAATGAATAGGTGGAATAGATACGGCTTGTTCTTTATATATTGATACTATAATAGTTCCGGATCTTGCAGCCGGTCACAGGAGGTGTTCCAAGGATGTCCTTGCCTGATTCTCCCGAAACGAAGCCCGGCCAATCAATCACTAAGCGCGAAAGCCTTGCCCTCCTGCTCACTTCCGTGGCCATGAACGAAATCTCACTGTCCCACATTATCAGTGCGGAAGCGGATGCTATACAAGCCTTCATTAAGTCCCGTCCGGAAGAATTAAGCTATATGAGCGTTATCCGCATCAACAATACAGCCTCCAGACTCCTTGAGGAAGTCTCGAATGGTCAATGGTTAAGCCTAAGCAAGCTGGACCGCATTCTTCGCCTGCTCACGGATGATAATGACCTCAACGGTGAATCCGGGGATTTCAGTGATTTCAGTGATTTCAGTGATTTCGGTGAAGCGGAGGAATTGGATGCGGCGTTGAACGAGGATTTGGTTGAGGATTTCAATGACGATTGATTGGCGTGACACACCCTTACTTATAATCAATTAGGCTAATACCCCCAAGCACTTCCCCCTATTGAATATACACATATAGTATAAGATCCGACCATTAAGGAGGGTCTTATTTGTCTACCCCAAATATCCCCAATATTACTCCATCCATTACCCTAACCAGGGATCAAGCAATAAATCTCATCATGTCATCCATTGCTATGGAAGAGCTGGGCCTGGCTCACATTATCAATGCCGAAGGTGAAAAGATCCAGTATGCCTTGGGCACCCTTCCGGGAATCAGCGGACCACCTGCCTCACTGGCACAGATTCTGGAGGTGAATAACAGCGCAAAAGCCATGCTGGATACCATCTTCCGCCAGGAGATGATGCTGGACTCCAAGCTGAAGACCGCCACCACCCTGAAGCCCGTCATTGGGCCTTCCGGCGTTACTGGACCTGCCGGGGTGGCCGGAGGCGTTATCAGTGTTAATGGCCAGACAGGTGCAGTCCTGCTGGACTCTGACGAGATAGAGGCTCTGCCCTATAGCGAAGATCCTTCTGACTCTCCCCTGAAATCTTTCATCCAGCCTGGTGTGTACAGTTCCAATGACGATAATGGAAATGCACCTCTGGACGGTCCGCAGCCTGTAGGCCACCCGGCGGTCTGGACGCTGTATGTCTCCCGTGTAGGGAATTACGTCCAGCAGCTCTATATCTCGA
The DNA here is from genome assembly GCF_038005345.1 of Paenibacillus sp. FSL H8-0122. NCBI lineage: Bacteria > Bacillati > Bacillota > Bacilli > Caryophanales > Paenibacillaceae > Paenibacillus > Paenibacillus sp. FSL H8-0122. Next base: position 1,346,152 of record NZ_JBBOTB010000001.1, on the reverse strand, counting down.
ATCCTGCTCTATTCTACCGCAGCAGTCAGGATGCGGGAGGGAACTGGACGCCGTGGGAAGCTCTCGGACACCGCGGAGTAACTGGGCCAAGCGGACCTACCGGACCTGGTGCCAGAGGACCGGCAGGTGCGAGGGGACCTGACGGTGCAGTTGGCAGGCAGGGGATCACCGGTCCGACGGGACCTGCGGGTCCGGTTGGCATCACCGGTCCGGAAGGAGTACAAGGGTCTGACGGCGTCGCTGGGCGACAAGGAAGCAGAGGTCCTGACGGAATCGCCGGGCCAACCGGACCCATCGGGCACAGAGGGCCAAGCGGGTCAACGGGCAGCACCGGACCACTCGGTCCTATGGGTCCAACAGGAATTAGAGGGGCAACAGGAATTAACGGAGGTACAGGTGTGACTGGACCGACAGGCGCTACCGGGCCCACTGGATTCGCGGGAGCTACCGGTGGTACCGGGGCTACTGGCGTTACCGGACCCACTGGTACCACGGGATCTGCAGGCGCAAGGGGCCCAACCGGACCCACCGGACCCGCCGGGATCACAGGGCCCAACGGCAGTACCGGACCTACCGGACCTACCGGGCTGACTGGCAGCACTGGAATATTGGGGACCACGGGACCCACCGGAATCACTGGAACGAGAGGTGTAGGGGGGCCGACTGGCATTACGGGGCCGACCGGCGTTACGGGCACGACCGGTGCTACCGGACCTACCGGCGTTACCGGGCCAACCGGCGCTACCGGGCCGACTGGTGTTACCGGGCCGACTGGCATTACGGGGCCGACTGGTGCGACCGGGCCGACTGGTGTTACCGGGCCGACTGGCGTTACCGGGCCGACTGGTGCGACCGGGCCAACTGGCGTTACCGGTTCAACTGGCGTTACGGGGCCAACCGGCGTTACAGGGCCAACCGGCGTTACGGGGCCAACCGGCGTTACGGGGGCAACCGGTGTTACTGGACCTACCGGCGTTACCGGACCCACCGGGGTTACCGGACCTACCGGCGTTACCGGACCTACCGGCGTTACCGGGCTGACTAGTGTTGTAGCAGGGCTATCCGGCGTCAACGGAGCGACTGGAGCCCTGGGATCAACCGGATCTACAGGTTCGACTATCATCAGCTACAACGCAGTGTTTCAACCCTTAGATGAGATAATAACCAACAGAAATTTTCCGCTTTCATTCTTAGAAGTATTCAACCACAGCAGCGGAACGATTACTCTGGATACCGGTGCAGATACTATTAATCTGCAGCCGGGCAGCCTTTACTATGTTTCGTTCTATGTACGTATTAATCTCACACCGGCTGATGTAGCTGTAACTTCTGTCGAATTCTTCTTAACACTTAATGATGTAGATCAACCCGTGGCCATCGCCGGTAGCAGACCCGAGAGTCTGTCTTCTTCTTCCCTGCCCTTCATGCTGGGTTCATACGGATTCATAAGAACTGGGAACGATCCCGTGCAAACATTGCAACTGACCGCAGATATTGTCCTGGGCGGGACAGCCGATGCTGTAACAGAATCGTCTTGGTCTAATTTGAGCATTATCCGGCTGGGATGAATAACCTTGTATTCATATATTAAGGAGGTTGTGATTTGTCTACACCCAATGTTCCTAATATTACCCCGACGGTCTCACTGTCACGGGATGATGTGATCAATCTGTTGTTCTCTTCCATTGCTATGGAGGAACTGGGTCTGGCGCACATTATCAATGCGGAAGGAGAGAAAATACAGTTCGCCCTCGGTACACTTCCGGGATTAAGCGGGCCACCCGCTACCCTACAGCAGATTCTGGATGTGAATAACAGTACGCAAGGTATGATGAATTCCCTCTTCCGTCAAGAAATGATGCTGGATTCCAAGCTGAGAACTGCCGCAGGTATTCCAACTCTACCCGGCCCAGCTGGTCTATCCGGGCCGACTGGTGCAGCCGGAACCGTAAGCAGTGTCAACGGCCAGACAGGTGCTGTGGCGCTTGATACTGCAGATGTCGGTGCACTGCCCTATAGTGTGGAGCCTTCCAATTCCAATCTTGATTCCTGCATAGAAGCCGGTGTCTATAGCTCCAATAATCCAACTGGCCCAGTGCCTACACACGGTCCAGTCGTCACCCACCCTGCGGTCTGGACCCTGTACGTCTCACAGGTTGGAACGTATGTACAACAGATCTATGTCTCGAACCCTGCCCTCTTCTATCGCAGTAGCCAGAACAGCGGGGGCGACTGGACGCTCTGGATAGATATTGGGCGGCGCGGTATAACCGGGCCTTCCGGTCCGGCAGGTGCAGGTGTTACAGGTTCGATAGGCGTCACTGGTCCAGACGGCACTACTGGAACAACTGGCACTCCAGGACCGATGGGACTCACGGGAACAAAGGGCATGACGGGACCGGTGGGAGACACCGGACCAGACGGCATACCTGGCCCCAGAGGCATCAGCGGCCCTTCAGGTGCCACCGGTTCAGCGGGAAATACCGGTTCAATCGGGCTTCGAGGAATTACAGGTCCAACCGGGACCCGGGGAGGGTTAGGACCCGCAGGAACAACAGGGTTACGTGGAGGTACAGGGCCTTCCGGGCTGCGCGGCATTCAGGGCTCTGACGGCCTTCGGGGACTAGATGGCAGGAGAGGAGATAGCGGGCCCAGGGGATTCAGAGGGATTCAAGGCCGTGCTGGAGCAACAGGAACGGATGGAAGCCGGGGAATTACCGGACCGGGTGCCCGGGGCGAAGCCGGCCACACAGGGATGAATGGTGTTATCGGACCCGTTGGAAGGCAGGGACTGGATGGGCCGCAAGGCCATACAGGTATTACGGGACCTGCTGGTAAACAGGGAGTTACCGGACCGGAGGGCTTCCGGGGCGGAACCGGGGCCGCTGGAATACGCCGGAGGGGTATTCCAGGATCAGAGGGTATTAACGGCATTCAAGGAATCTCCGGGGTACGGGGATCATCGGGCCACAGGGGAATCCGGGGACCGTTCGGGTTACGGGGCACCCCGGGGAAGAAGGGCCTGGATGGCGTAGAAGGCAAAATAGTACCGGGTGCTCAGGGAGTTGGCGGAGCCGCAGGACAGCGGGGAATTCGCGGTGTGAGAGGAGCTTCCGGCATTCGGGGGGCTGCCGGACAACGTCCCCCGGGCATCACCGGTCCGGCTGGTGCACGAGGGAATGCCGGGCTGCGCGGGCTAAAGGGCATACGTGGGATGGCCGGGCAGAGGGGGCCAGCTGGTGTAACGGGAACCAGCGGTGTTGGCGGAGCCAGAGGACACCGGGGCGTTACCGGGTCCAATCTTATCTTTGTCAACAATGCCTTGTTCCAGCCAGGTGCAGAAATACTAAGAAATACAGCGACTATCATCACGTTCACTGAAATTTTCAATAACAGCGGCGGCAGTATTTATCTGGATAACACCCGACAGAAGATCGTTATGCTGCCGGACAGCGTCTACTATCTTTCTCTATCATTCTTGATTAATATATTCTCGCCCGGGGACAATTTCGACATCCGATTATTGGAGATTATTACTCTCCTCAACGGCACTCAGACCTATGTGTCGCTTATTGATTCTGAATTATTCGGCCCCGGCAATGCTCCTGCGAACTATACGGCTCTGGCTGGCGGATTAATCCTGACCGGGTCAGCGCCCGTTCAAACGTTGCAAGTACAGATCACCCTCTCGCTGGATGGTCAGGCGACACCTGCATTCACTACCAACTTGTCCAGCTTAAGCATTTATCAAGTTGAATAAACCAAACCTAAATTTTACCATATATTCAAACCTTAATAATAGGTGTTTCAAATAGGCACTTATCCATACCGGATAAGAACGTGCAGGAATACCTTATACCATCCCACCCATAAGGAGGTTTTTATTTTGTCTACACCTAATATCCCCAATATTTCCCCGACGATTACATTAACACGGGATGATGTGGTGAACCTCTTGTTCTCTTCCATCGCCATGGAAGAGCTGGGGTTGGCACATATTATTAACGCGGAAGGAGAGAAAATTCAGTTCGCCCTCGGTACACTGCCGGGAATTACGGGTCCAGGCGCTACATTGCAACAGATTCTGGATGTGAATACCAGTACGCAAGGCATGCTGGATACGATCTTCCGGCAGGAAATGATGCTTGACTCGAAGCTTAAGACCGCTGCCAACGTTCCCACCTTGCAGGGGCCCACCGGACCTGTCGGACCCACCGGCGCCGCAGGCGCCGTCACTACAGTCAACGGACAGTCCGGTGTTGTCGTATTGGATGCTGCAGATGTAGGCGCCTTTCCCGAAAATGTGGAGCCTTCCGGTTCTGATCTTAACACCTTCGTAGATGCCGGTGTCTATAGCTCCAATAATCCAACTGGTCCGGTGCCTGGGCATGGTCCCACGGGAGTAGCACATCCGCCGGTCTGGACTCTGTATGTCTCCCGGGTTGGTACCTATGTGCAGCAGATCTATATCTCGAACCCTGTCCTCTTCTACCGAAGCTCTCAGGATAACGGGGACCACTGGGGCCCGTGGATCGAAATTGGACAACGGGGAGCTACTGGTGCTGTAGGGCCGACCGGTGTCGGCGTTACCGGCCCTACAGGTATCATCGGACCGACTGGTGCTACTGGACCTAGAGGGCTTACCGGACCGACCGGTATTACTGGTGCTACGGGGATTACCGGTGCTACCGGGGTCACCGGTGCTACCGGGGCCACTGGAGCCATGGGCGCTACGGGACCTACGGGGGCCACTGGTATCACTGGCGCTACCGGAGCCACCGGCGCTACCGGCGCTACTGGTCCGACTGGTGCTACTGGGCCTACGGGCGCTACTGGGGCTACCGGCGTTACGGGCGCCACTGGACCGACGGGCTCTACTGGACCTACGGGGCTTACCGGACCGACCGGCGCTACTGGACCGACCGGTGCCACTGGACCGACTGGACCGACTGGCGTTACCGGACCTACTGGCGCTACAGGCGCTACCGGCGCTACCGGTGCTACCGGTGCTACGGGTGTTACCGGGGTTACGGGCACTACCGGAGCCACGGGCGCTACCGGAGCCACGGGTGCCACAGGCGCTACAGGTGCTACTGGACCGACTGGCCCTACCGGACCGACTGGCCCTACCGGACCGACTGGCCCTACCGGACCGACTGGCGCTACTGGACCGACTGGCGCTACCGGTGCTACCGGGGCCACAGGTGCCACAGGTGCTACGGGCGCCACGGGTACTACGGGCGCTACGGGTGCTACGGGTGCTACAGGTGCTACGGGCGCTACGGGTGCTACGGGTATCACCGGGCCGACCGGCGCTACTGGACCGACTGGCGCTACCGGACCTACGGGCGCTACCGGACCGACTGGCGCTACTGGACCTACCGGCGCTACCGGACCGACTGGACCGACTGGCGCTACCGGACCTACGGGCGCTACTGGACCGACTGGCGCTACCGGGCCGACTGGCGCTACCGGACCGACTGGCGCTACTGGACCGACAGGCGCTACTGGACCGACTGGCGCTACTGGGCCGACCGGGGCCACTGGACCGACTGGTGCTACCGGTGCGACAGGTCCAACAGGACCGACAGGCTCGAATTTAAATGCAATGTTCCAGCCTGCTTCTGCTGCAGCCGTAACCGCCACACCAACTCCCATAGTATTAAGTCCGATATTTAATGGCAGCGGCGGAACGATTTCACTTGGCGCCGGCAACAATTCCATCCTTTTGCAGCCGAACAGCACCTATTATATGTCTTTTTCATTAAGAATAACGTTAAGCACAGGAGCTGTCGCTGTAACCACAGCAGAAATAGCTACCACTCTGGACGGCACCCCCCTCCATATCACGAATCTTGGAAGCAAACCTGCAGGTGTTGCCGGCTTAACAGCTATAACGCTGGAATCAAGCGGATTAATTCAGACAGGTGCCGGGACCCCAACCCTTCAACTGACTGCAAGCATCGTTTTTGCCTCAGCAGCTACCGCTACATTTAATAACACCTGGTCCAATGTGAGCGTCTTCCAGATAGAGTAAGATTCTTAAGATAGGGATTCCCCTCTTCTGCATTTGTCTTCTGCCGTAGAGAGGGGAGCTCTCTTAAGAGCCGGAAGTGAAATTCAATGTACAAGCGAAGGAGGGTTTTCATTGTCTACACCCAATATCCCCAATATTACACCGTCCATTTCATTGACACGGGATGATGTCGTCAATCTGATCTTCTCTTCCATCGCTATGGAAGAGCTGGGTCTGGCACACATTCTCAACGCAGAAGGCGAGAAAATTCAGTATGCCCTGGGGACCCTGCCAGGCCTAAGCGGCCCGCCCGCGACACTGGCACAGGTGCTACAGGTTAACAACAACGTACAATCTATGCTGGATACGATCTTCAAGCAGGAAATGATGCTCGACTCGAAGCTGAAGACCGCCGCGAATCTGCCTATTGTTATTGGGCCCAGCGGACCTACGGGACCTACAGGCGCCCCCGGCGGTGCTGTCGTCGTCAACGGCCAAGCCGGAGTAGTTGTTCTGGACGCGGCTGACGTAGATGCGGTCTCGCTTAACGAGGAGCCTTCCGACTCCCCTCTGGAATCCTTCAATCAACCAGGCGTCTACAGCTCGGATTCTCCCACGGGCCCACCGCCCACGATCTCTCCGCCGGTCATCCATCCAGCGGTCTGGACCTTGTATGTCTCCAGAGTCGGAAATTACGTGCAGCAGATCTATATCTCGAACCCTGTTCTGTTCTACCGCAGCAGCCAGAACGGAGGCGGCACCTGGACACCGTGGGTGGAGATCGGGCAGAGCGGAGCTACGGGACCTACCGGTCCGACCGGTATAGGTCCAGTCGGAGCCAGCGGAGACATCGGACTGACGGGCATCACCGGATCCACTGGAGCTACCGGGGTTAGAGGAGCCATCGGGATGACTGGAGCTATCGGGGTTACAGGCGCTACTGGCGTTACCGGAGTCACAGGCATTACCGGTGTTACCGGAGCTCCTGGCATCACGGGGGCTACTGGCCTTACAGGGGCCACGGGCGTTACCGGGGGTACCGGGATTACCGGAGCTACGGGCGTTACCGGAGCCACCGGAGCTACAGGGGCTACGGGGGCCACAGGCGTTACCGGGGCAACCGGAGTTACGGGCGTTACCGGAGCCACAGGCGTTACCGGAGCCACGGGCGCTACAGGGGCTATCGGGGCGACGGGAGCTACGGGAGTTACGGGAATTACAGGCGCTACGGGGGTCACTGGCGCTACGGGTGCCACTGGCGCTACCGGCCTTACCGGGGCTACCGGCCCCACAGGGGCTACCGGAGTTACTGGGGCCACGGGAGCCACGGGCGTTACAGGTGCTACCGGCCCCACGGGCGCTACTGGGCCCACGGGCGCTACGGGGGCCACGGGCGTCACCGGTGTTACGGGCATCACTGGAATTACGGGCATCACTGGAGTCACAGGCGTAACTGGAGCCACGGGCGCTACAGGAGCGACCGGAATCACGGGTGCTACGGGGGCCACGGGCGTCACGGGGGCCACGGGAGCTACCGGCGCTACCGGCCCAACAGGCGTTACCGGAGCCACCGGTGTTACTGGGGCCACGGGGGCCACGGGAGCGACCGGCGCTACTGGCGCTACCGGGGCGACGGGGGCCACGGGTATTGAACCCAGAGGCGTTACCGGAGCCACTGGTGTTACCGGGGCCACTGGCCCTACAGGAGCTACTGGCCTTGAACCCAGGGGTCTTACTGGAGCCACGGGTCCTACCGGGGCTACCGGTCCTACCGGGGTCACTGGCCCTACCGGGCCCACGGGGGTTACTGGCCCAATGGGGCCTCTCGTTAACCCGAATGCGATGTTCCGGCCCGTTGCGGCTACCTTGCCTACGGGACTCACAGCGTTTGGGTTTACGACAGATTATAATAACAGCAATGGAAGTATTACCCTTGCCGGCACCAATATTAATTTACTGGCTAACCGCTCTTATCATGTTTCCTTCTCATTCAGGATAAGGGTTCCTGCAAATCGTTCGGTAACTTCTATTGAAGTAATAGCATTTCTTGGCACTGCTATTTCACATATAACCTATTTCGGCACTGAAGAGATAGGCTCAACAACCGTTCCGTGGGAATACACGATTCAATCCGCAGGTGTGATCAGGCCAACCGGTTCATTAAACCTCAATTTTAAAATAGCTACTACTTTAAGCAGCGGATCTGGATCCCAATTGGACCCGGCATTGTCCAATTTAAGCATTTTCGAGTTATTGCCATAAATATACTTCTATAAATACAGCACCCCCTCCGGCAGAACAGCAATTTCTGCTCCGGAGGGGGGGCTGTTATTTCTGTCCCAGCTCATCAAGATGTCCGGCAAGCCGGTACAATTCATCTGCGATCAGCAGGATGGAAGACACAATACGCTGCTGTTGTTGCTCCTTGCTCTTCAACTCTTCTGAATCCGATGAAATGCCTGACTTGTCCATATGTAGTCCTGACATTTCTCTTGGACCACAGTACATAGGGAAGCCTTCCTCCACCAGAATGCGCACGATGGTTCCCAGATGATAACGGTCCTGCCGGAGTTCACTCACACGCGTCAGAACTTTGAGAGATTCGTATTCAAAGAATTTGCTGTCTCCCCTCTGCACCACAGGGATGAAATGTATGAAGTATTCGAGCCAGCGCTTGATGGTAGTAGGGGGCAGCTTCAATAATTCGATCACTTCCAATTGAGTATACAGTTTTTTGGTCACCATCATACTACCTCCCATAGTCTTTCAATGTTATACATTAGATATATTCATCGCCCTATCAATAAATGAGTAAAATTACCTATTTATTCAATATACGATCTAACAGTATCGTCGGGGCCGTTTCAAAAGACTCCGGGCAGAGAAAGCATTCCCTGCTTGAACCTCTCTAGGATACTAGCCGGATATCACAATCTAATGAGAATTATTGGAATTTAAATTCCAATTTTGTTCAGTTCTTGTCTATGAGGTCTCTCTATAATGGGCTTGACTTGAAACGAAACTTTCATGGAGGGATGCACAATGGGGAGACTCAGGGCCATTAATGAAAGAAAATGCACGATAGAAAACTGCAATAGGAGGCATTATGCGAAAGGGTTGTGCAAGCAGCACTACTGGCCGGCCTGGAAAGCAGGACAAAAGACCGAATCTGAAACTAGTCAAGGTTCCAGTGACAATTCGCCGCAGCAGCTCCAGTTTGTTCAAGAATTTATTTGATGTTATAGAAGGTTAAGCCTTTCCTTTGTCGAAATCATTAGACTATGATGAATACAAATTCCAAATATTACTTCAAGCATTTGACTTTAATCATGCTGTATATGTCTTTGCTCCTGGGAATGCACACGGTATGGCAGCAGATTTTTGCTTTTCCGCAGCAGCCCACGGCGTCCAGGGGCGAGCTTGATTTGCGCGGCTGGAATTTGAAGAACGCCCACTCGCTCGTTCTCGATGGTGAATGGGCCTTTTATCCGAACCGGCTCGTGACAGAGAGCGATATCCGCTCAGGGGCAGCCGGAGCTCCGCTTATGATTAATGTTCCGGGTAACTGGAAATCGGCTCTGTCCGGTTCTTCTCTCGGCTACGGGACCTATGCTCTGCGTGTACTCGTGGATCACCCCCTGGATGAACCCTATTCCTTCTGGGCACAGCAGATTCAGGCCTCTTCCCGGATCGAAGTCAACGGCCAGACGTACCCGGCAATGGGACAACCTGCTGTGCGCAAGGAGTTATACCGGCCGATGGCTGTATCCTATAATGTAGACTACCCCCTGCCTGCGGGTAAGCAGGATATGCTTGTGCTGATCCAGGCAGCCAACTTCGAGCATGGAGAGAAGGGCGGAATCTCTTACTCCATCCGCTTCGGCGCCCAATCCTCCATTCAGAAGGAGCGCTGGTACTCCACGGCTTTTCAGCTAACCACTATCATCATCCTTCTGCTACACGCCCTGTATGTCTGTATCCTGTATGTGCTTGCCAAAAAACAGCGGGTCTTGCTGCTGTTTGCTCTTATGCTGATTACGACAGCTCTCTCCATTGCAGCGGACAACGATGTCCTGCTGCTAATTGTGCTGCCGCTTAACTATACGTGGATGTTCAAGGTCAGGCTCCTGTCTTATGTATGGATGGTCTTTTTCATGCTGCTGCTGACCTACAAGTTCTACAGCGCTCAAGCCGTAGGGCGGGCCTTCAAGATCTACAGCTTCCTCCTTGTTCTATACAGTCTTTGTATAAGTGTGCTGCCGATTCAGATCGTATTGTCCAATGCCACTATTTATTTCAGCCTTTTGTATATGCTTCCCCCCTGCTGGATGTTTGTAATTTTCGGAATAATGGTATATAAACGGAAAAGGGACGTCAGCTTTCTTACCTTCATCGCTTCCTGTATTGTGTCAGGGGTCGTATGGGGGAATACGCTGAACGGTGACCGGCAGAATCTCCCGTTCTACTCTATTGACATTCTGGCTGCTATTGTCGGGTTCTCCACCTACGGCCTGAAGCAATATATCCGGCGCTCCGATGAGAACAGAGAGCTCTATGAACAGCTGGTGCAGACGGATAAGCAGAAAGAACGGTTCCTGATCAGCACCTCGCATGAGCTGCGGACTCCGCTGCATGGTATGCTCAGCATTGCTGAGACCGAGTATGACAAGAGGCGGGCAGCCTGCCCGGAGGAAGAATCGGGCGATCTGGAGCTGCTTGTCCGCATCGGACGCCAAATGTCACAGCTGCTGGATGATCTTATGGATCTGACCCTGCTGCGGGAGAACCGGATGGTTCTTCACCCCGTGCCGTTATCGGTCTATACGATTGCAGCTGGAGTTGCGGACATGCTCCGTTATTTAACGGAAGGCAGAAACCTTACACTTCATGTAAGCGCATCCGAAGCACTTCCGCCTGTATGGGCCGATGAGAAGCGGCTTATACAGATTCTGTTTAACCTGATCCATAATGCTGTGAAATTCACCGAATCCGGCAGTATACGGATATCTGCCGAAGAAGCGGACGGCCAGCTGCTGATCAGCGTTGCCGATACCGGTGAAGGGATTGGTGAGGAAGTACTCAGCCGTATCTTCCAGCCCTATGAACAGGCGGGCGGGCAGGACAGGGGCGGCCTGGGTCTGGGCCTGAGCATTACCCTGCAGCTCGTGGAGCTGCACGGGGGCAGGCTTACGGTGGAGTCCAGGCCGGGGGAAGGCTCCGTCTTTCGCTTCACTCTGCCGCTGGCAGACGGGGCTTTCTTCACAGACGGCAGATTCGGCGGGAGCGAAGCAGAGGAATGGCCGGACTTTACGCTGAACGCCCAGTCACCCTATTTCCAAGGCAGAGGCGAAGACCCGCTCCTTGCCGCTGCTCCTCTGTTCGCAGCAGCTGAGGGGCAGCAGGATGAAGCTGTACTCCACATCTTAGTGGTTGACGATGATCCGGTGAATCTTCGGGTACTCTCCACTATTTTGCATGAGGATATCTACCGGCTGACTCCTGTGCTCAGCGGTGAGGAGGCGCTGAAGCACCTGGGAGAGGAATCCTGGGATCTGTTAATCACGGATGTGATGATGCCTCAGATGTCCGGGTATGAGCTTACCCGGAGAATCAGAGAGCGGTATTCGGCATCCGAATTGCCGGTGCTGCTGCTGACGGCGCGTGCGCGGCGTGAGGAGATCTATTACGGATTCCGGCTGGGAGCCAATGATTATGTGACCAAGCCGGTCGATAGCCTGGAATTGAAGTACCGGGTTACGGGGCTGGCGAGGATGAAGCAGAGCATCCAGCACAACCTGCGCCTGGAGATCGCTTACCTTCAGGCGCAGATCCGTCCTCATTTCCTGTTCAACGCGCTGAATTCGATCTCGACGCTCAGCCAGATTGATATCCGCCAGATGCAGGAGCTGATTGACGCCTTCTCCTCCTTCCTGCGCGCCAGCTTCGATCTGATGAATACCGGGAAGCTGGTTCACTTGCGTCAGGAGCTGTCGCTGGTCGAAGCGTATTTGTATATCGAGAAGGTCCGGTTCGGGGAACGGCTGGAGATCGCGTGGAAACGGAATTACAGCGGACTACTCTTAGTCCCCCCGCTGACCCTGCAGCCGCTGGTAGAGAATGCCGTCCGTCACGGGCTGCTTAGTCTTATCGAGGGAGGCACCCTCATGATCCGCATTGAAGAGCAGAAGGATCATGTCCGCTTCGAGGTTCAAGATAACGGCAAGGGCATGGAGCAGGCTGAAATTGAACGCTTGCTGAAGAAGAACAAAGACACGGATTCCGGTATCGGTATTTGGAATACGAACCGGCGGCTGATTGAACGTTACGGGCAGGGCTTATCTATCCGGAGCCGTCCCGGCCATGGAACCACCGTCTCCTTTATTGTTCCCGTCCGGTGGATGGAGTGAACCCTTCCTCCACCGGCTATATCCTGTATGAGGAGGTGAGGCAATGCTTCGGGTAGTGCTGATTGATGATGAACGGCTCGCTCTGATCCAGTTGGAATCGACACTCAGAGCGCTGGGATCTGCCATTGTAACGGCAACCTATACCAATCCGCTGCTGGCCTTAAGCGAAGCGTCCGGCTGGGATGCAGATATTATTTTTCTGGATATTGATATGCCCGGGATGAACGGAATGGAGACTGCGAAGAGGCTGGAGGAGATTTGCCCCCGTTCAGCCATTGTATTCGTAACCGCCCATAACAGCTTCGCGCTGGAGGCGTTCGAGGCTAGTGCCCAGGATTACCTGCTCAAGCCTGTCCCCAGGGAACGGCTCAGCAGAACCATTCAGAGAATCAGGAACCGCAAAAAAGCTATGCACAAAGAACTCAAAAAACACTCGCTGCTGATCCGCGGCTTCAATTCCATCCAGTTCGAGCGGGATGGAATACCGATCAGGGACTTTCGCTGGCGGACCTCCAAGTCTCAGGAACTGTTCGCTTATCTGCTCTATTACCACGACCGGATCGTCGTCAAGGACAAGCTGGTTGAGCTGCTGTGGCCCGAAATCTCGCTCAAGCGTGCGTCCACCCATCTGTATACGGCGATCTATCAGCTCCGGCAATCGCTGAAGCGGTCGGACATCAGCCTCGTCATCAGCAATGCAAGCGTGGGTGAAGGTTATATGCTGGAGAGCGGGGACGCACAGATTGATTTTGTCCTCTGGGAAGAAGGCATTGTCTCGCTGGACCCGGTCGGTGATCGTAACGTCACGGAGCATGAAGAGCTGCTGAAGCTTTATACCGGCGATTTCCTGGGTGATTACGATTACCTCTGGGCCGAGAGCGAGCGCCAGCGGCTGAGGAACCTCTCCCTGCAGCATGCCACAGAGCTGGCCGATTATTATACCGCCAAGGAGAATATCACCAAAGCCGTCAACACCTATCAGCAGATCGTGGAGCTACACCCCTATCATGAGCCGGGCTACCTGGCGCTTATGGAATTCTACAACCGGCTGGGGGAGCTCAGCTTCGTCCAGGAACAATATGAGAAGCTGCGCAGCCTTCTGTGGCGGGACCTGCGGCTCACCCCGTCCGCCAAGGTCGAGCGCTGGTATGGGAACTGGAAGCGGCTATACACCTGACCCTTATGTATACAAAAACGGTATGCCGGCACCCCCGGTCAGGGGTTAGGCATACCGTTTCTTGTTGCTCCCGTATCTCCATCCTAACGGCAGGACCTGCACATGGCGCTGTCCCTTCCTTTCAGTGACAAGCTACGGGGATTGTGAATCCGCTGACACACCGGTGTACACAGTTCCTTGTGCAGCAGCTACCCATGTCAAACGAAGCTTCACACTTTTGTAGTACCCATTCCTGTGAACTTAAAACGCTCTGCGCCAGGCATCAACGACTCATGTAGGCTACGTCGTAATCGGGGAAATCCTCCATCCATTTCGTAATGGTCGCGGGCAGCATGTTGGTCCCCGGTACGTTCGTGTAGAACCGGACATACGGATCAGCGATGCCTTCCAGTTCGTCGCCTTCATCCGAGGCGAGGACGGCTGCCCAGTAACGGCCCTGCTTATCATACATGATGATGGCTTCGCTCAGGGTATACAGCCCCCGCACACCGCCCTGCACCACTCTCGCACCCAGGCCATCCGAATCCTTCGGCTCATCCAGCAGCTGCATACTGTACAGGAACAGATCATAGTCCTCCCCTACCACCTTACGGAAGGCCTTGTCTTCCGCCGTCGTCTTGAAGACGCCAGTGTCCTTCAGCGTGTAGACCTTCTCATCGTACGGACCTCTCACATATTCTCCGGTGTAGGTTACGTCTGCTCCGGCAGAATACACCGGCGAAGGACTGGTTACGTACAGCTTGCCGTTAAGCAGATAGAAAAAGACCACCGAGCCGTCCTCTTCCTTGTATACGGCCATCCGTTTGCGTACCACTGCCGATTCCTCAACCAGCTGGCCGGAATGACCGCCATCGAAGGCATCCAGGGAGAAGACCAGCTTATCGCTCTTGACCTTGCTGAATTCAACATAGGCCCCATAGAAAGGCGAGTTGTTCGCCGTATGCCATTCCCCGCCCCAATCGGCAGCCTTAGGAGCCTTGAGACTGGCAGCCGCTGCGCTCGTCAGCGCTTCAACCGGCAGCTGCCGGGTACCGTCCGGGTTGCTCCATACCCCGGCGAATCCGGTGCCGGGAATCCACCAGCCCTGGAAATGGCCGGTCTCCTTGCCTTTGGCGTCATACTCATACATATGGGCGATTTTGCCGTTGACATTGCCGGTGAGCCTGATCGTCTGTTTGTATTTGTCATAATAATAACTGCCGGTCAGCTTGCCGCCGCTCTCCACCTTGATGGACATATGGATCGGCAGATTGCCGTTGATGGCACCGGTCAGCGGCACCAGGCCGTTCGTCGCCGGACTCTGGGCGGCTGAAGCGGCAGCGGCCACCGTCCCGGCCGGCGCAGCCTTCGCCTGTACCGGAGCAGCCTCTGCTCCCGCCGGCACCAGGATGGCTGGCAGCAGGATGGCTGGCAGCAGAACCGCAGCCGCCAGCAGGGTACTGATTTTACGGATAATTCTCAATATAACCCCTCCCTTTCACAACCCTCTATAACAGCTATGTTACACTGTATGCCATCAATTACCCTTTTACAAGCAGGTAGAAAATAGCCCCGCAATATTTATTGCACGTATAATTTCACCAATCGCAGGCTGAGGATATGCCCTATCCAAATTAAGATATTACCGGACCTTAACGAACCAGCTTCTCCTTCGCACAGTAGTCATTCGGATGCTGTAGGTGCTGGAACGACAGTAACTGCATTTTGTACAATGGAATGCTGTAAAAAAGGCTTCGAAATAGAATCTATTGTATTCCGTACAATGGAATGTTGAAGAAAGGCCATTTTTCACCCAAAACACAACATTCTACTGTATGAAATACAATAGAATGTCATTTTACGGTCAGCTATACCTTTTCTATTGCAGGAAATACAATCCACTACTTGAATGTAAGAACAGAAATCGGTATCGGGTGCAGGATCAGCCCAATATCGGTAAGGGATGAAGCTGCGTTCGTAACGAAAAAACAGGGATAAGTGTATTCTGTGCAACTAGAAACAGTGAAACAGGAGTCCTTCTTCTTCTAATTGTAGTCTGTACAACTAAATTTGCCCGGATGGGCGAAAATCCAGGTATAGAGGCATTTTAATTGCACGAAATACAGATAAACAGAGATTCGGCGGCACATCGGACGATTTAGTTGTACAAAATGCACTTAAGCCTATCCCTGCACCCTAATCGGGGTGAGTTAACCCCTCATCAAGCCATTAGTTAAAGTAATTCTCACACGCACAAGATACATTACCAACATTAGGGTAATTCTATATATACCAAAATTCACGTAGGAGATGATCCGTGTGTCAAAATACAGTTCGGTAAGCCGGGAGCAAGATGAATCTATAGTGAAGCTCAGCTTCGAGCCGGATGGACTGCTGCCGAACAATCCGCAGCTTCCCGTCCTGCTGTATACAGGTGTTCTCCGGGACCACCCGGAAGACACCGAACAGATCTTCAATGACAGCGGCTGGCTGAACAGCTGGGTGAACGGCGTCTTCCCTTACCACCACTATCACAGCAACGCGCATGAGGTACTGGGTGTGATCTCCGGCAGCGCCAGGCTCCAGCTTGGCGGAGATGCCGGGTACACCGCCGACGTTAAGGCCGGGGACGTTGTGGTGCTGCCTGCCGGGACCGCGCACAAGAAGCTCTCGGCCTCGCCGGACTTCCGCATCGCAGGCGCTTATCCCGGCGGAGCCGATTATAACACCCGCCAGGCCACCCCGGAGGACTTCGCAGCGGCGCTCCCCGAGATCCGCGAAGTCCCGCTGCCGGAGCGCGATCCCGTCTATGGCGAGGCCGGGCCGCTGCTGCGGTTGTGGAAGTGACAACAGTTCCTGGAGCATACACTTAAACATCGGAGCGGGCGGAACGCCCCCCGTAAAAGCGTAGCGTTCGCCTTGATCTCCGGATGTTCAGCACTCCGCTTGTGCAGTCCAGGGATTAACTTCTGCGTTTGGCCCCCTGTTCTGCTCATTTCTCTGGCCATACTATATAATGTTGTGTACAACTATCCACTTAGGCCGTGCGCCTGAAAAGGGGGGCACTTGGATGTATCGAGTAGCGATATGTGAGGATGAAGAACAGCAGCGGGAGCTGGTGAAGAAGATTCTGGTCGGCTTATCCGTTAAGACGAATACCGAATTTGAAATCGAGCTGTTTCCTTCAGGAGAGGATTTAATCTCCCACTATGAACGGGGCGAAGCGCCCTTCCATATTCTAATTCTGGATGTGGAGATGGGCGGCATGAACGGGATTCAGGCGGCGCACCGGCTCAGAAGCCGGAAGCATTTTGACGAGCAGATTATCTTCCTGACCAGCTACCCTGAATATATGGTGGAGAGCTTCGACGTGATTACCTTCCAGTATCTGATCAAGCCGGTCGCCCCGCAGCTCCTGGAGGAGAAGATTCTTAAGTTGTGTGATTACTTCCAGGCCCAGGATAAGAAGTTCATGGTCATCAAGTCCGGGTATGAGGAGGTCGTCTTGCGGCATGATGATATTATCGGGATTGAGGCGGCCAAGAGCCTGACGGTCAAGAGCAAGCTGAATGTGATTACCACCACAGGAATCTATGAGACCAGAGGAATTATTGCAGAGTATGCTTCAGCACTGCGGGACAGCCATTTCCTGCACATCCACCGTTCGATTATTATCAACCTGCTGCATGTCCACAAGTTCGCGGGCGGCTCCGTGCTGATGTCGGGCGGGCAGGAGTTCCCCATCGGCCGGTCCAAAATCAAAGAGGTTAAGGATTTCTACACCAAATTCATGATCATGAAGGGCAGCTCCTATGACTCACTATAATCTGACCCTTGTCGTCTGTGTCGTACTGGTGATGTGCTTTCAGACCCAATTCTTCTTTGCCTCCGTATTTGATAAGTCCGCCAGGAAGCTTAACCGGATCATGTACTTCCTCATCTACGGGATACTCTGCTTCCTCTATCTGGTCACCCCGTTGTCCCCTCTCTTCTCCTCCGGCATAGCTCTGCTGATGATCTTCAGTATGGCGCAAGCCTATAAGGTGGAGATGAAGACTCAGGTGATCTTCTCCCTGCTGTACGCTGTGCTGATGACGGTGGTCAGCTTTATGTCGCTGTATATTTTCTCAATGATAGATTCGGTTGACTACACCAGCATGAACTCGGGTTCGGGGATTGACCGGCCGGCCTTCATCAAGGGGCTGATCCTGAGCTGCATCATTATGTTCCCTGTCATTCAGATCATCCGGCTGATCTCCAAGCGCCGAAGCGTATCCCTGCCCTACCGGTATTATGTAATGTTCCTGCTCGTCCCGCTCATCAGCACCTATCAGATCAACGTCCTTACGGTGAACAACACGAAGGATTTCTATTATTTCTTTGCAATTCTCGGCTTCCTGTTCCTGAATGTAATGATCGTCTATATCTTCGATACGATAACGGATAAGTTCCAGTTCATGCATGAGAACGCCCAGCTCCAGCACCAGATGAACTATCAGGACGCCAACTATGAGAAGACGGTGCACAGCTTCAAGTCGATTAAAAGAATCATCCACGATACCCATCAGCAGTTCCTCTACATTGAAGAGTGTATCCGGCGGGATGATCCGGCGGCCGCTCTGGAGCATATCAAGCTTACGCTGAATAAAGTAGAGGATGCCTATCAGCGGGTCAACACCGGCCATCTGGCGGTGGATGCGCTGGTCACGAACACACTGAATATCGGACAAGCGAACGGCATCCGAATCGATACTCGGCTTAAGCTGCTGCCTGGTGAGCTTCACATCGACCGTTATGACCTGTGCGTTGTGCTGGGCAACATGCTGGATAATGCCATTGAAGCCTCCAAAAAAGTACGGCTCGCCGAGGACCGCTACATTCTGATCCAGATGCACTCCAGTGAATCCGCGCTGTTCATCCGCATTATGAATCATACCGTCCCGGAGACTGCCCCCTTGCAGAGCCGGAAGCCGGACCCTGAATACCACGGCATCGGCCTGACCAATATCTCCAGAATCTGCGAGAAGTACGGCGGGAATATGACAATTGAAGCCGGGCATCGGGAATTCAACAATATGGTGGTCCTCCCCTTCTCACGCGAAGCTTCTATATAAAATGCACTAAACATTAAGTTTCGCCGTCACTGCGGTGAACATTTGGACTTCCGGCCGCTGTTGTATTTGGATTTCCTGATTTGACCGCTCTTAGCGGTAGAAATCCAAATACAAAAGCGGTCGCTACCGCTCCTTCAGTTCCAAATTTCCCCTCCGCTTCTTTCACTTTTTGTTACCGTTTTTTGTGCCTTTTAATCTAAGTTTCTACGTTAAGGGATCGTTATTAACGTTTCAGGGTTATTCGGGCCACGCTCCTCTCTTCTGCCTGTATGATAACTTCAGGAAGATTACCCAAGAGACACAAGAGGAGGAATTCATGATGAACAAGTTAACTTCAGTCGTATTGGCGGCCATGCTGGTGATCCCCGCAGCCCAGGTGTCCGCTGCACCGGAGAAGGAGAGCCCGGTGCAGGCAACAGCCCGCCTGCTGGGCTCGAAGATCGTATCCGATTATGGGGTAAGCGGCATGCAGTATGCGATCAGGGATAAAGGTGCCATTACAGTGTCGGGCGGCTTCGGTGTGTCCGATCAGGCAGCCGGGACCCCCATCACGAAGGATACCATGTTCGGCATCGGCTCCGTCAGCAAAATGCATGTCTCCGCAGCCACGATGATGCTTGCCGAAGATCAGATCATTGACATTGATCAGCCGCTGACTACGTATCTGCCGCAGTTCAAGATGGCCGACGAGCGCTACAAGAAGATTACACCGCGCATGTTAATGAACCATTCCTCGGGCCTGTATGGCAGCCACTACGGGAACAGCATTCTGATGGATGATAGCGATACACAGAATCATGATGACCTGCTGACAAGGCTTCAGTCTGAGCGGCTCAAATCCGATCCGGGCGCATATTCCGTATATTGCAATGACGGCTTTCAGCTGCTGGAGCTGATGATTGAGCAGGTGACCGGCAGCAGCTATACAAAGTTCCTGGAACAGCACATGAGCAGCCCGCTGAAGCTAAGCTCTACCAAGACGCCGCTGGATACCTTCAACCGGCAGCAGCTTGCCAAAACTTACTTCCCGGGCCTTAAGCCAGCATTGCCTGCCGAGAACGCTAATATCCTCGGAGCGGGTGGTCTCTATTCCACAGCCGAAGATCTGACCACATTCGCCGAGATGCTGAACGGAAAGCATCCGGACATTCTGTCAAAAGCCTCCGCTACAGCGATGCAGCAGCCTGAATACAAGAACGGGCTCTGGGTGCCTGAGGAGAGAAACAGCTTCAATTACGGCCTGGGCTGGGATGCCGTAGATCTGGCACCCTTCGGTGATTACGGAATCAAGGCCTTATCCAAAGGCGGAGATACTATCATGTATCATGCTGACCTGATTACCCTGCCGGAATCGGATATATCCATCGCAGTGCTCTCGTCAGGCGGAAGCTCAATCTATAACACTATTTTCGCCACCAATGTGCTGCTGGCTTACCTGAAGGATACCGGGAAGATTAAGAAGATTCTGCCGGATGCTACCTTCACTCCTCCGGTCAAAGCGGCTATGCCTGCTGAGCTGGGGGCCTATTCGGGATTATACGGGACCGTCGGAGCAACCACCACGATAGCCATTAAGGACGGGGCACTGGATCTGCCTGCGCTTGAAGGGGGACTCATTCCTGCACAGAAGTATATCTATACCGGCAAGGGACAGTTCACAAGCCCGGACGGCAGCGCAGCCGTGAGCTTCGATAAGCAGAAGAACGGCAAGACGTATCTGAAGCTGAACACCCACTTGACTATCCCCGGTATCGGTCAAATGCTAATGGTCACGTATGAGTATCAGAAGCTGGATGTAAGTCCGCTGAATGCTTCTACGAAGCAGGCCTGGGCGCAAAGAGACGGGAAGCATTACTATGCTGTGGATGAGAAAATCAATTCCTTCTTCTACCTCTCCCCTACCATCTTGACAAAGACAATTGAGGTTGAACAAGGATATGCCACCGGGACGCGGATTGTGGACGAGAACACCGCCGTCAATGCGGCTGAGATTCCGGTGATGAACGGCAGAGACGCCTTCGATCTGACCTTCTCCAAGCAGAACGGTACCGAATATTTAACCATTGACGGCAATGCTTATATCAGCGAAGATGCCGTGAAGCCGATCTACGGAGGGCCGGCCTCTACCAGCACCGTTCCGGCGGGCGGACAGAGCGTGTGGTTCAAGATTGATAAGAAGGCCGCCGGCAAAACCATGACCGTTACGGCTCCCTCAAGCGGCGGATACGTTGTCTATGATGCGGACGGGATGATCGTAAGCCACTCCAGAGTGAGCCAGGCCCCGTCGGTCAAGTTGCCGCAAGGCGGAATGGCCGTCTTCGGCGGTCAGGCGGGCGATGTGTTTAGGATTGAGCTGAGATAACGCTTTCATATTTTCATTCACTATTTTTCCCTTTTCCCAAACTTGCTTAATGGTATACAGGTGTGTTTTAATGTTATCAAATTGAATAATACTCTTATCCAGAGTTCGGTGGAGGGCTTCGCCCGATGATACCGCTGTGACCGGAATGCTAATGAGCATCTCAGGTACAGCACTAGAGGCGTCCAGGATGCCTTGCAAAGATGAGAGGGTGCTGACAGTTGATGAGACTGCCCCCTTTAATTAGGGGGCTTTTTGTTTGAGAAGGGAGAGAAATGCATGACAGAATGGATCACGGAATTTATACTCTTTTTCAAAGATTTGTCGTATGCAGGAATCGTTATCGCCTTGTCGTTTGAATTCGTACCTGCCGAAATCGTGCTGCCGCTTGCCGGGTATTGGGTGTATCTGGGGGACATGAAGCTCATTCTTACGATTCTTGCCGGTACTGTTGGAGGGACATTCGGCCCGCTTACGCTCTATGCCCTTGGCCGGTTTGGCGGCAGACCTGCGATTGCTAAGTACGGGAAGTATTTTTTCATCCGTCCGCATCACCTGGAGGCCTCCGACCGTTTCTTTGATAAATACGGCAGCGGTGTGGCCTTCTACGGGCGCTTCATTCCCGGTGTGAGAACACTCATCTCCATCCCATGCGGCATTGCCAAAATGAATGTGTTTGCCTTCAGTCTCTACACCTTCCTTGCCATGCTGCCGATTACCTCGATCTACGTCTACCTGGGCTACAAATTAGGGGCGCAGTGGGAGCATGTGGACGAGATTGTCAAGCCTTACATTCTTCCGGCGGCAACCCTGTTCCTGCTCGGCTTCGGGCTGTACGTCTTTTCCAAACGGTACCGGAGACGGCAGGCTTAATAATGATGCGTTTCAACTTTAGGAGGAAAATATGGAATCTGCATTCGATTGGCTGAAATACCTGCTCTTAGGCCTGGTCCAGGGGGTTACGGAACCGATTCCCGTCTCCTCCAGCGGGCATTTAATCATCGTACAACGTCTGCTCGGCATGAAGCAGAATGGGCTATCTTTTGAAATCTTAACCAATACGGCTTCCTTGATCGCCATCTGTTTCATTTTCCGCAAAGATATCATGGACTTAATCACAGGCTTCTTCCGTTATCTGAAGACGCGCGATACGAAATACCGGTCTGAGTTCATGTTCTGCATTTACATCGTTATCGGCACGATCCCCGCAGCGGTTGCTGCCGTATTCTTCAAGGATACGATCGAACGTGTCTTCACTTCCGTACATACCGTATCCATCAGCTTACTCATTACCGGGGTAGCCCTCTGGCTGATCCGCAATCTGCGCGGCCAGAAAAGAGACGGCAATCTCACCGTGCGAGACGCCATCATCGTCGGGCTGGCTCAGGCGGTAGCGCTGATTCCCGGCATCAGCCGTTCCGGTTCTACTGTGATCGCCTCCATAGCCGTCGGCATGAAGCAGGAGACCGCCTTGAAGTTCTCCTTCATGCTGTACATCCCCATCAGTATCGGGGGCCTGATCATGGGCGCGTCCGATATCGTGCATGACCCTAACCGCTCCGCGCTGGCGATGCCCTACCTGATCGCCTTCCTCACCACGCTGGTCGCCACCTACTTCGCCATGCGCTGGTTCATCGGCATTATGGCGAAGGGGAACCTGATTTACTTTTCCTATTACTGCTTCGTGGTGGGTACGCTGCTGCTGATCTTCCTGTAAAAAGGAGCCGCCCTGGCGGAAATCCACCTCTTGCCCGAATAGCGATACTCTCAACTAAAAGAGCAGCACTTCTTCCATCTCAGGAAAAGTGCTGCTCTTTTTATTGTCACACTATTCTATTGTCCCATCAGTATCTTCGCATATGGCGAATCGATCGGGATCATGATGACCGGCTCATTCTTCAGCGTGGTCACATAACTCTGCAGCGTACGGTAGAAGCTATAGAACTGTGGAGACTTGCCGTAGGCCAGATTGTAGATTTTGGCGGCTTCCCCTTCCCCTTCGGCAATAATCTTCTTGGAGTCGGCTTCTGCCTGGGCCATCAGCTCCCGGGAAGCGCGGTCTGCCTTGGAGGTGATCTTCTTGGATTCCTCATCCCCTTCAGACAGGTAACGCGCAGCAATGGATTGGCGGTCCGAGATCATCCGGTTGTATACGCTCTGCTTATTCTCTTCCGGCAGGTCGGTACGTTTGATCCGAACATCAATGACTTCAATGCCATAGTTATCACGGGATAGGGCGTCACTTACATCCTTGGTAATCTCATCATTAATATTGCCCCGTCCGGTATCCTCACTGATAATATTCTCATAGTTAATCTCCGACAGCTTGCGGCGCACCGAGTTATAGACGGCTTCATCGATACGCTGAACCCCGCCGCCTACCGATTGCACGGTTCTGAGGAACTGTGAAGCGTTGGTGATTCTCCAGACCGTATAATTATCGACCACAATCGGTTTCTGGTCTTTGGTCAGAATGCTGGTCGGCGAGCTCTCGTATGTCATCTGATACTTGGGAAGCTCCGAGACATTCTCGATAAAAGGAAGCTTGAACTTCAGCCCCGGCTCCTCCACCGCACGCATCGCTTCACCGAAACGGAGGACGACCTTATACTCCCCTTCCTTCACGATGTACATAGAGCCGGCCAGCAGAATAATCAGGACGATTGATGATATCAATAAGATGATCGGGTTTCTTTTCACTTGGCATCTCCTCCTTGCGGTGCGGCTGAAGGTGCCGGATTCACAGCAGCAGGAGCAGAGGGGCTGTCCTTGGTGCTGCGCATCAGCTCATTCAGCGGCAGATAGTTCACAGTATCACTGTTCGAGTTGGTAATGAATATTTTGGCGTTAGGCAGGATCGTCTCCAGGGTCTCCAGGACCAACCGGCTCTCGGTGACACTCTGATTATTGGCATATTCGGCAAAAATCGCATTGAACCGCGCCACATCCCCCTGCGCATTCAGGATACGCGACTTCTTCTCGCCTTCGGCCCGCTCCAGCAGAGCCTGCGCTTCACCTCGCGCCTTCGGAATGATATCGTTCTCATACTTCTTGGCGTTGTTGATCTTCGTATTCTTCTCTTCGCGGGCATTAGTGACTTCGCGGAAGGCCTCCTCGACCTGGCCGCTTGGCGGCTCAATATCCTGGAATTTGATGTCGATAATCTGAATGCCGGTGTTGTATTTCTTCTGCAGATCGACGAGCAGCACCCTAACCTTATCCTGAATTACTGTCTTACCGTCGGTAATTGCATAATCCAGCTTCTCGGAACCAATGACTGCACGGATTGAGGAGCTGGCAGAGTTGCGCAGGAATTGCTCGGGGTCATCAATGTTATACAGATAATCACGGATATTGCTGATCTTCCACTGGACTACAGCGTCGGCAGAGACGATGTTCTCATCACCTGTAATCATCATGGCTTCTTCATCCACCGGCACAGCTCCTCCAGCCTCCTGGCGGTACCCGATATGTATCCGCTGGGTCAGCTCCGCAGGTACGGTAATTACATCCTGGATCGGATAGGGCCATTTGAAATGAAGTCCGGCCGAAGTCTCATTCGTATACTTGCCGAAGGTCAGAATTGCTGCACGTTCCTGCTCCTGCACCGTATAGAATGAGGTAGCGCCGATATACAGCAATACAGCCGCAGCGGCTACCCCCACCCCTATCCTCTTGTACATGCCCGGCTTCAACTTCGGCAGCTTGAACCCTGGGATATTATCGCCATTCTGGTTCATGAAATTCAAGATGCATCGCTCCTTTTGGCGTATTTTAGTCTTATTAAAGGTATATATACGGATACAAAACAAAAAAGTCGCAAAAATTGCGACTTTAATGATGGTAGCTGATTATTGCTGCGTTTCTCGCGGGTTTGACTGGTTGGTTTACAAATTCCTCCTGAGGAGTGAGTCACGCTGGCGGCTCTTCATGCGGCACCCTGGCCATCGGAAATGTGGTCGGTTTTTCATGTTTATTTGGCCCGTACTCCCTCGCTTGGCGCAAATGTGGTCGGTTTTTCGATTACATTCTGTCTGTACATCCTCATTTGGCACAATGTAATCGGTTTTTCGATTACATCCAGCCTATACGCCCTCGCTTGAGGTAGCGTCAAGAAGTTTGTGTAAAAGAGTAGAAGTACCTCCCCCGGATTATAGGTTGGGGTGTAGTGTTTCTGGGGGGAGGGGGAACCCCGACCCCCAGAAACTGGATTTCTCTGCTACTCCTCTTCCGGTGTGGGTAAAGAGGGATAGCGTGTTTCGAATAGCTCTTTTAGCTTCTTTTTAACGGCATCCATGCCAAAGCCTTGGGCGACCCGCCCTGCATGACGTTCATTGTATTCCAGCATCTCCAGGTACACGATTTTCTCTGCCGCATCCATGTTCGTCAGACTGTTCATCGGTTTCAGACGCTTGCGGATTTCCTTGTTCATCCGCTCGATGGGGTTCGACGTGTAGATCGCTTTACGGATCGATTCCGGATACTTGTAGAACGTCAGTAGTGTGGATAACTGTTCCTCCCAGGACCTCATTTCCTTCGGATACAGCTTGTTCCACTTCGCTTTGACCGTATCAAAGTTAGCCCGGGCTACCACTTCATCCGGTGCGGTATATACGGTTTTCAACGCTTCAAGGACATCGGTTTTGTGCTCCATCCGGATTTTAGGGAACGTGGCCCGCACTTTGTGCACTACGCAATGCTGTACATCTGCCTGAGGATAGGTCTCTTTAAACGCCGCATCCAGCCCCGGTAGTCCGTCAAACACACCCAGCAGGACTTCCTGCGCTCCGCGGTCGTACAGGTCTTTGAGTACCTCCCGCCAGCCATTTGAACTCTCTTGGCCGCCCACGTAGAACCCGAGAATTTGACGCTGCCCCTCCTCGTCAATTCCCATCGCAAAGTAGACCACTTCGCCACGAACCGTGCCCCGTTTCAGCTTCACGTACAGCCCATCCAAGTAGATTACGGAGTACCGTTTGCTCAGTGGCCGTTTCTGCCACTGGTGGATATCGTCTAGCACCGTAGCCGTAATATTGCTGACCGTGGTGGGGGAGTAGTGGCTGCCAAACATACTTTCAATGAACCGGGCCACATCCCGCGTACCCATGCCCGATTTGTACATTTGGATGACGGCCTCTTCTAACCATCCGTCCCGCCGCTGGTACGGCTCAAACATCTGCGTCTGGAAAAGGCTTTGGCGGTCCCGGGGCACCTGAAGATCCTCGATATGGCCGTATTTCGTGTGTAAGTCTCGCGTATAGTAGCCATTGCGACTATTGCTGGCACCGGCTTCTTCACTCTCCATAAACCCCTGGATTTCGGCGCGCAACAGGCGTTCCATGTTGTCTTTTACAAAATCTTTAACAAGTTTTTCAAATAGATTATTCAGAGAACTTTCGGGTAAAATATTCATTGGTAGGGTTCCTCCTTGGTGGTTTCGCAATCCCGAGGATACCCTACTTTTTTGGTGCCTGACTAGGCTCCAAATCTTGGTACACAACTTACTTTACGCCATCGCGCTTGACGAAATGTGATCGGTTTTTCGATTATATTTGGCCCGTACGCCTTAAATTCGCGCAATGTGGTCGGTTTTTCGATTACATTCCACCTACACCAAAAACCCCCGGAAAAGCGCAAACCTGCGCCCTCTCCGGGGGTTTTACTATAATGCTTTTAAATACTCGATTTATTACGGAAATAATTCTGCAGGAACTCCTTCGCCCGCTCGGACTTGGGATGATTGAACACCTCGTCCGGCGTCCCCTCCTCGACGATTTTCCCTTTGTCCAGGAAAAGCACCTTATTCGCTACTTCATAGACGAAGCTCATCTCATGGGAGACCAGGATCATCGTCTGACCGGTAGCTGCGGTCTTCTTGATCGTCTGCAGCACCTCGCCCACCAGCTCAGGGTCAAGCGCTGAGGTCGGCTCGTCCAGGAGCAGCAGCTTCGGATTCATTGCCAGGGCGCGGGCAATGCCCACGCGCTGCTGCTGGCCGCCGGACAGATGCTTCGGATAATAATGCGCCCGGTCCGCAAGACCTACTTGCTCCAGCTGCTCCTGTGCAATCTGCGCGGCCTCGCGGTCGTTCATCCGCTTCACAATTTTCAGGCCTTCCTTGACATTATCCAGCGCCGTCCGGTGCTGGAATAGATTAAATTGCTGGAAAACCATCGCCGTCTGCTTCCGCAGCTCCAGCCGCTGCTTGTTCGTGATCGTGCTGAAATCGACCTTGAAGCCTTCGAGATCCAGCATGCCCTGATCCGCCTGCTCCAGGCAGTTGAGCGAACGCAGGAAAGTGGACTTGCCTGCACCGGATGAACCGATCAAGGCTACGACATCGCCCTTCTCAATCTCCAACGACAGATCGTCCAGAATCAGATTGCCGTGGAAGGACTTCGATAAATGACTTACCTTGATCATCAGATTCCTCTCCTTCCCCAAGAGAACCAGCCGCGGTTCATAGCCCCGGCAGCGGAGTCCGGAATGGAGAACCGCTTCTCCAGGAATCGGAGAAGCTGCTCAATCAGAATCGTCATGATCCAGTAGATGATCGCCAGCGCGAGATACACCTCGAAGAAGCGGAAGTTGCTGCCGGAGATAATTTTCCCCTTAGCCGTCATTTCAATTACACCCGCAACGAAGGCCAGTGAGGTCCCCTTCAGCAGTCCGATCAGTGCGTTGCCCAGTGGCGGAATCGCCACCACCAGCGCCTGTGGAACGATGACTCTTCTCAGCACCTGAAGATAGGTCATCCCCAGGGATTCAGCGGCCTCGATCTGGCCCTTGTTCACCGATTGCAGCGCAGCGCGGATCGTCTCCGAGTTGTAAGCCGCTTCATTGAACGCGAAGGTGACCAGCACGAAGATCATCGCCGGAATGGCATTGATATTATAGTCCGTCCCGTACTGCTGATTAATGAATTTCAGTAACAACGGAATTCCGTTATAAGTCAGATACAACTGCACAATGATCGGCGTTCCACGAATGAACGAGATGAAGACTGTGACTAACTGGCTTAGCACAGGAATTCGGCGCATACGGATAATGGCGAACAACAGAGCAAAAACAAGGCCGACGATCATCGAGATGACCGTAATCTGCAGACTCACAGGAAGGACCTCTAACAGGCGAGGAATCGCTGAGAACACCGCGTTGATATCAAAAATCTCTCCCATACCGTTTTACTTCCTTCCACGTTCAATTTACACGACACCGGCTCAGCAGGGTCTAACGGTCAAATGCTTTCCTTCGTATATAATCTGGGTATGATACCGCTCTTGGCTCACCGCATTCAGCCGCTCCACCAGGGAAGCCGCCGCTTCATCCGAAGCCAGCACAGGCAAGCCCCGCTTGGTCACCGTAGGATGGGTCAGTCTAAGATCAATCGGAATCAGCTCGTAATCAAACCGGTTCTCCTCCACATTCAGATCGAACATGACCAGGAAGTTCTCCGAGAACTTGCGGTCGCTGTAGAAGCCCTGCCAGTTCCCTTCGCTGTCCTTGGTTCTGTTCTTGTGCAGGGTAGAAGGAGCTTCATTCTCTGCATATCCGTAGGCGGTGAACATCTCTGGAGATACAATTGACTCCCCTGCCTCGAACTCCATGAACAGACTGCCTATGTTATAGAAAATAGGCTGGCCCTTGTACAGCTCCACCCCTCTGGTGAAGTGGGCGCCATGTCCGAAGACACAGCTCGCCCCGGCATCCACGGCCCCGCGCGCGAAGGTCTCGATGAACTCTGCCGGATAATCGGAGTACCAGTTCTCATTCTCCCCTTCATGGGTATGCAGGCTGACGAACACAAAGTCACTGCGTTCCCGTGCATCCTGAATGCTGCGGTAGATTTCCTGCTGATCCTGCTCATGCGCGGCTGTTTTGACACGGGACTGCTCTCCCTTTTCAAAGGTTAAATAGCCTTCAAAAAATGAACCGAATTCATAGTAATTCTCCGATTTGCTCTTAAAGGTCTCAATCCGCTTGCCTTCCTCCATGCTGGAAGCAATGCCGATGCGCTCACTGATCTCCTTCAAGGTGCTGAAGTCCTGATCGTTCACGACATAGGTCCGCGACCAGCGAAGCGGGTTAACGCCCGGGCGGGCAGGCACGCCGTTCCCCGGATTCGAAGCAGCGAACACCTCGCTTCTCGTCACATCGATAGTGATGATGGCAATCCGGCCGTCTGCGGTATCCACAAATACCGGCTTGCGGGCTTCATGCAGGCTCATGCCCACCCCCAGAGGGGTTAGTCCGCGTGCTTCTGCCTCTTCGATCGTATCCACAAGACCCTGGGTCCCGTAGTCCCCTGTATGATTATTCGCAAAGCTGACATACCGGATGTTCAGCGGTCCGAACTCGTCCAGCGCCTTGGGGCGCACACTGGTCTGATAGCCGCGGCCTGAGGCCGGAGCGGTATTCAATCTCGGCGTGACAAACTCGGCATTCGTGAACACCTCATCCGCCCCCTTGAGCAGTTGAAGCAGCTCCGGGTCCATCGTCTTATATAAATTGCTGCTGGAGAATAATGCATCTCCCGAAACTAGAAATTTCATGCGATCACCTTCCTTCGGTTACTCCATTAGCTCTTTCTTCGGCAAATAGTCGCCGCCAAGCTGCTCTTGGCTGATCTTCAGTAATGTGCCATCTGCATACATTTCCTTGATTCTCTTGTTGACTGTGTCCAGTAATGAGCTGTCCGCAGACTTGGAGAGCAGGATGTAAGATCCGGGATCACTATTCTCTGTAGAGAACGCAACCACCTTCAGGTTGGTGAAGCCATGCTCCTTGATCGCCTTCTCGGCAGAGACACGGGAAATGATACGCACATCGTACTTGCCGGCTTCAATACCTTCAAACTGCTTCACGAAATTCTCGTCAGTGTAGATAATCTCTGCTTTGGCATCCGCGTTCGCTTCATTATAATTCTCCAGCAGTGTGGCACCGGAGTTGCCTACTTCTGTTACGGCTTTATAGCCCTTCAGGTCTTCTACCGCCTTAAGGGTATTATCGTCCTTGCGGACTACGAATACATTCGCATTCTCAATAATCGGGAGTGAGAAATTGTACTTGCCGCGTCTCTCGGGGTTGGAGCTGAAATTGTTCGCCCCCAGCTGGAAACGGCCATTATCCAGGCCAGTCAGAATCCCTTCGAATTCAATCGCCTGAACCTCTAGCTTATATTCCGGAAGGTCCTTGAAGATCGCCATCATTACTTCCACATCGTAACCTGTCAGCTGCCCGTCCTTCTCGTAGCTAAAAGGGTTACTGACCCCGCTTGTAGCAGCAATAATGGTCTTCGTACCTGCTCCAGCACCGTTTGTCTCTGCGGAGCCTGCGTTATTCTTATTTCCATTACCGCAGCCTGCAAGGACCAACCCGAGCAACACAATCAGAACGCCTGGCACAAATTTCTTCTTCATTATAACTTCCCCCTCATCTAGTAAAAGCTCTCTCTCGTTGTCCTATGATGTCCAACTTATCATAGTCATTTAGTCTGGAATTATTATGTCACGGGGTATACACGGTGTCAAGGTGAACGGGCAAAGGATTGACGAATGGTGGCGAAAGAAGTCGATTGAGGGCAGCGGGTGTGCTGCCTAATATAGGTATCCCCCCGGCGGCTGGGGAGTATTCCCCTGGCTGCTAAGAAGACCGCACCACTCTCTTCCGGCGCGCCGGAACCTTGACGCCTTCCTTCATAAGCTTACTCCAGTTGCCGGGATTGGTCAGGTCCGGGATGTGCTGCTCCAGAATGGCCTGATATTGAAGGGCCTTCTGTTCCAGATGGGCAACGCGCTGCTTGGCTTCTTCCAGTTGAAGGAGCGCCGCTTCCCTGTATTCCATCATCATGGCAAAGCGCTGCGCAATCGTCGAATCTCCTTCGAGACAGAGATCGACATAGGTTTTGATGCTTTCTATCGGCAATCCTGTCTGCTTGAGACATTTGATGCCATACAGCCAGTTCATCGATTCATCGTCGAACAGCCGGATGTTATTTTTATTGCGCTGAATACTTGGCACCAGGCCTTTATCCGTGTAAAAGCGTACAGCATGCTCAGTAAGTCCAGTCATAGCGGCAGCCTCTTTGACAGTATACATGATATGCCTCCCTAAAAAAATTGTAAGCCCTGCTTGACTTCGTGTTACACGAAGGCGATAGGCTTATAATATAGCAAAACGGCAGCCAGTGGAATCCCCGCTGTGGCGTCTGCTGTTCGGGATGAATTTTCCCCGGGGCGGCTAGCCGTCTGCCATTACACTAAATATACCTTAGGAGGACAAGACCATGCAGACTGTAACCTTGAATAATGGAGTGAAAATGCCGATCCTCGGCTTCGGTGTTTATCAGATTCCAGATGCTGAAGAATGTGAGAATGCGGTGTACGAAGCCATTACCGCCGGTTACCGCTTAATTGATACTGCCGCCGGATATTTAAATGAAGAAGCTGTAGGGCGCGCAATCAAACGCAGCGGCGTCCCGCGTGAAGAGCTGTTCATCACGACCAAACTGTGGATTCAGGATGCCGGATATGAGAGCGCCAAGCTGGCTTTTGCCAAATCGTTAAAGAAGCTGCAACTGGACTACCTCGATCTGTACCTCATTCACCAGCCGTTCGGCGATTATTACGGGGCATGGCGGGCAATGGAAGAACTCTATCACGAAGGCAAAATCAAAGCCATTGGCGTCAGCAACTTCATGCCCGACCGGCTGATGGACCTTATCGTGCACAACGACATCGTGCCAGCCGTCAATCAGGTGGAGACGCATCCGTTCCACCAGCAGATCGATAACGCTGCTTTTATGAAGGAACAGGGTGTGCAGATTCAATCGTGGGGACCGTTCGCTGAAGGACGCAACAACCTGTTCAGCAACGAAGTGCTGTCCGGGATTGCCGCTAAGTACAACAAATCCGTCGCACAGGTTGTGCTGCGCTGGCTGGTTCAGCGCGATATTGTTGTGATTCCGAAGTCCGTGCGCAAAGAGCGGATCGTGGAGAATTTCGATATTTTTGATTTTGAGCTGAGTCCGGCGGATCTTGATCAGATTGCCGCGCTGGATACAGGCGAGAGCCTCTTCTTCTCCCACCAGGACCCGGAAATCGCCAAGCGGCTGGGCAACTGGAAGGTTGAGCTGTAAGCCTGGACCAGGCTGGTAATTGACAATATCTTTGCCACTCTTTAATTAAGAAGCATAATACCTCAGGAAAGGCCCATGCACTGGTTGCATGAGCCTTTTACAATTATATACAGACAGGTCAGCATATACGGCTCTTTACCCTCTCCTGAGCCGGAACACGGTAAGCCTCCCTCCCTTACTTACGGATTCCGCACAAATTTGACAGCATCGGCGGCTACATACCCGCTTGTTCCGTTGTTACGGATGGTCACGCTGCCCGAGGTACCGGCTGTAAAGGTATAGGTGCCGATGAAATTCCATACCCCGCCGTTTGAGGTCTGGTCTATACTGTGCGTAGCCGTCCCTGCGGCATGAACGATATCTGTGGGAATCGCAGTGGAGCGGTTGATATGCTGCGGCCACATCATATAGACGCTGTAAGCAGCCGTGACGGGTAAGTCTGGTGTGAAGGTCACACTTTTGCTGCCTTTGCCGCTGTTGTCATCATGCAGATAGTTGACGCCGTACCGGTCAGCCTGCACCGCAGCGGTCTTCCAGCTTCCGGTCTTCAGTACTCCTGTGGTGTCATTATTGTCTATAATCACCTCTTCACCAGGCAGGATCGGCGGCGTGCCGCTGCCCAGGTCAAAGGAAGCCTTGAACGTCTTGCCCTTGGCCGCGCTGACATTCACCGTTACTTTAATGGTCGGGCTGAGCTGCGTTACAGTAACCCCGGAATCTGCTGTGTACCCGCTTGCCGAACGGTCCAGCTCCACCTCAATTACGCCGGTGCCCGCCTGGGTCGGATCACTGACAGACAGCTCCAATGTATCTCCGGCTTCCCGGGTCATAACCGCCGATTTCTTGTTGACGGTGATCAGATCGGCGGAGCTTAGCCCATCCTCCCAGAAATTCGCTCCGATGATGCCGAGCTTCGTTTCTTTTACCGCCTGAATACTGGTTGAATTCGCCAGCACTTCAATGTCTGGAGCAGCAGCATAAGCGGCTACTTGAGCGGCTGTCTTGCCCGGCAGCAGGACATATTGATATTCACCGTTACTCATATTGACACCATGATCCAGCCATAAGGTCATATAATTGCGGGTGATCGGCGTGGAAGGTGTGACCGGACGGGGGTTGATCTGCTTCCAGTTACCTGTTCTGGCCTCTCTCTTAGCGGCAAGCGATACCGTCTGCGGAAAATAATACCCCGTATCCGCACCGGCGGCGCTTCCCGACAAATGAGCCCACTCTACCTGATCCATGGTATCTGACCATGCCAGCGTGGATGGCCTCACTTCACCATTTACAATGAGCGTATTGCTGCCCGCCGTGTTCAGCTTCCGGTTCTCGACGATCGTCTCCACAGCTATATTATCCGTGCTGATGATTCCCGCACCGAGAGCAACTACTTCGTCATCGAACATAAACCATGATTTCTTGGCTCCAAGTGTATGGCCCGCATACTGCAAATCCATACCTGAGCTTCCATATAGATTCTGGATATCGGTGCCGCCGGCCCACTGCCTGGTACTGGTGTGGCTGCTTGAAGAGGTCTGGGACAGCACTGTTGTTCCCGGCAGTCGGTAATTATCCACAGTCGGCCAGTAGTCATCGCTGTATTGTCCAAGATCACTGTTATATAAGCTGGTCATACCGGCTGAGGTATACCAGGCTTTGGCGTTCTCGCTGTTAATCGCTTCATAGCTGCCGATGCGGCTGGAATACATCGCAAGTCCGAAGCTGTAGCCCGGCCGGTGCTGCACGGCCCGGTCCATCGCCGAGAACTGCTTATAACCAATAAGCTCTGCCGCCGGTTCGATTAACGGGTCCGCAGTTATAGTCTTGGCCTGAGCAATAGCGGGTACGGGGGCATCGGCATAAAAAGACTTGAACGTATCCGATATAATCCAGCCCTTAAGCATCCGTTTAAAATCGGCTGACTGAGCGGGCGGTGCGATCTTGGACAACAACAGAATGCCTTGCATCACCCGATGGCCCGCATCATGGTCCTGACTATAATTCCTGGAGATTTCTCTGCCACGGACCATGTCCATTATCGCCCCCTTGTACATCACCGGCTGATACGAGTTATACACCCATTCCCACACGTTGGATTCCTTGGGATCGGTGACCTGCCAGGAAGAGCCGTGCAGCATCACCATGAGATCACTGACAGCCAGCAGCAGGTCAATGCCATAACCTCCGGTGTAGGGGATGTTGTTGTGCTGAATAAATGAACCATCCCGGTAGAAGCCGTCTCCGCTAAGCGTATAATTGAAAATGGAGGACAGGCCATCGCGGGCTGCGGCGATTTTGGTCCCGTCTTTGACCAGAATGCCCCGCACGCCTACCACCATCGCCTTCCAGGTACGGTTAGCTCCTGTCAAGGTAACTGCGGGCGAGAAGCGTTCCACCGCTGTCATATAATTAGCGATTTGAGCCGGGCTTAGGACGTCATACATCAACACCGCCGTATCGTTAAGCTGCATGGGAATGCCGATTTGCCAATCCCACCAGTTGCTCGTTCCGCTGGCCGTCGGCGTTACCGCCTCGTGATATCGGGTCGTGTACATATAATCGAGTGCAGCCACGATATCGCTTCCGAGCTGACTATTCTCATGCAGCGCCGTACCGGTAGTGGCATACGCAAGCGCCATCGTCTTCAGCCGTTCATAGGTTACCCGGATATGAATCGAATTCCCGATGCCCGGGTTATCGCTCCACAGATAAGTACGGCTCGGCGAGGTATTCATCGTCTGCCAGTAGCCGTCCGCTTCGTTTGCCAGCCCGGTGAGGGCTGCGGCAATATCAGCATCCGCCGTATTCAGGGTGGCCCCTCCTGTAAGCATCACCTTCCGGTTCTCCCGCATCCTGTCGTATTCATCCGCAGCACGGGCGCGTTCCGCTACTCCTCCCAAGCCGCTGACCAGCAGCAGTAGCACTAACGCCACCAAGCCGCTTTTCATGAGTAACCTTCTCGTTAACGTTCCTCTCATTAGCAACCTCCTCATCCATAATCCCCCTTTTCGCCGCATCCAACATTTTCACGTACAGGTAGTCTGGCTTTCCATCACACGTACAGCTAACTTGCTTTGCCTGCTCATAGTTCGGCGTTCCCACACATAAGCTCGCTTTGCCTGCTCATAGTTCAGCGTTCCCACATACGAACTAGCTGGTTGTAAAGCGCTTACATTTAATAGTATAGATAGGGTCCGGTAGTGAAAGAAACTACGTGCATTCGAGAAAAGGTATGATATTTCGAGCGTTCCGGCAAATATGCCCCTCATTCCCGCCTGCTGCCCACCTTTGACGGATTGGGGTGCACTTTTGCTCCTCATTTACGCTTACCGCACACTTTCGGTCTACTCAAAGGGATTTATACACCTCATTTCCTCATTTAGCCAACTTTCGGCCCAACCAAAGGGATTTATACCCTTATTTTCCTCATTTAGATAACTTTCAGCTTAATCAGAGGGATTTATCCCTCTCATTTCCTCATTTAGCTAACTTTCAGCTAATTTAGAGGGATTTATCCCTCCTGAATCTCCCAAAAAGCCGCAAAACCTTGCGGCCTGCGGCGTGCAGCTTGCGACATACCTCCTACAGCTTGCGGAGTGCGGTCTGCAGCTTGCGGTTACGGGTTACGGGTTACGGGTTACGGGTTACGGGTTACGGGTTACGGGTTACGGGTTACGGGTTACGGGTTACGGGTTACGGGTTACGGGTTACGGGTTACTGCCTACAGCTTACCAGCTTAGTACATTTCATAACTAAGCTTAGAGTCCAGCTCACCCTCATGGTCAAACGCTGCATAGATGCAGAGCTGACCAGCCGGGGTATCCCCGGCATCGTAGCCAATACGGAAGGAGTGGTCTTCGGCGAACGTTAAGTCGGCCAGCACCAGCTCGTTCACATCCTCATCAGGATGAGCGTCCGCAATTAGCTGCAATACCCGGTCAAGCAGCCCCTCCAGCCCGGCCCATACCTTCTGAATCCAGGGAGTCAAGCCGCTCATTGCGGCGTTGGTGGGAACTTCCGCTGTAACGGCAAGCTCACTCCCCCTGATTTGAAGCTGCGCCTTATAACAGGTAAAGGTAGTGTCATATTGAAAAATCCCTACTCCCTCTACCCTATGATCCGGCTGCGTAATGAGGTTATTGGCAACATCCAGTTGTACAAGCTGCGAATGAAGACTCGTATCCAGTACCGTAAGTTTGTTCTCAGAGCAATACAGTTCGGTCAACTGCATATTGTGACTGAGGTCCAGACTCCTGAGATGATTATTGAAGCACCGCAGACTCGTAAGAGCCGGAAGAGCGCTGGTGTCTAAGCGGGTTAAGTGATTATGATTGCAGCGGATTTCCGTCAGCTCTGTACAGCTTGCCATATCCAGCTCAATGATATAGTTGCTGCTGCAATCGAGCCGCTCCAGCGCCGTATTGTCACTAAGCTTCAATTCATGCAGCGAGTTATAACTGCAATTCAGTACCTTGAGCCGGGGATTGCTGCTTAACTCCAATTTGGACAATATATTCTCATGACACTCCAGCTTCTCCAGCGCAGTATTCTGGCTGAGGTCCAGTGTACGGATCTGATTCCTGCTACAGTCCAGTTCCTTCAACAGGCGAATAGGCTGAGAATTCAGCTCAATCAGCCGGTTGCTCCGGCAGTTCACAGTAACCAGTTCCTCATTCTGGCCAAGGTCAAGCACGGTTAACTCATTGTACGAACAATCCAGCTCCTGAAGCGCCGTAAAGTGTTCGATCCCCTGTAGACTTGAGAACTTGCAGCCCTCAAGCTTCAGTATGGTCACGCTGTCAAGATCACTCTTGAAGATTGAATCACGGCCACCGCAGAAGTTGTCCCTTACGAACTGCCTGAATCGTTCATCTGCGAAATCTTCGGTTATTGAAATCTGCATGGTACTCCCCCTCTAAAATCATTGGGATTATTCTACCATACTCAAGCAGTGTCATTCACTTGAAGCGCATATTCATAGATTCGCCAAGTCCCAAGCTCAAACAAGCTCCACATGGAACGAGGCGCCCCCGGCACCATCAGGGTCGAACACCAGTCTCACCTTTCCGGGGTCACCAAGGTCAACCATGATCCGGTCTGACTTGTGGATCACAGCCGTAACAGGCCGATCCACTTCGATATCAAGCTCCACTACGATGGGACGGCGCTGCAGTTGTGTCGGATCGGATATAGCCAGACTCCAGCCAGCCGGAGTCCTTTGCAGAACAATAGAGGCTGGACTGCTGCAAGCAATCCCACCGCAGCTATACCAGCCGGGCTGCCAGAAATGCACGGCGAATAGCCCTAATCCGGTATCTTCCACCGCATGCACCCGTTCATTCAATTCCACAATCCGTAGGCTTGAATCCCCGGCGAAACCAGCTGTTTCTTCTTCACTCCACCCAGGCAACAGCACATAGGCATAGGTATCGCCCTCCGGCGCTGTTCCATGATCGAACCAGAGCGTCTGATAGAATCTCTCGATTGCCGCAGAGGAACCGGCGTCGTTGATAGCCTTCCAGCTTCCTTGCCGGGCCTCGCATAAGGTATGGACACGGCAGCTTGCCGGAAAAATAATCCCCACATCCGCTTCCCTATCACCGCCAGCCATATGAATCCACTTGGGGTCAAGGAGTTCGGTCTCCGCATACCCCGGAGTCCGGCAAATCTCTGTTCCGTCTGTGGTAATCCTATTGTCTCCTGCCGGGTTCAATTTCCGGTTTTCTATAATCGTTTCCACTCTGGCGGAATTACGGCTCTGAATGCCCGAACCTAAGGCCACAATGCGGTTACCGAACAAAAACCAGCTTTTGAGCGCAGTCAGTCCGTCGGCTTCGTTCACAACATCCTGAAGCTCCATCGCAATGGCGCCGTATTGGTTATGAAGCACAGCCCCACCAACATAAGCCTTAGTGCTTAAGCGGCCTTGCCCGGCTCCATCCTCCTGCAATGTCTTCGTTACCGTAGTTCCAGGCAAGCGGTAGGGATCAACCGTCGGCCAGTAGCCATCCGCATATTGCCCCAGGTCACTATTGTACAGAAGACCCATGCCATACGAAGTATACCAGCCCTTCAGATGCTCCCTGTTGATAGATTCATAGCTGTAGATCCGGCTGGAGAACATACTGATAGAGTAGGCAAAACCCGGACCTTGCAGCACCGCCCGGTCCATATGGGCAAACAGCTTGCAGCAGGATTCCTCCGGGGCTGGCGGCATAAGTTCATCGTCCAACAGTGCTCCGGTCCAGGCTGCGGTATCCGGCGGAGCTTCGGCGATATACGATTTATACGTATCTGCCAGCACCCACTTTTTCACCCTGGAGAGCAGGCGTACTTGATCCGCCTCACCCAGTATGCGCGAGAAGCGTAAGCAGGAGGTAATCACGGAATGTCCGCTCTCATGATTCTGCGAATCCTCGCGCGAAACCTCCCGGCCGCTCACCATATCCAGCATAGAACCCCTGAACATAAGCGGTACAAAGGAACGCTCTATCCACCCGGCTGTCAGATCCCGGGCATCGCCCGGCAATGCCCAGGGAGTACCGTGAAGCCATACCATCAGGCGGACCACATCATGCAGCAGTGAAACCCCATATCCCCCGGTGTAGGCATACTTGTCATGCTGAATAAAGGAGCCGTCTTCATAGAAGCCATCCCCTTCACTGGCATTCCTGAACAGCGGAAGCAGCGCATTCCGGGCTGCGGACAGCTTCTGCCCGTCGCCCTGAATCACAGCAGTAAGGGCAGCCGCCGTAGATTTCCAGACCAGATTCGCTCCGGTACACGGCAGGGCCTCAGCCGCGAACCACCGCGCATGAAACGCCGGATCGCCCACATATTTGTCTACGGGGAGGAGCAGGTGCTCTAGGAACTCCTTATCCAGCAGCTCCTCCATGAGCAGCAGGGTCTCCAGCAGCGCGATCGGCACCCCAATCTCCCAATACCACCAGTTGCCATAGGGCTGACAGAGTTCGTTGTATCTATGCTCAGACAGCCATTCTAATCCATAAATGATCCTTAGCCTTAATGAATAGTCCATATAATAGGGACACTCAGGAGACTTCAGCGCGATGGCCATCTCCTTCAAACGGAGGATGATCTGAAATACATCCGCAGCATTCTCCTGAACCGGAATATCTGCCCACAGAAGTTCCTGTTGAATGAGCATCGTGTCCAGGTCATTGCTGACCCGCTTCAGCGATTCAGGGCGAAGCTTATCTCCAGAGATGTATTGCAGCCATTTGTTTTTTAAGCTCTGCATGGATATTCTCTCCTTGAGCCGACTGCCCTACCTTGACGGTTGTTTATCTGGCTCCCGCTCCGCGAGCGGAGAAGGTGGAATTAGGCTTCCCCACTCCCCGGGTTCAGCACCCAGCTCCAGGAGAATCGTGCCTCCTCCGGCGATTTCTTCATGGCGGACCCAGGCGCGGTTCAATGCCTGACCGTTAAGCGAAGCAGACAGAATATACCTTTTGCCGGACCCGCTGCCTTCTCCTATAGTCTCAATCGTCAGAGGAACCGGATTCGCCTGTGCGCCCAGCAGCAGCGTCACCTTATTGAATACCGGGGGAACGAGGAAATAGAGGTCTTGACCCATCAACGGATACAAGCCCATAGCAGAACAAATGAAGAAGGCACTCTGGCAGCCCATATCCTCGTTATCCCCTAGTCCATCACGTTCAGCCTTGAAGTAGGTCTCCAGACATTCCCGGACCCGGTCCGCAGCCTTATCCGGTCTTCCTGCATAAATATAGAGATAAGGAATATGCAGCATGGTTTCTTTGGAGTTATAGAATCCCCCGTCAAAAAAATAATCCAAATGCCGGATGAATGCCTCCTTCCCCCCATGCCGTTCAACCAGTCCATGAAAATCATGATGGGTGCTGAACGACCATTGCAGGCTGGTGCCCTCATAGAAATACGGATCATTCCATGAATCCGGCAGGCAGGATTCCGGGTCAAATGATTTCACCCATTCCCCGTCTGGCCGCCGAGGCGCGAAGGTGCGCAGATCCTCCCGCCACAGATTCCACAGCTTCTTCGAGCTGTCGTAGTACTCTGCTGCCGTCTCCGCCTGCCCAAGCTCCTCGGCTAGACGGCCGATACACCAGTCCTGATAGGCATATTCCATATGACGGGAGACACAGTTCTTCTTCACATCCGTGGACAGGTAGCCTAAGGAGTGGTAATCCTTCAGATGACGGCCGTAGAGCCAGGTATCCGGCGAGGGAACCTCATTATTCTTGCGCATCTGCTTCAGGGCCTTCGCATAGTCGATGCCCTCAAGCTTCTTCAGCGCAGCTTCACAGAACAGAATATCTGCGGAGCTTCCCCCTTGGATCATGGCGCTATGCCCCATGATCCAGGCGTCCGGCAGCCAGCCGGTATGATCCGCGATATCCAGCAGACAATTCAGGATATCCGCTTCAAGCTGCGGATCGAGCAGTGTAATCAACGAATTCGCGTTCCGCACACTATCCCAGAGCGCGTACAGGTCGGTATAATGCCGGACCCCTGATTCCCAGGCAAAGTTCTCATCGTCAACTCCGAG
Source organism: Paenibacillus sp. FSL H8-0122 (assembly GCF_038005345.1). Taxonomy (NCBI): domain Bacteria; kingdom Bacillati; phylum Bacillota; class Bacilli; order Caryophanales; family Paenibacillaceae; genus Paenibacillus; species Paenibacillus sp. FSL H8-0122. The sequence goes on along the minus strand of NZ_JBBOTB010000001.1, from coordinate 1,305,412 downwards.
GTCACTCGGCATACAGAACAGACGGGTCATCAGGGTATAGAACAGCCGGGTATGCTCTCCGCTCCCCCCTTCCACGGTGGCCCTGCTGAGTTTATCCTCCCAGATGTTACTAGCCGCCTGGCGTATGTCATCGAATCCGGCGGACGCTTCCCGGTCCACACTGGCTCTGGCCTTGCCAGTACTTACATAAGAAATGCCAGTCTTCGCCACCAGGACTCCGCAGTTGCCGAAGCTAAGGGAGGCCTTGCAATTCGGGCCATCCACAGACGCCCCTTGGCGTACTCCGCCCGCATCCATCAGCATATGGCTCTGTATCGGCTGGTCGAAGCGGATATAGAAGTAGACGGAATAAGGGAATTCATGCCCCCAGCCTCCGCGCAGGTCGCAGCGGCCTGCCAGCTCATATTCGGATAGAACTTCAATATATCCCCCGGTCGAAACTCCGGTGGTCTTCCCCGGCTCATCCCCGCCAACCTGAATGACCGCCCCTCCGTCAATCAGCAAGCCCGCCGATGCATCAGCCGGATAGCTGTAACGGTGGACTCCGGTCCGCATCGTGCTGGTCAATTCAGCCTGGATAGCGGCAGGCAGCAGCTTCACACTGTAATACCCTGCTTCGGCATGTTCATCCCCCTTCTCATAGGGGTCTAACTGAAACCGCGGCATTCCGGTATAGGGGGTGAAGCCGACATTGCCATAACGCCCGCCGCCACCGGTTCCGCTGACATGGGTATGGCTGAACCGGATAATCGGCCGCGAGCTGTCGTACCCGTGGGATAGGTGCGGCGGCAGGGTATCCGGTCCAAGCCTTACAATGCTGTTCGGCAGATAAGGCCCGCACAGGCAGTTATTCTCCCCGTCCACGCCGATAAACGGATCGACATGGTCCACTCTTCTTTTACTCAAATCAGGTCCTCCTTCCTTGCCATGAATCTATTCCCTCTACCAAAAGATTTCATGCTCTCCCTTGAGCTTCAGCAAGGCTTCCAGGAAGAAATAGTCGCCGTAAATGATCGGCACCTCGACTTCCGCACCAGCCGGGAAGCTGCCGGTCCCCTTGGTAATGAGCGCTTCTTCCGCCGGGTCCTCCGGCGCGTAATGGCGGAACAGCGATTCCGTGATGGCACTGCCGAGCTTCCGGTACCGGTCGGCTTCTTCACCCTCCAGCAGATAAGCCATCTCCAGCATTCCGCTGGCCGCGCAGGCAGCAGCCGTGGAATCTTTGGCCCATAGCTGATCGGCAGGTGCGCGGAAATCCCAGGGCGGCACCAGATCCTCCGGCAGCGCAGCAGCGAAGAAATCCGCTGCCGCCTTGGCAGCATTCATGAACCGGATGTCACCCGTATACCGGTATCCGATCGCGAATCCGTAGATCGCCCAGGCCGATCCGCGCGACCAGGCAGAATCCGGACTATACCCTTGTCCGCCCAGCGCTTCGATCCGCTCTCCTGTCTCAGGATCGAACCGGACGATATGATGCACCGATCCGTCCTCCCGGATGAATTCCCGCAGCGCCATTTCCGAATGGGCGACGGCGATGTGACGGTACCGGGGGTCCTGCAGTTCCCCGCTGGCCCAGTACAGCAGTCCAAGATTCATCATGCAGTCGATGATTGCCAGACCTTCACTGCCTTCATGCAGCCAGGCACGGATGAAGTTCCCCTTGAGATTGAACCGGCTGGCTAAATGGCTGGCAGCGATCAGCCCTCTTCTCCTGGACAACCTGTTCCCGGTGAGCTTGTAATCGGCAACCGCTGACAGACTCCAGAGGAATCCGTTATCGTGATGGAGCTGTTCATATTCCTGAAGAGGCGCGTCTAATTGCTCCTCGCAGCTCTCGGCAATGCGCCGGTATTCCTCATCGCCCGTGGTCCGGTAAGCCAGCCACAGAATGCCCGGCCAGAATCCGTTGGTCCAGCAATCCGGGTCACGCGCATCATATTGTCCGCCGTAGGTGGCATTGGGGAAGGTGGCGCCGATCCGGCTCCGTGTGCGGCTTAATTTGTCCTGGGCATAGTCCCAGGCTTCGTTGATCCAAGTCTCCATAGTCTCTAGGTCTTCCTTTCTCGTCTACAAATTAGAGGGCAGGAAGTCCGGAAACAACGGACCTCCTGCCACCCTTTCCATGGTCTGTTATTGCGCTGCTTTCCAGGCATCAATCTGGGTCTGCAGTTCGGTCTTGACCTTCTCAATACCGGCTTTCTTCAATTTCTCATTGCGTTCCGTAAGCATCTTGGCAGGGTCAGGAATCGCCCCTGTGCTGGCAGCCCGGTATTCACCAATGACCGAGGTTAGCTGGGTAATCTCGTTCTTCACCGGCGATTCATCGAAGACGAAGCCCAGCAGCGGCGAACGTTTGGCCTCATCATTGAATTGCTTCCAGCTTGTATACAGATCATCCGGCTGGCCCGGCTTCAGATAATTGATCAGCTGATTGCCGACCACCCAGAACAGGGCAGAAGTGCCATACCCGGAATCGGCAATCGGCTCGATCCGGTTCTCGCTGATCTTCTTGTAATGGGTGCCTTCGATCCCGTTAACGAACAGGTTCACGGCATACGGATCGGTATGCAGCGCATTCAAGACCATCATCGCCCGCTCCGGGTCCTTGGAGGTCCGGGAGATGGAGAACATCGATCCGGCTGCCAGATCCGTGGTCACGATAGGCTCTTCAATTACCTTGGACACGAAATCATATTTATTGTCCGAGGCGATTTTCAGCTCAATATCCGCGCCCGGCTTCCAGACCGCCTGCTGCATCCAGATCTTGCCCTGCTTGCGTAAATCCCCGATCTCTGTCGTTGTAGTCGCAGCATCGCTGTTGATATAGCCCTTCTCGTAATAGCTGCGGTTCAACTCATACTCCGCTTTGGCAATCGCGGAAATCTCGGGATCGACCACCGACTTAATCTGGATGTTATCCGTATTTGTATAGTCGTATAAGAATAACGGAATCTTGTTCGGCGTCGGTCCGATGGCGCGGAAGTTCGAGCGGGTCTCATACATCATGCCTTCGCCCGATTCCTTGATGAAGTCCAGAATCAGCTCCGGCTCCTTCTCCTTCAGCAGCTTGAACCAGGGTTCAAAGTCCGACATCGTCTTAATGTCGTCAATCGGGATATTGTACTTGTCGATGATATCCTTGCGGTACGTGTAGGCCTTGCCCTGGGTAATCTCTTTGTTGGTCGGAATGCCGTATAATTTGCCTTTGTAGCGCGGAGCCTCCAGATAGATCGGATTCAGGTTCTCCGTAATGCCCTGCCCGTATTTGGCCAGCAGATCATCGAGATCGAGGAACGCGCCCTTGGCCACATTGCCGAAGAAATTAAGCCATGAGGCGGTAAATACCAGATCCATCGGCTCACCGGCATTCAGCATCAGCTCCGTCTTCTGCTTGTATTCGCTGGAGGCAATCGGCTGAAGATCCACGGTGGCATTGAATTTCTCTTTGAAATATTCACTGAGCTTGGCTTCCACAAGCGCATCATCCCGCTGCGGCGCCCCGAAGTAGATAATCGAGACCTCGTAAGGCTTAAGTGCTTCCGCGCCACCGGCAGGCTCTGCGCTGCTCGTGCTATTCGTGGCAGCCGCGCCGCTGGAAGCTGCCGGTTCGGCAGAACCCCCGTTATTGCCGCCGGAGCACGCATGCAAGGATAACGCCAGCATTAGAGCCATCGCCGTGAATAGCGTTCTGCGCCCTTTTAACTTTGTCATATGAACCCTCCTGTATGATCATGCTTTTATATAGAACGGCAGGCAGCCTGTGCTGATGCCGGTTCCACCGCGCTTTATCCTTTCACTGCCCCTACCGTCAGCCCTTTGACAAAATACTTCTGAAAGAACGGATACGCAATCAGAATCGGTCCCATCCCGATCACCGCCATAGCCATCTGCAGGGATTCGTTCGGAAGATTCTTCATCATATTGGGATTCTGGGCAGCCAGCTCCACATTATTGCGCAGATACTGCACATCGTTGAGGACACGCATCATCAAATACTGCAGCGGATATTTGTCCTCGCTGGTGATATACAGCAGCGCATTGAACCAGTCGTTCCAATAGCCGATCGTACTGAACAGGGCCATGGTCGCCAGGACCGGCAACGAGAGCGGCAGAACGATCCGCAGGAAGATTCTCAGCTCCCCCGCACCGTCAATTCTGGCCGATTCGATCACAGCCGGATGAATGGTCGTCTGGAAGAAGGTCCGCATAATAATAACGTTGAACGGCACAATCAGCATGGGCAGAATCAGCGCCATATACGAATCCTTGATATGCAGCGCCTGCGTATAGATCAGATATCTGCTGACCATCCCGCCATTGAACAACATCGTGAAGAATAAGAAGAAGGTAAACACATTACGGAACGGATAATCCGCACGCGAGATGGGATAAGCATACATTGCCATGAGCAGCACGCTAAGCGCTGTACCTGCAATAGTGATGGTGAAACTCACGCGATATCCCGACACAATCGTCATCCAGTCCTTGAAGATCGACTCATAGGCAATGAAGGACCACTTATTCGGAATGAAGCTGTACCCCTGAGTCAGAATGGACTGCCCGTCTGTGAAGGAGACAATGATCACAAGCAGAACAGGCAAAAAGCAAAGGAGTGAGAGGATCACAAAGGCCAGATTTAAAAGTACATTTGATAATGCGGAGTTTCCGCCGATCGAGCTGCTGGTGTCATTCGCCATGATGATTCTCCTTTGATTAGAATAATGCCTGTTCCCGGTCAATCCGTCTGACCATACTGTTGGTGGCAATGACCATAATGAAGCCCACCACCGATTGGACCAGCGCCGTCGCCGAGGACATCCCGATATCATTGAGCTGCATCAGGGCGCGGTAGACATACGTATCAACGGTATCTGTTACCGGATACAGCGCTCCTGAATTCATTGGTACCTGGAAGAACAGACCGAAGTCGGAGCTGAAGATGCTGCCCATGGACAGAATCGTCATAATAATGATGACCGGCCGTATAAAAGGGAGCGTGATATGCGTAATCTGCTTCCACTTGGAAGCTCCGTCAATCAGCGCCGCCTCGTAATATTCCGGATCAATTCCGGCAATCGCCGCGATATAGATCACTGCGCCGAAGCCTGCATGCTTCCAGGCGTTGACAAACACCAGGATGTAAGGCCAATATTCCTTCTCCGAGTACCAGAAGACCGGATCTTGCCCGAAGGCCTTAAGCACTGTGGCATTAATGAAGCCGTGATCCGGCTGCAGGAAAGCGTATACGAGATAACTCACCACTACCATGGACAGGAAGTGCGGCAGGATGATGAAGCTCTGGTACACCTTCGCCAGCAGCCGCCGCCGGATCTCATTGATGGCTACCGCAATCGATACCGACAGCACCAGGTTCATAATCATAAAGGTCAAGCTGTACAGTAGCGTGTTTCTTACAATTCTCCACATATCCCCCGAGGAGAACAGGAACTGGAAATTATCGAAGCCTACCCAGGGACTGCCCCAAATCCCGTCCAGATAATTCACATTCTTGAAGGCAATAAAGATGCCGAACATCGGCAGATAGCTGTGTGCCAGCAGGACAAGCACTGCAGGCAGCAGCATCAGTGTCAGCGCCTTGTACTTCCACATGGCATGGATAAATCTTGAGAATCCGGTGGTTCTACTCATGTCCATTACTCCTTTCATGGACTAATTATAGAACCATCCCGCCACAGCTTCGATGATGGATTCCCGTAAAAATGTGATCTTTTATCACTCAGTTACCGGCAGGTTCGGTCTTCGTCGGGCGCAGCGGCAAGGTAATGATCGCCCGTGTCCACCCCTCCCCGGTTCGCTCATAGGTTAATCCGTAGGCCTCGCCGTAATGGAGCTGGATACGCTGGTGCACGTTGCGGATACCGTAGCCTCTTGCACTATGCTCTTCCCGCAGAATGGCGGCAAGCTCCTCCAGATCTACCGGCAGATGCCCGTTGTCCTCTACGATGAAGCGGAGCGTTCCTTCCGCTTGAACAGCCGATACCCGGATCTCTCCTTCTCCATCCATCCCGCGTACGCCGTGAAGAATGGCATTCTCGATCAGCGGCTGGATAATGACCTTGGGCGTCTCATAGTCCCTCAAGGTATCCTCAATGTGCCACCAGACCTCAAAGGTCCCCGGATAACGTTTGGTTTGCAGCCGGGTATATGCCTGGGCATGCTCCAGTTCTTCCCCGGCCGTAATCATGGTCCGGCCCCGGCTAAGTCCGATGCGCAGCAGCATGGACAAGTCCCTGACCATCTCTCCTACCTCGATATTTCCGCTATCCAGCGCATACCAGTAGATCGAGTCCAGGGTGTTGTACAGATAATGGGGGGTAATCTGGGATTGGAGCATCAGCAGCTCATATTCCTTCTGCTTCAGCTTCATCCCGTAGTTTTCTTCTATCGAATGGTCCAGCCTGCGGGTCATTTTCACAAATGATCCCTGCAAAATGCCGAATTCATCATGCCGGAGCGGCTCCTCGGACAACGGCAGCTTAATGCCGGGCTCATAAATTTTCATCACAGAGACGAGCTTCACGACCGGCTTGACGACAAGTCTTACCAGATAGAGAACAAACATCAGGACAAAAGCCAGAAAAACAAAGGAGATGAGCACCAGCAGCTTTTGAAACCAGACTTGCTTGCCGGTTATGGATGCCAGCGGGATTTTGTACAATAACCGGGTGTGGAATCTGGAGCTGTCCGAATACGCATAGAGCCACTCCTCCCCGCCTTCCTCGGCGAAAGTATAGCCGTAAGCGGCGTCCGGTTCTACGTTCTTGTCAATTTCGGCCGCAGAAATGCTGCCTGACCCGGTGGACATCAGCAGCTCCCCGTTATCATTGAATAAGAAAGCTCCGGCCGCAGCAGGCAGCTCCACCGAGACCATATCCCGGGTCAGCATCACCTCAACCTTATGGACGACCAGCAGCCCGATCGCTTCGTTATAATTCCGGGGATTCAGAATACTGCGCATGAAGGAGACCGTTCGCTCGCCCGTAGCTGAAGGCATTACGCGCAGCGTCCCTGCCCCGCTGACATCCATCTGATTGACCATCACATCCGGCAATCCGCTGTTCACCTGATCCAGATATTTGAATCCTTTGGTCTTATGGGACAGATCGAACGGTGTATCTCTGCGCTCAATGTTCTTCATATATATCGCATATTCCGTGCCGCCGGTAGACCAGCTCTCCAGAATGTTGTCGGCCTGCTGGATTTCATTCAGGGTATCAATTCCCGTCCAGAAGCTGTACCCCGCCGGATTGCTGAAAAAATGATTATCCAGCAGCGTGATCGTCCGGTCATTGATCGCCGATATGGTTTTGTCCAGGGTCACATGATTCTGCTTCACCAGCTGCAGGGTGGTACTGCCGACCTCTTCCTTGATGGTGTGAAGCGCCACATAAGCTGAAATCCAGCCCACCACGATAAAAGGGAGAACGATGCAGAGCAGGAAGGCGAGGATGACTTTATGTTTGAGCTTGAGTTTGAGTTTAGGTTTCAGCTTCAGCCCGGTCCCCTCCTCTGGCCTTTTTGCGGAATTCTGCCGGAGTGAGGCCCAGCACCCGCTTGAACATCCGGCTGAAGTGCTCCGGCGATTCATACCCTACCGCATAGGCAACCTCATACCGCTTCTTGTCGGTAGCAATCATAAGGCGCTTGGCCTCTTCCATCCGCAGTGCGGTCACATAGTCCCAGAGGTTGGTTTTCATATCGCGTTTGAAAATATAACCCAGATGGGCCGCGCTGAAATGGACCTCCTCGGAGATATCCTGAATCTTCAGCGCCGGATTCCGGTAATGGTTCTGGATGTAGCTAGTAATCCGTGAGATGACACTCGGGTCTGCGGCCGGGTCCTGCGGCTGTTGCTGCGCCGAATCCGTCTGCTGCTGCTCTCTGTTAAGATGCTCCTGCATGACGATGTCGCCATAATAGAACACCTTTTGCCCGGGATGAACACTGCTCCGCCCGGCAGCCGCATCCGCTTCCTCCAGCAGTCCGGGAAGCGTGGAGATCCCCCCGCCAAGTGTGCTGAGTCCGATAATCGCCTCCGCATTCAAATGCTGCTTCAGGTTCATGGCGATCATCTGCCCGATCATCTGGATCTGGGAGTGCACTCTAACCTGGGGGTCCCCCATATCTTCGGCGGATAACTGGATGATGCTGATGATCGAATGGCCAAAGCCGTTAAAGGTTAGGCCGTCCCATTCGGACAACGTTTCGTTCATAATATTGAGGGCTGCATATTTCAGCAGCTTGCGGTCATGCAGCGTAACCTGCTGGCGGCTGAATCCGGCCTGGCTATAATCTATCCGGATGGTGATCACTCCGAAATAGGGTCCTTGCAGCAGGCCGCCCAATTCGCCGGTGATCTCTTCAATATCCTGCTGCGTCAGATTCCGCTCGGTAACCAGCTCCATCAGCCACTCCTCGCGCCGGGAATGATTCTGAATGTGATTGTGCTCCGCCTGCGTGCTTTTCTCCGGAAGCTCCTTCTGGGTTAACGCTTTGCGGACTACCCGCAGCAGTTCCGTCCGCTCCACCGGCTTCACCAGATAATCCTTGGCTCCCAGCCGGAGCGATTTTTTGGCGAAATCAAACTTCTCATGGGCCGAAATGACAATCACCGGAACATTCCACTGCTCCATATAGATATTCTCCATTAATTCAATTCCGCTCATCCGGCCCATCTGGATATCGGTAAGCACCAGATCATAATGGTCCATCCGTAAGTAGTCAATCGCTTCAAAGCCATTGATGGCCGTCTCTACCTCCGTGATGTTCAACTCCGAAGTGAGCAGGAAATTCCGGATCCCCGCACTCACTCTCGGCTCATCATCCACAACGAGAATTTTATACATGATGTCCCCCTCTTTCGATTGCCAATTCATCGCCAGGCAGCTTCAGGTTCTTCTGTGTACCACAGTACACTTGCAATAAATAAGCGTAGATGATCTATTTCCGCTTTTCTGTGATCTATTTCCGCATGTTGTGCCGCCATCTTCTATTCGTCCCCCGTTTCATAGGTATAGCCCCTTTACACCCCTAGTATAGATCACATATTTCCTGTAATTCATCATGGATTAGTGATAGTAACTCTTTTATGCTACTTTTGCAAGCGTTTTCATATAAAAGAAAGGAGAGCCGGGTTAACGATATTCCATTATGAGGAGGTTCTACGATGTTCATCCGAAGTCCATTCCCCCAGAAATTTAACAAACTCGTATCTGTAAGCCTCAGTCTGTTGTTAATTCTATGCAGTGTTGCTCTGTCCCCCCGGCCTGCCGCCGCTGCTGTCGCTCCCTTGCCGGGTCCCGCTCACCCTCTCTTGTATGATAATTTCGCCGGCGGAGGAGTGTTCAAGCAGAACTGGACCAACTGGTTCAATCAGAGCGGCGGGAGCGGAACCTTCACCAAGACCACACAAGGCACCCGCACCATAGGAAAATTCACGCAAACCCCAGCCTCCTCTTCCTCCTGGGCCAAGTTTCAGCCGATGAACGAGACCTTCGATCTCTCAGGCTACCGTTATATGAATCTGTCGCTGAACAATGCAGGGTATGCCCAGTCCCTTATTCGTGTCGTCATCAGCGACGGGATTACCAATTACAATCTGACCGGAGGCTATGTTCCCGCCACGGCTGCCTGGACCGATCTGCAGTTCGATCTCGATGCCTTGTCGCCCAAGATTCAGAAGAAGAAGGTGAAGCTGGAAATCTGGCTGCGGCAAGGCGGCGGGACTTACGGGGAGATGCTGGTCGATGATATTGTGTTCACTACAGCATCCAGCGGGTCCGCTCCCCAGCTAAGCCCGGCAGGGATGACAGCCAATACGGACGGCAGCTACAACCAGAACACCAATTTCACCTTTGAAGCCACGTATACCGACCCGGATAATGAGGCTCCTTTTGCCGTCCAAGTCATCATTGATGATACCGCCTATGCCATGCGCGAGACGGCCCCCGCCGATCAGACTTACACCGACGGCAAAAGCTACAGGTACTTGACGAAGCTTCCGGCCGGGTCCCATACCTACTATTTCCGCACTACCGATACGACCTCGGATGAAGTCGCTACCAGTGTCCAGACGCTGAGTGTTGTCCAGGCCTCCTCCGTAATTGATATTGCCGTGAGTCAGGCCGGATATAGCGCAGGTGATCTCAAGAATGCCAAGCTCATCTCAGACACCACCGTCACAGATGCCACTTATGAAATACTGGACGGGACTAATGTAGTCTATTCAGGGACCATGACCTATGAGGGTCTGCATTGGAACAAGCATGTCTACTCCATCGGCTTCGCACCTGTCACTGACTCAGGGAACCAGTATAGAGTGCGGAGTAATCAGGTATATTCCTACTCTTTTGAGATCGCTCCGAATCTGTGGGATCAATATAAGGATGAAATGACGGCCTTTTACCGGCTTCAACGGGCCTCCGTAGCGACCAGTGACGCTTATCCGGCAGGCTACAGCAGCGTCGCTCCTTCGGCCAAGCTCTACCATGCCGCAGGTCATCTGGATGATGCCCAGTCTGCTGACGGCCTGACCCATTATGATCTGACGGGAAGCTGGTATGATGCCGGGGATTACGGCAAATATGGCGGCAACCAATGGGTCGGCGCAGAGATTGCCTTGGCTTATACACGGTATGCTGACCAAGACAGCGTGAAGTACGATAACGACAGCAATGGTATCCCGGATCTGGTCGATGAAGCGATCTTCGGCAGTGAATACCTCATTAAGTTCGCAGATCAGCTCGGCGGGGAGATGTATAATCTGCGGAATAATGCTTCTTTCGTTCATCCCGAGAAATCTACTGACAACATCTCCGGCACCGCCGATGACCGGAAGCTGACGGACCTGAGTGTCGGCGGCTCCGCCAAGTCCGCAGGCACGCTTGCCGCAACCGCACGGGCCATCCGTACTGCGATTAGCGAAGGTGATATCGCGGCATCCCAGATTGCGGAGCTGACGGATTTCGCCAATCAATGCGAGAACGCGGCGGTTACCTTTTATGAATATGTGGTTGCCCATCCTGACGGTCCCATCGGATCTTACTCCACCAGAGGAGGCATCCCTAATTCCAAGCTGCTGGCAGATGTGGAGCTGTACCTGCTGACCGGCGAAGCCAAGTACAAGAATGCTGCTACAGCTACCATTAACGCGCTGACTCTGGGAGACATCTCCTCCACCAACTACTGGGATATGAGCCCGCTGTCCATGGCTGAATTCTATCCGGTTGCCGAGGCTGCAACGCAATCCCATATTCACAGCCTGCTGAAGGGGCAGGCGGATTACTTCCTCTCCATGACCGATGATACCCCGTATGGGGTCCTGAACCAGTTCAAGAACTTCGGGGTGAACGAGCCTCACGCTTCTTATCTGGGGGACCTGCTGCGGTATTACGAATTATTCGGTGACCCGGCAGCACTTCAGGCAGTGGTGAAAGGAATGTACTGGGTATTCGGAGAGAATCCGTGGAATATCAGCTGGGTATCGGGCATCGGCACCCATCATGTGATGTTCCCGCATACCCGCTACAATGAGGAATCCAATACTGCGGGTGACACCGGGATTATCCTTCCGGGAGCGATGGTCAGCGGGCCTAATATGAAGGACCCTAAGAATAAAAGCAGTGTAAGTCCGTGGTATGAGGACCGTTCCCTCTATCTGGATGATACCAATCAGTGGCGGTACAACGAATTCAGTATTAGCATCCAAGCCGGACTGCTCTATACAGTCATGGGATTAAGCGCCACTCCGGGGACAGGCACAGATCATGCAGCGGTGCCGCCTGCCTTGCCGGTCCTCTCTCCGGTGATTGGGGAATGGGTGCGCGGAGCGGTGACTGTTTTTGCCCAGGCGGGGGATGGGCTGAGCGATGTGGAATATGCGGCAACCGGATTGCCGTATCAGCCGATGACCGTCTCCGGGAATGTATATTCCTCGGTGAGCGGCGCTGTCTACGCTGCGCTCATTGATGAGAGCCAATCCTTGCCTTATACGAACCGGAGAGTCGATGTCCGCGCCAAAGACCCTTCCGGCGGCTACACCTATAGCTCCACTCATTACACCGTAGCTCCACCGTTGCCGGACCCTTCCACTCCGCTGTTATATGATGATTTTGGCGGGGCAGGGTTCTGGGGCGGTTCAGCGGCCAACACCACCTGGGTCAACTGGTATAATCAAAATGGCGGCACGGGAACGTTCACCAAGCTTACTGCTGATGGACGCTCTGCGGGCCAATTCGCCCAGACACCGGCCAGTGTGAATTCTGCGGCCAAGTTCCAGCCTTGGAACGATGTGGTCGATCTGAGCGGCTATCAATATTTGAATATTACGCTGAAGAATCCTGCCTCTCCTGATCTCAGGACCCGGATTGAGCTCAGTGACGGCAAACGAACCTACAATCTGACCGGCGGCTGGATCGAGGTTCCCTCCGACTGGAGTGATCTGCAATTCGATCTCAATGCCCTGACACCTGCCATCGATAAACGGACGCTGAAGATGTCCATCTGGCTGAAGCAGAATACCGTCACTCCGGGGCAAATGCTGGTTGACGAGATCAAAGCGACCAATAAAGTCAGCGGAAGCGTGCCGACCTTAACTTCAGGAGGTGTGGATCTTATAGAAGGCACTCCACAGACCGAGTTCACCTTCAATGTAACCTATACCGACGCAGACAATCAGCCTCCATTTGTGATGGAGCTTGTCCTGGACGGCGTTGTCCGCAAAATGCAGCCTCTAAATCCGGGAGACACGAATTATGCAGACGGCCGAATCTATCAATACAAGACCAAGCTGCCCCCGGGCCAGCATTCCTATTACTTCCACACCACAGACACCTTCACTGATGCGGTTAGCACCGGGGTGCAGAGTGGTCCTGAGGTTAGTGAATAACCGCAGCCACAGGATGCTTCGTTCAGAACGAGTGTTAAGTTGAAGGCGTAGTGTAATTGAATGTGAAGCACAAGGAGGTTATACTACAGTCAATAATACGGAGCCGGAGGGATTAATCTTATGAGCGATGAGGATATCATCTGGATGGCTAGTGACGACCCGCTGGTGATCTCTGTTGTTGAAGCGATTCATACGGGCGACGTATCTTCGCTTAAGCAGCTGCTTGCCGGGAATCCCAGGCTGGCTACAGCAAGAATTACCGGAATCGGCGCGGAGGTTGCAAGCAACGCTGTGACAGGCAATGCTGGAACAGACCACGCCGATAGCAGCGGGGGGACATCCAGCGGAGGATCGCGCACCCTGCTGCATATTGCCACCGACTGGCCGGGGCATTTCCCCAACAACGCAGCGGTTGTAACCGCGCTGATTGAGGCCGGGGCCGAGTTGAACACCCGGTTCGACGGGCATCACAGCGAGACGCCGCTGCATTGGGCGGCGAGCTGCGATGATGTCGAGGTACTGGACCTCCTGCTCGATGCCGGGGCCGACATTGAGGCCTCCGGCGCAGTGATCGCCGGCGGCACACCGCTGGACGATGCGGTGGCTTTCTCCCAGTGGAAGGCGGCGCACCGGCTGGTTGAGCGCGGGGCTAAGCCCGCGCTCTGGCATGCGGCTGCCCTGGGCCTGCTTGGGCTGATGGAGGCCCATTTCGCCGGTGAGTTGCTCTCCCGCCGCTATCCTTGGGGAGCAAGTGCTGCTTCCACCCCGGACGAGCTGACCGTCGCTTTCTGGTGTGCCTGCCATGGCGGACAACGAAGCGCGGCCGAATACCTGCTCGGCCGCGGGGCGGAGCTGAACTGGATCTCCGGGTGGGACGGCCTCACTCCCCTGGACGCCGCGAGGCGCAGCAACGCTGCTGAACTGTTGGAGTGGCTGCAAAGTCTGGGGGCCGAATCCGCGCAGCGCTAAATTACTAACCACACAAAGTAGACATGTATTTCTAAAGTATTACAACAAGAAGAGGACCGGCCATTTGGGCCGGTCCTCTTCTTGTTGCGGAAGCTATCTGTAGAACTAATCTTTGTGTTCCTTACCTGAAGCAGCCTCTCATCGAATGTGATTTCCAGCCTAAATCAATCCCATTACTCTTGCCACAAGCACCGCTGCTTCCGCCCGCGTGGCCTGTGACTTCGGAGCAACACTGCCTGAGCTTCTGCCTTCGATGAAGCCTCCTTCAGTCATGAGATTCACCGCATCCCGGGCAAAAGCCGAGATTAGCGGTGTGTCGCTGAACTTGACGGCTTCATGCTTCTTCGGCAGTTCGTCTCCCGCCGCCTTCAGGATACGGGTGGTGATGACTGCCATTTCTTCACGGGTAATGCTGCGGCGAATCTTCATCAATTACAGCCACATTGGCGATTGCTGGCACATCCGTGCCATAGACCGCTCCGGTTACCGTGAAGCTCCTAATGGTGCTGTATTGAACCGGGTCGATATCCTGCCATAGCACAGGCAGGGATCTGACCGTCTTATCGCTATACACTGCTTCTACTACCGACGGCAGCACCGGAGCTGTTCCCACAACTGTTGTGACTTCCACCTTGTTCAGACTGACAATGGCCGGTTGGACCACTAATTGCTCCATGGCTGTCAGCAAGCCGTTGGTTGCTGCGTCGATAGCCGATTGAGCAGCATCCGCAGCCAGGTCCAGTGCGGCAGCTTTTGCCGTATCCAGAGTTATAAGACTCTCTTCTGTGTAGAGGTCACGCCGCACACCTTCGGCCTGCTCTCTCAGATACTCCAGCAGCGTCCGGTCAGCTGTCTTCTGATAGAATTCCAGCTCAGCCACGTTGGCGTTCCCGCTGGGGGAATAATAACGCAGATAGCGGTAAGCTTGATCGCCGCTAATTACAGCACTATGCCACTCAGCGGTGGTGATACCGCTTATGGTGTATAGATCCGTGTAGCTCTCTCCATCTTCAGAACCCTGAAGAATCGCTCCATTGACCCGGCCGAGATGGGCCTGGGTGCTTCTCGGATAGAATTTGAAGCTGGATAACGCCTTGTCATTGCCCGCTCCCAGATCGGCAACAATCCAGCCCGGATTGGCTTTGGTATCAGTATAAGTAGCCTTGTCACTATCGAAGGCCTTCCAGCCGTTGGCAGCTTCGGATAATTTCCCGTCCCACGAGATATGGGACGCCTGCACCATCGACTCAGTAACTGCTATTCTCTCTGCCGGGAGCTCCGTCACCGTAACCAGCAGCCGCTCCGCCTGGAACAGCTTATTAAGCAAGGCCAGCATATCTGCGCCATGATCTCCGGCAGCTTCCACAATCCGGTCCGCCTCTTGCTTGTACTGGTAGTAGCTGAGACGGGTGTATCCTTCAGGCCCTTTCACCTTCGACTCAAGAACCCCGGCCGGAATTTTATGTTCGCCATATACTTCCACTTCAGCCACATTGCCGCTCCAGGAAGCAGCGTTGTATATTCTTAAATACCGGTAGGCACCGCTGTCCTTGATTTGTTCTTCATTTATATAGGTCCAGGACTGGTCAGCTGCTCCTGATACAGACGGAGTAAGATTATTCCAACTCAACTCATCATTGGAGCCTTGAATGATCAGGCCGTTCATCCGGGTGGCATAACCCGTTCTCGGCAGCAGAATAACGCCGCTGAGTCTGATTGACGCTTCTGGCCCAAAGTCTAGCGTATAATAAGCTCCGTTGCCGCTCACCAAGTCTCCATAGGTCGCGGTGTTACCATCAAACAGCAGATAGCCGACCTTGTCAGCGGGCAGACCATTACTGCCGTATTGGGCACTTGAAGCAGTCACACGGGCAAGCTTCGTGACATCCACATATTTGGATTTATTGACATAATAGAGCACTGTATTATCTGTAGTGAATATGGCAGGAGCGGCCGGCAAACCGCCTGCAGTTGTATAGTTAATAGAGAATTTGATCTTGCCTGCCGGCATAACGCTGTCCATGATTACAGAAGCCGTCCAATTGATCCGGTCGGTGGTGTGAACAGAGGCTTGCCTACCCTGTATGGTAACCTCTACACCCTCAATAGGTTCGGCAGATTGGAAGGACAAGTCAACCCTGCTGCCAGTTTCTACTCTGTTCTGAGTACTCTGGGGGGATCTGAGCGTTACAGACTTCAGCTTGTTATGGGTCTCATGCCGCAGGCCATAGATGCGAAGCTCGGACAATTCGAACATCGTGCTTGACGGCTCGATCATCTGAAGCTTCAGGAAACGGAACTGTCCTTCCCGCTGTGCTTCACCGACCTCCAGCGTCTGCATAGCGTCCGATACGGTAGTCACTCCCGGAGTAAGCCGGGTCCAAGACTCCTTGTCATTCGAGCCATATACTGCAGCCCCGCCTATCCGCTCAGGGAATCCGGTTCTGACCTGAAGCGCGAAGGCCGTGGCGGATACCTTGAAGTTCTCCCCGAAATCCAGAATATAGCCGAGACTGTCGGCCAGATAGTATCCGGCAAAGCTATCCGGCGCGTTATCGATCAGATTACCGATCTCTGTTCCGAAGGTGGAAGAAGTTATGGTATCAAAATAACGCATGCTTCCGTCTTTCATCAGAGGTGTCAATTCCTTCAGACCTTGGGCGGCTAGATTCAGCCCGGCCAGCTTCCGGTACATCTCTTCATCGGTTGCGCTTGTCAGCGCATTCGTCACATCGTCAATCATGGCCATATATTCCGCCAGTGTCGCGGAGATGTAGCTGGTTTCCGGATTGTACCTGCCGGCAGCGGCCGTTGCCGCCTCCTGCCGGCTCTCCCCTACAGTAACGGTTACGGCTTTGGCTGTTACCGAGACTCCATCGTCCGCGCTTAAGATCAGGGAATATACTCCCGGCTGCTCCGGCTTCCATGAGAAAGCACCCGTGCTCTCCTTGAATACAGCCCCTTCAGGCTTAGGGTCCAGCTGATAGGTCACAGTATCGTCTGCGGCTGCATCTTTGGCAGACAGATCAACCTGGAGTGCAGCTTCAGAGCCCGTATAGGCATATACATTCACATCTGCCGGTCCGGAAGTGAAGACCGGCGGGGTCAATCCGGCTGCCGGCGCCAGCAGCAGATGATCGATGTCGACCAGTGTTCCGGGACCCGTAACCTTGAAATAGATCAAATCGCCTAATCCATGATATTGATCCATGGTCAGCGTTATATATTTCCACTGGCCCTTCGTATCCGGCAGTACGAGCTCTGATTCCGTCCATCCGTTGACTTCCAGCCTCGCTGTTCCGTTCGTCCGGATGCGGAGGGCAACTGTTTTGAGGCTTGTGCTTGAAGCCACTACAGAAATCCGGCTGCCTGCTTCTGTAGCCTTAACCTGCACGTAGGAAATATCTTTTTCATGCTTAACTGCCGCATTGGAGTCCAGACTGGTAGCCCGCTGCTCGATTTCTGTCCAATCTGTACTAGGCGACACTTCAGGCAGTGTGGATGCTCCTTCAGACGCCGCTTCCTTCGGGATGAACAGCCAGTAGTCCGCCCCGCCATCGGGAGATTCCCAGTAATACGGTGTCCGCTTATTGAACATTTCGGCATAGTACGGAGCTTCCTTCTCCATATCCAGCCCCATGCTGTATTTATAGTAATAATACTGGCCGTATACATTGCCTCCAATCCTTCCCCGGTAGGCACCGGACAGCACTTTATAAATCACCGGATTGCCCTCCGCATCGTAGCGCGCCACCACGGGAGTCCAAGGTGTGTCATAGCCCAGCATATATTGGGCGAAGTAATCGGCTGCCTTCAGAATCCGGTTGCCCAGGAAGGCGTAAGCGGTTACAGCATTATCCGCAGTGGACAACGTTCCATCCTCCGGGTTAACCTTCGTGCCTTGGGCGTCCAGCAAACGTCCAAGAATCTCCACATTCGTAAGATCGCCTGCGCCGTGGGCCTGGTCCCTTCCCATCTCCACATGCTGAACTCTTGGTGTCTCCAGCTGCTCACCCGTTACGGCATCTTCTGTGACCAGCCGGAACAGCTGCCGGATCGCACCGTTCTGGCCCTGATCCACGGCAGTCTTATTAACCGTAAACCATTCAACGCCTTCCTTGTACCGGTCCGTATTGTCTGTGAAGATATAACCGGACATCGCGCCGAGCAGCGGATACAAATGCTGGTTCATGAAATAGTTATTGCCGTGCAGAAAGGTCTCCGTCATCGGTACAACCAGATTGGACGTGAATTTGGCGGTATCCGCTTCCGTCCAGCTAAGCGCCCCGTTCCGGGCAACGGTGTACCGGAGAATCTCCGCTGCGGTCACCATCCGGTTCAGCGGAATGCCCATATGGATATGCGAATCTGTAAAATACGTATATTGCGCCGGGTCCATCTGCTCCCAGATCCGTATAATAGCCATCGCATTAGCACGGTAAACTTCATCTCCGGTAATGTAATACATAAGAGCTTGCGTATACGCACTTAACCCGTCTGTAACGAATGCTCCTTTGCTGTTCACGGCAACGCTTTTCGGCTTGGCCGGATCTGCTGCGCTGGCCAGGTTTGAAGTAACGGTTCTGGAAGCATACGAGGACTTCGTCATGGCTGCATAATACGAAGCCCAGGGCTCCTGCCCCGCGATCACCTGCTCGCGCATATTTTCCAGAACAGACTTGGTCACTCCCACCCCGGGGTGGGTAAACCCGCCTCTGACCGTCTCATGAATAACGACCAGATCACTTGGTTCAGGAATACCGGCCTCCGCCTTAGCCGCAGGCAGGGCAATGTCTCCAATCAAGGTTACAGCTGACAGGATGCTTGAGATCATAATGACAAACACTTTCGATAACAGGGATTTCCGGATGCTCATATCCAACCTCCTTGGGAATGAATAACTTTATGTTCACAATCCAATTCCTCGCGGAAACACGGCTCATCATAGCAAATTCCCAAGCTGCTATCTATTGCAAATTCTTTTGTTTTCTTATGTTTTCAATTGAACTTTGACACAGCTTCCAATCCCCGCGCGGGGAAGATCCAGATTATGAAAAGCATAAATTATTGCACTCATTCTAATATAATTGGAATTTATTTCCGGACAGAAATGGACTATATTACTGAATGGAAGCGATTCCATAATAAGAAGGAGAGCTGATACATGAAAAAATTTGTGATGATCCTGTTTATCCTCACCCTTGCAGCCGGTATAACCGGGCTCATGCCGGTGAAGAAAGCGGACGCGGCAGACGCATTTGCACATCCGGGCCTGCTGCATTCGCAGGCGGATTTCAACCGTATGAGGCAGATGGTGAATGCCGGAACCCAGCCGGTTCTGGACGGGTGGAACCAGCTCATGAACAGCCCGCTCTCGGAGGCTGGCTGGACCCCGCGGGCAACCTCCACAATTATCCGAGGCGGTACCGGGGATAATGTGGCTCTGCTCTATAATGATACAGCCCGTGCTTACCAGAATGCCCTGCGCTGGAAGATCAGCGGCAGTACAGCCCACGGAGACACCGCGCGCGATATTCTGAACGCCTGGTCTTCCACCCTTACAGCCGTCTCAGGTAATGCGGACCGTTATCTGGCTTCCGGCTTGTATGGTTATGAACTGGCTAATGCGGCCGAACTTATGCGGGATTATCCCGGCTTTAATCTAACGCAGATGCAGGACATGCTGATCAATGTCTTTTACAAGCCGCTGAATGAACGGTTCTTGATCGGCAATGAATACGGCCAGGACCACAATGACGCCTACATCCAAAATTACTGGGCCAACTGGGATCTCGCTAATATGGCTTCGACTGTGGCTATCGGGATCTTCTGTGACCGTGCGGATATCTACAATATTGGAGTAGAATATTACAAGCATGGGGCCGGCAATGGCTCGATTTATAACGCGATTCCCTTCCTGCATCCGAACGGACTGGCCCAGTGGCAGGAATCCGGGCGTGACCAGGCGCATACCCAGCTTGGCGTCGGTCTGATGGCTGTGATTAACGAAATGGCCTGGCATCAGGGCGACGACCTCTATGGCTGGGCGAACAACCGCTTCCTGCGGGCCGCCGAATATGTAGCCAAATACAATAACGGAGCAGAGGTGCCGTTTGCCGCCTATGAGTGGGGCACGGGGACGAACGGCGCCGTCCAGTCCCAGACCATTGTCTCCGATGCCAACCGCAATGAGCCCCGCCCCATCTGGGAAATGATCTACAACCATTATGCCAGCCGGAAGGGAATGGCGGTCCCCAATATCGCCGCCCGTGCCGCGCTGGCAAGACCGGAAGGAGGCGCCAATACGCAGTATCCCTCTACCTTTGACCAGCTTGGATTCGGCACACTACTCTATACCCGCCCGGCTGGCTCCGGGGAATCGGCCTCTCTTCCAGGAGGCAATATTCCGGATGGTACTTACCGCTTCTCCGTCCGTTTGGACGGCAAGGCTATGGAAGCCGCCGGTACGGCGAACAACTCCCCGGTAAGGAAATCAACCTATACTGGAGCAGTCAGCCAGCAATGGACCGTAACTCATCTAGGCGGCGGCCAGTACAGCATTAAGAATGCACAGAGCGGGCTGTTCCTCGAGGTCGCAAGCGGCTCACTGAATCATGGAGCCAAATTCCAAGTGTACTCCGGCAACGGCGGAGACCATCAAAAGTTTGCTTTCATCCCTACGGGCAGCGGATATTTCCGGATTACCCCTGTGCATTCCAATAAGCCAGCCGATGTAGTCAACTCCTCAACTAGTGAAGCTGCCCTGATTGATCAATGGAGGTACACTCTCGGCAGCCACCAGCAATGGAGACTCGAACCGGTCTCCGTGAATGTCCGCCTGCAGTCGTATAACTATCCGGACCGCTTCCTCCGGCACAGCAGCTACCGCGCCCGGATAGACGCCGGCGTCTCCCCTGCTCAAGATTCACAATTCAAGATGGTAACCGGGCTGGCTAATGCGGGTGGTGTATCGTTCGAGTCTGTCAATTACCCGGGACGGTTCCTGCGGGTTCGTGCGAGCGGGGAGGTATGGCTGGACCAGAACGACAGCACAGCAGCCTTTAACAATGAAGCGACCTTCCGCCGTGTGGCCGGATTGGCCGACCCGCAGAAGTCCTCTTATCAGATGTGGGCAGACCAGACCAAATATTTGCGTCACAGCAATTATCTTTTATTCGCTCAGGCCGAGTCCGGTTCTGCATTTAACGCAGATGCTACCTTTACCGAGGTCACTCCTTAAGCCTGTTTGAGAAGGATGTACGTTGGCACTTGGATGGACGCTGCGTGAACGGACCGTTGTTTAAGCGGGGAATGCATCGCCCAAAACACAGAGCAGCGCTCCCCCCATAACAGGAGAAGCGCTGCTCTGTTGACTTGTATGCATTAAAAGAAGGTACCTGCCTCAGCTTGCAGACAATCCACTTTTAGGACGCTCCCTCACAACACCTTTATCCCCTGAGTATGCTTCCCGATAATGACATACGGCTCTTCTAATTGAAACGCGCTGCCATTCACGGTTACATTCTCGAAAGTAACGTCCTGGACAACCCGTGCATCGTCATACCCCTCAATATGTGAAGGGTTCGTGCAGGTACCGTTAAAGTGAATGTTCCTGAAGGTGATCTGTTCGATCCGCTTGCCCGGAGCCGGGTTATATTTCTCGTTCTGCAATACCCGCAGATTGAACAATTCACCAAGCTCAAACGATTCAATCCGGATATCCTCATACGCTACCTTACGGACGGTATTGTTGTCGCCTGCGTTAATCGCCAGACAGCCCCAGTAATCAGGCTGGGGCTCATGATGCTCCAGGATATCGAGCTCCGTGAACCGGATATTCTCAATCACATCGCCTTCCCCGTCATAATCACCGTGTGTGCCGATATTCACCGGATGGGCGACATCGGCCCACAGGATGGAGCCGCTGACCGAGACATCCCGTGTATCCCCCCGGAATTCGCCGCGCGAAGCATATACCGCGATGCAGTCGTCAGATGTGCGGAGGAACCCTCCTTCAATCGTGACCTGTTTGCAGGCCATCATATCGATACCGTCACACCAGCCGCGCGTACTGAACGATTTCAGGTTACGGATCAGGATATGCTCCGACTGGCCAAGAAGTACGGTGTAGTGCGGGGGATCAATCACGGTTATCCCTTCGATGTGGATATGACTTGAATACCTAATTTCGAAGCCCCGGTAAAAGGTATTCTTCTCGTAATCCGACATGTACAGGATGCCCCTGCCTTTAACCGTCACGTCATGAACCCCGTCACACACAAAACCTCCATAAACTACTGCACCTCCCGGAATATATACCGTGCTGCAGGATGGAAGATGCAGCAGCGGCTCACTCAGCCGGTGAATACCCGGTCTGAAGATCACGATTCGCTGGGCGCAAGCATCCGCAGGATGCTCCAGCTGTTGCTGAAGCTGCTCTGTGTTATGCAGTCCCGGCTCCAGTATCAGAAGCTCACCGCCTTCCATGTCCGGCAGCTGCTCTTCCGGCGGATTCGCAAAAATATGAAGATTATGAAACCGTTCGCCATTGACTTCAACCGACAGCAGCTTGGGCCCGTCTATGGTGAACGACAAGCTCCGACTGCCTATTTCAGCATGTAAACCGGCTGATAGCGGCCGGATCACGGCCTCGCGGATCGTCTCAGGATGATACTCCACTTCAATGTCCACCGTTCCGGAGCAATCGAACATAACCATTGATGCGTTCCGTACATTGTGCATATCCACTTTGACATTGTAGCTGAAGAGCGGCTTCCACTCCTCACCCGGCGTCCGGACGCGGACGGAGAAATCCGGGTTGTGCACAGCACCCTCCGGTACCGGATAGACATGAATCCAATTCTCAGCTGGCAACATTCCCACTCCGCTCTTCGTAGATCTTCTGGGCTTCATCAAGCTCCGCTTGTCCGCCTGACTTCAGCCACTGGGCTTTGAAATCATCGAATGCTTTGTCCGTGTCTGCTTCTCCTGTGATAGCTTTAATATAAAACTGGGTCTGAAGCGTATTCAGAATCGTCTCATATTGCGCTTTTGTAGTCATAACAGTCGATTGCATCAGGTCTGTCAGCACAGTGAGTCCGTCGATTTTGGTGTGCATGTCGCGGAAGGCAATTTTGTCGGCAGAGAAATGATACTTGGTCATCGCTTCCACCTTGCCGCCTAGCGGATTATAGAAGCCTACACCTAATGCGGCCAAGGTCTCCGCAGGATTCTCAATAGCAACGGCCAAATCGCCCTCCAGATTATACGTTACCCCTTCCTGGCCGAAAGTGGTGGTCAGATAGCCTTCCGCATCCGTGGCGACATACTCCAGGATCTCCAGAATTCTCTGTCTCTTCTGATCTTCCTTCTCAAGCTGGACGCCGAAGAAGATAGGAGGCTGCAAGGCGCCATTGGAGAATGCATACTTCTTGCCGTCCGGCCCGGTAAGCGGAGTCCCCGGAACCAGCTCAATTCCCTTATCTGCCGATACCTGTCCGAAGTAGCCGTCCTTATACAGATGATGCCACATGCCGGTATCGAACATTCCTGTACGCAGGCTGATGAACTTGTTCTGAATGGAGCCGTTGTCGTCTGTAACGAATTCCGGATCAATAATTCCCGCCTCGAACCATTTGTTCAGCAGTGCCAATCCTTGTCTGGCTCCCTCCGTAATCGCACCGTATTCCACTTTACCGTCCGAACCCAGCTTGAACTGGAACGGGTTCACACCGTAAGCGGCAAAAATGGGATTAAACATCTGCATTTGCGCATCTTTACCGCGTCCGGACATTCCGAAGGTATCCTTCTTGCCGTTGCCGTCCGGATCGCCATTCGTGAACTTGGTCAAGACCTCCTCCAGCTCCGTCAGATCTTTGGGAGCCTCGTTATAGCCAACCGCTTTCAGCCATTGTCCGTTATACGCCGGCATGAAGCCTGTGCTGCCGTTGGACCATACCTTTGGAACTCCCCAATTCTTGCCGTTATAGCTCCCGGCATCCCATGCCTTGGGATCAACACTCTCCACGTCTGCCACATATTTGGGCATATAAGTCTTAATATCCTCCTCCGGAATGCTGGCGATTACGCCCTGATCGGCCCATTGCACCATGTCCCCGACACTTCCATCGACCGCCAGAACATCCGGTATGTTGCCGGAGGCAAGCATGACCCCGAGTTGTTCTTTCCAGGTTGCCGTTTCAAATTTCACATTTTTAATTTTGACGTTGAATTTCTGCTCAATGAATTTCTGCACATAGTTATTGTCGGCTTCCGGCGCATTCCAGTTGTTCGCCCAAGTGATTTCGATCGGCGCTTCCGTTCCCGGATTCGCCGGAGCATTGGATGAAGAAGCACTATTATTCCCGTCATTGCTGCAACCGCCGGCAAGCAATGATGCGGACAGCAGCAACGCTGCCATGCCGGTCAACCCTGTCTTTGTTTTCATTTTTCTAATATCCTCCCTTTTTCCTCTGGTGCTTGTTATTTAAACAATACTGCCTGTACAGCAGATTGAGTACAACCTGTTACCCTTTGAGCGAGCCTACCATTGTTCCTTTGACGAAATACTTTTGCAGGAACGGATAGACAATGATAATCGGCAGAGCCGTGAACATCAGGGTGGCCGCCTTAATCGGCTCCTGATATCCCAAAGCCGTGTTTGTTGTATTGGAGGCGTACATGGAAAGATCCTCGCCTGTGATCACGACCCTCCGCAAAAAGGTGGTCAAGACCTGCTTGTTGGGATCCTGGATGTAGAGCACGGCATCAAACCAGGCGTTCCAGTGTCCAACCGCCGACCATAGAGAAAGTGTAGCCAGAACCGGCAGAGACAGCGGCAATACAATCTGGAAAAGAATCCGCAAATCGTTCGCCCCGTCAATTTTGGCTGAATCCTCAAGCTCATCCGGGATGGCCTGAAAGAAATTGCGCAGAATGAGCATGGAGAAGGTGCTGACCAGCCCCGGCAATATGTATACCGCACGGGTATCCAGCAGCCCGAGGTTCTTAATCAGGAAGTAGGTTGGAATCAGACCGCCGCCGAAGAACATCGTAAATACGATCAGGAGCGTAAACACATTGCGGTGGGGCAGATATCTTCTTGACAGGGGGTAAGCCCCCATGGACATGAAGAGAACGGAGCATACCGTACCCACTACGGTTCTGAAGACGGTATTGCCGAAGCCGATCCAGATATCCGTTTTCCCGAGTACCCGTTCCCATGCATACAAGGATACCTGCTTCGGGTACAGGTGGATGCCCAGTCTTAACGACTCTGCGGGACTGCTGAAGGAGATAGACAGCATATGAACGAATGGATATAACATGATCATGCAGAGAATAACCATGAACGAAATCAGAAAGATTTGAAACAACGTACTTCCTTTGCCTTGTCTCACTGCCTGGTGCTCCTTTCAAATTAGAATAATCCGTCTTGCCCCAGCTTCTTCGAGATATAGTTGGTGAACAGCACCAGCATGAAAGCGATCACATTCTTGAATAACCCTACCGCAGTCGTCAGACTGAATTGAAAATTCTGCAGGCCTACCCGGTAGACATACGTATCCAGAATATCAGCTACTCCGTAGGTTGCGGGCGAGTACAGGTTCAATATCTGGTCGAAGCCTGCGTCAAGAATTCCGCCCATGCGCAGGATAAGCATCAGCACAATAACGGGCAGGATGGACGGGAGCGTGATTTTGAGCGTCTGCTTCCACCTGCTTGCCCCATCCATGACAGCTGCTTCATATAAATCGGGGGAAACTCCCGTCAGCGCAGCCAGATAGATAATCGTCCCCCAGCCTACTTCCTTCCAGATTGCCGAGGTCACCAGTGTAAATCTGAAATAATGGGGATCACCAAGAAAATAGATCGGGTCCAGACCCACCAATGTAATAAGGTAGTTCACCACTCCGGTGGACGGAGAGAGTAAGGTGATCAGAATCCCGCCCAGAATGACCCAAGAGAAGAAATGGGGCAGATAGGTAAGCGATTGGGCGACCTTCTTAAACTTGGATGACCGGATCTCATTAATCATCAGCGCAAGAATGATCGGCGCGGGGAAGCCGAATACAATATGATAGATACTGATGACAACCGTATTCTCCAGAATTTTGAAGAAGTCAGGTGATTGCAGGAACAGAAATTTGAAATGCTTCAGTCCGACCCAGGGGCTCCCCCAGATCCCATCCATAATCCGAAAATCCTTGAATGCCAGCTGAATTCCATACAAAGGCGAGTATGCGAATACGGCGTACCAGATCAGTACGGGTGTAAGTAATAGAAAGAGATACCTGCATTTTTTATATTCTTTCCATACTGCTGCGATCTTTGAGGTTTTCCTCCCGGGCCGGGTTTTCCCGTCCGGAGTGACTAGCGAGGTCATTACAGTTGCTCCTTTCCAAAATAGACAAACTCGGTATATTCATCATGTGCCGCTCACAAATGTAAGTTTAGATATATGGAAGCGCTTTTTCTAGTTCAACTTCATTCATTTCCTTATACTTTCTTTCGTTTTTCAACCTGCAGAAGTTCAATTATGTCAGCCTTTATCCACTTTTATCTGCAAAAAAGACCCAGACTGTGTGCACAGCCGGGCCTGATCCGAAAAGAGCATTCAGTTCTCCAAAGTAATCCAATCCGCGTGATCCTTATGTGATTTCCTGTATTGGACAGGGGTGACTCCGTACCGGGCTTTGAATTTACTGTGAAAATATTGCGGATTACGGTAGCCGACCTGCTCGGCAATCCCTGCGATAGACAGCCGTGAATCGGCAATCAGCAGCTCGGCGGCCTTCTGCAGTCTCAGCTTCGTTACATATTCGGTGAACGGGGTTTTGGTTACTTCACTGAACAAGGTAGAGATATAAGCTGGTGCCAGCGAGACTTCCCTGGACAGAATCTGCAGCGATAAGTCCTCATGCAGGTGACTGGATATGAAGGCTTGTAACGTACGGATAACCTCTGCGTGGGCATGATTGCCTTCAGCATTCATCAGTTCTGTAATTTCTGTACACAGCTTCCGGATGCTTGTCATCGTTTCGTACAGGGTATCCTTCTTCAGCTCCTCAAACAGATTGGAATACGGAAGCAGATGCTGCAGCTTCAGCTCGATCACACACTGGTAGAGCCGGGCAATTAACTGAAGCACGGCCAACTCTGCGGCATCAATCTGAACCTCTTCTTTATGCAGCGCAGAGACAAAGGTATCCAGGAAATCATTCACTCCCTTAAGGTCCCCTGCCTTCAGTGCGTTGCTGTAATGCTCAAAATTGAAGAACAGAGGCTCCGCATTCAGGGACTGCGTCTTATGAAATGAAATAACCGTATGCCTGCCATAGATAAAATGATACCGGCTGGCCTGCTGCGCCGTCTGGTAGGAATCCGGAATGTCCTCAGCAGAGTTCACCTTCCGGCCGATGGCGGCCTGGAAGGTACAGCCTTCGCCGGATATCCGCTGCAGCCCCTGCAGATCATTGATAAGAACGGACAGTTCAAATTCACAGTCCTGTTCCAGGTAATACAGAATGACCGCTTCTTTTGCATTGAGAGAGATGAATTCTCCCGGAAGCGTGCTGTAGAGTTCATACCTAGCCTTTAATCCCTCCGGCTCTCCTGCGGTAAGCTGAAGGTAGACTGCGCAATAAGCGGTATCCGGCAGTACTCTCTCCTGATGTTCTTCGCTCTGGCTGACCCCCAGCAGCAGATTGATGAGTTCATTCTTCCTCGCCTGGGACTCCAGATCCACAATTTTGTCTTTCATTAAGGAAAAGGTATCCCCGATAATCATATACTCATTCCCGCGGGAGATATGTGAATGCGCCGGCTGGAAGCTGCCGATTTTGGCCATGAGCTGTTTAATGGGAATATAGAGCTGCTTGGAGAACAGGAACGAGATAAGGAGTCCGAACAGAATAATAACGGCCGAGGCGGTATACAGCCCTGTTTTTAGATGCTGGGTGAAGAGTTCTACGGTATTGGTCGGCCGGTACATCGCATAGGTCCATTGATGAGCCGAATGAACGGATGGAAGCTGTGATAAGACTCCCGGCACTCCTCCCTCCTTAATCCTTCTTTCCCGGGCAGATCCCGAACCCAGCGCTTCCTGCAAAAGCTCATCTATTCTGCTGTTCTCAGCACCGGCTGAGAACAGCACATGATCCGCTCCATCCAACACCAGCAGCTTATCTTCAGGAGAACTAAGCATCGGCGCCACAACGGTCTGCAAATAATTCACGCCAACATCAATGATAAAATACCCCGCAGCCTTCACGCTCGGTAATTGATAAGGAAGCTTCATCACATAGCTGATCACCTGCTCGCCGTTTGCGTTGGTCCGGACTGTCCATTGTTTCAAAGGCATATGGGCGATTTTCCAGTAGAATCCCGATTCCAGCGAATTGGCTGTTTTCATATAAAATTGGTCTGCATCCACCACATAATCATTCCCTGGGAAATATACAGCCACATTAGTGACACCCGTATTCTCCACCTTGAAGAACTCCAAATCATTATTAAAGGAAGCCGCCCGGCTCAGATTCCCCTTCCAGCCCCCATACAGCAGCTGGCTCAGGTTGGCGTTGCTTTGGATAAAATTGATGGATAAGGCCTTATTCTGCAGGTTATCCTCATATTTTTTGAGCAGTGTCTGTTCTATAAACGTCTGAACGGCATTCAGCCGGGTGACACTGTCCTTAGCAATTTCCTGATCCATCATACGGTTGGCCTGGGTATACCAGTAGCCGCCCATCGCACTGATTAGAACAACAGAAAGAATGGTATAGGATAAAACCAGGTGATTGAATATGGTTTTTTTATAACCGTATTTGTTCATGCTGCTCCCCCTTTTCTCTGTATACCCGCTCTTCATTCGGCACCTGCTAAATAAAACGCTTTCACGAATAACCTCCAATAACCTCTAAGGAAGCAAGCAGCTGCACTCTCTTCATGATACCAGCTTTTTAAATTTCTTTACTATTATAATATCTTTCAATTTATTCATTTTATTTGCGAAAACAGGCGATTCTGCCCGGCACCTAATTTACACAAGTAAAAGGAGCTGGAAAAGGAAGCGTTCAGGCGGTCGTAAAATACGGCAGCTGCTACAAAAAGAAAGAGCAACCATTCTCCAGTAACGGGAGAATAATTGCTCTTTTGACCTTTTTGCGGTTTTGAAAATAAGAAGGGGTTGTCTCTACTCGTAGATAAACTACTTTTGGGACAGCCCCGTCTTTGAGTTAGGATTATTTGCCCGCTTCCGCAGGCTTCTCCTTCAGTCCGGCGACGATCTGGTTGATCGGGTTCGTGAACAGCGCGTATAGAATCGCTGCGTTCTCTTTCTTGCTCAGCGCGGCTCTGGACTTGTAGTCCACAGCGCCCTTGGCATCCGGCTTGAAGTCCGGTCCGTACAGACCCAGGGCGACGGCCATTTTCACCGCCGGAACGGCCCACTTGTCCGTAGTGCCGGACAGCTTCACCTTCTCGAACAGCTTATCCGGGTACTGCACATTGTACAGTCTCCAGATCATGACTGCCGCCTCCTGGCGGGAGATGACCCGGTCCGGCTGGAATTCTCCGCTAGCCGTTCCTTCAATCATTCCCAGCTCAACCGCCTGCTGGATGTAAGCGGCATCGGGATGACCCTTCACATCCGGGAAGGCCAGCTTCTCAGTAGTGCTTCCTTTGAGCCCGCTGCTCTCCAGCATCAGCCGCACATACTGGGCGCGCGTAACGCCCGAGTCGGGCTGGAAGCTCACCGTGGCATCATTCGTCAGATACCCCAGCGACTGGAGCATCCGCACCGGAGTGGCATAAGCATGGCTGGCAGGAACGTCGGCATAACCAACGCCGTCCGGCCCCTTCTGGGCATAACTGAACGGATTGAGGTAAGGCTCCTTCATATACGCGCTTTGTCCGCCATCCTTCATGGCGAAGCCCGTTAATTTGCCGGTCAGCTCATCCTTGAACAGATTATCATCTATCTGGATCAGCTTGCGGGAACCCAGCAAAGCATCATTAATCGTTAGCGCACCATTCTGCACAGACACTGTAGATACCAGACTCTTGATCCGGAGATCCGCATAGTAGCCGGTGAATGCCTTCAGTGCATCAGCACTCATCGGCTTGTAAGCATCCAGCTTCACCGGTGCGGCATATTGCGGGAAGAACGTCTGGATAAAGGCCGGGTAGAACAGCTCCCGCAGTGCACTTTGCTGATTATAGCCAATGAACACCCCGGTATTCTGCTCGGGAATAAGGAACATATAAGAGCTGAAGCCAATCAAATCACCGGCCTTGGTGATAATCTTCGGGCTGCTGCCAGCGCCGGGAAGCTGGAAAGCCGATTCAAAGCCGTAAGTGGTATTCGGCAGCATCGGGTGAATGGAAGAACGGTATTCCTCCATCGATTGTACGGTATCTGCCTTAAGGATGCGGTTCGTGCCCGCTGCTCCCCCGTTCAGAAAAGCCGTCATGAACCTCCCGACATCATCGCCGGTGGACAACATGCCGCCATGCGGCATCACGGTCGGCGTCACGTTGTAGAGATCAACCTTTTTGCCCGTGGCGTCATAGGCTGTAGCAAGATTGTCCTTCAGCTTGCCTTCCAGCAGGAAGCCGCTTGAATCCATCTTCAGCGGGGCGAAGACATGCTGCTGCATATAATCCTCATAAGGCATACCGCTGGCCTTCTCCACCACCAGACCGAGCAGCAGCGAAGCGAAGTTGTCATACATGTAGGAAGTGCCCGGCTCACGAACCACCGGCGGCATATGCTTCACCACATAATCCTCAATGGACACCTTGGTGGTGAAATCCTCATTGATGTCTTCCGGCAGCGGGTCTTGAATGCGGAAGCCGGTGGTGTGGGTCAGCAGATCGCCCACAGTTACCGGAACCCCGAAGGGGTTATCGAAGGCCATCGGACCGGTATAGACTTGAAAATCCGCTTTCAAATCTAGCTTGCCTTGCTCAACGAGCTGCATGGCGGCAGTCGCAGTGAAGGTTTTGGATACCGAGGCCAGACGGAAGACTGTTTTGTCAGGGTCTACCTTACTTTTGGCATCCTTATCCGCGAATCCGAAGCCTTCTTCGATAACTGTCTTGCCATCCTTCACCACCACAACAACCGCACCGGATAGCTGCGCTTTCACCGCATCCGAACTGAAGAATTGCTTGAGGAAGGCCGCAGCATTCTCTGTTGTCAGCGGCTTGGCCGCTGCAGCGGCAGCTGCCGGAGGGGCAGAAGCAGGGGGAACGGCAGCGGCCTGAACAGCCGGAGCCGTAAGTGTCAGAACCAGTGCAGCCGATAGCACGGTCCTCGTCCAAAAGGCAGAGCGGCGGCGCAACAATGATAGTTTCATTCAATTCACTCCATTTCCATAGAATAACACGCATAGTGATAATACGTCTTATCCTGGAAATAGGTTCATTTAAATCTCAGCACCTCTTCCATCTTCTTCAGCTTTCTGTAGATTACCGACCGGTCAACGTTCAGGCGCTTGGCTGCCTCCGTGCCGTTCCCGTTACAATCCTGCAGTACTTTTTGGATATAATGTCCCTCCGCCACGGCAGTGAAATCCTTCAGACTTGCGAGCTGATGCTTATTCTTCTCAATGAAGTGGTCGAGGGAGAACCAGTCGCCAATCTGCTCCTCTTCCTGTACGCTCTGGCCCACATGCTCGGTCACCACCAGCCGCTCGATGTAATTCCTTAATTCTCTAACATTCCCATGCCAGGGCTGGTTCAGCATCTTATCGAATTCTTCGGCACTCAGCACATATTTCTTGCCGTACATCTCATTGAAGCTGGTGATGAAGCTGGAGATTAACCCTACCAGGTCCAGCTTCCGGTTGCGCAGTGGGGGAATATGAATCGGAATCACATTAATCCGGTAATACAGATCTTCGCGGAACAGCCCCTTTTTGACCAGACTCCACAGATCCCGGTTGGTAGCTGCAATCACCCGGCAATGGACCGGAATATTGGTAATGCCGCCCACGCGTCTCACTTCATTATTTTCAAGCACCCGCAATAATTTGGCCTGCATCTCCATCGGCAGATCTGCAATCTCATCCAGGAACAGCACTCCGCCGCTCGCAATTTCGATCATACCCGCCTTGACCTCGGTCTGACCTTCAAGGACGCCCTTCTCGTACCCGAACAATTCGTATTCGAATAGAGCCGGAGCAATCGCAGCGCAGTTAATCGGAATGAACGGCCCCTTCCACTTCTCGCTCTTCAGATGGATATACTTGGCGATCACCTCTTTACCCGTCCCGGATTCGCCATAGATCAGCACCTTGCTGTCGTAAGAAGCAATCTGGTTGCACACCTTGATAATCTGCTTCATCGCCAGACTCTCGGCCACGATTCCCTTCTTCTTCTCTGCGGCAGCACCGCCTAACTGCTTATGGATCTGCTGGGCCACTGGCACATTCGCTTCATAATAGTTATGCTCCTGGCTGAATTCATTGGAGGTGGTAACTACCAGCTGTACCTCCCCATCCTTATCCAGAATGGGAATCGCCGACGAGAACACATGGAAGCCTCTGGAGGTATTGACGGTATTGGTTACCTTTTGCTTCGTCGCAATAGCCTCCATCGTGATGGAATGACTGTAATAGCCCGCCTTCACCAGATCCTGGACATTCGCCTTGAGCAGCTCCTCCAGATGGATGCCGATGGTTAGAGCGGTGAATTCATTGGAAATCAGGATATTCCCGTTCTGATCGGTAACAAATAACGTTGACGGATATTCTTCCACGAATTCGTCGAGCGCGGGTTTCCCTGTATTTTTGTTTTTTTTGGTCACATTCATCAGTCCTATACCATAATATGAACGCTTACATTCCGGCTAGACAAAAAGCCAAACAGCATCATTATTTAAATGATACCACTTGGCTAATGCAGATCAAACTTTAATTAAGCATGAACTACGGATTCAAAGGTTACTTTCCCCATCTTCTCCATGACTTCCTGCGCCTCAGCGAACATGGTGGTGATCATCTCTTCCACGGTGGTAATCTTGTTGACCATCCCGCAGATCTGTCCGGCCATAACGGAGCCGGTATCGGTATCTCCTTCGAATACGGCTCTGCGCAGGGAACCCAGGCTTAAGCTCTCCAGCTCTTCGCGCGAAGCCTTCTCATTCTCCATTCTAAGGAATTCGGCAATCATGCTGTTCTTGATGCTTCTTACCGGACCGCCAAGGCTGCGGCCAGTTACGGTTGTGCTGGTATCATCGGCGTTAATGACTGCCAGCTTGAAATTCTCATGTGTCGGGCATTCCACGGTCGCGAGGAACCGGGTGCCAACCTGAACCCCTTGCGCTCCGAGTGCAAAAGCAGCGGCAATCCCGCGTCCATCGGCAATCCCGCCGGCGCCAATTACCGGAATGGATACCGCACTGGCGACTTGTGGAAGCAGAGCCATGGTTGTAGTCTCACCCACATGTCCGCCCGCTTCGGTTCCCTCGGCTACAATCGCATCCACACCGAGCGCTTCCATTTTCTTGGCGATTTTGACGGAAGGGACTACCGGAATCACGATAATGCCATGTTCCTTCAGAATGGGCATATATGGAGCCGGTGTACCTGCGCCTGTAGTTACAATCTTCACGCCTTCTTCAATAATAACCTGGATCAGCTCAGGGATATTGTTCATCATCAGCATCAGGTTGACGGCAAAAGGCTTGTCAGTGCTTGCTTTGGCCTTGCGGATCTCGTCACGGAGCCGGTCGGCGGTGAATCCGCCGGAGCCGATAATACCCAGCCCGCCCGCATTGGACACAGCGCCTACCAGCGGAGACACAGCAATCTGAGCCATACCGCCCTGGAAAATCGGATATTTAATTCCTAACAGTTGTGTAATCGACATTATAATTACCTCCATATATTAATTAATGTTGTGTTTAAGCTTATCCGTCGCTGCGGTAAAATTTGAACTTCCGGACTTCCTTAAGCCGCCTTAGCCACTTCCGGCTCGGGCTTCTGCTTCTCCATCGCTTTGTAGACGAAGGTTAGGGCGAAGCCGACCAGGGAGATGACCAGCGCAATGTAAAAGGCGTTCGTGAAGTTGCCGTCATTGGCTGCTGCCACACTGCCGGCAATTCTCGGGCCGAAGAACGCGGCTCCCGAGTAGCCGATGAAGGTTACCCCGTAGTTCACACCGTAATATTTCATGCCGAACTTCTCACCGACAATGGACGGGAAGATGCCCATCGTTCCGCCGAAGCATAAGCCGATCCCGGCAATGGCGACAGCAAATCCGGCTACAGAAGATGATAGAGCAATCGTAAGCATCATCGCCGCAATGACGAGATAAATCATGAGCAGGCATTTCACGCGGCCGATTCTATCGGACACTGCGCCCCAGAATACACGGCCAAGGCAGTTGCTCAGCGAGTACAAGCTTACGTAGAGTGCTGCTGCTGCTGCGGTTAAGCCGAACATTTTCTGACCGATCACTGATGCATTTGCGGTTACCATCATACCAGACAGCGCTCCGATCAGGAACAGGCAGGCAATCACATAGAATAACGGCTTCTTGATCATTTCATGCCATGGTACATTCACTCCCGCCTTGGCTGCTCCGGTTACCGGAGGGGTCCAGCCTTCAGGAGCATAACCCGCCGGGGCAGGTCTGACGAGCAGGCCAAGACCCAGAATAATCACCAGGAAAGCTACGCCGAGCGTAATTAGAGCAGATTGTACACCATTGCTGGTGATCAGCGCATTAGCGATAGGAGCAATAGCGATGGTGCCGCCGCCATATCCGGCTGTAACAATCCCTGCTGCCAGACCTCTTTTATCCGGAAAGAGCTTCACGCTGTTGCCAATGGTCGAGGAATACACGATTCCCTGGCCAATCCCGGTAATGACACCATAGGTGATATACAGCATCCAAGGTGCAGTAGCCAGGCCGGAGAGAATGAAGCCAATCCCGAACATCGCACCGCCGATGAAGACCGCCTTCCTCGCTCCCCCTTTATCCACCAGCTTACCGCCCAGGATCATCGGAATCGGGGAAATTGCTGCATTAATGGTAAAAGCAATCATAATATCCGGCATGCTCACGCTGAAGACCTTCGTTAATGGCAGTGCGAAAATACTGAAAGCATAAATGGCGCCTACACAGATATTAATGATCGTTGATGCAATCAAGATCCTCCAGCGGTTCAACTGTACGTTCATGGTATCATCCCTTTTTTAGTTAGTTGTATAAGTTCAGCTTACGGTGATTACATTGACTACACTTCCTGCAGCACCCGGTTCTTATCTGCGATCATCGACTTCAGCTTGCCCCAGTTCTCCTGGAACATGGCCGCGTCCATCTCCTTCAGGTCCGGTGAAATGACCGGCTTGAAGTCCATCTGATCCAGAATCTCTGTCTGCAGGTCGATGCCTGGCGCGATTTCGGTTAAGGTCATTTTACCGTTCAGCAGTTCAAAGACGGCGCGTTCCGTCACATACACAACCGGCTGCTGTACCTTGGCGGCATAGGATCCGCTGAAGGTGATCTGCTGTACCTTTTTGATGAATTTCTTGGCTTTGCCCTCTTGAACGATGTGTAGCTTGCCGTTCTCTACCTTAATCTGCAGCCCGCCCGCTGTAAAAGTACCCGCGAACACCAGCTTCTTCGCCGCCTGAGAGATATTGATGAATCCGCCGCAGCCCGCTACCCGTGTGCCGAATTTGCTGACATTGACATTCCCCGACTCATCCGTCTGGGCCAGGCCAAGGACGGACAGGTCAATGCCGCCGCCGTCATAGAAATCGAACTGGGCATCATGATCTACAATCGCCTCAGAGTTGTACGCATGGCCGAAGTCCTTCAGCCCTGCGGGAACCCCGCCGATCGAGCCTGCCTCTGTCGTCAGAATGAGCTGGTCGTCTACGCCCTCTTCAGCCGCAATGTTCGCTACATTCACCGGGATGCCGACTCCGAGATTCAGAATGGTATTCGGCTGAAGCTCTACGGCTGTGCGGCGGGAGATGATTTTGCGCTCATCGAGCGGCAGGATCTCAATCGAATCCACCGGCACTTTGACATGACCGGAGAAGGCCGGATTGTACTGTGTATTCTCGGTCTGGTAATGATTCTCCGGGGTGGACACGACGAGATAATCTACCAGAATGCCCGGAACCTTCACATCCTTCGGATGGAGCGTGCCGTTCTTGGCTACGGTCTCTACCTGGGCGATCACGATGCCTCCGGAGTTGCGGACCGCTTGGGCGATCGGCAGAACCTCCATGTGCAGGCCTTCTTTTTCCAAGGTGAGATTGCCGTTCTCGTCCGCTACGGTTCCACGGATCAGGGCGATCTGAATCGGGAAGGCCTTGTAGAACAGCCACTCTTCACCTTCAAGTTCAATCACCTTCACAATGTCCTCCTTGGTGGACGGGGACATCTTGCCGCCCTCAACGCGGGGATCAACGAAGGTCTCCATACCCACCTTGGTAATCACACCCGGGCGCTTGGCGGCAATCTCCCGGTAGAGCTGGGTAATCACACCCTGAGGCAGGTTGTAGGCTTCGCATTTATCCTCTTCAATCAGCTTAGCTAGCCCGGGGGAAGCGATGGCGATACCGCCAATCCAGCGTTTGATGAGGCCTTCATGTCCCAGGTGGCTCATGCCCTTATCGCGGCGGTTGCCGACTGCGCTGGCATGCATTACGGTCAGATTCTTCGGTTCGCCGGTCTTCACGAAGCGCTCTTCAATGGCGATCCCCATCTCTTCTGCCCAGCAGGATAATCCGAATCCGCTTGCTGCTACGGTATCCCCGTCCTTGATAAGTTCCGCTGCTTTGGCGGCTGAAATTACTTTTGTCATTTCATCTGCTCCTCTTTATGTGAATTATTTCACTACAGTTGTTAAAAAAATAATGACCCTTCTGTGTGTCTCCTAATTGCTGCTCTGTGCGTCTCATTTTCCTTGTGAAAGTTTTCTCAATGTCATCGTAATACAGAAAAAAAGACCGGTCAATAGCTCCAAAATGCCTTGAATTCAAGGTATTTTTCTGTTGTTTTTTTGCGACTGGCTTGTTTGAACTCAAAGCTTGGTCGTCGCTGCGGTGAACATTTGGACTTCCGGCCGCTGCCCGCCACCAGATTTCTTGATTTTTACCGCTAATAGCGGTTGAAATCCGGTGACAGCTGATGCTTCCGATGCTAGCTTTCCTATGGAAAGCTTTCAGGCGGACGCTACCGCTCCTCCAGCTCCAAATTCCCCCTCCGCTTCTTTTTGCTTTTCGTTAATTTCTTTAGTGCTTCATCTGTATTCCCGCGGGGCCTGCGAGTCGCAAAAAAACCACACTTTTTTTCTCCAGCCGGGTTGGCTGGGTATGAAATCAAGCGTTCCATGACATATCCTGCCCGGCCGATCAGACAAAGTGTTGGAGATGAGACTTCAAGACATTGTAGCGCGGCCAAAAAAAATAAAATATTTTTCTTACGGAGGGCTAATTGCAGATTTGCAACAGCAGATCAGGGGAATGTCAGTTCAAAAAAAGAGCCGAAAGGGTTGTACACTATTGCTTGTATATGTTATATTCTGGACAATTTTAGCTAGAGAGGGGAAGCGCTATTGTGGGGTATTCAGTTAAACAAGCGATTGTCCGGGGAGAAACGTCGCTTGGGATGGAGTTCGGGTCCACGCGAATCAAGGCTGTGCTGATGGATCACCACTTTGCACCGATTGCATCCGGTACGTATGAATGGGAGAATCGATTCCTCGGGGGTTACTGGACCTATGATCTCAGTGAAGTGATTCAAGGGCTGCAAGCCGCCTATCAGCAATTACAGCAAGCGGTTCAGCAGACTTATGGCGTCACTCTGCAAACCGTCGGCTCTATAGGCTGCTCGGCCATGATGCAGGGATATATTGCGCTAGACCAGGAGGGAGAGCTGCTGGTTCCCTTCCGTACCTGGCGCAATGCTACTACTGGCGCAGCCGCAGCGGAGCTAAGCAGGACATTCCAGTTCAAAATCCCCGAGCGCTGGAGTATCGCCCACTTGTATCAAGCTATTTTGAACGGTGAAGAGCATGTTGCCCGGATAGATTATCTTACGACTCTATCGGGTTACATTCACTTACTGCTGACGGGCCGCAGGGCTCTCGGGATCGGGGATGCCTCCGGGATGTTCCCCATCGATGAAGCAACGAAGCAATACAATGAAGCTATGGTGAAGCAGTTCACCAGTCTAATTGCCGGCAGGGACTACCCATGGAAGCTGCAAGATATCCTGCCTACAGTGTATACGGCTGGTAAGAAAGCAGGAAATCTCAGTGAAGCAGGCGCCCGGCTGATCGACCCGTCAGGCCATTTGCAGGCCGGTATTCCGCTATGCCCGCCGGAGGGCGATGCCGGAACAGGTATGGTTGCTACGAATAGTGTGAGGAAACGTACTGGCAATATTTCCGTGGGGACATCGGTCTTTGCCATGTTTGTACTGGAGAAGAATCTAAGTGCGGTCCACCCTGAGATTGATATTGTGAATACACCGGAAGGCAGCCCCGTTGCTATGGTTCTTGCCAATAACTGCTCCAGCGATCTGAATGCCTGGGTCGGCTTGTTCCGTGAATTCCATGAGGCTATGGGGCGGACGCCCGACATGGATCAGTTATTCAGCGTTCTGCTGAATCAGGCACTGGAAGCGGATGCGGATGGCGGCGGCTTGCTGAGCTACGGCTACTATTCAGGCGAGAATATCACCGGACTTGCTGAGGGGCGTCCGCTATTCGTCCGTTCGCCGCAGAGCCGCTTCACGCTGGCTAACTTCATGAGGGTGCATCTGTATAGCGCCTTCGCTGCGTTAAGACTCGGAATGGAGATTCTGACCGGGCAGGAACGGGTAACGATTGACCGTATTTCAGCGCACGGCGGATTGTTCCGCACCCCGCAAGTCGGCCAGCGGATCTGTGCGGCTGTACTGAATGTTCCGGTCTCAGTCCTGTCTACGGCCAGTGAGGGTGGCGCATGGGGAATAGCAATTCTAGCCTCTTATATGATACATAAGGAGCCGGATGAGAGCCTGGCGGATTACTTGGCCTCTAAGGTGTTCTGTAATGTGGAAGGACAGGAGGTATCGCCTGACCCTGCAGATGTGGACGGCTTTGCCCTCTATATGGAGCGTTACACCAAGGGGCTGCCCATCGAGCAGGCGGCGGTAGATCATTTGCTAGAGAACCGGAAGAGAGGAGATTTCGTATGAAAATAATAAAGTACAGAGCTACGGGCAATTACGTCTTGCAGTAGTATAAAAGGCAGCCATACTCCCGTAGCGGGGGATGGCTGCCTTTGATTTATGCCAGGCTTGCGGCATAACTGGCCTGGGCCAGGCCCAGCATCATTTGCATTTGACTCTGCGGGATCTGCCCAGAGGACTGAGAGGCGCTTATTCCGCGAAAAAGCCGCTTTTCACGCAAGTAACGGACTCCAGGGCTCTTATTGGTGGTAATTCCACCGATTAACATCACTTAGTGGATGAATAAGTGCATCTCAGTCCGATAGGCGGTGTAAAGTAGGCTTTTCCTCAAAATAAGGGCTCTCCAGTCCGTCCACCCAGGTGCAGACCCCAGAGGATGGAATGATGGAGGAATGTTGGCGGAACAGCGACAGGAGCAGTGAAACAGTGGCGGAACAATGGCGAAACAGCGGAACGCTCGTTGAACAATGCCCCGTTCACTCAGCATCCGCCCAATGCCTCACAAATACACAAACGGCTCCCTCGCATCCACGAAAGTAACCGGCAGCCCGTCCACCAGCGGCGCCAGCCACCCGGCCATATACTTCATGCCCCATTCCTCGGAGCGCTCGTGGCCGATTACGATCATCGCCTTGTTCATGCCCAGCATGGCGGCATCGTTCACATAAGCACATAAGGTCCACTCGGTAATGTCGCCGCAGACCATCACATCCAGACCCTTCTCCTGCATCAGCTCCATCGGCATCTGCTCCCGGCCCAAGCCCAGACTGCCACCGCCGACAAGTATGCCGATACGGGAGCAAGGCGCTTCCGGGTTGCCGACGATCTGAATCACCTTCATCCCCAGCCGCTGCTTCAGGAACCCGGCCAGCTCGCCCACGGTAGTCTCTTCGATCAGATACCCCCAGGCGTCCTTGTCATCCAGCTTTTTATCCGCCCAATCCAGCTCCTTCAGCAGTCCGTCATAGATCCGGTCCGTATCCGCCAGATGCATATGGTCATGGAAGCGCCAGATCGTAATGCCGTGCTCCTCAATCAGCTTTTTCTTCTCCAGATATACCGGGTCCTGCTGCAGCCAGTCCAGCGTATCCTTGCCAGTGAAGTAGGTTGGCTCATGGGTGATAATCAGGTTGGCTCCAATCGCAATGGCTTCCTTGATGACATCTACGGTAGCCATGAACGTAGTGACAATCCCCGTAACTTCCATCTCTTCCCTGCCGCTCGCCAGCACATCACAGGTCTGCTCCAGCCTCCGTCCCCCGCAGCAATCGAGCAGAATCCGGTCAATGACCTCTTGCACGTTCATACGCTCATTCTCCTCTTCATCTATTTATTGTCAGCCTGTCAGCCTTTGACCGCACCAATGATCACGCCGCGGGTCAGGTACTTCTGCATGAATGGCAGGACGAACAGCACCGGCACAATGCCCAGCACCGCCATCGCCATCCGCACCGCTGTACTTGGCAGGGATACCGTGTCGGCTCCAAGTACATTCCCGGCCTGGCCGGAATTGAGGAACTGGATGTTGCTCATAAGCTGCATCAGCAGATTCTGAATCCCGTACAATTGCGGCTTAGATACAAAATATAACGCATTGATCCAGTCATTCCAATAGGCCAGGCCCATAAACATCCCGACGGTTGCCATGACCGGCATGGACAGCGGAAGCATGATGCGGAAGAAGGTCCGCAGCTCCGAGGCACCGTCGATCTGGGCGGCTTCGATAATCTCCAGCGGCACATTATTCTTGAAGTAGTTACGGACCAGCAGGACGTTGAACCCGTTCGCCAGCAGATTGGGCAGGATCAGCGCCCACAGCGTGTTTTTGATATGGAAATACTGGGTCCACATGATGTACGAAGGCACAATCCCCCCGCTGAACAACATGGTGAAAAATACAACAAAGGCCAGCGTATTATGATATTTGAAATCAGAACGCGACATCGGATAAGCCAGCATGCTTGTTATCAGCAGTCCTATCGCGGTTCCAAGGATCGTCACCAGAAAGGAAACCCCGTAGGCTCTGATGAAAATATACGCCGAGGACTTAATGTACCGGTACGCGTCTAGACTTAGCTGCTCCGGGAAAAAGCTGTACCCGTTGCGGATCAGGGTCGTCTCATTGGTGAACGAAGCGATCACAATCAGCAGGAAGGGTAAAAATGCAAAAACCGTCAGCAGGATCATCACGACCGCAGAAAACAGCGTAAACGTTCGTTCTCCTCTTGTTTGGATCATCCGAATTTCCTCCTAGAACAATGCGTTTTCTGGATTGACCTTCTTGACGATGGCATTGACCGTAAGCACGAGCGCAAAGCCGACCAGCGACTGATACAGACCGGCTGCTGCCGACATTCCTATATCATTGAGCTGCATCAAAGCGCGGTAGACATACGTATCAATCGTCTGGGTAGTGCTGTACAGCGCACCGGAGTTCATGGGCACCTGATAGAACAAGCCGAAGTCGGAGTTGAAAATCCGGCCCATCGACATCAGCACCAGCACAATAATGGTCGGCTTCAGCAGCGGCAGGGTAATCATGCGGATCTGCTTGAGCTTCCCGGCACCGTCGATTTTGGCCGACTCATAGATGCTCTTGTCAATACCGGCAATCGAGGCAAAATAAACAATGGATCCGTAGCCTGCCGTCTTCCAGATCTGAATGAGGACCAGCAGGTACGGCCAGTATTTCGCCTCCGAATACCAGTTGATCTCCGGTATGCCGAGCGGCCGCAGAATCGAATGGTTCACGAACCCGCTGTCAGCATTCAGAAACGCGAAGACGAGCAGCGAAAGCACGATCATCGAGATCAGGTTCGGCAGAATCAGCCCGGTCATGAACAGCTTCGAGTACAGCTTATTCAGCAGCTCCGACATCAGAATGGCAATGATGATTGAGACTACCGTTCCCAGCGCGATGAACGCCAGGTTGTACAGCAGCGTGTTGCGGGTCATAATCCAGGCGTCACTGGTCTGGAAGAGAAAGGTGAAGTTCTTGAAGCCGATCCAGTCACTGCCGAAGATGCCTTTGGCATAATTGACATCCTTGAAGGCGATGAACACCCCGAACATGGGGAAATAGCTGTTAATGAGAAAATACAGCAGGCCTGGGCCCGCCAGTATGAGGAGCGGCAATGTTTTTTTGAGCGGCTTGGATGGGGACTTGCGTCTGGCAGTCATGCCGGTTCACCTCCATGGCCGGGGGCAGAGCCTCTGTTACCGCTCCGCCCTCAGCACATTCATATAATAGTTATTGCTGTTGTGCGGCAAGCCACGCATCCAGCTGCTGCTGCTTGCTGTCAATAATAGCCTCTGCACCCGCATCCTTCAGCGCACTGATGAATTTCGGAATGATGGTCTCCGGATCCACCGATCCGCTGACCAGCGCCGGCAGGAACTGGCTGACCACGTTATTCACAGCACTTATCTGCGTCTTCACTTGACCCTGGTCGAAGATGAAGCCGAAATACGGCGATCTTGCGGTATCCTTATTCTCCTTCAGCTTCAGCTCCACATCCGACCAATCGATTCCCTCCAGCTGATACTGAAGCGATTCGGAGCCTACGATCCCTGAGCTAAGCATGGCTGTATAAGGTACCGTATTGGCATCCATGCCTTCCGGGAATTTCACATGATGCTCATCTACCTTGATGTAATCCTCCCCTTCGATTCCGAAGAGAATAGTGTTAATCAGCTCTTTGTCGGTGTACAGCAGGTTCAGGAACTTCACAGCGGCCTCCGTCTCCTTCGAGGTGCTGGAGACCATCCAGGTTACGGAATTCACCGCACTGGTATCGAAATAGAACGGGGCGATGCGCTTGGTCTCAATGTTTTTGCCGACCTGCGCACTCAGCTGCTTGCCAACCTCCATGCCGCTGTAGCCGCCCAGGAAGGAGAAGCCGCGCCCCGAGGACACCATCTCCATCGCTGTAATTGTAGTGGTTGCAGTATCCTTCTGCAGATACCCGGCCTCGAACCAGTCTCTCATCATCTGAATCCCGTTCTTGAAGACATCCGATTCGTAGAAGTTAACGACCTTCCCGTTGTCACCGATCACGACGCCGACTCCGGTGGTATCGGTCAGGTAATCCACCTTGCTTGCACCCTTCATCCAGTTCACAAGTCCCGTATCCGTCGGATTCACATTGATCGGGCCGAACGGAACCACATCCGGCAGCTTCTGCTTCACTGCGCCGAACACGGCCGGCAGATCCTCTACCGATTGGATGGAGTCTGCTGCTACGCCCGCCTCTGCCAGCATATCCGCGTTGTAGATGATATTGGTCGGCAGCGCCATCCCTTTATTCACAGGAATGCCGTAGATATGTCCGTCCATCGTGGTGGTTTTGAGAATATCCGGCCCGAAGTCCTTGTCCAGAATGGCTGTCAGCTCTTTGCCGTGTTCAGTAAGCAGCTCTTCAAGCGGAGCCACCTGGCTCTTGGATACATAGTTGGAGAATTGTCCGAGCGTGGTGAAGACATCCATCTTCTCCCCGCTCTGGAGCGCAAGATTGACCTTCTGGGCGTAATCGGCCGGGCCGAAGAGACGGAAGTCCACCTTCACCCCGATCTTCTCCGTTGTGATGGCGTTGATCGCATTCGTTACCTTACTGAGATCGTCGGGAATCCGGTTGAAGGAGGGCAGTGCGAATACAATCTCAGCCACCTTGGCCTTAGCTTCCGTATCCCCGGAATTCTTGGACGATGTATTGGAATTGCCGCCGCAGGCGGAGAGCAGCGAACCGCAGATTACCATGGACAGCAGCAGTGAACCTAACCCCTTTTTCTTCATTGTCATCATGCCTCCTGTTCTATATTTACATTCTCATTGTACTTGCCCTGGAGGGGGCGGGCTTTCAATAATACGGGCTGTTTTTATAAAAAACCGCACTGGGCGGGTGACGGGACGCGCGGCTCTGCATAGCTAAGTTACACCCTAGGAATGATCCCTGCCAACGAAGCAAGAAGCTCCGCCTCCGGTAGGAGAAGCGGAGCTTCCTAATGGTCATCCTTGTCATGACTATAAGGCGGATTTGTGCTTGGAACGGTAGGCTGCCGGGGTTTCGCCTGTCCATTTTTTGAACACAGTGGAGAAATAGGAAATGGTATCGAAGCCGGTATCCATGGCAATCTCCCCGATGCTTGCCGTGCTCTCCACCAGCCTCTGCTTCGCCGCTCTGATCCGGCAGTCGTTCAGGTACTCCTTTACGGTCTGGCCGGTCCCGTTCTTGAACACCTTGGCCAAATAATCCGCGGTCAGATATACGCTGGCTGCAACATCCTCCCGGCTCAGATCCTGGGTATAGTGCTCTTGAATGAAGCGTTTGGCCCGCTCGACCACCCCTTCGGACTGCAGCACCTCCTTAATGGAATCGAGCGTCTTGTCCGTCAGCGCCTGCGCCCATTTCATGAAGTCGAACACGCTGCTCTCGGCATCCTGGGCCAACTGCTGGCTGAGCTCACCTTCGAAGAGCCGGTGGGCTTGAATGTGGTGCCGCGCGAGCAGCGAATAGACCACCTGAAGCAGATCCTCGCGGATCGAATGGAGCGTAGCCGCATCCAGCTTGTTCAGACTCGTCAGCAGCTCCAGTTCTTTCTTGAGCCGGTTCACAATCTGAGCCTTCTCCTTCTGGACGAACAGCAGGGTGAACAGCTCCGTATCCAGGGTGAAGCGCTCGGTCAGATCTACCTGGAAGGGCTTATTCGGCAAATGCAGCTTCCCCCGGAAAATAATGTTCGACTCGTCCGCCTGCTCCAGCTCCGTCTTGAGCTGCGCCAGGCGGGAGATCGCCGCAGG
The DNA here is from genome assembly GCF_038005345.1 of Paenibacillus sp. FSL H8-0122. NCBI lineage: Bacteria > Bacillati > Bacillota > Bacilli > Caryophanales > Paenibacillaceae > Paenibacillus > Paenibacillus sp. FSL H8-0122. The sequence goes on along the minus strand of NZ_JBBOTB010000001.1, from coordinate 1,260,530 downwards.
CTCACTGAAGTAACAGGTAGCCGTACATTTCAGATACTGCCTGGACAGCCGGATGATCTCTCCGGCGCTCGCCTCCAGCTCCTTCATATCCGCCGGATTCTCGGCAATGATCGCATTGTAGAATATTTTATCCATCTGATAGGCAATCATCCGGCCGCTGCCCACCAGGCTGCTGAGTATTTCAGAGACCAGGTTCGAGAGGGCGTAATGGAAGATGCTCTCGTCCCATTCCCGTTCAATCTGGGAGCGGGGAACGCTTACCAGCAGCAGCCTGTATTCTGCCTGCACCGGGACGGACAGCTCCCGCTTCTGCACCTCACTCTGGATAAGCTCACGCCGGGGAGAGATTGTCGCCGTCAGCACATCGCTCCAGAAGCTGCGTTCTATCAGATCCTGGTTCTTCAGCCACGCATGGCCCAGCTTGCTGTATTCGCCTAACATGATTTTGTTCTTCAGCGTATCCATCGACTTACGCAGCGCCGCTTCCAGCTCCTGCTTGTCCAGCGGCTTGACCAGATACGAGTCGGCGTCATACGAGATCGCCTGGGAGGCGAAGGTGAAGCTCTCATGACAGGTCAGGAAGATGAATCCGCCTTCATATTGGCGGTCTCTCGCCCACTGGATCATCTCAATCCCTGAGCCGCGGGGCATTTCGATATCACAGATGATCAGATCCGGCTCGCCGTTCTCGAAGAGTTGCTTCGCATCCTGTATATTATGGGCGGCCTGCACTTCCGTAATTCCGAATTCCTCCCAGTTCACAATACCGCGCAGCGCTTCAATTGTAGGAATATCATCGTCAATCAGCATACAACGCATATTATCCTCCCTCTAAGCCGGGCTGGCTCCATTCAATTGGCTTCACAGGAATCCACAGCTCAACCCTCGCACCTGTAGACTCGATATTCGACAGCTTAAGCAGATCCTCCCGTTTGTAGAGCAGCCTGAGGGTCTTGCGGATATTGGCAATGCCCACTCTGCCTCCGTCCTCCCCTGCCTCTTCACGCTCCGGCTGATCCAGCCATTCAGAAGCGAAGCCTGCCCCGTTATCTTCAATGACAATGCTGACAAATGGACTATCGTCCCGCAGCTCCATCCGCACCCTGATGAAAATAGACAGCAGCTCCTGAACGAACATAGCATGCTTGAACGTATTCTCCACAAAGGTCTGAATCATGAATTGGGGAACCGGCACCTGCCGCGCTTCCTCCTGCATCTCGATCATGAAAAAGATCTGCTCAGGATAACGGATCTCCTGCATCCGGATGTAATTCTCAGTATGCCGGATCTCCTCCTCCATCGTCACTTCCATCAGCCCCCCTCTGAACATATACCGGAGATGCTCGGAGAGGCAGTGGATCAGGCGGCGGATCTCCTCATTTTTATTCTGATAGGTTAGGCTCGTAATTGTTGAGATCGCATTCAGGAAAAAATGGGGCCGGATCTGCATCTGCAGATACTTGATCTCGGCGCGGCTGATTTCGATCTGTTCTTCATAGGACTGAATCTTCAGATCCTTGATCTCACTGACCATGGACTCCAGCGCATGGAACAGCTTCAGGAATTCCAGGGAGTACGGGGTATTCTGCGGAATCTGGTATTCCAGCTGCCCCTGCTCAACCGCCTTCGCCGCCTTCACCAGCTCCAGAATCGGTCTTAGCACATCTCTCGTCAGGAACCGCAGCACCAGCGGCACCACGATGACCGAGAGCACCGCCAGCAGGGCGATCCCCCACTGAATCAGCTTCAGGCCCGAGAACAGACTGCCCTTGGCAACCATTTGAGTCATCTGCCCGAACTCGCCGATCGGTTCAGATACAATCAGGTAATCCCGCTTATACTGCCTGCTTAAGCTCTCAAGCGTCGACTCGCCCTCCTGCAGAGAGATATTACTCGCTGCCAGTATATTGCCCTGCGAATCACTTAACACATACCGGTTCTGATCATTGCCTCCCCTGTCGACCATGGCCAGCAGCGTGTCCGCTTTCACCAGCGTTCCGAAGCTGACCCCTGAATACGAAATATATTTGAACAAGTAGGACTCGCCGCGGATCTGGAAGACCTTCCATTCCCCGCTTGGTGCTGCCGGAGCCGTACTGAATTTATGCATATTGATAAAATCCACCAGAGCCAGCTTATCCTCCGATTGAATCCGGCGGTTGAACTGCTCCAGCACCAGCTCCTCCGAGAGCCTGATGAACATGCCGTCGCTCGAATTATCACCTGCTATTTTCGCCTGCAGGCTATTCTTGAGCTGCTGGACCTTGAAATACCGGCTGTTCTCATCCATCCCCGCCGAATTCACCGCAGTATCCACGTTATGGTCGAACACCTCAATGAGGTCCTTGGAGAAATTGTTGAAGTTGTTATGAATATTGGCCTTATAGAGGGCCAGTGTATTACGCGAGCTGGTCAGTGCATTACTCCGCACCACCTCCAGGGAGTAGATATTACTCAGAACAAGGATGGACAGCAGGATCGCAAGAATCACTGTCATCTGCAATGCAAATTTGAACACGATACTGTTGGTTCGGATCATCCCCGCCTCTTCCTTTCCCCGGAATTCAGCACGCCCCTGAGCCGATACCTTCTTAGGCCAGACCCAGGGGCGTGTAAGTATGCAATTTGCGATTGAGTACGTGAAAATTATTAGTATTGGGATAGTCTCTCCTCCGCCACTTTTCCCAATTATTAATCAGCTCACAGGAGCAGCCGCCCAATCCAGCGCAGCTTCAATATGCTTATCCCAGTACGCCCAGTTATGGTCGCCAGGGCCTTCTTCATAGTAATGGGCGGCCTGCTCGCCTTCCAGGAACTGATGGAACCGGCGGTTCACATCCAGCAGCATATCCTCGGTTCCGCATGCCATATACAGCTCCGGCAGGGCAAGTCCCTGCGCCTTCACATCACGCACCAGCTGCTCAGGGTCTTTGTCGCTGCCAAGCAGCCTACTCAGATCTCCGAAGACGCTGGTATAGTAGGAATAGCTGGCAATTCCGTCTTTATAGTCTGGGGCAATATTGGCCACTCTATACGGAATTAAGGCCGAGGATAAGGCTATGATCCGGCCGAAGCGCTCCGCGTTTTTCAGGCCGTTGCGGATTGCCCCGTAGCCTCCCATCGATAAGCCGCCGATCCAGGTATCCTCTCTGGCTGCTGATAGCGGGAACAGCTTGCGGGTGAAGTCTACCAGCTCTCTGCCGATATACTCACCGTAGTATTCTTCTCTTAGCTCATCATTGACATAGAAGCGGTTCTCCCCGGCCGGCATGAATACGGCCACCTGATGCCTGTCTGCCAGCTCCCTGATCCTGGAGAAGTTCAGCCAGTCGTTCTGGCTGCCGGAGAAGCCGTGCAGCAGATAGAGCGATCTCAAAGGCTGGCCCGACCAGGCCGGAAGTCCCCAGCCCTCCGGCAGATCCACCGGCAATATGGCCTGGATCGTGACCTCCCGCTTCAGACTTGCCGAGAACAGGCTGATTTGCATTGTAGCCATCATCATTCCCCCTTAACGAATTAGAATCAGACCCAGTATACCGCTTCTTGTCCCTGCTGATCTATATATTCGATAACAGTCTTATAATTCTGCAGGTTAATATGCAGCCGGCAATATGCTGTTCCCTGCTCCCACATCAGCCTAATTTCATCCGCCTCTCCCTCAAGCACCCGGAAGGTTCCATGGAAGGCGCTATATTCATTGCGGAAGCGGATCAGCTTCATCAGACGCTGCACGACTTCCCGCTCACTCTCCGTTTCAATTTCCTCCAGCGTATAGTTATGGCGGTTAATCTCCCGGCCTTCCCCCGTCAGGGCGACCTGCTCCAGATCATTGCGGCCAGCCAGCAAGCCTACATAATAGACCTGCGGAATACCCGGTGCGAAGAATTGAATCGCCCTTGCTGCCAGGTACGCATCGTCATCCTCATTCAGTGCGCTGTAATAGGTGCAGCGGATCTGATGGACATCGAAGCCATCCGGGGCCTTATGCTCCTCGGACAGAATCAGGCTCAGGTTCGCTCCGCGCTCCACGCAGAGATCCACCAGCTCCCGGGCTTCCTTGGTATCGATCAGATCATCCAGGTCGGGCTTCACCGGAACCCCGTCATGACAGTCCAGCATCGTGAACTGCTTATGCGGGCGGATCCGCAGATAGTCGTACAGCGCCGTATTGTTTTTGCTGGTAAGCGCCTCAAGCACGCGGTAAGGCAGAATGAAATCATAGATCCAGCAGCCGTATTCCGATAGCTTAGTCTGGATACTGTGATGCGCGTGCACCTCCGGCAGCAGCTCTATATCCAGCGAATCGGCCATCTCTTTGATCCAGTCCAGGAATTCATAGATCTCCGGCTCCACATAGAAACAACTGGTGCCCAGCTTCTTGATTACGTACCCGACCGCATCCAGCCGGACGATCTTGACATTCTGCTCTTTGAAATTCTCAAAGAACTGCCGCAGCAGGTCGCGGGTGAGCGGAGCATGGATATCCAGATCAATCTGCTCGGAAGGATCGGTTTTGCCAAAAGTGGTCCAGACCTTCTCTTCTCCCCCGCCGGAGGTAGTGAAGGTAGAATAAGGCAGAGGCCGCCGCAGGAACATCTTCTCGATATCCGCACGCACAGGCTCGCCATTCTCCCAGATCTTGTCCAGGGTGATGAACAGATCCGCATATTCCGAAGCCCGGCCATGCTCCAGGAAGTCCTGGAAATACGGCGATTGCCTGGAGATATGATTGACCATCAGATCCACCAGCACATCGAATTCTGCCCCGATACTGCGGATGTCCTCCCAGTTGCCGAATTCCGGCTCGATCTCCAGATAAGTCAACGGCGCAAAGCCGCGGTCCCCCGAAGAAGGAAAGGGCGGAAGGATGTGAATCCCCCCGGCAAACAGCCCGGCGAAGGGACCGTGCAGCACCTGATGGAGCTGCTTCAGGTCTCCGCCCAGCGAATCGGGATAGGTAATTAACTGTACTTGATTCTTCAGTGTCATCTTAAGAAGCCTCCTACAGGTTGAATTGTTGCTTAATGACCGCAAGCGCAGGCAGATCGACTACCGCACCGGTGAATTTCAGTTTGTACGCGCTGACAGCAAATCCAAGCTCCAGCGCCTCTGTGAGCGTATACCCTTTGATAATAGCTGTATAGAGTCCGGACCAGAAGGCATCTCCTGCTCCCGTCGTATCTTCAATTTGCGTCGCCTTGGTCGCAAACGACATCGTTTCGCTTCCGGTGGAGACGAGGGCCCCGTCCTTGCCCAGCGTCAGAATGACCAGCTTCGCGCCAAGCGCAAGGAATCTGGCGATCTGCTCCTCCGGCGTGCCGGGTCCGAACAGACGCTCAGCGTCATCCCCGGAAGGCTTGATGATATCCACCTTCGGAATGATGCTTTTGACATAGGCTACCCCGTCCTCCCCCTTCTGCCAGATCGAAGGATGATAGTTGGGATCGAAGCCGATCAGCACCTTATGCTTCCTTGCCGTCTTGATCACCCGCTCTACTGTCTCACGGGACGGATTCCTTGAAATCGGCCAGCAGGAGAAGTGGACAATTCTGGAATGAATCAAGGCTTGCTCCAGCGCTTCATTGTACTCCAGCCGGTAATCCGCCGCACGGTAAAAGATCGGAACCGGCGTAGCCTGACTTTTGGTAATCACCACCATACTGGTAGAATCATCGACCTGCTGGATGCCGCTTGTCGCCATTCCGGCGCTCTGCAGCCGGTTCATCAAATAGTTGCCCAGGCTATCCCTGCCCACCGCCGAAGCCACATGCGACCGGATGCCCAGCTTCCCCGCATTGATGGCAATATTCGAAGGCGATCCGCCAAAATACCGTGTATATCCATCACCTACCGTGTCCTCGCCGTACTCATTGGAGATCATATCCACGAGCAGCTCGCCCACTGTTAACACATCGTTCGCCTGATCTTCAAACTGTATTGTCTCTCCGAGTTTAAACACCCGCACTCCCCCTTGGTACTCCAGTATCCTTGTGTCCTATCCATTCTATGGTCTCTGTGTACACAATACTTTCAAAAACCCGTCCTCTTTTTACAATTTAAGAGTTCAAGGCTCTTGCCAGGGCATAGATGTATCCCTCTCTGGCTCTGCGGCTGACTTCGGCTGCAGGGACAACATGCTCGAAGCCATGATAGCCCCCCGGGTAGAGATGAAATTCCACTTCTACACCCGCCTGTGCCAGCCGGGCCACATAGTCTATCGTCTCATCACGGAACGGGTCGAGCTGTCCGACGCAGATATAGGCGGGCGGAAGTCCCGCCAGTTGATCCGCACGGCCGGGTGCCGCATAAGGGGAGGTATCTGCACCTCCGGCAGGGCCGCCCAAGTACATCTCCCAAGCAACCAGGTTGTTCGCCCGGTTCCACACCGCCGGGTGCGTGACCTCATAACTTGAAGGTGTAATGTTGCGGTCATCCAGCATTGGATACAGCGGAAGCTGGAAGCAGAGGGCCGGACCGCCCTTATCTCTAGCCATCAGGGCCAGGGCAGCCGCCAGACCGCCGCCCGCACTCGCGCCGCCTACGGCAATCCGGGCCAAATCGATGCTCAGCCCGTTGTTGATATCGGCCAGCCACACAAGCGCTGCATAACAGTCCTCAATGGCAGCCGGGTACGGATGCTCCGGGGCAAGGCGGTAGTCGGGCGACACGACCACACAGTTGGCCGCGAGGACGAAGCTCTCGCATAACGCATCGTCACCGCTCGGCTGGCCCAGAATATAGCCGCCCCCATGAGTCCAGAGCAGGGCAGGCAGCTTATGCTTACTCCGCTTCGCCGGTTCATAGATTCTGATCCGTACCGGCCCGGAACCGGCAATCAGGACCCGCTCCGTAATGCGGACACGGTCCGACGGTTCTGTAGGCAACGGAATCATATTCCGGGCTGCGGCCAGATCCTCCGGCAAATGCAGCGGCGGCAATCCGGCCATCCCCTCTCTTAATTCCGGGGCCACGCGGTGAATGAAATTCATCTATATTCCCTCCATATCGCTTCTATGTGAATGAATCCTGCGTGCTTCAAGTGGTCCCCTTCTCCGATAACCGGACGGGAAGAATCGTCTCCAGCGGGACCGGCTCACCGGCAATCTGCTGAAGCAGATATTGAACGGCCAGCTCGCCCATTTTCTTAATCGGCTGAACGATAGTAGTCAGATCCTCCGCATCCAGGGCGGCAATTCCGTCATAGCCGATGACTTTGACTTGACCGGGCACGGCTCTGCCCAGCCTTCTGCACTGCTTCAGCACCTGAAGGGCCAGCATATCGCTGCTCGCGAACACGCCGTCCAGCTCAGGACGTTCCTCAAAAAGACTGCTGACCAGCTTCTCGTAATCCTTATACTTGAATCCGTTCAGATCGGTTTGCCGGACGGTATATTCAACATCTTGCCTGCTGACCTGCTCCAGGAAGGCGTCATGCCTTTGCTTGGCCAGCAGATTCAGGCGCAGATTCCCGCTGAGATAGGCGATGCTCCGGCATTTTTTGCGCAGCAGCAGCCGGGTGGCCAGCACTCCCCCTTGATAGTTATCCGAGGCAATGAACGGAATCGACTTAGAGATCTGCCGGTCCAGCGACACCAGCGGCAGGCTGATCGACTTGTAATCGTTCACGCTCATCGTATGGCTGCCCATGATAATGCCGTCAACCCGGCTGGCCCGCAGCAGATCGATGTACTCTTTCTCTTTTTTCTTGTGATGCAGGGAATTGCACAGCATAAGCTTATAGCCTTGTTCATAGGCATAGGCCTCAATATGCTTGGTTACCTCTCCGAAGAACGGATGGGAGATATCCGGCAGAATCAGGCCGATTATATTGGACTTCTTGCGCAGCAAGGAGCGTGCCACCTCACTCGGATGGTAATTCAGCTCCTCCATGGCATCGTTTACCTTTTGCTTCAGACTCTCACTGAGGTATCCCCGGTTATTCAGCACACGGGAGACGGTAGTGACGGAGACGCCGACCTTCTCGGCAACATCTTTGATGGTTACAGCCATCCGTACCTCCTGACCCGGGTCAGCCTTCTTCCTCTGTTCGCGGAACAGAGCATGGCTCTGTGTTAACCGGTTAATATAATAGGGCTGCAGCAGCTTTAAAACTATAATGAACATCGAGGGCTTTAAAGTCTGAGCAAGAACATTGGGCTAATATTAAGCTGATATCACCCTGTTTCCTACTCCTAAATTCAAGTGGGTAATTGTATTTCCTGCAATAGAAAATGGATATCTGGCCGTAAAATGAGATTCTATTGCATTTCATACAGTGGAATGTTGTGTTTTGGGTGAAAAATGGCCTCTTTTCAACATTCAATTGTACTGGATACAATAGATTCTATTTTGAAGGCTTTTTTACAGCATTCTAATGTACGAAATGCAGTTGCTATCGTTACAGCACCTGCAGCATCGGAAGGACTGCTGCGGGAATATTCACAATATTAAACCTGCTACTCTACTAGAGCAGACCTGGCAGGGATGCTGCCAATCCTGGGTATCAGGTCGTGCCGCGCTCCACAGCCGTTACCGGGAACGTATTCACCATCGCCACCGCCTGACCCTCGATCTGCTGGACCGCCAGCTCCATAATGGCTTCGCTCATCTCCTGAATCGGCTGCCGGACCGTGCTTAGACGCGGGGAGATCATGGAGGCGAGCTGCACATCATCATAGCCCACAATGCGCACCGCCGAAGGAATCTCTTTGCCGAGCAGGTTGCAGGCATGAATGACCTCGGCGGCAATCACATCACTGCTGGCAAATACGCCGTCGATCTCAGGATGCTCCTGGAGGTAGGCGGCAATGGCGGTGTCCCCTCCGGTATAGCTCCCCTCATTGACCTCCAGCTGCAAGTACAGCGGCGCAAGCCCGGCGCGCTTCAGCTCTTCTTCGTACCCCTGCTTTCTCAGGCCGGCCAGCATGAAGTGATGCTGTGGACCGTCGATCCCCCGCTGGATATAGACCGTGTGCCGGCAGCCCTGTCCGGTTAATAACCGCGCAGCCAGCCGCCCGCCCTCCAAATTATCCGAGGTGACCACGGGAATATCCTCCGAGATGACACGGTCGAAGGAGACGATCGGCAGGTCCAGGTGAAGATAATGCTGCACATCCAGCACGGCACTGCCCATGATGATGGCGTCAACCTGGTTTTTTTTGAGCATCTCGATATAATCCACTTCCTTGGAGACGTTACGGTTGGAATTGCAGAGCAACAGCTTGTAGCCCTTAAGGTCTGCGTAATATTCGAGATAGGCGGTCAGCTCGGCAAAAAAAGGATGGGAAATCGCCGGGATGATCAGCCCGATCATATTGGATTTTTTGCGGAACAGGGCCCGGGCCATTTCATTCGGCTGATAGTTCATTTCCTTCATCACCCGGTAGACCTTCTCCTTCGTCTTGTCACTGATATACCCTCTATTGTTAAGGACTCTGGACACTGTATTCACAGAAAGTCCTGCCTGCTTCGCAACATCCTTCAGATTCGCCATAGAAACCACCTTGCTTTTTAGTTCCAATTATAGATGAATTTCGCATGGATTTCAGCTATTGAAGCGTAATCGTCACTGCGGTGAACATTTGGACTTCCTCCCCTCCCCTTATTTCAGCGCTCCTTCTGTGATCCCCTTGATGATCTGTTTTTGCAGGAACAGGTAGATGATCAGCACGGGAATGATCGTCATAATCAGCCCGGCCATCAGCGGCGCATAGTCCACAGAATAGGAGGAGAAGAAGGTATACGTGGAGAGCGGCAGTGTCTTCTGATCCGGCGACAGCAGCACCAGGCTGGGCAGGAGATAGTCATTCCAAATCCAGAGCACATCGAGCACCAGCAGGGTGACGAACACCGGCTTCAGCAAGGGCAGCACAATACTGAAAAACGTCCGCAGCGTGGTGCTCCCTTCGATAAACGCCGATTCTTCCAGCTCATAAGGAATCCCCTTGATAAAGCCGTGGAACGTGAAGACGCCAAACGGCACTCCGAAGCCGAGATACATGAACAGCAGCGTCAACTTGGTATTCAGCAGCCCCATATTCCCGTACAGCATCACCATCGGAATCATCAGCACCTGGAAGGGCAGAGCCATGGAGGCCAGCATGAGGAAGAAGAAGATGGAATTCACCTTCCATTTGTAGCGTACGAACAAGTACCCGGTCATCGCCGAGAAAATAATAATGATTGTGACGGAAATCCCCGTAATGATCAGCGAGTTCATGAATCCCTGCATAAAGTCCATATTCTCAAACGCGCTGGCATAGTTCTTGAAATTAATCGTTGTCGGCAGCGACAGCGGGCTCTCGAAGAATTGCTGGGTGGTCTTGAAGGAGTTCATAATAATCAGCAGGAACGGTGTTAAAAAGGCCAACAGCAGCAGGTACAGGAATCCTGTCCGCAGGCCCGGGAGGATGCGCCGGTTAGCATTCATTAAGATTCCACCTCCAGCTTCTTCAGCAGATAGGATTGCGTCAAGGCGATCATCGCTACGACAGCGAACAGAACGACTGCCTCTGCCTGGCCGACACCGTATTGATTGGACAGGAAGGCTTTTTGCACGATATGGTAGGTAGCCAGCTCCGTTGAATTGAACGGTCCGCCCTTGGTTAACGCCAGGTTGATGTCATACGTTAAGAAGGACCGGGACAGGGAGATGAAAATACAGATGACGATCGCAGGAACCGTCAGCGGCAGGATAATTCTGCGGATCACTGAAGTCCGCCCCGCTCCGTCGATGCTCGCCGCCTCCAGCACATCATTCGGTACGCCAGTGAAGCCTGCGATATAAATGATCATCAGATACCCGATCAGCTGCCAGGCGGTCGCAATGATCAGCGCCCAGAATGCCGTCCCTGTATTCGTCAGCCAGGAGGTCTGAAACAGCTCCCAGCCGTATTTATTCCCAAGGTAAGGCAGCACTTGTGAGAAAAGCGTCTGCCACAGGTAGCCGAGTACGATCCCGCCGACAAGATTGGGTGTAAAGAAGCCTGTGCGCAGCCATTGTTCCCCTCTCCCGCCTCTCGTCAGGGCGAGCGCGATGAAGAAGGCGAACACATTGGCAATCACCACGGTGAAGAAGACATACTTCAGGGTGAACCACAGCTGCTGGAGGAACACCTTATCCCTGAATACTTCGAGATAATTCGAGAAGCCGATCAGGCTGCTGTCGCCTGTACGGACATCCCAGTTCGTAAAGGTCAAATATAAGCCGACGATGAACGGTATAATCACAACGGCGGCAAAAGCGAAGATAGAGGGACCTCCGAAGACCAGAAACGTCCCCGCATTCTTCAGTGATAGCTTTTTGTTCATAGTGCTGCCCCCTTTCCTCTTAACAGGCTGAACTGGAGAATTTTTTATGTTTTGGGATTAGCCGCGACTCCAGAGAAGTTTTGGACTTCCGGCCGCTGCCCTTCTGCAGATTTCTTGATTTTATACCGTTTTTAACGGTTGAAATCCGCAGACAAAGCATTCCTGTATCCCCTTAAATTTGGGCTTTGAAATTTAACGAGCACCTCCTTATGATAAATGGTGTCCACGACGACAACCAATCATCTATAAGGAAGGTGCTCTTACTATGAAGTTTAAACAATCAGCCCAACAAAATCAACGAATTGAACGTATTACCCCTCATCATCTTATTGTTGGGATCGACATCGCCAAATTCACTCATGTCGCTCGTGCCACCGACTACCGTGGCATCGAACGTGGAGCCTATCTTTCCTTTTCCAATGATCAGGAAGGGTTTGAAAAGCTGTTTCAGTGGATGCAGGCTCTAAAGATCCAATTTCACAAAACCGATGTCATTCTCGGTGTGGAGCCCACCGGTCACTACTGGTTCAATTTGGCGCTCTGGCTTCAAGAGAAGCAACTCGAACTCGTTCTCGTCAACCCTTTTCAGGTGAAACGCAATAAAGAAAACCGGGACAACTCCCCAACGAAAAATGACGTTAAGGATGCCTTAGTGATTGCCGACATGGTCAAGAATGGCTACTACAGCGACCTATACCTGCACACGGGACCGTTTCAGGCGCTTCGGCAACTGGTCACCACCAGAGACTACATTTCCAAACAAGCTTCCAGTATAGTCAACCAAATCTACCGCTGGACGGACATCTACTTCCCTGAGTTCCAGCAGGTCTTTAAAGACATCACTTCGAAGACCGCTCTGGCAACGTTAGCCGAATTTGCTCACCCTTCCGATCTTTGCACCTTGACGGTTCAAGAGGTCATTGTAGGGTGGAAGAAGCGTTTAAAACGTGCCGGTAGCCACAAGGTCGCCGTCGCTCTCCTCCACGCGGCACAACGAACGGTAGGCAGCCCAGAGTCGGTCAAAGAAGCTAAACTGAGTCTATCGATGCTTTTACAGCAACTACAGTTATTTCACGACCAAATGGAGCTACTGAAGGAGAAGATTCATCACATCCTTCAAACCATTCCCGCCACGAAGAGCTTGCGGTCGATTAAAGGGATCCATGACATTACCTTGGCGGCGTTATACAGTGAAGCAGGTGACTTCAGCCGCTTTGCCCACGGCAACCAATTACTTCGATTAGCCGGTTTACATCTGTCGGAGAACAGCTCAGGCATCTACAAAGGTCAAGTGAAAATTACGAAGCGAGGGCGACCTGGACTGCGAAAAATCCTCTTTATCGCCGTGTTTCAGATGGTCTCCGTCAATCCGGAATTTCGAGCGCTGCATCAGCATAACAAACGAGTGAAACACATGACTGGCATGAAGTCCATCATGAAGCTGTGCGGGAAGCTCGCACGCATGCTTGTAGCGATGTCCAAGAATGGTTCTGACTATGATGTGTGCAAGGTAAACTCCGCAGCCTAAGACCGAAAGTATCCACTTGCCAATTGGCTCATTCGCAGGATTCATCATGAAGCATGAGTACCGTTACGACCGCCTAAAGGGCTCAGACCCGTGGACAAAGCACTGACGGACTCCATCTCCTTGATAGGTGTAACGAAGGAATGTAAGGGCATCGACCCGTTGAGACATGGGAGGGTAAACCACAAGGTTAAAGATGGAGCATGCAGATAAAGGGATTTAATGGGAATTGTCTTATGTCCCCTTATTTGGTTATGCCCGTACCGCCACCTCAACCCCCACCTGCTCTGCTTCGTTACTGCATTCATATTCATAACGAATGAAATCCTGCGAATTAGCGAGCTAGCGTAAGAAAACTGAATCATAAGGAGGGAGGCGGTCGCTATCGCTCCTTCAGTTCCAAAATTCCCCTCCGCCACTTTTCCCTTAACTTAAGTCTTCAAGTTCAATAAATAGAGATTCTCTATTTCCCTGCATACGATTTCCAGTAATCCTGAACCTCCTGCGCCAGCCCCTGGCGGTCGATATTGCCTACCAGATACTTCTGCATCGCAGCTCCGGTCTTGGCCCAGTAATCCTGCGGCAGGTAATTGATGACACCGATGTTGATGATGTTCCCTTGCTTCACGTATTCGCTGACGGCATTGGACATGATGTTCGTGCTCTTCGCCTTAAGATCCTTGTACGGCATGGACAGCCCCATATCGGTAATAATAGCCTTCTGGCCGTCCTCGCTGCTGACCATCCATTCAATGAAGGCTTTAGCGGCTTCCTGCTGCTCAGGCGTAGACTTCGAATCATCAATGGCGAACAGCTTAGGCTCGCTGTAGGCGACTTGCGTGTTGCCGAAATCCTCCGGGTTATTGCTAACCGGCAGCGGTAGGATACCGAAGTCAGTATCGCGGCCTTCCAGCGTTCCGATAACCGCCCAGCTCCAGTCCCCCATGAAGTAAAAGGCGGCAGCTCCCTTGGCGAAATCTGCGCTGTCACGGTTATAATCGGCAACGAGCGGGTCGCTCTTACGTGCGTTGTACTTCTTCAGCAGATCGAAGGTATCCATCAGTCCGGTGAACTGCGGATTCTCCGTCAGCTTCACCTGCCCGTTCTTCAGCTCCTCTACGAACTTCCGGTTATCCTCGACCTTCTGCGACTGCAGGGAATAGGTCAATCCCAGATAGTGGGCGCCGAGCGACCAGTCTGCGCCGTGAAGCATGACCGGTGCTTTGCCGGAGGCTTCAATCTTCTTGAAGACCGCTTCGAGGTCATCACGGGTCTTCACCAATGCTGGATCAAAGGCACCGCCGATCCCCTCTTCTACCGCACGCTTGTTGTACAGCAGACCGTAGCCTTGGGCAGTCCAGGGAATACCCAGGAATTGTCCGTCCAGCAATGCGCCATCGATGGCTCCCGGATTGGTCAGCGCTTCATATTTCGCCTTCTCTGGCTCTAAATCCAGAAAATCATCCTTATATTGAAGTATGGTGCCTGCATCCAGGTTCACGATTGTCGCCGGATTGCCGGAGGCCAGCAGGGATTGGAACTTCTCAAGCTGCGCGCCTCCGATCGGCGTAGGAATCAGTTCAATTGTTACCTGCGGATTCTGCTCATGATACTTCTTGAACAGTTCCTCGAATACGGTATTGACTTCTGCGGAGGTATTGAAGAATGTGAGCTTAACATCCTTGGAGGCTTGCCCTGTTTGTGTTCCCCCATTCCCCTTATCTTTCTTGACGGCATTGGTTGCTGAATTCCCTTTAGAGCAGCCTGCGAGTAATCCGGTGACCACCGTCAGAGCGATAGCGAAGCTTGCAGCTTTTCTCAATTTCAAATGAATTCCCCCCGTACTTTTGATTGTTTTGAATGCGCATACATTTCTGAATGCAACTTTATGATAACCGGTTAACATATTTATGTCAATCGGTTATCATATTTAAATTTTAGCTAATGTAGAGGAGTGAATATGACTCTTGCAGCGGGGAAAAACGAATCCGGCCCTCGCGCCGCTTCCAGTCCAATTGTGGTCGGTTTTTCGACCACATTCCGCCCACGCACCTCTCCCGCTCCAATTGTAATCGGTTTTTCGACCACATTCCGCCCACGCACCTCTCCCGTCCCAATTGTAATCGGTTTTTCGATTACATTCGGCCCAAGCGCCCTCACCGCTGTCCAATGTAATCGGTTTTTCGATTACATTTGCCCCCCAGCCCTCGCAGCCGCACATTGTAATCGGTTTTTCGATTACATTCCGCCCCCCGGCGCTCGCAGCCGCACATTGTAATCGGTTTTTCGATTACATCCGCCCCCCAGCTCTCCCCGTTGCCTATTGTGTTTGGTTCTAGCAGGCCAGCAGCAAAAAAGGCTTCAGCCCAAATGAGCCGAAGCCTTTACCCTACAATTTCCCCCGGTAATCCTGCGGCGTCATGCCGAACTGCTCCTTGAACACTTTGATGAAGTATTGGCTGTTGGCGTAGCCGAGCTGCTCGGAGATCTCATAGATCTTCAGCTCGGAGTTGCGGAGGCTTGCTACGGCCTGCTCCATCTTCATGTTCAGGATATACTCGCTGATGCTGATCCCGCTGACCTGCTTGAACAGTCTGGACACATATGCCGGATGAAGCGAGACCGCGTCCGCAACGAATTGCTGGCTGGCCTGCGCCAGATTAGCCGCGATACAGCTCTGCATCTCCTTGACGATGTCCATCCGGTTATTCTGTGTATCCCGTTCGAGCTTGCCCTGCAGGGTATCCACCAGCGCCTCCCCCCAGCTGATCAGTTGGGAGACAGAGCGGAAGAGCGTCTTCTCCAGAAGCTCGCGTCCCACCAGGTCCGATAACAGCGAATGATTCTTATGGGCTATATAGTGGAAGGAGCCGAGAATCATGGTGCGGATCTCCTCAATATATTCTTCGTTATAAGCCGGCAGATTGTTGCTGAATTCCTTCATCTGCTGCAGCCGTTCCTTGTACCCCTGCCACTGTCCGGTCTCCAGCAGATGCATCAGTGTCGGGGAAGCATATAAGTCCTTGAGCGGCTGGACCGGCGAGCTCTTCTGCTTGTCCGTCAAGGAGATGAAATAGCCCTGGTCATTGCCCACTTGCTGTCTTAACGCCGACTGGGAATCCTCATACATGGCGCGGAGATCCAGCGGGAATTCCCCCGGGTAGGACAGAATCACCGAGATCCCGCCATTCAGATATTCATTGACACTGCTGTGCAGCTGATGGGTATTATGGGTTAGCTGCTTCAGAATCTTGCCTGGGTCAACCGCCCCTGCTTCATTGCTCTTCACAATAAACACCAGGTTCTCGTAAGCATCCCGGCCATGCCACAGCTCGAAGCCCGGGCCCAGCAGCTCGCAGGCGATGTTCGTCACCGCGTATTCGAAGAGCAATTGGCTGTCCAGCCCGAAGTTCGTGAAATGCTCCTCCAGACGGATCAGAATCAGGAAGACCCGGTCATTCAGCTGAAAATCAATCTGATAACCGCTCAGCTTCTCCTTCAGCCGTTCCTGCGGATAAGATTTGCCCTGAATCAGCTCGGCCAGCAGCTTGTCCTTCAGCGCCGGAAGATGCTCCCGGAAGGCCAGCATCGCCTGCTCATAGGAGGCCGTCCGGTCGAGCTCCTTCTTAATGGTCTTAATCGTGCCCTCCAGAGCAGCTCGCAGCTTCTGATGATCCAGCGGCTTAACCAGATATTCCACTACCCCATACTGGAGGGCTTCCCGGGCATATTCGAACTCGGCATAGCCGGTTAGCAGAATACATTTGATTCTCCGGTGGGTCCGCTGTACCTGCTTCACCAGCTCCAGCCCGCTCATCCCGGGCATAGCGATGTCCGTAATGACTATATCGACCGGGTATTGCCCGATGATCTGCAACGCCTGAGCGCCTGAATAGGCTTTATATACTTTTTCAATCCCGAAGTCCTGCCATGGAAAAGCAAGCTCCAGATCATCTACGACATATTGTTCATCATCTACCAGCAGAATTTGCAGAATGAGCTTCTCCCTCCTTTTCAATACGAATCCGGTAACAGGTGCCTTCGGACAGCACGGAGTCTACGGATAACCCGGAGTCCTTGCCAAAATACAAGCGCAGCCGCTGATTCACATTCCTTAGCCCGGTTCCGAGCTGTTCATTGCTGATGATATTGTCCTCGATATGACGGCGGACCGCGCCGAGCCGTTCCTCCGTCATGCCGATTCCGTTATCCTTCACGGTAATCAGAAGATACGAAGCCTCTTCTTCGGCGGCAACCGAGATGATGCCGGGCCTCAGGCTCGGTTCAATACCATGCTTAATGCAGTTCTCCACAAGCGGCTGCAGAATCATCCTTGGCAGCCGGTATCTGCGCGCCTCTGCCGTGACACCGAACTCGAAGGTGATTTCTTTTTTGCGCAAATGAACCATATGCAGATAATGCTCGACGAAATCCAGTTCATCCTGAAGCGTCGAATCGAGCTGTTCAATCTTATGAATGTACCGGCAGTAGGAGGCCAGATGCAGCGTCATCGCAGTGACCGCATGATAATCCTCGATGCTTGCTTTGCTCTGAATGAAATTCAGGCAGTTATAGAGAAAATGCGGATTAATCTGCGCCTGATACTGCTTCAGCTTCGCTTCCTTCACTTCAATCTCGCCCAGGAGAACCTGCTCAATCAGAATCTGGGTATTCTCCGCCATCCGGTTAAAGGAATTGCCGAGCACCTTGAACTCATTGACCTGCAGATCGACGGCACGGCTGGAAAAGTCGCCCCGGTCGAACCGGTCAATCGCCTTCCGCAGCATGATAACCGGCTTCTGGACCTGCTTGCGGAGCAGCAGCGTGTAGAACATAATACCCACCAGCACCACCAATACCGCATAGAGGAACAGCCGGTTATTGCGGTTAATCGGTTCGATATACTGGCGCTTGGGATAGGCGTCTATGAAATACAAATCCAGCATGTCCGACTTCATATAGTTAATCAGATACTCTGCACGATTCTCTGTAGCGGAGATGGTTCCCCTGTTCCCGTTAATCCCAGGACTGATCGACTGTAACAGCTCCTGCGGAAATGCCGCCCCTGGCTGGATAAAGGCCCCCTCAGAGGCATCGTATAACAGCGGCATGCCGGATACATACTGATCCATCATTTTCACCAGATTATCCAGTGAAATCCTGACTTCAATTAACAGCGAGCTGATATGACTGCGCATGATGTTGGAGTAATATCCCTTGCCTTCCTTATCCATGTGCAGCACCCAGCGGTTCCGCGCCTGCTCCGGGGGGCTGAAGGTGCTGAAGGAGAAGGAGGAATCCGAGGATACCGTCTCTTTCTCATCCTCATAGTACAGAATCACTGTATTCTTCCAGGAGGTGGAGGCTGTGTTCAGGGCCAGCTTATCGATGATAGTCAGCTTCATCTCATATTTGGAATATTGATCCCCGAACTTCAGAATATAAGGATATCCACGCACAGACTGGTCCTGTGACAAAGTAATGGTATTTGTCAGCACCTGTTCAAATTGCGTGGATAGCTGGGAGGTCATGAATTCAACCTCGTACATTTTATTTTTTCTCAGCTCGTTCTGAATGTCCTTCACGTTCAGCCGGTAGATGAGCCAAAACGCACCTACTATGATTAGCAGCATCAGCATCAGGACAAACGACAGCCACTGAAAGATAGACAGACGATATTTCACATGGTTTCCTCCGAATGAAAGGACGGCCTGGGGGCCGCCCTTATTCTTTATATCTTTATTTCTGCAGGGATTGATACCATTCATTGACCTCTGTGGTCACTTTGTCGCCGCCTGTAGTTTTCCATTTCTCTACAAAGGTATCGAATTCGTCCACCGGCGCTTTGTCATAAATAATTTTGTTCAGAATCTCCTTCTCCAGCTTCTCCAGCATATCTCCACGGGCGAGCTGAGTTTCAGTAGGCGTACCTGTGAACATCTCAGGCATTACACTGTCCTTCTGGTCGACGATGATCTTGGCTGCCAGGATCTGCTCAGGAATACGCTCGGACAGATTCTTCTCATACTGGTTAGCAGGCTCAGCACCGCCGGCCAGCTTGGCCAGTGTATTCATCATCAGGTTAGGAATAATGGCTCCATCGTAAGTCAGGGTATAACGGATCGCATCCACCCAGCCGCCTGGAATCTTATCCGTATCCTGCTCTTTCAGGACGGTTCCGTCTTCAGCGATATCATAATCGTAGCCTTTGGCGAAGCCGTTCACGAAGGTTGTGCTGTCCGGGTTGGCCCAGTTATCAAACAGATAGTTCTGGTAGACGAAGAATGCGTCTTTATGCTCCATATCCTTGTTGATCAATACAGCACCGGAGGCGATCTTCGTGCCGTGTCTGCCTACCTTGCCATCCGGGCCTGCCGGAAGCGGATAAGCCTTATGCACTGCACCTGGAACGTTCTTCTGCAAGTCCGGCAGCGGCCAGCCTGTCATCCAGTAAGGGCCGACAATGATACCGGATTTGCCTGCTGTAAAAGCTTCTGTCGCTTTGTTCTCATCATACAGACCGGATTCGGAGGAGATATATCCTTCCTTCATCCATTTCTGCATCGTTGCCAGACCCTGCTTCATCTCAGGCTGAACAGAACCGTAAGCGAGCTGGTTGTCCGCTGTCTTGTTCCACTGGTTAGGCATGGCGCCGAACATCCCGAAGACCCATCCGGCTTCCGACATCCATGTGTTCAGATTATTTTTGAAACCTACAGCCAGTCCCGTTGTATCCTTCTTGCCGTTGCCGTCAGGGTCCTGGTTCGTGAAAGCATCAAGTACGGTTTCCAGCTCAGCCAGATTCGTCGGAGCCTTAAGGTTCAGCTTCTTCAGCCAATCCTCACGGATATACATGACCGGATCATTATTATAAGCGTTTTCCAGAATCGGAATACCCATACGCTTGCCGTCTCGCATGTAGGGATTCCATACGGTTGGCTCTTCGGCCATCGCTTTTTTGTAGATATCGGAAGCATATTTGTCGAACAATTCGCCCGCATCGGTGAACTGGCCGCTGTCAATCAGATCGGAGATCAGTGACGGGCTGCCGCGGAAGGAGATGATGTCCGGCATTTTCTCACCTGAGGTCAGCATCAGGCGCAGCTTGGTTTCATAGGCGTTATTCTGGTCACTTACGGTCCAGAGATACTTGATGTCAATGCCCAGCGTATCCTTGGCCCATTTGGTGTGCACGTTATTCTCGATGTTCTCGCCGTTCTTGAATTTCAGGCTGCTTGCGATGGGAAATACCGTTGAAATGGTTACCGGCTCTGTATATTTACCATTCTCAAAGGGTGCCGAATACATAGCGTCTTCGCTTGCCGCCGGCTTGTTGTCCCCTTCTGCCTTCTTGTTGTCAGCATTGCCGCCGCAGCCGGCTAGCAAGCTGCCCAGCATGACCGTGGATAACACGGCCGCCGCAGAGAATTTCATTTTCTTTATCATTTAATCTTGCACCCCTTTAATTAAAATTTAATCATATTAAGTATATGAGTCAATCTTTTTCAGCTTCCAGCGCGTGCATCACCCCCTTTAATAGGAAGGACGGCTATTCCTTAACCGCCCCGAGGACAATTCCCTTCACGAAGAAACGCTGCAGGAATGGATACACAATGAGGATCGGCGCCATTCCGATGAAGATCTGCGCGGCTTTGACCGTTCTTTGCGAGATATTCTCCAGATCCTCCGGCCGTACGGTCACCTTACTGAAGTCCTGCTGGACAATGACCGACTGCAGGAAGGTCGCCAGCGGATAGTTGCGGTGATCCGTCATATACAGCAGGCCGTCGAACCAGGAGTTCCAGTGACCGACAATCGTGAACAGCGACAGTGTAGCAATAGCCGGCATGGATACCGGGAGATACACGCTGAACAGTGTTCTGAAATGACCTGCTCCGTCGATGAAGGCGGCTTCTTCCATTTCTTTGGGCACAGCCCGGAAGAAGTTAAGCAGCAGAATGATATTCCATACCGAGACGGCACCCGGCAGAATCAGTACCCATAAGGAGTTCATCAGGTGCAGCTTCTGAATCAGAATGTACATTGGCACCAGACCGCCGCTGAACAGCATGGTGAAGACCAGCAGCCAGATATACATGTTCCGGCGTCTGAACCGGGCGTTCTCTTTGGCCAGCGCGTAGGCAGCCAGAATGACTACCCCCATGCTGAACAGCGTTCCCAGCACCGTGCGCTGCAGCGTCACCCAGATGGACCTGGTGAAATTCTCATTGGCTACGGTCTTGGTGTAGGCATCCACTGTGAAATCTACCGGCCACAGACCCACCAGATTGGCATTGGCTGCCGATTTCCCGCTGAACGATACAGCAAGGACGTGAATCAGCGGGACAACACACATGATTGAAACTGCGATCATCAGGATATAGTTGAACACCGTGAAGATGCGGTAAGGTTTTGTTTTATGATACATGCCAGATTGGCCTCCATTCTAGAAAATACGGTAGTTAGCGAATTTATACGAAAGGCGGTAAGCTGTTACGATCAAGACAAAGCTGACAACGGATTTGAACAATCCTACCGCTGTGGAGAAGCTGAACTTACCATCAACAATTCCTAGTCTGTAGACAAATGTATCGATGATGTCCCCTTTATCGAAGACAAGCGCGTTATACAGGTTGAAGATCTGGTCAAAGCCGCCGTTAAGCACGTTCCCCAGCGCCAGTGTTCCAACAACGATGGTAATCGGCAGCATGGCCGGCATCGTAATAGACCATGTCTGCTGCCAGCGCCCTGCTCCGTCTACCTCAGCAGCTTCATAGAGTGCCGGGTTAATTCCCGCCAGGGAGGCCAGGAAGACGATGGTGTTGAAGCCGAACTCTTTCCAGACATCACTCACTACAACGACAAACCGGAACCAGTTCCCGTCACCCAGGAAGAAGATCGGCTGGATGCCGAATACACTGACCAGCACCTGGTTGATCAGGCCTCCGTCTCTGGCCAGCAGGTCGGAGAGGATACCGCCCAGGATCACCCATGACAGGAAGTGGGGCATATAGACAATGGTTTGTACCATTTTTTTGAATGCCATCTTGCGGATCTCATTCAGCAGCAGTGCGAATAAGAAGGGAACGATCAGGTTGGCGATCATTTTCAGACCGGCAATAATCAGTGTGTTCCAGATGATCTGAACGTTCTCGGGAATACTGAACAGATATTCAAAATGCTCCAGCCCCACCCACTTGGAGGCGCTAAAGCCTAAGCCCGGCTTGTAATTCTTGAAGGCAATCGCAAGGCCCGTCATTGGAATATAGGCGAAGATCACGGTTAGGATCAAAGCCGGCAGAACCATCAGATCGAGACTAAGGTTCTTGGTCCATTTCGATTTTTTCCGGGGCCTCCCCGCATTGACATCCAGTTTCTCGCCTTTTACGCTGGCTGGCGTAACCATGTTTTTCATGCTTCTGCTCCCCTTTGCTGGTCAACGTGTATCCGTTTACTTTGTTTATAAATTAATAATACCTAGCCGGACATGACAGATACATGATAAATACAAAGCATCGATAACAAAATGATAACTATGTTAAGTGTGGGGGCAAGGTCACTGCATGCAAAAGAACAAACCGTTACGGTTACTCCCATCACAAAAAAACAGCGGCCCCCCTTACCTGGGAGAACCGCTGCTCGCTGAATGCTATAGACTTGCTGAGACTAGTCTACTAATTCACTACTCTACTGATTGAGACTGATTATCCGGTACACTACCACGGCAGCCTGCTCCTTGGTCATCTGAGCCTTGGGCAGGAAGTTGCCGTTCTGCGCGCCTTGGATGACTCCGGCAGCCCGCAGCTTCTCAATAGCGCCTGAAGCTTCCGCGCTCAGCTGGTTCAGATCCTTGAAGCTGTGAATAACAGCGGAATCGCCCTTCAGCTTGATCTGCTCCAGCTGGATGAGCCGGTTCAGCATGACCGCCATTTCCTGACGGCTGAGTGCATCGCTCGGACTGTAGAGCTCGTCTGCTCTACCTTTTACAATGCCTAAGGCTCCAGCAATGTTAATAGCCTCGGCATATGGGGAATCCTTACTGACATCCTTGAAGCCTGAGGCGGCTGCTCCAGCTTGAAGATCAAAAGCATCAACCAGCAGCTGGGCAAATTCCGCCCGGTTCATCAATACCCCCGACTCATAGGAAGCCTCTGCTCCCAGAGGAAGGATTCCCCTTGCAGCCAGAGCTTCAACACTCTCGGCAGCCCATTTGCTGCCCTTGTGATCCGTTAGCTTCACCATGGCAACCCCATATTGTCCAAGCTCCTTGGTCTTGAAGGAGACATAGCCTGTAGCCGGGTCATAATGACGATCCTTCACAACTACAAGCTTACCATTCTCCAGCACCTGATAGACCGCAAGCTGGTGTGCCCGCTCGCCTGACTTAAGTTCATAAGGCAGCAGCAGGGTAAGCGCAGCAGCGTCCACCGCTGTGTTCTTGGTTCCATGGATAGCAAGCGAGAAGTCCAGTACAGCTGCTCCGTTCAAGCGGGTCTTCACCGCTGCCGGCCATCCGTCCTGCTTCGCCCGCCTCACTTGAAGCTGAAGCACATCTCCGGGCTGTACATCCTGCAATTTCAGCAGCTGCGTATTCAGGCTCAGAACCGCCCCGAAGCCGCTCTCTATTCGAATCTCCTGAATCTTCGGCTGTGCCGCCAAGCTCTGGAGCGGAAGCTTAAGCCGCAACTCTTCGGCACCAGAAGCAGGCTTGACGGCAATCTTCAGGATGCCGCTGTCCAGCGACTGAAGCACCGCCTGGCGGACCGCCTCCGGTGAGAGATCCACATTCAGGATGCCGGCCTGATCCGGGGAAGCTTGAACGGTAAGTTTGCCATCCGTGAAGTTCACTGCTGCCGGAGCAGATGCCTTCACAGGTGGTAACGAGCCTGACGATAGATACGAAGAAGTCCCATCTGTAGGGGTTGGCGGTGCCGCCTCAGGTGCCACAAAGGTCAAAATCCCGAAATTGGAGGTATCCCGCCACGTATCCTCTCCCCTGTCATTCCATTTACTTGTACTGCGGGTGCCGTCGCCCCGGTCATCATTGATCTGGAGGTCAAGCCCGATGGAGCTTCTTGCCGCCCCCTTGATCGTGCCGAAATGTATCTTGGCTTCCACACGGTACCCGGTGTCCGTATGGACCACCGCGCTGGTCAATCTGCTGTCCGAGGCCCCTCCGCCAAAGGACGCCACATTATTAATGTTAATCCGGTATTGGCCGTCATCCCCTTCATAATACGGGGTTCTGCTGAAATTCTCATCGATGAAGATCTCCACGGAGTCCTGGTCCCATGGATTCGCGGCATCCGCCTTCAGCACGGCATCCTTCACATCTACGATCAGGTAGAGGCTGTCCTCCATCCACATTGATCTGGCTTCTGCGGTGGTGCTGTATGGAGCGGAAGTCAATTTGACTTCAAATGGCTTCGCCTTCTCCCACTGCGCATCCATCTGTCCGTCGATCTTCACCTGACCCTTCGGCGCTTCCGCCGAATTAGGCATTGCAGAGAGCCGGAGAACCCCATAATGGCTGGTATCCGTATCCTGGGAGCTGCTTCTGTCATTCCAGTAGGCAGGAACAGAGCCCGGAGCACCGGCATCGCTGACACGGACATCGAGACCCAGTTCCACGCCTGCGGCACCCTTGACCGTTACGAGCGGAATTCTCGCTTCAATGATATAACCGCCCTCACGTTCTGTGCTGGTGAAGCTGATCCCTGCTGTCCCGGAGCCCGAACGCAACAAGCTGATCTTGCGGTCATCCGGCTGATAAGCCGTAGTCTTCCCATTGTTCTCATCCAGGAAAAGCTCAACCTTGTCTTCCCCGTTCACACTTACATCGGTAACGTCTGCCTTCACATACAGGTTATCTGTATCCCAGAGCGTATGAACCTTGGCATTTACGGTGCTGCCCTGTTCCAGCGGAATCCCTGCTGTTTTGCTCCACAGGGCTTTCCCGGCTGCGCCTGCCTGAGGCGTACCCTCAAGCGCAACAGCTACATTGTGAATGGCCGGCAGCTTGGAAGGATCCGCCGCCCCCCAGAAAGCAGGCTTCGCCTTCAGCTGCTCATCGAACAACATGGCATGGTTGTTGTAGCTTTTCTCATCCTGCACGCCCCAGATAGAGACCGAGGAGATCGTGTCCTTATACTTCTTGTAGAGCTCGAACAGATCATTATAGCGTTTGCCCTGCCGCGCAGCGATATCTGCAGGCAGCGGAGCAGAAGGGCTAATGCCCGAATCAACATCCAGCTCGGTGATCTGAATGTCCAGCCCAAGCTGGGAGAACTGCTGGATCGTCTTTTCAATCTCCGGTATGGATGGGGAGAACAGCCCGTGATGAGATTGGAGGCCCACGCCGTCAATCAGATTTTTCGCCTTGAGCGTCTTCAGCAGCTTGTAGATATGCTCACGCTTTTCCGGTACCTCTGTGTAATAATCATTGTAATAGAGCTTCGCTTCCGGGTCCGCCGCACGGGCGAATTCAAATGCCTTCTCGATATAGTCCGGACCAATCAGGTTATACCAGGGGGACAGTCTCATCCCTTCCGGGCCGCCGCCATTGTCGGCAATCGCTTCGTTCACTACATCCCAGGCATAGATTTTGCCCTTATAGCGGTGCATAACCGTCTCGATATAGCTCTGTAGGCGTGTAAGCAGCAGCTCTCTGCTGGCCGGCTGGCCGTCAGGGCCCGTGAACATCCATTCGGCAGCATCCACATGCCACAGCAGTGCGTGTCCGCGAAGTCCCATACCGTTCGCCTGGGCAAAATCCACATATTTATCCGCCCCGTCGAACACATAAGTGCCCTCGGAAGGAGCAAGGAATTTGGGCTTCATTTCATAGGTGGCTGTGATGCTGTTGAAATGCTTCTTCAGCAGCTCCCCGTAGACCCCTTCCATTTGCCAAGAGTACGCAGCAGCACCAATGGCGAAATCGTTCGCATAGATGTCTTTTAGCGCAGGGATATCCTGTTCAATGCTCATCTCAGGTGCAGGCTCAATCACCACATCATCTACATAAAAAGATAACGTATCCACAGTCTCCTCTGTAATATAAGGAGTCTCCACGAACAGGTTCACCTCGGACGGCTGGTCGCTGTACTGGAAATTCCCCTTCAGCAGATGCCATTGATCCCACTGATCGGCCTTAATGTTAACCTTCTCAATCGCATTCCAGCTCTCGGAGCCGGCCTTCTTATACACCGTCATTTGCAGACTTTTGTCGGCCTCCGGCTTCTCCTTCAGGCGGACATACAGCGAGAACTGGTAGCTTTTGCCCGGCCGCAGATGCTCCTTCACACTCAGGCTTGGCCCATGGAAGCTGCGCTCTCTTCCTTCGACCAGCATACTGTGAGTTCCGGTATTAGCCGTATCCTGACTCACCGACAACGATTCCGGCCCAATCCGGTTCTTCCAGCCCTGAAGCGTTCCGTCTTCAAAATCCGTACGCAGCCCTTCCTCTCCCTCCGGGACTTCAGCCGCTGCGGCGGTAATCTTGATATCATCCACGTAGAATGCGGTTCCTGCTGCGGCTTCTGCATAAATCTCCGTGAAGCCAACCTTATCGCCTGTAATAAAAGTACCTTCCAGATACGTCCAATCCCCGGACTCCTTCGCTCCGCTAAGTTCCGCTACAAGCGTCCAGTCCTCTTTTTCGCCGATTTTGGTATGTACCGTGAATTTGACCGGCGCCGGAGATTTCACCCACGCTTCCAACGCGTAGGCTGTGTTCGGAGTCATGTGGTCCGTCAGAACCTGATTAGGCCCTTCCCAATCCTTGGTCCGTCCATCTACGTACAGACTGTAGGAGCCTCCATGATAGACCTCCTTCGTTACTGTAAGCTGTTCGTCGCCTTTCTTGGTCCAGCCCTGTGCGGTGCCATCCTCAAAGTCCGAAGCAAGAACAACTGCCGTGCCTCCCTCTGCCGCAGCATAGACCGGTGTCCGCATCGGCAGCACCGAAGCTGCCAGGACGACCAGCGCCAGCGTGAGGCTCATCATTCGTTTACGCTTGAGCATCTGTACCCTCCTAAGAATCATCATTATAAAGCGCTTACAGGTTGAATTATAGCTGTTTGGAAATCGTTTACAAATAACAATTTGATAGGATTGATAACAAAATGATAAGCAGGGCAGGGGAATTGCAGACCACTAGCGGAACCTGTAACTATGCTACTCCCGCCACAGGTGCACCCAGAGCCACAGCAGCATTCACACCAGACCCCCGCCCGTTTTTCCCCAGCACATTGTGTGTAATCAGTTTTTCGATTACATTTGGACCGCGCAGCACCACCCGGCGCAATGTAGTCGGTTTTTCGATTACATTTGGCCCGGACACCACCATCCCGGCGCAATGTAATCGGTTTTTCGATTACATTTGGACCGCACGTCACCTTCCGGCACAATGTAATCGGTTTTTCGATTACATTTGGACCGGACACCACTACCCGTCGCGATGTAATCGGTTTTTCGATTACATTCGCCCCGCGCACTACCCAAACAACGTAAAAACAGCACACTCCACAATCTGAAGCGTGCTGCAATTTGCATAACTATTATTCACTCCGCCTTATCTGCTAAGCATACCGTACACTAACGCGTTCCCCCGTCTGCATCTCAATACTCACCAGACCGTCCGAATCCGGCTCTACCCGTTGCCGTTCTTCTCCGCGCGTAATCTCCAGAGGGCGTTCTGCCAGCATCGAACAGATGCCCCCAAGATGAGCGGTCACCTCCGCTTGCCCGAGAACGCCAGCGCTCCAGGTCAGGTTCACTTCATAGCCGCCGCGTGCCCGCAGCCCCTTCACTCTTCCTTCGCTCCAGCTTGAAGGCAGGGCGGGCAGAAGCTCCAGATATCCCTGATGGGATTGCAGCAGCATCTCGGCAATTCCGGCCGTAGCCGCGAAGTTTCCGTCAATCTGGAACGGCGGATGGGCGTCGAACAGGTTCGGATACACACCGCCGCGTTCATTGTTAACGGCCTCCGGCTGAACCAGCGTCAGCAGGTTGGAGATTAGCTGCTTGGCGCGGTCACCCTGTCTGAATCTGGCCCATAGTCCGATTTTCCAGCCCAGGCTCCAGCCGGTTCCGCCATCCCCGCGAATCTCAAGCGAGGTTCTGGCGGCTTCATACAGCTCGGGGACCAGCTTCTCCGTTACCGATCTGCCGGGGTAGACCCCGACCAGATGGGAGACATGGCGGTGATGCACATCCTCATCCTCCATATCCGCCGACCACTCCTGAAGCCGCCCTCCGGCACCAATCTGCAACGGCAGCAGCCGCGCGCGGGCGGCCTCCAGCTCAGCCGCAAATTCCCCGTCCAGCTCAAGCAATCCGGCAGCAAGGCTACAGTTCGTGAACAGCTCCGCGATCAGCGACAGATCCATGGTCGCTGCTTCGCTGACGGCATACTTCTTGCCGCCGTCTACGATTTTGTGCTCAGGAGAAGTGGATGGTGAGGTAATCAGGTACCCGTCCGGGTTCTCGACCAGCCAATCCAGGCAGAACAAGGCCGCTTCCTTCATTACCGGATATGCGGTCTCCCGCAGATAGGACAGATCGCCGCTGAAGGCATAATGCTCCCACAGATGCTGGGTGAGCCATACCCCGCCCATCGCCCAGGATGCCCAGACCGGATCTCCGTCGCCGTAGCCGCCAACGGGAGCCGATTGCGCCCAGAGATCGGCGTTATGATGGGCTACCCAGCCGCGTGCGCCATAGTTAATCCGGGCCGTCTCACTGCCGTTGACCGCCAGCCTCCGGGTATAGTCAATCAGCGGCTGGTGCAGCTCGGACAGATTGCAGACCTCTGCCGGCCAATAATTCATCTCCGCATTGATGTTCAGCGTGTAATTGCTGCTCCACGGCGCCCGGGTATCCTGATTCCAGATGCCCTGGAGGTTCGCCGGCTGTGTGCCGGGACGGGAGCTGGCAATTAGCAGATAACGGCCATAATGGAACAGAAGCTCCACCAGACCAGGATCGTTACTGCCGTAGGCGGCAATTCTCTGATCCGTCGGCATGCCCTCAGGAGCTAGGCTCTCTCCCAGATGCAGCTCTACCCGGTCAAACAGCTCCCGGTGATCGGCAACATGACGGTCCCGCAGCCCGGCATAAGGCTCATCGATGATGCGCTGTACCGCTTCTGCAGTCTGCTGCCGCACATCATAATCCGCCTTCACTGTGCCCGATTCCGCATCGAACGAGGTTGCCGCACTGAAGTATAGAACCGCTTCCGTTGCGCCGGTAACTTGGATACCGTCAGCAGTAGCTTCCAGACGGCCTCCAGTCTGGACCGCAGCCAGACGGCCGTGGAACTCCAGACTCCGGGGGGACTCTCCACCGTAACGGACCGGCTGATCGACTTCATAATAATTCGGTGCCACATATTCAGGAGCATGTCCGGTAATCGTGTAGTGCTCCCCGTCTGCTTCCGAACGGTGGCGGAGCGGACTGTCCAGCTTCGCCCGGAAGCTGAGCCGGTTCTCCTCGCTGGCCGTTAAGCGGACAATGATCGCCTGGTCCGGGTGAGAGGAGAAGACCTCCCGGGTATACCGGACACCGCCGATCACATAGGAGACGGTACCAACACCCGTGGACAAGTCCAGCTTCCGGCTATACTCCCCGTCTATGGTCTGCCCGTGCTCCATCGTAAGCAGCAGATCCCCCAGCGGCAGGTAGGACTGGGCGTAGGGGCCCATCATTTTTTTGCAGAGCTCATCTGCTTCTTCATTCCTGCCTTCCGCAATCAGCGCCCTTACCTCAGGGAGAACCTCGCGGGCCTCCGGATTATTCCAGTCTGTCTTGTACCCGGACCACAGCGTGTCCTCGTTCAGAGCCAGACGCTCCTTCTCAATGCCGCCAAAAATCATAGCCCCCAGCCGTCCGTTCCCGACTGGAAGCGCCTCCACCCAAAAAGTGGCAGGGGTATTAAATGAAATATTCATTGCGCAGCTTACCTCCATACACCGTAATTTCTAATCTGGCTGAACCCTTAATTCCTGATAAGTCCTGATAACCCTTTCATTATATAGGCATCTGTCAGGAAAGACGAATCCGCAGGCTATATTCCAGAGGAGTGATGAGTGTTACGATGACTTTCTGGCAGCCTTCGGGATAGCTCATCCCCCGGATATCGGCCAGGTGATGCTCATGACAGCCCTGCTCAAGCTCCATCCAGTCCTCCCCTGTGCTATAGCGGAGTGTTCCGGCGGTCCAGAAGGAAGCCTCGCTCATCCCCGGTACCGGCGTCAGCGCGGAGCCTTCAAGTCTGCCCTCGCTGCCGAAGAGCAGGACGATCTGGGTCAGCACATCTGCCGGAGACGCCGCTGAGAAATGCAAATCCCAGCCTGCTTCCCACTCGCTTACCTTCACGCAGACACTGCTCGTCTGGTTATGGGTAAGCGGCCGCTCGCCATGAGGCAGCAGATACCACGGGCTGGTAGGCAGGCCGGTCCGGGATGGCAGCTTGTCCGCAGGAATCGTGCCGTAATACCCCTTTCCGGCTACAGACTCCAGAAGATAGCCGTCCGAAATCTCCGTCAGTGTATCCATCGTAATCAGTCCCGGCTCGAAGCTAGAAGCCAGCTGAACCCCCAGCAGCCTTGCCCGCCCATGCCGCAGCGAGAACAGCGAGGAAGCCTCGGTCATCACGCTTACACTGGTATTCCCGCTGCGCACCCGGGCTACCGGAGCGCCGAATTCCGTATGCTGCTTGCTGTGGCGGACAGGCCCGCCGTAGCCGCCCTGCCCGATCAGGCCGATCAGCTCCTGACGACTCCACGTGCCATTGATTACCTTACGGTAGCTGTCCGGCAGTTCTCCCGGCGTGACTGAACCCGCCTGCATCTGCGGATAGAGCAGGAATCCCAGCATAATCTGATTAGGCAGCGAACCCGGATGCATAACCGAGCGGCCTGCCAGCTCCGCGAGAGCCGCGAATTCCGGGTCGCGGTCATGCTCTGCCATCAGCTGATAGCACAGATAATAGTCAGCCAGCGAGTAGACGCTGCCGAAATCCTGCCGCCCCGAGTAATCGGTGACCACCTCACCGTCCGGGTGAACCAGATATTTCATCATCCGCAGATTCTGGCGGACCGGCTCCAGCAGCTCAGGACGGTTCAGATCCCGCGCGGCGTAATAGAGCATAATGTCACTGACCGTATTATAGATTCCGTTACTCCGCTCCGTCCATTCGCCGTCCGGCGTAATGTCCATCCCTTCCTGAAGCCATTCTCCGGCTCTTGCCTGCAGCTCCTCCAGGGCAAAAATCCGGTATAAAGACCCCAGCGCGGCAGTCAGCACCCAGCGGTGATTCGGGGTATGCACCCCCCCGGTCAGCATTGCCGGAATCGTACGCTCCAGGAAGACTCTAATCTGATCCGCCACCGGCTTCAGCGGCGGCCAGCTTTCCCGCTCGAGCAGCGTGAGGATATTGGCTAATCCGACCACCACGAACGCCGTATCCGGCGGGGAATGATAATTCGTCCAGCCCGGCGAGATCGTGCCATCCTCATGCTGGAACCGCAGCATGAACGCCATCCCCTCCTGCAGCTGCCCCAGCAGCGCGGGATCCCGGTAATACCGGGACTGCGGATTCACCAGTGCTGCCGCCCATGCCGCCAGATACTGGGCCGTGCCGGTATGATTCGGCCAGGCTACGCCGCTCAGCGGATCACGCACACCCCCGGAGTACCGGCTCTCCCGGTCAGTTATTTGCTGCTCCATGGATTCCTCTGTCCATTTGTCATTAATGTCCGTTATCTTCTTGAACATCTGTCTGCTCACCCTTTCACCGCCCCGGTCATCACACCCGAGACGAAGTATCTTTGGAGCCATGGATAGACGAGCAGAATAGGCACTGTGGCGAACATTACAGTAGCCGCCTTCAGACTCTCCGGCACAACCGTGCTGACCGCATTCCCCTCCATTCTCATCAGATCGGATACCTGGCTGTTCTGGATCATATGATAGAGCTTCAACTGGAGCGGATACAGCTCCGGCTTCGTGATATACATCAGCGTGTCCTGGAATCCGTTCCATCTGCCGACTGCATAGAACAGGCTTAAGGTAGCAAGCACGGGCGTGGATAACGGCAGAATGATACGGATCAGCGTCCCGAATTGGCTGCTGCCGTCAATCTCAGCAGATTCCTTGAGCGCGTCAGGAATACCCGCCAGAAAAGAAATCAGGATAATCATATAGAAGGGGCTGATCAGCCCGGGCAGCACCAGCGCCCAGATCGTATTCAGCAAATGCAGCTCCCGTGTCAGAATATATTCTGGAATAATACCGCCGCTGAAGAACATGGTGACGACAATGAGGAACATGAAGATTTTACGGCCCTTCAGATCCTTCTTCGACAGGGCATAGCCCGCCGCAACCGTCATCATCATGCACAGCGCTGTGAACAGCACCGTCAGGAATATGGTGAAGACCAGTGAGCGGATCATAGCGGCATCACTGAACACTTTTTTATACGCCTCAATATTGAAGTCCATAGGGAACAGAGTGACTCTGCCCGAAGCAATCGGGACCGTTCCGCTGAAGGATACCGCGAGAATATGCACGAATGGAATCAGACATGCCAGCACCGATAAGGTTAAGCAGATCACAATCCATGTATCAAACGCCTTGTTAGCTGCTCTTTCATTCATAATGTACACTCCCGATCCAAAGGTTGATTATAGGATGCTCTCGTCTGTAAGCTTCTTGGAGATATAGTTCGCCGCCAGCAGGAACAGAAGTCCGACCACCGCCTGGAACAATCCAACCACCGTAGCCAGCGTATACTGCCCCGATTCCAGACCGATCCGGTAGACAAAGGTACTCAGCACATCCGAGTATTCCATAACCGCAAGGTTACCGATCACAAACGGCCGCTCGAAGCCAATCGAGATCATGTTGCCCAGATTAATGATCAGCAGCGTAACAATCGTCGGCTTGATCCCCGGAATCGTAATATGCAGAATGCGCTTGATTCTTCCGGCCCCATCGACCTCCGCCGCTTCGAACAGCTCTTTATTGATGCCCGCGAGTGCAGCCAGATAGAGAATCGTCCCCCAGCCAGCGCTCTGCCAGACACCGGTCAGCAGGTACGTGATCAGCCAATAATTTTTGTCCGAGAGAAAAGGAATGGCATCCAGTCCCAGGCTCGTTAACAGGTTGTTAATCATCCCCGACTGCTGGCCGAAGAGCTGGTACACAATCCCGCCGATGATTACCCAGGAAATAAAATGCGGAATATACAGAATCGTCTGCGACAGCTTCTTGAACCAGACCACCTTCAGCTCAAATAGCATAATGGCAAT
Source organism: Paenibacillus sp. FSL H8-0122 (assembly GCF_038005345.1). NCBI lineage: Bacteria > Bacillati > Bacillota > Bacilli > Caryophanales > Paenibacillaceae > Paenibacillus > Paenibacillus sp. FSL H8-0122. Next base: position 1,227,383 of record NZ_JBBOTB010000001.1, on the reverse strand, counting down.
AATCAAGGGGGCGGGAAAAGAAACGATCAGATCCAGAAAGTTCAGCATCAACGTGTTGCGTAAGGTTATATAAAAGTCCTGATTCGCAAATACCTCGCGGAATCCGTCAAGACCAATCCATTCACTGCCACCAATGCCTTTGAAGAAGTTGAAGTCCTTGAACGCAATCTGCACACCATACATTGGACCGTATTTGAAAATAATAAAGAACAGCATGGGTAAGACCAGCAATGCGTACATCTGCCAATTTCTGCGGAAATAACGGGTGTATCCCACAACGATTCCTCCTCCACTGTGCCCCTAAGGCTGTAAGGGGAAGCAGCCAAGACCGGCAGCCCTGCCGCTCCCCCTCCCTCACGGACCTCGAATTCAATTATTTCTGCTCGCTGTAGGCAGCCTTGCGTTCATCCAGAATGGCCTGTCCGCCGCTCGACATGTAGTCCTTCAGCATACTCTCATAGGTAACTTCAAATTCGCTAGGGGAGACCATTGTAGATTTCACCATCAGCTGCTTGATTTTATCGCTAAGTGTCGTGCCGTATTTGCTTTCTGCCTCAATCGGACGGCTGGTGAACACCGGCTCAATCGGGTTAGTGGTGGAAATATTCAGTGATTTCGCAATGATATCCTGATACTGGGTGCGGAAGCTCTTCACGAAGGCTTCATTATTCTTCTCCTGGCTCTCAAAAATCCGTCCGTTCGCAATAATCCCGATATCCCCGCCGCCAGACAGCTTGTTCGAGGATTCGACAGACAGATCCGGAATGGAGACCGGCACGCCGTCTTCCAGCTTGTAATGCTCGCCTTCAATCCCGTTCTGGATATATTGCAGATGACCATCTGCAGACATCCAGTCCAGATACTTAATTGCTTCCACCGCATGCTTGCTGGACTTGGGAATCATGATATACATCCCGTTCGGAGCAGATACCGGCTTGGCCGTCTTCCCCTCGCTGTTCGTGAACGGATCAATGGCGCTCAGCACAGCCTTCGGGTTATTCTTCGTCAGAACGTCATAAGTACCGTCAGGGTAGAAGATCGCATCGTTATCATCGCTGAATGCGCCCACAAGCCCGTTCCCGATATTCTGTGTAAGGGTCTCTTTATTCTCATCCAGGGCAAAATCCTTGCTGATCAGCCCTTCGTTATACAGCTTGTTCATATAATGAATGGCATCCTTGAATCCGGGCAGCAGAATCGGGTAATCCCGGGAGCTCAGGTTCTGTGTAAGCTCGAAGCGCTCCTGCTCGCTGACCGGCTTAATGAAGGACCAGACCAGCGAATCATACTGTGCCGCAGCAATCGTCATGCCCAGCGGAATCACCTTGCCGCCGGTTTCACCCGGATCTTTGGTCTTGAAGGCGGTCAGTGTATTATATAGCTCCTCTGAGGTAGCCGGAACGGGAAGCCCCAGCTTATCCAGCCAATCCTGACGGATGAAGGAAGCATATTTACCTATCGTAGAGCGTTTGGCGGGAATGCTATACTGGACGCCATCGTATTGACCGTAGCGTAGAGTATCCTCGCCAAGGAACTTGGTCAGGTTCTGTCCGTGTTCTTGCAGCAGCGGAGTCAGATCCGTCAGCCCGCCCTGCTCGGCATATTTGTTGAAGGTCCCGGAGTCATAGGTGAAGACGATATCAGGAACATCGGTTCCGCTGGCCATCAGGACATTAAGCTTGGTCACTTCTTCCGAGCGGGGGATAGGCACGAATTCCACATTAATATTGTTAGCCTTGCCGAAATTCTCTTTCACATAATTGGTGAGGAAATTATCGGATGCCGTAACACCGGCCGGCGCATTGCCACGGTCAAAAATTTCGATCTTCAAGCTGCCGGCTGGTGCTGCACCGTTGCCGCTTGCTCCACTGGAATCTTTAGACGAGCATGCAGACAATACCATGGATGACATAAGAACCGCTGAGAGACCGAAAGCCAACTTTCTTTTACCGTTATCATTTGTCATATTTCCTGTCACCTATCCCTTTCGATTTCTGATTTCAATCAGCCTGTTGTCTCTGTATGATGCTTACGGCTTGACCATGTGATGAATTATTACATCGTTTGCGGAATTCGACAATATACATGTTTCCTATTGAATTTTCATGAAAAAACCAATGAAGTTGCAGCTTTTTTCATTCTGAATATACAATTATCGCAGGAATGCTTCACGAAAATTGTATCCATAAACCTAAATACCTAACTCATATATAACTAATTATGTTATGTATTTACTAGCCATTGCACCAAACCTCCCACAATAATCAAAAAAAGCGCAAACCCGGAATCTGCTGAAGCCGGATTTACGCAGTGCTTATTCATCTTTATGGAGCTTCAATTTGCGGTAATCCCCCGGGGTCATGCCCGTAATACGCTTGAAGACCCGTCCGAAGGTAATGGAATTAGCATATCCAATCTGCAGGGCAATATCCTGTATGCTCTCTGAAGTCGTCTCCAGCAGTTCCTTGGCCTTCATCAGCCGCAGCTCCGCGAGAAAGTCTACGAACTTCATATTGAATTCTTCCTTGAACAGGTAGCTAGCGTATTTCGCAGAGATCTGGAACCGTTCGCTCAGATGATTCAAGGACAGATCAGGATTAGCATAATGCTCTTCTATATAATGCTTAACCTCGGTAATCATCACCCGGTGGCTCTTCAGCTCATTGACAGACACATAGACATGGTAGGTTTCATTCAGCCAGCCGGTCAGCAGCTCCCGGATCTCTTCAAGATCGGTGCTGCCCCGGATGCGTTCCCGCAGACCACTGCTCCATGCTGCCGCGAGCTGACGGTCCAGCGTCTCCGCTATGCCCTTAAGCTCCTGCTCCAGCGCCTGGAGCAGCACTTCCAGCAGCATATAGATCTCTTCGTCCTTCAGGCGGTCCTTGCGGAAGGAATCGAAGATTTCGTCCAGCCGGATTCGCCAGTTCTCGCCCGACAGGCGGAATTCACGGACCAGCTGGGTGAAGCTGCCGAAGTATTTATAGCTCTGTAGCCCGGAATCGACCGGCTGATCCATTTGAACTGCCGCAATATCTGTTCCCAGGGCCAGCCTGTGACTGAGTACCTCAGCTGCTGCCGCGTAAGAATCCCGGATCTCCCGCCAGTCCCGGACGACCGTGCCCACTCCGAAGGTCAGGGATACCCGCAGATTATCCATAATCCAGCGGTGGCAGTCTCTTGCCAGCTCCAGCATCGTATCGCTGTCATCCTTCACCGGCCGGAACCGGAGGCCAATGATAATCCCAAGCCGCTCCCCGCTGATCCACTCGGCCCAGGCCTGAAGCTGCTTATCTGCCATCAGGTCCCCCAGTACATTGGTTAAGGCGAATTTCAGCAGGTTCTGATCCTGAGCAGGCAGCGCGTGCCAGTCCTTCTCCCGGTTCAGCTCAGCTGCGAATACAACGAAGGCCTCGAACTCCCTGGTGCCCTCGAAGGGGTCCAGCACATCCAGCCGTTCTGCCGCATCCTCCAGCCGTTGCCCGCTGAGGAAATCCTGGAACAGCTCCCGGCGCTGAATGACCAGATTCTCATAGCGTTCCCGCTCATAGTCGGTAGTGATCTGCACCAGCCGGTCCAGCGCGTTATGCATCAGGGCCAGCTCGTCGGAAGCTACGGCAGGCGCGGCATTCTGGGCCGCAGGCTGGAGTCCTTGAATCCGCACCATCAGTTGATGGATGGGCCGGTAATTCCGCCGGGTGATGTAGATGATGTACACTACGCCCAGCGCAATCGTCAGCAACCCGAGAATGAACCAGACGTAGGAGATCACCGAGATCCAGTCGAATAAGCGCCCGGCCCGGAGGCCGCTCTCGAAGGTCCAGCCCAGATTCTTCGCCTCGACCTTCGAGAGCGTTCTGTTCTTCCCGCCGTCTGCGGCAGGAGCGGAATCATAGATCGCCGTCCCTGAGACATCCTTGATCCGCAGGAAGGACAGTTCTCCACTCGTCAAGCTGTCCACCAGACGTTCTATGCGGTACACACTCACATTAATAACAATATAGCCATCGGAGCCCCAAGGAATCGGCAGCCTGCTGGCCAGGCTGATCACCGGCCGTAAATCCTGAGAGTTCCTGGGTTGAACCATCCGTACAGCGCTCCACCCCTGCTGCTGCTTATTCGCGGAGAGCTGCTGCAAATATTCCGCCTCCAGCCCCTGGCCCTGTCTCGGATTCACGTATCCGCTCTGGCCCAGCATCAGCTTGTCCTTGTTACGGTAGACATAGATCGAATCAATCAGGCTGAAGCGTTCAGATAGCCGGTTCATGCTCTGCACAATTTCATACGAGCTGCCAGCCGGTGAGTCTGTGCCGGAGGGCGCATCCAGGAAGTCATTATAAGAATAATTTTTTCCGATCTCCTGCAGCACCCCCAGCTCTACATCATTCAAGGTCCGCTCCACCGTATCCGCCACATAGCTGGTAGATATGTAATTGGCCTTCTCCGTCTCGCTGCGGGACAGCTCCGTAATGACCATGAAGGCCAGGAAGATTAGAACAGTGACGACAAGCAGGAAGACAGGGAAGTATGAGAATAGCATCCGACTATACCAACTGCGCTTCATAGAGCTTCCCCCTTCTTCTTATTCAGACTGCTGCTTCTGATGTGAAATGGAGCTTACCTTGTACAGCAGCAATGCGCCGAGCGCGGCGCTGACCGTACAGGAGAAATACATCAGTCCCGGGCCTCCGCTATCCAGCAGATACCCGTTCAGCAGATTCCCGGCAATGCCTCCAAGACCCACAAACACCATATTGAACAGGCTTTGTCCTGTGGCTTGCAGCTCTTTGCCCGTAATGGAGGCCACATATTCCACAGCCGCAATGTAAAAGAAACCAAAAGACATGCCGTGCAGCGTCTGGACACCTATCATAACACCGGGAACAGGAATGAGCCATTGGATCGCCCAGCGGAGCATGTAGACAACAGAGGCCAGCATGAGTGTTTTCTCATAGCCGTACTTCTTCAGAACGCTTGCGGCCACGAGCATTGCCGGAACACTGGTAATGGAAGCAATCATCAGGGCGATGCCTGACCACGCGAAGCTCCCGCCCGCCATCTGGAAGGTCAGGACAAAGAAGGAGTTGAAGGCCGTAAGCGTCTGGTTCACCAGAAAACAACCGGCGAGAAACAGCAGAAAGACCCGGTTACCCAGCAGCTGCCTGATTCCGCTGGTGAAGGTTACATGCTGCGTCCGCCGCTCCACATTCACCGGGATGGTCATCACGAGCATAAGAGCAAGCAGGTTGAAGAGCAGGAAGGGAATCCACAGCTCGGTGACCCCCAGCCAGTTCAGATACAATCCGCCGAAGTACCCTCCCAGCGCCGTGCCGATACTGCCGAACAGCCGGATGGTCCCGAACGAGGTGCCTGCGGCTGAAGCTGCATTCACTGCATAAGCGTCGGCAACCGGCGTCTGGGTGCTCTGAAAAATCGTATACAAGCTGTATACCAGCACAATGACGACAAGCCATTTTACATTGTAGAGATAGACTATGGTGCCGGGAACAATCAGGGTAAGCATCAGCACCAGTCTTGTTCGTTGATAGCGGTCCACCAGAATTCCCCATAACGGCTGAAACAGAATCGCCAGCAAGGTGCCGAAGGCCATCATAATTCCAATTCTCTGGCTCGTCATGCCCTGATGAACCAGAAGGGAGGTGACATACGGGTTGAAGCTGCCCCCGGCCAGACCTGTGAACAGATACAGCCCGCGCATCTTCAGCAGGACCTCACTCTCTTTGCTGCCTACAGAGAATCTCATTATACTTGTTCCGCGTCTCATATTCATACCCTCAGTTCTGCCCGGTTCCTGCGTTCAGCCTGCTTCGGGCCGCCGCCGCAGCACCTATCGCTCCCGCCTGATTGCCAAGCACCGCCTGCCGGATCAATAAAGATTGCTCAGGAGTATACCTGCTGACCCGCGCTGCAACCTCCTGCACATAGCCCGGGTTCTTCTCCACGACACCGCCGCCCAGAATGACCAGCTCCAGATCCAGCGTAATCGCAATATTCTTGACCGCCGCCGCCATCTGTTCATACGCATGATCCAGCAGCGCAAGTGCTGTCTCATCCTGCCGCTGCGCCGCTGCAAATACATGCTCCGCCCGGACCGCATCGCCCTGCGCCAGCTCCCGGATCAATGAACTGCTGTTATTCCCGTGCAGCCTGGCCGCCGCCTTCGCCCCGATTCCCGTGCCGGATACCTCCATCTCAAACGGGCCGAACTCACTGTACTCCGGATCGGCAGCAGCATGAACCGCTCCCGGCTCAACGATGAGATAGCCGATCTCACCCGCCGCGAAGCTGGCACCCCGGTAGAGCTGGCCGTTCAGGAACAAAGCGCTGCCCACCCCAGTCCCGACCGTGATCATAATGAAATGCTCAGACCCCGCAGCAGAGCCCGCTGCATACTCGCCCATAGCCGCCATATTCACATCGTTATCCAGCACCACCAGTCCGGGATAGTAAGCCGCAATGACCGGACGGATATCCATAGTTGCAGGCCAATTGAGCGCCGGTGCGCTGGTCAGGGTGCCGGTGCGCTCATTCATGACTCCCGGGAACCCGATGCCCACTCCCTGCAAGGAGGAGAGCGAACTGCCGTTACGCTGGCAGAGCTGCTCCAGTTCAGCGAATAACCAGCGGAAGAATACCTCCGGCTCCCGGCTCAGCTGCGTCTCCACCTTGTACTGTTCAAGCACCGTTCCTTCTTCATCTGTGAGGCATAGCAGTGTCTTGGTGCCGCCCACATCAATTCCGGCAGTTAACATATTCATCTAGGATTCCCCCGTCATTCTATAAAATATATGCTTACGCTCCTATGCCCGCATCTCACGAAAAGCCAATTGGACCGCGGTCTGGACCGCTCCAAGCACCACATCCTTGTCCCCGTGGCTGGAGGCAGCCAACCGGGGCTTCCGGTGCAGCCCGCCCAGCCTGGCTTCCAGCCTTTCCAGCAGGATCTCTCCATGGCTGCCCAGTTCGCCTCCAAACACCACAGTCGCTGGAGCCATCACTGTACAAATGCTGCCCACCGCCTCTGCCAGCAGATTGCAGTAGGCCTCGATAATAGTCAGTGCAAGGGGCTCGCCTCTGCGCGCTGCATCCCATATCTGCGCTGCCGTTCCTCCAGGTGTGGACAGCAAATGCGCTGCATCAGCTGCACCTGTGTATTCTTTTGCCATCCGATGGGCCAGTTGCCTTAATCCGTCTGTAGACAGTACGTCCTCCAGCCTGCCTGCGCTCAGCATCAGATTGGCTAGTTCGCCCGCCCCGCCGCCAAGCCCCCGGTAAATCTCCCCATGGATAATGAGGCCGCCCCCGGTTCCTGCACCGATGGAGAAGTATAGGAGAGAGCCGCTTGCCTCCATCCCCGAAGAGGCATACTCCGCCAGAGATGCGAGGTTGACATCATTCTCTGTCACAATGGGCACGGGGAACAGCCGGGCCAGATTAGCCCTTGCGAGCACCCCTTCACACCCGCGCAGCGGGGCAACCAGGTCAGACACGCTGCCATCTGCCGGGTCCACCACGCCTGGAATCCCGAAAGCCGCGGCCCGCAGCTTCTCCCGGGAGATCCCGGAATCCGCAAGCAGTCCCTCTATGCTCTGAACCAGGAAGTCTTGACACACCGCCTCTGTCATCCTGCCCTCCGGCATAGACAGCTGCTTGTAATAGCAGATCTCTCCGCTCATATCTGCGAGTGCTATCCGCAGGCCGCTTCCCCCCACCTCAGCCCCCAGGGTATAAAAGCATTTCGGGTTGAATTCCACCAGAGTCGCTTTGCGGCCCTGGGTATTCTCCGCTCTGCCGGTCTCTCTGACCAGTCCGCGTTCTATAAGATGAGCAATAGCCGAGGATACCGTAGGCTTGCTTAAGCCGGTATACCGGCTAAGATCCGCTCTGGATTGCGGCCCGCCGCCGATAATCCGGTCCAGAATCAGAAATTCATTCAGATTGCGCATGACCTTGGGGGTCCCGGCCGTTTGAATTTTCACGATTCATACTCCGTTCTATATATAGTTAATTAAGTTTACTAACTTAATGTATAGTCTAATATACAGTCTTTCGGACGATTTATCCAGCCCCTAATAAAACAGTAGTCCACAGATCAGCTCTGCGGATTCTTGGAATATTCGATTTTGCGATGAGCTTGGGGGGAGGAACTGATGTGTACGAGCCTCATGGCACGGACTTAGAATCCGCTATTTTGCCGAAATTGTTACTTATTCGCTTGTTCGCGGACAGAGATTCCGCTATCCGCCCTAGAAGTCACCCAAACGGCCTATTTGTGCAGCAATAGCGGATTGTCAGTCCGCCAAAAGTCACTATGGCGCTGTAAATCCACAATAGCGGAATCTCAGTCCGCAGCCACTTTGAAAACTTGGCCATAGCAGTTTAGCTGATGCCCTTGACCACACACTTTCTATTACCTATGCACACTTGACCATCCGCAGCATTCGCTCGGCCCTTTTCCCGGTCAGGTCAGGTCCGCCCCTCCCTCCCCAGCAGCAAGAACCCACAGATCAGCTCTGCGGATTCTTGGAATATTCGATTTTGCGACGAGCTTGGGGGAACTGATGTGTACGAGCCTGATGGCACGGACTTAGAATCCGCTATTTTGCCGAAATTGTTACTTATTCGCTTGTTCGCGGACAGAGATTCCGCTATCCGCCCTAGAAGTCACCCAAACAGCCTGTTTGAGCAGCAATAGCGGATTGTCAGTCCGCCAAAAGTCACTATGGCGCTGTAAATCCACAATAGCGGAATCTCAGTCCGCCCCCCACCACTAACCGCAAAAGTCCGCAGATCCTCCTGCGGACCGGGAATGCGTGCCAGGCTAATTCAGCATTTTCTCCATATGCAGCACTTTGTGGAAGCCGGCCTGCGAGGAGAACAAGCGGGTATTCTGTACCTTGAAGGTCTTGAACCCCACCCGCTCATACAGCTTCTTCGCCAGCGGATTAGAATCCACGACTTCCAGCAGCACCTTACTGCGGTCCGCCTTCCGGGACCATGCGAAGACGGCCTCCAGCAGCCGGGTTCCGATGCCAAGTCCTCTCGCTTCCGCAGACACTACAAGCGGATCGATATGCACTGCATTTGTGGGGGTATTACCATGGAGCAGGCGGAAGATGCCATACGCTGCATAACGCCAAGCGCCGCCGAGCAGCCCGAAGGTCTGTCTGAGCGAATGGTAACTCAGCGTCATGAAGAAGCCATCTCCTGTCTCCAGACCGGCAAAGCCTACGACCCTTCCCTCATATACCGCGTACAGGGCCTTGTCATAACGCAGACAGCGGCTCAGGACCTCCACAATATCCTGCTCTTTACGGGAGAAGATCCATATTCCACTGAATTTCAAGGTAAAAGCCTGATAGTATAGCCTGGCGACCTCACGTTTCTGTTCTTCATCCAAACGGTCCACGATCTCTACTTGCAGTGTTGACATACAGATTCCTCCTTATTGTTCCACTACAGATTCTATTCATCTTGATGAACGAGTCCTCATCACGGTTGCCTGCCGTCCCCATGCCCTGTTCTGCCGAAGCCTTGGAGGACTGTATGAACCAGCAGCTTCGGAGCATCATTCTTCGCAAGATTCCCCTTCTGGATCTCCTGCCAGGCGACGAACAACAGATTATACATGACCGTTATGATCCAGTGGGCGGGCATTCCGGCATTCAACAGACCACGTGCCTGCCAGCCCTCCACCGCTTCCCGCAGTGGCTGCTTGATCCGTGCTTCCTCGGCTACAATATGCGGATTCTCGTCCACGGAGGCAGCGAAGCTGAGAAAAGACACCTTGCCGCCCAATGGAATCAGCACCTCGAACACTTCCGTAAGGAATGGAAGCATATCGTGCTCCTCTGCGGTAACGCCCCCGAGCGCTTCATCCACCAGCCCGATCGCATTCAACGCCAGCGCATCCAGCAGCAGCTCCCTGGTGGAGAAATAGCGGTGCAGCGTCGCAATGCCGATCCCTGCGTGATCCGCGATCTCCTGCAGCGTAGCGGTCGGCTTGAACGCCAGCAGCTCCGTCGACGCGTCCAGAATAGCCTTCCGTTTGTTATCTTTAACACTGGTTTTCATGAATATGGCCTGCCTCTGCTGTAGAATGAGTGAGATTTCAGTTAACATAATGATACTTTAATTATTATAATGATATGTTTATATATCATTTAAATTTATTTTATACCGGGAGGTGGGTGGTGTCAAATTGTTTAAGGAACATCAAAAACCCCCTCAAGAAAGCTGAACGCTTCTGTAAGGGGGTTGCTTTTTCCTCCACGGGGGAGGTTTGTTATCTATGGATTATCTTCTTTCATTCACACCGAGCTGTTCCTTCAATGCATCCTGTAAAATCCGCGAGTAATTCACATTATTTGTCGCGGCGAGGTCATCCAGCCATTTGGGAATAGTTAGTGTTTTTTTCACGGAACGCTCTGATATGGAACTTCGGTAGGGTGGCATGAACACTTCGATTAGAGCAGCAATTTTCCCTGTTCCTGCTGTGAGTGTATTGAGTGCATCAATACCAGAGGGAGCAGGAATCAAGTCTCCGTCTTCCTCCATCCCAAATAGGTGCAGCGCGAGACAATCTTTGGCCATATAGAACGCTTCGTCTATATTCTGACCGCAGGTAATTGCACCAGGAAGATCAGGGAATTCTACAGTAATTCCATCTTCGTCTTGTTCAAAGGTCGCAAAATAGCGGTAAAATTTCACTTTATCCTTCATTTGTATAGTCTCCTTTCGATGGAACTATTGAAGTCCTGCCTGCTTGAGGATACTTATGATGGTTTTCTTCGGCAGATCTTTGTTGGGATGTGGAATGGTAACCTTGCCCGACTTGACTGGATGTTTGTATTGATAGTGGTCGCCAGAATAATACGTATTCTAGCACGTGTTAATAGTTGAGTATATATACTATAAAAAACCCCTTAAAAAGCTCTATTAAGCTTCTTAAGAGGTTGGATTGTCATCACTCAGATTATCTTACCCCGCACTCCATCCGCAGCACATGGAACGACTTCGGCTCCAGTGTATAAACCATCCGGCTTGCGGTCTCAATCGGCACACGCTTAGGCGCGATGTTGCGCGGTGCCTCAATCGAGTTCACTTCTGTCTCCTCGCCCTGCATCACATAGGCTTCGCCGCTTCCGGTCAAGGACAGCGCAGTCTCCAGCTCCACCTCAACCTTGCGGTCCAGTGTGTTCACCAGCTTCACGTAAAGGACTTGCTGCTCCTCATCATAAGAGACAGTGTAAGGAATCTCCTCCTGATCATGTACGGTCTGCAGCACCTTTGTTCCCATCAACGTACTGTACATTTGCTGCACATAATAGCTTGGTGTGCCGTAGCTGCTCTCCCCGTCGAACCAGATCATATCCGGCGACCACTGGGCGTAGCCAAGTCTGGCGAACAACGGAGCATAAGAGGCCAGCACGACGATATCGGCATTGCGCTCAAGGCCCGTCAGGAATGCGGCTTCTGCCAGCGCGGCCCCCCAACTGTTGAAGTGCGGCATATTCATCCCGTTGCCATAATGGCCTGCGTACTCCCCGGCGAATACCTTGATATCCCGTGGATACTCATCATAGAAATGCACGTTCTCGCACAGCCATTCCGGCTTCACATAATAATGCTCGTCGATAGCGTAGACGAAGTTCGGATTACCCGCAGCCCGCTTACGGTAATATTCCCACGCCCGGGTGTAGTTGTCTGAGCTGACATCCGGCCCGGCAGAGCCGATTAGCTGCACAGACGGGTACTTGGCATGAATTGCCTCCTCGAACAGGTCGTATCTGGTGAAAAAGTCCGCGTGCTCCGTCTCCCACTGCTCATTGCCGATCCCGATCATCTCCAGACCAAATGGTTCCGGGTGACCCATCTCACTCCGCAGGCGCCCCCACGGTGAATCCACCGGTCCGTTGGCGAATTCCAGCAGGTCCAGCGCATCCTGAATATACTCCTGGAAATCTTCATCGTGTACACCCACATGCTCTGTAGACTGGAACTGGCAGGCCAGCCCCACATTCAGCACCGGAATCGGCCGCGCCCCCAGGTATTCACACAGCAGAAAATACTCATAGAACCCAATCCCCAGGCTCTGATTATAGTGGCTGTACTCACTCGTGTACTGATTCTCTTCATTATTCCCGTGCAGCGCCCAGCGGCTGCTGTTGTTCTTGCGCTGCTCAGCCGGACCTACACTGCGCTTCCATTGGTAGCGGTTCTCCAGGTTATAGCCCTCAACAATGCATCCTCCCGGGAACCGCAAGAAGCCTGGCTTCATCTCCTCCAGAAGTTCAACCAGATCCCGGCGGAACAGACCCAACACGGCATCGGAGGGAATCATGGAGATGAAGTCGAAGCAGACCGTGCCCGGCGCATCCAGCCGGATGACGAAATCTCCATACGACACAGTTTCATTACTGCTAAGCTGCGCTGTATAGCGTGTCCACTCTTCCCCTACTGCTGCCGCGATGACAGCCTGCGCTATAACCGCGCTATTTTTCTCAACGGAAACCTCAATTCCCCCTGCATACCCCTCCGCTCTGGCATAGAAGGATACCTCATACGTAAGCCCCGGCTTCAGGGACACACCATCATAGGCCTTATTGGTAAAAGCGTTCTGCGTCTCCCCGGCGGTAAACGCCAGGTAATGGGGATTGACCTCATTCTGCGGATGCTCCGTCTGAATCTGAAGCTTAGCCCCGCTGGCCTCAGCCGGATATGCTGTCCAGCCATAGAGCCCGTCGTAGCTCTCGCTGTAGCTCCCCCTGTCGCCCGTCGCCTTCATGAACTCGAAGGAACGGTTCTCAATCATCTCGGCATGCAGTCCGCCATCCAGCCCATAGTTGATATCTTCGAAGAACAGCCCGATCATCCCTTTTGAGATCGATACTCCGGGTTTATCTGTAATTTGTATTTTCATTTATTTCCCCTCCGCCACTTTTCCTTGTCTGTATATTTTCCAGTTCTCTATTTACCAGCTCATAAATAAGTAATTATCTCAGACGTAATGCTGCTGTCGTAGCGGTCAGAGATGCCGAAGTCCATCTTTTTATACGTCCAGGCGGCCCGGCCAATCTTGTATTGTTCGAACACGCCATGCACATCCTTGTACCAGTTCACCACGCTCTGCGATGGGGCTTGCTCAATGACTCCATATTCGCCGCAGTACAGATATACGTTTCGCTCTGCTGCAACATCGATTGCATTCTGGATCAGTCTGGTCATGTATGCCGGACCCATCTCGTGGATACCTTCTGCATGAAGCCCGGAGCCGAAAGCGCCAATAGCCGCCGAAGTGCTGCGGTAGTTCTCCAGGTCACCCGGATAGTCCATGTCGCTCTTAGGCATCTGCTCCACCCATGCCGCACGCTGGTGTGTGAACAGGAACGGCTCATAGAAGTGGAAGGTATACACGATATTCTCATCATACGGATGATCCAGCAGCCTGAGGGTATGCACGCTGTTCCACTGGATGCCGCCGATAACGATTTTGGTCTCCGGGGCGTGCTTGCGGATCTCGGCAATCGTCCAGTGAGCCAATGCATTCCAGCGGCTGCTGTCCTGCTCCACAATCTCATTCAATAATTCAAAAGCCACAGTATCCTTATAGCCGGCATACCGGCTGGCAATCGCCTTCCACAGATTCAGGAACCGCTCCTGGAGCGCCGCATCATCGAACAGGGAATTCTCGGCCACGCTGTTGAAGGAGAACCCGGGCGTTTTATGCAGATCAATAATGAGATTCAGCCTATGGGCAGCACACCAGCGGATACAGTTGTCGATATGCTTGAACCCGGCGTAAGTCTCAGCATTCCCCGTATCCTCTATCACTTCATAATCCACCGGCAGCCGGACATGGTCCAGACCCCAGGAGGCAATCGTCTCGATATCCTTCTCCGTAATGAAGCTATCATAATGGGCATGCTGATAAGGACACTGGGACAGCCAGCCTCCTAGATTCACACCTCTGGTATAACCCGTCCATTCTTTCATCACGATCAACCTCTCCGGCCTCAGCCTTCATTGTAAGCTCTTACTGCTACCTGCCTTAAGCATAGATAAACCCTGGCCGCAGAACAATTACACATCGCGCGTAAGTACTAACTTATTGTGCAATCCTCATTTACAAAAGGCACCCTTAGCTTCTACAATAGACCTATCTGCTGCGCAGGAGGTTCATATGAACATACACAATATCGGATACAATCACAGTCATGACGCGGACTTCATCATCAACAGGCCCCAAGGGTCGGGAGACTATATGCTGTTGCTGCTGAAGACGCCGGCCATCTTCACTTTGAAGGGAGAGAGCCGGGTGACGGGGCCGGACTCCTTCATCCTGTACAGTGAGCATACGCCCCAGTTCTACCGGGCTTACGGGTCACAATTCACCAATGACTGGTTCCATTTCCGGCTGGACAACCTGGGGGATGAAGCGCTGCTGGACCGGCTGGCGATCCCCAGGGATGAAGTGATCCCGATTGGCGATCTGAACGAGCTGTCGATCATCATTAACCATTTGTGCTATGAGGTGTATTCCGAGAACCCGCATAAGGACGAGACGATTGAATTATATCTGCGGCTATTCTTCATTAAGCTCAGCAACCGGATTCATTCGGCCCAGAAGGAAGTCGGCAACACGCACTACAACAAGATGTCCGTCATCCGCACCAAAATCTACAACCAGCCCTTCCTCAACTGGACGATAGATGGACTATCCCACGAGCTGACCATGAGCCGCTCCTGCTTCCAGCATCTGTATAAAGACTACTTCGGCGTAAGCCCAATGGCCGACGTCATCGCCAGCCGGATCGAACATGCCAAATACCTGCTCACCACCACAGACATCTCCGTCAAAAAAATCGCAGAAATGAGCGGCTACGCCAGCGAGATCCACTTCATGCGCCAGTTCAAGCAGCAGTTGGGCCAGACGCCCACCCAGTACAGGGAGCACAAAATAAAGCCAGACCGCTGATAAGCAGTCTGGCTTTATTTTTATTGACAATTCAATTCAGATCAAAGCCATTCCAGAAACTCAAGACGATTCCCAAAAGGGTCGTTTATATAGAAGCGCTTGACGCCTTCATCCGCCCTCGCTTCATCATTCGTGACTTGAATGTCATTCTGCAACAGATGCTCACGTAATTCATTCAAGTGTTGTACATGAAATGCCGGGTGCGCTTTGGTAGCGGGAACAAAATCCCGCTCTACCCCGATATGTACTTGATGCTTCCCGCATTGGAACCATACCCCGCCACGCTTTTGCAGCAGCTCGGGTTTGGGGATCTCCGCCCAGCCTAACAGTCCATTGAAGAATTTCCGGGCCTCAGCTTCACAGCCTTCCGGCGCTGCCAGTTGTACATGATCCAGACCATAATAATTGTAGGTCATCCATCTTCCTCCTTAATAGTTTCATCTAGTGAAACTTAATTTCAAAATATAGTTATATGTTATAGTAATTCACAATATAAATCCATAAAATAACCCCACAAAGTGTAGCTAGAGCTTCGATGATGACTCAGGTACTTTGCGGGGACCCCGAAATATATGTATTATTGGAACAAAATTCCTGCGGCATCGCCATTGTGATCGGTTTTTCGACCTTATCCCGCCCATACGCCCTGTTGCACCGAATGTAGTCGGTTTTTCGACCTTATCCCGCCCACACGCCTCTGTCGCGCCAAATGTAGTCGGTTTTTCGACCACATCCCGCCATCGCACCTATGTCGCGCCAAATGTGATCGGTTTTTCGACCTTATCCCGCCACTGCACCTACGTCGCGCCAAATGTGGTCGGTTTTCCGACCTTATCCGGCCCACACACCTCTGTCGCGCCAAATGTAGTCGGTTTTTCGACCACATCCCGACATCGCACCTCTACCGCACCGAATGTGGTCGGTTTTTCGACCACATTCGGCCCAGAAGACCACGCTCTGTCCATGTGTTCGGTGAAATCAGCGAAGTCATTCCTAATCCACTAAAAAACAGCCCGCCTAAGGCGGACTGCTCTAAACGCGTGTAATAGTTTTTAATTTAAATCTTATACAACGTAACCTCATAGTCCGCGAAAACCTTCCCGATCATCTGCTCCACCACACTCCACTCCCCGTTCGCCAGTCCGCAGCCAATGTTGTACGGGAGAGCGACAGACAGCCCCCTCGCCTGTGCTTCTGCCTTCAGTGTAGTTAACGCTTGCTCCAGCGCAGCATAATCGGTATACCGGATTTTGCTTCTTCCATAGTTAAGCTGGCCGAACAGATTCGCCGTGTACTTCGCGCCCGTCTGCACCAGCTGGCAGTGTCCGAGCAGCTCGTCAGGCGTGTAAGAGTCACAGTATTTTTTATACTCAGGATATAAATTCGGATAACGGTCCCGCAGAATCCTCGCAATCCCCGACCCCATCACCCCCTGACAATTCACCTGATGCCCTAGAATATCTTCCCTGGCTTCTAATAGATCGCCGTTTACGATTTGGATGGTCATGATTCTCTCCTTGTTGTTGTGACTTGGTGTTTGGAATGCTTCTGCTATTCTAAAATGAGTATCCCATGTGGCCATTGATCATTCCTCCTGAGACTAACTATACTCCTGTAGAAAGCACTCTCATAACAGTAGGGTAAGACGAGGGATTACTCCCTCGGACTCCCCGTCAAACCGTGCATGCGGATTTCCCGCACACGGCTTTCCTTCGTCAGTTCCCCATCTTCAGGAGTGAGTTTCCTTCATCCGTCGCCGGATTGCCTATTTCACTCCTGAATTAGGAACGTGTGGTGAGTAAACTCGTTAGAAATACCATTCCCGCTGATTCCAATACCTTGTTTGGGATCAGCCGGTTTGACACCGTAGATTTCTTGTGACGCATAAAGGCTCTCACCCTCATTCGCATCCATTGATCCAGACGTTCGAACTTCTTCTTCACATTTCCTATACCGAAATAATTTCCAAAGCCTCGGACAATTTCATTTAATTTCTTGAGCATTCCGTCCAGGTTGTTTCCTTGTTGCCTGCGGGTCGCGTTTCGCACTTTGTCTTTATATTTCTTCACTTTCGCTTCCGGCAAGGTCACATATTCCCTCTTAAAGTCAAAACCCAGAAAACGAAATCCTTCCTCGAAATCCACCACTTTGGTTTTCTCCGGATGCATCCGTAGATGCAATTCTTCTTCCAGCATCTTCTTTGCCACTAGATATCCTGCCTTTGCCTGCTCCTTGGTCTTGCACAGGATCACCGCATCATCCGCATACCTCACTACGGCAAATCCCTGCTCCTTCATGCCCCAGTCAAACGTATTCAGATAGATGTTCGCCAAGAGCGGCGAGATCACTCCGCCCTGAGGAGAACCGATTTTCGTTTCATGGAACTGATCATCTTCCATGATTCCCGCCGTCAGCCATCCGCGAATGAGCGTCAGCACTTTTCCGTCGGTAATTCTCTCTCGCACCTTCTCCATGAGTCCTTCGTGTGGAATTTCATCGAAGAAAGATACAATATCCAGGTCTACCACATGTTCATATCCGTTTCGTTTGGCTCTCCGAATGGTCCGTATGGCTTGATGCGCCGAGTATCCTGCCCGAAAACCAAAGCTATAATAGTAAAAATCCTCTTCGAAGATAGGCTCAATGATTTGACGGACGGCTTGCTGACAGATTCGATCCCTGACCGTGGGAATGCCTAGCGGTCTTAATTTCCCATTTTCCTTCTCGATGTAATGGCGCCTCACGGGATCTGGAATGTAACGACCCTGCCGCAATAACCTTTGGAGTTCCCTCAGGTTCATGCTTACATTCTTCTCGTACATTAGGATGCTTACGCCGTCCACGCCGCCACTTCCTTGATTCTTCTTCACCGATAACCAGGCTTCGTGCAGGTTGTTTATTTGGTATACTTTATCGATTAAGGAGTAGTAACATCTTTTCGGTTTCATTGGTGTTTCACCACCTTTACCGTTACTCACCAAGCTGGTCTTGTTTTCGCTACAGAGGTTCGATTCCTTGCTTGTTCCATCCCGGCAACTGCGTGTTAGAAAAAAAAAATCTTCAATCGCTCCTGCTGCCTTTGGATGTACTCAGGTCGCCAGTTTGCCTCATCCCCAAGCGCTCTTTCGCTCTCGGCGGGACATACCCTCTCGGTCAAACCCTCGCTGGTTTAAGGCGCTTACGATCTCCACTCACGAACACTCACAGGCTTTGACGAAGCACATTCCCTTCGCCTCTGTCTCTCCTCTTTTGGAGTGAGAGCAGGGTATGCGACACCACTTTTTTTTTTTTTTTTTTTTTTTTGGCTACTTGCCTTTCAAAAAAAAAAACAGGCGCATACTCATCCAGGTTTTCTCCTCCAGTCTGTTACCAGCTTTCATTGGCCTGGACTTCCTCACTACTACGGAACGATCCGCCATCTCGCAGCCCTTCGATTTGGCTTTCCCTTTCGGTTATACCGCCCCTACCTTATCCGCGTTTGCGTCAAGGAGACTACGAGACTTCCCTCAGTCATCTGCATCTTCTGTTCCATCCATCCTGACCCTAATCACGTCGATGAGTCCTACAGGTCATTTCCCTTTGTTTGTTTTCCTGTAGGCTATACGCTTTCTCGTATAGGCTTCCCCGTTTTATGGGCGGGTCGCCCAGCATCGCCGCCACCTCTGGTTCACTGCATTCCGGGCTGGATTTTGCCTGCAGGCCCTTCAGATTCTTCCTCACGGAAGACACCCTGCCCATCCGTCTACCTTCGGTTGACGGATGTCTGCTTCGGCTACGGTACTTTAAAGGGTAAAGTTACCGGGTGGATTTGAACCACCTAGATGATGCGACTGTGAGGCGCACCAAAAAACTGCCGGGAATCTCCCGACAGCCTAAGTACTCTTATATGCACTCTCTCATTCACTTGCTTAGCCGCCCCCTCCCCCATCTACAGCGTAGAATAATAGAGAAGATTAAGGCCGTTATACACGATATGCACCACGACTCCCGGCCAGATGGAGCCTGTCTTGCGGAACAGGTACGCCACCAGAACACCGACCATGAACGCGTCTAACAGGATCACGGTGAATCCATGAACCACGCCGAAAATTGCAGCGCTGCCTACTATTCCGGCCCATGGGCCATAACGGTTCAGTGCATTGGCAATGACGCCGCGGAAGACAAATTCCTCGCTTAGCGGCGTTAGAATGGCCCCGGTGATAAGCAGAATAAACATGGAGAGCGGACCGCCTTGCGCTGCCGTCTGGAAGTCCGCCTGGGTGTTGATCTCGGTAACAAAGTGATAATAGATCCCTTCGATCACAAAACATCCCCCGAACGCGGCAATCCCGATGACAACCGCCATCAGCAGCCATTTCCGCTCCGTCATCCGAAACCCGAAAGCACGTAAATTGCGAATTCGCAAAGCGTAGGCTGCAAACAAAGCCAGGAAGCCAATCAGACCATTGGCTGCACCTCCGATATTAATCCGTAAGATAGCTTGCTCATCAGGAATTTGAAGCATCCAGACCCCAAGGATAACAACGCCGATCATATAGAGGGACAGTGCAGTTAGGATCTCCGGCCAGCCGGGCCGGGTGTGTGGCATTTCAGTTAGGGAAAGGCTGCTCATTGCCAGTCCCCCGATAGTGACCATTTTTTACTCATTCTATTATCCTCCTACTCTTCTCATCGAAGCTCGAATGTGTTGCTCAGACCTATCCTACCAACCCCACCGGAACAGAACTTAAACGAACCGCTGAATTTTCGCTTAATTTTGTGCCCACTGTTTAGGTTCTGTTAAGAAAAATATGCTATTTTGAACAAGGGTGACAAAATGCCAATTCTATCCGATATTAAAATCGCTATCATCGACGACGAACCTTCAATCATCACCATGCTGCAAATGGTGCTTCGCCGTGAAGGTTTTCAACAACTGTATGGGGCTTCCACTTGTGCTGAAGCTATCAGCCTGGTGCAACGCGAGGTCCCCGACATTGTCCTGCTTGACATTATGCTTCCCGACGGCAGCGGGCTGGAGCTCTGCTCCAAGATTCGCGAATACGGGAATCCTTATATCCTGTTCCTGACAGCCAAGGCATCCGATCTCGATATTCTAAAAGGCTTCGCCATGGGCGGGGATGATTATATCACCAAGCCCTTCAACCCCCTGGAGGTAGCCGCAAGAATTCAAGCGCGCATACGCCGGTTGGAGCCGGAAGCTCTGGCGTCTGCTGCTGCGAAGGTTCCCGATGCAGGAATTTACCGGTTCGGCCGCTTCACCGTCAACGAGGCGGAGGGCGAACTGACCGTGGAGGGACAGCCAGTACCTTGCCCAGCCCAAGTCTTTCAGCTCCTGCTGCATTTCTGTAGACATCCCGGCATCGTCTTCTCCAAAACCCAACTCTACGACAAGGTCTGGGGCATCAACGGCCAGGGCGATGATTCGACCGTGATGGTGCATATCCGCCGCATCCGGGAGCGGATCGAACTCGATCCCGGCGACCCGAAGCTGCTGCTTACGGTTCGCGGACTCGGCTATAAGCTGGTGAAGGAGCCTGAGGAACGATGAAAATCCAGCAACGTATGGCTTTCCACTTCACGTATCAGTTGATTTTCTATGCTCTGGCGATTGTGACCATTGCCTTGGCTGCCTGCATCATGTTATTCCAGAACATGACCAGTAATGAGATCCGCCGGAACTTTCCGGTTGGCGTCCTGGAGCAGATTGCCGAAGAAGCTCAGTACAAAGACGGGAAGCTTCATATCTTTTCCCAGTGGAACAAGCTTATTGGGGAGAAAGGGATGTGGTTGCAGGTGGTTAGTGCGGAGGGAGACGTAGTCTACAGCATTAACACAGCGCCCTACCCTGCACTGCCTGCCTCCTACTCCACCGCTCAATTGCTCGATATTCAAGAGACACGGAGACTGGGGGCTTATGCTGTGCAAACGCAACTGAACTTCTCATTCCAGGACCCGCTGCTATATGTACTCGGCTATCCAACCCCTGACCTTGACCAGCTCACGGCGTGGTTCAACACTTACGGACAGCAGGGAATGGTCAGAAGTGCGGCGGTTCCCCGCTTGGAACAGCAGCTTGGAGCGACTGGCAGTTATCTGCAAGTGATTGATTCAGAGAGTAACATCGTACAAGACATTGGCGATCAAAAATATGTAGACAAGGCATACCGGCCGCTCGACATTCTGGCCATCCAGCAGTCCCCAGACAACTATGATGCGGGTATTGTGGCCCACCGGGACGAGCCGAGCGGAATGACCTGGATCGTCCATACGCCCCATGCAGCGGGACTCCCTCTGAAGCATCCTGTATTAGAAAATGTAACGCCGAGACTCATCTGGATTGCAGTGCTGATCCTGATCTTCGCGCTATCGATCTCCATCTGGCATGGCTACCGCTACGGGCGGCCCCTGATTCTGTTCGCAGGCTGGTTCGAACGGATGGGCCAAGGACAATACGACGAGGTGCTGACCGCCAAGGACAAGCGCAAGGTATTCCGCCGCAATGGCACGATGCGAACCCGCAACAGGCTCTATCAGGAAGTTATTCAAGCCTTTTATCAGATGACTCATCAATTGGCTCAAATCGAGAGGGACCGCAAGAGGCTGGAGAAAGAGCAGGCGGAGTGGATGTCAGGAATCTCCCATGATCTGCGTACCCCTCTGGCCACGATTCAAGGCTACGGGTATATGCTGGAGAAGCTGCCTGAGCAATGGAGCCAAGAGGAAATGCGGGTCATGGGTGCGACCATCCGGGAAAAAGGGGATTATATGCTGGAGCTGATCTCCGACTTCTCGCTGATCCACGAGCTTAAGCAGAGCGATTCCATCATGGTCCGCCGGGAGACAGATCTTGCAGAGTTGGTGCGCTGCTCCGTGTTGAAGTATGTCAACGATGCCACCATGTCTGAGTATCTGTTCCAATACACTGGAGAAGAAGATTCCCTGCTCATACAGGCAGATGTCACCTGGTTACAGCGGCTGATGGACAATCTGCTGTCCAATGCCGTCAAGCATAATCCGCCCGGCACCACCATTACCGTCACTCTTACCCGAGTCCATGACAGAGCTTGCATACGGGTACTCGATAATGGAAAAGGAATGGACGAGGAAACACTGCATCATCTATTCAACCGCTACTACCGCGGAACCAATACCGAGGAATCCACAGACGGCTCCGGGCTCGGCATGAGCATCGCCAAGACCATCGTGGAAGCACACGGTGGGACAATCCAGGTCCAATCGACAACCGGGCAAGGCACGGAATTTGAGATTGTTTTGCCGTGCTGAGTAAAAAAGGGTTCCAGTTCTGATGAGCTGGAGCCCTTGTTTCTGTTAAGGCTGAATACTAACCTTTGTCGCGTACCACTTCCCGGATTTCAATTTCAGCGTTAACTGAACAGGTTCTTTGAATGCAAAATTATTATCTTCATATTTCTGAGTCACATATACTTTCGCACCTGCGAAGTAGTGCAGCGGCAATACAAAACCAATATGATGAGAGCCTGAATGATACTCAAAACCGTCAGAAGTCATTCCACGTTCAACAGGATTTATTTTGCTGTATACCGAAGGACTCATGTAGTTCATATCAGCATCCTTCTTCATCGCTTCTTCCAATATGATTTTGGTATCATGCGATATCCATGCCCCAAACGCGATGTAGGTAATGATAAATAGAAGAATGAATGAAAGAAGGAAGTTTCTCTTTTTCATGGGCACCTCCATTAAAAAATATTGATGATGAAAGAATTAGAAAACAATTCCATCGCTCTGTAGAGTATACTACGTGGATTTAACAGTTTATATCTTTTATTGTTGAACACAAAGTACTTTAACAATGAAGGAGATGAGCATGTGGACAGTATCCTAGAGAGCCTGTATCACGGAAACTTGCATCCCGATGAAAATATCATACCCGATGACCCACAGTACTCTATTTTAAGAAAAAGAACATCTGACATCATAGAGATTTGGAAGGAACGGCTTTCAGCGGAAGAATTCGACGAGTTAGAAGCACTGCTAGACTTGTATGGTCAAATCCATGGGATGGAGTTGGCAGCTAGTTTCAAGTATGGATTTCGCTTGGGAGCGGGGATTATGGTGGAGGTTTTGACCGGGGAGGAGGGGCATGCTGGTCGGTTGAGTGCGTTTCCAGACAAAGCTAAGAGTAGTTAACAGGATATTGGCCCCAGAATCCGATGCATTTATAGTCACATTTCCATTATAAAGCCATCCCTGTTTCCTCACACTTTTATATTCATTTAAATCCTGCTTCTCCTTACCAGATCTATGATCCAGCAAAAAATCCAGCCACAGAACATGACTGGGTTTTTATTTTATTGTAATTATTTAATTAATGGGGGCCTTTGGTTGCCACGGGCCACCAATCGGAATCACTTACAACTGTCATTGTAATGTTCCCTTTATAGGATGCTCCTGGACCTCCAATAGAACCAGGCGTCAGTCTGTGACCTACATGAACACCTCTAGGAATTCTATACATACCGTTATCTTCAATGTAAGCGTGTATATCTGCCCCACCTTTGGTGTTATGGTCGGAATCAATATGTGTGTTGAAATCCACTACTACTGTACCATCTGGAGCTTTCAGATCTTCCCCATAGTTTTTTCCACCAGCGCCTGGATCACGATGGAAATCCCAACTTGCAGTTGCTTCGTGAAGCTTACTTTGATCAAAATGAGATTTATCCGGGAAGCCTGGAACTTTATCACTCACTTCAATCAACCTCCTTATTACTTAAATGCAAATGAAGTATTTATTTTAAATTTTGAATTTATTTACAATTTACCGAGGAGTTATTTCAATATAAAACAAATTACATGAAAGACAGCCCGCTTTTCTTGCAAGAAAGCTAATCTAACGTGACAAGCTGCCATAATTCTCATCTGAATTACAAAATTATTCGACTACTACTTTTGTTAACCATGGTGTCCTTGACCGAATCCCGTGTACCTCAATATCCGTTGTGTTACCTTGCCTGACTTTATCCAGATATATAATTTCTATTGTTTGGTGATACTCGTCCTCATGACCAATATTCTCCAAATCCAAAAAGAACATTTGTTTGCATTTAAATCAAAACAAATGTTCTCTAATTAATCCTGATTATATGCGTTATCTCCCATAATTATGTACTTTTAATGTCTTCAATCTCTATATCCCAAATATAAGAATTAATGGTTAGACGAATTACATTTTTCGTCTTAGGATAGTCAAGCAACATGAATACATATTTTTCAATGAAAGGAGAAATGAAACTATCAAGTTGTCGGATACATAAGATGGTTATAGAAATAACTTAGGAAAAACATTATGTGAGGAGATTAATATGAAAAAAATCATTATGTTCTTAACAATATTCATGTGCTTTGTAGCAACTACTGCATTTGCTTCTCCATCAATTACTGGTTTACAGTTTGATGGAACAATATACAGTGGCACCACTACTGTTCGCAATTACGACACTAATGAACTCATTGCATCTGAGCCTATTAATGCAAGTTTAATCAAGCTACAAGGTGCAGGAGGATCATACACTGGTAGCGACGGTTCTCCTAATGTAGTTAATGTAAGTATTATTACTGATTCTGGGACTTATCATATAGGTACCGTGGGCTACAATAATGTAATATCAGTGGGTTCGTATCAAAATATTAATAAAATAATATTAACTGGTACTAATAGAGCAAGTTCTGTTAATGTCTTCATAACTATAACGTCGGCGGAAACATCGACGCCAACGCCTATGCCAACGGCCTCACCGACACCAACACCAACGGTTTCACCAGAGCCTACACCAAACCCTACTCCAACACCAGCATTGAAACCAACTCTTGATGTAAATATTGCTCCAGAAAAAATCGGTCTAGGCAAGGAGTTCACGGCAGATATATCACTAAAAAACGTGAAGGATATTTATGCTGAAGACTTTGAAGTGAAGTATGACAAGGAGCACTTACAATATCTCGGGTTTGAAGAGGTAACCGGCTTTAAGGTATACAATAAACCCGTTGATCAAAACGGTACTGTACGCATTATTGTAGCCAGTCAGGGTGAAGAATACGGCATCAACAAAGACACGGTTATCGTGAAGCTCAAATTCAAGGCCAAAGCCAAGGGGACAGCCGTTGTCGATGCAACCAAAGCAAGGATTGCAGATACTGAAGATGAGTATGACTTGGAGAAAGATAACTGCCTGGAAGATAGTGTCATCATCGAGGCAACGGACGTCAACAAGTCAGGTACGTACACTCTTGTTGACCTTGCGATCGATGCCAGATACTTCAAGTATTTCGCCCCTGATGTTGATCCGATAAAGTATAATACTCAGCAAGCCGGTGATGAATATGTTAATGATGATGACCTGCTATTTATTGTTGATCAGCTTTTAAACAATCCGGATTACTTACCTAATACCTAAAGAACGCTAACAAAATGTATATGAGGGGTGTAATAATTGAGAAAGTTAAAACTATTGTTAGCTTTAGTGTTAATGTTTGCTGCTTTGCCTGTACAAGGTGCTTTTGCAAGTGTTGGTCCAGGTACGGTATATATTGATTTTGGTATTAATGGACAAGATATAGCTAATTTTAAATTCACCGGTACAGGT
The DNA here is from genome assembly GCF_038005345.1 of Paenibacillus sp. FSL H8-0122. Classification (NCBI taxonomy): domain Bacteria; kingdom Bacillati; phylum Bacillota; class Bacilli; order Caryophanales; family Paenibacillaceae; genus Paenibacillus; species Paenibacillus sp. FSL H8-0122. The sequence continues at coordinate 1,201,754 of NZ_JBBOTB010000001.1, read as the reverse complement.
ACTGGAACAGATCTTAAATTTTTTGATATTAATGGGAAGCTATTTTTCGGTACTCCAGTGGGTTCGCCTGTGCCTTTAAGTGGTAGTTTTATAAATGCGCATTCGATATATGTTATGCGATACATGCAAGTAACACTTAATGCGGAAGCTACTCTGACAAATGTGTCGTGGACTAGCTCAACAGGAAGTACTGGAAACACTACGAACATTTCGACTACCAACCCCTTTCTAGACCCATCGCCGACACCAACGGCAACACCAACAGCTACGCCTGAACCAACAGTTTCTCCTACACCTAGTCCTTCACCGACAGCTACCCCGGAGCCTACAGCAACAGTAACACCAACGCCTTCAGCAACGCCGGTGCCGACTGCAACGCCAAAGCCAACTGCGACACCAAAACAACCATCAAGTGACCGAGCGATGCTTACAGTTACGTTTATCAACGGCACCGAAAAGGAATACGACCTTCCAATCGCTGAAGTTGAAGCATTCGTAAACTGGTATGATACCCGTGATGCAGGCAGAGGCCCAGGCTCGTTTGCAATTGATAAGCACACGAATAACAAAGGCCCTTTCAAAAAACGTAAAGATTATGTAGTCTTCGACAAAATCCTAACCTTTGAAGTAAGCGAGTATACAACACCTGAATAATCCTTACCAGCACTTACCTCCTCAATCCAAAGTAGCCAAGAGCTATAGTTGGATTGAGGAGTTTTTTTGTTTGTACTCACCATTTTATGATTATCATAAAGATATCTATGTTTGGAGGTTGATAATATGTGTGGACGCTTTACTGTAACTGTCACCCTGGAGAACTGATCGCATATTACCTAATAGACGACAAGGTCGGCAGCAAGATGATTAATGTTCGAGCTGAGACCGTTGCGCAGAAGCCTGCTTTCAAACGTTTGTTGAAGTCCAAGCGATGCATCATACCAGAGGATGGATTCTACGAGTGGACAAAGGACCGTTCCACCAAACAGCCCTACCGAATTTTAATGAGTGATGGCAACATATTCTCCTTCGCCGGATTGTATGACACATGGGAAGATCCGAAAGGCAAGAAAATCAGCACATGTACCATCATCACCACAACCCAAAACAGTTTAATTGCTGATATACATGACCGTATGCCAGTGATCCTCCGGTCGGAGGATGAAGCCGATTGGCTGGAGAGAGATAATGACGATATCGAATCCTTATTAAAGCTGCTGAGGCCATATGATGCCTAAAAAATACGGGTTTATAAAGTCCCTTCGGCTGAAGGTAATGTGCGAAATAACTCTGAAGAATTACTTGAGGATATCGGATAAAAACAAGCCCGCCGGGCATGTGCCTGACGGGTTATTTTAATTAGTCTCTGAATTCAAATCAATCTCGTCTGAACCAGCTTCCGGCGATCTTAAGCAGGGTATTATATAAGCAATAAAGTAATGTCTCTTAGGTTCTATTCAATTTTTTCAGCAAACTCAGTAACTTGCAAACTCCCGTAAATACCAATTCGTTTAATTTGGTAATTCCCTTCAGAATCATTAGTACTAATATATTTGCCATTATCAGTTGTAACCGCATATAAGTAGCCAGTATTTTTTATGGTATCAATAACATTTGAATTGTACCCACCTACTGGATATGCCATTACGTTGACAGGCTTATTCGTTATCGAAAATATTTTTTGTGCTGATGTCGTATACTCCAGACCTTCATCTACATCTGTTCTTCGAAGATCGATATGGTTGTAAGTATGACTTTGAAAAGAAATAATCCCGCTATCACTCATATTTTTCATTTGACTAACAGATAAATAATTAACATTTGGATTATCAATATACGAGCCAATCATAAAAATTGTAGCTTTTGGATTGAAAAAACTCGTTTGCATTCCTTGTAATATTTGATATGCCTGCATATTATTTGCGTAACCATCATCAAGCGTTATAATGATTGGCTTCTCATAATTTTTATAGTTAGCAATTTGATCAAAAGTTAACATGGTATATCCATTATCTTTAAGGTACTGCATCTGTTGTTCGAAATACGTGGCCGATACAGCTCCAGTACTGGGATCACCAATTTCATGGTACATCAAGACAGGAACCTGTTTTGCAAACATATTAATCTTAACTTGACCAAGTAAAAATTGAAGTTCCATCCACTAACTCACCATAAACAATTACATGATAAATTCCATCTCGATTGCTGAAGTCTGAAATATTGACCGTTGAATTCCAACGATTATTTACATTATCATATGTCATATCGTACCACTTAGAGTTATCTATTCCATCATCATCTTTCCAAACAGCAAAATAAGCGCTTGTTAAATTAGGGTTAATCTTATACGCATATACAGGAAATGAATCCCCATTAATAGTTTCGTTGCTAGAAGTTGCAGGGTTTACATTAACTTTCGTATTTGAAATGAGATTGTTTGATCCATCTTCATTAGTCTTAAATATATTAATTTGATATTGACCCATTTTATAATCAAAATTTTGTATATCAATATTATCTACATACTGACCACTGGAATCTTTTGTAATCCTAAACCATTTCGCTATATTTATTCCATCTTCAGTTCTCCAGACAGCATAAAATACCCCTTGATTTGGGAAATTTCTTGCATATAGGTCGAAATTATATTTATATGTATTTGTTTCACTAGTCCTGACATCTAAATAATTAACCTTAAGCTCGCCGAGAAAGTACTCTGCTTTCACGCTCGTTTGTCCTGGATAATTCGCGATTCCATTTTGATAAACAGTTATTGTGTATTCACCTGTGGCGCTAGAAAAATCGTTAAAATATACTTTTGAAGACCAGCGATACACATTACTACTATCTTTTTGTATTGAGTACCACTTTGCCGAATTTGACCCTTCTGAGGTTTTATAAACAGCAAAATAAGGACCAGTATCAATAGAATTATCCGCTTTATGTAATGGGATATTATGTATATGTAAGCAAGGAAAATTTTCCTTAATGTAAAAAATACCCTGCCATTACTGACAGGGTTAAATATGAGAAAAGTTATTCTACTGAATACTCATCCACACTGAACGTAAGTATCTTATCAAAGATCACATATTCTTTACGGGCGCTAAATGGCCCCTTATTATTGTTATGTTTGTTGATTGCATACTTAGCTGGCCCTGTTCCAGAATCTCTTGCATCAAACCAATTCAAGAAAGCACTGAGTTCTTCCGCCGAAAGATCATATTCTTTATCAAGACCAGTTGTTAGTGTAATAGTAAGTATAGCACGTTCTCCTGAAGGTTCTGGATCGGGCTCAGTAACCTTTTGCGGGGTGGCTGATGCTTCATTTGAATTCAAGCTTTCATTATTTCCATCCTTCGCTGTTACTACGTAATAATAGGTCATACCATTGACAACAGTATTATCCGTGTATGAGTCACCTGTAACATTGGGAGCGATTGAAATGTATGGTCCTCCTGTATCGGTAGAACGCTTTACATTGTAACCAGTTGCACCTGTAACAGGTGACCAGGTGAGATCAACCATCTTATTTTTTCCTACTGCAACTAGATCTAATGGAGCCTCTTGTTTAGAGCCGATTAACTCCATCTCACCTACCATAATACAATAGCTGTTATTTCCAATATTATTGATCAATTGGACTCTCCAATATCTGAAACTACCAGTAGGTTTCCATACAAATTCTTGAATAGTATCAATTCCTATTGCGGTACCTGAGTATTGTGTTTCCCAGTTCGAATTATCATTTGAGGCTTGCACAACAAAATCCTTCAAATCATATGCGTATTCGTATGATATATCAGCCTTATACTTCAACTTTGAAATGGATTGTTCCTTACCGAAATCAACAGCTATCCATTCGTTTTTTATCGTATTAGTAGAGAATCCAGCATTATTTTCGATCCAAACATTATCAAATGCTTTCTCAGGGCCAAAGTTTCGGGTATCGCCGGGTCTATTCCAAACACTACTTGCCGAAAACGCAGAAGTTGGTAATCCATCTGTTAAATCCACTTCTCCAGAAGCATCAGCAAACGCATGGTTTTGAAATACAAACATTGACAGCACTAAAGTAAGAGAAATTACCATCTTAATCATTACACTTTTCCAACATTTCAAAAAATCCATCTCCTTTAATATGTATGCATCAAGCCTACACCATATAAAGGCGAACAAACAGTCTGTTTCTCCACAGAGATTTAAAATACACTTAAGAGTTATTGAGGTAAAATGTGGAATAGATCAAGATGTTAGCCACCAAGAATACACGAAATTGGGACATTGGTGAATTTGAAAGGAGTTTATGATGGCAGTGACACCAGAACTAAAGGATGTTCATGTTTTTGCTGAAGGAGATGTGACCGGAGATTTTTGCGTATCCTTAGTTTTAGATATTGGTCCTTCAGATTTAACTGGCTCTGATCAATTCTATGCTACAGTTGGAACTGCTCAAGGGATCGCGGATTTTCTTAGTACCAGACCATTTATAATTTGTCGAGGGTTTGTGGTATTTCCTAAATTCAACTTAGAAGCTATAAAGGAAGTTATTCAAGTTAGTATTTCAAAATGTGCTGAGGATGACTGGGAACAAACTGCATTGTCGATTAACAGACTTTTTCCTTGGGAATATGATGAGATGAAGGATTACAAACTCTTTTCATAAAAGAAAAGTACCCGTGTGCACTTTGTATTTAGTGTTCATTGTAAGATACATAGTAATATCCTTATTATTCTGATAGACTATTTTTGCTAATTATTATCAGAATAAGGGGCTGTTCATAATGATGTTATTTATTTGGGGATTTATTGTAGTGCTCATTATCGGTATTATTTTTGGAGCAAAAAAAGGAATTAAACAAGGGAATGAGCTAAAAGAACAAACCAAAAGTATCGGAGCGTTACAGGGGGTATTCGCATCACATGTGGAGGGACTTGGCATTGGAAGTGTCGAGTGCAAAATTTTTAGATTTTCTGATCGTGTGCTTATTGATTCAAGCAGACAAAGATTTGAAATATATCTGGCACAATTCAGAGCCGCTGAAGTTAAAAGTATGCAAGAATTGATCGATAAAAGCAAAAGCGTTGTGGGTCGTGCAATGATTGGAACGCTTCTTGTACCTGGGTTAGGAACAATTGTAGGTGGAATGTCCGGAATAGGAAATAAAAAGAAAACTAGTCACTATATGATATTTAACTTTATAGATGCTCATGGTGAGTTGTCAGCTGTAACTTTTCAAGACACTTTTGCATTTGGTATGAAGGACTTCTGCCAAGGCTTAAATCATTCTCTGCCGACCGGCGAGTCCAGTGTCGTAAGACTGTAACCCATAGCCCGCTGACCAGTTAAGGTTGACGGGCTTCGGCCTAGCTTTCGGACTGATCGCCCGGCTCTTTTAAATCTTGCAATACTGCAATAACACACTTCTTTCAATCCACCACCAACAACCGCGGCGACGCACTTTGAATAGACTTGGAAGCTGCCCAGCTGCCCAGACCTGCGGCGATGATACTTAGAGGGATCATCGAGGCGATGCCTCCACCGTTCATGATTAGCGGAACTTTAACAATCCCGTAGTCGGCCAGGATCACGTTAAGCAGCGGCGGGAGACCTAATAAACCTAGAGGAATCCCTACCAGCGCACCGATCCCCGATACGACCAGGATGCCGGTGGTTTCCGACAGTCGGATCTGGCGGGAGGTCATGCCGATGGACTTGTAAATGCCGTAGGTACGGCTCTCTTTCTTCATGTTAATCCGGCAGATGCTGTAGATGATCACGAACGTAATGACGATAAACATCAGCGCCATAACGGACATTGGCAGAACGATGATTTTGATCGCCTGCGAGAATACCTCATCCACTAACGAAGCCTGACTGGCGATCCCAAGTACACTTCCATACCGCTCTTGCAATTCATTTACGAATGAATCAACTGGAGTGCCCGCATTCAGATTAATAAAGGTTGTGCTCATCGCACTTCCATAGCCCGGATTACTAGTTCTGATGACGTCGGCGGTAATCCGCCCTGAATTGGACATGTTCGCGATCGCCTGGTAGATTCCGGTGACGGTCAGCGTATGTTTTGCCCCTTCAATATAAATGTCCAGTGAATCCCCTGCTTGAATGCCCAGCGTTCTTGCCACATTTACCCCAACCGAGATTTCATTGGCAGACACAGGGTTATGGCCGTTCACATTCTCATAGCCTATTTCGTCATAGTTCCCATCCGCGACCGTCAGTAAGATTCCCATCGTATCCTGTTTCACGGCAGCCCCGTTCTTCGGAGGAATTGGCACCACCGCATTGGCATCCCCGTACCGCGAGTAATTGTTAACCCTTGGGTCGGAGAGAACTTCTTCCTGAAGCTGTGCAAAAGTCATTTTAGCCGGGTTATCGATTCTGATGGACAGATCGGCCGAATCATACCCCCATTTGGCAATGGTTCCATGGATAGAAGCAATGCTGTATACGAACAGGAACCCGAAGACGAGTACAGCGGTGGACAACGCCGAGATCAGCACAATCAGCAGCGAACCCCGGATATTCTTGGTGACACTTCTTAGCCCGATAATCATTGAAGTCGGAAGAGCGCCCAGTTGCAGGAGCTTTCTTTTCCATGTTCCAGTTCCTCCTGATTGGTGGGAGTACTCCTTCTCGGACATGCCGTAACGAACGGCTTGGGCAGGCTCCACATGACGCGCCTTATTTGCGAACAGCAGGGCCGAGAGGAGAATAACCACAACGACAGCCGCGCCAGTCCACAGACCTGTACCTGAAAATACATCGTTCATCCCTAATGAACCTGTGTTGAGATAAGCCATAGAACCCGCAACAATGGTGCCGGAGAGGATATTGCTGACCAGCATCCCCGGGATGACCGAGACGAGCGCCAGGAAGGTATATTGCGCAACATAAGCCATAATGACTTTACGGGAGGATAATCCGACAGATTTGATAATCCCGATCGTTCTGTAGTTAGAGAGAATGGCATCGGCAATCGTGAATCCCAAGGTGTATAAGGCCACACAGACCATGACGGCAGCCAGAAAAATCATCACGAAGCTGATCACCTGATTCGCAATCATATAATAGGAAGACAAGCTCTCGAAGTCTTTAACGGACTCCAGATAAGGGGTCCCCAGATACTGTTCGAATCTATCCCAGTAGGCCCTATGTTGGCTGTAATCCTCGAACCTTAGTCCGGTCATATACTTATCTCCGCCAGGCAGCAGGGTCATATGTTTGTTATAATCCTCAGGATTCAGCCAGATTCTCCCGCTCGTCGCAAATGGCGAACAGTAAGAGATATCCACAACGACGCCCGCAACCTTTAGCTGAATGACCCCTTCATCCGTCTTGAATTCAACTGAATCGCCCACATGAATATCATTGGGATAAGCCAGCGAGGTGGGAATCCAGACAGTTCCTGCTTCCGGTGAGCTCTGTTCTGCTCCTTCGACGAACTGCAGCCGGTCCACGGGAAAAGGCCCTTCGGGCGCATCCATCATGAACAAGTCCACATTCGGGATCTCTTCTCCAGCGTGCGACATACTGGACAGATAGCGGTAGCGCATCAGATCGGAGACCGTTACCCCTGACTGCTCCTCCCACCATGTATGTACCTGAACCGGATCATGGATGCCATTCTCCAGCTGCAATATTTGATGCACGCCACGGGACTGGTCATGCATACTCTCATACATCCGGTTGGTGTTGTTCAGAACGGATACGGCGGTCGAGAGGAGCAGGGCTGCCAGCATGATGATGATCGCAATGAAGCTGTTTTGCACTTTTTTATGCTTCAGGTTCGTCCAGCATAGTTTCCATACCGCATACATCCGCTACCTCTCCTCCCCTGACATGAACATGAAAATTTGGTTTTCTCTCGCTTTCAACTGATCCGGTGCATATTTGCCTAGCTCCAGAATTCCGTCGATTATGCCGTCTTTGACCAGGATTAACCGGTCCGCTCTGCACGCAGCCTGGATATCATGCGTCACCATAACGATCGATTGATCATTCTGGTTCATCTCCGTCAACAGATCCAGAATCACTGCGCCCTGCTCCTGGCTTAATGCCCCTGTAGGCTCGTCCGCAAAAATCACCTCCGGCGAATTGATGAGCGCCCTGGCAATCGCCGCTCTCTGCTGTTGTCCTCCAGATACCTGGGACGGCAGGCGTCCGGCTTGTGCCCCGATCCCCATCTGGTGCAGCAGGCTTAATGCCTGCTCGTTCACCCCGCTTTTGCTGCGGCCAGCCACGTACCCCGGGAAAGCTACATTCTCCAGCAAAGTGAAATCAGGAACCAGATTGATCGATTGATACACATAGCCGATTTTGTTGGACCGGAAATCCGTAAGCTCTTTCTCTGTGTATGCATCGATTCGCTGTCCCTTGAACATCACTTCTCCGGAAGTAATCCCGTCCAGACCGCTGAGGAGGTAGAGCAGCGTAGACTTCCCCGAGCCCGAACTGCCCATAATCACCGTAAAGTCACCTTGGTATACTTCAAGATTAATGCTTTTGGCTGCGAGAAATTGTTCATTGCCTGAGGAGTATACTTTGCATAAATCAACAGTCTTGATTAGAACCTCTTTGCTAGGATTTTTGGTTATCACCCAAGGCCGCCTCCTAAAATCATCCTATTCTTCTTCCTGACCTTCGCCTTATTGCTGTTACTGTTCGATCTTAAGATTACCAGTGTCTGAAATCAGCTTGACGAGTGGCCCGCCCTCACCGATATAACCATCCTTATAACCCGGCAGCGTCACCTGTACGGTTCCAGAATCCGCAGAGAATTGAGTGCGGAGTGCCTTAGGCGCTTCAACTGTCTGGATAGTGATATCTCCAGTATCTGAGGTAGCATGGATATCTTGACGGATGCGCTCAAGCGAGGCCGTGATTTCACCAGTATCCGTCTCCGCATGAATGATCCCCTCCTCTATATCCAGCTTGATAGAACCCGTGTCGCTTATCGCCCGATATTCCTTTGCCAGGATGGGGCCTATGTCAATATTTCCGGTGTCTGTCACAACCTTCAACTGCTCTAGTTGGATCTCAGGAATCCCTACCGTGAGCTTAAGGTCCGTATAGATGTCAAAAAAGCGGAACTGGTTATCCTGAACAACCTTAATGCTGGTTTGTCCCCCATCCTGAGTGATGTCCAGCTTGTAATCCTTCATTAATGCCTTTGTCGTCTTTCCACCCAAGGTAGCCTTGATTTCATCTCCCTGAATGGGAACCACATCAATTGTCCCCGTCTCTGTTTGAATAAGAACGCTGGTGGTCTGGTCCATCCGGACAGGTTGTTCAATCGATAGCTCATACACATTGAAGGGTGAATTGCCTAACAGATACAGTACTACATTCCCTATGACTCCGGCAGAAATCAGGAGCAGGGCAAGTCTGGTTAGGTTCCGGGATCTATGCTTCAAAAGAGGTCACATCCTTTTTGATGACTGTCAGATTATATTTCAGGTACCGGATCACAAGATGGTAATACAGCCGGGTGAGCTTGAATGTTCCAATGGCAACTAGCAGTCCCCCGCCAACCATGCCCAGCATCAGAAATATGCTATTGATAGACAGCGTAACTGACTGATACTGAAGAATTAAAAGAATCGGAGAAATAAGCAAGCAAATGGCAAAGACGAATACTCCGGCAATCACAGTTAGTGAGGTGACAAAGGGCAGCAGAACAATAAATAAGTTGAATAATCCTAAGCTTACCGTGCCCATAACCGCTTTCGTTACACTTAAGAGCGTTGGGAATTTGTCCGCTTTTTCAATCTGTGACTGGGTCAGTAATTCACGGGCGATCAACCGGGGATGGCCCAGCTTGGAGATCACCTCTGCTTCCGACCGCCCGCTTAATTGGGCACACTCGAAATGCTCCCTGAATTCCCCCATAAGTTCAGCACACTCCTCAGGAGGAAGCAGCTTCAGATACCGTGCCAACTCACCCAGATAGGCCTCTTTATTCACTCCGATCCACCCCCAATAATCTCCTGCACTCCTATGGCAAAAGCATTCCACTCCTCAATCATCCCGCTCATGACTCTCCTTCCCTCATCGGTAATCTTATAGTACTTCCGGGGCGGCCCCTCACCCGATTCAGATAAATAGGTGGAAAATAACCCTTCCGCAGCCAGTCTTCTTAATAACGGATAGATGGTGCCCTCGGCTATGGCGAATTTGTGCGAGATCTGTTCCACCAGCTCATATCCGTAACGGTCTTTCTGTGAGGTTAAAACAAGAACACAAAGCTCCAGCACACCCTTCTTGAACTGAACATTCATTACTCATCACCACGCTTTATTTAGTACTGTGCAATACACAGTAGTTACTAATACAAAGATTACCATCTGCTACTGTTTAATGCAAGGTAGCTGGAGGTAATAGTTATGATTGCGTTCATATCTATTCTCATCATTTATCTCTCGTTACAATTAGGCTTAATTCATTATGAATTTTTTAAGCTATGGGCATATGCCGTGATGGATATAGGTTATAGTCCATAGACTGTTGACGAGATAGTATTTGAGGAGGTTACCCCATGGAAACGAATTATCAACAAGTTGCCTGGAATTGTATGAATAAATATGTTGGTATGACTACAAGCGATGGTCAGTCTCACGACGGGTTTGTTGCTCATATCGATCAGAACTACGTTACACTTGCCATTCCCACCAATGAAATGATGGGCCAGATGAACGGAGTGCCCGCTAACGCAACAACCTACAGACAATTCGGATACTATCCGGGTTTCTACCCGCGCCGCCGCTTTTATCCAAGACCGATCCCCTTTGGTGCCATTACAGCTTTGTACTTGCTTCCATTTTTCATTTAATAATGATTAGGGAATTCGTTATTGCATGGGCATCCGCCCAGTTCTTTATGTGGGCATTAGCATAGGATGATGTATAACCATTCGGGAGGTAACAAAGTGCTGAATAATCAAATGTATCCCATGCAGCAACAAATGCCGCAAGCCATCATGGTCTATCCTATTGATCCCTACGTAGTCGAAACCTTAATGTCTGTAAAAGGTAAACAGGTAGTGCTCGAAACCACTCGCGGAGGGATTAGCGGCTGCTTAGTGGAAGTTAAGCCAGACCACGTTGTATTGGATACCAGGGGCCGGAAGTTTTTCGTACGAATCTGCGAGATTGTCTGGATCATGCCAGAATAGATTTCTGTGAAGGAGCTACGATAGTAGAGATCCCCTCAGTGTTACCCTAGCTGGGCGCTGGGCAAGGAAGGCAGCCGACTTGTGATCAGACATGCGCTTGAGGCAGGAATCAACTTCTTCGATACCGCTAATTTGTATTCGCACGGAACCAGCGAGGAAAGCGTCAGCAGGAGAACTTGGCAGTTCGCAAAGGCCCTGCATCTCCAGAAAGCGAACGGTTGGACCCGCTTCATCTCCATGCAACACAACTACAACGTAATCGCCCGCGAGGAAGAGAAAGAGATGATCCCGCTCTGTGCCGACGAAGGGATTCAGACCATGGTCTTCAGTCCGCTGTCCCGTGGAGTCCTTGCCCGGCCTTGGGGTGCACAAACGGCCCGCTCCGAGACCGAATCCGGTGCTGCCCAATATTATCAGGCAACTGCCGCATCCGACCAAAAAATTGTGGAGGCCATAGGCCAAGTGGCAGAGGAACGCGGGGTTAGCCGTGCCGAAATCTCGCTTGCCTGGCTGTATCGCAATCCCGTCGTTGCCGCCCCAATCGTAGGAGCCCTCAAAACCAGTCACATTGACGATGCCATCAAAGCCCTCTCGATTAAGCTATCCGACGACGAAGCTGAACGGCTGGAAGCCGCCTACACCCCCCGCATCGACGTAAATGTGAGAAATTCCGACCCGAAATCAATTGCCCGCATGGCGCAACCGTTGGGCATGAGGTAGCGATTCCAGGTGGGCGGAAGTGAATTGACCGGAGCAAGAGGCCCATGGGGGGTTGCATGGGCCTCTTGCTCCGGTCTCTTTAATTAGGGGTCCCGACCCTTGAATACCGATCGGACTAAATTCAAGAAGCTTGCGTGGCATACAATCGTGCATAAATACCGCCGCTATGCAGCAGTTCCTCATGCGTACCCATCTCGGCAATCTCTGTCCCCTCCAGCACGACGATCTGGTCGGCATGACGGACCGTCGATAGCCGATGGGCAATCACCAGTGTTGTGCGATCCTTCGATATTTCGTCCAGCGCCTGCTGGATCTCTTGCTCGGTCTTGGTATCCAGCGCTGATGTCGCTTCATCCAGAATGAGGATTGGCGCATTACGCAGAATCGCCCGTGCGATCGAAATCCGCTGTTTCTGCCCTCCTGACAGCCGTACACCGCGTTCACCAATCACCGTATCGTAGCCTTGCTCCATCTGTGCTATGAAATCATGCGCTTTCGCCGCCTTCGCTGCGGCCATCACATCTTTCCCGGTTGCGTCCGCCCATCCATAAGCGATATTGTCATACACGGAGCCGTCAAACAGGAAGGTGTCCTGCAGCACCATCGAGATATTGTCACGCAGGCTGGAGAGCGTCACATCCCGAATATCAATACCATCCACTCGAATCGAACCGGCCTGAGGGTCGTAGAATCGGTTAACGAGACTGGCCAATGTCGTCTTTCCTACACCGGTTGTACCTACAAGCGCGACCGTCTTTCCGGGATCAATAGTCAGGTTCAGCCGTTCTAGTACAGGCGCACCCTCCTGATATACGAAGGTGACATCTTGAAAAGATATCTGTCCTTGTACACGCGGTAAGCTGACTGCGTCTCGCTTCTCCTGTATATCCTCCTCTTCTTCCAGCACCTCGTATACCCGTTTAAGACCTGCGGCGGCTCGCCCGGTCATCTCCACCAGATTGGAGAAGGACTTTACCGGCTGATAGAACATTCCCAGGTAGGCGATGAATCCGATGATATCAGCAATACTTACCTCACCTGTTGCCATCAGTCTGCCGCCTAGAATCACGACAAACACAGTACCCAGCGCAGTGACAAAGGCTAACAACGGCACAGACGTTTCATAGAACAGACTGGCGCGCAAATAGGTCTTCGTATGTTTCATAGCCAGACGAGATACGTTGCCCTGCTCCTCCTCCTGCCGATTAAAAATTTGGATTTCCTTCATGCCCGCCAAGTTCTCCTGCACCTTGCCGGAGATTTCTCCCCGCGATTTGGAATTCTCTCCCCACAGCGGCGACAAATGCTTGCTCTGCCATATCGTAATCGCAAGCAGTAACGGAATCGTGATCAGACTGATCAGTGCCAGCTTCACATTGATCGTCAAGAGAAGAATGCCTACTCCGATAAAGGTCAGTGCGTTGATGATAAAGTCAGGAATAGCATGGGCAATGAAAATTTCCGCCTCCATCGCATCATTCACAACGCGCCCGGTCAAGTCACCCGTCCGGCTTCGATGGAAATAGCGCAAGCTCATCTGCTGATATTTGCTATATAATCTTGTTCTTAAATCTGCCACATAGTGAAGTGCCGCATAATGGTTCATATAGCCGGCAAGTGATGTTCCGATGGCTTGCAGACAGGTGGCTCCAAGCAGCAACAAACCAATCTTCAGCGCTTCCGCGGCAAACTGGCTGCTGCCTTCGGTAGCCAATTGGGTCAACGACCGAAGCGCCCAGGGCAGATAAAACCCGGCCATTGTGGCCATCACGACACCGGCAAATCCAATCCCTAACTGCAACCAGTATTTCCGTGCGCCCAGCAGGACACGCCATGCGGTTGTCATGTGGCAATCGCCTCCTTCTGCCCCTTAGCCCCTGGGAATCCTTGATCTACTTCTTGGTCTCTACGCTTATCACGCAATAGCTCGTACGTCACATACACCGGCCGCCCTGTTCGCGGTTCCAGCATAATCTCGGCATCAATGGCAAACACCTCACGCAGCGTCTGTACCGTCATTACACGCTCTGGCGAGCCATGCTCCACCACCTGGCCCTCACGAATCGCCACCATATAGTCGGAGAAGCGTGCTGCCAGATTCAGGTCATGCAGCACCATCACAATCGTCACGTGCTGACTGCGATTCAGGTCATAGAGCAGTTCCAGTACTTCGAGCTGATGCGCCAGGTCCAGATAGGTGGTGGGTTCATCCAGCAGGATCAGATCGGTCTGCTGGGTGAGCGCCATCGCAATCCATACGCGCTGACGCTGACCGCCAGAGAGCGTATCCACCTCACGATGCTCGAACGCAGTAAGCTGGGTAACCGCTAAGGCCCAGGCTACTACTTGCTTATCCTCTTTGGAGAGCTTGCCGAAACCTCGTTGATGAGGAAAACGTCCATAGGCGACTAACTGACCGACCGTCAAACCGCTCGGTGCGGTTGGCGTCTGCGGCAGAATCGCCATCTGCTTGGCGACTTCCTTGGTGGACAGTGTGCGGATATCGGCACCATTCAGATAGACCGTACCATTATTCGTCTTGAGCAGCCGGCCGACTGCCTTGAGTACAGTTGACTTGCCGCATCCATTGGGACCAATAATCGAGGTGATCTGTCCACGCGGAATCTGCAAATCCAGTTCTTTGACGATAAGCGTGTCATTATAGGCAATATCAATTTGCTCTGCTGTAATACTTTCCATGACGTCCTCCTAATTGGCCTTCGCTAGTAAATAAAGAAAGTACGGAACACTGATGACCGTAATGACGATTCCCGTCGGCACATCTCCCCCCAGGTTAACCGTGCGCGTAATCGTGTCTGCCAGCACCACGACTAATCCGCCGGTCAGGCTGGCAGCCGGAATGAGCAATTTGTGATCGGGCCCGACCAGTTTTCTTGCCATATGCGGAGCGATCAAGCCAACGAAGAAGAAGCTTCCGCCAACAGCCACAGCGCCAGAGGATAAAGCAACAGCAGCGATCGACAACCCCACAAACTGCCGCTTCACAGAAAGACCCAGCCCTTCTGCCGTCTGATAGCCCAGATGGAGGGTGTTCAGCATCCGGGACTTGTAGAAAATATAGCCGATTAAAATCAAGACCCATGGTGCCAGTACGGAAATATAGCGCCAATCAGCACCCCACAAGCTCCCCGCCAGCCAATTCAGCATGAAGTCCATCTGCGAATCGTCCAGCTTGAGTGTCAGGAAGGTGGTCAGTGCCCCATACCCGCTTCCGAGCGCGACCCCGGTTAAGATCAGACCGATTGGCGAGAGGTTTCGCCCGCGGTGATAAGATAATAAGAAGATCAATCCCGCCGCCAGCAGGCCGCCAACAAAGGCCAGCAGCGGCAGGGCAATGAAGGAACTTTTTCCTGCTGATGCGATGAATACTACGAAGAACAGGACAAACAAACCTGATCCTGAACTAATCCCCAGTGTCCCCGGACTAGCCATGTCGTTGCGCAGCAAACTCTGCATCACGACCCCAGCCGCTCCCATTCCCAGACCTACCAAGATCGACAGTACGATTCGTGGCATTCGAAAATCGAACAGGATCAGATTTTGCTTACCGGTGCCGTTACCAAGGAGAACGTTCAGCACTTCCTGTGGTGAAAGATTCATCTTGCCGGAATTCATGCTAATGACAGCAAACATAAGGATGAGCACTAAAAGCACTACATTGACGAGGATACCCCGTCGCACCGTATAACGCTGCTTGATCATTCGAATTCCCTCCTTTGCCTGCGGGCGAGGAAGAGAAAGTACGGCACACCAATGATGGAAAAAATAATGCCAATCGGTGTTTCGAACGGCTTATTAATCAAACGGCCAGCCAGATCGGCCGATACGGTCAGCAACGCGCCATATAGCGCAGCCGCCGGAATAATGTACCGATAGTCGACACCGACCATATATCGCACAATATGCGGGGTAATCAGACCCACAAAACCAATTGGGCCAACCACGACAACAGCCAATCCAGTCAGCACGAGCACGATAATCGTCGATAGCCCCTTGACCAGTCCGCTGCGGATACCGAGTCCACTTGCCACATCCTCTCCCAGACTGAGCAGTGTAACGGAAGGAGCCAGCGCCAGCGCCAGCAGTATACCACCAACAAATAAGGGGGAGATAATCAGTAGTTCCCCCCACTTGGCCCCCGCTGTACTGCCTGCCGTCCAGAATGCCAATGCCCGGCCCAGGTTGTAATTGATCGCCAAATACTGACTGAGTGCACCAAACAGCATGGAGATGGACAGCCCTGCCAGCACCAGCCGCTGAGGTGTCATTCCGCGCTTGCCCAGTGACGCAATGAAGTAAGTGATCCCGGTCGCGAGCGCTGCTCCCAGACAAGCAAACAGCATCATCTGCCCATACGAATACCCCGGTAGAAAGGCCAGGCATAGCGCAATCGCGAATGCTGCCCCGGAGCTGATCCCCATCAGCCCGGAGTCGGCCAGCGGATTGCGCGTCGTCCCCTGCATGATCGCACCACAAACCGCAAGGCTACATCCGACGATCAGATCGGCTACAGTACGCGGAAGACGTAGGGTTTGAATAATTTGATGTTCAGTGAGCGTTGGATCAAATCGGAAAATAGCCTCCCATGCAGTCGCTAACCTCATGTCAGCGGCACCAAAGCTAATCGACGCCGCTGACATGAGAACCGTTAATCCAAGCCCTACCACCATGTACATGGTGAAGTTCACCGCCCCGCGGCGATTTTGTTCAGGCTTGTTTTTCATCGTATTTCCAGGTCCCCTTATTTAGCTAATACCAGCAATTGATTAATAATATGATCAATCAATGCACTGGAAGTCATTATATCCGTGGACCAAGATAGCGATGAACCCACCGTTACGATCCGATGATGTTGCACAGCGGGTAGTGATTTCCAAACCGCATGATCAGCAGGAACTTCCGTATCTCCTAAGGCGATCAAATAATCCCCCATATAAGCGGGCAAGACCTCCATTGAGATCTGTCCCCAATATTTATCTGCGTCAATAATATCAGATTGAACTTTTGACGGTGCCTTCATTTGAAGCTGATTATACATAAGCTCTCCAACCGCATGCTTGGCTCCAGCGATGGAGTTCGTTTTATCACCGAATTCTCCCATAGTAATCGTCACGTCTGCAAGGCCGGCATTCTTAAGGGATAGCTTCGCTTCTTCGATTTTGTTAGCATAAGCATCCAAAACAGCCTCAGCCTCTTTCGGCTTATTCAGAACATCGCCAATGAAATGGATACGCTCCTCTGTGGTCATATCACCATAAGGGACATAAATGGTCGGGGCAATTTTGGATAAATCCTCATAATTCTCTTCGCCCCATGCTAATATGATCAGATCAGGCTCAAGCGTCATGACATCTTCCGGCTCCATTTTTATGTTAACTGAATCTTTAATCTCGTTAGAATAGACCGCCTCTGTCTCGCCCTTTGTCGCTCTCGCCACACCTAGAGGAGTTACACCCAAAGCTACCACATCACCAACCAGATAATCGACTACAACACGCTGAGGGTTGCCCGGCACCTCAACATCACCCTTTACTGTAGATATCTTTCTGGTCTGCGAGACTGCTTCTGAAGCTTTCGTCTCCTGTACTTCCGGTTGTGTCGTCTGCCCGGTCTCCGCAGGCGGATTCACCGTTCCCCTATTATTCGCTGGCGTCCCCGACGTACATGCCGTCAGCAGCAGCATCAGGCTCATCGCCGCCACAAAGATCATTTCTTTACTTCGTACTTGTCCAAACATGCTTGATTCCCCATCTCTATAAGACTTGACTAGACTCGCCAGTTCCCTCTCATTGTATTGAAGATGAGAATCATTATCAATACCATCAACCTGCATAGGTAGTGCGTTTATTTTCCGGTAATCACTCGGCGTCATCTTGTAATACTTCTTAAACATCCGAAACAAGTTCTTCTCATCAGCAAATCCAGATCCTGTTGCTATCTCTTTAATGGTTGCCTCTGTATACTTCAAGTCATGACAGGCAGCTTCAATCCTTCTCTGAATGAGATACTCCTGTAAGCTCATCCCTTCCTTCTTTTTGAACAACCGCGTTAATTGCCCGCCACTGATCCCAAACATAGCGGCAATATCCTGGAACATAATCGGCTCCCTGTAATGCTTATCGAGATATACCTTCGCAGAACAGGCTGGATTGGGCTGGAGATAGCGAATCTCGCCACCCTCTAAATCTCTGAACACCCTATGAATCAATTGATATAGATAAGCTTTGGCCTGTAGCTGATCCATCGCCTTGCCGCGGTTCCAGTCATTCATCATCTGTTGAAACCAGTCGAGCAGCAAGATAGGATTACTTGGTGTATAACCAAACTGTTGAACAAATGGATTGACTTGCTCCAGTAGTTGCTGCAGGTACCTCCTGGAAAAGAGAGGGGATTCAGCTTTATACAACACCATGAAGGTCTTCACCTTCTCCCCTGTAGACGAAATACTGAGCAGGCTCCCCTTGCCGCCGTGAAGCAAACCGAAGCGTTCCATCCCAAATGTGGTCTCATTCAGTTGAATTTGCGCTTCCCCTCCACATACATAGATAAGCATGCTGCTAGGCATTTTATATTGCTCCAATGGATATTGGGGCGCTACATGATGTAAGCGTACATCTATCAATGTAATGATTGAACGTGCCCAGATGCGGGCCATCATTTCGATCATCTCCGGTGTATAGGCATGGCTTGCTTCTGATTTCTCTTGCATCTATCCGCGCTCCCTCATCAATTGATATTGATTATCAATATCATATTTCATGAGGTAAGTATATCATCATTAAGTAAACTTGGGTTGTTTTGTAGGAAGGGTTAGGCTCGGTATCATCAAAATCGTAGAACCCTTAGCCCGCTATCCTCGATTTTCAAATATGGCTTCCGTCTAGGAGCAGGCATTAAGGTAGAGGTTTTAACAGGGGAAGAGGATCTTTCTAGTAGAGTGAGCAGTGTTACAACAGAAATGAAAAAATCATTATCGGAGCGCTTAACCGATCCCTTCGTATAACAACTTTCTGAGTTTAAGTTCACCCTCAACCATTTCCTCCAATCATTCAGACCGTTAATATTCGTTTCCCCTATATCCATACTCATCGTTTATCCCTCGTTACAAAGGGCTTATTTCATTATGAATTTTGTGTGCTATGGGCATATGCCGTGTTGGATATGGGTTGTAGTCCATAGACTGTTGACGAGATAGTATTTGAGGAGGTTACCTATGGAAACGAATTATCAACAAGTTGCCTGGAATTGTATGAATAAATATGTTGGTATGACTACAAGTGATGGTCAGTCTCACGACGGGTTTGTTGCTCATATCGATCAGAACTACGTCACACTTGCCATTCCTACCAATGAAATGGTGGGCCAGATGAACGGAATGCCTGCTAACGCAACAGCCTACAGACAATTCGGATACTATCCGGGTTTCTACCCGCGCCGCCGCTTTTATCCAAGACCGATCCCCTTTGGTGCCATTACAGCTTTGTACTTGCTTCCATTTTTCATT
Organism: Paenibacillus sp. FSL H8-0122; assembly: GCF_038005345.1. Taxonomy (NCBI): domain Bacteria; kingdom Bacillati; phylum Bacillota; class Bacilli; order Caryophanales; family Paenibacillaceae; genus Paenibacillus; species Paenibacillus sp. FSL H8-0122. The sequence continues at coordinate 1,182,317 of NZ_JBBOTB010000001.1, read as the reverse complement.
TAATAATGATTAGGGAATTCGTTATTGCCTGGGCATCTGCCCAGTTCTTTATGTGGGCATTAGCATAGGATGATGTATAACCAGGTAGTGCTCGAAACCACTCGCGGAGGGATTAGCGGCTGCTTAGTGGAAGTTAAACCAGACCACGTTGTATTGGATACCAGGGGCCGGAAGTTTTTCGTACGAATCTGCGAGATTGTCTGGATCATGCCAGAATAGATTTTGTGAGGGAGCTACGACAGTAGCTCTTTTTTTGATTTGCCAAAGAAATTCTATACAAGGTGCTGCACGGTGAACACGGTGACTCCTTACGACAAATTGTAACGGAGGGGAGTCCAAGCGTTCATATTAAAAACGCAATCGAGCACATTCTGAATCATTATCAGGATTCATTCCGCATTGAGGATTTGACACAACTTGCGAAGATGAGCGTTCCGTCGTTCCATAGGCCAGCGAAGAGAGTGTCGGCAGGGTGCTCAAGGATTACACTACACGGGAGAACGTCGTCATCGCCACCAAGCTGGGTGCTCCCATGCGTTCAGGACCTAATTCATTCGGGCTCTCCCGCAAGGCGATTATGACGGAAATTGACCACAGCTTGCGACGTCTTGGAACGGATTATATCGACCTGTACCAGATTCATCGGGCGGACCCTTTTACCCCGTGGGAAGAGACGCTTGAAGCCCTCCATGATCTCGTAAAAATGGGCAAAGTACGCTACTTGGGCGCCTCCACCATGAGGACTTGGCAGTTCGCAAAGGCGCTGCATCTCCAGAAAGAGAACGGTTGGGCCCGCTTCATCTCCATGCAACACAACTACAACCTGATCGCCCGCGAGGAAGAGAACGAGATGATCCCGCTCTGTGCCGACGAAGGGATTCAGACGATGGTCTTCAGTCCGCTGTCGCGGGGCGTCCTGGCCCGGCCTTGGGGTACACAAACGCCCCGCTCCGAGACCGAAACCGGTGCTGCCCAATACTATCAGGCAACTGCAGCAGCCGACCAAAAGATTGTGGAAGCCATCGGGCACGTTGCAAAGGAACGCGGAGTTAGCCGCGCCGAAATCTCACTCGCCTGGCTGTACCGCAACCCCGTCGTTGCCGCCCCAATCGTGGGAGCGCTCAAAACCAGCCATATTGACGATGCGATCAAAGCCCTCTCGATCAAGTTATCCGACGAAGAAGCTGAGAGACTGGAAGCTGCGTACACCCCTCGCATCGACGTAAATGTTAGAAATTCCGATCCGAAATCGATTGCCCGCATGGCGGCAACCGTTGGGCATGAGGTTGCTATTCCGGGTGGAGGGAAGTAAATTGAATAGAGTAATAGGCCCATGCAGGTTGCATGGGCCTATTGGACCAATGTAACAATTTCACTCTCTCAATATTTAGTGAACTATATAATTACATATCTACAACCGCAATTCTTTTAAAACCAAAAGATTCAATTTAGGCTTGTTCTTCTGTTTTTAATTTTGGAACTGCCCAAACTGATGAATATTTAGCTCTTGTATTAGCAACATAACCTATTCTTCCTGATTCCAGCTCTTTTTCGAGCCAATGTTCCCCACTGAAAGCAGGACAGCTTCCTAATGCTTCAGCTTCAACCATCTAAATACATAAAAAGCCGCCAATCCGGCAGCTTTTTATGCACTTATTCTAACATCATTCAACCACTACCTTACCTTTGAGCGTGAATCGAATGCTTGTACTCCCAGTGCTAATGCCCCGCACAAGCCAGCATTATCGCCGAGCATAGGTGCTACAATATAATGTCCGATATCCGATACAATCGGCTTGGCACTCACGTATCCATTTAGAAGGCTGCCTACTTGCTCCCGGATCATCGGGAATAAGTGGATTTGTTTCATCACGCCCCCGCCGAGAATGACTTTCTTAGGGGATAACGTCAGGATGACATTCGATATGGCCTGCGCGATGTAGAACACCTCCATCTCCCATGCCGGGTGGTCTTCCGGCAGGGTATCGCCCTTAGCCTTCCATCTTGCTTCTAGCGCCGGGCCGGCAGCCATGCCTTCCAGACAATCGCCATGATAGGGACAATTGCCACCAAAATCATCGTTCGGATGCCGTCTTGTGAGGATATGTCCACCCTCTGGATGAACAAGTCCATGTACCAGGTTACCCTCGGTATAGACACCGACTCCTACGCCAGTCCCGATCGTATAGTAGACGCAGCTATCCAATCCTTGCGCTGCACCCCATGTGGCTTCGCCCAACGCGGCAGCATTGACGTCTGTATCCCAGCCGACCGGAACATCGAAGACCGATTTTAGCGTACCCACGAAATTATATCCGGCCCAGCCGGGTTTTGGCGTTGTAGTCACATAACCGTAAGTCGGACTGGAGGGTTCGAGGTCGATCGGACCAAACGATCCGATTCCTATGCTATCGACTCTCTTATCGCGGAAGTAGGCGATGACATTCTCCATCGTCTCCTCGGGTCGCCGTGTTGGAAAATGAACCCGATCCTCAATTTCCCCTAATTCATTCCCGACACCACAGACAAACTTTGTTCCGCCTGCTTCAATGGCCCCGATACGCATGAGCTTCCTCCTTGACCTCATCTCTCCATATGCTTCCCAGCTCATTGATCTGGAGCGACACCAGCTTTACGTCTCCGCCTACCGCGTAGAGCTCAAGTCCGTTGCTTGCGGAAGCGGGGAAAATCATGTCCGAGATGACCACTAGACCCTCACCACCGAACACTTCAATCGACGACCAATCCATGAAGACGGACATGCGTACACGGTTATCAACAGGCAACAGCGGTGCCTGGTGCTTCGCTGCGAAGTCCGGATGGAAATTCGTAGTGCCTGATTTCGTGCGATCGACAAACAACTCCATCTTGAGGGTATCGTATCCGACCACCGTTTCTTCATCTGCAGACTTTCTAACCTTCATTCCGAACTCCGTTGCCGTTCCAATTTCGAATTCCGCGATCAATTCCGCTCTATCAGTGGTGATGTCCGCCAGCGGATTCGTATCCGGAACCAAGGTTACATTCTCCAGAGCCATAAGCGGTGAACCTATCCTTCTCAATTCTTCTACCGGTTCTTGCACCAGACGAAGGCCTTCCCGATAGGTTCTCAACTTCAGCTCCCGTGGAATGGATGCATTACCCCGCCACTTGTCAGTCGGAAGCGTCCCGGCATACCGCCAGTTGTTCATCCAGCCGATCCAGAGTTTACGTCCGTCTTCTTCCGGTATATCGCTCCAGGTGACGGCCGCATAGAAATCAGACCCGAAATCAATCCATTTCACATCATGAACCGAAAGAATAGGCTCGTCCGGTGTAAATGTCTTACCATCGAAGCTGCCGACGAAGTACATCATACCGGAGCCTCCTGCCGGTGGTTCAGGCTCATTCGGGTTCACTCCATTACAATCGCCAACACTTAGAATGAGCACCCACTTCTTCTGATTGGGATCGCCATCGACATGAATCGAGAATAGATCCGGACATTCATAAACGCCACGATGTGTTCCGATGACGTCCGCGCCAAATGCACTAGCAAATGTCCATTCTTTCAAATTTGGAGAGGTGAAGAACTCCACACGGTCTTGAACAGCCAGAGTCATAATCCAACTGGATGTATCCGCATGCCAGAATACCTTCGGATCACGGAAATCAAGCGTCGTCTCCGGAAACAAGACCGGGTTCCCTTCATATTTCGTCCAAGTCCGTCCCTTGTCTCTGCTGTAGGCGATGCTTTGAACCTGCGGCTTACCCGGCTGCGCCTTGTTGTCGTTATTCGTATAGATCGCCACAAGCCCTGAACCATAATCATCAAAAAAACCACTTGTGTTCTGTGTATCGACTACCGCGCTTCCAGAGAAAATCGCACCGTCCTCCCCTGGCGGCAAGGATGGTTCAAGCTCCTCCCAGTGGACCAGATCGGTGCTTACCGCGTGTCCCCAATGCATTTTCCCGAAATTGGGTTGGCTTGCGAACGGAGTGTGCTGATAAAATAAGTGGTACTCATTCTCGTAATAAACCATTCCGTTGGGATCGTTCATCCAGTTTTTTTGTGGCGAATAATGATACTGCGGACGGAACTTCTCTGTATAATTCATGTTTCTCCCACTCCTCCAGAATAATAATAGTCGGAGCATGGCCTGCTATAGCATGAACTCACGCTCCGACGGTATGCATTATAATGTAACTGGCTATTTCCCCGCTCTGTCGTAACCTGTTTGTTTGATTTTCAGCCAATCCTGCATGCCAAGACGATCAAGCTCTTTGATGAATGCGTCCCACTCTTTGTCAACGTTCGCGCCTTGCATCCATTCCGTACGTTTCTTCAGAATATAAGGCCACAGGTCGGCTTCGGTCTGGGTCAGGCGCTCTGATTCCTCTTTAGAGAAAAATACTCTCGGATACATATGCTCAGCTTTCATATCCGGCACATAGATCTTCTTCAAAATATCAATGCGATAGGCAGCATCGTCCGGCATCGTCGTTACCTTACCATAATAGGAATCGAGAATAGCTAACGGTCCGCCAGCGCTTGTTTTGACACGCAGCTCGTTCGGTGAAGCACCGTTCAGCGGCAAGTGCTTCAGCATTTTAGTAGCTTCGTCCATTTCAAAAATATTCTGCTGCGTTTCATCGCCATAAGTTCCCCAATTGTTCTGTACAGACTGGGACGGATCATACATTGCGTCTATCCATTTAATCGTCGCTTCGATGTTCTTGTTATCGGCTGTGAGCACCATTCTGCCGCGGTCAAATCCCATACCGTTCGCACGGGCTACATTCTTCCAGCCGTTCGGCCCTTCCAGTGCCGGCATTGGCTCAAACGGACTGTCCATGCCGCTTACATTCGCCTTGTCCCAAGTGAAGTACAAACCGTAGCGGTCATCTTTAGCTTTGGCTATAAATTTGTTCCAGTCTTGGGTAATGAATTCCGGATCGATCAGACCCGCTGCGTACAGCTCCTGAAAGTACTTCATACCTTCCTTATAGCCCGGCGCCAATACAGCATTGTTCACCTTGCCGTCATTGTCGACCAGCGTCAGATCCCCGTTAAAGCCAGCTCCGAAGGAACCGAGAAGGAAACTTAAATCCTCGTTACCCCCGTCATCATTAATAAAGGAAACCGGAATCTCGTCGGCTTTGCCATTGCCATTCGGATCCTTCGTTTTGAACGCGATCAACACTTGCTTCAGTTCTTCCGTCGTCTTTGGCATTTGCAGGCCAAGCTTATCCAGCCATGCCTTGTTAATCCACGGAATATTGTTGACAGAGTGAATACTCTCCTTGCCTTCACCAAGCTCCTCGATCCAAGGGAATGCGAGGATGTGCCCGTCCGGTGAAGTCATCATACCTTTGTATTGGGGCGCCTGCTCCAGCACCTTAGTGAGGTTCGGCATTTTCTCAGGCGTAATGTATTCCTCGACAGGAATGATTGTGCCGTCATTGGCCAATTTCAACAAATCGAAATCACTCAGGCCGGCGTTGAAAAGCGCATCCGGAAGCTCACCTGTGGCCAAAGCCAGATTCCGCTTCTCGACGTACACATCTTCCGAATAGACTTTCCAGTCGATATGAATGCCGGTCTTTTCTTCCAGGCGTTTGAAGATCAGCTTCTCATTCGGGTCTTGAGGAGCAAGCGGTGAGTTCGGCGTCATGAAGGTTAGGGTTTGATCACCGGAATTCCCCTTTTCTTTGTCGCTTCCTTTATCGCTGCTGCATCCCGTAATTGCCATAACAGCCGTCAGAGAAATAATGGATACTGTTTTCTTAATATGTTTCATACTAATTCTCCCCTTTTAAATGTCTTCATTTAAATAACTGTAGGCTCTCTACTTGAGGGAACCGACCATGACACCTTTTTCGAAGTATTTCTGGAAGAAAGGATACATTACAAGAAGCGGTAGACTGGAGACTACGATGGCTGCATACTTCATCAACTCAGACAATCGCGCTAACTCAGCCTGTTCCTTAATAGAAGAGACAATATTCGGATCAACCTTGTTCAGAATCAGAATACGCCGAAGTACGAGCTGCAGCGGATATTTGTCTTGATTCTCCAGGTAGATAAGAGATTGAAAGAAATCGTTCCAGTGACCCACGAAAGCATATAACGCAAGGACAAATACGATAGGCTTGGAAAGCGGTATGATAATACTAAAGAAAATTGTGAAATCCGAGGCACCGTCAATCTTAGCCGCTTCATTCATTTCCTTTGGCAAGCCCCGGAAGAACGTCCGGGCCAGAATAATGTTCCAGACGCTTACTGCACCCGGGATCACGAGCGCCCAGATGGTATCAAGCATGCCCAGACTCTTCACCACGAGATAAGTCGGGATCAGACCCCCGCCAAAGAACATGGTGATAATGAAAAGCGTCATAATTACTTTTCTTCCTACGAAGTCGTCGAGCGCCAATGGGTATCCTGCAAAGACGCAGACCGAAACCGTTATCACTGTGAAAACGGAGGAATATAGCAACGCGTTCAGAAACCCACCAATGATTTTGTCATCCGATAAAATCATTCTATATCCCTCAAGGCTATAATCTGAGAAGTCGAAGGATAACCCCTTATTCAGCAGTGCCGTCGGTTCCATGAACGAAGCCACGACCATATAGATCAGCGGACCAATAATCGCTACAACGAGGAGAACTAGCAGGGTGAAGATAACACTGAGCACGACCTTGTCCATCTTAGTTGGTTTAATACTGTCCATGATGATCTCCTTTCCTATACAATTCCATCGCCATCGTTAACCCGTTTCACGATAAAATTCACCGTAAACAGCATAATGAGGTTAATGACGGTATTAAACAATTCCACGGCAGCGGAGAACGAATAGTTTGCCTGCTGGAAGCCGATCCGGTAGACATAAGTACTGATTACATCCGATTTCTCCATGTTCATCTCGTTCCACATCAGAATGGCTTTGTCACCGCCGCCGGCCATAATGCCGCCTGCCGCGAGAATGATCATAATCGCAATAACCGGCCTGATCGTTGGTAAATCTATATGGCGTATACGCTGAAGCAGGCTTGCACCGTCAAGTGTCGCCGCATTGTGCAGCTCCGGATCCACATTGGCCAATGCAGCCACATAGATAATGGACGCCCATCCAGCCCCCTGCCAGATTCCGGAGAGGATATACATCGGACGGAAATATTCCGGTTCTGACATGAACGAGAGCGGCATCCCGCCAAAGGCCACCACTAATTGATTGACCGGGCCTGTCGGAGAGAATAAGACAAAGAGCATACCCACAACAACAACAACAGAAATGAAGTTCGGCGCATATAAGAACAATTGAATGTTCTTTTTCATCGCGGCCTTGCGTACCTGATTCAACATTAATGCCAGAATAATCGGCACCGGGAATCCCAGTAAAAGACCGTAAATGTTCAATTGAAGTGTATTGAATAACAATTGCTCAAAATTGGGTGCATTAAAGAATCGTTCGAAGTGATGAAACCCAACCCAGTCACTCCCCAAAATACCCTTGCGAAAGCTGTAGTCTTTAAAAGCGATCAGAACACCATACATAGGGAGATATTTAAAAATAATAGTCAATACGACTGCGGGAAGCACAAAAAGGTAAAGCCAATAGTTGTTCTTGATATACCTGAGTTTCTCCATAAGTCCTATGCGATTCCGGGCTTCCGGTCTTTTATTTTGTGTAATTCCAGAAGTTTGTTGCAACTTCTCCTCCCCCTCAATACTCATTTGCAAAACATAAATGTGATTTTGGATACTTCTCGCGCGAAAGTAAGTGCTTCCATAAGTCACTGTCAACGGCTTAGCAAATTCAATTTACAACATCATGATTACTTCGTCAAGACTTTTTATGAATACAAAAGTAAACATATGCACATAACAAAAACACCATTTCATTTTAATAACGTAAAATTCATTGTTTTTTCTACATAAAACAACAAAATAATAGTTTTATATTACGAAAAATCCATAACCGGGTGAATAAACACCGTCCATTTCACTTGTGCATTTGTTTACTTTTGAACAAAATGTAAACCTTATTAATCTTTCTTTTTACTTTTTATCCATTTGTTCATTTGTAACAATTAAGTTGACAATTACATTGATTTGTACTACGATTATTTTGGTCAAGAATGCAATACTTCTGCTAAAGGAGCCATTCTCTTTGAACAAAGAAAAAGTAACCATTCAAGATATAGCCGATTCGCTTGGACTTTCTAGGAATACTGTATCCAAAGCATTAAATAATAATCCCTCTATACCGGATGAGACACGCAGCAAAGTGGTCAGGAAAGCTATTGATATGAATTACAAGCAGTTCGCCTTGTTCGAACAAGAAGGCACTCCTGCCAAAAAAACCGGCAATATCGCCCTGCTTACTGCAAATATGCCGAACAATTCACATTTTGGCACGTCACTGCTAAGCGGCCTCGAACAAAAAATCAGCTCCGAAGGCTTCAATTTGTCGATACATATCGTTCGGGAGAATGAACTCGATTCGTCGGCTCTTCCCGTCAACTTCGACAAAAGTAAAGTAGATGGCATTGTCTGTATCGAATTGTTCGACAAGAGCTACTCGGAGTTTATTACGTCATTCGGGATCCCGACATTATTCATTGACGCTTCAGCAGAACTGACGTTTTCTGAGATGAAGGCAGATCTGCTGCTGATGGAGAACATTCATAGTACTTCCAGTCTCACGAAGAAGCTCATTGATGAAGGAATTACGGAGATCGGGTTTATCGGCGATTCCCGCCATTGCATGAGCTTCAACGAGCGTTGGGACGGGTTCACCAAAGCCATGAATGCCGCCCGGATTGATCTTGATGAATCCTTCTGCATTCTCGAAGACGACCGGCATATCGCTGACTACAAGTGGCTTAAGCAGCGACTAGCAAGCATGACTAATCTTCCACCCGCGTTCGTATGCGCCAATGACTACATCGCGATTAATGCCATTCGTATCTTAAAGGACCTGAATATTCAAATTCCTGGTGAGGTTAAGGTCTGCGGATTCGATAATTCCCCGGAGTCGCGAATCGTGGAACCCCACTTGACCACCGTTCATATCCACCGGTCCGAAATGGGCTTTCTTGCCGCCGAGATGCTTCTGTCCAAAATCGAAAATCCCGGCAGACCTCCACTGGTTACGCATGTGAAGACGATGCCGCTTTTCCGTCAATCGACGGGTCATGAGGAGTAGAGTGTAGAACCATGCCGTAGACTGCGCGTTGGCAGAAGTTGAGTGTTGCGCGTGTCGCGAAGCTTACAACAAGGAACCCTTTCAGCAAACGTTATGCTGAAAGGGTTCCTTGTTTTTTATTTCATGCAGCAATTATCCGTAGCAATCAACGGACGCTTAAGCAATTCCCATCCGGTCTTGGCGGATATAAAAGAGGCAAGCTCCCACCCCATCCGGTAATGCGTCTGATAGCCGGGATGGTAACGGCCTCCCCAGCCTTCTACCTCTGGATGAATCAGCCCTAAATCAACCAAGAATACCTTTCCGTTTCCAGTTTGATTACAATAAGCCACGACCTTATCTACACTGGCCAGATAGTTGTTGTTCATGGTTCCAACACAGCAAAAAACATAGGGATCATTGTATTGATCCAGGATAACCTGAATGAATTTTAAATAAGCGGCGATATACCTCTCATCATCAATTGGCGTTGAATAATCGTTTTGACCCAAATTAATGATAATTCCATCAGGAATATATCTGGAGAAGTCCCATGGCGCCGTCTCTTTGCCAAGGGTCCCGAAAAAATGCTCCGGCAATCCATGCTTATTCCCTACCGCATCCTGCCAAACGCCAATGCCGCAAATGGCCATCGTATGATATTCCGCGTTCAACATTCTGGCACTGATCCCGGCATAGGACATATAGCCGTCGTCAAGATGCGGGGCTTCAGCGAGCTCATGCGGATGACCGATCCCTGCTCCATCTGTAATGGAATCCCCAAAGTATTCAAGCCGGATAGGTTTGGCCGCAGGCGGGGCAAGGAAGCTTCCGCCGTCAGGAAGAGAAAAATGATGAAAGGCGATGTTTCCGGTCAAAATCCCTGTCCGCTTGTGAATTTCCAAAGTATGCTCACCATCCGGGAGTCCCTGTTCGATTATGTATGCATGAACCCCCTTCTTCAGATTAATCCAATTACGGGCGATCCCGTCCAATACGATTTCAACGTAATCCTGGCCGCCGGAATCCTCCGCTGTCATAGAGATGGCCGTATCCCGGAAGGCAAGATGAACAGCACTGTTGACCCATCCGCATATCGGATTCCATGATCTCAGGCACTCGACAGCCAGTTACTTAATTAAAAATGGCGTAAGCCTGAAAGAAATCCAGGTATGGCTGGGACATTCAACCATCAGCATTACAGCAAATACCTATACGCACATCGACATGGAGACGAAAAAGGATACCGCACAAAAGATCAACGATATATTTTCTAAGAAAACAAAAGGGGCCGCTCAATGAAGCACACCGCTTGGGGAGCATTAGATGATGCGGAAATCCAATCTGCGCTGCTGGGCATTGCCATACTCCACGTAAAGCTTGCTTTGGAGCATAGCAACAAAAATACTTTATCTTGTCGTAAAGAAGTCATTAGAGCAGAAATCCAGCGACTGAGAATGGAGCGTGACAGAATTCTCGAACGCAGAGTCTGAACAAGAACTACTCATCGTAAAGTCGGTACAAGCATCATTCCGAGCGTACCGGAAACCTCGAATCCACACAAAATAGAGGCACCGTTAGCAAAATGTTAGCAAACCATCTTAAAAACAAACAAGGGTTCCAGCTCTAATGAGCTGAAACCCTTGTTCTTCTAGTGCCGAGGACGGGGGTCGAACCCGTACGGTACTCACGTACCGCAGGATTTTAAGTCCTGTGCGTCTGCCTGTTCCGCCACCCCGGCATGTTGTGTGTGCGTTCTTACGCGACAAGAAATATAATATCACGTATCTGGAGGATACGCAATTGCTTTTTCCAATATTTCTGCATAAGCAGCAAATAGCCCGTTCAGTCGAGACTGACACGGGCTTTAGTGCTTGGCGCTGCTGTTCCTTATTTGCAGAACTGCGGTGCCCCGCTCAGACTAGTGGCGGTCACGCTCACCGGTTCTGCTGCGCATGCCAGCCAAACCCAGGAGGCCGAGGAGACCGAGCCAGCCCCAGTTGGAGGAGCGGTTGTCGTTGTTGGCTGTGGTGGTTGTGCTCTGTGCCCGGTAGCGGCCCGTTGTGTTATTGTTGGACAGCGGGGAGACGGAGCTGTTGTCGCCGGTACGGATTTTGTCCTTCATGATGGATTCGGTCTTGTGCATGGAATCTCTGGTCTCATTCATCATGGTATTGCCCCGGCTGTCCATCATCCGGTCATCCAGATTGCCCATATTCCCCATGTTGCCCATCCGGCCGTCAGTAGTTGTGCTGTGCATGCCCGGAGCGGTGGTGCTCATAACGCCCGGAATCGTAGTGGTCATACCGCCCGGCGCTGCTGCGGAGATGTCACCTGCTCCGAGCAGACTCATGGACAGGACCGTACCGCAGGCAAGACTTGTGATCAGCTTGTTCAAAATGTTGTGCCCCCTTCATGGATGTGGTTAATCGCTGATAATTTCCCCATCCGGCACAGCATCTATGCAGAGAAGTTATTCCTTCACAATGTTCACGGTCTTGCTGGACGCATTATACGTGACTTTGGCTCCAAGCGCTTCGGCAATCGCACGTACAGGCGCATAGGTAACCGCATCGTCCATGACGCCGGTCGTCAGCTTCTTACCGTTGAGCGTAATATTTACCGGGATATCCTTGTTCACCTCTGGCTCACCTCCGGTTATACGGCTTAGTGCGGCTGCACTCTGCTGGGCAGTAGGCCGCCGGCCTGCCTTCAGGTCCTGGATGGTAAGGCCGAAGCTCATCTGCAGATGGGCGTAATCCTTGAAGGAGGTCCAGTCCCCGCCCCATTCGAACCCCAGCTTCTTCCCCTCCTGTACCACCTCTTGCCAGTCTGCCACCTTGTCGCCATCCCCGTCACGATTCATATCCCAGGACACATTCCTGCCATCCGGCAGCAGCAGCGCGAAGTCTATCGCGAGGCCGTAATTATGGAAGCTGTCGCCTCCCCGGGCATTCGTTACAATGTCGCCCTTCTTGGTTCTCCCTTGAGCATATAGCTCATTCTGCTGCGCTATCGTGCGCATGCCCTGCGTAATGAGGATCTGCACCCCCCGGTTATAGCTCCGTCTAATCAGCTCGTTCGCCCCGGCCAGTACGGCCGGATGCAGCTTCGCCAGCCTTGCGGCCGACTTCTGCTTGACCTGCTCCAAAGTAAGCATCTACTCACCCCCTGGTATAGTATATGCCGCTTTGGCCGGGCGGTTTACGCCGATGACCATTTTTTTCGCAAAATGAGCTGTGCAAGCACCTGATCTCCCCGGATGAACTGTGTGCCTACAGGCAAGAATAAGAATGCAGACCGCAAGTCAGGTCATTCTAACGGAAAGGTGGATGAACATGGAGATACACAGCGACAGCTACAGAATAGCCCCGCTTAGCGATCAGGAGGATGTCGTGGAGGTGATCCGCCAGGCGGAGTCAGAGATTGCCCGGATGACCGGGAACCCGGAGGTCACGCTGATTGCCTATGAGAAGACGGGCACCGCCGCAGGTAAATGAAGCTTGGACCCGTGCTGATTCCAGGCAGAACGGTTATCTTTTAGACAATATAAGCCTCCACAATGTCATCTACCAGCAGCCACTTCCATTCCTCCGCCCACCGCAGCTTGAATTCACGCGAGTGGGTGTGAATGGAGGTCACGAACCCGCTCAGCTTCCTCTGCTCCAGAGGACCATACAGCACCAGCGTAACCCGCACATGACTCCGCAGCGATAAGGCCAGCGTATGCTCAATCTCCTCCAGCTTCTGCTCGTCCAGCACCGGCTTCAGGCTATGCCAGGTCTCCCGTTCTTCCCTCCTGATCCCGCCCTTATGCTCCGTCAACATGATTCGGCTGCTCTCCCGCAGACCGCCCGCTTCAAGCTTCTTGCCCATTGCTATTCCCCCACTCTGTTGTTTATAACCGGACTACATGCTCTTTCCGCCCACAAACCGAACGTATGTTTGTATTATATCCGCGATCCAGCTTGTTAGGCAAGCAGAAATTAATGTCAGGCCAAGGACGCTGAAGGAGAGCTTCAGCTGATCATAATACAGGGTTGAACTAGCACCACACCTGCATGAAAACAGCCATCCCGTGGTTCTAGTATTTTAGCTAATCTGATGCCATCATTAGGGGAAAGGGGTAGAAAGGACGGAGATGAAATTTATGATTAGAGCTGCAAATGTGGAGGATCGGGAGGATATTTCCAGACTATTAAGGCAATTAGGTTACCCGGATACCGAGCTTTATATGAAAGAGAATATAGAAAGACTGCTTGCTGACCCCAATGAGGAGTTAAAGGTCTATGAAGCGGAAGGATGTGTTATCGCCTGTCTTTCCCTGCATTATATCCCGCAGCTGGGCATGAGAGGAGATATCGCCTCCATTAGTTATCTGGTTGTGGATTCCTCAGTTAGAGGGAAGGGAATCGGACAGGAATTAGTGGAATTCGCCTCAGCTTCCGCCCGCCGAAGAGGATGTGCCAGTATCCAGGTTCATTGCCATGCCAGAAGAATAGAGGCTCATACATTTTATGAAAGACAAGGTTTCAGGGAGGCCCCTAAGTACTTCTCAAGAAGGTTGGACCAATAATTCAATCCACAGCAAAAAGACGCCTACAGTAATGCTGTACAGCGTCTTCATCCGAACCCTTTGGCGTATAACAAGTCTTGTCTCTGCTTATTTCACTGACGAAGTCCCTGCGCTTCCAGCACCCGGTTCCTGCTTGGCATCTGTGCCTGCATCTGACACGGTTCCCGGTACGGCTTGCTCCGGTTCAATCAGTCCTGCGGCTTCTCTGGCTTCATTCAGCTTGGAGATGCCGTAGAGCATCGCTATGTCCGCCTGCTCATTCATCGTGTTGAATTCCTCAGCGGTCACATCGGGCGATACTGCGCCCTTGGAAGCCTTCTCCTTGATCTGATAGGCACTCTGAAAAGCAATCACAGAATCTCTAAGCAGCTTCTCGATCGTATCCGGCAGGCCACCCGCAATCTTGATATCGTTCACATGATCTGCAAGCTGAGATGCGGTATCCTGGAAGCTGTCCACAGCCTTCTGGAATTCTTTGTCTGTCGCTTGTCCGGTGGAATAAGAGGTTAGCGTGGTGTTGAAGTTCTCAAGCGAGGATTTGCCCATTTCGTCGAATTTCGACATTTCATTGTAAAAGCTCTGTACCGTCTCCTGTACCTCTTCCGGGGATGCCGGTTCAGCACTGTTATTGCCGCAGGCACTGAGTATCATGACGGCCATTAGCAGTCCTGCAAGTAAAGCTTGTCTCATAGTTAATATCCCTCCACTTAACAGAATAATATCGATTTTTGTTAAGTGCAAATGAAATTAATGTAAAATTCGGCGTAATGAAACATATGTCAGCAGATAAGCGTATTCATAGGGAGAAACGGCGGTCCATAACCCGTTGATGACTGGCAATTCCTGTTATACTATAATGAATTTATCCGTTCAAGGAGAGGAAGATCAATCATGGCTTATTGCACAGCATGTGGTGCGGAATACAAGCAAGGTGCCAAATTCTGCGGGGAATGCGGGGCAGGCACAGAAGAGGCCGGTTCTCCGGCAGCAGCACGGCGTCCGGCGGCTGGCCATAGCTCCGGTCCCGAACAAGAATTATGGCAGGGCAAGCCTGCCGGCATTTCCGACCGTCTCAAGGGGCTGATCGGACTGAATAACACCAAGTATACGATTACGTCCCAGCGGATTATGGTGAAGAGCGGACTAATCGGCAAGGATGTCGAAGAAATCGAGCTGCTTCGGGTTAACGATTTCTCCGTCACCCAGTCGGTTATGCAGCGTATGCTGGGCATCGGGACGCTGATCATTTTATCGGATGATGCTTCATCTCCACAGCTCCCATTCTATAGAATCCGTAAGGTTCAATCTGTCAAGGATATCCTGCGCCAAGCCGTCCGTGACGAGAAAATCGCCAACAACATCAGCTACCGCGAGCATATCTGACGCTTCGTTACTCTTTGTTATGGAAGGTAGAGGGCTCCTGCCGGAATTACGCCTTTGGCCTGGCTGGGGCTCTCCCACATCAGTACCGCCCGCGCATCCCCCTGGTTCTCATAGTACTCCACCTTCAGCTCATGCAGCTTCCCTGCAATCAGACTCACTGTGCCTTGCCGCTCCTGCCCGCTCTGCTTAATCCAGCTGTCAATAACCAGCTTCCCGTCAATCCATACCCGGATTCCGTCATCGGAATACGAATAGATCGTGTAGATCTCACTGTAGGCAGCGCTTATTTTGCCGCTCCAGCGTACGGAGAACAGATCTGCGTGAACGGCCGGATCAGGCGCCGCCTGCCTCCAGGCGAAGTTAATATTGGCATCTGTCCGGGTGAGGGCAGGCGTGCCGCTGAGCGTAATATTGTTATAATACTGCCCATAGAGGCCCGGCTTGGGGAGTACCCCTCCTGAAGAAGCATACGCCGCCGCCTTGGCCGAATAGTCATCTCTGGAGAATACGGCACTATTCCGCATAAAAGCCTGAATCACTGCATCCTTATTGCGCTCGTACAGCATCTTGCCCCAGGTCATCTGGTAGCTCCATTTGTTCTGCGTGCCTGCCAGCACAGCTGGCGGAGGAAGCTCTCCGTTCTCGCCGATGGCGATCAGCTTGCCGCGCCCCAGGTCCCAGAGCGTATCATGATGGCTTGCCTTGTAATCCCCCTCGAAAATATCCGCCGCCAGCACATCCACTCTGCCGCTGCCCGGATAATACTTCGCCGGCTCCTCACTATTCTTGTTCTTGGCATTCGGACTCCACACCCACAGCAGATTGTGCAGCTTATGATAGACGGTGTACCGCTGGAACATGATCTCCCAGAGGGTCACGAAGGAGGACTTCTGCCCCCACCAGAACCAGCCGCCGTTCATCTCATGATAAGGTCTCCAGAGGACGGGGACACCGGCGTCATTGAGCTTTTTCAGGAAAACAGCTACCTTATCCAGCTCGGCAATCATCGCGGTATACTCGGGTGTTCCCGGTGTGATGTACTTGCTGAAATTGTCTTCGCTGAGGCTCATGGAGACATTCGTCCAGGCTGGTGCGCTGCCCGGCAGATTTGCATGATAGGTCATCGCTACAATGCCCCCTGCCTTATGCCAGCGGATCGCACTGTCGGTTACTCCCTGCCGCTGGCTGCTGATAAGCTTCTCCGTCTGTCCGCTGATCGGCCCCATCTCATAACCGTGTAGTCCGGCATAGCTGCCAGCCGTATTCTTCAGCTTGTTGTTGATATCATCCGGGCTCTCCAGGTAATCATGCTGACCGCTGATCATTCCCTGGCCCTGCAGCCAGTACAGCGTCTCCAGCAGCTTCCGTGCGGGAGCTCCCAGCTCCGCGTCAGCGGGTGCCATTTGTATTTTGCGAAAAGCCGCTTGCCACTGCACATCACCAATCAGCCGCGAGGCCGAATCCAGCAGGTCCCTGAGATTGCGCTGTTCCACATTTTCCACCATCCTTTTCATTGTGTTTGTACATATTATGACGAATTATGGAACTTTAGCACGGCAGATGCACAGAATTCGGGCTGTCACAATCCGGTATTCTTACGCTATACTATTCTGGGCACAGGCCTTATACCCATACCAACCTACAAAGGAGCAGATATGAAAGCCAAAAAGTCCATCATCAGTCTCATCATTATCGCCCTGCTCAGTCTTGCCGCCTACCTGCTGGAGGAGAACGGGCAATGGCTGCCGCAGACCCCTTCTGCGAATCCTTCGGAGGTCGTGAAGCTGAAGTTCCCGGCAGACCGCTACCCGGAGACCGCAAAGCACATCCAGAAGGCCATCCGCAAGGGAGAGTCAGCGATCTGCACCATCAACCGCAAGGATGCGGAGGAGAACCGCAAGGCGTCTCTGAAGGGAGTCCCCACGAAGAAAGGCTATGACCGGGACGAATGGCCGATGGCTATGTGTGCAGAAGGCGGAGCCGGGGCGCATATTGAGTACATAACGCCCAGTGATAACCGCGGAGCGGGAAGCTGGGTCGGCAATCAGCTGGAGGCGTTCGCTGACGGTACGCGTGTGGAGTTTATTTTCAAATAAGCCGGCATGTGGGGGATGTTATTCAATTTCACCGCGATACAGCGTAGAATGAAATGGGATAATATAACTTTGATGGAGAGCCGGAAGTGTTCTATATCTGTTATCGGGGCAAAAGGCTGTACGGCCCTATGTCCGAAGCTGAAGCCTTACAGGAATGGTTCGCGCTTGCAGGAACAATCAAAGAACTCTATATCATTGAAACCGATGCAGCTACAGGCAGAATCAAACGCCAGATCGGGCCAACGGTCCGTGCTCATAAGAAGAAAAAGAAATAGCCCTATCCGGCACAGGCCGGACAGGGCTACACTGGCTATTGGCAGTTCTAGAACAAACAGGCTTTAGTGATGATAACCAGCAGAATGAACAGAACCAGAATGGCACCTGTCGAAGTCCAAGGGCTTACTACCGGAACGATTGGAGGTCCCTGATTCACTCCACCTACGTTATTTCCACAACCGCAACCATACTCTGCTCCCATAATTAATTCCTCCTCTTGAATATTGAATACAGCACAGAATATGTGGAATTCCGCCCCGTTGCATGGGCCAATTGGCAAAGAAATACCATTCACCTAACGGACAGGCGTCCAGTGGTCGATATAGAGTATGAAGCAATAGCTTCAAAACAAATGGAGGGAGGAATGCCGGATGGATATTGCTGCATTATCCGTAGTGATGAGCCAGTCATCCTTACAGCAGGCCGCAGGGCTGCAGGTGATGAGCCTTGCCAAGGAGCAGGCGCAGAGCAGCGCCCAGGATATGGTTCAGATGCTGAGTCAGGCCACGCACCCCACCTTGGGAAAAACACTTGATATTCGGGCGTAATTCCTTTATGCTTACATACATAGGAACACCCGTTCCATATTTCAGCCGTTGAGGAGTACGCGCTGAACTGCTGCTTAGCCCTTACGGGCTTTTCTTTTGGCCAATAACACGAACATACGATCTTATATCTGGGGTGATTGATTATGCAAGGCTATTATCAGATGACCGCTTTGGAGAAATGGACAGAGGATCTGTACCAGCGCATAGGCATCCGCAAGCCGTCTGACATCTCCATCGATTACATAGCG
The DNA here is from genome assembly GCF_038005345.1 of Paenibacillus sp. FSL H8-0122. Lineage (NCBI taxonomy): Bacteria > Bacillati > Bacillota > Bacilli > Caryophanales > Paenibacillaceae > Paenibacillus > Paenibacillus sp. FSL H8-0122. Next base: position 1,164,020 of record NZ_JBBOTB010000001.1, on the reverse strand, counting down.
AAGCGGCTCAATATCTGGGTACACTATCTGGATGTCAGAAGCAAGGCGATTGAGGCTGCGGCCGGAATGTACAGCATGTTCATCGACAACCGTCTTCCTCCCGAGCTGCAGCGGCTGGAATTCCTCCACGAGCTCTGTCATCTGCTGCGGCATGCCGGCAAGTCTACGCTTATGCCCGGAGTGTTCACGCAGGCGCAGAGAGATGAATCCGACCGGTTCATCCTGTATGCCTCCATGCCCTATAGTATGATCTCAGCGAATACGCTGCCCGAGCTTCGTGAGGATGCCGTTGCCGAGCTGGCTGTAGCGTTCCAGGTACCCGTCCCACTTGCTCTGCAGCGGATCGATCAGATCCAGAGACGGATTTTCCAGGGGCAATTAATGGCTGTTATGGAACGTAACGAAGACAGAAATATCATCCACAGACATATTCGCTAAGCGCTGCGGGGATAATACGCTATAGACCCGGAGGGCGGAGATTCCCCTCTATCACAGGGTTAGATTCTACTGTAAAGGGGATCACCATCGACATGGAAGCTATGCAAGTGATTCAATTACTGCTGACTCATCCGGAATACAGCGTGGATGCCGTCCACCCCGAGATCCCGGATTTTGTCGGCATTGAGACGATTGAAGTGGACCACGAGACCCAGACCTTCTCCATCCTGCTGCAGGAGCCTAAGGAATACGGCTGAGTGCAGGATGTTACAGAATAACAATTACATAGAATAGCCCCGCTAACACGAACCGGTACAGCGCGAACCATTCCAGACGTAGCCGCTTAATCAGCTTGATGAACGTGACTACTGCAACCATGGCTACAAGGAAGGACGTCACGAACCCGATAAGCATCAGGGTCAGCGCATCTGAACTGAGTAGATCTCTGCTGTCATACAGGTCCAGGAGGCTTGCTCCGAACATCACCGGCACGGAGATCAGGAAGGTGAAGTCCGCAGCGGCTTTCTGGCTGGTTCCCAGCAGCAGACCGCCTGAGATCGTCGAACCGGATCTTGAGAAGCCGGGCCACAGCGCCAGACACTGGAACAGCCCTATGCCGAAGGCTTGTTTATAATTCAGACCGTCCACGGTCTCTGCCGTTACGGTACTCCTGCTGCGTGCGGCGAAGATCATCAATAGGCCACCGGCGATCAGTCCGATTAAGACCGGCTTGGGGCCAAATAACTGGCTCTTGATCGTGTCCTTGAATAGTAGATAGATGATTAACGCTGGTACCATGGCCAGGATCATATGAATTGCATTCAATCCCTTACTCTTGGCGAAATCCATCTTAAGCATATTCACGCCAATGTTCACATACTTCTTCCAATACAGCAGCAGCACGGCCATTACCGCACCTAGCTGGATTACGATTTTGAAGGTAACCGCAGCCTCCCCCTCGAAATCCAGCAAATCTCCTGCCAGGATAAGGTGCCCGGTAGACGAGACCGGCAAGAATTCAGTCAACCCCTCAATAATCCCTAATATGATTGCTTTGATAGCTTCAGTCACTGTTGAATAGCCCCTTTCGGAAGTGAATCAATATATTTCCAGTATAAGAGGCAGGAAGGAAATTCCCCATCGTTTGACCTTACAATAACGGATTAGGTGTGACATAAATGTCATGTGGCGATGTGATCACAAAAAAGCCACCAAGCTACTGGTGGCAAAATTTCATTATGCTCTATTCGTAAAATAGCCGTTATGCTAATTGTGTAATAACAAGATGTGCTGAAACGGGTCTTGTTCCTCCGGCAAGAGGAGTAATCGTAAGTGCAGTGGAATTTCCGGCAGGATTGCGAACGGTTAGAATACTGTTAATGACCGCTGTTTGCACGATCGCCATTTCTACGATTTGTGAGGTACCTGTTGCCCGCCCAACTACGGTATAAGCGAGATCTGCACCATTTAAAGTCAAGATTAGTTGTCCGGCTTCGGTCACGCTAACCTGAAACAGCACCTGATACGTCCCAATGGCCGCTAAATTAAAAGAACTCGGCCCGATCCGGGCAATCGTTGTCCCGCTGGTAGGGCCATCTTGTGGAAAGCTTACATCTGTGCCCGGCGCTACCGTTGCCGCATTATCAGGAGGCATCAGAGCAAAGAAATCAGCAAAACCTAAAACGCCACCTGCTGCTCCTGTTGCCCCGGTCGCCCCCGTTGCGCCGGCTGGTCCTGCAGCCCCGGTTGCTCCTGCAGCTCCTGCGGCTCCGGCTGGCCCAGTGGCTCCTGTTGCTCCAGCCGGCCCTGCAGCTCCTGCCGCTCCTGCCGCTCCGGCCGGACCAGTAGCTCCGGCAATGCCTTGTGGCCCAATCGCTCCCGCCGGACCAGGTTCACCCTGCGGGCCCTGGGGACCTATGAGGCCCTGTGCTCCCGGAACTCCCTGCGCCCCTTGAGGGCCGACGGGCCCCGCTGCTCCCTGGGGGCCTATCCCTCCAGGTGGCCCGGGCACACCTTGGGGGCCTTGGGGCCCTGGAGGCCCGCCGGCAGGTCCCGGAGGACCTTCTGTTCCCTGAGGACCTCTTGCCCCTGGGATTCCCGGTATACCTGGGGAGCCCTGTGCTCCTTGGGGCCCTGTGGGACCAATGACGGTTGGAGTAGTGACATTGACTTCAGGCGGTGGACAGGTTACTTTAACAACCTTTTTAATCACTTTCTTAACAACTTTCCGGTGTTCTTTTCTTTTTCTTTTTGGAGAAACGAGGGTGACGATTTTTTTAGGATGACATTTTTTATCGTCTGGACAACTCAATACGGACACCTCCCTAATAAGATAGTGTAGTGTACGCATCCCATCTGGTTTAGAAATGGACGAACAACCAGTTTTTACTAGTCAGCAACCTAATTCCAAAAAAAACGGGCGTTAGCCATAGTAGTTACGCCCTTAAATACATCACAATGTCCCACACCAAATTTTATTATTTTTCGTATTTTAGAATTGGACAACTGATACTTCCCTGTCAGACCCGAATTTCTAATTCGGGTCTGTTTTTTGGTTATTCTCCTTCAAACTCATGCTGCATCAATTAAGCTGACGTTATAAAGATGTGCAACTTCAGATGCTCAATTCACGTAAAACTGATAAAGGAGTTGGTAAAAATGTTTGTCTTTGCTATTCTATTTATACTGATTGCGATGCTGAATATCTTCTTCCCGGCCATGGGCTGGCATATGCGCTACGGCTGGATGGTCAAGGGCGACTCCGGCCCCAGTGAAGCCTATCTCATGATGAGCCGAATCACAAGTGTGATCGTTCTTATTCTCTTTTTCTTGTTCTTTTTGCCCTCTATGTTTGGTTAGGGGGATGAAACAATAAAACAGGAGCTGCTGGCGCTTCCCTGCCAACCACTCCTGTTTTTATTTTCATTTAAAGTTTTTAGCCCCATAAGATTCATTCACTGGAGCACCCCGTTTTAATCCAATATGCTAGAAACCAGTTAATAAGCATTAATTTATGTGTAATATTGGAAAATAAATACATATTCTTAACAAGAATATTAAAACAAACAATTGTTAATTCATTAAATTGTCACAGCACCTTTAGGCATTTGACTATAAGATGAATAATCTATATGGTGATCTTATTTCAGAAAAGGATGGGATATTTATGCCAGAACACAAAAACCTATTGCGTCGAATTGTTTATGATGAACCATTTTCAAAAACATGTTACAAAAAAGTATTAGGTGTTAAAGTACCTTATCCTTGCTTTGGTATGAAGAGAAAAAAAATTGAGATTTATCTTGTAACGAAGTATCCTGAACAAACAACCCCTGAACAAAAAGCAGCAATTCTTTCTTGTGCAAAAGTAGCATCTAGTGTAGCACTTTCTGCATTTAAGGTGTCGTATAGTGCAATAGTTGGTTCCACTGGTGGTATTGGAGCAATACTTGGTGGTGTGGCTGCTGGAATTGCTGCAGCTGAAGCTGCAGGAAAAAAATCTTTTGATGAATGTAAGAAAAAATCTCTGCCAAACGACATAGCACGTCAGACTGGTATATCTATTAGACAAGAAAAGTCTAATAGAAGTTATGAAATACACACGGATAATGAATTAAGTTCACCATCAGCACTCCAACTCAATCATTACAATCATCTTAACGAAATTAAAGAAACACCATCCTACCCATATGCTTATTACAATCAATACCCTTATTCCCAAACTCCTCAAAGAGATGAAGTGTACTATAACTTGTCAAATTCAATTAGTGCTAGCTCACCCATCTATATTGAATATCCTGACATGGAAGAAGAAGTCGCAGAGATTGAAACATTTGGTTCTGATGATGATAACTATGTCATAGAGCAGTAATATTTCATTTCACCCGACTCAAAAATCCTTCACAGCAGGGACAATGAATGCTTCACGTGGTACATCGTCTAATTGATGTGTGTACTCTAGTAAAAAGAAGGGTGCGTTCAAACTTCACTCTCCTTCTATTACGGCTGTAAGCATTAAAAACCCCCTTGCTAGGCAAGGGGGTTAAGTGAAGTGGGCCCTACAGGACTCGAACCTGTGACCAATCGGTTATGAGCCGACCGCTCTAACCAACTGAGCTAAGGGCCCGGACTAGGATATCCGTATTATACAAGTGCTGTCCGGTGTAATAAGGTAATTGCGGGGGCAGGATTTGAACCTGCGGCCTTCGGGTTATGAGCCCGACGAGCTACCGGGCTGCTCCACCCCGCGTCAGTTAATAATTATTTAAACAGCGACAATAGATAATATACAATATAGCCATGGATAAAGTCAAGGATGATTTTGGATTTTATGGCTAAGGCAGAAAACGCACACCATAACGCCCCTTGCGCGAACGGTATATTTCCACAAAACGCGGATCATGATAGCCATAGATCCAGCCGTCCTGCTCCAGTCTTTTGGCAAGGCAGCCCGCTTGAAATCTGGTCCTGAACAGCTTGGCAAAATAGATCCAATTCATGATGCCCTCTTCTCCTTCATCGCAATAATATATGTCCCGGTGCTATTTATCATGCCCAGTTTTGCAAGAAAATTAGAGGATTGCTCTGCGGAGTGGATGGCAATTTCTGCCCTTATGCTTAGGTGACTGGTTGAAGGATAACGCTGGCATGGAGCAGATTACTGGGGGGATGGAGTCTAACAAATGAGTTGAGAACAGAGTATGGAGAATGCAGCTAATTGTAATGAGCAGTTGAGGGGAAATAGTTGGATTTTATACACTTGCTTGGGCGGAAATCGCCTCTTCAAAGGAAATAAGTGGATTTAGGTCATTTAGTTCTGGCGGTATCTGCGTTATTGTCGATTTCAGGTTTCAACAAGTGTATTTTTTCCAACTAAAGCCTCTATAAGTATGCTGGGCCAGTGAATAGATGCTGTTTTTCCACTTCTTTTCCCTAAGAGCCCAAAAACTAATTAAAGCATAAAAAAGAAGCCCCTTCCCCCGGCTAAGGGTACAAAGCTTCTTCTACGCACTCTCTACGCTTTACACTTTACGCTTTACGTATTCTCCACGCACTATCTTCCATCCTCAGCGTCTTCTCCTGCCCTACACGCCGAAGGCGGCAGGGTCCTGGCGCCAGGATTGCAGCAGCGCTACATCGCTCTGAGCGATCTTGCCTTGGGCCAGCGCCACATTAATCAGCGTGCTGTAGTTGGACAGGCTCTGGAGCGGAAGCTCCGCTGCAGCGAATGCGTCTACCGCGCGGTCCAGCTCGTAGCTGAAGATAGCCAGCACAGCCAACGGGAGGCCGCCTGCTTCCTGAACGGCCTGCGCGGCTTTGATGGAGCTGCCGCCGGTGGAGATCAGGTCCTCGATGACGACGACCTTCTGGCCGGGCGTGATGAGTCCTTCGATCTGGTTCTGCTTGCCATGGCCTTTGGCCTTATCGCGGATGTAAGCCATCGGTAGACCGAGCTTATCGGCCACCCAGGCCGCGTGCGGGATACCGGCTGTTGCTGTCCCGGCGATCACCTCGGCGTCCGGATAGCTGGTTCTGATCAGCTCTGCGAAGGCCTCCGCAATATAGTTGCGGACAGCCGGAAAGGCCATGGTCAGACGGTTGTCGCAGTAGATCGGCGATTTGATGCCGGAGGTCCAGGTGAACGGCTCCTGCGGGCGCAAGGCTACCGCTCCGATCTCCAGCAGATGACTGGCGACCTGTTCACTTCGATTCTCTAATATGCTCATGCTTGGCTCATCTCCTCAATAATATTCAGTGCTGCAGCTCGCGGATCTGCCGCTGCTGTAATCGGCCGGCCTACTACCAGGTAGTGGCTGCCTTGGCGGATAGCCTGTCCGGGAGTCATGACCCGGGACTGGTCGTCCAGGGACGCCCCGGCGGGCCGGATGCCCGGGGTAACCGTGCGGAATTCCGGTCCGCAGGCTTCGGCAATCACCAGGGATTCCTGCGGGGATGCTACGACTCCATGCAGGCCTGCTTCCGCTGCAAGCTTGGCATAACGCACCACCGCATCCGTCACTGGTCCGGCTATGCCGATTTCGCGGTTCATCACTTCCTGACTGGTGCTGGTAAGCTGGGTTACCGCGATAATCAGCGGCATGTGCAGCGACGGCTGGAGGCTGACGGCCTTCGCCGCCCCCTCCACCGCAGCAGCCATCATGGCAGCGCCTCCGGCGGCATGTACATTGAACATATCAACCCCGAGCAGGGTCAAGCTTTCTGCCCCGCCCCGTACGGTGTTGGGGATATCATGCATTTTAACATCGAGGAATACCGAATATCCGCGCTCCTTCAGTTCCCGGATGAACTCAGGTCCGGCTGCATAGAACAGCTGCATACCCACCTTCATATAACAGGGAATGCCTTCGAGCTGTTCGATCAATGCCCGCGCCTGGTCTGCATTCGGATAATCCAAGGCGACCATCAGGCGTCCGGCCATTTCATTACGCTTCTCTACCTGTCCGATGTTCTCATGTTCATGCTGCTGTGCTGCTGTCCCGTCCATTCGCTTCCCCTCTTTCTTGGTTCAAGTGGTCTCCTAACCAACCATTTCCAGGTCCCGGGCATAGGGGAACGGTCTGCGTTAACGCAAACCGTCCCTGTAGCAGCCTGTTACGGCTGCCTCACCCTCTATCTTATTGTCCGACAAAAGCAGGCATCGACTGGGACGAGAAGTTAATCGTCTGCAGCATTCTCAGCAGCGCCGTTACTGTATCGAGCGAGGTCATACATACGACGCCGTTCTCTACCGCTTCACGGCGGATGCGGAATCCGTCACGCTCAGGTGTTTTGCCCTTAGTCAATGTATTGAAGACGAAGTTCGCTTGACCGCCGCGGATCAGATCCAGAATGGTCGGCTCCCCCTCATCCAGCTTGTTCACGTTCATCACGTTCAGCCCGGCCTGCTCCAGCGCCGCTGCTGTACCGCCGGTGGCGATGATTTTGTAGCCCATGGCATGGAAGCCCTTCATCAGCTCAACCGCTTCAGCCTTGTCTTTGTCGGCTACAGTTACAATGATTGCCCCGGTAGCCGGGATCTTCATCCCTGCGCCGATCAGGCCCTTGTAGAGCGCCTTGGCATACAGCTTATCGCGGCCCATGACCTCACCGGTGGATTTCATCTCCGGTCCGAGTGTAGGCTCAACTCTGCGCAGCTTGGCAAAAGAGAACACCGGCACTTTGACTGACACATAGTCGCTCTCCGGCCAGAGGCCTTCAGTGTACCCGTCTTCCTTCAGCTTGCCGCCGAGAATGATCTTGGTCGCCAGGTTCGCCATCGGAATACCGGTCACCTTGCTCAGGAACGGAACCGTACGCGAGGAGCGCGGGTTAACCTCGATCACATACACTTCGTCCTGATAGATAACAAACTGGATGTTCACCAGCCCGATGGTCTTGAGCTCCTTGGCAATCTTGATAGTGATCTCGGCAATCTTCTGCTTGAGGCCTTCATCCAGATATTGCGGCGGGTAGACAGCGATGGAGTCGCCGGAGTGAACCCCTGCGCGTTCCACATGCTCCATGATCCCCGGAATAACTACGGTCTCGCCGTCGCAGATGGCGTCAACCTCAACCTCTTTGCCCAGCATATAGCGGTCGATCAGCACCGGATGCTCCGGATTGACTTTTACCGCTTCAACCATGTAGCTCAGCAGTTCTGTGTCGTTGTAGACAATTTCCATGGCGCGTCCGCCCAGGACATACGATGGACGAACCAGCACCGGATAACCGAGTGATTGCGCGGTTTCGACGGCCTCATCAATGTTGATTACGGTCTTGCCCTTCGGTTGTGCGATATCCAGACGGGCCAGCAGCGCTTCGAACTTCTTGCGGTTCTCGGCTTCGTCGATACTCGCAAGGCTGGTACCCAGAATGTTCACACCCGCAGCAGCAAGCGGTGCAGCCAGGTTAATCGCGGTCTGTCCGCCGAACTGCACGATAACTCCGATCGGATTCTCTTGGGCAATGACGTTCATGACATCCTCGAAGAACAGCGGTTCAAAGTACAGACGGTCAGAGGTATTGAAATCCGTAGATACGGTCTCTGGATTGTTATTGATTATGACGGCTTCATAGCCAGCCTTCTGGATAGCCCATACCGCATGCACAGTGGAGTAGTCGAACTCAATCCCCTGGCCGATACGGATCGGACCGGAGCCGAGTACAATCACCTTCTGCTTATCGGAATGAATGACCTCATTCTCTGTCTCATAGGTAGAGTAATAGTATGGCGTAGTGGCCTCAAATTCAGCGGCGCAGGTATCGACCATTTTGAATACCGGAACCAGACCCTGCTGCAGACGCAGCACACGTACCTCCGACTCCTTGGTGAATGCCCCGCCCGGACGGCCTTCGGCACGAATCTCGGCAATCGCCCGGTCTGTGAAGCCCTTGCGCTTGGCCTGATACAGCGTATCAGCAGACAAGGTCTCTTCGGCACGGATCTCTTCTTCGAAGCTCACAAGCCCTTCGATCTTGGAGAGGAACCACCAGTCCACATTTGTAATATCCTGAATCTCCTGCAGCTCATACCCGCGGCGGAAGGCTTCGGCGATCAGGAACAGGCGCTCATCATCCGGCTTGGCAAGTCTATAGCGCAGCACACTCTCTTCAAGCAGCTCCGCTCCCGGCAGACGGAAACGGTGGACACCGATCTCCAGCGACCGGATGGCCTTGTGAATCGACTCTTCAAAGGTACGGCCGATCGCCATGACCTCACCGGTCGCCTTCATCTGGGTACCCAGCTTGCGGTTCGCCGAGGTGAACTTGTCGAACGGCCAGCGCGGGATTTTGCTGACAATATAGTCCAGTGTAGGCTCGAAGCAGGCGTAAGTCTGCCCGGTCACCGGATTGACGATTTCATCCAGCGTATAGCCGAGGGCAATCTTGGCTGCCATCTTGGCAATCGGATAACCAGTCGCCTTCGAGGCCAGCGCCGAGGAGCGGCTTACACGCGGGTTCACTTCAATGACGTAATACTGGTAGCTCTGCGGGTCCAGTGCGAACTGAACGTTACAGCCGCCTTCAATATTCAGCGCGCGGATAATCTTCAGGGAAGCGCTGCGCAGCATCTGATATTCACGGTCAGACAGCGTCTGGCTCGGGGCCACAACGATACTGTCGCCCGTATGTACGCCCACCGGATCAAAGTTCTCCATGTTGCAGACTACGATACAGTTGTCGTTCGCATCACGCATAACCTCATATTCGACTTCCTTCATCCCGGCGATGCTCTTCTCGACCAGACATTGGCCGATCGGGCTGTAACGGATACCGGCCTTGACGGTCTCACGCAGCTCTTCTTCGTTGTCGCAGATCCCGCCTCCGGTTCCGCCCAGCGTGTAGGCAGGACGAACGATCAGCGGATAGCCGATTCCTGCGGCGAAGCCCAGAGCTTCTTCCACACTGGTAATAATCGCACTTTCCGGCACCGGCTGATCCAGCTCGCGCATCAGCTCACGGAACAAATCGCGGTCCTCCGCTTTCTCAATGGATTCAAGCTGTGTACCCAGCAGCTTCACTTTCTCTTGCTCCAGGACTCCGGCACGGGCCAGTTCTACAGCCATGTTCAGGCCAGTCTGTCCGCCGAGTGTCGGCAGCAGTCCGTCCGGACGCTCCTGGCGGATAATGCCAGTCACGAATTCCAGCGTGATCGGCTCGATGTATACTTTGTCCGCCATATTGGTATCGGTCATGATCGTCGCCGGGTTGCTGTTGATCAGCACGACCTCGACGCCCTCTTCTTTAAGGGCCTGGCAGGCCTGAGTGCCTGCATAGTCGAATTCGGCAGCTTGACCAATAACGATCGGGCCGGAGCCGATAACCAGAATTTTTTTGAGTTTGTTGTTCTTAGGCATGTTATAGAGCTCCTTTCACGGCTTCAAGCTGGGGTGCGGATGATTTCGGTGCCGTGATTCTGGCATTCGCTGCAAGCTGCGCCTGACGCGATCCGGCCGGCCGCTGTGCCTTGTGGTCTGCGATCAGCTGCAGGAAGCGGTCGAACAGATAACTGCTGTCATGCGGCCCCGGCGCCGCTTCCGGATGGTACTGCACCGAGAAAGCGGGGTAGCGGGTATGCTTCAGTCCTTCAACGGTCTTGTCATTGTTATTGATATGGGTAACTTCCAGGTCAGTGCTGGCAATGGATTCCTCATTCACGGTGTACCCATGATTCTGGGAGGTGATGAAGCAGCGTCCGCTCTCCAGCTCCTTCACCGGATGGTTCCCGCCGCGATGGCCGAACTTGAGCTTCTCTGTATCAGCGCCGCAAGCCAGAGCGAACAGCTGGTGCCCCAGGCAGATACCGAAGATCGGGTATTCGCCGAGCAGCTCGGAGATCGTCTGTACCGCATAAGGCACATCCTTCGGGTCTCCAGGGCCATTCGAGAGCTGAATGCCGTCAGGGTTCAGGCGGCGGATCTCGTCTGCGGTGACATCATGAGGGACAACCACCACATCACAGCCGCGGTTGTTCAGCTCGCGCAGAATACCGGTCTTCGCGCCGTAATCAACCAGCACGATGCGTTCTTTGGTGCCCGGGCTGCTGTAGGCTGCTGTAGTTGAGGTACGTGCAACCTGATTGCGCAGCTCTTCAATGGTAGTGTCACCCATCATCTCCATCAATTCTTCCACACGCTTGTTCGAAGTGGTGAGAATTGCCTTCATGGTGCCATAGTGGCGGATAATGCGGGTAAGCATACGGGTATCAATCTCGCTGATGCCGGGAATGTCATATTCCTTCAGCAGATCGTCTACACTGTATTCAGCACGCCAGTTGCTGGGTACGGATTCGTGACGCCGCACGACAAAGCCGTGTACAAAAGGGCGAACGGACTCGAAGTCATCACGGGTAATGCCGTAATTCCCGATCAGCGGATACGTCATGGTGACGATCTGCCCACAGTACGAAGGGTCCGATAGTACCTCCTGATAGCCTGTAATTCCTGTGTTAAAAACAACCTCGCCCGTCTTCTCGCCTTCCGCGCCAAATGCGGTGCCTGTAAACAGTGTTCCGTCCTGAAGCAGCAATCTCGCCTGCATGCCTTCCACTCCTTCTTGTTTCTGTAGTCTGATTCTTATGTCACAGCCATGCAGCCGGGCTGCATGGGCTACTGCTTACTTCTGTTAAGCCTCACTCCATACGGCTCTGCCGTCTACCCAGGTCTTCACCGGCCAGCCCTTAAGCTTCCATCCGGTAAAAGGTGTATTACGACCCTTGCTTGCAAACGTAGCAGGATCTACTGATTTCTCTTCATTCAAGTCAATCAGGGTCAGATCGGCAGGCGCCCCTACTGTAAGGCTGCCTGTATTCAGTCTGAACACCCGGGCCGGATCAGCGGTCATCCGCTGCACCAGCAGGGACAGATCCCATTTGCCTGTGGCCACAAAAGCGGTATACAGCAGCGGGAAGGCCGTCTCAAAGCCGACGATGCCAAACGGTGCAAGCTGCATGCCCTTGGCCTTCTCTTCCTCGCTGTGCGGGGCATGGTCGGTCACGATGATATCCAGCGTGCCGTCCAGCAGCCCTTCGATGCAGGCTTCAACGTCGCGGCGCGAGCGCAGCGGCGGGTTCATTTTCCAATTGGCGTCCATGCCCGGAATGTCTTCCTCCGAAAGCAGCAGATGATGCGGACACACCTCGGCGGTCACCTTAATGCCAATTTGCTTCGCCTGGCGGATCAGCCGGACCGACTGCTCGGTGCTGACATGGCACACATGATAGTGGACGCCCGTTGCTTCAGACAGCAGAATGTCACGGCCTACATGAATGGCTTCCGATTCGTTCGGAATTCCCTTCAGGCCATGCTTGTCGGCAAAAGTGCCTTCGGCTACAGGCGCTCCTTCCACCAGCGAGTTATCCTCACAGTGGGCAATGACCGGCATATCCAGTCCCTTCGCCAGCTTCATCGCATCCTTCATCATCTGCGCGCTCTGTACGCCTACGCCATCATCGGTGAAGCCGATCGCTCCTGCTTCCTTGAGTGCCGCAAAATCCGTCAGCTCGCGTCCCAGCTCATTCTTGGTAATGGCCGCATAAGGCAGCACCTTAACTAGTCCCGCTTCGCGCGCCTTATCCTTCACGAGCTGTACGATCTCTGCACTGTCTGTTACCGGGCGTGTATTCGGCATGCAGGCAATCGTTGTGAATCCGCCTTTGGCTGCCGAACGTGCGCCGGTCTCAATCGTTTCCTTATGCTCGAACCCCGGTTCGCGCAGATGTACGTGCATATCAATCAGTCCCGGAATCAGCAGCTTGCCTTCCGCTTCAACGGTCTCCCCGGCTTCCTCTACCGCCTCGGCGGCATCCTGAATCTTCGAGATAATACCGTCCTGCACAACAATATGCTTGCGCTCCAGCACGCCTTCTTCGTTCAGTACACTGGCATTTTTGATGATCACGGTTAGGATTCTCCTTTGTGCCTTCCGGCCGCAGCCGTAAGCTCTGTAGTTATTATATAATAAAAATTCATCTTTGTGTATATTTATTAATACTCTTATGTGAGGTTTTTTTCTGCTATTGCAGCGCCCGCTCCATGACAGCCATCCGTACCGGGACTCCGTTCGCCATCTGCGGGAAAATCCGGGACTGGCTGCTCTCCACCACCGCATCGTCGATCTCTACATTGCGGTTGACCGGCGCCGGGTGCATGATAATCGTTGCCGGGTCCAGCCTGGACGCCCGTTCCTCAGTCAGCCCGAAGTGCTCCCGGTACTGCTCAGCCGATAAAATAATACCCGAAGCATGCCGCTCCAGCTGCACTCTCAGCATCATGACCACATCCGCCTTCAGCGCTTCTTCCATGGACACGTATGGAGCGTAGGCCGCAAGCTCAGGAGCCTGCATATTCGCCGGTGCGCAGAACTGCACGCTTGCCCCCATTTTGGTGAGTGCCCAGAGGTTGGACCGTGCTACCCGGCTGTGCATAATATCCCCGATTATTGAGACCTTCAGGCCCTTCAATCCGCCAAAATGCTTGCGCATCGTGTACAGGTCCAGCAGCGCCTGCGTCGGATGCTCGTTGTTGCCGTCCCCGGCATTGATCAGCGGAACGCCAACCTTCTCGGCAAGCTGCTGCAGCACACCGGCAGGCTTCAGCCGGACTACTCCGGCATCGATCCCCATTGACTCCAGTGTGCGCACGGTGTCGTAGATCGACTCGCCCTTCTCCACACTGGAGGCCGCAGCCGTGAAGTTCAGCACTTGCACACCCAGGCGTTTCTCGGCCATCTCGAAGGAAAAGCGGGTTCTTGTACTATTCTCGAAGAACATATTGGCAACAAAATGTGCTCTCAGCACCGGCGTGAGCTTCTCGCTCTGATGATCCCAGTAGGCTGTTCTGTCTAACAGCTGGGTAATCTCCGACCCCGCCAGCTCCTTCATCCCCAGCAGACTGCGTTCCTTCACTTTGGTTGCCGTCATCATTGTTATCGTTCCTCCCGGTTTGAAATAATGTACACTTCGTCCTTGCCGTCATATTCGCTCAGGGACACTTCAATCTGCTCATGCCTGGAGGTAGGTACGTTCTTGCCGATATAGTCGGGGCGGATCGGCAGCTCCCGGTGGCCGCGGTCAGCCAGTACAGCCAGCTGGATCATCCGGGGCCGTCCGCAATCCATCAGCGCATCCATTGCCGCGCGGATCGTTCTTCCGGTGTACAATACATCGTCGAACAGGATCACTTTCTTGTCCCGGGTGCCGCTGGTGCTCGGAGGCAGGATTAGGTTGCTGTTGACAACTGCCTTGTCCATCGCTTCCAGGTTGTCCCCGCCGCCTTCGCGGTCATCGCGGTAATGGGTGATGTCCAGCTCCCCGTAAGGGATGTCCACGCCCTCAATTTCCTTAATGCGCTCCGCAATCCGCTGAGCCAGATAGATCCCCCGGGTGCGGATGCCGACCAGCAGGCAATTCTCGATACCCTTGTTTTTCTCCAAAATCTCATGTGCAATGCGTGACAGTGCCCGGCGAATCGCCGTTTCGTCCATAATGACATTTTTTTCAGTAACCATCCTCTTTGCCATCCCCCTGCTTGATCGCCTGTTCAAGTTCCCCGGATAACAAAAAACTCCTTGCCCAAAGCAGGCAAGGAGTGAAATCCGCAGATTCAAAAAGATGGCGTGTCCGCGCGCATAAAAAGACCCTCCGTACTCATACGGATTCCTTCTTTACATGACGCGAACCTCGATTCACGTTACCTTGCCAGCCTCACGGGACTGAATTAAAGGCGCTATTCAACTATAGGGAATTATGACAGATGGATGGGGGGATGTCAAATTTTCTTCACTGGTTAGGGAAATGTTTAGGTGAAGTGCGCGGCTGCGGCTGGGTTTAGGTGAAGTGCGCGGCTGCGGTGATTTTGGACTTTCGGTCGCTGTTGTCTCCAGATTGATTTGAATAAACCGCTTAGCGGATTAAATCCGGAGACAAAGGCGAACGCTGCCGCTCCTACAGTTCCAAAATCCCCTCCGCCGCTTCCACCTAAACGGTGAAAGAGATTTGTCATCCCCCCTTGGGGTGGGGGCAGAAGTGAAGAAGCACTATGGCGCTGCGCTGATAGTGCGGACTACACAACTGCGGAATTCAGGAGTTTCACTAATGGCACAAGACACCGTATCAGCGGCAATATGCCAGCTCATTTAAAAAAAGTGACCGCCACAATCAAACTCATTAACAACACAGGGATACCGTAGACAATCATGTATCCTATATATTTCACGGGTCTGGGAAGGCTAGTTAGATCAACTCGCCGAAAAGGCCCCCCGCCTTCGATCAGCTGCTGAGGCAACAATTGTTCATCGATATAACCAATACTGCTTTCAGCAATATCGGCTTTCTTATGGGTTTCAGTATGTGCGGGTGTAGTGTTCATCTTCTCTCTCCTAATGGAATTATAATGTCGTACAAGATCCAACAGCACAAGAGTCTGATTATTTGTTCTCATATTATACATTTTTTTACACGGGCGATCTACCCTAATTTCGTTCCAGCCCCTGCTCTGTTATGATAAAACTGGAATGGAACTGGAGGCGAATGAAATCATGAACATGGAGTTTATTACTATAGAAAAATGGGATGAAGCGTGGTGGGGGCGGATGGAGCAGATCTACCATGAGGCTTTTCCCAGCGGAGCTAAGACGGAAGCGATTCTGCGCAGTATGCTGAACCGGGGGATTGGTTACTTACATGCGGGGGTGCATCAGGGGGTAGTTGTCGCGATGGCTGTTACGGGTGTTGTGGGACAAGCTGCGGACAAGATCCTGATTATCGATTACCTCGCAGTAGATAAGGCATTGCGCGGAGAGGGAACGGGGACCTGGATGCTGGAGCAGATCAAAGCTTGGGCTATGCAGGAATACAGCATCCGTGGAATTATCATCGAGGCTGAATCGGGAGCTACGGAGTCGCACAAGGAACGTATTCATTTCTGGAAGCGGAACGGGTTCGTCCTGACCTCCTATGTGCATCAATATCGAATGGTACCGGAGCCTTATCAGGCGATGATGCTGCCGCTGGGTGGATCGGTGAATGTGCCGGATGACGGCGAAGGATTGTTTCGTTATATCAATGCTTTTCATAAGGTAGCTTACCGGAAAGGATAAGCGGCACTGCTTCCCTACATGTTGCACATTATGCAGGAATTCTTCCGCTTAACGAAGCTGCTGGGCCAATTGTTGCAGTTTTTGCAGGATTCATGCCAAAGATTTATCATTACCGAATGGATTGTTGCAAAAAGTGCAGGATTTGCGTGTCCGGGCTTGGTTTGAGCGGTGCGAGGTTGCAATTTGTGCAACAAATTGGGGCGGGTGGCCGGTTCAGGCCGGGCGATCACCATAGTAAATAGACGGCGACCAAGTGGAAACGGCATTGCCGTCCTTGTAAAGGACCGTACCGTTTCAGCGAGAAATAAAAACCGCCGCAGATTGCTCTGCAGCGGCTCCCATTCAAACCAAAACTTAAAATTCAAATTCAACGTCGCTAAGACGTCTTTGGATTTCGGAGATGACACGCTTCTCCTCTTCCTCGCCCTTGGCCACGAAGGTCACGGAGAAACGCACGAACGCGCCGGCATCATCCCAAGGCACGGTGGAGATGAGCTTCTCGCGGATCAGGAACTGCGAGAAATCCTCGCCGGATTCGAAGCGGCGTCCGCCCTTGACGCCCTTAGGTGCGGCTACATAAAGGAAGAAGGAGCCCTTTGGCTTCTCGGCCTTGAAGCCCAGGCTGTTCAGCGCATCCACCAGCATGTTGTGGCGGCGGGAGTATTTGGCGGCAATCGCTTCGGTAATCTCAGGATGAGAGAGGCCGTAAGCGGCAGCTTTTTGAATGGCGATGAACTGGCCGGAATCATTGTTGTCCTTCACATCACTGAACGCCTTCACGATCAGCGGATTGCCGGCCACGAA
Organism: Paenibacillus sp. FSL H8-0122; assembly: GCF_038005345.1. Taxonomy (NCBI): domain Bacteria; kingdom Bacillati; phylum Bacillota; class Bacilli; order Caryophanales; family Paenibacillaceae; genus Paenibacillus; species Paenibacillus sp. FSL H8-0122. Next base: position 1,147,181 of record NZ_JBBOTB010000001.1, on the reverse strand, counting down.
GCCGATTCTCCAGCCGGTCATGTTATAGGACTTGGACAAGGAGTGCAGCTCAACGCCAACATCCTTCGCACCAGGCACGGACAGGAAGCTCAGCGGCTTCACGCCGTCATACGTCAATGCAGCATAAGGTGCGTCATGGATGACGACTACATCATATTTTTTGGCCCAGGCCACTACTTCGCTGAAGAATTCAGGGGTGGCGCTTGCGCCGGTAGGGTTGTTCGGATAGTTGAGGTAGAGCAGCTTCGCCTTACGGGCAACCTCTTCAGGAATGGAGCTCAGATCAGGCAGGAAGTTGTTCTCCTTCTTCAGCTCCACAGAGTAGACTTGTCCTCCCAGATACTTGGTATGAGTACCCAGTACCGGATAGCCCGGAATGGTCATGATCGTGATATCGCCCGGATTAATGAATACGGATGGCAGCATAGCCAGCGCAGGCTTGGAACCGATGGAATGCACGATTTCCGTTACAGGGTCAATTCCGTCTACCTGAAAAACTTCCTTAAGATACACAGCCGCAGCCGCTTTGAATTCAGGAATACCGTTATCGGAGTAGCCGCGGTTCTCTTCCTTGGCCGCTTCCAGCGCAAGTCTTGCCACAATGCCTTCATCTGCCATTTCGTCCGGCTCGCCGACGCCCATGTCGATCAGTTCAATGTTCGGAAAATCCTGCTTCGCCGAAGCTTTGGCGCGTTTGATTTTCTCGAATTTGTAGATGGAGGTGTCCTTGCCGTATCCTTCGCCGCCGATGCGGTCTGCGAAATTCGTCTGAATGAATGTAGCCTGATATTGTTCAATGCTCATAATCTTCTATTCATCTCCTGGGCCTAAATTGTGAAGCTATGCTCTTAATATGACGCAAATCGGGCCTGTGTACCATGGATTTATAATCTATTGATTTGTACTTATCTGCTGCGCAGTGTAAATAGAAGCTCTTCCATATCCGCCGGGATCGGCGCGCTGAACTCCTTGTACTCGCCTGTAGAAGGATGTACGAATCCAAGTACCGCTGCATGAAGGGCTTGTCCGTTCATGGTAGTTCCCTTGCTGCGCCCGTAGACCGGATCACCCACCAGCGGATGGCCGATGAATTTCATGTGAACACGGATCTGGTGCGTCCGCCCCGTCTCAAGCTGAAGCTCCAGCAGTGTGCAGTCACCGAAGCGCTCCAGCACGGTAAAATGCGTCACGGAGCGCTTGCTGTTCTTCTCAGTTACGGTATACAGCTTACGGTCATGCGGATCACGGCCGATTGGCGCATCTACGGTCCCCTTGTCATGGGACAGATTGCCGTGTACCACTGCGATATAGCGGCGGGTCACGCTGTGCTCCTTAAGCTGGGCGGACAACGAAGCATGACTGGCGTCATTCTTAGCCGCCATAATCAGACCGGAGGTATCCTTGTCGATCCGGTGGACAATGCCTGGACGAATCTCGCCGTTAATGCCGGACAGATCCTTGCAATGATACATCAGCGCATTGACCAGGGTGCCGGAGGGATGTCCCACTGCCGGATGCACGACCATGCCGCGCGGCTTATTCACCACAATCACATCGCTGTCCTCGTAGGCCACTTCCAGCGGAATATCCTGTGCGATCAGGTCCGTAACCTCGGGTTCCGGCACCGTAACAGTTACCTTATCGCCTTCATTCAGCTTGTAGTTCGCTTTGACCGGCGAGCCGTTCACCACTACATGTCCGCTGCCGATCCATAGCTGAACCTGGGAGCGCGAGATCTCGTCTTCCAAGGCCTCTGTAACGTATTTATCAATCCGCTCCCGCGCATTTCCCTCGGCAACGATCCATTCGGTGACGTCTCTGTCTTCCTCGAGGGCGCCTGAATCCGCCAGCTCTTTGACGTCTTTGTTCAAATCATTCATTCCCTTCTTTGACTTCCTGTGATTCCTTCACCTCGGTGACTTCCTGTTCGCCCTTCACTTCCAGCAGCGTATCCAGAATAATCAGACCCACCCCGACCACAATACAGGAATCGGCCACGTTGAAGATCGGGAACGTATAGCTGCCGAAATTGAACATGAGGAAATCCACAACCTCACCGTTAAGAATCCGGTCCAGAAAGTTGCCGATCGCTCCGCCAAGGACAAGCGCCAGCGCGGTAGGCAGCAGCTTGCGGGTCTTGCGGGCCTTGTTCAGGTACCAGACGATTCCGCATACAACGATTACTGTAATCACAATGAAGAACCATTGCTGCCCCTCCAGAATTCCGAAGGCGGCTCCACGATTGCGGTGCGACGTAATAATGAAGAAATCCTTGATTACCGGAATTTGCTCTGCGAGCTCCAGCCGGGTGGCAATCAGATATTTGGTACCCTGGTCAATCAGAAATACAATTAGCGCAATCAGAAAGTACACCACAGAAGTTGTCACTCCGTTCTTATTTTTCCCGCGGCTACGCGGTACGAATACTGTATAAAGACTTGTATATTGTAGCACAGGCCTCAAGAACCCGTCTATTGCATGACCAGGCAAACCGGTTAAGGAAGGGCACTATTTGCCAGCGCTAAAAAAGGGCCCCGGAGGCCAAGCTATCCGTACAAGCGGAACCGGCTTTGCCGTCCTTTGAAAGGACGGTACCGTTTCAGCGATTAGCTACCGAAAGGAGCTCACAGCAATGAGCCATCTGACACCACAGCAGCTCTCCGGGCTGCGTACTGCTCTTCTGCAGCAGCAGGAGGATATCAAGCACAGGCTAAGCAATAGCGGACAATACGGACTGCAGGAGGCTATGCGTGACAACACGGGTGAGCTGTCGGAAATCGATAACCATCCCGGCGATGCTGCCACAGAGCTGTATAACCGTTCCATGGATATCTCCCTGCTGGAGCGGGATGAGCATGAGCTGGATGATATTGAATCAGCCCTGCGGGCGATGGACGAAGGAACCTACGGCATCTGCATCGCCAGCGGCGAACCTATTCCCTATGAGCGACTGGCCGCCCTTCCCTCCACCCGCTACACGAAAGAGCATGCTCCCCGTCAGAGTGCTCCGTTCACCCGGCCGGCCGAGGAGGAGCTGCTGTCTCCGCCGTTTGGCCGCACCAGTCTGGATGAGCGGGACGACCAGAACGGGTTCGATGGCGAGGATGCCTGGCAGATCGTGGAGAGCTGGGGCAACTCGGATTCGCCGGCTATGGCAGAAGGGAACAACATCGGCTCCTACAATGATATGGAGATCGAAGCGGACGAAACCGAGGGCTTCGTGGAGCCCTGGGAGAATTTCGTGGCCACCGACATTTCAGGCAATCATCTGATGATTATCAAGGGCAACAGCTACCGTCATTACATGGACGACGAGGAAGGCGACTACCTGCTGGACCCGACTCGAAAAGAACGGAAGTAGCACAGCTGGCACAGCAAGTGAGCACAAACCATGGCCCAGCTAATGCTTGGCAATGGTTAGGAACGATCCGATGAGAGAGCTGGAGAGGCTTAATTGCACTTTGTACAACTAAAACATCTGATTCATAGGCTATATCTCGTTTAGTTGCATTCCGTACATTTAAAAAGCCTTCTTCGCTAAGTTCGGTCCTCTTTAGGCAAATTTAGTTGTACAGAATACAGTTATCCGTCTAAAGCAGGCTATTTCGCTGCATTTAGGTGTACATTCTACAACTATCCCTGTGCTTGTCTTAGAACCCTGTTCCATTTCTGTCTAACTAGTACTGCCCCACAATGTGGGGTTATTTCAGGTTCAGCGCCGCTCAGAACGTCTTCAGCTCCAGTTGATGCTGGACAATCCGTACAATATCCGCGATATAATCGCCGATGATCGGCAGATTGAGTGCACCAAGCACCTGAAGCACATAAATAATCGTCGCTGCAAAAAAAGTGAATCCGAGCGCAATCCCCAGCCCCCTGGCCACGCCGGAGAGAATGTTCAGCCAGATTAGCCGGAACGGGGAATACAGCAGCTCGGTATATTCCGAGATTCGTGACTTCTCCATCTGCTGGGCCAGACTCGTGGTCATCCGGTACAGGGCGTTCAGCTTCTCTTCCGGGGGAAGGTCGGCCGGATCAACGGTTGCTGTGACAGATACTGTAGGCTTAGAACGGGGAGAAGCGGCTGGCTGACTTGTCCCAGGATATTCTGCGCCCGGTTCTGTCTTGCCCGAAGGGCCTGCTCCAGAATGCGGGGGCTGCTTCTCATGCGGCGAGTCCTCCCTGTTATTCCCTCTGTCCGTGGTTCTGATCGAAATTCTGCCCGGCCCTTCCGGCTGCTTCGGCTGCTCCGCAGGACTCTTCCCGCCTTTCCATCCGCCCATGCCCCTGCACCTCCTGGTTGTCTATAAGCCGCAAAACAAACGAGCCCGGTCAAAGAGAGTTCTCTCTTCAAGCACAGGGCTCGTCATTTGCATTCTAACCCGTGGAACCTTTTCCTTTGCGGCTAGTATATGCCATACAGGGACAAGTAATGCAGGAAATGCGCGGCCGCTCTGGAGTTAAGCGCCGATATGAATACCGATGCTCTTGCCGCCGGCATCCACGGTCTCATAGGTATACTCTCCGTCAAAATCAACCGTAGTCACCAGTACATTCTCACGCAGCACATGCTCGAATGCAGTCACCGCTGCCTTCAGCTCGTCATCGACATGCAGCGTCAGGGCAATCCGCTTGTCGATCGGCAGATCCAGACGTTTGCGGTAATCCTGCACCGCACGTACGACTTCGCGTACCCAGCCTTCCTGTACCAGCTCCGGCGTGATTTCCGTGTTCAAGGCCACGGTCAGTCCATAGCCGGAAGCGGAGGCAAAGCCTGGTTTGGCCTGCTTCTCCACCAGCAGCTCCTCGGACGTAATCTGCAGCTCTTCTCCGTCCGGTGACACAATGGCGATAACGCCTTCTTGCACTGCTTTGCGGGTAGCGTCACTATCCATCGCTTTGAGGAAGCCTTGCAGGAAGCCGACGCTCTTGCCGTATTTCTTGCCTGCTACCTTCAGGTTCAGCTTCAGGGTGAAGTCTACGAAGCCGCTGTCGCTGTGCTCGATGACAATATTTTTGACGTTGATCTCTTCTTTGATCAGCTCTTCATAATCCGCCACGTTGAAGTTGTCAGGCGTGGATGCAATCAGCTCGGACAACGGCTGGCGGTTCTTGATGCCGCTCTCGTTGCGGACGTTACGGGCCAGCTCGACGATGCCGCGGGCGTACTCCATATCTTTTTCCAGAGCAAGGTCGATCAGGTTCTCATCCGCTGCGGGATAGTCTGCCAGATGCACGCTCTCCCCGCCGCCCAGGTTCGTGAAGATATCCTCGGACAGCATCGGAGTGAATGGAGCCATCAGCTTGGCCGTGGTCAGCAGAACATGCGTAAGGGTGCGGTAAGCATCCAGCTTCTCTTCGCCCAGCCCGCTGCCCCAGAACCGGTCACGGGAACGGCGGATGTACCAGTTGCTCAGCTCATCCACGAAATTCTCAATCGCCTTGGAGGTGTTCACGAAATCATTCACGGCCAGCCCTTTATCCACCAGCACGATCAGGCTGTTCAGGCGGGACAGAATCCAGCGGTCGAGCTTATGCCCAGACACCTTGAACGGGTGATCCGCAGGATCATAGCCGTCGATTCCGGCGTACAGCGTAAGGAAAGCATGCGTGTTCACCAGAGTGTCCACTACCTTGGACTTCGTCTCCCCGACCAGACCGCGCGAGAACCGCTTGTTGTTCCACGGCGCACTGTCAGACAGAATGGCCCAGCGGAAGGCATCCGTGCCGTATTCGTTCATGATTTCCCATGGATCGATGACATTGCCTTTGGATTTGGACATTTTCTGGCCGTTCTCATCGAAAATATGGCCGTGGGCGATAACCGCCTTATACGGAGCCTTGCCTGTGAACAAGGTAGATACCGCCAGCAGGCTGTAGAACCAGCCGCGCGTCTGGTCGATCCCTTCGCAGATCATATCTGCCGGATACTGGTCCTCGAACCGGTCTTGATTCTCGAACGGGTAATGACTCTGGGCGAACGGCATTGAGCCGCTGTCGAACCAGACGTCGATCACTTCCGGGGTGCGGACCATGATGCCTCCTTCGCTGAACGGGCTGCGCAGCTGGATATTATCCACGTACGGCTTGTGCAGCTCGATATCCTCTGCCACTTCCCCGATAGCCATCGCTCTCAGCTCGGCAATGCTGTGCGGTGCGAATTCCTTGCCGGTATCCTGGCAGACCCATACGTTAAGCGGTGTACCCCAGTAACGGTTACGGCTGATATTCCAGTCCACCAGCTCCTCCAGGAACTTGCCGAAGCGGCCTTCGCGCACATGGTCCGGGTACCAGTCCACACTGTTATTGTTGGCAATCAGCTGATCCTTGATCGCTGTCGTCTGGATGAACCAGCTGTCTGTTGCGTAATAGAGCAGCGGGGTGTCGCAGCGCCAGCAGAACGGATAGCTGTGCTCGTATTTCTCTTTGTGGTAGAGCAGGCCGCGTTCAGACAGCACCTTCACGATATCAAGGTCACAGTCCTTCACGAACCGTCCGGCAAAATCACTCACTACATCCGTGTATTTCCCGGAAGCATCCACTACATTCACGAAGCTGATCCCATTCTCGCGGCAGCTCTTATAGTCGTCTTCCCCGTGAGCCGGAGCCATATGTACGATCCCGGTACCGCTGGAGTCCGTTACAAAAGAGGCTCCGACAATCACATTATGCTTCTCTGCCTTGATATAACCGAACGGCGGTGTGTAGCTCTGGCCGATAAAGTCAGCGCCTGTGTGTGTCGACAGGATAGTGTACTCGCCCTTCAACACATCGTCCACCAGATTCTTAGCCAGTACATACACGCCGTCTTCCTGCTGCGCACGCACATATTCCATAACCGGATTCATCGCCAGCGCCATGTGCGCCGGAAGCGTCCAAGGCGTAGTCGTCCAGGCCAGCACATAGTCGCCGCTGCCGTCCAGCTTGAACTTGGCGGTGGCACTCAGATCCTTAACTGTCTTATACCCCTGGGCTACTTCATGGGAGCTGAGGGTCGTCTGGCAGCTCGGGCAGTACGGGCTAACGCGGTGCCCCCGGTACATCAGGCCTTTCTCATGAACAGTAGCCAGGATGTTCCACACGCTCTCGATATACGTATTGTCCAGCGTTACATACGGATGATCCAGATCTGTCCAGTAACCGATCGCTTCTGTGAACTCGCGCCACTGCTTCTCATAGCCGAATACACTTTCCTTACATTCCTTGATGAACTTCTCCACACCGTATTCTTCGATATCCTGCTTGCCGGAGATGCCGAGCTTCTTCTGCACCCCGAGCTCTACCGGCAGGCCGTGCGTGTCCCAGCCCGCTTTGCGGATGACGCGGAAGCCCTTCATGGTCTGATAGCGGCCGATGAAGTCCTTGATGACCCGACCCAGCACGTGCCCGATATGCGGCACCCCGTTCGCGGTGGGCGGCCCTTCATAGAACACATAGTTCGGGCGTCCCTCGCGGTTCTCCATCGAGCGGCGGAACGTGTCCTCCTCGCTCCACTTTTTCAAGATCCGGACATCTCTGGCCCGGGCTTTTTCTTTGACGTCTACCTTATGCATGATGGTCAATCCCTTCGTTTAGTCTTAAACTGTATCGGATATCATCCGAGCCTTCTTCTTTTAAAAAGATTTTAAAACTTTAAAGCTTTTCGATCCCTCCCAAACCCTCCCTTCGCCAAGGGAGGGCCCCAAGGGCGCCGCCCTCTGGACACCCGAAATAAGTGCATCGTGCGAGGAGCAGGGTCAGTGGAAGGGAAGGATTACTTCGGCGGAGTCCTCGGCCCTTCTTAGGCTGCCCTGACGGGTACGCCTGCGGGGCCTTAACTGCGTGGGGCCTTGCCGTTACTTTTGGGCCACCCGGCCCGCGAACCCGGAGGGCAGCACTGGACGGGGGCCTTGCCGTTGGCTCTTGGGCCACCCGGCCCGCGATCCCGGAGGGCAGCACTGGACGGGGCCTTGCCGTTGGCTCTTGGGCCACCCGGCCCGCGAACCCGGAGGGCAGCACTGGACGGGGCCTTGCCGTTAGCTCTTGGGCCACCCGGCCCGCGAACCCGGAGGGCAGCTACTTGGACGGGGGGCTTGCCGTTGACTCTTGGGCCCCCGGCCCGCGATCCCGGAGGGCAGCACTGGACGGGGCCTTGCCGTTAGCTCTTGGGCCACCCGGCCCGCGAACCCGGAGGGCAGCACTGGTCGGGGGGCTTGCCGTTGACTCTTGGGCCACCCGGCCCGCGAACCCGGAGGGCAGCACTGGACGGGCGCGCCCGGGGCTTTGCCGTTTGCGCTGTTAAGGCCCCGCAGGCGAACCCGATAGGGCAGCCTAAGAAGGGCCGGTCCTACGCCGAACAAATTTTTCCCCTTCCGCGGACGCCTCTCCAACCTCGATAAGCACTTGTTGCGGGTGTCCAGAGGGCGGCCAGCCCTTGGGGTCCCCCTTGGAAGGGGGATTTAGGGGGATGCCCACCACACAAAAATGCGCCGCCCCGCCCCCAAAGGGGCGAGACAGCGCTCGCGATACCACCCTAATCTGCACTGCACGCACATCCTAAGGGTGTGGATTCAGTACAATCTCAGTCCGCAGGCAATAGACAACCTTGCGGGTCCGGGATAACGTCCGGCAGACGGCGGAGCCTACGCACGTATTACACGCTTCAGCTTAGCTTCTAGGGGAGGATCTTCGGGTAAGGCGTGAACGATCGGCTCGCAGCAAGCACCGACTCTCTGGAGAACGTTACCTTATCGTACTTGTCCCGTCATCGAATTTGGATTCAATGGATACAGATATGTTCTAGTTATAGACGTTTTCGCCCCAATTGTCAAGGCGGATTACAGCAGCAGGTCCCAGCTCAGCGGGGTGCCGACGGGCAGATCGGTTCTGAGGCGTTTGCCGAGAAGCAGATCATAATATTGGGGCGCGAGGCCGTAGCCGGGACGAATGACTTTGAGGTTATCCGTAGTGAGCAGGTCTCCGGCCTTGATGTCCTTGGAGGTATAGACAGACCGTCTGAATTGCAGGGATTTCTCTTCTTCGGGGGTGGGCCCGATGGAGACGCCGCCGAGCGCCCTCCAGGCCGTATCTGTCTCCCGGACCAGGGAAGCGAATTCTGCCGGCTCCAGGGAGAATGCAGCATCCACCCCGCCTTCCGCACGGTTAAGGGTGAAATGCTTTTCGATCACCGTACTGCCCAGCGCCACGCTTGCCACAGCGGCCCCTACGCCCAGGGTATGGTCGGACAGGCCCACCTGAGCACGGAAGACGTCGCGCAGATACGGAATGGTATTGAGGTTGGTATTCCCGGGCGAAGCCGGATAGCTGCTGGTGCATTTGAGCAGGATATACTCCCGGCAGCCGGCTTCAGTTATGGTCTGGACAGCCTGTTCAATATCGCCAAGCGAAGCCATTCCGGTCGAGATGATCATCGGCTTCCCTTTGGAGGCTACCTTTCGCAATAAGGGAATATCATTATTTTCGAAGGAAGCAATCTTGTAGCAGTCGACGCCGAGGGTCTCCAGGAATTCGAGCGAGGACTCATCGAACGGGGTGCTGAACGGAATCATCCCGAGCGCCCTACACGAAGCAAAGATAGGCTCATGCCACTCCCAGGGCGTATACGCCTCAGCATACAGCTCATACAGCGATTTCCCCTTCCACAGTCCATTCGAATCCCCAATCATGAAATCCTTATTCCGTAGATTAAGCGTCATGGTGTCCGGCGTATAGGTCTGGATTTTGAACGCATGTGCACCCGCCCCGGCGGCGGCCTTAACGATTTCGAGCGCACGGTCCAGAGACTGATTATGATTACCGGACATCTCCGCGATCACAAAAGGCGGATGCCCGCTGCCGATGGTGCGGTTACCGATCTTTATTTCCTTCATGGCCTGTCGTTGCCTCCTCTGTCAGCCGTAGCCTGTGCTTCTCCCATTGCTCCCGGAACAGGGCCATCAAGACCACATCCACTGGCTGATGATTTCTGATCCGTTGCCTGCCTAGCCTGCCTTCCTCTATGAAGCCTAGCTTGCGGTGATAGGACAGGCTCCGCTGATTGAAATCCAGGATTTGCGCGCACACCTTACTTAGCTGCTCCACCTGGAAAATATGCTCCAGTGCCAAGATTCCCATCATGGTGCCGGAGCCGGGGGGACAGCTCATGTCCCCTATATAAAAGCCCCATTCACAGGTCTTATGGACCCTGTCGATCTGTGAGAACTGCACGAAGCCTACCGGTGTGTCCAGATAGTAACAGATTCGAACCACCCGGCTGGTATCCTCGGCAATAGCATCCATCCAGCTAAGATGCTCTTCCAGCGCAATGATCCCGTCATGATTCATATAGGGCCTGATATGATCCGCATTGCGCCATTCCCATATGAGCCGGCTATGCTCTTGGCCCAGCTTCTCAAGCCTGTAGTCCCTTAGGTCTGCCATAGTCCCCTCCCATAATCCTGTCTATGACCTCATCCCATTTATCCTCGCCCATCAGGCGGAGCGCCTGCTCAGACATGGCCCGTACTCTGGGCGGGTTAGCGAGCATAGAATTAAGCCCCTGCTCAATTGTTTGAGCGGTCACCTCGTTACTCTTCCCCAGGCAAAGTGCAGCCCCCTGCGCATGAACCAAGGCCGTGATCTCCCGCTGATTATCCGCCGTAATAATACACAGTGAAGGCAGGCCCAGGTAACAGCGCTCCCAGGTCGTACTTCCGCCTGCTCCGATGGAGAGGTCTGCCTTCTGCATCAAGTCAGCCATATAATCAATCTGACAATGGAAGCTGGCCTGTGGCATCGTGCCGCATAAGGCTGCGATGTCATCCTTGCGGCGGTTCATTCCTCCTGCCACTACATCCAACCGCAGGTTTGCGAATGCGGGGCTCTGTAGTGCTTGTAAGGTCTTCAGGGTCTCCCCCGTAGGATCTGTGCCGCCAAAAAACACCAGAACCCGGCTTATGCTTCCGTCCCGTTCAGCCAGCCCCAGCTTAGCCGCACGGAATTCCGGCCGCAGCAGCGTATAGCATGTGCCTGTCAATTTCGTGCAATAAGCGGGAAGCAACCCCTGGTAGCGGTCCCGGGCAGCGGATGGATTGGGGTCCAGCAGCAGATCACACTCATGCGGACGGTCCGCCAAATCGTCGATGGCCACCAGCTTCTTCACTTTCCTCTGGACCATTGTCTCCCACCGCTTATCAATGCCGTAATGGTCAACAATGAGGCAATCTGCAGGAGCAGCTCCCTCCAGCCGCTGCACTGTCTCCAGGGCATCGGTCCGCCAGTCCACCTGAAGCCAGAATGCGGCGTATGACGGATCATCCGGCGGCGGAAGCAGCTCCACCGCATAGCCCTGCCCCCTGATATAATCTGCCAGATTCCCCGGCAGCTCGCGGCAGATGAAGGTGACCTGCCCGCCCCTGGCGGCAAGTCCGCCTGCAAGTGTGAGGCAGCGCATAATATGGCCCGTGCCCATAGAATACGAGGAATCGGCGCGAATCCATATATTCATCTGCTTATCTGCTGTGCTTACCATGCGGTCCAGCCTCCGTCAACAGAGATATTCTCACCTGTAACATAGCTTGAAGCGGCAGAAGCCAGGAATACCATGACTCCCTTCAAATCTTCAGGAGTGCCGATCCTGCCCAGCGGATTCTTCCTCTCCAGCTGCCGGATGAACTGCGGATCGGCTTGAACCGCTGCATTAGGAAAAGGCCCAGGCGATACCGTATTGGCCCTGATTCCGTGTGTCCCGAAGTGGCAGGCAATGTAACGGGTAAACTGGCCAATCGCCGCTTTACCGGCCCCGTAATTGGCGGGATTATCCATCCCGCTGTCTCCGTAGACCTCCGGGTTCGGCGAGACCAGCCCATACATCGAGGAGACGTTAATGATGGAGCCTCTCTTTTGTTCAACCATATAGGGCAGGACGGCCTTGACACATCTGAAGGTTCCATTGATCGTCCCGTCCAGCCCGGCCAGCCACTGCTCTTCACTCATGACGGCCAGCTTGGCGGCTGAGCTGAACGCGGCATTATTCACCAGAATATCGATGCTTCCGGCCGCTTCGGCGATGCTCTGAATACATTCTCTGACTGATGCTTCATCCCGGATATCCATTGCCTTGCCGAAGCAGGCTGCTCCGGTTGTCCGGGCAATGGCCTCCGCCGCCTCCTTGCAGCGCTGCACGTTCGAGCTGACCAGATAGACTGTCGCGCCAGCCTCAGCCAGCCCCTCTGCTATAGCTGTGCCCAGATAACCAGCCCCTCCGGTCACAACCGCTGCCTTGCCTTGCAGATTAAATATTTCTTGAAGAGTACGCATCCGGTTACTTCCACCTCCTGGGGTCAATGATCTCTACAGGAATATCCGTAAAGGATTCACCAAGCTTATGCCTCACTGCCCGGCTTAGAGGGGGCAACGCCATCATCCGCAGGTTCTCCTGCACCTGTTCCACCGTCTCGCAACCAATCACCATCCCGGATATCCCCGGAAGATCTCTCACATAGAGGAAGCACAGCTCTTTAACGGGTATCCCGGTTTCCTCGCTGTACCTGATTAATCGTAACAATGGCTGCTCCGCCTGCTTCAGCCCCGCCGGAAGCTGCTCCGGTGCCATCAGCAGCAGGCCTTGCAGATAGACACTGCGGACGAAGATTTCTGTGCCCTTCCGGGCGAGCCGCTTCAGCATTCCATTCGTTATCCATCTCTGGTCCAGCACATTCAACGGAATTTGAATGCTGTCCAGGTCCTCCGCGCGCATAAAATTCGCAATATCCTCCGCATCATACACGGATACACCGATTCTACGGATGAGCTGCTGCTGCTTCAGCTCCTGCAGCATTCGCAGAATCTCACCGCCCTGGTAGGGCAGATCCAGCGGATCATGCAAGAGACAGACATCCAGCGCAGAGCACTTCAGCCGGTTCAGGGAAGAGCGGACAGAAGAGGTGACGAACCTCCTCCGCGCTTCCTCCGTGCGCAGTCCTAACCGCTGGACGGAAGGAAGCTTCGTCACAATCTGCGGCCGGCTCTGCGGATCTGCACCTTCCAGGCAATCTCCGATGATAGACTCGCTGTCCCCATATCCCGGTGCGGTATCCAAATAACCGATCCCCGAGGAGAGGGCATATTGGAGCAGTTCGTTCCTCTGTTGTATAGAGAAATTGACAGCTGTATTCGCAATCCCGTAATTTCCGCCTAACTGGGCTGTACCCAGCACAAGGCTCGCTCTATTCGTCATCATCCGAAGCCTCGCTAACGTTATGGTCTCTTTTTCAGGGTGGTTGCTTCATTCAGCTCCTTGACCAGCTCCGTATCATCCCGCCATTTCACCTGAATGCCCCGGTTGCGCTCAGCCATCTCAGGGTGGCCCTGCAGGAATGCCTTCAATTCTTCGAAGTACAGCGGTCTTGCACCCACATCCAGTGCCTGGTAGATCGCCTCGAACAGCTCCAGATCCTGAATCTCATCCATGGTTAACCGCCACTCGGGATGCACCCACTCTGCAGGAAGATCCACAGCATTGATCTTGAAGAGCTGCGGATTGTTGAAAAAGTAAAAGGACAGATACTCCGCATGCGTAAGCGGATTGGAATAGTGCAGCAGCCTTCTCAGCGCTTCAACGGTAAACACATCCCCCACCGTACCCATGGTCGACTCCTTGGCGTAGGTAAAGTCCGCACCGCTTGCCAGATGCCGGTCTATCAAAAACTGAAGCATCTCCGGGGAGATCGCCGGATTGTCACCGGTGACCCGGACTACGATATCTGCCTGGGCCGCTTCAGCCACGCTCAGCATTCTTGCAGCCACATTGTCCGGGTCGCCGGTTACCACCTTCACCTGATGGTTCAGGGTGAACGCTGTAAGGGGCTGGTCGTCCGGCAGATCCGAGGTGGCCAGCACCACCTCATAGCCGCCCGGCACAGCCAGACAATTCATCAGGCATCTCTCGATGGCTGGAATGCCGTGAATCTCGCGCAGCGCCTTGCGGCGGAGCCGGGTGGATTTCAATCTGCAGATGACGGCGATGCAGATTTTGGGTACTTTTACCTTCCTGGGCGTGATGGGTGTGTTCGCTGGTATTGCTGCCGTTGCAATCATAGGGAATTGCACCGAAGCATTGCGGGCCATGAGGGCATCCGACTTAGAGGAACGTTTATAGCATATGTTCGCAGGCGTGATGATTTCACCAGGGTGCAGCTCCGTACGGGAGATGATCTTCAGAGAGGAATCCTCCAGATACCTTCTTTCCGATTCCTTAATTTCGAGGCTGCCCAGTACACACTCTGCCCGGCGCAGCTTATCCACCATCCGCCAGAATTCCTCGGGCGTAAGCGCCGAATAATAGTCAATGCCCTTCTCCGCACGATTCAGAGTGATATGCTTCTCAATGACACTGGCGCCCAGCAGATAGGCATAGACCGGAAGATCAACCGCCATTTCATGATCGGCATCCTCATGGTCCGCGAAGCCCACCTCCAGCTGATAGGTCTGCTTAATATGGGCGATCCGGCTCAGATTAGACTCCTCCGTCCGGGTCGGATAGCCCTGGAAGCCGTGCATTAGCACGATGGGGCCTTTGAAATGACTCCGGATGTAGGATAATTGGGAATCCATCTCTTCCTCCAGCCAGCCGCTTACGCCGATGAGTAAGGGCTTATCGAACCTGTGCAGGGCTTGAATCAAGGGGAGCGACTGTAAGACGGTTGTCGGTAATTTCAAGCCGTCTACCTGACCTTCAAGCTCCGTAAGCAGCCCGGCCCCCCATTCATCATAGAGATCTACCCAGACCTCCAGCCCCGCATCCTTGGCAAGCTGTACCGCCTCCGCCCATTGCTGCTTGCTGATGAACAAATCGATATACGTCTGATAATGGATGAAATCCGGCACCGCTAGGCTGTCGTAATGGAACCATTGAAATTTCACCCCGTCAGCGCCGCTGCGTGCGGCTGCGAGGATCAGCTCCCGCAGCCGGCCGGGGTCGCCCATATGGGCATTGGCAATCTCGGCAATCACCTTCACTTTGGCCACATTAATCACTCCCTTCTCTATTTTCACTTGGAGTAGTGGCGGATCACCTTCTTGACCGCGGCGACCACATCCATCACATCTTCAGCTTCCATGCCCGCATACAGCGGGAGCGTAATGAATTCTTCGTAGCAGCTTTCAGCGACCGGACAGATCCCCTTCTTGAATCCCAAGCTTTCGTAGTACGGATGCAGATAGGCGGGAATGTAGTGGACGTTGACTCCGATGTTTTCCTTTTGCAACGCCTGAAAGACCGTCTTGCGGGTGGCCTTCAGCCTTACGAGCTGAAGTCTGACAATGAACAGATGCCAGCTCGACTCTGCCTCGGGAAGCTGATGCGGCAGAATAAGCTCCTTGGCACTACTCAGCTCTTGCAGATACAAGGCTGCAAGCTGCTTGCGCTTCTCAATGAAGCTTCCGATTCTGCGCAGCTGGGAGATGCCGAGTGACGTCTGGATATCTGTGATCCGGTAGTTGTATCCGAGGAATTGCATCTCGTAATACCAGGGTCCGTGGTTCTCCCTTAACTTGCGCTCATCCCTGGTGATGCCGTGCGTGCGGAACTGCAGCAGCTTCTCATAATACGCCGGGTTATTGGTCGTAATCATTCCGCCTTCGCCCGTTGTTATATGCTTTACAGGATGGAAGCTGAACATGGTCATATCCCCGATAGCCCCGATGCTTCTATCCTTATATCTGGCGCCAAGCGCATGGGCGGCATCCTCAATCACGATCAGATTATGCTCCCGGGCAATCTTCAGAATCTCATCCAGCTGTGCCGGCTGGCCGGTGAAATGGACCGGGATAATCGCTTTCGTTCTCGCGGTTATGCTCTCTCTGATCCGCTGCGGATCAATATTGTACGTCAGCGGATCGATATCCGCGAATACCGGTACGCCCCCCTGATACAGCACACAATTCGCCGTGGCAGCAAACGTCATGGGAGTCGTAATCACCTCATCGCCTTCGCCGATCCCGGCGGCATAACAGGCCCCGTGCAATGCCGCAGTTCCGCTGGAGAAGGCCACCGCATATTTTGCCCCAGTAAACGCTGCGATCTCTGCTTCGAATTGCTCAATGGCCGGGCCGCTGGTCAAATAATCACTTTGCAGCACCTTGACCACGGACTCAATATCCTCGTCATCGATCATCTGTCTCCCATACGGCAGGTAGTGGGCACGTACAGGCTTCCCGCCGTCAATGGCCAGTTTGCTTTTACTCATGACTGGTTCGGCTCCTTTCGGTGAAAGGTCTCAAGAATCCATTGCTCTGTCCGCCGGATGCCCTCTTGGATCGTAACCTTGGGCGTCCAGGACAAGTGCTTCTCTGCCTTGTTGTAATTGCATAACAGCTTCTGGATCTCACTCTGTGGGTGAATATGCGGAACGTGATGGATGGGGGCCTGCCCGTCTGCAATAAGCTCGGCCAATTGATTGACAGTGATATCCACACCCGTGCCTGCATTGACAATTTCTCCATGCAGCTTGTCGCTGTAGCCCGCCTCCACCACGAAATCTGCACAGTCCCCCACGTATAATAGATCCCGTGATTGGGTGCCGTCTCCGTAGATATTCAGCGGCTCGCCCTTTAATTTGCTGTGGATGAAGATCGCCACAACGCCGCCTTCGCCGCCGGTTTTCTGATAGGGACCATAGGTGTTGAACGGTCTTACAACGACCACCGGCAGATCATAAGCATAGTAATAGGATAGCACCATATTCTCCGCAGCAATCTTGGCACCGGCATAAGGAGAGGCTGGCTTGATGGGGGATTGCTCGTCAATTCCCTGCTCATCCGTAGCTCTGGCGTAGACCATGCAGGTACTCATGAAGACCATCTTCACCTGCTGCTTGCGGCATTCCTCCAGCAGATAGAAGGTGGCCAGTGTATCATTGTTGAACGTGGTCTCAGGATCATCTATGCTGTCTTGCACATTGATACTTGCTGCCAGATGGTAACACAGGTCGAAAGTATGCTCCCGGAAAATCTCCTTCAAGGCTTCTCTGTCCTTGAGGTCCATGATCTGCACCTTCTGCAAATGCTCGTGATCTTCATACTCTTTCAGATTATCCAGTGAAGAATTCGCCAGATTATCAATGATCCATACCCTTTGTCCATCCTTTAACAAACGTCCGACCACCGATCTGCCGATGAAGCCTGTGCCTCCGGTTACAAGTATATTCATAGTAGCCTCCACTAGATTAGATTTTGTTCCGATGCCAGCTTCCTTACCTGCTCCTTGGTCAGCGGGATCTCTCCTTCGGAGCTGTAGGTGCCCGGCTTCGGCCTGCCTGCTCCCCGGTAGGACTGCGGTGCAGCATAGGGGGAAGGGACAATGTATACATCCTTTAATTCATAGGCGGTTAAGGATTCCTCGTGGGTCATCAGCTCTTCGTACCTCTTCTCACCGGGCTTCAGGCCGATCTCCAGAATCTTCACCGCAGACGGGCGGGTCCCGTATTTCTTCGGTGCCTCCTCGGCCACAACCTCAGCCAGATCCTTCAGCCTGATCACGGGCATCTTCAGAATAAAAGTCTCACCGCCCTTCGCCAGCTGCAGGGACTGAACGGTGAGCCGGGTCGCCTGCTCCAGCGTCATCATGAACCTTGTCATGGACAGATCTGTTACGGTGATCGATCTGCCTTCTCTCGCCTGCTTCACAAACAAGGGAATGACAGACCCTCTGGACCCCATCACATTCCCGAACCGCACCGTGCAGAACACCGTTTGGCCAGAGGCTCCCGAGGTGACGGCAGAGGAAATCAGCTTCTCCGCAGACAGCTTGGTGGCTCCGTAGTTATTGGTCGGTGAAATGGCCTTATCTGTGCTTGTAAAAACGACCTTGTGTACCTTCTGCTGCTTCGCTGCCTGAATCACGTTATGAGTGCCGATAATATTCGTTAGTACAGCCTCGAACGGGTTATATTCACAGAAGGATACATGCTTCATAGCAGCTGTATGGAACACATAATCTATCCCCTCCATCGCAGCCAGCACGCGGTCATAATCCCGGACATCGCCGATCAGATAGCTAAGCCTTGCGTTCCCTTGCAGCTCATCCTGCAGCTCGAACTGTTTATATTCATCTCTGCTGAGAATCCGGATGATCTGAGGCCCCTGCTTCAGCAGGAGCTTCACAATACTTTTCCCGATCGTGCCGGTTCCTCCAATGACCAGAATTTTCTTGTTCCTAAAGAACATCTCCTCCTCCCCCCTGTTCATAGCTTGGGTCTTCCCTGGATCAGGCGGTCCATTAATTCGGCAAGTCTCCGGCCGGATTGCTCAATCTGATAGGATTGCTGCAAGAACTTATCCATCACAGTCTTGTAGTTTACTTTCTCTTTATTGCTGGAGAAATAATGGGCCACCATTCGGGTCAGATCAGCCGGTTCTTTTTGAATATAGGGATCAAGGGCATCATAGTAATCATATTCACGGTTGGCCTGAATGAATTTGTAGACAAATACAGGCTTGTCGAATAAAAGGCCTTCCAGGGCAACCGTGGAGAGGGTGGCGACCACAGCGTCCGATTTCATAATCAGCTCACGGGTGTCAGCCTTTCGGTCGGTAACCACATGAACATTGCTATATTCTTCTTCATACTCGGTATACAGCGAAATCAGCTTCTTGGACAGCTCCCAGGGATGGGGCTTGATGATCAGCTGAAACTGCGGATGTGAGGCCAATTGGGTGAGCAGGGTGCGGATCTTGTATTCATCCAGCGTCGGTCCGGTAGCGATTAGTAAGGTGATTTTATGAGGATCAAGCTGGTAGGTTTCCCTAAAAGATTCTATAGCGGTGGGCTTCGAAGTAAAGATATCATCATAACGCGGGTGGCCGGTGATCACAATTCGCTCCGCTTCAAGCCCTCTTCTCGTATACCAGTCGTGTTCATATTGCCCGTAGATTCCGATATGGCTGGAGAATACAGGAATGAATGCTTCCTCTCCCATCAGAATTCCGTGCTGCAGACATACGCTGGGAATCCCCTTAATCCCTGCAACGACGGCAAGTGTCCGGCTGGCAACATCCTCTGTCGTACCTACCATTACAGCGGCTACCGGCAGGTCATTGTAGAGATTAAACACCATTTCAATCGTATCTACAATGGAAGGAATCCGGCTTAGGAAGGTCTGGGTAAAAAATTCATTACTGAATGCAGGGTGTCCTTCGGCCTTAGCGAATAGCTCCGCCGCCCGCTGGATCAGCTCTTCCGCCTCAGCTTTGGTGTCCTGCTTGTAGCCCAGGCTGTAAACATTGGGGATGCCAAATAACTCATCCGCTCTGGAACGGGATAGAATCATAGCCGAATTTCCGCTGAAATGCTCGCTGATCGTTTGCTCCGACATTCTGATATAGTCCAGATTAATCAGTATTTTGCCCTTCAGATTGGACTTCACGGGCTGATAGAGCGGCGCAACCCACTTTTCAAAGAAAGGCTGAATCTGGTGCTGCTCTTGAATACCGGAATGCTCCAGCTTCAGCTTAAAATCACTGCTCCCCATCTCGCTTCTAAGCTCATCATTGATTTGCTGATAGAAGTTCGTCATCAGGGCCAGAGGGATATTCCTGTATTTCAGCTCCTGCGCAACATGGATAAATTCACTATAGAGCGACCAGTAATTGGACAGATAGATAGACAATCCGTTTTCCCTCCTCGTGGTACCTTTCTATGGCAGAGACCTTATTTCTTTTGCTGCTGAATGGATTTCAGCTCTTCTCTCAGCTCCTTGCAGGTTCGCTGCGGTGGAAGCATCTGGATGAATTGACTCTTCTCCTGGTGCGCCAATTGGTAGTGAATGGACAGCTCGGTGATATAGTTATCATCCAGAATCTCATCCACCGGGTAGAAATCCCAGAACTGGTTGAGCCGCCAGAAGAACCGGCCGTCGCCAATTCTATAGAACTCCGGATTCTCATCCCAGTAGGACCCGAACTTGTCATGAATGACCGGAAGAATGGAGCTTCTGTGCAGGATGGAGCAATGATCAATGACGCAAGGAGCCACCGAAACGATTTTTTTGGCCGGTCTTAGCTGGCTGCGGGTCACTTCATTGTGTTCATTCAAGTAGTTGACCAGCGATGCAGAGTAGGCAATCATGACCTCGGGGTTCTCCTCCAGATAGTCCACCATCTGCTCTAGTCTAGTATTTCTGTAACAGTTGTCATCCGTGGCATAGGAAATATACTCTCCCTTGGCTTGATACAGGGCTTGATTGATCAGTGCGGAATATCTGACCTTCTCCACTCTCTGCTGCAGAGTTTCTGTATCGCTTCTGACAAATTTGATTCTCTTATCCTTGAGATAGGGCTCAATCACTTTCAGAGTTTCTTCATTCGAGTTATCATCCATCAGGTAGAATTCAAAGTCTGTAAGCGTCTGATTCAGAATGGATTCAATGGACTTTGCGACATATGCGGCCTTATTGTAGCTGGTCATAATGATCGTAACTTTTGGCAATCGAATACCTCCCCCGCTGTTTACTTGCTATCATATGTATCCTTCTTCGAAACGTTATAGGTTAGAAGACTAAATTTTCAAATGGAGGACAGAATACCGCTCGTAATCTATGGGCAAACCTGAATAGACGCCTAACAGCATGGCTGTTAAGCGTCTATCAGGTCCGGTAAATCCGTCTATTAAGCTTGCACGTTCATCAACAAATCATGCAGCCGGTGCTCAAAGGTATGGGCTGCCAGCACCTGCTGCCTCGCGGCTTCAGCGATCCGCTTGCGCTCATCGCCATGTGCCATGTAGTAATGGATCTTCTGCAGTAAATCATGCTTATCCTGATACGAAACCACCTGTGTGCCTTCTTCAAACTGCTGACGGAGCCCGCTCTTATAATCTGTAAGCTGGAACGCTTCACAGCTGGCCGCATCGAAGGTGCGGTTGTTGATGCTTGTGGCGATAATCCCCGCCCGGTTCCGGTTGTACTTCTCAGCGTAGGGCCGGTGGATATTCAGCACAATTTTCGCCCCGTTATAATAATTGGCAGCCGTTTCCGGCGGAACCCAGGCATTCACCAGCTCCACATTGCGGTTAGCGTTGTGCTTCCATTCATGATAGTACCGCCCCCACCCCCGCCCCACCAGTTGGATACGATAGGCTGTGCCTGCAAGTAAGGCTTCTATAAGCTCAATCCGGTTACTGTAAGGCACACCTACTAAGCAGAGATCACTTGTGTACTCCTCGGATACGGCTGCGGGATGAAACAGATTCGGGTCTGTGCCAAGAGGCAAATGATAGACACGCGGATGACCCAGCGCCCGATAATGCTCCAATGCAGCCTGGTCAATGGTGAACATATAATCGAAATAAGCAATCAGCGGAATCGTCCAATCCATGTAATAAGGGTCCTCTGTCATCCATACCGCCGACTTCACCCCGGATTGTCTGATGAACTCCAGCACCGGCTGCGCAACCTTCAGACCGCCTATAAGCAAAATCAGTTCCGGCTGCCACGAATGCTGTTTAAGCTTCAATCCATTCAACACACTGCCAGGCTGCACAGCTCTGCAATGATGCCCCGCTTTCAGCAAAGCCTCTGTGATACGCTGTTCGAAGAAAGAATACACACCCTGGAAGCCTGAAGTTATCAATAGGATATTCATAGCTATCACCACCATAAGTCCGATATTTTTCCAGTCTATAGGATGTTGTCTCTAACATATTATTCACTCAAAACATAGGATGGAACTATGCCATCGTAGGGAGGTGAAAAAATGCCGTATACCCTAGTTGAATTTGCCAGGAGTGTCGATACCAACCTATCGTTTGGATCTACCATTCCAATCGACGGGACCCAACGCCTGATTTTAGAATTCGGTATGGCTGTTTCTGCTCCAAGCAATTTTGTAGAGCTCACTACAACGGTTGGCTGGTTGGTTACGAACGTGTTTGCTACACCGCCCGTTCAGCCCACGCTCCTGCTTGAAGTGCGTCTGGATGGAAACCTCGTCGGCAGTGCCGAACAATCCGCCATCCCGGGGGATGAAGATGAGACGGTTCGAATGACAACCATGTTCCAGACCATCCTTACCGATCTTCCTGAAGGCTATTATGCGTTTCAAGTCTTTGCCTCCAATCTGGAGGATATCCTAGGCGAAATTAATCTGGGTGGCCCTACCCACATTACAGGCAAAGTATTCGTACCCGTTTAAAAGGCACAAAAAAACTCCTTAGCTTGAGGTCTTGATTGACCTGTTGCTAAGGAGTTTTTGTGTATTAGGGGTACAAGCTAATCATCATCTTAGGCTCAGAGCGCGTTCTCGCTAACCTCACGGCTCTCCAGCGCATTCCAGTCATCCTGGGACAGCAGCTCCAGCTGGGCTTCCAGCAGCGTCCGGAACCGGGTACGGTAGATCGAAGCCTGCTTGCGCAGCTCCTCGGTCTCGATCGCCACCTTGCGGGATTTGGACAACGCTTCGTTGATAATCCGGTCGGCGTTCTTCTCCGCTTCCTTGAGGATCAGCTGGGATTCCTTCTTAGAGTTGTTCTTGACATCATCCGCAGCCTCCTGGGCTACAAGAATAGTCTTGGACAGGCTTTCTTCAATATTGACGAAATGATCCAGGCGTTCCTGAAGGGTTAACAGCTGGTTGTGCAGTTCCTTGTTCTCCCGGATCACACTCTCGTAATCCTTAATCACCTGATCCAGAAATTCATTGACCTCATCTTCGTCATAACCGCGGATTCTCCGGGAGAATTCCTTGTTATGTATATCGAGCGGTGTTAATGGCATGCTGTGCACCTCCTAGAAATTTCGGTGAAGATTATAGATGAAAGACAATTACCGGCGCACGGCCTGCTAAATGTCCATATTTCCCTGAGATTATCAATTTCGACAAGCACAGCTGTAATCCTGCAAAGACTTCAGACAAATTTGCCTACCAAAATCCGGTAACGGCCCTTCTTCGTCAAGCTGCCGATCTCCAGCACCTTGAACCGTCCGAAGCCCTGGATAGAGACCATGTCCCCGTCCTTCAGCGAGCAGGACGGGTCTTCCTCGACCTTCCAGTTGACCCGGACGCGCCCGGCCTTGATTGGGGCCAGAATCTTGCTCCGGCTCAGCCGTGTGACATCCGCTGCAATCCCGTCAAGCCTGAGGGAAGCCACTGTGAACTCCATCGCCTCCAGCTTGACCTCACTGCTGCGCAGGCCGGATAACGGCAGAATCTCCGTACTGACGTTAATCCGGTGTACACCGGTCAAATGAATGGACAGGTAATCCGCGATGTCAGCAGCCACCACTACGTGGCAGCCGTCTTCCAGCACATGAATATCGCCGATCTTGCCTCTTGTGATGCCCAGTCCCAGGATTGCTCCCATATAATCCCCATGCATAAGCGAGAGAAATTTCTGTTCGCCTGAGGTGATATTCAGCACGCTAAGCTCCATAGCCTCTTCCGTGAGGTCACGGTAATCCGGGGCCACCAGCCCCCGCTTCCGTTCGGCATCCGAAGAACCGCCCTCCCAGCGCACAATCACATCGGGATGGCGGTTCACCAGACTCTGCAGAATATAGGCCTGACGGGGGTCCAGGAATTCGGTCAGCTTCGTCTCATGATACTCCCCGGCATTCGTGACCCACTCCCAGGCCTTGTCCACAAACGGCCGCTCATCCGGGTGGAAATGCCCGTAGATTTCATTCTTCATCGGATTAGCCGAAGACCGAGGTTACGATAGACTGAAGCCCGACTGCGGCAAAGCGCAGCATGATAATCGCGACAATCGGGGAAATATCCAGCGTTCCAAACAGCGGAGGGATAATCCTCCGGAACGGCGCCAGATACGGCTCCACCAGCTTGCCCAGCAGCTCGCCGATAAAGTTCTCACGCAGATTCGGCAGCCAGGACATCAGAATGTATACGAGAATCATGTAATAGTAAATCTGAAATAGGATGAATATAATTGAAGATACTTCGTTTAACACCTGCTCACCTCATTCTGTTGTAATCTTGCTCGTCACCCAGGATCTCGGTAATGGAGCCTTGAATCTCCACGGTGTCCGGTGTGCACATAAATATATTGCCCCCAATTTTGGATATTCCTCCACCCAGAGCATAAACAGTTCCGCTGAGAAAATCGATAATCCGCATCGCCTGGTCATTGCGCACCCGCTGCAGGTTAATTACTACCGTACGGTGTGAACGCAGATGGTCGGCAATCTCCTGCGCCTCGTCATACGAACGCGGCTCGTAGAGCACAACCTTCACATTTTTTTGGGAATGAATGCTGACGACGTTGGCCCTCTGATTCTTGCGTGTTTCTACAGGGGCGGGTTCGTATTCATCCTCATCGCGGGAGATTTGCTCCCGTTCCACAATCTCCTCTTCCTCCTGCAAGCCCAAGAAACTCATAAATCGGTTCATCACGCCCATCATTCTCCCTCCTCATGACCTACTAATACCGTTCCCAGGCGTACCCGGGTGGCTCCTTCCTGTATCGCCACTTCAAAGTCATTCGACATGCCCATCGACAGCTCTTGTATTGGCTCAGGTGTCAAGCCCAGGAGATTCAGCCGGTCACGCAGCTCGCGGAGTCCGCGGAATACCGGCCGGGTCGCCTCGGGGTCTTCCTCGTGAGGAGCCATCGTCATCAGTCCGATGACCTTCACCCGGTCAAGCGGGGCGATCTCCCTCAGGAAGTCCTCCACCGCTTCCGGCGCCAGGCCGAACTTGGTATCCTCGCCTGAAATATTCACCTGCAGGAACACCTTCACATCAAGTCCCGCAGCCTCCGCCTTCTTATGCAGCTCCCTGGCCAGCGACAGCCGGTCCAGAGAGTGAATATATTGAAATTTACCGATAACGTCCTTCACCTTATTCGTCTGCAAATGCCCGATAAAGTGCCATATTCCCTTATGTCCAAGCGCATTCCATTTCGGCTCCGCATCCTGCCAGCGGCTCTCGGCGATCTCCTCAAGACCTGCCTCCAGCACAGCGGCAACCGTATTCAGCGATACGTATTTCGTTACCGCAATCAGCTTGACTTCACTGGTATCCCGGCCGCTGGCCGCGCAGGCCCGTGCGACACGTTCCCGGGTAGTGGCTATTCTTTCTTGTAGCGAGGCCAAAATGTCAACTCTCCTTTATTCCGATCCAGCTCGTCATTCTCCCAGTGACCCCGTTTTCCTTCCGGTAGGAGAAGAACAGATCACTGTTACAGCTTGTACACCAAGTTGTACATTCGATATGAGTCGGCAATATTCCTGCTTTTATCATAATGCGTTGATTCAATTCTTTCAAGTTCAGCATCATTTTGCTGCTGTCTGTCTCCGATGGTCTATATATAGCCCGCGCACCTTCTGCCGCAGCCGGCAGGTTCAGCCCGGCCTCCAGGCGGCGGACAGGGTCCATTACATAATCATCCACCTCATAGCAGCAGTCACCGATGGAAGGCCCTATAGCGGCCTGTATGTCCTCTGGACGGCTCCCGTACGTCTGTCCCATGCGCTCCACCATCGCCGCCGCGATTTCCGCCACGGTCCCCTTCCAGCCAGCATGCGCCAGCCCTACCACGCGGTTCAGCGGATCATGGAAGAACAGCGGCACACAATCAGCGTAAAAAGAAGTCAGCAGCACCCCGGGCACATTCGTCAGCAGCCCGTCCGTGGCCTGAAAGGCAGAGTTCCGGTCCAGGCTGCCCCGGCCCCGGTCCTGTTCTGTAATGACTGCGATCTCTTTGCCGTGGGTCTGTTCCCCGCAGGTCCAGTCGGCCAGCCGGAAGCCCAAACTCTCAGCCAGCAGTCTGCGGTTAGCCAGCACATCCGCCGGATCATCCCCTACATGAAAAGCACAATTGAAGCTGTCATACGGCTTCGTGCCGCTGCCGCCTGCTCTGCCGGTAAAGCCTGCAGTAATGCTCTTATAGGGCTCACGCCACGGCTCCAGATGCAGCAGCATGGGCGCTGCGCCATTTTGCATAAACGGTTCCATCTCTTCACCTCCGCTTAAGTGTAACACAAACTCATCCCACACCGTCCATTTCTCAACCCACCCTATGACTATACCCATAAAGGCAGAAAAAAGACGCACCTCATTAATAAGTGCGCCGTTCACTGCGGTCCGGCCGATCCAGGTACATCATCTCGCGGTCTTCCTGTCCCTGCGGTATGCGGGGCTCCTCCAGCTTCACGAGCACGACATCTGCCCCGATCTTCACGATATTCCGCCACGGAATCACAAGATCGGCGCCGCCGCCGAACAGCCCCATGAATCTGGTGTACCCCGGGACAATCACAGCGTCAATAACGCCTCTGCGCAAATCCAGCTCCAGATCGCTGATCTGGCCCAGCCGTTTACCGTCCACAATATTGATTACATCTTTGGTTTGAAAATCGGAGATTTTCATCTTTTTACCCG
Source organism: Paenibacillus sp. FSL H8-0122 (assembly GCF_038005345.1). Taxonomy (NCBI): domain Bacteria; kingdom Bacillati; phylum Bacillota; class Bacilli; order Caryophanales; family Paenibacillaceae; genus Paenibacillus; species Paenibacillus sp. FSL H8-0122. Next base: position 1,120,811 of record NZ_JBBOTB010000001.1, on the reverse strand, counting down.
AAGCTGACGTTTCCTCAATCATCCTGCCACCCCTGTACATTCAGACCTATAGCTTCAGTATATGTCCTTAGGGCTTGGCCGCATGACTGTATTCCAGAGCCTTAGCGCCCCGGACATATAAAAGGATATCCCGGCTGGCCGCTAGGTGCCGCCATCCGGAATATCCTCCGCTCATTTATAGACTGTGGTCAGGACTTTACATGCTTTTGCATTTGCTGGATCGCTGATTTCTCAAGCCGTGAGACCTGGGCCTGTGAGATGCCAATCTCGTCGGCGACCTCCATCTGGGTCTTGCCTTCGAAGAAGCGCATGGACAGAATGCGTTTCTCGCGCTGCCCCAGCCGCTGCATGGCCTCCCGGAGCGCAATCTCCTCAATCCAGGAGACATCCTTGTTCTTGTCGTCACTGATCTGATCCATCACATAGATCGGGTCCCCGCCGTCATGATAGATCGGCTCGAACAGGGATACCGGGTCCTGAATCGCATCAAGCGCGAAGACAACATCCTCCTTCGGAACGCCGAGCGCTTCGGATATTTCGAAGATCGTCGGCTCCCGCGAATTCTGGTTCGTCAGGCTGTCACGCACCTGCAGCGCCTTATAGGCAATGTCGCGCAAGGAGCGGGATACCCGGATCGGGTTGTTGTCGCGCAAGTAGCGGCGAATCTCTCCGATGATCATCGGCACCGCATAGGTGGAGAACTTGACATTCTGCGATAAATCGAAATTATCGATGGCTTTCATGAGTCCGATGCAGCCTACCTGAAACAAATCATCCACGAACTCTCCACGATTATTGAACCTTTGAATCACGCTTAGCACAAGCCTGAGGTTGCCATTTACCAATTTCTCTCTGGCGGATCGCTCGCCCTGCTGCTGCAGCGAAGTGAACAATGCCCGCATTTCCACGTTCGTGAGAACAGGCAGCTTGGCGGTGTCCACACCGCAAATCTCGACTTTATTTCGGGTCATGATGATTAACCTCCCAAGGAGAAACATTACTGTACATTATCTCCCCGGTCCGGCATTTTATTCCTCAGCTTTCATCACTTACACCATCTTGTTGAACTCCTTGCGCAGCCGCTTGATAATTCGTTTCTCCAGGCGCGAAATATAGGATTGGGAAATGCCCAGCAGATCGGCCACATCCTTTTGCGTTTTTTCCTCGCCGCCCCGCAGCCCGAACCGCAGCTCCATAATCAGCCGTTCCCGTTCGCTAAGCTTCTCCAGCGCCTTCTGCAGCAGCTTACGGTCGACCTGCTCCTCAATGTTGCGGTAGATCGTATCGTTCTCCGTGCCCAGCACATCCGAGAGCAGCAGCTCGTTGCCGTCCCAGTCAATATTCAGCGGTTCATCAAAAGAAACCTCGCTTCTGGTCTTGCTGTTGCGCCGCAGATACATCAGAATCTCATTCTCGATGCAGCGCGAGGCGTAGGTGGCCAGCTTGATTTTTTTCTCCGGATCAAAGGTGTTGACCGCCTTAATGAGTCCAATCGCGCCAATAGATACCAGATCCTCGATGTTAATGCCGGTGTTCTCGAATTTCCGGGCGATGTAGACCACCAGCCGCAGGTTACGCTCAATCAGCATAGCCCGGACCGCCGCATCCCCGCTGGAGAGCCGCTGGAGCAGAAATTCCTCCTCCTCGCGTGTCAGCGGCGGCGGCAGCGCTTCACTTCCCCCGATATAATAAATCTCCTGGCTCTTCAGACCGAGCAGAAACAGCATGCGGTAATACTGCAGTTGCAGCACAAGCTTGAATTTAACCATTATTGTTCCTCCTATAGGTTACTTAGCCCCATCACCTTGTCAGCCGGCGCTTCTGGAGCACTCTCTTTATGGGTCAGGTCAGGATGTATGACCGCCCGGTACGCGCCGTCTCCCGACAGTGTCCCGCCATCCAGCCCGATGAGTACCCTTGTGCTGCAAAAGGTATCACCGCCAAGCTCTATCCTCACCTTATCCGGCTTCAGCGCGAGCATGAAGGATGCCCCGCGGTTGACGCCTCTGTACGGCACCAGCCGTACCCTGTCCTGCCAGGCGAACGACTGCCCGTCCGTTTCCAGTACAAGTGTATCTGCACCCGTCTGGGTCAGCCTCCCTTTCCAGGAAGCCGGCAAATGGCCCTCCCACAGCGAGGCTTCCATCACCATCACCGGAATCCTCGTCAGCGGATCGCTGAGCCGGTTCCCGGTATCCAGCAGTCCGGGGCAGGTAACTGAAACTCCGTCGATCTCCACCGTCACTTCCCCGATATAGGAATCCAGCTGCTCTCTGTGCCGGCGGGAGGACTGGATCAGCTTGAAGAGCAGCAGCACAAGAGGAAGCAGGGCAAGCACGAACCAGAACCCGATCTTCAGCCGGTAAGCTTGGCCTCCCGATGAGGTGAAGATTATGCCCTTCCAGATGTCACCAGAGCTTTGCAGCAGATAATGAACGCCTATGATCCCTCCCGCCGCCGCAAAATTAATGATATAAAACGCCCCAAATGCCCGAAGATAGCTTTGCAGACTTCTAAATCCAAAGGCTATCCAGATCATCAAAACCGATAAACCGAATTTGACGAGAAAGGTATACAGAAAGGACAGCTCCGGTACAAACATCATGACCACATAGAGAGCCCCCGCCAGCGCTGAGAGTGTCAGCCGCCACCAGGACACCTTGTGCTTAACCAGCCAGCTTGTCAGCCACAGCAGGACTCCGTCGATCAGCAGATTGGCGGCAAAAATCAAGTCAATATACACAACCATCGCTCTCACCTGCCTGCAAGCGGATATCTATCCGGAGGCCGGGGTGCAGGCTCTCTTTTTAGACGATATGATTAGTATAGAAACTCCCGCATCCAAAGTCTGTCTAAACATGGGGGGCGTTCTTGCAGTTTTTTTGTCGAGTTATAGGCCTTGAGAGGAACTTCAGCGCACAACAAAAGCCAGCCTTAAGCGGCTGGCTTCATTCGTGCCGGATTTAATTGTTGATAGATTTCAACTCTTCTTCGGAGAGTCCGGTGGCCTTCTGCACTGAAGGATAATCCATTCCCATAGACAAGAGATTCTTTGCTATAACCCGTTTGGCTTCTAGCTCACCTGCCGCTGTACCTTCCGCCACTCCCTTGACGAAGCCTTCCCTAAGCGCACCATCACGCTGTGAAGCTTCGTCCATCAGAATCTTCTGGCGGTCCTCATATTTACGGCGGGCTTCTGAATCCTGACTCAGAAATTCCAGCGTCTCCATCGCCTTCTTCAAGGCTGGCTCGTTCATTTGCAGCACCTCCCAATCAGAGTAGTCAATCCCTTTCAAGAACAGCAGCCAGTTCACAAGGCCGCCCTCGCCGGGCTTAGCCGGCTGGTTCAGCTTGGGCAGCTCCAGGAAATGAATCTCGATATCGTCTGTCAGCGGCGCTCCGCTGCTGTCCTCCCGCAAATGAAATACACTGTGTGTATGTTCATTAGGGAGTACCTTATAATTCAGAATATTGATGGTCACACATTTCTTGAGGTCTATATATTTGCCGCTCACCTGAAGCTGGCCCGCATACCTTTTGCTCCAGTAATACAAGGTCCGTTTCTCAATATCATATTTGTTAAACAGCTGCATCTCAATATTAATCAGCTTGCCGTCTACAGACTTCGCCCAAATGTCAAATATCGATTGCTTATCCAGCGGATCATCCTTATCCGTATAGGGATTGAGCAGCACCACTTCCTCCAGCGGAAGATCGCCCGCATCCAAGAATATCTGGTTCAGAAAAGCGAGCAGTACATCCTTGTTGCCCTCGCTTGCAAATATCCGCTTAAATACAAAATCCACCCGGGGGTCCAGCATTTCCATGGTATCGTCTCCCGTTAACGTTATTATACAGCCTGAAAAGCAAAAAAACACCATACCCCGCAGTTCAAAGCTGCGTGATACGGTGCTTCCGTAACAGTCTAAGCTATAATCGCTATTGATGGCTCTTAATCATTATTGCCGCGTGTCCGGTTGCGCAGGAAAGTCGGAATATCCAGCTGATCAGAGCTTGTCTGATTCCCGAACGGACGAAGATTCTCACTCTTGCTCTTATTATCAGCAGCGGGTTCGCTGTTTGCCGCAGGACGGCGTACAGGAGCTATGGGAGAAGGCTTGTGTTCAAAACCGGTCGCAATAACCGTAACCTTGATCTCGTCCTTCATGCTCTCTTCGATAATGGCACCGAAGATCATATTCACTTCAGGGTCCGAAGCAGAGGTAACAATCTCGGCAGCTTCATTCACTTCGTACAGGGAGAGGTTAGAGCCGCCTGTAATGTTCATAATGACGCCGCGTGCACCTTCAATGGAGGTTTCAAGCAGCGGGCTCATGATCGCCTTGCGGGCCGCCTCAGATGCACGGTTCTCACCGGTTGCAATCCCGATGCCCATAAGCGCTGAACCGCGCTCCGTCATAATCGTCTTCACATCGGCAAAGTCAAGGTTGATTAGGCCGGGAACCTGAATAAGGTCGGAGATGCCTTGTACCGCCTGACGGAGTACATTGTCCGCTTCACGGAAGGCTTCGAGCATTGGAGTCTTCTTATCCACAATTTCCAGGAGGCGGTCATTCGGAATCACAATCAGCGTATCAACCTTTTCCTTGAGCGCTTCGATTCCGAGCTCTGCCTGGTTGGCACGTTTTCTGCCTTCAAAAGTGAACGGGCGGGTCACGACGCCTACCGTCAATGCTCCGCATTCTCTGGCGATTTCGGCAATGACAGGCGCTGCGCCTGTTCCGGTACCGCCGCCCATGCCTGCGGTAACGAAGACCATATCCGCGCCCTTCAGCGTATTCGAGATCAGATCGCGGGATTCCTCTGCCGCCTTCTTGCCGACCTCAGGATTCGCTCCTGCGCCAAGTCCGCGGGTCAATTTATCCCCGATTTGTAATTTATGCTCCGATTTGGCCATATGCAGCGCTTGGGCGTCTGTATTAACCGTGATGAACTCAACACCCTGAACGCCATTTTCAATCATCCGGTTCACAGCGTTGCTTCCGCCGCCGCCGACGCCGATGACTTTTATTTGCGCCAAACTCTCCATTTCAAAATCAAATTCCAACATATTGTTTCCATCTCCCCCTCGAGTAGTGCTTGGATGGCCAGTCCAAGTATATCTGGATTACACTTATATGAACTCGCTAAACATATTCTTTAGTCGTTCCACCAGACCCGGCTTCTTGGAAGAATCCTGAACCGGCGCTGCGCTCTGCTTGCTGCGGTTAACGGTCTTCTTGTTGGCACTTCCGCCGCTGCTCCGTCCGCGGTAGTTACGTACCACATTATGAAGGATGCCTACGCCGCCCGTGAAGCCGGGGTCGCGTACTCCAATATAATCCGGAACAGCGATCCGTACGGAGGCTGCCAGCTCGTTCTGGGCCACCTTAAGCACCCCAGGCATCGAAACTGTACCACCCGTAAGTATATAACCTCCCGGGAGCTCCGTATAACCAAGCCGCTTCACTTCCTGGCGGATCAGGTGGAAGATTTCCTGGACTCTCGGCTCGATAATCGCCGCCAGATCTTCCTGGTTGAATTCCTTCTCTACATTGCTGCCGATACGCAGGACCTTGAAAACGACCTCCGAAGCGGCATCGTCGATCCAGGCACAGCCGTATTTCAGCTTGACCTTCTCGGCCTGGTCGGTAAGTGTCCGAAGTCCGTACGCAATATCATTGGTTATGAATTCTCCACCGATCGGAATCGTGGAGGTTGCACTAAGGGAACCTTCTTCATATACGGCTATCGTGGCTTGTCCGGCACCTATATCCACCAGTACAGCCCCCATCGATTTCTCATCTTTGGAGAGCGCTAATCCGCCAGCCCCGAGAGACATAAGGACAAGATCTTTAACCTTAAGACCTGATTTCTCCACGCAGCGGAGCAGATTATGTATGGGGGTCTTGGCACCGGTAATGATCGTGGCCTCCACTTCCAGGCGGACGCCGATCATTCCGCGCGGGTCCTGAATGCCTTCAAGGCCGTCTACGATATACTGCTTGGCGACAACATCAATGACCTCGCGTTCAGGCGGGAGTGCAATGACCTCCGCTGCCTTGATTACGCGGTCGATGTCATCTTCGCCGATCTCACGGTCCTCATTCTGAACGGCAACTACGCCATGGCTGGATTGCAGGCCGATATGGTTGCCGGAAATGCCGACATACACCTCGGATATTTGAATACCGACCATTTGCTCCGCATGCTCTACGGCACTCCTGATCGATTGCACAGTCTGATCGATGTCTACAATCGCACCCTTGCGTATCCCTTCCGAATCAGCAGATCCAACGCCAATAATATTGAAGGTTCCACTAGTAACTTCCCCGATTATTGCCCGAACTTTGGATGTACCGATGTCCAAACTAACAATGATGTCATTGTTGCTCAAGCCCTATGGCACCTCCTGTTATAATCATAATAAACATGTCTTTGATCCCGGTCGCGGGAAACATCTCTGTACATATTCAACATCCCTAATCCTTTCCCTCTTTTTTCAACAAATTTTTTGAGAGGAATAATATGACAAGGTATTCACGTGCAGGCAGGCGCCCTCCGCTTAGCGGGATCAGCACCTGACATTCAAACAAGGAAAACAAGAGAACAACGGCTATATATCTCAAAAAATCCGCAGAAAAAAGAGGGATATTGCTTATTGCCCGTAAAACAGATTGTAGCATTTATTCCGCTCTATTAGTAGGGACTATTTACTCTTGTGTCTCTGCGTCTTCCCCGTTGTCCCCGGCTTCGGTATGGAACGGAACATAGGAATCCGCCTCCAGCATTTTGATCAGTCCCGGCTCCTCCGTCTGAATCACCTGATTCAAATAGCCTACTTTATTCTTCAGCAGGGAAATGGCCGTAATGACCTCAAAACGTGAACGTGTATAGAGCTTGATCCGGTCAGGAAAAGATAACGTCGGGGAAGGCACGATCTCCGATATATCACTGGTCAGTTCATTTGGAATTTCGGCCAGCGCCTGGCACAGCTTGGTCTTATAAGGATCGTCAGCCTTCCAGTTGGTCAGTATCGGCTTCTCCACGGCAATTCCGGTATCCGTCACAGAGACGGCGGCCCCGCTCGACAGAATAGCCTCCAGCACGCCTGCCTGGTCCAGCTCATAGGCAACCGCCGGGTACTCCTTCACAGTGATCGTAACCACACCGGGGAACCTCTTGCTCACTTGCGCCTCCTGAACCGTCTTCAGCTCCTCCAGCGCCTTCCCCACAGTATCTCCGGAGACTGCGAAGAACTGTCCTCCGATCTTCAGACCGCTTGCAGCCAGCAGCTGCTCGCGGGACGTATATTTATCCCCCTGCATTTCAATGGCTGTAATCTTGCTGATCGACGAACGGAAGAAGATTACAGCCAGCAGCGCAGTGAACAGCAGTGCCAGGATAATGATGATTTTACGGTTTTTTCTCTTGCTAGGCTTGTCCTCTTTCAAAAGAGGTATTCGCGTTTTTGGCATTCTCATATCTCCGTAATAAGGCCCTGTCTCCTTCCTCACGGCTACGCCGAAGGAGACAGGGAGCTTTAATTGGCCAAATCCAGCGGGTCAGGCACAGGCACCTTGCGGCTAATGCGTGCTCCCAGCTTCTGAAACAGTAACTCAATGCCGTCGTATCCACGGTCAATATGATGCGCCTGCTCAACAATAGTCGTTCCCTGAGCAGCCAGCCCGGCGATTACAAGGGCTGCTCCTGCCCGCAGGTCAGTAGCCTCAACCGTTGCCCCATACAACCTCTGAACGCCGCGTATGAAGGCCCTGTTCAGATCAATGGAGATATCGGCTCCCATCCGGGCCATCTCCTCCACATGCTTGAAGCGCCCTTCGAAGACCGTTTCCTTAATCACACTGAATCCTTCTGCCAGGGACAATAGAACCATAACCTGAGACTGCAGGTCCGTAGGAAAGGACGGATACGGAGAGGTAACAATTCGCTCAACCGCACGGGGACGTCCCATACAGCTGATATTAATTATATCATTGCACACTGTAATTTGAACACCGGCGCGCCTCAGGATGTGGATCAGGGAGGTCAAATGTCCTGCATTGGTGTGTGTCAGCGTCACATTGCCCCGCGTGGCGGCGGCGGCAATCATCACGGTTCCGGCAACAATCCGGTCGGGGATCACCTCATAGCTGCAGGCATGGAGCTTGCGGACACCCTGAATGGTGATCGTATCCGTCCCTGCGCCGATAATCTGTGCCCCCATCGCATTGAGGAAGTTCTGCAGGTCCTGGATTTCCGGCTCTCTCGCTGCCCCGGAGACGGTGGTCGTGCCCTCGGCCATGGCGGCGGCCATCATGATATTCTCCGTGGCGCCCACGCTGGGATAATCCAGATGGATATCACAGCCTCTCAAGCTGGCAGCCCGGCAGCAGATCCGGCCGCCGGACTCCTCAATCTCTGCCCCGAGCAGCTTCAGGCCCTGCAGGTGGAGGTCAATCTTGCGCTCCCCGATGGCACAGCCCCCCGGCTGATAGATCGTCACTTCCCCGAACTTGGCCAAAAGCGGGCCCATCAGGAATATGGAGGATCTCATCTGCCGCATCAGGTCCTCCGGAACATGAGAGGTCAGGAGAAAGGATGTATCGACGGTGACCGTCTCCTCTTCATGTACTGTCCTGCAGCCCAGCCGCTGCAGAATATGCAGCATCGTTTCGATGTCCAGCAGCTTCGGCACATTATGCAGTGAGTGAACTCCTTCGGCCAGCAGGCTGGCTGCCAGAATGGGCAGTGCCGCATTTTTTGCTCCATGGATACGTATGGTGCCTGACAGGGGGTTTCCACCCTCAATCACCAATTTGTCCAATGTATCACCTCCGAGATTACCGCTCACCCACCGTAAGCACTTCCTGCACCACGGTCCTGCAGAATCGGCCGGAACGAACTCCGTTTCCGAATCTCAGACATTAAGAAGCGCTCTGGGTGATTGTCACGATTATAGGATCATCCTATGTTCGGAGCTCCGTGTGTGTGACAATGTCAGCCCGGATTCTAGCGTTCCCGTCCTGCAGCCAGCCTGCGGAGCTCGCTGACAACCAGGGAGGCGGAATCTCTTTTGCCTAGGCGTCTAGAGGCCTCCGACATGCTGTGACGCAGCGTATCCGCTCCGATGATCTTCTGAACCGCTGTGAACAGCGCCTCGCCGCTTAAGTCCTTCTCCAGCAGTACCACTGCCGCACCTTCACCTTCCAGCGCTCTGGCGTTGGCTTCCTGATGATTGTTCGTTACATTGGGAGACGGAATGAGGACAGAGGGTATGCCAAGCGCGGTAATCTCTGCAAGGAAAGAGGCGCCTGCCCGGTTCACGATCAGGGAAGTGCAGGCCAGCACCTCAGGCATATTGTGAACGTAAGGGAGGACATGCAGCCAGTTCGGAATACCGCCCAGCTGCTCGCGTACCGCTTTGCGGGTATCCTCAAAGTAAGACTCTCCGGTGACATACACATAGTGAACACCATTACCCTTACCCACAAAGGGTGCCATTTCAATCATGGCACGGTTAATCGCCTTGGCTCCTCCGCTTCCTCCGACAACCAGCACCACCGTGCTTCCTTCGGGGATACCGAGTGAAGCGAAGCCTCGCTGCGGATTAGCCGTCATGACCGTAGTGGCCCGGGGATTGCCCGTATAGATTACATTCTTGGCCCCGGGAAAAGCAGGCTCTGTGCCTTCAAAGCTCACCGCGACCGTGCTGGCATACCGGCTGAGAAAGCGGTTGGTCAGTCCCGGAATCGCATTCTGTTCATGGATCAGCGTCGGGATACCGAGCCGGGAGGCTGCATACACCACAGGTCCGCAGACATACCCCCCGGTGCCGACAACTACATCAGGCTTGAACTCACGCAGCATGGCTTTGGAGGCTTTGACCCCCTTCAGGAACCGCATGACCGTCTTCACATTATCCATCGACAGCTTGCGGCGGAAGCCTGTAATATCAATGGACTGGAAAGGCAGATTCTCCTGGGGAACCAGCTTGCTCTCCAGACCTCGCTTGCCTCCTATATACAGGAAGACAGAATCCGCATCTTCGGATTCCAGTTGTCTGGCTACGGCAACGGCAGGATAGATATGTCCTCCTGTGCCGCCGCCGGTAAGTACAATACGCATGTCTTTCACCTCGCATAACGGGATAAATTAAGCAGAATGCCAAGAGCTGTGAGCATCAGGGTGAGCGATGAGCCGCCATAGCTGATGAGCGGAAGCGTGATGCCGGTTACCGGAATCAGGCCGATTACCACACCGATGTTGATGACGACCTGAACCGCCACCATACAGACGATTCCTACGGCAAGATAGCTGCCGAAGCGGTCCGGCAGGCTCATGGCTACCTTCATTCCGCGCCAGATCAGCAACAGGAACAGCAGCAGCACGGCCAGCCCTCCGATGAATCCCAGCTCCTCGGCCAAGATGGAGAAAATAAAATCAGTCTGCGGCTCCGGGACATAGCTGTATTTTTGCCGGCTCATCCCGAAGCCCAGTCCGCCCAGCCCGCCGGGACCCACCGCGTAGAGCGACTGAATGATCTGATAACCCGCGCCCAGCGGATCGGACCACGGGTCCAGGAAGGCGGTGATCCGCTGCAGCCGGTAAGGCGCAGCGGCAATGAGTCCGGCGAACCCGGCCAGTCCCAGCGCACCAAGGGAGAGCAGATGCTTCATCCGCGCCCCCGCAGTGAAGACCATCATCATAGCCGCACCGAACATGACAGTGCCTGTGCCGAGATCCGGCTGCAGCATAATCAATGCGAACGCGGAGCCGATCAGCGCAAGCGGCGGAAGCAGCCCGCGCATGAAGCTGGAGATGTCATACTCCTCGGTTCCAAGCCACTTGGCCAGGAAGAGGATCATCCCCATTTTCATGAATTCCGAGGGCTGAATGCCGAAGGAGCTGATGCCGAGCCAGCTGCGTGCACCTCCGCGAACCACGCCGATGCCGGGAATCAGCACCAGCACCAGCAGGGCGAAGCACACCAGCAGGAGCGGCCGGGCGAACCTTTTCAGCACCAGATAATCGGTGTTCGCCGTAATGAACATCGCGATGAGGCCCAGGCCTGCGAACAGCATCTGTCTTTTGACAAAATAAAACGAATCGCCATAATTGCGGAAGCCCAGAACGGACCCGGCACTGTATACCATTACCATACCGATAGCCAGTAAAGCCAGTATCGGAAGCAGCAGCCAGATATCGGGCGCATGACGGGATTTGTTCATCAGGAGCACACCTCTTGCATCCGTAGTAGGGGCTTATCCACCCCCCTACTTAAAGGTTATGCACCGCCTCTTTAAAAATACGCCCGCGCTCCTCATAGGAGGTAAACATATCCCAGCTGGCACAGGCAGGGGACAGGAGAACTACATCCCCCGCTTCCGCCAGGGCGGAAGCCTCCCGCACAGCCTGCTCCAGCACGGCAGCGGCACTCTCCCCATTATCGACGGAGATGACAGTCTTTACTCCTGCCAGCCGGGCTACAGCCGCCAGCTTGTCCCGGGTCTGTCCAAGCGCCACCAGGGCTTTGACATTCTCTCCGAGGACAGGCAGCAGCTCCATATAATCCGAGCCGCGGTCCAGACCCCCGGCGATCAGAATGACCGGCTTCCGGAAGGAGGCCAGCGCCATGGAGGTAGCTTTGGAATTGGTAGCCTTGGAATTGTTATAATAGGCGGCCCCTGCCTTGTCTGTTACATACTCCAGCCTGTGCTCCACCCCGCGGAAGGAAGCCAGCACCGGACCCAGCACCGCCGGGTCCGCTCCTGCGGCAATGGCAATGCCGCAGGCAGCCAGCGCATTCCCCACATTGAAACGGCCGGGAAGTCCGATAGAATCAACATCGGCTATTTCGGTCTCGCTCCCGGTGTAATCGCGGCAGATAATGACCCGCTTCAGCTCGTCTGCCGTATCCGCCACGTAGGACGGGCGGACGAAGATGCCCTGCACCAGCTCCTCGTTCATGGAGAAGGGCAGAATGCCCGCCTTCAGATAGGGTACGAGCTCGCGGCAGACCGAATCATCCCAATTCAGCACAGCGGTATCCTCCGGTCCCTGATTGGCGAACAGCTTCGACTTGGAGGCTACATAATCCTCCATGCCTCCATGGTAGTCCAGGTGGGTCTCCGCCACATTCAGCAAGGCAGCGATTCTGGGCCGGAATGCTTCGGTGCCCTTCAGCTGGAAGCTGCTTAGCTCGACCACCATCCAGTTGTCCGCGTCAGCCTCCTGTGCGGCCTGAGAGAGCGGCGTTCCTATGTTCCCGGCCACAATGGGGCGCATCCCTGCTGCCTCCAGCATATGGCCCACCCAGGTCGTTGTAGTGGTCTTGCCGTTGGAGCCGGTGATGCCGATCATCGGGGCAGCGCAGAGATGATAAGCTACCTCCACCTCGGTCACCACCTCAATCCCCAGCTCCAGCGCCTGCTGCACCGGAGCGACCGAATAGGGAATTCCCGGGTTCTTGACAACCAGCTGCACACCCTCGTGGATCAGGCTCTCCGGATGCCCGCCGCATAGAACAGAAATTCCCAAAGATTCCAGTTCGGAAGCTTCGGGACTCTGATCTCTTTCCTTTTTATCATTGACCGTCACCACAGCGCCGTGTTCATGCAGCACCTTGGCCACCTGGACGCCGCTTTTGGCGAGCCCCAGGACGACCACCTCTTGACCACGGTACAGATCCGGATGTTTCATTCGTTACAACCCCTTGATGAGATATAGTCCAGCTGCCGCCAGCACGAGGCCCACGGCCCAGAAGGAGACAACTACACGCCACTCCGACCAGCCGCCAAGTTCAAAGTGATGATGGATCGGGCTCATTCTGAATACCCGTTTGCCGCGCGTCTTAAACGAAGCGACCTGAATAATTACGGACAGCATTTCAACCACGAAGACTCCGCCAATCACCACAAAGAGCAGCTCGGTCTTGGTGACAATAGCAATCGCGCCAATCGCCCCGCCGATCCCGAAGGAGCCGAAATCGCCCATGAACACCTTGGCAGGATGGGCATTGAATACGAGAAAGCCAAGCACTGCGCCAATCATCGCAGCAGCACAGACACCAGCGGCAATCGAGGTTGCCTGCATGGCTACCACCGCGAAGGCAGCGAGCGCAATTGCGCTTACGCCTGACAGCAGACCATCCACACCGTCCGTGAAGTTAACGGCATTCGTGACCGCCATCATCATCAGCACAATGAACGGATAATAGAACCAGGGGCCCCAGTCGAAGCTGAAGGAGGTTCCCGGAACGCTGATATTCGTATGATGCCCGGAAGAGATCAGCAGAACACTGAGCACGACGCCGACCAGCAGCTGGCCCAGCAGCTTCTGGCGGGCCGTAAGCCCGAGGGAGCGCTTGAACACAATTTTGATATAATCATCCAGGAAACCAATGAGTCCATAGCCCAGCGTAGCAGCCAGCAGTACATAGAAGTCGGAATTAATGACCGAGAATTTCAGAAAAGACAGCGTGAACGCGACCATGATAATTACGCCGCCCATGGTAGGGGTTCCCGCCTTCTTCAGATGGGTCTGGGGCCCGTCGTCACGAACCTGCTGTCCCAGCTTAAGCCGGCGCAGCAGCGGTATGATCAGCGGAGCGGCAATGACCGCAAGGATAAAGGACACAGCAATAGTCAGCAGAAGTAATTGATAATCCATGGGTACACCCCTCCTTTAGTTAGCATTCGCTTCAGAATGTTCTTTCAAGCGCTGTAGCACTTCTTCCAGCCGCATCCCTCTGGATGCTTTGAACAACACAACATCGTCATTGCCGCACTTCGCGTTCAAGGCATCGATCAAGGCTTCTTTATCTGTAAAAGCATAGATATGCCCGGCCTCAAAACGCTCCGAGGCCGCCGCCGCAAGCTGCGCCGACAGCGGGCCGAAGGTGAATACGTCATCCGTCAGCTCCGGGTCGATATAGCTGCCGATCTGCCGGTGGAACTGAAGCTCCTCCGGCCCGAGTTCCAGCATGTCCCCCAGCACCGCGATTCTGCGGCCGCTGCATTTCATGGACTGCAGCACATCAATCGCCGCTCTCATGGATGTAGGACTGGCATTATAGGCATCATTCAAGAGCACCAGCCCGCTTGCCGCCTGAATAACCTCAATCCGCATACCGGTCAGCTTGAGGCCGCTTAGTCCTTCTGCTATATTCTCACCCGTCACCTTATAATGACGCGCCACTGCAAGCGCAGCGAGCGCATTAATTACATTATGCTGCCCCGGCAGCGGAAGGGTGAAGGCCCGCTCCCCATGCTGCAGCGAGGTGAAGGTCATTCCACCGCTGTGCGTCATCAGGCCGGTCGGATAATCATCATTGTCAGCCGACTGCCCGAAGCGGAAGGTTAGCAGCCCTTCAGGCGTGCGGAAGCCTGGCTCTGCCAGAACCTCGGCAAGCAGCGGCTCATCCCCGTTATAGATCAGCAGCCCGCCTGGCTGAAGTCCGTCCACAATCTCCAGCTTAGCTCTGGCAATCTCCTTGCGGGAGCCAAGCTGGAGCAGATGGGATTCGCCGACATTGGTAATTACCGCTACGTCAGGAGAAGCGAGCAGAGACAAGAGGGCAATCTCTCCCCGTGAGCTCATGCCCATCTCCAGCACAGCGATCTCAACATCGCTGTCCATGGAGAGAATCGTAAGCGGCAGGCCGATATGATTGTTGAAGTTCCCTTGGGTCTTGTGTACCTTGTACTGCACTTCCAGCAGTGCCGTAATCATATCCTTGGTCGTCGTCTTGCCGTTGCTTCCCGTTACGGCAACCACCTGGGGGGCCACCTCAGCCAAATAGGCGGAGGACAGCTTCTGCAGTGCCTCTAAAGTGTCCTCTACCAGTATAATCCCGCCGCCTGCGGGTGCAGGCCCCTTATCCCTCTGCCAGAGGGCAGCGGCAGCTCCTGCCGCCAGCGAAGCGGCTGCATAGTGATGGCCGTCGAAGTTCTCTCCAACGAGCGGGACGAACAGGCAGTCCCGCGATATTTTGCGCGAGTCGGTTACGACTCCCTTAATCTCTATATCCTTAGCTTCGGATGAAGACAGCTCTCCTCCGCACATTTCCGCGACGTTATGCAATGTTCTAATCATCAATAGCTTCGGCCCCTTATCACTTCTTTGGCAACGATGCGGTCATCGAAATCATGCACGACTCCCTTGATCAGCTGATAGGTCTCGTGACCTTTCCCCGCAATCAATACTACATCGCCGAGGCTTGCCATTTCAACAGCTTTTGTGATGGCTTCCCTCCGGTCCGGAATCATCTCATAGCGCTCGCGCGCCACGCCATCCTCACGCAGGCCGGCCTCAATATCGGCCAGAATCTGCAGCGGGTCCTCCGTCCGCGGGTTGTCGGAGGTGACCAGCACATGATCGCTGTATTTGGCAGCTATTTTGCCCATGAGCGGCCGTTTGGTCGTATCGCGGTCCCCGCCGCAGCCGAAGACAGTCAGCACCTTGCCTTGCGCAAACTCCGTAACAGCCTTCAGCACATTCTCCAGACCGTCCGGCGTATGCGCATAGTCAACGATTACCGCGAAATCCTGACCGGCATCCACTGATTCGACACGGCCGTCCACGCCGGACACCGACTCCAGACTGGCCTTGATGTCCGCAAGCGGCACATCCTCCAGCAGCGCAGCCGTAATAGCCGCAAGCGCATTATAGACGTTAAACTTGCCGACCATGCGAAGCGAAATATCCGTCTCACCCTTAAACGTCTCCACGTGGAAAAAAGTTCCTTTGGAGGTGATCGATATTTGCGAGGCCCGGACATTGGCAGCCTTGTCGATACCATATGTAATGACCTCCGCTGCGGTCTGGGCGGCAAAATAGGCGCTGGCTTCATCGTCGGCATTCAGCACGGCATATTTGCGTTCTTCCTTCCACGGGGAGATCACGTTGCCGAGCCGTGAGAAGAACAAGCCCTTCACTGCGCGGTACTCCTCCATCGTATGGTGGTAATCCAGGTGATCCTGGGTCAGATTCGTAAAGATCGCGGTGCGGTAGTCGGTCCCTTTCACACGGCCCTGCTGGAGGGCATGGGAGGACACCTCCATTACACAGCACTGCACGCCCTTAAGCGCCATATGATTCAGGCTGCGCTGAAGCTCCAGCGATTCCTGAGTCGTACCGGACATCGGATAGCTCTGACCGTCATACCGCATCTGGATTGTACCGATCAGGCCGGTCTTCACCCCATGATCCTGCATGATCCGTTCAATCAGATACGTAGTCGTGGTCTTGCCGTTGGTACCGGTGATGCCGATCAGCTTCATCCGGCTGCTCGGTGAACCGAAGAAGGCATTGGACAGCACAGACATGGCATACCGGCAGTCATCCACCACGATCTGTGGCAGGTCAATGTCCAGCTTCCGTTCGCAGACCAGGGCAGCCGCGCCCTTGGCAGCAGCCTGAGGTGCGTAATCATGTCCGTCCACTGTATGTCCGGGCAGACAGATGAACAAATCGCCCGGCCCCACCTTGCGTGAATCGGCCTGCAAATCTGATATTTCTATGTCTCCGTCCCCGTATAGACGGGAAGCAGCCAGACAAGAAGAGAGCTCTTTAATTAACATACCTATCCCTCACTCTGCATAAAATCCTTATATTTTGGGCGAATTATCCATTTCAATAAATTATACTTGTAAGTTTTTCAATATATAACAAATCTTATGGTTCACTTGGCGTTCCCATGTAAATCCGGATCGTGGAGCCTTGCTGCACTCTTGCCCCGGCCTTCGGAGCCTGATTGATCACAGTATTGCCGGTGCCGGAACGGACCAGCATGAAATTCATATTCAGATCCTCATAGATATCCTGAACGGTAGCTCCCGTAAGATCAGGAACCGTCACGATCGGGGTCTCGCCGTATTTATAGGTTCTCGGCAGCTGATCCTTACGCTCTGGAACCTTCAGATACAGAAGAGAATCCTCAAGAATATTCTGGACAATCGGAGCGGCTACTACACCCCCGAACTGAATTCCCTTCGGGTTATCGACTGCCGTATAGACCACGATCTGCGGATCATCCGCCGGGGCGAAGCCGATAAAGGAAACGATGTGCTCCGTAGGAGAATACCGGCCGTTGATTACTTTCTGTGCTGTCCCTGTTTTGCCGCCCACACGGTAGCCGTCAATAAATGCCGGCCGGCCTGTGCCTTTGGCAACCACGCTCTCAAGGGCAGCCCGCACTTTCTTCGAGGTCTCCTCCGAGATCACCTGCCGCACTTCCTCCGGCTCAGTCTCGGAGACAACGTTCCCGGTATCCGGGTTAATCCAGGCCTTGGCCACATGCGGAGTATACAGCTTGCCGCCGTTGATGGCTGCCGATACCGCAGCAATCTGCTGGATGGGCGTGACGGATACCCCCTGGCCGAATGCAGTAGTCGCCAGCTCCACCGGGCCCACCTGGGCCGGCTTGAACAGAATCCCGTTCGCTTCCCCGTTCAAATCAATGCCCGTCTTACTCCCGAAGCCGAAATCCCGGATGTACTTGAACAGCGTATCCTTACCCAGACGCTGTCCCAAGGCTACAAATCCCGGGTTGCAAGAGTTCTCGACCACTTCAAGGAAGGTCTGACTTCCATGCCCGCCCTTCTTCCAGCAGCGCAGCTTGGCTCCGCCGACCTCAATGTAGCCCGGATCAAAAAAATGCTCATGCTGCAGATCCACCTTCCCCTCCTGCAAGGCCGCAGCCAGCGTGATGATCTTGAAGGTGGAACCCGGCTCATACGTCATCCAGATCGGAAGATTCCGGTTATATACCTCGGCATCGTATTCCTGGTAAGCCCCCGGCTCATACCCCGGCCGGCTGGCCATCGCCAGAATCTCGCCATTGCGGGGGTCCATGGCAATAGACCAGGCCCCCTGCGCCTGATATTTCACCATGGCCTGATCCAGCTCGCGTTCCATAATAGATTGAATCTGCTTGTCGATGGTCAGCTGCAGGCTAAGTCCATCCTGCGGCTCAGTGTACTTCTCGGAGGACCCGGGCATCAGCCGGCCTCCCGCATCGGAGAGATAGGAGATATTGCCCGCACTCCCCTGAAGCAGCTTATCATAGATACTCTCAATACCGGTAATCCCCTGATTGTCAATTCCGGTGAAGCCCAGAATATGTGCGGCCAGATCCCCGAAGGGATAATACCGTTTGTTATCCTCAGCGACAACGATGCCCGGCAGCTGCAAATTACGGATGCTCGCGGCAAGCTCCATCGTAATTTTGCGGCCGCCGGGCTGCAGTTTCACTGAGGCTTTCTTTTGGGTCAGCAGCTGAACAAGCTTCTCCTCGGTCATGCCGAGCAGCGGAGCCAGCTGCTTCGCGGTCTGTTCCTTCTCCTTCACCTGTACAGGAATGGCATAAACCGTCGGTGAACTGATGTTATAAGCCAGCGCCACACCCTCCCTGTCCAGAATCTCGCCGCGCTTGGCGGTGAAGGGGATATTCCGCCGCCATAAATCCTCGGCCCTCTCGCTCAGCTTCTCGCCTTGGGTTAACTGTACATAGGCAAGACGCACAGCCAGCGCGCCGAACAACACGGCCAGTCCCAGCAGCGTCCACAGCATTCTCCGCCGGCTAACGACTTTCGATACCTTCATTGAGTTCTCCCCGCTTTCACTCATAGACATGATCTCTTACCTTCATGACTATTCGGGACAAACAGGGGTTAGAACAAGCCTATTAGGGTGTTACTCTGCAGCTTCTTCCTTATCGGCATCACCGGCTAAGGCAACAGGTATATTCTCGCCGTATTCATTGAGAGGGCTAAGCGTAAGTGATACCTGCGTTTTCCCTTTACTCTTGGCCTGGCTCTGCTCTGTGACATAGCCTTCTCCCTCAATGGAGATCCCGACCTTCAGCAGGTTCAGAATCTCCAGCGCATCGCGCAGAGACTGCCCGCGCAGATCAGGAAGCGTCACGTTCTCTCCCTGCTCGCTTAACAGATAGATGCGCTGTCCGGCGGTCAGTACGGTGCCCTTCTCAGGATACTGGCTGACCACATTTGCCCCTTGGCCTACAGCTTCAAAATCAAAGCCCTGATTAATGAGCAGTTGTCTCGCCGCCTTCACCGTCTTGCCGGTCAGATCCGGCGCTTTGCGCTGGACCACAGCCTCGGCCTTCACCGTCTTCTTGTCAGCAGGGCCTGTGACATCCCCCGCTTTGGGTACGCCCATATAAGGAAGCGCCTGGGAGACGATATCTTTGAAGACCGGACCCGCCGCCGCACCCCCGCCGGCCGCATCGGCAGGTTCGTCAATAATGACGAAGACTGCGATCTTAGGGTCATTGGCTGGTGCATAACCGAGGAAGGAGGAGCGGACCTTATCGCGGTCATACCCGCCCTTACCATCCGGCTTGATCGCCGTACCTGTCTTACCTGCTACCCGGTATCCCTCAATATAGGCATGCCGGCCGGTTCCGTGCTGCTGATCGGCCACTACCTGCTCCAGATAGCTGCTTGTCTCACGGGCACTTGCCTCGGATAGTACCTGACGCACAACCTCTGTCTGCGTGACCGTAGTCTTGCCGGTGTTCGGATCGGTAACCTCCTTCACCACATGCGGCACGAGCAGTTTGCCGCCGTTCGCAATCGCCGCGACGGCTGCAAGCTGTTGAATCGGAGTCACCAGCAGCTTACCGTGTCCATAGGCAAGCGTTGCATTCTCTACCGCCCTGTTCGGATCAGGGTTGACAATACCCGTAACCTCTCCCGGGAGGTCAATGCCTGTCTTTTCAGTGAACCCGAAATCCGTAATATACTGCAGCAGCTTCTCTTTGCCCAGCATCTCATAACCGAGCTTGACGAACGCAACGTTACTCGACCGCTTAACTCCTTCGAGGAAACTAATGGTTCCGTAACCGGCTCTGTTCATATCATAGATAGGCTTGCTGTATCCCTTAATCCGGACGGAACCGGACTGGAAGGTGGCATTCGGATTGAACAGCTTCTCCTGCACAGCACCCGCCAGCGGTACAATCTTGAACGTTGAACCCGGTTCAAATCTCGTCATAATAGCATGGTTATAGAAGCCGGCTGCATCCTGATTCTGATCATAATATTCATTTGGGTTAAAGGTAGGCATATTGGCCAGACCCAGAATCTCCATCGTCTTCGGGTCGGCAGCAATAACACTGATCGACTTCGGCTTATACTCCGCATACGCCTTTTTCATAGCCTCTTCAATATAGAACTGAATCGTGCTGTCAATCGTCAGCTTGTAGTTGCTTCCATTGACCACAGGCTGGAACGTATCCTTCGAATCGGGCAGCTTGATGCCCTTGCCGTCACTCTGGTAATTCAGCTTGCCGTCCGTACCGGAGAGCTGTTTGTTCAGGAGCTTTTCCAGTCCCATCATCGCTTTGCCGTCCCTGTCGGTATATCCCAGAATATGTGCAGCGAGCGCCCCCTTCGGATAATAGCGCTTCTGCTCCCTGACGAGTCCGACTCCGGTCTCCAGCGTATCATGCTCCTTCTTGAGCTTCTCAACGAAAGCCGTCACTTTATCTTTCATTTCCTCATCGATTTTCCAGCCCTCATTACGGATCTCGCGGTTCTTCAGATATTTCCCGTCTTTATCCTTGGCCTCCACCAGCTTCTTCAACTCATCCACCGGCTTGTTCAGCAGCTCATGCAGGCCCTGAATCACCTCTTCACCGATCTTTTTCTCGGCAATGACCTCAGGGTTAACCACCACCGTGTAGGCCGGCACATCGCTTGCCAGAACACTGCCGTTACGGTCTTCGATCACCCCGCGGACAGCCTTGATGGTTGAAGTGTGGGCCCACTGCTTAGCTGCAGTCTCCTGCCACTCCTTGCCTTGCAGAACCTGAATCCAGAATACTCTGGCGACTAAAACAAGAAAAAAGAGGGTAATACACCCTCCTATAAACAGCGTGCGAAGTTTGATTCTCTTAACCATAAGGTACCTCACAACCTCTATTATTGCGATTGCCGTTCATCGCTGATTATTTACCGGCT
Source organism: Paenibacillus sp. FSL H8-0122 (assembly GCF_038005345.1). Lineage (NCBI taxonomy): Bacteria > Bacillati > Bacillota > Bacilli > Caryophanales > Paenibacillaceae > Paenibacillus > Paenibacillus sp. FSL H8-0122. The sequence continues at coordinate 1,099,824 of NZ_JBBOTB010000001.1, read as the reverse complement.
TTGTCAGTAGCCTGGCTGTTAAGCGGAACATAGATAGTAGAGTCCTCAGAAGGGACCACAAAGCCCATTTCCTTCGCCCGCGGGACAATCGTCTGCTCCAGCGTCTGCTTCTCCATCTGATAGGTGGCAATTTGCTTTTTGTTATTGGCGATTTCGCTGTCCAGCTTCTGGGCCTGCATATTCAAATCGTAAATATGGACGTAACGCCAGATCAGGGCGGCTGCTACCAGAATAAAAGCTCCCAGTGTCAGCAGGTACATAAGCTTCTCCTGCAGCGGAAGCACTCTCCGCGTGGTAACAACTTTCTTTTTCTCACGGTAGAGCGGGTTGGTCTCTTGTTTTCTCTTGGGTTGAACTGCTAAATTACCGCGGGTATAAGCCATCTCTGATTCTCCTTTATCGTCATCTACAATTTCTCTGCGATACGCAGCTTGGCTGAACGGGCACGCGAGTTAAGCTCCAGCTCTTCTTCCCCCGGCACAATCGGCTTGCGGTTGATCAGCTTCAGGGTGCCTTCGGCACCGCACACGCAGTACGGAAGGTCAGGCGGACAAGTGCAACGGCTCAGATAGCTGCTGAAAATCTGCTTGCAGATCCGGTCCTCCAGCGAGTGAAAGGTAATAACAGACACCCTTCCCTCAGGCGCCAGACAGCGTACAGCGGCATGCAGCCCTTCCTCAAAAGCGCCCAGCTCATCATTGACAGCAATCCGCAGCCCCTGAAAGCTCCGCTTGGCCGGATGTCCTCCGGTCCTTCTTGCCGCCGCAGGAATGCCTTCCTTAATCAGCTCGGCCAGCTCTCCGGTGCTCTCCACCGGACGTTCTTCCCTGCGCTCTACAATCTTCCGGGCAATCCGCCGGGAGAATTTCTCTTCTCCATACTGGAAAAGCACCCTGGCGATTTCCTGTTCACTCCAGGTGTTGACGATATCCGCCGCGCTCAGCTGCGCCGACTGGTCCATCCGCATATCCAGCGGAGCGTCATGGTTGTAGCTGAAGCCCCGTTCCCCTTCATCAAACTGCGGAGAGGATACTCCCAGATCAAAGAGAATCCCGTCTACTTGGGGAACTCCATCCTTTTGCGGAACAAATGGCAATCCCTTCAGCACCTGCTCCAGATCGCGGAAGTTGGTCTTGACGGTCACCACCTTGTCGCCGTATCCGGATAATCTCTCCTTCGCGTTGTTCAGTGCCCAGTCATCCTGATCCAGACAGATCAGCCGTCCCCCGCCGCTAAGCTTGGATGCGATAAGGGCGCTGTGCCCGGCTCCCCCGAGCGTACAATCTACATATAGGCCATCCTTCTTGATGTGCAGCCCTTCTGTCGCTTCTTCTTTTAGTACCGTGATGTGGTGAAACAAGCTGCATCCCTCCAAGGCAGTAATTCGAAATGTTATGTTTTATAGATCAAAATTGAAATCCACCAATTTCTCGGCGATTTCGTTGAACGATTCCTCTGACTGTTCGAAGTACTGCTCCCATAGCTCCTTGTTCCAGATCTCCACCCGGTTCGAAACGCCCAGAATAACACAGTCCTTGTCCAGCTTGGCATATTGCCGCAAGTTTCCCGGCAGATTCACCCTGCCTTGCTTGTCCCATACACACTCCGTCGCTCCCGAGAAAAAAAAGCGGCTGAAGGCACGGGCATCCGATTTCATCAGTGAAAGGCTTTTAAGCTTTTGCTCCATGATTCCCCATTCTTCCATGGGATAAACAAACAGGCAGGAGTCCAGGCCGCGGGTCGCCACGAAGGAGGTTCCAAGCATGTCACGGAATTTGGCCGGGATAATGATCCGTCCTTTATCGTCAATGGTATGCTGGTATTCCCCCATAAACATGATCTATTCCCACCTCTACATCCCGATTCCCCACTTTGCCCCACTTTTCACCACCTAAGCATAATAGATTCGCCATTAAAAATCAAAAACCTTTTTCCGGAGCAAGGTAATTTTTTCTTATTTGTCAAGAGGCTATTCCTGCATCCCCTGCGGACACGCAAAAGCCCGGGCCAATGTGATTGGCTCCGGGCTCGTGCAGATCCATATCCTTAGTCGTTCAGATTCCAGCTGTCCAGATACTCGACTTGCGCCTGTGTCAGGCTGTCGATGGATATCCCCAGACTTTCCAGCTTGTAACGCGCTACCTGCTCATCCAGCTCATAGGGAACATTCTCCACTTTGACACCAATACTCTTATAATTGTCATTCACATATTTAAGGGACAATGCCTGGAGTGCGAAGGTGGTATCCATAATCTCTGCCGGATGGCCATCGGCTGCGCCAAGGTTCACCAGACGTCCTTCGGCCAGGAGGTACAGCTTGCGTCCATCCTTCAGCTGATACTCTTCGATATTCTTGCGCACCGTCCGCTGCGACACTGAGCGCTCAGCCAGCTCCGGCTTGTTGACTTCCACATCGAAATGTCCGGCATTGCAGAGAATCGCGCCATCCTTCATCACATCATAATGCTCACCACGGATCACATAACGGTTACCTGTGACTGTAACGAAGAAATCACCGTGCTTCGCAGCTTCGAGCATCGGCATGACATGGAAGCCGTCCATATGCGCCTCTACCGCCTTAATTGCATCCACTTCCGTAACAATTACGTTCGCCCCAAGCCCCTTGGCCCGCATCGCTACCCCTTTGCCGCACCAGCCATATCCCACCACAACCACGGTCTTGCCGGCCACAATCAGGTTCGTAGTGCGAACAATGCCGTCCCATGCCGATTGTCCTGTGCCATATCGGTTATCGAACAAATATTTACAATAGGCGTCATTTACAGCCACCATCGGGAACTTTAGCATTCCTTGCTTCTGCAGTGCCTTAAGGCGGATGATACCGGTAGTTGTCTCCTCAGCACCACCACGGATATTCTCCATCAGGTCGGGTCGTTCGGAGTGCAGCAGGGTGGCGAAATCACCGCCGTCATCAATAATCAGGTCAGGCTTGCTCTCCAGCGCCTTGATGTTCAGTGCTTTGAACTCCTCCGGGGAGGGGTTGTACTTGGCGAACACCGTAATGCCGTCCTCAACAAGCGCAGCGCACACATCGTCCTGGGTAGATAACGGGTTGGACCCTGTAATCGTTACCTCAGCGCCGCCAGCCTGCACTACCTTGGCCAGATAAGCAGTCTTGGCTTCCAGGTGAAGGGTGATCGATACCTTGAGCCCCTTGAACGGCTGCTCGGCTTCGAACTGCTCACGGATACGGTTCAGTACCGGCATATGCTGGCGAACCCAGTCGATTTTGAGATGCCCCTCGGGTGCAAGCGACATATCGGCAACAATACTGTTTTGCTTGGATAATGAACTCATGGTAGGACCCCCTAGAATAATTTGCTTACATATAAATAATACGGTGTGTTCCGCTGTAGTCAGCAGGCACAGCCATCAATTCCTCCAGCCATTCCAGCCCGTACCGGTTCAGATAATACATCATATTGTAGACCCGCTCCTGAAGCTTGCCCAGCGGCATTAGCGATAGCTCAATCCGTTCCCACTGGCGCAGCGCAGCCTCATTCTGCTTCTCCATCGCATCCAGAGCTTTGCCCTGCAGGAAGGAGATCTGGTCAATAATCTTATCCTTATTATTGCTGCCCAGCTTCAGCAGGCCCGCCTGAATACTGCCAAGCTGTTCGATCAGCGGCTCATACATCCCGGAGAATGCTGATTTGATCTCTTCGAATTTGTCTTCGAGCTTCAGCTCATCCTGAGCGTTCAGCCACGCCTTGCGTTTATCATCCAGACCAGTCTGCACATCCGTGAAGGATAAGCCGTATTTATCCATATGCTTGCGAAGCGTTCCCTCAATCACTGTAAAAGACATGCGCGGAATAATCAGCGGCATCTGTCCATCCAGCACCCTGAAGGCTTGATGCGGAATGGCCCAGTAAGCCATTTCCCCTTGTCCAAGCACCGTAGCAAGTACAGGAAGTACATAGTCCTGCATCAGCGGACGGGTTAGCACATTGTTGCTGAACCGTTCGGGATGGCTCTCCAGCAGCTCCAGCAGCTCGGAACGAGAGAATGAGACAGTCGCCTTCCGGTCTGCGAACCGCCCCTCCACCTTATGGAGCAGAAGCCTTGCACCTTCATGAATATAGAAAAGATTCGCATTGCCGGGCGTCACATCAGCCTGCAGCTCATATCCGCTCGCCTTAATCCGTTCAGCCGCTGCAAGATAGGCCGCCTCCAGTTCGTCATTCCGTTCGATCATGGAAGCGAACATGGGCGCTTCCAGCCTGCGCAGCGCAGGATCGGCCGAATCCAGCAGAATCAGTCCGAATTTGCCGAACAAAGACCCCATTAGCTTGGCAAATGCCTCCGTCATATTCCCGGCGCCCGTGGATGCAGCCGTAACCAGCTCCATCAGCTGCAGTTTGAATTCACTGTCCTGCAATAAGCCGTCCAGCTGCGTAACCGCCTGAAGCCAGCTCTCGGCATCTACCTGGATCTCGCTGACCGAGGACCGGGGTCCTTCGCCTTTATCCAGCTTAATACGGGTAATTTCGCCTGTCCGGTTCAGCACATAGGTATGATTGACTTCATCCCAGTCATGATCCTCACCCGCAATCCAGAACAGCGGAACGACCGGCCGGCCAAGCTGGGCCGCTGCCTCTCGGGCCGCCTGAATCGTAGTAATGGCTTTATAGACCACAAAGAGCGGGCCGGTGAACAAGCCGCTCTGCTGGCCGCCTGTCACCACTAGGGTATCCGGCTGTTCCAGCAATTCTATCGAGCGGAGGACGGCTTCATGGGTATTGTATTTCCCGTTGTAGCTGCGCAGGTACGATACAACCTCTGCGCGTTCTGCCCGCAAGCTTCCTGTACAATCAAGCCACGCTGCGCGGTCTTCCCGGCTCTCCTGGCTGCGGAAGTCCCCGCCATACAAATGTCCTACTGTTTCGTATTGATGTATATAGTCACTGGCGAGCGCAGATCCGCCCGGCAGTGGTTCCGGTACAACATTCATTGATAATGGCCTCCTTGTTCTGCAATAACCCGCTGCTATATGTAATTCATAAATCGGTAAACCCTTTATGATTGTATCCAAAGTTGAGTGTGGCGTCAAAGTAATATACGCCATCCTTTTGAAGGATATCCGTAAATTGAAAGAATAGGCGAGAGCTGAATGCTCCCGCCTACGTTCCGCCTGCCATTTTAAGTTTAGGCAAATTGCTTGGCTACGAAATGTCCCTTGGACACCTCAACCAGCTCATAATCGCTGTCATTTGTTTTCTCGCCGGCTGCATAAATCGGGCTGCCCAGCTCATCATGCAGATGAATGCGTTTTTTGTTGGCTTCAACCTCTGGGTCCGGAACCGGAATCGCCGAGAGCAGGGATTTGGTATACGGATGGATCGGATTAGCGTACAACTCTTCGCTTTCCGCCAGCTCTACCATTTTGCCCAGGTACATAACGGCCACACGGTCACTGATATGCTTAACCATGGACAAGTCATGCGCGATGAAGAGATAAGTCAGTCCAAGACGATCCTGCAGCTCCTTGAGCAGGTTAACGACCTGCGCCTGGATGGATACGTCCAGTGCCGAGATCGGCTCGTCACAGACGATGAACTTAGGGTTCACGGCAAGCGAGCGGGCAATCCCGATACGCTGGCGTTGTCCGCCGGAGAACTCATGCGGATAACGGGTGGCATGGTCATGGTTAAGTCCAACCATATCCAGCAGCTCTTCAATCCGCTTCTTGCGTTCCTGCCGGCTTCCGGCCAGATTGTGAATATCCAGTGCTTCACCGATAATATCAGACACGGTGAACCGTGGGTTAAGCGAGGCATACGGGTCCTGGAAAATCATTTGCATATCCCGCCGCATCGCCTTCATCTTGCCGCCGGACAATTTGTAGATATCTGTACCATTGTATTTCACGCTTCCCGCAGTCGGTTCATACAAGCGGAGAACGGTACGGCCGGCAGTTGTCTTGCCGCAGCCCGACTCCCCTACCATCCCCAGGGTTTCGCCTTCGCGGATCGAGAAGCTAATATTATCAACTGCCTTAAGAACTCTTCCTTTGCCCACATTGAAATATTTCTTAAGACCTTCTACTTCAATCAGATTCTTGCTCAGATTCTTACTCAAACGAACTGCACCTCCTTGGCCATCGAATGCAGATTTCAGCAGTGCGCTATAAGCGTATCACTGAACTCTGTGAGGTCTTATGCTGCAGTGCCGCACAAGACCATTGGTGTATTAAGATAACCCTCTCATCTGTCCCGGCAACTGCGCCGGGGTTCAGTGTATTCAGGATGATGGAGATCCCAAGCGAATTGCTGCACTTCGCCGGAGAATTCGTGGGGATATTGGTTAAAGCGAGCCTCCGCTTTCATAATGCCTACTAGCTTCAGCATTTCAACAGCTTAATGATTCGCTTCGGCCGCTAGCATATTCTGATGTTAATCAAAACTTCGGTTATCTGATTGCCCACTTGGATCATTGGGTTCAAAGAAGTCATCGGGTCTTGAAATATCATGCCAATATCTTTGCCGCATGGGTTCCACCATAGTGTATTTCTATTTCTTCAGCTTAGGGTCAAGCGCATCACGCAGACCGTCACCAAAAATATTAAAGGAAAGCATCGTTAAACTGATAAGAATCGCAGGGAACAGGAAACGCCACGGATAGTAAAGCCAGCCGGTCAGCGAGTCATTGATCATCGATCCGAGTGAAGCTACCGGAGCCTGTACACCAAGACCAAGGAAACTCAGGAACGCTTCGGCAAAGATGGCATTCGGCACGGACAGCGTAATCGTTACAATAATCGGTCCAACCGCATTCGGCAAAAGATGCTTGAATAGCAGCCGCTTGGACCCTGCACCCATCGAACGCGAAGCCAATACGAACTCACGGTTCTTCAGCTGCATAATCTCGCCGCGCACAATCCAGGACATCGTAATCCAGCCTGTTATCGTCAGCGCCAGGATAATGGTACCAAGGCTTGGTTCAAGTACAACCAGCAGCAGGATAACTACCAGCAGGTATGGAATGGAGTACAGAATTTCAGAGATCTTATTCATGATATTGTCTACACGGCCACCGAAATAACCCATGATTCCGCCGTAGATAACCCCAATGAAAAGGTCAATGGCAGCAGCGGCAAGGCCGACAATCAGTGAGATTCGTGCGCCGTACCAGGTACGGACAAAGATATCGCGCCCCAGATCATCTGTACCAAACCAGTGAGCGGATGATGGGGGCTTATTCGTGTTGAGCAAATCGTTAGAGTAGTAATTGAACTTTGAGAAGAACGGCGCAAAAATTGCAGCCAGTACGATCAGTCCAAGAACCCCCAGAGCTGTCATTGCCATTTTGTTCTGGCGCAGGCGCTCCCAGGAATCCCGCCAGGCGGACAGACTTTCGCGCTGAATGACTTCAGCTTGTCGTTCATCAACTCCGACCTTACGGAAATCTTCCGGTTTCAGGTTCGCATCCTGCGATACCAAGTTTTTGTCAGAAGCCACTCGTTAGCCCTCCTTTCCGCCAGATAGTTTGATACGCGGATCTATAAACACATAAGCAATGTCAGTGATAAACCGCGCTACCATAAGCAGTACACCATAGAAGATGGTAATCCCCATAATAACGGTATAATCACGGACGCCAATCGCTTCGACAAATTGCTTGCCGATCCCGCCGACACCGAAGATCTGCTCAATAACGACCGAACCGGTTACGATGTTAGCCGTCATAGGTCCCATATAGGTTACCACCGGCAGAATTCCGTTACGCAGCACGTGGCGGCTCAAGATGGCTGCCCAGCTTAGGCCTTTGGCCTTAGCCGTCTTAATGTAATCTGCATGCAGGACCTCCAGCATACTGGAGCGCGTCAGCCTCGCTATGAAGGCTATAGGCTGCGCTGATAACGCCGTTACCGGGAGGACATAATACATTGGCCCTTTGAACCCGGAGACAGGGAACATGTGGAACTTGTAAGCAAACACATATTGCAGGAGCGAGGCGACTACAAAGCTCGGAACCGCAATCCCCAGCACCGCCAGCACCATTGCTGCACTATCAATAAACTTACGGTGATAGAGTGCCGCCATCATGCCGAGGAAGACTCCGACAATAACCGACACAAGAATTGCGATAAGCCCCAGCTTCAGAGACGCCGAGAATGTCTGGCCGATCAGGTGTGTTACATCCTGATTCAGACGCTTCATGGATACACCCAGATCACCCTGGGCAATGTCACCCAAATACTTGAAATACTGATGATAGAGCGGCTTGTCCAATCCATATTGCTCGTATAAACGCGCTTTTATTTCTGGTGGAATCTTCTTTTCAGAAGTAAACGGGTCCCCCGGAATAGCTTTCATCAGAAAAAAGGTCGCTGAAATCAGCACAAATAGCGAAACAAGCATATAGAAAAACTTATTGGCAATATAACGAACCATCCCCATCAACACCTCCTTTGACTTTTTTGAGACACATAATTAGATTTTATGAAAAAAATGGCCTTTTGTCTAATTTCTTATTTTGTAAGTTAGTGAAATCTTTAACAAAAAGCCCGAAATGCAAAAAAAAGGGATATATATGGAATTCCACATATATATCCCGAAGTGTAAAGCTCCCTTCAGACTATCACTATTCAGTTCATAAACTGAAGGTTCTGCATTTCTTAGTGCTCAAGCAAGTAAGCACGAGTGAAGTCAATGGCACCGCTGAAGTCAAGAGTTACACCTTTGAGGTACTCTTTAGTCAGGGAGTTGTTGGTGTAGTAGTAGAACGGAATCAGGATCATGTCATCCTGAATGATCATTTTCTCAGCCTGAGCAAACAATTCTTGGCGTTTTGCCAGGTCAGAGCTTGTTTTCGCTTCTTGAATCAGCTTGTCATACTCAGGGTTAGCGTAACCTGTATCATTGTTACCACCGCCTGTTACCCACATATCCAGGAAGGTCATTGGATCATTGTAATCCGCAGTCCAGCCGGCACGTGCGATCTGGTAGTTCAGGTTCTGACGGTTGTCGATGAATACTGCCCACTCCTGGTTCACCGTGTTAACAGTGATACCCAGAGCCTGTTTCCACATATCAGCTACAGCCAAAGCGATTTTCTTGTGGCCTTCACTTGTGTTGTAAGACAATTCAATTGGTGGCAGCTCAGTCAGACCTTCTTCAGCCAGACCTTCTTTCAGCAATGCTTTGGCTCCTTCAATATCTTCCTTGAAGTAATCGTCTTTAACTGCAGTACGGTATTCACCGTCAGCGCCCGCGATACCTGGAGGTACATACCCGAATGCCGGAAGCTGTCCGCCCTGTGTTACGTTGTCAATCAGGGATTGACGGTTAACTGTCATAGCCAATGCTTTACGGATTTTAACGTTATTGAAAGGTTTTTCAGTGATGTTGAATTCATAGTAGTAGGTACTTGCGATACCTTTTCTCTGGAATTCGTTAGGAAGCTCTTTTTGTACGATTGGCACCTGTTCTTGCGGGATTTCACCGTGAGGTGCGCCAGCGCGGTCAAGCTCGCCGTTCTTGTAGCTCAAGAGTTCAGTTGCTCCACTGTTAACCAGGGAGAAGTCGATTTTAGCCAGCTTGATGTTGGCAGCATCCCAGTATTTATCGTTCTTGCTAACTTGCAGGGATTGGCCGGTAGTCCACTCAGTCAGTGTGAACGCACCGTTAGTGATCATAGTGTCTTTGCTTGTAGCCCATTTAGCATTACCCTCAACGGATTTGTGTACAGGGTAATAAGTATAGAAGGACAGAAGGCCAAGGAAGTAAGGAGTTGGTGCTTTCAGCGTAACTTCAAGAGTTTTCGCATCTACAGCCTTTACGCCCACTTCGTTGAAATCTGCAACTTTCTTAGTGTAGTATTCTTCACCATTCTTCAGGTAGTACAATTGATAAGCGTAAGGTGCAGTAGGATCTGTGTTAGGGTCGAGCACGATTTTCCATGCGCGAACGAAATCAGCAGCTTCTACAGGGTCACCGTTGCTCCACTGTGCATCACGCAGGTGGAACGTATATACCAGTCCGTCAGCGGAAATATCCCACTTTTCAGCAATACCCGGCTCAGCTTGGCCAGTTTCATCATTCATGCGGGTCAGGCCTTCATACATAGTTTTCAGGACGGTGTTGGCTTGGCTGTCCTGAGCTTGTGCAGGGTTAAACGTAGGTGGTTCTGCAGTCAGGTTGACTCTAAGTGTCTGGTCAGCAGCCAGCTTCTCGTCACCTGTTGTTCCTGTGTTCGTGCTGCCCTCTGGTGCAGTCGTCGCCGCTGCATTGGTGCCGCTGTTCGCATTGTTCTTGTTACCGCCGCAGCCAGCAAGCACTGTGCCGATCACGAGAACCATTGCGATCATGAGCAATAGACTTTTACTCTTCTTCATCTAGCAGTTCCCCCTAAATAGAATGTGGTATATGGTTTATGATTATACAACCAGTGGTCAAAAAAATCTAGAGCAATATTTTCTGAAAACGACTTTTTTTTAATTCTTTAAAATTTTGTGACGTTGACGCTTCACCGGAGCAGTGGAACGTTACATCGCTTGTGATATGTATTGAATGAGGCCTACCACCATAAATAATACGTAACCTACGCCCAGGAAAAAGAAAGAAAGCCGCCACACAGCACGAAGTAACCGTTTTCCGTCCACCCCTCCTTTGAGACGGTTTTGCGCGCCGCCAATCAGTCCGGCGGATATTAATACAATAAGTAGTATAAGAAAGAATCCAAAGGTTGAGTCAAAAATGATATTAAACAGTCCCGAAACTGACAGCAATAAAAATAAGGTAGTTACATCCATCGCCAGCATCATCGTTTTCCTCTTATCATGCCTCAGCCCGATTCCTGCGAAATACACAATCAAAAAAGGAACAATCGGAATAACGCTTAACACGCCGAACGAATTCCGGAGAAATTCCAAACAGCTTCACCCCTCCCTCACAGTCATGCCTTCTACCAGTCCGCAGATCCAGCGGTGCAGCGGAGCCTGAACGCCCTGCCGCAGCCCCATATTCACAATGCTTCCGTTAATCCAGCGGATTTCCGTCTCCCTTGCAGCAAGTACGTCAGCCAGCATCGATGATGTATTGCCCGAGGTCGCACGGCATACTTCAAGAATGGCTTCCCAGGCACCCTGCTCTAGGGTGATCCCGCAGGCCTCGAATATCCCGATTGCCTCTGTATACAGTTCCTTCATAAGGTGTACACGTGCAGGGGAGGCCAGCAATTCGCCGTTCTGAACCCGCCAAATGGCGGTTAAAGGATTAATTACAGCATTGATCAAGAGCTTCCGGTAAATGATGGTATCCACTTCTTTCGACAGAGAAGCGTGAAATCCTGCTGAGGCAAGAGCTTCTATGAAACTAATTATCGCCGTAGGCTCAGATGCCTGCCGGTCAGTTTCATGAATATTTATAGGAGAGCTGCTCTTCCCTATACATATTTCCCCTTTGCCGGCATGAATAACCTCTGTTAATGTTTTCCTCTTCGCCGCCTCTGTCGTTACAGCTGCCCAGATGGATGATTGCGGCAGCAGACCCCCGAGCAGCTCCAGATGTCCGCAGCCGTTCTGAAAGCCTATGATTACAAGCTTCCTGTCTCTTAGCGGCCGGAGAATCGCAGGCAGAGCTTCATGAAGCACCTTCTGCTTAACCGTAATCAAGGTAACCTCCCCCGGCTCAGTCAGCTGACACTGTGTATATTCTTCTACCGGTGCAGCGGAGAAGCTCCCGCCTGGAAGCTGTGTCGCCTCCTTGCCATCTTCATAGCTGACAGTCAGCCCCCGTTCGGATAATGCCCTGCTCTGCTCCTCCCCCCTGCACCATATCCGTACTTCAGCCCCACCGGCGATCAGCCGGCCTGCAAGCAGCAGCCCCAGTGACCCCGCACCTATCACATCTATTCTCACTAACCCTGCCCCCTGCCATGCCAAGCTCCAATAATTTTCCTAATTATATCCTGCCTGTCTCTGCAAAAGCAAAACAAAAAACCCTGCTAATCCGTTGCTGTTACGCATTCGGACGCAGGGCTCGCTGCCTAAATCTTCTATTCAATCCGTTCCAGGTTTCCGTTCGCATCCATTTTGAAGCGGGTCTTCTCTTCATCCTCTTCATTCAGAAAAGCCAGCCTGCGGGCACGGTCCATAATCTGGATCAGTGCCTTGTAATCATCATTGACCACACGGTAATCGCTCTGGGCAAGATTAACCTCTCTGGATAAGCGTTCATTCTCCACTCTCAGCTCTGAAAGCTCTTCTTCCTTCTCCCGCAGATCACGCTCCAGCATCTTAAGCTGTCTTCCGGCCTCCTGGAACGTTCCTTTCCATTGCCGCAAAAAGCGGATGACGGCATCGATGGACAAGCTGTTCTCGCTTAATCCTTCGCTGCGGCTGTAATCTTCCTCAATGTCACCGAGAATCAGTCCGGCTACCTGCGCCCCGCGCGAAGCAGGCTGTTTTTTCAGATAGCTCCGTTTCTGGCGCTGGCCTTTGGCAATCCCGATGGCCTCCTCGTAGCTTTTGCGCACGCAGCTGTTCCAGCGGAAACCGCAGGCAGCCGACGTTCTGCCAATTTTTTCACCCACCTCTTCAAAAGCAGCAAGCTGTGTGCTGCCCTCTCGGATATGACGCAGCGTTATTTCTGCCAATATCAGATCATCTTCTGCACTCCAAGCATCCTGTCTAACGGCTGTCATAAAGCCTAACCCTCCTAACAACATCATGAAATAACCATCTTCAGAACCGGCAGCTCCGCCGGGTAGTGAATAGGGATAAAAGCTGCTTACTCCATTTCTATGCCTCTATTAGAGTTCATAGAATCTATTTGATACTAATTTGTATTGCCAATTTGTCTGGACCTCATACTCCCTTTGCTATAAATTCTCCTTTTCGAAACAAAAGGCTTGTGTCAATAATAAAAATCATATATTTTATGAAATTTTGAATTTTTTTCAATGAATTCGTTTACAGTGTTTTGGAGAGCCGTTATAATAAAGCTAAAGCAGCTGTTAGCCGGATTCATACTGGAAGGGGGACCCTCTCTTGGACCGCATGTTTCGCGTATTAGGATTTTTTACACTCACCATCGGACTTATGGCTTTTGCCGGCAATCTCACGGAAATGGCCCTGCTATTCTTTTTGCAAACCGCTTTTTTTGTGATTCTGGGCTATATGAAATTTACAGAAAAGACCTACATTCTGCTCTTTTGGGGGTATATGATCCTGACGTTTACAGGCTTCAGCTATTGGACGATATTTGAGATGGAATTGCCGCTCTAACGCATATATATAGAAATGAACGGATATGGCTTCTTGCTTTATGGGAGCATTTCCGTTCTTTTTGTTTGCAAAATTGTAGTTCGGGGAGACGCAAAACAGGGTATGATATTTTAACAGGCTGAAACATATGAATAGTACATACCTGTCTAACTCTGTTCAAGGTGGTGGTGCAAGTGTTATCCCGTAATACGGTTCGCCGGTTATTCGCAGCAATATTGATCCTCACCTGCATCGCTATGCCGCCGGCTTCTCCGGTCTATCTGTCCGCCGGTTCCGGCTCCCCTTCAGGAGTCAGCGCTCCGCCGCCCTCTATGCCGGATGATGAAGAGACCCGCAAGCTGCTGGAGCAGACGCTGTCCTCCGCAGAGCTTGAACGTGAGATTGCCCGGATTACTGCAGAACAACAGACGCTGGAGCACAAAGCCGCTGAGCTGGAGGAGCAAGCTGCTGCCAAGCAGAATAATATCGCGGATCAGCAGGAACGGGCAGGTGCTGTTGTGCGGGCCTATTATATGGGGGAACGGGATGGACTTCTTACCGCATTCCTCTCCGCCAAAAGCATCAGCAGGCTAATCGCTCTATTTGATTATTATGAGATTATTATGGGGCAAGACCGGAAGACGCTCACGGAATATGAGACGCAGTACAAGGATTTGAAAAGCACACTCACGGCCGCCCGGCGCAGCAGTCAGGAGCTGTCAGAGCTCAAAACGGCGCTCGAAGAGCAGCAGAAGCGTATGCTTGCCTTAGATAAGGAGATTGCAGGCGGGATTCAGGCCAGTACAGATCCTCAGAGTATGGAGCGGCTGCTGGAGGAGTTCAGTAAATATTGGGAGAATATCGGACTGCATGAGGTGCGGAAGTATTTCAAAGCGCTGGCTTCTGCGATGAAGCAGCTGCCGGAGTTCGTCCAGAGCCGGGATGGCGTGCTGGTGCGCAAGGGGATGACCTATAATCTGGCCCTTTCCGAAAAGGATCTGAATGAGTTCCTCGTAACCCAGAACCCGCTGTTCCAGGATTTCCGGTTTGCATTCAAGGACAATTCAGTCTCGGCAACGGGTAAAAGCGGGGGCTTGTCGCTGTCGCTGACCGGCCGCTATACCATACAGCAGGAGCCTGTCAACGGATTGATGTTCCATGTTGATCATGTGGTATTCAATGGCCTGGAGCTGCCGGATACCACCCGCCAGGCTCTGGAGGAGGAATTCGATCTCGGCTTCTATCCGGCGAAGATTGTCTCCTTCCTGCAGGCCACCGAGGTCTCAAGCTCGGACGGCATCCTGCATGTGAAGCTGTCCCTCTCATTCTAACGGAGGCTTTACCACCGCTTCATAAGCGGCGGCATTCAGCTTGCCGGTTAACAAACCAAGCGCCGCCTCCGCCTTCCGGTTCCACTCTGCCTCAGAGCCGGGACTGGGGGTGTTATCCTCTGCAAGGAACCATCCGGCTTCCATTGGCAGCTTCCCAATCTTGGGCTGAGTTGCCCGGTACAGCTCATCCAGTGCCGGCAGACGGTCCGTGTTCTCCAACCATTCCAGCTGGGCCGTGCTTGAAGTCACGTAGGCGAGCCATTTGACCGCTGCTTCCGGACTGCCGGATTGTGCAGGAAGGGCAAAAAAACGGCTGTGAATACCCTCGTAGCTCGGTATACCCTCCTGCTTTTTCGGCATCTGCACCGCCAGCGTCGAATTCCCGTGCTTCTCCCACTCCGAGAGCGGCACAGCCGCCACCGCAAGCTTCCCATCCTGCAGCAGCTCCCAGATCTCCTTATTGAACCGGCTGGTCAGATACAAATAGCTGCGCGCCGCTTCTGTCCACTGAGCCTGCTCAAGGCTGGCGGAGCGCAAACTGCTGCCCATACTATGCAGTACGGCGGCATATCCGTACGGATTCCGCGTATCCATAGCCAGCAGATAACGCTTCTTCTCCGGGTCCTCCTTCAGCCGGCCTAGCAGCATATTCCACTGCTCCAGGCTTGCAGGCACCTCCGCAAAACCCATTCCGGCGAGCCGCTCCGGCGAATACACAAGGACATAGGGATCGATATCCAGCGGCACTCCCCAGTTATATCCGTTCCACTGCATCTGCGGAATCAGCATCGTAAGCGGCGTGCTCCCGGGAACACTCTGGTAGATATCTACCGGCAGCAAATAGCCCCGGGTCGCCAGATCATAGATGCTGTGGCCGTCCAGCATCACAATATCCGGGCTTGTCCCAATGGTTAGTTCATCACGCACCTGTGCTCCCCCGTCTTCCGCCTCTACATTCTTAAGGCTCACGCTGACTCCGCTGGATAAAGTGTACTCTTTGCTAATCTGCTCCAGCACGCTGAACTCCTCCGTACTGAGCGAGACGCGGATCTGGAGGCTCTCGATTTCCCCTGCTTCCCCTGAAGGAGGACGCTCTGATTGGTCCAGCGGCTGTCTGGGCGGATAGCTTCTATGATCCGTATTCAGCTCCATGCTGGGTGACAGGCTTGTCAGAGCCAGCAGCAGAACTGCAAACAGCAGCCAGTAATTTTTGCGTTTCAGCACATGCGCCCTCTCCTTCAGCGTTTCTTATTCCTCATTTTAGCAGAGATGCAGGCGCTTGTCTTGGGTTGTGAAACCGTTCTCTTTATATAGAAGGAAACGGCGGGATGGGAGCACCTAAGGAACATGGTAGCAAGTTGGCGGTAGCCGCACCTACGGTGAATATTTGGACTTCCGGCCGCTGTTGTATACAGATTTCTTGATCCAAACCGCTGTTCGCGGTTGAAATCCGTATACAAAGGCGGACGCTCCCGCTCCTACAGTTCCAAAATTCCCCTCCGGTGCTGTCGCCTTATTGCTTCAGCTAACCACAGAAACTCCCTTCCCGCCGTAAGGGGGAGGGCATACAAAAGCCGGGAGTGGTTAGCTCCCGGCTTTTAATGGTAGTTGGTTTCAGAAGGTTACAGCAGATCGGCGGCCAGCTGGGCCAGATGCGAACGCTCGCCCTTTTCCAGTGTAATATGTCCGCTGATGCCCTGCTGCTTGAACTTCTCAACGATGTAACTGAGTCCGTTACTCGCCGCATCCAGATAAGGGTGGTCTATCTGCTCGGGGTCACCCATCAGGATCACCTTACTGCCCTCGCCGGCCCGGGAGACAATCGTCTTCACTTCGTGGCGGGACAGGTTCTGCGCCTCATCAATGATAATGAACTGCGACGGGATGGAGCGGCCGCGGATATAAGTCAACGCCTCAACCTGAATACTTCCCAGACCCATCAATATTTTATCGATATCCCCTGCCTTCTTGGTGTCGAACAGGAATTCGAGGTTATCATAAATCGGCTGCATCCATGGACGGAGCTTCTCATCCTTCTCTCCCGGCAGATAACCGATATCCTTACCCATCGGAACCACCGGGCGGGCAATCAGCAGCTTCTTGTATTTGTGCTCATCCTCTACCTTGAACAATCCGGCGGCGAGCGCCAGCAGCGTCTTGCCTGTTCCCGCCTTGCCCGTGATGGTCACCAGCGGAATGTCATCATTCAGCAGAAGCTCAAGCGCCATCCGCTGCTGCGCATTCCGGGCACTAATGCCCCATACCGCATCGTTGCCCAGATAGAGCGGCTCCAGACGGGAGGCATCGCTGTTGACCTTCAGCAGCGCTGATTTGCCGCTGCCGATCTCATCCTTCAGAATGACGAATTCATGCGGATACAGCGGATAGGACAGCGCCAGCTGCTTCGTGGGCAGGAACCGGTGACTGTAATATTCATCAATCAGTGAAGGATGGGCCATCAGCGACTGGCAGCCGGAGTACAGCTCATTCAGATCGCCGGTGCGGTCGGACAGATAATCCTCCGGAGTTATACCAAGCACATCCGCTTTGATGCGGACGAGAACATCTTTACTTACAAGCACCACAGGACTCGGGTCAGCCTTCTCGTTCTCCTCATGAAGATAATTGAGCGCGACAGCGAGTATCCGGTTGTCATTGGAGACTTCGCCGAACATCTCCTGTACCTTGACGAAGCTGCGGTGGTTAAGCTCCACCTTCAGCGTGCCTCCGTGGTCCAGTACCACCCCGCTATGCAGGTGGCCCAGCTCCCGGAGTCCGTCTAACAGACGCGATACGGTGCGGGCGTTACGGCCGATTTCATCGGCATTACGCTTCTTGGAGTCGATTTCTTCCAGGACTACAGCAGGAATGACCACTTCATTCGCCTTGAAAGCAAAAATCGAATTGGGGTCGTGCAACAGCACGTTAGTGTCCAGTACGAATATCTTTTTCATGTTATCCCCTCCACAGCGCCTGGTTTGATTGATCATACATAACTCTTTTCAGCAAGGGCAAGATAAGGTAAATCACTAATTCTCAGGCTGAAAGGAGTACGCACATATGAGAAAATCAATGTGTCTGTTACTGGTACTGCTGCTGCTGACAAGCTGCGGTATCGCTAATAAAGAGACATCACCCTCTCCTCAGGATAAACAATCAGCTGGCACTTTAAACAGCCAGGGGAACCGCGGAGTGCGGACATTGTCGGAAGATGGTACAGCCCTACAGGAGCCCACCCCGGACTCGGGACAGCCTTCAGAAGGCAAGCGCGACAGCGATGTGGCACTCAAGGATCATTTTGAACAATTAGCGCGAAGAGTCCCAGGTGTGGAAGGCGTCCACTGTGTCGTCATGAACAACCTTGCCGTGGTCGGCATTGATGTGGACGGCGCCCTTACCCGTTCGCGGGTCGGAAGCGTGAAATATTCGGTAGCCGAAGCGATCCGCAAGGACCCGAGGGGCGTAAGAGTCCTGGTGACTGCCGACATGGACCTCAGCAGCAGACTGGCCGAGATGGGCAAGCATATCTCCAAGGGCAACCCGGTCTCAGGCTTCGCCTCCGAGATGGCCGATATTATCGGCCGGATCATTCCGCAGCTGCCGGAGGATATAGAGCCGCAAGGCAATACCCGGTAGGAGCTAATTTCAAAAAAAGCCTAGTGATAGCACACTAGGCTTTTTGCATGGCGGCAAACACCTGTCCGTCCAGCTTCTCAGCCGCACGTGCATCGTATACCTTCGCATATTTCGGAGCAGATTCCAGGTGCGCACCATAGAACAGCGCATTGCGGACCGCTTCAATCTCAATATCAAAACAGCACATCTTAAACGGAACATCCGGCAGCGGGTCCAGCCGAACAGCAGCATGACCGTTAATGGCATGCACCGTCCCTTCACCAAACACGGTAATCGTTACCCTCGGGTTAACCTTCATGTTGTTCACTAGTCTGGAGCGGTGGTCCACAGCCAACCGGACAATGGAAGGGCTCACAGCATAGATCCAGGAGATCGCAGTCGACGTAGGTCCGCCGGATTCTGCATCCACAGTGTTAAGAAGAACAAACGTCTCCGATTGCAGCATAGCTAGCAGAGTTTCATTGAGCTGAGCAACGGCTTCAGACATAGTTACAGGCCCCCTATGCAGCAAGAATACATTCAATTTATTATATTATAGCACAGGACGAAACTTGCATTCAATTTACAGATTGTACCCTGCCTGCTGCTCAAGGCTGGCCTGAGACCACTGCTGCGGACACTCCGGATATCCGGTCCTGAAGGCTTTTCTTGGCTGCGTCCAGCTCCTTATCGTTAATATATACATAGGGGCTGCGCCAGGTTCCGGTTACCGGTACATATTCGACATTCTCCTTGGAAATATCCCAATACGTAGCGATCAGGCTCTTAATCTGCGCATTCTCAATATCGCTCTCCAGATTATCGTCCACCGCATCCAGCACCCGGCCGATTTTGAGAACACCGCCCAGCGACTGCATCTGGGAGATCAATGAAGTCAGTACCTCGTTCTGGCGCTTATTGCGTTCAAAATCATCCGAAGGCTTCGTCGCCGGCTTGCAGTTGGACTTGCGGTAACGCACATAATCCAGCGCTTTATCTCCGTTTAGCTTGGCTTCGCCTTTTTTAAGATTAATATTGGTGCCGTCCACACTGTCCGTGTAACACATATTGGCACTGATATTAACATCTACGCCGCCGAACTCATCCACAATATCACGGAAGCCCTGGAAATCCAGCACGGTTGCGTAATCTACCTTAATGTCCAGATATTTGCCCATCATCTTTTTCATCTCATCCTCGGCCAGAGTCCCGGAGGTCTTCTCCTTGCTCTTGAAGCGGGAGTAAAAGGCATTGATCTTCGTCTTCTTGTACCCGCCAAGCTCGACATATGTATCGCGGGGTAATGAGACCACCGTAGCCGACTTGGTCTCCGGGTTCAAGGCCGCGACCATGATCACATCCGTCAGGTTGGACGGGTGCTTCGGACGGTTGTCCGTTCCAAGCAGCAGCATCGTCAGCGGCTTCTCCGAGGCGGATTGTCCTGCCGCAACCGGCTGGTCCACTCCGAATCCTCCGTGGTCCACCTTCCAGTACAAATATCCTGCGTAACCTACTGCTGCTATAACAGCTATCAGGAGAATGATGAGCAGCACTCTCATCAGCCGGGCGAAGAATCCGCGCTTTTTCGGTTTCCGCGCTTTTTTCTTTGCGTTTGAAGCTGAAGCAGCAGACCTCGGCTGCTGCCGGTTAGTAGGGGTGGTGCTTCCTTGCTGGCCGTTCCTTCTGGGTGGCAAATTGCCCTTGCTTGTATTCATAATCCATTTAGTTCCTTTTCATTCAACTGGAGTTGAAGCAGATCACTTCGTAATAACTTAGACGAGCCCTGTCATCAAAAGTTGCGCCTACTCCCGTTTTGCAGCCGCAGCAGCCTTGCGCTTCTGCCGGGCCTCCACCAGGTAGCGGACCCGCACAAGCAGCATCAGCCCCACCGCTACAAGCAGGCACTGGATGATCGGCAGCTTGTCATGCTGGAAGATAAGAAGCATGCCTGAGCCTGCCGCCATCATCACATACAGTACGATCTCTTTGCCGATCGGCAGCTTCTGATTGACGCGGAATACTTGGTTATACACATAAGTCAGTAAGATAAAAATGACAATGTAAGCGATAACTGGATGCTCAGCGAACCAGCTTTGCATAGCCAATCACTCCTCCCGGATCATAAGTTACGCTTACATTATATCACCCGCAGCCGTTTTATACTGCTATTAATCCCTGCAATTTGAAAGATCCCCGCCTGTACAATGAGAAAAGCCGCCGGATTATTCCGGCGGCTTCATTGTTATCAGCTTACGCTTGGCTGGCTTGCGCCGCCTTACGCTGCTTCTCTACACGCTCGCGTTCGCCCTTATTCAGGATCTTTTTGCGCAGACGTACAGATTTAGGAGTGATTTCACAATATTCATCATCGTTCAAGTATTCAAGCGCGCCTTCCAAAGAGAAGGTACGTGGAGTCTTCATTTTTACAGTATCATCTTTGCCTGAGGTACGCATGTTGGTAAGTGCTTTTTCTTTACAAATGTTAACGATAATATCGTTATCACGGGTATGCTCACCTACAATCATACCTTCATAAATTTCTGTACCAGCATCCAGGAAGAGAATACCACGATCCTCAACACCCACGATTCCATATTGAGTTGTTGTGCCACTTTCACTTGCTACAAGCACACCCTGATGACGTCCGCCAACTTGGCCGCCAACCAGTGGAGCATAGCTATCAAAGGCATGGTTCATTACACCGTAGCCGCGTGTCAGCGTCAGGAAGTGTGTGTTGTAGCCGATCAGGCCGCGTGCCGGAATCAGGAATTCCAGACGGACTTGGCCGGTGCCGTGGTTGATCATGTTGACCATCTCGGCTTTACGGCTGCCCAGACTTTCCATAACGGAGCCCATGCTTTCTTCCGGAATGTCAATCATGAGGCGCTCAAGCGGCTCGGATCTGACACCATCGATGTCTTTAATGATTACTTGTGGTTTAGACACTTGCATCTCATAACCTTCACGGCGCATATTCTCGATCAAAATACCAAGGTGAAGCTCACCGCGTCCAGAAACGATAAACGCATCAGGGCTATCCGTTTCATCCACACGCAAGCTCACATCCGTTTCCAACTCTTTGAACAGACGCTCACGAAGCTTACGGGAAGTTACCCATTTACCTTCTTTACCGGCAAAAGGACTGTTATTTACAAGGAAAGTCATTTGCATCGTTGGCTCGTCAATCTTAAGAACAGGCAATGCTTCAGGGTGCTGCGGATCAGCAATCGTCTCACCGATGTTGATATCCTTGATACCGGCAATAGCCACGATGTCGCCTGCGCCGGCCTCTTCTGTCTCCACACGCTTCAGACCCTGGAAGCCGAACAGCTTCTCGATACGGGCAGTCTTGCTCTTGCCGTCACGCATAATGACTGTAACGGACTGGCCTTGCTTGATTACACCGCGGTTCACACGGCCAATGGCGATACGGCCCAGGTATTCGTTGTAGTCCATCAAAGTGACCAGGAACTGCAGCGGCTCTTCAACCTTCTCGGTTGGAGCCGGGATATGCTCAACGATGGTTTCATAAAGGGATAGCATGGTCTCATCCTGCTTCTCAGCATTCATGCTCGATGTGCCGTTAAGCGCAGAAGCATAGACTACAGGGAATTCAAGCTGATCGTCACTGGCTTCAAGCTCAATGAACAAGTCCAGCACTTCATCAATAACTTCCTTCGGACGCGCAGCCGGACGGTCAATCTTGTTCACGACTACGATTGGGGTCAGGTGCTGTTCCAGCGCCTTGCGGAGTACGAATTTGGTCTGCGGCATGCAGCCTTCATAAGCGTCAACAACGAGCAGTACGCCGTCAACCATCTTCATGATCCGTTCTACTTCGCCGCCGAAGTCAGCGTGTCCAGGTGTATCTACGATGTTAATCAGGAACTCTTTATAAGTGATTGCTGTATTTTTAGCTAGGATTGTAATTCCACGTTCCCGTTCGATATCGTTAGAGTCCATGGCGCGTTCCTGAACGTGCTCGTGCGCGCTGAAAATCCCGGACTGCTGGAGAAGCTGATCGACGAGTGTTGTTTTACCATGGTCAACGTGGGCAATGATCGCAATGTTACGGATATCTTTTCTTGAATGCATGATTTGTATCCAAATCCTCTCATTTATCAAATTAAAACTGTTTAAATTCTTAGCATGTCACGGCAGTCTCACAAAAGAAGCGCCAGGCAGAAAGCCGACGCTCCAACATTCCTTAATTTTATAGTGAAAGTACTATGAAAAGCAAGTCTTTTTCTGAAAAAAAACGTTGCCAAGTCCGCTTAAATTTTCTAATTTTGCCTCATGTCCGGCTCAGCGGTCTTGAATTGTCCTATCAGGGTGTGTAGACGATCTGTTCTACCAGCCACCGTTCCACTTCTTGCGGCTTCCCGGTCTGCCTCTTCCCAGCATCAGCCACAGTCCCGCAGCAACCAGCACAGCGCCGAGCAGATAGAGCGCACCAGTACCCAGCAGGGTGAAGATAACCAGCACTACACTAAGCAATCCAAGGATCACAGCGGCTGTAGTTAACCCTCCGGTTCTGCCTGAAGCATACAGCGAATATTCATACAGTCCCACTGCGATCCCCAGCAGAAGAACAGGCCATAAGTATCTCATGAGGTCCCAGCCCCAGGTATTGCATAAGCCGAAGAGCAAGCCATACACCGATAGTATACCCGCAGGAATGAGTACAGATGCAGAAGCGCGGCGGGTGAAAAAGAGCACATGCAGGAACAGGCCCGGAACCAGAATGATGAGCGGCCATAACGCCCGTCCCAGAAAACCGAACACCCCCAGCTTGCCCAGCAGAATCACGAGCCCGGCGGCGGCGATGAATACACCCAGTTTCATGTCATTTTTGGAAGACATCTTTCACCTATCCCTTCAAAATTTCGTGTCTTTTCACCGGTCGGTGCCCCTTCAGCAGGCAAATCCGGCGACAGGTTTCCCTTTATTTTAGCTGATAAACGCATAAAACACCATCATTCTTCACACATCCCGGCAGGGCATTCTCGAAAAAAAAGAAATAAGGCTGCACCAAAGCCTTCCAGCTTTTGGTACAGCCTTATTATTGCCGGTTATCTGCCTGCAGATACTTTTCTGTGCTTCAGCATGCCCGTGACAACCACAATAATGCCCAGCAGCATCGGCAGCATGGCATGAAGCGTCGGCAGCAGGAACGAAATCACCGGGCCGAATTTGGCATCCTGCAGCAGCATGTTCCCGGCGGTATACGCCAGAATATAGGCGCCGATGAAGACCAGCACCGGGAAGCGGTGCAGCCAGCCCACGATAATGCCGCTCCCCCAGACGACAATCGGAATGCTGATCGCAATCCCGATCACGATCAGTGCCAGATCCCCTTTGGCAAGCCCGGCAATCGCCAGTACATTATCCAGGCTCATGATGAAGTCCGCCAGCAGGATGGTACGTACCGACTTCCATACGCTGGGGCTTCCCTCAATTCTCAGCTCTTCCTCGTCCTCAAGCAGCAGCTTGAAGGAAATCCAGAGCAGCAGCATGGCCCCTCCGGCTTCGATATAGGGAATCTTGAGCAGCAGCACTGCGGCGAAGGTCAGGATACAGCGCAGCGCGACTGCTCCGGCGGCCCCCCACCAGACTGCCAGCTTCCTGTGCTTCTCCGGCAGATTCTTGCTGGCCATCGCAATGACCATAGCGTTATCTCCGCTGAGCACCAGATTAATCATTAGAATTTCACCAAGCAGCAATAATGAATCCATCCACCTCAGCCTCCCTGAACTCCATGTATCTACATGTATGCCGGGGGGCGACAAGCTATGCATCTTGTCCCGCTATTTTAGAAACTGCGCATGTACGGCCGGATTGCAGCGTATATCTATAGTCTCCGGCCTGACTCGCAGCAGGGGATAGCAAGCCACCAAACCTATAGGAGTGACCCGGGATGAATACATCCGCTACGGATTTCATATTATCTCTGCTGAATATCGTGTTCCTCGATTTGATTCTGGCAGGCGACAATGCCATCGTCATCGGCCTGGCCGCGCGGAACCTGCAAGGACAACGGCAGAAGCAGGCGATTCTGCTTGGCACCGGCGGTGCGGTAATCCTGCGGATTATCGCCACGATTCTTGTGGTGTGGCTGCTTAAGATTCCGTGGCTGCTGGCAATCGGCGGGCTGCTGCTGATCCTTATAGCTTACAAGCTGCTGTCCGGCGGCAGTGCAGAGACGGATATTCAGGCCGGTGGAACGCTGTGGGCGGCTGTTAGGACAATTGTGATCGCCGACGCAGCCATGGGACTGGACAACGTCATTGCTGTTGCCGGCGCAGCGAATCAAAATATTACGCTAGTGGTGCTGGGACTGCTGATCAGTGTGCCTATTGTGGTCTGGGGAAGTACCCTGTTTATCCGGCTAATCAACCGATATCCATGGATTATCTATCTCGGGTCAGGCGTACTCGGCTTCACAGCCTCCAGCATGATTGCCGGTGAGAAGTTCATCGCCCCTTACTTCAAGACACATCCGCTGCTGCACGTTCTCTTCATCGCCGCAGTAATTGCCGGTATCCTGGCTGCGGGACACTGGAAGCGCCGCCGGACACACCTCGCTGTTCAGAACCACTCTTCCTGAAGTCCTGCCTGCGCAGGTACCAAGTCCTCCGGCTTCTCATTGCCATAAGGTGTAATGAGTACGGTCTCGGTTCCGGCAACCGCCGTATCGAGTAAGGCCTGATAGCCCGGCAGCGTCGCTTCAATCTTGTCTACAATCCGCAGATTCGGATTCGTCGTCGGCGATTTGGGCACAAACAGCGTACAGCAATCCTCGTATGGCAGGATGGACAAGTCATACGTACCGATGGTCTGCGAGAGCTCCACAATCTCACTCTTGTCCATCATCACCAGCGGACGCAGCAGCGGCAGAGCCGTTGCACGCCCGATTACATTCATACTTGGCAGGGTCTGGCTGGCCACCTGGCCCAGACTGTCGCCGGTAATCAGCGCAAGCGCCCCCTCCTTCTCCGCAAGGGCGGTAGCAATCCGCAGCATAGCCCGGCGCATGAGTGTAATGATCAGATTATCCTGCCCGATCCCGGTAAAAGAGGTCTGCACCTCCGTGAACGGAACCAGATGCAGCTTAATTACACCGGCATAACGCGACAAGATACGCGTCAAATCTACAACCTTCTGGCGGGCAAGCTCGCTCGTATATGGATAGCTGTAAAAGTGGACGCACTCTACCTCCAGCCCCCTGCGCATCGATGACCAGCCCGCAACCGGACTGTCGATCCCGCCGGAGAGAAGCAGCATAGCCTTGCCGTTCGTTCCCAGCGGGAAGCCGCCGACTCCGGCAATATTCTCACAGAAAATAAGAGTATGCTCTTCACGAATCTCAATCTTCAGCTCCAGATCGGGAGACTTCACATCTACCAGCAGCCCCGGATATCCCTGCAGCAGCGGTGTAGCTATAAGCTTATTCATCTCTATAGAGCCGTGTGGGAAGCCCTTCCACACCCGGCGCGCACTAACCTTGAAGCTGGTTCCCGCCGCCGGAGCAAGAAGGTGGAGGAAGGTCCGGCTGGCCGCAAGAATATCCTCGAATTCCGGCCGGGAGACCTTCACCGGGCTAATTGAGGCGATCCCGAATACTTTTACGAGCGCCTCTGTTAATTCTCCTGCGGATTCACCGTTCAATTCGACGTAGATCCGCCCGAATTCCCGGGTCAGCTTCGCATTGGGATACGGCTTCACCATCTCCTTCACATGCCGCAGTACGGTCTTCTCGAACCGGCTGCGGTTCTTTCCTTTGAGAATGAACTCCCCGAAGCGCAGCAGGAGCATATCGGCATAGTCCATGCTGCTTCCGTATCCGGCATTCTGTACTCCGCTACCTGTCTCAGTTGTTGTCATTGGTTATTTCATGCCTCCTTCTGCAATCTTCAAGGATTGGACGGCTGCCAGCAGCGCCTGCTCCAGCCTGCTCACATCCTGCTGCGTGTGACTGTCCCCCAGGCTGATCCGTATGCCGCCAAGCGCAGCGGCGGTATCCATGCCCATGGACAGCAGAATCCGGCTCGGCTCGGCTTGGCGCGAGGAACAAGCGGAGCGTGTGGCAACCGCCATCCCGAGCTCTTCCAGCCTGCGGGCCAAGACCTCCCCCTTCATGCCGGGGTAAGAGAAGTGAACAATATGCGGCGCCCCGTCCTCCCTGCTGTTCAGTACAAGCTCTGGTATCCCTGCTATATAATTCTCCAGCTGTGCCTTGAGCGGACGAATCCGGTTGCTGAAGGCCTCCCGCTGTTCCCCGCTCATCCGCATGGCCTTGGCTGAAGCTACAATATTCGGCACATTCTCTGTCCCGGCGCGCTTGCCCTGTTCCTGGGAACCGCCAGTCAACAAGGGAAACAGCGTGACGCCTTCTCTGACATAGAGAATTCCCGTCCCGCGCGGCCCGCGTAATTTATGCGCGGACAGGCTGTACAGATCTGCCTGCCAGGCCTTCAGTGGAGCCTCAAGCTTCCCGTAGCCCTGCACGCCGTCTACATGGAAGAGCGTCCGGCGGTTCACCGCCTTGACCAGTTGTCCGATCTCACGCAGCGGCTGTACCGTGCCGATCTCATTATTCACATGCATCACACTCACCAGCACCGTATCCGGCCGGACCGCAGCGGCAATCCGCGAGGGTTCGACCACTCCCTGAGAGTCAGGTGGTACGAAGGTAACCTCCCAGCCCAGCTTCTGCAGCTGAAGACAGCTCTCGTAGACCGAAGGATGCTCCAGCTCCGTG
This sequence comes from Paenibacillus sp. FSL H8-0122, assembly GCF_038005345.1. NCBI lineage: Bacteria > Bacillati > Bacillota > Bacilli > Caryophanales > Paenibacillaceae > Paenibacillus > Paenibacillus sp. FSL H8-0122. The sequence goes on along the minus strand of NZ_JBBOTB010000001.1, from coordinate 1,072,886 downwards.
GTCACAATATGCCGCCCTCTGCTCTGGTACTGCAGCGCAGCTCCTTTGACCGCCAGATTGTTGCTCTCGGTAGCTCCCGAGGTGAATAGTATTTCCTGCGGCAACACATCAAGCGCAGCTGCGCACACCTCACGCGCACGCTTGATCAGCTTGTCCGCCTCTTCTCCCGCCCGGTGCAGGGAAGAGGGGTTGGCGAAGTGCTTCCTCATCACCTGCTCCAGCGTCTGCACAACCTCCTCATAGGGAGGGGCAGCAGCGGCATAATCCCAATACAGCATATATCTGCGTTCTCCTTTGTTGATCAGAATTCATAACTGCTTATATGTTGCAAAAAGGATCAAACGGCCTGCCCCCAAAGAAGCAGAGTGCAGATTCCGTTTGATCCTTATATTATACCGCGAATTGCGCGCGGGCGCGTTCTATTTTGGCAATGTAGGCCTGAGTCTCCTTCGGAAGCCCGGAGAGGTTCGCCATAAGCTCAGCATCGGTGCTGACTCCAAGCTTGTTCACCCGGCCCGGTCCGGCATTATAGGCGGCCAGCGCCATCTTCTCCTGTCCGTCATACCGCTTAAGCTGGTACGAGAGGTATCGTACGCCGCCGTCAATGCTCTGGGCAGGATCGAAGGGATCAGAGACACCCAGTCCGTTAGCCGTTCCGTCCATTAACTGCATCAGTCCCTTGGCACCGGCAGAAGATACAACATTCGGATTGAAGGAGGATTCCGTATCGATAACCGCCTTGATCAGATCAACCGGAACGCCATATTTCGCGCTGGCAGTCTGAATCAGCTGTTCATAATCCGTCGGTACGGTCTGCGTTATTTCCCCGGAAATGCCGCTATTCGCTTCTGCTGCTTCCCCAAGCTGCTGCCACAGCAGATTATCCATCGAAGAGGTACCTGCAAGAGCAACGTATGTGCTTTTATTGCTGCTGTCAGTGGCTTGAGACGTCCCGGCTGCCTGCTGAAGCATTGCAGTGAACGCCGCTGCCGAGGCACCGGTCACTTCGGGGTTCGATTGGGTATCCTCACGCTTCATGCTTGAGCTTCTCAGGTCTACCCATTTCAACTGACCGCTTGGCGCAGCGGCATTGATTGACATGCATTCATTCCCTCTTTCATCCGAAGTCTTATATTTGAACTTTACTATTTATTCACAGCAATTACTATATGCCTAAGCGAAAAAACAGACCTCAGACCTGCATAGTTAGGTCTGATAGCCTGTTTTGAAAATCGGATATGCAGATTCAGCCGGCTCTAACGGGCAAAAGGAATTAAGACAAAATAGCTTAAAGTGGATACAATCCCCAGCCCCATCGACCAGGCCCCGGCTGATTTTTGTCCTCTGGCATAGGCATAATACCCCAGAACAGCGGCAATCGGCCCCAATATAATGGACCAGATGAATAAGGATACTACACCGAAGCCCAGGCCGATATAGCCGATACTTTTGTCTTCTCCCTCTCTTACGCGGCCTGTTGTCCGCTGAGCTTCGCCGCTCCGTTCCATAGTGCTCTGAAGCTGCGACGGGAGCGGACTGAGCTCGGCGGCATACTCCTCATTGTGGCTCCGGTCCCGGCGTGGGTAATCGACTCTGCTGCGCGGGCGCAGGATAACCTTTCTGCGGGCGGAACGGTCCACTTTGGGTTCATCATTCGGATTATCCATAAGGGCCTCCTTCTCAGGCGTTCGGCTTGAACGTCAGACAACAGGTTGCGGACGAGGTTCCGGCATGATCATGATGATTACCCGCCGTCAGCTCCTCTGCGTATTCCTCCATATAACGGCTGCCTGCATGCTGATCGATCTCAATGACAATTTCCTCGGCACGGCACAGGTTCTGTTCTCCCCAAAAATGACAGTTGCTCACACTACACTTCACAAGCGGTTTGGCGTTTGTCATAATGATCACCTCGTCATGTATTATGCCCGCTGTGAATTCTGGATATGCGGCTATGGCTGCCTGCCTGAAGACGGCAAAAAGACCGCCCAAGCAGCCATAACGGCAATTGGGACAGTCTTTTACAGAAATAAGATTATAGACCGGACAATGGATTACACCTGATTCTGCATCCGCTTCTCTGTCAAATAATCATTCTCATAATAAGTCAGATCATCACGCAATTCTTCATAGACCTTGGTGATCTCCATAATGATGTCGCGTGCCGGACGCACAGGCTTCTTACGGAAACGAATCGCATCCTGCCCGGTATAAGCGTAACGTCCATCCTCCGAATAACTCTCATTCTTAGGATAGAAGAAGTTATTAACTCCTAGATGATATACATTATATAGCGCTTTTTGCGCGAAAGGTTCATCGAAGGTAGCGCGGCGCAGTGCAAGCCCAAGCTTCTCATAAGACATTTCCGAGAACACCAGCAGATGGCGGAGATCGGACAAGAACCCCCGATAGAAATGCAGCGTTTCTTCATCCTCTTCGGTAACAAGTTGCGGAAGTGCATGCTCATTCAGGAACAGTTCCATTTTGTCGATAACGGATTTAAGCTTCTCTCTCGTGGATTCACACAATTTCTGCACACTTACTGCTGACATGGCGGTTGCTCCCCCTTATTGTACCTTGCATTAGTAGTTGTTAATGACACTTAGACATTGCAGTTGTACTCTCTTGATAGTATCACAAAATCTCGTAAGCCTCCACCGTACTGATACCGGAGAAGAATCCTTCTTCTGAAAAGAACATTATAAGCCCCGGAAGGCGCTTTCTTTTTGATATTAACATAAAACCAAGGACGGCGGTAGCCTTTTCGTAAGATGTATAAAACAGGCTCTTGCTCCGAACCCTAACCGGTATATGAAAACAGGAAGGAGCGGAAATCATGTCACGTAAAAATTTAACCGTCGCCGGTGTAGTCACTGCCGCGCTGACCGTACTGCTGCTCACCTTCGCCCTGCGTCCGGAAGGCAGCGGCGGTACCCTCCGGCAAGCGTCTGTGCCTAATCCCGCTCAGGAAAAAGTGATCAAGAAAACCACCCTTGTGCAGGATGTAACGGCCACTGACAAGCTGAACCGCATCGATGTAAACAGACATCTGAGCACCCTGCTGGCCGATATGCATCACGCTTCGCCTGAAGCTATCTCAGCATATGCGCAGAGCCTTCAGGAGGGGCACGGGCATATTACCATGCTGATGCTGGTGGATTTCAACACCCGTAAGACAACCACCTTCAAATCTTCACTGCCGGAAGGAACCGACCAGGAGAATAAGCAGCTGCTTCATTATCTGAACACGGCCAAAGCTGCGATCAAAGGCCACCAGTCCTATGAATCCCCTTCGTTCATTATCGGCGACAAAAAATATTATTTCGTGGCCCAGCGTAACCGGGAGGGACAAATCGCTGTCATCGCTCTGATTAACCAGAAGATTCTGGACCGCGTCGCGCTGCATCAGCTCAAGAATCTGCGGCTCATCCCATACCCGAAGGAAGGCAAGTACCGAGTAGAATCCGTCCACGCCGATACCTTGAAGGACATCACGGTCAAGACCGGACATGACAATGAGAATGCCAGCCATTACTACGAGAATGAGATTGTCGTCCGCTTCCCGAACGGGCATCCCACGGCGGCACAGCTTCAGACCATCGCCGCCGATATCCGCTGCAAGGAGCCGCGCAAGCTGGGGTATGCTTATATTTTCCGGTCGGATAAGATGAGTTACTCTCAGCTCAAGACCTACTTCGCCAATAAGTGGCATCCGCTGTACGCAGAGCCTCACTATATGTACTTAACCAATGATGCGGTCAGCGAAAATACGGGAGCGAATGTAATTACGCCCAATGACCTGCTCTTCTCCACTTACCAGTGGAATCTGCCGGCAATTGAAACCCCGCAGGGCTGGAACCTGTCCAAGGGCAGCAAGGAGATCGTGATCGCCGTTGTGGATACCGGTGTTCAAGCGAACCACCCGGATCTGAAGGGGCAGCTGCTCAAGGGGTACAATGCGATTACCAGCGGCAGTACGCCGGATGACGATGTCGGACATGGCACTCATGTGGCCGGCATCATCGGAGCGTTAACCAATAATGAAGAAGGGGTCGCCGGCATTAGCTGGTATAACAAGATCCTTCCGGTAAAAGCGCTGGATAATGCCGGGGCGGGCACCACCTATTCGGTGGCCGAAGGCATTATCTGGGCGGCAGATCAGGGGGCTAAGGTGATTAATCTCAGCCTGGGCAACTATGCCGACTCGCAGTTTCTGCATGATGCGATTAAGTATGCCTATGACCGGGATGTAGTGATTGTCTCCGCTTCCGGCAATGACAATACAGAGCGGCCGGGATACCCCGCAGCCTATGAAGAGGTGATTGCAGTCGCCGCAACGAATGCGGCAGGAGAGCGTGCTTCCTTCTCCAATTACGGGGGTTACATCGATGTGGCTGCACCCGGGGAGAGCATTGCCAGCACCTATCCCGATAATCAGTATGCTGCGTTATCCGGCACCTCGATGGCCAGTCCCCATGTAGCGGCGCTGGCCGGACTGGTGCGCTCCTTGAACCCTGCGCTGACGAACAAGGAAGTGACCGCGCTCTTGACCTCTAATGCCATCGATCTGGGCACCGCCGGCCATGATAAATATTACGGCTGGGGCCAGGTGGATATCTACCGTACCCTGCAGGCGGCAGGAGGAGGCCAGGTTCCGCTCCAGCTGTTCCCGCAGCAGGTCGGCAAACAGCTCGATTCCATACAATAAGCTGCGGCCGTTAGCTGTTAAGAGCGCAGATGCCGTTCCAGCAGCAGCAGGAACCGGCGGAGTCCGCGCTCCATCCCCTCCTGCGTCAGCTGCGAATAGCTCAGCCGGATATGCCTGGAGGGTATATCCCCGGCATAGCAGACATCGCCCGGGAGGAAGGAGATCCCTTCCTGCTCGGCCAGAGCATGCAGCTTCGTAGTCCCGGGGGATTCCGGCAGCTGCAGCCACAGATTCAGCCCGCCCCCCGGCAGCTGCCAGGTTACCCCGGCCGGAGCATACTGCTTCAGCAGCTTCGCTGCCGCCTCCATGCGGACACGCAGCGCTGACCGCAGCTTCGCTGCGTACTCGTCATACTGGCGCTCGATGAAGGGCAGCACTGCCCGCTGGGTCAGCAGCGGACTGCCGAGATCACTGGCAGACTTGGCGGCGATCAGCCTGGAGAGGATATTGCCCTCAGCGGCCACACAGGCGATCCGGCAGCCGGGGGCGAGGACTTTGCTGAAGCTCTTCATGTACACTACATGCCCGGCGGTATCCAGCGATTTAATGGACGCCGGGGGCGGCTGATGGAAATACAGGTCACTGAACGGATCATCCTCCACAATGAGACAGCGGTAGCTGCGGGCAAGCTCCAGCAGACGCTGTCTTCTTGGCATGCTCATCGTGACCCCGCTAGGATTCTGGAAGGTCGGATTGGTGTAGATGAGCTTAGGCGGCCTCCGGTCACACATCGCTGTAAGCCGGTCCACCCGCATGCCCTCCCCGTCCATTGGAACGAAGATCATCTCAGCCCCCCGCCCGGCAAAAACATCAATCGCCCCCGTATAGCTGGGCGCCTCCAGATACACCGTATCCCCCGGACCGACAAAGGTCCGGGCGACCAGATCGATCCCCTGCTGTGCGCCGCTTGTGATCATCAGATCACCGGAGCTAAGCTGTATTCCCCGGCTCTGCAAATGCTTGCGCATTACCTCGCGCAGCTCCGGGTCACCCTGAAAATTACCATAGGTGGCCATCAGCTCAGGCTGCTCCTTCACAAGTGCAGCCATAGTCGTGCCAATTGGCCCGAGCGGAAGCAGACTGCTGTGAATGGAGGCCAGATGAAAGGGATAGTCCACCTCAGAATAATCGAAGTTACGCCACAGCTGGGCCCGTGGCAGATAGTCATCATATCCGTCCTGCCACCTTACCTCTGCACCTTGCCTGTTCCGCTCCCGTTCTGCCACATAGCAGCCTTTACCCTGGCTGCACAGAATATGACCGCGCTGCTCCAGGTCAGCATAAGCCTTGCTTACCGTCACCTGGCTCACCTTCAAGGAGGATGACAGACCTCTAACGGACGGCAGCCGCGTGCCCGGCTGGAGCAGCCCCGAGGTGATCCGCTGCGCGATCGTCTCACTGATCTGCCGGGGCAGCGATTTGTCGCCGCTGCGGAGTAAATCAATATGCATGGCCTGCCTCCTCTTAACTGTTATATTTACCGCTTTACTGTTATACCGCTATACCGTTATGATACTACAAAATTCAGAATAGCAGGGAGCATGAATATGAAGATCAACTATGCGGACATGACGAACCACCTGGGGTCCTCCGCAGTCCGCGATATCCTTAAGATCACACAGGGCAAGGACATCATCTCGCTTGCCGGCGGGCTGCCTGCCGAGGAGCTGTTCCCGGCAGAGGCGATCCGGGAGGCTTACAGCCGCGTGCTGACAGGCGACAGTTCTGCGCTGCAATACGGACTGACAGAAGGCTATCTTCCGCTGCGTGAACAGATCGCCGCCAGACTGGGGCAACAGGGCATCCCTGTCTCCTCCGATGAAATGATCCTCACTACCGGCTCCCAGCAGGCCATAGATCTGCTCTGCAGAATTCTGCTCGATCCGGGAGACACTGTACTCGTAGAGGCACCGACCTATCTGGCCGCCTTGCAGGTACTGGGTTCTTACCGTGCAGACATCCAGGTTGTGAAGAGCGATGAAGAAGGGCTGCTGCCGGAGCATCTCGAAGAGCAGCTTCGGGTACACCGCCCTAAGCTCTTGTACGCCGTTCCCACCTTCAACAACCCTTCTGGCGCAACCTGGAGTAAAGTACGCCGTGAACAAGTGGTGGAGCTATGCCGGAAATACGGTGTGCTGATGCTGGAGGATAATCCTTACGGAGAGATTAGATTCGATGAATCTCCGGGAGCCTATCCGCCGACCCTCGCAGCCATCGACAGGAATCTGGGCGGTGATCCCTGCGTGGTGTATACAGGTACTTTCTCCAAGATCGTAGCTCCGGGACTGCGCACCGGCTGGATCGTTGGCCCCGCTGAATTGGTCAAGATGATCGCCAGAGCCAAGCAAGCCGCCGATTTGCACTCCAGCACCATCGATCAGCGCGCCCTGCATGAGCTGCTGCGCACCTTCGATCTTGAAGGCCATATCCGGCTGGTCTCCCGGGAATACAAGTCACGGATGCAGCTGCTATCAGCAGAGCTGGCTTCACAGAACTGGCAGGATACCTCCTTCCTGGAGCCGCGCGGCGGCATGTTCCTGTGGCTGAGCCTGCCTGCCCGGATTCATACCGCCGAGCTGCTGCCGCTTGCCGTGGAGCAGGGCGTTGCCTTCGTTCCGGGCGAAGTTTTCTATTCGGAGCAGCCCATGAAGAATACGATGCGCCTGAATTTCACCCATACCCGGCCGGAGCTGCTGCCGCTCGCGGTGCAGCGCTTGTCCACTGCGCTGTCCCGGTATGAGGAGCGTCTGTTGCCGTTGTAACGGAATCTGCTTAAGGAACATGGGAACATCCTCTCTGGCGGCGTCTGCGAAATGGCTTTTTCGCAGAGGTCGTCTTGTGCAGGAACTCCACCTTCAAAACCCTCATTTGTAACGCTATGTGGACTGAGAAGACGTTATTTTGCTAAAAATAAACCTTTTCTACTCGTTACGGACTGAGGGGCCGCTATTGGGTCGCTGGGAACGCAAAATGAAGCAAAATTTGTTTGTTATGGCCCACTGAGTCCGCATAGCTTACAAAATAGGCTCATTGCCCGAATTAACAGCTTTGGAGTCCGCGAGTGAAGAGGCTGAGGTATATGATGATATGGACTTATGACAAAAAGGCGGCCCCCGAAGGAGGCCGCCGTCTTATTGTCAGTATGTGTCATAATTAATTACTGCACTGTTCTTATAAAAGTTGTCAGTTAGGAAAGTTTGCCGTAAGCCGGGTTCTGTGCTCGTTGTGGTTCAGACGGGAACTACCCTCCCACCATAAGCGACAATCATCTATCTAGGCCATACATTACTGCACAGCTCCAGCGACCAACCTAGACACGCCTCAGGCGAAGGCTGCGGCTTCCGGTTAGGGAAGCGGCTGCGTCTCATTAGGTCTTGCTCCAGATGGGGTTTACCAGGAACGAAGTCACCAGCGTTCCTCGGGGTCTCTTACACCTCGGTTCCATCCTTGCCTGTGCCGCCCGAAAGCGGCCATCGGCGGTCCATTTCTGTGGCACTATCCTTCGGCTCGCGCCGACTGGACGTTATCCAGCACCCTGCCTTGTGGAGCCCGGACTTTCCTCCCGCATACGCTCTCACGCATACCGGCGATTGTCTGTCAAACTTTCCGAAACAACATTGTATATTATACAGATATGCCGCCCGGCGCACAAGTGTAAATAATAACAGCCTACAGGAATGTAAAAGGCTCGGTATCCGGCTGCGAGGCATGCACTGCCGTGCCGTACTTATGCTCCGTCAGCTTGCCGGCCAGAAACTCCGCTACCTTCACCTTCATGATCTTCTCCGCATTATGGCCCGGATCGATCAGGGCGATTCCCGCGAGGTGCGCATCCTGTGCGGTATGGTAATCAATATCGCCGGTCACCAGCACATCCGCTCCCTTGAAGATAGCGCTGCTGTAGTACTTGGCACCGGACCCGCCCATGACTGCCGCCTTGCGGATCTTGCGGTCCAGATCTCCAACTACCCGCACGCTCTCCACATCCAGCCCGCGTTTGACCGTATCGATGAACTCACCAAGCGTCACCTGCTCCTTCAGCTTCCCCACTCTTCCAAGTCCAAGGCTGCGGCCTTTGAGGTCCATGGAATACAGATCATAAGCCACCTCTTCATACGGATGAGCCTTCAGCATGGCCTGTACCACCTTGTTACGGATCGTATGCGGCACAATCGTCTCGATACGGACCTCTTCAGCCCGCTCCAGCTTGCCAGGCGTGCCGAGATACGGGTCCGTGCCCTCCTGGGGAATGAAGGTGCCATAGCCTTCGATATTGAAGCTGCAATGGCTGTAATTGCCGATCCAGCCTGCCCCGGCGTTCAGGATGGCATCCAGCACCTTCTGGTGATGATCCTTCGGCACGAATACAACCAGCTTGGACAGCTGCTCGGTATGAATATCCTTGATCGGTGCACCGTTCTCAATGCCCAGCGCCTCGGCCATCCAGTCGTTCATTCCGCCTTCGGCCACATCCAGATTCGTATGGCTGATATACACGGCAATGTCGTTTTTGATCAGCTTCTCATATAAGCGGCCTGCCGGGGTATCCGTCAGAATCCCTTTGATCGGCCGGAAAATCACCGCATGATGGGCAATGATCAGATTACAGCCCTTGGCAATCGCTTCGTCCACAATGCTCTCATTGACATCCAGCGCCACCAGCACCCCGGTAATTTCCTTCTGGAGACTGCCGACCTGAAGCCCGACATTATCCCATTCCTCCGCCAGATGCTTCGGAGCAAGCTGCTCCATATATCCAATTACGGTCTGTCCTTTGGCAAACATTCCAGCACCTCCGCAATCCGTTTAATCTGAAGCTTGATTCTGCTGCGCTTCTCCTCAGCCGCCTCCAGCTCCGAACGTGCGAGCGAGGCCAGGATGCTCTCCAGCTTGGAGATTTCACCCTGCCATTTGGCAGCGAATACTTCATTCGGCGCTTGCAGCAGCAGCGGTCCCATCTCCAGCAGCAGCGCCTGATCAAGGGCTACCTTCCCTCCGGCAAGCAGACGTCCGCTGTACAACTGTTCATTTGTCCCCGCCGCTTCAGCGCCCTCAGGGACCGCGGTCAGGATCTCGTAGATTTTGCCGTCTTCCTCCAAAATATGCTCCGAGACCAGCACCCAGCTGTTAGCCAGCAGCCAGCGGCGCAGAATATCCTCGCCTACATTGGGCTGCAGCGCGAGCGTCTTCACCCCGGCCAGCTTGCCGAGCTTCTGCCCGCGGTCCAGAATCGCCGCGATCAGTGAGCCGCCCATCCCGGCAATGGTAATGCAGTCCGTTTCCCCCGGCTCCAGCACCTCCAGCCCGTCTCCGCGCCGTACAGCGATCTTTGCACCGAGTCCTGCTTCCGCAACACCACGACGCGCCGCTTCATAGGGTCCCGGATTTACTTCTCCGGCAATAGCCGAAGGCACCCGGCCGCTCTTCACAGCGGCAACAGGCAGCAGGGCATGATCTGAGCCGATATCGGCAAGTCTGCTGCCCGCAGGGACCTGCTCCAGCAGCAGCTGAAGCCGGTCAGATAATTTTACGTTGTTCATGAGGCCACCCACGTTATCCATTTTTTTCTGAAGAGGAACAGCAGCGCAAGGCCCACTGCAATCTTCAGTATTAATATCAGCGAGGTCCATTCCGGGAATCCCGCTCTGAGCCATAGCGCATCCACCTCCGGCATCAGCCAGAGGGCAGCACCCGCCCCCAGGTACACCCCAGAGACCCCGCTAACCCTGTGATACATCAACCAGCTCATCCAGATCATCAGCACACACAGCGGAAGCCAGAGCAGCTCCAGCTCCAGAAGAGAGGCATCCGGCCGAACATGTCCGAAGAATCCTGCATAGAGCAGAGCCCAGAAGGCATATCCGCAGAAATGAAGCAGCCCGATGCGCAGAAAAAAACCAAGCACACACCACAGCAGCCCGCAGGCCGCAATCAGCAGCGGTGTCCAAAAATCAGCATCCAGCTTATGCAGCTCAATGAGCCACAGTCCGAATCCCAGCGTTAAAATGCTGCCGATTCCCGCCAGCATCAGACTGATTGTCTTGTTGCGGTTCAGGTAAATCGCTGAATATCCATAACAAATAATTAGGACACTGAGCGCTGTTGCAAGTTGCAAAGGCCAGGGAAAAACGCTAAAATAAAGACTAATCAAGAAAATCAAGGAAATAATTCCAAAACCAAACAGCCAAATTTTGATGCTTCCCTGCTGGAGATTCCGTAACGATACCGGATTGCTGTCCTTCACCTCTGCCTGATCATCATACAGGTTAGTCAGGAAGTCACAATATTGCTCGGGCAAAAGCTTGCTTCTTCTCCAGTATTGTATTTCTCTTAATATAGTATCACGTTTCTCCAGGTTCAACCGGCATCCCTCTTTCCAGAACTTGCCATCCTTACATTAGAAGCTCCCGCACACGGCGGGACTCCAGCATCGGTGAATCCCCTTGACAACATAATAGGACCTCCTGCCACCGTGCAGCAGAAGGTCCCGGTTGTACGGTCTATTCGAGGAAATCCTTCAGCCGCTTACTGCGGCTGGGGTGACGCAGCTTACGAAGCGCTTTGGCTTCGATCTGGCGAATCCGCTCGCGGGTTACGCCGAACACCTTGCCCACTTCCTCAAGTGTTCTCGTCCGTCCGTCATCCAGTCCGAAGCGCAGGCGGAGCACATTCTCTTCACGCTCAGTCAGCGTGTCCAGCACATCCTCCAGCTGTTCCTTCAGCAGCTCATATGCCGCTGCATCCGCAGGCGCCAGCGCCTCCTGGTCCTCAATGAAATCTCCCAGATGCGAATCATCTTCCTCACCAATCGGTGTCTCCAGCGATACCGGCTCCTGGGCAATCTTCATGATCTCTCTAACCTTCTCAACGGTAAGCTCCATCTCCGCAGCAATCTCTTCAGGTGACGGCTCGCGTCCCAGCTCCTGCAGCAATTGGCGGGAGACCCGGATCAGCTTGTTGATGGTTTCAACCATATGCACCGGAATACGGATCGTACGCGCCTGGTCAGCAATCGCACGCGTAATCGCCTGACGAATCCACCAGGTTGCATAAGTACTGAATTTGAAGCCTTTGTTATGGTCAAACTTCTCAACTGCCTTGATCAGACCCATGTTGCCTTCCTGAATCAGATCCAGGAACAGCATGCCGCGTCCGACATAACGCTTGGCGATACTGACCACGAGCCGCAGGTTCGCTTCTGCCAGTCTCCGCTTCGCTTCCTCATCACCATTCTTGATCCGCATCGCCAGTTCCACTTCATCGTCAGCCGATAACAGCGGCACGCGGCCGATTTCCTTCAGATACATCCGGACGGGGTCGTTGATCTTGATCCCCGGAGGCAGCGACAGATCATCGTCGAAGCTGAAGTCGTCTCCTTCTTTGTCCTCATTGTCTTCGCTTGGACGGAGGCTGTTCACCTCTTCATCGTTCTCATTGACAACCTCGATCCCCAGATCGCTCAGCTGCTCGTAGAATTCCTCCATCTGCTCGGGGTCTTGATCGAATGGCGACAATTTCTCCATGATATCTTTGTAATTAAGTGATGATCTTTTCTTCCCGTGATCAATAAGCTGATCCTTAACCTGATCCAGAGTAAATTCCGCTTCCAGTTCAGTGTGCTGATCGTTCGCCATAATTCGACTCCCTCCTCCCTAGGTACATCCTGTCAACAGCTCATTGTCTCTCTAGGGCTAAAATTTCACTTGCTATTTGTGCTGCACGCAAAAAGTCACCGGATTTCTCCGCCTGAATCATCTCTTCACGCTTGGGTTCAATTTTGCGCTGCAGAGGATACTTCCGCACTTCACGAATACAATCGTCCAGAACCTGGGTATTCCAGTCCGGAGGCGTATCCATCATGGAGATGGCCGTTGCGGTCTTCTCCAGACGGTCGTCCTGAAGCGATGATAGGAACCGGCTGATGCCGGGTGGTTTGCCTTGCGCATAATAAGCATATAGATAAGCGGCGATTGCCGCATGATCATCAATATTGAACTCTTCTCCGAGCCGTTCACCCACATAGGCCGCCGCTTCCGGGTCTTGAATCATGAATGATAACAGGCGCCGTTCCGCAACATGGTAAGCAGGCAGTAAGGTAGGTGTCTGCACTTGCCCTTTTTTATGCCTACCATTATTCCACCTATTATCGTTATTATCCCCTTCGGGGTTGTTTTTTTGCATGGAGGCCCGAAGTAAATTACAATCCTGCTTCAGACTGTCGTAGGACAGCTCAAGCTCGGAGGCGATTTCCCGCAGGTACACCTCCCGCTCCGTTGAAGAAGGGAGCCCGGCGATAATCTCCAGAGCCTCCTTGACATAGGCAATTTTGCCGTCTTCCTCTAGGAGTATATGGTTTTTTTTCAGATATATAAGCTTAAATTTGATGGAGGACACGGCAGAGTCAATCACTTGTTCCCTGAATCTGTCCCCGCCATGCCGGGAGATGAATTCATCCGGGTCCAGGCCGCTGGGAAGCAGGGCTACCTTGACCCGCAGACCGCTGGCTTCCAGGATAGGAATGGCCTTAAGGGCCGCAGCTTGTCCAGCCTTATCTCCATCATAGGCAAGCACAATCTCATCTCCAAGGCTCTTCATCAAGCCCACGTGACCCTCGGTGAGCGAGGTTCCCATCGTGGCTACCCCGTTCTGCACACCTGCCTCCCAAGCCGAAATGACATCACCGTATCCCTCGAACAGGACGATTTGCCGCGTTTTGCGGATGGATGCTTTGGACTGGTGCAGATTGTACAGAATGCGGCTTTTGTTAAATAAACGGCTCTCGGGAGAGTTCAGGTACTTCGGCTGCCCCTCCCCGAGAATACGTCCAGCGAAGGCGATCGTCTTGCCCATGCGGTTCGCAATCGGAAAAATAACCCGGCCGCGGAAGCGGTCCAGATATCCTTTGCCTTCCCCTCTGGCAGACAATAGTCCGCCCTTCTCCATCTCGGCGAGATCGAAGCTGCGCTTCTCCAGAAACTGCAGCAGCGTATCCCAGCGGTCCGGCGCGTAGCCGATCTGGAACTGGTCAATCATTTTGTCGCTGAAACCCCGGGTTCTTAAGTAATCCATGGCGGCAGTGCCGTATTCCGTGTTTTTCAGCAAAAAATGATAAAACTTCGCCGATAATTCATACGCCTGAATCAGCCGGTCCCGCTCGGGATCGGGGGCAGCAAGCGCCCCGCCTCTCCCCTCAGGAACAGGGATATCACTCTCTTCCGCCATGATTCTGACTGCTTCGGGGAAGGATAATCCTTCGATTTCCATCCTGAATTTGATGGCATTTCCGCCCATACCGCAGCCAAAGCAATGAAAGACTCCCCGGTCAGGGGTGACAGTGAAGGAAGGGGACTTCTCCGAATGGAACGGGCAGAGGCCCCATAAATATTTACCCTGCTTGGACAAATGGACAACCTTGCTGACTGTATCGACAATATCATGCCGCGCCAGCACGTTCTCGATAACCTCTTCGGGAATAGGACCATGTCCGCTAGCCACTTCAACCACCTTCATCTCTTAACAGTTAAATATAATTCGCTATAGCTGGACATTCTCCTGCAAAATTGTTAAAAGTTTTGTCAGTTTATGTTGAAAAAGATTTTTTTCCTCTGCGGTAATCGCTTTGGGACCCTTGGAATAGTGCCCGCGCCTGCGTTCAACCGCCTTGGCATGCCTGCTCTCCAGCATAAAATCCATGGTAGAATTCTCATATTCCTGGCCCCGGTTCGAAAGTGCAAGGCAGCGTTTGCCCAGCGCCAGCGCCGCCAGTCCATAATCCTGCGTAATTACGATATCCCCTGCAGAGATATGATTGGCGATATAGAGGTCGGCACTGTCTGCCCCGCGGTCCACCTGAACCACCGTAACCCCTTCTTCCGCCCGCAGCACATGATCATAGGAGGAGACCATCAGCACCGGAAGCCCGAATTCGCGCGCCACGGTAATAATCTCCTGCTTAACCGGACAAGCATCCCCGTCCACAACAATCTTTCTTAGCCGGGAAGTTCCCAAGCTCACCTCACCAAATTCCTGTGTAATATATATTACGCTCAACCGTTCAAAAATCCTTCTTTGGTAAAGCATAAATACGGAACGAATGTCAACTTACGCATTGGCACCGTTCCGTATATTTATACCCTAAACCCTCGATCTATACCATAAAATCGCAAACATTACTTAAAACCTGCCTGAATTACCACACCAGCTTGCCGAAATCAGCAAACAACTTGGAGTCGGTATGAATGCCGGCCAGCAGCGCCAGACGGTTCGAGCGGACGGCTTCGTCTTCGGCCATAACCATAACCGAATCGAAGAATCCGGTAACAGCTGCTTCAAGTCCCGACAGAATCTGCAGGGCCTCAGCGGCATGTCTGGAAGCAAGAGCTGCGCGGTAAGGCTTATGAATACTCTGCCAAGTCGCGTACAGCTTCTGTTCCGCTTCTTCCTTAAGCAGGACCGGGTCGATAACTGCACCCTCCGGAGCTTTGGCGGCCAGATTGCTGACACGGGTCAGGGAATCCACAGTAATTTTGAAATCAGCCTGATCGGTTACTGCATTCATCAAAGCCAGACTTCTGCTTACTACATCAACGATATCATCGAATCCTGCCGCAAGCGCTGCATCTACAACATCATAACGTACATTGTTGTCAGCTAGCAGGCGTTTGACGCGCAGACCGAAGAACTCGTACAGAGTTATACGCAATTCAGGGGTGAAATGTTTCTCTGTACGGAAACTTTCATGAACTTCCAGTGCCGCTGCAAAAATCTCCTGCAGGCTTAGGCTCAGCTGATGCTCCAGTACGATCTGGACAATCCCTGCTGCCTGACGGCGCAGGGCATAAGGATCCTGGGAGCCAGTTGGAATAATTCCGATCGAGAAACAGCCGACAATCGTATCGATTTTATCAGCAAGGCTGACTACAAGACCTGCCTGTGTAGAAGGAACAGCATCTCCGGCGAAGCGCGGCTGATAATGCTCGAAGACCGCTTTGGACACCCGTTCTGCTTCCCCGGCCTTGCGGGCATAATCCTCACCCATCGTGCCTTGCAGTTCAGGAAACTCACCTACCATCTGGGTTACCAGATCGAATTTGCAAATATCCGCTGTACGGCTCACTTCCGCAACAGCTTCTGAAGACAGCTCAAGCTTCACCGCCAAGCGGTCAGCGATGGCACGGATACGGCGCACTTTGTCACCTACACTGCCCAGCTCTTCATGATAGACGATATTCTCCAGCTTGGCCAGAGCATCATTAATCTGCAGCTTCTGGTCTTCTTCATAAAAGAATTTAGCATCCGACAAGCGCGCGCGCAGCACCTTCTCGTTCCCCTTGGCGATGACATCCAGCGATACCGCATTCCCGTTACGTACTGTTACGAAGAACGGCAGCAGCTTGCCGTCTTCACCAAATACCGGGAAATAACGCTGATGCTCACGCATCGAGGTGATCAGTACCTCCTGCGGAATATTCAGGAAGGCCGGATCAAAGGTACCGAACAGCACAGTCGGCGTCTCTACCAGGAACAGGACCTCTTCCAGCAGATCCTCCTTGATCGCAATCTTCCACTTCTTCTCTTCCGCAAGCTTATGAATACCGCTTAGAATCAGCTCTTCGCGCTCCTTCACATCCACCAGCACATGCTGGCTGCGCAGAGCTTCAACGTATGCAGCAGGCTCTGCGATCACAGCTTCTTCACCGAGGAAACGGTGGCCGCGGCTCACCTTGCCCGCCTTGACTCCGGTAATCGTAAGGTCAATGATCTCTTGTCCGAAGAGAGCTACCATCCAGCGGATCGGACGGACGAACTTGAAATCATAAGCGCCCCAGCGCATATTTTTCGGGAAGGTCATGCTGCTGACAATGCCAGCCAGGCCTTCGGAGAGCAAGGAGGCTGTCTCGATGCCGGTGCTGCTCTTGGTCACATAGATGTATTCCACGCCTGCCAGTTCCTTGAACGTGAACTGCTCCGGCGTGGCGCCCTGACTGCGGGCAAAGCCTAATGCAGCCTTGCTCCATTCGCCGCTGGCATCCAGTGCGATTTTGCGTGACGGGCCTTTGACCTCTTCGCTTACATCCTCTTGGCGCTCTGCGGCATCCTTCACCAGTACCGCAAGGCGGCGCGGTGTTGCATATGCACTGACGCCCTGATGACTGATCCGTGAGGCCTCCAGCCATTTCGCCGTTCTGTCCTTCAGTTGCTCCATCGCCGCGCGGATAAAGCGTGCAGGGATTTCCTCCAGACCGATCTCGAACAGAATATCCTTAGACATGGTCAGCACCTTCTTTCTTCAGCAGCGGGAAGCCCAGCTTCTCGCGTTCCTCCAGATATGTCGCCGCTACGGTGCGGGCCAAATTGCGTACTCTCGTAATGAAGCCTGTGCGTTCCGTTACGCTGATTGCGCCGCGCGCATCCAGCAGGTTGAAGGTATGCGAGCATTTCAGCACGTAATCATACGCCGGGAAAACTAAATGGTTCTCCATCGCTCTGCGGGCTTCCTCTTCGTAGGTGTTGAACAGGGTGAACAGCATTTTGACGTCCGAGACTTCAAAGGTGTAGGTGGAATGCTCAACCTCCGGCTGATGGAACACATCTCCGTACGTCATGCCGTCTACCCATTCCAGGTCAAATACATTTTCCTTATCCTGAATATAGGAGGCCAGACGCTCCATCCCGTAAGTGATCTCCACCGCTACCGGACTTGCTTCAATTCCGCCAACCTGCTGGAAGTACGTGAACTGGGTAATTTCCATACCGTCCAGCCACACTTCCCAGCCGAGACCCGCACAGCCCAGAGACGGATTCTCCCAGTTGTCTTCAACAAACCGCACATCATGCAGCAAAGGATCTACGCCCAGTGCCTTCAGGCTATCCAGGTACAGCTCCTGAATATTGTCCGGGGACGGCTTGATGATCACCTGGAACTGGTGATGCTGATACAGGCGGTTCGGGTTCTCCCCGTAACGGCCGTCGGACGGACGGCGTGAAGGCTCCACATAAGCAACCTTCCATGGCTCCGGACCCAGGGAACGCAAAAAAGTCATAGGGTTCATCGTGCCCGCCCCTTTTTCCGTATCATACGGCTGGACGAGAATGCAGTTCTGGGCGGCCCAGAATTGCTGCAGGGTCAGAATCATCTGCTGAAAGTTCATAACTACCGGCTCCTTCGCTTTACAAGTGTGTACTGCCTCTTGCTTATGACTGGCTCTTGCTGCTGCGCGATGGAGGCGGCACCAGCTTCTATGTACCTGCGGTATGTGCTGGAAGAAGGATCTCCCGCACAGCCACAAGCCAAAAAGCTCCCGCCCCCATGCCTGATGAACAGACATAGGGACGAGAGCTCAAATATGTTCTCCCGCGGTTCCACCCTACTTGATTACGCAAAAATCACGAAATCCACTTTTGATGTCGCCGCTTCCGTACTCCCGGGTGCCCTGTTCATGAACGTCGTCCCGCCAGGCTTCCACTACCCCCGGCTCGCTGCTGCGACAATATCGCCCACTACTTTCCCGATCCACGCACTCTCTCCAGTTCTGGAGCAAACACGGCAATCTTATAAAAGAAACTGAACTTATAGTAACGGATAATTAGCGATTCGTCAAATATTGTATTTGTCGAGCTGGTCCAGGAAGCTCTGGGACTTCAGTCTGAGCCCCAGCTGCATATCCATGAATCCCCGCATGACGGTCTTCAGCTCCGCACGGGTCTCCGGCTTCACATCCACGTTCCCCAGCCTGGTCAGATCCAGCGCCGCGAAGATCCGCAGCAGTTTCAAGGCACGCGGAGAAATCTCCATGGCCGGAGGATCGTTATGCCGGCAGCTACGGCAGAGGACTCCCCCCAGACGCGGACTGATTCTAAGCTCCT
Source organism: Paenibacillus sp. FSL H8-0122 (assembly GCF_038005345.1). Taxonomy (NCBI): domain Bacteria; kingdom Bacillati; phylum Bacillota; class Bacilli; order Caryophanales; family Paenibacillaceae; genus Paenibacillus; species Paenibacillus sp. FSL H8-0122. The sequence continues at coordinate 1,054,312 of NZ_JBBOTB010000001.1, read as the reverse complement.
CATCCGGCTTGTCTTTGCCGCAGACGATACAGGAATCGAGCTGAGGCCCATAACCGGCAGCCTGCAGCACCTTCATTTCAAATACATTATTGATAATGCCAGGCTCTTTGTCTTCCTCCAGTGCATTCAGGCAGGCGGTCAGCTGGCGGTACCAGAAGCTGCCAGTCTCTTCATCATGCAGCACCCGGTCCAGCAGCTCGCAGGCATAGGATGCATACGCCGCCTTGACCAGATCCTCGCGCAGCGGATGATGGGACTTCGTGATCTCGCCGGCATTCAGTGTTCCCAGTCCGCTGTTGTTGCGGAAGAACACGAACTCACCTGTTGTGAACAGCTGGATCAGGGCAGCATGACGGCTTTTGACCTTCTTGGCGCCCCGCACCAGAACCCCTACTTTACCGGCGTTCTCGGTGCAAAGCGTAATAATGGCGTTCCCTTCACCGTAGTCCATGCTGCGGATGACGATCCCTTCCACCCTGTATAGCATGCCTCTTCCCCCAACCACTCGGCAAGCAACCAGTCCTTATTGTGCTTCTTCATCGATGGCCATCTCTTCCTCCGCCGGCAGCGGTCCGCTGCCCTCGGGCGAATCCCCAGCTTCCCTGTACAGCAAATACGCATCGAGATCTCCAGTCATTGCAAAATACTTCCACGAAAAATTCCGCATTCGTATTCATCCTTTCTTCGGAAACACGATGTCTCTTCAGATGTAGGATGTGCGATGCCCCAGGATCTATCCGTGCAATTCCTGCCATGTTGAGGCGGCGTGAGAGGTGATCATTCTTTATGGAAGCCCAAATCCCGCAGAACGCGGTCCTGGTTACGCCAGTCTTTTTTCACCTTCACCCATAATTCCAGGAAAATCTTCGAGCCCAGCAGGTTCTCAATATCCGTCCGTGCCCGGCGTCCGACTTCCTTCAGCAGCGCCCCCTGCTTACCGATAATGATTCCCTTCTGGGAATCGCGCTCGACAAAGATAACCGCCGAAATATGCACAACCCCATTCGGTTCCACGCTCATATCCTCAATCGCCACGGCGATGGAATGCGGCACCTCTTCACGGGTCAGATGCAGAATCTTCTCGCGGATCAGCTCCGCGCAGACGAACTGCTCGGGGTGATCGGTAATCTGGTCGTCCGGGTAATACTGCGGACCTTCCGGCAGGTATTTCTGCACCTGCTCCAGCAGCGTGTTGACGTTATTGCCCATCTTGGCTGAGATCGGCACGATCTCGGCGAACTCATGCAGCTTGTTATATTCCGTAATCATCGGAAGCAGCGCTTCCGGTTCAATCTTGTCAATCTTGTTCATCACCAGAATGACCGGGGTCTTAATGCTGCCAAGCTGTTCCGCGATAAAACGGTCGCCGCCGCCCATACCCTCGGAGGCATCGACAAGGAACAGTACCGCTTCCACTTCATGCAGCGTGCTCATCGCCGTCTGATTCATGTAATCGCCCAGTTTGGACTGTCTTTTATGGATACCCGGGGTGTCCAGGAATACAATCTGCGAATTATTCGCCGTATATACCCCGTGAATCTTGTTCCGGGTGGTCTGCGGCTTGTCCGACATAATGGCAATCTTCTGGCCGATTACTTGGTTCATGAGCGTTGATTTACCTACGTTTGGTCTGCCGATAATAGCGACAAACCCTGATTTGAATTTCATATGATCCTCCTATTTATCTTACAACTTGGTTGAAAGCGTTTCGGTCAAAAGCGTTCACCCTTAAAAGCGTTTCGATCCCCCTTCGCAAGGGGGACCCCAAGGGCCCCGGCCCTCTGGACACCCGGAACTGGCGTGGGCACAGCGATTGGCGCGGTAAGAGACTTTGGAGCATGAGCGCTTTTCGTTCCCTGCGGGAACACACTTGACTGCGGCGCGGTTGTTGGCTGTGACCAGCATGCGGCGCGGGACAGGTAGCTGCGGAGCATGAACGCTTGCCGTTCCCTGCGGGAACACGCTTGAGTGCGGCGCGGGAAAGATTAATTTGTTGCATACCCGAAGCCTGCCCATGCTCACCCGCAATAACTAGCCCGGCATTCCCACAACAACTAGCCTGTCATGCCCCGCAACTAGCTTAGTTGTATTTTGTACACTTATTCTGCTCCAAATCAAAGGTTATTACGGTTTAGTTGTAATTCATACATCTATTTTCTTCATCAAAGTCACTTTTGGCGTTATCCGATGAATATAGTTGTACAAATTACACTTAAATCAACTTTTAGCGGGAATAGTGGAAAGTTAGTTGTACAATATACAGTTAACTCTGGAGCACGCTTGACTACAGCGCGGATGATTAGTTGGATACCGGAACGCTCGCCTGGCCCATGTCCCAGCACCAGCACCAGCACCAGCACCAGCACCAGCACCAGCACCAGCACCAGCACCAGCACCAGCACCAGCACCAGCACCAGCAGGCTTAATTGTATTTTGTACAACAGAATAAGCAAATCTAAGGCTCTTTAACGGTTCTATTGTATTTTATACAGCAGATTTGCCGCAAACAGGCCATAAACAGGTTATTTCCCGTTTTCAATTGCACGATATACAACAGAACCTATCTTGCATCCAATTTTGGCACAATCTATTGTACGTTATACAGTAGAGTGCCCAACAGCAGCAATATGTTGAAGTCCTTAGTTCCAGCACCAGCCTGCTGTCATCACTCCGCACTCTGTCCCTGCGTAAGATCCGCAGGACCGAAGGCGCCGGGGAGCAGATCGCGCACGGTTGTCTCCACAATATCACCCTTGAGGTTGCCGAGAATAACCGGCATATCAGGTCCGCACAGCTCGACCATCACCTGTCGGCAGACGCCGCAAGGCGATACGGGGCCATCCGTGTCGGCCACAACTGCGATGGCTTTGAAGGTACCGGGCTTGTGGCCGTCCGCAATGGCGCGGAACATGGCCGTCCGCTCGCCGCAGTTGGTCGGGCCGTAAGCGGCATTCTCGATGTTGCAGCCGTGGTGGACCTTGCCGTCCTGATCCAGAAGGGCTGCACCGACCCCGAAGCGGGAATAAGGTATATATGCATTGGCTCTTGCCTTGATCGCTTCCTGAAGAAGTAGCGCATAATCCATAATTGTCCTCCTGAAAGTTTTATTGAGCACTCTCTTCATCGAATCTTCTTCGAAATAAAACTCGCTTCGTAAGCATAACCTTAGTTTTGGGAGCATGGCCCGAAAATATTATCCTAATTAAAGATGACGGAGCGCGCAAAGCGGGTCCGCCTCTTACACCAGCTGAAGTTGTAAACTGATTATGACATAAGACCTGTGATCCAGTCCATCACGGGATGATAAAAAACATAGATTCCGGCAATCACGGCAAACACCGCCGTAAGCAGCACGGCGCCTGCGGCGGTATCTTTGGCCTTCTTGGCCAAGGGGTGAACCTCAGGCGAAACCAGATCAATCGTCGCTTCAATCGCCGTGTTCAGCAGCTCGGCTGTCAGCACCAGCGTAATGGCCAGCAGCAGCAGCATCCAGCTTGACAGAGGAAGCCTGAACACAGCGGCGGCAATCATTACGATAACTGCAAGGCCGCTATGCACCTTCATGTTCAGCTCCGACCGGAATGCTGCCGCAATGCCGTGTGCGGCGAAGCGAAAGGAATGCCAGAATTTTTTGTGGCCCACCGCCGTATTCTTGACCATTAGCGTGTCAACCCGACCTGAGCCAGAGCCTTCTCCTGCTTGGACATCATTTCGGCCTCAGCCTCCGGCTCCTGATGATCATAGCCCAGCAAATGCAGGAACCCGTGGACGAACAGGAAGCCCAGCTCCCGCTCCAGCGAATGGCCGTATTCCTCAGCCTGCTCCTGCGCCCGGGTAACCGAGATGATAATATCCCCAAGCACATTCGGTACTTCCTCCAGCTCTTCGTCCTCATCTGCCAGGTCGTACCGGATCTCCAGCTCATCTTCTCCGGCTTCATTCATCGCGAAGGAGAGCACATCGGTCGGACGGTCAATGCCGCGGTACTCGAGATTCAGCTCGTGAATGCGTTCGTTATTGACGAAGGTCAGATCCACTTCCCCCGTGTCAATCCCTTCCGCTTCCCCTGCTGTCTGCAGAATCCGCTCCAGCAGCTCAATCAGATCGCCGTTAATTTCATGTTCATCCTGTTCATTGTTCCAAACGACGCTCAGACTCATTTTTGATGGCCCCTTCCTCTTTTTTGGGCTTGCGCACATCCTCGGGGTATTCAATCCGGGAATGGAATATGCCCATTACCGTCTCTTTCAGTGTCCGTGAAATAATATCCAGCTCCTTGAGCGTCAGATCGCATTCATCGAACTGATGGTCATCCAGCCGGCTTTTGATAATTTTCTCAATCATGGTCTCCACCTGCACCACGGTTGGCTTGCGGAGCGAACGGACTGCGGCCTCCACACTGTCGGCGATCCCGACGACTGCGGATTCCTTCGACTGTGCCTTCGGGCCGGGATAACGGAAATCCTCCTCCGTGAAGTCCGGCTCTACACCCTTATCTTCTGCAAGCTTCAATGCCTTATGATAAAAATAATGCAGGAACGTCGTGCCGTGATGCTGCTCCGCAATATCGCGGATCGGCTTCGGCAGCTTGTATTCCTTCTGCATCTCCACCCCGTCCCGGGCGTGGGCCACAATGATCGACTTGCTCAGCTTCGGCTCAATCGAGTCATGCGGATTCTCCATATTGTTCTGGTTCTCTATGAAATAGAACGGGCGCTTCGTCTTGCCGATGTCATGATAATACGAGCCTACCCGGCACAGCAAGCCGTCCGCACCAATCGCTTCGGCCGCAGCCTCGGACAGATTGCCTACCATCACACTGTGGTGATAGGTTCCCGGCGTCTCTGTAAGCAGCTTGCGCAGCAGCGGATGGTTCGGGTTAGACAGCTCTACGAGCTTCAGGGCCGACAGAATGCCGAACGTTACCTCGAAGAACGGCATCAGGCCGATGACCAGCACTGCGGTAAGCAGCCCCCCGGCAAAGGAGAAGCCCAGAGCATATAACGTATTCGTCTCGTTCCATACGCCGCCGCTCAGCATGGTCAGTATGGCTACGGTCAGGCAGCCGAGCAGGGACACCATAATACCGCCCTTCAGCAGCGTTGAACGCTGTCCGGCGCGGTGGGTCGAGAAGATGGCAACATAACTCACGATTAGGGCAAAGAAGCCGAAGGTGAAATCAAATATCGTATTCTGCTGGACATTCAGCAGGATACTGGCCAGAATGCTGAACAGAATGGAACAGAAATAAGCTAAAGTCATGTCCAGCAGCATGGAGATCAGCATCGCGCCCAGAGCCACAGGTGCCAGATAGCCTATATATGTCCGCACATCCGTTTGCAGGAAGGCCGTCAGCTTCATCATAACGATGGTAATGATAAAGACCAGGACCAGCATAAGCAGCTGGGAGTTATTGTATTTGAAGCCTGAGGCTCCGCCATTGTAGCGGATGAAGGTCATCAGGCCAAAGGACAGCAGTGCAGAGAGCAGAAGCAGGCCGAGCTGAGGCCAGTAATTAATCTCTTTACTGAGCAGCCCGTTCTCATCCAGCAGCTTGTACAGCTCAGGGGTAATCTCCTGATTCTTGGCTACCAGCACATCCCCCTGCTCGATGAATACATCCGGTGTATTCTGACGGGCCTGCACCTTCGCTTCCTTGGTCGCGTCCTCGTCATAGAATTTGTTGGCGGTGATCACCAGCCGCACCAGCTCCTGCACCACCTCGCGGGCGGTCCGCTGGCCCAGCGAACTGACGCTGACCTGCTCAGCGACCTTAGCACGCGCGCTCTGGGCGTCGGTAATCTGGTCATTCATCAGCTTCGTGACAATATCCCGGGCCACCGGCTTCATTTCGATGATATCCTGCTGAGTCAAGCGCGGAATCTTGATATAGGTCTCTTCCGGAATGACGTAGGCCTGGTCCTTGATGACAGACTGCATTTCATTCAGCAGATGCTCGGAGTAAGTCCCGGCCTTTTGGCTGGCAGCCACAAAATTAAGGATAAAATCATTGGCCCGCCGCGGAATCTCTTCCCGGTAAATCTCTGTCTTCTCACTCTGTGAAATCGTATCATCCTGATTCAACCCGCCGATCCGGTCCAGCAGCAGAGTTACTAGATTCTCCGCCCGGATAGGAATAATGGCATAACGGTTGGTCACATTCTCTGCAGCAGTCTCCTGGGCCTTGAGCTTGGCGTTGGTGTCCAGGATTTGCTTGGGTGCTGTAATCTCCTTGGCACTGCGGGTTCCCTCTTTGATATCATACCTTTTGGGCAGCAGATCAGAGGACAGGCTGAGGTAGAAAACAACCGCGAGTAACAGGAAAAGAGCATAGCGCGACACCGCGCTATACTTCCATCCGCTGCTGCTATATACAAATCCGCTTAATTTCGATGGTTGCTTTGAGGCCATGAAGACAATCCCCTTTTTTATTGGAGGTTTTCGGCAGAGCGGTCATAGGCAACAATAATTTTCTGCACAAGGGAATGACGGACAACGTCCTGCTCAGCGAAGTAGACAAAGCCAAGCTCCTCGATACCGGAAAGAATCGTTTTGGCTTCGATCAGCCCTGACTTCTTGCCGCGCGGCAAATCGATCTGGGTCACATCGCCCGTGATGACCATCTTGGAGCCGAAGCCCAGACGGGTGAGGAACATTTTCATTTGTTCGGGTGTGGTATTCTGCGCTTCATCCAGGATGATAAAAGCATCCTCCAGCGTACGCCCGCGCATATAGGCAAGCGGTGCAATCTCGATCAGCCCGCGCTCCAGCGCCTTCGCCACCTGATCAGGCCCCATAACGTCGTACAAGGCGTCGTAGAGCGGCCGCAGATACGGATCTACCTTCTCCTGCAAATCTCCCGGGAGGAAGCCCAGGTTCTCCCCGGCCTCTACAGCCGGACGCGTAAGCACGATCCGTTTGACCGAGCCTTCCTTCAGCGCCGTCACCGCGAGGACCACAGCCAGATAGGTCTTGCCGGTGCCCGCCGGGCCGATGCCGAAGACGATATCACGCTTTTTGATGGTGCTCACATAATGCTTCTGGCCAATCGTTTTGACACGGATCGGCTTGCCGCGGAATGTTGTCGTAATCTCGCCCTTGAACAGGTCAAGCAGCTGGTCGGCACGGAAATCCTTCGCCAGCTCCACGGCGTACTGCACATCGCGTTCGCTCAATATGTAACCCCCGCGTACGAGTGACAGCAGCACGTTGAAGAGCTGGCCCAGCATGTCCACTTCCCGCTCCGTACCGCGAATCGTGATTTCGGCCTCGCGTGAGTTAATAACTGCCGGAATTTCTTTCTCGATGATTTTCAGGAATCCATCCTGCGGGCCGAACAGGGATTGCGCTTCTCCCGCATTGTGCAAAGATATTTGAATGCTTGCAGTCTGTTCTGACAAGTAGCCTCATTCTCCTCAATTGTTTACTATCGGAAGCTCTTCCGCGATTCTCTCTTCCACCTCAAACAGCACTTTCATATAAACTTTACCATTCTCTTTCTTCTCATGCAAAATTTTTTGACTTTTGATGACGCTATCAGCGCCGTAACGCGCGAAAATATCGCTCTTGGCCCGCGTCAGCCCTTCTGCACGCGCGGCCTCCGAAGTAAGCGCTTCAGTGGTATATTTAATCTCCAGCTCCTTCTCGGTCATAAGGCCCAGCGGCAGCTGAAACGAGCGCCACGACAGCATGTCGGGCTCTGAAAGTGTACGTGACTTCGTAAACCCGGAGTCCCCGTAGCCCCATAGCTGAATTGCCCATTTGCCGAGAACGAGATAGGTGCGGTCCTTGCGTTCTCCTGTATACGCACTGCCTGTTCTTTTAAGAGGTACCTCCAGATTATATTCATGCCATACAAGGCCTTTGACCATGCCTTTGGCAACTACGAACTCTGTATTCTCCTCGTCACCCAGCGCTCCAGAGATGAGGATGTCCCCTTTCTTGACCCGCGAATTCCGGCTGACCACCGGTCTGCCCTGCTCCGCGTAGATCTCAGTCACGACTGCATCGGTCCGGCTGATGAGATGGCGCTTGCTGAGCAGCGGTTTGTTATCCGGGCGGTCAGCTTCGACGACCTGTATGGTAATGCTCGTCCCGTTCCGGTGGAACCCGGCCCAAGTCAAGCCCGGAACCAGGGTGGTCAGCTCTCGGGACAGCTCGTCCGACTCCTGCATGCGCCAGATCCACTGAAACGGATAGACACCCTCCTTGCGTGCGGCTTCCAGAATGTCCTCGGTCGGAATGCGGGTATTCCCTTCCACCTTGACGCTCCAGATCATCGAGGAGAGCAGCAGCAGGCCTACACCGAAGATCAGCATACCTGCGGCAAAAAACTTCCGTCTCCACAAGCGCGCGAGGCGAAACGGAAGTCCGTGCCTGGCTGTAACATGCATACGGCAGCCTGTCTTTTTGAGGAGCGGGCGAAGCCGGAAAAAGTCATCCAGCAGCAGATTCAAAGAAGCGCCGTCCCCGGCAGGCCTCACATCCCAGATGATGATGCCCGCTCCAGTTACAGCATTAATGAATTTCTCCACCTGCGGTCCGCTCACATGCAGTGTAACGAACCCCCGCAGTGATGACAGAGGCGGTTCTTTCATGGATTCTCCCCACTTTCCTTATATCTGATTTCACCGATTACTCCAATGACGGCAAGCTCCTGGCCCAGAATATTGCGGATGACCAGTCCTTCACCGGAAATCTCCAGCACCCCTTGGGTTAATGCCAGCCTGAGCTGCTCCGAAGAGAAGTGCAGCACGCCGCGGTGGTTCTCAATATACAGCTCCTTATTGCCGATCAGGGTGATCCGGGGCATCTCCTGCAGCACATCCTGCGGAAGATCCAGTACCCCGTTTGTCCATCCCCGCAGCCTGCGGCCGATACGGGTCATAAGTAGACGCTCCCCCTTCCTGCCTTCTGTACACCTTATGCGGCGGGGCGGCTGTTTATGAGAAGAACTCACACCCTTCTCCCAGGGAAAACAGCACATAAGCCTGAATCCCTTCCGGTTAAGGAAGGGATTCAGGCTTATGTGCAGTATTACATGTTGATCGGGAGGCGGAGGCAAGATCTTAGCGCCGCGTGGAATGCGGCTGGCGGGCACGGGGCGGACCCAGCACCTCCGCCCATACCAGACCGCTGCGCAGCGCGTCAGGGTCGCCTGTGAGCGGATGGGCAGCATATGCCGATGATGCTGCATCTGCGTTCTCCCCGCCTGCTTCGGAGCCCGCAGACGGGACCGCAGCCGCCATTCCGTCGAAGGCAGCCTGCAGCGCCTCCAGCTCCCGCTGCATGCGTTCTGTGCGGGCCTCCACGCTGTCCAGGTCATCGGCCTGTTCCAGAGACACCCCTTCGCCGTTCTCATCATCGGCAGCCGGCTGCTCAGCCTCAGCCCATGCTGGCGAATACGGGGCCTCCTGAGCATCCGGCGGCAGGGCAGGCCGGTCCGGGCCAGCCTCTGTCCCGGCAGGCGCAGGGAAGCCGCTGCCCTGCTGCTGTGCGTGTCCGGCCTTCCGGCGGCGGGGCAGCATATTGCCGCTGCCCCCGCCGCCGCCAAAGGTAGGCATCCCTTCGCGCGGAGCCTGTTTGTCTTTGCCCTTTCTTTTGTTCAGATTGGTGATGATCGCTATGGCCGCCAGCACCAGGAAATAGATCACGCCGCTCATGGGAGCTCACATCCCTTTATTTGTGGGGCGGACGGCCGCTGTCGTCCCCATCGTTTAGTTTGCCGAGGGAACCGCGCATCTGCGTATCTGCCTCGATGTTTTTAAGATTCATATAATCCATCACGCCAAGCTTGCCGGAGCGCAGGGCTTCGGCCATCGCCAGCGGAACCCGGGATTCGGATTCAACGACCAGCGCCTTCATCTCAACCACGCGGGCCTTCATCTCCTGCTCATGGGCAACCGCCATGGCCCGGCGTTCCTCAGCCTTCGCCTGGGCGATGCGCTTATCCGCTTCCGCCTGCTCGGTCTGCAGGTACGCACCAATGTTCTTGCCTACATCCACATCCGCAATATCAATGGACAGAATTTCAAAGGCAGTCCCTGAGTCCAGACCCTTGGACAATACGGTCCGGGAGATGGAATCCGGATTCTCCAGCACATCCTTATGCGAATTACTGGAGCCGACTGTGGTTACAATTCCCTCGCCGACACGGGCAATAATCGTCTCTTCGCCCGCACCCCCGACCAGCCGGTCGATATTGGCCCGCACCGTTACCCGTGCCTTGACCTTGACTTCAATCCCGTTCTTGGCTACAGCCGCAACAATCGGCGTCTCAATGACGCGCGGGTTAACGCTCATCTGAACCGCCAGCAGCACATCGCGTCCGGCCAGATCGATGGCGGCGGCACGTGTGAATTCCAGCGGAATATCCGCTCTCTGGGCAGCAATCAGCGCGTTCACTACACGGTCCACATTCCCTCCGGCCAGATAATGGCTCTCGAGCTGGTTGATATTCAGTCCCAGCCCGGCCTTAGTCGCTTTAATCAGCGGATTGACAATCCGGCTCGGCGTTACCCGGCGCAGACGCATGGCTACCAGCGTGATAATGCTGATTTTGACCCCGGAGGCCCAGGCGGACACCCACAGCATGACCGGGAAGAAGCTGAAGAAGACGCTTAGTACAATAATCACGGCTACCGCGATCAGCAAAAAAGTAATCATAGATGCTTCTAACATACGCTTACCTACCTCCGATATTTTGATAGACAAAAATTATTTCACAGCTTCCTTCACTACCACACGGCCGCCCTCAACCTTCACCACGGACACGGCCGTCTGCGCCTCGATGAACCCGCCTTCTGTCACCACATCTATCCGTTCGCCGCCAAAGGTGGCTGTTCCGGCCGGACGCAGCGGGGTTACACTCATGCCGGAAGCCCCGATCAGACGCAGCTTCTCCGGGACAGGCACGAATCCCTTTTCTCTGGTAAGGCTGTCCTGAAGGATGAACCGGTTCCAGATTCCCCGCTCCTTGAAGACTACGGCTACAATCACAATAACCACAGCCGCCGCCGAAAAAGCAATACCAAGGCTGAACAGCGCATGTGTAAAGCTGTAAGCAGCCCTTACAACACCCGCCACCAGACTGATGGACCCGAGGATTCCCAGAATACCGAAGCTCGGCACGAACAGCTCCAGAATCAGCATCACCAGGCCCAGAATGAACAGCAGCAGCGTCTCCGCCCCGGCGAAGCCGGCCACATAGTTGCCGAAGAAGTAGAGGGCAAATGCCAGCGTACCGACAATTCCGGGCACCCCAAAGCCGGGCACCAGCAGCTCGATGAACACACCGGCGATGCCCACAAAGAGCAGAATTGTCATGACTACCGGATGAGTCAGAAATTGCGACATTTTCTCCGCACCGGTATGTTCAATGCGAAAAATGTCGTCTGTCGAGTAGCCCAGCCAGGTAATGGCCTCCTGCTCCGTTCCAGCAATCCGGTCGGCGTAACCCGCCTGAAGTGCTTCATTGCTGCTCAGAGCGATAATCTCGCCCGCCTGCTTGTTCACGCCCAGTTCCGGGCGGTTAACTACCAGATGAACATCCATCATGCCGGCAGCCACTTCAGGATCACGCCCGTTCAGCGAGGCAGCCCCGATCATTTTGGATTTCCAGTACGATACCATCTTGGCGTCTTCCACGCTCTTCCCGTTCATGTCCACCAGCGAAGCGGCCCCGATCATGCTGCCCGGCTTCATGATAATGGCGTCCGCGTTCAGCGCGATATAGCTGCCTGCTGAAGCGGCGTTGCCTTTGATATAGGCTACTACCGGGATCTTGCTGTCTCTGACCAGAGTGCCGATTCTTTCGGCGGAATCCACCCGCCCTCCAGGTGTATCGATCTCCAGAACAATCAGAACTGCGCCGTAATTCGCCGCCTCCTGAAAGCCCCGTTCCAGAAAGCTCTGCAATCCGCGTTCGATTTCCTGGTCCACCGGAATGATGAAGACCGGGCCGCCGACAACTGTACCCGCCGCTGCGCCCGGTGCGCGGACCGCTTCATTATCCGCCTGAACCGTCCCCGCCAATGGCAGGAACAGAAGAACCATTAAGGCCGCGATACAGGAAAATATGATGGTGCGTAACTTATTCAAGCCTGCGCCCCCCCTTTTGTACGTGAACCATTTGCATTCTCAACTTATCATTTTATGTAAGTCTGCATATAATTCTTAGTATACCTTATACGCAGTTCTATCCAAAAAGCTCCACACAATGAAAAACACCCCTTATAAAAGGGGTGCTAGCGTTATATTATTGCAGAAATTGCTGAACCGCCTGGTTCACAAGTTTACCATCGGCGCGACCTTTGACCTTAGGCATCAGTGCGCTCATCACCTTACCCATTTCACTTTTCGAAGAAGCACCGGTTTCCTGGATGGTCTGCTGTACAATTACTTTAATTTCTTCTTCGGTAAGCTGCTCGGGAAGATATTTAATGATAATCTCGATTTCTGCCTTAGTACTCGCGGCAAGCTCATCGCGACCCGCTGCTTCAAATTCTTGGAGGGCATCTTTGCGCTGTTTGATTTCACGACTAAGGATATCAAGCACTTCGTTGTCGTCTAATGTTCTCTTCAAATCTATTTCAAGATACTTTATTGTAGAACGAACCATTCGAATGGTGGAGAGTGTGAACTTGTCCTTACTCTTCATCGCTTGCTTCATATCTTCGTTCAATCGTTCGCTAAGATTCATGCGTGGGTAATCCTCCTAAAACTTTCTCTTACGAGCAGCCTCAGACTTCTTCTTGCGCTTTACGCTTGGCTTCTCATAATGCTTGCGTTTCTTCACCTCAGCCAAGACACCATCCTTAGCAATGGAACGTTTAAAGCGACGAAGTGCAGCATCAATTGTCTCGTTTTTGCGAACTTTCGTTTCAGACACCAGTTTTCCCTCCCTCCGACCAGACCGTCCAAGAGCATAACAACACGGTTCATCACCTTTCATTATAGGTCAAACCTAAATAAGGTGTCAACCTTCGCGTTATTCTTTTTTCAGCCGGGCTGTACATAGTTGCATTGCTTACTTAGGCATGAGAACTGGAGTTCCCCGTAAGGGCACCAAGCTTGGCTCCGCCCAGCAGATGATAATGCAGATGCGGCACTGCCATCCCGCTGTCCGGACCGCAATTATTAATCAGCCGGTAGCCGGTATCGGCAATTCCGAGCTCTGCGGCAAGCTGCTGTGCTACGGCATGAATCTCGCCAATCAGCGGCAGATCCTCAGGCGTAACCTCGTTCATGGAAGCGATGTATTTCTTCGGGATAATCAGCACATGCACAGGGGCGGCAGGCTCAATATCGTGGAACGCCAGAATCCGCTCATTCTCGAACACCTTTTTGGACGGGATTACACCTTCGATAATTTTGCTGAATACAGTTTCCATACCACGCTTCCTCCCAAAAAATTTGTAATGCAGAAGCTTGCATCCGGCACTTTCCGCAGCACAGGCTGAGATAACAGACACGAACGTAACTCTTATTCGTGCAACGGCCACCCGCCACTCACAGGCGATGATCCGTCAATACAGCTAGAGCTCTGCGGGGCGCACACACCTCAAGATCATCGGGCTTCCGGCCTGATCGGCTTCGCGACAAATTTCAATTTATGGAACTAATCATACAGGAATTTGAGCAAATACGAAAGGCGGAAGGCTATATTCTGGTAAAACCAGATGTTTGGGGCGGCTTATGCTGGGATTGTAAGGGAAACTGGGCGGGCAGCGATGTGTTGTGGGGGAACAGGGGTGGGAGTAGCAGAGAGTATAGGAGCAGGTAAACAGGCAGGGATCAGGATATCAGGTGGGGGCGGATCAGGGGAGCAGTGATCGAAGTGTCATGATAACAGAGGGTTATGGATCAGGGGCAGGGGGTGGATGATCACGATAACAGGGGGTGTAGGGAGGGCGGACTGTATTATAACAGGGTGGCACAATGTGTTCAGTTTCTCGCATATATTTGGCTGTTTACACGCCTACTGGCTCATTATGTTCGGTTTTCCGCATACATTTGGTCTTCTAACACGTTCAATAGCACAACTGCTCCTCTAACCCTCGCTGTGGCACAATGTATTCGCTTTTTCGCATACATTTGGCTATTTACACACCTACTGGCTCATTGTGTTCGGTTTTCCGCATACATTTGGTCAACAAACACCTCAACAGCCATATTGTGTTCGGTTTTTCGCATACATTGGTCTATTATCACTTCAACCGCCATATTGTATTCGGTTTTTCGCATACAATTAATCCGGGTCCCCCCCACCAGCAATAATTGCCCACCAAACTTCTCACTGTGACAATGTACTCGGTTCTCGCATTCATTGAGTTCGCTTGTCTTCGCGGAGCTTGGTCCTCTGGGTAGGACCGCTGCTAATTTTGAGTGTGGACCCAAAAAAAGACAAAAAAAAGGAAACACCCTTCACAGCTCATCTGAGCTGCTTCGGCGGCGGACGTATGAGAAGGAGTTCATTCCCTGTCATACGTCCGCCGAGGTGTTTCAAATAATGTCGGCTTAGCTGTATTATAACAGGGGGTTGGAGGTGTATCTGTGATTCTCATCACAACCAACCCCGGCTTTCACATTTTTTCCAAAAGAATGGTTGAACCCCCGCCGCCCTGCTCTGCAGGAACCACGATCAGCTTGCGCGGCAGGCGGGCCCGAAGCTCAGGAACATGGCTGATGATGCCCACAGACAATTGGTCATTATGCAGTCTCTCCAGTGAAGTGATGACGGTGTCGAGCAGATCCGGGTCCAGGGTGCCAAAGCCCTCATCCAGGAAAAAGAATTGCAGCGGGTATTGTCCGCGCAGCTGAATCTGGGCTGACAGGGCAAGCGCAAGCGACAGGGAGGTCAGGAAGGTCTCTCCCCCGGATAACGTGGACACAGGACGTCTAACGCCGCCGTTCCCGTCATCCCGGATGACGAAGCCCCCGCCTGAATCCACCTCCAATGCATAACGCTGCTTGCTCAGAAACCGCAGACGCTGTGACGCAGCCTGGCATACCTGCATCAGCTGCTCCTCTGCAATATACTCCACAAAGGCATTGCCGCGCAGTACGGTCTGCAGCTTGGATAGACGCTCCTGCATCGCCGCATGTCCGGCCCGCTTGTCCTCCAGCTCTACCCAGCGGATATGGCGCTGCTGCAGATCCTCCAGATCCCGCTCTGCCCGTGCACGGGCCTGAAGCGAGGCTTCATCATCCTCTTTGCACCTCAGCAGCGTATCCTGGCTCTCCTGCCATTCTTCACTGCTGAGCACAGCTCCAGCCAGCTTGTCTTCAATACTCCGCAGCTGCAGCAGGCACTCCGCCTCTTCTTCGCGGTAGGACTTCACCCGCTCAGCGGCCTGCGCCTGTTCTCCAGCCTCCAGCGAAGAGGCCTCGACCTCTGCGGCTGAAGCGAACGGCGAAGACTGCAGACTCTCCTCCCACTGGGCGGAGGCAGCGGTATAATGCTCCTGCGCCGATTCTGCTGCCTGGCGGGCTACCGCAGCTTCACGGGTCTGCTGCTGCGCCTTGTCCGCTGCCCGGCGGTGTTCCTGCCGGCTGCGTTCCAGCGCAGTCTGCAGCTCCAGCAATCTGCGTTCACATGCGGCCAGCAGTTCCCCGGCAGGCTGGCCGCCGGTCCCTTCGCGCAGGCGCTGCTCTTTATCACGGGCAAGCGCCTCTTTGCCTTCAAGCTGCGCATCCCACTGCGCCAGCTCCTTGTCCAGCCCGGCCAGCTGCTCGTTCAGCGTCTGTACGGCGAGGCTTTTCTCGTCCAGGAACTTGACGCTGATCTCCAGCCGGCTGCGGATCTCCTCGGCGCGTTCATCCTTGCCAAGCATCTCCTGATACGTTCTCTCCGCTTCCTCCGGGGCAAGCTGCGGGAAGAGACGGCTCCATTCCTCCCTTAGCTTGCTGGCTGAAACAGCCAGCTCCTCTGCCTTGGCAGACAGCCCCTGCAGCCAGGTCTTCTCCGCTTCGGCACCTGCCGCTTCCTTGTGATACACCTGCTCCAGCTCTTGCAGGGAACGCTGCCAGTCAGCGGCCGCACGGCGCAGCTCTGCGGAGCGTCCTCGCAGCGCGGCCAGCTGCTCATTCAAGGCAGACAACTGGCCCTTCAGCGCAGATAGGGCTTGTTCATCCGGGAGGTGCGAGGGTGCCTGGGAGTCGGGAGACTCCGGGGCGTTTAAGGAACCAGGTGCGGCGTGTGAATCCGAACTGTTCAGAGAGTCAGATGCTGCATAAGAGCCGGGACTGCTTGAGAGCTTGGAAGCATTAAGAGGCTCCGAAGTGCTCAAGGAATCAGAAGCGGTGTGAGACTCGGAATTGCTGAGAGTGGTAGGTGCGGCGTGAGAAGTAATGCTTGCCGTCTTGTCCGCAGCCGCCTCTGCCCCGGCGGCGCCAGCGGCGGACTGGTGCAGCGCCTCTTCGGACGCGGCTCCCGCTAGCCCGGCAAGCCACGAGCTGTCCTGCTCCAGCAGGCTGTGCAGCAGATGGCGCGTCTCCAGCGCTTGCCGGGCCTGAGCGCGGACATGGCGGAGCCTATTGTCCAGCTCCTCAGGGTCCCCCTGCTTCTGAACAAGCGCAGGGGAGGGGTGATGCTCGCTGCCGCATACCGGGCAGGGAACCCCTTCCTGGAGTTCACCGGCGAGTGCCTGCGAGAGCCGGTGAACCTCCTGCTCCTTCAGCGCAGCCTCCAGCGCGCTGATATGCCCCTCCAGGCGGCCGGCAGCGTCTCCCGCTGCCCCTTCGGCCGTCCGCAGCTCTTCCTGGTGCAGGGCGGCGGCGGCCAGCAGCTCCCCGCGCCCGGCATCCAGCGCCTGCCGCCGGGACCCGGCGGCGGCCAGCCGCGCTTCCGCCGCTGCGAGCACCGCCGCGCGGCCCTGGCGCTCACGTTCTGCCGATTCCCGCTGGGCCTCGGCAGAACGCAGCCCCTGCAGTCTCTGCATGGCTTCCTGCAGAGACTGCCGCTCCTGGGAGCGGACCGCCAGCGGCTGCAGGCTCTGCTGCAGCTCGTGCTGTTTCTTTTGGCCACGGGCCAAAAGCTCACGCTCCCGGGCCAGGCTCTCCCGCCCGGCGGCCAGGCCCCGGGCGGCTTCCTCGCGGCGCGCCTGCAGCGCCGCCCGCTCGCTGTGCAGTGCGCCGAGCTCGGCCTCCAGCTCGAGCGCGCGCCGGTACCGGCCCTCCTCCTCGCGGAGGGCCGGCTCGCCTGCGGACAGCGCGGCCTGGGCCGCTGCTTCCGCTTCTGCCCCGGCTGCCGCCTCCTGCACGGCGGCGGCGGCCAAGGTCTCAAGGCCCCCGGCGCGTGCCGCCCGGGCCTTCCAGGCCTCCTCCGCGCTGCGCCAGGCCTTCAGCGCAGGCAATCTGCGCTCGGCCTCGTCCGCCTTGCCGAGCTTCTGCTCCAGGAGGAGGATCTGCTCCTCCTGGGCCAGCAGGGCCTGCCGCTGCGACTCGCGGCGGGCCCGTTCCTCCTGCAGCTCGCGGATGCGGGCGAAGCGCTCGGCGCGCTCCGCAGCCTCCGTGAGCCGCCCCCGGCAATCCGCCGCATGACGGATCGCCTCCTGCACACGGACGGCGGCCGCTTCCACATCTGCCTTGCCCGCGCTGCCCAGCCCCTGCTGCTCGGCCTCCAGAGCGCGCAGTGCCGCCTCGTTCTCCTTGACCCGGCGGCTCAGCTTCAGTGCCAGCCCGTCGCCGTACTGCTCCAGATGGAACAGACGCTGGAGCATCTGCCTGCGGTCCACGCCCCGCAGCGACAGGAACTCGGCGAATTTGCCCTGCGGCAGCACAACGGCCCGGGTGAAGTCATCCATCTTCAGCCCGATGTGCTCCTCGACACAGCGCGTAACCTCCGCCAGCTTATCGGCCATCACAAGATCCCCGTCCGCCTTGACCTCGATGAACCGGCTGATCGTATTGCTGACCGACTGCTCCCCGGTGCGTTTGAACTTCCGTTCCACGCGGTAGCGGCGCGCCCCGGAAGAGGAGTTCAGCTCGAAGGTGAAGGCCACACTGAGCTGGTCCTCGGAATGGTTCATAATCCCCTGGGTTCCGTTCACGGCGCGCTCCACTTTGCCGTACATCGCCAGTGTAATCGCGTCCAGCAGACTGGATTTGCCGCTGCCTGTCGGACCGAAGATCCCGAACAGCCCCGTCTCGGTCAGGCTCGCAAAATCAATCTCCTGCTGCGCCCGGTAACTCTGCAGCCCGGATAATTTCAATAATATCGGCTTCAAATCAGTTCTCCTCCCCTTCCGCAGCTTCGTGCCGCTCTTCTTCCGCCAGCTCCAGGAACAGCTCAATCAGGCTGTCATCCGGCTCCGCACCGCCGGTCTGGCGCTGATAGAACCTGCGGAACAGCTCCTGCACCGGCATGCGGGAGCGTGACATCTCTTCCAGCTCCTGCTCCATCTGCGGATAGATTGGCCGGATATGGACGATGCCTTCCCGTGACTTGCGCAGCCGCTGGATATCATTCATGGACATGGCTTCGGTTAAGCGCAGCTCCAGATCAATAAATGCTCCTTCATCCCTGCCCTCATCCAGCCAGCCGTAGACCTCCTGCAATCCGCCCGCAGACCTCCAGTTCACCAGTGGCCGCCCGCAGGAGAGATAGATCTCCTCGAACACAGGCTCCCCGCCGGGGGCAACATCGATCATGGACACCGACTTGGTCTGCCCCACTTCAGAGAAGCTGTAAGCCAGGGGCGATCCGCTATAGCGGATCATCCCCTCGCCCTTGACCCGCTGGGCGCGGTGAAGATGCCCGAGGGCGGTATATTGCGCGCCGCAGAAAAGGTCCGAAGGATCAACGGTATAAGCACCACCAACCTGAATCGGACGTTCAGAATCCCGACTCTCCACGCCGCCCAGCACATAGATATGGCTCATCGCCAGATTGACGGTCTGCGGGGTGAACTCGCGTCCCAGCAGATTCATCAGCCGCCCCACCCGGGCGCTGTAAGCCAGCCTCAGCTCAGCCTCTCCGCTGTCTCCGGCAAGCAGCTCGCCCAGCCGGGCTTCGGAGGGGTAAGGGAGCGCAGCGATTTTGGCAACCTCGCCGGTTCTGGCCGCATGCACCGTGACCGGTTCCGAAGTCGGCATTCCGACGAGCGTAATCCCCTGTCTGCGGACAAGCGGAGACACGGAAGCTACGCGCTCCGGCTGGTCGTGATTGCCCGAAATAACCACCAGCGGACGGCCGCCTGCCGTCAGTCTGGCCGCCGCGTCATAGAATAGCTGCTCCGCCGCAGCCGGAGGATTGACCGAATCATAGACATCCCCCGCCATGAGAATCAGATCCGCCCCGGAGGAGTCGGCTATCCTAACCAGCTCATCCACGAACTGCTCCTGCTCCTTCTGCCGGCTTCGGCCCTCCAGCGTCCGCCCCAGATGCCAGTCTCCCGTATGCAATATACGCATTTCCGCCCTCTTTTCCCCGCCTGTCTGCGGCAATCATAGATTCATATAATAGATTGAACAATCGACCAGTAATCCTGCACAGAATACAACATTCCTATTCCAATATGTGGCCCTATTCCGGAAGTATTGCAAGAAAAGCAGCATTTCCCCCCGTCCAGTCCGATATACGGAGCTATTCTTGTATTTCATGCAGTAATCCGGTCCAATACGCGGCAATGTCTACACTCAAGCTGCAATATTTACAACATTTCGCATCTTATAGTCCCGCCGCCAACGATCACCGAGCCGAATGTATGAGCAGGTATGAATTAGCCTAAAACACCGCTTAGCACACATATATCCGCCGCAGTTATCGCATCATTTCCCCGCCAATCACAATCTCACAGCATGTCCGCCGTCGAAAAAGTACAGCCATACCTCGCTGACCGGCTCGCCCAGAATATCCAGCAGCGCCTTGCTGTACAGCTCCAGCTGGAAACGGTATTTGTCCGACAGCTGTGTAAGCCCGTCTCCATGCGGAGGGATATGATCTGTTTTGTAATCCAGCAGAATCAGCCGCCCCTCTTCCCGGAACAGGCAGTCAATCACCCCTTGAATCAGTACCGTCTCTGCAAAATCACCGCCACCGCGTTCATCCGCAAGTCCGGCAGCCGCTTCATCCAAATAGTCAAGCCCCCGGTAGGCTTCACCAGCTGGCATCGTGTAGCTGAAGGGCTGCTCTCTGGTCTTCCAGGCAGAGTGGAAGAGTCTGTGGCCCAGCTCACTCCGGCAGAACTGCCCGACTTCCTCCAGCACCACTGCATCCGCCTGTTCCCTGCTAAGGATAGCAAGCCTTACAAGACGCTCAAGCGTAGCCTCCAGCACAGACCGGTCTACCGGCTCATCCAGGGGAATATGCTGCATCACCGTATGGTAAGCCGTTCCACGCTCTGCAGGGGTAAGTCCCCGCTTTTCCATGAATTTCGGCCGCTGGAGATGCAGGCTGTCCCTATACCCGCGTTCGTTCCGTTCGTCCGGAATGCCCGGTAGCTTCCGCTCCTCCAGCTGGTCGTAAGACGGCTGCTCCTGCATCGACAATAACCCCTTGAGCTCGGTGACCGAGGTCTTAGCAGGAATGCTTGAAGCTGCCGCATACCGGTAAGTCCAGCCCAGTCTCTCCGCAATCTCCGCAGCAGCCGGGGTCTCAGGTGTTGACACCGCCCTGCCCCTGCGGAGCGCCTCCAGAATTACCTGGCGTTGCTCGCTCTTGTCCTGATCGTCATCCCCTGCAAAAAAAGCGCCCGGGCTAAGCTCCGCTGCACCAGTCACCGTAATGCTCCAGTTCGACTCATCGCCATGCAGCACCGTGGATACCGGTCCCTCACTGCCTGCCAGCTTGCGCAGAATAGCAGCGGCAGGGTGGCGGATCAACGCCGGTCCCACCCAGTCCAGATAGCTGCGGCCCCGGGCCAGTAAGTGATCCGCCAGCAGCAGCTCCTCGCGGCCCTGCATCGCGGCCCAGCCGGAAGCCGTGCGCGGCAGATCCCTGACCGTACCGACCAGAATCATTTTGTCGCGCGGACGGGTCAGTCCGACGTAGAGCACGCGCATCTCCTCAGCGAGCAGCTCCAGCCGCGAACGGCGGTTAATCGCCAGATAGGGCAGTGTCGGGTAGCTGACCCGGGTCTCCCGCTCCACGAAGCGCGGCCCGAAGCCAAGCTCCTTGTGCATCAGGAACGGAGAATGGAGGTCCTGACGGTTGAACATTTTGGCCATACCTGCCAGGAAGACAACAGGGAACTCCAGACCCTTGGACTTGTGGATCGTCATAATTCTGACGCCCCCGGCCTCCTCGCTGCTTCCTCCGGCAACCCCCAGATCGCCGCCGTTCTCTCTCAGCCGTGAGATGAACACCAGGAAGCGGAATAGCCCTCTGGCCGAGGTCTCGTTCTCGAATTGAACAGCCCGGTCATACAGCGCCTTCAGATTGTTCTGGCGCTGAAAGCCTCCGGGAAGACCCCCGACCCACTCCAGATACCCGCTCTCCCGGTAGATCCTCCAGATCAGCTCGCTTAAGCTTCCTTGCCGGGCAGCATTTCTCCAGTTCTCCAGCCTATCCAGGAAGGACTTAAGCTTACGCTGCAGCGTAAGCGGAATATCCCGCAGTGCCGCCGAAGCATCGGTTCCGTCTATACCTTCCTGTACACTCTCATTTCCTGACGATGGCGTAAGCTCTGACGCGGCGGCTGTCTCTCCGGCTGTGTCACCGGTACCGGCATCCTGCCCCGCCAGCAGCGCAGACTCCCGGAACAGGTCCGGCCGATTGTCCAGCAGTACTTCCCCTGCTTCAGAGGCCGCAACCAGCGCATCATAGAATGTTCCTCTGCTGCACAGACGCACCTTCGCCAGCTCTTCCTCACGAAGATTCACTACCGGTGAGCGCAGCACTCCGGCCAGGGGAATGTCCTGGCGGGGATTATCGACAATCTGCAGCAGGGAGAGGGCAATCTCCACCTCCGTAGCCTGAAAATACCCCTTGTTCTGGTCCCCGTACGCCGGAATGCCTTCACCCCGCAGCTCCTCAATCATCAGCGGCGTCCATACCCGGGCCGAACGCAGCAGAATGACAATGTCGCCGTATACTACGGGACGCATGATCCGCAGTCCTTTATCATAGATCAGCAGCGGCTCACCGCCGGTCATTCCCGTCATCTGTGAGATACGCCGGGCAATGGCCCGTGCTTCCAGCTGTGCAGTCTCACTCTCGGCCGCCTCCAGCTCCAGAAGAGGCAGCTCATCGCCCTCTGCCGCCTCGTCCGCCGGACCCGTCGCAGAGGCTCCCTTGTCGATCAGCAGCAGCTCCGGCGCAAAATAAGTATCCGGGCCTTTCTCCGCAGCTCCCGGGAAGTTCGCTCCGTACACCAGTTCTGCCCGCTCATCATAACTGATCTCCGCGACATTGCTGTCCATGATCTGCCGGAAGACCATATTCACCGCATTCACCACTTCCAGCCTGCTGCGGAAATTGCGGGCCAGATCGATGACGAGACCCTCTTCCCGTTCCTCCTGTCCCGGATCAGCCCCCGCCCGGCCATCTGCCTCACCGGCATGCAGGGCGCTACCTGCACTGTCTCCGTAGGACGGACCATTACTGAACCTGCGGTATTTGTCCAGGAACAGGCCCGGCTCCGCCAGGCGGAACCGGTATATACTCTGCTTCATATCCCCGACCATGAAACGGTTGCCGGGGAATTCCCGGGAGATCAGCCGGACAATCTCCTCTTGCACACTGTTAGTATCCTGATATTCATCCAGCAGCACTTCGTCGAACTGGCTGCGGTACTCCATCGCCGCATCCGACGGCAGCGAATGCCCCGGCTGCGAGTCCGGATGGCGCAGAATCTGCAGGCAGTAATGCTCCAGATCACTGAAGTCCACCAGCCCCCGGCCCGCCTTCTCCAGCCGGTAGCGCTCACCGAACGTGATTACAGTCTCCGCCAGCTCCTGCATCAGCGGAGCCGCCGTATGAAGCTCACCCAGGAAGGATTCCGCCGGACGGCCGAACAGGGATTTTTGCAGCTCCAATAGGCTCTTCTTCACCTGATCCCGGATCGCCTTCACGCTCTCCTGAAGCAGAGGGTCGGTGGCATCCTTCTTGCAGGGCTTCAGCTTCCCGAAGGAGATCTCCATGAAAATATCATACAATCCGGCCCAGGGCTGTGAGTCCACTGCGTCCAGCAGACCTTGCGCCATCTCCAGATCGGCTGTGAGATTCTCCGCATAGGGTGCAGGACCGCCTGGCTGAAGCGCGATGTCACGCCCCTGCTCCAGCTGGCTGACCGCCCCCTTCAGCGTCAGCCTGGCTTCGGCGAGAATGCTCTGCACCCAAGGCGTATGGCTCAGAGCCTCAGCATCCGGCAGCGCAAAGTCGGCTGCGGTATCCCGCAGCCACTGCGCGGGCCAGGGATGGCTGCGCGCGAAATCATGCAGCCGCTGAATCAGCGAATGCACCGCGTCATCACTCCGTTCACCGCTGAACCAGTCTGCGAGCTGTACGAACAGGGTATCTTCCCCGTCCTCGGCTACCTCACCGTATTTCTCCTCGAGCAGCTCTTCCAGCAGCTCCTGGCGCATCATCTCCGCCTCATGCTCATTCAGAATACGGAAGCCGGGATCGATTGGAATCATCTGGTAATACCTGCGGATTACTTCAAGGCAGAAGGAATGCAGCGTGGTAATAGAGGCTCTGCCCAGGAGAGCCAGCTGGCGGCGCAGATATTCGTTCCCGCCTTCACTTTCCTCCTCCAGCTTGCACTCGAGCGCTTCCCGGATACGCTGGCGCATCTCGGAAGCGGCAGCCTTGGTGAATGTTGCCACCAGCAGTCGGTCCACGCTGAAGCCCGCTTCCTCATTGCTGATTTTGCGGATAATCCGCTCGACGAGAACCGCCGTTTTGCCGGAACCGGCTGCCGCCGCCACGAGAATATCGCTGCCGCTCTCGGCAATGGCGCGCCACTGGTCGTCACTCCACAGACTGCCTTCCGGCTTCGTTTCGGGTACAGGTCTTGTGCTCACAGCTTCTCTCCTCCTTTGCGGGACAGCAGATCCCAGATCACTTCTTTGCCCGGCTTACTTAGAATGTTATAACTATTGCCATCCACCGCTTCATCGAACTGGCAGACGGGACGGAAGGAGCAGAAGGTACAGGCCGTTTCCTGCTGGATGCGGTAAGGCTGTATCGCCACATCCCCCTCCGTAATGCTGGTCCCGATCTCCGAGATCGTGCTGCGCACCGAGGACCGCAGCTGCTCCCACTGCTCTGGGGTAGCTACAGATGCGCTGCTGTAGAAGCTGCCGTCACTCTTCAGCGCTACCGGAACAATAGAGGAATACCCTTTGTCTAGGGTGGTATCCATCAGCGATACTACCTCACGGTCGGCGGTCAGCAGGCCCTTCATCTTGAAGCGCTTCATCAGCTCCTGCTCCGCCTGTTCCCGGTTCATTCCGTTGGCTGAGGTCAGAAGCGGATCATGAACGTGGAAATAGAGCGCCCCGGCAGGCAGTGCTGCCTGGCCGAGCCATTGCTCGGAATAGGTCAGCAGCACATCAAGGTAAGTTAACATCTGCAGCGACAATCCATAGTAGACCTCATGCAGCTTGAGGTCCTTCTGGCTTGATTTGTAGTCGATCACCCGCAGCAGAATCCCCTGTTCCCCTTCAGCCTTATCCACCCGGTCAATCCGACCGACCACCTCCATGACACAGCCGTTCGGCAGTGTAATTCTCAGCGGAGGCAGCTCCTGTCCCGGGCCGAAATCCAGCTCCAGCCCGACCGGCTCGAAGCTCCCGCGCCGCGAATGCTCCCCGAGGATGACCGAAGCGCGGCCGACAATATTCTTCAGCTTGCGCGAGATATAGCCGTAGCGCTTGCTGCTCATCAGAATCTCTCCCTGTAACAGTGGTGACAGCTTATCCACTGTCGCCCCTGCCTCACGGCGGCATTCCTCCGCAGTCATGCTGCCCCAGCTGCGGCCTTGCTCCTGCAGCCGCTTCGCCATTTCACTAAGGGCCGCATGGAAAAGCTGCCCGATATCCGGAGCCTGGAGCTTATAGAGCTGACGCTCCTTCAGCCTCAGTCCGTAGGAAGCGAAATGAGAGAAGGAGCAGGCAACGAACCGCTCCATCCGTGACACGCTGCCGCGCAGCGTAGAGCCGCCATACAGGCGCAGGCTGGTCTCCTTCTTCAGCTGTATGCCTTCATTGCGGTAGAACAGCGAGCCGAGCAGCCGCTCCAGCTTCAGCTTCATGGACAGATCCGCATGGCGGTATTCTGCTGCCTGATCACCCGCAGGCTTGTCTGCGCCCTGCTCCGCCGCAAACCAGTTATAGACCTCCCACCACATGCCGGGTATCTCTGCCCCTTGACGCCACTGGCGGAGCTGAAGCAGCAGCATGCGGAGTGTCTGCTCAGGATGGCCGATGAAGTCCATATGGACTTCATCGTCATCATTGCCGCTCTGCGGGAAGCCGGAGAGGAATTGTTCATCTAACTGCTGCGGGAACATTCCCTGCAGCTGGCGGATGACCTCCGAAGGCAGCAGAGCTTTGCCCTCATCGTCAGCTGCAGCATAGCTGATCCACAGCTTCCTGCTGGCCGTCGTAAGCGCATTGTAGATCAGGAAGCGCTCATCCAGCAGCTTCCGGGAGGAGCCCGGCGCAAGCTCCATCCCGGACTTCTCCAGCAGGAGGCGTTCCCCTTCGGAAAGAATGCCGTCTTCCTTAAACTGCGCCGGCACCACTCCTTCGTTGAAACCGAGCAGGAAGGCGTACTTCACCCCCGACACCCGGGTACGGTCCATCGTACCTACCAGCACCTGGTCAAGAGCGGGCGGGACGAGCCCCATCTTAAGCTCAGCCAGACCGGTCTCAAGCACCCCGGCGAACAGGCTGAATTCTATCCGTTCCTTGCCCATCATCTCGGCAATCTGGTCCAGCAGACCCAGAACAGCGCCCCAGAGCTGGCTATGCTCCCGGGCGGCTTCCGGGCGGCCTTGCTTCAGAGATTCTGCCCCCATCCCTTCGAGCTTCCGTGCCGCTTCCGTATCCTCCAGCAGCAGATATACCGCCCGGCATAGCTCCAGACCGCTGCGGCTGGCTTTGATTCTCTGCTCAAATGACTGCAGCGGTTCCGCAACCGCCTTCCGGCAGGCCTCCATCCTTGCCAGCATCGCTTCATCTACAGCTTCACTGCCCTCCAGAGAGAGGCGCGGAATCCCCTTCCAGGAGCGCCCGTTCGTCCAGCGGGAGCCGTGAATGCCGCAGGCCAGCACGTAGTTCTCCAGCTCATCCATATGGGCGCGGGTAATGCTTCCGTCCAGCGGCAGCAGCAGCTCTGTCTTCACGCAGCGGAACACATCCTCATAACGCCAGCGGCGGCGGACGACATCCAGGGCCGAGCGGATGAATTCCACCAGCGGATGATGCAGCTCACTGAGCTTCTGGTCCAGGAAGAACGGAACGCCGAAGTCCTGAAATAACGGGGCGATCAGCGGCTCATAATCGGCCATATTACGCATGAATACCGCCATTTCCCCATATTTGGCTCCCGATTCTCTGGCCAGGGCCTGCATCTCGCGCAGCACGCCCTCCACCTCGGTGCGTCGTGAAGCTGCAGCCCGGATGCTGATAGCTTCTTTCACCTGTTCAGCCGGTCCTGTCCAGGGATGCCGGCGCTGTAGTCCGCGCTCCAGATGCGCGAGTACCGGACTGTCCTTGAACCTTGGCAGGACGGGCGGAGCCAGCAGTTCATCCCACACGGTAAGTCCCATCTCTTCTGCTAATCCCCGCAGCTTAATGTAAGTAACCGCCGCCGGATGGAACAGCTCCAGTTCATGCGGGGCACCGCCCGGCGGATAGATCCGGTCCAGTGTGAGCGCAATGGTCATTGTGTCCGCGTACTGCATCAGCTCACGCAAGACGATGAATTCCTGGTTGCTGAAGCCGTGGAAGCCGTCCACCCAGATCTCGGCGCCGCGGATATAGGCAGAGTCCGCAATATGCTCAGCCAGTTCGGCCAGTCTGTCCTCTTCATCTATATAGAGCTGTGACATCTCCTGGTCCAGCTCACTGAAGACGAGATGCAGATCATCCAGCTTCCCGGCCAGAATAGGGCTGCCCAGCGTGGCATCCCGCATTCTGCCGATCTGCTCCTCCAGGTCTCCGGCTCCAAGACAGCAGCGCTTAAGCTCCGTGTGCAGACTGCTGAGCCGCTCCACAAATCCCGGCCGGTCCGAGGAAGCCCCGAACAGCTTCAGCTCCTCCTTGCGCTTGCTTATAATCTTGTAGATCAGCATCTTCTTGCCTTCTTCACTGATTGGCAGACTTGCGCTGCCGCCGGTCTCCTGCTTCACCCGGTAGGCAAGCCGCGAGAAGCTGAGCGTCTGGGCGCGCAGACTTCCCTTCACGCCGCCCGCCGCCAGCAGTCCCCGTTCCGCTCCGAACGATCCCTGCTCGGGAACAAGTATAATGATTGGGGCCCCCAGCGGCTCTGCCTTCAGCCTGGAGGACACCCGCTCCCATATTGTAGTCGTCTTGCCGCTGCCCGAGCGGCCGATGATGAAGTTAACCGTCATTTCAGCAGACTCCTTCCGTTGAACCCTGGCACTCAATGCAATACCAGAATCTATGAAACTTCTCGTCTCAATAGTATAGCATACCTCCACCGCACGCTCCAGAACGTACGTTTGCCATTGTTTGCAAATACACAAATAAAAGACTCTCCCGGAGCCGCGCAAACGGCAGACGGAAAAGTCTGAATAAACTCATCAGCTATCGCAGCTATTCTGGTTATGAACCACCTTTTAACTGTACCAAAATGCATCAAAAAAGAGCCTCTATAAAAGAGACTCTTCCCGCAAAACCGGCTGGCCCGCCGGGTCTGAAACTTCTATTTGCTGCGCACCTCAAAGATGGCAAACTTCAGATAATGCCCCTCGTCCACGCCGAGAATCTGCGGATGATCCTTGCCTGCGGCCCGCCATTCGATCAGTCTCAGCACCTTGCCGGCATCCTTGGCCGCCTCCATGATCGTGTCAAGGAACAGCTGCGGCTGCATGTGGTATGAACAGCTGGCCGTGACCAGATATCCCCCGTCATTCACCAGCTTCATACCCTGCAGATTGATGTCCTTGTAGCCGCGTACGGCCCCTGCCACTGCACTTTTGGTCTTGGCAAAAGCAGGCGGGTCCAGAATCACGACATCCCACGTGCGTCCGCCCCCGGCGGTCATCGGCTTCGCGGTGTCCGCCTTGGCAGCCGGTTTGCTTCCGGTTTTCCCTTCCGCCGTTGTGCCGCCCGTAGCCCGCTCAGTGCGTTCCTCCTGACCCTTGACCTGATTGCGCAGGAAGGCAAATGCATCATCTACCACGAATTCCACCCGGTCGCTGAATCCGTTGATCTCCACATTGGCCTTTGCACTCTCGATGGCATGTGCGGATACATCCAGGCAGGTTACCTTCTTGGCACCGTACTTGCAGGCATGCAATGTGAAGCTTCCCGTATGCGCAAAGCATTCCAGCACAGTCGCACCATCCCAGTACGGGAAGGTGACAGGCTTGCCGCTTTTGTTGACCGGCAGCATCTGGAGTGAACCATCCTCAGCAGCTACATTCTGCAGTGTAATTCCGCTGCGCCCGCCCCAGCCCTTCATCAGCGGAGCAATCGATGCTCTATTCTCCCGCTGATCGAAGAAGTAGCCGGTCTTCTGCCCCTCTTCAATATCGACGATGACCTTCAGCCCGTTCTCACTTACGGTAATGTGGCGCGGGCATTCGCCGTAGAGCACACCCGTGGTCTGTTCCAGTCCCTCCAGCTCCCGCACACTGACATCGCTGCGCTCGTAGATGCCACGCGGCGCCATCACCTGCACCAGCGCCTCCACAATCTCGGAGCGGTGCTGATCCATAGCCAGTGTCAGCAGCTGCACCACAAGGACTTCACCGAAGCGGTCAATGATCAGCCCCGGCAGAAAATCTGCTTCCCCATAAACCAGACGGTAAGCATCCGCCCCCGGCAGGAAGCGTTCCCTGTGCCGCAGACAGTCCGCGAACCGCTTGACAAAAAACGCCGTGTCCATAGCCGCCAGCTTATGCTGCGACAGAATTCTCACCCGAATCTGTGAAGCCGGATTATAATACCCGGTAGCCAAGTACCGCCCCTGATGGGTCAGAACATCCACCAGTCCGCCTGGCTGCGGATCTCCGTCTACAGATGCTACTTCACTGGCGAAGACCCATGGATGGCCCTGCTCCAGTCTTTTTTTACGGTTTCGTTCCAGAATTACTGATGCCAATACCTTCAACTCCCTATTCTTGTTGCCAGATTAATATACATGTCCTATGCCTGGCGTTCATATATTGGTACAACCCCCGTTCAAAAAGGAGCCTGTCCTTATGATCCGTGAAATGTTATTCCCTGTCCTCTACGGTCTTGTCATATTCCTCGCCGGCATGAAGGTGATGGAAGCCTCGTTGTCGCGGCTGGCCGGTCCGCTGCTGAAGCGCAGCCTGCACAAGGCTACCTCCACACCTGCCAAAGGCCTGATCGTCAGCGCCCTGCTATCGGCGCTGCTACAGAGCAGCACCGCTGTAACGGTGCTGAACATCGGCATGGTCAATGCCGGGCTGCTGACCTATGCCCGCACGCTCGGCATTATTCTCGGCAGCAACATCGGCACCTGCCTGACAACGGAGCTGATCAGCCTGCAGATCAGCACGCTGGCCGCGCCGCTGCTGATCGCGGCGCTCTGCCTGTGGGCCGCCGCCGTGATGGCCGGCGAGCTGGCCCCGCAGTCCTGGCGGCTGCTTGAGGTCTTCCGCCGGATCTCGGGACCGCTGCAGTTCATCTGCCTCGCGGTCACCGGCTTTGCGCTCGTCTTGTGGGGCATCGCGGTCATGCAGTCCATCGGCCCCGCCCTGGAAGGCAGCACCCTGTTCCGCTGGTTCCTCGGGCATGCCGCAACCAGCGCACTCTGGGGGCTGGCCGCCGGGGCTGTGCTGACGGCGATGGTGCACAGCAGCGCCGCAGTCATCAGCATGGCGATGGGCCTAGCCGCCAGCGGCGTGATGCCGCCTGGGCTTGGCATCGCCATCGTCCTCGGTGCGAACATCGGCACCTGCGTCACTGCCGTCATTGCCGCCATCGGCAGTACGCCCTCCGGCGTATTCGTCGCCTGGTCGCATGTCACGCTGAATGTCGGCGGCGCCTTGCTATTCCTGCCCTTCACCCAGCCGCTGCAAGCCCTGTCCGCCTCGATCGGCGGCGGACCTGCCGCCCAGCTCGCCCATGCCCAGACTATTTTCAACGTCGTCTGTTCGCTTGGGGTACTGCCGTTATGCTATCTGCCCGTCTGGTCCAGGCTGGAGCAGCGGCTGCAGTCCTGAGTCTTCCAAGAATCGTAATCGCAGTCCTCATTATACTTCAAATCCGCCCTGCAGTACTAATCCAAAGCTTTATTGCATAAGAAATTTATCCTTTATTGATTTTATGGGATTTATACGCATAATTGTAACTAAGGGAGATGATTTCAAGGTTGAGTAAACAAAATATCAGCACAACAGTTTCAGGAGATTTAATTGTTACCCATCTAATTGGCAAGATTAACACAGATGATGTGAATGAATGGTTCCATGGGTTCGAGCATGCTTGCCAGCAATTCATTTCCGAGAATCGGAAATACAAATTGCTGGTGGACCGAAAAGGATACACGCCAGATCATTTTTCTGTTCAAAAAGCATGGAAAGATAAGTTCTTCAATGAAACCCTATTGAATCACAGCAAGGCAATTGCGTTTCTCCTTGAGGAAGGGGAGATCATGAATTATTTACAACAATCCAACACCAAAAAATCCGTGAATTTTTTTGATAATTATGAACAAGCATTGATTTGGTTGAATGAGTATTCAATATAAAGCCTTACAAATTTCCAGTTCATTGTGAGTCAGCGCTCTGTCATAGCAACAATTTTATAGAATTACAGAAAAGATCCTAAAAAAAGACCCAGGGCCACCGATATTGGCTCCGGGTCTATATTTACATCAGCTTCTTAATCTTATCCAGCGGCATTTCAACAGCCTTAGAGACCGCTTCGGGAGAAAATCCATTAAGCAGCAATTTACGGATGAGCTCCGCCTGACCTTCTTCTTTTCCTTCCGCTTTTCCTTCAGCTTTGCCTTCCTCAATACCTTCCGCTTTGCCCTCTTCGTATCCCCAACGCTTCCAGGCTGGCATCAATTCCATAATGACTTCTCCCTCCTCGCTCCTTATTAATCTTGAGCATTCCGATTCCTCACCATAAACAAAAAAAACTGCACACCGTCCATATAGACGAATGTGCAGGTCTTGTTGCCGCTCAAACCGCAAGCAGCATTACACTATTTCACACTAACATATACCGAGACTGTCTTAGTTCCCAGTTTTCCTTTAATAGATGCGCTCCCCTTGCTAACTGCTGTAATCTGCCCGGTAGCACTCACCTTGGCGACAGCAGGCTTGGAGCTGGTCCAGACCATGCTTCCTGTGACAACTGCAGTGCGGCCGGTATCATACAGCGCGGTTACCACTACGTTTTTGCCTGCGCCTGGTGCAAGACTTAGCCGGTTCTCACTGACCGTAAGCTTCATCAGTTTGGGAACAACCGTAATCTTAATCGTCGCCTGAATGCCCTGATAGGAACCGGTTAAGGTAGTTGTACCCTCTGCCAGCGCTTTGACGGAAGTACCCTTAATGGAGGCCACGGCAGGGTTCGAGGATTCCCAGTTCATTGCCCCCGAGAAGTTGGCAGATTTGCCGTTAGAGAAATACCCTGTGGCCTTAATGCTCTTGGAGGCCTTGATATTCATCTCCAGCGTTGCCGGGTCCACCACCAGCTTCACGACCTTCTGTTCAATCGTTACCGGAACACTGATGGTCTTGTTGGAGTAGGTTCCCTTCAGGGTTGCCGTACCTTTGACCAGTCCCTTGATCGTCTTGGCGGCAGTTGTCTGCTTAAGAACCGCATTGCTGCCGCTCAGCTCCCATTTGATGCTTCCCGACACATCCAGCTCGTCGCCATTCTCCAGCACAGCCTGGACAGCGGGCAGTGGCAGCTCTTCACCAATCACTACTCCCAGAGCAGCATCGGGTCCGATCAGGACAAGCACTTTATTCTGAACCGTTACATTAAACTGAACTGTCTTGGAGCGGATCGCCGCAGCCGAAGCAGAGGTCACTTCACCCGTCTTGAGCTTCCCTGTCAGGATCGCTGTGCCTGCCTTGCCGCCGACAAACTTCCCGTCCTTGATGGACACAATCTCTTCATTCGCAGAGGTCCATTCCATCTCATCACTGATATCCAGCTTGGTTCCGTCATACTTGGTTCCGTTCACCTTCGGCAGGCTTACTGCATCCGCCGTGTATATTTCCTGCTCCGTCTTCTCCACGCCCAGCTCAGTCAGGGTTGGATAGACCGTGATCTTGAAGCTTTTGCTGATGCCCAGATAGCTGGCCTTAATGATTGAAGTTCCTACCGCTTTACCCGTAACAGTGGCATAAGCGTTGCCTGCATCCGCCGTATTGGCAGTTACCGTAGCATTCATCAGGTTATCCGAGGTCCAGACGGCGGACGCTGTTTCGTTCGAGGTTGAATTGACGGCATTACGCATTGCTGCGGTTACATTCAGACTCTCCCCCAGGAAAAGCGACTGGTCGCCGGAAGGCGTCAGCAGAAGCGCTTCATAAGGCGCACGCACATACACATCCACCGACTGGGTCACACCCAGGTAGCTTGCGGTGATGACCGTTTTACCCACGCCCAGGATGGTAACCTCGCCGTCTTTAACAGTAGCTACGCTCTCGCTGGAGCTGCTCCATTCCACCTCATTGCCCAGAGTAATCTCCTGACTTGCCGAAGTGGCTTTGGTCTTGGCGGTCAGCTTGACCGGGTTGTCGCCAACCAGCATTTCCATTTCCTTGACGACGGTGTCGTTCTTGTCTTTCAGTACGATAGCTGCATAAGGTAGCTCTACTACCGCTTTGATCGTTTCGGTTAATCCCTTGTACTTGGCGGTAATGGTAGCCTTACCTTCACCGACCAGAGTAATCTTGCCTGCAGTAATGGTCAGCACGCCCGTATTCGAGCTGCTCCATTCCGTGTCCTTCGTGACATCCTTCTCCGCAGTGGCCGATGTTCCGCCGATGGCAGTGGCCGTAACAGACAGCAATTCCTCTTTGTCGCCTAATTTATAGCTGCCCTCTGTGCTGCGGGTCAATTTCAGTTCCTTGAAGGCATGGGTGACCGACACCTCTACAGAAGCTATAGCATTATTGTAGGTTGCTGTGATCATCGCCGTTCCTGCACTTACCGGTTTAAGCTGGCCGTTCAGTACCGTGACCACTTCCTGCTTGGAGGAAGTCCATGTCGCGGCTGCCGTCACATCCCGTTTGGATGCGGAGCCCTCCACATTGGCATATACCTTAAGCTGCTTCGGCGACTGGCCCACGGTGAGCTCAACCTTGGCTGCGCTGTCGAATTCAATAGAGATAGTGTCTCCAGCAGCGGCAAAGACGTTTACCGGAAAAGCGGCTACAACGAGCAGTATCATAATGAGGAGCGTTTTTGTCATTTTCCTGTACACGGTCATCTGTTCTCTCCTTAGACGGTCTGATTATCGGTGGACTTTTTTCCCACTCTCTTCCACTATATCGACAACTCCGGCCCAAGTCTTTACCCCATTTTCAGTATTTCACGATTCCCGGGCAAATTCAGGTCTTTGTAACTATAGAATCCGTACTTATGAAAAAAGGATGTCTCCCTGCCAGCAGTGGCCCGGAAGACATCCGTATACGTCTGTTCTAGCGGACGCTTTCGCGCAGTCCAGCTGCCGCCCGGCTAACACTAACAAGCTCGCCGCGGCATTCATTCACGCCGGCTTCGGTTATCTTCACGTGGCACAGCTCGCCCTGCAGCGAATCGTCGCCGTCAAACAGCACCTGGAGATAGTTGTCGCTGAAGCCATGCTGTATACTGCGACTCGCCGAGCCTTTGGCCGCCCGCTCCGGGATCACAGATAACGTCTTGCCGACGAACCGCCGGGCATAAGCTAGCTGCATTTCTTCTGAGAGGTCAATCAGCTCCTGCACACGCGCATTCTTGATCTCCTCATCGACCTGATTGAGCATCCGTGCAGCCGGGGTTCCGGTCCGTTTGGAATACGGGAAGACATGCATCTCCGAATAGTTGACCGCCTTCATGAAATCATAGCCTGCCCGGAACATCTCATCCGTCTCGCCCGGGAAGCCGACGATCACATCAGTTGTGATCCCCACATCCGGCATAGCCTGGCGGATCAGCCGCATTTTGGCAAAATACTCTTCCGTGGTATACTTCCGGCGCATCGCCTTCAGCACCTCGTTATGGCCCGCCTGGAGCGGGATATGCAGATGGCGGCACATCTTGGTGCTGCGGTTCAGCACCTCCAGCAGCTTCTCATCAATCTGGCTCGCTTCAATGGAGCTGATGCGAACACGTTCCAGCCCGTCCACCTTATCCAGCTCCCAGAGCAGGTCAGCGAGGCGGTAGTTGTCCAGATCATCCCCGTACCCGCCGGTATGGATGCCGGTCAGCACGAATTCTTTGTATCCGGCCTCCACCAGCTGATGCGCCTGGGCGACAATCGATTTCGGATCACGGCTGCGCGACAGACCGCGCGACCAAGGAATGATGCAGAAGGTGCAGAAGTTGTTGCAGCCGTCCTGAATTTTCATGAACGCCCGCGTCCGGTCAGCGAACCCGGGCACATCCATCTCCTCGAACTCACGTGTCTTCATAATGTTGCGGACCGCATTCACCGGCTGGCGCGACTCCTGAATATTCTTCACATGGGTCATAATCTGTTCACGGTCCTGGTTGCCGATCACCAGATCGACTCCGGGAATATCGAGAATCTCTCCAGGTGAGGTCTGCGCGTAGCAGCCGGTAACCGCTACGATGGCGTCAGGATTGCGGCGGACCGCCCGGCGGATCATCTGCCGGCTTTTTTTGTCCCCCGTATTGGTCACTGTACAGGTGTTAATCAGATAGACATCGGCGGAACCCTCGAAATCTACTTGCTCATATCCATCATTCTTAAATAGCTGCCAGATGGCCTCGGTATCATAGAAATTAACTTTGCAGCCCAGTGTATAAAAAGCTACAGATGGCATGGTTTAAGCTCCTCCCATTTCTCCGGATTCATATAAAATGCAGGCGGCGGCAACCATGCCTGCGGTTTCACAGCGCAAAATACGAGGCCCCAGCCCGACAGAGACGGCTCCGGCTTCCTCAGCCAGCCGGCATTCCTCCGTACTGAAGCCGCCCTCCGGCCCTACAACTATCATCACTTTGGCCGCAGCCTCCTGCGGAAGCGATGCCAGCCATGGCGCGGCTGCGCTGCGGAGCTGGAGGCCCTCTTCCTTCTCATAGCAGAAATAGACGGCATCATAGCCGCCGAAACTCTGAAGCAGCTGCTTCCAGCTGAGCGGCGAATGCACCTGCGGAACAATATTCCGGTGCGCCTGTTCGGCAGCCTCCTTACAGATTTTGCGCCAGCGCTCTACCCGCTTACTCTCCTTGCGCTCATCGTACTGCACAATCGTCCGCTCTGAGAGGAACGGCGTGAAGGCTACAGCCCCGATCTCCGTGCATTTCTGAATGACTGTCTCCAGCTTGTCCCCTTTGGGCAGACTCTGGGCGACGGTAATCTGGATACGCGGCTCATGGGTCATGGCCAGAGGCTCCAGTATGCTCACGGTGACGAGGCCGATCTCTATGTCAGCAATCTCGGCCAGCGCCTCGCGGGATACCCCGTCGCTGACGATCAGCTTGTCCCCCGCCTTGCCGCGCATGACCTTGGCGATATGGCGGGCGTCTTCACCGTCAATGCTAACCTTGTCTTGTCCGAACTGTGCCGGAGTTACGAAATAACGCTGCATCTCTCAACCTCATTCTGTCCGTTATTCAGCGTAAAAGCGGCGTAGTCCCCGCCAAATCAGGTCCCGGCCGCCGCTTCACACGTATCATTCATCTACTTAATAATCACATTATATTCTACAACGTTTGCCGGGCACTGAACAGCCCCCGTCCTTACTGACGTTCTCAGACCCCGAACATCCTCAGGAACAGCTGGAAGAAATCATTACCCGTACGTGT
This sequence comes from Paenibacillus sp. FSL H8-0122, assembly GCF_038005345.1. Classification (NCBI taxonomy): domain Bacteria; kingdom Bacillati; phylum Bacillota; class Bacilli; order Caryophanales; family Paenibacillaceae; genus Paenibacillus; species Paenibacillus sp. FSL H8-0122. The sequence continues at coordinate 1,018,198 of NZ_JBBOTB010000001.1, read as the reverse complement.
CGCCCAGTAGCTAAGCGGTTCTATCGTATAGGCGCGCAGACCCGGAATGAAGATGATCAGCAGGAACAGGAAAACCGTATACTGCTCATACTGCTGAAGTCTTCCACGGATCGGACGCGGTGCGATATCCTCTACGATCCGGTAACCGTCCAGCGGCGGCAGCGGAATCAGGTTGAACAAGAAGAGGAAGAAGTTGAAGTGAATGAACATCCCGAAGAACCAGATCAGCGCCCGGAGCACCTGCTCGTTCTTGATCGAATCCATCGTGCCCGTTCCCACAAGAATCGCATAGATCAGCGCGCCCAGAATACCCAGCAGGAGATTGCTGATTGGTCCGGCGGCCGATACGATGACACCCATCAGGCGGGGACGGCGGAAATTATCCCGGTTCACGGGAACCGGACGCGCCCAGCCGAAGCCCGCAATCAGCAGCAGAATGATACCGAAGAGATCAAAGTGCACCGCAGGATTCAAGGTCATACGGCCCAGCAGACGCGCTGTAGGGTCCCCGAATTTATTGGCAAAATAGGCGTGTGCGAATTCATGCACTGTAAACGCAATAACAATCGTAATCAGAAAAAACGGAAGCTGCTGCAAAGGATATACTAAAATTTGATCCAGGGAACCCATGTCTACCTCTTTCCGGCTGTGAACGCCACCCAATCTTCTTCGCGGGTTACTTCTAAAATCTCGAAACCGGAGGACCTCAGCGCTTCCGCGACTAGCCCTTCCTTATCCTTATAAATCCCCGAGGTAATATAGATCCCCTCCGGCTGAAGCGCACGGTAGACATCGTCCGTGAACAGTACAATAATCTCGGCCAGAATATTCGCCACGACGACCCGGACCGGCAGAGTCACTCCCAGCCCGTCTGCCGCCGGGGCAACACCAGGAACGGCCTCTTGGTCAGCCGTATTGCTTGGCCGGGCTGAAGGCCACATCTCTCCGGCTGCGGTATCCGCCGCCCCCTCACCGCCCAGCAGCGAGAGCAGATCGCTCTCCTTCACGGTGATCGCTGACTCCAGCCGGTTCAGTGCCACATTCTCGCGGGCACTCTCCACGGCGACCGGGTCCAGATCCAGCGCCAGGACAGAGGCGGCACCGAGCAGCATCGCTCCGACAGCAAGGATACCGGAGCCCGTACCTACATCGATGACCTCGTCACCGCTGACAATATGCTTCTCAAGAGCGCGAAGGCACAGCGCCGTTGTCGGATGCGTCCCGGTTCCGAAGGCCATGCCGGGGTCGATCTCAATAATTTTTTCATCCGCAGAGGCCGGGGTATATTCTTCCCATGTCGGCTTAATGGTCAGCCGCTCCGAGACGCGCAGCGGCTTGAAGTACTGCTTCCAGGCATGGGCCCAATCCTCCTCATCCACCGTCTTCCAGGAGATCTGTGCCAGCCCGGGGTCGATGCCGAACTCTCTCAGCTCTTCCACCCTTGGCGTCACCTCGGACACAACCGCGTCCATGTCCACCGATTCCGCATAATATCCTTTAATGACCGCTTCCCCTTCGGGGATGTCATTGAGCGGTTCATCGTATAATTCACCGTAACGTGTATCCCGGGTTTTATTCAGCGTCCCGGATTCTTCAATAGAGACTCCGCCCGCTCCGGCCTCAACCAGCAGATTGGATATCATCTCCTGTGCTTCCTCGGTTGTATGTACCGTCAATTCTTGCCATAGCATGGTAATGAATCCTCCTAAAAGTTTGTGAGCGTTACTTCTCTCGATTCTGCTTCGAACAAACTTACCTCGGAAGCATAGACTCAGTTTTGGGAGCATAATCTCCCTTGAAGCATGTCTTAGTTAGTATAGCATTTCTTACCCGTTCAGCGCCAAACTGCGTTCAACTCTCTACGCCTGACGGGGTGCTGCGGCAAAAACAATCCAGCGCATGGTCATCTACCATCCCGGAGGCCTGCATAAAAGCGTAACAGATCGTCGAGCCGACAAACTTCATCCCTTTGCGCTTCAACGCCTTGCTCATCTGATCAGACTGGGGAGTGGTCGCAGGGACCTCCGCTCTATTCTTCCAGTGGTTCACAACCTGCGTCCCGCCGACGAAGCTCCACAGATAACCGGCAAAACCTCCCTCTTCCTCATGGCAGATTTGCTGGTATACCTGTGCATTGGTAATCACTCCCTTAATCTTCAGACGGTTGCGGACAATCCCCGCATTTTGCATCAGCTCTTCGACTTTGTCCTCCCCATACAGCACGATCTTCTCCGGATCAAAGCCGTCAAAAGCCTCGCGGAAGCCCTCCCGCTTCTTCAGCACCGTATACCAGCTCAATCCGGCCTGCATGCCCTCCAGCATCAGCAGCTCGAACAGCTTCAGGTCATCAACCAGCGGCTTGCCCCACTCTTCATCATGATAAGCTATATATACCGGGTCCGTGTTCACCCAATCGCAGCGCTTTAGTTCCACCGTACCTCTCTCCTCTGCCTTATGATCCTTCAGCTGTACATAAGCCGTATCTTCTAACTGTATACGAAAAAAAGAGAAGAACACAAGGTTCTTCCCGTTAAAATAATGTCACTATTGTCCTTGCAGCTGCACCCGTGTCTCTTTGTCCGGTTCATTGGTAGAGTAGAAAAACATGTATATTGAAGCTTCTGTGCCTTTGAAGTCCTTATACACATCAATGCTGCGGTTGTTTCCGTCTCCACGGAAGCCTACGGTCACTATTTTACCCAAGATTCGATCTTTACCTGTGCCAATATGAGTCTGATTCACACCGCCGAAATGGGGATCATCGCTCTTCATCTCTACATAAAGATCTGCACCCTGCATATAGTACGTCCACTGCACCGGATAACCGCCGGTTTGCCGGATTAACGTCTGCTTCTCGCTGGAGATGTTGGTTAATTCCAGTGGCTTCTTGTCATCCTCATGCCGGGTAACCTTATAATTACCTACAAGTGTCATTGGTGTTGTCTTTGTAATCTCAAGATCTACCGGCCGTTCGAAGCGCAGCGTTCTCAGATCCTTGTCCTCCGATGTCGAATACCACAATCCGCCTTCCAGCTTCTGTCCGCCTACCTCAAGACTATAATTCACATAAGGCAGCTCAGCGAATTTAGCTTTAGTCCGGATGGACACACGGACCTGCGTAGGCGTTACTACCATTTGCTCAATCTTGTTAGTCGTGTCTTCCGCTTCCAACGGCAGATCCAGTGCCGTCTTCATCGTGGCGCCAGCCATCTTCTGCTTGCTCAGCTCGAAATCGAACGTCCATGGACCATCAATATTGCGTTCAAGTTTGGTGTAGCTGAGCTTATACGTTGTGTCAGCCTTGGGCACATCACCCGGCTTGTAGTACTGAAGCGAGGTGTATTCCCTGTTGTCTCCGGGCTTGCCCATTGCTCCTGCCTGAGAGTTCTTGACTGGCTCTCCATCTCTATATGCTATGATTTGCGGGTATGCCAAGCTCTTAGCTTCTGGATTATTAAAGACTGCTGCCGTGGACAGCATCAGCTGTTCATTCCCTTCCTTAAAAGGCTGAACACTGAACGACTCTAGTCCATCCCGGTTCACCTGGAAGCTCTGCCGCTCCGGTGAGTCGGTATCGAACTTCAAGTCCACCTCCTGCTGAGAGTAGGACTGAATCCCCGTTGCGGTCAGGCTTACCTTGACCGTCTCCTGTCCCGGACTCCAGTTCGTCTCGAAATAACCATTGTACCGTTTATTTTTCTCATCCCACTGCTGGTAGTTGTATTCATTTTCATCGCCGTTCCCATTCGTATCCTTAAGGGACATTCCATTCACATTCCACATTCCATTGCCCTTGTCTCCCCCAACGTCCAGACTATACAGAATTACAGTCCGGTTCTCATCCGAGAGCGCCGTATGTAACGTCAGGGTTACTCCATCCTTGGTGACCGTCTGTCCGAGCGGCTGACCCAGATTCTGTGCCAGCGCCGCCTGTACACCGCTTCTATGGTTCAGCAGATTCCCCCAGTCAACTTGCACAGCGGCATACACAGGAACAGCCATCAGCACTACGCTGAATGAGGCTGCGACAGTAATCTTTCGCCAGTTGCGGTGGCGGACCGGGCTGCCTGCTCCCGCACGGCTGCTGCCTTTGGATGATGCATATCCGGCCTGCTCAATCCGGCCCCACATCTGCTCGAAATCCGGATAGATCAGCTCCTGATCCTCATTTAAGCGACGCTTTAACTGTGCTTCGGTTCTGTCCATATTCATCGTCCTCCTTCGTTATGGGCTGAACGCCCGCTTCTTCCAGAATCCTCTTCATCATGCGCAGCCCCTTATGCTGCCTCGACTTGACGGTCCCCAGCGGGATATCCAGCATCTTGCGGATTTCTTCCAGACTGAAATCATGCATATACCGCAGCGTCAGCACCGCCCTGATCTTCGCCGGGAGCCGGGACATGTATCCCGCCCATTCCAGCTTCGTTTCCTTCTGCTCCACCAGCTTGTCTACCAGCGGCTGCGGATTCTCCCTGAACATATGGAGATGGGCTGTCAGCTTCTGCTGCAGGCTGTTCCTGCGCTTCAGGTGGTTCAGGCAGGTGTTGACGGTGATTTTCATAATCCAGGCCTTCAGATATTCAATACCCTGCCACTCGCTGCGGAAGAGAGTGATGAATACCTCCTGACACAGATCCTCAGCATCGGCAGCATCGTGTACCATATAATAGCAGGTACGGTATACCTCCTTGCTGTAGGTTTGGAATAATTCCCTGTTGCCCACTTGAGCATGCCCTCCTTTCTTGTTTGAATTACCTTTATAACAACCCCGGGCTTCAAAAGGTTCATTTTCAGCAGCATATCCAGCTATATGTACTAAAAAAGCAGCATGTCCACCTGAAATGATCAGGCTGCATACTGCTTACGATAGATTGTCCGGGAATAACTGCTCATCTTCAGGGCAAGCACAGCTTAGATAATATTCATGACCTCACGCGCCTGGTTGTCCAGTTCCTGCGCAGAGGTAGCAATCAGCGTGAATTCATCCAGCGCCACCTGAATCTGCTGCTGGCTGAGCTGGACATTATCCTGCACCTGGTTCAGGCCCGTGGATATTCTGCCGACCTCTTCCGTAATGGCCTGGACACTGTCCCGCACTTCGGTAATCTGATCCTGCACCATCGCGGAGAGCTTTCTTACCTCCTTGGCCACCACATCGAATCCCCGGCCGAATTCTCCGGCATGTGCAGCCTCAATCGCTGCATTCAGGGCAAGCAGATGGGTCTGGGAAGCAATATCACGGATGGTCTGCACTACGCCGCGGATCGCCGCCGCCTGCTTTTGCAGATTCAGCAGCGTTTCGGTATTCTCGGTCGACACCTCGGCAATCCTGTCAATACTCAGCAGCAGCTCCTGACTCCGCTCAATTCCCTTGTCCGCACGCTGATTAAGGCTATCTGCCATTCCCTGCATCCGTTCCACGACATGGCTCATGTTATTCTGTCTCTCCGTGATGTTGGTGGCCACCTTGGATACGCCGATGACATGGGTATCTGTCTCATCAAACACTGGCATATATGTAGCTTCCAGCCAGACTGAATTCCCTTCTGCGTCCATCCGTTCAATTTTGTCCTGGAAGCTCCGGCCAGCCATTAAATTCTGCCAGAACAACTCATAATCGGGACTGTTCACGAATGAGGGGAAGCACAGCTGACTGTGCTGCATGCCGTACATATCCTCTGTTTTGTATTTCACTGACTGGGCAAAGATCTCATTGACATAGGCGACACGGCGGTTAAGATCAAACCGGATCATGGCAAGATTCTTTTCCAAGGCTTTGACAACCAGTTCGTCTGTAACTGCTTGGTCTGCTAGATTTTCCATATTGACTGCTCCCTATACATCTCAATTTTTAACTGATATGCGGACGACACTCGCTTATTTCACTTTACTCTTATTAACGGCTATTTTAGCTTTTAAAATGATAAGATTTTTTAATTCCCTAACTTAATTCCCCATACGCTGTCCTTCCTGTATGCAGCCGCTTCCAGCAGCTCTGGTAGTCTCGTATCCTGCGGATAATGCCGCTCCAGATACTGGACGAAGGCCTCGCGCAGACCGATCTCCTTGTCCAGCTTGTTGAATTCATTGGGGTGCTTTTCCATTTCGGCGATGGAAGCTTCCCAGCCTACCAGATCTGCCGCCTCCGACTGTTCTGCTCGAACCTTTTCAGCAAGCATTCTTAGCTCCCGGTAAGCTCGTTTCACTTTGGAGGAATAGACCTGCTTCTGGTTCAGGAAGGTTAACAGCGCTACCAGCAGCGCCAGTCCCACCCATATTATCACTGTATCCACTTATGTATCCTCCCGGCTTCGCATATCACTCCATTATACACGCCAAAACACAAAAATACCCCACTTACGCAGGGTATCCGTAGCAACAATTCGTCTGCTCATCTCTTCTTGACTTCACCGAGTTATTCTTTCTTCATAATCTCTCCCAACTGCCGCTTATCAGCCTCACGGGAACGGTCCATGGCCTCAATATCATCCTGATCTGCTTCAGCTGCTGAGAATTCAACATCCTCTGCCTTCGCCTCATAGAGCATTTTCATTTTTTCGGTTTTGGAAAAGATTTTCGAGTTTTCTCTGTCCATCGCTTGCCATCAGCCTCCAATGTATTTATCTGACCTTAAATCATTCCGCCGGCTTCCTCAATGAGCGACATCGCCTGACCATGGACAGCCGCATCTACAATAACCGTCAGCAGAATATTTCTGCCCGTCGGACCGCCATCCCCGCCGTGGCTCATTCCGCTCCCGCTCGTATGCGCCGCAGCTAATATGCCCGTATGGTCACTGACTGCCGTCATCGAATCCATGCTCGCCAAATTGCCGGTAACCGGATTTACTCCCGGCTTCTGCCCGCTTCCCCCAAACCTGCTGAACCGGTCAATGGAAATCTCCTCTGCACGCAGTGCCTGCAGCTTACGGGAGACCCCTTCCGCTTCCTCCGGGGTTTTGAAGTAGGCCAGTATACTTTTTTCAGACATGGGAATTCCCCGCTTTCTGCCTGGTGTCCATAACGTACAAGCTTACTTGGCTATTTTGGATTTCCGGACATAATTTTATACATTTCCCGGCTAAAGGTTCCTTTAAATGGAGGAAATCAGGAGCCAGACTACTAAACTATAAGTTCGTTTTACGCTCAGCATATATGTCAGTAATTATGACGAAAATTGTTTTTTTCTCTGTTATTTTGTATTTTTTTGTCCTATAAGATTGGTTTCATAGGTTAAATAGACTAAACATGTCATATAACATTCCACATAAAATAAAAACGTTCTCAAATCTCTATAAATTTTGTGTGGATTTTACAAATAACCAGTGGTAAAATCTTCTTAATATTTTTCCTAGTAATCTTGACGGAAATAAACCGGATTAATAGAAAAGGAGAATCCGACTACTGTCTGTAGCAGGAGAGATGAAGCCAGAACCAACATCATATTGTGGAGGGGATTACATTTGGAGTGGACAAAATTACCTCGTAAGCTATCATTACTAACATTATCATTAGGTGTGGCTGCAAGTATGATTCCAGGCGCGGCATTCGCCGCCAGCAGCTTGAAGACACCCGTATCAGGCAATCATCTTCCAGCCTTGATTCCAGCGAATCAGCCTTATATTTCTCCACAGATTAACACCAAATCCTCAAATCTTGTCCGGGTTATCGTTCAACTCAGCGGCCAGCCTGCCGCCGTAGGCAAGTATGCTGCCAGACAAGGAATTACAGCGCTCGCCAATTCAGCGACAGAAGCTGCGGTGAACAGCCAGCAGGAAGAAGTACTTGATAAGGCTGAAGCCAAGAAGATTGACCTGACCGTCAATTACAAGTACGACACGATTCTGAACGGCTTTGAAGTCACCGTTCCGGCTGACAAAATCCCTGAGCTGGCGAAGATCTCCGGCGTGTCTTCCATTTATCCGAACAGCACCTGGTACGCTCTCCCTGATCAGACAGTGACCGAAGTGACTTACAGAAACGACAATGCTCCCCTGAAGCAGATTCATGCCGACTGGGCAGCAGACAAAGGTCTTGACGGTAAGGGACTGAAAGTCGGTGTGATTGACACCGGTGTTGACTATACACACCCGGATATTGCTCCAGCTTATAAGGGCGGTTATGACTCCTTTTACCAGGATGATGATCCCTATGAAGAAGTGCCGCTTACTCCTGAAGAAGATGAAGAATATGGTGTAGGATATGCGGGAACTTACCACGGTACGCATGTAGCAGGCACGATCATAGGTCAGTATGCAGCTAAGGGTGATGTGGCTCAGAAGGGTGTCGCTCCCGGGGCTGATTTGTATGTCTACAAAGTATTAGGCCGTAATATTGATAAGCCGAATACTTCCTCCGGATCTTCCGCTCAAGTCATTGACGGAATTGAACGTGCGGTCAAGGACGGCATGGATGTCATCAACCTGTCGCTCGGCTCCGATTCCGAGAAGGATGTTAACTCCCCTGATTCCATCGCAATTAATAATGCAGTACTCTCTGGAGTAACTGCTGTAATTGCGAACGGGAATAATGGGGAAGCAGGTTACTTCTCCATGGGTTCTCCTGCTGCCTCCCAACTTGGAATTTCGGTAGGTGCCGTTAATAGCCCTATCAAAGCGTTCTCCGGTGAGTTCAAGGCAGAGATTACGGGTTCAGTCACTTCAGTGACTTATGACACCTATAATCCGTTCCATGTCATGGCCTATGAATTGGGTCAAACAGACTTTGCCGATATTATTGGAACAGAGCCGGTTAAAGTGTTCTACGCTAATTTAGGCGCAAATGAAGATTACCCGGAAGGAAATTTCGGTGAGAAAACTGTTGTTCTGGTATCCCGTGGCGATCTAGCCTTTGTAGACAAGATTGCTAATGCCAAAGCTCACGGTGCCAAAGCTATTGTGATCTTCAATGGTAATTTCCAGACAATAGACGGTAAGAAAGTAGCTATTCTGGATGAGAGCTATACTGACCGTTCTGACTTTATCGGTTCCAACCTTGGCGATGGATATGACAACATCCCTACGCTGGACCTGAAGGGCTCCCAAGGCCGCGCTTTAGCCAGAGCCATTGTTGCTAACGGCAACAAACCTGCTTACTTTACTTTCAGCTCCGAATATCCGATGGATATGACCGCCGGCGATGAAGTGACCAGCTTCTCCTCACTAGGACCGAACTTCGACGGTAAATTAAGCATTAAGCCGGACATCGTAGCTCCTGGTGACGGAGTGCTGTCTACGTGGCCTGCTTATGGCAAAGGTCATCCAGGAACTGATTATTCCAAAGCATACAATCGTATTAGTGGTACAAGTATGGCAACACCGCATGTAGCAGGCTTGGCACTGCTGATCAAGCAGGCACATCCAACTTATACACCATTAGACATTCGTGCCGCTCTGGCCAACACAGCAGATCCTGTGTTCTATCAGGAAGCTCCTGAAGACTTCTATCTACAAGGCCCAGGACGCGCTAATGTAGAGAATGCCATTAATACTCCGGCATTGCTGCAATCCATCGAGCCGATCTCCATTCTGGACAAGAACTTTGTCCCGCAGAATGTAATCAACTACAATCCGTCTACAAGCTTTGGCACCCTGCTTCCCGGTTCTGAAGCTAGCCAAGTGCTGCAATTAAAGAATATGAGCGATACTGCGCTTACCTATTCTGCTTCCGTGGAATGGAACTATGGTGATCCCAAGCATGTATCTGCGACACTCGACAAATCATCGGTAACTGCCGCCGCGAAAGGTGCCTCCACGTTCAACCTGAAGGTTACCGTCGCTGCTGATACCGTGCCGCAAATGCTGCAAGGTAATGTCGTCCTGGAAGCAGCAGGACAGCCAACTCTGCACTTGCCGTTTGCAATCAATGTAGATAAGACGACCGAACAGCCTAGCTGGGGCACAGGCATTCAGGAAGCTGCACTGAACCAGCCGATCGTCTATACCAATTCAAGTGCTATTCTGAACTACAAGCTGAAAGCAGATGATATTAACTATTATGAAGTAAATCTGATTGGTCTTGATGATACCAAGAAGGGCTCCTTCCAGGTATCCACGACCGGTGCGCCGGATAAGTTCTTCGAGCCTGGGAACTATAGCACGGTTGTATCATCAACCTATCACCCATATGACCACAATGGTGATCCAATCTTGGATGCTTACGGCAACCCTGCGGTGGCGGGTCTGACCGATGGAGTCTACAAGCTTGAGGTTCTCGGCATTAAAGCCAAAGATAACACCAAACCGATCAAGATTGACTATAACAATGATGAATACTACAGTGCCTACACCTCATTCCGCTTTATCACTGTCTCTGACAGTGGAAACAATGGCGGCGGCGGTGGTGGAGGTGGCGGTACAGTAGTTACGCCAACACCTGTGGTGGTTCCAGAACCTGTGAAGTCCCTTGTTGAAGAAGGCGTTCAGCAAGTAACGGTAACACCTCTAACCGCATCGAAGGATGGTGTAACGACAGTAACCGTGAGCGACAGCGATCTGAAGGCCGCTCTGGACAAAGCCGCTACTGTCAAGACAGCCGTTGTTATCTCTCTGATCAGCATCTCAGATAAGTCTGCTGAACTGAGCCTGACTGCTGATCAGGTGAAATTACTGTCCGCCATTCAAGCAGGCAGCACCCTTATCGTGAATGTTGGCGGATCTGCTGTAGCCTTGCCGGTATCCTTATTAGCCGCTTCCCCTGCAGGCCAGAGCTTGAAGCTAGTAATTAAGCAAGAACCAGACGCAGCCAGCAAGCTGATTGCAGGTACTCCGGGTGCCCAGGTTATCGGAACCCCGGTATCCTATGAAGCTTCATGGACTACAGCTACAGGCAGCACTTACTTGAACGTTCCAACCAACGTGTTCATCAAGCGCACCTTTACTGTACCAGGCAAGATTGAATCCAAGACAGCAGGCGTATTGTTTGAAAAAGATGGACTGGTGACCCCGGTTGCTTCTGTCTTCACACCACAGCCAGACGGAACAACCATTGTTACAGTAAGCCGTCCAGGCTTCTCCGTGTATGCAGCAGTCAGCAAACCGGCAGCAGCCTTCACAGACATTGCTAATTCCAAATCAGCTGTTGCCATCCAGACGTTGGCCGACAAGCTGATTATCCAGGGAACCTCAGCGACTACTTTTGCACCACAGAGCAATCTGACCCGCGCTGAGTTCACAGCGCTCTTGACCCGTGCATTGGGTCTACGTACCGATGCCAGCGTAACCTTCTCCGATGTGAAATCAACGGACTGGTACGCCAAGGATGTCGCCGCAGCCTCCAAGGCCGGTTTGATTCTGGGCATTGGTAACGGCAAGTTTGCCCCAACCCAGAAGGTAACCCGTCAGGAGCTGGCCGTCATTCTGGACAGAGCCCTGAAGCTGACTGGAACCGAACTGAAGGCCGCTGCCAATCCTTCGTTCACAACCTACTCCGACAGCGCTAAGGTAGCCCCTTACGCCAAGGACAGTCTGCAAGCCCTGACCAAAGCCGGCATCTTCGCCAGCGAATCAGGCATTGCTTTCAACCCAACAGCTCCGGCAACCCGCGAGACAGCAGCCGCTGCACTCTATGAATTGCTGAGCAAGAGCGGATTAATCGAGTAGTAGAATAAGCTTAAAAGGCTGTCCCAGTAGTTGTTACATGACTACTCTGGACAGCCTTTTTTGTTTGGTTATGACCCGTTTGAACACTTGAGCAGACGCTGCTGCAGATAATGTGCATACTACCTCTGATTGCATTTACTACATTAGAATCCCCTTTAATTCGTCCCAAAAGAGATTCTGTTGTATTTCATACATTTAATTCTTAGATATCTGTTTAAAAATGCCCATTTAAAGAATTTCTACTGTATGTTGTGCAACAGATTCTCTTTTTGGTGAATTTCAGAAGCATTCTGTTGTATCAAATACAACAGAACCACAAAGACAATATACCCGGCAAAAAACAGCGCCCCGCCTCCACTTAATGGAGATGAGGCGCTGTTTTACAAGCTCTTCCATCCTTATTTCATATTACTTAAAAGTTCAGTCTCCCCGGAACGCCCGTTTCACACGGTCGAAGAACGACTGCTCCTGCTCATGCGTATTCTCTCCGTTGAAGGAGGCGAACTGGCGGAGCAGGTCCTTCTGCTCTTCGCTGAGCTTGCTAGGCGTGACGACGATGACGCGGACATGCTGGTCGCCGACGCCGTTGCCGCGCAGATGCGGAACTCCTTTGCCTTTGAGGCGGAAGAAGGTACCGGTCTGGGTGCCTGCCGGGATCTTGAGCTTCACCTTCTCGGTCAGCGTTGGGATCTCAATCTCGTCACCGAGCGCCGCCTGAGCGAACGTCAAGGGAACCTCGCACATAATATCGTTGTTCTCACGCTCGAAGAAATCATGATTCTTCACGCGGATCACAATGTACAGGTCTCCGGCCGGGCCGCCGCGTGTGCCGCCTTCGCCTTCACCAGTCATGCGCAGCTGCGCGCCGTCATCGACACCGGCAGGGATACGCACATGAATCTTGCGCTGTCTCTTCACCTTGCCCTGGCCTGCGCAGGTGGTGCATTTCTCTTTGATGATTTTGCCTGTGCCGCTGCAATGGGAGCAGGGACGGCGGTTACGCATCTGTCCAAGCGGTGTATTCTGCACGAATTCCTGCTGTCCGCTGCCGTGGCAGACGGAACAGGTCTCCGGCTTCGTACCCGGCTTGGCTCCGGAGCCGAAGCAGGTATCGCAGGTCTCCGTGCGCGGAATGGTAATATCGGTCTCTTTGCCGAACACCGCTTCCTTGAACTCAATGGTCATTGTATACTGCAAATCGCCGCCGCGCTGTGGGGCATTCGGATCACGCCGTCCACCGCCGCCGCCGAAGAACATATCGAAGATATCCCCAAGACCGCCGAAATCTCCGCCACCGCCGCCAAAGCCGCCGCCCATTCCCTGATTAGGGTCAATATGCCCATATTGATCATACCGCGCGCGCTGTTGCCCGTCGCTCAGAACGTCATAGGCTTCCTTCACCTCTTTGAACTTAGCCTCAGCATCACTGGCCTTATTCACATCGGGATGGTACTGGCGCGCCAGCTTGCGGTAGGCCTTCTTCACTTCGTCTTCTGAAGCATCTCTTCCGAGGCCCAGAACCTCATAATAATCACGTTTATCTGCCACTGCTTTCACCTCCGTACATCGTTAATTCTCCCCATTTACAAGGTAAAAGGAAAGCCAAAACCCGGGATGCCCCGGTCTTGACCTTCCCTCTCACCACCATAGAACTTATCGTCTAAGGTTACCCTTGATTCTTCTCATCGTCAACCACTTCGTAATCCGCATCTACCACGTTATCCTTCTTGGCATTGCCTTCAGCAGCATCCTGACCCGCTTCAGCACCCTGCTGCTCCTGCGCAGCCTGCTCATACAGCTTCACGGACAACTGCTGCACAATCTCATTGAGCGCCTCTGTAGCGGCATTGATTTCTTCCAGGTTGTCAGTTTCAAGGGCAGCCTTCACTTTGTCCTTAGCTTCATTCGCTTTATCGATCTCGGAAGCATCGACCTTGTCGCCCAGATCCTTAATTACTTTATCTGTGGAGTATACGAGCTGGTCAGCACCGTTCTTGGCTTCGACCAGTTCTTTACGCTTGCGGTCTTCCTCAGCGTGCAACTCGGCATCCTTCATCATCTGTTCCACTTCTGCGTCACTCAGACCGCTGGAAGAAGTGATGGTGATCTTCTGGCTCTTGTTGGTGCCTTTATCTGTAGCAGAGACGTTAACGATACCGTTGGCATCGATGTCGAAGGTAACTTCGATCTGCGGTACGCCGCGCGGTGCCGGTGGAATCTCGTTCAGCATGAAGCGTCCCAGCGTCTTATTGCCGTTCGCCATCTCGCGTTCACCCTGCAATACGTGGATTTCCACGCTAGGCTGGCTGTCTGCAAAGGTCGAGAACACCTGCGATTTGCTTGTAGGGATCGTAGTGTTGCGCTCAATCATCTTCGTGAACACGCCGCCAGCAGTTTCAATACCGAGGGACAGCGGAGTTACGTCGAGCAGAACTACGTCTTTTACATCGCCAGTCAGTACGCCCGCTTGAACAGCAGCACCCAGGGCTACTACTTCATCCGGGTTAACGCCCTTGTGAGGCTCTTTACCGGTAAGCTTCTTGATCGCATCCTGTACGGCAGGAATACGGGTGGAGCCGCCGACCAGTACGATTCTGTTCAGATCCGCAGGGGTCATTCCGGCATCCTTCAGCGCTTGACGGGTAGGTCCCAGCGTGCGCTCAACCAGGCTTGCCGTCAGCTCGTCGAACTTGGCACGGGTCAGGTTGATCTCCAAATGCTGAGGCACTCCGTCAACTACCGTGATGAACGGAAGCGATACTGTAGTTGTAAGTACGCCGGACAGCTCTTTCTTCGCTTTTTCCGCAGCATCCTTCAGACGTTGAACAGCCGCTTTGTCCTTGCTCAGATCAATGCCTTGCTCTTTCTTGAATTCAGCTACGAGATAATCCATAACCAGTTGGTCAAAATCATCTCCGCCCAGACGGTTGTCACCGCTGGTAGCCTTTACTTCAAAGAAGCCGTCGCCCAGCTCAAGGATGGATACGTCGAAGGTACCGCCGCCAAGGTCATAGACCAGGATGGTGTGATCTTCGGATTTCTCCAGACCGTAAGCAAGAGCTGCTGCTGTTGGCTCGTTGACGATACGCAGCACTTCAAGGCCGGCGATTTTGCCTGCATCCTTAGTAGCCTGACGCTGGCTGTCATTGAAATAAGCAGGAACTGTAATAACCGCCTGAGTTACAGGCTGGCCCAGATAGGCTTCAGCATCGGATTTCAGCTTCTGGAGAATCATAGCCGAGATTTCCTGTGCAGAATAGTCTTTACCGTCAATGCTTTCTTTGTGGCCTGTACCCATGTGGCGCTTGATGGAAGCGATGGTACGGTCCGGGTTCGTAATGGCCTGGCGTTTTGCCGTTTCACCGACGATGCGCTCGCCGTCCTTCTTGAAGCCTACAACCGATGGGGTTGTACGCGCGCCTTCCGGATTCGGGATAACGACGGCTTCGCCGCCTTCCATAACGGCAACGCAAGAGTTCGTGGTTCCTAAGTCAATACCGATAACTTTACTCACAGTAATGTGCCTCCTCAGAAATAATGTGAAGCCCGGGGCTTCATCGATTTTTATTATCTTATATAGAACAGATCTACATGCTGACTTTGACCATGGCCGGACGAAGAACCTTATCCTTCAGGAGATAGCCCTTCTGGACCTCTTCCGTCACGATGCCTTCCTCGTACTCCTCGCTCTCCACCTGCATGATCGCCTGATGATATTCAGGGTTAAAAGGCTGTCCTACCACTTCCATGGCTGTAAGTCCTTCAGTCTTAAGGACTCCCTCCAGCTGCCGGAAAATCATATTCACGCCTTTGATGAACGCTTCAGCGTCTGCACCTGCTGCAGGAGTCGCCAGTGCGCGTTCAAAGTTATCCATTACCGGAAGCAGCTCGGTTACAAGCTTAGACGTTGCGTACTGCGCCAGCTCTTCCTTTTCTTTCTGGGTCCGGCGGCGGAAGTTATCGAAATCAGCCTGCACACGCAAGGTGCGCGCCTGATGCTCATCTGCCAGCTCCTGCAGCTTTCTGTACTCCTCATTGCCTGAAGCCGCCTCGCTGGCCTCTTCAGCCGTGAATGCGCCGCTGTCCGCTGTGGTATCTGCCTCTTCAGCTGCGTGATTATCATTCACCGAGGGATCATTCTTCTCATTCATTTCCTGAACCTCTTCCTCTTTCAAGTTGTCTTCACCTCCTTAATAATATTCATCATGGACTAGTACACTCTGTTCACTTATACCAGTGTGCCAGCATCGCTGTCAAATCCCGGGACAAAATCCCCAGAATACCCATTACACGTGCGTACTCCATACGGGTCGGACCCAGGATACCAATGCTCCCCAACGGCTTGCCGTCTAATGAATAGGTGGCGGTGATCAGACTGCAGTTGGCAAAAGCCTCATGCTTATTCTCTGTACCGATGCGCACCTGCATTCCTGCTTCGCTGCTGGCCGGGGTAAGCATTTTGAGCAGCGTGGGTGTCTCCTCCAGCAGATCCAGAATCGTCTTCACCTTGTCGACGTCCTTGAACTCCGGCTGGGTCAGCATATTCGTGGCTCCGCTTAAGTAAATCCGCTGATCTTGGTCGCTCTCAAGCGCTTTATCCAGCACCTGCATTAATTCTTCATAATGGGAGATGTGGCGCTGCATTTCTTCGCCCAGCTCGGAATAGAGCTGACTCTTCAGCTTGTAGAGCGGTACATTGACCAGCTTGCTGTTCAGCAGATTCACGACCTTCTCCATCTCGGAGACAGATATCTCCGGAGGAAGACTCACGGTTCGGTTCTCTACCTGCCCGGTGCTGGTAACGATAATCGCCACAGCGGTCTTGTCATCGAGCGGAAGCAGCTGAAAATGGCGCAATGAAGTATGAAAAACCTCCGGTCCCAGCAGGATGGAAGTATAATTCGTCATATTGGACAGGATCATTGCCGCATGTTGGATAACCTGCTCTGTAGCATTCAGCTTCTCGGCGAAAAAAGCGCGGATCGTGCCCAGTTCGGCCGTTTCGGCGGAATTCCACGGTACCAGATGATCCACATAATAGCGGTAGCCCTTATGGGACGGGATTCTCCCTGCCGACGTATGAGGTTGCTCCAGATAACCCAGATCCTCCAGATCGGCCATTTCGTTGCGGATCGTGGCTGGACTGTAGCCCACATCCCCGCGTTTCGAGATACTGCGCGAGCCCACCGGCTCAGCGGAAGAAATATAGTCATCGACAATGGCATTCAGTATCATTCTCTGGCGTTCAGTTAACATGTTATTCCCTCCTATCCGGCTGTGGCTCCGATTCGTTAGCACTCTAGTGAGATGAGTGCTAACCACTAATACAAAAATACCAAACTGACCTCGGCATTGTCAAGTGAGTTCAGCAACTTGATTGCGCCTATTTTAGTCAAAGCAAGATTTGGGTCTGTTATCCGTAAAAAACCACTGTCACCCTGAAGCATCAGCTTCCGGGTGAACAGTGGTTTCTTATTATAGTTTACCGGAGGCTATGGCCCGCCGGATTAGTCCAGTCTCTTCAGCACGGCGATCTCGTCACAGGCATGCTGCTTCTTGCAGTTGACACAATCGGTCCAGACCTTCTCGGGGAATATCTCCTTCTGCACCACATCGAAGCCGTTCTTAAGGAAGAAGTCCACGGCATAGGTCAGTGCCATAATCTTCGGGATCCGCTGGCGTCTCGCTTCTTCAACCAGCTTTTCCAGAATCATCGTGCCTACACCTTTGCCCTTACCTGCATCATTCAAGCCAATCGAACGGACCTCCACAAGATCACTTCCTAGCCGGAACAAGGAACCGCAGCCGACAAACTTGCCGCCGATCTCGGCGATCACGAACTGGTCGATCTGGCGGGTCAGTGCTTGCCTTGAACGGGGCAGCATAATCCCCTGCCTGGCATACTCCTCTATCATCAGATACAGCGGCTCTACATCCTCCACCGTAGCATTTCTGCATATCACTTGCTGCTCTCCTGCTGGAGAAGCCTTTTGGAAATGATCCGTTTTGACAAGCACCTTGACTCACCCCTTGTTGTTAATATGAATAAATATACAACAAGGTGAATTACAATTCAAGGGGTATTTCAAAATTAAACCACTGTCAAAGCACCGACAAATTCCCCGAAAACATCGTTGCCAAACAGGATTCCCTGCTTGCTCAGGCGATAGGTGTCCCCCGACTGCTCCAGCAGCCCGGCCTTCAGCATTTTATGCAGCGGTTTTGCAAAAACAGCCTCCAGCGGCTTTCCGAATTGTGAGCGGAACGCCGCATCCGAAATCCCTTCGCGCATCCGCAGGCCGACCATCATGAAATCCTCCATCGCCTCCTGCTCGGAGACCTCAAAGCTGTCCAGACGCGGCAGCCCGCTGCGCGAAGCCTCGTTATACGGGTTCACGCCCTTGATATTCATGTGCCGCTGCCGGCCCACATATCCATGCGCCCCTGCGCCCAGACCGTAATAATCCTCGTTGCGCCAGTACGTTATATTGTGGCGGCTCTCCAGCCCCGGCTTGGCAAAATTACTGATCTCATACTGCGTATAACCTGCGGCCTCCATAGTAGACATCAGCAGCAGATACATCGCCAGCTCATCCTCTTCATTCGGCAGCGGAAGCTTGTTCTTGTTGAACAGGGTGTGGAACAGCGTATTCTCCTCCACCTTCAGACTGTAGATGGAATAATGGGGAAGATCCAGCGCCAGCGCCTTGTCGATACTCTCTCTGAGCATATCCACCGTCTGGTTCGGCAGGCCGAACATCAGATCCAGCGACAGGTTATTAAGCCCGACCGCACGGGCATTCTCCAGACTGCGGTATACGTCATTCACATCATGAATCCGGCCGATTCCGCTCAGCAGCTCATTCTGGAACGCCTGCACCCCGAAGCTGACCCGGTTGACGCCGCCTTCCTTCATGACTCTGAGCTTGTCGATATCGGTTGTGCCGGGGTTAGCCTCCATCGAGAATTCAATCTGCTCATCCCACTGCGGGAAATGCCTGCGGACCGATTCCAGGAAATAAGCCATCTCATCAGGCTTGAGGACAGTAGGCGTACCCCCGCCGACAAAAATCGTCTTGATCACACCCGGAGGCGTGTGCTGCACGGTCAGCTCCATCTCGCGGTCAAGCGCATGGAGATAGTCCATCACCGGCTGATCCTTCAGCACGTAAGAATTGAAATCACAATAGAAGCATTTATTGGTGCAGAACGGGATGTGAATATATACGGCCTCAGGGGGACGGCCACTCTGTGCAGAGTTCATAGCTGAGTTCATTAGCTGTCTCCTTTTGTTCTATTAATATACAGGCCTGCCACACTACCTGCTGCTGAAAAGCAAGAAGAAACGGCTGCACCGCCCTGCGTAGGGCGGCACCCGTTTCTGCGATAAACCGAAAGTTCCGGGGGAGCTTATATGCTGCTACTCAATCTGAAGCACGGCCATGAACGCTTCCTGCGGCACCTCGACGCTGCCGACCTGCTTCATGCGCTTCTTCCCTTCCTTCTGCTTCTCCAGCAGCTTCCGCTTACGCGAAATATCGCCGCCGTAGCATTTGGCGAGTACGTTCTTACGCATGGCCTTAACGGTCTCACGCGCAACCACCTTCGTGCCGACGGATGCCTGAATCGGCACCTCGAACATCTGGCGCGGGATAATGCCGCGCAGCTTCTCACAGATGACCCGGCCGCGGTTATAAGCGCGGTCGCGGTGAACGATGAAGGACAGTGCATCGACCTGCTCATTGTTCAGCAGGATGTCCATCTTGACGAGATTGGACTGGCGGTAACCGGAGATCTCGTAATCATAGGAGGCATAACCCTTCGTGCCGGATTTCAACTGGTCGAAGAAGTCGTAGACGATCTCGGACAACGGAATTTCGTACGTAATGGTTACACGGTTGCTGTCCAGATACTCCATGTTGACGAATTCACCGCGTTTGTTCTGGCACAGCTCCATAACGGTACCCACGAAGTCGTTAGGCACAATAATGGCTGCTTTGACATACGGCTCTTCGATGAAGTCAATCGTCCCGATCTCCGGGTAATGCGACGGATTGTCGATCTGGATGGTCTCCCCGTTCGTCAGCTTAATACGGTAAATAACGCTCGGCGCCGTAGTAATCAGCGGCAGATTGAACTCGCGTTCGATCCGCTCCTGAATAATCTCCATATGCAGCAGCCCCAGGAAGCCGCAACGGAAGCCAAAGCCGAGGGCGCTGGAGCTCTCCGGCTCGAAGCTCAGGGAAGCGTCGTTCAGCTGCAGCTTCTCCAGCGCTTCACGGAGATCATTATAATCAGAAGTCTCAATCGGGTAGAGACCGCAATAGACCATCGGATTAATCCGGCGGTAGCCCGGCAGCGGTTCAGGGGTCGGATTCTTGGCATCCGTCACCGTATCCCCGACACGGGTGTCGCCTACATGCTTGATCCCGGCCACAATGAAGCCGACATCACCGATGTTCAGCTCCGGCACAATGGTCATACGCGGCATGAAGGCTCCGACCTCGATCACCTCAAAGGTTTTGTCGGTGGCCATCATTTTAATCTTGGAACCGGCACGGATACTGCCGTCCATTACGCGGACATAGACGATAACACCCTTGTACGGGTCATAATGGGAGTCGAAGATCAGCGCCTTGAGCGGTTCTTCCGAGCTGCCTGTCGGCGCCGGAACCTGCTTCACAACCTGCTCCAGAATCTCCTTGATGCCGATGCCTGCCTTAGCGGAAGCCAGAACGGCTTCGCTGGCATCCAGCCCGATGACATCTTCAATCTCCTGCTTTACCCGGTCGGGATCTGCGTTCGGAAGATCGATCTTGTTGAGTACCGGAAGAATCTCCAGATTGTTATCCAGGGCCAGATACACGTTGGCCAGCGTCTGGGCCTCAATCCCCTGGGCTGCATCCACTACCAGAAGAGCGCCTTCACAGGCAGCTAGACTGCGTGATACCTCATAGGTGAAATCGACATGCCCCGGTGTGTCAATCAGATTCAGATAATAATCCTGTCCGTCATCGGCACGGTACGTCAGACGTACGGCCTGCAGCTTAATGGTGATGCCGCGCTCGCGCTCCAGGTCCATCTGATCCAGAACCTGCTCCTGCATTTCACGCGTAGACAGCGCACCCGTATACTCCAGAATGCGGTCAGCCAGTGTCGATTTGCCATGGTCTATATGTGCAATAATCGAGAAATTGCGAATTTGTTGTTGTCGTTTCTGAACGTCAGTCATTCCTTACCCCCACAGACAGCCTAATGTTAATCCACTTATTATAACAGTACGGGCTCCGCCCATCAATCCCGCCAGCCGCCGGAAAAGAAAGAAACCGCCCAGACCCTCTACATTTGCGAGCTGAACCCTGCAAAAAAACACACAAACGGGTGCGGGCTTCCATCATCCGCAGCCGTTTGTGTCCTCAACCTCATTGCAGCCCGGGAGACTCCGGGCAGCTCCTGCTCACTCCTCCGAGGAGTCGAAGAGGGAGACCACCCAGCGGATGCCCTTCTGCGAAGCCTGCTGGAGCAGCCCGGCGGTCTTATCCGCCAGCACATCCACAGTCGGCTTCTGCTCCTCTGGAATCAGAATCTGCTCGGGACTGAGCGCAGAGTAGTCCTTCACCTCCTGTTGCGGGAGGCTGCCCGTGCCGCCAGCCGTCTGCGCCTGTGTACCTGCAACCGGCTGCTTCATGGGCAGCATGGTGTAAGCGCCCGTTACCGGATCAATAGTTACGGGCACATATACATAAGCCTGGCCGCCCGGGGCTGTGCTGGCAGCCGGAACGTACGCAGTCCCGGCTGGGCCGTTCTGTCCAGCCGGAAGCTGGCTGACAGCCGCGCTGCTCCCGGCCGGCTTACTCCAGTCCGGCAGTATACCGGAGACTCCCGAACCGCCGCCTCCGAACTGCAGACCGATCAGCAGCCCCACGCCCGCCCATATTCCAACCATCACCAGCTTTTTACCGAACCGTGTCATAATCTCCACTCCTTTTCAGCTATAATCCGTTCAGGAACCTGTCGATGTCTCTGCCCCGGTGCCTCCAGATTGCGTACTGCCCTGATCTGGCGCAGCTGCCTTCTCGGCATCCCGGCTGCTCCAGTACACATCAGCGATGGCATCCGCCAGAATATCCGCCGTCCGCTTCAGCTCATCGGCGCTGTTGTCAATTCCGCCTACCTCAATCAGCACACTGTTCGGGGACAACGTCTGGTTATATTCCCCATTATTCCCGTTTCCGGACGATTTCCCCCATATCCCGCGTGAAATTCCAGGATAATTTTTCTCAAGCAGCTGATGGATCTTATTGGCGAAGGCCTCGTTTTGTTTCCAGTTTTTATTCGCATGCCCCAAAATAAAATAGACCTGGGCATAATTTTTCCCGTTAATCAAAGCTGTTGTTTTGCCGTGCCGCTGCGAATCACGGTGGATATCAATCAGCTCACTCATGTTCTGATTGGAGGCCATGGCCGATTTCACAGTCATACGTGAATATTTATAAGAGAAGTTCCAGTTGTAGCCCGGTACCTCTGTAGCATAGTCCTCCTGGGCATGGACAGTTCCGATCCCCCGCTCTTCCAGCCTCTTGGCAATATAGGAGCCTACCAGCATGACATTCTTGGAAGGAACTGCCGAGCTGGGGTTGTCGCTCTGTGCGCCAAGCAGCGGATTATAGGCCTCCCGGGGATGGGAATGATAAACGAGAATCCGCTTGACCGAAGTATCTCCTGTGCCGTTCTCGGCATCTCCGCTTCCGGAGTAGCCCTCGTCAGGTTCTGCACCGGACGGGTCAGGGACAGGCGAAGCCTCGGGCTCTGCCATGCCTTCCCCCGGACTGTCATGGCCATTACCAGCCTCAGTACCTTCCCCAGAATCTGGCAGGGCTCCAGGATCGCCCCCTGCTCCGGGATCTTCTCCGGTGGCCAGTTCATCGCCCCCCGGATGATAGTCGGCCGGTGCTCCTGTACTTCCCCCTGAGCCTTGCCGCAGCAGGAAGGGATCATCGGCAGCAAGTCCTGGCATCTCACGCGAGACCAGACTCTTGGGATCACCTGGATCAACACTGGTAAGCAGCCGGAATACGAAGGAGGTCACCTTGTCCCCGGAGAAGGCCGAAGGCTCCTCGCCCTTCGGCAGATGGGGAACCTCCATGCCCAGCAGCTCCATGAAGAATCCGCTGGAGAGCGAGGCCGCCAGACCTTTCATGGAAGGAATGGGCGAAGAATTCAGCTTCTGCCCGGCCAATCCGCCGGCTCCAAGCAGCATGAACAACACAAGCGAACCTCCGGCCAGCAGCAGCATCGTCCTTCCCAGCGACAGAATATCCATCAGCCGTCCGCGCAGCCGCCCTATATTCCATAGCTGAAACCATTTTCTGTTCATGATTGTTATGTCCTCCTCTAAGCCCTCTGTAATCTCTCATACTCCAAATCTATGAGCGGAAGAGTTGTGCTAGAACCACAGAATGAGAGATAGCAGGGAGCATCGATAGAGAAGTGAAGGGGCAACACCAAGTAGAAACGGCTTCGCCGTCGTTTTAAAGGAAGGTACCGTTTCAGCGGGAAATAGAAGGATAAGTTATCGTGTGCAACATATAAGTTCTTATATTTATATAAAGAGCCCGCGACCAGTTCTGCGTTATAGCAGATGGTGCGGGCGAGGTGATAAGTGACAGATCAGTGAGTGTAAGCTCCGACATTGCCCGGATCTACCGCTTCATGGAGTGCAGCATTAAGTCCGCTTGCCACAATGTTGGCGATCTCTTCAATGAATTCATCGATCTCTTTAGGGGTCACAATCAGGTCATGCCCCAGCGGCTCAAGCACTTCCTTCACCAGGGCGAGACGCTCCTGCTCAGATATATCGTCAAGGAGACCCATAATTTCCTTGGTGTGAGCACCGCCGTCCGCCATCTGCCCGAAATGGGTCCGCATCATCTCCAGCACATTGTTGACGATGGTGGAAGCATAGCAGACCGTTGGGACGCCGATGGCGATGCAGGGCACGCCCAGCACCTCCTTGGTCAGCCCTCTGCGCTTGTTCCCGATCCCTGAGCCGGGATGAATGCCGATGTCCGCAATCTGGATGGTGGTATTGATTCTCTCCAGTGAACGGGAGGCCAGCGCATCAATAGCTATAATGACATCCGGGCTGGTGCGGTCCACAATCCCCTGTACAACTTCGCTGGATTCAATCCCCGTCAGGCCGAGCACTCCGGGAGCAATAGCACTGACATTCCGGTACCCAGGCGAGATCTGGTCGGGCACCAGCTCATAGAACTGGCGGGTAATCAGCGAATTCTCAACGACCAGCGGGCCGAGCGAGTCGGGCGTCACATTCCAGTTGCCCAAGCCTACGATAAGGACCTTGGAATCGCGGCCAATGCCGATTTCATCCAGGAAGTGCTCGAATTCCCGGGCAAACACTGTGGAGACCTTCTGCTGCAGCCCGGTGTCCCCGCCGCGCAGCCCAGGCACCTCCAGGGTCACGTAATTGCCGATAGCCCGTCCAATCGCCTGAGAACCGGCAAGGTCTGCTACAGCAAGTCTCGTGACCTTGATGCCGTCCGCTTCTTCCACTTCCTCATTGACACCCGGGATCGGCGCATTGGCGTGCCGCTCTGCCATTTCCTTCGCTTCCACCGCCAAGTCCGTACGTACCGAATACAGCTGAAGATCCAGTTCCATTCTTAGTTCAGCCTCCTTTTGCATATTGCTGATAGTGTGCGAGAGAAAGCCTCCGTTTATACAAACCGCTCTAAGGGAATTACAAAGCTTTTTATCTTGCTTTTTGCTACCCTTCATGCTAAACTATTTTAAGTTGTGAATCATTTGTTGATTTCGAATGTCTTTCAGGAGGTGAATGCAATGCCAAATATCAAATCCGCGATAAAACGCGTCAAGACGATCGAGAAACGCCGTGCACTGAACGCTTCCCAGAAGTCCGCTCTTCGTACAGCTGTGAAAACTGCTGATGTAGCAGTGACTGGTACGGAAGTTGAAGTAGCTCAGGCTGCTTTCCAAGCGGCTTCCAAAAAGCTGGACAAGGCTGTAACTAAAGGCCTGGTTCATAAAAATGCGGCTGCCCGCAAAAAATCCCGCTTGGCTAAGAAATTGAACGCTCTCAAGGCTCAAGCCTAAGCCAAGGGCGACAATCATAACGAGCACTGAAGAACCTGACCGCTATGCTGCATACGGTTAGGTTTTTTTATGCTCGTTAGCTTCATTCATTGAATTTCGCTGTGCAATCAAAGAGCCTGTCCATCCCATGATACATGCGGGTGGACAGGCTCTTTGATTCGTTGATTCGTTCCATGAGAAGCCGCTCTGTTCAGGCTCCAAGGCGCAGCATGAACATCTCCAGCCCCAGCACCTTATCGACAGCTCCCGTCTTCATCTGATAGTCCAGATCCGCCAGAATACTCAGGATCTGCCGCAGCCGCTGGCTTCCGAACTTATGAGCCTGCTCTCCGGCCAGCTTCACCGCATACGGATGCAGTCCGAGCTGGGAGGCAATCTGTCCCTGCGAATAGCTCTGGGCTGACAGATCCTTGACCTGCAGGATGATTCTGAACTGCCGGGCAATCAGCGAAGCGATCTTGATCGGCTCCTCCCGCTGCTTGAGCAGCTCATAGAGCGTATTCAGCGCCTTGTCCAGGCGCAGATTCGCAATATCCTCCACCAGCGTGAAGATGTTCTGCTCCGTCCCCCGGTGGACCAGACTCTCCACCGCTGCCGCATCCACCCGACCGCCAGTACCGGCGAACAGACACAGCTTGTCCATCTCTGCAGACAGACCCTGGAGTCCGGTTCCGCTGCTTGCAATCAGAACCTCCGCCGTCCCAGGCGCAAGGGAGCAGCCGCGTTCGCGGAAGCCCTTCTCCACCCAGCGCAGCAGCTCCTCCGCACCCAGGGGATTGAAGGCCAGCACGGTGCCGGCGGTCTTGATGCTTTTGACGATTTTTTTACGTTCATCCAGCTTGTCGCCGTTCACCATAAATACAATCACACTGAACTCGGCAGGGTGCTGCATATATTCGCTCAGCATCTCCACGTTATGTTCCAGCTTCGCCTTCTCCTTGCCTGCCGTGAACAGAGCCGCATCCCGCACCAGCAGGAGCTTACGCTCTACCATGAACGGCACCGTCTCCGCCTCTTCAATGACAGCCTGAACCGGAGTTTCGGAGAGATCGAACGGGATCACCGCGAAATCGCGGTCTTCTTTGGGGATCAGGTGTTCCTCCAGCATGGCCGCGAATTCATTCATCCGGAACTTCTCACTGCCGTACAGCAGGTACAGCGGAGAGACCTTTCCTTGCTTGATGTCTTTGGCAGCCGTTTTGGCATCCATCCCGCCACTTCCTTTTTCATTTACTTGCCTGGTCCGTATCAGACACATACATTCGTACATTTTAACAAAAAAACGGCTGAAAACATAGGTATCATTATCACTTTGTCCTGACCGGGGCGCAAGCCAAAACGGAGCAACCTCGGCAGCCAGGGCCAAAGTTACTCCGTTTCAGCGGCGCATCTATATAAACGACGGAGGGAGCAGCTCTAGAAACTCTCCCGGCCGCCGGTCATACCGATGATACTCGCAAAGCCTGTAATTCATGTCCTCTTGCCTTAGCATATTCCGCAGGCCGGAAGAACGTTCCGGTTATTTGTCGGACGTTGCCGCGTCCGGGGTAATAGCCGGGCTGGGGACAGATGAAGCAGAAGCCGCCGGAGAAGCGGTAGGCGCTTGAGAGTTGGCAGGAGCCGGAGAAGCAGATGGAGCAGGTGTCGCACTCTCTGCCGGAACCGTGTATACCTTCGTCGTCTGCGTACCGTCCTCAAGCTGCAGCACATAAGTGAACTGGGTGCCGTCTTCCGACCACGCACCGGAGACCCAGTTTCCCTCCAAAGGAAGCGAAGTCAATGCTGTCCGTTGTTGTTCTTCTCCCGCTGCGGTTAAGCTGTAGATTACAACATGCTGACCCGTCAGCTCAGCCATATGCTGCCCGCCTGGCGAAGTCCAAGCAGAATCAGCCGGCTTCAGCGCCATGATGCCTGCCTCTGCCGGGGCTGGAGTCGGCGCCATACGCGCATCACCCGCAGCCGCCTTATCGTCCGCCATACTCTCTTGTGTTGGCGCAATCGACTTTGTGCTTTGGGGTTCCGCTGACTGGCTATCCGCTTTCTTGGTGCTCTTAGGGCGGTCCGCCGGAGGCGCAGTAGCGGTGCGGTTACTGATCGGAGCTTCGCTTACCGCAGGCACCTTGTCTGAAGCTATACCACCGTCGGCTGCGGCTGGTTGATCAGCAGGCTCACTTGGAGCAGGCGGTGCAGATTTCATATCGCCGTCTGCAGTGTCACTAGGCGTGGCCTGTTCCATTAATCGGAGTTCACTGCTGCCGCCGCTGTTATTCTGTCCGTCCGCCTGCGGGGCGTCCGCACTGCTTTCCGTGCTCATGTTGGAGTTCGCCGCTCCGCTGCTCATCAAATTGGATGACATATCCAAGTCTGCGCCCGGCAGGCTCTTAGGCATATTGAATACGGCGATGAGCAGAATCACCGCTGCCGCCGCAGCACCAATGCCTGTCCGCGCAGCCAGTGAAGGGCCCTTGGACTTCTTGCCCCGGTTATTTGAACGGGAGAAGGGAATAACCTTCGGATCCTCCGGCTCCATTACAGCAGGCTCTTCCGGGACACCGCGGTCCAGCTGTTCAAGCTGAGGCAGGATAGAGTCAACCAGACTGAAGGGGGGCTTCACGTCGGGAAGCTGCTCCAGCTGCTGGGAGAGCAGCGTCAGCCGGTCCAAGACTTCCGCGCAAGCAGGACAATCGTCGATATGACGGAACATTTCAAGCATTTCTTCCTGACTGAGATCATGATCCAAATAGCGGTGCATCCATTCCATCACCTCCGCGCATTTCATCCTGACACACCACCTTTCTGATACTCCTGAAGTCTATTCTGCAGCTGCTGCCGCGCCCGGAACAGGTACGATTTGACCGTGTTCAGAGGCAGATCCAGACAGTCTGCAATCTCGTTGTAAGAAAAATCCTGTAAATAGCGGAGCACGATTACCGTCCGGTGATGCTCCGGAAGCTGGTCTATGGCCTCACGGATATCCTCCGCCAGATAACCCGACATCACTTCGCGCTCTACGTTATGTTTTTTATCCTGGAACACCATTTCGTGTTCATCGATAGAAACGGTAGGCTTCGTTCTCCGGAATTTGTCTATACATATGTTGGTTACTATTCGCTGAACCCATGTTTTGAACTGCGCCTTCTCCTCATAGGAGCCGATCTTGGTGTACACCCGGATCAACGCTTCCTGGGAGGCATCCAGAGCATCCTGTTCATTATGCAGAATGTAGAAGGCCGTCTTATATACATGCCCCTCAATTTCTCGCAATAGGGTGATTAGAGCGTCGCGATCGCCCGCTTGAGCGGCTCTGATGAGTCCCTGCTCCACCACGAAGGTTCCCCCTCTCTATGCAATCTTACTGACGCGCAAGACTGCGAATTTGTTGCAAGCCTGTAATGATTATTTTAAAAGATAAAAACTATATGCTTCGCGCATAAATGTTCCTTATCTTTCCCGCTGAAACGGTACCGTCCTAAAAAAGGACGGCAAAGCCGTTTCTACTTGTAGTCCACAATCCCTACTAAGCATACAAGGGATGCTGCTATCATTCAAATACTCTTTTTATAGAAGTTAGTTACAGAAATGACATGAGAAGCAGACCGTCCCATACCTGACTTACGCTACGACCGGGACGGCTCCTCTAATGTATATAATGCAGTTGCGCACACCAGGAGCACCGCATAATTCTCCCTGGAGTCATCATCAAGCACATATACTTCTCCCTGCTCAAAAAGTTGCGGATGATTATAGTTACGATACAGCTTATAAAGAGCTCCCGCGCTCACCCTGCAGCCGTGGACTGCAGTTCGAATCTCCACATAATCGGCTTCTTCCACTACCAGTGTCGGGTACAGCTTGCTGCGAAGATCGTCGCCAGTCATGGCATCACCTTTCAGGTATACTTCTTCTCAATGTCCGCAGGCGCTTAAGCACTCTGCTCTATTATAAGTATTGCCCGAAGCGGCAGCAATTCTATCATTTAAGCTTAGCTAACAGTTAACAAAATACCCCCACAAAGTGGGGCTTTAGCGCAGGTGATGACCCAGGTACTTTGCGGGGACCCCAAAACATATAAATTCATCAAAAAAATGCCCTGCCCCGTAGAGGCAAGACATTATTGTTGTACATGTATTTTAATTGCCTTGAATCTCCTTGAACTTCGCTACATACTGCGCAGCCAGCTCGGTGATCTGGTCATAGCGGCCCTCCTTGGCCGGTGCGGTCAGGTTGCCGCCAATGCCGACAGCGATGCAGCCGTTCTTGATCCATTTCTCCATATTGTTCAGATCCACGCCGCCGGTAGGCATAATGTTCACATGCGGCATTGGCCCCTTAACCGCCTTGACATAGTCCGGTCCGAACGCACTGCCAGGGAACAGCTTCAGCACATCCACACCGAGCTTCAGGGCTTCCTTCATCTCATTCAGCGTCATGCAGCCCGGCATGTAAGGAATGCCGTACAGATTACACATCTTGGCCGTATCCTCTTCAAAAGAAGGGCTTACCACAAATTCCGAGCCTGCCAGAATAGCAATTCTTGCCGTCAGCGGGTCAAGCACGGTACCGGCACCAATCACGGCGCGGCCCCCGTATTCGTCAACCAGGCGCTTGATCGCTACTTCGGCTCCCGGAGTCGTGAAGGTAACTTCAATATTATTCAGTCCGCCCTCGATACAAGCCACCGACATGGCATAAGCATCATCGGCATTATCCGCACGGATAACAGCTACTACGCCAACAGAGGTGATATTCTGCAATACTTTGATTTTCTTCATGGTTGTTACTTCCTCTCTGGTTATATTCCACTTAGAATATTTATTTAGATAAATTAATTTATCTATTTTACTAACATCAGGCTTTATCCTTCTAAGAAAATAGTAATAACATTGCCGCTAACAGTCAATATATATTTATTCAGGAAGCGTTATTAATCCTTCAAAAATCTTCGAAAACGCTTATGTATCAAGGTCAAATGAATCTCCCCCCCTGTTTCCTGTGCAAAATAAGCCCGCAGAATGAGCATTGCTATATTGTACAAAACCGTTTTATGTGATAATTTCAACTTATATTTTATTCTAAACCATAATAACGTGTTCATTTTAGGAGGAACTATTCATGAACAAACAGCTGGATGCAGTCACCTTCGGGGAGCCGATGGCCATGTTCTACGCCAATGAAGCCGGCCCCCTGCATGAGGTCACTTCTTTCTCCAAGGCGCTGGCAGGTGCGGAGAGCAATGTAGCCACCGGATTATCACGCCTGGAGCATCTGACCGGTTATGTGACTAAGCTTGGCGAAGACAACTTCGGCCAGTTCATCACCTCGGCGCTGAACAAGGAGAAGATCGATACCGCAAGCATCACAACTACCAAGGAGTTCTCCACGGGCATGCTGATCAAATCCAAGGTACTCACTGGAGATCCCAAGGTGGAATATTTCCGCAAAAATTCCGCCGCCTCCAAGCTGAGTCTCGCCGACTTCGATGAAGATTACTTCGCTTCCGCAGGCCATCTGCATGTGACCAGCATCTCTTCCGCACTCTCGGCTTCGTGTCACGAGTTCTCGCTGCATGCCATGGAGTTCATGAAGCAGCGCGGCAAGACTGTATCACTGGACCCGAATCTGCGCCCGACCCTGTGGCCGGACACTGAAACTATGGTCAATACGATCAACGATCTGGCTACCCGCTGCGACTGGTTCCTGCCCGGCCACGGAGAAGGTAAAATCCTCACCGGCCTTGAGACTCCAGAGGAGATTGCCGGGTACTATCTGGAGCGCGGCGTATCCCTTGTAGTGATCAAGCTCGGTCCCGAAGGCGCTTACTACAAGACCTCCGCTGGTGAAGAGGGTTATGTGGACGGCTTCAAGGTCGAGCAGGTTGTCGATACAGTCGGCGCCGGAGACGGCTTCGCGGTTGGGGTAATCAGCGCCATGCTGGAGAAGCTCAGCGTAGCAGAAGCCGTGAAGCGCGGCAATGCGATCGGCGCACTCGCCGTGATGTCGCCTGGCGATATGGACGGCCTGCCGACCCGCGCCCGGCTGGAGGAGTTCATGAGCGCTGGCGTATAGCCAATGAGCAGGTGCTCTGCTGCCGGCAGCGCCCGGCTTCAGCATGAACACACATTAGCACAACAAAAAGGGTGTCCCTGAGCCGGCAGACGGCTGGGACACCCTTTTGCATATGTTATTGACTTACGGACCGGAGAGCCGTTATTTGGGGAATTGACTGCACTATAGCAAGCCTAACGGACTCAGATGACGTTAAGCTGCACTTTTCGCGCCATCCAGCGCCCTAAATAGCCATTTAACGGCTCCTGTGTCCGTAAAACTTACACCCCCCTTATTTTCCGCACAATAACGGCCCCTGGGTCCGTAAAGCCGTGGATTCTGAGCAGATTTCCTATCTGTTGTCACCACGATGGACCTTTCGCCGCCCGCCCTGCTCTATTCCGGCTTAGCCGGCGGTTGCACAGAATCGCCCTGCTGCAAGGAAGGCGGGAATCTGTAGGTGATGGGCATCGCGCTGTCTGCATCATTGATCAATGAGAGCATGATCTTCGCTGCCTGCATCCCCATCTCGTAGGCAGGCTGGCGGATCGTTGTAATATCAGGATTATAGATCCGGGCGAATTCGGCATCGTCGATGCCGATGACCGACAACTGGCCGGGGATCGCAATGGCATTGCGGTTCGCATATTTAAGAATTTCGCCCAGCACCAGATCATTGGCGGCAAGCAGCGCCGTCGGCGGCTGGGGCAGCTGTAACAGCTCGTCCAGTGCGGAAGCGATATCTTCGCGCGACACACTGCGCATATACGAACCCAGCAGAGGCAGACCTGCTTCCTCCATCGCTTTTTTGTACCCGCTCATTCGCTCCTTGCGCGGGGTGATCGCATGTACGCCAAGCGGCAAGGATAGAATAGCAATCGCTTCATGGCCGTGGCCGGTCAGCTCCCGGATAGCGGTCTTCACCGCCATTTCATTATCCAGCAGCAGGCTCTGGGTCGTAATCCCGTCAACCAGCCGGTCCATGAAGACCAGCGGATATTCCGCTTCAATTAATCTGGTATAAGGCGCAGGCTGATCTCCAGCCGGGAAAATAATCAGGCCATCCACCTGACGGGCGACCAGCGTCTCCACATAAGTATTCTCCTTGTCCGCATTCTCATCAGAGTTGCAGATAATCACCTGGATACCGTGGCGCTGCAGCTCATTCTCGATGGCCCGGATACACTGAATGGACAGCGAATAATCTATATTGGCCACAATAATGCCAACCATATGCGTGCGGTTCTGCTTGAGACTGCGGGCAAGTCCATTGGGCTGGTAATTCAGCTCATCGATAACCTCGGCAATACGGTTTTTGGTCGCCTCACTCATATATTTGAACCGTTTATTCAAAAATTGCGAGACTGTGCTTTTCGATACGCCCGCTTTCCGGGCCACATCCTCAATAGTCAGCTTCTTCATTGATCCCGCTCCACTCTTCGATATCGAACTCCAGAAGTAAACACAAATCAAGTTTACTTAGAGATATTATCAAAAAGTATAGCTTTTTTTTAGTAAATTATCTATATGATCCACGTAAAATAATTAGGAGCCCCTTCACTTCCCTGTCTTGGCAGGATCAATCTGCTGTCCGTATTCCTGATAGTACCATTCATAGTACCACTGCTGACCGAGGAGCAAAACGATATCCGCTTTCCGCTTCTTACCGTTCACTTCATAAATAGCCGTCTGCTGCTGGCCTTGAACGTCGATGCCGATTTTGCTGCTTATATTCTGTATCGCTCCAGTAGCAATATCGTACAGACTGCCATGAACGTCAAAACCATTCTTTTTATCATCACTGTAATATACAAGCAGCATCTCGCTATTAGTTTTATCAAAAGCAATAAAGGATCTGTACAAGGAATATTTGTCACCTAAGCTGCTTAAATCCAGCAGTTCCTGCGGGGCTATTGTTTCTCCAGCTGCGGCTGCTTTTAAATTCAATACGGATAACTTTTCAGGTGTCATTCCTACCCCTTTACCCAAAGTGATCGTTCCGATACCCAGCACTACATAGTTACCTCCATCGCAGATCCCCGTTAATTCATAATATTTCTGCGAGCCACCCGCATAGAGCGGAAGAGTATATATCCGCTTAGCTGTGGCTTCAGATAACTCGGCCTGACCTTTGGGAGACAGATACAATGTGTAAGGCTCTGTAGGATGGGTGTATTTGGGCTTGCTGTAATTTACCATCGGAGGCGGCGGCGACCAGACAATCCCGGCGTTGGTCTCAACGGCACGCGCACGTGTCTTGTCTCTGTTCATGGGCAGGGGCATGTAGTACTTCACTCCACCAAGCTCGAACTCCGCAGAACCAACCGGCGGGTTGTAGGCTTGCGGCGATGTTGGTGAAGCAGCATTCTGCGTAGCCGAAGGAGGCGCCGACGGCGTAACCACAGCCGCTCCCGAGCCAGGCTTAAAGACCGCTGCCAGCCTCCCTGCCGGATCGAGGCCGGCCCCTGGGCCAAACGGCCAGATCAGCGCGGCGAGCAGCAGGACGGCTGCCAGTCCGCCGAAGGCGGCCATACGGCTGAAGCGGCGGCGTAGTCCGATTATGCCCGGTGATCCTTCTGCCGCAGCCTCTTCAATCCGCGCCATGAGCTGTGGCGTGAATCCAGGCTCTGCAAGCGGGCTCCGCCCGGCTTGCCTGTACCAGTCCTTCTCCCCGCTCATCACCTTCACTTGCTCCTTCTCTTGTCTCGTCTTCACAGGTTTTCCTCCTTTATCGCCGTTCTCACTTTCTCTCTGGCCCGTCCGAGCCGGGATTTGACCGTCCCCTGCGCGATCCCGAGCAGCGCGGACATCTCAGCAACCGGAAGATCCTGCTGGATATCCAGCACCAGCACCTCTCTGTACTTGTCCGGCAGGGCCATAATAATCTCCCAGATCCGGTTGGCGTATTGATTGCCGATGGCCTCTTGTTCTGCGGACAGGGTGCCTCCATGATCCTGATAGCTGCCCAGCGGAGTGAACCTCCGCCAGAAGCTGTTGCGCCGTAAGCTGAACGCGGTGTTGCGCGTGATGGTCAGCAGCCAGGTTTTCAGGGTGGCCTGTCCCCGGTACTTGCCGATGCTCTTGTAGGCCTTCAGGAATACCTCCTGGCTGATGTCGCTGGCCTGCTCCCGGCTGCGGGTTAAGACAAAAGCATAATTCCATACGTCCTGGCCGTAGGTCTCCATCATCTCGCGAAGCGATACCGATGAGGCACAGGTCATGCTATACGTTAGTTCTTTACTCTGCATGTTCTCTCCCCTCTCACCTAATAAGACTCCTGCCGGCGGATATGGTTCCCTGTTATTGTAAAACTGAATATGCGGATTGCACTTTCTGCAATAGAATTGCCGATATTTTCCGTTAATCTCCATTCTATTGTATTTCCTGCATTAGAATCTGAAGAATCTGCTCAATCAGCCGCTGTTAGCTGAAATCAAGTGTACAAAATACAACAGATCTGATTTCCTCCTGAATTTAAGGAGCATCTAATGTACGAAGTGCAATGAAATCCAGATCCCCCGAAGGCTAAACGCTTTCAAAAATCACAGCCGTTTCCCCTTCCCGGGAGCCCCTGTCTGCACCATTCCACAGCCCCGCAAATTGCTTTAAAAAAATACTAATTAATTATAAGAGAATAGAATGCAGGCGGGGCGTGGGATTGGCGGTTTTAAGCTCTGTTTTGAGGGGCCGCAGAGGTCTGTCTGTCTCTTGACTTTTCAATATATGGTATATAAAATGATTAAGCATTACTAAATATAGTGTATATAAGAGTAAAGCCCATAAATCTAGTGATTTCGCCCAAGTTCATTTGTCAAGTAGAAAGAGCTGTAGAATGGGCTACATGTTATAGGAGGTTAGGAGCCATGTTGATTGCTTACGATTCCAAGACCGGCAACGTCAGAAGATTCATTAATAAACTGAAGCTTCCGGCGGTTCAAATCGAAGAGCATATGACGATCGACGAGCCTTACGTGCTTGTTACATACACTACCGGATTTGGACAGATTCCAGAGAAGGTGTCAACATTCCTTGAACGAAACCACTCCAGGCTCAAAGGCATCGCCGCGAGCGGCAACAAAAACTGGGGTGAGCTATACGCGCACAGCGCAGACTTAATTGCACAGCGTTACAACGTACCGGTGGTCGGCAAGTTTGAATTGTCGGGAACCTTCGGGGACGTACAGCGCATAAAACAGGAGGTGGACCGGGTTGCGGCATATTGAATTGAACAACATGTTGATGAAGAGAGACGAAAGCGGCTTTTTCCAATTGGATAAGGACCAGGAAGCAGTAGCCGAGTTCATGCAGGATGTGGAGCGGCGCAGCCTGACCTTCACAGATACGAAAGCCAAGATTGATTATATGATTGCCAATGACTACTACGAGGACCTGTACGACCGCTACTCCGCTGCTGAGATGGAGGATGTCTACCGGATCGCCCATGAATATAATTTCCGCTTCCCTTCCTATATGGCGGCTTCCAAGTTCTATACCGACTATGCCGTCAAAAGCAATGACCGTAAGCAGTACCTGGAGCATTATCCGGACCGCGTAGCGGTAGTGGCTCTGCATCTGGGACGGGGTAACGTAGAGACTGCCCGTACACTGGCCCGTTCGATGATGGAACAGCGCCTGCAGCCGGCGACACCAACCTTCCTCAATGCCGGTAAAAGCCGCCGCGGCGAGATGGTCTCCTGCTTCCTGCTGGAAATGGACGACTCGCTCAATTCGATCAACTATGTGCTGAACACCTGCATGCAGCTGTCGAAAATCGGGGGCGGCGTTGCGGTCAATCTGTCCAAGCTGCGCTCGCGCGGCGAGACGATTAAAGGTGTCGAGGATGCGGCCAAAGGCATCATGCCTGTCCTGAAGCTCATGGAAGACGGCTTCTCCTATGCGGACCAGATGGGCCAGCGTAAGGGTTCGGGTGCGGCTTATTATAATATTTTCGGCTGGGATGTACTGGAGTTCCTGGACAGCAAGAAGATTAACGCCGACGAACGGACACGCCTGAAGACGTTGTCTATCGGCCTGATCGTGCCTAACCGCTTCTACAAGCTCGCACAGGATAATCAGCCGCTGCATGTGTTCGCTCCTTACACGGTCTACAAGGCGTACGGTACGCATCTGGATGACATGGATCTGGACGTTATGTATGATACCCTGCTCGCTGATCCGCGCGTGAAGAAAAAAATCGCCATGAGCGCACGCGACATGCTGACCAAGATCGCCATGATCCAGCTTGAATCGGGCTATCCGTATATTATGAACAAGAGTAATGCCAATAACGCCCATGCCCTGCGTAATGTGGGCCAGATCAAGATGTCCAACCTGTGCACCGAGATTTTCCAATTGCAGGAGACTTCAGAGATTAACGACTACGGTCAGCAGGACGAGATCCGCCGCGATATCAGCTGCAACCTGGCTTCCCTCAACATTGTGAACGTGATGGAGCACGGCAAGATTCGTGAATCCGTACATGAGGGCATGCTGGCACTGACGGCTGTCAGCGATATGACTACGGTCTCCAACGCTCCGGGCGTAGCTAAAGCGAACAAGGAAATGCACTCCGTAGGTCTGGGAGTAATGAACCTGCACGGGTATTTTGCCAAGAACAAGGTGGCTTATGAGAGTGAGCAGGCCCGTGATTTCGCACGCACCTTCTTCATGACCATGAACTATCATTCGATTGAGAAAAGTATGGAGATTGCCGCCGAGACAGGTGAGACCTTCTATGGCTTCGAGCAGTCCGACTACGCCAGCGGCGTGTATTTCGACCGTTATCTGACTACAGACTACCGTCCGGTTACGGCAAAAGCGCAGGAGCTGTTCGAGGGGATCTACATTCCTACTACAGAGGATTGGAAAGAGCTGCGTGACAAGGTGATGAAGCACGGCCTGTACCATGCCTACCGTCTGGCGATTGCGCCGACCGCAAGCATCTCGTACATCCAGAATGCGACCTCCAGCGTCATGCCGATTGTAGAGCAGATCGAGACCCGCACGTATGCCAACTCGACCACCTACTATCCGATGCCTTACCTGCGTCCGGACAATGTGTTCTATTATAAATCCGCCTACCAGATGGACCAGTTCAAGGTGATTGATCTGATTGCGGAGATTCAGCCTCATATCGACCAGGGTATCTCAACGGTTCTGCATGTGAACAGTGATGTTACAACCCGTGAGCTGGCCCGCTCTTACCTGTATGCGGCGCACAAAGGGCTGAAATCCCTGTACTACACCCGGACCAACAAATTGTCTGTCGAGGAATGCCTGGCCTGCTCCATCTAAGAGGAGCACAGGTACAGAAAGGGAGAATATACGATTATGAGCGCAATTCAAGCCGTGAACTGGAACCGTCCCGACGACGATTTCTCGCTGATGTTCTGGAACCAGAATATTATGCAGTTCTGGACCGACGACGAAATTCCATTATCCGATGACAAAATGTCCTGGCTCACGCTGAGTGAGATTGAAAAGGACTCTTATATGAAGGTGCTGGGCGGACTGACCCTGCTGGATACGATTCAGGGCGGCGTAGGGATGCCGCAGATTATGGAGCATGTGGACGGCTTGCAGCGCAAGGCGGTCCTTGGCTTCATGGGGATGATGGAGCAGATTCATGCGAAGTCGTACAGCAGCATTTTCACCACACTGGCTTCGACTGAACAGATTGACGGGATTTTCCGCTGGGTGGAGGACAATACGTTCCTGCAGTTCAAGGCGGAGACGATCTCGGAGTATTATCAAAAGATTGAGACGAAGAAAGACCTCTATCTGGCGATGTCCGCCTCGGTCCTGCTGGAGAGCTACCTGTTCTACAGCGGCTTCTTCTACCCGCTCTATCTGGCCGGTCAGGGCAAAATGACCTGCAGCGGCGAGATCATCGACCTGATCCTGCGCGATGAGAGCATCCACGGCGTCTATGTCGGCGTGCTGGCCCAGGAGATTTTTGAGGAGCTGTCCGATGAAGACCAGAGCGATGTCTACGAGACCCTGGTCGGCCTGCTGCGTCTGCTCCATGCGAACGAAGAACAGTACACCGAGCAGATCTACGCGCCGATCGGTCTGGTAGAGGAAGTGAAGACCTTCCTGCGCTACAATGCCAACAAGGCGATGATGAACCTCGGCCATGATCCGCTGTTCGATGAGGAAGAGATTAACCCGATCGTCCAGAACGGAATCAGCACCCACACGAAGCAACATGACTTCTTCTCGAAGAAGGGGAACGGGTATGTGCGGGCTATGAATGTGGAGCCTTTGCGGGATGAGGATTTTAATTTTTGAGTGGGTAGATTGAACTTGCAGTATCTTTATCTTGGGATAGTCATGACTCCAGAGAATGTTTGGACTTCCGGCCGCTGTTGTATACAGATTTCCTTGATTTAACCGCTGTTCGCGGTAGAAATCCGTATACAAAGGCGGACGCTACCGCTCCTACAGTTCCAAAATTCCCTTCCGCCATTCATCCCTTAATTTGTATATTACAAGTTCAATCTATTGGATGGTATGTAGAATAAGCACCCGGCAGCTTGGACAAGCTGCCGGGGCTTTTTTGTGAATACATTGCCGATCCCCGCAAAGATCCTGAGTAAGCATCGAAACCCAAGCTTCACTTTTCATTGAAACGGTACCGTCCCGAAAAGGAAGACAAAGCCGGTTCTACTTATGAGACCATATTGTTACTGGGACGTAGGAGTAGGAGTAGGAGTGGCTATTTTACAAGAAAGAGGTGTAACGGGATGGCGATACATATTCAGGAGTACGGAGACCCGGATGGGGCTTGTCTGATGGTCTTCCTGCATGGCGGGGGCGTGAGCGGGTGGATGTGGGAGAAGCAGGTGGCGGCGTTCGCCGGGTATCATTGTCTGGTCCCGGACCTGCCGGGGCACGGGTTCAGCCGGGAGGATACGGAGTTCACGATCCGCAGCAGTGCGGAGGAGCTTCTGTTGCTCATTGAGGAGCGGGCTCAGGGACGAAAGATCGTTGTCACCGGCTTCTCGCTGGGCGCACAGGTGTTGGTTCAGATGCTGGGGTTAAGACCGGAGCTGATCGATTATGCCATCATCAACAGCGCGTTAGTGCGGCCCATTCCCTCCGCCAGCAAGCTGATCGGGCCGGCGGTCAGACTGTCTTTTCCGCTGATTAAGTACAGATGGTTCGCGAAGCTACAGGCTAAGACGCTCTATCTGGGCGAGGAGTACCTGGAACGGTATGTTCAAGAGAGCCGGCAGATGGAGCTGAAGACGCTGATCCGGGTGCTGGAAGAGAATATGTCGTTCCGCATTCCAGCCGGGTTCAGTGAGGCTGCAGGCAAAATACTGGTTACTGTAGGTGAACGTGAGAAATCTGTCATGAAGCAATCCGCCCGGGACCTTGTAGCTGAGAATCCCCGCTGCATAGGCGTGGTGATTCCCCGGATGGGACATGGCCTCTCTCTGGCGGAGCCGGAGCTGTTCAATAAGCTGGTCGAGGCCTGGGTTCAGGGCGGGGAGCTGCCCGGGGAATGCAGAAGAATCTAATTCCCTCAGGCGCGAAATGACGCTAGTTCAGATCCTCCCTGATTTTGTAGCGGACAGCAAGATAGCTTAGTATTAGAATCGCAGCAACCGCTACTCCGAATGTATGAATCATGTCAGCCGTGCTGCCTAGATCCTTGACCCGTACGAGCGTGTTGATCAGCAGATATTGCGTGAGATGAGTGCCTGTGAACTGATTCTCCAGCGCCCCCAGTACCATCCCGATCACATTCAGGGCCAGAACGAAGCCGGCGCTCAAGCTGATGAGCAGGTTCTTAGTCATCATAGCAATGCAGAGAACAAGCAGGGAGAACGCCCAGTGCAGCAGGAATTGGCTGGCCAGCAGGGTAATGAGCATGCCTAGATCTCCCATATCTGTCTGGTCAAAGAGCATCCTTCTCCCGATCCCATCCGCAATTAACAGTGTCAGGAACAGCATGGCCACGAATAGGGCGAGAATCGCCATTTTGGAGAAGACGGAGTGGATTCTTGCCTGTCTCATGGAGATATAATTCTTGTGGAAGCCGGAATTCCATTCGCTCATATAGAAATAGATCGTGAACACGGCGATATAGATCAGCATCCAGGAAGGCGGCTGTGAGATCGTGTACTGGATGAAGTCTATCTCCGTTAAATTTCCGATCTGAACACCGCCTTCCTCCACAGGCTGCGCGTATTGCTTCATCATATAGATGCCGAAGATCTGAAAGGCACAGAACAAAAGCAGCAGCAAGTACATAATCTTGTTTCGCGTGAAGCGGTACAGGTCCATCCGCAACAGATTAATCATGGCGTTCACCTGCACTTTCCGTGCGTTCCAAGAAATACTGCTCCAGGCTCTGCTTATGTCTTGAGATGGAATCTACCATTATCCCATGCTGCGCCAGCTCCTGGACGATCTGCCGGATGCGGATATGCTCGTCGTATACATACACCGTACGGCTGTCCACCACTTTATATTGTGTAATCTTCAGCTCGCGCTCCAGCACCGGGAGAGCCTCCCGGGCTTCCTCCACGCTAATCTCGATCCGTTCCTCACAGCGCTGTTGTAATTCTTCCTTGGAGATGACCTCGGCGAATTCCCCCTGATGGATAATGGCATACTTGGTGGCGATTTTGGAGAGCTCCTCCAGAATGTGGCTGGAGATCAGAATCGTCAGACCCGCTGCGTTCAGCTCCAGGATGAGCTCCCTGATCTCTACAATCCCCTGCGGATCAAGCCCGTTAATCGGCTCATCCAGAATCAGCACATCGGGACTTCCAAGCAAGGCCACCGCGATCCCCAGCCGCTGCTTCATACCCATGGAATAGCTTTTGACTTTGGCGGTATTCTTAGGGTCCAGTCCTACGAGCCTCAGCAATTTCTCTATCGTGGTAACCCTGTCACTTAGACCATATGCGATGGCGAGCAGCTTCAGGTTCTCATAGGCCGAGATGTTCGGATATAACCCGGGCTGCTCAATCAGTACCCCCATCCGCTCGAAAAAAGACTGGTCTCCCGCCGCCGCACGGTTGAAAAAATGCAGCTCTCCCGAGGTTGGATACACGTGTCCGCTGATCATTTTGAGCAGGGTCGATTTGCCCGCCCCGTTCTTACCGATGATGCCGACAATCTCTCCTCTGTAGATTTTGAGATTGGCATTCCGTACTGCCGCTTTCGATTGGTACATCTTGGTCAGTCCGCATAGTTCAATGATGCAATCTGTCATGTCTGCCACCTCCTTACCCTAAGTTAACAGGATGAAGACTAATAGTTCGCCAACAAAAGGTTAAGAAAGTTCAAAGTTCATCATGGACTCAGCCGGAAGCCGATGCCCCAGACCGTATCGATATAGGCTTCGCTGTCGTGCGCTTTGATTTTATTGCGGATATTGCTGACATGTACCGTTATCGTCTTGTCCTCGCCCAGATAGATCTCCTCCCAGGCCAGCTCATAGAGATCCTGCTTCGTGAACACGCGGGTAGGATTCTTAACCAGCAACTCGACAATTCTGAATTCCTGGCGGGTCAGCGAAAGCTCAGTTCCATGAATCCTGACACTGTAGGCCGAGCAGTCCAGTACCAGATTTTTATGCCTGAACTCCTTCACCGGCTCACCGGCAGCCGTCCGCTGGATATGGACATGGATGCGGGCAATCAGCTCCTCCAGCTCAAAGGGCTTGGTCACATAATCGTCAGCGCCCAGCGTGAACAGATCCAGCTTATGATCCAGCTGATCCTTTGCCGAGAGGACAATTACCGGAATCCGGGACTTCAACTCCTCACGCAAACGGTGCATGAACCCTTCGCCGGACAATCCGGGCAGCATCAGGTCTAAGACAATCAGGTGGTACTCCTGCTCTGCCAGATTCAGCATCCCTTCACTGCCTGAATAGGCCCGGGTACACTGAAAGGCTGCGGCGGTAAGCCCGTCATGCAGAATTGCGTTAA
This sequence comes from Paenibacillus sp. FSL H8-0122, assembly GCF_038005345.1. Classification (NCBI taxonomy): domain Bacteria; kingdom Bacillati; phylum Bacillota; class Bacilli; order Caryophanales; family Paenibacillaceae; genus Paenibacillus; species Paenibacillus sp. FSL H8-0122. Next base: position 976,468 of record NZ_JBBOTB010000001.1, on the reverse strand, counting down.
TATGCTCGTCATCCTCAACGATGAGAATTCTTTTGCGGTGCCCGTTATCCTTGAGATGGGTACTCATGGCTATGCTCCTCCCCCCTTTTTGAGAATCCGATTAATATACTGAAGGTATCCGCTGTACACCCGGCCTCTGCATCCCCGTTCATTTTCTCCGTCAGCGCCTTCACAATCGAGAGTCCAAGCCCTGAGGAATGCCGGGTACGCGAGGGATCTTCTCTGTAAAAGCGGGTAAAGATCTTCTCCGTATCCACACTGCTGCCTGGCTTAAGCCGATTGGTGAAGCGTATACACAGCATCTCCTGCCTGTCTTCAACCTCTACGGTCAACGGGCCTTCGCCGTGGATGAAATAGTTGCCGATGATATTGGTAAAGATTCGTTCCAGCGCATGGATATCCCCCATCACCCGGGGAGAACGCTCCGGCAGCCGAAGCTCGGGCTCATTCCCGGACCGGGTAAAATCATCAATGAACGTGAACAGGTTCCGCTTCAGCACCTCCACCACATCAACCGCCTGCAGCTCCAATTCATATTCGGGATTCTGCAGCTTGGTATAGAGGAACAGCTCCTCTACCAGCTTAATAATCTGCTGTATTCTCGACTGGGCAAGCGCTACGTACCGCCCCTTTTCCTGCTCCACCTCTGTCCGCAGCGCCAGCTGAAGGTAACCATCCAGTGAAGTGAGCGGCGTGCGGATATCATGCGACAGACTGGTAACCGCCAGATTCATCTCCTGATTCTTGCGGCTGAACTGTTCTCCCATCGCTTGCTGGCGGCTTAACAGGTTATTGCACTCCCGCACCAGCCTGCCGATCTCCCTTGGCTTCAACTGGGTCGCTACCAGCTTACGGGACTCATGCTCCATAATAAAAGACAGCTGGCTGCTGATCTGACCGACCTGTCTCCGGTAGTTCAGCAGGTACACAGTCTGGGCAATCAGCAGCAGCAGCAGGAGTCCTGCCAGAACAATAAGGATAGGATCAACTCCTCTCATATGAGGTTATTATATACGATTGAGAGAGGCTTAATAGTAACACAAAAAGCTACGCTTATACCCAAACTATTTGGGGTAGCGTAGCTTATTTCAATGGCCTTCATCATCCCAGCGCTAACTCATAAACAAATAAAATAATATCTCCGATCTAAACGGTATTGATGTGCTGAGTTCTGGAGATTAATAGAATCGGGTAAAACGGATTGGTACATAGAAGACAGTACTCTGGATTCAAGAGCGAATACCCCCTCCTGAAGATTATTAAATAAACTCTTGTGATTCTTTTAGTGTGTTGACTTAAGGAGTTATAGCAATCCGCCATATCCAATTATAAAAATTTATTTATTATTTTTCACACTTATCGTTACAATTTCATTTTTAGCAATTTGAGTATTCTCAATAGGAGATTGGCCAGTTACTATTCCATTCTCTACAAGATAATTATTGGCATCTTCTTTTATGTTTACACGCAAATTAAGATTTTCTAATAGTGTTACGGCTTCTTGCTCAGAAAGCCCTACTAGGAATGGGACATTGGATTTTTTTGGATTTTCTCTGTAAGCAAAAACTATACTAATTGCAATAACTATAACTCCAATAGTAGTTAGCAAATAAACTCTCCTAAATCTCAAGTTAATTTCAAACGATGAAAGTAACCACTTTTTAATCATTTTTAACCTCCTTGAATATTTAGTTCTTATTAGGTTTACTCAAATCTCTCCATTACCTTAAAAAGGATTTATTATTATATTTTATCCTATATGCACTCAAAAATGAACCATAAATTTATTTTTTTATTTATTATTGTAATTAAGTTCTATTATATGTAATATATTAATTAGGTAAAAATTAGATGATTATGTATTGAGTGACTACAAAACGCCAGAAGTAATCACTAATTTTAATTTACAAAGGAGGAATTATATTGAGGTTTAATTCTAAAAAGCTTTTATTATTTTCAATGATTATTTTAATTCTGGTTTTCCCAAACATGGTATTTGCAAAGGATAACTCTGTTAAATTAACTGAAGAAAAAATTTCAAGTGCAGTTAATGAAATTGTAAAGAATGCAGGCTCTTTCACAGAACCCCTAATAGTTGATTCAGGTCTAGTAGACACAGAAGATAATACAAAAATTTATTTTTATATTTTACCCGTTGATTCGAAAGCTGTTAAATCTTCAAATGATTTTTCAATACAAAGCGTGACCCCTTTAAGCAGTCACACCATTCCACAAGGCGTAAAAATGATTTATTCCAGATCTGATGGTCAGCCGTGGACGGTAGCTACCACTACTCTTGTTAGTATGAGTTTTTCCACTAATCAAACAAGTCCAACAACTATGCAATATGGACATTTCAATACTGACAATGGACAAACTATACAGAGTTTTACTGACACATCTAACTATGCTTATGCCCATTATGCTGGTGCAACTCATATTAGATTCTTTATAACTAATTTATCGGCAGGTTCAGTTATTGTTAGTGGACAAATATCATTCTAAAAACTCAACGCGGTTTGTTTATTACGGTGCTTCAATTTTTATAAGTTTTAATATGACTGCAAGCCCCTCTCCTGAATATCGGAGAGTGGGCTTGTTTTTTGTATTCCAAATTTTATTCGATACAATTACTTGCTCAATAGCTAAAGGGAGTTGAAACAAGCATAAAGAAGTATAGTTTAAACTCTAAGGCTATTTACACACTAATTGAGCTTATGGCGTACGTTGATTCCCTCCTTGCCCACTCTAAGCTGAATCTCCCCCTGCTGATCGGTCCGGTAGATCTCAGTATTTGCGTCAGCCAACCGGTCCAGCACACCGCCATTGGGATGCCCGTACAGGTTATTCACACCGGCTGAGATAACAGCGGCCCCGGGGTTCCAGAAGGCCAGCCAGTCTGCGCTGGTGGCGGTTTTGCTGCCGTGGTGGGCGACCTTGAGGGCATCGATGGGTCTGCCTTGCTTAATCCCGGATTGACTTGCGGAATGTAGGATGGCCTCCTCTGCAGCCTGATCCATATCTCCTGTGAAAAGAAAGCTCCGGCCGTTCATCTCCAGCCGGAACACCACCGATTCGTGGTTCTGGTCCTCCACTTCCTCCGGCAGGGTCTGTCCATCCGCTCCCTGATCCGGCCAAAGGAAATTCAGCCGCGTGGCATCGTCCGGTTCCAGCGTCATGCCCTGCTGCACCGGATATAGCCGGACACCCGCTTCCAGTGCAGTCGTCATCAGCTTGGTATACGGCTCCGTGTCGGCCAGTGTTCCGTTGAACAGCAGCGCCGATACCGGCAGCCCTTCCAGCACCGCCTGGAGCCCTCCGGCATGGTCCTGATCGCCATGCGTCAGGATAACCGCGTCCAGCCGGTGGATACCCCGCTGCTTCAGGAGCGGCAGCAGCGTCTTCGCCCCGACCTCGAACGGACTGCGGCGTATGCGCCATGCCTCCCTTTTGCCGAAGCTAACGGTCCCGCCGCCGTCCACCAGGATATGGGCTCCGCCCGGCGTGGTAATCAGGCTGCTGTCCCCCTGGCCTATGTCCAGGTAACTGATGGAACCGAAGCCGTCGCGTATAGCCTCAGCGTTATAGCCCTTATAAAGCAGAATGGTCAGGCCTACGGCACACAGTATGGCTGCGGAATTACTCCAGCGCGTAGCTCCAGTCGGCGGATAGGCTTGGAAGGCCAAGGCTGCTCGACCGCTGTTTGCAGTGGATGGCAAATCTGGCTGGTTGGTGGTGTTGATATGGTTACCCAGCGGTTCCGGCCTCTCCAGCTCTGCCAGCGGACGGGTCTCATCGTCCATGAACTGGGGAACAAGCATGGCCTCAGTCCTCCGTTTCAACGCATGTAACAAACCATATAACAGACCGTAATAGAGGCAGATCCACAGGAAGGATGGCGAAGCCCAGATCAGCACCCCGGCAGTGAATCCGTTCACCCACTCTACTGCCACAAAAGTGATATTATTTAGTATCTCCGCAAGCTGCGCAGTCAGGAGTGCAGCTGCATTCCAGGCCCTTCCGAGGAGCAGTGCCAGTGTTCCCAAAGGCAGCACCAAGAAAGTGATGAAGGGAACCAGCAGTAGATTGGCGGCAACCGACAACAATGAGAATTGGTTGAAATAATAAATCGTCAGCGGAAACGAGACCAGTTGAGCAATAATCGTTACGGAGAGACTGCTGCCCAGCCAACCCGGTAACTGCTTGAACAGCGGCGCAGCGAGCGGTGTGTACACCATGAGTCCTGCCGTTACCAGAAAAGACAGCTGAAAGCTGACACTAAGCAGCAGATAAGGGTTCCAGACCAGCATCATCAGAGCGGATGAAGCCAGAATGTTGAGCCCATCCTTGAGCATGCCGAGCCTTGCCGCCAGCAAGGCAATCATGCTCATGATCCCAGCGCGGATCACAGACGGTCCGGCCCCGGACAGCAGCACATAGACCGGCACCAGCAGCAAGGTCACCGTTAGTGCGGTTTCCCTGGTTAAGCGGCAGCGGCGCAGAAGAACCAGGATTACTCCGACGTACACCGCCACATGCATCCCCGAGATGGCGAGAATATGGGTCAGTCCGAGCTGAGAGAACTGTCTGAAGGTCTCCGGGTCTAGCTCCTTCTGGATACCGATGACAAGGCCTTTCATATAGCCCGCATGAGGCTCCTGAAATAAGCGGCTCATTTCTGCACCGAGTACGGATCTTGCCTTATCATTCCAGCGCAGAATCCTGGACGGCTCCCACGAGACTTGGGGGTTAACCTTTACACTGGCTGTTCCCGTTCCTTTTAGCAGCCAGTGAATCTTTTGGGTGAGCAGATAGGCCCGGTAGTCGAATCCGCCAAAGTTGCGCGCTGTCTGCGGTTGGATCAACTCCCCTTCAATGACCACCCGGTCTCCCCGCTGCCACTGCGCAGCCACCGCAATTTCACTCTCCTCCTGGAGCTTGATTTGTACAGTTACACGTTCACCTTCAGCCTCCCTCTCCACCGCTCCCGCTGCGGCAGACTGTTCCCCTTGCTGGTGTAGTCTGACACTGGACAGCTTCGCGACAAAGTCAACCCGGTCCCCGTCCCGCTCCACCGGAGAAGCGATAACGCCTGCGGCTGTTATATAGGCTTCATTCAGTTCGCTTACTGGTTGCCCCAACACCTCAGGCAGCAGACTCACATTGCGTACCTCGCTATATTCCCAGTATAAGGATGCCACAATCAGTGCTGTCACCAACACCCCAGCCATCCTCCAGCGTATTCTGCCGCTCACCGCCCAGACTACAGGCAGCAACAGCAGCCCTGTGAGGCAGAACAGCAGACTGCGGCCAGAGAACAAACATCCTGCGGCACTTCCCGCTACCCAGCAGACCGTAAAGCTTAAGAGCGGCCTTCTGTTCATAATCATCTCTCCTTCCTAATTAGCACTAGACGCCAAAGAACCCCTGCATACGCATACAAATGCGTGTACAGAGGTTCTTCCTCTGGAGCCCGTCACTATTCTTTTCGCGGCTCGTTCAGCCAACTATGTTAAGCCCGTCAGCCCATCCGTAGATGCTGGTTATTCAGATACCGAAATCATCGTTTCCTTAGGCGGCTCATAGTTCTCCAGTTGACGGAACACGATCCCTTTGGAGGAGAGCATCGCCTGCACCTTTCCCATGTCTTTCTTGTACGGGCGCAGGTAGACAATCTCCACGATTCCGCTGTTAGCCAGCATATTAGCACAAGTCCAGCAGGGTTCATCAGTAACGTAGACCGTACTGCCTTCCCGGTCGCTCCGGTCTGTGAACAGCAGCAGATTCTGCTCGGCATGGATCGTGCGGATGCAGCGCTGCTTTTTGACCATTGTCTCTACACCGTCTATCATCTCACGCTCGTACTGCTCAGATACCATACAGCCTGCTTCCGAGCAGTCAGGAACGCCCATCGGCGCACCGTTATAGGCCGTACCCAGCAGCTTCTTCCCCTGCACCAGCACCGCGCCGACATGGCGGCGGGGACAGCGCGAACGGGTGGAGACCATGCAGGCAATATCCATGAAGTATGTATCCCAGTTCTTGCGGTAAGCCACAGTCATCAGTAATCTCCACTTTCTCTTCAATAGTTGTTCATTATTGTAGCATACCTGTCTGCGTTTTCACTAGGATATTGATAGCCCGTAACACCCCACATTTCACCTAACTCTCACTTAGATCTCCCGTCCCGCCCACTTTTACAGCTCATCTGTAGAGTCGGGTGTGATTGCACTTCATACAGTAGAAATTGCATTCTCAGCGCCTAAGTCACGTTCTGCTGCACTTCATACAATTGATTCTCTCATTTAGTCTCCAAAGACCCTCTTTTGCAAAATTCTAATGTACGAAGTGCAGCAGCTTCAGTTATCAGGCGGATTGTGGGCTAATCTAATGCACTGAGTGCAATTGCAGCTTACTTTGCCTCTGTCCATGCTCAGAGTATAGAGCCCGCTAAGTGGAAAAACTACAACTGTTACTGGTAAAAGCGCCGAATGTAAGCTAGTAGTTGGAAAAATGACACTTAATTTATTGCAAATTGCTGATTCAGCGCATTCAGGCTAAATTAGATGCCCTAAATCCACTTACTGTTCGTCAAGGTAGCATTTAAGATTTATTAAGTGGAGGAAATCCAACTGCTTCCCCGACAGACGGGTTGTTCGGAGACGGAGACATTCAGGACGGCGGCCTTAAAATGCCACCAGCGGCTTAAGCTTCTCCAGCAGCTTGGGGCCGATGCCCTTCACCTTGCCCAGCTCGTTCGCGCTGCGGAAGGCTCCCTTACTGGTGCGGTAGTCGATAATCGCCTGCGCCTTTTTCTCTCCAATGCCCGGCAGGTCCATGAGCGCTTTGGCATCGGCTGTATTCACATTGATCCGGCCGTCAGCCGCTGCCGGGACTGCAATGCCAGCGGCTCCAGCTGTTCCATCACCGGTGGCCGCACCGCCAATAACTCCGCTACCCGCCTCGCCTACAACATTCGCACCAGCAACTCCATTACCAGTCACACTCCCGCCAGCTCCTGTGTCCACTGTTGCACCACCCGTGGCTGCGTTGCCAGTTGCTCCACTACCCACCTTACCGCCACCAGCTACCTCGCCACCTGCATCTCCACTACCCGCCGCACCTGCAACACTCCAGCCACCTGCCCCGTCCCCAGCCGCACTCCCGCTAGCCACTCCACTACCCGCCTTACCACCACCAGCTACCTCGCTACCAGCCACTCCACTACCTGCCGTATCGCGACCAGCATCCTCACCGCCTGCCTCCCCACTTGTCATACTTCCACCCGCCGCTACGCTCCCACCATCAGCCCCGTCCGCCGCACTCCCGCCATTAGCCCCGGCGGCGGCACTGCCACCCTCACCTATGTCCGCCACTCCCAGCGCCTGCGCCATTCCGGCGTTCAGCGTCGTCCATCCGGCGATGCCGGTGTCCTGTGCTTTATGATCTGCGGCCCATACCAGGCCGCCGCCCAGCAGCGCGGCGGTGATGGCGCAGATGATCATTCTTTTATCCATCAGGTTGTCCTCCCTCATCGAACTGGAATTTTATTCAAAAACCCGATTAAAACCTGTCATTGGTCCAAGTCTGGTGTGCATACATTTAACGAAGAGTATCACTGTAAGCCAGCAGCATAAGAAAGGAGGTACCACAGGATGAAAGTGGGATTTATCGGAACAGGCAGCATGGGAAGTCTGCTGATCGACACCTTCCTTCGGTCGGGAGCCCTTGATCCATGTGATGTGATGGCCAGCAACCGCAGCCCGGGCAGGCTGATGGAGCTGAAGAAGCTTCATCCCGGAATTACGATATGCTCCGGCAACATCGAAGCCGCCTCGGAGAGCGACCTGGTGTTCCTGTGTGTCAAGCCTTTGCAGTTCAAGCGGGTAACCGATGAGATCGCCCCTTATCTGCGCAGCGACCAGATCGTTGTATCGATTACAAGCCCTGTGCAGCTCTACCATCTGGAATCGGCCCTGCCCTCCAAGGTCGCCAAAATCATTCCCAGCATCACCCATTCCGTCAGAGGCGGGAGTTCGCTGTGCATTTTTGGAAGCCGATTAAATAAAAAAGACAGGCTCCTGCTGCTCCAGCTATTCTCCTGCATTGGAGTTCCGGAGGAAATTCCTGAGGGCCATACGCGGATTGCCTCAGATTTCTCTAGCTGCGGCCCGGCCTTTCTTAGCTATTTCCTGGAGCGGTGGATTGAAGCGGCTGTTGAAGCAACCGGCATCGACGAAGCCCTGGTCACCCGGCTCGCAGGGGAGATGCTGCTGGGTACGGGTAAGCTGTTGACCAAAGGCTCGTTCACCCCGCAGGAGCTGCAGGAACGGGTAGCCGTCCGCGGGGGTATTACCGCGCAAGCCCTGAATCACTTGCAGACCAGTCTGGAAGGGGTTTTTGAACGCCTGATCACCACCACACATGACAAGTATGATGAGGATGTGGAAAAGCTCGACGAGCTGTTCGGGCTTGGCAGTATCGCCCAGAGCCGCATCGACCGTTAAGCTGCCCTCATCTGTCCTATACCGCTTGTCATCCCGCCGCACGGTACCCTGCTTTGAACGGGCCACACGCGCTAATCTTCGCGGTACCAGCCTTGAAGCCATCGTTCACGCTCCAGGCTAGGCCGCCCGAAACCAAGTGGAAACGGCTTTGCCGTCCTTTTAAAGGACGGTACCGTTTCAGCGAGAAATAGAAGGATAAGTTATCGTGTGCAACATATAAATTCTTATATTTGAACAAAATCACCCTGCGGGTGAACGATGCTAATGCCTCTCTCACCGGCCGCTTTTAAGGAGCAGTAATGTTGCCCTTTTTGCAGGATTTCTCTATACCTTTTACGGGTTGAAGTACAATGTTGCATTATTTGCACAAATTTCGGTGTTTAGAGCAAGTTAGTGCTGAATTTGTTGCAGTTCGTGCAGGATTTCAGCATAGACTGCTTCTTTGGGGCAGTATTGTTGCACTTTTGACAGGATTCCTCTTAAAATGTTACCGCCTGTGATGCATGGGGCCCTTCCCTCGGCGCCTAAACAGCAACAAAGCCCGCAGCACGGAAACCTCCGTTGCTGCGGGCAGAATTGCGTTCTTCGCTTAACCCACTACGATATTTACCAGCTTGCCGGGAACGGCAATGATTTTGCGTACGGTTTTGCCTTCGACGGCCGCCTTCACATTCGGCAGGGCCAGGGCGTGGTCCTGCATCTCCTGCTGGCCCATATCCGCCGGAATCAGCGCGCGCTGGACGATTTTACCGTTGACCTGCACCACGATCTCAACCTCAGCATCTACGGTCCAAGCTTCATCATAGGATGGCCAGGCGACATAGCTGATGCTTCCTTCATGGCCCAGCAGCTCCCACAGCTCTTCGGCAATATGCGGTGCCAGCGGGGACAGCATCTGTACGAACTGTTCTGCCGCTTCCTTGGACAGGCTCTCCTGCTTGTAAGCGTCATTGATGAAAATCATCAGCTGGCTGATTGCCGTATTGAAACGCAGATGCTCGAAGTCTTCGGTTACCTTCTTCAGCGTCTTGTGCCAGGTGCGTTTGAATTCATCCGTGCCGCCGCCCTCTGTAATCTTCGCGCTGAGGCTGCCGTCTTCATTCACGAACAGGCGCCATACGCGGGAGAGGAAGCGGTGAATGCCTTCGACACCCTTCTCGTTCCAAGGCTTCGTTGCTTCCAAAGGACCCATGAACATCTCATAGACGCGCAGTGTATCAGCGCCGTAAGCTTCCACGATTTCATCCGGGTTAATGACATTACCGCGCGATTTACTCATCTTCTCGTTGTTGTTTCCCAGGATCATTCCCTGGTTGACCAGCTTGTGGAACGGCTCCTTGGTATCGACTACGCCGATATCATAGAGCACCTTATGCCAGAAGCGGGCATACAGCAGGTGAAGCACCGCATGCTCGGCTCCGCCGATGTACAGGTCAACCGGCAGCCATTCCTTCTGCTTCTCCGGTGAACACAGCTCCTGATCATTGTGAGGATCGATATAACGCAGGTAGTACCAGCAGCTGCCGGCCCATTGCGGCATGGTGTTGGTCTCGCGGCGGGCCTTCATGCCGGTCTCTGGATCCACCGTCTCCACCCACTCGGTCACATTCGCCAGCGGAGATTCCCCGGTGCCCGATGGCTTGATCGCATCCACATCCGGCAGCACCAGCGGCAGCTGATCCACAGGCACGGTCTTCATCGTGCCGTCTTCCAGGTGCAGAATCGGAATCGGTTCGCCCCAGTAACGCTGGCGGCTGAACAGCCAGTCGCGCAGGCGGTAGGTTACTTTGCCCTTACCGCTGCCCTTCTCTTCCAGCCAGGTGATCATCTGAGCTATCGCTTCAGTATTGGACAGGCCGTCGAGGAATCCCGAATTGACATGCGGACCGTCACCGGAGTAAGCTTCTTCTTCGATATTGCCGCCCTGCACCACTTCGATAATGTTCAGGCCGAACTGCTTGGCGAATTCCCAGTCGCGGGCATCATGGCCCGGAACGGCCATAATGGCTCCGGTTCCGTAGCCCGCCAGCACGTAGTCGGCAATCCAGATCGGCACCTGCGCGCCGTTCACCGGATTAATCGCATACGCGCCGGTGAATACACCGCTTTTCTCCTTAGCCAGATCCGTGCGTTCCAGATCGCTCTTGCGGGAAGCCTTGTCGCGATATTCGGCAACGGCTGCCTTCTGCTCATCCGTGGTGATGGCATCCACCAGCTTATGCTCCGGTGCGAGTACGCAATAGCTTGCTCCGAACAGGGTATCGGGACGGGTAGTGAACACTTCAAGCACAGCCTCATGCCCCTCAATCGCAAAGGTCACCTCAGCGCCGGTCGATTTGCCGATCCAGTTGCGCTGCATATCCTTGATGCTCTCTTCCCAGTCCAGCTCCTCCAGATCCTCCAGCAGGCGGTCGGCGTATTCGGTAATCTTCAGGATCCACTGGCGCATCGGTCTGCGGACGACGGGATGGCCGCCGCGCTCGCTTTTGCCGTCGATGACTTCTTCATTCGCAAGAACCGTTCCCAGCGCCTCACACCAGTTCACCGATACTTCGGCCACATAAGCCAGTCCACGATTGTACAGCTGGATGAAAATCCACTGCGTCCACTTGTAGTACCCCGGATCGGTCGTGCTGATCTCACGGTCCCAGTCGTAGGAGAAGCCCAGCGACTTGATCTGGCGGCGGAAATTGTCAATGTTCTTGAAGGTAATGTCACGCGGATGCTGGCCGGTATCCATCGCGTACTGCTCTGCCGGAAGTCCGAAGGCATCCCAGCCCATCGGGTGCAGCACGTTGTAGCCGCGCATCCGTTTGAAGCGGGACACGATGTCGGTGGCGGTATAGCCTTCCGGATGGCCTACGTGCAGCCCTGCGCCGGAAGGATACGGGAACATATCCAGGGCGTAGAATTTCGGCTTGCCTGATTCTTCACTTGTCTTGAAGGTCTTGTTCTCGTCCCAGAATTTCTGCCATTTCGGCTCGATGGTCTGGGCGCGGTATCCAATATTATCGCTCATCTTGTGCTCCTCCTTGGAGTGTTGCTGTATTAGGTAACTCTATTGTAAAAAAATACTGTAAATAAGGGTCACTGCAGAAAGTTTTGGGCTTCCGCCCGCTGTTATACTCGGATTTCTGATTATAAGCTTCAAGGTAGAAATCCGAGTATAAAGGCGGCCACTAACGTTGCTACAGCTCCAAAATTTCTTTCCGTTCCTTTATATTTACATAAAATCTGTAATAACCAATTCACTTACCCGGCAGAACAGCAAAGCCCAAGAGCCGCCCATGATTCGCCGGGCCGTAAAAACCACGGCAAGGCCATGTACCCGCCCATGATTTGCCGGGCCGGGAGCCGGAGCGAGTCAACATAATCGCTCTGGCCTGCTCAGGACTCGCCCGCTACGCCGGGCTAACCGCAAAAAAACCTCCCATCCCTAGCGTATAATCGCTAGGGACGAGAGGTATGAATTCCCGTGGTACCACCCTAGTTAGCGGCGGACATTCTTTGTCCGGCACTCACTTTGACACCCTGTATCGGGGGTGAGGCGACGGCGGTTCACTCGCCGGTCCCTAGGAACCTGCGGCTTGCGCCATTACTCGGAGGTGAGTTCACTGCGGTCCGTTAACCGGCTCGCACCTGGGGTGCCGGCTCTCTGCAATAACGGTCTCACGAATTAATACTCCTCTTCATCGCATTGCTATAATGACTCTTCTTATCGTAATATTCACCACATTATAACCAAAAGATACATGTACCGTCAATCCTTTCACCCGAAGTAGCCGCAGGTCCCCCTGTTCCTGCATGTGACGGGATGAATTACGGCTGCTTTATGCCGGCCTTCTGCGGATATAATAGCCGATGATATGCTGAATAACCACCTTGGCGGCGGCGAAGAAAGGAACGGCCAGAATCAGCCCGATCATTCCGGCGATCTCCCCGCCGACCAGCAGCGCGAAGATGATCAGCAGCGGATGCAGATGCAGCTTCCGTCCTACAACCTGCGGAGAGATCACGTTGCTCTCCAGCATTTGGCACAGGGTATTCACCACCGCCACCAGCAGGACAAGGCGCCACGACAAGGTTGTGGCCATTATAATGGCCGGGGCCGCCCCCAGAAACGGACCCATATAAGGAATAATGTTGAATACCGCGACAACACAGGCGAACAACAGCGCATAAGGCATGCCGATAATCGCGTAGCCGATATAAGCGAGCACACCGATGATGATGCAGACGAGAAACTGCCCGCGGATATAGTTGCCGAGCGCTTCATCAATGTCTTTTAACAGCATCACAATCGACTTGCGGCGCGAACGGGGCAGACAGGAGACCACCATCCGTTCGAATACCTCGAAGTCCTTCAGAATATAGAACACGAGAAAAGGCACAATGAATGCGTTGAACAGCACGCCAATGGTCGAAGCGATATTATTAAGGAAGTGGGAGATGCCTTCGGCCAGGCGGTTCTCCAGCTGATAGAACCAGTTATTCATTCCCGTCTCCACCCCGGGCGGAATCAGTCTGGAATTCATGCCCTTCATCAGCCCCTGCGCGTGCAGCGTCATCTCCGGCAGATGCTCGTTCAGCTCCTCCAGCTGTTCAATGAACATCGGGATCAGATTGATTAGAATCACCGCAAGCGAGGTCAGGAACACCGCATAGATCAGCAGGACGGCTACGCTGCGCGGCATTTTTCTCCGGGAGAGCATAGTGACCACCGGATTCAGTACATATGAGATAATCATGGCGGCCAGGAACGGGGCCAGGATCGCTTTTAGAAACAGGAATACCCCATTCAGCATCGGACGGAGCAGCCAGACGAAATATAGAATAATCAGTGAGAGCAACACGCCGGTCATCCAGCGGAGCCATTTACTGCGGAACCACTCCTCCATAATCTCCCTCCTGAACGTGTACAGCCCTTAACCATCATGCATATTAGTATGTGTGGGAGGGGAATGAAATACTCCGCTCTGCAAAAAATTGGTTTTTTGTTATTTCGATTCGCAGGTTGGTATAGTTGCCGGGTTCAAGGTCCGCTACAATCATATTGTAAAGCGCTTACATCATAAGGAGGGTATTGTATATGAGGAGAACGCTACACAAGCTATTCGGTGCAGGGATGACCCTGCTGCTTGCCGGTCTGCTGACAGGAGCTCCGTCCGTTTCGGCGGCCACCGTCTTTGATGAGCCACTGACCTACTTCAACCCCGCAACCTGGCAAAAAGCAGACGGCTACTCGAATGGCTCCATGTTCAACTGTACCTGGCGTGCGAATAACATCTCTTTCACCAGCGGCGGACAGCTTCGTCTGGCCCTGACCAGTCCCAGCAATAATAAATTTGACGGCGCGGAGTACCGCTCTGTGTACAAGTACGGCTACGGCAAATACGAGGTCAGCATGAAGCCGGCCAAGAACAGCGGGATCGTCTCCTCCTTCTTCACCTACACCGGGCCTTCAGACGGCACGCCCTGGGATGAGATTGATATTGAGTTCCTCGGCAAGGATACCACCAAGGTCCAATTCAACTATTACACGAACGGCGTTGGCGGCCATGAGAAGATTGTCAATCTCGGCTTCGATGCTTCCCAGAGCTATCATACGTACGCCTTCGATTGGCAGCCGGGTTATATTAAATGGTATGTAGACGGGGTCTTGAAGCATACGGCAACCAGCAACATCCCCTCCCGGCCCGGTAAAATCATGATGAACCTCTGGAACGGAACGGGTGTGGATTCCTGGCTCGGTTCCTATAACGGGGCGAACCCGCTCTACGCCTATTACGATTGGCTGAAATTCACAGGCAACTAACTTGCAGGCAGGAGATGGACCCCGGCGATGCGCAAGCGGCATCCGCCGGGGTCCTTTTGTCTATGCGGATCATGGCGGCTCATCTTCAATATTTGTTATTCCAATCGCCACATTGGTATGGCGGCTGCTGCCGTCCTTCTGTACGATATATAGCAAGAATACAGCACAGGAGGAACAGATCCGGGTGGGGCCGCCGCCAGGCAAACAGGCAGAAGCACCCAAGCGTATCTGCGACAAGAAACCGCCTTATTATAAAGGCGGTTTCTTGTCCCTGCGGTATTTAGCGGCTGCTGCTGTCCCAGGCATTGACCTCCATGGTTTCGGTAAGTCCGCCGTAGGTGTTCCACTTGTGCACGAATTCGTCGAATTCTTCAAGCGGGCTGTCCGCGAAGATGATTTTGATGAAGCTTTTCTGCTCCAGCTTCTTCAGCAGCTCGCCGTCACGCTTCATCGTCGCTGTCGGAGGTCCCGTGAACTGCTCCTTGCGGGAAGCCTCCTTCTGGCCCAGCAGCACAGGGGCAATGTCCTTCGGGATCTCCCGGATGACCCCGGAGGGAATCCGGGCCCCGTCGAAGGTTAGCGTGTAGGAGGCTACCCGGATGCCGCCCAGCGGCAGCGCAGAAGATTGGGCGCTCGGCTGGCCGCCCGCCATGGACCAGTCATAGCCCTCCGCAAGGCCATGGGCGAACTCGCCGGTCGAGGTAGCGTATGAATCGAACAAATAATTCTGATACGTAAAAAAGATTTCAGGGTGCTTCATCTGCTTATTAATCAGAATGGCACCATTGACAGGCAGGGTCCCTCTTCTCATGGTGAGCCCACCTGGCCCCGAAGGGATGGCAATTGCCCGGATGCGCGCCTCAGCGTCACGCTTGGTCAAGGAGGACAGCGGCCAGCCGCGCATCCAGTGGGGGCCGGCAATGATGCCCGCCTTGCCGGAGATGAACTGGTTCGCCGCCCCCTCCTCATCCAGCCAGGCACTGTCAGCGCTCAGATAACCGCGCTGTACCCATTGCTTCATGAGCCCGGCAGCCTTCCTTGCTCCCGGCTGGATAGAGCCGTATTCCAGAGTGCCGTCACTCCGGCGGTTCCACTGCTCAGGAACCGTACCGTAGGCGCCGAACACCCAGCTGCTGTCTCCCATCCAGGTGCTGGGACCGTTGCGGAATCCGACCGACAGGCCGTAGGTATCCTTGATCCCGTTGCCGTCCGGGTCCCGGTTGACGAAGGCATCCATGACCTGCTCCAGCTCATCCAGGGTTTGCGGGGCTTTCATATTGAGCTTGTCCAGCCAGTCCTGGCGGACCCAGAGCAGCGGATCGGAGTTATATTCATAATCCATAATGGGAATGGCATACCTGTGCGCGCCGCGCATGAAGGGGTTCCATGCCGAAGCATCCTCGGCAACAGCCTTCTTCCACACCTCGGACGCATGCTGCTCGAACAGGTCGCCGACTTCCATGAATTGCCCTGAATCAATCAGCTCCTGGATAATATCGGCATCTCTCGTCGTTACGATGTCAGGCATATTGCCTTTGGCCAGCTCCAGCCTCAGCTTGTTGGCGTAGGTCTCTGTGGTGCCGGAGATCGTCCAGAGATAACGGATACGGATGCCAAGCCGCTCCTCTGCCCAGGCCGTATGTACGTTGTGCTCCAGGCTCTCCCCTTTGATGAAATTCAGATTGGGGTTCACAGAGCCTACGGTGTACAGGTCTACCGGAGGATCATATTTGCCTTCCTTAACATCGAAGTAAGGGGCTGTACTTAACGGTGAAGCGGGCGGCTGACTATATTCGGTGCTGTCCCAGGAGCAGCCTGACAACATCAGGAGCAGCAGGAACAGCGGTGAACGGACTTTCATATAACCACCTGCTTTTCGTAGAGTTCATAATCTTATGATACACTTCTCCATATTACAGCAAATGTCTTGCAAAGGATGATCTTTATGGTGGCATGGCGTCCCAACCTGTTCATTAAAATGGTGGCAATCCTGCTCTCGCTGATTGCCGCCACACTCTTATTCTACGGCTCATCCTACCGTAAGGATGTCGGAGTCATTACAAGTCAGATCAAAACCACCGACCTTAATCATCTGGAATTTCTGACCCAGCAGATGGATAACAACATCAACCAGCTGGCGGGCAGCATGTATGCCCTGCAGAGAGATCCCACCATCCGCGATTATGAGCAGATTACGCAGCTGGGCCATCTTATTGATCCCGCCCAGACGATTATGACGGTGCTGGAGAAGCTGTCCCTCCAGACCAGCTCCAGTACGTGGGAGAACCAGATTGTCTTGTACAAGCCCTTCAGCGGGGAGACCTTGGGCTCGGATTCCTCGCTGTCCTTCGATGTCTCTGTCCTGCACAAGCCGCTCCCGGCGGGCTGGGAGTATATCTCGGCGGACAGGGCCGGCGCGGAGGCAGGCTTCCGGCTGCTCTTATCGGACCCTGCCCAGGCAACAAGCCGGCCGCGCGAGGCGCAGCTGCTGATGTCCATGTATTTGCCGGTCTCCAATATTGAACGGATGTTCGATGCCTACCAGTCGCAGAACACGGGGGACACCTTCTTGTACCATCCGTCATTCGGCGTCATCCTCTCGCGGAGTTCGGACCGGCAGATGGCGGAGCAGGTCACCGCGGCACTGAATATCACGGCCGGGAAGAGTACCTCCGGCATCTTCGATCTTAAGCAGGGCAGCTTCCTGGTCAGCTCGGTGCCCTCCTCGGCCATCGACTGGCAGGTCGTGCATTATTCACCGCTGAAGCAGATTCTTGAGCCGATCCGCAGCAGCCGCTCTTCCTTCCTGACAGGATCGGCTATCCTGCTGGTGATGAGCCTGCTGTTCTCCTTGCAGCTCTACCGCCAGGTGCAGCGTCCGGTGAGCCTGCTGCTGCGTTCGCTCAACCGGATGAAGGAAGGGCGCTGGTCTACCCGGATCCATACCCGGACCAACCCGGAGTTCACGCTGCTGAATGAGGAATTCAATGACATGGCCGAGAAGATTCAGTCGCTGATCGAGCAGGTCTATCTGGAGCAGCTCCGGGCCAAGGATGCCCATCTGAAGCAGCTTCAATCACAGATCAATCCGCATTTCCTGTACAACTGCCTGTTCTTCATCAAGAGCAAGGCCGCCATAGGAGATACCGAGTCCGTCGAGGCGATGGCACTCAGCTTAGGCGAATATTACCGCTATATCACCAGGGTCGATCATTCCCTCACCACCCTTCAGGATGAGCTGAAGCTGCTGGAGAATTACCTGAAGATCCAGAACCTGCGGAAGCAGCGTATCTGCTACGAGATGGATATGGAGAGCGGGCTGCTGGACCTGCACATTCCGCGGCTGCTGATTCAGCCTCTGGTAGAGAATAGTATCATTCATGGCATTGAGCGAAAAATCGGCCCGGGCTCCATCCGGATCACCGGCCGCCATACCCGAGAAGCCGTTCTCATAACCGTTGAGGACAACGGCGCCGGTATGACAGAGGAAGCCATTGCCGCACTTCAGGCGCGTATCAACGAAACTACGCGTGAGGATGGAGGCTGCGGGCTATGGAATGTCCAGCAGCGTCTCAAATTACATTACGGCGAGGCTTCCGGCCTGATGATTGCTCCTTCACCGGAAGGCGGTCTAATAACAACTCTCCGTATGGAGAAGAAAGAGGAACCTGATGCACCAAATTCTATTGGTTGATGATGAACCCTATGTGGTCGATGATCTGTCCATTTCGATTCCCTGGGCGGAGATGGGCTTCGGACAGGTCCACAAAGCTTATTCCGGGTATGAGGCACTGGAGCTGCTCCAGCGTTATCCCATCGATATTGTAGTCACAGATATCAATATGCCGGAGCTGTCCGGCACCGAGCTGATTGCCGCCATCCGCAAGCGCTGGAAGCATATCCGGGTGGTCATGCTGACCGGCTATGCGGAGTTTGAATATGCCCGCAAGGCCATTGAGGAGCAGGCCAGCGCCTATCTGCTCAAGCCGATAGCCAGCGACCAGCTGATCGCCGTCATCGGTAAGCTGCAGGAGAAGCTGCGCAGTGACTGGGAGGCCTGGTCCTCCCACCAACGGACGATGCAGACCTTCCGCGAGCATCTGCCCATCCTGCGGGACCGCCTGCTCGGGGAGCTGCTGCAGGGACGGAAGCTGCCCGGGCCGCAGCTCCAGGAGCGGCTGAACCAGTTCGACCTGCCGTTCTCGGCCGGACAGCTGGTCTGTCTGGCCGTGGTCCGCCCCGAGGAATTCTTCCGGCGCCAGGATATGCACAGCATGCTGCTGTTTGAATATGCAATCATTAATATCGCCCAGGAGCTGTTCCAGGACCGGTTCCTGATCTGGTCCTGCAAGGATGTGCATGACTATCTCGTATTCCTGCTGCAGCCCAGGGAGGATCTTGAACATGGCGGCAATCCGGGAAATGAGGTGGCCCAGGCTGCCTATCAGCTGCAGAATCATGTCAGTACCCTGATGGGAGGCGGCCTGTCCGTGGTGACCACCGGCTGGGGAGACTTCCCGGATCAGGTCTACACCCTCTATCAATCCGCCATCTCAGCCATCCGCCAGCATATCGGCAGCGAGACCGGCATCTATCTCGATACTACGGATAACAGCAGCTCCCAGCCCGTGGAGATTCTCCAGCCGCTGTATGAGCCTCCGCTGCTGTTCCACATGTTCGAAGCGAACAACTGGCAGGGCATTGAAGACAAGCTGAACGCTATCGTATCGGAGCTGATCCACAGTCCCGAGCGGTCACTGGAGCATATCCAGGAAGCCCGTCTGCACTTGGAGACGGCCTTCTATTACTTCGCCCACAAGAATAACAAGCTGCTGAGCGAGATTGTGGGCAATCCGCTGCTGGAGCAGGCTCCCTTTCAGACGCCGGACAAGCTGCGGGAGTGGGCCATGGAGGTTATCCTTTTGCTGAGAGAGCATACGGATTCCGAACGGCGGAACAGCCGGACCGTGCTGATCCGCAAGGTACATGAGTATATCAACCGCAATCTGCACTATGTCTCCCTACAGGCCATCGCCGACCATATCCAGATGCATCCGGTCTATCTCTCCAAAATGTACAAGCTGGAGACCGGCAAGCGGATCAGCGACTATATCAGTCAGGTAAAGATGGAAAAAGCGGCGTATCTGCTTATCCATACGCCGCTCAAAATTTATGAAGTTTCCTCGGAGCTCGGGTACTCCAACGCCCATTATTTCATCAAGCTCTTCAAGGAATATGCGGGGATGACTCCGCATGAATACCGTGACCGGGCGCTGTAATTCCGTCAGTCCGCGAAGATAAGCTCTACCTCATGGGCGAAGCCGTCATCTACGGCCGGTACCAAGCCGTCCTCCAGTACCCGGCCGTCCAGCATCAGGCGGGTTGCCCCGTCCTGCATGCGGTGGAAGCCCTCCGGCTTACGGACCTGAATCCGGTAGGAGGAGCTGCCAAGCTTCAAGGTGTAGGTAAGCTCCGTCTGCTCTTCCCGCAGCACCGGACTCAGGGCTATGCCTTGCTCCGTATATTCAATACCCAGCGCTTCCATCAGCGAGAGGGTGAGCCAGGTCGAGGTGCCGCTAAGCATCGGACCGATGTTCTCACCAGTCTCGCTGTTGTTGTATTGGGTGCAGAACCGCGGATTCCCGCAGACGGCAAACGGATCATCCATCGTCTTGAACGGCATAATCCGGTCCAGCAGCCAGTAACCCAGGCGGCAGAGCTCTGCTGCCAGATCCGGGCTGGATACTTCCTTGGCCCCCTTGAACATAGCCGCAGCAGCCATCATGCAGGCATGCTTGAATACGCCGCCGTTCTCACGGTCACCCGGGAAGTATTCATCCGATGCCGTGTGCGTGGATACCCGGCCCAGCGCCACCGGCGAGACCAGCTTCATGCCGTAAGGCGTCATCAGATGCGCCTTCATGGTGTCCAGCATCACCGCGATCTGCTCCTCATCCGCACAGCCCGCCAGAATACTCCAGCTGAACGAATTCAGGAAGTACGAGCCGTCCTTCGCCGGATCGGAGGACATCCCGTCCCCGGCAGCGCCGAGATACGTGTATTCTCCGTTCGGATAGCGGTTGAACAACACACGGGCGAAGAAATCTCCCTTCCAGGCATGCGCCTGGATGCGTTCGCGCAGCTTGGCTCCAAAGCCGGTCAGCTCATCTGCATACGCCTGCTCACCTTTGCGGGCGGCCAGAGCGGACAATTCATCGACCGCCACCTTCAGCAGGAAGGCGTTCATGACGCTCTCGGAATAATCACTCTCCAGCGAATCCCCGAAGACACCGCCGGCCTCCAGCTGCTTCCGGTAGAGTGCTTCCTTGGCCGGGCCGTTCAGGTAGGTGTCATCGAGCTTCAGACAGTCGTTCCAGTCTGCGAAGTCGAGCAGCGGCAGGCCGTGGCGGCCGATCGAGATCTGTCCGGAATAGACAATAATGGCCTTCAGGGTCTCGAATACCGGCCGCTCTGTGTCCGTGCCTGCTACCGGACAAGACTCATCCAGGAAATCCGTATCTCCGGTCAGCATAACATAACGGTATACAGCCTGGATCAGCCATAGTGCATCATCGGACCATTTGCCCGGCTCTTTGCCGGCCCAGAAGAAATTGTGATACGCATACCCCAGCTCAAAGACCATGCTGGTCCATTCTTTCAGCAGACTCTTGACGAGGCCGCCCCGGCCCATCCCGACGAAATAATACATCGAGGCATACATATCCTGAATTTCACGGAAGCCGATCTCCCGGTAGCCCTTCTGGGTCTGACAGAAGGAGCGGGAGACAAAGCTCTGGTAGAGCACCTGAAAAGGCAGATTGCGGTTCACGAACTGGTCGAAATCCGCGTCCCCGGAGGATACCTGCAGGAACCTGGAGTAATTCCGCACGAACTTCAGGGATTGTGCCAAGGCTTCTTCGGCCGCACTGCGGCTTGTGAAGCGGGCGATCAGTGCACCAACCTCTTCCTCCAGTACCGTATCGCTCCAGGTAGCACCGCTCTTGTCGGAGACAAGGCCCGTCAGCTGGTCAACCGCTGCTGAGGCTCCGGCAGCAACCTGAATCTCCCCTGCTACTGCGAAGAAGCCTGGCCCCTTGCGGTGCAGAATGCTGCTCAGCTTCAGCGCACCGGATGGCCGGTGGAGCGAGCCGGTGCCGACGAACTCATTGTAGCTGACGCAATATTCACGCGGCAGCACCGGTCCGTCTTCCCCGTGGATAATCATCGTGTGGAAGCGCAGATCATGCCGCCCGCCTTCCGGGTAATAGTCAGGGCTGATTGCAGCCACGGCACCATCGGCGTCCTGCAATACGCCGCCTTGCATAATAACATTGCTATACAGCACATCCTCGAACAGAGCGCCCGGGGCTGCCGAACCGAACATGCCCGTGTACACCAGACGAAGCCGGCGGCTGCTCTCTCCATGGTTCGTAATCGTAACGCGCTGTATCTCAGTCGCCAGCGGCAGACCCTCAGCATGCGGCAGAATGAAGATGGTGCGCGTAATCTCAAGTCCGCCGGACAGGCTGTACGTGATGATGGTTACATTCTGTGAATGGCGGCAGACCGCCGATTCAATGCCTTCTCCGCCCGGATCAGCGGAATAGAAGATCTGCTTCCCGTCCTCGAACAGATAGAATTGACGGTTGGCCGGGAAGCCGTTCTCCTCCTGGCGCATATCCCAGCGGGTCGCCAGCACCTGGGTAGCCGCATGGGAACGGAAGCTGCCGCCGCCATGGCGGTCTACCACGCTCTTCGGTGTAGTCTGGAGCGGATGAGGGAACTCCAGCCGGTTGCCCAGCAGCAGATTGACCGCGAAGTGCGGACCCGGAACGGGGGAACGCAGGTCAATGACATGCTCGCCTTCAGCGTTAAGGGCACCAGCCCAGCCCGGTGCAGCCTGAAGCTGCGCCAGTGCCGCGCCTGCAGCCGCCTCCGGTATGGCTATTGCCTGTTCCTGTCTTCCGGCATGGCGGATATGCAAGGATAGTTCCGTACCTGTATCATTCACGGTGAACAGCGCGGATGCGCCAGCCTCCTTCGGCAGCAGCACTGCCACCTCCGGGAGCTTCAACAGCTCCTGAATGGCAGGCAGCCGGAGCGGAAGGCCCGCTACGCCAACAGCCCCGATGCACCTGGAATCCGTGAAGACGGCGCTTAGCTGGCCGCCTTCCTCTATCCGGTCTGCGAATGCCTGTCTCAGGATATCCTCAGGTGAAGCTGCCGCTGCTCTTGCGGTATTGAATTTCAGCATCATGAATGGTTCTCCTCTTTTCCTGTTTTCTATTGGATGATACTCATTCCCTGTTATGTATACTCATTGGGCCGAAGAATGGGGGGAAGGTTCTGAACAAGCATGAAGAACGGTTGCCCGTTCTCCATGTAATGATTATAGAAGTGTATGCGGCCAGTCTAAATACCAAATCGTAAGCCTGAATAACAAAATCCAAAGCATGTTCGAGGTGCTTAAGGTGCAGCTGCTGTCCCGTTATTCGTGAGCACAATATCATCCACGTCCACCGTCAGATGCCCGGTGCCGCCATCCTTGATATCCCCCAGCTCGAAGGAAATGCGGCCGATGGAGGTGCTGCCTCCGGCAACATCGAATTCTACGGTATATTCCTGATATTCGCTGCCCAGATCCACAATTTTGCTCGTATACCCGTGCCAGTTGTAATTGTCTGCTACATCCAGCCAGCCGATGCTGATATTCATTTTGCGTTCAGCCGATGCCTTGGCCTTGAAGGTAAGTGTATAATGATTGCCTTCGTTGTAAGCGACTCCCTCATAAAAGACCTGCCGGTCCCAGGTGTTCGTTCCGGTGGAGCCCACCTTGATCTGCAGCGCTCCATCCACATTGTCAATGGCTAACTCCCCGCTGTCGGAGGAGTAGCTGCTCCAGCCCTTAAGCGGTGCCGAGAAGTCCCCGTTCGGAATCAGATTCTCCCCGTAAGCCTCACCGTCCAGCACCGGGCTTACCTGAAGCAAGGAGATATTGCTCAGGTTGACCGTGTGCGCTCCCAGCTCTTCGGTGATCTTGCCCAGACTGAACTGGAGCACGGCTGCAGGATCGGTTGCCGGGGCAGTGAACAGATATTCATAGTGTCTGCCGTCTTGGCTGAGTCTCAGCTCCTGTTCCAGATAAGGAGTCCAGTTGCCATCGTCAGTCCCGTCATGCTGAACCAGCGCTTTAATATCCCGGCCTACCGAAGCATCGGCATCGAAGCGCAGCAGATATTTCTTGCCTTGCTCTACCGGGATGCCCGCTTGCTTCACCTGTGCATGCCAAGCTTCCGTTCCAGTTCCTCCGAGGCTAACCTGCAGTTCTCCATACACAGCCTTCATTACAGTGCTCTTGCCCGGGTCATTGTCATCCCAGTCCTTCTTGTATAGCGTCCAGTTGTCGGTGGAAGCGTCCTTGAAGCCGCCGTTCACCACCAGCTCGCGGGACAGATCCAGCCACGCCAGATTGTAGCCGCTGCCGCCAAGACGGATGTAATAGCTTCCCGCAGGCAGCACAAGCGGGGCTCCAATGATCGCCCGGTAGGACTGAAGACCTCCGGTATCGCCAACTGCCGTGCTGTAGACAGATTCCGTCACCACCTTCTGCTTGCCGGCATCCAGCACTGACAGCGTTAGCTCCGAATCCGCACGCACACTGGATACGCGGGTTACCGGAACAATGCTGCCTGCCTGAGGCAGTACCACTTTGTATTCCACATAGTCGCCCTTATCCATATCCGTAACATCCTTGCCGCCTTCGCCGCTCGGAATCAGGCCGGTTCCTGAGGCTCTCCAGAACTGGTCTCCGCGCAGATGCAGGTAGTTCGTGAGCACTGGCGGATCGGTCATCCGTACCAGACGCACATTGTCAAGCTCGGTCTGTCCCGCAGCCGCGCCCAGAAGGAAGGATAACGCAGCTTCCGTGCCGGACCCGCCGGACAGCTCAATTTCTGCTGTATAGCTCTTCCACTCCGGTGTCAGAGTGAAGGTGGTTCCGTCAGGATAGACCGTCTGTCCGCCGCTGCTTGCCAGCTTAATGCCAAGCGGCTGCGCCTCGGCCGATCTCGCATCGAAGGCAAGCTGGTAGACGGCTGCCGCAGACACAGGAATTCCTGCCTGGGTCAGCGTCACATCCTCCGGCGATCCTCCGCCCTTCTGCACGTCCACCCGGAACTCCCGCTTCATCATCGGCAGGGCAAGTGTATTGGTTACACTGGCCTTCGCCGCTGCTTCCGAGCCCTGCTTAACGGCAAAGCTCCAATATCCGAGCCGTGCTTCTCCCAGATCGAAGCCTCCGTTATAGATCAGGTTGCCGTCAGCCAGCGGGGTGCGTACTACCGGCGGCGCTTCTGTCTCTACCACCCTTACATTCGCGAAGTAGGCGGATATGCTGTTCAGACCCAGATTGAACTCAAAGCGGGCATTATTGTCCGAAGCCTTGGCCATCGTGAAGCTGTACTCATACGGCTGCCAGTCCGGTGTAAGCTGGAAATTACGCTCCCCGGAGTAAGCCGTCCATCCGCCGCCGAATTCGGTCAGCTTGCTCATCAGCGGCCGGTCTGCGTCCGCTCTGGCATCGAAGGTTACCTTATAGGCTTTGCCCCGCTCCAGCAGCAGCGGCTTCTGCGCAAGCTGAATGGAATAATTCTGTTTGCCGGCCTCATGGACGGCAACCTTCACCGCCTTGCCCTTATCCTGATCATCAATGACGGAGGCTGTTCCGCTCCCGCCCTCATTCTCAATTAATTCCCAATATTCCGGCTGACCCTGGGCTGCTACAGTACCCTTGAAGTCCCCGTTGTAGATCTGATTCCCGTCTGCCAGGGCAGGACGCTGCGGGGCCGAGTGCCCCGGATCGATCGGCCGCTTGCCTGTTACATCCGGCCATTGATCCAGGTTCTTGTACTTGTAGACCCTTACATAGTCCACATACATCTTATCCGACTTGAAGTCGGCCTTCGGATCGCCCGGCCAGTCGCCGCCCACGGCCAGATTCAGAATCATATAGAACGGCCGGTCAAACGGAGCAGGGTACGTATAGTAATCTGGTTGGCCTTTGGCCATCGTTCCCCAGTCACTCGTCTCAAAATACATTTTATCATCCACATAATACCGGATCAGGCCCGGAAGCCATTCCAGCGTGAAGTCGTGATAATCATCCGCGAAGGTCTGGCCCTCCGGCAGTACATAGGTTTTGGTCTGGGACGCGTGCGGAATGTCGTAGTGAATCGAGCCATGGACCGTTCTTGGATAGAGTTCCGCCTCTGCCTTTCCGGCAACTGGTCCCGTCAATTCCATAATGTCCATCTCGCCGCTTCCCGGCCAAGGTCCATACTGCGTCTCGTCATCGGTTGGCATCATCCAGATGGCTGGCCACATGCCCTGCTGAACCGGCAGCTTGGCCCGCACGGTGAATTTGCCGTAGGTCCAGTCGCCCTTCATCTTCGAGGTCAGCTTGGCTGAAGTATAATTTTTCCCGCCGTAAGCCTGCTTCCGGGCTTCCAGCTCCAGTACGCTCTGCCCGCTCTCTGTCGTAAGCGAAGCATTGTCCGGGTGATAATATTCCAGCTCGTTATTGTACACCGTCCCGGTATCCTGTACATTCCATTTGCCCTCATCAATGGCCTGGCCGTCGAATTCGTCATTCCAGACCAGCTCCCATGGATTGTTCTGGGTTGGCGGAGTCGGGGCCGGCGTTGGGGTTGGCGTGACAGCAGGTGCCGCTGTCGGCAACGGCGTCGCTGGTGAAGACGTTGAGGTTGGCACTGGTGTGTCACCGCCGGCATTTCCGCCGCCCGCTTGGGCTGGGGCAGTGGTAGCCTTGGCACTTGCCTGCGCTGTAGCTCCCGTGCCGGACAAGTCCCGGAGCGTCTCGCCGGTCTTGAGCGCCTGGCCGTTAAGCAGCACACGCTCCCCCTGGTTCTCAAGCCGGCCGATCTGCCCCCGGCTCACGATCTCTGATCCTGCAGCGCCTGCGCCGATGAGCACAGTCTCTGCGCGTGAGCCCGCTCCGATCTCCACCTTCGCCGGCTTAAGCAATTCGATGCGCGCTGCGGTGCTGCCATCCTCCAGTACCATCCTTACCAGGGTGGTAAGCTTATTCAGCTTGATCTGTCCCAGGGTAGATTGGCGGAACACCACCGAATGGTCACCGCCTCCTGAGATATGAGCCGTTCCCTGCACCTTAATGCCCGAGAACGAGACTTCCCCTTCCCCTGCTCCGGCTGTCACGTAGAGATTGCCGCTGACGGTTCCGTCTTCGAGCTGCACATTCGCCCGGTTGACAATCACATTGCCGGACACCGCTCCAAGCTTCTGGCTTCCCTCGCCGGAGCTGATCCACCCGACCATCCGGCTCAGCAGCTCGGCCAGCTCGGCCCGGGTCATCTGCGCCTGCGGATTCAGCTTGCCGTCCGCATCGCCGCGCAGGTAACCGGCGTCCAGCATCGCACTCACGGCTTCCCGGGCATAGCTGCTGACCGCTGCCGCATCTGACTGTGCAGCCAGCGCACCCGGGGAGCCCGCCTCCAGCGAGAACGCCCGGCTCAGCATAGTCACGGCTTCCTGGCGGGTGACAGCCGCTCCCGGCTGGAACCGGCCATCCGCGTAGCCTTGAATAACGCCTGCAGCATTCACGCGGCTTACATCCTTGCCATACCAGGAAGAAGCGCTTACATCACTGAATACAGCGCTGCCCGAATCCGCATAACGGAACACGCGGCTGATGATGGCAGCCATCTCTGCCCGTGAGACCGCTTGTCCCGGTCTGAATTGTCCTGCCTCGTCCCCCTGCAGAATTCCTGCGGCTGACAGCCTGTTCACTGCGGCCGACGCCCAGTGCTGCTTCATATCGGCGAACCCTGCCGCCCGGGCTGCATCTGCCTGTCCTGTACTTGCAGACAGCCTGTCTGCGTCTTTCCCGTTATCTGCCTGCGCTATGCCTGTAGTTCCCGGAAGCTGTATCCCTGACAGCAGCAATCCGGCAATCAGAAGCTTGGATATTCCTTTGCGGTACATCTGAACATTCCCCCTCGTGTAGAACCTTGTTGAATTCTGGTCCCGTGCCAGTCGATTTCAGTATAGGGTCCGTATCCCGGAGACGACATACCAATTCCTTAGCCCGCATAACAAAGATGCAACTTTCGCAGTGTTGTTTTTCCAATTGTTTTTGGAGAACGCAAAAAGCCCAAATACCAGGCGGCTTCAAAAGCCGCCCGGTATTTGGGCACGGCGAATCTATGTAACTGTTAGCCGGTTATGAATCAGGCCATGCTCAAGAGGAGGCGTGGATTTGCGGGAAATCCTGTGCAACCTCTTCACCCGAGAACAGATCGTCAAGCGAGCTGAGCGTGCCATCCTCTTCAACCTGATACACCGACATTTTCTCGCCGTTGACCGTTAGTTCGATGAAACAGCCCCAGCAATAGAACTGGTGGGAGCCGATCTTGCCGATATCCTTGGAGTTGCAGTTTGGACACTTCATATAATACATTCCACCTATCCGTTAACAATATTAATGGCTTTTTGGAGCCGTTCTTCACTCATCGCAGGAACCAGTACAGAATCCTCTCCGATAGTCATCTCTTCAGAACAAGGCAGCCATTTGCGGCCTTCGATCAAATCAGTTACAAGCCCGTCACTGATTTCCAGCGCTACTATTGTGTTTCCCAACTTTTGGTCAAAATAAACATCCGATATCCGCCCGAGCACCGTTCCCGATGCTGTAAGCACCTGCCTGTCCTTCAATTTGTTCTTTCCCAAGAGGAAAGTATAGGATATATGGTCAGCGTCGACCTTAATAATCGACTCTTTATTGCGGATCATGACAGCATCTTCGCCATAAGCGGCAATATTATCCCATGCCACAACTTTCACATGCCTTCCAAAAAAAGATTTGCTTTCCAGTTCAATACCCGTAATATTCCAGTTTGAATCCAGTCCGATATCGATTATTTCACCGACTTCAGTACCCTCTTCAACTTCATACACAGTGAGGCCAATCATATCTTGAAGCTTCATGGTATCCCAAATCCCCTCACCTTAAGTATTGCATACGGGTTCCCATGAGCCGGAGTGCCTCTTGAACGGCTGCCAGAATGTACGGACGCCTAGTCTCTTGTACGCAGCCGGCTCAAAACGGTTCCAACTTTCCGGGCAACAACCTGCATTTCTTCATTAGTATTACCCAATCCTGTACTAAAGCGAATCGCAGAGTTCAAAAGTTCTTCCGGAAGCTTCATCGCCCGGAGGACATGCGAGATTTCCAGAGATCCTGATGTACAGGCTGAGCCGCTGGCCGCCGCAATCTGTTCCATATCCAGATTCATCAGCAGCACATCTGTCCCGGCTCCGGGAAAGCTGATATTCAGAATTCCAGGCACCGTATGCTGTTCATTTCCGTTAATGACATATCTCCCTGCTCCGACCTGCTTGTCCAGCTCCTCCAGCAGTGTTCTGCGGAGCTCCAGAGCCTGCTCATGATGACCCGGCAGCCCTTGTACAACCAGTTCAACGGCTCTGGCGAACCCGGCGGTATGAGCCAGACTCTCCGTGCCCGCCCGCCGGCCGCGCTCCTGAAGTCCGCCATGCTGTCTTGGCGTAAGCGGTGCCCCCCGCCGGACGTACAAGCCTCCAATCCCCTGCGGACCTCCGATCTTGTGGGCCGAGAAGCTCATATAGTCAACGGGCAGGTCGCGGAGCACCAGGGGCAGCGTTCCCAGAGCTTGTACAGCATCTACATGCACAAGCACACCCCGTTCGGCCGCTAATCTGCCAATCTCTTCTATAGGCTGTACAGTTCCCACTTCATTATTCACATACATTATGCTAATCAGTACTGTATCCTCGCGCAGAGCCGATTCTACATCCTCCAGAGAGACACGGCCGGTAGCATCGACAGGAAGATAGGTGACCTCGAATCCCTGCCCCGCAAGCTCCGCGCAGGTATGCAGCACTGCATGATGCTCAACCGCTGTAGTAATGATATGTCTACCCTTGGAAGCAGAAGCATAGGCTGCGCCGAACAGGGCGAGATTATCACTCTCCGTGCCGCCGCTTGTGAACACCCACTCCTCAGGGGAACAGCCCAAAAAGCCCGCGATTCTATCGCGCGCCCCATTTATAATTCTCTTGGCAGACCGTCCGAACTGGTGCACACTGGACGCATTGCCGTACTCGTTCAACAGCATATGATACATAACCGCTGCCACCTCCGGATGAACCGGTGTTGAGGCGGCGTGGTCCAAATAGATGGGTTTCATAACGAAATTCTCCGCTTCTTGAAATTCAAAATTTTCTTAATGGACGGCAATGCCGTTTTTACTTACAGGACTACTAGATTATACTGCTGAATTGCCTGTTTTACCACCTGTTAATAAACACAATATTGTAACATTTGTCCATGGTTGACGCTCCCGGTCAGCCCTCTAATTCCGGCAACCGCGCGGCAAGCTGCTCCTCGGAGATCACTTCAATACCATGCAGCCGCAGGAGAGCTGTGGTCACCCCTTCTCCGGGGATTTTCCCGCCCGCAAATCCTCCGTTATAGATCCTGGAGCTGCCGCAGGAAGGGCTGTTCTCCTTAAGGACAACAAGCGTGGCAGCTAAGCTGCGTGCCTGCTCCAGCGCGGCATACGCGCCTTCTATATACATTGCGGTTACATCATTCCCTGTTCTGTCAACCACCCGGGCCTGCCCCTTCAGCACATCTCTGCCGCTGCCGCCTATAATCTCTGCCGGTTCTCTCGGGGTAGAGAAGCCGCCCAGCAGTTCGGGACATACAGCAACCGCCTGCCGGCTGTCCAGCAACTGCCGGATGCCCTGCTCCAAACAATCGGTTCCATTATATCTGACCTTCATTCCTGCCAGGCAGGAGCTTACGATAATCATGTGCTGCCGTCCCCCTTCGCAATCCTAAGTCTCATCTTATATAATGCTAAGACAAGCTGTTCGGTCTGTAAACCATTAACTATCCAGGGAGGCATAGACAACATGTGCGGAAGATATACGATCACGGTAACACTGGAGGAGCTGATCGCCAAGTATTTCATCCGGGAGCATCCGCTCATCCAATATGCACCGAGATATAACGCGGCTCCGATGCAGCATATTGCGGCGGTCATTCATGACGGAGCACAGAATAAGCTCGGAGAACTCCGCTGGGGGCTGCTCCCTTCCTGGTCCAAGGAGGACAAGAACGCTGCCAAGCTAATCAATGCCCGCAGTGAGACCCTGCTGGAGAAGGCTTCGTTCAAAGGGCTGGTGGCCTCCCGCCGCTGTGTGATTCCCGCAGACGGCTTCTATGAGTGGAAGGCCCTGGAAGGCGGCAAGCAGCCGATGCGGATCACAATGCGGGACGGGCAGCTGTTCTCCATGGCTGCACTGTATGATATCTGGACCAGTCCGGACGGCGGCAGAATCTCTACCTGCACGATCATCACCACCGCCCCGAACGCTCTCATGAAAGACATCCATGACCGGATGCCGGTCATTCTGGATGCAGACGGGGAAGCGCAGTGGCTGGAGCGCAGCAACCGGAATATTTCCGACCTGATGAAGCTGCTGCGGCCTTACGATGCCGAGCAGATGCTGGCTTATCCCGTCTCCGCAGCCGTGGGCAATGCCCGGAGTGACTACCCGGAGCTGATCCGCAGAGCCGGGCCGGAGCCGGTGCAGGGCACCCTATTTTGACTGCTGCCTGGAGAAATATCTGCTGTTTGAAACCTCCGGTCCCAGGGTATTAACTAAAGCTCAACTCTCATAATATCCATCCACAATACGTATCCCAGGAGGAATTTCATATGGCTCCCAGCAGACAAGCAGTGTCCTTAAGCTCATCCGGCTCCTCCATTGAGCTGGAATGTCTCTATCATTCAACGCAGGGGCGATGGGCGTATGCCTATAACAAGGACACCTTCCATTTAAGAATCCGCAGCAAAAAGAACAACGTAGATCGGGTATTTGCCCTGATCGGCGACAAATACGACTGGGAGCAGCATCATCAGGAGCTGGTCATGCGTATGGTAGCTACCGACAGATTCTTCGATTACTGGGAAGCAGAGATCTTCCCCGAATTCAAACGCTTCTCCTATGGCTTCCGGCTGGAAACCGATCAGGAAACCGTATGGATGCTAGAATCCGGCTTCTTTACAGACGGGCTGCCCGAGCCTGCCGGAGGCTACTACGAAATGCCTTACCTTCATGAGGCCGACCTGCTTCAGGTTCCCGAATGGGCGAAATCTGCGGTCTTCTATCAGATCATGCCGGACCGGTTCGCTAACGGAGATCCGGCGAATGACCCCGAAGGGACACTCGAATGGGGGGCACCGCCCACCCACGACAGCTATTTTGGCGGGGACCTGCAGGGGATGATTGACCATCTGGATTATATTGCCGAGCTTGGCGTAACGGCGCTGTATCTGACCCCGGTCTTCCAGGCTCCCAGTAACCATAAATATGACACCGTTGACTACGGAACGGTCGATGCAAACTTCGGGGATCTCAATAAGCTTAAGCAGCTGGTGGACCTGGCTCATTCCAAAGGACTTAAGGTGGTCCTCGATGCCGTCTTCAATCATACCAGCTCCGAGTTCGCACCGTTCAAGGATGTGCTGGAGCATGGAGCGGATTCCAAATACGCAGGCTGGTTCCATATCCATGACTATCCCGTTCAGGTAGTGGACGGCAAGGCCAATTATGATACCTTCGGCTTCTTCAGCGGGATGCCCAAGCTGAACACTGCCCATCCGGAAGCCAGAGATTATCTGCTGGATATCACCAAATTCTGGCTCAAGGAGGTACACATCGACGGCTGGCGGCTGGATGTAGCTAATGAGGTGGACCATGTGTTCTGGCGGGATTTCCGCAAGGCGGTCAAGGAGATTAACCCGGAGGCGTTCATCATCGGCGAGGTGTGGAGCGACTCCCTCAGCTGGCTGCAGGGCGACCAGTTCGATTCGGTAATGAACTATCCCTTCTCTGACCGGCTGCTGAAGTTCTTCGGCGCGGACAACGACATCGACGCGGACACCTTCGCCGCGCAGATCTACGGGCTGCTTATGCGGTACCCCCGGCAGGCGAATGAGGTGCTGTTCAATCTCCTGGCGAGCCATGATACCCCGCGGGTGCTGAACCGTCTTGGCGGGGACAAGCAGCGGCTGAAGCTGGCGCTCACCTTCCTGTTCACCTTCACCGGTACGCCATGCATCTTCTATGGGGATGAAATCGGGCTTGACGGAGAGGACGACCCGGATTGCCGCAAATGCATGATCTGGGAAGAGGACCGGCAGGACCGGGGGCTGCTGCGCTTTTATCAGAGCCTCATTGCCCTGCGCAAGGAGCACGAGGTGCTGCGCACCGGCCAGTTCCGCTTCCTGCGGAGTGATCCGGGCAGCGGGGGCCTGGTGTATGAACGCTGGGATGAACACGCCCACTTCACGGTCTGGATGAATAATTCCGCTGAACCGCTGACTCTTACGCAATCACTGAGCGGCGGAGCCTGGCAGGATGCCTTGAGCGGCGAGCCTATAGAGGGCGAGGGTGACCAGATCCGCCTGACGCTGGAGCCGCTGGCATACCGGATTCTGTATAGCGGACAAGCTGGCGGCAAAGCGTGAGCACTTTAATAGTATAGACAAAGACAAGCCCCCGGAAAGGGGCTTGTTTGCTTATAGCTGTTTGTTACACCGGACCAGGCAACCAGAGGTGGTATACTTTTGTAAGGACAATCGTTCTTCACACACTATACAATGACAGGAGAATCGCCCTATGAACATCAGAACCGCAACCGAAGCCGATTATGATTATCTCGCAAGCCGTGACCACCATATTCTGAACTCACTTCTTCTCTCTAAAATAAACCAGCAGGAGATTTACATTCTGAGCGAGGGTAGCTTGAACATAGGCTGGCTGCGGTTCGGGTATTTCTGGGACCAGATCCCCTTCATGAATCTGCTGTGGATTGATGAGCCTTATCGCGGAGCTGGCTTCGGCAGACAGGCGGTGCAGCACTGGGAGCAAGCGATGCAAGCCCTGGGCCACAAACAGGTTATGACCTCCTCGATGGCGAGTGAAGAGGCCCAGCATTTCTACCGGAAACTGGGCTACCGGGACTCAGGCTGCCTGCTGCCGGACAATGAGCCGCTGGAGATTTTCTTCACCAAGGCGCTGTAGCTGATACTAACTGCTCAAATGCTGGTTTTTCAGACCGGCTCCAAGCTCCGCTGTGTACCTGGTCAGCCGCAGGCTGATCTCGGTGCGCATCACATCCCGGGTAAGTCCGAAGCGTTCCTGATAGCCCCGGCAAAAGATTTTGTAATACACCAGGAACTCCTCCTGCTCATCCGCCAGCACCCGGATATTATGCTGCTTCAGCTCCTTCTGGAGCTGGTAGGTATCCTGCATAATACGCTGCTGAATCGCCTGGCCGGCGAGCATGAAAGCCCGCTTCAGAATGCTATTGGACAGCTCAAGCTCCTTCAGGCTTTTGCTGACCATCGTATCGAGGTAAGGAAGCAGAATAAGGTCACGCACCATCGTCCGCTCCTCTACCGTAATCATTTTTCTGCCCTCTGTCCCCTGCTTCTGCTCATACTGCTGGACATGCTCTGTCATTAACATTTTGGATTTCCACCGCTCATTTCCGTCTAGCTTGCTCATTTATAGTGCCCTCCAATCTGCTGCGCCCGTTCCAGGGCGACCCCAGATTCCAGCAATGAAGACGCGCGGATCAGCGCCCCGCTTCCGTACCGGTTCTTGATCTGATCGATAGCCCGTTCTCTGTTACTGCTGCGCATCCGGTCGTCGAACAAGGTCAGCTGCATCACGCTGTCATCCGTGAGCTGGGATATAGAGATAGTCAACCGGCTTATCGGCAGACCGCTCCAATGATCCACGAATAGTCGGTAGGCTGCCGCTGCCACCTCATGGGTTAACGACGAAGGCTCCGGCAGTGTCGTCTGCCGGCTGTAGCCATTCGAGGTGTTGCCGTCTGTCTCTACTACCGCAACAGATACTACCGATCCCATGTACTGGTACTTCCGAGCCCGCTGGCAGACCTCAATCACCAGCTCCAGCAGCACCACCTCAATCTCCGGCAGCCGGGTATAGAGATTCCAGCGCAGCGCCTTCCCGTGGCCGACAGACTTCATCTCATGGCGTATTCCGGTAACGACCGGGCTGGGATCGATGCCGCGGGCGGTCTGCCAATAATATTCCGCCTGAATATCGCTCTGCTTGCCCATGGTGGTGCGCATCCGCCGTTTGAACTCCCCCAGCTCCATCCGGGCAATATCTCCAATTGTTGTAATCCCCATACGGTAAAAGTTCCGGGTCATCCGCCCGGCCACCATAAACATCTCGTGTACCGGACGCGGCCACAGCTCAGTGTCCAGATTATCGTAATCCAGCCGGAACGTGCCGCCCGGCTGCTTTTTGGCGAAGTTGTTAGCCATTTTGGCGAGGATTTTGGACGGGCCGATGCCCACCCGGGTCCACACCCCCGTGGATAACAGAACGTGCTGCTGTATCGAGTGAATCATCTCCGGCAAATCCCCTCCGAACGCGCGCAGAGAGCCGGTCACATCCAGGAACTGCTCATCGATGCTGAAGGCCTCCACCAGATCGGTATATACTTGGTAGATCTCGGAAATGAGGAGGGAGACCGTAATGTAGGTCCCCATCCGCGGCCGGATGACTACGAGCTCCGGGCATTTCGTCAGGGCTTCCCCCACGCGTGAGGCAGTGGTCACCCCGCGGGATTTGGCAAGAGGGCAAGCGGCCAGCACAATCCCGTTCATCCGCGTGGGATCGCCGACCGCCACAGGCTGATCCGCGTATTCGGGATGGGCCGCCTTCTCGACGCTGGCATAGAAGGACTGGCAGTCGGAGAGCAGAATAATCCGCTCTCTAGGCATACCGTTGCCCCCGTAACGGGCGCCAGGACAGAATATTGGCGGCCAGGAACACACGGGGCTGGCCGGTGCTCAGACAGGTGGCCCGAATCCGGCCGTCCCGAATCCCCCGCACTTCAATTTTCCGCTGCGTAATCTTGCCCGCTTTGTCCAGATATATCATTTCTATAGTTTGGCCGATGCTCATCTTCATGATTGATCGCCTCCGTGTAGAGTGAGAACATCTGTTTGTATTATATCCAAACAGATGTTCCCTAATCAATCATGAGTATATTCCTTGAATCCCATAATTATGTATCTGTGCTGCTGAAGGTGATATAATCAACGATTGTACAAGAAAGGGGCTGGGGCAAAGTGGGAAAAATCGTCGTTGGCGGACATACCTACTGGTGGAGTTATCAAACTGTGAGAGACATGTATTACCGTTCAACGCTGACGCTGATCACAGAGGACAGAAAGAACAAATGGATTGTTAAGTTCACCACTATAGATACCATTACTGCCGGAAGTCCTCTAAATGAAGGATTACGGGTCATCAAAGAGGGGCAAAACTACGCAATCAACCTAAACCAGCCCAAGTATGTCGCCGAAGTGTTGCAGTATGTACTGGATATGGGGCTGGATACATCCGCCAAGAACGTGCATGAGTTAAACGGCAATGATCTGCTGGCCGGCATGGGGTACCGGGACACTACGGGGATGTTGATACCCGCAGCAGTTATTCGGATGCTGTAGGCGCTGGGACGATAATAACTGCATTTTGTACAATGGAATACTGTAAAAAAGGCTTCGAAATAGAATCTGTTGTATTCGGTACAATTGAATATTGAAAAAAGGTCCTTTTTCACCCAAAACACAGCATCCCACTGTATGAAATACAATAGAATCTTATTTTACGGTCAGCTATGCGTTTTCTATTGCAGGAAATACAATCAGCTACTTGAATGTCTGGTACTGATACTAAAAAAGGATATACATTTCATGTCAAAGCTCTGGAAGAGTGCACTGTAAAGTTCAGTATCTGCACAAGAAAGAGCCCCGCTTAGTTTCAGCAGGGCTCGGTAAGAAATACTATTAGTTTGTTTTAAACCAGACTCCGCCTGTTCCATCATAATTTCGGGAGAATGCAATCAGCGGGGAGACATCACTTGTCTTCACTTTATAGCCAACCCAACCCTCATGAGAAGATCCGGCATAGACTTTTGTACTTATAGATGGATCTGGCGCTAGAATAATCTGGGCACCATATTCAGTGCCTGATGTTGATATGAGCTTATAATCAAACTGGTTTAAGTCCGCAGTGGCTCCAACCTTATCTACTTTGGATATACTTACTTTAATTTTAGCAAATAAGTATTCGTAGCCCGCTTCCGGTTCGCTTGCAAAAGCATCATACTGTTCTTTTGCAGCTTCCCAAGCTGCCGCACCTCTAAGAACCTGTGTAACAGCAACTGTTCCGGAATAGCCGCCTGTTTTATAATTGAAATTAACGGATTTCCCAATCTCGGTAGGTGTAGTACGACTAGAAGCTGTGACACTGTTAGTGGTTAGAGCAGCGGGGCTGCCTAACGTAACTTTTTTATTCTTTATGGTCACGGTGGTTCCAGTTGCCTTTGCTAATTCCTGTACCGGCGCATATATGGAGCCATTAATGACAGCACCCTCAGCAATTTTGACTCCACTCTTTTCAATAGTTACCACGCTCTGAACCTTCTGTCCCAGTAGTCCTGATGCTGCAAGTACAGTTACGCTACTAAATAGCATGGCCCCTGAAACAAACCCTATTACAAATTTCTTCATCTTATCCTCCAATGGTAGTTTTATCCTATCCTACCATTGAACTATATGGTCAGTAAATAATCTAAATCACTCGCCATAATGGAAATGCTGTTTATTCATATATTGGTCATGTGATGAACGCTTTATCCGCGCAACCACGGTTAAACTAATGTCTTAATCCTTCAAAGGAGAAGGTCCATGCTGCTAAACACCAGTACTATCTCTAAAAAGGCACTTATTTTTATTTTCTTGTTATTAGTCACTGCCTGCAGTAAGGATGACACCCTTTTTAAGGGAACTGTACACACAGTAGATGCAGACAATAACAGGATTCTAGTCATTGCTCAATTAAAGGAAGAAGACTTGGATAAGAATTACAAGGAAGTTCTGGGAACTAATACGTACTCTCAAGCCATTTGGGTAAATGAAGTTTCGCCTTCTAAATATAAAAAGGGTGAAGAGATTGAAGTGTTCTATACAACAAGTGATGATTCATTTCCGGCACAAGTTACGGCAAACAAAATTATAAAATCAAAAATAGAGTAGTGAATCCTGCAAGCAAGGGTCCAGAACTGCTATATTCGAGCCTTTGGCCATGCCGACAGAAGGGGCTGGCCCAAAAGTGACAGCCCCCTTTCTTGTGGGAATTATGTATGCGAAAAACAGCATACATTTGCTGATGCGCAGGTAATATCATCGATGGGAACAACGTTCTGTTGCGGAGCGTCTCCCTTCCCCCAAGTGCTCACGCTGAATCTACTCCAGCATAAAGAGCTATCCCAAGCAGCCGTTTCATGGCTTCTGGGACAGCTCCGTTCTGTTTTTTGCTTTTTTACCCAGTCGAAACGCCGGAGAAGGTCACGGGTCCGGTAACACTGGCAGTATTGAGCAGAACATTGGTGCTGTTATTGGCCACACCCAAAGAATAGGCATGATAACCTGCCGGAACATTTAAATCCAGATAAGAAATGGTAATTGGCTGTATTGCGAGTATAGAAAGCCCGCTTGCTCCTACATTAAAAATCGGCTGGTTATCCCGATATATAGTGAACACTACATTCGGAATGCCAAGCGTAGTCTGAAACCCAATGGTTGCACCAAGCAGAACATCCCCGTTTGCAACAGTAGCTAATCCAAACTCAGCCAATATTAAATTTTGCGCCGGCGTGAGAATTGGAATGGACAGGGTCTGCGTGCCGGTAGAGGCTGTGCTCCGTCCTACATCGATTATTTGTGCCACGATCAGGCCACCTCCCTTCCTCTAATCTATGAATATAGTATGTTAGGAGGACCCTTCCAGATTGGATGGATTGCAAGTACGATTAACACATTAATGTGTGTGGATAGAGGAAGCTCGGTTACTGAGGGGCTGGACTGCAACTGTCCGCCTTGCTTGGGCTAACGAAGATAGCTTATACTTCCTTTGTCCTCTGCAAGGGACATAAACTACCGGTAAAGAGAGGTTAACCATCATGCTTCAAGGCAAAACGAGGACGGCCGTTTGGACCGGTTTGGTTCTGTACACGGGTCTCACTCTGTTTTTCTTATTTGTCGGCTTCAACCGCTCATCGGCTCTACCGGAGACGGGTTTGCGGTATCACCTGTCTTTTGACGGGATTCCGTTGATATTTCCGGGCTATGGTTATTCGGAGCTTTGGGTCTTCAGCCTGGGTAACTATCTGGCCTTCGTACCGTTCGGGCTATTCATTCCGCTACTGGTCCGCTCCCGGTTCCTGCCGTTCCTCTTGGTCTTCATAGCAGCCATCACCGGGGTAGAGCTGATTCAGATGGTGACCCATTTGGGTGCGTTCGACATTAACGACATTGTCGTTAATACGCTCGGTGCAGCTGTCGGCTACGGCGCCCAGCGGCTAATCCGCCGCGACCGGTGGGCGCCAATAGGTATGCTCAAGCTCCTGTCCTCAGGCGCGGTCTTGACACTACTCGTCTACTCCGCCGTGAGCGGTATCAATTATTATCTGGAGCATGGCCGCGGGGAGATCAGGGCGCTGGATCAGCTCCCTGTTGAACGTGGTAAAATACAGTGGGAACAAAGGCTCAACAGCTTCACTATGGCCCAAGAACAGATCGAACCAGCTATCAATCTGTACAGCCCTGATCATCCGGGACTCCACGAGTTCTCACTGCGCCTGGATGGACAGTATAAGGAGTTAACCGGGAATTTCGGCGTCCCTGACGATGCTATCCCTGCTAAGGGCAGCGGCACCGGCAGCGTCATAATCAGCGCCGACGGAGAAGAGATTTATTCCCTGGATGTGAATATCGCACCGGGAGAGAATCAGCCGCTGTCTTTTCAGGTTAGAGTTGAAGGCAGACAAGAGCTGATCATCACAATCAATACCGAGGCTGCTGACCCCCGAACCCATGCGGTGTTGTGGGACCTTACGCTTACAGAAGCCAATGCCGGGCAAAAACTGGCAGCGCGGCTTCACCGGTTGCTCGGCGGGGGATAAAATAAACTGCCCCTGGCAGAAGCCCGGCGCTTTTGCAGATCAAATCATTGCACTCCAAATATCTCCTGCAGATACTGATCCAGAATACGAAGAGGCTCTTGCAAGGCCTGATTGGGAAACTTATGCGTGACCTTATAGCCTATTCTTGGGGGCACGGATTCCGATAGCTTCTGAAGCACAAACTCCCCCATCCCCGCCATATGTGCACCAATCGAAGCGGGAACGATCGTCCATTGTCTGGCATCCGTCAAAAAAGTCGTAATCAGTCCCGCTGTGTCCAGATGGACACGGGACGGGCATAGGGGGGCCCACCACTGGTCATGCCGGAATTGAAACTCCCTGTTCCAATTGATGAAGACCTCATGCTGCGCCTCCAATTCTTCCATGTCCACCGGATCTCCAGCCTGCCGCCCTGGGGCGGCCACACGCAGCACCACCATTTCTTCCGCAAAAAACGGGGTAACCGTGACACTCGGCGACACGATCTCCCGCACCACAAACGCCACATCCATCTCGCGCCGCTCAATACTGTCAAAAGCCTCCTGCGTATGCTGTGTACGAATCTGCAGCCGGATGGGCGGGGTATGCTGACTAAGCTTGCGGTAGACGGGAGGCAGCACAAAGTGACTGATACTCTCAGCCGCGCTGATGGCCAGACTTAACTGCGAGCCGCTGGCCTGTAAGATTTGGGTCTCCCTCCACAGAGCATCCCACCGTTCCGCAATACTAAAAAAGTCCTCCCCTTTCGGGGTCAGACTGATTTTGGGCGCCCCCTTTCTCCGCTCCACCAAAAGGCCGCCCATTTCCTTCTCCAGGGTCTTTAAACGGTAGCTTACCGTAGCCTGTGACAGGTGCAATAATTCGGCTGCTTTACTTATGCTTCCGGTCTGTACGATCGCCAGGAACGCTTCAATCCCGGGGAAATACATACAATCCCTCCTCGAAATATAGAAAAAGTTAATATAGTTCACAAAATATTTGCGTTTTACATCATTATTCTTCATGTTTAAAATATCATTAACAATGACAAAGGGCCAGCCTATCCGGTTTGCTTCAAAGTGAAAGGTGGTACAGCCATGAAGATTCTTATCGTCGGCCATTTCAGCGAGAGCGCGCAATCCAAGATTACAGGGCATTTTCCGCAAGATTGGAACGTTGTTATTGTCCCGCCCGGCGAGGAAATGCTGCAGCATATTGCAGATTGCCAGGTCCTCATCCCTGAACATATTCAAGTGGATCACAGCCTGCTGGCTAACGCCAAGCAATTAAAGCT
This sequence comes from Paenibacillus sp. FSL H8-0122, assembly GCF_038005345.1. Taxonomy (NCBI): domain Bacteria; kingdom Bacillati; phylum Bacillota; class Bacilli; order Caryophanales; family Paenibacillaceae; genus Paenibacillus; species Paenibacillus sp. FSL H8-0122. Next base: position 935,708 of record NZ_JBBOTB010000001.1, on the reverse strand, counting down.
GGTCCAGACGGGTGCAGGCTATGATAATGTCGATGTCGCTGCCTGTACACAGCTTGGCATCTGGGTAGCCAACGCCTCAGGGGTCAATGCACAGGCGGTGGCCGAGCACGTAATGGCCCTGATCTTGTCTTATTATAAGAACATCCCGTTTCTGGATCGCTTCATGAAGAACAGGCTGGATGAACATCAACTGGAGTATACAGGAAGTGAATTAGAGGACAAAACGATTGGGATTATCGGTCTGGGCGCTATCGGAAAAAAGGTGGCTGCGTTCTGCAGTGCTCTGGGGATGAATGTGCAGGCTTATGCGAGGAATACCGCTGTGTCCTCTGACGGTGTCGTGAAAATAACGGATTTCGATACGCTGATCAGCACATCGGATATCATCAGTGTGCATGTTTCCTTGAATGAGCAGACCAAACAGCTGATCAACAAGGCGGTTTTGGCGAAAATGAAGAATAGCGCTCTGTTCATCAACACGGCCCGCGGCGGGATTGTGAACCAGACAGACTTGATTGAGGCGTTGCAAAACGGGGAACTTTCAGGCGCCTGCCTGGATGTATATGAATCCGAGCCGCTTCCCCTTGACAGTGAGCTGCGCAATTTGGGTAACGTGATCCTCACTCCCCATACCGCAGGCATGCCGGACGGCCGGAAATTTCATCGAAAAAGATATGATTTTTTCATCGCTAATATAAAACGTGTAGCAAACGGTGAAGTGCCTGAGAGCAAGCTCAATCAGCTGCTATAATTCCAGACAAAGACCCCTTCTAAGCCGCAGATGGCCCAAGGGGTCTTTGTCATATAGTGTAAGGGATTATTTAAGAGCTTCGTTAAACGCACTTTCGATTTGCTCCGCATCCTTGGAGACCGTGAACAATATATAGCGGCCTTTGACCTTTAATATATGCTTTTCGACGAGGTAAAATTGCTCGGGGCGGTAGTCTTTCAGCTTGACTTTTTGAGCCTCAATTCTTTCCATGATTTTTTGCTTAACGCTGTCCGCTTGAGACTCTTGCTTCACTCTGATCACGGCCAGTTCATTCGCTTCCACGTTCGATTCTGCCGTATACAGCACAAAATCCTCAACTTCATCTGCATTAAGCTGATAGAGCTTCTTAAGCCTGTTCTTATCCCCCTTTTTCATACCTTCCATAGAAGCCGCTTGCTTGATGCGCTCCTCAATGGTATGGACAGGAACGTCTTTGGCGCCTTCCTTCTTACTGGAGCATCCGAGCAGAATGCCGCATAAGCTCATGAGCGCAGACAGGACAACCAGGTACTTTATTTTCTTTCCAGTCAGCATCGTTACTGGCCTCCTCTTTGCATTATTCCACAGCATCCGCTAATACTTTAATGGATGGATCTTCAGAAAATGTAGCAATATTATACAAAATCAACATGTCACCGATTTGCCGTTCTTCCATAAGCTTCCGTACATTGCCATCATAATACCGGAGATCTATCACATCAATTTCGCTAAAATGCAGGGTTAAAAAAGGGATCAGGCTGTTGGCATACGAATCTTTAACAATAAGCAGTCTTCGCCCTTCCGCACTGCCGGTTGTTATGCGGAGCAAGCCATGATTCCCGTTGAAAAAAACAGTGTATTTATCCTTCTTGGTGAGGTTGCCCATAACGTACATCGAATCCGCACTTTGCTGTTCGTGGGCGTACTCCACGGAAATGTTCCCCGGTGTTTTTGAATAATAAAGCTCAATAGAATCCGGCTGTAAGTGCCTAAACCCGCTTTTCGAATACAAAGATCCATAGAACTGGCTGGTGACTTGGCGGATGTTGAAATCAGCTTCGTTCATGGGTGAAAAACTCATTGGCGCGCCCAGCTCCCGATAGGCAAGGAATGCGCCTTTGGTCGTCCAGTGATGGTCTGTTTTGTAATAGAGCGGTTGCTCCTTGTCCGCCTCCAGCACGGGAAAAACATTGATCCATCGAATGTCCCCGAGATCAGAATCCTTGATCTTGTCCCAATAGCCCTTCTCATCCCCACCGGAAGCATAAGGCGGCAGTTTATCCTCAAGTATGGAAGCTGCGGTCGGCACGAGCATCATATATTTGCGCAGACCAGGCGTAGCCTGATCAAAGGCTTGAATGGCTTTCAGCTTGTCTGCCAGATCTTCTTGTCCGGGAGGAGTGAATTTTTGAATTAAGTACCCGTCCTTGCCGAGGTAGACCCCGTTGCTCTCTTTCCTCCCCAATCCCTGGTCCGCATCGGATTTCAGTCCAATCCAAAAGTCCCTTGCCATAAACTGGTCCGATAGATACGCTTCAAATTCTGAAGTAAACTTGCCTGATCCTAAGGCTTGAAGCGAGAATGCCGGGAGCTGCTGCAGCATCCGGTTCTCTGATTCGGAAAATACTTTCCCCGGGGTCAGACAATTGACAACCAATACCGCCCCGGTAAACATCAGCAGTACAATGGCGAGTGCGCGATAATAGACCTGGTCGTACTTCTTCAAAGATAATCACCTCTATTAAAAACGAAAGTATAAGAATGGATTGTACGTTGCATTGACCAGATAGGCTGTTGAGGCCACGATAAAGATGAAATAGATGGCGGAAGCGGCAAGCGTGCCGAAACGGGCAAACCTGGTTCTGAACCGGGTCAGTGCTCTGCCGGGAAACGGCGTGGCACAAACCGCCAAGATAAGCAGCAGCAGGGCATTCGTCGACACATCGTAAAGCGCCCGGTTGTCCGCGAATCCACTGGCCCCGGCGCCGAACATCGTTCCGATGAAGGTCATGGCTGCAGGCAAATGTTCAAATTCGAAAAATACCCAGCCGATGATCACCACAATCAGAGTGTAGACATGGCTTATAAAGACCGGCAAGCGCTGAAGCTGTTTCAGGAGCATTAGCTTTTCAAGCGTGACAAAGAGACCGAAATATAAGCCCCAAATGATGAAATTCCAGCTCGCTCCATGCCATAATCCGGTTATAAACCATACCACCGCCAAGTTTCTGAGCTGTTTCAGCTTACCTGCCCGGTTCCCGCCAAGCGGAATGTAGATATACTCACGGAACCAGGCACCGAGCGAAATATGCCACCTCCGCCAGAATTCCGTAATACTCTTGGAGATATAAGGATAGTTGAAGTTCTCTATAAATTCGAACCCGATCATTTTACCTAAACCGCGCGCCATATCCGAATATCCGCTAAAATCGAAATAGATTTGAAACGTAAAGGCGATAATGCCAAGCCATGCGGAGAGAACCGACAGCTCTGCCGCAGGCACCGCTTTGACAATTGTCCACAGCAAACCGATATTGTTGGCAAGCAATACTTTTTTAGCAAGTCCCCTAATAAATAGTTCCGCCCCTTCGCCAAAACGCTCCAACGTCACCGCGCGGTTAGCAAGCTGCCCCGCAATATCTCCGTATTTAACGATCGGTCCTGCTACAAGCTGCGGAAACATCGTCACGTAGGCGCCGAAGGAGATCAGGTTCTTCTGAACATGCACCTTCCTGCGGTAAACATCAATGATGTAAGACATCGTCTGGAACGTGTAGAAGGATATGCCCACCGGAAGCGGAAGATCTGCTGCCTGCAGGTGCAGGTTGAACATCGAATTGATATTATCGAAGACGAAACCCGCGTATTTAAAGAAGCTAAGAATCCCCAGGCTCCCCAGCATGGACAGGATCAATACTCCCTGTGCAATCACCTTACGATGCCGGTATCTATCGATCAGAATCCCGTTCAAATAGTCGAATACCGTCGAGAAGATCATGAGGAAGATGTAGACGGGCTCTCCCCACGCATAGAAGATCAGGCTTGCGGCGAGCAGAATAGTATTCCTAATCCTCATGGGCGAGATATAGTAGATCAGCAGGGTGACCGGCAGAAAGAGGAATAGAAAGATAAGGCTGCTAAAGACCAATCCCCGTCACCTCCAGCTCTTCACCTGGCTGCATGTTATTTCACCTGAGCTTTCAGCAAATCGAGCATACGTGTATAGAATTCCGGTTTAAAATGAATGCCGTCCGAACTATAGAAATGGGTGCTGTCCGCGAAAATGGAGGATAAATCGGCAAACCCGATCTGCTTCTTGCCTGCCAGCTCTTGTAATCCCTGGTTGTAATCGTCGATATTTTTGTAGCGTGGTTCCACTTTCTCCGCTTCTGCCGTAACTGGCGTAACCGGTAACACCGTTATGGATGCCTTCGGAAGCTTCTCCTTGATGCTGTCGATCAATTGGGCGTAGAACTTCAGTGAATACTGCTTGGGGTTATCGGTAATTTGCGGCGGCAATAGAATATCGTCGGACCCCAGCATGATAAATACATGTTGCGGATTCCGCTCTGCCAGCTTATCGGCATCTCCACCCGCCAGAGATAACTCGGTAGTCTTTCCGGCACCTGCCACTACATTGAAATCGTCCAAAATGTCATGGTAGGATAGCGCCTCTGTAATCGAATCTCCCAGAAATACACTGTTCTTAAATATTGTTTTATAGGAAGTAGAATTGAGTTGCTCCGGGGGAGCTGTTTCATTGACCTGTGGCTGAGATGTCACGTTTTGCGGATTTTGTCCGCTCCCGCAGGCTGCCAAGGTGAGTGCGGTACTGCCTGTAACTAGCGTTAAGATGATTTTTTTTAACATAAATAATGTCCTCTTTTCATTTAAAATTAGGCTTGCCGTATAAAAAGATTAACAGGGAGAGATGCAGAACAAGTGCAGAGCAAATCAATGCTGTATCAAAAAAGAACAAAAAAAGCGCAGAACCAAGGTCTGCACTTTCTTCCGTATTCCTACGCTTTTTTATTCAATTGAAAATAAAACATTACTCCATCGGAGGTATTGTTCACACCGTAAGGCACTCCGTGCATCTCCAATATTTTCTTGGATATGGCAAGCCCCAGCCCCGTCCCTCCGGTCGACCGGTGGCGGGAGGTTTCCCCGCGGTAGAAACGGTCCCATATTTTCTCCAGCTGCTCATTGGGGATATGGGCACCTTTATTTTCGATGCAAATGCGAATGGTGTCCTTCTCTTCCGAAGTAGTTATGAAGATAGATTCATGCTCCGGCGTATAGAAAAGCGCGTTGGTCAGGAAATTGACGATGACCTGCTCTATACGACGCTCATTCCCCTCGACTTCGGCAGGAATCAGCGAAGTGTGGAGAAGCAGCTGCCTGGCTGCAAAATCCGGCGTTAATTTAGCGCATACCCGGTTGATGACTGTATCGATATAGAACGAACCGGAGTCCATTTTATACGTACCGGATTCATATTTTGCCAATTCCAGCATATCCGTGATCAGCAGATTCATCCGGCCGACCTCGTCTTCCATAGCCGCAAAATAATGCTCCCGCTTATGGCTGGCAACCCCGTCATGCAAAATGGCCAGGCAGCTCTGAATAACGCTGAGTGGAGTCTTCAGCTCATGGGATACGCCGGATATAAATTCTTTTCGCGTATGCTCCAGCTGCTTTTCCTTCTCGATGTCCTGCTCAAGCTGGAGAATATGGGAGTGCAGGCGCTCGGATAGCTCGTTAATGCTGCCCGACAAGTCTCCGATTTCATCCTTGGTTGTGACGGGAATGGTCTCCGAAAAATCGAGGTCGGCCATTTGCCGGGTGGTGCGGTTGATACGCAGCAACGGCCGGGCAATCTGACGGGAGTAGTAAAACGCTGCTAGTAGCGCGAGCAGCAAGGTCGCAATAATGATATACACGTAGTAGTCTTTGATGATGCCTACAGCTTCATTCACAGGCTGCAGCGATGTCATTGCGAACAGGTATGTGGGATTTCCGTCGCGATCTTGGGTCAGGTCCACGTAAATTTTGTAGTTCACTTGATTTTCTTCAACATCTACGATCTGTTGTGCGTTCGTGGCATCCTTAAAGTCGCCGTACAACAGATCCGCCTGGAAAGCCTTGATGCGGTCCAGAAACAGGTGATTGGTGTAACGCGAGACTCCGGCCCCTTCCGGCACCCGGACTTTCGTAATGGTTCCTTTGACCAGAAAGGTGGAATATTGCTCACGATATTGGACCGCGCCCAATCGGCCCAGTACCTCGTACTCTTTGCTCACCATCTGATGATTCTCCAGCCGGCTCTCGTCTCTCAGATTGGAACTGTTCCTTCCCATCCGCTGGATTACTGGCTGGTTGTTCATGATCAAGCCTTCTATTGCGATCGTTCCCTCTTCTTCAATCCAGGGGGTGACGAATGTTTTATTGCTGCTGAAGGCTTCCACGTTGATAAAGCTGTATAGAGGTACGATTATCGTTTTACCGGAAAGCGCCGGTTCTTCCGAAGGCTCCAGCTTAATTTCCATGAAGAAATCGCCGGCATACTTTATATTTCCGCGGGTGTCCAAAGCCGTGATCCAGGTGTTATGCTTTTGAAAAAAGTCCTGCTCCAGCCTGGCCATCTCCTGCGGGTTCGAGGCATGCTTCAGGTAGTCCTGTTCATAAGCCTGAACCGCCGCGTTAACATCCTTCATTTTTTGATGAACATAAAACTGTTTGAAAAATACGGTTTGCAGGATAAAAATAACGGCGATCAGGAACAGGCACAACCCCGCTGTCAACAGGAACAGTTTTAGAACAATCCCCTTCTTCATAGCTCGTCCTCGAATTTGTATCCTGAACGCACCACCGTAACAATCTGCTTCGCATGTGTCCCCAGCTTGGAACGCAAATTGCGGATATGGCTGTTGACCGTACGATCATCGCCCGCGAAATCATATCCCCAAATTTTCGTAATCAGTTGCTCTCTGCTGATAATGATCCCTTTATTTTGCAACAGATAGGCTAATATTTCGAATTCCGTATGCGTTAGATCAGAGCTGGTGCCGTCAATCGACACGGTCCGGGAGGGAATATGGATCGAAATGCCTCCGCCGGACAACGTGTCGCTCTCATGCCCGCCGGTATGTCTGCTCTCGAGCAGCCGCTTTACCCGTGCCAACAAAATGAGAGGGCGGTAAGGCTTGGTCACGTAGTCGTCGGCGCCAAGCTCGAACCCAAGCAACGTATCGTCCTCATCCGAACGGGCCGTCAATATGATGATCGGCACATTCGATGTCTTGCGGATTCGCCTGCACACAGACCATCCATCCAGTTCAGGCAACATGATATCCAGTAAAATCAGGTCAACCTCATGCTCCTGAAATAACGAGACCGCCTGTTTCCCGTCAATGGCTTCAATCACGCGATACCCCTCTTCCAGCAGATAATCCTTCATGATTTCCCGTAAAATATTCTCATCTTCTACAATCAATATTGTTTTTGACATGTCATAACCTCACCTTTGTTGTAAAACCAGGAACGCAAAACTCATACAACTACCAAAGTACACCATATAGGTTACCCTATACAGATAAAGATCATATGCAGATGAACTGCAGATCAAATAAAAAACGGTGAGAGAAAAAAAGGTCCTCCCCAAGTTTCTTGAGAAGGACGAGTTAAAGGCATTTTTATATATAAAACATATAATTATCCGCCTGGCTCTCTTCCTTGAAGTTAATCAGGTCGGATAAGGTGGTGGAGTCCAGCACATCGGCGATGCTGTCGCGGATGCGCAGCCAGAGGTCGCGCTTGGCCGGGTCGTCTTCTTCAGTGAAGTCTACCGGGGAGATCGGGCCTTCCAGGACGCGGATGATATCTCCGGCGGTAATGGTGTTGGTCTCGCGGGACAGAATATAACCGCCGTAGGCTCCGCGGATGCTCTTCACCAGGCCTGCATTGCGCAGCGGGGCGATGAGCTGCTCCAGGTAATGCTCGGAGAGTCCGTTTTTCTCGGCGATGCTCTTAAGTGATGTAGGCCCCTCGCCGAATTTCAGGGCAAGCTCCATCATAATGGTTAATCCGTAACGTCCTTTGGTTGAGATTTTCAAAGGGGCACCTCTTTCGGTTTAGTTGCATATCAATGTATTCCGATGTCTGCTCTCAGCTTATGTTATCATATCTATGGACACATTTGAAACAGCAAACGGCAATAATTCACGATTTTGTTCTCCACTGGTGGACAAATTGTCAATTTCGGACCGTTTTTCGCTATATTTCATAGCAGCAGTGTCCTCGTTTGGGGTAGACAGATATGTTATAATACACAATGAGCCGGGTGTTCAGTGAGAACGCCGGTATTTTGTGTACAGAAAATGGTGATCACGATGACAAAAGCTAATCAGGATATCCGGGTCGTCGTCGGGATGTCAGGCGGAGTGGATTCCTCTGTTACAGCGCTGCTGCTGAAGCAGCAGGGGTACGACGTCATAGGCATCTTCATGAAGAATTGGGATGATACCGACGAGTTCGGCGTATGTACGGCCGAGACCGATGCCGAGGATGTGCGCCGCGTCTGCGAGCAGATCGATATTCCTTACTATACCGTTAATTTCGAGAAGGAATACTTTGATAAAGTCTTTTCCTATTTCCTTGAAGAATATAAGGCTGGCCGGACCCCGAATCCGGATGTGATGTGCAACCGCGAGATCAAGTTCGGTGAATTCCTGAACAAGGCGCTGCAGCTTGGCGCGGATTATGTCGCTACAGGGCATTATGCCCGGGTCGTGGAAGAAGACGGCCTGTTCAAGCTGCTGCGCGGCGTGGACAACAACAAGGACCAGACGTATTTCCTCAATGCGCTGAACCAGTACCAGCTCTCGAAGGCCATGTTCCCGATCGGACATCTGCCAAAGCCGGAGGTGCGGAGAATTGCCGAGGAAGCCGGACTCTATACCGCGAAGAAAAAAGACAGCACCGGCGTCTGCTTCATCGGAGAACGCAATTTCCGTGAATTCCTCAGCCAATACCTGCCTGCACAGTCAGGCAATATGGTCGATATCGCTACGGGCGAAGTGAAGGGCCGTCATGACGGCCTCATGTACTACACACTGGGCCAGCGCCAGGGACTGGGCATCGGCGGCTCCGGTACAGGCGAGCCGTGGTTCGTGGCCGAGAAGGATCTGGCCAGCAATACCCTGTATGTGGTGCAAGGTGAGAAGCACATCAGCCTGTACTCGACCAGTCTTATAGCTTCAGGGGTGAATTGGATCGATCCGGACACGCTGGGCGATACGCCGCTGAAGTGCACCGCCAAGTTCCGCTACCGCCAGCCGGATCAGGGCGTTACCCTGACGAAGCAGGCAGACGGAACGGTACATGTGGCCTTTGATGTTCAGCAGAAGGCGATTACGCCCGGACAAGCCGTCGTGTTCTATCTGGGCGAGACCTGCCTTGGCGGCGGAACGATAGAGAGTGCCGATAAGGTTGTGCCGCTGGCGCAGGTCTGGCTGCGGTCCCTGCCCGAGTGAACAGTGGCGGGGTGCTGAGTCAAATGTGTTCGGTTTTTCGCATACATGATTCTTCGTACATTCAAAAAGAACCTTCAAAACCACAGTGCGTGGAGTTGAAGGTTCTTTGTCTTGATTAATCAGAATACAGAGTCACGCCGGGACTGGCTTACCGGACGGCAGCCTTATTGCGGCTGAACGCCCCAGACCAGCACACCGTTCAGATACAGCGGCACACGGTTCCAGTCCGTGAAAGATGTTTTGGTTGCATCATAGGAGTAATCGTCCGCCTCATTATAATTGCTCCAGTCGGTCTTGTTAATGCGCAGTTGAATCTCGCCGGTATTCGCACCCGGAGCAAGACTGCCCGCGCCCGCACTAAAGGAAATCTCCACATAGTGGTCCGCTCCTGTAACTGCAGGCTCAAGCTTCACGAAGCTGCCCAGCACATTGCTGCCGCCGAGAGCCGCATAATCGACATTGAACTGCTGTGCCCGCTCGCCGTCAATCGTGTAGTAATACCGGACCTTAACTTTGCTGAGGTCTACCGCTGTGGTCCCGTTATTGACAATCCGCAGCTGCGGACGGAACTGCGGGTCTGTGGCGTTCGTATCCGTTGTACGGTATTGAACGACCAGATTCCCTACGGCAGGCGTAGCGGTTGGTGCAACTGTCGGTGTAGCCGTTGGCACTGTTGTCGGCGTAGCGGTTGGCACTGTTGTCGGTGTAGCTGTCGGTGCGACTGTCGGTGTGGCTGTCGGTGTGGCTGTTGGCACTGTTGTCGGTGTAGCTGTTGGCGCAACTGTCGGTGTGGCTGTTGGTGTTGCCGACGGTGTTGCCGTCGGTGTAGTCGTCGGCGTTGGCGTTGGGCCGCTACCGTTATTGATCAAGCGGTCATATTCGGCATAGGCTGTAGCCATGTCCACTTGTGACCAGAAGCGGTGGTAGGTGAACTCAGGTGCACCGTTGTCCCAGGTCTTGGTTGTTTTGTTGTACGAGCTATTGTACTTACCTTCCAGATAACTCCACTTGGGATCATTTTTGATATCTGGATACACATCGGTGTAGCTCGCATACACTCCATTACCGCCCTTGGCCGGATCGGAAGGTACAGTAGCGTTGCCCGGTATGGTATTTCCTTGGCCGAAGGTACCGCTCCAGCCTGCTGGGAAGTATACCTCTTTGGTGAAGAACCGGAAATAATCCGCACGCTTCTCAAGTGTCGTAATGCCCACTCCGTCATTGTAGCCCCAAGCCGTATCCAGCAAGGATTTGGCCAATTGTGAAGCGGTTCCGCCGAGCGCAGTATTGCTGCCATGCTCCGCTTTATTCCCTGCGGCAAAGAAGGTGAGCGCTTTAATGTAACTGCCCAGCACGCCGCTATCCTGTCCCGGATCTTTGGTCACTGCGTTCAGGCCGCTATTGCCGTTAAAAGAGCTGAACCCGCTCCAGGTATCCGGCTGTCCGTGCCACTCCACATTGCCCGGAATCCAGAACTCGCCGGGTGCGGATACGGTGGCAACCTGCGGATCATCTCCGCCCAGAATCCGGTTTCCTTGCTGATCCAGATAATAGCCGGCGGCATCCGTTACCGGACGGCTGCCCGCAAAGGCATAATCTGTAGACCAGTCAATCCAGTTCTCAATGGCCCGTTTGGCCATTTTGAAATTAGCCGAGGTGGTGTCCCCGCTGGAAGCCAGGATATAATACAGCTCTGCTACCCGTTCCATGCTCCAGGACTGCATCCCGAACCAGTTGTTGGATGGCGGGTCATGATAGACAGGAGCCTCGTCGTAGGCCATGCCGTAGAAGGTGCTTGTTCCTGAAGGATAAGCGCTGTAGGAGCCGTTATAGCTATTGGTCGCACCGCCCGCAATAGCCCCTTCAGCCGATTGCAGCCAGTTGTAGAATTCCAGCTGGCGGGTCAGCGATTTGCCCCAGTCCGTTCCGGCTGTTGCCGAAGACGGAATCAGCCCTCCGGCTGCGGTCGACAGCGCATAGGCTGCAACCACATTCTGATACCCCTGGTGCGCATGGCTGGCGCCGATTCTCCAGGCCCAGTCTCCGCCGGTTCCCAGGCCGCCGCCCCAGGCCGTATACCAGGCCAGCAGATACTGGCTGGAATCCTTGCCCGTTCCCGCTTCAGGCGTACCGTCAGCGGCACTGCCGACCTTCTGGAAATACTTATCGTACATGCCGTAGCGCAGGAAGTCACCCATTTTCTTGGCTTTGTTCAGATAGACCGTATTCGTATAGCCAAGGTCCTTGGCCCAGTACATGGCCTGCACAGCCCGCGCATCCGCATCCGTAGCATTCGTGTACCGCCATTGTGCGGAAGGTGCGCTATTTTCCTTGGTGAACAGGGTCATGAAGCCTTCATTGGCTTTGCCGAACGTCTTGTTATCCTGTGAAGGGTGGCCTACGGCCTCCCAGACCGATTCCTGCACTCCGCGCTGGAAGGTGTTCACATAGCTGGCGGTGTGCGTAGGGTTCAGCAGATTACCGAAGCCATACCAGTTGTCCACATCCACCAGCCAGTGCATCAGATAGGTCTGGTTATTGCCATAGGTGGCCTTCAGCTCTGCATCCAGCGGGTCCTTACCCGGGGTATACTTGCCGTTCAGTGCACTTGGATACTGATCCGGCTGGGCCAGCTCCGAGGCGTAAGTGGCCGGACTGTTCGGGTTGTAGCTGCTCATGGTCGGCTGCTCCTGCACCCCGTCGCCTTCATTGACCGGAATGATGTATTTCTCCATGTTGTCCCAGGCCGCTTCGAGCTTGCTCCAGTCTCCGGTGTTATGGCCGTACAGCACCTCAAGCCACATCCAGTAGCTATAGGCCTCGGAGGTTGTCATATGCCCATAGTTGGGCGCCTCGCTGAGCAGGGTCTCCACTGAGTGATACGGGATGCCTTCAGCCGAGAAATAGCCGCTGGCCGGGTTTTTCAACTGGTCATACAATTGCAGGAATCTGGTCTTCTCCACCGATGCCGCCTTGGCGGTTCCCGGATGGAAATTGATGATCCCGCTGGTGAGAGACAAGGTGAGCACAGCACTCAGCGCGATAGAAAGCGGTTTCTTGAATGAACTTAGCTTCATCATTTCGGCATACTTCCTCTCTGGTATGGTTTAGGGTTCGAGGCCCCAGACAAGTGTTCCTGCACGGTACAGCGTGACTTTGTTCCAATCCGCGAAGGTCGCTTGAGTACCCCCATAGGAATAGTCGTTGCTCTCATTGTAGGCTGTCCAATCGGACTTGTTGAAGCGTACTTGAATCTCCCCGCTGTCTGCCCCCGGAGCCAGGCTGCCTGCTCCTGCCGCAAAAGAAATCTCCAGATAAGAGTCGGCCAGGGTAACAGGTGTACTAAGCTTCCCGAAGGTTCCGCTCACGTTGCCGCTGCCCACCTGGGCATAATCACAGTGGAATTCCTGCGGCTTGTCCCCGTCCACGGTGTAATAATAGCGCAGCTTCAGACCGCTAAGCGGAATGGCTTCGGTTCCCGTATTGACAATCCGGAACTGGCTGCGGATCTGGGAATCCCCGGGGCTCGTGTCATTGGTGCGGTACTGCACATGCAGAGCGCCGGCAGGCACAGTAATCTCGCGCGGTTTGGCAGTCACCTGGGCAGACGCTGTACTCTCGCCTACACTGTTCGTTGCAGTCACCACATAATAATAGTCCACACCATTGGTCAGCCCGCTGTCATTGTAGACCGCTGCGGTTGCCGTACCCACTGTAGTGTACGGTCCGCCGCTCACCAGAGAGCGCTTGACGGTATACTTGGTTGCACCGCTGACTGCGTTCCAGCTCAAGGCTACGCTGGCATTGCCGGGTACGGCCTGAAGGCCGGACGGACGGGCCGGAACCTGCGGTTCACCTGGGGTCCCGCCGCCGGAAGGCAGCTCTCCGTACACTTTGACACCTGCATCGTATACCGGGATATAAGGGTTCTTCGTTGCCGCTGAAGCATTCGCGGCCACTCCCTTGAAGGAGAAGTCATTGCTGTTGTCCCAGAAGGTAGTATTCAGCGGTCCGGCAATCCGGAACTGTACTTCCTTGCGGTAAGCAGACTGTCCGCCCGGATAGATCGGGGTGCCGGAGAAATCTACTTTAGTATAGTAGATATGGTTCGCTGCATCGTAAGGCAGCAGCTGCGAGACGGTGGCTCCCTGGTTATAGCCGCCTGCCTTGACGGTGATATCGCCGGGGCCATATCCTGCGGCAACAGCCTCACTGATGTCCAGATAGTAGTTGAAGGACAGCTGGCTGCTGGAGCGGGCAGGCCATGCCGAACGGTTATTGAGAACCGCGCGGATCTCCACAAAATTGCTGCCGCTGGCATTCACAGAAGTCTCCGTGAACATCTCATCCTCACGCGTTTCGGCCGGCGGGAAGTTCGCAAGCGGGCTCTGCCCCTGCCCGTGGAGCATCATCATCCGGGCCAGAGAGCCGGTAAAGGCTGAATTGTAATCGGTTGCAACTTCATTTGAGACATAATCGCTGATCGCATCGGTGTAAGCATCGGTCTTGGAAGGTCCGCCAACGAGTGCGCCGTAGAGCACATGCCGGTGGTTGGCCGGAGTGGTCTGGCTGTCGCTCCAGGAGCCGTGTGAGGTGCGGTGATGAGGATGCTCAGGTGCATTCGCGCCGAAGCCGATGACATAGCTGCTATTACGCGGATTTTCGCCCAGCATATAGTTAATCTGGCGCTCTGCGAAGGCCTGGGCGGTATTTTTTTTCACCGGATCAGTAACCCAGTCTGCATAGACAAAAGCCAGAAAAGCATGGTTGGCTGCATACCGCAGCGCCCCCCATTGATCCAGATGGGCCAGCCCGCCTGGAGTATACGCTACCCGGTCAGAGGTGCCGTTCACCCCGGTCGTCCAGAACTGCATATTGCGTTCCGTGGACTGGATGAACTTGGGGTCCTCGGTGATGCGGGACAGCAGGAGCTGCGCACCATAATGCTTGTCATCCCAGGATTGGGTCCATTGGTAGCCCCAGTCACCAGCCTGGTTGGTGCCCCACAGATCACTGGCGGCAACCGCCTTATCGAGATAGGTCTGCTCACCGGTCGCCAGGTATAGCCAGACACCGCCCCAGCTTAATTCATCGGCATAGCTGCTCCATGAATTGTAATACTGCTTGGCGTCAGTGATGGTATCGGAGTAAGCCCCCCGGTACGTATCGGCAAAATTGTATAATTGCTTGGCATGCAGCAGGAGCTTGTCCGCATAAGCGGGATCTGAATCCCTGAAAATAATGGAAGCCGAGGCAAGGGCGGCGGCAGTCTCACCAGCCAGATCCGAGCCGGGATGTGCAGCATCAATCTTGTAAGCCGGGCGCGCCATAGGCATGACCTCCGCCGGTCCCCACCAGTTATGGTCCGCCGTGCCGTTACCCACCTGGCCCCACAGCTCATTCGGTGCAGTATGCGCTTTCACAAAATAGTCTGTGGCCCAGCGGATATTGTCCAGAATCTCATCCAGCTGCCCGGACTGCACATAACCATCCTTGTATTCATAGACCGACCATGCCAGCATAGTCGCGGTGTACGCCATCGGAAATCCGAATTTGACATGATCCCCTGCGTCATACCAGCCCCCCGTCAGGTCATGGCCGACATCGGCACCATCCTGCAGCCCCGAGTCGCCTCTCCATTCCACGCGGTTGTCCGCCGGCAGCTCACCCGAACGCTGGGCCTCGTAGAAATAGATCGATTTCTGCAGTGCCTCTGCATAATTAAATCCGGCGGTTGCCGCTTCGGTGACAGACGGGCGGACAGCCGTCCCTGAACCAATAGTGAAGGCTAACATCAGGCTTAGTGAAGCGATACAGCCGGTCTTCCGTTTACGTTGACTCATCCTTACTCATCTCCCTTCGTTTTCTTGCTTGTTCAGTCCGTGAGGACTCAGGCACGCACAAATACCTCCCCAGTGTCCATAATTAGACATAGTATTTGAGCACGTTCCATTTATCACCTCCATATTACAAATTAAGGTAAAATACCCCTACCTACACATATACCACATACAGTAAATTAATTCTATATATTTACATTATATTTTTCTGAGAATACCGGTTTTTTGTCAAAAAATTTCCATTTCCATCATATTTATCGTTCAGCGTCAGCCATTGGTGGTGAGAATGTAGGAGTAAAATACAAAAGCCCGAATCGCCCTGAGGAGTGCGCTTGTGCTTCTCGTTGTGCTCCTCATTCACTCGTTAAGCTCGCGTTTGCTGAATTCAGGGGCACTAGTGCTCCTCATTCACTCGTTTAGCTCGCGTTTGCTGAATTCAGGGGCATTAGTGCCAATGTCATTAAGATAAGTTCAAAGATAAGTTTGGAATTAATAAAGAGAATCCAAAACGGTATGGGGAAACGTCCTATGCCGTTTGTTTTTGGTGTAAGGAAGGAAAAAAGCGCATAGCAAACAAAGCGGATGGAAGATCCACTTAAAAAAATGTTCATGCGAACCGAATTATGCTACTCTGTAGACGAAGCTAATGGCGGATTTGCTACGTATTCTGCGTGTATTCCTTTGCCCAGGACGGGTGAGACGAATCGGCAAAATATTTTTGCGAATCAAAGCTTCCACATCAGGCGGGGGTCCATCGCCCTTGGAGCGCAGGAAATGTCTACAGACGTGAACGGCCACCGTGAAGTTGACTTGGTAGAGGTGCCGTTTATCCTTTTGGGAAATGACTACGTGCGAGGTAATCATTTCAGCGAAATTGTAGAGGATCATTCTTGCGAATATCTCTTGGGTAATGGACTCTTGCTTCTTTGCGTGAAAATGGGTCAGACCGATGGTGTATTTTAAGGCCCGGAAAGAGGTCTCAATCCCCCATCGCAGGTGATACAGTTCCCGGAGTTCATCCGGTGAGAATTCAGCAGCCGGTAGATTGGTAATGACGGTTTCATAATCGCCACTGGGCAGGAGGAAACGAACCACCCGAAAGGAAATCGGGTAAAACAGGTTCTTTTGCATGTCCAGAAAATCAAAGCTAGAGGTGGCCGGAAGAATTTTATAGATTTCGGGGTGATCCCTGAACGCTTTCGTTCGTTTTTTAGTCAGCGTCAGGTGAATCTCCTGATCAAACGCCCCTTCAAAGGTCAAGTGCAAGCCCGAAAGAATGCCATTCGAATGCAAATCCTTGACCCGTATGACGTACTTCCATCCTTTCCGTTCCAGATGCGCGAACGTATTGTAGCTTTCCAATCCTCGATCCGCCAACACAATGACGTTCCCCTGAATAGGGGACCGATCCACCATCGTGGACAGCGTCCTTCCTTCGTTGCGCAGCTTTCGAGGTTGAAGGATGGCGTCCACGTAAAGCCGGTTACAGAGGTCATAAGCAGCGTTCAAGTGCAGAAGGTTAAAGCCTTTCGAGTGGGGCTGACTTTGAGAATAGGTCAACGGGTCCGCAGGATCTGTTGCAATATGCAGATCGGAACCGTCAATGGCCAATAATCGATAGCCTCGATAATCCTTGAATTCCGTATGGGACGCGGTAAAGGTGTGAAACAAAGATTCGACCGCAGACGGCAAAATTTTATTTCTTTGCTGAACAAAAGCAGAAGAAGTTGCGGTGTTAACGTCATAGCCCTGCGATTCCAACAGTTCCTTATAGAGGCTGTTGCCGCCCATAAAGATCAGGGTTTGCATAACCATTTCAAAGGGTAGTTTTTTCGTTCGGGTAAAATCCTTTCCCGGGTTTCTGACGTAAGGCGCGGGGGCAGCCGCCATCTCACGGATGAGAGATGTCAGTCTGTCTTTCAGCGAATTTGCATAAGCATTCATTGGCGTAACCTCCTCGTTTTTTCAAGGGGCTTCGCCACACGTTTTCTACGGATTGTCAAGATTTTTTTGTGCAAAAAAAGAGCAGGCTATCTTTTCGATAACCTGCCTTTTTCTTGTTTTTGGCTCTATATCTTAACTTAATGACATTGGCATTGGTGCACCTCATTACACCGCATGCCGCCAGAAGCAGGCGGCATGCGAATGTGATGGTGGAGGCTGGATGGCTTTTACTATAGGTAACCGGAATCCTTAAGCCTTATTCTTCGCATCGAACTGGAAGCGCTCCACCTGTCCCTGCATATCCGCAGCCATGCCGGAGAGTGCCGCAGCGGAGGAGGTGATCTCCTCCATCGAAGCAAGCTGCTCCTCGGTAGCTGCGGTTACGCTCTGGAAGGAGTCGAGCGCCGCCCGGGCGATGGTGGCCATCTCCTGGACGGAGGCGGCTACTTGGGAGCTGCTGGCCGACATTTGCTCCGTAATGGCCGAGACCTCATGGATCTGCTCGCCGACCTGCCGGGTGGACTGTTCGATCTGCTGGAAGGCTTCGCTTGCCTCCAGGGTAAGCGCCATGCCCTGCTCCACATCCTCTGCCACCTTGTGCTTCATCACATCATACGCGCTGGCGATCAGGCCCACCATCTCGGAGATGGTCTCCTGAATCTGCCCGGCACTGCTATTCGTGGCCTCCGAGAGCTTGCGCACTTCACCCGCCACTACGGCGAAGCCCCGGCCGTGTTCTCCGGCACGGGCCGCCTCGATGCCGGCATTCAGCGACAGGAGATTGGTCTGCTTGGCAATGGCGGAGATCGCCGTGCTGGTCTCAGCCACTCTGGCGCTTAAGCCGTTAAGCTCAGCGATCAGGGTGCCGGACTGCTGCACTGATTCGCGGATCGTTTTCATCTGCTCCCCCACCTCCTGCATTCTGGAGCTGCCGGTTGCGACATCCGTTTCCGTAAGGATAGCGGCGCTCACAATTGCCTCTGAAGCGGAAGCGATTTTCTGGATGCCGGTGGACATCTCCTCCATCGTTGTAGCGACTTCGGCGGAAGCATAAGCCTGGGTCTCCACGCCCCGGGTGGATTCCTCCACCAGCTCCGTAACATACTCGACTGCCTTGCTGTTCTCGGCCGTGCTGGCTGTGAGCTGTTCACTGGCAGCGGCGAGCTGGCCGGAGGTCTCGGCAACCTCCTGTACCATGGTGCGCAGTGAAGAGACCATTTCATTATAATTGCCGGCAAGCTGACCGATCTCGTCCCTGCGGCTGGTCTGGACGAATTCATCCAGATACCCTTCGCTTACCCGCTTGGCCGAACGGTTCAGGCGTTCTACCGGCCCGGTTATCCGGCGGATAATCAGGAAGGTAATTACTGCAGCAAGCAGCAGCGCAACCACGAGAACGATAGCCGATTTGTACAGAATCGGGTAGACCGCCTTCGTATATTCACTCTCTGGAAGCACTCCGGCCAAGGTGAAGCCGGTCAGCTCATTGGTAATGTAGTATCCGTCCATTTGCGTATCGGCTGCAGCGTCCTTGTAGGAGATTTTACCCGCCGGGCCTTGCTGGGTTCCTGCTGTCATTGCGCCAGTGGCTTCCGAAGCAACCTCCATGGCAGGGTGGTAGATCACCTTGTTATTGCCGTCCAGGATGAAGACATATCCGCTATCGCCCAGACTGACATTCTTCGCCAGCTCCATAAGCTCCTTCATGCTGATGCTGATCGTAACAGCCCCCTTGCCGTCCGGAAAAGCCTTGGAGACCGGCAGAATGTAGCTGTTCGTTACTTTGGAGAAAATGGGATCGATCACCGATGTTGTCTCCGGGGTCTTAAGTGCATCTATGTACCAGTCGCGTATGCGGGGATCATAATTGTCCGGCTTGGAATCCGGCGCGAACATGTATTTCCCGTCCTCGTTGCCTACCGCTACAATATCTACCTCAGGATGCTCCAGCTTGAAGTTGTCGATCAGCTTGCGCAGCTGTGCAGGATTATTCGTAAGTGCAGCACTGCTCATCTGGTACGCCAGCTCATTCACCCCGGCGCTCTCCAGCAGAATCAGCTGAGACAGTGTTTTATCCAGGAGGTGGATGCTGGAGCGTGTGGTGTCTTCCATTTTGGAGCGCAGAGCCGACTCTGAGGTTTGTGTCGATATGGCCACCAGAGCCAGCGAGGGCAGTACAATGGCTGTAATGATAAGCAGCATCAGTTCAGTTCTGAGCTTCGTGATACGGAATAGGCGCTTTAGGGGTTTTTTGGGTGTTGGCATGGAAGTTCCTCCTGAATTTCTGAATGGATGGACGTTAAAATTTATTTCCATATCTCGAAGTAACTAGATATTTTAATATATATTTCGACAGGGATCGACTAAATAATTAGTTTTTCGTCAAAAAATGTACTCTAATATTTCTGGAATTCTCCCTCTTTCCAAAGGAGTGCGTGTGTCAGCCTTCAGGTGGAGAACGATTATAACTATTCTTGAACTTGTAACCGGGGGCGGCCTATGGCTTAATAATAAGTGTCCGGCCGGGCAAGATTACTTCTGGAAGGAGGCTGAATTATGTTTACAGAATACGAGGTGGTTTCCGTCTAAGACGGAGACCTGTTTAGGGGGAGGCCGCGAGGCCTCCTTATGTATAACGAGCGAACACGAGCGGATATATACTTCCGGTTACTACAATATATAGAATGACACTGACCAAGTACTGACAGATCGCTGATCCATAATGAATGTGGACGATAACCGCAGGGTTTAATATAATGTATTTAGTTGATTTACCAAATTTGAGGAGAAGAAAGGAGGCAGGTGGAATGATTATTCAGAACAGTACTGTGATCGGACTGAACAGAATACACCTGTTGAAGGAGGAAATTGAACGTGAGTTACGTCAATGGAAAGGATGTGCTCCCCCCGGGGCTGCTCGAAGAGCTGCAGGGTTACATACAGGGTGAGCTGTTATACATCCCGAAGAAAGCGGAAGAACGGGTAAAATGGGGCGAGAACAGCGGCTCCCGGCAAGAGATTGCTGCCCGCAACGAAGAGATCTTCTGTAGTCACAGCAGCGGCTGCTCGGTGAACGAGCTGCAGAAGAGATATCACTTATCCGAAGAAAGCATCCGCAAGATCATTTCAAAAATGCGGCAAACGCGGCTGGCGATGAACCGCTAGTCTGGAACGTATATGAGTTCTAATTATAGAACAAAGAGCATGGCTCCCGCCGTTGGCGGCGGGGTCATGCTCTTTTTATGGTATGATAGGAGAAGTGTATGTATTCTATCGAAATCTTAGATGATAGCAAGGAAGTGTAAGGATGGATTTATTCTCGCAGGGTGAAGACAACGGGAGCGGACGGCTGCTGGCAGACCGGATGCGGCCCGGCAATCTGGATGAATATATCGGACAGGAGCATATTGTAGGCAAGGGCAAGCTGCTGCGCAGAGCGATTGAAGCGGACCAGGTCTCTTCCATCCTGCTGTACGGGCCTCCGGGCTGCGGCAAAACCACTCTGGCCCATATCATATCGCATCACACCCAAGGTGAATTCGTGCGGCTTAATGCGGTGGAGGCTTCGGTGAAGGATGTGCGGGAGGTCATTGAACGCGCACAGAGCAATAAGGCGCTGTACGGCTCGAAGACGATTCTGTTCCTGGATGAGGTACACCGCTTCAACAGCTCCCGCCAGGATGCGCTGCTGCCGGCCGTGGAGAAGGGGACGATCACCTTCATCGGTGCGACAACAGAGAATCCGTTCCATTATGTGAACGGGGCCTTGATGAGCCGCTCGACCTTGTTCCAGCTGGAGTCCCTGACCAGCGGGCATAGCCTGATTGCGATGAAGCGGGCGCTTGCTGACGATCAGCGGGGCCTCGGCTTCATGGACCTGAAGGCAGACGAAGACGCGCTGCTGCATATTGCCGCGATGGCGAACGGCGATATCCGCCGGGCCTTGAATGCTCTGGAGCTGGCGGCGATGACTACGGCGCCGGAGCGTGACGGCAGCGTGCACATTACGCTTGCGGTGGCGGAGGAGTCGATCCGCCGCCCGATTGTCAAAGCGGACGAGTCGACGCAGTACGATGTGCTGTCCGCTTTTCACAAAAGCATCCGCGGCTCCAGCGACGCCGCCCTGTTCTGGTTCCTCTACGCGGTGGAGAAGCTGGGAATGGACCCGATGACCTTCATCCGCCGATTGATCGCGGCCAGCAGTGAGGATATTGGCCTGGCCAACCCGCAGGCGATGGTCCAGGCGGTTAGCGCGTTGGATGCCTACCGTAATAACGGCTGGCCGGAGGCGAAGCTGAATATCGCGCAGGCGATTCTGTTCGCTGTAGAGAGCCCAAAATCAGACGGGGTAGTGACCGCTATCGCCAACGTCATGAACAGTCTGGAGGATCTGAAGTCGGCCGAGGTGCCGCTGCATTTGCGGGATACACACTATAAAGGTGCGGCCCAGCTGGGCCATGAGGGCTACCAGTACCCGCATCATTTCCCCGGCCATTATGTGAAGCAGGACTATCTGCCGAAGGCAATCTCCCGCAAGGTCTTCTATCAGGCCACCGAGCAGGGCAACGAGGCGAAGATCCGCCATAACCAGCAGCTGCGGCGCGGACAATAGGGCTTTGAAGAAAACTCGCTCTGTCTGCTCCAACCAACCAACAAACAAACTGTACATTTTACAAACAGAGAGCAGCCATTCTCCATAACTGGAGGAGGCTGCTCTTTTTGACGTTGTAGGCTTCTGGGTAAAGGGCGGGGTGTGCTCGTTTGGCAGTGTGTGCTGAATGTTCAGGCTTCGCTGGATGATTTACCTAGCCGAATGTCGGCTGGAAGGTGGAGGTCAAAAATGAAAGGGAAAAATCCCTCTGAATCGGCTGGAAGCGGGATGTATGAGCAAATGAAAGGGATAAATCCCTCTGATACGGTGGAAAGTGGGCTGCAGGTAGGAAATGAGAGGGATAAATCCCACTGAATCGGCTGAAAGTAGGCCGTATGAGCAAATGAAAGGGAAAAATCCCTCTGGTCCAGCCGAAGGTGGCAAACTGAGTTATGAGGAGCACTAATGCCCCTGAGAATTCAGCAAAAGCGGGCCAAACGAGCGAATGAGGAGCACTAATGCCAATGTCATTAAGTTAAGATATAGAGCCAAAAACAAGAAAAAGGCAGGTTATCGAAAAGATAGCCTGCTCTTTTTTTGCACAAAAAAATCTTGACAATCCGTAGAAAACGTGTGGCGAAGCCCCTTGAAAAAACGAGGAGGTTACGCCAATGAATGCTTATGCAAATTCGCTGAAAGACAGACTGACATCTCTCATCCGTGAGATGGCGGCTGCCCCCGCGCCTTACGTCAGAAACCCGGGAAAGGATTTTACCCGAACGAAAAAACTACCCTTTGAAATGGTTATGCAAACCCTGATCTTTATGGGCGGCAACAGCCTCTATAAGGAACTGTTGGAATCGCAGGGCTATGACGTTAACACCGCAACTTCTTCTGCTTTTGTTCAGCAAAGAAATAAAATTTTGCCGTCTGCGGTCGAATCTTTGTTTCACACCTTTACCGCGTCCCATACGGAATTCAAGGATTATCGAGGCTATCGATTATTGGCCATTGACGGTTCCGATCTGCATATTGCAACAGATCCTGCGGACCCGTTGACCTATTCTCAAAGTCAGCCCCACTCGAAAGGCTTTAACCTTCTGCACTTGAACGCTGCTTATGACCTCTGTAACCGGCTTTACGTGGACGCCATCCTTCAACCTCGAAAGCTGCGCAACGAAGGAAGGACGCTGTCCACGATGGTGGATCGGTCCCCTATTCAGGGGAACGTCATTGTGTTGGCGGATCGAGGATTGGAAAGCTACAATACGTTCGCGCATCTGGAACGGAAAGGATGGAAGTACGTCATACGGGTCAAGGATTTGCATTCGAATGGCATTCTTTCGGGCTTGCACTTGACCTTTGAAGGGGCGTTTGATCAGGAGATTCACCTGACGCTGACTAAAAAACGAACGAAAGCGTTCAGGGATCACCCCGAAATCTATAAAATTCTTCCGGCCACCTCTAGCTTTGATTTTCTGGACATGCAAAAGAACCTGTTTTACCCGATTTCCTTTCGGGTGGTTCGTTTCCTCCTGCCCAGTGGCGATTATGAAACCGTCATTACCAATCTACCGGCTGCTGAATTCTCACCGGATGAACTCCGGGAACTGTATCACCTGCGATGGGGGATTGAGACCTCTTTCCGGGCCTTAAAATACACCATCGGTCTGACCCATTTTCACGCAAAGAAGCAAGAGTCCATTACCCAAGAGATATTCGCAAGAATGATCCTCTACAATTTCGCTGAAATGATTACCTCGCACGTAGTCATTTCCCAAAAGGATAAACGGCACCTCTACCAAGTCAACTTCACGGTGGCCGTTCACGTCTGTAGACATTTCCTGCGCTCCAAGGGCGATGGACCCCCGCCTGATGTGGAAGCTTTGATTCGCAAAAATATTTTGCCGATTCGTCTCACCCGTCCTGGGCAAAGGAATACACGCAGAATACGTAGCAAATCCGCCATTAGCTTCGTCTACAGAGTAGCATAATTCGGTTCGCATGAACATTTTTTTAAGTGGATCTTCCATCCGCTTTGTTTGCTATGCGCTTTTTTCCTTCCTTACACCAAAAACAAACGGCATAGGACGTTTCCCCATACCGTTTTGGATTCTCTTTATTAATTCCAAACTTATCTTTGAACTTATCTTAATGACATTGGCACCAATGCTCCTCATTTCCTCATTTGGCCCGCATCCAATGAATTCAGGTGCACTATTGCTCCTCATTTCCTCATTTGGCCCGCGTCCAGTGAATTCAGGTGCACTATTGCTCCTCATTTCCTCATTTGGCCCGTGTCCAATGAATTCAGGTGCACTTTTCCCTTTAATCTCATCAGCTAGCCTGATCTCAGTAGAATCGGAGGGATTTTTCCCTTTAATCTCACCAGCTAGCCTGATCTAACCTGCAGTCAACTTCCGGTGTACAAAAGAAACCTCTCCTTTGAAATGGCGGATTCCATTTCTTGAAAGAGAGGTTTCTTGCGTTTTTTAAAATTGCACTATGCCTTACTTCCCTTCTGGCTCCGGCCAGCCGGAGACGCTCTCCTCTGCGTTCAGTTGAACGTAAGGCGGCAATTCGCCGCCCCGCAGCAGCCATAGCTCATGCAGGGCACGTGTGCAGCCCACATACATCAGCTTCGCATCCCAGGCCGCCGCTCCATAATGGGCGCTGTCTGCGTCTGCCAGAATGACGGCATCGAACTCCAGTCCCTTGGACAAGTAGACGGGCAGAATCGACAAGCCGCCGCGATATTCCGTAATGCTGCCGTCAATCAGATGAAGATCCTCGAACTGCCCGTCCAGCTCAGCGTACAGCACAGAGGCTTCACGCAGGCTGCGGGTCAATACCGCCACTGTGCGGTATTCACGCCCGGAGAGCTGCGCCAGCGCGCTCTTGACCGCGCTGAGCCGCTGGTCCGCCGATGCAGCCGCTCCCGGCAGCACATCCTCCTCATAGGAGATCAGCCGCACCGGATTCCCGCTGCGGAAGACCGGAACGGCCAGCAGCTCGCTTCCGACGCCCGTGGACAGAATGCCGTTAGCGAACTCAATAATCTCCATCGTTGAGCGGTAGCTTCGGGTAAGTGCATGGTATGCAGTGTGTTCTTCGGCGAACAGCGTCTGCATCTCTCTCCAGGCATGCACTCCCTTGTAGGCGTGGATGCCCTGCGACAGGTCACCCAGAATGGTGAAGGAATGCCCCTTCACATACAGATCCAGTACGGCAATCTGGAACGGGGAGAAATCCTGCGCTTCATCGATCACGATATGGTCAAAGCGCTCAGTACCTTCGTTACCGTTCAGAAGATAATGGATATACAGCAGCGGAGGAAGATCCTCTTCGCGCAGAATTCCCTTCTTCAGCTCCTTGACGGTCTCCTTCAGCACGGATGGCGGAATCTCCTCCGGTGCTGCTGCCGGCCAGTCTTCCGGCGCTTTCGCCGCCCGGAAGATCTGCTTGTAGACGGCGAGCGGCTCGTACTTCGGCCACTTGGCGCTGTAGGCCTTCTCGCGGGCCGCGCCCTTCTTCTTGCGCTCCTTCAGCGCAGCCGCTGAAGGGCTCTTCTTCAGCTCCATCTCGATCCAGCGGTGAAGCCTTGCCATCACCCGCTCCTTGCGCTTCGCCGGAGGATACGGTGCGTATTCCTCATTGTGCCAGCGCAGAATCACCTGGCGGCTCAGCACCGCCCCGTCCCAAGGGCTGAAATCGCCCTCCGGCACAGCGCTGGTCTCCAGCAGCTTGACGCTGGATTCAATGACGCTCATCAGCACCGTTGAGCCTTTGAAGCGCCCGGGGGTCTCCTCCGTGATGACCGGCATCGCTCCCGCCGTCTCGAACCAGCGGCTCATGACCTCCGAAGCATCCTGCTCCGGCAAATCCACACCCAGCACCTCTGCCGCCCAGTCCGGGAACGTACTCTGGGCAATATTGCCGACGCCCAGCTCCGGCAGCACATCCGAAATATAGTCCAGGAACATGCGGTTCGGGGCGAAAATAATCATTTTCTCCGCCGAGACCTGCTCCTTGTATTGATACAATAAGAACGCCAGCCGGTGCAGCGCAACGGTGGTCTTGCCGCTTCCCGCCACCCCCTGGATGATCAGCGCCGTGTTCTTGGCCGCCCGGATAATCTTGTCCTGCTCCTCCTGAATCGTGGACACGATGTCCCGCAGCCGGTTATCCTTGTTCTCCCCCAGCCGGTAGACCAGGAATTCATCCGATACCGCCGGTGCGTCGCTGTCACGGTTATACGTATCCGCCACCCGCTCCAGAATTTGCTTCCGGATCACCACGTTGCGCTTGAGATAGACCAGCCCTTCGATCAGCCCCTCCGGCGCTTCATACGAGGCGGCTTCCGTTCCTCCGGTAAAAGAATAAAACAGGCTTGCCACCGGGGCCCGCCAGTCAATAACAAGCGGACGGTCGCTTACCTGCTCGCGGTCTACGCCGATTTTGCCGATATACAGTGCCTTGCGGTCTTGCTCGTCATTGCCCTGAAAATCAAGCCGTCCGAAATAAGGCTCCTGCCTAAGCTTGGCAAGATCTTTGCGCTTCTGTTCCCTGGAGTCCTCCAGCACCTGCTCGGTATAATCGTGTCCTGTGTACACCGGTGTTGAGCGCAGTCGCTCAAGGGTGGAGTCAATCTCTGTCAGCACGTGGTTCAGCCTGTCTTCTTCCTCTTGATAGGCACTTTGAAAGTTGTCTTCCAATTTCAGTTACCTCCTAAAAGTTGTGTGAGCAGTCCATCTTATCACAACAGGACAGGGAATGCCATGTATTTCTAGATGGTGTCTAAGCTGCGGATAAGCGGAAGGGGGAAGCGCTGCTTCCCCCTTCCGCCTTTACTGTTAGCCCATCAGCGCATGCAGCACGAAGTTCGCGATGAACAGCCCGGCAATACCGTACAAGGCAGGAGGAACCTCCTTGCCTTTGCCGGTAGCCAGCTTCACCAGCGGATAGGTGATGAAGCCAAACGCCATGCCGTCCACAATGCTATAGGTGAAGGGAATCATCACCATGACCAGGAACGCCGGGAACAGCTCCGTCATGTCGCCGAGATCCATCTCGCGCACACTCTGCACCATCAGCCCGCCGATCACGATCAGAATCGGCGCAATCGCACTGTCCGGCACATAAGCCAGCAGCGGTATGAACAGGAAGGTTGCCCCGAACAGCAGGCCGGTGACGAGTGAAGTTAAGCCGGAGCGGCCCCCTGCCGCAATCCCGGCGGTGGATTCGGCAGCGGCGACCACCGGGCTGCTGCCGAACAGACCTGCCGCGATGTTGGCGAGCGAGAGCGCCCGCAGACTGCTTTTGAAGCGTTCCGGGCGTCCTGCCATCAGTGTCTGGGAAGAGATCAGGCCGATATTCTCAAACACCACAATCAGCAGCAGCAGGAAGACGGCAATCCAGAAGACGAGACTGACGAATCCGCTCCAGTCCATACTGGCGAACACGCTGCCGTAACCGCTGAACACATGTCCCGGCTCGGTATTCTTCGGCGCATGAGCGGCCCCCAGCAGATAGGCAAGCCCTGTGCCGACGAGCATACTGATCAGCAGACCGCCGCGTGTGCCGCGGATGAACAGCACCAGCGCCAGCAGCAGCGTCACCACCGAGGTAATGACCGCAGGATCACTGAAATGCCCGATGGCGACGAAGGTGGTGGCGTGGGCAATGACAATCCCGCTTTTTTGCAGGCCGATGAACGTCAGGAACAGCCCGATGCCGACTGTGATCGCATGCTGCAGATTATGGGGAATCGCGTCGCTAAGAATGCGGTAGAGCGAGGTGAAGGCCACAATGGCAAACAGCACCCCGGTCACCACTACCACGGCCAGCGCCTCACGCCAGTCCAGCTTCATGGAATGCACCAGCGTATAGGTGAAAAAAGCATTGATCCCCATACCCGGGACCACGATAATCGGCGTTTTGCCGCCAAACGCCATGAGCAGGCAGCCTGTGACCGCTGTCAGCAGCGTGGCAACCATCCCGGCCCGCAGCGGCATGCCTGCATCGGCCAGGATCGCCGCGTTAACCATTACAATATATACCGAAGCGAAATACGACAGGATGCCGGCCGCCCATTCCTGCTTCCAGTTGTCACCCGGCTCCATTCCCACGCTATTCCGCCAAATATTCGATTTCATGTAACAACCTCCACTTAAGTTCTTCTCATAGGATGTCAAGTATATCCCCATAAAACATACCGTAATAAAAGGGCATATAGCCGGAAGCCGGCTACACACCCTTTTACCTGATAAAATTCATTCAAATGTAATGCCGCCCGTTTCGAGCAAATCCCGTACCGTTACACTGACCATAATCAGGCCGACTACAGGGGGGACAAAAGAAGTACTGGCCGGAGGCTGCTTCGCCTTGCGCCGGTCCGGCGCATTCGCAGGCACAATCTGCTCCGTCACATCTTCGCGCGGCTTCACAGGCTTCTCGGTGGAGAAGACCACCTTCACGCCCTTCTTGATGCCTTCCTTACGCAGTCTGGTGCGGATCACCCGGGCAATCGGGTCCATGGTGGTCTTGGAGATGTCGGCGACCTGGAAGCGGGTCGGGTCCATCTTGTTGGCCGCCCCCATACTGGAGATCATTGGGATCTTCCGGGCCAGACATTCCTTGATCAGGTGAATCTTATAGATAATCGTATCCGAAGCGTCAATCACATAGTCCAGCTTGTATTTGAACAGCTCCTCATACGTCTCTTCGGTGTAGAACATATTCAGCGCAATCGCTTCGCAGTCCGGATTAATCAGCTTGATGCGGTCCACCATCAGATCGGTTTTGTTCTGGCCGATGGTCGTGGTCAGCGCATGGAGCTGGCGGTTGATGTTGGTAATATCCACCGAATCCTTATCAATCAGGATAATCCGGCCGATGCCGGTCCGGGCCAGCGCTTCCGCCGCCATAGCGCCAACTCCGCCGATCCCCAGCACAGCTACTGTGCTGTTCTTCATGATCGCCAGGCCTTCCGGCCCGATCGCCAGCTCCGTACGCGAGAACTGATTCAGCATGATGTCAGCCTCCTTGGGCAAGGCTTCCGGGACGTCCCTCTGCTCTCCTGGAGCGCCCCGTCAGTCCATAGTTAATTTATTTCTTTTCTTTCTCCGGTTTCGGTGCCAGCTTGATGTGCAGCTGCTCCAGTTGTCCGGCATCCACCGGGGATGGGGCATCCATCAGCAGGTCCGTTGCACTTGCCGTCTTAGGGAAAGCAATGGTCTCACGCAGGTTCGTGCGGCCGGCCAGCAGCATAATCAGACGGTCGAAGCCAAACGCGATGCCGCCATGCGGAGGCGTGCCGTATTCAAAGGCATCCATCAGATAGCCGAATTTCTCATAGGCCAGCTCCTGCGAGAAGCCGAGTGCATTGAACATTTTCTCCTGAACGTCACGCTTGTAGATACGCTGGGAACCGCCGCCCACCTCGTAGCCGTTCAGCACCAGGTCATACGCCTGTGCACGGATGGCGCCAGGATCGGTATCGAAGAGATGCAGGTCTTCGTCCATCGGACGTGTGAACGGGTGATGCTCAGCCACATAACGCTTCTGGTCCTCATCGTAGCCGAGAAGCGGGAATTCCGTTACCCAGGCGAATTTGAACACACTGTCGTCGATCAGACCAAGCTGGCGGCCGATCTTCAGACGCAAGGCGCCAAGCACATCGGCTACCACCTTCTTGGTATCAGCGGAGAAGAGCAGCAGGTCGCCATCCTCGGCACCTGTGCGCTCCTTCACGGCAGCGATTTCTTCCTCGGAGAAGAACTTCACAATCGGTCCCTTGAACTCGCCGTCTTTGACCTGAATCCAGGCCAGACCCTTGGCGCCGTAGCGTGCAGCGTATGGTCCAAGATCGTCAATCTCCTTACGTGTCCAGGTGCCGCAGCCCTTGGCGTTCAGACATTTCACTTCTCCGCCCTTCTCGATCACGGAAGCGAATACCTTCACGCCGCTCTCAGCAACGATATCATTCATCTCTACCAGCTCCAGGCCAAACCGCAGGTCCGGCTTGTCCGAGCCGTATTTGCCGATCGCTTCGGCATAGGTCAGCCGCTGGAACGGTGCGGATACCTCAACCCCAATCGTCTCCTTCAGCAGACGCTGCATCAGCTTCTCCATCATCGACAGCAGCTCATCCTGCGGCATGAACGAGGTCTCAATATCGAACTGCGTGAATTCCGGCTGGCGGTCAGCGCGCAGGTCCTCATCACGGAAGCAGCGGGCCATCTGGTAATAACGCTCGATGCCGCCGACCATCAGCAGCTGCTTGTAGATCTGCGGTGACTGCGGAAGCGCGAAGAATTCCCCTTCATGCACACGGCTTGGCACGAGATAGTCACGTGCGCCTTCCGGCGAGCTTTTGGTCAGGATCGGCGTTTCTACATCAATGAAGCCTTCACTGTCCAGGAAATCGCGGAAGATCTTAGCCGACTTGGAACGAAGCAGCAGCGTCTTGTGCATCTCCGGACGGCGCAGATCCAGGTAACGGTATTTCATGCGCAGGGATTCGTCTACTTCCACTCCGTCTTCGATGAAGAATGGAGGCGTCTTGGCCGCATTCAGCACTTCGATGTCTGTAATCTGCACTTCAATCTCACCGGTCGGCAGGTTGCGGTTAATAGTCTCTTCATCACGCTTAACTACCTTACCTGTCACGGACAATACGTATTCACTGCGGACCTTATCGGCAATCTGCAGCGCTTCTCCGGAATAGTCAGGATTGAATACAATCTGTACAATCCCTGTCCGGTCGCGCAGATCAATGAACAGCACGCCTCCAAGGTCACGGCGGGTCTGCACCCAACCGTTCAATGTTACTGTCTCACCGATGCTCGCTGTCGTTAATTGTCCACAGTTATGGCTTCTGGTCATCTTTTATCCTACCCCTTCATGATTAAAATTACATATGCTTGGCTTTCCGTCTAATTCTGAATCAGCGCCTCTGCCAGTTCGTCCAGCTTCACAGTCCGCTGCTCGCCGGTCTCCATCGACTTCAGTGCGATGACGCCGCTATTCAGCTCGTCTTCACCGAGAATCGCAGTATACCGGGCTGACATGCGGTCCGCCGACTTCATCTGCGCCTTCATCTTGCGTCCCAGGTAATCGCGCTCCGCCGAGAATCCAAGGCTGCGCAGACGGAACAGCTGCTTCGTGATCTCCAGATCTGCTGCTTCACCTAATGCGACGAAATACACATCCAGCGGCTTTGCCGCTTCCAGCGACACACCCTGATTCTCCAGAATCAGCAGAATCCGCTCCAGGCCAATCCCGAACCCGATGCCCGGCTGATCCGGTCCGCCGATCTCCTCGACCAGACCGTTGTACCGGCCGCCGCCGCCCACCGTGTCGATGGAGCCAATGCCTGCCGCTTTATACTCAAACGCTGTATGCGTGTAATAATCAAGGCCGCGCACCAGGCGGGGGTTGATGCTGTACTCCACACCCATCACATCCAGATGCCCCTTCACCTTCGCAAAATGCTCTGTACACTCTTCATCCAGACTGTCCAGAATAGAAGGCGCACCGCCGAACTTGTCCTGATCAACCTTGCAGTCCAGCACGCGCAGCGGGTTGCGTTCCATCCGCCGCTGGCAGTCGCTGCACAGGCTCTCTCTCATCGGTCTCAGGAAATCCAGCAGCTTCTCGCGGTAAGCCGCACGGCTCGGCGCATTGCCGACCGAGTTCAGCTCTACCCGCACATCCTTCAGCCCCAGATCAATGTAGAACTGGTATCCAAGCGAGATGACTTCAGCATCAATCGCCGGGTCCACCGCGCCGAACGCTTCGATGCCGAACTGATGGAACTGGCGGTATCTGCCGGCCTGCGGACGTTCATAACGGAACATCGGTCCGATATAATACAGCTTGCTGACATCCGGCTCCCCGTACAGCTTGTTCTGGACATACGCGCGTACCACGCCTGCTGTCCCTTCGGGACGCAGCGCCAGATCGCGGTCGCCCTTATCCTTGAAGGTATACATCTCACCTTCTACAATATCCGTTGTTTCGCCGACTCCGCGCTCGAACAGCCCGGTGTGCTCGAACAGCGGGGTACGAATCTCCCGGTAATTGAAGCGGCGGCACAGTTCTCTGGCCTTAGCCTCCACCACCTGCCATTTCTCTACTGCACCCGGCAGCACATCCTGTGTACCTGTCGGTTTCTCGAATCTTTCTTTAGCCACGCCTATCCCTCCTGAAAATAACCCCTCTTACGCTTCATGGAACTCATTGTCTCTGATTCTAAAAACAACAAAAAATCCCCCGCCCTGTTCATTACAAACAGGGACGAGGGATTATCATAACCAATAATTCACCCGTGGTACCACCCACATTCCGAATCGGGGCAACTGCTCTGCCTCCAGATCCGCTCTAAGCGGTTAACGCCCGCCTACGCGCATTCGGCTACTGACTATAGGCAATCCATCTGCCTGCGTTCGCCGTGCGTTCTCGGGGAGGTCATTCGTCCGTTCATCAACAGAATCCTTACAGCCTTGCGGATCAACATGTGTCCTCCTTACCTGGACGACAGCCATGATCTGCGGGATTCCTCTCTGGGGTTGTGGGTTACGGATTACTTGGTCCCGTCATCAAAACAATATAACTTACCGTATACTGTTAGATTCTACTGAACCACTGCGCTAAAGTCAAGGATTGAATAAAATAAGCTATATGCAACAGCGTTCCTTCCGCCAAATGGACTGAGATTCCGTTATTGGGGCAAAAACTCATAATTCTCAGCCTAACCGGACTCAGATTCCGCTATGCACCTACATATACCTCATTATTCGCTCAAATCAACCTAATAACGGAATTTCAGTCCGCGTCCGCTTCAAAATAACGTTTTTTGGACAAATAGGCGCTTCTCAGTCCGCTTCACTCTGCTGGGACTCACTCATGCGCCAACCCTAAAACAAAAAAGTGACCTGCAGCCGATTGCTGCAGGTCCATCATCATATATTATAAAAAAGGGGGTCATGCTTCTATTATAAACACGCTATATTAAGGAATCATGAATGGAGTGTTACAGTTGCATTACAGAAAAGAAAGCGTTTCACCAAGCCGTCCAAATCCCCGCTGTCATGCTAATCCATAGGTTACACTATCCCCCTGTTCCTGTCTACATATATCCTGCCGTTTTTTCTTTTTGCGGCAGAACAAAATCATTCTAACGGATGGATGAATAAGATTACCTTCGCGCGAACACAATGTATGCTGTTTTTCACATACATTCAGGTCGTGTGCCTGCTTGCGAGCACCGCTTTGGGGCAGTAATGTTGCACTTTTAGCAGGATTTCTCTATATCTTTTACTGGTTGAAGTACATTGTTGCATTATTTGCACAAATTTCGGTGTTTAGAGCAAGTTAGCGCTGAAATTGTTGCAGTTCGTTCAGGATTTCAGCATTGACCGCTTCTTTCGGGCAGTAATGTTGCACTTTTGGCAGGATTTCTCATGGATGTATTCAAGGGATACTCATCTCCAAATCTAAAAAACAGCTCCAGCCTCTCCATAACGGAGGGCTGGAGCTGAAGTGTATACCGGCGGGATACCGCGGTCCCTTTTAATCAAAAATCTCCACATAGGCCTGCTTGCCGCGCAGAACCTCTACAACCTCGTTGTAATGATTCTCGGCTACCTTGAGATCCATAACATAATGCAAGTGCTCCAGGTCACTGCTTGTCAGCTCTTCCCCTCTATGCACTTCGCCCTCCGTGCGTACTTCATCGGCGCGTACTTCATCCGTACGTTTCAGATCATCCTCTGCCGCAACTGCCGGAACAATGGCCGCCCCGGACCCCATACCCGTTGCACCTCCGGCAGCGTAAACGCCTCCGGCACCTGTTGAAGCGGTATTGGTGGAGCCCAGCGGGATCAGAATGTTGCGCCGGTTATTTACTCCATTATCCAAAGGGTCCGTTAACGCCGATACCTCAATCCCCTCTACACCGTAAGGAATCAAAGAAGTTTTAGCACCTTCCGCTGCATCTTCTGTACTGAAATAGGCTTGGATTCTTCTAGTCATTGTAAATCCCTCCCATAAAGTTGTATTATGCCAAACGGTTTATGCAGATATTTCTTGTATTACAACACCTTAAGCAGCTCACGCACAAAAGCGGGCTCATCCTTGGGTGTGCGTGAAGTAATGTAATTGCCGTCTACGACGACCTCTTCATCCTTGAACTCCGCACCGGCATTGATCAGATCATCCTTCAGCGGCGGATAGGAGGTAAGCGTGCGTCCTTGCAGCAGTTCAGCGCTGATCAGAATCTGCGGCCCGTGGCAGATAGCGGCAATCGTCTTGCCTGCACGGTCAGCATCCTTCACGAATTGCAGAATATCCGGGTCAAGACGAAGATTCTCCGGCGAAGATCCGCCTGGAATGACTATCGCATCATACTCTGCGGCTGTGACCTCGCTGACCGCTTTATCGGCGGCATAGGATACGCTTCCTTTTTTGCCGAGCAGGGTCTCATTCCTCTTCAGACCGATGATTTCTGCCTGATGTCCTGCCTGTAGAACTTCTTCGTAAGGAACCTTCATTTCAGAATCTTCAAAGTCATTGGCGAGCAGAAAAGCTACTTTACTCATGAGATCCATATCTCCTCTCTACGCTGCTTTCGTTCATGTCAATCTATTACCCTCATTCCCCCGCTTTATAACGAGCCCTGGCAGGTTCGATGCAAATTCTTATTTCACAACTACAATCTCTATGCGTCGAAAAAAGCAGTCCGCTGCCCTTCCCTCTTCTAAGTCCGGGGCAGAAGACCGCGGCGCATTCCACGCATTCCCTGCATCTCCTGCATCTCCCGCAGCCCGCCGGCTTCCTTCGCTTCCGCTGAAGCTTCAGCCGCAGACCCCGCCTTATGACCTTGTATCGTGTTCCACATCCATGCTTTCGGTGCTTGTCTCATCACTTCGGACTCCCCGCAACTTGTGAATAGTCATTCATCCCTAGTCTATCCACCTGCGAGGATGGCTATCCGGCAGGGATTAAATAGAACCCATTGACCTTCGTAGCATCAGCACAGTGTGTCCGCTTTTCCGCTTACATCCCGCCCGATCGCCTCCGCTCCAGCACACTGTATGCGCCTTCCCGCTTAGATTATGCCCGATTACCTCCACAGCAAAAAAGACCCCAGCTTGTGGAGTCCCGTGATGTATCTTATCAAGTGGAAACGGCTTTGCCGTCCTTTTAAAGGACGGTACCGTTTCGGCGAGAAATAGAAGGATAAATTATCGTGTGAAACATATAAATTCTTATATTTACAGTTAAAGCGGCGTCTGCCCGGCTCTAATCCTAACCCTTACTGTCCAGCAGCAGCGTAACCGGTCCCCAGTTGGTCAGGGCGACATCCATCATCGCTCCGAACACGCCGGTCTCAACCTGTAGCCCTCCGGCACGCAGCACCTGGTTGAAGTAGTCGTAGAGCCGCTCTGCCTCAGCCGGAGCCGCTGCCGCCATGAAGTTGGGGCGTCTGCCCTTGCGGCAGTCCCCGTACAGTGTGAATTGGGAGACGGACAGAATGGCCCCGCCGGCCTCTGTCACACTATGGTTCATTTTACCGGCATCATCCTCGAAAATCCGCAGTCCGGCAACCTTGTCAGCCAAATACTTGGCATCCTTCTCTGTATCCTCATGGGTTACGCCGACCAGCAGCAGCAGGCCCTCTCCAATGGCTCCGGTCACTGCACCGTCTACCGTCACACTGGAGTTCTTGCAGCGCTGCACAACGACTCTCATCTCATCCTTCAGCTCCTTGCCTTAGCACCTATTGCATAATACGGTTAACGGTATACACATCCTTGACCCGCTTCACTTTGTCGACCACAGACTGCAGGTGGTCGGTATTGCGGATCAGAATCGTCATATGGATCATCGCCATCTTGTTCTTGTCGGAGCGCCCGGTGACCGCTGAAATATTGGTCTTGCTCTCCGATACCGCCTGCAGCACTTCATTCAGCAGCCCGTTGCGGTCGTGGCCGGTAATCTCAATATCGACGCTGTAATTAGCCTCCATACTGCCTTCCCACTCCACTTCAATCACGCGGGCTGCTTCCTCCCCGTCCATCTCGTTCGGAAGGTTCGGACAATCCTCACGGTGCACCGATACGCCCCGTCCACGGGTCACATATCCGATGATATCGTCGCCCGGCACAGGATTACAACATCGTGCGAAGCGTACCAGCAGATTGTCGATCCCCTTGACACGGACCCCGTTGGTCGGCTGGTTGCGCTTCTCTCCGCTGGATTTGATCGCCTTCATCTCGGAGGTAAGCTCCAGATGGCCTGCGGCCTCCTCCTGGTCCTTACGCAGCTTCTCAGTCAGCTTGGAGGCGATCTGCGCTGCGGTAATCCCGCCGAAGCCGACCGCCGACAGCATATCCTCCACATCATTGAAGGCGAACTTCTTCGCAGCCTCGGACAATTTGTCCTCCGTCAGCCAGTCAGAGACCTCCACGTTCAGGCGCTTCAGCTCGCGTTCGATGGCCTCCCGGCCCTTCTCCACGTTCTCCTCGCGCTTCTCCTTCTTGAACCACTGCTTGATCTTGCTCCGCGCATGTGAGGACTGGGCAATCTTCAGCCAATCGCGGCTTGGACCGTAAGAATTCTTCGAGGTCAGAATCTCCACGATATCCCCGGTCTTCAGCTTATGGTCAAGCGGAACAATACGCCCGTTCACCTTGGAGCCGATTGTCCGGTTCCCGACCTCGGTATGAATGCGGAACGCGAAATCCAGCGGCACCGAACCGGCAGGCAGCTCCACTACCTCACCCTTAGGCGTGAATACGAAGACCAGATCAGAGAAAAAGTCCATCTTCAGCGATTCTACAAATTCTTCGGCATCCTTGGCTTCGTGCTGAAGCTCCAGAATCTCGCGGAAGAACGGCATCCGGTTCTCGGGATTAACGTTGTTACTGCTGCCTTCCTTATACGCCCAATGGGCGGCGATCCCGAATTCGGCCGTGCGGTGCATCTCCCAGGTGCGGATCTGAACCTCCGTCGGCTCTCCTCCCGGACCTACTACGGTTGTATGCAAAGACTGATACATATTCGCCTTGGGCATAGCAATATAGTCCTTGAAACGGCCAGGCATCGGCTTCCAAAGCGTATGAATAATGCCCAAGGTGGCATAACAATCCTTAATATTGTCGACGATAATGCGGATAGCCAGCAGATCATAGATCTCGTTGAACTGCTTGTTCTTCGTGTTCATCTTGTTATAGACACTGTAGATATGCTTCGGGCGTCCCGAGAGATCGCCTTCGATGCCCATTTCATCGAGCTTGGCGCGGATGCGGCCGATGACACTGTCAATGAACTGCTCGCGTTCTGCCCGCTTCTTGTGTACAAGATTCGCAATCCGGTAGTACTGCTGCGGGTTCAGGTAACGGAGTGCAATATCCTCCATCTCCCACTTGATCGCAGAGATCCCCAGCCGATCCGCAATGGGACAAAAGATCTCCAGCGTCTCATAAGAAATCCGGCGCTGACTCTCTTCGGACTGGTATTTGAGCGTACGCATATTATGCAGACGGTCCGCCAGCTTAATCACGATCACCCGGATATCCTGGGCCATGGCGATGAACATCTTGCGGTAGTTCTCGTTCTGCTGCTCTTCCTTGGAGCGGAAGCGGATGCGTTCCAGCTTGGTCAGGCCGTCCACCAGCATGGCGCAGGTATCGCCAAATTTCGTGCGGATCTGCTCCAGGGACACCGTCGTATCTTCCACAACATCATGCAGCAGCGCAGCAATAATGGATATGACATCCATTTGCATATTGACGACAATATCTGCGACCGCCAGCGGATGCAGAATGTATGGCTCCCCCGACTTCCGTACCTGCCCGTGATGAGCCTGATCGGCGAATTCATAAGCTTCACGGATGCGGAGAAGATCTTTTTCTTTTATATAGGCGCCAGCCTTTTCGGTTAGTTGCTCTATGCCCATTCTCGTCGTATCCGTTTCCCTTCTATAATAAAATGAACCTGCAAGCATGCAGAATTTGCAGGTTCCATACGTTCCCGGCTGCATTGCGCTCAGGTTAAAGTTGTCTATAATTATGACGCTTACGAGGGATTCCGTCAACACTTGCCATAGCGTGGTATTCCTGTAAGGGAAAGGGTCAAGAAAAGACAATTTTGTGGCACGGATAAAAATGTTGTTGTAAAAACCCGCTGTTCTATTTAATCTAGTAAAGGCGGTTTTTTAAAAGATAAGAATTGTCAAATCAAATTAGATCAGAAAGAGAAGTGAACTCCATTGCAACGCGAAATTCAAGTTAACGAAAGACTCCCTTGGGGCCCGGGCTTCCTCCTGAGTCTTCAGCATCTGTTCGCCATGTTCGGCAGCACCGTGCTTGTTCCCAACCTGTTCGGGGTAGATCCCGGCATGATCCTGCTGATGAACGGTATCGGCACCTTGCTCTACATTCTGATCTGCCGCGGCAAAATCCCCGCCTATTTGGGTTCAAGCTTCGCCTTCATCTCTCCGGTGCTGCTTGTGCT
This sequence comes from Paenibacillus sp. FSL H8-0122, assembly GCF_038005345.1. Taxonomy (NCBI): domain Bacteria; kingdom Bacillati; phylum Bacillota; class Bacilli; order Caryophanales; family Paenibacillaceae; genus Paenibacillus; species Paenibacillus sp. FSL H8-0122. Next base: position 897,527 of record NZ_JBBOTB010000001.1, on the reverse strand, counting down.
GAAAGAGCATGCCGGCGACCATGAGCGCGGATATTCGCTTGCATTGGGCGCTTTTATCGTGACTGGTGTTATATTCATTCTTGTGGCTTTAATTGTACGTTATGCCGGTACCGGCTGGATTGATATTGTATTCCCTCCGGCAGTTATGGGAGCGATTGTGGCCACGATTGGACTGGAGCTTGTGCCTGTAGCCGCACGGATGGCCGGACTGATTGCACCTGAAGGTGTGGCCACCGCCGACTGGACACCTGACGGCAAAGCCATTACCCTGTCGCTCGTCACACTTGGTGTTACCGTGCTCGGCTCCGTGCTGTTCCGCGGCTTCCCCAAAATCATTCATATCCTCATCGGTATTGTTACCGGTTATGTACTCGCTTATATCTTGGGTGAAGTGAATACTGGTGCCATCTCTCAAGCAAGCTTCCTCTCGCATCCCACAATCATTACCCCATCCTTCAACTGGCAGGTCATTCTGACTATTATTCCTGTATCGCTTGTGGTCATTGTGGAGCATATCGGCCATTTGCTGGTCACCAGCAATATCGTCGGCAAGGATCTGACCAAGGACCCGGGACTGGACCGCTCACTGATGGGTAACGGGATTTCAACAGTACTCTCCGGATTCCTGGGGTCTACGCCTAATACAACCTATGGTGAGAATATCGGCGTTATGGCTCTGACTAAGGTGTACTCGGTATATGTTATCGCGGGGGCTGCCGTGATTGCCATCGTGCTGTCGTTCTCCGGAACGTTCTCCTCGGTCATTGCCAACATTCCGCTGCCGGTTATGGGCGGTGTATCCCTGCTGCTGTTCGGTGTCATTGCGGCGTCGGGCCTGCGTATCTTCGTTGAACAAAAAGTCGATTTCTCCAAAGCCACTAACATGATTCTGGCTACGCTCGTCCTGGTTGTCGGCATCAGCGGCATTTCGCTGAAGCTTGGCGGTGTAGAGCTGAAAGGCATGGCACTGGCGACTATCGTCGGTATGGTCCTCGCCCTGCTCTTCAAGCTGATCGAGGTTCTGGGCCTGTCCAATGAACAGGAAGCTGACAAATCGGCACATTAAATAACTCACATCTGTTATTATCCACCCAGCGCATCAACAAAAAGCGGACTGCTGTCTTCATTCGACAGCAGTCCGCTTTATATTTCCCGGGAAAAGTTGCCGGGCACGACGATTAATCCTCGTAAGTCAACAAAGTAACCACTTCAATATCCGACAGCTTGTCCCGTCCGGCCAGAGCCGTCAGCTCGATCAGGAATGCAGCGCCGACCACCTGACCTCCAAGCTGCTCCACCAGGTTGACAGAAGTAGCAATCGTCCCTCCGGTAGCCAGCAGATCATCAGCAATCAGCACCTTCTGGCCTGGCTTGATCGCATCGGTATGCACAGCGAGGGTATCCTTGCCGTATTCCAGATCATAGCCCACTTCGATTGTCTCATAAGGAAGCTTGCCGCTTTTGCGGATCGGCACGAAGCCTACCCCCAGCGCGTAAGCCAGCGGTGCGCCCACTACAAAGCCGCGCGCCTCCGGTCCGGCAATGACATCGATCTCCAGGTGGGCCACGAGAGCTTTAAGCTCATCGATGGCTGCACGGTACGCAGCGCCGTCCTTCAGCAGTGTAGTAATATCTTTGAAGCTGATTCCAGCCTGGGGGAAATCCGGAATTACGCGAATATTGTTTTTGAAATCCAACATCATCATCTCCTAAAAGTAAGCGGGGATCATCCCCGCTGAAGTTACTCGAACCAAATGACCGAGACAGCATGTCTAGCTGTTATGAGGCCCCTAAACGCCGTGACAGCATGAATTCCTGCAATTCACTGCGGCTGCCTTCCATGAAATACTGCTCCATCTCCGCCGTCTTGCCCAGTCTGACGAAATGCTCTGATGTGCTCAGACTCTTGGCGGCAGGCTGCGGGACAAAGGTGATTGTGCCGCCGCTGCGCTCAATGAAGTCAAGCTCAGCGAACACATCCAGCATTCTGCTCACCATACGCACACCAAGCGCCGACTGGCGGCTGAGCCGCAGCAGCACTTCATGCTCAGGAATTGGAGCTGCAGCAATTGCGGCAATCCATTGATATAACGATTTGAAATGATCACGGGTAGGAACCTGCAGCCGGTCACGCCCGTCACGGATTGAATGCAGCAAGGCAATGTTCTCCGCCCCCGGAAAAGCAGTAAACAGTGCTTCCAGCTGCTCCGGGGACTCCGGCATATCCAGCACACAGAGCAGTGACAGTCCCTCTTCGTCACGCGTGCCCTCCGGCTGATGTACAGCAGTGATCCCGGCTGCCTCATCGTATACCCAGAGGGACATGCCCTTCAGATCACGCAGCGGCGTTGTCCGGCTGTTCTGGAAGACCGCTGCACTCCGGCCCGGACTGCTTCCGCTATAGGTGCGGAGCAGCTCCTGAAGATGCGCCGCCTGCTTGACGGCATCGGCCGCGCCGCGCAGATCGAACAGCTGTGCCTTCGGTACCGCAAGATCCTGCAGCATCAGCTGAGGCTTGCGCGAGCCGTTCCATTCATTGACGGACAGCTCTGCCAGAACATCCACGACTGTACCGTCCGGAAGCAGCTCAGCCAGCGGCCCCTTGCCGAACGCTACAGCTTCAATTGTCAGCTTGTCCTGCTGGAGCACAAGCTTAAGGTGCTTGCCCTCCTGGCCCATCTTCCGCGTCTCCTTCACAACTGCTCCGCGTAGAATGAATCTCGGCAGCGGATTGGCCATGCCGAACGGCGCAAGCCGCTCCAGCTCAAGCGCAGCCTGGAGGGTCAGATCCGCAATGGATACTTCACCATCCGCAGCTGTAACAGCTACGAAGTCCTCCGGTGTCAGAACAGACGCAGCATAGCTATTCAGCGCCGCATCGAAGGCTTCCAGCTTGTCCTGCGGCACACTCATCCCTGCAGCGGCCGGATGTCCTCCGAAGTGGTCCATCAGCCCGGCACATGAGGATAAGGCAGCATAGATATCGAGGCCCGGGATGGAGCGGGCAGAGCCCTTGCACATCCCGGTCTCCGGATGAATGTCCAGAATAATGACCGGACGGTAATACCGCTCCAGCAGCTTGGAGGCCACAATGCCGACTACACCGACATTCCAGCCCTGGTCCGCCAGCACAATAATATCCGGCAGTCCGCTCCGGCTGATTCTCTCCTCCAGCTTGACTGTGGCTTCGGTGACAATTCGCTCGACAACCAGTTGGCGCTCCTTATTCAGCAGATCCAGCTCTCCGGCAAATTGCTCAGCTTCTGCCGCATCTTCTGTGGTCAGCAGTGTAACCGCCCGGCCAGCATGATCCAGTCTTCCGCTGGCATTAATACGCGGCGCCATCCCGAAGGCGATATTGACCGCACTGACGGTGTTCATCGCAATACCGCCTACCGCGAGCAGCGCACGGATGCCCGGGAACGACGAATTCCGCATGCTGCTGAGACCTCTGCGCACCAGACTGCGGTTCTCTCCCAGCAGCGGCATCAGATCAGCAACGGTACCGATAGCGGCAATCTCACACCATTCCTCAGGCACTTCACTGCCAAGGAGCGCCTCAGCCAGCTTGTAAGCCACACCCACTCCGGCCAGACCCTTGAAGGGATACGGGCAGTCCGGCAGCTTCGGGTTAATCAGGGCATACGCCTCGGGCAGCAGCTCCGGCGGCTCATGATGATCCGTGACAATAACATCAATGCCCAGCTCCGAGGCATAGGCAATCTGATGATAGGCACTGATACCAGTATCAACCGTAATGACGAGAGATACACCCTGCTGGACCGCCCAGTCCAGCGCATGATTATGCAGTCCATAGCCTTCATTGGAGCGATGGGGAATATAAATGTCAAAAGAGGCCCCAAGATGACGCAGAAGGTAGATCATCAGCGCAGTGCTGGAAACCCCGTCTGCATCATAATCACCATACACCAGAATATGCTCTTCCTCTTGCAGTGCCTTCTGTATCCGCGGCACCGCTTCAGCCATTCCTTTGAGCAGGAATGGATCATGTCTATCTTCCGCTCCTGAATCCATGAATACCCGTGCCTTGTCGGCGGTATCCAACCCTCTTTGCACCAGCAGTGAAGAAAGGAGCGGAGAAATAGAAAGGCTCCGGGCCAGTTCCGAAATACGCTCGGAATCGGCTGCCGGAGATTGCCAGCTTGTTTTTGAATGAAGCAATACAGTTCACCTTTCTCTCACCTTGCAGACTACTGAAGCAGCGTGGGAATATCGTTGTCCGCGAGCTCGTGATTGCTTTTATAAGGATAACCCGGATCATACGGCACAACATCCATATGAACCTCGCCTACATGAACGAACCGGTGCTGCAGCAGCTTGCGGGCACATTCTGAAATATCCTGGGCCTCCATCACGCTGATCCGCGGATTCACACTAATCTTCACATGCAGATTCACATAACTGCCTTCCTCCAGCGCCCGGAGCTGCTCCACCCGGATGACTCCATGCACCCGCTGAACCGTCTCAATGAAGCTGGCTGCTTCCTCGGAAGGAAGCTCCTGAATCTTTTTGCTGTACACTGAGGAAGTAATTAATGAATAGCCTTTGCGCAGAATCAGACAGCCGGTCAGCAAGGCTGCGATGGGGTCCATATACAGCAGAGGATGCCAATCCAGGTATCCTCCAGTCATGGCCAGGGCAATCCCGATAAATACAGTTATAGAGGTGTACAGGCTGAACCTGTGGCTATCAGCATAAGCCGCGTGACTGCCGTCGCCCTTTTTTTTGAAATAACGGTACTGGTATTGAAACACCGCCTCTTTGAACACAATGCACAGCAGGACAGCGGCAAGCGCTGACTGCCCCGGTGCAGACAGATGTCCCCGGGTCAAATCACGTATCGCCGAGAAGGCAACCTGCAGCCCGCCCATAATAATCAGCACAGAGAACAGAATAGCCGCCATCGGCTCCTTGCTTCCTTGCGCAGCCCGGCCGCGTTCCGCTGAGCCTTCTGCCTTGTGACTCTGATTCAGGTTCCACGGAATCACCCCCGCCAGTCTGGCAGCGGCATCTGCTCCGGAATAGATTGCATCCCCCAACAATGCCTTGCTGCCTGACAGATAACCGATACTTCCCTTCGCTAGAGCGAGTAGAACATCACTAAGGATTCCGGTCCAGGCAACGGTTTGTTTCCGGGGTAATGGTTTGTCATTCATAACGAGGCCCTCCTTACCACTAGCAGGTAAACTCATGATGATGAAATCAAGCAAGACGCCCTGACCCGGAGATTCCGAAAAGCCGCGTCGCTACAGACGCGGCTTACAGAACAACCGGGTGCTAGGCTTTGGCCGGGGTCTTCGCCGCAGGCTTCTGGTTCTTTTTCAGGAGCAGCCAGAGCGGACTTGCGATGAAGATCGATGAATACGCTCCGAAGAGCAGACCGATAACCATAGCAAGCGAGAACATACGGATCGACTCCCCGCCCATAATCAGCAGGAAGAATGCGGCAATAAATACAGTGAAGGCTGTATAAAGAGAACGCATGAGTGTCTGCATTACACTTTTGTTAACCAGGTGCTTCAGATCCTCATACGACTTCTGCTTGCCGAAGCGCAGATTCTCGCGGATCCGGTCAAAGATAACGATGGTATCGTTAATCGAGTAACCGATAATGGTCAGCACCGCGACAATGAAGGTGATGTCTACCTCCAGACGGAAGATCGAGAAGACCGCCACTACCATGAATGCGTCATGAAGCAGCGCCACAATGGAAGCCAGCGCAAAACGCCATTCAAAACGGATACTTACATAGATGATAATCCCGATACTGGATAGCAGCACGGAATAGATCGCATTGCGGGCCAGTTCCTTGGCCATCTCAGTATCTACGGTATTGATTTCAAAAGACGCCTTGTCATCAATCTTGTTGATTGACTGCTTGAGGGTCTCACTTTGTGCATCACTCAGCTCTTGATCATAGCGGATGTTGACCCGCTTGTCGCCGATGGTAACGGTTGGTTCATGCTCGATGCCCGCACCCTTTAGAGCCGGCTGCAGCTCAGCCAGCGTGACACTCTTGGAGAGCGCTACGTCCACATTGGACCCGGCCTTGAAGTCAACGCTGTAGTTCAGGCCAAAGGTTGCCAGAAAGACGAGCCCCGCCACAGTAAGGGCAATCGAGAAGATATAGAAGAATTTACTTAAATGTACGAAATCAAGCTCTTTCTTAAAGCGCACTGATGTCACTCTCCTTTACCCCAAATTGCTTCGGCTTCTTGAGTGCGCCGGCTTTAACCAGCACTGTCAGCAGCCAGTGGGCAAAATAAAGGTTTGTTACGATACTTAGTACAATTTCCACGATCAGAATCAGTGCGAAGCCTTTAACCGCACCCGTACCGAAGGCGAACATGACAGCCGCTACGATAATAGTGGTTATATTCGCATCCATAACTGTACGGAAGGAGGTCTTGTTCCCTGCTTTGACGGAAGACATAATGCCCTTCCCGCTGCGCATTTCTTCCCTGATCCGTTCATTGGTAATGATATTGGCATCGACGGCCATCCCTATACCGAGGATGAACGCGGCGATCCCCGGAAGGGTCAGTGTAAAGTCTGCCAGGACAAATACCAGAATCAGCAGCCAGGTGTGCAGGATCAGCGCGAAGCTGGCCAGTACGCCCGGAAGACGGTACATAAGCAGCATGAAGATCAAAATAATCACAGAACCGACAATCCCGGCTCTGACGGTCTCATCCAAGGATTGCTTACCCAGTGTAGCGCCTACGCTCTGGGAATATTTCTCTGTCAGCTTCAGCGGCAAAGCACCGAGGTTGATGGTATCGGCAATCTCACGGGCTTCATCCAGTGTATATCCCCCGGAAATCGAAGCCTTACCATCGGTCAGGACAGCTCGTACCGTGGGAGGCGAAGATAACAGATTCTCATCCAGATAGATGGCGAGTTCCTTACCCAGCAGGCGCTCGGTAATCTCTGCGAATTTCTTCTTGTCTTTGATGGAGATGCTGATTTCGGGCCGGTTCAGTTGATCGCGCTGAACCTCTGCCGCACCTTCAACAAAGTCACTGCCTACAAGCTCAATCTTGCTGTATACCCCGGGAGCATCCCCTTCATTGGCACTGCGGAAGGTCAGAACTGCGGGTTCTTTCATTTTTTTGCGGACCTCTGCTTCGTCCGTCACACCTGCGATCTTCAGACGGATGCGGTCCGTACCTTCGGTGGTCACCTCAGGCTCGCTGGTTCCGAGTGCATTCGCCCGCTTCTCGAGGCTCTCTGCAGTCTTCTGCAGTGAAGCGCGGGTCAGAGTTCCTCCCGTATCCATTGGCTCGGCGTGGTACAGAATTTCGAATCCGCCCTTGAGGTCAAGACCCAGACGGACTCTGTCCAGCAGCCCGGGAGTAGTAAATACCATGACGCCGGTTAGAACGACCACGGTAATGATAAAGCTCATCATTCTCTTCATGCTCTAGCTAGTTCCCCTTTCATTACATCAATATTCCTATTATAGCTACGTGCGAAATGACCGTCAATTCAGAAGGAATGACGGTGTCTTGATTCACACAAAGAAACGGCAGGTTCTGCTGCAAAGCGAAGATACCTCCGTTTGATAGGACAAGTCTGAACACTCTTTACTTACTTTACTGCTTCCCGTACCCGTTTGCAAAAGAAAATCGTTCCTTTTGACAAATCCCCCCGTTAATTCAATCCCCGGTAGGCCGCCAAGGTCAGATAAGTCATATAACTGCCTGACTTGAGTGAATAAATGTCATTGACCAGCCTGTGCAGGGGAGGTCTTCCCTCCTTGGCATAATTGCGGCTGATGCAATCCCAAATATCCTTACCGGTCACATATTCATAGCCGAGGAGCCGGAATTCCTCCGCTTTGCTGATGCACATGGCTTCGATATCTTCACTAAGCTCGTCATATCTCCATTGTTCCGATTCCACGTGCAGGCACCTCCAAAGATTCCTCAATTACGTATGCTCAGTGGTACGTATTCGACCCTGCGCTCACACTTTCCTGCTTAAGACCAAAAAACTTGTCTACAGAATGCTTGTCATGCAGCGCACCTGTACCCGCATATCCTTATACAAGCCTGGCTTGGTTATGGCGGTAATTCACCTGCAGTTTCATCTCATATGTAGGAAGAAGGAGTGCCCTGTGAGGAAACAGACCTTTATACAAGGAACGATCATCCTGCTGCTCGCCGGTATCATTAACCGGATGCTTGGCTTCATTCCCCGGATTGCCCTGCCCCGGATCATCGGCGCTGAGGGAGTGGGTCTGTATCAGCTCGGATACCCGTTTTTCATTGTGCTCATTACGGTAATTACGGGGGGAATCCCGCTGGCGATTGCCAAGCTGGTTGCCGAAGCCGAAGGGGAGAACCGCCCGGAGCAGTCGCGCAAAATCCTGCAAACCGGCCTCGCTCTCAGCCTGTCGCTGGGCATTGTGTTCACCTTCGTCGCCCTGTTCAGCGCCTCCTGGGTATCCAGCGTTCTTCTGACGGACCAGCGTGTCTATTATACCTTCGTCAGCATGACCCCCATGATCGCCATCGTCGCCGTTTCATCCATCTACCGGGGATACTTTCAAGGCAGGCAGAATATGATTCCCTCAGCCTTCTCCTCCGTGCTGGAATCGGTCATCCGGATCTTCTTCATGCTGTGGTTCTCCTGGATGCTGCTGCCGAAGGGCATCGCCTTTGCAGCTGCGGGTGCGATGCTGGGCGTGACTGTGGGGGAGATCGCCGGAATGCTGGCCCTGCTGGGGCAATATTATTTTAACGACAAAAAAGACAGGTCTGAACTCCCGCCTATCGTAGATACTATGGTTCAGGATACGCAGGGCAGTGCCGGACGCGAACCCGCGCAGACGACTACACCTGTCTTTAAGCGTCTCATCGGCATTTCAATACCGGTAACTGCCGGACGGCTGATCGGCTCATTCTCTTACCTTCTGGAATCGATTATTACCGTGCGCAGCCTCGCGCTTGCCGGAATCGCAGCCGCCGCCGCAACCGCACAATATGGTTCCTTGCAGGGAATGGTGATTCCGCTGCTGCTGCTGCCGGGTGTGCTCAGCTCCTCGCTGGCCGTCTCCCTTGTCCCTTCCTTATCCGAGGCCGCAGCCCGCAACGATTTGCCCACGATTCACAAAAGAATGCACCAGGCCCTGCGGCTCGCCATGGTGACCGGTGCCCCGTTTGCTGCTGTTATGTATATTCTTGCCGTACCGCTCTGTACGCTAATGTACGGCAATGCAGCGGATACGGCCCCTATGCTTAGGATGATGGCCCCGTTCGCTGTGTTTCTCTATGTCCAGGCCCCGCTGCAGGCTGCCCTTCAGGCCATGGACCGGCCGGGTAAGGCACTGATCAATACGCTGATAGGAGCCGTTGTCAAAATCCTGCTGATTCTCCTGCTGGCCTCCCGGCCCGAGTACGGCATTCTGGGCGCCATCATCGCCATTATGGTCAACAGCTTACTTGTCACGCTTCTGCACGGCTACAGTGTAGTCAAGCTCACCGCCATGTCCTTGCGCTGGTCGGACCCGCTCAAAATCCTGGCCGCTACGGTCATCATGGCCGCCGGGATGTCGTATGTGTATACGTCCGTTCCGATCTCCCCGTCGCAGTGGATACAATTCTTAGCCGCTGCCTTCTGCGGCATGGCCATCTATCTGAGCATCTGCCTGTTATCCGGGCTGATCTCCAGGCGTGACCTGGAGCGTGTGCCCTTCTTCAGACGCTGGCGCAGTTAGGTTTGCTTCCCCTTATCCGGGCTGATCGGGGCAATATAGAGCTCTCCCTTATGATCCACGGAGCACAGGAAAACATCCCGGAAATCAGAGACACCCTTCTGCCGGATCTGGGTTCTAAGCCAGAACCGGTTCTTGCCGATCATCTCAAGATTGCCATCCTGCACCTTCCCGTCCATAATCAGCGGAATCGGCAGTCCTTCATAACGGATCTTATGCTTCGGCAGCTTCACAGAAGCAGAGTCACCGCCGGATGATTCAGCATTGCCGGAGTCCTTCTGGCTATCGCTGTTCTTCTCCTTCCGCTCTGCGCCGGAGCTGCTGTTGCCCGACTGATTGGATGAAGTGACATTCTGGTTCTTCTCGATCACCGTTAACTGCCCGCTTGTCTCCAGGATAGCGAACTCCACATCTGCCGGACTGACAATATTCTGCCCGCGGAGCTGCAGCAGCAGATCATCAATATTATACCGCTGCCGGCGCATTTCGCCCCGGTGAATCTTCCCGTCCGAGATCAGAATGCTGGGTCTGCCATCCACCATTAAGCGCAGCTTCCGGCTCTTCAGGCTGAGCTGTGCGACGATAACCTGAATCAGCACCAGAGTCGCCATAGGAACGACACCATCATAGATGGGGCGCTCGATATCCTCAATTACAAAGACACCAATCTCGGCAATCATGATGGAAATGGTCAGGTCAAATACAGACAGCTTACCGATTTCACGTTTGCCCATGATGCGCATGCTCAGGAAAATGAAGATATACATCAGCACGGTCAGAAAGATATGGATCGTAATATGCTGGAACATATTCTCTTCGCTCCCCTTCCGCTACTCCCCCATACTGGCGGATTAATGTACCCCTATTCTGACCTGACCGTAAAGGGAACATTCGGAAAGCTGCTGATTAATTACTGGTAAAAGTCATACCGCCTATTCTTGTACTATTGGGGCAAGCCTCCCCATACAATAATTAGTATCCGGTTAACAAACTTTTAGGGGGTTTTACCATGTCTGTAATCAGGCGTCTATTCTCATGGAAAATATCTAGTCCGGTATTATCGGGTTTAATCCGCTCGTTCCTGTGGATGATGCTGGGTGCGTTCATCCTCTCCCTCCTGCTCTGGGGCAGTGGACTGCAGGAACAGGATCTCACCATGTACACCTACATTGTGCACGGCGTCGCTGCCGCATTCGGAGGCTTGACCGCAGGCAGCAGGGCCGTCCGCAAAGGCTGGTACCAGGGCGCACTCACCGGCTTGCTATACGGACTGGCTGTGCTGCTGATCGGATTTCTGGCTCTTGACAGTTCGCCGGGGGGAATAGACTTCCTGTGGGTTCTGGCGGCTGCAGGCATTAGCGCACTTGGAGGAATGTTTGGAGTTAATTTACAGAAATCCTAATTAATATAATTTTCGAAAATTGAAACCTTCCCTTGAAAATATGGTACACTACCTATGTCTGACTTCATATGAGCGATTATCAAGGAGGCTTCGAATGCTTTGCTGTACCAATCCATGAATCTTGTAGTAGTATATACCGTTGCCATTGTTGTGATCTTAATCTGGATCGGCGCACGGCGCAATCCGCTGATGGCCTTAGTTGAAATCGGGAGAGAGCTGCTGAGATCCTATAAATTCACACTCATTATTATAGGAATGTTCAGCATTCTTGCCCTGAATAAATATGAGCTGCAGATCGAAGAAAAGATGCGGCTGACCGCAGATTACACAGGTTTTATCTTCGGCCTGGAGGGGCATTTCGTCCGGATGGTTCAAGAGCTGTTCTACGCTCCCTGGCTGACACCGGTGATTGTCTTCTTCTATATCTTCATGCTGCAAGCCGTGCTGGCGGCCTCACTGGGGATCTATCTGCTGGACAAAAACCGTGTGATCCTCTATGCGACCTGCTACACCATTATTTTAACCTATGCTATCGCTATTCCGTTCTATCTGTACTTTCCGGTCAATGAGGTATGGTCCTATGCGCCTGCCGGGGTTCGGTTCATCATGCTGGATGTTTTCCCGAGGTTTGAACAGGAATACCGGCCGCTATCCGGCCTCAATAACTGCTTCCCGAGCCTACATACCGCTATCTCTGTATCCATGGCTCTGCTCGCTTACCGCTCAGGCAACCGCCGCTGGATGGTGATCAGTACAATCTCAGCCGTTATTATCGTTTTTGGAATCTTCTATCTCGGCATTCACTGGCTGACCGACATGATTGGCGGCACCCTGCTGGCTGTACTGTCCACGGCTATCGCCGTACCGCTTGCCAAGCTTACCCTGCGCAGCGGGGAACAGGGCTTGAGAGTGCGGGGCCGGGTCACCAATACACGTTAAGGCCCTCAATTCCGCATATCGCGTATAAAAAAATCGGCGTTCTCTCCTAAGAGAAACGCCGATTTTTATGTAATTAAGCAGAGAGACTATTACATCTTGTCTTCTACTTCCACAACTGCGTGACTGATCGAGCCCCGGTCAAACGTCAATCGGGTCACATCATTAACCCGCAGAATAACGATGTCATCCGAAATCTCCATGATCGTTCCGTGCAGACCGCCGATGGTAACGACCTTATCGCCCTTCTTGAGCGCTTTGAGCATTCCGTTACGTGCCTTGGTCTTCTTCTGCTGCGGACGAATCAGCAGGAAGTAGAACACGACAAACATCAGTACAAAAGGACCTACAAGACCCAGAATACTGCCTCCGCCGCCGCCTGAACCTGCTGCCATATAAAACTGTGACATATCATTTCCCCCCTTTCAAGAATAAACATGAACACTCCGTACTCTCTAGAAGCCTTTTAGATTATCATATAATCCGTATTGTGCAAAAAACTCATCGCGAAAATCAAGCAGCCGATCTTCCATGATGGCTTCACGCACTTTACGCATCAATTCCAGCAGGAAGTGTAAGTTATGGTACGTTGTCAGCCGCAAGCCGAAGGTTTCGTCGGCCTTAATCAGATGACGCAGATAAGCACGGGAATAGTTCCGGCAGGTGTAACAGGTACACTCCGGGTCCAGCGGCCCGAAATCACGGGCATACTGGGCGTTACGCACGACGAGTCTCCCCTGACTGGTCATTGTTGTTCCATTACGGGCAATACGGGTAGGCAGAACACAGTCGAACATGTCTATTCCGCGGATTGACCCTTCCAGCAGCGCATCCGGTGAACCTACGCCCATCAAATAGCGCGGTTTCCCTTGCGGCAGCAGCGGAACCGTGTAATCCAGCACTTCATACATAAGCTGCTTGGACTCTCCGACGCTGAGTCCCCCAATAGCATACCCCGGGAAATCCATGGAAGTCAAATCAGCCGCGCTCTGGCGGCGGAGATCCTCATGCATGCCTCCCTGTACGATAGCGAACAGTCCCTGGTCATTCGGACGGGCATGGCTTCGGAGGCAGCGTTCGGCCCAGCGGGTGGTACGTTCGAGCGATTTCTTCACATACTCATATTCTGCCGGATAAGGCGGGCATTCATCGAAGGCCATCATAATATCGGAGCCGAGCGCATTCTGGACCTCCATAGCGACTTCGGGAGACAGAAACTTCTTGTCCCCGTTCAGATGGGAGCGGAAATGAACCCCTTCTTCGGTGATCTTACGCATGTCGCTCAGGGAGAATACCTGGAAGCCGCCGCTGTCGGTCAAGATCGGGCGGTCCCAGTTCATGAACTTATGCAGGCCGCCCGCTTCGCCGATGATCTCATGACCCGGACGAAGGAACAGATGGTACGTATTACTCAGAATAATCTGTGCTTCCATCTGCTTAAGCTCTTCAGGACTCATCGTCTTGACAGTAGCCTGGGTGCCCACCGGCATGAAGGTGGGTGTCTCAATAATTCCGTGCGGGGTGTGGACTCTTCCGAGCCGTGCCCCGGATTGCTTACAGGTCTTAATGTGTTCGTAAGTGATTGCTGCCATTGGTTTAACCCTTCCTCTTGCTTAATAAATGAACATTGCATCGCCAAAGCTGAAGAACCGGTACTGCTGCTTAATCGCTTCTTCGTATGCGGCGAGAATCAGCTCCCGGCCAGCCAAAGCGCTTACCAGCATGACCAAGGTTGACTTGGGCAGATGGAAATTGGTGATCAGTGCATTGACGACAGTGAATTCATAACCCGGATAGATAAAAATATCCGTCCAGCCGCTGCATGCCTCAATCGGCCCGCCCTGGCATTGTCTGCCTACGGTCTCCAGGGTCCGGCAGGAGGTGGTGCCTACAGCTATGATTCTTCCGCCTCTTGCTCTGGCTTCATTGAGAGCATCCGCTGCTGCCCGCGACAGCTCGAAATACTCGGCATGCATGACATGCTCTTCCACGGTCTCGGCAGACATCGGACGAAAGGTCCCCAGACCAACATGTAGTGTGACATAGACGATATTCACACCGATGGCTGCAATCTGCTCCAGCAGCTCAGTGGTGAAATGCAGTCCGGCTGTCGGCGCTGCCGCCGAGCCTTCATGCCGGGCGTACACAGTCTGATAACGCTCACGGTCATCCAGGGTTTCCTTGATATAAGGAGGAAGCGGCATGGAGCCGAGCCTGTCCAGAATCTCCTGGAAAATCCCCTGATAAATGAAGCGGAGTGTCCGCCCGCCCATATCTGCTTCATCTTCAATCACGGCACGAAGCTCTTCACTGAAGACAATGACCGCTCCGGTCTTCAGCTTCTTGCCAGGCTTCACCAGCGCCTCCCAGCGGTCCCCTTCGAGATTCTTAAGCAGCAGGACCTCCGCCTTGGCTCCGGTATCTTCCTTGACTCCGAACAGTCTGGCGGGAATAACCCGTGTATCATTAAGTACAAGCGTATCGCCCGGGCGGAACTGCCCCAGTATATCCGTGAAATGACCGTGGTCCAGTTGCCCGCTCTCCTTGTCTACCAGCAGCAGTCTGGATGAACTGCGGTCGGCAAGCGGAGTCTGGGCAATCAGCTCCTCCGGCAGATTGAAATCATAAAGTTCAACATTCATAATAGGATCTTCATTCCTTAATTCTTAATTATAGTAACGTTATTAAAATAGTGTTGCAATATTTGCTTATAATCATACCCTTTGTCGGCCATTCCCTTCACGCCCCATTGAGACATGCCGAGTCCGTGCCCGTAACCCCAGCCGATGAAATAGAAGCCCGGACTGCCGGTCACGACTCTGGAGTTCTGATCCGCACCCATCACAACCGTACCGCTGCCGCTGGACGTCACTTGGCCCGAGGCAGACAGCACTCCGGCCGGGCTGGTGCTGCCGATAGCAGCTGTAGAGCCGTCAGCGCCTAATACAGTATAACTTCCGGCAGGTACAATATCAAACAAGGTGCTAGGCAATCCGCCGAAGGAGGAACGGAACAGATCCGGGTACTTCACCTGCAGGATCTGGCCGTTCGCCTTGACCTCCACCGCTCTTCCTGAAGGCCCGCGCCGGGTAACCTCCAGAGTGGTTATAGAAGAGGGCAGAGTGCCGCTGGTCTTGCCGGCCAGGCTCTTCAGCAGCTCGGCTGAAGAATACGGACCCTTGATCCAGCTGTAGCTGCCGGATTCATAGACCTGATTCAGCACTACGGCGTTCTGTCCGGGATTCAGCTTGCCTGCCGGAGCAGCACTGCTGTCAACGACAGGCAGCGGCCGGATATTTACATCCTTGGCAGTGGCTGTGGCAATAGGGAGCCCTGCGGCTGTCTTGCTGCCTGTTAATTTGATGTTATCTTCCCGGGCATAGCCGGAAACGCCGTTGTCCAGCAGTACATAGTACCACTTCTTAGCCGAGCCCACCGCAGCCACATCCTCTGCGCTGGCCACACTGGTATAGTTGCCGCCGCTGTTCCATACCTCCGACGGATCAGCCGTAACGCCGCCGCTGTTCGAGGAGAATACCGCCTCCACAACCTTGCCGCCGCTCTGCAGCACTTCACCTGCGGTTGCATCAACCGCCTTGATGATTGTGGGTGCTTCTGCACTGATTCCGTTATAGACCTGGCTGAGCGTTGTGTCCACCACATTGGCAACATCGAAGCGGTTCCCCTGGGACAACGCGTAACTGCGTGCCGCTACAGCCTGGGCCTTCAGCGCCTCTTCCGGCCAGCCGGAGGATACCTCTCCCCCCACTACCGCATACAGATATTGCTCCAGCGGAACCACGTTAATGACAGACAATGAACCATTCAGGTTGCCAAGCTCCATATCGCCGCGGTAGATCCGCTTGGACCTTTCTGTAAGCATAATTCCCTTATCATTGCCGGACAAGATGAACTTCGCGTCACTTCCGGATAACAGATAATGAAAGGCCTGGACTTCGCTGTTGAAATCGAGCCCTGCGTCCATGCGGATCATTACGCCGGGTGCACCCGGCGCCACAGGCGTCAGAGCAAGCTGAGGAAGCAGCGCAGCTGCCGAAGCAGAGACCGCCGCAAGCTCGCTGTCACTTGACGCCTCTCCTACCCATACCTCGGTACGCGCACTGCCGCCCTCACCGGATATGAATACCGGCCAGGCATCTAAGCCGGCAGTGGTCAGGCTGCTAACTACCGCCTGGGCTTCCTCAAGTGTAGCGTAGGAGCCCGCAGACAGATGCTTGGTTCCGGCCACCGCAGGGGTCTGCCCCTCAGGAATCGCCAGACCGGCCTTGAGGACTGCGTTCAGCCCGTTATTGGCTGCACTCTCACTGGCATAGCCTCCGGTATATAGCTGATATACCTTGGCGCCGCCTCTGGCAGCCATGAAGATCTGCGGCTTATTGGAAGAAGACTGGAGCTTCTTCGCCGCATCCGCAGCGCTCTGCCAGCTTGGCGTCTCCAGCACCTTCACCCGGAACCCGTCGAGACTGACACGGACCTTGTTCTGGGCCGGAACCGACAATAACGGGCTGCCGCCGGCTGCCGGAAGCAGGCTGAAGCTCTGCTCGGACTGCAGGGTTACCAGCGGTACAGTAGATTTATATTTGCTGCCAATATCGGCATACAGTGCAACCCGGATCGACCCGCCGGAATCGGCACGGGCGTAATCAGCCGGAATGAGCAGGCTGCCTGCCGCAAGCAATGCAGCCAGCGCCCCCCGGCCCAGCAGCCCGATTCCTGTTGTTGTCCACTTCGCAAGTTTCATTGTAGGCCTCCTAAAAAGTATTAGTGATACATCCGCTTCGGTGTGTAGCCCAAAATTCTCAGTAATCAGTTAGGCTGCGGAGGAAGCGGAAGGCCAAGATGATGATAGGCCGCAGGCGTAACAATGCGCCCTCGCGGCGTACGCTGCAGGAAACCGATCTGCAGCAGATAAGGCTCGTATACATCCTCAATGGTCTGGCTCTCTTCACCTATCGTAGCAGCGATGGTATCCAGCCCGACAGGACCGCCCCGGAAGGAGCTGATCATGGATTGCAGCATCTTATGGTCAATGCTGTCCAGTCCCCGGGGGTCCACCTGGAGCATCTTCAGCGATTCGGCAGCAATCTCCGGGGTGATAATCCCGTCACCCCGGACCTGAGCGTAATCGCGTACCCGCTTCAGAAGACGATTGGCAATCCGCGGTGTCCCCCGGGCCCGCAGGGCAATCTCTTCCGCTGCATCGCCCAGAATCTCAATACCCAGCAGTTCAGCATTGCGCGCCACGATGAAGCTTAGTTCATCGATAGTGTAATACTCCAGCCGGCTGACCACTCCGAAGCGGTCACGCAGCGGAGCAGACAGCAGTCCCGCACGTGTCGTCGCCCCAATGAGCGTGAAGGGCGGAAGGTCCAGACGGACCGACCGTGCGCTTGGCCCCTTACCTATCATGATATCCAGCGCGAAATCCTCCATCGCCGGATACATGACCTCCTCCACCGTCCGGTGCAGACGGTGAATCTCGTCAATGAACAGCACATCGCCTTCCTGAAGGTTCGTCAGCAGTGCTGCCAGATCGCCGGGCCGTTCAATCGCCGGGCCGGAGGTGGTCCGCAGATTGACACCCAGCTCGTTGGCAATAATATTGGCCAGCGTCGTTTTGCCGAGACCCGGAGGCCCGTACAGCAGGACATGATCCAGTGCTTCACTGCGCATCTTGGCCGCTTCTATATATATTTTCAGGTTCTCTTTCACCTGGTTCTGGCCGATATATTCACCCAGATAACGGGGGCGCAGACTTAATTCCACCGCCTGCTCGTCCATCATCAGATTAGCCGATATAATCCGGTCATCCATTCTTCCTCACTCCGTTCTTCAGGGACCTATTTGGCGGTATACAGCAGCCCCAGCGCCTTCTTCATCAGCACATCCACCGGTCCGGCATCCGTGCCTTCCTGCTTCATCTTCAGATGCACCCTGTCCAGCTCGGCATCGGTGTAACCGAGCGCCTTCAGCGCATCCCTGGCTTCTTCCCACGGGAGCGCCTCCGCCTTGCTCTGCGCTTCAGCTGCTACTGCGAACAATCCCGTCTGCAGGGCTGCCCCGCCGAAGCCGTCCAGTTTGTCCTTCAGATCCAGAATCATCCGCTGCGCCGTCTTCTTGCCGATCCCCGGCAGCTTCGTCAGGAAGGTGATATTCTCCTGATAGATGGCCGCGATCAGCTGGTCCGGCGTTCCGCCGGTCAGAATGCCCAGCGCAACGCGCGGGCCGATGCCTGATACCTCAATCAGCTTGCGGAACAGCCGCTGCTCCTCGCGCGACGGGAATCCGAACAGCAGTGTAGCATCCTCGCGAGTCTGATAATGAATGAACACAGTCACCGGACCCTCTGTCTTGGCAAAAGCATACGGGTTCGGGCAGAATACCCGGTACCCCACGCCCTGTACATCCAGCACAACATATTCCGGCTCCAAATGGGCAACCGGCCCTCTAAGAAAATCTATCATTTTCGCAATACCTCATTTAATTTGGAATTAAGACTCACAGAATGGGCATGGCATACCGCCACCGCCAGCGCATCCGCCACATCATCGGGCTTCGGCACAGCCGTCAGCTTCAGCAGCAGCTTAACCATCTCCTGCACCTGCTTCTTCTCCGCCTTGCCGTAACCGACTACAGCCTGCTTCACCATCATCGGGGTGTATTCCGCCACCGGAAGACCGCGCTGCACAGCTGCCAGAATCAGCACCCCGCGTGCCTGCGCCACCGGCAGAGCCGTGGTCACATTGCGGCTGAAGAACAGCTTCTCTACCGCTACCGCGTCCGGCTTATATTTATCAATCAGCTGCACCATGCCTTCATAGACATGCAGCAGACGCTCTTCTTCCGGGGTATGTGCCTCGGTCTGGATGCAGCCGTATTGGACCGGTGTTAATTTGTTGCCGACCTTATCGACAAAGCCAAAGCCGACAATCGCCAGCCCCGGATCAATCCCCAAAATGCGCAAGATCCTTCTCTCTCCTCTATGCCCGGGCGGATACTCCGGCCCTAAAGCGAACATATGTATTCCTTCCACCCATTATAGCAAAAAAAATTCCCCGGGAGACAAAAAGTTTGTCCCCGGGGAAATGAAACATGCATAACACAACAAAGACCCGCAGGCACCTGCGTGCCACGAGTCTTCATGATACTAACTCTATAGTCTCTCCCTCACTCCGCATGCATCACCTGTTCAGAGGAATCACGCGCATAGTCGCTGAAGGTGGAGAGCACGCTGTTATACTCCTCCAGATCCTGCACCCGGATGCCCTGATGAAGCTGCTCCCAGATGCCCTTGGGCAGAGAGGATTTGATGGAGCCCATGTCCATCTGGAAAAAGGTCTTCATCACCCGCTCCGCTTCGGGCGGGCCTTGGAACAAGGTCAGGTTGCCCTGCTCGTCCACTCCGAAGTAGGCTTCCTTCTTGGTCAGCGGCGACAGATCATTGACCCGCTGCTCCAGCCATAGATCCCCTTCCCGGCTGAGCCAGCCGCTCCAGCCCGCATGCCGGACTATAAGCTCCTTAAGCTGGGCCGGGGTCTGCTTGCCGGGCAGGGTCTGCACCTCTTCACCAGCTACATAGAGGGTCTTGAGATGCACCGTTCTGCTAATGGCTTCCTTGCCCACAGCCTTCAGCAGCTCTTGACTATTCATCACGGCAGCATCCACTTCGGCATCATCGTCTGTATGGTTATATACGGCGGCTACAGCCGGTAAGCTGCTTCCGGGTTCCAGATTCCGCCCTGCGGTTCCGCTCAGGAATGACGAAGATTTAAGCAGCGTACTGATCTCTTCCGGAACCTGCATGCCGCGCCAGGCGAGCAACGTCAGCACGAGGCATGCCGCACCAACCCAGGGAGCTTTTTTCCAGCGTCTCCACCGCCGCCACAATTGTTTTTTCAGGCGAAAAGCATTCACGTTAATCCCTTCATTCTGGTTTTTTCCTATTGTGACCTGTGAAGGGATCATTTATGCGTAAATGCTTGAAATTCATCCCAGCCTGAATCTAATCCGTGAGCTGCGGATTCTCAATTGCTCCAAGGAACAGCACGACCCCGGTCTGCGTATCCCTGATCATGAACAGGAACGGCCGGTTGACATTCATTTCAAAGGGCGCATCTACAGGGGGCGCTGATCCGGCGCGCATATCAATGACAGTGGAAGCCGCCGCCTCCGTTCCCCGCTCGTTCACATCGATATATGTTTTGTGGATGACCTGCTCGAAGTAGATCGGGCTGTCCAAATCTGCCAGCAGGGAGAAATCCCCTCGGCTCGGATCAAAAGCAAGCTTCACACCCAGTGTCTGCAGGACCTTGGAGAGTTCTGTGCCATAGCTGGCCGTGAACCTTGGCAGCCAGAGCGTCCCCCGGGAACTGGAGAAACCCTTATCCAGTAGCAGAGTCCCCTGCTCCAGATGACCCACAAGCTCCGCGAGAGAAGATGGCTCACCCGGAAGGATCACGACCATCTCCAGCTCTCCCTCTCCGTAGGGAAGCTTAACCGCCTGCCAACCGTCATGAGCTGCATACTCGAACATACCGCTCCGCTTCATCATCATCACCTGCACTGCCGGTCCGTCCGGAGGATAAAAGTCCGCCTGCTTCGTAGCCTGTTCCTCGAACACATCCGTCCAGGCACCTTGGAAATACAGCGCATTGACAAGGACGGCAACAGCCTGCGGTCCTGGCGGCTCCGTGAGCATCTCCTGAATCTTGTCCCCCGTATGGTCTGCCACCCATCCGTTAATCTCCTTCACAGACTTCTCTGCCGACAGGTCCGTAGTCTTAATCTGCGCGTCATAGAAATCCTCACCGGTCTTGAGATAGTCCCTGCGCAGCGTCAGACCCTTCATACCCCAGACCGAATTCGCGATCTTCAGCTCCCCGCCCGTTCCTCCATGACTCATGAGCTTCATTAATAACTGATGGCCGGTATTCAGCTTCTGCCGTTCATCCGGCGCATAGCCCAGCAGCTTCCCCAGCTCCTCTGCCGTCTCTCCGGCACTGCCGTTATAGGCCAGGGCCAGAGCGGCAGCAACACTGTACGGGGATATCGTCAGGTTCCCGCTCCCTTGCTTCCATAACTGGCTGAACAGCTTCACACCCAGCTGGTTGCTGCTGTCCGTCAGACGCGAACCGAGCTCTGCTGCGGCAGCCTGTCTCTCCGCATAATTCATGCCCGAACCTCCTTCACTGCAGCCGCCCAAGAGCAGCACGGTTAGTATAAGTGCGGATAATCTTCTGCCCATGCCAATCTCCTCCCTGTATCTCCGTAACCTCTCTACCCACTGACGCTGCGGATTGGGAAAAGTTGCAAATTCTTAGCGGCAGGCATCCAAAATTGCTATTCATTATATTGAAGGCTTATCTTTCTATGCCATCATTTGCTATACTCTATATTAACGAAAAAAGTTAAAAACTAAAACAAAGGGGATATCCTTGATGATTATTCAGCCAAAAACACGCGGCTTTATCTGCACAACAGCTCACCCGGAGGGATGTGCCGGACAAATACAGGAACAGATCGATTATGTACGGTCCCAAAAGAAGCTTACCGGCCCGGTGAACGTGCTGGTCATCGGCGCTTCCACAGGCTATGGACTGGCTTCACGGATTGCCGCTGCCTTTGGCGCAGGCGCGAACACTATCGGCGTCTTCTTCGACAAGGCCGCTGAAGGCACCCGCACTGCCTCCGCAGGCTGGTACAATTCTGCTGCCTTTGAACGTGAAGCGGCCAAGCAGGGGCTGAAATCCTTCAGCATCGTCGGCGATGCCTTCTCGAATGAAATTAAGACCAAGACGATTGAGCTGATCAAGGCCGAATTCGGCACCGTTGATCTGGTCGTGTACAGCGTAGCCTCCCCGCGCCGCACCCATCCGGTAACCGGAGAAGTGTTCTCCTCGGTGATTAAGCCGGTAGGCCAAGCCTATTCGAACAAGACGATGAACTTCCACACCGGAGAGGTCTCCACCGTTACCATTGAACCGGCTACAGAGGATGAAGTCCGCCAGACCATCGCCGTAATGGGCGGGGAAGACTGGGGCATGTGGATCAGCCAGCTGCAGGAGGCCGGTGTGCTTGCAGACGGAGCAACTACCGTGGCGTACTCTTATATCGGACCCAAGATTACGCATCCTATCTACAAGGATGGAACCATCGGCCAGGCGAAGAATCATTTGGAGCAGACCGCCATTGCCTTGAACGAGCAGCTCTCCGCCACAGGCGGCCGGGCCTTCGTATCCGTGAATAAAGCACTGGTTACCCAGTCCAGCTCGGCTATTCCGGTAGTGCCGCTGTATATCTCCGCCCTGTACAGAGTCATGAAGGAGAAGGAGCTGCACGAGAACTGCATCCAGCAGATGTACCGTCTGTTCGCCGACCATCTGTATAACGGCGGTGAAGCCGCTGCGGACGGCAGCCACCTGATCCGTATTGACGACTGGGAGATGCGCGAGGATGTGCAGATCGAGGTCATGAGACGCTGGAATGAGCTGGAGACGGATAATGTGCCTGAGCTGGCGGATCTGGCAGGCTATCAGGACGACTTCTTCCATCTGTTCGGCTTCCGTACCGAAGGCGTAGACTATGACGCTGAGACAGACCCTGCCGTAGAGATTCCTAATATGGTATAAAAGCTTGACGTTTGCTGTACGCAGTGCAAGGAAGCCGCCCCCTCCCGGGAGCGGCTTTCTTTGCGTTCTATCCAGCCTGTGGAGCGGCCTGCGCCACGAATGGTCACAGCCACGCCGGCCTATTCGTCCCGGAGCCGCTTCTGGTACAGCACCACAGACACAAGGGTCAGCACGGCTGTCCACGCCGCAATGATTAGAAGAGGCGGCCACACCTCCCCCGCCGGATAACCGGCTGGGCTCAGGTTCAGCAAGTGCACCAGCTGGCTGCTTGGCATGTAATCCAGCACTCCGAACACCGGATAATTCTTCGCCAGTACGGCACCCCAAGGTGCGCCCATGAAGATGAAGGCTACCGGGATGATCGATAAGGACGCATCCAGTAAGGTTTTGGAATAGAGACCACAGATC
Organism: Paenibacillus sp. FSL H8-0122; assembly: GCF_038005345.1. Taxonomy (NCBI): domain Bacteria; kingdom Bacillati; phylum Bacillota; class Bacilli; order Caryophanales; family Paenibacillaceae; genus Paenibacillus; species Paenibacillus sp. FSL H8-0122. The sequence goes on along the minus strand of NZ_JBBOTB010000001.1, from coordinate 874,393 downwards.
GTCCCGGCTGCCGTGTAGAGAACAATGGAAAGAACGATCGCGGCTACGAATACCCCTATATTTGCAGGCTCATAGCCAAACAATAGTGTAGAGATCGTGAGAACCACCGTCGACATGACAAAGACCAGACTGCTTTTGCCCACCAGCACATCCATTGTTGTAGCCGGAGTCATCATGAGTGTCCGCAGCGTGTTACGCTCCTTCTCTTCCGCAATCAGGCAAGCCTGGGCGAAGCAGGTCAGCAGCACAAACGAGCTGTTGAACAGAAATCCGGCGGCTCCCGGCAAGGATGCACCTGCGCTTTTGAACAGCACCGCAAACAAAATCGGAAACAGCAGCATAATGGACAGCGCATAATTGCGCGAGAATTCCTTATAATCCTTCACAAAGATCGCGCTGGCCCGCTTATAGGAGATGTTCATAGCAGCTCACTTCCCGTCATTTTGATAAAAATATCACCCAGGCTAGGTTCCTTCGTCTCTACCCGTTCAATGAGTCCCCGCTTCATCCAATCCGCGATCCGGTCCGCCGTGTCCCCATCCACCGGAAGCTCATAAGCCTCTCCGCTGGTCAGCTCCACCCGGATCAGGTTCTCGCGGTGCTGCCGCTTCAGCTCCCTTGGTGAGCCGATGGTCTGGATGCGTCCCTGATAGAGAATCGCCACACGGTTACAGAGCAGCTCCGCCTCCGCCATATCATGCGTCGTGATGAAGATGGTCGTGCCCTTCTCATTCAGATAACGTAAGCCTTTATAGATATGCGCTGAATTCACCGGGTCCAGTGCCGAGGTCGGCTCATCCAGGAACAACAGCTCCGGCTCATGGATAATGGCGCAGGCCAGCATCACCCGCTGACGCATCCCTTTGGACAGCGTATTTGTTTTCTTCTTGCGCTCACTGCTTAAATTAACGAACTGCAGCACCTGATCCACCGCAGAACGGGGAAGATCGTACAGCTTCCGGTACAGCTCCAGATTCTCCTCTATGGACAACCGCTCGTACAGACCGCTGTTATCAGTCAGAATGCCAAAACGCATCTTCTGGGCCGACTGCTGCATCGCCTCCGCCGGCTGATCGAATACTTTGGCCACTCCGCCTGTCGGCTTCAGCTGTGCAGTCAGAATCTTAATCAAGGTGGTTTTGCCTGCACCGCTCGGACCGAGGAACCCGAAAATCTCCCCTTTTGGAATACTGAAGGACACCTCTGTCAGCGCATCTCTCGCCCCGAAGGTCTTGCGGACCTGTTCTACCTGAATAACCGCCATCTCACCACATCCTTATGTTGTTGATGACTTAACGTTATCCAGAATTCAGCCTTTCAGCCACCAAAACCGGGTGAATTGTACCCATTCCGGCCTGAACGGTACCTTTTACAGCTTAAGCAGCGCCTTAAGTTCCTGCAATTTGGAGCGGGATAACGGAACCACGGCCTCCTTGCCGGTGTTCAGCCGCAGACTGTAGCTGTTCTTCGTCCAGGTTATGATCTCGCGTACCTTTTGCAGATTGACGATGTAGGAGCGGTGGCACCGGAAGAAACCGAAATTCAGCAGCCGCGCTTCAAGCTGGGTCAGGGTCAGGGCACAGTCATAATGCTCACCGCCGACATGTACCAGGATAGAGCCTTCTACACTTTCAATAAAATCAATCTCGGGCGGATCAAATAAAATCACCTTATCCTCCCGTTTGGTCGAGACCTTCTGCAAGGTGATGTTGGCCTCATCCTGCTTCACTGCCTCCTGCTTGTCCTCTTCCGAATCGCGGATATCCAGCTGATGAAGCCCGGACCCGCTCAGCCGGTAGATGACATCACAGGAGATCAGCGCATCCTCCAGATTCGAGGTCAGAATGAGTATCCTTTTCTGCTGCGACAGGTCATCCAGTATCCGCTTCAGCTGGCGGCGGTCCTGCTCCTCCAGATAGAAATACGGCTCCTCCAATACGAGCGTGGACTGATGGGCGAAAAAGGCCCGCAGCAGGGTCACATACACCCTTTTCGAAGAGCTGAGCTGCATCAATCTGACCTTACGTTCCTCCTTAAGCGCAAAATAATCCGTCAACACAGCCGCCCGCTCCTCCCGTCCCGACATTCGGATCAGAAACGAGATTAGCTCCTCTACCGTCAACCGCATATATTCGTTCTGCCCGGCCCACGACAAATAATTGCCGGATTCCCGGGACAATTGCTCCATTAATAACTGCTTGCGCCTCAAATCTGTGATAATACCAACCGAAGGGTTCGCAGACAGGTCAAGCTCGAGCTTCGGCATAATTAATTCTCCGTCTTCATATATAGGTTGAAATTGCATATCTTCCTCCCGCTCCAGGCTCTCTAGGATATATAATGCAATTATAAAGTTATGCCATGTATTTGTCAGGTACGGCCACTATAAATGCACAGAGGAAGGCGGATTTCTGCGATGGGACTGCATGCTCAAGGTTTTATCATCTCTTTACTTGTATTACTGCCGAATCTAATATTCATGTTCTTCCCGCCCCGGAGTGCTCCCGGCTCCCTGGACTCCGTCCCGTTGGTCTTCACGCTCCTGGAGCGGGCAGGCCAGATCACCTGCTTCATGATGCCCATTCTTTTCGGCCGAATGATTGCTGCTCAGCCCCTGGGAGTATCTGCTGTACTGATGGCACTATGTATGCTGGTGTACTATGGCTGCTGGGTGCGCTATTACCGGAGCGGGAGAGCTTTTGCGGTGCTGTTCAAGCCCTGGCTGGGCATCCCCGTTCCAATGGCCGTCTTCCCGGCCCTCTACTTCCTGCTGCTTGGCGTATGGCTCCAGTCCTGGTTATTCGTTGTTCCGGCCTGTCTGTTCGCCGCCGGTCATTTAGCCAACAGCTGGAGCGTCTATGGGCAGGTCCGTTCATAGCAGATCCGCAATATAACTATAGTTTTGTGCAACAAACCTACAGCTTGACCAGCTTATAATATGGTTAAGCACACTATAGCGATATGATGGAGGTTATGGCGGGTATGATGAACTGGGAGCAGGCAATTGAGCAGACGCTTACGACCACGCGGCTTAATGTGAAGCGATTTGGGAAGAGTTTTCCGATTGTAAGTATGGAGGACGGCAAATATCATCTGACCGACCACACCAACTGGACGGAGGGCTTCTGGTCCGGCATTCTATGGCTAAGCTATGAATACAGCCGGGACCCGGAGATTCATGCCGCCGCCATCCAGGCGACAGATTCCTTCAGAGGGCGCATGCTGGACGGGCAGGCGCTGGATCACCACGATATCGGCTTCCTGTACTCGCTCTCGGCCAAGGCCCGCTGGATTGCAGACAAGGATGAAGCCTCGCGTCTGCTCGCCTTGCAGGCAGCGGACCAGCTGATGAAGCGCTGGCGTCCCGGTCCGCAGCTCTTTCAGGCTTGGGGACCCGAGGGCGATGCAGACAACGGCGGACGGATCATCATCGACTGCCTGATGAATCTTCCGCTCCTCTGCTGGGCCAGCGAACAGACCGGCGACCCGGTCTATGCCAGGGCTGCCCGTATCCACGCCGAGACAAGCCGCCGCTTCCTGGTGAGGGGCGACGACTCTTCTTACCATACCTTTTACTTCGACCAGCAGACGGGGGATGCCCTTCGCGGGGGGACGGCGCAGGGGTATCAGGACGGCTCCACCTGGACGCGGGGGCAGGCCTGGGGCGTCTATGGCTTCGCTCTCGCCTACCGCAGCTTCCAAGATCCGCATTATCTTGAAACCTCCAAAAGAATGGCCCGCTACTTCGTGGAGCATCTCCCCGCCGACCATGTGGCCTATTGGGATTTCGATGCCCCGCAGGAGGAGGGCACCCCGCGCGACAGCTCCGCTTCCGCTATCACCGCATGCGGACTCTTGGAGCTGCTGGAGCATCTGCCGGAGAATGATCCGGACCGGGACTATTTCAGGGACGCCGTGAACAAATCCATGGCTTCGCTGATCAATCACTACTTCACCGCAGGCCACCCATTAGAAGAGGGATTTCTGCGGCACGGCTCCTATTCCGTCAGAGGCAACGCCTCCCCGGATGACTTCATGATCTGGGGCGATTACTTCTTCCTGGAGGCGTTGCTGCGTCTTGCGCGGGGAATTCCGGGGTATTGGTATGAGCGGGGGGGACAGAGTGAAGTGATATACTAACCAGATTTCAAGGGACGAATGTAGAACAAAATGCCTGCGGCATCCCCATTGTGGTCGGTTTTTCGACCATATCCGGCCCACACGCCTCTGCCGCACCGAATGTGGTCGGTTTTTCGACCATATCCAGCCCACGCGCCTCTGCCGCACCGAATGTAGTCGGTTTTTCGACCATATCCGGCCCACACGCCTCTGCCGCACCGAATGTAGTCGGTTTTTCGATCATATCCGGCCCACACGCCTCTGCCGCACCGAATGTGGTCGGTTTTTCGACCATATCCGGCCCACGCGTCTCCGCCGCACCGAATGTGGTCGGTTTTTCGACCATATCCGGCTGTTCGGTGAAATCAGCGAAGTCATTCCTATTACTGATCCAGAATATAGTCATCCTGCCGATGCTCCAAGACACTTCCCCCCAACTTTATGCACAACTTATCCTTATTGGACGCAAATCACAATTTCCTAATCAACAACTGGAAACGGCTTTGCCGTCCTTTTAAAGGACGGTACCGTTTCGGCGAGAAATAGAAGGATAATTTGTAGTGTGAAACATATAAATTCTTATCTTTGAACAAAATCACCCTGCGGGTGAACGATGCTAATGCCTCTCTCACCGGCCGCTTTTAAGGAGCAGTAATGTTGTACTTTTTTCAGGATTTCTCTATACCTTTTACGGGTTGAAGTACATTGTTGCATGATTTGCACAAATTTCGGTGTTTAGGGCAAGTTAGCGCTGAATTTGTTGCAGTTCGTGCAGGATTTCAGCATTGACCGCTTCTTTGGAGCAGTATTGTTGCATTTTTTGCAGGATTTCTCTTCAAATTGAACAGTTCGTAAGCTCTGCGAATATCGCCAATTAAACGGAAATCAAATGGAAATCCAGAAAAATATTGTCTAGCGGACTTTTGTAGCGTATAGTATATTCCCATGTTGGAAGGGAGAGATTACTATGCTGAACAGGATTGAATCATTTCAAGGCTCCAGGCATTTCCGGCTTCAATCTATTGCGGATAGCGTAGTTGCAGCAATTGCGGCTCCAGGCACAGGCTCACTCGCAAACGCGGCCATTATTGATCTGGGCGGACTCACTCTGGTGGTGGACACATTCGCGACGCTGGAGGCGGCTCAGGATTTGAAGGCTGCTGCTGAGCATCTCACAGGGAACCCTGTATCCTATGTAATCAACACACACTGGCATAGCGATCATACCACTGGCAATCAGGTGTTTGTGCCTGACGCCCGGCTGATTTCCACATCCAGGACCCATGAGATCATGAATACATTCGCCAGAGACCGGGTAGCCCAGTACCAGAACAACAGAGAGAAGATGCTAGAGGCGATCGGAGAAGCTGAATTGCAATGCGAGCAGGAGACGGATACTAAGCTGCAGCAGGAAATGGCCTGGGAGAATGCAACGGACCGTGAATTCGTGAATATGCTGCCGCAGCTGGTGCATACGGTGCCGACGATAACTTTTGACCGGCAAATGACCATTCACGGCAGTAACCGCAGCGCCCAGCTCATTACATATGGCGGAGGGCATACGCAGAGCGATGCCATTGTGTACCTCCCGGAAGATAAAATTGTCATCCTCGGAGACCTCGTGCTCTCGAACCACCACCCTGTTCTGGCCAATGCCAATCCTCAGGAGTGGCTGCATATTCTGGAGCAGATTGAGCGGCTGGATGTGGAGACGATTATACCGGGGCATGGTGAGGTCAGCTCCCTGCAACAGCTTCATGCGGTGAAGGGGTACATAAGCAGAATGATCGCCATCGTGACCGAAGCCGTCCAGAATCAGCAGAGTATTGAAGAGATCGAAATACCTGAAGAATACCAGGCTTGGTACTTCACAACCTATTTCAAGACAAATTTGAATAAGCTCTATGACCTGATTACTGCATCAGGGGAGTAACGGAGAGCATTCGATGTACATCGTATAACCAGACGAGGCAAGAAAAGAAGAGCATTTCCCTTCTTTTCTTGCTTTTCTCTATGCACGTTATCCCTTCCTAAGTACAAAACATAGCGTATCTGCTCCCCCCGTATACGGACTTCCGCAACTATCATCGTAAACACTGTCCAGTTGGAATCCCCAAGGTATCACTTCATCCACAAGGCTTCTCTATGTCTGTCTCCCGGCACAGTATGATTAAAATAAAAGTTGCTGCTGCGGGGCAGTGAGCCCGATCGCATACCGCTTCCACCCTTTATGACTTCCAACCATCCTCCCCCGCTAACTTCCCCTTACACCCTCACCCGTGTTATATATGTACTTAACTGAACAAGACAAGGAGCCCCATAAATATGTCCAGAATCATGATTGTTGAAGATGATCCGAAGATTGCAGACCTGCTGCTGTCAGCGATTGAGAAGTATGGTTATGAGGGGGTTAGGGTCAAGGACTTCCGGCTGGTGCTGCTGGAATTCGAACAGGTACAGCCGGATCTGGTGCTGCTGGATGTGAATCTGCCCAGCTATGACGGTTATTACTGGTGCCGCCAGATCCGCAAAGTCTCCACTTGCCCTGTGCTGTTCATTTCGGCGCGGGACGGGGAGATGGACCAGATTATGGCGCTGGAGAACGGCGGGGATGATTATATTACGAAGCCCTTCCACTCCGGGATTGTACTCGCCAAAATCCATAGCCACCTCCGCCGGGCTTACGGGGAGTATGCGGCTAAGCGCGAGGAGCTGATGCTGGAGAAGGAAGGGCTGATTCTGTATCCTGAAAGGCTTGAACTGCAATATGGGCAGGCGGTCGTGCCCCTTACCCGCAAGGAATCGGATCTCATCGAGAGCCTGATGGAGCGTTATCCGAGGGTCGCCAGCCGGGAAGCTCTGCTGGAGAAGCTGTGGGACCCGCAGGCTTTTGTGGATGAGAACACGCTGAACGTGAACATCGCACGGGTCCGCAAGAAATTCCAGGAGCTGGGGATGGAGGATGCCGTGCTTACCGTCAGAGGTTCGGGGTACCGGCTGAACAACAGCTGGTCAGAGGCCCGGCCATGAAGCTGTTTCTCCGTGAGCATGCGTTGTTACTAGCTGTGCAGATCGTGCAATTTGGGGCTATGCTGTCCATTTACTGGCTTGACGGCTACCGCGATCTGCCGACCGCGCTCTATGCGGTCTTTATTGGCTTCTTCTTTCTCGGCTGCTACTTGATCTATCAATACATCAGCAGGCGCCGCTATTATCATCGCCTCAGCAGGCCTCTGGAGACACTGGATGAATCCTTTCAGAAGCTGGAGAACCACCCTGTATCCACAGCTCTGGAGCAGCTGCTGCACACCCAATACGGCTACTATCAGCAGCAGCTGACGGCGGTGAAGCTTCAGCAGGAGCAGCATCTGACTTTTATCGACCAATGGGTTCATCAGATGAAGACGCCTTTGTCGGTCATCGAGCTGACCGTGCAGAATATGGACGAGCCCGAGTTTGCCAGCATCCGTGAGGAGCTGGAGCGCATGCGCAGCGGACTTCATACCGTGCTGTATATGGCCAGGCTGCGGGCTTTTGAGAAGGATTTCCATATTAAGCCTGTCAGCCTGCCGAAGCTGGTGAACGAGGTGGTCCATGATCACAGACGCCTATTTATCCGCAGCCATATCTTTCCCGAGGTCCAAGCCTCCACTCCAGACATTACCGCCCAGACCGATGAGAAATGGCTGTTCTTCATGCTGTCGCAAATTATGAACAATGCCATCAAATATTCAGCGGCGGATAACACAGAGAACGGCCGGAAAATCACGGTATCCTGCTATCTCAGAGGAATGGATGCCGTCATTGAGGTTAAGGACCGGGGGATCGGTATACAGGCGTCTGATCTCAAAAGGGTATTTGACCCTTTCTTCACCGGTGACAACGGGCGCGGACTGCGGGAGTCTACAGGAATGGGGCTGTATTTGACGAAGGAGTCCGCAGACCGTCTCGGACACCGGCTTGAGCTGGAATCGGCGGCTGGTGAGGGAACGGTGGTGCGGATTATTTTGGCGGCGAATCCTTTGCTTACAGGCGTGTAATAAAAGTGAAATCTAAATCGATAGATGAGACGCTGCCGTCTCCGGTATATTGGTTACAGAACAAGTGTGTTGCACACATGGAGGGGGAGTACAGCCATATGCTGGAGGTAAACAGGGTCAGTAAAATCTATGAAGGTAATGTGGCCTACCGGGCATTGACCGATATTGATTTAACCATTGCCGCCGGAGAATTCGTAGGGATTATGGGGCCTTCGGGAAGCGGCAAAACCACGCTGCTGAATCTGATTGCCACCGTTGACGCTCCGACCACAGGAAGCATCAGGATTGGCGGCAAGGACATCGGCACACTGGACAAAAATGAACTGGCGGTATTCCGCCGCCGCGAGCTGGGCTTTGTCTTTCAGGATTTCAACCTGCTGAACACCCTGACTGTAGAAGAGAATATTGTGCTTCCGCTGACACTGGACGGAACCCGGGTCAGTGAAATGAAGCAAAAGGCCCGAGAGATTGCCGGAAAGCTGGGCATCAGCGCCATTATGAAAAAACGCACCTATGAGATCTCCGGCGGACAGGCCCAGCGGACAGCAATCGCCAGAGCCATGATTCATTCTCCGAAGCTGCTGCTGGCGGATGAACCTACCGGCAATCTCGATTCCAAAGCCGCCAGAGATGTGATGGATCTGCTGGAAACGCTCAACCGGGAGCAGTCCACGACGATGATGCTTGTTACCCATGATGCTGTAGCCGCCAGCTATTGCCACCGTGTCGTCTTCATTAAGGATGGCAGGTTCTATACGGAGATTCACTGCGGGGATAACCGCCAGAGCTTTTTCCAGAAAATTATCGATACACTTTCGCTGTTAGGGGGATATAGCCATGACGTTCCGCCAGTTCGCATTCCGTAATGTCTCCCGGAACACGAGGCTATACACCGCCTATTTTCTCAGCAGCATGTTTACCGTGATGGTCTTCTTCACCTTCTCCATCTTCGCCTACCATCCGGTACTGAGCGGGGAACATATTCAATCAAGCGCAGCTCTTGCGCTTTCGGTCTCCAAATGGGTGATCTATGTGTTCTCCTTCTTCTTCGTGCTCTACTCCATGAGTGCATTCCTGCAATCGCGGAAACGGGAGTTCGGGCTGATGATGATGCATGGCATGACCGTCCGGCAGCTGCGGCGGATGATCTTTCTGGAGAATATGATCGTCGGGTCAGGCGCCACGGTCAGCGGCATCGGACTAGGCCTTATCTTTGCCAAAGGAATTCTGCTTGCCGGGGAGAATGTGCTTGCGCTTAATGAGCCGCTGCAATTCTATTTCCCGTTCAAGGCGATGGTGCTGACACTGATCTCCTTCCTGCTGCTGTTCGTCCTGATCTCCCTGTTCATCTCTACGGTGCTGCGCAGCGGCAAGCTGATCACGCTCATCCATTCAAACCGTCAGCCCAAGCCGGAGCCGAAGGCCTCGCTTCTGCTGTCTTTGCTGGTGGTAACGCTGCTGGGAATCAGCTACTTCCTGTCCCTGCGGGCGAGCGGTCTGAGTGTGGTGGTGCTGCTCGCGCCGGTGGTCATTATGGTGTCGATCGGTACCTATCTGCTGTTCACCCAGCTCAGTGTGTACCTGATCCGTAAGCTGAAGGCGCGTGAGCAGCTATTCTGGCGCAGAACCAATATGCTGCTGCTCTCTGATCTTTCCTACCGGATGAAGGACAACGCGCGTTCCTTTTTCCTGGTCGCCATCATCTCTACCGTATCCTTCAGCGCGATAGGAGCTTTATACGGATTCCAGTCGATGATCAACGGAGCGCTTACGCAGAAGAACCCTTATCTGTTCACCTATCAGTCCCTGGACGGGGACAGCAAGGCACAGTCCCATATACAGCTAATTGACCAAAGCCTGGGCAAAGCCGGGATTGCTGCCGAAAAAATGAGTCTGAAGCTTAACTATTATAAGGCTGCGGACAGCGGCCGGACACTGATTCTGGTGAAGCAATCCGAATACAACAGCGTAGCCGAGCTGCTGGGGCTAAATCCCATCCGGCTTACCGCAGGGAAAGCAGCCGTTGTAGATTTCGGCCTGTCCCGCGAGGGGGAAGAAATGCTCAACCAGCCGGTCGAGCTGCAGCCAGGAATCGTCATCGAGGCGGATCAGGCTGTCGTATCTTGGGCCGTACGGGGAGTCAGCGGTTATTACGTCGTCCCCGATGAGTGGACCCGCAAGCTTGGGCAGCCGCTCAAAGTGAGCCGTTATTATGCATGGCATGGTGCGATTGGACAGCCGGGAGCAGAGAAGGCAGGCGCAAAGCTGACGAATGAGCTTCCCTACGATGAGCAGTATATTTTCTATGCGCTCGAGTATTTAACCTCCAAGACCAATGACAGCTTTGGCCCCGTGATGTTCATCGGTTTTTTTGTCGGAATCGTATTTTTTGTCTCTGCCGGCAGCTTTCTCTATTTCCGGCTGTACAGCGATCTGGATGAGGACAAGCAGAAGTTCAAGGCCATCTCCAAGCTGGGGCTGAGTGACAAAGAGCTTCGCCGGATATTGAACCGCCAGATCAGCCTGCTCTTCTTCGCGCCGATCATTGTCGCGCTTATCCATGGAGCCGTTGCCCTTACGGCGTTGTCACATATGTTCCAGTACTCCATATTCAGGGAATCCCTGCTTGTGCTGGGCCTGTTCTTCTTCATTCAGGTGATCTACTTCTTCATAGTCCGCCTGTTCTACACGAGACAGATCCGGTCGGCCTTGGCCGGATAAAAGTCCGCAAAATACAAATAAGCGCCCTTCCGCAGGAAGGGCGCTCTTTCCGTTAAGACTTAAGGCAGAACCGAGAAGACAATATCGTCGAACAGCAGATAGGCGAAGCCGCTGGTGTAGAAGCCGACCTTACCGGACGGGCGGTGGCCCGGATCGGTGCCGGAGAGCCTTGGTGCACCGTCTACAAATACGGCGATATCTCCGTCCTTCACCGTCATCTTAACGTCATACTCTGTATCCGGCAGCAGGTCATGCCCCGGCAGCACACTCTCGGTAAGCTTCTGCCACGCTGTATCATACAGAATCCAGCCGGAAGATCCGTCTGCCCGGGTCCGGTAGCCGATCCGGGTCGAGCCGGTGCTGTCCTGGCGGTCGAAGATGTACAGGATGCCATTATCCGGCATCACGGACGGCGTCTTCAGCTTGAACTCCAGCTGATAATCCGTGAAGCTGCGGTCGAGCAGACCGGACGCGCCGTTCAGCAGCTTATAGCGGCGGTTGCCGTCTGGATCAGCAGCGATGCTGCGGTTAGGGTCCACCGGCCAGCCGTTGCCCCCGTGCTCGAAGTCTGTCTCATGCATAATAGTGGAGACGGTGACGGTAATATCCGCCTTAATGAGCGGATTCACCGTAGACACAGCCGAGATCAGAGTCTGCCCTTCGTATACGGCATGCACCACCCCCGTACTGTCCACCGTAGCGACCGCCGGGTTAGCCGACTGCCAGATGACGCCAGTATCCGGCGTATCCGCAGGATCGAAGGTTACCTGCAACTGCCGCTCTTCCCCTGCGGCCAGCCGCACCGCGCTCTCTGCCGGAATAATCCCGGCCAGGGTATCCGTCAGGGCTTTGAACTGAATGTCATCGAAATGCATCTGGCTGACATTGCTGACATAGAAGCCGACTTTGCCCTCTGCATTGTGTCCCTGATCATTGCCCTTCAGCCGGAACGCCCCATCCAGGTAGACGCTAATGTCGCCGCCTTTCACCAGCATTTTGACACTGTATTCCGTATTCGGCTGCAGGTCGTGACCGGGAAGCTTGACTTCCTTCAGCACCGTCCAGGCCGAATTGTACAGCAGCCAGGCGGAGCTTCCATCCGCCCGGGTCTTGTAACCGATGCGGCTGGAGCCGCTGCCGGCCTGACGGTCGAAGATATAGAGGGTCGCATTATCCCCCATCACCTCCGGCGTCTTCAGCTTGAAGCTCAGCTCGTAGTCGGAGAAGGACTTGGCACTGAGCGACGAGGCACCGTTCAGAATCTTGTACCAGCGGTTCGTGCCAATCTTCTCAATGCTGCGGTTGGCATCCTGCAGCCAGCCGTTCGCGCCGGATTCGAAATCCGTGAAATCCATCACGCCGTCGCCCGCCTCGACGTGAACGGTTACCGTGGCTGTCAGCAGCGGATTCTCCGCCGAGGCTACAGTAATAACCGTGCTGCCGACCGACTGGCCGGTAACGACACCTCCGCTATCTACAGCCGCAACCCCAGGATCGGCCGAAGCGAAGGTCAGCGCGGAATTATTCGCGTTCCACGGAAGCACCGCCGTGCGCAGCTTCACCGTTTTCCAGCGGTCCACGGTAACTTCGCTGTCATAGACGGCAACTCCCTGCACGGGATAGCTGTCCGGGCCGGCTGTCGTGCCCGCCTTGCCGTCAACGCCGATATCGTTAAACGGAATGTCAGGGAAGCCGGGAATGGCATCGAAGACATCCGCATCCGTCCGCAGCGACAGATCGCCTCCTGCCAGATCGGTGAAGCCCGGATCACCCGCAGTAACCCAGTTATTAGCATACTGGACCAGCCCGAACTTATCATAAGCCCCATACACATTGGTCGTTACACTGCGCGGAACCGACGGGTTGTAGATGACATTGCCCTGGAAGGTATTCGTATCAGGATAATAACGGTTCTCCGTGAAGAAATCCGCCAGCTCGGGATATTTGGCCAGGTAAGGGGTTCCGGTAAAATTATTGTTCGCCGCGAACAAGGCCTGCCACTTGGGCATGTAATTCAGCGGCACCTGATCATCCGGCTCATCGCCCAGGAACATATCCGCATAGTCGTACGGAATTTTGCTGTCGATAAAAATATTGTTGCGGGTCAGAATATGCGAGCCGCCGTTGTTTTTAATGGCCGAATTGCCCATCTTGTAGAAAATATTCTCGTCAATGGTCAGCCCCATTGTGAAATTGTCGGGGTATACGCCTTCTACTCCGGCTTTGCTCTCGCCGATGTTATGGAAGTAATTGCGCCGGATGACCGTCCCCCGCTCATGGGGCTGCTCGCCCGCATTCATGTAGATCGCGCCGAGGTCGGAGAAGGTGGTGCATACGTCATAGATCTCGTTATACTCCACGGTATGGTCATTGCCGAAGATCAGCACGCCGGGATGCGGCGCATCATGCAGCTCATTGTTCGACATGCGGTTGCCCACGCCGGACAGCAGCACCCCGGGATTGTAGGCTTTGTGATAGTAGGCAAAATCGTGAATATGCGAATTCTCCACCACATTGTTGCCCGGGGCAAGCGTCGTTTTGTTGCCGCCCGTCAGTGTAACGGCGGTGCCGCCGATATGATGAATATGGCTGCTGATAATCGCATGGTCCGTACCCGGCGCCCCTTCAAAATTGTTGTAGTAGAACCGGCTCTGGGTATTGACCAATACGCCGCTGTTGGTGAAGTTGCGGATCTCGCTGTTCAGGATACGCATTTGCTTGCCGCCCATGAATACGGCTGCCGAATCACGGCCGTTCTCCAGGATAAGCTCGGAGAAGTCGATATACGAAGCATTCAGGGCGTTAATCATCGGACTCTTCAGCATCGTAACTTCAATATCCGGATTAGCCGCTGCGAATTCAGCGTTCGGCAGGAAATAGAGCTTGCCGGCCTGGCGGTCGATATAATATTCGCCGGGCATATCGATTTCCTCCAGCAGATTCTGCGCGAAGTGGAAGTCAGGATACCAGTTCTTGAAGATCCCGCTCATCTCCCCGTAGCGGAGGGTGATGCTCTTGGCGGCGGTGTCGATGGAAGCAATCTTGTTGTACGACCATTCCCAGCTGTAGCCGAAGATGCCGTCCAGCCAGATATCGTCTGCCTGTGTCCAGTACTGGGGCCGGTCATACGTATAGGTGAAGGTGCCGCCCCGTGTGTGCACCTCACCGTTCGGGTCCTTCCGGGTCGGACCGGGATCAAGGATCTCATCCATCTGAACGGTGCTCTCATTGGGCCAGCGGGCCAGGGTCATGCCCTGCCCGGCCACATACAGCTCCATCGGCGGCACCTCGCTGAGATCATTGGCCAGGTAATAGCCATGACGGCTGAGCTGGCCGTAATCGGTGATGCCAAGCGCCCCCAGATCGGCTGCCAGCACTTTCGTTCTCGCCTCCGGGCTGATGATCCGGCTGAGAATGGCCGGGTCTGTGACCGGAACGAAGGCCGATTTGGCCAGCTGGCGGGAGCCTGACAGCGTAACCGACTCCCCCGGATAGGCCGTGTACGTGATGGGCTTATCCGCCTCGCCGGAATCCTGCTGGCGCAGCTCGAAGCTGCTGGTCCGCTCATACCTTCCTTCCCGCAGATACACGGTAACGCCGCCCTCCGGCAGCCCCTCTTCCGCCTTCAGCGTACGGATCGCATCCCGTGCCTTCTCCAGCGTCTGGAACGGGGCATTCAGCGTCCCGGCATTGGAATCGCTTCCATTATTGGCCACATAAAAAGCGGTCCCGGACAACACCTCCTCCGCATGTACAGGGGACGCAAACGGAGTAGAGGGATTGAGCGTGAACAGCAGACTGGCCGCAAGTGCCGCAAGCAAACGTTTTTTCACCAAGGCTCCTCTTCCTTTCAACGTGGGATGTAGGGGCTTGCGCCATAGCGTTGCCTTGGCGAAGCCCCTCATGAGCAGCAGGTTCCTCCGGTTCTCCTCCAGCCGTGCAGAATTACTCTCTAGGGTACTTACCTCTTACTTCTTACTTCTTCAGACCTTTATCCTTCAGGAATTGTTCGAATTGTTTGGTGACCTCAGCCACATACTTCTCTTCGCCGGCTTCCTTCAGCTTGCCATAGAGCGCAGGCCAGGTTTCTTCGAAATCAAGCGTTCCGGTAACCAGTCCCCGCTTGTATTCTCCCCACACGGCGTTCAGGTTGGCAATCTCCGTATTCACCGGCTCGGAATTGAACTTGAAGGCGCCTACAGGGTTGACCTCGGAGCTCGAGTTGATCTTCTTCGTCTCCTCCCAGACATTCTCCGGCTGTCCTTCCTTCAGATACGAGTTGAACACGCTGCCGAACACCCAGTCCATATTGGGCAGATAACGGGAATCCGCTTTGGCCTTGATGTACTCTCCGTCTGCCTTATCGTAATGCTCACCGGCAATCCCGTTACAGAGCAGATTGTACAGCTCCTTGTCGGTATTCACCAGATTCAGCAGCATCATGGCACGTTCCGGGTTAGGGGCAGTACGGCTGATCGATTGGTTCGTGGTCGCCGAATACCCGTTGGAGAACCAGTCACTGAGCAGGACAGTGATGACGTCATTGCCGCCGTTTTTGGCCTTCACCTCAGCTTCCACACCCGGCTTCAGCGTCACGTTGAAATCAACGGCAATCCGGCCTTTCGCCAGGTAATCATTCGCTTTTTCAGTAGCGGCATCCTTGTAAATATAGCCTTCCTTATACCATTTGCTGGCCAGCCGGAAATTGTCCAGCTCTTCTTCCGGGTAACGCTGCAGGGTATAGGTAGGGTCATCTGTCTTGATATAGAAATGGTCATCCAGACCTGGAACTACCCAGTACTTGTCGTCATGCGACTGCGGATTAATGAAGGAGGTGCCGAAGATGCCAAACGGAATGATATCCAGCTCACTCTGCTTAATCTGGGCCAGGAACGGCTCGATATCTGCGATTTTTTTAATGGAAGCGGTATCAAGTTTGTACTTGTCAGCGAAGCGCTTCTGGATGATGAAGCCGTACCGCGAGCCGTTAATCTGCTGATTCGGAATGCCGTAGATCTCCCCGTCCACCGAGAGGCCATCCCACATCACCTGCGGCACATCCTTCTTCAGCTCCGGCGCATACTCCTCAAGCAGCTTATCCATCGGCTGAATCGCTCCCTTGCGCACCAGCTCCTCCGGCTTCAGCATGTAACCGGTCCAGAGAATATCGAACTTCTCGCCCGCCGCAAGCACGGTGTTCATCTTCTGCACGTAATCCCCGATGGCAACAGGCATCAGCTTGACGGTGGCGTTGATCTTCGCCTTCGTAAGCTTATTTACTTCCTCCTGCACTTTATCCTGATCGGCCTGAAGCTGGGACAGCGGATAGTACCAGGTTAGTTCTACCGGCTTCAGTTCGCCATCCTTCCCGGATTCCGGAGCCGTACTTTGCGTTGCTTCCGCTCCGCTTCCTTCCGTGCCTTTAGCGGCATTGCCATTGCCGCCGTTATTGTTGCCCCCGCAGCCTGACAGCACGGATGCAGCCAGCATTACAGATGCCAATACGCCAACCAGCCCTTTTTTCATGTGAGTGACCTCCTGTACTTTGTACATGTAATTGTATGTTAACCCTTTAGGGAGCCAACCGTAAGCCCTTTGACGAAAAACCGCTGAAAAAACGGGAAGATGACCAGCATGGGTCCGCCGGCCAGTACGGCAATCGCCATCCGCGCCGAGCTGTTCGGAAAACTCGACAGGTCAATGCCAAGCTGCCCGGTGAATTCCGAGTTCGTCGTCAGAAACTCAATACTGTTCAGCGTCCGCACCAGCAGGAGCTGCAGCGGCACCTTGTTCGGATCATCGATGTACAGCATCGCATTGAACCATTCGTTCCAGTAGGTGAAGGAGATCAGCAGACCCAGCGTAGCCAGGGCAGGCGTCGAGAGCGGCAGAATAATCCGGAAGAAAATGCGGAACTCCCGCGCCCCGTCGATTTTGGCCGACTCAATGATTTCCAGCGGAATCTTGGACATGAAGCCCTTCATGACCATAATATTGAACGGTGACAGCAGAATCGGCAGAATCAGCGCCAGCAGGCTATCCTTCAGATGCAGGTACTGCGTAATGAGAATGTAGGAGGGAACGAGTCCCCCGCTGAACAGCATGGTGAAAAATACATAGAACGTCGTCGCCCGGTTATACCGGTAATCCTGCCTTGAAATCACGTAGGCGGTCATCGCGGTCAGCAGCAGTCCGGCAAGTGCGCCGATGATGGTTATCGTGAACGTCACGCCATAAGCCCGGAGCAGAATATCAGGAGCGTCCAGCAGATAGCGGTAGGCATCCAGACTGAAGGACTCCGGGATGAACTGGTACCCGTTCTCAGTCAATGACTTCTCATCCGTCAGCGAGACCACGATGACCAGCAGGAATGGCAGGATCACCACCAGCGACAGCACGATAAACAGCAGATTAATGAACAGCTTCGAGAATTCAAATTTTTTGCCCACGCTCAGGGCACCTCCTTACCACAGGGAATTATCGGGATCGACCTTGCGCACAATTCCGTTGGCCGTCAGCACCAGCACCAGACCTACAACCGACTGGTAAAAGCCTGTAGCCGCAGACATGCTTACATTGCCGACCTCACGCAGCGCACGGTACACATAAGTATCAATGATATCCGTAGAGCCATAGAGAAAACCGGAGTTGTTCGGGATGAAATAATGCAGGCCGAAATCCCCGCGGAACATATTGCCGATCGACAGAATCAGCATAATAATGATGATTGGGGCCATCAGCGGAATCGTGATTTTGAAGGCCATCTGCCGTTTGGTCGCCCCGTCGATCCGCGCCGCCTCGTAATATTCACTGTTAATGCCAATAATACCGGCAAAATAAATCAGCGTGTTGAACCCCACCACTTTCCACAATTGAACCAGAATCAGAATGACCGGCCAGGGTCCGGGGTTCTGATACCAGCTCACCGGATTCAGCCCGAAGGATTCCAGCGTGCGGTTGATGAAGCCGTCCGAGTGGTTCAAGAAAGCGTATGCCACATACCCCACCAGCACCCATGACAGGAAATGCGGCAGAAACAGGGCCGTCTGGTAGAACTTGCTCCATTTCGCCTTGATCTCGTTCATCAGAATAGCCAGCAGCAGCGCCGCCGAGGTGCCTATCAGAATATAGGCGGTGTTATACAGGACCGTATTCCGGGTAATCCGCCACGCCGTGTCCGTAGTGAACAAATAACGGAAGTTGTCCAGCCCGACCCACTTGCTGCCGAAGATGCCAAGATCGTACCGGTAATTCTTGAAGGCGATAATCAGGCCGATCATTGGAATATAGGCAAAAATCAATTTGTACAGCAGTCCCGGCAGCGAGAGCAGAAACAGCTCCCGGTTGTTGCGGAAATGCCGAAGCTCCCTTCCGATCCAGGTCCTTTTGCGCGTTGCCGAAGGTGTACCTGAACTTGCTTGTTGTTCCGCCAGCGGAACCTTATTCAACATAACCAAAGCCCCTTCCTTTCCTTGCTTAGCTGCAGCTGTGTGCCTGTGTCCCAGGCTTTGCACGACTAACATAGCGCAGAACCAGGCCGCTGCGTTACTGTACAATTGCAAGAATGCTGTAAAGCCGGGCTGTATTGTTGCCAGATTCCTGTCTAGGGGGAGGCAGACTCCTGCACGCACAGCAAAAAGCCCGCCAGATGAACAGTGCTCATGTAGCGGACCCTGCCTTACGTATGGGGAAAGTGGAATCATCTGCTGCGGTCAATGGCTGATTTCAGGCGGTACTCCTTCGGCGTGGTGCCATAGCAGCGCTTGAACAGGCGGTAAAAGTAACTCTCGTTCCCGAACCCGACCTTCTCCATAATCTCTGTTACGGTGAAGTCCTCTTGCTCCAGGTACTTCTTGGCACTGGCCAGCCGGGCAGCGTTAATCTGATCGACCACCGTCTTGCCTTCCTGCGCCTTGAACACCTGGCCCAGATAGACGGAGCTCATCTTGAGCATATCAGCGATCCGCTGCACATTCAGATCAGGATCGGCGTAATGCTTATCAATAATCTCCTTCACTGTGTCCGCCAGCAGCCGGTTCTTGTCCTCTCGCCCGCTCCGGCGCTGCTCCGCGACTTCCCGCACCACCTCCAGCAGGACCGTCTCCATCTCATCCAGCGTCTCCTTCTCCAGGATCCGGCGGTTGATCGCCTGCAGGTTAAGCGAGACCGGATTGACATTCCGGCTATTCATCTCGGCAAGCGTCTGGCTCAGGGTCACGGCCAGATGAAGCACCGCTGAATACATATTCTCGTAGCTGAAGCCGCCAAGCAGTGCTCTCCACTTGCGGATTGTCTGCTCGGTCTCTGCCAGATCCCCGCCCTTCAGTCCCTCCGTCAGCTGCCGCTCCAGCTCCTGCGGAATGCGCAGCGCTTCATTCTCTTCATTCGCCCGTAGCATCTCAGGCTCAAGCACAGCTCCTTTGCCGTAGATCATCCGGTAATTGGCATGGCGCTGCGCCAGATTATAATGCTCCGTGATGCTGCGGTAATCCGTGAAGACCTCGCTTAGCGTGACTGTAAAAGTAATATGATAATAGTTACCGATCGTCTGCTGAAGCTCCCTGAACCGTTCCTCCAGCTTCGCCAGTTCCCCGTCGTCACTCCCGGCAATAAAGACCAGATGGCCGCTCTTCATATCTGCAGCTTCACAAGAGCCCTGGAGGCGCAATAATTCCTGTCCGATGTTGGAGATGGCGAAGTACAGCAGCGATTCCATCGGCAGTCCCGGCTCTGCCGCCAGCCCCTGCAGGTTGTCGATCTGTACCAGCGCCAGCCGGAGCGGGGACGGATAAGCAATATCGATGCCGTGCTGCTCTCTGAGCTGCAGGAAGGACTGCTCATCCAGGCTGTGGCTTGAAGCGATCAGGCTGCGGAGCTGATAGAGCTTGGCAATATTGGACTGCGAGGCCCGCTCCAGCTCCAGCCCCTTCAGCTTGCTGATCATCTCCGTAAGGTTGGCTGCAATCAGCGACAGCTCATCCTTGGCCTGCGGCGCACCCCGTACATCCCCGGGAACCAGCGTCAGCAGCTGGCCTACCGGCTTATACAGCCGCACCGCGAAGAACACGGACAACAGCACGGCCAGCAGAACAACAGACAGCGTGACCGCGATCTCCGTCCATTTCATCTGCCGTACGCTGCCCAGCACCACATCGTAATCCTGCATGCTGATAATCTGCCAGTTGTTCAGGGCTTTGCTCAGATAAGTCACCTTATACTTCCTGCCGTCATGTGTATAGTTGAAGGAATCCAGCGGCCTCCCTGAAGCGCTGATCTGCGGCAGCAGCTCTCCCTTCAGGTTAAGCCCTTCAGGAACCTGTCCGCCGGTTGCAATCAGCACCTCACCATCGGTATCGGTCACGAATAACACATCATTCTGCCGCTCCGCCACTTGGTTAAGCGCTTTCATATTATCAAGCATCCATCCCGGCTTTACCGTGAGGATCAGCACATTGTCATTGATTGAACCCAGGGTATCCCCGTCATAGAGGAAGAAGGCAAAGACATCAATGCCCCCACCCTTGCCGTCCAGGTCGAGCGGAATGAGCTGGAGCTTCGGCAGATCTGCCCGGGAATCCATATAGTTCTGCAAGGAGCTGTACAGAAGACTATTGTTAATCTCATGATTCAGCGACGAGAAGAACCGGTGCTGGGCCCCATTATAAAAAACAGCCGCATGCAGATACGGGGAGGCTGCGACCGTATGATTCAGCCGCTCAATCTTGAGGATGCTCTGCCTGTAATCCGCGCCGGACTTCAGCGCCAGCAGCTCCTCGTCATTGTACAGGGAGACCGCCAGATCTTTTACAATCCCGTTCATGTTCTCAATGTTGTAATTGATCTGGGTCAGCAGCTTGCGGTCCGCTTCGTTCTGGAGGCTGAGCACCTTGCTGCGGGCACCCGAGTTCACAGACAGCGAAGCCGCAGCCAGTATAGCGACAACAAGCATGAAGCTGAGTAAGATCCGCTGTAAATATTTGCGCGAGCGGATCGTCTGAAGTACATTCATAGGTGATCTCTCCCGGCTCTTAGGGTGACCTTACTATAATCCCGCGCCAAATTGCTTGTCAATCCGCAGAACCGGCTCTGCACCGAACAATTCCCTTATTAGCATCCGCGCGATCACCCGGTGCCCCGGAGTGTCCGGATGGATACCGTCGCCATATCTGTATGCGGCGTTCTGCGAGCGCTCATGCCGGATCAGCTCCAGCAGCGGCGTACGCAGGTCAATGACTCCGTCTGCCGGACAACCACCGGACAGCAGCCAGCCTGCATAACGCTCCAGCCCCCGATCGTATTCCCTGTATGGCGCGAGATAGCTGAAATCTGCCGCGTCTGCGGGCTGTAGCTCCCCCGTCATGGACAAGGCATCGAACGGCGGAGGAGTCATGAGAACGACCCCGGCTCCGGCTTCACGGATGCGGGTGCTGAGTGCCAGCATACCCGCCTTATAAGCGGCGAAGCGTTCTTCCGAGAAGGGATGATAGATCCCGTCATTCATACCATAGCAGGCTATAACCACATCTGGAGCAGCCCCCGCCAACTCTCTGGCCAGCCGCTCATGCACACAGGGGCGCGGATAAGGATGCGCCGCCTCGCTCAGACCCGAGACCGTCTCGCTGGGAACTCCGGATGGAATCAGCTCAGCGGTCCGCTCCGGCCGGTGCGTGTTCAGCCATTCCCCGGTCAACCGGATATATTGTCCGTCAGCAGTAATACTGTCCCCGAGAAACAGAATCCGGGGATTTCTGTTGTTCAGTGTAATTCTATCCTTAAGTATATTCCGCATTCTTTGCCCTCCTGACCTTGGCGCAGCTCTCACTGCCCGGCCGCAGCCAGGCCGGTACATCCGCCACCCTAATGGTAGCGCCGCCCGCGCCTTTGCGCCTTGACGATCCCGACCTTCTTTAGCATAATATGGCCATGACTACCAAAATACTAGCGCGGGATATCGGCCTTGAGCCGGGTTTTACCTTTAGAATCCAGAAATGCCCGCTGACCCATGATTACTACGTCCACAGCCATGACTTCTCCGAGCTTGTCGTTATTCTGTCAGGACACGCTATACACATCATTGAAGGGAGAGAGGTGCCGGTTAAGGCCGGACAGGTTTTTCTAATCCACAGCAACGTTTCCCATGGCTACAAGAATGTGGACGGAATTGAATACGTGAACGTGATGTTCCAGCCGGAGCAGCTGCTTCAGCAGTCCGAGCTGAGGCTCCTGCCCGGCTTCCAAGCCTTATTCTATATTGAGCCGTTCTACCGGAAGGAGATGTATTTCAAGGGGATGCTCTCGCTGGAAACCGGGCAGCTCCGTGAAGCTACCCGGCTGCTGGATCAGATTCTCGAGGAGCATGACCGGCAGCCCGAGGGCTACCGGCTGATGATCCGTACCTATTTCACCGCTCTGGTAGGCATGCTCTCCCGCTATTATCAGAACAGCAGCAGTCATGAGGATAACAAAGCGCTGCGGATCGGGGAGACCGTCACCTATATCGAAGAGCACTTCCTGCAGCCGATCACGCTGCAATCCATGGCAGACCGGGCCTATATGTCCACCCGCCAGTTCCTGCGGGTATTCACCCGCAACTACCAGACCACCCCTATGGATTATGTCATCCGTAAGCGGCTGGATTATTCCTGCACCCTGCTGCGCAGCCCGGGCCTGAGCATCTCGCAGGTGGCGATGGACAGCGGCTTCCATGACCAGAATTATTACTCCCGCCAGTTCCGCAAGGTATTTAACTGCAGTCCCAGCCAATACCGCGAGCGGATGCTGGACTCCTGACCGCTGCCCGGGCGGGTGCTCAGCCCTCCCCCGGACCGGGCGCGGCAGCAGCCTCATCCCGCTGGCGCAGCCGCTGCCGGTAGGCTCCGGGGGTTACTCCGAACCTGGCACTGAACAGCCGGGTCATATAATTGGGGTCCTGAATGCCTACCCGTTCGGCAATTTCCGAGATGCCAAGCACCGTACCGCCCAGCAGCTTCTTCGCTTCCTCCAGACGCAGATGCAGCACATACTGCAGCGGCGTGGTGCCGATATGCTGCTTCATGCATCTGGTAATGTAATCCGCCTGGAAATGCAGCTCCTCCGCAAGCCGGGCCAGATGAAACGGCTCCCGCCAATGTTCCGCCAGATAGGCCGCGGCAGCCCGGGCCAGCCGGACCGCCGGCTCCGGCGGCTGAGCCGTATGCTCACATTCCGCCTGAAGCGCTGCCAGCAGACCAGCCAGCAGCAGATGAAGCCGCATGGCATTCTCTGCGCTGAGCCGGTTATGAAGCTCGTTCATCTCCTGCAGGATCGGCTCCAGCCCCTCCAGATCAACGGCTGCGAACTTCGGCAGATACAGCCGCTGCTGCACCGAAGGCTCCTCATCCTCTACCGTTCCCTTTGCCAGCAATGAAGACCAGGGGATATCCCTGCGCCGGATATACGCCGGTTCAGGTGCATGAATGAAATGCACCCAGTAGATCTCCGTATCCTCCTCACAGGCACGGTATCCGTCATGCGGCAATCCGGCCTCCAGCACCAGCACCATCCCCGTCCCCACCGCATATTCCTTGCCTGCTTCCATCATATAGAGCGTACCCCGCTTGACCAGCAGCAGATCATATACACCGAAGGTGCGGGCGAAATGCCGGTCCCCCGGTGACCAGACGGCATGTCCCACTGTGACAAACTGCGGCAGCGGCGGAATGGGAAACTCCAGGCACAGCATAATACCCCCCCTGTCTTAAGTCGGTTTTGTGCTATTCAAAGTCTATATTATCACTGGCTGCTCCGGCAATAAAGAGGTACAGTGACTGGGAATCTTCTTTTCATTCCATTCCATAAGGGGCTGTATATCCATGCGTTTTCGTCAGGTTCATCTTGATTTCCATACCTCAGAAGCCATTCCCGACATTGGCCGGGACTTCTCCAGAGCCCAGTTCCAGTCCATGCTGCGTACAGGTCATGTTGACTCGGTCACCGTATTCTCCAAATGCCATCACGGCTGGGCCTATCACCCGAGTGAAGCCAATGAGATGCACCCCGAGCTCACCTTCGACTTGCTGGGTGAAATGATTGAGGCTGCCCATGAGATCGGAGTCCGTACACCGGTGTATTTATCGGCCGGCCTGGACGAGAAGCTGGCCCGCCGCCACCCGGAGTGGCTGATCCGTGATGCCGAGGACCGGACCCGGTGGGTGAAGGATTTCATGACACCGGGTTACCACGAGTTCTGTATGAACACCCCTTATCTGGACATCCTACTGGCCCAGATTCATGAGGCGGCTTCCCGGTACGATGCTGACGGCATCTTCCTGGACATCGTTGGTTGCCGTAAATGCCGCTGCCAATATTGCGTCACCGCTCTGCGGGCCGCGGGCCAGGACCCCCGGGATGAAGCTGCCGTCATCGCCCTTGGTGAGCAGACTTACCTGAATTATGCCCGCCGTGTGCGGGAGACTCTGGATGCCGTCAAGCCTGGACTTCCTGTCTATCACAACAACGGCCATCAGCAGCGGGGACGCCGCGATCTGGTACAGGTCAACAGCCATCTGGAGCTGGAGTCGCTGCCTACCGGAGGCTGGGGTTATGATCATTTCCCGCTGTCCGCACGCTACGCTCAGACACTAGGTATGGAATTCCTCGGCATGACCGGTAAATTCCATACCTCCTGGGGCGAATTCGGCGGCTATAAGCATCCGAACGCGCTGCGGTTCGAGACTGCGCTTAGCCTGGCCCACGGCGCCAGATGCTCTATCGGTGACCAGCTCCATCCCTCCGGCCTGATGGATGAGGCAACTTACGCCCTGATCGGCGCTGCCTACAGCGAGGTCGAGGCGAAGGAGGAATGGTGCAGCGGAGTTACGTCCGTTGCAGATATTGCCGTCCTGTCCCTGGAGGCAGCACGCGAAGCCTGCCCCGGCGGACAGGCACGCAGGGGGGAACGCAATCTGGCCGATGCCGGTGCGGTACGCATACTGACAGAAGGCCATTACCTGTATGATATCGTAGATACATTCAGCGATTTCACCGCCTACAAAGTGCTGGTGCTGCCCGATGAGGTGCACGTATGGCCGGAGCTTGCCGACGCGATCAGGGCCTTTACCGCCGGAGGCGGCAAGGTGCTGGCCACCGGACGCTCCGGCCTGAATCCGGCAGGTGATGCGTTTGCGCTGGACCTCGGAATCAGCTGGCTGGGAGCCAACCCTTACCAGCCCGCTTACTTTAAGCCGTATTTCACGCCCGGCGCGCTGCTGCCCGCCTCCTATGTAATGTACGGCGAAGGCCAGCTAATCGAATTGCAGGAAGGACAAGGAGAGGCGCTAGGACATCTGGAGAACCCTTATTTTAACCGCGATGTCTTCACCTTCTGTTCCCACCAGCATACACCGGGCGCCATGGAGAACAACGGTCCGGGGATGGTGGAGAGCAGCAGCGGCATCTATATTGCCTGGGATGTATTCAGCGAGTATGCGGATGCCGGCCCTCTCATCCTGAAGGAGATGGTGCTGCATGCACTGTCGCGGCTGCTCCCTCAGCCGTCACTGCGTACGAATCTGCCGGCCCGCGGCATAACGACTCTGCAGTATCAGCAGGCAGAGCAGCGCTATGTGCACCATCTGCTCTACGCCGCTCCTACGCTCAAAGGCCGGATCGAAGTCATCGAGGATATTGTGCCGCTGCGGGACATTTCCGTCAGCCTGCGCCTCCCCTCCTCTGATCCCGTGCACCGTGTCTATCTGGCCCCGTCAATGACAGAGCTGCCGTTCACGTTCAGCAGCGGGGGCGAGATGAACTATACGATTCCTTACCTGGAGAATCACCAGATGGCGGTAATCGAGCTGGTATAGCCGGAAGAACGGCGGTTACTCCGCCCTGCCATTCATGCCAGACAGGCTTACAAGTTGCCCGGACGCAGCTTTGTAGGCCTGTTTCTGCTTCCTGGTCCAGGCAGTCAAAATAACATAAGAAAACTAAAAAAAATGAAAGACTCTCCAATTTCCGTTCCAGACTCCTCTTCTGCCGGGACAATCGCTCAAAATATCGCAAAACATGATGCGGAAAAACAGTTCCGTTTCTATTTTATAATGAATGCGTAGCGCTACAAATTTAAGTAAGCGGTTTCATTTATCGGCACTTAAGCTTTCAGGAGGAAAATCGAACAGATAAGGAGATTATGATGAATCAAGAAGTCTTCAAGAAAATGAAGAATACTGCTAGTTTTATTAATACCGCCCGCGGGGGATTGTCAACGAAAGAGACTTGCCGGATGCATAAAAAACGGGGAAGAACCTGAAAGCAGGATAATCAGTTAGTATAGTTTCGGTGCAATAAAAATACAAAAAAAGCTTTATGACATTGTACAAAATACAATGTCATAAAGCTTTTTTAATACCGGCGAGAGGACTCGAACCTCCACGGTTTCCCACTCGATTTTGAGTCGAGCGCGTCTGCCATTCCGCCACGCCGGCTTAATATCTTATATATCCGCTATGGATAATTAAATTTTAGATGAAAACCATTCAATAGAATAATAATGGCGCGCCCTGAGAGATACGGATGCTATGCATCCGATTGCGAAGTTATGCTATCGAAGCTTATGCTCCAACGAACTCGTTCGAATCTGAAGGACACTTTGTTAAATCAGAGAAGTATTAATGGCGCGCCCTGAGAGATTCGAACTCCCGACCTTTTGATTCGTAGTCAAACGCTCTATCCAGCTGAGCTAAGGGCGCAAATTATGGAGCGGACGACGGGAATCGAACCCGCGACCCTCGCCTTGGCAAGGCGATGCTCTACCGCTGAGCCACGTCCGCACACGGTATGTATTCAATTGCTTCAATAAAAATGGCGGAACCGACGGGATTCGAACCCGCGATCTCCTGCGTGACAGGCAGGCATGTTAGGCCAACTACACCACGGTTCCAAAATAATATTGCGGGGGCAGGATTTGAACCTGCGGCCTTCGGGTTATGAGCCCGACGAGCTACCGGGCTGCTCCACCCCGCGTCAGTAATAAAAATATTCTCTTCTTGCTAGTTAAGTCTCCATGGTGGAGGCTGAGGGGTTCGAACCCCCGACCCTCTGCTTGTAAGGCAGATGCTCTCCCAGCTGAGCTAAGCCTCCATCGAAGAAGCAACTTAATGATCATAACACATTTTTATGAGATATACAACCATTAATTTATCAAAGATGAATTTGGTGACTCGTATGGGATACTCTTCACTTCGTTACGAGATTGCGATGTAATCCTTACGAAGCTTATGCTTCAACGAACCCTGGGAATTCTCATCCCATCACTCAAAGAAGAAATTGGTGACTCGTATGGGATTCGAACCCATGTTACCTCCGTGAAAGGGAGGTGTCTTAACCCCTTGACCAACGAGCCAAATTAGCAAACAATCTTTCGACAACAAAAAATATTATATCATATAAACTAGATTAATACAATAGAAATATTATTATCCTATTCATTGTATGCACAATCAAAAAACAAAAAACCACCATTGATAATCAACAGTGGTCTTAAGTGCTTGGCAACGTCCTACTCTCCCAGGACCCTTCGGTCCAAGTACCATCGGCGCTGGAGGGCTTAACGGTCGTGTTCGGGATGGGTACGTGTGGAACCCCTCCGCTATCGCCACCAAACGGGCATTTGAATATCAAATGCTATTATTCAGGTCTCAGCATCGCCAAATGCTGAAAACAAATCTTCTTTACAGAGCTACTTGAACTCCATAAATTACAATTTGATTCCTGAAAACTGAATCCGAAACGAATTTGTGTGTTAGTGTGTTTGGATAAGCCCTCGACCGATTAGTATTGGTCAGCTCCATGCATTGCTGCACTTCCACCTCCAACCTATCTACCTCGTCGTCTTCAAGGGGTCTTACTAATTGGGAAATCTCATCTTGAGGGGGGCTTCACGCTTAGATGCTTTCAGCGCTTATCCCGTCCGTACGTAGCTACTCAGCCATGCTCCTGGCGGAACAACTGATGCACCAGCGGTACGTCCATCCCGGTCCTCTCGTACTAAGGACAGCTCCTCTCAAATTTCCTGCGCCCACGACAGATAGGGACCGAACTGTCTCACGACGTTCTGAACCCAGCTCGCGTACCGCTTTAATGGGCGAACAGCCCAACCCTTGGGACCTACTTCAGCCCCAGGATGCGATGAGCCGACATCGAGGTGCCAAACCTCCCCGTCGATGTGGACTCTTGGGGGAGATAAGCCTGTTATCCCCAGGGTAGCTTTTATCCGTTGAGCGATGGCCCTTCCATGCGGTACCACCGGATCACTAAGTCCGACTTTCGTCCCTGCTCGACTTGTAGGTCTCGCAGTCAAGCTCCCTTATGCCTTTGCACTCTGCGAATGATTTCCAACCATTCTGAGGGAACCTTTGAACGCCTCCGTTACTCTTTAGGAGGCGACCGCCCCAGTCAAACTGCCCGCCTGACACGGTCCCCGTACCCGATGAGGGTACCAGGTTAGAACCTAGATACGATCAGGGTGGTATCCCAACGGCGCCTCCGCAGAAGCTTGCGCTCCTGCCTCACCGGCTCCCACCTATCCTGTACAGATCGTACCCAAATTCAATATCAAGCTGCAGTAAAGCTCCATGGGGTCTTTCCGTCTTGTCGCGGGTAACCTGCATCTTCACAGGTATTAAAATTTCACCGGATCTCTCGTTGAGACAGCGCCCAAGTCGTTACGCCATTCGTGCGGGTCAGAATTTACCTGACAAGGAATTTCGCTACCTTAGGACCGTTATAGTTACGGCCGCCGTTTACTGGGGCTTCGGTTCACAGCTTCGGATTGCTCCTAACCGCTCCCCTTAACCTTCCAGCACCGGGCAGGCGTCAGCCCGTATACTTCGCCTTACGGCTTCGCACAGACCTGTGTTTTTGCTAAACAGTCGCTTGGGCCTTTTCACTGCGGCCCCCTCGGGCTATTCACCCTACCGAGGCACCCCTTCTCCCGAAGTTACGGGGTCATTTTGCCGAGTTCCTTAACGAGAGTTCTTCCGCGCGCCTTAGAATTCTCTTCTCGCCTACCTGTGTCGGTTTGCGGTACGGGCACCTTCTCCTGACTAGAGGCTTTTCTTGGCAGTGTGAGATCATGACCTTCGCTACTATAATTTTCGCTCCCCATCACAGCCCAGCCTTACGATGTGCGGATTTGCCTACACACCAGCCTCACTGCTTAGACGGACATCCATCAGTCCGCGTCACTACCCTCCTGCGTCACCCCATCGCTCATAGCGGATTACGGTGGTACAGTAATTTCAAACTGTTGTCCTTCGACTACGCCTGTCGGCCTCGCCTTAGGTCCCGACTTACCCTGAGCGGACGAGCCTTCCTCAGGAAACCTTGGGCTTTCGGCGGATCAGATTCTCACTGATCTTTTCGTTACTCATACCGGCATTCTCACTTGTATACTCTCCAGCGCTCCTTACGGTACACCTTCAACGTATATACAACGCTCCCCTACCCCAGGATCGACTTCACTCCAGCTTCGAAGCCTTGTGTTTATCCCCTGAAAGCATTTAGCCTTTCATCCCTGCGGATGATTCACGGCATCAATGTCAATCCGGATAAACACGCCTCAAAGGCGCAGTGAAGTCGATCCTAGCCATAGCTTCGGTGGTGTGTTTAGCCCCGTTACATTTTCGGCGCAGAGTCACTCGACCAGTGAGCTATTACGCACTCTTTCAATGGTGGCTGCTTCTAAGCCAACATCCTGGTTGTCTGTGCAACTCCACATCCTTTCCCACTTAACACACACTTGGGGACCTTAGCTGATGGTCTGGGCTGTTTCCCTTTTGACAATGGATCTTAGCACTCACTGTCTGACTCCCGGCAAGAAGTAAATGGCATTCGGAGTTTGACTGAGCTTGGTAACCCTTGCGGGCCCCGCACCCAATCAGTGCTCTACCTCCACCACTCCATTCACCGAGGCTAGCCCTAAAGCTATTTCGGGGAGAACCAGCTATCTCCGAGTTCGATTGGAATTTCTCCGCTACCCCCACCTCATCCCCGCATTTTTCAACATGCGTGGGTTCGGGCCTCCAGTGCGTGTTACCGCACCTTCACCCTGGACAGGGGTAGATCACACGGTTTCGGGTCTACGTCCACATACTTAGTCGCCCTATTCAGACTCGCTTTCGCTGCGGCTCCGGCTTCTCACCTTAACCTTGCATGTTAAACGTAACTCGCCGGTTCATTCTACAAAAGGCACGCCATCACCCATAAAGAGGGCTCTGACTTTTTGTAAGCACACGGTTTCAGGTTCTATTTCACTCCCCTTCCGGGGTGCTTTTCACCTTTCCCTCACGGTACTGTTTCACTATCGGTCGCCAGGTAGTATTTAGCCTTAGCAGATGGTCCTGCTGGATTCATACGGGGTTTCACGTGCCCCGCACTACTCGGGATCCGTCTCGGAGAGAACACAGTTTGGGCTACAGGGCTTTTACCTCTATCGCGGGCCTTTCCAGACCTCTTCGCCTACTCTATTCCTTTGTAACTCCATGTGAGACGTCCCACAACCCCAAGAGGCAAGCCCCTTGGTTTAGGCTGTTCCGCGTTCGCTCGCCGCTACTGACGGAATCACTATTGTTTTCTCTTCCTCAGGGTACTTAGATGTTTCAGTTCCCCTGGTCTGCCTCTGCGTATCCTATGTATTCAGATACGAGTAACTGCGAATTACCACAGCTGGGTTTCCCCATTCGGACACCCCCGGATCAAAGCTTGCTTACAGCTCCCCGAGGCAGTTTCGTTGTTCGCCACGTCCTTCGTCGGCTCCTGGCGCCTAGGCATCCTCCGTGTGCTCTTAGTAGCTTAACCAATGTGTTTTCCCTAAGGAAAATCACGGTAGCAACTAATAACTATTTCAACTTGCTTACACAAGTTTCAGCTAAAAGATGTTCTAAAACGCAAATTCGTTTCGGTATCCAGTTTTCAAGGATCAAGTTGAGAGCTTAAACTCTCAAAACTGACCAACGAGTGAGTATTCGAACCCAAGGGTTCTTTGGTGGAAGCGAAGCTTCCGATTTGAATGTTTCCGTTGCAGGAAACGATTCTCCATAGAAAGGAGGTGATCCAGCCGCACCTTCCGATACGGCTACCTTGTTACGACTTCACCCCAATCATCTACCCCACCTTCGGCGGCTGGCTCCCTTGCGGGTTACCCCACCGACTTCGGGTGTTGTAAACTCTCGTGGTGTGACGGGCGGTGTGTACAAGACCCGGGAACGTATTCACCGCGGCATGCTGATCCGCGATTACTAGCAATTCCGACTTCATGCAGGCGAGTTGCAGCCTGCAATCCGAACTGAGACCGGCTTTGCTGGGATTGGCTCCACCTCGCGGCTTCGCTTCCCGTTGTACCGGCCATTGTAGTACGTGTGTAGCCCAGGTCATAAGGGGCATGATGATTTGACGTCATCCCCACCTTCCTCCGGTTTGTCACCGGCAGTCACTCTAGAGTGCCCAGCTCAACCTGCTGGCAACTAAAGTCAAGGGTTGCGCTCGTTGCGGGACTTAACCCAACATCTCACGACACGAGCTGACGACAACCATGCACCACCTGTCTCAACTTTCCCCGAAGGGCACCTGATGCATCTCTGCTTCGTTAGTTGGATGTCAAGACCTGGTAAGGTTCTTCGCGTTGCTTCGAATTAAACCACATACTCCACTGCTTGTGCGGGTCCCCGTCAATTCCTTTGAGTTTCAGTCTTGCGACCGTACTCCCCAGGCGGAGTGCTTACTGTGTTAACTTCGGCACCAAGGGTATCGAAACCCCTAACACCTAGCACTCATCGTTTACGGCGTGGACTACCAGGGTATCTAATCCTGTTTGCTCCCCACGCTTTCGCGCCTCAGCGTCAGTTACAGCCCAGAAAGTCGCCTTCGCCACTGGTGTTCCTCCACATATCTACGCATTTCACCGCTACACGTGGAATTCCACTTTCCTCTTCTGTACTCAAGTCACCCAGTTTCCAGTGCGACCTCAGGTTGAGCCCAAGGTTTAAACACCAGACTTAAATAACCGCCTGCGCGCGCTTTACGCCCAATAATTCCGGACAACGCTTGCCCCCTACGTATTACCGCGGCTGCTGGCACGTAGTTAGCCGGGGCTTTCTTCTCAGGTACCGTCACTCCGGTAGCAGTTACTCTACCGGACGTTCTTCCCTGGCAACAGAGCTTTACGATCCGAAAACCTTCATCACTCACGCGGCGTTGCTCCGTCAGGCTTGCGCCCATTGCGGAAGATTCCCTACTGCTGCCTCCCGTAGGAGTCTGGGCCGTGTCTCAGTCCCAGTGTGGCCGTTCACCCTCTCAGGTCGGCTACGCATCGTCGCCTTGGTGGGCCGTTACCCCACCAACTAGCTAATGCGCCGCAGGCCCATCCCCAAGCAGCAGATTGCTCCGCCTTTCATTCTCTCCTCAGGAGAAAAAAGAAATTATCCGGTATTAGCTACCGTTTCCGGTAGTTATCCCAGGCTTGAGGGCAGGTTGCCTACGTGTTACTCACCCGTCCGCCGCTAAGTCTGAAAGGAAGCAAGCTTCCTTTCAGACTCCGCTCGACTTGCATGTATTAGGCACGCCGCCAGCGTTCGTCCTGAGCCAGGATCAAACTCTCCAAATTGGTATTTAGAAAGAGCGATTGCTCATTTTGAAACATCTGACGAGAATGGTTACATTCTCTAATTTTGGATCTCACCGAAGTGATTTCCGATACTCACTCGTTGTTCAGTTTTCAAAGATCAAACTCGTTGTTAGCGCCGCTCACCGCGTCACCAGCAACTTTTATAATATAACATGTTCTTCTTATGAATGCAACACTTATTTTCGTTGAAGCAAAGTGTGTATTCATCAGAGCAACATGTCCAACCTTCTTGCAAGGCACCTGCCTTGCGACTGGATATATAATATAGCATGATATCTACCTGCTAACAACCCTTAATTTCTACCATTTTTTGAGATAGTACTATAGACTTTCATAGATATCCTATACAAGCCTCTATACCTGTATAAGCATGCCCAAAAGCACATGCCGGCCCTCATATCTAGCAGGACCTGCATGTGCAACCCTCTCCTTAGGGACTATCCTCTTAATTCGGAATCCAAGGAGTGTGATTTTTCTTATCTGTACTTGAACGTCCGCTTGAGTTCGAACGCGGCTTGGCGTGGGCCTTATCCTTGGCGGCAGAGGTCTGGCTGGAGGTTTTCGCTTTTGCCGCTGCCGGTTTGGATTTCCCTGGTTTTGTATCCTTTGCTGCTGTGGCCTCAGTGCGCCCTTTATCCGGCACTTCCTCCGCTTCCTCCACTACAGGCTCAGGAATCTGAATCTCGGGTACGCGGTTGTGGGCGAAATTCTCCATGCCCGGATAAGCCGGATATGGCGGAATATTCGATACCATAGGCTGTTCATACATCGGTGACACCGCGTTAGGCATGGCATTCATTCCTCCGGCATAAGGAGAGACCATCCCCATCTGCGGCATGCCGTACACCGGATACCCGTTATACATCGGCTGCTCATAAGGATAGGGCTGAATCGACATTGCGCCGCATCCGCAGGAAGGCCACGGAAGATTAACCTGCTCATTCTGGTACTGCGGAGCAAACGCAGCATTGTCACTGACAGGGCTGACTCCTGACATATTCACATTGTCATAATCCGGTGCTGCATTAGGATGCCATGCTCCGGGGTATTGTCCAGGCGGACAAGGATTAACCGGCTGAGCATAGAACGGCGGGCATTCCGGCATAAACGCTGCAGGCTGAACATAACTTGGAGCGTTATTCATGTTATTCATGTTATTCATATTGTTCATATTCATATTGTCCATTGGCTCATATACGGGATACACGGGTGCATAATTCATAAAATACGGATTCTCGCTGAGGCCGGGATAGCCATCACTCTTTCCCCAGGGCGAGCTTTTCCCCTCATCCCAGGCGGCAGGCTGAACCTCTGACTTATGATGCACTTCTTTGGTTTTCTCTTCCTGCGCGGGAACAGAAATTTGCACATACAAGCTTTGTTTCTCATGGACGGCTTCCTGAACCGGTTTGACTTCCGGCGCTTTGTTAGGTGCAGGGTTAGGTGCAGGAACCGCCAACGGGATAGGGACTGCTTCTGCAGCAGGTGCAGGAACTGGCGCCGGTGCGGGAGCCGGCTTTTCGATGACACCAGTGTAGGTTTTACCGCCAATCGCCGTTTTATCGACCACTGCCGGAGCGGTGGACTGAGCCTGAATTGGGGTCGTATTAGCTTTTACCGGATCGATGGATTGGGCCTGGATTGGAGCAGTACTGACTTTCTTAGGGATATTCACGACTTCACCCGTCATCAGTGCATTAGGGTTCTTAAGCTGCGGGTTGGCATCAATCATATCCTTGAGTGTAACTCCCCAAGCCTTGGAGAGCTTCCATAAGGTATCGCCCTGCTTGACTGTATGCTTATAGTAGATATCGTTGTTGTCCGGAACAGGCAGAGCTACGGGCGCAGCCGGGATCTTAACCTTGTCTCCTACAGCAAGTACATCTGGATTGGTGATTTGCGGATTGGCCTCGATTATTTTTTGCAGCGGCACTCCATACTTCTGTGATAACGCAAACAGCGAATCACCTTGCTTAACAATGTGTATTTTCACGCAGCATTTACCTCCTAAAAGTATCTATTGATCGGCACTGCACCCCGGTTCAGGGATGATAGCCCTCCAGATTCGGTAGTTGCGGTACAGCCGCCTCCTTCGTTACTACATCTTATGCAGCCCATGGGCGAATGACATCCCTATATGCAAAAAAAATCCTTCCATGCTTGGCATGAAAGGATTTTTCTCTATTCGCTCACGCGAAATTACTGTACTATTCCCAAACCTTATAGCCGTCTTTATCAACCACATTGCGGAATTCTTCCAGCAATTGCAGGGTAATCGGCCCGGCCTGGCCGGAACCGATGACTCTGCCGTCGATCTCACGGGCAGCAATAACTTCAGCCGCTGTTCCGGTGAAGAAGACTTCATCGGCAATATAGACATCATGCATGGTGAACGGCTCTTCCTTCAGCGGCAGTCCCAGCTTCTCACACAGCTCAATGATCGCCAGACGGGTGATTCCCTCCAGGGCACCCAGGTAACAAGGCGGTGTATAGACTACCCCTCTTTTGATAATGAAGATATTATCGCCCGAGCCTTCGGTTACATACCCTTGAGCGTTCATCATGATCGCTTCATCGGCTTCCGCCAGATTCGACTGAATCTTCACCAGAATATTGTTGAGATAGTTCAGCGATTTGATCTTCGGATTCAGGGCATCCGGGAGATTGCGGCGCTGGGAGACCGATACGGCACGAAGTCCGTTCACATAAGCCTGCTCCGGGTAGATGGCGAGCTGCTCAACAATGATAATTACACTCGCTTTGGGGCAGCGGCGCGGATCAAGACCCAGGTTGCCGGGACCGCGTGATACGATCAGCCGGATGTACCCGTCCCGCATTTCGTTCAGGCGGATTGTCTCGGCCATGGCCTCCAGCATCTCATCATAGGTCAGCGGAATGTCCAGCATAATCGACTTCGCCGAATCATACAGCCTGTCCAGATGCTCCTTGCACTTGAAGATGTTGCCGTTATAAATACGGATACCTTCAAAGATTCCGTCTCCATATAAAAAACCGTGATCGAATACGGACACCATTGCCTTGTCCTTCGTTACATGTTGTCCATCCAGATAGATCCATTGCTCAGCCATGAACTTACTGCACCTCCGCTTTCTCTTCCTCATAGGTGTATGTGGGATAAGACCCCAGAATCCGTACCTGACAGCCCAAGGCTTTGATCTCTTCAATCGCACCCGGGAGCAGTACCGATTCTATCGGTTCCAGCACATCAATATAGAAATAATAAGTACCCAGCTTCTTCTTCGTCGGCCGTGATTCAATACGGGACAAGTTCAGCTTACGCCAGGCAAAAGCAGCCAACACCTGATGCAGCGCACCAGGGAAATCCTCGGGCAGCGTAACAAGAATACTCGTCTTGTCTCCACTGCTCTTCTGCGGAAGCTCCAGCTTCTGCGGACCAACCAGCACGAACCGCGTGTAATTGTTATTATGGTCTGTAATCTGGCGTTCCACAACCTCCAGCCCGTGCGTAGCGGCTCCAAGCGCGGTACCGATGGCAGCCCAGCCTTTACCGGGATTGCCCTTCACAATCTCCACCGCTTCAGAGGTGCTTCCCACAGATTCCAGCTCAGCCCAGGGCATAGCCTTACGGATGAACTGCGTGCATTGCGCCATAGCCACCGGATGGGACAGGATCTTGACAATCTTCGTATAATCCTTGTCCCCGTCCTCCTTCGTGAATTCCTGCGGACAGCTGATGAGATTCTGTATCGACGGGAAAATCCACTCCGCCTGCATCGGCAGGTTCACTTCATTAATGAGCCAGTCGATATGCAGGCTGACCGAGCCTTCTATCGTGTTCTCAATCGGAATGACACTGTAATCGGTGACTCCGCCAGCCGTGGACAGAAAGACATCGGAGATGAGCTTATGATGCTCCAGATGAGCAGGGTTACCGCCAAATAAATGCAGCAGCGCTTCATGCGAGACGGAGCCCTGAGGCAATAACGCTATCGATTTCATGACTGTAATTCTCCTTTTATCATATCCAAAAATGATTCGTTTTGCATCCCGTTTCTTTCAAGCAGCTCTGCCGTGACACCCGTATTGCATGGGGACAGCCATACGGTACGGGAAGAAATCCCGTTCTCCTGCATGGTCTCTGTCAAAAACAGCTCCAGCTCCTGCTTCCGCTGCTCGCTGCGGTCCACCATACATAACAGGGTCGGGCCTGCACCGCTAAGCGCAATCCCCAGCGCGCCGTGGCCCGGAGCTTCAGCCAGCAGCTTCTCCATTCCCGGCACCAGCGGTGCACGGTAGGGCTGATGCAGCCGGTCCTGCATCGCTGTGCCAATCAGGTCCAGCCGTCCTGCGGCTAACGCTGCAGTGAGCAGCGAGGTATGGCTGATGTTATGAACCGCATCGCTCACTGTTACCTCCGCAGGCAGTGCCTCTCTGGCCTTGACGGTCTCCAGCTCGAATTCAGGAATTACCACCAGGAATTCCAGCTCCTGCGGCGGCTCAATGCGGATGTAATCGGCATGCTCGCCGTCCCATACGGCCGTAATAATTCCGCCGAAGAGCGAGGCCCCGACATTGTCGGGATGCTTCTCGATCGCTGTAGCCATATCGAACAGCTTCCCCGGACTAAGCGGTGAACCTATCATAGCATTAGCCGCAGCCAGCGCGCCAACAATGGCCGAAGCACTGCTGCCAAGCCCGCGTGTGAGCGGGATTTCCGAATACATGGAGATGGACAGCTCCGGAACCTGGACCCCGGCCTCTGCAAATACCATTTGTGCAACCTTGTAGAGCAGATTGCTTTTGTCCCGGGGAAGACCGGCCATCTCATCTCCATACAGATGAAATACGGTTTCAGCCGCTTCCTCCATTTCAATCCAGGCATACAGCGACAGCGCCATGCCCAGCGTATCGAAGCCCGGACCGAGATTGGCGGTGCTGGCAGGGACCTTCACTCTAGACCTTCCGTAAATACTCATGGCGGGTAAATCTCCTTCATTATATTTGCGCGCAAGCCCTGTGTTCCA
Organism: Paenibacillus sp. FSL H8-0122; assembly: GCF_038005345.1. Taxonomy (NCBI): domain Bacteria; kingdom Bacillati; phylum Bacillota; class Bacilli; order Caryophanales; family Paenibacillaceae; genus Paenibacillus; species Paenibacillus sp. FSL H8-0122. Next base: position 836,846 of record NZ_JBBOTB010000001.1, on the reverse strand, counting down.
TGGACGCCTGCGATATTTAGCCTTCTACACGGTAATGGCTTTTGATGCGGTGAATGACATTCAGTTGCTCCAGGTGGCGCAGCACTTTGTTCATGCTGGCTCTGCTGGCGTTATGTGTGACAATGATAATTTCGGCATCAGGATTATTAGGATTGGCCTGCTGCACTACGGAATCCAGGCTGACATCGTATTCGGCAAACACCTGGGTAATCTTCGCCAATACACCCGCCTTGTCATCGACATGGAGCAGCAGGAAGTTTTTGTAGAAAATATCCTCGTCGCTCTTCAGCTTCTTCTGCTTGTACGGCACAATCTGCTTAAGCCCGTTAACCCCCAGCTTCAGGTTCTTGATAACCGCCACCAGATCCGCCACAATCGAGGTTGCCGTAGGCATCGCCCCTGCCCCCGCACCGTAGAACATCGTCTCCCCCACAGCCTCACCATATACATATACCGCATTAAAGACGCCGTTCACGGAGGCAATCGGGTGGTTCGTACGGATCATCGTAGGCTGGACGCTAATGCTGAATGCTTCATCCTGGCGTTCGGCAATCCCGAGCAGCTTCATCTCGTACCCTAGCCGTTTGGCAAAAGCCATATCCTCCTTGCTGACGCCGGAAATCCCGCTTACACTGACATCGCTCAGCTCCACATTGGTCCGGAAGCCCAGCGTGCCCAGAATCGCCATCTTGCGGGCTGCATCCAGTCCCTCCACATCGGACGTCGGATCAGACTCGGCATACCCCAGCTCCTGCGCTTCCCGCAGTGCGTCGAGGTAAGATGCGCCTTCCTGGCTCATTTTGCTGAGGATATAGTTGGTCGTCCCGTTCACAATCCCCATAATCTTCATAATCTTATCCGAGGAAAAGCCTTCGATCAGCGTGCGGATAATCGGAATGCCTCCCGCCACACTCGCCTCATAGAACACATCGCACTGCTTCTCCTGCGCCTTAGCCAGTATCTCCGAGCCGTGCAGGGCCATCAGGTCCTTATTGGCTGTTACAATATGCTTGCCGCGCTCCAGTGCCTCCAGAATGTACTCCTTCGTCCCTGCGATCCCGCCCATGACCTCAACAATGACATCAATCTCCGGGTCGCGGATAACGGCCCATGGATCATCGGTAATCTTGGACGGGTCCACATCGATATCACGCGGCTTCTCCGTATTCTTCACGGCAATCCGTTCAATCAGGATCGGCGAGCCCACCTGGCTGCTCAAATCCTCCTGATTTCCTTCTACAATACGGACAACGCCCGTACCCACAGTACCCAGACCCAGCAGACCTACTCTAACCGGCTTCATTCGTATTCTCACCCCTGACCAATAATTAACGCACGCTTCACACCGGGAATTGCCTTGAGACTGTCCAGCAAGTCGCCCAGCTCTTCATTCAGATGGGAGATCTCGACAGAGATCACCACATTGGCCCGCCCCTGCAGCGGGATACTCTGATGGATGGTCAGCACATTCGCCCCGTGAACAGCCACAGAACCAAGCACCTTGGACAGCATGCCTGACTCGTGCTCCAGATCAATCGAGATCGTCACAATGCGCTCGCGCTCCAGCTGATGAATTAAGTGTATCCCATCTTTGTATTTATAAAAAGCACTGCGGCTAAGCCCGACCTGTTCCACGCCCTCGTGTACGGTTTTGGCATCTCCTGCTTCTAGCAGCTGCTTGACCTGCATGGTCTTCAGCACCGCATCGGGCAATATGTCCTCCCGGACCAAATAATAGCGTTCTTTCACGAACGTCCTCACCCCAAAGACTTTTGTATGTACATAGTGGACATTATACGGGATTGAAGGCTTTTATTGCAATAACTTTCTGTAAACAAGCGAAAAAGACTGTCCCCCTATTAGCTAGGAGGAACAGCCTTCACCTGCAGAACCCGGTCAGCTGTAAGCAATGGTCGTCCCGCAGTAATCGCAGCTGGTAGATTGGTTGGGAGCTACCGTATTCTGTGCCCCGCAGCCGGGACAACGGACAGATTTGGGAAGCTGCTGCGGCCTCGGCTGCTGATAGGACGGCTGCCTTGCAGGCTGCGAGAAGGGCGATGCACCTGCCTGCCCCGCCTGGGCCTGCGGCACTGCATCCGCTCCTTCATGGAAGAGAAGCCCGGAGTCCAGCACCCCGTACTTCTGCAGATAGATAAGATCTCTGTTCACATCGCCTTCGCTCTGCCCGGTGCGGTCAGCCAGATTCCCGGTATAGCGGACTCTGCCTACGGTAATCAATTGCACATATTGATTCGCTAGCTGGGCGAACCGGAACCTGGCCTTGGCTGCACTTCTGGCAAATACGGCCGCAGGCAGAAGCGTTATCAATGAGAACATAATTAACATTCCAATTAACGTACCAGTATCAACGGCGACTTCACTGAAGATGGAATTGACGACAATTCCCATCAACTGCACGAAGCCGCCCACAAATACATGGAACAACAGACTATAATTGACGGGCTTGCGGTAATTTTTATAATGGGTGCTCAGCATGCGTACCAGCGCAAGCACGAGCCCCAACGGCATAAACAAATATCCGGCACCGATAGTTACAATATCAAAAGTAGTCCGCTCATACTTAGGCAGACTATCAGAGGGCTGTCCTTCCCGGCCCGGCAGCAGTCCGCCCGGCTGATTCCCTATCCCCATTGCTGTCTATTCCTCCTATTTAAGCGCCGCCAGCTCCAGGTTACGCCGCTGGAGCGTGCCGGCAATACTCTCGGTTAATTCCTCTGTCTCTGTGTCCCAGCGGGCCGGCAGCTCCTTCAGGACAAGCAGCAGCGCCACATGGTCATGCAGCAGAGAGATCTGCTGCCTAATGATGTCTTCCGTGGCATACAATCCCGGTCTCGACACCGGGTCACTGTAGCGGAATTTCTCCTCCAGAGAATCAATCAGTTCTACCAGCCTGCTTGCCTCAGAATGCTTCCAGGTGCCGGCAATTCGTCTGATCTCCTGCAGCTCCTGCATGTGGGTACGCAGGCTCCGCGAAGCTTCCGCAGCCCTGCGCTCCCCGGAGGCGGCATTCCAGCCATACCCGGCTGTAGCCGCAAGCACGAGGGCAGCTATAATCAGGATGAGCAGCTGCTCTCCCGCATACCAGAGCGGACTCAGTTCCAGAAGCCAGTCCAGCAGAATAGCCGAAGCAAGTACCGCTGCCAGATAGAAGGCTATAATTACAGCTCCGCTGATGAATACCGGTGAAGTCCGGCCCGCTTCAGGAGCACGGCGCAGCCATAGCATGCAATATACATAAACCACAGTCTCTGCCATACATACAGCAAGCAGAGTCACTACGAAGCGCGGCAGCGATTCCGAGAATCCAAGTGTGAAGAAGGCACCGGCAGTAACTGCCAGCACAGCAGCATAAAGGACAGTAACAAGACCCGTATATGACCTCTGCCTCTGCATTCCGTTCACCCGTTAGCCGCTCTGGTGCCGCACTCTGGACAGAATTTCTGTCCGGGCTTCAGCTCATGCCCGCAGCCTGCGCACTTCAGGATCAGGCCTTCTCCGCAATGCGGACAGAATCTGGCACCAGGGATGACCGCCTTGCCGCAGCTAGGGCATACCTCATTCTCCGCCTCCGGCGGGGGTTGCAGACTGCGGCCGCAGCCGGTACAGAAGCGGGCATCTGCCGGATTAACGGTTCCGCAGCCCGAGCAGGATTTAGAAGCAGTATGAGGTCCTTGCTGACTGCCTGTACTGCCGTCGAGGGACATGTTCCGGGTCATCCGGGTGGCTATCTCAGCCGCAGGTCCGGCCAGCCCGAAGCCCATGCCGAGCCCCAGCCCCGCATTCATCATGCCCGCCCCTATATTGCCAGGATTGCCTGCTGCCTCCTCCATGGCATCGAAGCTTCGTTCCTGCTGGTAGGTGAAGCCGATAATGTCCATCTCCGCTTTTTTGGCCAAGGCTTCCTTGAGGCGTTGGGTTGCCGGATCATCATCAGGAATATTGATCGAATCAATATAGAAGTTATTAAGTTCAATGCCGCTATCCAGGAATGAGGAGGCCAAGCGCCCCTGAATATGCTTGGAGATTTCAACGACGTAGGCGTTGATCTCCAGGATGCTGATTTTTTTGTGCACCAGATAAGAAGAAATGAGTTCATTGATATTAGACATCAGCAGGCCGCGGAAATAACTGATCATCGTATCCTGATCGAAGACCGGCAGCGTGCCTACCAGCTTCAGCAGGAATTTGCGGGGATCTTCGATCCGCACGCCAAACTGCCCGAAGGCCCGTACCGCTACCATGAGCTTGTACTTAGGGTCCTGCAGCTGCAGCGGTGCACTGGTCCCCCACTTCACATTCATGGAGTTCATCTTGTTCACAAACCATATCTCTGCGGTGAACGGAGACTTGCCGCCGAATGGCAGATTCACCACATTCGACAGAATCGGAATATTCGCTGTGCTTAAGGTGTGGCGTCCGGCTGTGAAGGAATCCAGCGCCTCTCCACCCTTGAACAGAATCGCTTCCTGGGATTCATTCACAATCAGCTGTGTCCAGGTCCCCAGCTCCTGGTTCGGATACTTCCAGGCAAAGACACCCGGAGGCCCGTCATATTTGACTACTTCAATAATTGCCATCTGTCCATTCCCTCTTTCCTGACAGGTATGTATGATATACGCAGATTACACCCTTTGGATTCAATTTAACATCACTTATATAATGATTGTAGTAAATTAATCCAGATATATAAAGAAAACTTTTATTAGCAGAAATAGTTTTGCCACCTGTTTAGCAATAAAAAAAGGCCGCATCCCCCTCTCGGAAGATACAGCCGGTAACCTTGCTTCTCTATTAATAGTAGCTGCTGTTCTCGACAAATTCGAATTCAAAATCAGCAATGCGCACGATCGTACCTTCGACAGCACCGCGTCTGCGCAGCTCGGCATCCACACCCATGTGACGTAAAGTACGGGCCAGCCTAAGAATAGCATCATGTGTGCTTAGCTGCATTCTCTTAATCATCCGCTCAATCCGCGGACTGTTGACTACAAAGGCCTCGTTGTCACGGGTAATCGTGAATGAGTTATCCTCTTCCGCCTCCAGCTTATACACCTTGCGCTCTTTGCCGGCCACTTCTTCCACCACCGGAGCCACAGGAATACTGTCAAGAATATCTGTAGCACGGTAGAGCAGCTCCTGAACGCCCTGACGGGTCAGTGAAGAGATCGGCATAATCTCCAGGTCCGGGCGAAGCTCCGCAACACGCTCACGGAAGGAAGCCAGGTTCTCCTCGGAATCAGGCATATCCATCTTGTTCGCCGCCACGATCTGCGGACGGTCAATCAGCGCCGCATTGTACTGCTTCAGCTCATCGTTAATCAGTACCCAGTCTTCAAAAGGATCGCGGCCTTCCGAGCCGGACATATCCACGACATGAATGATGATACGCGTCCGTTCAACGTGGCGCAGGAACTCATGTCCAAGCCCCACCCCTTCACTCGCGCCTTCAATCAGTCCAGGCAGATCCGCCATCACAAAGCTGCGGCCGTCTCTGACATCCACTACACCCAGATTCGGGGTAATGGTGGTAAAGTGGTACGCTCCGATCTTCGGCTGGGCAGCGGACACGACCGACAGCAGCGTAGATTTGCCCACGCTAGGGAAGCCTACCAGGCCTACGTCCGCCATGACCTTCAGCTCCATTACGATGTAACGCTCCTGACCCTCTTCCCCATTCTCAGCCAGCTCCGGCGCCGTATTGTTCGCCGTCGCAAACCGGGTATTCCCCCGGCCGCCCCGGCCGCCGCGGGCCACTACAACCTGTTGTCCATGACGGGTCATATCGGCAAGGATCTCCTGGGTATCATCATCAATCAGCACCGTACCCGGAGGAATACGCACGATCATATGATCGGCGTTGGCCCCGTGCTGGCTCTTGTTGCGCCCCTTAATTCCCTTATCCGCCTTGAAGTGCCGCTGATAACGGAAATCCATCAGGGTCCGTAAGCCTTCATCCACGCGGAAGATCACATCTCCCCCGCGGCCGCCATCGCCGCCGGCAGGACCTCCATCCGGTACATACTTCTCCCGGCGAAACGCTACGAGTCCATCTCCGCCGTCTCCGCCTTTTACATAAATCTTAGCCTTATCTACGAACATAAATGTTCACCTTCCTTACATCTCCAGCGGTAACCGCAGTTCCAAATAACCCTTGGCAGGCTGAACCTGCTCCGCCTTCATGATTTTTCCTTGTACTATATTATAAATTTGCCCCTGAAGCAGTTCGGGATTGTCTTGCTCTCCCTCACCTTTGAAAGAGATCAGAATGTCTCTTCCCTCCTGTGAAAAGCTGAGCTCAAGCTTCCGCGTGTCTCCATGCTGTGTTATTCCGCTGTACTGGTACGCTCTAACCGTCTGCATAACTACCGAAGTCAGCTCAGCTCCTACCTCTGGACTCAGCTTGTCCTCCAGCTGGAGCCCTTCCTCTACCTGTATGTCCAGCTCCAGACTGCTTCTGAACGTACGGAAGGATTGCAGATAGAACACCAGGGAAGGTACTCCCAATTTGGCAATACGGCTGTCCAGCGCAATACGCTCCTTTATTCTTTCCACACATTGTACGGATTTATCAGGCTTGCCCAGCTGGATATATCCGTAAAGCACCTGCAGATCATTCATCCAGTCATGACGATGATGATTCAGTGTCCGGTTTGCCGCCTGCTGCAGAGTATTCTCCTGTATACGCAGTTCCTCTTCATATTGACGCCGGTTGTAAACAAAGCTGAATGCAAGCACTGCCGCTACCCAGACTCCGAGCAGCAGGCATGTGAAAAGGGAGGTTTGCCAATACACGAGACCTAAAGGAAACACTGCGGATAACATGACTGCCCAGACCTTACTTTTCCAGGATTTCATTCTTTCTCCCCGTCCCTTGGTTCGCAAAATTGATTCCAATGTAAGCACTGCTTATCTTGCTTCATATTCACCATTTCCCAGTATAACACAGGCTTTCTCCGCAATCACCAGATTCCCCCACAAAGTGTGGCTTAAGCTTCGATACTTACTCAGGTACTTTGCGGGACCCCGAAACAATTTCAAAAAAAGCCCCCGGCACTGATGCCGGAGGCTTCTCATCTTCATAGGTTCCGTAAGCTTACGCTTCCAGTGCCGCTGCTACCGGAGCGACATCCACCGGATACACGCTCACTTTTTTGCGGTCGCGTCCCCAACGTTCGAACTTCACTACGCCGTCCACAAGTGCGAACAGTGTGTCATCTTTACCGATGCCCACGTTCGTGCCCGGGTGGATTTTGGTTCCGCGTTGACGAACCAAGATGTTGCCGCCGGTTACTGCTTGACCGTCAGCCCGTTTCACGCCAAGACGCTTAGAATGGGAATCACGTCCGTTCTTTGTGGAACCAACACCTTTTTTCGATGCGAATAATTGAAGATCCAATTTCAACATGTTGTCAACCTCCTTCTTCAAATGATGACTTCCTGTATCTGAATATATTTCCTGTAGGATTTAGCAATATCCTTGAGCATCAGCACCATAGATTCCAGCAAAAGCTGTACCTTGGCGGAGACTTCGGGATCATTCACGGGAACCAGGGTTCCGCTTAAGAATCCATGATTCATCGAAGTATCCAGAACAACTCCGGTCAGGCTCTCAATCGCATTCACAGTTCCAACGGTAACCGTCGAAACACCTGCGCAGACGATATCCTTGCCATTCCTTGCGTATTCCGCATGCCCCTTGACGGCAAAACCGACAATGACACCTTGAGCAGAAGCCCGTGTAATCCGCACGTTAATCATTAACGCACCTTCTTACGCTTGAATCTTCTCGATAGTTACTTTGGTGTACGGTTGACGATGGCCTTGTTTCTTGTGGTAGTTCTTCTTAGGTTTGTATTTGTAAACTACAACCTTATGACCCTTACCATGCTTCTCGACTTTGGCTGTTACAGACGCGCCGCTTACCAGCGGAGTTCCTGCAGTCAAACCACCTTCGTTAGAAACAGCCAAGACACGGTCAAACGTTACGCTTGCGCCGTCTTCAGCTTCCAGCTTCTCAATGAACAAAACATCGCCCTCTTGGACTTTGTATTGTTTACCGCCAGTTTCGATAATTGCATACATTGTACTTGCACCTCCTCATGTCTCAGACTCGCCTAGTCAAGGTGGCAATCCCCGGAGGAATTACGCTTCATCTACCCGATCGGAGCGGTTACAGCATGTGCAGGAATGGAACAACCAAACACATACTTGAAGATATTATCATACATACGGGCCCTAGTCAATATCTCCTTACAAAACATATACAACCTGATCATCTTATCCCTACTCCAGCCATGTCCCAACCTTGCCTGTACCGCCGCAGCACTGGCAGATCACCGGGGCAAATCCGGCGGAATCATGTCTGGCCTTCTTACGGGTCATCTCCAGCAGACCGAGATGGGTCCAGCCGAGAATATGCGTCTTGGTCCGGTCCCTGCTGATAATGCTCTCCAGCTTGTCCGTCACCTGCCTGCGGTGCTCTTCCCGCTCCATATCAATGAAATCAACAATAATAATACCGCCCGTATCCCGGAGCCGGACAAGCCGCCCGATCTCCTCCGCAGCCAGCAGGTTGGTCCGCGTTACCGTATCCTCAAGGTTCGTCCCGCCGGTGTACTGCGCTGTGTTGACGTCAATCACTGTCAAGGCCTCTGTCTCATCCCAGATGAGCGTAGCCCCGCCTTCAAGGATGATCTTACGGCTGAAGCTCTTATGAAGCTGTTCCGTCACCCCGTAAGCAGAGAAAATGGACTCCTGCCCCCTGTAGAATCCCACAGGCTTGTACCCTTCAGGAGCCATATCCGACAGGAAGGCTTCCGCCTCCTTAACCGCCTTGGCTGAATCGATCAGCAGCTCATCACGCTGCGGATTGAAGGCATCCCGGATGAACCGCTGGACGATACTCAGATCGCAGTGCAACAGAGCGGGTGCCTCCACTTCCTTGGAACGCCGCGTAATCATTTCCCACTGCGCCCGCAGAAAAGCCAGATCTCCCTCCACGGCATCCACCGGCTCGTCCTCGGAGACGGTGCGCATAATGAGTCCTTCCTCACCCTGGCGCAGCCGCTCGCCGATGCCTTTGAGCCGGCTGCGCTCCGATTCCCGGCTTATTTTCTTGGAGACCCCGACATATTCGGCAAAAGGCATGTACACCATCCAGCGTCCGGGCAGCGTATAATGCGTGGTTACCCGCGCGCCTTTGCCGCCCCGCGGTTCTTTTCTCACCTGGACGACAATCTCCTGACCGGGCTGCAGCAGCGTCTCAATCGAAGGCTTGACGTCCGGCTGCTTGTCCAGATGGGGATGCAATACATCATCTACGTATAGGAACGCATTCTTTTTCTGTCCGATATCTACAAAAGCCGCCTGCATACCAGGCAGCACATTCATTACCCGGCCTTTATAATAGCTCCCGACCAGACCTTGCTGCTGATCGCGTTCAGCCGCATATTCCACCAGCCTCCCGTTCTCCAGAAGTGCCATGCGGGTAATATGCTGTGTACAGTGAACGATCATTTGTTTCATGGCTTCACCTCTGGTTTGAATCATTTCTCGCTTGTTACTTTCCGAAATACGAAGCAATCAGACGCTGCTCCGGCACAACGGCTACGATGTCTCTGTCGTTATTCATCACATAGATATAATGATAATGGTTACGTTTAAATAGACGCAATATCTCATCCAAAGGTTTCGCGAGCGAGGCAACTATTGGGCGGGCAATACTCTCCGCCAGCAGATACCGCTCATAAATCCGCTCACGGTTCATCAAAAAACCAACAAACCGGTACGGCAAATTACGCTGGTCCGTCCAATTAGAATAGAGCAGAAACGCTCCGATCATCAGCAGGTTAAGGCGGAGGCCGTCCCCGTGCCCAAGCGGAAGCAGGGCGAACCCTATCACAAGCAGGCTGGCCGCAATACTGACTCTGCCGGTCCACAGCAGCGTGTAATAATACGGAAGCAGCAGACTCAGGGCTGCCTGAAGGATTTTGCCGCCGTCCAGCGGAAGCACCGGCAGCAGATTGAACAGAGCGATCATGGCGTTGGCTCCGATAAAATAATCCAGATAGGCGATATTTCCATACTCCACCTGCTTAAGCGCCAGCGCCATCAGAATCATAATTCCGTTCTGCAGCGGACCGGCCAGGGCAATCCCGATCTCACGGACAGCCGTAAGCCGCCCATGATCCTCTATAACCGCAACGCCGCCGAATGGCAGCAGTTGTACCGATCTGACGTTAATTCCGGCCAGCAGCGCCGCACATACATGTCCAAGCTCATGAATGAACACGATCAGAAACAAGGTAAGCAGCTCCAGGAACTGTCCGGTAAGCACGGATACCATGAGAATCAGCACGAAGAGCGGATGCAGTGACAATTCAATGCCGCAGACCCTAATCAAACGATACCACTTCGGCCGGATCAATATAAGTCTTGTCTTTCATAACTGCAAAAAACAGCAACGGGACCCGGGCATCCTCCGTCCCCTGAATCCAGCCTATTTCGTCTCCGCTCTGTACCCAGTCATCCACCGCGAGCCGTGTCCCGCTCAAATGACCGTATTCTGCCGTGATCTCCCCGGTATGGCGGACCGTAATACGGATGCCTCCCCGGGCTTCCTTTGAAACGGCCAGCACACGGCCCGTATCTACACTTTTCACCGTGACACTGGCACTTGAATCGTCTGCCGGTATAATTTCAATGCCATTAAGCGAAGTGGCAAAAGGACGCACAATACTTCCTGCAAGCGGAGCGCTAAGTTCATGGGCGGCTGTCACCTTCTCCGCCGGTACCTGTTCATCTCCGAAAATCGGAATGAAGGACGGGGCTCCATTGAAATGTTCCTCGTACCACACCTGTGCTGCTGCAAAATCCATATCATTGCTGAGGATGTCTGTAATAAAGTACTGTGCCTTCACGGCCCATGGCTCCTGCACGGCAAAAATGCCCCATACAGCGCCGAAGACAAGCAGACTGGCTACCGTCCGCCGCAGCAGACCAGCACGGAAGCCCTGCCCCGGTCCCCTCCCGTCTTCATCTTCCCAGTGGTTACGCTGCTGCTTCCACATCGTCTCGGGGTCAGGCTCAGGGGAAGAGGCAAATTCATTCCTGTCCCCAGCCCCCCATTCTCTGAAGGAGGGAGGACTATCAGACAGCCGGAACCGCTCTGGTGCTGGTGCTGCTCCGGCTGCCGGCTTCTCCTCCAGCAGATTCTGTATACGTTTCTTGCGGCGGTTCTTGGACTCTCTCGGGTATTCCATAATGATCCCTCCGGCGGGCTTGTTTTACTTCCATTTTATGAGTGGCGGAAGCCGCTTTAGAACAAGCCCTGTCCAAGTTACTGCACAACAAAAATAAGCCCGCCGGTGATTTCTCAGCAGCGGGCTCTTAACTGAAGATTGCCATGTATAAGTGCGTGGCCGGGATTCAGCCCATTCCAAAAAATTTCTTGAGCTTCTTGAAGGCGCCCGTCTTCTGGTCAAGCTGCATCAGCGGCACCGCATCGCCAAGAATACGCCGGGCAATATTACGGTAGGCGATCGCTGCTAAGGAGTCCGGGTTCATCACGGTAGGCTCCCCGTTGTTCGCCGCCCGGATGACCTGTTCATCATCGGGTACAATCCCGATCAGATCAATATTAAGCACCTGCAGAATATCCTCGATATCAAGCATATCCCCGGACTTGATCAAGCCCTGGCGAATCCGGTTAACCACAAGCTTCGGAGATTCTACCGATGACTGCTCCAGGAGACCGATAATCCGGTCCGCATCCCGCACCGCAGCATGCTCCGGAGTGGTGACCACAATGGCTTTGTCAGCACCGGCAATCGCATTGCGGAAGCCGTGCTCAATGCCGGCCGGACAATCGATCAGAACATATTCATACTCCTTCTTAAGCTCCAGAATGATATCCTTGACCTGCTCCGGTGTAACGGCAGTCTTGTCCTTGGTCTGGGCAGCGGGCAGCATGTACAGCTCATCGAAGCGCTTGTCCTTGACCAGCGCCTGATTCAGACGGCAGCGGCCTTCCGCCACATCGACAAGATCATAGATGATCCGGTTCTCCAGCCCCATGACAACATCCAGATTCCGCAGTCCAATGTCGGTATCCACCAGACATACTTTTTTGCCCTGCAAGGCGAGTGCGGTACCAATGTTGGCTGTTGTGGTTGTCTTGCCAACTCCGCCTTTGCCCGAGGTTACGACAATCGCTTCTCCCATGGAGGCTACACCCCTTTAAACACATTTAAATCCTGACGTAACTTCACTATATTATGAATTTTGTCGATTTGCATAGCACCGCCTGATAAGTAGGCAAATTCCATGCTGCTCTCCCGGGTTCCCCATTCATCCGGAGGTCTGCTGATAATCTCAGCAATCCGGAGCTGGGTAGGCGCGAGCAGGGAAGCGGCAATAATGGCCTCCTGGTTACCGTTGATTCCGGCGTGTGCCATCCCTTTGAGTGCTCCAAGAATATAGATATCCCCTGAACAGGTAATGGTCCCTCCCGGATTCACATCCCCGAGGAACAGCAGATTGCCCTCATGATGCAGCACCTGGCCCGAGCGGAGCATTCCGCTCATCATGAACAAGGCTTCCGTATCCTTCTCTTCAGGATCTTCAATAGCTTCAACCGAACGGATTAACAGATTCCCCTGACTCTTGAGGATCTCCAGTACCGCCTCTTTATCTTCTTCAGTAACAGCACGGTTGCCCAGCTTAATATCCACATGCACAATCGGTCCGGTCAGAATATTTTGATGGCTGTGCTCCAGCTTGTAGCGAAGCTCGCTTAAGAGATCTTCAAAGGGACACTTGTCGTCTAGCAGGAATACCAGGCCATCCTTGATGCCCTTAATCCTTACGTGCTTGGATTTAACTGTCATATGCCTGTCCCCCTATCCTCATTCATTCGTGCCGGGCCGGGCAAACTCCTTCTTTGGGTGATAAGAAAATGCTGCTGCAGCTTACGCAGCCTCCTCATCGATAGTCTCTTTCTTCAGCAGCTCCAGCTGGCGCCGGAGCGGAATGTAGAGAAGCAGGCCTGCAGCAAAATGAATGAGCATGGTAGGCAGCATATGATGCAAGAGTGCCCAATTATATGGCTCCTGGCTTAGATTAAACACATTATAGATGGCAAAAAGAATACTGTCCTCCAGCAGGCTGCCCAGCAGCACCACTGTCATCATCAGCGGCAGCGGTGCGCGGGGAATCTGGAATATCAGCCCGATCAGGTACGCAGATAAACCCATAGCGAAGGAATGAGCACCCAGTATGCGGCCATAGAAGACCACATCATGCAGCATGCCGAACGACAAGCCCAGAATAAGTGCCGAATGCCGGTGATGGTATACCGTTACGAACAGAATGACGATGAAGACGAGATTAGGAATAATCCGCATCTGCCAGCCGTCAGGAATCAGCCAGGGAAGCACTGTGCCTTCGAGAATAAACAAAAAGAATAACAAAAGTACCAGGACAGGTCTGCGCATCCTCACTATTCTACACGCTCCTCCGTATAGACAACGAAGAGTTCCTTCCAGTCCTGGAATTCTGCCGCCGGCTTGATAATCGCTGTAGAGGTGAACCCATACTGTCCTACCTTGACTTCTTCCACCTTGCCGATAGGCATTCCACGGGGATACATCCCCCCGCCTCCAGAGGAAATAATCATATCACCCTCAGCAATCGGATCGCCTACGGGAATTTTGTTCATCAGCAGCATTCCGGTCTGCTGGTCGTAGCTCTCAATCATCCCAAAGGTCTTGCCTTCCTTGTTCACAGCGGTTGCCGATATAGGAGGCTGTGAGTTGGGGTCCTTGCTATCCATCATTGTCATGAGCTTCACGGTAGAGGTGAATTTACTCACATTACTGATGACCCCTACAAGGCCCTCGATAGAAGTTACAGACATATTCAGCCGGATGCCATCCTTCTCCCCAAGATCAATGACAAGTGTATTATTGCCTGGCTCTGTCGTTACACTGACAACATTGGCAATCAGATATTCATATTTATACATGTTTTTTTGGGCTTCCGTGAATTTAAGATTCTTTTGGTAGCGCTCATTCTCAGCTTTAATAAAATTTAACTGCGCCTTATCCCGGGCGTACTGTGCGGCCAGAATCTTAAGTTTCTTATTCTCTTCGGCCAGCTCTTTCAGAGTCCCGATATCTTGGAAGAAGCCCGCTACGTATCCAGCGGGCTTGTAGAACATTTTCTGCACGAATCCGGTCGTATCTCTGAGGAAGTTCTCCGGCCAGGACAGGGTCTTCCTCTGCCCCAGGCTGAAGCCCATCAGAACGATAAACGTAACCAGCGTAATCAGCAATATAAACAGTCGTTTATTGTTAAACAGCTTGAACAATCTCGAGCACCCTCTAATAACCGTATTTCTCCAACCTCAGGGGTTGACGTTCACAGTCCGCATGATCCTAGCGTTTGGAGCGGAGGCCCGAACTGCTGCGGCTCTTGAACAAGTGGATATTCTCCAGCGCCTTGCCTGTACCGATTGCAACACAGTCCAGCGGATTCTCGGCTACAATCACCGGCATTCCGGTCTCACGCGCCAGCAGCTTGTCCAGGTTGCGCAGAAGTGCGCCGCCGCCTGTAAGCACAATGCCGCGGTCCATAATATCGGCAGCCAGCTCCGGCGGACATTTCTCCAGCGTTACCTTCACGGCTTCAACAATTGCATTCACAGTATCGGACAGAGCTTCGCAGATTTCATCAGAGGTAATGGTCAGCGTCTTCGGCAGACCGGTTACCAGATCGCGTCCGCGGATCTCCATCGTCTCAGCCTTCTCAAGCGGCAGGGCAGAGCCCACATCCATCTTGAGCTGCTCAGAGGTACGTTCACCGATCATAAGGTTATACTGGCGTTTGATGTATTGGATGATAGACTCATCTGCATCATCCCCTGCCACACGTACAGAACGGCTGGTAACAATACCGCCGAGTGAGATTACCGCCACCTCGGTAGTTCCGCCGCCGATATCTACAACCATACTTCCGGTTGGTTCCCATACAGGAAGATCTGCACCGATGGCAGCAGCAAAAGGCTCCTCGATAATGTAAGCTTCCCGCGCGCCGGCCTGCTTCGTAGCATCTTCAACGGCACGCTGTTCAACGGCTGTAATTCCGGAAGGCACACAGACCATGACATTCGGATGGCGCTGGAACATCGAGCGCTGCTTCTGGGCCTGGCGGATGAAATATTTGATCATAGTTGCTGTAGTATCGAAATCAGCGATGACCCCGTCCTTCATTGGACGGATGGCACGGATGTTGCCCGGTGTGCGTCCGATCATTTTTTTGGCGGATTCCCCTACTGCTTCTATCGTCTTAGTATCGGTATTAATAGCAACCACGGACGGCTCTCTGACAACGATCCCTTTACCGCGCACGTAGACGAGCGTATTCGCTGTCCCCAAGTCAATTCCTAAGTCTTTCGTAAAACCACCTAACATCTTGTATGCTCCTTTTCCATGTGAATCTAGACAATTGTATTACATGTAGCCTTTCTCTTTCAAACTTACGTAGCTGCTGTCTCCGATCACCAGATGATCCAGCACATCAATGCCGACAATCTCGCCTGCCTGCATCAGCCTGGAAGTCAGTGAGATGTCTTCAGGGCTTGGTGTAGGATCACCGCTCGGATGATTATGTGCGCATATAATTGCTGCGCTGCTGCATTTCATGGCTGCCCGGAACACCTCGCGGGGATGCACAATGGAGGCATTAAGGCTACCCATGGACAATGTTTCCTGCGCAATAACATGATTCTTCGTATTCAGGAACAGACAGATAAAATGCTCCTTCTGCAAATAACGCAGCTGCTCGGTCAGAATCTCCGCCGCGTCCTGGGGACTGCGGATAATGACCGGTCCGGTAAGCCGGGAATTCGCCATCCGTCTTCCCAGCTCTATGCCTGCTTTGAGTTGCACGGCCTTGGCAGGGCCGATGCCGTTAATTGTTGTCAATTCTTCAATGCTCAGATCCGCCAGTCCGCGGAGACCGCCTGCATGGCTCAAGAGCCGCTGGGCGATAAGAAGGGCTGATTCACGGTGCGCACCTGTGCGCAGCAGGATAGCCAGAAGCTCCGCTTGACTTAATGATTCCGCCCCATAATGCATCATGCGCTCTCGTGGTCGTTCTTCATGGGGGAGGTCACGCAGCATAAATGATTGCGACTCCATCCCTAACCTTCTTTCTTCGGCTACCCTTACCGGTTCAGCACCGAAATGCCGAACCCGGACAACATACCGCTCAGCAGTGACAGCGGCAGACCGACCACGTTAAAATAGCAGCCTTCAATTTCTTCCACCAGGGTGGCGCCCAGTCCTTGTATCGCGTAAGAGCCGGCTTTGTCGGCAGGCTCCCCGGTCGCTATGTAAGCGGAGATTTCCTCTTCGCTCATGGCTCTCATAGTTACAGAGGTTACCCTATGATCTACCAGGGTACGTCCCTCTGCAGTACCGATGCAGGCCACCCCGGTGTATACCTGATGCGTCCGGCCTTGCAGCATGCCCAGCATTCTGGCGCTGTCCTGCTCGTCCGCCGGCTTGCCGAGCACCATGTCGTCAAGCACAACGATCGTATCGCTGCCGATAATAACGGCATCCCGGTCTCCGGCAACAGGAACCACAGCTTCTGCCTTACGCAGAGCCAGATTCCGTACAATAGCTTCAGGACTCCATTCAGGCGGCGTACTCTCATCAGCATCGCTGGACAGCACCTCAAAGGGCAGGCCAAGCGAGGCTAACAGCTCACGCCGCCGCGGCGAACCCGAGGCCAGAATAATATGCCGCGAATTGTCATGCTCCACTGTAATTAACGTCCCTTCCTGATGCTGCCAGCTAAGGCTACAGCCTGCGGTACAGCCATACGGCTGTAATCATCCCGGCAAGACTGAGCAGGCACAGTTTCAAATGGATTGTGATGTCATAGGTAATGATGTCTAAATCGGCTTGCGGCGACCACTTGAGAACAGTCGAAGCTGTAAGAAAAGACAGAGCTTGTACAGGTTCCAGCAGCTTGGCAATCCAGGCTCCGGCCAGCCAGCCCAGAATAAGAAATAACAGCAGTGTTCCTACATTTTTCTTCTTCATTCAAGTCTTCCCTCGCCATTTTTTGACACCCTAATTATTATACGGTGAAACGGAGTGCAATACAAACTCAAAATCCATCCAGGGAATGTTTACCACGTAAGCAGCCTGCGGATCTTATCACACCGCAGGATTATGCCTGGAAATACAGCAATCCCCCGCCGGGCAAATGCCTGGTACGGGGGATCATTTATTTAGCCTATAGTCAGCGGTGCATTACGCCACAGCTGTCAGCTCATGGCGGACAACAGGCTTTTCTGGCCGGTCAGGAAGCTCATCATGGCCTCCTGCACCTCCCAGAGCAGCCCCTCCGCCTTATTCTTATTGTATTCGTTCAGGGCGGCTATCCCCTGGCTCATCGATTTCTCCAGCCCGTCGGCGATTCTCTGACCTTCCGGGGTCAAGCCCGGCTCCAGTGCCTTGACTGCCTGGGTCCACTGCATATGGAGATCGCTTACCGCTCCGCCAGTGTTCCCGCTGTCCCCCCCGCCAAGCAGGGAAGCAGACAAACTGCTGAGCTCGCTTAACAGCTGGCTGCTAAGCTTGAAGTAGCTGTCTACCGCCGCCGCCGTACCGGTATAGCGGACCTGGTTCACAGCGGGCAGGGCCACTTCTCTCACGTACAGCTCAATGCCCTGCCCCTTAAGGCCATTGCTGAGCAGCTTGGCCTGCTCACGGTCAGGCGATAATCCGGCGTACACACGGTTGCCGTCTGCCGGGTCAAGACCTGCGGCAAGGCCGGCGGTCAGCAGCTCCTGTCGGGCCTGCTCCGCTCCTGCCGGTGTACTGAACACGCCATATTGCAGCAGATAATAGCTCTGCGGCGCAACCTGAACCGGAATCTGCGTGCTCACCGCTTCTCCCGTCTGCTCAGGAGGCACGCCCGTAATCTCTGCTGCGTTACCGCTGTTTGCCGCCTTTTGCCCCTGAGTGATTCCCGTCTTAACCGCTGCATTGCCGGGAGCTTTAGCAGTCTCCCCCGTCCCTCCTGTGATGAACGACAGGGCTGCGTATCCGAGCAGAATTCCCGTTCCCAGCGCTCCAGCGACGGACAGTGCGAACTTCCACCAATACGAGGGACGGCGGGTATGATAAGAGCCGCCGTAGCTATTCCCTTGAGCTCCGGGTTGATCATGACTGTCTGCAGCGGATTCACGGTTATCTTCATACAGCGGGTAGTACTCATCTGCTGAATGCAGACCTTCTTCATCCGCCCCTCCATAGAAGGAATGCTCCTCCGAATCTTCACTCTGTTCCCATAGATGCCTTGCAGAAGCAGGACGGACAACAGAATACAGCCCCAAATCATAGTTATCCTCAGGAGCTTTCGGTTTCCGGCGGCCGGAGCCCGGGGGCTTCAAGTAAGCTGCCTCTACAGGCCGGGGCAGCTCCACCTTCTCCAGATCCACAATATATTCATCGGCCTTGGAATAGGAGGATGTCTTAATTTCCCCGCGCTGCACCTTGTCAGTGTCCTTATTCTCCAGAACCACACCGGTTTCGTTCACTACCCGGCGCTCTGCCGTCTCTGTCCGCTGTCTGCCCTGGTTCCCGTCGAAGCGGAATGTCATTCTTCCGTTATTCAATACCCTCACCTCGCGATCTTCAGTTCTATACTGAAAGATATGAAAGATGCGAGAGAGATATGCTATTTTAATATATTTACACCAGACTAAGCAGCTTCGCCTTCACACCGTCTGCTGCATAATGCCTGCTCAGTGTCCGGTAGGCCTGATCCGCAATAATAGAGCCAAGCTCCGGCGTCGTCAGCAGCCTGATCAGATGATCGGCAGTGCCTGCCGTTGTTCCGGCCAGCAGAATATTCCGCCCCGGCTCGCAGATCAGCTCCTCCGAGCCCTTCAGGCTGCTGACCACCGGCGTGCGGAGGGCCCAGGCCTCCAGAATGCTGCTCTGAGCGCCGCAGTCCTCGCAGCATGAGGCAACCACAGCTCTGGCCCTGCGGATATAATCGGCTGTCTGTATGGCTTCACTGATAATTGAAATAGAAGAGTCCTTCCGGACGGCTGCTGCGACCTCTGCATGCACCGCTCTGCTAATAATGCAGCAGCGGATATCCGGCACCGCCGCCCGAATCAGCGGATATACCTTCTTGAAGAACAGCAGCGCTGCATTCTTGCCTTCAGTGGAATGCATGTCCCAGTGCAGAACGATAGAGTTCTCCTTGGCAGTATCTCCCGCAGCCGCATAAGGGGGTTCACTCAGATTAATGTACGGCGGAACAACATGCACCTTGCCTGCATCGGCAAAGGATAGTGCCTTAAAGGACAGCGCCTCTTCTTCTGAAGCGGCCAGCAGCAGGCTGGTCTTGTTCATTAACCGGCGCTCTTCGCGGCGGATCAGCGCATCATTCAGCTTGCGGTAGCCTGTACTTATTCCCCGCTTGCCAGTCGCCCGGCTCTGCACCCGTATGCCACCGGCACGGCGGGCGTCGGTGACGATAACAGCCCCGGGAAGCAGCGAGGCGACCAGATCCAGCCCATTGCCGAGCATGGCATACGAGACAAACACATGGCTGTAGGCGTGCTGGCTGCACATCTCTGTTATTACCGCCCGCAGCGACTTGTCATTGCCGATCATCGAGGCATCCCTGCGGAGCCTGTTCAGCGGAAACAGCAGGCTTCTGCGGGTGGACGCAGGCCGCTTCACCTGATGCACGGTCAGGGCAGGACTGCGCAGAATCTGTGTCTCGCGGCGGTGGTAGCAATACTCCAGCAGATCGATATCAAACCGCTCCAGCAGCATATTAAGGAAATTCTCTATTCTGATGTCTCCTTCCCGGTCTCCCGGTGTGTGACTCCGGGCAGAAAGGAACAGCATTCTCTCTCTCATGGCTATAGCTCCTTGGTTCTATGTAGATGTGTATGATTATGTACGAAACAAAAAAGGCCGGATGACATCCAGCCCAGAAATGTGAAACTTTCGATGTAGATCTATAGTAACGCAATCCCCCTGAGAAGGTTGTCGATTTATGGGGAAAAATAATTATTTTACCCTCCATATCCCTTCAGACCAGACGAAGCAGCTTATCCTTGACACTTTCCGCCTCATAATTCGCCAGCAGAGTCTCGTATGCACGGTCCGCCAGCACTACTCCTCTTTCATGATCCTGAAGCAGCAGTGTCACACTATCGGCAAAGGAAACCGGGTCATCGGCAATCATAATATTCCGCGAATGCTCATAGAGCAGCCCTTCTGCCCCCTTGGAGCTGGATACGACAGGCGTCCTCAGCGCCCAGGCCTCCAGAATTTTCAGCCTTGTCCCGCTGCCTTCCAGGAGCGGAGCTACGACCACCTGCGCCTTGCGTATATAATCCGCCACACTGTCCACATACCCGGTGATGACGATAGAGGAATCCTTCAAGGCCAGTGCCGCTACCTCCGGATGCACATCCCGTCCGACAATATACCACTTAATGTCCGGTACCCTCGCCTTAACCAGAGGATATACCTCACGGTAGAAGTAGAGGGCTGCGTTAATGTTGGGGAAGTAGTTCATATTACCCGGAAGAATAATCCACTGCTCCTTGGACAGCAACGTCTTGGTCCGGTAATCCTCCATGCGTATGAAATTGGGAATGACATGAACCTTCTGCGACCGGCTTGGAGCCAGTGCCTTGAAGGCCAGAGCATCCTCTTCCGAAGTAGTCAGCAGCAGATTAGTCTTGTCCATCAGCTTCAGCTCATCCCTGCGCGTCCATATAGCATTAAGGGAATAGTAGACCTTGGCGATCCCCTTTTTGCCGCCTGCCAGCTGTGCAGACAGTCCGCTCTCGAAATTATGCGCATCGGTAATGATCACAGTGTCAGGCAAGCAGCGCTGTACAATGTCGATGCAGCAGCCCAGCAGGCTGTGCGAAATAAATACATGACCGTAGGAATTCCGGCTGCAGAGCTCCATAATCTTCGCCTTCATGTCCACATCGACATGGCTCATATACGAGCAGTTCCGCCAGGTATAGAGGGAACGAAGAAGCGCTCTGCGGTAGCTGACCGTACGCTCTACTTCATACACTGTAAGTGACGGAAGTCCCTCCGGCGTCCCTGTCTTCCGGGGATTGGCATAGGTGATGAGCTCTACCTCATATTTGCCCTGCAGAAGCTTCAGAATGTTGCCTGTTCTCAGCTTGCCCCCGCTATCCTGCGGATATGGATTCTCTGCGGAAATGAATAGCAACAGTTCCTTCATGGCCTCTTCTCCTACTCTCCAATGATCAATTCGCCCTGGACTGCCCGGGACATCTAGGATCTATTACCCAAGTTAGGGTGTTTGACCACGCAGTTCCTTCCACGCTGCTTCGCCTCATATAGTGCGGTGTCACTCAGTTTGTATAAGGTGCTAAGCGGCATGCGTTCACCGGAGAGAATCGTAATCAGACCGATGCTGACTGTATAGGATAGCGGCATGCCTTCGACCGTCGCACCAAGCACAGAGCAGCGCAGCCGTTCCGCTATTCGCTCACCGTCTTCCTCATCCGACCTGTGCAGCAGCACCGCGAATTCCTCGCCCCCAAATCTTCCGAAGAGATCCCCGCTGCCGAGCTGGCGCTCAATCCTGCGGGCGAAATCCTGCAGCACCCGGTCTCCCGTATCATGGCCATAGGTGTCATTAACCTGCTTGAAGTGGTCCACATCCAGCAGCATGAATGAGAAGGGCATCTTCTCCTTGGCGGCGGCAGCAATCAGAGGCTGGGCACGCAGCACGAAGGCCCTGCGGTTCAAGACGCCCGTCAGCTCATCATACGTTGCCACACGCTCCAGCTCCGCATAGGACTGCTCCCGGGAGAGCAGCATGAAGCCCGCAGTTCCGAGGAACATCAGCAGGTAGATCCCCGCATAGAAAAAGCTCTGCAGCCACGCCGCTGCAATCGAGCCGGCAGGCGGAAGATAGAAAAGGCCGCTGGCCTTACTGAGCAGAGAGAGGATAGCCACGCCATACAGCATACCCGTAATTTCCTGCAGCGGGGTCTTTCTCGCCTTCCAGGATAACAGATAGGCCGGATAGAGCAGCAGAATGGCACCCGTAAGCGCAGAGGCTGCGATTAGCCCGGGGACATCCGGATGCAGCAGGTTGAGCAGAAGCAGACCTATCGCAGATATCGCGGCCAGCGCGTAATACCGCTGCTTCATTCGTTCGGAATCGGCTTCCAGCTTCTTCAGCAGAGCCAGAATCTCCGCAGTTCCTGCAGCCACGCTCAAGAGAATAAGACTTGGAAGCACGAACGGTAGATCATGAATTCCCTCTAATAATAACAGCTGCAGAATAGCGAGCTGCAGAATTTTGGCTGTCAGGAACAATGGGGTTGTCTTCTCTTTCGGATAACTGGGCCGGTATGCCAGAATAAGCAGAACCGTAAATAGATTGCCGAAAAAAAGACAAGCCAGCAATGTCTTCAAATCCAAGCCGGCTGTCATCATGTCCACCCCTTTGTTTAACGATATGTCTATGTATGATATGTATTTGAGGGTCCGTTTACCCGGACCTGACCACACGGTCCCGGCCTTCCTGCTTCGCCTGATAAAGCGCCAGATCACAAAGCTTGTAAAGTGCGTTCAAGCTGGTCTGCTGATCAGGCAGCACAGAGACTATACCAATACTGACTGTATACCCGCAGGGCAGACTATGCACAGAGGCCTCCCCCAGCGTCTCCCGCAGTGCTTCCGCCTGATGGCTGCTGCTAAGCGCATCCTGCCCGTACAGCAGAATGGCGAATTCCTCGCCGCCTACCCTTCCGAGCAAGTCGCCGCCTGCAAGCGTACTCTCAGCAGTGAGGGCGAAATCCTGCAGCACACTGTCGCCGGTGTCATGCCCGTAGGTATCATTCACTTTTTTGAAATGATCCAGATCCAGCAGCAGCAGGGAACAATATTCCCTCTTCTTGGCAGCCAGCGCCAGCTTCAGTTCGGCTTCCAGCAGGAAGGCCCGTCGGCCGAGAATCCCGGTCAGGCTGTCATAGGTGGCGATACGCTTCAGCTTCTGGTAGGAATGCTCATTGGAGAGCAGAATGAAGGCGGCAATGCCTCCAATCAGCATCAGGAACATCCCGAGATAATACAAATACTGCGCCGGGTTAGCCGTCAGCGGTCCCATATCCGGCTCCACCGCCAGCGCAACGAACGACCGGAGTAGCATCACTGCTGCAATCGCATAAAATACGGTGGCGAGTATCTTTTGGAGCGGAGAGCGCTCCGGGCTCGCTGTCAGTCGGCAACCTGGGTAGAGCACAAACAGCATGACCCATAACGAGGTCGTTGCGACCCGTATATTCGGATGGTTGAAGAACAGGGCAACGATAACGAAGCTGAGTATGCTCCCTGCCGTGATTACCAGATAATAGAGCTTCGCCCGGCGGTCCAGCATACCCATCATCATCAGCAGCGCAGCGATCTCCAGCCCTCCGCCGGCCAGAATGAGCGCATTGCTCAGAGGCACAGCGATTCTATGGGGAAGATAGTCCCAGAGTAGAATGGAGCTCCAGAAGGTCACCTGAATCCACTTGGAGGCAATGAACAGACTGGAGGCAATGTCTTTGGGGAAGTGATAGCGGTAAAACGTAATCATCAGGCCGGAAAATAAATTTCCCAGAATGAACAAGTATAACAGCGACTTAATATCAAGCTGAAAGCTCATCAACACACCACCGAACTATGCGGATATACCTGCTCTATCCGAACGATATCATTCACAGCTTATATCGGCAATATCATTATTATCTATAATCTCTAACTTCGTATGCAAAAAAACGGCCCTACACTCCTTATTAAAGGAATGTGGAGCCGTTTCTGTAGTCATGCGATGCTATCTTACCGGTTCTTCAGGCTGTCTGCCAGCGCATAACCGACCTTCCAGATATCGCCTGCACCCATGGTGATGACCAGATCACCGGGAGCAATCCGGTTCTGCAGATCTGCCAGCACAGCTTCCTTCGTCGGCAGATGCCGCGCACCGGCGTTGCTGTTCTGTACAATCAGCTCTACCAGCTTGGCGGAGGTGACGCCCTCAATCTGCTTCTCACCCGCAGGGGAGTAGATATCGGTAATAATCACTTCGTCCGCCTCGCTGAACGCGCGGCTGAAAGCATCCAGCAGGAAGAAGGTACGCGTGTAGCGTTGCGGCTGGAACACGGCGATAATGCGTTTGCCGGTTGCCTTGGCGGCGCTGATCGTAGCCTGAATCTCTGTGGGATGATGCGCATAATCATCAATGACGAGAATCTCGTCAACCTCGCCCAGCACCTGGAAGCGCCGTTTGGCGCCGTGGAACTTCACAATCGCAGCCGCAATGGCTTCAAAGGCAATGCCCGATTTCAGGCAGGAAATCACTGCCGCCATAGAGTTATACAGATTGTATTGTCCCGGAATAGAGAGCTCAATCCGGCCTAGCACCTCAGCTCCATGGTTCATCGTATACGATACCTGCCGGTCGCCGAGAACAATATCAGTCGCTGTATAATCAGCCGTCTCTGATTCAATCCCGTAGCTGATCACTGTACCTTTTACCTTAGGCAGCAGGGATTTCAGATTCTCATCATCCGCACATACGATAGCTGTTCCATCCTCGCGCAGCTGATTCATGAACTGAACATAAGCATCCTTCAGCTTGCCGAAGTCGCCGCCGTAGTTCTCCAGATGGTCAGCTTCAATGTTCGTTACGATTCCCAGCCAAGGGTGGTACTGCAGGAACGAGCCGTCACTCTCATCGGCCTCTGCCACGACGAATTCCCCTTGTCCCGCTTTGGCATTCGTGCCGACATTCATAATCTCCCCGCCGATAATGTAGGTAGGGTCCACGCCGCAGTCTTCCATCACCAGAGCAATCATGGAAGAGGTGGTAGTCTTGCCGTGCGCTCCGGCCACCGCAACGCCCTTGCGTTCATTCAGCAGCCGGGCCAGCATCTGCGAACGGTGCAGAATGGGAATCTTCAGCCGCTCTGCTTCCACCCATTCCACATTATCCGCGGCAAGCGCCGTGGAGTAGACGACCAGATCCGCGCCTTTTACCTGCTCCGCCGTATGCCCGATGAAGACCTTGGCACCTTTGGCAATCAATTTCTCCGTTAACTCCTGGGCAGCTACGTCAGAGCCTGTAACTGTATATCCCATCTCCAGCATCACCCGGGCAATCGCGCTCATACCATAGCCGCCGATCCCTATAAAATGCACACGTTCAGTAGTATCCAACAGTTCGTCACCAGCCTTTTTCAGAATCGGGTTGCCGTAAAAGCGTACTGCGCACATCAGAAATCAAATACAGCGTTCCGGACACAACCGCGAGGTCATCGTCCGCTGTGATCGTCTGCAGCTTCTGCAGCGCTTGGCCCCAATTACGTTCTACTATGATTTCCAAGTTTTCCTTGGCATATTTATCCCGCAGACTTTCTGCGATCGCCTGCAGATCTTCCGCGTCCATCTTCTTACGGAAATCAGGTTCGGTCAGGATGAGCGTATCCACTATAGGCAGTATATGCTTGAGATACGACTCGTGATGCTTATTTGCCAGCATCCCCATGAGCAAATTTAATTTACCGTAAGGCTGGAACTGCGGAAGGCTCTTCGCAAGGCTCTCAGCCCCTTCCGGGTTGTGCGCGCCGTCCAGAATAATTCTGGGCGAGGCGCTCACTTCCTCCAGCCTTCCGGCCCAGAATGTGCCCCGGAAGCCCTCCAGCACATCCTCGTCCTCAAGCATGAAGGCCATATACTGCCGCAACACCTCAAGCGCCATCATGGCCCCGGCCGCATTCTCCAGCTGGTGTTCGCCTTTCATGGCAATATCCAGCTCAAGTCCCCGGAACGGCCCGTTGAAGGTGAAATGCTGGCAGCCGTCTCTCAGCTCAACTCCGCTATAGCTGAAATCTTCTCCGGCTAAATAGAGTGTCGAACGGGTAGCCGCCGCCTTGGCCTTCAATACAGCTACAGCCTCGGGCTGGCTCACACCGCTGACTACAGGAACGCCCGGCTTAATAATCCCGGCCTTCTCGCCGGCAATCAGCGTAAGCGTATCTCCCAGCACATCGGTATGGTCATGTCCCACATTGGTAATGACCGACACCACCGGAGTAACAATATTCGTTACATCCAGCCTTCCCCCAAGCCCCGTCTCCCATACGACAACATCGGGATAACAGACTTCGCCGTAATAGAGAATCGCGAGCGCCGTCGCCACCTCGAACATGGTCGGTGAGCCCAGCTCAGTACCCGCAATCTCCTCTACCAGCGGACGCAGCCGATTGGCAAGCGCAAGCAGCGTCTCCTCAGGAATATCCGTCCCGTTGTACTGGAACCGGTTCGTGAACTTCGTGATATAAGGAGAGGTAAAGGTCCCCACCGAATATCCGCTCTGAATAAGGGCCGAGGTCAAAAAGGCGCAGGTCGAGCCCTTGCCGTTGGTCCCCGCCACATGAATGAACTTCAGCTTCCGGTGCGGATGTCCCAGCTTCTCCATTAGAAGCTCTATCCGCTCCAGACCCGGCCTAATTCCAAAAGGAATCAGGCTGTTGATCCAGTCTACGGCTTCTGTATAAGAACTTAAGGGAGCGGCAGCGCCGCTCCGGGTGATCTCTTCCATGTCTGTTATCCTCTCAGTTCTGCAATACGGGCCAGCACCTTCTCGCGTCTGTCGGAATAATCCGCCTGCTTCGCCCGTTCCTCTTCGATGACTTTCGCCGGAGCTTTGGCCACAAAGCCCTGATTACTGAGCTTCTTCTCCACACGCTCCACTTCGCTGTTCAGGGTCTGAACTTCTTTTTCGAGACGGATAATCTCCTGATCGATATCAATCAGACCGGACAGCGGCAGAAGCAGCTCCGCTCCGGTAACCACGGCGGACATCATTTTGTCCGGTGTCTGCGGCGCAAGGCCTGCTTCGAAGGAAGAGGTGTTGCAGAAGCGCCCGATGTAATTGTCGTTGCGGGAAATAATGTCCAGGATATCCTGGCTGCCGGCCTTAATAATCAGCTCGACCTTCTTGCTCATCGGCGCATTCACTTCCGCACGGATCCCGCGAACGGCCCGGATAATATCCATCAGCAGGTTCATCTCTGATACTGCCTGCGGATTCTCAAGCGCCGCATCGTACTTCGGCCACTCGGCCAAGGTGATGGATTCGCCCTGATGCGGCAGATGCTGCCAGATCTCCTCCGTAATGAACGGCATGAACGGGTGAATCAGCCGCAGTGTGCGGTCCAGCACGTAAGCCAGAACAGACTGGGTCTTGGCCTTGGCAGCTGCGTCCGCTCCGTATAGCGAGAGCTTGGCGAATTCGATATACCAGTCACACAGATCATCCCAGATGAAGTTGTAGAGCAGGCGCCCGGTCTCGCCGAACTCGTACGAGTCAATTAGACGCGTAATATCGCGGGAAGTTTCGTTCAGGCGGTGCAGAATCCAGCGGTCCGCTGTACCAAGCTCACCTGTAATGTCAATATCTTCAAAGGCTACGCCTTCCAGATTCATCAGCGCGAACCGGGAGGCATTCCAGATCTTGTTGGCAAAATTACGCGCCTGCTCTACCTTTTCCATACGGAACCGCAGATCCTGGCCCGCTGTACTGCCGGTAGTAATCATATAGCGCATGGCGTCAGCGCCGTACTGCTCGATAACATCCAGCGGATCAATACCGTTGCCCAGCGACTTGGACATCTTGCGTCCTTCAGCATCGCGTACGAGTCCGTGCATCAGCACATCGGAGAACGGCTTCTGGCCTGTGAATTCCATGGCTGAGAAAATCATGCGCGCTACCCAGAAGTAGATGATATCGTAGCCGGTAACCAGTACATTGTTCGGATAGTAACGCTGATAGTCGCTGCTGTCCTGATCAGGCCAGCCTAAGGTAGCGAACGGCCAGAGGTTCGAGCTGAACCAGGTATCCAGAACATCCTCATCCTGCTTCAGGTCGGACAGCCCGCTGATGCGGCGCGCTTCTTCTTCATCGTGTGCAACTACAAGCTCCCCGGTAGATTCGGAGTACCAGGCCGGAATACGGTGGCCCCACCACAATTGGCGGGAGATACACCAGTCACGGACATTCTCGATCCAGTTCAGGTACGTCTTCTCGAAGCGGTCCGGCACGAAGTGGACCCCGTCACCGTCCTTCTGTGCAGCGATGGCTGCTTCTGCCAGCGGCTGCATTTTGACGAACCACTGGGTGGACAGATAAGGCTCTACTACGGCCCCGGAACGCTCACTGTGCCCAACCTGGTGTACATGATCCTCAATGGAGATCAGCACGCCTTGCTCCTTCAGGTCGGCTACGATGGCCTTACGGCAGTCGCTGCGGTCCATTCCCTGGTAAGCGCCCGCTTCCTCATTCATCACTCCGCCTTCATCCATTACGTTGATCTGCGGAAGGTTATGGCGGACTCCCATCTCGAAGTCGTTCGGATCATGCGCCGGTGTAATCTTAACCGCACCGCTGCCGAAATCCTTATCTACGTATTCATCAGCAATAACCGGAATCTCACGTAAGGTAACCGGCAGAATCAGCGTCTTCCCGATCAGATCCTTATAGCGCTCATCCTCCGGGTGTACCGCTACCGCTGTATCGCCCAGCATCGTCTCGGGCCGCGTGGTAGCCACCGTGATATGGCCGCTGCCATCCTTCAGCGGATAACGCAGATGGTACAGATGCCCGTTCACTTCCTTGTATTCAACCTCAATATCCGACAGCGCTGTACGGGCAGCCGGGTCCCAGTTAATAATCCGCTTGCCGCGGTAGATCAGGCCCTTCTGGTACAGCTCCACAAATACCTTGCTTACCGCCTTCTTCATTCCATCATCAAAGGTAAACCGTTCGCGGGAGTAATCGAGGGACAGGCCCATCTTGGCCCACTGGTCATGAATCGTCTCTGCATACTGGTCTTTCCAGGCCCACACCTGCTCCAGGAACTTCTCGCGTCCCAGATCATGGCGGGAGATTCCCTGCTGGCGCAGCTTCTGCTCTACCTTGGTCTGTGTAGCAATCCCTGCATGGTCGGTACCCGGCAGCCACAGGGTATCATATCCCTGCATCCGCTTGGTGCGGATCAGCACATCCTGAAGCGTGAAATCCAGCGCATGTCCGATATGCAGCATTCCTGTTACATTCGGCGGCGGAATCACGATGCTGTAAGGCTCCGCATCCGGCCGTTTGCCGGCTTCGAAGAAGCCCTTCTCCATCCAGTACGCATACCATTTCTTCTCTGCCGCTCCCGGATCATATGTAGTCGGCATGTCGCTCTGCTTGTGATTAGCTGAAGCGGTAGCTTCTGCCGCTTCCTGCCCGTTCGGCAGCTCTGCTGCTGCATTGTTGTTATCAGCCATTGTGAACCCTCCACTGTTAAATGTATTGAGTAGCTAGCGGTTTCTGAGAATACAAAAAGGCCCTTCGTCTCAAAGGACGAAAGGCCATTCTTTCGCGGTACCACCTTTGTTTCGCGCCAATAAAAAATAAACCACTGCCTTAAGTTCCCTTACAGGTTCCTGAAGCTTAGCGCGACACTCATGCAGGGTAACGGCTGCAACCGGCCGCATCCTAACCGTCTTCATGATGAAGACAAGCTCAGAAGGGCAACTCCGGGGCGACTTCGGGGGCTGCATCCTGCGGGAATTCACACCAATGATAATCCCGCTCTCTGAAGGGCTGACCGCCTACTCTTCCCGTTCCCAGTCTTTATGCTAGTTATTACTTAGTTCAATAATACATTCAGTGTTATCCCTAGTCAACCAGCATATACACAAAGGGCGCGCAGCAGACGTACATTGCTGCCTACTCCCCGCTCCAGATCACTTGAACCACATTGAAGCCCTGATTGCCGCCCGTTCCGGGAGCGCCATCCAGCGTAACGGAGAATGTGCTTCCGGCATCAATAATCGAGAAGGCTGAGGCGGAGACCTCTTCAGACTTGGAGGTTGCCCCTTTTTGTACAAAATAGTCCTTGTACGTATTGCCGAGCGTCTCCAGACTCTGCTTCGTGCGGTAGCTGAAGGTCGCGGACGGCTTACCGGTTGCCGAGCCTTCGATCAGATCAAATATCTTCGCGTCCGCCGGAAGCGGGAAGTCTGCCGGCAGGCTCTTCGGCCGCTTCACAGCATCTGCTGGTGTTCCTGCGGACGAGCCGCCGGAGGAGACAGCCGGAGCAGCCGCATCACCGATGATGACCCGGCTGGTTGCAGCATCGTAAGTAACAGCAGTGTTCAGCGCTTCGCCGATGGAGCGTACAGGCAGATAAGTGATCCCGTTGTAGGTAATCGGGGCGAGGGTTTTGCCGTTGCCGTCTTTGGGCGTGTACGCCTGGCCGTTCACGACGATCCCGATTTTGTTGTTCAGGAGCGCCTTGATCTCCTGCAGATTACTGGCGGCGTAGACACCGGCCGAGACTGTGAGCGTCAAGCTTAGTGCGGCCGCAGTGGCTGCCACTTTTCTCTTCATGTGATATATCATCCTTCCAGAAGTGATGTACCAGCGCATAGCTGCCTGAATGTGTAATGTATGTAGGCCGGTAGTGACTATTACCCCGACCTAGGCGGTTTGTAAACCAGGAGCGGAGACACGTGTAAACATGCCCCCAACAAAAGCCGGTTCACAAAAAACAGGAACAGCCCCATGCATAAGGCAAGGGCTGTTCCTGTTAAGCCTGAATTCTCCGCACACCATCAATCTCAAGGAATGTATAATACCTGTCCCTCTTCTACAATCTGACCGGACAGCCGGTTATACATAGTCAGCTCCCGGGTGCTTAGCTGGTATTTCTCGGCTATGGTATCGAGCGTCTCTTCCCGCTGCACGATGCAGAGCCGTACCTTGCGGAACAGCTCTGTCCCACCCATCCCGCCGATGAACCTGCTCTTCCACGCTGTATCATTGCCTGCCTCAGGAACAGCCTGCGCTACAGAGTCTATATTGCCAGAGAGCAGTTCCTCCTGCTCTCGGTTGGCGCGGCTTGCGCTGAGCAGCGAGGAGAAGGTGAGCGGCTCCTGCTCGGCGGCTCCCGGTTCTTTTTTGCTGCCAAGGGCAACCTTGAGATCCTGCTTCTCCTCCTGGGGAGACAGAGATTCCGCAGACAGGAAGACTTCATTGTCTGTGGCCTGGATCTCCTCTGCCGCCTCCCCTTCTTCGTTCCCGGCAAACAGCGCAGCAGCATCGTTGGCAGCGGAGGTAAGCACCGGCTCCGGCTGCGATACGGCATGAAGCTTCGCATTGCCCCAATGGTCCACAGTGTTCAAGGCGGCGGTGCCTGTCTGAAGTGTGGTGTCCTCCTGAAGCGAGCCGTTCACAGCCGCCGGTGCCGTCTTCTCTCTGGAGGTGAGGAAATGAGCGGAGGCCTTATCAGCCGACGGCTTGCTGCCTGCCGAAGAAGCCGTATCCAGACTATGGGTCCTTACTCTGGGTTCCTTGTCCTTCAGGGGTGTGGAGAGATAGGCTGCGGGCTGGCTGTAAGAAGTATCTTCCGCGTACAGCGGCTCAGCTGCTGCCTCAGCCGGACTAGCGGGAGTCTGATCTTCCGCAGCGCCCTCTGCCGTCCCTTCGCCATAGGTCCAGAGCGAATTCTCATACAGGGTGTCATTCTCCGGATTGCGGATTTGCTCCTCAGCCGTTCTGCTGTCTCCTGCTTCGGGCGAATACGCTACCGTGTACTCCTCCTGCTGCCAAGCGGGCTGTACATCTGTACTTCCGATTCCGCGCAGCGAGAGCACTCCGGTAATGTTGACGGTTCGCATCGTCAGCAGATCAATATCGAAATTCTCGATCTCCACCCCTATGTCATCAAGTGAGCTGACCCGGGTCAGCGGAACAGTGATTTCAACAGGAATTGCATGCTCCAGACGCTGTGTAAGGTCATCCTCCCCCCGGTAGAGTCCGGTGAGCAGCAGCTGTCCGTGCAGCTCGGCCCGGTCCTCCCGCTGGATGACCTGGATGTCGGGAACCAGCTCAACTTCCTCCAGCTCTGCTATTCCCGGAAGCTCTTCCGAAAGGTGAATGCGTTCATAAATATCAAACCGCAAGCCATGGGACTGGTCAAACACGGGAAATGTCCTCCTTCTTGGCATAATCTATCCCTGAGACAAGCCCAGAGTATAAGCCCAAAATGTTACTCCCCTCATGTATATGCTTCAATCAGGCAGGCATGACAACTTTGCCGCTTCAATTGCGGACAGCGCCTATTCCAGGGGAGGAAGGGCCGTACGTGCATCAGGAATAGAGTAGTGCTGCGGAAGCTTGACACGCATCGTTACGGCAAGCGGATTCCCAGGATCACACTGGTTAAGCACATCTGCCGGATGAAAAGCTGCCGGCAGCCCACCCGCGCCCGGTTCTTCCTCAAACCGGAGGTGATCCGGAATTCCCGGCCGGCCGGCCCGCAGATTGACCGCTCTCTGGTATACATGCAGCGTACCCGCAGCCATGACCTCCAGCGAACGGGTCTGCTCTGCCCAGTGCTTAGCCTGGAGGCCGGTGCGTCTTCTCAGCTCCTCATCCCCCAGCAGCTGCTCCATCTGCAGGGCGAGCTGAGCGGCATCTCCCGGAGGAACAATCCAGCCCGTCTCTCCCTGCCGGACCATTTCCGGCATGCCTGCAGTTCCGGCGACAATCGGCGCGATTCCGGCAAGCTGCGCTTCTGTAACCGAGAAAGGCTGCGTATCCTGGAGGGAGGGCTGCACATAAATGTCGGCAGCCCGGAGTGCAGCCGGAATATTGTTCAGCTTCCCGGTGAAATGGACCTTCCCCGCGATACCCAGCAGGCGGGCCTGCTCCATGAGCTCCTCCAGGAGGCTGCCGATTCCGGCCACCGCACAGATCCATTGCTGACAGCGCTGCTCCAGAATGCCTAGCGCCTCTATCAGCACATGGACGCCTTTGATATATTCAAGACGTCCGGCATACATGATGACAGGAATTCCTTCTGCAAATTGAAGCGGCGGCGTCTCTGCGGCCCTGGCTGCATATTGATGCAGGTCCAGCCCGTACGGCAAGGTATGAATACGGTCCGGGCTGACCCCCAGGCTCTGCGTAAGCTGTCCGATCCACTCCGAAGAGACCAGAATCTGGTCAGCCGCCTGGGCACCCAGTGTCTCAAGCCTGCGGAAATAGCTCCAGATCGGCCGCTGCTCATAGGCCTCCCGGGTCAGTCCGGGCTCAAGCCCCTTGTACTCATAGTAGGTCTCCTTGGTCAATGCCCCATGAACACTTGCGACCAGCGGAACAGGACGGCGCATGATCCGCCGTATTGCATATGAGGCTATAGGGTCCTGGGCATGAATGACATCATATTCCTCCAGCCCCAGCACAGCGGCACCGCCCTCGAATACGTAACGCCCCAGCTCAAAGCTGAAGATGCCATGCTCCAGATGCAGCGAGGGGAACCGGCCGATATCAAGCTGGGGCAGCAGCAGCGAATAGAACGCTTTTTTATCAAAAGACTCCGTCCGGTTGAGCAAATACAATGTATTGTTCTCCGCATGGCTGCCCATCAGTGTAACGGAATGGCCCTGCTCGCCCAGCTTGTCGGCCAGCTGCTTCATATATGTCCAAATTCCGCCCATATTGGTGAGGCCCCAGTAGGTGACCAGCAATATCTTCATGCATTCCTCTCCCCGGCTATAGATGTATTTAGGTGCAGGAGCAGTCTGCTCCACCCTAATCAGAATAGTATATGTAGGCTGCGGGCAGGCGGAAAGGGATATATGATCATTCCCTGCAAATTTCAAAAATATCTTTTAATCAAGAATCATCTTTTCGGGTATAATCGGTATAAATCCTGAAAGGAAATTTCCGACATGTCAAAAGCGAGGGTGTTTGACCTTTTCCTATTCGTCGCATCCCTGGCTATAGCCTTCATTCCCGCGCATGCTGTAGTCCTGGACGCTACCTATATAAAAGCATTACTGCTATACACTATCTTCTCCAGCATCTACTTCCAATTGCGGATTGTGACCCGGAGCGGGAACTCAACAATCGATTATGCCATCAGCTATACCTCCTCCTTCGGGATTTTTGCCGGTCCGCTCGGCACGCTCCTGTTCGAGACCGTATACCGGTTCATCGTATATTTCTATAAAAAGAAAACAAAAACCGCCGATCCCGGCGAGTTTCTGGATACCTTCTACAATATCGGTTCGTTCACACTGGGCGGCTCTGCGGCGTACTATCTGTATACGGCGCTCTCTCCCCTGGCGGACAAGCTTCCGCTCGGATACTGGCTGCTGTTCCTGCTCGTGGTCTGCGTCACCACCCTGCTGTCCTCCACCTTCCTGGTGCTGACCTTTGCCTTGTCGGGAGATATCAAGACACGCCGGGAAGCGCGAAATCTGCTATTCCGAAGCCGGAATCTGCTGGACTTCAGCAAGGTGGCTCTTAGTAACGCTCTGCTGCTGCGGCTGCTGCAAATGGAGAAATGGGAGATGCTGATCGCCCTGTTCCTGCTCAACTATGTAGTCAGCATCTCATTCTATTCCAAATCGCAGAGTGCCCAGCACAAGTATGAACGCGACAAATTCGAGCAGATGGCTTACCGCGACTTCCTGACCGGCACCTACAACCGGGCGCATATGGACAAAATGATGAAAGAGCTGAACCAGAGCGGGGAGTACATCGGAATTGTAGTGGCGGACATCGACCGGTTCAAAAAAATCAATGACAGCTACAACCACGCCGTTGGTGACCGGGTCATTGTTCATTTTGCCAAGACGCTGCAGAAGCACCTGCAGGAGCAGGATGTTCTGTTCCGCAGCGGCGGCGAAGAGTTCACGCTCTTCCTAAGGGACAAGACCTTCGAGGAGTGCAGGACGCAGATTCAGGAGATTCTGGACAGCCTTCACGGTCACACCGTAAGTGCAGAATTCGAGGAGCAGATCATCCGCGTGCCCTATTCGGCATCCTTCGGACTCTTTTACTACAAGGCAGACCCGGACCAGAAGACCTCTATGGAAAAAGGGTACGTCTACGCCGACCAGCTCCTGCTGGAGTCCAAGAAGCTTGGCCGCAACCGTCTCTCTTACCGGAATGATGTGCAGCCTTGAGACACGTTTCCGCGCAGAGCGACGGCCTATGAAGGCGCGTGCGCGGCAGCACAATGTATGCTGTTTTTGGCATACATCCCAGCTTCCCGGCGGAGCAGAAACGGCTACTCATCATAGTATCCCAAATAAGAACAAGAGCCGCTCTCCGGCAACCGGAAGAGCGGCTCTTGGTATTCCTGATGCAGGCGGCTACAGCTCTGCAGCCTTGAAGGTATCTCCGCCGGCAATCGTGCCGGAGTTGAAGCCCTTATAGAACCAGCGCTTACGTTGCTCGGAGGTTCCGTGCGTGAAGCTGTCGGGCACCACATATCCCTGCGCCCGCTTCTGGATCGTATCGTCCCCGACTGCGCTCGCTGCCGTCAGAGCCTCATCCAAGTCTCCCTCCTCCAGCAGATTCTCGCCCTGGACATGATGCGCCCACACTCCGGCATAATAATCGGCCTGCAGCTCAAAGCGAACCTGAACCTTGTTGAACTCGGTCTCACTGAGGCGCTGGCGCTCCGAATTCAGCTGCTCGGAAGCGCCCAGCAGCGTCTGCACATGATGGCCCACCTCGTGGGCAATCACATACGCCATGGCGAAGTCGCCCGGCGCATTGAACTGCTGCTGCAGCTCATCATAGAAGCTGAGGTCGATATACAGCTTGGCATCTCCCGGACAATAGAACGGGCCTACGGCCGAGCTGGCGGTTCCGCAGGCAGAGTTCACGCTGCCGCTGTAGAGCACAAGCGTCGGGTCCTGATAAGTCATCCCCTGCTCCTTGAAGATATCGGACCAGACATCCTCGGTATCGGCCAGCACGACAGATACGAACTCGGATAACTCCTTTTCCTGGGCGCTCTGTTCATAAGGGACACTTGAGTTCGTACCCGAACCGGTTGAAGTCAGATTCCCCATAATATCGCCGATATTCCCTCCACTCAGCAGCGTAACAATCACTATAATCACGATCCCGCTGATTCCGCCGCCAATCAGCTTGCCTCCGCCGCCGCGGCCTCTGCGGTCTTCCACATTGGAACTGCCTCTTCTGCCCTGCCATTTCATGGCCTTCCCCCCAGTTATGAATACTCGCGAATGCAGATATCTTTGTACTTATTAGTGTTATACCCATAATTGCAGGGGTGCCACTCGCTCAAGACAGACTGGAGATTTTACCAGTAACAAAAATAATGTATCCTTGAGCTTGATGGACTATCTCTATGGATAAACCGTAATTTTACAATAAAATGCATAGTCAGGATGGTGATGAAATGGGACTAACCAACGAAATATTAAATTCATTTAATCTTTGCGGGGATATTATTCCATTAACTGGTGGGCAGAATACAGCAGTAAGAGTTGGGAATGCGGTATTAAAGCCTGTGGATGACATAAATCAATGTGAATGGTTACTTCATATTGTTAGCAATTTAAATCCGCAGGGCTATAGGTTATCAAAGCCTGTTCAAAGTAAATACGGTACTTTTGTGTACAGAGGATGGGCTTGCACTCAGTATGAAATAGGTAAAGATGCGCAGGGACGAATAGAAGACAAACTTCAGGTATCTAGACTGTTCCACCGGGATCTATCTAAAGTTGATTTTCACGACTTCCCTTATACTGAGAGTCCTTGGTCAAAGGGTCACCGTATAGCCTGGCAAATAGATGAATTATCAAGGGACCTGCCAAGAGAGGCGCAAGAAATGATTAGTCCTATACTCGGGATGGTCAGCCTGAAGGAGCAATACAGTATGCAGATTGTTCACGGCGATTTGTCAGGTAATATTCTTTTTGACGAGGCTATGAGTCCTTTAGTCATTGATTTTTCTCCTACGATTGCCCCAGTAGAATATGCGGAAGCCATTTTAGTGTGTGATTGTATAGCATGGCAGGGAAGCAAGGTTTCAGAGATAGACCTGCTGCCAAATGATAAACTGTACAGGGAGATGATACTACGAGCTATTATTTTCCGTTTAACGGTTTCTGCAATTTTTTCAAAGGGTGATTTTGCTGAATTTTCCAAAGAGTATGAGGCATTCAAGCCTATAATTGAGTATATCAAGTAGGGGGTATTCACTGAGCAACATAGCCTACATCCTAATCAAAAAAACCTCCCCAGTCTCAGCCGGGAAGGAATCATGGAACCGGAATCCGCTTATTATTTTGCAGCTTTGGCTGCGCTTAGAATGGCTTTCAGGTAACCTTGGGTATCCACCAGAGTTGCACCGCTCACCGCATCAACGACTTGCTCTTTGCTTTTGTTAGTCAGTGTAGCTTCAAGGGATTTTATCGTTTTGCCTGTTGCGAATTTCTCGATAGCCGCCAGGTTCTTGTCATAGGCTACTGTCGATTTGGCTTCTTCCGTCATGTGCTCACTGTAGTATTTGGCGTTGGTCTTCTTGGAGGCCAGCACCATATTCGGATCTTTGTAATTCTTGCCGAAGTCCTTGTCCGAGTTCGGTACGCCAGTGGCTACATCGCTACCCAGGAACTGATAATCATCCAGCGAAGCCGCAACGATTACGCCATTCTGGACTACAGCAACCGCTACGGTGAAGCATTTGGTGCCATGGGCAGCCGCTTCCACCCGGCCTACCTTAAGCGGTGCGCTCGCTGCCGAAGTGACATTGTTCAGGGCGCCGCTGTTCCCTACCCCGACAAGTGCCAATGAGATGCCGGCCACGAGCATTAACTTAGTAACTTTTTTCACAAATATTCCCCCAGTTAACGTTATGAGTTACGCTTACACCCTATTTTTATCAATATATTGGGAGGCCGTCAGTTACAAATGTTACTGGGAATCTGCAAATATATGGAATAAGCATGGGAATGCATCAGAGGGAACGCGGGCTCACCGGCAACTTGACTGGTGGAGGTTTCCTTGAACAACAAGAACAAGATCACCCAGCGGGTAAACGATGCTAATGCCTCTCTCACCGGCCGCTTTTAAGGAGCAGTATTGTTGCACTTTTGGCAGGATTTCTCTATACCTTTCAATGCTTGTAGTACATTGTTGCATTATTTGCACAAATTTCGGTGTTTAGAGCAAGTTAGCGCTGAATTTGTTGCAGTTTGTGCAGGATTTCAGCATAGAACGCTGCTTTGGGGCAGTATTGTTGCATTTTTTGCAGGATTCCTCTTAAATGGTAACTTCCTGTGATGTATGGGGCCCATGTATGGGGCCCTTTAGCCAGGCCGCAATCCTCCAGAGTTCAGAGAAATGCGGCCCGGCTGGGCATGGCTTACATTGACTTATCTTAGCTTCACAGAGCCGATTGGTATAATGGCCTACTCCTGAACTGTGCCGCCGATTTGCTCGCGCAGGCGGCGCAGATCCTCCGGCCAGGGATCGGCTACTTCGATCTTGCTGCGGGTCCAGGGGTGGGCGAAAATCAGCTTCTCGCCATGCAGCGCCTGGCGGTCGGAACTCCCCTGCTTCGCCTTGACTCCCGGCTTGGAAGGTGGAGCCGGCGGCTGCTTGCCTTGGACTTGCAGACCCGGGGTGAGGCCTGCCTTCTCCTGCTCTTCGAACCAGGCCGTAATGGCAGACTTCACCTGACCGGGCTCCGAACGAAGGGGCTGCTTCTCCTTAAGGCTGTTGCCGGACGGAATACCAGCGGTGTGCCAGGCCGATCCGCCGTACAGGTCGTCCCCGAACAGCGGATGCCCCGCATGGCTGAGGTGGACACGAATCTGGTGCGTCCGGCCCGTCTCCAGCTGCAGCTTCACTACGGTTCCGCCGGGCAGGGCTTCGCGCCCCACAATCCGTGTTACCGCCGCTTGCCCTCCAGGGGATACCCGTCTGCGCGCCGCATGATGGCGGTCACGGCCGATGGGAGCATCGATCACCGTAAGCTCAGGCGGCACTGTGCCTTCAACAATCGCCGCGTACAGGCGGGATACGTTCTTCTCACGCATCTCTTCATCCAGCACAAGCTGGGCGTATTCGTTCTTCGCGTACAGCACGGGTCCGGTAGTATCCTTGTCCAGCCGGTGGATATGACGGACGGCAATGCCGCCGCCGGAAGCCGCATAATGCGCGGCTACAAGATGATCCAGCGTTACCCCAGTGCCGCTGCCGTCCGGGTGAACTGCCAGACCCGCAGGCTTGTGGACCACAAGGCAGAAGTCGTCCTCGAACAGCACCTCAGCCGCAGCCTCCTGCCACACCGGCTCTATTCCTGCCTCCCGGTGGGGGAACAGGGCCAGCCGCAGCCGGTCGCCCCTCCACTGGATGCCGTCCTCGCGGCGCAGCCGGGCGTGCAGCTTCTCCGGCATGCCGGCTGCGCCCAGCAGCCAGGCATCGATGGCTGCCGCTCTATCGGCAGCCCCCGTAATGACCCGGCCAGGCATGGCTTCCAGCCATTCCCCGCGCCGGGTCCACTTGCCCCCGCCCGCGAAGCCGGCGGCGGTAACCGCAGCAGCCGCACCGACTGCGCCCGGGCCGGGACTGCCGCCGGCGGCAGCGTTCCCGGCTGTAAGATCCGGCGCTCCGCTGCGGCGGGCTGCCGCAGGGTCTGCGCCTGCATGGCGGGCACGGCCCTCCGTATCTGCGCGTTGCCCGCCGGACCGGTCCTCCGGTCCAGCCGTCATAGCGATTTCAGGGCCTGGTAATGGCCCGCAATCGTATCGTCAATATCCTGCTCGCTATGCGCAGCGGATACGAACATTCCCTCGAACTGGGAGGGTGGAACGCTGATGCCCTGATCCAGCATTTTGCCGAAATAACGCTTGAACAGCTCCAGGTTACTGGTCTTGGCCGTCTCAAAGTTAATGACCGGCTCCTCCGTGAAGAATGGACATACCATCGAGCCCACACGGTTAATCGTCAGCGGAATTCCCGTCTCCTGCGCATTGCGCTTAAGTCCGGCTTCCAGTCTCGCGCCAAGCGACTCCAGACGGGTGTAGACCTCAGGGGTCAGCAGCGCAAGCGTGCTGTAGCCCGCCGCCATCGCCAGCGGATTCCCGCTGAGTGTGCCTGCCTGATAGATCGGGCCGGACGGGGCGATCTGCTCCATGATCTCTCTTTTGCCGCCGTAAGCCCCTACAGGGAGCCCGCCGCCGATTACCTTGCCGAAGCAGGTCAGATCCGGGTCCATCCCGAACAGTCCCTGCGCACAGCCCCTGTCTACACGGAAGCCGGTCATCACCTCGTCAAAAATCAGCAAAGCCCCGTACCCCGTAGTCACCTTACGGAGACCTTCCAGGAATCCCGGAAGCGGAGGCACAACGCCCATATTTCCGGCGATCGGCTCCACGATGATAGCGGCAATCTCGTTGCCGAAGCGCTCAAACGCGATTTTGACCCCGTCCAGGTCATTATAAGGTACCGTGATCGTATTCACCGCTACCCCTTCCGGCACGCCCGGACTATCCGGCAGCCCCAAGGTCGCCACCCCGGAACCGGCCTTAATCAGCAGGCTGTCGGCATGGCCGTGATAGGAGCCTTCGAATTTGAGGATTTTGCTGCGTCCGGTGTAGCCGCGGGCCAGTCTGATCGCGCTCATCGTCGCTTCCGTTCCCGAGTTCACCATGCGGACAATGTCCACCGAGGCCACGCGTTCTACCACGGTTTTGGCCATAGCGGTCTCGAGCAGGGTAGGCGCGCCGAAGCTTGTCCCTCTGGCCGCAGTCTCCTGCAGCGCCTTCACCACCTCAGGATGAGCATGTCCCATAATCAGCGGTCCCCACGAGCAGACGTAGTCAATGAAGCTGTTGCCGTCAATATCGTAGATCCGTGAGCCTTCGCCCCTCTCCACATAGACCGGGGTCAATCCTACGGATTTGAATGCCCGGACCGGGCTGTTCACCCCGCCGGGAATATATTGTTTTGCCTCTTCAAAAGCCATGCGGGAAGCCTCTTCCCGGCGGTTCAACGGCAGATTGCCCATGCTTGTTCCCTCCTGATCCTAGCCGCGCAGCCAGCGGGCTGCGTCCTTGGCGAAATAGGTAATAATTATATCTGCTCCTGCACGCTTCATGCCTGTCAGCATCTCCAGCACAACTGCCTGCTCATCGATCCAGCCCTGCTGTGCAGCCGCCTTGACCATCGAGTACTCACCGCTGACGTTGTAGGCTACAAGCGGCAGATCGAACTGGTCGCGGATGGTGCGGATTACATCCAGATAAGCCAGCGCAGGCTTCACCATCAGCATGTCCGCGCCTTCCAGCACATCGGAATCCGCTTCGCGAACCGCTTCCCGCAGGTTGGCCGGGTCCATCTGGTACGTC
Source organism: Paenibacillus sp. FSL H8-0122 (assembly GCF_038005345.1). Classification (NCBI taxonomy): domain Bacteria; kingdom Bacillati; phylum Bacillota; class Bacilli; order Caryophanales; family Paenibacillaceae; genus Paenibacillus; species Paenibacillus sp. FSL H8-0122. The sequence continues at coordinate 795,495 of NZ_JBBOTB010000001.1, read as the reverse complement.
TTGCGGTTGCCGAACTGGGGAGCGGAATCCGCCGCTTCGCGGAACGGGCCGTAGAAGGCGGAGGCGTATTTTACCGAATAGGACATGATCGGCACCTGCTCGAAGCCATTCGCATCGAGTCCGGCACGGATCGCCTGCACGAATCCGTCCATCATGTTGGACGGCGCGATAATATCCGCCCCTGCCCGGGCCTGCGAGACCGCCGTGCGGGTCAGCAGCTCAAGCGAAGCATCGTTAATTACATCCCCGTGCACCACACCGTCCACCGTATGGGTATGCACCATGCCGCAGTGGCCGTGGTCGGTGAATTCACACAGGCAGGTATCGGCGACAACCAGCAGGTCGGGATACCATTTTTTGATCAGACGCGTGGCTTCCTGCACAATGCCATCGTCTGCGAAGCCGGACGAGCCAACCGCATCCTTCGTCTCGGGAATTCCGAACAGCAGTACCGCCGGAATGCCGAGGGAAGCAATCTCATCCACCTCCGCCTTCAACGTATCCAGCGAGAAATGATAGACGCCGGGCATCGAGCTGATCTCATTCTTTACACCCGTTCCATAGGTTACAAAAATCGGCTGGATGAAATCCAGCACATGGAGTACGGTCTCGCGCACCATGCCGCGAATACCGGCCGACCCGCGCAAACGGCGGTGTCTGGTTATTGGAAAGCTCATTGCTGCAAACCCCCTGTTCAGTAAGTATATACACACATCTATTCGTCTTAAGCAGTATTGAGATGTTAAAGCTATTGCTGTTAGTAGACCAGACCCGATTGCAATACTCAAAGGCAGCGCTGACAGATCCGGCAGGAACAGGCTATCTCAGCCTCGTCGATTCATTCCAGCGGCACAGCTCCTGCACCAGTCCTTCGATGGTGGCTTCTTCCGGGAGCAGTCCCGGAGTGAGGCCCGCTTCGACTGCGGTCTGCTCGGTAACCGGGCCGATGCAGGCAATCTTGACACCCGCCAGCAGCGCCAGCGGATCTTCCAGACCCATCCGCTTCAGGATGCCAAGGAAGTTGCGCACTGTGGACGAGCTGGTGAAGGTCACCGCATGAATGCGCTTCTCCTCCAGCAGCTTCAACAGCTCAATATCATCCTCGCCGGTGACAACCGTCTCATACGTATCTACCTCGGTCACTTCCAGCCCCAGCTCCCTCAGCTTGCCGGGCAGCCACTCGCGCGCCAGGTCGCCGCGGGGAAGCAGCACCTTCTGCCCCGGCTGCAGCTGTGAGCCGAAGGCTTCAATCAGCCCTTCGGCCTGAAAGCGGCCGGGCAATTCTTCAGAGATCAGCCCGCGCTCTGCGAGCGCTGCCGCAGTTCCCGGTCCCACTGCGCACAGCCGCGCCCCGTGCAGGGCGCGAATATCCTGCTTCTGCTGCGTCAGATGACGCATGAAGAAGTCCACGCCGTTCGGACTGGTGAAGAACACCCAGTCGTACGCCGCAAGCCCGCCAAGTGCCGCAGCGATCTCCGCCTGCTTGCCCGCATCCCGCTGCATCACCGTCTCAATGACCGGGAACTCATACGGCTCGCCGCCCAGCTCCTCGATCCGGTCCACCAGTTCGCTTGCCTGCGCACGCGCACGCGTCACTACAATGCGCTTGCCGAACAGCGGCAGCGCCTCCACCCACATCAGGTGCTCCCGCTGGAGCACAACGTCACCGACCACAATAACCGCCGGCGGCTGAAAATTCGCTGCTGTAACCTTCGCCTCAATATCGGCCAGCGTGCCGGTCAGCGTCTCCTGATCCGCACGGGTCCCCCAGCGCACCAGCGCCACCGGGGTTTCCGGCGGACGTCCGTGCTTCATCAGCTGGGCGCTGATATAGCCGATTTTGGCAACACCCATCAGGAATACCAGCGTGCCTGTCGCATTCGTTACTTTATCCCATTGAATGGAATGATCCAGCTTATCCGGGCTCTCATGGCCGGTAATAATCGACAGGGAAGACGATGCCTCCCGGTGGGTCACCGGAATCCCGGCATATGCCGGGACGCTGATGGCCGAGGTAATGCCCGGCACAATCTCATAGTAGATGCCATTCCTGCGCAGCAGCTCCGCTTCTTCACCCACCCGGCCAAAAATCACGGGGTCCCCGCCCTTCAGACGCACCACCGTTTTGCCCTCCAATGCGAGATCTACCAGCAGCTGATTAATATCCTCCTGCTTCATCGTATGGCGGTCCGAAAGCTTGCCTACGTATATTTTCTCGCCGCCGGGCTTCATCCATTTCAGCAGCCTTGGACTGGCCAGCCTGTCATAGACCAGCACATCGGCCTTCCGGATACACTCTAGCCCCTTGACTGTAATCAGCTTCGCATCCCCCGGACCTGCACCTACCAGATATACCTTCCCCGCCATCTCCGTCATCCCCTTATCCCTCTACACATGCGATTCCTTACCCCTTATTCCCTTACATCCGCCAAAATCTTCTCCGCACCTCTGGCCGCCAGCTTCCGCGCGACCTCCACACCCAGCTCCACCGGATCGTTGCCGGTGCATGTCTCCTTCAGAATGACTGTGCCGTCCGGTGTTCCGACCATTCCGGTTAACGTTATGGACGGATTCGCTGCTGCCACGGCCTCTGATTCAAGTACTGCATAGGCGCCAATGGGGACCTGGCACCCCCCGTTCAGAGCACCGAGGAAGGTCCGCTCCGCTGTCACCGTGAGTGCCGTGCGCTCATCATTATACAGCGCCAGCAGCTTGCGCAGCTCCTCATCGTCCTCACGGCACTCAATACCGAGTGCTCCTTGGCCTACAGCGGGCAGGCAGACCTCAGGCGGCAAATATGCCGTAATCCGGCCCTGCCAGCCCATGCGCGACAGCCCCGCTGCTGCCAGCAGAATCGCGTCATATTCGCCGCTCTCCAGCTTCTTCAGCCGCGAGTCGATATTGCCGCGTACCGGTTCAATAAGCAGATCCGGCCGGAGTGCAGCCAGTTGGCTGGAGCGCCGCAGACTGCTTGTGCCTACGCGCGCGCCTGGCGGCAGACCCTCCAGGCCCGCTCCGCTATTAGAGATCAGAACATCGCGCGGATCTTCACGCTTCGGCACCGCACCGTTCATCAAGCCTTCCGGCAATTCGGAAGGCATATCCTTCATGCTATGTACTGCCATATCAATATCCTTCGCCAGCATCGCCTGTTCAATTTCCTTGACGAACAGACCTTTGCCGCCCACTTTGGACAGGGTCACATCGAGAATCCGGTCACCCTTGGTCACAATCTTATGCACCTCAAAAGTAAAATCAAACCCATGCTCCCCGCTAAGCCGCTCCAGATCGGCAATTACATGCCCCGTCTGCGTTAAAGCCAGCGCACTTTGTCTGCTGCCCACGATAATCTTCCGCATGCCCACTCCCCCTGTTCAAGTCAGTCCCTTATTTCAGCCGTCGCCGTACCTAACCCCTGAATTTGCTCGCTTGAGCTGATTCGGCCGAATTCAGGTGTATTTATACACCTCATTTGCTCAACTGAGCTGATTCGGCCGTATTCAGGTGTATTTATACACTTCATTTGCTCGACTGAGCTGTTTCGGCCGAATTCAAGGGTATTTATACACCTAATTTGCTCAACTGAGCTGATTCGCCCGTATTCAGGTGTATTTATACACTTCATTTGCTCAATTGAGCTGTTTCGGCCGAATTCAGGTGTATTTATACACTTCATTTACTCGACTGAGCCGCTTCGGCCGAATTCAAGGGTATTTATACACTTCATTTGCTCGATTGAGCGACTTTCGCCGAATTCAGGTGTATTTATACACTTCATTTGCTCGATTGAGCTGTTTCGGCCGAATTCAAGTGTATTTATACACCTAATTTGCTCAACTGAGCCGTTTCGGCCGTATTCAGGTGTATTTATACACCTCATTTGCTCAACTGAGCTGCTTCGGCCGAATTCAAGGGTATATATACACCTCATTTGCTTAACTGAGCCGCTTCTCCCGTATTCAGGTGTATTTATACACCTAATTTGCTCAAATGAGCTGTTTCGGCCGAATTCAAGGGTATTTATACACTTCATTTGCTCGACTGAGCTGTTTCGGCGGAATTCAAGTGTATTTATACACCTAATTTGCTCAACTGAGCCGCTTCGGCCGAATTCAAGGGCATTTTTGCCCTTGCTTTGCTCAGCTCGATAACCTAGCCACTTAAGCACCTTATTCCTCCCGGTTGCACGCCGCCCAAGCCTCAATCTGCTCGCGTGTCCATGGTATAAAGGTGCCCTGCCGCAGCTCATTCAACACATCCAGCTTCCCCAGCCGCCGCAAGAGCCGCGACCGGTTCTCTGCCGCTGGCTCCAGCTGCTTAATTGCTGTACGCAGCTCATGCAAAAAATCCAGATACGGCTCGTATTCCTCGCCGAGCAGCCCCGCAATCTGCTGCGTAATCTCCGCAGCCGCAGACGGTCCCGCCCCGGAGGTCGAGACCGCAACCGTGAGGCGCCCGCGGCGGAGCACGCCGGGCGTAATGAACGTGCCCGCCTCCGCATGGCTGGCCACATTAACGGGCAGCCCCAGCTGCCGGGCTTCCGCGGCAACGGCCTCGTTCACCGCCCTATTATCGCTGGCGGCATAGACCAGCACAGCTCCCTGGAGATCCCCGGGAGCATAGGGCCGGCTGATCCATTGCAGCCGCCCCCCATCAGCCATCGCAGCCAGCGTCCCGCTGAGCGAGGGGCTGATCACCGCCAGCTCCGCGCCTGCTTCCAGCAGCGGAGCCGCCTTGCGCGCAGCCACCGCCCCACCGCCAATGATCACCACCCTCCGGCCTTCCACATCCAGCATAATCGGCAGATACTTTTTCATCCCGCTTCACTCCAGCTCTCCCAGCGCTTCCAACTCACTGTCATCCAACTTCCATTCCACTGGCAAGCTACTCTTCATCCCGCTCACTCCAGCTCTCCCCAGCACTTCCAACTCACTCTCACCCAACTTCCATTCCACTGGCAAGCTACTCTTCATCCCGCTTCACTCCAGCTCTCCCCAGCACTTCCAACTCACTCTCATCCAACTTCCATTCCACTGGCAAGCTACTCTTCATCCCGCTCACTCCAGCTCTCCCCAGCGCTTCCAGCTCACTCTCATCCAACTTCCATCCCACTGGCAAGCTACTCTTCATCCCACCTCACTCCCCGCCCCAGCCATGGAACTCCGACCAGGAATTCAGCAGGAAGTTAAGAATAATGAAGCCGTACCCGGTAATCGCCCAGCGGGCCATGACTGTACCGCTTCGGCGGCCGGAGAACTTCAGCACAAGGTAGACGATATAGACGCCCAGGCCCGTAAGTGTTGTCAGGACCTTCGTATCCTGAAAAAGCGGTGTCCGCCCTTCCGCAACAATCGACAGACCCGCCAGAATCAGCGAGGCCAGCAGCAGTGGTACTCCGGCCAGGATCGCCGTGTAGGAATATTTGTCCATCGTCTCCAGGCTGGGCAGCCTGCGGACACGGTCATCCCACTTCTTATTCTTCAGCTTCGTATGCAGGAACAGATACATTATCGCAAATACCGTCCCCAGTGTCAGTGCGGCAAAGCTCAGATTCGCCAAAATTACATGCATCGCCAGCCACCCGTGCACCGCACTCCAGCTCTGCAGCGTATGATCCTCCGCCGTCAGCCATACCCGGTTCAGCAGGAATACACTGAAGCCCGCCATGCTGAGCAGCAGGACGGTGAACTCGCCGCCGCGCGTATAGGCTACCGCAAACGAGGTGACCACCATGCTGAAGGAGAACCAGAACAGGAAGTCGTAAGGCGTAAAGATCGGCAAGCCGCCCTCCTGGGAGAAGCGGATGGCCAGGCCCCCAAGCTGAAGCAGGCCGACAACAGCAAGAAGCCCTGTGCCCAGCCGCTTTCCGCCCGGATTGCGCCGAAGGCAATCCGAGAAAACAAACAGCAGGCTCAGGGCATATAGCAGCAGAGCGGCATCATATATTCCGTTCAGCAGCATGTGGCTCACCCGCCCAGCAGACCGGCTGGGGTAAGCACCGCTCCCGGCACACGGATCTCTCCGCCGGAGGGCCGTTCAGCAGAGCTGCGCTGAAGCGGTTCAACACTTTCACCGGCCGGACCTGCATCCAGCTGCTCCTGCAGGGCGAAGATTTGAGTGAAATACTCCAGTGCCTCATTCCCTTGCTTGCCGCCGGACATCTCCTTGATCACATTGATCGGATCATGCATCATCTGGTTGACAATGCTCTTGGTCAGGCGGCGGATCACCTTGCGCTGATGCTCATCCAGCTCAGGCAGCTTGTTGAACAGACTATCCATCGTGTCTTCATATATTCCGTTTGACTTGTCCTGCAGCGCACGGATCACCGGTCTGACGCCCAGCGTCTTCAGCCATTGCTGGAAATCCGCCATCTCGCCTTCAATCATAACCTCGATCTTGGCAGCTTCACTGCGGCGCATCTCCAGGTTGCTCTCCACAATGCCTTCCAGATCATCGATATCATAGAGGAATACATCCGGTACACTGGCAGCAGCAGGGTCAATATCGCGCGGCACAGCAATGTCGATCATGAACAGCGGCCGTGAAGGGCGGCGCTTCATGCCCTCGGCTACCTGGGCAGCCGTCAGCACATAGCCGTCCGCACCCGTAGAGCTGATCACAATATCCACTTCATCCAGAGACTTCAGCGCCTCTTCAATCGTGCTGGGCTTACCCGAGAATTTCTCGGCCAGCTCGATAGCACGGGACAAGGTACGGTTGGCGACAATCACTTCCGCCGCACCGCTGCTGTACAGATGCTTCACCGTCAGCTCGCTCATTTTGCCGGCGCCGAGAATGAGCACTCTTTTGCCGGTGAACATGCCGAAGATCCGCTTCCCCAGCTCCACCGCCGCATAGCTGACCGACACCGCACTCTCGCCGATCGAGGTCTCACTGTGCGCACGCTTGCCGAGCGTCACCGCCTGCTTGAACAGCCGGTTGAACCAGGTTCCGGTAACCCCTTCCGCCTGAGCCGTCAGGAAGGCACTGCGCACCTGACCCAGAATCTGCGTCTCGCCTATCACCATTGAATCCAGACCGCAGGTGACACGCATCAGATGGGCAATCGCCTGCTCGTCTTCATATATATACATATGTTGCGTAAATACATCGCTTCTTACTCCGAACCACTGCTCCATGAAGCTGCGGATGAAATATCCGCACATATGAAGGCGGTCCACGACCACATAAATTTCCGTCCGGTTACAGGTGGCGACAACGACCCCTTCCAGAACGCTCTTCGTCTGCAGCAGCTGATGAAGCGCAGCAGGCAGATCCTTCTCGGCAAAAGCGAACTGTTCCCTCACCTCTACGGGAGCCGTACGGTAATTCAGGCCAACGACGACAATATGCATCGCTTGTTCACCATCCTAATCTATATTCATTGGTGTAGGCACTGTTGCTGCTTATCAGCAGATATTAGAATCAATTTCACAAGATCCACGAACACTGTGTTAAGTATATCACATCAAAATACGGCTTTTAACAAAACCTTTGAACTATTTATGAATTGCAGATAATAATTATTATAAACAAGTATATAAGTCATATAATATGACGCAATGATGAAATATTGACACACTCTATTACGGATGATAGCATATAACAAATGATCTGAGTTAACTTTTATAACATCCATAGCAAAAATGGTCTGATTCTTCGTCCCTAAGTTAACACCGCGTCAGTTATCCCCCTTCAAACCTCTCTTGTATAAGCCCGTTAATCCGGAATGGGCGTATCTACAGGCAACCGTAAATTGCCCCAGGCTACAAGAGGCCAGCCCCCCTGCTGGATGTATCAGCGTGAGCTCACGGGAGAAACCGTGCTTTTCTGCGCTGATGTATCCTGCTTTGGACTGCGCCTCCTTTAGCCTGGGGTTTTTGGCATCCATTATAATAGAAGGAGTGAGGGCAAATGAGTGCTTCCTACGCAAGCTTAAGTGAATCGATCCGCAAGGCCAGAAATGTGAGGATCTACAAGAACAAGGACACCGCCTATGACTTTAAGCTCTACCCCTTCGGAGAACGCGGTACGTATATCGCCCCCGAGCTGATCCGTGAAATCACTCACAATCTGGCGGATGCTGTAACGGAACAGTTTCCCGATTTTGATTACATTGTCTCCCCTGAACCCGGCGGTCATACCTGGGGGATGCTGGCTGCCTATAAGCTGATGAAGCCGATGAATATTCTGCGCCTCAGCACTGAGCTGTACGAGAATTATGAGGTTAGTGTGAGACGCGAGACGGCGTATAATGAGAATTATATTTATTTTGACGGCTTCTCCGCCGGTGACCGGGTGCTGCTGCTGGATGATGTGATCAGTTCCGGCGCTACGATCCGCTGCATTGCTGCTCAGTTGTCCGTGATGGGCATAGAGCTTGTCGGCGTGCAGGCGATTCTGGCCAAAGGGGAGCATTACAAGCAACTGGAAGCGGACATTGGAGTACCCGTCAGATTTCTGTCCCAGGTATGATTTGTCAAAAAATAGCAGGGGAGTGACAAGCCATGGCTTTTTATTACGAGCAGCCTTCAAGAACCTTCAGTGAGTTCCTGCTGGTACCCAGCCTGACCACCAAAGATTGCATTCCCGGAAATGTGGATCTTAGCACACCAGTAACCAAATTCCGCCGGGGAGAGACCCCGGCACTGACCATGAACCTCCCCGTGACTTCGGCGGTAATGCAGGCGGTATCCGACCACAACATGGCGATTGCACTGGCGAAAAGCGGGGGCATCTCCTTCATCTACGGCTCCCAGTCCATCGGCCAGCAGGCCGAAATGGTCCGCCGGGTCAAAAAGTTCAAAGCAGGATTCGTCCTCAGCGACTCCAACCTGCGCCCGGAAGATACGCTTCAGGATGTGCTGGCGCTGAAGGCGCGCAGCGGCCACTCCACCATTGCGATCACAGACAACGGGGAACCGACAGGCAGACTGATGGGCATCGTCACCAGCCGGGATTACCGCGAGAACCGTCTCCCGCCGGATTGCCCGATTACAGAGTTCATGACCCCGCTTGCTTCACTGATCTACGCCGAAGAAGGCATCACGCTGACAGAAGCGAACGACATGATCTGGGATCATAAGCTGAACTGCCTGCCGATTGTGAATGCCAGCGGCCATCTCGTCCATTTGGTCTTCCGCAAGGATTATGACAGCCATCAGGAGTATCCGCTGGAGCTGCATGACGACAACAAACAGCTCATTGTAGGCGCAGGAATTAATTCGCGGGATTATAAGGAGCGTGTGCCAGCACTGGTGGAAGCGGGGGCAGATATCCTGTGCATCGATTCTTCTGACGGGTATTCGGAGTGGCAGGCGGAGACCATCCATTATATTAAGGATACTTTCGGGGAGAGCGTGAAGGTTGGCGCGGGCAATGTTGTTGACAAGGAAGGGTTCCTGTACCTGGTGGAAGCCGGGGCGGATTTCATCAAAGTCGGCATCGGCGGCGGCTCCATCTGTATTACCCGCGAGCAAAAAGGGATCGGACGCGGTCAGGCCTCCTCTGTCATCGAAGTGGCGGCGGCCCGCCAGGAATATTACGAGCAGACCGGCATCTATGTCCCCATCTGCTCGGACGGCGGGATTGTCCATGATTATCATATTGTGCTGGCGCTGGCGATGGGCGCTGACTTCGTGATGCTTGGCCGCTATTTTGCCAGATTCGATGAGAGCCCCGGACGCAAGCTGCTGGTCGGCGGGAACTTCGTGAAGGAATATTGGGGCGAAGGCTCCAGCCGTGCCCGCAACTGGCAGCGTTACGACTTCGGCAACACCGATAAGGAGAGCAAACTTGAGTTCGAGGAGGGCGTGGATTCCTTCATTCCCTATGCCGGGCGGCTGAAGGATAATCTGGATCTCAGCATCAGCAAAATCAAGTCCACCATGTGCAATTGCGGCTCGCTGACCATCCCGGAATTACAGCAGAAGGCCAAGATTACCCTGGTCTCCTCAACAACGATCTTTGAAGGAGGCGCACATGATGTTATGCTTAAGGAAAAGGACAGATCCTCCTCGTGATCACATCCTAATCCATAAGGAGCGTCAACCATGACCCAAATTACCAAAGTTCTGGTCAGCAAGGACCAACTGCAGCAGCGAGTACAGGAACTGGGCGCTGAAATATCGCGCGATTACGAAGGCAAGGAACTGGTGCTTATCGGCATTCTTAAGGGCGGGGCCGTCTTCATGTCTGATCTGATGCGTGAGATCACCTTTCCGGTCGGCGTCGACTATATGTCGGTGTCCAGCTACGGGGCAAGCTCTACCTCCTCCGGCGTCATTACGATCAAGAAGGATATCGACATGGATATCCGCGGCAAGCATATCCTGCTGGTCGAGGATCTGATCGACACCGGCCTGACGCTTCAGCATCTGAAGGAGCTGTTCGCCCTGCGCGAGGCGGCAAGCGTGCGTATCTGCACCATCCTCAGCAAGCCTTCCCGCCGCCTCGTCGATGTTCCCATTGACTACAGCGGGATTGATATCCCCGACGAATTTGTTGTCGGCTACGGTCTCGACTACGCCGAGCAGTACCGCAATCTGCCGGAGGTCTGGATCGTCGAGACCGGGGACTAGGATGAATAAGCAAGCAGAAGGGAGCGCCATTCACGGCGCTCCCTTTGTACTGCTGTGGCCTTCAAAGCCCGCTCAGCAAATCAACATTCAGATAGTTCGTATTTCCGAGCGCACTGTTATACCCGAGTTGAATCGTGTTAGAGCCAGCGTTCAGCGGGATCGTGACGGATACCGTTCCGTAGGTGCTCCAGCTGGAGGTGGAATTGAACACCAGATTGGAGGTAGTAACCACGCCGTTCACTTTCACGTAGCGGGAAGCATTGCCTGCCGCCGCCGCGTAGCGGAAGGTGACAGTTCTGGTTCCGGCCGCATTCTGGTTGACATAGAAATCAATGGAGGTGCCGCTTGTGTTCCAGCCCCCGACATACCCTCTTCCGGTAAAGCCGGCATTAGTGCTCTCATTGATCATCCCGCCTCCGCCAACCAGCGTCCGCGCGGCATTCTCCGCTTCATAAGCCCCGTTGCCCGCAATGTACCCGGTGTAGCCGTCAGCGGGAACGAGTTGCAGAATGGAAGCGCCCGCAGCGGCGGCCAGGCTCTGCACATAGGAAGTGCCCGTATTACGCAGCCAGTCACTGCCGATGATTCCGTCGCTCATGCGGCGGTGATTCCAGGCCTGCGTTGCATTCTGCTGAAGAAAGCTTAAGTATTGCGGCTGTCCGCCCAGCGTACGGAGGCGGTTCAGGTTGCGGGCAAAGACCATTTTAAAGCCCGCAGCATCATTCTCCCCTTCATACAACAGAGTCTGGGCTGATACCATTTTGTTAACAGCATACCCGGCTGCATTATTGGCATCCGTAAGGTAGGCGGCTGTTCCGGTAGCCTGATACAGGGATACAGCCGCCCCCAGGAACGTTCCGTAATTGTAAGTGAAATCCCAATCCTTAATGAGACCGCTGCCCGCACCTTCAATATGATCGTTGATTTTGCTGCCATTGACCAGGGTGGATTTGGTCCAATTATAGATTTGTGTAGCCTTGGTCAGATAAGCAGGATCATTGTAGGCACTATACAGCTTGACTGCGGTCATGACCATCGGGGCATTCGTGGCCATATTCTTCTGGGCGTTGGCCTGGCCCGGGACATGGGCGTCCCTTCTCCACCAGATCCCGCCGCCGTATGTGCTGTCCCATTCGCTGTAGATTTGGCCAAACAGGAAGCTGGCACGGTTCAGATACTCCGCCGTTCCCGTCAGTTCATAGGCTCTTGCGCAGGCCAGCGCCCACCAGCCCAGGTCATCGTTGAACGGATTCGTCATCATATCCGGGTATTTGGCGTTGAATCCGGTGTAGATCTCATCGATCATCGTGCGGTAGACATTGCTGCCCGTGCGCTCGTAGGCATCCATTACGGTCTCCCAGAGCTGTGCCTCCCACCAGAAATCGGTGTAGAGTCCCCCGTTCGGCCCGTGAGCATGTTCAGAATGAATCAGATGATCACTGTTGGTATAGAAGTATTTGGCGGAAGAATCATAGAATACTTGCACAAATGAGTTCATTGCAGCATCAGCGTTAGAGACGGTGAATGCCTCTGCCGTACCTCCTGCACCGGGAGACGGCACAGACAGAGACAGGGACAACAGACAGAGAACAGCGGCACTTCTTATTTTCTTCCAGGTGAACATTTCCGGGTACCCCCTTCATTTGTACATCCAGTCCACAACCGTCAGGCGGCAATGGGCTAATGATCAAGCTTGACTGCTCCCTCTAGCAGCATCAGACCGCTTAGCTGTACACTGAGTTGTACCGGCAGCCCGGGAACCTGCTCCCAAGAGGGTCCGCACAGCCCCAGCGTCCGGTCCAGCCCTTGCGCCCATAGCGTCCGGGCATTGGCCAATATGACTTCACGGACCCGGTCATTTCCGGGGAAATGCTGCTCCAGCTGTACCAGATAGCGGATCAGAATTCCCTTGAACAATCCGGTGTCGTCAATCCCTTCATCCGGCAGCAGCAGCGATTCAGAATGGCATAAGCGGTCTATGCAGGCCTCAGCGGTCCGACGGGCATCTGCGGCATAGCCGGAATCGCCGGTGACACGGCAGAGCTCTATCCCCGCTCCCACGAACACGCCCTGACAGTAAGTGAATTCCCAGTCGTAATCGATCTGCCCATCCCCCTGCCGGTTGATTCCGTCCCATACGAACCCGGTGTCCGGGTCCACCAGATTGGCCTGGTTCCAGCGGTAAATCCGGATCGCCCAGTTCAAATCCTCCTCCTGTCCACGCAGCGAGTATAGGCGGGCGGCCAGAATAGCGGCCGGGGCATTCGCCGGGGTGTTCTTGTAATCCAGCTGATCTTTTTTCCAGGCCATGCCGCCCCCGCAGTGTTCATTCCAGGCCGTCTGAATATCCGCCCATAATTCAAGGACAGCATTCAGGTATTCCGCTTCGCCGGTAGCCTTATAGGCCCGCAGCAGCGCAAGGGCAGTCCATTCCATATCATCATAATAATTATGCGTGAACGTCCCGCCGTTATAGGCGTGTAAGCTGCGGCTCAGGCTGCGGATGCGTTCGGCATATTTGGAATCCCCCGTCCGTTCATAAGCATCGGTCAGAACATCAATGACATGAGCCTGCCACCAGTAGTAGAAATTGTCGCCTGCCCTGCTGTATTCCCGCGGATACCATTGGTTCATAATTCCGCTGTCCGCATTATAATAGTGCTGCCAGAAGGAGTCTTGAAGCCAGTCCGCACGTGCTGCCCAGTTCTCTGCTAATGCTGTCCCGTTATAATGATCCATAAGCCAGCTCCTCCTATTTAAAATGAGGGTTGAGCATTCGGCTGCCTTGCCCCTTCAAGCACAGCCATCCGTTCCAGCAGCTTAATACCGCTCAGCTGGGTGCTCAATTGAACAACGCCCGAAGGTGCCGTAGTCCAATCGGGTCCGAACAGAACCCGGTCTGCTGCCCTCCCTTGGTCCCACAGCATCTCTGCGTTGCTGCGCAGGAAGGCTGCAGCCGCTCCGTCTTCCGGCTCGGCCAATGCCAGTTCTGCCGCATAGCGGACCAGAATTCCCTTGAAGAGACCGGCATCGCCGCCCCCCTCATCCGGGAGTACGCCGTCATGCGGGCCAGCCAGTTCCTTGACCGCTGCGGCGAAGGTGCGCCGGGCCTCCTCAAGATAGACACGGTTCCCGGTAATCCGGTACAGCTCGATAGCCGCACCGATATATACACCTTGATTGTACGTATATTTCCAATCCTTATCGATCCCGCCGTCACCGGTACGGTTCATCCCATCCCAGACGAAGCCCGTGTCCGGGTCCACCAGATGGGATTGCTGCCAGCTATACAGCGCATGCGCCCACTCCAGGTCCTGCGGATCTCCAAAAGCCTGATAGAGGCGGACGGCTAGGATCGCAGCCGGGGCATTCGCCGGGGTGTTCTTGTAATCAAGCTGCGTTTTCTGCCAGGCAATGCCGCCCCCTGAATGGCTGTTCCAGCCGGTTCTGATATCCGTCCAGAGGATAAGGGCCGTCTCTTTGTAGAGCTCATCTCCCGTTGCCTGATAAGCGCGGAGCCAGGCCAAGGCCATCCACTCCATGTCGTCGTACAGCTCATTGGGCCATACTCCGTCATTGCGGCGGAGCAGCCCCGCATGCAGAGCGGATAGTCGTTCACGGTATCCCGCAGCCCCGGTCCGCAGCAGACCGTCTACCAGCACATCCACGGCGTGTGCCATCCACCAGTAATGAAAGACCGTATTACATTCTCCATCTGGACAAGGAGTCTCAATGTCATACATTCCGATAGCTTCGTTCCAGAAGAATACCTCCAGCGCTTCCTGCGCCGAGTCCGCCCGTTCCGCCCATTGTTCAAGCTCTATTTGCTTCATATGGTCTCTCTCCCCGTATATAATTTGCCTCTGGCAGATCACTCAGCCTTTGATGCCGCTGAAGGCAATCCCCTGTACAAAATAACGCTGCAGCGCTAGAAACAGCACCAGTATCGGCAGGATTGCCACCAGCGCCCCGGCCATCATCGGCCCGTAGTCCGTCTGGAAATTATATGAAAAAGCCTGCAGGCCCATCTGAATCGTTGCCTTGTCCGGATCATTCAGCACGATCATCGGCCACAGGAAGCTGTTCCAGCCGGCCTGGAAGGTGAAGATGCTCAAGGTAGCCAGCGCCGGACGGGTAAGCGGCAGATAAATCCGCCAAAAAATTTTAAACTCCCCGCAGCCCTCAATCCGGGCCATCTCCAGCATGTCACTGGGGAGCGTAAGAAAAAATTGCCTCATGAAGAACACCGCGAAGCTCCCGGAGGCCCCGGGAAGAATAATGCCCCAGAACGAGTTCATCAGCCCATTGCCGCCCCCGCCAAAAATATCATTGCCCCCGGCAAACGGGATATGGCGCATCACGTACACTGTCGGGATCATGGTCACAATGCCGGGAATCATCATTGCCGCCAGCAGCACGCGGAACACCGGTTTGTTCAGCCTGAATCTCAGCTTCGCAAAGGCATAGCCGCTAAGTGATCCAAAAAACAGGTTGGCCAGCACGCCCGACACGGCAAGCACGAGCGAATTCCAGAAGAATAAAGCAAAAGGCACCGTTGAAAAGGCTTTGCGGTAATGCTCAAAGGTCAGATGCTTCGGAAACCACTGGATCGGCATCGCAAAAATCTCATCATCCGGCTTCAGCGAGGTTAGCAGACTCCAGTAGAATGGCAGAAACATAACAACTGCTATAAGGATACATACAATATAAAAAATGAGCTTGTAGAGGCCCTGCTTCAAGGCCGAACCGCCAGTAACACCCATCCTGTGAACCTCCTTTTCCTGGACAAGCTGCCCCTAAATGATCGACTCTTCCGCCTTGGAGACCCGCATATTAATCAGCGAAAAAATAAGAATGGCTACAGCAAGCACAAAGGCCTGCGCCGAGGCATAGCCCATTTGCAGCTGATTGAAGCCCTGCTGATAGATTAGATAGACCGGGGTCTTGGTCACATTGGCCGGACCGCCCTGCGTTAGCACAAAGGCCTGGTCAAACAGCTGCAGTGCACCAATAATCGCCATCGTGCTGACCAGGAAGGTCGTCGGCCGCAGCTGCGGCCAAGTGATGTAGCGGAAGCTGGCCCATTTGTTCGCCCCGTCCAGCCGTGCCGATTCATAGAGATAATCCGGGACACCCTGCAGACCGGCCAGATAAATAATCATGTTGGAGCCCACGGATTGCCAGAGGGTGAGCATCACAATGGACAGCATGGCCGTACTTGTCTCGGACAGCCAGGCCGGGCCGGTAATGCCCACATAGGACAGCAAGCCGTTCACCAGACCGAATTCAGGATGCAGCAGCCAGATCCATACGGTCGCCGCTGCTACCGCCGAGGTCAGCGTGGGCAAATAATAGAAGGTGCGGAACAGCTTAACCCCCCGCCACGCCCTGCTCAGCAGCATCGACAGCAGCAGGGAAATGATAATATTCAGCGGAACAAAAATAATGGAGTACAAGAACACATTCTTGAATGTCTTCCATAGCAGACTATCATCAATCAGGCGGCGGTAGTTCTCCAGGCCGACCCAGTCATTTCTGCTAAGCACATCATAGTTGGTGAAGCTTAAATATAGAGCCATCACAACAGGGATGACTGTAAATACAGCGAACAGCAGCACCGTAGGCGTAATGAATACATAGGCTGTCCGGGCTTCGTGCCGTTCCACTTTTCTCATGGAAGCCATACAACTCCCCCTCTCATCATCCGGCAAGGTTCCCTGGCAGACTACTTAACAACCGCGTTATCCTCCAGCATTTTGTCTCCTTGCTCCTGAGCCTTCTTCAGGGTATCTTCAATGCTCAGCTTGTTCTGCTGGTTCAGCTGAAGATTAGGTGCAAGCGCATCGGTCTCCATCACAGAATATCCGGGATGCGCCGGACGGATTTTGGCGAATTCCAGCGTATCCAGAAACGGCTTCCACTGCGGATCATCCTGGAAAAACGGATCTTCCATCGAAGGCTTGAAGCCCGGAAGATTCAGGCTGGTCTTGGCCCACAGCAAGGCATTATCCTTATTCGCTGTCCACCATTTAATGAATTCCCATGCCTCATCATGATGCTTGGAGCCCTCAGGAATAACGAGTCCGAAGCCGCCCATCACACTGCCCTTGTCGCCGTTCGGTCCGGCAGGAGGCGGTACAATGCCATAATCGAGATCTTTACCGTATTTGTTATAGGTACTGAGCATCCAGGGCCCGGAATAGAGCATGGCGACCTTGCCCGTAACGAAGGCATCCTGCCCTTCGCCAAGTCCCAGCTCAAAGCCAACCTTATACACCTTCTCTTTGTTCATCAGGCGGTCCCAGAATTCAAGCACCTGCTTGCCCTGCTCATTATTGAAATTGGTTTTACCATCCTCTGTAAGCATCTGGCCGCCTGCCTGCTGGAGATACATATTGAACAGGCCGAGGTCACCCATGGAGAAGCCTGCCACCTCAAGCTTGTCGCCGTTCCACTTAGTCAGCTTGGCAGCAGCCTGCTCCAGTTCATCCCAGGTAGCCGGAGGCTGAAGCCCCGCTTCGTCCAGCAGCTTCTTATTGTAGAATAATGCCCGGGCATCAACGGTCAGCGGAAGCCCGTATAGCTTATTGTCATAGGAGAGCTCGGTCAAGGACTCGCTGTAGAAATCATCCTTGGAGATACCGTCACGCGTTAAGTACTCATCCACCGGATGCAGCACGTTCTTGGGAGCATACAGCGAGGTCCGCCAGCGGTCCCAGAACAGCACATCGGGAGCGCCGCCATTCGTAGCCGCAGTCAGGAATTTGGTGATCATATCCTGCTGCAGCACATATTTCACATGAATCTTGTCTTGTGATTTGTTGAAGGCATCCACCATGGTCTCGAACTGTTTCTGGCCTTCACCGCCCCAGTCGCCCCAGAACGTAAGCTCCGTCTTCTTCCCGCTGCTGCCGCTTCCGGCTTTGCCGTCATTTGCAGGGCTTTCTTTTCCCGAATTGCCGCTGCAGCCAGCCGCCAAGGCAGCGACCATCATCACCGAAAGTGCCGTAACCCATCCTTTTCTCATTGCTTCATCCCCTTAATTTGTATTTGTCTGTTATAGGAGCCAACGCTGCTCAGCCTCGCTTCACCTCAATTCCGCAGCGCATAAGCAGCAGCTCGCAGAACATCATATTGGCCCAGGAGAACCAGGGTCTGGTATACCTCTGCGGATCATCCGCATGAAAAGCCTCATGCATGAATCCGGTCCCGGCATCCGTCTGTTCCAGCAGCCCCAGCAGAGCCTCCTGCTCCTCCCTCTTCCCGGAGGTCATTCCCTGAACCGCCAAGGCGATAGGCCATATATAATGCGGAGGGGTATGCGGACTTCCAATACCCGCTGCGGCTTTGCCTTCATAGAAATAAGGATTGGTCCGGCTTAAAATAAGCTTGCGGGTGTTGAGATACACCGGATCATCTGCAGGCACATAGCCAAGGTAAGGAATGGACAGCAGGCTGGGCACATTGGCGTCATCCATAAGGTTCACCCCTCCCAGGCCATCGGTCTCATAGGCGTATACCGGGCCATATTCAGGGTGCTGTACAATGCCATACCGCTTGATCCCCCCGTTAATCTGCTCAGCCAAATCTTCCGCTGCCTGTGCAAGCTCCGGGTTGCCAAGCACATCAGATGCGATTTCGCTAACGTACCACAGGACCACGACGGCGAACATATTGGCAGGAACCAGGTAACCGTATTCGCAGGCATCATCACTTGGGCGGAAGCCTGACCAGGTCATTCCGGTGTAGGCGGTAACAGCTCCTTTGCCGCCGCGCACAAGGGTATCCGTTGGGACACCGTTCATGCGCTCAAAAACATAATCGGAACCGCTCTCATGATTCTGCTCCCTGATCCACAATTTAATAATCTGCCACACTCCGGCTTCAAACGCTGAATTGAACTGCGTGACCCGCCCGGTGTTTTTCCATAGCAGATAGCTAAGCTGAATGGGATAGCAGAGGGAATCGATTTCGTATTTCCGTTCCCAAATCCATGGATTCATCATTGTCTTGTCTTCCTGGTGACCCCGTCCATCCGCTTCCCGGTTGAACGCATTTGCATAGGGATCAAGGGCAATATAGGCGAATTGCTGTGCGATAAGCCCTTCAATCATGCCGGCCATCTCTTCGTCCCCGGAGGCGGGGATCAGGAAGGGGCGGACTTGTGCGGTGGAATCCCGCAGCCACATGGCCGGGATATCACCGGTAATGACAAAGGTGGTTCCATCCGGATTGCGCTTGATCGTTGTGTTCCAGGTGTTGAGCATGCATTGTTCGAACATGTCAGCCAAGCGCGGATGGTCCGGCAGTGTGTTACGTACACGGTCAGCCAGCTTCTTCAGGGAATCAGGTGTTTCTATAGTCGCTTTCAGTTGGAATGACCTCCTTTTGTGTAATGAAGCGCTTTCACAAATGAGTATATTGATATGCTATTGGTATGTCAATATATATTTTCAGATAATAATATACTAATATATGAAATTCACGGTAATCCACTAGATTGCAAGCTTCACCCCCTACCGGAAGAAGTCAATTAGACGCACCAAAAAAACCCATTCGGCAGAATGGGTTCTCGGATTATAACAGCTAGTTGTTTCGGACAGGACCGGTCGAATTCCCGGGCACCAGCTCAGCTTCCAGCATCACCTTATTGGGGACGGCTTGCCCATTCATAATACTGAGCACATTCTCCAGGGCCATCCGGCCCATCTCCTCTTCATTCTGCCGCATATGGGTGAACGCATACCCGCCTCCCAGCTGTGTCGGCGGACTGTCGAAGCAGATAATGGAAATATCCTCAGGTATGCGCAGCCCCAGACGTTCCACCGCCGTCTTCGCGAGCAGCGCAATATTGTATTCAATGGCAAATAACGCCGTTACGGACGGATGGCTCTGCAGATGGGTGACCAGCCGCGAGATATCCCGCTCAATATTATCCGCATGAAAAAACTTCGGCAGCGTCGAGGTTAAATCACTGACCCACAGTTCCTTATCAACCACGACTCCCCGCTGGGCATGAGCCTGAATGAAGCCCTCAATCCGGTCCTCCACCGCAGTGGTATCCACGGGAGGCGGAGACAGAAACGAAATATGCGTATGCCCGAGGTCAAATAAATACTCCGTCGCTTCAAGAGCTGCCTGCAGATTATCGGTGCTGATGGAGGCCGCAGCTACTCCTTTTAGATGTCTGTCTACCAGCACGAGCGGAAAACGTCCGATGACCAGCTTCAGAATTTCCGCATTGAAAAACTCGCCCTGGGCCGGGAAAATAATCAGACCGTCCACACCCAGATTCAGCAGCTTCTGGACCGCCTGCTCTTCATTCTCCGGAACACCGAAGGTTCTGCGCAGCACCAGAAAGCAGTCATTGTCGCGTGAAGCCTGCTCCATCCCGTAAATCAGCCCTGTCCCGTAGCTGTTGCCAAAGTCGGTGATAATCAGGCCGATTGTTTTCTCATTGGCACGAATATTCATCGCAGCCGGGGCTGTAAGGCTCATCCCCGGGTCAGGCTGCTTAGCGGAACCATCGGCCACGAACGAGCCGCGGCCGGGCTTACGGACGATCAGCCGTTCGGCGGCAAGCATCTCAAGTGCTTTTTTGCTGGTTATGCGGCTGACACTATAGGTCTCGGCCAGCTCTTTCTCGGAAGGAACCCGCTCTCCGGGTTTATAAGCCTCCGTAAGGATGCTCTCCTTCACTTCATCAAAGATCTTCTCATACATCGGCTTGGAAGAGGTTGATTCAGCCATAACATTCCTGGTCCCCTGACGTTCATTTTTCGGTATCATACATAATAATATATCATGATATATTCAAAATGTCGATCCGGGTCACCAGAACTTGTCTACCAATAACGCCGCCACTCTCCAAGCACCCGCATTAAGGCCTCACAGTAGAAGTAATCCCCCCAGAGGGTGCATTCATCAATCCCCCAGCCCCGTGGTTTGTTATAGACACCATGCAGCAGAATTCCGTTGGAATGGGGATGCTCCTTCGTTGTGTACCGTTCAGCGAGTATAACCAGCATCTCCAGGGCAGCCTCCCTGTATCCGGCTGCACCCTGATCTTCAGCCGGTAATTGCCGGCACAGCTCCAGCAGCCCGCAGACGGCAATAGCGGCGGCCGAGCTGTCTTTTTCCTGACGGTCACCATCCGTAAATATCAGATCCCAATAGACAATGCCGTCTGCCGGAAGTTTGGACAGGAAATAGTCGGCCAACTGCCTGGAGGCGTCAAGCAGCGATGAATCGCCCGTATGCGCATAGGCAAGCGCGAAGCCGTATATGCCCCAGGCCTGCCCTCTCGCCCAGCAGGAATCATCGGCATACCCCTGATGAGTGTTGCCGTACAGCGGCTTGCCCGTTTCCGCGTCCATATAATAGGTGTGATAGGAGGTATGGTCTGGACGGACCAGATACCGGGCTGATTGCCGGGCGTGTCGGTGGGCTATGGATGCCAGGGCGCTGTCCCCGGTCTCTTCAGCAGCCCAGTGGAGCAGCGGAAGATTCAGCAGGCAGTCGATAATCATCCGGCCGCGCTGCGCCGGGTCATTCAGATCTCCCCATGCCTGAATGATTCCAGCCTCGGGAAAGTAACGGTCCGCCAGCAGTCCGGCCGCTTCCAGCGCCATCTCCCGCGCCGCCGGATTGCCGGTAATCCGGTGAGCAGCAACCGCCGAGAGGCTGTACAGAAACCCCAGATCATGCGTATCCACCGCGATCCGCTCCTCCACCCGCCGCCGGAAGCTGTCCAGCTGCTCTTCTGCCGCTTCCCGGTACCTGCTGTCTCCGGTCCATTCATACGCCAGCCAGACCATGCCGGTCCAGAAGCTGGCTGTCCAGTCCGTATTCTCTATCGCGGGATAGACCAGATCTTGGCTGGCGGACGCCGGGAACAGCTCCGTAAATACGGGCAGATTCTGCTCAATTTTATCTACCGCAAACTTCAGGGCCTGTTCGAAGAACAGACGCTCATCCGCCTTAAGTTCACGCAGTACTTTATGCATGGTCTTCCAGCCTCCTTTTTAAGCGGAGTGTAAGTCCAATTGTCTGCCGGCCGCCGGTCAGATTGAATCTGAGGAAGGCAAGCTTATCCTTAATCAGCTTAACTTCAGCACCGCCTGAACATGCGCTGACTTCATAGCCCGCCAGATCATCCCAGTACACTAACCCGAACGGAACAGCGCTGCTGCTCCCAATCTCATATTCAAGCTCAATCACCGTATCTGTCTTCAGATACTTCGTCACGAATACCGGCGGAACAGCTTCTGTGAAATCATCGTTCATGTTCAGCTTGCCGATGTAATTGCGCAGCAGGCGGGGCCTGCATTCTCCCTCCACGAAGGACAGCTGGCACTCTTTATCATAGTATAGAAAGGTTTCCGGCCAAGGGCCGAAGCCCACTCCGCCCAGAGTCATGGTGTATTCGTTAACCTCCGGCCGTACCGGATAATCATGGGTCAGCATATAGGACGGTGCCGTGTATTCATTCTGCTCTTTATACAGGCGTACAGCATGGGGTAAATTCGTTAAGGTAATAGGATAGCTGGTAATATAGTTGAAAAAGAGATCCAGCATCCCCGCACATTCCTCGACATGGGAAGCCGGGAATACAGTGAACCGGTCTGTGAACTCCATCTCATGGCCTTCCTGCTGCTGGAGGAAAAACACCTGCCCGTTATAATCTGTATTGAACAAATATTCATCGAACAGATGCTTCCAGTAGTCGATATTCTCTCCCGTACACAGACCGGCGCGCAGCACATCGTTGGGGTCCGTGGAATAGATGACCGGGCTGCCGGTATGGTAGGTGGAGTGCAGGTCCCGGGCGGTCCATTCACAGGCCACCACCTGGCCCCGGCCGGGATGCGGCACCTTGAAGCTTCCGCTGTCCACATACCAGGACCCCCAGGGAATGCCCTTATGGGTGATGCCATCCCACCAGAACTGCTCATAGCAATACCCCCACATGCCTTCAAAATCCAGTTCCTCCAGCACTTCAATCACTTCATTGTATATCTTCCCCCTTGCGGCCACCTTGGTGGCGGCCCATGGGAATGCCTCCTGCAACAGCGACCAATCTTCTTCCAGCCGCCGCTTCAGCACCTCCTTGGAGGAGCCAGCCTCCTCTTCGAAAAAGGGGCATTGCAGGATGACCTCATCGCCGTAGGCCGCATGCCATTCCCCGATCCGTTCCCGCAGGACCGGAATCGAGCCCCGGTTGACGATCCAGGTTACGGGAATCGCATATTTGTGCGCAAGCTCCGCAGTCCGCTCAATCCCGTCAAGGGCGACACCCTTGCCCCAGTCTGCATCATAATGGGCAGCGTAGCTGACGAAGGTATAAATAAGTCGTTCCGGTTTCAACACAATCCCTCCAGATATTCATAGTTTGTTCCTGCCGGACCCTGCCCGGCGCGGCTTCTCCGCCGCTGCTTTAGTTATCTTCATACTCTCCCGGAAACAGGAGGGTTACGGCGGTAAGCTTGTAGGGCTCGCTCTCCAGCTCCATTACGGCTTTGTCCCCATAGTGCAGGCGCAGCCGGGTGTAGACATTCCGCAGAGCGTAGCCGCCATGCTCCTGCCCGGTTGCTGAGACAAGTCCGGCTTCTACCCGCTCCTTGTCGAAGCCTTCCCCGTTGTCCTCCACCTTACAGACGATGAAGGTCCCTTCCCGGTACACGCGGATGATGATCCGTCCGGTATGGCCTTCACTCCTGAATCCGTGGAGAATCGAGTTCTCCACCAGGGGCTGGAGCAGGATTTTTAGCAGCGGCTGCTCGTCCAGCCCCTCCTCCACCGTAATCTCATAGGTGAACAGCTCCTCGTAGCACTGCTGCTGTAGGCTTAAGTAACGGGTGACATGATCTACTTCCTTGGCTACGGTTGTCAGATCATGGCCGTTATTAAGCCCAAGCCGGAACAGCTGGGACAGGGAGACAATCATCTCCTTCACATCCTCCTGCTTGCGGGATTCCGATTTCCAGAGAATCGTATTTAAGGTGTTGTAGAGAAAATGAGGATCAATCTGCGCCTGTAGCGCCTTGACCTCAGAGACGCGCTTCTGCTTCTCCGCCTCGGTGACGTTCTGGATGAGCTGCTCAATTTTGACCAGCATGATGTTGAAACGTTCGCCCACCTGTGCCACCTCATCCTTGTAATCGCTGGAGAAGCGCACGGAGAGATCATTGTCACCGGCTCTGGACATCAGACGCTGCAGCCGGTAGAGAGGGCGGATCAGCAGGCCGGTCATCCACTTCGACAGAATCAGTGCCAGCGGAATGAGAGCGAAAACGATTATAAGTGTGGCCCACCACATGTAACGGATATCCTTCAGCAGCACAGCCTTGGGCTGGAAGTAGAAGATCATCCAATTATCGGGAAAGGTCACCTTGGCCCAATTGACCAGATATTCCTTCCCTTCGAACCTGTATTCAAAATGATTGCGCCCTGTGTTAACCTCGCTCTGGAAGGCCGCTTCCCGCATGGGGGCCACGAAGCGGGAATGCTCATCCATCACCGGATTACCTGCTGCGTCAATGACTGCAATGCTTCCGCTGTCGCCGACCACATTCGTCTCGGCATATTCCTTGATGGCAGACTCCCGCACATTGACGACCACCTGCACATCGGTTCCCCGATAGGCCGAGATCGGCTCAATCAGCAGGCTGAGGACACGGCCGCTGTTCTCGAACAGCCCGTCACGGTGGGCCGGAACCCAGAGCGGCAGCGTCTTCTCCTGCATAATCCGGCTTAGCGGAGTGTCCGCGAAATCCAGATTCGTCCGCTTCGCCCCGGTGACAGAATAGAATTCACCAATGGGCGTGGACACAAGCACCGAATCAATGGATGGCTCGATTAGCTGCATCTGGACCAGGGGCACCTGCAGCGCGTTGTTCAGCGCGAAATAAGAATAGTAGCTGGCCTCTGTTCCCGGCGAGGCGCGGAGAATATCCTCGAAGGGCGGACTCATCATAAAGGTCAGGACCGACAGCCGGACCTTGCGCAGCTTCTCCTCCAGCGCCTGGGCCGATTTGCCGATCATCATCTGGCTGAGCTCTGCCGTCTTGCGCTCCAGAAGCCGCGAAGCCAGGTATTGTGAGGAGACGCCTGTAACCCATATCGCCAGAATCACGATGGACACAATGCCGATCCAGAGCCTGGTTTTGAAGGTGGAATTGTGCAGGAATGTCCGCAAAATCGGCTTTCTCATCCGTTGCCCTGTCTGGGCCCATAGGCCGCCCGGAATTCCGTAGGCGTCATGCCGGTCGTTTTCTTAAAGACATCGCTGAAATAGGAGCGCTCCTCATAGCCGAGGCTTTCGGCAATTTCGGCGATGGGCCGGTCACCGGCCAACTGCAGCTTGGCCTGCTCCATCTTCTCCTGGATGACGAAAGCGCCGACAGAGAGCCCGGTCACCTTCTTGAACAGGTTGGAGAAATAGCTGGTGCTCAGGTGAACATGGGCAGCATAGTCGCCGACCAGCAGATTGAGATGCAGATGCTCACGAATGTAGCGGATAGCCGCCTGAATCGCCTCTTGGGCACTGAATTGCAGCCGGGACTGGACCTGCGCACAGCTCAGCTTGCACAGCTGCTTCAGCGATTCGCGCAGATCGCTCAGCACCGCGCGGGGCGAGGTCAATGCCTTCATTAGCTCGGTCAGCTCCGGACTCCCGGCCAGTTCAGACACCGCATTGCGGATCAGAGCGGCAAGCTCTACACAGAGCGCCTTCGCACTGTCCGGCGAAGGCAGGGCTTCTGTCTTCCCGGCAGTTTCCAGCAGCATCAGCAGCAACTTCTCGGCCTGCCCGGCATTACCGGAGCGCAGCGCATAGACCAGTTCCTTCTCCAGATCGGCATCAGGACGCGGAAGCACCTCGGGGCGCTGCGTGATATGCTCCCAGAAGAATACACTGTTGCCGCCGGTATAGAAGGTGTAGGTTAGTGCCTCTACCGCCTGCTGATAGGCAACGGGAAGCTCATCCAGCTCCTGAACCGTCCGGCTTACGCCTGCCGAGACCGTGCATTTGGAGTAACGCTCGGCGTTCTCCCGGCATTCCTCGGCGATTCCCAGTGCGCTGGCCCCGTCCCCTGTGTTGACAATGAGCACGAAGCGGTGAACCGATTCGCGGAACAGCGTTCCCTTGGCCACCCGGAGCACAGTCTCCTCTACGATGTTCTGCACGGCAAACCGCAGCAGCTCCGCATCATTAACCGGAATCTCCTCGCTTTTCTGTACGAAATGGTCAATCTCCAGCACCACGACGGCGAGCGGAGAGGACTGCATATCCATCTGCAGAAATTCCCAGCGCCTGCGCAGCGTCTCCGGTTGGGCCGAGAAGCGGACCAGCAGGCTGAGGTATTCCTGGCGCAATAACGGCATGCTCTCCCGCAGCTTCTGCTGCATGTCGCTCAGCTCCTCGCTGTGCTGCCGCTCTCTCTCCAGCTCCTCCGCAGCCTTCTTCACCACTTCGGCCAGCTGCCTCGGCGTGAAGGGCTTAAGGATATAATCGAAGGCGCCCAGACGAAGCGCTTCCTGCGCATGATCGAAATCGGAATAGCCGCTGATGAAGATAAATTTGGCCTGCGGGAGCTGCGGCCGCAGCTCCCGCATCATCTCAATGCCGCTCAGCCTGGGCATACGGATATCCGTCACAATGATATCGGGCAGCTTCTTCTTCACGAGCGCCAGACCTCCCTCGCCGCTGGATGCCGTGCCCACGATGTCTATCCCCAGTTCGCTCCAGTCCATATCCCGGGAGATCCCGTTCACGACAGCGCGGATATCATCAATTACGACCATGGTATATGTCCGCTTGATCATAGGTGCCTCCTCCTTCAAAAGCCTCCTCCGGCCGGAGGAGGCGGAACTGATTATTGTTGTTCCAGATAACGCGCGTAAGCCGTATTATAGATTTCCAGTACTTCATCCAGCTTCAGCTGCTTCAGCTGCTGAACGAATGCGTCATAGCTGCCCTCCACTGCCTCTCCACCCATGAACCACTTCTGCGAAGTTTCCATCACATAGGTTTCGATCGGCGGGAACAGCTCCTTAATCTTCTTGTCCTCATCCAGGGTGAAGTTCAGCTGCGGCACCTGGTACTCCGGGGCGAAGTAGTTATTGTCCACATACATTTTCACGCCTTCCAGAGCGATCTTATTCGTCCATTGCTCTTCGTAGGCGAAATCCTGATGTCCGCCGATCGTCAACTGGGCACCGGTGGTCTTGATCAGATAATCGACTACAGCAGGCTCATTCAATACCTTCTCGGTGAATACCGGCTTGCCGTCCACCACCGTGTACGTTTCGCCTTCGATTCCAAAGTTATGCAGACGGCGTCCTTCTTCAGTCCACCAGAAATCCATATAACGCAGTACAGCCGCCGGGTCCTTGGCATTCGCTGAAATCGCCCAGCCGGCATCGTTGCCCAGCGGATTGCGCTTGGTTACTTCAAATACCTTGCCGGAAATGCTGGCCGGAGGTGCGATAGGACGCAGCGAGAAATCCGGCAGAGTCGGCTGGAGCTTATTGTTGTAATTGGCGGTACTGGCGAACCAGTCATGTACAGAACCGCCGGTATCATTCGCAAAGAGAATATCACGTGCGGTATTGCCGCGGGTGAAGATCTCCTTATCAATCAGCCCTTCCTTGTACCACTTGGCTGTCTCGGTCGCAGCCGTCTTATACTCCGGCTCGTTCGGCCCGTATACGATCTTGCCGTCCTTCAGCTTGAAGGACAGCGAGGCATCCCACAGCGGAAACAGGGAAGCGAAGCCGGAAGTAGCATTGCGGGAGAAGAAAGGCACCTCGTCCTTCTTGCCGTTTCCGTTAGGGTCCTGTTCACGGAACGCCTTCAGCACCTCGTAGTACTCCTGAACCGTTGCCGGAGCCTTCAGCCCCAGCTTGTCGAGCCAATCCTGACGGATATACCAGCCCTCCTGGGCTTCCCCGTCAGACACGAACGGCACGACATAAATCTTGCCGTCTGAGGCAGTGATGGCACTCTTAACCGCCTTGTTCCCGTCCAGGAACGCCTTGAAGTTCGGAGCATTCTCGGCCAGCAGATCATCCAGCGGCACAAGCGCGCCCTGAACAGCGATATTATTAAGTCCGGACAGCTGGTAAGCCACAATATCAGGCAGTTCACCCGAAGCGAGCAGCAGATTCCACGCCTGGGCATCGTCGCCTCCGGTCGGAGCTACATTCTTCAGTGTGACGCCGGTAGCCTTGGCCGCTTCCTGAAAAATCGGCAAATCGCCGTTAATCTGAAGCGCCTGGCTATAATAATAGAAGTTAAGGTTTCGCGGTTCCACATTTGCTGCCGGTGAAGCAGAGGCGGCAGGCGAAGCTCCTGAATCATTCGCTGACGGGGATGGGGCTGCCCCCTCGTTGCCGCCGCAGCCTGATACCAGGACGGCCATAAGCGCTGGTGCAAGCAGCAGGCTTTTCATCTTTTTCATGTACAATAATCCTCCCTTTTATCTAGTATATCTTATCCCTTTTCTATGCAAACAAGTACGCCTCCGGTCAAGGCTTCCCTGGCGGCACCGCTACTGGCTTCAGCCCTTGATGGAGCCGATCATGACTCCGTGTACGAAATACTTCTGGATAAACGGATAGAAGAGCATCATCGGAAGAACGGCAACCACAATCGTGGCGTAGATGACCGTTTCTGCAATCAGATAGGAGCTGTCCGTGACCATCATGGAATCGCTCGGCTTCATCTGTACCACCAGACGGTTCAGCAGCACCTGCAGCGGCACCTTGTCCTCACTGCGCAGCAGCACCATGGCCCAGAAGTATCCGTTCCAGCGCCCCACCGCATAGAAGAGCGTAACTGTCGCCAAGGCAGCCTTGGACAAGGGCAGCATAATCCGCAGCAGAATGGTGGCCTCGCTCGCCCCGTCAATGCGGGCTGCCTCCTCCAGCTCTTCGGGAACAGACTGGAAGAAGGTGCGCAGGATAATAACATTAAAGGTCGAAATAGCGAAGCCGAAGATGATTGCACTCCGCGTATCGAGCATGTCCAGGCTGCGGAAGTTCATATAGATAGGGATAATGCCCGCATTGAAGACAAGCGTGAAGGATATCATCAGATTGATCGCCTTCCGGCCTTTGAGCCTGCGCTTAGACAAGCTGTATGCACCGCAGATCGTAAGTACCATGCTGACCAGTGTACCTGCGACAGTATAAAAGAGCGTATTGGCGTACCCGAGCCAAATGGTCGGCTCCCGGAAGACCGCCTTATAAGCGTCCAGTGTCGGCTCGACGGGGAACAGAATCACCCGGCCTGACACCACCGCATCCGGAGAACTGAAGGAAGCGGACAGCACATAGAGTACAGGGAACAGGACAATGATCATCAGAAGCGTCAGGAATACATAATTGAAGCGGTAAAAAAGCTTTTCGCCGCGGCTTTCTGTCATGATTTCTTCACCTACCAGAGACCGTTGCCGGTGTATTTTTTGCTGAGCCGGTTAGAGATTACAATGAGGAGCAGGCCCACAACCGAGTTGAATAATCCGACTGCTGTAGCCATGTCGTAACGGCCGTTCAAGATCCCTTCCCTGTAGACATAGCTGTTAATGACGTCTGCCGTCTCGTAGGTTGCAGGTTGATAGAGCAGAATAATCGCCTCATAGCCAACCTCCAGCAGACTGCCGATCTTCAGAATCAGCATGATCATGATCGTAGGCAGAATTCCCGGCAGGGTCACATTTAGCATACGCTTCCATTTATTAGCTCCGTCTACCACCGCTGCCTCATACAGATCCGTATTGATGCCTGCCAGCGCTGCAATATAGATAATGGCAGAGAAGCCCATTTCCTGCCAGATGCCCATCGAGACGAAGATGGTGCGGAAATACTCCGGCACGGCGAGGAAATAAATTTTCTCGAAGCCCAGCTGCTCCAGCAGAAGGTTAACGATCCCGTTGCCGGGTGCAAGCAGATTGGTTACGATGCCGCACACAACGACAACAGAGATAAAGTGGGGCAGGTAAGTAATGGTCTGCACCGTTTTTTTGAACATGGCGTTCTTCACATCATTAAGCAGCAATGCCAGCAGGATCGGCGCCGGAAATGCGAATAACAGGCTGTACAAGCTGATCAGCAGCGTGTTCTTCAGCACCCGCAGGAAGTAATCACTCTGCAGGAATGCTTCAAAGTGGCTGAAGCCTGCCCACGGACTGCCCGCGATGCCCTGAAAAACGCTGTAATCCTTGAAGGCAATCTGCAGCCCGTACATCGGCTTAAAGGCAAACAGGATATACCATAATACAAAAGGCACAAGGATCGCATACAGGAACCAGTCCCTGCGCAGTGTCTTCCCCAGGCCCCCGGTCTTGACCGGTATTGCCGGCAAGCCGTTCTGACTCTCCTTAATCCGAAGTTTCATCACTCTTCTCTTCCTTCCTTGGCTGCCTGCTCGGCCGCCGCTGTCTTAAGTTCATTATAAGTAACGGTACTGCAGGCCATAAGGCAAAATCCGATTGTGAGGGACGGTTATTCAACTGTAACCGGGTTCACCCGGACCGGTCCGGGTTATCCGAAGGCTGGTGTAAATCACATTCTGCCCACATCAAAAAACACCCGCAGCAGGAGACCCATCTCCAGTCTGCGGGTGTTCGGGTAGTATCGGTTCTTCCAAGATCAGGATGAGCTAGAAGCTGCGGCTGTCCTGAACATGAATATAATTAACGCCTTGCGCAGTCAGTTTAGAGCCGCTTGTATTCGCGACGCGGACCGCCTTCTTACCTTTACCGCTGAGGGAGAAGCTGATGTTATTCGCCAGTTTGTTCTCCACAATCTGTTCGAGTGCACTGTGGAAGCCCCCGACCGTCACACCCTCCAGGTTCTCCAGTACCGGTTCTTTGCCCTCTTCAATCGTCTTGAGAATTTGATAGATCAACGATTTGCTTCCGTCCATCCTGATTCGCCTCCTGCATCTATTGTGAGCGTTTACACAACACTAGCCTTACATGCGAACTTTTCACTCTGTATATCTATTCTCTTATTCGACAGCACAGACCTTTTACCTCTTATTGGAATCTAATCTTCAATAAAAAGTCTCATCTATATGTCCTCCGCTCATGCTGCTGACTCCGACTAGTCTGAACACTCCATTCACTTTGGCATAGGTATTTATCACACTGGTGAATGCCGGCAAACAAATTGTATTCGGTTTTTCGCATACATTTCGGACTACTCATATACTCTTTCAGCTTGCGTCCGGTGAAATCAGATATACTCCCACTCTTTTGCCCTTGCTTCACTCTTAACGCAAAAAAGCACCCCTCAAGGTGCTTCCTGCCACTAGCCACTCTTCCTGCCACTTTCCATCCTTATGCGTTCTGGCGGTATATCGGTGCGCCCAGCGGAGAGCTTCCGGCCCCGCCGTCTACGGCAATATCTGCGCCTTGGATATATGACGAATCCTCGGAGGCCAGGAACAGTGCTACCTTAGCGATCTCTTCGGGTACACCCGCGCGGCCCAGCGGAATCGACAGTGCCATGCCTGCCTCGACCTGCTTCCAGTTATCCATCGCCGACTCGCCCCAGATCGGAGTGCGCGTTACGCCGGGCGCGATGTTGTTGACCCGGATGCCCAGCGGAGACAGCTCGGAGGCCAGCACCTTCGTCATGCTGCTGACCGCTCCTTTGCTGGCGGCATAGGCGGAATTGCCGGGTCTTCCGGCCTTGGCTAACACGGAGCCGGTCAGAATGACTGAAGCTCCAGCCTTCAGATGAGGCAGTGCAGCCTGGACGGTGAAGAAGGTACCGGTCACATTGACCCGGAGCACTTCCTCGAAGGTGGCAAGCTCTGTGCTGCCCAGCGGTGTATAGCCCGCGATTCCTGCATTCGCATAGACCACATCCAGTCTGCCGAAGGCCTCTATTGCTGAATTCACAGCCTTCACCGCACTCTGCGGATCAGTCGCATCCGCCTGGACAGCAACTACGTGCTCCGCACCCAGCTCTTCTACCGCCGCCTGCAGAGATACCGGATTACGGCCGGTAATGACCACTCTGGCGCCCTCCGCCACAAATAACCTGGCACTAGCCAGCCCAATCCCGCTATTCCCTCCAGTAATCAATGCAACCTTCCCGTCAAGCTTCCCCATCGTTAACACTCCTCATCTATTTTATTTGAGACCGTTCGTTCTACTATAGTCAAAAAAATAATCTGCCTCGTACCAGCATCTTAGCACATTCGAGAACGATCAGTAAAGTATTTTTTACCGGACGTTCTCGAATATCATCAGCCCTGCAAAAAACAGAAAATATCCCCCAATCCACAGTAACGCCCCTATCATGATGAAGATTCCTGTGTACCCTGCCCAGCCTGGCGGTTTCCTTGTGTACTTCAACAGAAAAAGCGATGCAACAACCAAAATCGCAGAGGGGATGCCTAAGATCTGCGTTAGCATTATATTTACGATATCCAGGATAAACCCTTGGCTGAACCCCG
Organism: Paenibacillus sp. FSL H8-0122; assembly: GCF_038005345.1. Lineage (NCBI taxonomy): Bacteria > Bacillati > Bacillota > Bacilli > Caryophanales > Paenibacillaceae > Paenibacillus > Paenibacillus sp. FSL H8-0122. Next base: position 763,440 of record NZ_JBBOTB010000001.1, on the reverse strand, counting down.
GGCTCGTCTGTAACAGAAAGAGGGCCAATCCTATGATATTCACCACTACAGCGCTGATCCAGAGTATTCTAACGGGTCTGACCATACTTCACCCCCTATGCTATCCCATTACCCGCTAATCACAAGTATTACACCAAAGCTAACATTGTCTCCACAATACCTGTCCTTCTGCTGCACCACAATAGAAACGATACCGTCCATTTAAAAGGACGGTATCGTTTCAGCCGAACACAACGTATGCTGTTTTTCGCATACATTCAGGCCGGGCCTGCTTGCGAGCACCGAATGTAATCGAAAAACCGATTACAATGGGACGGCCAGCGGCGCGTGGGCCGATTGTAATCGAAAAACCGATTACAACGGGACGGCCAGCGGCGCGTGGGCCGATTGTAATCGAAAAACCGATTACAACGGGACGGCGAGCGACGCGTGGGCCGATTGTAATCGAAAAACCGATTACAACGGGACGAGGAGCGGCGCGTGGGCCGATTGTAATCGAAAAACCGATTACAACGGGACGGCGAGCGGCTCGTGGGCTGATTGCTCCTATTACAACAAGCAAGACGGGCCCGCCCCCATAGGGAGAAGACCCGTCTTTGTCTTTGTCTTTGCCTTTGACCTTCGTCATTTGTCATTTGTCATTCATCTTCGTCATTCATTCTTTCCTGCGTCATTCGCCATTATCTTACGGACAACCTACCGCCCTGCCGTCTCAAAAGAAAACCGTGCTGTCCAGGTAGCACCTGCATCCTTAGTCACGTAGAGGGTGGAGCTGTTCAAATCCTTGACCGCCAGCCAGCCCTGGTTGGCATCGGTGAACGAGATCGTTCCTTCGAAGCCGGGAACGGTCTGCTGATTCTTCCAGCTCTGTCCGTTGTTCTTGGTGAGCCCGATGCCCACTTGCTCCGCTGCCGGCTGGTACCCTGCCAGGAAGGCAGTCTGTGTACCGATCAGCACCATATTGCCGGGGGTGCCCGAAGCGGGGCCCTTCTTCGCTACGGCTGCGCCGCTGCCCGGAGCCGGACCGCCGCCCGCGGTCTCCTGGGCAATCACCCGGGTCCAGCTGCCGCCGGAGTTAGAGCTGCCGTAGAGGGAATACGAGGTCTGCGACATGCCGGCCCCGCCGTACAGCAGCGCATACACCTGACTGCCCTTGGCGTAGATCTGTCCGTAATTCGCCTCAGGGGTGGAGGCACTAAGTACCTGCTTCCAGGCTGCTCCGCCGTTAGTTGTCTTCATTACCCGATAGCCGCTCCCGGGAACAACTACCACAGCCCAGCCGTTATTCCTGCTGGTGAATTCCGCTCCGCGTGTGTTGGCAGGCGTCTTGATCAGACTCCAGCTCTCCCCGCCATCCTTCGTATAATATGTAGATGCGCGGTTGTAGCCGAAGCCCTGGTTGCTGTCCAGGAACTCTATCCGTTCAAAGGTTACTGCCTGGTTAGACAGCCTTGTCCAGGTAGAGCCGCCGTCTGCCGTTCTTAACAGATATTTAGCCTGTCCGTCCTTAACCGCGGCAAGTGCCCAGCCATGGACATTATCCGGGAAATCGATCTGCTGGAAGCTCCATTGCCCCTCATAAATCTTCTGGAAATGGCAGCCGCCGTCCGAAGTACCGATCAGGAAGCCGTTCCCGGCTGCGCGCCCGGTATTCGCGTTCAGAAAATCCACATCCGAGAAGGTGAGCGGAACGCTGTCAGCTCCGCTATGCGCCTTTTGCAAATCCTGAAGCAGACCGTGATCTCCAGTCCCGCAGGCCGGTGCCGGTGCCGAAGCTGCCGCCGCCTGAACCGGGGAAGCCGCCGTCCCCCAGCCTGACAGGGTAACTAGACCTGCGGTAAGAAGAGTTACGGTTATCTGCTGTAATCTGGTCGTTCTATTCATCGGTAACACCTCCTACATATATATACCCTCTCCACAGAATGCCACTCCGAAGGCAAATGAGTATTGTAACCAGAGCTTCTGCTTCACATGATATAAAAAGACCGCATTCCGTCACTAAAGTAACAGAATGCAGCCTATTCATTTGTCTCTTCTTTGCTCATTTCAGTTTTAAAGGATTCGACTCGTTCATCTGCCCAATTGTATACCTTATCTTTATCACGAGGACCTATAGCAATAATCTCCATACGAATCATTCCATTAGACTGCAGAACCGGTCTGTAAACAATCCGCAACGCCATTGCTTTGGGTTTTATTTTTGTAAAACCCAACAGCTTTCCAATAAGAGGTTCGCCGTAACCATCAGGTTTGATCAGCGGCCCTCTCAGTGCCTGCTTATAGATTAAGGCCAATATGGTGGTGATCTCTTTTCGGTAGCTCTTTAAATCATTAAGCGCACCTGATCCTAAAACAACTTCAACATTAGTATCGGCAAGTAACTGCTGTAATTTATTCTCTATTTAGGATGGCTGCATCAACTATATCTCCAATTCATCCGCCATATCTTGAATTTCCTGAAGATTTATATCCGTTACACCGATCTCATCTAAAGCGTGTGCCAAAGAGACGTTAGGTTCGAAGGTTTCCAGCCGCTGTAAGGCTGTAGCTTCTACTGCCTTATCCATGGCCTCGTAATACTTATCACGCAGTTGAAGTAATTCAGTCAGAAATTCCACGTTAATTATCGCACCCATGGAGTCCCTCTGACGGCCACTCTTCACTAAGAAGATTTCTTCACTTTTTTGATCATTAAAGGTTTCGAGTATTTCTGACAGCTTATTTTTACGAGTCAATTCTGTAATCGAGAGTACATTATTTTTGGCAAAGTTTATCATTGAGGTTGTGATGTTCTTAGGATCACTTGTCATTGAATGCACCGCCTTGTGACGAATGGTATTCATATGGGCTATCGACCTCCCCTTCTACTTTTACCTTGATATGCTAAGATTATTCTTACACGCACTTAGTTGTGTCGAAGTATACACATATAATAACACATTTATTATTCATCCTAAACATTCTTGGCCAGCCTGCATAATCCAATTTGAATCCATGACTATCACTCATAGCGCTTCCACCTCTTCAGACAGCGCTATTAACAATATACCTCCATCAGCCGAATGTATATAAGAAATGGTACAAAACTGTAACCAATTTTGCTGTTAAAATCTCCTATCCGTGTTTAATAATAAGTACAGAGATTTAGAAGCATACTGCATTCGAGGAGGAAGTGAAGGGTATGATTAAACAGGATATTCAGCATGCACTTCTCTCCAATCTATGCCAGCGCGTGCATTTGATCAGCGGAGAAACGTACACCGGAGTATGCCAAATCGATCATTCCGCAGATGCACTGCATATTGAAACGAATAAAGGGCCCTTCACCGTCCCCTATTGGACCATCAAGCGATTCATCTAATCACATAACTACAACCAAAAAGACCTCACGGCCACATCCGCAGATGTGAATCATGAGGTCTTTCTTGTATACTCATACAACCGGATTTGGTATCATACTGCCGCCCCGGCAATGCTTCAGGTAATTCAGCGCATGAACCTGGCCTGTCATCTCCAGCTCGTCCCGGTAGACCGGATCATGCCAGCCTTCAATATCAATCGTGCCCTGATAGCCGCCCTGCCGGAGAATGGTGATAATATCCGTCCAGTTCGTATCCCCGAAGCCCGGCGTCCGGTCCCACACATAAGGCTTCGGACCATGAATTCCGTACTCCTTGACTATGTCCCAGGCAATCGTCGCATCCTTGCCATGGACATGGAAGATCTTATCCACCCATTTGCGCAGCTGCGGGATCGGATCAATCAGCGCGGTGTGCTGGTGGGCAGGCTCCCATTCCAGCCCGAGATTGTCTGCTGTAACGGCGTTGAACATTTTCTCCCAAGCTGTAGGGTTATGGGCGATATTCCAGTCACCCTTCTGCCAGCTCCCGCCCATCGCACAGTTCTCAAAAGCAATCCGCAGACCCTTATCTGCCGCCCGCTTCGACAATTCGCTGAACACCTCGGCGAATCTCGGAAGCGATTCGTCAATCGACGAGCCGGGCAGCCGTCCGGTGAAGCCGCCAATAATGTCCGTCCCGAACAAGTGAGCGTGCTCAATCAGCTGCTCCCAGCCCGCCAAGGTCGCCTCCGTCTCGGCCTCCGGCCCGCCGCCAAGCGGATTACCATAGATCCCGACAGATGAGATCACGAAGTGATGTTCAGCAGCCAGCTCCCGAATCCGTGCCGCCGTCTCCACCAGATCGGTATCGCCAACCGTCTGCCAGAAATTCAGTTGAAAGGATTCGAAGCCATGCTCCACAATCTGCGGAATAACTTGGACGGCTTCGCCGCCGCGTACAAGCGTTCCTATTCTTAGTGAATCTTGCATGATTTTGTCATCTCCAGTTAGTTTTATAGTCAGCGCCCTGCTGTTACCGGCCCTTAATCATCTTGCATGAGCCCCGTTTGAGCAATACCGCATCATAGACAATATGCTGATGGGGGGAATGTTTGGTAATCAGGTCGAACAGCACGCCCACACTGGACAGTGCCATTTCGGTGCCCGGCTGGCTGATCGTATCCAGCGCAGGATGATAGTATTCGGCCATCTCAATACCGTCGAAGCCGATGATCGAAATATCATCGGGGATAGATAAGCCTGCGGTAAGCACAGCTTTGGCCGCACCGATCGCAATCGTATCGGAGGCCGCAAAGATAGCGGTTACGGTTCTGTCACGGTTCAGCAGTCTGCGTGCAGCGTTGAAGCCCGAGCTTGGACTGTATTCACAATCCTCTACGAATCCCGAATGATAAGGTATGTTATGTTCTTCCAGCGCCATCCTGTAGCCAAGAAGGCGGCGGCTGCCTGTGGTGTCTTCCAGTAAAGGGGATTTGGCGAGAAAGCCGATGTTTCGGTGTCCAAGTGAAAGTAAATATGAGGTTGCCTTATAGGCTTCCTTGGATTCATCGATCGTTACGCTTGAGAAGATGGACGGGTCCACTTCCTGTGAGGTAGTGATGGTCGTGAGTACGAATGGAACCGTTAACTGCTTGAATTTCTCTTCGGAGTGATTATAGGTACCGCCCATGAAAATGATTCCGCTAAGATTCTTCTCCTTCACCAGCTGAATAGCAGCGTTGATCTCATCGGTGCCGTCCTCTACCTGATGGATGAGAAATGGATAGCCGCGCAGATTGACCTGACGTTCAATCTCCTTAATCATAATGGAGAAAAACGGGTTAGTAATCCCTTTAACCATAAGTGCAATATTTTTGGATTGGGTTGTTTTCAGATTTCGGGCATTGGAATTGGGAATATAGTTATATTCCTTGACGACACTCAGAACCTTCTCCCGGGTGGCATCGCTCACCAGCCCCTTATTATTAATGACTCTGGATACTGTTGAGATGCCGACACCGGATATCCTCGCGATATCCTTAATGTTTACGTCCACTCTACTCCCCCATTTATAGGTAAGGGAGCTATAAGATATAGCTCCCCTGTAACCTATACATTCTTTTAGTTAACAGGTGTAAATTCTGCCAATTGTTTCTCTACTTCGGCAATGACCTTGTCAACTCCTGCTTTTTTCAGCTGATCGCGGTATTCTGCTACAGCCGTTTTTGGATCTTTATTTGTTTTACCCAGCATGAGCTGAATACCAAGCTGTGCATTCACGTTCGAGATCGAAGCAATTTCGGTAGTTACATTAGCCGGGTCGAAGCTGAAGCCGTTGTACGGATCATCGATCGCTTCTTTATCCCATGCAGCGAACAGGTCTTTACGGACCGGGTTCTCAGTATCACTAGGAATCACGAACTTGTCATTTCTGAGCGACCAAGCTGAGAAGCCGCCGCCGTCTGTTTTTTCATTGAAGCCTGCAGGCTGTTTCTTCACACCATCTTCAATAACGTAGTGCTTGCCTTCAATACCGTACTGCATCAGGTTGTAGTAGCTTTCATCCGTCATGAATTTCTCAATAACCATCAGAGAGCGCTCTGGATTATTGGAATTGGCGCTGATAACGGTTGAGTTGTCTACACCCATCTTACGTTTGATTTTCTTGTTGGCTTCAGCAAAAGTATAGAAAGCTGTAGGAGCATCAGGCAGCGCCTTGATATCTCCGCCATACTGGCCGATCCAGTCCTGGGCATGAGTCAGATAACCCGCAGAGTTCGCGGCTCTGAAGTTGTCTTTGCTGCCGAGGGAAGCGGACAGAACGTCTTTGCCCCAGTAGCCCTTGTCGCCCCACTCACGCATTTTCACAGCCCAATCCTCGAATTCCTGGGTGAAGGCCGGATGGAATACAGTCTTGTAATCCTCTGGGCTCTTAGTGACCAGGTTCAATTCATTAAGCGAGATCCCAGGTGCGTTCAGCCACATGCCTGTAGTATCTACGAGCATTCTGTACATGTTCTGTGCATCCTCAGCCTTACCGTTAATTGGCGGGAAGGATTCCTTGGCCACTACATTATCCATGTATTTAACCATATCATCGATTGTCTTAATTTCAGTCATACCGTATTTCTTCAGCAGATCGGTACGATAAGCATAACCGGCAGGCGTATATTCGCTGAACAGACTCGGTACGCCGTAGATTTTGCCATCCACCTTGGTGTTCTGCCAGGAGGATTCTGGAATCTCCGCTTTCAGCTTAGGCGCTACCTTGTCCAGCATGTCGGTAATGTCAGTCAGCGCGCCTTCAGTAGCCAGGGTGTAGTAGGACACAGGAGCACCCGGAGAAGCATGCGACAGATCGAACGATTCGCCGGAAGCGAACAGCAGCGGATACTTGGTCGCTACGTCTCCCCAGTCAATATATTTGATTTCAAGCGTAGTATTCAGATCGGCCTTAAGCTTCTTGTTAATCTCAGCCAGAATGTCTTTATTGGTAACTCCCTCACTGCCCCACAGGTAGTACGTCAGCTTCGCTTCCTTAGAAGTGTCTACGCCTCCGGAATTAGTGGAAGAGGATGGAGTATTCGACGAACCCGTATTTCCATTTGCATTATTGCTTGACGAACAAGCGGATAGCACTCCAGTAAGCATGAGGACAGCAGCTAGAGAAGAAGCAATCTTTTTACCTTTCATTCGGTAAGCCTCCCTTTTCTTTTCTATATTATGGATTTTGCATCTATAACAAACACCCTACAATAAGCAGGGGTCCATTAACCCTTGACAGCACCGATGGTAAGACCGGTTACGAAGTAACGCTGAATGAATGGATACAGGAGAATGATCGGGCCTGTGGCCAGCACGGCTGTAGCCATTTTGATCGATTGGGTCGGCAGATCAGCTGTATTAATGACCGCCCCCGAGTTGATGAGACTGCCCATATTCGCCTGGTTGATCATGCGCTGCAGGAAGTACTGGAGCGGGAACTTGCTCTGAGTGTCCATGTACAGCATTCCGTTGTACCACTCATTCCAGAAGCCCAGTGCCGAGAACAGTCCGATTGTTGCCAGTGACGGAACCGCCAGCGGCATGAAGATCCGCCAGTAGATGCGGAAATCGCCTGCGCCGTCAATCGTCGCTGATTCATACAGGGAATCCGGGATCGCCTTCATGAAGTTACGCATCAGGAAGATCGACCACGCCCCTACCACCGCCGGCAGGATCATGGCGAACAGATTGTCCTTGAGGTGCAGATGCTTAACCATCAGGATGTAAGTCGGAATCAATCCTCCGCTGAACAAGGTGGTGAAATAGATCAGGAAGGAGAAGAAGTTACGGTATTTGAAATCCTTGCGGTTCAGGACAAATCCGGCCATGGACATCATGAACAGCCCGAGCACCGTACCGACAACTGTGATAAAGATCGTTACCTGATAAGCATCCACCAGCTTGGAGGAGTTACTGAGCAACAATTCATAGGCCTTGAAAGACACCTCATTCGGTATCAGCTTGTACCCCTCGCGGATAATCTCCTGCTCATTCATGAAGGAGGAGGAGATCATCAGCGCAAAAGGAAACACACAGAACAGGGCAAATACGGAGATGCAAATGTAGCTGATCACCTTAATGAAAATGCTCCCTGAATCCTGTTTAATAGTATTACTTGCCATATTAACACCCCTGTTTCTTATCTTGTCTTAGAACAACGCACTATCCGGTTCAACCTTGCGCACAATAAAGTTAACGACAAGCACCAGAACCAGACCGAATAAGGATTGGTAGAAGCCTACAGCAGCACCCATGGAGAAGTTAAATTGTCCCACGAGCGACCGGAAGACATACGTATCTATAATATCCGTCTGCGGATACAGCACGGAGTTTGTTCCAATGAGATTGTAGAAGAGATCGAAGGAGCCTTTGAGAATTCCGCCCATACCGAACAGGAGGAGCAGAATGAAGGTTGGCTTCAGAATCGGCAGAGTCATATAACGGATACGCTGCCAGGTAGTGGCGCCGTCCATATAGGCTGCTTCATAGAGATCATGATTGATCCCCGTTATAGCTGCCAGATAGACAATCATACCGTAACCGGTACTTGCCCAGATCTTGAACGCTACAATGATGTATTTCCAGATTCCAGCGTCGGAGTAGAACTCAATCTTGTCTAAGCCCGTACTAGTAAGCATCGTATTGATAAACCCGGAGTTGAAATTGAACAGGTTATACGCGAATACGCCGACGATAACCATCGAGATGAAATTCGGAAGCAGAATAACCGACTGGGAGATCTTCTTGAACCACTTGCCCGCAATCTCCGACAGCATGATGGCAAATACAATCTGGATGATGTTACCCAGTGCAAGGAACACCAGATTGTAGAGCAAAGTATTCTTGGTGATATTCCAGAGGTCTCCGTTCTGAATCAGGAACTCAAAATTCTTGAGTCCGATAAAGTCACTGCCAAAGATCCCTTTGTTGAGCTTGTAATCTACGAATGCAACGTACGCGCCAGGCATTACCGCATAATGAAACACAGCAAAATACACAATGACAGGCAGCAGCATGAGATACAACACTTTGTTCTTCAATAATTCCCGGACAACATTTCCGCCCGATTGTACAAATCTTGCCAATGAACCCACCTCCAAATTAAACATTGCATTCTACTGCAACTAACTTAACCCTTTTCGACCATATAGAAACGTTTCCATTATTTCTTTGTGTTTCCCCTTGCTCAGAGCATACTCCTTCCTTGTATACGCTGTCAAACATTTTTTATTTTCAAATAACAAGTAATAATTTTACATTTAACTGAGCATAATATATAAAAAGCCGGTTTTTTTATAGATAATTGACTTTTTTCCGTCAAAAGTCTACACTCGAAATGTATCGCCTATGGAAACGTTTCTATTTATTCTTTACATGGACATGTCAGCCCTTTTTTGTGACATCTGATGATGAATTCCCCCGTTCTGATCGATTTCATGTCCTAACACAAGCACTGGAAAGCGAGGCTCGATATGATATTCAAACAACAAATGAACATGATTACCTTAACCCGGGATGACCTGTCGTATACATTCCTGCCTACAGGAGATATTTTTGAATTCACGCAGGGCTCCACTCTTATTAATCTGTTCCAGGGTAATCCGGCAGACGGCTCTTCCAATAATATTTATCTGCGCGTATATACGGAGCAAGGAATCCAGAGCTATCCGCTGCTGGGTATTGCGTCGGGCTCCAAGCTGTCCCGTACAGATGACAAACTGATTTTTGAAGGTTCTATAGAAGCAATCAGCTACCGCGTTACCTTCGCACCGGCCAAGGACGGCATCTGGTTCTGGCAGCTTCAGCTCTCCGGCAACGGTGAGACTGTAGATGTAGTGTATGGGCAGGATGTGGGCATTGCTGACAAAGGCGGCATTCTCGCCAATGAGCTGTACATGAGCCAATATCTGGATCACAGCATCTGGGAAGGCCCGCAGGGCTACACCGTATGCTCGCGCCAGAACCAGCCGCAGGGAACGGACTTCCCTTATCTCCAGCAGGGTGTAGTCGGTTCACGGGCTGTAGGCTATTCCACAGATGGTATGCAGTTCTTCGGCATTTCCTATAAAGGAAGCTATGTGCCGGAGGCGCTGAACGGCAATCTGCAGAACCGTAATTATCAATACGAGCTGGCTTATACCGCACTCCAGACCGAGAAGATGGTCCTGTCGGCTCCGGCTGAGTTCGCCTTCTACGGCCTGTTCCGTCCGAATCATCCGTCTGCAGTTACAGAGCTTGAATTCCAGGCTGAGCTGCAGGCAGCTTATGCAGAGATCGACTGGAACGGCAAGGATGCCGTGCCAAGCCGGGATGTTCCTGTACTGAGTGACGATATCGGCAAGCCTTATGTCTCCCCACAGTGGTCACAGGCCGAGATTGATGCCGCCTTCCCTAACCGGAAGCTTGAGGAGACCCAGAACGGCCAGTTGCTGTCCTTCTTCACAGACGGGCATGTCCATGTGGTGCTGCAGCCTAAGGAGCTGCTGGTGGAACGTCCGCATGGCCATATCATCACCTCGCTGCTGGGCGACAAGCAGGTAGATAACAACCTGATCTCCTCCACTAACTATATGTACGGTCTTTTCAACGGGCAGACCGTGGTGGGGAATACCTCTTTCCATAAAGGGCTCTCCACGCCGCGCGGCCTGCTGAATATTCAGCACAATAGCGGTCAGCGGATCTATGTCCGCATGGACGGGGTTTACCGGATTCTTACGCTGCCGGCGGCTTACGAGATGGGCGTGAATTTTGCGAAATGGCATTATCAGCTTGAAGACGATGTGCTGACCGTGACTTCGATCGCAGCAGCAGGCCAGCCGGATGTCGCGCTTCAGGTACAGTCGAAGCTGGGCAGATCCTATGATTATCTGATCACGAACCAGCTGGTTATGGGCGAGCATGAATTCCGGCACCCGGTAAGAGTGGAGTCCAAGGATGGCATCCTGCAGATTCTTCCCGATGAGGCATCTGTTCACAAGCTTCCATATCCCGGCCTCCATTTCGATATCCAGTTGCCGGGAACCGCATATACGTACAGTGATGACCGGGTGTTCTATGCGGACAAACAGCCGCGCAACGGTACACTGCTGACAATTTCTGTTACACAGTCAGGTGGCTTCCAGCTAGTAATACAGGGCAGACTTACAACATCGGATGTTCTTCCGCTAGTGTCGCCTTACACCCAGGAGAAGGAGCAGGCTCTGTTCCATGAGTTCTACTCGTCGTTCATTTCCGGCTTCCAGCTCCAGATTGACGGCACAGAGCAGTCACGGATCGACATTCTGAATGAGACCGCATGGTGGTACACCCATAATGCAATGACGCACTTCATCATGCCGCATGGCCTTGAGCAGCCGGGCGGAGCAGCCTGGGGCACACGCGATGTCTGCCAGGGGCCAATGGAATACTTCCTGATGACCCAGCATTATGAGCTGGCCCGCAGCGTTCTGCTGAAGATCTATTCGCATCAGCTGTGGGAGAGCAAGGAATGGCCGCAATGGTTCATGTTCGACCAACATCCGGTCCAGGCCCATGAATGGCATGGCGACGTAGTGCTCTGGCCGCTGAAATGCATCAGCGATTACATCATGGCTACCGGAGACTACGCGATTCTTAACGAAGAAATCGGCTATCACCATCTGGCAGATGCTCAGCCAAGCCAGCAGACCGAGACGGTCCTCGAACATGTGAAGGCTGCAGTAGAGACCATCCGTGAACGCTTCGTACCGGGTACGTCTCTGATCAACTATGCTGGCGGCGACTGGGATGACACCCTGCAGCCAGCCAATGAAGCTCTCAAGACTAAGCTGGTCAGCGCATGGACGGTCGCACTCGCCTTCCAGGTGATCCGCAACCTGTCCCAGGTGACTTCGGCGGACTCTGAATTCTCTGCAAGCCTGGCGGCTATGGCCGAAGACATGAAGGAATCATTCCGTACGCTCCTGATCAAGGATGGAGTCATTGCCGGCTTCGCTTACTTCCAGGAGGACGGCAGCATTGATTATATGCTTCACCCGCTGGATACAGAGACCGGCATTCATTACCGGTTACTACCTATGACCCGCAGTATTATTGCGGAGCTGGTTACTCCGGATCAGGCGGCAGAGAACCTGCGCCTGATCGACGAGCACCTGAACTGCCCGGACGGCGTGCGCCTGATGGACCGTCCTGCCCGCTATGAAGGCGGCGTAAGTACCATCTTCCGCCGTGCGGAGCAAGCAGCCAGCGTCGGCCGTGAGATCAGCCTGCAATATGTACATGCCCATATCCGCTATATTGAAGCTTCCGCCAAGCTGGGCGAAGCGAAGCGTGCCTGGGATGGCCTGTTCCAGATCAACCCGATCAACATCCGGCAGAGTGTGCCTAATGCCCAGCTGCGCCAGAGTAACATGTACTTCAGCAGCTCGGACGGCGACTTCCCTGACCGTTACAGCTATCAGGAGAACTTCGACCAACTGCGTGACGGCAGCGTAGAAGTGAAGGGCGGCTGGCGGCTGTACTCCAGCGGTCCCGGGATCTATCTTAATCAGCTGATCTCAGCCGTTCTGGGTATCCGCTTCAGTGAAGAAGAGCTGATTATCGATCCGGTCCTTCCGGCCAGCCTTGACGGCCTGCGCTTCACTTATGAGTGCTTCGGCAAAAAGATTACCTTCGTCTATCACATCAGCGAAGGTGAGGCCCGCACCCCGGAAGTGCAGGCAGCAGGCGTTGCTGTTACCGGCCAGGTTCTACCGAATCCATACCGCCCGGGCGCGGTAAGCATTGCTAAGAATCACCTGCTGAGCCTGCCCGGCGATGAGCTGCATATCAGCTGCATATCTATGTAACACAATAACTTTCAGTACGCTTACGAAGGAGTTAGCCATGACTAAACCGTTTATCCAGGATCTCGTGAACGATATGACACTAGACGAGAAGTTAGCCCAGCTTACCCAGCTTGGTCCATACTATTGGGGTCTGGATGATACCGTGGATTTGACGGGTCCATTCAAAGAACTTAATATCGAGCCGCAGGTAATCAAAAGCATCGGAAGCGTTCTGAACGGCATCGGCGCACGGAATGTCATTGAGCTGCAGACCCGGCATCTGGAATCCAGCCGTTTGAAGATCCCGCTGATCTTCATGGCCGATGTCATTCACGGCTACCGGACCATTTTGCCGATTCCGCTCGCTATGGGCTGTTCTTTCGATCTTGATGCCTGTGAGCAGTTCGCTGAAGTAGCTGCGCGGGAGAGCGCTGCCGCCGGCATTCACCTCACCTTCTCTCCGATGACCGACCTCGTACGCGATCCGCGCTGGGGCCGGGTCATGGAGACCTCCGGTGAGGACCCTTACCTGAACGCCCGGGTGACTGAGAGCATGGTCCGGGGCTACCAGGGCAAGGACCTGAAGGAGCCGGGGCGGATCGCTGCCTGCGTGAAGCATTTCGCCGGCTACGGCGCGCCTGAAGGCGGCCGTGAATATAACACGGTGGACATGTCCACCGGCGTACTCCGCGAGTTCTATCTGCCAGCCTACAAGGCGGCAGTAGATGCCGGTGTCGCTATGGTGATGGCTGCGTTCAATACCATTGACCGCATTCCGTCCAGCGGCAACAGCAAGCTCCTGCGCGGTATTCTCCGCGAGGAATGGGGCTTCGATGGCGTAACCATCGCCGACTTCAACTCCGTGAACGAGCTGGTGCCCCACGGCGCAGCGCAAGACGGACGTGAAGCTGCCCTGAAGAGCCTGGTAGCGGGACTTGATATAGAGATGATGTCCACCCACTATCTGAACCATGCTGCCTCGCTGGTCCAGGAAGGTCTGCTCGACCTCCGCCTCATCGACGAAGCGGTTACGCGGGTACTGGAGCTTAAGGATGCCCTCGGCCTGTTCGACAATCCGTTCAAGGATGCCGACCCTGTAGCTGACGAAGCCGATAAGCCAAGTCCTGAGCACCTTCAGGCGGCACGCGAGATGGGCGCCCGCTCGATCGTTCTGCTGAAGAACGAAGGCGGAGTCCTGCCGCTGAAGCGCGGCATGAAGATCGGCCTCGCCGGTCCCTTCGCTACCTCGATCAATGTTCTTGGAGGCTGGGCCGGTACCGAGAAAGACCCGGCGGTCTCCCTCTACACCGGCATCACCGGCAAAATCCCGGCAGCGGACCTGCTCACAGCCATGACCGGCGAGCTGGGAAGCATGCTGGAGGGTGTATTCGATGTGGAGGATGCTTCCGAAGCGGCTTACGAACAGCTGAAGGACTGCGATGTCATTCTGGCCGCAGTCGGCGAGAATCAGCAGGATACCGGGGAAGGCGGCAGCAAAGCCAGCCTGCGGCTGTCCGCCAATCAGGAGAAGCTGATCCACCGCCTCAAGGCAACCGGCAAGCCGGTGGTCACCATTGTGTTCAGCGGCCGTCCGCTGGAGCTTGCGCCAGTGCTTGAGTCAAGTGACGCGCTGGTACAGGCCTGGTTCCTCGGCACGGAGTCGGGGAATTCCATTGCAGATGTGCTGTTCGGCGATTATAACCCGTCCGGACGCCTCTCTATGAGCTTCCCTTACTCCGTGGGACAGATTCCGGTGTACTATAACGCTTATCAGACAGGACGCCCTTATGATCCCCAGTATCCGAATGTGCGTTATGTAACCCGCTATCTGGATATTCCGAATGATCCGCTGTTCTGCTTCGGCTACGGCCTGAGCTATTCTACGTTTGCCTACAGCGGCTTTACGGTAGAAGCTGCGGCAGACGGCAAGGTGCTTGCCTCCATCCAGGTGGAGAACACCTCGGAGGTTACCGGCAAGGAGACCGTTCAGCTCTATATCCGCGATGTTACCGCAAGTGTGGTCCGTCCCGGCAAAGAGCTGAAGGGCTTCAAGCAGATTACCCTTGCCCCGCATGAGAAGCAGACGGTGTCCTTCGAGATCACCAGAGACATGCTGATGTTCTACGGCCAGGAGGATCAGCTCGTGTTCGAGCCTGGAGACTTCGATATTATGCTCGGCGCAAGCTCCAGCGACCATAGCACGCAGCGGATCTGGATCGGCTGACCCTATTAACCAATAGACATAACAAATAGCGCCAATCCTCCACTTCACAAGTGTATGGATTGGCGCTATTTATATTGCACAGCTCTGCGTTACGCCCCGGTCAGCAGCTCGATATCCAGCCGGGCAAAGGTATCCTTCCATTCCGCAGAGCAGCCGCTGTCGGTCAGCACCATGGAGATATACTCAAGCGGAGCGATCTGGGCAAAGGTAGTGATGCCGAATTTGGAATGATCCGCGACCAGAATGGATTCCTCGGCCCGTTCCATCATTTTGCGGGAGATGAGGGCTTCTTCCAGGTGGTAGTCGGTGATTCCCTCCGAGAGCGAGATCCCTCCGGCAGAGATGAACGCCTTATTCACCTTGAACTGACCCAGCAGATCATGCGCGGTGCCTCCTACTGCTGCCTGATACCCTGCATTCACCTCACCCCCGGCAAAAATAACCTTCCCCGCAAACTGCTCCAGCGCACAATTCAGCACGGGAACAGAGTTCGTAATCACCGTCACCTGTGTACGGTCCTTAAGCGCGCGCATAATCTCAAGGGTCGTTGTCCCATTGTCGAGAATCACCGTCTCACCGTCTTGAATGAGCGAGGCTGCCAGCTTGCCGATAGCCTGCTTGCCCGGCAGATGCATCTGGGCGCGCTTCATGAACGTAGGCTCATGGTTCTCCGAGCGAATTCGCACCGCTCCTCCGTACACCTTGCGCAGCCGCCCTTCCTTCTCCAGCCGGTCAAGATCGCGCCGGATCGTCTCCGTCGTCACCCCGAACCGTTCCGCAAGAAAATGCACCTGCACCTTCCCCGCAAGCTCCAGCTGGGACAGAATCGTGTGCTTGCGTTCTTCATAGGTCAGCGACATCTATGCTTCCTCCAGTCGTTGTAGATTTTATAGTGATTGTACTTTTAATTACTTTAACTAACTAATGGCTTGCTGAGGGTTTACCGCGCCCGTTTAGTGGGCAAGGGGGAGGCTTAATTGCAATTTGTACAACTAAATCGCCTTATGTGCTGCCAAATCTCCGTTTAGTTGTAGTTCCTGCAATTAAAATGCCTCTATATCTTGATTTTCGCCCATCCGGGCAAATTTAGTTGTACGAACTACAATTAGAAGAGGAAGCCCACCCGTTTCACTGTTTTTAGTTGCACAGAATACACTTATCCCTGTTGCTTTGCTAAGAACGCAGCTTCATACCATACCATATTTATGGAATGAAATCACTTGTTTACTTCTGATTCTCTACTAGTTTAGTACAAACAAATGTATGTTGTTTATCTCTAGTCGAAATGTTGTTTTTAGTGTATTGATGTTGTTTTCACCAGTATATGAATCTGAATTCCACTTGTCAATGCGGACCCCTTACCACAGAAACATCCTTGGTAGGCATGTCGGTGTGGCACACATTGTACTTTATACAGCAGAATGAGCTTTTGCCTAATCTCGTGCTAATTCTATTGCAGAGAATACAACCAGCACGAAATGAAGCTTGACAGAATAACCATCCGAGCCTAAAATCAACATGAAACAACATAAAGAAACACGAATCAACAACACATTAAATCAACAAACACCGCACTATTACATCACCACACGCCTTACCGCTTAACCCATAATCGGATTGACAAGAGAGGGGATTTTCCGCATGAACAGTAAATTATCATTTCGGCCAGACGGCACCTTCACCATCGTACAGTTCACCGACCTGCACTGGATGGATGGAAGAGCAGAGGATCAGCAGACCCGGGAGCTGATGGAGCTGGTGCTGGAGGCGGAGCAGCCGGACCTGGTTATTTTCACAGGGGATACGATCTATACGGGGCCGGTCCGTGAAGGCGAGCTGACTTGCCAGGACCCCAAGCAGGCCTTCCGCGATGCCGTGGCTGCTGTAGTGAATTCCGGTGTGCCTTGGGCGTTCGTATTCGGCAACCACGACACGGAGAATGGAGTGACCTACAGCGAGCTGATGGAGATTGCGCAGGAGTCCCCGCAGTGTCTGGCTGAAGCTGGTCCGGCGGAGCTTGCCGGTTCAAGCAATTACGTTCTGGAGATTGAGGGCGCGGGCAATCATGCGGGAGCCATCCTCTATATGCTCGATACGGGCGCTTACTCCCCGTTGGAACAGATTCCCGGGTATAGCTGGGTCCGGCGTAACCAGATGGATTGGCTGGCAGAGCAGTCTGCGCGGCTGAATCCCGGAGAAGGTCAGGCCAAGCGGCCGGCGCTGGCATTCTTCCATATCCCGCTGCCCGAATATGACGAGATGTGGAATACCCAGACCTGCTACGGACACAAGTATGAACGGGTCTGCGCCCCGGTTCTGAATTCAGGGTTATTCGCTACGCTTGTAGAGATGGGCGATGTGGCAGGCACCTTTTGCGGACATGACCATATCAATGATTTCACCGGTACGCTGCATGGCATCCGCCTCAGCTATGGCCGGGCAACCGGCTATAATACTTACGGGCACGACAACCTCAAGCGGGGCGCCCGCGTCATCCGTCTAGAGCAGGACCATCCGTCCTTCGATACCTGGCTCCGGCTGGCAGACGGCTCCCGCTGTACTGAACAGCCTGCCCATACACCTCTCTCTGCTGCCGATTCACAACACTAACTACTTCCTGAGGGGTTGACTATCCATGCTGCTGCCAATTCTTTTGGTGCTGGCTTCCGGAATGTGCCACGCGGTGTGGAGCATGTTCACCAAAAGAAGCCTGAATAAAAGTATCTTCCTGTGGTCGATCATGATGGTCTCCACAGTGCTGCTGCTGCCGGTCCTGCTTATCGAGCTGTGGACACAGCCGCTGGCCGCCGGTGCTTACGCCCTGCTGCTGCTGTCTGTGGCGCTGCAGGCCTTATATTCCTGGCTTTTATCCATAACCTATGAGATGGGCGACCTGTCCCAGATCTACCCGGTGATGCGGGGAACGAGCACGCTGCTGATCCCGTTGATCGGCGTTATTTTCCTGAAGGAATCCTTGTCTGTCTACGGCTGGATCGGGATCTGCTGCATGCTCGGCGGCTTCGCTGTCCTCAGCGGAATCGGCGCAAGAAGAAGCCTCCCGGCTTCATCCGGCTCCGGCACCACCCTCAGCTACTATACTCCGATACTCATGGCCCTCTGTGTGGGATTATGCACTACCTGCTACGTGTTCGTCGATAAGCTGAATCTTCAGCATATGTCGCCGCTGGCGCTGCTTGAGGTGACCAATATCGGCTTCGTTGCCGGACTGACCCCCGCGGTCCTGAGATCGCGGAAGCTGCTTGAAGAGTGGCGCCGCAACAAGTTCACCATCCTGCTGGGCAGCGTGCTGAATCCGGGTTCCTATCTGCTGTTCCTGTTCGCACTTCAGCAAGCACCGCTCGCCCACATCAGCCCGCTGCGGGAGATCGGAACCATATTCGCTACGCTCCTCGGTGTGCTGCTCTTGAAGGAGCGGCAAGGCCTGCGGCGGATGATATGCTCGGTCGTCATTTTCTGCGGAATTCTGCTGATTGGCATCTGGGGGTAAGCAGGAGAACTATCACAAATGTCGAATTGAAACCGTATGATGAAGATAACCTCGATGAGTACACACCTAATGAAGGCCAAAGCCAGATTCAACCCCAAGCAGGCTCTATTGCTGCTTCTCTACTTAACCATTCTGATCAGTCTGCGCTATCTGTGGTTCAATGCCAATACGGCGTCTGAGCATCCCGAGGCACAGCAAGGTGTGCTGGATATGCGGGGCTGGGACTTCGTGAATTCCCCGTCCATCCAGCTGGATGGAGAATGGGAGTTCTATCCCGGCCAGCTCCTGGGCTATGAGGATTCCGCCCTACTTGCTGCGGCCACACCGCATGTTGTCCAGGTTCCCGGTGACTGGAGCAGCGGCTTCCCGGAAGGGGAGCAATCCTCTCTGGGCTATGGTACATACAAGCTGCGTATCCTTATAGATCCGTCACAGACCGAGCCTTACGGCTTCTGGATTCAGCGGATTCAGGCCACCTCCAGCATCGATATTAACGAGCAGAGAGAGACCAGCTTCGGGAAGCTGTCCACGGATAGCGGGGACTATATTCCTAAGGCGGTCTCTTACACCGCAGCCTACGAGAATCCGGGAAGACAGGAGATCGTTCTCCTCGTCCGGGCAGCCAACTACGACCATCCGCTGGAGGGCGGGATTGTGAGGTCGATCCGTTTCGGCTCCCAAGCAGCGGTGGATAGCGAACGGATGTATTCACTCGGCTTCCAGCTGGTGGCGTTCATGATCATGCTGCTGCATGCGCTGTATGCGGGGATTTTATTCTTTTTTAACCGGAAGCAGCGGGCGTTCCTGCTCTTCTTCCTCCTGCTGATGGCAGTAGCAACTACCATTGTAGCCGATAACGATACGATTCTCCTGCTCTGGTTCCCCATTAACTATACCTGGGCACTGAAGCTCAAAATGCTGGCCTATCCTGCGTTGTCCCTGTTCATGCTACTGCTGACGCGCAGCTTCTCTGCCAACGAGCGCCCCGGCCGTCTGTTCAAAATCTATCTGCTGGGTCTCTTGCTCTATACCGCCTATGTCCTGATCTTACCGGCACATTACGTGGTCTATGCCAGACTGTTCTTCTCCGTCTTCTACCTGCTTCCGGTAGCCGGAGTCATCTATTCTATCGGCCGGATGGTGATGCGGCAGGAGCAGGATTCCTTCTTCCTGCTGTTTGCTGCCGCCGCTATCGGCTCCAGCGTCATTGGCGGGGCCATGGAATCCAATGCCAAGGGAAGTATCCTGTATTATCCTATAGATGTCATTGCCGCAATTATTGGCTTCTCCTCCTACTGGTTCAAGCGGTACTTCCGCAATGCAGAAGAGAACCGGCTGCTCAACCAGCAACTGAAGGAGAGTGACCAGAAGAAGGACGAATTCCTGGCGAATACCTCCCATGAGCTGCGGACACCGCTGCACGGCATTATCAGCATTGCCCAGACCGTAGCCACCAAGGAACAAGCTTCGCTGGACGAACAAAGCTACAAGGATCTGGAGCTGCTCATTACAATCAGCCGCAGAATGTCCCTGATGCTGGGCGATCTGCTCGATGTGACACGCCTGCAGGAGAAGCGGATTGTGCTGCAGCGGGAGCCGCTGGCCATGGGTTCACTGGTCTCAGGCGTGCTAGGAATGTTCGAATTCATGATCGAAGGCAAACGGCTACAGCTGCGTAATGAGATTCCCGCTTCATTGCCGCCGGTCTGGGGGGATGAGAAACGGATTGTGCAGATCCTCTATAACCTGCTGCACAATGCCATCAAATACACGCAGGCCGGAACGGTCACTGTATCCGCTGCAGCCGACGGCAAGCTTGCGTGGATCAGC
Source organism: Paenibacillus sp. FSL H8-0122 (assembly GCF_038005345.1). NCBI lineage: Bacteria > Bacillati > Bacillota > Bacilli > Caryophanales > Paenibacillaceae > Paenibacillus > Paenibacillus sp. FSL H8-0122. Next base: position 743,188 of record NZ_JBBOTB010000001.1, on the reverse strand, counting down.
GTAGCCGATACCGGAGCGGGGATCGACAAGGAGACGCAGGCGCGGATCTTCTCGCCCTATGAGCAAGGCAGCAAAGGCATCATTGACGGCGGCGGCATCGGTCTCGGCTTAAGCATCAGCAAGCAGCTGACCGAGCTGCACGGCGGTGACCTTACACTAGACTCTGAGCCGGGAAAAGGGTCCGTGTTCACCTTCACTCTTCCGCTGGCCTCCTCTGCCGGGGCCTGGGAGAGCATGGATCAGGATACAGCCGCCGCCGGGCAGCCGGAGAATCCTGATCTGCAGGGACTGCTGCTTGAGGAGAGCCGGCTGCTATTACAACAGTCCGATATCCGCAATCTCACAGTCCCTATAGAGTTAACGGCTCCGCCGCAGATACAGGACGCCTCTCAGTCGGCCAAGTCTCTGATCCTGGCTGTCGATGATGATCCGGTCAATCTGAAGGTGCTCTCCAGCATGCTTTCGGCAGAGCATTATCAATTGGTCACCGCCACCAGCGCCGGGGAAGCCTTGGAGCTGCTTGGCACCGAGCCGTGGGATCTGCTGATCGCCGATGTGATGATGCCGTATATGTCCGGCTATGAATTAACACGGATCGTCCGGCAGCGCTTCTCCCTCTCGGAGCTGCCGATCCTGCTGCTCACCGCCCGCAACCAGCCGGCGGACATCTATACCGGCTTCCTGGCCGGAGCCAACGATTATGTCGCCAAGCCGGTGGACGCGCTGGAGCTGAAGTACCGGGTCCGCTCGCTGACCGGACTGAAGCAGTCCATCAACCAGAGCCTGCGGATGGAGGCAGCTTACCTGCAGGCTCAGATTCAGCCGCACTTCCTGTTCAACACGCTGAACGCGCTGATGGCGCTGAGTGAATTCGACCAGCCGAAGATGCGCGATCTCGGAGAAGCCTTCTCCTCCTACCTGCGCATCAGCTTCGATTATATGAACTCGCAGCAGCTCGTCGGATTATCCCATGAGCTGGAGCTGGTAGAATCCTATCTCTTCATTGAGAAGGCTCGCTTCGAGGAACGTCTGCAGATCGAATGGGAGGTTGATCCCGGCATCGAGCTGCTGCTTCCTCCGCTCACCCTACAGCCGCTGGTGGAGAACGCCGTCAGACATGGCCTGCTGAGCCGCAAAGCCGGAGGCAAGCTCCAGATCCGCATTCACCGCCAGAAGGGATACACCTCCTTCGAAGTGGAGGATAACGGCAAGGGCATGAGCGGGGAACAGGTGGCCCGTCTGCTCGACGACACCTTCCGGGCCCACCGCGGCATCGGCCTGCTGAACACCAATCGCCGCCTGACTCAGCTCTACGGCGAAGGCCTCGTCATCCGCAGCCAGCCCGAAGTTGGCACTACAGTATCCTTTGTGATTCCTGAGCGGAGGCGGGAGTGATCCTGTAGTTATACAGCTCAGACTTTTGACCACAACACAAAGCAGCGATTCTCCAATACCGGGAGAACCGCTGCTTTTTTGAGTTTAGATATCATTCAGTATTTCAACTGATATAACCGGTAGATCAAGGCCGCAGCCTCTGCTTTACTGGCGGTCTGGGCAGGACGGAAGCTCTGATCCCCGAAGCCTTCGAACAGATGCATACTCTTGGTCAATGCCACACTGGATGCCGCCCATTTCGATATTTTGGCTCCATCTGTGAAGGAGGCAATCAATGCTTCCGGCTGGGTAACAGCCGATTTACCGTTATACGCTGTAAGTGCACGTGCAAGCATTGTTGCAATCTCTTCACGTGTGATGGTTGCCTCAGGGTCAAAAGCTGCCGGTGATTTGCCGTTAATGATCCCGGCTGCATAAGCCGCAGCAATCTCATCCGCATAAGGATTCGTTGTCTTGATATCCTTAAACGGCAAGACCACTCCCTCACCATTCAGTCCGTAAGCTCTGGCGATCATTGCCGCGAACTGCTCGCGGGTAATCTTGTCAGATGGAGCAAATGCTCCGCCTTCGTCCAGGATTCCCTTGGTCAACAGGTAGTTGATCTCTTTCACTGCCCAGTGACTGGCAGGCACATCTGTGAATGCAGCAGCTCCAAGCATCACAGTGTACTTGCTGAAGTGTCCTCTCGGCGCAGTTACAGTTTGAGTAACAGGATCATATTTACCCCCAACCGCTTCCCAGGTAAGACTCTCCTCATTCAGGACGTACACGGTCAGATTCTCCAGATTCGCCTCCGAATATTTCGAAATATCAATGGCTGACACATCAAAGGTCACATCGATCGGCTTAGCGAAGCTCTTCACCGGCTGGCCGCCAACAGAAGCACTGAATTCCATCACTGGGATGTTAGCCAGCGGTTCTGCCTGACGGGGTTTGTTAATCACAGCATTCTGTACAACTTCTGCTGCCAGATTAATCTTCTGGCCTGCCTCAACCTTACCGAAGGTATCCGGCTCAATGGTAAATGCCGTCTGATCCATTTGAATCTTCAATCCGGCAATATCATTCTCCCGCACCAGGGTAAGAATCTCGGAGGGAAGCGTGGTGTTGAGCTTATGAATCCCTTTATCCACCGGAGGTACCTTCACCGTCAGGCTCAGCTTCAGGTCAGCAGCTGTTCCGGCCCCAAGCTTGCTTGTCAGCTCTCCAGCGACTGATGCTAATGCCTGCTTGGCCGTTTCAATATGTGCGCTGATGAATCCCGAATCCAGCTGTGAAGAGACGGCATTTCCTTCTACAGTTACATTTTCTTTGGCAATTGTAACTTCGCCAGCCTTGTTAAGCGCGGCCTGGCTGGAATGAATAACAGCATCCTTCAGCTTCTGAACCTCTTCAGCCTTGATGCCCTGCGCGTTATTCAGCACCGCAGCCGCATTATTAATAAGGGCCTGGGCAACCTCTACTGCCTTGCTGGAGCTATCCAGCTTGTTCAGTAAATAAGGCGCACTTCCTATCAATTGAGTAATTGAACTCACAATCTTCTGTTTCTCTGCGGAATCCTGAATAGTTCCCAGCAGCTGCGCTGCTGTATCCATGGCCTGAGACAGACTCTTACTGTTCTGTTCAGCTTGTGCAGGCGTATTAGCCGATTTGAGTGACTCGGCAATGCTGGACAGCGCATTCTGTGCTGCCGTGGCTTTCTCTGCTGCAGAGCCGGAAGTATTCTTCAGCAAGTCTTGCAGCTTGTCATTCTGCTGCTGAACATTCGCGTCATTCCCTGTTACCGCAGCCGGAACGGGAGCAGCCGGTGTTGCTGCAGGTCCAGGTGCTCCTGGCCCGCTTCCTCCTGGTGCCGGTGCAGGATTTGGATTCGTACCGGTGTTGCCGCCGCTACCACCATTATCGCTTCCCGGCGGGTTCGGGGCCGGATTAACCACAGTACCTCCAGACGACTCCAGGATTACTTTTTTGTCCAGGGTATAGGTCTGTCCATCAATAGTCATCGAAGCTTTGATCACATAAGTACCGTCCGTCAAAAATTTGTTATCTGCATAATTATAAGAGACCGCCATTAGCGGGTAGCCTTGTATCGTCTCTGTAGAGAGCACTTTCCCCGCTTCGTCCTGAAGCTCATAGGTAGCCTTGTCCGGGGACAGACTCTTGCTGCCTCTGCTTGATCCGCCATTGGCAACCAGAATTTGCGGCTTCTTGATTTGTCCGATGGAGTTGCCTGCCGTATCGACCAGTCCAATCTCAAGCAAGGTCGTACCTGCGGGCCGGATTAATTTTCCATTCTGCAACCCTACAATATCCAGCCCTTTCAAGGCCGGTGGCGCAATCTGGGTTAGTGTGCCTGCTTGCAGCGTTCCAGGTGCGAAATGAATATCGTACTGGTATTCGATGGCACCCTTGATTTGGTCTACAGATACTACTACATCGCCAGGGGTAACTTGTACCTGATTGGCATTGAACGCATAGCCCTGGAGTGTCGATTGGCCCGCAGTCGTATATTTAACCGCATAGATGGTCCCCGATTCAGGCGCCACCAGCGTAGCCAGCGCGGACGCACTATCATCCATCGACAAGCTATTGTCTCCTGCACCGATTACCACCTGATCATAGTATACAAAAGTGTCCGACCGGGTATGTGCCAGCATGCTGTAGGTTCCTTGAGTTGCGTAGAAATAATTCTCACCTGCAGGATTACTGTCGATCACATAAGGAATGTAATCAGCTCCTGGCAAATCCCTGCGCACTACATACAGCTCGTCTGTCGGCTGATCTAATAGAACCTTGCTGACTTCCTGAAGCTCTTGTCTTGCATCCAGCACCAGCGAATAATCCTTGCCGGGTTCTGTGTTAATGGAGCCATACATGTAGTAACCATATTTGGACTCAACTCCATTATGGCTTCTGTTGTAGCGTATGAAATCAACATCTACGGCAGAAGGAGAATCTACTACCAGGAATCCCTGTGATCCGGGAGTGCGAATGTAAGAAGAGGCGGTAGCAGAAGTTCCGTCGCTTCTTTTCACTATAGCCTGGATATTCGCATTATCGAGCGGAATCCCGCCCGCATAGTTCCCGCCTTCCGCCTTATCGAGACCCCGTACACGGATGACAGCCTGCGATTGCGGATCAATGATCGCTACGTACACACTTTTAGCTAAATAATCAGTCTTCTTAAAATACAGCTCACCTATATAAGAAGCCTTGTCAGCCGGAATGGTGAACGTTCCCTGCTCATCGGTGGTGCCAAGCACCTCCTCATAACGGCGGATCTGCACTCCTGCCACCGGTTGCCCCTGGGCACCCGTATCATGCTGGCGTACAGTAATCGTTACCTTCTGCGCCTGGTCAACGGTCAGGTATGGCTTGTCTACCAGATCCACCAGCTTGCCGTCATTGCCTCTAATCTCAATATCCAATTCGTTCTTCGGCAGAACCTTCAGCTCAGCCTCACTCAGTAAGTCCCCCTGAACATAACCATTATTTATCCAGGTGTTTGGGAATAATTGAACCTTATACGTGCCTGATTTGGCAGGCTTCCAATTCCGCATGTTGATTCGCTGCGGATTGCCTTCCTGTTCCTCAGTAGACCAATACAGAGAGTCATCCGAGATCACTGCACCGCTCTCATCTGTGATGACCAGCTTATAATTACTGCTGAGATCAAGACGATTCTCGTACTCATCTGTCACCTTCACCAGAACATCTACACTCTCGCCCAGAACTACCTGATTGCGGAGTTCAGCCTCGTCATAATAATTGGAACCCGGAACCCGGAAGCTGATTCCGGCCTTATAAGTACTGCCTCCACGGATCGTATACTCATCGTCAACCGGAGTGAAGTATGAACTCAATACAAGTTCATTCGGGTTGCTGTTAGAATCCGCACCGCCAAAAGTAGTGTTTGCCGTCAAGCGGTGAATTTCTTCACCCTTAGGTACATACAGATGATCGCCTACAGCAAGATTCATACTGATCTGGTTATAGTTATATCTTTCGTTCAGATAAGAGATGTTTATTTTACCACGTCCCATCCCCATAGCCGGTATCTGAAGTTGCAGCTTGCTGAAATCCCGGGAATGTCCATCATAGAATATTTCATGTTTTGCTTCAGTCGGCGTGATTTTATTGCGGAATAAGATATTGACGCCGGTATCACGATTTCTAGCAAGCGACGTGAATTCATATTCCTTATTCTTCTCAAGATAGATACTTTGCCCGAAAAAGAGCTTAGCACCTCTCGCATCGCCAATCTGCTTGTACCTGGTATTATCAATGAGAGAATAGTTCTCTACATATACAGGCTCACCGTCCAAGGAGGCACGGAAGCTGATCCGGCTGTAGTCACTGGCATCTTTGATGATTTCTTTGTGTAGCCCGTCTTCCGTTGCGTACAATGAAGAGGCAGGAAGCTGGAACATGTAAGCTTCACGGTCCTCAGTGGCTATATAAGCTTTATAGTCTCCAGACACCTCTCCCGTTCTGAATACCAGCACCGTATATCCCGGTACAGCAAACTGATTCACCATTCCACTGAGTCCGGAGTTAGTCAGGAACGGCTGAGTGAACAGCTTCCCCTTGGCATCCAGATAACGGACAGCCACCATATATGTACCCGCTTGCTCCCGGTCAGTTACATAGATAGGCTTAGCCTCATACTGTTCGCTTCCCTGCTTAAGCAATACGAACATTACCGGACTATTCATAGATAATTGATGATTATCCCTAAGCTGAATCTGTCCGTTCGCATCCGTGGTATAGTTGTAAGACTGATAATTCATCCATACCGCCACAGACCCATTCACAAGCGGAACACCATTATTCAGGATGGTAAGCCTTACATTCTTATCATCGCTGCGGATCTCCGATTGTGTAGCACTTTCATATGTATTGGAATCCTTAGTCATCCGTTCTACAGAGATTTCAATCCCCGTAGCTGAAGGCACCCGGATGCTCTGAGGGGGTGTCACCACCAGCCCCTGCTCGCCCGTATATTCGGCATGAAGAGAATATTCCTCACCGGCAGCCAGCCCTTCAAAAGAAAGATAATTGTACTCCATAGAAGTATACACTGCATCCAGCACAGTCAGCTTGGCTTCACTTCTCGCCTTCACCTTACTGGCTATCTCCACATCTTCTTTCATAAGTACGAACTTAACCTCATTTAGAACCTTAAGATCGCTATAAGTCACATCTACTACACTATTGACCGTAATCCTTTGTGTGCCGTCCGGGAGCCGGTCATTCGAGATTACCCCTGCTCTGAACGGGGCGGCTGATACCTCAAGCACACTTAATAACGATAATAATACGACCATAACCATGGAAACTGCCGTTCTTAATTTCTTCGAATACATATTCCATCTCCTTCTCTCCAGTTCAATCCATACACTTTAACTTATAGTTAGATTATTACTCCCTCCCCAGTTAATCCTATTCAGAAGACTCACAACAAGGATGTTACATTTTTTTCGCGAAAATGTCTATTACTTCCTTAATAGGGTCCCGGAAAGTTAACTTTACGCCGGGTTTTTGTCATATTTTGTCTGAAAAAATTCCAAAAACATATAAAAAAGACGAAGACCCCAAGGTCCCCGCCGTTTCAATTCTACTATTCCTCACAACACCAAAGCCGCCGTCTCCCGCTTCAGCCACGCCCGGTGCTCCTGATCCAGCAGCGGAGCCAGCTTATCGTACACCTCAGCATGATAATGGTTCACCCACTCCAGCTCCTCGCTGCTTAGCATAGACGGCTCAATCGCCCGGAGGTCTATCGGTAAATAACAGAGGTCTTCAAATTTAAGGAATCTTCCGAACTCCGTAGTCACATCCTCCGTAATCAGCAGCGTGTTCTCCGTACGGATCCCATGACGGCCTTCCTTATAGACTCCCGGCTCTACCGTAATAATCATCCCAGGCTCCAGGCGGACCTCATTCGGCTTGAAGCTGAACCGCTGCGGCTCTTCATGCACATTGGAGTAATAGCCCACACCATGTCCGGTTCCACACTTGTAATCGAGGCCATGGTCCCACATCGGCTTGCGGGCGAGAATATCGAGCGTAGATCCGGTGGAGCCATAGAGGAACTTGGCCGTAGAGAGCGCAATCACAGACTTCAGCACCAGTGTAAAATCTCTCTTCTCCTCATCCGTCAGCGGGCCAAGCGCCAGCGTGCGGGTGATATCCGTTGTCCCGTTCTGGAAGTGTGCGCCCGAATCCAGCAGATACAGGCCTTTGGCTTCCAGCTCTACCGGATGGTCGGCGGACGGCGAGTAGTGCATCATCGCAGCATTCGCGCCGTAAGCAGAGATACTGGAAAAGCTCAGCTCAGCGAATAACGGCTGCTGCCGCCGCAGCTCCAGCCCCCTCTGGTCTGCTTCCACCTCTGTCACCGGACGCACGGGGACGGTCTCCTGCAGCCATTTGAACAATCCTACAAGGGCAACGGCATCCTTCAAATAGACATCACGGATATTACGGATCTCCACCTCGTTCTTAATCGACTTAAGGGCCACCACAAGACCCGGCGCTTCCATAATAGAAGCGGATTCCGGGATGGCCGCCGCCAGACTATATCCGGTTTTATTCGGATCGTACAGCACCGAAGCCGCTTCCGGGAGCGCCTGCAGGAACGGCAGGATGTCCTCATACTCCTTGATCTCCACTCCATCCCGGGCCAGCGTATCCTTATCCTCCGGGGTGGCTTTATGTCCTCCGGCGAACAATTTTGCGTTATGTACCCCTACTATGGCAAAAGCAGTCACATACGGATTGAACGGAATATCCCGTCCCCGGATGTTGAACAGCCAGCACAGATCATCCAGCGCGGACAGCACATAATAATCAGCGCCCTTACGCTTCATTGCCTGCCGGACCTGCGCCAGCTTATCTACCCGGCTGAGGCCCGCATACTGTTCATCATGCAGCATTAGCGGCTCGGCCGGAATGGCCGGTCTGTCCGTCCAGATCGCCCCTACCGGGTCGAGGTCTGTAATCGCCTGAATCCCTTTCGCCGCGAACTTGGCCTGCAAACCCTTCATAGCGTTTACGGACAACGTTCTGCCGTCTACCGCCATACGTGCGCCTTGCGGCAATTGCTCAGCCAGCCATTCATCCCATTGCGGGACGCCCGGTTCAGCCATACGGAACATACGGATGCCCGAGCCCTCCAGTTCCCGCTCCGCCTGAATGTAGTACCTGCCATCCGTCCACAAGCCAGCATCCGTTAGCGTGATCACAGCCGTTCCGGCGGAACCGGTGAAGCCGGTAATCCAGCGGCGGCTTTTCCAGTGCTCCCCCTCATATTCACTGATGTGCGCATCCCCGCTTAATACCACACAGGCCGCTATCCCGCGCTCCGCCATCCATTCTCTTAGCTTATGTACTTTCTCCTTAGGTAACATATCCGCAACTCCTTCTCTTTATCTAGTCTACTGAATTATCATACACCTGCATTTCCTATAAAAAAAGATGAAGACCCTCAGGTCTCCATCGTCTCATTATCCTCTTTGCGTACCAGCTTCCGCCGCTGCTTCCCCTTCTTCACCCACAGCCGGTCCTGGTCATCCCGGTAGAATCTGATCCCGAACAAGCGTAACGGTGTCCACACTTCCCTAAAATAATAATTAGGCATGGTCCATTTCTCCCAGACTATTAATAGATTTGCTCCTAATTATAGACCGGGATACCTGGTTTGTTTGTCGCATTGTGGAAGGAGAGCCTTAAGGTTACCGCCTATTTCCCAAAATCGCCTTATCTGCGGAACCAGCGCATGATCTGCTCTAGCGAACCCTTCGCTTCAAATCAAAAACGCTCCCGATATACCGGGAACGTCGTTTGCTCTGTGTACTGACTTGAAATCATATCTTTGCTGCCCGGTAAGCATCAACCACCACCATAACCGTGCCCCATAGTTTGAATAAAAGTTTGAATGCTGATGTTTGCTACAGGCTCAGCAGTACCAACAGTTATAATAATTGCAATAGCCAGACTACAGGAAGCTAGAAGCCTGATAAATTTTCTTTTCATGTGAATCCTGCACCTCCCTAATTAGAAGTTTGTATTGCTCCTTCTCTACTTCATCTGCCAGATGCCGATGTTGTTCGAATAGATCAACACATCGGATGATATTGCTCTCATCATTGATTCTAGCAGACGATTCCAAACTTTGTAGGATGAATCTAATACCTTCTTTACGCTCATTATGTAAATAATAGGCTGCCATTTCAGCAAGGAATTGAGTGTGTTGGTCTAACATCACCTGCCGATTATAATCGCCAAATTCTGTAGAATACTTCCGGTAAGGAATATAGGCAGCAAAACGCTCCAGAATATAATCAACATTCCAGTCATAGCGGTTAGCCGACAAGATAATATTGTATAACGCTATAAATATCTCATCTGGTCGATCGGATATATATTCAACATAGTCAGAGAGCGCCTCATACTTTCCTCCCATCACCCGATAGAGCAGTCTGTTTGCGGTACCCCACTCCTGGAACTGAGCTACAGTCCGCTTAACTTCTTCATTGTTTTCTTGTATCCAGCTCCCATCCATATAGAGGGACACCCAATCTAATGCCGAATTGTAGTCTCCTAATTCCTCACACACCGTTGAACGGATAAGCTGTGCGTACAGGATATAGAAATACAGGGGTTTCTCGGTTTTTTTCTCGTTACTCTCTCTGCGATCCGACTGACGCTGGAGATTATAACGAAGAGTTGCTAATTGCAGCATCTTCTTCGCGAGTTCATCCACCTTATGCCACCGATTCATTGAACCATAGACATGACCCAAATGCTTCAACCCGTCCAATTGATCCGCTTCATCCAGCCGGTCCAGGTAACATTCGAAGAGATGCGCCGCCTGTAGATTCCGCGTCTGGTCGTCACCAATGGCGATTCGGAACAGACGGTATTGGCATATCGCGAGTCTCTCGGAATTCTGATACTTCTCACTGACACTCACATTCTTATACAGCAATTCGGCAGCTTGCCACAGCCCCTCTTGAAATAGGCCTTCAGCCACTTCGAACAGCATGGGGGCATAGACCAGATTCTCCAGCAGATTCTGAACCACCTGTTCAACGCAATCCAGACGGCCCAGCTCAGCTGAGCGCACAAGAAAAGGCCGCAGACGCCGCCAGGTGGGTGACGAGAAATAGAAACATTCATCCACGTATAAGCTGTAGAAATGATCCTCCGGCAGATCCATCGTCCGGGTGATTCGCTCCAGATGATTCATAGCAATGGGCTGGTGACCACTAAGTATCCGGCTAAGCGTTCCTGAATTAATTCCGGATTGTCCGGAGAATTGATTAATAGGCATTCCCTTCTGCGACAAATACAACGCTAATTGATCGCGAATCATCGTTCTAGTAGTAGGGACCACGCAAACACCACCTAACTGGAATCCAATATAATTTCTTTTATAGTTGTAATAATATGTCACATTATACCAATGGTCAATAACGCAGACTGCTGCAGATTAGTCTAATCCGTGAACTACAGGCAACCGGTTTGCCATGATCGCAAAAAAATAGAGACTCTAGTAGTCTCATAAGGTAAGTCCACCCTTTCGATTCAAATTCCCCATCATCACCTCTAGCTTGCTCATAATAGCATCCCGTAGACTTTGAGGCTCCATCGCTTCAATAATCGGACCATAAGAGAGAAAGTAATTTGAAAGCCAATCTCCTTCGGGCATCGATGCGATAACAGTAAAAGATCCATCTTCATGTTTTATTATTTCTTTTTCACTAAAGTCATCATATATTCTATACGCTCCAGCCGGAGAGATTTTTAACCGAATATCAATAAATTTCTGAACTTGATTATCTGTCACTTCAGCCGCAGATTCCACTGATGTCTCTTGCTCAAAAACCTCTTCAGTGATTTCAATATTAGCCATACGGGATATTTTGAATGTTCTGTATGTTCTTTTATCATAGCAATACGCTTTCAAATACCATGCCTTATCCTTAAAAATCAACTTAAGCGGCTCAACCCTGCGCAAGCTTTTCACACCTGAGGTATTAAAATATTCGAATATAATAATATGTTTGCTTATAATTGCCATTTTTAGTGCATGGAAATTTTCTTTGTTTCGTTCATCACTTCCCCAGGGTGAGAAGTCCAATTCAATCCAATTAACATCACTCTTTTTGAAAAGGCTGCTTAATCGTAAAAGAATAGTCTCAATTTCCGGATACCGCGCTGCTGATAGATTCTGCAAGGCGAGCAGTATTTCATCCTGTTCTTTTTCAGAAAGTACCGACTTATTGAGTATAAAATTGTCAAGAATGACGATTCCGCCGCCTCTGCCTTGATTCGTATAGATAGGTATGCCAGCGCTGCTTAATGTCTCAATATCGCGATATATTGTTCTAACCGATACTTCAAAACGGTCGGCAAGCTCTTTCCCCGTAGTTTCTTTTTTCTCAAGTAAGTAATAAACAATGCCGAAAAGTCTGCTGATCTGCATTAAAGCACCTCAATTCAAGTACAGTATATCGTTCTGAACACGACACCAGTGTGTCATATTTACATATTTTTTAACACAAAACCAGACGGACTGTTGTCAGGTTTTGTCCTTTATATTAAGAAGTGTACAATCGACTGCGGCGTTGTCCGCACATTATAAAGGAGAATGATGATTATGATAAACAAAATTCAATTACCCCAACCGGTTGAGGAACATTTTCATGCGACAAATACAGATGATCCCGCGGCCTTCCTTTCGATCTTTGCCGAGGATGCCGTTGTTTTTGACGCCGGCAAAGAATATCACGGGAAAACCGCTATCAAAGAGTGGAGCGACCACGACTATTTCGAAGTAGGCTTAAGACTAGAAATCATAAATGTCGTTCAAAATGCCAAGGAGATCGTTGTTACCGCAAAATCAGACGGAAATTACGACAAAACCGGACTACCGGACCCCCTCTATCTTGATTTTCATTTTACTGTGGAAGGGGATAAAATTACACGCCTGCACAATGTTCTTTCCTCTAACAGTAGGGCAATTCCTTTGCCGCAGCCTATTGCAGCCTATTATCATGCCTCAGATATCTTTGACGGTGACCTTCTCGCTAACTGCTTTGCAGAGGATGCCATATTAGTTGACAATGGAGAAGAATTTCATGGTCCCGAAGTTATCAGCAAGTTCATTGTGAAGGCAAACAGAGACGCTGCGGGTAGGACTGAAATCACCAATTGTGCGGAGAAAAATGACGAAACGGTTGTCACCGCCACCATTTCAGGTAATTTCAAAGGCAGTCCAATTCCACTGGATTTCCGCTTCACGCTTAATAACGGGAAAATCAAAGCCTTGAATATCGTAGTGTCAGGTGTATAAAGAGGATGGTGGAGAATTTAATTAAGGTAAATCAAGATAAAGAGCAGGTTATCGAAAAGATAACCTGCTGCATATGAACGTCGTCTATGTCTTCTTTGTTAGAATCCTGTTTTTATATCCGGCAACTTCCGGACAGGCAATCCCGCCAGCTTCGCTTGCGTTATGATTCAGCAGAAACACCTAGTAGTCTCATAAGGTCTCTGTCGTCCTGGTATCACAATTGCAAAGCTGCTGCCTCTACTGTTCCCCCTGCTTCACCCACTGCGGAACCAGCGCTTAATCTGCTCCAGCGAACCCTTCGCTTCCGGGCCATTATAGCCGAAGGCATTGCCAATCATCTTAATATATTCGTTAAAAGTCGTCTCCCGGCTATACCGGTCACTCCACCACGCCTTAGAATTATAGCCCGAGTCCGCCCCGATATAAGTCAGCTCAATCCCCGACTTCTTATACACATGATCGAAAATAAACTTCACCCGCCGCATGTGAAAATCCGACGACACCACAATCGCCGACTTGAAGCCATGCTGCTTCATGATCGGAAGTGTAAACAGGGCGTTCTGGTAGGTGCTCTCGGCAGCATCTTCCGTCAGAATAGCGGATTCCGGGATGCCCAAGGAAAGGGCTGTTTCACGCATGTCACCTGCGGGGCCGGTGATCTCTTTAGCGTTAGACAGCAGGAGCTGCGGCGCGTAGCCTTCTTTATACAGCTTAACCCCTTGCTCCACCCGCCCTCCCCCGCCGCTGAGGATGATGATGATGTCTGATTGCTTCGGAGTCTGGGATAGGGGAAGGAAGCGTCCAACAAAAAAGGAGATAGTAAATATAAATGTTAGGCATAAGAATAAAATAATTTTTCTTTTTCTTAATTTAATTCTCATGTTTGTCACATTAAAATCTCCAATTAAAATCACATTTTTCTCCAAACCATTTTATTAACTATGCCTGTATAACTCTGTATAATTTTCACTACCTTTACACTTACATTTTCGTCGTTATAGTCTGGTGTCGTAATGCCTAAGTCACCATTTGCATACATGGAAACAGCAAGTTCTACAGACTGCAATACCTGTTCAGTAGTTATACTTCCAATGATAAAATTCCCCTTATCCATAGACTCCGGTCTTTCGGTGCTGGTACGAACAGAGACTGCCGGGAATTTAAAATAGGAGGCTTCCTCAGGTATTGTTCCACTATCCGACACTACACAAAATGCATTCATTTGCAAATTATTATAGTCAGAAAACCCAAAAGGAGTTAAACTCCTCACATTAGGATGGAATTTAAAATTTCTTTGATCAATAAATTTAGCACTCCGAGGATGAGTACTGTATATAACGGGCATATCATAGTTATCAGCCATAGCGTTGACCGCATTCATCAGTGCTAGGAAGTTGTCTTCATTATCTATATTCTCTTCACGATGTGCAGATAGCAATATATATTTTTGTTTATCTAAACCCAAATCCGTTAGTATATTACTACTCTTTATCTTGTTAATATTAGCAGTTAAGACTTCTGACATAGGTGATCCAGTTACGTAAGTACGTTCTTTAGCAACGCCCTCATAGTTTAAATAACGGCGTGCATGCTCACTGTAACATAAATTCACATCTGCAATATGATCGACAATCCGTCTATTGGTTTCTTCGGGTAAGTTCTCATCATAGCACCTATTACCAGCCTCCATGTGAAAGATAGGAATTTTCAATCTTTTGGCTGATATTGCTGATAAAGCAGAATTTGTATCACCTAGAATCAAAAGCGCATCTGGTTTAACTTCTGAAAGCACCTTATAGCTCTTTGAGATAATATTGCCAATTGTCTCTCCTAAGTCACTACCCACTGCACTAAGGTAATAATCTGGCTCTCTCAACCCCAAATCTTTAAAGAAAATCTGATTAAGAGAGTAGTCATAATTCTGTCCTGTATGAACAAGAATATGGTCAAAATACATATCGCACTTTTTAATCACTTCAGAAAGACGAATAATCTCTGGTCTTGTTCCAAGAATGGTCATTAATTTAAGTTTACTCATTTAAACCTCCACGAAATAGGTATCTGGATTCTCTGGATCAAAAGATTCATTAGCCCACATTATAGTCACCATATCCGTGTCACCTAAATTTTCGATATTATGGGTATACCCAACAGGAACATCAACAACCTCTAGTACTTCTCCACTAACGTGATATTCAATAATTTCACTAAAACCAATTTTCCTGAATCTTATGACACCATTTCCACTTACAACTAGAAATTTCTCATTCTTTGTATGATGCCAATGGTTTCCCTTTGTTATCCCTGGCTTTGAAATGTTCACAGAGACTTGTCCTCTTTCTGGAGTTTTAATAAACTCAGTGAAAGATCCTCTATGGTCTACATTCATTTTTAAGGGGTAGCTGAATTTTTCTGTAGGTAAATAACTTAAGTAAGTACTATATAACTTTTTAGAGAAGAGATCAGACATATTAGGAATTGCTCGTTCTTCACGACTATTCTTGAACGAATATATTAGATCCACAATTTCTCCAAGAGTTGTAGAATGAACTACTGGAACTTCACAAAAATCACTAAGTTTGTTTTCATTTCCCTGAAGAGCTCGAATAAGTTCCTTAACCAGATCATCTATATAAACTAGATTCATAACGACACTACGATTATTTACATTAATCGGCAAATCATAAGCAATGTTATGACAGAATGTTGCTACAGCGCTGTTATAGTTAGGTTTACACCATTTCCCAAATACATTTGGAAAACGATAAATCAAAACCTTTGCCCCGGTCTCAGCAGCATAATGAAACATAAGATCTTCACCAGCTTTTTTACTCTTTCCATAAGCATTATCGAGGTTTGCCTGAGTTGAAGAAGCAATCATAATAGGACAGGTATTGTTATGACCACTTAATGTTTTTAATAACATTGAGGTAAATTCAAAGTTTCCCTCCATAAATTCTGACTGTTCCTTAGGACGATTTACCCCAGCAAGATGAAATACAAAATCTGCTTCTTTGCAGTATGTATTCAACAGTTCGGGTTCAGTATCTTTGTCACATTCCATAATATCAGCATACTTATCATTAATTAGTTCAGCGATAAGATTTTTACCAATAAATCCTCTCGCACCTGTTACCAATATCTTCATAATTGATTCCAGCCTTTTAGTTCATTAGTTACATATTCTAATTCCAGTAATTTTCTCTTTATCTGTTCTATATTTAGTCTTTCAGTATTATGGGAATTATACTCTTCTTCAGAAGATAATTTTTGATCTCCTTCAATAAAGTACTTATCATAATTAAGATCCCTATGATCTGCAGGAATTTTATAGAATCCCCCCATATCTACGGCTACTGCATATTCTTCTCTAGTTAATAAGGTCTCATATAGCTTTTCTCCATGACGTGTACCAATCACTTTTATATCTTGTTGAACATCAAACAGTTCTCTTACCGCTTGGGCTAAATCTCCTACTGTAGATGCTGGAGATTTTTGTACCATAATATCTCCTGCCTGAGCATTATGAAAAGCAAATATTACAAGCTCAACTGCATCTGCGAGATTCATTAGAAATCTAGTCATATTAGGATCAGTCACTGTTAATGGTTGCCCATTTTTTATTTGATCTACAAACAGGGGAATAACAGAACCTCGTGATGCCATAACATTCCCATAGCGTGTACCACAAATCAAGGTCTTATTAGGATCAATAGTTTTTGCCTTTGCAACATATACTTTTTCCATCATTGCCTTAGAAATCCCCATAGCGTTAATTGGATAGGCTGCTTTATCAGTAGACAAACAAATTACTTTTTTCACTCCACATTCTATAGCAGCTGTTAGTACATTATCTGTTCCTAGTACATTTGTCTTCACAGCTTCAAGAGGGAAAAACTCACAAGAGGGGACTTGTTTAAGTGCAGCTGCATGAAAGATGTAATCTACTCCATACATCGCATTCTTAATAGACTGTAAATCCCTAACGTCACCAATATAAAACTTCACTTTATCATTTTTATAAAGCTTCCTCATATCGTCTTGCTTCTTCTCGTCACGAGAGAATATGCGAATTTCCCCGATATCTGTACTGAGGAATCTATTGAGTACAGCATTTCCAAATGATCCAGTTCCACCTGTGATTAATAAAATCTTATTCTTAAACATTATCTAATACCTCATTTTTATTATTTTTGAAAAATTTATCTAACCAAATTGGCTGTATAACACAATATAAACTCATAGATATAATGTTTGCTATAACTACACCAATCCAAGAATTTAATGCATCAACAAGGATCCACGAAATAGGTATTTTGATGATCGCTCCTAAAGTAAAAAAAACGGCTTGTGTTTTTAATTCACCGATTCCGTTTGCAATACTCGATAATACTGAATTCCATATAAAAACACTTCCGGAAATCGCAAAAATAATAGCATATGTATAATTCACCTGAATCGCACTATCTTTAAGCCAAATATTAATACCGAACTGTAAAAATGGTATCATGATAAATTCAGATAGCACTGCTATTATTGCCATTAAATTTAAAACTTTATAAAGCTTCTTAATCCAACTAAATTTTCTCTCAGTATATGCCTTTGTTACAGCAGACCAAATAGGGGTTATTGCTAATGTGAAAACAACGCCAATCAAAGTGAATAATTTGTTATAAATTTGGTACTCTACAACCATTTCTGGAGCAGATAAACTCGTAATTAAGAATTCATTAGTTGTTGTTATAATCATATACATGATTTGAACCCAAAAGAAAACCCCACCGAGTTTCATAACCTCTTCAGCATATTTTCTTTCAAAAAAATGAAAGCTAGGTTTACTATTTTTTAATTTCTTGGAGAAGACTATTACCGTTGTCACTAACAACGGTATATTAACTGCTAGAACATTGACAATAGATAAGGAAATCAAGTTGGATGCTATGTTAGTAGATTCCGAAGATAAAACATACACTAATGTAATAATACTAGTTAATAAACTCAGCAAATTATTCAGTGCAGATTTTTGCATCGCATAAAGTATTGATGTTATTAACTTAAATAAAAATTGAAGCATTATTCCAGAAAACACAATACTTACAGAAAGATAGAGGGTATTTTTCGAAACTACACTTATTGGTATATTAAAAATAGAATTCCAATCAATGAATCTAAATGCAACTATTGATGCAAATATTGATGTTAGAACCATCACTCCGATAATAATGTATGCAGATGATATATATTTTTTAGCTGCTAAGTGATCTTTTTGAGCTAATACAGGCACTAAATGATTTCTGAGACCATTTCCAATACCTAAATCGAATGTAAGAATCCATGATAAAACAGATAATATAGTGAACCAAAGACCCAAAATTTGCTGACTATTAAAATAGTTTAAATATGCTGGTATCGTATATAATGAAATAATTATTGCTCCGCCTTTGACTAATAAAGCACCTATGGTATTGTACAATATTGTTTTATTACTTTCATTAGATTTTAATATATACTTATTTAACGCTTTAAACGGCTTAATCATTATTTTAGACTCCTAGCATATCCTTTATGTTCCCTACGAATTCTTTATTAAGTCTATTAAGATAATTGAAACTATCATACGTATCATCTAAATTTATGGATTTCACAGCTTCAGCAATAGACTCAGGTGCATCTACTGTATAATAATAAATAATTTCTCCTATCTTGGATTTTTCAACACACTCAATGTTACTTGAAATTACTCTTAAACCTACACTCATGTATGATAGTATTTTAGACGGAAAACTGTATCTTAAATATTCACCAGTCGCAGTTTGTGTACTCAATCCGATGTCACACTCCGATAAATATTCTATGTATTCACGCCCTTTTTTTTCTCCATCATACTTAATTTCACAATCCGTGATTTTATTTAACCTCTCTATCTCTTGTTTTAGTTTAATTATATTTTCTTTATCCCCGAAACCTATGACCTTAATAATGTAAGATGAATTTAAATATTCCGCTACTTTTATAGCGTTAAAGGCTCCAGATTTAACGGAGTCAATTATTCCCGCATAAACTATCGAAACCTTATCATTTTCTTTACCCTTAGTGACTTCTTGGACGTTATAATTCCCATAAATTATAATGCTGTCTTTGTTTAAATGAGAATATGATTCTTTCATTAAATCCGTAGATAATATATGATAATCGGCATAACAGATCATTTTTTTTTCAAGCCATTCAAAGAAAAACGGTTGTTTAATAACAACACAATACTCTTCTTCTATTTCTAATATAAGCTTAAAACCTTTTATACGCTTCGCACAATATAAGGGAAAATCTATCATAAGAGAGTGGTAAGCGATAATTTTCTCTCCACGTTTAACATTAAATACAAGGTAAAAGAAAAGCCATGTCCATGACCAAATGATTCTCATTATTTTCATTATTCTAATATTTGCTCCAAAAGTAGATCCAAGTATTAACTCAATTCCCTCACTTAAATTAGAGGTTCTTTTTTTATACCAACCTTCTTTATTAGCCGTCCAAGACGGTGAAATAATCTGGACATTATATCCTGCTTTAACAATTGATTCTGAAATATAATCCATTTTATTAACTGCTGCTAAACTAATACTTCTTTTCTCATCAATGAATTCTGAGCTATCATAAAAACCTATATATTTAATCGTTTTCTTGAAATTCATTCTTACCCTCCTTTATTCTAGGACGGGATATTGTATAAAATATAATTATAAAAATTATACCATTATCAATAAATCTTTCATTGTTTATACTTATCATCATTCCTAAAAATAGTAATATTCTCGAATAAATAGGTGCATTAATATTAAATATGAATTTTGAAAAGAGAATAAAATACATACCCCCATAGAATAATCCATAAAAGGCGAAATTAGTAAATATAGTATTCGTATTGTGAGCTGTGTATTGAGATAAATACTTCGCACCACCTTCCCAAACACCAGCCTCGTATCCCCAGCCTACAATTGGTTTTTCAAACCACGCCCATAAATATGCAGAAAAAGATCCAGCACGAGAGTTAAGTGACGCCCCGCCAGATAACTTTACAAACAAACCATCTATAATAAAGGTGAATTTTGGAAACCAAATATAACAGCCTACCGAAATCAAAGAAAGAACTAAAACAACCCACCTAATATTTCCTTTATACACTTTCCTTTCTTTTTTCTGAATAACAAAAGCCAAAATTATCAAAAAACCTACTAATATACCCGCAGTAGAAAAAGTTGTTATTAAAGTAATAATAAGAATAGTAATTCGTAATGTTTTATGTTTATAATCTTTTATAAACCATAGTTCAAAAATAAGCGCTATGTTAATATAAAACTGAAAAACACCCGGTTCTGAAAATACAGAATAGTTTCTATACTGCATCCCACCGTACTGAGGAACATATATGAAAGAAAGACCTGCATCTAAAAACCTCATGCTCAACATTTCATGTGTAAATGAAGGTAGTATCCCGTTAAAAAAATCAACAAAAGTAATTATTGTATAAGTACTAATTAGAGAATATAAACAAAGCATCATCATAGCTTTAGTATAGTAACTAATAAATTCATCATATGATATCATTTGTGTAAATAAGAACATGGTAAATATCACAAAAGCAAGAAGCATAGAGAATGCTAATGAATCCTCGGTCAAAAGTTTGTTTGAGAGGAGTATAGTCATGAATCCGAGAGCCATTATAAGTTGGATGTTATTAAATTTCAGTTTTTTTTTTTGAAAAAAAAGTATTCCTACGATAATTAACTCAATAATAATTACTTGAAAATGACTTAGTTTATAATAACTAATATAAGTTTGTGGTTCTATCACTATAAGTATCAAAACCAAAATAACATTCAACCAATATTTCCTTGCAGATAGTGTAAGTTTATTGTTCTCTAAAGTATACATCGAAATACCCCTTAAGCATTTTTTCTTTAGAATAGAATTCCCCCGCCATTCTCGCTAATGCAACTGTCAATTCACTTTTTCGAGTTATCCATTGTCTTACGAGTTTTTCCAAAGAATTAATATCACCATATTCCACAAAATCACTAAAATCTGGTAGTGCAATGGTTTCTGGAGCGCCTGCCTTAAAACCAACTATCGGTGTTCCACAAGATAAAGATTCGGCGCATATCATCGAAAACGTCTCGCGTTCACTTGTCAAAACTGTCAAATCTGCCATAGAATAGTATGCAGCTAACTCTTTCTGGTTATTGATGCGCCCCACATTAATGACATTATTCGGAACAGCTATTGTCAAATCCCTACTACCTATAATAATAATCTTTATATTATCTTTAATTAATCGTTCGGCAAGATCGACAATATGTCGCCCTCCCTTAACATCGTCTTCACGCAAGCTAAAACTTGCAGTAACAAATAGTATTAATTTTTCGTCGTTTAATCTATGTTTTTCTCTTAAATATTGAAATTGTGTAGGATAGAAGATTTGCTCCGTATCAATCCCATTTCCAATAACTTTAAAATTATGTGCTTCCATAATTGGGGACTTTTTGGCCCTATTCTCCAGCCAATGAGAGACGGAGACAATTTGTAGATTATTAAATCCTTCAAATCCACGTCTCATCTTTTCCCATGCACTATGGGTACGATCAAAAAGGTAAGATTTTGTAGCACTCCGTAGTTGCGGACAATTTCCACAACCTGTCATCCACTTGTTACATTCGTAAGCATAACCACAACTTCCAGTATGCATAAACTCTGCATGGAGTGTCAAAACGGTCTTTATATTATTTCGTTTCAGAAAATTCAACAGATTATATATATTCACAAAATAACCATTAATACAGTGTAAATGTACTATATCCGGATTTTCTCTTTTTATACACTTTATTAATTTATTAGTCGCAAACAGTGCCCCATTATATTGAAGCCCAGTGATTCGTGCCCTCAGTGCATTAAATTTCGCTAAAATTTCACTTGAAGTTTTATAAACATTCGGCTCGTTCACTCTAAGACCACGACCATAACAAATGATAGATTCCATGCCATTTTCCTGTATTCCTCTATGAATATCATACATAATTTTCCCTGTACTACCGTTATTGTATACGCAATTCACCTGTAGGATTTTCATTTGAAGCCACTTACTTTCGCAACTGTATCATTAACGATTCTTTTGATATATTCCGCATTGTCTCTCGCGTTATGCCTTTTACTTACTATTTTCTGAGCAGTATCAATATAACTTTGGCGTAATTCTTTATCATTTATCAACCTTACAAGAGATCCCTTCAAATCAATCTTATCAGTAACAACTAAAGCTCCATTATTTCCTTTTAGATATTCAGTACAAGCTATGTCTTCAGGTGCATAGACAAAAAAACATGTACCGCTCGCTAAACAGTCCGCAATTTTTGTTGAGAACGCATGTTTTAAATCCCACTTACTAAACTCAGAAAAGTTTTCTGCATGTACTAGTAAATCACTGTCTTGCATAATTCGAACAACCTCATCATACGATACTAACCCTTTATAACGAATACCAGCACAAGTGTTAAACGCTGAATTAACAAGTTCATTTGGAATTTTCCCATAAACATGAAGGTATAAATTAGGACTAATCTCTTGCAAAGTGTTAGCTATCTCAATTAAAGATTCATGTCTTCCTATACCTAAATTGCCTAAATAACAAATAATAGGTGGATCATTATCCTCTTTATCTTTTAGTAAAGGTACCATACTAGTTGCTGTCATTAAAACAGTACTTTCGTGCCTAAACTGCTTATTATAAGTATCCTGCAGTTTATCGCAAATATAAATAGTATGCGATGCATAATCCAGCAAAGTTTCAAAATTTTTCTTATATTGATAACGATAATAATGATAAAGAGGAGAAATTGTTTTTTTATTTTTAAAATAGTAATCCTCACTATTGTATAAAACCACTGGTATTTTACGTTCCTTCGCTATACTCATAGCAATTTTAATCATAAATGAAAAATCACCAATCTGTAGTAATAATACATCAGGATTGAATTCATTTATCCAATCTATAAACCGCTTACTTATCCATCTCTTGGAATCCCATATTAGATTTCTTGCTATATAATTAACCGAAGTTTTTTTACGGTGCCGCCTATATATTTTATTAAGTAATGCCTCACTATTTTCATCCTGCTTAAATAAAGTTTCATTTCTAACGATTCTTCCTGCTTCGCTACCCTTATAGAACGCTTTTAAAGCTTCCGTATCAGTTACACGAAAGTAGTTTTCACAAACAGACGAATCAGGAATTTCATTAAAAATAAAAAATTGAGCTATCGCTTCTTTAGGCCAATTAACAAAAAAATTCCCAAGTGTTCTACCATTAGAACCTGACGTAGAGAAACAGTTATGTGAAATAACAAGTACTTTGGGGTAAGTTTTAATATCATTCATTTTACATTCTCCTTGTTTTGTCAACACCTTGAAGCATTAATTTATATGCTTCTCTCGCCGTCTTTACATTATTAAAACTGGTATGATGTCTAATTACATATTGTAAACACAAGAGTTTCTTCAATCGCTTAGAAAGAGAAGCGTACAATACGCCTTTATCTATAAAATATTTATCGGTATATCCTTTAAACCAAGTTGACTCTTCTTGACTGACATACCCAATTACTGATGGATTTGTATATATTGTCAAACCTTTTCTAATACATTCCGCAATAAAAAGACTGTCTTCTCCTGAACTATACATTGCTCCACCACCAAACAATAGCGAAAAGTAGATATTTGCTTGTCTCAATTTATTTGTTCTAACAGCGATTCTAACAGCTCCATATTTCAAACATTCGAACCATCTTACACGACTATGTTTTTTTATTTCAAACATTGGTCTCTCTAAATTCGTACTTACCACATTAAATATTATGATATCTGCTCTAGGATTTTCTTCAAACGCTCTAACTATAATATTTTTATAATCATCAACGTATTTGACATCTTCGTCTGAGAATAAACAAATGTCAGCAGATGCGCGCATAAGAGCATTGTTTCTACTAAGGCCTATTCCACGTTCATCATATGAAATAAACTTAATATCAAAACCACAATATTGAAAATTTTCAACTTCGTTTCGATTACACTGATTAATAATGATTGAATCAGATGAGATATTCATTTTTTCGAGTAGACTATGATCTACCTGATGCATTGTCGAAACAAGTACTTGTAAATCCATAGCTTACACCTCAGTATTAATATAATTGTGACTTACTAAACTTCTGATATGAAATCAGTAAATTTCTTATTGTAATCCCTTTTTAAAGCGTTGGGATAAATTGAAATCTCAATGTCATCTGAAAAGTACGCTTTGCATTCTTTACGCATATATATTTCTATTTCTCTATTGATATCTCTGTCCAGATAGAACTCAAGCTTTCCTTTTTCTTTTTGAATAGCTTGATAATTAATCATAGTATTATACTTCACTGCAAGATTCTTAAATATATAGTATAAAGTAAGACTTGGATAATTACTTTCATTCCCATAAATGGTCTTACCAACCCTACCCTTGACTTCGCTAATAATCTTGTGTTTTAACCCACAAGAGCAGACAGTTTCATTATCCAACACAATACTATCGCCTAATTTATATCTAACTATTGGGAAGGAATCTGAGATTAGATTCGTAATAATTGCTTCCCCATCTTCTTCTTCGACAATTACATTTTCCATCATTATGTGCATATGACCTTCTTTGCACTCATATGCAATTATGCCAGTTTCAGCCGATCCATACTCGCTAATAATTTTTTTTCCAAATGCATTTATGGCTTCTTGTTGATAACTATCAAAAATTTTTTCAGAGGTTCCCTTTATCATTTTTAAGTTAAATGGCCCTAATTTGTTTCTATTAATGAGTTTTGCCACTTCATAAATCATAGAGGAATAACCCTCTAGATAAGTAGCATATTTGAGTTTTTTAGCAAAACGTTTTATTTCAGCATCTTTATACGAAAATATACGAAATCGGTTAAGTAAAAAATCGTAAGTTTTAGTCACAAGTCTCCTATTAAAACTAAATGCGTAACCCCAAAAGTACCCATTTAAATCCCATGGCATAACATTGAACCACGAATATCCTCGGAGTTGTGCGGCACGGTGTCCAGCATCCCATTCGCTATTCCTATAGAATACCAATGGTTCACCTGTACTCCCTGATGTTTCAGAAAAAAACAATTTTCTATAACCATTCTTATTCTGTATAGCAAGTTTGTTTTCTAGAAGATCTGACTTCGATGTTGTAGGTATCTTCTTTATATCATCCAAAGATTTTATATCATCCGGTTTTAAACCTACATTGTTAAATGAATTACGATAAAATATAGATTTATTATAAGCAATATCTACTATTCTCTTTAGTTGTTTAAACTGATAAGCTTCAAGTTCTTCCAAACTCCAATTTTCAGATTCCTTTAAAAACGTATATTTTTTAGGGATTTCTGGACTTCTTAGTCTTATGCCGATTTTATAAATGAATTTATGAATCATATCAAGCCTACCCTTTGCTATATTATTATCAAAAAAATAATTTATAAATACTATTTACCTATGCCATTGTATATAATACCATGACTATCAGCATTGCTTGGGGTATAGCAGTTTCTTCCATCCATTATTATTGGTTTTTTCATTAATTTACTATATTTACCTATATCATATTTTTTTATTTCTTCCCATTCAGTAAATATAAAACAGATATCAGCATCTCTTATTGTGTCATCAATATTATTGTAATACTTAATTCGATCTAATCCATCTACATCCTCATATTTCATTGCATTCTTGAAGTTTTCTATTCCAGCCGGATCAAATGCCCTAATATTAGCACCATCCTCTAAAATTATTGGTATATTAATTAACGATGCTGCTTCCCTCAAATCATCGGTACCTGGTTTAAACGTTAACCCTAAAACTGCAACTGTCAAACCTTCAAAATTCTCATAGTACTTCCTTGATTTTTTTATCAATCTTAATTTTTGTTGTTCATTCACTTCAATTGCTGCTTTAACAGTCTTTAAATCATAATCGTTCATATTAGCAAGCCAATGGAGTGCCTTTGTATCTTTTGGAAAACAACTACCACCATAACCTATTCCAGCGTTTAAAAACTTATCACCTATTCTATTATCATACCCCATGCCTTTAGCAACATCTTCAACATTCGCTCCTACTATTTCACACAAATTTGCTATTTCATTTATGTACGATATTTTCAACGCCAAAAAATCATTTGATGCATACTTTACCATTTCAGCACTTTTGATGTCCATCACAAGCATAGGTGCATCATAGTCTTTATAGACTTTACGCATTACCTTTTCGACATCTCTATTATCTACTCCAATCACAATACGGCTAGCATGAAGAGTATCTCTAACAGCAGTGCCTTGGGCTAGAAATTCAGGATTTGAAACAACACTTATTTGGACAGAAGATTTTTTATTCTCATTGAGTATTTTCATAACTTTTTCAGTAGTTCCTACAGGGACAGTAGATTTCACTACTACAACGCAATTATGCTCAACTGATTCAGCTATTTGTTTGGCGACAGCATAAACATAAGACAGATTAGCTGATCCATCTTTTTTCTCAGGTGTGCCTACTCCAATAAAAATGACTTCAGCATCTTTATAGGATGACATAAAATCAGTTGTATAATTTATTTTCTTCTTATTCTTTCTCATCAATTCCTCTAAATCTTGTTCAAAAATAGGAGAAATACCTTCTCTAAGTTTTTTTATTTTACTTTCATCAATATCAATACAAGTGACGTTATGACCATTATCTGCTAAACAAACTGCAGTAACTAAACCCACATATCCTGTTCCCACTACCACTATTTCCATAAAAACAACCCTCTCAATATCATCTTAATTTAAAAACTGTAGCGATTACCCAGTAAATGATAAGGTAAATTGATTTGATAACAGACAATTTCTCTATCTCTCTATATACCTTCCAATGATATCCTACTAAGCTTTTCTTTTTCTCCGAAAGAGAACCTGATCTAATCCGATGACTTCCTAATGACTCTTCTAGACCATAAATGTATTTTGCCTTTTTGATAATTTGCAACCACATTACGTAGTCGTTTCTTTTTTTAATATCTGGTATTTTAAATTTCCCCAACACATCTGCGTTATATATTACTGTTGAGTTACCTGGATTTCTTTTTAATATCCCATCATAATCACTTTTAGTCTTTGCTTGAATAGTTCTGTTGAGATATTCACCTAACTCATCTATTTTGTCATAACTCGTACAAGTGAAGTTATAGCTATTTTGCTTCATGAATTTAATTTGCCTAGATAACTTCTCAGGAACCCATATATCATCACTATCAAGAAATGCAATGAATTTACCCATTGCCAAATCGATACCCTTATTTCGTGCTACAGCAGCACCAGAATTTTTATCTAGTCTAAAATATCTAATTCGATTTTCAATAGTTACGTACTTCGAAACAATTTCAGCTGTATTATCTTTTGAACAATCATCAATAACAACAGCCTCCCAATTACTATATGTCTGGTTAATAATGGATTCTAACGTTATCCCTATAAAATCACCACAGTTATATGCGGGGATAATAATTGAAACAAGTTCTTCTTCAATCCCTTTTTTCGTTATATACTCATTCATTTTTCTCTCCACGCTGTCAGGTTTATCGACTCTTCAAAATTTATAACACAATATTCTTTTTTATAGTTTGACATTTCTTTTTCATATACTAAGTTCCCGAATACTTTATTGATTATATTATTTCTTTTTCTAAGTATATTTATTATAGGATTAAGAAAATTAATTAAAACAACTTTTTTGCCATAGGATTCTGCTATCAACTTAACCATATCCTTAGTACTGACATATTCATTATTTTGCGGAAAATACAATCCCGAATCACCATAGTCAACTAAATGTCTTACGAATTCGCATAAATTATCTACATGTATCATACTTCGCTGGTTTTTTATATTAGGAAAATAATCAAATTTAAGCACTAATTCTACCAATTTCGGATAATTACCTTTACAGCCTTTTCCATATACCATTGGTGGTCGAAGCACTGCTATTTTAAAATTCTCATTTTCCATAGGTAGAATCATTTTTTCAGCTTGCAGTTTTGACTTTCCATAATTGCTTATTGGATTCACAAGAGTATTTTTATCTATCAAACCACTTTCATTTCCGTATACGCTCATAGAACTCAAAAAAATAAATTGTTTAACCCCATCTTGCTTTGTCTTTTTAGCAACTTCATGTGCTAAGTCACGATTCACTTCATAATAAAGGTTAATATTTTTCTTTGATTCTTTTACATGAGCAATTCCTGCAACATGGAATACTACATCATATTCTTTGAAGTCTTTTTCTTTCCATAAGGTATCTTTCACGGACAAAGTATCAATAGAATAATTATCAGGCCACTTCTGTAGCCATCTTATAAAACTAGTACCTATGTAACTTTCTTTTCCAGTAATCAATATCTTTCTTTTGTTCATTCAAGAGACAACCCCCTTTCTATTAGAATTCTTTGTAGCTGCGCCTTCTTTTACACCTTCAGACTTTAGGACGCTTAAAATGGTCTTAATAAATATTTTTAAATCAAACTGGAAAGTTAGATTCATAGTATACTCACCATCAAGTTTTGCTTTCTCTACAATGGAAGGCTCATCCCGCCCATTAACCTGCGCCCACCCGGTAAGACCAGGCTTAATCTCATTCGCCCCATACTTATCTCGCTCCGCGATCAAATCATATTGATTCCATAGCGCAGGGCGCGGGCCTACTATGCTCATATCGCCTTTGAGAATATTTATAATCTGAGGAAGCTCATCGAGACTTGTCTTCCTGAGGAATTTGCCTACTTTGGTAATGAAGAAGTCTGGATCTTGTAGCAGATGTGTAGGCATATCACTTGGTGTATCTGTGCGCATCGTTCTGAACTTGAGAATATTGAATTCTTTTTTATTCCTGCCTAACCGCTTTTGCCGGAATAGTACAGGTCCTTTAGATGTGGACTTGATCACTATGGCGATAATCAAGAAAAAAGGCCATAAAAGGAGCATTCCGATTAGAGCCAATATGAAATCTAAAGTTTGTTTGACGATCATATAAGGCTTCATACGTTCACCTTGTCCTTGAGATACTATGGTTTACAGCTACGGTTGAATAGAATGCAGCCTACAACTGTAAACCATGTTTGTTCTGATATTGATACTTTTTCAAATCTATTATTTCCCCATACCCTCAGCCGCAGCTCTTCCTCTATCCAGTTCAGCCTCGAAGGCCGCTCTATACTGAGCAATAATAGCTGTGCTATATCCGTTAGTGTTTAGTTTTTGTTC
Source organism: Paenibacillus sp. FSL H8-0122 (assembly GCF_038005345.1). Taxonomy (NCBI): domain Bacteria; kingdom Bacillati; phylum Bacillota; class Bacilli; order Caryophanales; family Paenibacillaceae; genus Paenibacillus; species Paenibacillus sp. FSL H8-0122. The sequence continues at coordinate 714,043 of NZ_JBBOTB010000001.1, read as the reverse complement.
AGCGTCTGCGATTATACTGTTAAATGAGGCTTTAAAAGAGGCGAGTTGCTCTAACCCTCTAGCCTTGATACTTTGCTTGGTTGCAGCATCTGTAGCAGCCACATATTCAAAGGCAATTCCTAACAATGTAGATGTACTCTGCGCCTGTAGCGCGCTCAGCTTCGCTTCAGTCTCACTAGTAATACTCTCATAAGAAACCTTACCGGACCCTGTTCCTGCCGATCCTGAACCGCCTGCTGCTCCACCTGGTTCAGCCACTGGAGTTGCTGCTGGTGCCGGTGTTGCACTTGCAGATGGACTTGTTCCCTTGTCAGTTGGTTTCGCAGAAGCCATATTTTCTTCGTAGTTCTTGGAATTTGCTGTAATAGTCTTTGTTTTCGGATTCCAGCTAATGGAATTTCCTACAGATTCCGATAAGAATCTTAGGGGGACATAGATCGAGCCGTTCAGCAGATAGCTGGACTGGCCTTGGGGCAATGCCTTCGTACTCCCGCTAAATACATAACTTGCCTTAACGTTGTTCAGCGAAATATTCTTGGCTGTAAAAGAAGGACTGGAAGTCGCATTCATCAGGTATTCCTTAATGACTACTATCTCTGAGCTGCTTGGCTCAGCTACGGATACCTTCAGGTTCTTGGCATCCCAGCTTACGCTCTTCTGCAGGGCATACGACATGAAGCGCAGAGGGACATAAGTGGTGTTATTGTACATGAACACATGTTGTCCGGCTGGCGGCTGTAGGGCTACACCATCGAATAGCATGGTTACATCCACATTCTGTACTTTGATAGCATTGGACGCCTTGAGAGGCGCTGCTGTTGCAGTGGCTACAGGGGTAGCTGCCGCTACGGTGGTAACCGGAGCCGATGCTGTCAGGGGCTCACAGCCCATTAAGGCTACGCTCAGAAGTGCTGCTGCTGGAATCTTGATCTTGAACATGCCTATTCACTTCCTTTTTCTTGGGCTTTGAGTTTCTCTTCTTCAGCTAAGATCTGATCCCGTGTTTTCCCTTGGCTAAGTCCGTATTTCTTAGCAATCAGAGCTAATTCGTTATATTGCTCCTCTGTGACCTTGCCGAGGATAATGCTGCGGGCTTCCCGCTTCTCTTCATTGGTTAGTCCGCCTTGGGCTAATTCTTGCAATCTCTTAATATCTGATACACTGAGTTGCTTGGCTACGATGGTTGCCACATTCGCTTTATCTGTGATCGTTACATTCTCTTGAACTTCCTTAGCCTTGTCTGTTGAAATATGGGCTAGTCCATCCACACCCGCAGGTGTTGGAGCAGGAGTGCTTGCAGGCTTGTCCGTGCTGGTAGCTGCCAGATCAGCGGCATTACCGGATGCAGGCGCACTATCTGGTGCAGAGCTTGAAGCCGGATTAGCGGAAGCTGCTGGCTCCGCAGACGGATCACTATCTGCTACCACAGGCTCAATCACTTGTCCTTGAGGGACACTGGGCGTATCGCCGGCTTCCACATCGAAGCCGCCCGCCATTGAGTTCATCAGCTTGTCGACAGCATAATTGGCGGCGAATAGTCCGCCAACCCCTAACACCACGATGACTGACAGCGTCCAGATCAATACTTTTTTCCATCTTTTCACTTCAGGTACCTCCACATCTATAATTAGCTAATGGCTGCCTGGATCACTGGCTGCATCGGTACGATCTGGTTAATCACTTCGCGGATGGCTTCTGCATCTTCGGTGATCACCCGTTCTAACCGTTTGAATTCCAGCTCCATCTGGCTCCGGGTGATGACATTAGGTCTGCCGATGAAGATCCGGTCATGCTGAGTGGAACCCAGGTTCTCCTCATCGGTCAGCAGTTCTTCATACAGCTTCTCGCCTTCACGGATGCCGGAGAAGGTGATGTCGATGTCCTTGTAAGGCTCGTAACCGGACAGTGTTATAAGATCCTCCGCAAGCGTCAGGATCTTAACCGGTTCACCCATATCCAGAACAAAGACTTCTCCGCCATTCGCGAAGGAACCGGACTGGATCACCAGTTGAACAGCCTCGGGAATAGTCATGAAGTAACGGACCATCTCGGGATGTGTTACGGTGACAGGTCCACCGGCTGCAATCTGCTGCTTGAAGGCGGGAATGACGCTGCCCCGGCTGCCTAGTACGTTACCGAAGCGTACCGCAGAGAACTTGGTAGGACTTGTTACATTAAGACTCTGCACATACATCTCGGCAATCCGCTTCGTGGCTCCCATGACGCTGGTCGGGTTCACGGCCTTGTCGGAAGAGATCATCACGAAGCGCTCTGCACCATACATGTCAGCACAGTCGGCTACATTGCGGGTCCCAAAGACATTATTCTTGATGGCCTCGGAAGGGTTGCGCTCCATCAGAGGAACGTGCTTATGTGCTGCTGCATGAAAGACCACCTGCGGCTTGTAGCTCTGGAATACATCCATTAACCGGGTACGGTCCTGAATATCAGCAATTACGGTCACGATCTCCAGGTAAGGGAAGCTCTTGCGCAGCTCCATCTCAATCGTATAGATACTGTTCTCGCCGTGTCCCAGAATCAGCAGCTTGTCCGGTGCAAAAGGGGATATCTGGCGGCATAGCTCTGATCCGATCGAACCGCCTGCGCCCGTAACTAGTACGGTCTTGTTATGAACATAGCCCAGAATACTGTTCATGTCTGCAACAATCGGCTCACGGCCCAGAAGGTCTTCTACGCTGACATCGCGGAGCTTCTTGACAGAGATCTTGCCTGCAATCAGGTCATTCAGTGCCGGGATAATCTTCAGCTTCGCGCCTGTAGCCTTAGCCAGATTAATAATCTCGGATATTTGGGTTCTGGAGACCGAGGGCATCGCGATAATAATCTCGTGAATCTCCTTCTCCTTCACAATCCGCGGAATATCATAACGGTTACCCAGTACAGGTACACCCAGAATGGACAGGTGATATTTATCTGCACTGTCATCAATGAATCCAACCAGCCGGGTGCCCGCGAAGGAAGGTCCTGTCAGTTCTTTGGCAATCAGGATTCCGCAATCTCCGGCCCCGACAATAAGTGTATGAAGCTCCGTATTCTTATTGTTGCTCCGGTCACTGCGGAAGACTCTCCAGAAAAAGCGTACGCCCCCCACCAGTAGCAGAACCGTCTCCATCGACCGGATGGCTATGCTGAATGGCACGCGCTCAGGCAGGATGATATAAGCAGCAGCATATGACAATACTGATCCTACTACAATAGCTTTGAGGACCGAGATAATCTCGTTAATACTGGCATATTGCCACATTCTGCGGTAGAGTCCGAAGTAGACCAGGCTTCCCCCAACCGCCACCGTGGAGATTACGCCGAACACGATCATCTGTACCACATATTCCGGCGGAATCTCATTGTAGAACCGGAACAGGTAGGACGTCACGATGCTGAACCATATGATCGCAATATCGATCATGAATAACACCAACACTCTGGTTTTCGCTGTCATTTTCAGTGCCTCCAAAAATAACATTTTATCTATTAAACAATTCAATTGCCGTAGTAGTAATAATAGTAGCCTTCACTGGCCTTGCGCTTCACATTGTTAAGGACCACGCCCAGCATCTTGGCCCCGACCCGGTCCAGATTGGCCTTCGCCTTAGCTGCAATATCGCGCTTCACCTTACCGTAGCTGACCACCATAATTACGCCATCACTCTTGGAGGCAACAATCTGTGCATCTGTAACGGCCAATAGCGGCGGAGTATCAATCAGAATCACATCATATAATTGACGCAGCTCCTGCAGCACCGCACTCATCCGGTTGGAGGCCATCATCTCAGCAGGATTCGGAGGAATCGGGCCGGATGTCATCAGATACAGGTTGTTCACACCGGATTCCTGAATCACATCGGACAGATTCGCCTGCTGCGAGAGCAAGGAGGACAACCCATACCGGTTACTCAGTGTAAAAGTCTTATGCGCTGTAGGCTTACGCAAGTCACCGTCGATCAGCAGCACCTTCTTATCCGCTTGCGCGTACGCAGCGGCCAGGTTGGCAGTAACGGTTGATTTCCCTTCCTCCGGTCCGGAAGAAGTGACCATAATAATCTGGATCTGTTCATCTACAGAGGAGAAATCTATGTTCGTGCGCAGTGCCCGAAAGGCTTCGGATACCGGCGAACGCGGGTTGGTCACGGTGATCAGATGACGTTGTTTATTTGGCTGCTGTGACATGCTCGAGTTCCCCCGCCTTTCTGCTCTGTGTCTGAGCCTGCTGCCCGGTGGTCTTGGTTTCTTCCTGGCCCAGCCGGGTAATCATAGCTATAGTCGGAAGTCCAAGGTATTTCTTAATGTCGTCTTCTGTCTTCAGCGTATCATCGAGATACTCCAGCAGGAAGGCGATCCCCAGACCAATCATCAGGGATACGATAAAAGCAATGGCGAGGTTCATGACCACATTCGGCTCTACCGGTCCGGGTGCAACTGGCGGATTAAGCTTGGCTTCGTTGAGGATGGACACATTCTGTACGTTGAACAAGGACGGAATCTCCTGCTTGAATACAAGTGATATGGCATTCACGATCTCTGCGGCTCTCTGGTATGAATTATCTCGAACGACAAGTGTCATCACCTGCGTGTTATTTACAGAACTCACGTTAACCTTCTTCAGCATTTCCTCTGCCGTAATCCCGAACTGCGGGTAGTTCTTAGCCACAACATCGAGGATCGCCGGAGTCTTGATAATTTCCTTGTACGTATTGATCAGCTGAATGTTGGTATTGATCTGATTCAGATCCAGCTGTGCTGCCGTAGCTTGGGTAGGCGTCTGATTAACGATGATCTTCGTTGAAGCTTCATAGACCGGATTCTTGATATATAAGCTGTAGATCCCGGCAAGAACACAAGCCACGATAACAATGCTGATAATCATCCACAGTCTCTTCCTGACAATCTGGAAATAATCGCGCAAATCCAATTCTTGTGCTGACAAGTGCATTTCCCTCCAAGCTGTAAATTCTTATACCCTATATCCTAAAAAAGTGCCTCCTCTCTATACGACGAGAGGAGGCTCTCCACAATACTATTTACTTACTTGAAGTTGATTGTACGGTAGATAATCACTGCAGCTTCAGCACGTGTAGCTGTGTTGTTAGGGTTAAACTTGCCGGCGTTGCCGATCACCAGGTTGTTGCTGGCAGCGAAGGCTACTCCGTCTTTCAGGGAAGCAGCGATCTTGCCTGCATCGGAGAATTTGCTCAGGGAGCTGACATTCGTTGCAGCTTCCGGCTTCTGTGACTTCACGGCACGGGCAATCATCGTTGCCATCTCAGCACGGGTAATCGTTGCATTAGGATCGAACTGGGCTGCACTGCGTCCAGTAATGATTCCCTTCTCAGCAGCAACAGCTACGTAAGGAGCATACCAGGCAGTGGAGCTAACATCGCCGAAGCTCTGCTTCGCGGAGTTGTTCTCCAGGTTCAGTGCGCGGATCAGCATCTTGGCGAATTCTGCACGGGTCACATTGTTCTTCGGAGCAAAGTTGCCGTTGCCTACGCCTTCAATAGCGCCCTTGGCTGCTACGACTGAGATCTGTCTTCCAGCCCAAGCCTGAACACTTGCAACATCCTTGAAGCTAACTTTGTTCTCCAGTACAGCGTAAGAAGAGAAGCCGTCACGCGGTTCAGTGATGTGATCACCATCTACAACACCACCCTGGTATTGCAGTTCTTCGTAGACTACCTTCGCAACGGACAGCAGTTCACGGTCAAGGCCTTCTGTATTCTTAAGCGGCAGCTTGATGATGATTGGCTCCTTGAAAGTGGATGTAACCACACCGCCCACAGTCAATTCGAAGTCATATACGCTGGATGCCAGCTTCATGCTGGACAAGGAAGTTACGGTTGTATCTGCTACAGTGGAAGTGGTCAGTGCAATAGCTTCACTGAACTGTCCTACCGGAATCGTTACGGTCAAGCCGTTGAAAGTAATCGCAATGTTGGCAATGCCTTTCGCCTTGGCTGCTTCGATGATTGCTTTGGACAATGGCACTTCTACGGTTGCCGCGTTCACTGTACCCAGGTTCAGGGTAAGTGTAAGACCTGTCTTACCGGCATTGGCAGCAACCAGTGCATCGAAGGCTTTCAGTACGTCAGCATCTACGAGCTTCAGGGTTGCTTTGTCGCCCACAATCGTTACCAGCTTGGATACATCGTATACACCTGGTGTAGCTGTAGGATTGGTAACTGGAGCAGTTACTGTGCCGCCACCGCCACCGCCGCCGTTTCCAGGGTTGGTTCCAGGATTAGTTCCAGGGTCAGTTCCGCCATCGTTGATGTAAGCTTTCACATAAGCTGAAGCAAGAGCCTTCAGTGCTGGCTTGGCCGTTGGGATTGTATCCTTGAGGTTCTTCAGACTGAGCTTAATATCTCCAGGAGTAATGTTCAGGTTGTATACTACCTGGCTTACGGTCAGACCACCTTCAACTGTTTTGTGATTCAGAACCTTGGTAATGGCTTCATCCAGCAATGTATTCAGAGCGTCATCAGTGCTGGAAGCATTAAGAATCAGGTTCAACAACTCTTCTTTGGACTTATTGCTGATCATTGCGCGAAGTTCAGCTTCAACGCCTTTGTCACCGAACAGGAATTCAGTGAAGTCTTCAGCTGTAAGGTTGTTCACGCCAGCCTTAGCTGCAATCTTCTTCAGCAAGGCAACGTTGTCCATATTGTAGCGGATTTCCTTAATTGCAGTGTAATCCTTGTCATAGACATCATAGACTACACTGGATACACTCTTGAAAGCTTCATGGGCAGTTACCACATCAGCAGGATCTAAGGCTAACTTGTCCAGCACTGGCTTGAAGATCTGTTCGAAAGTTCCAGCGGTGATATTTCCTGCTTCCTGCTCATAAGCAAGAAGCGCTTGTCTCTCTTTTTCTGTCAGCTGAGCATAAATCTTCTCAACCTTCGCCTTCAATTCTGCATTAGACTGTGATGCTGCGGAAGCTGTACTCACTCCAAAATGTTCAGCCAGCCCCTTGCTGCTGAACGGGAATCCGGCAACGGATGCCGCTGCCATGCTTACTGCTAGTGTAGATACTGCTAGTTTTTTCTTCAAAGTCACTTGTCATCCACCTCTTGGTATGTATTTGTTTTAATAATAGTGCAAGAATCCAGTAATACCCATTCTACCATTAATGACACAGAAGGTCACCCTTTGCGAGAAAAAAATCCGAACAATCTATGAAGTTTGCTGTTAGATTGAATAGAATTCACTCGATTAATCTCGTTATTTGCAAGGATGTCGCGCGCATTTTGTAGAAAAAAGTCGAATGACTCTTCTCCCAATTCCCGCCGCACCACTCCGTAAGCCTCGCTTAATCCAAAGGGACGGTGCACAGAATCATGCGCATCTGATGCAATAATATGCACGGCATGCTGGCGGCATAATTCGAGCGACAGCTTCTGCAGCTTACTCCCGAATACGCCGGCCATACTCTGTGCGGTAACCTGCCCCAGGGCACCAAGCTCTATTAACCGCAGCAGCTTGGACGGATCGGCAGCAACCTCCGCATTGCGCTCCGGGTGGGCGATAACCGGCACCATGCCCTGGATGACCAGCTCATGGCAGGTCTCTTCCATCGTGCGGGGCACCCGCGAAGAGGGCATCTCCAGCAGAATATACCGGGAACCGGCAAGCGTCAGCAGTTGTCCGCGCTCCAGATCATCGAGCAGTTCTCCGTAGATCCGGATCTCCTGCCCGGGCAACACGACCAGCGGATTGCCTGCCTCCTGCAGCTTCGCGTTCAGCACCCGCACCGCCGCTTCAATCTCCGGAGCCGGATTCATATAGACTCCGTTCGCATGGTGGGGGGTAGCCACTACAGTTGTAATACCATCGTTATGGGCGTCAAGCGCCATGGCGAGAGCGGCGTCGTAATCAGCGGCTCCGTCATCCATGAAGGGTAGAATGTGGCTATGGATATCTATCATATGTTGTTTATCGGTCCCTTCGTAGAGGATATGTATAGTTTTCGCAAAAAAATACAACCATTTCACTAGGAAATGATTGCCAAATTTTAAAACAATATCATTTATGCTTCCAGTCGGAACAGCCGGACGGCCGCCTCTGCAAGTCTCTCATCGACTTCCTTAATTACTGCCTCTTGCTGACTACGGTTGCGCATATCAAGCAGTCTATTAATCTCTTGACGGAGCTGCTCAATCTCACATTCTACCGTCTGACGCTTGTAGACAGCCAGCATCTCTGCCACTGAATATTTATGCTGATAGATCAGCTTGGTGCCGTCCGGTCTCACTTCCGAGATCCGGCGCACCGAGCCGCCTTCATAGTAGTACATCATTGTAAGATCCTTATAAATCCGGTTTACGGTACCCGTGCCCTTATACATGAAGAATAGTTTGCGGACTGCATTAATCAGATGAGGATTCACCACCCTGCAGGACAAGGAACCCATATAGATGCCGCCTTTGCGTTCAAAAGACAGATGGACCTCCTCGCCTCCGGCCTCCTCCAGCACAATCTCCTGTTCGCCCGCGCCTAGCACCTTCACACGGTGACTGATATAGCTGGTATCAGCGGTCAGCAGAAACTGGTTCAGCTGAAATTCGGTCATTTGCATCGTTGCATTCACATATTCCATCGCCAGACGCTGAGCCATAAACATCCCTCAATTCTTAATGACTAACCCTTAAGTCTCGGAAGGCGCTTCGTGCTGCGGTTCATCCCCGGAATCCTGATCATCCGGTTCTGCCGGAAGCTCTTCTTCGGTGGGTAGAGTATGTCTATCTATAAGTTCCCATAATTCGTCTTTGCCAAGTCCAATCTCTGATGAATACGCAATGAAGCTGTCTCCCGGCAGCACACCGAGCTCCTGCTTCATTACCTTGATATGCTTCGGCCAGCGGGTCTTCGGAATTTTGTCCGCTTTGGTAGCCACTACGCAGAGCGGCAGATCGTAGTGCTTCAGCCAGTCAAACATCATCTTGTCATTGGCTGTCGGCGGATGGCGCAGATCCACTACAAGCAGGACCATCTTCAGCGTCTCGCGCTCCGCCATGTACTTCTCGACCATTTTGCCCCAGGAGGCGCGCTGTGTCTTCGAGACCTTGGCGTAGCCATACCCCGGAAAGTCAACGAAATACATGCTCTCATTCACAAGATAATAGTTCATATGCTGCGTCTTGCCCGGCGTAGAACTGGTGCGGGCCAGATTCTTGCGGTTAATCATCCGGTTGATCAGAGAGGACTTCCCTACATTGGAGCGCCCTGCCAGAGCAATCTCCGGCAAGGCATCCACTGGGTATTGGTCAGGGCCTACGGCACTGATAATAAATTCGGCGTTGTTAACTTTCATAAGACTTCCTTTCTAATGCACACTACTGGGCGCTTCAATGCTTATTTCTGTATCTGAATCTGAGCCGGTGTTAACTTCTTCTGCGTGGTCTACGAGCGCGTGCTTCAGCACCTGGTCCATATGGGATACCGGCACGAACTCGACATCATTACGGACACTCTCAGGAATATCCTTGAGGTCGCGTTCATTGTCCTTCGGCATAAGAATCTTCTTGTAGCCTGCACGGTGGGCGGCCAGGGACTTCTCTTTCAGGCCTCCGATCGGCAATACGCGTCCGCGCAGCGTGATCTCGCCGGTCATGGCTACATGCTTGGAGACATAACGCTTGGTGAGCGCGGAGATCAGCGCCGTGGCGATTGTAATCCCTGCGGACGGACCGTCCTTGGGAATCGCACCTTCGGGAATATGGATGTGAATATCGTTCTTCTCGTGAAAATCAGGGGCAAGCCCCAGCTCCTCGGCCTTAGAGCGGGTATAGCTGAAGGCGGCCTGCGCCGACTCCTTCATTACATCGCCGAGCTGTCCGGTCAGCGTCAGCTTCCCGGTGCCCTGAACCACCGTGACTTCAATCAGCAGCGTATCGCCGCCAACCTCTGTCCAGGCCAGCCCGGTAACGGTACCGATCTGATCCTCCAGCTCAGCCATTCCATAACGGAACTTGGAGGCTCCCAAGTAATCCTTGATCTCCTCCGGAAGAATGCTGACGCGTTCCTTCTCTTCCGAGACAATCTGCTTCGCCGCCTTGCGGCAGAGGGCAGCAATCTGCTGCTCCAGATTCCGCACCCCGGATTCGCGGGTGTACTCGCGGACAATCTTCAGCAGCGTATCGTCTCCGATGGACAGCTGCTCTTCCGCAAGGCCATGGCTCTTGCGCTGCTTCGGCAGCAGATAACGGCTGGCAATCTGCAGCTTCTCCAGCTCCGTATAGCCGGGAATGAACAGCATCTCCATCCGGTCCAGCAGCGGACGCGGAATGTTGTGCACGGCATTCGCCGTAGTGACGAACATGACGTTTGACAGGTCGAACGGCAGCTCTACGAAGTGATCGCTGAACGTATTGTTCTGTTCCGGGTCCAGCACCTCCAGCAGGGCCGCCGACGGATCGCCGCGGAAGTCCGCTGCCATCTTGTCGATCTCATCCAGCAGGAAGACCGGGTTGATGCTGCCTGCCGTCTTCATCCCCTGGATGATCCGGCCCGGCATTGCGCCGACATACGTACGGCGGTGACCCCGGATCTCGGCTTCATCCCGCACGCCGCCCAGCGAGATGCGGACGAACTTGCGGTTCAGGGAGCGGGCGATGGAGCGGGCGAGCGAGGTTTTGCCGACGCCCGGAGGACCTACCAGACACAGAATCGGCCCCTTCAGACCCTTGACCAGCTTCTGCACGGCCAGGTATTCCAGTACCCGTTCCTTCGGCTTCTCCAGACCGTAGTGGTCTGCGTCCAGCACTTCTTCCGCCTTACGGATATCCAGATCATCTTCCGTGGCTTCACTCCAGGGCAGACCGAGCAGCCAATCCACGTAGTTGCGGATGACGCTGCCTTCGGCCGAGCTTGCCGGCATTTTCTCCAGACGGTCGATCTCCTTCAGGATCTTCTCCTGCACCCGCTCCGGCAGATTCTTCTCTTCCATCTGGGTGCGCAGCTCATCGGCTTCACCGGCCCGGCCTTCCTTCTCGCCAAGCTCCTTCTGGATCGCTTTCATCTGTTCACGCAGGTAATATTCCTTCTGGGTCTTCTCCATCTGCTTCTTCACACGCTGGCTGATCTTGCGTTCGAGCTCCAGCACTTCACGCTCATTGTTAAGGATATCGAGCAGCTTCTCCAGACGCTTGCTGACGTCAATGGTCTCCAGGATCTCCTGTTTGTCCTTGATCTTCAGCGCCAGATGACTGGTGATGACATCCGCCAGCCGCCCAGGCTCCTCGATATCGGAGACCGCAGCGAGTGTCTCTGGAGTTACCTTTTTGGATAAAGTGATGTAGTGTTCAAACTGGCTCAGTACGCTGCGCATCAGGGCATCGCTCTCCTGGTCCACATCCTCCTGCTCCGGCAGCTCACGCGCCATCACCTCATAGTACTCCTCGTTGTCCGTATAATGAATGATCTCAGCCCGCTCTACGCCTTCCACCAGCACACGGATCGTACCATTGGGAAGCTTCAGCATCTGCCGCACATTCGCCACCGTACCCACGCGGAATATATCCTCTTGTCCCGGCTCCTCAATATTGACTTCAGACTGGGAGCAGAGCAGAATCAAATTATCTTCAACCATAGCTTTCTCTAATGCCCGGACGGACTTCTCACGGCCTACATCCAGATGCAGAACCATACTGGGATAGACAAGAAGACCTCTAAGCGGTAATAAAGGAAAACGACGACCTTTGGATTTATTTTGTATCATCGCTTTCGCACCTCCCATGGTTCATAAGTTGTGTCATATGCATTCATTCTAACAAAAGCCGCATGAAAACACCAACAACCCGTGTCCGCAATTGGCGTTATTGGCACGCTTACCCATCGGTATGTAGTATTCGCTGAACATTCGTGTCCTATGCCGCCGCTCTCCCCTACTCAGCCATAAAAAATCCCCCGGCAGCTGCCCGCCAGGGGATTTCTATTCTGTGCCTGTCTTACCCGGGCATACTCTCGCCCGAAGCGTCCGCCTTCAGCAGCGAAGGCGACGAAGAGAACGTCTCGCCGGATACGGCGGGCATCCGGATGTCTGCCGTGTCGGTGCCGAACAGGTGGCGGAAGACTTCCTCCACCGTGTCCACGGGGATCACCCGCAGCGCGCCGAGATCGGCGAACAGCGACTGCCAGTTCTCCTTTGGAATCAGCACAGTCGTTGCTCCCGCCTGGAAGGCAGCCTCCACCTTGGCGACCACGCCGCCGACCGGCTTCACCCGGCCATGGATGCCGACCTCCCCGGTGATCGCCACCGTGTTGTCCACCGGCAGCTGCCGGATGGCGGAGACGATGGCCACCGCCATGGCCACCCCGGCGGACGGGCCGTCAATCGGCGTCCCGCCGGGGAAGTTAATGTGCAGGTCATACTTGTCCGGCTCCAGCTTCATGGAGCGCAGGACGGTCAGCACATTCTCAATCGAGCCCCGGGCCATGCTCTTGCGCCGCACAGTCCGCGAGCCTCCGCGTGTCTCCTCTTCATCGACTACCCCGGTGATATTCAGCCTGCCCGGCCCGTTAAGGGCTGGCGCGGCTGAGACCTCAATCTCCAGCAGTGTGCCCATGCCTGGCCCGTAGACGGCAAGGCCGTTGACCAGTCCGACCTGCGGGGCGGATGGTATCTTACGCTCCGTCCGCAGCGGCAGCTGGCTGCTGCTGGCGACCCATTCCACTTCCGCTGCGCTCAGCGTATCCCGGCCTTCGGTCAACGCAAGGCCCGCAGCCAGCTGAATCATATTCACCGCCTCGCGGCCGTTCGTAGCGTACTGCTGCACGACCTCGACCGCTTCGGGGCTTGGCTTCAGCCCGATCTTCTGGACGGCATCCCGTCCGATCACCGCAATCTCCTCCGGCAGCAGCGGACGGAAATAAATCTCCATGCAGCGCGAACGCAGCGCCGGCGAGATCTCGTCCGGCGACCGTGTAGTGGCTCCGACCAGCCGGAAATCGGCAGGCAGGCCATTCTGGAAAATATCATGGATATACGCTGGTGTATTGCTGTCCTCCGAGTTGTAATAGGCGCTCTCCAGCAGTACCTTGCGGTCCTCCAGCACCTTCAGCAGCTTGTTCATCTGAATCGGATGCAGCTCGCCAATCTCATCAAGGAACAGAATTCCGCCATGCGCCTTGGTCACCGCTCCCGGCTTCGGCTGCGGAACTCCAGCTACGCCCATGGCTCCTGCTCCCTGATAGATCGGATCATGCACGGAGCCGATCAGCGGATCGGCAATTCCGCGCTCGTCGAAGCGCGCCGTAGTGGCGTCGATCTCGGTGAATTTGGCATCGCGTTTGAATGGCGATAACGCGTTCTTCTTCGCTTCTTCCATAACTACCCGCGCCGCTGCCGTCTTGCCTACACCCGGCGGCCCGTAGATAATAACATGCTGCGGATTCGCACTGCATAACGCGGCCTTCAAGGCGCGCAGCCCGTCCTTCTGTCCGACGATGTCGTCGATGGAGGCGGGGCGTGTCTTTTCCGAGAGCGGCTTGGTCAGTGAGATCATCCGCATCTTCCGCAGCTTATCCAGCTCCTTGCGCGATTCCCGGTCCACCGCCGTCTTGTTCGTCTTCTGTCCCCGCAGCAGATTCCAAAAATAAACGCCGATGACCAGCGCGAAAAAGAGCTGCACGACCATCAGCAATATACTTAGTTCCATAGGTCACCCTCCTGTATCCTTCCGTCTGCATGTTCTGTATTCAGCTTCTACTAGGTAGTATAGCCGTTTCAAACATTCGTAAACTCCGGCGGCAAAAAAACAGGAACCGCACCGCCCTGCCGGGCAGTCTATTGCATACGATTTCCACAATCGGAAAGACTATACGGGATGATAGGAGGCGAATGAACATGACACAGCTGGAGAATGCAGGCTCGCCGCAGGAGAAACTGCCGGACTCTCTGTCCGCTTTTATAGAGGGAATACAAGTCCGTCTGGGTACAAGTACAGATATCATCTATAGATTCATTACACTCGGACCCTCGTCCGTAGTGGTTGTATATATTGAAGGAATGGCTGATCCGCAAGCTCTGATGGAGGCCATTCAAGAAGACGAAGGCCGGTTCAATGAGTTCAGTGAACCGCAGCCGGAGCGCTGCCTGGAGCTGCTGCAGGAAAGAACAATCTCCCTCGGCAAAGTTGGAGGGATTACTAATTATACAGAGGTAGAGACGGAGCTGCTGGCCGGCAACTCGGTCATCTATATCGATGGAAGCACGAAGGCGTTGTCTGCCGGTACAGAAGCGCTGAAGCAGCGTTCAGTGGAAGACGCGGTTTCCCAATCCGTAGTAAGAGGGCCGCGTGAAGGCTTTACCGAATCCCTGCGGGAGAACACGGCTCTGATCCGCCGGCGTATCCAGAACCCCAAGCTGCGTATTGAACAGCGGAAGCTTGGAGAGCAGACCCAGACCAATGTCGCGGTGATGTATATTGAAGGCAATGCCGATCCCGAAGTGCTGCAGGAGCTGCGCAGGCGGCTGGATGCCGCTAAGCTCGACAGTGTGCTGGAGAGTAACTATGTTGAAGAGATGATTCAGGACCAGCGCTACAGCCCCTTTCCGACGGTGTATAATACAGAACGCCCGGATGCTACCGCCTCTGCACTGCTGGAAGGCCGGATCGCCATTCTGGTCGAGGGTACCCCGTTTGTCCTGGTGGTTCCGGCGCTATTGGTGCAGTTCTTCCAGTCTAGTGAGGATTATTACCAGCGGAGTGATTTTGCCAGTCTGGTCCGGATGCTCCGGTTCTTCTGCTTTGCCATCGCCCTGCTGACTCCCTCCTTCTATATAGCGATTACTACCTTCCACCAGGAGATGATTCCTACCACTCTGCTGATCAGTCTGATCGGACAGCGTGAGGGGATTCCTTTTCCGGCCTTCCTGGAAGCCTTCATCATGGAGATTACCTTCGAGATTCTGCGTGAGGCCGGCATCCGTCTGCCCAAATCGATCGGCCAGTCCGTGTCCATCGTCGGAACGCTGGTGATTGGTCAAGCGGCGGTCGATGCAGGACTCGTCTCGGCGGCTATGGTTATCGTCGTATCCATTACAGCCATTGCCAATTTCGCCTTGCCTGCCTTCAATGTGGGAATTTCCGTGCGGATGCTGCGGTTTGTCCTGATGGTCATTGCCGCCTCCTTCGGTTTATTCGGAATCATTATTGCCTTAATTATTCTGGGATTGCATCTGTGCAGCCTTGAATCTATGGGCATTCCTTACATGACCTCGTTTGCCCCCATCCGCTGGCAGAGCCAGAAGGATACGTTCATCCGCTTATCCCGGCGCACCATGAAGAAGTATTTTGGGCAGAATTAGCAGGTTGACATGAACTCTCTTCAACGAAAGGACTGCTGGCCATGTGGAGAAAATTCCTGTGTATCCTTCTGATCATCAGCCTTACCTTGCTCACCGGATGCTGGAGCCGCAAAGAGCTGAATGATCTGGCTCTCGTCATGGCGCTCGGCATTGATCTCGATCCGGGCGGCTATGCCGTCACCGTTCAGGTGATGAATCCCGGGGAGGCGGGCAACCAGAAAGGCGGCAGATCCGGGGGGATGCCTGTGGTTACCTATCAGACCATTGGCAGAACTGTTCCCGATGCGTTGCAGCGCATGCTGAGCATGACTCCGCGTATGCTGTATCTGGCCCATATCCGCGTGTTAGTCATCGGAGAGGCCTTGGCACGCAGAGGAGTCAGCGATGTGCTGGACTTCATCTCACGCAACCATGAGCTGCGTACCGATTTCTTCCTGCTGGTAGCGAAGGAATCCAAGGCTTCCAAGATACTGGAAATCATCACTCCATTCGAGCATATTCCGGCGAACTCCCTGTATTCTTCTATTCTGGTCTCGCATAAAAAATGGGCAGCTACCGGGAAAGTGACCCTCCAGCAGTTCATTACCGAGCTTGAGCGCGGCGGCTCCAATCCGGTGATGTCCGGTGTGCAACTGAATGGGGGCGGGCAGAATGGAGGGTCCGTGAACAATGTAGATACGATCCGCCCGAAGACCATAATAGAGCATGCGGGAATCGCAGTATTCAAAAAGGACAAGCTGGTCGGCTGGCTGGACGAGCCCGGCAGCAAAACGGTCAACTATGTCCTGGATGAGGTAGACTCCACAGTTAGCAATGTATCCATTCCCGGAGGCGGGCTTGCAGGCTTCATAATAACCCGTTCAGACAGCAAGCTGGACGTCCGGCTAGATACACAGGGCAAGCCTGAGTTTACGGTAAAGCTAAATATAGAAGCCAATCTTACCACGATTCAAGGCAAGCTTAATCTGAATAATCCGGCCAGTATCGAGGACATTCAGAGGAATCTGGAGCAGAATTATGACCTCAGCCTCACGCAAAATATCCGGGAGGTCCAGCAGAAATACGGCGCTGACATCTTCGGCTTCGGTGAAGCCCTGCACCGGAAGTATCCCCGTCTGTGGCGAACGTACCGCGAGCATTGGGAGGACAGCTTCAGAACCGTCAAGGTTAATGTACGTTCCAAGATAGTTATTCAGCGCATCGGTTCGGTCATCCAACCCTTGAAACAGGAGATAGAGGAAAAATGAATTGGAATCTGATACTGCTGTTCTTTCTGTTACTGGTATTGATCCTGAAGACACCTGCTGTAATTAGGCTACGGTCACTGCGGGATGCAGCTGCCTTCTATAGTCTCTGGAGTCTTACTGTTGCGGCAACCATACTGGACATGGCAGACCTGCCTCAGTTCAGGCCGCTCGACTGGGTACGCAGTCTCATGCAGCTTCTGTCCTGAAATAACTTTCATGAGAGGGAGTGAACCACCCTGTGAAGAATCATTCGGGTATTTCCTTACGGCAGTTCTATATCATGACCTTCGGACTCACCATCGGAACCTCCATTCTGATCATCCCAAGCGGACTGGCGCATACCGCAAGAGAAGATGCCTGGATCGCTGCACTTTGCAGCCTCCTGATTAATCTGATTATGGTCACCCTGTATCTCGCAGTTGCCCGTCTTTATCCCGGCAGAGATCTCTACGAAATACTCGAAGCGGGTTTCGGCAAATGGGTTGGCAAGATCATCTCGCTACTGTATCTGTTCTATTTCCTGATTCTCACCGGCACGCTGCTGGGCGACCTGGGCTTCTTCATTACCAGTGAGATTCTGCCCGAAACACCGATTGAAGCGGTCCAGATTATCTTCCTGATCGCTGCCGTCGTGAGTGTCAAATCAGGGATTGTCGTATTTGCCAGAGTATGCGAATTATTATTCCCCTGGGTGCTGTTCCTGTTCCTGATTCTGGTGCTGGCCCTGATTCCCAAAATCGAATGGAATCATATCAAGCCGGTCCTGGAAGGGGGCTTACCTCCTGTTCTCCTCGGCGGCTATCAATCCGCTGTGTTTCAGGAACTCATCGTGCTGATGACCTTCCTGCCACTCGTCAGGAAGCCAAAAAGCGGGGAGCGGGCCTTTCTGCTGGGCACGTTCACAGGCGGCATGGTCCTTAGCCTCATTGTGCTGCTCAGCTTGCTCATTCTTGGGATTGAACAGACGGAGAACAGCACCTTTCCCGCCTATGCTCTGGCCAAGACGATTAATATCGGAAATATTTTACAGCGGGTCGAGGGCATTCTGATTACCATTTGGGTACTGACCTTTTTCATCAAAATCTCGTTGCTCTACTTCTCCATTCTGAAGGGGCTGCAATCCGTCTTCCATCTGCGGAAGCAGGACTATCTCATCTATCCCCTGGCTGTATTGTTCATCATCATCGCATGGAATACCTATATCAACACCGTTTATATCAATGAAATTATTGCAAAGGTATGGGGGAATTTCGCGTTTATATTCTTGGTACTTCTTCCGCTGCTGCTCTATGGGCTAACTTTGCTGAAGAAAACTATTCATCGGCTCCGCACAAAATAAGCGCCCCGCCACAAACGTCTGATCAAACAGACTTCTGCAGCAGGGCGCTTCAAGTACATGGACATAATTATAATTAGGACAGGGTTCGTGACGAACGGGGCGTTCTGTTAATTACCGTTCTCCGAATTGCTGAGCGCAGCGGCCGGAGCCAGTCCGGCATGACTGCGGCCGGGAATCTCGCCAGTCGCCTCAAAATGCTCCACAATAATGTCAATCTCCTTCTTCAGCTCAGAGACCAGCTCCGCCTCAGGCACCTTGCGGATCATCTTGCCGTAACGGAACAACAGCCCTTCTCCGCGCGCACCGGCGATGCCGATGTCCGCTTCTCTGGCTTCCCCCGGACCATTCACCGCACAGCCGAGGACTGACACCTTAATCGGCACCTTCAGCTTGGAGATGTACTCCTCCACTTCGTTCGCAATCGAGAAGAGGTCAATATCCAGGCGTCCGCAGGTCGGGCAGGAGATCAGAGTTGCCGCATTCGAGATCAGACCGAAGGTCTTCAGCAGTTCTCGCGCTACCTTCACTTCCTCCACCGGATCAGCACTCAGGGAGATCCGCACTGTACTGCCGATGCCCATGGAGAGCAGCGCGCCGATCCCGGCGGAGCTCTTCACTGTTCCGGCGAACAGAGTACCGGACTCGGTAATCCCCAGATGCAGCGGATAAGGAATGACCTCCGCTGCCTTGCGGTAGGCTTCGATGGCCATTGGCACATCGGACGCCTTCAGCGATACGATAATATCGTGGAAGTCCAGCTCCTCCAGAATGCCGATATGGTACAAGGCACTCTCAACCATCGCCTCCGGTGTAGGATAACCGTATTTCTCCAGCAGGTGATTCTCCAGTGAACCGGCGTTAACCCCGATACGGATCGGTATTCCCTTCTCCTTACAGGCCTTAACGACAGCTTCCACCTTATCACGGCGTCCGATATTGCCGGGATTGATCCGCACCTTGTCGATGCCGTTCTCAATCGCCAGCAGGGCCAGCTTGTAATTGAAATGAATATCCGCTACGAGCGGGATATGAATCTGCTTTTTGATTTCCTTAATCGCTGCTGCCGCTTCTTCATTGTTGACCGTTACCCGCACGAGCTGACAGCCGGCTTCCTCCAGCCGCAGAATCTCGGCCACGGTTGCCTCCACATCAGCGGTCTTGGTCGTACACATGCTTTGGATGGCAACCTCGTTGTTACCCCCGATAATCACTCCGCCAACATTGACGGGACGGGTCTGGTGTCTCAGGAACATGGTTTTCTCCCCCATAACGATCAAAGCTCCACCCTCTCCGCCCCCGCAGGTCATGCGGGGTGTGCGGGAGAAAGTGGAGACCCTGAGCTGTATTGTTAAGCCGCATCAGGCCTGGTTATTTAAGCCTGGCTTACGCGCTTTCTTCTTTTTTCTTATCCTTCTTGAGACTAAGCTCCGGCAGGGACTTCTCCTTAACAACCTGCTCGGTAATGACACAATCCTTAATGTCATCACGTGAAGGCACCTCGTACATCACATCAAGCATAATGCTCTCGATGATGGCACGCAGTCCACGGGCACCGGTGTTGCGCTTGATCGCTTCCTTGGCAATTGCTTCAAGGGCAAGCGGCTCGAACTTCAGTGCTACATTATCCATCTCCAGCAGCTTCACATACTGCTTCACGAGCGCATTCTTAGGCTCGGAGAGAATACGTACCAGGGTGCTCTCATCAAGCGGCTCCAAGGTCGAGATTACCGGCAGACGGCCGACGAACTCTGGGATAAGACCGAACTTCAGCAGATCCTCAGGCAATACCATGGACAGGTATTCACCGGCCTTGAGGTCCTTCTGTCCTTCAACCGCAGCGTTGAAGCCGATGACTTTTTTGCCGATACGGCGCTTGATCATCTGCTCCAGGCCGTCGAAGGCACCGCCCACGATGAACAGAATGTTCGTAGTATCGATCTGGATGAATTCCTGATGCGGATGCTTGCGTCCCCCTTGCGGCGGAACCGAAGCAACCGTACCTTCCAGAATCTTCAGCAGCGCCTGCTGAACGCCTTCACCGGATACGTCACGGGTAATGGACGGGTTCTCGGATTTACGCGCTACCTTGTCAATTTCGTCTATATAGATAATGCCGCGTTCGGCTTTCTCCACATCATAATCAGCCGCTTGAATCAGCTTCAGGAGAATATTCTCAACGTCTTCACCGACATAACCGGCTTCCGTAAGGGAAGTGGCATCTGCAATGGCAAAAGGCACGTTGATGATCTTCGCCATCGTCTGCGCCAGCAGGGTCTTACCGGAGCCTGTAGGTCCGAGCAGCAGAATGTTGCTCTTCGTCAGCTCCACATCTTCAATCTTGCTCTGGCTGTTGACACGCTTGTAGTGATTGTATACAGCGACGGAGAGCGATTTCTTCGCTTGCTCCTGGCCGATCACGTATTGATCCAGAATATCACGGATTTCCTTCGGCTTCGGAATATCCTTCATATCCAGCTCTTCCTCGTGGCCAAGCTCCTCTTCCACAATCTCTGTGCACAGCTCGATGCATTCGTCACATATATAAACACCAGGTCCCGCTACGAGCTTACGAACCTGCTCTTGTGATTTGCCGCAAAAGGAACATTTCAATTGTCCTTTTTCATCATTAAATTTAAACATCTTACCACCCCTTTAAGATATGATCGGTGAAGAGAGTACTTGGTCAATGAGCCCGTATTCCTTCGCTTCTTCCGCGCTCATGAAGTTATCGCGGTCTGTATCCCGTTCGATTTTGTCAAGGGGCTGACCTGTGCGCTCTACATAAATCTGATTCAGCTTCTGTCTCGTCTTGAGAATCCAGTCGGTATGAATCCAGATGTCGGACGCCTGCCCCTGAACGCCGCCGAGCGGCTGATGAATCATAACCTCGCTGTTGGTCAGCGCATATCGCTTGCCGGGCGCTCCGGCTGTCAGGAGCAATGATCCCATACTGGCGGCCATCCCTACGCAAATCGTTGAAACATCCGGTTTGATATATTGCATCGTATCATATATACCCATGCCGGCTGTCACAGAACCACCGGGCGAGTTGAGGTACAAGTGAATGTCTTTTTCGGGGTCATCTGCTGCCAGGAACAGCAACTGCGCAATAACCAGATTGGCGACATCATCGTCAATCGCACTGCTCAGGAAGATGATGCGATCCTTGAGCAATCTGGAATAGATATCGTATGAGCGTTCTCCCCGGCTTGTCGTTTCCACAACCATTGGTACCAGACTCATGCCACCAACCTCTTTTCTCTATACAGATTAGTCTTTCCGTTTCAGAAATATTTTAACACGTTCAAAGCGGGATGTCATTTATTCACTGGCTCCCTAAACCGCATTGTTCATGTGCATGCCATTATAACGCAATTCCACGGACAATGCCAATTGAAGGGTTCATGATATGTACTACTAAACGCCCGGCCCCCGATAAAAATAAGGCACGTAACAAAAACTTACGTGCCTTATCAAATCTCTATGGAGGCTAATGGATAGCCGTTCTAGGTAAAGGATTGAAGCTTACTCAGCCTTTGCTTCTTCTGCTGCCGCTTCTTCTGCAGGTGCTGCCGGAGCTTCAACTTCCACGCTGTTGCTAACGAGGAATTCGATGGTCTTGCGCAGGGAGATCTCATCGTTCAGACTGCTCAGGGAACCGTTGGCTGCCAGAATGCTGCGGATTTCTTCAGGAGTACGCTTGTAAGCTTCAGCCATCGTAGCCAGCTCTTGCGTAACTTCTTCTTCCGACACTTCGATCTTCTCTTCCTTGGCAATAACTTCCAGAACAAGGTTGTTACGAACGCGCTTCTCAGCATCGCCCTTCATTTGTTCCTGCAGGTCTTCACGAGTCTGGCCCGAGAAGCTGAGGAACATATCCATGTTCATGCCCTGCTGGCGGAGACGGGTATCGAAGTCACGAACCATGTTCTCTACTTCGCTGGCGATCATGGCCTCAGGAATTTCCACTTCAGCATTTGCTGCTGCTGCGTCAACTACTGCGGATTCACGAACGCTCTTCAGTTCTTCCTGCTTGCGGGATTCGAGCTGTGCCTTCAGATCTGCCTTGTATTCCTCCAGAGTGTCGAATTCACTAACATCCTTGGCGAATTCATCATCCAGCTCAGGAAGCTGTTTGCGCTTGATTTCGTGCAGCTTCACTTTGAATACAGCAGCTTTGCCTGCCAGTTCAGCAGCGTGGTAAGTCTCAGGGAAGGTTACTTCAACATCCTTGAAGTCTCCAGTGGACATGCCCACTACCTGCTCTTCGAATCCTGGAATGAAGGAATTGCTGCCCAGCTCCAGGGAATGACGCTCAGCCTGTCCGCCTTCGAATGGAACGCCGTCAACGGAACCGTCAAAATCAATTACTGTGATGTCGCCGTTCGCTGCTGCTCCTTCTTCGATGACAACAAGCTCAGCGTGACGCTCTTGCAGACGCTTCAGTTCAGCATTCAGCTCTTCGTCAGTGACTTCTGCCTTCTGTACTGGAACTTCCAGACCTTTGTACTCGCCCAGCTTCACTTCCGGCTTAACTGTGATCTTCGCTTTGAAGATGAACGGCTGGCCCTTGGCGAATTGCTCGATGTCCACTTCAGGACGGTCTACAGGGAAGATGTCAGTCTGTTCAACGGCTTCGCCGTAAGCTTCAGGAAGAAGAATGTCGATCGCATCCTGATACAGGCTTTCAACACCGAAACGGGATTCAAAAATCGGCCGCGGTACTTTACCTTTACGGAATCCAGGTACGTTTGCTTTCTTTACCACTTTATTAAAGGCTTTGTCGAGTGCTGCAGCTACGCGATCTGCTTCTACTTCGACTTCAAGAACTCCGAGGTTCTTCTCTATCTTTTCCCAAGTTGCTTTCATAATATACTTTTCCCTCCAAAAATAGGTTACATGTTTACTTAAATAGTCCAACATTTCACGCACAGAATAACCACTATATTATATACAACATTACTTTATTTATCAAGTAGAGAACTCTTCACGAATCCCCTGAGCGAACGGTAGGCCCCCTCAAATTGGAAGCGCATGCTATCGGTGATGCCGTACATCCCCCGTGTTTCCTCTTCTTTGCGGTTCCCGTTCAGGCTCTCCGACACCATCTGGTGCAGGGCCCCCGCCCAAATATCCAGCTGCGAATACTCCCCGTCCAACAGCTTGCGGTAATCCCCCGTCCCGTAGATGGACATGACAAACTGCCCCCACAGCTCCTGGGCAAAATAATACAGCGTCGGCTCATGCACCTCCGCCTGCTCCGCCACCCGTTCCAGCACCTGGCTGATCTGCGGCGGGAACTCGTCGCTGTGCAGCGGCACGGTCTCGATCTCCACCTCAGCGGCCTCATGGCCCCGGCTCAGCCTGATTGCCCCCTGAGCTCCTCTGCGCCGCAGCGTCTGCAGCGTGCGGAATTGCAGCAGCGGATGCACCTCGGCCTGCTGTAGCCAGCCGGTCAGCGCTTCATCCACCCCGCTCCCCTCCAGGTAGGAGAGCTGCTCCAGCGCCAGCACCGTCGCTTCAGACAACGGTTCGTTCATCACCCGCTTCAGCAGCTTATCCGGGTACTCCGCGTCCTCCTCCAGCTTCGATCTGGCCAGAATCCGGGCCATGTCCTCTTCCCCCAGATCCATCTCCTCCGCATCCGTGGCACCTTCCCCGTCACCGCCCTGCGCCGCGTGGGGGAAGGCTGCCGCCAGCCAATCCAGCAGCGACCGCCATTCCTCGTAGTGCCGCTCTTCCTGTCCCTGGCACTGCAGCAAAAAACGCAGCAGCTCCATCGCTTCCCCGTAACGTTCATTCTCCAGCATAACTGTGAGCTGAATCTGGTAGTAATCCAGGGTCTTGGGAAACAGCACGATGTTCTCTTTGGCGGGGGAATTGAATTGATTCATGAGGGCACCTCCTTTTCTCCGAACTGTAATCGCTTCTGAACCTTAATCAATTGTAGATTATAACATATCCCTGCACGGTTTCAAAAAAACAAGTTGAAAAAGTTAACTATGTATGATAACATAATTTTTGCTTGCTTTTCAGTCAGTGTTCATGTCCCGGTAGCTCAGTTGGATAGAGCATGCGCCTTCTAAGCGCACGGTCGGGGGTTCGAATCCCTTCCGGGACGTCAAAACAACAGCCTTCCTTCAGGAGGGCTGTTTTGTCGTCCGGGGGATGAGAACCCTTGGCGCCAGCCGGGGACGTTGGAGCATACGCTTCGATAGCACTACTTCGCAATCAGCCCGTATGGGCTGTATCCCTTCCGGGACGTCAAAACAACAGCCTTCCTTCGGGAGGGCTGTTTTGTCGTCCGGGGGATGAGAACCCTTGGCGCCAGCCGGGGACGTTGGAGCATATGCTTCGTTAGCACTACTTCGCAATCAGCCCGTATGGGCTGTATCCCTTCCGGGACGTCAAAACAACAGCCTTCCTTCGGGAGGGCTGTTTTGTCGTCCGGGGGATGAGAACCCATGGCGACAGCCGGGGACGTTGGAGCATCAGCTTCGTTAGCACTACTTCGCAATCAGCCCGTATGGGCTGTATCCCTTCCGGGACGTCAAAACAACAACCTTCCTTCAGGAGGGCTGTTTTGTCGTCCGGGGGGAGTCTTAGTTTTGAGCGGGATGTACTTTGGCACTTGGGTGAACGCTGCGCGAACGGACCGTTGTTACAATCGCTGTTGTCTCCAGATTTTATTTATTTCCCTAATCGGTAAAAATCCGGAGACAAAGGCGACCGCTATCGCTTTTCCACAATCGTTCCGTCCTCTCCGCTGTTTGAGCGGGAAATGACCTTCACAGACCCTCCCTCACTCTTTAGTAGTGGAGGAAGGGAATCCTGCACGTACTATGCGGACTGGAGATCCCTTATTCCGGCGGATCACGCTGTCCGCAGGGTCATGCGGACTCAGAGGCCGTTAAGTAACCTGTTTCTCCGCACTTCCTGCTCGAATGCACAGTTTAACGTCCTCTGAGTCCGTTTAAGAACAAAAAGTTGGTTTTTTCGACGAATAGCGTACCCTCAGTCCGCATAGCTCAGCTGGTGGCTACATTCTATTCGTTCACTTTGTCGTGCACATTGAACCGGCTACCTGGTGAGGATGCCGGAGTAACAGCGAACCGTGCACGTACTATGCGGACTGGAGATTCCTTATTCCGGCGGATCACGCCTGTCCGCAGGGTCATGCGGACTCAGAGGCCGTTAAGTAACCTGTTTCTCCGCACTTCCTGCTCGAATGCACAGTTTAACGTCCTCTGAGTCCGTTTAAGAACAAAAAGTTGGTTTTTTCGGCGAATAGCGTACCCTCAGTCCGCATAGCTCAGCTGGTGGCTACATTCTATTCGTTCACTTTGTTGTCCACGTTGAACCGGCTACCTGGGGAGGATGCCGGAGTAACAGCGAACCCTGCACGAACCCTGCGCACATTTCGCAGACTGGAGATCCCTTATTCAAGCGGATCATGCCTGTCCGCAGAGCTTGTTATTACATAATGTGTCGAATAACGCTGTTCCATCGTTGGATCTCCGGTCTTGGAGAAGCGAAGCGGACGCTTGGGGCCCTTGCCCCACTTCATATAAACGGTGTGAGATGGCTTCAGTTCATGCTCCCGTGCCTTCTGACGGATCAGTGAGAGGATGAAGTTGAACTGCGACAGATTGCCGCGAAGGACCCGTTCCAGATAAGGAACTTTGCCCAGACGCCACTCTTCTACCTGTTCAGGACTGACTGCTCCAAGTCTGAGGAAGACTTCCAACGGAGCGACAACGCCCTTTCCTGCAATGAGCTTCTTAACAATTTCGCCCACTTTCTTGTTCAATTCCTGCCTATTCATGCATGCCGTCCTCCGTATTCCTGCAACGCCCGCACTTCTCCGGGAAGTAAATGCCATCTGCCCGGTAGCAGCTAAAATCAAGGTGATCGAACACAAACGGACCGTCGCATTCCTGACACATAAGTATAACGGGATCTCGCGAACGTACAATCAGCGATTGCGCACGTTCACGCAGCAGCTCATGCCACTCCATCTCCCCGAGCCGTTCACGCTCATTCAGTTCTGCTATTACCTGCCGGATCTCAGCCCGTACCTTCCTGAACTCTATGGGCTCCCATTGCTGTAAAAAAGGAATGTATTTCCGGTCACAGGAACACAGGATTTTGAACAGGAACATCAGAATCATCCCCCGGTTCCGGTCCTTCAAATACTCCATACTGACCGGCGTGATCCCTTGGTCCAGCCAGTTCTCCCACTCCCGCAGCAGCTCTTCCGCCGCCCGCTCCCGCCGGACAGTCCAGCCGTAGACAGTGAATTCGATCATGGGAAGCTTCCCGGACAGCTCGGTCTTCAGGTACCCGGCCTCTATAAGGACGTCCACCTTCTCCATGATCTGCTCCATCGTCAGTTCGCGGTAGAAGCCATAGGCGGGTGTGTCATCCAAGTCGAGCTCGAGCAGCTTCTTCTCCTTCGAGCCCTTCAGGATCTTGGCCAAAAGCGTACGCCCTCCTGCACCGATAATCTCATCAGCTGCCTGCAGAATGGCAAGCAGCTCCGGTCTCGGCAGCGGTGTATTTAATGGATACGCGGTCGTCTGCTTCCGCTTCGGCTTACGGCGGCTCTTCTTCTGCGTACTCACAGAGTTCTTCCTCCTTGTCCTTATCATGGGCACAGGCTAGTCCAGCCTGCACTTATTTTATAGCCGAATTATAACATATCCAGACCCGGAAACAGGAAATTCAGGGTGAATTACAGCCCTTCCCTGAGCACTCCGAAGCTCCCTCCATTACACAGCAAACAGGCTGCCCGCCATGGATTGTCCATAGCAGAGCAGCCTGTTCTTACAGGGTTATAGCGATAGCGTGAATCCGCGCATCCGTATCCCTCTCAGCGTCCCCGGCGGCGGTTGCCCAGCCACAGCGGGAAGCGGAACATGAAGTTGATCAGCAGCACGACAAAGACCAGCACGGCGGCAGACTTATCCGCGATTTGCCGCGCATCCTCGACAATGGCCTCGGACTGCACGTACCACAGATGTACAGCCAGGGTCTCGCCCGGCGAGAACAGGTTGAAATCCCACATCTCGCCGGAGGTGCTGAGCCCGGCGGTCAGGATAATGACCGCCGATTCCCCGAAGGCGCGGCCGGCCACCAGGCAGACGCCGGTGACGATGGCCGGAAGGGCTACCGGCACGACGACCTTGCGGATGACATGGAACTTGGTCATGCCGAGGGCATAGCCGGCTTCACGGATCTCGCCTGGGACCGCGCGCACTGCTTCCTCCGTGACGCGGGCCAGCATCGGCAGATTCAGCAGCGCCAGGCTGACGCCCCCGCCGAGAATCGTTAAGCCAACACCGAAGTACTCGGCAAAGATCGCCAGGCCCAGGAGGCCGAACACGATGGACGGCACCGAGGACAGGGATTCCACGCAGATGCGCAGCGCGCCCGTGAAGGCATTATCCGGCGCGTACTCCGCCATATAGATCCCTGCCCCGATCCCGATCGGAACGGAGATCAGGAGGGAGATGAATAGGATATAGAAGGAATTGAACAGCACGGGACCAATCCCGCCGCCGGGATCGATCTCCTCCGGCTGCTTGAGCAGGAAGTCCGGTCTGAGCGAAGGCAAGCCTTTGCTTAGAATGGTGAACAGCAGCCAGAAGATCAGCAGCATGACCAGAACGCCCAGCGTATAGAAGCCGATGGTCGCCAGTTTATTACGCCGCTGGGCTCTGGCCGTATGGCGTGTGCGCGTGAACCCGTTCATCAGGCATCCCTCCGTTTGCGGCCCAGGAGCCGGATAATCAGAATCAGTACAAACGAGATCAGCAGCAGCAGGAAGGCCATCATATGCAAGGAATAGTTCCAGGTGGAGTCGAACTCCACGTTGGAGATCTGCATCACGATATTACTGGTCAGCACCGAGGTGGGTGCGAACAGGCTCTTCGCCAGCTGCGGCGTATTGCCGATGACCATCACCACCGCCATGGTCTCCCCGACTGCGCGGGTCATGCCAAGAATGACCGCCGAGATAATGCCCCGGCTGGCAGCGGGCAGAACGACGCGCATAATGACCTGAAGCCGGGTCGAGCCGAGCGCATAGGCAGCGTCACGGTATTTGCGCGGAACAGCCACAATCGCATCATCGCTGATCCGGCAGATGGTCGGCAGCACCATCAATGCCAGCACGAGTGCGGCGGCAAGCAGTCCGTCCCCGAGACCTTCTCCGCTGACTCTGCGCAGGAAGGGCAGCAGCACGGTCAAGCCCAGATAGCCGTATACAATAGAAGGAATACCGACCAGCAGATCAAGCACCGGACGGATGAAGCTCTTCAGCCAATTCGGGGCAATCTCCGCACAGAGCACAGCCATCCCGACCGAGATGGGCACGGCGATGACCAGGGTCAGCGCGGTAAGCGACAATGTATTTACGATGAAGGCGGCGGCGCCGAAGGCCTCCTCTTCCGGCGTCCAGTTGAACGAGAAGAAGAAATCCTGCGGGGAGATGCGGGTGAAGAGCAGCAGCGCCGTTTTGCCGAT
The DNA here is from genome assembly GCF_038005345.1 of Paenibacillus sp. FSL H8-0122. Lineage (NCBI taxonomy): Bacteria > Bacillati > Bacillota > Bacilli > Caryophanales > Paenibacillaceae > Paenibacillus > Paenibacillus sp. FSL H8-0122. The sequence goes on along the minus strand of NZ_JBBOTB010000001.1, from coordinate 685,602 downwards.
GAATACAATCACTAGTCCCAGCACAAGACAGAGCGCAAGGATGCTGAATAAAAAATAATAACGGGAGATGCTGTTGCCCATTAGATGTCTGCGGTGCCGCTTGGTGTTACGTTTAACTTCCTCTAGGCTTGTCTGTGTCTTTGCTGTCAGGCCATGAACCGGTGCCCCCATACTTTCCCTCCTGTAAGAGGCCAACCCCGTAGTTCCCGGAGCTGGCCGCTGTTACCTATCCATCTATTAGGCTTGCTTGTCTTGAGTGATCTTAGGATTGCATCGCAGAGATTGGAATGAACTTAAGCTTCTTAAGCGAGCCCTGCTGGAACTTCTTGCTCTGTACATATTCGATGAATTCTTTGGTCGCGCCGGTCGGCTGGCCCTTCGTCATGTAGTAGCCGTAGGCCCAGATCTTGTACGAGCCGTTGATCACGTTATCCGTAGTAGCTTCCACACCATTGAACTTTACAGCCTTGATATCATTGCCGGTTACATATACAAGGTCGATGTAGCCGATAGCGTTAGGCGTTGTACCTACAGCTGTTTTCATGTCGCCGCTGGAGCCGGTTTCCTTGTAGTTCTTCTCTTTCTTCACGATATCTCCGCCGCCCAGCGCCTTGGCCTGATAGTTAACGCGCGTACCGGAGCCGAAGGCACGGGTGATCACTACGATATTCGCGTCCGATCCGCCGACCTCTTTCCAGTTCGTGATTTTACCGGCGTAGATGCCTTTAAGCTGCTCTGTAGTCAGGTTGTCGACTCCGACATTCTTATTAACAATGGTTGCAAAAGGAATCACCGCGACCTTGTTCGCCACCTGTCCGTCAAAGGCCTTGAAGCCCGGAACATCAATGCTGGCATCCCAGTCACAGGCTCCGATATCGGCTATCCCCTTCTTCACGGCCTGAGGCCCGGTCACGGAGCCTTTGCCGGAAGCGGCGATCTTCACTTTAGGGTGCAGCTTCTGGAATTCCTTAGCGGCCTGCAGCGTCAGCGGAAGCAGGGCCGTAGAACCGTTAACGGTGATTTTACCTTTGAGGCTGTCCGCTGCTGCGGCTACCCCTGCAAAGGATGCGGTAACCGCGATCACCGCGGTAAGTGCTGTAACTGTGAATTTTTTGAACATCTTCATGTCTGAATTCTCCTCCCGGCGGTGTGCGCCGATAAATGTTGTAATTAATTAGCAGCTTCCGGTGAGACTGACAATTGCAGCGCTTTGCCGTTCTGAATGACCAGTACCTTGCCGTCGCTGATAATAGCCAGCTTGCTGCCGTCTGCCGATACCGCCACTTCCGATACATCTTCAGCTGTCCGGTACAGTTCAACTGGAGCTGCACTGCCTGCAATAGAGTAGATTACCGTGCTGCCGTCCGCTGTAGTCCCGGAGACCACAAGACCCGTGCTAACCCCTATGGACCAGTTCACCTCTGCACCGAGGGCAACATCTGTGCTTTTACCGTCTGCTGCAATCAGCTTCAGTGTGTTAGCCGCATTGCCGTCTGCATCTGCACTCAGGTAGGTCACGCTGCCGTCTGCCAGAATCTCAGGATACAGCTTGTTGTCAGGCGTAGTAGTCAAGGCTGCCGGCTTAGCACCTTTGGTCGTAAGATCCAGCTTATAGAGCTGTTCTCCGGCCTTGCTGAAGTCTACAGTAAGTGAATCTTCTGTGCTGTCGGCATCATTCTTCGCGGTACCGGTGATGTTGACGATGTACACTGCACTTTTGCCGTCTGCCGATATGCGAAGCTCCGATTTGTTCTCCACTTTATCCTCAAGCAGAGCCTTGATCTCTCCGGTCTCTACTGAAATCTGTGCCAGCTTCTCCTGCTTGTCGCCCTGGACGAAATAGAGCGTCTTGCCGTCACTGGACCACACGATATCTGTCTTCACGCTGGTGTCCTTGCCGAGCGGACTGATTAAGCCGGTGGACAGGTTGATCAGCTTCAGCTGGCCGGTCTCATCGCTGAATGCGCCCCATTGCTGGTCGGCGGAGACTGCGAAATCCACCGCGCCATCGCTGGAAGAGAACAGATCATAGTTGCCTGGAGTCTGGGTGAATTTATAGAGCAGGGTGGATTCAGCGTCGTTTCTGTTCGCAATCAGGCCGCCGTCAGCGCTCCAGTGAAGAGTATCGAATGAACCGGCGGGCCGGGCAAAGCTCAGAATCGTATGGGTATCGGCCGCAAGCTCACCGCCAAGCGCCGTAACCAGCTTCGTCAGCTCCACATACGTTTTGCTGTTACGTACAACCGGGGCCACTGTGAATTCCAGGGTTTCGCCATCCACCTGATAGCTTTTCACGCCAGGCTGGAGCTGCACACTATGTAGACCTTTGCTGTCATTCAGCTGGATTCCGCTGCTGCCGTGCACAAGTCCTGCTCCCAGCTCTGCGGCTACCTGGCTCAAGGAATAGAGCTTGTATCCGCCGCTGTTAATGGTGCTGAGTGTAACCGGCGTACCGTTGATGCTCCAGGACATGCTGCCCTCTACGGCTGCTGTTTTCACAGCTGCAGCACTTACTTGGCTGCTTGTGGCCAGAACACTAACAGCTCCCCCTGTTACGAGAAGTGCAGAAGCCAGAGCCGCGCCGATCCATTTACTATTCTTCAATTAGATTCACCCTTTTCCTATAGGTAACTGCTAATGTTATTTTCGTCTACGAGTGTCAATTCTGTTGCGCAGGAATGTTATGGAAATATTAACTGTAAAAATAATTACAAGCCCAAACCAAAGAAGACCCGCCCGGGAACCCTCCCGGACCGGCCTATTGTAAATCCTGTGTTAATTCACAATCCACGTCACGATAATCTCATTCCCGCCGCGCTCTGATTCCGAGGGACTGCCAATAATAGAATACGAATATGAGCCGTTCACTTTGCCGTTAATCAGCAGGTTATGGCTGTCGACAAGCTCTGTACCGAGTTCCAGCTCCTTCTCTCTTACATACTTCTGATATGTAGTTCCAAGAGCGGCCATGCTCTCCTTCGTCTGATAGATCAGCATAGAGGATTTCTTCCCCTCTGACTGTTCACCTTGGGTAAAAGTAATACCTGCCCCTTCGGGAATCGGCAGATCCTCCGGCAAATATTGCCTTGCCTCCGTCTTCTCGTCTGCCAAGGTATGAAACCGTCCGCCACTGCCAGACTTGTCCGCACCGCCGCAGCCGCTAAGTCCAGCCGCAGCCAGCACAGCTGCCAGAGGAAGGAGCAGCTTATGTCCTGCCATAATTCCACCGCCTTTAGTGAATTGGGTTTCAGGATGCCGGTAACCATAGGATGTCCCTTTTATTACCCGGATGAGGGGTGGGAGTAACGGATAATCCTTACAATTTTATTTACTTTTGAGCAGAGAATCATTAGTATAATGAGTGAGCGCTCACTCATTATTATGGTGGATGGAGGAGATTGGTATGGATGAGGGGAAACCTGTCATTGCGGTTACTCATGTGAACCGGGCTTTTGGTAATAAAACGGTGTTGAAGGATATTACGCTTCAGGTGAATCAGGCAGAGACCTTCGGGATTCTGGGGCCATCCGGCTCCGGCAAAACCACGCTGGTCAAGCTGCTTACAGGTATAGACGAGGTAACCTCCGGTGAGGTCACCGTGCTGGGGGTGCGGATGCCGAAGCTTGCCATGCTCCAGCAAATCGGATATATGGCCCAGTCGGATGCCTTGTATACCGAGCTTAGCGCCAAGGAGAATCTGGAGTTCTTCGCCGCGCTCTATGGACTGAAGGGCGGCAACCGCACGCGGCGGATCGGGGATGTGATGGAACTGGTGAACCTGCAGGAGCATCTGCGGAGGCGGGTGGACCAATATTCCGGCGGCATGAAGCGCCGGCTGTCCCTGGCGATTGCCCTGCTGCACGAGCCGCCGCTGCTCCTGCTGGATGAACCGACCGTCGGCATCGATCCGGTGCTGCGCCAGTCCATCTGGAAGGAGCTGAAGGCGCTGAACCGCAAGGGAACAACGATTGTGCTGACCACTCATGTGATGGATGAGGCGGAGAAATGTGACCGGCTGGCGATGATCCGGGACGGCGTGCTGCTGGCGGCTGATACTCCGGCCGGACTGCTTGAGGCTACCGGCACCGCCAGCATTGAAGAAGCCTTCCTCTGCTATGGAGGTGTACGCCGATGAGAATCCGGGCCATTACCCTGAGAATTCTGCAGCAGTTCATTCATGACCGGAGAACCATGGCGCTCATGTTCATCGCTCCCCTGCTGGTGCTTAGCCTGATGAGCCTGGTATTCGGCAGCGATGCCTATGAGCCTAGGATCGGCGTCTCGGAAGGTGCGGCAAGGTTCAGTTCAGCGCTGGAAGCCCAGCAGGCTGAGGTTACTAGCTATGCGGATGAAGCATCCGGGCATGCCGCCCTGAAGGCGGGAGACATCGATGCTCTCCTTACAATGAAGGGAGACGCTCCGGCTGTTGTCCTTGAAGGCAGCAATCCGGCGGCTAACCGTGCTGTGATCATGGCGCTCCAGGAAGCTGCCCAGAGCCTCCGGCCGCCAGCTCCGGGCGGCGGACAGCTCCAGCCGCAGATCAGCTACCTCTACGGCGCGGAGGATATGAAGACGATCGACCGCTTCGGCCCGATTATGATCGGAGTGTTCGTCTTCTTTTTTGTCTTCCTGATTGCCGGTGTCTCCTTCCTGCGGGAACGGACCACGGGCACGCTGGAGCGTCTGCTCTCCACCCCGCTTAAGCGATGGGAGATCGTGATCGGGTATGTCTGCGGCTTCGGCATCTTCACCGTCTTCCAGGCTCTGCTGATCTCCTGGTTCTCGATCCAGGTGCTGGGAATTATGATGACAGGCAGCTTCGGCTACGTGCTGCTGATGACGCTGCTGCTGTCGATGTCGGCGCTGACGCTCGGCACCTTGCTCTCGGCGTTCGCCGCCAATGAGCTGCAGATGATCCAGTTCATCCCCCTGGTCATTGTGCCGCAGATCTTCCTCAGCGGATTATTTCCGCTGGATACCCTGCCGCTCTGGCTCCAGCGCATTGGACTCGCCACCCCCATCTATTACGGCGCTCAGGCGCTGATGGACATCATGCTGCGCGGCAAAGGCTGGACCGACATCGCCCCGGATGTGCTCGTGCTGGCCGGCTTCTCCCTGCTGTTCATGGTGCTGAATGTGCTGGCGCTGCGCAAGCACCGACGCATGTAAAGGGAGAACAGGCTATGGTACACTAGGAGGAACTGCAAGAGTCTGGAGGTTCTATTGATGGAGAATAACCCTGCTGCCGATCAGGGGCAGCTGGAGCAAGACCAGTGGATTCAGGAGCTGCTGGACCTCAGCGAGAAGGAGCAGGTCACGCCCAAGCAGCTGTCCATTCTGCGGGCGGCGATTGATGTTTTTGCAGAGAAGGGATTCTCGGCGGCCGCCACCAGTGAGATTGCCCAGAAGGCCGGCGTGGCCGAAGGCACGATCTTCCGTTATTACCGTACCAAAAAAGATCTGCTGCTCGCCATCGTTGTGCCCACCATGAGCCGGATGATCGCCCCGTTCGTGCTGCGCAACTTCAGCGGTGTGCTGGATGTGCCGTTCGAGAGCTACGAAGCCTTCCTTAAGGCCTTCATGGTGAACCGGCTGGAGTTCGTCCGCAGGAATCTGAAAATCGTCAAAATTCTCATTCAGGAGATCCCCTTCCAGCCTGCGCTGAAGGAGCAGCTGACCGAGAATATCTTCGAGCAGGTTCTGGCGCGTGTCACTGCAATTACCGAGCATTTCAAGGCGAAAGGTGAAGTGATTGATGCGCCCACTCCTGCGATTATCCGCTTTACCATCTCCGCGATTGCCGGATACCTGCTGACCCGGCTGGTGCTGATGCCGGAGCAGGACTGGAATGATGAGGCAGAGATTGAACAGACAATAAGCTTCATTCTGCACGGGATCGGCGGGAATGGATAATCTTTAAGTACGATATCCCCCGTGGGGGTGGCTTAGATAGAAGCAATAAAAGGAAGTGAGTATACGGTGGGTTATCAGGTGCCGGAACGGGTAATCAAGCTGCTGTGCGGCAATGCCGCTTTTGACCAGGGAGCGGCTTATTATCATGCCCATAAGGTGGATCTTGTCTATACGGAGCATAACGAGGAAGACGAATATTCCAAATACCGCGCTGAGGTTCATGGCTTGGAGAGCTATGAGATAGCGCTAATTATCGACAGCGACGGGGATGTGCAAGGGGAATGCACCTGCCCTGCTTATGTTCACGGCGGCCCCTTCTGCAAGCATATTGCAGCGGCGCTGGTGGCGGTCCTCTACCGCAGCCGGGCGGCCGGAGTTGAACAGGCTGAGGATATGCAGGCAGATGCGGGGGAGGCTTATCCCGCAAAGGCTGGCAGTCCGCCGCTGGGGCAAGGCCGCTCCGGCCCCTCGGGGGCAGAGCACAGGGAGCGCAGCGGAGACCGGCAGCTGGTGAGCAGCATGCTCGGAATATTCACCGGCGGGCGGCAGCTGCCAAGCGGTGCAGGCACGTATATCGACCTGCGGACACCGCTCCAGGTCGAGTTCATCTGCCGGCCCTTCAACATCGGCTACAGCAGCACGATGCTTGGAATCGAAGTGAAGCTGGGTCCTAAGCGCCTCTATATCGCGCAGAAGATCAGACCTTTTCTGGAGCAGGTTCACCGGGGTGAGCCTTTTCAATTCACAGCGCACTTCAGCTATGATCCCGCCCTGCACAGCTTCTCCAAGGAAGATAATGAGGTCCTGCTGAAGCTGATTGAGATCATGCAGAATGAGAAGGTCTACAACAGACTCAACGATCCGTATGCCACCCGCTCCAACACTCTGGGGAATGACCGGCTGCTGCCGGTGGCCCCTTTTTTCTGGGAGAGTCTGTACCCCCTGCTAGAAGCAGCACCTGCCGTACGCCTTCAGCATGGACAGCTTCTGCTGGACCGATTGTCCCTCTCGGAGGAGCCGCTGCCGCTCAGCTTCCAATTCGATCAAGCACAGGAGGAAGGCTACCGGCTGGACGTCCGGGGGCTTGAGCAGCTTACGATACTGGAGAGCTACGGGCTGGTCTTGACCGAAGGCAGGCTGCTGAAGCTCCCGGCGCAGGAATGCGGGCGTCTCTCCGAGCTGAAGCGGATGCTCAGCGGCAGCCGGCGGGATAGCCTGGCGATTGCACCTGAGCAGATGGAGCCCTTCATGGAGACGGTCATTCCCGGACTGAAGAAGCTTGGCCGGGTAAGCATTGCCGACGCCATCGCGGACCGGATCGTCCAGACCCGGCTACACGCCAGACTCTACCTGGACCGGGTGCGGGACCGGCTGCTGGCCGTACTGGAATTCCAGTACGGCGGGATCGTCATCAATCCGCTGGAGGAGAAGGCGCATGAGCGGAGCAGCGAGGTCATACTGATGCGGGACGGGGAAGCGGAACGGCGGATTCTGGACCTGATGGCCCACGAGTCCTTCTCGCGGACGGAGAGCGGATATATCATGCGTGACGAGGACGGGGAATTCGACTTCCTGCACCATACCATCCCGCTCTTGGAACCGCTGCTTCAGGTCTATGCGACCACTGCGGTCAAGCAGCGGGTGCTTACGGAGCATGCAGCGCCCAAGGTCAGCCTGAGCTGGAACGAGAAGACGGACTGGCTGGACTTCAAGTTCGCCATGGAGGGCATCACGGAGAAGGACATTACAGAGGTCCTGAAATCTCTCCAGGAAAAACGTAAATATCACCGGCTCAAGGACGGAGCCCTGCTCCCGCTGGATACCGCAGAGTTCCAGGAGATTATCGCGCTGATGAACGAGCTGGGCGTCCGCAGCGTGGATATCCGAAGTACGGAGTTCTCCCTGCCGCTGGTCCGTGCCCTCCATCTCCATGCAGGCACCGTCCAGGGGCAGACCATCCAGACCGGGCGCTCCTTCCGGCGGCTGCTGGCCAACATGGCGAGTCCCGAGAATCTGGACTTCCCGGTGCCGGAGAGTCTGGCTCCCGTGCTGCGGGATTATCAGCAATACGGCTTCCAGTGGATGAGGACGCTGGCCCATTACCGCTTCGGCGGGATTCTGGCGGACGATATGGGCCTTGGCAAAACACTACAGAGCATCACCTTCCTGCTCTCGATGCGGGAAGACATCCGGCAGAGCGGCGTGCCTGCGCTCATTGTGGCGCCGGCCTCCCTGCTCTATAACTGGCTTAACGAGCTGAAGCGCTTTGCCCCGGAGCTTCAGGCGGTCATTGCCGACGGCACCGCCGGTGAACGCAGCCGGGCCCTGCGGAACACGGCCGGGCATGATGTCATCATCACCTCGTACCCGCTGCTGCGCAGAGATGTGGATGAGTATGCCAAGCGGTCGTTCCATACGCTCATTCTGGATGAAGCGCAGATGATTAAGAATCATGAGACCCAGACTTCGCAGGCGGTCAGATTGCTCCAGGCCCGCTACCGGTTTGCGCTGACCGGAACACCGGTGGAGAATGCGCTGGAGGATCTGTGGTCGATCTTCAGCGTCGTTTTCCCCGGCCTGTTCCCCGGGAAGAAGGCTTTCCATGACCTTCCCCGGGAGACGGTCGCCAGGCGCGCCCGCCCCTTCCTGCTGCGCCGCCTGAAGAGCGATGTGCTGAAGGAGCTGCCGGACAAAATCGAGTCCCTCCAGGCCTCCGAGCTGCTGCCGGAGCAGAAAAGGCTCTATGTCGCCTACCTGGCCAGATTGCGCAAAGAAGCGCTTAAGCATCTGGACAGCGACAGCTTCGGGAACGGCCGGCTCAAGGTGCTGGCCGGACTGACCCGGCTGCGCCAGCTGTGCTGTCATCCCGCCCTGTTCGTGGACGGGTACACAGGCGGCTCCGGTAAATTCGAGCAGCTCCTGGAGATTATCGACGAATGCCGCAGCTCCGGCAAGCGGATGCTGATCTTCTCGCAGTTCACGCAAATGCTTGGCATGATCAGTCGTGAACTGGCGCTGCTGGGGATTCCGCATTTCTATCTCGACGGACAGACCCCGGCCTCCCAGCGGGTTGAGCTGTGCAGCCGCTTCAATGAAGGCGAGCGCGACCTGTTCCTGATCTCGCTGAAGGCGGGCGGCACCGGCCTCAACCTGACCGGCGCCGATACGGTCATTCTCTATGACCTGTGGTGGAACCCTGCTGTCGAACAGCAGGCCGCCGACCGCGCCCACCGGATCGGGCAGAAAAAGATCGTCCAGGTCATCCGCCTGGTAGCCCAGGGTACGGTGGAGGATAAAATGTACGAGCTGCAGCAGAAAAAGAAAAACCTGATTGACGAGGTGATCCAGCCGGGGCAGGAGGCGTTGTCGAGCCTCAGCGAGCAGGATATACGTGAAATTCTCTCGATCTGAGGCATCTGCGAGTTGTTACCAGACCCGGCCTGGGAGATTTTCTGCTGTTCTGCTGCATTTTGTACACTAGAATAAGGCCATATCGGCTGAGAAATCCGATCTGTTGCACTTTGTACACTAGATTTTTACGTATCTGCTGTTTCCGAGCAGAAATTCAAAAATCAAATGTATGAAATGCAGTAGAATGGTTTTTTGCGTCCAAAAGTACAGTTTCTATTGCACAGAATACAATTACCAGCAAAATGCGTGCTTTGAAGACGGGACAAGAACCTGAAGCGAAACCCGGTTTGGATGCATCCGGCAAGTCCGGTATACAGTAGGGAAGGCATTGGATGCCTGCCGAGGCTTGCGATCTGGTATAGTCCGCTCTGCTCTATTCACAATATAAACAGGGACCTTCTGAGCGAGCAGCTCTGCAAGGTCCCTGTTTCATTTTACAACCGGGAAGTCCGGATCATTACCCTACCACTCTATAAGTCTGAGCTTAATACCTCTGAGCTTAATTTCTCATGCGTCACCACACGGTGTGCATTCACCAGCTGGCCGGTTGATGTCTTGCCCCACACGGATATTCCGATCTCATCCACGTCGTCTGGTTCATCGGTTAAGAACACAAATTCATAGGCATTCAGATCGGCAAAATAATCCCGAGTTACCACTTGATTCGGAGCAAGCGCAATCACCTCACTGACATACAGCGTTCTTGTGTTGCTCAGCACATACCCCTGAATACTGACGGTTGAGCTGCCTGAGGCACTGTTCTTGACAATTCTTACCGTCACCGTCTGCGTAGGTCTGACTCCCGAAACGGCATTGTTCTCTATCGGTCCTGTTGACAAAATCGCCATCCTGTCTCGTCCTCCCTTGAAGTTCTAGTGTCAAAGTACGATATATTCATATTCGGACTTTTCTATAACGGTGTGGACACAGGCCTGAGCCTATTCACCAATGACCGCAGGCACGCATATCCTTGAATAAGGAAAGACCGCCCATGGGCTGCGCTTTCTTCATACGAACGCCGAACGGAAGAAGGGAGTCCCATGCCCCCTCCTGGAAAAGGAAAGAAGCCCGCCGCCAAAAAAACACCGTCCAGCTCCAAAACCCAGACACCTAAGGGGCTTGAATTTGCCGTAGCTGCCCTTCTGTTGACCGGCAAGCTGAAAGTAGACTCTATCCAGATGTACACGGACGCGTCGATGTTCGTCAGTCTGGTAGGCAAATATAAAACCTTAAGCGAGCTAAGTAGTGACAACGTCGATAAGCTGGTCAGCTTCCTCGATGACAACAGCAGCCTGACGCTGAACGAGATCATGGCCGCTCTAAAAAAGAAAGCCGAAAACACATGAACACATGCGAAAAGTGAAAGTGAGGTACAAGGCTATGGACAGTTTTGACGGAGAAGGGTTTGCCGGCGGAATTCTGCTGGTCATTGTAATTATGCTGCTGATTTATGGTTCAACGGACATCAAGAACCTGACAGGGGCGCCCAATGACGAGTAACTCTTAACGGTTGGACTCCTGCTGCACGGTAATCCGCTCTTGCTTTCTCGCAGAAATTCGCTATACTGATACAAATCCATATTCAATCGATGACCGGGAGAGTAATGGTCTTATATCTAGTCCCCAGCGAGCCGGGAAAGTGGAAGCCGGTACAGATTAGAACCATGAAGCGCACCCGTGAGATGGACTTCTGAACCCTGTAGTAGGAAGCCCCGGCCGAGGACCGTTAACCTGTAAGGTGGCTGAACCGTAAGGCTCAGCAACGAGAGTGGTACCGCGAGCGCACAAGCCTCGTCTCTTAGGAGATGAAGGCTTTTTTTGTCGTTATTTTATTCAGGAGGTTGTTATTCATGCCAATGCTAAGTGAGCTAATCCAAGAGAGCTTGAAGCAGTCTGTTCACAAAATCGCGCTAACCCTGGGCGTGCCCGCCATCGCTGAAGTAAATGTTGCCCTGGAGCAGCCGGCGAGTGCCGACCACGGGGATTATTCAAGCAATATCGCCATGCAGCTGGCCCGCCCCTTGCGCAAAGCTCCACTGGCTATCGCCGCACTGATCGTCAACGAGCTCGAAGCTTCGGGCTCTGTTCACGGACTGGTGCTGAGAACCGAGGTTGCCGGTCCGGGGTTCATTAATATGTATCTGGATTGGCAGGCCTGGGCACGGGCGAAGGGGAATTTCACGCTGCCTCAGCATACAGAAGGGTCGAAGGTGATCGTGGAGCATACCTCCGTCAACCCCAATAAAAGTATGCATATCGGTCACCTGAGAAACTCCTGTATCGGGGACGCGCTGGTGAGAGTACTGCGGGCAACCGGCCATACCGTTGAGGTACACAACTATGTGGATGATCTCGGCAATCAGCTGGCAGATACCGTAGCCGGTCTGCTGAATGTTCCGCTGGCGGGAGAACATGTCCGGTTCGGGGATTACTGCTGGGATATTTATGCCGAGATCAACAAAACGTACGCGCAGCAGCCGGAGATGGTGCAGAAGCGGACCGGGATTCTTCACGCGCTGGAAGAGGGCCATGGCAACACCGCCTGGATTGGCACCCTCGTCGCCGGTCAGATCGTGAAAGAGCATGTGGAGGAGATGCGGGGCTTCGGCATTGACTACGATCTGCTGGTGTGGGAGAGCAGCATTCTGAAGGAGGGCTTCTGGGCCTCGGCATTCGAGCTTTTGTCGCAGACGGAGATCTTCGTGCAGGAGACGGAAGGCAAGCTGGCAGGCTGCTGGATTCTGAAGCAACCCGCTGAAGACGCTACACCAGACACGCTGGAGGAGCATCAGAAGGATAAGGTGCTGGTGCGCTCGAACGGAATTCTGACCTATACTGCCAAGGACATCGCCTATCATCTGTGGAAGTTCGGACTGCTGGAGAAGAATTTCAGCTACAGCGAATTTCAGAGCGGACTGTGGACGACCGGCTTGAGCGGACAGGCTCTGCCTTTTGGACGGGCGGACCAGGTTGTGAACGTCATCGATTACCGGCAGGAATATCCGCAGCAGATGGTCAAGCAGGCGCTTAAGGCACTGGGATTCGGTGCGCAGGCAGACGCGCTGCATCATGTCAGCTATGGGGTGGTCTCGCTGAGTCCCGCTTCTGCGGCCGGGCTGGGCATTGATACCTCCAGCGGCAAAAGCTCCTACGCCATGTCCGGGCGCCAGGGAATCGGCATTAAGGTAACCGAGCTGGTCCGGCTCATGGAAGACATGATTGAATCCACCCGTTCGGACAAAAACGGCCTGTCCAGCCGCCTCATCGCCACCGCTGCCATCCGTTACTACCTGCTGCGCTTCAATCTGGGCACCGAGATTGTGTTCGACTTCAAGCAGGCAATGGAAATCTCCGGCAACACCGGCGTCTACCTGATGTACGCCTACGCCCGGGCGCAGCGCGTGCTTAGTAAGGCCGCTGCGGCGGATGGCGGGAGCAGTGTTAGCGGGAGCGATGTTAGCGAGTCTGGCGTTGGCGAGTCCGGCGTTGGCGGGGTGCCGCTATTCCCGGCGCAGCTCGAAGCAGCTGAGCTTGCCCTGCTGAGACAGCTCAGCTTATGGCAGGACACACTCTATACAGCAAGCCGGGAGCTTACGCCGAATACGATCTGTAACTATGCCTATTCCCTGGCCTCGTTGTTCAGTAACTTCTACTCGGCTTGCCCGATTCTCAAGGGCGGGAAAGTCAGTATTACCTTCCGCCTGTGGCTGACCCGGTGCTTCACCGAGACGCTGGGAGAGGCGCTCGACGTACTCGGTCTGCCTAAGCCGGAGCGGATGTAGACACACAGAGTCTTCATCCGTTTAAGAACATACTTGCTCTATGGGATGAATGAGCAGGAACCTATGCGGGTCCGTGTAGCTTGCGTGGGCTGCTCCCCTTTCTCCATCTGCCCACTTCTGAGACATTCTACTTATTGAGGTGCACTAATGCACCTCATTTTCACATTTCGCCCGCTTCCGGTAAATTCAAGTGCACTTTTACACCACATTTTCTCATTTTGGCCGCTTCTGTTAAATTCAGGTGTACTTATGCACCTCATTTGTTCATCTCGCTCGCTTCTGTTAAATTCAGGTGTACTTATACACTACATTTGCTCATTTTGCTCACATCTGGTGAATTCAAGTGTACTTATGTACCTCATTTGCTCATTTGGGCCGCTTCTGTTAAATTCAGATGTACTTATACACCTCATTCGCTCATTTGGGCCGCATTCAGCAAATTTAGAGTCAATTGGTCTGTTCTAAATTGAGCGTACTAAGATCGCTCCTTTGGAATGGATGGTTTTTGAGCTTTTTTGGATTGTTATGTATTTTGCACCCCGCTTATACAGCGGAGCGGACGGAACGATTGTGTAAAAGCGATAGCGGTCGCCTTTGTGTCCGGATTTTCACCTCTAAGGGGAATACATAAAATCTGGACACAACAGCGATTGGAACAACGGTCCGTTCGCGGAGCGTCCACCCAAGTGCCCACGTTGATCCTACTCAAAATAAAATGAGGGTTCTCATCCCCGGACGCACAAACAGCCTCCCCGAAGGGAGGCTGCTGTTTTGACGTCCCGGAAGGGATACAGCCCCTTCGGGCTGATTGCGAAGTATTCCTAACGAAGCTTATGCTCCAACGTCCCCGGCTGGCGCCCAGGGTTCTCATCCCCCGGACGACAAAACAGCCCTCCCGAAGGAAGGCTGTTTCTTGACGTCCCGGAAGGGATACAGCCCATTCGGGCTGATTGCGAAGCAGGTGCTAACGAAGCGTATGCTCCAACGTCCCCGGCTGGCGCCCAGGGTTCTCATCCCCCGGACGACAAAACAGCCCTCCCGAAGGAAGGCTGCTGTTTTGACGTCCCGGAAGGGATACAGCCCTTTCGGGCTGATTGCGAAGTATTGCTATCGAAGCTTATGCTCCAACGTCCCCTCGCTCACGCGCCGGGTTCTCATCCCCCGGACGACAAAACAGCCCTCCCGAAGGAAGGCTGCTGTTTTGACGTCCCGGAAGGGATACAGCCCCTTCGGGCTGATTGCGAAGTATTCCTAACGAAGCTTATGCTCCAACGTCCCCGGCTGGCGCCCAGGGTTCTCATCCCCGGACGCACAAACAGCCCTCCCGAAGGAAGGCTGCTGTTTTGACGTCCCGGAAGGGATTCGAACCCCCGACCGTGCGCTTAGAAGGCGCATGCTCTATCCAACTGAGCTACCGGGACATGTAGGATAACGTTGTATCACTTGAAGCTTTTGAAGAGATATGTATTAACGCAACGTTATTCATTATACCTGATTCACCAGAATTAGCAAGACCAAACTCTTCCAGTTAAGAAGCTTCCCGCAACCGCCGTCACGGAAAGCCTCCTGCTCTATAGTTAAGCCTGGACATGACCTGCGGAAGATGTGGGCTCAGGGAAGCTGCCTGAAGTGCTCGCCCAGTTGACGCTTCAGATCGCCGAAGATCAGCAGCTCGCGCTGGAACTTGGAGCGTTCATCCTCCGGGGTCATCACCGTACTGCCGGTGAAGCCGCTGACCGTAACGTCCTGGAAGGCATCATGCAGATTATTGTCGAACCAGTCGGTGGCCGTATCCGCATCATTCGTCAGAATCCGGACAATTTCATAGCCCTCCTCGCGCTGATCCTCAACAATATACACCAGCAGTGCGGAATCGCCCACAGCTCCCGGCAATACGCCAACCTCTGCGCATGGTGCACCGTCGTAGTCAGTCATTCTGCGGATTTTGGCGTCTTTAATGTAATACACTTGTCATCATCCCTCCTGGCAAATTTCCCTCTCCCCTAGTGTTCGGATAAGGACATACATTTTATCCCTTCAATCGGCATATATCTGTATTACTTGGCAAAAAAGAAAGGACAGACAACAATCGCACAAAAGAGAGGATGAATCAGACATGTGCGGAATAACCGGATTTGTCCAGTGGCGCGGTGATCTTACCGGGCACTCGCAGCTGCTCGTCAGAATGACCGAAACGTTAGCCAACCGCGGACCGGATGCAGCCGGAACCTGGATTTCAGGGCCTATTGCCTTCGGACACCGCCGACTCAGCGTCATCGATCCCGAGAACGGTGCACAGCCGATGATTGCCCGCCATGAGGATAAGTTATACGCTATAGTATATAACGGCGAGCTATATAATGCCCCTGAGCTGAAAAAAGAGCTGAAGCAGCGCGGGCATCATTTTCTCACGGAATGCGATACCGAGGTTCTGCTGCATGCCTACATCGAATGGGGGCCGGATTGCACAGAGAAGCTCAATGGCATCTTCGCCTTCGCCGTCTGGGACAGCTTGCGCGATCAGGTGTTCCTGGCCCGCGACCGTCTGGGCGTGAAGCCGCTGTTCTACAGCCAAGTGGAGGACGTCTTCGTCTTCGGGTCCGAGCCCAAGGCGCTGCTGCAGCATCCCCTGGTCCAGCCGAAGGTCGGGCCGGAGGGTCTGGCCGAGATATTCATCATCGGTCCGGCACGGACTCCGGGACAAGGGGTATACAAAGATATATTCGAGCTTCGCCCGGGTCATGCCATGATTTACAGCCGCAGCGGAATCCGCAGCTATGCTTACTGGAAGCTGGAGAGCGTCCAGCATGCCGATAACGTGGATGAGACGGCAGCACGGGTGCGTGAATTGCTTCAGGATACGCTGGAGCGCCAGCTGGTCTCCGATGTTCCGGTCTGCTCGCTGCTCTCCGGCGGACTCGATTCCAGCGCCCTGACTGCGCTTGCCGTGGATTATTACAAGCGGACCGGCCAGGGCCGGGTCGACACCTTCTCGGTCGATTATGTAGACAACGACAAGCATTTCAAAAGCCACACCTTCCAGCCGGGAGCAGACGGCCCCTGGATTCAGCGGATGGTCGATGAGCTGGACACGAACCATCACTTTATCGCTTTTGACACACCGGAGCTGGTAGCCGCTCTCGATAATGCCCTGTACTCCCGCGATTTGCCGGGGATGACCGATGTGGATTCCTCACTCTATTTGTTCTGCCAGGAGATCAAAAAGAAGGCTACCGTAGCCATCTCAGGCGAAGCAGCAGACGAAATCTTCGGCGGCTATCCCTGGTTCCACCGTGAGGAGATGTTATCTTCCGGCACCTTCCCCTGGTCAGTGGCCCCCAATATGCGTGCCGGATTATTATCGCCGGAAATCCGGGAGTGGATACGTCCGCTGGAATATTTAGGAGACCGGTACAGCGATGCGGTGGCTGAGGTACCGAAGCTTGACGGCGAGACCGGCAAACAGGCACAGATGCGGGTGATGTCCTATCTCAACATAACCCGCTTCATGCCGACCCTGCTGGACCGTAAGGACCGGATGAGCATGGGCGTGGGGCTGGAGGTACGCGTTCCGTATTGTGACCACCGGCTGGTGCAATATGTTTTTAACATTCCATGGGAGATTAAGATGGTAGGCAACCGGGAGAAAGGCATCCTGCGCAAGGCGCTGGAGGGCGTACTGCCGGACGATGTGCTCTACCGCAAAAAAAGCCCGTACCCCAAAACGCATAACCCTGCCTATCTGAACAAGGTGCGCTCACAGGTACTAAGCATTCTGGACGATCCTTCCTCCCCCATTCTCCCGCTCCTTGATCCGGCCAAAATCCGTGAAATCGCCGCATCGCCAGAGTCCTCCACCAATCTGCCATGGTTCGGCCAGCTGATGTCCGGCCCGCAATTATTCGCTTATCTGGCCCAGGTCAACCTGTGGCTGAAGACATACAATGTGTCGATCGGCTGATGCCGCGTCAAGCCAAAAACAGCGGCTCTCATTAAAGAGAGCCGCTATTTCTATTTTATCGGTAAAAGCCGGTCCGCCTCATTTCTCAGCGCAAATCATGAACATCGGTGTGGACCGGTACAAGACCTGCTGTCTCTCATCCAACACCTTACCGTTCAGCTTCTCTTCCGTATAGACAGCAGAGAAGCCCAACTCTTCTAGTACCCGTACATCCCACTCCGGCCGCCACTCTCTGGTCAGCGGTAAGGCCAGGCTCAGACGGTCAGTCTCTTCGATGTTCTTATGATGCGGAAGCTCACCATAGCCCCTGTCGATATAGGCCTGCTGATCCTCTGCGTGCTTCCGCGCCATCTCTTCATCCCATAGATGACGATTCCAGTTGGCATCGAAGACCAGCAGCCGTCCCCCGGGCTTGAGTACTCTTCCCCACTCCTTGTAAGCTGACTGCGGATCGGTAAGACTCCAAGTCACATTGCGGCACACGATTAGATCAAAGCTCCCGGCAGCAAAATCCAGCTTATGCGAGTCCATCTTGCGGAACGTAACGTTGACGCCTTCCCGGCTGGAGTGCAGACGCGCCTCTTCCAGCATATTGTCTGTACAATCAATGGCCGTAACCAAATGCCCGGCACTTGAGAGAATGACCGAGAAGAAGCCGGGACCACAGCCAATATCCAGAACATGCAGGCTCTCCTTCTGCGGAGCATGATCCAGGATAAGCTTCAGCCAGGCCTCCCGCTGGAAACCGTTCAGTTCCTTTTGAATGCCTTCACTGTACAGCTCTGCTTCGCCTTCCCAATACTGTTCTACCTCTTGTTGTATACTCATTATCATTCGCTCCTTCTTGGCAAGTACTGTATCTTATCATTTACTGTCTACATCCAGCTGGTTCCAAAAGACAGGTGTGAACGTGGTGTACCCCGGCTTAAATCCGGTCACTCTATGATTTACAGCCAATATGTCATCAGGGAAATACACAGCTGCAAACATTGCTTCCTTATACATGCTTAAAAATATGGAATCATAAGCACTCTGACGTTCCTGAAGATCCATGGCTCCGACTGCGGTATCAATCTGTGCTTCCAGTTCCGCATCAGACCATACTACAGCAGGGGCTTCAGCCGACCGGTGGAACAGGGACAGCAGGAATGAATGAGGGTTATAGGCATCATCATAGGTCCGGTACAGGATGAGATCGTAGGCTTTGCTTGTCCATAAGGCATCATAATAGGCATTTGGCTCCAGCACCTGAAGATTAACCGCAATCCCAATCTCCTTAAGCTCCGATTGAATCAGCTCACTGATGGTCTTCCATTCCGGATATTCAGCCTGCTGAAGTACGAAATTGAATTCAAGCGGGTTTCCGTCCTTCTCGGCAATCCCATCTCCGTCCGCATCCTTATAGCCGGCAGCTGCCAGCAGTTGCTTCGCTTCCCCGGGATCGATGCCGTACCATGTGTTATTGGACTCTGTGACATAGGGAACGGTCAACGGGAATAGGCCCTTTGCCTCCTGTCCAATACCGTTCATGAGATCGTTCACAATGCTTTTTTTGTTCATTGCCAAATTAATTGCTTTGCGGACATTCAGGTCTTGCAGAGCAGATGTATTATAGTTAAAAATCATGAAATGCGAGCTTGTTCCTGGTGATTTTTGCAGAGTCAGTGAGGAATCCGCTTCGATCACGGGTACACTTTCGACTGGAAGCTTCCCCATTTGTCCCCCGGCAATATCTACATCCCCGCTTTGCAGCGCCAGTACTCTGGACTGTGGATCAGGAATGACCTTCATAATAATTTTGGACAGCTTCGGCATGTCTCCCCAATAATTAGGATTGCTGACCAGTACGGCTTCCTGATCCGTCTTATAGCTCTCTGCCATCCAGGGACCGGTTCCAATCGCCCGGACGAATGTACCGTTAATATCACCTGCCGGCTCCACTGCGGTGGGGCTGATAATCCGTACAGGTCTTGCAAAGGATAGCTCGGTCAAAAAAGGATAATAGGCTTTGTTGAATGTCATAGTAATAGTATGCTTGTCTACGACCTCAAGAGATTCCATGGCGGTAGCTACATTCAGCGAATTGGCCGGATCTTTAACCCAGCGTTCGAAGGAGAACTTGACTGCATCCGCATTAAATTCCGTACCGTCCGAGAATTTGACACCCTGACGAAGATGGAAGGTATAGACCTTCCCATCCTCAGAGATGTCCCATGACTCCGCAAGCGAAGGCAGGATTTCGCCCTTCTCGCCGTACTCCACTAATCCGTCATATATCATCGCATGTACATTCATCGAACCCTCATAGGCCCCGGCATCCAGCCGGTCAAGACCGGTATCAGCCGCTATGGCAACAGTAATCACCTTGTCCCCGGATTCAGAGGTTTGTACCGTTCCATTGCCTGCAGCAGAATTGGAATGAGTTGATGAATTGCTTCTGTTATCCGAACTACTGCAACCTGAAATTCCTATAATTAGCATAAGAAGCAGGAAGAATAGCGACGTTGTTAATACACTTTTTGACTTTGAGCTGGCTCTCATTCTCTGTACTCCTTTTCTCTATCTTTTCTCCTTAAGCGGGGGTCTTGCACCGGTACCGAGGAAAGCAATCTTCTTGTATACGGGTGGTCTGCCTGCTGCATGATATGCGCACCTGATTGCTTCTCCACAATTCCCCCTTGATACATAACCGCCACACTGTCGCAAAAACGGTTTACTACCGACAAGTCATGTGTAATGAACACGTAGGATAATCCCAGCTCACGCTTCAACTCCTGCAACAGATCCATCATCTGCTTGCGCAGGGTGACATCGAGACTGGAGAACGGTTCATCACAGATGATCAGCTCCGGGCGCAGTGCAATCGCTCTGGCAATTCCGACCCTTTGCTGCTGGCCGCCGCTGAGTTCATGCGGATAGCTATGAATGTGCTTCTGCTCAAGTCCAACAAGCTCAAGCGTGTCAGCTACCAGAATTCTCCGCGCGCCGGCCTTCCTCTCCCCGTAGTTCCGCAGAGGCTCTCCGATGATTTGCTCTACTGTGAACAGTGGATTAAAGGAAGCCAGACTGTTCTGGAACACCATCTGCATCCTGCTGCGGATCTTACGCATCTCGCTGAAGCTCCAGTCTGTATAATCCGCACTTCGGTACAGCACTCTTCCGGAGGATGGTTTCTCCAGTCCCAGCAAGAGTCTGGCTAAGGTACTCTTCCCGCAGCCGCTTTCACCCACCAGTCCCAGGGTTTCTCCGCTCTCCAGACTGAAGGACAGATTCTTCACAGCATGCACACTCCTGATATCAGATGTGAACCACCTCCTTTTCATTCCATACTTCTTATTCAGGCTTACTGCCTCCAGCAGCTTCATGGATCACCACCTCCCCCGTAGAACATATAATTCTGTAGTTGTTATCTGCAATCCATTAAGTATCTAGTGTAGGAATGCATCGGACGTGCAAAGATGTCAAAGACATTGCCCGATTCCACAATTCTTCCAGATTTCATCACATATACATAATCCGCAAGCTCGGCGACAACACCGAGATCATGCGTAATGAGCAGGATGCCCATATTATTCGCCCATCTGATCCGGTCCAGCTCCGTAAGAATCTGTGCCTGGATGGTTACATCCAGAGCCGTTGTAGGTTCATCTGCAATAAGTAAGCTTGCCCCGGAAGCCAGCGCGATAGCGATCATGACCCGTTGGCACATCCCGCCGCTAATTTGAAAAGGATATTTATTGAATAGCTGCGCCGGATCGTTAAGGCCCGCTTGCTGCATTTGCAGCATAGCCAGCTGCTTGGCTTCTTGTCCAGTGACTTGCCGGTGCATGGTAATCGTCTCCATGATCTGCCTTCCAACCGGAAGCACCGGATTCAGCGCGTTCATGGGATCTTGAAAAATAACCGCCATTTCTGTTCCCCGGAGCTTCCTTAGCTGGCGGGTAGAGCACTCCCGGAGGTTGTGGCCGCGAAGCCATATCTCTCCGCTGTCAATGCAGCCTGGAGGATCTACCAATCCGAGAATAGACATCGCCGTAACACTTTTCCCGCTGCCGCTCTCGCCAACCAGAGCAACAATCTGCCCGGACCTCACCTCGAGACTGACATCCTCTACAGCCCTGACTTGCTGACTTCCGGTATGGAAGCTGGTCGATAAGTGACTAACCTTCAGCAGGGTGGATTCACTGTTCATTTACCGGACGCTCACCTCCCGGGTATCGTAATCACGCGCTGAGCGGCGCAAGCCTTCCCCCAACAGATTGAAGCCCAGCACCGCCAGCAGGATGGCCATTCCCGGGAAGAGCATGAGCCGCGGCTCAGTCTGAATATAGGCCCGGCTGTCGTTCAGCATCATCCCCCATTCCGGTGTAGGCGGCTGGGCTCCCAGACCAAGGAAGGACAAGCCCGCAATCGAGAGCATAATTGTACCGGTCTCCATAGAAGCCAGAACCAGAATGGGACGCGCCGCAACCGGCAGGATATGCGTGAGCACAATTTGCAAATGGGAAGTACCCGACGCTGTGGCGGCTGCGATATAGCCGCCTTCCTTGATCTGAAGCACCAGGCTGCGGATCACTCTGGCATATCCCGTCCACCAGACGGCTGCAAAGGCGATTAACAGATTCTTCATACTGGCGCCCAACATGGCTGTAATTGCGAGCGATAGAATTAAGCTGGGAAAAGCAAGTAAGATGTCGATGATCCGCATAATCAATTGATCAATTTTGCCGCCAGCGTAACCAGCCAGTAAACCAACGGGGATGCTGATGGCAAAAACTACAGTCAAAACGGCAAATGAATAGTAAAGCGTGGTTCTTGTCCCATAGATTAAACGGGATAGCATACAGCGCCCCAGATGATCCGTACCCAGCGGGTATTCCCAGGAAGGCATGCTCAGCTTATGCTCCATGTGAATCTGCAGCGGGTCAGAGGGGGAGAGCCAGGGGGCAAAGAGTCCCGCTCCAATGAACAAAAGGATAATCCCTGCCCCCAGCTTCGCTCCGTTATTCTTAAATAAGCTACTTCGAAACATAATACCTTACTCCTTTTACAGCGTCACCGCAGCCTGATTCGCGGGTCCAGCATCAGATGCAGTGCATCTACTGCCAGGTTAATCAGAACAACGACGACAGCCATCCATAATACATAACCCTGAATGACAATATAGTCTTTTGCAAAAATCGCCTCAATCACATACTTTCCGATCCCCGGCCAGGAAAATATAGTCTCTACGACCACAGAACCGCCGAGAAGCCCTGCTATGTTAACCCCAAGTAAGGTAAGACTCGGAAGAAGTGCATTACGAAGCGCATGTCTGGTGATGACTCTCCATTCCTGCAGCCCCTTTGCCCTCGCCGCCTTGATGTAGAGCGTACCCAGAACCTCCAGCAGACTGGAACGAATCAAACGGATGTACACCCCCGCCATGCCGAACCCAAGTGTAAATGCAGGTAGAATGACACTGGAGACCCCATCCATTCCTGTTACAGGTAATAGCTTCAGCTTCACTGAACCATAATAAATCAGGAGCAGACCCAGCCAGTAGCCTGGCATGGATACGCTAAACAGAGCACATACTCTTCCCAGGCGGTCAAACCATTTCCCCGGATACAGTGCAGAGCCTACACCCATAGGCAGAGCTATAAGAATAGCAGCCAATAAGGAACAGCCGCTCAACAGCGCAGTAGCCGGGAACCGATTCATCAGCTCTGTGAATACCGGGCGATTGCTGCTGTAGGATATGCCCAAATCGAGGTGGAGCACACGGTACAACCAATGAACATACTGCATATATACAGGTCCATCCAGACCCAGTGCATGTCTGGTCGCCTCAATGGCTTCATATGTAGGCTTAATACCGTCAGCACGCAGCATAATCTCTGCAGGATCACCTGGGGTCAGGTGCATCAGCGCAAAGGTTATGACAGAGATGCCTAGCAGCACAGGAATGAGCTGCAATAAGCGTTGCAACAAAGTTCGTATAATGGCATTCAACTCCACTTATTTAATCGTAATAATTACGATTATAACATAAAAAATTTAAATGAATAGTCCTAAAAAAAATGCCACACTGCCGCCAAATGCAAAAAGCAGCCCCCTTGAGGAGGCCGCTCTTTGCATCTACAGCTTATAATGCTCTAACTGTAGCTTAGAAATTGAAATTATCCGGGTCCGGGCCGAAGCGGTGGTTCTGGTTGAGATCCTCGATTGCTTTCACATCCTCATCGCTGAGTGTGAAGTCGAAGAAGCCGGCGTTCTCGATGATCCGCTCCTGATGGACCGACTTCGGAATGGTGATGACACCCTGCTGGAGATCCCAGCGCAGAACAATCTGTGCTACCGTCTTGCCGTAACGCTCTGCCAATTCCTTCAGCAGCGGCAGGTCCAGATTACCCTGCATGAGCGGACTCCAGGCTTCCAGCTGGATATCATGCTCCCGTGCATACTTCAGCAATTCACGCTGGGTCAGCAGCGGATGGAATTCCACCTGGTCCACCACCGGCACCACGCCGCTGTCGTCGATGATATCCTCCAGATGATGCGGCTGGAAGTTGCTCACCCCGATGGATTTGACCAGCCCTTCCTTTTGCAGATGGATCAGCGCTTTCCAGGTTTCTTTATATTTGCCGGCCACCGGCCAGTGGATCAGATACAAATCTACCTGCTCCAGACCCAGCTTCTTGCGGCTGACTTCAAAGGCCTTCAGTGTCGATTCATATCCCTGATCCGGGTTGCGGACCTTGGTGGTAATAAACAGCTCTTCCCGGGGGACTCCGCATTCACGGATGGCCTGCCCCACACCCTCTTCATTGTTATAGCCGGCAGCCGTATCAATACTGCGATACCCCGTCTCCACCGCAGACTTCACCGCGCGGATAACCTCCTCGCCATCCTTGGTCTGCCATACGCCAAGACCCAGCCACGGCATAGTTACTCCATCGTTCAAGGTAGGCCCGCCTGTAAATGGTGCGTTCATTTCACTCATATGGATACCCTCCAAGCCTAATTTGAATTCAACAAGCTTCCTTAACCGTATTACCGCTCTCATAATCATCCAATTGCGAAATCTGTTCCCGTTATAGCGAATAGGTTGCCAAATCGTGAAGATTGTATGCCTCTTATGTACAAAAATGGAGCACAGCCCCTTCCCGGCCGTACTCCATTACAAACCTGCTTATTTCTTGTCAATCAGCTTGAAATCGTCAAAGTGGAACTCCGGCGACACGATGCAGGAGACGAGCGCCGGTTCTTCGCCGAGCGGGCGGGCTGCCTGCCATACGCCTGGAGGAATCACTACCTGCGGCTGCTGGCCTGCAGCGATATCCAGACCCAGAATAACCTCCGTTACGTTCTCCGGCTCTGCGCCATTGCCTCCCAGACTAAGCACGATCGGGCTGCCGGAATGATACAGCCAGATTTCGGAGGACAGCACAGTGTGCCAATCCGAACTCTCGTCAGCATGAAGCAGGAAATAAATCGATGAAGCTGAAGCACGCGGGCCCGAATAAGCCTCGCCCAGCGTGTCCCGGGGAATCTCAAACGGAGAATTCCAAAGTCTCTTGTACCATCCGCCTTCCACGTGGGGCTGCAGCCCCAGGGTTTCTACGAGCGGGGAAATTTCTTTTTGCGTCACGGTATCTTCTCCTTCAAGTTCTGCACAGCGGCAAAACAGTCTTCATAAGCAAAGGCTTAAGAGGTACAAGAGTACCTGCTAAGCCTCGGCCTGATTGTGCTATTAACTGTAACGGAATCTTCAGCAATTGTAAATTGTCTTACGCTTATTTGCCTTCTTTGCTGGCCTTGAATACTTCGGCGATCGCTCCCAGGCTGCCCAGTGTCTCCACCGCACTAGTCGGCAGGAATATTTTGTTCGCAGGTCCCTTAGAGATGTCAGTCAAGGCTTCAAAGGATTGATAAGCCAGCACTCTTTCATCCAGTCCTGCGCTGGCAATCATGGCAATCCGGGCTTTCTCCGCCATCGCCACTGCTTCGATCGCCTTGGCCTGACCAAGGGCTTCAAGCTCCTGCGCCTGACCGAGACCTTCCGCCTGACGGATGCGGGCTTCCTTATCGCCTTCCGCCTTCAGGATCTTACTCTGCTTATCCCCTTCAGCACGAAGGATCATATCCTGCTTGGCAGCTTCCGCCTCCAGGACAATCGCGCGCTTGCTGCGTTCTGCCTTCATCTGTTTGTCCATGGCTTCCTGAATATCGAGCGGCGGCTTGATGTCGATCACTTCGACACGCTCAATGCGCACGCCCCACTTCTCTGTCGCTTCATCCAGCGCGAGACGGATGTCGGAGGAGATTTTCTCACGGCCGGACAAGGTCTCATCCAGCTCCAGCTTACCGATAATCTGACGCATGGTGGCTGTGGAGATATTCCGTACCCCGTACACATAATCGGAGATTCCGTACGTTGCTTCTTCCGGACCAACCACCTGATAGAAGATAATCGTATCGATCTGCACCTGCACGTTATCCTTCGTGATTACCGTCTGCGGCGGTACATTCGCCTGTTGAATCCGCAGGTCATGATAGACCCGCACCTGATCAATTACCGGAATGAGAATATTCAGACCTGGTGTGAGCAGACGGTGGAATTTACCCAGACGCTCTACAACTCCAACTCTTTGCTGCGGGACAATCTTGATCGTCATTGCGATAAATACTACGACAACAACAATAATAATTCCGATAATTATCAATTCCATTAGTACATATCCCCCCATCGTTCTACTTCAATAATGGTAGTGCTTCTTCTTACTACAATTACCTGCTGACCCTTACCCAGTGCCACTGTTGAGGTTGCACTCCATGTATCGCCGCCAATCTTGACCTGCCCGTAACGGCCAGGCTCAATCGGTTCGGTCACCAGACCCTGTCTGCCGATAATCTCGGTACCCGTATCCTTGAAGCCCCGCGCATTGCGCAGCCGCTCAGACAAAGGCTTGGTGAAGAACGTCAGGACCAGGGCTAACAGCGAACCTGCTACGACCTGCAGCAGCCATGCATCCGGCAGCACAAGCGCAACCAGTCCGGCAGCCAAGGCTCCCAGGCTAAGCCATAACAAATAGAATGTAAACGTAAACATCTCTACAACAAACAAGACGCCAGCGGCAATCAACCACAATACCCACATACTCATTGGTGAACCCACCACCTTCCGCTATATACTACTATAACGAAATAATCGGCATCACGTTTCACAAATTTTTAGAGGCCGGGACAGCCGCCTGTCTGTTCATTATATTTCAGCCTGTGGAAGCTTATGAACCTTAAGCGGGATACAGGACGGCTAAATTGTATTTAAACATAAATATATCCAATCGAAGCGAAAATAACTCATGAACCGGAATTTCCGTACCCGGGAGCTCGCGGCAGATGAAGCAAGTGTCTGCTCACGCTTTCTATTAGCAAACAGAATCGTACGCAGCAGCACAACCTGTTCAGAAAAACACAAAAACGGTGCCAGCTTAAAGCCGGCACCGTTCCTTCTTCTATACTTAGGCATATTCATGCCTTATGGCTGGATTTCCGCGCTGCCCGCTCCGCCTTTAGTTTAGCTTCCAGAGCGCAGGAGTGACATTCGGTTCCCAGCCGGCAAGTGAGGTATGCGCCTGCAGGCAGGTGTAGGATTGGCCGCTGTACGTTACGGTACTGCCGACACTATAAGCGGTGCCCGCTTTCCAGGCAGCAGCGCCTGGGGTAGCCGAAGGGACTGGCGTCACTACAGGCGTTGGCGCTACTGTTGGCGTAGCCGAAGGGCTTACTGTCGGGAGTGGCGTAGCTGTCGGCTGCGGAGTAGCGTTACCGCAGGTTCCGGTCACCCGCCATACCCCGGAGGTACCGCTGAGGTCCGGCCGTTCTCCTTGTGTCCACCACTGGGCTTGGTACAGCAGCCCACCATAGGAGACTTGCTGGCCCTGTGTGTAGACAGCGGTGGAACTCCAGGCTGCCGTAGAGCATTGCCCCGGCGTAGCCGTTGGCGTCACGGTCGCGGTCGGCGTAGCCGATGGCTTCACCGTGGCCGTTGGCGTAGCCGATGGCTTCACCGTTGCTGTCGGCGTCACTGTCGCGGTCGGCACCGGCGTAGGCGTTGGTGTCACCACTCCGCCACCCAGCTCTGCGCTGAGCTTGGTCTGCAGCGTCTTGTTGCGGTCTCCGCTGGTCTCCCAGAACATCGCACCGGCCAGGCCCTTGGATTTCAGGTAACTGGCTTTGAAGCCGATGGATTCGGCATCATCATAGCTGATGAAGGTCTGATTGGAAGCGTTATACAGATAAGGGACCTTTGAGGTGTTGTTCCAGTAACGGGTATAACCATTCTTATTAATGTAATTGGCTTCCAGATCACTGAAATCGTAGTTGCCCTTCTCCCAGGTTCCGGTGGAAGAGATCCCGGCGGATACCTGATATTGCCCGTTCCCCGCAGCAGGAGCCCCGCCCCAGCCCCGGCCGTAGAACGGCATGCCGAGCACCAGCTTATTCGCCGGTACGCCTGCACTCAGATAGCTGGTCACTGCCTTATCGATATTATAGTTCGCCGGCTCGGTCAATCCTGACGAAGCGGCTGCCGGGTCATAATACAGCGGCGCATTGTGGCCGGTAGTAGGGTTCCAGCTGCCGTTGAAGTCATAGGTCATAATGTTGATCCAGTCCACCACGGAGGCGATTCCGCTGAGATTGTTGTTCTGAATGTACGTTGGTCCTGCACCGGAGGCGATGGTCAGGAGATACGTTTTGCCGTCGGCAGCTCCGGCGGCATTCAGCTTCTCCCGGATCTTCTGGAGCAGCAGGATGTAGTTCTGCTTATCCTCGGGGCGGTAGCTGTTGCCCGCAAGTCCGCCGCTGACCGGGTATTCCCAGTCCAGATCGACGCCGTCCATCTTGTATTTGCGGATGAAATCCACGGAGGAGTTCGCGAACACCTCACGGGTTGCCGCCGTGGCTGCCACATCCGAGAAGCGGTTGGACCAGGTCCAGCCTCCGACAGAGATCATTGTCTTCAGGTTCGGATTCTTATCCTTCAGCTTCCAGAGCTGCTTCAGATTCCCCTTGATCGGGTCATCCCATTTGTCATCGCCGAAGCTTTTCTGGGCATCGATCCAGGGATCGCCCAGTACTACTGTACCGTTGGGGACGCTGATCGCCTGTCCCTGCTCGTTCTGGCAGGACCAGGTGACCGGATTCGGCCCGGTCGGATCGGGATTGCCGTGTATGCCGTTCCAGCAGATGTCGGCAAAGGCATAGTTGATGACATTCATTTTGCCGGGATCGATATCCGTGACATTATAAGCCCGCCCGTAGGCGGCCCATGAAGCATAGTAGCCGACAATCTTGTAGTTACCGGCTGCATGAACAGTTCTGCTAGTTGCACCAAAAGCCGAAAAAAGAGTAAGGAAAAGGACTGCCGCCAAGCCAAGCACAAAGGATTTGCTTTTGATAAAGGCCATTTCGTGATTACCTCCCCGTTTCAATGCGTAACCTGTAAGCCTGCTTCATGGACATACATGCGCCTCTGCCATCAAGGATATTAAGTGACCGTTCTTCCCTTGCCGCGAATGAGAAAGCTCAACGTTCACCTCCCGGACCCGATTGACCTTGACCTTCACCCTGTGAAACTATTAAATTCCTTGCAGTGTGGCTGGTAGACTAGCAATATACAGCTCAAAAAAGCACAGTTCAGCAGCATACGGATCACTCGCTCCGCTGCGGTAGCATTGTTGTTTGGTACAGGGCAGGGTGGATGGATTGCGGCGATTGTCGGAAGGATGCAGGATCTGCGAAGGGGTGAAGTCAACTCTTATTCTCATACAAAGCCGGAGGATATGCTAGGGATAAATTTCCATAATCAGGGGGGATTATTATCTAAAAAAACAGAAGCAGCCCCAAGCATATTCTGCTTACGGGGCTGCTTCCATAGGTACCAAATCTTCTATTGACCGCCGCTCTGCGCGGCAGCAAGCTTCTCGGTCAGACGCCGCAGCGCCGTCCCGCGGTGGCTGACCGCCTGCTTCTCCTCAAGCGTCAGCTCAGCCATCGTCTTCTCGTATTCCGGGAGATAGAACAGCGGGTCATAGCCGAAACCGCCGGCACCCGCCGGCTCTGAGGTAATCCAGCCTTCGACCGTGCCTTCAGCCGTCCATTCCCGGCCGTCCGCCGGATCATAGAGCGACAGGGCACAGACGAACCGGGCGGGACTCAGCAGCGGCTGTCCGGTATCCTCACCCTGCTTCAGCCGCTCCAGCTCGCTCAGCAGCTTCAGATTATTCGCCTCATCATCCGCCGCCTCGCCGGCATAACGGGCCGAGTACACGCCGGGGCTTCCGTCCAGCGCCTCTACGCACAGACCGGAATCGTCTGCCAGCACAGGCAGCCCAAGAGCGTCCCCTACGGCACGGGATTTCTTGAAGGCATTCTCGGCAAAAGTGGCCCCGTCCTCGACCACATCCGGCAGATCCGGGTAGTCATACATGCTTTTGACCGTAAGTCCCAAGGGAGCAAAGGCATGCTGGAACTCCCGCACCTTGCCTTTGTTCTTCGTCGCGACAATCAGAACTCCGCTGCCGGACTTCATCCTACACCTCTTGGCCGGTCTGGCCGGCAGGGATTTTGAGCGCGATGGCGCCAAGGACTTCTTTTTGCACAGCGATCAGCTCGTAGATCCCCTTCTCTCCGAGACCCAGCAGCTGGTCCAGCTCCTGGCGGGTGAACGGACGCTCTTCGCCTGTGCCCTGGACCTCGACAAACGCGCCGCTGCCCGTCATGACCACGTTCATATCCACCTTCGCCTTGGAATCTTCTTCATAATTCAGGTCGAGCAGCGTCTTGTCGCCAACTACACCCACACTGATGGCCGCCAGGTAGTCTGTAATCGGGAAGACCGTCAGCTTATTCTGGAGGGCAAGCTTGTTCATGGCGAAGGCCATCGCTACAAAAGCACCCGTGATCGAAGCCGTCCGCGTTCCCCCGTCCGCCTGAATCACATCACAGTCCAGCGTAATGCTGCGTTCGCCGAGCGCCTGCAGGTTCACCACCGAACGCAGGGCCCGTCCGATCAGACGCTGGATTTCCATGGTCCGCCCGGTCAGCTTGCCGCGTGCCGCTTCACGCTGGTTGCGGGTCTGGGTCGCGCGGGGAAGCATCGAATATTCGGCGGTTACCCAGCCCTTGCCTTGTCCCTTCAGAAACGGCGGGACCTTCTCATCCACGGTTGCCGTACAGATAACCTTGGTATCTCCCATCTCAATGATGACGGAGCCTTCTGCATATTTGTTGGTCTGGGTCGTTATCGTTATTGGCCGGAGCTGGTCTTCGTTGCGTCCGTTTGATCTCATCTTTTCTGCCTCCTACATCGTATAGCGCAAAGTTTGGGTATGCATTCATCCGTATCTTATACGCAGAAACGGGTGCCGCCCCCTATGGAAGAGAACGGCACCGCTGCTCCTGACCCGTTATTCGGATGAACAATACTTTATTCTATCAAAGAGTAGGCACAAAAGCATCTTTTTAAACCGGCGGCTTCGGCCTAAAGCGGCAGCTCGTTCACATATTCCGGCGCGGAGACCGGCTGGCCGTAATCGACGTTATTGGTGCCCGTAACCGTATCCTTGCCGTTCAGACGGATCTGTACCAGCGAATCATCTGTATTCTGGGCCACCGTCAGCACGACCGACTCCAGCATCTCCTCGGGAATGCTTGTGCTGCCTTTGAACATATCATCGGTCAGCGATACGGTGACTACCCCGTTCTGCCCTGCTTTTACAGAATCAACTACCGTTCCCTGCGTCATGACCATCTCCAGGCCGTTCTCGGACTGCGGTCCGGCAATCAGCTCGCTCAGAGCTGCCTTCACCGTATCCCCGCCAGCGGGTACAAAACGGGTAACCGGAACATAATACTGATGGCCGCTATCCGGTGAAGCTGCAGCGAAATAGACCGTAACCGCGCTGGAATTCATCATCAATGCGTTATGCTTCGGCAGGTTAATGCCCATTGTACGGGACAGCGGGCGATCCAGCGGTGTACCCTGCAGCGGCATTTCAGTCAGCTTTTTGCCATCGACCCAGAGCTGTACTCCCTTGATGTCATCTTGCCCGGTCAGTGTCCAGGTCAGCGCTTCAAGGATTTTGCGTTCATCTGATGGATCGTAGTCGTTAAACGCCGAGTTAAATTCAACAATTGCGACATGATCCTGGCCGACGGACACATTGTTCACCTTCGTTCCTGCGGGCAGTACGCCCTGGAAGCCCTTAGGCAGGGCAGAGGCGTAATCCCCCTTGCTGACCAGTGCCGTGAGGGAATTCTTCAGCATGACCGTATCCTCGCTTTTCGGAAAAGACAGAGCCACCGGAGCCAGCAGACCGTTCTGATCCTCCAGATACACAGTAGTCCGCTCCCCGGCTACAGCAGGCGCACCGGTATCCTTCACCCCGGCAGACAGATCAGTCTCATCCATGGAGGCCGGTCCGAATACACCGGTATCCAGCGTATCTTCCCCGCTCACTTGCAGCATCTGCGCTTCTACGGCGGCGGGAGGCGGGTCCACAGCGGCGGATTCTGAACCGAACAGACTGCAGCCGGAGAGCACAAGCGGAACGGCCAGCAGGCAAGCCGCAGACGCCCCGCGGAGGTGTTTCACTGGTTTCATCAATCTTCATTACCCCTTTCTAGCGTTAAGATCAGTTTGTACTGCTATGTATACGAGCCCTGTGTCCAAAAAATAACAACAGCTTATCCTAAATTACAGAAGTTCTATTCCGGACGTTTCTGGACATCGGTCTGCCGCTTGCGTACAATTTAGTACATACCCACATCACACCCGACTCACGAATGGAGGACTTCCTATGACTGATGCCAAAATTCCTTACAGCCTCAACAGCAAAGCCGTTGCCGAAGCGACCCGGTACTGGCTGCACAAGCGCGGGGTAACTCTGGAGGAGATTGCCGAGCTTGTCATGATGCTGCAAAAGAAATACTATCCGGGCCTGACTATGGAGGAATGTATTCATAACGTTGAGATGGTTCTCAGCAAGCGTGAGGTGCAAAATGCGGTTCTGACCGGCATCCAGCTCGATGTGCTGGCGGAGGAGGGCAAGCTGTTCCCGCCGCTGCAGGATATGATTGAGAACGATGAAGGATTGTACGGGGTAGACGAGATTCTCGCCTTCTCGATTGTTAATGTATATGGCAGTATCGGCTTCACCAACTATGGTTATGTGGACAAGCTCAAGCCGGGCGTACTGGAGAGACTGAATGACAAAACCACCGGCCAGATCCATACCTATCTGGATGATATCGTAGGTGCTGTAGCCGCAGCGGCCAGCAGCCGGATTGCCCACCGCAAGCAGGCGGAACGCGAGCAGGAGCTGGGCCTGCCCCATGCCCCGGAGGACGCGGAAGAGGCTGCACGGCGCAGCCGGCTGGAGGAGACGTTGCCGGAATAAGAGGAGAGCTATTATTCATAAAAGGAAAGGTGCGAAGTATGCATGACCTATTCGTTCGTAGTGGAGCCGCTGGCCGTCCAGGATTTCGAGAGTGAGGATGAGCGGATTGAGCGGTGTAAGGAATGGAATCTTCTGCCCGGTTCAGCTACCCGGGTCAAGACTTATCTGTACAAGCGGCAGGGCCTGACCCTGCCTTGTGAAATTATAGGGTTCGTGGATAATCAGACGGTGGTGGTCCAATTCGAGAATAAGCAGCAGCATTGTATCCACCCGGCGTACCTCAAAGAAATGCAGACCGCCAGCTTCGGCCAGCGCGCGCAAGCAGCGGCGGATGCACGGTCCGAGGACCCGGCAGAAGCTGCAGGAGAGGCCGCAGCTGAGGAGCTGCTGGAGAACCACCCGGTTGAGGAGGGTGCGGGGAGTGCTGGTGCTGTGGAGCGTTCAGAGAGCGGGAGTGCTGCTGAAGGCGTGACTGCTGCGGAGACAGCAGCTCTTGAAGAGAAGCCGCGCAAGCCAGCCGCCTCCAAAAAGAAGCCCGCCCTGCAGCTGCCGGAAGACAAGCTCAAGGTTACAGCGGTTGTCAAGGAATTCACGACCGTTCCCAACCACTTTTCGGATAACGATGATGAAGTGATTATCTATGACAATGTAGCGATAGAAGGGCATGAGCTGGCCATTGACGAAGTCTGGTCAAGCCATAGTGCGACGCTGAAAAAGCTGGAGCTGAAGGAGGGCGACCCTGTTTCTTTTGAAGCGAAGATTGTGGCTAAGAAGCTCTCCCAGCACCCGGTCAAATACAAAATCAACAACCCGTCCAAGATGAAGGTGATCCAGCCGGATTCCTAGGAATGGGATAACCGCAGGCCACTGGACGACACCGGCAGCTCATTGTCTAGGGCAGAGCGTCCAGCGGCGGCGGTCCCATCTGATTGCGTTCGAGGAGGATACTAATATCCTCCATCAGCTTTTTGGCCGAAATCGGCAGCGAGTGTGTAATCCACCATTCCATTACGCCCACAGTAGCCGAAGCCATAAAATGCAGCAGCATCTCCTTGTTCATCCCCCGGTTCACCCCATCCATATCGATCTGCTCCGCCAGTCCCTCCATCAACATTGCATGCAGACGGCTTCTGAAGGCAGGAATCCCGCTGTTATTAATTAGTGTAATGAAGACGGCAGCATGCTGCTCCACATATTCAGCCGTACGCAGCAGAGGACCGGAAGAGGTGAAATCCAGATTCTCCTGGACGCCCATACAGCGGTCACGCAGCTCCGTCATTTCCTTCTCCACACACTGATCCAGCAGATCATATTTGTCCACAAAATGCAGATAGATAGTCCCTCTGCTGACATTAGCCCGCTCCGCAATCTCATGTACCGTAATCTGCTCAAAGCTCTTCTCTTCCATCAGACTAAGAAACGCCTTAAAAATAGCATCCCGCGTCTTCCCAATTCGCCTGTCCACCGCCATCCCTCTTACATCTCCTTCCCCTGAGCTCTTAGTTGGGTTCATTATATTTAACAGTTGTCAAAAAATCAACAGGTGTGCAAGATTATGGAACACTTGTGCTCTTCATTCACGCTCCCCACCCGCTTTCGGCGAATTCAGGGGCATTTGTGCTCTTCATTTACGCTCCTCGGCCGTTTTCGGCGAATTCAGGGGCACTTGTGCTCTTCATTTACGCTCCCCGCCCGTTTTCGGGCGAATTCAGGGGCACTTGTGCTCTTCATTCAGACTGCTTAAAGGGATTAATCCCTTTCATTTCTACACAGCTGCCATTTCTAGCTGAATCAATGGGATTTATCCCTTTCATTTCTACACATCCGCCACTTCCAGCTGAATCAATGGGATTTATCCCTTTCATTTCTGCTCATCCGCCATTTTCAGCTGAATCAATGGGATTTATCCCTTTCATTTCTACACATCCGCCATTTTCAGCAAAATCAATGGGATTTATCCCTTTGAATCTCATACCTCACCGCTTACAGCCGACTTTGGAGGAGGGAGGAGATGAGTAGTGTTGTTTTCAGGCTACAAGTTTTCACCAACAAATTAGCCATTTCTTCCAGAAATTCCAGTTTTCTAGGTTTTTAGAATAGTGTGAGGGTAACAACAGGCTAATGAGCGGTTTTCGGTCAGCGGGTTGTGTGCAGTGGGGCATTACAGCGTGTTATGGGGGCTACATGTCGTGAGTTGTGTAGGCGTGTTATGGGGAGCTACCTGTCGTGAGCTGTGTGGGCGTGTTATGGGGAGCTACCTGTCGTGAGCTGTGTGGGCGTGTTATGGGCTACGTGTTGTGAGCTGTGAGGGCGTGTTATGGGCTACGTGTCGTGAGTTGCATGTTATGTTATGAGCCACGTGTTATGGGCAACGTGTGATGAGTTGCGTGTGATGAGCCACGTGTGATGAGCTACTGCATGTCATGAGCTACTACATGTCATGAGCTGCGGGTTGGCGGCAGCAGATTACAATATGATGTAATCTGCTGCCAGCTGTCTGCTCATTTCCCGCGCCAGCCTACTCCACAGCCGTGAACAGCAGGTCGCCGCCTGGCCCGGCCTCCGTCTCGGCCGCCCGTCCCCGGCGCACCAGCTCGGCCAGATGGGCCAGCGCCTCGCTCATGGCGAACCGCATCTGGTGCGCTGTCGCGACCCGGCTGCGGAACAACCCCTCGCAGACCGCGAACCCGCTCTGCGGTCCGCCCGCGAGCAGCGCGGCTGTAGCATCCAGCCGCTCCTCATGATGCCGGAGCAGGCTGTCCGCCCGCGCCGTGAAGCCCGGGAACGGTTCCCGGTGGCCCGGGAACGCCAGCGTAACCCGCAGGCTGCGCAGCTCCCGCAGCCCCTCCAGGAACGTCAGCAGCGGCTGGGGATCGCTGCCCGGCTGCAGGCCGACATTGGGCGAGATCTGCGGCAGCACAGCATCGCCGCAGAGGATCTGCCCGCTGCCGCCGTGGTAGAACGACACATGCCCCGGCGCATGCCCGCCTGTGATAATGGGCTGCCATTTCCGGCTGCCCATCACAAACGGCTCCGCGGCATGGATATAGGTGACCTCCGGCTGCGGGGTCACCTCGGGCAGGAAGCTATCCAGATGCTCCCGGATACCGAGAAGCCACTCCTCCGGCATGCCATGCCGCCGGAAAAAGAGCGGCAGCGCCTCATTCAGAATCGCCTCGTCCCCCCAGGCCAGGGCAGCCTCGGCATGCGCCCGCTCGCTCATCCACACCCGCGCTCCGCTGCGGGACTGCATCCAGCCTGCCAGCCCGTAATGGTCGGGATGATGATGGGTCACCACGATATCCCGCACCTGCGTCCAGGTAAGGCTCAGCGCCTCGAGTACCCCCTGCCAGGCAAGCTCGGCAGCCGGTGTATGCGGGCCCGGATCAATGACCGTAACCCTGCCGTCCTTGTCCGGCAGAAGATAGCTGTTAACCTGGCGCAGCGGCAGCCCCATTGGTACAGATACCTGAAGAACTCCTTCGTCCCAAGCTTGAATGATCTCCTTGTTCAACCTTCCTTCGCCTCCTCTAAGCCCTCTCCCTGATGCCATCTCTAAGGTCTACCTCCCATGAAGATCATGCGGGCTGAGGCTTCAGCGTCATATTCCTCTTCATCGTAGCCGCCGTGAACGGTATCCAGCCGCAGCCCGGCAGCGTCAAGCATTCTGCGGAAATCCTCCAGCGTGTAGAGCTTCACCCGTTCCTGGCACTTGCGGGCCGGAGCGCCCCCAGCCTTCGAGGTCAGCAGGATCTCCTTTTTCACGTACCCCTCCTCGATCCGGCGGGTCTCGTCAATCGTGATATCTCCATCCTCCCGGACCGAATGGGGCACCAGATGGCGGATGACGTAGGCCGGGTTCAGAAAATCAATGAGGAACCGGCCACCCGGCTTCAGCATCCGGCGGATCTCCTTAAGCACCTTAATCTGCTCCTCATCCTCTTCAAAATACCCAAAAGAAGTGAACAAATTGACCACAGCATCGAAGCCGCCCGTAAGCGGAAGCTCACGCATATCCGAGCGCAGCCAGGTTACCTGCTCGGCACCCGCCTGTGCACGCGCCTCACGCAGCAGCACCTCCGACAGATCCACACCCGTTACTTCATAGCCAGCCTGCGACAGAGCCAGCGAATGGCGGCCCATGCCGCAGCAGAGGTCTAGTACCTTCGCGCCCCGGGGCAGGCCAAGCCACTGGATCAGGCTCTCCACCTCATGACGCGCACCGCTGAAATCCCTGTGTTTGTATACAATCAGATAGTCCTCGCCAAAACATTTCTCATACCACTCACTCATCTCTCTCCTGGCTCCCTCCATACCCCGCTTCACCGCACGGGCTTATCCCTGTCTCTAATAACGCCTATTGTACCGCCTTTTACTATAGAAGCCCAGCGAAGTCACAGACCTGCAACACATAATATTTTATTTATAATTAGAGGAACCGGATCACAGTGTGGACAAAAAACAAAATAATTCGCAATACCTCGCGGCGCATATGTATTCAGTCTTCCGCATAACAAACAGCAGTCCCGGCGTTCCCGCCAGGCCTGCTGCACATCTATAGGTTCGGTTCTGCATTCGTTCGGTTCTATGCTCAATTATCGCTTGGATTCGCTTAAGCAGGACCCTTATCTATCCGCTGCAGATACACGCGCGCTTCATAAGGGCGGAGCTTCAACTGCTGGAGATCCTCCTCCTGAGCAGGCTCATAATTGGAGATCAGCAGCTCCAGCTTCGCGGCCGGCTGAAATTCCTCCGGCAGCTCGAATACCGGCTCATGCCCGAAGAAATTCAGGATCACGAGCAGGCGCTCGTCCTCCAGCGTCCGGGTATAGGCATAGATTTCGGGATGCTCCTTCAGCAGCAGTCCGTATTCACCATAGACGATGACCTGATGTTTTTTGCGCAGCTGGATCAGCTTCTTATAATAGTTGAAAATAGAGTCCGGGTCCTTGACGCTGCTGGCAGCATTGATCTCCCGGGAGTTCGAGTTAACCCTGATCCAGGGCGTACCTGTGGTGAACCCGCCTTCCTCGCCATCATCCCATTGCATCGGAGTCCGGGCGTTGTCACGGCTCTTGGTATGAATTGCCGCCATGATGTCGGCTTCGGGAACACCGGCGTTGCGCTTTTCCTCATAATAGTTCAAGGTCTCCACATCCCGGTAATCATCGATCGACTCGAAGGCTACATTGGTCATGCCGATCTCCTCACCCTGATAAATGTACGGCGTGCCTTCAAGCATATGAATGAAGGTGGCGAGCATCTTGGCCGACGGTACCCGGTAGTACAGGTCATCCCCGAACCGCGATACCGAGCGCGGCTGATCATGGTTACACAGATAGTTGGCGTTCCAGCCCCGGTTATGCAGCACGGTCTGCCAATCGCTGATGATGGTCTTCAGGTCCGTCAGCTTCCAGGGCACGACATCCCACTTCCCGCTGCCCGGCGAAGCGGCATCCAGATTCATATGCTCGAACTGAAAGGTCATATTCAGCTCGCGGCGTCCGTCACCGACATAATCCAGCGCCTGCTCCGGCCCGAGGCCCGAGGTCTCCCCTACCGTCATGATGTCGTAGTAATAGAGCACCTGATCGTGCAGATTCTGCAGCAGGGTATGCACATGATTCAGGTTCGAGAACATGTCATAGGCGCGGACAGTGGGGGTGCCGCCGGGATTCAGGGCATCCGGGTAGCCTTCCGCCTTCACGATATGGGCAATTGCATCGAAGCGGAAGCCATCTACACCCTTCTTCAGCCACCACTGCACCATCTCATGCAGCTTGTCGATTACAGCAGGATTCTCCCAGTTGAGATCGGGCTGGAACCGGGAATACAGATGCAGGTAATATTCATCCGTACGGGGATCAAGCTCCCAGACCGAACCGCTGAAGTAGGATTCCCAGTTGTTCGGCGGACCACCGTTTTTACCTTTTCGCCATATATAATAGTCACGCTTGGGATTGTCCTTCGAGCTTCTGGATTCCACGAACCACGGATGCTCATGCGAGGTATGATTCAGCACCAGGTCCATCATCAGCTTCATGCCGCGGGAATGCATCTCGCGCAGCAGCAGGTCGAAGTCATCCATCGTGCCAAATTCCTTCATAATGTCGCAATAGTCGCTGATATCATAGCCATTGTCATGATTCGGGGATTTATAAATCGGGCAGACCCAGATCACATCCACGCCGAGGTCCTGCAAGTAGTCAAGCTTCGATAAGATCCCGCGCAGATCTCCAATGCCGTCACCGTTACTGTCCATGAAGCTGATCGGATAGATCTGGTAGACAACACTCTCTTTCCACCATTTAGGGTTCACTTCAGATACCTCCGCTTCTCTCGATTCCTGCTGCATAAGACACATTAATATATTTTAACCAGAACAACCGCCTTCAACCAACCTTCGTATTCACATGCCTGATGGACCTTTGCGGCAAAAAGAAAGGCCGGATACCTGATCGGGTACCCCGCCTTCTGCCGGCACGTATCCGGCCCAATAAGTGAAAATATTCTGGTCGAAAACCGAGCGATGACGCTACATACGGTACGCCTAATTGCATTCCGTACATCTAAATCGTCTAATTTATTACCGGTGATACGTTAAACCGAACCCCATAAATTGCTCATGGTGAATGAATTCACTTCTTGGTACTGATGCTGTACTAAGCCAGCTGCTTAATGACAATCGAAGCATTGACATTGGCTTGTGTTCCTCCAGCCAGCGTCTGCAGAGTGACTGCGGCAGCCGAGCTGTGATTCCGAAGCGTCAGCACATCGCCTGACGATAATGCGATGATCGCCTGCCCGGTGTTCTGCTGGGTGCCTGCACCCGAACCATAGACTGTTCCCGGAACCTGCGCCCCGTTTACGAATAATGCAAATTGGCCGGGCTCCACTCCGGATACGGAGAAATTAACCTCATAGCTCCCCGCATTGGTTACCGATATTGTAGTTGTACCAGGGGCATGTGTGATTCCGGGAGTTAACAACCCATTCGTATCAAAAGACACATCTGCCTCAATCGGCACTACCTGCGCGCCGAGGTTATAGACGTATCCGAACTGGGCAATTCCACCGGCTGCCCCTGTGGCACCCGTCGCTCCCGTTGCCCCGGCTGGACCGGCAACTCCTGTTGCACCCGTTGCTCCAGCGGGCCCCGCTACTCCCGTAGCACCTGTGGCCCCCGCTGCTCCTGCCGTTCCCGCTGGCCCCGCCGGGCCGGTAGCTCCTGCCGTTCCCGCTGGCCCCGCCGGGCCGATGGCTCCTGCCGCTCCAGCTGGCCCCGCCGGGCCGGTAGCTCCTGCCGTTCCCGCTGGCCCCGCCGGGCCGATGGCTCCTGCCGCTCCAGCTGGCCCCGCTGGGCCCGCCGGACCGATCCCGCCCAGCGCTCCGGCCGCGCCTAATGCTCCGGCCGCTCCCGCAGCGCCGAGCGCACCTTGGGTACCGGCTGCGCCCAGCCCCCCGACTGCTCCGGCTGCGCCCAACAGCCCGGCTGCACCTGCGGCTCCACGGGCACCTGCGGCACCGGCTGCACCTGCGGCGCCAAGTGCTCCGGCCGCGCCAATTGCCCCCAGTGCCCCTGCGGTTCCCTGTTCGCCCAGCGCTCCGGCTGCTCCCGCTGCACCGAGCGCACCTGCTGCACCTGCGGCTCCCGCAGCTCCCAGCGCTTCAACAGCGCCTGCCGCGCTTAAGGCTCCTGCCGCACCCGCGGCCCCCAGCGCACCTAATGGAATATTGACGCGGACAATTTGCTGTTTGACGATAATTTTCTTGCAGCCGCATTTGTTGTCCTTCCGTTTTGTCGCGGGACGTTTCGCTCTTGGCAGAGGGCATCCGGCAAACTCCTCTGTGCAGCTCCGCTTTTTCTTCTTATGTTCCGTACGACCCATATTTGACACCTCCTATAGACTTTATGTATCCTACTCCGTTTACCCAGAGGGGGCATGGACATTCATCCCGTAGGCAAATATTTATTTTATGGAAAAGTGGTTAATTGTACAGGATGGACAAGCTCAATTCACCCCGTCAGGCCGAAATTTGTTCTCATACCCGCTCACCACCCGTCCACCAAAAACATATACTATTGCCGGACAAACCGCCTTCATTGCCCCGGTGATCACACTTGATTGCAGTTCATACAGTAGATTTCGGTGCAGAGTCCTCAGATGGACCTATTCGTCTACTTCTCTGCTGTATAGAGTGCAATAGAAACCGTTCAAAATGCAAAAAAAAGAGT
The DNA here is from genome assembly GCF_038005345.1 of Paenibacillus sp. FSL H8-0122. Lineage (NCBI taxonomy): Bacteria > Bacillati > Bacillota > Bacilli > Caryophanales > Paenibacillaceae > Paenibacillus > Paenibacillus sp. FSL H8-0122. The sequence continues at coordinate 644,850 of NZ_JBBOTB010000001.1, read as the reverse complement.
ATTCCATTGCATAAACTGCAATCGAATACTCGTCCAGTAAAGCACCATGCTAAATCCGGGAGTAAGAATATCCCCTTAAGAGTTCAATGAAGTGAGACCCTAGCAACCGAGTGCCCCTATCTACAGCAGCCCGACCATCTTCAAGCCTTCATAGATCCCGTCCTCACGGACAGACTTCGTAATGAAGGAGGCCGCCGCCTTCGCTGCCTTCTCGCCGTTGCCCATGGCAATGCCATACCCGACATACCCCAGCATCTCCACATCATTCAGGCCATCGCCAAAAGCATAGACCTCTTCCTTCTCCACCCCGATCACCTTCAGCATCTCCGCGATCCCGTTCGCTTTGGAGCCGTTGCCGGGCAGTACATCCATACAGAACGGGTGCCAGCGGATGAAATTCAGCTCCGGGTACCGCTCGGCATAGATCTGCTGACTCTCCTGCGGACAGAAGATCATCGCCTGATAGATGTCATTCTTCAGGAAATATCCAGCGTCATGCGTCGGAAATACCAGCTTCAGCGAACCTACGCTCGTATTGATGTACTCATGATCGGCCACATTCACTCTCATGCCCGCCGTATCCGTATACGCAACAGGGTGATCCAGCTTCTCCGCGAACAAGGTCAGCTCCTCCAGCACGCCGGTCGCAATCGGGTTCTTGTACACCGGCTTCCCTTCATAGACTGCATACTGCCCGTTCAGCGAGACATACGAGTCGATTCCCAGCTCCTCGCGCAGTCCCTCGAACATATAATCCGCTCTTCCGGTAGCAATCGCTACATGGTGCCCGCGTCTCTTCAGCTCCGCTATCGCTTCTCTGGTGGAAGCCGGAATATTCTTCTCTTCATCATAGATCGTACCGTCAATATCGAAAAAAATCGTTTTCTTCAAAGTGATGCCTTCCCTTCTCCATACGCTCTGCCTATTCATAACCTGCTCAAATTGTAACAAAATCCTCCGCCAAAGTGGAGTCTATTCTCCCCCCGGCCTGCCAGACCCGGATATATTTTCAAAAAAAAGCTGCGCCGCACTCCACATGGAGGACAGCCCAGCTTATGCATCCGTATAGTTAAAAATATATTATACCGCATTCTGTGCGCGCTGCTGCTCTTCCATCAGCCACTGCAGCAGCATGACTTCCGGCACAGTGCCCTTACGGGCCTCCGCGTATGCCCGGACCTTCTCCAGCAGACGGCCGGCAGTCTCGGCGCTGACTGCAAGTCCCAGCTGCTCCAGCACATGGGCCACGCCGCCGCTGCCGGAATGCTTACCCAGCACATAGCGGTGCGCGCGGCCGACCACCGCCGGATCGAAGAACTGATACGTCTCCTGCTCCTTCATCAGCCCGTCCACATGAATCCCGGATTCATGGGTGAAGGCGAGCTGTCCCACGACCGGCTTCGCATCGCCGACACTGCGGCCGGACGCGGCAATGACCTTGTCGGCGAGGACCTGGAGCCCCTCCAGCCTGACCTCGCATTTCCCGCCGTACAAATAGCGCCAGGCCATGGCAACTTCCTCCATGGCCGCATTGCCGGTCCTCTCGCCGATCCCGGCCACCGTCGTACTGGCCCACACCGCTCCGGCAGCTATGCCACTGAGTGTGTTCGCGCAGGCCAACCCGAAGTCATTGTGGCAGTGTACCTCCAGCTCCACATCCTCAGGCACTTCTCCCAGCAGCCGGCTTACCCGCTCTGCCATCTGGCCCGGATGATGGGCCGAGACGGTATCTGCATACCGGAACCTGCGGATTCCCTCCTTGTATAAGGTATTCACCACTTCGATCAGGAAGCTCAACTCCGCCCTGGAGGAATCCTCCATACCTGCCGATACGGTCATGCCTTGCCGCATCCCGTATTCCACGGTACGCAGCAGCTTGTTCAGACCTTCCCGGGGCGTCAGCCCCAGCTTGCCCTGCAGCTGAATCTCCGACACCGGAATGGAGATATGGCTCCAGTTCACGCCGGTAGCCTTGGCCTTGTCAATATCTCCGGGGACCGAGCGGTTCCATGTCATTAGCTTCATCGGTAATCCCAGCTCAGCCACAGCGGCAATATCCTCCTGCTCCCGCTTGCCCATGGCAGGAATGCCTACCTCTGCCTGCTCTACTCCGCTCTCCGACAGCAACTTTGCGATTTCCAGCTTTTCCGCCCTCGTGAATGATACTCCAGCCGCCTGTTCACCATCCCTCAGTGTCGTGTCACATAGCTTGAGACGTTTCACGGTTTACCTCCCTCTCCGCAGCAAGCGCAATTCGGATTACGGGCAATACGGACGCTATAACAGGCGAAGTCGAGTGAGCTGAAGCGATGCATTACGCCCGCGTAAGTTGTCCCTACCCCTGTAATCCATTTTACGGCCTCCAGCGCTGCCAGACAACCGGCAATCCCGGAGGTGGCGCCCAGAACCGGGAACCCCAGCGGCTCCCACTGCGGCGGCAGTTCCGGATACAGGCATTCGAGGCATGGTGTAAGCCCGGGAATCACTGTAGTGAGCGATATTTCAAAGCCATACATGGCTGCCTCCACCATCGGTGTATTCGTATCGACACACAGCCGGTTCAGTGCATACCGCTCAGGGAAGTCGTACCGGGCATCGATCACAAGATCGGCAGCTTCTACCCAGGGGCGTGCCTGAGGATATTCAATTCTGGAATTATAGCCTTCAATCTCTACCTGCGGATTCAGCTGCTTCAGCCGGGCAATCGCCGTACTCATCCGCTCCCGGCCGAGATGCTCACTGTCCATTAGAATCTGCCGGTTCAGATCCGGGGCCACAATTACTCCCTCATGAGCCAAAATAAGCCTGCCCACGCCAGCCGCCGCCAAATAGAGGGCAGCCGTTCCGCCAAGCCCGCCGATTCCGGCGACCATAACCGTCGCTTCCTTCAACGCCTTCTGCCCGTCTTCCCCGAGCAGCTTCAGCTGCCGGGTGTACCGTTCCAGCTCCAACCCTCCGGCAAGCTGCTCCATCCCTGACTCCCCCTGTTACCAGTTATATAAGACGCACTTAAGGTTTAAACTTGAAGCTTTATCGTCACTGCGGTGAACATTTGGACTTCCGGCCGCTATTGTCAACAGATTTCTTGAATTTTCCCGCTGTTCGCGGTCGAAATCCGTTGACAAAGGCGGTCGCTACCGCTCCTTCAGTTCCAAATTTCCCCTCCGCTTCTTTTGCTTTTTGTTATTTTTTTTAGTGTTTCTTATATAGATATTCCTTTCTTCCCCTAGCCCTCCAGGCTAAGCAGGCCATGCGCTGAAGTCAGCTCCTTATATTTCTCCAGCCAAACCATTCCTTCTTCAATACACTCCACCCCGTACGAAATCGTCTTCTCAGCCGAAGTGAACGGGAAGGGAAAGCCGGCCCGCAGGCTCTTAAGCACCACAATGACTCTGCCGCTGTAGAGCAGCCCCCGTCCGAAGCCCTCGCCGTTAATCTCCGCTGTACTCTGGATCATCAGGCCGGTTCTCTCCTCCATGACGCCCGCCATGGCCTGGAACAGCAACGGCACCTGCTGGCGGACCTTGGGCGACACCGCGCAGTTGAATTCCGATTGATCCTTGTCCCCGGCAGATGCCAGGAACAGCTTCGCGATCTTCTCCAGCGGAGGAAGGCTGCTGCTGCGTCCGAAGAAATCTCCAGCATCCAGCAGATGACACAGACGCCGGATCAGGGCATCTGCGGTCTCCGGATTCAGCTCCTTGCGCGCTCTGGGACTGCGCTGTCTCAGCGCCGAAGCTCCCGGAATTACCGTACCCTGCCACGCCGCACTCTCATTAGCCATGGGTTCCATCCGCATCCCCTCCTTCATTCTTTTCCGCTTCCTCTGCCCGCAGCACCTTGGCCAGCCACATCGGCGGCTTGCCCTGAAGCATCTCAACCAGCCGCTTCAGCTGCTCCTCGATAGGGCTGCCGGGCGGAACCTTCACCGGCATAATCTTCCGGCGTGTTACCCGCGCAGCGGCCGAAGCGCCGATCTGCATGATGAAGATCAGGGTGCAGTCGCCTACGGAATCCAGGCGGCTGTCGATTTTGCCTGCTTCATCCTGGTTCGGCACAGCTGACAGCCTGCGCAGCTCCACCAGCTCGGCTCCTGCTTTCGTTACATTATATACAGCGAACATCGGACTCTGTCCGAAATGCGCATTCACACGGCTTCCATCATCTGTGGCGAACGCTACTTTCACGGCTGCCTGCCTCCCTTTGCATGAACAGATTCCCTGCCTTATTACTCCATTCCATCGCTCCCCGGTACCCTACGGAGACGGACATGTAAGCCCCAAGCTCATTCCAGACCGGGAACCCGGCCGGCATGAAGGCGGCACCCGTCCGCTGCGCCCCGGCGATCCCGTGGGAATTGCTGATCCACAGATCCGCCCCCTTGCCCAGCACCTCGGCATCATCCAAATCGCCCACCCATACCTCGCGCTCCATTCCGGCAATGAGCGGGGTCTCGAACGAAGTGATCAGCGCCTTCTGCTCTACGCCCAGCTCCTCCAGCCACCCCGAGACCGAATGCAGATGATCCGGTTCCAATGCGGCAACCACCGACATTCCGGCAAATTGAAAATGGGCGTCCAGCATGCTGTCGAGGAGATTCTCCCGCTGCCAGCAATACCGCAGCGGCACCGGCTCCCCGCTGATCTGATGCAGGAAATGCAGTAGTTCATCGGTCGCCTTAAGCCCCATTGCCCCTTCGAATACCTTATACGGAGTGCCTATGGCATTATGCAGCCGTCTGGCCGGACGTTCCATGCTGCCGCCCACGGCAATCGTCAGCCCGGACTGCAGGCTCTGGAGCATAGAGTCCAGCGGAACCCCGCCGCGCGTCAGCGGCGAGAAGCCGGTAAGCAGATGGCCGGACAAGGAGGTCGAGATATCCGGCAGAGCGATCACCTCGAAGCCGAAGGAGGAGATGATCTCCTTCAGTTCCATCACATCGGCCGGGGTTAAGAACGAGCCGGGCAGCAGGGTAATCTGCCGGGCATTCACGCTTCTTTGCCCCCGGTGTCCTACTTGCTGGATCATCTCGTCAATCATGGCCTCCACCGTAGAGCTGAAGCCCGATTCCAGCGATCCGCGAAAATCAGGCAGCACAACCGAGAAGGCGAGACCTCCGCGCAAATTCCGCTCTCTTTTATACGACTTAAGCATATTCTGATAATCCACACCGGCTACATCGGTCAATTCCGTCCCAATGATGCCGATAATATCCGGGCGGTGCTTGCTCAGCACCAGATTCAGCGCCTCCTCCAGATTGCGGTTGGCATCGAAGATGACATCCATCTCCTGCAGCGCCGAGGTCTGCACGGCAATCGGTTCCCGGAAATGACGGGTCAGGAGCGCCTTCGGAAAAGCGGAGCAGCCCTGGGAGCCGTGAATCAGCGGCATGGCCCGGTAGCAGCCCTGCAATGCCAGTACGGCACCCAGCGACTGCCCGATCTTCATCGGGTTGACCGAGGCGGGCTTTTTTCTCCGGTTAACGGTCATAGGGCGGCGCCTCCTTATCCCAGGGAGCAGGGCTTGCCGCCAGCTTCCAGATCGGGTTCGCAAGCGAATAGGTCAGCTCTTTGGCCAGCCGCAACAGCCCTTCATATCCGGCATACGCTTTGTGGCGCTCCTGATTAATATCAATGAAGGGAATCTGCTCTTTCATTGCCACATACATATTGCGGCCGCCGGCAATCATAATATCCGCCTTGCGCTCTCTTACCGTCTTGATAATCCGGCTGGCCCCGCCCTCGGGAATGTATTCTGTATCATCGCCCACACGGTCGGCAATCCGCCGCACATCCTCCTCCGTGCTTTTGTTCGTGCCTACCCCGACGACCTGAACGCCCAGCTCCTTCAGGGCCGAGATGACGGACCAGCTTTTGACCCCGCCCGTATAGAGTACGGCCCGCTTCCCCCTCAGCAGCTTGCGGTAAGGCCGCAGCTCCTGGCTTAAGCGGGCCTCCTCCCGCTCGGTGAGCCGGTCCACACGCCGCTCCATCTCCCGGTCATTCATCAGATAGGCCATCTGGCGCAGCGAATAGGTCGTCTCCTTCGCACCATAGAACGAGCCTTCGAAATACGGGATGCCGTATCTCGACTCCATCTCCTTGGCAAGGCCGAGCAGCGCCCGGCTGCAGACCACCATGTTCACTCTCGCCCGGTGCGCCCATGTAATCTCCTTATAGCGGGCATCCCCCGTAATCCGCGAGGTTACAGCGATCCCGGCGCTGTTCATCAGCTTCTCAATATCCCACATCTCACCGGCGATATTGTACTCCCCGATCAGATTAACCCCGATATCCGTCTCCGGCTCCGGCTCTCCCGTCCCGATGACATACTGCAGCAGCGCATCCCCGGCCAGCCGGTTCCCGAGATTCTTGCTGCCGACGAAGCCAGGGCTGTTCACCGGGATCACAGGAATCCCGATCCGGTCCGCCGCCTCCCTGCAGACCGCATCCAGATCTTCGCCGGTCAGCGCGGTCACGCAGGTTGAATATACAAATATTGCCGGAGGCGCAAAGCGCCCGGCAATATAATCAATGCTGTCCTTCAATTTCTTCTCGCCGCCAAAAATAATATCAGAATCCGTAAGATCCGTAGCGAAGCCGTATTGGGACAGAGAGGGGCCGCTGGATAACGCGCCTCTGCTCTCCCAGCTGTTTCCGGCGCAGGCAATCGGTCCATGAACCAGATGTGCAGCATCCATAATCGGCAGCAGCGTGATCTGGGCTCCGTCGAAGGAGCAGCCTCCAGCAGCTTCGCCCGGCTTGGGCCTTGGACAGGGCTTCGCCTTAGGCGCTATGCTCCCGCAAGCCTGGGAATCAAATTCATCTTGCCGTAAAGGGTCCATTGGCTCTTCATCTCCTTCGCTTAAGATGCTGGAATTCACACCAGGCTTACGCGCAGTTAGCGCACCAGCTCAAAATTAAAGCCGGAGTTATGATCATCAAGCTGCTGCAGAATCGTGTTCACGATCAGACTGAGCAGATTAAGTGTTCCCTGATACCCGATAATCGGATAACGGTGCATGTGATGGCGGTCGAAGATCGGGAAGCCGACCCGCACCAGCGGCACCTCCGCATCCTTGGCGGCAAATTTCAGATGGGAGCTGCCAATCGCCAGATCCACCTTGTCATTCAGCAGCAGCGAGCGCATATGCCACAGGTCTCTGCCGACATGCACAGTAGCCTCGGTGCCATACGGGCTTGCCGCCAGCAGCGCTTCGGCTTCGTCCTTGAACTTCACTTCATTGAAGTCCACATCACCGTTCGAGCAGATAATGTGCACCGGCTCCATCCCGGTCTCCAGGCAGAAGCCGATCAGGCCAATAAGCAGATCCGGGTCGCCTACCAGCGCTACCCGCTTGCCATGCAGGTAAGGATGACTGTCCATCAGCGCATCCACGACACGGCCGCGTTCTTCCGTAAGCACTGCTGGAATCGGGAGGCCGGTCAGCTCACTGATCGTAGCCAGCAGCGTATCTGTACCCTTAATGCCCAGCGGCGTGGATAACGCTGCCAGCTGCTGGTTCCAGGTGCCGCTGATATATTCCTGGGTCTTCTTCAGCGTATACTTTTGCAGGGACAGGGTTGCAAGCGCATTGGCTGCCTGCGGAACATCCACAAGCTTGGTGCCGCCGTAGTAGTATTCATACTCACCGGTTGCCGGTGAATCGTAGTTCCCGCTGTGGTCTCCAAGTATGGTGTACTTGGTATCGAAGGCTCCCAGAATCTTGCGCAGCTCTGCAAAGTTGCCGGTGTACGGCTCAAAGCCCAGCATCACATTCAGCTTCTCTCCGCTCTCCGCACCGCTTCCGGGATGGCTCTCAATACCCGAACGGGTGTAGAGGTAGCTCAGGATAACCTTGATCATGGCATCGTAGCCAGTGATATGAGAGCCGACGAAGCTTGGCGTGTTGCAGTAGGCCACCGGATATTCCTCACTGATCACCCCTTTAATGCGGGCATTGCCGATAAAAGAGTTCAGGTCATCCCCGATGACCTCAGCCATACAGGTGGTACAGATTGCAACCATCTCCGGTTTGTACAAGGCGACACTGTTCTCCAGACCGTCAATCAGGTTATTCATCCCGCCGAATACAGCTGCATCCTCTGTCATGGACGTGGATACGGACGGCGTAGGCTCCTTGAAGTGGCGGCTGAGATGGCTGCGGAAGTAGGCGTTGCAGCCCTGCGACCCGTGTACGAACGGCAGCGTCTTCTCGAATCCGAGTGCGGCCATGACTGAACCCAGCGGCTGGCATGCTTTATGCGGATTGATCACCACATTCTGGCGGCTGAAATTCTTCTCCATATATTCGGCGGACTTGGAGTAAGCGAGTGCTTCGGCGGTCTCCTGCTCGCTGCAGGGCGCTTCGAACTGCTTCTTGTTCTCCCGCTGCTGCACATAACGCTCTTCCTTGAACAAGCTGGTATTATCTTTAATATTCAGTTTATCCCTGCTCATACGCCCGCCTCCTCCGGCTTCCTTGTGCCTTGTCTGCCCACCAGATCCCATACCGGGCTGTTCACGGTCATATCCATATCCTTAGCGAACACCTTAAAGCCGTCAAAGCCGTGATACGGGCCACTGTAATCCCATGAATGCATCTGGCGGAACGGCACACCCATTTTGTGATAGACATATTTCTCCTTCACGCCTGAGCCCACCAGATCAATGTTCATCTTCTTCGTGAGCTCTTCCAGCTCATAAGCTGTAGGATCATCCATGACAATGGTTCCCTCGGCAAGCATCGGGAGCATCTTCTCATAGTCATCCTTGTGGGCGAATTCATAACCGGAGGCTACGATATCCATCCCCAGATCTTCATAAGCTCCGATGGTGTGGCGGGAACGCAGGCCCCCGATCATCAGCATGACGGTCTTATTCTCCAGGCGCGGTCTGTATTTGCGGATCACCGCATCCATAACCGGCTTGTATCTGGCGATCATCTGCTCGCAGTTCTCCTGAATCGTGTCATCGAAAAGCGCTGCAATCGCCCGCAGGCTCTCATACGTCTTCGTAGGTCCGAAGAAATTGTATTCCAGCCAAGGGATGCCGTAGGCCTTCTCCATATGATCCACCATATAGTTCATGGAACGGTGGCAGTGGATCAGGTTCAGCTTCGCCTTGTGGGCTACCTCCAGTTCGTTCAGAGAGCCGTCACCGGACCACTGGGCAATGACACGCAGGCCCATCTCTTCCAGCAGGATACGGGAGGCCCAGGCGTCGCCGCCAATATTATAGTCACCTATGATATTCACATCGTAGGGACCGGTCTCAGCCAGCTCGGCACGGCCCATCACGAAGTCACGGATCGCATCGTTCGCAATATGATGGCCCAGCGACTGGCTGACCCCGCGGAAGCCCTCGCAGCGTACCGGAACAATCGGCATTTCCAGCTCCTTGGACATCTTCTTCGACACCGCTTCGATATCATCGCCGATCAGCCCCACCGGACATTCCGACTGGACAGAGATCCCCTTAGCCAGCGGGAACATCTCGGTAATCTCGCGCATAATGACGGCCAGCTTCTTATCCCCGCCGAACACAATATCCGTCTCCTGAAAATCACTGGTAATCTGCATAGCCGTAAAATTATCGATGCCAAGCGTCCCGTTCGCAAAGTTACGGCGCGAGCCCCAGCTATACTGTCCGCAGCCAACCGGGCCGTGACTGATATGGACCATATCCTTGATCGGACCCCAGACCACCCCTTTGGAGCCGGCATAGGCGCAGCCGCGCGGGGTCATGACACCCGGACGGGATTTGATATTGGACTTCACCGCACAGGTGCTGCAATCAATGGCCTTTTCATCCGCCACCTGAAAATGCTTCTCGCGGTCCTTCCGCGCCTTTTTGGGATAGGCTTCCAGAATCTCCTCAACCAGCTTCTGATTCTCTTCAATACTCAGTCCCATGGTTTGATCCTCCTTCTGTTAATGGCTTACTTAAGAGTTGAACGTTAAGCGTGGTCGTCACTGCGGTGAACATTTGGACTTCCAGCCGCTGTTGTCTCCAGATGTTTTTTATTATTCCGCTTAGCGGATAACATCCGGAGACAAAGGCGGACGCTATCGCTCCTCCAGTTCCAAATTTCCCCTCCGCTTCTTTACGCTTTTTGTTAAGTTCTTCAGTAAGCCTTATTGCCCGGAAGCCTGCAGCTTCTTGATCGCAGCTTCTTCATCTTCAATGATGCCGAATTCCATCAGCAGCTCTTCCAGCTCTTCCATCGAGATCGGGGTAGGGATCGTCAGCATTTTGTTATTGAGGATTTTCTCGGCCAGTATTTCATATTCTTTCGCCTGCTGGTGCTCAGGATTATATTGGGCTACGGTCATTCTGCGCAGCTCGGCATGCTGAACGATGTTGTCGCGGGGAACAAAGTGAATCATCTGCGTGTTCAGGCGGCGGGCCAGCTCCATGATCAGCTCATCCTCACGGTCTGTATTCCGGCTGTTACAGATCAGGCCGCCGAGTCTTACGCCTCCGCTGGTCGCATATTTCAGGATACCTCGGGCGATATTGTTCGCTGCGTACATCGCCATCATCTCGCCGGAGCAGACGATATAGATCTCCTGGGCCTTGCCCTCACGGATTGGCATGGCGAATCCGCCGCATACTACGTCACCCAGTACGTCATAGGAGACGAAATCCAGATCCTGATACGCGCCCTCCTGCTCCAGAAAGTTAATCGCAGTGATAATCCCGCGTCCGGCGCAGCCTACCCCCGGTTCCGGCCCGCCGCACTCTACGTTGATAATGTCGCCGAAGCCTGTCTGCAGCACATCCTCAAGCTCCAGGTCCTCTACGGAGCCAAGCTCCGCCGCCAGCTCCAGCACGGAGTTCTGGGCTTTGGTATTCAGAATCAGACGGGTGGAATCTGCCTTCGGGTCGCAGCCTACGATCATGACTCTTTGTTTGAATTTGGTTGCCAGCTGAGCCAGGGTGTTTTGTGAAGTTGTCGATTTACCGATACCGCCTTTACCGTAGAACGCGATTTGTCTCATTGTTCATCATCCCTTCGAAATGTTTAATGTTTCAAAATAAGAGCTGTACTTCACGCTTTCGAGAATGGCTTCCTGAATGCCGCCTTTGCGGACAAGAGGCAGGACACCGCTTTGGTTCAGGCTGGCCCTTGGGGCCTCCCCGATGCCTGAGCAGAGAAGAATGCGGCAGTCACTTAGAATCGATATAATTTCTTGCAGCGTAGCAGCTTTGTCACCGTTACAATCGGCCTTGCCATGGCAATAGGCTTGGATCTTGCGGACACCCAGGAGCTGTACATCCGTTCCGTCAGTGTCGTAGACCAGGAACTCAGTGGCATGACCGAAATGCTGATTCACCTTGTCGCCGCCTCTGGTGGCTACCGCGACCCGCGTCTTCGGCCCTCCGGCCTGAATGCGTCTGGCTTGTTTGGCTAAGACCCGCTCACGGATCTTGGTGTCCAGCTCCCTCTGGAACATCGCCCGGGCTGCTTCATTAATGACCGGCTCAGCCTCCATCGCTTCCAGCGGGAAATCGGGATTACGGTCCTGGCCCAGCAGCCCGATCGCATCGGCCCGGCATTGCCGGCAGTGACGCATAACCTTCATTCCCCCGCGGCCCAGCTGTTCCTGCAAATTAAGCAATTCCTTCGGACGGGGTGCCTTGCGGCCATCCGCTTCATACTGGCTGCCCGGTGCGATAATAAGCGGTGTTACATTGTGCAGCGTGGCCCCGAGCTCTTTTACCCGCGCCGACACTGCGGTCAGATGATGATCGTTAACCCCCGGAATCATAATGGAATTCACTTTGACCAGAATCCCCAGCTTCGCCAGCATTTCAAGTCCCAGTAATTGACGGCGGATCAGCAGCTCGGCTGCCTCTCTGCCTTCGTACCGGATCCCTTCATCGAACACCCAGGGATAAATCGCCTGGCCGACCTCGGGGTCGATGGCGTTGATGGTAATAGTGACATGGCGGATGCCCAGCTCCATAATCTCATCCACATGCCGGTACAGCGTGAGTCCGTTCGTGCTGAGGCAGAGGGAGACATCAGGTACATGCTTCCTGACCCGGGCAAAGGTATCGAAGGTCTGCTCCGGATTCGCCAGCGGATCTCCGGGTCCGGCCACACCCACTACCGAGAGCTGCATCAGCCCGGCGGCAACTCCCCGCACCTTGCGCTCCGCCTGCTCCGGAGTAAGCACCTCACTGACCACGCCCGGCCTGCTCTCATTCACGCAATCGAACTTGCGGTTACAGTAATTGCACTGGATGTTACAGGCGGGAGCAACCGGGATGTGCATCCGGGCATAGAACCGGTGGGCCTCCTCGCTGTAACAAGGGTGGCGGCTAATCTCCTCCTCCGCTTCACTTGATAGACATGACGGCTGCATCATTTCCCACCTCCTAAAAGCTAAAAGTTTTATGGTTCAAATAGCCTTTGTTTTGGTTAATGTTATTTTAGTTAACATCAACTTCACTTGGCCGCTTTAATTAGTCTCATCATATTTTCATTACGGGGGATCGTCAATTAGTCCGACGTTCATTTCGTCCTTTATTTCCTTTTGTTTGCAGTTTCGCCATATCATATGTCAACTTATATGACTCACACTTATCATGTTTCCGTTTTCAGGCCTGTCACTTTCTAATGATATGTGTTCTCACAAAAACATTGACAATGTCTCTTAACTCGGATATGATACGTTTAGCCAGAAACGAATACTATAAAATTTCATATAATCCCGTAAAGGGGAGTAGCTGTTAGATAAAATCGTCAATACGAGAATATGAGGATATTCTCCGGTTTTATCGGCAATAGATTATTGTTAGCGAGACCTTTACCAACCAGGTTACCTTTATTCCAAAGGCTAATCTGTTTGGTAAAGGTCTTTTTTATATATATTTTTGGTTAAACTAATGGTATCACCGTTAGTTTCGCAAAAAGCAGCTAAACCCACTTGAGGAGGAAACAGCAATGGATTGGGGATTATTATTAGAATACGGATGGGTATTGCTCGTTCTCGTAGCACTGGAAGGGCTGCTTGCCGCAGACAACGCACTTGTACTCGCAATTATGGTTAAGCATCTTCCTGATGAGGAACGTAAGAAGGCATTGTTCTACGGATTGGCCGGAGCGTTTGTGTTCCGGTTCGGATCACTGTTCGTCATCTCCTATCTGGTAGACATCTGGCAGGTACAAGCCATCGGTGCGCTTTATCTGTTATTTATCGCGGGGAATCACATCTTCCGAAAAGTGTTATTCGCTAAGCCGGTCACGGAAGACGCCGCTGAAAGCGGAAGCCCTGGAGCTGTAAATAAGAAGAAAGCCAGCTTCTGGTTCACCGTACTTAAGGTCGAAGTAGCAGATATTGCCTTTGCCGTAGACTCCATCCTTGCAGCCGTAGCCCTGGCCGTTGCTCTTCCGGCAAGTGGTATCCGCAACATCGGCGGCCTCGACGGCGGACAGTTCCTTGTAATCTTTGCGGGCGGCTTCATTGGTCTCGTTATTATGCGGTTCGCTGCTTCCTTCTTCGTTAAGCTGCTTCACACCCGTCCGGGTCTTGAGGTTGCTGCCTTCTTCATCGTCGGCTGGGTAGGGGTTAAGCTCGCAGTCATCACACTGGCCCACCCTGCTCTGGGTGTATTGTCCGAAGACTTCGCACACAGCACCTGGTGGAAACTGACCTTCTATGTAGTTCTGATCATCATTGCAGCTACAGGCTGGTTCATGAGCAGTGTCAAGACCGAAGAGAATGTCGGCGAGAACCCGGTCAAGGAAGTTGATAAGCAGCTCGGTAAATAATCCGGGAAAGATCTTAAGCGCTTCTGTTATGCTTTAAACATACCAAAAAGCCCGTTTCCTCCATTTGGGGAAGCGGGCTTTATTGTGTTGAATGGTTATACTCTGCGGCTATCTCCGCCACTTCATGAATCTGTAATCCAGCACATCCACCAGCAGGAACAGCACGAATCCCACCAGACTGAACAGCATAATTCCGGCATACATCTCAGGGTAGTCCAGCCGCAGCCAGGCATCCATGATAAAGAAGCCCATACCATGCTCCGTACCGTAGATTTCGGTGAAAAAGAGTACTGAAATCGCTGTGCCCAGCGAAATACGAATCGTACTGAGGATCACCGACAACGCGCCGGGAAGCGTCACATTCCAGAATTTCTGCATCGTGCTGGCACCAATACTCGTCAGCACATCATAAGTACTCTCGGGGATGGCCTTCACACCATCACGTACCGAGATAATGACCTGAAACAGCAGGATCAGCATAATCATCAGCACCTTGGAGGTTTCTCCCAGGCCGAAGAAGAGCATGACCACCGGCAGCAGCGCAATTTTGGGAATCGGATAGGTCAGATAGACGACCGGGTCCAGTACCCGGTTCCAGAAGGGAGAGCGGCCCATCAGCAGACCGGCCAGCAAACCCAGCAGCAGAGCCAGCAGCACACCTTCAGTGATCCGCATCAGACTGTAGCCGATATTCAGCGCCACATCATGGGCCCCCAGCTGAAACATTGCCTTATAAACCGCGCCCGGGCTGGGCAGAATCGCGTGATTCATGAGCAGATATGCGATATACCAGAGCGCATTCATTCCGGCAAAAACGAGCAGCAGGCGCAACAGGTGAACAAAACGCCGTCGTTTTACCATTTCTCCATCATTACCTTTCGGATTCTCTTGGACTGCATAAAGTACTCCTCGCTCTCCCGCTTCTCAGAATGCTTCATTGCAAATACAGCAGCGTTATCGAGAATCTCCGGCGGCTCCTGCTGCCTGGGCAGCAGGATGATAATCTTCTGTCCCAGGAGAATCGCCTCCTCCACATCGTGGGTGACGAACAGCGTGGTCGCCGGATGCGCCTGCCAGTTGTCGATAAAAATCTGCTGCAGCCCTTCCCGTGTAATGGCATCCAGCGCCGAGAACGGCTCATCCAGCAGCAGAAGGGTCGGCAGAATGGCAAAGGCGCGGGCAATGGCCACCCGCTGCTGCTGACCGCCGCTCAGCGAGAGCGGAAACCGTCCGGCGAGCTGCGCAATTCCCATGGATTCAAGCCAATGCATAATTTGACGGTCCTGCTCCCGCCGATTGTGGCCTTCCCCGCCCGGACGGGCGATCCGCATCGCAATCCGGATGTTGTCACGGACCGTCTTCCAGGGCAGCAGGCCATAATTCTGCGGCACCAGCCCGATCAGCGTCTCCTTTTCATGGACAGATCTGCCATTGAAGAGCAGTTCCCCCTTGTAACCGGGCAGCAATCCGGCAATCGCCCGCAGCAGCGTGGATTTTCCGCTGCCCGAGGGACCGATCACCGTATAAATCCCGTGCTCCGGCAGGGTCAGGTTCATTTCACCCAGAGCCAGCTGCCCGTTCTGATAAGCTACATGCAGCTGATGAATGCGGAGACCGCTATTTTTTAAACTGGACATCGGAGATCACATCTTCAGCCGATAGCGTTTTGGTCAGCAGTCCTTTTTCACGGGCCCAGGCAAAAGCAGCCTCCACTTCCTTCACATCCACCTGGTTGGCAGGCAGATACTCCGGCACCTTAATCTCATTCTTCAGCGTATCAGGATAGCCCACTTCCTTAATAATCAGGTCGATATATTCCGATTGGTCATGCGTCTTCATATAATCGACAGCCTCATCATAGGCGGCGTACATATCGCGGATTCCCTGACCCTTGGCATCAATGGCACTCTGCGGAAAAGCCAGCACAAACGGATTGATTCCCGCACTGTGGGTGGAGCTGAGAACGCGCAGACCGGCAGTACGGCCCATCGTTACAAAAGGCTCCGGCAAAACAGCCGCATCCGCCTTATGATTCTTAAGCAGCTCCAGACGCGTTGGAATCTGCGGCACTTCCGTTACAGTAATATCGGCTTCCGTCAGGCCGGCCTGCTTCAGCATCATGGCAACGGTATACTGGGTTGAGGTATTCTTGGACAGGATGACGGTCTTCCCCTTCAGATCCTTTACCTCTTTCACTTCATCATTTCCGGTCAGCAGGTCGAATTCACCTGTGGTCGTACTGGTGATTTTGACATCGAGTCCTGCTTCATTATAGATCGAGATCGCCACCAGATCCGCACTGAGGCCATCTACCTTACCCGCCTGAAAAGCCACATCACGATCCTTCGCGCTCTTGAAGGTCTGGATATCCAGGTTCACATGATGCTTCTGATCAAATCCCTGCTCATGGGCAATAATAAAAGGAATCGCATCGATGGATGGCAGCAGTCCCAGTGATATCGTAACAGCCTCAGCAGGTGCAGCTACAGCAGCTCCAGTATTAGTATCTTTGGCATTTCCTGCCTGTTTTGCGCTACCGCATCCGGCAGCTACTACACTGACAGCAGCAGTCAGCACAACTAGCTTCATAAGGTGTTTCCAGTTTCTTGTCTTCATGAATCCTAATTCCCCCATCTCTTATCGGTTACGCTTCATGCGAATTTATTCACATACATAGTACACCTATTGTCCTATTTTGTATATTTATAAATTTAAGTATCAGTTTTCTAATGTCCAATATGTTCATGGAATTCTTTTGACAGCAGCACCCAATAATGACGCAAATATGCTATAATAACCTGTACCTATTCCGCAGGTATCCCCTCTTCAAGCAGCAGTCCTATTCCAACCCTATCTAAGGAGCTGTGCCCTATGAGCGATGGAATTCTCCAGCAGATTCTTGCCGAGCTGCAAGGAGTAAAGTCCGAAATTAACGGAATGAAATCTGAAATTGCAGGAATCAAGTCTGAAATCACTGGAATGAAGTCCGAAATCGCAGGAATCAAGTCCGATCTTAACAATCTTCAGTCAGAATTCGCTACGTTCAAGTCTGAAATTGCGGCCGAGCTGGTGATCATCAAGGCTGATATCGAAAGCATCAAGGAAGATACGAAGCTAATTCCGCTTATTCAACAAGCGGTGTCTGAAGTCAACGCTGAAGTCGTTGCTGGCCGGGATTCTCTGGAGCGGATCGACCGGAGCCTGCGCGGACATGACGCAACACTGGATATACTGGCCCGGCGTTCTATAGATCAGGAAGCTGAATTGAAACGTTTAGCTGCTTCTGCATAACACCCTGCCCCGAAGCGACCGCCCTCCCGGCTGCCGCTTTTTTGTTGCCTCCATACAGTCCATCCTACAAGGACATTGCTCTCTTATACAAACACAAACCCAGTAATCACGACATTATTCCTTATTTATTTGTCTTTTACAGGCGGACATCACATTGATTTATTAATTATCTATGCTATAATGAAAGCGTAACCAGGATAGATGTCCCAGAGGTTCATTACCGTATTTCATCGCCAAGGAGGATGAATGCAATGCTGGCAGGAATTAAGGAACTGAAGAATTGGGTAACCGGAATGTGGCAGCCGGGGATGGCTTCCGGAGAAGAAGATTACCGGAGAATGGAATACAGCGCACACCGCCATCTGCACACACCGCCAACACCAAGCCCGCTTACTTATGAGCAGGAATCGCGCATCAAGACCGTCAAATTTCACTAATCTCCAGTTAGATGTATATATAGAACACCCTTCACCTATCAGGTTAAGGCCGCTAAGGAACGGGAGCATCCCGGTTCAAGCGGCCTTTTATTTGTTGCACTAGATTCATTATCTCGCCAACCACCGCAGGATCGTCTGTGCTGCTTCCAGATAGCGCTGTCCTACGAGCAGGCCGGTATGGGTGGTGCTCCAAAGACCTGCATAGGCTGCGCGGAAATACGCTGCATTGGCTCTGCCCCGGCGCTCATCCTCATCACTGTTAACCGCATAGATCGCCAGACAAGGGCAAGTAATGGACCCGCTGTCTACAGATACCCCTGCTGCTCCGAAATGATAAGAAAAGGTTCGAAACGCCTTGGCGGACTCCATCGTCAGGTATTTGCGCTGAAACGCTATGTCTTCTGCCGTCTCATCCAGGCTGGTCTCCTCTTCGCGGACCGGAGCGGGCACTACATTACCTGGTACCGTTCTGACGATATCTGTATACGGCACCTCCTCATGAACCTCCCTGCATAGACTTGAATCCATCAGCACAAGCCCGGCCAGCCCGGCTGTCTCCCCCACCTTCTGGCTGAGGATCCCGCCCATACTGAACCCGATCAGGACAGGAGCAGCTCCGCATTCAGTCTGAATCAACTGCACTATCTCATGGATATCCTGCAGATAATCTTCAAAGGTAATCTGTGTCATATCCAGCACCCTGCTCCGGTAATGACTTCTCAGATTCATCACATAACAGGTCCAGCCTTCGCGGATGAAATGGGGAAGGTACTTGCTCCACATCCAGCTTCCGGTATACGCACCGTGTACAAACAGCAAGGGTACGTTAATCTTCTGTTCGTGGCCTTCTCTCGCCTCCTCTCCCTTATAAATCTCCAGGAAGAGATCATGCTCACCGACATATTTCTCTGTATGCGGCGGTAACTCATCAGTGTAGTCTCTCATTGTAATGTCCTTTCCATAATTAGTTTGACATCAAACTATCATACAAATTTTTTAGAAATTATGATTGATTTTCATTAAAATCGTCAGCAAAGTCTTCTGCTCTTCTTCCGTGATATCGCGGTAGAACTGCTTCAGCATGGCAGAAGAGACCGATTCAAATACCGGCTCCAGCTCCTTCCCCTTCCCGGTTAGAGTAACATATACGTACCGGGTGTCCTCCTGATCCCTCTCCTTCATGACCAGCCCAAGCCGCACCAGCTTATCCACAAGTGCCGTAACTGTAGATTTGTCCTTATGAATTTTGGTGGAGAGCTCTGCCATAGTCAGTCTGTGTTTATGAAGCAGCGCATAGATAATATCCCCGTGTGAGGTGGCAATGCCGTTTACTCCCTGCTTCGCCATCTCTTGTACGATGAACCGGTTAACCTTCTCGCGGATCTTTGATATAAGTGACATAGCATCTCTGGTTTCCATAAATGAATTATAGTTTGATATCAAACTATTGTCAATAGTTCAGTATTTCAGTGTGCTCCTATTCAAGAGTCCTCATCAAGCAGCATGACTTCCTCGCCCCGCTGCTGCCGGATCGCAATATTGGTTCTGCCCCAAGAGCACATCAGGTCAATAATCTCATTGGCTGTGATCCCATACTCGGTGATGTAATATTCCACCTTGGGCGGCATTTGGCTATAGACCACTCTGCCGATGATCCCATCCCGTTCCAGCTCGCGAAGCTGCTGAATCAGAACCTTTTGCGAGATGCCTGGAATACTGCGCTGCAGTTCACTCGTCCTCTTGGTCCCCGACATCAGTATACATATGATCAGCGACTTCCACTTCCCGCCGATAATCTCAAGCGTCGCCTCAATCCCTAAATGATATTGCTTCATCCCCGGCACCTCCTCAGCAGTCATAACAATGCGCTGATCTAATGATTACTATTCTGCCACATCCGGCACCCGATTCCAATGCACACCTGGAGGTAACCTGGTTACTTCATTGTGTGTATTTACATTTTAAGGAACTTACAAAATAATAGAAGCAGCTGCACAACACAAATTATACACCAGAAAGGTGATCCCTAATGACAACCCTGGTAATCCTGGCACACCCCGATATAGAGGCTTCAAGAGTGAACCGGAGATGGAGACAAGAGCTGCTGCTGCATCCGGAGGACGTTAAGGTCCATGAGCTCTACAAGGAGTACCCGGACTGGAGCATTGATGCTCTGCGGGAGCAGCGTTTATTGGAGGCGCACGACCTGATTATTTTCCAATTCCCCTTATACTGGTACAGCTACCCCCCGCTGCTGAAAAAATGGCTCGACGATGTGTTCACTCACGGCTGGGCTTACGGCTCGAGCGGAAATAAGCTGAAGGGTAAGAAGCTGGGCATAGCTATGACCATCGGCGATAAAAAGGAAAACTATCTGCCAGCCGGGTCTGTTTCTTTTACAGTAGATGAGATCATCGCCCCGTTCCAGGCCAGTGCCATCCATGTCGGCGCAACCGCCCTGCCGTACTTCGCCGTGTTCGGCGCTTCCTTCCAGGCGAGTGATGATGATATTAATCAAAGTGCCGTGGATTATTTGCGATATGTCAAACAAGATACAGGTCAATTTCTTCTATAGCAATGACTTCAACTTCATTACAGTAAAATTTAAATCGGCCCTCCTCTTCAAAATCTCCCACATGAAATCTATACGAGTCCCAGCCTCTATCGGAAATATCTAAAATCTGAAACAAACTCAATTGAACTGCCGCTCCTCCAGAAGCTAGCTGAAGGTTGCCTACATTGGTGAATTGAAGGGTGACCTTGTAGGTTGGCGCTCCCGTACGAATTAAAATAAAGTCTATCCGAAGCATGGGAATGTTATGTTCATCAAACAAATTCACTGTATCTATTTCAATCCAATATCTGAAATCCGTAATGAACTTAAAATCGTAAAAAGTGAAACGGTCTATCAGGCTGGTTACCAAGTCCAGTTTTTTTATATTCCGAGTCACACCTGTCCCTCCATTTCAATGGTCTGCAGATTTCGGCAATTGTCTTTGTTGCTCTTACCTAATCTTTATCGAAGCGATGACTGTCCAGGCTTGAAAAATAGACCAAATGATGCCTCCTTACCCGGACGGCAGTCACTTGGTCTATTCCTGTTTATTTTTCAAAATAATCATCCGAAACGATGATTCCATTTACTGAGAAAAGTTTGTTGAACGGATTATTTTGCTCAGAGACCTGTGTGGCAAACTCGCCTCCAAAATGCCCCATTTTGAACATATCGCGTAGTAACTTGGATTTCTGTGAGGTGGTACTTTGAGCAGCACCGTAATATTCACAGATGTCATGCACAGAGACGTAAGGCTCAAAGCTTTTATCAAATAAAAAGTTAATCGTGCCAATGGCGTGAATAATGCCTGCTGCCCAGATTTCCAGCTTTCCGCTCATAAAGGGAACTGTCCGTTTTCGTCCAAGCTTCTCTACCATTTTGCAGCACAGCTGTTCATAATCCTCATCCAGATATTCCTGGCAGAACCCCCGCACCAGTTGCAGCAGCTGTTCTTTCTTCTCTAACATCTTCGGATCTTTCATTCTCGGCCTCCCTATGTACAAATTTCGCATCACTACTATACCTTGGCAGCTATATTATCAGTGCGAACGCAACTCCATCTTTTGCATATCTACGATAAAACCATAAGTCTGCAAGATGTCTAGTCCAAGCAATCCTTTGTGAGACTTCGGAAGTATTCCCACATCAATCTCCACATCTTTAATTATAAATGCATCAATTTCAATTCGATCCATCACTTTAGTGTAAAAAGGTACCGTTCCCCCAATACCATATGCTTCATAAACAGGGTCTCCGTTTTCATAAGTTACACCTATCTCTTCGAGTACATCAGGACTAAACACAGTATGCGAGGAACCCGTATCAATAATAATATCTTTAATTTGCAGTGTTCTCCCTTGGTAGCATACGGAAATATCTATTGTCAGGAGTTGTCCATCATAAGCTATCTTCATGACCGCCGCCTCACTCTCATCAATGGGTCTCTGCGCAGATGAATAACGCACTCCTCATTGGCAGTGTGATAGACAAGATTGCCAGGTTCGGCGCTGAAAAATTCCTGGTTGGCGTTCTTCTCAGATACTGCACGAACAGGAGCTACTTCCGTTATAATTTTCTTATCATCTTCCTCGCGATAGTCAAGAATGGAAAGCAAAACAAATTGGTCAGGAAACAATTCTCTTACTTGCTGCCATTTCATTCTTTCACACCTCCCGGGTAGCCATCGATAAAAAAGTGGTTCTAATGAATTCATTTTATCATAGTTTGAAATCAAATTGAGAGTTGGCAAACAACAAAAAACCTCCCCTCACCCGAAAGGGTAAAGGAAGGCTTAAACACATCACCTCTGAAGCACGGCAGCTAAATTCTCAGCTCTCCAAGCCTATTCAGTTAGGAATACCTGTTGCGAACGGCCTATACGTCAGCTGTACAGTGTTGTGCTGCTAAGATTACCTTCTCAGCTTCCAGAGTCAGCCGGTAGCCGTTCTTGCCCTCCCGGACAGCAAATCCCCAAGCCTCAGCGGCTGCCCAGGCGGGATCACTCCCCAGCCGGACCTCGAAGGCCTGACAGGCTTCGGCCCGCCTGCGCAATTCTTCACCGGCCCTGGGTTCATTCTTCCCGGCAACCTTCTGCCGCAAGGCTCTCCACAGCTCTACATCCGCCAGGGCTCTGTGCAGCCAGGGGCCTGCTTCCGTCTGGAACTTGGAATTCTCCATTTCAAGCAGCCGGCAGGAGACGCTCTCCAGGCGGTCGAAATACGCGTCAAGCCAGCGGATATCTCTGCTGTGCACAGCCTCTTTCAGTTCCTCATATCCTCCGCTATAGAGCTGGCTATTGAGATTCTGGCTGCAGAAGAACATCAGCTCCTCTGCCAGCTCTCCGGCAAATTCGCGGACCGACAGCTCCCAGGACAGCTCAGGCATATAACGCTCACTGTTCCACATATAGTGGGCCATGGTGTTCAATGTAATCTTGGAGCATTCCCACTGCACCATCGGATTCGCTACCACGGCCTGATGTCCGGTCTGGTCAAGCCGGGAATAACGCCCGCGAACCGGGTCCAGAAACAACCGGTCATAGTCGGCATCATTGACGGGGATGTTGTCCCACAGCCACAGCTCATGTCCGTAATGGCTGTAATTCTCCTGTGCCTGTCTGCTCCCGACCTGCCGGGCAAAGACGGCAGAGCCGGTCCAGAATACCTTGATCTCCGAATGCAGCTTCTCGCGGATATCCCGCTTATATTCGGTATCCCAGGAGGACCAATACTCAGAAGGGCACATTACCAGAGTAACCTTCTGCAATTGACGGCTTAGATAGTCATAGACACGGTTAGCCACATAGGCATGCGCCACTCCGGACCGTTCCAGGTAATGAAGGTTCTCCCCGGACAAGGCGTAGTCGATGTCGTCCATCAGCAGGGCGAAATGCCGAACACCAATAGCGATCATCGCGCTCAGCTTCCCCTCCAGACTGGCAAAATCATCTTCACTGCGAAACTGCAGATCGTTCCCCGGACTAATGCAATAATAGAAGTCCACCAGCTGCGTATCACATTCCTGCTTCAGCTCACGAATCTGCTCGAACAGATTCTCAGGATAAGGCTCACGCCATAGCTCGCGGTGATAGGGATCATCCTTGGGAGCGTGCAT
Organism: Paenibacillus sp. FSL H8-0122; assembly: GCF_038005345.1. Lineage (NCBI taxonomy): Bacteria > Bacillati > Bacillota > Bacilli > Caryophanales > Paenibacillaceae > Paenibacillus > Paenibacillus sp. FSL H8-0122. Next base: position 621,671 of record NZ_JBBOTB010000001.1, on the reverse strand, counting down.
GAAGGTATTCATCCGGTGAGCTGCCAGATAGCGCACCGCATCCATCCGGTCCTCCCAGCTCCACGGCGTGCCATAGAAGCCTTCAATAATGCCGCGGACTGGAAAAGAGGGCTCATCATGAATAGTCGCCACAGGCAACCGGCACTTGCCTTCATCTACGCTCAGCAGCCGGTGCAGAGCATCCATTCCATACCGTAGTCCCCTCTTATTGGAGGCAGCTATCGTAACTGTGCCGTCCTTACGGATATCCAGCAGATAGCCATCCGCCTTAAGCGATCCCTCGTATTCCAGCTCCAGCTTGATATTGCCAGGGTCGGGTGTTTCCTCATTTTCTCCAGGCGGCTCAAGGATCACAATCGGGCCTTCGGCGGCAAGCGGCCACTCCCACTTCTGGATCAAGGAAAATTTTGAAGTCAGCCCGATTCTCAGCTGCTGCCCTTCCAGCACCAGCTCCTCACCCTGATCGTAGTAGTCCCGGAAGTAATACTGCCGTTCTCGTAACGGCATAGTCATAGTCATACTCACGCCCCCTTTAGCCTTCATAGCAAGTTAACTCTATCTCCCGGCTATTAGGCTTAATCCGTAACCTTCACGTTTCCGAACACAGCCTTGTTCCGTGAATCATTCCCGGGATTGCTGAGGGCAATCCCGATATATACTTTGTGTTTCATCGGGATCTGAATGGTTCCGACCGTCTGCCAGCTGTTCCCGTTTGAAGAAATCGACCCTTTGAACGTATTTCCGGTTCTCGTCAGCTTCAGCCATTTCGGAGCCGAAGCAGTTGCTGTATGGTCAGCCATACTGCCTGCGGTTTCTGTACGATACTGGAAGGTAGCCCCATTCGAGGGGGTAAGCAGCATATCCGCGTGCTTGGAATTATGGCTCAGGGACTCCCGGATCATAATACCGGCCTTGGCCCAGCCGTCCAGCCAGCTGGTGGACTGCACCTTAACCACAATCTCCGCATTGCCGCTCACGGGCTGATAGATATAATTCAGCTGATCCCCATTCCCCCAAATATCCGTAGAGCTGCTGCTGAGTGTAAATTGCTTATTGGAAGCATTGTAGGTGGCGCTCCCCGGCATGGAACCGATATTCCGCGCCTTCCATACTGCAGGCAGCTGGGCCGGATAATCTTGCTCTACCGGAGCCGTCCAGCCCGGCGTCGGCCAGGTCTCACGTTCATGGATGTTCGCCAGTTCATCTTCCGGCCAGGCCCCATAGGCAAAGAACGACAGGCGCTTCACTCCCGGATAATTCTCGCGGATTCCCTTGTAGACCTCCTGATATTGATCATCGGACCAGTCATTATCCAGGGTAGCTACAATGTCCACATCACTGCCGCTGATCCGGTCGCTTGTATCCTTCAGGATGCCGTAGGAGGTGCTGTATACCCAGTCACTGTTGAATTCCCAGTCATCGAAGTACGCCATCGGTGCGACAAAGTCGATCTCGTCCTTGAACTTGGCTACATTCTGTCCAACCTCTGTAAATTCCGGAGGCAGAATATACACACCAAGCTGCACATCCGGATTCGCAGATTCGGAAATGTCCTCACGGATATCGCCTACATACTGTCCGATTTGTTCGGTTCTCCATTCATTCCACTGCTGACGCTGCGGCGAATCCGTATCGAAGTCAATGCTGAGCGGCGAATACCCGAACTCCGCCTGATACTTCGCAACCGTGTAATCACTGACGTCCATGTTGTAATTGTCGAAGCGGATCCAGTCCAGCACAACGCCGTCCACATCATAATTCTCGATCACTTCCTGAATAATAGAACGCTCATACTGCTGCACTTCATGGTGAATCGGATTGACGAAATATTCGTTACCGTTAGAGCCCGTAAACGGAGTCTGAACCCCGTTCACCAGCGACTGCATCTGCCATTCATCATGAGCGAGGAAGGCCTGCTGGTCATGGAACTGGGGAATCCAGGCATGAACCTTGATGCCTGCGGCATGGGCTGCCGTGATGACAGCCTGCAGGGCATCGAAATTTTGGTAGCCCTGGGCAATGGGGGCGATATCACTCTGATAAAATACACTGCCGGACGGAACCTCATCATCTTCATCCTGCTTCACATTCATGCTGATGACATCGACCCCGTAGCTGGTGGACAGCGCAATGAAATTCTGGACATCCGTCATGTTCTTGAACTGGTTCACGGTCCGTACAATCACTTCCGTCTCAAATGGGGGATTGCTCTGCTCCTCGGCCTGGACAGGAAGGGGAAGGGAACTACCCGCTGCCGAAGAAACCAACACGATGCCTAACATTGCCATGAATCTCGATCTCAGTGTAAATGCCATAATATCGCCTCCACATCATAGTCTTATTGAACTCAGTGCTTCCTATATATCAAGAATTATTTCGTAGCGTTAATTTTCTTTACATTCTCCTGCCATTTTTCGGTTCTGAACTCTAGCAGCTTATCCAGCCCGGCTTTTGCGGTGTTCTTTCTGGCGGTATCCAGTGCCGCAAGCACCTCTTCATCCGACTTGGCCTGAACCATCTGAGCATAAGCAAGGGTATAGATATCCGCGACATTCTGGGCGATGATACCGGTCTCCGTATCGGGAAGCGGATCGGTATTTACGAATTGTGTAATGTCCAGCGCGGTTTTCCAGGTCACTGTGGACTGGGCCACGGTCTCCCATGATTTCTGGTTCGCGGAGAGCAGCGCCTCGAGGCTCATTTTGGCCGTATCAATGAAGGTCGTATTCCCGGCCCAGTTGAAGTCCTCGAATTTCCGCATCGTATCCGTGCGCTCGTTAGCAGGCGTCGTCTTGTATTTCTCGTTCGGAATCGGCGCTCCATCCGCATCCTCTTCATCCCAGTACAAGCCCTTAGGGCCGAAGAACAGCACCTTTTGCCCCTCCGGACCCGTAATCCAGTCAAAATAAGCGAAGATCGCCTCCGGGTCCTTGGCTTTTTTGGTAATCACACTGACGTTCCAGCCCAGCGTCTCAAAGCCGCTTACAAATACTTTATTCTTATCAATTCCGGCTTTGTGGACCGGCCAGATAATCTCATAACCGCTGTCCGGATTGCTTGCTGTCAATGCCCGGTGTCCCTCGGCTCCATACGTAGTAATATTGGATTCGACCATGACTGCTACCCGGCCGGTATTGACCTTCTCCTTGACCGCATCCTGGGTTTGCTGCAGTGCATCCTGCGTAATCAGCCGTTCACGGTACAGCTTGTTGATGTACAGCACCATCTCCTCATAAGCAGGATCATCCAGGATAGATGACAGCTTGTCGCCATCCGGGTATCCCATGAGTGTAACGAACTTGCTTGTGGAGTTCTCCTTGAAACCGCCATACATTATCTCCAGACCTGCCCCCTTCTCTCCAACCTCCAGAGGCACTACATCAGGATACTTTGCTTGCACCATGTGCAAATATTGATACAAGTCATCAAAGGTCTCCAGCGCCGGCCGGCCGAGTGCGTTATAGATATCCTTATTCACCATCCATCCGCCGTTGCCGAATTGCCCGGAGGTATACCAGTTCGGGATTTGATAGATTTTCCCGTCATCGGAACGGAGCAGATTCAGTGTCGATTCCTTCACATATTTCTTGAAGTTCGGATATATCTCATAGTAATCATCCAGAGCAACGAGCTGCCCGGCCTGCACCAGCCGTTCTACGGAAGACCCCCGGTCCGTAAAAATAACATCCGGCAAATCACCGCCGACGATCATCGTGTTCAGCTTTTCTCCGGCCGCTCCTCCGGATTGGATCGGTTCAACCGTAACCTTGCGGTTCTCCTGAATCCACTTCGTCGCCTCATTCTCCCCCCATGGTGATGTCGTGAGCCAGTCGTAGTTGCCATAGAAGCTGAAGGTGACAGGCTTGATCCCGCTGCTGTCATCTGTAGCGGCCCCGGTATTCAGATTGTTCTGTGAATTGTCAGAATTCCCCCCTCCACTGCAGGCAGCAAGCAGAAGCACTAGCGAAGTCAGCAACAGAGCTACCCATTTCAGGCGTTTGCGCATTCTTTTTCCTTCTTTCTACGTAAGATGGGGACTGCTATTCTTTCAATGAACCGACCATCACGCCCTTCACAAAGTACTTCTGGAGAAAAGGGTAGGTCAGGATAATCGGAATAGTAGCGATCATCATCGTAGCCATGGTCAGTGACTTCGTGGTAATCGTCCGATTCCGGTTCATATGATCCAGCGCAATCGCATTCGATGAGCCAATCTGGGTCATGATGTTGGAGTTCATTACCTGCCGCAGCAGCGTCTGTATAGGCAGCAGGCGATCCTCGGTAATGTAGATCGCTCCCGTAAACCAGTCGTTCCAGTAACTGACTGCGGTGAATAAGGCTATCGTAGCCAGCACCGGGCCGGAGACGGGTATCACGATCCGGAAGAAAATGCCGTAGTTGCTGCTGCCGTCGATTTTGGCGGATTCCTCCAGTCCCTCAGGCAGAGCATTGAAGAAGGTGCGGATGACAATCATGTTCCAGACGCTGATGATGCCGGGGATAATCAGAACCCAGAAGGTATCCAGCATCCCCAAAGAACGGATGAGTAAATAACTGGGGATAAGCCCTCCGCTGAAGAACATCGTAATCATGAAGAACACCATATATTGTTTGCGGAAAACCAGAGACTTCTTGGACATACCATAGGCTAACAAGGCTGTGAAAAAAACGGATAATGCCGTGCCGCTGAGCGTTCTAAGAATGGTGATCAAAAAAGAATTCAGCAGTCGGTCATCCTGAAACACAATATAATAATTCTCCAGGGTAAATGCTCTCGGCCACAGGGTTACACCGCCGAGCGCCGTATCGCTCCCCAGATTAAAAGAAATGACGAGCGCATTCCAAAACGGGTACAGCATGAGTAGCGCCAGCAGTGCCAAAAGGATATAAATACTCCGCTGCATCACTTTGTCGCCCAGGCTTAGTCTCATTGTTCGGCCCTCCTAAAAGGTTTATGGAGCATTGTTGTGGTATCTACCAGAGACTTACATCTGCCCGGCGGGCGATTTTGTTGGCTGTCACCAGCAGAATGACACTGATTACCGCTTTGAACAGCCCTACCGCTGTCGCATAAGAGAATCTGGCATTTAATATCCCGACGCGGTACACATAGGTATCGATCACATCGGAGTAGGGCCTGAGGATTGGATTGGTTGCAAGCAGCAGAATATCCTCGAAGCCCGCACTGAGCAGACCGCCGATGGCAAGAATCATAAAGATGACGATAATGGGGGTAATGCTGGGGAGTGTAATCAGGTGAATTTGCTTGAACCGGCTTGCTCCGTCTATGGATGCAGCCTCATACAGGGTCGGATCAATGCCGGCAATCGCAGCCAGATAGACAATACTTCCGAATCCGACTTCCTTCCACACATTTACACTTACCAGAATAGACCAGAAGTATTTGGGTACCGCAAGGAAGTTAACCGGCTCCTGGACCAGATTGAACCGCTCCAGCAGATAGTTCACCGTTCCGTTATCAACGGATAACAGCGAAAATACGAAACCGGATACAATAACCCAGGACAGGAAATAAGGTAAGTAGCTGACGGTCTGGATCACGCGCTTGAAGCCCATATGCCCGACTTCATTCAGCATCAGCGCAAGCAGTATCGGGGCAGGAAAAGAGATAATCAATTTTAACAGGCTAATTACAAGGGTGTTACGCATCACATTCCAGAACTCCGGCGCCTCGAAGAACATTCTGAATTGCATCCATCCTACCCAGGGGCTATTCATCATGCCGCCGAAAATATCGTATTGCTGGAACGCCATAACCACGCCATACATCGGAATGTAACTGAAAATGAATACAAAGATAATTCCCGGCCAAACCATAGACTGCAAATCCAATTGACTGTTAAATTTCTTCCACCTGCTCGGTTTCCCGGCCGTATTCATCCGCTTGACCTCCTCTGGACGATTCTATTGAAATAACGGCAAAAACGGTTTGTTCTTCTCCAGCATTTCATCCAGCAGCTGTTCAGCTACGGTGACCGAAGGCATGAGCGGATGATGAACCATCGCCTGCAGGGCCACATCCCGGTCTCCGTGCACAGCCGCCTCGATCGTAAGACTCTCATATTGCTTAACCGCAGCCAGCAGGCCTCTGACAGACTGGGGCACCTTGCGCAGCGGAATCGGCAACGGCCCCTGCTTGGTGACCATACAGTTCACCTCAATCGAGGCATCGTCCGGCAGGAAATCAATAATCCCGTTATTCTTTACATTCAGCGTCTGGATATCGCGGGAATCATTATGGATAGAGCGCATCAGCAGCACTGCCGCCTCCGAGTAATAGGCTCCGCCGCGCTGTTCCAGCTGCTTCGGCTTCTCCTTCAGCTCCACGTTCCGGTACAGCTCGAATAGCTCCTCCTCCACCTTCTTCACAACTTCAGCGCGTGATCCGGCCGTTGCCGCTGCTTCCTTCTGTTCCGCCAGCATCGCGTCCGTCATATAGTAATAGCTCAGATAATAGGAAGGGATAGCTTTCAGACCGTTCAGAAACCGGTAGTCCCAGGAATCAAACGGCACATTGCTTGCCTTATAGCTCTCGGGGTAATCAATAAGCTCCTGCAGCTTGCTCTTCCCGTCAATCACGACATCGGATACCCAGTGCAGATGGTTGATGCCGACAAACTCCGCATAGATCTTCTGCATGGGAAGCCCGAAGAATTCGGAGAGCCACTTCTGAAATCCGATCGGCGAGTTGCACAGGCCCACGCTTCTAACCGATGAATATTTGTGAACAGCTTCAGTCACCATCCCGGCCGGATTCGTAAAATTCAACAGCCAGGCATCCGGGGCCAGCTCCTCGATATCCCTGCAAATGTCCAGAATAACCGGGATGGTCCGCAGGCCCTTCATCATTCCTCCGGGACCGGTCGTCTCTTGACCGATGACACCGTACTCAAGCGGAATCAATTCGTCCCATTTGCGTGCTTCAAGCATCCCTACCCGGATCTGCGTGCAGACGAAGTCCGCTCCGGCAATGGCCTCCCGGCGGTCAAGCGTCGCTGCAACGGTAATCGGCAGTCCGGACTCGGCAATCATCCGCTTGCTCAGTTCCGTAATCGTATGTAGCTTCTCTCTTCCTTCTTCAATATCCACCAGCCATATTTCGCGGACAGGAAGCTCCTGGTGGTGCAGGATGATCCCTTCAATTAATTCAGGCGTATACGATGACCCCGCTCCGATAACAACCAGCTTCAATGTTTCCCCCATGATAATTGCTCCTCCTTACCCTGTGATAGATGATCAAGAACCTCCTGATTCACATGCAACCCGCTGCTTTCCATCGCCAGAACGACCGATCCTACAACCGGCTCCCGGGTTAAAATCCTTAATGTGCCGTCCGGGGCCGCCTGCTTCACTCTTCGCTCAATGGCCCGGCGGATGATGCCCGCACGGTCTCCCTTGGTCAGCAGGCTGCCTGCAAGCACGATGTCGAAGGACTCCTCCTCCATGGCCAACCGGCGGATAGCCGAGGCAGCCGCCAGACCCAGCTCATCCCCTTGCTTGACCAGCAGCCCGGTGGCCACCGGGTCCCCTTCCTCTGCCGCCTGAAACAGCAGCTCCGCAATTTGGGGAGGCAGGTCTCTGAAATGATCGAGGTAATCCTCTCGTAGCTGCGGGACATTGGAATAGCCCAGCAACTGAGTTAAGCGTTCGCTTAAGACCGTCTTCTGTTCTCTTCCGTCATCCGCCCTGAGGACGCTGCGGAAAACCTCCATACTTAAGTCATAGCCGCCGCCGAAATCCCCGAACCGGTAGCCAAAGCCGCCGCATTGATAGGTAGCACCCGCCGGATTTTTGCCGCTGCAGTTCACGCCTGATCCGCAAATCAGCACGATCCCGTAATTCTTCTCTGTCCCTGAACGCAAGGCATTCCAGGTATCGCAGGAAATCTCCGTCCGGGGAAGGCCGAGGCGGCCGATGATGGGCCGTAAAATTCTAAAATCGGCCTCTCTGTCCGCTCCCGCCAAGCCGAACCAGGAGTAATCCAGCTGATCCCTGGTCAGTCCAGAGGCCTTAATGGCTTCCGATACAGCCTGCTGTAAGCTGTTCTCTGCCTGCTCACGGTCCAGTTGATGATTCCCGTTCCCGCCCTTGCCTACGCCGAGAAGCTTCCCCTGTTCATCTGCAATCATTGCGTAGGTCTTACTGCCCCCTGCATCCACTCCCAAAAAATACTTCACAGATCATTCACTCCTAAATTTCAAGTTAATCGAACAGAAGCGGTAGATTCACGGATGAGAAGCTGAGGAGCAAGCTTCGTTACCGCAGGCGGCATCACCTCCCCATTGATCATTTTCAGCAGTAAGTCTACGCCGATATTGCCCATCTGCGCCTCCGGCTGTCTGACCGTCGTGAGCCGCGGGTAGAATTCACCTACGAACTGCTGATCATCAAAGCCGACGACTGAGATATCCTGAGGCACCAGAATCCCCTCCTCACGCAGCGCTTGAACAACCCCGAGGGCAATAAAGTCGTCTCCCGAAAAAATGGCTGTTGGCAGCTTATCTTCACGAATCCATCGCTTGGCCACCTCATAACCGCTGCTTACCGTAAAGCCGCAATATTCCGTGCTAAAGGGCGTTAGTCCCGCTTCATCCAGCGCCTGGACATATCCCCGTTTGCGCTCGGTTACACTCAGGAACTCCGAAGGGCCGCCGATATAAGCGATCTGAGTGTGTCCAAGACTAATCAAGTGCCTTGTCGCTTCGTACCCTCCCTGGTAGTTATCCACGAGGACACTGGGAACATCCTCATGCTGGAACTGGTTATCGAGCAGAACAACCGGAATGTTCTTACGCTTCAGCTCCTCCACATATTCCTTCTCCTCCAGCGGAGACAACAGGATAATCCCGTCCACGCGGTCCTTCTGGAACAGGAAGTTCACCCCATCATCGTCATTCTCGGCGATGGACAGGGCCAGGAAGTATCCCTGCTCTGCCAGCTTCCGGTTCACTACGCGAATCACCCGGTCATAGAAAGAATCGTTAAAGTTGTTAATCGACATCCCAATGACTCCGGTCTTGCCGCGCACCAGACTCCGCGCCGCTGAATTGGGCTGATAATTTAATTCCTCTATCGCATTCAGCACTTTCTGGCGGTTGCCTTCACGTACAGAGGGTGAATTGTTAAGGACTCTGGATACGGTCACCACCGAGAGCCCCGACTTTTTGGCTACATCATGAATGTTCATTTAAGTATCTATGCCTCCACGTTCGAAAGTTTAAACGATTTAACTTTTAGAGAAATAAAAAAGATTTACTCAGTATGCTACAACTTACAGCCTGACTGAAAAATCGGACATTGTACGTCAGCTTTGCATTTACCAAAAGCTTTAAAATCCTTTATAAAGTTTAAAGGTTTATACTTTACACAGATTTTACAACCAATTCCCCTATCCGTCAATCCATAAAATGCATCCGGACTTGACTTAATATTTCGGGAGGTTGGATCGCCGGGACTAGCTAAGAACAAAAAACCTCCCCTTCCCCCGAAGGGTAAAGGAAGGCTTAAACGCGGTGGGCTTGAAGCATTGAAGCTATGCTATACTAAAGATATGATAAGCCAAGTGAGGTGAAGCCAATGAACTGGGGAGAGATTACAGAATTACACCCAAGCCGCTTTGTACTGGTGGAAGCCATTAAAGCAAGCTCAAGTAACCGTATGCGTCAGTTAGAGGATATGGCAGTCATACAAGATTACGATAACCCGCAAGAAGCGTGGAGCGGCTATAAAAAGCTGCATAAACTTCATCCAAACCGTAAACTGTATGTCTTTCATTCAAGCAGAAATGATGTTGAGGTTGTAGAGGAATTCTTCGCAGGGGTACGGCAACGGATATGAAGTTACACCTGCTGCATGGCCTGCCTATTGTTTCTTTGACACTAACTCACGAAGGGAAATCCAGTTCTCTTAGAAATCTTTTATTTGATACTGGCTGTGCTGCAACCGTTTTTGATTCCGATCTACTAGCTGTAATAAGTATCAATATCGATTTTATTAACGGAAAAGCCAAGCGAATGTATGGGGTAGAAGGAACAAGCGAAATTTGTTATGAGCAGCAAATTCCCAACTTTTGCATTGAAGATATCGATTTGAGTGATTTCCCCATACAGCTTGGTTCGATTCAAGAGCCTTACGGCTTTGATGGAATTATTGGCATTGATTTTATGATGAGAACCAAATGTAAGGTAAATTTTGAAACCATGACCATCGAACTTGATAATTAAACCAAGCGATGCCCCCATCAGAGGTCGGCAAGCGCTTGGTTTATTTTTGCCCGCAACAAAAAACCTCCCCTCACCCCGAAGGGTAAAGGAAGGCTTAAACGCATCACCTCTGAAGCATGGCAGCTATATTTTCAGCTCCCCAAGCTTGATCAGCTCGACAACCGCTTGCGAACGGCCTTTTACGTTTAATTTTTGCATTACGTTTGAGATGTGGTTGCGGACGGTTTTTTCGCTGATGAATAACAGTCCGGCAATATCCCGTGTAGTTTTGTCCTGCACAAGAAGCTCGAATACTTCGCGTTCACGATGCGTCAGCAAAAATTTGCTATGATGTTCGTTGCCCTTCAATGGTGTCACCCCTCCTTGCCCTGGGTTTGTTTGGTATAACAAGGTAAAGGGATACAGTCAAAACATACTATGTGGAGGGGCAGTTAATGGTGCTGTCGCAGCATTAAATTGGGCGGGGGCAGGCGCGGAGCATGGACAAACCCGGTACTTCTGACCGGAATGCACACAAAAAACGGCTGCTGCTCCTTAGTCATTAAGGCGGCATCCGTCGGGCAATGTCTATAGAAACCACGCTGCTAAAGGGTTGCTCAGGAAAAAAATATTGCTGAACATCCTTCCTGCCCGCAGCGTGAAATGGCTAACGTTACCGGTCCGTCACGCCCTTGCGGTCACGCCGGTTTCTCCGGTAAGGCTTGTTGCACCCCCAGTGTAAAGTATGAAATGGATTCCATAGCAAGCTTTTTATCGGCCGAAAAGCTGTTCATTTCTATGTTAGAATAATGAAATAACAGTCTCACACAGGAGGCGCAGAGAAGCGTGGCTAATATTAAAGAAATCGCCCGGATGGCCGGAGTGTCTGTAACGACCGTCTCACGGGTGCTCAATAATCATCCGTATGTCAGCAAGGACAAAAGAGCCGCTGTATTGCAAACGATTGAGCAGCTCGACTATACCCGCAATATGAACGCCGTTCATCTGATTACCGGACGTACCGGTGCGGTGGCGGTGATCCTGCCGTATATTCATGCTTTTTATTTCTCGATTATTATGAATGGACTTGCCCACGAGGCGCTGCTCTCGCAATACCGGCTGATTCTGTGCCAGAGCAATTACCTGGAGGAAGAAGAAATCAAAGTGCTGGAGATGCTGCGCCATAAAGAGATTGACGGTGTTGTGATTGTATCTACTGCGCTGAAACCGGACATCATCGAGGAGTATACGGCCTACGGTCCAGTTGTCACTTGCCAGGACAACGGAGAGCGGCGCTTCTCTTCTGTCTATATTGAGCATTATGCGGCTTTCAAGGAAGGGCTGGAGTACTTGACCGGCAAAGGTTACCGCTCCATCGGATATTGCGAAGGAAGGAGTAACGGCAGCAGCGCCGTGATCCGGCAGGCTGCTTACCGCGAATTCATTGCTGAGCATAAGCTGGCTTTTGAAGAGGAATGGATGATCTATGACTGTACAACGGAGGAAGACGGCGCAGCCGTTGCACAATCCCTGCTGAAGATGCCACAGCGGCCGGAAGCCATGATTATTACGGGAGACCATGTAGCTGCCGGGCTGATTATTGAAGCGCGCAGAGCCGGCCTCAGCATCCCTGGGGACCTCGCAGTTATGGGCTTCGATAACCAGCCGATTGGACGTCTGCTTCAAATCACCACCATGGACAACCACCTGTATGAGATGGGGGCCGCCGCCTTCCGCATTATCCATGAGCAGATTCACTCGGAGCACCCGAAGCCGGTCTACCGCAAGCTGGACTACCGGATTATTAAGCGGTCCACGGTGTAGTATAGATCAGCCGGAAATTCATATATACGAACTGCGTCTTCCGCCTGTCGGGAGGCTTTTTTTGCATTTTATTTGTGCGAATTAGCATGGATATGATAAATATCACTTTTTTATTGACAGCTAATAGACAGAGATTTATGATAAGTCCATCATTGATAACGATTATCATTTTCATAAATGAAAAGGGGTATCCATACAGATGAAAATAGGCTATGCAGTACCTGCGGGTCTGCTTGCAGCGTCCCTCCTGTTTGCCGGATGTGCGGGCAAGGACAACAGTAATAACGATGGCAACAATGGCAACAGTGGTAACAACTCAGGGAATAATGCTGCAGCCCAGGCAGGCAGCGGGGCAGAAAGTGTAGCGAAGGCCGGAGGTGAGACGAATGCAGATTTCACCACTGCCATCGACGAATACCGCAAATATGTCATTGAACAATGCGACGAGTTCGTTAAACAGACCGAGGGCTTCACGGATGCCGTCAAGGCGGGCAAGCTGGATGTAGCCAAGGCGCTGTATGCTCCGGCACGCATGCATTATGAGCGGATCGAGCCGATCGCTGAAGCGCTTGGGGATCTGGACCCGAACATTGATGCCCGTGAGAATGATGTAGATGCTGCGGACTGGCGCGGCTTCCATAAGATTGAACAGGCTCTCTGGCAGAACAATACAACGGAGGGCATGACGGATGTCGCGGACCGTCTGCTGAAGGATGCGCAGCTGCTGCGCGCCAAGGTAGAAACTGCCGGAATCGATGCCAATCTGCTCGTTACCGGGGCTGTTGAGCTGCTGAATGAGGTCTCCTCCTCCAAAGTAACGGGGGAAGAGGAGCGTTATTCCCATACGGATTTGTATGATTTTGTGGCGAATGTGGAGGGGGCACAGAAAATCTATGAGCTGCTGAAGCCGGAGCTGGCCAAAAAAGACCCGGCCCTTGAGCAAACCATCGGCGAACGGTTCACCGCCTTAATGAATGAGCTGGCGCCGTTCAAATCGGGGGAGGGCTACGTCTCTTACGAAACGCTCAAACCGGAGGAGGTCCGCAGGTTAAGCCAGAATCTCGACGCCTTGGCTGAGCCGCTATCCAACATGGGAACGATTCTGGGAGTGTGACGATATGAACAAGAAAGATAAGAATTCCCGGAGTCAAGCTGACGCGGATCATGGCATTCCTGCGCCGGAGACCCAGCTGTTCAACACCAAATTAAGCCGCCGCGATATGCTGCGGCTTACCGGTGCCTCGGGTCTCGGGCTGCTGCTCGGCGGAGGCGGTGTGGGCGGCATTATGGCTGCACGCCAGGCAGCAGGACGGGCGGTCCCGGCCGCCGCAGCCTCCGGGCAGAATGAAGAACAGGAGGATACGATCCCCTTCTACGGTAAGCACCAGGCGGGGATTCTTACCCCTGCGCAGAATTTTCTATGCTTCGCTTCATTTGATCTGACGACTGCCAGGATCAGTGACGTGCAGAAGCTTATGCAAGCCTGGTCTGCCGCCGCCCCTGCCCTGACCTCGGGCACGATGATCGGCACAGCGAACGACAAGCCCAATCTTCCGCCTACCGACACCGGCGAGGCGGATGGGCTCACCCCTTCCAAGTGTACGCTTACCTTCGGGGCAGGTCCGGCCTTGTTCGACAGCCGCTTCGGCCTCTCCGGCAAACGGCCCGCCTCCTTCACCGAGCTCCCGGCATTCACAGGTGACAGCCTGGAGCCGCAATGGTGCGGCGGCGATCTCTGTGTGCAGGCCTGCGCGGACGATATGCAGGTGGCTTTCCATGCCATCCGCAATCTGGCCCGCATCGCCCGGGGCACGGCGGTGCTGCGCTGGACACAGGAAGGCTTCCAGCGCAGCGGCAGCGCCGATCCGTCAGGCGGCACCCCGCGTAATCTGCTCGGCTTCAAGGACGGCACGGGGAATCCGGACGTCACCGATGACGCGCAGATGCGAAATATCGTCTGGAGCGGCAGCGCCGATGGCCCGGCCTGGATGAACGGGGGCACGTATCTTGCGCTGCGCCGCGTCCGTTTCCGTATTGAGGTCTGGGACCGCTCCTCGCTGAGCGATCAGGAGGCCACCTTCGGGCGGCACCGGCAGAGCGGCGCACCGATTGGAGCCGGGGATGAATTCGCCGAGCTGGATCTGGAAGCAGCCGATGCTGCCGGCAAGCCGCTCATCCCGCCGGACTCCCATTCCGCTCTCGCCCACGGAGACGGCTCGGTCCAAATGCTGCGGCGCTCCTACTCCTATTCCAGCGGCATGGATCTTAAGACCGGACAGCTCGATGCCGGTCTGGTATTCATCAGCTTCCAAAAGGACCTGATGGAGCAGTTCGTCAGCATCCAGCAGCGCCTCGCCAAAAATGACCGGCTGAATGAATATATGGTTCACACCGGCAGCGCCGTCTTCGCCTGCTTCCCGGGTGTGCGCGAAGGCGGCTATATCGGGGAGCAGCTGCTCGAGGGATGAAATGCCTAGGCTGTGACCGGTGACGCTGAGGAAGCAGGAGCTATGGGGATTGCGAGGCCGGAAGCGTAGCGGCCATTCGGGGACCGGAGAGGACGGAAAGGTAGCTGATCGTTACGGACTGAGAGGCCTTTATTTTCTCTTTTCGAGCATATTCAGCTACTTGAGCGGACTGCACGGCGCTTATTTCCGCTACAGCGGGCGTTTTCCTCCCAATTATTTGTACATAAGCTCCACTGAGTCCGTTTAACTTGCAGAAACGTTAATATTACTAAAATAAGCGCAGCTGAGTCCGTTGCAAGTGACCCCTCCTCGCTAAACTTGAAGGGAATGATCCCGATGATGATCACGGTTACACAGAGTCCATGGCGGCAGTTCAGGGCAGCGCTGCTGCTCCTCTGCCTGCTTGTGCTGCTGCCCGGCGCGCCGGCTTCTGCGTCAGGCGCGCCGCTGGATGAGCTGCTGCCGCCTGTAGGCAGCGCGCTGGTCGAGGCCGGCCAGAGCCGCTGGGCGGAGGCGGAGGCCGATGTTGATTCGTTCGCGGCGCTGTGGCGCAGCGCGAACGAGAGCACGCCGGACCCGGCACTCGCCGGTCCGGCTGCTGAAGTGGACGCCGCGCTGGCCGCCGCGGCGGAAGCCTTGGCGGGCGGCGGCGGAGCGCACGCCAAGGCGGCCCTGTCCACGCTCGCCCGCAGCGTGGACGCGTTCGTCACCGCCGCCGCAGGCGAAGGCGGCGGTGACACGGGCGCCGCCGGACGCGCAGCGGCGGCGAAGCTGCTGCCCGCGGCGGAGCGCACGCGGGATGCGGCGCGGAGCGCCGACTGGGCCGCGGCGGCGGAAGCCTACCGCGCCGTGGTGAACGGCTGGACGCCAGTGGAACGCGGCATCCGGGCGGACAATCCCGCCGTCTACGGCTTGCTGGAGACGAAGATGAGCCTGCTGCGCATTGCGCTGCAGGCAGAGCCGGTCCGGGGGGAGGCCGCGCAGGCGGAATCGGAAGCGCTGGTAACGCTGCTGTCCGGTTACAGCGAAGGCCAGGCCGTTGATACCGGTGGTGTGCCAGCGGAGCCGGCTTCCATTGAGGGGCTGATCAGCTATCTGAAGCAAGCTTCCACCGCCGCCCAGGCTGGTGACAGTGCGGCAGCCGCAGATACAATGCAGCAATTCATCGCTGCCTGGCCTTCGGCCGAAGGCCAGGTTCAGCTGGCCTCACCCAAGGTCTATGCCAGCATCGAGAACGAGAGCACCGCCGTCACCGGTTATCTGCTCTCCAGCCCTCCGAAGCTGGACCAAGCGCTATCGCTGATGGACACAATGCTCTCTGAGCTGACGCCGCTGTCCGGGGAACGGACTTATTCCGCATGGGATGCGGCACTCATTCTGCTGCGCGAGGGGCTGGAGGCGATTCTTGTACTTGCTGCCCTGCTTGCCTATCTGCGCCGGGAAGCAGAACCGGCGGCCCGCCGCTGGGTCTGGTCCGGCGCAGCGGCAGGTCTGGCCGCAAGCATCGGCCTCGCCGTATTGCTGACCTATTCCCTCTCCCAAGCCGCCTCCGGCGGAGCGCGTGAGCTGATCGAAGGCATCACCGGCCTCGTCGCTGTGGTCATGATGCTCACCGTCGGCCGCTGGCTGCATGGGAAATCCAGCACAGCGGCCTGGAACAAGTATGTGGACCGCCAGATGCAAGGGGCCCTGGCCAAAGGCAATCTGTGGTACCTGTTCTTCATCGCTGCGCTGGCCATTCTGCGCGAAGGGGCGGAGACTACGATTTTCTATGCTGGGATGGCACCGGCCATTGACACCTCTCAGCTGCTGCTCGGGATTGGCAGTGCACTGGTGGTCCTGATTATCCTCGGCTATGCCATGATTGCACTGAGTGCCCGGTTGCCGGTTGCCGCCTTCTTCCGCGCCGCTACCGTACTGATCTACTATCTGGTGTTCCGTTTCCTTGGCGAGAGCCTCCACGCATTGCAGATCGCCGACAAGCTGCCTGCCCATAACGGGCACAGTCTGCCTTCCATCGGCTGGCTTGGCATGTATCCGACCTGGGAGACAACCATCCCGCAGCTGCTGATTCTCGTCTTCATTCTATGGGAACTGCTGCGCGGCAGACGGACTGCCAACAGGACAAAGGCTGCAAACGGGATCACGAAGTAATCATAATAGTAGAGCGCCAGACCTAAAGAAGTTGATGCAGTTCAACCATGCAGTGCTTTATGGCGTGTAGTTCCAAGTAGACATTCAGGGATAGTTGCATAATGTACACTTAAAAACAGCGAAAAAGAAGGCTTGCCTCTTATAGCTGTAATCTGTACAACTAAATCTGCCCCAACGGGTGGAAACTCGGGAAAGCGGGGATTTTAAGTGTACGAAATACAGCTAAACGTATACTGGGGAGCAAACCAGGCGTTTTAGTTGTACAAAATACAATTATGGCTATCGCCTATGAGTAGGTACGGTACTCGGGGCGTTGCAAAAATAACGGTTTTCACTAATTTAAATCTGATACTGTACTAGTTATGTAAAAGCTGCCATCTGTCCGTGTGCTCCTCAAACACGCAGATTGCAGCTTTTTGTATCTCCTGCCACTTGTCAAACCTTGCGGGATGCATTTTCACAGTGAACTAATTGACTATGATCCTCATACAGGGATGTCCAAAGAGTTTTTGCTACGGTTCTAAAGTTTAATGAGCGCGATCTCCCTCTCCTTTTTCAACCCCAAACAAACTGCCTATTGCAACCTTCCGCGATTTGTTTTATTCTGAATATGAAAATAATTTTCTTTAAAAACGTATTAATTGTGTAAAACAATTTCATAATCGGTACATTAGGCAAAGCTAAGTATATCCATACTACATGTCCATTTCTGCATTTTCATTCTATACGTAGAGAAAGCTACATGAATCTGAATCTATAGAAAAGAAGGTGAACGCTTGTCTCCCATTCTGCATGCTCTGGAGCATGGCAAGCCCAAGCTGTCACAAGTGGAACGCAAGCTGGCTGAACGCATTCTGGCCTCGCCCGGGGAAATTGTCCATATGGGCATCACGGAGCTGGCGGAGGAATGCGGCATCAGCACGGCGACGATTACGCGCTTCTGCAAAGCGCTGCACTTCAAGGGGTATCCCGATTTCAAGCTCAAGCTGGCGGCTGAGCTGGCGCATAGCGACGGCTCGCCGGAGGCGGGCAGCTCCTCTTATCAGGACATCGTGGCCGGTAATCCGCTGCCATTCATTGTAGAGGCGATGCAGGCCAACCACCTGGCCTCGATCCGGGACACTACCTCGCTGCTGGATCTGAGCCGGCTGCAGCAGGTCATTGATCTGCTGTGCCGGGCACGGCGGGTTGATCTGTACGGGATGGCAACCTCATCCATCGTAGCCCAGGATTTCTATCAGAAGCTGATCCGCATCGGCGTGAACTGCACCGCTTTTGCCGATTCCCATATGCAGATTACTTCCGCTTCCTCACTCTCTTCCGGCGATGTAGCCTTCGCAGTCTCTTATTCGGGGGAGACCCCGGAGACAGTCGATGCCTTAACCTGTGCGGCCGCAAGCGGCGCAGCTACAGTGTCGTTAACCTCCTACGGAAGCAGTACTCTGGCTACACTCGCTGATTTCCCGCTGTTCTCCTCGTCTCTTGAGCAGGGCATGCGGCGCGGAGATATGGCGTCAAGAATCGCACAGCTGCATATTATCGATATTCTGTTCACCGGTATGGTCAGTACCCGGTTCGGGGATTTCATCCCGAGACTTGAGCAGTCCTACAGGAACGTCCAACATTACCGTCATAAACGGGGAGGTCAAATCTAATGAATATTTTGAAATTTCAGCATGAAGAAGATTTCGCAGCTACAGGAGCCAACCTGATCGCCAGCCTGCTGCAGAGCAATCCCAGAGCCGTTCTGGGACTGGCTACCGGAAGCTCACCTGTCGGGGTATATGAGAAGCTGGTGGAGATGCACCGCAAAGGCAATGTCAGCTTCGCCAAAGCCTCGTCCTATAACCTGGACGAATATGTCGGGCTCCCTGTGGATCATCCGCAGAGCTATCGCAGCTTCATGAATGAGCATCTGTTCAACCATATTGATATCGATTTGGCCCGCACCCATGTCCCTAACGGAAATGCCCCCGATCTGGAAGCCGAATGTCTGGCTTATGACCGGATGCTGGAGGATAACGGCCCTGTGGATCTCCAGATTCTCGGCATCGGCAGCAACGGCCATATTGGCTTCAATGAGCCGGACGCCAGCCTGAGCAGCGGGACGCATGTGGTTGACCTGCTGGAAGAGACCCGGGAGGCCAATGCCCGCTTCTTCGAGCGTGTGGAGGATGTGCCGCGCCAAGCCGTAACGATGGGGATTGGCGGCATTCTCAAGGCGAAGCAGATTGTCCTGCTTGTCCGCGGGGAAGAGAAGGCGGAAGCGGTTAAAAATGCGCTGGAGGGCCCAATCACTACCCAGTGTCCCGCCTCGCTGCTGCAGAGCCATCCGAATGTGGTCGTCCTGTTGGATGAAGGAGCCGCGAAATGGCTGAAATAAACGGTACGTGCGGAGAATTGTTGTACGGCAAGGTGCTGACTCCTGACGGAATCATCGAGATGGGTGTAATTGCCGTAGCGAATGGCTTGATTCAATATGCCGGAGAGGCTTCCTGGCTGCCCGCAGCCTATGAGAGCTGGCAGACAATCACCCGGGAGCCGCAAGGTCTGCTGATCCCCGGATTCGTCGATGTGCATGTGCACGGCGGAGCCGGACATGACTTCATGTACAGCGATGCAGATGCTCTTGACGACATCACTCGGTTCCATGCCTCACACGGAACGACCTCTATGCTTGCTACAACCATGACGGCTGCCAAGGCAGATATCGATCAGGTGCTGGCTGAGGTACACTCCTACCGCGCCCGTGAAGGCGGCATGCCTTATGCAAGGCTGGTAGGCGCGCATCTGGAGGGACCGTTCATCAGCGTAAGATGGCCTGGAGCGCAGAATCCTGAGCACATTGTTCCGGCTAATATAGAATGGCTGGAGGAATGGGAGGAAAAGTATCCGGGATTGATCCGTCAGGTCACCCTGGCCCCTGAGCGCGAAGCTGCCCTGGAAGCTATCCAGTGGCTGCGCAAGCATGGTATTACGGCTGCGCTCGGCCACACAGATGCCACATTCGAGCAAGTGATTACCGCTGCCGATGCCGGGCTGAACCAGGCGGTGCACATGTTCAATGCCATGACGCCGCTGCATCACCGCAAGCCGGGAACGGCCGGTGCCGTCCTGTTCGATCCCCGGATCAGAGCCGAGGTTATTGCCGACGGTATCCATGTTCATCCGGCAGCCATCAGCCTCATTACCCGGCTCAAAAACAATCATAATCTGCTGCTGATTACAGATGCCATGTCAGCAACCGGACTCAGCGACGGAGAGTATGCCATCGGTGATCTGCCTGTGATCGTCAAGGACGGCATAGCCACGCTGAAGGAGCACCCCGAAGCGCTGGCCGGCAGCACACTGACGATGATAAGCGGGTTCCGTTATCTGGTTCAGGAGGTCGGTCTCAGCCTGCTGGAAGCCTCACAGGCTGCCAGCCTTAATCCGGCGCTGTCGCTCGGCATGCAGCGGTCTATCGGAACGCTTGAGGCAGGCAAACGCGGCGATATTCTGCAGCTGGATCAAGACCTGAACCTGCGCGGCGTATGGATCGGCGGACGCAAGCTGGAGGCCTAATCCGGATAAGACACAGCTTCGTATCCTTATAAACGCAGGCAATGCAGCCCTCTCACCCGGCTTTCCGGGTGCGGTGGCTGCATTGTTTGCGTCTATCTCTATTCACTGGTGCCCGTCATTTGAATAAGCCTCATATCCCTCTGGAATACTATCTACATTCAAGGCACAATGCTGTAGCGCTGCTTACTGTCCGCTGCGCGCAGGGAAAATCCGTTCCGCCATGATGCGGAATTCATTCGCGAAGCCTTTGAGCGGATGTCCGGCACGGAATTCCCGGGCATAATAATCAGCCCGTTCCACGAAATCCGGGTTCGCCGAGACATAGACATTGCTGACGTATGTGTTGCCTTTTTTAACCTCTGCGGCGATTTTGTTCTTGATCTCCCCGGGAAGCGTGTCTTTATCATCCCCCATATTGCTTCTGGACATCAGCCCGTTATTGCCGTTCCCCGGATAATCTTCGGGAGCCGCTATGCCTGTACCGCCAATGGTTCCAGTGCCTGTCAGACTTCCCGGAATGCCGGCCATGGAGCCGCCTGTTCCCGTCATTCCGGGAACCCCCGCAGCAGTTCCTCTTCCGGTAGCTTTCTCGCGGGTGGTACTCCGGGTGTGAACCTTGCCCGAAGCATCCTCCAGCATTACAGCGACATAAGCGCTTCTGCCAACCATAATAACGTTAGCCGAACGGACTTCGGGCATAGCCGCAACACGGTCAGCCAATTCCTTGCTGATCTCCATGCTGCCGAAGTCATCGTCACGGTTCATGTCCCTTGCGGAGTTCACGTGGATTCGCCCGTCTGTCCCCCGTACACTTTTCGTCTGCATATTACCGCTATCTGCCGAATGGCCGGCACCGCAGCCAGTTAAACTCATGGCGCCGAGCAGCAAGGCTGCAGACACGGACAAGCCGAATTTCGATCGCAACATTCCTTCATCCCCCATCACAGAATAATGTAGTGTAGTGTGACAACCCTTAGCATGGCTCCTCCGCTGCCCGGTTATCCAGAAAGGATTTGGCAGAGCTGCCCCCACAGTCACATGTAAGAGAACTCCGGCGTATCTTATATAACAGCAGACTGTGTTTCTCCGCAGGCAGTTCAGATCAGGAGGGGTAAGCTTGAGAATACTATTTACGTTTTATGTACCGAGCGGCGGGGTTGAGACCCTGAACAGACTGCGGTGTGAGAGCCTTCAGAAGAACGGCATCGAATGCCATGTGCTCTATCTCATGCCGGGGTCCGGCACCGACAATAGTGTAAGCTTCCCGGTATTTATCACGAACCAGGATGAAGAGATCAGAACTGTACTGAATACCCATCATTATGACGCCATTATCGTAACCTCCGATTATCTGCTGCTGGAACGCCTGCGCCGGTTGGGGTATGGCGGCATCCTGATCTACGAGTCCCAGGGTCTGGGAACACGAAGCGAAGCCCGCAATGTGATTATAGATTCCGTGCCATATCTGCAAGCCTTCTGCAATGCCGTGCTGATTCCCCCCACCGATCATTTACTGGAGCTGTTTATCGAGATCTGCCCTTGGCTGCAGCGCTATGTTATTCCGAACATTGTTGATGTGCAGGCCTTCCAGCATGTCCCCGGCGAAGCGCCCGTTGATCCGGTTATCGCCTGGGTCGGGCGGCTGGAACCTAACAAAAACTGGAGTGAATACCTGAAGGTTGCCCAGCAAGTCCGGCGGTTCAAGCCTAATCTTCATCTGTGGATGTTCCATGATCCCGCTCTTGCTACTGAAGGCCAAAGGGAGCAATTTGACAAAGAACTGCTGTCCCTCGGCCTGAATGACCGGCTGAATGTGTTCACGAATATACCTAACCAGATGATGCCTGTCTACTATTCATCGATCGCTGCTTCAGGAGGCTTCCTGCTGTCCAGCTCTGTCACAGAAGGCTTCGGATATGCCGTAGCCGAGGCTGTCTGCTGCTCCTGTCCTGTACTCAGTACGGATTCCGACGGGGTCAGATCCTTCATCACCCATAATATTACCGGCAAATTCTATCCGCTTGGCAATGTGGAGGCAGCTGTGAACGAAGGCCTGGAGCTGATGAATAACATTCCGCTGCGTGAAGCCATTTGCTATCAGGGCCGCCAGCATATGGTTACGCATTTCGGATTCGATCAGTATGCGCATTCCTTCCGCGAGATGATGAATTCCTTCTCTATCTTCTAACTATTGCAAGCTTCATATCCCCTGTCTTCCGGCAAAAAAACCTTCACCCCCCAG
The DNA here is from genome assembly GCF_038005345.1 of Paenibacillus sp. FSL H8-0122. Taxonomy (NCBI): domain Bacteria; kingdom Bacillati; phylum Bacillota; class Bacilli; order Caryophanales; family Paenibacillaceae; genus Paenibacillus; species Paenibacillus sp. FSL H8-0122. The sequence goes on along the minus strand of NZ_JBBOTB010000001.1, from coordinate 599,196 downwards.
CATCAGCCGGGGGGTGAAGGTTTCTCCGTGTATGGCATTCTGCCCTGAGGCATTACGTGCCTTGTCTGGACACCATCTCAAACAGCTCAGCCTGGAAAATCTGCACGCTTCTCTCCCAGGTAAACTGTAAGGAATCCTGCTCTCCTCGGGCAGCCAGACGCCGGCGAAGCTCCCGGTCCTTAATGAGCGTCACGATATCCGCAGCAAGACGGTTCTCATGCCGATACGACATCAGACAGTTCTGCCCGTGTGCGCAGTATTCGAGGTTCCCTCCTGAATATACGGTGACCAGCGCCGCACCGCAGCGCATCGCCTCCAGCCCCGGCAACGAACCGGCGTCATTGGTACTTGCGCTGACAAAAATATCTGTCTCATTATAATGATAAGCCAGCTCATTGTCATTCGCGGGTGTCCGAAGCTGATAGCGCCCGGAGTTAAGCAAGTCCTGCAGACTCCTGGAAGCGGCATATTCCGCAGGGGGAGTCATAATATAGATCTCCACCTCAGGATGAAGCCGCTTGACCATGTCGAGCTGCTGAATCAGGTAATCCTGTTCCCGGTGACCGGAGAATCCGCCCTCGGGACGCCGCATAATGACCGATACGATCAGCGGCCGGTTAGGGTTGTCGCGAAAATGCGTATTATGAAAATCCGGATCAACGCCGACCGGAACAATTCTGCCTTTAATGCCGTGATTGATCCGTATGACCTCCTGCTGCCAGCGCGACAGTACAAGCAGGTTGCGGGTAATGCCGTAGGAGGCGAACGACTGATTATTATCCGGCAGGAAATTCGGCTCATAGCATAAGGCCAGCCGGATATGCAGCCCTTTGCCCTGCCGGCTGGCACGCTCGGCAACCGGAACGGTTGTATAATAATTGGAGATAATGACATCCCCGTAGGGAAAATGATCTTCTGTAAGTACCGGGGCGGGCACAGGGATAATCGGACATTTCATCTCATACTCCACAATACCCAGGCTGGGCATAAGAACAACGACCTCATGGCCAATTTCAGCCAGACGGTTAGCCAGCTCGGTGATCATCCGCTGCGCGCCACCCCTGGATAAGGTCAGAACCGGAAAGGTCAGTCTCAATTCCTTCTCTCCTTTCTGAGCAGCTGTGTTAAATTGCCCCTGTGCATGAACTGCACCATTGCAATTTCCCGGTTCTGCGCTTCGTTGTGCAGGACCGAGCCCATCTCACTGTGAACACGGTAATCCAGCAGCGGCTCTTCTATATAAGACCATTCATAATGAGGCAGAATCCGCAGCCACATATCATAATCCTGTGTATACAGGAGACTCTCATTAAACCTGCCGACCCTGGAGAGAATGTCCATATCAAACAGCACCGTGCTGCCGTTCACCGGACAGCTGGACATCATGGTCTGTATGAGGGCCGGCCTGCTGCAGGCCGGCATTCGGACAATGTCCTGAATCCGTTGCCCGTGCTCATTAATATAGTAGTAAGCCGTATGATTGAAGGAGGTTCCTGAGCTGCGGAGAGCTTCTATTTGCTGTCTGATTTTATCAGGATGGAACAGATCGTCCGCGCTTAACCAGGCAAAATAAGCTCCGCTTGCTGCCTCTATTCCCTTATTGAGCGCCGAGCCGGTGCCTCCGTTGGTTTTGCGGACATATACAATCCGGCTTCTATAGGGATCAAGCTTCTCCGTATGGAGCGTTGAACCGTCATCCACCACGATCAGCTCGATATCCATGTAGCTCTGGGCCAGCACGCTTTCGACCGCCAGATGCACGTAGGGACAATTATAGAACGGAATCACCACCGAGACCTTGGTCTTCTGGTTCATGCCCCGGCCTCCTCCCTAAGTTCATTTATACTGTCTTGCAGGCGAGCAGGGCATCCAGCGGCGCATGATTCTCACCGAAGGCTTCCCGGAATGAAGGATTCTCCGCATGGTGAAAGCCCTTCAGTACGGTTACAGCGTAGCCCAGCTTCAGAAAATCCTCAGGCTCCCAGCCGCTCCAGTGTTTCTGGTAATACTCTCCATGCAGATTGAAATGGTCCTTGCCCTCCTGCGGGAAGAAGCCCCGCGGTGTAAATACGATGACACGGTTCGCAGCGATAAGCTCCGCCTTACGCAGCAGCTCCATGCCCTCACTCATCGAGAAATGCTCCAGAGAATCGATCAGAGTGACCGCAGAGAAGGTTCCCGGCAGGAACAGCTTATCGATATGGCCGGCATCGGCATGAACCGGAATGATATGGGGAGCCTTGTATTTACGGTGCAGCAGATAAGGCCTGTGGATATCCAGCCCCAGCACCACACCGGCTTCATACCGCTCCAGCAGCGTACCGGTACCGCTGCCGATATCCAGTATACTCTCGGAGAATTTCAGCTGCTCCAGCAGGACCGGCAGGAAGTCTTTCACTTCGATTTCCCGGTACATATGCTCTCCCTCCTAAGCGTTAGTTGCCTGACCTTGGGCTGTGCTGCCGTGCCGGCTGTGCGCTCCGGCAGCTAGCCGCCCATGGAAGCAATCAAGGCGCTTAACGGAGCGTGATAACGGGCACTGGTTGCTGCAGCTTCGGCCATGATGACATCGTAGTGTCTGAGCGTGCCCATCCCCTCATGCCGGCGGTACGCCGTCAAGGACTGGTTCAGCATCACCGGCGCATAACCGTTCAGAATGGCCCGGTACCACAGATCATAATCATGGGTATACGGCAGCGCTTCATCGAACATCCCGATGGCTCCGAAGATCTCCCGTTTGAACATCACCGTACAGCCGTTGATGGGATTGCCGTACAGGAAGCAGCGCAGATATTCAAGCTGGTTCGGAAACACAGCCGCAGCATTCAGCTCCGTAGCCTGCGAGTTTCCGTTAATGTAGTTGAAGTTGGTATACGAGATTAGTAAACGATTCTGTTCCATGAACAGAACCTGATTATTGATCTTGTCACGATAGAACATATCATCCGAGCTAAGCCAGACTACATAATCTCCAGTGGCATGGGCAATGCCGTGGTTAAGAGCCGAGGCGGTACCTCCGTTGGCTTTGCCCAGATAGTGAATGTACGGCGAATAGGGGGCGATTCGCTCAGCATGCATTGTAGAGCCGTCATCCACTACGATAATCTCATAAGGCTGCCAGGATTGGCTCATGGCGCTCTGCAGCGCCTGCTCAATATAAGGGCAATTGTAAAAAGGAATAACTACGGATACTCTGGGCTTCATAACAACCTTCCTTCCTTACCGGCCCTTGTATAGCCGATAATATCCGCCAGCGAACGGTCCAGCGCAATCTCCGGCATCCAGCCGGAAATAACAGCATAGTCCCCCGATTCTTCAGGCGGTACCTTACTATCAGCAGATTCAAATGAAGGCTTCGCCGGAACGGCAGGTGTCGGGGAAGGATTGCCCCGACTGCGCTCCTCCTGCGGGCCCCAGTCCATCGCAACCGGAGCTGCGGCATGGGCCAGCAGCTTCGCCGCAACCTCCCCCAGCTCCCGCTCTGTCCCGGAATCAATGCGGTAGATCCTTCCTGTCTCGCCTGAATCCAGAATGAAGCCATAGGCCCTGACCGCATCACGCACATCCAGAAAGTCACGCAGCGCATGGCGCGAGGAGAGCCGAAACGCCGCAGGTGCAGCCGATCCGGTTACAGCGGCTGCTTCACTGCGCACAATATGCTGTGCCAGCAGGGAACAGAAGCCGGTGGACGGACCCGGACCAATCAGGTTCGAGGGCTCCGCCATCAGCACCGGCTGTGCAAACAGCGTTGCCCAGGCCAGCGATACCAGCTCCTCCAGCGTCTTGCTAAGGCTGTAGGGGTGGGGCGGGTCTGCCGCACCCGGTCTATACTTAAGCCGGGAGCCGGCCACCAGAATACGGCTGGCCGGCTGGACACGCAGCGCCTCAAGCAAATATAGAGTAGCCATTACATTGGTTTCCATGTAGAGCAGCGGGTCCCGCCAGGACTCCGGGACCGAATTCTTGCCTGCCAGGTGCAGCACCTGATCCGGCTTCACCGCTCCAATCATTGCCGCCACAGCCCTGCGGTCCCCCAGGTCACAGACGTACTGCTGAACGCCTTCCGGAAACAACTCCGCAGCTGGCTTGCGGCGGACTACAGCAGTCACCTCCGCTCCTCCGGCGGCAAAGTAGGCCACGGCATGCCTGCCCGTAAAGCCGGAAGCTCCGGTAATAAGGAGACGCCGCCCGCTCATGTCAGCAGCTCTGAGCTGCGCATAAAGTCGGCAAGCTCGCTAAGCATCCGGGGATAGGAAGGCAGCTCAATCGTGACATCGCTTCTCGTACTGATCAGCGTCCGGTCCTGAACCGGCGTCTGCTGCGGGATGATCTCAACATCCTCTTTATGAAATGCGGTCTGCATCATCTGCAGCAGCTGATATTTGCTTACGGGCTGCGGGTGGGCCAGATGAATCAGCCCGGAGAGATCCGAGTCCAGCAGGGAATCGATGGCTTTGGCCAGCTCCAGGGTGGTGACTCCATTCCACATCACGCATTCATATCCGGTTACCCGGCCTTTCTGGGCCAGGAACCATTCCATGAGGCCGATTCCGCCGGAGCGGATCTCGGGCCCGATAATGGAGGTACGGATGGTGAGATGTCCGGGATCACGCACTTCTCCAAGACTCTTGGTGAGGGCGTAGACCGAGGTTCCATCCGCAGCATCCTCCTCCGTATATCCGCCGCGTGTTCCTTCGAACACGCAGTCGGAGCTGATATGGATGAGCCGGGCATGAATCTGGTCCGCTGCCCGCCGCAGGCGGTGGGGCAGAAATCCGTTGACATGATACGCGCCGATCCGGTCCGCTTCGGCGAATTGATTGAGTACCCCCATCGCATTAATAATGCAATGGGGGGAGACGATTTCAACCAGCTTCTCTACGCCGGCAATGTCGTCGGCGTCTACATACAACCCTCCAAGATCCTTCTTATCCCGGGTTGTATGGAAGATGTGGTGCTTGCCCTGGCGGCGAAAATACTCCGCCAGCATATGACCTGCCATACCATTTCCGCCGAGAATAAGGAGCTTCACTGGAGGAACCCTCCCCGGATCAGGATATCCTTGATTTCAGCCTGCTCCATCAGATGATTCTCCGAGCTGAAGCTGCTGAAGGACACATGGGGGTAATGACGGTAATGCTCCTTCAGCTCCGGCATATCAAGCGTAGGCAGAATAACCAGGTACTGCTCATCATAGACCACTGTAGTCAGGCTCTCGAAATCGCTCATCAGGATCTCATGGATTTTCTCACCCGGGCGGATGCCGGTCTCGATCATACTGACATCCGTCCGGCCGGAAGCTTCGATCAGCACATCGGCCAGATCCACGATCCGGCAGGTCGGCATGGTCATGACGAAGATCTCGCCGCCGATGCTGACATCGGAGGCCTTGAACAGCAGGGTAATCGCATCGCGCAGGGTGAAAAAGAACCGGGTCATGTTCATATCCGTTATCCTTACCTGTCCCTTGTCCTTGATCTGCTTCATGAACAGATGGACCACACTGCCGTTCGTCCCCAGCACATTACCTCCGCGCACGGTGACAAACTTGGTGCCTGAGCCGATCAGATTGGCATAGACGAACAGCTTCTCGCCGATGGCCTTGGTCATGCCGTAGAAGTTCGACGGATTGGCCGCCTTGTCGGTAGAGATATAGATCGCCTTCTCCACATTGTTGGCAATCGCAGCTTCAATGACATTCTGTGTGCCGACCACATTCGTCTTGAGCGCCTCATACGGCTGGTCCTCGCAGACAGGCACATGCTTGAGCGCGGCCAGATGAAAGACATAATCCACACCGCGGCAGGCAGCTACCAGCGCATCCTTGTCACGGATATCGCCAATGATGAAGCTGAGGTGCTTATCTTCAAATTCACGGCTCATGGCTACCTGTGCAGACTCACTGCGGGAGAATACGATAATTTCTTTGGGATGCTGCGGCAGCAGCTGCCGGATCAGCTCATGCCCCCAGGAACCGGTACCGCCTGTAACCAGAATCCGTTTATTATTGAACATGCAGGTTCCCTCCAAGCAGAAATTTAACTACCTTTACCGAGACACCTTGGGCAAGATACCCTTCCGGCGCCTCCCAATCGGGCTTAAGCGACGTCATCAGCACGGTGCAGCGCAGGATGCTGTTCTGTTCTACCCCGGACACTACATTACTTCCGCAATCTACGGTCTCCGGGCGTTCTGTCGTCCTGCGTATGGTCACCGTAGGCACTCCCATCAGGCAACATTCTTCTTGAACGGTGCCGCTGTCGGTAATGGCGCACAGGGCATAACGTTCGAGATGAACAAAGTCAAAAAATCCGAAGGGTTCGTGAAACTCCACCAGCGGGTTCATACTTAGCGGGAACTCCTCCGTAAGCTTGGAGCGTGTACGGGGATGGATGCTGCAGATCAGGCGGAGTCCCAAATGCTCAGCCACCAGGTTCAGCCCGGACATAATCTGGAGCAGCGACTCCAGATCATCGACATTCTCGGCCCGGTGGGCTGTCACCAGCAGATACCGGCCGGCTTCCAGCTTCAGCCGGGACAGGATGTCACTGGCCGCGATCTGCTCGTCGTAATGCGTAATCACTTCATGGATGGGATTTCCGGTTAACACGATACGCTGGCTGGGGAACCCTTCGCTGAGCAGATGTCTCTTACTCTGCTGGGTATACGGCATATTTATGGTGGAGACGGCATCTATGACACGGCGGTTTTTCTCCTCCGGCACTTTCAGATCGTAACAGCGGTTGCCTGCTTCCATATGCACCACAGGGATGCCCATCCGCTCGGCCAGAATGGCACACAGCGCACTATTGGTATCACCCAGCAGCAGTACGCGGTCCGGCTTCTCCTGAAGCAGGATGCTCTCCAGGCTGCCGAACATGGCGGCCAGCTGGCCCCCGAGCCCGGCCTGCTTATCCTGCAGCACGTAGTCCGGTGCGCGGAGTCCAAGCTCCGCGAAGAATACCCCGCTGAGGCTGGCCGTGAAATTCTGTCCGGTATGCACCAGCACATGCCGCTCCGCATGCCGGTCCAGCAGCGGAATGATGACACTAAGGCGGATGATCTCGGGCCGGGTGCCCAAAATCGTCATGATCTTCATGGGTTCACTCCCCTTTGATTATGGCCTGCCCTCAGGAACCGGGCAGGCTGCTCAGGATGCCTTACGCCGCCGCTTGCTCCGGCGGCTTCCGGCCTGGCCCGCGCGGCGCTTCTTGCCGCCGCTGGCCCGACGGCGCGCGGAGCCTGCCGCGCGCTTCTTACGGCGCGGGCGCGTCCCCGCCGCGCCGCTCCGGGACTTGGCGCGGCGCAGCCTGCCGCGCCGCAGCTTCGCGGCCCGCAGCCGTGCGGCGCGGCGCCCGGTCTTGCCCCGCGTCGGCTGTGCCGCGGGGGCGCTCTTCCCGCCCGCTGGCACAGCTGCGGGCGGGGCTTCCGGGCCGCCGATGAGCTGTGGCGGCTGGAGGCAGTAGCGGAGATGCCACCTCTCCGCTAAGCCTTGCAGCCGGGCGCGGTAAGCCGCCGGGCCGTAGACGGCCTCGATGCGCTCCCGCGCCTGCCGGCCAATGCCGGCCGCCATCGCCTGGTCGGCCAGCAGCGCGTTCACCCGCCCGGCCAGCGCATCCATGTCTCCCGCAGGCACTAGCAGCTCGCCGCAGCCTGCGGCGTCCAGAATCTCCCGCAGGCCGCCGGAATCATAAGCGACAACCGGCTTGCTGAAGGCATAGCCCTCCAGGGCCGTCATGCCGAAGCCTTCCCGGATCAGGCTGGGGACAACAAGCAGATCCATCGCGCAGTAAGCGGCCGGCAGACATTCTTCGTACCCGACAAACCGGAAGCGTGAGGTCAGACCCTCCAGCTTCACCTTGCGGACACAGCGCTCATAGTAGCTTTTATCCCCGGGAGTCCCCACTACAAGGTAGCGGGCAGCCGGATGCTGCTCATGCACCAGAACCGCCATCTTGACGAAATGCTCCAGCCCCTTCTCCTTATTAATGAAGGAAGAGACATAGCCGATCAGCGGGTCCCCCGGGGCGATCTTCAGCTCACTCCGCCGTTCCCCGCGCAGCTTGCTCCAGGCCTCGAACATCAAATCCGCGTCGCTCCATGACGGAGGAAGCTGGGTCACCTTGCTATCGCGGATCTCCTCGGGGAAGCACGCTGCCGCTGTCTGTGAAATCGCCAGAATCTCATCGCTGTTGTTGTGGATCAGCTCTACGCTGACCGGGGTGAACTCGTTGTCTGTAATGGTCTCCGAAATCTTCCAGATCACGGGTATGCCCATTGACTTCGCCGCGATTGGCGGCAGGGCATGCACACAGGTGCTGGTGATCACGAAGGACGGACGAAGCTCCGCAAGCCAGTGAGTCAGCTCATGATATTCCCGGCCCTCCTGCAGCTTGCGGATATCTGCCGGAAGACCGGCATAGGGAGTGTACACTCCATAGACCAGCGGAATAGACATCAGCCGGACTTGAAGGCCGTAGCTCCGGGCCAGCTGTGTCAGCTTCCCGTCCTGCGGGGCTACGAGGATACAATTGAAGTAAGGAGACAGCTCCCGGCTGAAGAATAACAGCAGCTTCTCCGCACCCGTAATACTGCGCGTGTTGGAGACATGGGAAAAGAGGACGATCGTCGCTTTGTCGGCCATGGTGTCTCGGCGCTCCCCTGCGAAGGGCTGTGGAGCAGCCATTCACCTCCTAATTTTGAATGCACACAATCTACTATCACTCAGCAGTGCTCCTGCTTGGGACGGGTATATTAGCTGACAGGCTAACATCTCTGCCCGGTACTCCAGTATATTGAGGGGGCACAGCTGCCGGCACGACACCTGTCCCCTGTGATACGCACATTTGCTGACAGCCTGTTCTACGATTGCCCTGCTGGCTTACCCGTAAATAATAGTGAGCAGCTGACTAAGACGTCTGGTATACGTATGATCCCTGAGCGTCCGCTCGAAGGCGCGGAGGGACATCTCCCGGCGTTCTTCCTCATGCGTCAGATAATACTGAATTTTGTCCATCAGCTCGCGAGAGCTGGAGAAGGTGTCGATCTCTTCGCCCACCTTGTAGAAGGAGCCGAGATCGTCACGGGCATCGCTGAGCTGCAGCGTGCCGCTGGCAGCAATCTCGAACGTACGCGGATTCGGCGATACGGCTGGAATATACAGTGCGTTGTTGTTGACTGCATCGTCAATGTGCGAGCGGTGAAGGTTAATCACAATCTTCGAGCCGCTGTAGGCTACAGCCGTCTCCTGGGGGGACATCCATTTACCGATCTCAATCCGGTCGCCATAGAGCGGCGCTTCCGGCAACCGGTCCCACCAGATTCCGTTAATGACCGTGTTATAGCTCATCAGCTCCGGCATAATATCGCGGAAGAAATTAATCCGGTTCCAGTAGGCAGACCCGATGAAGCTGACATCCCGGCTGAACGGCGAACGTCCGGTAGTCGGACGGTAATGCTCACGGTGTGCGGCAAAGGGCAGATAGTGGACCTCCGTGCAGCCAAGGCCGCGGTAGATCTCTACGCAATTACGCTCCAGTGTGAATACATAGTCATAGTGAGCCACAATCTTCATTGTGAAATCGGTGTAATACGGATCATCGGTCAGCCAGATCGCGGTCTTAATGCCCTGGCCCCGCAGAATAGCCACCTGCTCCAGCGGTAAATCCAGACCATCCAGCACCAGCACGAGGTCGGGACGCTGGGCAGAAGCCAGCTCCACCAGATTCTGCCGCACATCAGTAATCGTGACCTGAACCGTTAACCGCTGCAGCGCGAAGAGCACGGCATCATCCAGCGGTGAATACGGATAGCCCTTGCCTGAAGCCACGTACATCACATGGATATTCCTTACCGGCTGCGGCTCCTCCGGGCGTCCGTCCAGAACGGCCAGACGTCCCCGCAGATATCCTTCGTCATAGCCTCCCTTGAAGCCGGTCAGACGTCCCCGCAGCTTCTCTTCCTCCGCAGGGGTTCTCGGCAACGGCGGGGCAGGCATAATAAATTCGTTGTTCATGAGTATTCGCTCCTTTTGATCCATAATGAAATTCACCCTCTTGAAGTAAGAACACCCAGTAAATGAGGCAGACGTGAAGTAAAGGTATGCCGGCGCAGCGTGGTCTGCAGTCCCCGCAGCGCATACTGCCGGCGCTCCTTGTCGTGCTTCAGGTAATAATCAATTTTGCGCTTCAGCTCATCGGCAGAAGCGAAGGTCTCCAGATCCCGGCCCGGCTTGTAGTGAATATCCAGATCCTGCCGGATATCGGTCAGCTGCATCGTCCCGCAGGCGCTGACCTCATAGGTCCGGGGATTAATGGAGAGGGACGGAAGCTGGAACGTATTCCGGTTATCCATCCCTCCCTCCCAGGGCCGGTGGATATTAATGACCAGCTTCGCGCCGCTGTAATAATTGGCTGTCTCCTCCGGCGGGATGAAGCCCTCCCGGATGTACGGGGACAGCTCCTCGAAGTGGGCCAGCCGCTCCCAGAACCCGCCGGCGATCAGCACCTTCTTTCCCCGCAGGAAGGGGACCAATTCATCGAACAGCTCCGTACGGTTGCGGAAGGCGTTGCCGATGAACACGACATCATAGTGATATTGCGGTCCGGTGTGGCGCGGGTAGAACATCTGGGGGTTGACGCACAGCGGAAGGTAATGCACAGACGCCGTCCCCAGCGAACGGTAGAATTCCACACAGCCCAGTTCATGCGTGAACACATAATCGTAATGCCGGCAGATGACGGATGTGTCCTCGGTGAAATAAGGATCATCCACAAACCAGATCGCCGCCGGGATACCCAGCTGTCTTATTGCCGTAATTTGTTCCAGATGATTCTCCGGAAATACATGCAGCCCGTTCATCACCAGCACCGCCTCAGGCAATTCGCGCGATGCCACCTCCAGCATAGTTTCCGGAGGACAGATGATCAGCTCGCTTACCAGCAGCCGCAGCGCTTCTGCGACTCCCGCATCGATGGCCTGAAACCCTTGGGGAACATACATCAGTTTTAACGGCTGGCGTTCTCCCACTTCAGGAGTATTCAGGCGCTTCACGGCTTCGCACAGGCCGAGATGGTACCCTTGCAGATAGCCATCCCGGTAATCCCGTGGAAGCCCGCCTCTCTTTTTTGTTTTCACGGCCTTCACCCTGCCCCGTTATATTCTCAAGACAGTAGTACTATATGCGGAGTCAGCATCCGCCTCATGGACATCTGTCTGTATCACGCCGAAATTGGCATATGCCCCCCGGTCTTTCGCCCGCTTGGCCCGAACCTCTACAGAATTCATCCACTCTTGTCCATGCAAGTGCATGCTCTGCACTCCGATGCTTACTCAAGTACTTTGCGGGGACCCCATAACAACCCCACAAAGTGAGGCCAGACTCTGAAGCTTACTCAAGTACTTTGCGGGGACCCCATAACAGCCCCACAAAGTGAGGCCACACTCTGAAGCTTACTCAAGTACTTTGCGGGGACCCCATAACAGCCCCACAAAGTGAGGCCACACTCTGAAGCTTACTCAAGTACTTTGCGGGGACCCCGGGAATCATCTACAATTAGAGGCATCACCTTTCGAGGAGGAATTGAGATATGAGTTCAATCTATGGTCCTATGCTGTATCTGCGCCATGTCGAGCTGCTGCGCGAGGCGGTCCCTTCCTTCGGAAGCTATCCGTTTCATCTGCCGGTGGTAAGAACCTTGGAACGGCTTGCTTTTCAGAAGCAGGTCACTTTTCTTGTAGGGGAGAACGGTAGCGGGAAGTCTACCTTGCTGGAGGGCCTTGCTGCTGCCTGGGGATTCAATCCGGAAGGAGGGACGCTGAATTTCTCATTCAATACCCATGCCTCCCATTCAAGCCTCTATGAATACCTGCGGATTGCCAGAGGCGTACGGCGGCCGAAGGACGGCTTTTTCCTGCGTGCGGAGAGCTATTACAACGTGGCTTCTTATATCGATGAGTTGGATGAAGAGCCGGACGCAGGCAATCTGATTAAAGACTCCTATGGAGGAAGCTCGCTGCATGAGCAGTCTCATGGAGAATCCTTCTTCTCTACGTTCGTTCACCGCTTCAGCGGACAGGGCCTTTATATCCTGGATGAGCCCGAGGCGGCCTTGTCTCCTGTACGGCAAATGTCTCTGCTGGCGCGGATGCATGAGCTGGCTGAGCAGAATTCCCAGTTCATCATCGCCACCCACTCCCCGATTCTGATGTCCTATCCGGGTGCGGAGATTCTCCTGCTGGAGGGAGAGAGCATTACGCCTGTTGCGCTGGAAGACACGGAGCATTATACGGTCACCCGCGCCTTCATGACCGACCGGCAGAAGATGCTCCGCGAGCTGCTGGGAGATTAAAAAAGACACCTCAAGGCGTTGAACGCCCGAGATGTCTCTTGAATTGGCATAGCTGCTCTGTATTTCTCTAATAAAGCTGATCATCCTTCTCCGTATTACAATCACTGTATTCGTTCAGAAGCGCATCCAGCTTCACCGATTGGCGGAGTACCCGGACATCCTGCATCCCGTACTCCAAGGCCAGTTTGTTCAGTTCCTGTCTTGCCTGTTCGATCTTATTCTTGTATTCGTCATTCCCCATAGCGGCCCCCTTATAGGATGAGGCTGTATCAAGCCATTTCCACTCTTTTACTAAAGTTCCAAACACATTGTATTCTATAATCCGCTAGGGGTCAATTAAGGGTTTGACATGATAAGTTATTTCAGCAGCTTCGTCAGCTTATGCAGCGTCCAGCCCAGCATCGCTACCGCCATCATATCGAAGCAGACATTGAACAGGAACAGATGCTTGCCGATATCCGCGCGCCCGTCACCGAGGATCGGAACCAGGAACGAGAATAGCCCGATCAGTCCCAGCAGCATCATCAGTTCTCCGGCAATCCGCCCTGCCGCCTCCCGCGTACGGAAGTATTGATAGAGCAGTCCGGCGTAATACACCAGGTAGAAAATCGCCAGGAACCCGAGGGAATGGGGCAGATGCTTGTTCTTGAGCTCGCTCCACCCGCTGTACATTCCCGCTACCGCGCCTGCAGGCTTGCCTTCGCTTTTCTCATAGCTTCCGAGATAGTAGGGACGGATGGACATGCTGTTAGCAGCCGCATACTTCATATTCTCTATTAACCGGCCGGGATGCTTCATATAAAAGAATAGCACATCCTTATGCGATACACGGTCATAGAAATCCGGGCCCAGCGATGGATCATCCTGCTTGATCGCCGTATCCCCCTGGAAATAATTCGTCCCCGCCAGTACCTCCAGCCGCTCCGGCAATCCCAGATCACGCAGATCCCCGCGAACATCCGGAGACTCATTCAGAATGCCGAAGAACACCGTCTGGTACAGGTTGATATGCTTAAGCTCCTTCGGCGCAGTCACATACAGGACCACTGATACCAGCGCCGTGGCCACCCCTAAGCTAAGCGCCAGCTTGCGCCAGCTGCCTGTTCCATTCAGCGTCCGCAGACGCAGGAAGATCAGCGCGAAGGCGAGGCCGACGGGGGCATTCTGGATTTTGGAGCAGACCAGAAATAGCACGGCAATGAAAAATAATACCAGCCCTTTCGAGGACGGCCGCTCCTGCCCGGTAAGCCTCAGACCCAGGGCGAATGTAAGCAGCATGAAGACCATTGACACGGGTTCACCGAACAGGGAGTTAAAATAAGCCAGATAGCCGATATCGTAGAATACAAACAGCATTCCCGCACCCAGCAGCAGACCTGTGGCATAGGAGCTCTTCGCGCCCAGCTTGACGATCATCCACGTGGCAGCCAGCAGCAGCACTGCATATACAACTGCCAGAAGACGGATATCGAAGTAGCTGCCGTGAAATAAACCCGCAAGCAGCCTTGGCACCAGCACCAGCAAAATTTGCGAGGAGGGGTAGAAGCCCTTGAACAGATCATCATAAGCAAACTTAGAATGACTGTAGCTGAAGAAGCGGTCGGCATAGTCCTCCCCGGCATCAAAATAATTCAGTCCGACCGTATTCATCATCCGCAGGAAATCGCCGTTATCGGCAACGCCTGTGAAGGGCCGCACGAACAGCAGATAGAGGATCAGCACAGCGCCGGCCAGCGAGATGAGGTACTCGGGTTTCCATAGTCTTTTCATAAAATCCTCCTAACGCTGCGGAAGCAGCTTCACATATTCATCAGATAAGCCCATCAGCTTCAGGATATAGTCGTAATCGCTCTGATAGGCACTGAAATCCTTCACCGGCTCATGCGTATCCAGCGAGACCGCCTCACCGTCCGAGAAGCTCTTACCGGGCACAAACAACACTTCATCATTAAAAAACGAGCCTGTCGGCAAATAATAGCGCATGCCCACCACGTTGCGGTCCACATTCAGCAAATCATGCCCGAACGCCGTGAACTCTTCGTCCTTCAGCGATACCCCGAGCAGATTGGCTACCGTCGGCAGCACATCCAGCTGTCCGCCGGTCCGCTCCACAACCTGTCCCTGCTTCATACCGGGCACGTGGATCACGAGCGGAATGTTGAACCGGCTGATCCGGTCATCATACTTGATGCCCAGCGCGTCCTCCACCTGCTCCGCCGGGACGTCCTTCGGCTGCAGGCCGAAATGGTCACCGTACAGCACCAGCACAGTATCCTCCCACATCCCCTGCTGCTTCAATCCGTCAATCAGCGTGCCTATCGCATAATCCGTATAGTTCACCGCGCTCAGATAATCGCCCAGCATCGTGCCCTGAAGCTTGTCCGGTACCTGAATACGACGGAAGCTGTCCGGCACCTTGAACGGATGATGGCTGGAGGCTGTCACCAGCTGGGCGTAGAAAGGCGTTCCCTTCTGATGCAGCACCGACAGCTTCTCCACGGCAGTAGCATAGAGCTGCTCATCGGAAGCCCCGAACGAATTGAAATGGTCATTCTTGAAGGAATCTTTGTCATAGTAGCCGTTGAAGCCAAGCGCCGGATACAGCTCATTCCGGTTCCAGAAGCCCACCTTATTCACATGGAACGTGTACGCCTCATACCCCTTATCCCGCAAAAGCCGCGGCAGTCCCGGCAGCTCCCGGTCCCCGAAGCCTGTGGACATGGCAAGCGAAGCGATCGGATAAATCGAGGTGTTACTCATAAATTCCGCATCCGAGGTATTGCCCGGACCTACCTGCTGGTACACATGCGGGAAGTAGAAGCCCTCTGCGGCCAGTCCATTCAGCACCGGAGTCAGCTCCTGACCCTCCAGTGACTGATGCAGCGGGAAATTCTGGAACGCCTCCAGTTGGATGATGATGACGTTTTTCCCTTTTTGCGATCCGAAATGCTCTGGCAGTCCGCTTGTCACAGCCTTGTATGGATAGGTAGCCTCCAGTGCCTGCACCTTGGCTATCGTCTCCTGAATATCACCGGTCCCGATGAGGCCGTTATCCTCCCGGGCCTTGATCGCTGCCACCACCTCATAATTCAGGAATCCGGCCGTCTCCGCCTGGACCAGCTCATTGGTAATTCCCCGGGCCGAATGAATCGAATACGCCGACAGCGAGCCGCCTCCAATGATTGCCACCAGCAGCACCACCAGATAGATGCTCCGGGTTCTGCGAGCAGGCTGGCTGACTCGCTGCCACCGTGCAGGCCCCCTCTTCCATCTGCGGAACAGCGAATAGACCATCACTATGATTAGATCGGCAAAAAACAGATAATCGACCCACTCAATCGTAGATTCCACACTCTCTTTGACCTGAAACACCTGGTTCAGCTCATAGAGCGCCAGATAGGTAGGCACCGATCCGAAGTGATTGAAGTACACACTGGCCGCGAAGAGCAGCAGCGACAATAGCCCATTGAAGCTCCAGAAGACCCCTTTTCTCATCCGCCGGGGCGAAATTATAGCCAGCACACCGAGCAGCAGGAGTACCGGCGCCAGATCCGCAGCGATCCACTCCCAGGCAATCCGGTCAAAGAACAGCCCTCTCAGCAGCAGCAGCTTCAGCCACAGCAGTCCCGCCACGATATAGAAATGAGCCTGCGCAGACGCAGGTTTGCCCTCTCTCATTGCAATCCCCTCTTACTCTCTTCATTAATAGTGGTGTAAAAACAATTCCTTATTTCTGTAAAAAGCTCACGTTGCTCTAGTATAGCAATACTTGTAGAGGGAATCAAAAGAGGGCCACCCTATTAAACAACTGAGCGGGAGAAAAGGTTCATTATGGTTATTATCAATATCCGGACAAAAAAAAGCAGAGGCGCAAAGTCCCCTGCAAGTCTACAGTTTGAATCTAAGATGCTTCTGGGCCAGGCCGCAATCATGCCTCCGGTCACTATAGTCAGTTTGACTGGAACAACTGGCGTTGGAGCTCCTATCGCTCAGGATAGCCGCGCGCTGCCCAGCAGTCTTTTAATGGAAAGGTTCGCTTCATGAAGCACGACTTCCTTGTCGATGGTCTTCAGCAGCCCTGTGTGCATGAGAATCTCACCGTCAACCATCGTTGTCTCCACATCGGCACGGGTGGCCGAGTAGACAATCCGCGAGATCGGGTCCACATCATAGGAGGGGAAGGTATGGAAATTATAGAGATTAAGGATAGCCAGATCTGCCTTCTTGCCTACCTCGATGCTGCCAATCTGATCCTCCATCCCCACTGCCTTCGCGCCCCCGATGGTCGCCATCCGAAAGACGCTCCGGGCATCCATCGTAACCGGGCCATGCGCGGGCTTCTGGATGACTGCTGCCAGACGCATCTCGTTGAACATATCCAGGTTATTGTTGCAGGGGGCGCCGTCTGCACCCAGGCTGAGGTGAATATGGTCATGTAACATACCAGGCGTATCGGCAATGCCGGAGGCCAGCTTGAGGTTCGAGCCCGGGCAGTGGCTGACATGAACACCGCGCTCCCGCAGAATCCGCTTTTCCTGCTCATCCAGCCAGACACAGTGAGCCAGAATCAGACGTTCGTTAGCCAGCCCCAGGTGATCCAGATAGACGACATTGCGCATACCGGTCATCGCCTGCACAAGCTCGATCTCGCCCAGATTCTCAGAAGCATGGGTATGCACCTTCACCCCGTAACGGGCCGAGAGACTCTGCACCTCCCGCAGCAGCGGCTCCGTACAAGAAATGACAAACCGCGGAGAAAAAGCATACTGAATCCGGCCATTCGCATATCCGTTCCATTTCTCCAGCAGATCCACACTCTCCTGCAGCGAAGCCGCCGTCTCCTCCTGCAGAGCCGCCGGTGCCTCAGGGTTCTTCCGGTCCATCATGACCTTCCCTGACAAGGCGCGGATACCGCTCTTCGCAATCGCCTGGAAGGCATAATCCGTATGATGTACCGTCTCCATATCCACGATGGTCGTTGTGCCGCTGGTGATTAATTCCCCAATGCCGAGCATGGCAGAATAGTACAGTGACTCCTCGTCATGTGCCGCCTCCAGCGGCCAGATCCGCTTGCGCAGCCAGTCCATCAGCTCCAGATCATCCCCTTTGCCGCGGAACAGCGTCTGGCACAGATGAATATGCGTCTGGATGAAGCCGGGAATAACCGTCCGGTTCTTAGCGTCTATGACAAGCTCATCCCCAATCCCTTCAAGACCGGTGCCGATTTCCACAATCAGATCGCCCTTGATACGTATATCGCCATATATAATGTCCTCCTGCTTGTTCATCGTAATAATCTCCGCATGCTTGATCAGGATATTCGCCATTGTCTTTTCCCCCTAGTCTTGTTGATGTCCGGCTGCCTGTAACACAAAAAGGCCACAAAAATATGCCTCAGCATATTTTCGTAGCCAGAAATTTACGGTTCCCGGTAGAGACCCTTAAACCAATTATTAAGGATATACGAAAAGGACTATTCCATTGCTTATGAATAATCCCATCATAGTCCAAAGACAACTTACCTGTCAATAAGAGTTATTAAAGTTAACACAAACATTCAATAAAGTGAGTTCAGGGCATAAGTAAACATTTTAATCACAGAAATTCAGCCTTCAATGTAATGTTAACTCACTTAAAAAGAAATCATCTCTCCATATTATCTGGCAGCACCTTCTCAAACACCGGAAAAGCAGCGGTACGGCCGGGAAAACAAATCTCGCCTCTCTGCGAATATCCGAGCGAAGGATACAGCTTAAGCACCCTGTCATTCTTCGCATATGTATCAAGCCGGATGCTTCTATAGCCGCTGCTGCGGGCGAATTCCTCAGCAAAGGCGATCAGCCGCCGGGCAATCCCCCTGCCCTGAATCTCGGGATGTACCGCAAGCCGGTGCATGATCAGATGCGGCCCCTGCTGCTGTTCCCATTCAATGCCTGCATACTGCTCCGCCTGGTTCTCATCCAGCACAAGAATCCCGGCAATCGCCTCATTCTCCAGGCAGACAAATAAGGTTCCCTTACCGATATCTTCACTAATGACTTCTCGGTTAGGGTACCCTTCATCCCATTGATCGCTTCCGCCTGCCTGCATAACTTGTACACATTTGGCAATCAGATCCATGATCTCCTGGATTTCCTCACTCCGCGCTCTTCGTATCTCATTCCCTATCATGTGTGTTCCCCGCTTTCCTGCCTGAATAGTGACCCCGGTAAAGATTCTGTTAAGAAGTCTACCATATCCGGCCGGAAATTCCGAGAGCCCGTCTTATCCCAAAGTTCCCCATGTGCTATAGGGGCGGCGCAATATGCGCCAGCCCCTATATAACCGCAGCCCTGGTCCGCTGCTGTTCCTGCGGCTCTGTCAGCCAAGCTCCAGCTTATGCCCGTCCTCGAAGCCCTTGGCGAAACCGGCGTCGAACCCCACGTTGTATGCTTCGGTGTAGCCCTGCTGATAGGCGTCTCCCGGCGGCAGTTCCGGCGGGACGCCCAGATCCGGGGGGAGCGGAATCACCTGCGGCACCAATGGTGTTTCGATTGCCGGTATGACCTGCACAGCGCGCACCCTGCGCAACCGGCGGCGGAGCCTTCTTTTTTTGCGCAGCAGCAGGGATTTCCTCCCCAGCTTACCGGGCAGACCCTTGCGCGATTTGCGTCCGGGACCTTTGCGTATCCGTGTCTTCCGCGACAGCAGCGGTCTGCGTCTCTTGCCCTTGCCCGTGGAACCAAGCTTGCCCAGTCTCTTTCTCTTCATCATCTACGCCTCCTGTACTTCATCTACTTCTGGCGGTCCCCTCTGAGCAGACCTTGCTCAGCCAGGGGGCTGCAGGCACTCCTTCTTTGGGCTCATGCAGCGAAATACCGGATATCATCCGGCACATCGAACTCTGGTATCCGCTAAGAATCCTGATATTGTCGCTCAGCTTGCGGGCTGTCAGCTCCGATTGCCCCGTCACTTCAGCAATACTCTCGAGGATGGCTGCAAGCGCTGCCTGGCTGCGGGCGATCGAGCGGATCATCTCCAGCTTGACGGCATGTTCGGAGAGCAGCCCGCCGCTCATTTGCTGTCGTCCCCGAAGCTGAAGCCCTCGCCATCCCCGCCGAAATCGCCGCCCTCGTCTTCCCCGCTGCCCAGCACCGCCTTCAGGTTGCTGTACAGCCCGTTCTCCAGCTTCGTCAGCCCCTCTACCATTTCCACGATTACCTCGTGAATAGAGATGGATTCCTTCAACTGGTCTTCGTGGGAGTCGAACGCTCTAGCGTGGATGTGATGATGGGTCCACTGCTTCACTTTTTCCGCTTCCACCGCTTTGGCCTCGAGAATCATCGCGATGTTCCACTGGATGGCAGCGGTCGACTCCAGCATTTGCAGATATGCCTTTTCTCTGCTCATCCTCCGCCTCCTTGCTCAAGTTACACGACGTTTTTCTACTCTTCTTCCTGACCGTTTAATTCCTTGATTACCCTGCCTACTCCCTCAGCCATCGCCTCTTCGAGATCAGCAAGTGCATTGAGATAAGCAATGATATTTTTGTTGACTTGGCCTGAGCTTTCCACCAGCCCACTGAATCCGCCGAAATCAGGGTCCGCATCCGGCAGATCGTGAACTATTTGCGACATACGGACGGCTACGTGGCGTTCGGCGTCGAGAATCCGTGCCATTTGTTCGTGCGTATGGGCCATGTGCTGCAGGACTTTTGTAATTTTACTCTGCACCTTCATGTCTCCTTTGCTCAAACGCCCTGCTACAGCATATGCGGCATCCGCCTTGACGGTGCCGGAGAAGCGCCGCAAGTTGGGCTGGGACATGCCGCAAGATGACCATTAATTTCAACGTTCGAATCCCCGTGTCCGCTTCCGCTTCAAGGTAAGGAGAATGCTGCAAGCTGGAGCATATTGACAAGGAACAGGACGGCAGACTATGCTTGGCTGAAAATACTTCCTAATGGTGTATGTCCGCATCTATGTACCCGCATTAGAACTGGAGGCAATCTATGAAACTTACAGGTGAACACCTGGACCTATCTCCTCTAAGCGCATCCGAACTGGCTTTGGCCTTAGAGAATTACGCCGGGCTGGAGCAGGCGCTGGGCCTGAACGTGACGGCAACCGCAACCCTGCTGGACGATGAAGAGATGCGCTATGCGCTGCGGGTCAGGCATGCCAAGGTACTACAGGATGAAGAGAACTACTGCTGGCTGACCATGTGGGCCATCATCCACCGGGAGCAGCAGCAGCTCATCGGCTTCCTGATTCTCAAAGGCCGCCCGAACGAGCAAGGGGAGGTCATCGTTGGTTATGTCCTGGACGAGAGATACCGGGGCCAAGGCTATGCCACAGAAGCGCTGCGGCAGATCACCGCCTGGATCTTCAGCCATCCCGGCGCACGCTGGGTCACTGCAGATACCGAGAAGGACAACCTCGCCTCCCACCGTGTCCTGCAGCACCTGGATGCAGAGCTGTACCGCGAGACCGAGGATTTGTTCTGGTGGCGTATCGCCCGGCCAGCCAGTGACTGATGGTGATGAGCTGAAGACGTTAAGCTGAGGGCGTTGAGCTGAAGGTTGCTAGCTGGGGCGATATGCTGCGAACGATATGCTGCGAACGATATGCTGGTGGCTGCATGCTTGGGCAATAAGTAGAGACGTTTAGCTGAGACTGCTAGCTGGTGACGATAAGTTGAAGACGTTAAGCTGAGGCTGTAAGCTGGCGGCGATGAGTTGAAGACGTTAAGCTGAGGCTGCATGCTGGCGGCGATGAGTTGAAGACGTTAAGCTGAGGCTGCATGCTGGCGGCGATGAGCTGGCTGCTGCACTGCCCATCGGGGCAGCTCGAACGACTTTGGATCCCTGCGCCCGCTGGCGGCGGGTTCAGGGGCATTTCTGCCCCTCATTTCCGCCCAACCCCGACTTTTGCCCAATTCAAGGGTATTAGTGCTCCTCATTTCCGGCCAACCCCGACTTTTGCTGGATTCAAGTGTATTTGTGCTCTTCATTTCCGCCGAACGCCAACTTTCTCCGGATTCAAGTGTATTTGTACACTTCATTCCAGCTTCCAGCCCACTTCCAGCGAATTCAGAGGGATTTATCCCTTTTATTCCAGCCGACAGCCCATCCCCGGAAAATTCAGAGGGATTTATCCCTTTTATTCCAGCCGCCAGCCCATTCCCGGCGAATTCAGAGGGATTTATCCCTTTTATTCCAGCCGCCAGCCCATTCCCGGCGAATTCAGAGGGATTTATCCCTTTAGTTACCTTTGACCACTCAAGTTTCCTACCATCCTCAATCTCTTCCTATGTAGACCAACTAATTACTATTCCCTTCCCCCTTCTCTCTACCTCGCCTTCCCCACCTCTCCGCCGCCCTACATTAATCGCCCCCACCCAGCGGAAACGGCTTTGCCGTCCTTTTAATGGACAGTACCGTTTCGGCGAGAAATAGAAGGATAAGTTATCGTGTGAAGCATATAATTTCTTCTATTTCCAAAAAAACGCCGCCCCTCAGGGCAGCGTATCTCTCAGCTTATCTCCGGCTTCGCGCAGAGACTGGAAGGTTCCCGCGTCACTCCACCAGCCTTGCAGCACAT
Organism: Paenibacillus sp. FSL H8-0122; assembly: GCF_038005345.1. Classification (NCBI taxonomy): domain Bacteria; kingdom Bacillati; phylum Bacillota; class Bacilli; order Caryophanales; family Paenibacillaceae; genus Paenibacillus; species Paenibacillus sp. FSL H8-0122. The sequence continues at coordinate 577,265 of NZ_JBBOTB010000001.1, read as the reverse complement.
CGTAGCTCAGCTTGCGCTCGGCAGCATACAGGTTGTTCACATCGGTAATCTCCAGCTCGCCTCTTCTGGAAGGTGAAATCCGGCGGATGATATCGAATACTGCTTCATCGTACATATATATGCCTGTAACACAGAATTTTGTCTTCGGCTGCTCCGGCTTCTCTTCAATGTAAGCAATCAGGGAGGCATCGGCGCTGTCAAACACCGGAACCCCGTATCTGCGCGCATCCTCGACAGGCTTCAGGAGCACCTTCGCGGTCCCCGCCGGCTGCTGCAGATAACTCTTCACGTAAGGCTCCAGACTATCCTTGAACAGATTATCCCCCAGCAGCACGACAAACCGTTCTCCCGGCAGGATGAATCCTTCCGCCAGCTCCAGCGCTTCCGCGATGCCGCCTGCCGCCTCCTGGATTTTGTAAGTCAGCGATACGCCGAATTCCGCGCCGCTGCCCAAAAAGTCAGTGTACTGTCCTGCGGACTGTTTGCTGATGACCAGGAGAATATCGGTGATCCCCCCCTGGCGCAGCCGCTCAATCCCGTAGCACACCATAGGGTATTTGCCGACCGGAAGCAAATGTTTGTTCATCAGCCGGGTGAGCGGGTATAGCCTTGTTCCTGTTCCGCCAGCCAGTATGACTCCTTTCACTTACGTTCCTCCTCTTTCTCTACGTCTTTTACCTTCAGCCAGCGGCCTCAGATGAACTGCGACGGGTCCACTTGCCATTTCTCTATAAAAAACCTGCGGTTGCGCTCCACCAGCTCCTGCAATGAGGCGGAATAGACCTCCTTGAAGCTGGCGCTGCCTTCATGATGAACCAGGCAATCTCCGGCAATCAGCAGCCGGTATCCCTGCAGCCGGGCACGGTAGCAGTAATCGTCATCCTCATAATGGCCCGGCGAGAATCGTTCATCGAGCAGGCCGATCGCGTCCATAAGCTGTCTTTTGAATAAAAAGCACAGACCTACAAGCCTTCGGGTCTCCACCCACTTCGCTGCATCGGGAATATTGGCCCGGAGCGCCTCGGCATGGAAGCCTGCGATATCGGTATAGCCGGTCTGCACCTGCTGCCGTCCGCTGGCATAATTCGTCACCGGTCCGACAATTCCTATATCGGGGGCACTGTACAAGGCGCTCTTCAGATTATCCAGCCAGCCTTGCGACACAATGACGTCATTGTTCAGCAGCAGCAGCTCCTCCCCCGCAGCCAGCTGCAGCCCGATATTGCAGGCCAGCGGAAAACCGCGGTTCTCCGGGAGGGAAATGAACGTCAGCTTGCTGGCGCGGCAGTAGGCTTCGGTACCATCATTCGAGGCATTGTCCACTACAATAATCTCATAGGGGGACCGGGTATGCGCTCTGATCGATTCGACGCAGGAACGCAGCAGCCCAAGCCTGTTATACGTAGGAATAATAATGCTCGTCAGTGTCATAGCGCGTTCCTCCAGGCGGCAATCTGCCGGCGGTGCTCCAGCAAATTCTCGGCCGGCAGCTGCCCGCTGCTCTGTTGGTGGGCAATCACGCAGACCAGGGCTTCCGCGTGATCACCTGCAATCAGCTGCTCCATGGCATTGCCGGCTCCCGTGTTCCCCTGGCGCAGCCGGTTATGCTTGATCACATTCACTCCTCCGGCCTTCTCCACCCGCAGCCCGGCCATAATGGAGAGCGCCAGCGCCCGAGGCGGAACCATCAGCTCGCGGTAGCCGATTCTCTCCAGCGCCCGGCGGGATAAGGCATGCGGAACCGCCGTCATGGAGCTTGCTCCAAGTTCAGGGCGTCCCAGAACCTGATTCAGGTAGAGCTTGCAGCGGGTAACCGCATCACTTAGCCCGAAGGGGGGCAGGAGCGGATCAAGGTCATTGAGCGCCACATCCACCCCCCGGTCCACCGCAGCCACAAAAGAAGACAGCTGCCCGGCGGAGATCACCATATCCCCGTCTAGAAACAACAGGATATCTCCCCGGCTGAGCTTGGCGCCAAGAGAACGCCCTACATCATGTCCGGCAGATTCCGGAATGTACACTATACTCGCCTGAGCGCATAGCCGGGTCCGCTGAAAGCTGCGGTCATTACATCCATTGAGCACAACAATAATTTCTTGCGGCTTCAGGCGTTCCACCTGCTCCAACAGCTTCGGCAACGTCTGCTCCTCATTCCTGGCCGAGATAATTACCGACAGCGAACCCTGCGATGCCGGCAGGGACAGATCCCTCCGCCCGGAAGCGGTCTTCCGCTTGGAGCGGGAGAGGCCAGGGCCCGCCGCCGCAGGCTTGTTGCGGCGCTTCGCGGACCGCCGCTTAGCCGCGCCTCCACGCACTACTGCGCTGCGTCTGGCGGCGCGCCCTGTAGAGCTGCTACTTCCAGGCGCAGTACGCCCCGCTGAAGACCGGCCGCTGACGGATACTTCCCGCGCTCCCATCATCTCACCATCTCCCTTCGCCGGATGCCGTCCCCGAAGCCTGCCCGGCCGCCCTTGCGTTCCAGCACCATTGCTACGGCATCCAGGTGGTCTCTGAGGATAGCCTCCTGCAGAAGATCACTGCCGCTGTGCTTCCGGCGGACCGCATTCATCCTGCCCACAGGCACGTTATGCACTGCCTTCACCACCAGGCCCTCCAGCACCGCCTGCGCATGTGCGAGCGGCGGCCTCGACAGCAGACTGCTGCCCAGGACATCCAGCGCCCTGCGGCTAATCGCATGAGGAACGGCAGTCAAGGAGCAGCCCTTCAGCTCAGACCTTCCGAGCAGAAGATTCAGCACATGCTTGGATAACACCACCGGATGCGGAAATCTGCTGCGGACCGGGCCGGAATAATCATTCAAGGCCAGATCCGCTCCGCCGCTGACCGCGGTCACGAAGGGACGCAGCTGCGGGGCGGGGATCACCAGATCCCCGTCCGTGAACAGCAGAACCGCTCCCTTCGCCGCCGCCGCGCCTACGCTTCGCCCGACATCGTGTCCGAGCGGCTGTTCATACACAATTACGTGAGCTCCGCAGGAGCGCGCAATATCTGCGGTCTGATCCGCAGAACCGTTAACAATCACAATAACCTCACAGCGGGGATGAACGCCTCTGGCTCCGGCAATCACTGCGGCAATCGTCGCCGCCTCATTCATGGCCGGAATAATAACCGACACCTCAGGCTGCGGATGATTCACCGCAGGCGGCAGTGCAGCAGGCCGTACCGGCCTTGCCACCGGCCGCCGTGCTGTCCGGGTTGCCCGCCGCCCCGTGCGGCGGGCAGATGCTCCTTTTCTTTTCATGCTCATCCACCTTCCTTCACAGGGCTGCTCCCGGGCTGAGGGTTACACCATAGTCTATGTATCCCGCCACCCCCGGTAACGGCAAGTGTCTCCCTGAGCGCAGATAATTGGACAAATGCCGCTATGCGCCTCCGCCCGGCTGCCTTGCTTGTCCAATCAGCAGATTCATTCCGCCACCCACCCCGGAAGAAATCGAAGGGAACCAGCTATCTCAGCAGCAAGCAATAGTAGGATAATGTATAGCGTCATGCCTATAAATGCTGGCGTAATCATGCACAAAAGGCGCAACCCACGGCTGCGCCCCATGTACAATCTATTGTGCCCTGGATCAATTAATCAAAAGCACGATGCTCCACAGCAGGTTTGACCAGCGGAGTGCCGAGCGCAATCCACGACAGCACGCCATAGAAATGCTGGGTCTCGCGCAGCCGTACCACCTCAATCGTCGCTCCTCCGCCCGTTCTGTTCTTAAGCGAGGCATGGAAGTACGGCTGGTTAGCCATGGCAACCAGCACATAGCCGGTATGGCCGAAGCTCTCGTCAAAAGAAACCGTCACCTCCACACTCTCCGCCTCACCATTGAACATGAACGCCGTCATCCCGAACTGCTGCAAAACATCGCGATTCCCGACACTCTGCACCGGATGGAAGGACAGATGCTCCGCATTGACTGATCCGGGCGCCAGATGATCCCCGTTCACTGCACCCTGAGCAATATGATGGCTCTGGATGCTGTCTTCTTCCAGATGCCGGGACTGGACGGCAAAGGGAGCGATTTTGGCAGCCTTCACCGCCTCATCCTGCAGTTCAGAGCTTCCTACCGCACCTTCAGCCAGATGGCCGGTGCCGACGCTGTGAATCGCAAGCTTCGCTCCGTTCACACTATGGTCCGGGAGCAGCTCTGAGGTCAGCGCATCCCCGGCCAGATGCTCCAGGCCGATGCTGCCAGGACGGATATGGCGCCCGTCAACGATTCCGGGAGACAGATGGCCCCCGTAGATGCTGCCCGGAGCCAGATGATTAGGCCCCACCGCTCCTGGCGCCAGCTTGCTGCCGTCTATGCTGCCTTCTCCCAGCAGCTCAGAGGTCAGCGTGCCCTCGGCCAGATGCTCCCGCTGGATGCTGCCCGCACGCAGATGGCCGCTATCCACTGAATCAGGCGCCAGATGATCCCCGCTCACCGCACCCTGAGCAATGTGGTAGCTCTGCACGCTGTCCTCTTCAAGATGCCGGGACTGGATGGCGAAGGAAGCGATTTTGGAACCATCCACTGCCTCATCCTGAAGCTCTGAGCTTCCCACTGCGCCTTCCGCCAAATGCCTGGTTCCAATGCTGTGAGGAGCAACCTTCCCCCCTGTAATACTGCCGTCTTGCAATAGCTCGGAAGTCCGCGCATTCTCGGCCAGATGCTCCAGGCCAATGCTGCCGCCTCGGATATGACGCCCGTCAACGGTTCCGGGAGCCAGATGGCCTCCGTAGACACTGACCGGTGCCAGATGGTTAGATCCGACAGCTCCTTGCGCCAGCTTGCTTCCGTCTATGCTGCCTTCTCCCAGCAGCTCAGAAGTCAGCGTGCCCTCGGCCAGATGCTCCCGCTGGATGCTGCCCGCACGCAGATGGCTGCTATCCACTGAATCAGGCGCCAGATGATCTCTGTTCACTGCACCCTGAGCAATATGATGGCTCTGGATGCTGTCTTCTTCCAGATGCCGGGACTGGATGGCAAAGGAAGAGATTTTAGAGCCATCCACCGCTTCATCCTGAAGCTCGGAGCTTCCCACTGACCCTTCTGCCAGATGCCTGGTTCCAATGCTGTGAGGAGCAAGCTTCTCCCCTGTAATACTGCCGTCCTGCAAAAGCTCGGAGGTCCGGGCATCCTGAGACAGATGCTCCAGGCCGATGCTGCCTGGACGGATATGACAGCTATCCACGGCTTCAGGCGCCAGGTGACCTCCGTAGATGCTGCCGGAAGCCAAATGGATAGAGCCCACAGAACCTGCGGCCAGCTTGCTTCCACTAATACTGCCATCCGGCAGCAGCTCCGCACTTCTGGTTTCCTCCGCGAGATGCGCCAGCCGGATAATTCCAGGCCCCAAATGGCGATCCCGGATTACTCCGCCTGCAAGATGTTCTGCGTTCACGCTCTGCGGCTGGAGATGCTGCGAACCCACTGCGCCTTCAACCAGCTTGCTGCCACCTATACTGCCATCCGGCAGCAGCTCTGCACTTCTGGTTTCCTCCGCGAGATGCGCCAGCCGGATAATTCCTGAGCCCAAGTGATGCTCCTGGATGGCTCTACCGGCAAGATGCTCTGCGTCCACGCTCAGCGGCTGAAGATGCTGCGAATCCACTGCGCCTTCGGCCAGCTTGCTTCCACCTATACTGCCATCCGGCAGCAGGTCCGCACTTCTCGTTTCCTCTGCCAGATGCGCCAGCCGGATAATTCCTGAGCCCAAATGACGCTCTTGAATCACTCCGCCCGCAAGATGCTCTGCATCCACGCTCTGCGGCTGGAGATGCTGCGAATCCACTGCGCCTTCGGCCAGCTTGCTTCCGCCTATGCAGCCATCCGGCAGCAGGTCTGCGCCCCGCGTATCGGAAGCCAAATGACTGAGCTGAATGCTGCCGGCGCGGATATGCCGGCTGCTTACTGCATCCGCAGCCAGGTGGCCGCCATACACACTGCCTGCAGCCAAATGGAAGGCCCCTACCACTCCCGCCCCCAGCTTGCTGCCTGCGATGCTGCCATCCGGCAGAAGATCCGCGCTGCGCGTCTCTTTGGCCAGATGGGCCAGCGTAATCTCTCCGGCACCGATATGCCGGGCTTCCACCGCTCCCTGCGCCAAATGAACGGCCTGAACACTCGCTTCAGCCAAGTGAACCGACTCTACAGCACCCGCTGCCAGCTTCTGCGCGCCAATGCTTCCGTCGGGCAGTAGGTCCGCACTGCGGACCTCATCTGCCAGATGCGCCAGGCTAATGCCGCCATCTGCGAGATGCCGCCCTTCCACTGAGGCCTCAGCCAGCTCGCTTCCGCCTACACTGCCAGGAGTGAGATGACGGGAAGCTACAGCCCCCTCGGCCAGCTTGGTGCCGCTGATGCTGCCATCCTGAATCTGGATCGATGAGACAGAGCTTGGAATAAGATGTCCGTTGCCGATCGACATCGGCCGGATATGTGCTCCGCCCACGCTGCCAGCCGCCAAATGTCTGCCTTGCACAGACGTATCCTTAAGCGAATCCGGGCCGACCGCGCCTGCCGACAGATGCTCAGTCTGCACTGCTGAGGCTGCCAGCTTCTCCGCGCTTACACTGCCGTCCGCCAGCTTAATTGAAGTGACGGCCAGATCACCGAGTTTATCCGTTGAGACACTCTCCGGCGATAGCTTCAGCGAAGTGACTGCATAGTCGGCCAAATGATGCGGCTGTACAATCGCAGCAGTGAGATGGGCCTCCTTGACGGCACCGGAGGACAGCTTATCTGCCGTTACCGAACCGGATTGCAGCGCGGATGAAGTCACACTGCTGTCTCCCAGATGCCGGCGTTCGATGGCGCCGGATGCCAGATGACTGGCGTCTACAGCCTCCTCCTGCAGCACCCGCCCGCTGATGCTGCCATCCGCCAGGTGCTTCTCCTCCACGGCGCAGACCGCAATATGCTCACCGCTGACCGCTTCTTTTGCCAGAATCGTCCCCCCGACCGCGCCCGTGGCCAGCTTGGCGGTAATGATGCTGCCGTCCGCCAGCTTGGCTGCAGTAATACTCTGGGGGCTAATATGTTCTCCTGTAACGGATTCATACCCCAGTTGTTCTTCCGTAACTGCTCCTTTGGCCAGATGGCCGGTCAGGACGGAATGCTCCTGCAGCTGGACTGAGCCTACAGACTCTGCGGCCAGATGAGAATGATCCACGGCCTCGCGCTGCAAATGTGCCGATGTGACAGCCTGCGCGGCAATCTGTGCGCTGCGCACGGCAGATTTCGCAATATGGCGCGTCATCACGGCTTCGTCAGCCAGCTTATGGGCCAGAATGCTCTGATCCGCAATTTTGGAAGAGGTAACCGCCTGCTCAATCAGCTGTGCAGTTCCTACCGCGCCGTCCGCCAGCTTCACAAAAGAAATGCTGCGGTCCGCCAGATGACGGCTGCCAACTTCACCTTCGGCAATATGGTCGGCATGGATGCTCTCCGGGTTAATGTGCTGGCTGCGGATAGCCTTCGCCGCGATCTGCCGGGACCCGGTTGCCCCGTCTGCGAGATGCCCGCTCTCAATAATACCGGGCTGCAGCTGCTCCTTGCCGATCAGGCGTGCCGCCAGCTGCTCCCGTCCAATGGCGCCCGGTGCCAGATGCTTGGCAGTAATGACGCCTTCCCCCACATGCCGGCTCTCGATCACCGCATCACCCAGCTTGACACCGCTGATCTCGCCATCGGCGATTTTGTCGGCAGACACCGCTTCGTCAGCCAGCTTAGAGCGGTCAATACTGCCGTTGCTGAGATGGCGGCTGTCAATGCTGCTGCTGAGAATCTTCTCACCAGTCACTGCCCCATCGTCCAGCAGCTCCGCTGTGATAATGAACTCACTGAGATGTCTGCTGCTAATGGCACCGTCGGCAATATGTCCTCCGCTGATCATCCGGTCTGCCAGCTTCTCCGGGCCGACGCTGCCATCCTTCAGCTTCTCGCCGCCGATGGAGTGATCCAGCAGCTTGCCCCCGCTGACACTGCTCTCCGCCAGATGCTCACCGGTAATGGACTCCGGCGCTATCTTCGAGGAGGTAACCGACCGGTCCGCAAGGTTGATGCTCTGCACCGCATAGTCCTGCAGCCAGGGTGTGCCGATGATGCCATGCTTTAGTCTGGACCCGTCAATGGTCCGTGGAGCAATCTTGGCACCGGTGACGGCGCCATCGGACAGATCATCGGTGTATACGGGCTGCAGGCGTTCTTTTTCCGGTGGAGCTGTTACCTCCGCTTCTGGCAGGGCAGCAGTGCCTTCCTGCTGGCGCCCCTCTTCCGTCACGGCTTCCTGTTTCCCCTCCGGTGCAAGCACAATCTGCTGGAGTGGCGCGGTCACTTCCAGCATCTCCACCCCGCTCACCTGCAGGGCAAGGTCTTCTCCCTCTGCCACTTCCGTCCATTCCAGTTCCTGGTTTTTTTGTGTTTTGGGACTGCTGTCTAGCATGCTAAGTTCAGTCGTATCGGGATTATCCACGTAATAGAGCGGTCTTTTGGAACTGCGCTGCTGTTTTCGTTTGGGACTCTTCACAAGCAGTCTCCTCCTTCCATCTGTTGTATCTTCTAGGCATCATATGCAGCAGCATGGGCGGATGACACCCTTCCCCTTGCCGGTAATCCAATCTTCTCCTTTCAAAAAAGGGCATCTGCCGCCGCGCATCCGTCCAACCCTTACGGGCACGTACATACATACAATGACAGGAGACATAAAAACAGCCGGGAAGTACTTCAAGATAACAGGAGGAACGAACATGGGGCAAAAGCTCGTTGGGATACTGCTAAATGCCGCTATGCACGGGGGCGTTCCCCGGTTAAAAACCGGACAGGAATCTCTGGCCAACTACGAAGAGGCCGCCGCCGCATACGGATTAACCCCTTGCTTTGTGAAGCTGTCCGACATCGACGTGGCGTCCGGCTTCAGCAGTGTCTATATGAAGAAAGGTCCGCAAGGCTACCGCAGACAAATCGTCCCTACGCCGGAGGTCATCCACAACCGGGCAATCTATGATCCCCGCAGCACCGGCGTCGAGCGCCTGCTCCGGCAGGGAATTCAGGTCTATAACAGCTGCAACCGCTACGGCAAGGATCAGATTCACGGCCTGCTGGAGCGCAGCCGCGAACTGCAAGCTTATCTGCCGGTCACTGCAAGCGGACTCTCCGGTCTGAGGGAGATGATGGGCCGCTACCCGGATCTGATCCTCAAGCCTTGCCGGGGCAGCGTGGGTAACGGTGTGATGCGGCTCACCCGCAGCGGCGAAGGGCGCTGGCTCTGGAGCTACTCTCTCTCTGGCTCAAGACGCAAGGTTAGCAGAGCCGTTAACCCGGACGCCCTTCCCCGGGTCCTCCGCGCCCGGCTCTCTTCTGTGCCCTATCTGGTCCAGGAACGGATTCCGCTGGCTGAGATTAACGGACGCCCCTTTGACCTGCGTGTCACGGTACAGCGGGGCTGGGGCGGAGCGTGGCAGGTCACCGGCCTTTTCGCCAAGCTGGCTGCGCCCGGCGGCTTTGTATCGAACATTGCCAGAGGGGGCGAAGCCCTGAAGTCCTCTTTTGCCCTGGAGCAGGCATTCCCTGGAGAAGAGGCAGCCAGAATCCGTATGTCCGTCCTCTCCCTCAGTCTCGCCATCGCCCGTGAGCTGGAGAAGAGTCTGCCGGGGCTGGCCGATATCGGTCTGGACATCGGTGTCACGAAGCACGGACATCTGTATTTCATTGAATGCAACGGGCGCGACCAGCGTTACGGCTTCCAGAAGGCCGGACTGCGCGGGGTATGGAAAGACAGCTACCGCCAGCCTATGGGCTATGCCAGATATCTGTACGAAGAAGCATTAAGAATGAACTCTTATTGATTTGTCTCCTATTCTATGTCAATATAATGCAGAGCGGGTGGAGTCCCTTTGGCACGGGATAACACTGCTGCATGATGGAAGGGAGATGGGCATGGTTAAACAATTGCTGCGGCTGATGACCGAGCTATCCTCGCACAGATGGCTTTCCAGGTTGATGGGGGCTTTATCCCACAGCAGACTCAGCCGCCTTATGATTCCGGTATTTATTCGTTCCTATCAGATTCCTGCCGCCGAGGCGGAGAAGGCTGCCGGAGAATACCGTACACTGAATGAATTCTTCAGCCGCCGCCTGAAGCCGGGGACGCGCCCGGTGGCCAGCGGTGAGCATGCCGTAGCCAGTCCCGTGGACGCGATGATTACGGCAATGGGCGAAATCAACTGCGGCACGATAATGAATGTGAAGGGGCAGGATTATACGCTGGAGGATTTGCTTAATCACTCGCCACACCTCGAACTGTACAAGAAAGGCTATTATTTCGTCCTCTACTTAAGCCCTACCGATTATCACCGGATTCACTCCCCGTTAACCGGACAGCTCCGGGAGAGCGATTATATCCGCGGACGGGCTTACCCCGTGAATGATTTCGGCATGCGCCATATGAAGAGTGTCCTGAGCCGTAACGAACGGCTGATTACTTATATAGCCGGCAGCTATGGCGAGACCGCCGTGGTCAAGGTAGGCGCAATGAATGTGAGCAGTATCCGCTACACCGATGAGGCGGCCAGAGAATGGCAGCGCGGCGACGACCTGGCTTATTTCGAATTCGGTTCCACAGTCGTCCTGCTGATGGAGAGCGGCACCTTCACCCCGCGCCCCGGGCTTGCCCCGGACACGAAGGTGAAGATGGGCGAGCTGCTGGGAGAGATGCGGCGGCCGGTCTGACACCAGGCGCTTCCAGCCTGCACTAACTACTACTTAATCTACAGAACAACCCCCGCCCAAGGACACGAAGCCGTGTACCTTGGGCGGGGGTTATTTGGACTGTAATGAGGCTTCCGGGTGGGCGCATGCTTGCGTTCGCCGGATCTTTTTAACGGATAAAGGTGTACCTTACGCGCTCCGATTTCCGGAAGTAGGCTGTCCATATCGCACAGGTGAATAACGCTCTAATCAGATCACGCACTGCTGAACGCAGCGCCGCTCCGGTTACTCCGTAACCTTGCTCTGGTTCGCCACCTCGCGGGCCTTCTGCTGCACCTCTTCCGGTTCGCCTAGATAGAAGCGGCTGATTGGCTTCACATCGTCGTCGAGCTTGTAGACCAGCGGAACGCCGGTCGGGATATTGAGATCCAGCAGTGCGGTCTCGTCGATATCCTCCATGTACTTGATCAGGGCCCGCAGTGTGTTGCCGTGCGCCGAGATCAGAACCCGCTCCTTCTTGCGGATCAGCGGTACAATCCGGTTGGTCCAGAAATCTCCAACCCGGTGCACGGTATCCTCCAGGCTCTCGCCGCGCGGGATGTCACCCGGACGCACTTCCTTGTAGCGGATATCATGTCTGGCATAACGCGGATCATCCGGCTCCAGCATCGGAGGGCGGACCGAGAGGCTGCGCCGCCAGATATGGAGCTGCTCCTCACCGTATTGAAGGGCCGTTTCACTTTTGCTGAGGCCCTGTAGTGCACCGTAATGGCGCTCATTGAGCTTCCACGACTTCTGCACAGGAATCCACAGCAGGTCCATCTCATCCAGCACATAGTTCAGCGTCTTGATCGAACGCTTCAGCACCGAGGCGAACGCCAGATCGAAGGTGTATCCGTTCTCCTTCAGCAGCCGGCCCGCTTTCTTGGCCTCCTCCACGCCCTTATCCGTCAGATCGGGATCACTCCAGCCCGTAAACAGATTCTGCCGGTTGTATTCACTCTCACCATGCCGTATCAGAACGATTTCGTACATAAGTATTCTCCTTCTCCCGTGTATGATTGGCTTCTCTTGCTTCTATTCTGTCACAGCGCAGTGTGCGCTTCAACTTCAGGCCTGCCTTGCGGACTGGGAAGCCGCTATTTCAGCTATTTTGCCAGATAACGCAGGGTAAGTGGACTCAGATGCTCTTAAGTTAGCCCATACGCCTCCATTTCGGCCTCAATCAGCCAGATAACGGCCCCTGAGTCCGCAGCGAGGGGATAAGTGGTCTTTTTGCAAAATAAGGTCCTCACGGTCCATAGCGCACATTGGCACATCTAGCACACATAGCAAACATAGCACACGTAGCACATGGCACACATAGCACATCTAGCACATTTAACACATCTGCCACTCAGTACGGTACTCACCCCGCCGCTTCAGCGGATCTCTGACGGGCTCTTCCCGGTATGCTGTTTGAACTGGCGGCTGAAAAAGAAGATGTCCCTGTAGCCGAGCGCATCCGCCACCTCCGTGACGTTCATGCCCGCATACAGCAGCAGGTGCTGAGCCCGTTCGATCCGTGCGCGGATCACATAGGACTGGACCGAGGAGCCGGTGATCTCCTTGAACTTGATCGAGAAATAACGCGGGGACAGCCCTGCACGGGCGGCCAGATCCTCTACCCGGTGCGCCGCCCCGGGATGCTGGCTGACATAGTTGGCGACCTCGTGGATCACCTCCGCCAGCTGGTTGCTGACATGGCGCTCGACCGGCCTTGCCTGATCCTGCCGCAGCAGATGAATCATGAGCTGCTTCAGAATCAGACGGCCCTCCTCCTCCGCAGCATAGGTCTGCACCAGGAACAGCCGGACATAGCGGGCCAGCAGATGCTCGAATTCCACCGTCTCGCTCAGCTCATGGTAGAACGCAGGCACCTCGGTCACCTCTTCGGTAACATCGAAGTGAATATATGTAAGCACAAGCGGCTTTTGCGGATTATGTGTGGCGCTGGTATAATCCCCCGGGCGGAACAGGAAGCAGCTTCCCTTCCCTACCTGATAGGGCACTCCACCGCGCACAACAGTCCCCTCCCCGCTCCAGACGTAGAATAAATCGTAATTTTGCAGCGGCTTCTCTCTTTTTTGCCACTTCCAGCCCGGTTCACAGACAATCTTCGCCAGAGCCGGGAGGATTACAAAAGAGGATGGCGATGCATGCAGCATATGATTCCCTCCTATAGATATAGCGTAAGCTTACTTTTCATAATACCTTGTCCGGTTCCCATTTGTACATCTTCCGGGCTACGCATGGGGACGGGACGCCCCCTTCGTTTCCAAAACTATTTATGAAAACGCAGCATTCCTAAGTGACGGCGGCAATCCGCGGTGTTATAATGTTAGGCAATGTTAGCGTATATATCCCAGAAGAATACCGGAAGGATGAAACTGATGAATCCACTGGCTGGACAATTGAATGACAGCATCAAGGCAGGCAATGAACATGTATACGATATGCTCTCGAGTCTCGGTAAAGCGATCTATTTCCCCAAAGAAGGGATTCTGAGCCAATCCGCAGAGGCAACGGCTCATGCTAAAAAGTATAACGCCACCATCGGGATTGCTACCGAGAACGGGTTGCCGATGCACCTTGGTGTGATCCAGGATAAGCTCTCCGCCTACAGTCCCAAAGACCTCTACGGCTACGCACCTCCAGCAGGCAAGCCGGAGCTTCGCTCCGTATGGCGGGAGAAGATGCTGCGGGAGAATCCGTCGCTTGAAGGCAAGTCTTTCAGTAATCCAGTCGTCACGAATGCGCTGACCCACGGGCTTAGCATCGTTGCCGATCTGTTCGCAGAGCAAGGGGATGCCGTCATTTATCCGGACAAAAACTGGGAGAACTACGAGCTGACCTTCGGCATCCGCCGCCAGACTGAAACCGTGAATTACCCGCTCTTCACGGAGGATATGAGCTTCAACAGCGAAGGGCTGCTGGATGCCCTGCTGGCCCAGAAGGACCGCGGCAAAGCCATCGTCCTCCTTAATTTCCCGAATAATCCAACCGGATATACGCCAGGCCTTGCAGAAGGCGAGGCCATTGTTGCCGCTATCCTGCGTGCTGCCGAAGAAGGCGTTAATGTGGTAGTGGTCAGCGATGATGCTTATTTCGGACTCTTTTTCGAGGATTCACTCAAAGAATCTCTATTCGGCAAGCTGGCGAATCTGCACCCGCGCGTACTGGCGGTCAAGATTGACGGAGCCACCAAAGAAGAATTCGTCTGGGGCTTCCGCGTCGGCTTCATCACCTACGCTTCGGAGAACAAAGAGCTGCTGGCAGCCCTGGAGCAAAAAACACTGGGCATTATCCGCGCCACCATCTCCAGCGGAGCACATCCATCGCAGACCTTTGTCCTGGACGCGCTGAAGGCGCCGGAATTCGCCGCACAAAAGGAAGAGAAGTTCCAGATCATGAAAGGCCGGGCCAACAAAGTGAAGGCGCTGCTGGACAGCGGTAAATACGGCGATGATGTATGGACGTATTATCCGTTCAACTCCGGGTACTTCATGTGCCTGAAGCTCTTTACCGTCTCTGCGGAAGATCTGCGGCTTCACCTGATCCACACCTACGGCCTGGGCACCATCGCCCTTGGCGAGAGCGACCTGCGCATTGCTTTCTCCTGTATCGAGGAGGATCAGCTGGAAGATCTGTTCGATCTGGTCTATGCCGGCATCCGTGATTTGGAGAAGGCCTGATCATCCGCCTTTGCATACCTGCATCAGTCCCGGAATGCCGGGGCTGATTTTTTTTGCCCGGTGCTACGGCATTGGCCTATACACGTTCTGCCCTCCGCACATACAATACGATGTACTCAAGTACAACAACTCACACGCGAAAGGGGAATGAACATGAGCGAAGAAGTTAGAGGCGGATACGGATACGGCGGCGGGTTCACAAGCACTGGAGCGATTCTGGTTCTCTTTATCCTGCTGGTCATCATCAGCCGTTCACTCTTTGTCTAACAGGGAGTGAGTCCCCTGGAGGGAGCTGCGTGCTCTCTCCGATCCACGTGTTATAGCATTCCCTGCTCCACCTGATATGAAGAGGGAATTCCCTTTTATACATTCTTATCTTCTGAAAATGGCCTCAGACTCCGCATCCGCGAGAGTCTGAGGCCATTTGTGTTAAGCATACCCGCTTGCGGGTACGCCTTGTCGGCTGCGGCAATCTGTTCTACAGGTCATCTTCATCCACACGCGCTTCCTTGCGGGTGGAGCTTACCTTGAACAGATACGCCAGCAGGAATCCGCAGGCGAAGGTGCCCAGCACTTCCAGCGGGCGCTGCCCGGCCTGAAGCAGGAGCGGCAATCCGGTCAGCAGCGCCAGGACCAGATGGACCCGGAATACAAACTGGATCGTTCCCTTGCCCTTGCTGCCCTCCGGCAGCGGGTAGACGGTCAGCCAGAACGATTCGCTGTGCAGCTTGCGCAGCGCCGTCAGCTGAATGCCCATCAGGAAGAGGAAGAATACATAGATGCCGATGCCGAGATAGCTGTCCTTCATCATCCACACCAGGAACAGGTCCAGCACAGCCATCCGCAGGACGATGCCGAAGACATCACCCCGGGCGAAGCTTTTGGTCAGGAGGAACCGGTAGGCGGAATCCCGCTGCCAGCTCAGGCCGCTGCCCCAACGCGACAGATAACGGCGGGCATAGACCCGCTGCTCGCGTCCCGGCACATCGACGAACCAGCCGAGGACCATCAGCGCCCGGGTCCCCTGGTTCTTCTCCATGGTGATCAGGCGTTCCCACGGAACAGCGTGCCGGCCGGGAACGGCCAGCGCGGCCGCATAGGCTGCGGCCAGAATCAGGATGAAGATCATGGCGCGCATGGACGGCTGCCATAACCAGGCGCCAGCCATCAGAGCGCCAACTGCCCAGCGCAACAGGTTATAGCCTGCGGCAGCAGGGCGGGAGAGCATCGCCGTCTCCCGCCATAACCCGTAGCTGGATAACAGCTTGACCAGAATCAGCACCAGCAGGGTTGCCAGCAGACCCCGCGGTGACTCCTCGGTGCGTATGTACAGCGGCCATAATGTAATGAGGATAAAGGCCAGTCGCAGAATCTTCCACACATTGCCGCTGATCCAGGACGGGGCGAAATACTCTCTCATCCGGTGGCCCTGCGGCAGCAGGAAGATCGTATCCGGGGTCTGCAGATACGTCCGGAAGCTGCTGTGTACCGCTGCAGGCACCAGCAGGACGAACATAATCCAGCGGATCGGTAGGCCAGGCGGAATATCGCGCAGCAGCGCTGTGTACCAGGCGGAGAAGATGATCAGCACCAGCAGGAACACCATGGCGACACCGCTCTGAATGATATACCCCATATAAGGGACCAGGCTCCCTGTGAACCGGCTGCGCCGCTGCCGGCGCAGCTCCTTCAAATCCATATCATTTCCCTCCTTGAACCAGTTCGTAGAACAGTTGCTCCAAATTCAAGCCCTGCCGCCCGGCCTTCGCGGTCATCTCGGCGAGGGTCCCCTCCGCAATCACCTTGCCGCCGTGCAGCACAATGAACCGGTCACAATAGTTCTCAATCGTAGAGAGAATATGCGAGCTGAGCAGAATTGAAGCTCCCGACTTCTTCAGGTCCAGCATGAAATCCAGCAGGGAGCGGATACCCAGCGGGTCGAGGCCGAGGAACGGCTCGTCGATGACATACAGGGCCGGACGCGCTACGAATGCGCACATAATCATCACCTTCTGCTTCATGCCCTTGGACAGATGAGAGGACAAGGTATCCATCTTGTCCTCCATATTGAAGAGTGCAGCCAGCTGGCTGGTGCGTGATTCATAATCACTGCGCTCCACGCCATACGCTCTGGCAGTGAATTCCACATGCTCACGAACCGTCATTTCCTCATAGAGCAGAGGAGATTCCGGCACGAAGGACAGCGCACTGTGGTAGCTCTCAGGATCGCTGCTGCGCGTCTTCCCTTGTACCGTAATCTCACCCTTATGCGGGGACATCAGTCCCAGGATATGCTTCATCGTGGTGCTCTTGCCTGCACCGTTCAGTCCGATTAACCCAACCATCTCACCGGGCTGCACCTGCAGGCCGATGTCATGCAGCACCGGCTTGTTCAGGCTGTAGCCTCCGCTGAGGCCCGTAATTTCCAATACGGGAGCTGTATTCATTGACCGTCACCTCTCGGGGTTTTGTTCTTGAGCCATTTCGGGGCTCCCTTATTCTTGCGGTTCTGCTCCCGCTCCGCCTGGCTGCGGGCCTTGCCCCCGGGCCCCGCCGCGCTGCGCGTGCCGGCGCTCACTCCCGGCCGGTGCTGCCCGCGCCGCACCGTAACCCCATTACCTCCAGCCGCTGCGCCCGGCTGGCCTGCCGGCGCGTCGCCGCCGCTCCCTCCGGCTGCTGTTCCAGCCGCCTCGCTGCGCACCTGCGGCTTGCCGGTGCGCGGCGCTGCAGTTCCGCCGCGCGGTTCAGCCCCTTCGCGGCGCTCCTTCGCGCCGCCGCTGCGCAGCTCAGCGCGTCCGCCTTCCGCCAGCGCCTTGCCGAAGGCCATCTCCCGCTCGTCCAGCTGGATATCCAGCTCGCGGGCGAATTTGCGCATGATGAACGTCTGCTGCTCTGTAACGATCGTTACGGATAAGCCGCGTTTACCCATGCGCCCGGTCCGTCCGGCACGGTGGACATAGTGCTCGGAGTCAAAGGCCGGATCGAAGCTGACGACAAGCGTCAGATTCTCAATGTCCAGGCCCCGCGCTGCTACGTCACTGGCCACCAGCACCTTGAGTTTGCCGTCCCGGAAGCGGGTCAGCACGTTTGCGCGCGTCACCTTGTCCGCATCCCCATAGAGCGCAGCAGCCGGAAGCCCCAGATGGTTCAGCTTCGCGGTCACTTCAGCGATGTCGTCCGTAGCGTTCACGAACACAATGGCCCGGTCCGGCTTGTAGTGGCGGATGACCCGGCGCAGCATATCGATCTTGTTCCGCTCCTCGCACACCACATAGTGATGCTCCAGGCTCGCTGCGGTCATCATCTCCGGTTCAATGCCCACCTCCGCCGGATTCTTCATTTCCCGGTTTGCCAGCAGACGGGTCTCCGGTCCAATGGTGGCTGACAGCATGACCAGCTGCCGCGTACGCAGCGCACTGCTGACGATCTTCGTCACTTCGCCCGCACCGCTAAGCTGGAACATCTGATCTGCCTCATCGAGAATAATCGTGCTCACCTCGTGCATCTTGAGCTTGCGCAGCCCGATCAGCTCACGTATGCGTCCCGGGGTGCCTACCACCAGATGCGGATGCTCACGCAGCTTGTCAATCTGGCGCTTGATCGCCGCTCCGCCAATCAGCCCCATGGCCCGGATGCCCCGGTGTGCCCCGTAGCGCTCCGCTTCACGGAGAATTTGCATCGCCAGCTCCTGGGTTGGGGCCAGCACCAGCTTTTGCAACGATTTCGAGTCCGGGTTAATCCCTTGCAGCAGCGGCAACAGATAAGCCAGTGTCTTGCCTGTTCCTGTCTGGGATGCGGCCAGAACATCTCTTCCTTCCAGCAGAAGCGGAATCGTCTGCTCCTGTACAGGGGATGGTTCAGTAATGCCGAACTCAGACAATCGGGCAGCAAGGTCTTCCTGGATGCCGATAGCCGCAAAAGAAGCTTTATTCATAATAGGGTTTCATCCTTTTCACTTAAGATAATATGTTCATTATATGCCAAAAAGGCCTCTCCACCAAATGGAAGGCCATAAAATCTAAGTTGGGGCCGTATTTAACACGGTCATACCAACCTGTATACCAAAGGGGGACAAGCCGTTCACGCCACAGACGGTAATTATGATCTATACTTATCTGGTCATTTTCTGTTCATCAGGTTATAGGTCAGCTTGTCTGCCAGCCGCGGGAACAGGCCATAGAGCCGGATGCCGAAGCCTGCCAGACCGGGCAGATCCACTTCCTCTTTGCCCTTGTCCATCAGCTTGACGATCTTCGCGGACACATGCTGCGGCGTCATCATGATCCGGCTTACGCTTCGTTCATAATTGCCTGAAGGGTCGGCGGTCTTGAAGAATTCGGTGGCGATTGGTCCGGGGTTCACAGCCGAGACAATAATACCGCTCTTACGCAGCTCCTGGCGGAGCGCATTGGTGAAGCCGAGAACAGCATGTTTGGTGGCCGTGTAGGACACTGAGCGTGCGGTTCCGATTTTGCCGGCCATGGAAGCCACATTCACGATCTGACCGCTGCCGCGTGTAAGCATATGAGGAACGACAGCCTTGGTGCAGCGTACAATTCCCATATAATTGACATCCATCATGTCAGCGAACTCTTCAGACTCCATCTCTGTAAAAGCCGCAAACTTGCCGTAACCGGCATTATTGAGCAGAATATCAATTCTGCCGTATTGCTCCAGGATCTCCGCAAAAGTATGCTTAACTGCCGTTTCATCGGCCACATCACAGACGAACAGCCCATGCTCCCCCTGAATGCCCGCCGCAACAGCCTGCAGCTTGTCCTTGGACCGGGCTAACAGAACAGGAACCGCACCGTGCCCGCTAAGCATCTGCGCCGTAAGCGCGCCAATCCCGCTGGAAGCGCCTGTAATTACCACAATTTTGCCTTGTAATGCCATGGAATAGATTCAACTCCCGATTATCCGCCTAAGAGATCATAACCTGAATATCAAGCTCGCCGATCCCTTCCATCACAAGAGGAATACTCAGCGCTTTGCGCGGCAGAACAGACATGCTCTCGGACTTCATCAGCTTCGGCGGGGTAATGTCTACCGACACCCCTTGATTGGAGAGAATAGTACTGGCATTGCCGCTGATCATATTGCCCAGCTCGGAAATGGCGCTCTGGCCCATCTCATCCATCTCTGTTATCACATAACCGCCCATCATGACCGACACCATCTTAAGTGCTACCGGTTCGGCAATCCCGAAGATAATATTCCCGCTGAGCTGACCTGTCATTCCCACTTGAATCCATATATGATTATCGATCAGTTCAATATCCTTAATCCCCAGCATACCGGTGGACGGCGAGACTTGGATCACCTGTTCAATTACAATGCGCGCAGACTCTAAAAACGGATTGATTACTTCTGCTTTCATGAAAGTGCTGTCCCCCTCGACCAGTCTTTAGTCATATACCAAAAGTCCTAAGCAATAAAATTTATTATACTTCATATATCGGCATTATTCACCAAAAATTAATGGTCTTGTCGAATGATTTCTGAAGATAGTTTGGAGCGCAACATTGCCCTCCCGGGAGGAATCTCCTATAATTTAATCAATAAACGTAAGATCTGCGGCGTCATACCCTCCGAGTGCAGCACTCACAGCGACCCTTGTACCTATCTACTTTGTCAGAATCCGCGGCTTACAGACTCTAATTCTGGAAGCCGGCATGTGCGCATATGCCCTCCGGAAAGCTGCGGCTTTCCCTGTTTGTACAAATATACGGCGGCACCATCCGGTAGCCATAAGGGGGACAGTCCATGAATATCAGCCAGCTCGAAACATTGATCACCATCTCCAAAACCATGAGCTTCCGCAAGGCGGGTGAGCTGCTCAACCTGACACAGCCGGCGGTCTCGGCCCAGATCAAAAGCCTGGAGGAAGAGTTCAAGACCCAGCTTGTTGACCGGAACCAGCCGGTGACGCTGACGGACAGGGGCAAGGTCTTCCTCGCCCACGCGGAACAGATTGTCGGAATCGTAGATGAGCTTAAGCAGCGCCTTGCCGATCTCGAAGAGAATCCCCAAGGGCATATTATTCTCGGTACGACCACCTCCATCGCCATCCAGATTCTCCCCCGGGTGCTCTCCTACTTCCAGGATCAGTTCCCTCATATCAAAACCTCGATCTCATCGATGTCCTCCTCCCAGATCTACCAGCAAGTCGAGAACGGGATTGTGGATGTCGGCATCGGCTATCTGATCGGCCGCAATCCGGGGATGACGACCTCGGTCCTGTATTATGATACTTTTGAACTGGTTGTTTCGCCCCGACATCCGCTGGCCCAGGTCAAAACAGCCGGGATCGAGGCACTGGGCACCATCCCGCTCATCCTGCTCTCACCGGATACGGTCGGCCGGAAATTTGTCGATGAGGTGCTGGCGAGGCACGGTATTCAGCCGCTGGTAATTATGGAGCTGACCAGCAGTGAGGAAGTGAAGCGGATGGTCGAGCTTGATCTGGGAGCGGCGGTCATCTCCAAGCAGTCTGTCACTGCCGAGGTCAGAAGCGGCACTCTGCGGATCGTCCCGATCATCGAGCTTGAGGTTACCCATCCTGTAGGTGTTATTACCAAATCCGGCAAGTATGTCAACTCTGCGATGAGACAGTTCCTGAGCGACCTTAAGGGAATGCCCGAGACCCAGTTCATCGGCTCAGAGTAACCTGCACCCTATTTCGCCATATTGGCCTAAGGAGATGTTCCCATTATGAAGTTCGACCTGCATACCCATCATTTCCGCTGCGGCCATGCTGACGGCACGATCCGGGATTATATTGAAGCCGCAATAGCGGCGGGGCTGGATGTCATCGGTATTTCCGATCATTCACCTTACTTCGGAAGCCCGTCCGAGCAGGCTTTTCCGCGCATTGCCATGGCCAAGTCCGAGCTGGTCCACTATGTAGAGGAAGTATTGTCGCTGCAAAAAGAATACGAAGGCCGCATTGATGTCCTGCTCGGCATGGAATCCGACTTCTTCCCGGAGCATGCGGAGCTGTACCGCAAGACCTACGCCGCATACCCGTTCGATTATGTGATCGGCTCCGTGCATCATGTGGAGGAGATCAGTATCTTCAACCAGGGCCGTTGGAAGGGACTTGACCCCGCGCAGAGGCTTGCCTCCAAAAGTAAGTACTACCGGCTGATTGCCGAATCCGCACGCAGCGGCATCTTCCAGATTCTCGGCCATATCGATGCCATGAAGGGGAACTATCCGCCGTTCTCCGAGATCGCTGCCCCCAAGGAGATTGACGAAGCCTTGCGCGTAATAGGCGAATGCGGCCCGGCCATCGAGATCAACACCTCCGGCGGCACCAAGCTGTGCGGCGGCTGGTACCCTTCCGATGAGATTCTGGAGCGGGCCCTGCATTTCGGCGTGGAGGTCAGCTTCGGCTCCGATGCCCATCTCCCTGCCCGCGTTGCCGACCAGCGCAATCAGGTGGCTGCGCGGCTGAAGGAGATTGGATTCGAATACTGGGTCTATTACAAGCGGCGCGAGAAGGTTAAGGTTGCGTTATAGGCAGTGTAATGCAAAAACCTCGCTTTGCAAGAAATCTGGCAAGACGAGGTTTTTTATTGGCTTGAAGCGCTACCGTTAGAGCTCCTCCTCATACAACCAGCACCGCGCAAACAGGCAGCGTAACGGGACACTCCCCGTCACGCTGCCTGCTGCTGCGGTGCTTTTTTGCGCTGTACAGCTATACTGTGCTTATTCCTTATTCAGATTCTCACAGGTGAAGCCCTGCTGCTTCAGCGTACGCTGCGAGTCCCCATACTGCGGATTCAGAGCGTAGAAGCGGGCAATCATGCTGGTCCAGCTTCGCTCCGTCAGCCCCTGGGACTTGAGCAGCCCCCGGTGCGTCTCATTATATTCTTCGATCAAGTGTTGCTGATCCGGGTTATAGACTTCTTCATGATATACAGCCGCTATAGGCAGGCGTGAACTCTTCGGCTGTTCTCCCGCCGGATAGCCAATGCAGAGACCGACCACGGGGAATACATACGCTGGCAACTGCAGCAGTTCAATCACCCCTGCTGTGTTGCGGCGCACACCCCCAATCGGGATAATCCCCAGCCCCAGCGACTCGGCAGCAGCTACTGCGTTCGATAGTGCAATGCCGACATCCGTAGCCCCAACGAGCAGCGCGTCTATATCCGCAGCCGTTTCAAACGACTGGCCTTCCAGCTCTGCCGCAAGCTTGGCCCGGTGAAAGTCCATGCAGAACACCAGGAATACCGGTGCTTCCGCCACATGCTTCTGGTTCCCGCTCAGCGCCGATAGCTGCTGCCTGCGTTCCTCGCTGCGTACCGCAATTATCGATACTTGCTGGCCATTCACCCACGACGGTGCCGCCTGGGCTGCCTCAATAATCGTCTTCAGCTTCCAAGGCTCCACCGCCTGCCCGCTATAGTTTCGGAATGAACGGTGGTTCATAAGTAATCTAATCACATCATTCAAAAGTTCATTTCCTCCCCCATCTATACTTGTCTTATCCATGTACCATTTACACTATCATAGCTCAATCCCCTTGGAGACTGCCAGTACAACAATGTTTGATGCCACAAGTATGGTCGCTACGAATTCAGGTGCACTAATGCTCCTCATTCGGCCACTTAGCCAACTATTTACGAATTCAGGTGCACTTATGCTCCTCATTCGGCCACTTAGCCAACTATTTACGAATTCAGGTGTACTAATGCTCCTCATTCGGCCACTTAGCCAACTTCCAGCTGAATCAAAGGGATTTATCCCTTTCATTTCCTCATCCAGCCCACTTTCCGGCCAATTCAAAGGGATTTATCCCTTTCATTTCCTCATCCGGCCGTCTTCTGGCCGATCCAAAGGGATTTATCCTTTTCATTTCACCATCCGGCCGTCTTCCGGCCAATCCAAAGGGATTTATCCCTCTCATCGGGAGTCCATGTCAGCACACGCCCAAAAAAAATGGACCCGAATCATCGGGTCCCAACAGCAGTTATATTTTCAAAAGGGGGTCATGTACTTAGTTTAACCGCTGACTGTTAGAGTTTGATAACGGCATTATTTCAATTGTGTAACAATGTGAAGACTTTCATTACGTCGCCCGAGCCGTCCGCCATCGGCAGGGTCCGCTCCAGGGTCAGGCCGTTCCTCAGCATGACCTGAGCGGACCGGTAATTATCCCCCCGGCAGCGCCCCTCGACCTTCCTCAGGCCAAGTTCCCTGAAACCGTAGGCCAGCAGCAATCCCAGTGCCTCGGTCGCATACCCGCGCCCCCACCATAACGGATTCAGCATATAGCCCAGCACCGCCTGGCCCTCCTGCCGGTTCCAGTTCTGCAGGGAGACTGAACCGATCAGCTCCGGCTGGCCTAAGATATAGATTCCTGCATGCAGCGCGCCGGGATCATAGCCGTGCAGCATCCGGCTCACCAGCTTATCCAGCACACCCTGCCGGGAAGTGGATGCATGGCGCAGCTGAATATGCGGCTGTACCTCCGGGTGGGAAAGCAGCGACTTCAGCAGCGCTCCGTCGCCGGACGCCATATTCTTCAGTTCTACCCTAGAGCCTTGCAGTGACATCCCCATGATCATCTCATAAGTGCTCATGAACTTCTCCCTCTTCTTCCCCCGCCTATGGCGTCCCTCTCTTGCAGTCCGGCTACCCCCGGCGCAGAGTCAGCACAGTAAGCTCCGGGCGGCACAGGAAGCGCAACGGCATCAATGTCTCGCCGAACCCCCTGTTCACATACACTGGCATGGCCTTATTCTCTGTATAATACAAGCCGTCTATGTATTTCTGAGATCCGTAGGGCGTGAACGGCGCGCCGACCAGCGGCAGGCGAATCTGACCGCCGTGGCTATGCCCCGAGAGCTGAAGGTGAAACGGGTACGCTTCCGCCACCTCGGCGTAATCCGGCTCATGCATCAGCAGTACCGTGAAGATGCCGTCCGGAATATCCCGCACAGCTGCCTCCGGGTCCGGCTTGCCGTGCAGCATATCATCCAGTCCTGCTACAGCAATCGTCGCTCCGCCTTGCTTGATCAGATAGGACTCGTTCCGCAGGACGCGGAATCCGGCCTCCGTCAGCAGACGGGTCAGCAGCTCCGTATTCTTGTAATCATGATTCCCGAGGATGGCATACTTCCCAAGCGGAGCCTGTAGCTCTGCCAGCAGGGGGACTGAGTCGGTCAGATCCTCGGCATAGCTGTCTACGATATCCCCGGTGAAGCAGATCAGATCCGGCTGCTCTTCCCTGATATGCTTCGTCAGCCGGGCCAGATCCTTCGCATCCTTGTTGAAGCCCAGATGCACATCGCTGAAATGGACCAGCCGGGTCCCGGCGAACGCGGACGGCAGCTCCGCAAGCGGCAGCTCCCGGCGGGTCACCTCTAACCAGTTCGGCTCCCCTTGCCAGGCATAGCCGCCGGCGAGGAGACCCGCCCCTACCACCGCTCCTGCCCCCCGGGCCAGGAACTGGCGGCGGGTCATCTTGCGGCCGCTTCGGCCTTCCGGCAGCGGGGGGCCCGTTCCTGCGCCGTCTGGCGCAGCGGGAACTGTACGCCCGGGAGAGCGCCCGAACGGCTTTTTGCTCATAGGGAGATTCTCCTTTCCATCATGAAATTTATTGGGTTCATATTGCTTATTATTTCTGCCTGAAATCCTGAGTTCCCTGCTCCTCCAGCTCCTCTTCCTTATCCTCTACGGCTTCATCCACCTTATCATCAATATCTACTTCAATGGCCGCCTCAATCTCTTCCTCCGTGGTATCCCCCCCAAGAATCTTGCGGAACAAGCCCAGCATGGACAGTGCATAGGCGACCGTAATGAAGCTGAAGCAGATCTGCATAACTACAACCAGCCTTGAGGTATTATCTATGGGAGCTATATCCCCGTAACCGACTGTCGTAAAAGTAGCCACGCTGAAATAGAGGAATGTAATCAACTGGCTAAGCAGATCCTGGCCCAAGCCTTCTCCCTGGAACGAGGACTGTCCAAACAGCTTATATATCGATGTATATACGACTGTAAAAAAAAGAATGCAGGTGAACGCAGCGATGCTGATCCGGACCAGCGTCTGCTGCATTCTGACTTCCTTGCTGTTGGAATCCCTGATTTCATGGAAAATAAACAGAATATAAAACAGGACTGAAGCCAGGACAAAAAACAGAATCAGTCCGCGCAGTCCCCGATTGCCGGGCACAATCGTCCCCAGATCGATCAGGTTCAGCAGATCCTCCACCGAGATCAGCGCATAGATCAGAATAGGAGCGAGCAGCACGCCTCTGCCCATCCAGTTCAGCTTCAACCGGGCAAACCTCACTACCAGGAATACAATGACAATGATATTAAAAGCCCAGATCCACCATGCCATGGCTTTTACGCTCCTGTTCTAAGCTCCCGGCTTCCCGCCGGGAAGGTCCTCATCCGGTCCTGCCGGCACCCGCAAAGCAGCGGCTTGCCCGGACTTATACTACCCCTTAGTGTGCTGACCGGCTCCGGTCTTAGCCCGCGAGTCCTCCTCTGGTCCGCTAATGACCCTGATCCGGCATTCTTCCTCAGGAGCTTCGCGGTAGGCGCGGGCAATTCCCTTATCCTTAATGTCCGCCCGGCTGACCCGCCGCTGCTTGAAGCTTACTTCAACCTCCTGTGTGAACGGGAACGGAGTTAGGGTCAGCGTCGCACTGTCCTGCCACTCCGCCTCAATGGCACGGCCGGAGGTGAAGCTGAATTCCTCGCTGCCGGAGAAGCCGTCTACGAACCAGGGGTGCTTCTCGGATTCGGCGCTGCCCGGCCTACTAAGCGCCAGAAACAGCGACAGATCATCGCAGAATTGCAGCAGTCTGGTGTCATAATACAGCTCGCCTTCTTCAAGCGGCTTGCTCTGCTCCAGCTCCCGGTGGATACGGGCGCGGCGGTCCGCTTCACCCTCCAGATATTGCGTCAGCTCCGGGCACTCCTCACCCGACACCTCAATCAGCCGTTCAAAATGCGAGCTGCACAGCAGCGCCCCGTATGGCGTCTTCGCTTCCACCTCATCGATTCCCCGTCTATAAAAGGTCAGCTTCGGCACAACCGGGAAATCGAGGAAGCTGTAAGGCAGCCCCTCCGCATCATTCCAGAACGGTGTCTCATCCAGATCAATCCAACCCCGGTCATGGTTGCTTACTGCCCACAGTACCTCAGCCCGGCGGCCTTCCGCGGGCGTATGCTCTTCCTTGAACCACTTAGCAAATTCTCCAGCCAGCAGCCCGTGCTCATGCTGCTTCGTCATTACAAGCGTTCCATCCTGTTCACGGCAAATCACAGTCATTCCTCCCCGTTATCCGCTGTCAGGCGGCAATCTCCAAAATATAAGAATTTATAGGTTTTACGCTATAAATTATCCTTCTATTTCTCGCTGAAACGATACCGTCCTTAAAAGGACGGCAAAGCCGTTTCCACTTGGCTATGTAGATTATAACATATTCACCTATATTTATTGGAACCTGCACACGTATGGCTATTCTATGCAGCTACAGGCTCTTCATTACAGGCTGTCTACACATGTACCCTTTTTCCAGCCGACCAGAAACATCCGTACCTGTTACTATGCCAGGCGCAGCCAAACAGGCCACTCAGGAATGACACCTGAATGGCCTGCTACGATTCTGCTTATAGACGAATGGTCTAAGATGCTGTCAGACACCCAGCCAGCGCTTGAACATATGCTTCGTTGTCTGCTTGTTGATCTCGGCAATGGAGGTCGTCAGCGGAATTCCCTTCGGGCAGGCCCGCACACAGTTCTGCGAGTTACCGCAGCCGTCGATGCCGCCGTCATCCATGAGCGCATCCAGGCGCTCTTCAGCATTCATCTCTCCTGTAGGGTGAGCGTTGAACAGGCGCACCTGGGAGATGGCTGCCGGCCCGATGAAGTCAGTCTTCTCATTGACATTCGGGCAAGCCTCCAGACAGACGCCGCAAGTCATGCATTTAGACAGCTCATACGCCCACTGGCGTTTCTTCTCCGGCATACGCGGTCCCGGACCAAGATCATACGTGCCGTCAATCGGAATCCAGGCCTTGACCCGCTTCAGGGCATTGAACATCCGGCTGCGGTCAATCACTAGGTCGCGGACGACCGGGAAGGTCTTCATCGGCTCAATGCGCACCGGCTGCTCCAGATTGTCGATCAGCGCTGCGCAGGCCTGACGGGGCTTGCCGTTGATCACCATGGAACAAGCACCGCAGACCTCTTCCAGACAGTTGGATTCCCAGCATACAGGAACTGTATTATCGCCTTTTGCGTTCACCGGATTACGCTGAATCTCCATCAGTGCGCTGATCACGTTCATCCCCGGGCGGTAGGCAAGCTCGAACTCCTCCGTATAGGGGCTGGTCTCCGGTTCATCCTGGCGGGTAATAATAAATTTCACATTTTTGGGAGCTGCTGCTGTTTCCGCCATGTCAGTTACCTCCTAGAAAATTTGGTTAGTCTAACCGGTCAGTCCTTCGAGTAATCCCGCACGCGCGGAGGAATCAGTGATACATCGACTTCCTCGTAGGAGATCTGCGGGCCGTCAGCCGTCCAGGCCGCTTTGGTGGTCTTGAGGAATTCCTCATCATTACGTGTCGGGAACTCCGGCTTGTAATGTGCGCCCCGGCTCTCATTACGCAGGAGGGCTCCAAGCGTCATCGCCTCCGACAGCTCCAGCATGTTCCACAGCTGGCGGGTGAAGGCCACGCCCTGGTTGCTCCAGCGCGAAGTGTCGCTCATATTGATATTTTTGTAGCGTTCCTTCAGCTCTTTGATTTTGCCGATCGTCGCTTCCAGCTTCTTGTTCTCACGCACCACGGTCATGTTCGCCGTCATCCATTCGCCAAGCTCCTTATGGATCACGTAAGCATTCTCTGTGCCAGTCATCCCCAGCAGCGACTCATATTTATCGGTCTGCGTCTTGTGGAAGCTGTCGAACACCGTGGAGGAGATATCCTGCACCGATTTCTTAAGGCCCTTGATGTATTCCACAGCCTTCGGACCGGAGACCATCCCGCCATAAATGGCAGAGACCAGGGAATTCGCTCCCAGACGGTTGGCCCCGTGGTATTGATATTCACATTCCCCTGCCGCGAACAAGCCGGGAATATTCGTCATTTGATTATAGTCGACCCACATGCCGCCCATCGAATAATGCACAGCCGGGAAGATTTTCATCGGAATCTTGCGGGGATCATCCCCCATGAACTTCTCGTAGATCTCAATAATGCCGCCCAGCTTAACGTCAAGCTCCTTCGGGTCCTTATGCGACAGATCCAGGTAGACCATGTTCTCGCCGTTAATGCCCAGCCCCTGATCCACACACACATTGAAAATCTCACGGGTAGCAATATCGCGCGGCACCAGGTTACCGTACGAAGGATATTTCTCTTCAAGGAAGTACCACGGCTTACCGTCCTTATAGGTCCAGATCCGCCCGCCTTCACCGCGCGCCGATTCCGACATCAGCCGCAGCTTGTCATCGCCGGGAATCGCCGTCGGGTGAATCTGAATGAATTCCCCGTTCGCATAATGCACACCCTGTTGATACACGGCGCTTGCTGCGGTTCCTGTGTTGATGACCGAATTCGTGGTTTTGCCGAAAATAATCCCCGGACCCCCGCTGGCCAGAATGACCGCGTCCGCCGGGAAGGTCTGAATCTCCATCGTCTTGAGATTCTGGGCGCTGATGCCGCGGCAGACCCGCTCGTCATCAAGAATCACCGAGAGGAATTCCCAGTTCTCGCTCTTGGTAACCAGGCCTTCCGCCTCCCAGCGGCGCACCTGCTCATCCAGTGCATAGAGCAGCTGCTGACCGGTAGTCGCACCCGCGAAGGCTGTACGGTGGCGCTTGGTTCCGCCGAACCGGCGGAAGTCAAGCAGCCCCTCCGGCGTACGGTTGAACATTACGCCCATCCGGTCCATCAGGTGAATAATGCCGGGTGCCGCTTCGCACATGGCCTTCACCGGAGGCTGGTTGGCCAGGAAGTCTCCGCCATAGACGGTATCGTCGAAATGCTCCCAGGGCGAGTCGCCCTCGCCCTTGGTATTCACGGCGCCATTGATGCCGCCTTGCGCGCAGACGGAATGTGATCTTTTGACAGGGACCAGTGAGAATAGATGTACATGCGCGCCGGATTCAGCGGCCTTAATGGTAGCCATCAGGCCGGCCAGACCGCCGCCCACGATGATGATATCGGCTGATGCCATGATTGTTCCCCTCCTAAAAGTTTTGTGAGCGTGTCAGCAGCAAAAGTTAACCGCTTCCACGCACCTCTATATTCTTAAATAAAACTGCGCACTGACTGCATCGCCGTAGCGGCAGTTTGGAATTCATCGTTACGGAAGGTAACCAGCGACAGGACGAACATGAAAGTAACGATAACAAAAATACCTAGGCAAAGTACGGACGATACTCTCTGCGAACGCGGACCCACCGTGATTCCCCAGCTGATCAGGAACGACCATAGACCGTTGGAGAAGTGGAAGCAGGCAGCCACGATTCCGACAATATAGAGAGTCATCAGCAGCGGCTGGGTCACAATGTTATGCATCACTCCGCCAAGCTGATCATGCTCCACCTTGCCGAGCGCTACCTGGACGCGGGTGTCCCACAGATGCCAGACAATGAAGATGAAGGTGACGACTCCGCTGATCCGCTGCAGCGTATAACGCCAGTTGCGCTCAAGATTGTAGCGGTTCAGGTTCGGCTTGGACTGGTACGCGATGTACAGGCCGTAGACTCCATGGTACAGCAGCGGCAGCCAGATGCCGAACAATTCCAGGAAGAAGACGAGCGGCAGGCTGTTCAGCCACAGCACACTGTCTGTGAAACCAGAAGCGCCACCCTCTACTGCTGCGAAGTTCGTCAGCATGTGCTCAAGGAAGAATGCCCCGAGCGGGATAACGCCGAGCAAGGAATGAATCTTTCTGGAATAAAATCCTCTCATGCAAAGTGTCCCCTTTCCATATAAAACAGCGTTTTCACAAGTCTTTTTAAAGAGCATACACCGCCGGGAGTACAGTTGAAACAGGGCAGCGGCAGGCTTGATTTACCGGCTAATAGTCTGTTTTCACCACTATCCATTGTTTTCCCGGACTTTGCTGAATAATTCACAATATGTGAATATCTTGTGTCACTTTTCATGTTACTCTTTTTTTGCTTATAAGGGAATTGCAATCTAATTATTAATCGTTATACAATAATTGCATAAGAATATTTTTAATATGATAATAATTCTCATTTAGCTTCATTAATAACTTACAATTTAGGGTTGCCTTCCTGCTCATCAGGAGAACCTTGGATCATCGGCTATACTTTTTATCACAGTTGGATGGGAATTTGGGAGAGAGGAGCACTTTGAAATGTATGATGATTTAGATGCGTTTGCTGCGGTGGTGGAGCACTCCAGCCTGAACCGGGCCTCGCGCCAGCTCAACTTGTCCCAACCTGCCCTCTCCCGCAAAATCTCCAAGCTGGAGGAGCGGCTCGGCGTCGCCCTGTTCAACCGCTTCGGCAAGCGCCTGGAGCTTACAGAGGTTGGCCGGCTTACCTACACCTATGCGCTGGAGCAGCGGCAGCAGCGTTCCAAGTTCCTGGAAGCGTTATCGAAGTTCAAGGAGGGCGAGCCGCAGCTCGTAACCCTAGGCGCCAGCCTGACCACATTGCAGACCACCCTGCCTCCTCTCGTAAAAGCGTACACCGAGAAATATCCGGCAGCCGAGCTGAAGCTCATCACCGGGAAGACCCATGAGATGGTTACCGCTGTCAGCGAAGGCAAATGCGATGTCGCCATTATCGCCTCCCAGGTCCGGGAGCCGGGGCTGCGCTGCATCCCGCTGTTCGAGGACCAGCTCCGGCTGGTCGTCTCCGAGCAGCATCCGCTGACCCTGACGACGCGGCTCACCATGGAGCATCTCTCCCGGCTGCCGATGATTCTTTTCTCCAAGGGAACCTGGTACCGCCGGACGACAGACGATCTGTTCCAGCGCTGCGGGGTTGATCCCGATGTACGGATGGAGATCGATTCCTTCGAGGCCATCGTCCGTCTGCTGCCCACCATCAAAGCTGCGGCCCTGCTGCCGAATTCGTATCTGCGCCCGGAGCTGCTGAACGGCGGGGGGCTGGTATCCCTGCACATCAAGGAGCTGGAGCAGACGCAGCGGACCACTTGCCTCATCTACCAGAGCAGCGGCGGACTCAGTACGGCAGCGCGCTGCCTGGTGCAGGTGACGGAGGATGTCTTCCTGAACAGCCGCGAGTAGCGGCGGGGAACACAGCAATCACCCGGCAAGCCTCCGTAATGCTACGGATCGGCCTGCCGGGTGAGGATACTGCCGGGTAATTCTTTTGCTATACTAAGCCAGGCTTACATCGAATTAACGGAACTTGCCTGCATCAATTGCCGCCTGCTTCTCATCGAGAATCTCCTGGTAGCCTGCCTCCAGATACGTCTTCTTGGCGGCTTCATACGTAGCATCGAATTCTGCCTCCGGAGCGAGCACCACCTTCACGTACAGCTCCTGGAACAGCGTATTCAGATCCGCCTTGTATTCGTTCACCTTCTCCAGCACTACATTGAACAGGGCATCCGGTGTACGGAATTCGGCAACCTCGTCATAATACTTCACCAGATCATCCGCCAGCGGCTCATAACCGGCCGGTGCCCAGTTGCGCAGGTTGGCCTTGCGGGTCTTGGCTTCATCCGGGTACTGGGCAATTTCCGTCACCAGACCCCAATAGTCCTTGTTATTGTTCTGTGCCAGCACCGCTTCGCCCTTATAATCCGGGTTCTTCAGCGCAATGCCGTCTGCGTCAAGCGTATAGTTCTCCCCTTCGATCCCGTTCTGGAACTTGAACAGGTTCTCCGGCTGGCTGAGCCATTCCAGATACATCCACACGGCTGCGCGTTCTTCCGGCGTGGATTCATAGTTAATTCCCATAATGAAGCCGAACGGCCAGTAAGCGCGTCCCTGAGGCTTGTTGCCTTCCGGAACTCCCGCATACGGAGGCACTACGGCAAATTCAGCATCCGGATTATTCTGCAGCGTAGCCGCAAAGACATCGGTGTTGTTCGCCAGATAGAAGCCGAAGTTGCCGGTTTTGCCTGCCACGAATTCAGCCTTAATCTTCGGTTCATCGTTGCGCAGATAGAATTCCTTATCGATCAGGCCGTTGTTATACTGATAATTGAGGTTACGCAGGTAAGCCTCAGTCTCCTCCGTAGTCAGATCGGCCACGCTGAGATCGGAATACAGCGCACGATATTTCGCATCCACCGGCCATTTACGGAACGGATAGTTGAAGTTGAAGAAGTTCTGCAGCAGATTGCCGCCGCTTACGCCGAGTCCGGCTTCCTTCCATTTGGCCAGCATTTCGTTATACTTCTCCAGCGAGGTCAGATCCTCAACCTTCATGCCTACCTTTTCCACCCAGTCCTTGCGGATAATGTTGACGAAGTTGTCGGCTTCAGGACGCGCAGCGAAGAAGAAGGTCTTCTGATCATCCACGGTACCATACTGTTCAATCGTCTCACCCATACTTTTCCAGTAGGTCGGCGCATAATTCTGAATCTCTGCATAGTCGAGCGGCTGCATCACATCCTCACCATAATAAGTAAGCGCTTGCGGCATATCATAGTGGAAAATAATATCCGGAGCCTTGTGCGAAGCCAGCAGCTGTTCGAAATCCGTTACTTCCTTGGAGCGGGTAATCGGCACATAGTTAACTTCTATATTATATTTGTCGCCGAACTCCGCCTGCACCCAGCGGGTATAATAGTTATCGGACACGTTCCAGCCTTCATAGGCACGCTCATAGACCGGAATGTCGAGCGAGACTTTTTTCTCGAAGCCCTTGGAATAATCAGGATAGGCTCCTTCGGCTTGGTTCGTAGCAGCGGCAGTCTCGGCCGGCTTACTGCTGGCTTCGGCTGTATCCTTGGTGTTATTTCCCCCTGAGCATCCGGCCAGCAGGCCGGCCGTCATGACGGATGCCATCATTAACGAATACACGCTTCTTTTACTCATCGCAATTCCCCCATTTTTTTGAATTTTCGTGATTCCAAAAAATGCCTATATACAAGGGACGCAGGATTACTCCTTGACGGCTCCAAGCATAACACCTTGAACAAAGTATTTCTGGACGAACGGATACACACAGAGGATAGGCAAGGTAGCGAATACAACGACTGACGCCTTCAAAACTTCGGGATTGCTGAGCTGCACCTGGCTGGCCTCCAGCTGGAAGCTTTCACTTGCCTGAATGACCAGATAATACAGCTTGAGCTGAAGCGGCCGGAGCGAGGTCTCATGCTTGATATAGAACAATGCGTCCTGATAAGCATTCCAGCGTCCCACTGCATAGAAGAGAGCGAGTGTCGCCATAATCGGCTTGGATAAAGGCAGCACAATGCTGAACAGAATCCGGAAATGCCCGGCACCGTCGATCCGCGCAGACTCTTCCAGACTTACGGGAATCCCGTGCGTTAGAGAAGTCTTCATAATCAGCAGATTGAAGGCACTGAAGGAGAGGGGCAGCACCAGTGACCAGATGGTATCCATCAGCCCCAGATTATTGATGTTCATATAGTCGGGAATGATGCCCCCGCTGAAATACATGGTGAACAGGAAGATGAAGGTGATCACCCTGCGGCCCTTGAACTGGGTTCGGGACAGCGGATAGGCGGCGCAGATGGTCAGAATCATGCCCAGAATGGTGAACAGCACCGTCACGATGACCGAGATATACAGGGAACGGAGGATGCTGGCATCCGCGAAGATTTTGTTATACGCTTCAATGGTGAAGCCCTGCGGCCACAGAAAGACCTTGTTGGCAATGACAAAGGAGTCCGAGCTCAGCGATTTCGATACGACATGAATGAACGGCAGCAGGCAGATCAATGAGATGATAATAATGACGAGGCGGATCAGCGTTTCCCAGATATCAATACGTGCTTTATGGGGTGCGGCAGTGCCTCCGGCAATTGCTTTCATGGTTCCTCTCCTTTCTACAAAATCCCATCCTCACCAAGCTTCTTGGCTACGCGGTCTGCGGAAATAACCAGAATAATCCCGATGACGGACTGGAATAATCCGATGGCAGTCGCCCGGCTGAAGTTGCCGCTCTCAATCCCCCAGCGGTACACCAGGACCGGTATGGTGGTGGTGAACTCCGTGGTGGCCTTATTCTGCAGCGCATAGATACGCTCGAAGGAGCCGTCCATTACTTTGCCCAGCGCCATAATCAAGAGCGTCACAATCGTTGCCCGGATCGATGGAAGGGTGATATTCCATACCTTTCTCCAGCGCCCTGCCCCGTCCACCGTAGCCGCTTCATACATCTCAGGGTTGATGCCGCTCATCGCCGCCAGGTAGATAATCGTGCCCCAGCCCATGCTCTGCCAGACCCCGATCACGAGATAGCTAATGAGCCAATTCGTATCCTGCTGCAGGAACGGAATCCGGGTGCCTCCCATCAGCTCTATGAGGTTATTGACAACGCCGCCCCCCTCACTGAGGAGCTGATACGCGATGGCTCCGATAATGACCCAGGAGAGGAAATGGGGCAAATACAGCACCGTCTGATTGATTCTTTTGAACCGTACACTCTTGATCTCGTTCAGCAGCAGAGCCAGCACAATCGGCATCGTGAAGCTGAAGCACAGGTCAAGCACGTTCAGCAGCAGAGTGTTGCGGACAGCCCGGATGAAATCAGGCTTGGCGAACAGGTCCTGGAAGACCTGCAGCCCGGCCCATTCACTGCCCCAGAAACCTCTGGCAATCTTATAGTCCTTGAAGGCGATTACAAGTCCGGTCATGGGCAAATATTTGAATACGATGACAAAAGCCAGCGGAAGCATCACCAGCAGATAGAGCTGCCAATCCCGCTGTAAATAATAGCTGAACCCCTGTTTCCTTCTTAATAATGGACTGTGATTCGTTTGTGAAGCGCTTGCAGCTTTCAACATATTCACCTCCTGCCTTGAATTCTTCTTGCCGGCTTCCGGCTCGTGTTCTCCGGCCTGGCTCCTATGCTACCGCCTTTGCCGGGGCTTGAATATCATGAGTATTGATGATCACCTATCACAATTGATTCACAAATGATTGTTGCCCGGCGCACCAAGCTTCAGGCCAAGGTGAATAATCAAAACTGATAGGCATTCCCAAAATTAATAAAGCGCTTTCACTTAGGAGAGCAGGTACAAGTCGGATAGAAAGGCATGGCGAGGGATGGGGCCGGGGGAGATTGGAGTGATTGGAGTGATTGGGGCGATGAGGGAGCGATCAAGGAGCGATGATAGCTAACAGGGAGCGATTCGGGAGCTATGAGAGCTAACAGGGAGCGATTCGGGAGCTATGAGAGCTAACAGGGAGCGATTCGGGAGCTATGAGAGCTAACAGGGAGCGATTCGGGAGCTATGAGAGCTAACAGGGAGCGATTCGGGAGCTATGAGAGCTAACAGGGAGCGATTCGGGAGCTATGAGAGCTATCAGGAATGATTAGGGAGCTACTGTTGCTCGCCCCGCCCGCTTTTACTAATATAGATTTGAACACTCCTACTTTCCACGAACTCAGGGGCACTTGTGCTTTTCATTTACTCAGTTGGCCAACTTTTCTAAAATTCAGGGGCACTTATGCTTCTCATCCGCTCACTTTCGGCTCCATCAGAGGGATTTATCCCTTTCTTTTCCGCATCCAGCTCACTTTCAGCACTATCAGAGGGATTTATCCCTTTCATTTCCGCATCCAGCTCACTTTCAGCACTATCAGAGGGATTTATCCCTTTCTTTTCCGCATCCAGCCCACTTTCGGCACCACCAGAGGGATTTATCCCTCTCATTTTCATCGCCTGCCCACTTTCCACCGACAAGCCGAAAAACCAAGATCCTTGAAACGAGATACCGGTCCGCCGGGGATGGGTTTCTAATGGTTTCTAATGGTTTCTACGGGTTTCCATGAGCTTTTATGGGCTTTTATGGGCTTTCATCACCATCTATGAGCTTCTAAGAACTCTTACTCTTCGCTGATTTGTAGCCGCTTGGCGGCATGCCTTCATACTTGCGGAAAAAGCGGTTGAAGCTCTGCACATTGGCGTAACCGACCTCTGCGGCAATCTGCTTGATCGTCAGCCCCGAATCCAGCAGCAGCTCCTTGGCCTGCTCGATCCTTAGCTGGTTGACGAAATCAATCATGCTGCTGCCGGTCTGCTCATAGACAAGCTTGCGCATATAAGAGTAGCTGATGCCAATCTGCTTGGCCATGTCCTCGAAGACAATTTCTTCGCGGTAGTGCTGCTTCAGGTACTCCATGATCCGCTGCGCATAATTGGTCTCATGGGTGCTGCGGTCCAGGCTCTGTACAATCTCACAGTAAAAATCATACAGGTACTCCTCCAGCTCATCCAGCGTATCCATCGCGGCGAGAATCGAATACACGTTGCCCCGGCCCATAATCATCCTTCCGGTTCCGAGGTGGTTCTCCCGGAGATGCTTGATCGTCGCGCCCATCAGCTGATGATAGATGAACATAATATTATCGTAGGAGATATGTTCCTCTGCGGAGATCTGGCTGCGGATGCTCTGCAGCTCCTTGAAGATTCCCACCAGGTCGCCGGCATCCAGGAAATTCAGAATTCGCCGCTCGCTGCTCTCAGAGTCAACATACTTGCGGCTGTTATCCTCCCCGTCGTGCCAGTACATGATGCTTCCGGCCCCCTTGATCATCCTGCGCTTAATCACCTCCATCGCCTCGAACAGCCGCAGCGCCACCCTCTCCGGAGCATCCGTCCGCTCACTCACCCCAATCGTGACCGAATGCTCCAGCAGCTCAAGAGACTGATCGCGGATCTCCTCCAGCGCCTGATGAATCAGAGTACTATGCGCCTCCCCCTCCTCCGGGGCAAAGTTCAGTACAATCACTGTACAGCCCTCATTATGGTAGACACAGCGGGCCACCACCCCCTCAGCGAAAACATTCTCATACTTGGCACTCAGCAAATACCGGTGATAACTGCGCGTCTCCACATTAGTATGGCCCACGTATCTTCTATATTGGTCGATGGAAACCACCACTACTCTGTAACAGGCATGCGGAAAAACCTCCGTAATCCGCGGCGGAATCTCACCGCGCAGCAGACGGTGCACGGCCAGACTGCGGGTATCCTGTTCGCGCTCCTGCAGCAGCTGGAACAGACTCTCTTCCTCCTCCTGCATCCGTTTGAAGGCCAGATCCAGGAAGGCCAGCTCATTCTTGTTCACTACGCCCAGATCCAGCTTCGAGCGCATCGTCTGCACCAATTGCCTCAGGGGCCTGGATAGCCAGGTGGCAAGGAAGATGGCCAGCAGCGTCCCCAGTACAATGATCGCCCCCGTCAGCAGAATAATATTTCCCTGCATCTCCCGGGATTTGGTCATTAGCTCATCCATGGAGCTCCAGCTGACATTCCACCACCCGGACAAGGAGGAGCGGCTCCAGGCATACACCGTCCGTTTGCCCTCCAGCTCGCGGAAGGTGTAGCCTTCACTGGCTTCCTGATTCAGAATCTCCTGTAAGAACGGCAGCTTACGGCTGTCGGAGAGCAGCATGGACCGGTCATTGAAGGAGATCACCGTACCCGCAGCGTCCAGCAGCAGGTAGTTGCTGTCACCCACCTCGGTAGCATGCAGATATTTGCCGATCTGGCTCTCCTTCATGTTGACGACAATCACTCCCCGGGTGGTGGTGGACAGGCGGTTGAGCGGGTACACATAAGACACCACATTCTCGCCCGACGCAAGCTTACGGGGCACCCATACCCCGCTGATCCCCCTGCGCCCCTTAAGCGCTTCTGTGATCCATCCGATAGGCTCATAGCGGGCAAGCGTCGTGATGCTGCTGTCGGTAGAGAAGACATAATCGGAATCCTCCAGGACAAAGAATGAAGAGTACACACCGTCCACCCGGCGGTTCAGGTTCAGCAGCTCTTTGGTCACGGACAGCGCCAGACTTACATTGTTATAGTTGGCGTTAATCTCATCGTAGGTCTCGAAGCTGCGGATACGGTCAAAAATATTCGTCGCCGCCAGACGCGATGTATCCTGGGCCAGATTGGCCAGCGCGTTCTCGTTCAGCCTGCGGTTGGCATTAAGCCCGGCCAGCGTGGATTCCCCGATAGCCGCTTCAGAATTCTGTATAATCTGTGACCCGCTGTACCAGGTCAGGACTGCTGTAGGAATAGCCATAATGCAGAATAGAATCAACGCCAGCTGCAGGATCATCGGTGTTTTTTTCATCACATATCCCCCTAAGCATTTCTATGTTACCGCTTACAATATTTTTATTTTATCATTTTAGGATACATTTTACATATGTGTATAGGAAAATTTTTCAACCCCCGCGCGGCATGTTACAGGCTGATGTGCAGGCGTTCTAATGTGCGGCTGCAGGCTTACGCCGAAACAGCAAAAACGCCTGGATGCATTGCCATCCGGGCGTTTGTAGCTTTCTTTTATCGGGATAGGCTGGCTGGCAGGAAGTCCTTACTCCGCATTCACCGCTTCATCCTCGAACTCCTCGATGCTGTCGTTGGAGCCGATCACCACCATGATGTCTCCCTGATGCACATGATCATGCGCGGTCGGGGCAACGATGATGCCATCCTCGCGGTTCAGGGCAATGATGCTGCAGCCGTATTTGGCGCGGGTGTTCAGCTCAGAGAGGCTTTTGCCGTTCATGCAGGCGGGCACCGTCAGCTCAACGACCTTGTAATCCTTGGAGATCTCGATATAATCGAGCAGATTCGGCGTCACCAGCTGATGAGCCACGCGGATACCCATATCCCGCTCCGGGAAAATCACCCGGTCTACCCCCAGCTTCGACAGCGCGCGGCCATGCAGAATGGAGATGGCTTTGCCGACCACCTGCTTGACGCCCAGCTCCTTCAGCAGAATCGCGGCCAGAATACTCCGCTCCATATTATCGCCGATCGCCACAATGCCGCAGTCGAAATTACGCACCCCGAGCGAGCGCATAATCCCTTCATCTGTAGCATCCGCCATGACTGCATGCGTCAGCCGTCCGGTCATCTCCTCCACCCGCTCCTCCTGGTGGTCTATGCCAAGCACCTCGTAGCCCATGGACATCAGCTCCAGCGCCAGACTTGAGCCGAAGCGGCCCAGGCCGATTACAACAAACTGCTGTGGTTTCATGACTTGATTCCCCTATCCAATTATCATTTTGCCTTCCGGATATTTATATAATGGTTTACCCTGTCTTGGACCGAGCGCATACGCCAGCGTCAGCAGTCCCAGCCGTCCGGCGAACATGGTCAGGCAGATCAGGATCTTGCCGACCTGTGTCAGCTCCGGGGTCAGTCCCAGACTCAGTCCGACATTGGCAAACGCTGAGATCGTCTCGAACAGAATCATCAGATACGGCAGCCCCTCGGTAGTCGAGAGCATCATCGAGACCGTAACGATCAGCAGCAGCGCCAGCAGCGTAATGGTCAGTGCCTTGAACACGCGCTCCTGAGCCAGCCGGTAACGGAAGAGCACGATGTCTTCGCGGCCGCGCAGCATGGAGATGACAGCTCCGATCATCAGCGTGAAGGTTGTGGTCTTAATGCCGCCGCCAGTAGAACCGGGGGAAGCCCCGATGAACATCAGAATCACGATGAAGAATTGGGTCGCCTGACGCAATCCCGTGATATCCAGCGTGTTGGCCCCTGCCGTACGCGGTGCCACCGATTGGAACAGGGAGGCCCATAGCTTGCTCCCGAGGTTCAGCGGTCCCAGGGTCCGCGAATTGGTGAACTCGAAGATGAAGATGACCACCATTCCGGTCACAATCAGTCCGGCTGTCATCGACAGCACCACCTTGCTGTGGAGCGACAGCCGGCGTGTGCGGCGGTATTCGGCCAGGTCGGAGATGACGATGAAGCCGATTCCCCCGGAGATGATCAGGAACATAACGACCAGGTTAATGACAGGGTCTCCGACATAGCTGATTAAGCTATGATCATGCCCGCCGAACAGATCGAATCCGGCGTTATTGAACATCGACACCGCGTGGAACACCCCGTAGTAGACCGCGCGGCCCAGCGGCATATCCACCGCCCAGCGGATGGACAGGAGAAGCGCTCCCGCAGCTTCAATGACCAGGGAATAGAGCAGCACCTTGCGGATCAGCCGCACAATCCCTTCCATCGAGCTCTGATTCATGGCTTCCTGAAGAATCAGCCGGTCACGCAGTGAGATTCTGCGCCTGAACACCAGCGCAAACAGCGTGGCCATCGTCATGAACCCGAGCCCGCCAATCTGGATCAGCACCAGAATGACCGCTTGTCCGAAGCCCGTAAGATGGGTACCGGTATCCACTACAGCCAGTCCGGTCACACAGGCGGCAGAGGTGGCCGTGAACAGCGCGTCCATGAAGCGGAGCGGCTGCCCGGGTACGCTGGATACCGGAAGCATAAGCAGCAACGTGCCGATGAAGATAACCGCAGCAAAGCTCAGCACTAGGATTTGCGGAGGAGCCAGCTTCAGGAATCGGAAGCCGGTGATCTTGGAAGACGGTGACGCCAAACTTCTCATCCTTTCAGGGTTCCATATTAGAAGTTACGAATCGGTCAGTATCAGATAAGCATACAAAATTATATACGTTATTGCCTAACTTCACAAAGACTCATTTTGATAAGAAGACAAAAATAACAAGCCTTTAAGCATAAGCCGGGACTTCTTCACGTAAAAGGATAATAAGGCATTTCTTTGTACCTGCCCGGCATGTAATACTATAATGGATGGATGAGAGCATTTTATTTCAAGGAGGCGTTCCATGAATCCCGTCGGCCAGCCCCTGCATCAGCGGCCCCTTACTACCAAACTTATCCTTGCCGGAATTCTCGGACTCATTCTATTTGTCATGTTCCAGGTCGCTCCCCAGCTCCTCTCCAGTTCAGACGGGGATACAGCCATTCTCAGCAAAAGCGAAATCCGGGAGAAGGCCGCCGCCTTCGCCGCCGGGCAGCTCGGCTATGAAGCCGCAGCCGGAGATGAATGGGTGATCCTGTACAAGACGGACTCTTCCTTCTACGGCTATATGTCCCGTGAGAAGCTGCTTCCGGACTATTCCAAGAATAAGCTGGACCAGCGTTATCCGTTCGATGTGTACCATGCGGTGCTCTATACGTCCGGAGAATCGGCAGCCCGGCTGGCAGTCGATCTCAATATGTATACCGGCAAGCCTGCGGCTTTTGCTGTTGGCGCCGATGCCGATGCTGCGTCCGGGCTGAATTACGGGGAGCGGCCCACGGCGGCAACCAAACGTACCGATCCTGCCAATCCTGTAAGCAGCATACCGGAGCTGAGCCTGGAGGCAAAAGAGAGGCTCGCCCTTCCCTGGCTGAAGCTATGGGGGGCCAATCCTGCCAAGCTGAAGATTGAGGCTAACCTTGAGGGATACGGGCTTGTCTATTCCGACAACTCCGTCACCATAGGTGAATTACCGCTTAAGTACCAATTCAATTATCTGAACGGCGAGGTCTCGTACTTCCGTGCAGGATTCTCGGCTCCTGCCTGGCATGATACTTATGTGGACGGGCAGACCTCGCTTGCCAAGAAGCTCACCTTGTTCGGCTACGGCCTGCCTACCCTGCTGCTCGGCATCCTGGCGATGATCTACGGCATTCTGCGCAGGAAGCATACTTCCTGGAAACGCGGAATTTTCCTGAGCTCCGTCCATTTCCTGATCATGATGGTCAGCAGCTACAATGTGGTATCCGAATCCGGCAGCGGCGGCGCTGAGGCAAGAGTTACCGCAGTAGTCATGTTCATCATCTACGTTCTGTACAGTCTGCTGATGTCGCTCCTGCTCTACTTCTCTCTGGTCGGAGGGGACGGCTTGTGGCGCTCTGAGGAGAAGCTGAATCCTTGGCCCCGGGCCTCCGAGCCCGGCTACGGCCACTATGTACTGAAGAGTATTCAGGCTGGTTATATCTGGGCCTTCATCCTGCTTGGCGTACAGACCGTCATGTTCATTATTCTGTCCTATACGCTGGATAACTGGTCCACCACTGACGCCAGCCAGTCGCCTTACAATATGAAATATGCCTGGCTGCTGCCGATTGTAGCCTGGCTGGCCGGGCTCTCGGAAGAGGCGGTCTACCGTCTGTTCGGTATCCGAATGCTGAAGAAGCTGGTCAAGAATACGCTCATCGCTTCACTGATCACGACCCTGATCTGGGCACTCGGACATACGCTCTACCCGATCTATCCCGTCATCTCACGGCCGATTGAGCTGACGGTCATCGGTCTTCTGTTCAGCTATATTTTCATCCGGTACGGGTTCATCGCGGTGATGTTCAGCCATGTGGTATTCGACAGCATCCTGATGGGCGCGACACTGATCTTCATGCAGGATAAGGTGAATATCGGCGCCGGCATCGTGACCATCATCCTGCCGTTCATCGTCGGTTATCTGGTGTATCGCTTCAACCCTCCACGGGAGCCGAAGCAGGCCGAACCG
Source organism: Paenibacillus sp. FSL H8-0122 (assembly GCF_038005345.1). Lineage (NCBI taxonomy): Bacteria > Bacillati > Bacillota > Bacilli > Caryophanales > Paenibacillaceae > Paenibacillus > Paenibacillus sp. FSL H8-0122. The sequence goes on along the minus strand of NZ_JBBOTB010000001.1, from coordinate 534,320 downwards.
AATCCTACTCCATAAACACCAGAAGCGGCTGCGCCTCCTCCTCCGGGATAGCGCAGCCGCTTCTGTATTGTTATGCTGTCCAGACTGACTTGTGCATTCTGTGCATTAATAGACGGACAATTCCCATAAAGAGTAGCCATATTGTGTGCCGCGCTGCGTCCCGTTCACTTTCACGTACCGCGCGCTGACCGGGTTGAAGCTGATATCGTCGATGTCCCCATCCCCGGTTGTTGTGGAATAGGCCGTTGTCCAGTTCGTGCCGTCTGCTGACGTCTCGATTGTGTAGGCTTTGGCATACGCGCCCTCCCAGTTCAGCAGCACACGGCTGACCGTTTGGGCAGAACCCAGATCCACCTGAATCCACTGCGGATCACTGAAGTCCGACTCCCAGCGGGTGCCAAGATCTCCGTCCACAGCACCGGCTGCGGGCTGCTTCGGATTCTCCGAAGCGGTCACCGCCTTGTTCAGCGCAAGGTTCACAGTTGGCGTTGTGCCGCCGGAAATCACCTGCTGCACCGAAGCATCATTATATCCGGCCGCAGTGACTGTAATCGTGTAAGTTTTCCCTGCAGGGAACAGCGCAGGGTTCAGGGTGATTGTACCGGCTGCCACGGTAACATTCGCTGCCGCTGCTGCCACTCCATCCACCCTCACCGCAGTAATTGCATTTCTCCAGGCCGCATTCTCCGTGAACGTCAGCTCAATCGGCTGGCCTGCTGCGTTCCCGGTGGTATCGGCTGTCAGGGCAGGCGGAGTAAGCGGTGTTACAGCGCTGCCGCTGCCGTACACTTCCAGTTCCCATAAGGAATACCCGTACGGTGTACCGCGCTCTGTGCCATTAACCTTCACATACCGCGCGCTGACCGGGGTGAAGCTAATGTCATCGATGTCCCCGTCTCCGGTTGTTGCCGAATAGACCGTTGCCCAGTTCGCTCCGTCTGCCGACGTCTGGATCGAGTAGGCTTTGGCGTACGCGCCCTCCCAGTTCAGCAGCACACGGCTGACCGTCTGGGCAGAGCCCAGATCCACCTGAATCCACTGCGGATCGCTGAAGTCTGATTCCCAGCGGGTGCCCGGGTTCCCGTCCACAGCTGCGGCAGCGGGCTGCTTCGGATTCTCCGAGGCAGTCACCGCCTTGTTCAGCGCAAGGTTCCCTGTCGGCGTTGTGCTGCCGGTAATCACCTGCTGCACCGAAGTATCGGTATATCCGTCTGCCGTCACTGTAACCGTGTAAGTTTTTGCCGTGGGGAACAGCGCGGTGTTCAGCGTGATTTTACCGGCTTCCACAGTATAATTCGCTGCCGTTGCTGTCACTCCATCCACCTTCACTGCAGTGATTGCATTTCTCCAGGCCGCATTGTCCGTGAACGTCAGCTCAATCGGCTGGCCGGCTGCGTTCTGAGTGGTATCGGCTGTCATGGCAGGCGGAGTAAGCAGCGTATCCGTGGTGACCTTCGTCGGGTCCACCTTCACCAGCTTCTTGGCTTCGACTACAGCCGAGCCTGTCACTCCTCCGCTGTTGCGGAACGTAACGGTTATGGCCGCATTCGTCGGATTCCAGACCAGCGCGCGGTAGGCGGAACCTTTTTTATATACCGTTGCACTGTAGCCGTTCTCCGCCCAAATGTCCTTGGTGCGTGATCCAAGTGTGGCCATATTGTGCACGAACCAGTACGTGTTGTACAATTCGTTCTGCTGCGGCAGTGCCGGATTCCATTTATTCAGCACCGCCTGCGGATCGCTCAGCGCCTGGATCGGCCAGACAATATGGTACCAGTCCGGTTCCGGCCCGCCGTTATCGGCCACGAAGCCGCTGTATAATCCAGCCGCCTTAGCCGTATCGAACCCGTAGCTGGTTAAATATTCTGCTGTAGGCAGCCAGTGGATGCCATAGACATACACCGGATTCCCGTTGAAAAAGGTGCCGAAGAAATTCGAGCTTCCGTAAATCTGGCCCACCGTTTTATGCGTATAGCCCGGCAGCCAGTTATCCTGGTCGTAGTTGAACCAGTACTGCTGTACTGCTCTAAGCTCCGTCGTGAAGCCCATAATGGACGCATCGCGGAAGGCTGTATTGCCGGTCAGCGTGCTCCACATATATTGGCCGACCCAGCCGAACAGCGATTCCCCTGCTGCTTCCTGGTTATTGCCGCTGTCATTGTCCGCATACCCGCCGGCCCAGGAATGACCTTCATACGGGTCGAAGTTGCGGAAGTACGGGTACTTAGGGTCTGTCTTCGACGGATTGGCATAATCCCGGATCAGCTCATCGACCATTCCGCTGAATTTATTTCTGAAGTCGGTATCATAGGTGGCGAGCACGGCCGATGCAAAAACATAATAGCCATACGTAAAATGATGGTCCGTGATGCCGGAGTTCGCGCCGAACTCGCTGTTTTTATAGATCAATGTTCCCCAGTCAGAGTTGTAGTCGAAATAATAATCGGTTTCCCCCGAGGTGTACGTATACCAGTCTGTAAGCACCGTCTTCATCCGGGAGAGGAACAGATTCTTGTAGCTCTCATTGCCGATCTGATCGGCGATCAGCACACCCATGGCCAGCGGATGCAGCTTCTTGCCCTGCCAGTACGCATCGGCCTGCATCAGATTGGTGGCAGTGTCCGTATCCAGCAGCGCCAGGTAATTCAGCAGATCCTGACGGGAATAGGTAGAATCGCCCGGCTCGGTGAACTGCGGCACAATGCCGTGGAATTTATCCGTAGTGGCGAACGAATTGCCCTCTGTCACCTTCATCGTTCCGCGGATGGACGGGAAGGAGACAGCGGTCAGCGGTGTTGTGGTCACCTTCCACTGGTGGGGAAGCTGGGCCATCAGCGTGGTATTCGGGAAGCCTGAACGCTTGAGTTCTGTTACCGCATTGAAGGTAGTTGTGACATCTGAGGTCGTCTCGTTGAAGGTATAGGCCACCTTCGTGTCCGTCACGAAGGCATAGCCGTGCTGGTAGAAATAATTCAGATTGGACGGTGCCGGAAGAGCCGACAGGGACAGGTAATTCTGGCCTCCTCCCAGCTGAATTTTGAGCTTGGCGCCGACCCGCTTGAAGGTTGTACCGGCCGGAGCATACAGCCCATAGTGTCTTGTTACCATTTCAGGCGTTGGTGCCCCGTTGGAATTGGTAACCGCAATGCCGATATGGTCTGCAGTCACGGTGTCGCCGTCTGCAGCCAGAATCGTAGTATTGCTGTCATTAAAGAAGCGGGCCCCGGCGGGCAGATACACTTCAGGACTGGACGGATCACTGAACTGCGAGTAGAGGTAAGGCGAGCCTTTGACGAACGTTGTCTTCAGCTTCTCCGCAGCGCCATCGCTTAACACCGCAGTCGCCGACCAGTCGCCGTAACCGGTAATCCGGTTCGACATCCCCGAAGTATTAATGTTGCCGGCCATCAGGAACAGGTCCGGGCTTCCCGCCGCTTCCTGTGCCTTGCCGTCGGCGCTTAAATAGCCTGCACCCGGATTCAGAATGCTGAGGCCCTGCTTGGTATATTTCGATTTGAGCGGAAGCGTGATAATGCCGTTGCCGAGCTGATTGATCATAATGGACTGCCACCAGTCATTGGAAGGCAGCGGCGCAGTCAGCGCATCCGATTTGTACAGCGGATATTTAGGCTGGGGAACCGAGAGGTCATTCGCGGCATGGCTGCCTTGGCCTACGGGTACTGTGGTCAGTGTAGGCAAGGCCGGAATGTTATAGACCGGCTTGGGATCGCCTGCCACATAATCATAGGCCTGGAATTCAAAGATCGAGTACCCGAAGGAGGTGGCTCTGCTGATGCCCTTCATCCGCAGATAGCGGCCGCTGGCATAGACCGGCAGATTAAGTGTGCCACCGTCGCCGTGCAGCTCCCGGTATACCGTAGTCCATGTGCTTCCGTCATTGGAAACCTGAATATCATAGATCCGGCCGGCAGCGGCCTCCCAATTAATGACCACCCGGCCCAGCGTACGTACGCTGCCCAGATCAACGCTCAGCCATTCATTATCGGTCGCGTTGGAAGACCAGCGTGTGTTCAGGTTGCCGTCTACCGCCAGTGCCGGCAGGGTAGAGCCAACAGGGAGATAGTCGGCCACCTGATAGGATGAAGCCGTCGCGGGCTTGTTCAAGGCCACATTCGGACCCAAAACTACCGGAGGAGGATTAACGCCGCCAGTGCCGTATACTTCAAACTCATAGAGGGAAATGCCGTATTGCGTCAGGTTCCGCTCTGTGGCGAATACCCGGACATAACGGCCGGTGCCGCTGAGTGTAATGTCATCCACACCGCCGTCTCCAGTAGTTGTGGAATAGATATCACTCCAATTCAATTCGTCTGCGGATACCTGGATCTTGTAAGACTTGGCGTAAGCCCCTTCCCAGCGGAGCACAACGCGGTCTACCGTTGCAGTTGCCCCGAGATCCACATAAATCCAGTTCGGGTCCGTCCCCCATGAACTGCTCCACCGGGAACCTGTATTGCCGTCCACCGCCAGATCCGGGGTATTATTGCCCTCCGTGCCCGATGCATACGCGGGCCGGTCTGTGGAGAGCAGATAAGAGTCCGCGGCATATGCCCGTCCGGGCGGAAGAACCTGCACGAGACTCAGCAGCATGACGATGCTTAGAATAAGAGCGGTCCCGCTGATTCCCCTCTTGCGTCTTACAGATTTTGAATATACCATTCCCTTTATCCTCCTCTTTACGATTGGATTGCAGCTCTTCAGCCTGTAAACCTGACTTTTTCCGGAGTCCATTTCCCGGAGTCTGCATCAGCCCCTTACCCTGGTTCTAGAAGTCCACAGCTTTCAGACAAGCGCTTTCATAGATTCATAATAAGCGTACCCCTTACCGAAACCGGTTGCAATTGGTAAAAGCGACGATTTATGCAAAATATGAAGATTTATCTAATTGTGCAGCGACAGATTACGGAACTTCACCCCATTTGCTCATCATGTTCGGTTTTCCGCACACATTGGCCTTCCGGGAATGTAGCGGGATTTCTGAGTATACCATCCATTCCTGACCACAACCAAAGAAGCCGGCCCACATGGGGCCGGCCTCTGTTCCGTTACCGTTCAACTCTATTTTAGATTGACGGCTCCTCATCCTTCAGCGCCTCCAGAATCTGACCGGCCAGCTTCTCGCCGATGGACAGCACCTTGAAATCCTCGATGGAGGCTTCCTTGATCTTCTTGAGTGACCCGAAATGCTTCAGCAGCAGCTTCCGGCGCTTATCCCCGATGCCCGGAATCGAATCGAGCTTCGAGGTGACCATTGACTTGCCGCGCTGCTCCCGGTGGAACGTGATCGCGAAGCGGTGAACCTCATCCTGGATACGCTGCAGCAGGTAGAACTCCTGGCTGTCTCTGGCGAGCGAGACCGGCTCGGCAGAGTCGCCGACCAGCAGCTGGGCGGTTCTGTGCTTGTCATCCTTGACCAGACCGCAGACGGGAATGAATAACCCCAGCTCATTCTGCAGAATATCGATCGCCGAAGAGATCTGGCCTTTGCCTCCATCGACTACGATCAGATCCGGCTGCGGCAGATTCTCCTTCAGCACCCGTTCATAACGCCGCCGGATCACCTCGCGCATCGTCTCATAATCATCCGGCCCCTGTACGGTGCGGACCTTATACTTACGGTATTCCTTGCGGGCAGGCTTGCCGTCGATGAAGACCACCATGGCCGAGACCGGATTGGCCCCCTGGATATTCGAGTTATCGAACGCTTCGATCCGGTTCAGCGAGTCCAGCCCCAGGCTCTGCCCCAGGCTGCTGGCCGCCCCGGAGGTGCGCTCCTCGTCCCGCTCGATCAGGCGGAACTTCTCATTCAGCGCGACCCGGCTGTTCTGGCAGGCCATGCCGATCATCTGCTTCTTCAGCCCGCGCTGCGGCACCAGCACCTTAATGCCCAGCCATTCCTGCAGGGCGGCTGCGCCTCCGGCCGCATCCACGGTCCCTTCGGCAGCCGCCTCCTGCTCTGCCTGCTCCTGCACAGCTTCGGCAGCCGTGGAGAGATCAGCCGCAAGCATCTGACCAGCGGCGTCCAGCTCGCGCAACTCCTCTCCGGCCTCCGTCTCGTCCTCTGCGCCCAAGGCAGCCATCAGCGCCTGTCCGCTCGGCATTCCTACAGCCTCCGGTCCGCCGCTTCCCTGACCAGCGGCGCTGCCTGCTTCCGGCGGAAGCATTCCGGCGCTGGCCATATCCGGCAGCAGGATTTCCTGCGGCAGCGCGGGATTGTCGCTGTAATACTGCGTCACATAAGACATGAAGTCACTGTACGCCTCTCCGTAGAACGGGAAAGCCGACGAGTGGCGCTGAATCATTTTCCCCTGCCGCATGTACAGGATCTGCACACACATCCAGCCCTTGTCTACCGCATAGCCGAAGACGTCGCGGTCCTTGGTATCGGCTGTATTGATCTTCTGCTTCTCCATCACGGCATCGATGTGCTGAATCTGGTCGCGCAGCTCCTTGGCCCGCTCGAAATACAGCTCCTCGGCTGCCTCCTGCATCTTCTTCTGCAGATCCTTCTTCACCGCATCATGTCCGCCCCCGAGGAAGGAAGAGATATTCTGAATAATCTCCTCATAGGCTGACTTCGGCACTTCCTTCTCGCATGGCGCGAGGCACTGGCCCATGTGATAGTACAGGCAGACCTCCTTCGGCATCACCCCGCATTTGCGCAGCGGATACATCCGGTCGAGCAGCTTCTTCGTCTGCTGGGCGGCGTAGCTGTTCGGATACGGTCCGAAATATTTCGCTTTATCTTTCAGCACCCGGCGGGTAACCTCCAGGCGCGGATGGGCTTCGTTGGTGATTTTCAGATAAGGAAAGGTCTTGTCATCCTTCAGCAGCACGTTGTAGCGCGGCATATGCTTCTTGATCAGATTGCACTCCAGAATGAGTGCTTCCATGTTGCTCGACGTCACGATATATTCGAAATCAACAATATTGGCGACCAGCCGCTGCGTCTTCCCGTTGTGACTGCCGGTAAAATAAGAGCGTACACGGTTCTTCAGCACTTTGGCCTTGCCGACATAGATGATCGTACCCTCTTGATTCTTCATCAGATAGCAGCCGGGCAGATCAGGCAGCAGCGCAAGCTTGTTGCGGATATTATCCATATAATCCATAAGTTCTCCCCCACCTGTTACTACACGGTTATAAGGTAAGTTTAGAATAGAATGTACTACACATTCAAGCCTTAATATAGAACATCCGTTTCTATAGGACAGACAAAGCGCCTTCGATAATCCGAAGGCGCTTTGTCTGAAGGGCCGCATGGCCCGGTTACAGCAGGTTATAATCCATTATTGATGCTTGGCTACGATATTCTTAAGGGAGTCCTTGGAGTTCAGTCCTACGACTTTGTCCACAGGCTGGCCGTCTTTGAAGAAGATCAGAGTAGGAATACTCATTACTCCAAAACGGGAAGCTGTCTCAGGATTCTCATCAACATTCAATTTAGCGATCTTCACATCGTCACCCAGCTCGGTGGACAATTCCTCGAGAATTGGGGCAAGCATTTTGCAAGGGCCGCACCAAGGTGCCCAGAAATCTACTACTACAGTACCTTGACCTTCCACTTCATTCACGAAGGATTGGTCAGACACGTTTACGATAGCCATGATATTGTTCCTCCTTAAGATAAGTTTTGTGAGCTTAAGCTGTACGAAATAACTTCCGCTTCTATAGCCTGAGCCAAGTCCGCAGAATTTACTCCGAGATCATAGCGGGATAAAATGCTTCATGTAATATGATAACCAGATTATCATTTACCGACACATTCACAGTATAACATAAATACAATGCATTTGTTATATATTTCGAGAAATTATATTGTATAAAATTAATTTGTCTTTTAACGGTTTAGACTTTGTCCCTGAGATTCAGCTTCATCGTCCACGAGGTACCGGCTGTCCCGACATACTCGAAGCCGAGCTTGTGATATAACCGGACGGCCGCCTGATTCTCCGGATCAACACTGAGCGAAAGTGACGGGTATCCATCGGATACGGCTTGCTGTATGATGCCCTTCATAAGCCTGATTCCCAATCCCTGCTGCCTGTAGTCAGACCGAATAGCAACGCCTAATTCCGGGGTTGTAGCATCCACAAATCCGTAGCCCTGGTTCGTCTCGTCAAACAGCCTGTACCAGGCAGCACCTGCGGGCTGATTATCCACCAGTGCGATTACCGCCCTGTCGCCTTGTCTCCCCCAATGTTCGTTGTACTTCGCAATCCCCGGGGAATTCAGCAGCTCACTTCTGGGAGGCTTACCTTGTTCAATATGAATGGACTCATAATGCATATCCATAAGAAAATCATACTCCTGCGGTTCCATAGGTCTTATATTTAGCATAGAATCACCCTTTTGGCATACGATCTTATCTTTACAACTTCCCTGCATCTTCGTATACTTGAAGAAAGCGCATTAATTGTCAATGACTTCGCTCACATGTATAACTGTAACCCACTTCATGCAGTCATGCAACAGCAAGGAGGAAGAAGCGAATGGACGTCAATGTCAACGCACAGGTCCGTGACCCGCGGGAGCATATCAATGAGGAGCCCCGCAACGATCTCGGTGATCTGCTGGCCGGTTTCTTCGGGATGACCGGCTTCATGACCGTGGTCTTCTTCGGAATGGTAATCATCAAGTATTTGTCCGAATAGCTGCTAGCTGCAGTGTCCGGTATTCTTCGCCCAGGCCTGGGCGGGATGCCGGATTTTTTTTGCGTTCATTTTGCGATCCGTCAAGTGCCGTTAAGAATAACATAAATTTACAATTTAATAAAAAGAAAACACATTTTTGTTTCACAGGAGCCGTGTTACTCTGTATGCGAAAGCGCTCTTATACTCTATTTTGAGGAGGAAGGAAGAATGAAAAAGCTTGTCAGCCTTGCTGTCGCAGGCTTGTTGGCTTCTGCGCTGTATTCCCCGGTATCGTTCGCTGACAACCCTGTTGTACAGACCATCTACACGGCAGACCCGGCCCCGCTTGTATACAATGATACGGTCTACCTGTACACCGGACATGACGAAGACAACTCGACCTACTATACGATGAATGATTGGAGGGTCTACTCCTCCAAGGACATGGCGAACTGGACCGATCACGGGTCACCGCTATCCTACAAGGCGTTCAGCTGGTCGAGCGGAGAAGCCTGGGCCAGCCAGGTGATTGAGCGCAACGGCAAATTCTACTTTTATGTCACGGCAAAAAGCACTTCGCTCGGACGGCCCGCCATCGGCGTCGCCGTTGCTAACAGCCCGACCGGCCCGTTCGTGGACGCTATCGGCAAACCGCTCGTCTCCAGCAGCTGGGGCGACATCGATCCTACGGTATATGTAGACAGTGACGGCCAGGCCTATCTCTACTGGGGGAATCCGACACTGAAGTATGTGAAGCTGAACCCGGATATGATCTCCTACAACCAGAGCACAGGGATTGTCCAGGTACCTATGACCACAGACAGCTTCGGTGTGCGAAACGGGAATGCTGACAGACCAACCCTCTACGAAGAAGGACCCTGGTTCTACAAACGCGGCAGCTTATACTACATGGTCTACGCCGCAAGCGGTATTCCAGAGAATATCGCCTATTCTACCAGCTCTTCGCCTACCGGCCCGTGGAAGTACAGAGGGATCATTATGCCTACCCAAGGCGGGAGTTTCACGAATCACCCGGGCATCATCGACTTCAAAGGGCGCTCTTATTTCTTTTATCACAATGGCGCGCTGCCTGGCGGGGGCGGCTTTACCCGGTCAGTGGGGGTAGAGCAATTCACCTACAACGCAGACGGAAGCTTCCCGGTCATCAACATGACAACCGCCGGGCCGCAGCCCATCGCCACCCTTAACCCCTATGTCAGAACGCAAGCCGAGACCAGTGCATGGGCGGCCGGGGTAGAGACCGAGACCACCTCAGATACGGACGGGGGAATGAATGTCGGTTTCATCGATCACGGCGATTATCTCAAAATCAAAAATGTGAACTTCGGCGCCGGAGCTTCCGGCTTCGAGGCCCGGGTAGCGTCAGCAGGCAGCGGCGGTAATATTGAGCTGCGGCTGGACAGTCCGACTGGAACACTGGTCGGCACCTGTGCAGTGCAGAATACAGGGGGCTGGCAGAGCTGGGTGACCAAGACCTGCACGGTCAGTGGGGCAAGCGGGACTCATGACCTTTACCTGAAATTCACAGGCGGCAGCGGATATTTGTTCAATATCAACTGGTGGAAATTCAGCGCCAGCTAAATCCGGCTAACTCTTCACATAACAGTAAAAAGGGGCCCCAGCCATCACATCGACTGGGACCCTTTTTCTATTCATTACCCTCTGGCCCTGCCGCGCTGGTTCTCCCCATGCAGCGGAATCACCTCTACGAACGGGGCAATCCGGTCCATCAGCCGCTGGCCCTTGTAGAGCTCTTCCCCGTCCTTGCTGGTGATGCTGAGATGCTTCTCCAGCCCGTCCAGCGGATAATTCGAGGTATAGAAGGTCGGCTTACGGTTCATCCGGTAATTCAGAATCGCTCCGAGCACATGGTCACGCGCCCAGGGATTGAGATTCTCGGCTCCGATGTCGTCGAAGATGAGCAGATCACAATTCTTCATCGTATCGACCATTTCCTTCAGCTTTTGGTTATCCATCATAATCAGCTTCAGTTCCTCGATGAAATCCGGCATATAGACAATCACGCCGCTGTAGCCCGAGATCGCCAGCTCATGGAGCAGATAGCACATCAGGAAGGTTTTTCCGGTCCCGAAGCTGCCCTGCAAATAAATGCCCCGCGAAGTCAGGCCCTCTGCCCGCACTGTTGCTATATAGTCAAATATTTTGTTCACGGCTGAGGCCCGCCGGGGGTCCTTGCCCATAATATCCATCTCATCATATCCGCCGTTCAACACCCGCTCGTCCACATAGAAGCTGCGAATCCGCTTGCGGACATTATCCTGATTATCCTGTGCAATCTTCAGCTTGCACGGTGTCTTGCGCTCATACAGATCCGTTACACCATTAACCGTCTCTACGGTAAGCTTGCTGTAATGCCCCTGGAAATCATTCGGGCAATTCGCCAGGCCGGGGCAGTTCTTACAATGCCGGTCCTCTTCGACATACTGGTACAGACGGCTTAAGTGCAGCCGCAGCCGGGACTCGTCCAGCTCGGGATGCTCAGCCTGAAGCTCCTTGACCAGGGGATGGTTCAGCAGGGTCTGCTCCAGGTCACGGGAGCGCTGGCGCAGAGCGGGGTTGTTCATCGAACGCAGCACTTCGCCCATGGACTCCATCGCTGCACCTCACTTTCTTCAGGGCGTTCTCAGAACGCCTTTTTTCTTGCTGGCCTTGATCTCGGCCGCTTTCTTCATCATCGCCGCGAATTCCTCTTCCGATACGGTTCCGGCGCTGCCGTCATCAAGCACAATCGGAATCTCCTGCTTGCCGGACCGCCCGCCGCTCTTCGTATATGAACGCGGACGGCTTCCCGTCGTGCCAGTGCCGGAGGAGGCGGAAGCCGCCCCCTTGCCCTTCACCTTGGACTGGTCGCGGATATAGCGCACGGCCTTCTCGTAAGTATTCACCTGCTTCACCAGCATATTGGAGGCAATCGCCTCCACGAAGTTGCGGTTCATCCGCTGATCGCCGCCGGAAGCCACCATCGTCATCAGATAATGGATCAGTACATTGATTACTTCACCGCTGAGCTTATAGTTCAGATCAATCTTCTCGAAAATATCCATCAGCTGGCCCGGAACCGCCCCCGGGAAGAACGTCTGCAATAGCCGTGTATAAGGCTCGTTGCGCAGCATCATATTATATTGGTGAATGTCGCATTTGGACAGAAATTGCGGAGGGACTTCTACATAGAACTCCATTTCGACAGCCTGCTCCACCGGCACTGCGGAGGGATCACTCTCTTCCTCAGCGGCGGAGCGCAGCGACACTACCTTGGCGGCAGCAATCTCTCTTTTCTCCTGGCGCTTCCTATCCTGACGGAAATGCTGGCTCGCCTTGTACTGCAGCGTATCCAGAATCACCTCTCCGTCCGGCGTGAAGACATCATCCTCATCCAGCAGACGGCATACATCCTGCGGGCCAAGCTCGTATTTGCGGGCCACATAATTAATGACACCCATCTGGTTATGGTCAAAACGCAGCTTTTCAACATGCGCACGGTTCACCGATTCACGCGGGAAGCGCAGGATAATATCGCTGTAGGCTATATTCGAATCAGCGTCCTGGGTGGTGCCGGGCTGACGCACGGAGGCTACCTCGGCCAAGGCCTGCTCCAGCTCATAGTCGATGACATGGGTATTCAGCTCAAAAATATCATAAAAGGGCAGTGAAATATTCTCTTTCCCGAGCGACCGCCCGCTCCATTCCTCGGGTTCCCGGTGCCAGAACTGCTCACGCAGCGACAGCACAGCGAACTTGCCGATCTTATCCCGGAGCAGCAGCGTCAGATGCTGGGTTGCAAAGAAATCAGCCGGCGACAGCGGCGGCATTAACTCGTATTCGTACATATAATCATCGTTCTCCGCGGCATACAGCCGGCAGGTCTGCAGCAGTCCAACCGCCTCCAGCCGGGAAGCCTGGTCTACCATATATTTACGGCCCTTCTCGTTGGGTTCAACACCCAGGGTCATAAAGAGCCTGCGCTGCTGCTCCACACCGGAGTAACCGATAGATTCAGCCGGAATATGCTCGAACAGCAATCTGTACAGGCTGATGGCGAACGCACCTACCATTGGCTGATAGACTGAGCCCAGCATACGTCCGTCCAGCTGGCTTAGACCGAATTCGCGGGACACGCAGTACCGGTGATGTTCAGTGAAATGATGCAGGTTGCTCATACGCATCTGCGGTTACCTCCCCCTCTTCTATACCAAATCATATAGATTTCTATTCTATCACAAAACACCCGGCCGGAAATGTAAAATAAAGATGAATTCTTGGGCTTTCTGGCGGAAAAGAAAAAAACGGCTCCCCCCCCATTACAGGAGACTAGCCGTTTCTTGTTGTACCGCCCTTCAGGCAGCGCTTAGAACATTTTGTATCCGCCCAGCCGCAGCTTCTGAATCGTCCAGCCGCTCAGAACTGCCCCGGCAAGACCGGCTATGCCGGTAAGATAATCCACAATGTGGAAGGTAGAGAGGTGCTCCCATAGGGACATCGCGCTCCGGTCCCAGATGGAATAGACCACCACCGGAAGAATGACAATGACGAACAGATAGGCAGGGAACCAGGTAGTCTTCATCAGCATGTTAAGAATGAAGCCAATGCCGAACATCATCACAAAGAATAAAACGGCCAGAACAAACACCGGAATAAAGCCCATCGTACCGCCATCCCCTCTCTCTATAAAGAACCGCACACCCAAGCTTATATAATAGTAAGTTTACTAGAAAAAATGTAGCGAAGCAATGAACATTATCGTGCTACATACCGGAATTCGCGTGAATGGGGGCCTCGGCGTTTGCTCTCTGCCGCCCGCTGCGCTACAATGCAAATAGCACCCGACCTATGTTCATACATATTTAAGGTATGCGGACAAAGAAGATTTTACGCGAGGATATTCCACCGATAACCTATAAGGAGTGAACAACTTGAACGAAGCCGCTTTGACACTGGAAGGCTGGTATGCGCTGCATGACTTCCGCTCGCTGAACTGGACAGCCTGGACGGCAGCCGATGACGAGGAACGGGCAGTGGCCCTGGAGGAGCTGCATGCCTTCATGCAGGAGTGGGGACCTGTCGAGGAAGCGAAGGAGGGCAGCACTGCCGTCTATTCCATCGTAGGCCAGAAGGCAGATTTCGTGATGATGTTTCTGAGAGAGAGTCTGGAGGCGCTGAATGCGCTGGAGACCGCTTTTAACAAAATCGCCTTTGCCCAATATACAACGAAGGCCTACTCCTATGTAAGCATTGTTGAGCTCAGCAACTACGCCGCAGGAGGAAGCGCCGGAGACGGCAGTGACCCGATGCAGAACCCGCATGTGGCTGCCCGGCTGAAGCCTGTACTGCCGCAAATGAAGCATATCTGCTTCTACCCGATGAACAAGAAGCGTGAGCTGGCCGACAACTGGTACATGCTGGATATGGAGAAACGCCGGGAGCTGATGTATTCGCACGGCCTGATCGGACGCGGCTATGCCGGCAAGGTGAAGCAGATTATCACCGGCTCCGTCGGCTTCGATGACTGGGAGTGGGGCGTAACTCTGTTCGCCGAGGATGCCCTGCAGTTCAAGAAGCTCGTCTACGAGATGCGCTTCGATGAAGTCAGCGCCCGCTACGGCGAGTTCGGCCCCTTCTATGTCGGCAACCTGCTGAACGAAGAATCGTTCGAGGAGATGCTGAAGCTGTAAGAGCATAAACGCAAATAGACCGCCCCCCTCTAGCAAAGGTATGCGGTCTATTTGTCGTATCCTATTTGTCCGAGGCCTACCGCCCTTAAAAGCGGCTATTGCACCCGAGAGCCGTGTTGCAAGCACGGCTCTCTTTGCATTGTACGTCTTTTCTGCTTCCACTATACCACACCGCTTATGCCGAAGGCTCCTTATCGTCCTCGTCCGCTTTGTCCTCATCCCCGTCACGCAGACTCTCCAGATATTCAGCCGTCGCCCGGTCACGCGCGCGGCCCTTATCCTTCAGGCGTTCGATGGCCGGAAGAATGAGAATATCGATTTCCTTCTGGATATTGTAGGCCAGATCATACCGCGTCTGATCCTCCAGATAAGAGCCTACCTCAATCAGAGCATTATAGCGGTCCAGCTCCTCGCGCGTCAGCAGTCCGCGTACTTGCACGCTGCAGTGGCGCATCTTAGAGGAATCTTCCCTTCTTGAGGACGAGCGGGATGCCGCCGATGATGAGCAGGTAACGCATATCGACAACCTTCTTCAGCTGTGCCGCTGTCCAGCCTTTGTATGTCTTATCGCCGACTACGGCAATTCCCTGGCCTTTACCCAGCGAAGCTACGGTCCCCTTGTTGCTGAAGGCGAATTTCTTCGGCTGCTGGCTGCGGATGGCCGCTACCAGATTATGCGCACAGCATTCTCCCTGCTGCATGGCAATCTGTGCCGTCGGCGGGTAAGGACGCCCTTCCGGATTAATCATGAGGGAGCCGTCACCAATGATGAAGATGTTCTCATGTCCCGGAGCCCGCAGATATTCGTCTACCTTCACCCGTCCGCGCATCGCTTCGAAGCCGGCAGCCTCGATCAGACGGTTCCCGCGGATACCGCCGGTCCATACAATTGTGGAAGCCTTGATCTCTTCACCCGTGGCCAGAATCACGCCGCCAGGCAGGCATTCCTTGATCGCTACGCCCATCTTGAAGGTTACACCCTTCTTGGTGAGTACAGTCATGGCATGCTCAACCAGCTCAGGCGCGAACCCCGGCAGAGCCGTAGGCGCAGCTTCTATATTATAGATGTTGACCATGCTTGGATCGACATCAAATTCTTTGCATAGTGCAGGGATCCGGTCAGCCAGCTCCGCTACAAATTCAATCCCGCTGAAGCCCGCACCGCCAATGACGAAGTTGATATGCTCCTGTGCATTATTCTCATTCTTGTATTTGGCGAACTGGTACTGGATATGCTCCCGGATCAGCCGCACAGAGTTGATGCTGCGGATGGTCAGCGCATATTTGTCGAGTCCCGGAATCCCGAACGTTTCAGGCTCACCGCCAAGGGCAATCACGAGGTAATCATACGAGAGCGTTCCGTCCTCCAGAATAACCTTCTTCTGCTGGGTGCGAATCTCCTGCACCGAGGATTTGACAAGATCGATCTTGAACTCATCGATTAATTTGGAGATAGACACGCGTGTATGCTCGATGCTGTCCGTGCCCGCTGCAGGCATATGCAGATGGGTCGTGAAATAGTGATATTCATGGCGGTTAACCAGGGTTACATCGGCTTCATTATAGTTCAAAGCTTTCTGCAGCCGCTGGGCGGTCAAAATCCCTCCATACCCCGCGCCTAGAATAACGATTTTGGGAATACTGCTCATGTTCCGGCTCCTTCCAACAGGTGAATCTGTCTATGTGTTATTTTTTGTAAAAAAATCAGGTTTCTTTTGTGAATTTATACACTTAAATTCAGAAGAATTTCCAATAAAACTTAAAGGATTTCTAAAATAACCATATCCATTGTAAACCTTAGTATCGTTTTAATCAAATATAATCATACAACAAAATGTCACATTTTTCATTGAAATCAAAGCCTTTGCAGGCAGGTGAGACTATGTTTATAATGAGTAGGTACGCTTGTATGGCAAATTGAAACTATCAACTCGGAGGTGTAATATTACGTGACATTAGAGCAAACCGTTCCTATGAGCGATCTGCTGATTATAGGCGGAGGTCCAGCCGGTATGTTTGCCGCTTTTTACGGCGGTATGCGCCAGGCTTCAGTAACCCTTATTGAGAGTATGCCCCAACTCGGAGGGCAGCTTGCTGCTCTGTATCCTGAGAAATATATTTACGATGTCGCCGGCTTCCCCAAAATTACCGCACAGGAGCTGGTGGATAACCTGTCCCGGCAGATGGAGCTGTTCCAGTCCGATATCCGTCTGGAGGAGAAGGTCGTATCAGTTGTGAAGCAGGGCGAGCGTCATTTCACCGTCACCACCGACAAGGCTGAATATCACAGCAAAGCCATTATCATCACGGCAGGCGTAGGCGCATTTGAGCCGCGGCGTCTTGAGGTACCGGATGCACAGCGCTTCGAGAAAGCCAACCTGCATTATTTCGTAAATGATCTGAATGCTTATAAGGATAAAAAGGTGCTGATCAGCGGCGGCGGCGATTCCGCTGTGGACTGGGCGCTGATGCTGGAGCCAATCGCTGAACAGGTAACCCTGATTCACCGCCGCGATAAATTCCGTGCGCATGAGCATAGTGTAGAGAATTTGATGGCCTCTAAGGTAAATGTGATTACGCCGTCCGAGATCACTGAGCTTCACGGTGAAGAATTCATTACCAAGGTCACCTTGTCCCATATCAAGACCAAGGAAACTCAAGAAATCGAAGTAGACAGCGTTATTGTCAATTTCGGCTTTGTCTCCTCTCTGGGCCCGATTGCCGAGTGGGGAATCGGCATTGAGGGCAACTCCATTGTAGTTGACTCCCGCATGGAGACCAGCATTCCGGGAATCTTCGCCGCTGGCGATATCACGACTTATCCGGGCAAGCTGAAGCTGATCGCTGTAGGATTCGGAGAAGCGCCGACAGCAGTCAATAACGCCAAGGTGTATATTGATCCGGATGCGAAGCTGTCTCCGGGACACAGCAGTAATCTTAAGCTCTAGGTTGTCTATAACCTTATAGCCATAATAAAAGGGTATCCTTTCAGGTTGATTCCACCTCAACTTGAAAAGATACCCTATTCCTTGATGCTTGCGGTTAATGAAGTCCAATGCTGCAGGATGTGCTCTGATCTTTAATGAAGAACCGCATGGTCTGGAGAGTGTAAGTTCCGTTTGCGAATTTCAGCGAGAAGCAGGGCGATGAAATCATGCTCCAAATGCAGCTCTATCGCTCTGTGATAAGAGTCTAGCAGCATCTCATCCGACAATTCAACCATAACGTTCACCTACCTTTCCTTTATTTGGATCTGAATCTATCATAGCAAACTATCATTATTCGAACAAGCGTTCTCATTATCCACAAGCTGCTGTGGAAATCCTGTGTATAATATGTGAGTAAGGGTTATAATGTCAGCAATTGCACAGTGGACTATGGGGATAACAGTTATACACAGGGCTGAAACCTGACATCTCCACACAAAAACTTTTTTAGAATGTTCATAATTGGCTGGGATATTTCTTGTTGTATTACCTCAAAATCTAAACAACTAAACGCAATATTAGCCTATTACTGTATTTATCGTCAAATATAAAAATTTTATTAATCATTTTGGTCTTGTATTTACTTCCAGAATCCATATCTTTCCCCGATGATCTACAGCATAGTCGAAGCCCAGTTCACCGATCCCCGGAAAATGCCGCTCCAGCAGCTCGGTACAGACTAAGGTCAGCCTGCGCATCTCCGCTTTTTTGGATGAGGTCCCTACTCTTGGCAATGATCTTCGCAGTCCCTGGCGGCAGCTGAGCATCGTTCCTCCTTTGCAGAGATTCGTAACGAACAAGCCCGGCCGGGCTACTCTCCCGACCATAGATCGGAACTCCCAGTGCTCGCCGTTCTTCACTACTTTGACCCGGTAATCAATCGGACGCCCGGAGATCCGTGCAAGGGAAATTCCCTGCTGGATCAAATATTTCCGTTTCACCTTGAATCTGTCCAGTGCCTGGCGCATAGAAGTGAAGTCTCCATAGATACGTGTGCTCTTCATATACGTGAAGCCGTACCCCCTATGATCCCGGAACACCTTGATGACACCATATCCTCCTCCGCCTACAACCGGCTTGATGACAACATTGCCGTATCTACCAAGCATCGCGGACAATCCGGCAGCACTATATTCCCGCGTTCTCGGAATGTAACCGGCAACCCGTGAATCGCTAAGCAGCGCCGCCGTCTTCAGCAGCTTGCTTGCCAGTTCTCTCCCCGCCATTATTTGCCCTCTCCTTTCGCATTCCCAGCCTACCCTATAGATTACTCACAAAAGGCCTTGCCCTCCTGTATGATTGTCCGTGGTATAGCTGGCCAGAGCAAAAAAGGGCATATGGCTGCGGGGCCTTATGTCCCTGGTACATTTGACTGGAAAACCTTTAAAATTCGTTGTATTATTGCCTGAAAGGGAGGGTTTCCTAATGGCTGAGTTTTTTGAAATCCTGTATTGGTTTGCGATGATCGGCATGTCTGTTGTACTGGCAGGAACGACAATACTCGTCTGTGCGCTTGGCTTCAAATTCATCAAGGACCGACGCAGAGTGCTCGGTGCCGGCTGCATCGCCTTTTCCCTGGGGGCCTCCGCCCTGATCGTGTTCATGATTAACCTGAAATTTATTATCCCCGCCTGAAGCATGTTCCCGGCAGCAGTGGCCCAGGAAGCGGATTGCGCGTTCCCCTGCCGTCATTGCTGCCTTCGGGCGGAACTCTTAAGCGTCATTCTTACACGATTCATAGATTCGCCCCGTTACCATATTCTATGAAAATTGCGTCAGGCTGGCCTGTGCGGACAGACGGCTTCATTCGCTGAGCAGGTTCCGGCCTATTCCCCACTTTTTCGCTCCCTTTCTCTTCTGCAAGATACTCCAATCTTTGAAATTTCCGTTCAGACAACAACTTTTTCACTTTATATCCGTAATATGTATGTGCAATAAATTGGAAGACCTACTATTTTGAAAAAGGAGATTCTATCGTGTCGAAACCTGTGTACGGAAAACAGGCGGCTTCTGTCAAAGCTACGGACAAGCTTTCAGGGGCGGCTTGGATGCTTTGCGCTGCGTTCCTGCTGTTCCTGGGCTGGTCCGCTTTTCAGATCGGATTGTTCAACGGAATGACGGCGGATTTCGAGAAGCCCATTTATGTTGCCGCCTTATTAAGCTGTCTGCTCCTGCTGGCCGCTGCCGTCCTGTATTTCAGATCCTTCCGGCTGGAGGGACAGCGTGATCTGCTCACCGTAGCGGCCATTCTGCTTCCCGTAACCTATGCCCTGTCGCTATTCGGCGCAGCTTCCCGGTACTCGGCGATGAACATGCTGTTCACCCAGTTCACCTATGCCGCAGTCTTCATCATCAGCATCCTTCTGCTCCGGCACAAGCGGCTCAATTCCGCCGTCCAGCATGGCGTGCTTACCCTCGCTTACCTGATCGTAGGCTTTGGACTGCTCAACTGGCTCGGAAGCTGGAAGCTGGCTGGAAGCCTGGTGGGCTGGTTCTCGAAGACTGTATGGAGCGGCAGGTATAGCGAAGCGGTAATGACCGACTCGAACGGCCTGCGTCTGACCTCCATTTTCCAATATGCCAATACATATGCAGCCTTCCTGATGGCGTTTCTGTTCGTGGCCGTCTTCGCGCTGATCCGCTCCCGCAAATGGTCCGGGCAGCTGCTGCACGGCTTCATGCTGGTGCCTATCATCGTCTCGCTGCTGCTTACCTTATCCCGTGGCGGACTGGTGCTGCTGCCGGTGGTCTTCATCCTCCTGCTGCTCTTCCTGAAGCCTGTGCAGCAGATTCTGTGGATTGTCCATCTTGCGATTGCCGGCCTATTCTCTCTGCTGATTACCAGCCCGGTCACGAGACTTGGCCTGGAGCTGAATACGGAGTTCAACTCGTCTGCTGCCCTTAAAGGCTGGGGCTATCTGCTGGGAGCATCTGCCTGTGCAGGCGTGCTCTGCCTGGTGGTTCAGCGTTACCTGGCACCTTATCTGAGCCGCAAGCTCGGCGGACTGGAAGCCCGCCGCATGAGCGGATTATGGATTCCTGCCGTTTCGGTGGCTGGCGTTGCGATCATCGCCTTCCTGTTCATCGGCACCAGCGCTCGCAATATCCTCCCGGCGAATATCGGAACACGCCTGGAGAATATCAATTTCAGGCAGCACAGTGTCCTGGAACGGTTTACCTTTTATCAGGATGCCATGAAGGTCGTCAAGGATTATCCGGTACTTGGCACTGGCGGAGGCGGCTGGGCCACACTCTATGAGCATTATCAGAACAACCCTTACTTGAGCCGCCAGGTGCATAACTTCTTCCTGCAATATCTGATTGAGGTGGGCATTGTAGGCTTCCTGGTGTTCATGGGCTTCATCCTGTTTATCTTCTACAAATTCAGCAGACAGTACCTGAGACGGGAGACCGATGACTATAGCAACGGATTCTTCTATCTTATTATCGCCTTGTCGATTCTCGTTCACAGCCTGCTGGACTTCAACCTCAGTTTTGCCTTCATGGGTATGCTCGTATTCCTCGCTCTGGGGGGAATGGCCGTGGCCATGGAGAGCAAGCCGCTCCGTCTTCAGTGGAACAAGCTGTGGATCAGAGCGGGGTATTTCACAATACTGGGCATTGGCACGGGCTATTTGCTCTTCCTGTCTCTGAGTTACATTCGTTCCAGCTCTGAAGCTAGTAGAGCCAAGAAGCTGATCCAAGTGAGCCAGTCCTATGAGGAGATCAAGGCCCCTTTCGTAAAAGCACTCAACATCCGCCCATACCACCCGGAATCCGCTGTGTACCTGTACCTGCTGGATCAGAAGGTGTATGAGCAGACCAAGAACGAGCAGTTCCTGGACGAGGCCTATGCGGTATTGACCCGCGCACTGAAGAATGAGCCGTCTAACAAAGAGCTGCTGACCCAGCTCGCAAGCTACTATGACCTGAAGGGCCAGAGCATAGAAGCCTATCAGGTCTATCTGGACAACGCGGACAAGTTCATGTGGGATATCAACTGGTATGCCAGCCTGATCAGCCGGGCTTCCCTCCTTGGACAGCAAGCTTACTCCAAGCAGGATGAGACCGGACAACAGACGTATTTCGCTTCCGCACTCTCCGCCTACAGACATGTAACGGACGGCATTGCGCATCTGAAGAGCCTCCCTCCCGAGCAGCTTCAGGGCCGTGAATTCTTCGTTACGCCTACGATAGGTCTGAGCATTGCGAGAGTACAGCACCTGTCTGGAGACCAGGAGGACGCAGCCGCTGCACTGAAGCAGGGCTTTGCGGGCGGTTACGAGGATCTGACGGACAGCGGAAGCCTGTGGACGACCGCCTGGTACAGCGGAGTGATTGCCCGGTCCCAGGAGCTGGGAGCCGCAGCCCAGAAACGTTCGCAGGAAGCTGCGGCTGAGGGGAAGCTGGAGATCAGGGACCAGGAGACCCTTAACAAGCAGCGGTATTTCAAAACTGGCTTGGATGCTTATACTTACGCCGCCGCAGATCAGGATGCACAGCAGCAGGGCGTCACAATAACACCGGAACTGCTGCTGAATACTGGTAAGATCCAGTATATGTCGCAGGACATGCAGGCTGCGGAAGCTACACTGAAGCAAGGTCTCAGTGAGGACTACAGCAACCCTGTTAACCGCGAGCTTGCCCGGTGGCTGCTGGCCGTTCAACAGAGACTGCAAAGCGCCCAGGATCAGGCGGTCTATCAGAAGCTGACCGCCGCTGATCCGGAAGAAGCGGCGAGAATTAATGAAGTGGCGGGAATGCCGCTGTAACCGCCGCTTAAAGAACAGCAAAGAGCACCTGGCCGTTTAAGGCAGGTGCTTTTTGCTGTCTGCGGGGGCAGTGCTGCCATTTCATGGCTATTGCCCCCCTTTTTTTGCTGGATTTTTTCTGTTTTTGGTTCTGTTGTATTTCCTACAATAGATACCTCTGAAATTCACCCAAAAAGACATTCTATTGTACTTCATGCAGCAGAATCTCAGCAAATAGGCATTTCCAACCCAACATCCAAAAATCAAATGTACGAAATACAGCAGAATACATTTTAAGGTGAAATGAAGTGAAATCTAGTGTAGGAAATGCAATTGCAGTGAGAGGGCCGCCTAACTGGCGGTCTACAGCATCTGCCCATGAACCTTACAGTACTGCGTGCCGATGCCGCGCCTTATACTCATCCTCCAGAATCGAATATTGATAGGAATCCATCCACTTCTCTTTATGATACATATGTCCTCTAAGATGCCCTTCGTATGTCATGCCGAGCTTCTGCATCACCCGAGCGGAACTTATATTCCCGGGACGGCAGGTGGCATAGATCCGGTGAAGCTCCAGCTTATGAAAGCCCAAGTCCAGCAGCACAGCAGCAGCCTCGCTCGCATAGCCCTGTCCCCAGTATAACCGGTTGAAGCAGTAGCCGATCTCCCCTTGGCCTGCTCCGGTAATGTGCAGGCCGCAGCCGCCGATCAGCCGCCCGTTCTCCTTCAGAACCACCGCGTACTCGAAGCCCTGGCGCGGCTCCTCCTGCTGCAATGTCAGCGTATGGCGGATATATTCGCGGGTATCCTCCAGTGAATTGGGCCCCCAGATTGAATGCGTCACTACTACGGGATCGGACGCATATTCATGTACCTGCACCATGTCTTCTTCGATGAATTCCCTGATGATCAAACGTCTGGTCTCAAATTCCATATCTCTGTGACCTCCTTACGCTCTCCTTATATTAGTGTAGAACTTTACCACAAAAAGAACAGGCCTGCCACCGCAAACTGCGGCAAAGAGCCTGTCCCATATACTTGTCCTGCATTTATTCAAACACGTACTCGCCTTCACCAACAGTCAGCGTCTGTCCCTTGAGCTGAGGTGAATCCGTCCGGAACACAATCCGGCTGAGCCGGTTCTCTTCGCCTGTCACGAACTCAAACATCTGCTGATCTCCTGCCTTAAGGCTGTAGCTGCCGTCGAAACCATCCGCAGGTCCGCTCACCGGGATGCCGAACAACTCACTCCAATGACTGGCGGCAGCGGCCGGATCGGAGACACGGAAGACCGCACCCGCCATGTCCATCTTCCCGGCAGGATGAGGCTGATTGATTCCGGCTGCATTCAGGCTGTCCAGCCGCTCCTCATCCGATTGACTCCACTGGATAATGAACGGATAGACCAGCCCCTGAAAGTCGCCGTCAATAGTCATCATCCGCCACTCGATCAACCGGCCCTGATCATCCAGACGGCGGCCGTCAATGACCGGCGACAATAACAAACCCGCTTGCCTCAGCGTTGCCTCAACAGCTTCAATATCATCCGTGCGCAGCACCACCCGGCTAAGCACTTCATGCTCCGGCAAAAGCGTGACGGCATCCCGCACAACCACATTATGCTTGGTCGCACGCGCCAGCTCCAGGTTCTCGATCCCGAGGAACTCCAGGTAGGTGAGCCCGAAATAACTCAAGGCGTTATACGTTCCCCAATCCTTATGCGATCCGCCCCGGAAGGCTGTTAGTCCATGCTCCGCGAAGAGCTGAACCGGCTGGTCCAGATCATTCACATAATGTACAAGGTGATCCCATTTCAGTACGGCCATTACTTCTTCACTCCCAGCTCCGTGGTCCGCTTCACCGCGGCCAGTACACTCCGCTGCAATCCGGCAGCGAAATCACTGTTGTTCAGCTCATACAAGCCGTGCATACCGACGCCGCCAGGCGAGTTGTTGATGTCCAGCAGTTGTCTTGGGTGCAGTCCGGTCTGCTGCAGCATAGCCACCGCTCCCAGCATATTCTCCAGCGCCACCTTCCAGGCTTGCTCCCGCGGCAGTCCGGCCAGAACGCCGGCATCCGTGAACGACTCAATGAAGTAATAGATATAGTTCGGTCCGGCTACCCCGAAGCCGGTGAAGATATCAATATAGGATTCCTCCAGAACCTGCACCTTGCCGAAGCCCAGCAGGAATGCTTCCACCTGCTCCAGAGAAGCGGCAGCATTCAGAGCTACACCGCTGTATCCGTAACCGGTATCGGTCAAGGTATTCGGGATCACCCGGACAATCGGACGTTCTGCTCCGAAATAATCTCCGAGCTGGGCTATTGTTACTCCCGCCACAATCGATACAATGACCGCAGACGGTGCAGCATACTCGCGAACCTGTGCTCCAAGTGCAGCCAGATCATCCTGCGGGCGGACAGCGATGACGATCAACTCTGCGCCGGAGAGGGCCTCTTGCTGCGCGCAATCCGTGTCTACGTTATATTTGGCTTTTAGAAGCTCCAGCCGTCCCTCATTAATATCCGACACACTAATCTGACCGGCTGCCAGCGTACCGCCTGCCAGGCAGGCCCGGATGATCGCTTCCGCCATCTGCCCGCCGCCAATGAAATGAATCTTGCCTTTTGACACTTCCACTCACTCCCTGATTAGGTTAGTTATTGGCCCAGGCCTCCGGCAGAATGAACCCGGCATATTTCTCCTGTCCCAGGATGTATTCTTCGAACTCCTTGGATTCATAGGCAGCCTTCAGGTCCTTGGCCCACTGGGTATCCTGGTCCTTCTTGTTCACCGATACGATGATTCTATGCTGCATAGGCGTATTCTCAATCTTCAGCGCATCTGTAATCTTGCGGTCGGGAGCGTTAGCGATATAATTCCCGTTCACCACACCATAGTCAACATCCTGCAGCGAGACCAGAATCTGCGCCGGGTCCAGCACCTTCAGGTCAATCTTGAACTTGTCCGGCTCCACGCTGTTCACATTGAAGTCCGCTACCCCGGCGCCCTCTTTGATCTTGACCCAACCCAGCTCCTCCAGAATCCGCAGCGCACGCTCCTGATTCACCGGGTCGTTCGGAATCGCGACGGTAGTGCCGTCCTTCACATCGTCAAGCGTCGCGTGATTAACGGAATACAGCCCCTGCGGAGCGCCCGGAACATAGGCAATCCCCACCATATCGGCACCAATTTCCTTATTGATCGCATCCATATAGGCCGTACTCTGGAAGATACTCGCGTCAATCGAGCCTTCCTTCATGGCCGGGTTGACCTGCATATTCTGTGAGAAGGTTTTGATATCTACAGTATACCCTTTTCCTTCCAGGATCGGGAGAATGGATTGCCGGAACTGCTCCTCATACGTACCTACACCGAATCCGACTGTGATTTCCTTTTTGTCCCCGGAGCTTGCCGCTTCCTTATTGTTACCGCAAGCCGCCAGCACCGCCATCGAACTAATCAGTAGAACCGCCAGTAATTTTCTCATCACTCTCATCCCCTATCCTAATACTGTGTTTTTAAAATGCACTAATGCCTCGTCTGTAACCGTCAGCGGAATGGCGCAGTTGGGCGACAGAATAAACGGCTGACCCTTCATCTTGGCCAAGGCTTCCTTGGCCTGCTGTTCAATCTGCTCCAGATCATTTCCGGCAAACAGCCCGTGATCCACTCCGCCCACCTTCGTAGCCTTGAGATCGGCGTCCAGCCCGGGATTCCCTTCGGCTACCGTATCCCAGCTGATCCCGTCAATCCGGTAATCATTGAATTTCGCAGGCTGGGCATGAGCACCGCAGGTATGTAAAATATTCTTGCCATAGCCCGCTGCCTCCAGAATGATAGAATCATAGGGTCTGGACAGCTCATCGAACATCGCTTCATCGAATAATCCGGGGTGGGCTGTGCCTGTCACCGCATAGAACAGACCATCTGATCCCGCCTGCCGCAGCTCCTGCACATAATCAGCCAAGGTCAGGGCAATCGCATGCAGGGCATGGTGCGCGGCGGCGCGGTGTTCCTTGAAGAGCGATTCCAGCGTCACCGGCTGCTCAATCCCGAATACGGTCTCCGTAACATAAGCAGAACGTCCTACTATGAACAGCAATACCGTGAGCGGTGAGAATACCGTCTGAATCAGCGGCGTATCCGGCAAGCCCTGGCGGATCTTCCTTACCGCCTCCAGATGCTCCAGCAGCGAAGGGGTTTGTGCGGCTTTTTTCACCTCAAGATCCCAGAGATTCGCGGCTGCCGGAACTGCCGTAGTCAGCTGTCTCGGAAATACCGTCCGGTAATCTGCGAAGTTATACTCATTTCCCCAGGCTTCCGCCAAATAGGTCGCTCTCGGGTTGATTTTCACCCAGTCCCAATCATATTTCTCTGTAAAAGAAATCGTAGACGACGCCAAGTCCTCAGCGTTCTGCTCCTTGTCAATAAAGTGGCGCCATCCGCTGATCATCGGCCGGTCCGCAAGTTCCCCGGATAAGATCGCCTGAAAACGCTCCTGCTTGCTCCATACACTCATCTGCCTATCCCCTTTGTCTCGTAATCTCTAGTAACGGCGAATCTTGCGCGCCAATGTGTTGCCCAGGGACTGAATCCCCTGCACCAGAATGATCAGAATAATGACCGTCGCAAACATGACCACCTCGTCAAAACGCTGATAGCCGTACACGATTGCCAAGTCGCCGACCCCTCCGCCGCCTACTGCCCCGGCCATTGCCGTAGCCCCGATCAGCCCGATCGTCGCTGTGGTCAGGGAGAGAATTAACGAGCCCACCGCTTCCGGCAGCAGAAAATACCATATCACCTGCAGTGGTGTTGCGCCCATTGCTTCCGCAGCTTCGAGAATGCCCGGATTCACCTCCAGCAGCGAATTCTCCACCAGCCGTGCGATATAGGGGGCGATATAGATAATCAGCGGAACAATTGCGGCACTGGTCCCAATCGATGTGTGAACAATTGCTCTTGTTAGCGGAATAATGGCAAACAACAGAATGATAAACGGAACCGAACGAATGACATTAATTAAGGGATTCAGTAAGGTATACAGCCACTTGCTCTCCAGCACGCCGCCCGGACGGGTAATGACCAGCAGGATGCCCAGCGGAATACCCAGCAGCGAGCCGATGAATAGCGACACGCCCACCATCTGAATCGTTTCAATAATCGCCTTCAGGAATTGCTCACTTGTGATCGATGTCGAGAACATATGACTTCACCTCCTCTACCCGGACCTCATGCTGCTTCATGTAATTCAAGGCCGCTTCCATCTGTGCCGGATCACCTTGCAGTTGAACGATAATCGTACCGAGCGTCGTCTCTTGAATCTCTGTCGTATTCGCAAACAGGATGTTAACCTTAACGCCATAAGACCGGATGATCTCATACAGCACAGGCTCAGAAGCGCTCTCCCCGGCAAAATTCAGCTTATACACCCGGCTCCCCTGCTCAGTCTTCAGAGTTCTGCGGACGCTTGTAGTCATGCTGTTCTGAATGACCGTCTTGACGAAATTCTGCGTTGTCAGATGCTTCGGTGCTCCGAACACATCCAGCACGCTGCCCTGCTCGATAATCCGTCCCTCTTCCATTACGGCTACCTTGTTGCAGATCTCCTGAATCACCGACATCTCATGCGTGATGATCATCACCGTGATGTTGTATTCCGCGTTGATCCGCTTGAGCAGCTGCAGGATGGACTGTGTCGTCTGCGGGTCCAGAGCGGAAGTGGCTTCATCGCACAATAGTATTGAAGGGTTCGAGGCAAGTGCCCGGGCAATCCCGACCCGCTGCTTCTGTCCGCCTGACAGCTCGCTCGGATAGCTTCCAGCCTTGTCGCTTAGCCCGACGAATTCGAGCAGCTCCTCCACCCGCTTGCGGATTTCCGCCTTGCTCTTTTTCAGCAGGATGAGTGGAATCGCCACATTGTCGAACACCTTTTTGGACTCCAGCAGATTAAAATGCTGAAAAATCATGCCGATGTTTTTCTTGGCTGCCCGCAGCTCTTTGTCGCTGTACGCGCCCAGATCGTACCCGTCCACCAGCACCTGGCCCTCAGACGGACGTTCCAGGTAATTGACCAGGCGGATTAACGTGCTTTTTCCGGCTCCGCTGTAGCCGATGACTCCGAAGATATCGCCCTTTTCCACCTTCAGGCTGATCCCCTTGAGCGCTTCAATCTTCACCTCTTTGCGGGTGAACGTCTTGTACACATTCCGTAGTTCAATCATAGTTGTTCCCCTCAATCATCTGGTAAATTTAGGATTCAGGATTCAAGCCTGCTGCTTTAGCTTCACAAGCGCCCCCTCTGCCAGCAGAGCGAAATACTTGGCTGCCGGCAGGATGGCCGCCTCATCGACATCGAAGCGGGGATGATGCAGCGCATGGTTCGGGCCGGTGCCGATGTTCACAAAAGCACCCGGGATCTGCTGCAAATAATAGGCGAAATCCTCTCCGCCCATCTGCGGCGGAATATCGTGTACCTCATAGCCTGATTGTGCTGCGACCTCTTTGGTGAAGTCTGTCCATGCTCCGTGATTGACCGTAGCGGGCGGGCCGGGATACCAGTGCAGCTTCGCCTCTGCTCCGGCTGCGGCTGCAATCCCTTCGATGATCCGCGTCATTTGGGCCGGGATGCTGCTGCGGATCTCTTCGTTATAGGTACGTACTGTACCTTCCAGCTCCACCTTCTCCGGCAGGACATTCCAGGTGAAGCCCCCGTTGATCCGGGTCACACTGAGCACGACCGGCTCCTGCGTGTTATTCAGGCGGCTGACTACGGTTTGCAGCATCGTAATGATCTGCGCGGCGGTAACAATGGTGTCTACCCCTTTCTCCGGTGTAGCGGCGTGAGCGCCGACCCCTTGCACCGTAATCTCAAAGCGGTCCACACCAGCCGTTAAGGCTCCCGTTCGGGTACCGAATGCCCCATTAGGCAGGTCCGGTGAATTATGTAATCCGAAGATAGCCTCCACCCCGCTTAGTCCGCCGGATGCCAGTACATCCTCCGCGCCGTGCCCCGTCTCTTCAGCCGGCTGGAACAGGATTCTGACCTTGCCCGGCAGTTCATGCTCACGCTGCTTCAGCAGGCTGGCCGCGCCCAGGATCACAGCGGTGTGGAAGTCATGGCCGCAGGCATGCATCGCTCCCGGAATCTCTGATGCGAACGGCAGGCCCGTCTGCTCCTCAATCGGCAGGGCATCGATATCGCAACGGATCGCTACTATGCTGCCGTCACCCTCCCCTACCTCTGCGATCAGTCCGGTCTTCAGAGGAAGGTCCAGCACCCGTATCCCCGCTTCACTCAGCCACCCGCGTAGCTTCTCTGTCGTTCTGAACTCTTCATTGCTAAGCTCAGGTTCACGGTGCAGGTTCCTCCGCACTTCGGTCAGCCGGGCTGCCAGTGCTTCTTCCGTCTCATGCTGTGGTCTCATAGGACTGCTCTTCCCCCTTCATTACGTATGTTCAATTCCTCTAATCCGCTCCAGTGCAGTCGCGAGGCTGCTTAAGATATGCTCCCGCATCGCCCGCTCCGCCCCCTCTTCATCCCTGGCTACAATCCTCTGCAGAATCACAAGATGCTCCTCATCCGCCTGCGTATTCCAGTCCCCGTGCAGAGAGACATAACGACAATACCGGAGGGAACGGTCTCTTAGCTGGTTCAGCACCTTCTCAAAAGTCTTCAGCGCGCTGATCTCCCACAAGTAATCATGGAATTCGAAGCCATAGGATACAACATCCTGCTGATCCCCCATCTGGAAGGATTGCTTCAGCTTCTCCAGAATCAGCGTTAACCGCTGAATATCCTTGATCGTAGCGTTTCTGGCGGCGCTTCTGGCGATATGACCTTCAAGCATGCTGCGGATCTGGAAGATCTCTTCGACCTCCTTAATCGTTAAAGGGGCTACCCGCAGCCTGCCGTTGGGCTGGCGCACCAGGAAATCCTCATTCTCCAGCCGCTGAATCGCTTCCCGTAGCGGAGTCCGGCTGACTCCGAGAAGTGCCGCCAGGCTCTCTTCGTTAACCGCCTGATCCGGCTCCAGCTCGCTGTCTATTATTTTTTGCTTAAGTGCATAGTAGGTATTATCCTTCGACAATCTTCGTGAACGCATTTCCATAGATTTCATTGCTCCTCGCCACTCATTTGCGGGTCGCCCGGTCAACTGTATAATTGTATACAATTATTAATGATGAGAGAGATTCAAGATAAAATGAAAGTATCAGTTGAAAATCTCTCTGTGCAATCAAGCTTTTTTCATACTATAATCCTATTAATCCCACTAGTCAAGTATGTTTTATAGGGGAATTAATAATCGACACGAATTGGACAAAAAAAACTGAAGATGCAGGGTGTTCCCTAACACCTTCAGGAGGCTAATCTTCCGCATGCTACGGCTTCCTTCATTGATCGTGAGTTTGACTTTAATCACTTACCTGAACAGACTTTCGATCTGTTTCTATTTTATAGATTTCACTACCTTCTCCGCTTTGAACCGAAAATTCCGCAAGCGCCGAAATTTCGTATGTGCCCGATTTTTCAAACCGATATTGAGACTTTTCTGAAATGATATCTCCATCCGACATTTGACGTACAACTCCAACATCCTTTCTTGCACTTGAATTAATCACCTTGTCGGTATTATCCCGAACGGCAAAATAAAATATCGGTTCTCCAGTTGTAATCTCCAGATCCCGTCCAGCTTCATTTTTTAACTCAATAGAAATTTTAAGTTCCTGATTTGCTTTAACTTGTTCCGGAATTGAGATATGAGCTGAAAAAAGTTCGCTTTTAATATTTTCTGAGGCAGATGGGATTGGTTTCGTCTTGGCAGCTATGGATTCATTCGGTTCCGAGGAATCGCACGAAATTAAGGCCATGAAAAGGAGAATAATCAGTTTGTTCAAAATAAACACCTCCAACTTCATTAACGTAATGGCAGCCTGGATTAGACGTTGTGGAAAGTGGATTGTTTGAGATATAGCGCAAACGATAAATAACCCTCCTACACCTACAGATGTGGAGGGCTATTCACCTTACTAAAGTTCAAATACTATCTCATCACCTGTCTCACTCCTGTTGAAAGGGAAACTGTATTCTTTGAACCTAAATTGAATTCCTGAAATCTCATCAGGTAAGGGTGGAGAGACTACATATTTATATGATGCATGGTCCGATCTGCTTCCACCATTAATCATTCGGCAATCATATTGGTCATTAATATATAGTTCGTAATGGCTATGCTGATGAGATGTGAATTCAACTTCCGGCTCATCGTCCCAATCTATATTTAGTGTTAATACACTTGCATTACTGTATTGTCGTAAGGACGTTAGAGTATAAAAACGCTCCCCTTTCACGACTGACTTCAGAATTGCAATGTGTTTTCTAAATCCTGAGGGTTCGATCATTGGTTTAAATTGTTTTTCATTCATCATACTTGAGAATAAGGAGTTTAGGAAATCTTCATAGAGTTCAAAGGCTTCTGACCATTTAGTAATATACTCCAACGGAGGAAATCCTGGATTATTATCCGAGACCTCCTTTCTCTTCTTGATCAAAGAGCAAATTTCTTTATCGATATCCATAATTCGTTCATCATAATGCTCTGTTGGGCGTTCAAATGGCATTCGTATCATTTTTATCCTCCTCACAGCTCCATTAATTCTTTCATCACCATATTTTAACATATAATGGTTTAAGTCAACATAAAAAACCTCCTAATTAAGTACAGTTTGCACCATACACAATTAAGAGGTTTCGAAATCCGCAACCCACGCTTACTTTATCAATAATTCATCATTCACAAGCTTAGCAAGGCTCAGCCGCCGGATTCCCCGCCTCTTCCTTCGTGCGGAACGAAGAGCCGCAGCCACAGGTGGCGCTGGCGTTGGGGTTGTTGATGGTGAAGCCGCCGGTCATGCCGGATTCCTCGAAGTCGATCTCCAGGCCGTTGAGGTAACGGATATCGTCTTTGCTGACGACCACCTTCAGACCTGCAACGTCCATGTAGATGTCCTGCTCAGTCTCGGTATCATCGAAGCCCATCGCGTACGAGAATCCGCTGCAGCCCCCGGCGGTTACGCCCAGACGGAGAAACATATCCGGCACTTCCTGCTCTGCAAGCATAGCCTTAATTTGGCCTGCAGCTGTCTCACTAATGTTAATCATAATTACAACCTCCTTAGGGATCACTGTATTGGAATCAAGCAGCCTTCAGGCTGTACGTAATGAAGTCAATGCCTTGCTTGAGAAAATAATGAGTATGATGTATATCATTTTCATCGGCTCTTTCAATCAGTATACTCCACTATTCTTCTGCCCTCAAGTCGTAAACCGGGCGCAGGTAAGCGATTTGTCCCGGAAGACCTGCCGTTTCTGGCGGTTGCTCACCCTACGGGAGAAGTTTATAATGAGAAAAGCGATAAAATTTCGATAAATTGTCACGGAGGTTGCAGTTAACC
Source organism: Paenibacillus sp. FSL H8-0122 (assembly GCF_038005345.1). Classification (NCBI taxonomy): domain Bacteria; kingdom Bacillati; phylum Bacillota; class Bacilli; order Caryophanales; family Paenibacillaceae; genus Paenibacillus; species Paenibacillus sp. FSL H8-0122. The sequence continues at coordinate 501,755 of NZ_JBBOTB010000001.1, read as the reverse complement.
TCTATTTATAATGCCGGCTGCTGCCGGATATGCTCAGGTACACGATTATGCGATGCAATTGCCTCGCCAACCTTCAGGAGGAACTTATATGTCTACCCTTATTACACCCCACACGGATGCCCGGATGGCGAACATCATTGAGAAGGTTCGCGGCGGAGAACGATTGAATTTGGAAGACGGCGTTTATTTATATGAGAGCAACGATCTGTTAACGATCGGGCAACTCGCTAATGAAGTCAACATGCGAAAAAACGGGAATAAAGTCTATTTTATCGAGAACATGAGTCTATATTTCACCAATGTCTGCGAATCCCGCTGTGCCTTCTGCAATTTCCGCAAGGATGAAGGCGAAGAAGGGGCTTACACCCTCTCCGGCCAGGAGATGGTGGAGTATGTACAGCAGCATATTCATCCCGGCGTGCGCGAGTTCCATATTGTAGGCGGGCATAATGATAATGTGCCCTTCCAGTACTATGTTGATTCGCTGCGTGCTCTGAACGAGCATTTCCCCGAGGTGACTCTCAAGGCATATACAGCGGCAGAGATCGACTTCTTCACCCGCATCAGCGGACTTAGTATCCGTGAAGTGCTGGAGCAGCTGCGCGCCGCCGGACTGAAGACCCTTACCGGAGGAGGGGCAGAGATTCTGTCTGACCAGTACCGCAAAAAAATGCGCGTCGACAAAGCCAATGTCGAGGAATATCTCGAGGTGCACCGCACCGCCCATCACCTTGGCATGAAGACCCATACCACGATGCTGTACGGTTCGATTGAGTCCCGTGAAGACCGCATCCGCCATATGCTGCAAATTCGTGACCTGCAAGACGAGACCGGCGGTTTCATGGTATTCATTCCGCTGTCCATGCAGCCTAAGAACAAGAATGCGGGCATTATGCGCCGCAACTCCGCGAATGAGGATCTGAAGACCATTGCCGTCAGCCGCCTGATGCTGGACAATTTCGATCATATCAAGGCCTACTTCATTAATATCGGGCCCCAGTTGACCCAGGTTGCCTTGAACTTCGGCGCTTCCGATGTGCACGGAACGATCCTGAAGGAACGGATCAGCCACGCTGCCGGCGCGCTGACACCGGAGGGCTTGACCCGGGATGAGCTGATCTGGCTCGTGAAGGGCGCAGGACGGATTCCTGTAGAACGGGATACCTTCTATAACGAGATCAAGGTATACGAATAAGAACAGAACAAGCTTACCTCAGCCAGTGAACGCAGAACTGCCTTGTCCATTATGTACCCGAAAGGAAGATCAGTTGGCATGAGAACCCTACTTGTCTTGGGCGGCGGCTACGGCGGTCTTGCCCTCATTCAGCAACTGCTGGATAATCATCTCCCTCCTGATGTGGAAATCATCCTGGTGGACCGGATGCCGTATCAGGGGATCAAGACCGAATATTATGCACTGGCCGCAGGCACCGCCACCGATTACCATCTGCGGATTCAATTCCCGGTACACCCCCGCCTGACCGTACGTTACGGGCAGGTGGGTTCCATTGATCTGGAGAGCAGGCTGGTCCTGCTCGATTCCGGGGAGCCGGTAGCCTATGATATCCTGGCGATTGCCCTCGGCTGTACGGATAATTACCATAACATTCCGGGTGCCGAGGAATACACCTGCAGTATTCAGAGCTTCGCCGGAACCCGGGAAACTTACCGCCGGCTGAACGATGTGAAGCCTTATGGAACCGTCAATATTGTCGGCGGGGGACTGAGCGGCGTAGAGATTGCCTCGGAGCTGAGGGAGAGCCGGCCGGATCTGAATATCTCTCTGATGGACCGGGGAGAACGTATTTTATCTTCTTTTCCGGCCAAGCTGTCCAGGTATGTCGAGGAATGGTTCAGTGAGCATCAGGTGGAGACGATTGGCGGGGTGTCGGTCTCTCATGTCGAGAAGGATGCCATCTTCAATGGCACCCAAGCTATTCCGGCGGATGTGACGGTATGGACTGCCGGGATTCAACCCGTGAAGGTCGTGCAGCAGCTGGAGCTTCCGAAGGACCGTGGAGGCAGGCTCATTGTGGGGGAGTATTACAATATCGCTGAATATCCGGAGGTCTATGTGATCGGGGACTGTGCCAGCCTGCCCTTCGCGCCCAGTGCACAGGCGGCGGGTGCCCAGGGCGAGCAGGTGGGACAGATATTACAGGCGTTATGGCGGGGGGAAACCCCGAAGCTGAATAAGATTAAGCTGAAGGGAACCCTCGGTTCACTCGGTAAAAATGCCGGCTTCGGCCTGATGGGCCGCCGCTCCGTCATGGGCCGGGTTCCGCGCCTGCTGAAGAGCGGCGTCCTGTGGATGTCCAAACGCCATTTCGGCTAAAGAATCCCGGCTTGAATCCAGGCGGCTTAGTCTATCTCCAGGTTGTCCCAGGCCTCTGCCTCTCGTATAGCGGCTTCTATGGCCTCTTCCAGAGCAGCGGGGGAATCAGCCTCAATGATCTCCCCGTCAACCATGGCGAACGGCTGGAGATAACACTCTCCGCAGTTGTTCAGACAGCCGTACTCCACTACATCATATTCAGGGTTTTGCTCCAGCTTAAGCTTGAGCGGTTCAGTGCCGTGGCCGATGTTGCTGGCACAGAATTCTATAATTGGTCTCATGATGATCTCCCTATTCTGCTGTAACCATTTTATTTTTTAACTTTTTGTACTATAATAAACATACGAAAGGAGTGATTGAGAAATGAGTGAGAATGTACAAAGCGCAACCATGTACGATGAAGTACTGGAAGTCCTTGATAAACTTCGTCCGTTCCTGCAGCGCGATGGCGGTGACGTGGAACTGATTGATGTTGAAGACGGCATCGTTAAGCTGAAGCTTATGGGTGCATGCGGCAGTTGCCCAAGCTCCACGATCACGCTTAAAGCCGGGATCGAACGCGCCCTGATTGAAGAAGTAGAAGGCGTGGAAGAAGTCGTTCAGGTATTCTAATCCCGTTTCATAAACCATCCCGGCCTCCGCTAAGAGGCCGGGATTTTTTTTATTATAGAGGATTTCGCCTGCAGGATCAACCATCTGGATATTCAAAAAGACCAGAAGCCGCTCCGCCAGCCATTTCTGGCTACGGGCTTCTTCTGGTCTCATTAGATGATTCAACATCCCTAGGTTCAAGCTTAGAATGCCGGGATAATTGCTCCGTCATATTGCTTTTCGATGAATTCCTTCGCTTCCGGGGAAGTCAGCGCTGCTGCCAGCTTCTGAATAGCATCGGAATCCTTATTGTCAGGACGGGCTACCAGCAGGTTGGCATACGGAGAATCTCCGCCTTCAATGAACAACGCATCCTTCGTTGGAGACAGCTTGGCATCCAGTGCGAAGTTGGTGTTGATCAGCGCCAGGTCTACTTCATCCAGCTGACGGGGCAGCATGGCTGCATCCAGCTCAATGATATCCAGCTTCTTGGTGTTCTCAGTGATATCCGCTTTGGTGGAAGCAATATTCGTGTCATCCTTCAGCTTGATCAGACCGTTCTTCGCCAGCAGAATCAAGGCGCGGCCTCCGTTCGTTGCATCATTCGGAATCGCAACCTTCGCACCTTCTGCCAATTCATCAATCGATTTGATCTTTTTGGAATAGGCGCCAAATGGCTCTACATGAACAGCAGTTACAGATACGAGATCTGTGCCGTTCTTGGTGTTCTGATCATCCAGGTAAGGCTTGTGCTGGAAGAAGTTCGCATCGAGCTGCTTCTCGGCAAGCTGTGTATTGGGAAGAATATAATCTGTGAATTCTTTGATCTCCAGCTTAATGCCTTGGGCTTCAAGCAGTGGGGCAATTGCTTTGAGGATCTCCGCATGCGGTACAGGAGAAGCACCAATCACCAGGGTTACCGGGTCCGCAGCAGGCTCTGTCGTCGGCTCTGCAGCAGCCGCTTCTGTAGGTGCCGTTGTGGCAGCAGAATTCGTGGTGTTATTCGCCTTGTTGTTTCCGCAAGCGGCAAGCACCAATATCAAGGTCAGGCTGAAGAATGTAAGCAGTACTTTTTTCATCTGTAAATCCCCCTCTAATCCATATGGTTTATTGAATAAGGCTATATGTGGACGTACCTTATTTCCGTGTAAAATGTCTTACCAGCCGGTCACCGGCCATTTGCAGCAGCTGCACCAGAATCACCATCAGCGCTACCGAGATAATCATGACTTCCTTCTCATAGCGGTAATATCCGTAGCGGATCGCCAGGTCACCCAGGCCGCCGCCGCCGATCATGCCGGACATTGCGGTATACGAGACAAGGGTCACAACAGTAATGGTTATACCGGCAAGCAGACCCGGACGAGCCTCCGGCAGCAGCACGCGCATCACGATCTGCCCGGTGGACGCTCCCATGCCCTGCGCCGCTTCAATAATTCCCCGGTCAACCTCCCGCAGTGCCGTCTCCACCAGTCTGGCGAAGAAAGGCGCCGCGCCGATCACCAGTGCCGGAATCGTTCCAAGCACACCAATCGAAGTGCCCATAATGGCCTTGCTGAACGGAATCAGGGCAACCATCAGAATGATAAAAGGAACCGAACGCAGGATATTCACAACGAAGGATAATACCGAGTAAACCACCCTGATAATAACGTTATTTGACTTGCCCCATAAATATAACACAATTCCAAGCGGTAAACCAAGGATTATTGTAAATATTCCTGAAATTGCGATCATTTTGAGTGTAGCAATCGTAGCTTCCAGCATTTCTTCCCAATTGATTGTGCTAAAGTCCATTACAAAATCACCTCCACATCAAGACCTTGCGCTATGAGCTCAGTGAGCGTGGCTTCAACCGCACCCTCAGGTCCTTCGAACCGGACGATCAGCTGGCCGTAAGGAACATCCTTGATTGTAGAGATGGTGCCATGGAGAATGGCGAAGTGAACCCCGGTTCCCTGAACCACCTGTGAGAGCGTCGACCCGTAAGTCTTTTGCCCGAGAAAAGTGATTTTGACCGACTTCGTGTAACCCGGCTGCACAGCATCAATCGCTTGCCGGAGCGGTCCGTCCGACTGGGTCTCACTGCGGATGAATTCTTTGGTCACCTCATGCTTCGGCTTCAGAAAGACCTCGGCCACTTCACCCTGCTCCACAATACCGCCGCCATGGATCACGGCAACACGGTCGCAAATGCTCTGAATGACATGCATTTCATGGGTAATCAGCACGATGGTCAGATGGAATCTGCGGTTGATATCCATCAGCAGGCGCAGTATGGAGTCTGTCGTCTGCGGATCAAGCGCCGAGGTCGCCTCATCGCATAACAGAACGTCCGGATCACTCGCCAGTGCCCGGGCGATTCCGACACGCTGCTTCTGTCCGCCGGATAACTGGGCCGGGTACTTATTCCAGTGCTCCTCCAACCCTACCAGGGCGAGCAGATCCTTAACCTTTTGTTCAATCTCGTTCCTTCCGGCTCCGATCAGCCGCAGCGGAAACGCGATATTGTCATAGACTGTAGCCGATGAGAGCAGATTGAAATGCTGAAAAATCATCCCGATCTTGCGCCGCTGCTCCTGCAGTTGTCCCTGGCTGAGCGTTGTCAGCTCGACCCCATCCACCCACACCTCGCCCGCAGTCGGACGCTCCAGCAGATTAATGCAGCGGATCAGCGTGCTTTTGCCGGCCCCGGAGTGACCGATCACCCCGAAGATTTCACCCTTCTTAATCGACAGGCTCAGCGCAGAGAGTGCAGTTGCCTGCTTACTGCCCTTGCCATACACCTTGGTTATATCCTTCAATTCTATCAACCGCTGCGTCCCCCTTCTGTATTAACTTCCATCATTGCAATAAAAAGACCCCCTACGATCCATGCAGATCGCAAGAGGCCCTGTGTGTATAATGACAATGCCTTCTCATCTGCCAAATACCCCTTAACCGGCGGCATTGTAGGAATTAGCACCATGACATTTGGATGCAGCTTAAGGCTGTATTCAAACCGGTTGCCGGGCTTCATCGGGCCTATCCCTCCGCCGCTCTCGATAAGATAATAGTATGAAGTTATATATTCCGTATCCTGTCAGAACTTAATGTATGCCTAAGTATATTCAGTTTCGAGTTTTTTGTCAAAGGTAAGTTTTTACGGACGGACATGCCCTGATTTCGGGCCTGGGGCCGCTTTGTTCTTGTGCCATTGTTCATTCCCGTACCTGTATGCGGCGGCCAGCGATTGGCATACCATCTCCAGGCTCTGCTTCAAATCCTCCAGGTGGCTGTCGAGATCCTCCAGACGAATCTTGTCATGCAATCCCTGGTGACGCTGCCAGAGGTCATCGGTCATCTCCGCGTTCATGTAATGGATCTCAGCGTTGCGCCGCTTGCGCAGATTCTCCACCGGCTCCCGGTAGGAATTCCTGATTCGCTCCAGCTTATCCGCCAGCGGATGATGCGCATGCAGCAACTGAAATTGCCTCAGCACCGTGAAGTAGGAGAAATGCGTCTTCACCTTGCCTGTATTGAGATTGTATAGATTATTCAGCACCGTGCCCAGCTTGTCCAGCAGCGAGAAGACACGGATGAAGCCATCCTTGTAGAAATACACATATCTGGCGTACTCCCCCTGCTCCGTGGACGACATGTCGTCCATATAACCGGCTATCACTGACTTCCGGAAAAAGGCGGCTGCGAACCAGCTCTGCTCCAGCTCATCCAGAGAGGAGATCAGGCCGCGTGTCCAGATTTCCAGCTTGCGGTATTCATGGTCATGGTCTTCATGTGCCGCCATCTCCTTGCGCAGCACGGAGGCAGCCTTCGCCATGGACTCCATAGCTTCAGCCAGCACACCGCTGTTCACGCGGGGCGGCTCTCCAAGTAATGTCCGCAGCATATTTTGACCCTCCTTAAGTTCACTTCTACGCTAGAGGAAAATAACGGTTCCAGTTGCGGCCTACCCGCTTCGCAATATCCTCATTCGGAGTCAGCTCCTCCGGGTATCCCGGCTTCATCCGGGCATCTATAATAATCGGCAGCGTATAGCTGACGCTGCCCCGGTGTACCCCGCCCGCCGAATAGATATCATCTGCCGGATTGAAGCGGGTGAATACGGACCACAGGAATGAGGTCTGCGTGCTTACCGCCTCTTCCGCCCGATCGACCAGCACAATCAGCGGCCAGGCAGTCTCCCTCTCCTTGAAGGCAGCCACCAGCCGCTCCGGCAGCTCCGGGTCCTCTTCATAGGATGCACCGGAAACGGCTAAACATCCTCCGCAATAAGGCACAGCGGCGGTGATTGATGGAAGCTGACCCTCTGTATAGGTCCTTGGCAGCTGACGGACCGGGCTGCCGATGCCCGCCATCACCGCCTTACTGCCATGATTCAGCTTACGTCCGGTATAATCCAGTGTATCCATGGAGGTATTGGCAAAGATCGTCAGATCCGATTGCGGATTGAAGCGCTCAAGCACCGTTTCCAGCAGCTTGGGGAAATCGGTAAGCTCCACCTGCACATTAGTCAGCAGCAGGAATTTGGTTAAGGAGAGCTGACCTTCCCCTAAGATACGAAACGCTGACACCATATACTCGCGCGGATAGCTCTCCCTCACGACCGCTGAGGTCAGTGAATGCGAACCGGATTCGGAGTAGGACCACAGCGCTTTGACCGAAGGGATCAGCAGAGGATAGGCTGGAGCGAGCAGCCGCTGCAAATAATCCTTCAGATAATAATCCTCCTGGCGCGGCTTGCCGGTAATGGTCGCCGGGTAGATGGCATCCTTGCGGTGCCACATCCGCTGAACATGCATGACCGGGAAATCATGCTGCATGGAATAGTAGCCGGACTGGCTGCCGTACGGCCCTTCCGCTCTCCGCTCCAGCGGAGACACGCGCCCCCGGATGGAGAATTCCGCCTCAGCCGGAATCCGGTGCCCGCCCAAGGGGTCCTGCACCATAGGAAGCTTGCCGCCCAGCATCAGCGAGGCCAGCAGCAGCTCCGGAATCCGTTCCGGGACCGGAGCCACTGCCGCCGCAATCAGCGCCGGCGGCCCGCCGATGAAGACAGACACCGGCAGCGTCTCGCCGAGATGCTCTGCCTGCGAGTGATGGAAGCCGCCGCCCTTATGAATCTGCCAGTGAATACCTGTGGTGCTGTCGTCATACACCTGAATCCGGTACAATCCGAGATTATGATCCTTGGGGTTGGTGATACTCTCCGTATAGACCAGAGGAAGCGTGATGAACGCCCCGCCGTCCTTAGGCCAAGCCGTAATCCGGGGCAGCTCCTTCAGCGGGTCACTGCTGCTGCAGACACCGAGCACCGGAGCCTCTCCTTGCGGTATATTCTTGGTCCCTGCTCTCAGCAGCTCAAGCAGCACCGTTTTCTCCCGCCATAAACCGGCGGCTGAGGGCGGAACCAGCTGCTCCATCGCCGTTGTCAGCGACTTCAGCAGCTGCTCCGGTCTTGTCCCAAAGGCCTTGTTGACGCGCCGGACGGTACCGAACAGATTCGTAGCGACCGGGAACGGCGTTCCCTGCACGTTCGTGAACAGCAGTGCCGGGCCCTCCTCCTCCACCACCCGGCGGTGAATTTCGGCAAGCTCCAGATAAGGATCAACAGGGGTATCTATCACTGCCAGATCCTTATCCCTGCGGAGCTGCTCAATCCATTGTCGTAAATTACCGTATCGCACTATAGTGTTCCTCCTCAAACAGGACCTTATGCTAATCCCGTCCACCGTTGCCGTTACCTTATCACTTGCTGCCCCTGCCAGCTCCGCTTAACTGCCAGACCCTTACACTCATGTAGCACAGAACCCCGAAGAGTCCGGAGATCAGCACGATATGAGACAACGCAGCAAATATGTACAATCTTTCATTATTCAGTGTGTATACCACAGCCGCTCCGCTGAATACCTGCATCAGGCAGAGCAGAACTGCCGCCACGCCCAGAGCCCTCAGCTCAGGCAGCTCCTTATGCTTCCAGAAGGCCAGATGCCCAAGTATAGCAGTCAGCAGGAATAGAACCGCCGCTGCAATCCGGTGCACGAATACAATCCCTACTCCGCCGCTCATTTCCGGGATCCATTGTCCGTTACACAGCGGCCAGCCGGAGCACCCGCCCTGGGAGCTGGTGTGGCTTACGTAGGCCCCGATGTAGACAACGATATATGAATATACTGCAGTAACCCAGGTTAAGTTGCGGAAGGCTATACGGACTTTAGGACTTCCTGTGCTGAGTTCCGCTCCCGGAGAGAATGCCCGCCTAGTCCCAAGCGCCAGCATCAGCGAACCGGCGAAAGCAATCAGCGAGAAGCCCATATGCAGGGCCATAACCGCAGCCGACTGCGACTTCACAACTGCAAGCGCTCCCATCCCGCCTTGAATGATGACGAAGATCAGGGTCAGCAGGGCATAGGCCAGCAGATCCTTACGGTGCCTGGCATAACGCCAGAAGGCAACCATGGAAGCCAGGGACAGCAGGCCAGCCAGGCCGCTGAACAAGCGGTGGGTATATTCAATCAGAGAGCCAATCGTATAGGCCGGAATCAGCTTTCCGTGGCACAGCGGCCACTGATTTCCGCATTCCAGTCCCGAGCCGGTCTTGGTCACCACAACCCCGCCGAACAGCGCCATGAACATAATGAGACAGGTCAGATAGCTGAGCCATTTTAATTGAATTGTCGTCAATAGTATCACCCGTATTGTATAGGAATGAGTATGAAACATATAACTGCTTATATGATTAGAAAAAAAGCACCGCTTCTGCTCGGATAGGGCGAAAGCGGTGCTGCGGAATTACTTGTGAATGCTGAGATAAACGTCCAGCGCCGTATCAAGAAACTTCTCGATTTCCTCCCGGGACTTCCGGAGCTTGTTCACGAACCGGACCAGTTCCCGTCCATCGGTGTACGCAACAAAGCTTGGAATGCCCAGTATATTCTGTTCCTGGCTGACATCACCTATGGCATCGACATCCACTTCGACCAGGGTAAGACGCTCTGCATATTTCTGTTCCACATCCGGCATGAACGGATCAATGAATTTGCAATCCACACACCAATCTGCCTTGAAGACTGCCACCGTCAGGCGCGGAGACTGAATTGCCACCTGGAACTGGGCAGGCGAGCTGATTTTGTCCATCAATTGACCATTCCCTTCTATCAGAGAGTTCCACACGAAGCTTACTCTTTAAGTGAAGCAAAATGTACGGAATAAGTCAAACAATAATGACAAATCAAGATAATAGTCATATCATTATTCACCGGCACGCACACGGGCAGGCTGCAGTTTCATCAAAGGACCCAGCAGCTTGCGCAGCGGACGGGGATAACCGGCAATCTCCTGGCTGCTGAGTACGCCCAGAATAATCAGGAGAACCAGATAGACAATCACCACTGCCGCCCCAACCACCAGACAGGTAATCAGGAAGGCTAAGCGGGCCGGCATCAGATCAGTCATCAATAGGCCTGCTTCATTCAGACCATAGCCGATACCGGCCGAGGCCAGAACCGCAATGGAGAAGCCTCCCCAGCGTTTACCGAGAATGGAGAAGGGCACGATTTTTTTGAGCATCCGCAGATTCAGCAGTGTAATGACAATGAAGCACAATGCCGTAGAGCCGATAATGCCGTAGATGCCGAACCACTGGCTGAACAAGAAGTTAGAACCAAACTTCACGAGGATACCAACAAGTACATAATACATCGATATCCGCGATTTGCCCATTCCAAGCAGGATCGAGTTGGTAGTCATCATCGTAATCTGGAAAATGGTACCCAGCGTCAGCATCGCCACAATGCCGCTTCCATCGAGTGTTTTGAACAAAAGGCCATTCACAGAATAAGCAGCCACGACCAGTGAGAGCACAACCGGTGTGCCGGTCAGAATGGATACCCGCATGGCGAGTGTGACCTGACGCTGCAGGTGCTGTTCATCTTTGCGGGCGAAGGCGGCAGATATAATCGGAATCAGCGATGCACTGAGGGCGATCGACAAGACCGGAGGAATCCCGGCCACACTCTGTGCCCGGCTGCCGAAGATCCCCAGCGTCCACGTAGCTTCCTTCAAGCCGATTTGTCCGCTAAGCAGCGGCACAATAAAGGTAGTATCAATGAAGTTCACTACAGGCACCGTAACGGAAGACAATACAATCGGTATGGACAGCTTAAAAATATCCTTGTAAATCTTCAGCAGCGGGATACGGGCCTCACTCGATTCATATAATGCAACCTTCTCCTCGCTGCGGCGCAGCTTCATGGCATAATACAGCATCACACCGAAGGCGCCGATACTGCCGAGCACACTCCCGAAGGAAGCGCCTGCTGCCATCCAGGTGTTGCTGTAGCCCTGGCGCAGCAGAATGAATGCAAGCAGAATGGCCGTGGATACCCGGGCAATCTGCTCGACAATCTGTGAGATGCCGCCGGCCATCATATTGTTACGCCCTTGGAAATACCCGCGCATCATCGCGATCGCGGGGAATAGCAGCAGCGCCGGGGCAATCGCCCGTATGGCCAATGTACTCTCGGGAACCTTGCTGGATTCCGCATAATAAGGAGCAGCTATGTAGAGCGCCACACTCATAATTACACCAACCACAGCCGCAAAAATCAGCGCCGCCCGGTACACCTGCTGTGCTTCCTGCGGGCGGTTCAGCGCATAGCGCTCGGACACCATTTTACTAAGTGTGCTGGGTATGCCGGCTGTCGCCAGCGGCAGCAGCAGCAGATATACGTTGTTGGCTTGTGTAAACGCAGCGTTACCGACTTCATTGAATAAATGCTCCAGCGGCACCCGCTGGGCAAGCCCTAGGACACGGGCCACCAGCGCGGCTGCCGCCAGAATAAGCGTGCCTTTGACAAAGGATTCTTTCTTGGTGGACAAGCTGTTTCGCCTTCTTCACAATAAATTTAATTAGCTGTTGTTAAAATTTCCCCACCTCTAAAGTGGCGAGATGAATGACATTGTTTTAAGCTTGGAATTTTGAGGGAATTAGGTTATGCTATATAAAGCGAATATATGTTCTTGTAATGGTTTTAGTTGGTCTTTTCGGTGACCACATCCATGGTTCGTTTTTCAGCTGAAACTTTGTTCTATTCTGCGGACTCATCTTCTGTTTTAACAGCAAATGGAAGGCGATTATAGTACATAGGAGGCATACTTGTGCTCAAAGCGTTCAAATATCGCTTGAAACCCACAACACAGCAGGCGGAACTATTCGCCAAAACGTTTGGTTGCGTACGCAAAGTCTATAATCTCATGCTCCATGACCGGATTGAATCATACAAAAAGCATCAAGATACGGGCGAGAAAATCAAATTCCCAACACCGGCACAGTACAAGCACGAGTTTCTTTTCCTTAAAGAGGTCGATAGTCTGGCCCTCGCCAATGCGCAGCTCCATCTTAATGCCGCCTACCGCCAATTTTTCCAGCAGCCCGCCTCCGGGTTTCCCCAGTGGAAATCCCGCAAACATCCCGTCCAATCCTACACCACGAATAATCAGCACGGAACGATTGCAATTAAGGAGGGTCGTTACTTAAAGTTGCCCAAAACGGAGCCGGTGCGAATCAAATTACATCGACAGCCGCAGGGAGTCATCAAGTCTGCAACAATCTCCCTCACGGCATGCGGCAAGTATTTCGTTTCCCTGCTGTGCGAAATGAATATCCCGCCCAAACCCAAAACGGGTTCTGTAATTGGGATTGATCTCGGCCTTACGAATTTTGCGATTTCATCGGATGGAGTAAAAATACCGAATCCGAGGACTCTCTCCAAAACGGCCGTTACACTGGCAAAAGCGCAGCGCAAACTATCGCGCCGGGCGCAGCATGCGAAGAAGGACGGGCGTCCGCTTAGCGAGAGCCGCAACTACCAGAAGCAGCGGATACTGATCGCCAAGCTGCATGAAAAAGTGAGCAACCAACGAAATGATTTTCTGAACAAACTCAGCACGGATCTCATCAATAACCACGATGTAATCAGTGTGGAGTCGCTGAATGTCAAAGGGTTGGTGCGCAATCACAAACTCGCCCGGTCGCTTCATGACGTCTCGTGGTCCAGCTTTATATCCAAACTGACCTATAAAGCGGCCTGGTACGGCAAGCAAGTCGTGCAGGTGGAACGCTGGTTCCCTTCGAGTCAGCTGTGCTCAGCTTGTGGGCATAGAGGCGGGAAGAAGGCGCTCCGCATCCGGGAATGGAACTGCCCAAGTTGCGGCATACACCATGACCGTGACCTAAATGCGAGCTTGAACATTCGAGCAGAAGGGCTTCGCCTGCTGCAAGGTGCAGAAACACTTTAACAGGACAACGAACCGCAGGGACTGCGGGGATCGCTTGGGTAGCGCGTTGAGTTGGTGCGAAGGGAGGGGGTAAACCGCTCCATCCAATTGCTTAAGCGTGCAATAAATCTGACCTCTGCTCACGGGTTATGCTGCTTTGAGCAAGTGCGGGTTGTTTCCAAGAATCCGCCACCTCTACAGGTGGGGGGAGTTCACTAACGTCCGATCCAGATAAAGAAGAGGACGATCATCACAATCTGCAGAATAATCTTGACAACTGTGCTGCTGAACAGTCCTAGCAGCGCGCCAAAGCTGACCTTAACCGCTTTGCCCGCCTTCTCGCCGGCAATCAGCTCGCCGATGAAGGCACCCAGGAAGGGGCCAATCAGCAGGCCGAACGCCGGAATCAGGAACGGACCGGCAATCAGACCGATGGTGCTGCCGATCACGGAGGCGCGGGAGCCGCCGAACTTCTTGACGCCCCAGGCCCCGACCACATAGTCGGCAATGAACAACACCACAACAATCAGCGTCTCTGCAATCCAGAACCAGGGACCGAAGGAGCCGAAGGAAAAGAACCAGCCATATACAAAGAAAGCCAGGTAAATCGCAAGCGCCCCCGGCAGGATCGGATATACCGCCCCTGCCATTCCGATTGCGAACAAAGCAATGATCAGAATCCAGCCCAGAATTGTCAATTCCCTCAACTCCTTAATCTTAAGCTCGCTTGGATATGCGTCCGGCCGAGGTTCCGGCCTCTGTCAGGATGTACTTCTGAATCACTTCCGCGATCCCGTCTTCATTGTTCGTAGCTACTACCGCATCCGCTTCCTGCTTGACAGCCTCCTGGGCGTTGCCCATAGCCACCCCGAAGCCGGACTGCTGGATAGCCGCCAGATCGTTGAGGCTGTCGCCTACGGCAACAACCTGGGACATGCTAATGCCCAGCAGCTTGCATACTTCAAGTATCCCTGATGCCTTATTGACGCCCAGCGGATTGATCTCCAGGTTGAACGGCGAGGAGTTGGTGATCTCAAGCCCGCCCAGCTCCTGCAGGCGCATAAGCAGCTTATGGCGGATATCGTTATCTTCGGTGGAATAACCGAATTTCAGCCATTCCCTGCTGTCAATCTCCCCGTCCCAGCTATCCCGGTTGTACACTTCATCTACGGAGTAGGCCCAGAACCAGATATCGAATTCCTCAGCAATCTTGTGCATCTCTTTGACCAGCTCCACATCCATCAGAGACCGGCGGTACAGCTCATGAGGCGCACGCCAGACTTCACTTCCGTTCACCATGATCATCGGAGTGTTCAGGCCAAGCTGTTCAGCATACGGCATCGCACTGCGCGAGGAGCGTCCGGTAGACAAGCAGACATGTACGCCGGCCTCCATCGCTTTTTTGATCCATTCCACCGTAAGCGGAGTAATCTTCTGTTCGTCGTTCAGTAGGGTTCCATCCATATCCAAGGCTAGCAGGCGGTATTTGGCAGTCATTTGCCACCCCTCCATTCTTGGTTGCTCTTTCGTTTGAAGGCAACCGTATATTTGGTATTTCTCGCAGATCCATCTCCACCATGGCTATAATATCATCAGTTTGTTGCGGCAGTATTATCGGAACTGTCACCGGAAGCAGCGCCGTCATTTGGATTCGCTGTTTTCAGGCTTTTCTTAGGCACGCCGTCCAGTCCGTACTCCCAATCATAAGCATCGAAAATTTTACGCGCCACCGGAGCGGCACTGTTGGAGCCGAATCCGCCTTCCGGAATGACCACAGCAACCGCTAACTTAGGATTATTACGCGGGGCGAAGGCAATAAATACCCCGTTATCGCGCAATTGCCCTTTACCAAGCTGCTGTGAGGTCCCTGTTTTACGGGCAAAATCATAAGGGAAATCTGCGAATGCGGAGACCTTACTGTTCATGCCCTTTTTAATCTCTCTCCAATAGGACTTGTCAAAGGTCGTTACTTCATCCAGCACCTCACGCTCAAACTTCTTGACCACCTTGCCCGCTGAATCCGTGATCTTACTGACAAGCTGCGGCTTGATCCGCACCCCTTCATTCGCAAGCGTCGAGGCATACTGGGCTAGCTGCAGCACCGTATAACGGCCCTGCTGTCCGAAGGAGGCATAGACCAGCGCGGCTTGCGCACTGCCCGCTGCCTTAGTATCTGTGTAGTTGATCTGTCCCAGGTATTCATTAGGGAGACCGCTCTGTGTTGATACGCCCAAGCCGAATTCCTTCATATATCTATCCCAGATATCAATACCTTTAGCCTTATATTGCTCATAGAGCTTCTTGCCGATCATATCCACCATGAACACGTTGGAGGAATCCTCAATCGCCTTAGCCGGACCCATCCGGCCGTATACGTGACCCGAGGAATTTCGGACTGAGGATTTATCATCCTTACCGAAATAGGCAATCCCTTTGTCTGTGTACGTAGAATTAATGCCGAAGAAGCCTTCATTCAGACCGATCAGCACCGTCAGCGGCTTAATGGTGGAACCGAGCAGTACCGTGGAACCAAAGCCATGACCGGACAGGCCCGAGGAATAAGGGGTGATCGTCCCGTTCTGGTAGTTGCCCATGATCTTATTCCAGGTATCCGAATCCAGCTTCTCCGCTGTCCAGACATTGGTATCATAATCCGGCATACTGGCCATGGCCACGATATTGCCGGTATCGACCTCCATCGCCACCGCGTAGCCTGTCTTGGCGTCAGGATGGGTCTTGCCCTGTACAGAGTTGCGGTGCAGCCAATTAATCTGTTCGGTGATGGCCTGCTCCGTCTTAAGCTGAACATTCTTGTCAATCGTCATCCAGATATCATTACCCTTGACAGGCGGCACTACCTCTTCCACCTTCTCGGCCATGTTCTGCGGATTCACCGAGATGACCTGATAGCCGTTCTTGCCGCGCAGCTCCCGCTGATATTGCAGCTCCAGGCCGTCGAAGCCGACGAATTCATCGTCTTTATAATTCAGGCCGGGATCTGCGCCGATCTTCTTCATGGCGCTCTGAATATTCTTGTAGATGTTGAGCGTGTTGGAGGATTTGAAGGGCTTGATATAGCCGACCGTCTGCACGGCAACGGTATCCTTGTCATAATGGCGCACGCCTTCTTCCACGATCTCAAGGCCGGGGAATTCGCTTTTGTGCTCCATGAAATAAGCGATTTCCTTGGTGGTCAGACCTGATTTGATCTTGCGGGCCATATAGCCCGAATATTTCTTGAAATATAAATCCAGAGAATTAATCACTTCATTAACGGTCAGCTTCTCGCCGTTCGGGTCGCCATATTCGTCAAATTTCGCAACCAGATTATTCGCCAGCGCATACGCATTGGCTCTTGCCTCCGGCTTCAGCGAGCTAATGCCCGTCTCCTTATCCACTGCCTTGGCTGTATATTCCTTCGTAAGCGTAACATACAGCGTTTGAACGGAGGTAGAGTAGGCAATTTGCTCGCCTGCGGCTGCGCGGATGCCTCCGCGGATAGAGGCGAGAGGGACACTTTTGGTATCCCGGCTGGTCTCCACCTCGGTCAGCGTCGGTCCCTCAACGAATTGAATAACTGCGAGACGAATAATAATGACACAAAAAATAACAAACGTGCTGAAGAAAAACACGTTAAGCCGCAGGCCAAGCGAGCTCTTGCTGTCCTTCTCTTCCGGGGGGGAGGCCTGCTTTCGGAAAACACCCACAGCTTTTCACTCCTCTACATCAAAATAAACCGTTTAATCCACCCTTGACTCTGGCACATTCTTCTTAGGGACTCCATCCAGTCCATACTCCTGGTCATAGGCTTCAAAGATCTGGCGGGCTACCGGTGCGGCACTGTTCGCTCCAAAGCCGCCTTCCGGAATAATCACGGCCACCGCCAGTTTAGGATGCTCACGCGGAGCATAAGCAATGAATACCCCGTTGTCTCGGGTGGCCCCAAAGGCTTCCATCTCGGAGGTTCCTGTCTTGCGGGCGAAGTCATACGGGAATCCGTCAAACGCCTTAACCTTAGTATTCATCCCGCGCTTGATCTCCTTCCAGTAAGCAGGGTGAAACGAGATGCTGTCCAGGACTTCCCGTCCAAATTGCTTAACCGTCTTCCCATCGGGATCTGTAATCTTACTGACGAGCTGGGGCTTAATCCGTACGCCTTCATTCGCAAGTGTTGCCGTATACTGGGCAAGCTGCAACGCAGTGTATTTCCCCTTCTGGCCGAAGGAGGCAAGTACCAGCGCCGCTTGGGTAGAGCCTGCCTTCTTGGGATCAAGATAATCGGCTACTCCGGCACTTTCACCGGGAAGCCCGCTTTGCGTAGACACGCCAAGGCCGAATGCCTTCATATATTTATCCCATATAGCAATGCCTTCCTTGGGATACTTCTTGTACAGTGCATTGCCGACCCACTCTACCATAAAAGCATTCGAGGATTCCTGAATCGCCTTCGCCGGACTAAGCGGGCCCAGGACATGGCCGGAGGAATTCCTGACCGAGGAGCTGTTATCCTTACCGTAATATGCGATTCCTTTATCCATATAAGTATCGCCGGTAGTGAATAAGCCTTCTTCCAGACCAATCAGGACACTTAAGGGCTTAATCGTGGAACCCAGGTAGATCAATGACTTCAGCCCGTTGCCGGAGAGACCGGAGGAAATATCGGTAATCGCCCCATTCTGATAATAGTCCTCAATTTTGGCCCACACTTCTGTCGGCAGCCTCTCGGCATTCCAGACATTCGTATCATAGTCTGGCATATTCGCCATTGCCACTACATTGCCTGTATCGACTTCCATCGCAACGGCATAGCCGGTGAGCGCATCCTTATGAAGCTTCCCCTGTACAGGGTTGCGGTGCAGCCAGTTAAGTTGATCCATAATCGCCTGTTCTGTTCTCATCTGCACCTGCTTGTTAATCGTCATCCAGATATCGTTGCCCTTGACGGGCGGGACCAATGCGATAACCTCTTCCGCCATATTCTGGGCATTGATAGAGATCGTCTGATACCCGTTCTTCCCTCTAAGCTCGCGCTGGTATTGCTGTTCAAGACCATAGATGCCGACGAACTCATCTTCCCTGTAGCTAAGTCCCGGGTCTGCACCCGTTCGTTTCATGGCGCTGCGGATATTTTTGTATAAATTATATCCTTTTTCTGTAGAACGGAATTGCTTCATATAGCCCACCGTTTGGACGGCCACCGTGTCCTTGTCATAATGGCGGACACTCTCCTCCACAACAGACACCCCGGGATAACGCTGCCTGTTCTCCATCAGATGGGCGACTTCCTTCATCGTAAGACCGGTCTTGATCTTGCGCGGGACATACCCCAGTGACTTCTTATATTCAAGATCAAGCAGCAGCAGGATATCCTCCTTAAGCAGCTTCTTCGCAGAAGGATCACCATACTGTTCAAAAACGGATGACAGCCCCTCCACCAGCGCCTTGGTATTCGCCTTGGCTTCAGCGGTGGGTTCATATAAGCCGGTGTTCTTATTCTTGACCTTCGCGGTGTATTCCTTGGTTAACGTAACGAATAAGGACTGAATCGGTGTGGAATGGGCAATGTCTTCCCCGCCCGCCGCGTGAATAGTCCCCCGGATCGCCGCAAGCGGAACATCCTTGGTCTCCCGGCTGGCCTCCACCTCGCTAAGCTCGGGACTCTCCACAAACTGCAGTCCCGCAAGCCGGATCATAATGATCACAAAAATTAAAAAAGTGCCGAAAAAAAACAGATTTATGCGTAAGCTCTGGTAGTTGCGGGTCTCTCCATTGCCCGGGCCGGAGCCCGGCTTACCGAACCATCTCACAGCAAGTCCTCTCCTTGTATGGTTTGCAGTGCTGCTTATCCGTCAGATCACGGGCAAGAGCTCTTCTTGAAATATAAGAATTTATATGTTGCACACGATAACTTATCCTTCTATTTCTCGCTGAAACGGTACCGTCCTTTGAAAGGACAGCACAGCCGTTTCCACTTGCCCGCTGTTATTGTACCATAGATACAAGAGCATCCGCTCCTTCTCAGAGGATGTTCTCCTTGATATGTGTGGAGTCGAAATCCCCCGGATTGAACCAGTCGCCGCTGCTGGCCCAGGTGGAATCGAGCGGAATCCAGGCTGCGCTGCCGCTGATATAGACCTCATTCCAGGCATGCGGACCATAACCGCCTTGTCCGTCATAGCCCTTGCCGGTGACGACACGCACCTGGAGACCTTGCGAGCGGGCCATCATGGCATAGAGCCGCGCGTAATCAATGCATACCCCAAGCCGCGTATCCATCGTATCCTGCGGGGTCTGCTCGTGCCAGATCCGTCTCTGTTCATAATTCTCCGCCTTGGTGTAGTCGTAGGCAATGCGCGATCCTACCCAGTCATAGAGCAGTCTGGCCTTCTCTTCATCCCCGCTGGCTTGTCCGGCAATATCTGCGGCTGCACCGGCAATATCCGCCGATATATCATGATCAATCACCTCATATTTGCGACGGAGAATGTCACTCATCTCGGCGGCTACCGCCTTGGTCAGTACCGGAAGCTTGCCTCTGACCTGTTCACCGGCCAGCGGCTCAAATACCGCTTCCGCGCTCTGGCTGTAGACCGGCGAGGACTGCACATAACGGCTGAAGCCGCTGTCCGGGTTCAGGGCGACGCTGATGAACAGGACAAAGACCAGCACCAGGGCACGGGTAAGCCCTGCGGCGGTGCCAAGCACTGCCCCGACCAGCCGGCTGGCGCCTGTGATCCGCCCCGGCCCCCTCCCGAACTGGCGCGGCAGGCGGAACGGCAGCAGCAGGAACAGCAGACCCAGCAGCAGACGAATCAAGGTATAGCACAGCAAGAGCAGCAGCAGAAACCGCACTACCGGTGAATTCGCCAGTACAGAGGCACCGGTATAATATAGCTGCTGCCATTGGCTTAGCTTGTCCTCCGGCGGAGTAATGCCGGAAGCCCAGTTCCCGGCAGCAGGCGAGAGGTATACGGCTGCGGGAATCGCCATCACCAGCGAAGCTGCCGCAAGCACTCCTGACCCGAGCATGCCGAACAGCCCTCCGGCTGCTCTGCGGAAGCCCCGCCCCCAGCCCTGCAGTGCAGAGAAGAGAACTACCAGCAGCAGAACAATGGAGATGATATTGGCTTCACGAAGACTTTCTATCCAGCTATTCAATGAATCACTCCTCCTTCTGCTGCTGCAGGTAACCCTGAGCCCGCTGCACTATTACTTGCCCGCCTGCTTCCGGGCTTCGTCGATGAAGGTCTTGGTTGTATCCGTAACGCTCCACTTCCCGAGGCTGACTCCGCGGAAGACCACTTCCACCTTGTCCTCTGCGGCGGAGCCCTTCACCTCCAGATTAGGAGTAGTGATGGTGAAGGTGCCGTCACCGCCAGAGGTATAGACTGCCTCCTGGGCTTCTTTGAGCATAACCTCTTGCGCCTCATTCTTCAGCGTGCTGACCGTCCCGTCCGCCACTTTGTTAACGGCATTACCGATCTGATCCATGGTTACCCCGCTATAAATGAACAACCCCACCACAATAACGACGACGATAGCCCATTTCAGCATAGTCTTAACGATGTTAACAACTGCGAACAGCAGGACAAGCGCAATAACGATAACAAGCCAATTCTCTCTGATAAACTGTGACCACACTTCCGGATTCATCAATTTCACAACACCCCAATCGCAAATTTCGCCACGCCGGGACGCTGTCCCGTCAGACATTTCATTAATATTAATTATTATACATGAATGACCCTTATAATTCATGGTTGCCGGAATGCAGAACTGCATACAGGGGCTGGCCAAGAAAATGGTATAAGCCCCCGCTACCGCACGTAAAGTACAAGTAGGCTGTTCCCTCTGCTGGAATCCGTTCCGTCATCAGCGGCTGGCCGCTAATCTGGAGGTGTTATCCGTGAAAACTGCAATGTGGCTGTACCTCTTCATGTTCCTGGCGTTCTTCGATTTACATGCCCAATACCCTATCCTGACACCCTTTGCCATGTCCCTGGGAGCGGGCCCGGCCTTCATCGGCTGGATGATGGGGATGTATTCCCTGACCCACCTCCCGGGCAATCTGCTGGCCGGTGTACTTGTAGACCGCAACGGCAGCCGCCGCTATATCGTATTCGCCCTTACTGTTGCAGGACTGATCCTGCTTCTGCAGGCGCATGCCCAGCTGCCCTGGCATCTGCTCCTGCTGCGGGCAGCGAGCGGGTTCGCCCTGGCGTTCCTCTCCCCTGCCTGTATGACCCTCTTGGCCTCGCTCTCGTCTGACCCTGCGACCCAGGGTAAATACATGTCAGGCAACGGAATTATTCACACGCTGGCTTCGGTGGTCTCCCCTGCCGCCGGAGCCTTCATCGTCGCCAAAGCCGGTTACTCCGGCACGTTCAGTACATTGGGTTGGCTACTGATCTTCACCGGTGTGATGGCCTTCTTCAGTGTACCGAAGCACAATCCGGCTCTGGCCCTGCATAAGCCTGTCCTTCCGCTCAAGGAGAATCTGCCGCCTGGGGCGGCCGCTACCGGCCAGCCTACTGTCTCCAGGCGTTATTATCTGCTGCCCTTCTTCGTATCCTGCTCCCAGGGTGTACTGTTCTTCGAGCTTCCGCTGTCACAAGGCCAAGACGGAATGGTCTCTACCGGAATTCTGCTCTCCCTGCTCAGCCTTGGAGCGCTGGCGACCCTCTGCCTGTTCTTCCTGAACCGCCTCTCGCCGGGCATCCGGATTGCCGCTGCCCTGCTGGGAATGGCTCTCTGCTTCTTCACCCTGGCTGCCTTCCGCAGCATCCCGGCCGGAGTGGTTCTCTTCCTGCTCGGCTCTGCCAAAGGCGTGTTGTTTCCGGCTATGGCCTCCCTCTTCATCAGTCTGGGTGGCGCAGGACGGCTGGGCCGGACCTTCTCGCTGCAATCCATCGCCATGTCCCTCGGGGCATTCGCCGGACCCGTAGCCGCCGGACAGCTAAGGGAGTACGTCTCCCCTTACTTCATCGCCTTCGTCCTGCTGATGACGGCCCTTATGCTGCTGCCTCCGGGCAGATCCGGCCGTCTCTCTTCCTACGCTCCCGGCTGGAACAGCCCTGCCGCCTGAATGCGACATTTCCCGGGGAATGAATACATATTGTTCCGCCCGGCTGTTAAAAATAGCGCAGCTTAGGTACAATATCGTCATAACAACTAAGATCCGGGGGCTGATTGCATATGTCCATCACCATTATTGTCGAAGGCAAGAACGACCGCAGCAGACTGAGGCGGCTGCTTGAACCGGAGGTCGACATTCTGTGCACCTTCGGTACGCTGAATACCCTGAAGCTGGAATCCCTGCGGAATACCATCCGGGACGGGGAAGTCTACCTGTATATGGATAATGACAGCTCAGGAAAAAAAATCCGCGCTGTGCTGCGCGACGCCTTTCCCGATGCCATTCATATGTATACACGTAAGGGTTATGCCGGCGTGGAAGGGACGCCGGATGAATATAACATCACCCAGCTGGAGAAGGCCGGGCTTGAAGAGTACATTATCTACCCCCAGCCGTATCCTCAGGGAATAGAAGGATAATTCACCGCATGAAGCATATACATTCTTAACCATTCATCACAAAACGAGGGTGCCCTGTGCAGCAGCTCCACTGCTCCACGGACACCCTCGTTTATTTCATGCCTATGCTATTCACGGGCCAGCTTCTTGACCGTTCTGGCCAGGAACTCCGGCGTAACATTCTCCGTATCCCCGGCATCATACAATCCCCGGAGCTGGTTGTTCTTGTCCACCAGACCAATGAGGTTCGCATGAGCGAAATCATCCTTGCTCGTGCCGTAGATCAACACCTTGAAGGATTCCGCTGCGAGCTTGCGTACCTGCTCCTGATCCCCGCGCAGGAAGTACCACCCGCTGTAATCGGCATGGAACTTGTCGGCGAAGGCCTTGATCGCTTCCCGGGTATCATTCTTCGGATCGAAAGATATGGAGACGAATTCAACGTCCTTGCCGAAGCTGCCGTCCTTAACCAGGATATCCTGCGTCTCTGACAGCATATAGGTGGTAATCGGACACACATCGGGACAGACGGTGAAGAAGAAATAGACCAGCCTTGCCTTGCCGGCCGTATCCGCCAGACTGATCTGCTTCCCGTCCACATTCTCCAGGGAGAAGTCCTGTACCTGACCGATGACCGGCAGCTTCTCACCTCCGAAATCAAATGATTTGACTGCCAGATAGACCGCCATAATCACTGCAAGCAGCAGCAACAGCCAGGTCCATTTGTAACGTTTCAAGGTCTGCACAGGACACCTTCCCCCTCTATCCTAAGAATGCTTACACATGAATGGTATTCAGCACAAGGGCAATCAGACTTAAGGTCAGATAGTTAATGGAGAAGAGGAAGCTTTTCTTCGCCCAGACCTCATCATCCTTTGCCTTGAATCCGATGAGGGTTAAGTAGAGCCAGCCAACCGACAAGACCAGTGATACAATCAGATAATAAATACCTGCATAATCATAGGCGTACATCAGCACAGGCACCGGAAGCAGCAGCGCCACATAAGGAATCATCTGGAATTTGGTGCGGCGCGTCCCCTTGACAACCGGAAGGAGCGGGAATCCTGCAGCCCGGTATTCCTCCTTGCGGCGGATGCCAAGCGCCCAGAAATGGGGCGGCTGCCACAGAAAGAGCATTGCGAACAGCAGCCAGGCGCCGAGATCCACTGTTCCTGTAACAGCCACATAGCCGATGACAGGAGGCATGGCCCCCGAGATCGCACCTACCGAGGTGCTCCAGGTAGAGGTTCTTTTGAGCCAAAGGGTGTACACTACAACATATACGAACATGCCGACTATGCCGAACAATCCGGCCAGCACGCCGCAGAATGCGAACAGTACGGCCAGCCCGGCAATGCCGAGTCCAATGCCATAGATAAGTACCGTTGTCGGCTTCAGCCTGCCTGTAGGCAGCCCGCGTTCCCGTGTCCGTTCCATCTTCATATCCAAATCGCGGTCAAAATAATTATTGAAGACACAGGCTGAAGCCATGACCAGCATGGTGCCGAGCAAAGTCAGAATCAGACGGCCATACTGTACATCCCAGCCTGATGCCACCCAGTAGCCTGCGAAGGCCGCAATCAGATTGGAGCGGATAATGCCGGGCTTCGTAACGGTAATAAAGTCGCGCCAGCTTGCACCTTCCGGTGGAGACTTGGCAGACATTGATGCGGAATCAGAAGAAGCTTGATATCTCAATTGATTGTCCACGTATCGGGTTCCTCCTTCTAGGGAACTTCTTACACTCCGCTATTAACTTTATCATAGCAAACTGGGAAAGACTTTGACAATCATTGACCAAGATGTTCATTAATTCGACAATTACGTGACGATATTTATTTCCCCGTCCTTAAATAACTTAGCCCAATAATGGGTAGTTATTAATAGAGAACTTCCGTACAAAGGAGATCTGACTAATGGATACTGCCACACATTTTGTTATGGGACTTGGACTTGCAGGTCTGTCCTTCGTCGATCCGCTCGTCGCTTCGAACGGTACGCTTGCCGGAGCGGTGATGGTAGCTACTGTACTGGCTTCTCAGGCACCGGATGCCGATACCGCCCTTCGTCTGAAGGATAACGCGGTATACATCCGCAATCACAGGGGGATCACCCATTCCCTGCCCTTCTTACTGCTGTGGCCGGCATTGATCACCGTGGTCATCGGGCCGTTGTTCGGTTTCACGGACCTGAGCACCTTAAGCCATATCGCGCTCTGGAGCTTCATCGGCGTTGCCGTCCATGTATTCTCCGATCTGTTCAACACCTACGGGACTCAGGCCGCACGCCCGTTCACCGAGAAATGGATCGCCTGGAACATCATCCATATCTTCGATCCGTTTATCTTCGGCAGCCATGCAGCGGCGATTATTCTCTGGATCAGCGGAATGGTGCCGCCCGCTCCCCTGTTCATCACCTTGTATGCCTGCATCGTCTTGTACTACATCTGGCGGACCCTCGTTCATGCCCGCATTACTCGCAGCATCAAGAACAAGGATGTTCACCATAGTGCAGGCGACCGTTACTATGTGATCCCGACCATTTCGCCAACGCGGTGGAATCTGGTCAAAGCCAAGCCGGACGGCAGCTACAATGTCGGGCTGCTGAACAGCGGGCGGCTGGAATGGTTCAAGCATGCGGTGTGCTCCACTCACCCCGCCGTCGAGCATTCCAAATCCCATCCGGATATCCAGGCCTTCCTGTACTTCACCTCGTACGCTGTCGCGGAGGTGGAGGAGCTGCCCTCTGGTTATATTGTACGCTGGGGAGATGTCCGTTATTTACACCGTAAGCAATTCCCGTTCGTGGCTGTGCTGGTCATGGACCATGAGTATAGACCGCTGAATACTTATGTCGGCTGGCTGAGCAGCGAGAAGCTGGATGAGCGCTTCGCCGTTGATCCGGGAACCGTCAAGCTGTAGCAGGTTAGCACAGGTTATCACTATGTAGAGGGCTGTCCCGGAAGCCAGGAATGAATTGGCTGCTTGGGGCAGCCCTCTTGACGTAACGGGACCGCATAAGGCACAATCAACAACAAAAGCGGTTACAATTCAAAGCCTATATACGCTCACTTTACGTAAAATCCCGGCATGCTGCGAGGCACACCGGGATTCACTTGTACACTATTTGAAGCAGAAAGGAAGGCTGGAATATATGGGTAAAGGTCTGTCACTGTGGTTCGCCTGCTCTTCAATTCTACTCCTCACAGCAGCTTCCATCTCGATCAGCTATAACATTTGGCTGGCGCTGCTGCTCGGCGCGCTGTGCGTGCTTAACATCGGCTGGGGCTTCATCGTCAAGGCCAGGCTGAGACGCAAGGCGGAGAGCAACCAGCCTGCCCCTTAACTTAACGGGTAGGCAGGAAGCCCATCCGTTCCTTCACGCCCTCCAGCGTACGGGCGGCACTTATGCGTGCACTTTCGGCACCCTGAGCCAGAATATCGCTGAGCATCCCTGAGCTCCGGATGTCCTGATATCTTTGCTGGATTGGCTCCAGCAGCGCTACGACCGCTTCAGCCAGCTCTTTTTTGAAGCCGCCGTACATTTGGCCTTCATATTTGTCGGCAATCTGCTGCAGGCTCATTCCCGAGCACTCGGCATAGATGCTCATCAGATTGCTGATCTCCGGCTTAGCCGCCGGGTCGAAAATAACCTCACGGCCGGAATCCGTTGTGGCCCGGCTAATCTTTTTGCGGATTACATCAGGCGGGTCCAGGAGTCCGATTCTGCTGCCGGGGTTGGGATCGCTTTTGCTCATCTTCTTGGTGCCGTCATCCAGGGACATGATCCGCGCCCCGACCTCCGGAATGTACGGCTCAGGGACGGTGAAGAAGTCACCGAACCGGTGATTGAAGCGTCCCGCCAGGTCACGTGTCAGCTCCAGATGCTGCTTCTGATCTTCGCCTACCGGTACCAGATCCGCATTGTAGACCAGAATGTCGGCGGCCATCAGCGACGGATAGACGAACAGACCAGCGCCCACGGATTCTTTGCCGGCCGACTTATCCTTGAACTGTGTCATCCGTTCCAGCTCCCCCATGGCAGTGAGCGTAGTCAGAATCCAGCCCAGCTCGGCATGCTGCGGCACATGGGACTGCATATAGACATGTGCGATCGATGGATCAATGCCTGCAGCCAGATACAGCGCGGCTACCGATTCCGAATTCTCGCGCAGAGCTGCGGGGTCCTGGGCTACCGTAATGGCATGCAGATCGACCACCATGAAGTAACATTCGTATTCCTTTTGAAGCTTGACGAAATTCTTGATTGCCCCGATATAATTACCTAGTGTGAGTGAACCGCTGGGCTGTATGCCCGACAATACTTTTTTAGCCATCCTCTTATCCTCCATCATCATTATAATTGTCCGCTGGCGCAAGGAACGCAAAAAGGCCCCACATCCGCAAGGGACGTGAGACCGTGGTACCACCCTTATTCGCTGCCTGGAGTCCCCGGAGGGATCTATGCAAACAGCCTTGGCTTCCGTTAACGGGGAAGAGACGGCCGGTCTACTTAAGGCTTCTGCAGCCTGTTCGAGCGCGGCGCTCAAGGGTCCATTCAGTCAGAGGTGCACCACCGGTTCACATCAGCCACCGGCTTTCTGGAGGTACAGTCCATGCTTACTTGTCCCTGTCATCGCGTTACCTGTGTTAATTGATGCCTCCATCATAGATCGGCCCGGAGAAGTTGTCAAATCCCTAACCTCCGCCGGATAAATCTGGTATGATAAAGGTATTCGTGTGTATGTAATCTGATTACAGCTTATCAAAGGAGCATATCTCTTATGAAACAGGTGACCAAAGGGCAATGGAACGGTTATGATACGTATATTTTGCATAGCCGGGAACTGGAAGTCACGCTTCTGCCCCGGCTGGGTAATAACGTAATTTCATTATGGGACCGCACCATGGAGCGGCAGATCCTCCGTCAGCCTGAAGAAAGCGACTTGGCATCATATATGCAGAAGCCTTATCACTTCGGCCTCCCGCTTCTTGTGCCGCCTGGCCGCATACGCGGCGGAAGCTTCCTCTTCGACGGCACAAGCTATCAGTTCGACCGGAATGCGGGAGAACATCATATTCACGGGCTGCACCGTGCCCAGTCTTGGTGTGTCAGTGATATTGAGGAGGACGAGTTCGGCTGCGCGGTCACCACTGAGTTCATAACCACGGATGATCCCGAGTGGATCAGACAATTCCCCGAGCCGCTGAAGCTTGAAATGACCTTCCGGCTTCAGGATGACCGGCTGCAGCAGACGCTTAAGGTCACTCATCTCGGCAGCAAGCGTGTTCCTTTTGGCGCAGGCTACCATACCTGGTTCATGCTTGACGGAACGCCGTCCCGCTGGAATGTTACCCTTCCTGCCGGAGCCGTCTGCGAGCTGAGTGAGGAGCTCCTGCCTACCGGACAGCTATTGCCGCTCGGAGAGCTTACGGGCCTGCACACCCGGCTGAATCTTCAAGGTGCGGACTTGGATACCATCCTGCGTATAGCAGAGGGCCAGCCTGCCGAGGCCGTGCTGATGCGGGATGATGGATACGGGCTGCGTTACTCAGCCGATCCTGACTTCTTCCGCCACTGGATTCTCTATACCAAAGGCGAGGCCGACCAGTTCCTGTGCATTGAACCGCTCACCTGGCTCCCGGATGCACCTAATCTCCAGCAGGACGCCTCTGCTACCGGGCTGATCACGCTTGAACCCGGACAGACGCTAGTGCTGGGAGGCACCCTGCAGATGATCTACCCGCAACGATAAATTTCATAATAATTACCATCCTATAAAACTTCAACATCCGTGCATGAATTCTCCCTCCCGCGCTCATACTATCTTCACAACGGGCGAAGGAGGTGAGCACACATGGGTCAAGCAGGTCAACAAAGTCGTGGTAGCCGTTCTAACAACCTGGTCGTTCCTCAAGCGAATGCAGCGCTGCAGCAGTTGAAATATGAAGCAGCACAAGAGCTTGGAGTAACTATCCCGGCTGACGGTTATTATGGGAACTATACTTCCCGCGAAACAGGTTCTTTGGGAGGATATATCACCAAACGTCTGGTGCAACTGGCAGAGCAACAACTGTCCGGTCGTTCGTAATCGCTACCTTATCTTTACAAACCGTCTAAGCCGTGAGGCATAGACCGAGCAGCTTCACAGCCCTCCCGCGCTTCTCGTCGAAGCGCAGGGGGGCTTTTCTATATGTATATAGAATCAGCCGAAGGATTGATCCGAGACATCGCCGTGGCTGCTGCGCGGATAGCGGATCATCAGATTCGCCATATTGTAATTGGACTCCAGCGTGGCATCTACCACCACCATTCCCTGGCGTACAGCAAATTCGTAGCTGATCTCTCCATGTGTCCACCGTTTCTTATATTTCAGGCTCTCCAGCGCCATGACGCGGAAGGAGGATTGCTGACCTGAAGTCAGCCCCTCCTGCCCGGCTGCGAAGCTTCCGCTGCGTCCGGCGAGCGGATTGTGGCGGACCCCGAACTTGCCGATGATATTATTCCTGATCTGTACAAATACGGTCCCTGAATTCAGTCCTGACAATTCCTCCTGCAGCTCATGAAATACCAGATCCATCTGTCTTGCAAGCGATAATTGTTCCGTCCTCACATGCATTTCCTCCTAAAAGTCTTGTGGGTGATGCAGCCTCATGGCTCTGCTTCACACAACACTTGCTTCGTAAGCAGTTGTTTGAATTTTGTGGGTCTAGCAGCGCTTATATAAGGCTTTAGGCTCATTATAGGTTACTAATTAAACACGTACAACATTATTCAACATAATTGGGTTATAATCCCTATAAATGCGCAAATTATTTAGTGTTAATAGCAAAATACAAACTTTTGTCGCCATTTATCGACAAATAAACAGCATAAAAAGACCCCGAAACCGGGGTCTTTGCGCATTCACACCATATTCAACCGCCATCATTTTACTGCAAAAAAACAATTCGTCTCATTTCCGACAAATTCTTAGCCACGTTGTTCCGTCATTTCCAGGAATTCGTTAATATCGGCAACGATTAAATCCGCAGCCCCCTGCCAGAAATCCGGCTTGGACAGATCAACGCCCAGATGCTTCGACACCAGATCCTCCAGCGTCATCACTCCGGTATCCTGCAGCAGGCTGTCATATTTACCGGCAAAGGAAGCCCCTTCCTCCAGCGCGAGCCGGTATAGACCTGTGCTGAACATATACCCTACCGTATACGGGAAGTTGTAGAACGGCACGTCTGTGATATAGAAATGAAGCTTCGACGCCCAGAAATGAGGATGATATTCGGAGAGGACCCCGCAGAAGGCTTCCTTCTGGGCTTCCTCCATCAGCGCAGATAATTCCTCACTGCTTACAAGGCCTGCCTTGCGCTTCTCATAGAAGCGGGTCTCGAACAGGAAGCGGGCATGGATATTCATGAAGAACGCCACACTGTTCTGGATCTTCGCTTCAAGCAGCGCCAGCTTCTCTTCGCTGTCCGACGCAGATTTCACCTGAGCATCCGACACAATAACCTCCGCGAAGGTTGAAGCTGTCTCCGCCACGTTCATCGCATAGTTCTGGTTGAACAGCGGCTGGTCCTCCAGCAGGAAAGAATGATAGGCATGGCCCAGCTCATGCGCAAGGGTGGACACATTGGATGGCGTACCGCTGTAGGTCATGAATATACGGGATTCCTTGCTCTCCGGGAAGGAGACGCAGAAGCCCCCCGGACGCTTCGCGGCCCGGTCTTCGACCTCGATCCAATCCTTGTCGAAGGCGCGTTCGGCGAAATCCGCCAGCTTCGGACTGAATTTGCGGAACTGGGTCACGATGTCGGCGGCTGCCTGTTCATAGGGAATTTTGCCGGAGGATTTGCCCACTGGCGCATCCACATCGACCCAGGCGAGTGATTCCAGACCCAGAATTTCCGCCTTGCGCTTCAGATAAGATACCAGGGCAGGCTTGCTCTTCGTGATTACCTCCCACATGACATCCAGGGTCTCGCGGGACATCCGGTTGATGCCCAGCGGCTCCTTCAGCACATCCTCCCAGCCGCGGCCCTTGTACAGCTTCAGGCGGAAGCCTGCCAGATGGTTCAAGGTATCTGCACAATAGTCGGCCGCCCCGCCCCAGGCCTCTTCCCATTTGCGGAACATCGTACTGCGGACCTCAGGATTCTCATCCGCCAGCTTGTTGAAGGCTTGCCCGGCAGAGAGCAGCTTCTGCTCCCCGTCTTCTTCACAAGGAATCTGGATCTGTCCGACAATCGTCTCATAATGCTCGCTCCAGCCATGATAGCCGTCAACGGCAAGCTCAAGCGCCAGGCTCTCCAGCTCAGGGCTCATCTTCTCACGGGCCAGATTCCGGCTCTCACTGAGCACGAAACTCAGCGGGGCAATCTCCGGCCGGGCCATCCACTCGGCCCATACCGCGTCAGAGGTCTGACGGAGCACGTTATCGAAGGCAGCGCTGATGCCCTCATAACCGGCGCGCAGCCCCGTTACCTTGGAGGACAGTCTCACCGCCCCTTTGTCGAGCTGATTCTGTGCTCCCAGACAGCCGGCGAATTCCGAGGCCTGTGTAAGGCGTCCGGCACAGCTCTGCAGCAGCTCAATGACCGGGTCCAGCCCCTTCGTTGAAGCCGCATCAGCCGGTGCGGCAGCGGCAGCCACCTGTGTGCGCAGGAGCTCAATATCGGATTCGAGCTGGCTGAGGAAGCTCTCAAACTGCGGGGAGGCAGAGCCTCCCGGAAAAATCGATTCCAGCTCCCATGTCAGTGATAACGGTTGTTTCATATATACTCACCATTCCTTCGTTATAGAGTAGTTTTCTTTGTATTTGCGGTACAGCCATGGTAAAGTGAATCATGATACTCCACTAATTGTAAGGAGGGCATCCTAATGAAGCCACTGCAAATATCGCCGGAGACGGCCATCACCTTATCGAAACAACTCGGCGTTCCGCTGGAACACCTGATGCATATGCCCCAACATATCCTGCTGCAAAAGATCGCTGAATTATCCAAGAAAGCTGCTAGCGAGACCCCCGAAGGCAGCGTGCCTGCTCCCTCTGACGAGAAGGACAAGCAATGATCCCCTTCAGCCATACCTGGCCTTATGACATTATTCTTGGCGACATGTACGTGCAATACTGCCCCTTCTGCGACCATGAGAATGTTCTTCTGCCGATGAAACCCAAGGAGCTGCAGCACGTGCGTGACGGCAAAAAAAAGCTGCTGGTCTTTCCCTGCTGCAGTGCAAGTCCCACCGTCATTGATAATGACAATGACTACTTGTTGTTTGACCGGGCGGTCCGCTAAACGCGGTTGTCCGGCAGTTCGCCCCGCTTAAGCGGGCAGAGGCGTAGAAGAGGCATCCCTTCTACGCCTTTTTGCGTTCCGGTATACCGGATAGACACTCTGACACCCTCATTCCGCCTTCTATGTACCTGCGGGAAGCCCGTCCGGATCAACGTCCAGCCCGCGCATCTGCTCACGCAGAATGGCCCATTGCTCGCGCGAAGCCCGGATCATGGCCGCGTCCGTAATCCGCTGGTCATTAATGACCCTTGAGAACCACCGCACAGCAGCGGCGAACTCCCCGATCCGGCGGTTCAACTCACCAATCAGATACATCAGCCGCGCATCATTACCACCGGATGAATCATTCTCGAACACCTTCACATACTCGTCCAGCGAATAGGCCAGGAAACGCTTCTCCTGCACCGAATCCCCTTGATAACGGTACAGCCAGGCAATATGGTGAAGCAGGCTGGCAATAATACGTTCCTTGTCCTTAATGCTCTGCGCGCAGATCAGCGCCAGCTTGTACGTCTCCAGAGCCTCCTCCCAGCTACGCTTCTCTCCGAAGTCGCGGGCTTGCCACCGTCTTCCTACTTGTGCATCGAAGGACTTCCGCTGCCAGTCAGCCAGCTTGTCCGCTGAATTCTCCGTGGAGGCAAAGCCGCACTTCGGACAGACCCGGACCACATAATAATCGGGATTCTCCGCCTTGTAATAGGAGCAGAAGTCCGCATCGCGGCGGATGGCCTTCTTCAGGCTGGGACGTACTCTTGAGGTTGAAAATTCATGTTCACAGTTACAGCAGGTAACCTTAATCGAGTAAAGCGGTATTAATTCCGGCACGGGTGCCCTCATCCTTTCACAACTACACTTTATTCATGGGGCATATTGACAAAATGATGGGCGGGACCCGCCAGCCGGCTCAGAACAAACGTACGCAGGGACTCCTCCACACCAATCTCTTCCAGCGCCGCCTTCATGCAGGCGAGCCAATCCTCCGCCAGAGCAGGAGTGATGGGGACATGCATATGTCTGGCTCTCATCATGGGATGGCCGTGCTGCTCGGAGAACAGGGCAGGGCCTCCAAAGAATTGGCTCAAGAACTGATATTGCTTCTCCAGCACCGGAGTAATATCTTCAGGGAATAACGGGCTGAGCTGCGGGTGAAGCTGCACCTTGGCATAGAACACAGTCACCAGACGGTGAATTCCCTCAGCGCCTCCCAGGCTGTCATACAGGCTCTCTTTCGGATTCATTTGGAGGTTTCGCCTTCTTCCGTATTAATCTGATAAGCAGTTGCTTATCATTATACCAAAAAACAGGCTGCACAGTTATCCCTGCCTTAAGACATGCCTGCTAAGCCTATGAAAATAAAAATTTGAACAAAAAAAGGCGCCAAACCGGAGTTCAGCGCTCGTAAGCTAATCAGTATGTTCTAAAATCTTCATCACCAGGCGGGACAAGGGAGACCCGGATCACATATACAAAAGCACAAACGAGCACTCCGGCAACCACACTCATCACCATCACTCCATCCCTGAAAATCCATCTCAACAAGATGTGCATTAATTAAGTTTATAATACCATAATTTCAGTGAAAAAGCACCGGTAAATGTAACCGTTTTCCTCGTTTTTTTGTGCTGTTTGTCCAGCTTTCGGCATACAACTAAGCATAGAACTGGAGGCGAGAAACCGATGACTCTGAACAAAATCGCAAGCCCGCTGCTCGGGATCGTGCTGGCGGGCTGTATGCTGCTGATGCTGGTCCATCCCGCTAGCTCTCTGGATGCGGCGCTGCGCGGGCTCGCCGTCTGGTGGGATGTGCTGTTTCCCTCGCTGTTCCCGTTCTTCGTCATTTCTGAAATTATGCTGGGCTTCGGCATCGTCCATCTCTTCGGCGCTCTGCTTGATCCGCTGATGCGCCCGCTCTTCAATATACCCGGCAGCGGCGGCTTCGCCCTAGCAATGGGATATGTATCAGGATACCCTGTCGGCGCGAAATTAACCGCCAAGCTGCGCGAGCAGGGAATGATTAGCAGAATCGAAGGCGAGCGGCTTGTCGCCTTCACGACCTCCTCGGACCCGATTTTCCTGCTGGGCGCAGTCTCTGTCGGATTCTTTCACGATGCCTCTCTGGGGCTTGTGCTTGCCCTTGCCCATTACGGGGGAGGGCTCATCGTAGGTCTGCTGATGTCCTTCCATGGCCGGGGCAGGCCGGAAGCAGCAGCTGAGAACACCGCCCTCCCCCATTCAGGCAGCTCTTCTGCATCTCCGGAAGGACAAGGCCCCGGAAGGCTGCGGACTGCCCTGAACGCGATGGCACATGCACGCCGGGTAGACGGCAGAAGTCTCGGCGAGCTGCTGAAGAGTGCCGTTACCTCCTCACTCCAGCTTATTATTGTTGTCGGCGGGCTGGTTGTGTTCTTCAATGTGCTGATGGAGCTGCTCGCCCGTGCCGGCGTAATGTCCGCTCTGTTCAGCATGACCGGACGCCTGCTGTCGCTGGCCGGCTTCCCGCCTGAGCTCTCAGCCGCCTTGGTCAGCGGCTTATTCGAAGTGACGCTCGGCGCCCGGTCGGCGGGCGAAGCTGCCGGAGGCGTTCCGCTGCAGTTCAAGGCAGCGGCGGCAGCGTTCATCCTCTCCTGGGGCGGCTTGTCGGTTCATGCGCAGGTCGCCAGTATCTTGAACGGTACCGGTCTGCGCTATCTCCCGTTCATGGCCGCCCGCCTGGTGCATGCCCTGCTCTCAGCGGTTCTGCTTCTCCTGCTCTGGAAGCCGGTAGTCAGCTCGGGACTGGCCGGTCAGTGGTCCGTACTACCCGCCGCTTCCGGGCTGGCCGCTCCAGAAGCTGCCCTGATCAGCAGCATCAGCCTGCTTTGCCTTCTGCTTGCAGTCATGCTGGCCCTGTCACTGGTAGTCTTTCTGCTGGGAAAGCTGTGGCGGCAATCTTATGCGCACCGCAGCTAATTCGATATGTCACGGCTCTACTGATGCAGCACTGAAGCGGATTCCGGCTTTTCACAGCGCTAATATTGTGTTCGGGGTCAAGATTGATTATGATCGGTGTATGACTGAATTACACAAAGGAGCCTGTACACCTTGAGATATTATGTTCTGGACCGCGGAGATGAATTATCCATCCAACTAGCGGAGCAATTTCACAAGCTGGCGCAAGGCCGGAATCTGGAGCTGGATGCCAAGTCACCGGAAATCGTGATCTCTATTGGCGGTGACGGCACGATGCTGCACGCTTTTCATACGTTTATCGATCAGATCCCGAACCTCGCATTTGTTGGCGTGCATACCGGCCATTTGGGCTTCTATGCGGACTGGCAGGCCGAAGAGCTGCCGTCCCTGATTAATTACATGTGCGGAGAGGTTGGGCCGCATAAACCCCGTATCGTACAGTACCCGCTGCTCGAACTGGAAATACATAAGAAATCCGGCTCCAGCAAGCACATTGCCCTGAACGAATTCACCCTTAAGGGCGTGGACGGGACGGTTGTGATCCAGGTGGATATTAATGATGTGACCTTTGAGATGTTCCGCGGGGACGGCCTGTGTGTATCCACACCCTCCGGCAGTACCGCTTATAACAAAAGTCTGGGAGGCGCTATGGTGCACCCCTCGATCGAGGCGCTGCAGATTGCTGAAATTGCCTCCATTAATAACCGGGTATTCCGGACCATGGGCTCGCCGCTAATGCTGCCCAAGCATCATCACTGCGATATCTTCTCGCGCAAGGATCAGCGCCTGCTGCTGACCATTGACCATAATAATATTCCGGTGGATGATCTGATTTCGGTACGTGCTCAGGTCGCGGATCACAAAATCAGCTTCGCCCGTTACCGCCCTTTCCCGTTCTGGAACCGTGTCCGGGAGGCCTTCTTGGTCTAGTTAGTATATGCCTGTAAAGCCGGAGATGCCCCCGATCTCCGGCTTTATCATGCCGGCTGACGGCAACTCTATTGAGCCTGGAAGTAACCCTTAGAATAAATAGACAGACGGAATTTCCAAATGGTATAATGGTTCTATTTTACAAAGTTTTCTATTTGAAGGAGCGAATCTATTGAAGAAATTAGTATCCCTGCTAGGCATCAGCCTGCTGGCTCTTGTGCTGGCGGTTCCCGCTTTTGCCGCAGACAAACCCATTAAAGTGTATATTAACGGCAGTAATCTTGCCTTCACAGCAGGCACTCCATATCTGAAGAATAATACGGTGCTTGTGCCTTTCCGCGTTGTTTTTGAGAAGCTTGGCCTGCAGGTGCTGTGGGACTCCAAGACGGGCACGGTAACCGGCACCGGAACAGGGCTGGATATCAGCCTTAAGGTAGGCAGCAAGCGGGCCAGCGTCAACGGAACCGTCAAGCAGCTTACAGTCGCTCCTGTATCGAACGCCGGGACCACTTACATACCCTTGCGCTTCATTGCCGAAGCCACCGGGGGCACAGCGGTCTGGGATGCAGCCAGCCGCAGCGTGAAGATCACCGTATCGCCGTCCTCCGCCTCCAGTGAGCAGGAGATCAAGGCTATCATTCACTTAGCTAACCAATATTATAATGAAGAGAAGGCCAGCAGCTTCTATTCGCTTGTCGATGCAGGGTCAGACAAAACGGAAGCTGTAAGCAATATGAATGCCCAGTTCGAGCTATATGACATCAAGAACACGATTGAGAGTCTTAAAGTTCTCAGTGTTACAGGCAATGAAGCTACGGTCTATACTGTCGAAAAAGCAGTACGAACCGGCGGTTATTATACTCCGGATGAGCAATACGAATATTTATATACGCTGACCCGTCAAGGCGGCGCGTGGAAGATCTCCGAAATGGAGCTGCAGGAATCCTCTGTGCTGCTGACGCGCGAACAAGGCATGAAGCCCGCTGTGCTTCCACAGGGTGATCAGACCGGGATTAAGGATACGCTGAGCAAATACTACCAGGGTATGAATGACCGTAATATAGATAACGTCCTTGCCGTGATGACCTCGTACGGGGAGGAGAATGATAATTCGTACAAAGATGAGCTGCGTGATTATTTCATCAGCTACGAGCTGAGTTATACGGTATCCACCTCCAATGTCTTCTACTACACTGACTATGAAGCAGCAGTCTATGCGGAAGTGGTGATTACGGACGGTGAATCGAAGGAGACCTATACCGAGTCTCTGATCCTCCTGCTCTCGAAGCCGGAGAGCGGGGCCTGGACGATCGACACTACTTATCATATCGGCTTCGACGCGCAGTCCTAAATTCAAAAATTCATCTAAAGGATGTAATGAACTCATGAAATCAGCCAAAATCGTTACCGCACTCTTAAGCGGCTGTCTGGCGCTATCCATCGCCTGGGCCCCTGCGGCTTCAGCGGCAGATGCTGCTGCCTCTACAGAAGCGGCGCAAGCCTCGAAGACGGAGATCATCAATGAAATTATGCAATATCTGGAGTATTACAACGTTGAGGGTGTGGACCAGGATACACTTATCCGCGGTGCAATTGACGGTATGGTAAGCACATTGGACGATCCTTATAGCCAATACTTCACGAAGGAGGAGGCTGCTGACTTCGGTCATCAGGTCGATCTGGAATATGTCGGCATCGGTGTCCGGCTGATGTATACGGCCAAAGAGCTATATATTGAAGAGGTCATGAGCGGTTCACCGGCCGAGGCCGCGGGGCTAAAGCGCGGCGACTCCATTCTCAAGATCAATGGCGTGCGGGTGGCTGATACGAACGGCGATGAGCTGAGCGGCAAAGCGGGCACGAAGGTCTCTCTGCTGATTCAAAGAAACGGAGCTAACAAATCCTATACGGTTACCCGCAGCGAGATTGCTACAAGCTCCGTAACCAGCAAGATGCTTAGCTCCAAAATCGCCTACATCTCCATCAACGGCTTCACCCAGACTGCCGATGAGGAATTCTCCGCAGCACTGGACAAAATGCGTTCAGGCGGCATGAAATCGCTGGTTCTTGATCTGCGAGATAATACGGGCGGTTACATGGACAGCGCCCAGAATATCGTCTCGAAGTTCATGGATGCCGGCATTATGATGTACACCTCCGATCAGACCGGTACACTGAAGCCGGTCGCAATTACAAACGGCAGCAAGATCGGCGTGCCTGTGGTCGTATTGACCAATGAGTATACGGCCAGCGCCTCCGAAGCCTTAACCGGTGCACTTCGTGACAACAAGCTGGCTACAGTTGTAGGCACGCGCTCCTACGGAAAGGCCCGGATTCAGAGCCTGATTCCCATGTCCGGCGGCGGCGAGCTGAAGCTGACCACCATGAAGTATCTGACTCCGAACAAGGAGGACTTCAACCATATCGGGCTTGCGCCTGATATCGAGGTCAAGGGCAAAACTGCCCAGTTGATTACCGCTCTGCAAATTGCCGGAATGAAAGAGATTGTCGCGTCTGGTGACCATCATATTCTGGATATCAACGGCACTGCTTTTGCCGGTAATGTAGGTCTGATCAAGCAGGGCGATAAAGTGTATGCCGCCTCCCGTGTCCTCGCCGCGCTAGTGGAGAATGAGGTCTCCTG
Organism: Paenibacillus sp. FSL H8-0122; assembly: GCF_038005345.1. Taxonomy (NCBI): domain Bacteria; kingdom Bacillati; phylum Bacillota; class Bacilli; order Caryophanales; family Paenibacillaceae; genus Paenibacillus; species Paenibacillus sp. FSL H8-0122. Next base: position 463,198 of record NZ_JBBOTB010000001.1, on the reverse strand, counting down.
GGATGCCAAGAACAAAAAGGTAATGCTGACCACCGGCGCCGGTAACGTATCCGGGTTCACCCTGGCCTCCAAGGAGGCGCTGTTCCAGGACGGAGAGTCCTTCATCGAGCTGAATGCCTTCAAGAAAAAGTTCCCTGCGCTCGTATGGAGCTACAATGCTTCACTGAAACAGCTGAAATTAGCTGTGAAATAGAATCTGCCCGCTTACGGGGGCATCCGGTAAAAACAGGGGCATTAGTGCCCCTGTTTTTGCTTATTTGTGCTTCGTTCGGCCCATGCGCGGTAGCATCAGCTCACCGACTGTATGCTGTTTTTCGCATACATTTGGCCCGTGCCCTCTCGCCCGCCCATTGAATTAGAAAAAGCCCCTTCAGCTAATGTGCTGAGGAGGCTTTTTAAGTTACATTGAGAAACCGGGGGTACATGCTGTCCCCCTTGGCTATCGTTCTAGTTGTCCTGCTTGCTCTGGTTATTGTCTGGTCTGTCCTGCTTGTTCTGGTTACTATCCTGTCTGTTCTGGTTCTGGTTCTGGTTGTCCTGCTTCTCCGGTCTATCCTGCTTATTCTGATTCTGGTTATCCTGCCTGTTGGGTCTTTTCGGATTGTGTTCTCTGTTCTGCTTAGAGTTAGGATTACCCTGATTTCCGCCCTGGCCTCTGCCCTGGAACTCTTTATGGTTCTTCTTGCCCTGGCCTTCTTTGTTGCGGTGATTGCGGCTCTGGTGCTCACGCACCGGTCTGTCCTTGGTTGCATGCTCCCGGCCAGAGCCGCCTGCGGCATCCCTGTCCCGGCCTGTACCCTTCGTCTGCGGCTCCCGGTGTTCTTTTACCGTTACCACCTGTTCAGCATCCTGCTCCAGATCCTCGTCTAGCCCCGGCTCCGGGATTTCCTTGATCAGAATATCCTTGAAGCTTCCCTCCTGCGGAGACTCCTTCAGCTTATGCAGCACAAAGTACGCACAACCAAAGTTACAGTATTCGTTAATATAATCCACCATGCCTGAGATGGCCGTGTCGCGGTTCACTTTAGGGTGATTATCCCGGTAAAAGCCTTTGAGGCGCAATTGGCTGTAGCCCCAGTCACCGATGATATAATCGTACCGCTCCAGCACTTCGCTGTATCTTCCGCGAAAAGCCTCCGGGTTCCAGCCATCCTTATGATCGAGCATCAGCTCGTAACCTTTTCCACCTATAACGATCAAGCGTGTGTCGCCTGCCTTTCAATGAGAAATGGGGGGGCGTTGATAAGCCGTCATTCCGCGGGATTTTGAATTTCCGGCCGCTGTTGTGGTCTGATTTCCTCATTTATCCGCTGAGCGGTTGAAATCAGACCACAAAGGCGGACGCTGCCGCTCCTACAATTTCAAAATCCCTCTCCATGACTCCATCAACGTGAAGGGGTGGTATAACCGTACACCCCAGGACCTCGTCGCTACGCAGCTTCGGTCCTTTCCCCTTTTGTAACAAAAGAAATCTACATCATAAACCAAAACATAAAATCAAAACCTATTTTCTGTGACTCCGTCACGCGGCAAACTTGTTTACACAAGTTTTTATAAAATCGAACCCAACGAAAATAGACTAAAAGACCTACCTATGCCTGTGAAACGGAACGCGCCTCACGGGCCACGGCAGCAGACTTCACCTGCTCATGGGCACGATAAGAGCTGCGCACCAGCGGGCCGGCCTCCACATGGCTGAAGCCGCGCTTCAGGCCCTCTTCCTTCAGCACCGCGAACTCCTCGGGCGGATAGTATTTCTCCACATTCAGATGCTTCGGCGAAGGCTGAAGATATTGTCCTAATGTCAATATATCACAATCTACGGCTCTAAGGTCATCCATCGCCTGCAGAATCTCATCCCACTCCTCACCGACGCCAAGCATAATACTCGATTTGGTCGGAATCTCCGGCTTCATCTCCTTGGCCCGGCGCAGCAGCTCCAGGGAACGGCGGTATTTGGCACGGGCCCGGACACGGTCTGACATCCGCTCCACGGTCTCGATATTGTGGTTCAGGATATCCGGATTACTGTTCATCACGGTCTCCAGGCTCGCGCGGTCTCCCAGGAAATCAGGAATCAGCACTTCTATACTGCATAGAGGAAGGCGCTTACGGATCGCGGACACCGTCCCGGCAAAAATCGCCGCACCCCCATCCTTCAGATCATCGCGGGCCACGCTCGTAACCACACAATGCTTAAGCTGCATCCCCTCGGCAGCCTCTGCCACACGTTCCGGCTCCAGCAGGTCCAGCTCGGTCGGCAGGCCTGTATTCACCGCACAGAAGCGGCAAGCGCGCGTACAAATACCCCCCAGAATCATGAAGGTCGCCGTGCGGTTCGCCCAGCATTCATAAATATTCGGGCAGCGTGCTTCCTCGCATACGGTATGTAACGTCTTCGAGCGCATCATACCCTTGATTTCCTGATATTCCTCACCGGTGGTTAACTTGATTTTGATCCAGTCTGGCTTGGGCTGTTTGGCTGTTCGATTAGTCAAAGTGATGAGACCCCGCTTTCGATCTGAATGTCATGTCAATTTATTTCACAGTCAAAAGTTGCTGCCTCATATTATAGCATGTGAAGTAGTCCTTTGCCTGTTTTTGTGAACCTTGGAGCAGTCATGGATAAAAAAAGTCCTTTTGCTTCAATCTAAAGAAAAGCACCTGGCCCGGGTGCCGCTTCCGCAAACATATATGCAATTCATGCGTCCAAACGCAGGAGGATGAGATCATGCTGGCCTTATTAAATAGCCCCTACACCCGCAGAACCTTGATGTGCATGTCTGCCGCCGCCCTGCTCTGGAGCGGTAGTCCTGCCGAAAGCACCCAAGCTGCCCGTTATCATAAAATTCCCGAACTGAGCTCGGGCAGTCCTGCTCCCGCAGACAGCAAAGAGACTGCCGCCGCTGACCGCAAGCAGCTCTTTGAGCAGATGGGCGCGGCAACCGGCATCCCCTGGTACCGCTTCGCTGCCATCGATCAGTACGAACGGTCCATCGCCAGGAAAAGCAAAAAAACAGCCGCCGCAGAAAGCCCTGCTGCAGCGGCTAAGCCACGGCTTACCGGAATTATGATTCCGGCGCCCGTATGGTCCGGTCCGCTGAATCCGGATCAGGACGACAAGCAGCCAGAGTCGATCCGCTTCTTCGGCGGCTTCGGGCTGGACGGCTCGGGAGACGGCATCGCCGATCCCGAGAGCGATGCGGATGTGCTCTACAGCATGGCCCGCCACTTGCTCAAGTACGGGGATTCCGCTACGGATTTCAATATAGGGATCTGGGAGTATTATCACAACGGGCGGGCCGCCCAGCGCGTCTCCCAGTTCGCCAAGCTATATGAGCATTTCGGACGGCTGGATCTGTCCGGCAGTGCATTTCCGCTGCCGATAGGGACCAATTATGCCTACCGCAGCACCTGGGGAACCGGCCGGAGCTGGGGCGGCGCGCGCATTCATGAAGGCACGGATCTGTTCGCGCCGCATGGCTTGACGGTGCGCAGCACCTGCTTCGGCATTGTGGAGACCAAGGGCTGGAACCGCTACGGCGGATGGCGCATCGGTATCCGCGATATCGAGAACCGCTACCATTATTATGCCCACCTGATGGGGTATGAGAAGTCCCTGCTGCGCGGGGATATTGTCACTCCGGGGCAGACCATCGGCTGGGTCGGCAGCTCCGGCTACGGCAGCCCGGGCACACAGGGCAAGTTCCCGCCCCACCTGCATTATGGCATCTACCGTGACCGCGGCATTACGGAGTGGGCCTTCGATCCTTATCCGCTGCTCAAGCAATGGGAGAACAAGGAATTCCGGCTGCTGAGACTGAACAAAAAGAAGAAATAACACCTGCCTGCTGCGCCCCTCAGGGTCCGTTACTCTTTTACCGTGGACAGAGGTTACAGGTTAGTGCAGCATCAGACAGCCGAACGGCTCAATCTCCACAAGAAGCTTGCTTGAGCTGCGGAGGGTGAGTCCGCTTAACAGCTCAGTCAGCACTTTGGTGTCCGAACGGTAGGCGGGCAGCTCCAGATGGTAGCGGTTGGGGGAGTTATTGATAATCAGCCCCATCCGGTCCTGCCCGCTGCGCCGGACATAGCCCAGGACACCGCGCGTCTCATCTGTGAACCAGGGGCGGAAGGCCCCTCTGCGCAGCACCTCATGCTCTTTTCTCAGCGAGATCAGCCGCTTGTACCAGTCCAGCAGTCCGGTATGCTGAGCCTGCTCCTCCCAGAGCATCGGCCGCCGGCAATGCGGGTCTGTAGCGCCTTCCATTCCTACCTCATCCCCGTAATAGATCATCGGCAGCCCAATATAAGTCATCTGGAAAAAAACAGCCAGCCGCATCCGGCTCATTGCCGTAGCTTCCCGGTCCCAGCCCCGCCCCCCCTCCTTGCAGGCGGTCAGGAAACGCAGCGTATCGTGGCTGCCCAGCAGCTGGAACATTGCCGAATTGGCCTGATCATTGTACAAGGCCTCCTGATGCAGCAGCTGCTCCATGAACCGGGACGGCCCCGCAGACTGCGCTGCAAAAAACTCCAGCACCGCATCCCGCAGCAGGTAATTCATGCCGCCGTCGAACTGGTCTCCCCGCAGCCAAGGTCCGGAAGCATGCATAATCTCGCCAATGAGCAGCAGGTCCGGGAATTCCGCCTTCAGCTCCCGCCGCAGTCTTGTCCAGAAGGCCGGAGTCACTTCGTTAGCCACATCCAGTCTCCAGCCGTCGATCCCGGCTTCCCGCACCCAATACCTGGCAACGTCCATCATGTAATCCGCTACCTCAGGGTGATCCATATTCAGCTTCGGCATACTCGACTCCGCCTTGGCGAAGGTCTCATAGCCGGGAGCCGGCTTAGCGCTGACCGGGAAGGAATGAATAAAGAACCAGTCCTTATAGCGTGAGGCCTCTCCATGCTCCAATACATCCCGGAAGGCAAAAAAGGTATCGCCGGAATGGTTAAAGACCGCATCCAGCAGAACCTTCATCCCCAGCCGGTGTGCAGTCTCAACCAGCATCTTCAGATCCTCAAGCGTCCCGAATCCAGGGTCTACCTTATAATAATCGGAAGTATTATACTTATGCCCGGAAGGCGATTCAAAGATTGGCGTCATATAAATAGCAGTCACGCCAAGCTCTTGCAGGTATGTAAGCTTGTCTGTAATGCCTTGAAGCGTCCCCTGATGATAGCTCTCGGGGTAAATCTGATAGACCACCGCGTCTGAACTCCAGGCAGGCAGTGTGATAGCCTGCGGGCGGTGAATATAGGCATATTGAAAGGCACCCGCCTGGTCCCTGTTCTCGGAGCTTCCCCGCTCCCCATACCATATGTATTCACCTGCGGGATTCCCGATATGGAACAGATACCGGCATTTGCCAGTCTCGGCCGGAATAAGGGCTTCATGAATGTCATACGCTCCCGCACAGCCGATCCGCTCCATCTCTTGCGGAAGCTCATGGCCGGGTGAATCATAACGGTCAGCGTGGACAACTGTGCAGGACAAGGACTGTCCGGTCTGCACGAATAGTCTGAGTTTAAGCAGGCGGGGGCCTGCCGGGAAGGCAAAGGGGTCCTCCGCTGTGTGATATACGAATAACCGGGTAAGCATACTGTATACTCTCCTTTTATGCCGCATAGAGCAGCCTCAGCAACTGTGTTATTATGACAGGTAGAACAAAGTTCGCCATTAAGGCGTACCATACCGTAAGGACGGGAGGGAAAGCTATGAAAGTTACTATTAAGGATATCGCCCAGGCAGCGGGTGTCGCGAAATCCACTGTATCCAAGGTCATGAACGACTCTCCCAAAATATCCGAGGAAACGAAGGCCAGGGTCCGGGACATCATCAAGCAGATGAACTATACCCCAAGCAGCATCGCCACCGGACTTGCCAGACAGAGCAGCAATACGATAGCTATCCTCATTGATATGTCCAAGGAAAGTGAGTTTCTCAATCAGTTCTTTTATAACATTATCGGCGGGGTGGAAAGCATCATTGGTCCTCTGAAATATGAGCTGACCATTGCCAATATCCAGCATGACCATGCGGAGGGGCATTTCCTGCAGAGGCTGGTGCTGAATAAGCGGGTGGACGGCATTATTGCCAACACCTCGGTGCTGACTCCTGAGCTGTGCGCGGAGCTGAACCGGCTTGAGTTCCCCTATATCTCCATCGGTGAGATCAACGCCCCGGGAATCTGGGTCGATTGCGACAATGAGCTGGGCGGATTCATGCTGACCCGGCATCTGCTGGACCAGGGCTACCCGTCTGTGGCCTTCATCGGCGGCGAGAAGGATGAGCCGCTCTTCCTGCGCCGTGCAGCTGGCTATCAGCGGGCACTCGGCGAGGCGGGAATGGCTGTGCAGAGCGGCTGGATCATCAATGGCCGGGCGGCCCAGGAGGATGGCTATCAGGCAGCCAAGCAGCTCCTGCAAAGTGCGAATCCCCCCGGCTCCATCGTCTGCATGAGCAACTTCTCTGCTTACGGCGTGCTGCAGGCGGCCCGGGAATTGAATATCTCCATTCCTTCACAGCTGGGCATTGCCACGTTCGATGAATATCCCTTGTCCCCCTACACCACTCCTCCGCTGACTTCACTCGATATGGATACCTTCCAGCTCGGCGCATCCGCAGGACGATTATTAATGGACAAGCTGGATAACAAAGAAGCTGCCGTGAGCGGACAACTGCTGGAGCCGGAGTTGATTCCCCGGTTATCTTCCAAGCGAAGCGGCGGGGCTGCTGCGGAATAACTAACGGAATCAGGCAATAACGGAATAGAAGAATAGAGGGAGGACGGTAATCATCCTTTTCAATAGGAAACCGGTTTCCTTAAGCTGAAAATACCACGCCCCCTCCTCAATGTCAACGTATAATCATAGAAGCAGCGACAGACCGAAGAACCCTTTCCAGTGCTGGAAGGGTTCTTCGTTTACCCGGAATGACCGGCGCGGCGGATAAACCGGAGCACTTCATCCATCATGGCGGGACTCTCCGCGCTATGGCAGACCATATGTCCGCTTTGCTCCATAATCAGCACCTGTCTGCGTTCCGAGGGAATCGTCTGCCGGAGATAGTCCGCACTTTTGAATTTCACCAGATGATCCCGCCTGCCCTGTACAATCAAGGTCGGCACCTCCAGCTGCGGATAGACCTCGAAGCTCTCACGAACCAGCCGCTGGAACTCCCGTGTGGCCCTCATGGGTGTAGAACCCCATTTGCTGAGATAATTCCTGAGCATCTCCGGGCGGACCAGCGTACGCAGAATCTCGGCCGGGTTGAGCGGATACACCGGGGTTGACAATAAGGTGAGCGACTGAATCCTGGAAGAATATTGAACCGATAGCCGCGACGCAATCAGCGCTCCGGTAGAGAAGCCGATCAGATGTACTTTGTCGGAGCTTGAGAATAGCTGCTTCAGTTCCTCCTCGGCGCTTAGCTGCCAGTCCTCCCGGCTTGAATGGAGCAGCTCCCTTCTGCCGCCTCCATGTCCATGCAGGGTAAACATTCTGGACACATAACCGTTCGCCTCCAGAAACTGCGCAAGCGGAGAAATCTCGTATTCGCCTCCGGTGAAGCCGTGTATAAACAGACAGCGCTCCATGCTTCCTCCTCCCCAATCCTCTAATTCATCCATTTATAGAAAAATAAACCTTAGTCACCTTGAAGTCAAGTGGGCTCGGCTCTGCCGTGCTCTAAGCGGCGGTACCGTTTCAGCAAGAAATAGAAGGATGTCTAGCGTGAAACAGCTATAGAGGTGCTTAAGCACCGGCCTGCTATCTCTCCCACCAGTTCAGGCTTAACGCAGATATAATTGTCCCGACTGCCGCGCTTGAGGAGCTTACGCTGATGCTGATGACATTGTTCGGAGGGACAATAATGCTGCCGGTAAAAGCCGGGCTGAACACTCCCGGCGCAATCTGAACATTCGCCAGCACAGTGCCCCCGGAAATAGCTGCGGTGGAGGATTGGACCGTCATGCTGCTTGCTGCCGTGCTGGCCAGATTATTATTCACCGGCGTCACCGTGGACGGCGAAGAAATCGTGCCTCCCTTGACAATGCTAAAGCTGCCAGAGATTGAGGTCAGCACCGAGGTGCCGCCGATACTGCCGCTGATCCGGGACAGATACAAGGTCCGGCCGCTGCCCGCAGGATTACTGATGCGGACTGAAATAACAGCCGAGAGAAGCGACAGCACGATCGTTGCTGAATTCGAGGCATTCGCCGAGAATAATACGGCTGCCTGCGAAGCGCTCATCTCAGGCGGGGCGCTGATATCCGGGGCGCGGAAGGTATTCGTCATTTCCACATAAACCGGCTGGTCATTGTCATTGATCACATAATTATTGGGCATGGTTCATCCCTTCTCCTTCCGCTCTAAAATTCCCACCAGCTGATGTTGCCTGTTGCCGAAGTGCTCCCTGACGCAATCGTTACCGATATCGTGAGCGAGTTGCCGGGCGGCAGAATAATCCTGCCGTCCATATTAAGGATGACCGGACCTATAGCCAGCAGCATCGACATTAATGTCGCCGGGGAGCCTGTAGGTGCAGCCGTAGCGGTCCGGGCAGTACTGACGCTTGTGACCGCACTCCCGAAGTTATAGTTAACCGGAGTGACCGCCATGCCCCCCACCGTTGCATTACGCAGCAAGGTTAAGGTGACTGACGCTGTTCCCGTGCTTGCGATGATGCGGGAGATATACAAGGTACGTCCGCTACCGCCGGGATTAGCTATCTGCATGACAAGCGGCGTTGAAGTACCCACCGTGGAGGCAAAAGGAATCCCAAACAATAAGCCTGACATCGCGGCTCCCGCTTCAGGCAGAGTGTCGATCCCGGGTGCAATATAGGTGTTCACCTGCTCGGTATACAGCGGCTGGCTATTCTGGTTAAACACAGTCTCATTTGGCATATTCTCACTCCTTCTGTCGGTCTAGCATATTTTCATAGTATGCGAAGCTGTCCGGCAGGTTGTTTGGCGGCTGCGTATTTTTGCAGAGTTAACCCAGTCATTCTCTTAAAAGCTCCATATCCTAATATCACACCATTCGAATGGTCCTGCCCAACTCATGCTTCTCTCTATTAACCCGGCAGCCTATACATGCTTATGGACCCAGACGACGGTTTGGGTCTTTTCATGAGCAGGCTGACGGTAGAAATTGCCCACAGAAAGGATGACTCTATTTTGCCAAATTTCAGTTCATTTCAGGCGAATCCGGATAATTTGCGCACACTTATTTTTGGCCGGGACCCCTCGACCCTGATCGACCGGCCGCTAACCACGGATGCCAGCGGGAATCTGACCACCGTCATCTTGAACGGCACCATCTCTAGCATACTTGGCACGACTATTACTGCTGGTACATTAACCTCGGCCGGTACAATCACGAACATCCTTGCGGGTACGATTACTAGTGTGCTTGGTGCTACTATTACTGCTGGTACATTAACATCTGCGGGTACAGTGACCAACCTGTTAGACGGTACAATTACTAGTGTGCTTGGTGCGACTATCACTGCCGGTACTCTATCATCTGCGGGTACAGTGACTAACCTGCTAGACGGTACGATTACTAGTGTGCTTGGTGCGACTATTACTGCCGGTACATTAACATCTGCTGGTACAGTGACCAACCTCTTAGACGGTACGATTACTAGTGTGCTTGGCGCGACTATTACTGCTGGTACATTAACATCTGCGGGTACAGTGACTAACCTCTTAGACGGTACGATTACTAGTGTGCTTGGTGCGACTATTACTGCCGGTACATTAACATCTGCGGGTACAGTGACCAACCTCTTAGACGGTACGATTACTAGTGTGCTTGGTGCGACGATCACTGCTGGTACGCTATCATCTGCTGGTACAGTGACCAACCTCTTAGACGGTACGATTACTAGTGTGCTTGGTGCGACTATTACTGCCGGTACATTAACATCTGCGGGTACAGTGACTAACCTCTTAGACGGTACGATTACTAGTGTGCTTGGCGCGACTATTACTGCTGGTACATTAACATCTGCTGGTACAGTGACTAACCTCTTAGACGGTACGATTACTAGTGTGCTTGGCGCGACTATTACTGCCGGTACGCTGAGCAGCGTAACCTCTATTTCCCAGCGCAGCTTTATTGAGCTGCCTACTACCGCAATTGCTACCTCAGATACCTATACGCCTCTACCAGCCAACAATACTAGCGTCCTTGGCACCTATTCCTACTTCATTGTGAATACCGGAGCCAATCCGGTAAATACACGGGTCGAGATCAGTGCAGACGGAACCAACTATTTCGTCGATACGACCGGAGACAATCCGTTGGCAGCAGGTTCTGTAGACGTAATTGTGCCTGCCCGGTTCCTGAAATACACCCGCCTTTCCTATCAATCCGCCACGCCGGGCGCAGCTTCTACGCTTAATGTTATTTTTGATGCACAAGGAACGTAAGTATAGTTTCCGTCATACGATGCAAAAGCCAAGAGTGCATGGGTACCCATGTACTCTTTCCTGTGCGGTATTCCGCATCTACATATGACGGCAGCGGCTTTACATGCTCATTTTGCAGAATACCCGGAGGAACTAAGGCCCGCGAAGGAGGAACGATCTTGAATCCATCTGCCAAACCTACACTCGGCGTACAGCTCATTGTTAACAATGAAGCCGAGCTGCTCCCACGTTGCCTAGCTAGTCTGCAGGGCGCCGATGAAATCATAGTGGTCGATACCGGCTCCACGGACCAGTCCGTGGAAATCGCCCGGAGGTACGGGGCAACGGTCATTGAAGCCCAGTGGAACCACCATTTCTCAGAGGCACGCAATACCGGTCTCCCCCATGCAGCCAGCAGCTGGATACTGGTCCTCGATGCCGATGAAATCCTTCAGACTTCCATAGAGTCAATTAAGGAGATTCTCGGAGACAGCACAGCTGAAGCCTACACGGTGCGTATAGAGAACCTGCTGGGAAGCAGGCCGGAGGATCGTCTGTATCACCATCCTGTGCGGCTGTTCCGGGGTGGGCAGGGCTATCTTTTCAGCGGAAGAATTCATGAAAGTGTAGAGTCCTCTATTCTCACAAAACATGGGTCCGCCGCCATCGAGGCCAGTCCAATAGAGATTCTTCACTTCGGCTACCTGCCCCCGGTCATGAGCGCCAAGCATAAAGTCAGCCGCAACGAGCAGCTGCTGCGTCTTGCGCTTGCAGAAGAGCCTGACGATGTGTTCGCCCGTTATAATCTGGCGGTCACCTGCTGTCAGGATGGAAGACTGGAGGAAGCCGGAGAACTGCTGCGCCAGAGTCTTACTCTCGCTCCGCTTCAAGCCTCTTACCGTCCCTCGATCATTCGCGATCTGTGCAAAATCGATCTGGCCGCCGGTCATGTAAAAGCGGTCGACAGCCTGCTGACCCGCGAGCTGACACGTTATGGAGATTATCCCGACCTGCATTACATGCAGGGCCAGTCCTGGGAGAGCCAAGGATTCTATGAACGCGCCGTCCAGTCTTACCAGCACGCCATAGATACCTCGTCTGCCCCGGCTCCGCGCAGAGCCTACGTCACCGAACAGGGCATGGACAGCTTCCGCCCGCTGCACCGGATGGGGGTCATCTTCCAGCAGCTCGGGAAGCAGAAGGAGGCCGCGCAGTTGTTCCATCGTGCGCTGCAGCAGCACTCTCTGTATCTCCCCGCTCTGGAGGGGATCGCCTCTGCTTTTCAGGAGCTGGAGGTGCCAGAGGGAGAGATTGCCGCGCTGTTGATACAGCTGACCGGTACAGCGCAGCGTGCTTCGAGAACCGCAATGATCGGTACTTTATATCAGTTGGGCGCTTATAAGACGATTGCAGAGCTGCCGTCCGCGGTCTGCCCGCTGGAAGAGGACACCTTGCTGTTCCTGCTGTCTTCCTGGATCATTACCGGAAAATATCATTCGTTCAGGAAGACAGCCGCCAAGCTGCGGGCCGGCACTCTACATCTCTCAGCCGGAGGATTGGACACAGAAACGCTGCGGCAGCTATGGCTTCTTGAAGCCATGGTGACATGGGAACTGGACGAGAAGCTGCAAGAGGAGTTGTGGCTGCAATCACCTGCGGAGGTGCGTTCCGCATTGCTGGAGATCGACGCAAGGTTGTCGTCCGATAGTGCCGTGCAGCAAGCGGAGTTCGCCGCCTTCGGGGAATCCGCTCTGCTTGCCGAGGTGATCCGGCTCGCTGTGAAGCACCAGTTCATCGCGCTGGGCAAGCGGCTGGTTGGACGGTTCCCGGCACATACAAGCACTCTGGCAGAAGCGCTCTATGAGGAAGGCTGGCGTGCAGAGGCGGGGGAACTGTTCATTTGCCTTGCAGGCAGCAAGGAAGCTTCAGGTGCAACCCTGCGGTATCTCGGAGAACTGCTCATCGATAACGGGCATTATGCGGAAGCTGCCGGCTGGTACCGGCTTGCCCTGGGGGAATCCCCTGCAGACGATGCAGTTAGCACCGGACTGGCGCTCTGTTATCTGCATCTGGCGGAGCAGCGTCTCGCAGAAGCTGTAGAACGTCTCCAGGGGGTGGGACAGCCGGTTCAGGGTCCGCTTCAGGAGGACAGGGCAGCGGTTGCCCAATCCATCTCTGTGCTGCGCTGCACCCCCTGGCATACGAAGTGGAATTACACGCAGCGGCAGAGAGGAGCGGATCTGAGCTTATGACCACGAAACCGCAACAACCGCTGATTTCCTTGTGCATGATCGTCAAAAATGAAGCCGACAACCTGGCCCGCTGTCTGCGGAGTGTACGCGGAGCTGTGGATGAAATTATCATTGTAGACACTGGCTCTACCGACACCACCTGTTCGATTGCCCGCAGCTTCGGTGCCCGGATTATCGATTATCCGTGGAACGGGGATTTTGCCGCCGCACGCAATGCCGGTCTCGCCCTGGCACGCGGCACCTGGATTCTGGTGCTGGATGCAGACGAGGAGCTGGATCCGGGGAGCCGGGATGAGCTGCTGGTGTGCGCGAAGCATACGGAGTATGAGGCTTTTTTTGTGCGGATTCATAATCATCAGGGGACAGAGCGTGCTTCGCAGACGCTTACGGTTAACCCGATCCTCCGAATGTTCAAGAACCGCCCGAATTATCGCTTCAGCGGCATTATTCATGAGCAGATTGCGGCTGTCATTGTGCAGGAGACCCCGGATGCCGCGATGCATATGGGCACCGTCATTGTCCATCACTACGGCTATGCCGCCGGGGTCGTGGAGCGAAAAGATAAAATCAGCCGTAATCTCGGATTGCTGAAGCAGCAGCTGGAGGAGAGTCCTGGAGATGCTTTTCAGCATTTCAATCTGGCAGTTGAATATATGCGGCTTGGCGACTACGGGCAGGCGCTGGAGCATATCGGCACCTCGCTGAACCTGGCCGAGCCGGGGACCAGCTATATTCACCTGCTCTATAAATACAAAGCCCGCTGCCTGGCGGTAACAGGTGATTCCCCGGGGGCGCTGGAGGCGTGCGGGCAGGGAAGCTCGCTCTTCCCGGACTATCCCGATCTTCACCATCTCAAAGGTGCGCTGCTGCTGCAGGTCTCAGCCTTAGCCGAAGCCAAGGCGGCACTGCGCAGGGCACTGCAGATCGGTGCCTCACCTCCCCTCTACCATACGGAATCCGGGATAGGCACATATCTCACCCACACGCTGTTGGGGCAGGTCTGCCAGCAGATCGGCGAAGACCATGAAGCGGCAGCCTGCTTCACCAGGGCAGCCCAGCTCCAGCCGGACCCCTGGCCGCTGATCCCCCGGCTTACGCGCTTGTTCAAATGCACGGGCCGCGAGCCAGAGCTCCACGGCTGGTTGGCCGGACAGCTGCCCGGCATTCTGTCGGAACAGCGCCAGGAGCTACTACGCCTGCTGGTAAGGGATGGCTGTTATACAGCGGCGGCTGATATGCTTGGGGGCGGGGTGAGGGCTGGTGTGGCAGCGGGAGAGATGGATGGCGGGGTGCAGAATGCGGGTGAGATAGATACTGTGATGCGGGATGCGGGAGCATCGGGTGCAACGATGCAGAGTGCGGGAGTGATCGATGCGGCGGTGCAAGATGTGGGAACGGTGGATGCTATGACGCAGAGTGCAGGTGAGATCGATAGCGTGATGCAAGGTGCGGGGGCGGTGAATGATGCAGCGCTTGAGGTGCCGCCTGCTGCTGATTTGTTGGAGCTGTTGCAGCGGGCAGAAGCAGCTTCCGCAGCTGAGCTGGGCTACGATGATATCACCGGGTTGCTTAGTCATCCTGCAGTTGTCCCGGCGGACCGGAATACCGAAGTCCCTTTATCTGCTATTGCTGCGGCTGTGCAGCCCTGGATTCTTTTGGCTGACAAGGTTCTGGCTGCACTCATAACTTCGGCCATATATTCACCGGCGGCTGCGGCTGCGCGCCTCTCTCTACCGCTTCCCAGATCAGCCGATTAGTGTATCACCAGATGATGGGAGTTACCTCTGTATAGTTCATTTTTTCAGGAGAGTGCCGGTGTGACAGAGCGTTGCGGACTGAGGATCGTTTATTTTAGAGAAAACGCATGCTTGGGAAGGGTTACGGACTCCAGTGCGCTTAAAGGCGGATATGCTGCCCACAATCATCGGTTAGAGAATCAATAGGGTCCTCTCAGTCCGCCACTCCGTAAAAAGTACTGTTTTTGGGGAAATAACGGCTCTCCAGTCCGGCAGGAATATACCCGCTCCGCTTGCTGTGCACTCCCAATTTTTCAATCAAATACTGTTAGAAAGGAGCTACAGACCATGGATACTCCCGGGATCTCGCTCTGCATGATCGTCAGGAATGAGGCGCAGCATCTGGAGCAATGTCTGCTGTCTGTTCAGGGTATGGTCTCGGAGATCATTATCGCTGATACCGGATCAGAGGATAACAGTATGGCTATCGCCCGCAGGTTCGGTGCCCGGGTGGTCAGGCTGCCCTGGGAACACGATTTCTCCAAAGCCCGTAATCATACCCTGCAGCTGGCCTCCTATGGCTGGATTCTGGTACTGGATGCAGATGAAGCCCTTGCTGACTGGAAGGCGGAGGAGTTAGAGCGTCTGCTGGAATCGGAGCATGCGGACGGGTATTTCCTGCCTTTTATCCATTATGTAGGAGAGGGCTTCGGGTGCGAATACACAACAGACAATGTGTGCCGGCTGTTCCGTAATGATTCACGTATCTGTTTTCGCGGGAGCATTCATGAAGAGGTGGCCTCCAGCATCTGGAGCCTCCCCGGAGGACATATCGCTTATGCCCGTCTAACTGTACACCATTACGGCTATCTGGATGATGAGCTTCAGTGCAAAAATAAAGCCAGCCGCAATCTGGAGCTGATCCGCGCTGCTCTGCGGCTTGAACCGGACAGCGTTCCTCTGCGGTATGCACTGGGCACGGAATATTACCAGCAGGGGCAATATCAGGCTGCGTCGGACCTGCTGCTGCCACTGCTGGAAGAAGCTCAGCCCGACTCCGGCTATACCGCCGACCTGTATCTCAAGACAGCCTTCGCCCTTCAGGCGGGAGGTCGGCCCGAAGAGGCGGAGGCTATCTATGAAGCCGGGAGTATCAGATATGCAGATTTCACTGATCTGCTGGAGAGCTATGCGGGGCTGCTGCTGGAGCAAGGGCAGGTATGGCGGGCGTATCCTCTGCTCCAGCGGGCGCTGGATAGCGGGGATACCGCGCATAAATACCCTTCCTCCTCCGGCAGCGGAACCTACCGCACCCGCCTATTCGCCGGGCGGGTCTGCGAGCGGCTCTTCCTCTACGCGGAAGCCATAGAGCATTACAGGCAGGCGATCGGCTACTCGCCTGACGATCTTGCCGCCTGGGAGCAACTGGCCACACTGTGCCTGCTGTCCGGCCAAGCGGAGCAGCTGACGGTGTTCACGCGTCAGCTGCTCCCTGCCCTGCCCCGGCGAGTGCTGAGCAGGCTGGTGCCTGCCGCACTCAATGCCCGCGCCGCCCCGTGGCTGGCGGCGCTTCTCGCAGCACCGCAGCTGCCGGAGGATATCCGGCAGCTGCTTCAGGTGCTGCTGGGGACGCTGTTCCGGGACCCGGAACAGCCCAGGGACGCATCCGCCGCGCTTGCGCGGATGCGGGGGGATACGCCGGATCACCCGTGGGTATCCGGCTATCTGTGGGCCTTGTCCTGCCGCAGCGGCGGAATCGCCACGGCAGGACAAGGCTTGGGGCGGCTGGCGGAGCTGCCGCCCGGGCTCGCAGCCGCGCATCGCCGGCTCGCGCAGCAGCAAGCCTGCCCGGCGGAGCATCGGGCAGGCTCTAACCGCATGCAGGAGCGCCCAGTCGCCTCCCCCTACGCTGAAGCCAGCCATTCCAGGCTGCCACAATGCCCAGCCGAAGAGCAAGAAGACCCTTCTGTTCCGGCAGAAGGTTCCTTCCCGGCCCCCGATATCGGCAGCTTAGCCGATTCGGAACACCGCACAGACGCACCGCTTCGCTCTACAGATTGTTCCTACGCAGCCCAACTGCTGCTTCAAGCAGGCGCTTGGGACACATTGCTTCTGCTTGGCAGGCTTACCGGCGCTGCGCGCTTTCTCTGGAGCAGACTTCCCCTGCCACTGCTGCGGGGACTGCTGGATGCACCCGTTTCATTTAGATTGCAGTGGTGTGCGAATTACATCGAGCAATCACAACACTATAGCCTTCCTGGTGACGCTGCGGAATGGCTGCTCTATGCAGCCCTCGCTCAGTCTTGCGGGCAGCTCCCGCAGCTTACGTCCGCCGATGAACAGACGCTGCTGCAATCCGGCAGCGCTGCCGCAATCACTGGCCTCAGCTACCACATGCTGCTTCTTGCCGCAGAGGTTCACCCGGAGAGCAGCATCCCCGCTACCGGCAGCATTCCGTGGTTATTGCTTGTGAAATCGGCGCTACAGGGTAGGGGATGACAGGAGATAACAATGTCTGGGGCTAAGCTTGGTTTCAAAGCTTTACTCATTCTCTTCAAACGCTCATAGAAACGAAAGACCCTGAGGGATAGCTCCCTCAGGGTCAACTTTACAACGTTCTGCTCAGTTATAAATATTATACTCCTTAGCAATTACCCATCCATTAAGACCATATGAAGCGGAGATCACATAATAGTTGTAATTTTTATGTAGTAAATATTCAAGCAAATCCTCTATTTTGTCATAATACACCGGCCAAGCGGAGTCCTTTTGCTTCTCTAATAACTCCTTGTTATTTGTGACAAATAAACTTATTTCGAATTGGCTGATATCAAGAAGAATACTCCCTAGCAACTGTGTTTCAAAAAAATAAGCCAAGACTTCAATAAACTCAATTATGACAGGAACCTCATTGTCTTTGCCGCCCAAAGTTTGGAATGTAATTTTGGCATTTTGTAAATCAACATTATAGGAAACAATTTCATTATCATGAACACTTGGCATTCCCCCTACCTCCCAGTGAAAATCCTGCTCAAAATACAACATTCCCCTGCTCATCCCGGCTACATTCCAATATTGTTGCATAAAAAGCAGGATTTTTCATCCTCCAAACGCTTAGCGGGGGGCAATTCTTGCATTTTATATAAGCGTGTTGATTTCCCAAAAAAAGGGACAAAAAAGGCCGCCATTTCGGGTAATGGTAAGTACGACCAAACCAAACCGAAATGAGGCGACCTCATGAATAATAATACCCCATTCTTGGCCGTGTTCAAACAAGTATTAACTTCAGAAGAAGTCCAAAGGGTGACCGGGCAAACCAAGGACTACGAGGATACCGGAACCAAAATGACCGTGGGTGTGTTGTTCGATTACTTTATCCAAGCCTGCTACCACCAATGGGATGGCTTTCGTCAAAGTGCTCGGGTGGGCTCGAACTACGATTTGCCCAAGGTTCATTACTCCACCCTTTCGGGCAAAGCCGGTGAAGTGCCTTACGATATCTTCAAGCGTTTGTTTCAACTGCTCGTCCAGAAATGTAATCGGCAAACCCGTCGGCACCTAAATCTGCCTAAAGATCTTCTACTGATTGACTCTACGACGGTTACGGCGGCAAACTCCCGCATGTCTTGGGCTCCGTATAAAAAATTCAGAGGAGGCATCAAGCTGCATGTCGCTCTTTCACATGGACAGCATTCACCCGTGAATGTGGTCGAATCGATTGCCAGGCGCAATGACGCTCCATTTGGAGAAGTTTTGGCCGATAAGGACTACCTTTTAGTTCAGGATCGGGCGTATGGAAAAATCGGTCGATTGGATCAATATGTGCAGCAAGGTCAGTCCTTTGTGATTCGTCTGAAAGACAATCTCCATTTGGTGATGCCGCGAAAGCTTCAGCGACCGGCGGAGGGAGACACCAAAATTGTACGCGATATCACCTGTTATATTGGTCAAGGCAAACACCAATCCGCCCAGCGCCACCGCGTCGTTGAATTTGAAAATGACCGGGGTGAAGTGGTACGAATTGTGACCGATTTGAGAAAAGAGTCCGCTCATGTGATTGCTGAAATGTACAAAGCACGCTGGGAAATTGAAGTCTTTTTCCGCTGGGTGAAACAGCATTTGAATGTCCCTTGTCTATTTGGAACCACCGAAAATGCAGTATATAGCCAATTGTTTGTAGCCCTTGCCACGTATGTGCTTTTGAAATACATTTTTGATGAAATTCACCCGAAGGTACCGGTCTTTGCTGAGCTGACTCTTTGGGAATTTATGCAGCACTGGCGTATATTTAATCTTCCGCTGGAGTGGCAGGTTCAGTTTAATCTGCTCAGGCGTAAAGAACATTTAGGTGTTTTTGTCATCCCATAATATGGGTAATCAACACGCCTGCATTTTATACAATAACTCTATTAAATCCCCGGATATCCAGGTCTCCGAGTTGCAATATGTACAACATTATGGGAATACAGTGGTGAAAAACATTAATTGAATGAAGAGTCCCTCCAGCATCACGACAAAAGAGGCCCCGGCGTAAGCCAGCCAAGGCCTCACTTCTCCTGTATTCACCTACGATAAGCCGGCAAGCTTACCACCGGTCGGTCATCCTTACCGGCTTAATGGCCCCGTCAGCGAATTCCAGTCTGTCGATGCATAACATGCGGTTGCCCGGCTCCGGGTCGCCGATGAGTCTGCGGTGATAGACGATCAGCCATTCATCGCGTTCCGGCAGATGCAAATATCCGTGATGTCCGGGGCCTTCCGCCACGGGCTCCTGCCGCTCCAGTATGGTCCCCAGGTTCGCGAACGGTCCCAGCGGGTTGTCGCTTACGCCATAAGCGACCCGGTAGGTCCCGTTGGTCCACCCGCCCATCGACCACATCAGGTAATACAGGCCGTCCTTCTTGATCATACACGGCCCCTCCACATAACCCGGCGGGGTGACGGAACGGATGACCTCTCCGTCCGGGAACGGAATGAACCCTGTCATCTCCTCATTCATCCGGGCCACGTTGCAATGGCCCCAGCCTCCGTAATACAGATAGATTGCACCGTCCTCATCCTTGAACAGATGAGCATCGATCGGCTGCGCGCCGTGAATGAACCCGCCGATCAGCGGCCGGTGGAGATACCCTCTGTAGGGGCCTTCGGGAGCATCCGCAACAGCAATCTCCAGACCGCCGGCTTCGCCGTCCTTCTGGATATCGTTGGAGGCAAAGACCAGATAATGACGGCCGCTCTGCTCAATCTGGGTCGGAGCCCATACCGCTCTCCAAATCCAGGGGAAATCATCCATTTCGATGATTCCCTCGTGGGTCGTCCAATGAACCAGATCCGTGGAACTGAAGACATCCAGGTTCATCTGCCGGGTATATTCCGTAAAAGATCTGGTGGCATACACATAATGCCTGCCCTCATAGGTTCTTGCTTCAGGGTCTGCATACCAGCCTGGCACAATCGGGTTCGTGATTCCCCGCAAGCGAACCTCACTCCTTTCTACGCAAAAGCTTATCAATAGCTGTACAGGCTGCTTCCTTCCAATTCCCGGACCCAGACCTGCATGAATCCGGGCTCCCTGTTATCCCAGGCATAGTATGGGATGAACCGGAGCGGCCTGCCGTCTTCATCCCGGCTCAGCAGCACCGTTACCCCGCCCAGCAGCTCCGGCAGGTGCTCCACCCGGAACTTCGCCCCGGACGGAATGGAGTATCCATCATACGATAATCCGGGATGGTCCGTCTGCTCCAGACAATATACAACGGGTCCCCGCTGCACGGCAACACGCCCTCGGTCGGCCTCCACCTCCGTCCGGGCCCGCACCTTATTCACGGGCATATCCAGCTCAAGCACAACCTTATCTCCCGGGTACCACTTCCGGTCCAGCACCAGATACCCCTGATCCGTCAGGGCTTCCGGTCCTGCGCCTCCCGCCTCCACCCGGTATCCGCTGCACCACTCCGGCACGCGCAGCCGGATACTGAATTCGGCGCTTGCAGCAGGGTTCAACTCAAGCTCTATCCGGCCATCCCAGGGATACCGGGTGCTTAGCTTCAGCCTGACGCCCAGCCCGCTGCCCAGCACCAGCTCCGCTTCGCTGTTCATATATTGATTCACCGCCAGGCCGTCCTCTGTAACAGCATAGGCGTATTGGCCCAGGGAAGGCAGGAAGCGGGCCAAATTGGTCGGACAGCAGGAGGTTTCAAACCACGGCACACGATGATGCCCGCCCTGTGAAGCCAGCGGATTCTCATAGAAATATTGATCCCCAGACAGGGAGATTCCCGACAAAGCGCCGTTGTACATCTCACGCTCTACCACATCGGCATATTTGCCGTCCCCGAACGTCAGGTTCATCCGGTGATTCCAGAACACCATGGCAATGGCGGCGCAGGTCTCGCAATAGGCGGTCTCATTGGGCAGGTCGTAATCGGTAGTGAAGCCTTCATTATGTCTAGACGGCCCAATGCCGCCCGTTACATACATGTTCCGCTCCACCGTATGTGTCCAGACCCGGTGCAGTGCCTCCGCATAAGCGGAGTCGCCGGAAGCATCGACAATATCCGCCATTGCCGTATACAGATATACCGCCCGGACGGCATGGCCGGTGACCTGCTTAATCTCGCGGACGGGAACATCGTCCTGGCAATACGGCGGTCCCCACTCCGGATTGTCCCAGATCGCGCCCTTGCCGTGACCATGGCCGCGCTCCTCCAGCAGCCACAAGGCCAGCTTCCAGTAGCGCTCCATCCCTGTGGCGCGGTACAGCTTCACCAGCGCCAGCTCGATCTCCTCATGCCCTTCCACCCAGTGCCGCTTGCCGGGGCCGAACACCCCGTCAATATGATCGGCCAGACGGCAGGCCACCTCCAGCAGCTCACGCTTGCCGGTCGCTTCATAGTAGGCAACCGCCGCTTCGATCAGATGGCCGCCGTTGTACATCTCGTGCTTCTCCATGTCCGTCCACTTGCCCTCAGGATTCTCCAGGGTGAAATAAGCACACAGGTAACCGTCTGCTTCCTGCGCAGCCGAGATCAGCCCGATGATCCAGTCGGCCTCAGCCTCCAGCGCCGCATCCCGCTCTGACATCAGGGCATAGGCCACGCCTTCAAGCACCTTGTAGACATCCGAATCATTATAATACTTTCCTTCGTAATGCCCTTCCAGCAGTCCCCCGGCCTTGGCGAAGTTATTGATGCGGCCGGTCTCCTCACATTTGGACAGGCAATCCGGCAGCGTGGTCTGCCGGAGCACCTTCAGACGCGGCAGCCAGAACTGATCATCTATCGTGACTCCCGTAAAGGACACGCCCTGCCAGGCATGAATCCTCGCTTGTTGCTGTGCCATTTCCGTTTCCCGCCTCCTTTATCCTTTTAATCCTGTTAAGGTTATGCCCTCCAGAAAGTAACGCTGTCCGGCCAGAAATACAATAACACAGGGCAGCACGACCGTGGCCGAGGCCGCCATTAGCAGATCCCACTGCGCGGTGTAGGTCCCCTGGAACATTTGCAGGCCCAGGGCGAGGGTGAAGAGACTGTCGCTTTTCAGATAAATCAGCGGACCCATAAAGTCATTCCAGGAGGCCAGAAAGCTGAACAAGGCGACCACGATGATAGCAGAGCGGCTTAAAGGAAAGATGATCCGGGTATAGATCTGCCAGTAATTCGCCCCGTCCACAAAGGCTGCTTCATCGAAATCGCGCGGAATCGTCAAATAGAATTGCCGGAGCAGGAAAATATTGAAGATCCCCCCGCCGAAATAAGCGGGTACAATGAGCGGGTACAGCGTATCGTATAACCCCATCATCTGCCAGCCGAGGAAGCTCGGGATAATCGTGACCGCCGCCGGCAGCATCATGCTGGTCATCAGGATCGCGAACACTGTATCCCTGCCCTTCCACTGAATCCGTGAGAATCCGAACGCTCCGATGCTGCTGGTAATCACGGTCCCCACAAGCACCGTAACTACGATAATCAGCGTGTTCTTGAAGAACACATCGAACGGCAGCACCGTCAGCGCCTTGTGAAAGTTGCTCCATTGAAACGGCCTCGGTATCCATTCGGGAGGCATGGTGAAAATCTGCGACAAATTCATCAGCGAGCTGCGGATCAGCCAGACAAACGGAATGATGAACATGCCGGAGATCAGGATCAGCGCTCCGTAGCCTGCGGTAAGTGAAAGCTTCGATGGCCTCAAGTCCGGTCCCCCCCTTCGTAATACACCCACGACTTCGAGGTTCTGAACACGATGAATGTGAAGAACAGAATGATGATGAACAAGATCCAGGCCAACGCAGAAGCATAGCCCATTTCGGCATCCCGGAAGCCCGTTCTCCACAGATAAAATACATAGAACAGACTCTGGTTGTTCGGTCCGCCCTGCGTCAGAATGTAAGCTTCGTTGAAGACCTGAAAGGAACCGATAATGGTCATGATGGTATTGAAAAAGATCGTCGGGGTGACCATCGGAACCGTCACATGGCTCAGCTTGCGGAACCAGCCGCCCCCGTCCACCTCAATGGCCTCGTAATACTGCCGGGGGATGCCGGAGAGTCCGGCGAGGAAAATAATCACCGTGCTGCCGATCCCCCATAGCGTGGTAAGTACGACCGAGGGGATAACGCTCCCTTCCCCGTACAGCCAGTTGCTGGTCGGCAGATGCAGGCGGCTCAGCAGCGAATTGATGAGGCCCAGATCGGGGTTAAGCAGCCACATCCAGATCATGGCCGAGGCCACCGCCGGAACGATGCTCGGAAGATAGATGATGGTACGGAAGATCGCCCTTCCCTTCACATTGAGATTCAGCAGCAGCGCAATCCCGAAGGAGAGGAGAATCACCGCAGGGACACGCAGCACGACGAAATAGAAGGTGATCCCCAGCGATTTGTAGAACAGCTCATCCTCCCCTGAGAACAGCCGCGTGAAATTATCCAGACCCACAAAGGCGGTCTGTTCCTTGAACACATTGTAGTCGGTCAGGCTGAGCACCAGACTGGCGATCATGGGACCCAGCGTAAAAATGGCAAATCCAAGGATGGCGGGGGCCGTGAATAACAGCCCATAGAACATTCCCTTTCGCATACCGGCCTCCAGTCTCGAAATCGCATATCCATTCTTACAGTGCACAAAAAGCGGCGAACGAGGCAACGGACGCCGCTCCATGCTGTGATTTCGCAGTTAATTATTCCTTGATATCGCGCCGCCCCTTAATCTGGGCCTGGGCCTTCGCGGCGATGGAGTCCATCGCCTCCTGGGCCGTCTGCTGGCCGAGCCATACCTTATCCAAGGCGGGATTGACGAGGTCCATAATATTGTTGAAGTTCTTCACATATCCGGTCGGCGTCTGATGACCCTTGCTCAGAATCACATCCACGATGGCTTCTTTATAGCCGGACGGTCTGGCATCCAGATTCTCTGTCCATTTGGCCAGCAGTGCAGGATCGGTGTACCAATCCTTAGGTGAAGGCATCCAGGTTCCGGCTGTCAGCATATCAATGGAAGCTTCAGGATCGAGCAGCGCCTTCAGCAGCTCCCAGGTCTCCTGGGGATGCTTCGTGGATTTGAAGATGGAGAACATGCCGCAGACCACGGTGGTAACCGGTTCCTTCATTACAGGCATGACCCCGACATTGAAGTTGAACTTCGATTGGGCGAGGCCTGCGCTTGCCCATTGCCCGTCTACAGTCATCGCCACCTTCTTGGTCTGAAGAGCCACATTCGTTGCCGGAATATTCTTGGACTGCACAGGTGAAGGGGAGACATGATGCACATTCATCAGATCAGATATTTTCTGGAGGGCTTCCACCGCCTCCGGCTGGTTCAGGCCGAAGGTTTTGCCGTCCGCCGAGATGAAATCCCCTCCGTTGGAGTAGATAAAGTTGCTGTATACCCCCCACCAGGTGGAGATATTTGCGCCGTATTGCTTGATTTTTGCCGGATTGAAGCCCTCCTGGTCTGCCGTCTTGCCGTTCGTGTCTACTGTGAGCTTCTTCGCGACTTCGACGAATTCATCCCAGGTCCAGGCATCGGCCACATTCGACGGGGGAGGTTCAATTCCGGCTTCCTTGAAGATATCCTCATTGTAGAACAGGCCGAAGGATTCAGGCCCCGGACCGATCCCGATAACATTGCCCGGCTCCAGCGAGTAGGTAATATTGGGAACCAGCGTATCCGGACTGATATCGGCATCCGTATCCAGGAATTCCTGAAGATTATAGAATTTGCCCTGCTCCGCCATCGGAAAAGCAATTGTGCCCGATTCCATCATGGCAATGTCCGGAACATCATTCCCGGCGACCATAGTCGTCAGCTTGGTATCATAATCGGCGGCAATATGCTGAAGCTCGACCTTAACGCTCGGATGCTTGGCCTCGAAATTCTGAATCGCTTTTTTATAAGGAGCCACTTCCTCCGGTGAGCCCCAGACCGTCATCCGCAGCTTAATATTCTCCTTCGATCCGGAATTTCCGGAAGATGCGGAAGTGTCAGGGCTTGCAGTATTAGACTTCGAGCACGCAGACAGCACGGCGGCAAGCATCAGAACCAGAGCCAATGTGATGAAGACTGATTTCCTGGGTTGCGACATATTCCAAGCCCCTCTCGATTTCTAAGTTCAACGGGTTCATAGCTGCAGTCTATGATGCCTTTATTATAAAATATAAGATAGCGCTTACATAACCCTAATCTCTTTGGATTGGTGGACCGGGATTGGCTTATAGCGGTAAAGTAATCACTACCTTCGTGCCCGTTCCCGGAGTCGAGAAGATGGATATCCCGTACTCGCCCCCGTAGGTCATCTGAATGCGGTCAATAGTATTCTTAATGCCCACGGAGGAAGATTTCTGATACAGAATCCTGTGTACCGTCTCCGCACTCATGCCCCGGCCGTTGTCAGCTACCTCGTAATGCCGGGTTCTGCCGTTAATCCAGCCGCGGATACCGATAATGCCACCTGACTCGGTCCGGTCGAAGCCGTGAAGAATCGCATTCTCCACAAAAGGCTGGAACAGCAGCCGCGGCACATCGTACTCCAGGAGCCGAGGGTCCATATCATACTCCACGGTGAACTTGTCCTCGAAGCGGATCGACATAATATAGAAGTAATTACTCATCCAGCTCATCTCTTCGGACAAAGGTACGGCGTCCCATGTCTTCCTGGAGGTGTAATGCAGCATATTGGATAAGCAGACAAGCATTCTGCTAAGCTCCTGCTGATCATTCTCAATCGCCGTCCAGTTCATCACATTCAACGTATTGTACAGGAAGTGCGGATGCATCTGCATATTCAGCGCCTGTATCTCGGCCTCCTTCTCCTTCAGCTTGATCTCGTAATTCTCCGTCACCAGCAGGTGAATCCGGTCATTCATCCGGTTAAAGCGCTGGGTCAAAATGCCGAACTCGTCATGGCTCACCACATCCACGCGGGTCTGGAAATCTCCTTCGCCCACCGATTTCATCGCGCTTAGCAGCCGCTTGATCGGCCTGGTGATTTTGCCGGCAATGAAGAAGGCGAAGACCAGAGCCACGATCCCCATCACAACGGCCAGCACGGTAATCGAGGTGCGGATCACCGGCACGAAGCTGCTCACCAGCCCTGCCTCCGGTATCCACACCACAGACATCCAGCCGGTCACCTCCGAACGGTCGAAGCAGACGATCACCGCTTCGCCGTCCAGCTTCATTCTCCGTGCCCCGCTGTTCTCCCGCTGCAGCTTGTCCAGCCCTGCCTCCTTATAGATCTGTGCAACCTGACCCGGCTCACTGCTGGCAACTACCCTGTCCTGCGGATCAAGCACCATGTAGCGCGAGTTTCCCGGAAGGCTGTCTGCATACAAGGATTTAAGCACCTCGGATTTGAAGCTTATGGCAAGTACGGGGCGTTCCACTCCGGCATCCATTTTGGCAAGCTTCGTATTGCTCAGATAGGTGAAATCCAGCAGGCGTGTAGCCGAGAAAAGAAAACGGAACTCCAGATTCCCGCTTTGCAGATAGGGCTGGTTGAACATGGACGCGAACTCATAAGTCGGTATCCATACCAGCTTCCCTCCGGCCTGCCGGGCCATACGGTAGATATCCGATTGCGTCGGCTCTCCTTGAGGCAGGGGTTGTCCGAAGGTGAAGTAGGAGGTCCACAGCTGGTAGGCAAAGATATCCTGGTTCTGGGAAAAGGTTTTGCCGAGCACCGCCGTCACCTGCCGGTCGGCTGCGAACAGCTCCGCTTCATTCGCGGGGTCCAGCTGGTTGAAGATGCGGAACAGATCCTTATCGAGGAACAAGGACATGCTGTTCTGGTCCACGATCCGCAGCTTGGTGTCCATAACTTCATTGTTCTTCCTGACAATCTCATACACATTCTTCTGCGCCTGCTCTGTAATAATCTTCAGGCTGGTCCGGTAGAACAAAGCCCCCAGAACGAGCAGGGGAATCGCGATCAGCAGGATGTAGCTGGCCAGCAGCCGGTATCGGAAGGTAATCTTCATGCTTCCCGCTTCCTTTGCGACAGCGCGTGCTTATAGGCTTTGGGCGACATGCCGTAATACTTCTTGAATACGCGGCAAAAATATTTCGTATCCTGAAATCCGCATTCCAGGGATATCTCATATATTCGGAGCGGCTCCCCGGCAAGCAGCACCTTGGCCCGCTTCATCCGGGCCGCCGTCACATGCTCAGAGAAGGTTTTTCCCGTCCTGTTCTTGATCAGTGTACTGAAATAGGAAGGGTTAAAATGGAAATGCTCGGCTGCCCGCTCCAGTGTGATGTTCTCTCTCGTATGTTCCTGTATCCAGCCCAGGCATTCAGCAGTCACCACCTCGCCCTTATCCTGTCTGAAGCAGGCCAGGGCAAGATGCACTTCCCGGAGCGCATTCTCCAGATCGTCCACCAGCTCCGGGTACGAGCGGCAGGAGCGGATAAGCATCGCAGCCGTACCGGTCAGCTTCTGCTGCGCTCTCTTATCCAGAATGTCCTGATGCTCACTCCGGATCTGCAGCAGCATCAGCGATGCCTGCTCCTTCAGCAGCATAGGACTGGTATGTCCACCGTCCGCAAGCTGACAGAGGGCTTCCCCGCAAGCTTCCAGAACAAACGCAGCATCATCCATTTTCAACGCCTCATAGACCTTGCTCCAGTCAGGAACGGCCTCGCGGGAAGAAAACCTGATCTCATCAGAAAACAGCAGCCCCTGCCGGAAATCATAGAAGTTGTAACTGTTGGCCGTTCTGGCCGCCAGATAGGACCGCGGCGCTTCCTCCCGGAGGGAACGGCATTCCGGGCCAATCCCGTGGGTGAGCTCTCCGGTATGCGTCCAATCCGCCGCCAAGGAACGGGCAATGGACCGGGCTTCTTCCCGCTTGTCCCCGGTAAGGGCTTCCAGAGTAATCAAGGTAACGGCGGCAAGAGGGCCGTCCTCCGTCATCCCGCTCAAGGGAATCGTGATGGCTTCCCCCCACCTGCTCCAAGCCTGCTCCAGAGCACGGATGAACACGCCGCTGTCCTGCCTCTCCCCGCTGTCCCCGCAGGAGTTCAGCTCCGAATACACTGCGACACCGCTCTCCCGCAGCCAATCATAACCGTCCAGCTCCGCCAGCTCGGCCAAGGACGCACTTCCGTTCAGCCAGGACAGCATGAGCCGGTTCAGGTAGGCGGAAGAAGCGAGCTTAAGCCGGTGCTGCAGCTCTTCCTCTTCACGGCGCTGCCTCTGTTCCGCTGTCAGCAGAAGGTCAATCCGGCTTAGGACATCTGCTACTTGGCCAATCTCCACCGGCTTCAGCAGGTAATCATAAGCCCCATAATGGACTGCCTTTTGCGCATACTCGAACAGATTGTAAGCGGATACCATTACAACCCTGGTCTGGAACCCTTCGTGCTTAAGCCGTTCAAGAAATTCAAGCCCATCCATTCCGGGCATGCGAATATCCGTCAATATGGCTTCGGGCCGGTGAGCCTTCACCATCTCCATAGCCGACAAGCCATCCTTCACCGCCACCACCTGATCCTCCGGCCGAAGGCGTCCGATCAGATTCACCATCCCCCTCAGATGCCTGGGCTCATCATCTACAATCAATATTCTCATTAGTCTCAGCCCCCCAAGATTGGCTTACAGCCCCTGTCAGCCGCAGCGTTGCCCTTATTATAGAAGTCCATCCGGCTGATTCATAGTGCATTAATATTGTATAGGTGGACTATAATTGGGAGGAGTGTGGAGGCAAAAAGAACACAAACCTTAGGACTACGCACTTCATATTTTAATAAAAGAACCGCCTGTTCTTGGCGGTTCTTCTTGGCTTCTGGATGTATAGCGTGCGGCTGAAGCCTGCTATTCTCCCGTATTCTTTTCACCATACTAATTGTCTCCGCCCACATTGCCGTCTCCCCCGGACGCATCAGGCACAGTAGTAACGCCTGCGGCAGGCGCGGGGCTCTCCCCGCTGCCCGCATGTCCGCCTGATCCGCCGGAGCCCGAGCTGCTGTTGCCGCCGCCTGCTGGTGTGCTGTCCACGCCGGAACTGCCCTTCTCAGTACTCAGCGAAGGGGCCGGGATGGCGATGCCCGGGGCGCTGCTGCCGTTCTCGCCGACAGGCTTGCCCTGATTGTCATAGTAGTACATTGGAACGTCACCGACTACCATCAGGTAGGAGACGGGAATCTCGGTATCCACCACCTGCGGCTCCATGTCAAATGGAATTACAACCGCTACCTCGGTCACAATATGAATATAGACCTCAACCAGAATCATATTGATTCCGGCATTTTGCTGCCGGGTGTTCAGCTCTACCTTCACGGCCCCCTGAGGCTCGATCTTGATCGGGATATCGGGTCCAAAGGAGGCAATCAGCGGGCTGCCGAGCGCCTGGCCCAGCGGTATACGCTCGCTGCGGTTATGCAGCTCCTGCAGCGTAGACTGTATCACCTCGGCGGCCTGCGAGGTGATTCGCATATGCTCCTTGTAGTTGAGCATGAAGCCGGAGATTTTGCCGTTCTTGTCTGTCTTCCAGTCAATCAGCGCTTCGGCATTCCCGCCGTCCGCCACCTGGGACGTAATCGCCTTGTTAATCGATTCCGTGGCGATCTGCTTCACCCGGATCTGCGCCAGATGCAGGATCGGCGGCTTCATATGCTGCTCCACATAACGCAGCCCCTGCAGCACCGCCAGAATCAGCAGCAGGCTTACGATGATCCAGAATCTGCCCCGTCTGCGCGGCTTCTGCCCCTTGCCCCCGGCAGCTTCCTGCCGCTTCCCGTCCCTGCTGCCGAACAGGCGGAAGCCGCGCCCCCCGCGCCCGGCCTTGCGCCAGACCCGCTGGCCCGGAGCGCCCGCTGCTCTCCCGGACGGCTTCGCTGTCCCGTAATCCGCTCCGCCGGACCTGGAGGGCTTCGCCACGAAGCCCCCGCTCCGCCCCCAGCTCCGGCCAGCCAGCCCGACGCCGGGTCTTGACGGCTTCGCTTCGAACCTTGCTCCCGAACCCGCGCCCGGCGGCCGGATTCCCGCTCTGGACGGTTTGGCCTTGAAGGCCTGGCGGCGCCCGCCCGGCCCCCTCAGACCGCTTCCGCTGAAGTCCGGCAGACGCAGACGCCCGAAGAGCGGTACGCCTGTGCTCCGTTTCCCCCATTTTCTGATTCTGCCCATGCCCTGCCGTCCCTCCCGACATTCCTGCGGTCAAGCCGCCCCTGTACTACTAAGCTATTCAGCACCCGTACGAAATAACCCCACAATGTGGGGCTTTCGCTTTGATGTTCCACTTTCAGATCATTCACAAGCTCCTCCTTCCAACTCTATGCCCGCCTTAAAACAACAAAAAAAGAACATCCCCGCGGCAGAACACCGCAGCAACGTTCTTCTAATGCCCCGCCCGCTTACGCTTATCCTCCTGAAGATGCCCCCAATGCAGCCGGACAAAGATAGCAAGCAGAATCAGCATAAATACGCCATACCACAACAGAAAACCGTTCCAGTCCTCACGCGGGACAATGAGCGAGGAGCTGAGCGTACCGAACAGCCAGATAAAAGACAGATTGCCGAGCACCGTCCCCCAGACATACGCCGCCGGCTTCATCGGAGACACGGCTGACATCAGATTGATGATATTGCTGGGCACCACCGGAATCGTACGCAGCAGCACCAGGGTCCAAATCCCGTAACGGTCCAGATAGACCTGCCATTTCTCATACTTCTTGAGCTTGTAGCCCCATTTGCGGTCGAACCAGTCGAAGAGATAGCGCCGGAAGAGAAAATAGACGACTACCGCGCCCAGGTTGCAGGCCAGCCAGCTGACAGCCATCCCGCCGATCACTTCGAATACAGAAACATGGAGCACAATCAGAATCGCCAGGGGGAAAAATCCGAACAAGCTTTGCAGCACGGCGAGCGGAAAGGTAGCAAAAACAATATACGGCCCGCTAAGTCCCAGACTTTGCAGCAGCCAGTCAATCCAGGCATTGATGATTTCGGTCATAGAGCGCTCTCCTTTCCTGACTCTTAGCAGCATGTAAAGGAACCGCTCATTAACGTTGAAGAAAAACACCCCTTGCGGGGTGTTTATTGAACATCTAACTATAGATTCTGCGACATAAGCGTACAAGTTACAGAATTGTTGCTTATTTTCTCTCATCATAGCACACATCGGTCATCGCCGCCAGATCACTGAACCCTACAGAGTTCACTTAAGCAGAGATGCCAGCCGTCCACTCCTTAACCTTGGCTTCATTACTCTCTACCCATTCCTTGGCCGCTTCTTCAGGCGATTGTCCGCCCTGAATCTTGACCATAACCTGCTCCATATCCTCTGCAGTCCATTTGAATTGGCTCAGGAACTTGTGCACATCCGGCATATCTTCCTTCAGACCTGAGCGGACCATGGTATGAATCTGCTCGGCACCGCCGTAGACATTCTTCGGATCGTCCAGGTACTTGAGGTCCATATTGGCGAACATCCAGTGCGGCGTCCAGCCTGTCACTACAATCGGTTCATTCTTGTCAAAAGCCTTCTGCAGCTCCTGCGCCATCGCTGCCGATGAGCTCTCCAGCAGCGTATAATCGCTCAAGCCGTAGGCTTCGAGCGCTTTTTCCGTGGCCGTCATAATTCCGGCCCCCGGCTCAATTCCGATAATCCGCTTATCCAGCGTTGCCGCTACTTCCGCATTATTCAGATCTTCAATGGAGTTGATCTCCATATAGGCCGGAACAGCAAGCCCGGTCTTCGTTCCATCCAGATTCACACCGGCATCCTCAATGTCCTTGCCGTATTTCTCCAGATAAGAGGCATGTGTGCTTGGCAGCCAGGCGGCTACCATGGCATCTGCGCTTCCGTCAGCAATCCCTGCCCACATCGGTCCGGCATCGACCTGCAGCATCTCCACCTTCACGCCGAGCTTCGTTTCCAGCACTTCCTTGACTACATTAGTACTGGCGATCTCGGAATCCCAGGCCACATAAGCCAGCTTCACCGTACTGTTAGTATTGGACGAACAACCAGCTACCAGAATTACAGCCATTAGCAGCATCAGCAAGACCAGGGGTCTGCGCTTTATCGATTGGATTCTTTTCATATTAATCATACACTCCTATTCTTGTGGTTTGGATTTGAACAGCTTCTGGGTCAGACGATCCAGCAGGATGGCAATAATAACAATCGCAATCCCCGCCTCGAAGCCCGCACCCGTCTTCGCCTGTGATACTGCACGGTATACATAGGCACCTACACCCTGGGCACCGATCATGGACGAGATGACGACCATAGACAGCGAGAGCATAATCGTCTGGTTAATTCCGGCCATAATGGTCGGGAGCGCGATCGGCAATTGCAGCTTGAACAGCTTCTGCCCTGCGGTTGAACCGAAGGCATCCGCCGCTTCCACCAGCTCCGGTGAGACCTGGCGAATCCCCAGGTTCGTTAACCGGATCGTTGGCGGAATAGCAAATATAATAGAAGCAATGACGCCGGGAACGACACCCAGCGAGAAGAACGACACAGCTGGAAGCAGATATACGAACGCCGGCATCGTCTGCATGAAGTCTAAGATAGGGGTGGCAATGTTCTGGAAAGTCCGGCTCTGTGCACACAGTACTCCGAGCGGAACCCCGATCACTACAGCCAGCAGAGAGGCTGTCAGTACCAGGGCCAGCGACTGCATCGACGGCCCCCATAATCCAAGATTGTCAATCAGGAGCAGTCCGACCACCGCAAACAGCGCCATCCGCCATTTGCCGATCCAGTAGGCCAGAGCAGCGATCAGAAGGGTCAGCACCATGGCGGGCAGGAAATTCAGCGCCGCATCAATCCCGCTCACCATTCCGCCAATCACAGCATGAATGATATCAAATATAGGGCCAAAGTAGGTCGTGAGCCAATTTTCAATCCATTCTACGCCCTTTCCGAGCGGTATTTTGGGTAAATTCATGAACCAATTCCTCCTTCAGGAACCGCGTTACCGGCCAGGGCAGACAACACGGCCCCTTTGATAACAATGCCCTTCAGCTTCTCGCCTTCCCCCACTACAGCAACGGGCAGATGCGTCTCCGACATCAGCTCGAACAGATCATTCAGCAGGGTATCCGGCTGAACCCGGGGAATGTCGCGCAGCATCACATCCAGAATACTGCGGTTCTCCTTCAAGGCCTGTGAGGCATTATCCGCTGTCAGCAGACCTTGCAGCCGCATCTCATTATCTGCGACATACAGGCTGGAGACCCCGCTGTCCCGCATGAGCTGCAGGGCTACCCGGGGACCGCGTTCCGGGCGGATCATCTCCGGCTGGCGCATGACATGGGAAGCGGTCAAGACTTTGGACAGATCCACATCCTCTACGAAGCGTTCCACATATTTGTTCGCAGGCTGAATCAGAATTTCTTCCGGCGATCCGATCTGGACAATGACCCCGTCCTTCATCAGGGCAATACGGTCCCCGATCCGCAGCGCTTCATCCAGATCATGCGTGATGAAGACAATCGTCTTCTTCACTCTGGATTGCAGCTCCAGCAATTCCTGCTGCATATCCTTACGGATCAGCGGATCAAGCGCACTGAAGGCTTCATCCATCAGCAGAATGTCAGGATCATTGGCCAGACCGCGCGCCAGGCCGACACGCTGCTGCATGCCTCCGCTGAGCTGATCTGGACGGTGATTCTCCCAGCCCTTCAGCCCCACAAGCTCAAGAGCCTCCATCGCCAGGCGGGTTCGTTTGCTTCGCTCCACACCCTGGACTTCCAGTCCGTATTCTGCGTTAGCCAGCACACTGCGGTGCGGGAACAGCGCGAACTTTTGAAAGACCATGCCGATATTCTTCCGCCGGAATTCCCGAAGCTGCTCCGGATTCATCTTGACAACATCCTTACCCTTGAACAGCACCTGTCCTCCGGTAGGCTCAATCAGCCGGTTCAATAGACGGACGAGCGTGGACTTACCACTGCCCGACAATCCCATAATGACAAATATTTCTCCCTCTTCAATGCTGAATTCGGCTTTATTCACACCGACCGTCAGCTTGGCTTCCCTGGCGATCTTTTCTTTAGACCAGCCTTGTTCTAATAATGGAAGCGCCCGTGCTGCATCATGACCGAATACTTTGGTTAACTGTTTCACCTCTATAATTGCCATGGTGACCTCCTTCTCTCCCTTTACTTTCGGGTTAACGCTACTGACCTAGTGTAACGGACTTACGAAAAAATAAGCAAAGCGCATATTCGGTTAAAATTTAGTGTACAGTTTTAACTTTACAAACTTTACGTATAGAATACTCTGTTTAACGCCGGATTCCGTTCCGGATGAATTCTTTACTTCTGGATAGGGATTTGATTACAATACAGTAGGAGAGGCATGTAGCCTGTCAGCCTATTCCTCAGGAGGGACATCATGAACGATTTAGAGGGGCTTTTGCCCGAGCAAATAGAAAAAATCAGCAAAGCCCGTGAACGGGTCATCGACTCTATCGGCAAAAATATGGATTTATACGGCATCACCTTGTCCATCGGGCATTTATACGGTTATATGTACTTTAATGAGGGCCCGGTCACCCTGGATGAGCTAAGCAGCACCATGGGCATGAGCAAGACCTCTATGAGTACTGGCGTACGTACACTGCTGGATTTGAAGATGATCGATAAAGTCTGGGGCAAGGGCACCCGCAAGGATCTGTTCGAGGTGGTTCCTGACTGGCATCAGAACTTCAGCGATTACTTCTCTATTAAATGGAGAAAAGCAGTTGAAGGGAATATGACCGCCCTTAACAAATCACTCGCCGAAATCCGGCAGATGCAAATCGATTACGCGGACGAGCCCGACCTGTCGCGCCTGCTCCACACCGACGAGCTCAAGATTGAGGAAGCCATTAAATATTACCGCTGGCTGCTGAAGCTGATCGAAGCGCTGGAGACCGGCAAGATTTTTGAATTAATCCCTAAAGAATAATATCAGCTATTGGCGTTCAAACTATTCTGCTCATGCTGAAAAGGCTGTCCCAAAAGGGGGTGTTCCATAAGCCATGAAATGGCAGGGACACCCCTTGTTTTGGAGTTGGATGGACGTTTGCGCTCGGTGAGGACGCTCCGCGAACGAAACGTTGTTACAATCGCTGTGCTCGTAAGAATTTTTTTCATTCCCCTATTCGGTGAAAATCCGGAGACCAAGGCGACCGCTATCGCTTCTCCGCGGGTCGTTTCGTCCTCTCCATTGTTTAAGCAGGAAATGGAACTACCAAAGACTTCAAGGGAACCTAGCCCCGCATACATTTGAGCCATCGCCTACGTTTGAGCACAATGTATGCTGTTTTCCGCATACATTCGGGCCATCACATGCGTTTGAGCACAATGTATGCTGTTTTCCGCATACATTCGGGCCATATGCCTGCGTGCGAGCACAATGTATGCTGTTTTCCGCATACATTCGGGCCATCGCCTGCGTTTGAGTACAATGTATACTGTTTTCCGCATGCATTCGGGCCATATGCCTGCGTGCGAGCACAATGTATGTTGTTTTTCACTTTCATTTGATCCCATATAATGCTTTATCAGGGAAACTATAGTTTCCATACAAGTATCAAAACGGCCGCGACCCTTGAATTCAAGGATTGCGGCCGTTGTCACATGCCATGGTGCGTTCTTTCGTTAGCGTTCTTTCGTTAGCTTACGGGTTCTCGATCAGACTGACATCATCGATGAAGATATGATTGCCTGCTTCGATAGCGGCATTCGTCTCTGCGCTGTTGCCGGGATTCAGCCCCAGCAGAAAGACCAGATGAACACCTGCATCCGTTCCGCCGTTCATGGTGAAGGTGTAGCTGAAGCGCTGCATGTCGCCTGTCAGGGCCGTCGCCGTCACCGGCAGATATTTGGTGTAATCGCCGCCGTTATGCTCAACTGCCACCTCAATCAGCCGTTTGATATCCGAACGGGCGCTGAAGGCCAAGGTATAGCTTTTCCCCTGAGTCAGCTTCAGATCCCTGTAATCTACCTGGGCGGCGTAGTTGGCAGATCCCGTGAAGCCCAGCGACACCTCAAGCTCTCCATTCTGGACTGCGGCATTTCCAGCACCCTCGAAGTACTGGGTCCAGCCCTTAAGAGCCGGCTGCGCATCGAATGTGCCGTTATCCAGCGTGCCGCTGGCAGGCTCAGTGTCCGGTCCGTCCGTTACCTTCCTAAGCACGATATCGTCAAAAGAAATCGTATGCGCTATATGGTTCGCCGTCTTATCCTCACCCAGCGTGGCTCCGATCAGATAATTCAGCTTCAGCGGATTGTTATTCGTCACACTGAACTGTGTGCTGTAGGTCGCCCATGTAGCTGTTATGTCGAACTTCGCTTGGGCTGCCTGAGCAGAGGTCCCGCTATACTCCACGACAATCTGCCGGGGAACGGTAGATTTCGCTCTGAAGCTCAGCTCATAGGTTGCGCCTGCTTCAAGCGGGATTTTCTCCTGATAGAGCTGAGTATGCCAGGCTTGTGACCCGGCCGCCGTGATCAGCACCTCCGCTTCTCCGTTCACCACTTGGAAGGACGAGGCTCCGCCTTCGCCGGACCAGGTTGACCAGCCTGAGCTGCCGCTGGTGAATGAGCCGTTAACGACCAGATTGTTATCATTCGCCAGTATAGTCTGAACCACACTGGCGTTGACATACCCTTCGGCTTCCACGGTAATGATATAGCTTCCCTCTGCCGGGAAGGCGGCAGGCTGAATTGTAATTGCTCCCGTTCCTACATGGTACAGCTCCGCCGCAAGCGTAACGCCATTCACCTTAACGGACTTAATGCTGCCTGACCATTCTGGCTTATCGATGAAGATAAGCTCAATCGGCTGTGATACCCGGTTGGCTGTGGAATCTGCGAGCAGTTCCTGCGGCTTCGCCGGGGCGTCCTTAATCTCGAATCTGACATTGTCGATGATGATGTCATGACTCTGAGGAACACTCACTCCGCCTACCTTGCCGAGCAGGAATTTCAGCGAGAGCATATCATTCGCCCCCTGCCGGAATTCGAACCGGTAATGCTTCATCTCTGGTGTCAGCTCCACTGTCTTATCGATGGAAGGGGAATAGCTCGCATTCTCTGCCTTCACATTGATCTGCCGGACCACGCTGGCACTGGCATCGAATTCTACCACATAATTGAGGCCCGCCGCTGCCTTCAGGTTATTCTGGAAAAGCATCACCGAATACGCCTGATTGCCGGTCTTCGTAATGCTGAATTTCGCTGCCCCATCCGCCGCTGCCGCAGTGCTCTGGCCGCCGTCTTCTGTCAGCAGCCGCTCCCAGCTCGTAAGCCCGAAGCTGAAATCCCCGTTCAAGAGCGGGTAATAGGTCAGATCAGGATCATAATAGGAGCTGGTGCGTACCAGCACGAATTGATCCAAATGGACCGTTCCGGTGCTCCCGCCAAGCCGCAGCACGAATTGTCCGAGATGATCCGTAGCTCCCGCGAGATTCTTGAACACCGCCTCAACCTGCTGAGGTCCCGCACTCAGCTGTACCGGCTCCGAAGCATAGACTTCGCCGTCATGGCCGCACAGTTCAATAATTGCTGTCCGTGCAGAGGAGCTATCCGCCTCGAAGGTCAGCTTATAATCCTGGCCTTGCACCAGGAAGATCCCCTTTTGTTGCAGCGTAATCCCGCTGCCGCCAGTGTCCGCGCCTGTAATGTCCAGCTTCAGGCGGCCGTCAGCCTCAACCCCCGGGGTAACCTCCGCACCCCCTGAAGCATCGATATGCCAATAGCTCATCCGATCCGGTTCCCCCAGATCGAAGCTGCCGTTGTACAGGTGGTTGCCGCTGCCGAGCGGCGCCTTGGCGCTGTCATGATCGAAGGGAATACTGCCGATCTCTTCAAGCCGTGCATTGCCAAGCCAGACCGGGGAAGCGTTGGTCCCCAGATTGAACTCAATCCGCGCGGCATTATCCGAGCTCTCCTTCATCTGGAACATCGTCTCGTAATGCTGAAGCTGCGGGGTCAGCACCGCCTTGAACGCCGGAGAATAGGACGGGAAGCCCAGCGGTGCGCCACCTGTCAGCCGGGCAGTGAACTCCCTGGCTGTATCCGTTCTGGCATCGAAGCTCAGCTTGTAGTATCTGCCCTTCGCCAGCGAGACAATGGCCTGCGGCTGAATCGAATAGGAATTGCCCCCCGGCTTCAAAATGTTTACCTTCAGGAGATTCACGCCGCCGGCCTGCTCCAGAGAGAGAGCCGCATCCGCGCCTTCATCCTTATACAGTACCCAGTGGGCTGTATTCGGGATGCCCAGCCCGGGATCTCCCTCCACCTGCTGCGTGAACCCGCTGTTATAAATGAAGTTGCCGTCTGCAAGCGGCGGCTTCGCCCCCTCCAGATAAGGCTCCTTCGCCAGCTCTACCGGTACCGGCTGCCGGTATTCGCGTCCGGTCAGCTCATAGATTCTTACATAGTCAATCTCCATGGAACTCGGAAATACCGTTTCTTCCGTAGGATTACCGTCAAAGTTGCCGCCGACTGCCAGATTCATCAGCAGATGAAATTTCTGGTTAAACGGTGCCGGATACGCATTGATAGCCGGCTGTCCGCTGCTCTTGCTGTACCAGTCATTCTTGGTCGAGAACAGCACCCCGTCCACATACCAGCGGATCTCCCCCGGCTCCCATTCAATGGAATAAGTGTGGAACTCTTCAATAGTGGAACCGCCCGGCAGCACATATTCCTTGCCGGAATAGACATTATCCGGCCACTGGGAACCATAGTGGATCGTCCCGGCAACTACATTCGGACGGCTGCCCCAGCCTTCCATAATATCCAGTTCCCCGGAGGCCGCCCAATTGCCGTACACATAATTTTCCGGCAGCATCCAGATCGCCGGCCACAGCCCCTTGCCTGCCGGTGCCTTCGCCCGGATCTCGAATTTACCGTACATTTTGCTGTACAATCCGTTCGTCTTAATTCTTGTGGAAGTGTACGGCTTGCCGCCCACCGCTTCTTTACGCGCAGTAATGATCAGCTTGCCGTCCTGCTCCTTCACATTCTTCGGATCATTGGTGTAATACTCCAGCTCATTATTGCCCCAGCCCGGATTCCCGACAGCGGTGCCATCTCCGAGATCATAGGTCCACTTCGCGGGATCAATGACATTGTCATCGAATTCATCATTCCACACCAGACTCCACGGATCACTGGTCGGCGCTGGTGTGGGTGTTGGACTTAGTGTTGGTGTCGGCGTTGGGGTTGGTTCCGGTGTCGGTATTGGCGTCGGCTCTGGCGTAACCTCCGGTGTCGGTATTGGTGTCGGCTCCGGCGTAACCTCTGGTGTCGGTATTGGCGTCGGCTCTGGCGTAACCTCTGGTGTCGGTATTGGTGTCGGCTCCGGCGTAACCTCTGGTGTGAGCGTTGGCGTGGGCTCCGGTGTAGCCGTCGCCGTCTCCCCGCCACCGGCGGCAACAGGCGGCTGGCTGGCCTGCGGCGAGGCCAGATTGAGATTGCTGCGGCTGCCCGGATTGAGAGCGACGCCCCCGGCTGTGACACCTTCGGCCTGATTCAGCACGGTTCCAAAGCTGCCGCTGCCCAGAATCACGGTGCCCCGGGCATCGGCTGTAAGGAGCAGCTCTGCCACCTGCGCCTGATTCATCAGCACCAGCTTGCCGGGAGTGCCCCAGATCAGCTTGGATAGCTTGCCCGACAAGCTCAGCGTGAGGTTGCCGCCGGCCGCATCAGCGGTGGATACAACCCCATAATTGCCAATAAGAGTGACCGCCTGCTCCCCTGGCGGGAGGACAACACCAGCGAATCCTTCCCCGGTAATCGCACCTTCTTCAAGGATAGCACCGGAATCAAGCTGCACTGTTCCGGCTGTTGTCGTCCCGCTGGCAACGATGCGGACACTCCCCTTCGGCTTCGCCACCTGCACAGCCCCAAGGCTGCTGTCCGCAAGGCTCACTCCCTGCCCTCCTCCGCCGCGAATATAGGTTGTGCCTGTAACCTGCACCCCCTGAAGCCGGATCACTCCTTCCCCGATCCCCTCGGTAAGATAGAGATTTCCTTCTATGATAGTGTCCCTGAGTGTAATATCCTTATGGCTCAGCACCACATTGCCCTTCACCTTGCCCAGCTTCACTTCCCCGGCGGCGGAGCGCAGCTCCGTCACCAGTGTATCCGCCAGCTTCGCCAGCTCGGCACGTGTGATCCTCCCGCCCGGCTTGAATAAGCCTCCGGGATAGCCTTGCATATAACCGGCTGCCGTAAAAGCATCCGCCGCAGCGCTAACTGCGCTGTCGGCTCCCGCCAGGTCGCTATACATCCCCTTCGCTTGACGCTCTGTCTCCAGCCTCAGTATCCGTTGAAGCGCAAGGACCGCCTCCCCGCGCTTGAGCGGAGCCGCAGGTTCGATTCGCTGATCTGCGCCAGCGCTCAGATACCCCGCCGCTACCGCTTTGGCGATATCGTCCTTATACCAGCCTTCCGCCGGGACATCTGCCGGAAGCACAGCCGCCATGTCCGTATAGCCGAATATACGGTTGACGATCGCCGTAAATTCTGCCCGGGTTACCTGCTGCTCCGGCCGGAAGCTGCCGTCCCCGTAGCCGGAGATCACCCCGCTGCGGCTCCAGCGCTGCACCGCATGTGCCGCCCAGCTGCCCTCTTTTACATCGGTAAACGCTTTCAAATCACTAGCAGCCAAGCTCCCGCTCTGCAAGGCGGCTGTGGTCTCCGCAGACGCTGTCAGTCTACCCTGAACAGACTTCGCCTCAGCCCCGCCGCTGCCCAGCGGCGATAGAAGTCCGGTAACGATGACAGCGGCCGCTAACAACGCTGATAGATTTCTTTTCATTCCGTGTATGCCTCCTCAGGATTTGAGTCTCCTCTTACCGCATTTCCATCGCCCCGCGCCTTCAAGCTCCTCTCAGCTCCATCTACAGTACCCTCAAGCTCCCTAATCGAAATCGGTTTCGATTTTCTCCATGCCATTCCTCTGAACGCAATTAACCTTTGACTTGTTTCGGCAAGTTGAATAGACTCTAGAAAGGACTGCTGTTTGACAGCAGAGAGCGTCCAAGTGAACGGTCAGTAGCCTTGAGAAACCCTGGCATACCCGTCTTTTGGCCCTGTTATAACTATGAAGCGGGGGTGAGCATAGCCATGCAAATGAATATCAAAAAAATTGCCGAAATGGCCGGGGTCTCTGTATCGACTGTCTCCAAAATCATGAACAATTACAGCGATGTTTCCGAAAAAACGAAACGAAGAGTGCTCGAAATCATCGAACAAACCGGATATACCCCCTCAAGCTCCGCCAAGACGCTGGCTACCAAGAAGTCCAATCTGATCGGGGTTATTTTTGCTGGTGAGCTGAATGTGGAATTTACCCATCCTTTTTTTGTAGAGGTGCTGAATTCGTTCAAGAAGCAGATGGGCGTACTGGGGTATGACCTGATTTTCTTCTCGAATGAGAAGTTCATTAACAGCGGCGATTACTACTCGCGTTGCCTGCATTTCCATGTGGACGGCTGTGTCATTATCTCGGGAGAACAGATGGAGCCTGCGATACAGGAACTCGACCGGAGCCATATTCCCTGCATCGGCGTTGACCTGGAGCTGACCGGCAGGAAATCCGGCTATGTCATGTCAGATAATTACCAGATTTCTTCCAAGGTGGTGGAGCATTTCTACCTGCTCGGACACCGGGAGCTTGGCTTCATAGGCAGCAGAGCGGATTCGGATATCTCCAACCGGCGCGAAGCAGGGTATGTCAGAGCCATTGCAGGCTTCGGCCTGGTCATGAATCCTAAGTGGTTCGTGCATGGTGACGATTTCTTCGAGCCCAGCGGGTATGCGGCAATGAACTCGTTAATTGCATCGGGAGATTTGCCAAAAGCGGTCTTCGCCGCCTCCGATCTCCTCGCTCTCGGCGCAGTCCGCGCCTTGAAGGAGCAGGGTCTGCGTGTTCCCGAGGATGTGGCCATCATCGGCTGTGATGATATCGAGGCCTGCCAGTATACCAGCCCTACGCTAACTACCATCCGCCAGAACAAGGAACGCCTGGGTGTGCTCGCCGCCCATATGCTGTTCGATCTCATCAATAACCAGTCTGAAGGCGGCTCATTTGTAGTTGAACCGGCGTTAATCGTCCGTGAATCCTGCGGCAGCGGGCTGAAGCACTTGAACCGGTAAACGGCTAAATCCCTGAATTACTGAATTACTGAATCGCTTGAATCGCTTGAATCACTGTACTCCTGCTTCTCCCGGAATTGCCCTTCAATCCCTCCCCTCCAGCCCAGAACTTCGCTTGGCTGCACTATGCACCCACCCGAAAACGCTTTCGATACTATAATCGCTCATTTAACGGACTGCTTCAAGGCACCGTTTTTCTGGTTTTGGGGACCATTTTTCGGCTTGGCCCCCACATTGGCCTGTCCTTGCTTCTCTATCCCTGTCCGCATTACAGCGGAGCAGGCTCGGCTGCCTGAGGGTCCAGCGACAATCTGACCAGTTGACCCGCATGACTAAGACCCGCACCGAAGCCGTACAGCAACACCTGCTGGCCGCTGCGCACCTTCCCTTCGCGGATGCCCAGATCCAGCGCAAGCGGAATACTGGCAGCCGAGGTGTTACCGAAGGCTTCAAGACTGTACAGTGCCTGCCCGAGCGGATAGTTCAGCCGTTCACAGATGGGTTCAATCATCCGCAGATTGGCGCTGTGCGGAATGAACCAGTCTACTTCCGCAAGCTCTGCTCCGGCGTTCTTCAGCACCTGCTGTACTCCCTGCGGAACCGTACGGACCGCCCACTTGAAGACTTCACGCCCGTTCTGTACCAGCATGCCTGAACCGGCAAGCTCCACTCCGTTCACCTTCTCCGCCAGCCCTGTGCGATAGACATGCTGCGCTCCGCTTCCGTCACTGCCTAGGTGGTATCCCATGAAGTCGTCTGACGCCCCGCTCCCGCTGCTCTCCACCAGCACAGCCCCTGCTCCATCCCCGAACAGAATGCAGGTACTGCGGTCCGTATAATCTGTGATCTTGGATAGCGTGTCGGCACCGATGACCAGCACCTTATGATGCAGTCCCGAAGACACCAGCGCATGAGCCGTATGGAGAGCATATACGAATCCGGCGCAGGCGGCGCTCAGATCGATCGCTCCCGCTGTCAGCGGAATGCCAAGGGTATTCTGCACAATGGACGCCACAGATGGAAAAGAAAAGTCAGGCGTGCTGGTCGCCACAAGCACCATATCGACATCCTGCACGCTTTTGCCATAACGCTTCATCATATCCCGGACGGCAGCTGCACACAGATCACTGGTATATTCATCCGCGCGGCTGATCCTGCGCTCCCGGATACCCGTCCGCTGCACAATCCACTCATCATTGGTATCCACCATCTGCTCCAGATCCTGATTCGTAAGTCTACGGGCCGGCACGTAAGATCCGATCGCTGTTATTTTTGCACCTGTCATGTGAACCACCTCAGCTTTTCAGTTTATTAGTATCTGATATTAGTACTTGGTACTAATTATAACCTGCTCCTGACTATTTTGCAAAATGTATACCCGGAATCGCCCGTCTGCAATCACATCTTAACATTGTAAAGATCATAAACACATGCTACAATCTTTACAATGTTAAGATGACAGGCAAGTATGAAAGGAAGCATGCATACCTTGAAAGATAAACCCTACCACCGCGGCAATTTACGCAACCAGCTGATCGAAGCTGGTATCAAGCTGATTAACTTGGACGGCATGAATAGCTTTTCCCTGCGCAAAGTAGCCGCCGAATGTGCAGTCAGCCATACCGCCCCCTACAGCCATTTCAAAAATATAGATGAACTGGTAGCCGCCATGGGGGAACATGTCACGAGCCAGTTTATGGACACCCTGCATGCCTCCGTTCAAGGACAGGCGGAGAACCCTGATACGATTATCCTGCTGGGGCAGGCCTATATTGATTTTTTCATAGAGCATCCACAGTATTTCCAGTTTCTGTTCTACCATTCAGGCATCGTTATTGATCTGGACAACTACGATTCTGACAGCTATCCGCCATTTGCCCTATTCCGGACAACGGTCTATGAAGTGTTCCGCAGCAGCGGGCTGCCGGAACCGGAATTCACCAAGCACTTAGTTGCACTCTGGTCCATGGTGCATGGAATTACGGCTTTGCTTACCAATAACGGAGTGCGTTATTCGGGCAACTGGCGCGATCTGCTGGAGCTTAAATCTATCTTTTAGGGAGATGAAGTCTTGAGAACGATCATACACGATCTGCAGGAGCAAGAATTCGCGGGCTGGCTGGGGGATACGGCGCAAGAGGAAGTAACGGTCATCTCGGATAGCGGTGCGATCCGTTCGTGCATGGGCTGCTTCGGCTGCTGGACCCGGACTCCCGGGACATGCGTCATTAAGAGAGATGGCTACGACAATCTGGGGGAGCTGTTCTCCCGCAGCGATGAGCTCATGATCATCAGTAAATGTATGTACGGCAGCTATAGCCCCTTTGTGCTGAATGTGCTGAACCGGAGTCTCTCCTACATGCTGCCCTATTTTGTCACCACACACAGGGAGACACATCACCGGCCCCGCTATCAACACCAGTTCACATTATCCGTACATTTCTATGGCAGTGACCTTACGGAGGCTGAGCAGCATACGGCCCGAATGCTGGTCGCGGCAAACGGCCTGAATCTGTATTCGTCAGAGAACAACGTCTATTTCCACACCAGCCCGCAGCACATTAAGGAGGCCCTCCAATGAACATCGCGCTGATTAACGGCAGCCCCAAGCCAAACGGCAGCAACTCGGGCATACTG
This sequence comes from Paenibacillus sp. FSL H8-0122, assembly GCF_038005345.1. Classification (NCBI taxonomy): domain Bacteria; kingdom Bacillati; phylum Bacillota; class Bacilli; order Caryophanales; family Paenibacillaceae; genus Paenibacillus; species Paenibacillus sp. FSL H8-0122. Next base: position 418,549 of record NZ_JBBOTB010000001.1, on the reverse strand, counting down.
CTGTCCATGCTGGAGCCGCTGATTGCGGACGGGAACGAACTGCACACCTATACGCCGAATAAAAGACCGCTCGCCCCCGGGCAATACAGCGAGCTATGTGGCATGGATGTGCTCGTTCTGGCCTTCCCGCTGTATTATGACGGAATTCCGTCACACTTGTTCCAGCTGCTGGTTACCCTGGAAGGATATCTGAAGACCGAGCGCGAACGGGAGATTTACGTCTATGCGCTGATTAACAACGGCTTCTATGAGGGACAGCAGAACCACATCGCGGTGGAGATCCTTAAGAATTGGTGCGCGCGCGCCGGTGTTCACTTCGGGCAAGCCATAGGCCAAGGAGCCGGGGAAATGCTGGGCTCCATGGATAAGGTTCCTCTGGGCCGGGGGCCGCTGAAGAATCTGGGCCGTGCCATGCATAGCCTGGCCGAGAGCATCCAGTCCAGAAGCGCCGGAGAATCCCTGCTCTTCAGTCCGAACTTCCCTCGCTTTGCCTGGAAATTCTATTCCACCCGTTCCTTCTGGCACCGCACAGCCAGGGAGAACGGGCTGAAGCCGAAGGATCTGCGGCGGAGGATATAGCGAATAGTGTAACCCATTGCATACTGGTGGGTTGCCGTACCCGATTACGATACGAGTGGAGGACTTAATATAGGGCTTAGTTGCACTCCGTACACTTAAATCACCTGATATTGCACCAACGATGCGTTTAGTTGTATTTCGTACACCTAAACTCCATCAATACCAGGCTTCTCCCCCATTCGGGCAGATTTAGTTGTACAAACTACATTTAGAAGCGGCGAACCTTCCTTTTCACTGTTTTTAAATGTATGGAATACAGCTATCTCTTTTATTTTTTATAATAAATCATAGTATAGAGTACCTGTTACATAGTCTGCTGAGAAAGGGGATGCCTATGAACAGGATAGGAAAGTTATTGTTAGCACTTATTCTTATAGTGATGATCACCGGGTGTAGTAGGCTTAGCTCCATGCCTTTACCCGAAATGAGCGCTACTTTGGATACCGGTGAAGTTGTTCCTGTGGATATTAGTACATATAGTTGGGGTGCCAAAGAATTAAACGGTGGTCCATGGGAAACTATGGAGGAGAAAGATGCGGAAATTATTCCTGCTGGAGCTGAAATTCAAATCAAATTCGATAATCCGCCGGATTCAATGCTCGTAAGAGAACACTTCAGTAAGTATAAATTCAAAGATATTACTGACTTGAATCAATTCAATGTACCGGGTAGTCCCGGCACCTACATCTACGGGGTAATGGCTACCTGGAAGAAAGGTACTGCTATTTACGCCTTGAAAATCCAAGTTAAATAGTACAAAACTCTCTGTATGTAACCTTAAAAGCCCGGTCCCCAACAGGGACCAGGCTCTTTCACTTACAACCTCTATTCGCATGCCCAAAGGAATGCCTCCCCCTGATCTCACCAGGTCTAACCGGCCCCCCAGGCTTTTATCGTTCCGCCAGCGACACTGTAACCTGTTCCACCAGCTTCTCCGGCTTGGCCGTGTTCCTGGAGCGGCAGTTCAGGAACTCCACTTCTTCTCCGTTCTCAATATAAAAGGCCGGGCCGTCATGGTTTTCAATTATGACCTGCTGAAACTGCACCTCGTGGACATTGCCGAGGAAGAAGCCCCGGCGCTGCATGTCCTGAAGCCCTGCCATCATGTCGGGCTGGCCAGGCACCGCGTGCTCCGCCATCGAGATATCGATGTTGGTGAAGGTGATTTCCGAGACCGCCTGCTCCGCCAGCCCGTACAGGAATCCCGCCGCCGCATGGACATTGCGTGCTGTAATATTGGCATAATGAATCCGCCGGAACTGCGGGGTCTCCTCCGTCACCGGATACGGGTTCTTGTCCCAGACGTATTTTTCCTTGCCCCGGAGCCCACAGAAATAGTAGAGATTCAGCGTGAAGGGACAGATCACATCCTCCATCACAATGTTGCTGATCCGGATATCCTCAATAATCCCGCCCCGTCCTCGCCGGGACTTCATGCGGATGCCGCGGTCCGTCTGCTTAAATACACAATTGCTGATCGTCACATTGCGGATATCGCCGCTCATCTCACTGCCCAGCACCACCGCGCCGTGCCCGTGAACCATCACGCAGTTCGTAATCGTGATATTCTCGCAGGGAATCCGCTCCCGGGTATCCTCGGTGCCTGCCTTAATGGCAATGCAGTCATCACCGACATCGATATGGCAGTTGCTGATACGCACATCGCGGCAGGATTCGGGATTAATTCCATCGGTATTCGGGGAATCTGCAGGATTCAGAATCGACAGATTATCGATCATCACATTGCTGCAATTGATCGGATTCACCGTCCAGCTTGGGGAATTCACCAGCGTTAGATCGCGGAGCGTCACCCGGTTGCAATCGTCGAAACCAATCAGTCTCGGACGGGGATACTCCAGCTCTTCCGGGCGGCTGCGGTGCTTTTCCCACCAAGGTTCTCCATTCCCGTCAATGGTTCCGCTCCCGGTAATCGAGACATTCCTCAGGCCCGCTCCGTAGATGCAGGCGGCATGAACCTCCCGCTTCACCCCTTCCCACCGTGATTCCACGGCAGGATAATACGCCGGATCGGTACTGAAGGACAATACCGCACCAGGACTGAGATGCAGCTCAATATTGCTGTATAGACGGATTGCACCTGTCAGGAAGGTACCGGCCGGAATATATACCGTTCCGCCACCGGCACCGCGTGCTGCTGCAACCGCGTCCGCAATCGCTTGCGTTGCCGGTACTCCGCTGTCCCGCTGCGCTCCGTAGTCCACTATGTTATACACTGTCCGCCTCCTCTTCTAATCCGCTGCCGGTCCAGACAGCTTTATGCTCTATTACTCCTATGCCTGAACTAGCAGCTCCTAACTCCACTCAGCTTATGCCGGATACAAATCCTGCATCTCCACACAAGCCATCACCAGCGCACCCACGCCGTGCAGATCATTACTGACCTTCGGACGGGTTACATAGTTACGGTAATCTCCCGCCGAGGTCCCGATGCAGATATCCGGCAGCAGCAGCCGGCCCTGCTCATCCCACTGGAGCACCTGAATTAAGCCTTCGTAGCCTTTACGCGCTGCTTCCGCCGCTTCATCTATAGCTTCAGCCGGAAGGATACCCAGCTTCACTGCTCTGGCAATCGTGTAGACGAACAGACAGGAGCCGGAGGTCTCCAGCCAATTGTCAGGCTCATGTCCCTTATCTACCACCTGATACCACAGGCCGCTTCCCGGGTCCTGATAACGGATCAACGCCTGTACGAATCCGCTTAGCTCGGCTGCAAGCTCGGCCCGTCCAGGATCAGTCCCCGGCAGTTCATCCATGAACTGTGAGACGGCAAGCCCGTACCAGCCAAGCGAGCGGCTCCAGAATTCCGGCGAGCAGCCGGTGGCGGGATTCGACCATGGCATGCGGCGGCTCTCATCCCAGGCATGGTAGAGCAGGCCGGTCGCCTCGTCCTTCATGTATTTGCGCATCAGGCGCTCCTGGTGCAGCACCTCGGCCCGCAAGGCATCGTCTCTATAAGTATTCGCGTACTTCAGCGAGAACACCCCGGCCATGTACAGTCCGTCCAGCCACATCTGGTTCGGATATTTGTCCTTATGCCAGTACCCTCCTTCGGAGGTCCGGTTCAGTGTCAGCAGCAGATGGCGAAGCTTGACCGCCGCCTCCCGGTATTTCCGCTTGCCGGTCCGTTCATACAGCGTGAAGAGCAGCAGCCCCGCCTGGACGGCATCCAGCTCATCCCGGGCAAAGTCGAAATTCCCCTGCTCATCCACGAGATCATCCACATACTGCTTAATATAATCGATATAGCGGTCCTCCCGGAGCGTCTTCCACAGCAGCTCCATCCCGCACAGGAATACGCCCTGATGATAATGCCAGCGGTGCGCAGGCGGGAGTTCCCACGCCTGATACGTATCCATTAATGAATCACAGGCTTTTTGCGCCCATTCAATTGGTGTTTGCGGCAGACTGCCAATCATGATAATACCCCTTTCATCGTTTAGAAGGTCCCACCGTCCCTCGGCGTCCGTCAACATCTGTCAGTCATCAGCCCTTCATCGAGCCCAGCATCGCACCCTTGGCAAAATGCTTCTGCAGGAACGGGTACACCATCAGAATCGGCAGCGTAGCGACCACGATAACCGCCATCTTGATCGTCTGATCCGGCGGCGGAACCGTGCCGTCCAGTGTCGCACTGTGATCCATTCCGCTGGCCAGCACGACAATCTGCCGCAGCAGGACCTGAATCGGCCATTTGGCGCTGTTATCCAGATAGAGAATGGCACTCATATACGTGTTCCAATATGTCACGGCGTAGAACAGAGAGATCGTGGCAATCGCCGGCAGCGACAGGGGCAGCACGATTTTGAACAGAATCCCGAAGTCATTGCAGCCGTCGATCTTGGCCGATTCCTCCAGCCCCTCAGGAATGTTCTGGAAAAAGTTCTTGAGGATAATCATATTGAACGCACTGATCGCGGAAGGAAGAATCAGTGCCGCATACGAATCGATCAGCCCCAGCTCCTTCACCACGAGGAACGTAGGAATCATTCCCCCGTGGAACAGCATCGTGAACACTACCAGGAAGTTGAACACCCGGCGGCCGTCCAGATCCCTGCGGGAGAGACCGTAGGCCATCAGCGCCGTAATGAACATACTGAACAGTGTGCCTATCAGCGTGACTCCAATCGATACCCCTAAGGCTCTGAAGATCGTATTCGTGGAGAAAATAAATTTGTACGCCTCTAAGCTCCACACCTTCGGAATCAGCACAAACTTGTTGGCAGCCAGCTCAGCACTGGTTGTGAAGGAGCCTGCTACCACGTGGATGAACGGCAGCACCGTTACCAGTGCGATCAGGGCAAGCAGTATAAAGTTGACGGCAGAGAATAGTCTGCCGCTGAATGTGCGGTCTTCTACCATTTGAATTCCTCCTGCGGCATTTTAATATACGCCTTCTTCTCCTATTTTCTTGGACACCTTATTGACGGTCATGACCATGATCAGGCCCACAATCGACTTGAAGAAGCCGATGGCTGTACTGTAGCTGAACTGCCCTTGCCGCAGACCGGCGGTGTAGACATACGTATCGATAATTTCCGCAACCTCGCGGTTCATGGAGTTGAGCAGCAGGTAGACATGCTCGAAGCCCAGGTCGAGAACGGAACCGATTTTCAGAATAAACAGGGTGATGATCACTCCCCGGATGGCCGGAAGCGTAATATGCCAGACCTGTCTGAGCCGTCCGGCTCCGTCCATACGCGAAGCTTCATAGAGCCCCGGATCAATAGCCGCAATGGAAGCCAGATAGATAATCGTCCCCCAGCCTGCTTCCCGCCAGATGACCTGAAGGATATACATCGGCCGGAACCAGCCCGGACTCAGCAGGAAATTGATCTTGGCGAATCCGAAGTAAGCCAACAGCTCGTTGATAATCCCCCCGTCCATCGTCACCATAACGAAGGAGATCGAGACGACGATCACCCACGACATGAAGTGCGGCAGATACACTAAGGTCTGGAAGAATCTTTTGAAGAAGGTGCCTCTGAGTTCATTAAGCATCAGGGCCAGAATAATCGGAATCGGAAAATAAATCAGAATATTCATCCCGAACAAAATCAGCGTATTGGCTAATATGTTCAAGAAATCAGGCTCGGTGAACAGCCGGCTGAAATGCTTCATGCCCACCCATTCGCTCCCGGTAATCCCTTGGTAAGGCTTGTAATCCTGGAAGGAAATAATCAGTCCGTACATCGGCAAGTATTTGAAGATAATGAAATACAGCACGCCGGGGATCAGCATCACATAGAGTAATTTGTTGCGCCACAGCCGCTTCTTCAGCTCACTGCTGCTCTTGTATTTCTTCGGCTGCGGTTCGGGAACTACGCGGGGCGGGGCAGATACTTCCTGCATGATTCTCTTCCTTTCTCTGTAAATTATTCTATAGTGGAAAAAAAGGCCGCCGGAGCGCTAACCCGGGGCAGCCTCTTCCTGTGTTCAGTCCGCTGTTATCGCGGCTGCGCTCTGTTTATTTTTTGTACGCGGCGTTATATTCTTCGATGATCTTCGCCCCGCCCCGGCTCTTCCAGTTCTCGACTTCCTTCTCGAAGCCGGCTTTATCCAGCTGACCGTACATGTACTTGTATGTCGCATCCGCAATAATCTGCTGAAGCTCAACGCCCTTGGACGTATAGGTAGCCGAGTCGAGCGCAGCCGTAGGATCTGCGACCCCGTATTTCACATTCTCCAGCACCAGCTCCTCCGCATGAATCCGGCCCGGCAGCACGTTCAGACTCTGATACATGCCGTTCGTTTCGTATTCGCCGATAACGCTGTCCTTGAAGCCTTTGACTTCGCGTTCAATGAGCTCTTTATTGTCGGTCGCTTTGGCTTTGCCGTCCACCACGGTATAGTGTGTGCCTTCAATGCCCCAGTACATCAGATTCGATACTTCAGGAGTCATCATGTAATCGAAGAACTTCAGGATCTTCTTCAGCTCCGCTTCATCCTTCACCGCCGATTTCGGGAACAGCACTACATTGTTATAGCCGGGAATCATCCACTGGGCGAACTTGCCGTCAGCTCCAGCCACCATACTATGCGTATCCAGCACGGCATCCGGCACGTTCTTGATCAGGTCCTTATTCAAGGAATCGATATCCTGCATCGAGCCGCCGATATACAGCCCGGCTTTGCCGCTGGTGAACATATTGACCGCATCCGTCTTGCTGGTTGCTGCGAAGTCCTGGTTCATGTAACCGCCTTCACGCAGCTTTTTGAAGAAATCCATGGTATCGATATATTGCGGAAAAGTGAACTCGGGCGCAAGTTGGCCGTCCTTCTCGGCCCAGTTGTTCGGGGTGCCGAACCAGGAGGAGACCGTTTTGAACGCACCATACACCAGCTCGTTGCGGTCCACCACGCCGATGGTATCCTTTTTCCCGTTGCCGTCCGGGTCCTGCTCAGTAAAAGCCTTAGCCATCGCGAACAATTCCTCCGTGTTGGCCGGCGCTTTCAGTCCCAGCTTATCCGCCCAGTCCTTGCGGTAGATGATGCCCTGGCGGGCCAGCGGACGGCCGATATACAGGGTATACAGCTTGCCGTCTACCTTGGTGTTATTCAGGATCTCCGGCTTCAGCTTATTCAGGTTAGGGAATTCGCTGAGCAGCGGCCCGATCTCCCAGAACTGCCCGTCCTTGATCGCTTCCTTCATCTGCAGGAAGGTCGTCTGATTCTTCAGATACGTCACCTGCGGCAGGGAGCCGGTGGCGAACGAGGAGTTCAGCTTCTCCTCATACGTATCGGCCGGGAAGAACTGGTAGGTCAGCTTTGTATTCGTCAATTTCTCCACTTCATTCTTGATCGTATCCGGTGGAGTATCTGTCGTGTTCAGCGGGAGCATGATTTTGATCTCAGTCGGCTTCTCCGGCTCAGCAGTGGCTGGGTCCGTGGTTGCGGTGGTGTTGGTCCCGGTGCTGGCGCCCGGGTCTTTCGTAGCTGCCGCCTCTTTGTTGTTGTTACCGCCGCAAGCGGACAACATGCTGAGGGTCAGCAGCGAGCTTAGGAGCAGGGTGAAGGATTTTTTCGTCATTCCTTTTTGACCTCCGTTTAACTTGTATTGGTTACAAGCCTCACAATACAGGGCACGAAGGATTACGAATACAATCATTTGCTCATAAAGGTGCGCTGCGGCTGGAGGTGTGGGTTAATGATTATCGTGTGATGGGGGGATAGGCATTGAAAGCTAGAGCGTGGGAGTGGTGTTGGCATGACGGAAATGGCGGCGGGCGGAACTGCGATGACAGGATGGGTGCGGCGGCGGGTAGGTGCGGCGGTGGGCGGGACTGCGTGAGCTTTGGACTTCCGGCCGCTGTTGTCTCCAGATGTTGTTGATTATATGCTTCCAGCAGATAACATCCGGAGACAAAGGTGGACGCTATCGCTCCTACAGTTCCAAACCTCCCTCCGTCCCTTTCTGCCGCTCAGTTGGAGAGGGGCTTTCAAGGCCTATCCTTGAAAGGGAGCAAAGGGAATAGCCCCGCCGCTTCGCGCGGCGGGGCCTTAGTAGATAAGGAGGCTGATTAGTCCGCTATTACTCAAAAATCCTGCACAAATTGCAACATTCCATTCATAAAACTAACCATAATCAAAAAATGTTGCAGAAAAGGCAGCATTCCTTCTCTTCTAAGCCGCTCAAAGAAAGAATTCCTGCATTTCGTGCAACATTCCTTTGTAGTGTCCTGATATAGGCGGTCCAGAGATGCATTATGTGCAACATTTTAAGGGAATAGCTTATATACATCGTTTTACAGATCATAGCTTGGTACGTATTCAAACCGAATAGACAACTTTCCTTCCGCATCATATCCCCAATACGCGGAGACATAACAATTAGAATATTTATCTGTATTCTGTTCTAATTTTGCTGCCAATACGGCTTCAAAGTCGTGAGCATCCACTAGCCAACCGCTTAAGTCTTCGATATACCAACCATGTTCATTATTTGCGCAATCATTCCCTTCTCCTGAATCAATCACAAATTCTTTTCCAATCTCACGTGCCTTTGAAATCACGTAATCCATAAATTCATCACTTGGCTCCAAAATCTTACCTCCTATGAAGTAAATGGTGTCTTTGTACTTGACCTCTCATTAACCCACTCCTCTCCCTTTACCATTATTCTTATCTTGTTCTGCACTTTTATTGTTGTTAGCTTCATTTTTTGGCTGAAAGATAGATCAATCATGAAGGAACTCATTGACTTTTTTGTCCTGATAATAATATATTGTTATCAGGACAAAAAAGGGGCGATGTAATGTCCTCTAAAAAGTTGGGGCGTCCACTATCTGATAATCCCAAAAGCAAAAAGATTGAAATACGTGTCGATCAGGAAATTCTGAGCAAGCTTGATGCTTCTGCAGAAAAGCTTAATATGTCACGTTCCGCAATCGTTCGCAAGGGAATTGAAAAGGTGTTTGACGAGCTCCAAAAATAAAGAAGGAAGCAGCGTAAGTCCCGCAAAGAACACCGCTACTTCCTATCCCGCAACCGCTTGGATAAGCAGACTGCATAAATATCCTACCATGTGCAGGAATCTCATTCAAGCGGTGCTATTATGCCGATACTTCTGCAAATCGTTCAGGTGTGTACTTGAAGTCTGGTGCGAGTGGGCGACGACGGTGATTGGATGAATTTTTGAATGAAGATCAGCAGTGTAGAGGTAATGGTTCGATTGAGGATTGTAGGAGAAATAGCTTGTTCAACTGTTAGCTGTACTGCTTCTGGAATGCTTAAGTATACTGATAAAAGTGCCCAAGATCTTATGTTTCTCATCGTTGATCAACTGATACTGTTGAACCGACTTCGTTAGAAATTCCAATCCGCTGTGATATTCACCTCTGTCAGACAGTACTTCGCCAGTTCCAACAGTAAATTAGCTTGACGGTCTAGAACTAATTTGCGGGAATATCTGACCTGGACCAGATCAGTAACACTCTTCTCTAAGTCCTGCTTAAATTGTTGTAAAGTATCATCGATATTAAAGTTGTATTTATTAGCAGCCTTGAGCATATACAACAAACCGGTAACTCTCTCCTCTTGGTGTGCTTTAAGATAGACTGAATATTGCTTAATTACTGTTGAGTCTCCGCTTAACAGTTTGGTGAGAATAATATTTGCCTTGGACCATAAATAGGCTCTTCCAATGCTCCGTCTCATCCCCCTGCTCTCTTACCCAGCCCAAATCAGCATAGCTCCTTATGTAACCTAAAGCTCCTTCATAATCACCTAATTCATCGCAGACATTTCCGCGCAGCAGATCACTGTAAGCAATGTAAAAGAACAGCGGTCTGCCGGGAAGCTTGACCGGTTCCGATGCTCTGTGTTCGTCACGGACCTTCAGGTCATATTGAATTCTGGCCTTATGGCCCATCTTAGCGGCGTATTCCTCAACCTTGTCCCAGCGCTGTAGGGAGCGGTATGTATTGGCAAGCTCTTTGAGTGCATCGAGCTGATCAACTTCATCTAACCGTTCGACAAAAGGCTCGAACCGATTCGCAGCCCACAGGTTCCGGTTCTGGTCATCGCTGAGCGCAATGGTAAACAGCCTGAACTGGCATAGGGCCAGCCGTTCCGAATGCTGATAACGTTCAGATTCGGCGACGATCTCATAGATTGCGGCGGCGGCATCCCTTTTCCCGGCCATGAAAAGTTCTTCTGCACTATCAAACAACAGGGGAGCGTACATCAGATTGTCCATAATATGGCGGGCCATTCGCTCAATACTCTCCAGCTTGTTCAGTTCGGCACAGCGGAGCAGCAGCGGTCCAATCCTCCGCCAGTCGGAAGAGCCGCCGATAATATAGTCATTAATGTACAAGTCGTAGAAATACCCTTCCTCCTGTCCCATGGCCTGAGTAATCCGGTCCAACTGCTGCATCGCAACAGGCCGGTGCCCGCGAAGGATATTGCTGAGTGTCCCGGAAAGAAGCTGAGAACGCTTAGCGAACTGGGTAAATACCCCTCCAGTTCCGATAATATCGTAGTCGTTGTCTGCAATTCGCAACCACCTTTTCTCTTCAATTTGTGATTTATAGAATAAAATCCCTTTTATATTACACAAAATATATCAATGCACGATACGTTAATCAAGTACTGTTTTATGTTTTTTCCTGAACTTTAAAATTTTGGCATTACGATTGCCATTCTGATGAAATTGAGTCTTATTTGTGTTAGATACTACGCAAAAACGGCTACACTATCCTTCAAAGGATGGCGTAACCGTGGTGGAGCTTGGAAAACTGATATCACTTTATTTTCAATATAATTTTACCTTTGGCTCTGCCGGATTCGGAATACTCCATTGCCTTCTGCGCTTCTGCCCAAGGGAATACGCGGTCAATCACAGGCTGTATTGCTCCTGATTCCATATATTCAGTAATGAGCTCCAATTGTCTGCCGCTCGGTTTCATGAACAGGAAGCTGTATTTCACCTTGTGCTGGCGTTCCAATCTTGTAAGTTTTCGGGTGACGAGCCGCAAAAGATTAGTCTTCAGGAAGCCTAACCCGTATTCTTTTCCAAAACGGGCATTGGGCAGCCCTGATACCGATACGACTTGTCCCCCAGGTCTGACAATGCGGAATGCTTTCTCTAACGTTTCTCCGCCAATGGTATCGTATACTCCGTCATAATTGTGCAGCACCTGATCGAACTGCTCTGTTTTATAATTTATGACCTGATCGGCTCCAAGTGACTTCACGAGTTCAGCACCGGCTTCACTTGCAGTAGTTGCAACGTATAGCCCCATCGCTTTGGCAAGCTGAATTGCGAAGGTACCTACTCCGCCCGCTCCCGCCTGAATCAATACTTTTTGTCCAGCCGACAGCTGTAAAATATCATGCAGTGCCTGGTACGAGGTGAGTCCTACGAGCGGAATAGAAGCCGCTTCTTCAAACGATAGGTTACGGGGCTTCAGCGCGATATCGTCCTCATGAACAGCGATATACTCCGCGAAGGTGCCGATTCTGCTTTTTCTGGGCCGGCCGTAGATTTCATCGCCTCTTTTGAATTTCTTCACCTTATCGCCCACCTGGATAATCACACCTGAGAAATCATTGCCCAAAATAAGCGGCAGTTCATATTTCAATAACATACGCAATTTGCCATCCCGGATTTTGAAATCGATCGGATTGATACTTGCTGCATGGATTTCTGCAAGCACATCTTGCTCACCGATTTGCGGCATTGGGAGGTCCGCTGACAGAAGCGGTGTTTTTCCGTATTTTTCGATAACCATGGCTTTCATGATGGAACCCCCAGTTTGTGTCTAATAAAAACGTTCAATAAAGTCATCGATATGATTCACCACATTTCTCAGCGTACCGAGGTTGGTTCTGACGTCCATGTAATAAAAATTTTTGGAGCCTTCTTCTGGCACATCCTGAAATCCTCCTTGATCAAGCGGGCAGCTTGCTGCTTATCCATGTCACTCCCCCTCTCCTTCCGCCTTCCGTTCAAAAAAGTGAACCGTTTGCTGCTGAGTATGGCATACATGGATGGGTCCTGCAATATCAGGAAAGAAAATCGAGACCACAAGGTAATTTTCCACATACGTTAGATCAGCCAATCTCACACATGAAAATGAAAAATACCTGCAAGCTCCAAAACGGAACTGCGGGTATTATCTGATTCTTATAAGGTCCAGCGCTGGGCTGGATAACGGTATTGAGCATCACATCGTATACGCCAAAATAATATCCCCGTTATCTTCAAACTCCCCGGTCTCGGTGAATCCCACATCCTTATAGAGCTTATTGGCCGTTAGATTATGCGGAATATGCGATACCCTAATCTGTTTGCAGTCCTCGCGGCTACTCAGCATCTTAATGACTTCTTTAATAGCCGATTTCCCATAACCTTGTCCCTGATATCTCCCGTCAATCATAAATCGCAGAATCCAATAGTAGCCGTCTGTATATCTTTCATTATCAAAAAGGATAAATCCGACCATCCTTCCTTCAGCAAAAATACCGTAGGGTATCGATGTGGGCTCATTTACCGCATGCACAAGGGAATCTGCATTACTTGCCACCAAGTCCAACTGCTCCGTGCTCACGCTCAATTGAGTACATTCGTGTTCCAGCTCGGGGGTAATCTTATGTAATTCAACAATAGTCAAAGTGTTCACAACCTTCATTATGAATTGATCTTCAGTCAAGCTGAATGGTATAGATGATCTCCCCATCCTGGTTCAAGCGCTGCTCGCTGGTGAATCCTAATCCTTCATACAGCTTCTGTGCTACTGAATTCTCTTGTTCCACCGTTAGGGATATTAGGCTGCACTTCGGATGAACTTCTTTAATGAACTTAATGATTTCTATCATTGCTTGTTTCCCGTAGCCTTTTCGTTGGTGCCTGTGGTCAATCTGAAACCCGCCAATCCAGTAATTATCTGAGCTTCCGGGAGTAAATGAAAGATAGAAGAATCCGATAATTTCGCCATCAATGGACAGAATATACGGATCTAACGCTTCATCCCACGGCTTGATATAGGCATATGCTAGCGACTCCATCACTGAAGGAACGAAGTGCCTATGCTCTTTACAGACAGATATCTCTAGAGCTTCTTCCCAATTCTGGGCGTTGACAGGTTGGATAACGATTGATTTCATGTTTTCTCCTTATAATCCAGAAAGTTAGAATAACCCTTATCTTACCACAATTTAGAAGTTGTAAGCGAACATGGAGCGGGTTATCTCTGAGTTGGCTGTAATTCCGTCTCTGCCCCTGTATCCCTCACTCCTCCAACCCCCGCACCCTCCCCCCCGCCTCCCCATACTCCTGAATAATCAGGCTGCCGCCGCTGGTCTTCCATTTCTCAACCTCTCCGGCGAAGCCGGCGGCGTCGATATTACCGAGAATATAATTGTAGGTGGCATCTACGATAATGGCAGACAGCTCGGCGTTCTTCTCGTCATAGGTCGGCGAGGTGAGTGACACGGTGGGGTCATCGACGAGAAACTGCTCGTTATCCCGGCTGAGCTGGTCGGCCAGGGCGGTGAGCTGCTCCTTTTGTGCGACCTCCTTGATATGGGTATTGCCTACATCAGCGATCATCAGGGAATTGAGCGGATTGACCTCATACACCCGCAGCTGGGACGTTTCTTCCGGAAGAATCACTTTGCCGTATACATCCAGCTTATAATGACGGCCCTCGAAGCCGTAAGCCATCAGGTTAGCTACATCCTCATCCATCGTGCGGTCGAAGAATCCGAGCACCTGCTTCAGCTCCTGCTCGGTAGCAATGGCTTTACGTGAAAAGAGGTACAAGCCGTTGTACTTGGGTATGGACCATACCTTATATCCGTCCGGCCCCTTAATCCGGTTAATCAGCGTCAGCTCTGCCTTAGGGTTGATCGCCTTGGCCTCAATGGAGAGCCGCTGCACATCCGTCATGCTCCCGATGAAGATCCCGGCCGTTCCCCGGATGAATTTGTCCCGCTGCACTTCCTTGCTGGTCAGGGCGAAATCCTGGTTAATGATCCCCTCCTTGTATAATTTGCTCATGAAGTTCATCGTGTCCATATATTCAGGGGTGGCGAATTCCGGGATGAACTGTCCATCTTCGATTTTCCAGTTATTCGGCGTGCCGAAATAGGAGCTTAACGTCTTGAATACCCCGTACACCAGATCGTTGCGGTCCACCAGTCCGAGGGTGTCTGCCTTGCCGTTGCCGTCCGGGTCATTGATGGTGAATTGCTTCATCACCTCATACAGCTCCTCCAGCGTTCCGGGGGAACTGAGGTGCAGCTTCTCCAACCAGTCCTTGCGGATAATAATGCCCTGCCGGGAAGCCGGTCTTTCGGTATACAGGCCATAGATTCCCCCGTCCACCGAGGTCTGCTTAAGAATCGCCGCATTCAACTGACTGAGATTCGGAAATTCTGCCAGATAGGGACCAATCTCCCAAAAAGCGCCCGAGCGGATCATATTCTTGACTGGATTATAATCGGTGAATTTCACGAACGTTACTTTGCCGAGGGAGCCGGTGGTCAGTGCGGTATTCATTTTGTCCGTGTAGACGCCCTCCGGCACCCAGGTAATATCAAGCTGTGTCCCGGTCAGTCTCTCAATCTCGGCGATCAGCTCCGCTGAAGGCGTCTGCGGAAAATGCAGCGGTGCCAGAATCGAGATCGGTGCCGGTACACCTGCTGAATCAGAACGCCCAGACTTATCCCCGCTGCAAGCGCTTAACATCATGAACGATAAGAATAGGATGAAGCACCCTGCAAGAGCTTTCTTCCTGCCCGTTAACCGGTTGAACATTCCATAACCCCCTGAAGCGTAATATTTATCTGCCTTAGAAGCCTATCTATTGAATAATGTAGCTTATGTATGAATGATTAGAGAAAATGATTATTGCGGCACCAGATGATTATTGTTATTATCCTTCGTGATGCATACACTTAAGACAGTGATTTCCTATTTCATGCAAAGGTGCTGAACGCTGTTGAAACATCTTAGCTTTCTCAGTAAATTAACTATGTTCGCGTTCGCCATCAGCATCCTGCCGGTGCTGTTTATTGGTTCGTTCTCCTATTTCACATCCTCCAGTGAAATTCAAAAAAATGTTAACGAAAGCAAAAAGGAGCTCATTTTACAAATTACCTCAAATGTAGAGCATAAGCTGAATACTGTCAACCAGACCTTGAACCAGGTCGTGAACTCTTCGGTGCTGAAGAAGGCGCTGAACAACCCGCTTAGTGAAAACGATTTCATTTTATATAACGACATCCGCAATGAGATCCGCAATATGCAGTCCTTCGATACGAAGCTGGAGGATGTCATCCTGCTCAATCAGCGCCAGAACTGGATGATCAAGAATTCCGGGCTCTACCGGCTGAATGAATACCGCAATTACGAGCAGCTGACGAATCTGCTGAATGTGGAAGGCAGCTCTTCTTGGGTGCTGAACCCCTCCTCCCTGTTCTACAGTGAAGAGAGCATTAACGTGACCGGCTGCAATTACAGCATCAGCCTGATTAAGAAGCTGCCGGTGACCAAGCTGCAGAAATACGGACTGGCTCTGGCCAATATTCCGGCCTGCAGTCTTCAGGACTTCATTAATCCCGATATGCAGCCGCTGGATAGTATTATGGTGCTGGACAAGAGCGGACGGATTCTGCTGCATTCAGACCGCAAGCTGATCGGAGAGCCTGCCGCAGCGGCCGGGTTCACGGGATTCGAGCAGATCGCCGCTGCCACTGAGCCATCGGGACAATTCAAGACCAAGCTTAATGAAGCCGATTACTCGATCACCTATATGCGTTCCCAGTTGAACGGCTGGATCTATCTGTCGGCCACCTCCATCAAGAGTCTGACCCGCGAATCCGGCAAAATCGGCACTTACACGGTATTTGTCTGCACGTTCATGCTGCTCTTGTCTGTGATGCTTGCCTGGCTAGGCTCCCGGCGTATGTACACCCCCATCGAACGGCTGCTGACCCAGATTGGACTGCGCCGTCCCGGTCTGCGGGCAGGGCGTACGGATGAATTCCAGCTCATCGGTGAGCAGGTCCATTCCCTGTTCCAATCCAAGTCACAGCTGGAGAAGGAGGTCAGCCAGCATCTCGGACAGGTGCGGACCTTCTTTCTGATTCAGGCGTTCGGAGGCAATCTGAGAAGACGCGAGCTGATGGAGGAGCTGGAGCAATACGGGTACGGCAAGCAAGTCGAGGAATGGAAGACGATGGCTGTCATTACGCTGAGCATCGACTTCTCCGAGGAGAACAGCTATGAGAAAAAGGATCTCAATCTGCTGTTATTCGCAGCGCATAATATGACTCAGGAGCTGGTCTCTGCGCAGCACAGGCTAACCCCTGTGATGATGGGCCATGCCCTGGCGGTCTTAATCGGCAGCCCCGATGAGGACACGGAAGCTTTTCACCGGATGCTCTATGCGCTTACGGAGAAGCTCCAGCAGGAGATTAACGGGGTCCTGAAGCTGCAGGTCAGCATTGGGCTGAGCCTGCCGTTTCATTCGTTTGACAAAATGTCCATTGCCTACCGGGAAAGCCTGGAGGCCCTGAAGCACCGGATTACCCTGGGCAAAGGCATCATTATCCAGTACGAGAATATCAATTCAGGCAAGCATTATCTCAATTTGAACTACCCGACCCACACGGAAAATGACCTGATGGATGCCATCAAGCTGGCTGACAGCGATAAGGCGAAGGAGCTGCTGCATAAGCTGTTCAAGTGTATTTTTGCGCTGGGACTGTCGCCGCAGGAATATCAGATTCCGCTGACCCGGCTGCTGAACAATACGCTCATTATGATGCAGGAATCGGGAATTACGCTGAACCAGATCTACCACGCGGGCGGTTCCCTGTTCGAGGAGCTGACCGATCTGCATATCGTGGCCGAGATTGAAGACTGGTTCTGGACCATCGTCATCCAGCCGGTCATCGTCATCTTCCATAGCAGGCAGAACGCCCAGTATCATAATATCTCCGAGAAGCTGATCGACATCGTCCAGCATGAGTATGACCAGGATCTGACGCTGGAGGAGTGTGCTTCCCGGCTGCATTATAACGCCAACTACATCAGCAGTGTGTTCCGCAAGGAAACGCAGTATTATTTCAGTGATTACCTGACTATGTACCGGTTCAAAATGGCCAAGAAGTGGCTGGAGGAGACCGATATGCCCGTGAAGGATATCGCCTCCCGCTTGAGATACAACAATTCACAGAATTTCATCCGTTCCTTCCGCAAGCAGGAGGGGATGACCCCCGGCCAGTACCGTGACAGCTTCCACACGAAGCTTAGAGCGGTCCCGGACGATGAGTAGGCACAGGCCCTTCAGGCGGGGTCTTGGACCTCTTCAGCTTTCTTTTTCTGATAAACCATGTAAGAAGTACAGCCAGAATCAGTAAGATACCGCCCGCTGTAATTGCAATATTCTTGATATCCGGTACATAGACTACCAGCTGAATCGGCTCGGAATCCGCAAGGGACACATGCCAGGTTAACGTGTTGCCGTCTTGCTCGGCCGCATTATTAGGCCCGTATAGATCATAGGGAATCGTTAATTTGAAATCGGCGGAGAAGCTGCCCATCAGCAGCCGCACCAGGGACTTAGGGACATTCAAGCTGCCAAGGCCGTCAATAATCTCATCCGTGTAGGCATTCAGCTTAGGCTGGGCCACCACATCGTATTTGGTATACAGCCACCTGTCCGTCTGTCCCGCCTTGGCCTCTACAATATCGAAGCCGCTGCTGCTGTTCTTCAGCTCCTCCATCGAAGCATACGATTTATGAAATTGATATTCCGTTGATTTGCCGCTTGCTGTCTTCTTCAGCTCTATGCCTGCGGCCGCCAGCCGGGTGGTTAGGAGCTCCTCCACCTTGCCGCTGACCAGCTTCTCAGCCCGGGCATCCAGCAATAGACTGAAGGCCAGATCCAGGGAGCCGTCCTTCTTCACGGTTACATGGGCCGTGCCTTGCGCGCACCCTGTAAGCAGCAGGACAAGCATAAGCATCATCAGTATTGCCTTAATTCGAGTCCCGTTCAACCTGCGTTTCTTCAACCTCTGTCCCTCCATCCGCTGACTGTTACTACTAGCTTAACTCAACCTTGAAGAAGCAAATCTGCACTTATGGAGTCAAGCTTATCACATGCCGGGGAGGTACAGAAAGCCCCCAGCCTGCGGATATCCGTAAGCTGGAGGCTTCCATGCGCATAATCCTGTTATTTTTTCAAATGATAAGGAACGGTAGTGATAATTACATTGCGCCGGTACAGCAGATGTGCGCGGATCAGCAGACTGGACTGGTTATGCAGAATGTTATGCCAGCCCTTCTTCGGTATGAATTGAGGGACAATGACGGTCACCTGATAATTCGACTCGCTGGCCTTGCGCTGAACCGTATCTATGAACTTGGTCAATGGATGAATGATGCTGCGGTAAGGCGAATACAGCGTCACTAACCGCACCTCCGGGTGGAATTTCTTCCACTTCTCTTCGAAAATAGCGTCATCCTCCCGCTCGAACGGGATGTGGACGGCGATAATCTGCTGCGCACTCAGCGACTTGGCATACCGCAAGGAATTCTCCACCACATGGGTAATCCCTGCTACCGGCAGGATGATGATATTCCCTTCAATCGCAAGCGGCGGCTCCCCGCAGGTGGCTACCCGCAATTGGTCGGCGACCGATTCATAATGCTTGTAGATGCGGTAGAAGAACAGGATAATCAGCGGCAGGAAGACCAGGACCGGCCAGACCTGCGTGAATTTGGTCAGGAAGAACATCATTGTGACAATGAAGCTGATCAGCGCCCCGATTGCATTGATGATCAGCTTAGGCAGCCAGCCCTCCGGCTTGTGCCGGAGCCATTTGACGATCATGCCTGTCTGCGACAGGGTGAACGGGATGAAGACCCCGACTGCATACAGCGGAATGAGATGCTCCGTCCGCCCCTCAAAGGCAATGATCAGGATGATCGACAAGATGCCCAGGCTGAGAATGCCGTTCGAGTACCCCAGCCGGTCTCCGCGCACGGTGAACATCCGGGGAATGAATTTATCCTTCGCCAGATTCACAGCCAGCAGCGGAAATGCGGAATATCCGGTGTTCGCCGCCAGAACCAGAATTAAGGCTGTCGTGCCCTGCACGACATAATACATGAAGTTGCGGCCAAAGACATGCTCGGCAATATCGGACACCACCGTGACCTGTTCACGCGGAGCAATGCCGTAATAATACGCCAGGAAGACGATGCCTGAGAATAACAGCGCGAGCAGAATTCCCATCGCCGCTAAGGTTTTGGCTGCATTATTCGGTGCCGGTGCCTTGAAATTGGGGATCGCATTCGATATGGCCTCCACCCCAGTCAGCGCCGAGCTGCCTGAGGAGAACGCCCGCAGCAGCAGGAACAGGCTGATTCCGGCCACCGGTGTTCCCAGTGAGGTGTGAAGCTCCGCCGGTACTCTTCCGGTCAGCACATTGAACAGGCCCAGCCCGATCATAATGAACATCGCCAGGACGAACAGATAAACCGGATACGCCAGGAAAGAGGCAGACTCGGTGACCCCGCGCAGATTCAGGGTCGTGATCAGCAGGACGAAGATGATGGCAATCAGCACATTATAAGGATGCAGACCCGGAAAAGCTGAAGTAATCGCATCCGTTCCCGCAGAGACACTGACCGCTACGGTAAGTATATAATCGACGAGCAAGGAGCCCCCGGCAATCAGACCCGGATATTTACCCAGATTCTCCTTGGATACGACATAAGCCCCGCCGCCTTGGGGATAGGCAAAGATGATCTGCCTATAGGAGAGTATCAGGGCCAGGAGCAGCACCAGTACCCCGCCTGCAATCGGAATGGAATACCAGAATGCGGCTGTACTAACGGTGATCAGCACCAGCAGAATCTGCTCCGGGCCATAGGCCACAGAGGATAAGGCATCCGAGGACAGAATGGCTAGGGCCTTGGTTTTGTTAAGCTTCTGTTCTCCCAGCTGATCGGACTTCAGCGGCCGTCCGATCAGGAACCTTTTAACCGAAGACATCATTATCACTCACCGACTTTTTTTGTAGTTATATTACCCCTGGTGCACGAATAAAATCTGGACCTATAATTGGATACAGACACTATTTTTGCTGCCGTTCGATACTACATTAATTCTTTTATCACCATCTGTATATATGCAGATATCCTAGACAAACCCCAAACCATGAATAACAAATGATATTCGCCGAAAGACACAGCAAAAGGGACCAAGCAGGCTTTCCGCTTCGTCCCGTTTGCTTATTTCAGCTTTTTTTGCTATATTCAGCCATTTTCAGGAGGTCTCAGAGCCAGTCCTGTGTAAGCAGCGTCCGCAGCAGCTCCACCTGCTCCCTGCCGATCCGGGCCGTGATTTCGTCCTCAATAGTATGCTTGATCTCCAGCATACTCCGGCAAGCCGCTGTCCCCTTCGCAGTGAGCACGATAGGCTTGTCCCGGTTGTTCCCTTCCTTAGCAGAGGTACCCACGTAACCTTCGGCCAGCAGATTGTTGATCGTCTTCTGCGTGCCCTGGCGGGAAATGCTGATCAGCCTGCTGATCTCCGAGATGGACAGAACGCCGTGCTGCTCCAGCATCGCCAGAATATGCGTCTCCGTCTTATTCAGCGGCTCGCCGCTCATCTGGTTTACCTTGTCCCGCAGCATCTTATGCTTCTCGCTGATCATATCGACCAGATTCAACCCGCTCATATACTCCTTCATTTACAAGACCTCCATTAGAGAAATGCAGTTCCGCCTTACCGGGAATCTCTGTTGCCTTAATTGTCAACCAAGTTGACAATAATCCCTCCCACTGCTACTATAAGTGAAGTTTGATAAACTTACATTTAAGGGAGTTCGGAAACATGGGCAGCAACAAAAAAGAAGCTTTAATTTTCACCAGTATGATGTGTTTTTGCATGGTCGTCTTTATGTCTTTCTATAATGTAATTATTTCTAACGGATTCAACAGCAGGCTGTTCACGGATGTGGCTGTGGGCTTGCTCCCGGCACTTGCCGTTGCCCTGTTCTGCGATATTGTGGTGGTTGGCAGAATTGCCAGGGGGCTGGCCTTCAAAATAGTGAAGCCTTCCGCCCCCCAGATCCGCAAAGTGCTGACGATCTCGTGCTTCATGGTCTGCGGCATGGTCATTCTCATGTCTCTATACGGCACACTAGCACACTTCGGATTCGGGGACAACTTCTTCCGTCATTACTTCTCCATCCTGGGGCTTAATTTCATCTGCGCCCTGCCGCTCCAGCTGCTGGTGGCCGGTCCGCTGACCCGGTTCCTGTTCAGCCGGATGTTTCCGGTCCGTACGGCAGCACCGGGCGTCTAAGGCTGGCGTGGACCGGTGCCGCGGTCCCGCCATACCAAAAAGGGTGTTCAGCCAGCCATGATCTCATGGCTGTGCGGAACACCCTTGTCCGGGATTCATTCTATTGATTATTTATTCCATGAAAGACAGGCGCCCGCCCTGGAGCTGTACACTGCCGCCCTTAGCATAGAAGCTTAGGCCCGAGCAGATGCCTCCAGGGAAGACCAGGCTGGTGATGGCGGCGAGGCCGTCATTGGCGAACACCTCCACCGAACAGGCATCCAGCAGGATACGCAGGCTCTTCAGGCTGCCGATTCCCCCCGTGCTCTGGAGATCGGGAAATATGTCCGAGAAGCCGGTCTCGCCGGACTGATCTCTGTGCAGGGTTAGAGTGTCTTCAGCAGCAGAGTAGATGAGTTCAGTATACTCAGTAGCTGTATGATGAATAATAAGACCGAATTCTTCCGCTTCAATCCGTGTCATGAAGTCACTTAAGAACAGAGGAATCAAGGTGCCGGAGCAGGTAGCGGTCTGCGGCTTCGACGATGCCTCGGAATCCCGGATCATCGAACCCCATCTGACAACGGTTCATATTTGGCCGATCTGGTAAAGGTCAGCGACGAGGAGCTGCAGCTGATTACAAGCGAAGCGGACCGTGATGCCGCCCTTGATATGCTGCATGAATGGGGAGCCGGAGCAGTAGCCGTTACTCTGGGCAGAGACGGCACCCTGATCTCCCCGGACTCCCGGCTGCTGATTCCGAGCATCACCGTGAAGTCCATCGATTCCACCGGTGCCGGCGATGCCTTCATCGGAGCGCTGCTCTGCCGGATCAGCCAGCTGGCCCATCCGGCAGACTTCACCCGCAGCGCGGAGCTGCAGCAAGAATTCGTCACCTTCGCCAACCGGGTGGGGGCGATGGTCTGCACCAAGGTCGGGGCGATTGCCGCGCTGCCGACACTGGACGAGGTCCAGGAGTTTGCAGGGTAAGCTGCGGAGCTGCTGTTAAACCAATCTTTACCTGCTGTTTTCATCACAGACAGGGGAGCATGGCACGTAATATGATAAGCACATTATCATATGGTTGAAGGAGCAGCTTTTGCATGACGATGAAACAAGAATTCGATAATCTCATGGCGTTTGCCAAGGATTTAATCAATGAGAATCTCGGCTTTTATTATGATATCAATTATGGTTATTTCCAGCCCGAGACCCACCCGATTGTGGACTTCATCCGGCTCATCGGCAGACGTATTCAGAGCCAGCTCATGCTGATGCCCGCGCTCTACGGGGAGGTCGACCAGTTGGAGCGGATGTTCTCGGACAACCTGTTCTTTGATGAATGGGCCGAGGTTACGCTGGATGGACGGAGCTTCCACTTCCTGATGCGGCAGATTGACAACAGCAGCAGAATCATCAACCTGGCACGTGACCTGGTCTTCCCCTCCCCCTGGATTCCCCGCAAGCTGCGCGACAGTCTGATCCGCATCGGTGAAGGTACCCTGAACGGAAGCTGGCGGCAGGATAAGGATCATCAGGTTACCCTCTGGCTCCCGCTTGGCATCTCCTTCGTGGAAGGCTCAGGGCATCATTCCATAACAGCGGGGATCGCCAAGGGCGAAGGGGAGCTCTACCCCACCTCGGTGTATGACATCAGCCTTATCTACGATCACGTGTATACCGACGGCAGGTATTACTACAGAACGCACGACCATTCAATTATCTCCGAGGTTCATTTCGTGGAATGCGCCGCCATCTTTGAGATCGGCCGGATCATGGCGGCGCAGAAGATTATTTTCTGAAGGACGACATCCGTTTCAGCAAGTGCAGCTCAAACAAATCACCCTGACGGGTGAACGATGTTAAATGCCTTATGCCGCTCTTAAGAGGCTTTTCACTCTTCTCCCTCCGGCCGCTTTTAAGGAGCAGTAATGTTGCTCTTTTTGCAGGATTCCTCTATATCTTTTACGGGTTGAAGTACATTGTTGCATGATTTGCACAAATTTCGGTGTTTAGAGCAAGTTAGCG
This sequence comes from Paenibacillus sp. FSL H8-0122, assembly GCF_038005345.1. Classification (NCBI taxonomy): domain Bacteria; kingdom Bacillati; phylum Bacillota; class Bacilli; order Caryophanales; family Paenibacillaceae; genus Paenibacillus; species Paenibacillus sp. FSL H8-0122. The sequence continues at coordinate 395,114 of NZ_JBBOTB010000001.1, read as the reverse complement.
CTGAATTTGTTGCAGTTCGTGCAGGATTTCAGCATTGACCGCTTCTTTGGGGCAGTATTGTTGCATTTTTGGCAGGATTCCTCTTAAAATGTTACTGCCTATGATGCATGGGGCCCTTCCCTCCGCGCAGCGGCACCCATTGTATTCAGTTTTTCTGTGAAAATACGTCTCTTGCGATAAACGCACGGCCTACGTGGCGCTCCCGGTCCCATTGTGTTCGGTTTTAAGCATACCCTCAGCCTTCAGTCACATTCAGCATCAAAGTCATTCTACGAATCATTCAAAGAACTCTTATCCACAAATTTACACACACCTTTTCCACAGCAGAAGGAAGCTATAGTTTCCTATACAAGCACAAAAGCCGCGAACCCGCCCAAATCGGACGGTTCACGGCTTATTCAAGTAGTAGCTCTCTGTACGAGCTGGAATTCAAGCTGCTGCTGCCCGGCTTCTGTTCCCCCCAGCTTGCCGATAATCAGATAGAGCGCATTCTGCGCCTGTGCGGCAATCGGATTATCAATCGAGGTGATTCCCAGCGTATGGGCCAGCTCCGTATTGTCGAATCCGACAATCGCCAGCTCCTCCGGCACCTTCACCTTAAGCCTGCGGGCCTCGCTCAGTATCCCTGCCGCTACCATATCATTGGCGCAGAGGATGACATTCGGACGCTCGCCGGACCTCAGCAGCAGCTCCCGGATCAGCCCTTCGCCCTGGCGGATGGAGTGGATGCCCGTCTGTGACCAGTCCGGGTTAACCGTCAGAGCGTGTGTGCGGGCTGCATCCTGATACGCCTGTATCCGCCCGGAGGTATTCATACTGGTCGGCCTGCCCCAGGCATTGGCAATCCGCGTATACCCCCGTCCGATCACATGCTCAAGCCCCAGCATGTACCCGTCATATTGATTCATGGCGACACTCTGAATCTCCGGAAGCTCCATCCGCTGCCAGGACACAATTGGCCCGTATTTGCAATAGGAGCCAAGGAGCGCCTGATCGTTGACGCAGGTGCTGATCACCAGCGCATCAACTCTTTTGCGCCGCATATCCTCGAAGGCTTGCAGCTCTTTGGCCGGATCGCCCCCTGAGGTATAGATGATCGTCTGATATCCGTGCCGGCTCGCAGTCTCCACGAAGCTGTTCAGAAAAGGCAGCATCACCTCGTTGATCCCCTCTGTAACCATCCCGATCTGCATCGTCTGTCCTCTGGACAAGGAAATGGCATTGCCGTTCGGCACATAGTCCAGCTCTTCCATAATCTTCAGGATGCTCTCCCGCGTCGCCTGACTTACATGGGGAGAACGATTCAGTACTCTTGATACCGTAGCCTTGGAGAATCCCGACAGTTTGGCGATTTGATCCAGATTCGACATGATGGCACTCCTTACATAAATTCTGATCTTTTAAATAATACTTGACATGTAACGCGTTACAACATTTAGCATGGAATTATGGGACATATTAATAGCTTACCATATCTGACCATAACTATAAAAAGGCGGGATTATCCATGAGTACTCCATTTCCTGAAGGCTTCCTGTGGGGCGGCGCAGTAGCTGCCAATCAATTGGAAGGCGCATATAACGAGGACGGCAAAGGCCTGTCCACTCAAGACGTAGCTCCGCAAGGAATCAAGGGCCCCATCACCGAGGTGCCTACCGAGGATAATATGAAGCTGGTCGGCATCGACTTTTACCACCGGTACAAAGAAGATGTTAAGCTTTTTGCTGAAATGGGCTTCAAGGTCTTCCGCACCTCGATTGCCTGGTCCCGGATCTTCCCGAACGGTGATGAGCTGGAGCCGAATGAGCAAGGCCTGCAATTCTATGATGACCTGTTCGATGAATGTCACAAATACGGCATTGAGCCGCTGGTGACCCTCTCCCATTACGAAACGCCGCTGCACTTGTCGAAGCAGTATGACGGCTGGGTCAACCGCAAATTAGTCGGCTTCTACGAACGGTATGCCAGAACGGTATTCACCCGCTACAAGGATAAAGTGAAGTACTGGCTGACCTTCAACGAGATTAACTCCATCCTGCACGAACCGTTTATGAGCGGCGGGATCTATACACCGAAGGACAAGCTGAGCAAGCAGGATCTGTATCAGGCGATTCATCATGAGCTGGTAGCCAGTGCTACTGCGGTCAAGATTGGACATGAGATCAACCCCCAGGCCCAGATCGGCTGTATGATCCTCAGCATGCCAACCTACCCGCTGACACCTAACCCGGACGATGTGATTGCAGCGATGAAGTCGGAGCATATGAACTACTTCTTCGGGGATGTTCATGCGAGAGGCGTATATCCCGGCTACATGAAACGTTATTTCAGAGAGCACGGCATTGAGATTCACATGGAGCCCGGAGATGCAGAAATCCTCAAGCACACCGTAGATTTCATTTCTTTCAGCTACTATGTGAGCATCTGTGAGACGGGAGACCGCAGCAAACGCACCCAGGAAGGCAATCTGATCGGGGGCGCACCTAATCCATACCTGAAGGCTTCCGAATGGGGCTGGCAGATTGACCCGCAGGGTCTGCGTTATGTGCTGAATATGTTCTATGACCGTTACCAGAAGCCGTTGTTCATTGTAGAGAACGGACTCGGGGCCAAGGATGAGCTGATCACCGGCGAAGACGGCGTGCCGACCGTTAATGACGACTACCGGATTGAGTACCTGAACGACCATCTGGTGCAGGTGGGCGAAGCTATTGAGGACGGCGTTGAAGTCATGGGCTACACCTCTTGGGGCTGTATTGACCTGGTCAGTGCGTCAACCGCTGAACTAAGTAAGCGCTACGGCTTCATCTACGTAGACCGCCACGACGACAATACAGGAACACTGGAGCGCTACCGCAAGAAATCCTTCCACTGGTATAAGGATGTTATTGCTACCAATGGACAGAGCCTGCGGCGCTCAGGCGAATAGAATAGCCAGACCATATACAGGGTTGTCCCGAAAAGCCTAAAAAAGGCTGATTGGGACAGCCTTTTTTTCATTGTAGGAATCATGGCTTCAGATACAGTCTAACCCATGCCGCCCAGTCTGGGTTAGACTGTAGGAATGGTAGCGACAGCGGCCCATTCCGCCGGTCTTTGCCTGCCCCTCCCCCGATAACTGAAGATATCAATTTCAGTTGAATAAGCCATTAACAAAAAGCGGGAAGGAGCGAAGGGGAAATTTGGAACTGTAGGAGCGGTAGCGACCGCCTTTATGTTTGGATTTCTACCGCGCCCAGCGGGTTCAATCAGGAAATCCAAACATAACAGCGGCCGAAAGTCCAAATGTTCACCGCAGTCGACGAGTTTAAGCTTTGCGTTACTACCCTTCCATCTCAGATTTATATCTTCAGTCAGCTCCTTTACCATTTTGAAACTAATTGCCCGAAAGGTTAGGATATACTAGCCACAGATGAATCCTAAGGAGCGTAACTGCAATGAACAAATATACCTTCGGCCTCAGCAGCCTCTTATTCTTAAGCCTGATCGCCTCCGGCTGTGGTACCATGAAGACGCCGAGCGATCTGCTTCAAGCCCCGGCACAGGGGAATAGCGACGGCAATCTTACCGGAATCGTCAAATCCTTTCTACCGGCCAACGCGCATTTAACGGTTCCCATCCACTCGGAATCCGGCAGTGCGATTCAATTACAGGATCTGGACAAGGACGGGCAGGAGGAGCTTCTGGCCTTCTACAAGACAGACAAAACCGATTACGAGATCAATACCCTCCTCCTCTCACAGCAGAACGGCAAGTGGACCAAGCTGGCTAACCTTACCGGAGTAGGCAGCGAATTGAATGAAGTGTCCTTCACAGATGTTACCGGTGACGGAGCGGAGGAGCTGCTGCTCGGATACGGCGGCGGGGAGGGCTTAAGCAAAGAGCTGGCGGTCTACAGTCTAAGCGGCGGCAAGCTGACCGAGCTGCTTAAGCAGCCTTACGACCAGCTGGTCCTTGGCGACCTGACCGGAAGCGGGCATACCGACATTGCCTTGCTTCAGAGTACCTACACCACAGATAACATCCGTGAGACCCATCTCCTGTTGCTCCGGCTCAAGGACGGTACGCTGCAGACCTTATCTGACCAGAAGCTGGATGGTAATGTCATCGAAGCCCAGTTCGGCAAGGCGTCCCCTACCCGGGACGCAATCGTCATCGATGCCGCCATTGGCGCACATGCTTCCTATACTTCACTGCTGACTTGGGAAAAAGACAGGTTTACTGATATACTGGCAACAGATGATTATCAGCGTACCGCGCTCGCAGCAAGCAAGGATCTGGTGCTGTCTCCGCCAGCTGTCTCTCCTGACCTGCTTGGCAGCAGCAGTATGGCAATTAAGGACTACCCGCAGTCCAGCCTGGATGTGAATAATGACGGGATCTTGGAATTCGGCTTCCTGGTGCCGCCAGCCGGTACGGAGAGCATGGCTCCCTTGGCGACCCCATTCATCACCAAATATTATCAGTGGGACGGACAGACCGGCCTGACCTTCGTGCAGGAGCTGTTCGACCGCTGGGGCTTCAACTTCCGTATTCCCAAGTCCTGGGCGGGCCAGACCCTGCTGGAGGTTCCGGGAGAATCACCCCAGCCCTGGGAGAAGCTCCAATTCAGCTACAAGAATGCCGGGTCTGCTGTGAAGGCTCCGCTGCTGGAGCTTCGCCTGCTGACGAAGAAAGCCTGGGCTGCCGCAGAGGTCCAGCTGAAGGCTGAGAATAGAGAGTATAAGCTGCTGTATGAGCAGGGGAACTCTAACAATGACACGGAGCCTACGCTATTCGTTGCCGTAATGCCCGCAGCGGATGCCGCCGGCAAGCTGCAGGGGGCCGATCTGCAGAATTATAATCAGCTGAAGCTGACACTGGATGAAGTCGTTCAGCTGGCCGGCACACCCCAGAAGCCCCGGCAATAAGAAGGAGAGCTGTTCATGAAAGTGCTGATACTGGAAGATGAGAAGCCTATCCGTGATCTGCTGTGTATCAACCTTAAGCGGGCAGGCTTCGAGACCGCGGAGGCTTCTACCGGTGAAGAGGCGCTGCGCATTGCAAAAGAGCAGAGGGATTTTGACATCGCGATTCTCGACCTGATGCTGCCCGGACTTAGCGGGTTCGAAGTGTGCACCCTTCTGCGGACACACTTCCCCCGGCTGGGAATCATTATGCTCACCGCCAAAAGCCAGGAAATCGACAAGGTCATGGGCCTGGAATCCGGCGCAGATGACTATGTGGTCAAGCCCTTCAGTCCGGTGGAGCTGGTTGCCCGGGTTCGCTCACTCTACCGCAGGATGTATCCGGGAGAAGCACTGCCGCAGGAGAATCTCATCGAGCTTGCGCCTTTTACCCTAATGCTGGATGAACGGAAATTATTGAAGGACGGGCAGGATATCCCGCTGACCCCGACCGAGTTCATGATCGTTAAGCTGCTGATGGAACAGCCGAACAAGGCCATGAACCGGGATGATATTCTGACAGCCGTATGGGGGCAGTACTTCATGGGAGATCTTAAAATTGTAGATGTGAATATCAGCCGAATCCGCCAGAAGATCGGACAGGAGTCCTCCGGGCCGCAGTTCCTTGAGACCGTGTGGGGATTCGGATATATTTGGAGGGGCTAATTGTGCTGAAGGGAATCAGGTCCAGACTTATCGTCTATATTACCCTTATGCTGCTCCTGATCGTGCTGCTGCTGGAGGGAGTGTTCATCGCTGCTGTCCACTATTATTATCTGGGCAGTGCGATGGAGACATTGAATACAAGGGCCACGACTTCAGCGACCTTTTTCAATAAGTATCTGGAGAGTTATAGCTTGAATGAACGGGCGCGTTATATTCTGGAGAATCTCTCCCCTGAGGAGAGCAGTAAGGTGGAGGTGCTGAGTCCAGCCGGGCATGTGGTCATTAATTCCTTCGGCTTCTCCAGTACAGAGCAGGTGAGTACCCCTGATGTGAGAGCAGCCCTGGCCAACGGCAAAGGAAGCTTTCAGAGCATCAAGCCAGTGAACGGGGAACGAATTATGGCAGTCTCTATCGCGCTGAAGGAGTCGGGGAGCACGATCGGCTTGCTGCGCTACTCGGTTTCAGCAGAGCCTCTATATAACGTTATTCTCAAAATTGCGCTGAATGCAGCCATCGTCGGGCTGCTCGTCATTGGATTCGGCTTCATGCTCAGCCTGATTATCGCCAAACGGATCGTAGGGCCGATCCAGCAGCTGACCGGGGTCGCCAAGGAAATGGCCACCGGTAATTTTGCCGTCCGGGCAAAGAGACGGTATGACGATGAAGTCGGCACCCTTGCGGTAACGCTGAATTATATGTCGGAGGAGATCCTCAAGAGCGAGAAGCTCAAATATGATTTCATCTCCTCCGTCACTCATGAGCTGCGGACCCCGCTTACCTCCATCAAAGGCTGGGGGGAGACCCTGCTGGTTGGTGATCTATCGGATAAACAGGAGACCCTGCAGGGTCTTGAGGTTATGACCGGGGAGACAGACCGGCTGATCGGCCTGGTGGAGGATCTGCTGGACTTCTCCAAATTCCAGGCCGGAGAGATCCGCATTGTGCGCCAGCCGTATGATCTTAGAGGCCTGCTGGAGGATCTGCTGCTGCAGTTCAGATACCGGGGGCAGACAAAGCAGATCCGCCTCTACGCCGACCTTCCCGATCAGCCGCTGCCGGTGGACGGTGATTTTAACCGGTTGAAGCAGGTGTTTGTCAATTTGCTGGATAATGCCTTCAAGTTCACCCCTGCGGAGGGCGAGGTCCGCCTTACAGCCGTACTCGAAGGCGAGCGGATACTCGTCACAGTCGCCGACAACGGCGAAGGTATCGAGACTGAGGATCTGGCACAGCTTGGCACCAAATTCTTCAAAGGCCGCTCCCGCCAGTCCGGAAGCGGCCTGGGCCTCGCCATCTGCAAAGAAATTATCGAGCTGCATGACGGGCAGCTGCGAATCCAGAGCGAATTCACCAAGGGAACCACAGTAATTGTAGAGCTGCCGCGTTACGAGGTGGAGCAGCATTTTGCCTCACCAGTGTAGCTCTAGCTCTGTATCCCGCTGTGCTTCTATTACTCTATCCGGGCTTGTCCGCTCCCTCGCGAGATTTCCACAATTGGCTTAGTCTCTATAGAGACGTTACCGGCCACGGCTCTGGAGATCATACAGGAGGCTTCAGCCTTATGTGCCAGCCGCTCTGCCATCTTCAGCTGCGCCGGTGCCGCACCAGCCTGGAGCACAATGCTAGGCTTGTGCACAATCTTTTCGTACGTGAACACATTATTCGTGACATCTACTGTCGCTTCAGACGCCAGGGTCAGCTCCTCTGGAACAATCTCCGAACGCTCCAGCATTGCGGCCAGGGTAATCAGGTAACAGGTCGCTGCTGCACCCAGCAGCATCTCATCCGGGTTCGTGCCGGTTCCCGGTCCGCCCATCTCCTGCGGAATCGATATAACCGTCCGCAGTCCGCCCGCATCAATATGCCCTTCGCTGTTCCGCCCTCCATTCCATACCGCCTTCAGGTGAAAAGGATGCTTCATCTCACTCCGTCCTTTCTTTTCTTCATATCAAATTAGTACTATTGTCTTGTGTCACTCCTGGGGCTAGATACGTCCGATCCGTCTGGTCACCAGCCGCTGGTCTGCCTGCCTATACACATGGCAAGTCTTCTCCGTCAGATTCACCAGCCCAAGCGACCTTTCTTCAAGTATCGGGTAGGTATTAGACCCCAGATCGCAGTTCATCCTGACGCCGTCACCATAGATCCGTTCAACCGGCGTATGCCCGTGAATCACCGGCCTGCCATTCGTTAAGGCCAGGAGCGCTTCACGCGGCTGGCGGTAGAATTCATATTCTGTCATCCATAGAATCTCCCGGCTCTGCTCCTCCAGAGGCTGCTCTGTATACAGTCCGGCATGTGTATATACATATTCATCATCCTCAAAATACAGCGGCAAAGAATAGGCCCATTCCATCAGCTCCTGCCGTTGTTCCGGGTCGGGATAAGCCTGCTTCAGGCTCGCTAGCGTCTCGCGCCCGCCATGGCTCAGCCAAAGCTTGTCTCCGCTTTTTATATAATCCCCCATCATTTCTTCATGATTGCCAATCAGCGCATGGACCTGGCCCGGATGCCGCTCTGTAAGCTGCTTAAGGTAAACAAGCACTCCGGCCGAGTCCTTGCCCCGGTTGATCATATCTCCGCCGATGACCAGCTGGTCCTGCGCCCAGTTCATTCCAGACTGCCGGAGCAGAAGCTCCAGACCCGTCTTATCGCCATGGATATCCGTTATGAAGAATTTGCGCATGAACTCCCTCCTTCTACAGCATCCAGTCTATCTTTATTGCAGTTTAATCTCTTCAAAAAGCCCCGTCTGCGGATCAGGCTGATCCAGGTGTCCAGCCTCGTTCGCTGGACCGCTTCCACCCAGATATTTAGCAAAGAGCGCCTCAATCTGGGCCATAGTGGCCGGCTTTGCGGAATCCTGCAGTTCATATCCGAGCTGTCCGTTGGGCTCAATCGTCGCTGTTTTGACATCGCTGAGCCTGGAGATGCCCTGTCCCCGCAGGCTCATCTCCAGCTCATCGACGGTTAATCTCAGCTTCCGCAGATTCTTAGGCTGAAGCTGTCCCTCCGCAATAACAATAACCGCAGGCCCCTTGATCAGCCGCTCCAGAGCACCCCAGCGGACCTGCAGCCATTCCACTACAATTAACACTATGATGAATACGGCTGCTGCAACTATGGTAATCAGAATACTATGATCGGCAATCGGCTGTACAATAATCGTCCCAATTGAGATCATGGCGATCGTCGTAGGAATCGTCATCTGCGAGATCGATTTGCGGCCGGCCAGCCGCAGCACCAGCATCCCGACAATGATCAGCACCAGCGCCTTCCAGATTTCGCTCCAGATTTCATGCATCGCTCCGTCTCCTTTTGATAGTAGATAGGCTAGTTTTTGTCTTACAGGAGGCGAATATGCATCTCTAGAGAATCGGAGCCCGGCACACGCCCGCCGGAATCCCCAACCGGTTGTAATGCTGTTTGATGTTGACAAGCGCATGGCAGCTGAACACCTGCGCCACTATGTCCTCCAAAGGTCCAGCCTCCACCTGCTCCTTCCGCAGCAGACGCTCCACCGCGCTCTTGATCTCCAAGGGGTACAGATTTCCGGCCACACTGGAGAGACCATTGCAAGGGCCTGCGGCGAAATTCTCCACAAGCCTCATATCCCCTGCTGCAAAAAGAATGAACCCCTCCGGATACTCTACTCCCACATGCCTCTGCAAATCGCCTGTTTCTTTGTAGCCTACAATATTCGGGTGGCGGCGGATTAACGTGTACAGCGACTCCGGCGCCAGATCGAATCCGGTCCGGCCGGGATTATTATACAGCGCTACCGGCTTGCTCGTATGGCTAAGCAGCTCCTCCACATAAGCAACCGCCTGTTGCTGCGTAGGCCGGATGTATGGCGGGAAGCCAATCATAATGGCATCGATTACCGATGTCTCCAGCGCCTGAACCAGCGTTACCGCGTCCCGGGTTCTGATGGCAGAAGCCCCGAACACCAGCTCTATCCCTTGGAAGCCCTGCTGATTGAAGTACTCAATGATCTCCATTCTCTCTCCGATACTCAGCGAATGCTGCTCGCCAGTGCTTCCCGAGATCAGCAGCGATTCGATACCGTTCTGCTTCTGGTAGGCGACAATGGCTTCGAATCCTTCTACATTCAGACCCTCATCACTGTGAAAAGGTGTAGGGATCGCTACATTTAATCTTTTCATATTACACTCCTTTTGGAATAGACCTCGCATCTTCTATCTCCAATGTAACAAAAAATCCTGATGAATCAAGAAATACTTGATCATCAGGACAGATTCAGTTCTATAGCAACACGGCTTCCCGCTTATTTAGCCTTACCGGCAGGCTCATAGATCAGACAACGCAGCTGCTTACCCGGATAGCGTAATTCCGCATTATATTTGCTGCCGTCTTCCAGCAACACATCTACGGCCACCATCCCGCGTTTATTGTTTACCTCGGTGTTCGTCAGATACGCCCTCACTATCTTTCTTTTCTCTCCCTGCTTGTCCTTTACAATCCGGGTAGCTTCCTTTATCCAGCTGTCATCCTTCTTCATGGCAGCCGCTGCTGCCGCGTCGATCGGGGTTCTTTTTATAATAGAGTTAAAAGCTGTAGTATCTACCACCACCCCGGTGTCAGGATCGATCTGTACACTATATTGCCAGTATTCCTGACCTTGTCCAAGCAGAGTAAGCGACTTATATGGTGCAGAATGAACCGACCAAAATGAGGGTATGCCATAACCCGGTTCCACCAGCATAACATTTGTTTTCAGCTTGGAGACATCGGCATCGAACAGCTTGCGCACACTTTCAGCCGCCCGTGCCTGTACTTCAGTCTTGCTGAATTTCTCCGGTACGGCCACGGCAGGAGCAGTTATATTACGTTTGGATGACAGAAGATTAAGCCGGTAGTACCAGTCAATCATTTGCAGCAGCTCTTCATCCGTCCAGGTGCGCTCCGGTTGATGATACGTATTGGTCTTTATATCGAGATACAATTCTCCTTGACTCGCCTCTAGCGGCAAAGGCTTCTGCGGCCGCACACCATCATATACATACTTATCCTCCAGCACCCGCCTGCGGTTAATCTCCGCATCGCTCATCGCCCGGCCTGAAATATGGGGATCGCCTGGGAGCTCTAGATAGTCGTAGATTTGCTGGATTTGTTCCTCTGTCATCTGCTTCAGCAGCAGATCATCATTCACGGTAGATACCGGCACGGGTGCCTCCACCTTAAGTACAGGAACATCGCTTCCTGCCGGACTTGCCTTAGCACTGACCTGAGCTGCCGTACTGTACTTCGCGACGACTGCTGAGTTCGCCAGACTGGGGACAAGGAGTCCGCTGAATGCGAACATACCGCCTGAGCATAGGACAACTGCCATAGTAACAGACCACTTTTTCTTGTTCAATTGTATTACCTCCATCAGGATTCAGGATATTAACTCTATCCATAGCTTAATCCCGGGATATTATAGAGTAGAGGAGCAGTTGTTATGGAGTTGTAAAATAGCTTCACACAGTGGAGCTTAAAAAAAGCCGGATGCTCGTCCCCTCACCCGGAGCAGATAGCAGTTCAATTCTGGCCTGATGCGCTTCAGCAATCTGGCGGCATAGAGAGAGACCCAGACCTGCATGGCCATAGGACCGCGAACGTGAAGGATCTGCACGGTAGAACGGCTCAAATGCCCGCCTGCTCTGCTCTTCTGTCAATCCACTCCCGCTGTCCTGTACTTCAAGCACCCCTGCTCCGTCCTGCTGATAGGCCAGCACACGGATCGTATGCCCTGGCCTGGACACCGGAATCGCATTCTCGATCAGATTCACCAGCAAAGCTGCCAGAAGATCAGCATCTCCCCATACGGCAGGAATGGAGCTATTCAGCTCCAGCAGTAATCCGTTATCTGTTACCCTCTGCTGTTCGGTCTGGGCCACTGTGTCGAAAAGCGAAGCCACGTCTACCTCTGCCAGCATCAGCGGCTGATGCCGCAGAACGGACAGATCCAGCAGTTTGAAGGCCAGATTCTTCAGCCTCACGGTTTCACTAAGAATATAATGGCCCGCCTTGACCTGATCCTCCTGATCTATGTTAGCTGTGGTCAGCAGCTCTGCGAATCCCTGCATACTGGTCAGCGGTGTCCGTAGCTCATGAGCCAGATTATCGACCATCCGCTGCTTATCCTCAGCCATGCCTGCGAGATCGGTTATCCGCTGCTCGATCACTGAAGCCATCCGGTTGAAGTTTACGGCCAGCTCCCCGAATTCATCCCTGCTGTTCAGCTCCACACGGTTGGAATAATCGCCTTCGGCTATCGTCTTCGTTGTCTCCGACAACAGCTTGAGCGGCTTGGTCAGATGCCTGATCAGAAGATAGAGCAACCCCACGAGGAGCGGACCGACAATCCAGTTAATCATCACAAAAAAACGGTTAAGCTCCTCCTGCTGAGCGTACAGCCCGCTGATATCGCGCTTGTATACCAGCTCCAAATGTTGATAGGGAGCAGGGAGCGGCATCGCTAACGTCATGATATGTTCTTCCTGTGCTGCATGCTGTTCTTTCTCACCAGGATAGAGCAGCAGTCCATCATCCCGCAGCTCCAGCTCTATCCCCTGCTTACGGTAGTGTTCTCCATAGGACTTAGCCACACTGACCAGCAGTGCCGGGGTAAGAGAGACGCCTCTTGCCCGAATGGAATCCAGATTCTCATAGATATTATTCGTAATTAGCAGCTGTTCGCTGGCCGCACGTTTGCTCTCACTGGCCATGTTCAGCTGCCAGCTTTTTTTCATTACCATCACGACACTTACATCAAGTGCCGCTATAAACAGCACCAGGACAGCAAGGAGAATCTTATGCCAGAACCGCATGGCTAGACCTGAACTTCCAGCCGGTAGCCCAGCTTGAACACGGTTTTGATCCGTTCTTCCCAGCCCAGCTTTTTGCGCAGCTGCCGGATATGTACATCCACGGTACGGGTATCACCGGCATAATCATAGCCCCAAGCCAGCTCCAGCAGCTTCTCTCTGGAAAGAGCAATATTCCGATTGCGAATCAGCACTTCAAGCAGCTCGAATTCTCTGGCCGTCAGATCCACCAGCAGCTGTTCCACCCACACCTGACGCTCCTTGAACCGGACTTCAACCTCATCGCATACAAAAGCAGAGGCAGCCTGCTCATTCCTCCGCAGCACAACATTAATCCGGGCCAGCAACTCCAGAATCTCAAAGGGCTTGATAATATAATCATCCGCACCCAGCTCGAAGCCCCTGATCCGGTCTGAGAGTGCATTCCGGGCCGTAATCAGAATGACCGGAATCTTAAGCGGAGCAATCTGCTGCATCACCCCGAACCCGTCCAGACCGGGAAGCATGACATCCAGCAGGACGAGATCCGCCCGTTCCTTCTCCAGCAATTCCGCAACCTCTGAGCCGGTATAGGCTTTGGAATACGTATGTCCCACCAGCTTAAGGTTCATAGTTATTAAATCATTAATCGCCTGTTCATCCTCAACAACAAGTATATGAGCCATCTATCGAATATCCTCCTAACTCTGTAGCCACAGGGTACCCGTACACAGGTAACCTAATCTTAATCATACCAGATTCCAGAGCATCCATAACCTATAAGCCGAACCTGACCTTACACACCCGCCTGCCAAAAAATCCCGACGAATCAAGAACTGCTTGATCGTCAGGACTAGTTAGTTCATTGAACATAAGCTTCCCGCTTATTTTCCCTTATCGGCAGGCTCATCAATAGGCGTTCTTATCGCTGCCAAATTAACTGCTCTCGTATCCACAACCACTGTGGGCTCCGGTGCTTTCGGGACGACAACAGTCTCTACCACTACACTACTCTCTACATGTTATAGAGTAGAGTGACAGTTGTTATGGAGTTGTAAAAAGAGAGCCTTGCCCGGAATACAAAAAGACCACTGCCTGAAAATCAACAGTGGTCTTGTGTGCTTGGCAACGTCCTACTCTCCCAGGACCCTTCGGTCCAAGTACCATCGGCGCTGGAGGGCTTAACGGTCGTGTTCGGGATGGGTACGTGTGGAACCCCTCCGCTATCGCCACCAAACGGGCATTTACAGCGTAAATGCTTCAGGAATTGATTCCTGAAAACTGAATCCGAAACGAATCTGCGTGTTAGAAATTTGGATAAGCCCTCGACCGATTAGTATTGGTCAGCTCCATGCATTGCTGCACTTCCACCTCCAACCTATCTACCTCGTCGTCTTCAAGGGGTCTTACTAATTGGGAAATCTCATCTTGAGGGGGGCTTCACGCTTAGATGCTTTCAGCGCTTATCCCGTCCGTACGTAGCTACTCAGCCATGCTCCTGGCGGAACAACTGATGCACCAGCGGTACGTCCATCCCGGTCCTCTCGTACTAAGGACAGCTCCTCTCAAATTTCCTGCGCCCACGACAGATAGGGACCGAACTGTCTCACGACGTTCTGAACCCAGCTCGCGTACCGCTTTAATGGGCGAACAGCCCAACCCTTGGGACCTACTTCAGCCCCAGGATGCGATGAGCCGACATCGAGGTGCCAAACCTCCCCGTCGATGTGGACTCTTGGGGGAGATAAGCCTGTTATCCCCAGGGTAGCTTTTATCCGTTGAGCGATGGCCCTTCCATGCGGTACCACCGGATCACTAAGTCCGACTTTCGTCCCTGCTCGACTTGTAGGTCTCGCAGTCAAGCTCCCTTATGCCTTTGCACTCTGCGAATGATTTCCAACCATTCTGAGGGAACCTTTGAACGCCTCCGTTACTCTTTAGGAGGCGACCGCCCCAGTCAAACTGCCCGCCTGACACGGTCCCCGTACCCGCTAAGGGCACTAGGTTAGAACCTAGATACGATCAGGGTGGTATCCCAACGGCGCCTCCGCAGAAGCTTGCGCTCCTGCCTCACCGGCTCCCACCTATCCTGTACAGATCGTACCCAAATTCAATATCAAGCTGCAGTAAAGCTCCATGGGGTCTTTCCGTCTTGTCGCGGGTAACCTGCATCTTCACAGGTATTAAAATTTCACCGGATCTCTCGTTGAGACAGCGCCCAAGTCGTTACGCCATTCGTGCGGGTCAGAATTTACCTGACAAGGAATTTCGCTACCTTAGGACCGTTATAGTTACGGCCGCCGTTTACTGGGGCTTCGGTTCACAGCTTCGGGTTACCCCTAACCGCTCCCCTTAACCTTCCAGCACCGGGCAGGCGTCAGCCCGTATACTTCGCCTTGCGGCTTCGCACAGACCTGTGTTTTTGCTAAACAGTCGCTTGGGCCTTTTCACTGCGGCCCCCTCGGGCTATTCACCCTACCGAGGCACCCCTTCTCCCGAAGTTACGGGGTCATTTTGCCGAGTTCCTTAACGAGAGTTCTTCCGCGCGCCTTAGAATTCTCTTCTCGCCTACCTGTGTCGGTTTGCGGTACGGGCACCTTCTCCTGACTAGAGGCTTTTCTTGGCAGTGTGAGATCATGACCTTCGCTACTGTAATTTTCGCTCCCCATCACAGCCCAGCCTTACGGTGTGCGGATTTGCCTACACACCAGCCTCACTGCTTAGACGGACATCCATCAGTCCGCGTCACTACCCTCCTGCGTCACCCCATCGCTCATAGCGGATTACGGTGGTACAGTAATTTCAAACTGTTGTCCTTCGACTACGCCTGTCGGCCTCGCCTTAGGTCCCGACTTACCCTGAGCGGACGAGCCTTCCTCAGGAAACCTTGGGCTTTCGGCGGATCAGATTCTCACTGATCTTTTCGTTACTCATACCGGCATTCTCACTTGTATACTCTCCAGCGCTCCTTACGGTACACCTTCAACGTATATACAACGCTCCCCTACCCCAGATACATACGTATCTAGCCATAGCTTCGGTGGTGTGTTTAGCCCCGTTACATTTTCGGCGCAGAGTCACTCGACCAGTGAGCTATTACGCACTCTTTCAATGGTGGCTGCTTCTAAGCCAACATCCTGGTTGTCTGTGCAACTCCACATCCTTTCCCACTTAACACACACTTGGGGACCTTAGCTGATGGTCTGGGCTGTTTCCCTTTTGACAATGGATCTTAGCACTCACTGTCTGACTCCCGGCAAGAAGTAAATGGCATTCGGAGTTTGACTGAGCTTGGTAACCCTTGCGGGCCCCGCACCCAATCAGTGCTCTACCTCCACCACTCCATTCACCGAGGCTAGCCCTAAAGCTATTTCGGGGAGAACCAGCTATCTCCGAGTTCGATTGGAATTTCTCCGCTACCCCCACCTCATCCCCGCATTTTTCAACATGCGTGGGTTCGGGCCTCCAGTGCGTGTTACCGCACCTTCACCCTGGACAGGGGTAGATCACACGGTTTCGGGTCTACGTCCACATACTAAATCGCCCTATTCAGACTCGCTTTCGCTGCGGCTCCGGCTTCTCACCTTAACCTTGCATGTTAAACGTAACTCGCCGGTTCATTCTACAAAAGGCACGCCATCACCCATAAAGAGGGCTCTGACTTTTTGTAAGCACACGGTTTCAGGTTCTATTTCACTCCCCTTCCGGGGTGCTTTTCACCTTTCCCTCACGGTACTGTTTCACTATCGGTCGCCAGGTAGTATTTAGCCTTAGCAGATGGTCCTGCTGGATTCATACGGGGTTTCACGTGCCCCGCACTACTCGGGATCCGTCTCGGAGAGAACACAGTTTGGGCTACAGGGCTTTTACCTCTATCGCGGGCCTTTCCAGACCTCTTCGCCTACTCTATTCCTTTGTAACTCCATGTGAGACGTCCCACAACCCCAAGAGGCAAGCCCCTTGGTTTAGGCTGTTCCGCGTTCGCTCGCCGCTACTGACGGAATCACTATTGTTTTCTCTTCCTCAGGGTACTTAGATGTTTCAGTTCCCCTGGTCTGCCTCTGCGTATCCTATGTATTCAGATACGAGTAACTGCGAATTACCACAGCTGGGTTTCCCCATTCGGACACCCCCGGATCAAAGCTTGCTTACAGCTCCCCGAGGCAGTTTCGTTGTTCGCCACGTCCTTCGTCGGCTCCTGGCGCCTAGGCATCCTCCGTGTGCTCTTAGTAGCTTAACCTCGATTTTTCCGTCAGGAAAATATCGGACAATGAATTTCTTCAACGTCTGTATTTCCTTCAAGATCATCGTAGCATCGCCATTAATTCAAAACTTGTTTACACAAGTTCAGCTTAAAGGAATGTTCTAAAACGCAAATTCGTTTCGGTATCCAGTTTTCAAGGATCAAGGTAAAGATGAGAGCTTAAACTCTCAAAACTGACCAACGAGTGAGTATTCGAACCCAAGGGTTCTTTGGTGGAAGCGAAGCTTCCGATTTGAATGTTTCCGTTGCAGGAAACGATTCTCCATAGAAAGGAGGTGATCCAGCCGCACCTTCCGATACGGCTACCTTGTTACGACTTCACCCCAATCATCTACCCCACCTTCGGCGGCTGGCTCCCTTGCGGGTTACCCCACCGACTTCGGGTGTTGTAAACTCTCGTGGTGTGACGGGCGGTGTGTACAAGACCCGGGAACGTATTCACCGCGGCATGCTGATCCGCGATTACTAGCAATTCCGACTTCATGCAGGCGAGTTGCAGCCTGCAATCCGAACTGAGACCGGCTTTGCTGGGATTGGCTCCACCTCGCGGCTTCGCTTCCCGTTGTACCGGCCATTGTAGTACGTGTGTAGCCCAGGTCATAAGGGGCATGATGATTTGACGTCATCCCCACCTTCCTCCGGTTTGTCACCGGCAGTCACTCTAGAGTGCCCAGCTTCACCTGCTGGCAACTAAAGTCAAGGGTTGCGCTCGTTGCGGGACTTAACCCAACATCTCACGACACGAGCTGACGACAACCATGCACCACCTGTCTCAACTTTCCCCGAAGGGCACCTGATGCATCTCTGCTTCGTTAGTTGGATGTCAAGACCTGGTAAGGTTCTTCGCGTTGCTTCGAATTAAACCACATACTCCACTGCTTGTGCGGGTCCCCGTCAATTCCTTTGAGTTTCAGTCTTGCGACCGTACTCCCCAGGCGGAGTGCTTACTGTGTTAACTTCGGCACCAAGGGTATCGAAACCCCTAACACCTAGCACTCATCGTTTACGGCGTGGACTACCAGGGTATCTAATCCTGTTTGCTCCCCACGCTTTCGCGCCTCAGCGTCAGTTACAGCCCAGAAAGTCGCCTTCGCCACTGGTGTTCCTCCACATATCTACGCATTTCACCGCTACACGTGGAATTCCACTTTCCTCTTCTGTACTCAAGTCACCCAGTTTCCAGTGCGACCTCAGGTTGAGCCCAAGGTTTAAACACCAGACTTAAATAACCGCCTGCGCGCGCTTTACGCCCAATAATTCCGGACAACGCTTGCCCCCTACGTATTACCGCGGCTGCTGGCACGTAGTTAGCCGGGGCTTTCTTCTCAGGTACCGTCACTCCGGTAGCAGTTACTCTACCGGACGTTCTTCCCTGGCAACAGAGCTTTACGATCCGAAAACCTTCATCACTCACGCGGCGTTGCTCCGTCAGGCTTGCGCCCATTGCGGAAGATTCCCTACTGCTGCCTCCCGTAGGAGTCTGGGCCGTGTCTCAGTCCCAGTGTGGCCGTTCACCCTCTCAGGTCGGCTACGCATCGTCGCCTTGGTGGGCCGTTACCCCACCAACTAGCTAATGCGCCGCAGGCCCATCCCCAAGCAGCAGATTGCTCCGCCTTTCATTCTCTCCTCAGGAGAAAAAAGAAATTATCCGGTATTAGCTACCGTTTCCGGTAGTTATCCCAGGCTTGAGGGCAGGTTGCCTACGTGTTACTCACCCGTCCGCCGCTAAGTCTGAAAGGAAGCAAGCTTCCTTTCAGACTCCGCTCGACTTGCATGTATTAGGCACGCCGCCAGCGTTCGTCCTGAGCCAGGATCAAACTCTCCAAATTGGTATTTAGAAAGAGCGATTGCTCATTTTGAAACATCTGACGAGAATTTACATTCTCTCATTTTGGATCTCACCGAAGTGATTTCCGATACTCACTCGTTGTTCAGTTTTCAAAGATCAAGCTCGTTGTTAGCGACGATTACCGCGTCACCAGCAACTTTTATAATATAACATGGATCAAACAACTATGCAACTATTATTTCAAAAGTTCTTGCTGAAGCAATACCATCAGTTCTTCCGCAGTCTCCCAAACCAGCGGACGTATCTCCTGAAGATGGATCCTTAATGTATCTGCCTCGTCGCTTCTGACCGTCCAGATTACCGGAATGTTCAGCCCAAGCGCATAGCCCGCTGCCAGATACACCTCAGATGACTGGCCTGTGAGGTCCGCAATAACCAGCTTGCTGTCCGCCACAGGCACCAGCGAATTCGCGGCTTCGTTCTTGCTGGCAAGCAAACGTGGGAAATAGCCAAACTGCTCGATTTTGGCCCACAGCTTGTCCTGCCATTCCGCCTGCAGCTTCTCATCATCCGGCAGAAGAACCAGGCATTGTTGTAAAACCCGGCCGCCTGCGATTGCAGAAGCTTCCTCCCACCCCATAGGGGTCAAAGAGAAGTTCATACCTTCCCGGACTAACAGATTCTCATTTTGCAGCCTGTCAATAATATAGACCAGCTCCTGCAGATTGGGAGAATACGTCAGATTGTAGCTGCGGGACAGGGGATGAATCACTACGGGCTCCCCGGAGCCACTAGAATGCCTATGCAGATACTGCAATAGCCGGTCCCCTTTATCCTCAGCCGTTACCGGAATACCCGGGGCATTCACAATATCCTCCAGATCGCTGAACGCAAGGATCACCTTCTCGCCACAATCTGTCTTTTCACGGATATAACCTGAGATCAGATGCAGCATGTCCCGCTTCTGCTGGAACGAGAGCGCCAGAATTGATTCATAGCTATCTCTAAGCAGACCGTAGCTTCCGCCAGGAGAGCAGGAGCAGTCGATATACTGATCGTACTCGCCGTCTGCTGTAATGCGGACAATCTGATCGCAGAATGCACAATGTTTCTTTTGCATAATCTTCACCTCTTCAGAATAGCAGTCCCCCTACCTTACCAAGAATGTATTGAAAAGTGGACCGGAAATTCCTTCCTCCCCGACAGCTTGACATGCCTGATTTCGGAAGTACACCAAGGAGATTGCCGAATCGGAGCGTTCAGAGTTCACCACATTTTAATTAAACTGCCAGCAGCTCAAGCTTAGATTACCATACTGATAACTCCGGTGAAGCAGCTGCGCATTACGCCCCGGGTCTCCCGCTCCCATAGCGATGAACAGCGGAATAAAGTGCTCACTCGTTGGGACCGCCATCTCCGCATAAGGAGCAAGCTCCTCGTATTGGAACAGCGCTTCTGTATCCCATGCTTCCACCTTCTCCTGAATCCAATGATCGAACTGCTCGGCCCACCCGTTGATCTCATCCGAATTCCAGTTCAACCTCCGCAGATTATGAACGGTTCCCCCGCTGGCGATGATAAGCACATCCTGTTCACGCAGCGCCGCCAGCGCCTTGCCGATCTCATACTGCCGGGCATTAGACAGATCACGATTCACAGACATTGCCACAACCGGAATATCCGCTTCCGGGTAGAGGAGCTTCAGCACAGCCCATGCGCCGTGGTCGAGTCCTCTTTGTTCATCCCTGACATTCTTCACCCCTCCCGCGGTCAAAAGCTTCTGAATCTGCTCCGCGAGAGCCGGATCGCCATGTGCCGGATACGTCATCTGGTACAGCTCGTCCTGGAACCCGCCAAAGTCATAAATGGTATCATACGTTGCCGCCGCGCCCACGGACTGCACGGGTTCCTCCCAATGCGCTGAGAAGAGAACGATGGCTTTCGGTTTGGGCATATGGTCTTTGAACTCTTTCAGCAGCTTGGTGTAGGCATTATCTTCAAGAACAATAGTTGGAGCTCCGTGAGCAAAAAAATAGGAAGGCATCATCGATAATCACTCCTTATTAATGGTTAATCCGGCGTCCTGCTTGAGCCACTGCAAGAAATCATGCTGGTTCTCTTCAGTTACGCCATGGTCGGACGGATATAGTCTGAAGGTCAGCCGTTCGGTTTGCCCCTCCAGATAGGCGGCAGTCTCATGTCCAATGCGCACCGGGAACACCGAATCGTATTCACCATGCGAAGCGAAGACAGACACGTTCTTAAGGCTACGGAGCTTATACTCCATTTTCACAAATTCGGGAATATATCCATTCAGTGCGACAATCCCCTTCAACTGCTCCCCCATCGTAAGCGCAAGCGTCATGGACAGAATGGCCCCTTGGCTGAAGCCGAGCAAATAACGTCTGTCCGGATCGACCGGATACTGCTGCGTTGCATAGTGAATGAAGGCCTCAAGATCGCTGACAGCTTGGTCAAACATCCCGCGGATGGGGTTGCCCAGGCTTTTCAAATCATAATATTGATACCCCGTACCCAGTGCCAGATTCCCGCGAACCCCGATAATAATGAACTCCTTAGCCAGCGGCGCCACCAGACCGAACATATTGCGCTCATTAGAGCCCTTGCCGTGAAAAGTAAAGATCACCGGGTACTTCCTGCCTTGCTCAAGCCCATCCGGTAAGTGAATATTATATGAATACTTAGGGTTCATCTTATTTTCCTCCATACTGAAGTTCCTCGCTCGAATATTAGTTATAATAATATATTTTTTATATGAGTAATTTAACGCAATCCACATTGACTTGTCAATCATGAAATTGTTAATATAAAAATAAGTTTAGTATTACAAATATTACGAAGGTGTGATCCTATGGATATCGGTGCTACAATACGGGCAATCCGCAAGCGGAAAAATATCACCATCGCGCAAATATGCGACACTACCGGCCTCTCCCAAGGCTTCATGAGCCAGGTCGAAACCAATAAGACCTCACCTTCCATCGCTACACTGGAGAATATCGCCCAGGCTCTGAAGGTTCCGCTTGCTTATTTGCTGCTAAAAAAAGAAGAGCGCATGCAGATTGTCCGCAAGGATGAACGGAGAATCACCACCAGCGGCGCAGCTGAGCTAAAAGTCGAACACCTCAGCTCCACCCAAAATGTACGGATGTCGATCGTCGAGTTCCCTCCCGGTGCCATGATTGGGGATGCCCCCCATGCGCATGAAGGACAGGAGGTCCATGTCGTCATTAAAGGGACTATCTATGCGCAGCAAGGGGAAGACGGAGCTGAATTTACTGAGGGTGATTCCTTTAGCTGGAATGCCTGCACCCCCCATTCCGTCAAAAATACCGGAGAAGACACCGCGATTGTGCTGATCTCCATCTACACAGAAAGCGAAAACGGACAGGATGTCCTCTGAACATTCAAAAGCCCGTACTCTGGCCGGATAGGCGGAGTGCGGGCTTCTTTTAATCACATATTCACTATCTCATTATATTCAGCATGCTTCTCAATCTCCGTCACGATCATCCGCTGATTGATCTTTTGTATCTTATAGGCCTTGGCCTGTTCTCTGGAGGAGATCACTTTATATTGATCATCTTTATAAATAATGGCGCAGTGATTCTCAATGGCTATGCCTGTTGTATCCATTCCCTTAACCATTTCCAAGAAATCTGCCTCGCGGTTGTCTTCATTATAATGAGGACAGTGAATCCCTGGTAATATCCCTCCTCATATTGTCGCCACCAACATATATAAAATATGCCGATAAGCGTGTTAACTCCCCATAGTATGGGACGATAAAATATCTGGGTACACTTTATACTTAGGCAAACTAAATTGGTTCTGCCACTCCGTGGGAAGACCAAACATAATCCAATGCTGCATTAATTCCCAAAGGGTTGGTTGAGCAATGATAGATACATTTGGACTAATTTCACAAAATTGTATATAAAAAACATTTAAGTGATAAGAAGTACAAAAAATATAGTAAACACCATATTTCCCATGGTCCCTAATAGATAAGGAACATTCAAATAATATTTTCTCAAAATTGCGACCCTGTTTGCCCCTTTTTCAGGGCACCAATACAATTGAATATTCTCCGACACTTACTTAACCTTTAAACAAGGCCTTCATTAAAGCAATATAGTCATTCATTAAAAGAGAATTTTTCTTTTCGAAGAATTGTCTCATAATTTCATTTGCTTCAAAAAGAGTAATTTGATCTTTAAAATATCTTAGAAACAGAAAAACTTCAATTGTCGGATACTTTTCTAGAAAATAAGAGAAATTCCGGGCGAGTTCCTTACTTTCATTTTTACCACGTTCATGGGCTTGATGATAATTTATTGCCTTTTTATTGAAGATAAATTGATGATTGCTTAAATAAAGTTGATATGAAAAATCCGTATCTTCCAGTCCCCAGCCTAAATATTTTTCATCAAACACTATATTAGAAGCCAATTCTCTCTCATATCCCATATTTCCGGTAGTTGCCAAAATCCACGGGAAGTGAAAGTTCACAAGATTTTCGGAGTACACGTTTATTAAATCTTGATAATTGTCACGTGTTTCGGAAAGATATGCTTTTTCAATTACTTCATTAAAATTACTTATTAGATGCTCTGAATCAAAAATCGTGAATTCTTCTTTAGTTATGATTGCTTCTTGAAGAGAAGGGTTTTTCTTAAGGTAATCAAGCAATACTGGATAAGATATTCTTAAGTTTCTATTGAATCTAGACAAAATTAGCGGCTTAAATCCAATGCTAACAGTCTTGGGTTTAGTTTGAATGGTTTTAATATGTTCTTCAATAAAAACTGGACAAGGAATTCTATCGCTGTCTACGTGTATGCAATACTTGCCTTCAGCGATATCAACAGCTTTATTTCTCGCTGCGGCAGCCCCCTTTTCATGATGATACAGATATTTAATTTTTAATTTATCTGCATATTTATCAATGACATTTTTTGTACAGTCTGTGCTAGCGTTATCAGAAACTACTACTTCAAAATCTTGTTCTGTCTGCAATAAAAAACCCGCTAAAGTATTCTCCAGAAACATAGCTCTTTCATGTGAGGGAATTATAATTGTCGCTAAGCTCATCTTCACATCTCCATTTAATCACATTGTTATAATACACGAAAGTATCCTTATATTTTTAACCGTGACCTTACTTTCGAATGTCCCAATACTTGAATAACTTCATATAGATCTGGAGTATTCCCCCTTCCTGTAATTGCGATTCGCAAGACCATACTGATATCTCCAACATGACCTCTATATAATGTTTTGTTCGCTTTGAATAATTTCATTTCTGGTGCAAACCCTATTTCGCGGGCTATTTCTTTAATCTCTTCAAACCATTCTTCGTTTGAATAGTTTTTCTCATTATCCTTAAATCTCGCTATATATTTTTGGGTGATAGCTGCGATATCCTCAGCTGAAATATTCTTAGGATAGTCCTGTTTCACATCCGGTTTTTGAAATAACTCATCAAAAAAATATCCGTATATTTCTCGAATTTCTGACCATTGGGAAATGTCCTTCCGCGGCTTTTCCCCACTTCTTCCGATACTGATGATTTTCAACCCATATTCTTTTTTTTCTGTCAGTAATTCCGCCAACGGGGGATCATAGGTTTTTGCCCATGCTACCGCTTCTTGGTACACCTCCTCCGCTTTCATTCCGGCAATAACATCTTTGCTAATATTCATCAGCTTCTTTAAATCAAATAATGCACCGCTACTATTCATTCGATGGAGCTCCACGTTAAACGCTTTATTGTTGGCCCCAGCATGCTCATTTCTCCACTGCTCATAATTGGAATTGGCTAAAGTCAGCAGATATTCGATAACTGATTTCTCTGGGACTCCTTTTTCTTGATAGTATTGGACCGCTGCTTCCGGATCCTTTCTTTTGCTCAGTTTTCTCTTGGAGTTTCCTTCCTCTTTCATAATGGGCGATATATGTGCATAACAAGGAGGAGTCCATCCAAAATATTCAAACAGCTGTATATGAACCGGTATAGAAGATAACCATTCGTCTCCTCTTATTACATGTGTCGTTCTCATCCAATGATCATCTACCACATGAGCCAGATGATAGGTTGGCAGACCGCCAGATTTTAACAAGACGATATCCTGATAATTTGTCGGCAGTTCCACTTCACCCCTGATCAAGTCATGGAACACGAGCTTTGGTTTTAAAGGATTAGCCTTTAAGCGAATAACATACGGTCGGCCTTCTTTTAAGTAGTCCGCTACCTCTGAAAAAGATAAATCGCGGTGGACCGCCCATTCTCCATAGTAGCCAGTCTGCACTTTTTTAGCTTCCTGGCTCTTTCTGATTTCCTGGATTTCTTCCTCTGAAACAAAGCACGGGTAAGCCTTTCCTTCCTCCATTAGCTTTCGGACCATAGCCCGATAAATATGTGCGCGTTGGCTTTGAATATATGGACCGTATCTACCAATTTCCTTACTCAATCCAATGGGACCTTCATCAAAATGAATCCCATAGTGAGTTAGCGCCTGAATGAGACTGCTGACGCCCCCTTCAACTTCTCTGCGCTTGTCTGTATCTTCAATCCGCAGATAGAAGCACCCTTCAGTTTGTTGGGCTAAACGTTGGGAAATTAACGCTGCAAAAACTCCGCCGATGTGTAAGAAACCGGTCGGGCTCGGGCCGAACCGGCTTACAAGCGCTCCCGCTTTTAGCGCTCTCGGGGGATATACTTGATCATAGTCCGTCTCCTGTTCTTCTTTTCCGCCAAACAGCAACTCAGCTATTGTTCTGCTCATAATCACAATCTCCTCGAAATAAATTAAATCTGCATAACGAAGGGAACAAACATTTCGTGTTCCGTCAAAGCACCATGCTCATACTCATACATATTACCTGCCGATTTAAAAGAACTGCTTCCAGCAATAGCAATAATATCCCCAATTCTCTGAGGCGCAACAAAGCCTGGTTGTAATAATTTGTACTTAACCAAATCATCTTTCCTAAGTATTATTCCCGTATCTTTAACCATCGATTCTACCCACCCAAGCGCCTTTTTTTCTTTTCCTATTTGTGGATAGAAATACAATACTCGCCCTGCTCCTCCTGTATTTGAGGAGAATAAGGAGGGGATTTGCGATTCCCTCAGTGCATTAAAGGAAGTTTTATCTTGTTTAACCTGTCCATGATCGGACATCAAAATAAATTTACGTTTCTCACTTTTATATCCGTCCCAAAAGCTAAATATATCATCCCAAACTTTGCTTGAAGTCAAGCAGCTGTAACCATATTCATGAATATAATCATCAAAATCAACATAAATCCATATTAGTTTTTTTTTATTTTTTTCATTAAGCAGAGCTGGAACTTGTTTCAATAAATTATCCAGCAGCAGTCGAGGCTGTAGCTTCGAATTTGGATAGTCCCATGCAGGCTTAATATGTTCTGCTCCTAGAGTTAAATGGTGACGAATTGGATTTAGTTCACTTACGCCATGATTCCCCAAATAATACGAGACAACATTTTTCTTTTGTAATTTTTGAAATATTGTTTGTTTTGGAGTCAGAGTCAAATTAAACGGATCATCTTTCCCCAGAAAAGTGCGCATATCATTTATATTGAGTGTATTGTTAATCCATAAATAATTGCCCTTCAGTTCTTCTTGATAGAAAGAAGTTCCATATACACCATGTTCCGATGGCCATGAACCGGTCACAACGGTTAACCAGCTACTGGAAGTTGTCGTTGGAAAAACAGAGGATAACACTGTCGTAAATTTATCGTTCTTATTTTTGACTAACGGAAAGACATCATTTGAAAAGTAATGAAAGGAAATAGCATCTACAGCAAACACTACCAACTCTTCTGTTCCCTCAGTAAACACATCATCTACAATATCAAAAACTGTTTTAATTGAATTCAGCTCATCCGGTTTATACCCATTTAATTCTTTAATATAATTGATCCGCTTTATTTCTGAATAAGATTGTTGAATTCCGGAAATATCATCTACATTACTTAGCCGCAAACGAAAAATATTGCTCCCCCCAATGTATATTTTTTTTCACAAAGGAAAAGAATCATTGAATAAAGGTAGTGCTAGGGTTTTTAATACATGTGAGATGTAGAAATTCGAAATCAGAAGTATATTTTTCAACCAGCTTAAGTACCTGATTTCTATCTCTTTCAATTAAGGCGTTCACCTCATCATTAAAAATGGAAAGGGGGAGTGCTTCTTTCAACTGAATAATCCACTTCTTGGGTGATGCCGGAAAAATGCCATACTCATCAAGAATTAGTTGGATTAACGGATACGTTAATGCATTGAGAATAAAATGCTCTTGGTTATCTGCCGGCGTACTATGAAGTTTAGAGGCTAATACTTTGATTCTATATTTAATCAAAACCTTTCTCTCTTCTGGAAGCTTATAACTTTTCTTTTTTTCAAAAGCTCTATTATATATTTCATCAAAGTAGACTCTATCCCCATAAATCAAATTCATCTCTGTGATAAAATTTATGCAGATCTCATCTACATTATTAATTTTTCTTAACATACCCTTTTTACTATCAACAAATAATTCTATCCACCTTCCATCTTCATCCTGGAAAAGATGAAAAGAGGAATGGCCAGCCTTAACAATACAATAGATGTCTATATCATAAGAGTCTTTATGCTGTGATGTAATAAAAAGAACAGAGCTAAGTGAGACATATGGCTTGATTTTCTCTAAAATATTTTCCATATTGTCCTCCCAATATACTTATTATTTCATCGATTTTCCCATTGGCTTCTATAATGTTTCTTTTTGGCACGGGGTTCTTTATGTATCGCTCAAAAGCAGTATTGGAGATATTAATAATATTATGGATATTATCATTTTCTACAGCTGCAGGATAAGAAACATCAATTATTAAGGATTCTGCTGGCATAGATTTCAAATCTTCTTTATTCAGTAAATTTGAACGATTACTAATTGCTAAAAAAGCGGTATCCACTATCGGCAAGAAAGACTTACAATCTTCTAATTTACAGAATACAATACGATTACTATTAAATTTTTCGTTGTATTTAGCCTTGTTTAAAACAATATCTCTAACCTTCTTCAAATCTCGATTTACCCAAATTATTTTTTCGAATTTTTCGTATACTTGTTCAAAGAAAAACTCAGCCATATATCCGCCACCAATGATCATAATAATTGGATTATGCTTGTTAGTGATATGCTCAAATAAAAGATTCCCGCCAATAGTTGAGTAATTCTCATCGGAATTCACCTGATAATCTTTTCTAATGCTTTGACTTATTTTTATTACTTGTTGTAATCCTTTGTAGTCACTATCCGTTATTGCACCTTTAGCATAAGAAAAGTTAATACTTTTAGTTACTTGATTATAGATTTCCCTCTCGCCGATAATTTCGGACTGTAAACCACATAAAGTGGATAATAATCTTCTCAGAGCCATTAATCCTTCTGCATAAAACAATTCATTATTAATCTCTACTGCTTCGTCCAATCGATATTGTTCATGCCGCAAGCATGTATTTAGTAAAAAACCACTATGATGCTCATTCCAATGCATATGTTTGCTGACTTTACTTACATAATCCTTTGATGTTGTTCTATGATCAATAAATAAACACGATAATTTTGAAGACAAATTGACCATTTCCCAGGGTATATGATAATCAAAAGATCTGGCATGTATTATACGCTTGCTATTTTCCAGTCTCCTCATCACATTCGAATGTCCCAATACTTGAATAACTTCATATAGATCTGGAGTATTCCCCCTTCCTGTAATTGCGATTCGCAAGACCATACTGACATCTCCAACATGACCTCTATATAATGATTTGTTCGCTTTGAACAATTTCATCTCTGGTGCAAACCCTATTTCGCGGGCTATTTCTTTAATCTCTTCAAACCATTCTTCGTTTGAATAGTTTTTCTCATTATCCTTAAATCTCGCTATATATTTTTGGGTGATAGCTGCGATATCCTCAGCTGAAATATTCTTAGGATAGTCCTGTTTCACATCCGGTTTTTGAAATAACTCATCAAAAAAATATCCGTATATTTCTCGAATTTCTGACCATTGGGAAATGTCCTTCCGCGGCTTTTCCCCACTTCTTCCGATACTGATGATTTTCAACCCATATTCTTTTTTCTCTGTCAGTAATTCCGCCAACGGGGGATCATAGGTTTTTGCCCATGCTACCGCTTCTTGGTACACCTCCTCCGCTTTCATTCCGGCAATAACATCTTTGCTAATATTCATCAGCTTCTTTAAATCAAATAATGCACCGCTACTATTCATTCGATGGAGCTCCACGTTAAACGCTTTATTGTTGGCCCCAGCATGCTCATTTCTCCACTGCTCATAATTGGAATTGGCTAAAGTCAGCAGATATTCGATAACTGATTTCTCTGGGACTCCTTTTTCTTGATAGTATTGGACCGCTGCTTCCGGATCCTTTCTTTTGCTCAGTTTTCTCTTAGAGTTCCCTTCCTCTTTCATAATGGGCGATATATGTGCATAACAAGGAGGAGTCCATCCAAAATATTCAAACAGCTGTATATGAACCGGTATAGAAGATAACCATTCGTCTCCTCTTATTACATGTGTCGTTCTCATCCAATGATCATCTACCACATGAGCCAGATGATAGGTTGGCAGACCGCCAGATTTTAACAAGACGATATCCTGATAATTTGTCGGCAGTTCCACTTCACCCCTGATCAAGTCATGGAACACGAGCTTTGGTTTTAAAGGATTAGCCTTTAAGCGAATAACATACGGTCGGCCTTCTTTTAAGTAGTCCGCTACCTCTGAAAAAGATAAATCGCGGTGGACCGCCCATTCTCCATAGTAGCCAGTCTGCACTTTTTTAGCTTCCTGGCTCTTTCTGATTTCCTGGATTTCTTCCTCTGAAACAAAGCACGGGTAAGCCTTTCCTTCCTCCATTAGCTTTCGGACCATAGCCCGATAAATATGTGCGCGTTGGCTTTGAATATATGGACCGTATCTACCAATTTCCTTACTCAATCCAATGGGACCTTCATCAAAATGAATCCCATAGTGAGTTAGCGCCTGAATGAGACTGCTGACGCCCCCTTCAACTTCTCTGCGCTTGTCTGTATCTTCAATCCGCAGATAGAAGCACCCTTCAGTTTGTTGGGCTAAACGTTGGGAAATTAACGCTGCAAAAACTCCGCCGATGTGTAAGAAACCGGTCGGGCTCGGGCCGAACCGGCTTACAAGCGCTCCCGCTTTTAGCGCTCTCGGGGGATATACTCGATCATAGTCCGTCTCCTGTTCTTCTTTTCCGCCAAACAGCAACTCAGCTATTGTTCTGCTCATAAAGCTCACCTCACTTGACTCTATATAAAACTTATTGAATGCCCTAGTTTCTCACGTTTAACCTCTAAATATTTTCTAACGTGCTCGTTTACTGGATAAGTTAGCTCCACTTGCTCAATAACTTTATATCCGCCTGATTTTAACACTGTAATTTTCCGAAAATTATTACTGGCTACCTTTATAGTTTTAGAAAGATTTAAGTCTCCCAATGCTCTTATCGCAAACGAATATTCTCTGGGATCAAGCTCAAAATTAAGTCTTTGAAATGCTTGAACGGTATCAATCTCATATTCTTGTTCCAGTCTCATAGCCTTTATCTTATTATCTAAACCATGCCCTCTGCCTTCCTGATATAAATACACTACAATACCTTTTCCTAATTGTCCTATTCTCTCCAAACAGCCTGATAGTTGTAATTTGCAATCGCAATCCAAGGAGTGGAAAGCTTCACTGAATAAGCAACTAGAATGAATTCTAACCAACGGTGTTCCTTCCGTAATATCTCCCATATGAAACGTAACACATTCATAGTTCGGCTCAAATTTATGCAATGTTACAGTAAAAGATCCATATTGCGTAACTAATGGTGTTGAACTAGAAATTGTCATTCAAAAACTCTCCTTTAGATTCTCAATTTTCATCCCTTGAATTTTATTCCAGAAAGATGATTTATCATTGAATTTTTGATATATTGGCAGCAGACTTGTCTGTGGCGCATATATGTTCGCCTTTTGCAGCGATGCATATATGCTTTTTTCCAGTAATAAAGGATTTTTAATTAAAGCCAACTTCAGAAGGTTATTGACCTTTGTTTGGTCCCCCCCCATCTTCATGACCAAAAAAGCCTTATTTATGAAATGATGTGCTCCGCTATCAATTTTTAACGCTTCATCAATATAGTTAAGAGCTATGTCATAGGATCCTCTTATTTGATATATTGAGGCCAATGCAAAGTAAAGGCGGTCTCTGCTAGTATTTTTATTCTGTAATGCTTTCGTTAATAATTTTTCCGCTTCATCTAGTTCACCCTGAATAATATAGTATTGAGCCATAAATCTAAGCGCGAGATAATAATTCCCTTCTAAATCGAGAGCTTTTTGGCAGCATTCCAAGGCTTTCTCAAAATTATCTATCACAAAAAATTCAAGACTCAATAAAGAAAATAAATTGGGATTTGGATCTGTATTTAAAGCATCCTGAATCCTTTCGATATTTCTGTGTCTCTTTTCCAAACTTCGATCTCTTCCTCTAACCTCTAAATGGTGAAGTGTAATGTCATTCATCCGAGCCATAGTTTTATTGCTCTTATCAATAGACGGCTGAACGGATTCGTGCCATTTGCCTGACCATATAATTTGTGGGTCATTTCTAAATAATCTTAATTTATATACAAATGCCCAAAGGCCATCTCCGTAGTAATTGTAGTTTGGGAATGAAATAGCATCGGCGTCTGTTTCTTTAACAATTTCTCTAATTCTAATAAGATCCCGTGTATGAATGCACTCATCCGCATCTATCACTAAGACCCACTCCGCACTAGCAAGTTCAAGTCCGATATTTCGCAACACATCTAATGATGTAGCTGAAGCTTTTACTACTTGTGCTCCTGCTTCCATTGCAATATTATAGCTGTCGTCCGTTGAATAATTATCGACTATTATGATTTCATCAACATATGGCTTCATGGATAAAAGCAGTTCATTTAAGTATCTCTCTTCATTTTTAATAATCATACATAGGCTAATAAGCAACTTATCCCCCCCTTTATCTTCATATTGCAAGCCTCTCTAAATCCTTTTTCAATTGATTTGAATTCACAAACCTCAAAGTTTTGATCCCTAGGGTTGCTGCTGTATTAATATTTCTCTGGGAATCATCAATTAATAAAACTTCTTCGCTATTTAAGTTGTATTTTGAAAGTACATATCTGAATGATTCTTTTTGCCTTTTAACATAACCAATATCGTAAGAATAAATAACAATATTGAATAATCTTTCATAATCAAAATGATTTTCCATATACTGAACCCATTCTTTAGAATTTACGGATAAAAGAATTAATTCATATTTGGAACCTAACCTCTCATATATTTCTCTTGTTCCTTCTATTTCAATGAAATGCTCTCTTATCATCTGTTTAAAATCCGTAATTGATAAATCATACTGAGGACTTGAAGATAGTAAAGAATGGATGAACTCATCCTCCGTGACTTTCCCTAGCCATAGAGGGGAGAAGTCAAACATGTATAACTTATCCGAAATTTTTTCTTCAGATACGCCAATTTTTTTCGAAATCTTGCTCTCTATTCCTTCAATTCCTTTTATTAATACATCCGATAAATCACATATAATTGTTTTAATCGCCATAATTCACCTATTCCAAGAATTTTTTCAGTCTATCCAATCCATAATTCAAAACTTCCTCATTTATTCCGTATGTCAGCCTAAAATACATCAAGGATTCATCTAACCCTAGTCCAGAACAAGGTAATAAACTTATACTGCTGTCTTTCAATAGTGCTTTGAATAAAGCTATATCACTCTTGTATTTATAGTTATTAATCTTAAAAGTAATATTAAAATTTGCTTCTGGTATAATAATATTTTCAACACTCGGAGATTTTAATAAGTGATCCATGCTTAGATTTCTCAAATAGAGCATCCGACGGTTATTTTCTTCCATTTGAGTTATAAAGTCACATTGTTGACATGAGCATTTTTCGTTTCTTAGAACGGCTAATTCATGTAGTGCGATTTCCACCCAGGCTTCATTTACTGCTAATGGTGCATTTCCTATATCATCACCAATAATCTTGATAAACCCTTTAGTCTTATCGCCCATAAAAGTCTCATCCGCTAAGACATAGCCAATTCTGTACTCAGCAAGAAGGTATTTCTTTGAAGCGGTTACAATACGAATGACGTATTTATTGTTAATACCGGCTGGAAACCTCTTTAGTCTTTTGTCCCCCTCTCCTTGATAAAAAGCATCTCCTGATTCATCAATAATTAAATAAATACGTTTCTCTTCTAAAAATGGAATGATCTTCTCGAAAAAATCCTCGGAATAATACAAATAGGTAGGGTTTGTCGGATTTGCGATAAATATCGCTTTTGTATTCGCATCGATAGAATCTATCAATTCCTCCGCTGTTATCTGAAATTGTTTCTTTTCAGAACCAATGACGGAATCAATTTGTGCTAATCTCTCGACCCGGTTCAGCATCCTATAGTATGTGGGACCTACAACGAGAAGTTTCTTGACCTTGTTCTCCCCTTCGAATATCGCTTCTAATATTCTATTAAAGCCATAGGTTGCTCCAGCCACCATGCAAATATTTCTGATTGAATAGTTTGTACTATGTAAACTATTCTCCAGCTCTATCAGTATTTCCCGCAGTGGTTGAGATCCGGCATCCCATCCATAACCTTGTCTTGGTTTCTCCACTCCATTTATTTCAACCGCCAGCTTGGAAAGTATTACTTTAGGCAAAGGAAACTCACCAGGCTCAGGATATCCCGTTGATAATGCCACGACTTTTTGCTTTATATTTTGAGAATAGGTTAAATCCAAATATTCTCTGAATCTCAGATACGTAACTTCATGAATTGTTTTAGTTACTATCATATTTCCTCCTAACTATTAAAGACCATAGGTTTGTGAATGTGCTCCATACCAAATCCATAGTTCACATTAATAAATTTGCTATTAAAATCAATAACATCTTTCTTTACATACTCATCTCTTAAAATTTTCTTTATGAATACTGCAATCTGTTCTATATCTTTTTCTTTCATCCCCCTTCTTGTTACTTCTTGTAATCCTAACCTCAAAAACAAATCATTTCCCAGTGCTTTGCTAGTATTAACGGACATATTGTTATCTAGAAATCTTTTTACAATTATTTTATTCTCTTCCTTTACGTAAACATGCAGTTGATGATTTTCTGTAAATTTGTTCTGGTCAAGCTTTCTTACATTATATCCATACTGCTCCAGACAACTTCCTAAATGATTCGAGTTTCTAATGATTTGATCTGCATATTCTTTACCCCATATATCCATTTCTATAATTGTTATAGCCAATGCAATAACACTATTGATATGTGTAGAGGAGTAAAAATTATTATGAATAATTTTATTGAAGTCTTGGGCATCTGCTTCATCCCTAAATGCAATTAAACCATGATGTGGACCTGGTAAAGTTTTATGCGTATTGGCGACAATAATATTAGCCCCTTCCAATAAGGGAGACTGGAATTTACCGCCCATAATCAAACCAATCGTATGGCTGGCATCGTAAATAATAATGGCTTCATTACCGAGTGCTTCCCTTAGAAGCTTAATGGGATGGGGCTTTAAAAGCACAGAGGTGTCCAGATATAACGCCTTACAATTATTTTTTTTAAAAATCTCGGCTATACCATCTACACTAAAAGTAAGATTGGCGTGATCATACTCGGCAAATACATGCCCCCTGCCACTTCTCTCCACAATCCCTTTAGTGCAGAAATGTCCACCATGCTTTGAAGACACCGTCATAATCTGATCTCCTGGATCTGTAGTACTTAAAAGGACGCTAATCATGGCATGGACACCGGATAAACAATTTAAATTGACCAGACCTGCATTTAGCATTACTTTCAATTTAACAGATGCATCGTTTATCAATTCAGAAATTTCTGGCATTCCTTTAGCTGCAAAATTACTATGAACAAAGACTCCGTCTACGCCTTCCCCCATATTGTAACGATGAGCTAATTTGGAGCGGTAAAAATGTAAAGCTAAGTCAGACATAACATTTTCATTGGCTGTTAAATGTAATATTTCATCATAATCACTCTCGAGTGTAGTTATTTGTTCGAAATAAGAAGGCACCATTCTTTCTCCACCTTTTTAAAATAATGTATTACTCATTAATTAATTTCAATTCCACCTCATCCTAACAGTATTTCTCCTTTAATAAGGATAAAATACTCTCTCTCAATACTCCATTCGGTAATTTCTCAAAATCTTTCAGCATCTTGTCCGCTTCTAAGAACGTGAAGTTATCTTTGTATTCCGTTACTTTACGCCATAAAAGTATCTCTATAGCATCAGGATACTTAGCACACATCCTTTTTATATTATTTATCAGCTGTTCAAACTCACCTGGTGCTCTTGGGTGCTCTTGATGATAGTTCGAAGCCTCTGGAGTAAAATGAAATTCATACCCACGTAAATATAGCTGGTAAGCAAAATCTGTATCTTCCGCTCCCCAACCAATCATTGACTCGTCAAAGCTTAAATCATTTATATCATTGCGTCTTAATGCCATATTCCCAGTTGTAGCCGCTATCCAGGCAAAACTGAAATCACTGAACCGGTCTGAAAAAACTTCACGAATCGAATTAAAGTTATCTGGAGGTTCAAATAAATAAAAAGTCTTTATAGCCGCATCCAGATTCTGTCTTAATACTTCCGAGGTAAACAGCGCTTCCTCATTTAACAATTTTTGAGTCACCCCGGGATTACGTTCTATAAAGCGTAAAAATTCTGCCTGTGCATTAAATGGAATACGAAGTTTACTGGTGTATTTTCTTAGTATTGAGTATTTTGAACCAATGCTTACTATCTTCTCTTTTGCACGTAAAGCATTGCAATGTTCTTCTAAAAAGGAAGATGAGGGTATCCGATCACTATCAACAAAAACAATTAAATCACCACTAGCCAACTGTAATCCGCGATTTCTTGCGCTGGCTCTCCCCTTCGATTCATCGTAAGAATAAACGATATTCATTTGATGAGAAAAGGAACGAATCATTTTTTGTGTATTATCTGTGCTTCCATCATCTGCAACTACAATCTCAAAATTCTTGTTCGTTTGCTGTGTAAAGCCTGACAAAGTGCTTTCCAAGTCACTTAACTTGTTATAGGTGGGAATTACCACAGAAATGGAACTCATACCATCGCTCCCTTCTAAGCTAAATACATCTAATTAATTTCCTGCGCTCTCATATCTTTTCAAGCCTGCTTTAAAAAGAAAAAGAGAACTCCAGATACAATATATAGAAACAATTGGACAGAGAAACCAAAAGTATTTCCATATTGTTTTCTCAAAAAGAAATGATGCTGGTATAAACCCTATAAAAGCATAAGGGAGAACAAAAATTAAAATTAACTGTATGGCATGGTTATAAATATTTATTGGATATTTTCCGAATTCATGAAATCCATTAATAGAAACTGGAAGAGAAATTCCTGCATTTTTGTACCAGAATGATATTGAATTGGCAGCCAGATTGATAGAAGCTGATATTATACTTACGAAAAGAAAAATAAGTAAAAAAGTAATTACTTTTCCAGTAGTCCAATCTATGCCTGTGTTATTTAACGAATAGCCTACAATAACAAGACCAATTACAATATTGCCTAACCCGTTAACTCCAATTTTTGAGCTTATCACCTGTAGCGTCATTGAGAGCGGTCTCAAAAGATATTTGTCAAGTCCGCCTGAATTAATTGAAAAAGGCAGACTCCATACACCTTCAAATAATAACGAAGCCAGTCCTTCTGAAAATGTGACCATACCGTATATTAACAGCATTTGATCGAGTGACCATCCGTTGATTTGAGGTATTTTCTCGAAAATAACTCCAAGAAATATCAATCCCAGTGTGCATGTGAATATGGAGGAAAGCGACATAATTAATAAATCGATCTTATACTCCAATAGAACTTTTACTTGTTGTCCCATAAGCCGAAAATACATAGCTACATTTCGTTTGATTAACTTCATACACTCACCCATCTCAGATTATCGGCTAACCTCCATATACTGTTAATTTTTTCATTGCTTTTCTCCAAAATAAGGAGCCAAGTAACCACATTACCCCAAACCATAATATTTGCACTCCTATCAGTGTAAAAGCAGTATAGATATCGACCTTCTGCAAGAAAATTGAAGCGGGTGTATGCAGTAGGGATTGAAATGGAGAAAATAGCGCGACCGTCTTGAACCAATCAGGAAAAAAATTCAAGGGTATTAGCGCACCAGAAAAAAGATTGATAAGCGCAGTACGAAATGCCACAATTCCATTTATGCTTGTAGTCCAAAAACACAATAGACTGAACAAAAAAATAAGTGTGTATCGAACCCATAAGGAGCAAAGTATGCTAATTGCAGTCATGATCCATGTTTGTGGATGATTAGGTAATGATATATCAAAAGTCAATTTGAGAAGTGTTCCGACAAAAACAGTACTGAAAGTACCTTCAAAAATGCTTGCACCAACAGTTTGAGCAAAATTCGCTTTCTGAAAATTAATAGGCCTAAGCAGATCCATAATGACACTGCCTACCATAATTTTTTTTGAAATTTCATAATCGGTTTTAAGCGATAGCAAGTTATTACATATATAAGATATTAATAGATATTGCTTTAAATTTTCCCACCCAAATCCATTTACTACTTCATTACTTGCAAAAATTGCCTTCCATATATAAAAAAGGCATACCATTTTCACCACACTGAAAAACAAATTACTAAAAAAAGCTGTCCTATACGCTATTGAATCCTGAATTGAAGACCTCATAATTGCTATGTATTTATTATATTTCATATTATTTTCTCTTGAGATCGGTCGTTTATATTTCTGACTACTTGATTAATTCCAGGTTCTTCGATGGAAAAATCTACAACCGCTGAAAAATTCATCACCATATTTACAATGCTTCCCGCAGTATGTTCAAATCGGTCGAAAGTTAAAGAAATTTGTCTTTCATCTATGCAGCCTGGATCGAAATGGGATAATTCTTTCGAAATAACGTTGATATCAACGGAATCTTTAAGCTTTATATGAATAACGCGTTTCCTTGCAAAGGTATCCTTTGCTTGCTGCAATTCACCATCATGAATAATGTTACCTCGATCAATGACGAGAAGTCTTTTGCAAATATCATCAATGTCATCCAAATCATGCGTTGTTAATATAACTGTCGTTTCCTTTTCCTGGTTTAGCTTTTTGATAAAATACCGAACTCTTTGTTTCACTTCAATATCCAGGCCAATAGTCGGCTCGTCGAGAAAAACAATTTTTGGATTATGTAAAAAAGCTGCCGCTAAGTCTGCCCTCATTCTCTGGCCTAAAGATAAGCTTCTCGCCGATAAATGAATAAATTCTCCGAGTTCCAATATATCTTCAAATGTGCTCATATTATCTGCATATATTAAATCTGGAATTTCATAGATTTCCTTTAGCATTCTGAATGATTCAAGGATAGGTATATCCCACCACATTTGAGTTCTCTGGCCAAAAACTGCACCAATAGACTTCGTATATTGAATTCGATTCAGATGCGGAATCAGCTTATTAATTAGAATATCTCCGCCTGTTGGAACTAAAACACCTGTCATCATTTTTATTACTGTTGATTTACCCGCTCCATTTGAACCTAAGAATGCAACAGATTCTCCTTCTCTTATAGACAAGCTTATATTGTTTACAGCGATTTTATCTACATACTTTGGTGAGAACAAATGCTTCATTGCCCCCGCAACACCTTTTTCTTTTATCGGTTGCCTGTAAATCTTAGATATTTTCTCGAGAGAAATCAATATCACTCCAACCTCCATTTTTTTATATTTATAAGATTATAAAGAATAATGCAGCTAATACGTATCATTATTAATATTGTTAAATAACTTTCATCTTAATTTAAATTCCTTTATTTAACTTTATAACTCTCTAAACGAGTTGTACAGTATCTATTTTTCGGTTTAAGTC
Organism: Paenibacillus sp. FSL H8-0122; assembly: GCF_038005345.1. NCBI lineage: Bacteria > Bacillati > Bacillota > Bacilli > Caryophanales > Paenibacillaceae > Paenibacillus > Paenibacillus sp. FSL H8-0122. The sequence goes on along the minus strand of NZ_JBBOTB010000001.1, from coordinate 356,496 downwards.
CCAATTTTTCGGAAATCAATTATAATTTTTATAGTTAATGTAATGAATAATAATGGTAGGGTATAAAGTAAAAGTAATATTAAGAGAGCAAAAGGTTTAATCCAAAAATTTTCTTATTAAACCAATAAAATGGTAAATTAATAAGTTGGGGCAAGTTTGTTCGAAGTAATACTACTTCCAAATTACATTTTATGAGTAGTATTATTACTACAAGACTGGTTAGATTTAAAAATAGTACTTAACAAGTGATTATACTTACAAAAACCTGTACGGAGTTTTATGTAATTATTACTAGTAAGTACTGGATTCCAACCAACTCCTTCGGGTAGAAGGGTCACCCTAATGATAACCCGAATCCTATCATCTTTTTACCACGCTGTTCCTTACAGTGTTTCCATAGCCTTCGTCCATCATTCCGAGACTCGGCTTCGTCTTTTCCCCTTTGTAGAACTCTTCTGACAACGCGACAGAATACACTTGATGTTGTGGCCTAGGTTGTTGCTCGTCTGGTCTCTGACTGTTATTTTGTCGATGCGCTTTTACACACAAATTTCGCCATGCGCAAGCTTCTTAGAGGTTCTTCTCTTGGTTGGACTTTAACCAACTAGATAATGCGTGCCTATGTGCACCTAAGCAACAAAAAAATCCTGTTAATCAAAAGGTTCTTGACTATCAGGACTAATTTCGTTTTTTCGGAATTTATTATAAATCCGTGACAAACTGTTATAAATGAAGAATTCCATCTCCCTCAAACTGTGTCTACTTCCCAAGCCTCGCCCTATACACCGAAAATAAAGTCGTCTCATTCCCCCCCCCCCTTGCCCCGCCTGGCTTTCGCCGTTTTCTCCCTTTCCCAAAAAAACCAAAACAAATAAATTCGTTTCACGATAGGAAAAACGCCTGCTAAAGACTATTGAGAAAGGACTGGGAAATGAAAATAAAGTCATGATGGTAGAGGGAATAGATTGGGAAATTCCTAAAAAATAGAGTGAACATCAAAAAAATCAAAGAAAAAATTGGGAAGAGCCTTAGGGGATAGTTGCGTATTCTGGCCTTCCCTCGTGCTCTTCCCTTGGATTTCTCTTGATATGACGAGGATTGTGGGCTATTCGGGCCGCAATTGTCCCCTCTTGTAGCACTTGCCGCATTTGCCCGGGGTTGGTTTGGAAGATGGGAGAGGACGACATTTATTTTCTTCGGATGAGTTTATTTTTAAAAATGTGAGTAACGGCTATAGTTGAGACTTAAAAGCAACCAAAGGCTGCTTTTTTCAATATATGCTTGAGACAATAAAAAACTATAGATGAGATAAATCGTATTTGTAAGTATTACAATTGAGATAATTCGTAAACAGCAAATATGAAGAATGAAGAAATGCAAGTTGGTACTAAAGAAATCATTTAAAACACATCTTTTTCTACTAACGTCTGCAAAGCTTTCTCAGGTGTTATAGGTGTTTTTAATGCTGCATATACTTGCGAAGACTCTTCTAAGAACAATATCTTTAATTCTTCATTATCTATACAAACACGCTTGTCCTTCAAAAGAACAATACGTTTTATAATACCTGGGGCTATAAACGCAATGGGTTCCAGCGGATTAAACGCTCTCTCATTAAGATTCGGCTTTCCATTAAACCATGTGGCATTACTCGGTCCATTTACATCGAGATATAGAACATTTAAATATTTCCTAAGAGATTGATCAAACTCCTTTAGCTTATAAAGATGTTCCGCCATTCGAAGTATAGTATTGCGATAAAGCCCCCACTGATTATTTTTAGCATGTTCGATTAATTCATCTAATAGCAAATGCCACTCAATATCACTTCCACTTGGTTCAATTCCCCATAATTTGTTTAAGGATTTTTTCTTACTTTCGTACTTTTGAATTCCCTTCTGCATATCATCATAAGTTCCATTTACTTTTGCCCATGCAATATCAATGTTCTCTGCTTGTTGTTCAGTAACTGCCACACGTATCCTCTCTTTATCATTTTTAAAAGGAAGAGTGCGTACAAAAATGTCATGTTGACACACGGGACAAGTTTTTTTACGGGATAATGGTTTTTCAAAATTACTATTACAATATGGGCATTTTGCATCTTCTAAGGGTACCATTCCTTCTTTTAAACTATGTTCTGTTGGAATATTTAAAGAAAGAAGATTTTTAATAATTCGAACAAATCCCATTTACTCATCTCTTTTCAGTATAAGAGTAAGAAGTGTACTAAATTCTAATTGGAACATCAATTCTCGCCTTCGCTACACACTCTCCACTTTTTATAATATAACACTCTACATAATGGTCTCCCCTAAAAGAAGTAGGTTCGATATGAATCAGTTTATTTGTTCGCACTATCTCTCCTCGAATACAGTCTTCTTCAAGCGCTACCGACCCTCGATTTTTCACTTTCCAATATACTTGGTAGGGGGCAGGAACACTCGTTTTTGCCTCAAAGTGTAGAGTATGCCCTGGAAGAAGTGGCTTATGTTGTCTCTTCATTTCGTTTAGCCACCCCACCACACTATCACCTTTTTTAACTTTGCTATCAAGAGTAACCTCATATTTCCTATTCACGGGAAACATAGTGTCTATATATTCCTCTGTCTCTCGGTAATCATAGTAGATTTGAGATTCAGACAATTGAGAATAAGATTTGGCCATCTGTGCTCGTTCTTCTTGTTTTAAGTCAGTCCAATAGGAATGATTAAAGAAGCCTTCCCAGGCTTCAACAGCTTGATTGTAAGTACAATCTGAATCAAATAAAATATCCAGCTTTCCTAGCTTATCTTTAAGCCTATTATAGAGATTTTCCATTTTAACACTGTCACCACTCACAAGTTTTAGGCTATTTTCAGGATCAGTAGGATTAAAAACTTCTTTGTGGTTTGCCAATCTATCTCTAATTTCCGTCATCGTATGATAGAACCTTTCATCAGCCCGTTCATAAAGCTGAAACTTTTCATCAGCTATTACACTTTGAATGAGTCCACCAGGCATATTGACCCAAGCACTCCTGGATTTTGAGAACATTTTCATTAGTCGAACAATTTCTCTAAGTTTGTATTCTTTCTCCTTGTTCTGATCAAGAAACCATTTTGTAATTGCTCGTGGATCCCTTTGTCTCCATTCGCTACCGCAATGCTCGTATTTGTAATTTCCATCTTCATCAACGACTCGACGATAAATTGCAAAATCGATATGGTAATTCTCTGCATAAACTATCCGAACACAATTAGTTTTAGCTTCGGGTTCTACATTAAATTGAGAGCACTTCTTCTTAAGTGCATTAACAATCATATTTTTAGCCGCAGTCGTTCCATCAGGAAGATTATCAAAGACGATGGCTACATCTATGTCATAATCGTTATTCTCATTTTGCACAACCGTAGACATCGCAACACTTCCTTGTACAATAGGAGTCTCTGCTAATTTATAATCAGTCCCCTTTTCCTCATTATATTCTTCCAAACCATCCTTCAACCTCTGTACATTAATATTTTTTTGTTGAATAATAATTGTTTCTCGTTCTTTGGAAGAACAACTTCCTTTTGATAAAAAGTTTTAAATTTACTATTTAAATCAAACAAATTTAATTCCTCCATTCATGGATTGTTAATTCAATAGGTTTTTCTTTTCGAGGCAATCTAATTCTCCATTTGTATTTAGGATTCTCGATTCGAATATGATTGTATATCCATATCTCGGCATCCATTCGGGAGCTAATCGCACTGCCCAATGTATATGTCAATGACGGTTGACCTGCAATAAATAAGTGAATTGTTTGCAAATGAGGATACTGCTGATTAACTTGATCTAAGAGATCTCGAAATTCCTTTTTGTATGCTTTAAGCTGTTCTGAACTTATGATCGCATTTCTATGAGGTGGGTTTAAATGCAGGTAGTAGGAGTTTAGGTCTTGTAGTTGAAGTTCATAGATATCTCCATCGGGAATAGGATAGGTAATTCCCACTTTAATTACAATTTCTTTTGTTATTTGAGTATTCTGTGCCATTTCATTTTTATCTAAAAATAATGGTGGATACTGTAAGGTTGGCTTAGACTTAATACTATCCCATTTAAATTCATTTTGGTTCCATTCAAAAAAAGAAGCATTCAACTTATCTGATAATCTAAATCCCAATAGTACCGTCAAAGGAATATGGGCAAGTCCCAGATAGGCCACCTCTATATCAGAACTGCCATCTATTCGTGAACTGACACGTTCGGCTGCCTTCTCTTGCTCTCTAAGAGCATGCAGAATATTCCCACTGTCGATAGTTTTCATTTCTTCTATCTGATTGATAGAATAGGTTTCCAAATTGAAACCAGAAAAATCCTTATCGATAATTGCATAGCTCACCGCTTGAATAGAAGAATGCTGAATGAGCACTATAGATTTTAATTTTTCTTGTTTTTTAGTACTGAAATAAAATTTCAAACCTAACACTACGAGAGCTCCACCTACAATCACAGAAAGAATTATGTACCAATAATTAAAAGAGTCTTCTGGATCAGGTATGTTTCTGTTGAACTGATCATTATAAATATTAATAAAAAAACTCATCCAAACGTTTTTAGAAAATGCCGAAATGATTATAAGAATACTTCAGCTAACAGAAAGAAATTAGAGGAAGTTATAAATGAACATAGAGATATCGCTTATGAAATTAGCATTTGCTTGAATAGTGGCTTTGATAACATTGATTATGTAATGGCAAATCGAAAAACACTTGCAAAAGTATGGATACGTAATGTATATGAAGATAATCAATTTTTAAAACGATTCTTAACCGAACATTATTCTGAACGGGAATATGAATTATTGTTTTATTTAGATAAACTAAATGAAATTGACGGCTTGCAAAAAATCAGTACACGTATCAAAGAAAAAGACACATTTTATAATGGAGTAATGGGCTATTTCGTTCATTTATCCTCTAAGCTTAAGGGTTTTGAAGTACTTCGGCCTTATAGCCATTCACAAGAAGAATTAGAAACCTATTTTTTCACTCCCCAAGGACTAAAATATATATTTAGAGCTAAACCACTGACTAGGCTTAATTCAAGGAAAATAGATAATTGGGAAGAGAGTGAAATAATTCAGGCTCTACAAAATGATGAAGACTATATGTATATGCATATTCTAGAGTCAATTATAAATGCACTTGAAGCTCAATTTGCACTTCTTCAGTACGCTGATTCAGCTTCAAAATATTTAAATTTGAATAGCGATTTATTGGGTAGGAATATCAGAAGCCTGTCTAATAAAGATAGTTGGTGAGTTCAAGAAAACGATAAATGAAAGCGAAGTTGTTGGAACTGTCTATTGCACAGTTCCATATGCTCATCTAGTGTTGCCTCCGGTTCAAGTTTCACTTGATTTAGCATTTAATCGCCAGATATCAGGAACATGAATCCATTCTTCTTTCCCATCATAAACAGGCACTTCTATTGGCTGAACATAATAGCGAACTTCGTTATCTAGTTCGAGGAAGTAGCAAAAAAGCCGTTGAGATAAAGCTTCCTATTCATCTGGTCTTCCATTATTTACGCTAAAAAACCCCCGATGATATGAGGGTGAAAGTGACTTCTCCGATTATTCACTTTGCGTTTAGGACACAACATGTAGTCATTGTTCCATACATGATTTTCCCATTCCACAAGCACACCCCATTTCAGAAATAATCAATTATAAGCGTATTAACCAATTAATTTTCTAATTTATCTTTACCCACTAATTCCAAATGCATACCTACAATATAATAAAAAAACCAGTATTAGCAAAGATTCTGTTACTACTGGTTTTTTTATCTCAAACATATCAGCAAAAAAGTCTCAGTTATCGATTGAATTAGTCTCAAGTATAGCCATTACTCACAGAAAAACACTTACCTAACGTAATTCCCCCGCTGCCGCATCCCCTCAAACAGCAATATCGTCGCGGCCATTGCAGCGTTCAGTGATTCGGCGCGGCCAGCCATCGGGATCAGGATGCTTTTGTCGACTAGCCGGGCTGTCTCTGGCGAGATGCCTTGGCCTTCGCTGCCGATCAGCAGCCACTGGCTGCCGTGAAAATCATGGGTGTAGCAGGAATCCTCCGCCGTCAGCGAGGTGCTAACCAGCAGCGCCCCGCCCTCCCGCGCCTGCGGGAGAATGGTACTTAGCTCTCCCTCCACTACCGGGAGATGGAACATCGAGCCCATCGTGGACCGGATGGTCTTCGGGTTAAAGAGGTCGGCACAGCCCTGGCCGAGGATGACGCCGTCCGCGCCCGCCGCATCCGCGCTGCGGATGATAGTGCCTACATTGCCGGGGTCCTGGACCCCGTCCAGTACCACAACCAGGCTGTCCGGCTTCGCCAGAATGGCCTCTATCCCCTTCTGCTCCTTCCGCACAATGGCGAACACCGGCTGCGGTGTGCCTGTGCTGCTGCACTTGGCAACCACCGCCGCCGACACACCGATGACCTCCATACCCTGTACGGCCTGAAGCAGCGGCTTCAGCTCAGACGGCATCCCTTTATCGAGGTCGTACGCTAGGCATTCCACATCCGCTTCGGCTTGCAACGCCTCCTGCACTAGATGAATGCCTTCTACGATATATTTGCCGGACCGGTCACGGTGCTTCTTCTCCTGCAGTCCGGCCCATTCCTTCACCCGCGTGTTCTGCGGCGACATAATTTCCATAGGGTCCTACCTTTCTGTTGCTTACAGATTCCTATTGATAAGCCATTTCCAGCTTCGTCAGATTATCCTTCCGTCCGACAATGACAAGGACATCACCCTCGGTCAGGCGGTCCTCCGCTCTGGGGGAGATATTCATTTCCTCGCCCTTACGGATCGCCATAACATTGCACCCATATTTGGCGCGTATATCAAGCTCCTGCAGGTTCTTGCCCAGCATCGGTCCTGAGACCTTCATGTCCAGAATGCTGTACTCCGGTGACAGCTCGATGTAATCGAGGATGTTCGGAGAAGCGAGATGATGCGCCACCCGCATCCCCATGTCCCGCTCCGGGTAGATCACCTTATCTGCTCCGATTTTACCCAGCACCTTGCCGTGCAGCTCGCTTTTGGCTTTGGCGATAATCGCAGGTACGCCCAGATCCTTCAAGATCAGCGTTGTCAGAATGCTGGCCTGAATATCCTCACCGATGGCAACTACCACCACATCGAAGTTACGGATGCCAAGTGCACGCAGCGCCTCTTCATCCGTGGAGTCTGCAGATACGGCATGGGTCACAATATTGGAGATTTCCTGGGTGCGCTGTTCATCTGCATCAATGGCCAGCACCTCATAGCCCATCCCGCTGAGCGCCTTGGCCACACTTGAACCGAAGCGGCCCATGCCGATGATGGCATACTGTTTTTTTGCCATTAAGCCTTGTCCCTCCCGCACGTATAATACATCTCACACAGTATAGCATAAGCCGTTATAAACTTGAATGTTCAGCGCTCCCGCAGGGCACCTTATAAGAAGGCTGCTTACCTGACTAAGCCCCTGCTTTCGAAGTCAGTTTTGCGATGCTGATTCAGGAAGCAGATGCTCACAAAACTTTAAGGAGGCCGATTATGCCAGTCACCCTTGATTTGCGCCAGGCCATCATTCACAAGGTGCACGGCCAGTCCGAAGAAGGTCTGCGGGAGGTCATTGAGAATTCCGTAGACGGGCCGGAAGCCGCGCTTCCCGGACTGGGTGTCGTCTTTGAGATGATCTGGAAGGACCTCGACCCTGCGAAGCAGGACCGGGTTCTCTCTATGCTGCACAGACATCTGGACAAGCTTACCCCAGGGTCCATCACCTCCTAGAGGAGGCCCATCCCGTCAAAAACCTCCGCACCCCACCATGCTGCTGCACAGGTGGAGACGGAGGTTTTTTATAGCCTAGTCGTACATATGCTTAACTGCTCATCCTGCTTCTATTACACCCTTCAAGGCGCAGTCTCCAGGAACTTCGCGGTCGGATTCTTCTCCATCGCGGTCCGCATGGCGTATTCGTTCTCGAACAGCACTACGTAATTCCCCTTCTTGTCGGTAACCAGAGTGGAGTTGATCCGGAACTTGCTGGCATCCGGCTTGTTCTCATCCACGATCCAGCGTGCGAACTGGTAGCTCATCCGCTGCAGCTGCACATCCACGCCATACTCACCCTTCATGCGGTATTCGAACACCTCGAACTGCAGTTGTCCGACTACACCCAGCAGAATGTCATCGAAGTTGACGGTACGGAACACCTGGATCATGCCCTCTTCGGTCAGCTGGTCAATCCCCTTCTGGAATTGCTTCGACTTCAACGCATTCTTAATGGTGACTTTGGAGAAAATCTCCGGCGAGAAGGTCGGCAGCTCATCGAATTCAATATCTCCGGCCTGGCTGAGCGTGTCGCCAATCCGGAAGATGCCCGGGTCGAACAGACCGATAATATCCCCCGGATACGCCTCTTCCACAATGTCCCGGTCCTGGGCAAGGAACTGCTGCGGCTGGGAGAGCTTGATGTCCTTGCCGGCACGCACATGCTTCACACTCATTCCACGCTGGAACTTGCCGGACACGATACGCAGGAAGGCGATGCGGTCACGGTGTGCGGGATTCATGTTCGCCTGGATTTTGAATACATAGCCGGTGAATTTCTCATTCGTCGGTTCTACAGCACCTGCTGTACTGCGGCGTGGTTCAGGCTTCGGCGCAAGCTCCAGGAAATTATCCAGGAACGTCTGCACTCCGAAGTTGTTGATAGCACTGCCGAAGAATACCGGAGTAATCTCCCCGCGCAGCACCTTCTCATAGTCAAACGGATCGCCCGCTACATCCAGCAGCTCCAGATCCGCGCATAGCTGATCATGCAGGTACTCCCCCGCCATCTCCCGGATAATCGGGTCGCGGTAGCTCTCCACCTTCTGTACTTTAATTACGGAATGGTCATCGCCCTGGAACAGCTCGACCTGATTCTTCATCCGGTCATACACGCCGCACAGCTCACGGCCCATCCCAATCGGCCAGTTCATCGGCACCGAGCGGATGCCCAGCACATTCTCCAGCTCCTCCATCAGATCAAACGGGCTGCGGCCTTCACGGTCCAGCTTATTAATGAAGGTGAAGATCGGAATGCCGCGCTTCGCGCAGACCTGGAACAGCTTGATTGTCTGTGTCTCCACACCCTTGGCTACGTCGATCAGCATCACCGCGCTATCAGCCGCAGTGAGCGTACGATAGGTGTCTTCACTGAAATCCTGGTGACCCGGAGTATCCAGAATGTTCACCCGGTGGTCCAGGTAATCAAACTGCATCACAGAGGACGTAACCGAGATTCCGCGCTGCTTCTCAATTTCCATCCAGTCACTGGTGGCGTGCTTGCTTGCCTTACGGGCTTTGACTGTACCTGCCAGACGGATGGCACCTCCGAAGAGCAGCAGTTTCTCTGTCAGTGTAGTTTTACCCGCATCCGGGTGGGAAATAATCGCAAAGGTTCTGCGTTTGTCGACTTCACTCTGAAGCTTATGGTCCGTTGCTTTATTCATTGCACATATCCCTTCATCTATAAATTCATGCTTACTTCTGCCTCTATTGCCGGATCGATCAAATCGGACTGCTATTCATGGATTCAGATCCTTTCCTTAGAGATTCAACGTCTATTTCTTGAACGTAACGTTTACCATGTATAGGATCATCTATAGCGCTAGGCTTAGAAATCTTTATGTTGAAAGCATCCTTCTCAGTATAGCAAAATCCGGCAGAGATTATCTACAAAAAAGCGCCTGTAGTGAAATATCTTGTAATATAAATTCACGTTCAGCAAAAAGATCCCCCCGCAACGAGATGCAGGAGGATCTGTAACAGTTCTTCTTCAGGGACTAGCGGTTAACCTGCCAGACCACATTGTCTTCATCCTGGCCGTTGACCGGCCACCAGTGGAAGCCTTCTCCGGCAAGCAATTGGTCGGCTTCAACCGGACCCCAGGAGCCCGCAGGATAGGAAGCCAAGTCGTTGCTCTCTTCCTTCCACGCCTTGGCAATCCGGTCCACGAAGGACCAGGCCGAGGACACTTCATCCCAGCGGGTGAAGTAGGTGGAATCGCCGCGTGCAGCATCATGCAACAGACGCTCATACGCCTCCGGCGAGTTGATGCCGATCATGCAGCTCTGGCAGAAATCCATGGCCAGCGGCTGAATCTCGGATTCCGAGCCCGGCTTCTTCGCATTGATCTTCACGTAGATGCCTTCCATCGGATTGACACGGATGACGAGCAGGTTCGGCTCGAGCTTGTGCTTCTGGCCCAAGTAGACGTTGGTCGGCATTCCTTTGAACTCTACAACCACTTCGGTGGTCTTCACAGGCAGGCGTTTGCCGGTACGGATATAGAAAGGAACTCCAGCCCAGCGGAAGTTATCCACGAACACACGGGCTGCGAAATACGTCTCTGTATTCGATTCCGGGTCCACTTTGTCTTCCTGGCGGTAAGCCGGAAGCGTCTTGCCCTTGTAGAGACCTTGAGTGTATTGGCCGCGAACTACGTTCTCGCGGACTTCATCAGCGGTCGCGTAAGGACGCAGCGAACGTAGAACCTTCACCTTCTCATCACGGATATCTTCAGCCAGCAGACGGCTAGGCGGTTCCATAGCGATCATCGTCAGCAGCTGCAAAATATGGTTCTGGCCCATATCGCGCAGCGCCCCCGCATGATCGTAATACCCGCCGCGTTCTTCCACGCCCACCGTCTCGCCGAGTGTAATCTGAATGTTGGCGATATGCTTGTTGTTCCACAATGGCTCAAAGAAGGCATTGGCGAACCGGATCACTTCAATATTCTGAACCATTTCCTTACCCAGGTAGTGGTCAATCCGGTAGATCTCCTCTTCCTTGAAGACTTGGCGGATCTGTTCGTTCAGTTCCTCAGCGGATTCGAGATTGTAGCCGAACGGCTTCTCGATGACCAGACGGTTCCAGCCTCTGGCCTGCAGCATCCCGCCTGCCTTGAGGTTGAAGGATACGCTGCCGAACAGCTCAGGCGCAAGCGCCAGATAGAACATGCGGTTGCCCGGAATATGGAACTTCTCCTCCAGCCGCTCCGTCTGCTCATTCAGCTCACGGAAGCCGTCAATATTATTGATGTCGAGTGACTTGTATTCAAAATGCTGTACGAACTCGTTCCATTCCGCAGCATCACCTGCCTGGTAACGGCAGAATTCGCGGATGGATTCCTTCACATCTTCCCGGAATTCATCCTGGGTGCGGGGACGCCGAGCCACGCCAATGACCGCAAAATCTTGGGTCAGCTTGCCTTCACGGTACAAACTGTAAATCGCCGGAAAAAGCTTACGCCGGGCCAGATCTCCGGTTGCCCCGAAGATAAAGAATACAGCACCGGGTGTATGCAGTGCATCAAGGGTTTGATTTTCAGCCATGGCTCCTCATCTCTCTGTATGTAATATAGTTGACATTCATTCTCATCGCCTGGTATGAAACAACATACGACTATAGGCGTGATGTCATTTTATCATAATTGCACGGAGGATGCCATCACATTCCTGACAGTTTTTCTCGGGATTTCGCACTTTTCCATTACTCTTTCTTATGCCTTCACCGGATTACGCTTATATTCCTAGCATCTCACATCTTTTCTTGCCAAGGAAGTACACCACCATTATAACGTCACAACATACATCCAACAATTCAAAGCCTAATATTCTATAGTAATAAGAGGGAGTCCGATTGTCACCCTATTGCTGTTATCCTTGTCATTTTTATGTACAGCCATTTGCATGCCAATCTTATGGTCACCGCTGTTCACGAACCGTTTGATACCTGGAACCGCATAGGATCGGCTGATCGTGGACACATCCTCATAACTTTCTACTGCATGCAATCCACTCTTTTCTGCTTCAATAGTACCTTCAATTGCTGTAATTGCCTCCCCAGGTGATTCCAACGACGAGGCTGTGCCCTGTAAAGATGCGTTCCATTCTGGCGTGATTCCAGCCGCCATCATCAGTTTACCCGTTTTCTCTGCCGCATCCTGAGACCATTCTGCCTTCAGCGGATTCTGGGTTTCGAAGGTTACAAACACATAACTTCCACCCTGTTCCAGATTAGTCCAGAGCATGGATAGCTTGCTGAAATCACCTTGGGAAGCAGCGGCTCTATACGTCATATACCCATCCTTATCACTTCTGGCAACCTTTCCGAGACCAAGCTGTTCTGCCAGCATGGTGGCATTCTCTTCCGATTCATCGCTATCCCCGCTGTATTGTCCCTGCCATTTAAGGACAACACGTAACGTTGTACCTGGAACTATTACCTCTTGCCCAACTGATGATAACAGAGACAACGACTCCGGCAGACCGGCAAAAACTGAAGATTCAGAATCAGTAGCTGATGATACTATGGCTGTGAGCTGTTTATCTCCACTACGGAATCCGGCCAGCATAAACAAAGTTAGACAAAGACAAAACATCAGCAGTGCCAGCTTCCCTTTATTTTGACTGCAACCCCGATCATTCTGCTTCATCTATTCATCTTCCTCTCACTGACTCTAGCAATCTACTACATAGGATAGCCAGAAACAGTAGAGGGTATACGTAGAAAACTAAGTTAGATTAGGAAGATTAGCTTGTTAGTTTTTTAGAGGCTTTTGTAGAATTACTAACTTTAATCAACTTATCAGCTGCATTTAATACAATATCATCATGTGAAACAATAATTATAATTTTATTACTTTTTAACTTATCCAAGTAGTCCATAAATAGAATTGTACTTCTGAGATCAAGGGCCGATGAGGGTTCATCAAAAATCAATACATCTGGATTCTTTAGTAATTGCCTGATTATTGACAACTTTTGTTTTTCTCCACCTGAAAGATTATTAGACTGATCATTTATAATTGTATGAAGACCATCAGGTTGTCTTTCTATACATTCAAGCATATTAAAGTATGTAATAAGTATCTCTATTGGAGTTCTTAACAAATCTGCTTGTTTTCCCATAATTATATTATTTAAGATACTGTCCTCAAACAGAACAGGCTCTTGTTCGGTAAAACCGATATTATTCATTCTTGAATGGACTAAATTAATCTCCTTTATATTCTGTCCATTGTAAAATATATCTCCGGAATATTCGTTAATGTGAAGCCCCAGTATCAAATTAATAATTGTACTTTTTCCTGATCCATTTTCTCCGGTAATACAATAAATAAATCCTTTCTGAAATTCTAAACTCAAGTTTTCAACTACATAGTTCCCATCATATTTGAAGTTAATATTTTTCAATTCTATATTGTTTATGTTATCAACCATTTCACTTCCATCTGGTTGCTCTTCCTTATTGAGAAGTTCAACTATCCTCTCATGGGAGACTAAACTGTCTTGATAGGTTTTTCCCAGATTAAAAAAATACCGTGCAGCCCCCATAAGCATATTAAAATAATTTATAAGAACAGTAAAAAGACCTATTGTTAGATTTCCTTTAAAAACTTCGATTCCTCCTAATATATAAATAAGTACCTGTGCCATAGTTGAAGTTATATTGTCAAATCCTGTGAATATGTATGACATTTTCTGATACGACAGCACTTTAGTTAATAATGTCTTAAAACTATTATTCAATCTATTTTCAAATATCTGATTTGAGGAATGTGACTTAATAAAACCAACGTTAAAAAGCTGTTCGTTTAAGGAAGCAAAAAAATGATTTTGTGCTTCCCGGTGCTCCATACTCCTCCTAAAAAGAGGTTTCCTCAGATATTTATAAGTCAAAGCATAAATTGAAATAAGCACCATTAAAAGTAACGCAATCTTATAGTTGCTTTTAACAAGAATATAAGAAGTGAAAACAATGATAATAAAGTTGATAATTAGGTTAGAGATAATATTTATACAAAAAATTATAATATTATTAGCATCATTATTAATTCTTTGATTTAAATAAACCGTATTCTGATTTTTAAAAAATGTTACTGGTAACTTCTTTACATGATTAAGAATAAAGGTATTAAAATTATATCCAGCAGTAGATTGAAGCTTTGCATATAAGATATTGATTGTATATCCCAGTACTACATTAAGACTACTCAACAGAATTAGCATAATGCAATATTTAAAAAGATAAGTTACATCATTACCACTAACTAATACATCTATAAAGCTTCCAGTAAACAAAGGAAAAACCACGCCAATAATACTTGAAAAGAGTGTGAAACTGATGTAAGCTAACATTCTTTTTTTCTCACCAAAAATAAACGGTTTGCAAAGATTAAAAACCTTCATACTTATCACCTATTATCTTCATAAAGATCCGGAACAACAACATGGACTCAATAAATGAAGCATGTTGTTGTTTTCCGGTTTAACCAAGAATATTTCAGGTTTCTACGGGTACTTCATTAGTTTTCTTTTGAAAAAAGCGCTTTACCTGCTTCTCAAGTACTCCTCTTGTTTTGAAGCAACCACTCTCATGATAACTTCCATGTTCATTAAAGCTAACTACACCGCAACCTCCGCCGCAAGCTGGTAAATAAACACACTCCTTACAGTCAGCAGTTTCTAACGGGTTTCTAGACATCCAATCATAGAAGGCATATCTCAGGTCTGATAAAGCCCCTTCTTCGTCAAGGCGACCAATCATATGCTCTTCTTCACCCACGTGCTCCCAGCATTTATAGACTTGACCATTCGGAGCTACTGTATAAGAGGAATCGCCATATAAGCCACAGTACATCCACTTTCTAAAAGGTTTAGTGCTCATATGAAAACCATGTGATCCAGCAACATCCCATAACTGCTCCAAAGTATCTCCCAGTTCTTCTTCAGAAAAACAATGTCCCGAATAAGATGAACAGGCCGCTGTAGACCCTCTTACAATACCAAAATCAATATGGCATTCAGACAGCCCCTCTTTACTCAACACCTCCAGTAGTTGATATGTTTCGTAAAGATTCGTCTTGTCAACATTTATTCTAATAACTGGTTTTAGCGATCTTGCGCTTGCTAATTTTATTCCAGATAACACTTCATCAAAGGAGCCTTTACCATTCTTGTACATTCTTCTATTATCATGAATATCTTTTGTTCCATCTAATGTAATTTGTATCATTTTGCAGTTATAAAATTCTAACTTGGTTAATATCTCTTCTGTAATCAATGTTCCATTTGTAATGATGCTTGTAACAAGCGACTTGTTTTTTTCTATGCAATAATTATTTAGTTTTTCTAAAATATAAAATCCCATATCAATTTTCAGCAAGGGTTCTCCCCCAAATAAATTGATACTGATTGTATCTGCATTTTTAGTTTCAGCTTCATTTTGAATAAATTTAATGAAATTATCTGCAGTTTTTTCATTTAAGGTAGCATTTCTGGTAAGCCCTGCACCCTCATAACAATATGTACATTTTAAATTACACGCCCAAGTAAGGAGAATAGTAGAAGAAACTGTCCCAACTGAAAATTTTTGTTTATTATGGAAATATGAAAAATACCTATTTTCATCTATATTTTCATTAACAGTAATGCTGAAGTTTTGAAATAATTCTTGTGTATCTAGGTCTAAATCAAAAATATTATTCTGTTCAATCATTTTTTTTGTTATGGAGTCTATCATTACAGAGTGGCCTGTCAGAGTGTTAAAAAGAATATATTCGTCATATCCTTCTCCCTCAATGATGACATTAAATTTGGAATATTTCATAAAATCTCCCTCCAATTTGATCCACCCTTGTCAGTTTTTTCAGACAAGGGTGGATGTTAATTTTTAAGTATTATTTCTCAGTAATACACCATTGAACTGCACAACCGTCTTCAGAGTCTGACCAACAAAAGTTAGTAAAACAAACAATAAAGCATCCGGCAGTCTTGATATCGCTCTCATATATGTTTCCAGCGTATTTATTATGTTTCATAATTTATTACCTCCTTAGTATTAGCTAGCTTGTCCAGGCGCTGAGAACAAATCCACAATACAAGCATCTATCGGGCAGGCATCTACCGGACACATCTGTATCAAACAAGCATTACCTGCGCAAGCAACTGCAGCGCACCCTGCAACTACACATCCAACTACCCCACAAGCATTACCAAGGCAAGTTGCACTACCACATATGTTATTAGTTCCACATGCATTTCCCGCACACGGAGATGTGCCAGTTGGACTATAAGCATTTCCTAAATATGTTGCCATAATCTAATTCTCCTCCATTTTATTTAGTCGTTTTAGCTAAGTTCCTAACTTCATGCACAAAATATCGGGGGGCTTCTTTTCAAGAATTTCACCTCTTTTTAATTTGAATGTATGTATAAAGGTATAGAACCCTCTTACATATGAAATGAACTCCAAATATCATTTATTATTTTTATGTAATTGCATCTACTAAATACATTATAATTCCATATAATACTTTTTAATGTGATAAAAAGTATAATTATGTAATCAAATTCCGCAGCCTAAATCTCCAAACAAAACCTTGATATAGCTGGGTAAACTAGAGATCCAATCCTGGAGTTGACAAAAAACTGCTGTTTTGTTCTTCTTGGTTTTGGCCTCTGACATTTCAAGAAATAAATTCATGAGTTGCTGAAGCGCGGTCTGGTAATCCAGATCGCGGACTTCATCTGCAAAGAGAAAAAAGAGTCCTCCCAGTGTCCGGTCATCACTCGATTGACGCCGTTCGTATTCAATCGCCAAATAACGGCTGAATACAATCGTGGTATGGCTAATCAATTGATCGAAAGGAACGACCCTGAAATTCAGTTCCCAGTTTCAAATAACTTTTGGTAACTTTGAAAAAGGTCTCAATACTCCAGCGCATGCCGTAGATTCGTACGATTTCAGCTGCATCCAGCGTGATATCTGTACTCAAAATCGCTAGCCACTTCCGTTTTTTATTCCGGTTGCGGACAAACACAAGCTTCACGGGCAGACCGCAGGTTGTGTGTACGATGACGGAGCCTTTAATGTCCTTAACAGTCGATGGGGGAAGACTTTGAAACACTTCGCACAGCGTCATTCGCATACCTTGAACCAGATAGCGTTGTTTCATTTCTTTCACCATGCCAATCACGTAAAGACCTTTGGCAGCAAGCTCGCGAAGCAGTGGAGCTTGCGTAAACCAGCTATCCATAAGGACCGTAGTCGGCGGTGAAACCTGCACGTAGCGCTTGATCCAGCAAGGTCACAACCGCATCCGGTTTCCGGGAAAAGGCCTCCATCCGCCGTTTGTATCCATTGCTGCGTTTGGAAAGATTCGAAGTCATTTCGCATAGGCGATTAGCCAGTTTAGCTGAAGACATCATGACAAAGTCAAGCGAAGCGAGGTTAAACCGTCCGACCAACAGAGTGTTAGCATGTTGTACCCTTTGATGAATTTACCCGTGGAATGGTCAAAGACTCGTGCCAAGAGCTCTGCTTTTTTGCTCCGGTTTCGGCTCAACACGGAATCGTCGATAATTAATACTCGCACACGCGTAGAAGAAATAAGCGATTAGAAGCCCTGCACAATTTGAAGACTTAAGGTCTGCAAAAAGCGCCGTCGAGCAAAAGAGGCTTGATTTAAAAAACGATATATGACATCTTCGCCGAGAAGATCCGCTCCACGGTCACTTTCCAGAAGACGAAACCAGTTCTTTCCTTCGAAGACCAAGGAGAACACGATTTGAAAAATCGCCAGGCTCGAAAGACCAAAGGACTTTGAAATGCCTGCGTGCCGTAAGGCCTTCCCAATACCAAACAAGCAAAGGTGTTTTTTATAAATTCGGCTAAATGTAGCGAATTCTTCTTACGCCCTCAAGGGTTTAAGTCGATTTTCTTGGTGCGAAAGTTGAGTTATGTAATTAAAGCAATCCTATTTTGAATTTTTTTACTTATAATCTTGATTTATCAATTATAGGGTATATAATCAATCTATATATGTCGCCAAACGGAATAAAATTATAGGAGAGGATGAAATGGGGGAAAGTCTGAGCAGTGGAGCCTTGACTGAAGCAACGTATTTAATATTAATGGCTGTCCATAAACCTAGACACGGATATGCCATTATGAAATTTATTCAAAACTTAACGAATAATCGAGTGAACTTAGGCACAGGTACACTATATGGCGCTTTAAACATTTTGACAGGGAAAGGCTGGATCGAGATCCACACCAATAATATTCAAAACAACAAAAAACAATACATAATTACAGAGGCTGGAAAGGAAAGTGCATTGTTAGAATTAAAAAGACTTCATTCACTCTACCAGTTAGGACTTCAAACTATTGAGGAGGCTGAAACATGAAAAAAAGTGTCTTTAAAGTCTTTATTAATGCTCTCGAAAGTCAGGAAAAATGGCTTAATTCTATGGTAGCTGATGGCTGGCGGCTGGTTCAGGTTCGAGGGTGCTTTTACAGTTTTGAAACCTGCCATCCGAGAGAGTATGTTTACAGAATACAGTTTGTAGCCGATCAGTCTATTCAGCAGTTGGACCAATATAAAGAATATTTAGATGACTTAGGTTTAACTCATTTTTCTCAGAGCTTGAACATCGGGAAGTTTGCGATAGGCAATAAGCGTTGGCGTCCCTATGGGAAAGGAGCTACTTCATTTGCAGGTTTGCCTGGAAACATTAATTCCGAGCTATTGATTCTGGAAAAAAAGAACGACGGAACTCCCTTAAATATTTTCACTGAACGAACGGAAGCGATTCAGTATTACACCAAAATAAGGAATGCCTTTGCTATTGCCTCAATTCTTCTTGCACTCACCTTTTTCGTAAGCAATCCTTCACTTTATTCCCTTATCGCAGATTTATATGAAAACGGCACTGCGGATTGGCGGATTTTTTTAAAATTTTTAATCTTTCTCCTACTTGTGCCTTTCTGCTGGACTGTGTTTACCTTCACCCGTAAAATAATAAACATCAAGCATGAGAGTCATACATACGAATAGCTTTATCATAAATAAAAAAACAGACCACGGTATCTTGAGCATACCTGGTCTGTTAATAAATTCCTATTGTTATAGTAAGTAAACTCCTACTTAGCTTACTCCGCCAGTCCATTCTTATATGCATAAATAGCCGCCTGGGTCCGGTCTTCAACCCCCAGCTTGGCAAGAACATTCGTGACATGGAATTTCACCGTCTTGATTCCAATAATTAATTGATCGGCAATATCCTGGTTGGATTTGCCCTGGGCTAACAGCTTCAGCACTTCCATCTCGCGTTCAGTAAGCTCTTTGTAAGCCGGTGCCTCTCCTCTTGCATTGGAACGGAACCGGTTCATCATCTTGGAAGCCACCTGCGACTCCAGCACTGACTGGCCTCTGGCGGCTGCCCGGATCGCATCAGCGACTTCGCTGGCCCGTGAGGTCTTAAGCAGGTAACTGAAGGCTCCCGCTTCAATCACCGGATACATCTTCTCATCATCTAAATAACTGGTCAACACAATCACCTTGCAATCCGGGTACAGCTTCAGCAGCTGTCTAGTCGTCTCGATTCCGTCCATGCCGTCCATGACCAGATCCATCAGCACCACATCCGGTGTATACTCCTGGGCCAGACGGATGCCCTCTTCGCCGCTTCCGGCTTCACCTACGACCTCGATTCCATCCTCGGTGCCAAGCACCGCAGCAAGTCCGATCCGGACCATCTCATGATCGTCTACAAGCAGGACCTTGATTGCTTCCGCTTCATCTATCTCCATGGTTACAACTGCCCTCCTATTCATTGACTACCGGTACGGTAATATCGATCCGCATTCCTTTGCCGGGGGCGGTGATGAACTGGATCGAGCCCCCGATCTCTGTGATCCGCTCCTGCATATTCGACAGCCCGTAGGATGTCTGTTTGCTGTCATCCATCTCGAAGCCGATTCCGTCATCACGCAGCGTCAGCCGGACGGTGTCGCCGCGGCGGTGCAGGCGGATCTCCATCTTCTCCGCTTTGGCATGGCGCAGCGTATTGGAGATCGCCTCCTGCACAATACGGAATAAATGATTCTCCACGCCCTTCAGCAGCTGTACGCCCTGATCCATCTCGAACACAATATCAATCGGCACCTTGATCTTCAGTTCCTTAATCAGCTCCTGGAGACCTTCCTCCAGCCCCTTGCCTTCCAGATACACAGGTCTTAGATGCAGCAGCAGTGCCCTCATCTCCGACTGGGCTACTGCTGACATCTCCTCGATCAGCGCGATTTGCCGCTGTGCCTTGTCGAAGTCCTTCTCCAGGGTCCGGCCTACTGCCGTTGCCGTCATGGAGATGGCGAACAGCTGCTGTGATACCGCATCATGCAGCTCCCGTGCCAGCCGCTGCCGCTCCTCGATAATTGCCGTAACCCGCGCCTGCTCGGCAAGCTTCGCATTATTGGTGGAGAGCCGCTGCAGCGTGTTCACCTGATTCTCCCATTTGCCGCTGATCCGCCCGAGCTGTTCCCCGAGCCGCCCCAGCTCATCATTGCCGAGGTCCGGCATGGCCGGGGTGAGATTGCCTTTCTCCCAGGCGACCAGGGTGGCCCGCAGTAATTCCAGCTTGCGCTTGCTGCGGAAGCCCTGATAGAAGCCGTACCCGATTCCGAAAGCTAGCGGCAGCAGAATCAGCGTCAATCCTGTCCTTACGCCAATCCGCCAATCCTCGAACGGCCGTAGTAGCCCATATGTATACATAATATATGCAATAACGAGCAGCATGAACAGAGAGAACAGAGCTCCCTCACCCATACTGCGCGTTACCATGTTACTGCTTTTTTTGTCCATGCCGGGAGCTCTCCCTTCTCTCTTGGTCTAACATACTCTTAGGGGAAGCGTATGTCCAGATCCCCCATCAGATAAGAAATGTTAAACTTCACTTTATGCTCGCAGCTGTCATAGTTAGGTGACTTCCAGTTCAGCCGGTTCAGCATCCCCGTATCGCGGTTACTGCCGGTCTCAATCGAGCCGAACAGCACGAATGCCTCAATCTCCACCCCGTAATCCTCAGACAGCAGGATATCCACATCACCAAAAATCCCCTGATACAGCATAATCGTCTCCTGCTCTTCCGCCATGGCCAGGGAAAGATCCACATCCACCTCACCCAGCACATGCCAGGCGCTCAGGCTGCGCATCACCCAAGGCGAGAGATCCCAGTCGAATCGGGAAGAAAAGCTTTGCTTCTGCACAAACCCCGCCTTGCGCTGCATTCTTTTCGATTTGACAAAGAACATCCCCAGCGAAAGCAGGCAGATGCCAAGCACCAGCAGCAAATGATCCAGCAGCAGCAGTACCGCTCCGACTCCCATTAGCTTATAGCCTTGCTTGACCCTGCCCGACGTCGTCCGGTAGATTCCCAGCAGCAGGAACAGGAGTGCGACAATGGAGAAGAAGCCGAGCCATTTGCCAAATATCATCAAGCAGCCTACACCAATCAATCCGATGGCAATCAAACGGTTCCGTTTATCCATTTCCGCACCTCCTGCGCAGCATATCAATTCTTATATTTGAAGCAAAACTGACCTCATAAGCATTAGCTGAAGTATCGCGAAGCTACATCTTCCACATACTGCATCCGCTACAAAAGCCATACCGGTATGGAGAATCCATACCGTATGGCTTTACCTTGATCAGCATATCATATCCGGCTGTTCTTTAGGAACAGGGATTATTGTTCTTTTTTATTCAAAGGAGGGGCTGCTGGAGTTGAGTTCAGCTTGTTCTTGAGTGCGGCAAGCTGCTCCTCTACTTTCAGTTCCTTCTCAGGATCTACCGGCTTAGCATATGCGGTTGCCGAAGGACTATACGGAGCGCGCATGACATCTGCTTCCGCTTCAAGCTGCATGATCTTTTCTTCCATACGGTGGAAGCCAAGGGAGGCACTTCCGCTTTCGATGGAATGTACGCTGCTGATCTGGGACATTTGCTTCTTGGCCTTAGCCATCTGAGCGCGGGATACCAGTTCATTGCGTTTGTTGCGCATTTTGTAGAACTCATCCTTCATATCATGAAGCTGCTGCACCAGTTCCTTGGCCTGTACTTCAGCCTGTGCGTGAAGCTCGCCATACTCGGTAAACTTCTGGTCGAAGTAGATCTTCTCTTCCAGCAGCTTACGGGTAACTTCCTCCTGCCCGTTCTTCAGCGCAAGCTCAGCCTGTGCCCCGCGTTGTCCGGCTACCTTGGCAGCTTCGTCCACACGCTGTTTCATACGGCGTTCATTAGCCATCTGCTTCGCTACCGTTACTTCAGCCTCATGAATCTCAGCCTCCATATCGCGCAGATACTGATTCAGCATCACAATCGGGTCCTCTACCTTATCCAACATATCATTTACCGACGCCTTAGTCATATCTTTAATCCGTTTGAATACTCCCATAATTTACACTTCTCCCTTCTCGTATTTAGCAAGTTTTTGTTTGAGCTCTTCCACTTCTTTTTGCAGTGCCTTCTTCTCGATATCCTTCATCATGGCATCCAGGCCAGAATCGGGAGCTGTGTGAGCACTTGCCTTGTCATAGCTGGGATTGTAGCCCGGCTGTCCGCCATAGGGGCCATATCCCTGAGGTCCTTGGTGAGGAGCCTGTGGTCCGCGGCCATATTCAGGTCCGCCGGAGTAGGGTCCGCCGTACGGGCCACCCGGCCCACCCGGTCCGGGACCGAAGGGATTGTACTGGTTAGGCTCCTTGGCAATCACCATTGCTGCGATAAAGTATACGAGGATTGTAGCTCCACCGCTAAATGGAATACTGATCACCAGCAGAATCCGGAACAGTGTAGAGTCAATGCCGAGAGTCTCGGACAATCCGCCTGCCAGCCCAGTCATTACTTTGTCTCTTGTTGAACGATACAATCGGGTCATACTACTACTCCTTTCTGCCATCATTGTTCAGCTTCTCCTTTAGACGGGCCATTTCTCTTTCGAGTACGGTTGCCACGGTCTCTCCGGCCTGCACCGCATATTCCTGTCCCATCCGGCGCAAGTCGCTCAGGCTTTTGGCTTCAAGCTCCCAATCGTTCATCTTGTCTTCCAGACGGCCGAACATTTTGGGAACATCTCCGCCGCCGCCATAAGCACCGGCTCTTTGATTCATGCGCTGCTGCAGCCGCAGCGACTCCATCCGTGCTGCATAGAACTGGCGTTTGCTGTATACCGTCTGATACTCCATTTTGAGCTCGTTCAGCTGGGATTCCAGTTCGAAAAGTGATTGCTGGCTCGTCTCCAGCAGCCCGCTGTATTGCTCCAGCTTTTCCTCGTGGATAATTTTCTCCTGCAATGCCAGCTTGGCCAGATGATCTTCGCCTGCCTTGAGTGCGAGGAGCGCCTGCTCTTCACGTTTGTTCCTCATGGCGGTGGCCTGATTCACCTGCTGCTGCAATTGCTTCGTATGAGAAGCGTACTGCTGGTACAGCCGTTCGGCCTCCCCGATCTCTTCACGGGTTGAATGTAGAAATTGATCAATTAGCTTCACCGGATCTTGGCTCTGCTCCAGGCGTTCATTCAAGTTGGCTACGGTGATGTCCCTCATTCTGCGAAAAACACTCATGATTTCCTGCTCCCTCCCTGCTTCTTAATAAGTATGGACTGTGTGTATTAGTATGTTCTGCTTTGTTTGCCCCTCAGTACCGAGATGCCCCACACTACCAGAGCAATACCCAGCAGCGGACCGATAATCCAGGAAAGCTTGGAGATCAGGGACATGACACCGATGAACAGCACCACCCAGCCGATAATCTTGCGGCCGCTCTTAATTCCGTAGTATCCGAGCACAACCAGCACTGCCGGGAACAGGATACCGAAGATTCCTGAAATCAAGTGAGGCAGAATGCCAAGCAGCATTACCGCTCCGATTACAATCAGCGCAATCGCAAGTCCGTTACCTTTGTTTCTTTGCATTTGTTATCACCGCCTTTCGCTGCTCTCTTTCTTATACCCTTATTCTAGGGCAATCCCGCATCTTTCAAAACAGACTGTGGACGGTTTTATGTACTGGACCTTAGTCGGGGATGGTTGCAGGACTGGGAAGGTCTAGCCAATGCTCGTCGGTCGAAGGGCTGCATGCACATGGGGTAAAGGCATACCAAAAAAGCCGGATGCTCTGTTAGAGTACCGGCTGTTGATACGTCCTTACTATTAGTGTAACGGCCGCTGCTGCGGTTGTATATCAAGCGCTGCTTGAGTAGCCGCCGGCTGTGGCTTACTACGGAAAAGAGTCACCAAAACCACAGCCCCGATAATGATCACGGCTGCGATCAGGGTGTTCAGGGTAAGCTGTTCGCCTACCAGCATCCAGCCAAGCAGCACAGCGACTACCGGATTAACGAAGGCATACGTGGAGACGAGGGTGGCGTCAGCATTCTTAAGCAGCCAGATATAGGCTGTGTAGCCGACAATGGAGCCGAAGGTGATCAGGTAGGCCAGTGCCAGGTACGAGCGCATAGAAATGCCAGAGATATGAAGTGTGGACCAGTCGCCGGTAAAATAAGAGAAAATCACCAGCAGCGCGCCTCCCGTTAGCATCTGCGCCGCTGTCGCCATCAAGGGTGAACCCGGCATGGTCGCGCTTCGGGAGTACATGGACCCTGCTGCCCAGCTTATGGAAGCTGCCAGCACGGTAATAATTCCGATCAGATCGGTAGCGGTCCCCGTCTCCCCCTTCCCCGGCTGGAAGACCAGTACGGCGATACCGAGCAGTCCAAGAACGATTCCTGCGATAACTCCGGTATTCGGCCGTTTGCCGCCGCGCCCAAGCCAGCCCATCAGCATCATCCAGACAGGCACTGCCGCCACGATGAGCGAAGCGATGGAGGAAGAGACTCTTTGCTCTGCCCAGGCCACAACCCCGTTGCCCCCAAGCAGCAGCAAGGCGCCGACAATCGCAGAGGCACGCCATTCACGCTTTACCGGACGTTTCGCTCCGCTTACTCTGGCAATGAGGTACAGGACCACACCTGCCGTGAAAAAGCGGACCCCCGCCATCAGAAAAGGCGGTATGGTCTCGATGGCAATCTTCATGCCGACATAGGTGCCTCCCCAAAATAAATACACAAATAAGAGCGCTATTCCCACCACGTATAACTGATTCATTTTCTCCTTATGCTTCATGCCGCATCATCCCTTTTCTCTAAAAAACAGGTTTGTGAGGGGCTCCCGTTCTATCATTTATAAGAATATCCCCTGGGCAAAATTATAGCATATCCCTCCCCATACATTGACTAATCGTTAGAGTATCTCAATGTTAGCGGCTGGTTCTCATCAAGCCCAACTTTCTCAATATCTCCCTCTTCAATAGTATTATTAATAAAAAGTTTCCAGTGCTTCTCTTTATCATTTTTTATATCATCTACCTTAATTATTTGTCCTTTCTGATTTTTTTCGATTAGCATCCCCTGCTCAGCATTGTCTGAAATGGCCTGAAGGGCTTTCCAGACCGTGGGGTTATCATCAATAATCTTAACGGTCTGAAGAAACAAAATATCATCTTCATTATAAATAACTACATTAACTTTTGTTTCCATATCTCCTTGACCTGTGTATTTTACGCCATGATACTCAGGAGAAATCCCATCCCCCTTTTTACTTCCGCATGCTGTTAACGCTAATGCAATAACCATTACCACAACTAATATACTATAAACGGGTTTTGTAGAATTCACTTTAGATTGGAACACTATTATTGCCCCCTTAAATATTATATTCAGCTATTTGCTTTCCCTCACTCATTCACTAAACCGGATTCGTTCCATTAAGCTCTCCTTACTCAAGCGCCACTGCATGTAGAAGGTAGTCAGCACTTGAACTACAAAGTATGCGCCAATTAGGATTAGCATGGCATTCAGAGGTAATTGATATTGGACATAAGTGGCGGATTTCTTAAAAAATCTAACTCCAAAGTATCCGGCAGGTATGGCTATTGAAAAAGTGATTAGTAAACTGATTATAATTACAAATAAACCTTCACTTCCCAACTGCAAAGTTAACTGACTCCGTGATAAGCCAAGGGCTTCAACTAAGCTAATCTCCCGTTTTCTAGAATGCATACTGGTTAAGTTAGAATTTATTAAATTAAATATACTGATAATCAGTAATGCTGAAATAAGGCCATTAGCCGCCAACTGAAGCACTTTTTTCATTCCATTGAACTCTTGATAAATCTCCTGGAAAGAAGTGAATGTTATTCTTCGATCAGCAGTTGCAATACCTTTTAATTTCTGTTCCACTTCCCCTTGTTGTCCTTCATTAACTTGAATACTAACCTGCTTAATACGTTGATCTAAGTCCAATCGTTTGAACAGGTTCTGATGCGCAATAAGAGCTCCCCCCTCTGAAGTACTACCTTTATACGTAACATAATTGGGCAATACACCGACAATAGTGAATACACGTTCTTTATGGCCTTCTCCATACTTTGCCAATCGTATTTTATCACCCACTTGGTACCCTCCATCTTCCGCGACCGCAATGAGATTATCACCATTTCTCAGTTCTGTAAGCATAGAATCATCTTTCCCGAGCATCTTGAGTGTAATTTTCATTAAGGCATCATCGTAAGCATAAATATCCGTTCGAATTTCCGGGTTTTTCATACTCGCCAAGTCCTTGAGATGAAGGTTTGCATCCTGCTTATTATAAGTCGAGACAGCATACATTTCTGTCATTATTTTCTCAATCCCTGGTATAGCATTAATTTGTTTAAGGATTTTCTCATTCAACAAATCGAGTTGTACGTCAGACTCAAGGCTATCAGTGACACTTAGCTTATAATCACCAGGTACCATGCTTCCGGCCATATTATCAATATTCATACTACTGAAAATACTCCCTGTAACCACGAAAATAAGCCCTGTCAGAGTAATTGACGTTACAGTCACCCAGGTGCGCTTGCGATATCGAATAAGTTGTGCTGCCACCAGAGAGAAACCGCTAATTGAATTTTTAAATTTATTCTTGGTTTCGGAGTTCCTCTTTCCCACGTCTTCGGCGGGATTATAACGAATAGCTGCAATCTCTGAAATTCTCCCTACTTTTTTTGCAGGAATATAAACAGATAGCATAACGAGAAACATACCTATAACAAAAACAGCACAAACAATATAAGTGGAAAATTCAACATATAATGCCGAACTCCCATTAGCCAAATTCCCAAAGAAGGGGATAATTGCTACACTTCCTCCTCCCCCTAATAAAAGACCAATGGAGCTCCCCGCCAGTGAAACAATAAGCCCTTCTGAAAGGATCATCCTTCGTAGTTGTCTAGGAGTCATTCCTATTGCTTTCATCATCCCAAATAAACGGATCTGCTCTGATATATATATATTAAAAATGTTATAGATAACCATGGCTGCACTAATTATAATCACAAAAACAACTATGGTTGCTTTTAGGATAGATACAGGATTCTGCTCATATGCGCCATTGTAACGTTCATTGATTTGTATTTGGTCATCTTTTAGCTCAGAGCCCTCACCAATTTTGTGCGCCGTAGATGAAGCATTAAAGTCTGAATTTAAAAGAGCAAATAAAACAACATCCGGGTTAGGACTATATTGCCTGGAAAGGTTTTGAGAAATAAACATCAGACCAGCTCTAACCGTTTTACGTACGGCGATATCATCAATAATGCCAACTAGTTTAAAGTTTTTTGTTATATGTTCTGTTTCCCCTGCCTTCATAACTTGTAAATTCACTGGAATTACTACTCCTATGTTAGGAGAAAATCCAAGTTCCTCAATTACCCATTTATCCAATACAATCTCGTCGTCAGTGACCGGAGCCCTCCCTTGCATTAATTGAATCAGTCCTTCATTAATTCCCTCTATATAACTTATAGCCATATTAATATTCAATTTTTCAAACGTGTCCGATTTAACATTTTTACTGATATAGGAAACATAGTGCTTTTTTATCTTCGGATTATTCTCAATAGCTTGTTGCTGCTCCGGCAACAAATGCTCATACTGCACATGATAGGCACCTAGCTCATTAATCGCTTCTCGCTTGCTCCTCTGGTCGTCAGAGTAAAAATAAGTCAGCACCACAAAAATTAAGGCTACGGCTAAAGCTACTGTACCTACAGTCAATAAGGTCCGGCTTTTGTGATGACGTAGATTTTTCAGGGATACATTGTGAACAGTAATCGTATTTTTCATCCTTCTACCTCTACTGCTATGGAACCGTCCACCACTCGAACAGTCCGACCTGCAAGCTTAGCCACTTCGTCATTATGCGTTACAACAATCAAAGTCTGATTATATTTCTCTACGGATAAACGCAGCAAATCCAAAACGTTATTGCTAGAACGGCTATCGAGATTTCCTGTGGGTTCATCTGCGAGGACAATAGCCGGCCTAGCTGCCAGTGCACGGGCAATTGCCACTCTTTGCTGCTGACCGCCAGACAACACTGTGGGCAGACTGGCCCGCTTTTCATAGATCCCCAAAGTATTTAAAATATCTTCAATATAGCTAACATCTGCTTTCTTCCCATCCAGCCCAATGGGTAAAATGATGTTCTCCCACACATTAAGTGAGGGTACCAAATTAAAAGCCTGAAACACAAATCCAATCTGGCGACGGCGAAATACGGCTAATTGACTCATTGGCAATGTATAAATGGAAGTCCCATTTATGATGACCTCCCCGCTTGTAGGCGAATCCAAGCCCCCAATGATGTGCATTAATGTACTTTTGCCTGCACCAGACTGTCCAACAATAGAGATAAACTCACCTTTCGCCACTGAGAAATCAACATTGTGGATTGCCTTCACTTGACCTTCTCCGCTGCCATAATATTTACATAACTTTTTTCCTTCCAGAATCATATCGGCGCCTCCCTTTATATATGGATACAAAAATATCCTCCCCTAAGTTGTTCTCTAGGAGAGGATATCCAATAAATATCTATTTTTTATCAACTTTGGTGCAGCAAAATCGAAACTTTCACACAGGCGCCGCCTGACTTATTGTTTGTTAGCTGAATACCGCCCCCTAGCTTCTCAGCCAGTACCTTGCAAATATTCAACCCCATACCGTAATGGCTCTCCTCAGCTTCCAACCTGCTAGTATAAAACGGAGTGGTAGCGAGCTTCAGATCCTGGCTTGAGAACCCTGTACCATCATCACTCACTGTAATTGAAAAGAATCCCTTAACAAATTCAAAGCGTACAGAAATCGTCCGACTAGCATAACGAAGAGAATTGGAAATCACATTTTCATATATCCTGGTAACCATTCCAGTATCCATGCACAGATATTGTTCAACGATTTGATTTTCAAAAGAAAATTCCAGTGACCGTTCCCGTGCCAGAAATTCAGCCAAACTGCTTAGTTGTTCCAAAAAAACGAAAACCTCTACTTTGGTCCATGCTATCGGTATATCTTCGAGTTTTTGGGCTTCGCCCATAATTTGCACATATTTCTCCAGCCGTAATATATGTATACTCATGGTTGTTATCGTATCCAGTAGCTTCTCCTTACTTATTTTACCTTCTGGAAGATATCTATTTAAAAAGTCAGCGTATCCGCGCAATACGGTCAGTGGTGTCCGTAAATCATGTGAAAAAGCGGCATTTAACTGTTTTCTGTCCTCTATTGAACGCCACATATGACGGTTATTATCCTCTAAAGCAACTCTCATGCTCTCAAAAGACTTGCATAGCTGTCCCATTTCATCTTCGCTATAATGCGGAATATGAAAATCCAAGTCATTATTAGATATTTTAGCAGAAGCTTCGCGTAAAACCCCAATCGGTTGTTTGAGCTTATTATGGTAAAACAACAAAGAAGCCGCCAGGGTAGCTAGCCCAAAAAATATCAAAATGGACCAAGAATCCAGAAAACTACAAAACTTAATAATCTGTTCATCTGTATAAGAATAATCCGTATTAAAGTCCTTCATATTATAGACAATTGCTGGATTATTAATATCCGCCAATGTATAGGAGTCGTTATACTTCAGAAACATATTATTACGTATCTGGCCTACCCCAGTAATGGTAATCACACTAAGGAGTCCGGCAATAAGTACAAATATAAGCATATAGATCATAAATGTCACCCTGATGGATAAGTTACGAAAACCTTTTGTTAACCTACCCATTTATAGCCCACACCCCATACTGTTGAAATGTATATGTGATTACTAACCTCATTGAGTTTGGCCCGAATTCTTCTGATATGCTCTGCAACAACGATGCTATCTCCTTCATGGTCCAGGCCCCAGACTTTTTCATAGATATGGTCCTTATCAAAGACCTGACCGATGTTCATGGACAACAACTCAATAATACCAAATTCTTTCTTGGCAAAAGAAAGTGGCCGTCCTTTGTAATACACTCCTCTCGCGGAGTAGTCGATCACTAAATCATCTGAAAATCTGGTTTGTGTCTTAACAGATTGTCTTCGTTCACGGCGCAGATGTGCCTCTACCCTAGCTCCAAGCTCATCAATGCTGAATGGCTTCACAATATAATCATCCCCGCCCACACGAAAGCCATTAATTTTATCTGACTCTCCCACTTGCGCAGTCAGGAATATAATAGGGCAGGATACGAAATCCCGTATACGAGTGCACACCTCAAGACCATCAATTTCCGGCATATTAATATCCAGTAAAATAATGTCTGGATTATACACTACTTTGCGTAATGCCTCCCCGCCGCTCCGCGCGGTTAAGACCTTATAACCATTTATCTCAAAATAATCTTTAAGCAGATTAACTATATCCGTCTCATCATCAACAATAAGAATCTGATTATTCATAGCTCATACTCCGCCTTCCTCGCCGGTACTTCCCCGTTCGCCGCCAAAAACAACCCCCTCCGCAAGTCCCGATACGAAGCGCTGCAGCCAGACGTAATATTCAGCCGCATGCTTCAGCTTCTCCAGATCTCTGAGGCAGGCCTGCCGCTCCTCTTCGGGTGTGTCTGCTGCATAGGCCAGTGCCTGGAGGCCCGGGACCCCGGCTCCCATCGCTTCCTGCATCATATCGATCTCCCGCTGAAGCTTCAGGGTGAAGAAGTTGCGGAAGGCCTCGAAGAAGTCTGTCTCCGCTGCGTACAGCTCCTTCCGCTCACGCTTCTCGGGAAGCTTCGTGACCATCCGGGAGGCGATCAGGGAGCGGACTCCGTAGCTCATATTGCTTTTACTCATATTCATGACCTGCTTCATTTCCTCCAGCGTCATCGGCTTGTCCTCGAAGAACATCACCCCATACAGCTGCCCGAAGGAATAATTCGCTCCATATAAATCCATGGTCTGTGCTATGGCATCGATCACCGGGCCGAGCAGCTGCTCCCGGGGCGAACGGTGCGGATGTTCCTCGCCGAATGCGGCCTGCTTCATCAGGTGGCACCTCATTTTCACATAGAATCGTTCTCTCTACCTTACACAATACCGCAGCTTTACGGCAATCATTCTACAAATTTTACAGAAAATCCGAACGGGCTTTACACCCGCTTAACCACAAGCCTGCCTCATGAGTGTACAATTTTTTTTGAACAGAGGAGCTGTCCTCTGCATTATACCGCATCAACCAATGTGGAGGAAATGGAGAATATGGACGAAAATGACACGTTCAAAGTTATTCAGCGGCTTGAAGCCCGTGCTGTTCACTCTGCCGGCCATGATCCCGTTCGCCGTGTTCTGGCTCACGCCGCTGCTGTATGTGCTGTATCTCAGCTTCACGGAATGGGATTTCATGAGCCCGGAGAAAACCTTTGTCGGCTGGGAGAATTATACCGATCTGCTGGGCAACCCGGCTTTTTACAAAGCGCTGAGGGTGACCGTTCTCTTCTGCCTCGGCAGTGTGCTGCCGGTGATCCTGCTCGGACTGGGTCTGGCCCTCCTCATGAACAGAAAGCTGAAGGGCTCAGCCCTCTATCAGATCCTGCTGTTCTCGCCTTGGGTGACACCGACCGTCGCTGTGTCTATCGTCTGGTCCTGGATTTATCAGCCTGAAGCCGGACTTGCCAATGCGGTGCTGAACTTCTTCGGTCTGGACTCAATCGGCTGGCTGCAGGACCCCAAATGGGCATTAACCGGCGTCCTGCTGGTCACGATCTGGAAGTCGGTCGGCTGGGCAATGATCTTCTATCTGGTGGCGCTGCGCAATGTGCCTTCCGACCTGCTGGAAGCCGGGGAGCTGGACGGGGCAAGTCCGGTGCAGAAGTTCCTGCGGATTACATGGCCGCTGATCTCGCCGACTACTCTTTTCTTATTCGTGGTGCAGCTAGTCTCGGCGCTTCAGGCCTATGACCAGATTAATGTGCTGACCCAGGGCGGCCCGTCCGGCTCTACCCGCACTCTGCTCTATCTGTATTATCAGTCCGCCTTCGAATCGTTCCAGATCGGAGAGGCTTCTTCTGTAGCTGTCGTCCTGGTCTTGATCTGCATGCTGCTGTCTGTCCTCTCCTTCGGGATCAGCAAGCGGACCACTCATTATCAATAGAAGCTTTACCATCAGCCCTTAAGGAGGTCTCACCGCTTGCCTATATTCACACGTATCAGCGGGCTGGTCCGCCAGATTTTTTTCGCCGCGCTTGCTCTTCTGATGGCCTTCCCGTTCTATTGGATGGTTACGAGTGCCCTCAAGACCAATGATGAGATCTGGCGCTCCCCGCCCACCCTCTGGCCTGAAGTGCCGCTGTGGGGTAACTTCGCCGCAGCCTGGAACGAAGCGCCGTTCGCCAGATATATGGGTAACAGTATCTTCGTCGCTGTCTCCATTGTCCTCCTGCAATCGATCAATTCCGGGATGATGGCTTATGCGCTGACGCATATGAAATTCCGCCTGAAGGGCGTTTTTGCCGGAGTGATTCTGTTCGGTTATATGGTTCCTGCAACGGCAGTCTACCTGCCCGGATACCTGGTCCTCTCTGAGCTGCACTTGCTGAACTCCTATGCGGGCCTGATTCTCTCCAACTGTGTGAGTATCTTCTCGATCTTCCTGATTAGGCAGGCCTTCCTTCAAGTCTCGCATGAGCTGGTGGAGGCCGGTGAAGTGGACGGTGCCTCGCATATGCGGATTCTATGGACGATCCTTGTGCCGGTCACAAGATCCTCATTCGCCGTACTGGCGCTGATTACCTTCATTGACCAGTACAACAATTACTTCTGGCCGATGCTCATTACGAAGGAGCCCAGCTTGCAGCTGGTCTCGGCCGGTCTGCGCAGCTTCTTCGTGGAAGGAGGTGCTTACGGACTGAAATGGCCGCTCATCATGGCCGCCAGCGCCTTCACGATTGCCCCGCTGCTGCTAGTCTTCCTGCTGGCTCAGAAAACGATAATGCAAAGTGTCAACATGACCGCAGGCTCCAGTAAGGGCTAATCCCTAAACTTCAATATCCAAGAGGAGAATGATGATGAACGTAGTTAAAAAAGTGTCTGCAGCATCCCTGATCGCCGGACTTTCCGTGCTCACCGCTTGCGGCGGAAATGCCGCTCCCGGCAATGCATCCACTGCGGACGGCGCAGCCGCCGCAGTCCCTGCTGCCAATGCTGCTCCGGCAGGAGGCGCACCGGTCACGATTGAATTCTGGTATGGGCTCGGCGGCAAGCTGGGTGAAAATATGGAATCGCTCATTCAGAAATTCAACGCCTCCCAGCAGGAGGTCATCGTCAAGGGGATCGTGCAGGGGGATTATACAGAGACCGAACAGAAGCTTCAGGCAGCGATTGCTTCCGGGCAGGTCCCGGCGGCGGTCCTCTCCTCCAATATCGATTGGGCGCGCAAGGGTTATTACGCCCCGATGGATGAGCTGATTGCCGGGCAGCCGGACTTCAACAAAGAGGATTTCGTCCAGACCTTCCTGAACCAGGGCCAGGTGGACGGCAAGCAGTATTTCCTCCCGATGTATGGATCGACCCAGGTGATGTACTACCGTAAGGATGCTTTTGCGAAAAGCGGCATAGATGCCAGCCAGATTAAGACCTGGGAAGACCTCGCTGCGGCCGCGAAAAAGATGACCGTCTCCGAAGGCGGCAAAACCACCTTCTACGGCTGGGAACCGATGTGGGGCTCCGGCAATATGATTGATGCCGCTCTCAGCAAAGGAGGCAGTATTCTTAGTGAGGACGGCACCAAGGTCACGATTGATTCCCCGGAGTGGATCGACACCTGGGAGTTCTTCCGCAAAGCAATTCATGAGGACAAGACGATGCGCATTCATTCGGGCGGACAAGGCTGGGAGTACTGGTACAAGACCATTGACGATGTGATGAAAGGCCAGGCGGCCGGATACACCGGCTCCAGCGGCGATCAGGGCGACCTTGATTTCAGCGTCGTCTCCGCTATGGAGCAACCGGGCTGGGCCGGAGCTGGGGAAGGCAAACCTGTCGCTGGAGCGAGTATGGCCGGTATTCCTGCCAAAGCCGGAGACGCCGAGAAGCAGGCAGCGATGAAATGGCTGACCTACTTCACGAACTCCGAGAATACGGCCTTCTGGTCCATCAACACCGGCTATATTAGCGTCCGCCAGTCTGCGCTGGAAGATCCGGCATTCGTCGCCTTCAGTAAGAGCAATCCGCAGATCAATATTCCATTGCAGCAGGCGGCTCATGCTTCCGCTCCGTTCCAGGACCCGACCGGCGGCAAGATCAACGATGCCTTGACCATCGCTGCGGATAAGGTGCAGATTGAGAATATTCCGGCAGCCGAGGCGCTGAAGGAAGCACAGCAGACGGCTCAGGCGGCACTGGATAAACTGAAATAGAATTGCTGAACAAATTTCTATTAATAAAGGGGGACGCTGCGTGATTGAGCTTAACACTCCGCAAGGGAAC
Organism: Paenibacillus sp. FSL H8-0122; assembly: GCF_038005345.1. Classification (NCBI taxonomy): domain Bacteria; kingdom Bacillati; phylum Bacillota; class Bacilli; order Caryophanales; family Paenibacillaceae; genus Paenibacillus; species Paenibacillus sp. FSL H8-0122. The sequence continues at coordinate 321,780 of NZ_JBBOTB010000001.1, read as the reverse complement.
TATCCCGTATCGGCCATCCTATTCGACAAGGATGGAACCTTACTACAGTTCGTATCCCTCTGGGGAAGCTGGGGCGAGTGCTTCCTGGACCAGTTCGCCCGCAAGCTTGAGCAGCACGGACTGAGCTTCCCTGAGCAGCACCGGGCCTCCCTGCTGGGAACAGTTCATGATGCCGCAGGGAAGATCACCGATTACGACCGTAACGGTCCGCTCGCCATGGGCACAATGAGCGATCTGTACGCCATTGCGTCCTGGCAGGGTTATTCTCTCGGCCTATCCTGGGCCGAAGCCGTCGAACTGGTGGACTCCTGCCGGAATGCAGCAGATGCGATGCTGGAGCAGAGCCGTCCGGTCCGCCCGCTCCCCGGGCTGGTGCCCTTTCTGGACGCGTGCGCAGCCCAGGGCATACCTATGGCCGTAGTGACTGCCGATGAAACGGCGGCAGCAGAGAGTCATCTGCGCTGGCTGGGCATCCGCCAGTATTTCACCGCCGTGATCGGCACCGATCAGGTGGAGCAGGGCAAGCCCTTCCCCGACATGGCGCTGCTTGCCTGCCAGCGGCTCGGGGTATCTCCGGCTGAAGTCGCCGTGATCGGCGATACGAACGGAGATATGCGGATGGCGAAGGCAGCGGGCGCTGCGGCGGCCATTGGGATTGCCGGCGGAATTACCGCCGGGCTGGCGGCTTCAGCTGCGGCGGCAGGACCGGCCGCAAATGCGGGCGGGGACTGGCAGGCGGCGGCAAACCGGGTTATTGCGGCGGCAGACACGCGGGCTGACGGGACTCTTTTGCCGGATGCAGATTGTATCGTGTCCTCTTATGCAGAGCTTGGCGTACGAAGGATCGCACGATGAAGGCCGAAGGGGCATTAGCCTAACGAATATAAAATATTTCAAGGAGGCTTCGCTTGCTATGAATACATCTTCCATACCCGGCGTTACTGAACCGCTGCTGACGTTCCAGATTATCACCGATACCCATGTCACCGCCGATCCGGAACACGAGTACAACCAGAACTTCGGGCGGGCATTGCAGGATTTGGCCTTACACGCACAGGGCAGCAGCGGCATCATGCATATTGGAGATATTACGAACAATGGCTTCCCGGAGGAGTATGAGGAGGTCCAGCGTATTCTTGAACAGCATCAGGCTTCACTGCCGCAGATTCGTTACACTCTGGGCAACCATGACGTCGGGCTCGGCCATTGGGATTCCCGTCTTGCGATGTATACTTCCCGTATGGGGATGCCGGGTCCTTATCATGATCACTGGATCGGCGGGTATCATTTCATCTTCCTGGGTACTGAGGAAGGGCTGCAGACGTTCTGCAGTCTATCCGACGGACAGCTCCAGTGGCTGGACCGGAAGCTTGGGGAACAGGCGGCAGCTTCCGCGCAGGATCAGCCCGTCTTCCTCTTCCTGCACCAGCCGCTGAAGGATACGGTAGCCGGTTCGCTGGAATCTCAGGAATGGTACGGGGTCACTCAGGATCAGGAGCTGCGTACTATTCTGTCGCGGCACCCGCAGACCCTGCTGTTCACCGGGCATACCCACTGGGAGCTGGAGGTCGGCAATACTATGTATCCAGGCAACGGACAGACCGCCACGATGTTCAATGCAGCTTCTGTAGCCTACCTCTGGACGGATGCGGATGAGCACAAGAGCGGCAGCCAGGGCTATTATATAGAAGTCTATGCTGATAAAGTGCTCGTGCGGGGACGGGACTTCACTACAGGGACCTGGATTGAAGCAGCGCAATATGAGGTGGCGTATCCCGTTAACGCTCTACGGTAAATTAGGGAATCATTGATGTATCAAGCAGGAGCAATGTGCTTCCTGCGCAACAAAAAACGGCCCTCTCTCCCAAGAGAAGGCCGTTTCTCTTCTATTTAAATGCAGGCAGCGCGATGTCCGCGTAATTATCCTCCAGGAACTTCTTCACTTCCGGGCCGCTGATCGCCTTCGCCAGCTTCTGGATGGTCTCGGAATCCTTGTTGTCCTCACGGGCAACGAGGGTGATGGTGAAGGCGGAATCTTCACGCTCGGTGATCAGCGCATCCTTCTTCGGAGTCAGGCCCAGCGGGCTGGCATAGGCCGGCGTCATCGCTACCAGATCGGCATCATCCAGCATCCGGGCCAGCATCAGCAGATCAACTTCCTCGAACTTATAGTTCTTCGGATTAGCAGTAATGTCAGCTTGGGTAGCCTGAATTCCTACCCCATCCTTCAGCGTGATCAACCCGGCATCTGCGAACATTTGCAGCGAGCGTCCAATATTGGAAGGATCATTCGCCATCACGAGCGTTGCTCCCTCAGGCAGATCGGCAATGTTTTTGAAGCGTTTGGAGTACCCGCCATAGATGGCATCATATACAGGCTGAACCGGCACCAGCTTTGCCCCTTTGCTGGCATTGAACTGCTCCATGTACGGGACATGCTGGAAGAAGTTCGCATCCACCTCTTTGTTCGCCAGTGCTTCGTTCGGCTGCACATTATCGGACAGTACGACAACCTCCATATCCACGCCTTCTTCCTTCAGAATTGGCTTCACAATATCGAGGATATCCGTCATTGGCGGAATCAGCGAGGCTACCTTGATCTTCACAGGTCCGGTGCTGGTTGCCGCCGGTGTCTTTTCCGCTTCTTTGCTGTTGCCACAGCCTGCAAGTGCAAGCGTCAATACAAGCAGTACCAGTGTAAACGTGGTGGTCATTCTTCTTCCTGTTCTCTTCATGATATCTCTCAAGCCCCCATTATTGTATAGTATTCTAGCGTTTGTCCAGCAGTCTGGCTATCGTGCTTCCCGTGAACTGGATGAGCTGCACCAGCACAATCATCACGAGAATGGCGTAGATCATCACCTCGGTCTCGAAGCGCTGATACCCGTAACGGATGGCGAAATCGCCCACCCCGCCGCCGCCGACAACCCCCATTACGGTTGAAAAAGAAATGAAGCTGATCGTAGACGCCGTGAGTCCCAGCACCAGCCCCGAACGGGCCTCTACATATAGAAACTTGAAAATCATTCCCGGCTTCGATGCCCCCATCGACAATGCCGCTTCAATCGTTCCCCGAGGAACCTCCAGCAGTGATTGCTCTACCAGCCGTGAGTAATAAGCAATGGCAACGATGGACAGCGGCACCGTGGCCGCCAGTGTGCCAATCGACGTACCTACGACCAGCCGCGTGAACGGAATCAGCGCCACCACCAGCAGCAGGAACGGAAACGAACGTATGACATTGACAATGCTGTTCAGCACCAGAGACAGCCCTCTATTCTCATACAACTGGCCTTTGCGGCAAAAATACAGCAGTGTCCCCAGCGGAAGACCCACCAGCAGCGCAGCGCCTATGGCAATGCCGACCATGACAAAGGTCTCGCCGATAGACTGCCACATCTGATCCTGGTATTTCAGCATACTCTCAAACATGGGCCTCCCCCGTTCTGCCGGTGATCCGCTCCCGGAAGGAGCCTGAATGCGTTGCCGGCGGAAGGAAGCCGCCCTCGCCGCGGGAGAAGGAATCTACGATCCGTCCGCCCTCCATGACGGATACCTCAGAACAAATGCTCCGCACAACGTCCAGCTCATGGGTAACGATCACGATGGTTACGCCCAGGGAAGCATTGATATGGCGCAGCACCTCCAGAATATCCGCCGTGGTGCCCGGATCAAGCGCAGATGTCGGTTCATCGCACAGCAGCAGCTTCGGATTGTTCGCCAGTGCGCGGGCAATCGCTACCCGCTGACGCTGTCCGCCGCTGAGCTGGGCCGGATATTGCCCGGCTTTGTCCGCAAGGCCGACGAATTGCAGACATTCCTCCACCCGCTTCATCCGCCCTGCACGCGGCACTCCGGCTAGTTCCAGAGAGATCGCCGCATTCCGGCTGACAGTGGCATTGCCGATCAGATTGAAATGCTGAAAGATCATACCGATTCTCTGCCGCTGCCGGCGCAGCTCCTTGTCCGGCAGCTCCGTAAGCTGTTGCCCGTCAACCGTAACCGTTCCTGCATCGGGCCGCTCCAGCAGATTCATCAGCCGCAGGAGCGTGGACTTCCCCGCCCCGCTGGCGCCAATAATACCGTGAATGGCACCCGCCTGGACTTCAAGCGATACCTGATCGACAGCCGTATAAGGGCCGTCCTTCAGAGTGAAGCTCTTGCTAACCTGACTCAGCGAAAGAATATGAAGCCCTCCCTTACAGACTGCCTGAACGTACTCTCTGAACTACAGGACTTATTGTACTATAATTATTTAAAATCTGTTTCATTAAAAATCTCTTTAAATAATAAGGTATTTCTTCCGCTGTGTCATCATTTTTTTCAAAACGATTGCTAAGTCCTTGGAAGAGCAGAGCATTATAAGGATGCTCGGGGCTCTATGAGATTATTCAAGAGACGCAGAATCATAGCACAAAAACGGGTGCAGTCCCTGGTAGGACTGCACCCGTTTTGCTATTTTGCATACATCAGTCTATTCGCTCTGAACGCTTATTCTTTCACACTGCCGACATTAAGACCCACTACGAAATACTTCTGCATGAACGGATACACCAGCAGTATAGGTACGGAGGCGACCACTGTGATAGCTGCCCGGATCGAAATCGGCGTGACCATCGCCCGTGCTGAATTCTGATCCATCCCCACCCCGTTGGTTACGGTAGGGTTCCCGTTAGAGTTCATCGTTGAAGACAGCAGCTTCATCAGCTCATACTGCAGTGTACTCAGATGCTGCTTGGAGGAGGTGTAGATGAAAGCATCGAACCAGGCATTCCAGGCTCCGACCGCCACGAACAGCGCAATGGTCGCGAGTACCGGCTTACAGAGCGGGAAGACCACCCGCATAAAGATTTTGAAATCCCCGGCCCCGTCGATTCTGGCCGATTCCATCAGACTCTCCGGTATAGTCCCGATGTAAGTGCGGATGACGATCATGTTGAACGCGCTGATCATCGATGGAATAACATAGACCCAGAAGCTGTTCAGCAGGCCCAGGTCCTTAATCAGGAAGTAGTTCGGGATCAGACCTGCGCTGAAATACATCGTCAGCACGAATACTACAGTAATAAACTTACGGAATACGTACTCCCTGCGGCTTAAGGTATACGCCAGCATGGTAGTCAGAAAAATATTAAGCAATGTAGAAATCACTGTACGTGCCACTGAGATCAGGAAAGCATCAAAAATCGTTCCGGTGGCAAAGATCGCTTTATAATTCTGAACGGTCCATTCTCTTGGCCATAAATAAATACCGCCGCGGATCGTATCATTCCCTTCATTAAATGAAACAGCAATCGTATTGATAAATGGATATAAAGTCACAACCACCAGACAGACCATGAAGACCGTATTGAAGGAAGTGAACAAAAACGGTTCAAGTCTGCCGGTGCCTAAGTTTCTTTTCGCCGTAAAGCCTGCTTTGTGCCCAGGGCTAATCTGCCGGTTATCCGCCATTATAACAACCTCTCTTCCCCAAGCCGCTTTGAAATCCCGTTAGCCATAAGCAGCAATGTCACGCTGACCACCGTTTTGAAAATCCCGCCAGCGGTTGCGAGTGAATAATTCCCTTGTGCAAGTCCGTATTTAAGCACGAAAATGTCTATCGTTTCGGCCCAGTCTACAACCAGTCCGTTGCCGAGCAGGTACTGCACTTCAAAGCCTGCTTCCAGCACATGTCCTATGGACATAATCATCAGAATAACAATGGTTGCCTTGATGCCAGGCAGGGTTACGTGCATCATTTTCTTGTAACGGTTCGCACCGTCAATCTCTGCAGCCTCATACAGGGCAGGGTCAATGGAAGCGATGGCTGCCAGATAAATAATGGTATTCCAGCCCACTTCCTTCCACACATGTGAAGCCCCTACAATTCCCCAGAAATACTTGCCTTCACTGAGCCACAGAATCGGCTCTTTAATCAGATGCAGCTTCATCAGAACGATATTTACAATCCCGTCATTGATGGACAGCGAGGTCGCCACAATACCGGTAACGATAATCCACGATAGGAAATGGGGCAGATAAGAGATCGTCTGCACGGTTCTTTTCCAGAATACTTTCTTAATCTCGTTAAGCAGCAACGCCAGCACGATGGCTGTGACGAAGCCGAGGATCAGATTGATAACCCCCATAGCCAGCGTATTGCGCAGGACACGAATGAAGTTATCATCGGTGAATAAAAACTTGAACTGCTTCAGTCCCACCCATTCCTGCTCACCGAAGGACTTGGCCGGTCTGTAGTTCTGGAACGCCATGGTCCAGCCCCACACAGGAACGTAGGCAAAAAGGATAATGTAGAGCATTAAAGGCACAGACATCCAGATCAGCTGATTCTGATTCTTAATCACACGCCAGGTAATCGGCTGCTTTTTCTTCTTGTTCTTCTTCGGACGCCGGACGCCAGTATCTATTTCTAAGGTCTCATCCATATTCGTTGTCTCCTACTCCATCAAATTAATGTAAGGCGGAAGGCCGGTTGACGGCCTTCCACCTTCTAAAACCCGGTACCAGACCTTACGTTATTTACTCCAGTTCTCAATTCTCCACTTAATCTGCTCATTGATCTTGTCTTCGTAAGCCTTTACATTGGCTTTCTCAATCTGTTCCGTATAGTCGGTCCATACGGAATCGAATTCAGCCGGCTTGGCAAGAATGGCTTTCGGCAGGAACTTGGTCTGCAGCTCATTTAGCTTGGTACTGGCGATTTTGGCATCCGAGCCTTCAATCAGGTCGATGGACCAGGCAGGATAATACACAGGATTTGGCGGCGGATCGCTGAAGAAGTCCACATAGGAGTTGAAGCCATAGGCATCCAGAACTTCCTTATCGTACGGCTTCAGACCTGCTTTGTATTCTTCCGGCTGTGCAGCGGCATCCGTAGAGTTGCCGTCGCTGTAGCTTCCTTCGGTTTTAGGCAGATATTCGAACAATGATTTGGCCTTGTTGGCCAGCTGCCATGTGGCATCCGCTGCGTCATCACGCTGCTTCTGGGTTCTCATGAATCTGCCGTTCTCAACAATATAATCCTCGCCTTCCACACCCCAGGAGAACAGCTTCTGCCACTTCTCATCCATCAGGGTGTCGAGCAGCTTGATAATCTTCACCGGATCTTTGGCATTAATGCTGATGCCGAAGCCATTGTTAAGATTGAGCACCGCAAGATCGCGGTAGTGGTCTTTGGTCGACTCATCGTATACCAGCGGAAGACCTACATAAGTGCGTTCTATTTTATTCTGAGTCGTCAGTGAATCCTCAGCAGCGTTGAAGTTCCAGTGCTGGTCGAACATTCCCAGAACGGTTCCGCTGGACAGCTTTGCCATATACTGGTCGTAGTTCTGCACGAAGGTTTCTTTGTCGATAATGCCCTTCTCGTTCATCTCATTCAGCTTCTTATAGTACTGCTTGGCATAATCCTTATTGGCAAATACCTCGGCTACGCCGTCCTTCACGACTACGCCGCCATCATTCGGATGTCCGATCAGATGCTGCGGAGCGTTGAACAGTCCCCAGTTTTTCCAGTCATAGTTCAGAATTTCGAACCCGATGGTCGGGCTTCCGTCAATTTTCGGATACTTTGCTTTATATTGCTCAATCAGGTCAAAGTACTGATCCAGTGTCTTAACCTTCGGATAGTTGAATTCCTTAAGCACTGCTTTTTGAATCCAGAAGGCCGGTCCCGAATACCATGAACTGTTGACCTTACCGTTATATACACCGTAGTTAGGCAGAATATAAATATGTCCGTCATTCGGGTCCTTCATCATGTTCCAATATTCTGCATAATGCGCTTTCAAATTCGGCGCATGCTCTTCAATCAGGTCTTCAAGCGGGATATAAGCACCTGCTGCTGTAAGCTTGGTGCTCCCGGTCATAAGGTCCGGATAATCCTGACCGGCAATCATAACGCCCAGCTTCTGGTTAATGTCGCCTGCTAAGAATTCCATATCGAAGCTGGCACCGGTCTCCTCTTTGATCTTCTTGTAGATCTTGTTATCCGGTGTCGGCTGTTGCCCGGCTACCCCGATAAATGCGCTAACCTTGAACGGTTCAACCTTTCCTCCCGTGTTAGCTGAAGCAGAATCCGCTGTTGTTGTCGCCTTTGATTTGTCAGTTGTAGCAGCATTCTTGTCGTTGCCCCCGCCGCAGCCTGACAGTGCGAAGCTTAGGGTTAATAGAGCAACCAGGGAATACTTAAACGTCACTTTCGACTTGCCCCCCATAAAGCACCTCCATAGTGTTTGTCTTTAATTTGTAAGCACTTACACAAGTAAATTATAGAGGTGAACTATCCGCTAAAATACGACCGAACTAAAGGTGTACCCCCGAAAATTTTAGAACTTGGCATGCCGGTACTCATTCGGGCCCATGTGCAGCTCCTTCTCGAACCGCTTCAGAAACTGTCCGTAATTGGCATAACCGACACGTTCGGCAATCTCTGAGAGCTTCAGCCTGCTCCCGCGCAGGAGCTCAGCCGCAGCCTGAATCCGCAGATGATGCAGCTGCTCATTGAAGGTCATCCCGTTCTTCTTAATCAATAATTGCCCCAGGTATACCGGATGCAGGAAGAAGATCTCGGCCAGCTTCTGAATGCTCAGGCTCTCCTGATAATGCTCCCCGATGTACTGGTTGATCTCCCGGACAATCCCATGCGACTTATAATTCTGCTCTTGCACCAGCAGATCTATGGCCTTCCCGCCGTAGGACAATAAGCGGTTGAGCAGCCCGCTCAGCGGGGTCATCGCCTGCTGAATCTCTGATACCTCAACACCCGAGGCCACTCCGCCCTCTTCGCCTGCGGCTTCTGCCCCGGGTGCGAGTGCGAATATCCGGTACATGAGGTGGATTACGAATTTGCGCACCACCTCCGGCGCCACCTGCTGTTCCCGGAAGCTGCGGGCCGCTGCCTCCAATGCCTCCCGGTAGCCAGCCGCGTCCAGGAGATTCACGCAGTCCAGCAGAGCATCCATCAGCCCGATGTGGTCATAGTGATAACTGAAGGGCTTGTCCTGCACCGCGCTGTAAGCCAGCACCCCTGCCTGCTCCGGCTCGTAAAAGAAATGTAAAAGAGTCTCTTTGGCCCGGCCATAACTGCCCTCTATGGACACTAAGGAGTCTTCGGGGGTTCCCAGAGCGATGTGGATATTCTCTCCCCCGTACTCGCGCAGCAGGGTAACCAGCACTTCAGCTATTCCGGCAGCGTCCCCGCTGCCTTCCATCATCCCGTACACGATCCCGAGCAATCCTGCTTCCAGATCGATCGTCACCACTGCCTGATATCCGGCCAGCAGGGAGACTGTGCGGCTCCTCACCTCTGTATACAGCTCCGGGACTGTCCGGATCAGGCAGATGTTCCAGGAAGTGCTTTCCTTGAAGCCGGGCAGAGTCTCCAGCCATTCCATAAGCTCGGGTTCTCCCTTTTTGCCATATAACAGCCCCTTGATTAAGGTTGCCGCCTCTTCCCCGGAAGCGGTCTCATGGATTCTTCTGCGGTTCGCCTCCTGCTCCAGCTCCAGGCGGATCTCCCGCAGCTCCTCGGTAGCCTCCTCCGGGAAAACCGGCTTCAGCAGATAATGATTGATTCCGTAGCTGATTGCCTTACGGGCGTATTCAAACTCACTGTAGCCGCTCAGAATGACGAACTTCGTCGAATCCGTCCCCTCCTGCCGCCACTGCCCGATCATCTCCAGACCATTCATCAGCGGCATATGGATGTCGGTAATGACCAGATCCGGCTGAAGCTGCTTCATCATCTGCAGCCCCTCCCGGCCGTTGCCGCAGGTTCCGCACAGCTCGAAGCCCAGCTCCTGCCAATCGATCCACATCTCCATACCTTCCAGAGCGCTAGGCTCGTCATCGATTAATAGAACTTTGTATTTCATCGTCTATACCTCTCTTTCCAGGGAATAATTCTTCTCAAGCAGCTTCAGGGGAATGCCAAAGGTCACTACGGTTCCCTGATCCGGCGTACTGGATATCTCGAAGCGCACCTGATCTGCGTAATTCAGCTCCAGTCTGCGGTATACATTGCGAATCCCGATGTGGGTGCCCGAGTAATCCTCCTTGCGGACCGCGAACATCAGCTCCTTCAGCTTCTCCGGCTCCATGCCCTTACCATTGTCGGATACTGTAATCTGCAGCCTGTTATCCAGCACGACCGCAGCCACTTTGATTACGCCCAGCCCCTCAATCGTCTGCAGGCCATGCTTGCAGGAATTCTCGACCAGCGGCTGCATACTCAGTTTCGGTATTTTATAATCCAGGGACTGCTCATCGATCTCAAAGGTATAATCGAATTTATCCCTGAACCTGAATTTCTCAATCCTCAGATACATGTCGATAAATGCGATCTCCTCGCGCACCGGCACCAGATCCTCCTTCCAGCTCAATAGTCTGCGCAGCAGCTTCGACAAGCTTTTTATAATATCGGTGACATCGTTATATTTGTTCTTGGTGCAGACCACCAGTATCGCATTCAGCGTGTTGAACAGGAAGTGGGGGTTCATCTGGCTCTGCAGAAAATTCAGTTCCGCCCTGACGCGCTCCATCTCCAGGTTCTTGCTCTGGATCTCCAGCTTGTACACATCGTTGATCAGGGAGTGGATTCTGGAGGTCATCCGGTTAAAATTGTGGATTAGCCCGCCAATCTCATCCCGGCCCTCATCGATGGCGATCAGCTCGAACTTCTCGTTCGTCACCTTCTGCATATGCCGGGACAGGCGTTTCACCCGGTAGTTGTAGGAGCGCAGCATGATATATATGAATATGCTGGTCAAAAGAGTAAGCGTGGTGGCTAGGCCCGCTGCGTACAGCCGGATGTCGAGAACCGCCTGGGAGATCCGCTCCCCTTGCGTAATTCCGACAATCCGCCAGCCTTTGAGATAATTCGCCGTCCCTACAGCCATTACCCGCACCCCCTCGCTCTCGTCCTGGCTGTCCCCCCACTGATCGAATACCGGATAGGGATCATCCGTAATATGCTGATAGCCGCTGTCCGCTGACATCACGATCTTGTTCTCCCCATTGATCAGATAGAGGCTCAGGTAATCCCGTTCCCGGACGATAATGTCATAGATCTCACTAAGGTCCAGATCTATCCGCAGCACCTTCTCATAGTTGTTCAGATTACGGTAATTGTCCATGGTCTCAATAATGCTGAGCGTCGGGGTGGATGAAGCCAGATTCTTGTTCTCCATGATCCGGTAAGCAGCAACATAGACCTGGGTAGTGGCCTTCTTGGCCTGCCGGTACCAGTCACTGAACCATACTTTATCGTTCATTACCTGATAATTCCCCCCGGATACAACCGTCTGGTTGTTCGTGAATATACTGATTCGTTCCAGCTGGTTATTGACAGGCATATAGCTGTTCATCCGGTCTCTCAATTGTTCGTTGAACATACTGTAGAATTCGATAGAGTCCGTATAGGTCCGGTCCAGCATCTCGTACAGATTCTTATCCGCAGCCAGCGTGTAGCCGACAGAGACTCCCCCTTCAATAAAATCATGAATGTCCTTCCGCGCCCGCTCCATGGAAATCTCCAGATTCTGCTGCTCCCTCGATTTGATGAGATCTGTAATCCGCTCCAGGAATACCAGATTCAGCACCATGATCGGCAGGAGCACACCCACAATGTAGATGAGATAGAACTTGTAGCTTAGCGGAATATCATTGACGATGGTGCCGAATTTAAACCGTTTTGTCGCCATCCCTCACACACACCCGGCTTTCTTAAGATTTCGGGGTCCCCGCAAAGTATCTGAGTAACCTTCGAAGCCACAGCCCCACTTTGTGGGGTTACTTTAGAGCTGTTTATTGTTGTGGGCATTCTTGTACACCGAAGGTGATGAACCCACCTTATTCTTGAACTTGTCGATGAAATAATCGGTATTGGAAAAGCCCACCTGCACCGCGATATCCGATATCTTGAGCTGGGTGCGCTTGAGCAGGCTTTTGGCCGCTTCGATCCGCTTCTCATTCAGATAATCGCTGAAGCTGCGCCCCGTCTCCTTGCGGAACAACTGGCCCAGATAGGCAGAATTCATGTGGAACTGCCTGGCGAGATCCTGGAGCTGCAGCTTGCTGCGGAATTCCAGATCCACGTATTGGATCACATTATAGATGGTGTTCCCCTCGTTATGGGCCCGCAGCTCGGTGAGGTACGCTGCGGTCTCCAGGCAGAGCCGGTCCACATACAGGCTGAGCTTGTAATAGTCCCTGAGCCCGCCCATGTTGCCGTACTCCTTGTGCATCGCACACATGATCTGGTCGGGGTCTCCCTGCATCTCAGCAATACTCCGGCATAAGGTCATCTCCAGATGGGCTACCTCAGCCTGTGCAGCGTCAATACTCACCCTCTTGGCGGTCATGGCTGCGAAGGCTTCCCTGGCAGCAGCCCGGATTCTCTCAGGCACGCCTTCCTTCACCTCATCCAGCACACGCGTAAAGTGCCCGTCAGTGAATTCGGGAGACAAGCGGGCCGTACGCAGATCATTGTAGTAGAAAATTCCGCCCCGCTCCTTCCGGTATTTAAGCCCCCAGACCTCAAGCGTCTGGGTGTACAGCTCCTGGACGGCGCGCAGGCCGTTCCCCCGGCCGCTGATCATTACAGCCACCGGTACCCCCAGCTTCGCTGACTGCACCTTCTGCACCTGAGCGGCTGCTGCCTCCAGTGCTTCCGTGGACAGTCCGGCTGAGCGAATCAGAAGCCCGGCCCTTCCGGCCGGGTCCTGGAACACATAGCCCAGGTGATCCGGGAAGCCTTCGGTATCCCCTTCATTCAGGCTCACCGTACCTGAACCTGAAATGGCAGCAGCAAGAATGCATTGCAGCTCTGTATCAGGCTGAAGCCCCAGCAGACCGCAGGCGGCGTGTTCCAGCTCCTGACTCCAATCCCCCTGGACACAACGGCTGATCAGATTATGCACCAGAATATTATGCTTCTTCCGTTCCTCTAGTCTGGAAGCGGTTTCATAATGGATAATAGCTCGGATCTTCCCGAGCAGTTCCTCGATCTCCTCATCATCCACCGGCTTCAGCAGGTAGCCGTCCACCTTGTGGCGCAGCGCAGTCCGGGCATAGTTGAAATCGTCATATCCGCTCAGGATCACGAACCGGGGCGGCGGGTCTACTGTTTCCTTCACCGCCGCAATCAGCTCCAGGCCGCTCATCACCGGAAGATTGATATCCGTCAGTAGCAGATCCGGCCTGTGCTCCCGGATCAGCCGCAGGGCCTCCCCGGCACTAAGCGCTTCAGCGCATACCTCGAATCCGGCTTTCTCCCAGTCCACCATCGTCCGGAGTCCTTCCAGAACCCAGGGTTCATCGTCCACAATCATGACTTTCAGCATGAGCTCCGCTCCCCTCTCAATAATCAAAATTTGGTAAGTACTTGAATTACAAGTAATGCTAACATACAAGTTCAATCATGTGAATGTTAAGTTAAGCGAGGCTTTCTTTAAACGAAACAGGGAAGTCCGCAGCCAGTATGGTTTGGCTGGAGACTTCCCTGTTATCAACTTACCTTCTTAACGGCCTATTGTATTCGGTTTTTCACATACATTCGGCAAACTTTCCTTCCCATACAAGTGGAAACGGTATTGCTGTCCTTTTTAAGGACGGTACCGTTTCGGCGAGAAATAGAAGGAAAATTTGTAGGGGGAAACCTATAAATTCTTATATTTCGAGAACAAAATGTCTGCGGCATCCCCATTGTAATCGGTTTTTCGACCATATTCGGCCCACGCGCCTCTGCCGCACCGAATGTGGTCGGTTTTTCGACTACATTCGGTCCACACGCCTCTGCCGCACCGAATGTAGTCGGTTTTTCGACCATATCCGGCCCACATGCCTCTGCCGCGCCGAATGTGGTCGGTTTTTCGACTACATTCGGCCCAGACGCCTCTGCCGTGCCGAATGTGGTCGGTTTTTCGACTACATTTAGCCCAGATGCTCACGCGCTGCCCATTTTGTCCGGTGAAATCAGCGAAGTACATAAGACACTTCCACATCGGACGCAAATCATCATTTCCTCTAGAGTAAAGGGCTGGAGTAACCCAGCCCCTCCTCATCAAACCGTACGTGAGGTTTTCCCTCATACGGCTTTCCGATGTTTGTCATTCATGGGCATGCAGATTACAATAGCGTTTTTAGTCCGCACTTATTGGCCATATACTTGACCTCCGGGAATGAACTCATCCATCTCCTCCGATTTCTCTTCTTTGCATACCACCGGGTGAATCGCTGCAGAATATACCAATCCAGCTTCGCTAACCTCTTTTGGCTATACTTCGTGTAATAATAATTTCTCCATCCCTGTATCTTGGGATTGAGCCATTCCACGTGTTCCTCAAACGATTTCCAGCGCATGCCGGGTGGTGCTAATCGGTCTTTGACCACGCCCCGGATACGTTCCTCTGCCTTCTTCGTTAGCCACTGCTGTGTGGTATAGTACACCTTCCCTTGAGAGGTTTCTGCTTTCGTTTTTCGGTGGTGCATTCCTAAGAAGTCGAAGCCTTCGTCTCCTGTCCACAGACCTACAATGCGGGTTTTGGTCGGATGTAGCGTGAGTTCCAGACGTTCCATAATGTTGCGGATGAGTTCATACGCATGTTCCGCATCCTTTTTGGTTTTACAGACCACAACGAAGTCGTCTGCATACCTCGTCAGTTCTCCCAGCCCACTTCCGTGTTTCTCCCATAACCAATCAAAGTAGTTCAAATAGATATTCGCCAGCAGTGGCGAAATCACGCCACCTTGGGGTGTCCCTAAATCGGAGCGCCGTACGTTTCCTTCTTCCATCACTCCCGCATGTAGCCACTTCCGTATCAGCTTCAAGATCCGCCTGTCATTGATACGCATTTGTATTAACTTCATGAGCTTCTCCTGATTGATATTGTCGAAGTAGCCTTGGATATCGATGTCGACTATCCAATTTCCTTTGCGGTTGCAGGCTTTACGGATTCGCTCCAACGCTCCTTTCGCACTTCGTTTCGGACGAAATCCGAAGGAGACTTCTTTAAAATCGGCTTCAAAGATGGGTTCAATCACCAGTTTCGTTGCCATCTGTAGGACTCGGTCACGCACGGTAGGGATGCCTAGCGGTCTTGGCTTCCCGTCTTTCTTTGGGATATAGTGCCGACGTACGGGCTGCGGATGGTAGCTGCCTTCTTTCAGTTCTCGCTCGCATTCCTTGAGGAATCTTGTTTCTCCTTGTTCTTCAATATCTGCGAGCGTCACGGCATCCACTCCCGCAGCTCCCTTATTCGCTTTCACCCGTTTCCAGGCTTCGCCTAGCACATCCCACCGGTAGACTTTGTCATACAAGGCGTGGAATTTACGCTTGTTGTTCTCCTTGGCCGCATGACCTAGCTTTTCTTGGAGTTCTTGAACTTTTTCCTTGGGTGTCGTTAGCCGCTTGGCATTCACTCACTCGTACCTCCTCCAAAAGCGTAAACAAAGCAGGGCTCCTTCCCTCCCTAAGGTTATGTTGTCCTTAGGTTCTTCGGTACTATGAGCCCCTCGGACTCCCTTCCCACAGACGGTTCACTTCGTCTTCTGGACTTATAGAGCGTCTCTTTACGGGTTCCTTAAAAAAATTTTTTTCTTTTTTTTTCTCCCGTGTGGGGGAGGGTCTCCCCAGTTCACTGCATTATCTTTCAATCCATGCCGTTCCCTATACGCCGGAGGATTCTTCACTGCTGTTCCAAGTTCTGTACAGTTTCCTTGGCCTTCGTCTATTGATTCGAGACTCGGCATCCTCTCATCCCCTTCGCAGGGCCTTTTTGACGACGCGGCAAGATTCACTTCATGTTGCGGCCTGGATTGTTGCTCGCCCAGTCTCTGACCGGTACTTTTGTCGATGCGCTTTTACGCACAGATTTCGCCATGCGCAAGCATCCTAGCTACAAAGGTGGCTTGGTCCCTCCTTTGGTTGGACTTTCACCAACTAGATAATGCGTGCCTCTGGGCACGCAATCAACAAAAAAGCCGCTCAATCGCACCGGATGTTTTCCCCTGAAAACATCCGGTGTGAGGCGACTTCATAGACACGCTCAAATATAATTAATATCTATCTTAACCCCGTTACTCTTCTCCCAGCTCGGCCCGCAGCTTCAGGAACACCTGATAGCTCCGCTCCGCGACCTCAGAGATGGCGATCGGGTGGAAGCCCGGCAGATCCGCATACAGCAGATCGTTCAGCGGTGCGGTCCATTGGACCGGCAGCTTAGCAGCCCCCAGCTTCGCTCCCATAATGGAGCCGACGGTGGCCCCGTTGCAGTCGGTATCCATTCCGGCAGATACGGAGGTGACCACCGCTTTCTCGAAGTCATCGCCACCATAGATCAGCGATGCGGCCACAATGGCAGCGTTGTTGTTCGTATGCACCGGGTCGTAATGGCTGAACTCGTTCCAGAGGGTGCTGACCAGCTCACGCTCACTGCCTGCCTGCTGTGCAATTTCAACTCCCCGCAGCACATCCTTAGCCAGTCTGCTCGTCTGCGGAATCTCACTCAACCCGATCTGGACAATCTCCTGGTTGCTGAGGCCTGCGAACGCCGCTGAGATCATGGCTGCATTGAACATCTCGCCGTAGATCCCGTTCTTCACATGCGAGAAGGAAGCATCCCGCCAGCCCAGCTCCGCAGCCAGCTCGGGATGTCCGGCCGCTCCATAAGCCAGGGCATCCGCGCGGATCGCTGCACCGATCCATTCCCGGTACGGATTCAGATGCATCCGTACCCGCTCCTGCCGCAGCGGCCAATCTGCCGGCTTCTCCCCGTGCAGATGGGAGGTCTCCTGAGCAAAGTTCATATAGCTCTGCGTTTCCGCCGTGCAGACCTGACTGTAGGTCAGGTGCCCGTGCCACAGCTTGCCGATATCCCAGGAGTCCCAGTTCAGCCCTTTTTGCTCCAGCAGCAACAGGCCAAGCACGGTATAACGAATATCGTCATCGCTCTCCATGTAGCTGATCTTCTCACGCGTACTGGTGAATGACCAGTCGCTTAAGCCCAGGCCGTATTCCTCCCTTGCCGTGGAATGCTCAGGAGTATAACCTGTAATCGGCCAGGCATCCGCACCGCGGAACCACAGCTCGATATTCTCCCAGCCGGTCCGGCCATCCTTCCCGTACAGGTAATCCCAATATTCCAGCGGCTTGCCCAGCGCGCAGCCTACACTCCGCCCGAGCCAGGCCCCGTAGAACCTGTCTCGCCACTGGTCCGGCGTCCAGTCCACCGCTAGCTTGCGCGGACCTTCCGGACGGAGCTGCCTGATCCCCGCCAGATCCGAAGGCTCCTTATAAGGGAAATCAGCGGATACAGAAAGTGCCATCAGCTCGTGGTAGACCTCCATCAGCTTGTCCTCATCGCTCCCGGCCGCATCCAGCTTCTCCGCCAGACTGCCCGGCTGGCAGCCTTCCTCGATCCGCTGCTGCAGCTCGAACCTTACCGTCTCCTGCAGACGTTCCCAGCCCGCCATCCGTTAGGATGCTCCTGCCGGAGACCCCAGCTGCCGGTCTAACCGTTCCAACGAATCGAACAGCAGCTTGATGAAGGCTTCGCGGTCCACACCAAGCAGTACCTCCGTATTCGCAGGCTGGTCCGGCTTCTTGCGGCGGTCGGCCACGGTCATGCCGCGGGTAAGCTTGCCTTCGGTCTCTACTGTTACATACAGGTGCTCGGATTCGAACAGCTCCGGGTGCAGCAGCCAGGCAATGGCGCAAGGATCATGCAGCGCATTGCCGACAAAGCCCATTTTCTTCCCGTAGATCGAATAGAAATCCAGCAGCTCGCCGACCATGACGGACACGGGGCCGCGGGTCTTCAGCTCCTGAATCTCCTCTTCGAAAATCGCCGCTTTATCCGTCACATCCAGTCCGCTCATGACAATCGGAATGCCGGATTCGAAAACGATCCGCGCCGCCTCCGGGTCTACATAAATATTGAACTCCGCTGTCCGGGTCACATTGCCGTAAGCCAGTCCGCCGCCCATTAGAGAGATCTTCTCGATCCGCTCCTTCACTTCCGGGTACGCCGTAATCAGCAGGGCGATATTCGTCAGCGGGGCGGTAGGCACCAGAGTGATCTTCTCTTCCGAGGCGCGGATAATCTCCAGCATGAATTCTACTGCCCCCTGCTCTACGGGCTTGAACTTGCTCGCCGGCAGCGCCGGGCCATCCATGCCGGACTCCCCGTGGGCTTCCTCCCCGGTAACAAGCTTGCCCAGCAGCGGCGCCGCAGCGCCCTTGGCTACAGGAATATCTGCATTTACAAAGCTGAGAATCTTGAGCGCATTGTCGGTGATTTTATCCAGAATCTGGTTGCCGCCAACGGTTGTAATCCCCCGGATATCCAGCTCTCCCGGATGTGCCAGCGCAAGCAGAATGGCAATCGCGTCGTCATGCCCCGGATCGCAGTCAATAATGATAGGTGTTGGCATCGTTGTCGCTCCCTTGTAGGTTGATCTTTCCTAATTATTTCGTAGTAGTCTTAAGCTTCTTATTCTTCTTCCGTGTCTCCGAGATTGCGTAGATAATCAGACCGATCACCGTTGCCACATAAGGCAGCGTAGCGATCAGCTCAGCCGGAATCTTCAGCACCTGCAAAGCATTGGAGAGCGCGTCAGCTGCGCCGAAGAGCAGCGAGGTCAGCGCTGTGCCCACGGTGGTGCTCCGGCCCATGGATTCAGCAGCGATGGCAATCCAGCCCCGGCCGGCAATCATATCGCGGGTGAACAGCGACAAGTAGCCCATCGACATATAAGCTCCACCCAGGCTGGCGAAGAATCCGCTGAGCAGCAGCGCGCTGTACTGGATGCGGACCACACTGACGCCCACTGATTGGGCCGCATGCGGATTCTCGCCTACGGAGCGGATTCGTAGTCCAAGCGGTGTACGGTTGAGCAGATAATAGACTACGAGCACTGACAATATAGAGAAATACGTCAGAATGTGGTGCCCCGACAGAATCGGGCCCAGCACCGGAATATCCTGCAGGAGCGGAATATCTATACTCGGCAGCACTTTACTCGCCAGGGAGGTGGAAGAGCCTTTGTCACCGCTCAGCAGATACAGAATAAATACCGTACCGCCGGAAGCGAACATATTGATCGCCACCCCGCCGAGAATAATGTGGGTCTTGAACTTTAAGGTGAAAAAAGCCAAAATACCCGCAATCAGCGTTCCCGACAGCACCGCCCCAAGCAATCCCACCCAGGCGCTCTGCGTATAGGCGCTCACAATAACCCCGGCCAGCGCCGAGACCAGCATGATCCCTTCCATCCCGATGTTGATGATTCCGGCACGGTTCGAGATCAGCGCCCCCAGTGCAGCGAACAGTATCGGCGTGGTTACACGCAGGACAGAGAAGGCAAAATCCGTCGTCAGAATGACATTCAGCAGACTGTTCATGCTTCCTTCGCCTCCTTCAGCAGCATGCGGTTCTTCCAGAACTTGAGGAACTGCTCCGCAGAGATCAGCAGAATAATCACAGCCTGGATAATCGAGATCATCTCGGACGGCACATCGGAGAGGCGCGACATCATATCGGCGCCAATGCGGATATAGGCCAGGAAGAGCGCCGATACAATGACGGAGAACGGATTATTCTTGGCCAGCATGGCCACCAGCGCACCATCCATACCGTAGCCCGGCAAGGAGGTCCACTGAAACCGGCTGTACATCCCGAGCACTTCCACCGAGCCGCCCATACCGGCAATGAACCCGGCGATCAGATGGACCAGAATGATCACCTTGGCCGTCTTCATGCCTGAATAACGGGCGAAGTCCCGGTTAACCCCGGTCATCCGCAGCTCATAGCCCCATTTGGTCCGGTACAGGAACAGGTGGGCCAGCACAATAAGCACCAGCACAATAATAAGTCCGGTGTGAATCCGCGTCCCTGCAAACAGCTTGCTGAGCTGGGCCGTTTTCTCGAATTTAAAAGAAACGTTGGCAAAGGCCTTGGCATCCCGCAGATGATAGTTCAGCAGGTACAGCCCCACCCCAAACAGGATGTTATTGAACATCAGCGAGGTTACCAGCTCATTGGCGTTCCACTTCGCTTTGAGAATACCGGGGATGGCTGAGAGCAGTGCCCCTACGATCGAGCCCGCAAGAATCGCCACTACCGGATGGAACCAGCTGTTCAGGCTGAGATGAATCGCCAGCGCAGTAGTCACGACACCGGAGAAATAGAAGATCCCCTCCGCTCCCAGGTTGAACATATTGGCCCGGAACAGCAGGGAGACCGCAAGACCAGTGAACATCAGCGGAATCGCCATCTCAATGACGTTGCCGATATGGCCCTTCGTGGACAACGGCTCCCAGAGGAAGATTCCGATCGTCTTCACCGGGTGATCACTGACCAGCGAGATAATCAGGAACGCGATAATAAGTGCAATGACGATGACCGCCGCTGTGCGGATCGCCTCGAAATATTTGACTTTAAACATGATTTGCGGCCCTCCCGGTCTGCTCTTTGTCCTGCCGGTTAATTCCCAGCATGTAGAGCCCCAGCTCTTCCTCACCGACTGCTGACGGATTATCGAAATAGGCAACAATCTGGCCCTCATACATCACGAGAAGACTGTCGCTCAGCTCCAGAATTTCATTCAAATCCGCTGATACCAGCAGCGTGGCACAGTTCGCCGAGCGCAGCTCCAGCAGCTTCTGGTGAATGAACTGGGCAGCCCCGATATCAACGCCCCGGGTCGGCTGCTCGGCGATCAGCAGCTGCGGATTCGTGGAACACTCCCTGGCTACGACTACCTTCTGCATGTTACCGCCGGACAGCATGCCGATCGGCTGCTGCGGGCCGGAGCAGCGCACCTTGAATTCCTCCACCAGCGCAGAGGCTAGCGCAGCAATTCTTGACCCGTGCAGGAAAGGCCCTTTATTCATATCCTTCTGACGGTAGCGGGTGGAGATCAGATTGTCGGCAATGCTGGCATCTCCGGCAGAGCCCTGGCGCATCCGGTCCTCAGGGATATAGGATACCCCCAGGTTGCGGATGTCCAGAATATCCAGCTCACGGATATCCTTCCCCTTCACCTGTACCGACCCGCTGCCGCCAACCCCGCGCAGGCCGCCGGTCAGCGCCTCGATCAGCTGCGTCTGTCCGTTCCCTTCAACGCCGGCGATGCCGACAATCTGGCCTTCACGGACCGAGAAGCTGATCCCGGAGAGCAGCGCTTTGCCCTGGCTGTCTGAGACGCTCAGCCCTTCCACCGCAAGCACCGGCTTGCCGTAGGGAAGATCGCTTTTGTCATACTTTAGCACCACATCCCGTCCAACCATCAGCCGCGAGATCTCCTGCTCTGTTACTTCCTTAGTATCGAAGACGCCTTCACTCCGGCCGCCGCGCATGATGGTAATCCGGTCACAGATGGCTTTGACCTCTTTCAGCTTGTGCGAGATGAACACAATCGTGTGTCCCTGCTCCTTAAGCTGCTGCAGCTCATGGAACAGCTCCTCCGTCTCCTGCGGAGTCAGCACTGCCGTTGGCTCATCGAGAATGAGAATCTTGGCCCCGCGCACCAGCGCCTTCAGAATTTCCACCTTCTGCTTCATGCCGACACTTAGGTCCTCCACCTTCGCCTTGGCATTCACTGATAGATTATATTTACGTGCAGTTGCTTCCGTCAGGCGCACGGCCTCTGCATAATTGAAGCCAACGCCCTTCTTCGGCTCCATACCGAGCACCATATTCTCCGCCACCGTAAAAGAAGGCACCAGCATGAAATGCTGATGCACCATCCCGATACCGCGGTCAATCGCGTCCTGCGGGGACTGCAGCTTCACTTGTTCTCCCCGGATGTAGAGCCCGCCTTCACTTGGGCTCTCCATTCCGAACATAATTTTCATCAGAGTCGATTTACCGGCTCCGTTCTCACCCGCAATCGCATGGATCTCGCCTTCGCGCAGGGAGAACTCAACGTCCTTGTTGGCAACCACACCGTTCGGATACACTTTGGTGATTCCCCGCATTTCCAGCAGAGCATTTGCCATGGGTCATCAACGCCTTTCAACCAAAGTTTTATTCATGTCCTTAAGGTTTAACAGCATTACGGATTGCTTCCACTTCAGAAGTCTCCATACCCATTGCGTTATCCACCTTAATTTCCTTATTGATCAGCTTCTGCTTCACTTCTTCAATCTTGGTCTGCAATTCCGCCGGGAATGCCGCCTTGTAGATCTCGTTCTCGGCAATGCCCACGCCGTCTTCAACGAAGCCAAGCACATCGCGTTTACCCATTTCAAGCGTGCCGTCCTGCAGTCTCTTCACTGCACCAAGGATAGCCGAATCAATTTTTTTAATTGCAGAAGTAACAATCAGGTTGGCCTTCGCACTATCCGTATCCTTGAGCAGCATCGCCTGGTCAGAATCGACGCCGATGGCATATTTGTTCTTTTCCTTCGCTGCATCGAAAATACCAAGGCCCGTACCGCCCGCTACGTTGAAAATAATATCCACACCCGAGTTATACTGGATCAGCGACAATTCCTTGCCCTTGGCAGGGTTTACGAAATCTCCGGCATAAGAGACAGCTACCTTCACTTCTGGATCAACATACTGTGCTCCCTGAATGTAACCAACCAGGAAGGCATTGATGCCGGGAATGTCCATTCCGCCCAGGAATCCGATCACATTGTCCTTGTTGGCATTAGGCATATCAGACTGGGTAGCAAGCGCCGCAGCCGCTCCGGCCAGGAAGGAGACCTCATTGGTCGAGTAAGACATATTGTACATATTGGCAGGCGCTTCCTCGATGTCGGTGTCATAGTTGATGAATTTTTTATCGGGATTTGCTTCTGCCGTTGCATTGAACATTTCTGTAATTTCCGAGCCGCCGGAGATGACAACATCCCAATCCTCAGCAGCGATATCATTAAAAGTCGGCTCCCATTTCGTCTTGTCAGCGCCCATTTCCACAACCTTCGTCTCTGCGCCAAGCTCGCTTTTCACCTTCTGCAGACCATTGTTCGCCGCATCAAAAAACGACTTGTCCCCCAGCGTCCCCGGAATCAGCAGCACCACCTTGAGCTTGTCCCCCGCAGCCGCGCCGCCTTCCTCATTCGTTCCCGGAGTTGCTGTCGCACCATTCCCGTTCCCGGACTTGTTGTTTCCGCACGCAGCGACCAGTACCATAACTGCCAGTAACATTAAAGTGAGCATTTTCTTTTTCATTTTCTAAGTTCACACCCCTATTTGTAATAGATCCACCCTGCTGAATAGCATAAAATCCCAATTACACGTTTTGTTGGTCCCATCGAATCGGGCAGCATGAATAAGCGACTGTTGAAATTCTGAAAATAAGCAATTTACTCTGAAAACCAAACATTTCATGTTACATTTCGCTAAAAAACCGTAAAATATCCGAACAAGATGGCCAGTCCAGTTGAGAATCTTCGGTTTTATTGATAAGATCATATCAAATGAAAACATAAATATTTATATATTTTCGGTCATGTTTTTGTACGATTCGGCTAAATGACTATCAAGGGAGGCTCATCATGGATCGTGTCCTATATATTGTAAATGCAGAACATGAAGCAGGTACCTATATCCCTCCGCACCAGCATGAGTGCTTCGAGCTTGTCTATTACATCCACGGTCAGGGCACCTGCAGCATCGGCCAGCGCAGCTATCACTTCCGGCCCTCTACCTTCGCCCTCATTCCGGCAGGCTTCAAGCATGACGAGAATCATCAGCCCAGCCCGGAGGTGCTGTTCGTCGGCTTCCACTGCGGCAATCCGGTGATCAATTCGCTGTCCGGTGTGTTTGACGATGATAAAGAGCACACAGTGCTACAGACCCTGCAACGGATGAGCGCTGAGTTCAAGCGCAAGCGCGACGGGTTCAGCGAGCTGCTGAATCTGCAGATGAGTGAAATTACCGTCTATCTCCAGCGGCTGCTCAGCGCCTCCGATTTCCATTCCCCGGCAGAGGATCAGATGCAGTACGTGCTCAATTATATGAACGAGCATTACCGTCACAAGCTCTCGGTGGCCTCGCTGGCAGAGATGTCCGGCTACAGCTACGACCGCTTCCGGCATTTGTTCAAGGAGCGGTTCATGCACTCTCCCCACCGTTATCTTTTACTAAAACGCCTGGATTATGCCAAGTCGCTCCTCCTGCACAGCCAAATGCATATTTCCGAGGTCTCGGCTGCAGCCGGATTCGTCAACGACGCCCAGTTCTGCAATATGTTCAAACGGGAGATCGGCCTCTCCCCGCGCACCTTCCGCATTCAGAGCAGAGTCATATAGGGAATAGTCCCCTCCCCTGTCACAAGTAGCTTTTGTACACGAATCTTGCATTTGTTCACTGCGCAGGGGTCCAGCCTGTTCACAGTTATAAGCTTGTTCTACTGTCCTGTTCATAGGCTGGAGCTTATAATCGTACTATGAACATTTACGACAAGGACGGTACCCGCAAGAATACACAGTGAGTCAGGGGGCTACTTTGGATGAGACTGAACAAGATCGGCAATCAACGGGCATTGTACAGCAGACTGCTAGTCAGCATTACGCTTTGCGTCTCCTTAACCTTTCTGGTCTCCACCATCATTTATTACAACTACTATATCGGCGTAGAAAAGAAACAGACCTTCCAGTCCGACCTCGGCAACCTCACACAGACCAGCCGGGAGGTCGTGAACATGACGGATGCTGCGCAATCGCTTTCTTTTCAAATCTACCGTAACAGCACCATCTCCAAAATCGTATTCTACGATAAGCCGGACATCTACGATGTCACCGCCGCCATGTCCGAGCTGGGCAACTATCTAAGCTCCATGCCTTATATCGAATCCATCTATGTATATAATCCCAAGGGCGGGCAGCTGTATGTTGCCTCCTCCCATGGCCAGAACGGTGTGTATACCGAGAAGGAGCTGGTCGATACCTCCATTCTGGATATCCTGAGCCACTATCAGAACTATAAGGCGTTCACTCCCATTCCTAGAGTCTATTCCAACGGCGCACAGGAGAACGATCAGGTCCGTGCCTACACCTTCCTGTGTCTGGATGCGATCGGCTGGGACCGGGCTATTAATTCGGCGGTAATTGTGAATATTTCGGCTCCGTGGATCAACAAAGAGATCGCCAGCCCGGCGGATTCCACCAGTGCGACCTATATTCTGGATGATCAGGGCGCCTTCCGCTCCAGCAACAGCCTGAAGCAGCAGGAACTGACCCCGGAGGAAGCAGGATTCATTGAGCAGCGGATCAAGGGCCGGGAGGCCGGCTATTTCATCGCTCCCTTCGGGGGCGTGAACTCGCTGATCTCTTATACGGCACCGGATGATTTAAGCTGGCAGTATGTACGAATTACGCCCTATGAGATCATTACGAAGCAGACCAACAACATCCGCAACACCACCTTGCTGATCGCAGGTCTGGTGCTGGTGGCCGGCATCGGCCTCTCCTGGATCATGTCCAGAAGCCTCTACCTGCCGATGAACCGGATTGTCAGCGAGATGCATATTCTGGAGACAGAGAAGCGCGACAGCATGTTCATGATCCGGCAAAATACACTGCGGGACCTGATCCTCGGCCTGAAGCCGCTGCAGTCCATGCAGCAGGTAGAGAAGCTGCGCCAGCTGGGCATTCATTTCACCTTCAATGATGATTACCGGCTGATCCTGCTGCGGATTGACCGTTACCGGGAGTTCCGGGAAGCCCGCTCCTCTTATCTGCTGGCCTCCAAGTTCGCCATTATGAACATCGCCTCCGAGATCTGCGGCCAGACCTACCGCGTGGAGACCGTAGATATGAACGATGATGGTATCCTGGTGCTGCTGAACATTATCGATCCCGTGGAATATACGGATACCGGCCTAATCGAAGCCCTGCTCCGGCAGATTCAGCAGGCTTGCTCCGACTATCTGAAGATCAGCCTTACCCTGACCTACAGCCATATTGACCGTAATGCCAGCCAGCTGCATCAGCTCTATCAGCAGGTCCGCGAGGCGTCGAATCACCGCCTGTTCTATGGGCATGGCTGTATCCTGAATGCCCGGGACATCTGTGCGCTGGAGTCCAGCACTTATCATTATCCGGCGGACAAAGAGAAAAAGCTGGCGGATGCATTGCTGAGCGGTAGAGTGGACGATGCCGCCGAACAGTTCAGCTCGATGATCCGCGAGACCGGGGCCTTCCCTTATCAGACCGCGCAGTTAACCGTGTCCAGGCTCAGCGTCACCGTCA
Organism: Paenibacillus sp. FSL H8-0122; assembly: GCF_038005345.1. Lineage (NCBI taxonomy): Bacteria > Bacillati > Bacillota > Bacilli > Caryophanales > Paenibacillaceae > Paenibacillus > Paenibacillus sp. FSL H8-0122. The sequence goes on along the minus strand of NZ_JBBOTB010000001.1, from coordinate 295,574 downwards.
GAGAGATCGTAAATTCGATCCAGAAGCGTAACCGCTTACAAATTGATGGGTTGGCCGAGCTGCCCAGCCTGGAAGCCATCGAGACGATAGAGGAGCTGGAGGCGGCTTTCGCCGCCCTCTTCCATACCCTGCAGGAGCAGCTGGCCGGCAAAAAGAACACCAAGCAGCACGACCTCATCTGCCAGATCAACGCCAAGATCAACGAGGATTACATGAAGCCTCATCTGAGCCTGAACCAGATCGCCGATGAACTGGACATGTCACCCATCTATATCAGCCGCCTCTACAAGCAGCAGACCATGAACAGCATCGTCGATGTCATCCTGGAGGTGCGGATGCGCGAAGTGTGCGCCCTGCTGGAGAACACCGACCTGCCCGTCACCGCCATCTCCGAGCGCTGCGGCTTCACCAGCAGCAGCTACCTGCACCGGATGTTCAAGCGCAGCTTTGGTACAACGCCTACGGATTATCGCCGGTTGAAAAGTGTGCGGATGGATTGAATTTCGGACATGAGGATGCACCGCTGGCAGTTGCTCTTGGTAACCTTAGTTGTACTATTGTGGTGGTTACGCTAATTAGCTGCAGCAGTCATCTGTACCGCCAGCTGGCGCTATCATCCACAGTAGCTACTACTACCGCCAGCACTCTCTTTCAGCCGCAGTAGTTACCACTAACTTTTCAGTTCAGTCCACACCCCAGGGGCCGTATGCCAGCAGAAGCCTGAGATTCTCAAGCTCATACACACCAGCAAGTTGAAATGTTGCAAGATTTGCAACTTAGATTTTTAATCCTGGGCTATTCCTATGAATTGTTGCACAAAATGCAGCAATAGCCTCGGATATCGACCATTTCCAGACAAAATCCTGCCTTTCCTGCAACAATCCCTGATTTGAGCCGATATCTCCGAGGGTAATGTTGCAATTTGTGCAGGATTTTTGCATAGAGGGTCTGCCCGCTTCGGTGCCTTGCCTTTTTGCTTTGGTGGAACACCAAGCCCAGTCCTTTGCCCTTAGCAGTTGTTTTTGGCTATGGCAGTTCCCGCTTTGGTGGAACACCAAGCCATTCTTTACGCCTTGCCTTGCAGTTCGCGCTTTTGTGGAACACCAGCCCGTCTCCAGATTCGTGGAGACGGGCTCTCTGCTCTTCTCTCCTGCCGCGGAGGCCGTAGGGCTGACGCGGCCTCCGCAGCTGTGCTCCGGTTGCGCCTAACGCTTAAACAGCGGAGAAAACGGAATGAATGTGGAGAAGCGGAGCGTTCGCCTTTGTGTCCGGATTTTCACCGCTAAGGTAGAATAAATAAAAATCCGGACACAACAGCGATCGGAACATCGTTCCGTTTTCGGAGCGTCCACCCAAGCGCCATCGCCACTCCAGCACCAGCACTCACTCCAGCTCCCGCGCACACAAAAAGCCCCAAAAGCCATACGGCTCCCGGGGCTCCCCTCATCTACTTAAGACCTTTCTCCGCCACATAAGCCTCCCACTGCTTCGTCCACTCCGCCTGAATCTTCTCCAGGCCCGCCTGCTTGGCCTTCTGCATGAAGGTCTCCAGGCCCTTATCCACATCATCCACCAGTCCGGCCTCCAGCGGGAACAGGTACTGCTTCTCTACCTGCTCAAGTGCAGCCTTCTCTGCCTGATAAGAGCTGTAGTCCTCAGCGAAGCCAAGGAACAGGTCCGGCTTCTGGATTTTATCCAGCTCATCAAAGATCGCCTTGACCCCGTCAAATCCCTTGTCGAACAGCATGAACTCCGGATTTCTCCACGCCCAGCCGTTCATGCCCTCACGGGTGAAGCCATTGGAGGTACTGGTGCCGACCAGCTTATAATAGCCGTCTTCTACTGTGTAGTTCTTGCCTTCAATGCCGTATTGCGTCAGCTGATTATACCGTTTGTCGAGCACCATCTTCTGATAGAAGGCAAGCGCCCGCTCCGGGTTCTTGCTGCTCTTCGGAATAGCGAACCCGTTGTGAATCGGATGTACAGGGGTCGCATAGCCGGTGGTTAAGCCGAAAGGAGAATACGCCAGCTCCCAATCCGGATGAGTCGTGCTGATCTTCATCTTCATATCATTGAACCGGTTAGGATTGTCCCCGAACATGCTGGCCGCTTTACCTGAAGTGACCGGGTCCTGCATCGTATCCTTAATATTCAGCACGTTCTTCGGAATGAAGCCTTTATCGGCCCAGCGCTTCATCATCTTCAGCTCTTCTTTTTGCTCCTCGGAGCCCCAGTAGGAGTAGACCGTGGACGGAGAATCATATTTCACACCCATGCCGTACGGCAGCGCGCCGACCATTTTATGCAGCTCCGTATAGATATAATGGAGATTGTTGCCCACATCGCTGTTGAGGGACATCGGCATCATATCCGGCTCGTTTTTGACAATGCCGTCCATGTAAGCCTCATAGCTGGCCAAGTCCTTGGGCTCGGGGAGATTGTATTTCTTGCGCAGATCCTCGCGGTAGACGAACCCGTTGGTTACATACTCCTTGAAGGTCGCCGGAACCGTGTAGATTTTACCGTCAACCTTAACATCCTCCCACATTTTCTCAGGGACGAACTTCTGCAGCTCGGGAGCCGCCTTCGGCAGCAGATCATCCAGTGCCAGGAAGGCACCGCGCTTCGCATAGGATTGATATTGCGTCCAGTCCGCTGTAAAAATCAGATCTATCGCCTGTCCGGAGGACAGCAGCAGCTTATACTTCTGATCCCAGTCCGTCCAACTGGTGAAGTTGAACTTCACCGTGGCGTTCAGGTCCGCTTCAGCCATTTTGTTAACCTCCGCCTGGATGGCCGGAAGATCCTTAGGAGCATCGCCGAGCATATAGAATTGCAGCTCCACCTTCTTCGAGGTGTCGATCCCGGTATCCGCTGCCGGGGCAGCTCCCTCTGAAGCAGCCGGAGTGCCGGGATTTCCGTCTTTTCCAGTATTCCCGGCGCTGCCAGTGTTGCCGTTGTTTCCCCCGCCGCAGCCGGCCAGGAGCGATAGAGCGAGCAATCCCGTTGTAAGCGTAACCAAAGATCGTCTGTCTGCTTTCTTTCTCATGAATGAACCCTCCTAGAATTTGTTGTAAGCCCACGCTTCCCCGCTGCCCTCGTGCAGTTCTCTCCCCGGAAGCATACCATCCTTGTGTGTGACTCTATGTTAGCCGATATAGCAGATGTACGGTAAGGAACAATCTGCCAGCCGGTTCTAACCTTTGACCGCTCCGATCGTCAGCCCCTTCACGAAATAACGCTGGATGAACGGATACAGGAACAGAATCGGCCCCGTGACCACAATCGCCATCGCCATCTTGGTGGATTCTGTAGGCAGATCACTGCCTAAGCTGACCCCGGTTCCCGCGCCCATATTGGCGATGAAGGAGGCCGAGTTGATGACATTGTACAAGTGAAACTGCAGCTGATACTTATGCGGATCATTAATGAACAGCGACGAGGAGAACCAGTCGTTCCAGTAAGCCAGCGCAAGGAACAGGCCTACCGTAGCAATTCCGGGCATCGAGAGCTGCAGCACAATGCGCCAGTATATTTTGAAATCCCCCGCCCCGTCAATCTTGGCCGATTCGAACAGCTCCTCCGGCACCGCCGAGCGGATGAAATTCTTCATCAGAATAATCAGGAACGGTGTCATCAGCCCCGGGAAAATCAGCGCCCCATAAGAATCGGTCAGATGCAGATACTTAGTGATCATAATGTACCAGGGCACCAGCCCCCCGCCGAACAGAGTCGTGAAGTAAATATAGAACGAGAAGGTATTGCGGTATTTGAAATCCTTGCGGGCCAGCACATATCCGGCCATCGTCATGAAGAACAGTCCCAGCGTCGTCCCCGTCACCGTAGTGAACAGCGTCACCCCATACGCCCGCAGCACCTCATCAGGGAAGGTGAATACCGTCTTGTAGCCCTCCAGCGAGAACTGCGCCGGGATGAAATGATAACCATCCTTGATGATGGACTCATTAGCCGTCAAGGAAGCCGAAATAATCAGCAGGAACGGAATCAGACAGGCTAAGGAGCCCAGTATAATTACCGTGTAAGCCACTCCCTGGAGTAGCCTGGTGTACGAGTCGTCTTTGATTTGCATGCTCTTTCTCTCCTTCCGCAGCAGGTTCCGCACAACCTAGAACAAGGCGTAATCGTCATTTATTTTACGGATGATATAGTTGACCGTCATGATCAGGAAGAAGCCGAACAGCGATTGATACAGGCCGGCCGCCGTTGCCATCCCGACATCGAAGGTCACCTTGAGCGAGCGGAACACGTACGTATCCAGAATATCCGTTGTATTGTACAGCACCCCGTTATTGCCGATCAGCTGGTAAAAGAGGTCAAACTGCCCCTTCATAATACTCCCCAGCGAGAATAGTAGCAGCATGACGAAGGTCGATTTCAGCATCGGCACCGTGATATACCAGATCCGTTGAAAAATGTGGGCACCGTCAATTTTGGCCGCTTCATAATATTCCTCGCTGATGCCCGTGATGGAGGCCAGGTAGATGACCATGCTGTAGCCGAGATTTTTCCAGAGATAAAAGAGAATGATCAGGAAAATCCAGATGACCGGATTATTATAGACATCCACCGGATTCGCCCCGAACTGAGTCAGCAGCGTATTCAAGAAACCGTTATCATAATTGAACACATTGTAGACGATAACGCTTAAGATAACGAACGATACGAAGTACGGCAGGAACATGACCGACTGGGTCAGCTTCTTGAACCACTTCACCCGCAGCTCGCTGAGCAGAATCGCACAGATAATCGCCAGCACATTCCCGAGTAAAATAAAAGCCAGATTGTAGCCGATCGTATTGAGCGTCAGCTTCACCAGCGTGCCGGATTTCCAGAGGAATTCAAAGTTCTTCAGCCCCACGAAAGGAGCATCGAACAGCCCGGAATTGAAATCAAACTGCGTGAACGCATAATAGACCCCGACCATCGGAAAATACGAGTTAATTAGAAAGAACAACAGCGTAGGCAGCAGCATCAGGAACAGAATCCGGTTATGGACCAGCTCATGCACGAAGCCCTTCTTCCTTGTCTTCCGGGTGCCGGACTCAAGCTGCGGGGACAGCCCGCCCGTTCCCTTCAATGGAAGCTGGGTGACTAGCGGTATCCCGGTCTTGCGTTTGCGGTGTCTCAAAGCCTTCACTCTCCTATGCCTATAGATAAGTTGCCGCGTCACTGGGTTCGAAGCCTCTGTCCTTGGGCCTTGATGGCCCCTGCGGCTTCGTGAAATCCAATGTATGACCTGAGTATAGAAGAAGGCTCCAGCGGCTGAACAGTGAAGCTTCGGGATATTCCTGTACTTTACGGCTAACCGCACTGTGCACTTATCATACATTTGTGCAGTAATCGCAAGTTCAACGCAAATAAGCCCCCGGAGTACTCCTTAAGGAGAAGAATCCGGGGGAATTCGGGTGGTCGCGCTGGACCTATCTATAGCCTTACGATTTAAACTTGCCTGTAATAAATTATAGGTGATATACTCTGGGAAATGTACTAATTCTCCAACCTAAACTTTCAATATCCAAACTTTCTTCAGGAGGCCAGCCCATGAACCCGCTTCTGTTCCGCATCCCTCCCCTGCCGCATTATATAGCCAGCGGCCTCAATCACTGCCAGCCCGGCTATCAGCACCGGAGCCGCCAGCAGATCAAGGTATTTGACTTGCTCATTGTCCAGCAGGGATGCCTGTATATCGGCGAGGAGGAGCAGCGCTTCACCGTGAAGGCAGGCGATGCCTTGATCCTTCGCCCCGACTGCCACCACTTTGGAACTGAAGGCTGCAAGGAGGATACGGCCTATTATTGGCTCCACTTTCAGACCTTCCATGACCTGCCCGCCTTATCGGTGACAGGGTCCGCTTCCGGCAATCTGACTGAGACTTCAGGAGAGCTTCCCGCTTCTCTATTCGATATCAGCTCCTTCAATCTGGTGTTATCGCAGTTTGTTAACTTACTTCTGCCGGACAGAGCTTACGAGGTATTGGAGCAGCTCACGCAATTGCAGGCCACCGCCCACCTCGAAGCCGTCCGCTTCCGGCAGCAGCTCCTCTTCCAGGATCTCCTGCAGCAGCTGGCCGCTTCTGTGAACCCGGAGCACCGCAGCTCTCAAACCACCCTATGTGCCGAGCAGGCCGCCTCCTATCTCCGCACCCACTACCATGAAGAGATTACAACCGCCATGCTGGGAGACAGCCTCAACTTCCATCCGGTCTATATTGCCCGTTGCATGAACAAGGTATATGGCTGTTCACCCATGGAATATCTGCTCCGCTACCGTATCGGACAGAGCAAGCTGCTGCTGATGCAGACCAGCTTCCCGATCGCCCGGATTGCCGAAGAGGTCGGCTTCAACCAATCCTCCTACTTCAGCTCCAGCTTCATGAAGCTGGAGGGGTTGTCGCCGCGCGAATACCGGCAGCGCTTCTCATGAAACAGGCCATCAGCGAAGGATACGCTGATGGCCTGTTTACTTAGTGATTATTACGCCTCCGGCAATGCCGCCGTCAGCGTGAACTCGAATTCCAGCCGCTGACCGGCGGCGATCCGGTATTCCGGATGCACCGGCGCCCCCCAGCTGTCATCCCCGCCCACACCCATCTGCTGTGCCGCGAGGGTGACAACCGTATAGTGCACCTTAGGCAGCTCATAAGCATGTGCTGCCTGCTCCAGCTCGAACGCTGTATACGGTGACAGCGTACATTCCAGCGGCTGTCCCGCAGCCGCCTGAACCTGCAGCCCATACCCCCGGCTGTCCGTGATGCTCACCTCACGGACGCCCGTCCGGTTGCCGGATTCCTGCGGCACCAGATACGGTGACGGCAGCTCCGTCACCTTACGCCGGAAGCGGGTGAGCCGCGCTCCATGTGCGCGGTCACTGTAGTTCTCTTCCGGTCCGCGGGCATACCACTCGGTGGCCTCGTAGTCTGCCGGCATCCGGAAGGATACCGCCACTACCGGCACATCCGGCAAGCCGTCTGCTCCGGTGTAGACCATCCGGACACGGACGCTGCCGTCGGCATGGACCGTGTATTCAATGCTTGCCTTCAGCTCACTGCTGATGCTGAAGGCATAGTCGAAGCTGACCGTTGCCCGGTCTGCTTCGGTGTGCAGGCTGACCGCCGTACACTGGCGGGCCAGACTGGCCGCGAACCAGCCGCCGGCATGGTAACCCAGCGCAGTCCCTTTATCATTGTCAGTCGTTGCCCGCCAGAACAGCGGAGCCGGCGGAGTCGCAATCATCTCGTGCCCTCCGTAGCAGAGCGACACCAGCGAGCCCGCCTGCTTGGAGAACAGGGCGGAGAAGCCGCGTCCGGTGATTCCGATGTTCACATCCCCTTCAATGACGCCGAACTCCCCGGACGCAGGCAGCAGTGCCTTTTTCCCGCCTGCCGTTCCTCCGGCTGCTTCAACGCGGAACACATGCTCTCCATAAGCGGTCTCGAACCCCGGCTCTGCCCATAGCTCCGCTTCCTTCAGCACCAGACTTACAGCCAAAGTGTACTCCCCTGGAGCTGTGGATACATCCGGCAGTTCCAGCGGTATCTGTGATTCCTCCTGCGCGGCCACATGAAGCTCCTGCTGCCCCTTGAAGATCTCCCGTCCTTCTCTGAACAACCTGAACTCCAGCAGCAGCCGCTCCGTTCCCTCGAACAGATTGCCGTTGATCACCGTCACGGCGTCCCGTTCAGGAACAAGCCGGATGTTCTGGTAGAGGAACTTCACCTCCTGCATCTTCGGCGTGATCGTCCGGTCAGCGAAGACAATCCCGTTGCCGCAGAAGCTATAGTCCGTCGGCCGGTCAGCGAAATCCCCGCCATATGCCAGATACTCTTCACCGTACCGGTTCTTGGCCACCAGCGCCTGATCGATGTAATCCCAGATGAACCCACCCTGATAGAGCGGATACCGGCTCTCCAGCTCGATATATTTATGGAGTCCCCCGACCGAATTGCCCATGGCGTGCATGTACTCACAGCTGATATACGGCTTATCCGGCTGATTCTCCAGGTATTCCACAATGTCAGCGGGCTTGGCATACATCCGGCTCTCCATATCACTGCTGTCATTATATTTGCGGTTGTGGAAGACTCCTTCATAATGCACCAGCCGTCCCGGATCAGCCTTGCGGAAGTAATGGGACACCTTCAGAATAACCTCACCCGCATAGGATTCATTGCCGCAGGACCAGATCAGGATCGACGGATGATTTTTATCGCGCTCCAGCATCGACACCGCCCGGTCCATGACAATCCCCTCCCACTCCGGCTTATCCCCGGGGATGTTCCAGGATGGCTCAACGGCGCCCATCTTCTGCCAAGAGCCATGGGATTCCAGATTCATCTCATCAATCACATACACCCCGTATTCATCGCACAGCTCATACCAGAGCGTCTGATTCGGATAATGCGAGGTCCGCACCGCGTTGATATTATTCTGCTTCAGGATGATGATATCCTTAATCATATCTTCCCTGGAGATGTTCCGTCCTGTGCGGGGGTTGAACTCATGGCGGTTGACGCCTTTGAACATGATCCGTTGGCCGTTCAGCAGCATTAGCTTGTCCTTCAGCTCGAACACGCGGAAGCCCGCCCGCTGCACAATCGCCTCCACCAGTTTCCCTTCGCCATTACATACAGAGATACAGACGTTATACAGGTACGGATTCTCCGCGCTCCACAGGAACACCTTGCCTGCATCCATACTCAGAGCCGCCTTGCCCGCCACTGCCCGTCCTTCTGCTTTTGCCACCACAGTCCCGGCCGCATCCTTCAGCTCCATTCTGATCACAGCTTCGGCCTCTGACGCCATGCGAAGTTCAGCCGTTAACTTGCCCTGCTCATAGGAAGCATCCAGCCCAGCCTGAATCCGCAGATCCTGTACATGCAGCTCAGGAACCGTATACAAATACACTTCACGAAAAATCCCCGAGAACCGCCAGAAATCCTGATCCTCCAGCCAGCTCCCCGTACAGCGCTGATAGACCTCAACCGCGAGCTTATTGGCTCCTTCCTGCAGATAGGGTGTCAATTCAAATTCCGCAGGGGTGAAGCTGTCTTCACTGTAGCCGACGAAGTGCCCGTTCAACCAGACATAACAAGCCGCCTCAACCCCCTGAAAAGAAATAAAGACCGGTCCCTTGCCCATATTCTCCGGCACCTCAAAAAACTTCACATAGCTGCCCACCGTATTACTGCTCACCGGAATCTCCGGCGGTCTTACAGCATCCAGACCGTCCCAAGGGTACATCGTGTTCGAATATTGCGGCCTGCCGTACCCCTGAAGCTGGATATGACCCGGCACCTGGATGTCCCCCCAGCCTCTCGTATCAAATTCCGTCTTATAGAAATTCTGCACACGGGCTGCCACATTCACTGCATAACTGAATTTCCAATCTCCGTTCAGCGAGTGGCGCAGCGCCATGGGGGCTTGTGTCTCTGCTTCCTCCATCGTTCTATAATAGCGGTGGTCCGAATGCGCTTCCAACCGGTTCACCTTAAATACAGATACATCGCTTAGCCAATCCAGACTCGGTTCATTGCCTGACATTATATGATCCTCCTTCATCTTCTTTCGGTGAATCTGGCTCTTATTCTATCCCAAGTTCACGCTAGTTCCCAGTGCAGGATTACAACTTAGATGCAGTTAACTGACTTTCAGCTGGTTTTATGATTTCCAGAGGCTTCCGCTTCATTCTCCATTGAAGCAAAATAAGCAATCTTATGGTCAATCTTCTGCGCAAAGCTCTGAAAGAACCTGATCTTCTCATCGATATGCTGTTTATGCTCCTGCAGCAGCTTGCGCTGATCGGGCAGACGGTCCCTGCCTTCCTGCGAGAACGCAATGAATTGCTTAATGTCCGCTATAGCCATTCCGGTATCCTTCAGGCAGCAGATTAGCGAGATCAGCTCCAGATCCTCATCATTGAAGCAACGGTTACCGTTCACATCCCTTGCCACAACCGGCAATACACCCTCCCGTTCGTAGTAACGCAGCGTATATTGGCTCAGTCCGCTTTTTTGTGCTATGGTTTTGATACTGTATCCCATCCGTACAAGCTCCTCTCTGCCAGCCGTTGCCGGCTTCACCTATATGTAAAGGTAACACCAAACCGTTTCTATGAACAGCCACTCTATGATTCTATTGACTTACACCTAACTCTAAGGTCTAAGCTTACACTATACCTTCATTTAAGGAGTGAATAATTAATGGTAAAAAGAATTAATGTGGCTAACGGTACACTTGAGGTGTCCGAGATTTCACTCGGCTGTATGCGGATCGCTGATTTGTCTCCCAAAGAGGCTGAAGTCCATATCCACAGCGCCCTTGAGGTGGGCATAGACTTTTTTGACCATGCAGATATTTATGCCGGCGGCAAAGCGGAGGAAGTATTCGGTAACGTACTGGCTGCAAATCCCGGCATGCGCGACCGGCTGATGATTCAGGCCAAATGCGGCATCAGGAATGGCTTCTTTGACTTCTCCAAGGAGCATATTGTCAGTTCAGTAGAGAATAGCCTGAAGCGGCTGCAGACCGATTATGTAGATGTCCTGCTCCTCCACCGTCCTGACACCTTGATGGAGCCGGAAGAAGTAGCCGAAGCCTTCGATGATTTGGAGCGCAGAGGGCTGGTCAAGCATTTCGGCGTCAGCAATCAGAACCCGCTGCAGATTGAGCTGCTCAAGAAGAACGTCAAGCAGCCCCTTCTGTTCAACCAGCTTCAGCTCAGCATCATGGTTACCGGCATGATTGATGCCGGCTTCAACGTCAACATGACGAATTCCGGTTCTGTAGTCCACGATGGTGGTATCCTGGAATACAGCCGCCTGCACGATATGACCATCCAGCCATGGTCGCCGTTCCAATATGGCTTCTTCGAGGGCGTATTCCTCGGCAACGAGAAGTTCCCTAAGGTGAATGAAGTGATTAACCGTCTCGCCGCAGAAAAAGAGGTAACCGATACCGCCATCGCGACCGCCTGGCTGCTTCGCCATCCGGCTAAGATGCAGCCCATTGTCGGCACCACCAACACTGCCCGCCTGCTCGACATCGCCAAGGCCTCAAGCATCACCCTCAGCCGCGAGGAATGGTATGAGATTTACCGCGCAGCCGGGAATGTGCTGCCTTAAACCAGACCATCTGTATGAAAGACCCGCAAATCTCCTCTTTAGAAAGGGGTTTGCGGGTCTTTTTGTATTTGCACCCAGGACTTCAAGCAAGTTTTATAATAGGCTCTTGCAAAAAAATTTATATCATAATACGCTTTTCACAGACATCGATGTACTTATATTTAGAAGGAGAACAAGTATGAATAACAGAATTCTAGATTTCGAGAATCTGATTAAAACAGAGTATGGTAATATTGCTGGTATTGTAGTACTGCTCGGCAGCGAAAAGGTATATGAAGGCTATTTTGACGGCTACACCGCTGACGATCCGATCCATATTGCATCGGTGACGAAGATCGTTGTGTCTGCACTGATCGGCATTGCCATAGACAAAGGCTATATTAAAAGCATTGACCAGAAAGTATTGGAATTTTTTCCTGATTACACGGTCAAACGCGGTGAAAAAACGATACAGAATATCACAATAAAAAATATACTGACAATGACCGCACCGTATAAATACAAGTCGGAGCCATATACAAAGGTCTATACCAGCGAGGACTGGACCAAAGCTGCACTGGACTTGTTGGGTGGCAAGGACGATCCAGGAGGATTCAAGTATTCCACAATCGGCCTACAGGTCCTGTCGGGAATCCTCACCAATGCAACCGGCCAATCTGTACTTGATTTTGCCACAGAAAATCTGTTTGAACCACTGGGGATCAAAGCGCCCCCTAATGCGAATATACATTGTAAAGAAGAGTATTTGGCGTTCCTCAAAGATAAATTTGTTAATGGTTGGATCATAGATCCCAAAGGGACGAGCACCGCCGGTTGGGGACTTACCTTAACCCCCTTGGATATGGCAAAGATCGGTCAGCTATACCTAAATGAAGGTTTGTGGAACGGCAAGCGAATGCTATCCGCAAAATGGATCAAGGACAGTACCCAAGAAAACAGCCGATGGGGAGAGTTACCTTACGGGTATTTATGGTGGATTGTTAACAATGAGGGACAAGGTTGTTATGCGGCTTTGGGCGACGGCGGAAATGCGATTTACGTAAATCCCGACAAGAAAATCGTAGTTACGATTGCTTCGCGTTTCATGCCGCGTGCGAAGGACAGAATTGAATTAATTACAAAGTATATCCTACCGTTGTTTGAGCCGACAAAGGAGTAACCGACACCGCCCTCAGCCACGAGGAATGGTACGAGATTTACCGCGCAGCCGGGAATGTGCTACCTTAACGAAGATAGCAGCAAAACACCACCAGCTTTAGAGTCTAAAGCCTGGCGGTGTTTTTTTAACTACCTCGCGGTTGGACTTGCTTTTTTACCCATCCTATAAATTCCGATCCAGGCTACCATTAATACGATTTGAGCCAGAACGACCAGCCACAACACTTCTGTGAAACCTCCTATGAGGCAAAACATAGTGTTAACCAGGGGGAACCCTACGAAAGTAAACATGATCGGAAAATCTTTTTTGGGAGTGATTGAATAGTTAGCCTTCCGGTCCCAGAACTTTGTGAAAGCTAATGCTAAAACTCCGATTGTAATGACAGAAAGTGCAATCAACATCACCCATTGCATATTAGATTCTCTGGCGAAGAACGGACCCATGTAATTAAAGAAGTTGGATAAAGGGGAGAACATACAAGCCAATGACGCAAGGGCCGCCAAAAACGGATAGATATAACCCACGGTTTTACTATAGCCTTTCTTTTTATGCCACCATTCACCAATTAGAATAAAGACGGTCCAATATCCGGCGATATAAATCCATCCTGTAAAATTCATCACGGGTTCCCCATAAATTTGAGGTTCACCGGCCAGCGGATAATAAGTCCATCTTGCAATGGTTCCATCCATGGTCTCAAAAATCTGTTTAACGGCCACCGGGTCGAGTGAAAAGTCAAACACCATCGCACTTAATCCCGTAATAAACGGTTTCGTCCAAGACGGTATATTTACAGACTTTAGCACACGCAAGGTGGAATAAATAATCAGGAACTCAATAATAGGGACAGTAATTGGTATGTTAAACAACATTAAAATACTGCGCCCATAGGCGTAGAAACCTTCCCCAAGCGATGAAGCAGTAATTTCAAAAACGGCGGCGTAAAAGAACACAAAACCTATAAATTGCAGTAAAACCGTTTTGGGATGTGTTTCCTTATCAAGGATATAGAATACCATTAGGACAGCAGCAATTAAGACAAGAATGTCTTGAATAACCCATACAGGCACTACAGTTATACTACCCATTTTCTTCCTCCAATTAATTTAATTTGAATCGAATGTTTAAATAAATTATAATATCATCATGTTAGTTAAACAACAGGCTGTTCGTTTGGATTATGTTAGTTATTATACAATTCATATTAGATTTGTTCATTTACTATTTTATTATTTTAAATTAGGAGGATACGATGTCAGACAAAAAAACAGATCACCGGGTCAGATATACAAAAATGGTTATCAAAGAAAGCCTGTTGAAGCTGTTGACAGAGCGGTCTATTAATAAAGTTACCGTGACCGACATTTGCAGTGAAGCAAATATTAACCGCAACACCTTTTATTCACACTATGCGAATCAGTTTGAGCTTCTTTCGACGATCGAAAATGATCTTTACGAAGACATTAAGCAAGTTGGGATGAGTTCGTCCAATCCTCAAAAGCTATCTTATGAATTATGTAAGTATATAAAAGCGAATAAAACGATATGTGAGGTTCTGTTCTCTGAGCATGGCGATAAAGAACTATTAGAAAGAATCCTTTATATCAGTCACGATCTAACGATTGAGCGATGGAAACAGGAATTAAAATATTTTGATCCGCAATTATTTGAGTCCTGGTATACGTTCACCGCTCATGGCAGTATAGCCATTATTAAAAAATGGGTGAGCAGTGGCCTGAAGGAAAGCCCGGGTAAGGTTGCAACTTTTATTGATAAAGCCACAGAGGCCGTATCCAAAGCATTTTATGCAGAGGAATTATAATCATAAAAATGAAGCGTCCCTCTTTTTTGAAGGCCGCTTCTCTTTTTCCCAATATTCATTTTCTTCCTGTTCATTCCGATTGATCTGATTGATCCTTTGCTTGTTGTTGTAAAAGTGCGGCCTCATGAGCGGAAAGCTCATTTAAAGTTGTAAAAAAGGGTTCAATCGGTACCATTACACCACAGCTTGAGCCGAGTCCCAACATCAATCTGAGGTAGAATTGAACCTTCCTTTTCTCCCTGGCAATCTGCTGTAATTCGGACATGTCCGGGTTTTTCTTCTTCATCAGCCGATGCTTCCTTCCATCTTAATCCTTAGTGTCGTCATTCTCCGATCCTTCCCTTGCGTAGTACTTTTCAGCACGCGCCAACAGATCACCCATGAATTTCCCGATCGTCTGTAACTCAGTCTCTGAATAAGAGTCAATGAACTGGTAAAAGCTCTCTTCTTTCTCTTGATGCATCTTTTGGTGCAGTTGATATACCTGTCTTCCCTTATCCGTTAGAGTGAAATAACTTTCCTTCCGGTTGTTGTTCATTTGATTTCTCACAATGAAACCCATCTCCAATAACTTTGAACTAATATTTGTAATACTTGCTTTGGACAGATTCATTCTTTTAGTAATTCCGGTATGGTTAATGGGCTCATGATCACCAATGCAATCAATAACATGCACACTGGTAATATTATTGGAGAGCATATCAATCTGAAGCTTGTGGGCTTGCTCCCGAAACACGTTAATTTCATGTTCTGTATACAATTCGTTCAAATGCAGCATTCTGATATATTGCCCGTAAAGGTGACCTTTAGCATGATTTGGAAACTCCAATTTACTTCTCTCCTCTCATGTATTTAGTTGCAGACCTTATTCGATGCAGCGATAGATTCTTCTTCTTTTTTTGTTCAGCACTGAACAAAATCATATTAGCATGATTGATATTGATAATCAATATCATTTTCATCTTTTCAAGCCAAAGGTAATCTGCTATAATTCAACCAAAGTACCAAACATCCTACGTTTGTAAAGGAATGATTCGATTGTTAGCTCAGACTCAACGTTTAACCTTGGTGGAACAGGTAGCCTACCAGATCCAGGAGAAGATCGAAAGCAGCGAATGGCAAGTTGGGACACGTATTCCTCCAGAGCCCGAGCTAATGGAGCAGCTTCAAGTCAGCCGTAATACCTTGAGGGAAGCCATTCGGGCTCTAACCTATGCAGGTCTGCTGAAGACCAGGCAAGGGGATGGGACTTATGTCTGCTCCTCGAGCGTTTTGGGGTCAGTGATTAGAAAAGTGATTCAGCATACCGATAGGCTTGAGAGCCTGGAGGTCCGCTATGCACTAGAAAGAGAAGCTGCTGCCCTGGCGGCGCTCAGGAGAGGCGAGGAAGATTTGGAGGCACTGCGGGCATGCCTGGACCAATGCAGACAAGCAGCCGGCCGGCAGGATCTCGAAGCTTATGCCCATTGGGATGTGGAGTTTCACAAGATGGTGATTGCTGCATCACATAACCAATTGATGGCCAACTTGTACAATCATATCTCCGAGGCGCTTCAGAGCATGGTTTTGGAAATGAAGTATTTTAAACATGTGGATTTTTATCTCGACTCTCATGCCCTGCTCTATCAAGCTATTGCCAATCAGGATAGTCATCAAGCTGAAGAGGCTGTACGTTTATACATTGACAAGGCCCGTACACAGGAGGAACATCTATGAGTTCATCAGAACAATTGTTAAACCAACAGGATGGAAATGGAATGTCGGGCACCGGCATTCGCAAGCAAGCAACACTCTGGTTCATGGTCATAGGAATTATTTTTATCGCAGCGAATTTGCGCGCTCCCCTCACATCCGTAGGACCCTTGGTCAGTCTTATTCGGGACAACGTGCATATTTCAAATACATTAGCAGGCCTGATTACCACCGTTCCACTAATCGCATTTGCCTTGTTATCACCTTTTGTGCCGAAATTAGGACATAAATATGGGGTAGAACGAATGATCCTGGTTTCCCTTATTTTTTTGGTCACCGGTATTGCTATCCGGTCGTTATCCGGAGCAGTGACCTTGTATGTGGGAACAGCAATTCTAGGATTTGCTATTACGATATGTAATGTATTACTTCCCAGCCTGATCAAACGGGAATTTCCGCAGCAACTGGGTACGATGACGGGGGTTTATTCGGTTTCGATGAATCTGTGCGGGGCAATCGCTTCCGGGATCAGTGTTCCCTTAGCTGTGGGGGCAGGCTTGAGCTGGCAAGGGGCCTTGGGAATATGGGGGATACTCAGCGTGATCTCCATTCTCTTCTGGATACCGCAGCTCAAGACTCCAGTGAAACCAGCCGCTGCTGCTGGCAGTGCAGCTAACAATCGTCAGGTTAATATCTGGCGCTCTCCACTCGCTTGGCAGGTGACTCTATTTATGGGAATACAATCGGCCATTTTCTATGTGCTGGTGGCCTGGCTGCCTGAAATCTTGAAAGATCAAGGCATCAGTTCAAGTCAGTCGGGCTGGTTTCTCTCGGTTCTGATTATGGCTTCGCTCCCCTTTGCCTTTATCGTTCCTGTGATGGCAGGCCGTATGTCTAACCAGCGGTTGTTAGTGGGGATTACAACCATTCTGCTTTTGATTGGAACCCTAGGACTTCTCTATAGCAGTATCCATCTGCTTCTGCTTTGGGTGATTATTCTTGGCATTGGATCGGGCTTTGCCTTTAGCTTGTCCATGATGTTCTTCGGCTTACGTACCCAAAGTGCCCACCAGGCGGCCGATTTATCGGGCATGGCCCAATCCATCGGATATCTGCTGGCAGCTACCGGCCCGGCGCTGATTGGATACTTGCATGATGCCAGTCATAGTTGGGGCGCTCCACTTCTGATATTAGTCGGCGCGTCTGCTCTCCTCGGCATCGTTGGTCTCGGTGCGGCCAGAAATCAATTTGTGGGTTCGTCGGATGATCGGCGCGCAAAAAATTAAAAGATTGTCGGTACCATTCCCCCATCTATTCGGATCGGGGATCCTTTGAAGGCGGAGGCCATCGGACTGCACAGGAAAGCAGCCAACCGGCCAATCTCCACTGGTCGGATAAACCGCCCGATTTCGGATTGAGGCAGGTTCTTCGTCATAAAGTCCTTCTCTTTAGCCTCGAACATCATCTCTTCGTTCGAATATATGCTCTCGATGATTTTAAGCACATTCTCGGAGAGGGTCGGTCCCGGCAGGATCGTGTTCACTGTAACTTCGGCGCCACGGGTCAGCTTGGACAAGCTCTTGGACAATGACAACAGCATGGATTTGGTCACACCGTATTGAGGCATCTGTCCTGAAGGCATAACGGCTTCCTCACTCGCGATGAAGATAATACGGCCATATTCACGACTCAGCATGGAAGGCAAATAAAACTTGGTTAAGGCGTTGGCGGCAAGAAAGTTTGTGCGGAAGTACTTCTCCCATACGGCATCGTCTACGTAGTCATAGGACATGATCTCATAGATACCCATGCTGTTGACCAGGATATCGACGTGGGGAAAACTTGCGAATAAAGCTTCTCTTTGCCGTGAATCGATGAGATCAGCGGTTGCATTCCGCGGTTCCGTTTCCGGGAACGCTGCTTGAATCTCAGCTACCGTACGCTCTACGTCATCATTGTTGCGTCCATTTATGAGAACATGAACACCTTCCCTGGCAAGTTCACAGGCGATCGCTTTTCCTATGCCTTTAGTTGATCCCGTTACTAAAGCTGTCTTGTTCTTTAATCCCATATCCATCTGTCTGCACTCCTTGTGTCTAAGATAGGGATCATATTACATCGTTTCGTCTACTCGGTAACTAGCATAGAGCGCCAATTATCTTGCGTGACGCGCCAATTGGCAGGAGTCTCCCCTGTCCATGCGCGAAAAGCGCGATAAAACGAATTTTGGTCCTCGTAACCAATAAGAAAAGCGACCTCTTTGATCTCCAATGCAGGGTCTGCCAAGTAAGCAACGGCCATCTCCCGCCTCGTTTTCGCCAGCAGCTGCTTGAAGCTCCCGCCTTCTTCCGTCAGCCTGCGCTGCAAGGTACGCTCGCTCATCCCCAACTCGGAGGCTACGGAGTGGATATCGATTTTCCCTTGAGTCAGGCACCGTGAGAGAATCCACTGCACCTTAGTGCTCATTGTGAGCTGGCTCTGTCGCTCTTCCAGCGTACGATCCAAGGAGGGGGTCAGAATCTCAAGAAGTTCTTCATTGTACGACGTGAAGGGGCGATCCAGATCTTCGCGATTGAGCGTTAGCTGATTGCGCTCCGTCCCCGTCCGTACTCGACAGCCGAAGTAACCTTCAAGGGCTTGAACGTCGCCCATATAGTTAATGAATTCTACGGAATGTGCCTTAAGGAAACGGCCGGTTCCCCGGCGTCCGAGCTCGAGCAGGTAGGCGAGCGTAATGCCGACAAGCACCGGCGGTCCGGATAGCTCGGCATGCTGCCATTCCAATTCAATCAAATATAGCTCGCCTTCTTCCTGAATCCTCAAGTTTTCCGGGGGGCACAATTGCTTATAGCGCGCCATTCGGTTTAGCGCGTCCCGGTAATTGCGAGCGTGAAAGGTCGCCAAAGCAGCCGGCGGATATTGAGTTGTCTTGTATGCGGCCGCAAGCTTGACGATTCCCGTAGCGATGTCTCCGACTAGTTCGGAATAGGCTTGCCAGATCGAATAATATTGGGCGGTCGTGACTACCGGTTCGGTGATGATGGTTAGCGGCAGGCATGCCTTGCGTGCTACATCAATAGGTTCTACCCCTATTCCCTTCAGGCTGGTCCAGAAACCGGGCGCGATCTTAATACGGTCTGCGAAAGGGGCATTCATGGCTGTCGACCTCCAAGAACTAATTTCAATTGCAATGATCCACCAATCGTAGATCATTGATTCTTCTGATTATAGCCGATCGAAATAATAAGATCGGTGCAATAAATATAAAAAAAGCTCATTAGAATTATTCTCTAATGAGCTGTCTGTTATTAATATGATACCGGCGAGAGGACTCGAACCTCCACGGTTTCCCACTCGATTTTGAGTCGAGCGCGTCTGCCATTCCGCCACGCCGGCGTACTACATATATAATTCCAAAAAAATAATGGAGGTGCCACCCAGATTTGAACTGGGGATAAAGCTTTTGCAGAGCTTTGCCTTACCACTTGGCTATGGCACCACATGAAATGGAGCGGACGACGGGAATCGAACCCGCGACCCTCGCCTTGGCAAGGCGATGCTCTACCGCTGAGCCACGTCCGCATATAATGGCTGGGGATATAGGAATCGAACCTATGAATGACGGAGTCAAAGTCCGTTGCCTTACCGCTTGGCTAATCCCCAACATCTTATTAAATAAAAATGGGGCGACTGATGGGTCTCGAACCCACGAATGCCGGAACCACAATCCGGTGCGTTAACCCCTTCGCCACAGTCGCCATATGAAGCTTTTAAGTTATGTTGCTATGTAATTCTTATAAAAGAAATGGGGCGACCGATGGGTCTCGAACCCACGAATGCCGGAACCACAATCCGGTGCGTTAACCCCTTCGCCACGGTCGCCATATGATTCTTTTATATGAAATTACTTGGCAGGGGCAGCAGGAATTGAACCCACACCAACGGTTTTGGAGACCGTTGTTCTACCTTTAAACTATGCCCCTAAAAAATGGTGGAGGCTGATGGATTCGAACCACCGAACACGTACGTGAGCAGATTTACAGTCTGATGCGTTTGGCCACTTCGCTAAGCCTCCACGGTATGGTGCCGGCGAGAGGACTTGAACCCCCAACCTACTGATTACAAGTCAGTTGCTCTACCAATTGAGCTACACCGGCATATTAAGTTGTGTATGGTGGCGCGGGAGGGAATCGAACCCCCGACACAAGGATTTTCAGTCCTTTGCTCTACCGACTGAGCTACCGAGCCATAAAAGTAATTTTGTAAAGATGGCGGAACAGGGCGGGATACTCTTCACTCCGTTACGAGATTGCGAAGTATTCCTTACGATGCCTATGCTTCAACGAACCCAGGGAATTCTCATCCCTTAAGCCATTAAAAATGGCGGAACCGACGGGATTCGAACCCGCGATCTCCTGCGTGACAGGCAGGCATGTTAGGCCAACTACACCACGGTTCCAAATTAAAAGTACTTATGGGGTCCCCGGAAAGTATTCGGAATATGCTACAGAGCACATCTTCACTTTGTGGGGATTAATTGCGGGGGCAGGATTTGAACCTGCGGCCTTCGGGTTATGAGCCCGACGAGCTACCGGGCTGCTCCACCCCGCGTCATTGTACAAAATCTATTCGGTTAAGATAGATGGTGGAGGCTGAGGGGTTCGAACCCCCGACCCTCTGCTTGTAAGGCAGATGCTCTCCCAGCTGAGCTAAGCCTCCATATATGACTCTCTCTTCCCATCATTCAAAGAAGAAATTGGTGACTCGTATGGGATTCGAACCCATGTTACCTCCGTGAAAGGGAGGTGTCTTAACCCCTTGACCAACGAGCCATGCTGTGTGAAAAGTAACGCTACGGAGAGAGAGGGATTCGAACCCTCGAGACGCTTGTGGCGCCTACACGATTTCCAATCGTGCTCCTTCGGCCAAACTCGGACACCTCTCCATATGGCTCCCCGAACAGGACTCGAACCTGTGACAACTCGATTAACAGTCGAGTGCTCTACCAACTGAGCTATCAGGGAATATACATATCAAGCTTGATCGCCTGAAAACTGAATCCGAAACGAATTTGTGTGTTAGTGTGTTTGGATAAGCCCTCGACCGATTAGTATTGGTCAGCTCCATGCATTGCTGCACTTCCACCTCCAACCTATCTACCTCGTCGTCTTCAAGGGGTCTTACATACTGGGAAATCTCATCTTGAGGGGGGCTTCACGCTTAGATGCTTTCAGCGCTTATCCCGTCCGTACGTAGCTACTCAGCCATGCTCCTGGCGGAACAACTGATGCACCAGCGGTACGTCCATCCCGGTCCTCTCGTACTAAGGACAGCTCCTCTCAAATTTCCTGCGCCCACGACAGATAGGGACCGAACTGTCTCACGACGTTCTGAACCCAGCTCGCGTACCGCTTTAATGGGCGAACAGCCCAACCCTTGGGACCTACTTCAGCCCCAGGATGCGATGAGCCGACATCGAGGTGCCAAACCTCCCCGTCGATGTGGACTCTTGGGGGAGATAAGCCTGTTATCCCCAGGGTAGCTTTTATCCGTTGAGCGATGGCCCTTCCATGCGGTACCACCGGATCACTAAGTCCGACTTTCGTCCCTGCTCGACTTGTAGGTCTCGCAGTCAAGCTCCCTTATGCCTTTGCACTCTGCGAATGATTTCCAACCATTCTGAGGGAACCTTTGAACGCCTCCGTTACTCTTTAGGAGGCGACCGCCCCAGTCAAACTGCCCGCCTGACACGGTCCCCGTACCCGATGAGGGCACCAGGTTAGAACCTAGATACGATCAGGGTGGTATCCCAACGGCGCCTCCGCAGAAGCTTGCGCTCCTGCCTCCACGGCTCCCACCTATCCTGTACAGATCGTACCCAAATTCAATATCAAGCTGCAGTAAAGCTCCATGGGGTCTTTCCGTCTTGTCGCGGGTAACCTGCATCTTCACAGGTATTAAAATTTCACCGGATCTCTCGTTGAGACAGCGCCCAAGTCGTTACGCCATTCGTGCGGGTCAGAATTTACCTGACAAGGAATTTCGCTACCTTAGGACCGTTATAGTTACGGCCGCCGTTTACTGGGGCTTCGGTTCACAGCTTCGGGTTACCCCTAACCGCTCCCCTTAACCTTCCAGCACCGGGCAGGCGTCAGCCCGTATACTTCGCCTTACGGCTTCGCACAGACCTGTGTTTTTGCTAAACAGTCGCTTGGGCCTTTTCACTGCGGCCCCCTCGGGCTATTCACCCTAC
Organism: Paenibacillus sp. FSL H8-0122; assembly: GCF_038005345.1. Classification (NCBI taxonomy): domain Bacteria; kingdom Bacillati; phylum Bacillota; class Bacilli; order Caryophanales; family Paenibacillaceae; genus Paenibacillus; species Paenibacillus sp. FSL H8-0122. The sequence goes on along the minus strand of NZ_JBBOTB010000001.1, from coordinate 273,508 downwards.
CGAGGCACCCCTTCTCCCGAAGTTACGGGGTCATTTTGCCGAGTTCCTTAACGAGAGTTCTTCCGCGCGCCTTAGAATTCTCTTCTCGCCTACCTGTGTCGGTTTGCGGTACGGGCACCTTCTCCTGACTAGAGGCTTTTCTTGGCAGTGTGAGATCATGACCTTCGCTACTGTAATTTTCGCTCCCCATCACAGCCCAGCCTTACGATGTGCGGATTTGCCTACACACCAGCCTCACTGCTTAGACGGACATCCATCAGTCCGCGTCACTACCCTCCTGCGTCACCCCATCGCTCATAGCGGATTACGGTGGTACAGTAATTTCAAACTGTTGTCCTTCGACTACGCCTGTCGGCCTCGCCTTAGGTCCCGACTTACCCTGAGCGGACGAGCCTTCCTCAGGAAACCTTGGGCTTTCGGCGGATCAGATTCTCACTGATCTTTTCGTTACTCATACCGGCATTCTCACTTGTATACTCTCCAGCGCTCCTTACGGTACACCTTCAACGTATATACAACGCTCCCCTACCCCAGATACATACGCATCTAGCCATAGCTTCGGTGGTGTGTTTAGCCCCGTTACATTTTCGGCGCAGAGTCACTCGACCAGTGAGCTATTACGCACTCTTTCAATGGTGGCTGCTTCTAAGCCAACATCCTGGTTGTCTGTGCAACTCCACATCCTTTCCCACTTAACACACACTTGGGGACCTTAGCTGATGGTCTGGGCTGTTTCCCTTTTGACAATGGATCTTAGCACTCACTGTCTGACTCCCGGCAAGAAGTAAATGGCATTCGGAGTTTGACTGAGCTTGGTAACCCTTGCGGGCCCCGCACCCAATCAGTGCTCTACCTCCACCACTCCATTCACCGAGGCTAGCCCTAAAGCTATTTCGGGGAGAACCAGCTATCTCCGAGTTCGATTGGAATTTCTCCGCTACCCCCACCTCATCCCCGCATTTTTCAACATGCGTGGGTTCGGGCCTCCAGTGCGTGTTACCGCACCTTCACCCTGGACAGGGGTAGATCACACGGTTTCGGGTCTACGTCCACATACTCAGTCGCCCTATTCAGACTCGCTTTCGCTGCGGCTCCGGCTTCTCACCTTAACCTTGCATGTTAAACGTAACTCGCCGGTTCATTCTACAAAAGGCACGCCATCACCCCTAAAACGGGCTCTGACTTTTTGTAAGCACACGGTTTCAGGTTCTATTTCACTCCCCTTCCGGGGTGCTTTTCACCTTTCCCTCACGGTACTGTTTCACTATCGGTCGCCAGGTAGTATTTAGCCTTAGCAGATGGTCCTGCTGGATTCATACGGGGTTTCACGTGCCCCGCACTACTCGGGATCCGTCTCGGAGAGAACACAGTTTGGGCTACAGGGCTTTTACCTCTATCGCGGGCCTTTCCAGACCTCTTCGCCTACTCTATTCCTTTGTAACTCCATGTGAGACGTCCCACAACCCCAAGAGGCAAGCCCCTTGGTTTAGGCTGTTCCGCGTTCGCTCGCCGCTACTGACGGAATCACTATTGTTTTCTCTTCCTCAGGGTACTTAGATGTTTCAGTTCCCCTGGTCTGCCTCTGCGTATCCTATGTATTCAGATACGAGTAACTGCGAATTACCACAGCTGGGTTTCCCCATTCGGACACCCCCGGATCAAAGCTTGCTTACAGCTCCCCGAGGCAGTTTCGTTGTTCGCCACGTCCTTCGTCGGCTCCTGGCGCCTAGGCATCCTCCGTGTGCTCTTAGTAGCTTAACCAATGCGTTTTCCCTAAGGAAAATCACGGTAGCAACTAATAACTATTTCAACTTGCTTACACAAGTTTCAGCTAAAAGATGTTCTAAAACGCAAATTCGTTTCGGTATCCAGTTTTCAAGGATCAAGTTGAGAGCTTAAACTCTCAAAACTGACCAACGAGTGAGTAACTAGCCGACCGGCTAGATTTAAGATTTGAATGTCTTCATTGCAGAAGACGATTCTCCATAGAAAGGAGGTGATCCAGCCGCACCTTCCGATACGGCTACCTTGTTACGACTTCACCCCAATCATCTACCCCACCTTCGGCGGCTGGCTCCCTTGCGGGTTACCCCACCGACTTCGGGTGTTGTAAACTCTCGTGGTGTGACGGGCGGTGTGTACAAGACCCGGGAACGTATTCACCGCGGCATGCTGATCCGCGATTACTAGCAATTCCGACTTCATGCAGGCGAGTTGCAGCCTGCAATCCGAACTGAGACCGGCTTTGCTGGGATTGGCTCCACCTCGCGGCTTCGCTTCCCGTTGTACCGGCCATTGTAGTACGTGTGTAGCCCAGGTCATAAGGGGCATGATGATTTGACGTCATCCCCACCTTCCTCCGGTTTGTCACCGGCAGTCACTCTAGAGTGCCCAGCTTCACCTGCTGGCAACTAAAGTCAAGGGTTGCGCTCGTTGCGGGACTTAACCCAACATCTCACGACACGAGCTGACGACAACCATGCACCACCTGTCTCAACTTTCCCCGAAGGGCACCTGATGCATCTCTGCTTCGTTAGTTGGATGTCAAGACCTGGTAAGGTTCTTCGCGTTGCTTCGAATTAAACCACATACTCCACTGCTTGTGCGGGTCCCCGTCAATTCCTTTGAGTTTCAGTCTTGCGACCGTACTCCCCAGGCGGAGTGCTTACTGTGTTAACTTCGGCACCAAGGGTATCGAAACCCCTAACACCTAGCACTCATCGTTTACGGCGTGGACTACCAGGGTATCTAATCCTGTTTGCTCCCCACGCTTTCGCGCCTCAGCGTCAGTTACAGCCCAGAAAGTCGCCTTCGCCACTGGTGTTCCTCCACATATCTACGCATTTCACCGCTACACGTGGAATTCCACTTTCCTCTTCTGTACTCAAGTCACCCAGTTTCCAGTGCGACCTCAGGTTGAGCCCAAGGTTTAAACACCAGACTTAAATAACCGCCTGCGCGCGCTTTACGCCCAATAATTCCGGACAACGCTTGCCCCCTACGTATTACCGCGGCTGCTGGCACGTAGTTAGCCGGGGCTTTCTTCTCAGGTACCGTCACTCCGGTAGCAGTTACTCTACCGGACGTTCTTCCCTGGCAACAGAGCTTTACGATCCGAAAACCTTCATCACTCACGCGGCGTTGCTCCGTCAGGCTTGCGCCCATTGCGGAAGATTCCCTACTGCTGCCTCCCGTAGGAGTCTGGGCCGTGTCTCAGTCCCAGTGTGGCCGTTCACCCTCTCAGGTCGGCTACGCATCGTCGCCTTGGTGGGCCGTTACCCCACCAACTAGCTAATGCGCCGCAGGCCCATCCCCAAGCAGCAGATTGCTCCGCCTTTCATTCTCTCCTCAGGAGAAGAAAGAAATTATCCGGTATTAGCTACCGTTTCCGGTAGTTATCCCAGGCTTGAGGGCAGGTTGCCTACGTGTTACTCACCCGTCCGCCGCTAAGTCTGAAAGGAAGCAAGCTTCCTTTCAGACTCCGCTCGACTTGCATGTATTAGGCACGCCGCCAGCGTTCGTCCTGAGCCAGGATCAAACTCTCCAAATTGGTATTTAGAAAGAGCGATTGCTCATTTTGAAACATCTGACGAGAATTTACATTCTCTAATTTTGGATCTCACCGAAGTGATCTCCAGATACTCACTCGTTGTTCAGTTTTCAAAGATCAAACTCATATTTCGTCGCCGTTTTTTGTCTCAGCAGCGACCTTTATAATATATCACAGCGTCCTTGTTTTAGTCAACCTTTTTTTTAATTTCTTTTTTCGGCTGATTTACGACTGCATTGCTGCGCATCGTTATGTCAGAGGGACGAGTTATAATTTATCATAAGAACTGCACCCTAGTCAACCCTAAATATTCAGCTTCCCTGCAAACCTGGGCAAATAAAATAACCCCACAAAGTGAGGCTTTAGCGTAGGTGATGACTCAGGTACTTTGCGGGGGCCCCCAAACATATAAATTCTATAAAAAAAGAGAGTACATTCACCCTCTCCATTCTCCCGCTAATGCTATCTATATAGAGCTGTTACCGCCAGTAGGCGATATGTTATCTTAAAGGGTATAACGTATGGCATGACCATCCCCGGCATCAACTGCCCACGAGGCGATCTCCCGGATTAATGAACGGGATACCAGCTTGCGAAGCACAAGCGGCAACTCTGCCTGGAGCGGGCTGAGCCCCGAATGCTGCAGAAGCTCCTTAATGCTCCACGCCTCCTTACGGCTGCCCAGGATATGAAGCAGCATGATACAGCAATCCTCCATTTTTGACATAAGGGCAAATTCACAGGCAAGCAGGATCAGTTCGATTCTCTGGTCCAGTGTCTCTGTGCTGATAGTCAATTCTTCATATAGCTTATGGACCGGGGAGTTCAAGCTTTTCACCTGTCCCCATACTGCCGGTTCCGGGAAATACCCCGCTTCACTCACTTCAATGCGCGCCCAATGATACAAGGCAATGAGTACGCAATTATAGGCATCCATGGTACAGCCTGCTTCAATATAACGCTTGGACTTAATATACATATGTAAAAAACGGGAGAATTCCATGAACAGCACCCGTTCTTTAAGCGGGCCCTCAAACTGGGTGAGCTGCTTACGCATCTCCGCCAAGATCCCCTTCGGGTCCCAGAGTACCTCTCCGGATATCAGGCTGCTAAGAAGCTCGTTATTATCTCCGGCCATGACAGCACGTTCCAATGCAGATAGACCTACATGCACCGATTGTGTCCGCTTATCACCGGCAATGCTATGGGTTATGATGCGTTCCGTCTCCTGTTCCTCATGCAGCAGAAGGAGCACCATATCAAAATCGTGCAGCAGCGCACTTTGAAACGTGGCATCTCCTCTTTGCCGCCAAGCAACGGCTCCAAGAACATTCTCCTCAAATGTCTCCCCGCTTAATAGGGTCAAATTGGACAGTTCCATACTTCCCTCCATCAAATTTGGCGATTTTGCGTCCGTCAGTTATAATCTCTATACATAAGCTTATTCTACATATTCATGCCAGTTCCTCCTGAACAACCGAACTATATTTCAGTTAGGAGATCGTACTCATGAAATTTAAATCGGCCAAAATCAATGCTTTTCGCACCTGGGGACTGCTTCTGACCATGCTTGGCATGGGTCTCATGATCATGGGAACCGCAGGTATTGTATTCTGGGGATCTGCCGGCAAAGTCGTTGCTGCTGTCGGTCTTGTCATTGGACTCGTCTCCATGATGGCCAGTCTGGCTATTTATTTCTGGGCGGGCATGCTCTCAACCAGTGCGGTTCAGGTGGAATGTCCGGAGTGTCATAAGCTGACCAAAATGCTGGGCAAAACCGACCGCTGCATGTTCTGCCACACCATCCTCACCATGGACCCTGCACAAGCTACCATTACTGCCGAAGAGCTGGAAGCCCAGCAACTGAAACACTAATCCTATCCAAGCCGTGCTTACTGACATTATGTATTTATTAAGAGACAAGGTAATGTAAGAATAGTATTGTCTGCCAAAAAAGGTGTTGTCCACTGTAGGACAACACCTTTTTATATTGAGATCATCTTATTTTATAATTCCCTTCAATGCTTCCCATGCCTCCGGACTGGCGAAGCTACGGTTCCAGGCTGCCACACCGCCCAGCTTCAAGGACTGGGCCAGCTCTACTCTGGCTGTGAGCGAGGTGGTGTCCTCGATCCAGATTTTGCGGAGAACATCCTCTTCCTTATACTCCACGTAGTTCTGTCCGGCTTCCTTATCGAATACGGGTGTCAGCTTCTTCTCGGCGATAATCTCCTTGACCGCATTCATGCTGACAGCCTTGGAGCTTACCTTGGTCTTCCCCTTCTCGGTAGCTTCCGTCCAAATCCGCGTATAGAGCGGCACTCCTAGAATCAGCTTCTCAGCCGGCACCTCATCCTCCTCGATAATCCGGTTCATAGAGGTCTTAACCCACGGTAGAGAGGCTACTGATCCTGCAACCGGACTGGCTGCCCAGTGCTCGTCGTAGGCCATTACAACCAGGAAGTCGGATACGGCGGCAAGCGCCCGGCGGTCGAGGAACAGGGACCACATCTCGCTCTTGGACTTCGGCGTAACATCAATAGAGACAATCAGATTCCGGCTCTGGGCCATCGGCTTCAGTTCCCGCATGAACTGCGTTACGTTCGGTCCATCCTTGGTGTACACATTCTCGAAGTCGATATTAATCCCGTCTAAGTTATACAGGTCTGCATACTTTAGCATCTGAACAATGGCATTCATCCGATTGTCATATGTGGATAAGGCTTCAGTAGTCAAATCGGGTTCAAAGCTGTTGCTGAGCAGCCCCCATACCTCCATCCCTTGATTATGCGCCCAATCCACATAAGAGCGGTCTGCCTGGCTGCGCACATTCCCCTTCACATCAATAATGCTGAACCAGGTGGGGCTAACCACATTAATTCCAGGCAAGGCTGCGAATTTGGCGGGATTCGGCTTGCGTTCGTACACAGCTTCCCAGAACATATTAACCGGCTTATCCTTCCAGCTGCGCTGCGCACGTGTAGGTGTTTCGGGCTTTTTCTCTACAGTTCGGGTACCGTCTTCGGTAATATCATCCGCCTGGGCGTAACCCGAATAACCATTATCAAGCTGAGCGAATACCCAGTCCTTCGTGTCCGTATTCCAGATTCGTACGACATCCCCGGGGTTCATATCAGCAAAAATCGGTGCATGCACCGAGGGTTCACTGCGCAGGGCTTTCGTTTTCCCGCCTTCTTTGCCCTTCACCTTGCCAAGCGGCACCGATTCACCTGCAGTCATTAGCAGCACTGCACCGGTATTCGTATCCTCTTCGATCTCGAAGCCGTACAGATTCTCCAGCGTATCTGCTGGAAGATAGGTCACTTTATCTTTAACCTCGGGAGCAAGGCGAAGCTGCAGAGGTTCATTGTTCAGCGCTGCGGCTGTTGATTCCTCCTGCATGTACAATAGACTGCTGTCCGTTGAGAGAATAACTGATTTGCTTTCTTTTTCATAACGGATAGAAGAATCTACATATTCCTGCAAAAAAGGCAGCGGTAAAAGCAGCCCGTCCCCCGTACCCGATGCTGAATAGCCGGTAAGCTGTCCCTTCACAAAAATCGGCTTGTCCAGCCCCTTCCAGTCCGGGTCCACATGCTGGCGGTTCGGCAGTACATAATAAACAACCCAAAAGGCTGCGGCGGCTATGATGACAAGTCCCAATAAGCGGCGAGTAAGACTTCCACGCTTCGTGACGCGTCTTTGTCTCTGTCTTCTGTCCAAAATAGGTCCTCCAAACCATTCGTTGATTTTTAAAAGCAGGCATCACTTCTGTTAAGTATACGCCATGCAGCCGAGCTTGGTTGCGCGAATCTCTTGGAAGGTTTGTATTTTTGTAACAGCATCTTTCTCTCTCCTTACAAAAAAGCGTGCAGAATCCGCATTCGGACTCCACACGCTTATAGATGTTATTCCATTCAGTGCTGCTTCTCGCTGCAGCCTTTGCACACACCGTACAGCTCCATACGCAATCCATGAATCTTGAAGCCCGTGGCCCGTTCGGCCTGCTGCTCTACCTCATGAAGAGTAGAATAGCTGAAATCCTCAATCTTGCCGCATTCCTGGCAGATAACATGATAATGATCAGATACATTGGCGTCGAAACGGCTGGAATTATCACCGTAGGTCAGCTCACGGACCATACCTGCTTCCATGAACATCTTAAGATTGTTATACACAGTTGCCACACTCATACTCGGAAACTGAGGCTCAAGTGCCCGGTAGATATCGTCTGCCGTAGGATGATTCATCGCTTCCATCAGATACGTTAGAATCGCATGACGCTGAGGCGTAATACGGACACCGGTTGTCTTGAGTTGCTCCAATGCATGCTGTACGCCACTACCCATCCATGCCACCGCCTTTGATTATACAACTTAATAATAATTCTAATGTAATTGTATGACTCTGCTTTCAACGTTGTCAATGAAGTCATTACATTATATTCATTATTATATAATAAAAATTCCTTATTTCAATATTTGCTCACATTTAAATTGCTGTTTCCGTCTACACGCAGCTTGAATTCACCGGTTCCGATCTGGCCGGAAAGCACCTTTTTGTCAATCACGAGCCCTGGCAGGTCTGTTACGATATCTCCATATCCGCTGGAGCCTTCCACCGTATAATTACCTGTTAGCGGCAGGAACAGTTCAATATCCCCCACGGCACTGTATACATCCCAGTCTCCCCCGAAATCCCCGGAGCGGATGCTGATCCGGCCGTTCAGGGATTCGGCATGCAGCTTGGATCTTGCTCCGGATACCTCTACATTGCCATTCTTCGTGGACAGATCCAGCGTATCCCCGCTGTCATATGCCGTGATGTTGCCGACCGCCGTTGACAGCTTCAGGGCGCCTCTAACGTCCCAAGCCCCCATATCGCCTCCGTTTGTCCCCAGCTCCACATTGCCCAGGACATCTCTGGCGCGCACCGCACCGTTTAGGGTTTTACCTTTTACATTGCCGTAAATGCGGTGCAGAATCAGCTCCCCGTTCCCGGTCTCCAGCGAGATGTCGGCAATGGCTTCCACATTCTGCAGGGTAATTCCGCCATTCATCGTACGGACGTTCAGGTCGAACCGCCGGTCTTCCGGCAGGGAGATATCCAGGTTGATCCGCGGCTGGCGTTTGCCGGATTCACCGTACGCCTTACTCTGGGGTGTGATCTTGATCGTTGTTCCCTCTGTCACCTCGACAAAAGACTGGTCGGCTATAGATTCAGCCAGTACCCCGTCCAGCTGGTCCACCCATACGGTTGCCGTAATCTCGATATCCTCCACAGCAGCCCGGTGAACGAGAATGTCTCCATTAATAGCGTCAATATTGACCTTGGAGGTGTTCAGTTCGACCGGAACCATCAGCGGAGCCTTCTGATAAGAGCTTCCTTCCGCTTCCCCGTAATCGACTGCCGCCACGGTCAGATTAAGACTCACCTTGTTCCACAGATGCAGATAGTGCTCCTGCTCGGTTACGATAAACACACAGGCTGCCAGTATTACCGCAGAGAACAATCCCCGCAGATCCATCCGCGCTCTTCCGGCAGTACCGCTCTGCTTCAGACGGCGGAAAAGAACATAGATCAGCAGATACTCTACTCCCCATAATACCGGAATGATAGGCCACCATTTGAGCAGCAGCATCATATAATCTGTTCCATCACGCCAGTCCAGGAGAAGCAGGATTCCGACAGCAGCCAGCGTTACTGAGGCCGTATATCTGCCGATCCGCCGTTTCTTCCGCTCCTTGTCCTGACGCGCCATGGAGTCCCTGGCCATCTCTCTGATCCCCATAAGAAGGCCGAGGCCTATCAGCACCACGGAGGCGGCAGCACCGGCAGAGGTTTCAATGAATCCCCGAAGCCAGGGCGGCTTTTGCTGGAAAAGAAAGAGCATCGCCCCGCCGATAAGCAGCAGGAGGCCAAAAGATATCCCCGGCTCGCTGATCCTTACCCGGCGTCTTGAGGTTGTTGTACTGGATTGGATGGTCTCCAGCTCTTCAAGATCATGCTCATCAGGAAACCGCAGAATCCGGTCTGCGTTCTGAAGCGCGTCAAACACATTATAGAAGTATAACACCGGAATCAGCAGCCCCAGTAAAATCAGCAGCGGTACATTAATTTGCATCCCGATCGATGAGAAATACAGCAGTGCCACAATATCCAGCACAATAAGGAAAATGACAGAAACCCCTTTGCGGAGCAGCCCGAGATAGAGATGTCCCGTGCCGGGAAGCACTGCAGCAAGCAGGCCGGCTATAAATTTACGTTTACGCGGACGGCGTTTGGGACGGGGAGGGATGTAGGGATGGTTCAATTCTACGTCAGCTTCAGACAGCGGCAAGCCTGCCTCATTCTCTTCTTCCCGCACGGGAAGCTCCTCATGATTCTGATGGCCGGAACTCATTCTCGGTACTCCTCCTTTCTAAAATGGGATGTACTTGTCATTTCAGCCTGCCTGTCCGGTGGAATTCCAGCAGCTCTACTCCCGGAACCACCTCTTCGGACCCGGCAGGAATGAACCCGTGCTTGGTATAGAGCGTCACTGCCGGAAGGTTCAGCTTCCCCGTTGATACGATAAACTGCTCCATCTCCGCATATCGGGCAAAGATAAATTCTAACAGTCTTCCGGCCACGCCTTGGCGGAAATGGTCCGGGCTGACCATCATCCGGGTAACGGTTAGCTTGCCGGGAGACTCCTCTATGACTGCAACAGCGCCGAGCAGCTCCTCCGTCTCATCGAAGCAGCCGTAGAACTCCTCTGTAACCCGGCTGAGCATATCCCTCGTCTCCAGCAGCGGCGGTATGTCACGAAACCCGATGATCTCCGCCTCCAGGCGGTATGCCTTATGCTGAAGGCTCCACAGCTCATCCAGTGTGAACTCATCCTGCAGATTCAGCTTCACGATTGTATCCATCCGTATATTCCCCTTATATACCGCACAGAGCCTGCCGTTGCCGACAAGCCCTGTGCCCAAGATTCTATGATCTATTACCCAAAAGCAGTCTATCTGTTCAGCACTTCTGTGAGCAGAGTGTTCGCAAGCCCCGGGTTAGCCTTCCCTTTACTCGCCTTCATGACCTGTCCTACAAGGAAGCCGATCGCTTGTTTCTTGCCTGCCTTGTAGTCTTCGACCGATTGCGGGTTGGCCGCGACCACTTCCTCCACAATTCGCTTGATCGCCCCTTCGTCGCTGATCTGAACAAGGCCTTGCTCTTCTACAATTACCGCCGGCAGCTTCCCGCTCTCCAGCATTTCTTTGAATACGGTTTTGGCGATTTTGCTGCTGATGGTTCCGCCTGCGATCAGGCCGATCATCTCGCCCAGTCCCTGCGGCGTAATCTTCACCTGGGATAACTCCAGATTATTGCTGTTCAAATACCCCAGCAGATCGCCCATCATCCAGTTGGCGACAGCCTTGGCATCCTGCGTGAAGGCAAGACTGCCCTCGAAGAAGTCTGCAAGCGGCTTGGAGGAGGTAAGTACTCCGGCATCATAGGCAGTCAGACCAAACTCCGCACTGTACCGGGCCTGCCGGGCATCCGGCAGCTCAGGGATCGTGGAGCGGATCGCTTCCTTCCAGTCCTCGCCAATATGCAGCACAATCAGATCCGGGTCCGGGAAATAACGGTAATCATGGGCTTCCTCCTTGCCGCGCATGGACAAGGTCTTGCCTCCGGCTTCATCCCAGCGGCGGGTCTCCTGTACAACGATCCCGCCGTCATCCAGAATCTCCCCCTGACGGAACTGCTCATACTCCAGCCCGCGCAGAACCCCGCGGAAGGAGTTCATATTCTTCAGCTCCGCACGGATACCGAATTCTTCCTGGCCTGCCGGCCGAAGGCTGATGTTGGCATCACAACGCATGGAGCCTTCCTCCATCTTCACATCGGACACATCGCAGTACTGCATAATGGCGCGAATCTTCTCCAGGTAAGCACGTGCTTCCTCCGGTGAACGCAGATCAGGCTCGGAGACAATCTCAATAAGCGGAGTGCCTACCCGGTTGAAGTCAACCAGTGAAGCAAATCCTCCATCCACGTGAGTCAGCTTGCCCGCATCTTCCTCCAGATGAAGACGGGTGATTCCGATCCGTTTGGTCTCGCCGTTCACTTCAATATCAATCCAGCCGCCGAGGCCGATAGGCTGATCATATTGCGAGATCTGGTAGGCCTTCGGGGAATCGGGGTAAAAATAGTTTTTGCGGTCGAATTTGCTGACATCGCCGATCGTACAGTTCAGAGCCATTGCCGCTTTCATGGCATACTCCACCGCTTGGCGGTTCAGCACCGGCAGTACACCGGGGTGACCAAGACAGACCGGACAGGTGTGCGTATTAGGCGGCGCGCCGAATTCAGTAGAGCAGCCGCAGAAGATTTTGGACTTGGTATGAAGCTCCACATGAACTTCCAGCCCGATGACCGTTTCATATTTAGACATAGATAATCTCATCCCTTAAAAGTTTATGGTCAACTACTTCAAGCTACAGTTGCGGGCGGGCCTTGTGATGCTCTGTATGCTGTTCAAAGGCATGCGCAACGCGCAGTACCGTACTCTCATCAAACTCCTTGCCGATAATCTGCAAGCCGACAGGCAGGCCCTCGGCGAAGCCGCAAGGAATGCTGATGGCAGGAATACCGGCCAGACTGACAGGAATGGTCAGAATATCATTCAGATACATGGTCAGCGGATCTTCAGTCTGTGAGCCCAGCTTAAAGGCTGTGGTTGGCGCAGTCGGCCCGATCACGACATCATATTTCTTGAATACTTCATCAAAATCCTGCTTAATCAAGGTGCGTACCTTCTGCGCCTTCAAATAATAAGCATCATAATATCCGGAGCTGAGCGCATAGGTGCCGAGCATAATCCGGCGTTTGACTTCAGGACCGAAGCCTTGACTGCGGGAGTTATGGTACAGATCCAGTAATCCGCCCCCATCATCCACACGCGTCCCGTAACGGACACCGTCAAAGCGGGCCAGGTTGGAGGAAGCCTCCGAGGAGGAGAGCAGATAATAAGCGGCTACGGCATATTCGGTATGCGGAAGGGAGACCTCTTCCCATACTGCGCCAAGGCCTTCCAGTACTTTGAGCGCTGCGAGCACCGATTCACGGACCTGGGCATCCACACCTTCACCGATGTACTCCTTCGGCACAGCAATGCGTAGACCGGAAATATCACCGGTGAGCGAGCTCAGGTAATCCGGGATGCTGACCTTGGCCGAGGTGGAATCCTGGGCATCGTAACCGGCAATTGCCTGCAGGACGTATGCGGAATCCTCCACAGTACGGGTAATCGGACCGATCTGATCCAGGGAGGAAGCAAAAGCGACAAGTCCGTAACGGGAGACCAGGCCATACGTAGGCTTGAGGCCGACCACTCCGCAATAGGAGGCTGGCTGGCGGATGGAGCCGCCTGTGTCTGAGCCGAGAGTGAAGAAGACTTCCCCGGCTGCAACCGCTGCTGCCGAGCCGCCGCTCGAACCGCCTGGTACACGCTCCAGATCCCATGGATTGCGCACAGCGCCAAAGCTGGAATTCTCATTGGAGCCGCCCATGGCGAACTCGTCCATGTTCAGCTTGCCGATCGTTACCGCATCGGCCTGGCGCAGCTTGGAGACTACTGTGGCATCATAGATTGGCTGGAAATTGGCCAGGAACTGGCTGGCACAGGTGGTGCGCAGACCTTGGGTCACGATATTATCCTTAATACCGGCAGGCAATCCGAACAGCAGCCCTCTTGCAGCACCGGTTGCCAGCTTGTCATCAAGCTCGCGCGCCTTAGCACGGGCCCCCTCTTCATTCAGTGTCAAAAAGGCATGAACCTTGCTGTCACGCTCTGCAATGACGGACAGCGATTCCTCGGTCAGCTCACTGACCGAGACCGCCTTGGTGTTCAGCATGTTATGTACTTCAGGTAATCGGTATTGAAACAGGCTCAACTTGCTTCCTCCTCTCAGGTATGGGGTTATTCCAGAACAGCGGGAACCTTGAAGTGTCCGTCTTCATGTTCCGGTGCGTTAAGCAGCGCTTCCTCTTGGGTCAGGCTCTCCTTCACCGCATCGTCACGCATCACATTGCTGACTTGCAGCACATGGGTGGTCGGCTCTACATTCTCGGTATCCAGCTCATTCAATTTCTCGGCATATTGTAAAATAGCATTCATTTGTTCGGTGAAGGTAGCCTCTTCTTCCGGGCTTAATTGCAGTCGGGCCAGCTTGGCCACATGCTGCACATCTTTGACGGTGATGCTCATAATGAATATCCCTCCTGTTTAAAGGGCTAAAGCGCCCGGATAACGTTTTTAATTATAGGGTAGACGGCCTTACAATTCAATGCGCTTGTCGATGGAGGGAGATATATACAGCAAAAGACCCGCACCTGCTGATTGTGGCAGGAAGCGGGTCTTGAGTGCTTAAGCTTAATCCGGCTAATGATTCATCCGGTAATACAGGTCATTCCAGCGCAGCTCATTCTCAAGTGAAATCATGGTGCTGGAGGTGTCGATGACAAGGCACTCGACCCCTGCCATACGCGCCCAATCCCGGAGCTGTTCACTTGTTGTATGGAAGGAAAAGGCGAAGTGATGTGCACCCCCGGCCAGAATCCACGCTTCCGATGCACGGGTCAAGGACGGCTCCGGCTGCCAGAGGAGCCGCGCTACCGGCAGATGAGGCATTCTATGTTCATTCTGTACGGCATTCACTTCATTGACGATCAGGCGGAACCGGTCGCCCATATCCACCAGGGTGGCATTGATTCCTGTGCCGCTTGCGCCGTTAAATATTAGACGGGCCGGAGCTTCCTTGCCGCCGACAAACAAGGGATGCACTTCAATCCTTGGTCTGTCCGCAGCCAGGGAAGGGCAGATCTCCAGCATATGGGAACCCAGCACCATTTCATTGCCCTTCTGCAGATGATACGTATAATCCTCCATGAAAGAGGTGCCTTGATTGCCGGCCATAATCTTCATCATCCGCACCAGCGCGGCCGTCTTCCAGTCTCCCTCACCGCCGAAGCCGTAGCCTGCCGCCATCAGCCGCTGAGCCGCCAGCCCCGGCAATTGCTTCAGTCCATGCAGGTCCTGGAAGCTGGTCACGAACGCTGTATATCCGCCCTCCTCCAAAAACTCGCTCAGCGCAATCTCCATCCGCGCCTGTTCACGAATGGCTTCCCGTTCAGTGCCATCGGCGCGACCCTGATCCGTAAAGTCGTATAATTCCGCGTATTCATCCATTAGCGCACGCAGCTTGGCTTCGCTGACACTCCGAACCCGTTCAGCCAGATCGCCGGCCGGATAACCGTTGACCGTCCACCCCAGCTTGATTTGCGCCTCCACCTTATCGCCTTCCGTCACCGCGACATCACGCATATTGTCGCCGAATCTGGCGATTCTCATCGTCTGGCTCCCGGTATAGCCCGCGGCCGTCTTCATCCACTCTCCGATTCTTGCACGCACCTCTTCATCCTTCCAGTGGCCTGCAATAATCTTTCGGGCCACACGCAGGCGGGCGCCGATGAACCCGAACTCACGGTCGCCGTGCGCCGCCTGGTTCAAGTTCATAAACTCCATGTCGATACTGTCCCAGGGAATCTCGACATTGTATTGGGTATGGAGATGGAGCAGCGGCTTGCGCAGCTGGGCCAGCCCCGAGATCCACATTTTGGCCGGCGAGAAGGTGTGCATCCAGGTAATCACCCCTGCGCAGGTCCCGCTGGAATTGGCTTCAAGGCACACTCGCAGAATCGTTTCCGGAGCCGTGACCGTTTCGCGGAACTCAATCGGATACGGAAGGCCCCCTTCGCGGTTTAGCTCCTCGACCATTTTTCTGGAATTATCCTCCACTTGCTCAAGTACATCCTCTCCGTACAAACCTTGGCTCCCTGTTACAAACCAGAATACATATGGCTTAGCTTGCAGCATATCTAATTCCTCCGTTCGTTCAGTTCGTTTTGAATTTCAATTCAATCTCGTAATGAACGGCTTCTCCAGGCTCCAGCAGCTTCAAAGAATGCGCTCCGCGCTCTTCCGCTCTCCCCCGGGTCCAGCAATTGGACGGCTCGAGTCCCAGCACATGTTCGCCTGCTCCGGGCATTCTCCACTGCACCAGTCTGGGCAGCGTCCGCTGATCCCACTTCAGCTCTGCCGTCAGGCCTCCCGATGAAGAGGATAAGCCGGGTACAGGAAAAGAAGGGCTGCTGATTTGAGCGCAGATGTACGTTTGCCGTTCCAATGGCTCATGGTAGTACACTTGCTCCTTAAAACGATGATCCGGCGCCTGCCATTCATCTATCCGTGATATCTCCATATCATCATCACGCGGAGCACAGCTGCTCTCCGGCAATACGATCCGGGTATCCTCCGCAAGCAGCGGAAATCCAAAGTTGAAATGATACAGCATCAGATGCGGGGCCGGTGTAAAGCCTGCATTCTCCACGCAATCGTTAAGCAGCAGACTGTTCTCTCCAAGCCTGCTTGTAATGGTGCGGGTCAAACGCAGCTTATGTCCAAAAATGGACGTCTCCTCTATGACTCCCCGCAGTCGGATCTCATATTCATTGCCTTGCCATTCCGCCTGATACGAAGCTTGGCGTGCAGGCGTATGATGGATCTGCCCATGCAATCCATAAGCTCCGTATTCGTCCCGGCCAGCTGCACCTGCCTGCGACAATCCGCAAGTCATCAGCAACCCGCCGGAAGCCGTGTGTAGCCAGTGATTCCCCTCATCCCTGAAATAAGCGGCATGGGGATCACCGTTGGCGGCAGACCAGCTAACCGGAATCCCGCAAAATTCAGCCAAAGAGATATCCATTCCCTTGCCGGGTTGCACCCAATAGGAGAGGCCAGAGCCGGTCCGCACACGGAACACTTCCTGACCGGCCTCCGGCCCTTCTCTCATTACAAAGGGCTGCACTCCCGCAAGCTGCTCTATCCGGCCAACTCTGGCTTCCAGCTCACGACGGGTCCATTCTCTGCCATAAAGTCTTGCCATACCACCATTCCTCCTGCACCCGGGAAGGAAAGCCTCAGGCTTGTCCGGCACTCCCGAAAATTCTCATCGTACGAACAATATCCTGCTGCACTGCTTCCATAGCCCATCTGGACAGGTCATGATAATAGCTTTTGTGCTGCTGCGCGCTGTTGGCCGCCAATTTCGCCTGGAGGGTATTGGCCACTTCATGCGCCATATTGGAATAATAGTTAAGCTTGCGGATGCCGCACTGTATGGAAGTTACATAGGCAGCTTCATCCAGTCCAGACCCGCCATGCATCACCAGCGGCAGACCGGTAAGCTCTTTGATGAGCTTCAACCGCTCAAAATCCAGAACCGGTTCTGTCAGATAAACACCGTGCGCGGTCCCGTAAGCAACGGCGAGCGCATCGACATCGGTATGTGCAATAAAGGTCTGTGCCTCTTGGGGATTGGTGTATACATCGTCCGGATCATATTCTTCGATCTCTTCCTCCGCTCCGCCGCCCTCCGGACGCAGAATCTTGCCAAGCTCGGCTTCTACGGAAACTCCGAGCGCCTTGGCGATTTTGCTGATCTCATTGGTCTGGCGGATATTCTCATCCAGCGGAAGATGCGCGCCGTCGAACATCACCGACGAGAAGCCGAGCTGCATCGCCCGGATCAGAATTTCGTGATCCTGGCCGTGGTCCAGGTGTACTGCAACGGGAACCCGCGCTTGCCTCGCAGCCGCCAGTATAATGGGAGCGATCACCTCCAGCGGAACCAGCGGAATATGCACTTCCGCAAAGGACAGAATGACCGGTGAGCGCGCCTCCTCGGCCCCGGCAATGATTCCCCGGATCATCTCCAAATTAATCACATTGTACGCGCCGACGGCATAACGCTTGGCTTCGGCATCCTTCATTAACTCTTTCAGGGTCACTAATGGCATTCTTCAGCATCTCCTATGGGTTCGACATGACGTTATTCACTGCTTGATACAGCCGTTTATATTTGGCGTAATTCTCATCATAGTGCCTGCGGTTCTCCGGGCGGGGATAGAAGGTCGTGCCCTCCTTCACCAAACGGCTGGCAGCTTCTGCATAGGAAGGGAATACTCCCAGCGCCACCCCGGCCAGAATAACCGCTCCGAGAATACCTGCCTCTTCGATATCGAGGGCAATGACAGCCCTATTCATGATGTCCGCCTTGATTTGCAGCCACAGGGCGGACTTGGCACCGCCGCCGCAGGCTTTTATCTTCCTGATATTCATACCCGCTTGCTCCAGACAATCCAGATTGAGCCTCATCTCATAGGTGACGCCCTCCATCAAGGCTCTGTACAGTTCACCCTTCGTGGTGTTGAAATTCAAGCCCGCGATGACTCCAACCGCAGCCGGATTCATGTAAGGTGTGCCTGAGCCGGCAAAATGCGGCAGTACCAAAATGTCTGTAGGACCTTCTCCGGCGCTCTCGCCCATAATCTCATAGACACTCCGGCCGGACTCATCTGCCGCACATTTCTCTTCATAACCGAACTGGTCCCTGTACCACTTGAGCAGGGAGCCGCCGGTGAAATTAAACGCATAGGTGGTATAACTCCCCTGGATATAAGGAACCAGCGCCAGCTTGCTGAGCGCAAGCGCTTGGTCATTGACCTGCATTTTATCGAAGACCGGCGTGAGGCACTCTACGGTGCCAATGCCGTCTACGGCCGAGCCTTCTTCCGTGACTCCCGCGCCAAAGGCAGCACATACCTGGTCATGTCCGCCGAGCACCAGCTGAAGGTGGGCAGGCAGCCCCAGCACCTCAGCCGCTGCGGGTGAAATCCGGCCGAGCCGTGATCCAAGCTCCAGCGCCTGGGGAAATATCCCGCTCCTTAAGCCTGACGCCCGGATAATCTCCTCATCCCACTCAAGCCGGTGAACATCAAAGGCCATCGTTCTGGATGCCAGCGAATAGTCGATCACGGGTCCTGCACCCAGCTTGTAGAGAATAAATGATCCAAACGGCAGAAAGGTATGAAGCCGCTCATAAATGTCCGGCCGCTTTTCCCGATACCACATCAATTTGGAGAGGGTGTACATCGGATGGGGATGAAGACCCGTCTTGCCAATGATGTTCTCTTCTCCGATATGCTCCACCAAAACCTCCAGTTGCTCGCTTCCCCGCTTGTCAATATACAGCAGGCTGTTTCCAAGCACGCCGCCCCCGCTGTCGAGCAGAACGGCAGCCTCCCCAAAGGAAGAAACGGACAGTCCGGCAAGCATGGCAGGCGGTCGGTCATACTTAATCATTGCGGAACTGATCACAGCTTGAACCGCTTCCCACACCCGCTGCGGACTCAGCTCATAACAGCCGCTTTCCGGCGATTCCATGGGGTATTCCCTGTATGCCTGGGCCAGCACCTCACCCGTTGGAGCCATAATCAGGCATTTCGTTCCTGTTGACCCGATATCTAAGCCTATGAGATCGACGGCCATGTCCCCGATTCAGCCCCTCTCCCCATCCGGGACGTATTTCACACCGGCTAACTTATAGCGCTCAGAGATTATGCCTTGTTCCTCTATGCTCAGACAGCCTTCTTGGGTCACCTTAATTGTGGCAAAAGGCAGGCTCTCAGAAATCATGGAATAGCTGACTGCATCATCACATAAAAGCGAACATTCCCCTGCTTCCGCGCCGTACAGAACAGGCTCTATATTAAAAACGGTATCGTCCCGGACACATAGAACGGGCTCTGCCCAAGGAATTAGCGCGCCCTGTTTGATATACAGAGGAACTTCATCCTCAGCAACCTGGCGGGTGATCCATTGTCCGCCGTTCAGCCACTCTCCGGTCAATCGTTCGTACCAGCGGCCTTGAGGCAGGTAGAGCTTACGTGTGTCACCGTTACCATAGACAACAGGAGCAGCCATAAGATCCTCTCCAACCATGAACTGGTCGAAGCAATCCAGCACCTCAGAGTCACCCGGGTAATCCATCACTAAGGGACGTATAGGCGGTACCCCCTGCTGACGGTATCTGCCAAATGCGGCATACAGATAAGGAATCAGACTCATTCGGATTTGCAGAAGCTTCCTGCATTGCTGCGCCAGTTGCGGCCAATCCTCCAGCCATTCACCGGCATGGTTCTTGTCATGATCGAATTGCTTCCACGGCGGCGAAGGAATCATATAACAGTTAAGCACCGCCAGAGGCGAGAAAATCACAGCGCCAATCCGGCGCAGCAGCTCTTCCCTCGTTGCTGTCTGGCGGACCTCCGGCGACCAGAGCAGACCTGAGAAGGACGCTGTGGCCAGCCCCCGTACGAAGTCTTCATGGTCGTAGAGGTCGCTGTACAGTACATAGGGATAGGGCGCCGCGAGCGCATGGGAAGCGCGCACCTGTCCATAGGTCCGGCGATCCGCTGCCTTGAACGGGGCGAGCATCGTTTGCTGATAGAGCTGGCCGAACAAGCTGTGCATCTGCTCCCCGTCCGCCCCTCCCGGAAAACGGGCGAAATCGGGAAAACCCCAGTTGCCGATATAATCGCCGTTATCACATTCATCCAGCTTGAAGCCTGACAACCCCGCCTCAATGAAAGGCTGATGGATGTCCGTGAAGGCTTTCCGGGCCTCAGCTTGGGTGAAATCCGGCACCAGACCGTCCCATACATAGCTGTCGGCCGAATAAGGCTTCAGCTCCGGGAAGACAGGACTATCAGGATGCACATAAGCATGTTCCCACAGATTAAGCCGGTACCCCATATCATTCAGATCCTGGATCAGCCTTGTTTCATCCGGAAATCTGTTGCTGTCCCACACATAAGTACAGGAGTAGGCGTTCGTCTGCCAGCCGGGCTCCAGACCAAACATGTCGCAGGGCATCTCATCTTCCCTGATTTGCCGGGCTAACTGCAGGACATCTTCCTGATCCGCATGCCAGTCTGCTCGGTACATCACACCCAATCCCCACATCGGAGGTAACGCCCCGCCGCCGCTGAACAGATTATAGCGGCTGACCGCGTCCTTCATATCCCCGCCGCAAAACACATAAATATCTACTCCTTGCGCCGCAGGGATATCCACCAGCATATTGCCGCTTCCCTTTTTCACTTCCCAGTGCCCCTTCTCGGTGCCTGCCGATTCGAAGCCTTCCAGATCCTGCCTGCTGCCAACTCTCTTGCACCCTCCGCTGAAAAAGGTCGCGTACCGGGCCGTATCCACCAGAATGGCATAACCGGCAGTACTTACATAAAAGGGAACCGGCGCATGGGAGTCGCCCAGATCCGCGGACGGGTCGGAATTCGTTCGCAGCTTCTTCTTGCTGCCGCTCTGTCTGAACGATTTAAGCTGTAAGCCCAAACCGTATACTTCCTCTTCCGGCTCCAAGGGAATCTCCAGCAATACGGAGCCCTGGCGCGGTTGGAAATGAATGTCCTCCCTTAGAAAGGGAAGCGGATGATCTTCAAGCGCATTCAGCGCTTCGAGACATGTGACGGGCTTCAATACCGATACCGGTGTAAATTCTTCGGGTGTTCCGAAGGTCAGCTTAAAGATTCCACTGGCAATTTTCTGCATAATCCATTTCTCCTACTGTAAATAGTTTTTGGAACTATCCCTTCACGCTTCCCAGGACCAGACCAGACACGAAATAACGCTGTAAAAAAGGGTAGACGCACAAGATGGGCAACGTGGCCAGAATGATCTGCGCGCTCTTGGTCGTGCGCGGTGAGATGCTGGCCAGGAGGGCGGCGTCCTCAGACCTCACATTGCTGAAATCGAAGCTGACAATAATGGAGCGTAAATAGGTGGCGAGCGGATAGTTCTCGGTCTGGTTCATGAAGATCATTCCGTCAAACCAGCTATTCCAATGCCCTACCATAGCCAGCAGCAGGATGGTCGCAAAGGCAGGCAACGACAGCGGGAAATATAACCGCCACAGGATGGTCCAGTGTCCGGCTCCATCTATGCGGAAGGACTCATCCAGTTCCCGGGGCAGTCCTCTGAAGAAATTGATCATCAGAACGATGTTGAAGACCGCCAAGGCTGTCGGCAGAACCAGTACCATCATGGTATCCAGCATGTGGAGGGATTTCACCTGCATGTACAGGGGGACGATGCCTCCACTGAACAGGATGGTGAACATGAAAAACCATACATAAAACGTCCGCATGCTGAAATCCCTGTTCTCCCTGGAAAGGGGATAAGCTGAAATGAAGGTAACCAGCATCTGCAGGGCGCTGCCCACAAGCACACGGATCACAGCCACGCCCAAGGATCTTAGAAATTCCGGACGGGTAGCGATAAATTTATAAGCGTCCAGTGAAAAGTCCGACGGAAAAAACCGCACCTTCCCCATCGCCACCGCCGAGGCGGAGCTGAAGGAAATGGCTAACGTATTGACAATCGGCGCAATGCAGAGGATTCCCAAGAGAATGAGAAACACTTTGTTGAATACTGCGAACACGGTGCTGCCGTTCAAACGGTATTTCACCCTTGCTCCCCCTTTCAAAAAATGCGGTAATCGGCAAACTTATAGGCCATATAATAGGAGACTGAAATAAGTACTCCGGATACCAGCGATTTAAACAGTCCTACGGCTGTCGCTACGCTGTACTGCGCCTGATTGAAGGCCAGCCGGTAGACCAGCGTATCCAGGATATCGCCGGAATCGACCACCAGCGGATTGAGCAGCATGAATACCTGTTCGAACCCGGCGTTCAGCACATTGCCCAGACTGAGAGTAGCCAGAAGAATGATCGTAGGACGAATGCCGGGCAGTGTAACATGCCAGATCTGCCGCCAGCGGCTGGCTCCGTCAATCATGGCTGCTTCATATAAATCCGGATTGATGGAGGTTAGCGCAGCCATATAGATAATCGTATTGAAGCCAAAGTTCTTCCACACTTCAGTAGTGACCAGTACGCCGGGGAACAGCCGGTTGCTGGACAGGAAGCCCACCGGCTCTCCGCCAAAGGCCTGGATGAGGCTGTTAATCACCCCCTCCAGACTGAGGACATCCAGAATGATGCCGCCGAGCACCACCCAGGACAGGAAATAAGGCAGGTACATCGCGGTTTGCAGCACCCGTTTCAGCTTCTGGCCGCGCATTTCGTTCAGCAGCAGCGCAACAACGATAGGCACAATCAATGAAAATACAATTTTCAAAATCGAGATATAGATCGTGTTATACATGACTTGCCCGAAGCGGGGCATGGAAATAATATATTGGAAATTGTCCATCCCGACCCATGGACCCGCAAGCCAGCCCTTGAACACGCTAAAGTTCTGGAAAGCCATGACAATCCCCATCATCGGAATATAGCAGAATAGAACAGCCAGTATAATTCCCGGGATCAAAAACAAATGGTACGGTAATTCATGTCTGAAGCGGCTCTTCAGGTGCAAAGCTCTCACAATAGGCTACCCCTTTCATCACAAGCTGGCGTTGATCTCGTCCAGAATCTGCTGGCCGCCCAGCTTGTGCCACTCGGATACGAAGGTATCGAAGGCGTCAATAGGCTCCGCACCCATGATGATCTTCGTGAAAATTTCACGTTCATAATCGCCCAGAATGCCCATTTTGTTCAGCATCGTTTCCGTGGTGCCTCCATAAGCCTGGGGAATCAGATGATCCGTGCCATAGCCCTCCACAATCGTTTTGAAGGCTTTGACCTGGTGATACTCCATATAGCCGGTCCCCTTGCCGTCCAGATAAGCTACGCTCGGTTCGTATTTCCCCGTCTCGGTCAGAGCCTGATCCAGCTTGCTGGGATCGCGCTTCTCGATGGCTTCGATCAGGTATTCCAAAGATTTCACGGTAGCATCATCAGTCGTAAGGGTCCGGGCCAGGGACAAGTGCCCCTGTTCTACAATGGTCTGCCCTTTTTCGAAAGCAAAGAATTTCTTGACCTCGGGATCATTCCGGTTCGGACCGTAAGCCATCTCGTTGTAATCATTCAATAATTGGACGAGAATTTCGGGATGCTTATAGTCTTTGTTCACCGCATAGTAACTCACCACGGTTGTGCCTACATTGGCAAATACATCCTCGCCGTCGGCGCTTGGGGCCGCCAGTGGAGTCCAGACCATATCCGGCTGGCCCTCCAGGCCCGTACCGTACATGTATACGTTCCAGCAGCGTCCGTAGCTGATGCCGTATTTGCCGCCGCTGACCTCCTCCGTTACCTTGGTCGTATCCTTCATGCCAAACTCAGGATCAATCAGGCCGGCCTGATACATTTCTCTGAGCTTAGCCAAGGCATTCTTCATTTCAGGCTGCACGCTGCCGTAGGTGATCTTGCCGTCATCTCCTTTGAGCCAGCTCTGCGGATAGGCATGGTAGCCGTTGAAGAATCCGGTGGTGGAGGTAATCCCGTCGAATAGCCAGTTGCTGAACGCCAGCCCGCCGGTGTCGTCGATGCCGTTGCCGTCCGGGTCCTTTTCTTTGAAGGCCTTGGCCACCGCAATCACATCGTCAATGGTCTTCGGCACTGGTAAGTTAAGCTTATCCAGCCAGTCCTGCCGCACCCATAGCAGACTGGGTTCATAGATGACCGAGGTCGTGTAAGGCAAAGCCATGAGCTTGCCGTCAAAGGTAGCCGAATCCATCGCAAGGCCGCCGTCACCGGTGAGAATCTCCTTCGTCAAATCAGAAGCATGCTCCTCGAAAACATCGGTCAGATCCGCTGTCATATCTGCCTTTACCATGGTCTCCAGCTGGTTGGTGGAGGCTTCGATGACGATATCCGGAATTGATCCCGAGGCAATGACGATGTTCAGCTTCTCATTGTATTCATTCTGCAGAGCTGTCCATTCGTGTATGACGTTCAGATTGAACTTGTCAGCATAATGCCGGTACCAGATGTTGTTCGCAAAATCATCCCCTGCGGGATACCCCCAGGTGGGCAGGGAATAACGGCCTACCCGCAGGTCAATGGGTTGCTTCGGATCGGCACTGGAGCTGGCAGTGTCTTTGGTATTGGTATTGGATGGTGAGCTGCAGGCTGTCAGGGCCAAAAGAACGGTACTAATAGATAAAGCGGCAATTTTTCTCATGATTTTGCTTCCCCCTCATATTCGGTTTCTGCATGATCTCTTTATTGCACAATCAGAGCCGGCTGGCCCCAGAAGGCCCTGTCATATCCGTAGTCGCCCAAAGAATCAGTGATCAGGGTGATGATGACCGAAGTTCCGGCATATTCGGCCAGCGGGATACTGAACGGCGTCCAGGCCCCGCCCGGCATGATATCCTGCGACCACTTTACCGTTCCGTTCACCGCTATGCGGAAGCCGGCGCCCTGGGAGTCCTCCGATCCGTCCTTAATGCCGGCGAATCCCTGCAGTACAGCCTGCGGGTCTGCGGGCAAATTCAAGGCATATTCAATATGCGTCTGCCCGTGCTGCGGCGGGTGGGCATCCAGCCCCTGCTTCTCAACGCCGAGTACAGAGCCGCTTCCCGGGAATCCGCCGAACGGAGACTGGGCTTGCCCTTCGCTTCCGTCCTCGAACACCAGGCTCGAATGATATGGAGCTCCGGGTAACGATAACGGCAGCTGCACAGGAGCAGACACGTTGTGAATCAGATACACTGTACCCGAGGCAGGTGCTGTAATTTCGTAGTGATTGTTACCTAGACTTACAGACGAGGCTGCTCCGTAGCTGGATTGCACCACAGTTAAGGGCAGCGGGCTGTTCACCTTGAAGTTTACGCTGCGGTTGCCGCCGTAAGTTGCGACGGCTACTGTGGGCGCCACCCATACGGCAGAATCATTGTCCACCGTCACACCGGGATGCGTCTCCAGCCGGAGGGTCACTTCTTTGCCTGCTAATTCCGACAAATCCAGCTCCATGGCTGTAGGTGAGGCGCTTCTGCTGAACTGCTCTTCACTCAGCACCGTACGGTCCCCAGGTGCTTCTGCCTTATCCCAAGCGGATACCTTGAAGGTGACACCGTCACTGCTCGCAACATTCTGCTCGGAGCCCAGCTGCACACCGGCTTGAAAGCTCGCTGCCGCTGCTGCGGGCAGACTGATATCAAATTCCAGCCAGGTATGCCCGCCCTGCCACTGTCCTGCGTAAGGCGGATGGGCCAGGATCCGGTCGCCCCAGTGCTGCACAGTTCCTCCTCCGGGGAAGGAGTAGGAGAATCCGCCCGTGGTAGGGAACGGGGCAGCGGTTGTATGGACGGTACCGTCTCCCAGGACCTCTCCTGCTCTAACCGGTCCCTCGTAATTCAGCAGATCTATATCACCGGACTGAAGCTTGTCGTCCATAACGATGGTGGTGTGGGTGGAGCGGCTGGACAGCCGTTTTAATGCCACATCCTCCGGCCACTCATAGACATGGAATCCCTCGGGATCGCGGACCTGGTTCAAATACAGATACGTTTTGTCCGGGTCCAGCCCGAACAGCTTCTGTTCGTCATAGAGCAGCCACCCCGGAATGCTTCCCGGCAACGGATAGGTCTCTGCCCCGTACAAATAACGCATGATGTCGGTGCCCCCGCCGGAAGGGTTCCCGTCGTAGGCGGTCAGCTTCTCGCCATAGGAATCGCGTACATATTTGGCACTCCCGCCGTTTGCTGTCCTGAAAGCAAACAGAGTGGGATCTGACATATTGCTGAAATCGGCTGTAGGCTGTGCGCTCTGGTACCAGCCCGCTTCATCCAGCAATTGTTCCATCAGCGGGGTAGGATTGGCGATCTGGCCCAGATTAGGTCTTGTGAGCATGGGAATGGCCCCGAGCCGGTTCTGAACGACCTTATGCCAGGCCATGAAATAATCCTCCGTGATCGGGTTCGCATGATCAGGATGACCGTAAATGGTCGTATACGGGGCAAAAATCGCTGAGCTGGCCGGAACCACCTGATTGATTTTGCTGTCATCCCACGTTCCGCTCGCGGAGAAGATGCCATAGGCATGGCGCTGCGCAAAGGACTCATACCGTGTCGTGATTTCGTTCAGGCTCTCCCCGCCCAAGGCGATATCCGGCAGCGCTTCTCTAAGCTCGCGGTGCAGGGCGATATTGCCTTGCATCATGTTGTTGCCGTCAATCAGGCCGTTGGCATCGTTATACATGAGCAGCGACTGGTCCAGGTGCAGCGCGTCCGGTCCGACCTCATTCACCAGGGCAGTCATCTTGTTAACGAAGAGTTCCCGCCACGCCTCCGCCGCCGGATTAATAACGGCAAATGAAATCTGTTCCGATCCTGCTGTATACTCCCAGCGCTTCCGCTCCAGGGTGAACGGATCCTTCACCTGATAGGGCTGCATCTGTGTATAATTATCGTTGTTAAATGATGTTCCGAATATATTGACATACAGCATCACGCGGAATCCCAGCGCCTGGGCAGCGTCGATCCTGGCTGCGATATCCGGCTTAGGCTCATAATTGGGAAAATTCACATCATAGGGGTCCGCTCTCCAGCCGGGAACAACCAGCAGCGTCCGCTCCGCATCTACCCGCTGTGCAAGCTCCTCCAGCATCGGCTGGTCTTCCAGATCGGTCAGTACCGTGAATCCGATATCCTTGGCCCAATCCGGTGCCTTCGCGGAAGATTCAGCTAACCCAAAGGCGCCATCTGCCCACTCCCGGTACATCGCCGATCCTTTTGCCCAGTCACCGGCGTAGGCCTTAAGCCGCCAATCCGTGGAGACCGACTTGGTCGTTTGCTGAAACGGAGCGGGCGATTGCGTCTCTATTCCAACATAGAAGCTGCCGTTCTCATGCTTCACATGCAATGTTTTGAAGAAATCTGCATTGTCATCCGCATGAACCAGCAATCCGCCCTCTGCCCCCTGCACAAGAAACATCTGCGCCTCCCAGACATCGGGATAGGTGAACTGGGAGAAGCCATAGGCGGCGTCCGGTGATTCGGCAGTGAGCCGGATCCCGCCCAGTGCAGGAATAATCAGATCATACGTATCGGGGATAATGAATCCCCATTGCACGCCCGATATGCCTGGCTGCTCTGTCTGCGCATGCTGGCTGACGGTCAAGGTACCGTCATATTTACGGGCCACCGTCGTCTCCAGCTCAGCCAGCGAAGTGCCTGACCCCCAGGTATGTTCATAGGTGACATGCCCTCTCTTCGCTGAAACGGTGGAAGCTGCCGTATCATTCCACAGATTGTTCTGCGCCAGATGGCGGATACCGGTCAGCTTGCCTTCGTTGCCGCGGGCCAGATTTATCGTTCCATAGGTGAAGTCGATGGCGGCCGTGCCGGAATCAATCGTCACCTTCACATTAGCTGTATCTGCAAAACTAAGACCCGGCAGACTGCCACACCAAAGGATACACGCCACACATACCATCACTGTTCTTCTGACAACATTGATCATTACCTATCCCCTCTCTTCATCCGGAATGGAATGGACCTACATTGCAAACTGCCTGGTAATGAATTCCGCACTCCCCTCACTCACGAACAGCCCCATCCCTCCTTGCTGGAAATCATACAGCCGTGTGCTTAACGCAAGCTCCTCGTTCACATAGACTACGCATACCTGATCTTCCAGATATATGCTTAACGAGCAGGCGGTTCCGGGCAGCAATTGCAGCGGCCGCTCCATGCCGACGGCGTAGGGGACATCTCCCTTCCTCGGCCACTGGTCAACAACAATCCGGTTACGGCCCGGCTCCAGCCGGATCATATACCCCTGCCCGAACTCCTGATCGGTCCGCAGAATAATGCCGCAGCCCCGGGTGCCGGCAGCGAACGTTATCGTCGCCTCCAGCTTGCAGGCGCCGTCCGGTAATGGCCCCGCATAGGCACCGGCGAAGGAATCGGTTGCCGTAACCGCAGCCGTGCTGCCGCTGAACTTCCAGCGTCCGAGCACTTCGGTGAAGGATAAAGCGCTTTCCTGATTAAACGCAGCATTCAGGGTATCCGGCACTTTTACAAGCAGCGCACCATCCGTGCCCTGTACGACTTCATGCACAACCAGATGTCCGCCCCATTGCCAGGTGCCCCCGTCATGCTCGCCTTCCCGCGTCGGGTTCCATCCGAATGCATAACGCCGCTCACCGTCGGTCCAGGTCTTGGCGGCATAGAATGCCCGGGTATCAAGTGCATCGTTCTCGGGCGCCAGCCAAGGCCCCTGCAGCGAGCGGCTCATCCGGTAATGCGTGACCGTGCGGTCCGAGAATGTCGAGTACAGAAGGTACCACCAGTCCCCCATCCGGAACAGGTCGGGGCATTCGTGAGTCGTATACAAGTAGGGAGCCCAGAACGGATCGCGTACCTCCCAGCTGGTCAAATCCTTGGAGGCGCATAGGGCAACGCAGCCGCGGCGACCCGCGGGGCCCTTCTTCAACCGGGCGGCAAGGAGCATCCAATATTCCCCCGCCTCCTCGTTCCAGAACACAAACGGATCACGCCAGTCATGCTCCTCGTAGGCGTCCGTTGGTGCATAGAAGGCTTCCTCCGGCCGTTTTTCCCAATGTACAAAATCGCTGCTGACCGCATGCATCACTGCCTGCTGCGCCTTGCCCTCTGCCGGATAATGAAAATTGTTTCCGGTATAGAAAATATGATACAGTCCGTCTTTCTTCAGCACGCATCCCGTATAGATATACAGGTCCTGCTCAGATATCCCGCCCCTCGGCAGAACCTCTCCGTATTCCTTGTAGTGAATGAAATCCCGGGTCCCCAGCAGAAACCAGGGCGTGCCTTCACCGTGTCCTTCCCTGTCGCGCCAATCTTTCAGATACAGCAGCTTGAACTCGCCGTCTTCATAGAACGGGATAACGTCGGCCAGCCAGCCGTCTTCAGGCTTGTAGAATAATTTGCTCATGCTGCTCGTTCACTCTCCTCCATACGGTTCATTAATTTCTTCCAGGATCGCCTTACCGCCAAGCCGGTTCCAATCCTTTACGAATCTATCGAATTCATCAATGGAAACCGCCCCCATAATAATTTTGGTGAAGGTTTCCTTCTCGAGTCTGTCCAGCATGGCCCACTTCTCTGTCATCGTAGGGGTCTGTCCGCCGAAGGCAGTCATCAGCAGCCGGTCGCCGCTATAATGATCCATGGTTGTCTCGAACCCGAAATATTGATGGGCAACGGCCCAATTGTCCATATTCCCGGTTGTCAGGTAATCAAGGGTCGGCCCGTATTTGTCGGTTTCGGTGAGCGCATCCTTCAGCAGGCTTTCATCCTCGTTCCTGATGGCCTCGCGCAGTAACGACAACGACTCTGCCACATCCTCGTTGGATACGCCGGATTGGACAAAGGACAGCCTGGAGGTGTTGATCCGTCCGCCGGCTTCTTCCACGGTAATGAATTCGCCTTCGCCGCGTCTTGAGCCGTGAACCACCTCTTCATGCAGGTTCAGCATTTTCACCACGGCTTCCGGGTGCTGATAGCCTTTGCGCACTACGACATATCCGCTGGCCGAGAATCCGACGCTGGCCTTGGCCGGCACGCCATCCACCGAAGGCACCGCATACGGCTTCCACTCCATTCCGGGGTTTTGCCGTACGGCATCCAGAAATACATAGGGATTCCAGTTGGCGCCGAACGTCATGCCGAGCTTGTTCGCGGAGATATCCTCCACCACCTGGTCGCTGTCCTTGACACCGAATTCCCGGTCCAGCTGCCCGTTCCTGTACATCTCCTGAAGCTTGCCCAGCGCACGCTTCATCTCCGGCTGAATGGAACCGTACATCACTTGACCGTTCCCGTCCTTGATCCAGGTCTGCGGATAAGCGTGATACGCATTGAAGAATCCGGTAACCGAGGCAATGCCGCCATACAGGTAATTATTGATGGCCAGGCCAAAGGTATCCTGCCGGTTGTTGCCGTCGGGATCTTGCCCCGTAAATGCATCGGCAATCGCAAACACCTCCTCCAGCGTTTTGGGCTCAGGCAGACCCAATTTGTCCAGCCAGTCCGTTCGCACCCACAGCAGATTGGCTTCGTAGATCGGAGCATTGACGATGGGAATGGCCAGCAGTTTGCCGTTGAACGTGGCGGAAGCCAAGGCCGCACCGCCGTCTCCCAGCTGCAGTTTTTTGGTGCGGCCGGAAGCGAAGCGCTCGTATACCGCCGTCAGATCTTCCAATTGATCCGCATCCGCCAGCTGTTTGAGCTGGCCTGCCGAGACGGAGAACATCTCCGGCAGACTGCCCAATGCGATCAGGACATTCAGCTTACGGCTGTACTCGCCCGGCAGGGCGGTCCAATCGTGTTCAATTTCGATGCCCAGCAGGCTGCGGTACTCCCGGTACCAGATATTATCTTCAATGCTGTCACCGCCGGGATACGTCCAGGTCTGATCGACCGGACGAGCGATATGAAGCTGAATCGGCGGATCGTATTTTCCAAACGGGTAGACTTCATGTTCCGCAGAGTTCAGAATTATGCCCGTTCCGGGACTGCTCGCGCTCAGCAGCAGCGACAGAACGATTCCGTAAGACGTCAAGACTGCCAATCTCTTTCCCTTCACTTCTTATCCCCCTTCAATCTTGGAGGAGCTTCGTGAAAGTTCGCCTTATTTAGCATTATTATAGGCTCGCTTCCCCTGGCCCCTCTACTCGCCGATTTTCACTTTTGATTATCCGATTTGGATAAGGTATGCCGCTCTCTGTATTCCTGGGGAGTAATGCCGGTCTCCTTCTTGAAAAAGCGGTAGAACGATTGCTCCGTCATAAAGCCTACCGCTTTCGAAATGTCCTGCACAATCAGACTGCCGCCCTCCAGCAGCTTCTGGGCTTCAGCCAACCGGGAGGAAGCCACGTAATCCGGCAACGACTGGCCCGTTAAACGCTTATACAACCGGGTCAAGTAATACGGATTGTAGCCGACGACATCACCGATCCGGGTCAGGGAGAGATCGCCGGCCAAATGGTGCTCTACGTATAACCGGACGCGGGTAATCAAATCATGCTCGCGGTAGACCTGGTCATCCTGCTTTTGTTCAAACAGCTGCATGGCCAGCGCCGACAAATAATCTTCCGCGCTCTCCCAGGAAGGGTGGGCCTCATATCTTGTAAGCTTGTCCAAATTCATGGACTCTCCGATGACCTCATGCAGTTCCCAGCGGTTCATATAAGACAGCAACAAACACATGAGCGAATAGTAGATCTCCAGCTTCAGCCGGCTGTCGGTGCCGCGCGCAGGGGAGGCCAACGCTGCCAGCTTGCCGAATTCGAGAAAAAAATGCTCCTGCTGTCCGTTGTCCAAATAAGCCGCCATGGCTCCCAGCTTCCCCAACTGGCTGCTAATTTCATGATTGTGCAGCTCTGCCTGCTGCGCCTCCTCTCCGGCTTCCTTGCGCTGTTCGATCAGGACAAGCTCCTTGCCCATGCCGAGTCCCCGTCCCAGCAGCGCCTTCAGGGTGCTGAACTGTCGGGGCGCCTCCTCCCAGGGGCGAAATGCTGCACCCGCCGAGAACGACAGCCGCAGCTTCAGCAGCCGCTTGCAGCTCATGGCGATCGTCTCAAGCGTCCCATGGATGAACCGGAGCGCCCGCGCCCTGTCCTCCGGAGCGTCTGCCATAGGCTGCAGCAGCCATAGCAGCTTGTTCTTCTCATAACGCAGACTGAGGCAGCGCACGGAGGGGAGCCAATATTCTTCGGCAATATTCCGGATAGCGTACAGCATCAGCTCCCTGTCTGCTACACTAAGCTCGTCCCGCCAATCGTCCACACGCCCGATGGTGAGCAGTACGCCGCGGGCAGCATCCAGTGGGCATTCCAGCTCCTGGAATTTATGTGCAAGCTGGCTTACGCCCGTGCTATCCCCCTGCATCAGCTCCAGCAAATAATCACCCAGCAGCAGCGGACGGACAAGCTGTAGCTGCCGGTGCGCGCGCTCAATCAGCTCCTCTGCTTCCACCGCCGCATCCAATTGCGCAGCGGCCTGCTCCACAGCGTGAAGAATCGCTTCCTCGCCTTCTGTCTTTAACAGGTAGTCCACCCCGCCGCCGCGCATGACTTGCTGTATATAATCAAATTCGTTATATCCGCTCAAAAAAATAATTTTGCACCACGGCCAGTGACGTCTGATTTCCTGCTGCAGCTCAAGCCCGTCCATTCCCGGCATACGGATATCGGACAATACAATATCGAACTTCATCTTTCCGAGCTGCTCCAGTGCCTCCGCAGCGGAATACGCACCGTATACCTCCAGCTCCAGCTTGTCCCAATGCCCGAACAGATCAAGCAGGTTCCGTACAATCCACCGTTCATTATCGACAATCAGCAGTCTGATCATGGCTGTCTCCCTTCTTCCCGTCTTATCATCAGCAGCACCTTCAATCCGCCCAGTTCACTGCGTGATACTTCAATTCCGAACGCCGGACCATAGTTCAACTGGAGCCGGCGGTGCACATTGAGGATTCCTGTCGTCTCCATCGCTTCTTCAGCAAGAGCCAGCGTTCTGCGCAGCGCATTCAGCTGTTCTTCGTCCAGCGATTCTCCGTTGTCTTCCACCCCGATGACCAGCCGGTCCTCCCCTTCCTCCCGGAAGCTTACCCGCAGCATCCCTTCTGCCAGCTTGTTCTCCAGCCCGTGGGCATAAGCGTTCTCAATTAATGGCTGGACAATGAGCCGAGGTACCATGGAAGCCTCCCACCCCTGCGGTATGGGCTCCAGTTCGGCTGTGACCGTACCAGCGAAACGTATATTCTGAATCTCCACATAAGACCATGCGTGCTTCATCTCTGCAAGCAGACTGACCTGCTCCGCTCCACTACGTGTAATAAACTGAAAATAGCCGCTGAGGTGGTGAAGCATCCGCTCGGCTACTTCATGTTCCCTCATACGAACGAGACCCTGCAGAATGAAGAAGGTGTTGTAGAAAAAATGGGGGTTAATCTGCGATTGCAATTGCTTAAGCTCGGATTGCTGGGATCTGATCTGCTGCTCATACACCTCATGAATCAACTCCTGAATCCGCTCCAGCATATGGTTGAAGTGGTTATATACATAATTGAATTCATCCTGATTGCCGTGATAGAGCCTGACACTCAGATCACCCATCTCCACTCTCCGGAAGGAAGTAATCAGCCGCCTCATCGGCTTATGAATAAACCTGTATATCCAGTAAGAGAACACTACGGCGAGCAGCAAAGCGACCAGCGACTCTCCCCAAATCCAGTTGCGATGCTTGTTCAGCGGCTCCAGCACCGTCTCCGCAGGGACAAACACGGCCAAAGTCGTCCCCAGCAGCGGTGAAAATTCACTGGCTCCAAAATAGTCAATGCCTGCCGACTCCAGCCGGTATTGGCCGGACTCGCCGCTGTCGTTGAGCAACTCCCCGCGGAGAGCTTCCCCGAACGCAGCCAGCAGCGAGTCCTCCACACCGGAGGCAATCTGCCACTGGCCGCCGGTGTCCATCCATAGAGCTCCGCCGCCCTCCCCCTCGGCCATGCTGGAGAGTGAGCGGAGAATCTCCGGGCGTGACAGCTGAATTTCGATGGCCAGCACAGGCGGCCGGCCGGCGTACACCGCATCGGGATAGACGGCACTCATCAGCAGCTTCTCGCCCATACCGAAGATCGGTGATTTCATGTGGGCCGGGTTCAGAATGCCCTCCAGTTCTTCAGGCGGCATCGCACTGTCGAAATTGTTGGCATTGATGCTTCGGTCCAGGGAAGGAATATACAGCTTAACGTTCTCCACGAACGGGCTGGAGCTTTTGAGCAAATATAATTTGCTCTTGGCGGATAACAAGGCGCGGGTCCGTTCATAATCGTTCAACTGGTTCGGAACCGTCGCCAGCAAGAGCAAATCATCGTCATTGACATACTCCAGCTTCAGCCGCGTCAGCCGTGTCAGCTCTGTCTCCAGCGAAGTCAGATAGAAGTGGACACGGCTGGCCATGGATTCCGAGATTTGCTTCTGGACAACCTCCTGTCCGGATTGATTCATGACCAGCCCCCACAGGTAGAGCGGAATAATGACAAGCAAGAAAGCCATAACAAGTTTGGGATAAATTGAAAGCGTTCTCATAAATCTGATCAACAATATCTCTCTCCTTCCACAAGCCTCCCCTGTAGTCCCATCATACCTCTGCAGCAGGCCCTTAAACAATAATAAAGAGAGGCGGTTAGCCTCTCACATTTCAAGCAGAAATTGTATGGTTTTGTCCTCGAAGCCCGGCAGCCGTTCATGAATGAAATCGGGATAGATCTCCAGTTTCTTCTCGCAGCGGATTCGGTTGTAGGCGGCGAATTGCGTCGAAGGCGGACACACCGTATCCAGCAATCCCACACCCATCATCACCTTGCCGCTGATCCGGTCCGCCAGGTGTTGAACATCAATATAGCCGAGCCGTTCAAAAATCTCATCCTCCCGCAGGTGCTGGGGATCGCGGTGACGGAAAAACGTCCGCAGTTCCTCGTAGGCATCTCGGGCCAGGTCCATTTCCCATACCCGTTTATAATCACACAGGAACGGAACACTGGGTGCAGCCCGGTTGATCCGCGGCTCAAGCGCCGCACAGGCCAGCGCCAGCCCCCCTCCCTGCGATCCGCCGATTGCACCGACGCGGGCGGTATCCACTTCCGGCATGTCCATTACAATTCCGGCGAGCTGTGCCGCATCAAGATAGATCTGCCGGAACAGCAGCCGTTCGGGCGCATCATCCAGTCCGCGAATCAGATGCCCTTTATGTGTGGTTCCTTTGACCCCGCCAACATCTTCGGACAGTCCTCCCTGGCCTCTGCAATCCAATGTGGCTATAGTAAAGCCCAAGGAAGCATAGATTAGCTTGTCGGCCCAGTCATCCGAGTGGTGGGCGTACCCATGGAACTGCACTACCGCCGGGTGCCGACCTGCAACATGCTTCGGCTTGACCAGCTTCGCATGGATACGCGCTCCGCCTGTCCCCGTGAAATACAAATGGAAGCATTCGGCGAACGGAACCTGAAATTCGCTTCTCACCAGTTCCACACGGGCATCCGTATTTCTCATCTCTTGCAGTGCTTGTTCCCAATAAGCCTCGAAGTTGGCCGGACGGGGATTGCGTCCCTCATACGTTAATAATTGTTCTAACGGCATATCGACTAGCGGCATTAATAAGCACCTCCGTCTCTCTTGGTTTGTGTGTCCTATATCAAATACAGTACAATGTTGCCAGCAACGAAAGAAACAACCCGGAAGAAGAGGAGGCCGCACCATGAGCTTGTTGTTCAACCTGCCCGAAGTCAAGGAATTGCTGCGCAATTTCTATACATTGACCGGTATCCGCACCGTGATTTTCGACAATTCCTTCACTGAGCTGGCCGCATACCCTACCCGTCATTCGACATATTGCCATATCATCCGCAGTGATCCGCGCGCGGAGGCCCAGTGCATCCTCTGTGACCAGGCAGCCTGCACCCAAGTGAAAAAGGAGAAAGCCCTTTACACCTATCAGTGTCATGCCGGACTTACCGAAACGGTGGTTCCTATTCAAACGGACAATCAGGTCATCGGATATATTATGTTCGGCCAATTGCTGCAGACCGGGTCCCGTGATGAGTTATGGGATAAGGTCTGTGAGAATATAAGCCCCTATAATGTGGATATGAATAGACTGTACAGCGCCTTCCAGCGCAAAAAATACATCTCCAAGGAAGTCATTGATGCTTACGCCAAAACCATGGAGATGAGCGCCAGCTACCTGTATCTATCCCGGATGCTGGTGCTGAAGGAGGATACGCTGGCACAAAAGATCGACGGTTATATTACAGAGCATATCCAGGAACCGCTCTCCGTTCCCGTTCTGTGCAAAGCATTCAGCATCAGCAAATCCCATCTCTATAAGCTCTCGGAGCAGAACTTTGGCATGGGCATTGCAGAATATATCCGTAGCCTCCGTATCCAAATGGCCAAAAGGCTGCTGGGTGAAACCGACAGTCCGATTTACGAAATTGCGGAGCAAGTCGGCATTCCCGATTATAATTACTTTACCAAAGCCTTCAAAAGGGTCACCGGCACATTGCCCAGAGTCTACCGCAAAGAAAACACTTTACAAGGACGCACTCTGGACCGGTTCTAATTATAAGTGGAAGCGTATACAGCATGGGAGGCGCCATGGCTGTCTCCCGTAAGCAGCTGATTTTTATCACCCCCGGTTTATAGCTATATTGCCCTGCTCTTTGCTGATCTTATCATCCGTTCCCTGGACCAAAATAGTAATAATCGTTTGAATTAATAGTCATTTTGTTCTCAAAGGTGTGTACTATAAACAGCGCGCTTAGCTGGGCACGCGGAGACAAAAAAAGCCGGCATTCGCCGGCCCTTACTTAAATCCAAGCGCGAAGATTCACCTGCTTGATGAAATCCGCCTGGGACAAACCTTCTTGGGATGTTGTCTCTATCTCTTCCACTTCAACTTCTTCGCCGTTCATCAGGTGATGGAACAGCTTCTCGTTGTACGTTGACAATGCATAATCTATCAGCGCTTCGTGCGTGGCTCTCTCGGCTTCTGCTACCAGCAATTGCTCTTCGGCCTCAATATCCTCTGCCGTAACATAGAAATTCCGGTTAGCTTCGGGAACACGAATGACATAATCAAACGCATTATCAGGATTGCGGTCGTAAGCAATCAGGTAGCCATAGTCTCCGATAGGAAGACTCTGCTCAAAAGCGTCCGCGACAATGACAATCTTCTCTCCTAAACGCAGCATCATCCTACCTCCTGACCAAATCTATCATGGATCTGCTTGTTTCAACAGTCTACTAAAAAAAGATAGAGCTGTCCAGCAGCAGGATGATGGTAGGATGAATTTCCGCAGAAAACAGTCTGAAAATTCATGAAAGATAGCTTACTTATTGCAAAGCTTGCTAAACTGGCAATTTATTCCTTCCAGCCAACAGTGAGGCACCGGCAATGCAAATAATAATCAGGAGCACTGCGGAGACAATGGGCGCCAAGCTTACTCCGGTGCCTCCATCTGCAAGTACACCGGCAGACATTCCCGGCAGAGAAGCAGGCATCCAGTTCAGCTTAACCGGCAACAGGCCATGGACGAGGCTCATGACCGCTGCCAGCAGGAGAGCTAGACCGGCAGCAGCAGGCCCGCGCAGCCAGGCACTGAAGAGCAGCGTAAGCGACACCGCACAGAGCAGCCACAGCGCATACAGTCCGGACGCTGCAATCACATCCCGCCAGGATAGAGCCCCCATAAGCTGTACTGTATAATAAGCCGCTCCCGCTGACCCCAGCCCAATGGCAATAACCAGCACTGTGAAGTTCGCGGTCCATTTGGCTGCAACAACGGATATAGAGGAGACCGGCTTCGCCATTAACAGTTCAGAGGTACTGCTGCTGCGCTCTCCTGCCAGGCTGTTCATCGTTCCCAACACCAGAATCAGCATCCCAATTGTTCCATACTGGCCCAGGGCCTGAGCCATTACAGAGGACGCGGCCAGTCTCTCCATATTCTCCATCAATCCAGCCGGGACATTGGAAGAGAACGCCAGGATATCCGCCATATAAAAGCTGACCAGCGGCTGCATAATTCCCAGAACAATAAACACCACCGGAATCCAAATCAGCTTATAGCTGCGCACACTCTCCAGCATCTCCTTCAAATATAGAGCCCAAAGTCTCCTCATGTTCCCACCACCTTCATGAACAGGTCCTCCAGTGTCGATGAGCCTGCTTCAAATTGCAGCAGCGGAATATCCAGCTCCACAGCTTCCTGCAAGAGCGTCCGGCGGGCGAGTTCTACATCTGTGACGTTGAACACGGCCTTACCATCCGAAATTAGCGCCTCTTCAATAAAATCCTTGTGTCTAAGCGCTTCAAGCCAGCGGATAGCCGAATCTTCTTTCCCTGTAGTGAGCCGGATTACCGGCAGACTGTACTCTGCGCGGAGACTGGACAAGGTTCCTTGAACGGCTATAGTCCCCTTGTTCATCAATACGACATCATCGCATATCTCTTCCGCATCATGCAGCACATGCGTGGAGAAAATAACAGTTGTCTCCTCCCGGATGTCCCTGAGCAGCTCCATGACTTCCCGGCGTCCGATAGGATCAAGCGCGGAGACAGGCTCATCCAGCAAAAGCAGGCGCGGTCGGTGTACCAGGGCCTGGCCCAGCCCAAGGCGCTGCTTCATCCCCCCGGAATAACCGCCAATCCGTCGCCGTGCCGCAGAGCCTAGTCCCACACGCTCCAGCACAGCGCCCGATGCCGCCGCAGCCTCCCGTGCATTCATGCCGCTCATCCTGGCGGCAAATAAGATGTATTCGTGACCGCTCATCCAGTTGTAAAAAGCCGGGGCTTGGGGGAGATAACCCAAATACTGACGGTAATCCGTCCCCGGAGAGCCCCCGCCAAAAGTGATCGTTCCGGCAGTCTGCGGCAGAAGACCGGCAAGCATACGCAGCGTTGTAGTCTTCCCGGCTCCATTGGGTCCGAGCAGCGCGACACAGCGTCCTGCTTCAATTCCAAAGCTGATGCCGTTCACCGAGGGATGCCCCTTAAAGCTCTTGTGAAGATCCTTGACCTCAAGCAGCGGCATCAGAATTCTTTCCTTCCCAGAGTGAAGTAAGCCACGCTGCCCAGCAGGTTACCAAAAATCAAGAACAGAACCCACATCCATTTCGGTCCGCGTACTTGCTCTGTCTTGCTCAATGAAATCAGACCGATTATTGCCAGCACTACCTGCAGTGCAAGCAGCGGCCCAATCAATCCCCAATTCAAATCCTTCATAAAGGTATCCTCCTTGTCTCCCTGGCAAGGGACTATTGTCTCAGCGGCTCCTTCCAGTCTTCCGTTTGCGCTTATCTGGAAGAACTACAAACAGCAGGTAACATACTGCCGGTGACGGTGCACCGGTAAGTCCCCAGATTCCCCAGAACCAGGCCTTCATCCCCTGACCTCTGTCCCTGGCATCACGGAACAGCCAGGTTCCCTGCAGCAGCAGCACAACTGCAAGAATTATCCAAATCCAAACAGGTATCTCCTGCAGCTCTTTCACGATTATGATTCCTCCCGCCCGTGTCTGATCCGCGCTGCTCCCAGGCTGCCAAGTGCGCTCAGAATGAACACTGCCTGCAGACTCCAATACAGCACCGGCGCCGTACTTAGAACAGAAATCACTATGGTAACCAGCACAAGAGCCACTAGAATGAATAGCAGCAGTTCCTTACGGCGCCGCTTCCTCCGGCGGACAGCTTCCCCGGCAATAAGCTGCTCCAGCTCCGGCAAGGAGGGCGGAGTAACATCGGCGTACAGCATATCCAGATGATCCAGTTCTTCGGACAGCTTACCCAGCAGCTCCTCGTCACTCTTAAACCTCATCCTCATTCAGCTCCTTTCGCAGTTGACCCAGTCCGGCAGCTACCCGTGATTTGACCGTTCCGGAAGGGATCTCCAGCATCTCCCCGATCTCATCGTAGCTGTATCCGTAATAATGCTTCAGCAGCACAGCCATTCTGTGCGCAGAGGATAGACGCGACAAGGCATCGAGCACTTCACTCCACTCCATATTCCGGCTCTCAAAGCTCCAGCGCAGACTGCGGTTCCCCTGCTCCTGCATCTGCCCTTCCCGCCACTGTGCCTCCCGGCTCCAGCGCCGCTTACGGTCAATATACAACCGGCTGCCAATGGTAATTAGCCATGAAGAGAATGCCGAGGTCCCATTATAAGTCCCGATCTTCTCCATGCATCTGACCATCGTGTCCTGAGCAATCTCTTCCGCAAGCAAAGGGTCAAGTGTCGCTTTGATCAGATACTTGTACAGGAAGGGATAATGCTCCCGCAGCAACACCGCCAGTGCGGCAGCGTCACCCTGCTGTGCCTGACTGATCATCTCCAGCGTCGTGTCGCCCATAGCCCCTCCCCTTATCTCTTCTGTCACACCTGTAATACGTCTATGTAATAGTTATCGTTCATTCCGAGTCAGAATTATTCTGCAGCTCCCACAGTCTGCGTCTCCATGGCTGAATAGCCCCCTTGCCTCCGGGAAAGCTCCAGAACAGCGTATACTTAGTATCACTCTTCCCGGCCAGATCATTCACTTCATTCCGCTCCGCTATCAATGAATCTTTCGCTTCCAATTCCCCATAATCCAACTGGCAATGCATATTATCCTTCATTCTGCTTCCCCCAATAAAATTCATCTCTATAGGCAAAAAAAAGAACGCAAACCGGGATTATTCCACAGTCTGCGTGCTTCGCGAGGTAAATGTTACATTTAATTAACCATATTGTAACAATCTGGCCCCGGCTTGTCTACCTCTAATTTCCCGGTTTGTGTCAAATCCGGCCAAAAGATGTCGTTACACGGCAAACGGAAACGGCTATGGCGTCCTCTTACATCGGGACATAAGGGTTGTGAAGCTTTTCATAGCCGATTGAGGTTCGCGGACCATGTCCGGGAAACACTCTCACTTCCTCATCCAGCCGGTAGAGCTTGCCGCGGATCGAGTCAATCAGATCCCGTTCTCTGCCGCCCGGAAGATCGGTACGTCCCACTCCCATTTTGAACAAGACATCACCGGCGAACAAATCATTCCCGCACAGGAAGCTGACGCTTCCCGGTGAATGTCCCGGTGTATGCAGCACCCGGAAAGAAAGACCTAGCAGCTTCAGAATCTGGCCTTCCGCCAGATCGTATTCTGCCGGATCTGTGCTGACGGGAGGCGTGGTATCAGGCCACATCAAGGAGCCGTTCAGCTTCGGGCTGCCCAGCCACTCACTCTCCAGCGGATGGATATAAACCGGGCACTTCTTCGCTTTGCGGACCTCGTCCAGCCCGGCAATATGGTCGAAATGGGCATGCGTCAGCAGAATCGCTTCAATCTCCATTCCCTCAGCGCCGCGGAGCAGACCCGCAGGATTAGCACCCGGATCAATGATGACACCGCGCTTAGGGTCTGCCCCCGTCAGAAGGTAGGCATTGGTCTGGAGTGCCCCTAGATTATAAGAACGAATATTAAGCATCGGCATTAGAATCCGGAGATCAGACTGCGCAGCTCTTTGGCGATAACTGCGTGTGATTCCGTTCCTTCTCCGTAGGCTTGCCCCATTGCTTTGCGCACTTCGGTAATTTTGCTGTCATAGTCCGCTGCTTCGCGGTCCGGGTTCTCCCGTTTGAATTCTCTCATCAGGGTCTGGACATGCTCCGGACGCGGTCCCCACTGCCCCAGTACATAACCTCCGGTGTCCGCAAAAATCACGATGGGAACGGAACGGCCGCCCATGGTCAGGAAGTTGTCCATCAGGTCCTGGTTCTCTTCGAGAATCAGCACTTCCGTCTTGATACCCGCAGTCTCCAGAATCCGGAAGACCACCGGGACATTGCGGACCACATCTCCGCACCAGTCCGCAGCCAGAATCAGCACACGCAGATCATCACGGTGATTCAGGCTCTCGAAATATTCTCGGTCACTCTCGTCTTCCCAGGTGAACTTCTCGTACCAGGATTCAAAAGCCTGCTGGTTCTTCGTCATGGCTTCCACGAACTGGCGCGGAGTCAGGCCTTGGCCAAATTTGGATGCTACATTCTGCTTCATACTGCACTACCCTTCTTTTTGGATTTGTACCACTTGAACAGGAAATACAGAATAATTACCGCAATAGCGCCAAGAAGAATCTCATGAGTGTACTTGGCTGCGACCTCATCAATGGTCTCCCACTTGTCTCCAAGCGTATACCCCAGATAGACAAACAACGCGCTCCATGGAATGACTGCAAGGGTTGTCAGCAAAGTGAATTTGCCCAGCGGCATGCGGGAAATACCGGCCGGGACCGATATGGCATGGCGGACAACCGGGATAAAGCGGGCGGTGAAAATCACACCGGTTCCATACTTTTGAAACCATTCTTCAGAGTGGTCAATATGCTTTTTGGAGATGAAAATGTACTTGCCGTACTTCTCCAGCACAGGCCTGCCGCCATAACGGCCAATCCAATAAACAAAGATCTGGGCGATCACTCCCCCGACGGTACCGAACAGCACGGCGCCAAAAAAGTTAATATCGCCTTGTGAGACCAAATAGCCGCCAAAAGCCAGGACAATCTCACTTGGAATG
Organism: Paenibacillus sp. FSL H8-0122; assembly: GCF_038005345.1. Classification (NCBI taxonomy): domain Bacteria; kingdom Bacillati; phylum Bacillota; class Bacilli; order Caryophanales; family Paenibacillaceae; genus Paenibacillus; species Paenibacillus sp. FSL H8-0122. Next base: position 231,044 of record NZ_JBBOTB010000001.1, on the reverse strand, counting down.
ACTTCAATCATGAGCCCGATCATAATTCCAAAGTAGCCCAGAGACTGAATCCATTCAAACAAATGTGAAATGACATCAGATATAAAGTGCACTGCAGGTCTCCTCCCGTATGGCGTAATAGCCTGGTATTCTGCTGGCAGAACCCATCTGCTTAACCGCTCTATGTATCCAGCTTCTCCTAGCCTATTCTAGCATATGCAGGCTTACGACTTCTACTTATGGAAAACAAGCGTAAACGGCTTTGGCATTCTTTCAAAGGATGGTAGCGGTTCGGCGGGAATAATCCCTTCTACAGCATATATGAGTTTCTGTATTTACAAAGATTGGAATCGAGTCGTATTATATATTTAGATAATTATTTAAATATCGAAAGGAGGATATAGAGTTGAATGAATCGTTCAAAGCGCTCGCAGACCCGACCCGAAGGCAAATTCTCCGGCTGCTGCGTGAAAAGGACCGGACGGCCGGGGAAATCGCCGATTTTTTCAATATGACGAAGCCCAGCATCTCTCACCACCTCAATGCACTGAAGCACGCGGGGCTGGTGCAGGACGAACGTAACGGGCAATTCATCGTCTATTCGCTGGACTCCACGGTACTTGAAGAGGTGCTTGGCTGGTTCCTGGAATTGACGGGTACGGGCAAGAGCAGTACGGACAGAAAACCGGAGGTTCAGGCGGATGCTAACCCAAAGGGCTTGCGGGCCAAGGGGAAAAGTGGTCCGGGCACTATTAAACATACGGAGGATGAATCTTGATGAAGAATTTCACATGGAAATGGCAGGATACGCTGGTTGTCATTCTTGGGTTTCTCTCACTGGGCTATGCGCTGGTGAATTACGGCAGGCTGCCGGATCAGCTGCCCGCTCAATTCAGTATAACCGGCAAGGTCAATACTTACTGGAGCAAGGGTTCTGTTATTGCTTTGTTCTCTTTTATGGGATTGATTTTTCCTTTGGCGATGCAGTTTATACGTAATATTGACCCCAAGGGAGAGAATTACAATAAGTTCCCGGGCGCTTACAAAATGGTCCGTCTCACCGTTGCCGTCATCTGTGATGCCGCCCTTGTCCTGTCGGTCAGTTATGGGCTGGATGTGCAATTTCCTGCCGGAAAATGGGCTACTGTAAGCATAGGGCTGCTGCTGGCTGTAATCGGAAATTTCCTGCCGCAGATCAGGGATAATTATTTCACGGGAGTCCGCACGCCTTGGACGCTGCATAACCCTGCCGTATGGCGGAGAACCCACCGTTTCTCCGGAAGAATGTGGGTGACCGGTGGTCTGCTAATTGCGCTTGCGGCCTTCATGCCCGCTACGCTGTCGATCAGCATGATCATCACCGCTCTGGTAATCATGACTATTGTCCCTATTGTGTACTCATGGCTGATCTCACGGAGTGTAAAAGTCTGAGATTAGTCCGGGGATGGCTAGAAACTGTGGCTTGGGTAATGGGCGGCGGCGGCAGTCCTAGTACAGCGTCAATTAAATTTATGGATTGGGTCAGTAAAGCGATAACACCTATTATTGTGTTCGGTTTTTCGCATACATTGGGCCCGAGGACTGCACTCTTTTAGTCCTTCAGGCCTCATCATGCCCACCCACTATTTTTAATCTGATGCGCTACTAGTACAGTGTCAGGTTTAAAAGGGTGGATAAGCTTGTTAAACTCCACCCCGAAATCTAACGGACCGGAGAGACCTTATCCCCACGAAAACGCCACTTTTTGCAGCGTAACGGACTCAGGCGGCCTTATTGTCTCCCTACGAGACGTTTTGGAGCCGAAGTGTAAAGGATAAGGCCCATGGAGTCCGTCACTCGCCCAGTTGGCGCCTTTCTTCCCAAATTAAGAGCACCTCAGTCCGTTACGCTAAGCCAAACGCCCCTGAAGAACAATCCCCGCTTGGAAAAGATGTAATTTGAAGGGTAATTGCTTCTTCTCCACTATTTTAAATCTGATGAGGTACTAGGATGAAGCTGCAGTCATTATGCTGATATGTTCACCACCTCAGATCAAGCTCCGGTTCCAATATGAGGTGCGTCTTATCTGTCGTTGGAGCTAAGCAGCGCCTGGGACTGTAAATGTGTTAACTGAAAGTAGATCCCTGCACTCTGCGGAAGCAGGGTGAAGTTGCGGTCATTGTGCTGCGGTCCTCTGTCCTGCTCCTTGGCGGTCAGCAGGCTGTACTGCCGCAGCAGCTCTAGTCCCGCCGCCGCGCTGTCCGCCGCTATACGTCTGTCTCCCTCTGCCAAGCTGCGTTCCCCCATCTCAAGCATTCCTTTTAAAGCAGCAAGCCTTCTGGCAGCATTAAAGTGATCTGTCTGTTGACTGCGGCGGACCCAGTATAGCGCTTCTCCAGGATCACTGCCCCGCAGAGAACTTGCCGCAAGCTCCCCGTGCAGGGCAACGTCCCCCGGAGAGAATAACAGGCTTCGCAGGAGCAGATCAACCCCCTGCTTCTGTGGAAGCAGCCGCGATAATGCAACCGCAGTCTGCGGCTCTCTCGGGTTCCAGCTCAGTGATTGCTGCAGCAGCGTAATTCTTACGGCAGGATCACTCTCCCTGACCGCCTGCTTGAATAGGGCGGCCCCCTTCATGGCCTGGAAGGAAAGACTGCTGCATAGAAGGGTCAGCCCGCAGAGAACGGTTATGCCTGCGTATCTCCATAATCGGCGAAGCCGGTTCTTTCGCTGGCCAGCCGGCTTGCTGCGCCGCCAACGGGAGTCATGCAGAACTGTAGGGACAGCCGTCCTAGCGGTCCGGCTGTTTGCTTCGGCAATTGCCCAAGCGGGCAGCAGGAGCAGCAGCAACCAGACCAGTCCATAGCTCCAGTCGAAATCGGCTGCGCTATGCAGAATAATCACCAGCAGAGGCGGAAGCAGCCTTGGTGATGCCTTGAATACCAGCCCTCCTGCGGCCAAGAGCAACAGGAGGACCGCAGCCAGACCCGCCATCCCGAGGTTCAGCAGGATGTCGAGGTAACCGCTGTGCACCTGGCTGCCCACGTAGGGGCGGGACTGAGCGGCCAGGTACGTATGCCGCCAGGTCTCGCCCCCGCTCCCCAGCCAGGGCGCTTCTGCCGCGAGCTTCCAGGCGTCGCGGTAGAACAGCCCGCGCGCGGCGGCCGTCGGTGACGGCCCGGTGATCCGCGCGCGTACCAGCAGCAGGATGGCGCTGGCCGCCGCCGTCCAGCCCGCCGCCGCCAGCGCCAGCACGGCGGCGCGGTGTCCGCCCGCCGCACGGCAGCTGCGGCGGTGCAGCCACAGGCCGGCTAGCCACGCGCCGGCCCAAAGCCCGGCCAGCAGCAGCAGGCCGGGCAGGGGCTCTGCCGCCAGCCCGGAGCGGGCCAGCTGGCGGTAGAGCAGCGCCGCCGCGGCAACGGGGGCGGCGCCGGTGATTAGAAGCGGCACGAACAGTTGCCGCTTCAGGAGAAGGGCTGCGGCACCGGCGGCAGCCGCAGCCAGCCATGCGCCGCGCGACTCGCTGAGCAGCAGCGCGGCGGCGTACGGGAAGAGCGGCAGCAGGCGCGCCGCTCTTAGCCAGTGCGAAGCGGACCAGGTTCCGGTCCGCTTCGCACTGATGGCTGCATCTCCTGTACCTACCTCACCCTCTCCACTGACACACATAGGCTCAGCATTATTGCCCGCACCCGTGCCTTCTGCATCTGCCTCACCCGCTCTGCTAACACACATACGCTCAGCATTATTGTCCACACCCACACCTTCTGCACCTGCCTCACCCGCTCCGCTGACACTCGCACGCACCGCACTGCTGCCTGCACTTCCCTTATCTACTCCGCCTACAGCCACGCCTCCAAACGCACCGTTCTTCTCCCCATCCGCTGCTTTCCCAGAATCTTCAGACCTGAAGCTGTAAGCGGCAGCAAAAATCCGTTCCAGCAAATACACGGCCATCACCGCACCAAAGGCATTCGGATACTGAAGCAATCCGGCCAGCCTGGCACCAGTGGCACTGACTCCGGGCGACTGGGTATACGCCACTGCATAAGGAACCGGCAGACCTCCGCAGACTGCCAAGAGGGCCGACAAACTAATAGTGATTCCCATCAGATGCCACACTGCTGCAAGAAGAGTTCTTCCCCGGCGGGTTCGTGCCGCCAGCAAAGCGAATGTCACAAAGCTAGTGTAGAAGCCTGAGCGCAGCATTTCATTCAGCGTTCCTTGCGCGGATACGGGACTGCCCAGTGCATGGATAGCATACAAGAGACAGAGTAGCACACAAGCGCTGAGTAACCCCCAGACAGCCAGCCCCCTCCCTCCACCTATACTGCCAGCCAACTCCCGAATATGCTTTCTACGTTCAGGCTGCTCCTCTACTTGCGCCCCTCTACCAGCCGCCATATAGATAACTACCAATCCCAGCAAGACTCCGCACAAGCCAAACCACACCGTCAGGAACAAATACATCTCCCCGGTGAAAAAGAACCCTCTCAGCAGACACGCCGCCGTCCCCGCTGCTATTAATCCCAACCCGCAAATCAAAGTAACCAACCAATCATTTTGCCGTTCATTCCCGTTCACCCGCATCCTAAATCTCCTATTGCTCATGATGCTTAACAGTCTGCCCATATTTACCGGAAAACAGAAGTAGCAGTTAATCCACCCAAGTTAGCTCACATGCACAAATGAAGGGCACTTATGCTCCTCATTCCGCCGAAAGATGCTCACCTGCTCAAATGAAGAGCACTTGTGCTCCTCATTCCAACCAAACCAGCTCTCACGCTCAAATGAAGAGCACTTGTGCACCTCATCCCAACCAAACCAGCTCTCACGCTCAAATGAAGAGCACTTGTGCACCTCATCCCACCAAAAGTGGCCCTCCATCAGTTCAGGAGCATTATTGTCTCTCAAAAGCTATCTATAGCCATCATCCTGCCTACTCACCTTCGCATCAGCAACAATTGTGTTCAGTTTTTCGCATACATTTGCTTCATCCGCCCAACTCATTAGGCTCGATCCCCTGATCGCCCAATCCATCCAGCACCAAACCGCACACAAAAACAGCCGCCCCCATCAGGAAGCGGCCGGTCTGTCATACCCTAAACTATTCAACACATGAATTAAACTTCCGTACTGCCGGCGGGCAGCAGGTCGGAGCAGACGCGCTCCAGGTACGGCTTGGCACCGAGGAAATCGCGGAATGCGGTGTATTCACGCCATTTGGCAGCCCGGTCACCGCTGTCGCTGCGGACGGCACGGATCAGGATGTTCTTCGGGGTGTGCTCCATATCGATGAATTCCAGCAGCTGGCTGCGGTATCCCATCAGGTCCAGCAGCTTCGCCCGGATCGCATCGGTGGCGAGCGCCGAGAACCGCTCCTTCAGGATGCCGTGTGACAGCAGCGGATTCAGCACCTCGCTCTCTACCTGCGCGAACAGCTCATGCTGGCAGCAGGGCACCGAGAGGATCACCGATGCGCCCCAGCGCACCGCCTTCTCCAGTGCAGCATCGGTGGCGGTATCACAAGCATGCAGCGTGACCACCATGTCCACCTGATCCAGCTCATTATAGTCGGCGATATCGCCCACCAGGAACTTCAGCCGGTCATAACCCAGCCTGGCAGCCAGTGCATCGCAGTGCGCAATGACATCCGCCTTAAGGTCAAGGCCGACAATATTCAGCCCCCGCTGCTCGCGGACCGCGAGATAATGGTACAGGGCGAAGGTCAAATAAGACTTGCCGCAGCCAAAATCCACAATCGTCAGCGGCCGGCCTGCCGGCAGATCGCCCAGCACATCCTGAACCATCTCCAGGAACCGGTTGATCTGGCGGAACTTATCATATTTCTTGGCCAGCACCTTGCCCTCGCTGTTCATAATGCCAAGCTCGACCAGGAACGGCACCGGCTCCCCCTCATCCAGCACATACTGCTTCCGGCGGTTATGGGCCAGATCCGGCGCTTCCTGCTTGCTGGCTGATTTCGTCAGAATCGATACCTTGTATTTCTTGCTGATCAGCACCTGATAGTCGGCACCGGCCGTACACAGCAGACCTTGGCGGAAGGTGTCCCTCAGCAAAGAGAGCATCTCTTCAGCGGCATCCTCTGCCGGAATGTTGCGGTGCTCCACCTTAGGGCCGATATAATAGGCAAACTGATAATGCAGCTTTCCTTTTAGCTCAACAGGCTTAACCTGTACTTTATTGTAGGCGGCATCGCCCTTGCTGCGCAGCTGGCTTAGTGTAGCCGTAATCAGAGTGCGGCCGGTTATCACTTGCTCGATCAATTCCTTCAACGCTTCCAAATGGGTACATCTCACTTTCGGGTTTATAAAATAGAGCACGTTGTCTCCTGAATATCGTTACATTATAGCATTAACCGTGAGCTTGCTCCATTCTTCCCTACCCTGCTGCACTTCCTCCAGAGGAAGACTGCCCTGGGCTAACTGCTCCGGACTCAAGAGCAGCAGCCGTCCGTACAACTCCCTGCCTTCCTCGGCTACATTCTCCCCCTGCTCCCAGAGCCGGTAGAGACTGTTCTCCGCCTTGGCGTAGTGCCCCTGAGATTCGTGGTACGCCATCAAGAGGCGTTCAGTCTTGGCGGGAAGGCGGTACGGCTCCACTTCTTCCAGCAGCTCATTTATCTCTTCTGTCATGTTCAGCAGCTCCCGGTCCGCACCATGAAGATCGGCATAAATGAATAAATGCAGGGAACGCATCGCCCTGAACAGGGCCGCATCCCGGTCTCCTTTGGCCGCGTAAATCCCGCCTTCCTCCTTCAGCAGCCGGGCTACTCCTTGCAGCTTGTCGGCCTCAAGCACCCCTCCGAGACGAAACATATCAATAATATCCTCTACGGACAACGAATTGAACAGACGCGAATTCAGGCGAAAATGCCGCATCAGCAGCTCATCCACTTCCCACAGGGCTTCCGTTGTTTTTTTATCCTGCTTCAGGGTCATTACTTTGGCGACCATAGCTGTCATATCCTCAATCATCCGTACAATATAATCCCTCCGGAACATACCCGTGCTCCTTTCGTTACGCAGTTGCTTCTCTTCTGTATCCTCTGCTTGCTGTTGGACTCATCGTGAACTACCATCCACCTAAGAGGTGGCGGCTTCTTGGTCAATGAAGCTACTGCTCCAAGTTTACCCAAGCTCAAAGGCTAGTCCCTAGCCCAATCATTTCCATATCACATGGCTAGTTTGAGTAGGTTTTGAGCAGCGTTTACATCGCGATCATGATGCACGTTACATTCTGGACAAGTCCACTCCCGCAAGGCGAGGTTCTTCACCTCTGCGTTCTTATAACCGCAACAGGAGCAAAGCTGACTGCTTGCATAGTGCTTAGGGGCAATAATAAGCTCTCTGCCATACCATTGAGCCTTATATTCAAGCATCGAACGGAACATACGCCAAGATACCTCGCTAATCGCTTTTGCAAGTTTGTGATTCTGCATCATATTCTTTACACGTAAGTCTTCCATCACGATAACTTGGTTTTCGTTTATCATTTTGGCAGACGTTTTATGCAAGAAGTCTTTACGCTGATTCGCTATTTTTTCATGTAACTTGGCAGCTTTCAGCCTAGCCTTATGACGGTTATGGCTTCCCTTCTTCTTCCGCGATACATCCTTTTGCAGCTTCGCTAATCGCTTTTCAGACGTACGCAAGTATTTAGGATTGGATATGATTTCGCCATTTGAAGTCACAGCAAAGTCTTTCAGCCCAAGATCAACGCCAATCTTCGTATGCATTTTGGGCAACTGGACGATATCCGTTTCAACCAATACGGAAGCATAATACTTTCCCGTTGATGTTTTTGAAATCGTGCATGATTTGATCAGTCCCACGAATGGGCGGTGCAGCTTGATTTTAATACCCGTTTTTAGCTTTGGAATCTTAAGATATCCATCCTCTATAGCCACGGTTCCATTTTGGTTATTCGTTGTGAAGCGATGATTACTCGTCTTCTTGCTCTTGAATTTAGGAAATCCCGTTTTCTGGTCCCGAAAAAAATTCTGATAAGCCTTGTCTAAATTCAGTTGTGCATTCGCTAAGGCAAGGCTATCGACTTCTTTCAGCCAGTCGAATTCCTTTTTGTATTGTGCGGGTGTATTCCTCAGCATCGTTTCCGTTTGCTTGTAATGTTCAATTTTATCTGCAAGCATTCTGTTGTAGATGAAGCGAACGCATCCGAACACTTTAGCGAAGTAGTGTTGTTGCCCATGGCTTGGATAGATACGGTATTTGTAGGCTTTCAGCAATGGCGATCACCCTTTCACCCCTTGGGTTTCGATGTATTTTTGAATGACGTCTATTGGCGCTTCACCCGTGGTAAGCAAGCAATAGGAGCGTGACCAAAAGGCCTCTTTCCAAAGTGATGTTCGGAGGGTAGGAAACTCCTTCTTGATCAACCTAGATGATGCACTTTTATAAGCGTTGAGAAATTTAGAAATGTCGGTATTAGGATGAGCTTTCATTAGGATATGAACGTGATCCCTGTCATGATTCCATTCCTGCAAAGTCACATTGTAAGTAGGCTGAATGGATGCAAATATCTCTTTCAGACGTTCGGATATGGGATCTGTAATGACTTTCCTACGATACTTGATGACTAGAATAAGGTGAAAGTGAAGGGAGAACACTGAATGGTTATTTGAATCTAATTTCATTAACTTCACTGACCTTTCCAAGATACGACTGAATACTTTAATTATAGCATCTTAGGCGGTTAGAATCCATGTAGATTAGACCGTTTCCATTCATCCCCCACTTAAAGAAAATGGGAGAATTCTGTCAACTGAGGGTTAAACCATTCGTCTCTCCGGCGCCACTGTGCGGAGTTAAGTCTTGACCACACTATAATGATCAACTATAATTCAGTTACCCAATCTGTATTGCAGATTGAACTATTTAGCAGATTGGAATTGGATACAGACTGTATACATGTTAAAACGGACCCTACATAGGAGGTTTATTAATGACCAAGCCAACCGGCAACACGCAAGACTCCATCACAGCAGCCGTTTCAGGTCAACCGGATCTGCAGACAAGCAACCGGCTTTTGAACGTTACGCCGGAACAGGATAAGCTGCTGGAGAGCGCCTTACGGATTAAGATTATGCACACGCTGTCGGCAGAGCCGCTTACATCCAAGCAGGTTGCGGAGAAGCTGAACAAGACTCCGGGTAATATTCACTACCATATCGTCAAGCTCTATGAAGGCGGTCTGCTGGAGCTTGTCCGTACAGAAGCCGCAGGAGGCATCATTCAGAAATTTTACCGTTCCAAAGGTACGATGTTCCACTCGGAGGCGCTTCGCAGCCTTCACTTCCGCAAAGAAGACCAGACCCGTCATTTCAATACCAGACTTACTCTCTCTCCTCAGGAGCTTGCGGAATTCCACCAGGAGCTGCTGGAGCTGATTACCGCCTGGGAGTCCAAGGTAACGGAAGGTGACGAATACGGTGTGGAAGTGATGCTGGGTCGTCTGCAGTCTGCCGATGCAGCTGCACAGCCGGAAGGGGAGGCACAGTAATAGATGAGCACCGCTGGCCCTTCCGGACAACCGAAGCATCATCCGCTTGAGGGCTTCGCTGCCCCTTTCCGGCAATCCCGCGCCTTTCCTTACCTGTGGCTGGGACATTTAGTTTCTTTTTTGGGCAGCTCGGTAACCATGGTTATCCTGCCTGTCCTGGTCTATTCCTTGACCGGCTCCACCACCATTATGGGGATGGTCATGGCCGCCTACATGCTGCCTAATGTAATCATGCTGCCGGTCTCTGGACATATTGTCGACCGCTACGACCGTGTACGGATTATGATGCTGGCCGATATTGCCCGGTTCATCGTTATGATTACGACTGCTGTGCTGTCCTTGACCGGAGTGCTGAGCATTCCGTTGCTCTATGGACTCGTTGCCTGCTACGGCCTGCTGGACGGCTTATTCCAGCCCGCCTACGCTGCCGTCCGCGCTACCGTATTCACTCCGGATATCCGCGTAGCAGCGAATTCTTTAACTCAGATCACAACCCAATCCGTGCGGCTGATCGGTCCCGCGTTAGGGGGACTGCTGATTACCCACCTGTCCGCGGGCTTCGGCTTCGGAATTGATGCCTTCACCTATCTTATCTCCCTCATCTGCCTGGTCTATCTGCGCAGAGTGATGATGACCCGGCTGCAGTCTGCTGCCGCTGAGACTGAAATCCTGGCTAAGCCTGCTGCCGGGACCTCTCCCGCTCCGCACTGGAGGAAGGATTTCGCCGAAGGAATACATGTTCTGCGCAGCCAGCCCTGGCTCTGGATTACCATTCTCGCCTTCTGCTTCGTCAATATATGTTATACGGGCGTAATCAGCGTCCTTCTTCCCTGGCTGTTCAAGGTCCATCACGGCTGGCCTCCTTACCTCTATGGCCTGGCCGTTACGTTCTCCGGTGTCGGGGCCATAGCGGCCGGCCTGCTGTACGGCCTGCGGGCGAAATGGTATCACCGCGGCATCCTGGCTTACGGCGGCGCCATGATCAGCGGGGCTGCTCTGCTGCTGCTCCCGTTCGCAGGCACTCCGGCAGCAGCCATCACCTTATTTGCCGTGGAAGGCTTCGGATTAATGATCTTCGGGCTGATCTGGGAGATCAGCCTGCAGGAGCTTGTTCCGAAGGAAGCCTTCGGACGGGTTGCCAGTCTGGATATGTTCGGGTCCTTCGCCCTGCTGCCGGTCGGATATATCTTAGTCGGCTGGCTGGCCGACCTGATCGGAGGAGTACCGACCATTATTATTTTTTCCAGCCTGGGTCTCTCCTGTGTTGCCCTGGTGCTGTGCGTTCCGGCGATCCGTAAGTTTCAATAAAATATATATATTTGCACAGCAAACAGAAGGCAGCACCCGCCGGAGAGCGGAAGTGCTGCCTTCTGTCCCTATTACCTGATGTAATTTACTTCTTCACAGGCGAATATACGAAATCCTTAATAATCTTCGCCAGCTGCTCCGGTGCTTCGAACATGCCCATGTGGCCTACACCCGGCAGCGTCACCTTGGTGATGTTCCGGTTATCTGAGGTGAAGGTACGCTCCGGTGTCACCTTAGAATCCTCTGCTCCCGCAACCAGCAGCACCGGCAGCGCCGTTGCCGAGATCACATCGCGGCGGTCCGGGCGCTCCCGCATAGCCAAGGATGCGCCAACCGCGCCTTGCGGCGGAGTCTTATAGCCAATCTCCTTGGCACGTTCCAGCAGCCGGGGGTCCGCTCCAGGGGCAAAGAGTCCAGGCACCAGCTGATCCACAAAAGCAAAGATGCCTTCGCTCTGGATCATGGTGACGCTCTTCAGCCGGTTCTCCTTGGCTTCTTCACTATCCGGATAACCGGAGGAATGAATCAGCCCGAAGCCCTTCAACCGGGAGGCATGGCGCTGGGCAAACGACAGGGTAATATAGCCTCCGAGCGAATGTCCCAGCAGATAACATTCCGGAATCTCCAAGGCATTCAGCAGCGACAGCACATCATCAGCCATCTGCTCGATGGTATAGGCTCCAAGCGGAGCATCCGAAGCCCCGTGCCCGCGCAGATCCGGGGCAATGACCCGGTAATGGGCAGCCAGGCTTGGAATCACCTTTTCCCAGTACTCGGCACTCCCGCAGAATCCATGCAACAGTACGATTACATCCCCTTTGCCTTGATCACTGTAGCAGATGTTGCTTCCCTCGCATCGAACATTTTCCATGGCTGCTTACCCTCTTTCTATGTAGTGGTCTATATTAATAAGCTAGAACAGCTGATTTGAAACGCTCTCAATCCGTAAGTCCGAATCCCTGTGCGGCTGCCTTGGCAATCTGCTCTGCCATAACCATTACCCGGTAGAGCGGGGTAGTCTGTATCGTCCGGTAAGGACGCGGACTATTCACATCAACGATCGCCGCCAGACTGTAATTCCCTACAGCAGGCAGGAGTCCTCCTACCGATTCTGCCGGACGCAGCGGCTGCGCTGCCGCAAAATAACAGCCCAGTGCGGCCGGCGGTCCCAGGCAGGCATCAACAGCGATAATAATCTGCCCTTCCGGAATCTCTGTTATCCGCTGAACCAGATTATCCGCATCACAGGGCGCCGGAAGCGTACCCGTTACATTCGGAAATCCGTACTCCAGCAGGCGGCTTCCCGTCAGCGGCCCCAGTGCATCTCCGGTGGAGCGGTCTGTTCCGATACAGAGGAAGGTCAGCTGCTCAGCGGAATACTCGTCTGCGATCCCGCGGAAGAAAACCGCCAGTCCCCCGGCATCCATTTTACGCCGTTTTCTGCTCTCTTCTTCTCTGATGGCCAAAGACTCTCCCCCCTTACTCAGCAACCCGTTATATATTTACCTTTAATTTAACATGTTTGCGTGATCTGGACAAAAAAATGGTCATCCCCTGCCCAAACATGATAAGATATTTGAACTATACCAGTTCACATTCTATATTACTCAGGGAGGATGGTTATACTCAATGGATTTGTCAAACCCAAGCCAGGAGAACGTTGAATATATGATTGAAGGCATCAAAAACAAGCTGAAAATGGCCAGTGCCGCTGCGATGCAGGCGTCAGCCTTCTCGGTGGAGCAGTATGAGGATATTCAGGATATATACGAGGTTGCGATGGGCAGTGACCGGCTCAGTATCTCCCAGGTGGAGGCGCTCGTCTCAGAGCTTGGCCGCCTGCGCAAGAAATAGCACCAGCAGTCCGTATACAATATAAAGCCCTTCAGCTTCATTGTCCGTAAGACGGGACGTTGAGCTGAAGGGCTTTTGTCTGCTGCAAGAATAATCTTACTGTCATGCTCCGGCGGCTACGGGAGATCAATCAGAATGAATTCTGCATCTCCTGAGCTGCTTATGCCTTTGAGCGTAAGCTCACAGCTCTTGCGGATACGCGCCGCATCTCCCTGCTGGAGCTGGAATACACCGTCCGCGCATGAGATCTCCAGATTCCCGGAAATGACATACAGATGGGTTCGCCGCTCCTCCTGCTGGGGATAGCGCAGCTCCCGGTTCGTATGCAGAACGGACAAGTAGATGTTAACATCATTGTCCAGCTGCAGCGAGCCCTGAGTCCCCTCCCCTGAAGCAACAGGCAGCAGGTGGTTAAGCTTAAGCTCGGCCGGAAAGAACCGGGCATCCCATTTCGGGGTCTTGCCGGGCCGGTCGGGCAAAAGCCAGATCTGCAGGAACCGGACATCCACATGATCTGACGGATTCGTCTCCGAATGGTTAATGCCTGTTCCTGCGCTCATCAGCTGCACACTGCCTGCCTGCAGATCTGCATGATTCCCCAGATCATCCTGATGCTTCAGCACACCGGATACCACATAGGTGATAATCTCCAGATTATGATGCGGGTGCTCATGCATGCCTTGCTCAGGCTTCAATTCATTGTCGTTATGCGCCAGCAGTGCGCCGAAATGGGCGTTGCTGGGATCATCATAATCGGCAAACGAGAAGCTGAATTCACTGTGTATCCATTCTCTATTCGAAGTATGACGCTCGGCTGCTGTGACTACTTTTATCATAATATTGCACCTCCATAGATGTTGGAATCTTATCAATATCCTAAACAGGGGAATGAATGCTCTTCAATATGGGATGTATAGATGCGCTATGATTAACTATTTCTTACCCCCTTCCCTTCGAGATCAATCAAACTTGTAAAGCCGCATATTCACCGAATTAGGTATGAAAAAACACGTTTTCGGCTGGGATGCTCCCTTATGCTCCGGCAATCTTTGCCAAGCTATTCCGCTGTTTCAGCACATAGCCCAAAGTGTATATACGAAGTAAGAACATTCAGGCTCACCTGAATTTGAATGACAATTCTGATAAGGAGTGATTGATAATGAATAAAGCAGAGAAGGAATTTCCGGTAGAAAGCGGCAGCACATTCTTTAAAGGGATCTTCATCGGCGGTCTGCTCGGAGCAGCAGCGGCACTGTTATTCGCACCGAAGCCGGGCCGTGAAATGCGCAGTGACCTGTCCGATAAGTTCACAGTAGCTACAGATAAGACAAAAGAGGTTGCAGGAGCCGTAACTGACAAGACCAAGACGATTGCTACGACCGTAGGTGAAAAAGCTACAGACCTGGCAGGCACCGTATCGGCCAAAGCCTCCGATATCTTCACCACAGTCAGTGACAGCAAGCAACAAATTGCAGCTACTCTGGCGGAAACCGGCAAAAAGATTGGCGAAACGGTAAGCGATGCCTCCAAGGACATTACAGGCAGCGTTAAGGATGCCTCCCAGGACATAGCGGTTGAAGCCAAGGATACCTCCAAAGAGGTTGCCGACAAGGCGAAGGACGCTTCCAAGGAAATCGCAGGCGCAGCGAAGGATGCCAAGGACGAAGTTAAATCCTCTTATTAATCCCGGATGTTCAGGCTGATTATACATTGAAGGGAGCGGCCAGATCTTCCGTAGCTGGCCGCTCCCTATTTATGCATGTCTTATATTTCAATAAAGCCTGATTCAGGCTACAGAAAGCAGGTACGCCTTATGGGAGAAGCGGACAACAGAACCAAAGCTTATGACGTAGATGAGCATCCCTTCGAGCTGCGGCATGAGGTCAAACGCTTGAATGCGAGGCTCGACAAGATCGCCGACTCACTGGAAAAATCGGAGTTCAAGGATATCCTGGAGAACTATACAGACCCCAAGAAGCGGATTATCACCAATCTGATGGCCGGGATCTCCAGAGGCCTGGGCCTCTCACTCGGTACCTTTGTCATTCTTGGTATCCTCGGCTATATCCTCAGTTTGTTTCTCAATGTACCGGTTATCGGGGAATATCTTGGAGAAATCAAAAAGTATATAGATGCTAACTAAACACATTTCCCGCGCATCCCTCCTGCAGCCTACTCTACCGCGAATAGACTCCAGGAGGGATGTTGCTCATGGCCGAATAACCCTGCCTTGCGGCGGGGAGCCCGAAAAAGGGCAGGTTCCATCCCAAAGGGATAGAGCCTGCCCTGAATTATAATGACATTGATATTTAATAGGATGAATTAGCCATGATCTGCTTCAGCTTCTCGGTGGCCCGCTTCTGGATACGGGAGACACTCATCTGCGAGACACCCAGCTTCTGGGCAATAGCCCGCTGGGATTGGCCATCCTGGAAGGCCAGCAGCAGCACCTGCTGCTCCTGCTCCTTCAGCTGTCCGAGCGCCTGCTGGAGATCCATACGCTTCTCCACCGTCTCGTAGTCATTCGCATCGGAGCTGATCAATTCACCGAGTGTGGCCCCGCTCTCTTCCTGGGAGAGCGGGGAATCCAGGGAGACATAATGATAACATTCTCTGCCGGCCAGTACTTCCACAGTTTCCTCTACGGTGAGATCCAGATAGTGGGCAATCTCTTCAACCGCCGGAGAACGTTCGAGCCGAATGGTCAACTCATCAATGGCCTGCTGAACAAGCGCGCCTTTTTCCTTAATCCGCCGTGGAACCTGTATGTACCAGGATTTATCACGCAGGTAGTTTTTCATATGTCCAATCATGCTCTTCATCGCATACGGCTCGAAGGGAATCCCCAAGCTGATGTCGTATTGCGCCAGCAGCCGGATCAGCGCCATTTGCCCTACCTGATACAGATCCTCATAGAGATCCGGACGGTTACGGGCAATTTTGCCGGCTGCCATCTTCACCATAGGTTCATATTTGCGGATGAGCACTGTTGCGATTTCATTGTCTTTCGTCTGCTGGTATTCCCAGATCAGGCTTACTGCTTCATTCATGGACTCTGGGGGAGTCACTTTGTCATTCATACTTTCTCCTCGCTGAAATTGAGCCGTTTAGTCAGGGTAACGACTGTCCCTTTCCCTGATTCGCTAACAACGCTAACGTCATCCATCAGCGCCTGCATTAAATAGAAGCCCAGTCCGCCCACTTGAACATCATTCAGCTCCTTGTCATGAAGCGTCAGACGTTCCCCGGACGCATCCAAACCGTCAAAGCTCTCCCCCTCATCTTTGACAGTAATGGATAAGACACTTGATCCTACCTCAAAGATTACATCAACCATACCGTCCGCTTGCCCATAGGCATAGAGCACGGAGTTATTACATGCTTCCGAGACGGCTACCTTCATATCTTCAATGTCTTCATAAGTAAAACCCATTTTGGAGGCAATGCCGTATAAATTAAGTCTGACAATATCGACATATTCTGCACTGGCGGGTAACTGAAGAACTACTCTTTGTATGTCATCACTCATTCTTAGTTCGATCCTTTCCTAGTGGGTATTCTCTTGGGAGGCAAAAAACTTGGAAATGCCGGTCATGTCAAAAAGCTTCTGTATTTGCGGGGGAACTTCAGCAACGGTGAACTTGACGTCCATTCCATGTCTTGCTTTGAGGATCGACAACAGAATTCCGATACCTGTGCTGTCAATATACTTCAGATCCTTCAGATTAATCACGAGATCAAGCCCCGTGTCTCCCACTAGCGGTTCCATCACCAGACGAAAGTCAGGCGCCACAGACAGATCGAGTTCACCTACCAGATAAACAGTGCATACCGAACCAACGGTTTCGGTCTTTGCGTGAAACTTTTCGCTTTTATGTGTATTCATAGACAACTCTCCTGGTTAAATGTTTTCTTTACCAATAACCCTAATAGCACAGGGTTGAAACAACAAAGAGACAATACGGCACTGGTAATTCATGGGTCATGCGTTGAAAAGCGAAGTGTTCCGTGCGGTTGCGGGGTTATCTCTGCCTGAATATCTGGAGATCATTTGTTTGATGCTGCTTAGCTTGAGCGGCTTGCTGATGTAGCCGTCCATTCCGGCAGCGGTGCAGCGGTCCTGAATCCCCTCCATCACATTCGCAGTCATCGCAATGATCACCGTCTTGTCAGGCGAACCGCTGCTCTCCTCACGAATCAGGGAAGTGGCTTCAAGACCATCCATCACCGGCATCTGCAGGTCCATGAAGATAAAATCGTACTCGGATTGCCGGGCCAGTTCTACAGCCTGGTTCCCGTCCTCAGCAACATCGGCACGATATCCGAGCTTATCCAGCATGCTAACCATAAGACGCTGATTAATCGGATGGTCATCCACGATCAGCACTTTGCTCCGGCTTGCTTCATCTACCTCGTCCGCTGTACCTTCCTCTTCCGGGCAGCCGCCTTCCAGCTCTTCCTCCGGCACGGCAACCTGGATAGTGAATACAAAGGTAGCCCCCTTCTCTTCCATCGACTCTACACGGATATCTCCGCCCATCATGCCCACGAGGGACTTGCAGATGGCGAGGCCGAGACCTGTGCCTCCGTATTTACGCGTCATGGAGGAATCAAGCTGGGAGAAGGGCTGGAACAGCCGGTCACATTTCTCCGGTGAAATTCCAATGCCTGTATCCTTAACGGTAAATTCTATTACCAGCTTATTATCCACTGCAGGCAGAATGGAAGCAACTAAATAAACGCCGCCCTGGTTGGTAAATTTCACCGCATTGGATACGAGGTTGATCAGCACCTGGCGCAGCCGGGCCATATCTCCATAAATCAGCCGCGGCAGCTTCTGGTCGATGAAATAGGCCAGCTCCAGATTTTTTTTGCCGGCTTCTGCCGAGAACAGACTAAATACCTCCTGAATGGTGGTATGCAGCTCGAATAATTGCTCTTCCATTTCCATTTTACCCGATTCCATCTTGGTGAAATCAAGGATATCGTTAATCACGGTTATTAGTGTGTCTGCACTTTTACGGATAATCTCGGTATATTCCTTCTGCTCAGGAGCAAGCTGGGTCTCCATCAAAAGATCAATCATGCCCACTACGCCATTCATCGGCGTGCGGATCTCATGACTCATCATCGCCAGAAATTCGGTCTTGGCCTTAGCCGCGATCTCCGCCTCTTCCTTGGCTTTGATCAGTTCACCGTTCATGCGCTCAAGCTCCAGCGTCTTTTGCTGCAGCTGCATCGCCTGAATCTGCTGCTTCTTGCTGGTCAGATGCATATTCACAAAGCCTTCAATCTTCGACTTCAGAATCTGCGGGATAAACGGTTTGACCATATAATCAATAGCACCGGCAGAGTACCCTGCGAAGAGATGCTCCGACTCCCTGCTGTTGGCAGAGATGAAGATGATCGGAATATCCTTGGTTTTCTCCCTGGCCTTGATTAGCTTGGCGGTTTCGATCCCGTCCATACCCGGCATCTGAACGTCCAGAACAATCACGGCGAATTCATATTTCAACAAGCACCGAAGTGCTTCTTCTCCAGAATTGGCTTTGACAAGCTTGTAATGCTGACTCTCAAGGACGGCTTCGAGTGCCAGCAAATTCTCGGGACGGTCATCAACCAGCAGTATATGAATCGGTTCCTGAACCCCCATAGGTCCCTCCTTACCCGCTATTTATTTTTGCGGTATATTTTCTCTACCCGGTCCAGAGGCTCATAGCTGTCACTGTAGCGTGTGAAATGAATAGATTCCTTGGAACCGAGGACCAGCACTCCGAACCGGCTGAGGCTCTCATGGAACAAGCCATGCACATGATCGCGGAGCTCGTCGTTGAAGTAGATCATTACGTTCCGGCACAGGATCACATTGAATTCGTTGAAGGAAGTGTCCGTTGCCAGATTATGCTCTGCAAAAATGATGTTCTTGCGTAAATACGGCTGCAGGATCACTGAGTTATATTTCGCTGTATAGTATTCCGAGAAGACACCCGTGCCTCCGGCCTCAAGGTAGTTCTTGGTGTATTGCTTCATCTTGCCGATCTCGTACACGCCTTCTTTGGCCTGCTGCAAGGAACGGGCGTTCATGTCAGTGGCATAAATTCTCGCCTTGTCATATAATCCTTCCTCATGCAGCATAATTGCCATCGAGTAGACCTCTTCGCCTGTCGAGCAGCCGGCATGCCAGATCCGGATATAAGGATAGGTCCGCAGGAGCGGAATGACCTTCTGGCGGAAGGTCAGGAAGAGTCCGGGATCACGGAACATCTCTGTCACAGGGATCGAGAGGCTATACACGAACCGCTCGAAGCATGCACGGTCATGCAGCACCTTTTCCTGCAGGGCAGAAATAGTGGGTAAGCTCTCCGCATGGACATGATGCCAGATGCGCCGCTTCAAGGAAGGCAGGGCATAATTCCTGAAATCATATCCATACAAACGGTGTACTCCGTTCAGAAGCAGCTCAATCTCAATCTGTTCAAGCTCCTGCTTGCTCTCCGGCGGATTCCCCTGACCCTCATATCCGTGCTCCATCGCTGCCATTGTCATCAATACTCCCTTGCCTGCGCCTTATTTCCGTACTTGGTTTGAACCTGCTGTATAGCTATTACCCCGAAATCACCCTTACGAATACAACCAGACGCGCATTAACGAAAGAAGCTGATCCGTGCTGATCGGTTTCTTCATATAATCGGAGGCTCCGGCTTCAATACACTTGGCCCGGTCCTCCTTCATAGCCTTGGCTGTGAGGGCGATAATCGGCAATTTCTGGTACTGCGGCATCTGCCGGATGCGGCGCATAGCTTCATATCCGTCCATCTCCGGCATCATCATATCCATCAGCACCAGATCATAATCACTCTGTTCGACAAGCATGTCGATGGCCTCGCGGCCGTTCTCGGCAAATTTCACTTCCATATGATAGCCTTCGAGCACGCTGGAGAGGGCAAAGACGTTGCGGATGTCGTCATCGACGAGCAGAATTTTTTTACCTTCAAACAGTTCCTCTTTATTGTGCAGCTTTTGCAGGATTTTACGCTTATCTTCCGGCAGATTTGCTTCTACCCGGTGCATGAACAGCGTTGTCTCATCCAAAAGCCGTTCCGGCGAGCGGACATCCTTGATGATAATGGATTCCGCATATTTGCGCAGCTTGGTCTCTTCCTTGCTGTCCAGATCCTTGCCGGTATAAATAATAATCGGCAGATCGTTCAGCTCCTCATCGTCGCGGATCTGATCCAGCAGCTCGAAGCCGGTCATATCATCCAGCATCAGATCAAGCACCATACAGTCATATCTCTGCTTGTGCAGCTCATTCAGCGCCTCTTGGCCTGAAGACACCGCCGTAATCACTACATCGTCATGTCCGATAAGCTCCTCGATGGAACGGCGCTGGATATCGTCATCCTCGACGATCAAGAGATGCTTCATCGTGCTGGCGGTGTAATTCTCAATCTGCGAGAAGGCCCGGTCCAGCGCTTCACGGGAGGACGGCTTTCTGAGGTAGGCCATCGCTCCCATCATGAGCCCCTGCTTCATCTCATCATTCACAGAGATCACGTGCACCGGAATATGGCGCGTCTGGGAGTCGCTCTTAAGCTCCCTCAGAATCGACCAGCCGTCCATAACCGGCAGCTGGATGTCGAGGATGATTGCGTCCGGCAGCAGGGTCTTGGCCATCTGCAGGCCGATATCACCCTGCAGGGCTACCAGCCCCTTGAAGCCGCGTCCACGGGCCATGCCCAGCAATATCTTGGCAAAGCTCTCATCATCCTCAATAATCAGCAGCACCTTGTCGCCGCTGGCAAGGGATTCCCGGTCATCTTCCACAACTACAGGCTTAGCAGGTGTAGGCGTGATATCCCCTGCCTGATCCCATGAAAGTTCCTCCCGGAACTCCTCAAGCTGCAAGGGCTCCCCGGCAGGAGCGGCTTCAACCGCTCCCGGCAGCAGGCTAAAGTTCCCCTGAACCGGCAAATACAGTGTAAATATGCTGCCTTGTCCTTCACGGGACTCCAGTCCGATGGCCCCGCCCATCAGGCGGGCTAATTCGCGGCTGATCGACAGGCCAAGCCCCGTGCCGCCATATTTGCGGCTCGTCGTACCGTCAACCTGCTGGAACGCCTCGAAGACGATATCCATCTTATCTGAAGGGATGCCGATCCCGCTGTCCTTGACGGATATGGCAATATAATCATAATCATGCGGCAGATAGGCAGGCAGCCGCTTGACGTCCGCACGGCTGACAGAGAACTCTACATACCCTTCGCTCGTGAATTTGAAGGCATTGGACAACAGGTTACGCAGGATCTGCTTCAGTCTGTGACTGTCGCTATATACGCTGTCCGGAAGCGGCTCGTCAAAGGACAGGCGCAGCGACAGCCCCTTCTGGGAAGCCAGCGGAGCAAAGTTCTGCTTCACGAAGGTCTTCAGCTCGACGAGCGGAATTTCTTCATGATTCAGCTCCATTTTGCCGGCATCGACCTTGGACAGATCGAGAATCTCATCAATCATCTTAAGCAGATCCGCACCTGACATATAGATGGTATGGGCGAATTCCACCTGCTTCTCGCTCAGATTGCCTTCCTTGTTCTCCGTAAGGAGCTGGGAGAGAATCAGCAGGCTGTTCAGCGGAGTGCGCAGCTCATGGGACATATTGGCGAGAAACTCGGATTTGTATTTACTGGTTACTGCAAGCTGCATAGCCTGCTTCTCCAGCTGCATACGGGCATGTTCAATTTCATCCTTCTTCTCTTCAACCTCTTGCACCTGATCCTGCAGGGCACGTGTCTTGGAGACCAGCTCTGTATTGTAATGCTCCAGCTCCTCCTGCTGGCGCTGCAGCAGCTCCTCTGAACGCTTCAGGGCATCCGTCTGCTCCTCCAGATTCTCGTTGGAACGGCGCAGCTCCTCCTGCTGGGTCTGCAGCTCCTCCGACTGGCATTGCAGCTCTTCCGTGAGCGCCTGCGATTCGCGCAGCAATTCCTCAACCACAAGCCTGCGGCTGATGTTGTTCAGAATAATCCCCAGATTATTGGAGAGCTGATGCAGCAGTTCATTCTGCAGCACCGAGAATGGTGTGAAGGAAGCGAATTCCACAACACCCAGAATCTCATCCTCGAATAAAAGCGGGTGGATCGATATATAGCTTGGATGCGACTCCCCGAATCCCGAAGACACCGAGATATAGTTGTCAGGCGCCTCCGTCAGCTTGATCGGCAGCTTATCCAACGCGCTCTGTCCGACCAGTCCCTGACCGATCTCGAAGCTCTCCTTGGGCGTAATTCCCTCCTCACCAGCATAAAAAGCGCTGCTGACCAGCAGGTTCGGATTATCCTGGCTCTTCAGATAGACGGCACCATACTGCGCTCCAAGCACAGGCGTGAACTCACTGATGAAGGTCTGGGCTACCTGATCCAGCGAGCTGACACCGCGCAGCAGCTCCGTAATCCGGGCAATATTGGCATTCAGCCAGGCCTGATCGCTCTGTGCCTGGGCATAGGATCTCTCGAGCTGCTGCTTCTGCTCAATATCCTCGGCCATCCGCTGGAATACCCGGGCCACATCGCCGATCTCATCCTTCGACTTCACCTTGATCCGGCGGATCGCCCGCATTTTACCGTTGCCGAAGCTCGTAATCATCATGGAGACGACACTTAGGCCGCGCGTGATGCTCGGTATCACCCACAGAATGACACCCAGCCCCAGCAGCAGCCCCAAGACCATAATCAGGGTGACCATCTGAATCGATCGGCTCGAAGCCTCCTGGGCGTTAGCAGTCTCCTCCGTCATCCGGAAGGCATTGTAATCAGACAACGCATTCAGGCTGTTCAGCACCTCGTTCTGAATATCCTGTCCTTCTGCATTGCGGTACGTATTGGCATTCTGAAAGTATCCGGCGCTCAGCATCTCCAGGACCTTGTCCTGATACTTCAGATAGCCGGAATAGGCATTCTCAATCCGGGATAACATCTGCAATTCCTCTGCCGTCTTCAGCGAGGCCTTAATATTCTCCAGATGTTCCGCAGACTTCAGCACCTTGCTGTCAATTTCCGCCTTCTGCGCTTCCAGGGTTACAGTATCGGCATTAAGCATGGAAGTGGTCAGTATCCGTGCCATGTCGTTCACTTCCCCGCGAAGTCCGGAAGAAGCACGGCCTTTGCTATATCTCTCCTGGTAGCTATCCAGCTGATTGCTCATATAATGGAGCCTGTCATACCCGATCAGGGTAAGCGCCAGCATAATCGCCAGCATGGCACTGAATCCGATCAGCAGCTTAGCCTTAATCTTCATTCCTTATCGGTTCCTTTCTTCAGCGAGATCCACACCAGGCATTTATCATCATCACGTTCCGAATTGACCGGCTCGCTCAGGAAGGCAGCGCGCACCAGATCTTCCTGCCAGTCATGAGTGGCATTCAAATGCCCGACCATGAATTTCAGCTGCTCCTCCTGCTCGCCCTCCACCATCTCCATGAGGCCGTCCGTGAACAGCACCAGATGACCCTCGTCTTCGTAGCTGAGGCTCTGCTGCTGGATATCGATCCGGTCAAACAGCCCGACAGGGTGGCCGTTGCTCTCAAGCAGGACAGGCGTCTTGGCCTCCCCTTCAAAAAACAGCGCCGGCGGATGTCCGGCATTCACATAATTAATCCGCTTCATGCGGGTATCAATGACAAGATAAATCGCCGTGAAATAATACTGGACCAGCTGCTTCTCAATGTGTAGCTGGTTAAAACGCCTGTTAAGCTCCTGAATGACCTTCTCCGGCTCCACATAGGTGGTTACGGTATCCTTCAGGACCGAGGCCAGGAACATGGTAAACAAGGAGGACGAGATACCGTGGCCCATCATATCCAGCAGGATGACCGCATAGCGCCCGTCTCCCAGCGGATACCAGGCATACAGATCCCCGGCCAGCTCGAAGGAAGGCTGGTAAATCGCATGTACCTCCAGGGTCTCCTCGGCAAGCGGCAGACTGAGTACCGCATTCTGCACCAGCGCAGCCAGCTTCAATTCATCCTGTATCCGCTGGTCCCGCTCCTTATGCCAGTCCTTCTCGCGCTTCAGCCGCAGCGCGAGGCGGATACGGGCCATCAGCTCCACCTTGTTAATCGGCTTCGTAACATAATCCACCGCTCCGGCATCCAGCGCCTCCGCAAGCTTCTTCGAGTCACCTACAGCCGTAACCATAATAATAGGAATATCCTTCAGATGCTCATATTGCTGGACCACACGGCAGGCTTCAATCCCGTCCATTTCCGGCATCATCATATCCAGCAGAATGAGATCCACATCGGACGGCCGGGGCTGCCCGCTCTCTTCCCCTGCACCGACGCCCAGCAGCTTCAGCATATCTTTGGCGGACGAAGCCGTTATAAAATTCCGGTAATCTTCCTTCTTGAGGATCTCACGGATAATAATTACATTAGTAGGATTGTCATCTACGATTAATATTCTCAAGCTCCCTCACCTCACGCGAATAATGTGTTAAGGCCATACACCCGCAGCACTCTCATTCTATCATACGATATTTATACGGCCTGTTACCAACCAGCTAGATATTGGCATAAAGCAGGTCCCGGCTTCAACAAAGTAACCTCCAGCTCCACTAACATCTAGTGGGACTGGAGGTTACGCTATTGTACTATTAAGGTCAGCGAAGACGACCCGCGATTATTGTGGGTTTCTTTTGGCAATGACCAGAACCTTGCCTGTATCAAGCTCTTTCTCGTAAAATGCCGCCTCCGCTGCGCTGAAGCCCAGTGAAGTAATCTTGAAGCGTAAAGCGTCGCCGCGCGAACGGAAAAGGTTGGCAATGGCACCGAACAGCCCTTCTTCACTCAGCCCCACTTCATTAGTATCTGCGGCGTCCACGATACGCCCTTCGCGGTCTTCATCGTGACTGATCACATAAAGATCCTCTCTGGTGTAGCCGCTGCTACGGAGCCGATTCACTTCTTCGATCGCCTGAACGCCGTTCTCCAGCAGCTTGGCATAAGCCTGTGTACCTGTTGAATCCATGAGATCACTCTCCTTCATAATGAATAAAGGCCCAGCCACCGGATGGATGACTGAGCATTCATTAACCCAAATCGCCGCGCTTGAAACAGCTTCAGAAGGAATAAGCGTCGAATAAATCCAGCCCGGCCCATTCGCCGCTCTCCGTATTGCGGTAGATCTTGAGCGCAGCCTCTCCTCTAATATAAACATCCCCATCCTCAGCTTCAAAATCAGGCGCTCCCAGCATATCCTGCACGTTCATGGCCTGCGGATCAAGCATCCGTCCATTGAGGCTCAGACCGTATTGTCCGGCCTGGGAAGGCGAAGCATGAACATACAGGACAACACCGCCGCATACCCCCGCCGAGCTATCGGCATACTGATATTCCAGGCAGCCCGCCCAAGGATCTTCAGTAATCTGCTGAGGAGTTCCCTTAGCCTGCCGCAGCTCCTCTTCCGTCATATATAAGCTAATACCGGACAAGGAGTCGAAGCTGCTTATGTAGAGATCGGCAGCTGCGCTATGCTCGAAGGCGAATATTACCGGCAGCTGTGCAGCGGTGCTAGGAGCGGGAGAAACAGTCTCATCCTGCGGCGGTGCAGAGATGAAGGGAGCAAGCAGACTAAGCAAGAGAATAACCAATTTCATAGGGTTCCCGCCTTTCATGAGCTGGTATTGCCCCGTCCTGAGCCCCGCCGTATTTCATTCCATTGTATTAATGGCGGAATTTCTGCCAGATTGCAGCGGCTGCATCCACGCCTTTGAGGGCTGAGGCTATCTTGCCCTTGGATTTGCTTGAACTCACTGCCTCATAGGATTGCACGGTTCTCTCCTCGGCCGGTGTTAACGGGGCTTCTGCGATGGATACCGATTTTGCCTTATCCTTCAGTTCACGTGATTTACGGAATTTCTCAATTACCGTTACAGATACCTGCTTCACGGTCAATGTCAGCTCGTTCATGACATCGCCCAGATTCTTCACGGAATCCACGATCGGGTCAATCTTCTGAATTTTACCCTGCACATCCGCTGTGATGTCATTGGCATGCCGGACGGTTGTTTTGACTTCATAGGTAAGCTCATCAATCGTCTTCTGAACCTCCTGCAGAGTCTGACTGACCTTGTCGAGCGAATCCTTCGCTGACTTCAAGGTTTTGATTAAGAAGAATACGAGTACTGCGAATGCGATAGCAGCCAGTGCTACGCTAAGTTCAATGATCATTGTGGATAACCCCTTCCAAGTGTCTAAATTATCGGTTTGCACTGTCTGATACTGCATAGTTACCCTTACAGAATTGGGCCGAAACAAAGGCCAAGCCCCTGGAATCCTCTTCCTTTCCTTCCTGTTTCAAATGGATAAGCCCCGTTTAAACAATGATTACATCAACGCACAGAAAGGATGACATCTCATGCTAAGATGGTCAATAATTCTGCTGGTAGTGGCCCTGATTGCCGGTATCTTCGGATTCTTCAATATTGTGGCGGCGGCTGTCGGCATCGCCAAAGTATTGTTCTACATCTTCCTGATCCTCTTCGTGGTCTCACTCTTTATGGGGCGCAGGGGACGATCTATGTAGGCAAGCCCACGTTAGCTGACTGCCAGGCAGGCAGTGCTGCAGGCCCGGAGGCCTCCGTCAGGAGATCTCCGGGCCTCTTGCTGTTCACGCCAGTCTTATGTAGTGTTGAAATGGACTTCATTCCCCTTCAAAAAGTATAGGCCTTTCCGCTCAGGTTGTCATCCGTGATTCAGTTCGTAATGAGGCGTTCCCCGCTAAGGCCGGACAAGAAAAATAAAATTTATTGATGCCGCTGGTTCATTCAATGCAATTTATGTTTACATCCTTATTAGCACAGCATGAACATAGAACATCTCACCATCATACCTAGGAGGAATCATCGATGAAAAAATTAGCCAGTTTAACAGTAGCAATGGGTCTTATGGCTTCCTTGGCAGCAACAGCTTCCGCAGCTGAGGTAGTAACAGGAACAACAGAAACTACCAAAACCACTTCTTCCGATGCAGTAACTACTGTAACCGGAGTGACTTACCTGAACCCGGCAGACCCGATAATTACACAAGCTGACATCAAGCCAGCAACACCTCAGGTCATTCTGACCAAACTCACAGCATTCCATCTTTCTGCGGGAAGCACAACTGCTATTGGCTGGTTGGGTGCACAGACTGTTGATACTACTGGTGTGATCACAAAAGACGCTATGGGCAACGAATGGAGAGAAATCTACACTTGGCTGGGTAAAGCCTGGATCAAGGTTCCTGCCTCTGCATACGTAATCAATCCATAAGCGATTGGACATATAGGAGTCATAGCTGCTCCACTCATATGTTGCAGCTATGACTCAACGGATGTACCTAACAAGGCACGTGGACGCCAATCCAAACGGCCTTTTTTTGCGTCTAATGGATGCTAAATCCCCCACAAAAGCATATAAAAAGGGTTATCCCTTCAGTAGAAGATTCTACTGAAGGGATAACCCCGCCATACATCCGCTTGTAGTTCACCCGTCACAAACTTGTATTGCCTGTCGCTTCTTGCTGTCCTAGCTGTATATATTAGCGGATGACCGAGCCTCCGTACAGGAAACGGTTCATCCAAGAAGCGCTAAGATTATCCACTCTTACACCGCCGGAGCTTACTGAATAGGTATGCAGCAGCTTCCCGTCACCCAAATACATGGCGACATGCGTAATTCTTGCCGTAGATTTGTTGATTCCGGTATAAGCAGAGGGAGAAGTTCCTTTATAATCCATGAAGAACATCAGATCTCCCCGCTTCAAGCCGGATACATCCGTAACTGCACCACTGTTCTGCTTCACCCAGTCCCCTTGCTGCCGGGAATCGGCAGGCAGCTTCAAGTCCGCTGCATCCATGAAGATCTGGCGGATGAAATCCGAGCAGTCGAAGGTACGCGTATCATTACGGCTGGAACCGAATTCATACGGTGTTCCCAGATAACCCATCCCCGCTGCGATCACACGTTCAATCACAGCAGTCTGCCCGGCTGCAGGTACAGGTGCCGGAGCTGGTGTTGGAACCGGTGCCGGCACCGGTGTCTGAACAGGTACAGGTGTTGGAGCTGGAGTGGCTGGAGCAGGCGGCGATGAAGCACCCGCTGTAATATATTGATCGGATGAGCTTGTATAACCCACCGTCCCATTTGCCGTTCTTATTTTGTACCAATAGCTGTTAGTCTCTTCGAGAATGGTTACCTGATCATTCTTATAGAGATATCCAACCACTTGACCGCTGGTTGCAGGGGTCTCCCTTACACGGACCGTGGCCTGAATCACCGCTGTCCGGGACGCAGGTGCGGAAGCTGTAACTACCCGGATATAGGAATCCCCCGAGCTCATATACCCCACAATTCCCTCTGCCGTTCTTACTTTGTACCAGTAGCTGTTCGCAGCTTCCAGAATAACGACCCGGTCGCCTTTATTCAGATATTTCAGTACCGTGCTGCTGGTAGACGGATCTGTACGCAGCCGTACCGAAGCTTCAATAATACCTGTCTGTCCAGCGGACGCCGCCAATGTTGTAATCGAAGAATCCGTTGCAGCGAAAGCCTGTCCTGGACTGAACACTCCCAAGGATAATGCCAGTGATGCGGAAACCCATAACGATGCTGTAATTTTCTTGCGTGATACGATCATAGCGTTCCCCCGCTTAGCGTATTAAGAAATACAACAACGGCGCGCGCTACGTTTGTTGCTTTCTGCCCTCATTATAGGCTGGCCCGGGATTTGGAACATGCTCCAAATTTCACAAAAAACCTTTCCATCTTATGGTAACATGCAGGTCTATAGTCGCGATTTCTCCTTGGATTTGGTGGAAATTACAGCTAACTAGGAGAAATCATGGAATGTTAGTCCTTGGGCTCCACGTGAACTTGCACATGCATGATGTTGTGCAGCTTGGTCATCCGTTCTTCAATAGAGTCGCTGATCTCATGCCCTTCCATGACCGTCATGCGGGCATTCACCTCTACGACAACATCCACCAGCACATGATTGCCGTGTACACGGGCCTTCAGATCCTTGATGCCCTCTACGCCCGGTGTACGGGCAATGGTGCTGCGCAGGTCCAGCAGCTTGTCTTCGTCAAATCCGTCAGTCAGCCGGTACGTCGAATCGCGGAAAATATCCCAGGCGGTCTTGATAATCAGCAAGCCGACTCCGATGGCAGCCGCGGAATCGATCCACGGCAGTCCGAACTGTGCCCCTACAATCCCTACAGCTGCACCTACGCTTACGATAGCATCCGAGAAATTATCCTTAGCAGCAGCCATCAGCGCATGATTATTGATCCGCTTCGCCAGACGCTTGTTATATATATATACCCCCATCATCGCTACGGCACACACCAGCGCCACTCCGGCCGACCAGAGATGCGGTACAGCCTTGCTTCCCTCAAACAAAGAGCGTACCGCTTCCACTATAACCTGGATGCCCACCAGCGCCATAATGAAAGAAGCCATCAGCGCGGCAACCGTCTCGGCCCGGAAATGTCCATAGGTATGATCGGAATCCGGCGGCTTCCGCGAGATGCGCAGCCCGATCAGCACCGCCAGCGAGGCTACAATATCGGTTAAGTTATTGAAGCCGTCTGCCAGGAGCGCACTGGAAGCGAACAAGTAGCCGCAGATCAGCTTGAAGGCAGACAGAACCAGATAAGCAGCAATGCTGACCATCGCACCCTTTTCACCCTTGCGTATATCCTCATAAATATCGGTCATTTCTGCCGCCCCTCCTATCCTTTGCCGCATAATTACAGGAAAACTTTCTTTGAGTTATTCTTGCCCTTGTAGCAGCATTTAAAAACAATTAGAATAAGGAATAAGGACTTGCTGCCTAAGGGGGTAACATAATGAGCGAGAACACTGAGAAACCAAAAATTAATTTGGCTGATGCCATCCGCCAAAAGCTGGAGCAGAAGAAACAGCATGCTTCAGGAAAACCGGGTTCAACCTTCCAGGCCGGCTCCGCGAAGCCGCTGAAAAGCCAGAATAACAAGAAGCCTAACAACCAGCGCCGCCGGACTGGCGGTTCCTAGACTTCCAGGTTGTTGCCTATGGTGAACATAAACGGCTGCGTAATCCCTCCGGGGACGACGCAGCCGTTTTCATATGAACTCATAACTGTTCATTCTGCCTATATCTAGTTCTTAAGCCTCTACAGGGTACATCCGGGCACGCATTTCCTTGATCTCCGGGTTCTCCAGATACTCGTCATAGCTCATCGTACGGTCAATGATTCCAGCCGGAGTAATCTCGATAATGCGGTTGGCAATCGTCTGGATGAACTGATGGTCATGGGAGGTGAACAGGATCGTGCCGTCAAAGTCGATCAGGCCGTTATTGAGCGCGGTGATCGATTCCAGGTCCAAGTGGTTGGTAGGCTCATCGAATACCAGCACGTTGGCTCCGTTCAGCATCATCTTGGCCAGCATACAGCGGACTTTCTCGCCCCCGGACAATACGCTTGCCTTCTTCAGTGCTTCTTCGCCGGCGAACAGCATCCGGCCCAGGAAGCCGCGCAGGAAGGTCTCATCCTGATCCTTGGAGTATTGGCGCAGCCATTCGACCAGGTTCATGTTCACCCCGTCGAAGTAGCTGGAGTTATCCTTAGGGAAATACGCCTGGGTTGTGGTCACTCCCCAAGTATACTCACCCGCATCCGCTTCCTTCTCGCCCATAATCACATCGAACAGCAGCGATTTAGGCTGGGAATGCGGTCCTACAAAAGCGATCTTATCCCCTTTGTTGACTACAAAGCTGACTTCATCCAGCACCTTCTCGCCGTCCACTGCCTTGGTCAGGCCGCTGATCGTAAGCAATTGCTTGCCGGCTTCACGCTCCGGCTTGAAGTTCAGGAACGGATATTTACGGTTGGACGGACGGATGTCATCCAGGGTAATCTTCTCGAGCTGCTTCTTACGGGAAGTCGCCTGCTTCGATTTCGAGGCGTTCGCCGAGAAGCGCTGAATGAAGGCTTGCAGCTCCTTCATCTTGTCTTCCTTCTTCTTGTTGGCATCGCGCTGCAGCGCCTGGGCCAATTGGCTGGACTCATACCAGAAGTCGTAGTTGCCGACATACATCTGGATTTTGCCGAAATCGATATCCGCAATATGCGTACAGACCTTGTTCAGGAAGTGACGGTCATGGGATACCACGATAACGGTGCCTTCGTAGTCCATAAGGAAATTCTCCAGCCAGCCGATCGATTCGAGATCCAAATGGTTGGTAGGCTCATCGAGCAGCAGGTTGTTCGGACGTCCGAACAGGGCCTGGGCCAGCAGGACCCGCACCTTCTCGTTGCCGCTGAGTTCGGCCATTTTCTTGTCATGCATCTCACGCATGATGCCAAGACCGATCAGCATGGCGGCTGCGTCAGGCTCGGCGTCCCAGCCGTTCAGCTCCGCGAATTCGCCTTCCAGCTCACCGGCACGAAGTCCGTCCGCTTCGGTGAAGTCGCTCTTGGCGTACAGGGCGTCCTTTTCCTTCATAATTTCATACAGGCGGGTATGACCCATGATTACGGTCTCCAGCACCTGGAACTCGTCATACTCGAAATGGTTCTGTTTCAGTACGGCCAGACGTTCACCGGGTGTGATGTGCACATCGCCGATGTTCGCTTCGATCTCTCCGGACAGAATCTTTAGGAAGGTCGATTTGCCGGCGCCGTTCGCGCCAATCAGACCGTAGCAGTTGCCGGGTGTGAATTTTATGTTTACATCCTCAAATAGTGCGCGTTTTCCGTAGCGGAGTGTTATACCGCTTGTGCTAATCATTAAGCATTACCATCCTTTTCACATAGGTTCCGGCTCATTATAGCATAAAATCAAGCAAAATGGCCCTTATTACGGCTCTTATTTAAGTAGAAGTGTTCAATACAAGCCTTCTCCGGGTTATTGCCCCGCCGGGCGTTCCTCGGGCTGGACGACCAGCGTCTCCCCATAGCCCAAAGTACGGATACGCTCCTCGCCAAGCCCCTGCGCCACCCTCGCCTGCTCCATCCGGTCCAGCGCTTCGCGGGCGGTATCATCGGCCAGCCTGAAGGTTCCGAAGTGCATCGGAATCATCAGCTCTGCCCCTACATCAAGGAAGGCCTGCACAGCCTCCTCTGGATTCACATGTTGGGAGTTCATGAACCATTCAGGCTCATAAGCGCCAATCGGCATCAGCGCAACATGCAGCTTGAAGCGTCTGCCGATCTCCTTGAAGCCCGGGAAGAAGCCGCTGTCTCCGGCAAAATAGAGATTCGGCGGAAGCAGCTTATGCTGCGCCTTGCCCTCCTCCCCCTCCGGGTGCTTCTGCGGGTCTGCCGGCTGAAGCACATAACCGCCCCAGTGCGAGGAATTCGTATCGAACGGCGTTCTCCGCGTCCAGTGCTGGGTCGGGACAAACGTCAGCTTGACGGCGCCCAGCGTAATCTCCTGCCACCACTGCATTTCCCGGCAGTTCGGGAAGCCTTTGCGGAGCATTTTGCGCTTAAGTCCGGCAGGCACGACAATGGTTGTTCCTTCCCGGTACAGCTTGCGGATGGACGCAATATGCAGGTGATCGTAGTGGGAATGGGAGATCAGGATCAGATCGATAGGCGGAATATCCGCGAGCGGAATGCCCGGCTGCCCGATCCGCTTCTCGAAGCCCAGCCGCCGCGCCCAGATCGGATCGGTGATGATATTAAGCCCTTCGTATTGCAGAAAAAAAGTCGAGTGCCCGATCCACGTGATCGTCGTCTCCAGCCGGTTCCCGGCCAGATAGTCGAGCCGCGGCGGATGATTCGGCACCTTATAGGTGTAATCCTTCTTCTTCCGGCGGCGTTCCTCGCGCCATTGGCGGAATTCCTTAAGCGTTTTATCGGTGCTTACATTGTCGATATTGTTATAACGTATTCTGGCCATAGCAAGAAACACTCCTTATAGCAGATTTGCCATTTCTGTTGCCGGGCGGCAAACCACATATCTTAACTATAGGGTTCCGCAGAATCATTTGCAAAATTGCAGGGCCCTGCAAAACCTGCAAACCCCATAGAAACTACAGGGCACTCATTACAAATTGTACCCAAATGGCTGAGCGGGAAACGTACGGGCTTCTTTTGGCAGGCAGGATGGTAAATGATGCGGATTTAGCGGGCGGTAGCGGAGAGATATGGGAGTAAGTAGTGACTTTGGCAGCTGCTTCGACTGATGGATTCGATAAAATCCTGCACGAATTGCCCCCCCTCCCAATCTCAGCCTCATATCCAGGATTGTTGCATAAATGTCAGCAATTCTCCTCCACCATGAGGCCTAAGCGGAACAATTCCTGCATTTCATGCAACATTCCCCTAATACCCCGGTTATTTAAGAAGTCAAAATTGCAAAATGTGCAACATTTCTGTTTGCGTTGCTGTATCAACTAATTCAACTATTTAAAATTTTAGCGGGTTCAGTCCTCCGCCCTTTGTATTCACCTGCTCAAATGAGGTAAAATGCGGGTAAAGCAAACGGTGCTTACTACTTCAAACGAGGAGCTGACGTATGAAGATTACATTTATCGAACCGACACCCAGTCCAAATACGATGAAGCTTCACCTGGACGAAAGTCTTGAACCCGGCATTCGCCGGACGTATACCCCGGAGACCCGGCGCTCCGCCCCTTCCTGGGCGCAGGAGATGCTGGAGATTCCGGGCGTGACCAGTATTTATCATGCCGCTGACTTCGCCGCGCTGGAGCGCAAAGGCAGTGCGGACTGGGCTGCAATTCTGCGCGAGGTCCAGAACCGCTTCGGAGCGGACGGCCTCAGCGCGGAATACAGTCTCGGCGATGAGAATGACGGCGCCCACTTCGGGGAGTCCCAGGTGTTCGTGCAGATGTTCCGCGGCATCCCGATCCAGATCCGCGTCAAGACCGGCGCGAAGGAGGAGCGCATCGCCCTCTCCAGCCGCTTCACCCAGGCGGTGACCGATGTGGCCAGCGCCGTGATGATCAAGGAGCGCAAGCTCAGCGATTACGGCGTACGCTACGGCGAGCCGCCGGAGATTGCCCGCGAGGTCGAGCAGGAGCTGGAGGCGGCGTATCCGCAGGAACGCCTCGACTCCCTCGTGCAGCAGGCCATCGCGCACGGGGCTGCCGGCGAGTTCGTCGAGCAGCGGCATAAGAAAGAGCAGGCCGAGCTGCTGCGGGACCTGCAAGCTGAGGATTGGCGCGTGCGCTACGCCGCGCTGGAGGATCTGGCGCCGGGCGAGCAGCTCCTGCCGGAGCTGCGGGCGGCGCTGCACGACCCCAAGCTGCAGATTCGCAGACTTGCGGTCGTGTACCTGGGCGACATCCGCACGCCAGGTGCGATGGAGCTGCTCTATGAGGCGATGCAGGATCGCGCCCCGGCCGTGCGGCGCACAGCCGGGGACACGCTCTCCGACATCGGCGACCCGGCGGCGACGCCGGTGATGACGGCGTCGCTCAGTGATGCCAGCAAGCTGGTGCGCTGGCGGGCGGCACGCTTCCTGTATGAAGTCGGGACAGCCGAGGCCCAGGACGCGCTGAGCGTTGCTGCCGAAGACCCCGAATTCGAGGTGGGGCTACAGGCCAAGATGGCGCTAGAGCGGATTCTGTCCGGCGAGGAAGCGGCGGGAACTGTCTGGCAACAGATGTCAGAGCGCCGGCGGAGCTGACGCCAGCCTGCCGTATTTTGTCATTGCCTGAGAAGCCGGTATGCATTATACTGATTCCTGTTGTTCATATCGTTCAAAGATAGCCTCATCATACCTAGGATGAGGTAGAGGTCGCGGATAAGAAGAGTAAGCGCGTGGAGATGCCTAAGAGCCATCGGTGATACGCGCCCAAAGGAATATCCGCCGAAATCGCAGCTGCTGCTCTTAGTCCGCAGCTGCGATTGGGGCCGTTTGCCGAAAGGCGCGGAACTGTCACTGTGTATTGCCGCCTGCCAGGAGACTGCGGGAGCTGCACTGTGTTGCGCTATCTTAACAGGGAGTATGATGCGGAGCCTATAATCAGGAAACCGCAGCGTCCGTCTGCGGTTTTTTTGCGTGCAGCATGCCGGGAAGAAGACACCGGCACATGCAGGCAGCGGCACTCCCCCTGTGAACAGAACCATCAATCTAAAGGGAGTGTCTTATTCATGCAAGCACAGCAGCCTAAACGGCCGGCAGTACAGGCGGGCAACGCCAATACGCCGGGCCTGCGCAAATCCTTCAAAGCAAGACATCTGACCATGATCGCCCTCGGCGGCTCGATCGGAACCGGATTGTTCCTCGCCAGCGGCGGGGCCATCGCCTCCTCCGGTCCGGGCGGAGCACTGCTCGCCTACACGGCCGTCGGCATTATGGTCTATTTTCTGATGACCAGCCTTGGGGAGCTGGCAACCTATCTGCCCGATTCCGGTTCCTTCAGCACCTACGGTACAAGGTTCGTCAGCCCCGCCTTCGGCTTCGCTATCGGCTGGAACTTCTGGTACAACTGGGCGGTGACTATTGCAGCCGAACTGTCAGCAGCCACCGTTATCATTAAGTACTGGTTCCCGGACAGCCCTTCGTTCCTGTGGAGTCTGCTCTTCCTGGCGCTCATGTTCGGCCTGAACTTCCTGTCTGCGCGGGGGTACGGCGAGTCGGAATACTGGTTCGCCATTATCAAGATTATTACGGTGGTCGTCTTCCTCACGGTCGGCGTCCTGATGATCTTCGGGATTCTGGGCGGCAAGGCCGTGGGCTTCAGCAACTTTCAACTCGGAGGCAGCTCGTTCCATGGCGGCTTCTTCGCCTTCGTCGGGGTCTTCATGGCCGCCGGGTTCTCCTTCCAGGGAACAGAGCTGGTCGGTGTCGCCGCCGGGGAGAGCGAGAATCCGCGCCGCAACGTGCCGATCGCGATCCGCCAGGTGTTCTGGCGCATCCTGATCTTCTATATTTTCGCGATTGCTGTCATCGGCCTGCTGATTCCTTATACGAATCCCGACCTGCTCCGCGGCGGTATTGATGATATTGGCGTCAGCCCGTTCACCATCGTCTTCAACAAAGCAGGGCTGGCGATTGCCGCCTCGGTCATGAATGCCGTGATCCTCAGCTCCGTGCTGTCTGCCGGGAACTCCGGGATGTACGCCTCCACCCGTGTCCTGTACGCCATGGCCAAGGATGGAATGGCACCGCGCGCGCTCGGCAAGCTGAACCGCAGAGGTGTTCCTGTAGGCGCACTGCTCGTGACAACCGCTGTCGGCATGCTCGCCTTCCTCGCCTCCTTCTTCGGAGACGGCGCGGTGTACAATTGGCTGCTTAACGCTTCCGGGATGTGCGGCTTCATCAACTGGCTCGGAATTGCCGTCTGCCATTACCGTTTCCGCCGGGCCTTCGTGAGGCAGGGCCATTCGCTGGAGGAGCTGCCTTACCGGGCTAGATGGTTCCCGTTCGGTCCGCTGTTTGCCTTCGCTCTGTGTATGGTCGCCGTATTCGGCCAGAACATGGGCGCCTTCACCGGTGCGAAGATCGACTGGTACGGCATTCTGGTCTCCTATGTCAGCGTGCCGCTGTTCCTGCTGATCTGGCTGGGCTATGGCTGGTTCCGCAAGAGCAGCCTTATCCCGCTGGAGAAGTGTGATCTGAGCACCCACGCAGACTGATTCATTGCAGCAGAAGTGGAAACGGCATTGCCGTCCTTCTAAGGACGGTACCGTTTCAGCAAAAGACCGGTTTTGATCCCGCAGCAACGGGCCAAAACCGGTCTTTTGAGTATCGGTAGCTTAAGTTAGCTTCTATTCCTGAGGACCCCCTGCTACTGCTGTTTATGCCCAGGTTGTAATCGTCTCGACTGGCAGACGGTAGGATGGATACCCCTCTTTGGCCGCTTTGCCGATCGAGATCAGCATGACCGGCTGGAACCGTTCTTTGTTTAGGCCAAAAGCTTCTGCAATATGCTCCTTGTCATACCCGGCCATCGGATTGGTATCGTATCCGTGTGCACGGGCTACAAGCATCAGTTGCATGGAGATAAGTCCCGAGTCGATCAGACTCACATCCCGCAATTCAGACGCGGCAGCGTGGGCATAATAAGGCTTAATCTGTTGCAGCTGCATATCCATTACGTCGCGGGGCATGTATCCAAGCTCCACGGCTTTGCTGAAAATTTCATCCATATATTCACTGTTGTCCGCATCATAAAATACCGCAATCACAGCCGAGGAGGTTAACGCTTGTGTCTGGTTGAAGGCGGCCAGCGGCGCCAGCTTCGCTTTGCCTTCAGCGCTGTCAATGACCAGGAACCGCCATGGCTGCATGTTAATGGCTGAGGGGGCCCGGGAGGCTTCTGCCAATATCTCGGTCATTTCTTCCCTGCTGATTTTCACCTCAGGATCATAGATCTTCACGGAACGGCGCTCCAGGACGATCTCATTGAAATCATTGGTTGTATGGTAATTCTTCGTCATTGTATTCATGTGCATTTCTCTCCCTTTATATATGTGTAATGGTGTTGTAGAACGTTGAACATATTCACCACTAGGAGAATTGTAAACTATAAAGTATACTTCATAGCAAGAACAATAAATGGGGGATTGCCATGAAAACCAGCGAAGTCGCCATAAGGGCTGACCTTCCGATATCAACCCTGCGCTACTATGAGAAAATAGGCCTTATTACGGAGGAGTACATCCTCAGAGAAGAGAATAATTACCGGAATTATGCCCCGGAGATTATTCCTTACCTTGAAGTCATAAAGAATAGCTTAGCTGTTGGATTCTCAATCCAGGATATTAAATCGATGATCTCCAAGCAGGGAATATCGAAAGATGAACAAAAAAGGATCATCACCGACAAAATTACGGAAATTGAAGCTGCGCAAAAAAACCTGGAGGCTTCCAAGCAGTCTCTTTACCAGCTTCTCGAAATGAATATTACCTGTGAGAACGGGTACGGAAAATACTAAAACCCGGAGCTGTGCTCTAGGGAGTCGTATAAAGACACGGGTGCCGGGGGACGCTAACCTGTAATTCCAGCTCAAGGAGGCCTTTATGAAAAAAATATGGACAGTAGCCTTGTTGACGTTAGCCCTGGTCCTGAGCAGCCCGTTAAGCCGGAGCTCCGCTGCACCTGACTATGCCCGGTGGGGCACCATCGCCGTGAAGGAGACGCAGCAGAAATACAACGCCGAGATCATCGATTACAAGCACATCGGCCGGACCCAGATCAAGCCGAAGCTTGCAGAAGAGAAGTTCAAGCTGCTGGTCCGCAGCAAGGCGGGCCGGGAATTCGGCGTAGTCGTGATGGTCCGCTTCAATCCTTCAACAAACAAGCTTCAGACCATCCAATTCCTGGAGACCAAAGCCTGAAGTGCACCCTGGCTGGTTCGCAGGGGTAGCTGACACTATTTTATTTCCAGGTCACATATACCTTAAGATCTCCTGTATTCTCGAACGGCGAACTGTTGAAGGCCAGGTTATTCAGTCCCAGCCCGTATAGCACCTGCAGATCCTGCCTCAGCAGTTTGTCGCTTCCGCGATAGCGGAAGAGCAGCGACTGCTGTCCGGCCTCTGCCGCCTGCTTCGCAAGCACCTTAAGCTGTTCCGCCGACGAAACCACCTGATTCTCCTCGTACAGCCAGTAGTTCAGGTCCTTCTGTAACGTCTTGTATGCCTCCACCCCTTGCCCCCCTTGATTGACCAACTTAGTTAAGGTCTGGGCATAACTGGTGGAGGCCGCCGGATAGGACTTCGTCCAAGTGTGGTCAAGCCGCATCTGGGCATCCGTCCTCATATAATAGAGCGTGCTGATTCCGCCCTCCGGACTAGGGTCCGGGTCATCCCAGGTGGTGTCGAGATGATACCATGCCCCGTTCAAGAGCACCAGATTCCAGGCATGCGACTGGGTCACACCGTCTGCCGCCCTGGCCGTCCCTTCCACAATTCTGTTCGGAATCCCCGCCCCGAGCAGCAGCTTATAGGTCAGCAGGGTATAGCCCTGGCAGACCGCACTCCCGGTCTGAAGTCCCTCATAAGCGGTGTATTTGCGGTGCGAGTGATCATATTCCAGATTCAGCACGACCCAGTCGTGGATCGCTTTTACCTTCTGGTGATTGTTCATCCCCGGTGTTATGATCTGCTGCAGAATAGCCTTCACCTGCTTGTTCACATAGGCCGTCTCCTGCAGCGTCTCCCGGTATTCCACCTGAACCGTCACATGAACAGCCCGCGTGCTTCCGCGGTATGAGAAGGCATAGCTGTCAATAATATAATACAGGTACGGGTCGCTCCCCATTGCCTGATTGATCGCTGTCTGGATCTCACTCTTCAGCTTGGCGGTCTTGCCCTGATAAGTGAAGGTAATTGTCTCTCTGCGGTTACTCATCGCTCCGGCCAGCTTCTGCGTCATCCCTTGCGTGGTCTGCACCACCGCCGAATCCGATGCAGCATACGCATGCTCGTATCCCCAGTACGTCGCAGGCGGTAAAGCAGCAAATACAAGCATAAGTCCAACCGCCGTCTTCATCAGCGATCCCTGTCTTTTCCCCATATGATCCGCGCGCCTCCTGCAATCTATATCATCGGCCACAGCCGTATACTCTATAGTAAATGCCAATCATGCCATGTTTACAACTTCAACCTGAAGAACGGGAATCCGTGCCAGCCTGACCTATTCATTATATCATCTCTGACCGTCCAACTAGTACAGCATCAGATTTAAAATGGTGAAGTCAGGGCCCCCTCTGCTGGAGGACTCAGTGTAACAGATGGTAAAGAATGCACCCGGGTTGTAGCGAACCATCAGAGATTAGTGTATTCTGTGCAACTAAAAACAATGAAACGGATGGCTTTCCTTTTCTAACTGTATTTTGTACAATTAAATCTGCCACGTTGGGCGAAAATCCAGATATAGACACATTTTAATTGCACGAAATACAGCTAAACTGAGATTCGGCGGCACACCAGGCGATTTAGTTGTATGGATTGCAATTAAGCCGATCCCTTACACCCTAATCGGGGCGCGGCAAACCCTCAGCAAGCGATTCGTTAAAGTAATTTTCACAATTTAAAATCTGATGCTCTACTGGGCGTGGATAGCACAAACAGGTCAATCATGGTGGTATCTGACCATAATCAACCTGTTCAATGTAACGTAATAACATTATTTGGGTTATAAATTCAAGCATTAATGTGCCTACATAAGAAATAACAAAATCTCTATACAGGTATTACATGGGTTAAATGTGTTATTGGTTGAATGATGGGTTCATTCGGCACTGGGTAGCTCCACGTAAGGACAATAACTTTGATTAAATTACCCTAACTTAAGAAGCGTATGACGTTGTATCAGGAAAAACTCCATCTCCTTGTTTAAGTATTCTAATTAGTTTTGAAGCCGCAGAAAAATAATAAAAATTAGTAGTCGTATCTGGAACCTTCTCAAGCTCTTCAGGTTCTCCACTAACTTTGTCCAACCTTAACTTTCCTAATCTATCTTTATCAGGACCAAATTTATACACTACAAAATCTTCTGTTTCTTCTTCCTTTACCATTAAAACGTATGTAGCCATGCTTATCTCCTCCTCATTCTTCGAATACGCTGTCAGACCAATTATAATACTTTTGAGCTTCTGCATGTCCTTGTTCGTAAGTAGCTCCATGCTTTTTCATGTACTTAGATTCAAACAATTCATGGTTAAGCAATGAGATGTCATTCTTATTATAGTTCCCTTTCATTAATCGTTCCCACGCCAAAGCTTGTTGATAATTTGGATCAAATAGCCTTACTTCACCATTATCAAATTTATGCTTTTCAATGAATAGATGATTCTTAATCTGCTGAATATCAGCTTCCTTCCAACCTGTGTTCTTAGCTATGTCACTCGTATCATTTTTCATAATTTTAAAATCTTTATACATATTTATTGCCGCATCTTCTTGTCTCATATACTCAGTTACGGAAGTGAATTTCGCTTTAGGAACATCTACATTATCAATTCGTTCGCCCTTAGCATTGTGCGTTGGGTTAGGCGTCCCATTAGGATGAATTTTACCCGTCCCCTCAACCCTACCACCCCCACCATCCACCGCATCCATATACTTCTGCTGCACCGGTGTCTTCGGCAAGGCCGGTGTATCGGGGATCTCTCCTATCTTAAACACAAACCCCTCCGGCGTCTGCACCACCGGACCCAGATTCGGAAGCTTCTGTTTGATCCCTTGCAGGGCATCCTTCGCCGCTTGGCTGACGACGTCTTCTACCTCGCCTAGCACTTTTCCCACTTTACCAGCCTTCGTGACTTGTAGTCCAGGAACGAGGATGGAAGCGACCGAGCCCAGCATTCTCGCCTTCTCTTCCGGGGTGCCCTCATCAAATTGATGATACGCCATCTTCGCCGCTTCCACCAGCACTTCAGGATGGTCAATGAGGTATTGCGCTTGCTGCTTCATTTCTGTGGTGGTTTTGACCGGGTCTACAACTAATTTGAAAGCAAAGGTTGCCGTGCCCGCTACACCCATGACGACCTCTTTCACCAAGCCTTCGGTAAAAGCCAGCACCACCGTATCCGCCTGACGAACCCGACTCTCCCACTTCGTCAGCCCGTAGGTATCCTCCAGCCACCCCAGATAACTGGTGTACATCGGGGTGAGAGATTCATTTGGCACATAGACTTTAGCCTGATAAAAGTCCCACGTAGTCTCATTTTCCTTGTTATCTGCGGTAATTGGCATGCCGTCCGGCAGCGTGAGCGGTGGGCCGTTCAACCGCCGCTGCGCTTCCATCTGCTCTTGAACCTGCTTAAGAGCCGCTGCGATCTGAATTTCCTGCCGCTTCGCCACAAGCTGACTCCGCGCATAGGCTCCGGCGGCGGTCTTCTCCATGGCCAGCCGCAAAAGCAGTAAATATTCTTCGTTATGTAGTAAAGGAACCTTCTCCGCCGTAATTGACGGATCATACTCACAGGCGGTAACCGCTGGTTGCTTATAATGGGCGCTTAGATCCTTGCCCGGTTCATAGTAGATCTTGGCTACGCCTAGAGAAGCCAGCTTCTGCCGGGCCTCTTCGGCCTTTGCATGAACAGCCTCCATCTGCGCCTGATTGCCGAACGCCTGATACACCTTGAAGGCCATCTGGGCCTTAGCGATCTCATTCCGCGCTGCGAAGATATCGTTCAGCTTGCTTTGCGCAGCGATACTCTCTACGGTCAGCAGGCCGGAGGTCTGAATGACCTTCCTGAGCTGCTGCACCACCGGGTCCCTGCTAAGCTCATCTTTTCTGGATAGAGCAGCAATCGAAGTGATGAGGTTCGTCGCACTTCGCTGCACAAATTCGGGGATAGAGAACCGCCCGGCGGCTGGTTGCAGCCCCAAGCTGCCGAAGGCCGCGAGCAAAAGATTAAATTGCCCCGTCAGCTTGTCCGCCTCCCGCTTATTCTCTTCCTGCAATTCCGAGACGCCTCTCAGGGCGACCCGGATGATATCCTCTAATTTCTCCGCTTCTACGGTTAATTCATTGATCAGAACCTGGGCCTTGACCAGATGATCGCCCATCGGAATGCCGCCCCAGCCGCTGGACTGGCCCTTCAATTGAAGGTACAGCCTGTTGGTGTCCTGGCTCACCTGGCCGATCTTCGTCTGCAGGCGCCGGACTTCATCTTCGTTAAATACTAGCTTCGTTGACGCCATAGCCACCCTCCCCGCCGGACACTAGTAGAGCATCAGATTTAATTCTGTGCATAGGTTTAAATCCCGGAAGTTCCGAAAAACGGAACTACACCGGCTGGACGAGTGTGCTCCTAACGGACCTGAGGGACTCTATTCCCAGGAAAACGTCACTTCTTGCGGTTTAACGGACGGAGTGGACCTTATCGTCTCTCTACGAGAGGTTTAAGAGTAGAATTCCAAGAATAAGCGCTCTGGGGTCCGTTATGTTGCCCAAGTGGTGACTTTCATCCGGAATAAGCGCGCCTCAGTCCGTTACGCCGGGACAAATGCCCTAATGAACAACTCCCATCTTGATCCGGGAATGGCATCTGAAGGGGGGAACTCCACTCCTATACTCCTTCAGGCATTATAGAGCCCCATCCACTTGTTTAAATCTGACTTTGTACTAGAACTCTGGCTTCCACTTCATCTATAAATATCCCTCAGTTATACAGGTTACCTCCTTTTATTATCGGGTTTATTTCCCACTAGATTTATAGTTTTCCATTTTTCCTTCAATTCCCCTAATCATTACAGCCCCACCGAGTACACCCCGCCAGCCGTAACCTCAAGCGCACCGTTCAGCGGCTGGACACTCCCATCTCCAAGCTTCAGCTTCAGCTCTTGCGAATAGCCGAGGCGCAGTGTTCCATCGAACCGGGCTGTAATCCGCGCGGATACCAGAACCCCAGCCTGCCATTCG
The DNA here is from genome assembly GCF_038005345.1 of Paenibacillus sp. FSL H8-0122. Classification (NCBI taxonomy): domain Bacteria; kingdom Bacillati; phylum Bacillota; class Bacilli; order Caryophanales; family Paenibacillaceae; genus Paenibacillus; species Paenibacillus sp. FSL H8-0122. The sequence goes on along the minus strand of NZ_JBBOTB010000001.1, from coordinate 188,013 downwards.
ATGTCCACCTCATACCCTCCGCGCGCCTTCAGGCCGCTGATACGGCCGTTCTTCCAGACTCCCGGAAGTGCCGGAAGCAGCGTAAGCTCCCCCAGATGGCTCTGCAGCAGCATCTCTGCAATGCCGGCGGCCGCGCCGAAATTACCGTCAATCTGAAACGGCGGATGCGCATCGAACAGGTTGGGATAAACGGAGCGGGTTAGCAGCGTGCGTACATAACCGTAAGCTGCATCGCCGTCTGCGAGCCGGGCGTAGAGGTTAATCAGCCAAGCACAGCTCCAGCCCGTATGCCCTCCACCGGAGGCAACCCGCTGCTCCAGCGTTAAACGGCTAGCCTCCAGCAGCTCCGGCGTGTCCCGCCGGTTAATCCGGTTGCCCGGATACAGGCTGTACAGGTGGGAGACATGGCGGTGCCCCGGCTCGGCTTCAGCGAAGTCATAGAGCCATTCCTGCACCCGTCCATCCTTGCTTATCTTCAGCGGAGACAGCCGGGCGAGCGTCTGCTCTAGCTCCTCCTGAAGCTCAGCGTCCACGCCGAGAATGCGCGCAGCCTCCAGGCAGTGCTGCATCAACTCAGCGATCAGGCTCATATCCATGGCTGAACCCATAGATATACTGCAAGCTCTGCCATCCTCCGTGATGAACCGGTTCTCCGGCGAAGTAGACGGACTGGTAACCAGCCGGCCCTCCGGTCCTTCCACCATCCAATCCAGGCAGAATAGAGCGGCTCCCTTCATTAGCGGATACGCGGTGTCCTCCAGATAAGCAGCGTCGAGAGTGAATTCATAATGCTCCCACAGGTGGCGGCATAGCCACACCCCGCCCATTGGCCAGAAGGCCCAGCTGGCATCTCCGCCGGACGGTGTGGAAGTCCTCCACAGATCCACATTATGATGGGCTACCCAGCCGCGCGCCCCGTAATGAATAGCTGCGGTTCTGGCACCGTTCTCACTAAGCTCCTTAATCAGCTCAAAGAGCGGCTCATGGCATTCGCTGAGATTGCAGACCTCCGCCAGCCAGTAGTTCATCTGTGTATTGATATTGGTCGTGTAATTGCTGTTCCATGGCGGCTGAACATGTGGGTTCCAGATCCCCTGCAGATTCGCTGCCTGGGTTCCGGTCCGTGAGCTGCCCATCAGCAGATAGCGGCCATATTGGAACAGCAGCGCTTCGAGCGCCGGATCTTCCGCTCCGTCCTGATATGCGGCCAGACGTTCATCAGTGGGCCGCTCATCTGCCTCGTGACCGCCGAGATCCAGATCCATCCGGCGGAAGATCGCCTGGTGATCCTCAGTATGCCTTCTCCGCAGCTCCTCATAAGTCTTACCAGCCGCAGCACTTAATCTGCCGGCGCATAGCTCCGCCGGGCTTACCACTGCTTCCAAATGTTGAGCAGCCGAAGCAGTCCTATGGCTTGCTCTGGAGCGCACCTCCTCATAGTCCGTTCCGGCAGCCAGCAGCAGCAGCACATGGTCCGCGCCACTGATTACCAGCTTGCCTGCGGAATACCGGATACTTCCCCCGGTTACCTGTACACGCAGGTGCAGCTCGAATGCTACTCCAAGCCCCGCTTCATAGAGCACCGCGAGCGGATGATCCTGGTGGTAATTATCGGCAATATGCGAGGGGCAGCGGCCCTGCATTACAAGCCCGTTCCCCTCCCCCGGACTGACGCTATGCTGTAATTGGCTGTCCAATTCCAGCTCTACCTGAATTCCCCCCGGTTGACCGCTTGTCAGATGCACGACACCGACCTGGTCTGGTGTGCTGATGAACACCTCACGGGTGAAGTTGCCCTGCTCCGTCTGATAGGTCACTCTGGCAACTCCGCTATCCAGATCAAGCTCTCGTTCATAGGCCGTGCAATGCTCTGTGCCCGGCTGCGTAAGAATCAGGTCCCCGAGCGGCATGTAGGCCTGGGCGTTGACCCCCAGCATATGGGCATTCACCATATCCTCAGCCTCACCATACTGAGCTGCAGCGATTAACTCCCGGGTTCTCTTCAGATACCTAAGTGCTTCATAGTTATTGGTATCCCGGGGAAACCCCGACCATAAAGTATCCTCATTCAGCCGGATCAGCTCTCTACCCGTTCCGCCGAATACCATCGCTCCCATATGCCCGTTCCCAAGCGGCAGCGCCTCTTCCCAGACGGCTGCGGGCTGGCGGTATCTAAGCTTCCATGCGGAGTTCCTTTGTTCAGTTTCCATATTCTACTCACCCTTCGTACTAAGTTCTGAATATAGCAAAAGGCCCTGACCTAAGTCGGGCCCTTCTGCCTTCTGCTGTACATTTGATCATGCTACATCCTATTAGGATTTACAGATTTTTGCCTGTCCACAGGGATACTCTCTTCTTCACAAGCTCAGTGAATTCTTTTTCCATATCCTGAGCGCCGGCTTTATCGAGCTCAGCGAGGAAGGCGTCATAGACTTTATCGAAGTCAGCCGGTTTGGACAGAATCGCTTCCGGGATACGTTTACGTACGATATCCTGGGTCTTTTTGAAGATGACCTGATATTTACCGTCTGTCGGAACCGGCAGGTTGTACAGGGCGCCTGTTTCTTTTACAGGGAATTCATCCTCTTTCGGGAACAGGTCCTTCCAGGTAGTCGCCTTATATCCGGCAAGGGATTCCTTCTCGGCTTCTGAGTACGAAGCAACAATCTGCTCAGGGAAGCTTGTGGTGTAGTAGTTGTCTGTTGAATCCTTCACCCCGTCGCCATACCGTGCACCGAAGATCAGGTACTGGCCGATCCCGGTTGTTTTTTGAGTGTTCGCGGTATCATTGGCTAAGCCGTCACGGATCTCAGGCAGAACCTCGCGCTTGCCATTCGCATCCACAGTATAGTGCTTGTCTTTAATCCCCCAGGTTCTGAGGATCTGGCCTTCATCGGAGGACATCCAGTCCAGCCATTTGATGATCCGCTCAGGATCTTTGGCAGCCGTAGTGATTGCAATCCCGTAGCCGTCGATACCGGTCTGCATGAAGGAATGATCCTTATACTCTTCGGTCAGGGTTACAGGGAAGTGTCCATAGGTGTACTCGTCTTTGCCGGCAGCCTTCAGGGCATTCTCACCGTCGGAGTATTCCCATTCCTGGGAGATCAGACCGAGCACACGGCCGCTGGCCACTTTCGCTTTGTATTGGTCATCCTTTTGTACGAAGGTATCCTTGTCGAGCAGGCCTTGATTGTACATACCGTTCAGCCAGCGGAAATATTCCTTTTCTTCGGCGCGTTTGTAGTGAAGCTTCGCTTCGAAGGTCTCAGGGTCCACATAATATTCACCATCATCCGGTGCACCGGTTGTAGTGAAGGCCGGGTTCGTCACGGTGATCATAATCTTCCAGTCATCGGCATTCAGCGTCAGCGGAATGGTAGGCTGTCCATCGGTTTCCGGATGCAGAGCGACATAATCCTTAAGCACCTTTTCAAAATCAGCTACAGTCCGCACTTTCGGATAGCCAAGCTCTTTGAGTACACGATGCTGGATTTCAAATCCGCCTGTGGCATCGAAGGATTTCTGGCCGACACCCATATTCGTAGGAATCTGATAGATACTCTGGTCGTCCAGGCTGTACTTCAGACGGTTCATATTCTCGCCGTAGACTTTCTTGAGGTTGGGGCCATATTTGTCAATCAGGTCCGTCATATCAAGGATCAGACCGGCATCCACCAGGGTACTTAGACTTCCTTTAGCGAAAATAATATCAGGAACGTCGCCGCTCGCCGCCATCATCGCAATCTTCTGGTCGCCGCCGCCGCTGCCTACATCGAATTCAGCTTCAAGGGTGACGCCTGTCTTTTCCGTAATAGCTTTGCCGACATCATCCTGCATCTTGTTCCAGTTAGGGCTGGCATCCGCTCCGAAGAAGGTGAAGGTAGCCGGTGAGGTATCTAGAGCCGTATCATCTGCTGCAGCAGTAGCATCTGGTGTAGTTCCTGAGTTGTTAGGCGTCGTATTGTTGGCTGCATTATTGCCATTCGCTCCACAACCGGCGATCAGCATCGAGCTCATCAGCAGGAGTGTGAAGATCGTCTTGGTACTCTTGCGGTTCATTGTGTATCCCCCTTGTATCTTAATATGTTGCCTTTATGCATATCAGGTGAGACCTGAATATACCATTGTGAACGCTTGCAAAACTACCACAAATATAAATTTCCATAAATTAACACTTGGCTTAAGCGGGTTGGCTGCCAGGTTCTGCACTGAACCCGGCAGCTTCTCCTGCCCTGAGGAATGAAGGCTTAAGCCTTGACTGCACCCAGCGTCATACCTCCGACAAAATACTTTTGCAGGAACGGATAGACCACGAGAATCGGCACGGTTACGACAATCGTAATCGCCATCTTGATCGACTCCGGTGAAATCTGCGCCATCTGTCTGGCCATATCATTCGCATTTGCCATGCCGCTGCCCTGATTGGTCGAAGACAGGACCTTCATCAGCTCGAACTGCAGCGTAGTCAGATGCGGCTTGTTGCCGTTGTAGAGATAGGTGGTGAACCACTCATTCCATTGCCCCACGGCCAGGAACAAGGCGATGGTAGCCAGCACCGGCTTACAGAGCGGAAGAATGATTTTGTAGAAAATCATAAAGTCATTCGCGCCGTCCAGCTTGGCGGATTCCTGCAGAGCAAACGGCAGCCCGTCCATGAAGGAGCGGATAATGAAGACGTTGAACGCGGATACCATACCCGGCAGGATGTAGATCCAGAACGTTCCGATCAGATTCAGGTCCTTCATGAGAATGTACATCGGCACCATACCGCCGGAGAAGTACATGGTCAGGGCCAGGAATACCGAGACGAATCTTCTGGCTCTAAACTCCGGACGGCTGAGCGTAAAGGCCAGCATGGAAGCACTGATCAGCCCCAGAAGAGTACCGGAAAGGGTACGCAGAATCGATATTTTGAAGCCTTGAATCAGGCCCGTATAGCTGAATATCCGCTGGTAATTCTCCAGAGTCCAGACCCGCGGGAAGATATAGATGCCGCCCCGGACTGTATCTGTAGATTCATTGAAGGAAATCGCCAGCACGTTCAGAAAGGGATATAACGTCACAATCATAATCAGAATTAGAGCGATATAGAGAAAAATATCGAAAATACGTTCACCTTTTGACATTTGAAAAGCTTTGCTGCTCATGGATGATCCCCTCCTTACATAATGCTTTCTTTGGCAAATTTCTTCATCAGACCGTTGGCGGTAAACAGCAGGATGACACTCACTACCGAGGTGAACATGCTTATCGCCGTACCGTAGGAGAACCGTCCAATCTGTATCCCGTATTTAAGCGCATACAAATCCAGCACTTCCGAATAATCGGTAACCATGTTGTTCTGCAGCTGGAATTGCTTCTCGAAGCCGATGCCGACAAGATGGCCGATATTCATAATCAGCAGCACCATCACCGTTGTGCGGATACCCGGCAGCGTAATATTGAACATCTGCTTGACCCGTCCTGCACCGTCCACTTTGGCCGCTTCATACAGCTCTTTATCAATGCCTGTAATCGCTGCCAGATAGATGATCGCGTTCCAGCCCGTTTCCTTCCAGATGTCAGCAGCCGTTAAGACTCCCCAGAAGTATTTCCCTTTGGCCATGAACTGAATCGGCTCATCAATCACATTCATCCAGAGCAGCAGATCATTCACGATCCCCCCGTCAATCGCAAGCGTCTTGTAGACAATCCCGCCTACAACGACCCAGGATACAAAGTGGGGCAGGTAAGATATCGTCTGGACCGATCTCTTGAAGACGTTGCCGCGCAGCTCATTGAGCATCACGGCGAACAGGATAGGAACCACGAAGCCGAAGATCAGTCCCAGCATGCTCATCGCCAGTGTATTTCTTAATACGAGGTAGAAGCGTTCATCCTGGAACAGCTCCCTGAAGTTGTCCAGTCCGACCCATTTCTGCTCGCTGAACGACCTGACTGGCTTATAATTCTGGAAGGCCATTAGCCATCCCCATATGGGCACATAGCTGAATATAAATACCCAGATTACGAATGGAAGGGACATCAGGTATAAGTACTTTTGCTGGAGTACGCTTTTCCAAAATCCACTATTCCGTTTCGCAGGTGGGCGGGGGGTTACGCTTTCATTTGCTGTAACACCGCTTTCAGTGAGCGCTTTCACGATCATTATTCCCCCTTCGCTTTGATAGCTTTATCTTATCCCAGCGCCGGGGGCGAGAATACCCAACAGATTTCACGTAAAAACCTATAGAAATTAGACATTCTCCCCGCCTGTATCCCCTTAAGCCTTCAAATCACTGCCCTTAGGGATTGAAAATGTAATCCGGGTCCCCTCTCCCTCCCGGCTGGAGATGTTCAGCCCATGCTCTGCTCCGTAATACAGGGTCAGTCTCTGCTGCACATTGCGCAGCCCGATCCGGCCCTGCTCTTCTTCCTCTGCCTTGGTGATGACCTCCATAATCTCGGACAGCCGTCCTTCCTTCATGCCGATCCCGTCATCCATTACAATCACCTGAATCTCCTGATTCTCCCTGAGGGTAATGGCGATGCTGACATGCACCGTGCCTTCCTTGTTCTCCAGACCGTGAACGACAGAATTCTCCACCAGCGGCTGGATAATCAGCGGCGGGATCATCACCTCAGCGGCGGCGGGATCGAAGGTAATCTCATACTCCAGCCTGTCCTCGTACCGGAACTTCTGAATCTCCAGATAGGAGCGGATCATCTCAATCTCTTCCTTGATCGGCGCTCTCTCCCGGCCTACTTCCAGATTCTTGCGCATCAGCTTGCCCAGTAGCCTGACTATATTAGCGATCTCCTTCTCTCCCCGCAGATGGGCGTTCATCCGGATCGACTCCAGTGCGTTGAACAGAAAATGCGGATGAATCTGGCTGGCCATCATCTTCAGCTTAATCTCCCGCTGCGCGATCTCCAGCGTGCTGTTCTTCTCATTGCTCTCTATCACCTGGGTAATCAGCTGGTTGATGCTGGCTACCATGTAGTTGAACTGGCGCGACAGCTGGCCGATCTCGTCTGTTCCGTCAATGTGGGAGACGACGTTCAGGTTCCCGAGAGCCACTTGATTGAGCTGGCGGCTCAGCCGCAGCAGCCGGTTGCTCGTCAGCAGCGAGATAGTATAGACCAGTACAAGCGCAACCAGCAGCACCCCGATTACGATAAACAGACCCAGCTGACTCACCTTATTGGCATCGCTCAGAATGCTTTTGGTCTCAAATACGGAAATGATCTTCAGCTTGCTGACACTCAGCTCAGGGATCATCTCATCAATCATGACGTAGGAATCCTTATCCTTCACCTGGGTCATGAACACACCTTTGGATTGCGACTGCACATTTATCCCTATGTCAAAAGTATCCACCGTGCTGCCTACCAGCTGCGGGTTTTTGGCGGACACAATATAGCCCTGCTCATCGACAATGATGGTCTCGAACGGCTCCTGGTGCAGCATCTGGTTCAGCTCATCCTGATTCACCTGCACCATCAGCACTCCCGACTTGCTGTATTCAGGGTAGGGCACCTGGCGGACCAGACTCAGCTTGTTGATGGTCCCTTTGGGGCTGTTGATATAAGGGTCCTTGTCGTGGATATACATCCAGTAGATCTGATTGTTCTGCATAGCTTGTATATACCAGTTTCTCATACGGATCTCCGGCGTTACCGGCGCGATGGACATATCATCCACCAGTGTGGGATTATCGATGAAAAAGCGGATATTGGAGATTTCCCGGTACCGCAGCACATATTCCTTGAGGTCGGTATAATTCAGATAAGCCTTGGTCAGCTCCAGGATACTCGGATAATGCGTATTGACCAGCCGCTCCAGATCCTCATCGAAATAGAGCAGATTCGAAATATCTGTAGGGACACGCAGCTTGCTGTACAACTGGCTTTTGATCTTTTCCACGTTGTTGGTGGCCTGATCTATCGCTCTGTTCAAGGCGCCTTCCCGAAAATAATTCGTCAGAATTACCCCTGCAATCAGCACGGGAATCATCACCACTATGATATAAAAGAAGATCAGCTTGTATTTCAGCTTCATGTTATTGACCATCCGCACCAGCTTCTTGATATCAATCTCCCCTCTCTATACAAACAGGCTGCTCCCGGTCTTCTGCAAGAAGGGGAACAGCCTGTATATCATAAGCCTCATACCTGATTTTCTGCAAGCCTTCCGCGACCTACAGTTCCAAATTTCCCCTCCGCTTCTTTTTGCTTTTCGTTAAGTGCTTTAGCGCTTCTTAGATAAGACTAGTTCTCCTTGCGGTATGCGCTTGGGGAGACGCCGACATATTTGCGGAATTTGGCATTGAAATAATCGGAATTCATGTATCCCACCTGCTCCGCCACCTCATAGACCTTCATGCCCTGGGTCAGCAGCTGCTTGGCCTTCTCGATCCGCACCTTATCCAGATAGGTGTTAAAGTGCTCACCTACCTGGTTCTTGAACATTTTACCCAAGTAGGCGCTATTGTAGTTAAAAATCTCCGCAAGTGTGCCCAGCTTCAAATTCTCCTTATACCGCCGCTGGATCAAATCCGTAATCCGCTTAATCTCATCGCCGCGTACGCTTCCGCTGCCCGTCAGCCTGGAGAGCTGCTCCATATAGCCCGACACCAGCCGCTCTGCATCATGCAGATACCTGCTGCTGTAGACCTCGCCCATCGGCGAGGCTTGTCCGGCAATCAGCGGGCGCAGCTCGGGACTCGCCGCCTCCAGCCGGGCAATCGTGCTGCTGACAATCCGCAGCAGCTGGTCCTTGATATAAGTCTCGTCCCGCTGGGTATGCACCAGTTGGCGGATAATCTGCAGCGTAAGCTCCCTGGCCACCTCGCTACTGCCAGCCTCTACTGCCAGCAGCAGCTGCACCTCGATATCACGCTCGGGGTCCAGCTCCTCCTCCGGTTCAACCGCGCCTTGTGCAGACTCCTCCCACAGGTCCGGCATTCCACAGAGCAGTGTGTTCTTCTGCCCGAAGAAGGCATCCTCCAGCCGGGCGCGCGCAGCCCCGAAGGACTCTCCGGCCTCCTCCGGCCGGACAGCCGCTCCGCCCGTTGCGGCCACGAACTCCAGCCCCTCCTTCGAGATCAGGTAGTGCAGCTCCTGCCAGAGCGCCGCCCGGGCGCGTTCATCCCGGAGCGGCTCCTTCAGCAGAATTCCCATATACGGGGGGAGGGTGAAGAAGAAACCGCGCTCCTCCTGCTCCTGCCAATGCCGCTCCATCAGCCCCTTCACCGACTCTTCGCGGGCATCCTCCCCCTTGTTAAGCCCTTTCAATTCCAGCAGCACTACTTCGCAGCTGCTGTCCCCCAGGCCCAACTCGGCAGCCGCCTCTCCGGCTTCCTTCGACTGCAGCAGCTCCCGCACCAGCACCTCGGTGGTTCTTGCCGGCTCCAGAGCCTGCCATTCGTTGATCCGTTCTTCCAGGCTGATCTTCTCCCGCAGCTCCTGCAGATAGCTGATCAGCTCCTCCTCATCCACCGGCTTGAGTAAATATCCGTCAATATGATAGGAAATAGCTTGCTTCGCATATTCAAAATCGGCATAGCCGCTCAGAATCAGCACATGGCAGCCCGGATTCTCCTTGCGCAGCTCAGCAATCAATTCCAGCCCGCTCATCCCCGGCATACGAATATCTGCAATTACAAGTCCAGGGTCCAGCTCACGGAATTTGTCCAGCGCTTCATAACCGTTAGCCGCTGTCGCCACCACGGTATACCCCTCTTCCTCCCAGGGAATCAAGGTGCGCATCCCTTCCCTCAGCTTGGGCTCATCATCCACAATCAGTACTTTGATCAATAGGGTGCCTCCCTTCACAGAGCTTATAACAGATTCTACAGCAAAGCTTATACCATAACGCGTATAAAGAAAACAAGCTGCCACCCTATACAGGATGGCAGTCATTCCATGCAGATATTCTATTTGCGGTAAGAGGCCAGCTTCTCATTCAGCCCGCGGGTCTGTCCGTATACATCCTGGTACAAAGCGAAGATCCCGTCATATAGTGCCGCCTGCTCTGCGTTAGGAGTATAGGTCTCTGCCGGACGGATGAAGGCTTCCGCACATTCACCCAGGGACTCGAACCAGCCTGCGCCATAGGCTGCCAGCATAGCTGCGCCCATAGCCGGACCCTGCTCGCTCTCCAGCTTGATGATCGTAGCGCCGAAGATATCAGCCTGCATCTGCAGCCAGGCTTCATTCTTCGCACCGCCGCCGATCGCCACGACCTCGGTAATCTCTTTGCCGGATTCACGCACAATCTCAATCGATTCACGCAGCGAGAACGTGATGCCTTCCAGCACAGCCCGGGTAAAGTGGGACAGGGTATGTCCGGAATCCATACCGATGAAGCTGCCGCGGATGCTCGCATCCGGGTGCGGTGTACGTTCCCCGCTGATGTACGGGGTGAACAAGAGACCGCTGCTGCCAGCCGGGATTTCGTTCACTCCCCGCAGTAATTCGTCGAAGCTCTTGTCTGCTGCAAAGGTCTCCTTGAACCAGGTCAGGCTGTGTCCTGCTGCCAAGGTAACACCCATAATATAGAAGGCATCCTTCTCACTGTGGTTGAAGAAATGCACTTTGCCTTCGAGGTTAAGATCCTTGTTACTCTCGTAGGACAATACCACACCGGAAGTGCCGATACTGCACATCGTCCGGCCTTCACCCAGAATGCCGGCACCCAGTGCGCCGCAAGCATTGTCTGCCCCGCCGGCGAACACCTTGGTGGTAGGAAGCAGACCGGAGGCTTCGGCCACCGCCGGAAGCAGGGTTCCGGTCTGCTCGAAGGATTCCACGAGTCTCGGGCAGAGAGAGACCGGCAGATCGAACGCTCCGGCAATCTCCGCACTCCACTGCTTCGCTCCTACGTCGAGCAGCAGGGTTCCGGCTGCATCGGAGTAGTCCATGGCGTAGTCACCTGTCAGGTGGTAGCGCACATAATCCTTCGGCAGCAGGAACAATGCAGCCTTCGCGAGCACCTCAGGCTCATGCTCCTGGACCCACAGAATCTTCGGAAGCGTGAAGCCTTCGAGCGCGCGGTTGCGGGCGATATCGATCAGCTTGCTGCCGAGCTTCTTCTCAATCTTACGGCATTCCGCAGTCGTACGCGTATCATTCCATAGAATGGCGGGACGCAGCGCCTTGCCTTCACTGTCAACAAGCACAAGCCCGTGCATCTGGCCGGAGAAGCTGATGCCGTCGATCTGTGCAGGCTCTGCACCCGATACTTCCATCAGACGCTTCAGGCTGGCGATGGTTCCCTTCACCCAATCCTCCGGGTTCTGTTCACTCCAGTTCGGCTGGGGTCTGCTGAGCGGATACGCTTCAGAGTGCTCGAAAGCAACCTTGCCCTGGGGATCTACCAGTACAGTCTTTACCGCGCTGGTTCCAAGATCGACACCGATTACATATTTCATAGTTAGCCTCCTAAAAGTTTTGCGAGCTTCTGCTTCCTGTAGTCACATCAAGCAAAACTCGCTTCGTAAGCATCTGCTTAGTTATATGAAGCATTACTTCTCTTGGAACATCTCCGCAATATAACTCGCTTCGTAAGCATAATCTTAAGTTTTGCGAGCTTCCGCTTCCTGAGTCACTTCAAAGCAAAACTCGCTTCGTAAGCATCTGCTTAGTTATATGAAGCATTACTTCTCTTGGAACATCTCCGCAATATAACTGGTACAACCTCAGAACTATAGAAGTGAATTCAGTTCAGCCGTACAGCTATTTATGGATTGTGGTTCCAAGTGAACATGCAACGAGATGCTTCACCTTATAACAAGCGCCTCCACATCAAGGTCCGGCTAAGGCGATTGTATTTCCTGCAATAGATTCCACTTAAATCAGCCGAAAATCGTGAGCTATTGCATTTTGTACACTAGAATTCCTTGAAAAGGCTGTTCTGAACGTCATCCTCAAACATCTATTGTACGAAATACAGCAGAATGCTATTTTCCAGCGAAAGCAGGGCATTCTATTGCACAAAATACACTCACACATCCCTACTCCTCAAGTAACCCCGCTATTCCGTATTAAAAAGGGGCTGCCGAAGAATGCTCTCTTCAGCAACCCCCGTTGCGTGTATGCTCTAATGAATCTGCGGGCAATCCGCAAATCCGGCAGCGTCTTACTCAGCAGTCAGGATGTACTGGTTAAGTGTAGCTCTCAGCAGTTCCTGACGTCCGGATTTGTTCGGACGCGGGCTCTCGTTGTTCAGCGCGTAGTCAGCCAGCGAAGCAAGTGTCGCTTTGCCGGATACGATGTCAGCGCCAACGCCTTCGTTGAAGCTGCTGTAACGCTCAGCGATGAAGTTCTCGAATACGCCGTCTTCAAGCAGCTTAGCAGCTACCTTCAGGCCCTTAGCGTATACGTCCATACCGGAGATGTGTGCCAGGAACAGATCCTCAGGCTCGAAGGAAGGACGGCGTACTTTGGAGTCAAAGTTGATTCCGCCTTTGCCCAGACCATCGTTCTTCAGTACTTCATAGAGAGTCAGTGTAGCATCATAGATGCTTGCAGGGAATTCATCTGTATCCCAGCCGAGCAATGGATCGCCCTGGTTCGCATCCAGTGATCCCAGCATGCCGTTGATACGGGCTACATGCAGCTCGTGCTCAAATGTGTGTCCAGCCAGAGTAGCATGGTTCGCTTCAAGATTCAGCTTGAAGTGCTTATCCAGGTTGTACTTCTGCAGGAAGGCGATGCAAGTTGCTGCATCGAAGTCATACTGGTGCTTGGTAGGCTCTTTCGGCTTAGGCTCGATCAGGAACTGGCCGTCGAAGCCGATTTCCTTCGCATAATCAACAGCCATGGTGAACAGGCGGGCAATGTTGTCCTGCTCCAGCTGCATATTGGTGTTCAGCAGTGTCTCATAACCTTCACGGCCGCCCCAGAATACATAGTTGTCAGCGCCCAGACGTTTACCCACTTCCAGACCCTTCTTCACTTGTGCAGCAGCGTGTGCGAATACGTCAGCGTTGCAGGTGGAGCCTGCACCGTGCATGTAGCGCGGGTTGGTGAACATGTTGGCAGTGTTCCACAGCAGTTTTTTGCCGGAAGCCTTCATGCCTTGTTCAAGGATGTCTACGATGGTATCGATGTTGCTGTAGAATTCACGCAGGGACGCGCCTTCAGGAGCGATGTCCACATCATGGAAGCAGTAGTACTGCAGGTCCATCTTCTCCATGAATTCGAATGCTGCTTCTGCACGGGCCTTAGCCTTGTCCAGTGTGCTCAGTTTGTCCCAAGCGCGGACTGCAGTTTCAGCGCCGAACGGGTCGGAACCGCCAGCTGTTAATGTATGCCAGTAAGCCATTGCAAATTTCAGGTGTTCTTCCATTGTTTTGCCGGCTACGATTTCTTTCGGATTGTAGAATTTGAATGCATAAGGGTTGGTGGAACGGCTTCCCTCGTAAGAGACCTTGCTCACTGTTTCAAAATAAGCCATTTGTAAAATCCTCCTCGATATTTTGCTTCGCCCGCAAGCGTTTACAGCATCATCTTAACACATCTCTTTGACTTTGTATATTGGTTAAACAAAGTTTTTTTATTTTTATATTTCCCGCCGCGGGATCGTCCTGATCCAACGGATATAGTTGCATTTTTACGCTCTTCATTCTAGACTAGGGGGCATACCCGCGCAGCGGAGAGCGGCTTCACAGCTACCCTCTTCCCGTCTGTGCAAGGGCCCCGTAATCTGTCGGTTCTATTCTGATAAATTCTTATATTGTAAAAGGAAGTGTGCTGCTTGAAAGTTACCGGTGATCAGGCGCTGGTCAAAAAAATAAACAAATCGATTATTTTACATACCATCCGTATGCATTCCCCCATCTCGCGGGCCAAGGTATCCGAGGTGACAGGCCTGAATAAAGCTACCGTCTCCAATCTGGTAGCCGAGCTATGCGGGCAGTCGCTGGTTACTGAGGCCGGACCCGGAGAATCCAGCGGCGGGCGTAAGCCGCTGATGCTGCATTTTAACGAAATGGCGGGAAGTGTGATCGGGATCGAGCTGCGCGTGAAACAGCTGAAGGCCGTACTCTGCAACCTGGGGGGCGGCATTCTTCATGAACGGGACAGTGTGCTGGAGAACCACGACTTTCCTTATGTGCTCGGGCAGATGCAGCAGATGATCTCGGAGCTGATCGCTACGGCTCCGCCTTCTCCTTACGGACTCGTCGGCATTGGTGTCGGCGTCCCGGGAATGGTCGATGAGCAAGGCGTTGTCCTGTTCGCGCCCAACCTGGGCTGGGAGATGGTAGACCTGCGTTCGATTCTGGAAAGCGCCTTCGCGGTGCCGGTCACCATTGATAATGAGGCCAATGCAGGCGCCCAGGGTGAGCTGAACTTCGGGGCGGCGCGTGATGTGCGCCATCTGCTGTATATCAGCGCCGGCTCGGGGATCGGGTCGGGGATTATTATCGGCGGAGAATTGTATAAGGGCGCGCGCGGTTATGCGGGTGAGACTGGACATATGACGATTGAAGCGGAAGGCAAGCCGTGCAGCTGCGGCAGCCGGGGCTGCTGGGAGCTGTACGCCTCCGAGAAAACCTATGATAACCCCGGCCTCGCCCTCCCGGCCCGCACAACGACCGGACTGGTCAAGTATGCGCTTGAGGGGCAGCCCGATACGCTAAGCCATTTCAACTCCATCGGCGAGTATCTGGGGATCGGAGTGACCAATCTGATCAACAGCTTCAACCCTGAGCTGATCGTTATCGGCGGCGCTCTATCGGAGGCGGAGCCATGGCTCGGCGAGCCGCTGCGCCGGGTCGTAGCTGAGCGTACCCTCCCTTACCACAAGCAACAGCTTGAAATCACCTTCTCCAGGCTGGGAAGCCGGGGAACCATGATTGGAGCGGGTTTTTCAGCGGTGATGCATTTTCTGGGCAACATCCGCGTCACTCTATAGACTCTTAAACTCTTATATTTCTTAAAATCGCCGCATTTTTTTCTGCATTTCCTGCTCTAAAAGGAGTAGCTATCCTATATAATAAGGATACTTGTGTGACATTTGTCACCACACCCTTTTTTCTGAAATGGAGAGAGAATCCATGACTTATGTTGATACGTCTGATATTTCGGCGAAGATGTTCATCGCGGTGCTGCTGCTGCTGCTCATCATTGCTCCGCTCGTCAGCCTCGGTGTCCTGCGTCTGTTCCAGTCGCGGAAGAAATCGGGATTCCTCCTTATCGCCAGCGGCATTGCCGTCTATGCTGTCTTTCAGATGTTCATGTCTCTTACCTGAGGCCTGCAAGCAGACAGGAATGACGCAAGCAAGTGGAGAAGCAGCATTTAAGATTGTTCATATTCGCTGAAGCAGGCCAACGGGCAGATTGAAATGTTGTTTTTCCTCCGTACGCACGCAAAAAGCCGCCTCCCTCCGGGAAGCGGCTCTATTTATTTCAGGACTGCCGGCTATTATTCTGTTGCAGCCAAAGCCTTGTCGAACTTGGTCTTGTTCATACCGACGATCTTCATATCCCCGATCACCGTAATCGGCACAGCTCTCATGCCCATATCCCACACCTGCTGGGCGTACTCTTCATTCTGCTCGATGTTGCGTTCTTCGTACGCTACCCCTTTATCGCTCAGGAAGCTTTTCACCTGACGGCAATGCGGGCAATTCGTCGATGTGTACACAATTACATTCTCCATAGTATGATTTCCTCCTCGTATCTAAGTATTAGACTCTGAGCTCTATTGTAGCACCGGAATCCCTGCTTCTCCAAATGCCGGACTTACATAATTACTGCGCTGTGCTCCAGACTCTCGATATATTTCTCGGCATCCATAGCCGCCATACAGCCGCTGCCTGCCGCCGTAATGGCCTGTCTGTAACGGGTATCCTGCACGTCGCCGCAGGCGAATACGCCGGGAATGTTCGTCTCGGAGGTTCCGGGATTCGATACGATATAACCGTTCGCATCCGTAGTGATCTGTCCGCCCAGGAAAGCCGTATTCGGATGATGGCCGACCGCCACGAATACCCCGCTGGCTTCAATGAACTCTTCTTCGCCAGTCTCGTTGTTGATTACCTTCAGACCGGTTACCCCCTTGTCTCCGGCAATCACTTCAACAGGGGTACGGTTCAGTCCCCAGGTCACTTTGGCGTTATCGCGGACACGGTCCTGCATAATCTTCGAGGCCCGCAGCTCTTCACGGCGGTGCACCAAGGTTACCTTGGAAGCAAAACGCGTCAGGAAGCCCGCTTCTTCAAGCGCGGAATCGCCGCCGCCGACCACCACGATCTCTTTGCCGCGGAAGAAAAATCCGTCACAGGTAGCACAAGTGCTGACCCCGCGTCCGATGTTATCCTGCTCCCCGGGAATCCCGAGATACTTGGCTGTGGCACCCGTTGAGATAATCAGCGTATCCGTAATCAGTGTGCCCATGCCCTCCACGTTCAGCTTGAACGGACGGTCGCCCAGCTCCACGCTGTTCACCCAGCCGGTCACGAACTGTGCGCCGAAACGCTCAGCCTGCTTGCGCATATTATCCATCAGATCGGGACCCAGAATACCTTCCGGGAATCCCGGGAAGTTCTCGATCTCCGTTGTAGTCGTAAGCTGTCCGCCTGGCTGCGGACCTTCGATCACGAGCGGGTTCAGGTTCGCCCGGGCCAAATATATAGCAGCTGTCAATCCGGCCGGTCCAGTACCGACAATAATTGATTTGTACATGATGATATCCCCCTTGAGATGGACGGAAAAGACGCCATTCCTTATTTAAAATAATTATAATCTAGTATTTATTATGATCACCTCAAGGGGAGTTGTCAATATGCCAGACCCGTTGTAAACGCTCCTTTTTGTGAACAATTCAATTTCAAGCAATCTAAAGTGTTAACGCAAAAGACGCAGGCCGTTCAGGATGACGAGAATCGTACTTCCCTCATGCCCGACCACCCCGAACGGCAGCGCAATCCCCTGCACAAAGTTGCTGATCATTAAGGCGGCAATGACCGTTACGGCAAAAATCATATTCTGCTTCACAATCCGCTGCGTCCGGCGCGCCAGGGCAATCGTCCCGGCAATCTCCTCAATGTTGTCATTCATCAGCACCACATCGGCAATCTCCAGAGCAGCCCCGCTGCCCTTCATCCCCATGCCCATGCCAACTGTTGCGGTTGCGAGCGCAGGCGCATCATTCACCCCGTCGCCTACCATGATGACATGACCATATTGCTCCCGCAGCGCCTTGATGTGTGATACCTTATCTTCCGGCAAAAGCCCGGCGAACACGAGATCGACGCCGCTCTCACCCGCAATGACCCGGGCTGTAGCCTCGCGGTCACCGGTCAGCATCGCTACCTTGATCCCCAGATTATGCAGCTTGCGCACGGCAGCCGCCGCCTGCGGGCGTACGGTGTCCTGCAGGGCAATCATTCCGGCGATGGTCTCTCCGGCAAGGATCAGCGATACCGTTTTGCCTTCCTGTTCTAGCTTGCTGCGCAGAGTCTTCCAGTCTTCCGTATCCGCCCCGGCAGCCTCCCCTTCCGCTTCATCCAGCAGATTCGACTTGCCGATCCGCCACAGCTGGCCATCTATGACGCCTTCAATTCCCCAGCCGGTGACCGACTGGCTCTCTTCAATATCCCGCAGTCCGATCTGTTCCGCTTCCGCCAGCGCGACAATGGCCTCTGCCAGCGGATGCCCCGACAGCTTCTCAATGGAGGCGCTCACGGCCAGCAGCTCTTCCCGCACATAGCCTTCTCCGGCGATGAAGTCCGTGACCTGCGGGATGCCTTCCGTCAGGGTACCGGTTTTGTCAAAAGCAACGACCGAGGTCCGCGCCATATTCTCCAGATGAACCCCGCCTTTGAACAGGATGCCTTTGCGGGCACTCTTGGAGATGGCTGACAGCATAGCGGGCATGATTGAGGATACCAGCGCACACGGGGAAGCCACGACCAGGAATACCATGGCCTTGTAGAACGTATTGCTCCAGCTCCAGTCCAGCACAAACGGCGGCAAGGTGATCAGCAGGACTGTCGCAGCCACGACAATGCGGGCATACACGGATTCGAGCCGTTTGATAAAACGCTGCGAATCCGGCACTTCGTTCTCTGCCTCTTCCACCATGCGGATGATTTTGGCGAACAGCGTATTCTCGGCAGTCTTAGTCACTTCTATATAAAGAGGGCCTTCTCCATTAACAGTACCGGCGAATACTTCACTGCCGGCAGTTTTGTCTACGGGAAGCGATTCTCCCGTGATGGAGGCCTGATTCACAGACGACTCCCCCCGGCATACCTTGCCGTCAGCAGGAACCAGCTCACCCGGACGGATCAGCAGCAGATCTCCCAGCATGAGCTGATCAATAGCTACTTCACTCATCGCGCCCTGCTCAATACGGACCGCAGTGGCAGGCTTGAGGGCCAGCAAGGCAGAGATGTCCTTCTTGCTGCGCTCCATGGTGTAGCTCTCCAGCGCTCCGCTCAGGGCAAAGATGAAGATCAGCATTGCCCCTTCATTCCAGTACCCGATAGAGGCGGCACCCAGCGCAGCGGCAATCATCAGCAGATTGACATCCAGGTCACGTTCCTTGACCAGCGTCTCCACGCCTTCCTTCGCCTTCATCCAGCCGCCCAGGGTGTAAGAGATCACATAGAGAATTACGGATAAGACCTCCGACCAGCCGCTGACGGCCCAGGCTATGAGCATAATCAGCCCGCTCCCCAGAGCGGCCTGCATTTCGGAGTTGCTGAGCATCGCCAGCGGATCGAAGCGGCGCGGTCCCGGAGTGCGGGGCTGCTGCGCCCCTCCTTGACGCGCTATGGATTTGGGCATTGATTTCGAGGTTGCTTGCATGAACAATCACCTTCCTGAATGGTTTTGGTTAAGCGCACACTTGAGAATGAGAGCCATTATTAACACCCTTAAAATGACACATGCTGCCCCGGCATCGCCGGGACAGCATGTTGAATGGGTATGGTAGTTGAGGATAATGACTGAGAGATAAATGAGAATGATAATCATTGTTGCAATAGAGCAACTATATTTCCTTCGCGCAACTTATAACTATACTATACCACGCAAAGCGTAAAAGTAAACCGGGGGCAAGCCTGAATTTGGCTGGAAACAGAAAAAAACAATTGCACGGAGATTGCAGGTATTTGTGAACGGAGACCGTTAAATCCAGAAGGTTCAGAAAAGCGAATGAAACTAAAAACCGGCGCATACTCTAAATTTAACAACTGTACAAATTTGTCAAAGCGGGGGAAACCTATGAATCAGGCTTTTGATTATAAAAGGTATTGGGAGCAGGCGTATCAATCCGGAGAGACATCGGGAAGAGGCTCATATGGCGTACTGGCTGAATTCAAGGCAGAGGTGGTCAACGGACTGATTCAACGCGAGAACATTGCCCGCGTGATTGAGTTTGGTTGCGGGGACGGCAATCAGTTGCAGTATATGAACTATAACGAGTATCTGGGAGTAGATGTATCGGTTACCTCGGTGCGGCTCTGCACCTCCAGGTTTGCCGATGATTCCTCCAAAAGTTTCATGCTGTATACACCAGGCCTGTGGATTAACCGCGGATTCCTGCAGGCCGATCTGACCGTATGTCTTGATGTGCTGTACCATATTACGGATGAAACCGATTTTCGCAATACGCTCCGTGACATCCTGTACTCTTCGACAGAGTGGGTTGCCCTATATACCCGGCTGGAAGAAACCGAAAATTCGGGTGTCAGTACGATCCAGGACCGCAATCTGTTTCATTATTTGCTTGAATATCCAGACTTCAACGTGCATGAGATTATTCCGCAGCGGTATCCTGATCAATCCTCGGCTGACTTTGTCATTCTGAGACGCACTCCTTCCAGCAGAGCATAAACAAATATGAGCCTGGAGGGAGATTGTTCATTTCAGCGTGGAGGCAGGTGCTGCAGCACTTCCTGAGAATCCAGAGAGAATCACACGATTCCTGAACATCCAACAAGTCCCGCCACAGTTCTGCTCCTTGCAGCTGGCGGGACTTTTGGTGTGAATGATGCATTTACATAACTTGAGTTAAAGGACAACCTCCACCTTCACCGAACCTCTGCCCGGATATGGGGGTATAACCGTTCCTTCCAGCAGTTCGCCGTCCACCCGGATCTCCCGGACGCCTGAACAGACACGGCTGTTGTTCTTCACGGTAATCTCATACTCACAGCCACGGAACCGCCGGGTGACCGAGAAGCCCTCCCAGGAAGACGGGATGCACGGGTTAATGGACAGTCCGGCCAGCACCGGCTTGATGCCCATAATGTATTGCGTAGCAGCTACATACATCCACGCGGCCGTACCGGTCAACCAGGATACATTCGCCAGACCGAACCGGTCGGACTCCGGCCCGAACAGGTTCGAGGCATAGACATACGGCTCCGCTTTGTAGCGCCGGATTCCGGCCTGCTCCATGGCGATGTTCGGGATGAGCTGGCGGTAATATTTGTACGCCTGGTCCCCTCTGCCCAGCATACACTCCGCAATAATTGCCCAGGTGTTGGCGTGGCAGAAGACGGCTCCGTTCTCCCCGGTTCCTTTGTTATAGTTGGTTAAAGGATCGGCGGGATCGGGGAAGTTCGTGATGGACGGATGCAGCTTTTTGATGCCCAGCTCTGTATCGAGAATGTCGCGCACACTGTCCATCGCCTTCAGCCCCTTGTCAGGCTCAGCCATCCCGGACAGGGTCGCCCAGGTCTGGGCATTAAGCCAGATCTGGGCCTCCTCATGCTCAGCGGTACCCAGATACCGCCCGTCATCCATCACCGCCCGCCGGAACCATTGCCCGTCCCAGCCCAGCGTGTTCACGAGCGACTTCTGCTCCCCGTAGAGCCGGTCATAGTCCGCCGCATGCTCCGGGTAACCGGAGGCCGCCGCCAGATCCTTCATCCGCAGCAGCACCGTCCCGAACTGCATCGCTGTCCAGATGCTCTCCCCTCTGCCCTCACGGCATACCCGGAAGAGCTGATCATTCCAGTCCGAGCGCAGCATCAGCGGGAACCCGTTCGGCCCCAGATTGGAGACGGTGAAGTCCACCGCCCGCTTCAAATGATCATAGAGCGGCGCCTCACCGCCGTCATAGAACGGAATATTTTCCTGCAGGAATGCCCAGTCTCCGGTCTCGGCAAGAATGTCCCATACGGCCAGCGCCGTCCACAGGTGATCATCCGAATGGATGCTGGTGACCGGGTCCCAGCCCTCATTCGGGAAAAAGTAATGATTCACATGCCCGTCCTGATACTGCTGCCCCAGGAGCAGGCGGACTTTATCCTTGGCTGCTTCAGGATCGTACGGTACGACTGCCAGAATATCCTGAGCGGTATCCCGGTAGCCTACGCCCCGGAAGGTGCCGGTGGCATAATACGAAATATTGCGCGAGAAAAGGAAATTCCGCTGCGACTGGTACGGATTCCAGGTGTTGAGCATACGCTGCGCATCCTGATCCGGCAGCTCACAGCTCCAGGCCCCGAGGTAATGCTCCCAGTTCTCCTGAAGCGCCGCATAGGAACGGGTGACGAAATCCGCCTCCCGCGATTGATCGATGGCCCGTTCAATCTCAGCTTCGTTCATGGCTGTCCCGAGAAAAAAGTTCACGGTGCGGGTCTCGCCGGGCGCAAGTCTTACCCGGACCTGAAGTGCGCCGCAGGGGTCGCCTCCCAGAATCGTTGATCCAGTGCAGCCCCCCTGCTCAATCGCGGCCGGATTGGATTCACTGCGGTAGCTGCCGATGAATTCTTCACGGTCTCCGTCATACCCGGCAAGCGGTGCATCGGACATCATATAGACGAGTGGTGTTTCGTCCGGCTTGGGCTGATTTTCCACCCCGTATTTGTAGATCAGCGCTTCCTTGTCATGGTACTGCACCGACACCTGATGCTTGTTATAGCATTGCCATTGCAGCTCGCGCATGAACTCCATCATCCCAAATTCGGCGTAGGCATACACGTTCAGCTCTTTGACCTCGCTGCTATTGTTCGTCAGCGTCAGATTCCAGATCAGGGAATTCTCATAGGGCCCGACAAAATAAACCGTCTTCGCCGCCAGGTCATCCGCCTGCGCTTCAAAGCGGGTATAGCCCATGCCATGGCTGCTCCGCCACTCCTGCGGCTTCCGGAAGGCCGGCTCATACGTGGGACACCAGTAGCTGCCTGTTCCGGCATCCTGCAAGTAAATATACGGGCCGGAGCGGTCGGTGGGCAGATGGAAGAAACGGTAGCGGGTAATCCGCCAGATCTGCGGAGACTTATAGAATGATAGTCCGCCGCCCGCATGGGACAGCATGGTATGGAAGGTGCCGTTGGATAAATAGTTCAGCCAGGGGGTCGGCATATCATGCCGCTTGAACTCCACCTCCCTCGCCTCATCGTTGAAGGTGAAGTACTGATCCAGCTCATTTGTACGCGCAAGTAGACTGACCCCATAAGGCGGTTCTACAGCCTTGTTACTCTGTGCGCGGCCGGAAGGGCCTGCGGGTGGTGTGGATGATGCAGATGCTGCGGATGGTACCGGTTCATTGGCGTTCATATTGGTCTGCTCCTCTCCTTTGATCTTGCTCATTTGGGCTCCACCTCGTCCATTGTCAGGCGGAACTCCAGATCATTCATATACGTGCCGTCTGTATTCAGGAAAACCATGCCGAAGGCGATATCCTCCTGCGCTCCCCGGACGATGGCGATCAGGCGGTTGATCCCGCTGGCCAGCGTAATCTCTTGTTCAGGCTCCGGCACCAGCCTGCCATTCATATAGATGTCAAAAGCGCAGGCCGAGTTCACCCGGAGTCTGCCGGTTCTCGTTCCGCCCGGCTTCCCGCTGCCTGCGGCTGCTTCGGTTGCATCCGCCGTCTCCGGCAGATGCACGAAGCAGCTCAGGAACAGGGGCCGGCCCTCCGGTGCGGGGATGAGGAAGGTTCCGTCTGCGCGCCGTTCTTTTTTCTTCATCCAGCCATATAGGCCTTCCCCCAGATTGTTCAGAGAGAATTCGGGGTCGGTATAGTAGTCCTTCATCGCCTCGAAGTCGGTATGCGGCGGACAGAACAGTGTCATTACGGCCTCCACCGCCCACTGCGCATCTCCCTTGTCATGAAGCAGCAACTCATCGGCAAAAGCGGCTCCGAGATTGCCGAGCAGGCGCGTGTAGAGCCTGAGACTCTTGTCGCTATCCGGGTCGGCGAGCAGCTGCGAGCAGAGGATCTCTCCCGCTCCGGCCGCCTGCCGGATCACAAAAGCTCCCGGGGCAGCCGCCTTCCTGCGGTTCAGCTCGACCAGAGCCAGCCTGCTGTATTCCGCCGTATGCTGTCCGGCGAAATAGTCCTTCCAGGCTGTGCCTTCGACGCTGGTGCATAGCACCTCAGCGCCCGGCACCTCCAGCCTGTAAGCGGCCAGCTCCCGGTTGACGACATCCCGGGGCGAGAGATGCACCTTGTCGAAGCCGAACAGGTCGACCGGGCTGATGCCCTGCACGGCGGCGTGCGCATAGTCCGCCGCCAGATGATACGTCCCGTGCGGCGCAATGCGCACAGGAGCGTCCAGCAGGCGGGCGAGCGCCTCCTGCCCGCCGGGCTCGGCCGGCAGCACCAGCACGCTGCCGCCGGCCAGGGCCGCCTGGCGCACGGCTTCCGCCGCGCCCGGCGTGCCCAGCAGTGCGGCCTCCACGACGAGGAGGCCGGGGGGCAGGCCGGACAAGCCTGCGGCGCTGTCCAGGCTCTGGCCCTTCAGGCGGAGCTTGCCGAGCAAGGCTGCCGCCGGACTGTTGCTGCGGACCCAGACCGCAGCGGATTGTGCCGCGGCTGGCGCAGGCGCGGATACGGTAGCCGGCGCGGCGTGCCGGGCTGCGGCGCTAGCCTTGACGGCGGCGGCAGCGATAGCCCCGGCGGCGGTAGCGGTAGCCCCGGCGGAGGGCCCGGATATGGCGGCAGATGCCGGGGCTGCCGCGCGGCCCGCATACTGCAGCAGGCTGCGCAGCAGCAGCTGCGCCTGGGGAACCCGCTGGAGATGGTCCATGATCTCCAGCTGATTCGCCAGGAGCATGCCCGCACCGCTGCGGTATTCCAGCAGCGGCGACCACAGATCGCCGCCGTCTCCGAAGTCCCCTGCGCTGCATTCCAGCAGCAGGGTGAAGTCGCCGGTCACCGGCTTCTCGAACGCCGCCCGGATGATCGGCAGCGGCCCGTCCTCGCGCAGCTCCTCATGCCAGTACATCAGGTCCTCCGCGCCTAATCCCTGGAGCACCGGATGCCCGTAATCCCCGCTATGTGCGCGGATGAATTCCCGGCGGGTGAGCGGCAGCCTGCCTGGAGAGAGATGAAGCTGCTCCAGCAGCAGCAGCCGCCCCCCCCGCTGCACGAATCCTCTCAGCCTCCGGTCCAGCGACCCGTCCTGATCCTCCACCTTGCTGCCGGCAATCAGCAGGGTTCCGGCCGCAAGCTTATCTACAGCTTCCGGTTCTGCCCGGACCAGAGCGGGCACCAGCGCGTGAATCGCCTGGAAGTCCCGGTCAGAGCCGATGTAAGCTGCTGACAGGGCGATCTCTACCGGCTCTGTCCGGCAGCTCCCGGACAGCAGGCGGTAGCTTACCTCAAGCTCATGCATCAGCTCGCCGCCATGGAACAGCCGGGCGGACAGAGTGGCTTCTCCTTCACCTACCGGTGCGCCTACTCCTGCTCCCTCTCCTGCTCCAGCTCCTTCGCCATGGACTGCCTCCGGCATCCACTCCAGCCGGATGCTCTGGCGTGCAGCAGGCTCATGCCGGAAGTGGAAGGTCTCGCTGTGCACCCTGCGCCCGTCCTGCAAGACTTCACATTCAATCAGTACTTCCTGCGCTGACAACGTATCGTTATAGACATCGAAGCTGCGGGAGACCCGCGCATCATCGAAGAAGCAGCGGTTGTATTCTGCAGCAATCAGCGTGACCGGCTTGAAGGCCGCGGCCATAATGGCAAAAGCAGGATTAGTCCTGTAGACCGGATACTCCTCCGGCAGCAGCCCGTTGTTCAGCGAAAGCGAGTAGGCCGGAATCACAGCAGGCTTGGGGCCGGGTGTGGTCAGGTCGGCCTGCGGCAGCTTCAGCTCCTGCTCCGGCATCGCCCGCATGAAGTAATGGACAAAGTTAAAGGTAGAGATGCCTGAGACGCCCTGCCGCCGTGCATATTCCACGAACAGCCGCTCCTTGTGGGCCAGCCCGGCAGCACTTGCATCTGAATCCTTATATACCTCCATTCCCGAGTACATGCTGCTGTTCTGCGGACAGATGTACCACCACCCGCCATGCTCGCCGAAGGTGAGCGGAACCTTCCGGTCCCACTGCGCGATCGTGCCGTCAATATTGTAATGACGGCTCTCCACCTCGGTCTGCTGCCTGGAGACCAGGCGGTTGTCCCCTTCCACCATGACCGGGCGGGTGGCATCCAGCGCCTTCATCAGCCCGATCAGGCCGGGGATATGCTGCTTGTAATGATCCCGTCCGTCCACCCAGCGCATCTCGTTCTGCACGCTCCACAGAATGACCGAGGGGTGATTCTTGTCCCGCTGCACCAGCCGCTGCACATGCGCACGGCAATTGTCTATGAAGTCGGGATGGGCGGCATCCATGCTTTTGCTGGAACCGTAGATGGCCGTCTCATCGACAATCAGCATCCCCTCCTCATCGGCAATCCGCAGATAATCGGAGGGATACGGCTGCGCATGCAGCCGGATGCTGTTAATGCCCGCCTGCCGGCACATCCGGTACCAACCCCGGATATAGTCCTCTGTCTGCTGGGCCGCCCCCTGAAAATGCCAGGAGTCCCCCCGCAGATTAACGGGAATCCCGTTCAGCATAAACTGCGGCCCCTCGCACCAAAACTCCCGGAAGCCAAAGGTCTCGCTCCGGCGGTCCAGAACCACATCGCCCGATTGAAGCACAAGCTCCAGCTCATACAGGACAGGAGAATCGGGGCTCCACAGCATAGCCTCCTGCCAGGGCAGGTTGAATGCCGCTCCGCCCCACACCCGGCTGCCGGTATTGCTGCATAACTGCCGCCCGGCAGCATCCTCCGCAGGGCGGGGCGCTACTGCTGCTTCCGCTTCAAGGACGGGCAGCGAACGAGCGGCCGCCAGCGGCTGCGGCCGATTCGGCGGCTCTGCCAGCGCGGACAGAACGCCGGACTTCCGCTCCCTGACATGCAGGAGCACCCGCAGACCTTCCGGTAAGGGACCGTCTTCTGTGCCGCTTATCAATGCATCCACTTCCAGCCTTCCCTGCCGGACAGAGGTGCGGATCGTAAGATCCTCCAGCGATACTGGCGGATAGGCCTCCAGGAAGACATCCTGCCAGATACCCCGGGCGATTCTGCCGAACCAGGAGCCGGAGAGTCCGGTAATTTTGGTCTCCCCGGAGGGAAGCACCGCCGTGTCAAAGCTGCCGCAGACCACATGCAGATGCTGCTCCCGGCCGGGCTTCACCAGCGCGGTGATATCCAGCCGCAAGGGCAGGAAGCCGTCCTCCCAGAGCGCAATCCGCTCGCGGTCCAGATAGATTGCCGCTTTTTGCATAATGCCCTCGAACCGAAGTACAACCCGCTGCTCCAGCATCGTCTCCGGCACCTGAAAGCTGCGGTGAAGCACCCCGGCTTCGGCTGCATTCCATTCCTCCGGGTAGCTGTATACATCAAAGGGCTGGAAATTATGGTCGGCGACTTCGCCGAATTTGCTGCCTGAAGGCGCAGTATAGCTGTAGCGCCAGCTCGATGGAACCTGTATTTTGCGGGCCTCGTATTGCAATTTCTCCGGAAGGGCGCGAGTGCGCGGCTGGTCATAGAGCGGCATGAAATCCCACTCGCCATTGAGACATATGGATGTACGTAACATATTCATTCTCCTTTTCCTGTATGGGGGCGTGGGATGGCTAGGACGGGCGCAAGCTTTTTCCAAATGGCCTGATCCGGCTGCATCCCACTCCATTTCCTGAAATGCGGGTCCATCACCTCACCCCAGTTCTCCGGCCGGAGATTCGTGGCAAGCTTCCCGGCGTACGGGGCAGGCTCCACCGTTGCAGGCAGCTCGGAATAAAAAAACAGCAGGTTCTCATGCAGCCCGATAATCCCATATTTGTCGCCGTCCCCCGGATGCTCCTCCTGATACTGATAATGGTGATACACATAGCTTGCGACCTGCTCCGGCTTCAGCGCCGCCACTCTTCCGTAGGGGGTTCCCGCCGCATGACTGCGCTTCCAATGCTCTGCGGAGACCGGCTGCTGATAATGGAAAATGTCCATCATAGGCACCCACAACCGGGGCTGCTCCCCTCCCGGCCACTCCTTGAGCATCTCTGCCGCACCCTGAAATAACTGCTCCGGCCCTACCTCCCGGCTAGTGCACTCATAGTACAGAAACAGCTCCTGACCATCCTGAAAAATACTAAGCCGTTCAAGGTCCAGCCTGTCCATGCGTTCATTCAGTAACTGGGTCTGTGCATCCCAGAACGCAGATGGATTAGCATCCTCCCTGCACTCGGCTCTATATAAACAACGCTGCATCGTGTCCCTCCAACCTTATGTCATCTACCCTTCTAGAGTAACGTATCCGGCGGGCCGCTTCCTTGACGATCATGCCCTTCTTTAGCATAATAACGACATGCGAAAATGGAGCTATAAACTCCATGTGATGCGGCAGCGGAATCCGGCTTACTCTCAGCGCAATGCAGACGGCCCGGCGATGGTTGAGGAATGAAGGAGGGGCTAGTTACGGGAGAAAAATGAGATGCTGATCGAGGCTTGCCAACGGTGGCGTTGGGGGCACATATTGGCTCGTGCGCCAATGGAGGATTTACGGGGATGTGGTGGGATGTGGTGTATTTGTACCCTTCATTCGTGGTTCAATGGCGGATTGGTGGAAATGTAATGTATTATACCTCTCATTCGCGCTCCAACGGCGGATTTCTGGAAATGTAGTGTATTTATACCCTTCATTCGTGGATCAACGACGAATTGGCGGAAATATAGTGTACTTATACCCTTCATCCGTGGATCAACGACGAATTGGCGGAAATATAGTGTACTTATACCCTTCATCCGCGCTCCAACGGCGGATTTACGGAAATGTAGTGTATTTATGCCCTTCATCCGCGCTCCAACGGTGGATTAGCGGAAATGTGGTGTATTTATGCACTTCATCCGCGCTCTAACGGCGGATTGGGAGATTGGGGGCTTGGGGTTGGGGTTCGCGGGTTTGCAGGTTTGCGGGTTGCGGGTTGCGGGTTGCGGGTTGCAGGTTGCGGGTTGCGGGTTCGCGGATTGGCCCAATGTAGTGTATTTACAACAGCGCCTCCGAACATAGCACACGAATAAGACGGCCAGGTTCCCCTGCCGTCTTATTACACACCTAGTAGCTCCACCAACTATCCCTATAACCAACTATCCTTCTAGCTGTTCCATTGCGCCCGCTAACGCCATGCATCCATGATCCTACCCCTCCCCATCACTATCACCATCACGCAGAGGACTGCCCTGGGCTTTACGGTATTCGCCCGGCGTGATGCCTTCGAGCTTCTTGAAGACGCGGATGAAGGACATGGGGTACAGATACCCCACGCGCTCCGCGATGCTCTGCACTGGTTCGGAGGTTCCGGTCAGCAGGCGCTTGGCCTCCTCCATGCGCAGGCGGGCCAGATAATCGACGAAGTTCTCGCCGATCTCCTCCTTGAATATCCGGCTTACCGTCTTGGTGTTCATGGCGAAGCTGTCGGCAACATGGGTCAGGGAGAAGTCGGGGTCCGCGTAATTGCAGCTAATGTATTCGCGCACCTTATTGGCGAGCGTGTACTGCTCACGGTTCATCCGCAGGCTGCGCAGCGCCTCCTCCATCTCCTCCAGCGAAGAGACCAGTTCCCCGTGCAGCTCCTCAATCCATTCAAAAGACTCCGGTGAATGCGGAATGCCCCGCAGCCGTCCGTTATTCCAAATCCCCTTCATCTCCGGCGGCAGCTCCTGCATCTCCCGGGACAGCCCGGTCTCCAGCAGCCTCAGCAGCCGGACGATATCCTCCTTGGAGTAGTTGCCGCCTGCCAGCAGCTCGAAAATCCGCTCGATCAGCGGCTTCCACTCTGCGTTCCCCAGCCGGTACAGCTGGGGAACGGCACCGATGGCCTGGACCAGCACATCCATTCCTTCAGCCGGAGGCAGCGGGCTTCCGGCAGGCGCCGCATAGACGCGGCCTGGGCCAGCGGTTATTTTGCGTTCCAGCGCCCCCAGGGCCTGGCGGTACGCACCCGATAAGCCGCCGAGACCGGCGGCAGGTCCGCTGATGCCGAAGGTAGCCGTGAACTTGAGATGCTGCTTCACCCAGGAGCAGGCACTCTCGGCAATCATTAGGGCCTTCTCCGCCGCACCATCAGCGTTCTCCCCGCCCGCAGAGCGGCGGAACAGCAGTCCCAGACGGCCCGGTCCGATCCACTCAGTCCACAGGGACACCCCTTCCTTCTCGGCGATCTCCTGAATCACACTGCGCAGGGTGAATTTGAACAATGCCTGATCCCGTACCGAGTAACCTGCGGCAAAAGCCTCATAGAAATCAATCTCGGCAATGCCCACCACCGCACCTGCGAATTCACTGTCCATCCCGATCCGTTCCGCTTCCCTGACCCAGTTATCCGCCGACATCTGGCCGCTGTTCTCCAGCAGCTCCTTGAATAACTGATTCCGCCTGTGCAGAATCCCCTCGGCCTGCTGCTGCTCATAGCTGTTGGTCTGCTCGATCAGGCTCTCCAGCGCATGGCCGATGAAGGCAAATTCGTCGCCTTCCTTGCTCTGCGGCTTCCAGCCGAAGGAACGGTCCTCTCCGAACCTGTAGATCCGGCTCATGACCTGCTCAATCGGACGGTAATTCCGGTGGCTGATATAGGTCATGGCCGCAATCCCGCCAACGACAGCCGCAAAGCCCAGAATTGCCCAGATATTGGAGAAGGCCGACAGCAGCGAGAAGGCCTCCGCCCGCGCCATTCCAACCTTGATCGTCCAGCCGGTATAGGGGGACATCCGGCTAACCGCCCGATCCTGAACCTGCGGGTCAGAACAAGTATCCGCACCTGCAAAAGCACGCCCTCCGGCATCCTTCAGACAGATTTCTGTATTCGCCATGTTCATATCCTGAATCAGCGCCTGCAGAGATTCCTTGCGCACATTAATGACAATCAGCCCCTGCTCGCCGGAGAAGTAAGGCACCTGCTCCACAAGTGAAATGACCGATTTCGGCCGGTCCTCCCCGGAGAAAAGCTGCAAGTCACGGATTCCGCTCCAGGTATAGCTGGGGGCATTCCCCATCGCAGTCTCAATAAAGCTGCGGTCCCCGAAGTCCGTCAGGCGGGAGGCGAAATGCTGCATCAGCACCTTGCCGTCGGCTGCGCGGTACAGATAGACCGAATCAATCATCGGCAGCGGCGACATGAAATCGAGCAGCACCTCCGCGACCCCGTAATCCTGATAAGGGTCAAGCTTCCCCGGCCGGTCGAAATAACTGCCAACCTTCTCCTCCAGCAGCAGGCTTTTGATCGTGGTGGTCTCCAGGTTGCGCAGGGTGGTGTCCACAATCTGCAGCACATTTTCCGCGTACACGCCGTTTGCCTGAGCCGTCTGTCTCTCCATCGCTTCATTTAAGGTCAGGAAGAACAGAATAATGAGGCAAAATACTACGGCAAACAGGATCGGCAGGTAGGAAAGAATCAGTCGGTACAGCCATTTCTTATGCATCGGTGTCATCCCCTGTAAGTCCAGATGTTGGCTATCTCATTAATGATATGGGCTGCGCACCCGGATTCATAAGCTTATGCTGTCAATATCCCAGCTCTGTGCTCGCATTGCGGGAGACCAGCCCGAAGTACCCCGCTTCACCAATCGCCCCTGCGGCGGTGTCCAGATAATTAAAGATCTGCACCCCGTTAACCTTCAGGATCAGACGCACACCCCCGGATTCTTGAAAAGCACCCAGCTGAGCGCGGCTCTGCACCCCGAAGGTTATCGCCGTATTCGGAATCGCCGGCCCGCCGAGGCTGGTCAGGCCGTCAATCTTGCCGTAGATCACGGTTCGTACCCCCTCGTTGAAGCGGTGCAGCTCTATGCCCGATGTCCCTATGACCACCAGATACATGCTGCCGGTGCTATAGCTCAGCTCCTTGCTCTGGTTATTGAGCATCAGGGCGTACCAGTTGGAGGAGGCCGCGCTGTCATTGATCTTCATTTTGAAATCCAGCAGCTCATTCTGATACTTGCGGTTCTGGTAGATGATATGCCCTCCGGGGGCCCTCAGCGTAAGGCTGTCTTGCCCGGTCTCCTTCAGCCCGTTCGCCGTTGCCGATACGTACCAGCCATCAGGGTCTTGCAGTTCCGCCGTCAGGTGATGTTCGTATTGGCTGGCCTCATTCCATACCTTAACCTCATATTGCCCCTGAGTCACGGTGCCCAGATAATCGGCCGATAACGTGAGGGTGGCCGAGCCGGTCTGATGCCCCGTTAACAGTCCGCCCCCGCTGACGCTGACAATGGAAGGATCGCTGCTCGTATAGGTGACCTCCTCCAGCTCTTCGCGGTTGCCGAACAGCGTCTCGCCGTAAGGCTGCAATTGCAGTTCTGCGCCTTCACGGATATACGACACATTGCCGTCATGCCCCTCCAGGCGGACCGTGGCTAAGGTATCGCCCACGTATACATCCGTTGTGATTGTGCGCAGAATGGAGCCGTTAATGATGTTCACGATAAGCTTCGTCTGTCCCTGGGCCAGTCCGGTGACCACGCCCGAGCTACTAACCGAGGCTACTGCCGGATTGAGAATGCTGTAATAGAAGCTGCTGGTTTCCTTGCCCAGCGGCTGGTCTTTGCCGTTCATGGCACGGACGGAGACCTGTCCGCTGCCGCCTGCGGCCAGCTTGAGCGGATCAAGCTTCCAGCGGCTGACCTGCCCTTCTGCTGCAGAGGCATATTCCGGCTCCAGCCCGGCCCGATCAATAATCGAGCGTGCCGCCTGAGGCCACTCTGCATCCGGCTGGACCGTATTGTCCGCAAACAGAACATTGCGCCCGTTGTTGGTATAGCCGTCTGTAGTTGTATAGTTGTTCACGAAATCTACATCATGGATGGTCGGCACATAGGCCATCGCCCAGCGGAGCGGGGAATGCCACAGCGGCGTATCCTTTAGGTCGATCACATTGTGCTCAAATTTCCAGTAGGCGGAGCCTTCATCCGTGTACAGGGCAGAATTGCCGTCCATCTGGTTGCGGATGTAGTTGCCGCTGACCAGATTTTTGTCCTCTGCGGTGGCTCCGGTAGGTCCGAGACTGTAGATGGCGCCTCCGTCACGCAAGCCCATTCCCATGAGATCATAGATCAGGTTATCCTGAATCTTCACGTTCCGGGTAGCGGCGTCGAACAGCTTATCCCAGCCATACCCGATATGGGTTCCGCTGTAAGGCAGATTGTACATTTCATTATGACTGATATCCATGTCTACCGGATATCCGGCAGATACGGCGGAAGCCGATTTGTAGTCAATACCGATGTCGTGGATCACATTGTTCAGCACATCATTATTCTTCATCAGCAGCCTGTGATCCGCCGGATGGTAGATATTCCGGTCCGCAGAATTCGGCTGTCCCACGTTCAGCGCACTGCCTGAGATATCATAGAAGCGGTTGCCTTCCACCAGGCTGTTCTGAACGCCGTTCTGCATACGCAGGGCTGTAATGCCTAGCTTGGTGAATTGATTGTTGCGGAAATTCACCGTATTGGCCAGCTCCAGCATCACCGCCGCATCGGTCAGCTCATCGGGGATCGACGGATAACGCAGATGGTTGTTCTGGGAATCGGAGTGTCCCGCTGCCGTACTCGGACGGTTCCAGGTGGTGTACATGAATTTCAGGTCTTCAAAATTCAGATTGCGCACCGGCTCGCCGGCCGATCTGCCATAGACTGTGGCAAGCTGCTCCAGTACAGGAACCACAACCCCGGCCGTGGACAGATTCTCCCAGGCACGCGGTTTGTAATACAGCATACCTTCAGTCCGGTTATAGTACCATTCCCCGGCCTCATCCAGCAGCTCCATAGCATTCTCGTAATAGACGGGTACAGTCGCCGAGGTTAATCCCCGGTTAAAGACCGCGCTCCGGCCCGGCTCCTGCAGGACGATCTGTGCTTTGCCGCCTGAAGCGGTTACCGACTCTACCTTAATCCGGGAATTCGTCCACAGCTCATTGAATACCAGCTCCATATCGGACGTATTGCTCCACCCGGCCAGCTCCGTATTATCCGAGGTATAGCCGGTTGCCGTCTTCAGCGGATTCACGAGTCCCGCTGTACTCCGGGCCCGGACTGCCCGGATACCGTCCACGAACAGCTGCCTTGTCTGAAGGCCGGTTCCGACATTCGCCCGGTAGATGCCCTTAGCGCTGTCGAACACCGTCCAGCCTGTGACGGACCGCCCGCCGCTGATGGCCGCCTGCTCCCCGGGATAGCTGCGGTAGGTGACAAAATAGCCGTTCGTCCCGGAATCCTCCGGGGTGAACTCCAGCGGCTCCGTCAGCGTATACGTTCCTTCCCTCAGATTGACAACAATGTCGGAGTCCATATCCTCGTTCAACAGGCGCACCGCCTGCTGGGCCCGGGCAATCGTCCGGAAGGGCGAGGCTTCCGTGCCGTCATTGTTGCTGTCGTCTCCGCCCGGAGCGACATACAACTCCTGTCCGGTTGTCCGTCCGGTTACAGTAACGGATGTCTCGGCCCGGACGCTTCCGGTCTCATCCGTGACGAACACGGTAGTTGTTCCGGCGCTTACCCCCGTCAGCTCTCCATAGCGGTCAATCACGGCAATGCTCTCGTCCTCTGTTCCCCACCGGATGCCTGTATCCGTGTTGTCTTCCGGTGTTACTGTTGCCTGTAACAGCACACGGGAGCCTGCGGGAACCGCCCGCTGAAGCGGAGCCAATACAATATCCGTGATCGGATCTTCGTAGACGGCTACTGTCGCAGTGACGGCCGGAAGCCCCTCATTCGGCTGGGCTGTCACCACGGTCGTTCCCTGACGGATGCCTGTGACCAGGCCGTTGCCATCCACTGTAGCGACCTCCCCGTCGCCGGAAGACCACACAGCCGTCTGATCTGTAGCATCCGCAGGGGTGAACTGAAGAGGTAAGGACAGCTTCTCCCCCCTTCGCAGCCCGTAAGACTGCTGGGTGAAGGCTGCACTTACCGCCTGTTTGTATCCGCTTACAATAAAATTGTCAAAGCCTATCTTCCCTGTGCTGTCTTTATAGAATCCCATATAGAAGGAGGTTAACGCCCCTCCCTCGGCCATCGGCTCCTTCGTCAGCAGACGGTTGCTGTCAATGGACAGATCGAAGGTATGGCCGCCGCCGTCGAGCGACAGGCGCACCTCATGCCATACGCCTGCTGATACCGGCAGTACGGAGGTCCAGGAGCCGGCCCCTTTTTTCATATAGCTGAACGCCCCGTTGTTAATGGCGAACTTCACCAGCGGCACGGACCCGCTCTGCGGGGTGGGCAGGTAGATCACCGCTCCGGTCTGCTCGGCTCTGAACGAATAGCTGAACATGCTTCTATACGTCACATCTGTAACAGATTTGCTGATGCTGTAGCTGCTGGCAAGCTTGCTCGTCTGCTCTAGCTCCAGCAGCTTGCCGGGATACCCCTCCCAGGCCTGCACCCCCACGCTCACTCCCTGGGGAGGTGTCTTGATCGTCCATCCGGCCGGCTTCGCACCGGTGCTATACGTCTCAAAGGTCTCTTGCAGCCTGTAATCACTGTCCGCCCGGGCAACAGATCCAAGGTCTGCCGGGAGAAGGCCCAGCAGCAGAACCATAATGATAGCGTATACATAAAACGGCTTTCGGCTTGATTGTCTCATAATAGCCACCTTTCCGTATGGAAGCAAGTATAGTGTTCCGGTAGAGCATGTTCGATGTGGACATTCAAAGATAGTTGTATTCTGTACATTTAAAAACCGCGAAACGGTAGAATCTCCTCAGCTAACTGTAGTCTGTACAACTAAATCTGCCCCATGGGGTGAGAATCCGGGGGCAGATGGGAATTTAATTGTACGAAATACATCTAAACGGATATTTGGCGGTACAGCGGACGATTTAGTTGTATGGAGTGCAATTAAGCCTACTGCTTCCGTCTGCCCCTTAATCGGGACACGGCAAACCCTACGGCTGCCCGCTTGAAATGCGTGGCTTGGTTAAGTTGGTTAAGGGGCGTACGGATCAACGTTGAGCTGAACCGGCGGCTGGTGGCCCGCAGTCAGCACAATGCTCCGCACTAAGGCCCACGGCTCGCGCGGCACCTCCCGGTCATCCCTCAGCGTATCCTCAACCGTCACCGTATCGAGCAGCTTCTGGATGTCCGCTGACTCCGCAGCTTCGTCCAGACATACCACCGCCCAGCCTGCTTCCAGGCGGGCCTGCGCCAGCATCGAGCCGCTGCCGGAATAAAGCACCTGGCGGAGCTTGATTCTTCCCTCCTCGCGAACAACAGTGACAGGCAGCGGGGCTCGGGCACCTGCCCCAGCAGCAATGCCTTTGAGGGCTGTGACCGCCACCGCACAGCCCGGATAACGCAGCACGAGCCATTCCCGGTCCCCGGCGGCATTCACTACCCGCTCCACCTCACCGTCATAGCGGTGGATGACCCATTCATCCGCGATCTCCGCGGCCCGGTTATGCAGCCGGGTCATCGAGCGGACCACCACCAGCGTATTCGCCTGCTGTGCGGAGCGCGTCTCCACCTCCGGGTACAGCGGCTCGGCGAACAATGCAGGCATCAGATAGGCGCTGCGGTATTCCTCCGCCGGATGCGTCCGCACGGCGGCGGAATCATCCACGTACCACCGCAGATAGGATACCTGCTGATCCCTCACGCTGAAGCTGACCGGGAAGCTCTGCCAGCCCAGTCCCCAGGTGGGGTGCTGGTAGCTGCCCGGCATGACCGGGAAGCAGTTAATGCTGCCCAGCCGGATACGCTGCCCGATCCAGGTATAGGCACGCGAGGCATCGAAGATCCGCTCCTCACGAATCCGCGGTACCGGCAGTGCGGCCGGGGCGTTCTCCCGTGGCTGCAACTCCTCCGCAAACAGGAGGAACCCCGCCAGATCGTTAAGCGAGAAGGTCTGCTCCGCCAGAGCGCTGACCCCCGTCACACCGGCAACCGTCCACAGCAGGCTCTGCCGCCAAGTCTCTCCCCGGAAGTTATAGCTGCGGATTGAGGGAACGAATTCCTCCCCGTCATGGAAGAGGAGCAGCTGCCTCAGGGCATCCATCTGCATGGACAGCCGCCCGGCCAGCTCACGGTCATGCTCCTGCAGCACAGAACAGGCAATGCTCAGCGCGTTCATCATCACCCCCTGATAGACAAGGCTGATATTCTCCCCCCAGCCCCAGCCCCGGCGGGCCGTATATTCCTCCCACCTCTTGAAATAGGCGGTTGCCGTCTGGAGATAAGCAGGTTCTCCGAGAAAGTGGGCCACCGCCAGCAGCATCGCCCCGTCGCTCATCGTCTTGTTCGGGTAGAACAGCTCCGGTGTCCGGCATTCCTTGGAGAACCAGGCCGCCGCATGACGGAACATGCGCTGCATGCTCTCCAGATGGCTGGCCGGGAAGACGCCGGGACTGCTGAGACGCACCGCCACCAGCGGCATGAGAATGAAGAAGGCCGCATTGGAATCCTGGATCACGCTCTCCTCCCGGTACCAGAGGAACCCTCCGTAATCCGGGTGCTCCGGGTCAGTGAACTGGAGTGCTGCAATCGCTTCCAGAATCTCCAGTCCCGCCGCTTCATCCAGCCGTCCCAGCAAGGTGCCGTACGCATAATATCCGGCCGAGAACCGGGCCTCATGGCAATACGCCAGCTGAGCAGCCTGCCGGGTATGCCCGGGCCGGTCATAGCGGACCAGCCCGGCCTCCACTACACTATCCGCCAAGGCGGCGGTATAGCTCTTTTCTAGAATCTGTCTCACCTCATGATTCAACGCTGCCCGCCCCCTGTGCTTGTATTCATCTGTTACTCCACCTCACTCAATTGTTTGCCCATCTCATAAATATCCTTCAGCATAATGGCATCCGCTTTATGGTCCTGATACCAGGAAGCATAGAATTCATCGACCTTGGTTCCGCCTGCCTTCTCCCAGACGCCCTTGGCTTCTTCAATGAACTGGTCCACCGAAGCCGGATCGGAGCTGACGATGGCCTGCATGGCCCGGTCGAGAATCGTTTTATTCGCATTGGTGTTGATCTGAGTCAGATCCTGCGGCAGCAACGGGAGGAAGGCCTTCTGCGTAATCCCGACAATCGGGCGGTCCGGGTTCATATACAGCTTCTCAGCCATTTCATAGATTGCGATAAAATCCTGCTCCGCCTTTGTAGGATTCACCTTGTTCTTCAGCCCGTAATTCTTGCCGATCAGCGGGGTGAGCATCCCCATATCGCGGTTGTACTCCAGTTCCTTCTTGTTCTTCTCCGGGTCGATTACCTCTGCACGGCCATCGGCGGTTTTCTTGTAATGCACACCTTCAATGCCGTTCTGGATCGTAGTGGTGTACTGCTCCGTAACCATGAAATCTATCATTTTTATTACAGACTCAGGGTCCTTGGCCGCTGCATTCACCATACCGGTCATCTGAATCGGAGAAGTCAGGGTCGGGCTGAACTGGCCGAATTCTGTCGCTGGCAGGGCAATCGGGATCACCTCAGCCTCCGGCGAGTTCTTCTTGAGCGTCTCATACGTGCTGACATCAGCCCCGTTGCCGCCGTAAATGCCCAGCTTGCCGGAGATCCAGTCCTGCTTCTGCTTCTCGCCGTTCTTATCGGTCACGAAGTCCTTATCCACCACCCCGGCCGCATACAGCGCCTTCTGGAAGGAGACCGCCGCCTTGATCCGGTCCCAGTCATGCACAATCTTGTCGTTCTCCAGCACCCAGGGATACTGGTCTTCGCCGAACAGCGTGAACCCGGTGCCGAACATGTTGTTCAGAATAATGCCGGCCACGAAGCTTAGCCCGGTTCCATACGTGTCCGCTTTGCCGTTGCCGTCCGGGTCCTGCTCTGTGAAGGCTTTCGCGACCTTCAGCAGCTCCTCCGGTGTGGTGGGCACTTCCAGATTCAGCTTCTTCAGCCAGTCATTGCGGATAAACAGATAATGCTGCGGGCCGAACTGGACCGGACGCCCCACCGTATACAGCTTGCCGTCCGCCATGGTGCCTGCCTTGCGCAGCGCCGGATATTTCTCCAGCATCGCCTTATATTCTGTACTGCTGCTGTCAATCAGGTCATCCAGCGGCAGAAGCTGCTTCTGGTTATAGAGCTGGCCCTGGTAAGCGGTATCAAATTCAAAGATCAGGTCGGGGGCCGACTTCGACGCGAACAGCACATTGAACTTTTGCAGGGATTCGAAGCGCGGAACGGTAACGTATTTGACGTTCACCGGCCCGTTCTCGTTGACCCACTTCGTCCAGCGGTTGTCGCTCATTGTCCCCTCTTCTGCGGGTACCGAGCCGCGGTCATACAGCGAGACGGTGATGGTCCCGCGCTTCCCGGAGCCCTCTCCCTTGTCTGTTCCCTGCGTGGCGGCATTATTGCCGCCGCAGCCTGTAACCGCGATGGCGAGCAGCAGGGAAGCTGCACCGGCAGCAGTTGTTTTTCTTAGCCGAGGTGATGTGTGCATATGATTATGACCCTCCTATAATGGCGTTCTTGTACTTGCAGGTATGGTGCAGCAGGGGTCAGCCCTTGATAGCACCGATGGTTACGCCTTTGACAAAATAACGCTGCAGCAACGGATACACGATCAGCATCGGAATGACCATCACCATAATCCCTGCGGCCTTGATGCCCTCCGGTGTAATATTGACAACCTCCTGCGAGTTCATGGTGTTCAGCTCCTGCAGGACAGCCTGGCTCTTCACCATCTGCTGGATGAGCACGGTCAGATTGATTTTCTCCGGGCTGTTCATATAGATCATGACGTTAAAAAACGAATTCCAGTAATACACGCCGTAAAAGAGGCCGATGGTCGCCAGCACAGGCAGGGACAGCGGCAGAATAATACCCGCCAGCAGCCGCCATTCGCCGGAACCGTCTATTCGGGCCGCTTCCACCAGCTCCTCCGGGATGTTCTCGAAAAAAGACCGCATGATCATCATATTATAAGTGCTGACCAGAGCGGGCAGCCACAGGGCTGCGTAGGAATCCACCAGCCCGAGACTGCTGACCACAAGATAGGTCGGGATCAGACCGCCGGTGAACAGCATCGTGAACACAATCGCCAGCGTCAGCGTGCGTCTTCCGTAGAAATCACGGCGGGACAAGGGATATGCGGCGAAGATGGTGAACAGCATGCTGGCCGCCACGCCGACCAGGGTAATCAGCAGGCTGTTGCCAAATGCGCGCACCACCGGCGTTCCCTCGAAGAGCATGGTATAAGAGCTTATTGTGAAATCAACCGGCCACAGGGTGACAAAACCGGAGAGCACCGCGTCCTTGCCGCTGAGGGACAGGGAGGCCAGATGGAGCAGCGGCAGCAGGCAGAGAATGCCTGCGAGCGTCAGCAGCAGATAGTTGAAGCTGTAGAATACTTTTTCACCGTTTGTACTTTGCATAGTGTCCTCCTGTTACCACAAGCCTTTATTGAAGCGCCGGGCAATGGCGTTGGATATCAGCACCAGGGTCAGTGCCACGAGGGAATCGAACATCCCCAGTGCAGCGGTCAGGCTGAACTGCCCTCCCTGTAGTCCTATCGCGTAAATATACGTACTTATAACCTCGGAGATCCCCGATACAATCGAATTTTGCAGCACGTACACATGGTCGAAGCCTACCTCCATGACCCGCCCCATGGCCAGAATCAGCATAATAACGATGGTTGGACTGATCCCGGGCAGCGTGATATGGCGGATCTGCTTCCATTTGCCCGCTCCGTCCATACTCGCCGCCTCATAGAGACTGGGGTCGATGGAGGTCAGCGCAGCCAGATAGATAATTGCATTGAAGCCCGCATCCTTCCAGATTCCCGAGCCGAGAAAGATCGAGACCCAGGACCACTCTTTGAACAGGAAGGGAAAAGCCTGGCCGGTCAGCTTCTCAACCACCGCATTGGCTACCCCGGTCTGGGCAAAAATTGTCACCACCAGCCCGCCGACAATGACCCAGGAGAAGAAGTACGGGAGGTAGACGAGAGTCTGGACCGATTTTTTGAACCACTTGTTCCTGACTTCATTCAGCATAATCGCCAGGGCAATCGGGAACGGAAAGCTGACCAGCACCGACAATATACTGAGCACCAGCGTATTGCGGATAATCTGCACCGACTGCGCCTGGGTGAACAGATTGGTGAAATTGTCCATGCCCACCCACCGGCTGCCCCATACCCCCTCATAGAAGGTATAATCCTTGAAGGCGA
Organism: Paenibacillus sp. FSL H8-0122; assembly: GCF_038005345.1. Classification (NCBI taxonomy): domain Bacteria; kingdom Bacillati; phylum Bacillota; class Bacilli; order Caryophanales; family Paenibacillaceae; genus Paenibacillus; species Paenibacillus sp. FSL H8-0122. The sequence goes on along the minus strand of NZ_JBBOTB010000001.1, from coordinate 147,602 downwards.
TGACCAGCCCCAGCATGGGGGTGTATTTGAAAATCATATAAAATGCGATAACCGGAACGAACATGACCCACAGGGGGACATTATTCTTGAAGCGGCGGGTCTGCCAAAAACGTCTGCGGCTGCTTCCGGTCTGCCGTGAAGTGTCCAGACGCAGCACCGCCTCACTGCTTGTATTCGCTTTCATTACGGTGCCTCCTTTCACTTGCATGTGGTGCCTAATTGTGTGATGAATAAATGCTACGGAGCTGAAATGGCCGATTTCATGTCCTCACCATAGCCGCTTCAGCGGGTTAGGGCAATATTCAGTTTTTCTGTTAATTGCCGCTGAACCCTTATGCAGCCCGGGATTACAGGATTCCGGCCAGCTCCCGGGCCAGATTCTCACCCATCCGTATATGTCCTTCATCCCCCGGGTGAATCAGATCGCAGGACAGCCCGGCCAGGTCATCCAGCACCCGGCTTCCCTCGATCAGGCTCAGCTTGGGACGGGACAGACGCTGCACATGACTTCGCAGAATGTCGTTGAACTGAAGATCCTTCTCGGCTACTCCGCTGCCGGGGAACATGGCAAAATTGGGATACATCGTGATCACCGCTACCGGCTTCCCGGGATGTCTGCTCACCAGCTGGTCAAGCAGGTAGCCGCTCCGCTCACGGAATTCATCCGGCGACAGGTGGTCACGCATATTCACGCCCAGCTCCAGCGTCATGAATGACCAGTCCTCCTGCGCCGCAAGATAGTTGCTCATCTCCCGTTCACAATGGCAGGAGCCACTCATGCCGAGATTGACTACATCGGCAGCCAGCCGTCTTGCCGCGTGGGCAATATACGGCAGGCTGCTGTTCTCTCCATACGTGATGGATGAGCCGTAAGCAATCCAGCGTTTGCGGGGAATCTCCCCTTCCACCGGCGGGCGGAGCGGATGGCCGAAGGTCTCGATGCCGCAGACCACACAGGCATACCGTCCGAAGCAGATCCGCCATACCTCCGGCGCGAAGCCCGCTTCCATCAGCAGCTCACGCTCCGCCATCGCCAGACGCGGCGGTTCGCTTAGCTGGAGGGTGCGTATGCTCCCGGCCTGAAGCTCATGCCTGGAGTGGAACAACCCGCCCTTATATACCGTTACGCTGCCACCCGTCTCCGGCAAGGTCAGCGTGACACGGATATTCGGAGCCGGTGTGACGAACCTGAGCTCACAGCCGCCCGCTTCCCCGGCGATGAACCGGCCCCGCTCGTTCAGATGCTCCCTGACGCTGCGGGGAATGCGGCGGAGGTGCACTCCGTAGCCCGTGGCCGGCTCCAGCTCGCCAACATTATGGAAGGCAATCCGGTCCAGCCCCGGCAGCCCCTTGATGCTGGCGGAAGTGAGGCTGGCGGAATTATACATGCTTCATCGCCTCCACCAGCAGCAAGAGCGCCATGGATTGCCCGTAGGGCATCGGGCAGACCGGAATCTCCCGGTAGTCCTGAAGCGTAGCACCCATTCCCGTGCCGTAGGAGACACCCTGCACCACCCCGTCCTCATCGATCTGGCCCAGCACGTAATGAAGGGCTGCCATTGCAGGCTTGCGGCAGTCCTCAGGCAGCAGTCCCTGCCGCACCGCCTTCAACATGCCGTAAGCAAAGGCAGCGGTGGCCGAGGTCTCCAGATACGAGCTGCTGTCGTCCAGCAGGGTATGCCATGCACCTTCCGGGGCTTGCAGCTCTGTCAGCTTGCGTACCTGTCGCTCAAGCGAGGACAGCAGGAAGCTGCTCACCCCTGGCGGCAGCTCCACCATCTCCAGGTAATCTACCAGTCCGGCAGTATACCAGGAATTACCCCGTGCCCACAGGGCCCGGGCAAAGTGGTGGCCTCCCTCGAAGGTCCAGCCATGGAAGAACAATCCGGTCACGGGATCGGTCAGGTACTTGAGGTGGACGAGAAACTGGCGGATGCTCTCCTGAATGCCCTCCTCTTCCTTCAGCACGATCCCCATCCGGGCTACAAACAGCACCGTCATATACAGCGTGTCGTCCCAAAGCTGCCCGGTATTCGGACTGCCGGTCACCTCATGCTGAAGGCCGCCTTCCTCCGTGCGGGGCATCTCATGCAGCGCATACTCCAGCCACTCCCGGCATAGCTGCATATAATCCGCGCGCCCGGTCTCCTCTGCCAGATAGCTTAGGGTAAGCATAGGGCACATCGTATTAACATTTTTCGCCGGGATGCCCCCGTCAAGCTTGCTGTCGAACCAGCCGGTCAGATAATGCAGAATTTCTTCCTTCCGGTTCTCACGGTAGTAACTGTACAGGGCAAACAGTCCCACCCCCTGTGGCCACTCCCAATTATCCATAGCAATAATGCCGATGGGCGCAGTCTCCTGAATCGAGCCTTTCATATTCTTCATCCGCTCAATGACACGGGCGATATGGCCTTCCAGTGCTGTTCGTGATATTGTCTCCATAATGTTCCTCCTTGTAAAATGTCCTGCTCTGAACCTGGAGCCTGAAGCATGAAACCTGGAACCTCAAATCTGGAACCTGATTCTTCAAACCCGGAGCCTGAAGCCCGTGTAGCCTTTTCCCGGCTGTATAGCCCTGTTCGCAACCCCAGTGTAGTCAAGCGCCGCAGTATCGTCCATTAACAAGAATCTTGCTAATCGCTTTCACTTCTGGCATTGTTCATAATGGGACTGTATTCATCAGAAGGAGGAGTACATGCTCACGTTCTAATTCTGTATTGAGAAATCAGGGAGGGTAACAGGTGATGAGAATCAAGTTTGATCTTTTTCCGGGCGGTGTTACTAAAGCGCTCACATTAAGCTGGGATGATGGAAGAATCCACGACAGACGTCTGGTGGAGATCCTTAACCGGCATGGGCTGAAGGGCTCCTTCCATTTGAATTCTGGGTTCTTCGGCAATGAAGGCTATATCACTGAAGACGAAGTGGCTGCGCTCTATGAGGGGCATGAGATTTCAGCACATACCAGTACTCATCCCTTCCTGTCCATGACTCCGCGTGAAGGGATCGCCGAAGAGATTCTGAAGGACCGCAGACATCTGGAGGCCATCGGGGGCTATCCGGTGAGAGGCATGTCCTATCCGTTCGGCAATTACAATGATCAGGTGATCGGCCTGCTGCCTGCCCTGGGCATTGAGTATTCCCGTACGGTGAATTCCCACCGCAGCTTCAGTCTGCCGGACAACCTGCTGGCCTGGCACCCTACCTGCCATCACAAGGAGATGCTGGCCCTGGGCAAAAAGTTCCTGGAGGAAAAGCCCCGCTTCTCGTATATGCAACTGCTGTACGTCTGGGGACACAGCTATGAGTTCAATGACGACGATAACTGGCAGGAGCTGGAGCAGTTCGCCGCCATGATGGGCGGCCATGAGGACATTTGGTACGCAACCAACATCGAGATCGTGGACTACCTGTCCGCTGTGCAGGGACTGCGCTTCTCAGCTTCGCAGGAGATAGTGTATAACCCGTCGGCTACGGAGGTGTGGGTCTCTGTGGGGGATGAAGCCCGCCGTATTCCGGGCGGGGGAACGGTGAGGTTGGGGTAGGGATTGCTGGCCACGAAGGAGAAATGTTGCACAAATTGCAGCTTTGATTCATTAATCCCGGGATTTTGAGAGGAATGTTGTACAAAATGCAGGAATTGTCTCGCCCATCGGTTCGGGAGATGAGAAATGCTGCATTTCATGCAACAATCCATAGTTACAGCCGACTTAACGCGGGGAATGTTGTATTTAGTGCAGGATTTCGGCTACAGCAGCCGGTTAGTTCAAAGGTACACTGTGGTGCGGTAACTCCCTGCTATATGCAGCACAATATAACCCGATTCCGCCGCAGCCTGAATGGCTGGTGGAATCGGGTTATTGTTATAGTAGAGTCACTTAGGCACTGATAGTTGTCAGTAATAATGTATGGTCCGGCGGCCCAAAGGCCTGATTACCGGCGTGTGACGGTGATAATGCTCAGGCGGTGGCAGCAGCTTGAACAGCTTGAGTCGCAGCTCTAGATGAATTAGGAACAGCCACTCTGTCCGCCTGCTACTGCCATCCTCCGGCGGCAGCATCAGGATGCTCCTGCCTTGCTATCCAGGTGAGGCAGGCAGCCCGCAGCAGCGCGTCGGTCCGCTGGGCCGCGCCGCAGAAGACCCCGCTCAAGCCGATCTCATACAGATCGGCCAGCGCGTACGCCGCCGGTGCCCCCGCGGCGAGCACTGCCGCCGCCGGCCGCACCCGGCGCACGGCGGCCAGCACCCCGGCCGCCGCCTGCGCGAAGCCCTCGGCGGCGTTCTCCCCGGGCGCGGCCTCCTCCGCCGCGCCGTCCAGCACCAGGAAATCGGCGATGCGCGCGATTTCCCCGGCGGCAGCCGGCCCCACATCGGGCGCGAGCAGCGCCCCGATGCGGCAGGCTGCCGCATAAGCGTGGCCGAGAGTCTGCTCGGCCACGCCCTCAATGAATTCGCGCTGCGCCGCGAATTCCTCCAGGCTGGCGGGGTACGGCGCCAGCAGGTCAATGCGGCTGTCGCCGCCCAGCCGCTGGCTGTGCAGGACGGCGGCGAACAGCGCGCCGAGCTGCGCGTCCTGCAGCGCGGCCAGCCGGTCCGTGCGGGCGGCGAGCTCCGCCGTGTAAGGCAGAGTGACTGCGGCCCAGACGCCGTCCGCCGACTCCAGGAGGTCGGCAGCAGCAGCCCGCAGCCGGTGATAGATCCGCTGCAGGATACGCTCAGCCTGCACCGGCTCCTCATCCCCGCACGACATCCAGCGCGAATAGAGCGCCGACAGTTCCGGCTCGTACAGCCATTCCTCGCCCCGGATCAGGCAGGGCCCCGCAGGGTAGACGCCGGGCGGCTCACGGCGGACAGCCCCGTCCCCCCTGCCCTCGCGCAGCACCAGGAAGGCCTGGCGCTCCCCGGGACGGCGGTTATACGTGCGGCTCGTACTCACGTTACTCTTGCGCCGGTCCCCCTCAGCAAGAAATTCCGCTGCGGCGGAGGCTACAGATGCGGACTGGCTCATCTCCACGCCAATGGTCCGGTCCCCGGCGTTATACTTGAACGGGCGCTCTTCCTTGTTTGGATCATCCTTCTGCTGGCGTTCACCCTTCATCCTCGCACCCACCCTTTACCTTTGAATTACTGCCGCTCCGCTCCCCTGAAGAGAAGCTGCCAGCATATTAAGAGGCTTCAATCTATAAATACTGGCAAAGGTACTGAAATATGCAAACGGTATCAAAGGAATGCATAAGCAGCGAATTTACTTACCTTCTGTTTGACGCATTCGTGATCTGTTGTATTTACTACAGCAGATACTCTCTTTAGCGGTTGTAAAAAGCGATCTGTTGCACTTTGTACAGCAGATTTCCGCAGAAAGGGTGTTTTGGGACCGTATACCGGAAATCTGTTGTATGGAATACATCAGAACGGATTTTAACGCCGGATATGGCCTAATCTATTGCAGAAAATACATTCGCCGCCCCGCTTCCTTGCGGATCAATTCCTCACGTACGCTTTTCTCACAAACCATCTCCTAATTTCCTCATTTCCTCGCAAACACTCCTGCTCCTCCCGCTACTCTCCATCCCACCTCCTGCTCCCGCCAAAAAAAGACCACCGCCTAATGCAGAAACACTCTGCATCAAACAGTGGTCTGTAACTCCTATAGCCGCAAGGAACTGTGCTTAATTGAAACCAGTTGGGGGGAGTACACTGCTTCTGCTCACCGTCTATCCAGCTACAACTCTCCGGCAGCTCAGCGGCTCAACCTCTCACTCCCCAGCACAGCCCGCTCCCGCTAATCCGGCCTAAGCCTGCTGGCTGGCAGCGATCGCCTGCTCCAGATCATAGAGGATATCGTCGATGGATTCAGTACCGATGGACAAGCGCAGCAGCTCCGGTGTAACACCAGCGGTAATCTGTTCTTCGTCCGACAGCTGCTGGTGAGTGGTGCTGGCCGGGTGGATGATCAGCGACTTGGAATCGCCGACATTGGCCAGATGGGAGAACAGCTTCACGTTCTCGATCAGCTTCACCCCTGCGGCCGCCCCGCCCTTAATTCCGAAGGTCAGAATCGCGCCCTGGCCCTTAGGCAGATATTTCTGTGCCAGCTCATACGAAGGGTGACTCTGTAGTCCAGCATAGCTGACCCACTCTACCGAATCATGCGCCTCCAGATACTGGGCAACCTTGAGTGCATTCTGGCTGTGGCGCTCCAGACGCAGGTGCAGCGTTTCGAGACCCTGCAAAAGCATCCACGAGTTGAACGGTGAAATGGCCGCGCCTAGGTCACGAAGCAGTTGAACCCGCGCCTTGATGATATAAGCAATCGGACCGACCGCTTCAGTGTAAACTACCCCGTGGTAGCTCGGGTCCGGCTCGGTCAGGCCCGGGAACTTGCCGCTGGCCTTCCAGTCGAACTTGCCGCCGTCCACGATGACTCCGCCGATAGAGGTACCGTGGCCGCCGATGAATTTGGTCGCCGAGTGTACGACGATATCCGCCCCGAATTCAATCGGACGCAGCAGATACGGACTTGGGAAGGTGTTGTCTACAATCAGCGGAATCCCGTGCTCGTGGGCGATGGCTGCAACCTTTTCGATATCCAGCACATTGCCTTGCGGATTGCCGATGGTCTCAGCATAGAGCGCCTTGGTCTTGTCCGTAATCGCTGCCCGGAAGTTCTCCGGATTATCGGAGTCCACAAAATTCACCTTAATGCCCAGCTTAGGCAGCGTCGTGGAGAACAAATTATAAGTTCCGCCGTACAGGCTTGCGGAGGAGACAATCTCATCCCCTGCCCCGGCAATATTCAGAATAGAGAAGGAAATCGCTGCTGCTCCAGAAGCGGTCGCCAGTGCCCCTGCCCCGCCCTCAAGCGCGGCAAGACGCTGTTCAAACACATCGGTCGTCGGATTCATCAGCCGGGTGTAGATATTGCCGAACTCCTTCAGCGCGAACAGATTCGCGGCGTGCTCCGCATCACGGAACCCATAGGATGTGGTCTGATACAACGGCACGGCACGGGCCAAAGTAGTGGGATCAATCTCCTGGCCTGCATGGACGGCGAGGGTTTCAAAGGACAGCTTGCGCTCTTCTGACATGGGTATTTCCTCCTCTAAAATAGGTAATGTCAAATGTTAACTCTACAAGATTGTACCTATTCTCTCACAAACCATGTCATTTGAAAAGATAAAATTCTTATTAATTCACTGTGTTTTATTAAGTTTAGCGAACCCCGGCAGGTCCTCACGGCTGCTGCTCGATCCCCTTCATGAAGCTCATGAATTTCTCCGCAATTTCTTTGGGATGGGAACGGTACAAATAATGATTGGCATCCAGCAGCTCCATTTTGGCATGTACGGAATTCTGAATCAGCTTCTTATGCTCAGGAATCCATTGATCCGTACCTGGATGCTCCGCCTGGACAAACAACAGAACAGGGAGATTGGGAGGGAATGTTATCCCTCGCTGTTCAGCCTTTTCAAAGCTAGAGTACATGTTCTCCGCCTCATTTAACAGAGTGGTATTGTACATATTTTTCTGGATCAGCAGCTTCAATTGTTCTTTGGTATGCTCATCATACGCCAGTCCCTCATAAGGGTCAGCACTCAACTTCAATTGCAGCCGGGCGAAGCCTAAGTTACGGAACCATTTAACCATGGTTGTCTCTGAAGACTCAATCTTTTTCTCGCTGAGCGAGGGTACACTGTTGTCCAGTCCGACAAAGGCACTGACTTCATCTGAATATTTATTCACATAATCCAGACTATAAATGCCTGAAATGGAATGGCCCATCAGGATGTACCGGTCAATATGGAGCTGCTGCAACGCTTCATGGATTTCACTTACGATATTCTCTGAGGTTCGTTCTTTCTTCGTTGCGTCGCTCAAGCCGTAGCCGAAAGGCTCCACCACTACAACCTTGTAGTATGGAGACAGCTCGTCGATGAGCAGCTTGAAATCAAGCGCCGGTGAAGCGGTTCCGAAGCCGGGAAGCAGCACGACCGTGTCCGGGCCGTCGCCCTCTATGAACACATTCATATTCTTGCCGTCTACGGATACATGCTGGCCGTAAGGCTCTATCCTTTTGGCTTCGGCACTGCTGCTGATTACATTCGTGATATACACAATCCCCACAAAAAGCACAATAGCGAGCAGGATGGCTGCCATTATTTTAAGCAGAATTTTACGCACTTTCCTGAACCCCGTTTGCTGTCCCGAGGTCTTCTTGTCCGGTGGTCTCATGATTATCTTCCCCTGTCTGTTTGTAAGCTTGCTTCATGGCCGTTAATGCCAGCTTACCGGACGAAGATGTCCTCTCTATGACGGCAATATGAACGGAAGATGAACGGAAGATGTACTAAAAATGCTACGGCCGCCAACAAGCAAGCTTGTATGCAACCGTAGCATGTGAAGAATCTTAAGTATCATAGCTGACCAGATAATGATGGAGCTCCGTATTATAGCAGCCGATGCTGTGTTCGATCAGCCTGCCTTCCCCGTCATAGGAGTTGCGCAGGCGCTTGAGCACAGGCGTCCCCGGCGGAAGCTTCAGCAGCAGGCATACCTCGGGTGGTGCTGACTCGACAAAAAACCGGTCCCTGAAGTTCTCCAGCACGATGTCGTTCTCCTCCAGCGAGTCGTACAGGGACTGGATGTCCGCCCCCAGCTCTGCCGACCCTCCGCCGGGCAGGGCTGCTGCCGTCAAGAAGTGCACCAGATGGATATAAGGCTGTCCATCCAGAATATACAGACGTTCAATCCGCTGGCAATACGGCCCGTAGCGGCTGTATTCCTCTGTCCCGGCATCATTGGTGACAAGGCTTGTGCTCAGCAGCTTCTTTTCCAGCTTATGGCCTGCTTCAACCAGCAGCTCTGTGAACCGTTTGCCCTTGGAGAGCTTCTGGTAGGCGGTATTGCGCATAACAATGGTTCCAATGCCGCTTTTCTTCTGTACATAACCTTCCTGGGCCAGCTCCTGGACCGCGCCGCGGACCGTCATTTTACTGACACCGAACTCTTTCTCCAGCTGCGGCTCGGAGGGGATAATGCTGCCGAGCGGGTATACCCCGTGCAGAATCCGGTCCTTGAGGATCTTCTGGATCTGCTGGTATAAGGGACCTTGCTTGCGTTTCAGAGACACCTTACGTTCACTACCTTTCAACATCTGAGGTATGGCCATCCAGCGCCCGGAGCACCTCGCTCTCGGTGAACAACGCTGTATCGCCCGGGATGGTATGGGCCAGCATCGCTGCGGCCGCTGCCATCTCCACCGTCTGCTGCTGCGGATAATCCTGCAGTTCACCATGAATAATGGCACTGGCAAAAGCATCCCCGGCACCGATCCGGTCATACACCGGGAAGGTCAGCTTACGGGAGAACGCGAACGTACCTTGACGGTACAGATATCCTGTCAGGGAATGCGTATTGTCCGCATTAATCTCACGGTGGGTGCCCGCTGCCGCTGCAATTCCGAAGCGCTCCGCCACAGCGGGAACCGCTTGCTTCAACTGTGTTATTCTATCATAATCTGCCGTCCCGGTGCCAAGAATGTACAGCGCATCCTTCTCGTTCATCAGCACCAGATCCGCAAGCGCAAGCAGCTCCTCGTAATGAGGGCGGGCCTTGGCATACCCCTCCTCACCCCATAACGCCGGACGGTAGTTGCAGTCGAACACCACCTTGCCCCTGGCACGCTTCACCTCCGCCGCAAGCTGCTTCATCTGCCCGCGCACTCCATCATTCATTGCCAGCGTAATGCCGCACAAATGAAGCACATCCACCCGGGAAGCCAGCGCCGCCATATCATACTGATCAGCCTCAGCGGTATTGAAGCTGCTGCCCAGCCGGTCGGTATACGTGACTCTTCCGGGGCGGGCACCGAACCCGTTCTCCAGGAAGTACATCCCGAGGTGCTTGCCGCCCCGGCAGATCAGTGACGTATCCACCCCAAGCTTGCGCAGATAAGCGATGGCGGCTTCCCCTACCGGAGTCTCCGGCAAGGTCGTGATCAATGCTCCGTTATGGCCATATCTGGCGAGCGCCGCCGTTACATTTACCCCGCTGCCCGAAAAAGAGTACTCCAGCCTGCTGCTCTGGGCCAGCGTCTCCACCCCCGGCACCTGCAGCCGCATCATCACTTCGCCAAAGGCAGCGATTCTAGGCATACCGGTCCACCAGCGATTTCATCATACCAAGCAGCGTGCGGACATCCTGCACCTTCGTGCTTCCGGTCTGCGGATCAATGATTGAGGAATAGACATGCGGGATCACCTGCGGTACCCCCGCCTGAAGCGCAATCTCCAGAATGGGCGCGAAGTTATCCAGATCGATGCCGCCCGTAGGCTCCAGAGCAAATTCTTCCTCACCGCAGGCCTCGGCTACCGCACGATACTCCTCTTCCAGCTCCAGCCCCTTCATCGGATAATATTTGAGCGCATTGCCGCCCATGTCCCGGACCAGCGCAATGGCGGCGCGGACCGGAACGATGGCCTGAGAAGCATTCCCCGAGCTGACCGGACCGGTGGATATATTGACATAGCCGGGCTGTCCGCAGGGAGAGACCAGGCTGTTAATCCAGCTATCCTTCGCTCCCAGATTGGCGCGGGTCGCGCCTACAGCCGGAAACACCTGATTGATATGGCTGCCCGCATAGCTTGCAGCAATCTCTGCGACCACCGCCGCCTGGCGGTTGTCCCCGGCGCCAAGACCGATGGATACGGCATCCTGGATCGCCTGTCCGTATTCTGTCATAGCGGCAGCCGCTTCGCGGGCGGTAGCGTAATTTTTGGAGAGGACACCTACCAGAACATGCCCTTCGGCAGCCTCATAGATATCCTTGGCGTTCCCGATACTGCCAGCCAGTACATTCAGTGCCGCTCTGTTCTTATAAAAACGCTCCTGAATCTTGCTCATTATGATCTTCCCCCTATAATCTCATGAATTCTGCTGACAATGACCTGAAGATCATCTCCCTGCAGCGGCCTTGGATCGATATCGAAATACCCCTGCTTCACCCCATAATCCCGGGTATACACGGCAATATTGCCTTCCCGCAGCCGGTCATTGACCTCCCTGGCATCCACCCCCGCAGCAGCGGCATCAATCTGGATGCGTCCCCGGTAAATCGCCCGGCCCGCTTCATCCTGCACGATGCGGACCGACACTCCGGGAAGACCGGCCAGCGGCTGGAGCGCCTCCAGCGCCTGCTTCTCCTGCTGGCTATTGTCAGCCTTGTCCTGGTATTCGTCCAAAGCTTGAAGCAATCCGAAGGTGGTCTCTTTGCCGACCTTCATGCTGCGGCCGATTCCGTGCAGCTGTACCTTCAGCCACCCGATATATTTCTTCCTGCCCGCTACAATGCCCGAAGTTGGACCCTCCACAGCCTTTGAGCCGCTATAGATGGCCAGATCCGAATACTGGACATATTTGCGCAGGTCCTCCTCCGCAGCCGCATCGACAATCATCGGCACGCCTCTGCGCTGTGCCACTTCCCAGGCTTCCTCTACAGAGATCATATTCTTCTGGACGGCGTGATGGGATTTCACATAGAGAATCGCTGCGGTACGTTCCCCGATGGCCTGTTCAATATGCTCTGCGCGGCCTTCGTTGGCGTACCCCGCTTCAACCACCCGGCCGCCGCCAAGGAAGACCATTGTCTCCACCGGCGCTCCATACTGCACATTATGGCCCTTTAGCATAATGATCTCATTCTTCAGCACCGGCTCCTGATGCAGGCGCAGGCTGAGGCGCGGATCTCCGGCGGTCACGATGGCCGCCACGGACAGCGCAATGCCGCTGGAGGCCGAGTTCACGACGACAGCTCCTTCCGAGCCGAGCAGACGGGCGATGTAATCTCCCCCTTTGTCCACCAGGTCCGCAATCTCCACGTACTGCTGCCCGCCTTGTTTCATTGCCTCCATCACCGAATCGGTGGGTGCGGATACGCCGAGGATGCTCATTCTTCCACTGGCATTAATCACACGCTTCAATCCATATTTAGCCTGTAATGAGTGATCCATTGATAAAGACTCCTTTTGCTTCAATATAGTGATTCGCGGTCCGGACATCGCCCTCCGAGTCCATAAGCTGCTTCTCGCCTGTTTCCAGGGAGAACAAGGTCAGATTCGCCTGCTCCCCTACCCGGATCTGCCCGAGCTCCGGCTTGCCGAGCCACGCTGCGGCGCTGCTGGTGACTGCACGGATCACCTCTTCCAGGCTGTAGCCGAGATAGAGGAATTTGGTCAGTACATCCGCCATACTGTACACCGGACCGTTCAGCCGGTTGCCCCGGTAGATATCTGTGCTGATCGTATTCAGCCTGATACCAGCCGCCTTCGCCTGTTCCGCCACCCGGAAGGAGAAGCTTGCCGTACCGTGTCCTACATCCAGCTGGACGCCCCGATCTACAGCATCCAGCAGTTCCGGCAGCGGTGTGCCGTCCGCCCGGAACAGATTATTGGCTTTGCCGTTCAGGTAATGGGTAATTACATCGCCCGCCCGCAGCAGCTCCAGCACTTCGGAGATGGCAGGCGGAGCGGAGCCGATATGCACCATGAGCGGAAGCTTCATCTCATCCGATAAGGTACGCGCCAGCTTAAGCGGCTGTATGCCGCTGTCTTTGACGACGCTTTGGCTGATGCGGGCCTTCAGGCCAACGATGAATTCAGGATAAGACTCTACTGCTGCCAGGGCACGGGTCCGGTCAATCCAGTCCAGCTTGGAGAGCTCATCGGTCCGCGCAAGTCCGATTCTTGAGATATTGAGCAGCGCGAATACCCGTGTATCCGCCAGAAGACTGGCACTATAAAAAGCCCCGATCCGGTCTGCCCCGCAGCTTCCGGCATCCACCACTGTCGTCACCCCCTGCTTCACCCCGATCTCGTCGATCACATCGCCGTAGGGGTCAAGCTCCGGCACAGCATGTACATGCAGATCAATCCATCCGCTGGAGCCGTATAACCCGGAGCAGTCCAGCAGGGTCCTACCTTCTGCCTGGCCCGGCGGGGTAATCGCGGTGATGATCCCATCCTGGATGGAGATATCCACCGTCCGGCCGTCCACCAGCCGCAAATTGCGCAGCACGTTCTCTGTGCCCACTCGTCCCATCTCCTTCTTCAATTACAGATTTACAGGGGAATTACAAAAAATGATTAATGACATGAACTCCATAGATCCTTATATTTAACAAGTAGCAACGACCGTGCCGCCCTCTTATAAAAATATAAAGCTGCTTCACTCTAAAGATTATAATGTTATAATGTTTATAGTAGCACAAGTGTAATCCAGAAGATAACTGCAATTTCTGAGTCAAGAGGTTCCATCCTAGATTTCTAGTCCGAATATCTTAACACTGGAGGTACTGCTGTATGGCTAATTCCGCACCCCAGCCATCCTTGCTGAACCGGTTCCGGCTGACCTGGAATCATTTCAAGTCAAGGCTGCTGCTGAAATACGCTTTTTCCTATATCCTCATGTTCCTGATCCCGCTCACGGGTGTTACCATCTTCGTCTATGAAAACGCCGTCAAGGGCCTGCGGGTCGAAATTGAACAGTCCAATGTCAATCAGCTCAACCAGGTGAAAAGCACCATCGACGGCCGGATGAACGAGCTTCAGGAGATCGCCGGAAGAATCGCCTATGACAAGCATCTGACTCCTTATATGGTCAGGCATCCTTATTACAGTCTGGAGGCGATTCAGGCACTTGCGAATTACAAGGCCAGCAGCAGCATCGCGGAGGATCTGTTCCTCTACTTCCACGGTGATTCCAATATCTATTCTTACCGCGGCCTGGCTGATCTTCATGTCACCTTCGATACCCTCTATCAGTTCGAGCGCTGGACCCCGGAGGAGCTGCGGCGCGACTTGAACGAGACCCGGCAGCCGCTGGTGCGTCCTGCCGAGAATGTGACCGTCAATTCCCGGAGGGAGCCGATGCTCGCCATGCTTGTCCCGGTGAAGCCGAATGACCCGTTTCCTTACGGGACGGTCGTCTATCTGATGAAGGAATCCAATCTTACCGGCGTCATGGATTCGGTTCTGAGCGATTTCTCGGGCAGCAGCTATATCTTCGGCCCCTCCGGCGAGGTGCTGACCGCGAACAGCCATGGCGTCAGCTTTCCCCAAAATGAGCTTCAGACCCTATCCGCCCTTGAGCCGGGGATACACAATCTGGAGCTGGACGGGGAACAGTACTCCGTCGTGTCCGTGCAGTCGGAGGAGAATGGCTGGACCTACGTCACCACGATGCCCAGCTTCCAGTTCTTCAGCCGGGTTGCCCATGTCCAGACACTGATTCTGATTGTCTTCTGTATTACAGTCGTTACCGGCATAGCGGCGGCGCTGCTGCTGGCCAAGCGGCAGTATCACCCGATCCGCGATCTGATGGAGTTCGCCAAGCCGAGAGGCAACGGCAATGAGGCTCCGAAGCTGCGCGATGAATGGGAGTCCATCCGGCAGACACTTCATGACTACAGTGCCCGGATTGATCTCCAGGAGCCTTTTGTCCGCAACCAGTGCATGCTGCTGCTGCTCAAGCACGGCCAGCCGGATGATCCCGAGATTGAACAGATGATCCTGAGCGCAGGCTTCCGGCATCCGCAGGGACAAGGCCTCTACTTCTCGGCCATCCTGTCCTGGGATGATACCGCTCCTGGCGGCAAGTCCTGGCAGGAACGCCATCTGCTGCAGGAGATGCTGAGTAATATCTGCCTGCCGGGCCCGGATGCGCAGATCTTCGGGATTGAATTCTCGGTCAAGGACCAGTTCGCCCTGATCATCTCCCTTCCAGGGGAGGGAGAACTGCCCGTTCAGAGCCGGATGGAGCAGGTGATTGAAGCTATTCAGGATGTGATCCGTGAACACTCGCAGCTTGCGCTGAGTATCGGTGTCGGTATGGCCTACCGTGATCTTGCCCGGCTGAACCAGTCTTTCATTGAAGCCGCTGCCGCGCTGGAGCACCGGATGATCCGGCGCAGCGGCCAGGTCACCTACTTCGAGCAGCTTGCAGAGCTGAATCCTGCCGCTGCCGAGAGCTTCTGGATTCCGCGCAAAACCATGCTGAAGCTGGAGCAGAGTCTGAAGCAGGGGAACGAATCGGTAGCGGCCCAGATGATTGCCGACACCATTGATACGATCAAGGACGAGCCGCTGCAGGTTCATCTGCTGCGGTGCATCTGCTTTGATCTGCTGAATGCTTTTCTGCGCACCGCCTCGGAGCTTGGTATGGATGAGGTGTTCAGCAATATGCCGGAGCTGACCTCCTTCGAGACGCTGGAGGAGCTGGAGAGCCGGCTGCTCTCGCTGGCTTCCGCCATTTGCGCGCAGGTCGAGCGGAACACCGAGACCAGCGAGTCCTCCCTGATGGATGACATTCTGGCGTATGTGGACCAGCAATTCGCAGACTACACCCTCAGCCTGGAGCATGTAGCGCTGAAGTTCGCCATCTCGACCTCTTATCTAAGCCGGAGCTTCAAGGAGAAGACCGGCAGCAATTTCTCGCAATATATCTGGCAGCGGCGTGTGGACGAGGTCATCCGTCTGCTGGAGAACACCAGCGCACCGCTCAAGGAGATCATCGAGCAGGTCGGTTATCTGGATGCGCCCAATTTCATCCGCAAGTTCAAAAAAGAAACCGGTCTGACGCCGGGGCAATACCGCAAGGAACATGCCTTGAAGGGGGCCGCTGCGAAAAGACCGGTTTGAAACGGGCGGAGCTTCCGCCCTGCCTGGATAGGCTGAGCTTAAGATTACGGATCACCGCCAATGCTTCATCGTGTGAATAGTTAATAGCCTGAATTCCGGCGGCGGCGGTGGTGGCCGCAGGGAATTTCGGTTTCGTGCAGCTTCATGCGGTTTCGTCCAATTAGATTCAATTAGATTCAATTAGATTCAATTACATCCAGTTCTATCTGGTACATCCAGTTCTATCTGGCTTGTCCGGCTCCATGCGGTTTCGTCCAATACATTCCAGTTACATTCAGTTCTATTGGTTCCATTAGCTTCGTCCGTTCCATCTGCTTCATCCAGTTCCATGCGGTTTCGTCCGGTTCCATCAACGTTTAAACAAATAATACCATTTAATCTATTTGCATCCGGTCGAACAAGATTCATCCGACCTTCGGCCACTTTTCAACCGCCTTCTCGGGCAGAAATCTGGTGATTAACCCAATAATCCTGCAACAAATGCAACATTTCCCTCATCCAATCGTCCAGAATCCGCAATTGTTGCACAAAATGCAGGATTTCACCTTTTGTAGGCAGCTTAGCAGTGATATTGTTGAATTTTATGCAACAATCGGCCCATACACCTGACTATCTGTGAACCAAAACTGCAAAATATACAACATTTATGTCCTCAATGCCTTATGAAGAGGTCTACGGTCTGCCGGGGTTGAACCAGGCGCCCCAAGAAGTGGGGCTACTGGCTAATCCGCGCTTCCGGGAGCTATTGCCTACTCCACTTCCTGGAGCTAGTGCCTACTTCCGCTTCCGGGAGCTATTGCCTACTCCACTTCCTGGAGCTAGTGCCTACTCCGCTTCCGGGAGCTATTGCCTACTCCACTTCCTAAAGGCTACCAGCTACTCTGCTTCCTTCAGAATATGCTCCACCAGTTCATCCAGCGGCACCGTGGCGAGTGCGATCGCTGTGTCGGTTACGCCGTAGTAGATATAGAGCAGGCCGTCTTTGACCACATTGCCGGTCGGGAAGATGACATTTGGAATCTGGAAGCCGAATTTCTCGTAATACGTCTCCGGCTCCATAATGAAGTTATGGGTCCGGGCAATAATCTTCTCCGGCTGCTCCAGATCCAGCAGCATCGCCCCCACGCGGTAGACGATCTCTTCATCGACGCCGTGATAGAGTACCAGCCAGCCCTTGTCTGTACGGATGGGAGGCGTAGAGCCGCCGATCTTCCGCGATTCCCAGGACAGGTTCCCGGCGGTGGCGAGCAGCTTGGGTTCTTCCCAATTCACGAGATCCTCGGAATAGGTAATCCACATGGCGGCTTTCTCCGTGCCGTAGGCCTCGCCCACATATTCTTCAGGGCGGCGGAGCAGCACGAATTTGCCGTTTATTTTCTCAGGGAACAGGATGTTGTCCCGGTCGTTAATATCCAGCGGCGTGGTGTCCGCCACGAACTCCCAGTCCAGCAGATTCGTTGACTTCAGAATCGAGGAGCGGGTCAGCCAGTGGCCCTCCTCTTCTCCCCAGCCGTCCGGGTAGGTCGGAATGGAGCGCTCAGGGACGCCGCGCCCGGTAGGATAATAGCTCATGGCGCAAGGGCGCAAGGCGTAGTTCAGGTAGAACGTTCCGTCAATCTTCACAATGCGCGGGTCCTGTACACTGCCGTAAGGGAAGCCCAGCATATCCGGCGTCACAATAGGCTCATCCTTCACATGGGTGAAGTTCACTCCGTCTTCGCTCTCCAGCAGCCCCAGATAGTTCTTGCACGGAGTCAAGGAACCGGCTGTGCGCTCGATCATATAGAACTTGCCGTTGTCGATGATAACCGCCGGGTTGAACACGGTCACCTTGCGCCACTCATAGCCGCCCGGGACGACAATCGGATTATTGGGATGTCTTGTAATTTGCATGTCTATTCCTCCTGCGAATGATGTTCGTGGTATAGCTTAAGCGTCTGGACCTCGTAAGGTCTGAAAGACAGCGGAATCACACCGCCGCTGGTCGTCACGGAGCCGGTCGTGCTCTCCAGCAGATTGACGCGGCAGGCGCTGATCTCCTGGTCCTTCCAGTCCAGCGTGGCCGACTCTCTGCTGCCCGCAGCTTCATACAGCCGGACAATCGTGCCGCTGCCGTCCTCTGCTTGCTTGATCGTATCAAGCATGACATGACCGCTCTGGAAGGCGAGCCAGGCATGGGTGCTTGGATAGCGGCCGGGATGTGCAGCTTCGCTAATCGCCAGCAGCGGCTCATTCAGCGCTGCCGCTTCCCGTACCACATCCGCCTGCCGCCATTCTCCGCTATGCGGATACAAGGAATAGGCGAATTCATGCTCCCCCTGGTCGGCATTACGGTCCGGCCAGCGCGGGGAACGCAGCAGCGAGAGGCGCAGCACTCCGTCATGGATGTCATAGCCGTATTTGCAGTCGTTCAGCAGGCTGACGCCATAGCCGCCCTCGGACAGATCGGCCCAGCGGTGTCCGCAGACCTCGAATTGCGCCTGCTCCCAGCTGGTGTTGCGGTGAGTCGGACGCTCCAGTGCGCCGAACGGAATCTCATACGTAGCCTTCGCGGCCACAATATCCACCGGAAAAGCAACCTTCAGCAGCTTATGCTGCTCCCGCCAGCTTACGCGGGTGCGGAAATCCACTCTACGGCTGTTCCGGGGCAGTACAATCTCCTGTTCAATCTGCGATTCACCCAGCTGCCAGCGGAACTTCAGCACGGTCTGCACAGGTCCGCTGCTGACTACCCGGCGGTCCAGCAGCTTCGCCTTGCCCGCAGGCTGCTGCTCATAACGCGGGTCTATATCCCAGGCATCCCACAGCGGCGGGGTATCATGATAGAACTGCAACTGGTTGCCGGTCTGGCCGGGCTGGAGCAGCTCGCGGTCCGCGCTTTTGTCCAACCAGCGGCTGATTTCGCCGTCTTCATTGAATGTCAGGATATAATGGTCCGTCTCCCATTGCTCCGGGAACTCGTCTCCGGCGTCGGGATCACCCTGCAGCTCAAGCCGTACTCCAGCTGGCTCCGCAGCCTCCCGCAGCCAGATTGTCCGGCAGCCAAAGGCCGGAACCTTACGGACCTGTACAGCCAGCATGTAGCTGTCCCCGCCAGCCTCTGTGTTCCAGCATTCGCTCGGCAGCAGGCCGTCTTCATCGAATACCTGCACCTTAGCCAGCTCAGGACCACCCTCCAGCCAGAGCAGCTCCGTCCGCTCCCAGCCCAGACTGTTGAAGACCACATAGGGACGGCCCTCACCCGATGTATTCACCTGGCCTGCAAGAGTGTGCAGAGAGCTGTCCAGCACCTGCCCGCCCAGACGGAAGATCTCGGCGTATTCCTCCCGCGAGGTCGTGTACACCTCCGGGATGGAAGTCCCCGGAATGATGTCATGGAACTGGTTGAGCAGCAGCAGCTTCCAGCCCTCGGCCAGCTCCCCGGCGGGCAGCAGACGCTGCCCATCCGGCTGCTCCGGCTGCTCCAATTCCAGGGCACCATCCTTCTCCGCCAGCACGCTCCAGATCTCCGCCTGCCGGTACAAAATCTCCGCCTTGCGGTTGCTGCGCTTATTGAAGGCATGGGTCGTGAAGGTCCCCCGGTGCAGCTCCAGATAGAGATCGCCGTGCCACGCCGGAAGCTCCGGCTGGCGCGAGCCGATCTCCGAGAAGAACGCTTCGGCCATAGAGAATCCGCTGACCGGCTGTCCTGGGGCGAGATCAGTACGGGCCACATATTCCAGCATCTCGTGCGTGACCCCGCCTCCGCCGTCGCCGTGCCCGTAGAGCAGCATGAGCTCATCGTGCTCTTCCTTCTGGGCGTAGGCCTCCCAGTGCTCCTGCACATCCTTCGGATGCGTATGCTCGTTCACCCCATGGTTCTGATAAGCCACAATCTTCGTCCCGTCAATGCCGACCCAATGGAATAAGGTATGCGGGAAGGGATTGGTATCATTCCAGCCCAGCTTGGTGGTCATGAAATAATCGATGCCCGCCTGCTTCAGCAGCTGCGGCAGGGAAGCGCAATAGCCGAAGGTATCCGGCAGCCATTCAATCGTGGAATGCTTGCCGAATTCCTTCATATAGAAGCCCTGGCCGTACAGCATCTGCCGCACCAGCGACTCCCCGCCGGGAATGTTCAGATCCGGCTCCACCCACATGCCGCCGACCAGCTCCCACCGGCCTTCGGCAATCCGCTCCTTGATCCGCCCGTATAGCTCGGGATAATGCTCCTTGGCGAAGGCATAGAGCTGGGGCTGGCTCTGCGAGTACCGGAAGTCCGGGTACTTGTCCATCAGGGTACAGACAGTGGAGAAGGTCCGGCTGACCTTGCGCACCGTCTCCCGGACCGGCCACAGCCAGGCCACATCAATATGCGACTGGCCGACCATATGCATCGTCCCCGGGTCCAGCCCTGCGGACCGTTCCGACGCCGCAGCAGCCCGTAACTGCAGTTCCGCCGCAGTTACGGCACCGCAGTCCAGCAGCAGCTCCTCCTTCATATAGAGCGTGTCCATCACCCGCTCCAGCGCCTTAAGGCTGCGGATGCGGCGCATGTCGCCCTCCGGCAGCAGCAGGGCTGCTTCGTGTACGATCCGCACCGTATGCAGCAAGCTGTATACGGGACGATTAACGCGCACAAGCTTCATTTCAATGCCTGTCAGCGGCGGCTTGATCACCGCCTGGCGGTTCAGCGGGTCCTCCGGCTCAGGCACCGGATCATACAGCTCAATCTCCAGCTTGAGGCGTTCACCTGGAGCATAAGACGGCAAAGGAATGAACCAGTGATTGCTGTCCAGGCCATGGTACGGCGCTCCGTCCAGCCTCAGCAGTCCTTCCCCGCGTCCCAGATAGAGCAGCGCCGCTTCTTCATGCGCCCACTCTCCCGGAACCGTGATCTCCCGCTGAAGGAAATAGGTGGTTCCATATCCTCCGTCCAGCAGGGAAACGTTGTATTGCTGGTGCAGCTCCTCCTCATGCTCATAGCAGCCCGGAGTGAGGTAACGGGATTTGCGCATCCTCCATTCCGCAAGCTCTATCTTCTCAGCCCACTGCCGCTTGGCCAGCCATCCGGTGAACCGCTCCATTCGCTTCATGGCTTAGCCCTCCTCTCTGACCTGGAGCGGCGCGCTCAGATACTCTGCGGAGTGCGGGCCTGCCATCACCGTGAATTCTCCCGGTTCGACAATCCGCGTCAGATCCGCTGATACGTATTCCAGCTCCTCCCGGCCTACACGGAACGTTACTGTCTGCGTGTCTCCCGGCTGGAGGCTGATTTTGCGGAAGCCCTTCAGCTGCTTCTCGGGCCGGGTAATGGAGGAGGCCAAGTCGGAAATATACAGCTGGACCACCTCGCTGCCCGCCCGGTCACCCCTATTAGTTACATCCACGGAGACAAGTGCTTCTTCCTCCGCAGAGATTACTGGAGGCTCCACCTTCAGGTTGCTGTAGCTGAATTCACTGAAGCTAAGACCATAGCCGAAGGGATATTCGGCGTGGAAGTCTGTCTCCAGATACCGTTTGCCTCTGGTCCGCCGCTTATAATAATAGACCGGAAGCTGGCCGACATGCTTCGGAATGCTGATCGTCAGCCGCCCGGAAGGATTCACCTCGCCGAACAGGATATCGGCAATGGCATGTCCGCCCTCTTGGCCCGGGTACCACGCCTCCAGAATGGCGTCGGCGTGTTCTACAATCCAAGGCTCAGCAATCGGGCGTCCGTTGATATAGACCACAATCAGCGGCTTGCCCAGCTTGTGAAGCTCCTGTGCCAGCTCCAGCTGCACGCCCATCAGATTCAATGTGGACCGGTCGATGCCCTCTCCGCATTCCATGTCACTCCAGGAATGCTCCGTCACGACAGAAGCGCCGGTGAGCAAATCAATTGTCCCCTCACCGAAGTCTCTGGCGCTGGAACCGCCGATCGACAGCACTACCGCATCGGCTTCAGCCGCACAGGCCAGCGCAGGGGCGAAGCCTTCCCGGGAATCGCCCTTGATCCGGCAGCCGGGGGCATACAATACCCGGTCCGCTTCGCCGCCCAGCGCCTGCCGGATGCCGTCCAGCACGGTGACGATGGCACCTTTGGGCTGCGGCGAAGTATAGTCGCCAAGCTGATTGTAAGGAGCATCCGCATTGGGACCGATTACGGCAAGCTTGCGAATCCCCTTGCTTAGCGGCAGCGCTGCGTTCTCATTCTTCAGCATGATGATGCCCTCACCGGCGATCCGCCGCGCCAGCTCCCGGTGCTCCGGCTTGCCGATGATGCTCTCCGCCTGCTCAGGATCGGCATAGGGGCGGTCAAACAGCCCGAGCTTGAACTTCAGCTCCAGAATCCGCGCCGCCGCGCGGTCCAGATCGGATTCCTGCAGCCGTCCATGCTCGATAGCAGCCGCGATATGCTGCTCGAACATTTCGCCTGACATCTCCATATCGATGCCTGCCAGCAGTGCCTGGGCTACAGCCGTTTCTCCGCTATCTGCGGTGTTATGACCATTCGTCAGCATGCCCAGCGCTCCGCAGTCCGTGATTACGAAGCCATCGAAGCCCCACTGCTCACGCAATACATCCTGCAAAAGATAACGGTTCGTCGTACAAGGCACGCCGTCAATCTCGTTGTACGCTGTCATAATGGACAGCGCTCCGGCCTCTACCGCCTTACGGAACGGCAGCAGATCGACCTCATGCAGCTCGCGCAGTCCCATATGCACGGGCGCAGAGTTCCGCCCGCCTTCAGAGCTGCCGTAGGCGGCGAAGTGCTTCAAGGTGGCCAGTACGGAATCCCCGGCGTCCAGCCGTTCTCCCTGCAAGCCCTTCACGGCTTCCACACCCATAGTGGCAATCAGGAACGGGTCTTCGCCGAAGGTCTCCTCCGTCCGGCCCCAGCGCGGATCACGCACCACATCAAGCACCGGCGAGTAGGTCGCCGCTCCGCCCTGGCTGCGGGTCTCCAGCGCTACCACCCGGCACATCTCCCGGTATAGCTCCGGGTTCCACATACTGCCCAATGCAAGCGGCACCGGAAATACAGTGGCGCCGATAGCCATATGCCCGTGGGAGCATTCTTCGCCGAACAGAATCGGAATCCCGAGCCGGCTCTCCTGCATGGCGTAAGCCTGAATCGCATTAACAGCCTCCGCCCCCTCCTTCGGGGACAGACCGGTCTCCAGCGTAACGCCAGTCCACGGGTCGGCACGCAGCGTCCCATACAGGGAGCCGACGCCTCCGGCGGCAACCTGACGCTTGAAGGCCTCTGTCATGCCTGTGGTTCCGTCCGCGTGCTTCTCATAGCACTGCCAGCCGAAAGGCTGGACTAATTGTCCAGCCTTCTCTCCAAGCGTCATGCGCTGCAGCAGGTCCTGTACCCGATCCGCCACAGGGCGCGCTTTATCCTTATAGATCATTTTTACAGCACCTTTCTGCATTAGTCATTCGTGCCGCTCACTCTCGGCACTTCAGAGGATGAAATTTCTAAGAAGATGGATAGCGCCTGTAGGATTTAGTTGGTTTTCCAGCGGTCATAAGCAGCCTGGTTGATCTCAGCCACTCGCTCTCCGCCCATCTTCTTGACTGTTGCCACATAATTATCCCAGCCGGTCAGCGGCTCGGCCCCGGTGATGAACTTCGCTTCCATCTGTTTCACATACGTGCTCAGATCCGAATTCAGACTGCTGATTTCCGTCTGCTCTTCCACCGTCAGGAACAGGGCCGGGAACGGAATCCGTGCGCCCCGATCCAGCAGCTTCTGCTTAGTCTCCTGCTCTACCCAGAGGTCAAAGTCTGTCTTCAGCCCCTTGTTGATATCGTCCATGGACAGAGTTGGGGCAGGAATGCCGTAGTTCGGCGTCAAGGTGGCCCGGAAATCTTCCATTTCCTTGCCGTCCGGTACAGGCAGGTATTGCTTCACACGATTCTCTTTGTCGGTGTACTCCCAGAGCGTTCCCTCCGGCCCTTTGTTGAAGAACAGAGCGCCTTCATAGGAATAGAGGTAATCTACCCAGCGAAGTGAGGCTTCCGGTGCCGGATTGCTGTTCGTGATGGCGAATGCGCCGGTCGTAATCCCTCTGTTCTTGGCAATCGCCGGAGCGGACACCGATTCACTGCGCACCGGAGCGAACATCGGATCTGCCGTGGACGGCTCTCCGCCCTTAGTCATATAAGCATGCCAGTCGGAAAAGAGCGCCACGCGGTTATTCTGCGCCTTGGCCTTCTTCTGCTCCGCCGTCTGCGAGAAGCTCTCATGATCCAGCAGCTCCTCGGACCACAGGCGGTTCATATACGTCAGATATTCCTTGTAGCCTTCTTCAAGCGGTGTATAGTGGACCTTGTCCGCATCGTCTACATAGATTTCTTCTTCATAGATGCCAAAAGCGCCCAGCAGCCAGGTGCGGATATCGCGGAGGTTCGCAGCAGTTGTCGTCACCGAAGAGATCGGAATCTCATCGGCGGTTCCGTTGCCGTTCGGATCTTCCTCCTTCACGCGCTTCAGGTAGGTGTACAGCTCCTCAGTCGTTTCCGGCAGCTTATCGATGTTCAGGGCCTTCAGGAAGTCCCCGTTATACCACATCGGGTTGCGGTACCAGTGCTGGCTCATTTCCACCACCGGCAGGGAGTAGATATGACCGTCCGGAGCGGTAATCGATTTACGGACATCCGGGTTCTCCGCAAGCAAAGCCTTGAAGTTCGGGGCGT
This sequence comes from Paenibacillus sp. FSL H8-0122, assembly GCF_038005345.1. Classification (NCBI taxonomy): domain Bacteria; kingdom Bacillati; phylum Bacillota; class Bacilli; order Caryophanales; family Paenibacillaceae; genus Paenibacillus; species Paenibacillus sp. FSL H8-0122. The sequence goes on along the minus strand of NZ_JBBOTB010000001.1, from coordinate 123,236 downwards.
ATTCCTCAATCAGGTCTTCCAGCGGGATCAGAATCCCCTGCTCTCCGTAATTCATCTGCTCGGCAGTCGTCAGACCGGCAGCATAGAAGATATCCGGGTAATCGCCGCTGGCGAACACCAGATTCTTTTTGGTATCGAAGCTGTCCTTCGGCGCATTTTTATATTCCATCGTAATCCCGGTCTTCTCCTTCATCTGCTGGAGCACCGGCATGTTCTCCCAGTTCTGAATGCCCACATCCGGCGCCATCAGCGTCAGGGTAACGGGTTCGCTAACAATCGGGAAGCCCTCCTTGTTCACCGTGGCCTCTCCGGTACTCTTATTCGCGGTGCCTTCATTGGAGCTCCCGCAGCCTGCCAGCAGTCCAAGAATCACAGCCGAAGACAGCAGAATCTTCCATGGTTTACGTGTGATCTGCATTAATAATTCCTCCCTTAGGTTCATTACATTTTAACCTTTAGCCTTTCACAGAGCCAATCATGACCCCTTGGACAAAATAACGCTGCAGGAACGGGTAGACCGCCACAATCGGCAGTGTAGAAACAACGATAACGCCATATTTGACCAGCGATGCCGTCTCTGCCTTATTATTCATGGCCATAGCTACCTCGCCGTTGATCGCAGCGCCTGTAGTTTCAGCAGACATCTCCTGCAGGACCAGAATCTGGCGCAGCACCATCTGCAGCGGATACTTGGCTTCATCATTCAAATAGATCAGGGACGGGAAGTAGCTGTTCCAGTGCCCAACCCCGTAGAACAAGGCCATCACGGCGACAATCGGCGCGGACAGCGGCAGGATAATGCGGATGAACAGCTTCAGATTCGTACAGCCGTCGATGTGCGCCGCTTCCTGCAATTCTTTTGGAATGGTGGACTGGAAAAAGGTGCGGGCGACCACGATGTTCCACACCGATGCGGCCACCGGCAGGATCAACGCCCCCATGCTGTTGATGAGGCCCAGGTTCTTGACGAGCAGATACGTCGGTACCAGCCCGCCGCTGAAGAACATTGTGAACAGAATGAGGCCCATGAACAACTGGCGTCCGACAAAATCAGACCGGCTGAGCGCATATGCAGCAGGCAGCGTAACCGCCAGATTCAGCAGAGTGCCCACCACTGTGTAGATGATGGTATTGAGATACCCGTTCCAGATCTTCGGGTTCTCGAACACCAGCTTGTAGCCGTCCAGCGTCACATTCTTCGGGAACAGCCACATCGCGCCCGAATTGACATCCTGCGGCGAGCTGATGGACGCGCTGAGGATGTAGATCAGCGGATAGAGGACCACTACCAGTGCAAGGCACAGATAGATGTAGGTGCTGATCAGAAACAGCTTATCTCCCCTGGATTCTTTCATCGCAGTAACCAAAAGACTTCAACTCCTTTCTACCAGAGGCTGTTCTCACTGGTGCGTTTGGCAATCCGGTTCACGGTAACGAGCAGTATTACATTGACCACCGAGTTGAACAATCCGACAGCGGTCGAGAAGCTGTATTGGGCGTTCACCAGACCGGCGCGGTAGACATAGGTGGATATGACATCAGAGGCTTCCATGTTGAGCGAATTCTGCAGCAGCAGGATTTTCTCGAAGCCCAGGCCCAGAATGTTACCCATGTTCAGAATAAGCATGATCGTAATCGTGGGTATAATCGTCGGCAGATTGATATGCAGCACCCGCTTGATCCGGCTGGCTCCATCCACGATGGCCGCTTCATGCAGCTGGGGATCTACGCCGGACAGGGCCGCGAGATAGATGATCGTCCCCCACCCGGTGCTCTGCCAGACGCCCGAGAAGACGTACACCGTCTTGAACCAGGCGGGATCGGTCAGGAACTGTGCGGGCTGGAAGCCCAGGAATTCAATCGCCCGGACAATCATTCCGCTGGAGGGCGACAGGAAGGTAATAATCATCCCCGCCATGACGACCACTGAAATGAAATGCGGCGCATAGGTAACCGTCTGGACCGACTTCTTGAACGGGCCGTTGCGGACCTCATTGAAGGCCAGGGCCAGAATGATCGGCAGCGGGAACCCGATGGCCAGCTCATAGAAGCTGATGCTGAACGTATTCCACAGCAGATCCCAGAAGAAATAAGAATTGAAGAACCGCTCGAAATGGTCGAAGCCTACCCAGTCGCTGCCCGTAATTCCTTTGGAGGGCACGAAGTTCTTGAAGGCAATCTGAATGCCGTACATCGGACCATAATGAAAGATGAAGAAATACAGTAACGCGGGAAGCATGAACAGATAGAGCTCCCAATTCTGCCAGATTCTTTTGCCAAGGGACTTGTTCCCCTTCATTCTCCCACTCCTCTCTATGTTAGTTTTCATTACACATAAATCTGTATCCGCTTCGCATTCTTGCTATGGCCTTTCCTGCTAACGCTTACATCCCAAATTGTAGAGAAACTAAGCTGACATCGTAAATATGTAGGTTGTGCATTGTCATGTTAAAAGAGTGTAAAACCGCGCTGCTACGGGGCTTATGAGCTGAATAACTTCTACGGGCCGCTACTGGCTGACTGCCGTAAATGTGTGAATTATGAACCCTCCTCCCCCCTGCAAAAGTTACATATTGTGATCCCCCGGCAGGTATGCAAACATTTGCTACGAATGCCGACACTACAACACCGACTCAAGATATAGGAGGTTTCTGTCATGACCCGTACAACTGCCCACCTGATCTCACACACCCACTGGGACCGGGAATGGTATATGCCTTATGAGCGTCACCATGTGCTGCTGGCGAAGCTGATGAACGAGCTGCTGGAGACGCTGGAGCAGGACGAGCGCTACCGGTACTTCCACCTGGACGGACAGACCATTATTATTGAAGATTATCTGCAGGTTCATCCTGAGCGGAGAGAGCAGCTGGAGCGGTTCATCCGCGAAGGCCGGATTGTCATCGGTCCCTGGTATGTGCTCCAGGATGAATTCCTGACCAGCTCCGAGGCCAATGTGCGTAATCTGCTGATCGGCCACCAGGACGCAGCGAAATATGGCGTCATCTCGAAGCTCGGTTATTTCCCCGATTCCTTCGGCAATATGGGCCAAGCCCCCCAGCTGCTCCAGCAGGCTGACATCGGGACTGCGGTGTTCGGCCGCGGCGTGAAGCCGACGGGCTTCGATAATATGGTCGGCGAGCTGAACAGCACCAGCTATGAGTCGCCTTACTCGGAGATGTACTGGGAATCCCCGGATGGCTCAGTTGTGCTTGGACTGCTGTTTGCGAACTGGTACAGCAACGGTAACGAGGTGCCCGTAGATGCTGAGGAAGCCAAGGCCTTCTGGGACAAAAAACTCGCGGATGCGGGCAAATACGCCTCCACCCCGGAGCTGCTGTTCATGAACGGCTGTGATCATCAGCCGGTGCAGCGTGATCTCGCGGATGCGCTGGAGACCGCCCGGAAGCTGTACCCGGACACGGACTTCGTCCATTCCAGCTTCGAGCAGTATCTGAAGGCGCTAGCGCCTTCGCTGCCTGAGGATCTGGTCACCGTGCACGGCGAGCTGCGCAGCCAGCATACGGACGGCTGGGGGACGCTGGTGAATACCGCTTCCGCCCGCGTCTACTTGAAGCAGCTCAACCAGCAGGGCCAGACGCTGCTGGAGAAAGGCGCTGAGCCGCTGGCGGCACTCGCTTATCTGGTCAGCGGGCAGGCCTACCCCCATGCCCTGCTGACCTACGCCTGGAAGACCCTGATGCAGAACCACCCGCATGACAGCATCTGCGGCTGCAGTGTGGATGAGGTTCACCGTGAGATGATTACGCGCTTTGAGAAGAGCCGCCATGTGGGAGAAGCTATTATTGAAGACAGCTTGAAGGCGGTCTCCGCGCAGATCGGAACCCGGAATGTTGCCGCCTGGGGCGAGTCTGCCCGGCCGGTGACGGTCTTTAATACCACCGGCTGGGAACGCAGCGGAACAGTTAGCGTGGAGATCATCATCGCCAAGCGTTACTTCAAGGAAGGGCCGAACCCTGCGGCGATTGCCGAGGCGCTGGATCAGCTTCCGCTTGCGCTTGAGCAAGGGCGGCTGCTGGATGCTGAAGGACGGCATGTGGCTTACCGGGCGGAGGATCTGGGCACCCGGTTCGGCTATGAGCTGCCCGACGACCAATTCCGCAAGCCTTATATGGCCCGGATCGTCCGGCTGACCTTCGCAGCTGCGCAGGTGCCGCCGCTAGGCTACAGCACCTACGCCTGGGTAGAGTCGGCGGATGAGTCCGCCGGGGCTGCTGCTGAAGGTCCGCTTAAGCTGCTGGAACGTGGGATGGAGAATGAATTCCTGACTATCCGTATCCATGAGGATGGCTCTTATGATGTGGCCGACAAGCGGACGGGCCGCAGCTTCACCGGACTCGGCGTCTATGAGAACTGCGGCGATATCGGCAATGAATATGTGTTCCGCCAGCCGGAGGGCGATGTGGCGCTGACGACCAAGGGACTCGCTGCCCGCATCTCGCTTGCTGAGCAGGAGCCTTACCGCATCACGTATGAAATCGTGCATGAATGGGTTATTCCCGCTTCCGCCGATGCTTCATTTGAGGATGAGAAGCGCAGAATGGTACCGTTCCGGCAGCGCAAGGCTGGACGCTCTACGGAGCAAGTGCCGCTGCGGATTGTGACCCGGATTAGCCTGGAGGCCAGCGGGACCGGCGTTCAGGTCTCTGCCGCATTCAATAACCAGGCTATGGACCACCGGCTGCGCGTCCTCTTCCCTACCGGTCTAGCCGCCTCGACCGTGCGGGCCGACTCCATCTTCGAAGCCGCAGAGCGCGGGATAGAACCGGCTCCTGACTGGATCAATCCGAGCAATGCCCAGCACCAGCAGGCTTACGTCAGTGTGTCGGACGGCAGCGCCGGACTGCTGGTGGCCAACCAAGGGCTGAACGAATACGAGGTGCTGCGGGACGGCAGCAATACCATTGCTGTCACCCTGCTGCGCAGCGTATCGGAGCTGGGCGACTGGGGCGTATTCCCTACACCGGAGGCCCAGTGCCTTGGAGAGCAGACCGTGGAATTCGCGGTCCGTCCCTTTGCCGGGGATGCGGATTGGACGGAGGCCTGCACCTGGGCCTATCAGTACCAGGTGCCTTGGTTCACGGTCCAGACCGGCTGGCAGGAGGGCTCGCTCCCTGCGGTCTATCAGCCGCTGGAATGGCAAGGCCGCACCCTGGCGCTGTCCGCCTTCAAAATGTCCGCAGACCATGAGGACATCATTCTGCGCTGGTACAATCTGGCGGGCGCGGAGCAGGAGCTCGCGCTTACGCCGCATTTTCCCGTGGAGGCTGTCCATGCCAGTGATATTCTGGAACGGCGCAAACAACGGGAGATCCTGGATGAAGGCACTCTCCGCCGCTCTATCGACAAAGCTCAGATCGTCACCTATGCCCTAAAGCCCGTACAACCCTAAATTCACTATGCCAGGAGGAATTATACTATGAAGCTGCCCGCTTCCATTACCGCTTATCTGAATGAGGCCGATGAACGGCTTGCGCATCACCCGAAACTGCAGCAGTTGTTCCGCAACTGCTTCCCGAACACACTGGAGACCACGACCAAGCTGCTGGAAGACGGCACTACCTTCGTGTTCACCGGCGATATTCCGGCCATGTGGCTGCGCGATTCGACGGAGCAGGTGCGCCACTATATCCCTTTTGCCAAGCATGACCCTGAATTGCAGCGGATTCTCCGCGGCCTGATTGCCCGGCAGATGTTCTATGTAAATATTGATCCGTACACTAACGCCTTCAACGAGACGGCAAACGACAAGCATTACCGGGATACGGACGACTGCAATCTGAACCCGTGGATGTGGGAGCGCAAATATGAGCTGGACTCCCTCTGCTTCGTCGTTCAGCTGGCTTATATGTACTGGAAGGAAGCGGAGCAGACCGACATCTTCGATGCCGCCTGCTATCAGGCGCTGACCTCCATCGTGAACACGATCGAGACCGAGCAGCATCACGGGGAGAAGTCGCCTTACCACTTCATCCGGCAGACGCTCCAGGATACGGAGACATTGCACAATAACGGACGCGGGATGCCGGTCAACTATACGGGGATGAGCTGGTCTGGCTTCCGCCCAAGCGATGATAGCTGCGAATTCGGCTACAATATTCCCTCGAATATGTTCGCTGTGGTCATTCTGGGGTATATCGGCGAGATGGCAAGCGAGGTATACCAGGACGAGCGGCTGGCGGCAAGAGCGGCGAAGCTGCGCAAGGAGATCGACTTCGGCATCCGTACCTACGGCATCGTGACCCATCCGAAATACGGCAGAATCTACGCCTATGAGACGGACGGCTACGGCAACTACTCCCTGATGGACGATGCCGGAACTCCGGGACTGATCTCCATTCCTTATATTGGTTATGTGGGGGTGGAGGATGAGATTTATCAGAATACCCGCCGGTTCGCGCTCAGCTTCGATAACCGCTTCTATTTCGAGGGCAAACACGCCAAGGGCATCGGCAGTCCGCATACACCGGGCGGTTACGTCTGGCATATGGCGCTGTCGATGCAGGCGCTTACTGCAGATAACGATGAGGAGATCAAGGAGCTGATCGACATGCTGATCCGCACCGATGCCGATACCGGCTACATGCACGAAGGCTTCCACCCGGATAATCCGGCGGACTTCTCGCGCGAATGGTTCGCCTGGTCCAACAGCCTGTTCGCTACGCTGATCGGCAAGGCGATGGATAAGGGGCTGGTTTAGGGGGGTAACCCTGAACGGATAGCTCATCCTGCACCAAGCAAGTGGAATAACGTATCTTAATTCGCCCATTGGGCTGGAGTTACCGGCAACAGGTGGAAAAACAGCAACTAATATAGTTACTTTATGCTACTTGGGATGAATCGAGAGAATTTAAGTGTTGTTTATCCAATTGCTGGTTCGGTAACGCTCATATGTTCATTAATAGATGGAGGAAATCCACCTGCTATACTTCCTCTAAACAGAAAACGGCTGAGGCTCCCTTGAACTCAAGGAGGCCGCAGCCGTTTCTATATGTCTAGCTCACCTCAGCTTAGTAGCCGCTCTGGCTCTGCTCGCCCTTGGCGATGGCTACGCCGCCGCTGGTGCCGATCCGGCTGGCGCCTGCGCCGATCATCACCAGCGCGTCTTCCGCGCTGCGGACACCGCCGGAGGCCTTCACGCCGATCTCAGGACCGACCGTTGCCCGCATCAGGGCAATATCTTCCTTCGTGGCTCCCCCGGTCGAGAAGCCGGTTGAGGTCTTCACGAAGTCTGCGCCCGCTTCTACAGCAAGCTTGCAGGCACGGACCTTCTCCTCTTCAGTCAGCAGGCAGGCCTCAATAATCACCTTGGTCAGCGCCTTGCCGCGTGCGGCTTCGACTACGGCAACCATATCGCGCTTGACCAGCTCGTCATTGCCGTCCTTCAGTGCGCCGATATTAATGACCATATCCACCTCACCGGCACCGTTCGCAATGGCATCCTTCGTCTCAAAAGCCTTCGTCTCAGGCGTCGATGCCCCGAGCGGGAAGCCGATTACTGTACATACCTTCACTTCCGGTGTATCCTTCAGCACGGCATGCGCAGTAGCGACCCAAGCCGGATTCACGCACACAGAAGCGAATTTGTAGGCTTTGGCTTCTTCGGCAAGCTTGATAATATCGTCTTTCCGGGCATCCGCCTTCAGCAGCGTATGATCAATAATCCCGGATATTGTAGTTTCACTCATGTTCAATTCCTCCATATAATCGGTAATAGATGTTCACATCCCCTGTAATCATACCAATAGTCGGACGCTTTTGAAAGCTGGAGGGCATAACATCTGCTAATCCTGTATCCACTCCGGGCAGTATAGATCAAGCGCATCGAACCCCTAGCCCTATACATTCACCTGCCGGATGGCCTCCCGCAGATCGCCCGTACTCGCGCTGACGCTCAGCGAAGCCTCGTAGACTTCTTTGATTCGCGCCAATTGCAGGTCAGTCAGCTCTCGGATCTCCCGGGTCTGCTCCGAGACCTCTCCGGCAATATCAGCCATGCTGCCCACCGCTGCCGCAACCTCCTCTGAGCCGGCGGAGAGCTGCTCCGCTGTCGCCGACACATCAATGATCTGTCCGGCCACCTCCCGGAAGGCGGCGGAGGCCTCCAGCAGAGCAGCCTCCGCTTCGGCTGACATCCGCACCCCTTCCCTCACTTCAGCGGATGCTTCCGTCATCTGTACCCCGATGCTCGCCGAAGCCTGGCTGATATGCAGCAGCAGCTCGGCTACCCGCTCGGCCGAGGCTGCGGAGCCTTCCGCCAGCTTGCGCACTTCACCGGCTACGACAGTGAAGCCTCTGCCGTGCTCCCCCGCATGCGCCGCCTCAATCGAGGCATTCAGCGCCAGCAGCTTCGTCTGATCCGCAGACTCCCTGATCGCAGCCAGCGCACCTTCAATCTCATCCGTGTACTCTTGCAGCCGCAGCACATTATCCAGCGTCTCCCCGGTGGATACAGAGATCGATTTCATTTGCTGGTTAGTGTGGTTCATGGACGTCTGGGATGCCTCTGCAATGTCCAGCGCCTTGACTGCGAATTCCGAGACCGCAGCCGAGGCCTCCGAGATGCGCGAGATGCCCAGCGCCATCTCTTCCATAGCCACAGCGCTGCTCTGTGCGCCTACCGTCTGCGAGTTAGCCCCGGCATGGATATCGCTGATTCTGCCGCTCACCGTCTCACTCATTTTCAGCACATCATCGGCATTCCTGGCGAAGGTCTCGGAGGAGCCGTAGAGACTGTCAGATGCGGTAGACACCCCGGATACCATCCCTTTCACTCTGGCATTCAGATCCCCTGACATCTGGAGCATCGCCTGATAAGCCCTGCCAATCTCATCCCGGGAGGTGACCGGACGGGCATGCAGGATACGGGCTGCTCCGGCGAGATCCCCTTCAGCCATCGTGCCCGCGCTCTCTGTAATCGTCACCAGCGGACGCAAGGACCGGGAGACGAACCAGGCCAGCACCGCGAGTGCGCCCAGAGATAGAGCTAGAATAATACTATAGAGCGGCAGGCTCTCCATCAGGACATCACGGGTCAGCGTACTAAGCACAGCAACATCCGTATCAATGCCCAGCGCCCCGACCAGTTTCCCAGTGGTGTCCTTCATAGGAACGAATGCCGAGATATAATCCCCGTACTCGGGATTGCTGATCAGCGGCGTGCTGGCATTCTCTCCGGCAAGCACAGCCGTAACTGCGGCCGCAGGCATATCGGTAGTCTCATTAATCCCTGAAGCCAGCGGGTCTCCCTCCGGCCTGCCGTCAATCATCAGCTGCGGCTGGCGGGCATCATCAATCCTTACAAAATATACATAACGGGCACCAATCGACTTCCGGAACTGATCCAGTTCATGGCGGAGTGACCAGTACAGGTCCGACTCCTGCGGATCGGCCAGGAATTCGCTGTAGCGGCCGGGTTCAATCTGCGTCACATAATGGCTGGCAATACTCATGTTGTAGCTGCTGATCGTCCCTTTGACCGCTGATCCGGTGTTCACCCACTGAATGGCGGCATTGCCTGCTGTAATGCAGAGAATCACTAAAGTCATAACACAGAGAATACGGGCAATCAGTCTGGTTCGGATAAAAGAAAACATGGAGGCCTTCCCTTTCGCGCATCACAATTGCGTGGTTATAGTAGGGCCATCCGATTAAGCAATGACAAATGTCCCTCTACCGGAAAATTTCGACAAACTTTTCAAAAATCCTTTTCCAAAGACGGCGCAGAACATTAAAATTTGAAAATCAAGTGGAAACGGCTTTGCTGTCTTTTTAAAGGACGGTACCGTTTCGGCGAGAAATAGAAGGATAATGGATAGCGTGAAACCTATACATTCTTATATTTGAACCAAATCATCCTGCGGGTGAACGATGCTAATGCCTCTCTCACCGTCCGCTTTAAGGAGCAGTAATGTTGCACTTTTGGCAGGATTTCTCTACACCTTTTACCGGGTTGAAGTACAATGTTGCATTATTTGCATAAATTTAGGTGTTTAGAGCAAGTTAGCGCTGAATTTGTTGCATTTCGTGCAGGATTTCAGCATTGACCGCTTCTTTGGGGCTGTATTGTTGCATTTTTGGCAGGATTCCTCTTAAAATGTTACTGCCTGTGATGCATGGGGCCCTTTCCTCGGCGCAGCGGCACCCATTGTATTCGGTTTTTCGTATACACTCAGGCCCACGTACCTTCGCCCAGCACAGTATGTATAGCGTGAAACATACACATTCTTACATTTTCAAAAAAAAGGCTGCTTCTGAAGCCTAATCGCTCCAAAAACAGCCTTCTGGCCTTAACCCGTCAATGGCCGCCCGAAGGCGACCATCCAACCCGCTGCACCAGCTGGGTACTTTCTTTATTTTATACTCGTTAACGGTATAGTCCCGAAGCCTTCACTTCATTGAAGAAGGTGTTGAACTCCTCAATATTAAGCTGCTGCGCCGCATCGGACAAGGCTGTAGCCGGATCAGGATGCACCTCCACCATAATACCGTCGGCTCCGGCAGCGAGTGCGGCCTTGGCACATGGAATCAGGATGTCCTTGCGTCCGGTAGAATGGGTGACATCGACCAGCACCGGCAGATGGCATTCCTGCTTGAGAATCGGCACCGCCGAGATATCCAGCGTATTGCGCGTCGACCGCTCATAGGTACGGATACCGCGTTCAATCAGCATAATCTCCATATTGCCGCGGGACATAATATATTCTGCCGCATGAACGAATTCATCCAGCGTAGCGGATAGTCCGCGCTTCAGCAGCACCGGCTTGTTCACTTCCCCTACCGCCTTAAGCAGCTCGAAGTTGTGCATGTTCCGCGCGCCGACCTGAATGACATCCACATAATCCAGCGCTTCTTCAATATGCCGGGGATCTACAATCTCACTGATCGTCAGCAGCCCGTATTCATTCGCCGCTTCACGCAGAATCCGCAGGCCATCCATGCCCAGTCCCTGGAAATCATAAGGGGAGGTCCGGGGCTTGAAGGCGCCGCCGCGCATAACCTTGACGCCAGCCTTCTGCAGGGCAGCAGCCACCGTACGGGTCTGCAGCTCGCTCTCCACCGAACACGGGCCAGCCACCATCAGGGAGGATAATCCGCCTACTGTAACGCCGCCCGGCAGCTCAATAACTGTATCCTCCGCATGGTCTTTGCGCGCTACCAGCAGGGTCTTCTTATGCTCCGTACTTTGCAGATCAAGCGAAGCTGAGAAAATCTGCTTGAACAGCGTACGGATGGTTCCATCCGTGAACGGCCCCTTATTGCCTGCGACCATTTTCTCCAGCATTGCCTTCTCCCGCTCAGGATCGAACTTCGGCACGCCCTGCTTCTCTTTGAGCACCCCAATCTCCTGAACGATTCCGGCACGCTCCGAGATCAGCTCCAGCAGCTGACCGTTAATCTCATCCAATCTTGCTCTCAGATCATCCAATTCCACATTACTCATTCCAAGACACTCCTTTGTGCAGTTAATAGTTAAGGCTATGAACGAACGCAAAAAGACCCCCCGCCGCAAGGGACGAGGAGCCGTGGTACCACCCTTATTTAGAGCTGAATCCTGCTGACGCATCAGCACATGACGGCATACCTGAAGGATACCGGCCAGTTGATTCATTCTGTCTTACATCCGTTAACGCAGGAAGCGGGCCACCCTACCCATAACTGCTGCAGCAGTGTACTTCAGGGACCGACTCGGAAGTGAACTTCGGCACTAAGCGTCTAATGGGGGTGCTCTCAGTCTCCGGCACGCCTTCCCTGTTAAAATCCGCTATGAAGTGCTTACTCTCTTCGTCATTGTCATTACAAGGTATATCGGTGCTGCTTATGCACCAGTTTCTGCTATCTTAATCAAAAAGACTTCCATATGCAAGACATCACAGCACTGTATTGCAGCTTTAACTCAGCATTGTGATTATTTTGTGAAGAGAGGTCTGCTTATTCCTGTTCCGCAAAAAAATTCCCGATGACTTTGGCAATGCTGTCGCTTCTCAGCGGCTTGCTGATATACTCATCCATCCCGGCTTCAAGGCATAGCTCCCGGTCGCCCTTGAGCGCGTTGGCCGTCACTGCAACAATGACCGGCTGCTGGTCTGCCGGCTGCTCTGCCCTGATGGCAGCTGTGGCCTCCAGGCCGTTCATCCCGGGCATCTGCACATCCATGAAGATCAGATCATAGCCATGCCGGGCTGTCATATCGACCGCCTGCCGCCCATCCTCGGCCACATCGACGGTGAAGCCGCGCTTCTCCAGGATTTTGCGCAGGACGATCTGGTTGATCACATTGTCCTCGGCTACCAGAATATGCAGGGACCGGCCTTCTGATTGCGGCTCCGGCTGGTTCCCCTCCGGCCCGTCAGTCGGAAGCGCCTGCGCTTGCGTCCGGAGGACCACGGTGAACACAAAGGTCGCCCCCTGCCCGGCTGCTGTATCCAGATAGATCTCTCCGCCCATCCGCTCGACCAATTGCTTGCTGATCGCCAGCCCCAGACCGGTGCCTTCCCCATGGCGGCCCCTGAAATGCTCCAGCTGATAGAACGGCTCGAACAAGCGGCTGCGGGCCTCCTCGGGAATCCCGCTCCCCGTGTCCGCCACGGTGAACTGGAGCGTTACGCCTGCCAGGCCATCGGCAATGCGCTTCACGCTTACCTTTACCCCGCCGGTACAGGTGAATTTCACGGCATTGCCGGCCAGATTGAGCAGCACCTGCTTCAGCCGCTCCCCGTCCCCGATCAGCCGCTGCGGCACATCCGGGTCCGTCTCCACGCTGAGGGTCAGGCCTTTACGCTCCGCCTTGAGCTGAAGCAGCTCCAGCGCAGAATCCATACAGTGCTGGAGGATGAACGGCTCATCTTGGAGTGAGATTTTGCCTGCCTCAATCTTGGAGAGATCGAGAATGTCGTTGATGATATTCAGCAGGGATTCACCGCTCTGGCGGATAATCTCCAGGAATTCCCGCTGCTGCGAACCCGGCTCACTGCTCTCCAGCAGCAGGTCGGTCATCCCGATCACCCCGTTCATCGGAGTACGGATTTCGTGGCTCATCATGGCCAGGAACTCACTTTTGGCGCGGTTCGTATTCTCTGCGGTCTCCTTGGCAATCAGCAGCTTCTTCTGCTCGGTAATATCCTTGACGATAATATAAAAGCCTACGGTAGACTGGTTGATAATAATCGGCGCAAGGGTAGTCAGAACCTCCACAGAATGCCCGTCCTTATGCCAGATCAGGTTGATATCCTGGCCTGCGGAGCCGCTCTGCCGGCGGGGACCGAGTACATTCTGCAGCTGCCGCTCGCCGATGATCCGGCTGACACTCATGCCCACCATCTCGGGGATCGTATACCCCGTCAGCCTTACCGCCTGTTCATTCCCGTTAATAATATGGCCTTCCAGATCCAGCGATATGATCGCGTCATGATTATATTTCTTCAGCGAGGTATAACGCTCGACCGATTCCTGAAGCTTCTGCTCCACAATCTTGCGCCGGGTCACATCGCGGCCGACAGCCAGCACCCCGCGCTCCCCGCCGTCTTCCACCGTTCTCAGAGAGAATTCAATCCAGATATATTGGCCGTTCGCATGTAATATCCGCAGCTGGACATCAGGCGAGTCAGCCATCTGCTGCGCACTGATTAAGGCCAGATCCTCAGAGTGAACCAGTCTGCTGTTATCCCGGCCGATCAGCTCCTCCGGTCTGTACCCGAGCACCTCTTCCACTGAAGGGGAGCAATAGCGGCAGACTGAGCCCGGCGCAGCATAGTACACAATGTCCCTGATGTTGCCGGCAATCAGCTCGTACAGCCGCTCAGACGTCCCGGTAAATGCCTCCACCGGTGCCGCAAGCGGCCTTCCAGCCAAGTGAACGATATAATACAGCCCCTCTCCCGTTGAAGGCTCGCTCACCCTCGCCACATGCAGCAGCACCGGAACCGCAGAGCCATCCGCATGGCGCAGCTTGATTTCGGCTTCAAAAAAAGGGGCTGCTCCTGTCCTGAGGCTCCCCATCCTGTAACTATGTATGTGCAGGCTATCTTCATCCCAGAACGCTTGGAAGCTGCGTCCCAGCAACTGTTCTTCGGAATATCCGAGCAAGAGGGTTACCGCCGGATTCACCTTCATCCATTCTTCAGCCATGGAGAGAAAAGCTACTCCGGCAGTTCCTGTCTTCAATGCCTGTTCAAATGGAGAAGTCGTCTCCGTATGCTGCTCTAGCATAAGATCCACCGCCCGTTTGTGAAGTATTAGATGCAATTCCTTTATATTAAATCTGCAATATAAATATCTTGCATAATCGGGCGAAAGTCAAATCATTATGTCGAATACAGACAATTCCTTATTCAGCGGATTACAGCAGCCCGTGAACCCGCCGCCAGACAGAGATCTCCCCAGCTCCCCACCTTAATGAATCCCTTGTTGCTATTTCAAGCTAAATCTTCTGCAGGTCTTCTCCGTAGAGCAGCCTTTTCACGGTTTCGGTGAACGCTTTCACCTGAAAGGGCTTGGTGATATATTCGGCAAAGCCCTTCTTCCGGGCCTTCTCAATATCCGAGCTTTGCGCAAACGCGCTCGTCGCCAGCACCGGAATATGACAAGTTGCCTGATCCTGCCGCAGTATTTCCAGAGCTTCATACCCGTTAAGTCCGGGAAGCCCGATGTCCAGGATAATCAGATCCGGCAGAGCTTCCCGCGCTATTTGCAGTCCAAGCTCTGCCGTTTCAGCCTTCAGCAGCAATACGGAGGGCAGATTTCTTTTGAAGATATGGTGTACTAAGGCCATATTGAGCTGATTATCTTCTACATATAATACCGTCCACTTACACTCCTCCATCCAGCTTATCCTCCTAAAAAGTCTCAGCACCCCTAACGGCAGATGGGCAGAAAATAAAAAAACCGAAGAAAGGGACTATTCCCCCTTCTTCGGCTCATGTTCGGCTCATTTACATGTCCGACTCATTTCCACCTCATATATGGTTAGACTTCAGTGAAAAGTATAGGCTATCACGCTGGTATCTTTGTCGAAATCCCAATCCACATAAATATCCGCCAGCTCTTTGCCAAGCATCTGGGCTATAGTGGTGGTATCATCCAAGTAACGCTTCTCCATCTTGCGCTTGGTAGTCTTAAGCGTATTCTCATAGCCGAGGCCAATCAATTCCTTCTCCAAAGGAATCATGATACCCTCACGCTTAATAATTAGAATGCGGGGTCCCAGCCACCAGGAGTCCGTATGGACCGGTTCCTTCTGGACCTTCCTAGTTACTTCGTTAATCTGGAGATGGACTTCCTCGCGCCCGGCATAATCATCAATCGGTACGTCGTCATTCTTGATGAGCGCCACGATCATCCCCGATGCGTTATGAATGCCCCAATCATAAAAAAGCTCGCCGACCTCAATAGCCATGCTCTCCTTCAGGTACGCTGCAAGCTCGGGAAGCAGGGACTTCATCAGAAGCTCCCGTGTATAACGAAACGCCTGTTCTTCTTCCTTATTCAATAAAAACCTCTCCACAGGTCCGATGAAATTACGGATATGCAGTGCTATACATTGCTCCCCGATAGAGGCATGTATCGATTCAGGTCCCTTCCCGAAGCGTTCCCGCAGTAGCCTTCCTGTGAAACTGGAAAGTTGGCTAGTAAGTTCTGTAGTGCTCATTCAATTTCCTCCAGCATAATATTGTAGTGTCTGTGTGTAGATTTGGGGAGACGCTCCGCCTGCTGAAGAAACGGTTCGTTCAACTTAGTATAATCGGTAGCCGCCCAGTTCGTATATATTAAAATAATTTATATTTTTCTGCAGCAGCTTAGCCTGCTTCTATATGTATCGGCGTGCTCCTAGTATTGCCCAAATTATGTCATATTACTTAGACACGGCCGAAACGTACAAGAACATGCACCCGTCAGTCAGAAGCGAATATATTCAAAAAGGTGTTCCGCTGCCGGCATGGCTGCGGAACACCTGTGAATTCACTTGCCTATCTCTTGCTGCTTGCCGCGGTAAGCTTCGGTGAAGACCTCGAAGAACGGTGTCGTGTCCCGCTCTGCCATCGTGTCCTCCGCCCCCGGATTCCAGCCGATCTCCTTCCGCCAGCTGCCCAGCCGGCCGGATTCAATCAGCTCCTGCTCATCCGGGTTCGCAGACTTATCTGCCTGTGGTGCCACATACAATGCATCGACAGGACAATAAGCTTCGCACATGAAGCAGGTCTGGCAATCCTCCTGGCGGGCAATGACGGCAAGCTTGCCCTCCATCGCGAAGACATTCGTCGGACAGACCTTCACGCACAGCCTGCAGCCGATGCAGCGGTCCTGGCTAACCAGCTCAATCATATGGCCCGCTCCTCTCCCGGAATCCGCAGCTCATGGGCATGAGGCACACTTTCCGTGCGGATACCGATCGTATTAACGCCGGAGAGAATCAGGCGGTGGGTCTGGCGCGGGTCCAGCGCCGGATACTCGGCCAGGCGCTGCAGGCCGCGGCTCTCCTTGCGGGCCAGCGCAGCGGTGTAGATCCAACGGCCGACATTCAGCATAGCGGCCGCTTCACGTGACTGCACGATGCCCTGAACCGTGGCAGGCACCTGCCCGCCCAGCTCGGGCATCAGGCGGTTCAGGCACTGCAGGGCGGCAGCGACTACGGGCTCGCTGCGGAAGTAATTGATCCGCAGCGGCAGGATCTCCTGCTGGACCGCCGCGATCAGCGGCTTCGCGTCCAGCGTCCGTGAGGTGCCGGCGCCAGCCGGCATGCCGTAGCGGCCCGCCGCGCGGAGCATCCGGCGCTCCGCCGGATGCGGCTGCTGCAGAACGTGCCGCGCCGCGCTTCGTCCTGCCCAGCTGCCGCTGCAGATGGCCCAGGATGCATTGTAGGCGCCGCCGCCGGAGATGGCGCCGGTCACTTTCTCGCGGGAGGCGGCGTCGCCTGCCGCATACAGCCCCGGCACCGAGGTTTCACACCCGGGGCCGGTCAGGCGCAGGCCGCCCGTGCCGCGCATCGTGCCTTCATAGCGGAGCGTAAGCGGAAATTTATCCTTGAACGGATTAATCCCCGCCCGCTCCAGCGGCATGAAGAAGATCGGGTGGGCATTGCGGAGGAATTCCTGCTTCTCCTTCGTATCAGCCAAATCCAGAGAAGCATAGACCGGGCCCTTCATCATCAGCTCGGGAATGCTGCCAAAGGTGCGGTCGCCCCGGTGCAGCGGCCTTCCCGCAGCATCATACAGCGTGGCCCAGGCCAGCATCCGCCCGCGGGTTACCGTTCCGTCCGCGAAGCTCGGAGCATATTGCCGGGTGAATTCCATACCCGACAGCTCGGCACCGGCTTCGGCTGACATCAGCAGCCCTTCACCGGTAAGCACATTACAGCCCAGCCCCTTGCTGAGGAAGGCGCAGCCGCCCGTAGCCATAATCACCGCATTCGCCTTCACTTCCCAGCTCTCTCCGGTCAGGCGGTTGATTCCGCGGGCGCCACCCACGCCGTGCTGATCATGGAGCAGCTCCAGTGCCGGCGATTGATCCCAGATGCGCACTCCCGCCTTGCGCACCACTCTGCGCATAATCTTCATGTATTCGGGGCCATGCAGATGCGTCCGCAGCGGCCTGCCCTCCTCATCCTTCGGGAAGGGATACCCCCATTCCTCTACCAGCTGCAGATTCTGCTCGACCTGATCCAGCACACGGTGTATCCAGGCATTCTCCGAGAGATAGCCGCCGGCCTTAAGTCTGTCCTGCACGGCCTGTTCCCGCAGCTCTGCCACCGGCGGAATCACCAGCAGCGTCGTTCCCCCCGGCGCGGTAGCCCCGCTTGTTCCGAGATATCCCTTATCGGCCAGGATCACTTTCGCTCCCTGAGAAGCTGCACTCCATGCCGCCCATGCTCCGGCCGGGCCTCCACCCAGCACTAGAACATCTGTTGTAGCCTGCTGTTGCTGCGGCATTCCGCTTCCTCCTCTTCATGGTTCTTTGAAATGTAGAAATAAGATCAGGCCAGCTTCTCCTGCAAAAATGCTATCGTCGAAGTGACAGCCTCATTCAGCGCAGAGGTGGAGCCTTCGTACGGATCTACCGTGCCGAAGGTATGATCTGCACCCCGGATGCTCAGGTACCGGTGCTGCGGCGCTTGTTCCCTGAAGCCGGCATGCTGCTGCAGCAGGGCATCACGGTCCTGATCACCCTGAATCAGCAGCGCAGCAGCCGATACTCTGCTGAGCGCTTCCTCCAGATTGAAACGCTCCTTATTCCGCAGCTGATCCTCCCGGACCGCCTGCTCCTGCGGCGTAAGCGCCGCAGGACCTTCACCCTGCCGAGGCTGCGGTGCAGCACCGCCGTTCCAGACTACCAGCGCCTTCACCTCAGGATGCTCTGCCGCGAACAGGATGTTGCTCCCGCCTGCACGGCTATGCCCCAGAACCGCTATCCGCTCCGTGTCGGCTAGCCCGGCAAGCGGCAGCCTGCCTTCAAGCAGGCTATGGAGCAACTGCTCCAGATCCGCCAGCTCCCTGCTCAGCGTGGCCGCTTCGGCTGCTTCCTCCGGGCTGATCCCGTCAGCATCACGGGCAGCGATACGCGAGAAATTGAAGCTTACGGTGTAGAACCCGCTTCCGGCAATTCTGCCGGAGACCTCCGGCCAGAACGCCCAATCTTTATGCCCTCTGAAGCCATGGCTGATCAGGAGTACGGGCTTCGTTGCCGTCCCCGCAGGGAGCCGTACCTCACCTTCCAGATACAGCCCATTCTCCAGCGGCAGCTTGAAATGTTCAAAAGTTAAGGTTTCATGAGACATCGGCATTCCCTCCGTTTCCCTATGTTGAATTACTTGAGCTGCCAATCGCTGATATTGAAATCCTTCTTGGCCAGCTTCTCATCGACGAGGAAGTTCTTGGTGCCCTCCAGCAGCTTAATACCGTCATCTGTGAAGGCTGTATCCTTGATATCACTGATTGGATTGACCTGCTTCGCGAGTTCCGGGGTGGTATCTCCGATCTCAGCCAGGAATGCATAATATTCATCTTCATGCTGCTTCAGGTCGGCCAGTGCCTTCTCCCGGGCCGCATTCCAGACCTTGGGGAAATCCGGGAATTTCGCAAGGTACTCCTCTGACACTACGGTAGCGCTGCTACCGAGCAGATCCGGATGCTGCGAGGCATCATCCAAATGGGTGTACCCCTGCTCAATCTGCTTAAGCGCTGCCACACCGTTATTGGTGGTCGCGTCTACATCGCCGCGGGCCAGTGCTGCGCTTGCATCGGGAATCAGCATGTGAACCAGCTTATAATCAGTTACGCCCTCCTGCTTCAGCAAGCCGACTACATAACGGTGCATAAACGAACCTTTTTGGATGGCAATCGTCTTGCCCTTCAGCTCCTGCACCGTCTTCGGCCCGTCCTTCTTGCCGATCAGATAACCGACTGTATGCGCTGAAGTCTGGGCGATCAGCCGGGTCTTGGCTCCTGAGGCGTAGGCGATAATCGCCGGGGTATCCCCGAGGCTGCCGAAATCAAGTCTTCCGCTGATTAAGGATTCCGTCTGATCCGGCCCGTTCGGGAAGCCTGTCAGTTTGACTTCGGTAATTCCGTATGGTTTCAGCTCTTCCTGAATAATACCCTTGTAAAGGCCCCAGCCTTCCGCGCCTCCCGGCAGATTCAGCTTATTGGAGCCAATGAATCCGTAATTCAGCACGGCCGGAACATTGCTTGAAGCCTTATCGCCAGCCGCTTCAGCGGTATTGGTACCTCCACTGCCTGCTGCTGAGCTGCTGCTCCCCGTATTATTACCGCAAGCCTGCAGTACCAGCATGATCATCACCATACCTGTAATCAGCGTGAGGCGTCCCCTTTTGCTCCATATACCTGTAATCTCTCTGTACAATCTGCTCATTGCTGTATTCTCCCCTCAGTCGTCTACTGGATGTTGTTATCGCATATCAGAAATCAGAATCCTGCCCGCGCCGCCAGCTTAACCATGAAGTCATGACTAGCCACCGGCTGTCTGCCCTTGCCCCAGCCTACCTTCTCGCGGTAGCCTCCAAGCAGGCCTTGCTCCTCCAGCTCTGCCTCTGTAATCCCGGTAATTCCCTCGGAATCCGGAGCAACATACAGCGCATCCACCGGACAATACAGCTCACACATGAAGCAGGTCTGGCAGTCGCTCTGCCGGGCGATAACAGGAATTCCATTATCTACCCGGTCGAATACATTGGTCGGGCAGACGGATACGCATTGGTTGCATTCTACACACCGGTCAGCGCTGATGACTTCAATCACAACAATACACTCTCCTTCGCTACCTCTTCAGTCTTCACCCATACCTGATCCAGTCCGCCGCTAATCAAGCGGTGATGCTGGCTGTCATCACTTCCCTTGAAGTCCTCCCGTTTATGCATTCCCCTGGTTTCGGTGCGGGCCAATGCGGAGCTGTACATCCAGCGTGCCGTTGCCGTCATCGCTTCGGCTTCACGCGCCTTCATACCTTCCGGCGTACGCTGGATTTCCCGGCTGCGCTGCTCCTTCCATAGTCCGTCCAGACGTTCCAGCGAAGAGGCCAGCCCCTGCTCTGTACGGAACAGATTAATATCGTACGGTTTGACTTCTGCCTGCACAGCCTCCACATATTCTGCGGTTCTGGCCGCCGCTCCCGCCTTCACTTCCTGGTGAACCAGCGGTGAAGAGGATAACCCGACGGGTGTGCGGTGATCCGCATGCCGCCCGAGTCCGGCTGCATAGGCTGCCGCCCCTTCTCCGGCGAAGGAGCCGGAAGACATTGCCCAGGCGGCATTATGGCTGCCACCTCCGGTGAATCCGCCGCAGATCAGCTCCCGGGTAGCCGCATCCCCTGCGGCATATAACCCTGGAACACCCGTGCCGCAATTCTCGTCTGTAATCCGGATGCCGCCTGTCCCCCGGACGGTCCCCTCCAGCCGCAGAGTTACCGGGAAGAGGTCCTTGAAGGGATTGATCCCCCGCCGGTCAAACGGCAGGAAGAAGTTGGTCTGCGCCACCCGCAGCAGCGGCTGCAAGGCCTCGTCGGCTCCGTCAAGCTTCGCGAACACCTGGCGGCCCGCCAGCAGATTCCTGGCAATGACCGAACGGCCCTTCTTGGAGCCCGCTCCTTCCACCACACTACCGTCCTCATAATAGAAGCTGGCATAGCTGTAATACGCGGTCTTCGTCACAGAGGAGAAGGTCGGGCAGATCGCATAGGCGTTGGAGAACTCCATGCCGGACAGGCTCGCCCCTGCTTCCGCAGCGAATAAGTAACCATCACCCGTCAGGACGTTGCAGCCCAGCGCCTTACTGAGGAAAGCGCAGCCCCCGGTAGCGATAACCACCGCCCCGGCATGCACACTCCAAGCTTCTCCGTTCTGGGTCTGCACGCCGGCCGCTCCGGCTACCCCGTGCTCATCGGCGAGCAGCTCCAGCACGGGACTGTGGTCCAGAATCTTCACACCTGCCTTCTTCACCAGCTTACGCATCAGACGCATATATTCAGGTCCCTGCAGGCCCCGCCGGTATGGATTGCCTTCCTCATCCACCGGGAACGGATAGCCGCTGACGCCCAGTCTGTTCATATTCTCATAGGTACGGTCCAGCACCCGGTCCATCCAGCGGTGCTCCGCCAGCTTACCGCCCATAGCATAACGGCTGGCCTTCGCCGACTCGCGCAGCTCTGCCTCCGGCTTCACATACCAGACCCCGGTGCCCGACGGGGCCGTTGCACCGCTGGAGCCGCAGTAGCCCTTATCGGCCAGAATCACCTTCACTCCCTTGGCTGCGGCTGTAAGTGCCGCCCATGTTCCTGCCGGGCCCCCGCCGATGACCAGTACATCTGCTGTCAGTTTCAATGCTTCCTTCAGTGCCGGTTGGTTCATGTTGTTTCCCCCTTGGTTTCATTAGCGTTAGCGTTGCATTAGCCCGTCTTTAACCTTGGTAGCTGTCACGCCAGTGCAGGAATTTGCGTTCGATGACGCGGAATAGAGAATCGATTAGCTTGCCGACCACGGCGAAAATAAGTATTCCGACAAAAATAACTGCCGTATTGGAATTCTGCTTCGCTTCATTAATGAGAAATCCAACCCCGGACTGTGATCCGATCAGTTCAGCAACCACCAGACCGATCCAGGCCACAGCCATCGACAAGCGCAGTCCCAGGAGAATGCCGGGCAGCGCAGCCGGCAGGATCAGCCGCCGCAGCTTCTGCAGCGGACTGAAGCCGAGCACCCGGGCCACTTCGAACAGCTTGTTGTCCACTCCCCGGATGCCCATGAAGGTATTAATATAGAGCGGGAAGAAGGAGCCGCTCATAATAATAACCACCTTCGAAATCTCCCCGAAGCCAAACCACAGAATAATTAGCGGGGCAATCGCCAGATGCGGAACCAGCCGCAGAATCTGAACACTCGGGTCCAGCAGATAGGCAGCGCTGCGGAACAGGCCGGTTAATGTCCCCAGCAGCAGGCCGAGAATCCCCCCAATCAGGAATCCGGTGCCCGCCCGTCCGATGCTGACGCCCAGATGATGGAGGAGCTCCCCCCTAACGGCCAGATCCGCAAATGCGGAGAGGATCGTCAGCGGTGCCGGAAGGAACTCCGGCGAGATCCAGCCTGCGCTCCCGGCAAGCTGCCATACGGCTAGTACCGCAAAGGGAATCACTGCTCCGGCTCCCCAGTCATACAGAAGCTTTTTCCAGAGTACAGAATCTGTCTCTGTCTTGTTGTTAGCCGTAGTAATTGAAGCAGTTCCGCTATAATCACGGGCTTCCCTTACGCCCTTGGCTGTCTTGATTATGGCTTCTATCCCTTCACTCATGCTGTTCTTCCCCCCTATCCCTGATAACTGTCCCGCCACCGGAGCAGACGCTGTTCGATCAGGCGGACAATCGTGTCACTCAGCAGTCCGACAGCGGCAAATACAATAATTCCGACAAATACAACCGGCGTATCGGCAAACTGGCGGGCATCCGACATCATGTAGCCAATCCCCGAGGTAGAAGCAATAAGCTCCGCAACCACCAGTCCCAGCCAGGAGAGTCCCAGCGACAAACGTACGCCGAGCATAATATTCGGCACCGCCGCAGGCAGCACCAGCCTTACAATCTGCTTCCCTCTGCTGAAGCCAAGCACTCTGGCTACCTCAAACAGCTTGTTATCCGTCCCGCGTATACCCATGAAGGTATTGATGTAGACCGGGAAAAACGCCCCTTTGGCAATCAGCAGCACCTTGGATTCTTCGCCGATGCCGAACCAGAGAATGAACAGCGGCACTACGGCAAGGCTCGGAATCATCCGGATCATTTGCAGCGAGGGGTCCAGCAGCTTCTCCGACCGGCGGAATAATCCGACCAGTATGCCAAAGAACAGGCCGAGCCCGCCGCCAAGCAGAAATCCTGATAATGCCCGCACGACACTGATTCTGAGGTTGCTCCATAAATCTCCGGTAGACGCCAGCGTAATGAACGACTGGACAATCGTATAAGGTGTCGGGAACAGCATCTCCGAGATCACTCCGTAATGGCCCAGAATCTGCCACAGGATCAGCACCCCTGCCGGAAGCAGCAGCCCCAGACCGGCAATGACCACTTTTCCGGGTCCATCAGGCCGTCCTGTTCTTCCGGCATTCCCTGCCGCTACAGTCCGCTCTGCCATGACTGTCCCTCCTTGAGAATTATTTAATATATTCGCATGGATTAAGTCGGATATAAGTCGGCACATCCCCTCACTTTTCCACAGTAAGAATCTGTATCCACTCTATATTCCGGCTCCGTCCTTCAATTCAAGCTCCTCTACCTTCTCAAAGTAATTCAAAACCTTCAGCCGCAGCTCCTGAAAGGAGGTTGTCGTTTTGGTGCGCGGATACGGCAGGTCTATGGGAACGATCTTGCGGATTCGTCCGGGTCGGGGCTCCAGAATCACCACCCGATTCCCCAGGAACACGGCTTCATCAATATCATGTGTCACCAATATCATCGTCGTCCGGTTCCGCCGCCAAATGTCGAGCAGCACCGACTGCATATGCGCCCGGGTAAAAGCATCCAGCGCACCAAAGGGCTCATCCAGCAGCAGAACCTTGGGACTGCGCAGCAGCGCCCGGGCAATCGCTACCCGCTGGGCCATCCCACCCGACAGCTCACGGGGATAGGACTTCTCGAAGCCGCCGAGCTTCACCAGCTCAATCAGTTCATCTACCCGCTGCCGGATATCCGGCCTGCCCAGCGGCAGATCCGAGGCAATATTCTTCTCTACCGTAAGCCAGGGAAACAAGCGGTGCTCCTGAAAAATAAACCCCTTATCGATTCCCGGCCCGCTGATCGCTGCTCCCTCCAGAGTAACACTGCCGGTATAGCCGGTATCCAGACCGGCAATGATGCGGAGCAGGGTACTTTTGCCGCAGCCGCTGGGTCCAATCACCGTGATGAACTCGCCCTCCTGCACCTCCAGCTCAACATCCTCCAGCGCCTGCACCTTACCTCCAGCGGCATCAAAGTGCTTATTCAGTGCTGTGATAGACAACAAAGCCTCTCCCATATCTGCTCCTCCTTCTGGCTGAACTCCCTTAGTAACAAAAAACAGAGGAACCTCGCGCAGCAATCACGCAGGCACCTCTGTATGTACAGTCGGTAAAATATAATCCAAAGTAAATTGATTGGAATTTGTAAATTTAAAATATCATCCATTAGATGATCTGTCAATAAAAATACATAATATCCGAGCGGATTAATTTGATTTGATGCTGACATCCTTTTGAAATTATGAAACAGCAACTAGGAAGCAGCCCATCTTAATGGGATAATCGCAAACTTCCACTCATATACTTACAATTAGTAAGTAATTATGATATACTAGGCTATATCCTTGCACTAACGGACAAGCTTACAAGTAACTGCTGCTCAATATTCTGGATTATAAGGGGTCTGTACCATGAACAATCAAGGGAATACACAAGCTAATGCGCAAGCAAATACACAAGCTGATGCTCAAGAAAAAGAAGCATGCCTGCCGGAGTTTGAATTCGGCATTTATACATTAGGCGATATTGTTACCGACTGCCATACAGGGCAGCGGATCAGCCCCTCCCAACGCCTGCAGGAAGTCATTGCAGCCGCGAAGCTGGCCGATGAAGCCGGGCTCGATGTATTCGGCGTAGGCGAGCATCACCGGCTGGATTTCGTAATCTCATCGGTGCCCGTTGTCCTGGCAGCTATTGCCCAGGTTACACAGCGGATCAAGCTCACCAGCGCTACGACCGTGCTAAGCACCATTGATCCGGTCCGTGTCTTCGAGGATTTCGCCACCCTGGACCTCTTGTCGGGCGGCCGGGCCGAGATCATTGCCGGACGCGGCGCTTTCCTGGAATCCTTCCCGCTGTTCGGCTACGAGCTAGAGGATTACAAGCAGCTGTTCAGCGAGAATCTCGACCTGCTGCTCACACTGAACCAGCATGAAGTCATGAACTGGAAGGGTAAATTCCGCTCCCCGCTGCATAACGCCGAGATCGCTCCACGTCCGCTGCAGCAGAGGCTGCCGCTCTCGGTCGGCATCGGCGGCTCAGCCGAAAGTGCCGAGAAGGCCGGGTCCCTTGGCATCGGCATGGCTATCGCTATCCTGAGCGGCAGCCCGGAGCCCTTTCAGAATCTGGCCGGCACCTACCGCCGCGCCGGGGCTGCCGCCGGCCACCAGCCGGAGGACCTGAAGATCGCCATCACCAGCCACGGCTACATCGCCAAGACCTCACAGCAGGCACTCGATGAGTATTACCCTTATTACTACAGCTACCGTAATAGCATCAGCCCGCGTCCCGGTCAGGAGTACCGGATCTCCCGCAGCGACTTCGGCCGGTTCACCTCGCCGGACAACACCCTGGCCGTGGGCAGCCCGCAGCAGATTATTGAGAAGATTCTCTATCAGCATGAGCTGTTCGGCCATAACCGCTTCATGACCCAGCTCGACATCGGCGGTCTCCCCTACCCCAAGGTAGCCGCCGCCATCGAGCTGCTCGCCACCGAGGTCGCCCCGGTGGTGCGCCGCGAGGTTGCGAAGAAGCAGCGCGGAATTTCCTCCGCGCAATAAACCTGTACTGAGGCCGCCCGGTTAATGGGCGGCTTCTTTTGGCGGGAGCAGGTGCACTAGTGCTCCTCATTTCCGCTCACCGCCCACTTTCTGCGGAATCGGGTGCATTAGTGCACCTTAATCTCCTCCTTTAGCTACCTTTTGCCGGAATCTGGTGCACTTCTGCTCCTCATTTGCTCATTTAACCAACTTCTACTCGATTCAGGTGCACTTATGCACCTGATTTTCTCATTCAACTAACTTGCCCTCCCCCGTCCCCGCCCACTTTCAGCGCCACCAAGGGGATTTTTCCCTTTCATTTCCCCATCCCGCCCACTTTCAGCGCCACTAAGGGGATTTATCCCTTTCATTTCCTCATCCAGCCCACTTTTCAGCGCCACCAAAGGGATTTATCCCTTTCATTTCCCCTATCCAGCCCACTTCCAGCGCCACCAAGGGGATTTATCCCTTTCATTCCCCGTCCAGCCCACTTTCAGCTCCACCAATGGGATTTTTCCCTTTCATTTCCTCATCCAGCCCACTTTCAGCGCCACCAATGGGATTTATCCCTTTCATTTGCTCTTCCAGCCCACTTTCAGCGCCGCCAAGGGGATTTATCTCTTTCATTTTCCCTATCCCTATCCCCTTCACCCTCTAATCCACCCCGCAGCACTCAGCCCGCTTCCGGCGGAGTTCACATATCACCCTAATTCCTTATATTAGTTTAAATTCAAGACCAGGCAGACGGAGGATGTCACGGATGAGCAGGCGCATCAGGAGAGCGCATAACCTAAGTGGGCGGCGGCCGTTCGTTCCTTCATTCGTTCGTCGTTCCGCCATTCGTTCAAAGGACAAAAAAGCCCCCAGCGATTGCTGGGGACCTGTTCAATAGTATGATTTAGCCAATGTTCAGGCAAATGAAGGCTTGTTATTATCCACTTTACCGCTGACCAGCTTCTTGTACTCGTCGTCGCCACCCTCCACGGATGGTGCCAAATACACGCTTGGCGCCGAGGGCGTAAGCTTGGAGCCGGATTTGCGTCTGGAGCGGCCTTTGCCTCCCGCGCTGTTGCCGTCACCGCTTGCAGACCGGCGGACAGTACTGGATACACTAACGGCATTCTTCATATTCTTCATCCTGTTAGTCCCCTCCCACTAAATGATTGACGGTGCGGAACAAATCCCGGTTATAGGCCACGACTGCTGTAATATCCTCTGCCGATAATCGCTGACTTCCCGAGAAGTGCACGGACAGCACATGGTTCTCCCCTAAAGGATAGCATAGGATATATACCTCCGCAACTTCCGTACGCTGTAAAAAAGTCCATTCTTTTGTCAGAAAGGCATCCAGCACCCCCGGCTTCACGCTCCCGTCCTCGAAGGCGGCGAACGGATACATCTGCCCGCGTCCCACATTGCCGCCGACCTGCTTCAGGCCTGCTTCCGCTTCGGCCCGCCACATGGCGGCTCCGATGACCCGGCAATCCTCCGGGGGCAGGAATGAATTGCGGACGGCTTCGCTCAGTGCCTGATATTTCTCGGCTGCCTGCGGTGGCGTCACATTATTATTATATTGCCAAAAGAAGTGAAGGATACTTTCTTTTCGCCTAAGCTCTGCCCGCAGCTGCAGCAGCTCTACAGCCGGGTCGTGGTACATCCCCTGCGCCTGAATACTGTCGATGATCTTGCCGCAGCTCACATCCACCGCCGCTGTAACATTGTCATGCTGCCACTCATATTCCAGCGGGGTTAGTCCCGACAGATCCGACAGCAGATGATACTCTTCCACATTCTCACCCGGGATCAGGTCACTACGGGCGGGTACCTGATCCGGCAGCAGGCAGAAGACCCGGCCGCGCCGCAGCCGCGCCCAGAACAGGCCCATTTCGAACTGGGTGTTGTCCCGGGTCACATAATAATATTTACCCCTAATCCGGGCTACATCATCCGGCGAGAACACAAAGACGGCAAAATCGCTGATATCCAGATTCCGCTCCAGCGCTTCCATGGTGTATTCATTCGGCCGGAAAGCAGCGGCATACCACGGATGAACCTCGGCGGTCCGCTTCAGCTGTTCGTGGATAGCTCTGGCATAGCGGATAGATTCTCTGGAAGAACCAATGAATAATCTAGGTCTGATCACGGCGGCACTCCTTTGTCTGTTTCCCCAATATGTAATAATTATACAGACATTTCCTGCCAACGAATAGGGCTTAGAGCGATATTGGGCAGCAGCAATGGAATGTAACTAGCAGCGTTGTTAGCGGTATTCAGAGCAATTATTTATCTTCAATTTTAAATTTTCGGTATTCTCCGGCCGATGAAACGGGTAATAGAAGTTTATCTCTCCGGGAAATGAGGATTTATTTGTATGCGACTAAAATTACATACTGCAGTCCTGTCAGCCTGTCTGCTGACTTCATCCATACTGGCACCTGTCCTGCCGTCTTCCACAGCTTACGCTTCAACGGCCTACTCGGCCAAAGTGTACGCCAGCTCCCTGAATGTACGCAGTGAGCCTGCTGCAAGCGCCGCCGTCACAGGCACTCTGGCTGGCGGTGCCACTGTTACCGTCACCGAAGAGCAGCATGGCTGGCTCAAGGTCCGGGCCGGCTCTGTCTCCGGCTGGGTAGCCGGTTATTATCTGAAGCGCACCAGTGGAAGCTCCAGCACCTCTGCCAGCTCCTCCGCCTCCAAGGCATCCGCCAAGTCGGCTGTGAAGACCTCAGCGGTCTCCAGCGGAACGGCTGTCGTTACAGCTTCTTCCCTGCGCATGCGGGGAGGTCCGGGAACCGGCCACGAGGTCGTGGGATCGCTGCAATCCGGCAATAAGGTGACCATTCTGCTCCGCCAGGGGGAATGGTCGCGGGTCCGTACAGCCGGAGGAACCGTCGGCTGGGTATCCTCCCAGTATCTGTCGGGCGGAGCCGTCCGCAGCGCAAGCACAGTCAGCTCGAATAGCCAGACTCCGAGTGTCGTACGGAAATCCGGCAGCATCCGGGGCAAGCTGATCATAGTGGACCCTGGCCACGGCGGCACCGATCCGGGCATGCTCGGGACAACCTATAACACGATGGAGAAGGATCTGACGCTCCAGACCTCCCTGTATCTGCGGGATTATCTGACCGCCAAGGGAGCCAGAGTAGAGATGACCCGGACCCGCGGGGAGCAGAAGCCTGCGCTCTCCCAGCGGGTGCAGCTTGGACGGCAGCTCGGTGCGGATGCTTTTGTCAGCATCCATTATAATTCATCGCCGAAGAATGTCTCCGGCACGCTGACCTTCTTCTATTCGCAGCAGAATGATCTGCGGCTGGCCCGGGCCGTGGAGACCCGGCTGGGTGAGGGCATCGGCCTGCGCAGCAACGGTCTCTCCTTCGGCGACTATCATATTCTGCGGGAGAATCCGCTGCCGGCTACCCTTGTAGAGCTGGGCTTCCTGTCGAACCCGTACGACGAAGCGATTGTGCGCAAGGCGGCTTATCAGCGGAAGGCGGCTCAGGCGGTCGCTGAGGGAGTGGCCGATTATTTCAACAAGTAGAGAGGAATCAGAGGCTGATCTCCCGGATGTTAAGCTCCGTTCTTTTGCTGAGGTCGATATATTCATCCCCGATACGGATCAGCGGAGTCTCGATATCATGCGGGTTCAAGTAGACAATCTCGCCGACCCGGCCATCGGTTAGAACCACTTCACGCCCAACTGACCGCTTCACGATATTTTCCAGAAAAACGGTTACAATATGCGGGTCCAGCGCACCGAAGCTGCCTCTTCTCATCTGATCGACAATCATATGAAACGGCGTCGGTTCATGATACGGACGTTTGCTGGACATCGCATGAAAAATATCCGCCACGGCCACAATTTTGCTGTACGGATCGATCTGTTCGTCCTTCAGGCCCAGCGGATATCCCTTGCCGTCATTTCGCTCATGATGCTGAAGCGCCACCAGGGCAATGCGTGAATTGGCTCCGGTGGTTTCTTTGAGAATCTCGTAGCCGTAGACCGTGTGCTTCTTCACCTGGCTGAATTCCTCGTCCGTCAGCTTGCCGGGCTTATTCAGCAGCTCTGAGGGGACCTTCAGCTTGCCGATGTCATGCAGAGTTGCCGCCATGGAGAGCACGGACAGCTCCGCTTCACTCATCTCCAGCCATCTGCCGATCAGGGTAGAGAGCACTGCAACGCCGATGTTGTGCTCATATGTATAATCATCCTTGCCCTGCACCGAATGGAACAAGGCGAAGATATCCGGGTTGCGTGAGATCTCCTGGATGACCGGAAGCACCTCCTTGCGGATATCCGCCAGCGGGATTTTGCGGGAGATCCGGTAGGATTCGAATAATTCCTTGGACAGGTCCACTGTACTGTTGACCATCTTCTGATAGGAGGGCGCCTGGTCAGCCTCATCTGCAAAAAGAATGTCGAACCTGTCGATTTTTTGTTTGCGGATAAGCTCCAGATGCTCGGCATTCAGTCTGCTTCCCGCCGGAATTACAGTCACTCCGTAGGCATTAATCAGGTCATTCTTAATCGTTCTTCCCAGATCATTGTCCATACTATCCAGCCCTCCCCAATAACCGCAGCTATGTATTTATTGCCCATATAGCTATTATCGGTTGCAGGCCGGGAAATCCTGACAGGCAGTCAACGAACCTTACATACTCAGGCTTCTTCCTCCTGCTTGCGGTATTCTCTTGGCGTGATTCCGGCGTTTTTTTTGAAGACACGGCTGAAATACTTCTCATCCTCATAACCCACCAGCTCCGCGATCTGCGACAGCCGCAGATTCGTATTCTGAAGCAGCGTCTTCGCCTTCTCCACCCGGAGGCCGGTCAGATAATCCGACAGATTCTCCCCGGTGATCTGCTTGAACTTGCGAGATACATTCTCCCTGCTGATGAAAAAGCGTTCCGCAATATGCTGCAGCGTCATCTCCTGCGCATAGTTCCGGTCCAGGTACTCCCTGATCTCCTGGACGAGCCGGCTATCCGGCGTCTGCGGACTGCCCTTGGACAAGTGGTGAAGCAGCGATTTCAGCCGGCACTGCCAGTTCTCCACCGAGAACAGCCCTTCAGCGTCATAACAGCGCTCCAGGCTAATCTCTGCCTCCGGCCGCCAGCGCTTCAGAACGTCCAGCATCTCCGTCTGCTGATGCAGCAGAACGCGCTCTGTTAGCAGCGGCAGCCCGGCCAGATGTCCGGCCCACTCCTCCGCCACCCGCTCCATCCGCTCCAGATCGCCGGACAAGACGGCGACTCTAAGCTTGTCCAGCCTTTCTTCCAGGCCGTAGTCGTTTGCAGGTCCACGCCCGTCCTCACGCTTCCTGAAGGGATGAATGCGCCCGTCCCGCTGCAATAGATTCCGCTCCGCAAGCGCCTGGCCTGCCTGTTCAAAAGCAGACCGCAGCCCCTCCGGCAACGGGTTCACCGGACTAAGCCCGATATCCAGCTGAACGCCGAACGCCCGGCGGATGGCTTCATTCATGCGGGTAAGCATCTCCTCCGCCTGCACTACAGCACTCCACAGCAGAACTACAAGCTCGCCCCCGCCCTGCCAGTTGCGGAAGGCGTAGCCGCTCTGGCCCTCTGCCATCACTTCATTGCAGACATTGGCCAGCACGAAGGCTGTCAAGGCCACATCTCCATGGAATCTCCGCAGCAGATGGCAATCTGCGCCTTGCAGCGGGATGACGGCGATCCTGCATTCCTGCGCCCCAATCGGCATCCCCAGCTCTTCACAGAGGGCCAGCTTCAGCTCATGGAAGGAGGCCTGTCCGCTTACCAGATCGGACAGCATCTTATCCCAGAAGAGCGGACGCAGTGCGTTCAGCTGCATATTCTGGCGCTGACGCCGCTTCCGTTCCGCCTCCTCCTCCATCCACAGCTTGAAGGCATGCTCCGCAGAGGCAATCAGCTGCTTGCTGTTCAGCGGCTTCAGCAGATAATCCGTACCGCCATATACGATAGCCGGCTTCACATAATTGAAATCCTGATACCCGCTGATGACAATCGTCTTCGTATGCGGATAATGACGGTGCAGCCATTCCAGCAGCTCCGCCCCGTCCATCAGCGGCATCCGCATATCCGTGAAGACGACGGCCGGCTGATGCTCCTGCATGATCCGTATCGCCTCCTGCCCGTTGGTCGCCTCATAGATCCCGGAGATATTATAGCTGTCCCACGGAACAAAGTAACGGATGGCCTCCCGCACATGCTTCTCATCATCTACAATCAGCACCTTCATCTCAGCCGCTCCTTCAAGAAATAGTCTCTATTCGCAAAAGCCGCCGGAATTAACCGCCGATCTCCTCCAGCGGAATAATCAGCGTAACGGTAAGCCCCTGGCCGTCTTCATTATTCTTAAGCTGCATCTCCGCTGCGCTGCCGTACTGGAGCCGCAGGCGGGCCAGCACATTGTACAGGCCGATCTCCTCCTGGCCTTGCTGGCTGCTGCCTCTGAGGCAGGCCGTAATCTCCTCCAGCCGCTCCGGGCTCATGCCCCGGCCGTTATCCTTCACGGCAAGCACCAGGCTGGCCGCCTCTTCCAGCCTGCACTCTATCCGGATCAGCCCCCCGCTTATGCCGTCAGCGAAGGCATGCTTGAAGATATTCTCCACAATCGGCTGCAGGATCATCTTCGGCAGGATCAGCTCCAGAGCCTCCGGTCCCGCTTCCACCTCCAGCCGCAGATTCTCTTCGCCGAACCGCTCCGTCTGCAGAATCATATAGTTCTGCACATGCTCAATCTCGTCACGCAGCGGTACCCGGGTACGCTCGGTATTCATCGAATAACGCATCATGCTGCCCAAGGAATAGATGAGATCATACACCTTCGGCGCATTATAGCGCAAGGACAGGCTGGCGATGGATTGCAGCGCATTGTAGAGAAAATGCGGGTTCACCTGGGCCTGGAGCGCCTTCAGCTGATTCGTCTTGTTCGCCAGCTCCAGCCGGTATTCCTTAACGATCAGTTCATTGATCGTACGGGTCATGCCAGTGATCTTGCGGGTGAGGAGCCCGAACTCGTCCTCCCGCTCAGCTTCCATATGCGCATCCAGCTGGCCGGTCTGCACCTTCTGGGTGAAGTGAATCAGCTTCTTGATCGGACGGGTGAAGCCGATGGAGATCAGCACGGCACTGATGCCCCCGATCAGCAGGAACAGCAGTCCGATGCCCATATTGAACCGGGTAATTACCCTTGCATCTGTGTAGAGATCCTCATAGGGCACCAGCTTGATAATGCTTCCGCTGAACAAAGGGTCCTTGATCTGCTTGTACATTACAATCCCCTGGAAGCCGTCCTTCTTCCAGGCGAAATGCCCGCTGTCCTGCTCTGCGGGCAGACGGCTCCAGCCCGCTGTGACCGGCTTCCCGATCCAGCCCGGGCCAGAGGCGAACAGCGCCTCGCCTTGCTCATTCAGCACATACAGGCGTTCTGTGTCCGAATTGTACATCGATTCCACGATGCCCTTCAGCTCCTCCAGCCTGTAATCAATCGACAGATCCGCCAGTACGCTGTCACTGGGGGTCCGGTAGATCGGAAAATGGGCGGTAAAGACCGGCACACTCCCCGGCTTAAGATTCGGGAAGCCGGACTTCACCCCGTATTGATGATCCATGTGCGTCACTTCGAGATAAGGGCGGTACGTCCCTGCGGCATGGCCGTTCGCGGCGTAGTCTCCGTTATCCTCGCGGCGGAAGTATCCCTTAAGCAGGAGGTTAGACTGCCTGGCAGCCCTCACGTACAGATGAATCTGATACGTATTGCGGTCGGAGAGAAACAGATTGTACAGCTGGGTGGAGATGATGGCCCGGGTGTCCGGCAGAATCGTGCCGGGCGGGGCCTGGGCAGCGCTTTTGGCGGTAAGCAGGGTGGTATAGAAGGAGCTGGGAACATTGATCCCGCTGTAGAGCGACATCGCCTGCTGGTTCATGCCGCTGAAATAACTCCGGAGATTCGCCTCCCCCAGCGTCAGCAGCTTCGTATTCTGCTTCACGGACTGGTCCGTAACCGACTGCCTCGTATAGAGATAAGAGAAGGTCACAGAGATGCCTGACGGGATCACTGACGCCAGCAGCACTAAGGCCATCAGCCGTGTCCGGATGCTGTTCTTGAACATGGGGGAACCTCCTACAAGTTGTGTGAGCCGTATGGCCTGCAATATAATCCACTTTTCCCGGCATGAAATGAAGTGTTAGCGGTGGCCCGGGCTTTCTATAATCAAGCTGTGAACCCGTAGTTATCTTACCCTAAGGAGAATCCATATGAGAAAAACTCTGCGTATGCAGCGCGGCTGGGGACAGCAAATCGTATTTCTCGGCCCCTGTCTGCTCTTTTTCCTGACCATTGTGGTCACCCCGTTCTTCCTCGGCTTCTACTATTCCTCCACGGACTGGAACGGGCTGGATCTGGACAAAGCGGTTTGGACCGGCGCGGCCAACTGGAAACGGATTTTCATGAATGACGATAAGTTCTGGGAGTCCCTGGTGTTCACCCTGCGCTTCACCGTGATCTCAGTGGTCGCTGCCAACGTGCTTGCGCTGCTGCTGGCCTTCATTCTAATGACTACGCTGAAGACGAAGAAGCTGCTCCGTACCGTCTTTTTCATGCCCAATGTGATCGGCGGCATTCTGCTCGGCTACATCTGGCAGTTCATCTTCACCAAGGGCTTCGCTACGATCGGCGAGCTGACCGGGATTTCGTTCTTCCAGCTGCCCTGGCTGGGCACGCCAAGCACCGGGTTCTGGGGTCTGGTCATTGTGTTCGTCTGGCAGACGGCCGGTTATATGATGGTCATCTATATTGCCGGGCTGGCCGGGATTCCGAAGGATCTCATTGAAGCGGCCCGCATAGACGGTGCACGCGCTCCGCAGCTGTTCAAGAGCGTCTACATCCCGCTGATTATGCCGGCGATCACCATCTGCTTGTTCCTGACGACCTCCAATGCCTTCAAAATGTTCGACCTCAACCTGTCGCTGACCAAAGGCGGACCGGGCACCTCGACCCAGTCGCTGGCCTATAACATTTATGCGGAGGCATTGATCAACAACCGGTATGGCCTGGGTACAGCCAAAGCGCTGCTCTTCTTCGCCGCCGTCTCCCTGATCACCGTCACCCAGGTCTGGCTTACCAAACGAAAAGAGGTGTCCGCCTAATGAACAGCAGCCGCTACCGCCCGGGCAACTTCGTCCTCGAAATTGCCGCCATTCTGCTGGCTATTGTCTTCCTGTCGCCGTTCTATCTGGTTCTGAGTAATTCGGTTAAAGGGCTGAAGGACATCCTGATCGATGCCGCTTCCTGGCCGCAGGTGTTCCACTGGAGTAACTATTCCAAGGTATGGGATGCCATTAACTTCCCGCAGGCCTTCTTCAATTCTCTGCAAATTACGATTCTCAGTGTAATCTTCATCGTCCTGTTCAGCTCGATGGCCGCTTATCAGATTGTGCGCAAGCCGACGCGCTTCAATGCCTTCGTGTTCCTGCTGCTGGTCTCGGCGATGATCATTCCGTTCCAGTCGCTCATGCTGCAATTGGTCCGGGTGACCAGCCTGCTGGAGCTGCGCGGCGAGCTGTACGGCATTGTGGCCTGTTATCTAGGCTTCGGGATGCCGCTGTCGGTCTTCCTGTTCCACGGGTTCATCAAGACGGTGCCCTTTGAGCTGGAGGAAGCCGCGCGGGTGGACGGCTCGAATCCTTACGGCGTGTTCTTCCGGATCGTCTTCCCGCTGCTGCTGCCGATTATTGTAACCGTCATTATCCTGAATACGCTATGGATCTGGAATGACTATCTGCTGCCTGTCCTGGTGATCGGCGGGAATAAGGATCTGACGACCCTGCCCGTAGCTGTGACCAAGTTCTTCGGTCAGTACACCAAGAAGTGGGATCTGGCCCTTGCGGGTCTCGTCATGGCGATCACGCCTATTCTCTTGTTCTTCCTGTCACTCCAGCGTTATATTGTGGAAGGCGTGACGGCAGGCTCCATTAAGGGATGATCTTAGGGCAGGCTTCCCTCCGCAATAATATCCACTTTTTCGAGCAACATATGAAGTGTAAGTCATCTATCCATTCCTTTACGCTCTAAGAGCAGGAACCACAGACCAGGGAGGTTATTCTATGAAAAGAAAGTTCGCGTTCATCATGGCAACCGTTTGCACCCTCATTATCGCAGGTTGCGGGAACAGCGGCAATACGAATTCCGCAGGCAATGGAAGCGCTACGAATGCCCCTAACGCGTCAACCGAATCCGCAGCACCGGAAGCCGGCAAAGCGCCTGCCAAGGATGTTACCATCAAGATGTTCCAGTTCAAGGTGGAGATTGCCGAGCAGCTGAATGCACTCGCTGAAGAATATGAGAAGGAGACGGGGGTGAAGGTGGAAGTCGAAACGCATGGCGGCGGTGAGGATTACGGCGCGCTGCTGAAAGCTGAGATTGCCTCCGGCTCTGAGCCTGAGATTTTCAATAACGGCGGGTATACAGCCCTTGTTCCTTATATGGACCGCGCCACTGACCTGAGCAATGAGCCTTGGGCCGCCCAGCTGATCCCAACTGCCAAGACACCGGCAACCGTAGACGGCAAGCTCTATGGCATGCCTATGAATGTAGAAGGCTACGGGCTGATCTACAACAAGGATCTGTTCGCCAAAGCCGGCATAACGGAAGAGCCCAAGACACTCCCGCAGCTCAAGGATGCCGTAGCCAAGCTGAAGACCGCCGGCATCACGCCGTTTGAAGCGACCAATGAGTGGTGGTCCATGGGGATTCACCTTGTTAACGTGGGCATGGCGCACCAGCCTGATCCGAAGCAATTCATTGACGATGTCAAGGCAGGCAAACAGACCATCAAGGGCAATGCCGTCTTCAAGCAATGGCTGGATCTCGTCGATGTGATCTTCGATAACGCCCAGGATAACAAGATGACTACCGATTACGCGACCCAGGTGGCTGAATTCGCCTCCGGCAAGGCCGCCATGATGCTGCAGGGGAACTGGACGCAAGGCGATATCGACAAAATCGATCCGGCTCTGAACCTGGGCCTCCTCCCGCTCCCGATCAATAACGAAGAAGGCACCATCCTGGTAGGCGTGCCTAACAACTATATCGTGAACAGCAAATCCGCACATCCGGAGGAAGCCAAGGCCTTCCTGAACTGGATGGTCAGCTCGGAAACCGGCCAGAAGTATCTGACCAAGGAATTCAAGTTCATCCCGGCGGAAGCCAATATCACCGCAGATGCCGCTGATATCGGCCAGGTCGCCGTTGCCGTGCAAGAGAAGTCTGCGAGCGCGCTGGGCTGGAACTGGGATATGTTCCCTGACGGCGTCACCCAGGGCTTCGGCGCAGCCATGCAGGAGTACCTCGGCGGACAGTTGAACCACGATCAGCTATTGGAGAAGCTGGATAAGGCTGTGCAGGATATTGTGAAGCAATAGGATGGAAGCCTTTTTTTAGACTAGGGGTGTCCTCAGCAGCCGGCAAACGGTACTGTGGCACTCCTTTTTGGGGTATGCGGCTGACATCCAAGGGCAGTTTGCATCCTTATAAATTTTGGATGTAAAATTTGTTATATCCCCATACCCCTCTGTTCAAAAGGATAGGAGTGTTTTCAGTGAAATTAGAAGACTATGCATGGAATACGCATGAGCAGATATTAAAAGAAGCACAAATCGAATTTAAACATAGCAGCCCTAAAATAAAAATCATAGATAACAGCAATTTGCGGAATCGAATTGAAGAAGCTCTTGAAAAAATGCCGCAAAAGTTACTTGCGGAATGGGCTTTGCGAGTAGCTACTCCGTACTTAGATTATCTTGATGACTCTTTAAAGGAGGACCCGCGAATACTTCTGGGGATTGAGACATTACAAAAACGAATAGACGGAAGGATTCGAGCCTTCGATTTACGAAAGGTTGGATTTGTAGTGAATGACTTGGCGAAAGAATCCAAAACAGAGATTAGCAAACATGCTGCGCGTTCCTTCGCCCAAGCCATTGCAACAGGACATATGAGGGGACATGCTTTAGTTAGCAGTGACTACGCAATAAAGACAACGAATTCTTTAACGAATAACTCTATAGATGCTTCTACTAAGGAACGGGAACGACAATTAAAGTTAACAGAGCTTTTAGGCTGAAATCAAAACAAAAGGCCCTCCTCTCAAGCCATTTTATGGCTAAAGGACGACCTCCTGGATAATCTGTTATAGCGTGTTACACAAACATCTCCACTACCAGGAACAGGTTCAGCGCGACCACCAGGGCGGAGATCATCCAGCCGAGAATGGTAGTGATCCGGTGGTTCACCAGCCCCTGCATGATCCGACGGTCACTGGTGAAGATGACGAGCGGAATCAGGGCGAAGGCAATCCCGAAGGACAGGACGACCTGGCTCATTACCAGTGCGCTGGTTGCGTTAACGCCCAAGGCAATGATGACGAGCGGCGGGATAATGGTGATCGCCCGGCGGAGGTAGAGATTGATTTTTTTATTAATGAAGCCCTGCATGACCACATCACCGGCCATCGTACCCACTGACGAGCTGGACAGCCCTGCGATCAGCAGGCCCAGGCCGAAGGAGACCGCCGTAACGGGTCCTGCCAGATTGCGGAACTGCTCGAAAGCGACATCCAGGTCCTCGACCACCAGGCCGTTCTTGAAGAACAGTGCGGCGGCCACAATGACCATGGCCATATTGACCGCACCGGCAATCAGCATGGCAATGAGAATATCGATGAATTCCAGCCGGAAAATCTGCTTCTTCTCCCGTTCATCAATCCCGACAACCCGGCTCTGGGTTAGCGAAGAATGCAGATAGATCGCATGGGGCATCACCGTTGCGCCGAGAATCCCGGCAGCCAGCAGGATGCTGTCCACGCCCTCGAATCTTGGAGTGAACATGCCGGCAACCACGCTGCCCGCATCAGGCTTCGCCATAATGACCTGGAATGCAAAAGCCAGCACCACGATCATCACCATTCCCGCGATTCCGGCCTCCAGGGTACGGTACCCGCGCCGCTGAAGCTCCAGAATGGCGAATGACCCTACAGCGGTAATCAGTGCAGCCGGGAGCATCGGTATCCCGAACAACAGATAGAGTCCGAGCGCCGCGCCGATGAATTCAGCGAGATCGGTGGCGATAATGACGATTTCACTCTGAATCCAGAGGAAAATCGACACGCCCTTCGGGAATTTCTCCCGCGCGACCTCCGGCAGATTCTTGCCAGTCGCAATGCCAAGCTTGGCGGATAACGATTGAATCAGTACGGCCATCAGATTCGAGGCGAAGATGACCCAGAGCAGCAGATACCCGTATTTCGAGCCTGCGGTTATATTGGTGGCGAAATTGCCGGGGTCCAGATAAGCTACGGAAGCTATAAAAGCCGGGCCCAGAAAAGGAAGAAGTCTCTTCAGTCCCTTGACATCTCCGTTAAGCACCGATTGCGCCGAATGTTTGTTGGTATGAGTTTTTAGTATAGGGGATGATTCTACTGCGGTATTTTGCTCCATCATGTTCTGTCCTCCTCTTGCCGAGAAAAAGTTGTCTATACACACGAAAGTTTCCCTGGTGCAACATTTGATCTGGTTTTATTATAATCCTCAAAATGAGAAATGTAAATGTATTTTCATTGGGTTTTCATGTAATGCCTGCACTCCTAATCCTCCACCCATATTATGTAAAGTCACGCGATAAAGTGAGGCTCATACCCTTATGTTATTACCCGCTCCCATTATCGAGTTGACTCCTCTGCCGGGGGTGATTGTACTTTGTGCAGTAGATTACACAATAATTTGCGATAAAACTCACTCTGTTGTATTTCATACATTTGATTTTCGGTTTTTTGTTTTAAAAGGCCATTTTCCCAATAATCTGCTGTATAAACTACAATAGAAGCTGCTTTTTGGTCGATTATAATGAAATCTAATGTACAAAGTGCAGCCAACGCTTTACTCCCAACCCGATTTTTCTCCTACTTGTCGACCATTAGCCTGGCAGACGCATACGCAAATCAGCGATCCTCCAGTAACAGGAGCACCGCTGCTTGTGTAACATTCTAAACTTTTTAAGAAGTTAGCCTGGCATAGCCCGCACAACCCGCCAGATTCTAGATTCACCCACTAACTTATTCGCTGCTGCTTACGTGTCCTGCGTTGCCCTTCCAGGTGTCCTTGAGCGGAACGATTCTATTGAACACCAGCTTCTGAGCTGTGCTAAGCCTGCTGTCAATGCAGAAATAGCCGTGACGCAGGAACTGGTAGGTGTCCCCGGGCTGAGGGTTACCCGCAAGCGGCTCCAGCAGGCAATCCTTAAGCAGAGTTATCGAATTCGGATTGATGTATTCCTCCCAGCTCTCTCCTTCCTCCTTCGGCCCGTTGTTATCCGTCAGCAACTGCTCATACAGGTATACGTCACTCTTCAGCGCATGAGCAGCCGAGACCCATTGCACAGTCCCCTTCACCTTCCGGCCGCTTAGAGGGCCGCCGCTGCGGGTATCCGGGTCGTAGGTGCAGCGCAGTTCGAGGATGTCTCCCGTCTCTGCGTTCTTCATGACTTCATTGCAGCGGATAATGTATCCGCCCTTAAGGCGCACCTCGCCGCCCGGAACCAGTCTGCGGAAGCCCTTCACAGGCACCTCCATGAAATCGGCCCGCTCGATGTAGAGCGTGCCGGAGAACGGTACTTCTCTTGAACCCAGCTCTGGGTTCTCTGGGTTGTTAGGGATCGGAAGCAGCTCAGCGGCCCCGGCGGCGTAATTGGTAAGCACGACCTTCAGCGGGTCCAGCACAGCCATGACAGCCGGCACCTTGGCCTTAATATCCTGCCTCAGACAATGCTCCAGCAGCGAGAAATCCACCATGGCCGTATTCCGGACCATGCCGATCTCCCTGACGAAATCTCTGATGCTCCCCGGCGTGAATCCCCGTCTGCGCAGCCCGCTAAGCGTGGGCAGCCGCGGATCATCCCAGCCGTCCACGAAGCCTCCGGCTACCAGTGCCCGGAGATGCCGCTTGCTTGTAACAACTCCGGTCAGGTTCACCCGGCCGAATTCCCTTTGTCTCGGCGGTTCCGGGGTGCCCAGCTCGTTCAGCACCCATTCGTACAGCGGCCGGTGATCATTGAACTCGATCGAGCAGAGCGAATGCGTCACCCCTTCCAGCGCATCCTGAATCGGATGGGCGAAATCATACATCGGGTAGATGCACCAGGCATTGCCGGTGCGGTAATGCACTGCGTGAATGATCCGGTACAGCACCGGATCACGCAAATTCATGTTCGGCGAGGCCATGTCGATCTTGGCCCGCAGCACTTTAGCGCCATTCGGATAGCTCCCCGCACGCATCTCCCGGAACAGCCGCAGATTCTCCTCCGGCGTTCGGCTGCGGTAAGGACTGTCCTTCCCCGGCTCGGTTAAGGTCCCCCGGTAAGCCGTTACCTCCGCTGCCGTCAGATCACAGACATAGGCTTTCCCCTTCAGAATAAGCGTCTCTGCCCTGCGGTAGATCTCCTCCGAGTAATCAGAGCCGTAGTAGATGTGCTCCCCGGGACTGCAGCCCAGCCATTCCAGATCACGGATGATCGCCTTCACATATTCCATATCCTCTTTGAGCGGGTTAGTATCATCGAAGCGCAGGTGGAAGCGTCCGCCATATTTACGGGCGATTCCCACATTCGTGTGGATGGCAAAAGCACTCCCGATATGCAGATAGCCATTGGGCTCCGGCGGAAACCGGGTGCAAATCTCCCGGCTGAAGACTCCCGTCTCCACATCTTCTCTAATCAGCCTATCCATATAATTCTCCGGCATGGCCGGGTCATTCGTATTAACAATATCGTCAGTCATTCGCTTTCCTCCTGTTCATGGGTGGTGCGCCGCCTTCCGCACAACAAAAAAAGAACCTCACCTCCAAGACCCTAAGTCTTGGGGACGAAATTCTCGCGGTACCACCCCAGGTTCATTAATATGTCACCATATTAATCTCATCAAGTACGGCGCTGCCGTCCGGCAGGGCTTATACTCTAGCTCTGTAACAGGAGCTCCTGTCGTACCATCCCCGGCTGCTGCCTGGTTCCGGTAAGCCGCTCAGAGGCTTGTTTCCATCCAGTCTTCCCTGCTCCTTCACACCAGCCGGAGCTCTCTGTGAGGGAAGAACCTGAATGTACTCTTCTCGTCATCGCGTTTAAATTATTGGATACAGGATATCAAATCTCACGCCCGGTGTAAAGTACTTACGCCAGGCTGCCGGGAGCAGCAGCCTAAGCCTCTGCCGGGGGCTGGCTCAGTGCAGCCAGCAGCTCCAGCGCTTCCTCATGCTCCGGCTCAATCAGCAGCGATCTGCGCGTATAATCCAGCGCCGCCTCATCATCCTCCTGCTCGTAGCTGCAGATTGCCAGGCAGTACAGCACGGTAATCACCGGCTCCTCCTCGCTGGAGGCCAGCGAATGCTCCAGGAAGCGGCGGGATTCCCCGTACTGCTCCATCTCGAACAGCAGCAGGCCGCAGTCCAGCGCCAGATCATACTTTTGCGGCATCGGGTAGAAGCCCCGCCACATCCGGTCGATCCCCCGCTGAAGGTCCAGCAGCTCCTCGTCGCTGGCATCCGGCAGCAGCGCAGAGATCCGCTCGGCACTCTGAATGAACAGCTCCGCGTCATAGCCCCCCAGCCGCCAGAAGGCCAGGATCTGCTGCATGCCGATGGTGTCGTAATTCTTGTCGATCCACACCTTCAGGCTGAAGAAATCATCCGGCCCGAAGCGCTCGACAAACCGCCGGTAGGCCAGCCGGGTATGCGGATGCAGCATCGGCTCCTCCAGCATCATAATGCAGCCCACATTGAGATTCTTATAATGATGCTGCGTGAACTGGGATTGTGCGCCCTTCCGCTCAAAATAATGCACCAGCGCATGATAATTCGCCGTAAGCGAGATGCTTCCGTGATGAATCAGCTTCGGCGGCTCGGCGAACTCCCAGTTCTCCAGCCGGTGGTCTCCCTTATCGGCAGTGAGCAGCAGGAAGCTTCCCCGGGAGAGTGCACCCAGACGCTCCATACAGGACAGGGCTGCCTCCGGGAACAGCACATGTGAATCCTCCAGCTTGTCCAGATAGAACGAGATCACTTCATGATAAGGATACGAGGGGTCCTCATAGCCCGCTGCACGCTTGTAATGGTATTCCGGCACCAGATCACGGAGCACCTCGGACGGTCCCATGGCAGCGGACTGCTCAGGATATTTCAGCGAGACCTCACATTCATAAATCTTGCCTTCATCCATATAGAGCAGCTCCTGCGGGATACTGTCGAAGAAGTAGTTGGCGATTACCATCAGCGGCTGCCCCAGCTCCCCGGGCTTAATCACCAATCCGCTCTGCGTTAAGCTCAGCTCCGTATCCCGGACCGCATCGAAGCGGGCAAAGTCAAGCATTCCCTGCTCTACAAAAGGCTTCAGTCCCTCATGCTGCTGCCAGCCCTCAATGTTCTTCCAGGGCAAATCGCTCATCACATAACGGAACGGCGGCAGCAGCACGCCCGCATACTGGATCAGCTCACACAGCTGCTGCAGCACATGGAACGCCAGACGCCCCACTCCCGCACCCAGCTCCAGCACCACTACCGGCTCTGTAGTGAATCCCTTCTGCGCACGGTCCTGAAGAAAGCCGAAGATGATCTCCGCATATGCCGTTCCAATCATCGGATTGCTTGTAATATACTGCGGAACCTGGTCATTGGCCCAAGCCTGAAGACCCAGCTGTTCATAATAGGTGCGCTGCAAATCCCATATAGGCGCTTCGCTGAAGCGGTAGCGTTCTTGTCCACTTAATGTCATTGGTTCTAACCCTGCTCTCTGATTATCGTACGGATCTTTGTCCGGTAGTCAAATATTATCACATTTGCGCATATATTTTCTTGAAATGCTGTGCGTTCAAGAAAGGAGACTATGCGATGAATCCTGAGCATCCCCGTTCTCCAGGCCAGTCCGTCATTCCCCAGCCCATACGCAGTGACGGTGCAGGCAATATCGACCTGGGTCCACGTGACATCATGCGCGACCGGGAGAATCCCGATATGTTCGTTCCTCCGGTCACGGACAACGGGCTGATCCCGAATCTGAAGTTCTCGTTCTCCGACGCCCACATGCAGCTGAATCATGGCGGCTGGTCCCGTGAGGTGACGGTCAGGGAGCTTCCGGTGGCCACTACGCTTGCGGGGGTGAATATGAGCCTGACGCCGGGAGGCGTACGTGAGCTGCACTGGCACCAGCAGGCAGAATGGTCCTACATGCTGCTGGGCAGCGCAAGGATTACAGCCGTGGACCAGAATGGCCGCAATTTTATTGCCGATGTCGGTCCCGGCGATCTGTGGTATTTTCCCCCGGGTATCCCGCACTCCATTCAGGGTCTGGCTGAGGGATGTGAATTCCTGCTTGTGTTCGACGACGGAGGCTTCTCAGATCTGAACACCCTGTCCATCTCCGACTGGTTCGCCCATACGCCGCGCGAAGTCTTGTCCGCGAATTTCGGCGTACCTGAGTCCGCATTCGCCTATCTTCCTAACAAGCAGGTATACATCTATCAGGACCAGGTGCCCGGCCCGATCCAGAGCCAGCGGATCGAATCGCCTTACGGGGAGATTCCGCTGAGCTTCAAGCATCGGCTGATGGCCCAGCCGCCGCTCAAGACCCCGGGTGGCAGTGTGCGGATTGTCGACTCCAGCAATTTCCCCGT
This sequence comes from Paenibacillus sp. FSL H8-0122, assembly GCF_038005345.1. Classification (NCBI taxonomy): domain Bacteria; kingdom Bacillati; phylum Bacillota; class Bacilli; order Caryophanales; family Paenibacillaceae; genus Paenibacillus; species Paenibacillus sp. FSL H8-0122. Next base: position 78,479 of record NZ_JBBOTB010000001.1, on the reverse strand, counting down.
CTCCCGGAATATCGCCGCAGCCCTGGTAGAGATTGAGCCCGGGGCGATGCGGGAGCTGCATTGGCATCCGAACAATGACGAGTGGCAGTATTATCTCAGCGGACAAGGACGGATGACCGTCTTCGGCGGGGACGGCGATGCGCGCACCTTCAATGTAAGAGCCGGGGATGTCGGCTATGTACCTTTTGCCCAGGGGCATTATGTTCAGAATACCGGTACCGATACGCTCTGGTTCCTGGAAATGTTCAAGAGCGACCGGTTCGCCGACGTCTCCCTCAACCAGTGGATGGCGCTCACGCCGAGGGAGCTGGTCAGCAGCAATCTGCATGCCGGACCGGAGCTGATGAACGCCCTGCGCAAGGTGAAATGGCCTGTGGTGAAGTATCCGGATCAGCAGGAGCAGCCGCCGGGAAAGGAACAGGAGCATGGGAAGCAGAAAGGGTAGGCGTTGTTACATTTTTCGCAGCTCCAATTGCCCCGGGACACGCCAACAACAAAAAGCGGCCAGACTCACCGTCTGCACCGCTTTTTCTTATACCATTTTTCCAATAAATTACACAATTCTCACAGTGCTTAGCTATTCACCGGTCACTGCAAAACGCCTGATCCGCTTAGATTAGAGCCACTTCAGCTCCAAATATAGACCCAGCAACGTGATGAACAGTGTGGGAACCGTCAGGATCATCCCTATTTTGAAATAGGTGCCCCAGGAGATCTTCACACCCTTACCGGACAGCACATGCAGCCACAGCAGGGTGGCCAGTGAACCAATCGGTGTAATCTTCGGGCCCAGATCCGAACCGATAACATTGGCGTAGATCAGAGCCTCCTTCACCAGACCAGCGGCATGTGCGGTATCAATGGCCAGCGCCCCGATCAGCACGGTCGGCAGATTATTCATCACCGAGGAGAGCAGCGCGGCCAGGAAGCCCATCCCCATCGTGGCTGCGAACAGCCCGTGCTTCGCAATTCCGCTGATCATCTCTGCGAGCACATCCGTCAGTCCCGCATTACGCAGGCCATACACCACTACGTACATGCCAATGGAGAAGAAAACAATCGCCCAAGGCGCCCCCTTGACTACTTCCATCGTCTTCACGTAAGGACTTCTGCGGGCCATCAGCAGGAAACAGATTGCGATCACTCCCGCTACCACGGATACCGGTATGTCCAGGAATTCACTGACGAAATATCCGGCTACCAGAAGCGCGAGTACGAACCAGGATAGCCGGAACATCCGCTGGTCCTTAATGGCATCCCCCGGAAGCTTCATTCCGGCGGTGTCATACTCCTTCGGAATGCTGCGGCGGAAATACAGATATAAGACCAGAATGCTTGCTCCAAGCGAGAACAGGGTAGGCAGCCACATATGTCCTGCATACTGCATGAAGGTGATGCCGAAGAAATCGGCGGAGACAATATTCACCAGATTGCTGACGGTCAGCGGCAGCGAGGTGGTATCGGCAATGAAGCCGCTGGCAATAATAAAAGGAAAGACTTTGCGCTCATCCAGATTCAGCGCCCGGACCATCGCCAGCACAATCGGCGTCAGAATCAGCGCTGCCCCGTCATTGGCGAACAGCATCGCCACGACTGCACCCAGTACAATTACATAGATGAACATCAGCGTGCCGTTGCCGCGTGCCGCCGCCGCCATATGCAGCGCCGCCCACTCGAAGAAGCCGACACGATCGAGAATTAAGGAAATTAGAATAATCGCTACGAATGCAAGCGTTGCATTCCATACAATCAGCGTCACATCACGGACATCGCCGAAGCTGACCACCCCTGCCGCAAGCGCGAGAATCGCCCCGCCGCAGGCGGACCAGCCAATCGATAAATTCCGCGGCTGCCAGATCACAAAAACCAAAGTCACAACAAAAATCAGGCAGGCTATCACAACCATAATGCAGCCCCCCATTTGATCTGCAGCATTCCCCGATGCACTCCTTACAGTAGATATAAATATAAGCCAATTTATATATACTAAAGCAGCCTCATGTGAAGTACAAGATAAAAATTGCTGGAAGGTTCACCTGCGTTACGCAAGCCTGTTCAGAGCCATCGCCGCCCCACCCGGCAGCCGTCTGCTGCAATAATATTTATATGCTTAAGTACTAAGTGTATGTATGAATACATAGGCTGGATTATGGGGAACGAAGCAGCTTCTTGGAGAGGAGACGCGGTCCGGAAGAGCCATCCTTGTTACGGGATTGGAGGTTCGGACTACCATGAGTACAGACCAGCTCATCGCACTGCTCGTTCTTGTTATTATGATTGTACAGCTTGCCGTCAAGAAGGATAAATCCTGAATCCTGAAGACAGCAGGCCGCCAAAGAGGCCGGGGCAACCCGGTCTCTTTGGCGTGAGGACAAGTGTGGATCGCACCCTCACACCGGTCCAATTGTAATCGGTTTTTCGATTACATTTCTCCTACCCGTCGCACCCTGTGTCCAATTGTAACCGGTTTTTCGATTACATTTCTCCTACCCGCCGCCCCACGGTCCAATTGTAATCGGTTTTTCGATTACATTTCTCCTACCCATCGCATCCGCTCCAATTGTAATCGGTTTTTCGATTACATTTCGTCTACCCGCCGCACCCGCTCCAATTGTAATCGGTTTTTCGATTACATTTCGTCTACGCGCCGCCCCCGGTCCAATTGTAATCGGTTTTTCGATTACATCTCGCCTACGCGCCGCATCCGCTCCAATTGTAATCGGTTTTTCGATTACATTTCGTCTACCCGCCGCACCCGCTCCAATTGTAATCGGTTTTTCGATTACATTTCGTCTACGCGCCGCCCCCGGTCCAATTGTAATCGGTTTTTCGATTACAATTGTTGTCCTGCTAATAACGGAGTCTTCTGTATACAATAATAAAAAAACAAAATTCGCCCATTTCACTTACTAAAGTTGAGAAACATTAAAAAGTATAGTAGAATGATGACATGAAGAAAGGGGCGGATGAACATGGCCGATGAGAAGAAGATTATGGAAATAGGAATAAGCACGTTTTTGGAGACTACACCTGACCCGGTGACGGGGCAGACGATCAGCCATGCAGAACGGCTGCGGGAAGCTGTCGAGGAGATTGTGCTCGCTGACCAAGTGGGCCTGGACGTATATGGAATAGGCGAGCATCACCGTAAGGATTATGCAGGGAGTGCCCCGGCTGTAGTCCTCGCCGCAGCGGCAGCGACAACCAAGCGGATCAGACTGACCAGTGCGGTCAGCGTCTTGTCTTCAGATGACCCGGTGCGGGTCTATCAGGCGTTCGCTACGCTGGACGGCCTCTCGAACGGCCGGGCAGAGATTATGGCCGGACGCGGTTCCTTCACTGAGTCCTTCCCGCTGTTCGGTTACAGTCTGGAGGATTACGATGAATTGTTCGAGGAGAATCTGGAGCTGCTGCTGGCGATCCGTGCCTCCGAGAAGGTCACCTGGCGCGGCGGACATCGTCCGGCGATTCACAATCTGCCGGTCTATCCCCGTGCCGTTCAGGACCCGCTTCCGGTCTGGATCGCCAGCGGCGGTAATCCTGAATCTGCCGTGCGGGCCGGAACATTGGGTCTGCCAATTGCCTTCGCCATTATCGGCGGAATGCCAGAACGGTTCGCTCCGCTGGTGAACTTGTACAAGGAAGCCGCAGCACGCGCCGGACATAATCCGGATAAACTGCAGATCGCCACACACTCCCACGGCTTCGTAGGTGAAACTAACGACCAGGCTGCGGCCTTATTCTACCCGTCCACCCAGGCACAGATGAATGTCATCGGCCGCGAACGGGGCTGGGGCGGAACCTACAACCGCGCAGCCTTCGACGATGCCCGCAGCTTACGCGGAGCACTCTATGTCGGTGACGCAGAGTATGTCGCCGAGAAGATCATTCTGCTGCGCAAGAATCTCGGCGTGTCCCGGTTCTTCCTGCATGTGAATGTCGGCTACATGCCGCACCGCGAGGTCCTGCGTGCCATCGAGCTGCTAGGCACCAAGGTTGCCCCTATTGTGCATAAGGAATTGGCCCGGATCGAGGGGAAATAACTGCACGCAAGCACAGCAAAGCATACCGAAAACACCTCAAGGCCCATTCGGCGCCGGAGGTGTTTTTTTGTGACGTCATCTGAAGCTTCTTATCTTATCTTCGTATCGTCCGGCGTTCCTTCTCAGCCAGCTAAGATTGCACCAACGCTTGAATCACAGGATACGAAACCAGATTCCGGTCTCTGTACGCCGCTGTGATTACATCCTTATGAGAGCTTAGAATCCCATTTTGCAGCAGCACCGCCTTGATTCCCCTTTCGGCAGCCCCGTTATAGGTGAACAGAACGCAATGCTCGGCGGCATAGCCGGAGAGAATCAGCAGATCGATACCTTGCTCCCGCACAAGCTTTTCCAGATCCGTCTTCCAAAAGGCATTCGAGTATTCCTTCTTCACATTGAAATCCGTCTCCTGAATCTCAATTCCGGGGATGATCGCGAATTCCGCTTCCTCAGAGGGCTGCATCCCTTCAATATCCTGAATATGAATCACGGCATGGCCCTTGGCCCGCAGCATCCCGGAGACATAATTGATATACTCGCAGGCGCGGTCAATCTCCTTCTGCTCTACCCCGCTGACATGGACCTCTTGCAGATCAATAATTAACAATCCGATTTTCACTCCTGCTTCCCCCTATCCGCTTATCCTTCAACATTACCCGATGACGGCTGTTCATTCAACCAACCGCATACAAAAAACTGCAGTAGAATGATCCACCGGAATGGACCTTCTCTGCAGTATGGTTTGTCTTCACAGCTATCCTGATCCGGTTATTCTTTGACTCCGCCCAATGCTACACCTGCGATAATATAACGGGACAGCAGGAAGTAGACTATGAACAGCGGCAATGCGGTCAGCGCCAGCCCCATATAGATAGAGCCGAATTCCGTCTTGTAGATGTCCCCGCGCAATAAGCTAACCATGATAGGCATCGTATATTTCTCCTTCTGAGTAAGGAGAATTAACGGCATGAACAAGTTGTTCCAGTTGGCTACAAAAGCAAAAATGGCTTGTGTCGCAATGGCCGGCATCATCAGCGGCATAATAATCCGGTTGAAGGTTTTGAATTCACCAGATCCGTCAACACGAGCAGCTTCCACGATCTCAATGGATAGTGTAGCGAGCAGGTATTGACGCATGAAGAACACCACCGCAGGCGCTGCAATGGCCGGCAAGATCAGCGGAAGGAAGTTGTTGGTCCAGTGCAGCTTATACATGAATTGATAGAAGCCGATCGCACTGGCTTGGGAAGGAATCATCATCACGCACATAATGAAGGTGAAGAACGCGCCCCGCAGCTTCCAGCTATAGGTTACCAGTCCGTAAGCAGCCAGTGAGGAGAAGTAGACGGTACAGAGCGTTGCACCGCTGGCAATAATGAAGGAGTTCATGAAGCCTTGCAGTGGATCAAAGCTCTTGTCGAGCAGCACCTTCAGATTGCCCATCATGTGGCTCGAAGGGAGCAAGGAGAGTCCGCTCTGAATCTCCGGTGTAGAGCGTGTAGCGTTCACGAACATAATCCAGAACGGCAAAATGCTGAGTACTGCCAAAGCAATGCAAACCACGTAGATAATCGTCTTGTTTACAGTTTGGGTGACTTTACTGCTTTCCCGATTCTTCTCCATGGATTACACCTCCCTAGCCGCTGCCTGGGCAGCATTTCTGTGTGTTTGTTTTTGGATCTTCTTCAACTTGGCTGCGTCCCGGTCACGCATCACGTAGAACAGGAGGCCGGACAGTAGAGCAGAAATCAGGAACATAATCATACTTGCGGCTGCAGCACGGTTATACATGTAGCTGCCCTTGAACGCCTGCCCGTAGATGAACATGGACGTAGTAAGCGTAGAGTCATCCGGTCCGCCCGCCAGGAATAATTGCGGAATATCGAACATGGTCAGACCGCCGACCATCGAGGTAATCAGGGTGAACAGCAGGATGGTACGCAGACTCGGCAGGGTGATCCGGAAGAAGGTCTGGAACCCGTTCGCGCCGTCAATCGCCGCCGACTCGAACAGCGCCGGGTTAATCCCCATTACGCCTGCAATCAGGACGATCATCGTGTTCCCGTACCACATCCAGAACTGGATGAAGGCGATTATGCCGCGGGCTGTCGTCTTATCCTGCAGGAAGAAGATTGGAGAATCACTCCAGCCCAGCATCTGAAACAGGCTGTTGACCGGACCCATAGGATAGGCGAACAAGGTACTGAACAGCACGGCAATCGTACTTGCAGTGATGATATTCGGCATATAGAGCAGAACCTTGAACAAGCCTTGTCCTTTGACGTTCAGACGCTTGTTCGTGAACCAGGCGGTCAGCAAGAGCGCAAGGGCCATCTGCGGAATAAAGTTGGTAATCCACAGGAGGAAGGTATTGATCAGGGACTTGCGGAATGAAACATTATCGAACAGGAGATCCTTGAAGTTCTGGAACGGGTTATCAAGGATATGTATAGGCTTCGGAATGAGCCCCTTCATATCCGTGAACCCGATGACTGCTGTATACAGAATCGGGTACAGCGAAAAAATCAGAAAGGCAAGTACAAATGGAAAAGTAAAGATATAGCCGAATTTCGCATAGCTGACATCCTTGCGGCGCATGCTCTCACCTCATTAGTTGATTATAGGGGCGGGGATAATCCCCCGCCCCCTTCGAATTCCTCTTATTCGCTTTCAATACCCAACTGGTCTTTGACTTGCGACTTGAAGGTTTCGATTGCTTTTTCCTTGGTCTTATTGCCTGCAGTGTACTCACGTACCTGTTCGCGCCAGGCTTTGTTAATCGTTTCGTCGAATTGGGTCAGGTTCTTACCTGAAGCATTCGCGTTGGCCGGAACGAAGACGTCGAACATGTTCTGTCCGCCGAGCAATGGAACTTCACCATTGGACTTGGACATCACCACAGAAGAAGCTACGCTATCCTTCGTGCCTTGTTCGCCTGCTTTCATCGTACCGTTAGCCCAGTAATACTGGAGGCCCGTCTCGGAACTGTCGAGTGTAACCCATTTAACGAAGTCTGCAACGGCTTGCTTCTTCGCGTCATCCTTGGTTACTTCGGCATTAGCCAAGAGCCAAGTACCGCCCCAGAAGAAGCCTGTGGTCGGTTCAGTTACAGCCCAGTCGCCGTTGGTATCCTTCACCTGACCGTTCATCACGTAGTTGATGAGCCAAGCCGGACCGAAGAATCCGAAGATCGGTTGAGCGCCTGCACCGGACATATCGGCATACCATGCTTCTGTCCAGTCTGTTGTATCGTTATGATAGCCGTTGTCTTTCAGCTTCTTGGAGAGATCCATGAATTCTTCACGCTTCGGATCGATGTGCAGCTTGCCGTCCACGATCCAGCCCTTGTCTGAGCTATTCTCAATCGGGTGCCAGATATCGCCGTCGCCGGATACGATACCATAGCCTTTAGCCTTCAGCTTCTTCGCTGCATCGAAGAATTTATCCCAGCCGGGCCCAACCTCTGTTTTGATCTTAGCCGGATCATCGGTTCCGAAGACATCCTTGGCAATGGAGCGGCGATAGATGAAGGCACCGCCTGTAGCCTGGTAACCGAGGCCTTTCAGATGACCGTCAAGGCTGCTGCCGATATCTACAGAATACTGGGCGATGCCAGCATCTTTTACCATTTGATCATCAAGTCCGAGGTCTGCATAATTTGCAGCATAGGTGGATGCATCGCCTTGCGTGTATTTAAGTACAAACGCGGATTCCGCTGCGTAAATATCCGGGGCATCCTTCCCGCCGCCTGCCAGCGCCTGGTCAAGTGCAGGCTGATAAGCACCGTCTGTAGTTGCAATTACCGTAGTTTTGAATTCCACATTCGCATCAGGATGCGCTTCCATATACTTCTTGGTCATGTTCGGAATTTCGTCGGTGAAGCTCCACAGATTGATCGTTACCTTCTCACCGCTACCCGCTTCCGGAGCTTTGGTAGCCTCTGCAGCATTCGATGCGGCCGGAGCCGTTGTCGCGGCTCCGCCGGATGAGCTGGAATCCGAATTCCCGCCGCCGCATCCTGCCAGAGCAGATGACATCACGAGTACTGTTGAGAGCCCCGTTAAAACACGCTTCATACTTTTCATACTTTGCCTCCCCTTTTATATTCATCCTCGGTTTTTTGTAACCGCCTTCATATTATAGTGCTTGTCCCTCTCCGGCATAAGGAACCCCTCATTGGGAAAAATACCACTATTTATGGGTTTTGCTCTAAAAAGTACAAAAAAGACGCCAGGGCTATATGCCGAAGCGCCTTAACACGCAGGAGAAGAATCAATCGTGATGAATCTCTCTACTCGTAATGATTCTTGCCAGAAGCAAGCCGTCACTGAAATAGTATGCCTCATTCCTGGCAATGATAGATGGGTATAAGTTGACCGCGAGGGTCCATCCATTCAGAATAATGAAAATCAGCGGAAGGAAATAGTTGTCTTCGTTTCCGATTCAAGCAGAACCCTGCCTTTACGAAATATTTTTCACCTTAACGAATAATTATCTGAATTCATTCTATCTAACTATGGCCTATTGGGGTATAAGTAATTAGCCGCCCGAGCTGAGAATAATGAAACTTGTCGTGCTATATAACGTAAATTGGGACCATAGAGACAAAGAAACACGGGAGAGGAGCTTGTACCTGATGGAGTATTACCGCCGCAATAGTTCAGACACCCTGGAAGAAGTCAACAGTTCCGCAAGCGGGCTTACGTCTGCTGAAGTAGAGGACCGGCTGGCCAAAGAAGGCTACAATGAGTTGAAGGGCAAAGCAAAGGACCCGCTATGGAAGCTGTTTCTGGAGAATTTCAAAGATCCTATGGTCATTGTGCTGCTCATCGCGGCAACCGTTCAGATCGTAATGGGACATATTATGGAATCCGTCATCATCTTCGTGGTGCTGATTCTGAATGCTGTAATCAGTGTGGTTCAGACCCGGAAGGCGGAGAGCTCACTGGACGCCCTGCGCCAAATGTCCGCACCCGAAGCCAAGGTCATGCGGGACGGGGCCTTACTGTCGATTCCGGCAAGAGAGCTGGTCCGGGGCGATATCGTCTTCCTGGAGGCTGGCGATTATGTGCCTGCGGATGGACGAATTATTGAATCCGGGAGTCTGCGGATTGATGAGGGCATGCTGACCGGCGAATCCGAAGCCGTAGAGAAGCACACTGACCCGATCCCGCAGGAGGTTCCGCTGGGCGACCGGCGCAATATGGCCTTCAGCGGCTCACTGGTCGTCTATGGCCGGGGAACGCTGGTCATTACAGGAACGGCACTCGGCACCGAGCTCGGAAAGATTGCCGGGCTGATCGAGAGTGCCGAAGCCAAGCAGACGCCCTTGCAGCGCAAGCTGGAGAGCTTCGGCAAAAAGCTGGGGATCGCCGTCCTGTTGCTGTCTGTGCTGATCTTCTCCATTCAGGCCGCACGCGTCTGGCTCTCGAATGATACGGTGGATACCACCGAGGCTATTCTGAATGCCCTGATGTTCGCTGTAGCAGTAGCCGTTGCCGCTATTCCCGAGGCATTGTCTTCTATCGTAACCATTGTACTCTCCGTGGGCACGAACAAGATGGCCCGGCAGCATGCTATTATCCGTAAGCTGCCTGCTGTAGAGGCACTGGGATCAACGAGCGTCATCTGTACGGACAAGACCGGGACGCTGACCCAGAATAAAATGACGGTTGTGGATTATTTCCTCCCCGGAGGGCCAGAGGAGCAGTTCAAGCTGAAGGCCGATGACTGGTCGGAGGAAGCCCGCAAGCTGCTGCATATTGCCGTGCTCTGTAACGATTCCAATATTAATGAAGAAGGCAAGGAGCTGGGCGACCCGACCGAGGTAGCGCTGATTGCCTTCAGTAACAGCAAGGACAGGGATTACCGGGAGATCCGCGATAACTTCCCGCGCGAGGCAGAGCTGCCGTTCGACTCTGAACGTAAGCTGATGACTACGCTGCATACGTTCGAGGGACAGAAGGCCCTGCTTACCAAAGGCGGCCCGGATGTCCTGTTCAGCAGATGCTCCCATGTCCTGCTGGAGGGCCAGGAGGTTCCGCTGACGGCAGAAGTCCTGGAACGCTTCACCGATGCCAACGAACAGTTCTCAAGCAGGGCTCTGCGGGTTCTGGCTTATGCATATAAGAACGTGCCGGACACGGTCACAGAGGTGGATCTTGAGGATGAGCAGGACCTGGTGCTGGTCGGCCTGTCGGCGATGATTGACCCGCCGCGCGAGGCTGTATATGGCTCCATTGCCGAATCTAACAAAGCCGGTATCCGCACCATTATGATTACCGGGGATCACAAGACTACAGCCCAGGCGATCGGCCGCGACATCGGACTGATGGCGGAGCATGAGATCGCCGTCACCGGCCAGGAGCTGGATGCCATGTCCGATGAAGAGCTGGACAGCAGGCTGGAGCAGATCGGCGTGTATGCGCGTGTCTCCCCGGAGAATAAGATCCGGATCGTCCGGGCCTGGCAGCGTAAGGGCAAAATCACCGCCATGACCGGTGACGGCGTCAATGATGCTCCGGCACTGAAGCAGGCTGATATCGGGGTTGCTATGGGCAGCGGAACCGATGTTGCCAAGGATTCGGCGGCTATGATCCTAACCGATGATAACTTCGTATCGATTGTCAATGCAGTGGCTGTTGGCCGGACAGTGTTCGATAACATTAAGAAGGCAATCGCCTATCTGTTCGCCGGCAATCTGGGTGCGATTATCGCCATCCTGTTCGCCCTGATCTTCGACTGGATCAATCCGTTCACGGCCATTCAGCTGTTGTTCATTAACCTGGCGAACGACTCCCTCCCGGCGATTGCCCTGGGCATGGAAAAGGCCGAGCCGGATGTAATGAGCCGCAAGCCGCGGGACATCAGCGAGGGCATTTTCGCAGGCGGGATGATGCAGGCAGTGATCACCCGTGGTCTGCTGATCGGGATTGCCGTAATTATCTCCCAGTATATCGGGCTGCAGCATTCGGATGAAATGGGGATTGCGATGGCCTTCACCACACTGATTCTGGCGCGCACCCTGCAGACCTTCACTGCCCGCTCCAACAGCCAGACCTCTGTGGAAGCCGGCTTCTTCAGCAACAAATATGTAATCGGCGCGGTCTTGATCTGCTTCGCCTTCTATGGCATTGCGGTCCTGCCGGGTGTCAGAGAGATCTTCTCGATCCCTGCCACCTTCGGGATGAACCACTGGCTGACCGCCACCGGACTCGCCCTAGGCGCTGTTATTGTGATGGAGCTGGCGAAGCTGGTCCGCCGTATGCTGCCTGTGAAGCAGGCTGCTTAAGCCAGGCTAAGTTAACGAACCTTAATAACAGCAAGAAGCCTGCACTCCCAATTATGGGGGTGCAGGCTTTTTATACTCAATCACTTCTTCAAATGATAAGGCACTGTAGTGACAATCACATCGATGCGGAACAGCAGACGGGCGCGTATCAGCAGGCTCGATTGATTATGAAGGATATTATGCCAGCCTTTCTTCGGAATGAACTGTGGAATAATGACCGTTACCCTATGGTTCAACTCTGCAGCCTTCCAATTCACTTTATCAATAAACTTGGTCAATGGCTGTACGATGCTTCTATAAGGAGTATATAAGGTTACTAACCTTACGTCAGGCTGCCACTTTCGCCACTTCTCCTCGAACACCGCTTCATCTTCCCGCTCGAAGGGCACGTAGACGGCTATTATCTGCTGCGGAGACAGCGACTTGGCATATTCCAGGGAGTTCATCACGACATGAGTGATTCCGGCGACCGGCACGATAATCACATTGCCTTCAATCTTGATCGTTTCCTCACAGGTCGAAATTCTAAGCTGGTCCGCAATGGCCTCATAATGCTTATGAATCCGGTGGAACACCAGGAGCAGAATCGGCAGAAAGACAAATACCGGCCATACCTGAGTAAACTTGGTCATGAAGAACATCATCGTCACAACGAAGCTGATTAGAGCGCCAACCGTGTTGATGATGAACTTTTGCACCCAGCCCGCAGGCTTTTCCCGTAGCCATTTCACCATCATTCCGCTCTGCGACAACGTAAAGGGAATGAATACACCTACGGCATATAAAGGAATCAGCTGCTCCGTTTTCCCCTCAAAGACATATATCAGAATCATGGACAAAACACCCAATATAATAATACCGTTAGAGTAACCCAGCCGGTCCCCCCGCATGGTGAACATTCGCGGAATGAATTTATCCTTGGCAAGGTTCACAGCCAGCAATGGAAAGGCGGAATAGCCCGTATTAGCAGCCAGGATCAGGATTAATGCAGTCGTTCCCTGGATAAAATAGTACATCGCATTCCGGCCAAAGGTTTGCTCGGCAATTTGCGAGACAACCGTAACGTCAGCGCGGGGAGCGATCCCGTAATAATAGGCTAACACCACAATGCCTGAGAACATCACAGCCAGTAACACTCCCATGGCGATTAAGGTTTTGGAGGCGTTGGACGCTTCCGGGCTTTTGAAATTCGGTATGGCATTGGAGATCGCTTCTACACCCGTTAACGCTGAGCTCCCTGAAGAAAATGCGCGCAATAACAGAAATAGGCTGATTCCCGCTACAGGAGTACCCAGTGAGGTATGCAGTTCTGCCGGAACGTTGCCTGTCAAGATGTTGTACAGACCTGTACCAATCAGGATGAATAAGGCCAGGACGAATAAATAGACCGGATAAGCGAGGACGGAGGCAGATTCTGTGACCCCTCTTAAGTTCAAAATCGTGATCAGCAGCACAAACCCAATGGCAATCACCACTTTATGCTCATGCATGCTTGGAAAAGCCGAGGTGATGGCATCCGTACCCGCCGATATACTTACAGCCACCGTTAAAATATAGTCAACCAGCAGCGAACCGCCGGCTATTAACCCCGGATACTTACCCAGGTTCTCCTTGGACACCACATAGGCGCCCCCGCCGTGGGAATAAGCAAAAATAATCTGCCGGTAGGACAGAATGAGCGCGGTCAGCAGGATCAACACACCCAGCGCAATCGGGATCGAATACCAGAAGGCGGCTGCCCCAATCGTAACCAGAACAATCAGAATCTGCTCCGGCCCGTAGGCCACGGATGACAGCGCATCTGAAGACAGGATAGCCAGCGCTTTCTTTTTATTTAACTTTTGCTCTCCCAGTTCACTGGACTTTAAGGGCCTGCCAATTAAAAATCGTTTTAAAAATGAAATCACTCGGTTTCACCACTCGCTTGTTATTTGTAGGAATCTTGGTTGTACCCCATCTGCCCCTATTCTCGAACACAACAAAAAGACCACAGAAGACTATTCTGTGACCTTCAACATATCATGTCCGGCATTAATATAGCGTTAAGGATTACGCAAAGACATTAAGATTGCATTAAGATTATCCTTAGGCCGGAGCATTGCCTGACCCCATGCATTCACTAACCAGTTCCTCAATTTCACTTACGAAGTCATGAAGAGTGGATTTCCGGTGACAGAAGTTGAATTCTTCCCGATGTTCCTCGATATAAGCTCTGGACAGTTCCGGTGTGAAGATCGCTTCACTGAATCCTCTTCCCAGCGCTTCGCAATCGATGCCGGGATACGCAATCTCGAGCTGGGCGATCTCCGTGAGGCTTCTCTGCATCTTGTCCTCTAATAGTAGTAGAACGGATTCTCCCGAATAGATCTGGTGGACCCATAGCGTCCGCAAGGCCTTCAGAGCAATTATTTTTCCTTCAGTTAACCGGATTAGCTCCTCCTGAATTTGAACGATCTGGTCCTTGTCCCAGTAATCGATGATCATCTCGAAGATCCAGTACATCCATTCCTCATCTTGACTATGATTCCTGAACACATCTTGGATATAGGGGATTAACGGATCACCGATCTCTCTCAACAAAGGAGCAATCCGGCCAGCCCCTGGCCAATTCATATCCTGAATCCACTCCAGCAGTCCGGGCAAAATAGGCTTTACACTGGGATAGCCCAGCTTAACAATAACCTCCGCTGCTCCGTCCCAATACTCTTTGCCCAGCGGCTGCAACAACAGACGAAGCTCCTCATCCTGGATGTCCTGAAGCTTATGAATAGCCTCCGCTTGTTCTGCTTCAGATGTGTCCCAGTCCAGCTTTTGAATAAGTGCATGAATGTCTTCCACGTGTTCCCCCTACTTTGCAATAGTCTATTCCTTCGGTTCTTCCCGCCACTCTCCATCCTTATAGATGAAGCGGCTGGGCTTCCCTTCCTTGTCCTGTGCAACAATCTCAACCGCAGGCCCTTCGCTGATCTCCTCCAGCACTTCAAATGAAGCCTCATCCCCGGCAGGGAGCTTCCGGTATACTTGCTCCAGCCCGTCTTTTCCCGTCTTGCTGCGGACAACGTCACTCTTAACGGCAAAGATCATATTCAAGTCTAAACGGACCTCTCCGCCCAAGACAGGCAACACCCCAAGCACCCTTCGCTGAGAGTCGATGACATCAAACCCCATTTTCCAAAAATCGCTCAGCTTGTGCACCTGATTATCTCCCAGCGGAGACACCTGTATGGCAGCCTGTGGAGTGAGCGTGAATTTACGTGGAAGCCCTTGCTCCAGCTGCACTAGCATAGCAAGCTTAAGGCCGAGATAGATCACAATAAACCCAGCACACCCCATACTAAGCACCCGTCTCCTGCCCAAAGACACCGGAAGCACGAAACTCATAACCCCCACAAACATAGGCACCCACACTGTTGGATCACCAAGATAGATCAAAGGAAGGGTATAAGCTTCGCTGGACAGCGGATAGATCAAATGAACCCCATGCCCCAAATAGTCCACCAGAATATGCCCCAGCACACTCCCCGCCAGACACAGATATAACTGGATATACGAATATTTCTTCAATAGCAGCTTGAATATGAACACGATTGGAACCATATCCAGTCCCATAACTACAATGGAATGCGACCAAGGAGATACATACCTGTTCCCCAACAGATCCGGCACAATTCCCAGGAACGAGGTCAGTCCGAGCAGAACCACTTTTTCCTTAAAAGAAATCGCCTTGCGCATAAGCACAATCGATACAATAAAACTGCCCGTAAGCAGATGTGTAGCAATATGCATAGCCAATATCATAGACACCTTTAATCCCCCCGCTTTGGTTGTTAAGCTTCGTCCATCCCTGAATCGTCAGACGTTCCCCTCAATATTCAGAGCCTCGACAAGTTATTAACAAATGGAGCGGGGAAAAGGTTCATTTGCTTAATTCACTCTTATAGATAATGAAAGTACTGCTGCAACCAATGCAACCGGGAATCCAGTAATTAAAAACTTAGGCTTCACCTTCATCACATTGTTCCCTCTAGTGGTTCAAGCGAAGCGGCCGCTCTCTCATAATCAGCCTGAAAAAAGGTTTTAGCTGAACTCATACTGAAATACAATCCTTCTTTCTCAAAGTATAAATACGGTACTTTATTCTCTTGAGCAATCCACTCCCCCGATACATTTTTAGAAAGCACAACTTTTTTAGTCGAAGCAATCTCGTTAGTTGGTTTAAGTTCTTCTCTGGATTGAGTAATTGAACCGCGAAAAAATACAATACGGACTTGATTGTCTTTAGCTTCAACACGATCCAGAAAATCATCGACACCTAATTCTACTGTAGGGATATAGACTTTATCTAATCCGGCTTTCTTAGCAGCTTCACTAATTTCATTTTTTTGTTCTGCGGTATAAGAGAACGGCTCGGCTTCTGTCATTCCTTCACCTTCATTATTGGCGGAATTTTCAGTTGCAGGAGTATTTGAAGATGAATTTACATTCTGACTGCATCCTGCTAATAAAGCACCAAGCAGCAAACCCATAAACACGACTTTCCTTTTGTAGTTCATGGAATATCCTCCACTTGTTGATTTGTCACCTCACCATAATAGACTGAACCGCTCTTCCAAAAGTTGCATAATCTTCTCAACTCAGTTTCTTTTTTGAAACTCTTTTCAGGTCCAGTAAACTAACTCAGACGGGCGCATATCAAAATACAACGGCAGCCCTGGCCCCTTAAGAGTCCCGGCTACCGCTGCTTATTTACCACACTACTATTTACTTACGGCGGGCAACCATCATAATCTCCATACTGCCGAGCTGTAAAGGATGATTTCCGAATTGTCCCGGGCTACAGCCATATGCGGCCTCCACTGCGAACCCTTCACTGCCCAGAAGCATCTGCAATTCACGGAAGGTAAAAGCGGTAGTATAGATCAATACCTCTTTGGATTCGCCCTCGGGGCTGTAGACCTCTTCTTTATCGATTACGGTGCAGGAATACGGATCGAATAACGACTCATCCTGTATATTCCGGGCTAAGTTAAGTACATTAATTGCCGTAAGCACGAATAAGGAACCTGGCTTCAGCACCCGCTGCACCCCTCTAAGCACCTTCCGGTGATTCTCTTCACTGCCTGCCAGTCCAAAAGCTCCTTCATAGAGACAGATCGCACCATCGAACTCCTGCTCAAACATTAACTCGCGGGCATCCGCCACCAGAAATGTTGCCTGTAACTCTTCCTTCGCTGCTTCCCGATTCGCGTGCCTGATAAACTCCGCTGAAATATCAACGCCCGTTGTTCTAATTCCGCGCCGGGCCAATTCCAGACTATGCCGCCCCGGACCACAGCCAATATCCAGGATGCGAGTCCCCTGCCGCAGATTCATTAACTCCATTAAAAAGTCTGCTTCCTGCATCGTTCCCTGGGCGAAACCATATTTCAAATACTGCTCCCGCATGAAATCTCCGATGGCTTCATAATAATCCCCACTGTACTCAAAGCTTGCTTGTGTGTTCTTCAAAAGCTATCCCTCCGTATCTGTTGTGCCTACACGGAAGTGGATTGGCGTGACAGCTTAACCCCTTCCGTGTCCCGATGGACAACGTTCAGCCTGTCAGCGCTTCTATTCATAAGTTCACTCGCTTTCCTTATTATGTAACTTCAAGTTAGAGTGTTGGAGCCGGGAAGTCAAAAGAAAGAACCGTTATACTCATTCTATACGGTTAGCTTAACGAAGCCCCCGGATCTTCATCCCCGCCGAAGCATCCAGCGTAACCTCACAGACATCCGTTCTGATCGTCAGCGGATGCGGATAAGCTTCCTCCTGATCAGACATGAACCAGACCCGGCCTTGCTTCACAGCAATAATCAGCCCATGCTCATCACCGGCAGCAGCGAACTGGTTACTATAGTCTTGCCAAGGAACGATTCCTACCCGGGATAGCTTGAGCAGCGCCTCCTCTGCATCGGGTACAGGCAGACCGATCTCACTTACACATAACAGACTGGCTGGAGAAAAGGCTTCATTGGCGGAATTGTTCAGATTGTGCCGGGCAATCAGCTCTACAATATTACCTGCCGGATCATAGAAATAGATGGAATCGGCATTCCAAGACTCGAAGTGCACAACCTCCTGGCCCTCATTAGGAATGACAGACACCTTAGGAGTAATCCACCGCAACGCTTCATTGATCTGATTCTCAGGAATATTAAAAGCAAAATGATATTTCGGCTGTCTGCTTGGGTTAGACTCAGTAAAGGTTAGAGTAGACACCCCCGCTTGTACACTGAAGGAGGCTGAATGTCCCTGGACTACCGTCAGCCCAAGAGTATTCTCATAAAAGTCCTTCATTCCCTGTAAGGAATGGGTCTGCATCTCTACTTCTCTTATCACTTAGGCTCACCTCTATTTGTGGCATAAAGCCAGTACTTTGTTTTCCATGGTAGCCATGCAGAGAATGGAAGTCAAACCCGCATCTGCAACTTCTGCGCAGCATCCGCGTCCATAACAATATGGAAAATATATCTATTCTCTGAAAACAATAGGACAATAGAACATTACAGGAGGTTTCTATATGCGCTATATGGCAGCAATTGTGCTGGCGGCAGCTCTGCTCTCAGGGTGTCAGGGGGCAGACAAGGCCGGTGTTAACGGCTCTTCCCCGTCTCCATCCTCACCCGCAGAAGAGTCACCCACGGCTATGTCAGCCGCACCTACCACTTCAACACCTTCAAGCGAGGAGGAGCCGCTGCTCTATATTGAGCAATTGAAAGTGATCGGCGGCGGTGGACAACTGATACAAGTGAAGTCGAACAGCGATATCGATAAAAAATCATTGGAGCAAGCGATAAAGAATAGTCTGCAATCCAGTGACCCTGAGACTGGATTCCGTTACACGCTGGAATGGGAGTCCCCGCGGTTTGTGCAAATCCGCCTGCATCTCGATGAGGGCAGTGTCTGGTCCGGGACGTTCAATCTGGATGAAGCCGTCACCACAGACGGGCGCAAGTATGCTAGTACAGAGCAGCCGTACCGTAACACGGTAGTGATCAGAGCTGGAGACGGTGAGGGCAGTCTGTTGTTCCAAGGCGTCACCTCCGGTACCCGGCGCGTAGTTCCTGCCTGGAACACGGGCTGGATCAAGCCGGTCCAGACCCGGGAATCGGTGGCTCCCTCCTACCTGTTCTACGGGCAGGAGAAGCATCATCTGGTGCACGCCCTGACAGGCGAGGCGCTGGAGATTCCGGTTTTTGCTCAGGAGAAGGATGCCTACGGCAATGACTATGGTTACCATGAGATGTATTCTGACCGCTTCTATGGGGATTTCACTTATATGATCTCGGGCAATAAGACGCTGTATCGTGTAGACCTGAAGGACTTCACCCGTACGAAGCTTCATGTATTCAGCAAGCCGGTCTACGGCATGTCCTCCTCGCCTGACGGCAAGCGAATAGCTGTACTAACCGCTCATGACGAGTTCATTGGCCCCGGGGCAGACTTGACTGTACTGGATCAGCAGGGGGAAATACTGCATTCGCGGGAGAACGCCGCCTACATCTCCCATAGTGATGGCTTCTTGTTCGTGTACTCACTGGCCTGGGAGGATGACTCACATCTGATTCTTCCGGCAGACAGAGATGAGCATAATCCGCTTGGCCAAATCCGTTACAACACCGGAACCGGGGCATCTTCGGTGATGGAGGATCAGCGGATCACGGACCAATTGAAGCAGGATCTCAAGGAGCATGAGCGGCAGCCGCATAATGACCTGTTGCTATCTGGGCTGAAGTGGTCACCGGACAACCGATTCGCAGCCTTCAAATCCGGCACAGGCGCCATTCAGATGTACGACACACAGGAGCGGACCTTCACGTTCGTATCCGCAGGCACATTGCTGGGCTGGATGCCGGATGGAACGCTGGCCTGGGCGGATATTAAGGATTATGTGTATACTTTTTGAGTGAGAGTACATCCACGTTCGTTTCTTCTATATCTAATCCGGCAAAATGCCTGCAATCCTGGTTATGGGTTGCAGGCTTTTTATAATCCCTTCTGAGAGGCATCGTTATTCTAAAAAAATATTTTTGTGTAACATAGTGAGAATATTGAATGGTTTTTTGCATCTTAGAAGTAGAACAGCAGGAAAGGAGGATTACAAATGAACGACAGGGAACAGGAGCTTAGCATAATCCACGATGTTTTAAGAGGCAATAAGGCATCCTACACTTTCCTGGTAGACAAATATAAAAACAAGATTTATGGCCTGCTTTTAAAAATGGGCGCCTCTTCTGAAGATGCAAAAGATATGACACAGGAAGCCTTTATAACAGCTTATCGGAAGCTGGAAAGTCATCGCACAGACCGAAGTTTTGCAGGATGGATTTATACAATTTCGATTCATATCTTCCAGAATAGATACAGAGGAAAAAAGCACCAGGTTCATCTAGAAATCACTAACGATCTCTTAAGCTCGTTACCTGATCCGGAAAGTGAAGCTATACATCAGGAGAATAGAAAAGAACTCTCCGTTCTAGTCAACAAGCTTCCAAGCAAATACAGATTAATGATACTACTGAGATATACAAATGACCTGACTTATGAAGAAATGGAGCAAATTACAGGGTACAGTATTAATCAAATCAGAAACGGATTGCATCGGGCTAAAAAAAGACTTCATAAATTACTCATAAAGGAAGGGGTGAACTTAAATGAAATGTTGGAGCATTGCGGAGATGGAAGAGTACCTCATTAGGGGGCACCTGGATGAGTTGGAGAAGCATATTGAAAACTGCCCGGGTTGTTTGGCTTGTTATAATCAGCTCCTGCAAGAACAATCTGAATTCTCTGATGCCTTATTCCCGGCTGTATTACCATCTTCATTCACCAATCAAGTCATGGAATCACTACAAGGAACTTTAATAGACCCTGTTGTAGAGCCAGTGCAAATGAATCTCCCTTCTAAAGATTCTCCTCATCGGACACATAGAACCTTACAACGATGGACGGTTGCTGCTGCGATGCTTCTTATATTGTGGGGATCCTTAATATATGCAAAACCATCTATAGCAGAATTCGTTCGATCCATGTTTTCATCTAACGCCTCGTTAGACCCTGGACTGCTACAATCCAGAGAATTAGGGCTGATTCAAGATCCAGGAATAAATGTTAGTAATCACGGTTACAGAATTCAGGTAAATGAAGTTTCAGCAGATGCGGTCAGACTCACCATAGCGTTGAAGATCACTGACCGTTTTGGACAACCGATTAAAGACGGATTTGATCCAGAGAAACTTATCGTTAAAGATGAGCAAGGAAATGAGGTCGGCTTAGGGAGTGGGATTGCAGGATATGTTGGTGGTGTATATGTTTATAAATATACTTATAAAGGAGAACTTACTTCATCAACAATTATTGTAGAAAGCCATATTGATCAGATCAAAGAAACCAAAGGGAACTGGAAATTTTCTTTTCCTGTGGATTTGACTATAGCAGCTCCTCTGACTACTGTAAATGAGTTGAATGAGCGCTATGTTACCCCAGAAGGCCTGACAATTCAGATGGACAGACTGACCCGTACCCCGAGCGGAGTTAAATTAGAACTTACAACATCACTAAGCCAACAAGCAAGAAATAAAGTTCCGGCTGATATGGAAGAGAAGCAGAAACTGATATTTCACTTTGAAGATGAACAAGGAAGAATAATATCACAAGTTAATGGACTAGGTTCTTTTAATATGTTGGTGGGAGATACATCAGAGCGTACTGAAAAAGGGGTTCATTGGGCTTATACCTTTATTGATTTGCCTTATGATACACAACAAATAAAGATGGTTTTAGATGGATACTCCATACCCGAGAAGAGCGAGGGTTCCATAGTCATTTATCCATCAAAGCTAAGCAAAGAAAATGCCGTATTTAATATTTCTGGTGATATAGTTAGGCTCAAATCCTTTAAAATCACTCAGGACCCTGATCAACAAGCAGCAATAGCGGCTGGAGTTATTGAGAATCAAGAACCAAAATCGGCGGGAGTTTTCGAAATTAAGGGTGCCTATGTAAATACGGGCAATCCTGATATTGATAAATGGCAAGCCATTGATGATAAAGGCAATAATTATCCAGTAGAATTTCGAGGGAGAACGAGTCTCGAAGAGAAAGAACAAGATGGAATTTTTATCGTTAAAGGCTTAAACAGTATACCAAAGAGACTAACT
Organism: Paenibacillus sp. FSL H8-0122; assembly: GCF_038005345.1. NCBI lineage: Bacteria > Bacillati > Bacillota > Bacilli > Caryophanales > Paenibacillaceae > Paenibacillus > Paenibacillus sp. FSL H8-0122. Next base: position 56,943 of record NZ_JBBOTB010000001.1, on the reverse strand, counting down.
TTAATTAGAAGTATTGTCGATCGGTATTATTCAGATTTTCAATGGTCTTTTGACCTTCCAACAGGCAAACCAATCCCGGATTGAAACTAGTATTGATATATTCTGAGAATGAAAAACGCAGAGTTGTTGATTACAACTCTGCGTTCTCGATTATCCATTCACCCGGTTCTCAACCTTCAGCGCCAGTGTTAGTGCGCCCTCGGTGTGTATACCTTTTGACTATACTTCTCCCCAAAAAATCTCAGTTTCATATTCGAAGGGAACCACACCGCCCTGATTATGCCTGTCAAATATATTCTGCAGCTCTGTCATCATCGGATTGTAATTCGGATGTCCCGGAACAGGGCTATAGGAGGAGGATAACAGCCGGCCGCTCAGACCCTCGAAATCGAACTCCTGAGTCATTTCAAACTGGCTTTTATGCATCGTATTCTCTTTGAAAAAGGAGCGAAGCATCGCCTGAGAAATGTTTTTATGATTCACTTGTTCATAGTCGGTTCCGTAGGTGTGAAGCAGTTGATCGTACTCTTTACGAAATGAAGTACCGTGTGTAAGCCGGGAATTCCATATGAGTATGACTTTCCCGCCAGGCTGTAGTATTCTGCGGAACTCCGTTTGCGCGGCTGCTTGGTCAAACCAGTGAAAGGCCTGTGCACAAACAATAAAATCAACCGACCGATCCGGTAACCCGGTAGCTTCCGCAGACCCTGATCTGCTCTGAAAGCCCGGATGGCTGGATAATCTTTGCTCTGCGGCTTCACGCATAGCCTGATTGGGCTCGACCGCGATTACCTCGCTGCCGCGTTCCAGAAGCAGCTTGGACAGGCTTCCTGTGCCTGAACCGATATCCGCTATTTTACTGTTCGGGCGCAGACCAATATCGTTGTACAAATAATCAATAGCCTCCTGTGGATAGCTTGGGCGGTACTTCACATAGGAATCGACCCGGTTCGTAAACCTCTCACCGTTGTTCATCGCTGTTCACTCTCCTATTTTGTTTTTTTCGGAAAACCGTATACGAATAGTATCACACCAATTAACGTAAGAATGGGCACAAAGAGATTATCGAAGAAGCCTGTGATGGGAGTTTTAGGCTGGACATCGTACATTTGCGCTTGGTATAACGCAGAAATTTCATAATTTCGAGCGATCAATGTACCTACACGCTCGATAGTGTAGATTAACGCGGCCGTAATCAGAAAGGCTGCCCCTAGTTTTCTGTATAAGTCGTTGCCCATGGAATATTCTTGCCTCCTCTACCCTTGATTGATTTAGTTACGGTTTCACCACTCCGCCTGGAAGCCCGGAAGCCGGCGGCCAGACGATGGTTCCGCTGCGGTTCATGTACCCTCTGATTTCCTCGCGTGTATCCGGAACCAGCAGGGTGATTTCCGCCAATTCACCGTTAAAATCAGCTGCCCAATAGAGTTGGGGCTTGACCACGAAGCGGCCGGAGGTATTAATATAGCCGTACCGCTGCCCCGGGCTGGCTGAAGCCAGACCGCCCTTAAACAACCCTCCGGCCGTAAATCCCTGGATGACTTTGGTGCCCTTCTTATTAATATAGAAGGTGACTCCATTGCGCTCGACGAACGCCAGTCCTTCCGAGAACGGCTGCGCCATGCTGAACTGCGGTTTGATCAGGTAATTGCCTTTTTTGTCGATGTAGCCGTATTTTCCGTTCACATACACGGCTGCCGCCCCGTCGGAAAACGGTGTGGCATAATCATACCGGGGCGTAATGCGAAGCTTGCCGGTAGTATCGATATAGCCGTATTTGCCGCCAACGGCAAGCGTAACGGCCGCCATGCCATCAGAGAAATCAGTCGTCGAGCTATACTGGTACGGAACGATAAGCTTGCCCTTTGTGTTAATGTACCCTGAGGCTTTGCCCATATTGACCCGGGCCAGACCTTCGGAGAAATTAAATGCCCGGACGTAGATTGGCTGTATGGCCACCTTGCCTTGACTGTCAATATACCCGTACCGGGTCGCCTTAGCTCCACCAGCGGTCTGAATCTGCGCTGTATACAGGGCACGGTCATTATACAGAATGCCGGCATCTCTCAGCTTATATTCGAACAGCTTGGTGCCTGCTGAACTGAAATAATATTGCTTTTTAGCCGCATGGTCCTCAACATACAGCGTTCCTCCAGGTACTCCTGAATACCCGTATCCGTCATACACCGCTTCGATGACTACTGTGCCTTTGCCGTTGATGAAGCCGTATTTCCCGTTCACTTCCATCGGATACAATTGCTCGGCCGTCTTCGCCTGCACAGTGCCCGCACTGGCGGCTTGAGCCTTATCCTGTGATGGACCCGCTATGCCTGCACTGAACACCATCGTCGTCATTAATAGGGTTAAAGCCAGCTTTTTAAACACCTGTGGTTCACTCTCCTCAGAGGCTATTTTCCATTCTTTAGTATAGACGGTGATTGTACCGGTTTTGTTGTGCATGATTTGGAAGAAAAAAAGAGGGCTGCCCCAAGCAGCCTCTCAAGGCTACCGGGACAACCCTTTTATGATCACAATTAGCGAATCTCGCCTCTGGAAGCAATCAGCTTCTGATACCAGTAGAAGCTCATCTTGCGGATGCGGCGCAGCTCCTTCAGGTCGAACTCCTCGCGGTCTACATAGATGAAGCCGTACCGTTTGCTGGAGCCTTGATGGGTGCTGACCAGGTCGATCGCAGACCAAGGACAGAAGCCGAACACCTCTACCCCATCGGTAAGCGCGAGCTGAATTTGCTCGATGTGCTTGCGGAAAAAATCAATGCGGTAGGCATCATTGACGGTTCCGTCTTCCTCCAGCTTGTCGAATGCCCCCAGCCCGTTCTCCGTCACAATCAGCGGCAGGTGGTAACGGGAATAAATCTGGCGGAGCGTTGTTCTGAAGCCGACCGGGTCGATCTCCCAGCCGAATTCTGTGGTCTGAAGGTTAGGGTTTACCGACCCCCGGTATGCTCCCGGCTCGCCGACGATTTCGTGCTGATCGCCTGTGTGGGAGAAGTCGTTGCCGTCATTTTTGCTCTCCCCAACGGTCTGCGAAGTGTAGTAATTGAAGGCAATGAAGTCCGGGTGGCCTTGCCGGAGGATGTCCATATCCCCTTCCTCGATCTTCGGCTCATAGCCCTTCTCCACTAGATAACTCCAGGCAATATGGTTATAGCGTCCGTAGACCGCCATATCCAGGTAGAGCCAATTACGGATCGCTGCATAGTTATCTGCGGCCAGCATATCCTCTGGCTTGGAGCTGGCCGGATAGATCACACCGATGTTGGGGGCAGGCCCAATCTTCGCTTCCGGCAGCATCTGATGACCTAGCACCATAGCCTTCGCCTGCGCAACGAGCATATGATGATTCTGCTGGTAGAGCTCTTTTTGCGGGTCGGTCATATTCTCATTCAAGGTTCCGATCGATCCCGGATGCAGAATCAGCATATTCTGTTCGTTGATGGTCAGCCACCACTTCACGCGGTCCCCGTAATTCTCAAAGAGCGTCTTGGCATATTGTTCAAAAGCATCGATTGTCGCCCGATTGGACCAGCCTCCCCGCTCTTCCAGCCCGTAAGGCAGATCGAAGTGGTACATCGTGACGATAGGCTCAATGCCATATTTGATCAGCTCATCGATCAGATTGCTGTAGAATTCAAGTCCCTTCGGATTGACAGCACCGTCTCCTTGCGGATAGATCCGGCTCCAGGCGATGGAGAAGCGGTAGGCTTTGAAGCCCATTTCCGCCATCAAGGCAACATCCTCTTTGTACATATGATAGTGGTCACTGGCGACCTTGAAGTCCGTTACCCCTTCCACGTGGTTGGCCAGATCAATGACGGAAGGCCCCTTGCCGTCCTCATCCCAGGCACCCTCCAGCTGATAAGCCGAAGTGGACCCGCCCCACAAGAAATTTTCCGGAAAAGCGTGAAGTTGTTTGTGCAGCATACCTAATTCCTCCTCAGTCTTGTATTAATCCACCAATGTCAAAAGCACTTCGTTCTGCTCAATTTGCTGCTGGTCCGTCTCGAAGATCTCGACCTCTTTGGTCGTTAAGGTTACGATCACCGGCGTGATCGTCTGATACCCGGCTGCCCGGATCTGCTCCAGATCGAAGCGGATCAGCAGATCGCCTTGGCTCACCCGGTCGCCTTCCTTGACCACTGGTGAGAAGTGCTTGCCTTTCAGGCCAACGGTATTAATTCCGATATGAATTAACACCTCTGTTCCGGCTGCGGACGTGATGCCAATGGCATGACCTGTCGGGAAAATGGAGGTCACCGTCCCGTCCACCGGGGCTACTGCTTCTCCAATGACAGGATCAATCGCCATCCCTCTGCCCATGGCTCCGGTTGAGAAGGCCTCATCGGGAACGGTACTGAGCGGGAAGGCAGCGCCGGTAAGCGGGCTGTAGATCTGCTCCTTTTTCAGGTCCACCGACGGCGCTGCCGGCTTGTCCGGCTGAATGGGTTCAGGCGCGGCTGCCGGAGCGGAAGCTTCGATTCTACCCTTACCCTCATATCCGAACAGCCAGGTCAGCAGCAGCCCTGTCCCCATGGAGACAACCATCGAGACAATGAAGATCGACATCGGCTGCTCCACCGGAATCGAGAAAATATTATGGAACACATACGCCGTATACAGTACACCGAAGTGTCCGTTAATCGCTCCGCCCAGCGCCCCGGCAATAATAACGATTGGAATCACCCGCTTGTAGCGGAGAATCAGGCCGTATACAATCGGTTCGCTGACACCGGCCAGCAGTCCGGTAATCCCGGAAGAGGCGGCGATACTCCGCAGGTTCCGGTCTTTCTTGGCTCTCAGGAAGATCCCGAAGGCCACCCCGATCTGGGCAAACACCGCTGCTGAAGCCATGGCTTCAATCGGGTCACCGCCGTTCGCAATATTTTGCAGCGTGATTGGAGTGAAGCCCCAGTGAAGTCCGAACACAACCATGAAGGTCATTCCCCCGCCGAGTACAATCCCCGACAGGATGCCGCTTACGCCAATCAGCCAAGTCACACCGGAAGCGATCCAGTCGCCGACACTTGTACCGAATGGACCGAAGGCGATCACCGACAGCGGAACCATAATCATCAGCGAGAGCATCGGAACCATGAAGATCTGCAGGTCCTTGTGGATGATTTTCTTAAGCAGCTTGTCCAGCAAAGCATAGATGCTAATCGCAATGAAGATCGGGAAGACACTGGAGGCATAACTGACCATCACCACCGGAATTCCCAGGAAGGAATGGGCACCGTCTCCCTCCAGCATCGCCGTAAAGTTCGGTTCCATCAGCGCCGCCCCTATGGCTCCTGCTACGTAAGGGTTCGCTTTTAACTTGATGCCCAGGGTAATTCCTAGGAAGATAGGCAGGAAGTAGAAGACGGCATTGCCGGCCGCAGACAGAATCTTGTAGGCATCGCCTGAATCAGACATCCAGCCCAGCAACGTAAGTACCGTCAGTAACGCCTTCAGCATCCCTGATCCGGCCATCACGGGAATCAGCGGGGAGAAGCTCCCGGAGATAACCTCGAACACCTTCGATACCGCCGAGGTCTTCTGGCCGGAATTCTGCGTATCTGTGGAGGTGCTGGACAGGAAGCTGGTGCTTTTGACAATTTCGGCATATACATTCGCTACGTTGCTTCCCACGACAACCTGGAATTGCCCTCCGCTCTCTACCACGGTAATGACGCCCGGATGCTTCTCCAGCGTCTCCCGCTCGGCCTTCTTGTTATCCTTGAGGCTGAATCTCAGCCGGGTGGCACAATGGACTAGATCGTTAATATTCTGCTCCCCGCCTACGAGACGGATGATGTCTTCCGACATTTTTTTGTTATCCATGCTGACTCTCCTTTGCTTTACCGCCGTAAATTGGCATAAAAAAAACCTAAACGAAAGTTGTGAGACCACAAGTGTGATCCACATCCCGTTTAGGTATCGCCTGCTGTAGCAGTAACAATCCTTAGATTTAAGTTGTGACTCCAATATAGCGGAATAAGTAATCGTTTGCAAGCCCTTTTTGACTTCCTTTTTAATCCAACGGGTCCATATCTCTTGAGGTAACGCGCTGAATATGAATCGTCAGATAGACCTTCTCGTCAATGGACATGGCATTCCCGTACGTCTCCTCCAGGTAGCGGTTGATCTTGCCCGTACACGCAAAAGCCTGCGGAAATTTCACCTTAATCTGATCGTACAAGAAGTTGTCGCCTAATGCGGACCGCTCTTGTTCCCCGCTGATCATGCGCTGGAGGAAGTACTGGAGGTGGGTTAAGAACCGGGAATAATTGAACGAATTCTCATTGAGCTTAACCTGGTATTCCTCTGTCAAAATGCTGAAGATATCGCTCATCGCCTTGGTCACCTCGACCGTCCGCTGCATCTCCTGCCCATCCTGACGGGCATTCACGAAGTGCATCGCAATAAAGCTCGCCTCATCCTGATCCATCTCAATGTCAAAATGCTTGCGAATCAGGCTTAGCGCCTGCACCCCGATAGCGAACTCCTTGGGGTAGAACTTCTTGATCTGCCAGAACAGCGCATTCTTCAGATTCATCGCCTTCCGGTAGCGGGCAATCGCAAAATGAATATGGTCAATTAACGTAATATAGATATTGTCGTTGAAGATGTCACCCATCTCCGCCTTGGCGTGGGCAATAATCTCATCGGCCAGCGAGAAATATTCAGCAGACGTCTCCCCGATCAGATCAATCAATTTACGCGGAACCTTCTCAGGCTTCAGCATGAAAGTCTTCTCAATCCGTTCCTCTTCGACCCGCTGCCCCGCTTTCTTTTTAAAGCCTAATCCGTTCCCAATGATAACGTATTCATGTCCGACCTGATCTTCAGCCCGAATCACATTGTTATTGAAAATCTGCCGGATGATCATTGGTGCTTCACCTCTTCTGTATATCTCCCTGAAAATATATCCTAAGATAACACAGTGGTGTTAGAAAAGACAAGGGGTGGGGGCTTCTGTTCATTTGGAACGTATTGGTACTAAAATGGTAGCCACGAATTGAACCAATAGGATCGGGAAAAATACGTTCCAAATACTAGGAATAGTTGCAATGGCAAAATAGAAGGAATAGGGTGCCAGCCAGACCAACGAAATGGCCATAAGTAAGCGAAGACCACGCCAGATTGAAATAGCCATGACGGCTGAAGGTACTATGAGCATGAGGACCACAACCACTTGTGTGCTGATGGATGCCACCTGATCACTGTATGGGTTAAAAAACAGAAACAGGAAACTTAGTCCAATACCCAGTAGCGATAAGAAAAAGGCCGACCATTTCACCCCTGGACTCAAATGCCTCACCTCCTGTTCACTGTGGATGATAATCAGAGAATCCCGAAATCAGAACTCTAAACCCCTTGGTGACGCTATCCACCTTCCAAGTTCCGTTTGCGAATATTAGCGAGACTGTCCGATCTTCTGCATATTGATCTTCACCTGTAAGACCATTCGCTATTATTACAGATTGTGAAAGTGTGGCAGAATTCTTACTGGTATAAATAGGTGAAGTGACAGGCGTTTCATAAGTACCCGCTGTTTTCAATCCTTTGTTCTGAGTAATAGACTTCATTAATCTATCCGTGAAGTACGGTTTGAAGGTAGCATTTACATTTTTAATTGAAGATACATTTGAGGCTTGATTTAATTTATCAGATAGAAGTTTCAAACGTGCTTCAGAAACTTTATTCTTTTCAGGAATTTGAATAGATGGGGTCTCCATATTAACAACCAATCCTTTGTTGCCCGCTGTTACTGTTGCTTGTTTAGACAGTTGATTCCACACTACCGTTGCTCCTAACGACTGACTAACAAAACGAAGAGGGACATAAGTTGTTCCTTTGATGACTTGTGTTGCAGTATCCAAATCGACATATTTTCGTGACGGTGTATCTGGAGTTTCACTCGATGGAGCAGATTCAATAATCACACGTTTGAAATTTGCTGCAAGCCATATCGTCGAATTGCCGTTTTTGATTTTAACAACTTTATCTGTTTGAAACCATTCCAAGCTTGCGCCAAGATTTTCGGAGACAGCACGTAAGGGAATTATGACTCGTCCGTTGTTTATTTGACCATTGTTAATCGTTGTAGATGTTTGTACCTCTGCTGCATAACTAGACCCTGTTGTTAAAGGCAGTAAAAGAAGTACGGATGAAAGCAATGCAATTGTCCATTTTTTCATCATAATATTTCCTCCTCTTAAATAATTCACCACAAATTACTCTCTCGCATCTGATTTCTCTATAAAATACAATTCGGTCAAACAAAAACTCCCCATTTAGCAACAGGATTTATTAGTTCACCTGTTTACCGTGTGGGGAGTAATTTACTTACAGTAATATGGTATTAATGGAATCAGCCTTTACTATGAAGAGTAATCAGGTAACCGTCCGGATCAGCAAAGGTAAAGGTACGTCCGAAGGGGCCGTCGATGGGTGCGGATGTAATTTTGACGCCTGCTGCTGCGAGTTTATCGTGAATGACTTGCGTATCCGGGGCATAGAGCCATAGCGCAACACCAAGTCCAGGCTGAGTCCCCGTACTGAGCTCGACTCCCGGCATGAGGTCACGAAGTGCAAATGCAATAGGCTTGGTGTCAAAAACCACCGCATGAGGCGGGCCCGCCTGTGAACGGACGAGTCCAAGATAGTGTTGATAAAATTCAGCAGAGCCTTCAAGATCGCTGACCTGAAGGGAGATAAAATCGGGTCCAATGACTGACATAATAGCCTCCTAATATTCGCGTTTGTAGGTTAACATGTCTTCATTATACCCACCCTTCCTGACAGCGTTATGTCAGTAGCGTTTTATTAAGATCCGCATCCCTTTTACGCAATTTCTGAAATACCGAGTATTCGTGACTGGACTTAATATAGTTAAGGATCTGTTCGGCGCATTCTGCCGGAGTCAGCTCTTCCGTGTTCACTTCAAGGTCATATTCATCAAAACGATAGACGATGTCGAACTGGGCATCCGCCAGTCCAATCTGCCGGTCCCCTCTGGCCTGCTCTCTTCGGATGAGCTCTTCCCGGGAGCATAGGACACCAATAAACAGCGTAGTCCGATCAGCAAAATGATCCCAAAACTCATTAAATCTCTTATCGTTGTCGAATACGGTATCCACGATGACATTGAATCCCATTTCGGATAACAGCTTAATCGTCGAGTAGTACACGGAGACTATGGAGTCATCCAGTATTTGCGAGACCACCTGATGGTCTATTTGCCGTACAGGCTCGTCTGGAAATTTATGATTAATGAAATCATTGTAATTCATGAAAAAATCATCAATCGATACATGATAAAACGGAATCTCTTTCTGTTTCGTAAGTTCAGCCGAGATGGAGCTCTTCCCGGAGCTTGAAGTTCCATTTAGAACAAGCAACATACCTTTATTCAATTCGTTCCCTCCTATTCATCCATCCATTATAAACCATAGGCGATAGAGGACGGAACTCTCAACTATATCAGTTGAATCCGCCATTCACACGAATCGTCTGCCCCGTGATCCAGCGGGCTTTGTCACTGACGAGCAGGTCGATCACATTCGCAATATCCTCAGGCTCGCCCAGCCGTCCAAAAGCATTCATCCGCCGGAAGGAATCCACCAGTTCGTCAGATTTCCCGTTCAGGAATAGCTCCGTCGATACTTGCCCGGGTGCTACGCAATTCACTACGATATCCTTCGCTCCAAATTCCTTCGCTAACTGGCGGGTTAACTGCTCAACGGCCCCTTTGGTTGCGGCGTAGACGCTATAAGTCGGCAGCATCGCGCCCGATACTGAAGTCGAGAAGTTGATAATCGTTCCGCCCCGCTCCATATGATTCATCGCTTGCTGGCAGGTGAAATAAGTCCCTTTTACATTTACAGCAAAGTGCCGGTCGAACATCTCCTCCGTTACGTCCGCAATAGGCACGCAGTCCATAATTCCGGCATTATTCACCAGAATATCGACACGCCCGAATTGCCCGATTGTCTCCGAGAAAAGTGCTTCGACCTCACTGACTTTGCTTACGTCGCCTTGAACGGCTATCGCTTCCCCGCCAGACTCCTTAATGATTTGCACGACCTCTTCCGCTTTTCCCCGGTTAGATGAATAGTTGACAGCCACTTTTATTCCTAACCCGGCCAACTGGATGGCGATTTGTCTTCCGATACCCCTTGATGCACCTGTGACGATGGCTACTTTTCCGTTCTGACTCATTAGGACCACTCTCCTTAAGTTTGCTTAGGCCGGATGATGATCGGTTGGCCTTATGGATCCATTGTAAATCAATCGACCAGCATCCAGTTATAACAGACCTGTTCACTTCTTGCCTATTTCTCTTCAACTCGTTATGATTAACAGCAAACCCCATGAGTATGGGAAAAGGAGGCTTCTAACTTGGACGATATATTGCGGACCGGACCGCTTTTGCAGCAATTGGCTGCACTGATCCTTCGCCATGCTCCATCGGCAGGTACCCGCCAGACGCACATTCCTTCCTTGCAGCTGATGCATGCCACAGATGTAGCCGAACCGCTGGAGTCTGTATACAAGCCATCGATCTGCGTCGTCGCCCAAGGAGCCAAAGCAGCCACCCTGTCTGGCAAAAGTTACCATTACGATCCTTCCACTTACCTGGTCACTTCGGTGGAGCTGCCGATTAACGGGAGAATTACCCGGGCTACGCCTGAGCATCCTTTTCTGGGCATCAAGCTAAGCTTCGATCCGGGCACCATCCTGGAAATTGTAAAAGAAATGGATGACTCCTCCCTTATCCCGGGTGAAACGTCGCTTGGCATCGCGGTTGCCCAAACCTCCAGGCACTTACTGGAAGCCATTGTACGGCTCATCCAATTACTCGACGCGCCGCAGGATATTCCTGTTCTGTCCCCGCTCGTGATCCGTGAAATTCTATATCGCGTTCTTCAGAGCGACCAAGGCTCACACCTTCATCAATTCGCCATCATCGGCAGCCATGCGCACCGGATTGCTGAGGCCATCCAAGTGATCACTAAGCAGTACGATCAATCCCTTGTCGTTGAACAGCTTGCTGAGTCCGTAAATATGAGCACCTCTGCTTTCCACAAGCACTTCAAGCGCGTCACCGCCATGAGCCCGCTCCAATACCAGAAGGTCATCCGCTTGCAGGAAGCCCGCCGTCTCATGCTGACCGAATCCCTCCAAGCCTCCGATGCCGCCTTCCGCGTAGGCTATGAGAGCCCCTCCCAGTTCAGCCGCGAATACGCCCGCCAGTATGGGAGACCGCCTGTGTCGGATGTTCAGGAGATTATTGGGTTATCGAAGTAGCTAACTTCTTCAGACTTAGCTGTTCACATGACGACATCCAGCTTTCCGTCACGGTTTGATGAGCAGTAGGAGACTCTAACGGTTTTAACGATGAGGTGGGGTTTATTATTTGTATCTTCCCATCCAAAAAAATGAGCCGCCCTAATTTCTCAGGACGGCTCAAGACGAATTAACTTAATCGATGAATATTTTCATATCAACATTAATCAAAAAATGTATCCAATTCCCCTAACCCTACTCCACAGTAACACTCTTAGCCAGGTTTCTTGGCTTATCCACATCATGACCCAGAGCCAGAGACGCATAGTAAGCAAGCAGCTGTAGGGTAACTACAGACAGTGCAGCGGTCAGCAGCGGCAGGGTCTGAGGGATCACGAAGACCTGGTCAACGGAGCGGAGCAGGTCGTCTTTGTGCTCTTCGTGGGTGATGGCCATGACATGGGCGCCGCGGGCCTTCACTTCCTTGATGTTGCTGACGGTCTTCTCCAGTACGGATTCCAGGGTAGCCAGAGCGATGACCGGAACGCCTTCTTCGATCAGGGCCAGGGTACCATGCTTCAGTTCACCCGCAGCATAGGCTTCAGAGTGAATGTAGGAGATTTCCTTGAGCTTCAGCGAGCCTTCTTGAGCTACAGCGTAGTCTACGCCTCGGCCGATGAAGAACAAGTGCTTATGCTCAGCGATTTGCTCAGCGTAGGCTTTAATCGCGTCTTTTTGACCCAGAATGACTTCTACTTGCTCCGGCAGAGACTGCATAGCGGCCAGAATCTTGGTAACCTCAGCCTCAGTCTGTGTGCCGCGTACTTCAGCCAGATACAGACCCAGCAAAGTGAATGCGATCAGCTGGGAAGTGTAAGCCTTGGTCGAGGCTACAGCGATCTCAGGACCAGCCAGCGTAACCAGCACACTGTCTGCTTCCCGGGCAATAGAGCTGCCTACTACGTTGGTGATCGCCAGCACATGGGCTCCATTCGCTTGACCTTCACGAAGAGCGGCCAGCGTATCAGCAGTTTCACCCGATTGGCTCACTACGATTACCAGTGTCTCTGGAGTTACGATTGGTGACCGGTAACGGTATTCAGAAGCGATATCATTCTCTACAGGAATGCGTACCAGGGACTCAATCAGGTTACGTCCAACCAGACCGGCATTATATGCAGTACCGCAAGCTACCACTTGGATATTGCGGATGTTCTTGATTTGTTCTTCTGTCAGGTTAAGCTCAGGCAGAATAACCTTGTTGCCTTCAGCGTTCATGCGGCCGCGCATCGTATCACGGTAAGCCTTAGGCTGCTCATGGATTTCTTTCAGCATGAAGTGCTCATAACCGCCCTTTTCTGCGGTAACGGCATCCCAATCGACAGTAATCATTTCCCGAGAAATAAAGTTGCCTTCAATCGTCATCAGTTCGACAGCATCCCGTGTCAATACAGCCATTTCGCCGTCGTTTAGAATATATACGTTGCGGGTGTATTCCAGCAGTGCAGGAATATCGGACCCGATAAAGTTCTCGCCATCGCCAAGACCAATGATCAGCGGGCTGGCTTGACGTACTGCTACCAATTTATCCGGTTCATATTCAGTCAGAACCCCCAGGGCGAAAGCTCCGCGCATGTAAGAGATCGCCTGCTGTACAGCCTTAACGATATCTCCCTTGTACTCACGGGCAATCAGGTGGGAGATGACTTCTGTATCCGTCTCGGAGGTGAAGTGGCATCCTCCAGCAATCAGCTCTTCCTTGAGATCCAGGTAATTCTCGACAATCCCGTTGTGTACTACCGAGAATTTGTGACTGTTGTCCGTGTGAGGATGAGAGTTCTCATCGGACGGCTTGCCGTGTGTTGCCCAGCGGGTGTGGCCGATGCCGGCACTTCCTGTCAGTGGAGTCGCATCCAGACGGGATTCCAGGTTCGCCATACGTCCCTGTGCTTTTACAACCTGCAGACCATCCTTCGTGAATACCGCAATCCCTGCGGAATCGTACCCGCGATATTCCAGCTTCTTCAGACCCTCTACCAAGATCCCCTGCGAATTCTGATTACCAATATATCCCACAATACCACACATTATATTTTCCTCCGTCCAATTTATCGAAATTAGGCGCGCATGAGGAAAGAAACGTGCCGTGCGGCATGTTTTGAAGAAAAGCAAATATGATGTTGTCCATTACACCCAACATGATAACCTGTCAATTACATCGTTAGTCACGATTATGCACAGTCTTCTCCTCTGCCGTGGCAGAACCGTCTGCGTTCCTGCAAATGCGCATACCCATGATTTGTACATCTTTAAGTTAGCACCCACAAAAGCGTTGTGTGCAAGGTCGCCCTCGCATTTTCCGCTTCCATTTACGGCTCTGGTGCATCACCGGGAGGTCCCCGCCGAACATTTCGAACACCTCCACCTCGTCAGCTTACATCTGCCGTGATCCGTTCAGACCGTCCTGCACTGCTTACGCAGCCACCGGTCCTCCCTTCTCTCCCGCGCAAGATCAAGCTCTGGCGCTTGTGTTGCAATAACCTTACGATCCCCGCTTTCCTTCTGGAATGACACTTAGTCTATTATATGCACCTCAACCCGTTTTTGCAACGATGTGGCGAAGAAAACCTTTTTCATCCATTTCACACTTTTTCCAAACAGCATGACGCCATTAATCATTCAGCCGGTGAACGAATCGGATTGATCCATCCACCGGCTGCCCGTTCCTGCTACTTCAGTGAGTGATTACACTAGCTCGCGCTGAACCACTTCAACAATCTGCCCTACAAAAAGATCCAGTTCCGCCTTATCCGGCCCTTCGGCCATTACACGGATCAGAGGCTCGGTTCCCGAAGGACGCACCAGGACACGCCCGTTGTCGCCCAGCTTGCTTTCCACTTCTATGATCGCGGCCTCAATGGCCGGATTATTCGGATAATTGGTTTTGTCCTGCACACGCACATTGACCAGCACCTGCGGATACTTAGTCATCATGGACTTCAGCGTGCTTAGCTTTTTGCCGGAAGACTTCATGGTATTCACCAGTTGAATCGCAGTCAGAATGCCGTCACCTGTAGTATTATAGTCCAGGAAAATCACATGGCCGGATTGTTCCCCGCCCAGATTATAGCCGCCGCGGCGCATCTCTTCCATCACATAACGGTCACCGACCGCAGTCTTTGCCGTATTCAGCGACAGCTTCTCTGTTGCCTTGTAGAAACCGATGTTGCTCATTACTGTAGATACAATGGTGCCATCCTTCAGCTTCCCTGCACGGTTCATCGCATCCCCGCAAATGCAGAGAATGAAGTCGCCGTCCACCTCGTCGCCGTTCTCATCGATAGCGATCAGGCGGTCCGCATCTCCGTCAAAAGCAAGTCCCAGATCCGCACCATGGCGCAGCACCTCTGCACGCAGAGTCTCCGGGTGTGTGGAGCCGAAGCCGTCATTGATATTAAGCCCGTCCGGCTCTGCCCCAATGGCAATCACTTCCGCGCCCAGTTCCTTGAACAATCGTGGTGCCAGCTCATAAGCTGAGCCGTGTGCACAGTCGAGCACCACCTTCGTGCCCTTGAAGCTCTGGTCGATGGTAGTCTTCAGATACTCCAGGTAAAGGTATTTCGCTTGATCATCGACCCGCAGCGTGCCCAGACCCGATCCTACCGGACGCGGCAGCTCATCGTGCTCGGCATCCATCAGCTCCTCGATGCGCAGCTCCGTTTCGTCTGTCAACTTGAAGCCGTCTCCGCCGAAGAACTTAATTCCGTTATCCTCCACCGGATTATGCGAAGCAGAGATCATCACTCCCGCATCCGCCTTCAGCAATCTGGTGATATAAGCTACAGCAGGTGTAGAAACTACACCCAGACGGATCACATCTGCCCCAATGGACAACAAACCCGCTATGAGTGACGATTCCAGCATCGGACCCGAGATCCGCGTATCCATCCCGATGACCACTTTAGGCTTTTCCACATTTCCTGCCAGCACATATCCCCCGCAGCGTCCAATACTGTAGGCCATTTCTGCTGTTAATTCACGGTTAGCCACCCCGCGTACGCCATCTGTTCCGAAATACTTACCCATCTTTTTTTCTCCTTTTGAATACGCTGCTTCAGCTTAATAAATTATAGTATGAATGATTCGATAATTCGTGTATGTCAGGTACATACAAATAGACTCGTTCGTGACCGGAAAGTTATGTTCCGCCCGTACTGTCAGCATTATTGCCGCTTGCGGGCGGCGTTGGTTCAGCAGTCTCCGGCGGAACATGTGTCGGCGTCGGGGTCTCCTCTATAATCTCGCCGGTATGCTCCGGGGTTGGCTCTACGAGCGTCTCGTTCCCGGATGCAGGCTCAGCACTGGGCTCCGGCGTAGGCGTCGGGACAGGGCTACTGTCCGGCGCGGCAGTCGCGGCCGGAGCAGCAGGCGCTACCAGCTCCACCTTCGCAACAAGCTGCGAGGCGGTATTCTGCAGGGTAATGAACCGGGGGAGCGACACCTGCAGCGTAACATCGTAAACACCGGCCGTAAGCCCCCCGGCATCTGCAACCACACTGATGCTATCCTGGTCGAGCTGGTCCAGCAGTGTTGGCGCACCTGATAGGGTCAGATCCATAGTGGCGCTTCCAGGGTCTATGATACGGGCTGTCAGCCCGCTGCTGACGCCCTCCAGCTTAATGGGGATAGCAGAGAGGGTCCGCTGGGTAATCTCCGCCGCAGAGACCGCTACGGTCATTGCCGCAGGTTCAATCTTGCCTGTGCCCTCCGGCGGCTTAAGCTCCAGCTTCATCTGCTCTGTGCCCGCATTCTTGATAGCGCTCAAATCCAGGACAGCCTCATACGAGGATAAGGTCTTAAGGGTCTCTGCACTGCCGTATACCGTTACCATATCCTGTTCCGGCGTTACCCTGGACAGCACCAGTGAACCGGGCAGACTGCCGGTGAAGCTGATGTCCAGCGGCAAGGTTTTGGACGGGAGGGTAACAGGCACTTCTACCGCTACTGTAGAGGGTTCAATGACCGCATCCTCCAGCTCGTTCCCCTTACTGTCCAGAGCGAAGAGCTTCAGCCGCTTCTCGCTAAAAGTCTCATTCTGCCCCTCCAGCTCCACCTTCCCCTGCACCTTCGCTACCCGTCCAAGATCACTTGCCGGAAGGGTAACCTCTACGGATACAGGGTCAATCACAGGGCTGCCTACTTCATAGCCTGCTGCCGGCTCCCCCGTTATATTCAGCGAGACGGGAAAAGACTTGGTCGTCCGCGGCTCAATATGCACATTCACCTGATTCGGGACCATATCATCCAGGGTTACACCGCTTGGAGTCGAATACATCAGCGGAAGCGTATTATCGCCGGGCTTCACATCCTTCAGATCCAGCCATACCCGATAGGCATCGGAGAACTTGTAGGTCAGATCGGACTTCTTGCCCCTTACCTCCATCCTGACGCTGTCCACATCCTTGGTCAGTACATAATTCTCACTGTCGAAGCCCTCAATCTCCACTTTGACATTCTCGATCGTCTTCGATTCGGTATTAACCGTAGTCTGGTACGTTGGCGCTGTATCCACATGCACAATGGTCCACAGAATAATCCCCAGAGCCAGGGCAAGGATCTTGTTGAAGTTGTTGTTCTTCATCCATTTATCCATTGTCTTTATTCCCCCTCCGTTTCCAGAAAGCGGAGCTCTTCTCCATCAGGGGCGAGCTGCTTGCGCTCAGCTCTTGGTGCAGCTTCGAGATCAGGGACTCTTCCTTGATATCCCGGACAATTTGTCCATTGATGGCCAGCGAGATCAGGCCGGTCTCCTCAGAGACGACCACAGACACCGAGTCTGCCACCTCACTGATACCGATTGCGGCCCGGTGCCGGGTTCCCAGCTCCTTGCTGATGAACGGATTCTCCGAGAGTGGCAGGTAACAGGCTGCCGCAGCGATCTGGCCTCCCTGCATAATCAGCGCTCCGTCATGCAGCGGCGTATTGGGGATGAAGATATTAATCAGCAGCTCGGAGCTGACCTCAGAGCGCATGGCGATCCCGGATTCCGTATATTCATTAAGCCCCGTGGCCCGTTCGAATACGATCAATGCCCCGATTTTGCGGACAGCCAGATAATTCACGGCTTTAATCACTTCACCGATTAATTTACTGATCTCCTCATCATTCTCCGCATTCCGCCCGAAGAACTTGCCCCGGCCGAGCTGTTCCAGCCCCCGCCGCAGCTCCGGCTGAAAAATAATAAAAATCGCGAGTATCCCAAAAGTAAACACCTGGTTCATCAGCCACCTCAGGGTATACAGATCCAGTAGAGTACTGCCGCCCCAGATGACGACCAGGACCATAATCCCCTTCAGCAGCTGAACCGCCCGCGTCCCGCGCACCATGTTGAGCACTTTATAGATAATGTAGCTGACAATTAGAATATCAATTATATCTTTAATGGATTCTTTCCATGTAAGGTCGGTAAAGTAGCTCATGGCCGAAAACCCCCGTGATTTCAAATTAACTGGGTTTATGTAAATTGTCTGTTAAGCTTGAATCTTATTCTAGGTTATAACGTTACGCCTCCGGTTGCAAGTTTGGCGGCTGGTAAATTGATGAACCTGTCATTTCAGGCAACAAAAAAGCGCCATCTTTCCGGAAAAAGAGGCGCAAATGAGTTATCTGCTACAAGCGACCAACATTTAGCTATCGGTAGGCAACTTCAGAGAACATGTTCGTCACTTTATACCAGATCCAGCTTACGGCTTGGTCTATACTTTTGACTTGCCCGGAGATATGGGCGGTTGAAGCCTGATACAGCGAACCGTCGATTACCGTTACGTTCCCGTTGACTTCCCCGTAGACTTGAGTCTTACCGTTCTCCACCGTCAGATCGCCGGAGATAATTTTGCCGGAGGGTACAATCACCGTATTCCCCTTGATCACAACCTGGTCGAGGTCTGCCCCTCTAACCACAAGCTGCCGATCCTGATTCCAAAAGGTTACGGAGCTCATCAGCATCACAAGAATGAACATCGACGCCGCCGTCAGGGCCGGATGTCGCTTGATCCAGGTGATGAAGGCTCTTTCCTTCTTGGGTTTCGGTAATGAATCCATAATCCGGCCAACCAAATCCTCCGAGGCCACAGGTGTCTGGTGCATCAGGGAAAACATCAGCATATCGGTCTGTTCCAGTTCTTTGAACCTCGCACGGCACTCCGTACAGGATAAAAGATGCTCCTTCAATTCCCTCTGCTGCAGGTCGGGCAAGTCGTCATCCAGGTAGTCGTGCATCATAGAGACGGCCAGTTTGCATTCCATAGGAGCCAATCCTTTCATACGTGCTAATTTAGTGCATAAGACTTGCTTAACTTACATACGTCCCTGCAATGCAGGAGTTTCATAAAAAATAATCTATTTTTACAATTTGGGTCCTAACTTCTTACGTAAAAACTCACGGCCACGATGCACCCGGGTCTTGATCGTCGTTACAGGCATATCCAGCACATCGCCGATCTCCTGAAGCGACAAATCCTGCAGATAGCGCAGAATCATAACCGACCTGTACTTCACGGGCAGGCTGTCGATGGCTTCATAGATGAGTCTCTGTGTCTCCGAGAGCAGCAGTTCCGTCTCCGGGGTCACATTATCGCTCGGAATCATCGAATACCCGTCAATCCCCTCCTGGTCGTTCATCTCGGCATCCAGGGAATAGGTCGGGCGACGCTTGCGCAGCCGGTCAATGCAGAGGTTCGTGCCAATCCGGTAGATCCATGTCGAGAACTTCTGCTTATCATCATACCTGTCCAAATTTCTGTAGACGCGCAAAAAAGTCTCCTGAACAACATCCTCCGCCTCATGGCGGTTATTCAGCATACGGTAAGCCAAATGATAAATTTTGTCTTTATATAGTTCCACAAGCTCGGCAAATGCCCTTTGGTCACCCTTCAGGGCGAGCTTTGTCAGTCTGCCTTCCAGATTCTCCACCTGTTAACTCCCCCAGACTTGCCGCCCTTGGACTTTCAGCTCTTCGAAGACCACGGTACAAGCATTTAAATCGTAAATCATGTGCTTGCAAAAATCAAGGTTTGTATTGTTACCTTCCATATAATGTGCTGGAAAAGCTTGCTGCGGGACGCTGGCGGCTGATCGCTGAAGGAACCCCCTCGCCCCCTGGCGGCTGATTAGTCGCGGGCTGCGCAGAACATTTGGACTTCCGGTCGCTGTTATTGGCAGATTTCCTGATTAGAACCGCAGGCCGCGGTTGAAATCTGCCAATAAAGGCGAACGCTATCGCTCCTGCAGTTCCAAATTTCCGCTCCGCCCCCTCCATCAGCCTGGTTCCCCCCTACTACTGCTACCGCTTTTCTTGTTGCCCAAGTATATCTCAGGCAACAATAGGGTGGGGCATGGGCTCGGCCGGGTCTGCGACTCCCGGCCTCCCTGGAACGGCAAAAACCTCCTAGCAGATGAAGCATGCCCGTGCCGTATGCCACTCTTAGGGCGGCACCTCACTTGTTTGCATCCACCTGTTTCATCCTCATTCTATTTCTATTCGGTTTTCGCATACATTTTTTCGCATACATTTTGCCGATAACCCTCATGACCACCCAATGTATTCGGTTTTTGGCATACATTGCGCCGGACGAGTGCTGTGCGGTCCAAATGTAATCGAAAAACCGACTACATTGCGCCGGACGGTACTGTGCGGACCCAATGTAATCGAAAAACCGACTACATTGCGCCGGATGGTGCTGTGCGGACCCAATGTAATCGAAAAACCGACTACATTGCGCCGGATGGTGCTGTGCGGACCCAATGTAATCGAAAAACCGACTACATTGCGCCGGATGGTGCTGTGCGGTCCAAATGTAGTAGAAAAACCGATTACATTGCGCCAGGTGGCGGTATGCGGACCCACTGTATTTGGCCCATGCGCCTTCACGACCTTCTAATGTGTTCGGTTTTTCCGCATACAATGGGCCCGTGCGCCTTCCTGACTGCCAATTTCCTATAAAAAAAGCCCACCTCCGGCTAGGAGGTGGGCGGGAACTTCTGAAGCGCCTTAGGGCCGGCTTCAAAGATTCAAGACCGAGAGATCAAGACCTAAGACCGGAAAATCAAAACCTTAAAGCGGCTTCGCCGACTTTTAGACCCAAAACCCTAAAGCGGCTTCGCCGACTTTGAAGAACAAGATCGGTAGAGTAAAGTGCAGCTACGGTGATCAACGCAAATCATCAGCCGGTATTCCGAAGACCGGCGGCAATACCATTGATCGTGAGAAGTACCTCACGCAACAGCTCAGCGTCATCCCCCTCAGCCTCACGCAGGGCGCGAAGCTCTGAGAGGAGCTGAACCTGCAGGTAGCTGAGCGGATCAACGTACGGATTACGCAGACGGATCGATTCCTGAATGACAGGAACATTATCCAGAATGTCCTGCTGGCCGGTGATCTGGAGAATCAGCTCGGAGGTCAGCTTGAACTCAGCCTCGATCTGGCCGAAGATTCGCGCACGTGCTTCCTCGTTCTTGCCCATCCCGGCGTATTCCTTGGCGATGACAAGATCCGCCTTCGCAATAGCCATCTGCAGCGTATCGATCAGGGTCGTGAAGAATGAGAAGTTCGCATACATATGCTGCATGATCTTCATATTCTCTTCCTTGCCCTCATAGAAGCTCTGCAGACCGGTTCCGGCGGCATACCATGCTGGAAGCAGATAACGGCTCTGCGTCCAAGCGAATACCCAAGGAATCGCACGCAGGTCCTCGAAGCGCTCGCTATTCTTCCGCTTCGAAGGGCGTGAGCCAATATTCAGCTCCCCTACCTCCGGCAGCGGGGTTGATTCTTTGAAGTACGTCAGGAAATCCGGATCACGGAAGATCAGATCCTGATATTTGTTCAGCGAGACTTCAGAGATACGGGCAATAATCTCATCCCACTTGGCTTCGTACAGATCCGCTTGCGGTGATCTGGCATGAATAGCGGCCGTAATTAGGGCAGATGTCGCCTGCTCCAGACTGCGGTAAGCAATGCCTTTCATCGAATACCGGGAGGAGATAACCTCGCCCTGCTCGGTAATCTTAATCCCGCCGCCGATGGTGGAAGCCGGCTGGGCCAGAATACTCCGGTTGAGCGGCATACCGCCGCGTCCGAGGGCACCGCCCCGTCCATGGAAGAACTTCAGCTTAATGCCGAACTCATCGGCAGTCGCTGTGATCTGCTTCAGGGCCACACGCAGCTCCCAGTTCGCTGTAACCACGCCGCCGTCTTTATTACTGTCGGAATATCCCAGCATGATCTCCTGCAGATCATTCATCGCACGGACCGCATCGCGGTAGATCGGCATGTTCAGCAGCGTACGCATAATCTGCGGCGCATCATGCAGGTCGTCAATCGTCTCGAACAGCGGCACAGCCTGCAGAGTACAGACTACCGTACCGTCGTTGTCTTTGCGGAACAAGCCGACTTCCTTGGAGAAGACCATAACCTCCAGAATATCGCTTGCCGCCTCTGCCATACTGATCAGATAGCTTGTAATACACTGCTTTCCGTATTCCTCCTGCGCCTCATAGATCGCACGGTATACCGCCAGGCACTCCTCTGTCCCTTCACTATAAGACTGGTAAGGGGAAGTCAGCGGACGCGGATCATTCAGCAGCTTCTCCAGCAGCACAATCTTCTCTTGCTCCGACAGCTTGGAGTAATCCGGTGTAACATTCATCTTGGCCAGAACCTCTGTCATTGCATTCTCATGCTCCTGGCTGTGCTGGCGGACATCCAGCGTAGAGGTGTGGAAGCCGAACAGCTCCACCTGACGAATCAGCTTCTTAATGTAGGTATCTGCTACATAATCGGCGTAGTGATGCCGCAGGCTGCGGTCAATCACGTTCAGGTCGTCGATGAATTGCGCCGGGGATGAGTAGCGCTCTGGTGTTCCTTTTTTCTCATCGTCCAGCACATTCTGGGTCTTGGAGATCATATAGCTAAGCTTAATCCGGTAAGGCTCGTTATCATTACGCCAGGCATCGACCCGGTTAAGATTGATAATATTCCGGTCGGCTTCAATGGATTCCAGCAGCTCCGGCGTCACATTCACAATGCTTGTACTAAAGCTAAGGTACTGCATCAGCTCGCGCATAATACGCTGGTATTCACGAATAGCCAGCTTGCGCTGCAGACGTAGGGTCTGCAAGGTTACCTTCGCCTTCACGGAAGGGTTGCCGTCGCGGTCTCCCCCGATCCATGAACCGAAACGCAGATAGGTCGGCACATGCCAGTTCTGGCCCGGATAATACTTGCTCAGACAGCGCTCAAGCTCCTGATATACATCCGGCAGTACTTCAAAAATCGTCTCATGGAAGTAATACATCCCGTTACGTACTTCATCCAGCACCGTAGGCTTGCGGTCACGCAGTTCATCGGTCTGCCACAAGGTAATAACCTCATTCAGCAGCTTCTCCCGGAGCTGTTCGCGTTCGCGGAAGGTTAACGTCGGATTATCCAAGCCCATGACGTCGTCGGAGATCCGTTTGTGGATATCGAGAATCGCACGGCGCATAGCTTCAGTAGGGTGAGCGGTCATAACCAGCTCGAGCGACATGCCGCTCATGATCTCAAGAACCTCTTCGTGGGAGAAATCCCGTTCGCGAAGCTCCTGAACCGCGCTCTCAATCGACCCCGGCTGTACCGTCTCCCCGGCAGAACGTTCATAGTCGCGTTTGCGGCGAATCCGGTGGTTCTGCTCGGCGATATTCACCAGCTGGAAATAAATTGCGAAGGCACGGATCACCTGATGGCGATTCTCCGGGTCCAGTGAGCTAATCAGCTCTTTAAATTCGTTGTGCAGTTCAGGCAAAAACAATGAGCGCAGCGATTTGCTGGTCTCCCGGATTTTCTCCACAATATCCAGCAGTTCGTTACCGCCTTGGTGTACCAAGACTTCGCCCAGTATGTTCCCCAGGAACCGTACGTCTCGCCGCAGCAGATTGTTGGAGTTGCTTTTGCTAACGGTAGTCGTAAGTTCGGTCATGCTGCTCCCCCCATCCTCTTCCGGATCAATGCTCTTAACATTGTCTATTTGAAAAGCTTCCTCATATCATACAATAAAAACGCCCGGAAATCTTCAACTTTATTGCGCGGTAAAGCAGTGCAGTGATTTCGATTATACACCAAACCGGCCATTTATGCAGTCCCAAAAAATTATGTATTTCTTTCTGGTATATTCTCTCTTTGATATGTGCTGTTTGCAGTGTTCATGTGAAGTTATGTGACGTATAACGACAAAAACAGCCAGCTCCGCAGAGCCGGCCGTTCATCACAGGTTAACTTTTATTTCATCGTGTGCCCTGAGCGGTTGTTGAATGCCAATTCGAATAATCCGGTAGCCGATAACCCGGCCAATCCGCCTGCCCATAGACGCAAGGTCAACTCCAGCTCTGTAAAAGGATACGCCGCCGCTCCAACCAGCAGCCCGATGCCCAGTCCGATAAAAGGGATGCTGTTACGCGGCAAATGGGTATTATTTTTGATCAGCTGCACCAAGGCAAGAATAAATACGGCCAGGATGGAGGCAAAAGCCAATACATGGTCCAGCAGTTCGCGGTTCATCATGAGATTGCTCCTTTCTGCGGGATGGTGGTGATTTCAACGGTGTTGGCAGCCGGATGGTAGGCAATCTGAGCGCCCAGCGCCTCCGCAATTTTACGTGCAGGAACATAGGTAACCCCATTCTCCAGCCACCCGTCCGCAATCTTCCTGCCATTCACCTGTACTGCAACTTTCATCTGAGTCTTCATCACTGGTTCCTCCTTGGGCTTGATCCGTTCAACCACCGCCTCCACGGCCGCAGCCGCAGGCTTTTTGCCGGTTCGCAGATCCGCCAGACTTAATCCGAAGCTCATCTGCAGATGCGGATAATCCTTGAAGCTAGTCCAGTCGCCGCCCCATTCGAACCCGATGGCCTTAGCGTGTTGCACGACCTCCAGCCAATCCCGGGTCCCATTCCGATTCCCGTCCCTGTTCATATCCCAAGAGACGCTGGAGCCATCCGGAAGCAGCAGCGAAAAATCCACCGCCAGCCCATAATTGTGATAACTGTACCCGCCGCGCGCATTGGTCACGATTGCTCCCGGCCGGGTTCGCCCCTGGGCAAAAAGCGCATCCTGTTCGGCAATCGTCCGCAGGCCTTGGGTGATCAGGATGGGAACCCCGCCAGCATAACTGCGTTCAATCAGTGCAGTCGCTGCGGCAAGGACGGCGGGATGAAGTCCTTTTAACCGGGCAGCAGATTTACTCAGGAGTTGAGTTAGCGTCAGCATGCGATTCCTCCCCTTTCCTGATTTCAGAGAGGACCACGAACAGATCCTGGCGTCTGGTGTACATCAAGAGGGTTAGAATGACTAGCCCTAGGGTCGTTCCCGTCTGGGCAATTGCCCAGGCATCCGATTGCAGCGAGCTTCGTATAGCTTCCGGGGCGGGAGCGGAGCTGAATCTGATCCAGAAGGCCACCGCCATTTTTACCGTATACGCCCCGAGGAAAAAGAACGCCGCCAGCATAAACAGACTGACCACGCGCACCCGGAATCTCCGGCGGAAATACAAAAAAAGCGCAGCCATCAGCAGCAGCGCACAGATAAAAGATATAGAATAGGCCAGTAACAACACAATATCAATGCTGCTCATCTTCTGCCCCCCGATCATAGATTAGGAACTGGGCGAACCCGTTGTTCCTGATTTCATCCTGAATGTCCTGAGAGACATTCTTGTACCTGCGGATCGAGAGCGATACCTTATGTCCTGCCAGTGCCAGTCTCCGCTCTCTGTCCCGGTGCAGGGGCGATAGACGCTTGATCCACGCACTCAGCACGTTATCCCCCCCTGTCTTCTTCATTAGTACTACTGGTGTGGCTGTTTGCGGAATGGTCTATTTTCAAGCGCTGCAAGACTTCAAGCGTGGGTGCCATGAAGTCTGACCGCTCTTTGTCGAGGATATTCTGCAGCCTGTCCCGGTCCTCCTCAGCACGCTCCAGCAGTTCACGCGGCACCAGATTCCCCTTCACAATTGACCGCAAAAGCACAAGCATAATCATGAGCAGAATCAGAGCGATGATATAAGCCAGTCCATACTTATCCGCAAGCGGCAGCAGCTTCTCCAGATTCGCTACATCGTTGCTGTCCATTGCTTCACTCCCTTCTGTGTGGTTATTAAAATAGTTATTAAAGTAGTTATATAAGACGCACTTAAGATTTAAACTTGAAGCTTCATCGTCACTGCGGTGAACATTTGGACTTAGCCCCCGGACGGGTCCGAGGGCAAAATAAAAACGCCCTCAGCGGCGCCTCTGGCAATCTACTCTTCAGTTACAAGGAACGTAAGTCCGTTCTCCAACAGAATCTGCTTGACCGCAGGCTTCAGCGTAGAGGGGACCTCGCTATACTTCGTCTTCCCCAGCGTAACGCGTTGTGCGAAAAATAATGCCATTGCTCTCACCACCTTTCTATAATAGAGGTAATGCGCAGGTTAGACCCGCTGAACGATTACGTGTAGACTTGCGTGGCCATCTCCGCAATGAGATCCTCAATGAAATCCGCCCGTTCGCTGAGCGCGTTATTCTGCGCCTTTAGCCACAGATTCTCTTGCTGCAACTGCTCCAGTTCTGTCAGTACCGGCGGCTTGTTGGCCTCAGCCTCCCGATACGCTTCCCAAGCGGCCTGCAACTCCGCCTCCGTCGGCTGCGGCGCATCCAGCTTCCAGACCGCAATATACGGCCCCCGCTCCACCAGATCATAATCCTCGCCTTCGGTCAGCAGGTTATAGTCGATGCCGTAGCGATAGTGGATACCTTCTACAGGCTGTTCTCCGATTTCTGGCGGCTTGATCTCGTAGCGTACCTGGCCCTTGGCTTCTGCTCCGGGTCGCAGGACGGGTTCTGGGCCGTTGTCTTGGACGATGAAGTCGTGCATGGGGTTGGCGTTGGGATGTATTTGTTTGATTGCTTGTGATAGGTTCATTTTCAGGCCTCCTTTTAGGCTAATCTTACAATAGCAAAATGTGTGGTTTTATCTGCTGTATAAATGGAGCATGAAACATCCGAATAGATAAATAGCTCTATAATTTGACCTGCATACAAATCATATAGTCCACTTCCAGAAATCTGAATATCTCCCTTGCCTCCATGAAATTGCTCTGCAATCCAACTGTTCTGAACCCCGTCAACGTGAACAGCCAGTATCTCACGGGTCAAACTATTCGCTCCGGCGACGGCTCCCACACGGGCCTCAATACTATAAAATCCCGGTTCCGGAATAAGGAATCTGGAATTGGGTATGTCGGTAATGGACTTGTTATTATTAATGTTCGCTGTAAATAAAATTTTTGTCCACGTCATGGCAGGGACAACTTGAGAAGTAGAAACATTTTCGTGGTGCATTTCCCCAATTGGCCTAGATGTTTTAGTATTATCTCCCCATGGGTTAAGAACACCGCCATTTCCTCCGGTTATAGCTCCACTTGGTATAGTTCCATCAGTATTAACTATCGCCCCGGCACTTGTAAGAATAGCCGTAGCGTTTCCGGTTCCTGAGCAATTTGTAACGGTTACTTGCCCCTTCTCAACATGAATTGCGACACTGCGATTAGATATTGTACACCCCTCGACTAATCCACGTTGATTAAAAAAGCTAATTCCTGTGTTAGGGTTAGAAGCAATTACTATACAGCTAGTAAAATCGCACTTCCCACCATCATATGCATAAAATGCTGACTGAGTGGTGGAGGTTGCTGTAAAACCAGAAACTACAATACGGTTACATCTCGCGGCGGTGAATGATCGAATAGACGCCGAAGTGCCATTAATCGAAACATAACCCGCACCATTAGTCCCGGATATAATCACATCTTCTGCATAAGTCCCTGCTGCAACACTGATTGTAACCGTGTGATTGACTACCTGCGGAATCATACTAATTGCCTTGTTGATTGTCTTGAACGCCCCTGCTGCCGTGTTGGCAAGTCCCGTATTATTGTCGTTCCCATCCACACGGACGAAGTAGGTAGTAACCGCCGTAGTCTGCTGTGGCGTAGTCACTATATTCGCCTTGCCATTCCAGGCCGTCTTCTCTGCATCGGTTACGAAGCGGTTGGACGAGTCCTGTACGATAACCGATGGCGAATGCGTGGAAGGATGTACATAATTATTAGCCCCCTGCGCCACACTATCCAGCTTCGACTTGTCCGCTCCAGCCATCAGCCCCGCAGCAGTCGTGGTCGCAACTGACGTTGACGCCTTGGCGTTCCATGCCGTGCGCTCCGCGGCTGTGATGTGCTTGACCGCATCCGCGGCGTGATCCTGCGCGGTCTTGACGGCGGTGTCCAGAATATCCATATTGCCGTTCAGGTCGGTGATATCTACAATGTCTGTACCATCGGGCTTTTTTAGCCCCAGATTACCCGTTGTTTTCATCGCTCACACTCCTATTCATATACTCTTAGTTCGTTCCAGGTCTTGCCGTGCGCACCGTTCCAGGTGAGGGACTTCAAGGAGTCCCACCAGGTGTAGCTGTACACGAAGCTATAGTCCAGATGGGCCGGTTTAATCTCTTCCATGATCTGAATCAGACCCGCCATATTGGCTGGAATGCCCAGCGTGCCGACGAAGCGCACCTCGAAGCTATACGCTCCGGGCACCTCCACGACCTCCACATCTCCCCCGGAAAAAGCAGACGCCGTCCGCCGGATCATCTCCGGTGTAGTTGTTCCACTGCCCCGCAGCTTGGCCTTGATCATCTCCCGCCGGGTGGCGTAGGACTTGTTCGTATCCGAGGCCAGCCCCAGCATCCGCTCCCAGCGGGACAGTCCCCAGGTAGCCGACTCCAGCGTCTTCTGATCGTCACTGTCGGCCATGGCGTAAGCCACTTCACCGCAGGCTCTACCTGCGCTGGCCTGCACAGCCTCCATCTCAGGCACGCCCTGATAATAATCGGGCAGGTACTTCATCAGATCAGGAACGGTAACCTCCGGTCCCTCCCCCGTCACTCCATCTGCCGAATAAGCCACAAGGCCATATATACTGTCTCCATAAGCCACAGCTACACCCCCTTCAGCTGGTTCCAGGTCAGCGGACCCTTGGGCAGATAATCATGGGTATGTGCAGCCGGAGCGAATACAGTAGGCTTGCCGTCCACACCTGACCACTGAACTGTATCCGCAGCCTGGGCATAATCGACCTTGCCGTTGTTATTCGTGTCGTAGATGCTTTTCAGCATATCGCCTGTGCTTTGGCCTGCCGCCAGCAGCATATTGCTGCTGCCGCTGCCGATGAACAGCTTGCCGCTATCTGTGCAGTAGCCCAGCTCGCCTGCGGCCAGCGTACCCAGCGCACTCTCCAAGCCGCGGCGGATTTGAATCAAAGTCTTCCGTGCCATGGTCACCGCCTCCTAGAATGTCCCGCCATCGATAATGCTTACTGTGAGCTGGTTGCCATTGGCCGAATCGTAGACGATGCTTGAGCCGTCGATGTTGACCTCGATGCCAGTCGAGTTGACCAGGATTCCCTTACCCGGCTTGGCCGCAACACTGGTTGAGCCGACAATGATCCCATTGCCTGCCCCGACGGTCAGTGTGACACTATCCGCCTGCCCGCCGCCGGTAAGACCATTCCCAGCCGTGATCGTCTGTAGCGCGCCGCCCGTCCGCACCCAGCCGCTCCCGTTCCAGCTGTAGATTTTCTGCTCATCGTCCACATAGGCCGTCCAGCCGACAGCCGGAGCATAATAAGCCCAGCTACCTGCGGCATATTCCGCAATCTGATTCGTTTTCCCCGCCCAGACGCCGGTAGCACCGGAAGGAATAATATACCGGTCTGCTTCCACGGGACTTCCTGGCGGAGCCGTCAGATGCTGATCCTTCACCGAAGCCTGCGGCTCAATATTATGCTTGGCCAGCTCGATTTCGTTTTTGATTTTTTGTGCGGACCACAGATCTGTAATCGTCGAACCGCCATCGTTGATCACCCTATGCTTCGCGGCATCGTTAAGATGCGTTGCAATTTCTGCGGCGGTCTTCGAATTCGTGCCGTCCGACACTTTATTGGGATGCCCTGCTGTAAGATCCGCCTTGAGCACCTTGGCATACGTGGAGCCGTCAGCGATATCGTCCACCGTTCCGCTCACATCTGTTAATTTCTGCGCGTTAACCCGCCGCCAGGCGGTCCCGTCATCGAAATACAAATACCCGTTGTTACTCCCGCTGCTCACAAGGTACAGACGCCCCACCGAGGCTGCCGCAGGACGCGAAGCTTCGGGACCGGACAAGGCCCGGCCCACCATGGAGTTGGAGCTACCGTCTCCGATATAGACCTCCTTCGTATCTGTGCAGAAGCCCATTTCACCCGCCTTCAGCATCCCGTAAGTGGACAGCTCGGCCCGGGTACCGCGTTTGACCTGAATAGTCTGTGCCATATTACACCTCTCTTCTAAAAGATCCGCCGTCAATCAGACCGGCCTGTTTATACCGCTCCAGTTCAAGCTGCGTAGCCGTAAGCCCGCCCTGTAACTGGTTCACATCATCCGCTTCCACAGTGTCTCCCGGTGTCTCGTAAGTCACATAGACTTCGGGCACATCCGCATAGATGTTAATGAGCCGCCGCCAAGGGGCCTCGTCCGGGAAAGAGACCGAATAATTCCGCACCTCTGTCCCGCTGAAGCGTGAGCCTGTGTACACGGCCAGCGTCTGATTGTTAATATTGTCGTGGGCCAACAGTCCGCTGAATACACCACCTGTGAGCCGAAGCTTCTCCTCTACAACATGACTGCCGCCATTTGCCTTTTTGTTCAGCTTATCCTGAAAAACATCGATCTGCTCCGGATATCCCATACCTACACCTCCAGAACGACATTGCCGAACAGCGGCACTTCTGTCTCCAGCAGCGGGATATTTGCCGTTCCGCCGTTCAGCTTCAGCCCGCTATAGTCCAATACGCCCTCCGTATTCAGCAGCAATGCGCCAATGACCGATTGACTGATATAGGTAGCGGCAAAAGCCTTCTCCTTACGATACTTCTCCAGGAGCGCCGTAAAAGCTTGAATAACCGGCTGCAACGCATAGCCGGCTGCCAGCGTAACCTTAGCTGAGACATCAACCACCTTGCCTGTGGCCGATTCCACCGTCACCACCGCACCCACCGGAGCCTGGCCCTCGCCAAGGCCCGGCGCAGGATCAATAAACTGCTGCACCTGGGAGACCAGCAGCGGGGAGGCGGGCTGATGCTCCGCGTTCACAATGACCACCTTGACCGTCTTCGGTCCGGCCCACAGCGGGAAGACCCGCGCTCCCCCTACGCCCTGGATCTGCTGTGCCCACTCCATGTAATGATATTTATTGCCGCTCGTTGCAGGCCGCCGGGCCGAATCGAAGTACCGCTGCCGCAGCGCTTCATCCGTCTCCGCATCCGTGCCGGGAACCAGCAGGCCCGTAACCTCCCCCCGCGCAAGTCCAGGGATATAATCAATCGGCAACAGCACGCCTGAATACTGATTCCCCTCAGCCCCGGCAGTCTCGCTCTCCAGGCGGTACGTCCCGGGAGCAAGCTTCTCCGCAGCACTATAATGGAGCAGTCCCAGGGAGAAACGGCTGCCCAGCGGAATGTCCAGAGGCTGTTCGCCGCCGGTATAGAACCTCGCGCCAAGCTGCGCTTTGCCTGCGGGCTGACGCTTCAGTCCTGTCCAGGCAATGGTTCGTTCCAGATATTCGCCGTCCGCCGCATCCGGGAAGAACAGATTATTGCTGACCTCAAGCTCCAGATACATCTGGGCCATTTCGGCGGCTGCCGGCGCAAGCGCATCATAGATAATACTTCCCTCGCGCTTATCCAGCCCCTCTGGCACACGATCCAGCATACGTTCCAGCAGAGCCTCGTACGTCTGATCCTCATACACTGGCCATCCCCTCCTTTCTAAGCTCCAAATCACCGTATACTGTGACAGCCGTACAGCTGAAGCTAACCGTATCTCCGTCAAAAAGAATCTCCACATCCTCAAGCGCCTGAATCCGCTCATCCTGGAGCAGCGCATCGCCGATCAGCCGGCGCAGCTCCGGCCGGGCCAGCAGCCTGTCCTGACCCAGCACCAGCTTCCACTCCGTTCCGTAGTCCGCGCTATAGATCAGGTGCTCATAACGGCTGGTTTGCAGCACCTTGATTGCTGCCTGCTTCACCGCTTCGAGCCCGTCTACCCGCCCGCCGATCCGCCCCCGCTCCCAGTCCATCCGGTACGTCAGGCTCGGAGCATTCCCCGCAGCGGTCACATTCCCTTCCAGCGCTCCCGTCACCGGACCGGATCTGCCTATTGCCGGAATCATAAATCCACCAGCCGATCGAGGACAATATAGCTCTGTCCGCCTTGCATCCGCACGAGCAGCACGCGGTCTCCCGCTTCAAGTCCACGCCGTAGCAGGATCTCCCGGCCTTCGATCACAGCCTTGCTCTCCATCA
Organism: Paenibacillus sp. FSL H8-0122; assembly: GCF_038005345.1. NCBI lineage: Bacteria > Bacillati > Bacillota > Bacilli > Caryophanales > Paenibacillaceae > Paenibacillus > Paenibacillus sp. FSL H8-0122. Next base: position 25,177 of record NZ_JBBOTB010000001.1, on the reverse strand, counting down.
CGGATTCAACCACAACCAGTGCGGCTCCTGTCAGCAGCAGCCGCTGCTCCACCTGAATCTGCAGCGGCTGTGCCAGAACCACCGTCTCATAAGACAAAGCCACCGGATTCGTATTGGATACGGCCCCGAGGCTTGCCTGTTTAATAATATCGAGCATGTTGTCTACACCACCTTAATGTCTAGGGACATCGTATGCTCCCCTCCGGAAATTTTATGGCTGCATTGATCTACCAGGAACAGCTGCGTCTGGAATTCATCCAGCAGCACATAGATGAAGTTCCCCGCCCTCACCCGTATATCGCCAATAGCCTGTACCGAGAGGCTGACTTTCTCGCGGTTATGCTGCTTGAGCAGATTGCCTGCCTTTTCCTGAATCTGCGCAGCATTCGCCTTATCATCTGCCTTCTGGTAGAGATGCAGGATACCCCAGCGCTTTACATTTTCTTTATCTGTGACCGGGTAAAACTCGCGTTTGCCGGTCTTTTCGTTGTCCTGGTAGAGCAGAATCGTATTGTACGTATTATCGTCGATGCTTCTTTTCAGCGAATAATCATACAGGTAATGGCCTGCCCCCAGAATCACCTTCAGCAGCATGGACTGCGGACTGCGCAGCGTCAGCTTGCCGAAATCATCATAAAAGGCCATTAGCTGGCCCTTATACTGCAGCTCACTGCCGACAGCGCCCATAATAATATCCAGCAGCTTCTTGCCGTCTTCGATCAGAGAGGGAATTTTGTACCCGGCCGGTTCCAGTAGTCCAGTCCGCAATCCGCGGTCTTTGGCAATGGTGCTGATGACCTCAGTGGCTGTAACGTCCTGGAGCACATAACTGCCATTGCCCAGCAGATAGCGGATCTGATCGTACGCCGTCAGCTTGATCTCCTGATTCGCACCCGTGTCGATGCTGAAGACGAAGCCGTAGAATACATCGACCCCGTCTCTGCGGAACTGCACAATATCCCCATTGCTGATCGCGAACTTCTTATGCTGATACATACCGCTGTCCACCAGCGTAAGCTCAAGCGTCGCAGGCTTGCCGGTCCGGGTGGTTTTCCACGTGATATCCGTAACGATCCCGGCAATATTCCAGATGGCGCCTTCCTTATTAATTACGATTAATTCCATCGCCACGGCCTCCTAAGACAGCTTGATCACTCTGCCGACTTTGAGCTTCTTCAGTTCGCTGTCAGAGATATTGTTAAGCTTTTGCAGCGTTTTGGATTTACTGCCGTCACCGAGCAGCTTTTGGGCCACCGACCAGAGCGTATCCCCGGCTTTGAGTGTATAGGTCGCAGGCGCTGCCTTCTCACTTGCCCTTTTCTGCTGCTTCTTCACTTCACCGGTACTGCCCACCTTGACAGCTAACGCCTGATAGAACACATACTTTTTGAGTCCAAGTGTATAATCGATATCCCCCGAGGATCCCGCACTCAGCTTCCAGGAGAAATTCTCGATACTGACCGCCATATTAATGCCAATATCCCCGGTAAAAGTCTGCTGTGCCTGCGCCCTGGCCTGCTTCAGCCAATCTGGGGTCTGCGTATTCTGCACGTTCGCCGATTTCAGCCCTGAGAAAACAAACCGGACCGGCCTGCGGCTAAGCATCCATTTGCGGATCAGCTCCACGTATTCGTAGGGCTTCAGCAGCTTGCCTGCATTCTCGCCGGAGTACACCACGAACGGATAATACTGTGCCGGAAACATACTCTCAATCGTAATCTCCGTCAGCTTCGGATAAGCGATAGCATTGATTTCACCGAAATCCACTATGGTATAGCTTTTGCCATCGCTGTTCTCCTTGATCTCCAAGGTCTCAGGGTTCACCGGAAGCCGGATCACCTCTTCATAGTTGTTGAAGCTAAGATAGAATCCATACTCCTCCATGTTACGTGTACACCCCCTGCGCCGTAGAGACGAACTCCTCTTTCAGCTTCTGCCCGATCTTCGTGATGATGGAGTCAATATCACCGGAATTATTAATATTCCCGGTTGTTACCTGCACCGTTGGCGTCAGCTCGACAAAATTCTGAATCGACTGAATCTCCGCCAGCTCCCGCAGCATATCCAGATCATCGCTGGAGATATCGACCTTTTCATTGATCTTGCCTACCTCGCCCACCTTGTTGACGTTGTTCAGGCTGCCGTTTTGGTTGGCGAAAGCATTAGTAGAACCTCCCGGGATATTCTTAAGAGACTTAGGGTTAGTTAACTCCTTGGCTTTATCCGCCATTTGTTGTCCCTTATCCATGAAATTGTTCATGGCATTCTTTCCTATTTCATTCCCCTTGCCATATGCCGCTTTTGTATCCTTATAATCTGTTAGCTTGGATATTTCCAAAACTACCTTGTCTGCTGGTTTATATGCTTCAAGGCCTTGACGATATTTCCCAATAATATCACTGGCACCATGAGGGGTCTCCGGTTCCTCTACATCTAGTTTGACCTTACTGATCCCTAATGTGTCGAAGAATGGAATGTTGCTCAGCATATCAACCAGTGAGTTGAACTTGTCGAGCACCCACTGAATAGCCTTAGCCATTACCTTCATGAATCCTCCGGCGAATCCTTCTGCGCCTACAGCAATACTATACATAACATCCAGCGCACCAGCGGCAAGACCATAAAAGAATCCCTGTACTTTATTGACAGCCCAATTAAATATATAAACTAACACATCGCCAGCCAAAGTGAAAAAATTCTGGATACCAATGGCTATATTCTGCACAACTGCAGCCAGGTAGTAGAACGATCCCACAATAAATCCAATCACCTCGCCCGCCGAGACGCCAAGATGCTGCAAAATCATCAATAAGACTGCTATCACCGCAATGACGATTAAGATTGGCCAGTTAGCAGCCAGCCAGGCTGCAGCGAGCATATAGACCTGAACAATCATAGCTGCCAGGAAAACAATCGCTATCGCCTCAAGAATAGGCTTGATGAAAGACCAGTTATCCTGAACCACTTGAGCCAGCCATAACAATCCATTAACCACCATTGAGATCACATTCGCTATGACAAGAAACCCGTTAGCCATCGCATCAATCAGCGGTGCAAGCTGTCCTGAAGTTAACGCGTTGTTAATCATATCCATTACCGGCCGCAGAGCGCCCATTGCCTTAGCACCAATCTGTCCGAGCGCATTGTCAATATTCTCGTTCATCACGTTCCATTTCTCAATATCCCCCGGCTGTGCTGCTTCCTTCACGGCCTTCTCCCCGAACGACTTAATCGTGTTAAAAGGCGTTACCACATCAGCCGTTTTGAGGAATTTCATGATCTTGGAATCGCCGCCCGGTGCAGGCGGGACTGGTGGAGGTGGAGGTGGCGGCAACGGCGGCGGTACCGGGTCCTTCTTCAAGTTGATTTTCGGTTTCGGAAGAACCTCAGGTTTCACCACTGGCGGTTTAACATCCTCTTTTTTCACCTCAGGTTTCTTCTCTTCCTCTTCCTTTTTTTCTTTTTCCTTGAGGCCCTCCCACCACTTCACCTCTTTGGGCTCGGGCTTTTTTTTCTCAGGCTCCTCTACAGTAGGAGCGGCGTTAAGCATCCGGACCCCCAACTGCTGGGATTGCGCAGCCCTTTGACTTTGCTGCATCACAATTGTTCTGGACACATCCACTTTGACAGGCAGCCGTTTAAATCCTTCCAACAGCGTATCATTAATCTGTTGCAAGGATTGAATCATCCGATCCTCCGAGCGGATGATTTGTTCACTGGAACGTCTCACAGCCGCCTGAAAACCCTTTACCGACCGGTTAACCATGTCGAGATTATTATTCATCCGCAGGCTTTGTTTGTGGACGGCTTTCCAGATCGTAACCGACCTGCGCGAGATAATGACTGCTTTCGAGCTATCGATTTCCATTCTTTCACCCCCTTCATCGCTTCTTCCCCTTGCTCCGCGCGCGCTCCCGCTTCTCCTTGTCCACGCGGACGGAGATCATGGCATAGATCGCCGCGCGTTCGCGGACAGAAAGCTTCATCAGCTCATGCGGGAGAATATGCAGCTCATGGAGGGCGTAATAGGCCAGATTGGCCTCACCATCGCCCTCGTTGATTAGTTTTTTACGTCATCCACCAGCTCGTTCATATCGGTGGCGAAGCCGTTCAGGGCCTGTACCCGTTCCCCAAGCGCAGCGAATTCTCCGGGCAGCAGCATTTTGCGCAGCAGCGATTCCGCGCCCATCACCCCGTAGGAACGCTGAAGCTCCGTGTTCTTGAGGTCCGGGTGCACGATGCTTGCCGTCATCAGCTTCGCCATATATTCATTGGGATCAATGTCCGTAGTGTAGGTGCCATTCTTTCCTTTGACCTTGCGGGTAGCCGCCTTACGGCATTCCTGGTTCTCTTCCTCATTCATACTGCGCAGCTTCCAGACGGCAGGGTTACCTTCCTTGTCCTTGAACCGCAGCGAGACCGCAAATTCCTCTGTCGTATCACAAGCCGCATTTTGCGCAAAAAACAAACTTAATTCACTCATGTCGTTCCTCCCGGATTCTTATTGTGTTAGAGCAGCGGAGAGGCCCGCCGCAGCATACCGCCGCATAGCGCGGCTTTGGCTTACGAGATGATCCAGATACTTTGCGGGGACCTCAAAACCTGTTCAATCAACAATCAGTTACTAACTACGCCCGGCCCTCCCCAGCTCTGTTCTAAGGATGGCGTGACTACGCTTTATTGACCGCCATTAACCGGGGCCGCGAAGGGCTGCACCAATTCCACATCCTCGAAGGTAAAAGCAACCTCTTCCTCCAGCGCATCGGACTCCGTATCCAGCGAAGCCATAATGACACTGTCCAGGTTGACATCCTTCAGCATGATGCGCTGGGCGCCCACGGTTGAGGACGGATCTTCATTGGTTACGATAATGCTGAAGTATTGGTCAATCCCGGTCTTCATGTACTCCAGCATCATCTGGCGGAAACGGCTCGTCATATAGAAAATCGTCATCGTACCGCTGCCCGACCAGCCGGTCGCCTTATGCTGCACTCCGCGGCGTCCAAGCGTCTTCACTTCCGCCTTCTGCTTCTCTACAGTGGCTTCCAGGGTTTTGACATAGAACATCTCTTCCGTCTGTCCGTTAATCGTGGCATAGGCCCGGCCCTCCTGGCCGGACAGCGTATCGCTGGCTCTCAAGAATGTCATCTTAGACCACCTTCACTTTCATATATACTTTTTCTACCGAATCTACCGGCTTCACTGCTACCTCCAGCACTACGCTGTCACTGTCCGCTCCAGGAGTCACTACAATGTCGCTCTGCGCATTGAAGTTCTCAATCGCCCCAAGGTTCTGCAGATCATTCATATAAGTGACGCACTGCGACCAGAACAGCGCACGCCCGTCCTCGTTATTCGGCAATTTCCCAATGAAGTAGCTCTCAAAAATCCGCTTCAAATCACCAGCGATCCCATCCAACACACGCAGCACGCGGTTCTTGGAGAAGGCCTTGCCTTTGTCTGTGGAGAAGGAGGTGAACGTGTTAATGTCCTGCTCCACTACTGCCCGGCCTCCGCTATAGGTGAATAGCAGTTCTCCGTCTGTAAGTGCTTCTACGGTCTCGGAATGGCTGAAACGCACATCTGCATCTACAGCATCGTCATAGGCCTGATAAGTCAGGGATTCATTCACCGCAGCAGCGGCAGTAGCACCGGCAACCCAAGCCACGGCATAAGCTTTATCCACTACCGTCCCATCGCTCAGAATTACACCGTTCGCCACACTGATAATGCCTTCATGGTCAGCCGTAGCGTAATCGGACAAGACTGCCTGCACCTTCTTGCCTTCCGTATTACGCAGACGCTTCACATAGGCGCTATACAGGGACTTCAGCGTGTTATCCTGTGACACGAGACCCACAGTCTGGAAATCCTGAACCTCCAGCGCCGACAAGAACGCACTATGCTCCGCATTCGTGACCGTTCCATTTGCACCGCCCGAGAGCGGCAGCCCGGCCGTCACCGTTAGTGAACCGGATTCACTTGGCTTAAATTCTACATATGCATTCGCAGTCAGGCTGGAAGCAGCGCTTACCGTCTGCTTGTCCACTTCGGCCCCGTCCAGCAGCGTGCGGACATCGAACTGGGTAGTGTCATCGATATTTTTCTCAATCACTACCTTAAGCGCATTCCCGCGTTCCCCGCCATACAGCGCAGTCGCCTGAACTCCGTTATTGGTCACAGCAGCCTTCACACCCTGATTCAGGCGGTAGAGCAGCAGTGTGCCCGCCCGCTTCAGCACCTCTCTCACCGGCAGCAGCTCTGCAGCCGTCAGATCGTAGCCCAGCTTTTGCTGGAAATCGTCCTGAGCCGTAAGCTTTACAATGACGCCCGCTGGTCCCCAAGGCAGTGCAAGCGCCAAAGCAGCCGTACCGCGTTCCCCCATTTTACCTGCCACAATGCCGTTCGAGGCTACATTTACGTATACCCCCGGACGTACCTTGTTTTGTGTTGTCCATGTTCCTCCAGCCATTAGATAACCTCCTTATTTAGATACAGCTCCATTAAATGCTTAGCCTCTTCCAAGGTGTAGCTCCCGTCCTCTTGCAGAACTACCTCCAGTACATCCTTTTCCCGCGGCGCAAATAGAGCGGACTTCATCATCTGCTTCTTTCCAAAAGCATCCGGTCCCCCGCTGCCGCGTTCCCGTTCACTTACCTTCATTTCCTTAGAACTCATTTCAGCCGCGCCCCTTCTGTGAAGTGTCCCATCAGCTCCGTCTCACCCTCCGGCTGCTTCTGCTTCTGGAGATAGAGCATATAGTCCACGGTGAACAGCGCTCCCCGTTCCTCTGCTCCGGCCACCCAGGACTGGCGCACCACCCGATAAGCGGGGTTTACACTTTCTCTTGCATCCAGCGCCTCACAGAGCCCGTCAGCTATAGCCTCTGCATCCAGCAGACTGCCTTGCTCATAGCGGATACCGAAGCGGTAGACCGCCATGTATCTGCCTTCACGCTGTCTGTCGTAGGTTGCCGAGAGCAGCTCCAGCCTGAAGTAGGCTGACTGCGGCTTATCCCCTTCCGCATAGACAGGAATATCCGGGAAAAACTGCACCAGCGCAGCCGTGATAACTCCCCGTAGTTGTTGTACCGTCATGATTTCATTCCTCTCATGAATAGATGTGGTAATCCCTCCTGCCTTTCTTGAAGTCACCCACGGATTCGATTCAGGAAGAATAGGACCCGTCTTGTATCCGGCAATGACCGAAGGAGCTTTCACCGCGCTTGTCTGCCAGCCTCTTGTAGGCTTCGATGAGGTGGAGCATTCATGCTCCTGCGGTGTCCTTCTGCTTCATTTGCCATGTTATAATCATAGACCCCCTGAGACCTTGCGCAGGCGCTTTTACAGAGGAGTTAACGATAACTTCCGGTGGAAAAAGGGATGTTTCACGGCGTTCCCCGCTCTTAGCCCCGTCTCTCCTGCACGTCCTGCTTCAATGGAAGGGTTCAATATACGGCGAGGCCGCCAGAACATATAAGCTCATGCAAAAAGACCGTATCACCCCGGCGGGCAATACGGCCATCTGATTACATATGGAGTCTGCATTTTGTGTCCAAAACATTTCTACCCCTTCGGCAGGTTCCCTCCAGCCGGGGTCTTCGTGAGCGCAGCCAGAGACAGCAGCTGCAGATCGGCGAGCGCCAGCGCCATCTTGTAGAACGCCTTCGATCTTATTTTCACATAAGTATCCTTGCTCACCGGGGGATCGAACACATGATTATAGATAGTGTAGTCGTAGCTCTCCTCCCTGCGCATGTATCTCTCCCGCACCAGTTGCTGTTCCCTCTGGGTAAGCCGCTCTACGACTGAATCAATTACATCACAGTATGCCCGTCTTGCAGCAGGCACATCTACATTATGCGTGGCAATTGCTGCTGTCTGATCAGTAACCGTATGGGTTGCGCCATGGAACCGTTCCGTATAGGAGTACGTAATCCCGGCCTCTTTAGCCTCAAACGTTACAGATTTGAAAATCCGGTACTTCTCCAGCATATTCTCTATAGTGACCTGAGTCCGGCGGCGGTCAAGCTCGGGCAGCGAAGATAGAATCATCATCATTTATACCACTCCTTAGATGTTATACAGATTTAAGAACTTTGTTGCGGACCTTTCCGGTCAAATGTGTTAAAATTCTACTTGTTCGTATAGTGTTCGCCTTTTTTCATAATATACCACTTATCTACCAATTCAGTAAAACCTCATTTTCGCCCGTTTTGCAGCATAAACAAGCTAAATGCATGCCCATTCTTACCTTTTGGCAATAATAGACTCTTTATTGTTTACCTATTGGCATAAATAGCTTATAGTAAGTACAACAGCTTTTTAGGTGATTAGGGATAAGGAGTGGTTATCGATGGCAGAGGAATTCGGATACTATCTGAGACAGCTTCGGGAAGGAAAGGGATTGACCATTAATCAGCTGGCAGCGCTTGCCGGTATCAGTGGAGCCCAAATCTCACGAATCGAGAATGGATTACGGGGTGTCCCCAAGCCGGCTACCCTGCGTAAGATTGCTGAAGCGACCGATGTGTCTTACGAGGAGCTGATGGGCCATGCCGGTTATTTAACCGAGACTGAGAGCAGTACAGAGGGCACTGTGCCTGCCTGGGCCACCAGCAAGGATAAGCGGGACTTCCGCCAAATGCTGGAGGATGACGGTGAGCTGATGTTTGACGGAATTCCCCTGAACAAGGAGGATAAGCAGCGAATCAAGGACGTACTAACCGGCCTGTTCTGGGAGGCTAAGCAGATGAACAAGCGGACCAAGCCCAAGCACCCTCCAGGTAAAGAGTAAATACCAGGCAATCCAACTACTATTAACATGCTGCGGGTGAAGAATATGGATGAACTAATCAAGCGTTTGGTCAAAAAATACAATAGCAGCAGCCCCTTCGAGCTGGCTGAAGCACTGGGGATTCACATCCGGTTCATGCATCTGGGTGACGGCACCAAGGGCCTCTACTACCGCAAGCTAAGAAGAAGGTTCATCGTCATTCATAACCAGCTGCCGCTGGAGTGGCAACGATTCGTATGCGCCCATGAACTCGCGCATGACCGTCTGCACAAAGGGGTCAACCGTTTTTTTCTGGAGGAGAATTCCTATTTCTCGCCAGGCAAGCTAGAGCGGCAGGCTAACCTGTTCGCGGTCAAGCTGCTATCGGTCGGCACTGCCATTGAGCAGGATGAGTCCCTACAGAGCTATTATGCAAGGATTGGCATCCCGGCTGAGGTTGTCTTTTTTTTAGACGATTAAAGGAACGTATGTTCCTTTAATGACGCAACAAAAAACTCTTACCGCAGTAAGAGTTCATTGGCCAGCCATAAGCTGTTCGATCGGGATGACACGATTTGAACATGCGACCCCCTGGTCCCAAACCAGGTGCTCTACCAAGCTGAGCTACATCCCGAAACTATTAGATTATTATGGAGCGGGTGATGGGAATCGAACCCACGCTATCAGCTTGGAAGGCTGAAGTTCTACCATTGAACTACACCCGCACAGGTGAAATGAAATATCGGGATGACACGATTTGAACATGCGACCCCCTGGTCCCAAACCAGGTGCTCTACCAAGCTGAGCTACATCCCGTTAATACAAAGAGTTGAATCAATGAAGTATAAATGGCGCGCCCTGAGAGATACGGATGCTACGCATCCGATTGCGAAGTAATCCTATCGAAGCATATGCTCCAACGAACTCGTTCGAATCTGGGGACACTTAGATAATTCAATGAAGCAAATATGGCGCGCCCTGAGAGATTCGAACTCCCGACCTTTTGATTCGTAGTCAAACGCTCTATCCAGCTGAGCTAAGGGCGCAAAAAATTTGGAGCGGACGACGGGAATCGAACCCGCGACCCTCGCCTTGGCAAGGCGATGCTCTACCGCTGAGCCACGTCCGCAAATAAGTGGTGCGCGTGAAGGGACTTGAACCCCCACGTCTTACGACGCCAGATCCTAAGTCTGGTGCGTCTGCCATTCCGCCACACGCGCATGAATCAATAAAAGTGAGCCATGAAGGACTCGAACCTTCGACACCCTGATTAAAAGTCAGGTGCTCTACCAACTGAGCTAATGGCTCATATTTGGCAGGGGATATAGGATTCGAACCTATGATGACGGAGTCAGAGTCCGTTGCCTTACCACTTGGCGAATCCCCTACAATAGATACCTATATAATGCCCACAATCTCCCTCAAATATCAAGAACATTATGGTGGAGGCTGAGGGGTTCGAACCCCCGACCCTCTGCTTGTAAGGCAGATGCTCTCCCAGCTGAGCTAAGCCTCCATATGTATGGTGACTAATAAGGGTACTGATTAAAAATGGTGACCCGTATGGGATACTCTTCACTCCGTTACGAGATTGCGAAGTATTCCTTACGATGCCTATGCTTCAACGAACCCAGGGAATTCTCATCCCATAAAAAATGGTGACCCGTATGGGATTCGAACCCATGTTACCTCCGTGAAAGGGAGGTGTCTTAACCCCTTGACCAACGGGCCTTAAAAAATTTGTGGAGCTCTCAACCGGATTCGAACCGGTGACCTCTTCCTTACCATGGAAGCACTCTACCTGCTGAGCTATGAGAGCATGGCTCCCCGAACAGGACTCGAACCTGTGACAACTCGATTAACAGTCGAGTGCTCTACCAACTGAGCTATCAGGGAATATTGTCCGCTTGGCAACGTCCTACTCTCCCAGGACCCTTCGGTCCAAGTACCATCGGCGCTGGAGGGCTTAACGGTCGTGTTCGGGATGGGTACGTGTGGAACCCCTCCGCTATCGCCACCAAACGGGCATTTACAGCGTAAATGCTTCAGGAATTGATTCCTGAAAACTGAATCCGAAACGAATCTGCGTGTTAGAAATTTGGATAAGCCCTCGACCGATTAGTATTGGTCAGCTCCATGCATTGCTGCACTTCCACCTCCAACCTATCTACCTCGTCGTCTTCAAGGGGTCTTACTAATTGGGAAATCTCATCTTGAGGGGGGCTTCACGCTTAGATGCTTTCAGCGCTTATCCCGTCCGTACGTAGCTACTCAGCCATGCTCCTGGCGGAACAACTGATGCACCAGCGGTACGTCCATCCCGGTCCTCTCGTACTAAGGACAGCTCCTCTCAAATTTCCTGCGCCCACGACAGATAGGGACCGAACTGTCTCACGACGTTCTGAACCCAGCTCGCGTACCGCTTTAATGGGCGAACAGCCCAACCCTTGGGACCTACTTCAGCCCCAGGATGCGATGAGCCGACATCGAGGTGCCAAACCTCCCCGTCGATGTGGACTCTTGGGGGAGATAAGCCTGTTATCCCCAGGGTAGCTTTTATCCGTTGAGCGATGGCCCTTCCATGCGGTACCACCGGATCACTAAGTCCGACTTTCGTCCCTGCTCGACTTGTAGGTCTCGCAGTCAAGCTCCCTTATGCCTTTGCACTCTGCGAATGATTTCCAACCATTCTGAGGGAACCTTTGAACGCCTCCGTTACTCTTTAGGAGGCGACCGCCCCAGTCAAACTGCCCGCCTGACACGGTCCCCGTACCCGCTCAGGGCACTAGGTTAGAACCTAGATACGATCAGGGTGGTATCCCAACGGCGCCTCCGCAGAAGCTTGCGCTCCTGCCTCACCGGCTCCCACCTATCCTGTACAGATCGTACCCAAATTCAATATCAAGCTGCAGTAAAGCTCCATGGGGTCTTTCCGTCTTGTCGCGGGTAACCTGCATCTTCACAGGTATTAAAATTTCACCGGATCTCTCGTTGAGACAGCGCCCAAGTCGTTACGCCATTCGTGCGGGTCAGAATTTACCTGACAAGGAATTTCGCTACCTTAGGACCGTTATAGTTACGGCCGCCGTTTACTGGGGCTTCGGTTCACAGCTTCGGGTTACCCCTAACCGCTCCCCTTAACCTTCCAGCACCGGGCAGGCGTCAGCCCGTATACTTCGCCTTACGGCTTCGCACAGACCTGTGTTTTTGCTAAACAGTCGCTTGGGCCTTTTCACTGCGGCCCCCTCGGGCTATTCACCCTACCGAGGCACCCCTTCTCCCGAAGTTACGGGGTCATTTTGCCGAGTTCCTTAACGAGAGTTCTTCCGCGCGCCTTAGAATTCTCTTCTCGCCTACCTGTGTCGGTTTGCGGTACGGGCACCTTCTCCTGACTAGAGGCTTTTCTTGGCAGTGTGAGATCATGACCTTCGCTACTATAATTTTCGCTCCCCATCACAGCCCAGCCTTACGATGTGCGGATTTGCCTACACACCAGCCTCACTGCTTAGACGGACATCCATCAGTCCGCGTCACTACCCTCCTGCGTCACCCCATCGCTCATAGCGGATTACGGTGGTACAGTAATTTCAAACTGTTGTCCTTCGACTACGCCTGTCGGCCTCGCCTTAGGTCCCGACTTACCCTGAGCGGACGAGCCTTCCTCAGGAAACCTTGGGCTTTCGGCGGATCAGATTCTCACTGATCTTTTCGTTACTCATACCGGCATTCTCACTTGTGTAGTGTCCAGCGCTCCTTACGGTACACCTTCAACCCCTACACAACGCTCCCCTACCCCAGATACAAAGTATCTAGCCATAGCTTCGGTGGTGTGTTTAGCCCCGTTACATTTTCGGCGCAGAGTCACTCGACCAGTGAGCTATTACGCACTCTTTCAATGGTGGCTGCTTCTAAGCCAACATCCTGGTTGTCTGTGCAACTCCACATCCTTTCCCACTTAACACACACTTGGGGACCTTAGCTGATGGTCTGGGCTGTTTCCCTTTTGACAATGGATCTTAGCACTCACTGTCTGACTCCCGGCAAGAAGTAAATGGCATTCGGAGTTTGACTGAGCTTGGTAACCCTTGCGGGCCCCGCACCCAATCAGTGCTCTACCTCCACCACTCCATTCACCGAGGCTAGCCCTAAAGCTATTTCGGGGAGAACCAGCTATCTCCGAGTTCGATTGGAATTTCTCCGCTACCCCCACCTCATCCCCGCATTTTTCAACATGCGTGGGTTCGGGCCTCCAGTGCGTGTTACCGCACCTTCACCCTGGACAGGGGTAGATCACACGGTTTCGGGTCTACGTCCACATACTTAATCGCCCTATTCAGACTCGCTTTCGCTGCGGCTCCGGCTTCTCACCTTAACCTTGCATGTTAAACGTAACTCGCCGGTTCATTCTACAAAAGGCACGCCATCACCCATAAAAAGGGCTCTGACTTTTTGTAAGCACACGGTTTCAGGTTCTATTTCACTCCCCTTCCGGGGTGCTTTTCACCTTTCCCTCACGGTACTGTTTCACTATCGGTCGCCAGGTAGTATTTAGCCTTAGCAGATGGTCCTGCTGGATTCATACGGGGTTTCACGTGCCCCGCACTACTCGGGATCCGTCTCGGAGAGAACACAGTTTGGGCTACAGGGCTTTTACCTCTATCGCGGGCCTTTCCAGACCTCTTCGCCTACTCTATTCCTTTGTAACTCCATGTGAGACGTCCCACAACCCCAAGAGGCAAGCCCCTTGGTTTAGGCTGTTCCGCGTTCGCTCGCCGCTACTGACGGAATCACTATTGTTTTCTCTTCCTCAGGGTACTTAGATGTTTCAGTTCCCCTGGTCTGCCTCTGCGTATCCTATGTATTCAGATACGAGTAACTGCGAATTACCACAGCTGGGTTTCCCCATTCGGACACCCCCGGATCAAAGCTTGCTTACAGCTCCCCGAGGCAGTTTCGTTGTTCGCCACGTCCTTCGTCGGCTCCTGGCGCCTAGGCATCCTCCGTGTGCTCTTAGTAGCTTAACCAATGTGTTTTCCCTAAGGAAAATCACGGTAGCAACTAATAACTATTTCAACTTGCTTACACAAGTTTCAGCTAAAAGATGTTCTAAAACGCAAATTCGTTTCGGTATCCAGTTTTCAAGGATCAAGTTTTTGCATATACTGTTGTAAAGAATGATTGGTGGAGCCAAGCGGGATCGAACCGCTGACCTCCTGCTTGCAAGGCAGGCGCTCTCCCAGCTGAGCTATGGCCCCAGATAAGTATTCAGTTTGTAAGTGTTATATGGTGGGCCTTGGTGGACTCGAACCACCGACCTCACCCTTATCAGAGGTGCGCTCTAACCAACTGAGCTAAAAGCCCATATAACAAAACTTACAGTAGTGAAGCAATCAATGAATTGATTGTTCGCTTGGCGGCGTCCTACTCTCCCAGGACCCTTCGGTCCAAGTACCATCGGCGCTGGAGGGCTTAACGGTCGTGTTCGGGATGGGTACGTGTGGAACCCCTCCGCTATCGCCACCAAACGCATACGAAAGAGACTTGCTCTTTCAAAACTGAACACGAGTGAGTGTCCGAACCCGAAGGTTCTATTGTGGAAGCGAAGCTTCCGATTTGAATGTCTTCGTTGCAGAAGACGATTCTCCATAGAAAGGAGGTGATCCAGCCGCACCTTCCGATACGGCTACCTTGTTACGACTTCACCCCAATCATCTACCCCACCTTCGGCGGCTGGCTCCCTTGCGGGTTACCCCACCGACTTCGGGTGTTGTAAACTCTCGTGGTGTGACGGGCGGTGTGTACAAGACCCGGGAACGTATTCACCGCGGCATGCTGATCCGCGATTACTAGCAATTCCGACTTCATGCAGGCGAGTTGCAGCCTGCAATCCGAACTGAGACCGGCTTTGCTGGGATTGGCTCCACCTCGCGGCTTCGCTTCCCGTTGTACCGGCCATTGTAGTACGTGTGTAGCCCAGGTCATAAGGGGCATGATGATTTGACGTCATCCCCACCTTCCTCCGGTTTGTCACCGGCAGTCACTCTAGAGTGCCCAGCTTTACCTGCTGGCAACTAAAGTCAAGGGTTGCGCTCGTTGCGGGACTTAACCCAACATCTCACGACACGAGCTGACGACAACCATGCACCACCTGTCTCAACTTTCCCCGAAGGGCACCTGATGCATCTCTGCTTCGTTAGTTGGATGTCAAGACCTGGTAAGGTTCTTCGCGTTGCTTCGAATTAAACCACATACTCCACTGCTTGTGCGGGTCCCCGTCAATTCCTTTGAGTTTCAGTCTTGCGACCGTACTCCCCAGGCGGAGTGCTTACTGTGTTAACTTCGGCACCAAGGGTATCGAAACCCCTAACACCTAGCACTCATCGTTTACGGCGTGGACTACCAGGGTATCTAATCCTGTTTGCTCCCCACGCTTTCGCGCCTCAGCGTCAGTTACAGCCCAGAAAGTCGCCTTCGCCACTGGTGTTCCTCCACATATCTACGCATTTCACCGCTACACGTGGAATTCCACTTTCCTCTTCTGTACTCAAGTCACCCAGTTTCCAGTGCGACCTCAGGTTGAGCCCAAGGTTTAAACACCAGACTTAAATAACCGCCTGCGCGCGCTTTACGCCCAATAATTCCGGACAACGCTTGCCCCCTACGTATTACCGCGGCTGCTGGCACGTAGTTAGCCGGGGCTTTCTTCTCAGGTACCGTCACTCCGGTAGCAGTTACTCTACCGGACGTTCTTCCCTGGCAACAGAGCTTTACGATCCGAAAACCTTCATCACTCACGCGGCGTTGCTCCGTCAGGCTTGCGCCCATTGCGGAAGATTCCCTACTGCTGCCTCCCGTAGGAGTCTGGGCCGTGTCTCAGTCCCAGTGTGGCCGTTCACCCTCTCAGGTCGGCTACGCATCGTCGCCTTGGTGGGCCGTTACCCCACCAACTAGCTAATGCGCCGCAGGCCCATCCCCAAGCAGCAGATTGCTCCGCCTTTCATTCTCTCCTCAGGAGAAGAAAGAAATTATCCGGTATTAGCTACCGTTTCCGGTAGTTATCCCAGGCTTGAGGGCAGGTTGCCTACGTGTTACTCACCCGTCCGCCGCTAAGTCTGAAAGGAAGCAAGCTTCCTTTCAGACTCCGCTCGACTTGCATGTATTAGGCACGCCGCCAGCGTTCGTCCTGAGCCAGGATCAAACTCTCCAAATTGGTATTTAGAAAGAGCGATTGCTCATTTTGAAACATCTGACGAGAATTTACATTCTCACGATGAATTTCTAAAGCGTACAAGACGCTGTGAAACTCATCACTGTTTGGATCTCACCGAAGTGATTTCCCACTCACTCGTTGTTCAGTTTTCAAAGATCAATGTCTCATTTTAGCTCTTCACCGCATCTCAGCGGCGACCTTCATAATATATCATAGTGTTTCGTTGTTTGGCAAGCTTTTTTTTGAAAAAGTTATTTTTCATTATTTCCTGCCTGCGTCTTCTCTTTAAACATTCAAAAGGAGCGCGAGATATAATGTATCATGTCGGCTCCCTTTTCGTCAAGCTATTCCATTCATTTTATTTATTCCGGTTATCAGCCCGCTTCGAAACTAGTGCTTGAACTGAGAAGAACGTCCACCCCACGCATACTTAGACAGCTCTTTCTGTGGAGCAAATCGTGCATACATACGGAAAACTGTTTTATATCGATTGGCAATCGCATGCCTAATGTTCTGATCTAAACGTTGGTCACTCATATCCAGCAGCATCTCATCCAGCTCTTTACGCAAAACATAGTCCAGCTCCTTGCATTCCTTCTCATTGAATAACATCCCCAACATATGCTTGGCCTCCTTCATGAAATTCATAGTTATCCAAAATCATCAAACGCCGTTTCATCTCAATCAAAAAGCCATTTGATGTGGGAAGCTCTATTGAAGTGCTTACACTAAATTAACCGGAGTATTGAACCTATAACCAATATCATAAGAAAATTCCATTTTGGGACTCTCTTTATTCAACCTGGCAGGAGATCCAAATGTTCCGGCTTTACTGTTATGCACAATTCCCCGGAATTTTATGATAAAAGCCAAAATGTAATTGTGCTCTCGATGATTGCTGCAACAAATAACAGAATCACAATCCAGACTGAAGCGGTGAAGGTCTGCCGCATAAAGCCCTGCCAGTTCACTGGCTCTTCCCCGCTCCGCTTCATCGCTCCAAAGAGTGCAGAGAGCACCTTACTGCCGAACTTCAGCCCAAAGGCACAGGCAATGATGATGGCCGGAATCTCAATGATGCCATGCGGCAGCAGTCCTTTTACAATCAGCGTGAACAGATCCTGTCCCTGTATCGCGGACAAATGAATCAGATAGCCGATAACCGCACCGTTGATGAGCAGGAAGAACGCCGGCAAGAGGCCGAATAAGGCGCCCAGATAAATGATGACTACGCTTTTGATACTATTGTTCAGAAAAATGAATACAAAAAAGCTCCACTGCGGATTGGACGACTCTCTAAGGTTCCCGCTAATCTTACTGATCCCCTTCAATTGCTCATTCAGCAGCTGCTGAAGACTATCTGTGCCGAGCCAGCCCAAGATTCCCCCCGCTATGAACAGGATTGTGGCCATTAGGAGCGCGGTGCGAATCGTCCTTAGATCCTTGATAAATGTATTAAAAGATAACATGCGTACCTCCTGATTTGGATTCTGCCGAATTGCAATTCGTATGGATTGATTCATATCTGAGGTCATAAGCGCCCTGTACGAGCATACATTTAGAACAAACAAGCATTTCGCATGGGAGAGGAGCGCTGACATTATGAATTCTTTTTATGTATTTAGCGGCAAAAAGATCAAACGGTTCCTGTACATTTTTGCTGCTGCGCTTCTTACCGCCGGCGTTGTCTATGTGGAGAGGGGCAATATCACCGTATTCTCTGAAGCTGCCCCTTCTGCCATTTACAGTGTGCCGACGGAAAAGAAGCTGATCGCCTTGACCTTCGATATCAGTTGGGGAGAGAAACGGCCTGAGCCGATTCTGAAGGTGCTGGAAGACAAGAAGGTGGATAAAGCGACATTCTTCCTGTCCTCACCTTGGAGCAAAACCCATCCTGAAATCGTAACAAGCATCAAAGACGCCGGGTTCGAGATTGGCAGCCACGGTCACAAGCATGTGAACTACAGTACGCTAAGCAATGATGAAATCCGCACGCAGATCAGTACGGCCCATACAGTATTGACGGAGCTAACCGGATCTCAGCCCAACCTGATCAGAATGCCTAATGGTGATTTTGACAAAAGAGTCCTGCAGGTGGCGACCGATCTGGGCTATAAAGTCATTCAATGGGACACGGACTCACTGGACTGGAAGAACATCGGTGTGGACAACATCGTTAACCGTGTAACGAGCAAAGCCCATCCCGGAGATATTGTGCTGCTGCATGCCAGCGACTCCTGCAAACAAACGCATGAAGCCCTGCCTCAGATTATTGATAAGCTGCGCAGCCAGGGGTATGAGTTCGTAACCGTCTCGGAACTAATCAGCCAAAGCAGTGCAAACGGCAAGGAAGTCCGCGATTCCGCCTTGCTGGATAATGGCCTGGAAGACGCTGCAGGAATGTAACTCCCTTACCTGTGTATGGCATTAGTGGCGCGGTGAGATGAGCTCAGAGATATCCGGCGTTGGCGTATTCAGCTTCGGGTAGCTCAGGTCAAGCCCTTCCAGGGTTTTGACTACAATCTTGAGGGCCAGATAGTTGCGGTACCAGCGGTGATTCGCCGGAATCCAGTACCACGGAGCCTTATCTATACTGCTTTCCTGGAAAACATCCTCATACGCCTTTTGATAATCGTCCCAGTATTCGCGTTCCTGCAGATCACTGGCATCGAATTTCCAGTGCTTCGCCGGATCTTCAAGCCGCTCCTTAATCTTCTCCAGCTGCTTCTCCTTGGAGATATGCAGAAAGAGCTTAATGACCGTCGTTCCCTCTTCCGCCAGCATCTCCTCGAACTGGCGGATGTAGCGGAACCGCCGCTTGGCATCCTCCTTGCTAAGACTGCCATGCACGCGGGGCACCAGTACATCCTCATAATGCGAACGGTTGAATGCGGAGATATAGCCTTTGGGCGGGGTCTTCATATGAACTCTCCACAGGAAATCGTGCGCTTCTTCCTCCAGTGAAGGCTTCTTGAAGCTGGTTACGATGAACCCCTGCGGATTAATGCCGGAGAATATATGTTTGACGGTTCCGTCCTTACCGCTTGAATCCATTCCTTGCAGGATGACCAGCAGCGAATGCTTTTTTTGTGCAAAAAGGATATCCTGCAGCTTAACCAGCCGTTCCTTCAGCTTCTCCATTTTAGCTTCGGCTTCTTCTTTGGATTTGAAGTCTCCCCGTTCATCAGGATCGAGGTCCTTCAGGCGTGTTTCACTTGTGTCTTTTATCATATAGCGCTTGATGTTCATATATTCCCTCCTCCACTCTGTTCTTTAAGATTAACCTCTTCATCTTCATTCTAACCGCTCCCCACAGGCAATGCCAAAACCCCGCCTCCCTGGTTGTATACAGAGGGGCGGGGTTATGAGCATGATTGCTATGGTCAGATTGTGGCCGGCTTCAATACACGGTGCAGCATCAGAATCTGGAAGGCATTACATGCGATAAGTGGTACAAGAATAAAGATTGTGGCGCTGTCCACGCCGATCCGCAGCACACCGATAATCTCCACTATAGTGATTGCTGTCATGAAGAAAAAGGTCGGGACCCAGGCCGATACGTTCGTGCTGCGCATTTTGAGCCAAGATACAATAAGTGCAGTGAACAGAATAGCCACGCCTAGCGTCAAATCCGTCCGGGCGCTCTGGTCTCCGCTGACAAAGGTGCGCAGGAACATCAGCTCAAACAACGCCAGCACGGCCAGCACCAGCTGTATGTAACGCCACGCCTTGCGCGGGAACACCCCGATGCCCGTATAGTTGAGAATCAGATATGCAAAAAATCCGAGCTGGGCGTATACGCTTACAAGCACTCCGTAGCCCAAAAGAATCAGGGAGTACAGGAGAAGATCGGCAGTGCCTTTAAACTCTATACCGCCATTCACTATCTGCAGAGCAAGTCCGGCAATGACAGCCCCGCCTGCACCGATCAAAAGTGTGGTCCAGAACAAATAAAACCATTTTCTCAAGCTCAGCGCTTCCACCTCCCCGTGTCAGATTTATTTTACCAAGGTTACCGTCAAAAAACCATTCCGCTTCAACATAAATGTGCCCTGGCGCGGCATACTACAGTCAGTAATTCTATAAAGGAGGGCAGCGCCAATGAAATGGAGGGCTATCTGGTCTGGAGGCTTGGCACTTGGCTTGATAATCACCTTGACGGCCTGCGGGGGCGAACAGAGCAGTTCTTCTTCGGGACAAGGCGGATATAAGGAAATGAAGACGATGGTTGTCGATATATTGAAAAGTGATGAAGGGAAAAAGGCTGTAGAGGAAGCCTTGTCGACTCCAAGCTCAGAAGAGGGCAGCGCCGTCAGCGGCTTAAGCATGAAAATGATGCCTATGCAAACGACGGAACAGATTCGGATCGCGGTTAAGGATACCCTCACTGCACCCGAGTATCAGAAGGAAATCGAAAAAATCATGACCGACCCGCAATTTGCCGGGGATTTTGCCAAAGCGATTAATAAAGAGAGCAAGGAACTTCATCTTCAATTGATCAAGGACCCCACTTATCAGAAGTCGGTTGGCGAAATTATGAAGTCGCCGGAAATGACGAAAATGTTCCTCGATCTTACGAAGACTCCGGATTACCGCAAGCAGTCCATGACGATTATGCAGGAGGCTATGCAGAACCCGCTATTCCGTATGGAAGTACTTACGCTTCTCAAATCCGTGGTCCAGGATGAACTGCAGCCTAAGGTTGAGAAAAAGGATGGTGGTAAAGGCGAAGGCAGCGGCGGAGAGGACAAGCAGGGCGGTGACAGCCAGAAGCAGGAAGGCGGAGACGATTCCGGTTCGGGTTCTTAATTAAAATAAGGCCTTGCCCCGTGGATGGGACATGGCCTTATTTGTTTATGTGTGTGCAAGGTCAAGGGGTGATTATTGCTCGTACTTGGCAATCAGCTTGTCTGCAATGTCTGCGAACAATACTCCGGTAGCCGTATCCGCCTTATATACTGACGGTGAGAAGTCCGGCTCGGAAATATGGTTGTCCGGGGCACCCAGCGGCACCTGGGCCAGCAGCTCTGTATGCAGCGTTTCTGCCAGACGGGCTCCGCCCCCTCTGCCGAAGATGTAATCCTTTTTGCCGCAGGAGGAGCATTCGTAGTACGCCATATTCTCAATGACGCCAAGAATCTCATGCTCGGTCTGCAGAGCCATAGAGCCCGCTCTCGCCGCCACAAAGGCAGCCGTAGCATGAGGGGTAGTGACAATGATCTCCTTGCTGTGCGGCAGCATCTGGTGGACATCAAGAGCCACATCGCCCGTACCTGGAGGCAGATCCAGCAGCAGGTAATCCAGTTCCCCCCAGCCGACATCGGCGAAGAACTGGCGCAGCATTTTGCCAAGCATCGGTCCTCTCCAGATTACCGGACTATTCTCCCGGATGAAGAAGCCCATCGACATGACCTTGACGCCGAAGCGTTCTACCGGAATAATCGTACCTTCTTCCACGATCGGCCCTTCTTCAATACCCATCATGTCCGGGATACTGAAGCCGTAAATGTCCGCATCAATCAAGCCGACTCTCTTGCCCTTGCGGGCCAGTGCCACAGCCAGATTCACGGTTACCGTTGATTTTCCGACCCCGCCCTTGCCGCTGGCGATCGCGATGAAGTTCACCCCTGAGTTCTCGTTGATCAGCTCATGCCCCTCAAGGCCTGCTGCGTGTCCTTTGAGCTTCTCCCCTTCATCTGAATCCGGCTCGTCCCCGCTGCCCTCTCCGCGGAGCATAGCCCGTTCATAATCGGTGGCATCACGCAGGCGGATATGAATCTGTTCTGCCCCGCCCTCCGTAAGCAGGTCGCGTACCTGCTGCTCCAGCTCCATCCGCTTCTTCTCATCCGAATCCAGACATACGATGGATAACGAAATACGGTCTTCCTTGATCATGATATCGCGGATTAACTGTAGTTCGATCAGGCTTTTTCCGGATTCCGGGTCTGTAAGCGGCTGTAAAAGTTCCTGAATTTGTTCCCTGGTCTGCATGGAAAGCACCTCTGTTCCTATCCGGCGGTAAGCCCCGGTATTTGTACCCATTATAGCATTACCCCCGGAGGGAAGAGTAGTCCCACCCTTTGCCGCTATCGCTGCTCGGAGCTGTACCGCAGGATGCCCCGGTAGATGCTGGTTGCCACCTTCCGCTGGTACAGATCATCCCCAAGGAGCAAGGACTCCTGAGGATGTGACAGGAAGCCTACCTCAACGAGCACGGACGGCATCTTTAACATTTTTAACAAATAAATGGTATTCGCTGTCTTCGCCACGCGGTCCGTATTCTCAAGTGTAGCTCTCAGCTCATCTTGAACCAGCCCGGCCAAGGCCTTATTCCTCTCGCTGCTTGGATAATAGAAGGTCTGCGCCCCGCTCCAGCGGTTGGAGGGAATACTGTTCATATGTACGCTGACAAACAGATCGGCGCCCTTCTCTTCAATGCTCCGCACCCGCTGCTTGAGATCCTCCGTCTTGCGTCTTGCGTACCCCTTGGTGCTGCCCTGGGCCAGATCATAATCCCCTTCACGGGTCATCACCACAATCGCCCCAGCCTGCTGCAGATAATCGCGCAAGTACAGCGACACGGAGAGATTGATATCCTTCTCAATCAAGCCTGAGCGGCTCACCGCTCCCCCGTCCGCCCCCCCGTGACCTGCATCAATGGCAATCACCTTGCCGGAGAGCGGCAGGCTCCAATAATTGACCGTCTTGGCAGTCGGCATGTCATAGGCGATGATTCCGATCATTATAGTGAGCAGCACAGCGCCCAGGATACCTTTTTTGATGCCGCGCCAAGAGATCCAGACCGAGACTTTATGCTTCTGCCCTCCAGACATAACAAAGACCCCCTCGTCCCGATAGATTCTACTCATCTATATGGGACAAGAGGGCCAAATAGTACTGGCTATGCTCCCTATTCGATTAGGACTTCACAGCGGCTTCCGGTGACATGCCTTCAATCAGGATCTGCGCCACCTCAGGGCGTGTGAATTCAGGAGGCGGACACTGTCCGTCACGCAGCAGTGCCCGTACTTTCGTACCGGAGAGCGTCAAGTGCTGGTCAGACGGATGCGGACAGGTTTTGCTGGAAGCCATATTGCCGCATTTCACGCAGAAGAAGCTGTGCTCGAAGAACAGAGGTGTGATGCCCAGCTCCTCGGCGGTGAAGTTCGCAAAGATCTCTTGAGCTTCATACGTACCATAGTAATCCCCCACACCGGCGTGATCACGACCCACAATAAAATGGGTACAGCCGTAATTCTTGCGCACCATGGCATGGAAAATGGCTTCACGGGGGCCCGCATAACGCATCGCTGCCGGGAAGACGCCAAGGAAGGTACGGTTCTCCGGATAATAATTCTCCAGTAAAGCCAGATAACTCTTCATCCGCACATTGGCCGGAACATCATCCGACTTGGTCTCACCAACCAGGGGGTTGAGGAACAGAGCGTCCACAACCTCCATAGCGCATTTCTGGATATACTCATGGGCACGATGTACCGGGTTACGCGTCTGGAAGCCTACAACCGTTCTCCAGCCCTTATCGGCGAATATCCGGCGGGTCTCGGCGGGGTCAAAATAGAATTCAGCGAACTTCTCCGGCTGCGGGCGGTTCAGCACCGTTATAGGTCCGCCTACATAGGTTGCCGGCCGGGACAGCAGCTTACTGACTCCGGGATGCGCGGGATCGGTTGTTTTGAACACATTGTGCGCCTCCACCTGCTGATCTACTGTGTAGATACTCTCGATATCCAGCAGACCGTAGACAACACCGTCGTCTTCACCGATTAGAGAAACCCTGTCGCCTGTCTTAAGAGTTGCTGCAAGCTCGTCACCGACAGCCAGCGTAACCGGTATACTCCATACGGTTCCGTTAGCCAGGCGCATATTGCTTACTACCGAGTGATAATCCTCTTCGTTCAGGAATCCGGTGAGCGGCGAGAAGGCGCCTACACCAATTAGATCCAAGTCAGACAAGGTCCATGTATTGAGGGCAATCGATTGATGGCCTGAAGCTTGCTTCAGCAGTTCTTCTCTCTCTGCTCCGTCTGCGATGCGCCGGATCAGTGTTCCTCCGTGAGGAAGTATTGAAGTCATCCCTGTTCTCTCCTCCTGTGTAGTGCCTGTGTAGTGCGGTATAGAGTGCTGGTAGCTTAGTGCGTGCGGGTAAATTAATGATTAAGTGATTATATCTGAGCGATACTTATTTAGGCGTATCTTATTTGTGTTTATTTATGCAGTCCGCACTCTGTCTTGTCCGAACCGGACCATCTGCCGGCACGCGGATCTTCACCAGGCATTACAGCCCGGGTGCATTGCTCACAGCCGATACTCGGGAAATTGCGGTCATGCAGCGGATTGTAGATTACATCATTCTCGCGGATATAATTCCACACATCCTCCGTAGTCCAGTTGGCAATCGGATTGAACTTGACCAGCCCGAACTTATTATCATATTCTATCTTCTTCGCATTGGCCCGGGTAGGTGCTTGGTCCCGGCGAATCCCGGTAATCCATGCGTCGTATTGCGAGAGAATACGGGTCAACGGTTCTACCTTACGGATTGCGCAGCACTGGTTAGGGTCAGTATTCCATAGGGCCTCGCCATATTGCAAGGCCTGCTCCTCTACCGTAATCTGCGGAGACACCCGGACGAATTCCATCCCGTACTTATCAGCCATAATATCTCTAGTCTCATAGGTTTCCTTGAAATGATAATCCGTATCTAAATAGAACACATCTGTCGAAGGACTCACCTTCTGGATCATATCCACCAGCACTACATCCTCCGCCCCGAAGCTGCAGGCAAAGGTTATATTCGGAAAGGTCTCCACCGCCCAGCGGATGATCTCCTCCGGAGCTGCATGCTCCAGCTCTTCCGCTTTCACTTTGATTAAATCCTCTTTCTCGAGCAGGTTCATCTTAGTTTCCTCCATCCGGATATCGTCAAGATCGAAACCTACGAGGTTAATCCCGACTAATTCTATAAGATATAGTATATCCGTTTATCCGGCGAAGTCAATGGGTTTTGTTCAATTTGGAATAAAGTATTGTGAACATTAGTATTCTGGAGAAAAACAAAAAAGCCCCAGCCATAAAGGCCAGGAGCTTCCATTCCTTGATAACAAGGGATTCTTAACGTTTCGAGAACTGTGGAGCGCGACGAGCAGCTTTGAGGCCGTATTTCTTACGTTC